>CAVUZU010000012.1:0-224259 GCA_963746025.1 uncultured Actinomycetota bacterium
TCGTCCAGCAGTTCGGCCTCGAGATCGGCGATCCAGCCCTCGGCGGTGGTCGCGGCGTCGACCACCGGAAACGGCGTGGCCGGGTTGTTCAGTTGGTTCGCCGCGCGGGCCAGGGCCAGCTTGCCGACCCCTGGCTCGCCGCTGAGCACCAACCACTCGCCGGCCCGGTAGGCCCGGTCCACCGCGCGACAACTGCCCAGCCACAAGGCACCGGTGCCGACGACCCCGGGCAGGATCGGCCGGGCCGGCTGGTCGCGACTCGGCCGGACGCGCCGGCTCGGCCGGCAGCGGCGTCAGGTGGACGATCCCGCCGCCGACCCGGTCCGGGTTCACCGGCCGGCAGGAGATCCGCACCCGCCGCCCGCTCGGCAGCTCGATCAGGGCCGGCGCGCGGCGCCCGGCGGCGAGCAGCTCGGCGGCGTGCCGCAGCAGCATCGGCTGATCGGCGGAATCGAGGACCTGCCGGGCGGAGTCGTTCATCAGCACCAGATCCCGGTCGATCGCGATCACCATCTCACCGGTCCGCCGGCTGGCCTGCAGATAAACCTGCAGCAACTCCAGCTCTCGGGCGCTGGTGTCGCTCAGCAGGGCCGAGCGGATCTGGTCGGCCGTGGTCTTGGCCAGCGCGATCAGCAGCGATCCGGCGTCCTTGCGCCAGCAGGTCAGGTCGACCGCGCCGACCGTCTTGCCGTTGATCGGGTGCTTGATCGGCACCCCCGCGCAGGCCAGGTCCTCCAGGTCCTCGGCGTAGTGCTCGTGGCCGAACACGTGCATCGGCCGGCCGCCTTCGAGCGCCGTACCGATCCCGTTGGTGCCGGCGAACTGTTCGGCATAACTGAACCCGGGCGCCAGGTTGACCTTGTCCAGGTGCTGGCTGAGCCGGCCGTCGGCGGTCAGCCGGGTCAGCACCAGCCCGGTGCGATCGGTCAGGATCACGCTGATCGGCTGGCCGTCGAGGTGATCATGCAACCGCTGCAGCACCGGGTCCGCGCTGCGCGCCAGCGGAAGTTCCAGGTCGGGGTCGGAGATGTAGGGCAGATCGATCCGGTCGGCGGGGAGGTTCCAGCGGCGGGACCGCCGCCAGGAGGCCAGGATCGTCTGCCGCACGTCGCGCGGGTGCACCGGTTCGGATGTCAGGAACCTGAGTCTCGCCGCGGCCAGTTGCTCGTCCATTGGGGCGCCTCCCGGGATGCCGGCGCACACAACTGCTCCGTGGCGTGTCGCGGCCCCTGCTCCGAGGGTAACCGCCGACACCGGCTGAGGTGTCTCAAATTGAGACCGTCAACCGGCGGCCGCCGCCGTGTGATGCGTACGTGGACGACGGTTCCACGCCCGGTTTGAGTGTTGCGCCGCCTCAATCCCTCAACACTTGGCGACGCCCAGGCACGCACCTCGCGGCGTTCTCCTCGGTCGACATATGACCCGATCTGTCTTCCTCGTCGGCCTGGCGATGCACGCACCTGGACGCCGCCCAGCGTCAAGGAATTGAAGCGACACAACACTAGGAGGCGGCAGCGATGGACGAGACCTACAACCCGTGGACGATCGTCAACCTGGTCTTCGAGCATCTGGCCGACGAAGGACTGCACCCCGTGCTGGGCGAGACCGGTGATCCGGGAGTGGCCGCAGCCGCGCTGCTGACCGCGTTGGGCGTTTCGCCTGTGGCGGAAGGGAATTCCCGCATCGTGCAGCAGAACCGGGAACGGCTGGCGGAATTGCGACGCGCGGTCCTCGACGAGCCGTGAGTCTCATATTGAGACCTGCATCACACCGCTGCGGCGTTTGAATTCCCCCAAGCAACCCAGGCCGGCCCCGTTACCGCGAGGACCGGCGCCCCCGTTGCGACGGGCCGAGGCGGTGGTCGCCGCATAGCGACCCAGTGAACGTGAGGAGTGCCATGAGTCGACAGAGTGTGGCGAGGGCCCACCAGAAGATCCAGGAGTTGTCCTGGGAACCCGCGTACCACGAGCCGGTGTCTCAGTACGGGACGGACTACACGTTCCGCAAGGCACAGAAGAAGGACCCGCTGAAGCAGGTCCTGCGCTCGTACTTCCCCATGCAGGAAGAAAAGGATCACCGGGTCTACGGCGCCTCCGACGGCGCGATCCGGGGCAACATGTTCCGCCAGGTGCAGGAGCGCTGGCTGGAGTGGCAGAAGCTGTTCCTGAGCATCATCCCGCTGCCGGAGATCTCCGCGGCGCGGGCGATGCCGCTGCTGTTTCGTACCGTGCCGAATCCCGAGCTGCACAACGGCCAGGCGATCCAGATGATCGACGAGGTCAGGCACTCGACGATCCAGCAGAACCTGAAGCGCCTGTACATGAACAACTACATCGATCCCGCGGGCTTCAACTCCAGCCTGCGCAACTTCCAGAGCGACTACTGCGGCACCATCGGCCGCCAGTTCGCCGAGGGCTTCATCACCGGTGACGCGATCACCGCGGCCAGCATCTACCTGACGATCGTGGCCGAGACGGCGTTCACCAACACCCTGTTCGTGGCGATGCCGGCCGAGGCCGCGGCCAACGGCGACTACCTGCTGCCGACGGTGTTCCACTCGGTCCAGTCCGACGAGTCCCGGCACATCAGCAACGGGTACGCGACGTTGCTGATGGCCCTGGCCGACGAGGACAACCACCAGTTGCTCGCCCGAGATCTGCGCTACGCCTGGTGGAACAACCACCGGGTGGTCGACGCGGCGATCGGGACCTTCATCGAGTACGGCACCAAGGACCGCCGCAAGGACCGCGAGAGCTATGCGGAGATGTGGCGCCGGTGGATCTACGACGACTACTACCGCAGCTATCTGGTCCCGTTGGAGAAGTACGGGCTGGAGATCCCGCACGACCTGATCGAGGAATCCTGGGATCAGATCTGGAACAAGGGCTACGTGCACGAAGTGGCCCAGTTCTTCGCCACCGGCTGGCTCGCCAACTACTGGCGGATCGATCCGATGACGGACAAGGACTTCGAGTGGTTCGAGTACAAGTACCCGGGCTGGTACGACCGCTACGGCAAGTGGTGGGAGAACTACAACCGACTGGCCACCCCGAACGGTCACCACCCGATCGTCTTCGAGGACGTGGACTACGAGTACCCGCACCGCTGCTGGACCTGCATGGTGCCCTGCCTGGTCCGGGAGGACATGGTGATGGCCGAGGTCGACGGACAGTGGCGGACCTACTGCCACGAGATGTGCAAGTGGACCGACGAGACGGCGTTCCGGCCGACGTACCAGGGCCGGGAGACGCCCAACATGGGCAAGCTGATCGGCCACCGCGAGTGGGAGACGCTCTACCACGGCTGGAACTGGGCCGATGTGGTCAGCGACATGGGCTTCGTCCGCGACGACGGCAAGACGATGGTCGCCCAGCCGCATCTTGATCTTGATCCGAAGAAGATGTGGACCCTTGATCATCTTCGCCGGTGCCCGCCGCTGGCGAGCCCGAACGTGCTGCTGAACGAGATGTCCGAGTCCGAGCGGAACGCCTTCGCGGCCCGCTACGTGCGGGGCGGTCCGGCCGGACGGGCCCCTGCCGACGGCTGACCCGGCCCGCGACCGGAGCGGGAGGGTCCGCCCTCCCGCTCCGTGCCCCTGACGCCGCGGGGAATCAACGCAGCAAATCCACGACCGAGCGACCACAGCAAGCGCAACCACCGGAGAGGACGGATGACGATGGGCGAGAAGCACGTCGTCCGGTTCGAACCGGTCGGCATCGAGATCGAGGTGGACGAGGCGCAGACGATCCTGCGCGCCGCCGCCGAGCAGGGCGTGATGTTGATGCATGGCTGCAAGGAGGGCCAGTGCGCTTCGTGCAAGTCGTTCGTCCTGGACGGCGACGACATCGAGCTTGATCGCTATTCGACCTTCGCGCTGCCCGACTACGAGCTGGAGGAGGGCTACACGCTGCTCTGCCGGGCGCATCCGTTCGAGGACGTCACGATCGAGCTGCTCAACTACGACGAAGACATGATCAGGTCCGGGCTGCCGATCCAGGAGGCACGGGCCGAGGTGGTGGCGATCACTCCGGTCACCCACGACCTGCGGCACCTGGTGCTCCGGCTGATCGAGCCGGCGGAGCTGAAGTTCTTCCCCGGCCAGTATGTCGATCTCGCGGTGCCGGACTCCGAGCACGTCCGGTCGTTCTCGATGGCCAACACCACCAGCCGGGACGGCGGCCTGCTGGAGTTCGTGATCAGGGTCTATCCGGGCGGCGTGTTCTCGGCGTTCCTTGATCAACGACTGGCGATCGGCGATCAGCTCGCGCTGAGCGGACCGTTCGGCGTGTTCACCTTGCGCGACGCGCCGGACCGGGAGTTGATCTTCCTCGGCGGCGGCGCGGGAATGGCGCCGATCCTTGCCCTGCTGCGGTCGATGGCCGAGCGCGGCATCGACCGGCCGACGACGTTCTACTACGGGGCGCGCGGCCGGCGTGACCTGTGCTTCACCGAAGAGCTCGCGGAACTGGCGGTGAAGCTGCCGCGGTTCGATTATGTGCCGGCGTTGTCCGAGCCGGGACCGGGCGAGGACTGGGACGGCGAGGTCGGGATGATCACCGACGTCGTCGCCCGGTTCGAGCTGGACCTGTCCCGCGCCGACGCCTACGTCTGCGGCCCGCCACCGATGGTGGAGGCCGCGCTGCCGCTGCTCGAACGGCTCGGCGTACCCGAGAAGCGGACCTTCTACGACAAGTTCACCACGACCGGCGACGCCGGCAACCCGAAGGTGCTGGAGGCGGAGATCAGATGACGACCACCCAAGATCCGACGAAGGAAATCCCGACCCAAGAGATCCCCCCGCAGGAAGGTGGGACGCCGGAGCGGAGCGTGCCGAAGCCGGTCTTCACCGACGCCGAGGCCGGCGCCAAGGTGTTCCCGGACTCGCTGTCGCGCCGCTACAACTACTACGACCCGCAGAAGCGCAAACAGACCCACTACGAGGACGTCACGGTCGAGGTGCAGCCGGATCCGCGGCACTACCTCACCCAGGGCTGGCTGTACGGCTTCGCCGACGGCCGCGGCGGTTATCCGCTGGACTGGACCGTGCTGAAGGCCTGGGGCGTGGACAAGCCCGAGCCGGTCCGCGGCCCGGGCACCGGCGGCATCGCCAAGGACTTCTCCTGGCCGGCGCACGGCTGGCACGAGTTCCGCGATCCGAACGAGGAGTGGGAGCTCACGCTCTACCGGTACAACTCCAACGTCGTCCGGCAGGTCACCCAGAACGTCGAGGCGGCGCGGCAGTCCAAGGCCTTCGAGCAGTGGAATCCGAACTGGGTCCGGTTCGTCGAGCAGCACGTCGGCGCCTGGATGCATGTTGATCATGGTCTCGGTCTCTACCTGTACGCGAACGCGAACCGGCGGGCGCCGACCAACATGCACAACAACGCGATCTCGGTGAACAGCATGCACCGGATCCGCGCGGCCCAGGACCTGGCGCTCTACAACCTGACGCTGAGCGAGGAGATCGAGGGCTTCGACGGCACCGCGCACCTGGAGACCTGGAACTCCGACCCGGCCTGGCAGAAGTTGCGCGAGACCGCCGAGCAACTGACCGCGATCGACGACTGGTGCGAGGCGATCTTCGCCGCCAACGTGATCTTCGAGCCGCTGGTCGGTGAGCTGTTCCGCAGCCAGTTGGTGCAGCAGGCCGCCCCCGGCAACGGCGACTGGGTCACCCCGACCGTGATCGGCGCGGCCGAGTACGACTTCGCCGAGCGGGATCTCCGTTACACCAAGGCGATGTTCGAGCTGCTCACCAATGATCGTGAGTTCGCCGACCACAACAAGGAGATCATCCAGGGCTGGCTGTCCAGCTGGGTGCCACGATGCATCGCCGCGGCCCGCACGCTGCAGCCGCTGTGGTCGCAGCCGGACAGCAAGCCGCCCAGATTCGAGGACGGGCTCGACCGGGTCAAGAGCCGGTTCAGCGGCATCGTCACCGGTCTCGGCCTCACCGAACCGAAGGAGTTGTCCCAGTGACCACGTTGAAGACCCCCACCGAGAGCCCGTACAAGTCCGACAACACCGCGTCCAACCGGTGCGGCGTCACGCTGATGAACAACCAGGTCGGCGCCGTCGTGGCCGAGGTGATGCGACAGAAGGACAACGTCACGGTCACCCCGCTGCCGTCCATGATCAGAGTGGACGCCGTCGGCACGATGATCTTCGACTACGACGAGATCTCGGAGGCGCTGGGGGAGGAGTCCGGCTACTACGACTCCGCGCAGTTCGAGGAGAACATGTCGACCCACTACGGCCGGATGATCCACGAGGACGACCGGACGATCATGTTCGCCAATCCCGAGGACGCCGCCGAGTTCATCGGCTTCGACCTGACATCGCGCTAGTGAGAAGGAGGTAATCCGGTGTACGAGAAGAACGGTGAGAAGTATTTCGTCGTCGACAGCCACATGCACTTCTGGAACGCGGCTCCGGACAACTGGGTGCCCGGCCACGAGCAGTTCGCGAAGGGCTGGATCGAGTGCTTCCACGCCTACCAGAGCCTGGCGCCGGCCGAAACCCACTGGTCGATCGAGCACTTCCAGAAGTACTCCGAGGACGACTTGATCAAGGACGTCTTCGAGGACGGCTACGTCGACGTCGCGGTGTTCCAGCCGACCTACCTGAAGGAGTGGTACACGGAGGGCTTCAACACCACCGAACGCAACGCGAAGCTGGGCGAGAAGCACCCCGGCAAGTTCATCCACAACACCCGGTTCGACCCGCGGGACGGTGACGCCGGACTGGCCGAGTTGCGTTACAACGTGGAGCGGTACGGCTCCCGCGGCGTCAAGCTCTACACCGCCGAGTGGAACAACGGGTCGCGCGGTTACAAGCTGTCCGACCCCGAAGCGTACCGCTTCCTGGCCGAGGCCCAGGGGCTCGGGATCAAGAACATCCATGTGCACAAGGGCCCGACGATCTGGCCGCTGGACAAGGACGCGTTCGACGTCTCCGATGTCGATCATGCCGCGACCGACTTCCCGGAGCTCAACTTCATCGTCGAGCACGTCGGGCTGCCACGGATCGAGGACTTCTGCTTCATGGCGACCCAGGAGCCCAACGTGTACGCCGGGTTGTCGGTGGTGATCGGCGGTCTGATGCACGCCCGGCCGAGGTTCTTTGCCAAGGTGATGGGTGAGCTGCTGTTCTGGATCGGCGAGGACAAGATGACCTTCGGCAGCGACTACGCGATCTGGACGCCGAAGTGGCAGATCGAGGGCTTCGTGGACTGGGACTTCCCGGACGACCCGGAGTTCGCGGACTATCCGCGGCTCGGCGTCGAAGGGAAGAAGAAGATCCTCGGCCTGAACGCCGCGAGGCTCTACGACATCGAGGTCCCGGACGAGGTGGCGGTCAAGACCGAGCCTGACGCCGTGCTGGCTCCCGAGCCCGACCCCGCGCTGGCTCCATGATCATGACCACCCAGCTCGCCGAGCGGTCCCGGGTCCTGGCCGCGTTGGACACGGTCCGGGACCCGGAGCTCGACGAGCCGATCACCGCACTCGGGTTCGTCTCCTCCTGCCGGATGTCGGCCGCCGGTGACGTGCAGGTCCGGTTGCGGCTGCCGACCTACTTCTGTGCGCCGAACTTCGCCTACCTGATGGTCGCCGACGCCTACGACGCCGTGTCGGCGCTGCCTGAGGTGCGCAGCGCCGAGGTGGTGCTGGAGGACCACTTCGCGGCGGAGGCGATCAACGCGGGCGTGGCCGCCCGGGCCGGGTTCGCGGTCTCGTTCGCCGGCGAGGCGGTGGGCGAGCTGGACGAGTTGCGCCGGATGTTTCTGATCAAGGCCGTGCTGGCCGGCACCGACCAGGTGGTGCGGCCGCTCGGCGTTGATCATCAGGCGCTGCTGGAACTCACCCTCGGCGACCTGCCGCCGTCCGAGCAGCGTGATCGGCTGTGCCGGCGGCGGGCCGAGCTCGGGCTACGCACCGACGACGCGGCCCCGTTGCTGACGGACCCGGACACCGGGGAGCGGGTCACCGCCGCTGCCGTACCGATCCACCTGGGTCGGGCCCGGCTGACCAGAGTGGGCATCGAGGCCAACACCGGCATCTGCCGGGGCATGCTGCGGCACCGGTACGACAGCACCGGTGCGGGCGAGGAGGTCGAGTCATGAAAGCCGTACGACTACACGGATATCACCAACAGCCGGTCGTCGAGGACGTGCCGGAACCGTCGGTCAAGGGACCGCTGGACGTGGTGATCAAGATCGGCGGCGCGGGCGTCTGCCGCACCGATCTGCACATCATCGAGGGTCAGTGGGCCGCGGCGATGGATCCGCCGCTGCCGTACACGATCGGCCACGAGAACGCGGGTTGGGTGCAGGAGATCGGGTCGGCGGTCAGTAACGTCGCGGTCGGCGACACCGTGATCTTGCACCCAACTCCGACCTGCGGGCTGTGCCGGGCCTGCCGGACCGGCCAGGACATGCACTGCGTCGAGAGCACCTTCCCCGGGCTGGACAGTGACGGCGGGATGGCCGAATACCTGCTCACCTCCGCCCGCGCCTGCGTCAAGCTCGATCCGTCCACGCAGCCGAAGGACGTCGCGGCGCTGGCCGACGCCGGAATCACGGCCTATCACGCGGTGCGCAAGGCGTTGCCGCTGCTCTATCCCGGGACGACCGCGGTCGTGATCGGGGCCGGCGGGCTCGGGCACATCGGCATCCAGTGCCTGGCCGCACTGACCGCGGCCAAGATCATCGTGGTGGACCGCAACCCCGACGCGCTCACCCTGGCCGGCCACCTCGGTGCTACCGAGACCGTCGTCGCCGACGGCGGGCAGGTGGACGCAGTCCTTGATCACACCGGCGGGGCCGGTGCCGAGGTGGTGCTGGACTTCGTCGCCGAGCAGGGCGCGGAGCACGACGGCTTCGCGATGACCGGGCGGGCCGGCTCGTATTTCGTGATCGGGTACGGCGGCCAGGTGCAGATCCCGACCCTGGACATCATCTCCACCGAGCGCAACATCATCGGCAACATCGTCGGCTCCTACAACGAGCTGGCCGAACTGATGATCTTGGCCCAGGCCGGCAAGGTCACGCTGCACACCAAGACCTATCCGCTGGCGGCCGCGACCGACGCGGTCGCCGATCTCGACGCCGGTCGGGTCAGGGGCCGCGCGATCCTCGTTCCGTAAACCGCTCTGTTACCCCAGCTCGCTCAGGAGGACTGTCATGGCCAAGGAACTGCGCTTCGGTGAAGAAGCGCGCGACCTCATGTTGGTGGGTGTCGACAAGCTCGCCGAGGCGGTGAAGTCGACGCTCGGGCCGAAGGGCCGCAACGTCATCCTGGAGAAGATCACCGGTTCGCCGGTGGTCACCAACGACGGGGTGACGATCGCCCGGGAGATCTTTCTCAAGGACCAGTTCGAGAACATGGGTGCGCAACTGGTCAAGGAAGCGGCGATCAAGACCAACGACATCGTCGGTGACGGCACCACCACCGCAACCGTGATCGCGCACGCGATCGTCCGGGAGGGGATGCGGGCGATCGGCTCCGGGGGCAACCCGGTGCTGGTCAAGCGCGGCATCGACCTCGCGGTCGGCCGGCTGGTCGAGCACCTGCGCCAGGCGGCGCATCCGGTCGCCACCGAACACGAACTGGCCCGGGTGGCGGCGATCTCGGCCAATGACGACGACGTGGTCGGCGAAGCCATCGCGAAGGCGCTGTACACGGTCGGCGACGGCGGCATCGTCAGCGTCGAGGAGTCCGCGAGCCACGGCATGAGTGTGGACTTCGTCGAGGGGTTCGAGTTCGACAACGGCTACCTGTCGCCGTACATGGTGACCAACCCGGCCGCGCTGGAGGCGGTGCTGGACGATCCGTACATCTTGCTGTGCAGTGAGAAGATCACCAAGGTGCAGCAGCTGATGCCGTTGCTGGACAAGATCATGCGCGACCCGAAGCCGCTGTTGATCATCGCCGAGAGCCTGGAGGGCACGGCGCTCAGCATGCTGGTGCACAACCACGTCAACGGGATCTTCAAGTGCGTCGCCGTCAGGGCACCGGGATTCGGCGACCGGCGGCTGCACAAGCTGGAGGACATCGGCGCGATCACCGGTGGTGAGGTGTTCAGCAAGCACTCCGGGGTGATGCTGGAGACGATGACCATCGGCCACCTGGGCCGGGCCGACCAGGTCCGGGTCACCGCCGACCGGACCTCGATCATCGCCTCGCCCGGTCACAACGAGGAGGTCGAGTTCCGGGTGACCCAGCTGCGCTCCGAGCTGGATCGGGCCTCCTTCGGCATCGACGAGGACGTGCTGACCGAACGGATCGGCGCCCTGTCCGGCCGGGTCGCGGTGATCCGGGTCGGCGCGCCGACCAACGCCGAACTGAAGGAACTGCAGCACCGGGTCGAGGACGCGCTGTCGGCCACCCGGGCGGCGATGGCCGAGGGGATCGTCGCCGGCGGCGGCGTGGCCCTGCTGCACGCGGCGGCGGCGCTCGATGATCTTGAGGTGAAGGACGACTACAGGATCGGCGTCGACATCGTCCGCAGCGCCCTCACCGAGCCGACCTACCTGATCGCCGTGAACGCCGGCTACAACGGCATCGAGGTGCTCGAACGGGTCGGCGCCCTCGGCATCGACGAAGGCTTTGACGCCCTCGACGGACGCTACGGAAACATGCTCGAGATGGGCATCGTCGATCCACTCCGGGTCGCTCGGTCGGCGTTGCAGAACGGCGCGTCGGTGGCCGGACTGCTGCTCACCACCAACACCTTGATCGCCGAGGAGCAGACACCCTGGGGCGGCAGTGCGGCCCTGATGACCGAATACGGCGCACTCGACGAGGGACTGCACCAGCCGTCCCCCGACTCCAGCACGCCCCAGTCCCTAGGCCTCGGCCCCTCGGTCGGCTGACCCGGGCGACCGGGACGTGAGGGTTTCGTTCCCGGCTCGGGGAACGAAGCCCCGACCTCCGCGCTGTCACTCCTGATCATGCTGTCAGCTCCCTGGCGTACGGTCGCAGGGTGACGACGGCCTGGACCCTCACCATCGACTGCGCCGCCCCGACCTTGCTGGCGAGGTTCTGGAGCCTGGCGCTGGGCTACACCGACGCCCCGCCGCCGGCCGGCTGGGACAGCTGGCGAGCGGGTCAGGCCGCGTTCCGCAGCCGGTCGATGACGTCCGGTCCGGGCGTCAGCCCGCCCACCTCGTAGGCGAGCAGGGCGGCACCGCCGACCGAGTCCAACACCGGCGGTACGAGCTTGCTGTACACGGCTCCGGGCACGCAGAGCGAGACTCCGAGCCGGTCGGTGAAGGCCGGATCGCTGGCCAGCGCACCGGTGACCGCGACCGGGACCGGCTCGGTGCCGACCAGGGCGGCCAGGACGAGGACGCCGTGCGCGGTCTTGTCGGTCAGTCCGCGGATCGCCTGGTCGGCCAGCGGCGACGTCTCCGCGGCCGCGGTGATCAGCGGGGCCACGGCGCCGTAGCGGCGTTTGACATCGTTGTGATCGAGCTCCGCCAGGTCCAAGATCACCCGGCGCAGCGCCGGCAGATCATCGACACCCCAGTGCTCCAGCACCTGAGCGACCAGCGGCGCATCGTCCGTCGAGGTCGTACCGATCAAGATCTGGTGCATCAGGTCGAAGACCAGATGCCGCGCACCACCGGCATAATGCTGGAACTGCCCACTCTCGATCTCCTCGCCGTCCGCGGTGATGGCCAAGATCATCGACCCGGTGCCGGCGACGACGATCACCCCCGGCTCGCCGAGCAGCGCACCGCGATGGGCGACCACCGCGTCGTTGACGAAGCGCCGCGGGCAGCGGAGCGAGGGCAGCGCGAAGTGCTCCTCCGCCCAGGCGCTGGTCCGGCCACCCTGATTGGACCCGGCCCGCCCGATCCCGGCCAGCCCGGCCCCGAACCCGATCGCGTCCCCCGGGTCGAGATCGCCCTCCACCAGTGCACGATCCACGGTGTCGGCAACATTCTCGGCCGCATCATGATTGTGGCTCGGCGACCCGCCCGCTCCCGTCGCAGCCGAGAGCAACGCCCCATCACTGCCGTAACACCGGACCCGCGTGTGGGTGCCACCGGCGTCGACGGCGATCACGAACCCGGCGCGCGGCGTGGACTCTGTCATGGGCGCACACTCTATTGGCGCCGCCGCCGGATCGCGCGTAGATCCTCCGCACCGGCTCGCGGCGTCGCCTCCGCCGTATGGCGCGTAGTAGGTCTTCCGCACCGGCTCGCGGCGTCGCCGCCGTGAGGTCCCAAGCGCTCGGTGAGGCAAGCGGAGACGAACCAGGTCAGCGCTCGGCTGTGGCTTTAAAAAAGGGGGGTGGGACTCAAAGGAAGCGGTGGGGTCTGGGCGATAGGTGCGCGGGCGTGGACGGGCCTGGCGGGAGCACGCGGACGCCAGAACAGCGGCAGCAGGCACCAAGATCACCCGCGGGCGGATGGTTGCCCGCGCACCTATCGCCCAGACCCCACCGCGGCAGTCACAAGTGAAAGGGTGTTGGCGATCCCGAACAGAACAAGGGTCAGAACTTAGGCTGATCAGCCAGATCGATCGGGCTGTAACCGTGCAGAAAGTCGAAGTCGCAACCAAGCGGGGCCTGATCGACATGGGAGAGATAGAGCGCCCCGTAGCCGCGTCCGTAGTACGGCCGGGGCGGACGCCACGCCGCCCGCCGGCGCTCCAGTTCCGCGTCGTCGACCAGCAGTCGCAGGCTTCGACCGGGGACGTCGAGCTCGATCTGATCACCGTCAATGACCAGGGCCAAGGGGCCACCGACCGCACTCTCCGGTGCCACATGCAGCACAACAGTGCCGAAGGCGGTACCGCTCATCCGGGCATCGGAGATCCGCACCATGTCCCGGACGCCCTGCCGGAGCAGCTTGGCCGGCAACGGCAGGTTACCCACCTCCGGCATGCCCGGACCGCCGACCGGCCCGGTGTTCTGCAGCACCAGGATGTCCGAGGCCTCGATGTCCAGGTCCGGGTCGTCGATCCGGGCCCGCAGGTCGGCCACGTCGGCGAAGACCCGGGCCCGGCCGCGGTGCTGGAGCAGCTCCGGGCTGGCGGCGGCGTGCTTGATCACCGCTCCGTCCGGGGCCAGGTTGCCGGTGAGTACGGCCAGGCCGCCGTGCGCGTCGAGCGGTTCGGCCAGCGTCCTGATCACCGAGCCGTCCGGGGCCGGCGCGTCGGCGACGCTCTCGGCCAGGGTCTGCCCGGTCACCGTGAGTTGATCGCCGTGCAGCAGCGGCAGCAGTTCCTTGATCACCACCGGAACGCCGCCGGCATAGAACAGCTCCTCCATCTGATAGCGGCCGACCGGTTTCAGGTCCACCAGCAGCGGGGTCCGGGCGCTGATCTCGTCGAACAGCCGCAGTGGGAGTTCAAGATCACGGCGGCCGGCGATCGCCGGCAGGTGCACCACCGCGTTGGTGCTGCCGCCGAGTGCGCTGAGCAGGGTGATCGCGTTCTCGAAGGCTTCCGGGGTGAGGATCGCCGACGGCCGCAGGTCCTCGGCGACCAGGCCGACGATCCGCCGGCCCGCGGCCTGGGCGAGCCGGAGCCGGCGCGAGTCGACCGCCGGGATCGCCGCGTTGCCGGGCAGCGCCATCCCGAGCACCTCGGCCAGGGCGTTCATGGTCGAGGCCGTACCCATCACCATGCAGTGACCGGCGCTGCGGACGACACCGTCCTCGTACGCACGATAGGTGGCGTCGTCCAACTGACCGGCGCGATGTTCGGCGGTCAGTCGGCGGCAATCGGTGCAGGCGCCGAGCACCTGGTCGCCGTACCGGCCGTTCAGCATCGGCCCGCCGCTGACCAGGATCGCCGGCAGGTCGGCGCTGGCCGCTCCCATCAGCGCCGCCGGCGTCGTCTTGTCACAGGACGCGAGCAGCACCACGCCGTCCAGTGGCTGGCTGCGGATCATCTCCTCGGTGTCCATCGCGGCCAGGTTGCGGTGCAGCATCGACGTCGGCGAGAGGAAGTTCTCGCCGAGCGAGATGGTCGGGAACTCCACCGGGGTGCCACCGGCCTGCAGCACGCCACGCTTCACCGCCTCGCACAACTCCCGGAAGTGCTGGTGGCAGTTGTTCAGCTCGCTGAACGTGTTGCAGATCCCGATCAGCGGCCGGCCGAGATCCTCCTCGTCGTGACCCATCGACTTCATGAACGAGCGGTGGATGAACCCCGCCACTCCCGGCTCGTTGAAGAATCGCTCGGCGCGCCTGATCCTCGGTGTTGACTCAGCTTGCTCGCTCACAACCTGCCACCTCTCGGGACCCCAGCGGCCCACCGCTGACGCCGACTTGTCAGAACTGACGCTGGCTATAGCCATTCTCACGTCTGACAAGTCGGCGTTAGGCGAGGGGTTACTCGGGTGGGCGACCGGGCAACAGCCGGGTCGCGGCCAGTGCCACCAGTTGGCTCAGCGCCAGCAGCCCGAAGATCAGGCTGAACCCGAGCTGACCCAGTCCGGTGAACACGCCGACCACGGTGACGCCGGTCGAGGCCGCCAGTTGCACCACGATGAACAGGGTCGCGGTCGCCTGCGCGGTCGAGGTCGCGGGCACCACCCGAAAGACGCTGGAGAACGACGGTGCGGCGACGAAGCCGAACGACAGACCGATGATGATCAGGACGATGATCAGCACGGGGGCCGGGGCGAAGGCGCTGACCAGGGCGAAGGTGGCCAGCCCGACCGCGGTCACCGCGGCACCGGCCCGGACCAGCACCTTCGGCCCGGTCCGGTCGCTGATCCGGCCGCCGTTGGACATCGAGACGATCAGCCCGACGCCGAGGGCGCAGACCAGGAGGCCGCGGGCGAGGCCGTGCCAGCCCAGCAGATGCTCGGCGTACAAGGGCAGCGAGATCACCATCGAGAACATGGTGAACCCCACGGCGGACATGGCGATCAGGCTGCCGACGAAGCCACGGTGCCGGAGCAGTCCGAGGTCGAGCACCGGTGCCTTGGAGGTGGTCGCGGTGTGCCGTCCGTACCAAGTCAGCAAGATCACGCCGGCTGCGGCGGCCAGCACCGGGATCCAGACCGGCGTGTCGGTGCCGATCCGGTTCAGCCCGATCAACAGCCCGACGAAGCCGAGCGGCAACAAGATCAGACCCAGCAGGTCGATCGGCTCGCCGGCCCGGTCGGGAGCCTGGTCGCGGGGCAGCAGCCGGATGGCGCCGACCAGCACGATCAGACCGAGCGGCAGGTTGATCAGGAAAATGCCGCGCCACCACGGATCGGTGTCCAGGACCGCGCCGAAGAGCGGCCCGACGATCGGCGCGATGTTGATGATCATGGACAGGAAGCCCATCACCCGGCCGACCAGCGCCGGCGGCGCGGCCCGGGCGCTGAGCGCGAGGGCCGCCGGCTCCAGCAGCCCGCCGCCGAACCCCTGCAGCACCCGGAACGCGATCAGGGCGCCGATCGACCAGGCGAAGCCGGCCAGCACCGAGCCGACCACGAAGCCGGCCAGCCCGATCAGGAAGACCCGGCGGCCGCCGTACCGATCGGAGGCCCAGCCGGCCAGCGGCTGGGCCAGTCCGGCGCTGATCAGATAGCCGACGGTGACCCAGACGACGGTGTCCAGCCCGGTGCCGAGCGCGGTGCTCAGGGTGGTCAGCGAGGCGGCGACGGCGGTGCCGTTGAGGACGGCCATCAGGGCGGCCAGCGCCAGCGCGGCGACGATCAGGGTGGTGGTCCGATCGAGCCGGGCCGGCGTCGCCCGTTCACTGTCTACTGTCATGGCAAGGAAACTAAACTAAACCGAGTAGTAAAGTCAATCAGGCAGTGCGGTATAGTCCTGAGTATGACAACGGCGGCCCCCAGCACGCGCGGCGCGACCAAGCGCCAGGCGATCCTGGACGCGGCCGCCGAGTTGTTCGCCGACGAGGGGTACGAGCGGGCCAGCATCGACGCGATCGCCACCCGGGCCGGCGTGTCCAAGCCGACCGTCTACAGCCACTTCGGCAACAAGGAGCAGCTGTTCCGGGAGTCGCTGGCCGAGAGCGCGCGGCAGATCAATGAGCTTTCCTACGCGGCGGCCATCGCCCTCGATGTCGGTGTCGACTGGGAGACGAGCTTGCGCAGCGTCGCGGTCCAGCTGGTCGAGTGCCAGCGCAGCCCGTGTGCCGCGTCGCTGCAGCGCCAGTTGTACGCCGAGATCAACCGCGACCCCGAGGTGTTCGCCATCGTGCGGTCCCGCAGTGCCGACCCGATGATCGAGGCGCTGGCCGGCCGGCTGGCCATGCTGGCCAACGCCGGGCACCTGAAGATCGACGATCCGCTGCGTGCCGCGAAGCAGTTCTTCGCCCTGATCGGAGCCGAGATGGCCGAGCTCACCGTGCTCGGCACCGGGCGCGGCGACGACCGCTCCGTGACGGCGGCCGTCCGGGCTGGGGTGGACACCTTCCTGCGCGCGTACCAGGCGTGATCCCGGGCGTGCGAACCGGATCCCCGGTCGCCCGCAACCGATTCGCGTTGGGCGCGGTTGGGTGTGTATCTTTGTGCGTCGGCGCCGGGTGTTCGGCGCCGTAGACTTGCCCCTATAGCTCAGTCGGTAGAGCGTCTCCATGGTAAGGAGAAGGTCAGCGGTTCGAATCCGCTTGGGGGCTCGGGACTCACCTTCCTGTTCGTCGGGCAAGTGAGGTGGAAACCGTGGCGGGGTAGCTCAGTTGGTGAGAGCGTACGACTCATAATCGTGAGGTCGCGGGTTCGAATCCCGCCCCCGCTACCCGAAGGTTCGAAGCAAGTCCGGCAAGCGCCTGGAACAGGCGAAAGTGAGGAAGTCATGGCCAAGAGCTCTGATGTGCGGCCGAAGATCATACTCGCCTGCACCGAGTGCAAGGAACGCAACTACAACACCAAGAAGAACAAGCGGAACAACCCGGACCGGCTCGAGCTGAAGAAGTTCTGCCCGCGCTGCCGGCAGCACCAGCCGCACCGCGAAACCCGCTGATCCTGGCCGGTCCCGACGGCGGCACGCCGCTGATCCTGGTTGCCCACGGCAGCCGGCATCCCGGCGTGTCCGCTGCGCTTGATCAACTCGCCGCGGCCGTCGCCGACGAATCCGGGCCGGAGCGGCTCGATGTCAGCACTGCCTTTCTTGACTTGACCGACCCCGAGCTCGGGGTCGCTGCTGCCTCGGTGCGGGCCGCGGGCCACCAACGCGCCGTCGTGCTGCCGCTGCTGTTCACCGAGGCCTTTCACGCCCGGATCGACCTGCCGGCCACCGTCGCGAAGGCCCGGCAGGACACCGGGCTGGATCTGATCACCGCCGACGTCCTCGGCACCGGCGGTGATATCGAGACCCTGCTGGACGCGGTTCTGGCCGAGGCCGGGGTCGGCTCGGACTCGGTGGTGATGCTGTACGCGGTCGGCTCGTCCGACGCCGAGGCCAACGCCGCCGTGATGTCTCTCGCCTCCCGGCTCGGCGGTCGACGCGGCAGTTGGGACTTCGCCGCCTTCGCCACCTGTGACCCTCGCGCCGACGACCAACTCGACCGGATCGACCGGCTGACCGTACTGCCGCTCTTCGTCTCGCCCGGCCTGCTGCTGACCCGGCTGGAGACCGCCGCGGCCGAGCACGGCGTGACCGTCCTGCCGCCGCTCGGCACCCGCTTGGCTCCACTGATCTTCGCCCGCTATCGCGCTGCCCTCGCCCCGCGAGGTCGGTAGCAAGCCGAATCGAACCAAACGCCGTAGGCCGGGTGGTCAACGGATCCACTCGACGGGGTGCGCCGAACTCAGCGAGCCGATGTCACGATGTCGAGTCACGCGCCCACCGCCAGACCGGCACCCGGCCGCGACTCCCGCGGCCCGCGCCACCCCGCCGGCCCTTGATGCGTCTTTTCCGGCCGACAGGCCGACCCAATTGGGGTCATCACCTGGCTTGCCCTTCGGCAGGCTCAGGGAGCGAGGTCCCAAGCCTCCAGGCGTTCTGATCTAGGGTCTGAGCCATGGTGCAGCGGGAGGGGGACGGCTTGTGGGTCACGGAGTTGCGGGGCCGGATCGGTGAGCTGCTGGATGAATATCGCGATGCCCTGCAGGGCAGCCTGGACGATCTGACCGAAGAGGAGGCTCGGCGGCGGCTGCCCAGCATGCCGGGCACGCCGACATCCTGCGCGAGCAACTGCTGGCCGCCCGTACGCCCTGACCGGATCCGGCGTCGCGTCAGCCCAGCGAGTCGAGATGCCGTTCCAGTGCATCGAGGCGATTCCGCCACTTGGCCCGGTACGGATCGAGCCAGTGATCAACAGCCTGCAGCGGCTCCGCCCGCAACGAGTAGATCCGTCGTTGGGCCTCGGTGCGGACCTTGACCAGACCCGTTTCGCGTAACAGCCGCAGGTGCTTCGAGATCGTCGGCTGGGCCAGCGGCAGCACACTGGTGAAGTCGCCGGCGCTGTGATCATCGGCGCGGAGTGCGTCCAAGATCATCCGGCGGTGCGGCTCGGCGAGCACCGCGAAGACGGCCGAGTCAGTCCCGGGCATCGACGGATTCCTCGAGGAGGGTCGCGATCCGGTCGAGAGCGCTCGACCACCCCTCGCGGACCGCTTCCGCCGTCTGCTGGCTGTCCACGATGTTGGTGAAGATCAACTGGCAGCCGTGATCACGTTCGGCGAGCTCCCAGCGCAGCACCTCGGCGTCCCAGGTGAACTCGAGCAGGGCCGGTGGGTCGAAGCCGGTGACCGTCCCGTGTCCCACGACCTCGCCGCCGGCGACGTACGTCAGCGCCGCACCGGACTGGAAGGACAGCGCGCAGCGGTCGTAGTCGAGGATGTCGACGAACCATCGCCGCAGTTGGTCCAATTCGGTGATGGCGGCCCAGACCTGCTCGCGTGGATGGCGGAGCATCCGCTCGAACCGGATCGCGACCCGGCCGTCGGCCAGCTGCTGAGTGCTCTCGCTCATGATCGTCGCCTCCAATATTGCCAAGTGTGAATATTGCCTATTAGCAATATAACATGCAGATTTGATCGGCGACTTTCAGTGGCAGGAACGGCCGCGAGGGCCGGCTAGGACCGACGCCGGCGGAGGGGGAGCCGGCCGGTCGCGGGGTTGCGGGCGGTGAGGCAGTAGCGGCGGCCGGCCGGATCGGTGCAGGTGATCCATTGCGCCGCGTCGCTCTGGCGCCGGGCGCCGAGGCCTTCGTGCCGGCCGGCTTCCGCCTCGCGGTCGGCGCAGGCCAGATCCAGGTGGGCCCGGACCTCGGTCTCCGGCGGATCGCCGGTGCGCTGGAACAGGATCCGCAGCGGGATGCCGTCCGGCCGGACCAGATAGCCGAACTCGGAGCGTGATCCCGGCCGGTGCTCCCACCGGGTCAGCTCGGACCAGAAGCGGGTTTCGTCGTCGTACCGGGCGGCCGGCATGTCCAGGCAGAGCTGATCGACCAGCGACGCCGGCTTGCCGTACGGCAGGGTCCGGATCCGTTCGCCGTGATGGGTGACCAGGCAGAACGGGAAGCCGCCGGGCGAGGTCGCGACGGTCAGCCCGGGTTCGGTGAAGGTGACCGTCGCCCCCAGCCGGGTCGCCCGCTCGGACTCCAGGGCGACGTCGGCGACGTGCAGATCCAGATGATGACCCGAGGTCTCGGCGCCGGTCAGCTGAACCCGGAGGTAGGAGTCGCCGTCCGGCGGCAGCAGGGTGGCGAACTGCCCATCGTCGCCCCGATAGGCCGACAGGGCGGACCCGGTCACCCGCTGCCAGAACCGGACGGACGCCCCGAAGGTGTCGGCCGGACCGTCCAGGAAGGCCGTCAACCAGACGATCATCGGGTGCCCCCGGTCCGCGATCAGTCGACCGGGGCGGTCGGATGGCTGTGGACGAAATCCTCGACGGTGAGCAGGTGATAGGCCATCTGCAATCGAGCCCGATCGGGATCGTGGTGGCTCAGGGCCTGCCAGATCGCCCGGTGCTCCCGGTGGGCGCGGGCGACCTGGCCCTCGCTGTGCAGGCCCATCCAGACCCGGGCCCGGGCGGTCCGACTGGCCAGTGCCTCGATCAGCGCGGCCAGGGTCGGATTGCCCGAACTGCGGGCGATCACGCCGTGGAAATGGATGTCGGCCTCGACGAACGCCTCGTGTTCGCCCGAATCCACCAGCGGCTCGACCTCGTCCAGGATCTCCTGGGCCCGGCCGAGGGTCGCGTCGTCGATCAGGATCGCGGCCCGGCCGGCCGACTCGGTCTCCAGGATCCGGCGCACCGCGTGCACGTCGGCCCGATGCTCCGAGGACTGCAGGTCGACCATGAAGCTCATCGGCGCCAGCAACAGGGAGGAGTCGAGCGAGGTGACGTACGTGCCGTCGCCCTGCCGGGTCTCCAGCACCCCCATGATGCAGAGCGCCCGGACCCCCTCCCGCAGTGAACCGCGGGAGACGCCCAGCCGACCGGCGAGGTCCTTCTCGACCGGCAGCCGGGCCCCGGCGGTCAGCTCCCCGGTCGTGATCATCTCTTTGATGCCGTTGAGGACGACGTCGGTCTGGGACTCCCGCGGTTGCTCCGGGGTCGCCGTCGCGACCTCCGGTCCGGCCGCCGACTCGGTACTCATCGGATCATTATGGCGGATTCGCCGAATCCGAACCGGGTGACGATCGGCCGGAGCGGCCGCGGCAGCCACCAGTTGGCCCGGCCGGCCAGCCGCATCGAGGCCGGCAGCAGCACCGCCCGGATCAGCGTCGCGTCGATGATGATCGCCACCGCGGTGCCGACGCCGATCTGCTGCAGATAGCTGACCTCGGCGGTGGCGTAGAGCAGGAAGGACAGGGCCAGGATGGCGGCGGCGGTGCTGACCAACGGGCCGCTGCGCTGCAGGCCGACCAGGACCGAGCGGCGGGTGTCGCCGGTGCGGTCGTACTCCTCCTTGATCCGGGCGATCAGGAACACCTCGTAGTCCATCGACAGGCCGTAGACGATGCAGAACATCAAGATCGGGAAGGTCAGGTTCACGTCGCCGGTCGGGGTGAAGCCGAGCAGTCCGGCCAGAGCCCCGTTCTGGAAGCCGACCACGACGACGCCCGCCATCACCGCCAGGCTGAGCAGGTTGAGCACCGTCGCCTTGATCGGGATCAACAGGCTGCCCGACATCAGCAGCAAGATCACGAAGGTGACCACGACGATCAACGCGGCGAGCGGTGGCACCCACTGGCGCAGCACCGCTTCGAAGTCGGTGACCTCGGCCGGGAAGCCGCCGATCAGCACCGGATGCGGTGCCGGCACGGCCCGGACGGCGGCGACCAGGTCGGTCGCCGACGTCGCCAGGGCGGCGTGCTCGGGGATCGCGGCGAACCAGGTCCCGGTCGGGCTCAGATAGCGGTCGGTGTGGGCCGGTGTCGGCTCGGTGACCCGGCGTCCCTCGACGTAATCGCCGGTCGCGCCGAGCACTCGGGCGATGCCGGCCACTCGGGACAATTCCCGGGCATAGGCGTCGATCTGCACAGTTTCGGTGGCCGGGTCGCCGAGGTCGGGCAGTACCGCGGCGATCGCGTCCTGCGGCTCCGTGAAGAACTCGGCCCGCATCGTGTCGTGCGCCTGCCGGGCCGAGGACACCTCCGCCGGCAGGATCCGGTCGTCCGGCGGGCCGGACCGGAACCCGACGGCCGGCGCGGCCAGCAGCCCGATGATGATCAACGCCGCCAGCCCGTACCGCACCGGTCGGCGCATCACCCGCTCGCCCAGCCGATACCAGAATCCCTGCTCGGCCGGCACGGTCCGCGCGGTCGTCCGGCGGGCGAAGCGGGAGCCGAACAGGATCATCGCGGCCGGCAGGATCAGCAGAGTCCCGATCAGTGCGGTGCCGACGACCAGCACGCCGGCATAGCCGAAGGAACGCAGGAAGGCGTACGGGAAGATCATCAACACGGCGACCGAGGCCGCAACGGTGAGCCCACTGAACAACACGGTGCGACCGGCCGATCGGACCGTGTTGATCACCGCCTCCGGCACCGCGCGGCCGGCCGCCAGCTCCTCGCGGAACCGGGCGATCAGGAACAGGCTGTAGTCGACGCCCAGCGCCAGCCCCATCACCAGGGTGATGTTGGCGGCGAACGTGGACACCTCGGTGACCAGGGCGAGGGCGCGCAGTGCGGCCAACGTGCCGATGATCGAGAACAAGCCGACGGCGAGCGTCAGCACCGCCGGCAGCAGCCGGCGATAGCTGATGATCATCAGCACCAGCAGCAACGGCACGATGATCAACTCGGCGCGGAGGAAGTCGGCCCGGGCCTGGTCCCCGATCTGGGCCGAGATCGCCTCGCCGCCCGCGACGGCGACGCTGATCGACGGCAGTTCTCGGGTGAACTCGGGGATCACCGTCTCGGTCAGCCGCTGCCGGAGCTCGGTGGCGTCACCGTCCAGCCAGCCGAGGATCACCGCCCGCCGGCCGTCGTCGCTGCGCAGCGTCGGATCCGCGCCGGCCGACGACCAGTACGACCAGACGTCCCGGATCTCGGGCACGCCACGCAGGTCCGTGGTCACCGCCTCCGCCGCCCGGGTCACCGCGGCGTCGTCGACCGTGCCTTCGCGGGCCGTCACCAGCAGCACCAGGTTGGCGCTGTTGGTGTCGAAGTCGTCGACCAGGACCTGCTGGGCGCGGACCGATTCCGTACCCGGAGCCTCCCAGAGTGACAGCGTCATCGAGGTCAGCGACCCGGCCGCCGCCGCGCCGAGCAGACCGGTGATCAGCAGGGCGACGATCAGCGTCGCCCGGGCGTGCCGGCTGACGAAACCGGCCCAGCGGGTCAGCGGGGTGCGGGGCGACAGCGGGGATCGGGTGGGGGCGACGGGTCGCTCGGACGTGGCCATGGGTCCTCCGGCGGATCGGGTCGTAATATGAGCGAGTGCTCGTGTTCAGAGAATACGAGTGATTACTCGTGTTTCCAAGACGGAGGCCGCCCATGTCCGAGGACGAGCGCCCACGGCGCCGCCGCCAAGCGCGCGGGGTGCGGCGAATGGGGGAGATCCTCGACGCCGCCGCGGAGCTGTTCGCCGAGGTCGGCTACGACGCGGCGACCACCAACGCGATCGCGGCCCGGGCGGGGATCTCGCCGGGCTCGCTCTATCAGTTCTTCTCCGGCAAGGAGGACCTCGCCCAGGCCCTGGCCGACCGGTACGTGCCCGAGCTCGAGCGGGCGCACCGGGAGGCGACCGGGGGTGACCTCGTCGGCCTCGGGCTGGACGACCTGATCAACCGCGTGGTGGACCCGATCGTCGCGGTCAACCTGGCCAACCCCGGGATGAAGGACCTGCTCGGCCGGTCCGAGCTGCCCGAGCACATCATGGCTCCGGCGCGGCAGGTGCAGGGCGCGGTCGTGGGCCGGGTCGCCGACGTGATCGAGCAGCAGCGGCCGGGCTTGGACGAGCCGACCCGGATCCGGTACGCGACCACTGTGCTCCGGCTGTTCGCGACGTTCGTGCCGCTCGCCGTAGCGGCCGGGCCGGACGAGCGCGACCAGGTGATCACCGATTTCAAGATCGTGCTCCGCGGCTATCTGAGCCAGGTGCTGGCTAGTGAACTTCGGGCGCAGGGCACCAGCCTCGATCTTTCATGATCAGAGGTTTGGTTGTTCCCCTTGGTCCGGGTTCCCGGTTGCCGGACCGGGGTCTGCCGGGCGGAAAGACCCATCGAGGAGCGGCGGGGTTCGGGCGTGGTGATGGTGTCGCGGCCGGCTGTCGTTTCTGCGTCGCGCAGGGCTGACTGGCGCGGTTTTGGAGGTTGCGCTGATGGCAGTCGACGTGAGGTCAACCGCAGTCGACCGGACGCGGCGCGGTCAGCCGGCCGCGACACCGTCACCACGCCGCAACCCGCCGCCCTCGGTGCGTCTTTTCGTCCGGTAGACCAGCGATCCGGCAGGGAGATCCGCGACCTGTGCCTGGCAGCGTGAACGGGTCACGGACACCGGGCAGCGAGGCCAAGATCATGAAAGATCGAGGCTGGTGTCGCGCGTCCTTAGTTCCTTGACAGTTGGCGACGCCCAGGAACGCACCTCCTGTCCGCCCGGAGGGTGGCGCTCCGCGCCGCCACGTTCTCCTCAGCCGAGATGTGACCCGGTATGTCTTTCTAGTCGGCCTTGCGCTGCACGCACCCGGACGCCGCCACCTGTCAAGGACTAAGCACTTGCGCCCGCACCGTTGCGGTCACGCGGGCCGATGACGGTAGCGGCGGCGAAAGACGGAACCGCTCTACCTCGCCGGGCACCAGCGTGCGGGCGGATTCCGTACCGCCCGGTGCCGTCCATTAGCGTGGGACCGTGCCCATCTCGACCGAACATGTCGGCCGGAGCTATCCGCCAACGACGCCGTACCAGGTGTCGGCGGCCAAGATCGGCGAATTCGCCGCGGCGATCGGCGATTCCAATCCGGTCTACGCCGGCGACCAGGCGACGGCACCGCCGACCTTCGCCGCGGTGGTGGTGACCCAGGCCTGGCAGGCCATGTTCGACGATCCCGACCTCGGCCTCGCGTTGCACCGGATGGTGCATGCCGAGCAGCGGTTCGCCTACCAGCGGCCGCTGCAGGTCGGCGACCGAGTGGTGGCGACGCTGACCATCGAGAAGGTCCGCAGTCGCGAGTCGGCAGACTTCATCAGCACCAGCGCCCGGGTGGAGACCGTCGCCGGCGAACTCATCTGCACCGCCGCGGCGACCTTCGTGCACAGCAAGGGGGCCGCGTGACCGCCCCGGTGATCGAGGTCGGGGCCGAGTTGCCGCCGCTGACCGTCCAGCTCACCCGGGAGCGGCTGGTCCGCTACGCCGGCGCCGCGACCGACTTCAACCCGATCCACTACTCCGACCGGGCGGCGACGGCGATCGGCCTGCCCGGCGTGGTCGCGCACGGGATGCTGACCATGGGAGCGGCGTTGCGCGCGGTGACTGACTGGGTCGGCGACCCGGACCGGGTGGTCGGTTACGGCGTCCGGTTCACCAGCCCGGTCGTGGTGCCCGACGACGCCGCCGGGGTGACCATGATCGTCACCGGCCGGGTGACCGCGGCCGACGGCGATCGGGCGACGATCCAGCTGGACGTGGTCTGTGGCGAGGTCAAGGTGCTCGGCGGTGCGAAGGTGGAACTCGATCTTGGGCGTTGACGCGACGACCGCCGATGCGGTGAGCACCCTGCTGGCCGATCACACGACGTTTCGGGTCGGTGGCCGGGCCCGCGATTTCGTCGTCGCCGGCAGCGAGGCCGAGCTGGTCGAGACGGTCACCCGGCTGGACCGAGCCGGCGAGCCGGTGCTCGTCCTCGGCGGTGGATCGAACCTGCTGATCGATGATCAGCCGTTCGACGGAACGGTGATCAAGATCGCCAGCCGCGGCATCGAGGTGGACGACAGTGGTTGCGGCGGGGCCGTGGTCCGGGTCACCGCCGGCGAGAACTGGGACTCCTTCGTGGCCACCGCCGTCGAGCGGGAGTGGTCCGGAATCGAATGCCTGGCCGGGATTCCCGGCCTGGTCGGGGCCACCCCGATCCAGAACCTCGGCGCCTACGGTGCCGAGGTCAGCCAGCTGATCGCCAGCGTCGAGACGATCGACCGGAGCACCGGTCAACGAGCCCGGTTCGCGGCGGCGGACTGCGGATTCGGCTACCGGCACTCCCGGTTCAAGGCCGAGCCCGGCCGCTATCTGGTCCTCGCCGTCACCTTCCAACTGCCGCACGGATCACTCTCCGCCCCGATCGGGTACGCCGAGCTGGGCCGAGCCCTCGGCGTCGAGCTGGGCGAACGGGTGCCGGCGGCCGCGGTCCGCGAAGCCGTGCTCGGGCTGCGGGCCGGCAAAGGCATGGTGCTGGACGCGGATGATCATGACACCTGGAGTGCCGGGTCGTTCTTCACCAACCCGGTGCTGAGGGCCGAGGAGGCCGGCCGACTGCCCGCGGATGCGCCCCGGTGGCCGGCGGAGGACGGGATGATCAAGACCAGCGCCGCCTGGCTGATCGATCATGCCGGCTTCCGTAAGGGCTACGGGGCTCCGCCGGCGACCCTGTCCAGCAAGCACGTGCTGGCGCTGACCAACCGTGGTGGCGCCACCGCCGCCGACCTGCTCGGCCTGGCCCGCGAGGTACGAGCCGGTGTCCGTGCCGCGTACGGGATCGAGTTGGTGCCGGAACCCGTGCTCGTCGGATGCACCCTGTGACGCCGGTTGCGGGCGCGGTCTGGGCGCCGCGGGCGGAGCGGGTGCGGCTGTGGCTGGCCGGGACGATCGTCGAGCTGGTGCCAGCGAAACCGGCGCAGCTGGTGGGCCCCCTTCGACAGGCTCGGGACAGCGCTTCGACAGGCTCAGGGAACGGAGCAGGCGGGTCAGGGAACGGGACGGGTGGTTGGTGGTTGCCGCCGGCGGGGATCACCGTCGATCATGACGCCGACTACGGGTTCCTGATCGACGACGACGAGACCGTGTTGCCCGACCCGCGGTCCCGGCGGCAGCCGGCGGGCGTTCATCAGGCCTCCCGTGGCTACGATCCCGCCCGCTACCGCTGGCAAGATCAGGACTGGACCGGTCGGCAGTTGGCCGGTGCCGTGATCTACGAGTTGCATGTCGGAACGTTCACCCCGGCCGGAACCCTGAGCTCGGCCATCGACCGACTTGATCATCTCGTAGAGCTCGGTATCGATCTGGTCGAGTTGATGCCGGTCAACGCCTTCAACGGCAGCCACAACTGGGGCTATGACGGCGTGCTCTGGTATGCCGTGCAGGAGGACTACGGCGGCCCGGAGGCGTACCAGCGCTTCGTCGACGCCTGCCACCAGCGCGGCCTCGGGGTGATCCAGGACGTCGTCTACAACCACCTCGGCCCGAGCGGCAACTACCTGCCCCGGTTCGGTCCGTACCTTGATCAGAGTCGGTCCAACAGTTGGGGCGAGTCGATCAACCTGGACGGCCCGGACTCCGACGAGGTCCGCCGCTTCGTTATCGACAACGCGCTGATGTGGCTGCGGGACTATCACGTCGACGGCCTCCGGCTGGACGCCGTGCACGCGCTGCGGGACACCCGGGCGATCCACGTGTTGCAGGAGCTGGCCATCGAGGTGGACGCGTTGAGTGCGTTCGTCGGCCGGCCGCTCTCCTTGATCGCCGAGTCCGATCTCAACGACCCGCGGTTGATCACGCCGCGGGAGGCCGGCGGCTACGGGCTGGACGGCCAGTGGAGCGACGACTTCCACCATGCGCTCTATGCCAGCCTGACCGGGGACAGCAGCGGTTACTACGCCGACTTCGACTCGGTCGGCGCGCTGGCCAAGGTGCTCACCGCCGGTTTCTTCCACGACGGCACGCCGTCCACCTTCCGCGGTCGCGGCCACGGCCGGCCGTTCGACGTCCATCGCACGCCCGCCTGGCGGCTGGTCGTCTGCTCCGACAACCATGATCAGATCGGCAACCGGGCCGACGGTCACCGGCTGTCCGGTCGGCTCGATCAGCGTCAGCTTGAGCTGATGGCGATGATCACTCTGCTGGCCCCGTACACGCCGATGATCTTCATGGGTGAGGAGTGGGCCGCCCGGACGCCCTGGCAGTTCTTCACCAGCCACCCGGAGCCCGAGCTGGGCGAGGCGGTGGCCAAGGGCAGGAAGGCAGAGTTCGCCGCGATGGCCTGGGATCTCGCCACTGTGCCCGACCCGCAGGACCCCGAGACCTTCCACCGGTCGAAGCTGGACTGGTCCGAACCGGACCACGCGGACCACGCTGCGCTGCT
This sequence comes from uncultured Actinomycetota bacterium, assembly GCA_963746025.1. GTDB lineage: Bacteria > Actinomycetota > Actinomycetes > Propionibacteriales > Propionibacteriaceae > Microlunatus. The sequence continues at coordinate 27,665 of CAVUZU010000012.1, forward strand.
CGCGCGCTACCGCGAGTTGATCACTCTCCGCCGTAACCGGCCCGAGTTCACCGATCCTCGGCTGGACCGGGTGCTGGCCGAGGCCGACGACGAACGAGGCCTGCTGCAGGTCCGCCGCGACCGGCTACTGCTGGTGATCAACTTCGCCGACCGCGACATTGAGGTCGCCACCGGCCCGATCGGCGCCCCGTTGATCATCGTCGGCGAGGCCGAACCAGCCGAGACCAGGGTGTGGTTGGGCCGGCACAGCGCCGCCGTCCTTGAGCTCTCCGGCCCCTAGCCCACCTGTCAGAACTGAGAAGCCCTATGGCGCAACTCAGTTCTGACAAGTCGGCTGAGGGGGGAGTCATGGAGTCGCGAGGGGTGCCAGTTGGTCGCGGAAGTCGGCCAGGGCGGCGCGGTAGAACCGGGGGCCGAAGGAGACGCGGCGGACGCCGAGGTCGGCGAGCTCCGGGAGCCCCAGGGCGTCGCTGGTGTTGCCGTTGATCGGAATCGGCACCTGCTCCACCAGGACCTTGATCATTTCCCGGTCGGCGAGCCCGATCGGATAGACGCAGTCGGCTCCCGCCTCGCGGTAGAGCTCGGCCCGAGTCAGGCACTCGGCCAGCCGGTCGGACTCGGCCAGGCCACTGCTCGGCAGAAAGGTGTCGACCCGGGCGTTGATCACGATCGGCACGCCGGCCTCCGTCGCGGCGGCCCGGACTGCGGCCAGATAATCGGCCTGGGCCGGCGCGTCCTTGAGTCCGCCGGCCCGGTGGTCGGTGTCCTCCAGGTTGCAGCCGACCGCTCCGGTGCTGAGCAGCCCCGCGACGAACTCGCTCGGGCTCAGGCCGTAGCCGGCCTCCGCGTCGACCGTCACCGGCACCGCAACGGTCTGCGCGATCCGCCGGGCGACCTCGAACAGGGCTTCCCAGGGTGCGCCCTCGCCGTCCGGGTAGCCCAGCATGGCGGCGACGGCGTTGCTCGACGTGGCGACGACCGGGAAGCCGGTTTCGACGACGACCTGGGCGCTGGCCGCATCCCAGGCGTTCGGCAGGACCAGCAGTGGTCCGTCGTGCCGGGCGCGCAACTCGTTCGCCTTGGTGGTCAGGTCTGCTCTGTCGATGATCATGATTTCTCCTTGGATTCTTGACGGTTCTCGGAAGGTGCCGGCACCGGGGATTGAAGATCAACTGACGTCGGCCTGGACCAGCCGGCCGGCCGCAGCACGTCGCCGGCCGACCCGCCGCTCGATCACCCCGAGCAGACCGGTCAGCCCGGCCACGGCCGCGAAGACCGCACCGACGACGAGGGCCAGGCCGAATCCCTGGGTGAACGACTCCTGGCTCCCATAGCTGCCGTCGGCGACGCCGAATCCGGCGACCATGGCCGCAACGCCGGCGGCGCCGCCGAACTGACGCAGCATGCTGAACGCGCCGGACGCGGTGCCGATCCGCCGCGGCTCGACCGAGCTCAGGGTCAGGCTCTGCAGCGCGGGGATGGCCATCGCCACCCCGACCCCGGACAGCACCAGCGGCACCAGCAGGGCCGGATAGGACCGGTCCGGTGACCCGAGCACCGCCAGGGCCGCGAGACAAGCGGCGTGCAGGCCAGTGCCGGTCCAGATGAACACCGGCTCCCCGTACCGGGGAATCAGCCGGCCCACGATGCGCGGCACCAGCACCGTGGCCAGGCCCCACGGCGCGAGCCGGACGCCGGCCTCCAGCGCGGTCAGCCCCTGGCCGGTTTGCAGGAACTGGGCCAGGAAGAAGACGGCGCCCAGGGCGGAGCCCCAGAGGAAGAAGATGCCCGCGGTGCCGACCGTGAAGCGTGCGCTGCGGAACAGCGACAGCGGCAGCATCGGCGCCGGGGTGGAGCGCTCGCGGACCAGGAACCCGGCGATGCCGGCCAGCCCGACCGCGAAGGCGGCGAGGATCTCGGCGCTGGCCCAGCCGGCCTCGTTGCCGCGGATCAGCCCCCAGACCAGGCCGAGCGCGGCCAGGCCGATCAAGATCATCCCGGGCAGGTCGACCCGCGCCGTGGTCCGCGCCGCCTCGGGGACGAATCGCCGCGCCGCGATCACCAGGGCCAGGCCGAGCGGGACGTTGAGCCAGAAGATCCAGGGCCAGGAGACGCCCTGCACGACGACCCCGCCGAGCAGCGGACCCAGCGAGACCGACACCCCAGTGGTGGAGGCGAACACGCCGAGCGCCCGGGGCCGCTCGGCCGGCGGGAACGCGGCCGTCAGCAGCGAGAGCGCCATCGGCATCACCAGCGCGGCGCCGGCACCCTGGACCGTCCGGGCGGCGATCAACAGCTCGGGCGAGGTCGCCAGCGCACACAGCCCGGACGCGGTGACGAAGATGCTCAGCCCGACCGTGAACAGGCGCCGGCGGCCGAACCGATCGCCCCAGGCCGCGGCCGGCATCAGCAGCACGGCGAACGCCAGCGTGTACGCGTTCACCAGCCACTGCAGTTGCTCGGCCGTGGCCCCGAGGTCGGCCTGAACGGTGCTCAGCGCGGTCGCGACGACGAGCACGTCGAGCCCGACCAGCAGCGACGCAGCGGAGGTGACGACGAGGACCCAGCGGTTGCTTCGGGCTGACGAGATTCCTGGGGCGGAAGACATGAGATTCGTCCTTTGCGGTGTCAGTGTTCGAAGCTGTGACAGCGCTGCCGACCGATAGGAATCGGTCCGGACGAATTCCTCCCCGACCGATTCCTTTCCGGTCGCTCCGTGGTCTGACACTTGAGGCCAGCGCGGCCCGAACGCCCGGTAGGAACGGAGACCGATGAATCCATCAGTCGAACCGGCAGGAACGCTGGACCAGGAGTTCGACCTGCTCCGCGGGCCGCTGCTGGCCCACTGCTACCGGATGACGGGCTCGTTCCAGGACGCCGAGGATCTCGTCCAGGAGACCTACCTGCGCGCCCGCCGGGGCATCGGCGGCTTCGAGCAGCGGTCCTCGCTGAAGACCTGGCTCTATCAGATCGCCACCAACACCTGCCTCAGTGCGCTCGGCCAGCGCGAGCGCCGGGTGCTGCCCTCCGGCCTGGGGGCTCCGTCGACCGATCCGTACGGGCCGATCGCTGCCGACCCGGGAGTCTCCTGGCTGCAGCCGTTGCCCGACGCCGCGATCAACGACCCGGCCGAGATCGTGGTCAGCCGCGAGTCGGTGCGGCTCGCGCTCATGGTCGCGCTGCAACACCTGCCGCCGCGGCAACGGGCCGCCTTCCTGCTGCGGGAGGTGCTGTCCTGGTCGGCCGAGGACATCGCGACCACGCTCGAGATCACGGCGCCGGCGGTGAAGAGCCTGCTGCAGCGGGCCCGGGCCAGACTGGGTACGGCAGCGGCCGACGGCCCGATCACCGACAACCCAGCCCGGAGCGACGCAGAACGCGACCTGCTGGCGCGCTATGTCGCGGCGATCGAGCAGGCGGACGTAAGGGCGCTCGAGGAGATCATCCACGCCGACTTCAGCCTCGAATCGACGACGCATCGGACCTGGTTCCGCGGGATCGCCGTCTGCCTGCCGTTCCTGGCCCGCACGGTGGCCGCACCGGGATCGGCCCGGCTGATCCCCACCGGGTTCAACGGTCAGCCCGGGTTCATCTCGTACCGGGACCGGGGCGACGGCGTCTTCGTGGCCATCGGCATTGGCGTCCTCACCGTGCACCATGATCGCCTCCGGGCGCTGACGAACTTCAAGGGTGACGACGTGCTCGGCGCTCTGCGGGTGCCGCTGATCCTGCCCGGCACGGCCCCGGCCACGGATCCCGGATGAATCGGCCGGACGCAGCCGCGGCATGATCGCCGACGCCGGCCGGCGGCCCGTCGCGCCGATCCTGGCCGCCGCCCTGCAGCACTCGCTGACGGCCGTCGCCGAACTGTCCGCGGATGATCTTGGGCGATCATCTCCGTGCCTCGGCTGGACCGTGGGGGACGTCCTGCAGCACCTGCAGGGATCCTTCGACTGCCTGAGCGCAGCGCTGAACTTCGGTCGGGTCGAGCTGGGTGACTCGCCCAGCCCGGCGGCGCCGGCGGCGGCTGCAGTGCTGGCGACCCTGACCAGCTCGGCCAACAGTCTCGACCGCGCGACGGACCGGCGGGCCGCGGCGCGGCCGGTCGTCGTCGGCGCCCTGCCGCTCGACCGCGATCAGGTGATCATCGTCGCGGCCCTCGAAGCCGCCGTGCACGGCTGGGACGCCAGCGCCGGCCGCGGCCGCCCGCTCCCGATCCCGGATCCACTGGCGACCGAACTGCTGCGTCTGCTACCTGGTGTCGTCGCGGCCCGCACCGGTCTCTTCGCGCCCGCGCTGACGGTGGCCGGGGCGGTCACGCCGAGCCGGCGGTTGCTCGCGGCTCTGGGCCGGGACTGGCGTTTCACCCATTGATGATCATGGTATTGCCGTCGAAGGCGGATCAGTGAAAGAATGTGCGAGGCAGCGCCTCCAGCAGCCCCCCTCCAACCTAGGAAGGGGCTTTTCTCATGTCACACCCGATCGAGTTCCGACTCTCGGAGAATCCGTGGGCACCGACCGCCGTGGTCGAAGAGATCAACGCGCGCACCGGCAGCGGCCTGGTGATCACCGGGCTGGCCGATCAGATCGGTGGCGTCAGCAGCGCGGCCTTCGTCGCCTGGCCGGATGGTCGCCAGTCGGCGCTGACCCGGCCACGGACCCCGCTGCCGCTGATGCGGCTGACCGCGACGGTGCTGAACGAGGCAGCGGCGCTGGGCCTGCCGGTGCCGACGTACCAACTGGTGCTCGAGTTGACCGACGGCTATCTGGCAGTGGTGCAGGAACGGCTGCCCGGCCACCACGTCGACACGTTGGATCGGACTACGGTGGCTGCGTTCGTCGCCATGAACGAGCGGTTCGCCGGCCTGCTGCGCCGGCATCCGCAGGTCCCGCCGCCGCCGGCGTTCCCGGCCGACGGACCGGAATACGGCGAGTTCGAGCCCACCATCGGCGAGTTCAGCCGGCGCGGCCGACGGGTGCTGACCCGGCTGCTCGCCGTGGACGGCGGCCGGCCGTTCCGGATGCGGGGTGACGACCTGGTGCACACCGACTACTCACCCGGCAACGTGTTGTTCGACGACGCCGGCCAGGTCAGCGGCGTGGTGGACTGGAACTTCGGTGCGGCTCGCGGCGACCGTCGCTACGCCTTGATCGGCTTGCCGTGGGGCAGCGTCGGTCGGCGGACGATCAGGCCGGCTGAGCTGGCCCACCTCGATGCGGCGCTGGCCGATCTTGATCCGGCCACCCGACGCAGTTACGAAGCGCACTGGGCCGTCTACGGAGTGCATCGGTCGATCGTCAATGGATTCTCGACCAACCGGATCGAGTCCGATCTCGCGTTCGCCGAGGAGGTGATGGGCTGATCGCCCAGCCGCGCTTGACCACTCGAAGCGAGACAGGTTAGCCTTCCCTTACTCGCTCAGCGAGTGCCGGCCGGGCGATGAGTTCGGCTCGGTGTTTCGGTGGCACATCCTCCTTCGGGAGGGGCGCGTCGGTCGGACGGCGCGGCCTGGTGCGGGGGGTCGCGCCGGGCCGCGCCAGGGCCGGCCGCGGACTGCGGATCACGGCCTGGAATCCGGTGTCGGACGGTACCCCTCGGGCACTAGACTTTGCGCCGAATCTCCCCACTTCTCAAGAGACGGATGCATGCGGCCATGACCCTTACCGAGCTTGATCACGACGCCATCACCCGGCTGCACGCCGAACAGCAGGCGGCCTATGCCGAACTGAAGGCGCGCGGGCTCAAGCTCGACCTCACCCGGGGCAAGCCGTCGGCCGAGCAGCTCGACCTGTCCAACGCCCTGCTCACCCTGCCGGGTGACGGGGAATACCAGGACGCCGCCGGCACCGACTGCCGCAACTACGGCGGCATCGAAGGCGTCGCCGACCTGCGCACCATCTTCGGCGAACTGTTCAACGTGCCCGTGGACCAGCTGATCGCCGGCGACAACGCGAGCCTGGCGATCATGCACGACGCGATCGTCTTCGCGCTGCTCAAGGGTGTGCCCGGCTCGGCCGGTCCGTGGGCCGGCGAGCAGGTCAAGTTCATCTGCCCGGTGCCCGGCTACGACCGGCACTTCGCGATCTGCCAGCAGTACGGGATCGAGATGATCAACGTCGACCTCGGTGACCAGGGTCCCGACCTCGACCAGATCCGCGAACTGGTCAAGGATCCGGCGGTCAAGGGCATCTGGACGGTGCCGACGTACGCCAACCCGAGCGGCGCCATCTACACCGAGGAGATCACCCGGGAGCTGGTCTCGCTGGAGACCGCGGCACCGGACTTCCGGATCTTCTGGGACAACGCGTACGCGCTGCATCACCTGACCGAGACCGAGACCCCGGTGCTCGACGTGCTCGGTCTGGCCGCTGCGGCCGGCAACCCGGACCGGGTGTTGATCTTCGCGTCCACCTCCAAGATCACCTTCGCCGGCGCCGGCGTCTCGTTCTTCGCGTCGTCGCCGACCAACATCGCCTGGTATCTCGGCCTGCTCGGCAAGCGCACCATCGGCCCGAACAAGATCAACCAGCTGGCCCACGCCCGCTACCTGGGTTCGGCCGCCGGCGTCCGGGCGTTGATGGCGAAGCACCGGGCGATCATCGCGCCGAAGTTCGAGTTGGTGGAGCGGATCCTCCTCCGTCGGCTGGGCCACTCCGGCGTCGCGAGCTGGACCGAGCCGCAGGGTGGCTACTTCGTCAGCCTGGACGTCGCGGACGGCACCGCCAGCCGGGTGGTGCAGCTGGCCAAGGAGGCGGGCATCGTGATGACCGGTGCCGGATCGGCCTTCCCGTACGGCAAGGATCCGCGGGACCGCAACATCCGGATCGCGCCGACCTTCCCGACGCTGGACGACGTGGAGCAGGCGATCGACGGCCTGGCCACCTGCGTCCTGCTCGCCGCGGCCGAGCAGCGACTCGCCGGGTAGCGTCGTCAGGAGGTAGCCGTCGGTTCGACTCGATCCGACTCGCGCGGCTATACTCCTGCACTTGGTGGCACTCACCATTGTCTCGGCACGCCCGTCGTTTAGGCGGCGGTTGGGCCGGGCGGCGGAGGGGTCGCGAAGGGCAATAGCTCAATTGGCAGAGCATCGGTCTCCAAAACCGAAGGTTGTGGGTTCAAGTCCCTCTTGCCCTGCGGATCGAAAGAACCTGACGGAGGAACAGCGTGGCGGACGACAAGGACAAGGGACCGGCGGACGAGCCGGACCTTTCCGCCGGCGACCCCGACGGTCAGCGTCCGGAGCCTGATGAAGGGTCGGAGCCGGTAGAAGGGTCCGCCTCGGAGGTCGAGGACGTCACGGAGCCCAGCAACGAGGAACTGGCTGCTGCGGCCGACTCGAAGTCGCCGAAGGGCGATTCCGGTGACCCCGACGGTGACCCGGAAGCCGACGACGACAGTGACGACTCGGAGAAGGAACTCGTCGCGGTCGGGGCCACGGCCAAGACCCGGAGTGAGGGCGCCGCCGATCGTACGTCATCGAGCGGGTCCAAGGGTCGGGAGAAGAAGGCCGAGGCGACGCCCAAGCAGCGCCAGGGCACTGACCGGCCGCGCCGCACCGGCCCGATCACCTTTATCAAGGAATCGGTCGCCGAGCTGCGCAAGGTGGTGTATCCCACCGGCCAGCAGTTGCTGAACTACTTCCTCGTCGTGTTGGTGTTCGTGCTGTTCATCATCGCCATCGTCAGCCTGCTCGACCTCGGATTCGGTGCCCTGATCTTCCGGATCTTCAGCAACAGCTGACCAGCCTCGACGAAGTGAACACCAACGGATAGACGGAGAATCGACGTGTCAGAGAACTTTTCAGCGCCTCGTTCCGCCGAGGACGAGCCGAGCGGCTCGGATCCCGGCGCGGAACAGCTGGAGAGCGACGCGTCGACCCCGGCCGCTGACTCCAGCCAGGAATACGGACTGGCGTTGGAGACCGACCAGCCGGCGAGCTCCGGCGACGACATCGCCATCGACCTCGGCAGTGACAGCTCCGCGGGCAGCGAGGACGAGGTCGACATCAACCTCGACTTCAGCGGTTCGGTCGCGGACCCGGAGGAAGAGGAGTCGGATCTCAACCTCGACTTCGGCTCCGCTGAGGAAGAGGACGACTCCGAGGACGAAGAGGACGACTCCGACGACGACGGCCCGGACGTCGAGGGTGCCGCGCTGGAGACGTTCCGCACCGAGCTGCGGGGCAAGATCGGCGACTGGTACGTGGTGCACACCTACTCCGGAATGGAGAACCGGGTGTTGCAGAACCTCGAGAACCGGGTGTCCTCGCTCAACATGGAGGACTTCATCTTCGAGGTCGTCGTGCCGACCGAGGAGGTCACCGAGATCCGCAACGGCCAGCGCAAGCAGGTCAAGCGGACCGTGCTCCCCGGCTACGTGCTGGTCCGGATGGACCTGACCGACGAGTCCTGGTCGACCGTGCGGCACACGCCGTCGGTGACCGGCTTCGTCGGACACTCCAACCAGCCGGTGCCGCTCAGCCTGGACGAGGTGGAGAAGATGCTCTCCCCGGCGGTGGTCGCGGCGGCCGCGGCGACGAAGGAAGGCCCGGCGCGCAAGAAGAAGAAGATCGAGGTGGCCGACTTCGAGGTCGGCGACTCCGTGATGGTGGTGGACGGCCCGTTCGCCGGGGTGCACGCCACGATCACCGAGATCAACGCCAACAGCCAGCGGCTCAAGGCCCTGGTCGAGATCCTCGGCCGGGAGACCCCGGTCGACCTGACCTTCGCCCAGATCCAGAAGGTCTGATCATGAACTTCCGGGCAAGCCTGCCCGGAGCAACAGAAAGCACAACGAAGGACCCGAGAAGTCATGCCTCCTAAGAAGAAAGTTGCGGCGCTGGTCAAGGTCGCACTGCAGGCCGGTTCGGCCACCCCGGCGCCGCCGGTCGGCACCGCGCTCGGCCCGCACGGCATCAACATCATGGAGTTCTGCAAGGCGTACAACGCCGCGACGGAGTCCATGCGTGGCAACGTGATCCCGGCTGAGATCACCATCTACGAAGACCGCACCTTCAGCTTCATCACGAAGACTCCGCCGGCGGCGGAGTTGATCAAGAAGGCCGCGGGCATCCCGAAGGGATCCGGCGTCCCGCACAAGGAGAAGGTCGGCAAGATCACGGCCGCTCAGGTGCGCGAGATCGCCACCACGAAGCTCCCTGATCTCAACGCCAACGACGTCGAGGCTGCGGCCAAGATCGTCGAGGGCACCGCCCGCTCGATGGGTGTCACCGTCGAGAAGTGAGGCCCCTTCAGCAGAACTGAGGAGTCTCACCCGCAAGCCTGGGAGGACCGAGCGCGGTCCGTACCAGAACTGGTCGATCAGCAATGATCATGAAAAGAAGGAAACCAGCACTATGAAGCGCAGCAAGGCTTACGCCGGCGCGGCGAAGGCCATCGACGCCGACAAGCTCTACGCCCCGGACGATGCGATCAAGCTCGCCAAGGCGACAACGACGGTCAAGTTCGACGAGACCGTCGATGTCGCGATGCGGCTCGGCGTCGATCCGCGGAAGGCGGACCAGATGGTCCGCGGCACGGTCAACCTCCCCAACGGTACGGGCAAGACGGCACGGGTCCTCGTCTTCGCCACCGGGGACAAGGCCGAGGCCGCACTCGCCGCCGGCGCCGACGAGGTCGGCTCCGACGATCTGGTGGAGAAGGTCCAGGGCGGTTACCTGGACTTCGACGCCGTCGTCGCCACGCCGGACATGATGGGCAAGATCGGCCGGCTCGGCCGGGTCCTCGGCCCGCGCGGCCTGATGCCGAACCCGAAGACCGGCACCGTGACCGTCGACGTCGCCAAGGCCGTCACCGACATCAAGGGTGGCAAGATCGAGTTCCGGGTCGACCGGCACTCCAATCTCCACTTCATCATCGGCAAGGCCTCCTTCTCACCGGAGATGCTCAGCCAGAACTACTTCGCAGCCCTGGACGAGGTGCTCCGGTTGAAGCCGAGCAGCGCCAAGGGCCGCTATATCCGCAAGATCACCCTGTCCACCACCATGGGTCCGGGCGTGGCCATCGATCCGAACCGGGTGAAGCCCGAAGGGGCCTGATCCTCTCTTAGCTCGTACGGACGCCGTCCGGTCTGGCTGAGCCCTTTGTTGGGCTCGGTTGGCCGGGCGGCGTTCCTACTTTCGAGAGGGCCCTGACGGGGATGCCGCGGGGACTGTTGGGGGTCTATGCGCGGGCAACCATCCGCACGCGGTGATCTTGGGTGCCGGCTGCCGCGATCTTGGCGTCGCGTGCTCCCGCCAGGCCCGTCCACGCCCGCGCACAGACCCCCAACAGTCCCCGCTCCCTTTCGCCACCGCATATTTTTGCCGCCACAGCCGAGCGCCGGTCGGACCTGCTGCGACTGCCTCACCGGAGCGGTTGGAGTGATCACGAAGGTGAAGCCGAAGCCCTCTCGACGTCGTCGTCGTGGTCCCTTTCAGCCGACTTGTCAGAACTGGTGCTGGCTATAGCCATCCTCACTTCTGACAAGTCGGCGTTGGTGGGGTGATCGGGGTCGGGGTGGAGGTTTGGGTGTTCGTTCCCTGAGCTTGTCGAAGGGCCAGTGCGGGTCATCCGAGTAGTCAGGTACGCCGCGATCGGGCTTGCCCTTCGACAGGCTCAGGGAACGAACACCCAACCCTCCACCTCTGGTTTCGCGGGGACCTCGCGTAACTCGGCGCCCGGCCCCCGCGCCGACCTCATTTCTCCGAGTTGTCAGATGTGAGTTGCCCTATGACACAACTGAGTTCTGACAACTCGGCCAAGGACGACCGACCCGCGGCGTTGCCGTCGTGATCACTCCAACCGCTCCGGTGAGGCAGTCGCAGCAGGTCCGACCGGCGCTCGGCTGTGGCGGTAAAAATATGCGGTAGCGAAAGGGAGCGGTGGGGTCTGGGGGATAGGTGCGCGGGCGTGGACGGGCCTGGCGGGAGCACGCGGACGCCAAGATCGCGGCAGCAGGCACCCAAGATCACCGCGGGCGGATGGAAGACCTGCGCACCTATCCCCCAGACCCCACCGCGGCATGCCACCTCCACCCCTCTCGAAGAAAAAGGACCTGGGCAAGTTGATCAAGGGACGTGTCTGACTGCGCCCCGATCGGCCGAGGTGGTGAGGGCGGCGTACGCGCGAAGAGAGGTGGAGATCCGGCGAGGGCGAAGGGTGGCGGGCCGGTAGCCGTGAGTGGCGGTCAGCGAGGAGCGGCGTGAGGCAAGAGTCTGCGGGTCGACGTCGAGGGTGAGGGTGCGGGCGGGGATGTCGATGGTGATCAGGTCGCCGTCCTGGACCAGGGCGATCGGCCCACCGGCGGCGGCCTCGGGCGAGACATGGCCGAGGGAGAGGCCGGAGGTGCCGCCGGAGAAGCGGCCGTCGGTGATCAGGGCGCAGGTCTGGCCCAGACCGCGGCCCTTGAGGAAGGCGGTGGGGTGCAGCATCTCCTGCATGCCGGGGCCGCCGCGGGGGCCCTCGTAGCGGATGACGACGACGTCGCCGGGCCGGACTCGTTCGTCGAGGATGGCGGCCACGGCGTCCTCCTGGGATTCCAGGACCACGGCGGGGCCGGTGAAGGTCAGGATCGACGGGTCGACGCCGGCGGTCTTCACGATGCAGCCGTCGGGAGCGAGGTTGCCGGTGAGGACGGCGAGGCCGCCGTCGGCGGAGTAGGCGTGGTCGAGGTCGCGGATGCAGCCGGTCGCGGCGTCGCGGTCGAGGTCGTGCCAGCGGCGGGACTGGGAGCAGGCGCGGGCGGAGCGTTCGCCGCCGGGGGCGGCGTGGAACAGGTCGACGGCGGCGGCCGAGGGCGACGGGGCGCGGACGTCCCAGGCGGCGAGCCAGGAGGTCAGGTCGGGGGAGTGGACCGTCGCCACGTCGCGCCGCAGCAGCCCGGCCCGGTCCAGTTCGCCGAGCAACGCCGGCACGCCGCCGGCCCGGTGCACGTCTTCGATCAGGTAGTCGCCGTTCGGGGCGACCTTGCACAGGCACGGCACGGCCCGGGACAGGGCGTCGATGTCGGCCAGCGTGAAGTCCAGCTCGGCCTCGTGCGCCGCGGCCAGCAGATGCAGCACGGTGTTGGTCGAACCGCCCATCGCGACGTCCAGGCTCATCGCGTTCTCGAACGCCGCCCGCGAGGCGATCCGCCGGGGCAGCACCGACTCGTCGTCCTCGTCGTAATAGCGGTGCGCCAGCGTCACGACGGTCCGGCCGGCGTCCTCGTACAACTGGCGTCGGGCCGTGTGCGTGGCCAGCGTCGTGCCGTTGCCGGGGAGGGCGAGGCCGAGGGCCTCGGTGAGGCAGTTCATCGAGTTGGCCGTGAACATGCCGGAGCAGGAGCCGCAGGTCGGGCAGGCCTGTTCCTCCAGCCGGGCCAGGTCGGCGTCGGAGACCGCGTCGGCGGCGGAGTCGGCGATCACCGAGACCAGATTCAGGCCGGTGCGTACGGTGCCGTCGACCAGCCGGGCCCGGCCGCCCTCCATCGGCCCGCCGGAGACGAAGACGGTCGGCACGTTCAGCCGGAGTGCGGCCATCAGCATCCCGGGCGTGATCTTGTCGCAGTTGGAGATGCAGACCAGGGCGTCGGCGCGGTGCGCCTGCACCATGTATTCGATCGAGTCGGCGATCAGGTCGCGGGACGGCAGCGAATAGAGCATCCCGTCATGTCCCATCGCGATGCCGTCGTCGACGGCGATGGTGTTGAACTCGCGCGGGATGCCGCCCGCGGCGCTGACCGCCTCGCTGACGATCCGGCCGACCGGCTGCAGGTGGGTGTGGCCGGGCACGAACTCGGCGAAGCTGTTGGCGACGGCGACGATCGGCTTGCCGAAGTCCGCGGCCGCGACGCCGGCGGCCCGCAGCAGGGCGCGGGCGCCGGCCATGTTGCGGCCGTGGGTGACAGTCCGGGAGCGCAGAACGGGCATGGGTCCATCAGGCCAGCCGAGCCGGCTGTCCGGGAAGACGCCGCTACTCCTAGTAGTGATACCACCAGGTCGGCGGGCCGGTCGACCGGAGCGTTGGCGGCCTGTGCCAAGGTGGGTCTCGTGCCACCCACCAAGCGCGCTTCACGCCCGACCATGCCCGTCCCGACCGGTGCCCAGGAGGTCTACACCGACGGGGCGTGTTCGGGGAATCCCGGTCCCGGCGGCTGGGCCTGGGCCGTCGACGAAACCCTCTTCGCGGCCGGGGCGGATCCGGTGACGACCAACCAGCGGATGGAGATCCGGGCCGCGCTCGAAGCGGTGACGAGCCTGGACGGCCCGCTGCTGGTGGTCAGTGACTCGACCTACGTCGTGAACTGCTTCCGGGACTCCTGGTGGCGCGGCTGGCTGGCCCGCGGCTGGGTCAACTCCGCCAAGAAGCCGGTCGCGAACCGCGACCTCTGGGAGCCGTTGATCGAGGCGGTACGGAGCCGCGGCGACATCGGCTTCCGCTGGGTCAAGGGGCACTCGGGCGACCCGATGAACGACTTCGTGGACCAGCTCGCGGTCGCGGCCGGCAAGGATCAGCGGAACCTGACCCCGGCCCCTTCGGCCGGCGCGGCGAGCGCGGCTCCGGATCCGCTCGGCGACACGCTCTTCTAGGCAGCACGGCACCCGGACCAGGCCGATGGCGACAGGTGAGGAGCAGCGACGGGAGCTCGGCGCCTTCCTGCGCAAGCGCCGGGAGCAGGTCGTCCGCGCCGACTACGCGCTGCCGCCGGTCGGTCGGGGCCGAGAGCTCGGGCTGCGGCGCGAGGAGGTCGCCTATCTCTCCGGGGTGAGCGTGACCTGGTACACCTGGCTGGAGCAGGGCCGCGACATCAACCCGTCCCGGCAGGTGCTCGACGCCGTGGCCGTGCAGTTGCGGCTGACCGGTCCCGAACACGAGTACGTGCTCGCCCTGGCCGGGCTCGCGCCGCTGCCGGCGATGGCGTCGCCGGAGCCGACTCGGGCGCCGGCTCACCTGCAACGGCTGATCGACGCGCAACTGCCGTCGCCGGCGTTCGCGGTCGCCCCGGACTGGAGCATCGGCGGCTGGAACCGGGCGTACGAGATCCTCTATCCCGACATCGCCCGGGTCGACCCGGCGGACCGCAACCTGCTGGTGTTGATCTTCACCGACCCGTACGTCCGCCGGATGCTGCCGGACTGGGAGCTCACCAGCCGGCGCTTCCTGGCCGAGTATCGCGCCGACGCGGGCCCGCTGCTCGGCCGGCCCGCGCACGTCGCCCTGGTCGATCGGCTGCAACGGCAGAGCCCCGACTTCGCCCGGGCCTGGGCGGAACACGAGGTCGAACGCTTCAGTTCCCGGGAGCGCCGTTTCGTGCATCCCGAGGCCGGCGAGTTGATCTTCGAGCAACACCGCCTGATCCCCTCCGACCACCCCACCCTGCACCTCGTCATCTATCTCCCTGATCCCGACACCGCCACCCGGCTCCGCTCCCTCCTCTGAGGCACATCGGTCCCGATCGGCGGGACCGGCCAGACTGTGGTCATGGCGGCGGTTCGGGTGCGGGTCACGGGGCGGGTACACGGGGTCGGGTTCCGGTTCGGTACGGCGGCTGCCGCTCGGCGGCTCGGGCTGACCGGATCGGCGGTCAACCTGCCGGACGGCAGTGTCGAGGTCGAGGTGTTCGGCGACGAGCCGGCGATTCAGAGCCTGCTCGACTGGCTGCGCGGACCCAGCACCCCCGGCCGGGTCCGCCGGGTCGAGGTCGCTGCCCTCCCCGACGACTCGACGCCTCCCCCGGGCTTCGGCATCGGCTGATCATTCGGCTGCTCGGCACCGATCGTGTGCCGGTCGGCGAGCCGAGCAGCGCCGATCAAGATCAGCGGGGAACTTCACGCCGGGACTGACCGGCGGGGATTTCCCCGTTGACCACCGGCAGCCGGCCGGTCGGATTCCGAAGCCCGGCAGGCCGGCCTCGATCGAAGGTGACGATCTTGCGGGATCTCGGGGACGAAGCGGCACCGTCCCCGGCAGTGACAGCACAGGAGGGGGTGGCAGCCGACGCCTCGCACTCGGACCGGAGATCTTGATCTTCGAAGCCGCGGCCCGCGCCGAGCTGAAGACGGTTCCATTCGCCGGCAGGAAAGATCATCACCGGAATCCGAACCGAGACGGAGGTCCACGGATTCCTAGCCCTCAAGGACGACCTCGTGAATTGCAAAGTTCTCAACCATCACACCAGAAGTGATCACACCCCTCGACCACCGATTCAAACCACCGAGTTGTCAGAAGTGAGTTGCCCTATGACACAACTGAGTTCTGACAAGTCGGTTAAGGACCGACCCGCCCCGGCGGCACCGCAGAAGTCACCCCAACCGCTCCGGTGAGGCAGTCCTAGCAATCCCGATCAGCGCTCGGCTGTGGCGGTAAAAGAACCCGCGGCATCCCACCCCAAAAAGGGCCCTTCGACAGGCTCAGGGAACGTTGGGGAGAGAAAATCAGACGTGCGCGCCCCGCCGAGTAGGTGCCGTGATCTTGGCTGGCCCACACCATCGCGCCAGTGCAGCCCGCACCTCCCCGGCGTCCGGACGATCACCGGCCCAGGCGACGTACCCGTCGGGACGAATGAGCTTGGCGGTCGTTCCCGGCTCCATGGAGGTGCCGAGGATGACGCGGTCGCGCCAGGCCTCCATCGGGGCATGGCTGGACTGTGGCGGCAGGACCAGCAGGAAGCGGCCGGACCGCAGCGTGGCGTACACCCGGGTCGGCGACCCGTGCACGGTGAGCGAATCGTCCGAGACCCGACTGCCGCACAACCGGTGCGCGGCGAAGGGTCGCGGATAGCGCAGCCCGATCCCGGAGATCTGCCGGGAGATCCCGTCGGGTACGTGAGCGATCCGGCTGGCCGTCTCGATCACCCAATTGGCCCGCCGCCAGAACGGAGTCTCGGCGACGGCCAGCCGGAGCAGGGCGCCGCTGGCTCGGAGCACGCTCTTGCCGACCGGATGCCGTTCGGCCTGATAGCCGTCCAACTGCCGCGGCGGCGCGTGCCCCTTGATCGTCGCGGCCAGCCGCCAGCTGAGGTTGGCCGCGTCCTGCAGCCCGACGTTCATCCCCTGCCCGCCGGCCGGCGAGTGGACGTGGGCGGCATCGCCGGCCAGGAAGACCCGGCCGACCCGGTAGCGCGTCGCCTGCCGCTCGTCACTGTGGAAGCGGGAGAGCCAGCGCGCCTCGGCCAGGCCGTAGTCCGTGCCGGCGATCCGGATCAGCACCTCGCGGAGCTCCTCCAGGTCCACCGGGGCGTCCTCCGGCAGCTGCCGGTCCCGGTTCCAGGCGATCAGCCGATACCAGCCGTCGCCGAACGGCACGACGAAGAAGAATCCGGCCGAGCCGCGGTCGAAGGTGAGCTCGGTCTCAGGTGGATCGGTCAGCTGGACATCGGCCAGCATCACCGACGAGACGACGGTCTTGCCGGGGAACGGGGTCCGGAGCACCTGCCGCACCGTGCTGTGCGCCCCGTCGGTGCCGACCACCCAGTCGGCCCGGTGGTTGGTGGTCACCCCGTTCCGGTCCAGCAGGTCGACCTCGACACTGTTCGCATCCTGCCGGACACCGGTGACGGTCAGTCCGCGTCGGATCGTGGCGCCCAGCCGGGACGCCCGACGGGCCAGCAACCGCTCGGTCTCGTACTGCGGCGTGATCAACAGGAACGGAAACCGGCTGGGCAGGGTCGACAGGTCGATCACCAGCGACTCGAACAGCACCGCCAGCTCGTCCACCTCGACGCCGGTGGCGACCAGCGGGTCGGCGAGTTCGCGGGCGTCGAGTAACTCAAGTGTCCGGGCCTGCACGGCGAAAGCCCTGGTGAGATTGGATTCCTCGGCGCGCTGTTCGACCACCGTGCAATCGATGCCCTGCGCGGCGAGATCGCCGGCCAGCATCAACCCGGTGGGACCCGCGCCGACGACGAGCACCTGTGTCTGGGCCATCATCGATCCCTCCTCGCAGTTTGTTCGACATTACCTGCGATTGAATCGATATTGCGGTGCGCTACGCCGGGATATCAAAGACCGGCCCGAGGAGTTTCTCCTCGGGCCGGTCGGATGATCGAGCTGGCGGGCTGTGGCTCGCTACCGGTGCTGGATCAGTAGCGCCGGGCGCCCTGGTACGGCATGTACTTCATCTTGATGTAGCCGACCGGCTTGCCCGGGCGGGACGCGTGCAGCACCTTGCCGCTGCCGGCGTAGATGCCGACGTGGCTGATGCCGGAGTAGAAGAAGACCAGGTCGCCCTTCTGCAGGTTCGACTTCGACACCTTCTTGCCCTTGCGGAACTGGCCGCCGGCCGAGTGCGGCAGGTTGATCCCGGCCTTGCGCCAGGCGGCCTGGGTCAGCCCGGAGCAGTCCCAGCTGCTGGGGCCGTCGCCACCGTAGACGTAGCGGTCACCGATCTGCTTCTTCGCGAACTCGAGCGCCTTCAGGCCCTTGGTCGAGCTCTTGCTGGACGACGAGGACGACTTCTTCTTTTTCTTCGGCTTGCTGGTCTTCACCTTGGTCGCGGCGCCCGCCTGCAGCGCCTTCCAGACGCCGGTGGTCGCCTTGCCGGTGGCCTTCCAGCCCTGGGACCGCTGCAGCGACTTCACCGCGTCGCGGGTGATCGGTCCGAAGTAGCCGGTGGCCGGCACCTTGCGGCCGGACGCGGTCAGCGCCGACTGCAGCCGCTTCACCGAGGCGCTCTTCTTGCCGTACTTCAGCGCCGGCTTGGACCCGCGGGACAGCAGCGCCACCCAGGTGCGCCGGTTCAGCGTGCCGGTCTTGGACAGCTTCACCTTGCCCTGGAACTTCTTCAGCGCCGTGACCTCGCGGGCCGAGAAGCTCGAGTTGGTCTTGATGCCCTTGTAGCCGGCCGACTTCAGCAGGCACTCGGCAGCCTTGGCGCTCTTGCCCTTGCTGCCTTTTTTGACGAGTCCGTACGACTTCAGAGCGGTGTTGCACTTGCTCGCGGCCTCGGCCGGCGCGGTGGCGCCGATGCCGATGGTCAGTGCGAGCGCGACGCTCGCGATCCCGGATAACAGGATCTTCGGAATACGGTGCATGAACTTGGCTCCCCTTTTACGCCTGACAGAAGTCGGCGTTCGGGAACCATGACGGTCTTACGTCGTCGCCCCCGAGCGACCGATTTGGCCGGCCCTCCCAAGCCGGCACCCCGGACGTTATCAAAAGGAAATAAAAGAAATCAATCCGTGATCTGAAATTGGTAACCGGACCGGGTGCAATCCCGTTGATTTCCGGCCTCTGTGACAGGGGAAATTCGTAGTGCCACGGATTGGGTCTGATAACCGTTGAACAGCTTTGTTACGGTTACACAGAGAAGATCGACGTCGCTCGAGAGGGGCAACCCATGAGACGCCCAGCGAAGACGCGACGCCTCACCCGCGAGCTGGCCGGCCTGCCGGTGCACTACCGCGAGGCGGGCACGCCGGCACCGGCCGCGGTACTCCTGCTGCACGGATCCCCCAGTTCCTCGTACTCGTTCCGGGAGGTGCTGCCGAGCCTGGGGGAGCACGCGTACGCCATCGCTCCCGACCTGCCCGGCTTCGGCTTCTCCGCCGCGCCGCCGCTCGCGGAATACACCTTCGACCGACTCGCGTCGTCGGTCGACGCCCTGGTCGAGGATCTCGGCGTCGAGCGGTACGTGCTCTACCTGACCGACTTCGGGACTCCGGTGGGCTATCTGCTGGCGCTGCGGCACCCCGAGCGGGTGCTCGGCCCGGTGGTGCAGAACGGCAACGCCCACGAAGCCGGGCTGGGTGAGCCCTGGGACGCGGTGCGCCGGTTCTGGGCCGACCCGAGCACGGCGAACCGGGCGGCCATGGGGGACTGGCTGGACTTCGACGGCACCCGGGTGACCTATCTCGGCGGCCTCCGGCCGGAGCTGCGGGACCTGCACCCGGCCGAGTCGTGGCAGCTGGGCTGGGACCGGCTGTCCCGTCCCGGCTTCGTCGACCAGGTCCTCGGGGTGCGGTCGTGAGCGGGCCGGCGCTGCGATGAGTACGGCCACCCGGTGGACCGATGATCATTTCGTCGCCGGCGAGCTCGCGTTGGACTTCGCCAACACGGTCTTTCGGCGCACCCCGGAGCTCGGTGCCGACCTGCTGGACAGCGGCGAGAGTCTGGTCGGCTGGTTCGTCCACGCCGGTCTGCTGGCACCGATCGACGGCACGCCGACCGGGGGCGAGGAGGCCCTGCCGGCGGCCCGGCGGTTGCGGGGCCGGCTCTGGTCCGCTCTCGACGCCCAGCAGGAGGGCGACGAGGTGCCGGCCGATGCCCTGGCCGGCCTGTTGGAGCTGGCCCGGAACGGGCTGGACGGCGGGGTGTCGGTGGCGGCGGACGGTAAGGTCACCCCGCGCACCGTGGCGGGCGGCTGCGCGGCCGTAGCCCTGCACGGCGTCCGGCTGGTGCTGAGCCCGCCGCCGCGGCCGGTGCACAGTTGTGATCGCTGCGGCTGGTTCTTCCTGGACACCTCGCGCGGCCGGCGGCGCCGCTGGTGCAGCATGAAGACCTGCGGCAACCAGGCCAAGGCGGCCCGGTTCCGGGCGACCCACCCCTGACCGAGCCGGTACGTCCGGCGGGGCCGGGGATCCTGTTGCCTCAGGTCAAGATGCCCGCGTAGCCCGGGATTTGGAGTGGCCGTCGGTGCTCGCGTAGTCTGAACGCTGCCGAAGACCGCTGGTCGATCCCCGGATCGATAACGAGCCCGAACCCTCGGGCGGCCCGCGCAGGTGAGACGAGATCTTTCCCGTCCGATCCATCGTGATCGACGGTCGAGCCCCGAGTCGCCTGTGTGCGCCGGGGCGTTTTCATGTTCGGGCCCGGGGTTCGTACCGGGACTGGGCCAGTCGCCTTCGGAAGCGCCGCAGGATGCGGTGCGAATCGATCTGCGCACCAATCGGTGCGACGACGAAGTGGAGGAGACGATGGCGAGGCCGGACAAGGCAGCCGCGGTCGCGGAGTTGAAGGACAAGTTCACCAACTCCGCCGGCGCCGTGCTGACCGAGTACCGCGGACTCACCGTGGCGGAGCTCAAGGAGCTGCGTCGCAATCTGGGTGAGGACGCTACCTACGCCGTGTCGAAGAACACGCTGACCAAGATCGCGGCCCGGGAAGCCGGAGTCGAGGGCGTCGAGGAATACCTCGTCGGCCCGACCGCGATCGCCTTCGTCGACGGTGATCCGGTCGCCGTCGCCAAGGGTCTGCGCAACTTCGCCAAGGCGAACCCGCTTCTGGTGATCAAGGGTGGCGTGCTGGAGGGCAAGTTCCTCAGCGTCGACGAGGTCAACAAGTTGGCTGATCTCGAGTCGCGCGAGGTGCTCCTCGCCAAGCTCGCCGGGGCCATGCAGGGAACCCTGCAGCAGGCCGTATCCCTCTTCGCCGCTCCGCTCTCGCAGGCGGCGCGCGCCGTCGCCGCGCTGGAGAAGGCGGCGACCGAGGACCCGTCCCTCATCGGTGGAGCCGGCACGCCGGCCGCTGCCGCCGAGGGAAACCAGGAGCCCAGCAACGAAGAACTGGCGGCAGCATCCGCTGCAACTGAATCAGCTGACGCAGCGCCCGCTGCCGAAGACAAGTAAGGAAGGACCGCCAAGATGGCGAAGCTCAGCACCGAAGAGCTCCTGGACGCGTTCAAGGAGCTGACCCTGATCGAGCTCAGCGAGTTCGTGAAGCAGTTCGAGGACACCTTCAACGTGACCGCCGCCGCGCCGGTCGCCGTTACCGCTACGACCCCGGCCGCTACCGGTAACGGCGGCGGCGACGAAGAGGCCGCGAGCGACGAGGTCGACGTGATCCTCGAGTCCGCCGGCGACAAGAAGATCCAGGTCATCAAGGAGGTGCGGACCCTCACCAGCCTCGGCCTGAAGGAGGCCAAGGATCTGGTCGAGGCCGCGCCGAAGCCCGTCCTGGAGAAGGTCAACAAGGAGACCGCGGACAAGGCCAAGGAGGCCCTCGAGGCCGCCGGCGCCACCGTGTCCTACAAGTGATCTGCTGATCTTCAGCTGATCCGCGAACAGCGGGTGGTGGGCTTCGGCCCGCCGCCCGCTGTCGGTTTTCCGGGCGCCCTACGCTCGGTGAATGACTGCGAGCGAAGAACGGCGTCGGTTCTCGCCGCCGGCCGGGCCCGTCAGCGGCCGTTCGGACGGCCCGGTGGTGCGGGTCTCCGCTTCGCCCGGGCGGGCCGGTTCGAACCGCCGGAACTGATCACCGTCTACCCCGAGCCGCAGGAAGCGGTCGAGCGCTCGCCGCTGCCGCCGCAGTTGCCGTCGGAGGTGCTGGCCCGGCTGGTCGGCTTGGATGATCTTGGTTCCGCGGAGGACTGCCTGCGGCTTTCGATCACACTGCTGGACGGCCTCGCCGAGGATGAGCGGCTGCCGGTGCTGGTCTGGATCCACGGCGGCTCCTACGTCACCGGCGGCGGTGATCTTCACGTGTACGATCCGGCCCGGCTGGTCGCCGAGCAGCGGGTGATCGTGGTCGCGATCACGTACCGGCTGGGGCTATTGGGCTTCCTCGGCGACGGCACCACCGTGCCGGCCAACCTCGGTCTGCTTGATCAACTCGCCGCGCTGCGCTGGATCCATGACAACATCGCGGCATTCGGCGGCGAGCCGGACCAAGTCACCCTGTTCGGCCAGTCGGCCGGTGCCGACGCCATCGCGCACCTGATGATCAGCGCCGGCGCCCGCGGTCTGTCTCGCCGGGTCATCATGCAGAGCGCACCGCTCGGCATCACCACCGGTTGGGCCGCGATGTCCGCGGCCATGATCACCGCGATCGGCGCCTGGCCCCGGACCGCGCCGGTCGATGAGGTGCTCGCGACCCAGGCGCTGGCACAACGGGCCGCCGGGTCGTTCGGGCTGGCCGGCGGCATGCCCTTCGGCGTCCAGTACGGGTTCGCGCCGGTGCCGGCTGAAGCCGACAGCGATGCCGCCTGGCGGGCGGTGGCCGGCGAGATCGACGTTCTGATCGGCTGCACCACCGAGGAGGCCGCGATGCTGGCCGGCGCACTTCCCGTCGCAGCGCGGCTGTTTGCGGTGCCGGGCCTCGGACCGCTCACCCGGACGCTGACCACGACGCCGTTCACCCGGATCTATGACACTCCGGCGCGCCGATTCGTCGCCCGGCACCTGGCCGCGGGCGGCCGGCTACCGATACCGGATCCGCTGGCAGCCACCCTGCAGCCCGTACGAGGCGGCGCATATCACCGTCCTGCCACTGCTGCTCGGCAGCCGGGAGGCAGGGTCGGGCGCCCGCCCCACTCCGCACCCAACGCGCGATCGGATCGTCGGTCTCGCGCCGCGACTGGGCGGCGCTCTCGTCCAGCCAGCGCAGATTGCTGGTCGGCGGCACGGTGGCCAGCGCGTCCAGCAGCCGGTCGCTCCGGGCCGCCGGGTTGACGACGCTCTGTCCGGCGGACAGGCGTAGCGCCGCCCCGATCAGCCCAAACTGATTCCGGGCGGTAGCTCGGTGCTGATCTTGCCACCGGCGACGGCGACCCGGAGCGGGCCGTGCGGGGTCTGCAGGGTCCCGTCGGCTCGGGTCAGCCGGCCCAGCTGGGGCTTGATCGAGACCGTGGCCATCCCCGGCGTGGTCGGCCGGACACCGAGCAGGGTCGCGTACAGATGGAAGATCGGGTGCGCGCCCCAGGCGTGGCAGTCGCTGCGGGTCGGTTCCGGCTGTTCGATCACCGTGCGCAAACCCTGATCCAGCAACCCGAACCAGAGGGCGAGCCGGTCCAGGATGACGTCGGTGCGACCGATCCGGCCGAGCGCCTCGAACAGGTAGTGATCGAAATAGACGCTGGTCCGGGCCAGCCCGTCGGTGATCAAGGTCCGCTCCAGCGCTGCCGGTCCGTGCTCGGCACCGGCCAGGACGGCCAGGCACTGGGCGTGCTCGCTCCAGTGCTGGTGCTCCGGGTCGTCGGCGTACAGGCCGCGTTCGGCCGACCAGAACGTTCGCTCCGTCGCGGCCCGGACCTGATCGGCGAGGGCGGTGTGTCGGCCGGCCAGCGCCGGCTCCCCGACCCAGGATTCGAGCTCGGCCGCCAGGCCCGCGACGTGGGCCAGTTGCAGGTTGGCGATGCCGGACACGCCCCACTGGGCGCCGGGCGGGGTGCCGGAATTCCAGCCGTCCACCCAGTCCATGAAGTTCCAGCCGTCGAGGGTGCTGAACACTCCGTCCGGCCCGACCTGGGTCCGGTGCGCGTCGAGCACCGCCCGGACTCCGGGCAGCAGCGTCCGGACGAAATCAAGATCACCGCGCCACAGGGCGAAGTCGTGCACCATCGCGATCCACCACAGCGAGAACGGCGGAATGGTCTGCCGGATCCGGGACGGATAGCGGCTGGTGGTCAGCCCGCGCGGCGACCGGCTGCGATCGAAGGCCAGCAGCGCCTGCCGGGCCAGCCGGTCGTCGCCGGTGGCCAGAAAGCCGACCAAGCACTGGATCCGGGTGTCGCCGGCATACTGCAGCTGCTCGTAGAACGGGCAGTCCATCGTCGTCTCGTGCGAGCACAGTTGCAGGGTCCGGAAGCCGAGCCGCTTGACCCGTTCCAGCCGGTCGTCGTCGCTGTCGAAGCGGCTCAGATCCTGATAGGGATACAGGGTCTCGGTGAAGCCGAGCCCGGTCAGGGTCAGCTCGCTGTCGCCGGTCTGCACCAGGACCTCGACGTAGCGCCCCGCCTCCCACCACAGCGTCGAGAAGGTCTCCCGCTCGCCACCGCCGGCGATGAAGCGATCACCCACCGGGTCCTGCTCCGCGCTGCGGCCCGGCGACCGGAACCACTTGCCCTCGATCTCGTCCCGATGTCCCTTGCGCCCGTCGGACTCCAGCAACGCCTCCTGCCAGTTCAGCTGGACCACGGAGCCCCTGCCGCCGCTCAGGGTCAGTCGCGGGTAGGCGCAGACGTACGCCTCGAGGTCGAGCAGCACCCGACGGCTGGTCCGCGCCGGTACGGTGAGCGGCTCGCCGGCCAGCAGTCGCTGCCACCCGTCGACCTCGGCCTCGAGGCAGTCGGCGGCCCGGACCGCGAGCTCGGTCGTCGGTCCGCCGGCGTACTCGGCCACCAGCCGGACCCGGCCACCGCTGACCTCGGACTCGGCCTGCGCCGGCAGGATCGCCGGCACCAGCAGCCGGGTCGGTGGCACGTCGTTGGCGTACCCGGCCGAGTAGGCCCGGCCGACCTCGACCGCCGCCGGCCAGCTGAGCCGGTCCGCTCCGCTTTCCCAACCCCACGGGAAGCTCCGGCCGTCGATCTCGCACTTCAGGCCGCAGCCCCAGGCCGGTCCCTTGGGCCGGGTGCCGTGACCGGGCAGCACGGCGGCCTGCCAGGCGCCGGAGCCGGTGGTCAGTCCCGGCCGCTCCTCGGCGGCGAGCAGGAAGCCGGGTCCCCGGGAGAACTGCGCGTACGGTGCCTCGGCGCCGATCGACCAGACCCGGGCGGCGAGCAGATGATCACCGGCGGACAGGGCCAGCCGGTAGCTCTCGAAGTTCCAGTGATCAAGATCGCCCCGGTCCGGGCCGCGGCCGATCAGCTGACCGTCCAGATACAACTCGTACCGCTCGTCCGCGGACACGTGGACCAGGACGCCGGCTGCCTCGTCCACCGCGAAGGCCAGCCGATAGCCGACCACGATCGGCGCCGGCGGTGCCCCCGCGGCGCCGATCCAGTGCGCCGGCCAGTGGCACCGGTCCACCCACGACGTGTGATCACCGGTGAAGGGATCTTGATCGATCGTGATGCGCTGGGCGGCGGCGTGCTCGCACACCCGGCCCTGGTGTCGGTCCGGTTCCATGTGCACTCCTCGATCAAGGTTCGACGGCGACCTCGCTCCATCCCAGCACACCGGAGCGGCTGCCCTGAACCCCACGCCCAGTCAGCAAGATCGCCGTACCGCAAGATCTCTTGGACTCTCGAGGCTGCGGCGGCTCAGGAACCGTCGACCATGATCACGAAGCGCTTCGGGCCGGCCGCAGGTCGGGCACCGAGGCCGCGGCGTCGGTGAGGGCGGCCAGCAGCGCGGTGGTGGCGGGCGGGTCGGGCGGATCGCCGTAGGTCGCCGCGTAGATGTGTTGCCGCGACCCGGCCAGCTCGGTCGGCACGATGCCCTCGGCGTGGTGTGCGCGCAGCGCCAGTCCGGGGCTGGTCGTCACGCCCAGTCCGGCCGCGACCAGGGCCTGCATCACGACCATGTCGTCGGAGGTGTAGCCGATCTTGGGTTCGAAGCCCTGCTCGGCGCACATCGACAGCAGATGACCACGGCACCGGTCGCAGCCGGCGATCCAGGTGGCGTCACGCAGCGAGGCGAGCGTGCCTTCGGGTCGGGTGGACAGCAGATACAGCGGGTCGTCGAGCAGATGGTGCAGCCGGACGTCGTCTGGATCGGGTTCGGTGTCGTCGTAGCGGAAGATCACCGCGACGTCGATCTTGCCGGCGCGCAGCAGTTGCAGCGACTGCGGCGGCTGGGTGTCGGTCAGATCGATCTGCAGGCCGGGATGCTGCTCGGTCAGCGTCGCCACCGCCCGCGGGATGATCGAGCCGATCACCGAGGAGAAGCTGGCCATCCGGACCCGCCCGGCCGTCAGCCCGACGTGCGAGGACAGCTCGATGTCGGCGGCGTCGAGCCGGCCGATGATCTCTGCGGCCCGGGCGGCCAGCAGTTGGCCGGCTGGGGTGAGCCGGATGCCGCGGCCGGCCCGCTGCAGCAACTGCGCGCCGGTCTCGGCCTCGAGCCGGGCGAGATGGTGGCTGACCGTCGGCTGGGTGTAGTGCAGGTCCTTCGCCGCGGCGGTGACCGAGCCGAGCCGGGCGAGCGCGTCGAGGACACGGAGTCGGGTGACGTCCAGCATGTATTGATGCTATCGATGACGCAGCATCAGCATTGGCATTAGACGTATCAGTTGATCCACCGCATGCTCGATGTCATGACCACGGCACTCCCTCCCCAGGTTGATCAACTGATCGAACTGGTCGACGGCGTCCGGGCCGCGGTCACCGTCCATGCCGACTGGGCCGACACCGCCCGGCTGGTCGCCGAGGAGGTGCGCGCCAACCTGCCCGGCCCGGACGTGCTGACCGCCGCGCAGCAATTCGGCGCGGCCGATGATCACACCGGACACACCTGGTACGTCGAGCCGGACGGCTCGTTCTCGATCATCGGACTGGTCTGGCGGCCCGGGCAGCTCACCTGGATCCATGATCACGTCACCTGGTCCGTCTTCGGCGTGGTCCAGGGCACCCTGCGCCAGGAGCTGTTCGACGCCGAGCTCGAGCTGATCAGCGTCGACGATCATCACGTCGGCTACGCCAGCGGGTTCGCCCCGCCCGGCGATCGGCACCGGGTGCAGAACATCAGCAAGACGACGGCCGTCTCGATCCACATCTACGGCGCCGACATCACCCGCCTCGGCACAGCTGTCCGCCGTTACTACGACTGACCCACCAACCCGCACACCGAAGGAGCACCAACCATGTCACTCACCCGCGTCCACTGCTTCTCCATCTCGCTCGACGGCTTCGGCACCGGAGCGGGCCAGAGCAAGGAACTCCACTTCGGCCACGCCGAGGACCGGCTGCACCGGTGGATGTTCGCCACCCAGTCGTGGCAGCAGACCAGCGGTAGCCGCGGCGTCGACAACGTCTTCGCCCAGGAATGGGGTCCGGGGGTCGGTGCCGAGATCATGGGGGCCGGGAAGTTCGGCCACCCCGGCTGGGAGGACGACCCGGACTGGAATGGCGCGTGGGGTCCCAACCCGCCGTTCCACACGCCGGTCTTCGTTCTCACCCACCACACCCGGCCGTCGATCGAGATGGAGGGCGGCACGACCTTCCACTTCCTCGACACCTCGCCCGCCGACGCGCTGGAGACCGCCCGCAAGGCCGCGGACGGCAAGGACGTCCGGATCGGTGGCGGCCCCACCGTGATCCGCGACTTCCTGGCCGCCGGGCTGATCGATCACATGAACGTCGTGGTGGTGCCGATCCTGCTCGGCCGCGGCGTACGACTCTGGGACGGGCTGGAGGGCATCGAGGACACGTACGACATCGAGTCGGTCTCCTCGCCCACCGGCGTCACCCACCTCACCTTCACCAAGCGCACCTCGTAATTCATCCGGCCCCCGATCCGCGATCCGGATCGGACCGTGCGTCGAGTGGGACGACTCCCGGCCGGAACTCGATCGGAGTGCCGGGTTTCGTCCCACCCGACGCACCGACCAGCGGTCGTCGGCCCACGCGTCCGGCGCCGGTCCATGGTCCACCGCCGGATGCCGCGACCAAGATCACGAAAGGTCCCGGTCAGTCGGGCGGCAACGGGCTCGGGCAGTTCACCGCCGAGCATCCGGGTCTTGATCATCGCGGGGAACGCCTCCGGACGCTCACCCTTCCAGGCAGGCCCGACTCCGGCGATCAACCGGCCCCGTCGTGCGGGAAGCCGGCCGCGATCACCGGCACCGAGCGTCGGGACCGGTTCGTGCTCGTTGCCGCCGGTCGTTGCCACGATCTTGACTCGGCCCGGTGTCCGCACCGGTCGATCTGGAGGTCGGGGTTCCGGGGTGCGGATGTCGCCACAGGTAGAGAAACGATCGCGGCGTGGTGTGGGTTGGCGGGGCGTGCTGACCAGGACGTCGCTGATCTGGTGGTCGGCTCGGGCGGGGATCAGGAGCACCGGTGACGTTGTCGCTCATGATCATGAAGGATCAGGGTTAGCACCGGCAGTCCGACGTCTCGGTGCCACCCGGACCGGCTTCGGTCAGGGCGATTCGGCCAGGCGCTGCAGGGTCTGCCGGGTCGCGGCATCGGCCGGGAAGAACGATTCGATCCCGAGCTCGGACAGCGTGACGTCGTGCGGAGCGCCGAAGTTGGTGATCGTACTGATCAACTGCAGTTCGCCGGCCGGATGCCGCAGGTGCAGGGTGATCAACACGTCGCGCAGCGGGTCGGAGTCGTCGGCCGGGGTGCGGCCGGCCGGGTAGCCGCGGACCTCGTCCAGCAGCGCGGCCAGCCGTGGATCGCCGGTCTGCCGGCTCTGCCGGGCGAGCCGGTCGACCAGGTGCCCGGCCCAGTCGGCCAGGTTGCTGATCCGTGGCGCCAGCCCGTCCGGGGGCAGGCTCAGCCGGTACACGTTGATCGGCGGGCTGAGCAGCTCCTCGGCGACGCCGACCAGCAGCGGCGCGATCGCGGAGTTGGTCAGCTGGACGTCGCCCCAACGGTCGACCACCAGCGCCGGGTACGGCAGCTGCCCGGTCAGCAGGTGCTGCAGCGCGTCCCGGACCGGGCCCAGTTGATCATCGGCGAGGTCGGCGGTCGGGAAGCTCGGCGCAAACCCGGCGGCCAGCAGCATCGCGTTGCGCTCCCGCAGCGGCACCTCCAGCGACTCGGCCAGGGCCAACAGCAGTTCGCGGCTCGGCGCCGCGCGGCCGGTCTCGACGAAGCTCAGGTGCCGGGCGGACACCCCGGCGTCCAGCGACAGATCGAGCTGGCTGCGCCGTCGCCGGGCCCGCCAGTCGCGGAGCAGCGGCCCGGCGCCGGGTGATCGGGTGCGGCCGCGCGGCGTGTTCACCAGCCCGAGCGTAGCTTCGGGACGGAGGCGGAACGACTACCTAGGAGGTAATTGTGATGACTACCTCGCTGATTCAGGCTGGAGCTCATCAACCACCACGAAGGAGCTTCAGATGACTGACTTCAACACCACCGCCGAGCGCTACCTGGGCTGCTGGAACGACACCGATCCGGTCAGCCGGCGGGCGGCGATCGACGAACTCTGGGCGGCCGACGCCCGCTACACCGACCCGATGGTCGACGCCGAGGGCCGGGACGCGATCGACGCGACCATCGGTGCCGTGCAGCAGCAATTCCCCGGCTTCGTGTTCCGGCTCGCCGGCCCGGTGGACGCGCACCATCAGCAGCTGCGCTTCACCTGGGAGCTCGGCCCGGAGGGCGCCGACCCGGCCCCGATCGTCGGCTTCGACGTCGCCGTGACCGACGCCGACGGCCGGCTGCAGACCGTCCTCGGCTTCCTCGACCGGGTGCCGGCCGGCTGACCGCCCGACGATCGAGATATCGGTCGGTTTGACCGCGACTACCCGGTCAAATTGACCGATCCGATCGGCTCCGGAGCCGCCGACGGACACAACGTCATAGTGTCGTCCTGTGGCGAAGAAGAGATCAGGCGGCGGGCACGGGGACCGGCCGCGTCGGCGACCCGGCCCGGCCCGACCGACCACCCGTGCTCCGCGCGATGACAACCCGGAGCACCTGGCCCTCTTCCAGAATCTTCGACAAGCGCTGCGTTCCGACAGTCCGCTCGACCTGCTGGCGCTGGTGAGCACGATGCTGGCGGCGTACGGACCCCTCGAGATCCGATCCCGAGAGCAGCCCCGGGCCGCAGGAGCGACTGGGAGCGTTGGTGGATTCGTTCATCGGCACGCCGTACGCCGAGACGACCGGGGCGCTGATCGCGCTGCGCGCCCTGTTGCCCGATGAGGTGATGGGGGCTCGGATCTCCCGGGAGCTGGCCGGCCGGCGGCATCCGATGCCGACCTGGTTGCACCAGTTGTCCGAGGCCCGGATCGAGCCGGACGTGTGGTTCCTGACCCACATCCTGGGGGACGGCGACGACTTCCTGTTCGGAGTGACCCTGCCAGCGGGCCAGGCGTTGTCGGCCCTGGTGTACGTCGACCACAACCTGGGAACGGTGGTCAAGGACGCGTTCGTCGTCCCCGAAGCGCTGGAAGACCTGGTGATCAAGGTCGGCACCACGATGGACGACCCGGACCAGTCGCTGACCCGCACCGACGCGGCCGCGGCCCGGGCCCAACTGGAGTCGGCCATCGAGGACGGGACGCGGCTGTATCCGCCGCTGGAGTCGGACAGTTGGCCGATGTGCCGTCCGCTGGTCGAGTGGATGCTGCGGATGCTGCCGGCCGGCGGAGTGGTACCGGAGCTGAGTGAGTGGACGCCGGAGGAGACAGCGGCGATCGGGACCGAATTCTTCGCCTCCCCGTTCGGTCGGCCGGTCGACCGGCCGGACGAACGGAGCCTGCTGGACGGCATCGTGTGGTTCGGCACGGGTTATGCCACCGGTGACCCCTATCGCTGGAGCCCGGTGACCGTCGAACTCCTGCTCGTCGACTGGGTTCCGGCCAAGATCGTGGCCGACCTGCCGTACCTGGCGAAGCTACCCGACCTGCTGCGTGCCTACATCCGCTACTGCCACGATCGGCAGGGCGTCCGGGCGTCCTTGACCCGGGACACCCTCGCTGCGGTCGACCATTACGAACCGGAGTATCAGCGAGCGATCCGGTCCGGCCTGCAGAACAGCCCGGTTGCGTTGCTGCCCGGGCTGTTCACCGCGGGTCCCGAGGAGGATCAGTCTGTCGCGGAGATCATGCTCGAAGGTCTCGATGGAACTGTCGGTGGCCGGACCCAGCTGATGAGACTCGACGCCGACCCGCTGCCCGACGAGGACTTCGAGTGGGCCGGTGTGCCGGAAGACATCAGGCCCGCCGTGCGGGAGGTGCTCGAACTGTGCGACCGCTGCGCAGCGGAACTCCTCGACATCGAGCACCGGACCGCGATGCGACGGTTCCTGAGCCGGGCCGCGGTTGCCGACCCGGCGATCTTCCGGCGTAAGGCGTCGCTGCAGCGGGCCGGGGCCACCGTCGCCTGGGTCATCGGTCGGGCCAACGACCTGGTGACTGGCTACTACGGGCTGACGGTCCAGCAATTGCTGGGCCACTTCGGCGTCACGGGGGGCGTGTCGCAGCGCGCGGAACCGTTCCTGCGGGCCAACGGGGTCAACCCGCACCGTCTCTACGGGGCGATGAAACTCGGCGCGGCCGACCTGCTGACCTCGCAACGTCGGGCCGACATCATCCGGGTGCGGGACCGCTATCTCGCCGAGTGAAGGCCTGATCGACTCGAGATCCGGGTGCTCGTTCCCTGAGCCTGGATCCACCTACGAACTCTGCGAGACCGCAGCAGAACCGGATCACCGAGATCGCCCGCCGGCGTGCACCGAGCGGACACCTTTGGCCAACCCCGAGACAGAAATCCGTGGCCAAGGCCTGCACTCGACGGGCGCGCCGAACGCAGCGAACCTGGGTGGCACGATGTCGAGTCAGCCGGCCCCGAAACCGGCGAAACGGCATCGAGAACAGCACGCGACTCGAAATCGTGCCACCGCAACCTTCCACCGACCCCACCGGGATCGACCCAAGCCGAACCACCACGCTCCGGCCCCAGCCGGCACCACCAACGCCGGCCCACCACCAGACCGGCACCGGCCGCCACCCCATGGACCGCCTCCTGCCCTTGATGCGTCTTTCCGGCCGACAAGGCCGAACCGAAGGGCTCCGCCTGGCTTGCCCTTCGACCGGCTCAGGGAACGAAAAGCCCGCTCCGGCTCCCCGAATTCGCCAGTCGGTCAAGAACTGTTGTGCGGTGCCGTCTCGCCCACCCACTCCCCGGCGATCATGGTCCGCCAGGCAGTGAAGTCGGGGTCGAACACGGCGAGGTCGGCGGCCAGGCCGACCGCGATGCGGCCCCGGTGATCATCGATGCCGGCGATCCGGGCCGGCACGGACGACGCCATCGCGACGGCCTCCGGCAGCGGGATGCCGACCACGTCGCGGAGCACCGGCACCATCTTGTTGATCAAGGTGGTGCTGCCCGCGAAGGAAGTGCCGTCGGCCAGCATGCCGACGCCGTCGGAGACGATCCGGCGCCGGTCCGGGCCGAAGACCGTACCTTCGGCCAGCCCGGCCCCGCTGGTCGCGTCGGACACGGCGCACAGCCGGGAGCCGAGGCACTGGTACGCGAGCCGCATCAGGGTCCGGGGCAGGTGCCGGTCGTCGGCGATGATCTCCGCGGTGATCTCGGTCGCCGCCAGCGAGGCCTCGACCATCCCCGGCCGCCGCCACGGGCCCTCCCGGACGGTCATCGACTGGCCGCTCCAGAGATGGATCACATGACCGAGCCCGGCGTCGATCGCCGCCCGCAGGTCGGTGTCCAGGCCGTCGCTGTGCCCGGCGGCGGCGTTCAGGCCGGCGTCGACGATCCGGCCGATCAACTCGATCGCGCCGGGCAGCTCGGGTGCCACGGTGATCATCGAGATGACGTCGGCGTAGTCCAGCAGCCGATCGGCGCTGCCGTCGTCCGGCGAGCGCAGGTGATCGAGATGGTGCGCGCCGCGCTGCTGATGGCTGAAGTACGGGCCTTCCAGGTGGGCGCCGATCACCTGACAGCCGGAGCGGGCCGAGCCTAACCAGGACCGCAGCCCGGACAGGGCGCGGGTCATCGCTTCCAGCGGCGCCGAACCGAAGGTCGGCTGGACCGAGGTGATCCCGCAGCCGGCATAGTGCTCGAGCAGCGCCGCGAAGCTCTGCTCGGTGCCGTCGCCGAAGCTGTGCCCGAGCCCACCGTGGACATGCAGATCGATCAGGCCGGGCGTGACCAACCGGCCGCCGGCATCGACCGTCGGCAACGCCGGATCGAGCGCCTCGGGCGGCACCAGAGCGGTGATCGTCGGGCCGGTGCAGACGACCGCGAGGTGATCATCGATCCGATCGGGCAGCACCACCCGGCCGTTGATCACAGCCGTCGACCCGCTCGTGATCGACCCGCTCGTATCGATGTCGTGATCGACCCGCTCGTGATCGACTCGTTCATGATCGGCCCGCCCTGATCACGTGTCGAGCAGGGCTGCGATGTCCGCCGGCGCACCGCTCTGCACGGACCGCCACATCGCCTCGCCGACCGCCACGGCCAGGGCGCCCTCCCGGCTGCTGGCCCGCAGCCCCAGCGGATCGGGCGCCGCCGCCCCCTGCCGGGTGAACAGATCCTGCCGGAGCTGCAGATCGGAGCCGTTGTGGCTGCCCGGCAACCGCCGGGTCTCGTGCACCTGTCGCTCACCGAACAGCGGCAGGTAGGTGATCGGCTGCTGGTCGGTGGCCGGGAACGGGCACCGGTCGGGTGCCGTGTAGTGGGTGGTCTCGATCCGGCCCTCGGTCCCGTTGATCGCCAGCACGTAACCCTCCCAGGCGGCCGACAGGTTCAGCGAGTACGACATCGAGGCACCACTGCGGAACCGGACCACCGCCGAGTAGGTGTCCTCGATCTCGATGTCGTCGTCGTAGATGTACATCGAGGTGCCCGGCGGATACTGCACGTCGTACGGAAGCGCCTCCCGGCCGGACAGATGATCATCCCTGACCTCGCCGCCCGGGACGTGCCAGCGCTGATAGTACGGATCCCGCAGCCGCTGCTCGGCGTGGTCGTAGTCGACCCCGTCCTTGATCGACGGGTTGTGCGCGCCGTCCTTGCCGTAGTAGTTCAGGGCACCGTAGGCGAAGACCTGGTCCGGCACGTCGTCGAGCAGCCAGTTGATCAGGTCGAAGTGGTGCACCGCCTTGGTGATCGTCAGCCCGCCGGACTGGTCCCGGTAGCGGTTCCACCGATAGAAGTAGCTGGTGCCGTGATACGTGTCCAGGTTGTGTACGAACTCGACGTTGGTGATCCGGCCCAGCAGCCCGTCCTTGATCATGCTCCGCATCACCTTGTGCGGCTCGCGATAGCGGGAGTTGTGGGTGACCCGGACGGTGCCCTTGCTGGCCCGCTCGGCCGCCAGCACGGCCTTGGCCTGCTCGCAGTCGATCACCATCGGCTTCTCACAGATCACGTCGAGATCGTGCCCGAGCGCCTGGACCAGATAGTCGGCGTGGCTGCCGTCCGGGCCGGTGACGATCACCGCATCCGGCCGGGTCGCGGTGATCATCGCGGCGAACTCGTCCGCACCGAAGCCGGGCAGGTCGACCCGCTCCCGGTCGTTGAACGCCGCCAGCCGGGCCTTGTCCACGTCCAGCAACGCGACCACCTCGCCGTCCGCGGCGAAGTCACCGCGGCCGGCCGTCCCGTCGGCCGCCAGCAGCGGCCGGACGAACATGCCGATCGCGCGCCGGCTCAACCCGCAGACCGCATAGCGGGTCCTGCCCTCGGCCGGATTCGTGCTGCTCGACTCCATGGTTCTCCTCACGTCTGGGCTGGATCGGGTGCTGGGTCATCTGATGCCGGTGGTCGCGATGCCCTTGATCAGGTAGCGCTGGCCGAACAGGAAGATCGCGAAGATCGGGATCAGGGACAGGACGGACATCGCGAACAACGGGCCCCAGGACGACTGCGACGTGGCGTCCAGGAAGCTGCGCAGGGCCACCGGGATGGTGAACATCCGCTGATCGGTCAGATACACCAGCGGCGAGAAGAAGTCGTTCCAGGTCCAGATGAAGGTGAAGATCGCCGTCGTCGCCAGGGCCGGCGTCATCAGCGGCAGGATGATCATGGCGTAGATCCGGCCCGGCCCGGCGCCGTCGATCTTCGCCGCCTCGTCCAGGTCCCGCGGGATGCCGCGGATGAACTGGACCATCAGGAAGATGAAGAACGAGTCGGTGGCCAGGAACTTCGGCACGATCAGCGGGTTGAACGTGTTGATCCAGTCCAGCTCGGAGAACATCACGTACTGCGGGATGATCACCACGTGGTACGGGATCATGATGGTCAGCAGCATGATCGCGAACCAGACCGCCTTGGCCCGGTAGCGGAGCCGGGCGAAGGAGTAGGCGACCAGCGAGCAGGAGATCACGTTGCCCATGACGCAGGCGACGGAGATGAACAGCGAGTTGAGGAAATAGCGCCCGAACGGCACCTGGAACGAGGTCCAGCCCTCGGTGTAGTTCGCCAGCGTCACCGCCGACGGGATCAGCGACGGCTGGCTGAAGATCAGCGACGTCGGCTTGAACGAGCTGGACAGCATCCAGAGCAGCGGATACAGCATGGTGGCGCCGGCGAGGGCGATCACCACGTGCAGCACGGCCTTCTTACCGGGGGAGAGCCCTCGCGTCCGTCGGGTGCGGCCGGCTGGCCGGCGCAGGCTACTGATCGCCATAGAAGACCCACTTCCGGCCGACCAGGAAGTTCAGTCCGGTCATCGCGGCGATGATCAGCAGCAGCACCCAGGCCATGGCCGAGGCGTAGCCCATGTCGAAGTTGGTGAACGCGCGCTCGTACAGGTAGAGCGAGTAGAACAGGGTCGAGTCGGCCGGGCCACCGCTGCCACCGCTGACGATGAACGCGCCGGTGAACGACTGGAAGGCGCCGATCATCTGCAGCACCAGATTGAAGAAGATCACCGGGGTGAGCAGCGGGATGGTGATCCGCAACAGCCGCGACCAGGTCCCGGCGCCGTCGACCTTGGCCGCCTCGTAGAGCTCGGTCGGGATCTGCCGCAGCCCGGCCAGGAAGATGATCATGGGTGAGCCGAAGCTCCAGATGTGCAGCACGATCAGGGTGGACAGCGAGTAGTCCGGGTCGGTGATCCAGGCCGGTCCCTGGATCCCGACCACGCCGAGCAGGCCGTTCAGCAAGCCGTCGGCGCCGAACACCTGGCGCCACAGGATGGCGATCGCGACGCTGCTGCCGAGCAGCGACGGCAGGTAGTAGACGGCCCGGTAGAACGCGAGGCCGCGCAGCCCGCTGTCCAGCACCAGGGCCAGCACCAGGGCGAAGATCAGCGACAACGGCACCGAGACCACGACGTAGATCACGGTGACACTGAGCGACTTGATCAGTCGCGGGTCGTCGAAGAACATCCGCCGGTAGTTCTCCAGCCCGATCCAGTCCGGCGGCTGGAGGATGTTGTAGTCGGTGAACGACAGATAGAGCGACGCCCCGAGCGGGATCAGGGTGATCAACAACAGGCCGGCGAACCAGGGCAGCAGAAACAGGTAGCCGGCGGCGTTCTCCTGCTGCAGGCCGTGCCGCCGGGGCGGACCCGTGCGGGCGGTCAGCCGCCCGGCCAGCCGGGCCACCGGCCCGGGTCCGGTCAGGCTGCGGCCCGGCCGTTCGGTGTCGTTGACGATCATGGATCAGTTGCCGCCGCGGGACAGCACCTGCTCGGCCTGCTCGAAGAAGCTCGCAGCCGCCACGTCGATGGACGTCCGGCCGTACATCAGCTCCTCGTAGATGCGCAGGAAGATGCCGTCGGTGATCTCGCCGCCACCGACGGGATAGGGCGCCGGGGCCGGCGCGAACGTGTCGGACTGGGCGGCGATGAAGTCGATCTCCTGGGTCTCGACCGGCTCGATCGTGCCCTTGATCGACTCGGCCACCTTCTCGTTCAGCGGGGTGCCGCGATTCGAGCCGAGGATCTCGCCCGCCTCCGGGTCGTTCAGCAGGAAGTCGATCAGCTTCGCGCAGGCTTCCGGGTTCTCGGTCTTGCCGGCGACGCTCAACAGTTGGCTGGCATGGACGTTCTGGCTCGGCGTCGGCGCCTCGCCGGGCACCCGGTGCAGTTGCAGCGGCACCTGGTCCGGGCCGCCGCCGACCTCGGTCAGCCCGACGATCTGGTTGGACCAGTAGAACAGCAGCCCGGTCTTGCTGTGCGCCATCGGGTTCTGTTCCAGGGTGTCGCCGGCCGCGGAGGTGATCTCCGGCGGCGTCGAGGCCCCGGACCTGCGCATCCGGTCGGTGATCGTCCAGAAGCCGGCCAGATCGGCGGCCTCGAAGCCGAGCTTGCCGTCATCGGTGAAGAACGCCTTGCCCTGCTGCCGGACCCAGGCCTCGAAGGTGGTCGACTGGCCGCCGAAGTCGAGGATCCCGTGCACGTCGTCCGGCGTCCGGTCGGAGATCTGTTGGGCCATCGCCTCGAACGACTCCCAGGTCCAGGCCTGAAGATCATCGCCGGGCGGGTCGACGCCGGCGTCCTTCAGCACCGTCGTGTTGGAGAGCAGCGTCCAGACGTTGCCGACCCAGGGGATGCCGAAGACGCCGGCGTCGGTGCGGTACGGATCCAACGAGCCCGGAGCCAGGTCGGCGGTCGGGATCGTCTGGTCCAGGTGTGGCGCCAGGTCGAGCAGCGCCCCGCGGTCGCCGTACTCGACGATGTAGCTGGTCGACATCTGGATCACGTCGGGGGAGTTGCCGCCGGCGGTCTGGGTCGCGATCCGGTCCCAGTAGTCGTCGAAGGAGCCGGTGTATTCGCGTTCGACGGTGAGGCCGGGATTCTTCTGCTGGAACAGATCCAGCGCCTGCTGGGTGATCGCGGCCCGCTCCTCGTTGCCCCACCAGGCCATCCGGATCGCGCCGGCCGAGCCGACGCTCTGATCGTTGCCGCAGCCAGCCACCGCCACGGGCAGCAGGGCCGCGCCCGCGACGAAGGCGCGA
Source organism: uncultured Actinomycetota bacterium (assembly GCA_963746025.1). GTDB lineage: Bacteria > Actinomycetota > Actinomycetes > Propionibacteriales > Propionibacteriaceae > Microlunatus. The sequence continues at coordinate 64,847 of CAVUZU010000012.1, forward strand.
CGCGTGAGTCCATGACCGGGACTTGCAAGCTGGCGGTCGTCAGGTCCGGCCATGTCTGCTCGCTTTCGATGCAGCGGTGCGGTGCAGGAGATAGCGTGAGCTTGCAGCAAATTTCAGCAAACGTCAACGGTTTGCAGGGCGCTGGAATCCGACTGGCTGCAAATTGCAACGCCGCCGGAACAGAGTCCGGCGGCGTTGATCTCCTGTCGGCGGCTACTCGACGACGGTTTGCGCGGTCGCGTGCTGCCGGATGTAGTCCCAGTCGTACGTCACGCCGAGGCCGGGACCGGTCGGCACCGGGAAGGTCCCGTCCGGGCTCACGTCGTCGAGATGATCGGAATAGCCGCAGGTGTAGACCGGCGCGCTGAAGTGGGCGCCGGACGGCCCGACCATGGACAGTTCGTAGAAATTCGTGTTCCGGATCGCCGACATGCAGTGCCGGTGCGCCGGCCCCGGTGCGTGCAGTTCCACGTCCAGCCCGAGCGCCTCGGCGAAGTGGGCGATCTTCATCGTGCCGGTGATGCCCATGTCGAAGTCGGGGTCGGCGCGGACGAAGTCGGTCCCGTCGGCCAGCACCAGGTTGGCCAGCGACTCCAGCCCGCGGACGTGCTCGCCGAGCAGCAGTGGGGTCTTGATCAACTCGCGCAGCCGGCGGTGCGAATGGGCCGCCAGTCCGCCGTCGCTGTACGGATCCTCGTACCAGAAGAAGCCGGCCTCGTCGCAGGCCCGGCCGACCGCGACCGCGTCGCCGAAGGTCCGGAAGCTGCAGGCCGAGTCGTGCATCAACGCCATCCGGTCGCCGACCCGGCGGCCCAGCTCGAGCACCGCCTTGATGTCGCGCTCGGTGCCGCCGTCGCTCCAGCCGTGCATCTTGAACGCCCGATAGCCTCCTGCGTAACAGGCCTCGGCGAAGTCGGCGAACGCCTCCGGATTGGACAATCCGCCGCCGTCGCCGCCGAACCAGGTGCTGGCGTAGGCCTTGACCCGGTCCTGGCCGCCGCCGAGCAGGCTGGCCACCGACGCGCCGAGCCGCTTGCCGGCCAGGTCCCAGAGGGCGATGTCGATCACCCCGGCACCCATCCGGTCCTCCTTGCGCAGTTGGCGCCGGATCTTCTCGTACGCCAGCTCGCGGGCGAAGCCGTCCATGCCGAGGATGGTGCGGGCGCAGGCCGTGGCCTGGGCCATCGAGTTGGCCTGGCCGCCGACATAGCTGCCGACCGCGCCGTCGGCGGTCTCGATCGACACCGCCATTCTGCTCCGGTGGCTGGTCGCGCCGGGCATGTCGATGCCACCCTGGACCCCGACCATCGGGTAGGAGAACAAGATCAACTCGACGCTGCTGATCTTGGTCGCGGACGACTCCGCGACATCGCGCGGACCGGTCTGCTGCGTCATGACCATCGACTGCTCCTCCATCGTTTCGGCACCTTGAGACTAGTGTCGCGGCCGTCGATGATCTTGCTGCCGTCCTTCCTGCTGGGACGTCAGTCCAGGCCCAGCCCGCGGCGGCCGGTCCGGTTGAGCTCGCCGGGGGAGAACCGGCCGGTCCAGTCCCGTTCATAGTGTTCGGGCGGGAAGTCGCTCGGGCTGGAGCCACTCTCGAAGGCCGTCCGCACCTCGCTCGCGTACGACTCATTGCGCGGGCACCAGGGCGCGGCCGGGATGTACATGACGTTGCCCCAGCCCTGTTGATCATCGACCGGTGCGACGCTGTGGATCAGGTCGCTGTGCCACCAGACGGAGTCGCCGGCGCGCACATCGGGGATGCCGCTGAGGGCCCGTAACAGCAGGGCATGCCAGCGCTCCAGGGCGGGGAAGACCTGGCCGGTGGTGACGCCGCACAACTCGTCGGCCGGCACGTCGGAGAGCAGCGGCCGCAACATCAGATAGCCCATCGCCTCCGGGATCGGCACCGTGTGCAGGACTCCTTGATCATGGTCCATGTCCGAGAGGGCGGTCCAGCCCTGGAAGGTGCGGAATGCCGAGCACATGGTGCTGCCCGGATACTGCGGGCCGGCGGTCCGGTGGGCGGCGTCCCACGGGTCGTACTCCTCGATCGTGCCGTCGAACAGGTGCCGGAAGGCCCGTTGGTTGCCCTCGGTCATCCAGAGGTCGAGCGTCCCCGGGTCGAGGTGGCTGCCGAGGCCGCCCGAGTTCGTGCCCGGCGGCCGGCGCCGGATCCGGTCCGGATAGAGCGAGTCGCGGCTCGGATCGAACCACTGAACGCCGTCGGACTCACTCCGCCAGCGGGCGTTGAGGAAGGCTTGGACGGTCGCCATCCGGTCGCTCTGCCGGGCCTGCATCTGAGCCGGTGACCAGTAGATCGGATAGATCTCGGGCTTGGAGCCGACGCTGCCGAAGAAGTCGTCGCCGGGGCCGCGGTAGTTCTCGAAGAACCGATTCGACTCGACGTAGTCGACCGTGCCGGCGTCCCAGGCCAGGGCCTGCTCGCGCGGGAAGTGGCCGCGGACGACGAGGCAGCCGCGGCGCTGCAGGTGCTCCAGGGCCTTGGGCGACACGGTGCCGGCCTCGAGGTCGGCGAAGTCGATCACCGGCCAGATCGTCTCGCCGCGCCGCCCGGCGGCCTCGATCTCCTCGACCCGTTCGGTGACCCGCCGCTCGATCACGGCGAAGACCTCCTCGACGCTGCGGCCGGACGCCTCGATCCGGGTGCGCAGGGCCCGCTTGAGCTCGGCAATGGCGACCTTCAGGTCATCCGGTGGCGACTCCCAGTGCGGCAGTCGGGGCAGGGTGTCGGGCGCATCGTTGCGGGTGGGGGCTGACATGGCCACGCTCCTCGGGATTTGGGAAGGACTCCTTATTTAACGTACGGTACGACGCCGCGATGGGTTTGGGCAAGAGTCCTTCCCAAATCCGTGCGGGACTTCTAGGCTCGGCCCGTGACTCTGGCCAAACCGTCGCTGGGCCTGCTCCGGTCGCTGACCGATGAGCACGTCCTGAACGCCCTGCTGGCGGAGAGCCGGCTGACCCGGGCCGAGTTGGCGGCGCGCACCGGCATCTCCAAGCCGACGATCGCCGAGAGCGTGCGGCGGCTGACCGACGAAGGACTGCTGCGGGACACCGGCGAACGCTCCACCGGGCGGGGTCGGGCCGGGTCGTATTTCGCCCTCGCGGACGGACTCGGCTCGGCCCTCGCGGTCGACGTCACCGCGTCCGGGATCGTCGCCGAACGGATCGATGTGCACGGCGAAACCGTGGCCCGAGCTGTCGAGGAGATCCCTGCCGACCCGGAGCCGGACGCGGTCGCGGTGGCCCTGGCTCAGGCGGCCGAACGGGCGGTCGGGGGCACCGGGCCGGCACGGCTGGCCGTGGTCAGCGCGGCCGATCCGGTCGATCGCGCCACCGGCCGGCTGGTCGAACTGCCCGACTCCCCCTTCCTGGTCGGCGAACTCGACCCGCCCGCCGTCCTTGCGCCGTACGTCTCCGGGCCGGTCACGGTCGACAACGATGTGCATTGGGCCGCCCGGGCCGAGCTAGAAGGGCAAGCTCCGGACGACTTCGTCTATCTCTATCTGGGCGCCGGGCTGGGCGGGGCGATCGTCAGCGACGGCGCCGTGCGGCCGGGGCGGGGCGGTATCGCCGGGGAAGTGTCGCACGTGATCACCGCCGGGCCGGACGGCCGGGCCGTGTGCTTCACCGAAGTGTTCGAGCACCTGGGGCTGCACCGGCCGGGCTCGTCCGCGATCGATGTCGAGCACCTGCTCCGCCGGCTCGCGGGGGATGATCAAGAGTCGGTCCGGACGACCGCCGCCGTCGCCACCGCGATCTGCGGCGTCCTGGTCACGATGATCTCCCTGCTGGATCCGGAGTTGATCATCGTCGGCGGCTCCTGGGGCACCGACCAACGACTGCTTGCGACCGTCACCGACCGGCTCCGTGATCAACCTCGTCAGGCGACAGTGCAGGCTGCCGTGTCTTCCGCCGACGCCCCACTGACCGCAGTCCGCGATCATGCCTGCACCGAGCTGCGCCGCGAGGTCCTGGCCCGACCCTGAACAATGCGCGTCGCGCCGGACCGTCGGCCGGGGACGCTTGGGTGCGAGACCTGGTTCCTGTTCACCAATCATGTCGGCGTCGACGAGCGCGGTGCGGAGTTCACCGACGCGATCTGGGTCTACTGGAGTCGCGACCCGCGATCATGGAATCCGGACGACAAGGCCGTGGTGCTGGACGGCACGAACTGTTCCTGGTCGAGCCGGTGCCTCGGGATGCCGACGGTGATCGAGTACGGCGACCGGCTGGCGCTGCTCTTCGACGGGCCGGGCGGCGACAGCATCGATCACCTGCGCCGCGACGTCGGCCTGGCCTGGCTCGACCTGCCGCTGGCCGTGCCCGCCTGATCGGTCTGCGTGATCTTGACCGGGGTGATCTTGGTCCGGATCGCCTTGGCCAGCGCGGCCGGATCATCGGCGTAGCAGCGCATCTCGATCGCCTCGACCGGACCCTGCGGCAGGTTGAAGGTCACCGGCCGGCTGAGCCGCAACTCGACGTTGGTCTGGCTGGTGACGCCGATGATCACGGCGGTGCCGCCGCGGATCTCCTCCTGCTGCACCGACTTGCCGGAGTCGAGCGAGCGCAGTCGCTGGCCGACCGAGGCCACCGCGTCCCAGGGGACGGCGAGATCGACCCGGCTCGCGTGCCGGATCCGCAGCTGGTCGGCGTCGGCGAAGTGCGGGTGCAGCTGGACCGTCGCCAGCAGGCCGATCATCCAGCCCAGGCCCCAGATCCCGATGATCAACACCAGGATCTGCAGCCAGGTCCAGGGGATCAGCAGATGGGCGACCGGGATCTCGATCGCGGAGACGGCGATGAACGCGATCAGCACCGGATTCATCGCGGCCGTGTACGGGAAACCTTCGGCCCCCTCGGGCATCGCCGGCTTGCGGGTGACCCAACGCCCGAGGTTGACCCAGGTCGCCCGCTCCATCGCCGCGGCCCGCCGGAGCAGGCTCGGTCGGCCTCCGGTTCCGCGAGCTGTGGTGGTGAAGCTCTCCGTGGTCATGTAGTGAATATAGTTCACTATGTCTATAACTCACAAATCTTCGGGCGCGGGGCACTAGCGATGGTGGCCTCGGCGGCAGTGGTCAGGCGGCAGTTCGGGCGAGACGTTCGGCGATCATCAGGGTCGGCAGGTTGGTGTTCGCGGCCGGAATGGTCGGCATGATCGAGGCGTCGATCACGGTCAGCCCGGCGCAGCCGCGCACCCGGCCGGTCGGTCCGACGACAGCGAGCCGATCGTCGGCGGGTCCCATCCGGCAGGTCCCGACGGGATGCTGGTAGACGTTGATCCCGCCGCGGATCGAGCCCTCGAGGTCGTCCTCGGCCGGCCGGGCCGCGGCTCGCAGATGGTCCGCGAACGGCGGCACGGTGGCCAGTCGCCGCGCCTCGCGGACTCCGGCGACGAGTCGGGCCAGGTCGTCCGGATCGCGCAGCAGGCCGAGGTCGATCGCCGGCGGTACGGCCGGGTCGGCCGACCGAAGCCGGATCCGGCCCCGGGAGGCCGGCCGCAGCAGGGCGACCAGCAGGGTCAGCGCCGCGCCGTCCTGGCCGGCCATCACGGCACTGGGAAAGAGTTGCAGGTCGGGCCGGTCCAGTTCGGGGCTGGAGCGAGCGGTCAGCAGGGTCTGGCAGGGCAGTGGCAGCGGCGCATCGTCGGTGCCGAACTCCAGTCGGAGCAGTGGATGATCATGCAGATTCGCGCCGACCCCGGGCAGCTGGTGCAGCGGGGTGATGCCGAGCTCTCGTAACTCCTCGGTGGGCCCGATTCCGGATCGCAGCAAGATCGCCGGGCTGCCGTACGTGCCGGCCGCCAGGATGACCGAGTCGGCTTGGACCTCGCGCCCATCAACCAAGCGGACGCCGGTGGCCCGCAGGCCATCGGTCCCGTAGCGGCGGAGCAGCACCCGATCGACCTGGGCGCCAGCGCGGATCGTGAGATTCGGCCGGCGTCGTGCGGTCGCCAGACAGGTCAGGGCGGTCGATTGCCGTACCCCGTCGATCTCGTTCAGGGGCAGCACGCCGGCACCGATCGAGCGCGGCGCGTTGTGATCTTCGAGCTCGGCGTGCCCGGCCTCGACACAGGAGCGGAGGAACGCCTGCTGGTGCTCCGACAGCTGGTCCACCGGACAGCGCCGGATCGGGATCGGACCGTCCGTGCCGTGGTCCGGCCGGTCACCGAAGTCGAGATCACGTTCCACCCGAACGAAGGCGTCCCGGACCTCGCGCTGGCTCCACCCCGGCAGCCGCCAGGCCTCGTAGTCGGCGTCCTGGCCGCGCAGCGCCATCACGTTGTTGGTCGCCGAACTGCCACCGACGAGCCGGCCGGCGAACACCGGCGACGTCCGCTCCAAGGGCCCGAACTCGGCCGACAAGCCCCAGTCGAAGGGCGTCGGCCCGACGTCCGAGGCATCGGCGACGTCGGGTGGCTGATCATCGGGATCCGGGCCGAAGTCCGGTCCGGCCTCCAGCAGCAGCACTGATCGATCCGGATCCTCCGTGAGCCGGGCGGCGATCACCCCGCCGGACGATCCAGCACCGACGATCACGGTCTGGGCTGTCGCAGTCATTGTCTGGTTCGATACCCCGAAACAGAGGGGTACAAACCGACTGGATCAAACCGCCGGGACTTTGGGGTCCGTCAGTCGCCGAGGGCGACGGTGGTGATGGTGCGCCATTCGTACATGGCGTTGTCGCGGTGCTGCTCGATCAGCGAGGCCGCGTCGATGGTCACCTCGGCGGGCTCGGGACGGATGCTCTCGGCGGCGGCGACGGCCGCGGCCGCGGGCTGGTCGGTGCTGACGTAGGCGATGCTGACGTGCGGCGTGAAGCTCTCCCGGCCCGGAGCGGCGCCGATCACCTCGGCGGTCACGTCCCGGAGGGTCTGCCGCAGGATGCCGATCGGCTCGGCCGGCTGCGGTTCCAGGACCAGGGCCTCGGAATAGACGCGGACCCGGTCGAACCGGACCGGGATCGGGCCGAGGGCGGACACCGCCGAGCGAGCCCGGTCGGTCAACTCGGCGAGTTGATCATCGGGCACCTCGGCGGTGTGGCCGATGCCCTGCATGGTCAGGTGCAGCCAGGGCCGCGGGATCGGATCCAGCCCGCCGACCGGGGCCAGCACCGCCTGGTAGTCGGCCACCAGGCGGTGCAGCTCGGACTTCCCGTCCCAGGTCAGATGCCAGGTGTAGAACCTGGTGCCGACTCCCCAGCCGGGCCGCCAATACCAGTGGTTTCGCAGGTCCCGGACATGGTTCGGCTGGTTCACCCGCCCGACGTTATCCGACCGGCGGGAAGTGATCATCCGGCAGCGTCTGGCCGAGCGTAAGGTTCAACGGATCGGTGCAGACGTGTGGCTTGCCGTCGTACGTCAGTTCACGGTCGGCGTAGATGTTGACGTGCGCGTACCGGAACTCGTCGGTGTTGTTGGAGTTCGCGGTGTGCGGCGTGTAGCCGTTGTGGAAGGTGACGTCGCCGGCGCGCAGCGGATGGGTGACTCGCCGGTGGAAGACCAGGTCGGGCGCCGCCTCGAACAGGTCGTGGGCGTCGGTCAGGTCGATCGGCCGGATGTCGCGGCGCTCGTGTTGCCCGGGGATGAACGTCATGCAGCCCCGTTCAACCGGGACGTCGATCAGTGCCACCCAGGCCGAGAGGCTGTGTCGGCAGTTCGCGTGCGGCCAGTAGGGCGCGTCCTGGTGGAACTCGGTCGGTGCGGCGTTGCGCGGCTTCTTGATCAGCAGGTGGTCGTGCCAGATCCGCACCGGGATGCCGGACAGCTCGGTCGCCAGCCGGGCCAGCTTCGGATGCAGAGTCAGCTCGCGCAGGGTCTCGTCATGGGTCCAGACGTTGACCACCTGCTTGAAGATCGGATCGTCGCGGTTCAGTGCGGTCCCGGTCTCGTACTGATTCTTGGCAGCGGCCCGGAACCGCTCCACCTCGGCGGCGTCGAGCACGCCCGGAATGTGGACGAAACCATCACGGCGGTAGTTCGCCACGGTCTCGGGGTCCAGCAGGGTGTCCAGGGCGGCGGTCGTCATGTCGGTCCAGCTCCTTTGCATGCGTGGATTGTGTTCGAGATCAATCCTGCCCTTGTCGGGCCGGCCGGAACAGGACAGACTCGGCTCTTACTAGCACGATCCTGCACGACCGGGCCCCGGACGAGGAGGTTGCACCCGATGACCCTGCTGCGGCGTGAGCCGAACGTCTTCACCGCGACCGACTATCCGATCCTGTCCGCCCGACTGCAGGTGACCGATCCGGTGGCCCCGCACATCCACGATTTCTGCGAGCTGGCGCTGATCGTCGAGGGCCGGGTCGTGCACCGGACCGCCGACGGCGAGCAGCCGATCACCCGGGGTCAGGCGGTCGCGGTCCGGCCCGGCAACTGGCACGCCTTCGACCGGCCGCGGGACTGCACGGTGATCAACATCTATCTCGGGCCGCGGCTGCTGTTGACCGATCTTGCCTGGTGTCTGGGGCATCCGGCGCTGGTCCGGCTGCTGCTGCACGGCGGTGCCTCGACCGACGCGCTGCCACCGGACCGGCTGGCCGAGGTCTGCGGCTGGCTGGACCAGCTGGCCGATCAGCGGCCGGCGGGGCTGGAGCAGGCGATCGTGCAGCGCAGCCTGCTCGGCTGCGTGCTGGGCCGGCTGGCCGAGCTGACCATCGCCGCCGCCGGGTCGTCCATGATCACCCGGCCGGTGCAGATCGCGCTGACCGAGATGTCCGGGGACCTGGCGCGGCCGTGGACGGTCGAGGAACTGGCCGGGGTCGCCGCGGTCTCGCCGTCCCAGTTGCACCGGTTGTTCCGGGCCGAGGTCGGCAGTACGCCGCTCGGCTGGCTGACCCGGAGCCGGGCCGAACGGTTCGCGGTGCTGCTGCTCGGCCGGGACGACACCGTGGCCGGGATCGGTCGCCGGGTCGGCTGGCCCGACCCGAACTACGCCAGCCGCCGATTCCGCCAGGTGTACGGCATCTCACCGTCGGAATACCGGCGCCGGCTGGACTTCGACCGGATCGCTGTGGGTGAAGGCTGAGGGGATGGGATTGGCCTTCGACCGAGGCTCTGACTGATCCGAAGATGGGTGCCACGGGCGCCAGATGATTCCGGAACTGCGATCGCCGCTCTCTTTTCAGGCCAGGAATGGGCCCCAACCAGGTGGGACTGCGACTTGTAGGATATCAGTCAGACTCTTGACACTGTGAGAGGTGCGGCCTACGGTTGCGAAAGCTGTAGGACATCTTGCAGAAACGCACAGGCCGAAGGAGGCCCGTCGGTGTCAGGTGGAGCCCTGGATAGTGCCGTCCACGAGGGGATACTCCGCAGTGCCGCCTTGCCGCTCGGGCCGGCACCCGGCCCGGAGCGGCCGGTGCTGAGCGTGCGGGACCTGGTGGTCGAGTTCACGACGCCGGCGGGCGTGATGCGGGCGGTCGACGGGATGAGCTACGACGTCCACGGCGGCGAGACGCTCAGCGTGGTGGGGGAGACCGGGTCGGGCAAGAGTGTCACCGTGCTCGCCGCCCTGGGCCTGCTCCAGCCGGCGAATCTGCGGCGGGTGTCCGGCGAGGTGCTGCTCGGCGGGGTGGAGTTGCTGAGCCTGCCGGTGGCCGACCTTCGACGGCGGCTCGGCCGGGACGTGGCGATGATCTTCCAGGACGCGATCTCCGCCCTCAACCCGGTCCAGCGGGTCGGCGACCAGATCGCCGAGGCGCTGCGGGTGCACGACCGGGCCCTGTCGACCCACGTCGCGCGGACCCGCGTCGTCGAGCTGCTCGAGTTGGTCGGCGTGCCGCACCCACGAGCCCGTTACGACCAGTACCCGCACCAGTTCTCCGGCGGAATGTGCCAACGGGTGATGATCGCGATGGCCATCGCCAACCAGCCGTTGGTGCTGATCGCGGACGAGCCCACCACGGCACTGGATGTGAGCGTCCAGGCACAGATCCTGGACCTGCTCCGGCTGGCCCGGGAGGAGACAGGCGCCGGCGTGGTGTTGATCACCCACGACCTCGGCGTGGTCGCCGAGACCGCCGACCGGGTCGCCGTGACGTATGCCGGCCGGATCGTGGAAAGCGGCGCCGTCACGTCGATCTTCACCCGGCCCCGACACCCTTACACCGCCGCACTGATGCGCGCGCTGCCCCGGCTCGACGGCACGGCGACGAGGCTGCTGCCGATCCCGGGGCAGCCGCCGGACCTGACCGAGATCCCGCCGGGGTGTGCGTTCGCACCGCGCTGCCCCATCTCCCGGGGCCGCGGTGTCTGTGTCGACACCCGGCCGGCGTTGCGGGTCGACCAGGTCGGCGGTGGTGCGAGCGCCTGTCACTTTCCGGACGAGGCGGCCGGGCTTCGACAGACCCAGCCCGTGTCGGACCGGGAGGTGGGGCTGCGACAGGCTCAGCCCGCGGTTGCGGCGGCAGCGCAGGTGCCGGTGCTGGAGGTCCGGGATGCGGTGATCCGGTTCCCGGTGCGGTCCGGGGTCCTTGCCCGGGCGTCCGCCTGGGTGCACGCGGTGGACGGGGTGTCGCTGCAGATCCCGGCCGGCGGCACGCTCGGCCTGGTCGGTGAATCCGGCTGCGGCAAGACGACGCTGGCCCGGCTGGTGCTGCGGCTGGTCGAGCCGTCGGGCGGGCAGGTCCTGGTCGAGGGCGAAGATGTCGGGCGGGCCGGCCGGGCCGGGCTGCGGCGGATCCGGCGACGGGCGCAACTGGTGTTCCAGGATCCGTACGCGTCGCTGAATCCCCGGCTGACGGTCGGCGACAACGTGGCCGAGCCGTTGCGGCTGCAACGGCTACCTCGCGCGCAACGCCGAGCAGAGGTACGCGAGTTGTTCGGCCGGGTCGGCCTGCGGCCCGAGCACGTCGACCGGTTTCCGGCCGAGTTCTCCGGTGGCCAGCGGCAGCGGGTGGCGATCGCGCGAGCCCTGGCGTCCCGGCCCCGGTTACTGATCCTCGACGAGCCGGTGTCCGCCCTGGACGTGTCGGTGCAGGCCCAGGTGCTGAACCTGCTGGCCGACCTGCAACGCGAGTCCGGGATGGCCTACCTGTTCGTCAGTCATGATCTTTCGGTCGTCCGCCAGGTCGCCGATCAGGTCGCGGTCATGTACCTCGGCAAGATCGTCGAGTCGGGGTCGGCGGACCGGGTCTACGACAACCCGCGGCACCCGTACACCCGGTCGCTGCTGGCGTCGGTGCCGGTCCCGGATCCGGTCGGCCGGCAGACCCGGCGCCGGGTGCCGCTGGGCGGCGACGTGCCGAGCCCGGTGGATCCACCGTCGGGATGCCGCTTCCGGACCAGGTGCCCGATCGCGGCGGCCCGTTGTGTCGAGGAGGAACCCGAGCTCCGTCCCGTCGCCGGCGGGCACACCGCCTGCCACTTCGCCGACGACGGACCCGAGCCGGCCGAGCGGGTGAGCGGATGAGTACGCCGGCCACCAGTGCCCCGGCCACCGACGGCCCCGTCGCGGTGCCGCAACCACCGCGGTTCGCGGCGGCGCGCCGGTTCGCCCGGTCCAGGTCGGCGGTCGTCGGCGCCGTCGGGTTGGCGGCGATCGCGGTGCTGGCCCTGCTCGCGCCGATCGTCGCGCCGTACGACCCGCTCGCGCAGGGTGGCGAACCGCTGCTCGGTCCGTCCGGGACGCACCCGCTCGGCACCGACCAACTCGGCCGGGACATCGTCTCCCGGATCATCCACGGTGCGCGCTCGTCGCTGATCGTGGCGGCCGGTGCCTCCGTCGTCGGCGCGGGTGTCGGGGTGCCGCTGGGCCTGGTCGCCGGCTACCTGGGGCGGTGGGCCGACGCGGTCGCGATGCGGGTGGTCGACCTGCTGCTGGCGGTGCCCGGGATCCTGCTCGCGCTGGTGATCATCGCGGTGCTCGGCCCCGGCCGGCTGAATTTGATCTTGGCGATCGGGATCGGCGCGATCCCGGAGTTCGCCCGGCTGACCCGGGTAGCGACCCTGGAGCTCCGCGAGCGCGACTTCGTCCTGGCCGCCCGGGGGATGGGCGCCAGCACCCCGGACACGATGCTCCGCACCGTGCTGCCGAATGTGCTCGGACCGATCCTGGTCCAATTCGTGATCACCGCCTCGATGGCCATCGTGATCGAAGCGGGGTTGAGCTTCCTCGGGCTGGGCACTCCGCCGCCGGCTCCGTCCTGGGGCGGCATGCTGCAGGACGCCCGCTCGTACCTCTATCAGAGCCCGACGTACGGACTCTTCCCCGGCCTCTGTCTGGCCGCCACCGTCTTCTTCCTGGAACGGATCGGGCGCGGTCTGCAACTCGCGGTCGGCGGTGGCAGCCGGGGTCCGGCGGCCCGCGGCCTGGGTGGGGGTGTGGTCTAGGTGACTGGCTACCTGATCAGAAGACTGCTGCAGTTCGCGGTGGTGCTGCTGCTGGGCTCGATCGCGGTGTGGGCCTTTGTGCTGCTGCTGCCGGGTGACCCGGCAACGGTGCTGCTCGGGCCGGACGCCTCCGCGGCCGAGTTGGCCGCGACCCGGGCCCGGATGGGCCTGGACCAGCCGTTCCTGGCGCAGTACGGGGTCTGGCTCAGTCACGCGCTGACCGGCGATCTCGGCACCTCCTACTACTCGGGCGAGCCGGTGCTGACCGGCCTGCTGGACCGGATCCCGGCGACGGTGCAGTTGGCCGGCTGCACGCTGCTGCTGACCTTGATCATCGCGGTGCCGGTCGGCATCGTGGTGGCGCTGCGGCCACACTCGGTCCCGGGCCGGCTGCTGCAGGGCTACCTCACGGCGGGGCTGGCGGTGCCGGCCTTCTGGCTCGGCCTGTTGTTGATCATCGTGCTCGCCGTCCAGCTGCGCTGGCTGCCTGCCGCCAGCGACTTCATCCCGCTCTGGCAGGACCCGGTGGCGGCGGTGCGGAGCACGATCCTGCCGGCGGCCGCGATCGCCGTCCACACGTCCAGCGTGACCGCCCGGTTCCTGGCCAACTCGCTCGGCGACGTGATGGGGAAGGACTACATCCGGACCGCCCGGGCCAAGGGTGTCCCGGAACGCGACGTGATCCGCCGGCACGCCCTGCGCAACGCGGCGCTGCCGACCGTCACCATCGTCGCGCTCCAGCTCGGCAGCTTCCTCGGCGGCACCGTGGTGATCGAGGCCGTCTTCAACTATCCCGGCCTCGGCCGGCTGCTCTACACCGCCATCGGTGAACGCGACTATGCCCTGGTCCAGGGCGGGGTGCTGTTCGTCGTCGCCACCTTCCTGCTGCTCAACCTGCTGGTCGACGTGATCTATGGCTTCCTCGACCCGCGCATCCGGCTCACCTGACTCCTACTCCTTCGCAGAGGGCACATCATGATCATTTCTTCACGACAGTCCCGCCTCGTCTCCCGTCGTGCGCTGCTCGGGGCCGGTCTCGCCGCCGCCGGCGCGGTAGCCGGCGCGCCGCTGCTGAGCGGCTGTGCCCCTTCCACAGCCGGAAATCCAGCGGGTGGAGCCAGTGCGGGCACCGGCAAGCTCACCCTCGGCACGACCAAGATCATGCAGTTCGACCCGTACCTGACCAATACGGACATCCACATCCACGCCTTCTACACCTACCTGGTCGACTACCCGTCGGACGGCTCGTACGAGCCGGTCCCGGCCGGCGCGGAGCAGTGGGAGTTCGCCGCTGATCATGGTTCGGTCACCGTGACCCTCCGGCAGGCGAAGTTCCACTCCGGTGCGGCGGTGACCGCCGCCGACGTCGTCGCCGGCATCGAGCGGGCGCTGGAACCGGACACCGCGTTCACGCTGGCCCAGCCGACCGCGTTCATCGGGTCGGCCAAGGCGGTGGCCGAGCGCACCGTCAAGATCGACTTCAAGGCACCGACGCCGGAGTCGCTGGTGATCGACTGGATGTTCGCCTTCCCGTTGATCCCGGCGGAGAAGAACACGCCGGCGCAGCTGGAGCACGAGCCGGCCGGCTCCGGCGCGTTCCGGCTCGGCGAGTTCCGGCGCGACCAGCGGCTGACCTTGATCAAGAACGCCGACTTCTACGACGCCGGCAAGCCCTACCTGGGTGAGGTCGAGTACCGGTTCTTCACCGACGAGGACACGTTGGTGGCGGCGCTGGAATCCGGGTCCGTCGACGGCGCCGCTTACATCGGGTTCCGGCACTCGGCCCGGCTGAAGGATCGCTTCACCCTGGTCGAGGGCGGCGGCCGGATGGTGCTGTTCTTCATGAACGCGACGATCCCGCCGTTCGAGAACAAGCTGCTGCGGCAGGCGCTGGCCCGGGCGATCGACCGGGAACGGATCCTGAAGCAGGTCAACTTCGGCGTCGGCGCGGCCGTCTACACCGCCTTCATGCCGTCCTCGCCCGCGTTCGACCCGGCCTACCTCGACTCGCACGGTTTCGACCTGGACGCCGCGGCCGCGCTGCTGGAGCAGTCCGGCGGCGAGCGGAAGGCGGTCGCGGGCGTGACCTCGGGCTCGCCCTCGGTCGAGGTGCTGCAGATCATCCAGGCCGACCTGAAGAAGATCGGCTTCGAGCTGGAGATCGCGCCGCAGGAGGAGGCGGCCTACCTGGAGGCGTTGTTCGCCAGCAAGTTGCAGTGCACGGTGGCCAACCAGCCGAACAACCTGCAGAGCCCGTCGCTGATCGCCCGCGGCCGGCAGATGCTGCCCGGCAAGGAAAACACCACGTTCCGGGCCAAGGTGCCGCCGCGCTACGTCGACGCCGTGGCGGCGGCCGGCTCGGCGCTCACGCCGGACGACCAGCAGGCGGCGTACGCGGAGCTGAACGAGGTCCTGGTCGACGAGTCCTGGGCGATCGGGATCTCCACCCAGCCGTCGTTGTTCGCGCTGGACCAGCGGGTCACCGGCCTGGCCACCGACCCGCGCGACTTCGTGACCCTGATCGAAACCAAGGCCTGAAGGGAAATTCATGACAAGCACCCCACGGCGCAGTTCTCCTCCGCTGCGCTCCCCCGAACTGCGCCGCGGGGACCCCGCAAAGAATGAACTGCGCTATCCAACCGAGGACGACGGCATGGCCCTGCTGGCCGCCGTCTTCACCCCGTTCGACGAGGACGGCGGGCTCGACCTGGACACCGTCGCGAAGCAGGCCGACGGGCTGCTGGCCTGGGGATCTCCGGCGGCCTACGTCGGCGGCACGGCCGGTGAGGGTGCCGCGCTGACCACGGACGAGCGGATGGCGCTGGTCGAGCGGTGGCTGGAGGTCGCGGACGGCCGGCTGGACGTGATCGTCCACGTCGGGCACGCCAGCCTCGCCGAGTCCCGCCGGCTGGCCGGCCACGCCGAGCGGTCCGGCGCCCGGGCGATCTCCGCCGTCGCCCCGTACTTCCACAAACCCGGCACCGTGCCGGCCCTGGTCGACGCCTGCGCCGAGATCGCCGGCGCCGCGCCGACGCTGCCGTTCACCTACTACCACATCCCCTCGGTGACCGGCGTGCAGCTGAAGGCCAGCGAGGTGCTGCTCGCCGCGCGGGAACGGATCCCGACCTTCGCCGGGGTCAAGTTCGCCGACAACGACATGGTCGACCTGCAGCGCTGCCTGCAGCTGGCCGGCGAGGGCGGGCAGGAGGTCTACATCGGGGTCGCAAAGTTGATCTTGGCCGCCTGGCAGTGGGGTGCCCGGGTGGCGATCGGCTCGGTTTACAACTTCGCCGGGCCGCTGTTCCGGCGGCTGATCGAGCACGCGGGCCGCGGCGAGTTGGCCGAGGCGCGGCAGGTGCAGTTGCTGGCCCAGCAGGTGATCGACACGGCGGCCCGGCCGGCCGGCGAGTTGGCCGGCTTCAAGGCGCTGGGCTCGGTGTACGGGGTTGACTGCGGTCCGTGCCGGGCACCGCTGGCTTCGCTCGACCGGGAGCAGTTGACCGCGCTGCGGACCGAGGTGACCCGACTCGGGTTCGGGGTCGACGGCTGATGCCCCCGAACGTGCTGATCATCCAGGCGGACCAGTTCCGGGCCGACTGTCTCGGCGTGGCCGGTCATCCGGACGTCCGCACGCCGCACCTTGATCAACTGGCCGCTGACGGGTTCCGCTTCCGCAACGCGTACTGCACGTTTCCGGTCTGCACCCCGTCCCGGTATTCGCTGCTTTCCGGCCTTCAGGTCCGACAGCACGGGGGCTGGACCAACCGGTGCACGCTCGCGCCCGGCATCGACACCTTCCCGCGGGCGCTGCGCCGGGCCGACTACCGGACGGCGGCGGTCGGCAAGATGCACTTCACGCCGACCTACCTGGACGTCGGGTACGACCGGCTCGAGCTGGCCGAGCAGGACGGTCCCGGCCGCTACGACGACGACTACCACCGGGAGCTGGCCGCGGCCGGGCTGGCGCCGGTGACCGACCTGGTCGACCAGGAGCGGGAGTTCCGGGACCGGGCGCCGAACTCGTACTGGGAGACGTACGGCAGCGGCCGCTCGGACCTGCCGGAGGAGTGGCACTCGACCAGCTGGATCGGCGAGCGGGCCCGGCGGGCCGTGGCCGGCTGGGCAACGGACGGCAACCACCTGCTGCACGTGTCGTTCGTCAAACCGCACCACCCGTTCGACCCGCCGGCCGGCTGGGCCGAGACGTACGACCCGGAGACGCTGACGATCCTGCCGGGCTGGACCGACGCGATCCCGCCGGCCGACGAGCGCTACCGGCGGCGCTACTTCGACTACGGGCCGCTGACCGAGCCGGTGTTGCGCCGGGTGATGGCGCACTACTACGCCACCATCTCTCAACTCGATCATCAGGTCGGGCTGCTGCTGGACGAGTTGCGGCGCACCGGCGCCTATGACGACACCGTGATCATCTTCACGGCTGATCACGGCGAGTATCTCGGATTCCATCATCTGCTGCTCAAGGACGGGCCGATGTACGACCCGGTGATCAAGGTGCCGTTATTGATCAAATTCCCCGGGTTGCGGCGGTCCGGTGAGGTCAACGACAGCCTGGTCTCCTTGATCGACATCGCCCCTACCGTGCTGGCGGCCTGTGGTCAGCCGCCGACGATTCCCTTGCCAGGAATGGATCTCGGCGCCACGGCGACCGGGCACCCGTACGTCTTCGCCGAAGATCGTCGGCACGAGGTCGCCGGCATGGTCCGGTCCGAGCGCTACAAGCTGCTCTGGTCCGACGCCGCCGGGCAGTCGCTGTTCGATCTTGTCGCCGACCCGGACGAACTCACCGACCTGGCCGACGACCCCGGTCACGCCGACGCGCTCCGGGAGCTCCGCGACGTGGCCGCGCGGTGGGCGCTGCACGAGGCGACACCGCCGACCTACCTGGATCACGCCGCGCCGACTCGCGCCAAGATCACCGACGGCGAAGCACGCCGCGCACTCTTCGCGACCTCGGTCGCTCGAGCCATGGCCCCGACTTCCGATCCCACCTGACCCTTCGAAACCCCGAGGAGAGCAATGAAGCTGATCACCCGGAGTAGGCGGATTCTTCGCCCGGCGGCGGTGCTCGTCACCGCGCTCGTCGCCGTTGCCACGCTGATCCCGACCCGGACCCCGCCGGCCGACGCGGCCGCGACGACGACCGACCCGTTCCGGGACCGGACGACGGTGGTGTTCGACGACCCGAACGTGCCGACCGGGTGCCACCGGATCCCGGCCATCGTCCGGGCGGCGGACGGCTCGTTGCTGGCCTTCGCCGAGCACCGGCTGGACAGCTGTCAGGACAAGTCCGACATCGAGACCGTGGTCCGGCGGCTGCCGGCCGGGGCCACGGAATGGCTGCCGGAGCAGACGGTCGTCCGCGGCGAGAACGACGACCCGCAGGCGCCGGCGACCCGCGGCAACGCCGCGCCGGTGGTCTACCGGAAGCTGCCCGGCGCCCCGCGCACCGACGTCCCGGACGGCCGGGTCGTGCTGCTCGGCACCCACAATCCGCTCGACCCCGACGTTCCCAACGCCCCGCGGACCCCGTACCTGGTGCACAGTGACGACCACGGCGCGACCTGGAGTCAGCCCCGCTTCCTGCCCGAACTGGACGATCCGTCCTGGGGGCACTACGCGACCGGCCCGGTGCACGCCATCCAGCTCACCCGGGGCGAGCACGCCGGGCGGCTGGTGGTGGGTGTCAACTACGTCCCCGCGGGCGTCCGGGGCGCCATGCTCGTCTACAGCGACGACGGCGGCGTGACCTGGCAACGCGGCGCCCGGGCCGAGTATCCGCTGGCGGATCAGCTGGTCCCGCAGGAGATGAGCCTGGTCGAGAAGACCAACGGCGACCTCTATGTCTGGGCCCGGCAGAACTGGACCGGCGGCACCGACGAGGAGGAGGCCGACCCCAACGTCCGCCCGCACCGGGCCTTCGCGGTCAGCAAGGACGCGGGCGAGAGCTACGCCGGCGACTTCACCCTGCTGCGCGGCTTCGAGGCGCCGCCGGTCCAGTCGGCCGTGCTGCGGCTGCGGGCCACCGACGAGGGCGACGACTACAACCGGATCGTCTCCTCAGTGGCCTCGGTGAACACCGACCCGCGGAGCCGGATGACCCTCCGCTCGTCGTTCGACGAGGGGCTCAGCTGGCAGACCGTCGACACCCCGGCCCGCTCCACCGACGAAGGGGTTCAGGTCTGGGGCACCAACGACCGCAGCGTCAGCGTGGAGGACTGCCACTGTTTCGGCGGCTACTCCGATCTGGTGGAGCTCACCGACGGCCGGATCGGGCTGCTCTACGAACGGACCAGGTCCGGGTGCTGGTCGATCCGGACCTGTGCCGGCACGACCGACTACCGGGCCGAGATCGCGTTCGTCGTCCTCGACGACCGGGACCTGCACACGCCCGCCACCACACCGGACATCTCGGGTCGCCGGGCGCTGGTGTTCGACGGTGTCAGCACAACCCGCGGCGTGGCCGGCCGGGCGCTGGCGTTCGACGGACAACAGGGTCGGGTCCAGTTGCCGTACCGGAACACTCCGGTGCTGGGATCGGGCGACTTCACCGTCTCGACCTGGATCCGGTACGGCGACACGACCAGGAATCAGTCGATCTTCTGGGCCTACGGGACGGACGGCAAGCCCCAGGTGGCGCTCAGCGCCGAACCGGGCAGTGATCGGCTGGTCGGCACGGTCGCCACCGGCACGGGCTCGACGGTCGTCACATCCGGCAGTGCGTACGCCGATGACAGGTGGCATCACGTCGCGCTCCGCCGGCAGGGCGGCACGGTCGAGTTGTTCGTCGACGGAGCCCGGCTCGCCACCGCCGCCGGCGACGCCGGGACGATCAACGGCGACGACCCGACTCCGATCTACCTCGGCCAGCGGCTGGACGGCGGCGATCGCTATCACGGCAGCCTGGACGAGTTCCGGATCTACGACCGGGCGCTGAGCCCCGCCGAGCTCGCCGGGCTGCACCGCGCCTCGACGGGCGGGACCCGCGGACTCACTGTCCGACTGGCGATGGACGCCATCATCCCGCCCCGCTGACGCCGCCCTTCCCTGACCCACGGAGCCCAGGAGCGAACCATGATCATTCCCAAGCGACCAAGATTCCGGGTGGCTCTGCTTGCACTCGTCGGCGTCGCCGCGCTGCTGCCGGTGCCGGTCACGGCGGCGAAGGCGGCGACTCCGGCCGACCCGTTCGCAGCCAGGACCACGGTGCTGTTCGCCAGCCCGAACGTGCCGTCCGGCTGCTACCGGATCCCGGCCATCGTCCGGGCCGCCGACGGCAGCCTGCTGGCGTTCGCCGAACACCGGTTCCACACCTGCGCCGACAAGTCCGACATCGAGACCGTCGTCCGCCGGCTGCCGGCCGGCAGCACCGAGTGGGGCCCGATCCAGACCGTCGTGCGCGGCGAGCCGGGCGACCCGACGGCCCCGGCGACCCGCGGCAACCCGGGCCCTGTCGTGTACCGGAAGCTGCCCGGCGCGCGCGGTATCGATGGCAAGGGGGTCGCCGCGCCGGACGGCCGGATCGTCATGCTCGGCATGCACAACCCGGTCGATCCGGCCAACCCCGGCGGCAACCAGCGGACCGCGCCGCGGACCCCGTACGTGCTGCACAGCGACGACAACGGGGCGACCTGGACGGCGCCGCGGCTGCAGCCTCAACTCGACGACCCGGCCTGGGGCCACTACGCGACCGGGCCGGTGCACGCCATCCAGCTCACCCGGGGCGCGCACGTGGGGCGGCTGATCGCGGGTATCAACTACAACGACGACACCGGCGCCGGCGCGATGCTCGTCCACAGCGACGACGCCGGCGACACCTGGCAGCGCGGCGCCCACGTCCACTACCCCAAGGACCGGCAGCTGATCCCGCAGGAGATCAGCCTGATCGAACTGGTCAACGGCGACGTCATGGTCTGGGCCCGGCAGGAGTGGCACGGCGGCACCCCGGCGGAGGAGGCCGACCCGATGGTCCGGCCGCATCGCGCGGTCGCGATCAGCAAGGATGGCGGCGCTACCTACCACCGGGGGTTCACCCTGGTCCGCGGCTACGAAGCGCCCAACATCCAGTCGTCGTCGTTGCGGCTGAATGCCACCGACACCGGTGGCGCGTTCAACCGGATCCTCACCATGGCGCCGTCGGTGAACACCGCGCCGCGGATCCGGCCGACCCTTCGGGCGACGTTCGACGAGGGTCTGAGCTGGCAGGGCGTGGACACGCCGGCCGACTCCACCGATGAGGGCCTGCAGGTGTACGGCAGCAACGACCGAAGCCTGCCGGTCGAGGAGTGCGCCTGTTACGGCGGCTACTCCGACCTGGTGCCGTTGCCGGGCGGCGGCGTCGGACTGCTCTACGAGCGTGGACCGACCGACTACCGGTCGGAGATCGCGTTCGTCCGGCTCGACCCGCGCGACCTGCCCACGCCGGCGAGGACGCCGGACCTGCCGCGCCGGTCGGCGCTGGTCTACGACGGGGTCTCGGTCGTCGACGGCCGATTCGGCCGGGGGTTCGGCTTCGACGGGGAGCGCGGCCGGGTCCAGCTGCCGTTCCGTACTGCGCCGGTCCTGGGTCGCAGTGACTTCACCGTGTCGACCTGGATCAGGTACGGCGACACCAGCCGGAACCAGGCCCTGTTCTGGGCCTACGGCATCAACGGGGCGCCCGAGGTGTGGCTGCGGGCGGAGCCCGGCAACGACCGGATCCGTGGCACGGTGACCACCGCCACGGGTTCGGCCACCGTCAGCTCCGCCGGTGCCTACGCCGACGGCGGCTGGCACCACGTCGTGCTGCACCGCCAGGCCGACACCGTCACGTTGTACGTGGACGGTGGCCAGGTCGGTGCCGAGTCCGGTGCCGCCGGCCCGGTCAGCGGGGACGACCCGACGCCCATCTACCTGGGGCAGCGGCTCGACGGGGCGGAGCGGTTCCACGGCAGCCTGGACGAGTTCCGCGTCTACGACCGTGCCCTGAGCACGGCCGAGTTGGCCTCCCTGCAGACCGGCGACGTGCACCGGATCCCGGGGCTCACCGCCCACCTGCCGATGAATGTCCTGACCCGCTAGGAGATCGGAGATGCCCCGAGCGCCGCACCGTCGAGTTGCCGTCCCGCTCCTCGCGGCGGCGCTCGCGGGCCTCCCGTTCGCGATCGCACCGATCGCACCGTCCTCGCACGCCGAGCCGGCGGCGAAGCTCGCCGGATCCGCGCCGAGGCTGACCGCCGAGAGCTTCGCCGATCCGCCCGCGTCGGTGCGGCCGAAGTATCGCTGGTGGATGCCGATGGCGTTCACCGACGACGACCGGCTCCGGGCCGAGCTGGCCGACCTGAAGGCCATCGGGGCCGGCGGCGTGGAGGTCGCCACGACCACCGCCGTCGGGCCGCGGGCCTTCGACCCCGAATTCCTGGCCGAATACGGCTGGGGCTCGCCGCGCTGGGCCGAGAAGGTCGAGACCCTGCTGGACACGGCGGCCGGACTCGACCTGGGCCTGGACCTCACGATCGGCCCGCGCTGGCCGGCGATCGTCCCCACGGTGACCGACGTCAACGATCCGCGGACGTCGCAGCAACTGGTCTTCTCGCACGCCTTCCTGAAGGGCGGCACGACCTACACCGGCGCGCTGCCGACCAACGACCGGCCGAAGCCGCCGACCGGGGCCGAGCGCAGCACCGTCGCGGCCCTGCTCGCCCGGTGCGCCGATCCGGCCTGCGCCGGCCAGGACGGCGGCCCGCGACTGCTCGACCGGGACAGCGTCCGGGACCTCACCGGGAGCGTCGGCGCCGACGGCACCGTGCGGGTGCAGGTGCCGGGCGACGCCGGTGACACCTTTGTCCTGCTCGGCTTCTTCCAGACCGGCGACGGCCAGGCCAAGAACAACTTCACCACCACCAAGCCGAACTACGTCCTGGACCACCTCAGCGAGCAGGGCGCCCGGGCGACGACCGACTTCTACGATGCCTCGATCCTCACCCCGGCGGTCCGGGAGGCGCTCGCCAAGGCCGGCCGGGCCGACCTGTTCGAGGACTCGCTCGAGCTCGGCGGATCGCCGAAGTGGACCTGGGACTTCGCCGAGCAGTGGCGGCAGCGTCGCGGCTACGATCCGGCCACGGTGCTGCCGGCGCTCACCGACGGCGGCTCCAGCGGGCTCACCGCGGCCCCGTACTTCGACTTCAGCGACGGCAGCGGTCCGCGGATCCGGACCGACTACCGGCAGACCTGGAACGACCTGTACGTCAACGCCCGGCTCGGACCGCTGCGGCAGTGGGCGAACGACCGCGGCCTGGCCTTGCGGAGCCAGCCGTACGGCGGGCCGATCGACACCCCGCAGGCGACCACCCAGGTGGACGTGCCGGAGGGCGAGTCGCTGGTCTTCGGCGACAACATCGAGCCTTATCGGCTGGTGTCGGTCGGTGCGCACCTGAACGGGAGTCCGCTGGTGTCCAGCGAATGCTGCGCGGCCCGGTCGGCGGTCTGGGCCACCACGGCCGGTGGCTGGCGGGAGACGGCCAACCTCCGCTCGGCCTATCGCGGGTACGCGGGCGGCGTGACCCAGCTGATCTGGCACGGCTACCCGTACCTGTCCCGCGGTGAGGGCACCGACCAGCAGGCGGTCTGGCCCGGGATGTCCTACGGCGGCAATACGTCGTTCGCCGAGGCGTGGGGCGCGAAGGGCGGCCCGAACTGGCCGGACTACCGGGCGATCAATGATCATCTCGGCCGGCTGCAGTTGGTGCTGCGGCAGGGCAGACCGTCGTTGGACGTGGCGCTCTATCTGCAGGACCTGGGCCTGCGGTCGCCGGCCAGCACGCTGACCGCTTCCAGCGACCTGCCCGGAAGCGACTCCGCTCTGGCCGCGTGCGGCTACACGTACGACTATCTGAGCCCGGCCCACCTGGAGCGCCCCGATGCGGACGTGTCGGACGGGCGACTCTTCGCGGACGCCGGCGGCTACCGCGCGATCATCATCCCCGACGGGCGAACGCTCCCTGAGCCTGTCGAAGGGCAGACCACCTCCGGCTCCGATCAGGCAACGGACCACCGGGCGACGATGCCCGTCGACACCGCTCGCCGCCTGCAGGCCCTGGCCGACTCCGGCCTGCCGGTGATCTTCGCCGGCGCCCTGCCCACCTCGACGCCGGGCTTTCATGACGCGTCGGCGCAGGACGCCGAGCTGCGCCGGCTGATCGCGCAGTTGATCAAGAAACCCGGCGTGCACCGGGTCGCCGACCTCGCGGCCGTGCCCGACTTGTTGATCAAGCTCGGGATCGGACCGGCCGCCGCCCCCGCGACGCCGTCGGCCGACGTGCTGACCGTCCGCCGTACCGCTGGGAGCACCGACTACCACGCCCTGTTCAACCAGCGCAGCTTCGCCACCGAGCAGCGGCTGGCGCTGACCGGGAAGGGCCGGCCGTACCGGCTGGACACCTGGACCGGGAAGATCACCCCGCTGACCGACTACCGGCAGACCCCGGCCGGCGTCGAGGTCGACATGACGCTGGCTGCCTCCGATGCCGCGGTGATCGCGCTGTCGACCCGGCAGGACGACACGTTCCGGTGGGCCGAAGCCGATCATGGTCCGACCGGCGCCGCCAACACCGGGCTCGGGCCCGTTCTGCTGGACCAGTGGAACCTCCAGGTGCAGAGCTGGAGCCGCGGCCCGTCGGGGCTGCCCGGTGACACGACCAAGATCGATCTTCCGGCCGTCCAGCCGGTGCCCGATGATCATGGAGCGTTGCCGCCGTGGTCGATGATCACTCCGGCCAACGGCTACGACGTCGATCTCGGCGACGTGTCCGGCGTCGGCACGTACACCTCCACCTTCACCCTGGACGACGACTGGCGCGGAGTCCGTACGGCAGCGCTGGATCTCGGAGCCGCGGTCGACACGGTCACGGTGACCGTCAACGGCACCCGGCCGCCGCCCCAGAACCCGCAGGACCTCCGGCACCTCGAAGTGGGCCGCTACCTCCGCCCGGGCCAGAACACGCTGACCGTACGGGTCGCGTCGACCTTGATCAACGCGGTCCGGGTCGCCCCTGGCACCGGCGCGGCCGACCGGCCCCGGCAGGACTACGGACTGTTCGGCCCGGTCCGGTTGACCCCACTCGAGGCCCGGCAGCCGACCCTGGCGGTGGAGGCACTGGATCGGGAACTGCCGCTGGCCGCGGGCGGCGCCAACCAGGCCCGGATCAAGATCAGCAACCCGTCGTCCGAGCCGGTGCCGGTGACGATCAAGGCGACGGCCGGCCCGGCCGTTGACGCGGCGCCGGCCCAGCCGACCGTGCGGATCCCGGCCCGCTCATCCACCACGGTGCCGATCCGGCTGACCGGGCGCAGCGGGTCGGGCAGCACCGACCTCGACGTCGCCGTGGCGGCGGACAACGGCGCCCGCGGCCAGGCCCACGTCGTGCTGCGGCACTCGGACAATCTGGCGGTCAACCCGACCGGCAGCCCCTATCCACGGGTCTGGGCGTCGAGCTCGCAATACCAGCGCGGCCCCAGCTACCTGACCGACGGATCGCCGACGACCTTCTGGGCGTCCGCCGGCCAGACCCCGGGCCAGGCCCCGACCCCCGAGGTGCCGGTGATCATCGGCGTCGATCTCGGCCTGGCGACCACGGTGGCGGCTGTCGGAACGAGCGGCCGGGCCAACTGGGCGCCGCGCTCGTACGAGCTCCAGACCTCGCCGGACGGCCGGCGCTGGACGACGGTCCGGTCTGTCGCGGACGGCCCGCCGTCGGCGATCATGGAATTCACCCCGACCGAGGCGCGCTTCGTGCGGCTGCGGATCACCGCGGCCTGGGCGCCGACGTCACCGGGCCAGAACACCCAGCTCGCCGAGTTCGCCGTCTACTCCGCCGCCCGTCGTTGAGTCGAGAAGGAGTTCCGCGATGTCCTCCCGCCCCCGCCCCCGTCCGCATCGCCCCCATCCGCCCCGATCCCGTCCGCCCCGCTCCCTGCCAGTCCTGATCCTCGCCGTGGTCGCCGCCGTCGCGGCCCTGCTCGCCGTACCCCAAGCCCAGCCGGCGGCCTCGGCCGCCGACGGCCTCCGGCTGTCGGCGGTGTCGTCCCGGCCCGAGCTGGTCACGGCCGGCGACGCGCTGGTCACCGCGACCGTTCCGAAGGACCGGCCGCTGGACCGGGTCCGGCTCACCCTCGACGGCGCCGACGTCACCGCCGCGTTCCGGCCTGATCCGGAGACCCACACCCTGACCGGCCTCCTTGATCAACTTCACGCCGGCGACCAGCAGCTGGTCGCGACCGCCGGGCCGCTTCGCGCGAAGTTGAGCTTGACCAACCACCCGGCCACCGGCCCGGTGATCAGCGGCCCGCACGAGTCGCCGTACCTCTGCACCACGGACCGGTTCAAGCTGGTCGACGGCAACACCCTCGGCGCACCGCTGGACGCCGACTGCTCGATCGCGACCCGGATCGACTACGCCTACCGATCGACCGACGGCAAGACCAAGCCGCTGCCGGATCCGGCGGTCCGGCCCGCCGACCTCGCCTGGACCACGCTCCCAAAGTCGGCCCAGGCAACGCTCCCTGAGCCTGTCGAAGGGCCGGCCCGATCCCGCCCTTCGACAGGCACAGGAAACGAGGAGGTCAGAGTCCCGTTCCTGATCCGGATCGAGACCGGCACCCGCAACCGGGCGATCTACCAGATCTCGATGCTGCACGACCCGGCCGCCGAGGCACCGTCGTACTTCCACCGCGGCCCGGGCTGGAACGACCGGCTGGTCTACACCTTCGGTGGCGGTTGCCGGCGCGGCTGGTACACCCAGGGCACCAACACCGGCGGCGTCCTGGACCCGGAGCTGCTCGGCCGCGGCTACGCGGTGGCCTCGGCGTCACTGAATGTCTTCGGCAACAACTGCAACGACCTGCTCGCCGCCGAGACGATGATGATGATCAAGGAACGCTTCGTCGAGGGGTACGGCGAGCCGCTGTTCACCATCGGCTGGGGGTCGTCGGGCGGCTCGTACCAGAGCCATCAGATCGCCGACAACTATCCGGGCCTGCTGGACGGCGTCGTGGTCGGCCAGTCCTTCCCCGACGTCACGTCCGCGACCAACTTCACCCTGTTCGACTCCCGGCTGCTGCAGCACTACTTCACCGACGTCGCACCGGACACCTTCACCGCCGAACAGCAGCGCCGGGTGGCGGGCTTCCTGCGCTGGCAGAGCATCAAGAACCTCAGCGACGGCGCGAAGCGGCTGGACCCGGACGCCGAGTTCCCCGACGGGCTGCCCGCGGACCTGCGCTACGACGCGCAGACCAACCCGGGCGGCGCCCGGGCCGACGTCTACGACCACACGGCCAACGTGTACGGTCGCGACCCGGCCACCGGCTTCGCGCGCCGACCGCTGGACAACGTCGGCGTGCAGTACGGCCTGGCCGCGTTGAACGCCGGCGTGATCACGGTCGAGCAGTTCCTCGCCCTGAACGAGGGCATCGGCGGCCTCGACCTGGACGCCGAGCCGACCCCGCAACGCACCGCCGCTGACCCGGCCGCCCGCGCGGCCGCGTACCGGACCGGCCGGATCCTGTACGGCGGCGCCGGCCTCGCCGGAACGCCGATCATCGACTACCGCGCGTACTCCGAGGACGCCGCCAACGGCGACATCCACATGAGCACGCACGGGTATGCGACGAGGGCGCGGCTGACCGCGGCCAACGGCGACGCGGACAACCAGGTGATGTTGCTGGAGGACAACCGCTACGGCGGGTTCAGCCTGACCAGTCCGACCCTGCGGTACGCGCTGACCAGCATGGACACCTGGCTGACCGCGCTGGTCCGGGAGGACGGGCCCGGGTCGGCGCACCGGAATGCCGTCCGGTCCAAGCCGGCCGGCCTGACCGACACCTGCTGGAGCCGCGACGCCACCCCGCGCAAGATCGTCCAGCCGCTGACCCCGGACAGCGCGGGGGAGTGCGGTCAGCTCTTCCCGGTGCACAGCACGCCGCGACTGATCGCCGGAGCACCACTGGCCGACGACGTCGTGACCTGCCGGCTGAAGCCCGTCGACCGGGCCGACTACGCCGTCGCGTTCACCCCCGCCGAGCAGCGCCGGCTGACCCGGCTCTTCCCCGGCGGCGTCTGCGACTGGACCAGGCCCGGGGTCGGTCAACAGCCGCCGGACGGCCCCTGGATCACCGTCGACTGACCCCTCGTTCAACGCCAAGACCAAAGACTCGAAGAGGAGTTCCCATGCCACGACCTTGGATCCACCTGCTCGCAGCCGGCAGCGCCGCACTGATGACGGCGGTGATCATTCCGGCCCCGGGCCTCGCCGCCGCCGAGGAGCCGGACGCCTGGTCGACGTCCTGTGACGCCGAGGCCGCCGGCTACCTCCCGGTCCGCGGGCTCGACCTGCCCACCGCCGCCGACTGGAAGGACACGACGCCCCCGTACGCCTTCGATAACACCGGCGCCGTCGACGGGTTCGACCGGATCGGCTACTGCCTGGAACTCAGCACCGACACCGGCACCCGCTGGGTCTGGACCTCGATGGAAGCGCTCGGTGACGACCAGGCCGATGTCGGCCTGCCGACCCGGATGGAGCAGGCCCGGCACCAGTTCGTGGACGACCTGACGGTCGCCTCCAACGTCTCCGGCGTACGAGAGCTCGACGGCGGTTCGGGCTGGATCGAGCAGTGGCCGAACCAGTACGACGGCACCGGCTCCCGGCAGATCCCGGGCGCCTCCGACGTCGTCCGGGACGCCGACGACCACGTCCTGTGGGCTAACGGCTACGGCTCGTTCCAGGTGCACGCCTTCGCCGACGCCGCCGATGCCCGCGGCCCACGCGACAGCGATCAACCCACCGCGACCACCGTGCTCGCCGTCAACGCCTTCACCGCGCCCGGTCCGCAGCCGATGGACGTCGGCATCGGCGCGAACCCGGGCGAGAACCCCGACTGGACCGGCGCCGGAAACGCGGGTGACTTCACGGACCGGCGGCTCACCTTCTTCGCCCGGCCCGCGCTGGCCCGGCTGGACGCCGCCCCGGAATCACGGCAACTGGTTCCGCGCCCGGGCCGGACTGCGACCACCGTCGCCGTCCCGGTCAGCGGGGCAGCGCTCGACCCCGACGTCACCGCCGTCGAGCTGCGGGTCAGCCGCGAGGGCCGGACCACCCGGCAACGCGCCGCCGTCTCGCCCACCTCGCCGAAGTTCTCGTTCACCGTCACGCTGCCGGTCGCGCTCACCGCGACCGACCTGGAAGTCACCGCACTCACCGCCGACGGCGGCCGGCACCGGATCCACCGGGCCGTCGACGTGGTCGCCGGCGACGTACTCCTGGTGCAGGGCCAGTCGAACGCGCAGGCGGGCGAGCAGGCCAATTCGACCTCGTCGGACGGCGACCGGTCCCGCTGGGTCCGGACCTATGGGACGTCCAACAACAATCAGCCGCGACTGGCCGCGGCCATCGGCGGCTGGACGTACGCGATGGGCGACAACATCCAGCGGGTCGGGGCGATCGGCCAGTGGGCGGTCCGGATGGGGCAGCTGATGTCGGCCGAGCTCCGGATCCCGATCGCCGTCGTCAACGGCGCCCGCGGCGGCAAGGGGATCGGCTACTTCGCCCGCAACGACAGTGATCCCACCGACGGCTCCACCGGCTACGGGATGCTGCTGGACCGGCTCGGCCGGGCCGGCCTGGCCGAGCCGGGCACCGTCGACGCCGTGCTCTGGTATCAGGGCGAGGCCGACCGGGACGACGCCGCGAAGCACGTCGCCGGATTCACCGAGCTGGTGGCCGATTGGCGCGAGGACCTCGGCGCGAAGCTGCCGGTGTACGTCGACCAGGTCCGGAGCTCGCCGTGTGACCAGGCCCATCCGGTGGCGCTGCGGGACGCGCAACGGCGGCTGCCGGAGACCATCGACAACCTGCGGGTGCTGTCGACGACCGGCCTGAACGGACACGAGGGGTGCCACTTCCACTACGCCGACGGCTATCGGACGCTCGGCGAGCACACCGCGGCCGTTCTGCTGGCCGGCCTGTACCGTCCGGACGGTCCGCGGGTGGCCCCGCCGGATCCGACGGCGGCGCGGCTACTCGAAGATCAGCCGAACCAGCTGGTCGTGACGCTGCGATCGCCGGCCGGTTCGCTCACCGTCGAGGACGGTGCCGCCGCGGACTTCCGGGTCCCGGGCGCCGTCGTCCGATCCGTCCAATGGCGCCGGGGCCAGGGCCTGGTGCTGACGCTGGACCGGCCGGTGCCCGCCGACGCAACCGTCGCGTACGTCTGCCACCACGGCGCCGGCCCGCGGATGATCGACGCCCGTGGCATGGGCCTGCTCGCCTTCCAGCTCGCGGTCCGGGCCGGCTGATCGATCGCCCTAGCCCCGACATTTCATGATCTTGACCTCGGCCCGAGGTCCGGGCCGGTCGATCTGACGGCCCGGTTCGGGGTGCGGAAGTCGCCACAGGTAGAGAAACGATCGAATGATGTGGGGTGGCAGGGTCGGGCCACCAGGACATCACCGATCCGGGTCGATCGGCCAGGAACACGCGGCATTGGATCCGCGCTCCGTCGCTCGTCGGTGTCGCGCGTCGACTGTGACGTTTCCCGTCTTCGCACCGCCGATCGGGACGGGTAACGTCACACTCGACGACAGCGATCGGCGCAACCGCCAAAGTCGTGCCAGTCAGCCCTGCGTGACGCAGAAACGGCAGCCGGCCGCGACACCGTCACCACGCCCAACCGGCTCCGCTCCTCGATGCGTCTTTGCGCCCGGCAGGCCGCGACCTGGCAGCCGGAAAACCCGGACCAAGGGAACAACCAACCCGCTGATCATGAAAGATCGAGGCGAGTCGAAAGGCTAGTCGCGGAGGCGGTCCTCGATGCCGGTGTAGTGCTGTTGCACGGCCCGCTGCGCCTGCCCGAGGTCCCTGTTGACGACAGCGTTGAGGATCGCGGCATGATCGCGGCGGACCTCGGCCGGCTCCCGGCCGGGCATCGCCGGCGCCGCCCGGTGGTAGGCCATCCAGAACAGATCGAACAACTGCAGCAACATCGTGTTACCGAGATCGCGGAACAACAGCCGGTGGAACTCCCGGTCCTGGTCGGCGAAGTCCTGCCCGGCCTCGGCCAGCCGGTCCATCTCGGCCAGCACCTCCCGCATCGCCTGTTCGGTCTCCGGCCGCATCGCCGCCATCGCATCACCGATCATGGCCGACTCCAGGGCCTTCCGCAGCGCGACCAGTTCCCGCAGCGCCCGGCCGCCGTGCATCAGCGCGTACGGCAGGTGATCCAACAACGGCGCGAACGAGAAATCCCGGACATAGACACCGCTACCGCGCCGCGTCTCCAGCACGCCGGTCGACTCCAGCGCCTTGACCGCCTCCCGGACCGAGTTGCGGCTGACGCCGAACTGCCGGGCCAACTCGGCCTCGGGCTTGAGCGGATCGCCCGGACCCAGTCGATGGTTGATGATGTACGCCCGGATCTCCTCCTGAACGGTCTGGTGCAGCGGCGTCGACGGCTGCAGGCGGCGGAACGAGGCGGTGCCGCCCTCCCGGTTGGCCATCGGGTACCTCCGGTCGTCGTCGGGTCGAGTGACTGCAGCGTAACGGTCCGGCCGAGCCGTCCGGTGCGTCCTTCAGCTGTAGGATATCTTGCAAACCGATCTGGGGTGCGCAGGCCTCCGAGATCGCCTGCCCCGAGGCCGGGTTGCGTGACCGGCACTAGGATCAGCGTTCATGATCATCGATGCTCACCAGCACATCTGGGACCTGGAACGCGCCCGCTACGACTGGCTCGGCCCGGACCTGCCCTTGATCAACAAGACCTTCACCCAGGACGACGCGGCGAAGGAGCTGCGCGCGGCCGGGATCGACGGCGTGGTGCTGGTCCAGGCGGCGGACAACGCCGAGGACACCGGCTACATGCTGGAGACGGCCCGTGATCATCCCGCGGTGCTCGCCGTCGTCGGGTATCTGCCGCTGGAGGATCCGGATCGGACCGCGGCCGAGCTGGGGCGGTTCGCCGCCGACCCGCTGGTGGTCGGCATCCGCAACCTGATCCATGATCGCGCGGACCCGGACTTCCTGATCCGGCCCGAGGTGATCGAGAGCCTCGGTCTGCTGGCCGAGGCCGGCTTGGCCTTCGACGTCGTCTCCGTGCTGCCCCGGCACCTGGAGCACGTGCCGGTGCTGGCCGGGCGGCACCCGTCGCTGCGGCTGGTGATCGACCACCTCTCCAAGCCGCCGATCGGCGCCGCTGATCATGAACCCTGGCGGAGCTTGATCAGCCGGGCCGCCGAACACCCGAACGTCTCCGCCAAGGTCTCCGGCCTCTATCCCGGCACGGATCCGGAGCGCTGGACCACCGAGTCGATCCGGCCGTTCGTCGACCACGCGCTGGAGACCTTCGGCCCGGCCCGGCTGATGTACGGCGGCGACTGGCCGGTGTCGATCACCGCCGGCGGCTACCAGCGGGTCTGGCAGGACCTGCAGCCGATCTTCGCCGCGCTCAGCGACAACGAGCGGACCCGGCTGCTCTCCGACACGGCCATCGACGTCTACCGGATCGACCCGGTCCGGCTTGCCGCCCTGGCCTGATCGAAAAGCGCGGCAGACGCACTCATCCGCGGCAGTTGCCGCTGCCGCGGATGAGTCGGGCTGTCGCGTCGGTGCTGGAGAGGTCAGCTGACGCGGCAGCGGTCCATGACGGCGCCGCTACCGGCTTGGATCTGCAGCGGCTTGATCAGGACGGCGCGGCAGGTCTCCGGGGTCGAGGCGCGGACGGTGGTGCCGTCGTCGAAACCGCCGAGCACGGTGTCGCCGCCCTCGGGGCAGCCCTGCTGGCGCAGGATGATCTCCCGGATCTCGCCGGCGGTCTGCACCCGGAGCACCGCCGTCACGTCCTGCCAGCCCTTGGTCGGCTCGCTCTTGCAGACGGAGTTCGGGTTGACCGGGGCCGCGGCGATGCCGTCGATCAGGCCCTGCGCCTGGTCACCGGACAGGGCCGCAGCGGCCTTGAGGCCACGCGGGCCGTCGCCGATCTCGTACTGACAGAGCGCGATCCGGTCGACCGTGCCGAAGGTGGTGACGTCCGCGGCCGGGTCGGGCCGGGCGGCGGGGTCGTTGATCAACGAGTGCTCCGGCGCACAGGGCGCGTCCGCGCCGGCCTCGGCACTGGTGTCGACGATCTGCTGGGCCAGCTCGGCATCCTTGCTGACAGCGCGGAGCTTGACCGCGCCGACGGTCCGGGTGACCTCCCAGAATCCGTTGCCCAGCTCGAACCTGCCGTCGGCGCTCTTGTCCGCCGGCGAGATCGCCGCGACGTGCTCGGTGATCAACGCGTCCGGCAGTTCCGGGCAGGCGATCGCCGGGACGACCTGGGGATCGCCCAGCGCGACGTAGGGCTTGCGGTGCTCGGGCCGCGGCGTCTTGCCATCGGAGCCGGCACACCAGGCCACCCCGGGCTCGTAGGCGTAGCCCCAGTCGGCCGGCACCTGGAAGACGACGTCTCGATACTGCTCGGTACGCCAGCCGTCGGGCGCCGGATCGGCCGGCAGGGTGCTCGGCGGCCCGGCCGGCTGGGCGAGGAGTCCGTTCGGCCGCAGGATGGCCGGAATCCCGATCGCGCCGGCGGTGACCAACAGCAGCACGGCCACTCCGCCGATGATCAACAGCGCCTTCCGGCGCGCCGTGCCACGTGGCTGGACCGGCTGATCATCGGACTCACCGGAGCGGTCCGGGTCGGGCGTTGAGTCGTGGTTCGTTGTCATGATCAACTCCTCACTCATCGGGTACGGGCACAAAGCTTGTAGGCGGTCTCGCCGCCGCCCTGCATCAGCAGCGGCGGCCGCACCACGGACTGACAGGTGGCTCGGTCCGGCGTCCGGACGTTGGTCCCGTCGTCGAAGCCGCCGGAGTAGAAGCTGCTGTCGGGGCAAGAGTCCAGCCGGAGGAAGATCTCCTGGCTGCGCTGATCGGATTCCGCCCGGATCACGACTGAAAGATCAAGTCCGCGCCGGTCGTGGCCGCTGCAGTCGGCGTCGTCCGGCTCAACAGGGCGGTCCGCGATGGCGTCGACCAGGTGCTGCGCCTCGGCACCGGCCACCGAGGTGGCGGCGCGCAGGCTGTGGCCTTCGAATTGGCACAGCACCAGCCGGTCGATCGGGTCGTAGTCGGTGACGTCACTCGGCTCGGGCCGCGCGTGCATCGGGCTGCTCGGTGGGCACAGGGCGTCGTCGCCGGCCGGGGCGGCGGAGTCGGCGATCCGCTGGGCCAGGTCGGAACTCCGGCTGACCGCGCGGAGCTGGATCGTGCCGATCGTCCGGGTCACCTGCCAGAATCCTCGGCCGAGCCTGGTCCGGCCGTCGGCCTGCTGGCCGGACGGATAGTCGTGCGCCTCCGCCGGCTCGAGCACGGTGACGTGTTCGACGATCAGATCGTCCGGCATCGGCCCGCCGCAGTCGATGCCCAGCACCAGGGGTCGTGGGCCCAACGCCACATAGGACCGACGCTCCGGGCCACCGCCCTGCTGGCTCTCGACGCACCAGTCGGGGCCGGTCTCGAAGTCGTAGCCCCAGTCGGCCGGCACCTCGAAGGTGATGT
The DNA here is from genome assembly GCA_963746025.1 of uncultured Actinomycetota bacterium. Taxonomy (GTDB): domain Bacteria; phylum Actinomycetota; class Actinomycetes; order Propionibacteriales; family Propionibacteriaceae; genus Microlunatus. Next base: position 98,792 of record CAVUZU010000012.1, read on the forward strand.
CGCGATACTGCTCGGCCCGCCAGCTGCCCTGCTCGGTCGGCGGTACGGCGATCTGATCATGCTGCCGCTGCCAGGCGACGACCATGATCGCGCCGGCACCGAGCAGCAAGATCACCACGACCCCGGCGGCGAGCCGGCGCCGTCGTGACCTGATCGGTCGATCCGTGGGACTGCCCGGTGTCGTCGTCATGATCGTCGCTCACTCACCACAGCGGCCGTAGACCGCGTCACTGCCGCTGTCGAACAGCAAGGGTGGACGGAGCACCTGCCGACAGGCCCCCGGATTCAACGCGATCACCTTGTCGCCGAGGTCGAAGCCGCCGACCACCTGGTCACCGCCGTCCGGGCAACCTCGAGCCCGGAGGTAGATCTCGGTGATCTTGTCGTCGATCTCGACCCGGATCACGACGGCCAGGTCGAGGGTGATCTCCTTCGGTTCGGGCCGACAGCGCTCGGTCTTGTTCTCCGTCAGCTGGCCGGTGACCTCCCGGACCAGGGTCTGCGCCTCCCAACCGGACAGGCCGACAGCGGCGCGCAGCCCGTACGGCTCGGAGCCGAAGTCGTACTGGCAGAGCGCGACCCGGCCATGGCGCTGGAAGTCGGACCGGTCCTCGAGCGGCTTGGGCCGGGCCTCCGGATCGTTCTGCAGCGGGCTGCTCGGCGCGCACAGAGCGTTCGGGCCGGCCGGTGCGCCGGTGTCGACGATCCGCTGGGCCAGTTCCGGATCCTTGCTGACGGCGCGCAACTGGACGGTGCCGACCGTCCGGGTGACCTCCCAATATCCGGCGTTGAGCTGATACCGCCCGTCCGCTCGTTTGTCGGACGGCGAAACCGCGGCGACGTGGTCGACGATCATGTCGTCCGGCACCGGACCGTTGCAGTGCACATCCAGCACGGCCGCGGGCTGACCGAGCGCGACGTAGGGCCGCGGCCGGGGCACCGCACCGCCACCTTCGTTCTTCACACACCAGTCCGGGCCCGGCTCGAAGTCGTACACCCAGTCCTCGGGCGCCTGGAACGTGATGTCGCGGTATTGCTCGGTCCGCCAGCCGCTCGGCGCGGTTTCGGTCGGCAGCTTGTTGGGCGCGACGGCGATCCGCGGGCCGGATGGTTGGACCACAGTGTCCGGCCGGAGGAAGGTCGGGATGCCGATGGCACCGGCGGCGACGATCAGCACCAGGGCCAGGCCACCGGCCAGCCCGGCGGCGGTGCGCCGCCGATTCGAGGTCCGCCGCGCCGCGTCCGGATCGAGCCGGCCCTCGGTGTGCAGGTCGGACATGGCGGATCGGAACGCCGCTGCCGCGCGGTCGTCGGGGCTGTCGTGGTCGGGTCGGGTGTCGTTCATCGGGTCACCTCGTCGGAATCGGAGGCGGATGCGGGTTCGTCCAGCCGGTCCCGGAGGGCGGCGAGGGCGCGGTGCACGTACGAGCGTGCGGTGCTCTCGGTACAGCGCAGGATGGCGGCGATCTCGGCGAACGGCAGGTCGTCGTAGAACCGCAGCACCACCGCGGCGCGTTGCTTGGTCGGCAGGGTGCCGAGCAGTTGCCGGGCCAGGATCGAGTCGCTGACCGGGCCGGCCGGGTCGCTCTCGGTCACCCCGGGAGCCCGGACCGGTGGTAGTTCGGCGGCATCGACCAGGTATTCGCGGCGGGTGAACTTGCGCCACCAGGACACGGTGCGGTTGACGATCACCCGGCGGGCGTACGCGTCCGCGCCGAACGATCGACCCTCGGCGTCGGCGCCGGAGGCCCGCGTCCCAGAACCATCGGCTTGCAGCCGGCGCCAGCGCGGGTAGACGGCCACCAGGGCGTCCTGCACCGCGTCGGCGGCATCGTGCCCGCTGCCGGTCACCATGTGGGCGAAGCCGAGCAGGCTGGGACCGCTCCGGTCCACCCAATCGGCGAAATCCGGCGCCTGGTCGGGCGCTTCCGACGGCCCGTCGACGCCGGCGTCTCGCGGTCCAGGGACCACCGTCGGCACCTCCGCCTTGATCGCCTGCATGTCCTCTGCACGCGACAGCCTGGCAGTTCGTTGCACTTCGAGACGAGGAAACTCGCCGCAGCCCGCCCGTCCTGCGCGATCACCATGGAGCCGTCACGGCATACGCTCCTCTGGTGCTGTCCCTGCTGATGCTGCTGGCGACGGGGTACGGCGTGCTGCAGTTGGCCGTGCTCGGCTGGGGCACCCGCTCGGTCCGGTTCGTGACGTTGCTGCGGGCTGTCGCCGTCGGGTTCTTCGCCTGCGGCTTCGTGGCGCTGATCCTGCAACTGGCCACGGTCGGCGTGCTCCGCGGGGTGACCGGATTGAGCTGGATCGGGGCCGTCCGGCTCGCCGGCTACACCATCGATCCGTGGATCGAGGAGCTCGTCAAGGTCGCGCCGATCGTGCTGATCGCGCTGGCCGTCCGCCGGCTGCGGCAGCAGTGGGGGCTGACCGACTACTTCCTGCTCGGCGCCGCGGTCGGCGCCGGCTTCACCCTGGCCGAGGCGATGCTCCGGTTCACGCACCGGGCCGGCTCGGCGGTCGGCACCCCCGACGGCTACACGCTGCCACTCGGCCTGTATCCGCCGGCCGTGCCCGGGCTCGGCAAGACCCTGACCAGTTGGCTGCCGGCCCCGGTCGGCGGTTATGAGTTGCTCGGTCTCGGCCCCGGCGAGTGGCTCAACCTGCACCTGCCGTGGACCGCGCTGGCCGCCGCCGGGATCGGCTACTGCCTGCGCGGTCGGCCCGGGCGGGGCGGCGGCTGGTTCCGGCTGCTCGGGATCATCCCGCTGGTGTACGTCAGCACCGACCACGGGGCCCACAACTATCTGGCGGCGCACCCCGATCCGGCCGGGCCGATGGGCTGGTTCGCCCGGCTGATCGGGCTCGGCCACGAGCTGCTCGGCGGGCTGGTCCTGGTCGGCCTGGTCGTGGTGGTCGTGGTCGACCTGCGCGACCTGCGCCGGGTCCGCGCCGACCGGCCCGAACTGCTGACCGAGCGGGAGCGGACCGGCTCGCGGGTGCTCGGGCTGCTCCGCCAGGCCGTGCTGGCGCCGCCGCTGTCGACCTGGGTGCTCGGCCGGCTGCTGCTGGTCCGGCGCTCCGTCTGGTACGCCGCGGCCGCCGGCGTCCAGGCGCAGGAGCGGGCGCAGGCCGAGCTCACCGCCGAGGTGGTCCGCTCGGTCCGGCAACTCGATCAGGCCGGCGAGCGGCGGCGTTGGTGGACGGCGGCCCGGGACCTCGGCCGACAGCTGATCGGCGATCCCCGACGGCTCGACACCAAGACACTGCTCCGCCGGGGCTGGCCGCTGCTGCTCTGGCTGGTCCTGCTGCTGCCGGTGCTGGCCTACCTCGGGCTGGGCACGATCCCGACGCTGGCCGGGCTGCAGGACGTGATCGAGTCGCCGTACCTGTTCCCGGTGATCGGCGTACTCGCCGTAGTGGCAGTCGCCTTCCTCGGCTGGCAGCTGTTCCGGACGGTGACCCGGCTGCTCGCGGCGCGCGGCCAGCCGTGGATCGACCCGGCCGGCCAGCGGTGGTGCCAGGCCCTGGTCGGGGTGGCGGCGATCGCCACCGGCATCGGCGCGGTGATCCGCTGGCTGACCGGCGCCGGGGGCGGCGACCGGCTGCTCGCCTCCGGCCACATCCTGGATGCGCTCGGCGACGCCCTGCTGGCCGCCGGGCTGCTGCTCGCTCTCTCGGCTCTGTTCCTGTATCCGCCGGTCGCCGTCGTGGCGGTCGCCGGCGGTGGCTTCCGGCTGCTGGTGACCGGCCTGACCATGGCGGCGATCAACCGGCTCGCTCTGGCCGGCGTGCTGGCCGGGGCCGGCATCCTGCTCTCCGAGGCCTCCGGCTCGTCCGGCGTTGGCGGCAGTGGCGGTGCCGGTGTGGCCCGGCTGCGCCGGCTCGAGGAGCTGGCGCAGGACCCGGCCATCGGCGGCAAGGTCAAGCCGCAGACCTGGCGGGAGGCCGAGGCCGCCCTCGGCCTGGAGGATGCCGGCATGCTGCGCGGCATCCGGCGCGACCCGGACGGCTTCGCCGACTTCATCGAGAGCAACGGGCGACGCTGGGACGTCAAGGAGTTCCACTCCGAGTTCCCGACCAACCGCGGCGGCTACACCATGGACCGCGCGCTGAAGTCGATCTCGGACTCGCTCCGCGACGGCGAGAATGTGATCCTGCGCCGCGACTTCCTCTCCGACGACGCGCTGCGGGAGCTGCGGGCCGCGGTGGCGAAGGTGCCAGAGTGGTCGGGAAAGATCTTGTGGTGGCCATGATCGAATACGGCGGTCGAGCGGAGGTGACGGAATGAGCGGAGCTGATGGCATGGACGGAACCGACGGCATGGACGGAACCGATGGCACGAGCGGAACCGATGGCACGAGCGGAACCGATGGTACGAGCGGAGCCGATGGTACGAGCGGAGCCGATGGTACGAGCGGAGCGGGCGGCATGATCAGTGCCGATGAACTGGCGGCCCGGATCGCCGATCACCAGGTCTGGATGGAATCCCGCGGCGACAACGGGCACCGCCTGGTGCTGCTGGATGCGGACCTGACCGGCCGGGATCTGTCCGGTCTCGATCTGGCCGAGGCGGTGCTGGCCGGCAGCGGACTGACCGAAGCCCGGCTCGCCGGGACCGACCTCGGCCGGGCCAACCTCTTCGGTGCGGTCCTGGATCGGGCCGATCTGCGATCGGCCGTGCTGGTCAAGTCCGATCTGCGCGAGGCCTCAGCCGTCGGCGCGCACCTCGACGGCGCGAACCTGATCCGTACCGATCTCACCGACGCCGTGCTCCGCGGCGCCTCGCTTGCGGGCTGCCGCCTGGTCAAGACGTCGCTGGCCGGAGCCGACCTGCGCGAGATCATCCTCCGTGACACCGAACTGAACCGGTCCGACCTGACCGGAGCCTTGCTCTCCGCCTCCGACGCGACCGGCGCGACCGGATCGATCATCGACGCCCCGGCCCGGCTGGAGGACGAGCACGGGACCCGCGAGCTGACCGGCGCCGAAGTGCTGGACTGGCTGCGCCGCAACGGCGCCGGCGAGGTCACCCTGTTCGGCTGAACGGCTCAGGATCGAGGGTCGCGGTGCCGGTGGCCGGGGAGTTGTTCGGCGGCGATCTCGGTGAAGGCTCCGACCGCGGGGTTCCGGTTCGATTCGTGCCAGACCAGGGCGCGCTCTGCGCCGGCGGCAACCCGGGCAACGGTCGTTCGGTGATCTCGGGGTCGGTGGAATAGCGGCCGATCGAAGCGACCGCGGCGTGGACGACCTCGCCGAGCGTGAGCTGGTTGATCAACTCGAGTTGATCATGGACCTCGGGGCCGCGTGGAATCGGGCGGCCGCTCGGCGCGTGGGCCGGCGCCAAGGCGTGCAGGCTACTCTTCGGCACGCCGTGGAACGACGCCACCGGGTAGTCGGCGAGGTCGTCCAGGGTGATCACGTCGCGGCCGGCGAGCGGGTGGTGCACGCTCATTCGGACGACCGGGCCCGGGGCAACGGAGATGGCGATCGTGGTGATCCAGGTGGCAATCGTGGTTCGGGATCTGGAAGCGGCCATGGCGCCGCTGTTGAGCGGATCCGTCGGCGACCGCGGCGCGAGCTACAGCTACCTGGACGGCGGCCCCCAGCTGGGCGGGCTGATCGTCGAGACCATGCAGAACGCCGCCGACGGACCCGGTTGGAGCCGAGCTACGTCGTCGATGCCGTCGGCCAGGTCGCAGCCCCAGTCGAACGAGTCGTAGTCAGGGATGATCTTGCGCAACCGGGGGGCGTCGGCTCGAAGTCGATCTTCACCGCGAACCGGCCAGGACCACTGGGCAGGCGTGAGGGCTGACGGTTGCCGGATTGGCGGTTTTCCCGTGCCCAGTGGGAATCGGGCCTACCATCAAAACAAGCAGGTCGTGCTCCGGGGGGAGTCATCATGGCCGATATGTTTCTGCAGCCGGAAGGCTGGGGGCTCGTGCAGGACACGGAGCCGGGCGGTAGAGCGCGCCTGATCGAGCACTCGGCCGGCGGTGTGGACAGCACCAAAACGATTCACCTGAAGAACGAGGTCTACGGGGCGCAGGGCGGCAAGGAACCGGCCGTCGCCACGCTGTACGGCGTCGCAGGCTCATCGCTGTGTCCTGGTGTCTAGTCATGCCGCGGATGGCCACCACGTCGGCACCTTGGGGGAGAGATGGCTGGCGCACCTGCACCTGAAGCGGGTCCGAGCAGGCCCGGACCAACACCGGGCCCGGTCACACCCGGCCCGGTCACCTCGGGCGAACCACCACCGAAGCAGTCGGGCCGCTGGCTGACGACCCCGGGCGGACTGTCGGCGATCGCGGCGGTCGTCGGCTGCCTGGTCGCGCTGGCCTCGCTGATCCTGACCAACGTGATCGACCTGCGTCCAGGAGCGCGAGCCGTGCCGCCGGCCTCGTCCTCGTCCGTGGCGCCGGTGACGACGCTGGTCGCCAACCAACTGTTCGTCTACGGCTCGAGCAAACCGGGTCAGTCGCGCTACGGCGCCATTGCGCACTACGTGAAGGACTCCTACCCCGACAGCGTGACCGGCTACCTCTACGACTCCAACCTGGACTATCCGGCCGCGAAGTTCGGGCCGGGCGAGGTGATCGTCGGAACGGTGCTGATCATCCACGAGGAGTCGGTCGAGGACTTCTTCACCGAGATGACCCGGTTGGAAAGCGGGCTGTTCGCCCTCCGGCAGGTCCGGACGATCGAGAGCAAGCTGTTGGTCCGGGCGTTCGAGTGGATCGGTCCGACCGACGACCTGGAACGGATCGACCACTGGCCGCCGCGCTGACCCGGCAACCCCGCTGCCGACCGAAGACCGGGCTGTCCTCCAGTCAATGGATAACGACGTTATAGTCCGGGGGTGTCGATCACCCATCCCAGCCGGATCGCCAGCCGACGAATGACCCGGAGGCCATGATGGACCGTCCGAAACAGCTCAAGGAACTCACCCGTGATCAACGGGTGGCCGTGATCGTCGGCATCGTCGAGGTCGCGATCAGGGCGGTCGCCTTGATCGATCTCGTCCGCCGACCGGCCGCGCAGGTCCACGGCCCGAAGGCCGCTTGGGCTGCCTGCCTGGCGATCTTCAACGGCCTCGGTGCCCCGGCCGCCTACTTCTTGATCGGCCGGCGACAGCCGACGGGGACCGAGCAGTCCGCCGACTCGGGCTGAGTTCCAAGATCACCGAATCGTCGTCGGGTCACCCCCATCGTCGCGCCAACACTTCGGCCGTGCGTTCGTCGGCCGGCAGGAACGCCTCGAGGTGCAACTCGGCGAGCGTGACGTCGGCGGCGGTGGCGAACGAGGTGAGGGTGGTGATCAACCGGAGGTCGCCGTCGGCCGAGCCCAGCTCCAGCGGCATGGCGAAACCGAGCACGGCGGCCTGGGGCTGCAGCGGCGGCAGGTAACCCACGAGCTCCTCGAGCAAGGCCGCCAACGAGGGACTCGGGCTCCGGACGAGTTGAGCCCGCAGGTTCTCGGTGATGTGCCGGCCCCACTCGGGCAGGTTGCGCACCCGGGGCGCGAGACCGTCGGGGTGCAGAGCGAGCCGGAACACGTTGACCGGCGGCTCCAGCAATGCGGGGTTGACGTCCTCGTGGAACACCTCGAAGGCCCGGTTGGCGGTGACCAGGATGCCGTGCGGCCGGACCACCATCGCCGGGTACGGCAGGTGTCCGTCGAGGATCGTGTCCAGCGCCTGGCGGACCGACCGGAGTGCCTGGTCGTCGAGCTGCGACTCCGGATACGCCGGGGCGAAGCCGGCGGCGACGAGCAATTCGTTGCGTTCGCGCAGGGTGAGATCGATCGCCTCGGACAGCCGCATCACCACGCTGCGCCCCGGCTGGGAGCGGCCCTGCTCGATGAAGCTCAGGTGCCGTTGGGTGGTGCCGGCCCGGATCGCCAGCTCGAGCTGGCTCAGCCGGCGCGCCGTACGCCAGCGCCGTAACTCGCTCGGAAACCTGGACTCCATCCCATGATCATCGCCCACCCCGGCACCCGATGCCATTCCCTCGAGGGCATTGCCGCCAGCCCCTGCGCGGCATGACGATTCGATCATGACGAACACCGCAGCCATCATCGATCAATACAACGCCGCCTTCCTCGAGCAGGCCCCCGAGAAGCTCGTCGACCTCATCGCCGCCGACTGCGTGATGGAGGGCACCGGCCCCGAACCCGACGGCAACCGCTGGACCGGCTACGACGAATGCCTCGCCGGCTGGCAGGGGCTGGCCACCGAACCCTCGATCAGGTTCGAGGTCGAACACGTCGACATCGACGGCGACCGCGCCGTCATCCGGTGGCGGATCACCGGCGCCGAGAACTATCGCGGCGTCAATCTGATGCGAGTCCGGGACGGCAAGATCATCGAGGCCCTCGGGTACGGGAAGCGCCCCTGATCCGGCGGAACCACCGCTGCAAGATCAATAACGGCGACGGCCGCGCTGGTAGGGGGTGAACGTGCTCGGGTCCTCGTTGCCGATCCAGTCGCCGTCGGCCAGTCGGCGCAGGCTGCAGGCCAGGTCGAAGGTGAGCCAGCGGGACAGCTGGGGGTGGGCGTGGTGGTCCCAGAGGCCGTACGGACCGCGGCGGGTCTCCAGCCAGCCGACCAGCTCGCGGATCCGGCGATCATCGGCCGAGACACCGCAGCGGGACGCCAGGTCGAGCAGGAAGGCGAGATCGAAGGTGACATAGAAGGTGACCTGGCCCATCGCCGGTTCCAGCCCGACCAGCCGGGACAGCTCCCAGCCGAGCGTCGCCTCCTCCCGGGTCTCCCGGGCGAGCAGATGATCAACGCCGATCCGGGCCGCGTCGGACCGGCGCCGCTCGGGGTGCAGCGCGAGGCAGGCGACCGCGCCGGTGGTGGCCGAGCGGCACCCCTCGCCGCGGGTGAGCCGGCGGTATTCCCTCTCCGGCTCGGACGGTCGTCCCGGGCCGCCGAGGTCCGCCTTGGGTCCGGCCGGCCAGGATCCGTCGGGCAGGCGCACCCCGAGCAGCCACTCGTAGCCGCGCTCGGCCCTAGGGTCGGTGCCGAAGCCGGCCGCCGCGACGCCCCGCAGCGGCAGCACCGTCTGGACGGTGACGAACCGCGGACCCTCGACCGGGCCCGACGGGGTCGCTGCCTTTCGCTTCCGGTTGACTGCGGGCCGGCCGTCCGGATCGTCGGCCGACGTCGGCCAGGACCCGTCCGGTTGCTGTTGGGCGAAGAGGCCCTCGACCGCGGTGCCGAGCTCCGGTCCGTCGTAGCCGAGGTAGGCGAGCCGGCAGAGCAGGTAGCCGGCCGTGCGCGGGTTGTCTGCCGTGGCCAGCCGATCCAGCAGTGCCCGGACCGGCCCGGACGTGCCGAGCTCCGCCCGCCAGGCGGCGACGTCTTCATGATCATCGGCGACGCCGTCCAGCTCGACCGCGGCCCGCAGCCGGAGTGCCGGCGACGGGTCGCCGAGCAACAGGGCGTTCATGATCAGGTCCGGGTTCATGATCAGCCGAGCGCCTCGAGCAGGTACGGCGCGGTGGCGGTCGCGGCCCCGGTGATCGTTTCGGGCGGACCTTCGAAAACGAGCTTGCCGCCGTCGGGTCCGGCGCCGGGGCCGAGCTCGATCAACCAGTCGCAGGTGGCCAGCAGCACGGGATCGTGCTCGACCAGCAGCACGGTGTTGCCGGCATCGACCACGGCGTCGAGGGCACGGGCCAGCACCGCCACGTCGGTGACCTGCAGTCCGACGGTCGGCTCGTCGAGGACGTACAGGCTGCCCTTCGTGCTGGGCCGGGCGAGTTCCTTGGCCAGCTTGAGCCGTTGCGCCTCACCGCCGGAGAGGCTCCAGCCGGGTTGCCGGACGATCAGGTAGCCGAGGCCGAGCTCGACCGCGGTGCCGGCCACCCGCCGGACGGCGTCCAGGTCGCCCCATTCATCGACCAGTTCGGCGACGGTGAGGCCCTCGATGTCGGCGAGGGTACGGCCCCGCTCGACCAGGGTGGCGACCTCGCGCCGATAGCCGGAGCCGTTGCAGGCGTCGCAGGTCTGGGTCACGGCAGGCAGGAAGGACAGGTCCTGCTGCCAGCTCCCCTTGCCCTTGCAGGCGTCGCAGCCGTAGCCGAGGTCCTTGATCGTCAGGCCCTGTTCACGGGCCGGCTCGCTCGCGGCAAACGCCTTGCGGACCGCGGTGATCAGGCCGAGGAACCGGCCGGGTGAGGTGATCTCGGCAGGGGCCTGGTCGGCGACGATGGTCCGGGCGGGCGGGCCCGTCAGGCTGTCGTGGGAGCCGGGTTCGACCCGGATCACGCCGCTGCCGGTGTAGTCGGTCTTGGGCCGGGTCAGGGCCAGCGCGATCGTGTCGACGACGAGCGAGGACTTGCCTGACCCGGACACGCCGCACACCCCGATCTGGACGCCGAGCGGCAGGCGGACGTCGAGGCCGCGCAGGTTGTGCTCGCGCGCGCCGGTGACCTGCAGCCAGCCGGTCGGCTCGCGGCGGCGGTCGCGGCGCGGGATCGAGACCGGCCCGTCGAGCACGGCCCGGGTGACCGATTCGGGGCGGTCGAGGTCGATCAGCCGGCCGCCGGCCCGGCCGGGACCGGGGCCGATCTCGATCACGTCGTCGGCGGCCCGGATCAGGGTGGGGTCGTGTTCGACGGCGATCACCGTGTTGCCGGCATCGCGCAGCTCGGTCAGGGTGCGGGCGAGCGCGCCGACCTCCGCGGGGTGCATACCGCGGCTCGGTTCGTCGAGCAGCACGGTCATCCCGACCAGGCCGCCGCCGAGCACCGACGCCAGCTTGATCCGCTGCGCCTCGCCCGCGGACAACGACCAGGTCTGCCGGTTCAGGTCGAGGTGGCCGAGCCCGACCGTGCGCAGGAAGGCGAGCCGCTGCAGCGCCACGGTGCGGGCGTGCGCCGCCTGGTCGTCGTCCGGCTCGGCCATCGCTGTGAGCACCTTTTCGAGCTCGGCGAACGGTGCCGCGAACAGCTCGGCCCGGTCCCGGCCGTCAATCCGGATCGTCAGGTACGCGGCGCGCAGCCGGGCACCGGCACACTCCCGGCAGCCGAACACCCGGGTCACCTCGCCGCCCAGATCGTGCTGGGCCCAGTGATTCAGCCCGATCGACACCGGTGACTCGACGCGATCATGATCAGCTCGGGCCGGGTCGCCGTTCATGATCACCTGCCGGGCCTCGTCGCTCAACTCCGACCACGGCGTGCTGGCGGGGTCGAATCCGAACCGATCGGCGAAGGCTCGGAGCAGGTTGTTGCTGGTCACGACTTCCGGCCGAAACCAGGACAGGGGGCCGATGAAGCAGCGGGCGAGCGGTGCGTCGGGCCGCACCACCGCGTCGAGGCGATATTCCCGTTCGACCCCGAGCCCCAGGCATTGCGGACAGATCGCCAGCGGCGACCCGAGCAGATGCCGCGGCTCGATCGGCACTGCGCTGGTCCCGCAGTCGCCGCAGACCCACGGCGCCTCCGGCGCGGGCGAGGAGCGGCGGACGTCGCTGCCGCCGCAGCCGAGACAGGTGCGCACCCCGGCGCGGCCGAGGACCACAGCGATCAGCCGATCCAGGTCGCTGGACCGGCCGACGGTCGCCCGAGCGGCCTGCCAACGCCCGGGCCCACCCGGTTGGGCGATCGTCCCGGTCGCGTCGATCGTCATCGTCGGGCCCAGCCCGGTGAGTGAGTCGACCGGTGCTTCCGGGCCTTCCCGGACCGACTGCCGCTCGTACACCGAAAGGCATTCGAGCAGTCGCCGGTCGGCCTCCGCCGCGACGACGTCGTGGACCAGGGACGACTTGCCCGATCCCGACACGCCCGTCACCACGGTGAATCGGCCCTTCGCGAACCGGACGTCGAGATTGCGCAGGTTGTGGGCGCGGGCGCCCCGCACCTCGATCGCATCGCTGGACCGCCGGCCGGCGCGTGCCTTGGCCCGAGGCCGCACCGGCACGGACTTCTCGGCCACCGGGCGGCCGCAGTGCTGCAGCACTCCGCCGGCCGGGCCACCGCCCGGGCCAAGGTCGATCCGCCAGTCGGCGGCGGCGATCACGTCGGCCTGGTGTTCCACCACGACCACCGTGCAACCGTTGGCGGTCAGCCGGTCGAGCACCGTGAGCAGCCGGTCCAGGTCGCCCGGATGCAGCCCGGTGGTGGGCTCGTCCAGCAGCACCAGGTCACCGGCCTTGGCCTTGGCCACCTCCCGGGTCAGCCGGACGCGTTGTGCCTCGCCCCCGGACAGGCTCGGCGACGGCTGCCCGAGCGTGACGTAGCCGAGCCCGACCTCCCGCAGCGTCTGCAGGATGCGGGTCACCGGCGGGTGTTCGGCGAACACCTCGTGGGCCTCGTCGACGCTCAGTTCCAGCACGTCGGCGATCGATCGTCCGGCCCAGGTCGAGGCCAGCACCTCGGGCCGGTAGCGGCGACCTTCGCAGGACTCGCACGGCACCCAGATCGGCGTCAGCTGGCTGAGGCTGATCTCGATCGATCCCATCCCTTCGCACGCCGGGCACGCCCCCTCGGGCCGGTTGAAGGTGAACTCCGACGCCGGCCGCCCGGTCTGCTCCGCGAACACGTCGCGGATCCGATCGAACACCTTCGTGTACGTCGCCGGATTGGACCGCGGGTTGTTGCCCAGCGGCTTCTGGTCGACCGCGATCGCGCGGATCGCCGGCGCCTCGAAGGCCGCGCAGCCGGTCGGTGTCTGCTCCCGGATCGACGCCAGCAACACATCCCGGGCGAGCGTGGTCTTGCCCGCTCCGGACGGCCCGGTGATCACGGTCAGGGCCCCGAGCGGCAGCTCGCAGTCGACGCCGCGCAGATTGCGCAGCGTGGCGCCGGTGATCTTGATCCGCTCGTCGCTGAGGGTACGGTCCGCGCGCCGGACCCGGGCCCGCGCCGAGAAACCGCGGCCCGACGCGGTGTCGGCCCGCCACAGCGCCGCGGGTGGCCCCTGGAAGACGAGTTCGCCGCCGCCACGGCCACCGGCCGGGCCGATCTCGATCACGTCGTCCGCCAGCGCGATCGCGGTCCGGTCGTGTTCGACCATCAGCACCGGGCCCGGCAGCGACGCCAGCGCAGCGAGCAACGGCTTGAGATCGGTGTGGTGCAGCCCGATGGTCGGCTCGTCCAGGACGTGCAGCAGGTCCTCCAGCCGACCGCCGAGGACGACCGCGAGCCGGGTCCGCTGCGCCTCGCCGCGGGACAGCGTCGGCATCGGCCGGTCCAGGCCGAGATGGCCCAGACCCAGCGTGACCAGCGGCCGCAGCCGGCGGAGCAGTTCGTCCTGGATCCGGGCCGCGCGGCGGCCGATCGGTAGCCGCTCGACGAATTCGAGGACCTCACCGACCGAACGGGCCAGCAGTTCGGTCACCGTGACGCCGGCGATCCGATGCGACGACGTGTCCACCTCCGGATCCCGGAACGCCGCCGGCTGCAACGGCCGGACCCAGGCCGCACAGTTCGGGCAGATCGGTTCCCGCAGCACCGGCGTCCCGCCGAGCCGGACCTCCGGTGAGCCCAACCCGTCGGCCCGCTCCAGGACGGCACGCACCTCGGCCGCCGAGGCTCCCGGCCGCAGCGTGCCGACCCGGACCACGATGTCGTGCGGCACGGTCGGATCCAGCTTCGGCAGCCGGCTGGACGCGGTCGCCGGCCACGGCCGGCCGTCGATCGTCACCCGGTCGAACCGGCCGCGCAGGCCGGCCAGCAGCCGCGCGTGGCTCCGGGTCAGTCCGCGGACGACCGCCACCTCGACGTCCAGGCCGGCCGCCGCGGCGAGCAGGTCGACGGCCAACGCCAGCCGCTCCTCCCGGGACACGGCCCGGACCGGCACCCCGCAGTTCGGGCAACTGACGTCGGCGAAGCGGGCATAGAGGATGCGCAGGAACGGGTGCAGGCCGATCGAGGTGGCGACGGTCGAGGCCGGGTTGACGTTGAGGACGTTCTGCTCGATCGCGACGGCCGGCCCCAAGCCCTCGATGCCGCGCACCTGGGCCGCCGGCATCCGGGCCACGGCCCGGCCCAGACCGAGCGACTCGATGAACCGGCGCCGCGCCTCGGCGTAGACGACGTCGAAGGCGAGGGACGACTTTCCCGACCCCGAGACGCCGACGACCGCGGTGAGTCCCGGCCCGATCGTCACGTCGAGGTCCCGCAGGTTGTGCTCGGCCGCGCCGAGGACCTTCAGTTCTCTCACGGGCCAGGAGTGGTGCGTCCGCTGTTGATGATCAACCCACCTGGGACTCTGGCTGGTTGTTGAGCTTGGCAAAAAACTCGCCGGCTGCCATCGTCGGCTCGCCGTTGCGGCGGAACTCCTCGACAACCCGTGCGTCCTCGAGGTCCTCCAGGTGCTCCATCAATTCCTCGTAACGGGCGTTGCTGATCAGTACTGCGGCTCAGTCTGCGGCCGGTTTGCCATGCCGCAACAGCGCGATGTCTTCGTTCTCCGCATCGTGGACCAGCGCGGTCAGCTTGGCCTTGGCCTTGGCCTCGGTCACTGGTACGAGCTTCATCCTCTTCTCCTCCGATAGATCTCGCCTCCTCCGGTAGACCTCGCGGCGGTGCGCCACGCGGACGATCCACACGATCAACTCGCCGTGGTCGATCGAGTACACGATCCGATGTCACCCATCCCGATCCGGTGCCCATCCTCCCGCGAAAGCTCATGCTGCAGCGAGCGGTGTTGCGGCCATGCCGGTTCGCAAGCGTTTACCGGCGGTTCGCCCGCTGCTCGGGCCGAAGCGAGGTATGCTGTGGGGCACGCTCTCGATTTGACAGCGCCACTCAGTGCTGCCCGCAGGAGTTTACATTTCGCGGTCGAGCGGTTACGATGATTACTTGCCTCCGCATACTCGACGACCCGTTGGTTTGACACGGGTCCTTTTGCGTGCGCGGAGGTCATCGTTGACCCCGTTTGACCTCATCTGTTCCACCTCAACTGAATAGCACCGTTTCACCCGCGAGCCCTTCGGAAGGACCTCTCTTGGCCGCCTCGCGCACTGCCCAGAAGAACCACGTCGTATCCAACACCGGTCGTATTTCTTTCGCCAAGATCGCCGAACCCATGGAGGTTCCGAATCTGCTCGACGTGCAGATCGAGTCCTTCGACTGGTTGATCGGCAACGAGGTCTGGCGGGCGCGGGTCGAGGCCGCACTCGCCGAAGGCCGCACCGACGTCAACACCAAGTCGGGGCTGGAGGAGATCTTCGAGGAGATCTCCCCGATCGAAGACTTCTCCCAGACGATGTCGCTGTCGTTCCGCGACCATCGGTTCGAGCCGCCGAAGAACACGGTGGAGGAGTGCAAGGACCGCGACGTCACCTACGCCGCGCCGCTGTTCGTGACTGCGGAATTCATGAACAACGAGACCGGCGAGATCAAGAGCCAGACGGTCTTCATCGGCGACTTCCCGCTGATGACCGACAAGGGCACCTTCATCATCAACGGCACCGAGCGGGTCGTCGTGTCCCAGCTCGTCCGGTCCCCGGGTGTCTACTTCGAGACCACCGCCGACAAGACGTCGGACAAGGACATCTACACCTGCAAGATGATCCCGTCGCGTGGCGCCTGGCTCGAGTTCGAGATCGACAAGCGCGACTTGGTCGGCGTTCGGCTGGACCGCAAGCGCAAGCAGAACGTCACCGTGCTGCTCAAGGCGCTCGGCTGGACCGACGCGCAGATCCTCGAGGAGTTCGGCGATTACGAGTCGATGCGGCTCACCCTGGAGAAGGACCACACCTCCACCCAGGACGAGGCGCTGCTCGACATCTACCGCAAGCTGCGGCCGGGCGAACCGCCGACCCGCGAGGCCGCCCAGGCCCTGTTGGAGAACTACTACTTCAACCCGAAGCGGTACGACCTGGCCAAGGTCGGTCGTTACAAGATCAACAAGAAGCTCGGGCTGGAAGAGCCGTTCGACGCCCAGGTGCTGAAGGTCGACGACATCGTCGCCGCCATCCGCTTCATCGTTGCGCTGCACGAGGGCAAGGAGACCCTGGACAGCCCGCGTGGTGATCTTGTGGTCGAGGCCGACGACATCGATCACTTCGGCAACCGGCGGCTGCGGACCGTCGGCGAGCTGATCCAGAACCAGCTGCGCACCGGCCTCGGCCGGATGGAGCGGGTGGTCCGGGACCGGATGACGACCCAGGACGTCGAGGCGATCACGCCGCAGACCTTGATCAACATCCGGCCGGTGACCGCGGCGCTGAAGGAGTTCTTCGGCACCTCGCAGCTGTCCCAGTTCATGGACCAGATCAACCCGATCGCGGGTCTGACCCACAAGCGGCGGCTGAACGCGCTCGGCCCGGGTGGTATCTCCCGGGACCGCGCCCAGATGGACGTCCGCGACGTGCACACCTCGCACTACGGCCGGATGTGCCCGATCGAGACGCCGGAAGGCCCGAACATCGGTCTGATCGGCTCCCTGGCGAGCTTCGCCCGGGTCAACTCGTTCGGCTTCGTCGAGACCCCGTACCGCAAGATCGTCAAGGGCAAGGTCACCGACCAGATCGACTACCTGACCGCGGACGAAGAGGACCGGTTCGTGGTCGCGCAGGCCAACGCCAAGCTGACCGCGGACGGCAAGTTCGCCGAGCAGCGGGTGCTGGTGCGCAAGCGGCACGGCGACACCGATGAGGTGAACGCCGACGAGGTGGACTACATGGACGTCTCGCCGCGCCAGATGGTGTCGGTGGCGACCGCCATGATCCCGTTCCTCGAGCACGACGACGCGTCCCGCGCGTTGATGGGCTCGAACATGCAGCGGCAGGCCGTTCCGTTGGTCCGGTCCGAGGCGCCGGTGGTCGGCACGGGCATGGAGTATCGCGCCGCGGTCGACGCCGGCGACGTGACCACGGCCGTGCAGGCCGGTGCCGTCACCTCGGTGACCGCCGACCTGGTCGACATCGCGCACGACGACGGCACCTACAAGACGTACCGGCTGGCCAAGTTCCGCCGCTCCAACCAGGGCAGCAGCATCAACCAGCGGCCGCTGGTCCGGGCCGGTGACCGGGTCGAGAAGGGCCAGCCGCTGGCCGACGGCCCGTGCACCGACAAGGGCGAGATGGCGCTCGGCAAGAACCTGCTCGTCGCGTTCATGCCGTGGGAGGGCCACAACTACGAGGACGCGATCATCCTCAGCCAGCGCCTGGTCCAGGACGACGTCCTCACCTCGATCCACATCGAGGAGCACGAGGTCGACGCCCGGGACACCAAGCTCGGCGCCGAGGAGATCACCCGCGACATCCCGAACGTCAGCGAAGATCAGCTGGCCGACCTGGACGAGCGGGGCATCATCCGGATCGGTGCCGAGGTCGGCGCCGGCGACGTGCTGGTCGGCAAGGTCACCCCGAAGGGCGAGACCGAGCTGACGCCGGAGGAGCGGCTGCTGCGCGCGATCTTCGGCGAGAAGGCCCGTGAGGTGCGCGACACCTCGATGCGGGTGCCGCACGGCGAGTCCGGCACCGTGATCGGGGTCCGGGTCTTCGACCGGGATTCCGACGACGAGCTGTCGCCGGGCGTCAACCAGCTGGTCCGGGTCTACGTGGCCCAGAAGCGGAAGATCTCCGACGGTGACAAGCTCTGTGGCCGGCACGGCAACAAGGGCGTCATCTCCAAGATCCTCCCCGTCGAGGACATGCCGTTCATGGAGGACGGCACCCCGGTCGACATCGTGCTCAACCCGCTCGGCGTGCCGAGCCGGATGAACATCGGCCAGGTGCTGGAGACCCATCTCGGCTGGATCGCGAAGAGCGGCTGGGACATCTCGGAGGCCAAGGGCGAGTGGGCCGATCGGCTGCGCGAGGTCGGGCTGGAGCGGGTCGAGCCGAATTCCCGGCTGGCCACTCCGGTGTTCGACGGCGCGACCGAGGAGGAGATCACCGGTCTGCTCAGCCACACGCTGACCAACCGCGACGGCATCCGGGTCGTGAACGGCGACGGCAAGGCCAACCTGTTCGACGGCCGCACCGGTGAGCCGTACCCGGCACCGGTGGGGGTCGGCTACATGTACATCCTGAAGCTGACCCACATGGTCGACGACAAGCTGCACGCCCGGTCGACCGGTCCGTACTCGATGATCACCCAGCAGCCGCTCGGTGGTAAGGCGCAGTTCGGTGGTCAGCGGTTCGGCGAGATGGAGGTCTGGGCACTCGAGGCGTACGGCGCCGCGTGGGCCCTGCAGGAGCTGTTGACGATCAAGTCCGACGACGTGCCGGGCCGGGTCAAGGTGTACGAAGCCATCGTCAAGGGCGAGAACATCCCGGAGCCGGGCATCCCTGAGTCGTTCAAGGTGCTGGTCAAGGAGATGAAGTCGCTCTGCCTGAACGTGGAGGTGCTGTCGAGTGATGGCAGCACGGTCGAGTTGAGGGATTCGGAAGAGGACAACTACCGAGCGAGCGACGAGTTCGGCATCGATCTGTCGCGGCGCCCCGGTGAGTCCCTCGGCGGCGTCGAAGAGGTCTGATCCTCCAGCCGACTCGCACCGGTGACGGTGCGGGTCGGCACCAACAGCGAAGTAAACGAGCTAACGAAGAGAAGAGATAAACAACGTGCTCGACGTGAACTTCTTTGATGAGATCCGGATCGGCTTGGCCACCGCCGACGACATTCGCACCTGGTCACACGGCGAGGTCAAGAAGCCGGAGACCATCAACTACCGCACGCTCAAGCCCGAGCGTGACGGTCTGTTCTGCGAGAAGATCTTCGGTCCCACCCGGGACTGGGAGTGCTACTGCGGCAAGTACAAGCGGGTCCGGTTCAAGGGCATCATCTGTGAGCGCTGTGGCGTCGAGGTGACCCGGTCCAACGTCCGGCGGGACCGGATGGGACACATCGAACTGGCCGCTCCGGTCACCCACATCTGGTACTTCAAGGGCGTTCCGTCCCGGCTGGGGTACCTGCTGGACATTGCGCCGAAGGACCTGGAGAAGGTCATCTACTTCGCCGCGTACATGATCACCGAGGTCGACGTCGACGCCCGGCACCGCGATCTGTCCTCGCTCGAGGCCAAGATCGACGTCGAGCGCAAGCAGCTGGAGGGCCGCCGGGACTCCGATATCGAGAACCGGATGCGCAAGCTCGAAGAGGACATGGGCGCGCTGGAGGCCGAGGGGGCCAAGGCCGATGCCAAGCGCAAGGTCCGCGAGGGTGCCGAGCGCGAGGTCAAGCAGCTGCGCGACCGGGCGCAGCGCGAACTGGACCGGCTGGACGCCGTCTGGGATCGGTTCAAGAACCTCAAGGTGCAGGATCTCGAGGGCGACGAGGTGCTCTACCGGGAGATGAAGACCCGGTTCGGCAAGTACTTCGCCGGCTCGATGGGCGCGGACGCGATCAAGCGGCGGCTGGAGACGTTCGATCTCAAGGCCGAGGCGATCAATCTGAAGGACACCATCCAGAACGGCCGCGGCCAGCGCAAGACCCGCGCGCTGAAGCGGCTCAAGGTGGTCTCTGCGTTCCTGACCACGCAGAACAGCCCGGTCGGCATGGTGCTCGACTGCGTCCCGGTGATCCCGCCGGAGCTGCGGCCGATGGTCCAGCTCGACGGTGGCCGGTTCGCCACGTCGGACCTGAACGACCTGTACCGCCGGGTGATCAACCGGAACAACCGGCTGAAGCGCCTTCTTGATCTTGGTGCGCCGGAGATCATCGTCAACAACGAGAAGCGGATGCTGCAGGAGGCCGTCGACTCGCTGTTCGACAACGGGCGCCGCGGCCGTCCGGTCACCGGCCCGGGCAACCGGCCGCTGAAGTCGATCTCCGACATGCTCAAGGGCAAGCAGGGCCGGTTCCGGCAAAACCTGCTGGGCAAGCGCGTCGACTACTCCGGTCGTTCCGTGATCGTGGTCGGCCCGCAGCTCAAGCTGCACCAGTGCGGTCTGCCGAAGGCGATGGCGCTGGAGCTGTTCAAGCCGTTCGTGATGAAGCGGCTGGACGACTTGAACCACGCCCAGAACATCAAGTCCGCCAAGCGGATGGTGGAGCGGCAGCGGCCGGTCGTCTGGGACGTGCTGGAAGAGGTCATCGCCGAGCACCCGGTGCTGCTGAACCGCGCACCGACCCTGCACCGGCTGGGCATCCAGGCGTTCGAGCCGCAGCTGATCGAGGGCAAGGCGATCCAGATCCACCCGTTGGTCTGTACGGCGTTCAACGCCGACTTCGACGGTGACCAGATGGCGGTGCACCTGCCGCTGGGTGCCGAGGCGCAGGCCGAGGCGCGGATCCTGATGCTGTCGACGAACAACATCCTGAAGCCGGCCGACGGTCGCCCCGTCACCATGCCGACCCAGGACATGATCATCGGCATGTACTTCCTGACCACGGAGCGGGAAGAGACCGTCGGCGCCGGCCGGGTGTTCTCCTCGGTCTCGGAGGGCCTGATGGCCTACGACCGGGGCGAGCTGAGCGTGCAGTCCCCGATCCGGCTCCGGCTGTCCGGGGTCGCCGCGCCGGAGGGGCAGGAGCTGCGCGAAGACGGCACCATGCTGCTGCAGACCACCCTCGGTCGCGCCCTGTTCAATGAGGCGCTGCCGGCGGACTACCCGTACTGCAACTACGAGGTGGGCAAGAAGCAGTTGGGCCAGATCGTCAACGATCTTGCCGAGCGCTACCCGAAGGTCGAGGTGGCCGGCTGCCTGGACGCGTTGAAGGATCTCGGATTCCACTGGGCCACCCGGTCCGGGGTCACCGTGTCCATCAGCGACGTCGAGACTCCGCCGGACAAGCCGCAGATCCTGGCCGGCTACGAGGAGCGGGCGGCCAAGATCGACAAGCAGTACGAGCGGGGCCTGATCACCGAGGACGAGCGGCGACAGGAACTGATCGAGATCTGGACCGACGCGCTGAGCAAGGTCGGCGTCGCGATGGAGAAGAACTTCACCCGGACCAACCCGATCTTCATGATGGTCGACTCCGGTGCCCGCGGAAACATGGTGCAGATGCGTCAGATCGCGGCCATGCGAGGCCTGGTGGTGAACCCGAAGGGCGAGATCATCCCGCGCCCGATCAAGGCGAACTTCCGCGAGGGTCTGTCCGTGCTGGAGTACTTCATCTCCACCCACGGTGGCCGGAAGGGGCAGGCCGACACCGCGCTGCGCACCGCCGACTCGGGTTACCTGACCCGTCGTCTGGTGGACGTCAGCCAGGACGTGATCATCCGCGAGGAGGATTGCGGCACCGAGCGCGGCCTGACCAAGATCATCGCGCAGGAGGTCGACGGCAAGCTGGTGCTGGACGAGCACGCCGAGAGCGCCGTCTACGCGCGGACGCTGGCGACCGATGTCACCGACAAGGACGGGACCGTGCTGCTCGCAGCCGGGGCCGACCTCGGCGACATCAACATCGCTAAGCTGGTCGAGGAAGGCGCCACGACCGTCCGGGTGCGCAGTGTGCTCACCTGTGAGGCGGTCAGCGGGACCTGTGCCATGTGCTACGGCCGATCGCTCGCCGCCGGCAAGCTGGTCGACGTGGGCGAGGCCGTCGGTATCGTGGCCGCGCAGTCGATCGGTGAGCCTGGCACCCAGCTGACGATGCGTACCTTCCACACCGGTGGTGTTGCCGGTGACGACATCACGCAGGGTCTGCCGCGTGTTCAGGAGCTGTTCGAGGCCCGGGTCCCGAAGGGCAAGGCGCCGATCGCCGAGGCCGCCGGCCGGGTCGAGGTGGTGGACAGCGATCGCTCCAAGAAGCTCGTGGTCACGCCGGACGACGGCTCCGAGCCGACCGAATACACGGTGATCCGCCGGGCCCGGTTGCTGGTCGAGGACGGGGACCGGGTCACGGTCGGGCAGCAGCTCACCGCCGGCACCGCCGATCCGCAGGACGTGCTCCGCATCCTCGGTGTCCGCAAGGTGCAGGAGCACCTGGTGGACGAGGTGCAGATGGTCTACCGGACCCAGGGCGCGCCGATTCACGACAAGCACATCGAGGTCATCATCCGGCAGATGCTGCGCCGGGTGACGGTGATCGAGTCGGGAGATTCGAAGCTGCTCACCGGTGACCTGGTCGACCGGCTGCGCTACGAGGCGGAGAACCGCAAGGTCGTCGCCGAGGGCGGCACTCCGGCCTCCGGTCGTCCGGTGCTGATGGGCATCACCAAGGCGTCGCTGGCGACCGAGTCGTGGCTGTCGGCGGCCTCCTTCCAGGAGACTACCAAGGTGCTCACCGACGCGGCGATCCACGGCAAGTCCGACTCGTTGGTCGGACTGAAGGAGAACGTGATCCTGGGCAAGCTGATCCCGGCCGGCACCGGCCTGGATCGGTACAAGAACATCCGGGTCGAGCCGACCGAGGAGGCGAAGGCACAGGCGTACTCGATGGTCGGGTACGACCCCTTCGACTACGACTTCGGCTCCGGTTCCGGGGCCGCGGTCCCGCTCGAGGACTACGACCTCGGCAGCGACTACCGCTGATCAGCTGAAACATCGAACACCCCTCCCGGACCCGTCCCGGGAGGGGTGTTCGCTTTCCGCCGACCCGTCACCCAGGTCAGAGGTTCCTTGATCAGGAATCTTCAACGAAAGGGATCCGGCGATCTCAGCGACGATCGCGCCACCGAGAAACAGCCAGCGCTTCATGATCATGCTCCGATCAGCCGGCGGGCGACGTCGCGGACCGCGCGCCGTTCCGGCTCGGTCATCGCGACGATCCCGAGGGCCCGGTCGATCCAGGCGCCGTCGGCGAGCAGCCGCGCGGCCTGACACTCGGCCCACTGCGAGTGGTCGGAGTTGATCGCGGTGCCGAACCACGGCTCCAGGCGGTGCGTCCACTGCTCGATCAGGCGATCCCGCAAGTGGACGTCGGCGAGCAGCGCAAGGTCGCTCGGGTCGATCGGGCCGAGCAGCGCGTAGTCGACGTAGGCGCCCAGCCGCTGCCGCCAGTCGGCCTCGGCACCGGTCCGCGCGACCAGCTCGGCCTCCCAGAGATCCAACACGTGGTCGACGACGGCCACGGCCAGCCCTTCCTTCGTCGCGAAGTGATGCACCACGCCGGGCTTGGTCAGCCCGGCCCGTTTCGCCACCGCCTCGAGGGTGAGCGCACCGCCGTCGCGGAGGACCGCGAGTGCATCGCCGAGAAGGCTCTCCCTGGTTGCCATGAACCGAACGTACCATCCGTAAGGTAGGTACCTCTGCCGTGGGCAAAATCGGATCGGCCCCGAACGACCGTCATGATATGAATGAACCCTCACTCACATCATCGGGGAGAGGGACTCATGGGACCACAGCCGAGCAAGGACTCGCCGGCGGTACGCAAACGCCGCGAGGAGCAGCGGACGCGGATCGTGACCGCCGCGATCACGCTGTTCGCCCGGCACGGGATCCACCACACCTCGATGCAGCAGATCGCCGACGAGGTCGGGATGAGCGTCGGCTCGCTCTACCAATACCTGGACAACAAGGAGGCGATCATCCTCGAGGCCACCCTGGCCCGGGAACGCGTCAACGCCGAGGTGTTCGCCGAGCCGCGCGATCCGGAAGCCATGCAGGCCCTGCTCAGCGAGGCGATCCAGGAGCGGGCCGAGGTGCCGGTCGAGTTCGCCGGACTGAACTGTGAGATCGCCGCCGAGGGGGCCCGGAACCCGGTGGTGGGGGAGCGGCTGGCGGGCCAGTTCGACGTGCTCCGGACTCTGCTCGGTGACGCCCTCCGGGTCACCGACCCGGAGCTCTCCGAGGCGGAGGCCCGGACCAGGGCAGAGCTCTTCATCGCCGTCCAGGCCGGCATCGCCACCTTGCGCGCCGGCCAGGCCCCGGTCGATGATCTCGCCGCGCTCGGCCGCCGGATGCTGCCGCTGATCCTGGCTCCGGCGGCGCTCAGCCCGATTGGAACCACCGGGTCTCCCGCACCGACCGCCCCGACCGCCGCCGAGACGTCCGAGGAGGACACCCGATGATCGACTCCACGTCCGTGCCGACCAGGCTGCGCCCGCGCGCCGGGCTGCTGGCTCTCCTGGTGCCCCTGCTGTTGGCCCTGGCCGGTTGCTCGATGCCGGCGATGGGGCCGCGGATCACCCCGCCCACTGCCCCGGAGGTGCGGGGCGACCTGACCCGGGCCGACGTCGACGACTGGCTGGACGGCCTGGTGCCGACGGCCCTGCAGCGCGAGGCGCTGGCCGGCGCCGTCGTCACCGTGGTGGCCGACGGCAAGATCATCACCGAACGCGGCTACGGGGCCGCCGACCTGGGCGAGGGCGACCGGCCACCGGTGCTCGTCGACCCGGCTCGCACCCTGTTCCGGGTCGGCTCGGTGTCCAAGCTGGTCACCGCGACGGCGGTGATGCAGCAGGTACAGGCCGGCAAGCTCGACCTGGACGCCGACATCCAGGGCTACCTGGACTTCGAGTTGAAGCGGACCTTCGACGAGCCGGTGACGCTACGGCACCTGCTCAGTCACTCCGCCGGGTACGAGGACCGGATCCGCGGCGTGATCATGGCGGAGGGCACCCCGGAACCCGACCTGCGGACCGAGGTCTCGGTCGACCAGCCCGAACAGCTCTACCGGCCGGGCACCGTGCCGGCGTACTCCAACTGGTCCAACTCGCTGGCCGCCTACATCGTCCAGCGGGTCACCGGGATGCCGTACGCGGACTACGCCCGGGCCGAGGTGCTGGACCGGGCCGGGATGACCGCCTCGACCTTCGCCCAGCCGCTGCCCGAGGCCGACGCGAGCCGGATGGCCCGCGGTTACCGGTCGATCGGCACACCCCCGATCGGCTTCGAGGTGCTCGGCCCGGCGCCCGCCGGCGCGCTGTCGGCCACCGGCCACGATCTGGGGCTGTTCATGCTGGCTCTGCTCGGCCGCCCGGCCGGCAACGCCCCGGCCCTGCTGCACCCGGAGAGCCTGCAGACGATGGAGCGGCCGGCCCTGGGGCCGGCGAGTCTCGGCGGCCTCGCCGGCGCGGACCAGATGGGGGTCGGCTTCTTCCTGCTGGAGCACCAGGGTCAGCGGATCGCGGCGCACGGCGGCGACACCGGCGTCTTCCACAGCCAGCTGGCCTTGCTGCCGGACCACGGCACCGGGATCTTCGTCTCGGTGAACAGCAACGGCCGGCAGCCCGACGGTACGGCGACCCTGCGCACTGCCCTGGTCGAGCAGTTCGTCGAGCGCTATCACCCGGCGGCCGAGCGCGCCGCACCGCCGGTCACCGCCAGCTCGGCCGAGCATGCAGCCCGGGCCGCCGGCACGTACCTGCTCTCCCGGCGGGCGGAGAGCTCTTTCATGCGCGTCGCGTCGGCGATGCAACAGCTCCCGGTGACCGACAACGGGGACGGCACGATCAGCCTGCCCGCCCTCGCCACCACCGGCAGTCATCCGTTGCGGCTGCAGGAGATCGAGGCGACCGACGAGCTCTGGCTCTGGCAGGAGATCGGCGGCGACCGCCGGCTGGCGATGGACATCGAGAACGGCAAGGTCGCGGCGATCGGGATGGACCCGGCGCATGTCCTGCTACCCGCCGCTCCGGCCTGGCAGGCCGTGTTGCCGGTGGCGATCTTCGCAATCGGCTGGGCCGTGTTGATCTTGATCGCCTGGCCGATCGGCGCGATCGTTCGCCGCCGGCACGGGGTCGACCTGAGTTCCTGGTCGGCGGCGCGACGCCGGCTGCGCACGCTGACCCACTTCGGGCTGCTGACGATTCCGCTCTCGCTGCTCGCCTGGGCGGGCCTGATCACCGTGATCAGCCTGATGGTGCCGGTGGCCGATGGCGTGATCCGGGCGGTGCAGGTGATCACCGCGCTGCCGGTGCTGGCCCTGGTGCCCGCCGTCGGTCAGGTGATCACGACGATCCGGCACCGGGGCGGAGTGTTCGGCACGATCGCCAACCTGCTGATCGTGCTGGCCCTGGTCGCCTTCGGCTGGGTGGCCTGGCAGACCGGGCTCTACTCACTCGACCTCACCTACTGACACCTTTGCCGGCTTGTCAGAACTGAGTTGCCGCTAGCCTCGGTGTTTCATGATCAGGGGGTTGGTTGTTTCCCTGGTCCGGGTTTCCGGCTGCCGGATCGCGGTCTGCCGGGCGGAAAGACCCATCAAGGAGCGGGTGAGGTTGCGGCGTGGTGACGGTGTCGCGGCCGGCTGCCGGTCCTGCGTCACGCAAGGCTGACTGGCGCGATTTCGAAGGCTGCGCCGATCGCTGTCGTCGACTGTGACGTTTCCCGTCCCGATCGGCTGCGAAGACGGGAAACGTCACACTCGACGCGACATCAACCGCAGCCAACGAGACGCAGCACCGACAGCCGGCCGCGACATCCACCCACGCCCCAACCCCTCCGCCCTCGATGCGTCTTTCCGTCCGGCAGACCAGCGAACCGGCAAGGAACCGCGACCTGTGCCTGGAACCGTGAACGGGTCACGGACACCGGGCAGCGAGGCCAAGATCATGACCGATCGAGGCTAGAGCGCAACTCAGTTCTGACAACTCGGCGTGTGGCGGATCAGCTCGTCAGTAGACCGAGTCGGCGGCCGAGTGCGGCCGCCTCGGTCCGGGTGCCCGCCCCGAGCTTGGTCAAGATGTTGGACACGTGCACGCTCGCCGTCTTGGTGCTGATGAAGAGTTTCAGGCCGACCTCGCGGTTGCTCAGCCCCTCAGCGACCAGCGCCAGCACCTCCAGCTCCCGCGGGGTCAGCGGGCCGGCGGCGTGCTCGCCGTGCGGCGGTTCCAGCGTGGCCAGCTCCGCCAACATCGGCCGGGCGCCGAGTTGCTCTGCGACCGCGCGGGCCTGGTCGGCGAACTGCCGGCTCTCCTCGACCGCGCCGGCCCGGCGCAGCGCCGCGGCCAGCCGGATCCGGCTCCGGGTCAGCTCGGGCACGTTGGGGAATCGTTCGAAGCCTTCGACGGAGGCTCGCCAGGCCTCGACCAGGGCCGCCTGGTCCACCGGCAGGCCGAGCCGCTGGTCGAGCCGGAGCCGCTCGGCCCGGGCCCGCAGTTGCCAGGCCCGGCTCTCCACCCCGAGCGGCCGGCGCCGTTCGGAGTCCACCACGATCACGTCGATCTGGCCCATCAACCAGTCGGCCCGGTCGGTCCAGCGCTTCTGATCGGCCGGGTCGGAGCCGACCAGGTCGGCGGCGATGCCGATCATGATCGCGCCGAGCCGGATCTTGGCCTGGACATCGGTCCAGATCGCGTCCAGCTCGTCGGCCAGCCGCTGGTGCTGCTGCCAGACCTGATCGAGATCGCCGAGCTGACCGTACAGATCCATCGCCGCGCCGCCCGCATAGAGCGACACCACGGCGTCAGTGCCCCAGGCGCGGTTGGCCCGGGCCTGCAGCCGGAGCCCGGACGGTTCTCCGCGGCCGGCGGCGACGTACATCGCGATCGCGGCCATCGCCGCGTCGGCCACCATCGGCGGCCGCTCTCCGGTCGTGTCCACGATCTCCAGCACCTGATCCCAGCGGCCCAGCGTGTACGCGGCCAGGGCGGCGATGATCCTGGCGTCGACGCCGTACGGCGCGTACCGCCGCCCGGTCTCGACGGCCCGCTGGGCCCCGCGCAGGTAGAGCTCCAGCGCCTCGGCCACCTCGCCCCGCTCGTAATGGATCCCGCCCAGGTGATAGAGCGCGCGCAGCTCGGCGGCGTCGCCCCGGGCCCGGGAGTCGGCGACAATCTGCTGCAACGCCGCCCGGGACGCCTCGAGGTTGCCGAGCCGCTCCTGCAGCTTGGCCAGCAGCGCGGCGACGTCGCTGGAGATCTCGGCCAGGCCGAGCCGGTCGGCCATCGCCAACGCCTCCTCGGCCCAGCCGGTCGACTCGTCGTGCCGGGACCGGTCGGCCAGCGCCTGGGCGTGGGCCCGGAGCACCCGGCTGCGCAACTCGCTGTCCGGCTCGGCCGGCACCAGGGTCAGTGCTTCCGTGGTCACGGCCAGGACGTCGACGTTGAGATCGGTCAGCGCCGCCGCGGCCGCCAGGGCCTGCAGCAGCCGGGCCCGGACCAGCGGGTCGGCGTCGGCCGGCAGCTGGGTCAGTTGATCTTGGACCAGGGCCACGGCGCGCTCCGGCATCCCGGCGGAGACCGCGGCCGTCGCCGCCCGGACGGTGATGTCGACCGGATCGATCTCGGCCTCGACCCGGGGATCGGCGATCAGCTCGAGCACGGCGAGGTAGTGGTGCAACGCCTCGTCCGGCCCGCCCATCGTCACCGCCTCCTCGGCAGCCCGTAGCCCGGCCGACAGCGCCGTCTGATGATCATGGGCAGCCCGGGCGTGCCGGGCCAGGTCGGCCGCCGTCGCCCGCGGATGATCACGCAGTGCCCGGACGTACGCGGTGTGCAGCCGGACCCGTTCACCGGGCAGCAGGTCCTGATAGACCGCCTCGGCCAACAGCGCGTGCCGGAACGCGTAGGTGTCGGACCGGTCGCTGACCAGGACGAAGCGCTCGACGGCGTTGCGCAGGGCCTGGTCGAGCTCGGCCGGCTCCAGGTCGGTGACCTCCTGCAGCACCTCGTGGCTGACCCGGCGGCCGGCCACTGCGGCCGACCGGACCACCTGCCGGGCGTCCGGCTCCAGCTGATCCAGCCGCAGGATCAGCAGATCGGCAAGATCATCGGGCACCCCGCCGGGCACGGTTCCGGCCGCGATCAACTCCTCGGTGAAGAACGCGTTGCCCTCGGCCCGGTCGATCACCCGGGCCAGCTCCAGATCGGACAGTCCGGCCCGCAGCCCGGTGGCCAGTTCCCGGATCGCGTCGTCCGACAGCGGGCCGAGCTCGAGCCGCTCCACCGCAGGGAGCTGGGTCCAGCCCGCCGCGACCGGGCGCAGCGGATGTCGCCGGTGCAGATCGTCGGACCGGTAGGTGACGATGATCGACACCGGCGTCGGGAACGGCCGGGCCAGCAGGAAGCTGATCAACTCCAGGCTGGACCAGTCGGCCCAGTGCACGTCTTCGATCACCAGCAACAGCGGCCGCTCGGCCGCCAGGTCGGTCATGATCGCGTGCACCGCTTCGAACAGGGCGCCCCGGTCGGGTTGTGGCGCCGTACCGTCGGCGGATCGGGCGATCAGCGGCCGCACCCCCGGATGCCGTTCGATCAGCCGCTGCCCCTCCTCGGTCGCGGACAGCCGGCCGATCGCCTCGACGAACGGCAGGTACGGCAGCGGGCTGCGGCCGAGATCCATGCACTGGCCGAGCGAGACCCGCCAGCCCCGGTCCGCCGCGACGCCGATCGCCGCCGACACGATCCGGGACTTGCCGATCCCCGCGTCACCGGACAGCACCACCAGCCCGCCGGGCCGGCCGTTCGGCAACCCGACCAGCTGGAGCAGGCGCTGCAGCTCACCCGCCCGGCCGACCAGCGGGCGCGCGTCCAGTCGCCCGCGGTCCGAAGACGACGGCGAAGCCGGCGAGGTCACGGTCACCGCCCCATCATGGCTCACCGCACCGACATCCCACGCGCGATTTTGCGACACTAGATCCGTACCACTGACCGGAATCGACCTCACGTCGCCGCCGGAACGTCGCTAGCGTGCCGGGGAGACCGGCTCGGGTCGGTTCCGGACAGCGAGGGGGGCCATGGGCGACCGCCCGAACATCCTGCTGATCACCACCGATCAGCACCATTTCGAGTGCCTCGGCGCGACGAATCCGGTGCTGCAGACGCCGAACCTGGACCGGCTGGCCGCGGCCGGCACCCGGTTCGACCGGGCCTATTGTCCGAACCCGCTGTGCTCCCCGTCGCGGTCGTCGATCATCACCGGCCAGTACCCGTCCAGTCACGGCTGCTGGACGATCGGCACCAAGCTGGACGAGGAACTGCCGACCGTGTCGGGGCTGCTGTCCCGGGCCGGCTACGCGAGTTCGTTGATCGGCAAGGCGCACTTCCAGCCGTTGGCCTCGACCCCGGACCAGACCTCATTGGAGGCGCCGCCGCGGCTTCGTGATCTTGACTTCTGGCGTGACTTCCACGGTCCCTACTACGGTTTCGATCTCATCGAGCTGGCCCGCAACCATGCCGACGAGGCGTGGGTCGGGCAGCACTACGCGCTCTGGATGGAGAGCCGGGGACTGACCGGCTGGCGCGACTTCTACCGCAGCGACAACGGCGAGCCCGGCCGCCGGCATAGTTGGGATCTGCCACCGGAGCACCACTACACGACCTTCGTCGCGGAGCGGTCGGTGGCGGCGATCGAGCGGGCGGCGGCGGACCGGCAGCCGTTCCTCACCTGGGCCAGCTTCCAGGATCCGCATCCGCCCTATCTGGTGCCGGAGCCCTGGGCGTCGATGTACTATCCGGCCGACGTGCCGATCGGCCGGCTGGTGCCCGGGGAGCTGGACGCGATGCCGCCCTGGTTCGCCGCCACCCAACAGCAGCGGCCGGACTTCGGCGCCTGGCAGGAGACCCCGTTCACCAACCACGGGTTCCATTCCCACCTGATCGCCGAGGCCGAACTGCGCCGCAACGTCGCGACCTACTACGGGATGATCAGCTTCATCGACGCCGGCGTCGGTACGATCCTGGCCGCACTGGACCGACTCGGGCTGACCGAGTCGACGATCATCGTCTTCACCACCGATCACGGACACTTCCTCGGTGCTCACGGGCTGATCGCGAAGGGTGCCTTCCACTACGAGGATCTGATCCGGATCCCGATGATCGTCCGGGCGGCCGGGGTGCCGGCCGGACGACGTACGGATGCGCTGCAGAGTCTGGTCGACTACGCGCCGACCTTCCTGACCGCGGCCGGGCTGGAAGTGCCGCCCAGGATGCAGGGTGTTGATCAATGGCCGGTCTGGACCGGAGCCACGGACTCGGTTCGTGATCATGCGTTGGTGGAGAACCGGCACCAGCCGACCCGGGTGCACCTGCGGACGTACGTCGAGGACCGGTTCAAGATCACGGTCCATCGTGATCAACCGTACGGCGAGCTGTTCGATCTGGCCGACGATCCGGGCGAGCACCGGAATCGCTTCGACGATCCTGCGTACGCGACGATCCGGGCCGAGCTGACCGAACGATTCCTCAACGCCGAACTGGCCCGGGAACGCAGCCGCTACCCGCGGATCGCGGTCGCCTGACCGCTCCTGAACGAGCCGCGAGGCTCAGACGGCGGCCTGGTCGAGGTTGGCCAGAATGTCATCCACTGTTTCGTCCGGGGTCTGGGCGCTGGAGTCGAGCCAGTAGCCGATCCGGGCGGTCTCACGGCGCAGCAGATCATCCAGCTGCAGCGGCGAGAAGCTGTGATAGCCCTCCTTGGACCGCTGGGCCTCCCGGATCTCCAACGACGACACGGTCGGCGACAGCACCACCAGATAGCGCCGCGGCGTCTTGATCTGCTCGATGAAGCCGGCCAGGTCGGGGCCGATGATCACGTCCTGCACGATCGCGTCGAAACCTTGATCGGCGAACCGGTCGGCGCTGTGGCCGGCCAACTCGTAGCGGAGTTGGAGTTGATCCAGCGCCGCCCGGGTCGCCTGCGGCGTCATCTCCGCCCGGCCGTTGACCACCATCTTCCGGAACACGTCCCCGCGGATGTGCACCGACGATGGCAGCCGGTTGGCCAGCAGCTCGGCAACCGTCGACTTCCCCGCGGCCATCGCTCCGGTGATCACGATCACCCGGCCGCCTGTTCCTTCCTGACTCAGCTCCCCCACGGGCGACCATTCTTCACCACACCTGGACGCTTTGGCACCCGGTTCCCCGGCGTGGGGCGAGATTGTTTCGTCCCGCATGAAACGGCGTGCCGGAACCGCTCCCCGGGTAAGTGAGTAATCTGACGCGGATGCCGACCGAACTCTCCTCCTCGTTCTGGCTGGCCCAGTTGCAGTTGTTGCCCGACCTCGGCGTCGCGTTGATCTTGTCCATGGTGATCGGATTGGAACCACAATTCCGCCGCAAGCAGGCCGGCGTCCGTACGCATGCCCTGGTCGGGATCGGGTCCGCCCTGTTCCTGCTGGTCTCCAAGTACGGTTTCAGCGACCTGCTCGGCGACCCGGGGATCGGGCTGGACCCGAGCCGGGTCGCGGCCCAGATCGTCTCCGGCATCGGCATTCTGGGGGCCGGCATCATCGTCGTCCGGTCCGAGGCGGTGCGCGGGCTGACCACGGCGGCGTCGATCTGGCTCATCGCGGCCGTCGGCATGGCCTGCGGTGGCGGGCTGTTCATCCTGGCCGTCGCGGTCACGGCCGGGCACTTCCTGGTGGTCTTCGTCGGGCCGCGGCTGAGCCGGCTGCGGCGCCGGACCGGGCGGTTGGAGCGGTGGGTCGAATACCGGGACGGTGCCGGGCTGCTGCGCGACATCGTGACCTGATCACCGATCACCAGTGGCGGATCGCCCAGCTGCGGACTTCCGGTCAGCGGACCGATCCGGGCTACGTCGGGGTCTATCTGACCACCGAGGACCGCCACGACGGCGCGGCGCTGTTGGGTGCCGTGTCTCGAATTTCCGGAGTTCAGGCCGTGGAGGCGTAACGACAGCGAAATCGAGGATTCTGCCTGACGCGGCCGATCCGCAATTGCGGAGTTATGCTGCCTGGTGTGCGACGGTACCGGATCTCCCAGGCGGCGGCCCTGCTCGGCGTCAGTGACGACACGGTGCGGCGCTGGATCGACACCGGTCGGCTCGGCACGCTCGAGGATCCCGGGCCGGCCATGATCGACGGCGCCGAGTTGGCTGCGCTGGCCCAACAGCTCGCGACCACGCCCGGGCTCGGCGCATCCGTCGCGGAGAGTGCCCGGAACCGTTTCACTGGTCTGGTCACCAAGGTGATCAAGGACGGGGTGATGGCCCAGGTCGACCTGCAGTGCGGCCCGTTCCGGGTGGTGTCGCTGATGTCGGCCGAGGCCGCCGCAGAACTCGAACTCGAGCCGGGCGTGCTGGCGACCGCGTCGATCAAGGCCACCAATGTCGTTGTGGAGGTGCCGGAACCATGACCGGAACGATTCGGGGCGTGCTGGCGCTGATCATGAACATGCTGGTCGCCGGTTGCTCAGTCTCGGGCCCGAGCGACTCGGGCCCGGCCCCCAGCCCGAGCACGTCGGCCGCGGCGCCGACCGGGGAGATCACGGTGCTGGCCGCGGCCTCGCTGACGGAGTCGTTCAGCAAGCTCGGCGAGGACTTCCAGCGGGCCCATCCGGGCACCAAGATCACCTTCAGCTTCGGCTCCAGTGCCACCCTCGCCGCCCAAGTCATCGCCGGCGCACCGGTGGACGTGTTCGCCGCCGCCAGCGAGTCGACGATGAAGATCGTCGCCGACGCGGGACAGGCCGTCGACCAGCAGCCGTTCGTCACCAACACGCTGCAGATCGCGGTGCCGCCGGGTAATCCGGCCAAGATCACCGGGCTGGCCGACTTTGCCGACGCATCGTTGCGAATCGCGCTCTGCGCGGCCGAGGTGCCGTGCGGATCCGCCGCCGAGAAAGTGTTCCAGGCGGCCGGCGTCGCGGCCAAGCCGGACACGCTCGAGGCGGACGTGAAGGCGGCGCTGCAGAAGGTGCGCCTCAGCGAGGTCGACGCCGCCCTGGTCTACAAGACGGATGTGATCGCCGCCGGGGACGATGTCGAAGGGATCGAGTTCCCGGAGGCCGGCAGCGCCGTCAACGTCTATCCGATCACGGCGCTGACCGAGGCGAAGAACCCTGAGTTGGCCGCGGCCTTCGTCGAGTATGTGCACGGGCCGGCCGGCCAGGCGGTGCTGACCGAGGCCGGATTCGCCTCGCCGTCGTGAACCCGCGCCGTCGGGATCCAGCGGCGCCGGCCCGCATCCCCCTGCTGATCGGTCTGCCGGCCGTCGTCGCTCTGGTCGTGTTGATCTTGCCGTTGGTCGGCTTGGTGATCAAGGCGCCCTGGGGTCGGGCGCCGGAGCTGCTGGCGGGTCCGGATGCCCTGGCCGCGTTGCGGTTGTCCATGATCACCGCCACCGCCGCGACCGTGCTCGTCGTGCTGCTCGGGGTGCCGGCTGCCTGGCTGCTGGCCCGGCCCGGGCTGCCCGGCGCGGGCGTGATCCGGGCGTTGATCACCGTGCCGCTGGTGCTGCCGCCGGTGGTCGGCGGGGTCGCGCTGTTCACCGTGCTGGGCCGGTCCGGGCTGCTCGGTCAGCCGCTCTTCCGGCTGACCGGGTTCGCCTTCCCCTTCACGCCGTACGCGGTCGTGCTGGCCCAGGTGTTCGTCGCGCTGCCGTACCTGATCCTGTCGGTGGAGGGATCGCTGCGGGCCGCCGACCGCCGCTACGAGGAGGCGGCCGCGACCCTGGGCGCGACGCCACTGACCGTGTTCCGCCGGGTCACCCTGCCGCTGATCGGGCCGGGCATCGCGGCCGGCGCGGTGCTGGCCTGGGCCCGGGCGCTCGGCGAGTTCGGCGCCACGATCACCTTCGCCGGCAACCTGCCCGGCGTCACCCAGACCATGCCGATCGCCGTCTACCTCGCACTGACCACCGACCCGGACGCCGCCCTGCTGCTCTCGGTCCTGTTGCTGGCCGTCTCCGTCGCGGTCCTGGTCCTCCTCCGCGGCCGCTGGGTGACCCGATGGTGACCGCGAACGTGACTGGTCCGTCCAGCGGAGAAGGGCCGGACGTACGGTCGATGGGCCTGGGATCGACTGACAGCGAGCCGACGGGCGGGGAATCGCCGGGTGGGGAGTCGTGGGCGGCGGGATCGCCGGGCGGAGGTCTGTCGGGTGCGGGATCGACGGGTAGCGAGTCGGCGCGCACGGATTCGGCGCGCACGGATTCGGCGGCCGGGGGTTCATCGGGCGGGAAGCCGGTGGGCGGCGGACCGGTGGGCGGAGGGCCGCCAAGATCGGGCGGGAGGGGGACAGGTCTGGTCGCCGAGTTGCGGGTCACCCGCGGCACGTTTCGGCTGGAGTTCGACCTCACGGCCGAGCCGGGCGAGGTGCTCGCGCTGCTCGGCCCGAACGGTGCCGGCAAGTCCACTGCGCTGCGGGCGCTGGCGGGGCTGGTGTCCCTGGACGGCGGCCGGATCGACCTCGGCGGCCGACGGCTGGCCGACATCGGTCTGCAGTTGCCGCCTCATCGGCGTCCGATCGGGGTGGTGTTCCAGGACTATCTGCTGTTCCCGCACCTGACCGCCCTGGACAACGTGGCGTTCGGGCCGCGTAGCCAGGGCCGGTCGAAGCCGGCGGCCCGCGCCGTCGCCGGTGCGCTGCTCGATTCGGTCGGGCTGGCCGAACACGCGCAGGCACGACCACGGCAGCTCTCCGGCGGCCAGGCGCAACGGGTCGCGCTGGCCCGGGCGCTCGCCGTCGAGCCGGCGCTGCTGTTGCTGGACGAGCCCCTGGCGGCGCTCGACGCGCGCACTCGGCTGGAGGTGCGTGGCCTGCTCCGCCGCCGGTTGGCCGCCTTCCCCGGCGTGACCGTACTGGTCACCCACGACCCGGTCGACGCCGCCGTGCTGGCCGATCGGGTGGTGGTGATCGAGGCCGGTGCCGTCGTCCAGACCGGGACGCCGGCGGAGATCGCCCGGCATCCGGCGACCGAATATGTGGCGCGGCTGGTCGGGCTCAATCTGCTGACCGGCACGGCCGACGGGACCGTGGTGTCGCTCGACCCGGTGGGCGAGGTGCTCCTCGCCCACCCCGCCCGGGGCCCGGTGCAACTGGCGTTCCCGCCCTCGGCGGTGTCACTGTTCCTGGAACGGCCGACCGGCACCCCGCGCAACCTCTGGTACGGCACCGTCGCCGGACTCGAGCCGCACGGCGATCAGGTCCGAGTGGAGATCGCCGACGTCCCCGGCCCCGGCAGCGCCGTACTCGCCGAGATCACCCCTGCCGCCGTCGCCGAGCTCGGCCTGGACCCCGGCTCCGGGGTCTGGGCCGGGGTCAAGGCCTCAGCCATATCCGCTTATCCGCGGGGCTGACTCGGAGAAGCCAGCCGATCGGCCCTTGCCCTTCGACAGGCTCAGGGAACGTAACCCCAACGTCCCTCGACAAGGTGTGAGGCGGATCGTCGTGCTGCGTAGCGGGGAAGTCAGGGGTGCGTTCCCTGAGCCTGTCGAAGGGCAAGGGCGCGAGCGGTGGGCTGGGCTGCCGCGGAAGTCGCCACAGGTAGAGAAATGCGAACCGGCCCCGGGTCCCAGGGCAGTGGTGCGCCGGCCGAGGCGGCAGGGTTTCAGGACTCCGGCGATGTCACGTCCGAGTTCGGACTGACGGTACCGGCGGATCCGTCGACGGTGATCAGGTCGCCGGTGCTGAGGCGGGTGGTTGCGTCGGCGACGCCGACGACGGCCGGGATTCCGTACTCCCGGGCGACCACGGCGCCGTGCGACATCGCGCCGCCCATCTCCATCACCAGGCCGCCGGCGGTCAGGAAGAGCGGAGTCCAGCCGGGGTCGGTGGACGGCGCGACGAGGATCTCACCGGGTTCCAGGTGGGCGGTGGCGGGGTCCAGGACGACCCGCGCCGGCGCGGTGACCGTGCCGGGCGAGGCGGGGCTGCCGGTCAAGGTCGCCTCATCCGTCGACCCGGCCGCCGGGGTGAGGCCGGGCTCGGTGCCGTCGGAGAGCAGCACCCGTGGCACGTGCCGCCGCCGGCCTTCCGCCAGGTACGCGGCGCGACGGTCGGCCGCCAGCGGCCGGAGATCGAGGCCGGCCAGGCCCGAGGCGGCTTCGCGCAGGTCGACGAAGAACACGTCGTCGGCCGCGTCGAGCCGGCCCTGCCGGACCAGCTCCACCCCGACCAGCCGCAGTTGCCAGCGGATCTCGGACAGCAACACCACGAAGTTGAACTTCGGCCGTTCCCGCAGCCCGGCGAGCTGCCGGATCCGGCCGAACAGAAACGTCACCGCCCGGCCGCGGATCTGCCCGGCCCGCCGGGACAAGGCCCGGACCATGGCCTCGGCCTCTTCGGTCGCGCGGCCGAAGACGACGTCCGGCGCCAGCTTCGGGTCGTCCAACCGCAGATAGCCGGCCAGCACGTTGAGCAGGTGGCTGGGTTCGTCGGCCCAGCGCGGCACGCCGACATCGATCTCGGCGACGCCGCGGTGTCCGTACAGCTCGAGGAAGCGGCCGAGCGGCGCGCTGACCGAGTCGGGCAGCGGGTCGGCACCCGGCTCGAGATAGCGGCGGGCCAGGTCGGCGGCCGGGGTCTCGGCGAACAGCCGCCGTACCTCCGGTCCGCGGCCGAGGTCGACGGCCAGTTGCCACAGGGCCAGATCCATCTCGGTGGTCGGGTTGTCCGGCAGCCCGCGCAACGCGGTCTGCAGGTCCTCGGCTGTCGCCACGCCGCGCAGCAGCCGGCGGGCCAGCGCCTGCAGCCCGATCATCGGCAGCATCACGCCGACGATCGGCGCCGGCAGCGTCGGCTGGAACCGCTGCCGGACCGCGGCGGCGACGGCGGCCAGCCGGTCACCCGCGTCGGTGTCCGCGGGCAGATCGCCGATCGCCCGGTTGTCCCGCTCGACGGTTTCCAGCCCGGCCCGGGCGGACGCCGGCCGCCGTACGGCGGCGAGCACCATCGCGGGTGCCCGCAGCCGGCGCAGCACCGGCCCGACGGCGTGGATCACCGGCCACGGCGACCGGTACCGCACGGACAGCCGCGGGTCCTCGATCAGACTCTGCACGATCGGCGCCGACCGGGCCTCCATCGCGGCCATCACCAGCGGCACCAGCCGCCGGCCGATCCGGCTGCGGATCGCCGTCGTGGCATCGATGAAGAGGCGCTGCCCGGCGATCTTGAGCACCGCCGGACCCGCGTACGGATCGGCGACCGGGCGACCGAACAGCTCGGCGGCGGCCGATCCGATCAGCCGGAACACCGCCAGCCCCATCGGCGTCAGCGGACCGAGGACGCCCTGCGCGACGTTGGCCGACCAGTAGACCCGTGGCTCGGCCTGCGGTGCCGGGGCATCGTCCGGCAGCGGGTAGAGCGTGGTGATCGGCCGAGCCTGGGTCAGCCACAGGGTGCCGGCCGGGTCGATCGCGAACTCGAGGTCCTGCGGTGACCCGTACCGCTCCTCGACCCGTCGGCCCAGGGTCGCCAGCGCCGCGAGTTGATCATCGGTCAGGCAGGGCCCGGTGTCGCCCGGCAGGTCGACCCGCT
Organism: uncultured Actinomycetota bacterium; assembly: GCA_963746025.1. Lineage (GTDB taxonomy): Bacteria > Actinomycetota > Actinomycetes > Propionibacteriales > Propionibacteriaceae > Microlunatus. The sequence goes on from CAVUZU010000012.1 coordinate 136,750, forward strand.
CGGTGCCACCCGCGGCGACCGCCCGGATCCGGATTCGCTTGTCTCCCAGGGATCGCTGGACGACGTCGCCGGTGGCGGTGTCGACCGCGAAGTGATCGGGGTTGACCGCACCGGACACGACGGCCTCGCCGAGTCCCGGGCTGGCGTCGATCACCGCGCGACCGCGCCGGCCGCTGACCGGGTCGGCCGTGAACAGCACGCCGGCGACGGTCGCGTCGAGCAGCCGCTGCAGCACGACGGCCAGCCGGACCGAGCGATGATCGATGCCGTTGGAGTCCCGGTAGGCGACGGCCCGATCCGTCCAGAGCGAGGCCCAGCAGCGGCGTACCGCATCCAGCACCTGCTCGATCCCGGTGATGCCGAGATAGGTGTCCTGTTGCCCGGCGAAGCTCGCGTACGGCAGGTCCTCCGCTGTCGCCGAGGAACGCACCGCGACCACCGGAGCACCGAGCTCGGCATAGCCGGCGGCGACCGCCTCGGTCACCGGAACCGGGATCGGCGCCGCGGTCAGCGCCTCCCGCACGCGTCCGGCCAGTGGCCGGCGGTCCTCCGGCGGCGCGCTGATCAGCGCCTCGATCGCCGCGCCGACCTCGGGGGCGGCCGCGGCCAGCGCGTACGCCTCGGTCGTGACACAGCAGCCGGGCGGCACCGGGAACCCGGAGCGGAGCAGCACTCCGAGGTTCAGCGCCTTGCCGCCGGCCACCGGCAGTGCGTCCTCGCCGAGCTCGGCCAGCGGCAGCACCAGTCCGGCCGGCTGCCGGGATCCGATTCGGTCCATCGTCCTCACCTCCGAGGCTAGGGTGCTTGATCGGCCGGGTCAGAGCTCGCGCCAGGTCTCGGCGAACGCGAGGATCGCGGAGCTGCCGAACCAGCCGATCGGATGCCGGACCTCGCCGCGGGCCAGGGCCCCGTCGACGCGGATCTCGGCCGTGCGGCAAGGACGGGCGACGACCGAGCACTCGAAGCCGGTGGGGTGCGTGGTGACCTGGATGCAGTCCATCAAGTCGCGCCATTCGAGCTCGATCACCGACGTGCCGGCGACGCAGGTGATCCGATGGAACTGATCACCGCCGGAGACCTCGGTGAAGTGCGCCGGCACCGGCGGACCGCTCTCGATCCCCTTGCCGCGGATCGGGTCGTAGTCGCGGTAGAAGTTCTCCCAGACGTAGCGGGCCAATTCGGCGTTGTCGGTGTAGATCCCGACCGGCGCCGCGTCGCCGAGCCCGGACTGCTCGGGATCCAGCCAGATCAACAGCGCACGACCGGTGCCGACCGGAGAGTACGACGCCGTCCACACACTGACCAGCGCCACCAGCTCCTCGCCCTCGGGCAGATAGAGAACGATCATCGGGTTCTCGCCGGCGATCTTGATGCCGTGCCGGGTGATGGGTTCGGACATGGCGTCATTCTTGCTGATCAACCGGACGGACGTACTTGATCAAGGTCGATCCGTTGCCAGGCCTCAGCCGCCGCCCAACCGGCGGAGCAGCTCGGCGGTGGCGGGATCGGCGGGGAAGAAGGTCTCGATCGCGATCTCGTCCAGGGTGACATCGCGCGGTGAGCCGAAGACGGTGGTCGCGTAGAGCAGGGCCAGCTCGCCGTAGTCGGTGGCCAGCCGCATCGGCAGCACCAGGTCGTTGGCCGGCTCGGGCGGCGCCGGATAACCGGCCAGATCCTCGTACAGCTCGGCCAGGACAGGAGCGGCGGTGCGCTCGAGCTGCCGCCGGACCCGGCGCAGCACCTGCCGATGCCACTGCGGCAGATTCCGGATCCGCGGCGCCAGGCCGTCGGGATGCAGGGTCGCGTTGAGCACGTTCAGCGGCGGCCCGACCAGGTGATCGGGAAGCTCACCGAGGAACGCGCGCTTCGCCCGGTTGGTCGGCGGCGATCGACACGTCCAGCTGCCCTGGACGAATCCGACCGGTCCAGACTCGCCGACGACATCCTGTCGGGGCTGGTCGGCACCGGGGCCGGGACGGCCGAGGAAGTGCCGGAGGAGACCATGCGACGGGTCCGCACGATGGCCCACCTCGGCTTCCGCGAACTCCTCGACTGGACCACCGGCGACGGCCCGTGGCGACCGCCGGCAGCACCGCCGCTGTGGCTGACGATCACGGTGCCCGAGTCCTGGCGGGACGAGACCGCTCGGCACACGATCGGCTGGATCCGGCGGGCGATCCGCCGGCTGGACGATCGGCGCGGCTGGCAACGGGTCCGGGGGCCCTGTGGATCAACGTGACCGGGATCGGCGACGGCAGCATCGGTCTCGGCGGCAAGCCGGCCACCGCCGACGTCGTCCTGGAGCACCTGACCGAGGAGTTCCGGGCCAATCTGGCGCAGGGGAGGACCGTGCCGGAGGGCACCGTGATCGATCCGATGTGCGGCATGCTGGTCGGGCTCGGGCCGCGGGCGATCACTCTTGATCATGACGGCAGACCCTCGGTTTCTGTGCCGAGGCCTGCCGGGATTCCTACGCCCGCAGGTACGCGAGGTCGGGTTGATCAATACGCTGGCGGCATGGCCGACCTGAGCGAACCGCCGCCGGACCTCGCCGATCCGGGCGAACTGCTGCGACAGTATCTGGACCTCTACTGGGACACCGTGTGGCACAAGGTCGAGGGCCTCACCGAGGCCGACCTGCGCCGCGCGGTATTGCCCAGTGGCTGGTCCATGCTGGAACTGTTGCATCACCTGCTCTATGTCGAGCGCCGCTGGCTCCAATGGTGCTTCCTGGGCATCGGGGAGGACCTGCCGCGGGGCGACTGGGACCTGGCCGCCGGCCGCTGGGCCGTCCCGGAGGGCCTGGCCGTCGCGACGATCCGCGCCGAGTTCTGGGCCGAGGTGGAACGCTCCCGCCGAGTGGCCGCCGACCACTCGCCGGCCACCATCGCGCAACGCACCCGGAACGAGGGCCAGCCACCCCCGACCCTCGCCTGGATCCTGTTCCACCTGCTCCAGGAGTACGCGCGCCACGCCGGCCACCTCGACGCCACCCGCGAACTGATCGACGGCTCCACCGGCGAGTAGTTCGGCGACTCGCCTTGACGTCCCCAGCCCCGACTCCAATCAGCGCAGCGACTGTGGTAACAGTCGCGCCGACCGATGGCGGTCGCGTGGGCGATGCAGATCGACGCGCAAGACCGCTCCGAGGGCCACAACCTCGCGGCCGGCCACCGTATCTGAGCCGACGCGACCGTTCTCGGTGGACGCGACTGCTGCAGCGATCGCGCGAGCCGATGACAGTCGCGTCGAGTTGAGAGCCTGGAGAGCTTCGGGCGGCAGCAAAGGGCAGGGCTCGGCGCGGGGTTGGGTCTGTTCGCCGGCTGGCGGTGGGGTGCCGGCGCCGAGGTGCCTTAAGCACGTCAGAACGCCCGGGACCTTGCCCACCTCGCCAGCCGCATCGGGACCTTGCTGCCGAACTCCCCTGAGCGCTGACGCGACCCTTGTCGGCCGGCGCGACCGTTGCAGCAGTCGCGTGGGCTGGTAATGGTCGCGTGGGTCGGCGCGGTCAGGCCGTGGACCGGCGCGGTCAGGACTTGGGCGGGCGGAGGGCGCGGGAGGCGAGGACGATGCCGACGCAGAAGATCGGCAGTACGCCCAGGGCGAGGGGCAGCGAGGTGACGTGGGCGAGGCCGCCGATCAGGGTCGGGCCGAGCAGGAAGCCGGTCCGGCCGGTGCCGTCGGCCAGGGCCAGGGCGGGGCCGGCGGGCGCTCCGGTCCGGCCGGCCTCGGCCGCGGCGGAGCTGAGGCAGACCGGGACGATGCAGGCGATGCCGAGTCCGTACAATGCCAGCCCGGCCAGCACCACGGCCGTCTGGCCGGCGAGCAACCCGATGCCGAGTCCGACCCCGCCGATCGCGGCGAGCACCGCGACCACCCGGGCGCCGCCGAATCGGGCCACCCAGCGATCGCCGAAGGCGCGGCCGACGAACATCGCCAGCGCGAAGGCGGTGTAGGCGAGCCCGGCGATCTCCTCCGGCGCCCGGACATGATCACGCAGATACAGCGGAGCCCAGTCTGCGGCCGCACCCTCGCAGAGCAGGGCGGCGAACATGATCGCGGCGATCATGATCAACCGCGGGCTGATCCAGCTCAGCCGCCGGCCCCCGCCGCGACCCGGCTCCGCCTCCGGCACGTGGTCGTCGGGATAGAGCCAGCGACCCAGGATGATCATGCCGACGACGACGATCACTCCCAACCCGGCTTGCTGCAGGGCCAGGGGCAGGTCGGTCACCAGGGCGAGTGAGCCGAGGCTGGCGCCGACCGCGGCTCCGATCGCCCAGATGGCATGGAAACTTGACATGATCGGCCGACCGTAGCGGTGCTCGATGGTGACCGCCTGGGTGTTCATCGACACGTCCATCGAGCCCTGCATGGCGCCGAAGATCACCAGCGCACCGAACAGGGTCGGCAGCGAATCGGCCAGCCCGACCAGCGGCGCGGCGGCGGCGAAGCCGACCATGGTGACCCGCACCACCCGGAGACTGCCCCAGCGGTTCAGCGCCGGACCGACGACGATGACTGCGATCAGGGCGCCGACCGGGGCCCCCAGCAGGGCCAGGCCGAGCGTGCCCTCGTGCAGCCCCAGCCGATCCTTGATTGCCGGGATGTGCGGCGTCCAGGCGGCGAAGATCAACGCGTTCAGGGCGAAGATCAGGGAGTCCGCCCGCCGGGCGTGCCGGGCCGCGATCGGGGCCACGATCTTGACGACGCTAGACACGCTGCACCTCGATCCCGCGCTCGGTCAGCGCGTCGGTCTGCTCGGTCGGTGCGGCGTTGTCGGTGATCACCGTGGTGACCCGGGAGAGATCATGGAACCGGGCGAAGGCACCGGCACCCCACTTGCTCGCGTCGGCGACGACGATGGTCCGCCGGGCGGCGGCGATCGCGGCCGACTTCACGGCGGACTCGTCCAGGTCGTGGCCGGTCAGCCCGTCGACGGCGTCGATGCCGCAGCAGCCGATCACCGCCGTGTCGAAACGCAGGATGCCCAGCGCGTGCACGGTCAGCGGCCCGACGAAGGCCAACTCCACCGGGCGGACGTCGCCGCCCGGCATGATCAACCGGATGCCCGCCTCGTCCCGCAGTTCGGCCGCTCCGTGCAGGCCGAGCGGGGTGACGGTGAGCCGCCGGCCGCGCAGGTTGCGAGCCACCTCGAGGGCGGTCGTGCCGCCGTCGACCAGTACGGTCTCGCCGTCGCTGATCAGGGCGGCGGCCGCCCGGCCGATCCGCTGCTTGGCGTCGACGGCGGTGCTGGACCGGACCGGATAGGGCGTCTCCTCGGCCGTCGATCCGGTGACCGCGCCGCCGTGCACCCGGCGCAGTAGGCCGAGCCCGGCCAACCGGTCCAGATCACGCCGGATCGTCATGGTCGAACAGGTCAGCTCGCGCGCCAGGTCGTCGACCGTGACCCGGCCCTGCTCGCGGATCCTCCGCAGAATCATTTCCTGCCTGTTCGAACTCTCCACCTGTTCATTCAAACAAACATGATGTGAGTTGTCGATTCGGGCGGCCGCACCGTCACAAATCGGGTACGCAACGCCGTCCACGGCGGCTCGCCCACAGTTGCGGCCCCGATTTGTGCCAGTGATGCGGCGCCTGCTTCGAAATCGTGTCAACGGCCCGCTCCCGTGACACAGAACCGACGGCCGGCCCCGACACCGTCATAACGACGCCAACCCTTCCGCCCTCGATGCGTCTTCCCAGCCGGCCGGCCGCGATCCGGGAGCCGAACCGCGGATCGGGCGGAGTGACTGGGGCAAGATCTGGAGCTGCGCGCTGATTGTTGCGCTTCCCGGACCGCCGATGCCGCGAAGGGACACACTCGAAAAAGGCGGAGCCAACTCACCCCCGAACGTGTCCCTCCCGTGAACCGCTGCGTCCCCTGATCGTGGAAGACCGAGACTTGTGGCGCGTTGCCTGAGCTCCTTGACGCTCGGCGACGTCCAGACACACACCGCAGGGCACTAGGGCGTGAGGAGGAGATTGGAGCCGTCCAGTTCGCCGGGGTCGGCCAGGCCCTCGCGGGCCGAGGTGATCCACAGTTGATCAAGAGCGGGACCGACGAACGCGCAACTGGTCGGCCGGCTCACCGGCAATCGGACCGTGCGCAGCCGCTCTCCGTCGGGCGCGAATCGGTCCACTCGCCCGGCGTCGTACACGGCGACCCAGAGACAGCCCTCGGCATCGACGCACAGCCCGTCCGGCAGGCCGGCCGCCGGGTCGTCGGGCAGTTCGATCAGCCGGCGCTGCCGGCTCAGGGTCCCGGTCGCCGGATCATGGTCGTAGGCGAGGATCGCCCGCTCCATCGAGTCGACCAGATAGAACGTCCGGTCGTCCGGGCTCCAGTCCAGCCCGTTCGGCAGGGTGAGCCCGGACAGCACCGGCTCGGCCCGCCAGGCTCCGGTCGCCGGATCGGGTGTCCAGTCGCCACAATGCGCCGTCGCCCGGGGTGGACGACCACTCGGTGCTGCCGGCCCAGAACCGGCCGGACCGGTCGAGCTTGGCATCGTTCATCCGATGCGCGGCGTCCAGGACGACCAGTTCCTGATCAAGCTCGCCGGTCTCGGTGCAGTCGGCGAACCCGTGCTGATTGGCCAGCAGAAACCCGCCGGCGTCGCGCGGGGCGGCGGCGCCGATCAACCCGTCGAAGCCGAGGGTACGGGTCGGGCCGGCCGGCCAACTGGTGCTGTGCAGGTGCCCGGAAAGGATGTCGACCCAGTGCACCGCTCGGGCGCGCGCGTCCCAGACGGGGCCCTCGCCGCAGCGCGCCGGCCAGCGCAGTGCGACCTCGGGTTCCATGATCGACTTGTTCGGCTCGGCCATGATCAACTCCGGGGCTCGGACTGGAGGGCGTCCAGCACCCCACTCAGATAGCCGATCGCGTGCGCCCGGCCCCGACTGCAGTACGCCTCCGGCGAGGTGTCACCCCAGGTGTCCAGGTCGCCGTCCATCGCCGGCACATGATCATCGATGATGAAGCCGGAGAAGCCGGCCCGGTGCAGCCGGCGCAAGGTGCGGGCCGGATCGAGATTTCCCTCACCCAGAAAGCATTCGCTGAAGGTCGGCACGGTCCCGGCGACGTCGCGGAAATGGACGTAGCCGAGCTGGCCGCGCGGGCCGAGGTGATCGATCACCGCGTCCGCGGCGGCCTGGCCGCCCATCTCCGACACCGTGCCGAGGCAGAGCGTGAGGCACCAGGCCGGGCTGTCGGCATACCGGTCGGCGAGGTCGATCAAGGCCTCCGGTGAGGTGAAGATCCGGGCCGTGCCGCCGAGCGGCGTGGCGACCGGCGGGTCGTCCGGATGCAGCGACAGTCGCACCCCGTGTTGCTCGGCCACTGGCAGCGTTGCGTCGAGAAAGATCTCATGATTGGCCCGGAGGTCCGTCGCGCTCAGTTCCGGGTACGTTTCCGCCGGTGACAGTCCGGCGTAGTCAAGGGCGTTCCCGTGGCTCAGCGCCCGGTCGAGATCGAAGCCGGTGACCCGGGCGCCGCCCCGTCCGGCGGCCCGCATCTCGGTCCGCCAGACGTAGCCGGCCAGGAAGTTGTAGCCGAGCAGCCGGACCCCGGCGGCGCCGAGCGCGGCGATGGTGGCCCGATAGTGCTCCAGGGCCTGGTCCCGTCCCCGGGTGCCGTGGATGATCGGCAGGAATTGATCACCCGGCACGTTCTCCAGCCCGTCCAGGGTGAGGCCGTCGGCCTCGATCCGGCGGCGCAGCGTGATCAGGTCGGTGGCGGTCCAGTGACCGGCCGAGGAGTCGAGATTGACCGGGTTGTGCAGTTGTACGCCGGTCAGGCCGAGCTGCTTGGCGAAGCGGGCGATCCGCTCGTCGTAGTGATCGACATGGCCCATCGAGATGGTGATCGGCATCGGCCTCAGTCCTCGAACAGATCCGGATGGTCGGCCCGCAGGTCCGGTGCGTAGCGTAGGGCGCGCCGGGCGTGCCGCCGGAGCAACGCGGCGCCGGACCGGCCGTCGCCGGCCTCGATCGCGTCGATGATCGCCCGGTGCTCGCCGATCAGCTCGGCAATGGTGCCCGGCCCGGGCAGGCTGAGCCGGCGGATCCGGTCCAGGTGCAGCTTCTTCTGGCTGGCCGCCTGCCAGGCCCCGGGATAGCCACTGAGCGCGAAGACGGTCCGGTGCATCTCCTCGTCCGCCTCGAAGAAGCCGTCCAGATCGCCGGCCCGGTGCGCCCGCTGCTGCCTGACCACGGCCGCCCGCAGCGCAGCGACGTCGCGGCCGGGGAGCTTGCAGACCTCGCGCAGACAGGCGATCTCGAGATGCTCCCGGACGAACCGCGCTTCCTCGGCCTCGGCCATCCGGATCCGGGCCACCCGGGTGCCGACCTGCGGCACCACCTCCAGCAGTCCTTGATCGACCAGCCGGCCGATCGCCTCCCGGATCGGGGTCCGGCTGACTCCGAGCCGGCGGGCGAGATCCGTTTCGGACAAGGCGGATCCGGGAGCCAGGTCGAGTCGACGGATCGCGCCGAGCAGCGTCGCGTAGACCCGGTCGGAGGCCCGGGTCTCGGCGGATCCTCGATCGACCGGACGCAGCGCGAGCTCGAGTCTGCCGGTGTCCGTCGTCACCTGATCATGGTTGCAGCTGGGATACTTGTATGCAAGTATGCGAACGCTCTCGAAGCCTCTCACTCACTCGAGGAAACGATCATGGTGCGAACCCGTCGTCGTCGGCTGCCCCTGATGTTGGTCCTCGGCCTGGCGCTGCTCGCCACGGCCGTGTCCGGCCCGGACGCCGCGGCCGATCCGCCCAATGAGCCGGCCGTCGGGCCCGGTCCGCTGATCGGTGACGTGCACGCGTCGTCGGCCGCGGCCGGGTCGGCCGCCGAGCTGGCCGTCGACGGTGATCCAGGCACGGCCTGGGCGCCGGCGGTCGACGACGAGGAGCCGGTGCTGCGGCTCGACCTCGGTCGGCCGACCTGGCTCAGCTCGGTCCGGGTGGACTTCACCCGCGTCGCGGAACGGACCGTGATCATCGAAGCCTCGGTGGACGGCGACGACTGGGTCCGCGTCGTCGACCGGGCCGGCATCGTCGGGCGCAGCCTCGGCGAGCCGCTCTCCGGCGTGTTCGGCCAGCTCCGGGTCCGGATCCAGGGTGAACCCGACGCCCGGGCGGTGGCCGAGTTGGTCGTGTCCGGCTCGACTCAGGGCCTCGACCTGGCCCGCGGCCGCCCGGCCGAAGCGACCAGTGCCGCCGACGGGCAGCTGGCCCGGCTGGCGACCGACGGCAGCACCGGCACCCGCTGGTTGGCCGAGGCGACGCTGCCGCAGAGCCTGACCGTTGATCTTGGCAGCCCGGCGCTGGTCACCGGTGTTCGGCAGCGGTTCGGTGAGCGGGGCGACTGGGCGTTCCGGATCGAGGGCTCGCTGGACGGCGCACAGTGGACCAAGATCAGCACGGTCGAGGCGGCCGGCCATGTCTTCTCCGCCGCCGCTCCCGGTGACGGGCCGGCCCGGTTCCGGCTGGTCCGGCTGACCATCACCGGCGGTCCGGCGGCCGTGCCGGCGCAGAGTGCCGGGCTCGAGGTGTTCGGCTATCCCGATCTTGCCCTCGGCGCCATCGCGAGCTCCGTGTCGGCGCCGGGGTATCCGGCCGAGTTCGCCGTGGACGGCGACGACGGCACCACCTGGATCGGCTCCGACAGCCGGTTCCCGAAGACGCTCGAGATCGACCTGCGCGGGCAGGCGGAGTTGCGTCAGATCCGCCAGGTCTTCCACGACGAGGACCGCTACACGTACCGGATCGAAGCGTCGGCCGACCGGAAGTCCTGGACCCGGCTGGTCGATCAGGCCGAGCCGAAGCGGGGCAAGGCGTTCGTGCACGACGTCGAGGGTCGCTACCGCTACCTCCGGCTGATCGTCCTGTCCGGCAACGGCCGTTGGGCGTCCAGCATCGCGTTCGAGGCGCTCGGGTTGCCGATCGATCGGGATCTTGCGGCCGGGGTGTCGCTCACCTCGAGCAGCAACGTCCGCGGCCACGAGCCGGCCCGGGCGGTCGACGACGACCCCGGGTCGTACTGGCAGGCCACCACCTCGCGCCGGTCCAGCCTCACCGTCGATCTCGGCCAGCCGGCGGCGCTGAGCCGGATCGAGCAGACCTTCGCCGCCCGGGACGCCTGGAACGTGATCATGGAAGGATCGGCCGACGGCCGGCGCTGGACCCAGCTGGCCCGAATCAGCGGCGGCGAGCCACGTCGGGACTATGCGGCAGACAGCTCCGGAACGTATCGCTGGATTCGGCTGACCGTCGCCGGCAGCACGAACGGCAACGTGCCCAGCTCGACCTCGCTCCGGGTGATCGGCGTCGGTTCGCCGGTCATGACCGACTGGTGGGAGCGTTCCGGGCCGGTGAAGCGCTACTTCCCGAAGCAGTACGGGCTCCGCTGGACCGAGCTCGAGAAGGAGCTGCCGGAGCTGCGGCGGCAGGGCTTCGAGGCGCTGGAGCTGGCCGGCTTCAAGGAGGGCCCGAGCGAGGAGTTCGCCGGTCTCGGCGCCACCGACAACTTCGCCGTCGCCTCCGAGCTCGGCACCATGGCCGAGTTCCGCAGCCTGATCGACGCCGCGCAGCAGCAGGGGCTGAAGGTGATCTTGTTCGAGAACCTCGGCTACGCCCACGTCACCGCGCCGGCGTTCCAGCAGGCGATCAAGGACTTCGCCGCCGGCAAGGACCCGGCGGTGACCAAGCATTTCGTGTTCAGCAAGGAAGAGCAGGGTGATCGCTGGTATCGGGATCCGGGCACCGGCGTCTGGTACTACGCGTTCTGGGGCGAGCGGCTGCCCAGCTTCAACTGGGACACCGCGCAGTGGCGCAACGAGGCGGCGAAGATCCTCCGGTTCTGGATGGACCGCGGCGCCGACGGCGTCGGCCTGGACGCGCCGGTCGTCTACTGGGGCTTCAGCCGCGAGCTGAACAACACCTTCGTCACCGACGTGCTGCGTGACTACAACCCCTCGATGATGGCGGAAGGGATCAACACCAACTACGACGGCAAGGTGCAGCAGACCTATTTGGAGATGGTCAACGACTGGGGCTACACCACGGTGCAGGACCTGTCGATCAACTTCTGGGGCGACGCCGGTCGGAACAAGATCGTTCCGGCCATGATCGCCGAGGACCCGAGTGGGCTCGACGCAGCCATCCGGACCAGCCGGGACGCGGTCGTCGGCGCCGGCGGCGTGCAGGTCGAGGCGCCCGGCTGGGAGGCCGACCTGACCGACGGCGAACCGGACCCGGCCAAGGTGGTGCCGGCCCAGCATCGGCTGCTGGAGTTCGCCACCCTGACCAGCGCGGGATCGATGTTCTACCTCAGCAACGGCTATCACCTCTATCGGCCGGAGCAGCAGACCATCGCCGGCTGGACCGATGATCAACGCGAGCAGTTGGCAGCGATCCAGCGGGCCCAGACGGCCGATCGGTCACTCGAGCCGGCCGGCGGTCGGGTGCAGCTGAGCACCGACGACCCCAAGGTGTGGGCCTTCCTGCGCACCGATCGCAGCGGCGGGCTGACCAGCGTGGTGATCTTGAACTACGGCGCCGACGCCCGGTCGGTGACGGTGGATCTGGCCGGCACCGGGATCAGCACCGGGGCCCGGCCGTCCGATTTGGTCGGTGGTAGCGAACTGCCGCCGGTGACCGGGAACGCCTACACCGTTGAGATCGGCGGCCACGGGTATCTCGAGCTGGCCGTCCGGTGAGATCCCGGCCGGCCGCTCCGCCGCCGGTGGACAGCCTGCGCAGCGACTGGCAGACTCCGGCCGCCGAGGAGTCGTTCTCGCTGCCGGTGATCCAGAACTTCGTCGGCACGGTCCAGGCCGCCTGGGGTCCGGCCGGCGTGCAGAACTGGCACGCGCCGCCGACCGCGCTGCCGACCCCGATCGGCCAGCTCTACCGGCTGGACCCGGCCGCTGGCACGGCGGCGGTGCGCCGGGTGGATCCGGCCGGCACCTGCTACCAGGTCGCGGCGGCCGAACTGGTCCGCCGGCATCCGGTGGTCAGCGCCACGACGCGGCTGACGCCACCGGCCGCGATCCCGGATCCGATCACCGGCGCCGACCTGATCGAGCGGCTGACCTTCCGCCTGAGCGGGACCTACGCGATCGTCTTCGGCGGTCTGTGCCGGGTCTGGGGTTACGGCAGTTACTGGAACCTGCCGCCGGAGGACGTGCCACAGTTCAACGTGGTCGACGACGGCGCCACCATCGTGATCACCGACAACAAGACGTTCGGCCGGGCCGTCGTTCGTGGCGGCGCCGGTGCCTCGGAGCAGACGTACCGGCGGCTGGATGATCTCTACGCCGGTCGCCCGAGCTCCGGCCCTGGCCGGCTGGCGGCATTCGTGATCACGGTCGAGGCGGGGGACACTTTCAACTGGACCGCCCGGCAGGGCGTCGAGCCGGTGATCATGCCGCCCGATCCGGACGAGGTCGACGACAACGCGACAGTCGACGCCTGGGAAGAGGTCTGGCGGTCTGCGTTCACCGACAACGATGATCACTTCTCCGGCGCGCTACCGGCGATCACCTTCGACGACCCGGAGCTGGACCGGCTCTACTACGCCGGGATCCTGGCCCTGATCCACGGTCGGCGGACGTTCCGTGATCTTGGTCCGCGAGCCCGGTTCGCCACCGGCGGCCAGGCGATCTGGACCGAGGACCGGGAGCCACTGCGGGTCGGCTACACCACCGGTGCGACCGACGGCGCGGCGACCACCAGCTTCCTCTGGGAGCTGCACCAGGCCGCGCCGTTGCTCAGCCGGCTCGACCCGGTCGTGCTGCGGCAGCAGTTGGAGCTGTTCCTCAGAGTCGGCGTGGATCGCAACTGGGGCGTCGAGCTGCTCACCGGGCAGGGCGTCGGGATGTGGTACGGCATCAACGACGGCGCGATCGTCGCCGCGGCCGCCGACTATCTCGCCGGCACCGGCGACCTGACCTGGCTGGACCGCTCGATCGGCGACGCCACTGTGCGCGAGCGACTGCTCCGGCATGTCGCCCGTCACCGCGAGCTCGCCGCCGGAGCTCGCTTCGCCGACGGCGATGATCTTGCCGGCGGTGGTGATCTTGCCGACTACGGCGGCGCGCACAACGTGCTCGAGTGCGTGAGCTCCTACGAGCACGGCGTCGCGTCGTTCAACGCACTGGCCGCCTGGTGCCACCGGTTCGCCGCGCGGGTGCTCGACTCCGATCGGGCCGCAGAGCACGAGGCGGCCGCGGATCGGATCGAGCTGGCGGTGCTCGGACTGTTCGCCGGCGGACCGTTCCGCTGCCGGACCCCGTCCGGCGACCGCGAGGTCCGGACCTGCCTCGACTTCATCTACGTCGGCCGCTACCTCACCGACGCCCTCGACGCGCCGACCCGCGCCGCGATGCTCGGGTTCTTCACCAGCGAATTGGCCACCGAGGACTGGATGCGGGCGCTGTCACCGGCCGACCCGGACAGCCTGACCACCGAGCTGCCGGAGTTCCAGACCTTCCGCGCCGATCATCAGTCGACCGGAGCGTACGGCGGCTGGCCCGGCCTGAGCGCGGACGTCCGGCTCCGGTTCGGTGATCATGACGCGACCCTGGCCTGGCTCCGCCGGATCAGCCGAGTGACCCGGGAGGGTCCGTTCGGCCAGGCCTATTGGGTCGGCCTGCCCGACGCCCCCGCCGAGCCGGCCCGCAAAGCCAGCTTCTTCAACGGCAACTGCTCGATGCTGATCTCCGGCTGCACCCTGAGCACCGCGCTGCTGGACCATCTCGATCCGGACTGGCGCTGACGCTCAGGCCAGGTCGATCCAGAACCGGGCTTCGTCCCCGGCGCCGCTGTGATCTTGGACGCCGCCGTTGGCGATGATCACCCGCATCGACGGCTCGTTGTCGGGCAGGCAGGTCAGCAACACCCGCCCCAGCCCGAGCTCGCGACACTTCTCCAGCCCGGCCGCCAGCATCCGCGTGGCATGTCCTTGCCGCCGCCACGGCGCGACAACGTGATAGCCGATGTGCCCGCCGATGTCGGTCAGCTCCGGCGTCAGCTCGTGCCGGACGACCAGCGTCCCGAGATAGTGCTCGCCCGCGACGTACCAGAAGATCGTCGACGGCACCTCCCACCGGGCACGCACCCCGCGCCGCACCGCCACGAACCCGTCGAAGTCCTCACTCGCCGGCCCGAGCCACTCCGTCGGCGTCCCGCGAAGCTGGCAATCCGCCTGCTCCGCGGTGAGATAGGACATCCGCACGTCCGTGGTCGGCCAGATCAGCTGAGGTTCGCCAGGCAAGGTGATCATCGCCAGCCATTGAACCGCCCCAGCCCGATCCGCGCGACCCGATTACGGCTCCCGCGCCCCTCCCAAGTCGGCGAAAAGGAGGAGGGGAGAGAGTCCCCAGGGGTCAGGTGGTGGGCGACAGGTCGGGGAGGGCGTCTTTGATCATGGTCAGCTGGCGGCGCTCCTCGGCGTAGTCCCGCGGCCGGGGGTGGTCGGGATTGGTGTCGAGGATGACGTCGGAGGCGCCGAGGCGGGAGAGGTCGACGACGTCGCCGACGATCTGGGCCAGGGTGCCGACCCCGAGTGCGCGATCGTCGGGGGCCGGGTCGGGTTGCATCCGGGCCTTGATCCGTACGGCGACGTCGGGCACCGGCCGGTCGAGGGCGGCGGCCGCGGCGGTCAGCGCGGGCCAGCCGGTGTCGCGCAGCCAGACGAGCTCGGGGTTGATCGGGTGCCAGGCGATGCCGAAGCGGGCGGCGCGCCGGATCGCGGCGGGCGCCTGGCCACCGATCCAGAGCGGCAGCCGGCCGCCCGGCGGGGTGGGCCCGGTGGCGACGTCGTCGAAGCGCAGGTCGGAGATCTCGGCGCTGACCAGGTCCGAGGCCCAGGCGCGGGTGATCACGTCCAGATATTCGTCGGTGGTCCGGCCCCGGTGCGCGAAGTCGAGCCCGAACGCCTCGAACTCGGTCTTGGCCCAGCCGGTGCCGACGCCGAGCACGAAGCGGTTGCCGCTGAACTCCTGCAGCATCGCGCTCATCCGGGCGACGTGCAGCGGATGCCGGTACGGCAGCACGATGACCGACGTACCGAGCCGCACGGTCGAGGTCTGACCGGCCAGCCAGCCGAGCAGCAGGAACGGGTCGTGGAACGGCGGTGGATAGAGCGCTGCCACCTCCGGCGTCGGCGCCACATGGTCGGAGACGACCACTTGATCGAAGCCCTCGTCCTGCGCATACCGGGCCCAGTCCAGCAGCGTCCCCGCGGTCGTCTCCGCCCCGAAGTTGGGCAGGTTGATCCCGAGCCTCACGACGCCGCCCTGCCCAGGAACACCCGGAACGGCTCGGCCAGTTCGTCCGCCCCGAGGCCGGTCTCGACGTGCCGCGCGATGCCCGGCAGCAGTTCGGTGACCGCGTCCATCAGCCGGCCGGTGCGCTCAGGATTCGGATCCATCGTGGTCGGCACCAGTTCCCGCCCGGCCGCGTACACGATCTCGGTCACCCCGGCGGCGGCGGCGACGGTCCGGCAGATCGCGCACGGCTCGCAACTGGAGTAGACAGCCGATCCCACCAGGCCGGCCAGGCCCGCCCGTCGGCCGGCGTCGCGGAGGGCGTCCACCTCACCGTGCGCGGACGGGTCGGCGTCGGCCAGCGCCCGGTTCGCGCCGACCCCGATGACGGTGCCGTCGCGGACCACGGCCGCGGTGAACGGGAGCTGGCCGGTGGCGCCGTGCTCGACGGCCAGTCGGACGGTCCGGGCCAGCAGCCCCGTCTCCCCGTCGAGAGCGGTCAGTTCGGCGCCGAGCAACTCGGTCAGCCCGGAAGGTAGCTGGAATTCGGTCATGCTCGGGAAGATAGGTGCTGACACCGGTGTCAGGGGCAAGGAGTGGAGGATTCGATGCAGATCGGCGAGATGCGGATCGGGGAACTGTCGGACCGGACCGGCGCCAGCGTCCGGTCCATCCGCTACTACGAGCGGCAGGGCCTGCTCGGCGCGGAGCGGACCAGCAGCGGGCAGCGAGTGTTCCGGCCGGACGCGGTGCAGCGGGTCGCCCTGATCCGCCGGCTGCTGGACGCGGGTCTGAACAGCCGGTCGATCGCCGACGTGCTGCCCTGCATCACCGACCCGAGCATCCGGACGCCCTATCTGGCCCGCCGGCTGGGCCAGGAGCGGGCCCGGATCCTGGCCGAGATCGACCAGCTCGCCCGGACGGCCGAGGCGCTGGACGACGTGATCGACGAGATCTCGGTCGCTCCGCAGCCGGCGGACTCATAAGGTCGAGGTCATGGGGTTCATCGAGACGGTCAACGTCGGCGCCGCCAGGCCGAATCCGTACAAGGAAGCGGACTCGACCGGGATCGACAAGCGTCCCGCGGACGGCCCGGTCCAGGTCCGGCCACCAGGGCCCAAGCACGGTGGATTGGGCAGCGGGGTGGTCGGCGACTTCATCGGCGACCGGCGGAGCCACGGTGGTGACCGGCAGGCCCTGTACGTGTTCCAGCGCGAGGATCTGGACGCCTGGGCCGAGCGGCTGGACCGGCAACTCCCCAACGGCTACTTCGGCGAGAACCTGACCACCCGCGACCTCGACACCGCCGAGGCCCGGATCGGTGAGCAATGGCGGATCGGTCGCGAGGTCGTGGTGCAGGTGACGGCCCCGCGCGTCCCCTGCTCCACCTTCCGCGGCTGGATGGGGGAGAAGGGTTGGCTGAAGCACTTCGTCCGGGATCGCCGGCCGGGCACGTACCTCAAGATCATCGAGCCCGGCGGGCTCAGCGCCGGCGATCCGATCGAGGTGATCCGGCGACCGGATCACGACGTCACGATCGGGTACGCGTTCGCCGCGCTGATCGACTCGCCCGAGCTGCTGCCGGGCCTGCTGGCCGCCGGCCGGGACGACCTGGGCGACGAGCTCTATCGGATGGCCGCGAACGGCGAGACGTTCTCCCTGGGCTGAACGCGGCCGACCGCTCCGGACGTCCCGGTGGCTAGGCTGGAACGGTGCCCCGACGGGCGCAACGGCGCGCCCGTGGACAGGCTCAGGACGAGCTTTTGACCGGCGAGGTCGTAGCGGATAACCTTGGTCCCTGTGTTCGGGCTCGCCCGAATCTTCGTGCGTGCCCGACCTGATCCGAGTGATCCTGCGTGTTCGCACAGCTGTTCGGCCGGGGTATCCCCTGGCGGGACGCACCCCACGATCCGGTGACAGAAAGAGATATTCAGCGGTGCCCACAATTCAGCAGTTGGTCCGGAAGGGCCGCGCAGACAAGGTGAGCAAGTCGAAGACGCCTGCGCTCAAGGGTTCGCCTCAGCGGCGGGGCGTGTGCACGCGCGTCTACACAACCACACCGAAGAAGCCGAACTCGGCTCTGCGCAAGGTCGCCCGGGTCAAGCTGTCCTCGGGGGTCGAGGTCACCGCCTACATCCCCGGCGTGGGCCACAACCTGCAGGAGCACTCGATGGTACTGGTCCGCGGTGGTCGGGTCCGCGACCTGCCTGGTGTCCGCTACAAGGTCATTCGCGGTTCGCTGGACGCGCAGGGCGTCAAGAACCGCAAGCAGGCTCGCAGCCGCTACGGCGCGAAGAAGGAGAAGTAATGCCCCGCAATGGCCCCGCCCCGCGGCGCCCGGTGATGGTCGATCCGGTCTACGGTTCCCCGCTGGTCAGCCAGCTGGTGAGCAAGGTGCTGGTCGACGGCAAGAAGACCATCGCGCAGAACATCGTGTATTCGGCCCTGGAGGGCACCCGGGCCAAGACCGGTGTCGATCCGGTGCAGACGCTGAAGCGGGCCCTGGACAACGTGCGCCCCGCGCTCGAGGTGAAGAGCCGCCGGGTCGGTGGCGCCACCTACCAGGTGCCGGTCGACGTGAAGCCGGGTCGGTCGACGACTCTGGCCCTGCGCTGGCTGATCTCCTTCTCCCGCGCGCGCCGTGAGAAGACCATGTCCGAGCGGCTGATGAACGAACTGCTGGACGCCTCGAACGGCCTGGGGGCCGCGGTCAAGCGCCGCGAGGACACCCACAAGATGGCCGAGGCGAACCGCGCCTTCGCGCACTACCGCTGGTAATGATGACTGCGGGTGTGGCCCGCTCCCCGAGCTCGTCTCGGGGCCGGGCCACACCTGACCAGCCGGCGAACCCGGCATCACCACCCCGCCCCCGAAGCCGGAAGCTTCTGAGGGGCATCGCATGTTTAGACACAGATAGAGGTTGAACGCTTCCGTGGCCGTCGACATCAAGACCGACCTGGGCAAGGTCCGCAACATCGGGATCATGGCCCATATTGACGCGGGCAAGACCACCACCACCGAGCGGATCTTGTTCTACACCGGCATCAACTACAAGATCGGTGAGGTCCACGACGGCGCGGCCACGATGGACTGGATGGAGCAGGAGCAGGAGCGCGGCATCACGATCACGTCCGCCGCGACGACCTGTCACTGGAAAGATCACCAGATCAACATCATCGACACCCCGGGTCACGTCGACTTCACCATCGAGGTCGAGCGCAACCTGCGGGTGCTCGACGGTGCCGTCGCCGTCTTCGACGGGGTCGCCGGAGTCGAGCCGCAGAGCCAGACCGTGTGGCGCCAGGCCGACCGGTACGGCGTGCCGCGGATCTGCTTCATCAACAAGCTGGACCGGACCGGCGCGAGCTTCGAGTTCTGCGTGCGGACGATCAAGGAGCGGCTGAACGCCATCCCGGCCGTGATGCAGCTGCCGATCGGCGCCGAGGGCGACTTCATCGGCGTGATCGACCTGGTCAAGATGCAGGCCCTGACCTGGCGCGGCGAGACCGCGATCGGTGAGGACTACGAGATCGAAGAGATCCCGGCCGACCTGAAGGATCAGGCCGACCAGGCGCACGCCGAGCTGATCGAGCTGGTCGCCGAGCACGACGACGAGCTGATGGAGATCTACCTGGAGGGCGACGAGCCCACCGCGGAGCAGCTGTCGCACGCCGTCCGGCGTGCCGTGCTGGCGAGCTCCATCACCGCGGTCTTCTGTGGCTCGGCGTTCAAGAACAAGGGCGTCCAGCCGTTGCTCGACGCGGTGATCGCATACCTGCCGGCGCCGATCGACGTCCCGGCCATCGAGGGCTTCAAGCCCGGCGACGAGTCGGTCGTGATCGAGCGTCATCCCACCGACCAGGACCCGCTGTCGGCGCTGGCGTTCAAGATCGCCTCGGATCCGCACCTGGGAAAGCTGACCTACGTCCGGGTGTACTCCGGCCGGTTGGAGGCGGGCACCCAGGTGATGAACAGCACCAAGCTGCGCAAGGAGCGGATCGGCAAGGTGTATCAGATGCACGCCAACAAGCGCGAGGAGATCGCCTCGGTCGGTGCCGGTCAGATCGTCGCCGTGATGGGCCTGAAGGACACCACCACCGGCGAGACGCTGTCCGATCCGAACAACCTGGTCGTGCTGGAGTCGATGGACTTCCCGGCGCCGGTGATCGAGCAGGCGATCGAACCGAAGACCAAGTCGGACCAGGAGAAGCTGGGTGTCGCCATCCAGCGGCTGGCCGAGGAGGATCCGACGTTCCGCGTGCACACCGACGAGGAGACCGGCCAGACGATCATCGCCGGCATGGGCGAGTTGCACCTCGAGGTGATGATCGACCGGATGAAGCGCGAGTTCAAGGTCGAGGCCAACATCGGCAAGCCGCAGGTGGCCTACCGGGAGACGCTGCGGCGCACGGTGGAGAAGGTCGAATACCTGCACAAGAAGCAGTCCGGTGGTTCGGGTCAGTACGCGAAGGTGCTGATCAATCTCGAGCCGCAGGAAGCCGGTTCGGGCTACGAGTTCGTCAACGCGGTGACCGGTGGCCGGATCCCGCGGGAATACATTCCCTCGGTGGATCAGGGCATTCAGGAGGCCATGCAGTTCGGCATCCTGGCCGGTTACCCGGTGGAGGACATCAAGGTCACCCTGACCGATGGTGCGTACCACGACGTCGACTCCTCCGAGCTGGCGTTCAAGATCGCCGGCTCGATGGTCTTCAAGGAGGCCGCTCGCCGGGCCGATCCGGCGCTGCTGGAGCCGATGATGGCGGTCGAGGTGACCACTCCGGAGGACTACCTCGGCACGGTGATCGGTGACCTGAACGCCCGCCGCGGTCAGGTGCAGGAGATGAAGGACCAGCACGGCAACAAGGTTGTCGATGCGCTGGTGCCGCTGTCGGAGATGTTCGGCTACGTCGGTGATCTTCGTTCGAAGACCTCCGGCCAGGCGAGCTACACGATGGAATTCCACTCCTACGCGGAGGTGCCGAAGGCGATCTCCGAAGAGATCGTTCAGAAATCCCGGGGCGAGTGAGCTCGTAAGTCCAGAACACCCGTCTGCGTAACGGTTTGACCTGAACGCAGACAACCACAAAACTTAGGCCGGGCTGCGTCCGACCTAGCAGTCCAGAAGAAAAATAGGCGCCCCGCGACCGCGTGGCGACAAACCCAGAAGGAGCCAAAGTGGCAAAGGCCAAGTTCGAGCGGACTAAGCCGCACGTCAACATCGGCACCATCGGGCATATCGACCACGGCAAGACCACGTTGACCGCGGCGATCTCGAAGGTGCTCCACGACCACGACCCCGTGGCGAACCCGAACACCGAAGCCTTCGAGAACATCGACAAGGCACCGGAAGAGCGGCAGCGGGGCATCACCATCTCGATCACGCACATCGAGTACCAGACCGACGCTCGGCACTACGCCCACGTCGACTGCCCCGGCCACGCCGACTACATCAAGAACATGATCACCGGTGCGGCCCAGATGGACGGCGCGATCCTCGTGGTCGCGGCGACCGACGGCCCGATGCCACAGACCCGTGAGCACGTGCTGCTCGCGCGTCAGGTCGGCGTGCCGGCGATCGTGGTCGCGCTGAACAAGTGCGACATGGTCGATGACGAGGAGATCCTCGAGCTGGTTGAGCTCGAGGTGCGCGAGTTGCTCGAGAGCCAGGAGTTCGACGGCGACAACGCGCCCATTGTCAAGGTCGCGGCCTTCCCGGCGCTGAACGGCGACGAGAAGTGGGCCAAGTCGATCCTCGAGCTGATGCAGGCCGTGGACGACTACATCCCGCAGCCCGAGCGTGATGTCGACAAGCCGTTCCTGATGCCGGTCGAGGACGTCTTCACGATCACCGGTCGTGGCACCGTCGTGACCGGCCGGATCGAGCGGGGCATCGTCAAGGTCAACGAGACCGTCGACATCATCGGCATCCGCGAGACCAAGCAGACCACCACGGTCACCGGTGTCGAGATGTTCCGCAAGCTCCTCGACGAGGGCCAGGCGGGCGAGAACGTCGGCCTGCTGCTTCGTGGCACCAAGCGCGAAGACGTCGAGCGCGGCATGGTGATCATCAAGCCGGGCACCACGACTCCGCACACGGAGTTCGAGGCACGGGTCTACATCCTGAGCAAGGAGGAGGGCGGCCGTCACACTCCGTTCTTCAACAACTACCGCCCGCAGTTCTACTTCCGGACGACCGACGTCACCGGCGTCGTTCAGCTGCCGGAGGGCACCGACATGGTGATGCCGGGCGACAACACCGACATGACCGTTCAGCTGATCCAGCCGATCGCCATGGAGGAAGAGCTGAAGTTCGCGATCCGTGAGGGTGGCCGCACCGTCGGCGCCGGCCGGGTCACGAAGATCCTCAAGTGATCATCTGATCAGCACCTGAACCATCGACGAAGCCCCGGTCCGCATCAGCGGGCCGGGGCTTCGTCATGCCCGGCTGGCCGTGCCCGGTCCGCTCGGGCCTCGGGACCGGGGGCCTTGGTGCGTTTCTCGCCACAGGTAGAGAAAAGTGGCCAGGTGGGGGTCGGATCGTGCGCGGCGGGTGTTCGGTTCGATCAGGCGCAGCGGTGGAAGTTGTCGATCCAGGCGTAGCCGCGGCCGGTAGTGCCGTCGGACCAGGGGTGTACGGTCTCCGGGGCGAAGACGCTGTTCAGCAGCCACGGGGCCTTGTCCGGGCCCCAGTCCTCGGCCATCTCCGGGCCCTGTTTGTAGCCGTAGGTGCCGAGCGCGAAGCGGCCGGTGTCGCGGAACAGGGCCAGTTGGTTGCAGACGTAGTTCTTCCGGGTCTCGTACCACGGGCTGGAGGCGAGGAAGTCGTTCCACTTCGCTTGTGGGAAAGGAGCTTCGATCGCGAGCCCGATCACCTCCCAGACCTTCAGGCCCGCCGGCAGGCCGTGTCGGGCGAGGAAGCCGGCGGGGGCGTCGTCGGCCAGGTGTGCCTTCCAGTGGTGCACCAGCGAGAACTCGGTGGCCAGGAAGCGCTGGTCGGGCCGCAGCCGTTCCAGCACGTAGTCGATGAACGGCACGGAGTCCTCGATCAACGGCACATGCGGATGGATGTCGACGCCGAGCAGGTCCGGCTCGCTGGCCGCGTAGCGGACCCAGCGATCGGTGGCCGGGGTCTGCTGCTCGGGCTTCTGGAGATTGTTCAACGCCCCCATGTAGAGCTGGGTCGGGCAGGCTGCCCCGCACTCGTCCCGCCGGAAGTCGATCACCTGTTTCGCGATGTGCTCGTGGAAGATGTTGAGAGTTTCGTTGCGGTCCTCGGGGCGGCTGTCGATGAACGGCTCGTTGCCGATGATCAAGATGTCCACCCGGCCCATCACCGCAGTGAGCAGCTTGGTCACCCGGACCTGCTCGCGATCCATCTCGGGCGTTCCGGGCTGGGGGAACGGCTGACTCCGGAACGGGAACTTCATGCTCAGCACGGTGCCGTAGCCGCGGTCCCGGGCCGCCACCAGCTTGCGAATCCCCGGATCGTCCTCGGGCGCCTGCTCGTCGGCCCACGGCATCGCGTAGAAGCCGCGCACCCAGTCGGTCCGACCAAGCTCCAGCTCGTCGAATTCCAGCAGGGGCAGGCGTTCGTTGAAGTTGGCGCCGAGTGCTCCCTTCGGGTCTCGCGCGGCCGGCGGCGCGGCGTGGTCGGCGCTGGGCTCGGCCCCCGCATCGGTTGCTCCGCCGAGCCCGGTGGCCAGGGCGAGGGTCGTCCCGGCGACCAGGACGGTGCGTCGTGTATTGGACATGAAGGCTGCTCCTTTGCTCGCTTCAAGATCAAGTCGTACGTGCTCGGCTCAGGGTGTGGCTTCCATCCGGCTCGCCGAGGGGTTCTCCCGGACGTCGTCCGCGCCGACCGGATACATCGAGGTCATCCAGTGGTGGAAGTTGTCGCCACGGTCGCGGAGCAGCCGGTAGAGCCGGCCGGTCAGCTCGGCCCGGAGCTCGGTGAAGGCCGGATCCTCGTGCCGGTTGGCCAATTCGTCCGGGTCGGTGGCGAGATCATAGAGCTCGTTCACCGAGTCGGGATTGATCACCAGCTTGTACCGCGCGGTGCGCAACATCCGTTGCGGATAAGGGAAATGGTGGCCGTGGAACTCGCAGACGATGTGCTCGTCCCAGGCCGGAGTCGCACCCTGCACCAGCGGCACCAGGCTGCGGGAGTCGACCGCCGGCGCCGGGTCGCAGCCGGTCAGCTCGAGGATCGTCGCGGTGCAGTCGGTGAGACTGACGAACTCGTCCCGGACCTGGCCCGCCGGGCCGCCCGGGATCTTGATCAACCCGGGCGTCCGGTAGATGTCCTCATACATCGCCGGACCTTTGTCGTGCAGCCGGTGAGCCCCGGTGAACTCGCCATGATCAGCAGTGAAGAAGACCGCCGTGTCATCGGCCAGGCCGAGCCGGTCGACCGCGTCCAGCACCCGGCCGAGCTGCTCGTCGATCATGGTCACATAGCCCCAGTACGCGGCGATCAGCTTCCGGCTGTCCTCGGTCGCCATCGTGTCGAACGCCCAGTGGGCACTGTAGTTGCGCTGCACCGGCGGTTTGCCGACGAAGGTCTCCGCCGCCGAGGCCGGGAGTTCGATCTCGGCCGGATCGTAGAGATCGAAGTAGTGGTCCGGCAGCACGTACGGCAGGTGCGGGCCGAAGAAGTTCAGCGCCAGGTAGAACGGCCGGCCGTCGGCGTCATGATCAGCGGCGTAGCGCTCCAACAACTCGATCGTGCGGATCGCCAGATAGGCCTCGAAGGTGGCTTCCACCGGCTGCTGCAGCCGCGCCGCCAGCAGGTTGCCCGGCCGACCGTTCGGCATCATGCCGCGCATCTCGTCGGTGATCTTGTGCGGCGGCAGGTTGCGCTCGGCCAGGTAGGCCAGGTAGTCGGGGTGATCGACCGGGTTGTGCCAGCCCGGCAGTTCCGGCCCGTCGAAGCCGAAGTCGGCCGCGGTCAGTCGGGTGCCGGTGTGCCATTTGCCGATCAGGCCGCAGTTGTAGCCGCGCTCGCGGAGGGCCCGGGAGAAGCTGAAGGTGTCCGCCGGCAAATCCTCCAGATAGCCGACATTGCGCTCGGCGTTGGCCAGCAGCCGGTGCCGGAACGGCGCCTGACCGGTCAGCAGGCTGGCCCGTGCCGGCGTGCAGATGGCGGTCGGCGTGTACCAACGGTCGAACCGGGTGCCGGCCGCCGCGAGCCGGTCCAGGTTCGGCGTGGCGATCCGCTCGTTGCCGTAGCAGCCCAGGGTGTCGACCCGATGCTGGTCGGTCATCAGGAAGAGCACGTTGGTCGTCACGAGGCGTCCCGGTCCTTGGCTTGATGATCATGATCGGCCGCCGTATCGGTCGAGTGATCGGCGGGCCGCGGATAGTTGGCGAGCAAGGGGGAGGTGTGCAGCAGGGCCGCGACCGCGCCGAGAGCTCCGTCCTCGTCGCCCAGGGTGGCGACCCGCAGCTTCAGCTCGGTGCCGGCCACCGGCTGCAACTCCCAGTTGATCATGGTCTGGGCCTGCACCAGCAGTTGTGGGGCGAGCTGGACGAGCTCGCCGCCGACGACGATCTCGGCCGGGTTGAGGGTGACCGCCATCGTGCCTAGCACCCGGCCGAGGGCCTCACCGGCGTCCCGGAGCACCCGATCGACCAGCGGGTCGGCCTTCTCGACCGCAGTGCGGAGCTCGCTCAGCGAGGTGACCGGAGCGCCGAGTTCCTGGCACCGGCGCAGGATCGCCGGCACGGAGGCGATGGTCTCCAGGCAGCCGCGCTTGCCGCAGCGACAGTCCGGGCCGTCCAGTCGGACCGACACATGGCCCAGCTCGCCGGCGAAGCCCGCGGCCCCGGTCACCAGCCGGCCGCCGATCACCAACCCGCCGCCGATGCCGTCGGACAGCCGGACATAGACCAGGTGATCGGTCTCGGCGCCGCCCCAGACCGCCTCGGCCAGCCCGGCCAGCCGGGTGTTGTTGTCGATCATGATCGGCACCGGGTACTGGTCCCGCAGCCGGTTCCGGACGAACTCACTCGGCGTCGTCTCCGGATGGTCCTCGGTGTCGAAGGTCGGCATCCGCGGCGAGAACGGGCCGGGGAAACCGACCCCGATGCCGTGCAGACCGGCCAGTTCCACCTCGTCGCGCCGGCCGAGCTGCTGCAGCAACTCGAGCGCTTCGGTGACCCGCGTCGGCCAGTCCGACTCGCTCGGGTAGCGCCGGATCTCGTCGGCGACCAGCCGGTGCGCCGCGTCGACCACGACGACATGCACCCGGCGGTGCCCGAAGTCGATGCCGACCAACTGGCCGGCCCGCGGATTGAGCGCCAGCCGGGTGGCCGGCCGCCCCCGGCCAACCGCCGTCGGCCTGGCTGTCGGCTGCGACGTGGCCTCGCCGCCGTCCAACGCGATGATCATGGCGCGGCCGAGCAGATCGCTGGTGATGTCCGACATCGTCGTCCGGGAGATCCCCACCCGTTGGGCGAGCTCAGCGCGACTCAGCGGCCCGAAGTCGCGCAGTGCGGCGATCACCTTCTCCTCGTGATCGCGGCGCATCGGATGCCCGCCGTCGTGGTTCTGCACGCGCTCACTGTATGGCACCGGTCCATTTAGGACAATCAAAAGTTTTAAGTCAGTTGTATTTGTGTAAAGGACATTGACAGATAGTTCGGGACCGGCTTACCGTCGGGGTCATTCGGCGTCGGTACGAACAAAGGGGTCCCCGATGAGCCAACTGCCAGCAGCCAGGAATCCGGGATTCAGTCGCCGGCGACTGCTCGGCTCCGCCGCCGGCCTGGCCGGAGCGACGTTGACCGGATCCCTGCTGTCCGGCTGCACCGGCTCGGGCGAACCGGCCCAGAGCCCGGGCCCGAGCGGCGGTGGCGCGGCGACCGGCAAGGTCCAGTGGTGGGACCAGTTCCGCCCGCTGACCGCGCTGTTCACCAAGGACCTGTTCCAGCCGTACGCCGACAGCCATCCCGGCGTCACGGTCGAGCGCCGCGAGCTGGACGGGCCGGCCCTCGGGCAGGCGCTCCAGCTGGCCCGGCGCAGCAAGCAGTCGCCGGACGTCCACTCCCTCGCCGGCCTGGAGAGCAGCCCGGCCTCGCTGGTCGGTGCCGGCTGGTTCCAGCCGATCGACGACTTCGTCGATCTCGAGGGGTCGCCGATCGCCGATCAACTGCTCGACGGGATCCACCGGTTCGACGGCCGGATCTATTCCTTCCCGGTCTTCAGCGGCCGGACCCACGACGCGTCGCCCTGGCTGAACACGGCCCAACTCGAGGCGGCCGGGCTCGATCCGGCCGATTCGCCGGCGAGCTGGGACGACTTCCGCACCGCCCTGCGCACCCTCAAGGCGAAGTTGCCCGAGGGATCGTCGCCGATCGTATTGCCGGGCAAGGTCCCCGGCTACCTCGAGGCGTTGATCACCCGGTTCGCGATGGCGGCCGGATCCGCCGGCGCGGTCTCGCCGCAGACCGGGGAGTACGTCTTCCATGATCAGCCGTTCCTGGACGCGTTCGAGTTCCTGGTGTCGCTGCAGGCCGACCGTCTGGTGCATCCCGCCTCGGCATCGATGGATCCGCGCGACGCCCGGTCCCGCTGGGCGGCCGGCCAGGCGGCGGTCTACCCCTGGGGCGCCTGGTTCATCGGCGGGCTGAAGGTCCAGGAGCCGGAGGCGGTGGAGCGGGGCGTCGGCGTCTGGCGGATTCCCACGCCGGCCGGCGCGCCGCCGGTGATCTACAGTGCACCGCCCGGCGGCACGTTCTGGGTTTCGGCGCAGGCCAAGCTGCCCAAGCTCGGCGCCGACGTGATGTTCTCGATGCTCGATCCCGAGTTCATGAAGAAGCTGGCCGCGGCGATGGACCAGCCGCCGATCCTGGATGATCTGGTCGCCGAGGCCGACGTCCATCCGGCCTACCGGACGAACATCGAGCACATGACCACCGACGTCAAGCTCGCGCCGCAGCCCCAGGTCCGCAATCCGGCCGTCGCCCAGGTGCTGGTGGAGATGCGTCCGGTCGACCCGAACCTCGGCACCATCGCCCAGGCGGTGCTGACCGGCGCGAACCGGGACTATGCCGGCGCGCTGCGGACGCTGTCGGACGCGATGGCCAAGGAGCGCGAGCGGGCGATCAAGACCGCGGCCGGAAAGGGCGCCCAGGTCAGTCTGCAGGACTGGGTCTTCGCCGACTGGAAGCCGGGAGAGGACTACCGACAGTGACGGTCGGTACGACGCGGCTCCCCGACACCCGAACGATCGCCGGTCCGATCACCGGGCGACCGGTCCGGCGCTCGTTCCTGACCCGGCTGCGGCAGAGCTGGTGGATCTACCTCTTCCTGCTGCCGACCGTGCTCGGCTACGGCGCCTACACCGTCTACCCGCTGGTCGCGAGCTGGTGGTACGCCCTGCTGGACTGGCCGGGCTTCGCGCTGCGCGGCACGTTCATCGGCCTGGGGAACTTCGAACGGCTGCTGGCCGACGACCTGTTCTGGAGCGCCTTCCGCAACTCGCTGCTGTTCATGATCATCGGCGTGCCGCTCCGGGTCGGCGGTGCGCTGCTGCTGGCGCTGGTGCTGAACAGCCGGCGGACACCGTTCCGCGGCTTCTTCCGCACCTTGATCTTCCTGCCGGTGGTCACCACCGGGGCGATCATCGGGGTCGTCTTCACCCTGATCCTGGACGCGGGCGGCCCGGTCAACCTGGCGTTGATCAAGCTCGCCCTGCTCGAGTCGCCGGTCAACTTCGCCGCCGACACCGACACCTCGCTGGTCACCGTGGTCGCCGTCTGGGTCTGGAAGTGGCTCGGGATCACGATGATCTACTGGCTGGCCGCGCTGCAGACGATCCCGCCCGAGCTGGGCGAGGCGGCTCGGGTGGACCGGGCCGGCGCCGTGCGGGAGTTCTGGCACATCACCCTGCCGCTGCTGCGGCCGTTCCTGGTGATCATCACCTTGATCGACATCATCGGTGCGCTGAACGTGTTCGACCTGGTCACCACGCTGACCGGCGGTGGGCCGGCGTACTCCTCGGAGGTGATCGAGCTGTTCATCTATCGCACCGCCTACGAGGCGACCGTGCCGCAGCTCGGCTACGCCTCCGCCGCCGCCGTACTGTTCGGGCTGCTCACCGTGATCCTGGCTGTCGCCCAGGCCGCCGGGATCCGGACCGTCCGGCGGAGGCAGGCATGAACCGCCGCCGCGGTCGCTGGCTGATCGGCGCTGGATTGTTGATCTTCTGCGCGATCTGGATCTATCCGTTCATCTGGCTGGTCTCGGCCTCGCTGAAGCGGCAGCCGGAGATCTTCGGCAAGGGTCTGTCGTTGTTGCCGGAGCAGCCGGTCTGGGAGAACTACGCCCGGGCCTGGGCCGAGGTCGGCTTCGCCGACTACATGATCAACACCGTGCTGATCACCGTCGGCACGGTGGTGTTGATCGTGATCCGCAGTGCACTGGCCGGCTACGTCCTCGGCCGCTGCGACTTCCCCGGCAAGAAGGGCCTGATCGCGGTTTTCCTGATCACCTTTTTCCTGCCCGAGGGTTACACGATCATCCCGGTGACCCAGCTGACCGACCAGCTCGGCCTGCTGAACACCCATCTGGGTGTGATCCTCGGTCTCGGTGCCGGTGGGCACGTGGCGGCGACGCTGCTCTATGCCGGCTACTTCCGTAGCCTGCCGAAGGAGCTGGAGGAGTGCGCCCGGATCGACGGTGCCGGCCCGCTGACGATCTTCGGCCGGGTGTTCCTGCCGCTGGCCTGGCCGGTCACCGCGACGGTGATCATCCTGCAGTTCCTGGCGGCCTGGAACTCCTACCTGCTGCCGCTGGTG
This sequence comes from uncultured Actinomycetota bacterium, assembly GCA_963746025.1. Classification (GTDB taxonomy): domain Bacteria; phylum Actinomycetota; class Actinomycetes; order Propionibacteriales; family Propionibacteriaceae; genus Microlunatus. Next base: position 165,821 of record CAVUZU010000012.1, read on the forward strand.
TTCACCCTCAGCCAGCCGGACCTGCGCACCCTCGCGGTCGGGATGACCGCCTTCATCGGCGAGTACGGGACCGACTATCCGGGCCTGGCGGCTGCCGCTGTGATCTCATTGGCGCCGGTGATCGGCGTCTTCATCGCCCTGCAACGACAGTTCGTCGAAAGCGTGGCAGGGGCCGTCAAACAATGATCGATTCCGAAGCAGCAGAACGATCCCAGGAGACATGATCAATACCACGACCGCCAAGGCCCAGCTCGATACCGCGTTCGTCGACATCGGCACCCGGCCACTCGACCAACCGGTCGACCAGAATGTCTACGGCCACTTCCTGGAGCAGGCCTTCTACGGCAATATCGACGGCGGGGTCTTCGACGAGGGCTCCGCGTTGTCGATCACGGAGCCGGGACCGCTGCAGGGCTGCCGGACCGATGTGCTGGAGGCCTGCCGTCGGCTCGGGGTGCCGGTGCTGCGCTGGCCGGGCGGTAACTTCACCTCGGCGTACTGGTGGCGCGACGGCGTCGGGCCGCGGGACGACCGGCCGCGCCGGCTCGAGCTGGCCTGGGGCAACGAGGAGTCCAACCGGTTCGGCACACCGGAGTTCCTGGCCTGGTCCGCGGCGGTGGGCGCCGAGCCCTACCTGGCCCATTCCTGTCGCAGCGTCGACGACGCCGTCCGCTGGGTCGAATACACCAACTACGGCGGTGACACCGAACTGACTCGGTTGCGGGCCGCCGACGGTCATCCGGATCCGTACCGGGTGCGCTACTGGGGGCTGGGCAACGAGGTCTACGGGCGTTGGCAGATGGGCCATCGCAGCCCGGACCGCTATGTCGAGGACGCGGTCGAGCACGCCCGGTTCATGCGGCTGGTCGATCCCGGGCTGAGCTTCATCGCCGTCGGGCACGAACGTGACTCCTGGCTCGACCCGGTCGTCGCCGGGCTCGGCTCCGTCGCCGACTACTTCTCGTTGCACCTGTACGGTGCCAGCCGGCACCTGATCGACCCGAGCGCGGCCGAGTTCTCGGCTGTCGTCGGCCAGGCCCTGTTCTTCGAGCAGGCCATCGTCGAGTTCTCCCAGCAGTTGCACGGGCTGGCCGCGCGACACCGGATCGAACGGCCGCTGGCGATCGCCATGGACGAGTGGAACCTGCGGCACATCGAGCCGCGGAGCTGGCCGGACCCGCAGCCGGGGGAGGACGGCGGCATCGGGCCGCGTGACCTGCCGGACACCGAAGTTGATCATCCGGTCCGGGTCAACCGGCACAGTTCGCGGACGTTGGCCGACGCGCTGTTCTACGCCGGAGTGTTCCACGCCTTCCATCGCGCGGCCCAGCTGCCGGCACCGGTCACCATGGCCAACACGGTCAATTTGATCAACGCGAACGGGTTGATCAACGTGCGACCGAACGGGCTGGTGCGGACGGCGACGTACCACGTCTGGGATCTCTACCAGAACCACTTCGGCAGCCGTCCGACGCCGGCCCGGGCCCGCTGCGCCGCGACCTGGACCGACGCCCGGCTGACCGACGCCCATCGGCGGCCGGACGGCGACTACTGGACGATGCCGCGGGCGGTGCCGGACCTGGATGTCTCGTCCGCGCTGACCGAGGACGGACGGTTGACGGTCGCGATGATCAACCGGTCGGCCGACACCGATATCGTTGCCGGTCTGGCCTTCGACGGCCTGACCGGTTCGGTGCCCGCCGTCGCCGAGAGCCGGACCATCGGCGCCGGCGGCTCCGACCTGTTCGCGGTCAACACGATCGACGGGCCGGAGCCCGTGGCGTTGTCCGAACCGCGGCAGCTCACCCTGGCCGACGGTCGGGTCAGCCTGCCGGCACACTCGATCACCCTGCTCACCTTCACCCTCCGATGACCGACCGCCGGACCGACAACCGTCCGAACGTCATGATCATCATGACGGACCAGCAGCGGGCCGGCTTCACCGCCGGCACCGGGTTCGGGCTGGACACGATGCCGTTCTGCGACGAACTGGCCGCGACCGGCACCACCTTCACCGGCGCCTACACCTCGATGCCGGCCTGCGTGCCGGCCCGGATCAGCCTGCTGTCCGGCCGGTATCCGTCGGCGCACCGGGTCCGGCAGAACTCCAACAACCGCAAGGAATTCCGCGGCGACGACCTGCTCGATGTGTTCGGCGCCGCCGGGTACGAGACCGCGTTCACCGGCAAGCCACATATGTACCGCGGCCGGGACGATTTCGATCACTGGGCCGGACCGTACGGGCACACCAACGCGCCGGACCGGACCGACGAGCAGCGGGCGTTCACCGAGTGGCTGGTCTCGATCGATCATGGTCCGGCCGCGGAGCCGACCCCGTTTCCGCCGGCGGTGCAGTATCCGGTCCGGATCGTCGACGACGCCCTGGCCCAGTTCGCCGCCCGTGATCATGACCGGCCGCAGCTGAGCTGGGTGTCCTTTCCCGAGCCGCACAACCCGTATCAGGTGCCGGAGCCGTACTTCTCCCTGTTCGACCCGGCGGAGGTGCCGGACCGGGCCGCAGGCCCGGAGGCCGCGCTGGCCAAGGGCTGGGCCTACCGCTGGATGCGGAAGCTGGTCGAGCAGAAGCGACCGGGCTATGACGACCTGTGGCGCCGCTACCGGGCCTCGTACTGCGGCATGCTGCGGCTGATCGATGATCAGGTCCGGCGGCTGGTGAGCACGGTCGAACAGGAGTCACCGGGCCGGACGATCTACCTGTTCCTGGCCGATCATGGCGACTTCGTCGGGGAGTACGGCCTGCAGCGCAAGGGCCCCGGCCTGTCCGAGGCGTTGCTGCGGATCCCGTTCTTCGTCGCCGGACCCGGCATCCGGGCGCGGACCGACGAGACGTCGTTGATCAGTCTGGTCGACGTGCTGCCGACGCTGACCGAGGCGATCGGCGCGGAGATCCCGGCCGGCGTCCAGGGCCGCAGCCTGTGGCCGCTGCTGACCGGCAGCGAGGACGGCGCCGGGGTGTTCGACAGCATCTACGCCGAAGGAGGTTTCGGCGGGTTGCGCTACCCGGCCGACGCCCGGCCGGAGTTGCACTTCGACTCCCAGGGCACGACCTATGACGGGCTGAACTCGGTCACCCAGGGTGGCACCTCGGCCATGCTGCGGCGGGGGAGCTGGAAGTTGATCTTCCACTCGGACGGCTCCGGTGAGCTCTATCGGCTGGATCGCGATCCGGCCGAGCTGGACGATCTCTGGGACGACCCGGACTGTGCCGAGCAGCGGGCGGAGTTGATCACCGAACTGTTGCGCTGGCGGCTGGAGGTGGCCGACGACCTGCCGACCGGGGTCTACCGACCGCTCCGCGCCCCACACAACTGGTATCGCTCAGCGGGCGCAGGGCACTAGTGAGTGCAGGTAGTTCTCCAGGTTGCTGTAGCCGTCACCGTTCTGGTCACCGTGGTTGTCCGGAGTCGGCGGGTCGGTGCCGGTCCGGCTCACCTCGCGACCGTCCAGCACGCCGTGGCGGTCGTCGTCGATCAGGTTCGCGACCGCCTATCCCGACCGGTTCTTCGAGATGTTTATAGCCGAGCAGCAATTGATCGCGGCCGCGACCGGCCTGAGCGTACGCGGCTACAAACCCTTCGCATCAACCTTCGCTGCGTTCCTGACCCAGGCCCACGATTTCATCAGGATGGACGCGATTTCCGAAGTCGATCTGCGGCTGTCTGGCTCCCAGGCCGGCGTGGAGATCGGCCCGGACGGGCCGCCGCAGATGGCACTGGAGGACCTGGCCATGATGCAGTCGGTATCCGGATCCACCGTGCTCTATCCGAGCGATGCCACCAGCGCCGCCGCTCTGGTCGCAGTGGTGTCCGAGACCCGTGGGACCAGCTACCTGCGCACCACCCGCGGCGCCTACCCCGTGCTCTACGGATCGGACGAGGCCTTCCCCGTGGGCGGGCTCGAAGCCCTGCGGTCCGGCGACCCCGACACGGTCACCCTGATCGGTGCCGGCGTCACCGTTCACCAAGCCCTTGCCGCCGCCGAGCGGCTCGCCGAACGGGGCCTTGCAGCCCGCGTGATCGACTGCTGACTCCGTCAAGCCGCTCGACGACCTCGCGATCGCCGAAGCCGCAACGGAGACGAGCGGCAAGCTCGTCGTCGCCGAGGATCACCACCCGGAGGGCGGTCTGGGTAGCGCGGTCATCGCCAGCCTGTCACGCTCCGGACTCAGCGCAGCCGGCGTCCGGCACCTCGTCGTGCGGGAATACCCCGGCTCGGGCCCCGGCCCACAACTCCTGTCATGGGCGGGCATCGACGCTGCGAGCATCGTCCGCGCTGCATGGGATCTGATGCGATCCACAGGCCAGGCCGGAGGTCAGCGGTCGCCGGTGTGATCAAGCTTGCGATAGCGTCCGTTCCGCCGGTAGTCCTCGGCAATCGAATCGAACGGGATCACTCCGACGCGGTCGGCCCAGGCCTGCCACTCCCTGGCCAGGTGCGCGACGATGTCCGGGCGAGCGGCTGCCAGGTCGTGCGCCTCGACGCGATCGACCGGGAGGTCGTACAGCTCCCACAGGCCGCCGGCCACCCGGACCAGCTTCCACCGGCCGTCCCGGACAGCGCAGTTACCGATGTGTTCCCAGAACTGCCGCCCCACTCGCGCGGCGGTGTCAGCCCGCAGTGACGGCAGCATCACCCGGCCCTGCGGGCGGGGTGCCTCGGGGCCTGGGGCGTCCGGCAGCGGCACCCCGGCGGCGGCCAGGACGGTGGGATAGAGGTCGGTCGCCTGGTACGGATGATCGACGACGGTACCGTCGGCAAGACCGCCGGCTGGCCAGTGCGCGATGAACGGAGTTGCGATCCCGCCCTCGTGCGCCCACCGCTTGTACAACCGGAACGGCGTGTTCGACAAAGCCGCCCAGTCCGGCCCGTAGGTGGTGTGGGTGTCCTCCGTGCCTGGCACGACGGACGGATCGTTGCCGGCCCGGACGTCGCGGCCGTCCCGGGTGCGGCGTTCGTGCGGCGGAGGCGGCGGAGCGGGTTCGGCACAGCCACCGTTGTCCGACAGGAAGACCACCAGCGTGTCGTCGAGCGACCCGCTGTCCTCCAGGGCGGCCACGATGCGGCCGATGCCACGGTCCATCCGGTCGACCTGGGCCGCGAACACCTGCATCCGTGCGGCCTGCCACTTCTGGTTCGGGTCATCATCCCAGTCCGGACGGCCGGGTTCGCGGTCGCCGAGTTCCGTGTCGGCCGGCAGCAGGCCCTCGTCGATCATCCGGCTCAGACGGGCCCGGCGCAGCTCCTCCCAGCCCGCGTCGTACACCCCGTCGTAGCCGGCGATGTCCGCCGCCGGGGCCTGGAGCGGGAAGTGCGGGGCGGTGAAGGCGACATAGGAGAAGAACGGCCGCCCGGCACTGGCCTGACGGGTGATGAACTCCGCGGCCTGATCGGCGATGGCGTCGGTCAGGTAGAAGTCCGGATCGGCCGGGTCGTCCGACGGTGTCTCCCCGCGCATCAGGGTACGCGGACCGAAGTAGTTGGCCGAGCCGTTGATGATGCCGTAGAACTCGTCGAACCCGCGCCGGGTCGGCCACGCACCGTCAGGCTCGAAGGCACTTCCGGACAGGTGCCACTTGCCCGACAGCGAGGTCGCATAGCCGGCCCCGGCGAGCGCCTCGGCCAGGGTGACGCAGTGCTTCGTCAACGAGCCCGGATAGCCCCACGGCCGATCGTCTCTGGTGAGGTCCCCGATGCCCGTCTGGTGCGGGAACAGCCCGGTCATCAGCGACGCCCGCGACGGCGAGCACCGCGGGGTCGTGCGGAACTGCGTCAGCCGTACCCCGGCTCGGCCGAGCCGATCGAGCGCCGGGGTACGGATCTCACCGCCGTAGCAGCCCAGGTCGGAGTAGCCGAGATCGTCGGCCAGGATCAGCACCACGTTCGGGCGGTTCAGTTGGGGTTTCGTCGTTTCGGTCACGACGCACCGGTCAGCTGGTCCAGGGGCAGGCTGACCAGAGCCGCCCGGCTCGGCACGGCGTTGGTCGCCCGCAGCGCGCCGACCTCGTCGGCGGTCAACGCCCGACCGAAGAAGTGGCACTCGTCCAGTCCGCCGATCAACAGGTCGTCAAGGCTTTCGTTTCGGGCGCCGAACCGGATCCCGCCGAGCGCGTCGGCGGACACCGATCCGAGGGCGCCGGAGCCAGCAGCGGCGTACTCCCCGTCGAGGTACAGGGCGACGCCACCGTCGTCGCCCCGGGTGAGTACGACGTGGTGCCACGCGCCGTCAGTCACGTTCGCCGACGCCGTGACCGTCGCCGAGCCGTTGTCGGTCACCACGACCCCGATCACCCTGTCCGGCCGAAGATCGACCCGGAAGTTCGGCTGTCCGGACCCCCAGGCGAACGCTTCGACCAGCCGCACATCGTCCTGGACCTCGGTACGGAACCAGGCCGCGACCGCGAACGGGCCGGCGCCGACCCGGATCCCGTCGGTGAGCGGCACCTCGACGGTGTCGCCGGCGAGGCCCAGAGCCCGGCCGAACCTGCCCGCGATACGCTTCGGCTGCCCGCCGATTACCGCGTGCCGACCGTGACCTGAGACGTCGGGGCTCGTGGTCGGGCTCGGCAGCGGGGCGTTCAGCAGCGACAGTGGCACCCGGACGAAGTCCAACGCGTACCGGTAGGAGATCCGACCGTCCGGGCTGACCCGCGGCCCGTTCTCGAACAGAACCCCGAGCATGTCGCCGCGGTGGTCGTCGGTGAAGACGATCGGGCAGGAGTAGCTGGCGGGCCCGTCGTGCAGCAGCGGGCCCTGTCGCCAGGTCCCCCCGTCATCCAGGCTGGTCCGGATCGTCAACTGCTCACGGGCGGTCGGATGTTGTGGCCCGGTGAAGACGATCTGACGCGGCCGCCCCCGGCGCCCCGGCACCGCCGTCATCGCGCAACTGACGATCGGTGTGATCAGGTCGTCGGCGATCTCGAACGGGGCGTCCAACGTGACGCCTCCGTCCGAACTCGTCGTCGCCGCCCGGTTACCTGAGGCGGTGCCGAACTGGTCGCGGGTATTGACGTAGAGGGTGCCGTCGGAGCGCTCGACGAGGGCGGTCTCGTCCACGATGATGTCCGGCCGCGTGTACGCGCCGATCGGCCCACCGAGGTGCCAGGTCTCGCCGTTGTCGTCGCTGTAGGCGGTGTGCAGGCCACGTTCGCCGGGGACAGGGAGGAAGTTGTGGTTGCCCGGCAGCACCAGCCGACCGAGGTACGGCCCGGTCGTGAGTTGCAGGCCAGCGCTCGGACCGATCACGTAGTGCCTCATCTCGGGCACCTTCAGCACGTCGGTGAGTTCACGCTCCCGCCAGTCCGACCAGGTTGCACCGTGGTCGTCGCTGTACATGTAGAACGGGCGCGGCTGATCCTGCGGCGGGATCTTGCCGCCGCTGAGATCGCCGCCGGTGACGTAACCGGCGGTGCGGATGATCATCAGGTGGATCCGGCCGGACTCGGCGTCGACGACCGGGCAGCGCGCAAGCTTGTTGGGCGGATCGGTGGCGATGACCTGCAGCGGCTGCCACGTCCGCCCGCCGTCGTGCGACCGCTTCAGGACCGTGTCATGGTGGCCGAAATCGCCACCGGAGCCGACCAGGCCGCCAGCGAACGCGAGCAACGTGCCGTCCGTGGCTCGGACCAGAGTTGGCGGCCGGAACTCGTGATACCCATCCTGGCCGCGATGGAAGACGTTCACTCGTTCGATCGCTCCCAGGCCGGCAGCGGCCGCCGCTGCCGGCCCTAGGGCGGAGATTGCGGCCGCGAGGCCGGTGACGCCGGCACCCTGGAGCACTGTTCGTCGGGTCAGGTCAGCCATGACATTGTCCTCTCCCACGTGGTCGTACGGATCGGGCTGCTGGACGAGGAGCGACCTCTTCCATCCCAGCCGGGCCGATGACAGCCTGGACAAGCGAATAGTTTTAAGTAAAGTGATGTAACTATATCTGTGCGGGCACTGTCAAGGGAGACTGCGAAACTTCGGAGATGGGTGAACGGATGAACGAAGACACCGAGGAGGTTGCGGTGTCGCAGGCCGAGATGCGGCGCCACAACCTGTCGCTGGCGTTTACCACGATCTGGGACCGCGGGCAGGCCTCCCGCGCTGAGCTGGCCCGGAGCATGCGGCTCTCCAAGCCGGCCGTGGCCCGGATCGTCGGCGATCTGATCGACGCGGGGTACGTCGCCGAGACCGGCACCGGGCCGATCAGCGGGCGGGGTCGCCCAGCGACTCGGCTGGTGCCGCGAGCAGACTCCTACGCCTTCCTCGGGATCGATCTGCGGATCGACCGGATCACCCTGCAGGCCCGAGATCTGACCGGCGGACTGCTTGCCGAGTCCACGGTGCTGCAGTCGACCTCCTCGCCGGACGACCTGCTGGTGACCCTGGCCGCTGCGGTCGGTGACTTCGGCGGCACGATCGGCCGTCGGGTCGCTGGGGTCGGGGTCGCCGTCGGTGGCCAGGTGGACCGACGCGGCGAGGTGGTCGTAGGCCCGTCCGGTGCCGACTGGCACAGCCTTGAGGTGCCGCAGCTGGTCCGGACGGCCCTGGGCGAGCGGACAATTCCGGTTCGGCTGTCCAACGTCGCCAACTGTGCCGCGTTGGCCAACTGGCGCGAGGTGTCGGCCGACCCCGGAACCCGCGACCTGCTGCACCTGCAGATCGGGATTGGCGCCGGCGCGGGTTGGGCGCGCCGACGGCGGTCGGCCGAAGAGTACGGCACACCCGGAGGCATTGCCCATCTCCCGCTTGACCGCAACGGTCCGACCTGTACCTGCGGCGGCCGCGGCTGCCTCAACCTCATGGTGGGCTTCGACGCCTTCGTCGACCTGGCTGAACCGAGCGGCGTACGAAGCGGAACGGGTCTATGGGCCATGCGGGAGTTCAGCCGCGACCTGGCCCGCAGCGCCGACCAGGGCAACGTGGCGGCCGCAGCGGCGATCGAGGAACTGGCCGCCCGGGTGGCCCAGGCCGCAGCCGGCATGATCACGATCTTGCGGCCCTCCCGCTTCACCATCGGCGGTTACCCGCTGCAGTTGGGGGATCGATTCGTCGAGGCCTTTCTCCGCGCGGCCGCGCCGCACGTTCCCGACATCGACGAGGTCCTAACCACCACCGGACTCGGCGACGACGCGACCGGTATCGGCGCCTACCTGCTCGGCGTCGCGGCCGTTGCCGAGGATCCGCTACGGCTGGCCGCCACCTCCTCAAACCGGTGATTCCGGATCAGAGGGTGTGAGACCACGGATCCTGTCTGCGGCGGTGAGCCCGGGTTCTGCGGGCTGACCTCCCGGTTCTCTTTCGTGGATGGGACTCCAGTCCCGCATAGGTTGAGGATGCGATCGGCCCAGACGGATATGGCAGCGCCACCAGCTCGACCGGACCCTTCGCGGTCGTGCCACTCGCCTCGTGGCTGGCTGCGGCCCCGGGTAGCTGTAGTTCCCGCAAGTTGTGAACTCTGTCTGCGGAGACTGTTGATCACCTGCCTCGCCCCGGAGCGGTGCACGTGAATTCCTCGGAGGTAGACAAGACCAGAACAGATGCCCGATCTGATCAGGCAGCGGTGAGCCTTGACTAGCAACGATTGACTCTGCGCAGGTTCGACAACGAATACCGCAGACAGCGAACACTGCACCGTTACCAATGGTTGACGCCCTTGACCTTGGCGTTGCGGATGTCGTTGTCCAGATACAGGTTGCGCAGCAGGCTGATCCCGCCGGCCGTCTCCATCAGGCTGCCGGCGGAGTGGGTCGCCAGGCCCTGCGCCATGTCCGGTGCGGTTGGCTGACCGCGTCCCGGAACGATCCCTGGCCCGAGTCGGCCAGGGTGCTGACGTGATAGACCGCGCCGCCGCGGCCACCGCTGGCGCAGGCGCCGAAGCCCTCGCCCCGGAGAGCGCGATCACGCCGCTCGGCCGCCGCCGTGGCCGGGCCGGCGGGCACCGCAGCGCCGGTCAGCGCGGGTCCGAGGGCGAGCGCCGCGGCGATGATCGCACGCTTGCGCCGGGACCAGGGTGTTCGCATCCGAGTTCCACACTGTCGTCGTCGACCATGATCAGAAAACGGTTACCCACTGGTTGCAGGTCATCGTAGGTGGTGGCTGATCGACGGTCAAGAGATCGTTCGACTCGGCTTCGGAGGTTGGGACTGCGGGTTGACACCTTGATCATTACTGCGGAAGTCTGAGAAGAAAGCGATTTCTAAGCGAGGCAGGAGACACGTGGTCGACCAGCCGATCGATCGGCAGGCCCTGGTGCGTCGGCACCGGGTGGTGCTGCGGACGGCGGACCCGCGGTCTCCGCTGACGGTGGGCAACGGCGAGTTCTGCTACACCGCCGACCTCACCGGGCTGCAGAGCTTCCCCGACCACTACCCGGTCGGACCCCGGGATCCGGCTGCACCGGACGGGACCCTGCTGGGCACGATGAGTCACTGGGGCTGGCATGAGACTCCGGCCACGGAGCCGTACCGGATCGCCGACGCGATGATCAACTACCAGACATCCCGCGGCCCGGTCCGCTACGTCGATCAGAGCGGGGCCGTGCAGGGTGGCACCGAGCGCGGCACCAACGACCGGGATCTCTGGCTGCGGGCCAACCCACACCGGCTGCACCTCGGCCTGATCGGCCTGGTCCGGACGGATCGCGACCCGGCCGGGTCGCAACTGCAGCCGGCCGAACTCGAGGACGCCGAGCAGATACTGGACCTGTGGCGCGGCGAACTGCGCAGCAGCTTCACCGTGGCCGGCCACCCGGTGTCGGTGATCACCGTCTGCGATCCGGACCGGGACCTGGTCGCATTCCGGATCGAGTCCACCGCGCTGGCCGCCGGGCTGCTCGCGGTCCGGCTGCGCTTCCCGTACGGCAGCGAGGACTGGCATCGCTCCGCCGACTGGGACGCGCCCGACCGGCACCGCTCCGAGCTGATCACCGAGGACGGCGGCTGGACCGTCCGGCGCCAGGTCGACGAGACCGACTACCGGGTCCGGCTGGCCACCGCGACGGCGGCGCAGCTGCGCCCGACCGGTCCACACCAGCTGCAGCTGGACCATGATCATTCCGCGACGCTGGAGCTGCGGGCCTGGTTCGCGCCGGGCCCGACGGCCGGACCGGTGCCGGGGTTCGCCGACGTCGCCGAACGTGCCGCCGAGTCCTGGGCCGCCTTCTGGCGCTCGGGCGGCGCGATCGAGCTGTCCGGCACCGATGACCCGCGGGCGACCGAGATCGAGCGGCGCACCGTGCTCTCCCAGTATCTGACCGCGATCGCCGCGGGCTCGCTGCCACCGGCCGAGACCGGACTGATCTGCAACTCCTGGCGGGGCAAGTTCCACCTCGAGATGCACTGGTGGCACAGCGCCCACTTCCCGCTCTGGGGCCGGCCGGACCTGTTGCTGCGCAGCCTCCGCTGGTATCACGGCGCGCTACCGGTGGCGCGCGATCTGGCCGCCGTGCAGGGCTACGCCGGCGCCCGTTGGCCCAAGCAGGTCGGGCCGGACGGCCGCGAGGCGCCGAGCTCGATCGGGCCGTTCCTGATCTGGCAGCAGCCGCATCCGATCCACCTCGCCGAGCTGGCCTATGCCGCAACCCGGGCCGACCCCGACCGACAGGCGGTGCTGACCGAGTTCGCCGACCTCGTCTTCGCCAGCGCCGAGTTCATGGCCGACCTCGCGGTGCCGACCGACCGCGGGTATGAGCTCGGACCGCCACTGATCCCGGCCCAGGAGAGCTACGGCGGGATCCGCGCCCGGCTGTGGAACCCGACCTACGAGCTCGTCTACTGGCACTGGGCCCTCGACGTCGCGTGCCGCTGGCGGGAGCGGCTCGAGCTGCCCGTGCCGGACCGGTGGCGCGAGGTCGCCGACAAGATCATCGCGCCGCTACCCCGGGACGGCAGGTATCCGGCGATCCAGGTCGAGCCGTACACGATCCGGACCGATCACCCGTCGATGCTCTGCGCGCTGGGCGTGCTGCCGCAGACGACCAAGATCGATCCGGTGGTGATGGCGGCCACCCTGGAGGACGTGCTCGCCGACTGGGACTGGTCCAGCACCTGGGGCTGGGACTACCCGGTGATCGCGATGTGCGCGGCCCGGCTGGGCCGGCCGGAGGACGCTGTCGCCGGACTGCTCGCCGATCGGCACAAGAACGAGGCACTGCCCAGCGGGCACAACCGACAGACCGACTCGCTGCCGCTCTACCTGCCGGGCAACGGCGGCCTGCTGGCGGCCGTCGCCCTGATGGCCGGCGGCTGGCCCGGCGCCCCGGACCGCCCGGCTCCCGGCTTCCCGGCGGACTGGACGGTCCGAGCCGAGGGCCTCACGCCCTCGTTCTGATCATCGGATCCAGGCTCAGCGAGACGCCTGGTCGAACTGCTCCAGCACCAGCGGCATCGCCCGCAGGATCGATCCCGAGTGATCGACATCGCCGACCCGGACCACCTCGGCGGTGCCGCCATGATCACGAACCGCCGCGGCGCAGAAGGCCGCGTTGTCCGGCGGCACATCCCGGTCGCCGTCGGCCACGTAGAGCCGGACCTGCTGCCGCGGCCGCCAGTCGCAGACCGCCGCCTCCTCCTTGATCGCCTGGGCCAACGCACCGGTCGGCTGGGCCAGCCGCTCCAGGTAGGTCGACGTGAACAGCTGCTCCGGATTATTCGGCAGCGCGGGCAGCACTTCCTGGGCCGGGTGGGTGTGATCGAACAGGTCCTCGATCATCGAGTCGTACGGCGCCAGGAACACCTCGCTCGGATCGTCATAGAGGTGATGCAGGTGCTGCCAGGAGATGGTCACGTAGGCCAGGTAGGGAGTCCGATTCGCCAGGTCCTCGGTGATCAGGTCGTGGATCAGCCCGCTGATGTCGAACGGCCCGCTGACCGGAGCCAGGGCGCCGACCCGGAACCGCGGATCGGCTCCCTGTTGCAGCAACTGGCTGAGTGCCATGGTCGAATGCCCGCCCTGCGAGAACCCGGTGATCATCACGTCCGGATCCAGGCTGTGCCCCAGCCGTCGAGCAAGCTCACGAGTCGCCCGCAGCCCGTCCAGCCCGGCCGACGCGGCGGATTCGCCGTTGCCGTACGGATGCTGACCGCTGCCCAACCCGAGCCCGAGGTAGTCCGGCCCGGACACCGCATACCCGGCCGCGGCGAGTTGATAGCTCACGGCCCGGTCCAGCCCGTCCCGCAGCGTCGCCACCTCCTCCCGACCCACGATGGTGCCGTGCAGATACGACGCCGTCGGCAGCAGTCGCTTCTTGGTGTCCGGCAACGCGACGAGCTGGCTGGCCACGGTCGGCCGCCCTTCCGGATCGATCGTCCGGTAGGCGACCCGATAGGCCGTGAGACCATGTCGAACGCGGCCGGTGTCCAGCCCCTGCTTGATCAACCGGGCGACAACCTCGCCCCGGTCGAGACTCGCGATCTTGCTCGCGAGGACGAGCTCGCCGCGATCGCCCGGCCGCTCCCGGGCCTGCGCCACGACCGTACCCGGAACGATCATGATCGCGGCGATCATGATCGCCACGACGGCGGACAACACGGCGACACCTCGCCGGAGAACTACTGGAGCCATACCTGGACCTGCCTTGTCTGCGACGAGTAAGGACAACTCCACTCTTTCGCTGACTGCGCCCCACGACGATGGAGCCACCCGGCGTATCCGCCCTAGGGATGTCCCTTCCGCCGCGTCGGCGGTGGGCCCGGTCGGAGTAACCGGCGCCGGTCAGAGGTGGAGGTTTGAGTTACGTTCCCTGAGCCTGTCGAAGGGCAAGCCCGTGTCACTCGAGTTGATCACCGGAAAGCCGCGATCGCTCCTGCCCTTCGACAAGCTCAGGGAACGAACACGCCACCCTCCGCATGTGGTCTCCCGGTGACCTCGCCGCAACTCGGGTCAGGGGACCAGCAGGGCGACCGGGTAGCTCGCCAGCAGCTCCGCCAGATCGGTACGGCCGGCGGGGAAGTCCCGGCCGGTGAGCCGGTCCGTGGCCGCTGTCGGCAGCTCGACCGACGTGCCGGCCCAGCCGCCGAGTTCGGCCAGGCTGACCGGGAGCCGGGTGGCCAGGGTGATCGCTCCGCCGCGGTCGAAGGCGATCAGGTGCCAGGCCGCCGGGCCGTCGGCGAACACCGGCCGGTAGCCGGTGAACAGTTCCGGTGAATCCCGGCGCAGGGTGAGCGCCGCCCGGGTCAGCCAGAGCTTGGCCGCCCCGCTGTCGTCGATCGACGGAGCTTGATCGAGTTCGGCCAGCAGCCGGGCGCGCTCGGCGAAATCGACCGGGCGCCGGTTGTCGGGGTCGACCAGTGAGTCCAGCCACAGTTCGGTGCCCTGGTAGACATCCGGGACGCCCGGCATGGTCAGCTGGATCAGCTTCGCGGCCAGCGCATTCGACCGGCCGGGCGCGGTGATCATGGTGTCCAGCCGGTCCCAGGCCGCCCGCAGCCCGGGGTCGTCGTAGGCCCGGTCGATCGCCTCCCGGACCCGGCGTTCGTGGGCCTCGTCGACCCGGGTCCAGCCGGTCTCCTCGGCCGCTTCCCGCATCGCCTTCTGCGCATAGGCATACAGCCGGTCGCGGTCGATCGGGCCGGTCCCGGCCAAGGTCTGTGCGATCAGGTAGCCGAACCGGCGGTTGTCCGATCCGGCCGATTCGAGGAAGGCCGCGGCGAACTCCGCCCAGTGATCACCCAGCTCGGGCAGCACCGCCAGCCGGGCCCGGACGTCCTCGCCGCGCTTGGTGTCGTGGGTGGACAGCGCCGTCATCGCCTGCGGCGCGCGCTCCTGCCGGCGTTGCTGCGCGGTGTGGAACTCCACGATGCCGCGGCCGATCGTGGCCGGGTCGCCGCCGACCTCGTTGCCGCCGACGAACCGGCTGTAGCGGTAGTAGGCGGTGTCCTCGACACCCTTGGCCGTGACGGCCCCGCTCAGCTGCTGCAGCCGGATCGACAGTTCGTCGTCGGGATCCCGCAGCCGCGGCAGCAGCGCCGCCAGGGTTCGGGCCAACTCCGGTCGCCGCCGGGCGGCGATCAGCACGGCGTGATCGAGCCGGTCGACGCCGATCGGCAGGTAGGACCGGTAGACGTCATAGCCGATCGCGATCTCGGCCAGTGCCTCGCCGGCCCGGTCGACCGTCGGCGCCAGCCGCTCCAGCCGTCGCCGTTCGGCCACGAAGAGGGTGTCCGCCACCATCCGCTTGCCCAGCTCGACCTGCTCGGCCATCGTCGACCGGTCGCCGGTCAGCCGCGCGTACAGTTTGGTCAGCCAGCGTTCCTGATCATGGTCCAGCAGCACCTGGCCGACCTCGGCCAGGGCGTCGTAGCCGGTGCTGCCGGCGACCGGCCACTCGGCGGGAAGTTCTTCGCCGGGCTCCAGGATCTTCTCCACCACGATCCACGCCTCCGGCGCCAGCCGGCGGAGCCGCTCGAGATAGCCGGTCGGGTCGGCCAGCCCGTCCGGGTGATCGATCCGCAGCCCGTCGATGCCCTCGGCGATCCAGCCGGCGACCCGGGCGTGGGTGGCCCGGAAGATCTCCTCGTCCTCGACCCGGACACCGGCCAGGGTGGTGATCGTGAAGAATCGCCGATAGGTCAGTTCATGATCGCCGCGGGACCAGTGCACCAGCCGGTAGTGCTGTCGATCATGGACCGCGGCCGGGTCGTCGCCCTCGTGCCAGCTGTCCGGGGCCAAGGGGAAGCGGTGATCGTAGTAGCGCAACTCGCCGTCGACCAGCTCGAGCTCACCGGAGTCGCCGAGCACCGGCAGGATGATCGGCCCGGCGGCCCAGTCGACGTCGAACCAGCCTGCATAGGCCGACGACCGGCCGTGGGCGAGCACGTCCCACCAGGCCGGATTCTCGTGCGGGACGGCGATCCCGAGGTGGTTCGGCACGATGTCCAGCACGACGCCGAGGCCGCGCCGCCGGGCCGCGGCCAGCAGGGCCTGCCAGCCGTCCTCGCCGCCGCGGGCCGGATCGATCCGGGTCGGGTCAGTGGTGTCGTAGCCATGATCGGAACCGGTCGTGGACTGCAACAGCGGCGAGAGGTAGACCGCCCCGACGCCGAGCTCGGCCAGATAGTCGATCAGCCGGGCCGCCTCCTGGAGGGTGAAGCCGGGCCGGATCTGCAGGCGGTACGTCGAGCTCGGGATCACCGGGCCAGCCTAGGCGAACCCGAAGGGAGGGGGAGCGGACGGGAATAGGCCCCGGCGCTGTCTGGTTGCCGTTGTACGTGACTGATACCACGCTGAGTGACACTGTTTCGCGCGACCGTGCCGACTTCTGGTTCGACCCACTCTGTCCGTTCTGCTGGGTCACCTCCCGCTGGATCCTCGAGGTCGAGAAGGTCCGCGACATCGAGACCCACTTCCACGTGATGAGCCTGGCCGTCCTGAACGAGGACACCGAGGTCTCCGAGGACTACCGCCAGGGTGTGCAACGCGGCTGGTCCTACCAGCGGGTGGCCATCGCCGCCGCCCGGCTCAAGGGCGAGGAGATCCTCAGCCCGCTCTACACCGCGTACGGCACCCGGATCCACAAGCAGCAGAACAAGGACATCGAGTCGGTGATCGCCGAGTCGCTGGCCGAGGTCGGGCTGCCGGCCGAGCTGGCCGAAGCGGCGAGCTCGACCGAGTACGACAAGGAGATCCGGGTCAGCCACCACGAGGGGATGGACAAGGTCGGCAAGGGCGTCGGCACGCCGACGATCCATGTCAACGGCGTCGCGTTCTTCGGCCCGGTGATCACCCGGATCCCGCGCGGCGAGGAGGCCGGCAAGCTGTGGGACGCCTCGGTCACCCTGGCCTCGTTCCCGTACTTCTTCGAGATCAAGCGGGAACGCACCGAGTCGATCAACTTCGACTGACTGTCCGTTCCCTGAGCCGAGACCCAACGCTCCCTGAGCCCGTCGAAGGGCAGGGTGATCAACGGGCTTGCCCTTCGACAGGTTCAGGGAACGAAGCAGCTCAGGGCGTGCTGCTGCCGAAGTTGATCAACGCGTCGTAGGCCTGCTCCAGTTCCTGGTTCGGCTTGGCCAGTGCGGGTTCGGCGTCGTAGGCGGCGACGATCCGGCGGGCGCCCTCGGCGTACGGCACCCGGCAGACGTAGTGCGGCACGATCGCCTTCACCTTGCTGTTGTCGAAGACGACCGAATGCGCCTTGTCGCCGACCAGGCCCGGGCCGAGGCTGGGCACGAACCGCGCGATCGTCTCCGAGCTGACATGCACCAGCTCCGGCTGCCGGACGCCGGCGGCGGCGCCGATCGCCCGATAGACCTGATCCCAGGTCAGCGCCTGGTCCGAGGTGATCGTGTAGCTCTCGCCGATGGTCCGTTGATCACCGAGCAGGCCGGTGAACGCGATCGCGAAGTCGGAACTGTGGGTCAGCGTCCAGAGCGAGGTGCCGTCGCCGTGCACCAGCACCGGCTTGCCGGCCCGCATCCGGTCGATATCGCCATGCCCACCCAGCAAGGGAGTCCGCAGGTCGTCGTAGGTGTGCGACGGCCGGACGATGGTGATCGGGAAGTCGTCGTTGCGGTAGGCGTTGAGCAGCAGGTCCTCGCAGGCGATCTTGTCCCGCGAGTACTGCCAGAACGGGTTGTACAGCGGCGTCGACTCGGTGATCGGCAGGTTGCCGACCGGCTTCTGGTACGCCGAGGCCGAGCTGATGAAGACGTACTGACCGATCCGGCCGCTGAACACCTCGATGTCGGCGGCGACGTGTTCGGGCAGGAACGCGACGAAGTCGACCACGACGTCGAATCGGCGATCACCGATCGCGGCGCGCACCGACTCGGGATCCCGGGCGTCGCCGCGCAACACCTCGATCCCGTCCGGCAGGGCGCGGCTGGTGGTGGTGCCGCGGTTGAGCACGGTCAGCGCGATGCCGGCGTCGACCGCGCGGCGGGCGCACCAACTGCTGATCGTGCCGGTGCCACCGAGGAACAGGACGGAGAGGCTCATGCGGACCATCTTCCTTGATCAGTTGAAGTTCAGCACCGTGTGGGAGTCGATCTTGGACTCGTCCAGCGTGATCCCGAAGCCGGGTTCGGTGGGCAACTCGAACGAGCCGCCGACCGGGGCGGGCGGGTCGAGCTCGAAATGATGCCGGTTCGGCATGATCCGGACCAGGTATTCCGCCATCGGGCAGACCGCCGGCGACTGGCTGGCGATCACGTGCAGGGCCGAGTGCAGGCCGTGCCCGTGCGGGATCACCGGCACCCCGAATGTCTCGGCCAGGGCACAGATCCGGACCAGCTCGGTGACACCGCCGCACCATTCCGGGTCGGCCTGGACGGCGGCCAGGATCCCGTCACGCAGGTACGGCAGCACGTCGGCCCGGTCGTACAGGTGCTCACCGGTGGCCAGCGGCACCGTGGTCGCCGCCCGCAGTTCGGCGAAGGCCGGCAGCCGGTTGGGCGGGAACGGCTCCTCGAGCCAGCGTGGCCGCAACTCCTCGACCCGCTGCGCCCAGGCCCGGGCGTGGGTGAGATCGAAGCCGCCGAGCGCGTCGAACATGATGTCCGGCTCGTCGCCGACCGCCTCCCGGACGGTGCGGGCCAGCGCCACGTTGTTGGCCAGGCCTTCGGCCCCGTCGGCCGGCCCGTCGCCGAAGAACCACTTCTGCCCGGCGAAGCCCTCGTCCCGAAGTCCCTGCGCGGTCTGCCGGACCACGTCGAGGTCGAGCGAGGTGCCGAGCGTGCTGGCGTACGCCGGGATCCGGGCCCGGGCCGGGCCGCCCAGCAGTTGCCAGACCGGCGCGTCGAAGACCTTGCCGCGGAGATCCCAGAGGGCGTTGTCGATCGCGCTGATCGCCATCTTCAGGGCGCCGTGCCGAGCGTGCCGGTTGGAGCGCTCCAGCTTGTCCCAGACGATCGACGAGGCCAGCGCGTCCTGGCCGAGGACGACGTCGCGCAGCTGCTGCAGCAGCGGCCAGCTCACCTCGGCGTCGATCGGGCCGTAAAACCCGTCCACGCCGGCATCGGTGCCAATCCGGAGGTAGCGGGACTCGGCCGTGCCGGGTCTGGCCGGCGGCACCGGGGTCTGCCGAGGCGGTCGGCGGTCGGGATAGACCGCGGCGGCGTTGACCTGACGTTGCCGCCCGCCCGGCGGCGGCTCCGGGCTCGGCCCGGAAACCAGGTGGATCTCGACAGCGGTGACGAGCAGGTGACGCACGGGGCTCCTTGTCTCGCCTGCGCGAGCGCTCAGATTCCGAAACGTGGCTGAGCGATTGCGCGAAGCGGAAATCGAGCGGATACTACGTTTTCGTCGGGGGTGGGCAGCCGAGCGAGATCGAAGTCACTCGGCCTCCGGCGACCCGACACCTGGATTCTTGTCGTCAGGGGGAGGAACGGACCATGCTGCGTCCCGCTAGCCAGGACGAGGACACTTCGTCCTCCCCGTCGCCGTCGTCACTGTCCCGTGGCCTGGCACTGCTCGATCTGTTCTCGGAGCACGATGTCGAGTTGAGCATCAGTGAGATGGCCCGGCGCTCGGGTATCCCGAAGTCGACCACGCATCGGCTGGTCGGCGACCTGCAACGGTGGGGTGCACTGGAACGGGGGCTGCGCGGGATGCGGCTCGGGGTCCGACTGTTCGAGCTGGGGCACCTGGTGCCGACCCACGCCAAACTGCGCGAACTGAGCATTCCGTACGCGCACAACCTGAACGAGGTCACCCACCTGACCTGCAACTTCGCCGTCCGCGAGGGCACCGAGATCATCTACATCGAGAAGATCTCCACCCCGGCGCTGCGAGTGACGCACTAC
This sequence comes from uncultured Actinomycetota bacterium, assembly GCA_963746025.1. Taxonomy (GTDB): domain Bacteria; phylum Actinomycetota; class Actinomycetes; order Propionibacteriales; family Propionibacteriaceae; genus Microlunatus. The sequence continues at coordinate 185,566 of CAVUZU010000012.1, forward strand.
CGGCCGGGCGGCCGGGCGCCGATGCACGCGACCGGGCTGGGCAAGGCGATCCTGGCGTTCAGCGATCCGACCTTCGTCGACTCGGTGCTGGCCGGCCCCCTGGAGGCGCGGACCAGGAAGACGATCACCCGGCCGGAGGTGCTCCGCCGGGAGCTGGCCACGATCCGCGAGTCCAAGGTCGCCTTCGACAACGAGGAGTCCCGGCCGGGCCTGTTCTGTGTCGCGGCGCCGGTGTTCGCCCGTCGTCGTACGGTCGTCGGCGCCATCTCGGTCACCGGCGCCACCGCGCTGGCCCAGGCCCAACACTTCGCTCCCGCCGTACGCACCACGGCGATGGCCATCTCCCGCGCCCTCGACCACCCGCGCCCCCGCCGCTGACCTCCTTCTCCTCACCCAACGCCGAGTTGTCAGAACTGAGTTGCGCTATGGGGCAACTCACTTCTGACAACTCGGCAGATATCAGCGAGGGGTGAAGGTTCGGGTTTCCGGGTCGAAGCGGGCGGCCGGGGTTTCGAAGACCTGGGCGATGGCGCCGGAGTCGATCAGTTCGGTGGGGGTGCCGGCGCGGACCGTACCGTCGTCGATCAGCCAGGCCTGGCCGGCGGTGCGCAGGGCCAGCTCGACCTCGTGGGTGGACACGACCACGATCAGCCCCTGCTCGGCGGCCAACTCGTGCAGCAGGATCATCAGCTCGACCCGGGCGCCGACGTCGAGGAACGAGGTCGGCTCGTCCAAGATCAACAACTCCGGCTCGGTGATCAACGCCCGGGCCAGCAGGACCCGCTGCTGCTGGCCGTCGGACAGCTCGGCGAACCGGCGATGGGCCCAGGTCTGGGCCTGCAACCGGGCCAGCACCTGGTCGACGATGGTCCGCTCCCGGCCGGTCAGCCAGCCGGTCAGCCGGGAATGCGGATAGCGGCCGAGCTGGGCCACCTCGCGGGCGGTCAACAGGCCGGCGTCGACCCGATCGGTGAGCACGACGGCGACCCGGCGGGCTCGGACCGGCGGCGGCATCCGCTCGATCGGCTGCTCGTCCAGGGTCGCGATGCCGGCCAGCAGCGGTTGCAGCCCGACCACCGAGCGGAGCAGTGTGGACTTGCCGGCGCCGTTGGGCCCGAGCAGCGCGGTGACGGTGCCGGACCGGGCCGTCACGTCGATCCCGTCGGCCACGACGGCTGGACCGCCCGGGCGGCCGGGCAGCCGCGGTCCGATCCGGTCCAGGAAGCCGTGCCGCCGGTAGCCGACGGCAACGCCGCCGAGTCGCAACTCCCGATCCACCGGGCCCGAGCGATCCATCAGACCGCCCCCGCCGACAACCGTCGGGACCGGAGCAGGACGACCAGCACCACCGGCACCCCGACCAGGGCCGAGACCACGTTCACCGGCAGCACCAGGTCGCCCGGCGGCGCCTGGGTGATCATGGAGCAGCCGACGGAGATGATCACGCCGAGTAGCAGCGACGCAGGCAGCAGCACCCGGTGATCGGAGGTGCCGATCAGCAGCCGGGCCAGGTGCGGCACCGCGATGCCGAGGAAGGCGATCGGTCCGCAGTAGGCGGTCACCGTGCCGGCGATGATCGCGGTCGCGCTGATCGCGACGTAGCGGACCAGCCGGACCCGGACGCCCATCGTCCGGGCGTAGCGCTCGCCGAGCAGCATCGCGTTCAGGCTCTGGCTCAGCAGTAGAGTGGCCGCCCCGGCGACGGCAATGATGATCACCAGGAAGATCATGTCGCCGCGCGGCACCCCGCTGAACGAGCCGAGCCCCCAGCTGATGAACTGTTGCAGTCGGGCCGGCTCGGCGAAGGCCAGCAGCAGCGAGGTGACCGCGCCGACGGCGGACGACACCATCACGCCGATGATCAACAACGTCACGACCGAGGAGATCCAGCGGCCGAACAACAAGATCAGCAACAGTACGGCGAGCGCCCCGACCGCCGCCGCGGCCACCACGCCGACCCGGCCGGCGCCGGTGATCGCGACGAACCCGGCGCCGAGCGTGCCGCCGCCCAGGGTGACCAGGGCGACGCCGAGGCTGGCGCCGGAGGAGATGCCCAGCACGTACGGATCGGCCAGCGGATTCGCGAACAGGGTCTGCATCACCAGCCCGGTCAACGCCAGCCCGGCCCCGGCCGCCGCCGCCGTACCCACTCGCGGCAACCGGACCCGGTCCAGCAACGTCGTCCAGCCGGGATCACCTGCATCCCCGGTGAACAGGAACCTGATCACCGACGGCACCGGGATGTTCGCCGACCCGATCGCCGCCGCCACCGCGACCACCAACACCGCCCCCACCAACAACACCAAGATCACCACCCACGGCCTCCCCCAAACCCGCCCACCCAAACCCCGCCGACCCGTCACATCCGCGGCCGTTTCTGCGGCGTGTCGCAGCGGATGTGACGGGTCGGCGGGAGTGGGGGTGGTCATGGCGGGGTCAGTGGGAGGGGAGAACGGTCGACGGGTCGTCGGTTCGGTGGAGCTGTCGCATTCCACGGAGTCGGCGCTGCTGACTGTGCGGGCCATTCCCGGTGAGGGGTCGGGACCGTCCCGGAAGACGGCCAGGCATCCCCAGCCGTACCGCCGAGAAGCGCCGAGACGTCACATCCGCTGCGACACGCCGCAAAAACGGCCGCGGATGTGACGGGTCGGCGGAATGGGGAGGGGCGGGGGTCATGGGAGCTTTTGGTAGAAGGTGAAGGTGTGGTCGGGGAGGAGGTCGGGGTGGGTGATGGCGACCAGGTCGGCCAGGGTGAGGTCGGGGCGGAGGACTCCTAGCTCGAAGTAGTTGTTGCCGCCGGCCGCGTTCAGTTGCTTGCTCGGCGCCCAGACCTGGCCCGCCTTGAAGGCGGCGAATTCGGACAGCCGCGGCTCGTCGGCCGTGGCCTCCTTCTTGGTCTTCCAGTTCGACGTGGTGACCCAGATCTTGGCCTGGCCGGACTTGCCCAGCACCGCCTCCAGATCGGTGTTGATCGAGCCGGTCGACGGGTCGTCCTGCCAGGCCCAGCCGCCGCCGGCGTCCTTGATCAACTTCCCGGCGAAGCTACCGCCGCCGGGGATCGACCAGACCCCTTGGTACGGCTGGCTCAGCAGCAGGTCGACCGGCTCGGCGTCGGCGACCAGCTGGCTGGTCTTGCGGTAGTCGTCGCGGATCTGGCCGAACACCTCGCCGGCCTTCGCCTCGGTCCCGGTCAGCGCCGCGAAGAACTTGATCCACTCGGCCCGGCCGAGCGGGTCGTTCTCCAGGAATTCGGCCCCGGCCAGCACGCTGATCCCGGCATCGCGGATGGTGGCGTACGCGGGCGAATCGGTGCCGTCGGTGATCAACACCTCGGGCTTGGCCGAGACGATCGCCTCGGCGTCGGGGGTCCCGGCGGCGGCGTATTCGATCACCTCGCCGCTGTCGGCCCGCTCCTTGGCGGCGGGGGAGGAGATGAAGGCCTTGGCCGCGACCCCGGTCAGCACGTCCAGCTTGCCCAGGGCCTCCAGCGCCGGCAGATGGGTGGTCGAGCCGGAGAAGAGGCTGTGCACCGGGGTGGTGACGACCGGCACCCCGGCCAGCTCGCCGGTCAGCTCCGGCTTCGGCGCACCGCAGCGGACCAGCGCGTAGCTCTCCGGCTTGCCGCCGTACATCGGCTGCTGCACCGTGATCACCTGGTACGAGCCGTGGTATTCGATCTTCAGATTCTTGGCGAACTCCAGCTGTTGCTTGTCCGGGAAGTAGTCCGCGGCCGGGTCGAAGGACTGGATGCAGCCATCCGCCCCGACGCCGGGGGAGGCCGGTGCGGTGGTCGGCGGGGCCGGCGTGGCGCAGCCGGCCACGGTGATCAGGGTGCTGATCAAGCCGGTGATCAACAGGGCGACCAGCCGCCCGTGCGTACGTTGGGTCCTCACAGAGCCAGGCCTTCCGGACTCGGCCGCCGGGCGGCCGGATGGTGAATCCGACGGACCGTCCCTCGCGGCGCCGGACGCCCGGATCGGCGACCCGGGCACCAGCGGCAGGTTTTCGGACTCGTGGCTCCGGACCCTTCGATCCACCGGCGACCGCCGCTTCCCGGGCACCACTCGATCCCTCGAGCCGGCCCAGTGCGTCAGGTGTGACCGCCGTCACCACTCACCGCTGCGGGGCAGTCCCGGGCTTGCACCGGATTCCCTCCCCGCTGGCGCCGGTCAGTGTAACTTCTTCGGACTGATCCGTTGGTCTGTCGGTCCAGCCCTCCGCACCGTTGCCTCGGGTCCGGCGCGTTTCTCTACCTGTGGCGACCTGTGCGCTTCCGTCCCTAAGCCCTCGTAGATCCTTTGGTTTCGTGATCCGGGCGTGCGGATGCGCGTAACTCGCCACAGGTAGAGAAATGCACCCGGGCCTGGGGCAGCGGTGCGATGGGCTGGACCGACGGAACGGTCAGCCCGGCCGTTGGCTGCCCGGCCGCCGAACGGTTCCGTCAGGCCCAGGGGCCGACACCGCCGATCCGTTCGATCGCGTACCGGACCACGAAGCCCGGACCCCGCGGCGCCGGGAACTCGACCTCCGGCCCGACGTAGACCTTGGTCAGCCGGTTGAGCAGCTCCCAGGCCTGGTCACTCGCGGTCACCGTCGCCCGGGCCCGCAGCACCGCGTACGGCGTCATCAGCTCACCCGGAGTGGGCGGCGCGGTGAAGGACAACACCGCTCGCGGATCGCGTTCGAGGTTGCGCAGCTTCCGGTAGCGGGACATGTGGGCCGTGACCAGCTCACCGCCCTCGCGCCCGACCCAGACGACGGAGACCTGCGGGCTGCTGTCGGCGTCGATGGTGGTCACGTGCGCCAACGGACCCGCATCGATCAGGTCCAGCAGCTCCGGGGGGAGGGTTACGTCGCTCATGGCTTAGGAGAACGCAGCGCCCCGGGATTCGATTCCCCGGGAGTCAGCGCGGCTTGCTGGCCCGGATGATCGCGGCGTGCATCTCGTCGGCCACCGGATGGGTGAACTCGACCGAAGCGTCGGTGAAGCCCGCGGCGGTCAGGCCGGACAGGTATTCGGCGCGGGACAGGGCGCCGGCGATGCAGCCGACGTAACTACCGCGTTCGGCCCGGTCGGCCGGGCCGAGTTGATCTTCGGCGACCACGTCGCTGATCCCGATCCGGCCGCCGGGTCGGAGCAGCCGGAACATCTCGGTGATCACCGCGGGCTTGTCCACCGACAGGTTGATCACGCAGTTGGAGATCACCACGTCGACCGCGGCATCGGGCAGCGGCACGTCCTCGATCGTTCCCTTGACGAACTCGACATTGCTGACGCCGGCCTCGGCCGCGTTGCTGCGGGCCAGGGCGAGCATGTCGTCGGTCATGTCCACGCCGTACGCGAAGCCCTGCGAGCCGACCCGGCGCGCCGACAACAGCACATCGATGCCGCCACCGGAGCCGAGATCGAGCACCGTCTCGCCCTCGGCCAGCTCGGCCACCGCCGTCGGGTTGCCGCAGCCGAGGCTGGCGTCGACCGCCGCGACCGGCAGCTCGTCCCGCTCGGTGGCCGCGTAGCGGGCCGCGCCGAAGCTCGCGTCGGTCGGCACCGCGCCGCCGCAACAATTGCCGCCGCCACCGGCCGTCACCTGCAACGCCGCGGCGGCGTACCGCTCGCGCACCTGCTCTCGTACCTGATCCGGGGCGCTCATGATCGTTTCACCGTCCAGAGTCCATAGCGATTCTTACATTGAAGATCATCGATGCGTCATCGTAATCATGATCCATCGATGATTGTCAATACGTTGCTAGGATCGGTGCCATGGTGACCACCACGGAGTGCTGCTCGCCGGTGACCGAGCAGTTGATGACCGCCGCCGAGGCCGAAGGGCTGGCGGCCTCGCTCAAGGCGATCGCCGACCCGACCCGACTCCGGTTGATCTCCCTGGTCGCCGCCCAACCGGATGCGGAGGCCTGCGTCTGCGATCTGATCGACCCGGTCGGCCTGTCCCAGCCGACCGTCTCGCACCACCTGAAGATCCTGGTCGACGCCGGGATCCTCAGCCGCGAGCAGCGCGGCAAATGGGCCTACTACGGCCTGGTCGACGGCGCCTTGGCATCGATCGCCCGGCCACTGCTGCCCGTCGGCTGAGCGGTCGGGCTTGGGTCACCAGCCGCCACCGCCACCGCCGCCGACGCCACCACCAACGCCGCCGCCGAAGCCGCTGCCGCCACCGGATCCGCTGGACGAGGCGGTCATCGCCGCGCTGGTCGCGCTGGAGAAGGAGTCCAGGCTGCTGGTGAAGCCGCCGGCACCGTAGAACGCCGCCACTCCGAGATACGGCCCCGAATACCAGCCGGGCTCCGGCACGTCGTGGCCGCGGGCCGCCAGGTCGGCGAAGATCTTGGCCCAGCGTTCGGCGACCCCGAAGACGATCGCGTACGGCAGGTAGCGGGAGAACAGGTCCTCGCCCTCCTCGAACTTCAGCTGGTCCGCCTCCGCGGTCTCCAGATAGAGCCGGAAGCCCTTGGCCTGGTCGAGTGCGGCCGTGCCGGCGGCGGTCCGGGCCGGCATCCGGCCGGCGACGACGAAGCCGGCGACGCCGAGCAGGATCACGCCGAGGCCGACGATGCCCCAGCCGAGGGTGATCGCCAGCGCGATGGTGAGGCCGATGCCGGCCAGCACGATCAGCACGGCCAGTCCGTACCACCTGGCCCGGACCGAGTCCGGGTTGGCGGCGAACCAGCCCCGGCCGGTGACGTCGGCCATCAGTTTCGTCGGCACCGCGGCCGTCCGCAGTCCGGTGGCCGCCTCGGACATCCGGACCGGCGTCCCGCTGCCGAACAGGCCGTCGAAGGCCGCCCGCTCGTACAGGCGCAGGTCGTCGGGCTCGCGGAGCCGTTCCAGCTCCCAGTCCTTGCCGCCGGGCAGCTTCACCTTGGCGGCCGGATCGGCCGGCACCTCGGCGATTCGCAGGTAGCCGCGAACGGCGAGGTCGATCACCGTCGCCGTGACGTCCCGCGGCTGCGCCCGTTCGTCGATCAGCGCACCGACCTCGCCGGGCCGGGCGTCGTCCGGCGGCGTGAACCGGACCGCGACCGGACCGCCGGAGCCGCCGCGGACCGTCGTCCCTTCGCCCTCGGTCGGGGCCAGGCCGGGAGTCAGGCCGGCGAACCGTTCGTCCCGGCCGCGGCGCCGTGCCAGCGCGAGCAGCCCGCCGGTGCCGAGCACCACGACCGCCGCGCCGACCCCGACGGTCAGCGGGTTGGCGGTGAACGTGTTGCCCAGGTTCCGGCGCCGGGTCAGGATCGGCTCGGCACCGACGAAGGTGCCGCCCGGCCAGCCGGCGACGATCGTCATCCCGTCACCCTCGGCGACCTCGTCCGCCCGGAACACCGAGCCGACGCCGCTCGCCTCCTGCTGGCACTCCTGCTGCGAGCCGGACTCGCCGAACACACAGCCGACCTGGCTGATGTCGGCCGGTCCGTTGACCGTGATCGTGATGTTGCGCAGCGGCACGTCCCAGTTGCTGATCACGTTCCAGTTCAGCTCGTCCAGACCGGATCCTGCGGCGCGCGGATTGATCAAGCCGCGGATCGTGTAATTGACCCGGTACGTCTGCAGGCCGCTGACCTCTTTGTTCTCGTCGCCGATCTTCACCGCGAGCAGGCCGTTGTCGGTCTCGGTGTCGACATCGGTCGGCGCGCCGGTCGGGCTGGTCACCGCGCCGATCTCGATCGGGTAGCTGCGCCAGTGCTCCGAGTCGCCCGGGATCTCCTGCCGGGACGGCAGGATCAGGTACGGACCGTGCCCCTCCTCGGTGCCGAAGTCGAAGTCGAACTCGAGGTTGATCTTGGCCGTGCCGTCCTCGGCGACGTTGACGTTCAGGTTGTACCGGGTGATCGCCCAGTCCTCGCCCTCGGCCCGGGCCGGCAGCGCGAGGACCAACAGGCCGGAGAGCGCCGCGACGAGCACGGCGACGGCACGGACGAGGAATCGACGCGTTCGCTTCACCTTCCCCACGATAGTGCGGCCCGTGTTCATCGGCGTCATGACAGTTGTCACGGCGAGGTGCTGACAATGCTGCTGGGCACTGCAGCGCCGGCAGGAACACACTGAATGACGTGAACCTTGATCTTGAGCAGCAGCCGGCCCGCACCGGCATCACGCAACCCGCGTTGGCGGTGACCGGGGTACGGAAGTCCTTCGGCCAGGTGCAGGCGGTCCGCGGCGTCGACCTGCGGATCGAGCCCGGTGAGATCGTCGCCGTGCTCGGCCCGAACGGCGCCGGCAAATCCACCCTGAACGAGATGATCTTGGGCCTGGTCGGCCCGGACGCCGGCTCGGTCCGGGTGTTCGGTGCCGATCCGATCGAGGCGGTTCGCCAGGGTCGGGTCGGCGCGATGCTGCAGGCGGGGGCGCTGTTGTCCGATTGCACCGTCCGTCAGTTGCTGGCGTTGATGCACGGCCTGTACCCGAACCCGCTGCCGATGGCCGAAGTGATCGAGCGAGCCGAGCTGTCGGGCTTCCTGAAGACCAAGACCGAACGGCTGTCCGGCGGTCAGGCCCAGCGGGTCCGGTACGCGCTCGCGCTGCTGCCCGACCCGGAGCTGATGATCTTGGACGAGCCGACGGTGGCGATGGACGTCGAGCTGCGGCGCCGGTTCTGGAGCTCGATGCACGACTTCGCGGCCGGCGGCCGGACCGTGCTCTTCGCGACCCACTACCTGGAGGAGGCCGACCAGACCGCGGACCGGATCGTCGTCCTCTCCGCCGGTGAGGTGGTCGCCGACGGCTCCGGGGACATGATCAAGGCCCGGGTCAGCGGCAAGATCATCAGTGTTGCGGCCGACGACTCGCTCGATCAACGGCTGATCCGGGACCTGCCGGGGGTGCTCCAGGTGACCTCGCTCGGGGCCCGGCTGGCCATCCACTGCGAAGACTCCGACCTCGCGCTCCGCGCTCTGCTGGGCCGGATGCCGCAGATCCGGGAGATCGAGATCACCTCCACCACCCTCGAAGACGCATTCCTGGCTCTCACCTCCGAAGGAGCAGCATGACCACCGCCACCCTCCCGGTCGCCCCCAGGTCAAGGGCCACGGGCCGGCGCTTCCTGCCGGTGCTGCACTACACCGTGCACAGCACCTTCCTGACCGCGAAGAACATCGGGTTCGTGGTCTTCTCGTTCAGCCTGCCGGTGATCATGTACGTGCTGTTCTCGCAGATGTTCGGGTCGGCCGAGGCGCCGAGCGGAGTCAACTACTCGGCGCTGATCATGGTCTCGATGGGCAGCTATGGCGCGCTCGGCGCGGCGATGAGCGGCGGCGCCTACCTGGCGGTGGAGCGGAAGTCGGGCTGGTTCCGGCAGCTCGGCCTGACCGCCCTGCCGCCCCGATCCTTCCTCTGGGCCAAGTCGGCGGTGATCATGGTCCTGGTGCTGCCGTCGATCGTGCTGGTGTTCGCGGCCGGCTTCCTGATCGGCGGCGTCCGGGCGCCGATCGGTGACTGGCTGGCCTCGATCGGGCTGATCTGGATCGGGCTGATCCCGCTGGCGGTGCTCGGCATCGTGGTCGGCGTCTGGGTCAAGGCCGAGGCGGTCGGCGGCGTCACCACGATGCTGCTGCTGGTGCTGGCCATGCTCGGCGGACTGTGGATGCCGATCGAGATGATGCCGTCCGGGTTGCAGGCGATCGCACCGGCCCTGCCGTCCTACTGGGTCGGCGCTCTCGGCCGGTTCCCGTTCCTGCCCGCAGGCACGCCGTTCCCCTGGGTCGGACTCGCGGTGCTGGCCGGCTGGGCCGTGGCGATGACCGTCGCCGGCGGGCTGGGCTATCGTCGGGCTGTCGCGACGAGCAAGCGGTAACTGTCGGGTACCAGCGCTGCAACCCACCCTCGGAGGACAAAGCGATGGCCAGGAGCGTCTACAAGGCGATCGCCGGATCACAGACCTTCGGATCCGGCGAGGATCCGAACGCGGCTCCGGGTGCGCGGAAGGACTGCGACCCGGCGCCGCGACTGTCGCTGCGCCGGGCCTGGCAGAACGGGCTCTGGATGTATCTGCTCGGCCTCACCTTCCTGGCCATCCCGATCGTCCCGCTGGTGCAGCAGAACGATCCGGACCTGTTCTGGATGTCGCTGATCCTCGGCGGTCTGGCCCTGCTCTACGTGCTGGCCGCGTGGGTCTGCGACCTGCCGATCTGGGGCCGGGTGATCTTCCTGGTCGTCTTCGTCACCCTGCTGCTGGTGATGATCCCGTTCGTCGAATACCGGCTGGTCTACTACGGGGTCTACGTGGCCATTCTGGTGGCGACGCTGATGCCGTGGCGGATCGCCCGGGTGCTGATTCCGATCGTCGTGGTGCTGATCGTGGGCACCGGTGCGCTGTTCCAGGACATGGCGTCGGTGATCATCGGCGCGACGTCGATGGTGATCGGGTTCTCGATCGCGCTCGGGATCGAGAACTCCCGGATCGAGCGCCGGCTGATGCTGGCCGAGCAGCGGGTCGCCGGACTTGCGGTGGTCGCCGAACGGGAACGGATCAGCCGCGATCTGCACGACATCCTCGGCCATTCGCTGACTGCGATCTCGATCAAGGCCGGCCTGGCCCGCCGACTGCTGACCGCCGACCCGGCGGCCGTCGGCCCGCAGATCGCCGAGGTGGAGCAGCTCGCCCGGCAGGTGCTGACCGATCTGCGCAGCACCGTGTCGGGCATCCGCGAGGTCCGGCTGGCGACCGAGCTGGCCAGCTCCCGCTCGGTGCTGGCCGCGGCCGGGATCAAGCCGGAGCTGCCGATCGCGGTCCCGCTGCTGCCGGACCCGATCAGTGAACTCTTCGGCTACGTCGTCCGCGAGGCGGTGACCAACGTGGTCCGGCACAGCGAGGCGAGCCGGTGCACGATCCTGCTCGATTCGGACCGGATCCGGGTCGTCGACGACGGCATCGGGCACCGCACCGGCCGGCTCGGCTCCGGGTTGACCGGGCTGACCGAACGGGTCCGCGACGCCGGCGGTGTGCTCACCATCGAGCCGGTCAAGGGTGGCGGCACGACCATCGTCGCCGATCTCCGGTCGCCGGACGCCCCGGCCCGCGTGTTCGCCCCGGTGCAGGAGGTTCCGTCATGATCAAGGTCCTGGTGGCCGACGACCAGGCCCTGATCCGGCAGGCGTTCACCGCCCTGCTGCGGCTGGAGTCCGACATCGAGGTGACCGGCCAGGCGGCCGACAGCGCCGACGTGCTGCGTCAGGTCGCACGCGAGCGACCGGACGTGATCTTGATGGACGTGCAGATGCCCGGCCCGGACGGCGGTGGCGAGGACGGCATCACCGCCACGGCGAAGATCACCGCGGAGCATCCGGCGGTCAAGGTGATCATCCTGACCACCTTCGGCCGTCCCGGCTACCTGCGCCGGGCGATGGAGGCCGGCGCGGTCGGCTTCATGATCAAGGACTCACCGGCCGAGCAGTTGGTCGACGGGATCCGACGGGTGATGCGGGGCCTGCGGATCGTCGACCCCACCCTGGCGGCGGACAGTCTCAGCCTCGGCTCGTCGCCGCTGACCGATCGGGAACGGGAGGTGTTGGCCGCCGCGGCCCGGGGTGGGTCCACCGCGACGATCGCCGCGTCGGTGCATCTGTCCGAGGGAACCGTACGCAATCATCTGTCCGCGGCGATGGGCAAGCTCGGCGCCGGCACCCGCGCCGAGGCGGTCCGGCTCGCCACCGACTCGGGGTGGCTGGACTGAGCCGGTCCCCGCTAATCTGTGCCCCGCGGATGAGGTCTCATCCGTTCTGTCGGAATCGTGGTTGCGCACCGCCCGCTGGCGACGCGCGCCCAACTCGGTGCGGCGGTCGCCGGATCGAGCCCGGTGACGCGGCCCAGCCGCAGGGGGTTTGACGTGCACGGGACCAAACGTGTTGCGGTGCTGGTCGCTGCTCTCGCCGTGGCCGCGCTGACCGCGTGCGGCACCACGGTCCGGGTCAACGGCGCCCAGGTGGACAGCAAGGTGCCGTTCCTGACCATGCTCGAGTCGGCCTGGCAGAGCGGCTCCGCGACCGACAAGTACGCCCAGCAGGCCCCGCAACCGCACTGCTGGTTGCTCCGCGAGCCCGACTCCGGGACGCTGCAGCCGAAGGCGCTGTGTGGCCCGATCCGGCACCTCCGGGACGAGGGCAAGCCGGGCGTCTTCGACGAGGTCGTATTCGCGCCGCAGGTGGTCGGCCAGAGCGAGGTCACCGTCGATCCGGCTTCGATCGAGATGGGCGCCACCGGGGTCGAGCCGCCGGCCGGCGTCGAGCTCTATCGGCCGGACGGCCTGAAGCCGGTCGCCGCCGACCAGGTGCTGCCGCCCGCGGCGCCCAAGGCCGAGCCGGGCATCGTCGCGCGCGGCGACGACGGCCAGATCGCGATGGCCGGGTCGCCGAAGGCCGGCATCATCCTGGTGCCCGGCCACCAGGTCTCGGTCACTCGGTTCGGCCCGGTGGATCGGCTCCTCGCCGAGGGCGAGGTCCCGTTCTACGTGCCGGCGGACAACCAGGAGTTCCTGGCCTTGACGATCACGATCGAGCCGCAGGAATACAGCAACCGCTACACCGACACCTCGGCGACGTACTCGATCCGGTCGGCGGGCAAGACCACCGACCTGAAGGACTTCTTCGAGATCGACGGCGGCTGGGGGAACGAGCAGGCGGACACCAAGACGATCATCGTCTCGGTGCCGAAGGGCCAGGACGCCGAACTCGTGGTCGGCGTCGCCGGACTCGACCAGACGATCTCGGTCCGCACCGGCGAACGCACCTCCAAGTCCGCGGCGGCCCACTATCGCGACCAGACCGAGTTCGGCGTCAACAAACAGTTCGCCACCCAGACCGTGAAGGAAGGGACCTTCCGGTTCCAACACGGCGTGACCTTCACCAAGGCGGCGCTGACCGCGTTCGACAGTGATCGGGGCTGGGCGCCGGCGGGTCAGATGTGGCTCAAGTTGTACTGGGACAACAAAACCTCGCAGAAGACCGGCGACCAGGGCTTCATGTACGAGGACCCGGCCTTCGATCTGGCCAAGACGATGCAGGTCAACGACACCGAGGGCGCGGCGGCCAAGATCATTTCGGGCATCCCGGTGTCCGAGAACTACTCCAACGAGCCGAGCGTGCTGATCCAGCTGCCGGAGACGGCCAAGGGGATCAAGGTCAGCTACGGGCCGCAGGGCACGTTCGCCGCGGACTCCTACGGTGCCCAGGACAAGAGCGTCGACCCGAAGAGCGGATCGTTCGAATTCAAGCCGCTGGCGTTCGACGTCAACTTCTCCTAGTGTCCCTCGGACCGGGCTTCCGTTTCCGAGACTAAGGGGCGTTCATGGGTCGAGTGATCGTTTTCGGTTCGCTCAGCCAGGATCTGCACCTGGCCATGCCGCGCCATCCGGGGCCGGGGGAGACCGTGATGTCGGGCGACATCGAGTACCGGTTCGGCGGCAAGGGGGCGAACCAGGCCGTTGCGGCGGCCGGGGCCGGGGCGCCGGCGATGTTCATCGGCCGGGTCGGTGACGATCCGCACGGCCACGAGTACGTGCAGCGGCTGGGCCGGTACGGCGTCGACACCAGCCGGCTGGACGTCGACCCGGCGGCGCCGACCGGGACCGCGATCATCTACCTCGACCAGGCCGGCGAGAACATGATCGTCGTCGCGCCCGGCGCCAACGCCCGGGTCGACCACGGCGACCTGGCCCGGCTGGACGACTGTGGCCCGGGCGACGTGCTGATGGTGCAGCTCGAGCTGAACCTGGAGGTCGTCGCCGAGGCGGTCCGGAAGGCACACCGGCAGGATGCCCGGGTGATCATCAACCTCGCCCCGTACGCGGAGCTGCCGGCCGACGTGCTGGACCTCGCCGATCCGGTGATCGCCAACGAGCACGAGGCCCGGCTGCTGGCCGAGTCGGGCCGCTCGCCGCGGTCGATGTTGATCACGCTCGGCACCGCGGGGTCGCGCTGGGGTGACCCCGGTGCCGACGACAGCATCAGTGTGCCCACCGCCCAGGTCGAGGTGGTCGACACGACCGGCGCCGGCGACGCCTACTGCGGCACGCTGGCCGCCCGGCTCTGCCTCGGCGACGAGCCGGCCGAGGCGATGCGGCTGGCCAGCGCCGCGGCCAGTCACAACGTCACCCACCCCGGCGCCCAGCCGCCGCTGCCCTGATCGCCGCTGTCCATGATCACCCGGCCCGTGATCACCTCGGGCCCTGATCGACGTACGCTCTGATCAGCCAAGGCCCGATCACCGAAGGGGGAGTCGATGATGGATCTGGTAGGCAAGCGCGTCCTGGTCACCGGTGGAGCGGGTCTGATCGGCAAGGCCAGCACGGCCCTGCTCAATGATCACGGTGCGCTGGTGACGACGTTGTCGATCAACGAGGAGCCGGAGCTGACCGCCGACCGGGTGCTGATCGGCGACACCCGGCTCGAGCCCGATGTCGCCGACGCGCTGGACGGTGTCGAGGCGGTGGTGCACCTGGCTGCGCTGCCGCATCCGCGCGCCGGGACTCCGTACCAGGTCTATTCGACCAACGTCGTCTCGACCTTCAACGTGCTCACCCAGGCCGCCGAGCGCGGCATCCGGCGGGCCGTGATCGCAAGCAGCATCAACGCCTTCGGCATCCCGATGAACTCGCACCGGATCGCACCGGCCTACTTCCCGATCGACGCCGCGATTCCGAGCGACGTGGACGACTGGTATTCGCTGTCCAAGGCGACCGACGAGCTGACCGCGGGGATGGCGCAGCGGCGGTGGGGGATCGACGTGGTGGCCTTCCGGTTCCCGCACGTGAACCGGCACGAGGTGCTGACCCGGATGAGCGAGGAGCACCGGGCCGATCCGGGCCGCGGGATGCGCGAGGCCTGGAGCTACCTCGACGTCCGCGACGCCGCCCGGGCGATCCTGCTCGGCCTGACCGTCGAGCTGACCGGGGTGCACCGGTTGTTCCTGGCCGCGGACCAGACGCTGGCGTCGTACCCGACCGAGGCGCTGCTGGACGCCTATGCGCCCGGGGTGCTCCGGTTGCGCCGGTTCGTCGGCCGTGAGGTGCCGATGGACCTCGGCCCGGTGCGCAGCCTGCTCGGCTTCCGGGCCGAGCACGAGCTGGACCTGCCGACCCTGCCGCTGCCCGCTCGCTGACCCGGGTCGATCGTCGCCTACCCTGCCTGATCATGACCTCGAGCGGATCGACCCAGTACGACGACTTCTCTCGGGTGTACGCCGATGGCGCGGCGACCAGCACCCACAACGCGCTCTACGACCGGCCCAACGTGCTGGCCGCTCGCCGGCGAGGTGACGGGCCGCCGAGTGCTCGAGGTCGGCTGCGCCGCGGGCTACCTGACCGCCGAACTGGCCGCGCGGGGCGCCGACGTACTCGCCACCGATGTCAGCGAGGGCATGATCACTCTGGCCCGGGACCGGCACGGTGAACGGGCCGAGTTCCGGGTCGCCGACGTGTCGCAGCCGTTGGACTTCGTCGCCGACGAATCGGTCGACCTGGTCGTCGCCTCGCTCGTCCTGCACTACCTACCGGACTGGGGGCCGACGCTCGCCGAGTTCCACCGGGTGCTGCGGCCGGGTGGGCGGTTCGTGATGTCGACCCACCACCCCACGATGGACTGGCTGCTGCACGACCGTCCGAACTACTTCGAGTTGCGGCTGCTCACCGACGAGTGGGACCTCGGCGATACGGGTCGGACGACGACCGTCCGGTACTACCGTCGGCCGTTGACCGCCGTCTTCGGGGCGGTGCGCGGAGCGGGCTTCGTGGTCGACGAGTTGGTCGAGCCGATGCCGCTGCCGGAGACCGAGCAACTGGATCCGGCGACGTACGCCACCATGATCTCCAGCCCGACCTTCCTGTTCCTGGCGGCTTCGAAAGCCCGCTAGCTTGCTGTCAGCAAGCTGCTCCTTCGTTCGCCGACGCGACCGCTATCGGCCCGCGCGACCGCTACAAAGGTCGCGCCCACCGATAACAGTCGCGTCGACCGAGAACTCGGACTGGGGCGCGAATTTGTGCTCGTCGAGGCGGTCTTGCGCGTCGGGTTGGGAGCTCGGAGGCCTTCTTGGCAGCAAGGGGGCGGGTCCGGGCGCTGGTCGCGTTGTGGCCGCCCGCGTGCGTCCGTCGTTGGTCGTCGAGTGGTGAGTAATCGACGTGAAATCCGCCAAATCGCGTCGAAAGATCGACACTCGGCGAGACGACGACCCTCGAGCGACGCAAGCGGGCCGATCAGACACCACCGGCGCCGAAACCCGCCCCTTTGCTGCCGCCTGAAGGCCTCCACGTCGCGACCGTAACGCGCGGCACCGGACCCGAATGCCCGGCAGAATGGCGGCCGCTCTAGGCGTCAAATCTGCGAGCGGATCAACCTGACACGTCACCAGCCGTGGTCGGCCTGGGTTCGGCGTAGCGCTGGACCAGGTCGGCGCCGATCCGACCGAGCTCCTGCCGTACGGTCTCGGGCTCCAGCACCTCCACAGCCGGGCCGAAGCCGGCGAGCTGTTCGGCGACCGAGCGCACGGTGTGTGCCGCGACGATCACCCGGACCGTCCCGGCCGGCGCGCTCCCGGAGGCGTCGTCGACCCGGCAGTGCTGGCCGAAGTGGTGCTGCAGCACGGGCAGCAGCCACTCCTGGACCAGCACGGTGGCCGCGACGGTCGATCGGTGTTGCTCGGAGTGCTCCGCGACCTGCTGCCAGGCCTGCCGGAGATCGAAATCGGCCGGGCGTTCGGCGGCCAGGTCGGTCGTCTCGACGTCGACCATCCGGTCCACCCGAAAGGTGCGCTGGCCGCGTTCGGTGCCGGCGACCAGATACCAGAGGTCGCCCTTCGCCACCACGCCCCACGGGTCGACCAGTCGCTCCGCCGGCCCACCGCTCCGGCTCCGGTAGCCGAACCGGAGCTTGCGCCGGCGGACCACGGCGCGCTGCAACCGTTCGACCGGCTCCGGCCGGTCGCGGGGCTGCTCACCCCAGCCGGCCGGGTCCACGGTTACCGCGTCGGCGGCCAGTTCGGCGTCGGCGCGGAAGGTCGCGGGCAGCGCGCGGACCAGCTTCCGCAGCGTCGACCTGACCTCGGGACCGAGCGAGGCCGCCGGACCGAGCAGCAGGAACAACGCCTGCGCCTCGGACTCGGTCAGCCCGCTGAGGTCGGTCCGGGCCCCGCCGACCAGCGACCAGCCGCCGCCCCGGCCCGGCTGCGGATAGACCGGGACCCCCGCCGCCGACAACGCCTCGAGATCCCGGCGCGCGGTGGCCACCGAGATCTCCAACTCCTCGGCCACCTGCGCCGCCGTGACCCGGCCCCGGGACTGGACCAACAGCAGGGTGGCAACCAGACGATCAGCTCGCATGAAATCAGCTTCCCAAACAAAGTGCTCAGTCGGTGATCACTTTAGCCGGAAGGATGAAGTCATCAGGTCAAACCGGAGAGAGGAACCACCATGTTTCGCGGATTCGCCACCACCACCTTCCAGGCCGACGACATCGAGGAGGCCGCCCGCTGGTACGCCGAGCTGCTCGGCATCGAGCCGTACTACCGCTTCCCGCAGCCGCCGGAGAAAGCCGCCTACCTCGAATTCCGGATCGGTGACATGGAGGACGAGCTGGGCTTCATCGACCGCAAGTTCGCGCCGAAGCAGGCGGCGCCGGGTCCCGGCGGCGCGGTGGTCTTCTGGCACGTCGACGATCTGCCCGGCACGCTGCAGCGGCTGAAGGAGCTCGGCGCAGAAGAATACGAGCCGCTGATCGAACGCGGCGAGGGCTTCAACACCGCCTCGGTGGTCGACCCGTTCGGCAACGTGCTCGGCGTGATGAACAACCCGCACTACCTCGAGCTGATGCAGCGGCGCGCGCAGTCGTAGCGATGGCATCTCGGGTCCCGGGTCGTCCAAGGTAGTGACAGGGCCGACCCGCGGCCCCGAGGTGAGGACGAAAGATGATCATCGCGAGCCATTTCATCACTCTGGACGGAGTCTTCGACGCGCCCGAGCAGTGGCATCCCGCGTTTGCGTCGGACGACTTGTACGAGGTGCTGCTCGAGCAACTGGGCCGGGCGGACGGGCTGTTGCTGGGCCGTCGATGCTACGACGAGTTCGCCGCCTTCTGGCCACTGCAGGGCGACGAGGTGCCGGTCGCGAACGAGACCAACGCCATCCACAAATTCGTCGTCTCCAGCCGGCCGGAGCTGCCCTGGGGGCCGGCGGAACTGCTGCCCGGCGGCCCGGCCGGGGCCGCCCGCGAGTTGGCCGGGCGCGGCTCGACCGGCTGGGCCACCGGCGGTGAGTTGACCCGGTCGCTGCTGGCGGCCGGGCTGGTCGACGAGTTGCAGTTCTTCCTCGACCCGATCGTGCTCGGCGCGGGCCGGCGGTTGTTCGACGGGGAGGTGGGCCAGTCGCGGTTCGGCCTGGACTCCCAGCGGCTGCTGCCGCACGGCGTGCTGCACCTGACCTACCGGGCCACCGAGACACCCTCGTGAACGCTGCCCCGGACGATCGTGATCATGGTCGGCTGCTCGAGGAGTATCTGGCCGAGCACCGGCCGCGGCTGCAGTTGCACTGCTACCGGATGGTGGGGTCGCTGCAGGACGCCGAAGATCTCACTCAGGAAGCGGCGCTGCGGGCCTGGCGGTCATTGGACCGGTTCGACGGCCGGTCCGGCGTTGGCACCTGGCTGTATCGGATCGCAACGAACGTCTGTCTTGATCATCTCCGGGCCAGGCAGCGGGAACGACGGCCGGTCGTGCCCGTCGACGGGTTCGCCGCCGTCCCGCCACAGGCCGCGGTGCCGTGGTTGCAGCCGTACCCGATCGGTGATCTTGATCCCGTGACCGGCACGCCCGCCACGGCGCCGGGGCCGGAGGAGCGGACCGTCGCCCGGGACACGATCCGGCTCGCCTTCGTCGCGGCCGTTCAATACCTGCCGCCGCGGCAGCGCGCCGCCTTGCTGCTCCGGGATTGTCTCGGCTGGTCGGTGCGGAGGTGTGCCGACGCCCTCGAGGTCTCGTCAGCGGCGATCAACAGTTCGCTGCAACGGGCTCGCGGCACGCTGCGCCAGGTGCTGGCCCGAGACCCCTACGACTGGGCCGACCCCGGGTCGACGACCGAGTTGGTCGACGCCTACGTGACGGCGATCGAGTCGGGCGACAGCGCGGCGATCCGCGGGCTGCTCGCCGCGGAGGTCCGGGTCAGCCATCAGCCCGGCGCCGGCGGCAACCTGACCGCCGCAGTGGCCTGGTACGCCGGAGCGGAGACGGTGGTCCGGGCCTGGCAGCCGATCATGACTGCCGCCGATCGGCCGCAGCTCACCCTGCGGCCGGTTTCGATCAATGGCGGACCGGGCGTCGCCTCCTGGACCAGGACCGGCCCGGACCAGCCCTACCAGGCGTTCGGCCTGACCGCCCTCGGGGTGGTCGACGGCAAGATCACCGAGGTCAGCACCTTCGGCGCCGACCTCTTCCCCGCCTTCGACCTGCCGATCGTCCTGGCTCAATCGACGGACTACTGGTAGAGGACGGCGGCGATCTTGGGGTCGTCGATGTTGGTCTTGTCGTACCAGTACGAGCCGGTGTCGATCACCTTCTCCACCTGCTGGCCCTCGATCGCCTGCACCGCGGATTCGACCGTGGAGCGGCCGATGCCGATCGGGTCCTGGGTGATCGCGCCGGCCATCACGCCGGTCTTGATCGCGTCGATCTGCGCCTTGCCGGAGTCGAAGCCCACGATGGTGATCTTGCCGGGGGCCAGGTTGAGCTCGCCGACGGCGTTGACGATCCCGATCGCCGAGCCCTCGTTGGTGCCGTAGAGACCCTTCAGGTCCGGATTGGCGGCGATCAGGGACTTCGCGATGTCGGAGGACTTCAGATGATCACCGTCGCCGTACTGGGTGCCGATGATCTCGATCTCCGGATACTTCTCCTTCAGCTGGTTGATGAAGCCGTCCCGGCGCTCCACCGCGGTCGAGTTCACCTGGCTGTGCGCGACGATCGCGATCTTGCCGGAGCCGCCGATCAGCTCGGCCATGTGGTCGGCGGCGATCGCGCCGGCGGCCATGCTGTCGGTCTTGGAGATGTTCAGCGGCACGTCGGAATCGCAGCCGGCGTCGAACTCGACCACCGGGATGCTCGCCTGCTTGGCGGAGTCCATCAGGGGGATGCACGCCTTCGGGTCCAGGGCGGCGAAGCCGATCGCACCGGGCTTCCGGTCGATCGCGGTCTGGAACATCTGTAGTTGGGCGTCGACCTCGGTCTCCGCGGCCGGGCCCTCGAAGGTCAGCCGGTAGCCCAGCTCGTCGGCCTTCTCCTGCGCGCCCTGCCGGACGGCCTGCCAGAACTGGTGCTGGAAACCCTTGGAAATCAGGGCGATCGACTTCTGATCACCGCCGCCCGACTCGGTGCCGCCGCCCTCGGTCACGGTCGAGCCGCTGGTGCAGCCGGCGAAGGTGAGCAGCAGCGCGGCCAGGCCGGCCACCGCAGTTCGTTGCAGTCTCATTGATCAACTCCCTTTGTCGTGCACGGATCAGGTGCAGTGGATGGATCAGGCAGTGCTGCTGCGCCGCTGTCGCAGCGAGTCGGTGAACACGGCGACCAGGATCACCAGACCGACGACGACGTTTTGCCATTCCGGTTGGATGGCGAGGATCCGCAGTCCGTTCAGCAGCACCGACATGATCAGCGCGCCGATCAGGGTGCCGACGATCGAGCCCCGGCCGCCGAGCAGCGAGGTGCCGCCGATGATCACCGCGGCGATCGCCTGCAGCTCGTAGCCGACGCCGAGCTGCGGTTGGGCCGAGTTCAGCCGGGCGGCGATCACCACGCCGGCGACGCCGGTGAACAGGCCGGCCAGACTGTAGATGGCGATCTTCCAGGCGCCGGTGTTGATGCCGGACAGCCGGGTCGCCTCCTCGTTGCTGCCGATCGCGTACGTGTACCGGCCGAGGATCGTCTGGCTCAAGATCACCCAGGCGACCGCGGCCATGCCGAACAGGATCACCACCGCCATCGGCAGCGCCACCCCGGGGATCGCCACCGCGAGCGCGATCTCCTTGAACCCGGACACCCCCAGGAAATAGATCGGCCGCACCCCGGACAGGACCAGGGCCAGCCCCTGCGCGACCAGCATCATCGCCAGCGTCGCGATGAACGGCGGCAGCCGGAGGAAGGTGATGTTGACCCCGTTCAGGAAGCCCATCAACGCCCCGGTCAGGATGCCACCGGCGACACCGAGCGGCAGCGGCAGCCCGGCGTTGACGATCAGCAGGCCGGTCACCACCGAGCAGAGCGTCATGCCGGTGCCGATGGACAGGTCGATGCCGCCGGTGATGATCACGAACGTGGTGCCCAGCGCCAGGATCCCGATCACCGCAGTGGACAGCAGAATGCCGACGATGTTGGTGACGGTGAAGAAGTTGCCGCTGGCGATCGAGAAGAAGATCACCAGCACGATCAGGGTGGCGAAGGCGAGCAGTTGCTGCAGCCCGCGCCGGATCAGGCTCGGAAAGGTGGCGCGCCGGCCGGCCTGCAGGGCAATGGTGTCCGCGTCGAACGGGGAACTCACCGATACTCCTCCTTCTGGTCCCGTGCTGTTGATTCCGCCGGCTCGAGCGGTGCGGCCTCGATCGTCGTCGGCCCGTGGAACTCGGTCGCCAGCGCCATGATCGATTCCGAGTCGGCCTCAGCGTTGTCCAGGATGCCGGTGATCCGACCGGCCGCCATCACCGCGATCCGGTGCGACAGCCGCAGCACCTCCGGCAGCTCGGAAGAGATCACGATGATCGACTTGCCCTGCTCGGCGAGCTCGTTCAGCAGAGCGTAGATCTCCTCCTTGGCGCCGACATCGATGCCGCGGGTCGGCTCGTCGAAGATCAGCACGTCGCAGTCGCGGGCCAGCCACTTGGCGATCACGATCTTCTGCTGGTTGCCGCCGGACAGGTTCAGCGTCGCCGTGTCGATCGACGGCGTCTTGATCCGCAACAGCTCCACGTACCGCCGCGACGTGCGCCGGCCCCGGCCGGCCTGGACGAAGCCGAGTCGGCTGGTGTAGTCCCGGAGCGAGGCGAGCAGGATGTTGGAGTTCACCGTGCGCTCGAGCAGCAGCCCGAACCGCTTCCGGTCCTCTGAGAGATAGCCGATGCCGTGCCGGACCGCGTCGGCCGGATGATTGATCTTGACCGGCCGCCCGTTGACGATGATCCGGCCGCGACTGTGCCGATCCGCGCCGATGATCGCCCGGGCAGTCTCGGTCCGGCCGGCGCCGACCAGGCCGGCGAAGCCGAGGATCTCGCCCCGGCGAACGGTGAACGAGACGTCGCGGAGCAGTCGTGGCGTGGACAGCCCGATCACCTCGAGTGCGATCTCCTCCGGCGCGTTCTCCTCGGCCGCGTTCTCGTCCGTCGGTGCCGCCGCCGGCCGGGCCGCGGCAGGGAACCACCCCACGGCGTTCTCATCCTCCGCTTCGCTCCCTCGAACGACGCCGCGGGGACCCCGGGAAGTGATCGTCCGGCCGACCATGGCGGAGATGATCTCCGCGTCCGTCACCTCGGCCATCCGGTGATCGGCGACGTGGTGTCCGTCCCGGAGGATGGTGACCCGGTCGGCAATCCGGCGTAGTTCCTCCATCCGGTGCGAGATGTAGATGATGCCGACCCCGCCCGCGGCCAGCGTGCGGATCAGACCGAACAACACCTCGGTCTCGGCCGCCGACAGCGCTGAGGTCGGCTCGTCCATGATCAACACCCGGGTGGCCGGGAACGACATCGCCTTGGCGATCTCCACCATCTGCTGCTGGGCGACCGTCAACGAATCGATCGTTGCCCGTGGGTCGAGCACGATCCCGGTCTGCCGCAGTAGTTGGCCGGCGCGGCTGATCAGCCGCCGCTCGCTGGTGAACACCCCGCCGACGCGGGGCTCCCGGCCGATGTAGATGTTCTGGGCGACCGTGAGGTGCGGCATCAGGTTCATCTCCTGATGGATGATGCTGACGCCGAGCTCCTGGGCCACCCGCGGGCTCTTGATCATCACCGGCCGCCCGTCGAGAGCGATCAGGCCGGCATCGGACTGATAGCTGCCGGACAAGATCTTCATCAAGGTCGACTTGCCCGCACCGTTCTCGCCGACCAGGGCCAGCACCTCGCCGGCGTCCAGCTCGAACGAGACGTCGGCCAGCGCCTGCACCCCCGGGAAACCCTTCGAGATCGAACTGACCTCGAGCAGTCGACTCACTGAAACTCACCACCTGCAGCGTCGGGGCGGCACATCGTGTGCCAACGTATCAACGTCCCGCCAGATCCGCCTCGGGTGAATCGCCCAGAAGGAGACGCCATGCTGAAGAACATCGACCCGTTGCTGACCGGCCGCCTGTTGAAGCTGCTGGACCAGCTCGGCCACGGCGACGTGTTCGGCCTGGTGGACCGCAATTTCCCGGCCTACCGCTACGACCGGCCGGTGATCGACCTGCGGGCCGCCAGCACCGAGACCGCGGCGACCGCGCTGCTCAGCGTCTTCCCGCTGGACAGCTATGTCGAGCACCCGATCCGCCGGATGGAGATCGACGATCAGCCGGACGAGGTCAACGAGGCGGCCGCGGCCGTGCAGCAGGCCGCGGCCGCCGCCGAGGGCCGGGCGGTCTCGATCCAGTCGGTGGAGCGGTTCGAGTTCTACCGCCAGGCCACCGAAGCCCGCTTCCTGATCCAGACCGGCGAAACCATCCCGTACGCCTGCTACCTGCTGAAGAAGGGCGTCGTCTAAATCTCGCCGACCCGTCACATCCGCGGCCGTTTCTGCGGTGTGTCGCGGCGGATGTGACGGCTCGATGGGTGGCGCCGGGCGGTCAAACCCATCAAGGTGGGTACGAGAGCACGCGCAGACCGTCCCCCGAGAGGAGACCGCGATGCACGACCACGCGGCCCAGCACCAACCGGCCGATCTCACCGCCCTGACCGCAGAGCTGTCCACCGAAGCCGCCGGCACGACCGCCCGGCGCGCCTCCCGGACCGTCATCTCCGGCACAGCCCAGCGGGTCACGCTGACCGCGCTGCTGGCCGACGGCGAGCTCGGCGAGCACGCCTCGCCGCATCCGGCGTCGCTGCAGGTGTTGCAGGGCGAGATCGAGTTGCATCTCGGCGAGCGGGTGATCAAGGTCCGGGCCGGCGAGCTGTTCGCCGTACCGCCGCAGCGACACAGTCTCCGGGCCGTCACCGACGCGGCCATTCTGCTCACTGTCGCCGTCGGCTGACCGGTATTCGCCGGCGCCGCGGAGATCAGCCTTGGGCCGTGGTCCCGATCAGGATTCCGCTGGTGATGATCAAGGCCAGGGTGATGAAGCCGAGGATCAGGACGGCGCCCCAGACCGCGGAGAACCGATCGAGCCGGGCGCGCTCGGGCGCGTCCCGAGGCACCAGCACGGTCACGTCCCCCATCGCCGGTGGCGTGCTGGAGCTCCAGGACGACGTCACGGTGTGCTCCCGGCCGTCGGGGCCGGCGAAGCTGAAGACGGGACTGTACGTCCGGGTTCGCCGGCCGGTCTCGCGGTTCCGCGACACCCGCGAGGTGGCATCGATGATCCGGCCGGGAGTTCGTACGGCGCCGGCCAGGTAGTTCCGGGTGCGGACGATCAGGACGAGGGTGAGCACGATCCCGGCCACGGCGAGCACGCTGAAGGACAAGGTCACGATCAGGAGCGGAGACATAGTGCGGAGGCTATCGATGTCGGCTCCGGACTAGAGTGCGACCGTGATCGCCGACGGTTCGCACACTCCGGTGACGAACCCGGGCTCGGAACGGGTGTTCACGCTGATCCTCACCCAGGGTCCGATCTCCCGGGTGGCGATCGCGCGCCGGACCGGGTTGTCCCAGGCGGCGGTGACCAAGGTGGCCAAGCCACTGGTCGCGGCCGGTTATCTGGAGGAAACGGCCGACCGGGAACGGACCGGCCCGGGGGCCGGGCGGCCGGCCAGCCCGTTGCAGATCCGGGCCGATCGGGAGTTCTTCGTCGGCATCAAGATCACCAGATATCACCTGATCGGGGTGCTGACCGATCTGCGCGCCGACGTCCTGGCCCGACTCACCTGGGATCTCGCCGATCTGGACCCGGCCGCCATCGTGCGGCAACTGGCGGCGATGGTCTCCTGGTTGCGCGACGCCGAGCCGAGCTTCCGCGAACGCAGCCGCTGTCTGGGGGTTGCGGTGTCCGGCGACGTCGATCGCCGCCGCGGCACCGTCGGTTACTCGCCGTTCCTGGACTGGCACGATGTGCCGTTGGCCCAGTTGATCACCGATGCCACCGGGCTGACCGTGACGATCGAGAACGACGTCAAGGCGCTGGCCGTCGGAGAGCATTGGTTCGGCGCCGGCGTCGGAGTCCGGGACTTCGGCGTGGTCACGCTGGGCCAGGGGATCGGCAGCGCCCTGGTGATCGACGACCGGTTGGTCAGCGGCGCGTACGGGGTGGCCGGGGAGCTCGGGCACACCCCGGTCGGCGGTGAGGAACCGGTCTGCCGCTGTGGTGGCCGTGGCTGCCTCGAGGCGATCGCCGCATCGGAGATCTTGACCCAGGCGGTCCGCGCCGTGACCGGCGACGCCAGCCTCGGCTTCCCGAACGCGGTCCGGCTGGCCCAGTCCGGGCAGCCGGAAGCCCGGGCGATCTTCCACCGCGCGGCCCGAGCGGTCGGTCGCGGCGTAGCCAGCCTGGCCAATCTGACCGGGCCGGAACGGGTGATCATCAGCGCCGACAATCCGGACCTGGTGGGCTACGAGGAGTTCCACGCCGAGGTCCGCCGGTCGTTCACCGAGCAGGCCTTCGGCTCGGTCGTGCACTGTGAGTTGATCTTCGCCCACCGGCCGCTGGAAGCCTGGGCCCGGGCCGCGGCCACGGTGGCGATGCAGTCCCTGCTCACCCTCTGATCTTGTTGTGCTCCGTCATTGATCGCTAGAGCGGCCGACGCTCGGCTCGGAACCGTCGGCGCAGTTGTTCGACCTCGACCTCGGGCAGCCGGGCTTCGACCAGGTCGAACGTCTCTTCGATCAGACTGCGCAACACCGCAGCTCCCTCGGCTGGGGGAGCGCTGAACACGGTGCGCAATCGAGCTGCAAGATCAGGCGGTGCGGTCGGCAGCGCCTGGGCCAGGGCGTCGAGGCGTTTGACCGCCGACGCGTGACCGCAGTAGCGGCCGTTCAACGCGTGCAGCACGTTCAACAGCTGGTTCGCGATCCGAAAGAACTCCCGCGCGAGCAGCAGCGGGTTGTCCCGATCGGCATGCATCTGCCAGCGCCAGAACTGATCAATCGCGCCATGGCGTTGGATGACAGCGATCGCGAGGTCGCGTGGGTACGTCGCCGCGCGGTGCTGCCACTGGGCGATGAGCTCCGCTCGAGCGCCGGTGCCCCCGCACCCGTCGCTGATGCCCTTGATCAGGTCGAGCCCCGACGGGTCGGGGTGGCCGGCGCCGAGCACGTCGTCGAGGAGTTCCTCGACCGTGTTCGTCAGCGTGTGCACGACTTCGATCATCAGCCCGTCCGGTTGTCGCGCCCGAAGGTAGCCGTGGTCGTACCAGGGCGGCCCGGCCTCCTCCGTCGTCACCATTCGCAGATCAACGAACTGCGCCGCCCCGACGACAGAGGCTCGATCTTCGGCCGTCGGCGGACGGGACCAGAAGACACCGACCTCGACATCCGACCAGCGGTCCGCATCGCCACGAGCTGTCGAGCCACTCAACATCACGGCGTCCACTCCTCCGGTGCCGGCGTACGCGTCGAGGACTGGCCGCACCGCCGTACGTCGCCAAGCGGCCGCCGGTGTCGGATTCATCCTGTGATCACAGGGTTCGCGTGCACGACCGGCCAGACCTCGATCACGCCCTCGGTGACCGCGCACGGAGACTTGGCTGCGAGCTCGATGGCTTCGTCGAGGGACTCGGCTTCCAGGATCGCGTACCCGGCGACGGGAAGATCAGTCTGCAGGTAAGGGCCGGTGACGGTGCGAAGGCCGGCGGCATTGTGGTTGCGGACCTGGACCGGGGTGCCGGCCATGCCGCCGGCGACGATCTTGCCGGTGCGCTCCAGCCACGCATCGTGATCATGGGCGGCGTTGCGGATCTCGGGGGCGGTCCGGTCATAGGCGGCCGGCTCGCCGTAGGCAATGGTGAGGAACTGCATCGTGGGGCTCCTTGGTGTGATCGAAGTGCAGGTTCTGCGGTTACGGATCGGGGATCGGGCTCACTGCTCGATGCGGAAGCCGCCATCATCATGATCAACGTGAGCCATGATCAGTTCTCCTTGCCGTCAGCGGCCGCGGCGAACTCCGCGGCCAGGGTGTCCAGTTGCTGCGCGGTGCCCTGCTCTCGCCACTCGGGTTGTTCCTGACCCGGCAGATACATTCCGTGCTCGGTCAGCACCACCAGCGTGTTCGGTCCCTCGGCCTGGAACTCGATGCTGGTGACCGAGACCGTCGAGAGTTGCTCCTCGGCGTGCAGCGTCGACATCGTGAGGATCCGTTCGTTGGGCACGATCTCGGCGTACCGAGCCTCGTACGTCAGCACCCGACCCTCTCCGTCGGCGCCCGTGACGGTCTCCAGGCCGCCGACCACGAAGTCCTGCGCGTGCTCGGCTCCTTGGGCCATCCAGCGTTTCCTCGCTGCCGGCGTCGCCCAGGCGCCGAACACCCGATCGACCGGGGCCGAGAAGCGGCGTTCCAGCGTGAAGGTCGAGTGTGTTACTTCCATGATCAGTTTTCCTTCAGATAGTCGTCGAGTTGATCAAGTTGGCGTTCCCAACCCGTGCGTTGCCGACCGAGCCACTGCTCCGCCTCCCGCAGCGCCGCCGGCTCGATCCGGCAGCTGCGCACCCGACCGACCTTCTCGGTGACGATGACGCCGGCGTCCTCCAGCACCTGCAGGTGTTGCATCACGGCCGGCAGGGACATCTGCAACGGCTCGGCCAGTGCCTTGACCGCCGCGGGGCCCCGCACCAGCCGCTCGACCAGCGCACGGCGGGTCGGATCAGCGATCGCATGGAAGATGCAGCCGATCCGATCAGACCCGGATTGGTTAGGCATGTACTTAACTATGGCAGGGCGCCGACAAACAGTCAAGTAATTACTTAACTAATCGGGGAGGGTGTGGTTGCCTCAGGACCGACAGCTTCGTCGGTCCACCCGTGGCCTAGCCCGACGTCCCGTCGCTTCGACTCGCGACGCTCTGGGCTTGTCCGGCGTGAATGTCGGTCACCCATTCCCAGCCGGGCTTGGGTGATGAGAGCCGCGGGTCGCCGTCGGGATCCTGCCCGTCCCGCAACGCCTGTACGTACGCGCGATCCAGCTCCAGCCGGGCCCGTACCTGATCAGCTCGGCCGACCGACCCGTGACCGGGGACGACGACCTCGACGTCGCCCGCCACGTCCGCCAGCAGTCGCAGCCCGACGAGATATTCCTCGACCGGGTCATTGGTGCCGGTGAAGTTGTCGAGCATCGGCACAAAGAGATCAGACAGCATGTCACCGGCGACGAGGACGCCGCGGTCTTCGATCAACAGCGCCGCGTGGCCAGGGGCATGCGCCGGATGTTCGATCACCCGGACTCGAGGGCCGTCCCAGGGAATCAGCGCGGTCTCGGCCGGCAACCCGGTGATCAGGCCGAACAGGTCGAGCGGGGTCTCGTCGGCGATCTCCGGCGGCAGCCCCTCGGCGACGCCGGCCATCCAGTCCGGGTTCGACCGCAGATCTTGAATGAAGGCCGCGCAGCGGGTTGTGCCGTAACGCGGTGCATCGCCGAACTCGGCGTGCCAGAGCACATGGTCCCAATCGGGATGCGTCGCGAAGCCGGCCACGACGGGCCGGCCCAGCTCGCGAAGATCATTTGCCAGACAGCTCATTTCACCGTCGGTCAATCCGGGGTCGACGAGCAACGCGCCACCCCGGCCCAGCACGACAACAGAGTTGTTCTGGAGTACCTCGCTCTGGTGGACCAGCACGCCGTCTGCGACCTGCGTCAGCATGGGGATCTCCTTCTGCTTTTGATTTGCAACCACTTGTGGAAACGGTAGCCCTGGGCGGTGGTGGATTGCAAGCAGTAGGGCGAAGTGAATACATCGTGTCCGGTGAGGTTGCAGCTAATATTTGACTGAGTTCATTAATTGCTTCTAGCATGGTGCGCACACCCTGCACCTTGATCACGGCCGGATCTGCAGGTGTCGTTCGGTAAGCGCTCTCCCAAGCTCGAGCACGTCATCCGAAGTGAGGTCCCAATGATGAGACAACCACGCCCCACCCCAGCCGCCCCGGCCCTGGCCGGAGTTGCCGGCAGCGGGCTCTCCCGCCGCCGGATGCTCGGCCTGACGACCGCGGCCACCGCGGCGCTGCCGATCTTGTCGGCCTGCGGCAGCGGGGAGCTCGCGCCGCTGCCGACGCCGCCGGAGAACGCCGCCTATCCGCTGGCGAAGGCGGAGGAGTTCTTCAAGTCCCTGGACTGGCCGACCACCGACGTGGCCGAGCCGACCGGGCCGACGACGGTGACGTTGGCGATCACCGCGTCGGAGGACGCCGAGATCCGGCACCAGCAGTTCGCCTACTTCTTCCGCGAGCTGCATCCCAACATCGAGATCAAGCGCGAGGTCACCTCGTTCGCCGACTATCTCACCAAGTATCTGACCTCGGCGGCCGGCGGATCGCTGCCCGACCTGATGTACTGCCACTACTCCTGGGCACAGAACTTGATCAAGAACAGCGTGCTGGCGCCCATCGACAGTTACATCGCCAGGACGCCGGAGTTCAAGCTCGACGACTTCTCCGAGCAGGCCTACAGCTACTGGGTCCGCGACGGCGAGCACTTCGGCATCCCGTCGGACTCGGCACCGAAGATGCTCTTCTACAACAAAGAGATCTTCGACCGGGCCGGCATCGAGCCGCCCGGTGAGAGTTGGACCTGGGATCACCTGTACCAGGTCGCGGCCGGGCTGACCTCCGGCACCGGAGTGAACAAGGTGTACGGCTACACCTCGATGCCGCAGATGAAGGCCGACCTGACGCCGGTCCATCTGCTGCCGTACGGCGGCCGGTTCCTCAGCGAGGACGAGCGGACCGTACAGGTCCAAGATCAGCCGGCCTACGACGCGCTGGCGCCCTGGGTCGAGCTGCAGGTCAAGCATCAGGCGGTGCCCAGCCTGGCCGAGATGCAGGCGTTGGAGGACGCAGATCCGTTCCGCACCAATCATGCGGCCATGTCGGTCAACGGCCTCTGGATCGTGCCGGCTCTGCAACGGCTGCAGGGCAAGGACAAGTTCGACTGGGCCGTGACCCATGTGCCGAAGGGTCCGGCCGGCCGCTTCTCGCCGCTGGTCGGCAGCGCGTACGGGATCACGTCCAAGGCCAGGAATCCCGACGCGGCCTGGATCGTGCTGAACGCGCTGATGTCGCCGGCCGGGCAGCGCTACTTCAACCTGACGCCGCCGGCCCGGCTGTCGACGTTCGAGCAGAACCTGGCCGACCTCGATCTACCGACCGAGGTGGCGCAGGTCGGCAAGGCGGCGATCAACGAGTACGCCGGATCCGACGGCGTGCTGCGCGGGGTCGGCACCAAGAAGGTCGAGGACACCGCGAAGGTGACCTGGGACGAGGTCCGGGCGGGAGCGATGCCGCTGGCCGACGGCCTGGCCAAGATCAACGCCGAGCTGACGCCGATCCTGCAGGAAGCCGGATGACCAGCGTCGCGGCCGGTCGGATCCGCAGTGTCGGGCACGGCCGGTCCCGACTCGCTCGCCGGGAGGGCCGCCGGTTCCACCTGTTCGCGGTGCCCTGGGTGATCGGCTTCATCTTCTTCTCCGGCGGCCCGATCCTCGTGTCGTTCGTGATCAGCTTCACCCGCTGGGAGCTGTTGGCCACGCCGAGGTTCGTCGGGCTGGACAACTACCTCAAGCTGCTGGCCGACCCGAATTTCGGGATAGCGGTCCGCAACACCGCCTACTTCGGTGCCGCCTCCGCGCTCTGCGGAGTGATCTTCAACTTCGTTCTGGCGTTGATGCTCAACCTGAAGGTCGCCGGGCAATCGATCTTCCGGACGGTGATCTACCTGCCGTCGGTGTTGTCCGGCATCGCCACCGCGTTGCTCTGGGTCAACCTGTTGCACCCCGACTACGGCCTGGTCAACCGGCTGCTCGGGCTGGTCGGCATCACCGGCCCGGGCTGGCTGCTCGATCCGAACTGGGCCATCCCCGGTCTGGTGATCATGTCGGTCTGGACCACCGGCAACGCGATGGTGATCTTCCTGGCCGGGCTGCAGGGGATCCCGGCGCACCTGTACGAGGTCGCCCAGCTCGACGGGGCCGGCTGGTGGGGCCGGTTCCGGCACGTCACCATCCCGATGATGTCGCCGATCATCTTCTTCAACCTGATCGTCGGCTTCATCGGCAGCCTGCAGGCGTACTCGTTGATCTTGTTCATGACCGACGGCGGACCCAACAATGCCACCCTGGTGCTCGGTCTCTACGTCTTCCGCTATGCCTTCCAGTACTTCGAGATGGGGTATGCCTCGACGATCGCCTGGGCGCTGTTCTTCCTGATCATGATCTTCACCGCGATCCAGTTCGTGCTCGCCCGCCGTTGGGTGCACTACGAGCACAAGTAGGAGACTGTGATGACCTCCCACTCCGTCGAAGCGCGCTGGGCCCCGGCCACGACGCAGCATCGGGCCCGGGTCCGGACCGAACGGATCCAGCGCGCCGGCGCGTACGTGATCCTGGTGCTGACCAGCGCCGCCTTCCTGCTGCCGCTGCTCTGGATGATCTCCACCTCGTTGAAGTCGGAGAGTGCGGTGATCCGGACTCCGCCCGAGTTCTTCCCCGACGCGGTGCACCCGGAGAACTACCCGCGGGCCTGGTCGGCGATGCCGTTCAACCTCTTTCTGGTCAACAGCATCATCGTCACGGCCCTGTCCATGATCGGCAACCTGGTCTCCTGCATCCTGCCCGCCTACGCCTTCGCCCGGTTGCGGGCCCGGTTGCGCGGCCCGATGTTCCTGGCGCTGCTGGCGACCATGATGATCCCGGCCCAGGTGACGCTGGTACCGAAATACCTGTTGTTCGCCAAGCTCGGCTGGGTCGACAGCTACCTCCCGCTGGTGCTGCCGAACTTCTTCGGCTCGGCGTTGCTGATCTTCCTGCTGCGCCAGTTCTTCACTTCGATCCCGGAGGAGCTGGTGGACTCGGCCCGGGTCGACGGCGCCGGCGAGCTACGGATCCTGTGGTCGATCATGCTGCCGCTGTCCCGACCGGCGATCGCCACCGTGACCCTGCTGTCCTTCATCGGCACCTGGCCCGAATATCTCGACCCGTTGATCTACCTGCGGTCAACCGAGAAGTTCACCATCCCGCTGGGCATCGCCATGTTCCGCGGACAGTACGACACCCAGTATCACCTGATGATGGCCGTGTCGGTGCTCGCCCTGGTCCCCATCGTGATCACCTTCCTGGCCGCCCAGAAGTACTTCATCCGCGGCATCACCCTGACCGGCCTCGGCGGCCGCTGACCTCGACAGCATCGGAGCACCATGCAGATCACCGTCTGGAACGAATACCACCAGGAACGGACCGATCCCAAGATCGCCGCCGTCTATCCCGGCGGGATCCACGCCGCCCTGGCGGCCGGGCTGGCCGAACAGTTCGGCGACGGTGCCGCCGTCGGCACGGCCACCCTGGACCAGCCGGACCACGGTCTGACCGAAGAGGTGCTGGACGGCACGGATGTGCTGCTCTGGTGGGCCCACCTGCGTCATGACCGGGTGGCCGACGAGGTGGTCGACCGGGTCCGGCGCCATGTCCTCGGTGGGATGGGGCTGATCATCCTGCACTCCGCGATCGAGGCCAAGATCACCCGCGCGCTGCTCGGCACCAGTTGCCGGATGAGCTGGTGGCGGCACGGCGACCGGGAGCTGATCTGGACCGTCGACCCGGCCCACCCGATCGCCGACGGATTGCCGAACCCGATCGAGCTCGCCGCCGGTGAGATGTACGGCGAGCCGCTGGACGTGCCGACGCCGGACGAGCTGATCTTCATCACCGGCTACGCGGGCGGCGAGGTGCTGCGCAGCGGCTGCGGCTGGCACCGCGGCGCCGGCCGGGTCTTCTTCTTCGCCGCCGGTCACGAGGAGTATCCGATCTACCACGATGCGCACATCCGGACCGCCCTCGGCAACATCGTCCGCTGGGCCGCCCCGCGCCGGCCGCACCGCGTCGCCGAGCAGAAGGTGCCGATGCTCGCCGATGGCTGGTGGCGCACCGCAAGATCATCGGAATCGCTCCCTGAGCCACCTATTACGGTCCCTGAGCCTGTCGAAGGGCAGGCCCGATGAGCGCGCCGTACCGGATCATCCAGGTCGGCCTCGGCAACTGGGGTGCCGACTGGGCGACCAAGGTGCTGCCCAAGCTGGCCGACGTCGAGGTGGCCGGCTGGGTCGACACCTCGGCAGCGTCCCGGGCTGCGTTCGCCGACCGGGTCGGCGTGCCGAAGACCGACCTGTATCCGACCCTGACCGAGGCGCTCGCCGCCCACCCGGACGTCAAGATCGTCTTCGCGCCGGTGGCCTGGGCGGCCCACAACGCCGTCGCCACCGAGGCGTTGAACGCCGGCTGCCATCTGCTGCTGGAGAAGCCGATGGCCCTCGACCTCGGCCAGGCCCGCGAGCTGACCGACCTGGCCGCCGCCCAGCAGGTGATCTTCGCCATCGATCAGAACTACCGCTGGGGCGCCGCCGTTCCGGTGGTCCGGGAGGCCGTCCGGAGCGGCCGGCTGGGCCGACTCCGGGCCGCCTCGGTGCGCTGGCATCGTGATCATGAAGGGGTGCGAGCGCATGCCCTGGTGGAGCTGGCGATCCATCATCTGGACCTGATCCGGCACATCTTCGGCGCCGACGGCAGCGCCGTCAGTTGCCTCCCGCACACGCCGATCACCGACCGGCTCGAGCCGACCACCGGAGCCGATGCGCTGATCCGGCTGGACTCCGGCCTGGTGATCAACTACCACCTGTCCGCCGACGGGACGGCACCGACCACGGAGTGGCCCGGCCAGTGGCGGATCAGCGGCGATGACGCGGAACTTGTCTGGGGCGATGCGGCCCTCGGCCGGGACCCCGAGCCGAATCTGGTCATGATCAGCACGGTGGACGGATCGAGCACCCGGCTGCCGGTGCCCGTACCACCGGGGTTGCGGGATCGGGCCGGCGTGCTGCGCGAGTTCCTGGACGCCGTCGACGGGCGGGCGACGCCCACCTCGCCGGCCGCGGACAACGTGCGCAGCATCGCGCTGCTCGACACGCTGCTCGCCGCCGCCGCCAGCGGCCGCACTGAGACCGTACCGACGACCTGACCTGCCCCGAGTTCACCCACCGGACCGCAATCCGTACGAGGAGACCCGATATGCCCAGCTGGAAGCTGACCGCCGGACCCCTGGAAGCCGTGATCGAGCTGACCGATGCCGGCACGCTGACGCTGCAGGCGCGGCACGACGGACGGCCGGTGATCGCACCTTCCCGGCTCGGCCTGCGGGCCGCGCACGCCGACCTGACCGACCGCCTGGCGTTCGACATCGATCACCGAGCGCCAGGTCGACGAGTCGTACCAGACCATGATCGGCAAGAGTCGCGACCACCACTACACGGCGACCGAATGGACACTGGCCTTCAGCAAGGGCGATGACCGGCTGCTGCTCCAGGTGCAGGTCGGTGATCAAGGAATCGGCTATCGCTACCAGGTGCCGTGGACCGGCCCGGTCACCGTCTGCGAGGAGGTCTCCGGCTACGTCATCGACCCGGCCGCGCGGGCGATCCTGCTGCCGTACGACAACGGCCGCTGCGACTACGAGGAGATTCAGCACCAGACCACGGTCGGCGCGGCGGAACCGATCCGCTACGGCTATCCGGCGCTGTTCGGCCTCGAGGACGACCTCTGGTTGATGATCACCGAGTCCGGCCTGGACGGCGGCTATGCCGGCTCCCGGCTGCAGTACGACGGCACCGCCTTCACCCTGGACCTGCCGGACTCCTACGTCACCGCCGCCAGTCCGCTGATCACGCCGTGGCGGACCATGATCATCGGCAGCCTGGCCTCGATCGTGGCCAGCGATCTGATCACCAGCCTGGCGCCGCCGTCCCGAGTGCCGGACACCTCCTGGATCAAGCCCGGACCGGCCGCCTGGTCCTGGTGGTCGGACGGGCCGTCCAGCCGGGATCCCGAGGCGCAGCGGCGGTGGATCGACTTCGCCGTCGAGGTCGGCTGGCCGTACGTCCTGCTCGACTCGGGCTGGCACCGGGACTGGGCGCCGGAGGTGATCACGTACGCCAAGGAGCGGGGGATCGGGGTCTTCCTCTGGACCCACTGGCAGCACGTCGACACCGAGCTGGAGCACCGGGAGAAGCTCGAGCTGTGGAAGGAATGGGGTGCGGTCGGGATCAAGATCGACTTCACCGAATCCGACGGTCAGGAACGGATTCGCTGGTTCGACGCGATCTTGGAGGCGACGGCGCGGATCGGGCTGATGGTGGTCTTCCACGGCGGCACGATCCCGCGCGGCACCGAGCGCACCTGGCCGCAGTTCCTGTCGGCCGAGGCGGTCAAGGGCGCTGAATGGATCAAGTCCAAGCCGGGCAAGGAGCCGCTCTATCCGCCCACCCACTATCTGGCCCTCGCCTGCACCCGCAACGTGCAGGGCCCGATGGACTTCACGCCCTGCACCTTCAGCGCGGTTCGCACCATCTCGGCCGGCTTCGAGCTGGCCCTGTCGGTGATCTTCGAGTCCGGCATCCAGCACTTCGCCGATTCGATGGACGTCTACCGGTCGATGCCGGAGGCGACCGCGCTGCTCTCCCGGGTCCCGGTGGCCTGGGACGAGACCCGGCTGCTGTCCGGTGATCCCGCCGATCACCTGCTGCTGGCCCGCCGGCACGGCACCGATTGGTACGTCGGCGCCGGGATCGCCGGTGCGGCCCGCTCGCTGACCGTACCGCTGGATTTCCTCGACTCCGGCGACTGGACCGCCGAGGTGTACGCCGACGCCGACGGCGACCGGATCGCCCGGACCACGTCCCAGGTCGCTGCCGGCGCGGTGCTCGAGATCCCGGTGGCCGACAACGGCGGCTGCACCATCCGCCTCACCCGCTGAGCCGACAACAAATCATCCCTGAGCCGACGATGAACGCTCCGTGAGCCGGACCGGCAACTATCCCTGAGCCGACTGATAACGCTCCCTGAGCCTGTCGAAGGGCAGGCACGATTCGAGAAAGGAAACCCGATGAGACGACGACGTTCACGGTGGACCGCAACACTGGGCGCGCTCGCGCTGATCATGATCGGTTCGGCAGTCGCGATCGCCCCAGCCGCCGCCCAGCCCGGCGGCGACGATCAGCGCGATCGCTGGGAACTGCGCTGGAATCCGCGGCCGGACCGGGACGGATTGAAAGCGTTCGAGGCGCTGGAGGACGACCGCCGGGGATCGCATCCGGAGGGCTACCCGCACGTCACCGTCGAGCGTGATCACTGGCGTTTCGATGCGCACCTGGAGGATCGGGACGGCTCGGACCGGATGCGCAACGAGGTGCGTGGGATGCGCGACGCCAAGGGGGTGCCGCTGGAGATCAGGAAGGACGAGGTGTGGCGGCTCAGCTGGCGGATGTTCATCCCGGACACCTTGGACGCGACCAGTTCGTTCAGCCACATCTGGCAGGTCAAGACCTCCGACATCGGCACTCCGCTGCTCCAGCTCAGCCTGCCGATCAAGAGCGGCGTACCCAAGATCGAAGCCCGCTACTGGATCCTCGACGGCAGCGCGCAGCCGATCGCCACCCATGACCTGGCCCCGCTGCAGAACCGGTGGGTGACGACGACGATGGAGTGGAAGTCGTCCGATCACGGCTACGTCCGCTGGACCGTGCGCGACGATCGCGACCGGCTGCTGGTCGATCAGCAGGTGGACGACGTGGACCTGTCTTGGACCGAGGAACAGTACAACCGGCCCAAGTGGGGCATCTATCGCAGCATCAACAGCGCCGGCCTGCAGGAGACCCACTTGTTGATCAAGGACCTGAAGGCCTGGCAGCGCGGCCCGGCCGCCCCGCCGGTCCAGCTGCCGCCGCCGGACACCTCGCCCGGCGCCTACGAGGCCGAACGGGTCGGCAACGTTTTCGAAGGCGCTGCCGAGCCGGTCTACTGCCGGATCTGCTCGGGCGGCCGGAAGGTGATCCTGATCGGCGGCAACACCTACGACTACACGGTGATCAAGGGCATCCTGTCGACCACCACGGGCACCCGCCAGCTGACCATCCACGCCGTCGTCGACGGCACCCAGACCTATCGGCTGAGTGTCAACGGCGCCGACTCGATCGAGGTGACGATGACCGGCACCAAGGACAAGATCACCACTGCCACGATCCCGATCCCTCTGATCAACGGCGTCAACAACCTCCGCTTCTTCAACCTGGAGGCCCGAGCCCCCGAGCTGGACAAGATCGTGATCACCTGACCCGCCCGCCCAGTCTCCATTCGACCCGCTCCTGGGTCTGCACTCGATCGTTCCCTGAGCCTGTCGAAGGGCAAAGCCAGATCGTCCCCTCGGCCTGGTCGAAGGCGTCCGTCACCATGGCCCTTCGAGGTCTCAGCCCTGGATCCACCGACGATTCCGCAGGCATACCGGGATCACAGATAGCGCCCGGCCGGCGTGCACCGAGCGGACGGTTTGGCCAACCCCGAGTCAAGAAACTCGTGGCCAAGGGTTCCGATCGACGTATTCGTCGATCCACCACGATCCGACCCAGCCGACACCATCAATGCCAGCCCAACCGCCATACAGGCGCCCGGTTGTAACCCTGCGCCGACGCTGCCACCCGTCCGCCCTCCATGCGCCTTTCCGGCCGACAGGCCGAACCGAAGGGTCACCCGTCTGGCTTGCTCTTCGACAGGCTCAGGGAACGAACACGCTCCCTCCGACCGTCGCCCGTCCGCGGACCGACCGACGCCGGCTCCGGAGACGAAGGCGGGGGCCGGGGACGACGTCCCGGCTGTCGCGATTCCTCTTGAGGGTGAAGGTTGCCACGCGGCACGGGCTGTTTCCGCCCAGCCCGAAGAGAAATCGCGACACCACCGATCCAAGATCATCGGTGGGGTAGAGCACCGGCAGCTGGGGCCCGTATCGGGGTGCGAAACTCGCCACAGGTAGAGAAACGGGCAGCTGGGGCCTGGTTTGGGATGCGAAACTCGCCACAGGTAGAGAAATGCGCGGGCAGCGTCCGAGGGGCGGCATGATGCGGGCGACCGGGTCCCGGCATGCCCCGGGAACGACCCTTCGGACGGACTCGGGAAGGTTGGGCCGGGTCGATGACTACTCGAGGGAGAGCAGACCGCCGACCGGGACGTCGACCACCTGCAGGCCGGGGACCAGGTGCAGGTCGGTGCGGCTCACTTCCTGGCCGCGGCAGTCGCGCACGGTGGCCACCACATCGCGCTCCTCGCTGCAGATCAGGGTCACCGCGGTGGTGCTGTCGGCGTTGGCCAGCAGCAGCCGGCGATCACCGGGGAGGTCGATCGGCAGCGGGGCGTAGCGGCCGATGATCTCCAGGTCCGGGCCGGCGGCTGTGACCAGGGGATAGTTCAGGTCGGGGCGGGACGGCCGGAAGGTTCCTTGCTGCAGCAGGTCGGCGTGTTCGGTGACGAAGGCGAGCCAGAATCGCAGCACGTCGAGCTGCTCGGCCGACTGCTCGGTCAGGTCC
>CAVUZU010000013.1:0-191285 GCA_963746025.1 uncultured Actinomycetota bacterium
ACCGAGATCTGCGGTACGGCGAACAGGGCGTTGATCAACTGGACGGCGATCTGCTCCGGCTGCTCGGTCGGATGCCACATCATCATGTCGGCGTGCACCGCCAGGGGGCCGGCGATCAGCCGGAGATCGACGGTGCGCTGCCGGTTCTGCAGCGGGCTGAGCGGGCAGTCGCCGGCCCTGATCATGGTCGCGTGCCGCCACAGCCCGGGGCTCACGTACGGCTGCCGCAGCTCGACCATCGGTGCCCGGCCGGTGCTCTGCAGTCGATCATGGAGCTCGGCCAGCAACCGGTCGACGCCCTCGGTCACGTCGGCGCAGTCGGCTTCCGGCCCGGCGGCCGGCGGATCCTCCACCGCGAACTGGTCGATGAAGTCGATCTTGAGTCCGTCCATGCCCCAGTCGGTCACAGCCCGGCTCAGCCGGTCAGTGATCAACTGCCGGATGAACGGATAGCGCGGATCGACCACGCCCGCATCCATGTGCTCACGAACCGTCAACAGATAGGGCTCAACCCGACCGAACAGCTCCGTCCGCCGGCCGACGAACGGGATGGCGTACCAGAGCAGATAGTCCAGCCCGGCGTCATGCACGGCGGCGACATGCGCGGCCAGATCGGGGAAGGCGGCCGCTGACGGCTCCCACTCGCCGACCAGTCCGTAACCTCGGCCGCGGTCGGTGCTGTGCCAGCCGTCGTCGACGATGATCATGGTGCAGCCCAGTTCGGCGGCCGGTCCGGCCTGTCGTTCGATCGTCTCGGCGGTGACGTGCTGCTGCATCGTGTACCAGGTGGAGTAGGCCGGTCGGCGGACCGCCACCGGCGCCGGATCGGCCGGATACAACCCGGACCACCAGGACGCCACCCCGGCCAGCGTCTCGGCGAAGTGCTGGCCGCTCAGGTCGAGTCGCAGCCGCAGTCCGGTCGCCGGATCGGCCGACTGCTCCACCCAGCAGCCGAAGTCGCCGGTCTCCTCGACCACTCCGGTCCGGATCGCGACCGGCCGGACCGCCTCGCCGGCGGCGAAGGTACAGACGGAGCGGTCGGCAGGGTCGATCAGGGCGCCGACCGGCGCCCCCTTCTCCAGCGCCGAGGTGCGAGGCCGGCGCCAGAACGGCGGCAGCCCGCGGT
Organism: uncultured Actinomycetota bacterium; assembly: GCA_963746025.1. Classification (GTDB taxonomy): domain Bacteria; phylum Actinomycetota; class Actinomycetes; order Propionibacteriales; family Propionibacteriaceae; genus Microlunatus. The sequence goes on from CAVUZU010000013.1 coordinate 1,127, forward strand.
GCTCGCCGCTGTCCGGGCTCCAATAGGTTCCGACGTCGGTGGCCGGCAGTTGCCAGGCGGCACGGACCACGGTCGGCCGCGCCGGCCGCAGCCGGACCTCGACCAATCCGGACCCGGCCGGGACGATCTCGGCCGTCACGTCCTGCTCGGCCGTGACGTCGAGGATCAGTTCCACTCCGTTGCGGGTCAGGCCGGTCGGAACAGCGCGGTGCCGGACCTCGCCGGCCGACCGGTCGTGCGGTTGCCAGGGCTGGGTCGAACCGTCGGTCATCGTCGTCCTCGTCGATCGGTGTCGGGATCGTACGAGATTACTTTACGGAGGAATGGAATTGGCCCGTTGGGAATCCGCACCCGGGTGTGGCAGGTTGGGCCGTTGGTCGACCCGTCAGTTCCGCTTCGACACGCCGCGAAAACGGCCGCGGATGTGACGTCTCGGCGGTATTGAGGGGTGGATTTGCCCTGATGGGGCAGGTCTGCCAAGATTGTCGGGTTGCTCCGACGGGGTCGCCGGGGTGTGTCGTGCTGCCAGACAGTGTGACCACCGAACCGCGAGACCTCGGGAAAGCCCGATCCGATTGGGCCTACAAGGACCTGATTGGGATGAGGCACCAAATCCCAGCAAGCAGGACGTGGTCGTGCTGTGCTGGGAAAGGCGCGACACGCCCGACCTCGGGGGTCGGAGCAGATGGCAGCACTCCAGCCGGTAGTACGACAGTAAGGACGATGACGTGGCGGGACAAAAGATCCGCATCAGGCTCAAGGCCTATGACCACGAGGTGATCGACTCCTCGGCGCGCAAGATCGTCGACACGGTGACCCGCACGGGGGCCAAGGTTGCCGGCCCGGTGCCGCTGCCGACCGAGAAGAACGTGTTCTGCGTGATCCGTTCTCCGCACAAGTACAAGGACAGCCGGGAGCATTTCGAGATGCGCACCCACAAGCGGCTGATCGACATCATCGATCCCACCCCGAAGACGGTCGACTCGCTGATGCGGCTCGACCTGCCGGCCGGTGTCGACATCGAGATCAAGCTCTAAGGACTGCACCGATGACCGCCAAGAATGCAGAACGCAAGGTGAAGGGCCTGCTGGGCACCAAGCTCGGCATGACCCAGCTCTGGGACGAGAACAACCGGATCGTGCCGGTGACCGTGATCCAGGCCGGCCCCTGCGTCGTGACCCAGGTCCGCACCCCCGACTCCGACGGCTATGCCGCGGTGCAGCTCGGCTTCGGTGCGATCAAGGCCAAGCAGGTCACCAAGCCCTCCGCCGGCCACTTCGAGCGGGCCGGCGTGACACCGCGCAAGCACCTGGTCGAGATCCGCACCACCGATGCCACGGAATACACCCTGGGTCAGGAGCTGACCGCTGAGGTGTTCGCCAGCGGTGAGGTGCTGGACGTGACCGGTGTCAGCAAGGGCAAGGGCACCGCCGGTGTGATGAAGCGGCACGGCTTCCACGGTCTCCGGGCCAGCCACGGTGTGCACCGCAAGCACCGCGCCCCCGGTTCGATCGGCGGCTGCGCCACCCCCGGCCGGGTGTTCAAGGGCCTGAAGATGGCCGGCCGGATGGGCGCCGAGCGCGTCACCGTGCAGAACCTGACGGTCCATTCGATCGACACCGAGCGCGGCCTGATCCTGATCGAGGGTGCGATCCCGGGCGCCAAGGGCGGCCTGATCGTGCTGCGCACCGCGGCCAAGAAGGCCGGCAAGGAAGGAGACGCGGCATGACCGACACCGCATTGGAGACCAGGACCGTCGATGTCCTCGACGCTTCGGGCGCCAAGTCCGGCTCGGCCGAGTTGCCTGCGGAGATCTTCGACGTCACGGCCAACATCCCGCTGATCCACCAGGTCGTCACCGCCCAGCTGGCGGCGGCCCGGCAGGGGACCCACTCGACCAAGGGTCGGGGCGAGGTCCGCGGCGGCGGTGCGAAGCCGTACCGGCAGAAGGGCACCGGCCGCGCCCGGCAGGGCTCGATCCGGGCCCCGCAGTACACCGGCGGTGGCGTCGTGCACGGCCCGACGCCACGCAACTACGCCCAGCGGACCCCGAAGAAGATGATCGCCGCCGCGCTGCGCGGTGCGCTCTCGGACCGGGCCCGCGGTGGCCGAGTCTTCGTCGTCAGTGAACTGGTCGGCGGTGACACCCCGTCCACCAAGGCCGCGGTCGCCACCCTGGCCAAGGTCGCCGACGCCGAGCGCACTCTCGTGGTGTTGCACCGCGACGACGATCTCGCCTGGCTGAGCCTGCGCAACGCCGTCACGGTGCACGCGCTGGCGGTCGATCAGCTGAACGCCTACGACGTGCTGGTCAACGACGTCGTCGTGTTCACCGAGGCCGCGCTGAAGAGCTTCGTCGGCCGCTCCGCCGGCAGCGTCAGCACCGAGGACACTCAGCCGTACGGCGAGGGCTCCTACAAGGGTGACGAGCCGCCGGCCGGGTACGACATCAAGGGCAACGAGGACTCCAAGAAGTTCCACACGCCCCAGTCGTCGCACTACGGGCGGACCGTCGCCGAGGTGTGGTTCAACAGCGTGGAGGCCGCCGAGGCCGCGGGCTTCGCCGCGACCAAGGGTGACGCCGGAGCAGGAGAGAAGTCCGAATGAGCAACCCAGTGAAGATCCGCGATCATCGCGACGTGCTGCTCGCTCCCGTGGTGAGCGAGAAGAGCTACGGCCTGCTGGACGAGAACAAGTACACGTTCCAGGTCACCCCGGACGCCAACAAGACCGAGATCAAGATCGCGGTCGAGACGGTGTTCAAGGTCAACGTGATCGGCGTGAACACGATCAACCGCAAGGGCAAGCGTCGCCGCACCCGCAACGGCTGGGGCAAGCGCCCGGACACGAAGCGTGCGATCGTCACCGTCGCCGACGGTGAGAGCATCGACATCTTCTCCGGCGCGGTCTGAGCGAGAGGACGAGACGAGACATGGGAATCCGTAAGTTCAAGCCGACGACGCCGGGCCGCCGTGGTGGCTCCGTCGCCGACTTCGTCGAGTTGACCCGCTCCACCCCGGAGAAGTCACTGCTCGCGCCGAGCCCGAAGACCGGTGGTCGCAACAACACCGGCCGGATCACCACCCGGCACATCGGTGGTGGCCACAAGCAGTCCTACCGGATCGTCGACTTCCGGCGGTACGACAAGGACGGCGTCCCGGCCAAGGTCGCACACATCGAGTACGACCCGAACCGGACCGCGCGGATCGCGCTGCTGCACTACGCCGACGGCGAGAAGCGCTACATCATCGCGCCGCAGGGCCTGAAGCAGGGCGCCGGTGTCGAGGCGGGCGAGGGCGCCGACATCAAGCCCGGCAACAACCTGCCGCTGCGCAACATCCCGGTCGGCACCACGATCCACGCCGTCGAGCTGCGGCCGGGCGGTGGCGCCAAGCTGGGCCGGTCCGCCGGCGCCAGCATCCAGCTGGTCGCCCGTGAGGGCAAGAACGCCACGCTGCGGATGCCGTCCGGCGAGATGCGGATGGTCGACATCCGTTGCCGCGCGACGGTCGGCGAGGTCGGTAACGCCGAGCAGTCGAACCTCAGCATGGGCAAGGCCGGCCGGAACCGCTGGAAGGGCAAGCGCCCGACCGTCCGCGGGGTCGCGATGAACCCGGTCGACCACCCGCACGGTGGCGGCGAGGGCAAGACCTCCGGTGGTCGGCACCCGGTGTCCCCGTGGGGCAAGCCGGAAGGCCGGACCCGGAACAAGAACAAGGCGAGCAGTCGCCAGATCGTCCGCCGTCGTCGTACCGGCAAGAAGCGCTGATCAGGAGTTTGTGAACAATGCCACGCAGCCTGAAAAAGGGACCCTTCGTCGATGAGCACCTGGCCAAGAAGGTCGAGGCGCTGAACACCAAGGGCAGCAAGACCGTGATCAGGACCTGGTCCCGGCGCTCGATGATCGTGCCCGACATGATCGGCCACACCATCGCGGTGCACGACGGACGCAAGCACGTCCCGGTCTTCATCAGCGATTCCATGGTGGGTCACAAGCTGGGCGAGTTCGCCCCGACCCGGACCTTCCGCGGTCACGAGAAGGACGACCGGAAGTCCCGGCGGCGGTAAGGCAGGGAGAGGAAAAGATCATGAGCACTTCAGAGAAGGCCCGGCCGAGCCGCCGCGCCACCCTCCTCGGCGACCGTCCCGGTTCGTACGCGATCGCGAAGCAGGTCCGGATCTCGGCATCCAAGGTGCGCCGGGTGGTCGACCTGGTTCGCGGGATGCCGGTCAGCGAGGCCCTGGCCACGCTGCAGTTCGCCCCGCAGGCCGCGAGCGAGCCGGTCTACAAGGTGGTGGCCAGCGCGGCCGCCAACGCCGAGCAGACCGACAACCTGCGCCGCGACGACCTCTACATCTCGGCGGCGTTCGTCGACGAGGGCATGACGATGCGTCGGATCCGGGCGCGGGCCAAGGGCAGCGCGAGCCGGATCCTGAAGCGGTCCAGCCACATCACCGTGGTGGTCGAACCGCGCGAGCAGTCCAGCGATAGCAAGGAGGCCTGAGCATGGGTCAGAAGATCAACCCGCACGGCTTCCGGCTGGGCATCTCGACCGACCACAAGAGCCGTTGGTACGCCGACAAGCAGTACGCCGAGTACGTGGGCGAGGACGTCAAGATCCGCGAGACCCTGACCAAGGGCCTGGAACGGGCCGGCATCTCCTCGGTGGAGATCGAGCGGACCCGGGACCGAGTCCGGGTCGACATCTTCACCGCGCGGCCGGGCATCGTCATCGGCCGTAACGGCGCCGAGGCGGAGCGCGTCCGCGGCCAGCTGGAGAAGCTGACCGGCAAGCAGGTGCAGCTGAACATCCTCGAGGTGAAGAACCCCGAGACCGACGCTCAGCTGGTGGCTCAGGCCACCGCCGAGCAGCTGGCCTCCCGGGTCGCGTTCCGGCGGGCGATGCGCAAGGCCCAGCAGTCCGCGATGCGGTCCGGCGCCAAGGGCATCCGGATCCAGTGCTCGGGCCGACTGGGTGGGGCCGAGATGAGCCGGTCCGAGTTCTACCGCGAGGGTCAGGTGCCGCTGCACACGCTGCGCGCCGACATCGACTACGGCTTCTTCGAGGCCCGTACCACCTTCGGCCGGATCGGCGTGAAGGTCTGGATCTACAAGGGTGACGTGGCCGGCACCCGGGCCGAACGCGCCGCGCAGAAGGCGGCCCGGTCGGCCGCCGGTGGCAGCCGGCGCCCGGGTCGCGGCGGCGGTCGCGGCGATCGTCCCTCGCGGGCCGATCGGGTGGAGCGTGGCGGTCGGCGTCGCGCCGACGCCGCCACCGAGTCGGCGCCGGCAGCGGCCCCGGCCGGGGCCGCGACCGACAGCGCGCCCGCGACCACGACCGCAGGACAGGAGGCGTGAGCCATGCTGGTGCCCCGTAAGACCAAGTTCCGCAAGCAGCACCATCCGAAGCGTGGCGGGATGGCCAAGGGCGGCACGACGCTCGCCTTCGGTGAGTTCGGCATCCAGGCACTGGAGAGCCACTACCTCACCAACCGGCAGATCGAGTCCGCTCGAATCGCCATGACCCGGCACATCAAGCGTGGCGGCAAGGTCTGGATCAACGTCTTCCCGGACCGCCCGCTGACCAAGAAGCCGGCCGAGACCCGGATGGGTTCCGGCAAGGGTTCACCGGAGTGGTGGATCGCCAACGTGAAGACCGGACGGGTGTTGTTCGAGCTGTCCGGTGTGACCGAGGAGGTCGCCCGCGAGGCGATGCGGCTGGCGATTCACAAGCTGCCGATGAAGGCACGTTTCATCAAGCGTGAGGGTGGTGACAACTGATGGCGAAGACCACCACCGCAGCCGAGCTGCGCGGGTTGAGCCGAGGCGAGCTCGACCAGAAGGTCAAGGAGCTGAAGGAGGAGCTGTTCACGCTCCGCTTCCAGGGAGCGACCGGACAGCTCGAGTCGCACGGTCGGCTGCGCACCGTACGCAAGGACATCGCGCGGATCTACACCGTGCTGCAGGAGCGGGTGCTCGGCATCGTCGATGACCCCGATCTCGAGAACGAGGACGAGGACGAGTCGGCCGAGGCCGAGGAGCGGGTGAAGGCCTGAGATGAGTGACGTGAACACCGAGAACACCGCCACCGACCAGGCAGCGGCCCCGGAGCGCGGCCGACGCAAGGTCCGGGACGGCTACGTCGTCAGCGACAAGATGGACAAGACCGTCATCGTCGCCGTCGAGGACCGGGTGAAGCACCGCCTGTACGGCAAGGTGCTGCGCCAGACCGCTCGGCTGAAGGCGCATGACGAGGAGAACACCGCCGGCGTCGGCGACCGCGTCCGGATCATGGAGACCCGCCCGCTGAGCGCCACCAAGCGCTGGCGGCTGGTCGCCATCCTCGAAAAGGCCAAGTGATTCATCCCGCGTTGCGGATGTCTGAAAGAAGGAACGGATGATTCAGCAGGAGTCGCGACTGAAGGTCGCCGACAACACCGGTGCCAAGGAGATCTTGTGCATCCGCGTGCTCGGTGGATCCGGTCGCCGCTACGCCGGGATCGGGGACACCATCGTCGCCACGGTGAAGGATGCGATCCCGGGTGGCAACGTGAAGAAGGGCGAGGTCGTCAAGGCGGTCATCGTCCGTACCGTCAAGCAGCGGCGCCGGGCCGACGGCTCCTACATCCGGTTCGACGAGAACGCCGCCGTGATCTTGAAGGCCGACGGAGATCCGCGGGGCACCCGCATCTTCGGTCCGGTCGGCCGGGAACTCCGCGAGAAGCGCTTCATGCGCATCATCTCGCTCGCGCCAGAGGTGATCTAGGGATATGGCACAGCAGAAGACAGACAATCGGTCCAGCCGAGCGAAGACCAAGCTGCACGTCGTCAAGGGCGATCGGGTGAAGGTCATCGCGGGCAAGGACAAGGGCGCCGTCGGCGAGATCATCGCCGTCGACCCGGCCAACCAGCGGGTCACCGTGACCGGCGTCAACATCCGCAAGCGGCACCTGCGCGACACGTCGGCGCAGCCGCAGTCCCGGCAGACCACGAAGGGCGGGATCGTCTCCTCCGAGGGACCGATCCACGTTTCCAACGTGCAGTTGCTGGTGAAGAACAGCGACGGCGACGAGGTCGTCACCCGGGTCGCGTACGAGCGGCAAGAGGTGACCAAGCGTCGCCCGAGCGGCGAGGAATACAAGGCGTTCCGCAGCGTACGTATCGCGCGGGCGACCGGGGAGGAAATCTGATGACCGCGACCGCGACGACCGAGACAGTTGTGCCTCGGCTGAAGCAGCGCTACCACGCGGAGATCACCGCTGCGCTGCAGCAGGAGTTCAACTACGCGAACCCGATGCAGCTGCCCCGGCTGAACAAGATCGTCGTCAACATGGGCGTCGGCGAGGCGGCTCGGGACTCCAAGCTGATCGACGGCGCGACCCGCGACCTGACCACGATCACCGGCCAGAAGCCGCAGGTGACCCGGGCCCGGAAGTCGATCGCCCAGTTCAAGCTGCGCGAAGGCATGCCGATCGGGGTCCACGTCACGCTGCGCGGCGCTCGGATGTGGGAGTTCGCCGACCGGCTGCTGACCCTGGCGCTGCCCCGGATCCGGGACTTCCGTGGCCTGTCGCCGAAGCAGTTCGACGGCAACGGGAACTACACCTTCGGGCTGACCGAGCAGGTGATGTTCCACGAGATCGACCAGGACAAGATCGACCGGGTGCGCGGCATGGACATCACCTTCGTCACCTCGGCCAGGACCGACGACGAGGGGCGGGCACTGCTTCGGCAGCTCGGCTTCCCGTTCCGGCAGAACTAAGGAGACGACGAGATGGCGAAGACAGCGCTGCGGGTGAAGCAGCAGCGGAAGCCGAAGTTCGGCGTCCGGGCCTACACCCGGTGCCAGAAGTGCGGCCGGCCCAAGGCCGTGCTGCGCAAGTTCGGTCTCTGCCGGGTGTGCCTGCGTTCGATGGCACACAAGGGCGAACTGCCGGGCATCACGAAGTCGTCCTGGTAATCCGCGCTCCTCAAATGACCAACGGCGCAGGTCCCCGGGCGAGACCCGTGGGAAACCATGCTGAGAAAGAAAAGATGACGTTATGACGATGACAGATCCGATCGCGGACATGTTGACCCGGTTGCGGAACGCGAACCAGGCCTACCTGGACGCCGCGACGATGCCGCACAGCAAGATCAAGGTGGGGATCGCCGAGATCCTGGTCCAGGAGGGCTACGTCGCTTCGTACGAGGTCGCGGACGCTCCCGAGGGTCAGGTCGGCAAGACGCTCACCGTGACCCTGAAGTACGGCCAGAACCGGGAGCGGTCGATCGCCGGCGTTCGACGCATCTCCAAGCCGGGTCTGCGGGTGTACGCGAAGTCGACCGGGCTGCCCAAGGTGCTCGGCGGCATGGGCGTCGCCATCATCTCCACGTCCGGCGGTCTGATGACCGACCGGCAGGCACACAGGGCGAGCGTGGGCGGGGAAGTCCTCGCCTACGTCTGGTAACCGGACGAGATCAGGAAGGAAACGCCATGTCACGCATTGGCAAGCTGCCGATCGCCGTTCCGTCCGGCGTCGAGGTCAACATCGACGGCCAGCAGGTGCTGGTGAAGGGCCCGAAGGGCACCCTGCAGCACAAGGTCGCGGTCCCGATCACGGTGGCCCGCAACGACGAGGGCCAGCTCGAGGTGTCCCGGCCGGACGAGGAGCGAGTGAGCAAGTCGCTGCACGGTCTGACCCGGACCCTGGTCAACAACATGGTCACCGGTGTCACCGAGGGCTATGAGAAGAAGCTGGAGATCGTCGGTGTCGGTTACCGGGTGATCTCCAAGGGCCCGGCCCAGCTCGAGTTCGCGCTCGGGTTCAGCCATCCGGTCATCGTGAAGGCGCCCGAGGGCATCACCTTCACCGTCGAGTCGGCCACCAAGTTCTCGGTCCAGGGGATCGACAAGCAGCAGGTGGGCGAGGTCGCGGCCAATATTCGTAAGATCCGCAAGCCGGAGCCGTACAAGGGCAAGGGCGTGCGGTACGCGGGCGAGCACGTCCGTCGCAAGGCTGGAAAGGCTGGTAAGTGACATGGCGGTTTCGCTGACGCACCGGAAGCACACGGCGAGCAAGACCGCCTCCCGGCTGCGGCGCCAGCTGCGGGTGCGGAAGAAGGTCTTCGGCGCTCCGTCCCGGCCGCGCCTGGTGGTGACCAAGTCCGCCCGGCACATCTCCGTGCAGGTGATCGACGACACCGTCGGACGTACGCTGGCGTCGGCCTCCACCATGGAGTCGACGCTGCGCACCACCGACGGGGACAAGACCGACAAGGCCAAGCAGGTCGGCAAGGCCATCGCCGACCGGGCCAAGGCGGCCGGGGTGACCGAGGTGGTCTTCGACCGCGCCGGTCACAAGTACCACGGCCGGATCGCGGCGCTGGCCGACAGCGCCCGCGTTGGCGGACTGGGCTTCTGATGGCGGTCCGGGTTTCTGACGGACACGACGAGATTAAGGAATAGCGATGAGTGCACAACAGCGCCGCGGTGGCGGTGGCGGTGAGCGTCGCGGTCGGGACGATCGTCGTGGCCAGGCGCAGGACAAGAGCAATTACATCGAGAAGGTCGTAGCGATCAACCGGGTCGCGAAGGTCACCCAGGGTGGCCGGCGGTTCAGCTTCACCGCGCTGGTCGTGGTCGGCGACGGCGACGGCACGGTCGGTGTCGGCTACGGCAAGGCCAAGGAGGTGCCCGGCGCGATCGCGAAGGGTGTCGAGGCCGCCAAGAAGAACTTCTTCAAGGTGCCGCGGATCCAGGGCACCATCCCGCACCCGGTGCAGGGCGAGAAGGCTGCCGGTGTGGTCATGCTGCGTCCGGCTTCGCCCGGTACCGGCGTGATCGCCGGCGGTTCGGCGCGCGCGGTGCTGGAGTGCGCCGGCGTACACGACGTGCTGGCCAAGTCGCTCGGCTCGACCAACGCGATCAACGTGGTGCACGCGACCGTCAAGGCGCTGGAGTCGTTGGAGGAGCCGGAGCAGGTGGCGAAGCGGCGCGGCAAGACCGTCGAGGAAGTCACCCCGGCGGCCATCCTGCGGGCTCGGGCGGAGGTGCACGCGTGATGCCCCGGCTCAAGGTCAGCCAGGTGAAGTCCGGCATCGGCCGGGCACAGAATCAGCGCGACACGCTCCGTTCGCTGGGGCTGAAGCGCATCGGTGACGTCGCCGTGAAGGAAGATCGCCCGGAGATCCGGGGGATGCTGTCCACGGTGACGCACCTGATCAAGGTCGAGGAGGTCGACTGACATGGCCAAGACTCCTGCCAAGACGGAGTCGGTGGAGGAGCCCCAGTCCGGTGGCGGTCTGCGGGTGCACCACCTGCGTCCGGCACCGGGGGCGAAGACCGCGAAGACTCGCGTCGGTCGCGGTGAAGGCTCCAAGGGCAAGACCGCCGGCCGGGGCACCAAGGGCACGAAGGCCCGGAACACCGTCCGGCCCGGCTTCGAGGGCGGCAACATGCCGCAGCATCGCAAGATGCCGAAGCTGCGCGGGTTCGTGAATCCGTTCCGGACCGAATACCAGGTGGTCAACCTGGATCGGCTGAGCCTGTTGTTCCCCGAGGGCGGCACGATCGGCGTGGACGAACTGGTCGCGGCCGGCCTGGTCCGGGCCGACCGGCCGGTCAAGGTGCTCGGCACCGGCGAGATCTCGGTCGCGGTCCAGGTGAGCGCGCACGCGTTCTCCGGCTCCGCGAAGGAGAAGATCGCCGCGGCCGGTGGCTCGGTCACCGAGCTGTAGTAGACGCCCGCACCGAGTCCTTTGGCGACCGCTCGGCCTTGATAGGGTCGAGCGGTCCTCTGCCGATAGGCAGGCCAGTGGGGCGCTGAACAAACGGTGTTCAAACAAGAAGTGGGAGGGCGAGGAGTGCTCAAAGCGTTCGCCAACGCATTCCGGAGTCCGGATCTGCGGAAGAAGATCTTCTTCACGCTGGGCATCCTGGCGTTGTTCCGGCTGGGTTCAATCATTCCGGTGCCGAACGTCAACGTCAGCCAGGTCAAGTTCTGCAACTCCCAGGCGCAGAGCGGTGATCAGGCGGGCATCTACTCGCTGATCAACCTGTTCTCCGGCGGCGCGCTGCTGCAATTGGCGGTCTTCGCCCTCGGCATCATGCCGTACATCACGGCGAGCATCATCCTGCAGCTGCTGACGGTCGTCATCCCGCGGCTCGAGGCGCTGAAGAAGGAAGGCCAGTCCGGCCAGGCGAAGATCACCCAGTACACCCGGATCCTGACCCTGGTGCTGGCGCTGTTGAACTCGACCGCCTTCGTCACCCTGGCCGCCAACGACCAGCTGTTCCCCGGCTGCACCGGCATCCTGTTCTCGACCCCGGCCAGTGATCCGGACGGCTACATCTTCCCGATCGTCGTGATGATCCTGACGATGACCGCGGGCACCTCGATCATCATGTGGATGGGCGAGCTGATCACCGAACGCGGGATCGGCAACGGCATGTCGGTGATGATCTTCACCCAGGTCGCCGCCGTCATTCCGACGGCACTGTGGGGCCTGCAGGTGACCAGAGGCTGGGTCACCTTCCTGGTCGTGATCGCCCTCGGCCTCGTCGTGATGGCGGCCGTCGTCTTCATCGAGCAGTCACAACGCCGAATCCCGGTGCAGTACGCCAAGCGGATGGTCGGCACCCGGGTGTTCGGCGGTACGTCGACCTACATCCCGATCAAGGTCAACCAGGCCGGCGTCATCCCGGTCATCTTCGCCTCGTCGCTGCTCTACCTGCCGTCGTTGTACGCGCAGTTCCGGCCGAATACCCCGGAGTCGGAGTGGATCACCACCTACTTCGTCCGCGGCGACCATCCCCTCTATCTGGTCAGCTACTTCCTGCTGATCATCTTCTTCGCCTACTTCTACGTCTCGATCACCTTCAATCCCGAAGAAGTGGCCGACAACATGAAGAAGTACGGCGGATTCATCCCGGGCATCCGGGCCGGAAAGCCGACGGAGAGCTACCTGGCTCACGTGCTGTCCCGGCTGATGTTCCCCGGATCGCTCTACCTGGGCCTGATCGCCCTCGTACCTTCTGCGGCGTTTATCCTGTTCGAGGCCAACCAGAACTTCCCGTTCGGTGGCACTTCGATCCTGATCCTCGTCGGCGTCGGACTGGACACGGTGAAGCAGATCGAGAGCCAGCTCCAGCAACGCAACTATGAAGGGTTCCTCCGCTGATGCGTCTGTTGATCATGGGCCCGCCGGGGGCGGGCAAGGGGACGCAGGCGAAGCGGATCAGCGATCACTACGGCATTCCGGCGATCTCCACCGGCGAGATCCTGCGCAGCGAGGTGCAGGCCGAGACTCCGCTCGGCCTCAAGGTCAAGCGGATCCTGGACTCCGGCGGCTACGTCGACGACGAGACCACGAACCAGCTGGTCGAGCACCGGCTGGATCAGCCGGACACCGGCGCCGGCTTCCTGCTCGACGGCTACCCGCGGACGCTGCCGCAGGTCGGCGCGCTGGAGGGAATTCTGACTCGCGAGGGCCGCACCCTCGACGCCGTGCTGGCCCTGGAAGCCGACACCGAGGAGGTCGTCAACCGGCTGGCCCGGCGGGCCGAGGTCGAGGGCCGCTCGGACGACACCGAGGACGCGATCCGGACCCGGCAGAAGAAGTACGCCGAGGAGACCGAGCCGCTGTTGCGGGGCTACGCCGAACGCGGCCTGCTGGTCCGCGTCAACGGACTGGGCTCGGTCGAAGAGGTCTCCGAGCGCATCTTCGATGCCCTCGCCGGCATGCCGCCGCGCCCCGAGCCCGGCCCCGGCCCGCACTGACCCAGCCCCGCGCGGCTGACGTTGTACGTACGCGTCCTTCGGCTCGCCCCACTTGAATGCCGCGCCTCGCGTCGGTAGGTGGAGACTTTCTGGGCAGCAAAGTGGCAGGTTTCGACACTCGATGCCGACTTGTCAGAACCAGTGCTGGCTATAGCAATCCTCAGGTCTGACAAGTCGGCGTACGGGGTGGTGTTCCTCAACCCTTCAGGGCGCCGCTGGTCAGGCCGCGCATGATCTGGCGGTTCAGGACGACGAAGAGGATCAGCAGGCCGAGGACGTTGATGCAGATGCCGGCGAAGAGCGGGCCGTAGTTGATCTGGCCGTATTCGCCGCTGAAGTTGAGCAGGCCGGCCTGGATCGGGCGCAGGTCGGGGTTGGTGGTGAAGGTGAGGGCGATCAGCAGGTCGTTCCAGATCCGGAGGAACTGCACCAGGCCGATGGTGAACAGCGAGTTGCGGACCATCGGCAGCCCGATCGCCCAGAACGAGCGCAGCATGCTGGCGCCGTCGATCGTCGCCGCCTCGAACACCTCGCGCGGGATCGCCCGGAAGAACGCGGCCATCATGAACACGGTCAGCGGCATGCCCAGGCCGGTATAGGTGATGATCATCGGCCAGTAGGTGCCGCTGATGCCGATCTTGAAGTAGGCGATGAACAGCGGGATCAGGATCATCTGTCCCGGGATCATGATCCCGGAGACGAACAGCAGCAGGGTCAGGTTGCGCCCCTTCCAGCGCATCACCTCGATGGCGAACGCGGCGCCGACGCCGAACAGCAGCGTGAGAGTCAGCGACGGGGCGGTGACGATGATCGAGTTCAGAAGGTTCCGGGCGATGTTGCCGGTGGTCCAGGCCTCGATGTAGTTACTGAAGTTGAACGATTCCGGCAGGGCGAAGGTCGACTCCTGGATGAACTCACGCTGGGTCTTGAACGAGCTGAGGAACAGCCAGAGGACCGGATAGACGCCGATCACCATCAGCACGGCGATGCCGATCCAAGCCGGGATCGCGGTCTTCAACCGGCGGCCGGTCCACCGGCGCAGCCGCCGGGGCCGGTGGGGTTCCTCGGTGGCCGTCGCGGCCAGGGAATCGAGATCGAGGGTGGTCATCGGGCTCAGGCCTCCGTCCGATCCTTGCGCGCCGGACCGAAGATCAACAACGTCACCACCAGGCAGATGAGAGTCAGCACCACGGCCAGGGTCGAGCCGTAGCCGTAGTCCTGGAAGGTGAAGGTCGTCTTGTACATGTAGAGGGTCAGCGGCTGGGTCGAGGTGCCCGGGCCACCGTTGGTCAGCGCGAAGACGGAGTCGAACACCTTGAGGGTGGCGTTGAAGCTGAAGATCACCGCCGACAGCAGCACCGGCGCGGACAGCGGCAGGATGATCCGCCGGACCATTTGCCAGCCGTTCGCTCCGTCGATCCGGGCCGATTCCAGCAGCTCCTCGGGGATGTCCAGCAGTCCCGCGTAGAGCAGCACCGCGAAGAATCCCATTGACCCCCACAGCTCCATGATCACGATCACGATGAAGGAGCTGTCCGCCTGACCTAGCCAGTCCACCGAGGGCAGGCCGATCAAATTGAGGCCGGCGTTGACCGGGCCGGTCTGCGGCGCGACCTCGAACAGCCGGGTGAACAGCAGCGCCACCGCGACGGTCGGCAGCACCGCGGGGAAGAAGATGATCGCCCGGATGACGGCCGACGACCGGCGCAGCACGAACACGTAGAACAGCGCCAGCAGATAGCCGAGCAGCACCTGCCCGACGGTCATGATGATCGAATACTTCAGGCTGAACAAGATCGCCGCGCCGAGCTCGCCGTCGGTGAACAGCGCGACGAAGTTGTCGACCCCGACGAAGTCGAAGCCGCGCAGATTGCCCTCGAAGAAGGACAATCCGAACGACCAGACCACCGGGACCAGCTTGACCAGGGTGTAGCAGATCAGCGCCGGGCCGAGCAGGATGAGCACGGTCTTCTTGTCGCCGAGTACGGATTTCACCGATGTCCGTCCTTACGTTCCCTGAGCCGGTCGAACGCTCCCTGAGCCGGTCGAAGGGCTAACGCTTCTTCGCCAGGTCCTCGTCGATCGCGGCCTGCACGGTCTCGGCGAACTGGGTCGCGGTCATCGACCCGGTGATCAACGGCGCCGCGCTCTCGCCGGCCGCCTGGGCGCCGCGCTGACCGAGCGGCTGCTCGAACCAGGTCACGGTCTCGGTGGCGGTGGTCATGATCTTCTGGATCTCGGCGGTCAGCGGCGGCACGTCCTGGACCGGCTGATTGAGCTTGAAGCCGGAGATCACGCCCTGGTTGTTCATCGCGCTCGAGCCGAAGTTGTCGGCGATGCAGGTCAGCCAGGCGCCGACCTTATCGTTGTAGAGCTTGGTCGACAGCGCTGTCGGCGCCCCCGTGTTGGCCGGATACTGATCGATGCTGCCGGCGCCGCCGTCGACGGCCGGGAACGGCGCGAAGGCGAACGCGTCCGGGCCCAGCTTGTTGAGTTCCTCGTCGTTGATGCTGGCCAGCATGAAGCTGCCGTTGTACATCATCCCGGCCTCGCCGGTGAGTAACTGGTTGGTGGCGGTCTGGATGTCCATCGTCGCCACGCCGGGGCCGAGGTACTTCTGCAGTGCGGCGATCTGCTCGATGCCCTGTACGTACTGCGGGTCGGTCAGCTTCGCCCGACCCTCCGCGACCTCCTTCATCGCGTCCGGACCGAGTGATCGGAACAGGTAGTTGCCGACCCAGCGCAGGATCGTCCACGACTGATCACCGGACACGGTGATCGCCTGCTTGCCGGACGCCTGGATCTTGTCCGCCGCCGTGATCAGCTCGGCCCAGGTCTTCGGCTGCTCCAGACCCAGATCGGCGAACAGCTTCTTGTTGTAGAAGATGCCCTCGATGTTGAACTGGTACGGCAGCGAGACGAACCGGCCGCCGTAAATGTTCTTCACCGTGGTCGTTGCCGCCGGCAGCACGTCGTCCATCGCGCCCAGCTCGGTCAGCTTGGCCTCCAGGTTGAGCGCGACCTCGTCGTCACCGAGGGTGCCACCCGGCTTGAGCTCGGAGGTGGAGCCGATGAACATCTCCGGCAGCGCGTCCTGACTGGCCAGCAGCGTGATCCGCTGGTTCACGTCGCCCTGCGGCAGCGTCTCGACCTTGAGCGGCATCGCCTGCTGCGCCGCCGCACATTCCTTCTCACCGAGCCGGGCGAGCTCGTCGCGGATCAGCGATCCCTCGTTGGCCGCCAGGTAGTCGAACGTGTCGCCGCCACCCGCCGTGCCGCCACCGCCGCCGCAGGCCACCAGCGTCAGCGTGGCCAGACCGGTCACCGCCGCCAGCCCGATCCTTCGCGACCGCCGGGCCGATCGGCTCCGGGCTGGGGCCGGCGCGGCCGTCCATGCTGCAGACACAGTTCCTCCTCGAATGTGCGCGCGGCCCGCGTGATCACCATCGAATATGAATATATACGCGGAGTCGCATTTACATGCTACCTCACGGTATGGCGCCCCTGGCACCCTGTCAAGGAGTCGGACTGCGCTGCCGACCGTTAGCCGGGCTAATCGAATGGCCGGACCGGCGGGGTTGGGGCAACTCGCGCTCCGGTCCCACTAAGCTCCCTGCATGGCTGCGTCGATCGCGAGTCAGGGGACCGAGGTCCGGCTGGCCGTCTTCCGGTTGTCCCGCCGGCTCCGGCTGGAGAAGACGGACGACGAACTGAGTGACACTCAGTTCGGCGTGCTCGCCGTGCTCCACCGGTTCGGCCCGCACACTCTGTCCGCCCTGGCCGAACGGGAACGGGTCACGGCACCGTCGATGAACCGGACGGTGAACTATCTCGAGGAGCGCGGCTACCTGCGCCGGGACGCCGACGAGGAGGACCGGCGGCGGTCCAACATCGTGATCACCGACGCCGGCGCCGCCGTGGTCCGGGAGACGATCGCCAAGCGGGACGCCTGGCTGACCTCGCGGATCCGCAAGCTACCGGCCGAGGAGCGAGCCATCCTGGTCGCCGCGGCCGAGATCATCGGCCGGATCGCCGCCGAGTAGTCCCGAGTCGGCGAGAGGGGTAGGGAACGAAACACTCAAACCTCCGCATCGCCAACCCGGGATCAGTAGCCGGTGGTGCCGTCGACGCACTCGCGGACCAGGTCGGCGTGGCCGAGGTGGCGGGCGTACTCCTCGATCAGGTGGACGTAGACCCAGCGCAGGTTGAGTTGCTGGCCGTGGCGCAGCCCGGGTAGCGGGGCGTCGAGATCGGCGATCGCCCGGGCATGATCACGGCAGGCCTCGAGTTCGTCGTGGAAGCGGGCGAGGTCGTCGAAGGCGGTCTCGGGCGCGATGCCGTTGAAGTCGCCGTCGCGGTCGTCCTCGCAGTACAAGGGCGGCGCGTCGATACCGGCGACGGTGTTGGTGAACCAGACCCGTTCGACGTAGGTCAGGTGCCGCACGATGCCCAGCAGGGTGAGCGGCGACGGCGGCACCGCGGCCCGGCACAACTGCTCGGCGGTCAGCCCGCCGACCTTGATCGGCAACGTCGCCCGATAGAACTCCAGCCAGCTCTCCAGGGATTCCCGATCACCGGCCAGGAAGGTTGGGCCCTGACGGTGATCATCGACGATCGGGCTGAGTCGATCATCGGGCGGGTTGGTCATGCCGGCGCGTCTCCCTGGTCCGCTGGGCGAATGGAACTGCGGACGAATGTATCCCGACCGGCGATGACGCGTCAGGCTGCGTCGTCGCCGACGAGGTGCAGCACCCAGTCCTCGGTGTCGGGTGCGGTGAAGGACTGCGGGCCGGCCGCGACCTCCAGGGTCGAGTGGCTCTCGCCGGTGCGTGGGTTGAACCACTCGGCCCGACCGGCCGGCGTGGTCAACGAGGCCGAGCCACCGGTGACGAAGTAGATCAGGTACTCCTCGTCCTCGGCGGCGAGGCAGTAGACAAGATCATCGCCGGTGTCGATCAGCCGGTCGTTCGGGCGCATCCGCCAGAACCGCACGCCGCGGGACTCGATGAACTCGACCTGTCGCCGGATGTCGGCGTAGATCGGTGGCGCCTCGGCCAGGCCGAACTTGATCGACTCGCCCAGCCGGCCGTCGATCACGGTCGGGTAGTGCCGGTCGCAGCGACCCATCGAGTAGCCCGCGGTCAGTGCCACCCAGTACAGCCGGCGTTCCGCGTCGTACCGGCCGTTGTTGCCGGCCGTCATCTCACCGATCACTACCGGCCGGCCGAACTTCCACATCAGCTCGCCGAACGCGTTCATCGCGCGATACCAGTCGGCGACGTCGTCCTTGGGGTAGTTCCGCGGGTCCTGGGTGACGATGAAGTTGTTGTACGCGGTGCTGACCATCAGCTCCTGCCGGCCCGCGTCGCCGAACGACTTCAGCCGGCCGTACGGGTCGCGGCGGTTCAGATAGTCGGCCCAGTACGAATACCAGGCGGCCGGGATGGCCGGATCGATGAACGCCTGCGGCAGCCGCTCGTCGTTGATCTTGGCCAGGTTGCCGTTCTCGGAGCCGAGCGACCAGATCACGTTCCAGAACGCGCCGTACCGGGCCCAGGTGTAACGGACGTAGCGGCGGGTGTGATCAAGATGGGTCGGGTTGTTCAGGTCGAACATCGCGTTCCAGCCGACGCCGGCCTCGTTGCCCTGCAGCCAGCCGCCGTTCGCGACATTGACCGGGTGGTGATCCCACTCCCGGGGCCGGACCACCGAATTGTCGTAGAGCAGCTCCATCGCGAAGAAGATCCCCTTCTCCTTCGCGTACCGCAGTTGACGATCATGGCGCTGGTAGAACTCGAGGTTGAACCGGTCCTTGTCGATCTTGTTCGTGGTCGGATCGATCACCTTCCACGGCCAGCGGAACGAGGTGTCGGTGATCGTGGACTGCCGGGCGTAGAGCTGGCCGATGTCGATGATCAGATTGATCTTGTGTTCGGCCAGGATGTCGAGATAGGTCAGCCAGTCGGCCTCGCTCGGCTGCTGGAAGTCGACGTCCTCGAACGTCAGATCGCCGTCCCTGGGGCGGTAGCCCGGCGGTGGCGTGTACGTCGTCGCCGGCGTGACGTTGGCGCGGCGGGAGCGGTTGGCCACATGCGGATACCAGCCGTCGTTGGCGATGAAGGTGTGGCTGCCGTCCTGGCGCTCGAACCAGTTGCCGAACGTGCCGCTCACCCGCAACGCCCCGGCGGAGACGGCCGGGATACAGGTGAAGGAGCCGGTCGTCCGCAGTTCCGGGTCGGCGGCCTCCGTCGCGTACGTCCACTCGCCCTCCTCGGTCGGCGCGAACCGGACCCGCCAGACGTGCCGGCCGTCCTCCACTCCGTCGTAGAAACCGTCCACCCGGTGCCGCTCCCCGTTGCCGGAGAACTCGGCCCGGACGTCCACCTCGAGGAACGGATTCTCGTACTCGGCCGAGGTCGACAGGGTCGCCTCGAACACCTCCCACTTGGCGATCTTCGACACCGAAGTCATCCTCTCCAGATCAGTTAGCAACGCTAATGAGCAACCCTAACTGACTGAATATGCGATGGCGAGTATCGAGGCACGGGTCGGTGTTCGTTCCCTGAGCCTGACGAAGGGCAGGCCACATCACCCTGGCCCTTCCACAAGCTCAGGGAACGAACACTCAAACGTCCTCCGCTGCCTGATTGAGGTCGAGGTAGCGCCGGTTGAGATAGCGCTGCTCGGGCAGGCTGGTGGTCAGTTGGGCCGCGCGGAGGTACGCCTCCATGGCGGCCACCGGGTCGCCGGCCAGCTCGAGCAGGTGGGCCCGGACGGCGTGCACCCGATGGTGTCGCTGCATCGCCTGGTCGGTGAGCAGGCCGTCGACGATGGCCAACCCCTGGTCGGGGCCGAGGGCCATGCCGACGGCGACGGCCCGGTTGAGGGTCACCGCCGGGCTCGGCGCGACCTGGTCCAGCATCCCGTACAGCAGGCTGATCTCGAGCCAGTCGACGTCGGCCGCGGTCGGTGCCTCGGCCTGCACCGCGGCGATCGCCGCCGACAGCTGGAACCGGCCGACCGGGCCGCGGGGCAGGATCCGTTGCACGATCTCGACGCCCTCGGTGATCAACGCCCGGTCCCAGAGCCCGCGATCCTGCCGGTCCAACGGAATCAGGTCACCGGCACCGTCGACCCGGGCCGCGCTCCGGGACTCGGTGAGCAGCATCAGCGCCAGGGCGCCGGCCACCTCGTCATGGTCGGGCAGGGCCCGGTGCAGTTGCCGGGTCAGCCGGATCGCCTCGCTGGTCAGTCCGACGTCCAGCAGCTCCGCGCCGCCGCTGCGGGTGTAGCCCTCGTTGAACATCAGGTGGCAGACGTCCAGCACGGCGGCGATCCGTTCCGGCAACTCGTCCGCGGACGGGAGTTCGAACTCCGCACCGGCGTCGCGCAGGGTCGCCCGGGCCCGGGTCAGCCGTTGCGCCATGGTCCGGGCCGGCACCAGATAGGCGGCGGCGACCTGGTCGGTGGACAGACCGCCCATCGCCTGCAGGGTGAGCGCCACCTGGGACGGCCGGCTCAGGCTCGGGTGACAGCAGAGCAGGATCAGCCGCAGGGTGTCGTCGCCCTCGGTGACCGGCGCCTGGTCGGCCGGCGGGGCCAGCTCGACGTCCGCCGGCCGGGCCATGCCGACCGAGGTCTCCCGGTCGGCCCGGGCCCGGTCGGACCGGAACCGGTCGATCAACTTCCGCGAGGCGACCCGGATCAGCCAGGCCCGGGTATTGTCCGGCATCCCCTCGGCCGGCCACTGCGCCGCGGCCGCCTCCGCCGCCTCCTGCGCGGCGTCCTCGCAGTCGCCGAGGTCGCCGTACCGGCGGAGCAGCGCGGCGAGGACGTGCGGCGACTCCCGCCGCCACACCTCCCCGATCACAGCGTCGAGACGCTCAGGCGTCGCCACCGGGCCCCATCAGCGGCCGCAGCTCGACGGTCTCTCCCGGGCCGGAGAACCGGGCCGTGATCTCCTCGGCCCGCTGCTGGGTCTCGACGTCGATCAGGAAGAACCCGGCCAGGTGCTCCTTGGCCTCCGAGTACGGGCCGTCGGTGGCCAGTGGCTTCCCGTCCGCCCAGCGGAACAGCCGGGAGGTGGTCGGATCGCCCAGCGCCTGGCCGGTGACCAGCTCGCCGTTGCTGTGCAGCTCGGTCAGCAACTGCTCGAAGTCGGCGTTCATCGCGTCCACCTGCTCGGGGCCCAACTCGGCGTACTCGGGCAGGAAATTGGAGGTCGGGTGCCCCCACGGCTGCGGGTTGGAGTGGATCAGGATGACGTACTTCATGAGTGCTCCTCGGATCTGATGGCGCCGACCTTCGGCCCCTTCGCCTGCGACGTCGGTGCCGACTCCGGCTCGTCGACATCGTCGACGAGATTCAGCAAAAGATTTCCGGCCGCAGCCCAGGCGGGTGCTGCCTCGGCCAGCGGCCGGCCGTTCAGCGTGGCCCGGTTCTCGGCGACACACTCCAGCAGGGCGGGTACGGTCCAGCCGAGCTTGACCGCGACCGTGATGATCATGGCCTGCCGGATCGCCCTCGGGTCGAGCGTCCCGCCGGCCTCCCGGTAGCCGGTGGTGTAGCCGTCGGCGACCAACTCGAACAGCTCGGGCAACAGGTCCGGGCCGAGGTGGAAGTCGTAGATCGCCTCGAGGGCCAGACAGGCCGGATCCAAGCCGATCGGCCCGACGCCGGCGTACGCCCAGTCGATCACCACCGTCTCGCCGTCGGCGTCGAAGAGGTTGCCCGGATGGAAGTCGAAGTGGGCCAACGTCCGCGGCAGCGCCTCGAGCCGGTCCAGCCAGGTCGACAGCTTCCCCCAGAGCGCTGCCATCCGATCCGGCGCGTCGGGCTCGAACAGGCCGCCGGTCAGCGCCGGCTGCCAGATCCCGGGCCGGGTCAGGGTGTCCTCGTCGCGGTGCAGGGCGACGTGCTCCCGCAACCAGGTGTGGGACAACTCCGGCGCGATCAGCAGCTCGGACCCGGCCAGGGCCGCCTGGGTCCGGCCGAGCTGGACCGCCGCGGTCCGGTAGCGGTCCGGCGTCCAGCGCGCCCCGAACTCGCCGGTCAACTGCTCCAGCCAGAGCGCGACCGTGTCGTCGGGCCGGTCGAAGACGCCGTGGCAGCGCACCGCCCGGATCCCGCCGGGCACCGCGTCCAGCGCCTGCCGGAGCCGGCTGTCCGGGGCGAGCAGGTCGGCCTCGCGGCGCCAGTAGTAGTTGCTACCGGGGTCGGCGCTGGTCGGCCAGCGCGGATCGCCGGAACTGCCGCAATGGATCTGTTTCAGCACCATCGGGCCGCCGGGCAACCGCACCCGCCAGACCCCGACGGTCGCGCCGGTGATGGGTTCGTACAGCACGTCGGTCGGGTAGGCCACGGGACCATCCTGCACTGGTCCAGGGCTGCCGGTATTTCTGCTGGCCGCGGAGCCCGGAAAGCCTCACAATGCGAGCTAGGGGATTAACGAGGCTGAAATCACGCCCTAACCGCGACGACACCGGGTCCGCCGACCATGGCTGTATCGACGGCAGCAGGCACGTCGGAAAGGAGAACGGACCATGATGTCCGACTGGACGAGCGATCTGGATTGGTCGAAGAGCGCGCTACTCGTGATCGACATGCAGAACGACTATTGCCACTGGCAGGGCGCCGAAGTGCTGAACGGCGGCGACGTCACTCGCCGGACCGCGATCCTGCCGGCCGTGCAGGTGCTGATCGATGCCGCGCACCGCGCGTCGACTCCGGTGATCTTCATCCGGACCACTCATGATCACACGACCACCTCCTCGGCCTGGGCGTCGCGCCGGCAGGGCACGGATTGGCGACATCCGTACTGCCTGACCGGGACCTGGGGCGCCGAATACTTCGGCGTGCTGCCGGAGGAGGGTGACATCGAGGTGACCAAGCACCGGTTCAGCGGTTTCGTCGGCACCGATCTGGAGTTGCGGCTGCGCGCGCTCGGCCGGGAAACCTTGATCATCGCCGGCGTGGACACCAACGTCTGCGTCGAGTCGACGATGCGGGACGGCTACATGCGCGACTTCTCCTGTGTCCTGGTCGCCGACGCGACGGCCGCCGGGACCGCCGACGAGCATGCGGCCGCCTGCGCGACCCTGGGCCGCTACTTCGGCTGGACCGCCAAGACCACGGCCGTGGTGGCGCAGTTGGACACGGTCGCACCGTGGAAGCCGGGACTGGGGGAGGCCCTCGCGGCTGGTTGATCATCGGCGGTCGGGGCATCTTCGGATGTCGATCTCGGGCCGCCTCCTTCGTCGGTGGGACAAAGCCACTAGACGAAGGAACGGATCATGTCCCAGCTCGAGACCCGGCCGACGGCCGGTACCGTCACCGGAACCGCCCCGGCGAGGAGGATCAGTCGAGGCCTGGTGCTGGCCTTGGCCTGCGCGGCCAACGCGATGGTCGGCCTCGACATCGCCATCGTGAACGTGGCGGTGCCGTCGATCCAGCGGGATCTGGGGGTCAGTGCCGGCACCGTGCAGTGGGTGGTGGTCGCGTACGGCCTGCTGCTCGGTGGATTCCTGCTCCTCGGCGGCAGGATGACGGACCAGTTGGGCCGCCGCCGCGTCTTTCTCGCCGGCCTGGTGATCTTCACCGGAGCGTCGATCCTGGCCGGCGCAGCGGATCAGGCCAGCCTGTTGATCACCGCCCGGGCGATCCAGGGATTCGGCGCCGCGCTGATCACCCCGGCCGCCCTGTCACTGCTCGCCGTGACCTTTCCGGAAGGGCGGGAACGGCATCGGGCGTTCGGCATTTTCGGCGCCCTGGCCGGAGTTGCCGGATCGGTCGGCGTGGTCGCCAGCGGCCTGCTCGCCGCCGGTCCCGGCTGGCGCTGGGCGTTCTTGATCAACGTCCCGGCCGGCGTGTTGTTCATCGTGCTCGCCGTGACCGGCCTCGGTCCCGATCAGGCTCGTGATCGCCGGACCCGACTCGATGTCGCCGGCGCGATCACGGTGACGGGCGGCCTGCTGCTGCTCGTGTACGCGCTGCACCATGGCGCCGGCCACGGCTGGATCTCCGGCTCGACCGGAGCGTTGTTCGCCGGGGCGATCGCGCTGCTGGTGATCTTCGTCCGGATCGAAGCCCGCGCCGCCGCTCCGCTGGTGCCGCTCGGGACGTTCCGGAAGCGCGGGCTGGTCGCCGCCAACCTGACCGCGTTCCTCACCTACTGCGCCTTCTTCTCCTTCATCTTCATCGGCTCACTGCTGATGCAGCAGGCACTCGGCTACTCACCGACCCAGACCGGCGTGGCCTGGCTCGCTACCACGATCACCAGCTTCACGGCGGCCATGATCGGCGCCCGGATCGTGGCCCGGGTAGGGGTTCGCTGGCTGTTGATCACCGGTCTGGCGATCGGCTGCGTCGGGGCGCTCTGGTTGATCAGGGTTCCGGCTGACGCCGGCTATGCCAGCGATCTGCTGCCGGCCTTCCTGCTGGTCGGGATCGGCTTCGGCCTCTGCGGCCCGGCGCTGCAGCTCGGTGCCTTGGCCGGCGTGTCCCGCTCCGAAGCGGGCTTGGCATCCGGCCTGATCGAGACGATGCGCGAGGTCGGTGCCGCCGCCGGTGTCGCCGCCGTGTCGACCGTGCTGGTCAGCGGGTCCGGGCTCGGTGGCTTCCACACCGCCTTCGCGTTCATCGCGGTGCTCGCCGCTCTCGGCGTGATCACCGCCGCCATCGGACTCCGCGGCCCGCAGGCTTGTGACAAATGACATCTAGGCGGGTGCCGGCCGCGTCGGCAGGATGAAGTGATCATCACCGAGGAGCTGCCATGAACGAAACGGACAACGGAGGTCCCACCGCCGACGGCGCACCGAGTCGGCCGGCGGTCGTCGATCGGGCCGCGTTCGAGGCCGAACGCGGGAGCCTGCTGGATCGTGAGAAGGCGCACATGCGGGAGGGCGATGCGATCGCCGCGGCCCGGCGGCGGTTGCCGATGGTGGAGGTGGACGCGGGCCTGGAACTGATCGGACCGGACGGGCCGGCCACCCTGCTCGACGCGTTCCAGGGCCGCCGCCAGCTGATCGCCTACTACTTCATGTGGAATTCCGGCGGCTCCGCGGTGGAGCAGTGTGAGGGCTGCACCTGGAACAACACCCAGGTCGACGAGCTGTCGTACGTGCACTCGCGCGACATCACCTATGCGGTGCTGTGCCAGGGGCCGTACGACGAAAGTGTCCGCTACCGCGACTTCATGGACTGGAAGATGCCGTGGTACTCCGCCCAACCGTCCCTGGACCAGCTGCTGGTCGGCCGGCGGAACGGAATGATGCACGTCGTCTGCTATCTCCGCGACGGCGACCGGGTCTTCGAGACGTACTGGACGGCCGGCCGCGGGGTCGAGGCGGTGGACCTGAACTACCGGCTGATGGATCTCACCGTGTACGGACGCCAGGAGCCCTGGGAGGACTCGCCCCCGGGCTGGCTCAGGACCTGGGCCGAAGGCGACGACTCGTTCCGGACCAACGGCCGCCCGATCGCCCACTGGTCCCGGATCGAAGCCGGCCGCTCCGACGACCTGACCGGCGGGACCTGATTCGGGTTCGCTGCGGGCGCGGGTTTTCGCGGAGCTTGCGACGGTGTCGGCGCGTCGCGTTGGGGAAGGTGGAGACTTTCTTGGCGCCGAAGGGGGCGGGTTTCGGCGCTGGTCGCGTTGGGTCGGCCCGGTTGCGTCCTGCTGGCGTCGAGTGGTGACATGACGACGTGAATTCGGCGATTCGGCGTCGATACGTCACCACTCGACGACTTCGACCAACCGGAAGCGGCGGACCAGACGCGACTGGCGCCAGAACTTGCCCTTTGCTGCCGAAAAGAGTCTCCACCTGCGGACTCATCGCGCGGCAGTCAACCCGAATGCCCCGAATTCGCGCGTCAAACAGCGATCAAGCCCGCGGCACCTCGAGCGCTGCCGCCCGCTCCCGCTCGGCCCGGAGCGCCGGCAGGTAGAACGCCGCGCCCAGCACGCTGAACGCCCCGGCACAGACCATGGCGAGCTGGTTCGAGTTGAAGCCGGCCAGCCAGCCGAGCAGCGGACCGATCAGGCTCAGCGAACCGAAGGCGATCATCGAGTTCATCGACAGTACGGTCGCCCGGTTGCGGGCCGCGGCTTCGCGGTGCAGCAGGGCGCTGTGCATCGGGCCGGCGGAACCGTGCACGGTGTACGTCACCAGATAGGCCGCGATCAGGGCCGCCGGCCCGGTGACCAGTCCCATCACGACCGCGCCGAGCCCGTTCAGGATCCGGGCCAGGATCGCGGTCCGGGCTACCCCGATCCGAGCTGAGGACAGCCCGGCGAGGGCGGAGCCGAGGGCGAAGACTCCCCAGCCCACCGAGGCCACCGGCCCCATCAGAGCGCCGGCCCGGTCCTCACTGCCGAGCAGTTCGGCCAACCGGATCGGCTGGAACGACTCGAAGACCAGCATCGCGGTGCCCCAGAACACCTCGACCAGGGTGATGCCGCGCAGCACCTTGTTGGTCCGCAGCAGCCGCAGCCCGTCGCGGATCACGACCGGCGTCTGCTTCGCCGACGCGGCGGCCCGCCGGGCCCCGGTGGCGTCGAGCTGGGTCCGCGGCTCCTTGAGCAGGGCCACGACCGCGACCAGGTGGACGACGGTGAGGCTGGTCGAGACCAGGAAGGGCAGCAGCAAGGCGGACTCGAAGCCGAACGGGTTCCAGAAGACGAGGCCGCCGGAGACCAGGGCGCCGACGGCGATCGAGCCGCCGAGCACGGTGTCCCGGGCGGCGAGCGGTCGGCCGACGTCGGCACCCGGCGTACTGACGTGCACGGTGTCGACGAACCAGGCCTCCAGCGGCCCGGAGTCCAGGGCGCGGAAGATCCCCATCAGCCCCGCGGCGAGCGCGAACGCCCAGAACGAGTCGGCGACGGTGTAGACCAGCGAGGCGATCACGTTGACCACGGCCGCGGTGACGAACACCGGCCGCCGGCCGAACGCATCGGCGAAGCCACTGGTCGGCAGCTCGAGCGCGAACACCACGAAGCCCATCACCGACCAGGCCAGCAGCGTCTCGGCGACCGACAACCCGCGCTCGATCGGCAACAGCGTCGTGACGCCGACGACCAGGCCGACCGGGAACCACCGGGTGACCGTCAACGCCAGGAAGACCCGGCGAGCGGCGACGGGGGAGAGGACCCCGCCGGTCACGGCTGGTCCGGATCGACCGGGTGCATCAGCTGCCAGATCGAGATCCGCCGCGAGTCCGGGCTCTCGACGTGCGACTCCTTGAACCGCGTGATCACGGCGTCCAGCTCTTCATGCAGGGCCCTGGTCTCGGTGGCCGTCAGCAGTACGGTGTCGTCGCTGATCCCGAGCGCGTCCCGCCATTCGGTGGGCCAGCCGTGCTCGACGTCGAACCAGCGCTGCATCTGCCCGGCGGCGTACCGGACATAGTCGCGGGTCAGCCAGCCCAGCGAGGTTTCGGCGTCCTCGTCACCGGCGAAGTCGCTGGCCCGCCACGAGTGGTATTCGCTACTGGCCCGCCAGACCCGGCGCTTGCCCTCGCCCTCGTCGGTGTCCTCGACCAGGGTCACCGACTCGAGCTTGCGCAGGTGGTAGCTGGTGGCCCCGGTATTGGTGCCGAGCCGATCCGCCAGCTCCGTGGCGGTGGCCGGGCCGTGCAGCCGGAGGGCCGACAACAGTCTCGAGCGGAGCGGATGAGCGAGGACACGGACCGCCGCCGAGTCGAGGCGAATGTTCGTGGGCATCTATGCAGAATACATGTGCATAGATAGTGTGCACAACTTCTTTGGACAAGCGTCGAAGTCCCATGGTGTCGCGACAGCGGGCGCTAGAATCGGGCGATGGTCTTGGACGTCAAGGGCGAGTTGCACCGGAAGCTTCGGGTCGGACGGGCCAACCTGGTGGCCAATCTCGACGGTCTCGGCGAGTACGACCTGCGGCGACCGCTCACCCCGACCGGCACCAACCTGCTGGGGCTGGTCAAACATCTCGCCGGCCTCGAGTACGGCTACCTCGGAGACTGCCTCGGCAGGCCACCGGCGGAGAAGCTGAGTTGGGTGGAGGACAACTCGATCGCGCAAGGCGCCGACATGTGGGCTACCCCGGAAGAGTCCAGTGGCTACGTGATCGACGTCTATCGGCGGGCCTGCGCACACGCCGACGCGGCGATCGATGATCTTCAGCTCGACAGTCCGGCCCAGGTGCCATGGTGGTCCGACCAGAAGACCACCCTTGGTGTGTTGTTGATCAGGATGGTGGCGGAGACCTCGCACCATGCGGGTCACGCGGACATCGTGCGCGAGCTGATCGATGGCCGGGCCGGCAACACCGAGGATCGGGTGGGTGACGACCCGGCATTCTGGGGTCGGTTCACCGGCCGGATCCGGGACGCTGCCGCGGCGTTCAAACCACAGTGACTGCTGAGGCCGGGCGGCGGTCAGATCCAGCCGCGGCGGACGGCCTGGACGCCCGCCTGGAAGCGGTTGGAGACCGAGAGCTGGTCGAAGATCGCGCTGACCCGGCGGCGCATGGTCCGGGTCGACCAGCCCATCTGGCGGGCGATCGCGGTGTCGGTGAGGCCGGCGGTGAGCAGTGTGATCAGGGTCCGGTCGGTGTCGCCGAGCTGGGCGGCGGGCTGGTCCGGGCCGATCGGCACCGCTCGCTCCCAGAACTCTTCGAAGAGGCAGATCAGCGCGTCCAGCAACAGCGACTCCCGGATCAGCGCCACCGGCGCGGTGGCCAGGTCGAAGTGCAGCGGCAGCATGGCCAGCTTGCGATCGGCGATGGCCAGCTTGATCGGCAGGTTGGGCAGCACCCGGCCCTGCTCGCCGAGCCGGGCCAGCTCGGCCACCTCGGCCATCGCGCCGGGCTGCTCCAACGCCTCGGGTGCATAGATCGCGCGCCAGGCGATGCCGTCGGCCAGCAGTCCGGGCTCGACCGGGTTGGTGGCGGCCAGCGCGTACGGCGGCCGGTCCAGCACCAGCATCTCCTCCCGTGCCTGCTGCTGCAGCCGGACGAACCAGCGGCCGAGCTCGGCCGAACCGGGCAGCAGCTCGATCGGGCCGCCGCGGCTCTCGATCCGTTGCGTCGCGTGGAAGACGGCCGACAGGGCGGCCGCGGTCTCCCGAGCTCGGGCCAGCTCGCCGCTGCGCTGCCGGATCAGCTGCTCGATCGCCGGCTCGGGGTCGGTCACGGCGTAGCGGCGCGGCCGGCCGGACAGCTGGGTGATCAGCCCCCGATCGCGGAGCTCGGCCAGCGACCGGAGGGCGCGGCGCCCGGTCAGTGACAGCTCAGCCGCGACCTCGGCCGGCGTGGCCGAGGGGCGGGTCAGCAGAAAGCGGTAGACCCGCTCGTCGCGGTC
Organism: uncultured Actinomycetota bacterium; assembly: GCA_963746025.1. Classification (GTDB taxonomy): domain Bacteria; phylum Actinomycetota; class Actinomycetes; order Propionibacteriales; family Propionibacteriaceae; genus Microlunatus. The sequence continues at coordinate 30,227 of CAVUZU010000013.1, forward strand.
GTCGATCCCGACCGCGGCCAGAATCCGATCTTGATCGTCGACCTCCCCGGACATCGGCTCATCATCGCAGAACCGTGCCGCGGGGGCACTGGGCGAGCGTGGATCGAGAACGCCTCCGTTGGCCAGGTCTCCGTGGATCGAGACGTCAGTTCCGCGCCGACACGCCGCAGAAACGCCCGCGGATGTGACGGGTCGGCGGGATTTGGGGGTGGCCGGATGGTGCCATTGGCCGCGATCAGCCAGCGGATTTCATTGCGGTGACTGCCCGGAGCTTCTTACGGTCAGGCCCATGACTCACGCTGCCCGGTTCCGTGGCCGACCCCCCAGCTCTCCCCGGTCGCTCCTGGTCTGCGGCGTGATGATCATGGCCGTGCTCGGCGCCTTGCTGATCGGTCCCCCCGGGCCGGCAGGCGCCGAGCCGGCGTCGGCCACCGATCCGGTTCGGGCGATCCTGATCTTGGACGAGGAGGCGGCTCTGGCCGAGGTGTCGGCCGGCGGGTCGGATCGGGCGGCCAGGCCGGGCAGCGCGGAACGGCGGCAGTTGGACCAGCGGCGGACGGCGATCCGGACCGAGCAGCATGCGGTCGTGGCCGCCGCCCGGAAGGCCGGCATCGCGCTCGACCAGCGCCGCTCGCTGATCGATCTGATCAACGCGGTCGCGGTCGAGGTGGACCCGGATCAGCTGAACGACCTGGCCGCCCGGCCCGGCGTCGCCGCGGTGCTGACCGATCAGCGACTGACGATCGGCACCGTCACGTCGGTGCCGCACATCGGTGCGCCGGAGGTGTGGCGGCAGCAGGACCCGGCCGGTGAGGACGTTCGCGGCGCCGGCTCGACGATCGCGGTGATCGACACCGGCGTCGACTACAGCCATCCCTCGCTCGGCGAGGGGTTCGGGCCGCAGCACAAGGTGGTCGCCGGCTACGACTTCGCCAACAACGACGAGGACCCGATGGACGACCAGGGTCACGGCACCCACGTGGCCGGCATCGCCGCCGGCGACGGTGGCGAGGGCTTGGTCACCGGCGTCGCGCCGGAGGCCACCCTGACCGCGTACAAGGTGCTGGACGAGGCCGGCGGCGGCTACGAGTCCGACATCATCGCGGGGCTGGAGGCGGCGGTCGACCCGGCGAATCCGTACCGGGCGGACGTGGTCAACCTCAGCCTCGGCGGAGCGGGCGACGGCACCGATCCGCTCGGCCGGGCCGCGACCCGGGCCAGCCAGCTCGGCGCCGTCGTGGTCGCCGCCGCCGGCAACTCCGGTCCGGGTGAGCAGACCGTCGGCACGCCCGCCGCGGCGGCCGGCGTGCTGTCCGTCGGGGCTTCCGTGACCGGCGTCAGTGCGCCGGTGGCCAAGATCAAATCGCCGATCGACGAGCCGCTCGGCGGCTTCCGGGTGCCGTTCAGTGCGGCCGGGCCGCAGCAGCCGGTGAGCGGCGCGGTGATCGACGTCGGCCTCGGCCGGGCGGAGGACTACGACCGGGTCGGCGACGTGACCGGCAAGATCGTCGCCTACCGGGCGAACCTGCCGTCGCAGATGGCGGACGTCTCCGATGGGATGGTCGAGCACGCCCGGTTGGCCGAGGAGCGCGGCGCGATCGCGGCTCTGGCCTACTCGCAGAGCAACACCCCGATGGTCGAGCAGTTGGCGGGGCAGACCCGGTCCGGCCAGCCGGCCGCCGACGCGGTGGCGACGCTGCAGCCGAAGCTCAGTGTGCAGCCCGATCCGTGGCGGCTGGACAAGCTGGTCGTGATCGGCCTGCTCGACCTGCAGTGGACGGCCATCCAGCGACTGCTGGCCGACGGTCCGGTGACGATCGAGGTGTCCGCCGCGGATCTGACCGACCAGGTGGCCTCCTTCTCCTCCCGTGGTCCGACCAGCCGGTTCGACGCGGGCGTCGATCTGGTCGCGCCGGGGGTGGAGATCAGCTCGAGCCTGCCGAAGGCCAACTACGAGCAGGGCACCTACCGGATGTCCGGGACGTCGATGGCCAGCCCGCACGTCGCCGGGGCCGCCGCGCTGCTGCACCAACTCCGCCCCGACCTCAGCGGTGCCGATCTGGCCGCCCAGTTGACCGGGTCCGCGCATCCCATCGCAGCGGGGCCGACTGTGCAGGGCGCCGGTCGGCTCGATGTGGCCGCGGCCGCCCGGGCCACTGTGCTGGCCAGCCCGGGCACCCTCGACCTCGGCCTGGCCGGCAACGCCGCGAAGTCGATCAAGGAAACCGGGACGGTGTCCTGGAGTAACCTCGGGGCCAAGCCGATTACGCTGGACCTGACGGCCGAGCGGTACGGCAATGCCGGCCGGGTCAGCCTGAGCAAGACCAAGATCACCGTCCCGGCCGGCGGCAGCGCCTCGGTCGAGGTGACGGTCTCCGGCTCGTTGTCCGGCGCCGATCAGGACTTCTCCGGCTGGCTGGTGGCGACGCCGGCCGGTGGCAAGCTGCCGCCGGTCCGGACGCCGTACCTGGTCGCGGTCCGGCCGTTGATCGTGCAGCCGTCGCCCGATCCGGCCGAGACCTCCTCCACTGCGCTGGTCTGGAGCCCGCGCCCGGTCACCGAGCCGCCGACGGTCACTCTGATCGATCCGCAGGGCAAGGAGCAGCGGATCCGGACCGTACTCGATCATGGTCAGTGGTTCCGGGCGGCGCTGCCGCTGCGCCGGGCCGGCGAATTCCGGGTCCGGGCCACGGCGCGCACCGACACCGGCGTCGAGCTGGTCGGATCCGCTTTCCTGGAAGCGATCCGGCCCAATGCGAGGGCCCGTTGGGAGCCGGTCGGGCCGAACAACTCCTCGGGCGCGCTGGCCGCCTCCGACGCCGATCCGGACCGGATCGTGATCAACCAGTGGGGCAAGCTCAGCCCCTGGTTCAGCGGCGACGGCGGCCAGACCTGGCAGCAGCGCCCGGTCTGGCAGGTCGCGGCCGGCAGCGGCGAGATGGTGATCGATCCGGACAACCCGGACGCGATGTGGTACGCGGTGAACGGCACGATCGGCACCGGCCCACTGGCCTCGGTGCTCGATCCGACCTATCAGGGCACGATCCTGCGCAGCCGGGACGGTGGCCGCAGCTGGCAGCGGCTGGCGGTGCCCAACGCCTCGTACCAGAAGTTGATCATGGACGAGGAAGGTCGGGTGCTGGTGGCCGTGACCGCCGACCTGATCCTGATCAGCACCGACGGCGGCGAGACCTGGAGCCGGACCGCCAACCCGGTCGGCGCCGACCTGGTCGGCGCCGGGCTGACCGGCTCGGATCTGTTCCTGGCGAGCTATTCCACGGTCTGGAAGGTGCCGGGCGTGGTGACCGGCCGACCGGCGGCGGCGGAGTTGATCATCGACCAGCAACCGGGGATCGCCGGCCTGGTGGCCGATGCCGAACAGGTTGCCTACCTGGACCGCGAGGACCGGGTGCTGGCCTCGACCGACGGCGGCGCCAACTGGCGCGAGATCTTCACCGAGCCGGACCAGTCGGCCTACGGGCTGGTGCTGCGCTCCGGCACCCTGATGGTCTACACCCTGCGCGGCCACCAGTGGCTGGGCCAGAACCACGGTGCCGAGTGGACCAAGATCGCCGACATCGCCCCCGGCGCACCGGAGACGGACTTCCTGCCGCGGCCGAACGGCGACATCCTGTGGTCCACCGACCGGTCCGGGCTCTACCGGGCCAAGGAGGGGGCGAAGCCGGTCCGGATCGGGGTGCCCGGCGAGACGATCTACGATCTCGCGGTCGCCGACCGGGACGGTAAGCCGGAGCTGATCGCCGGCACCCGGTTCGCCACCTACGACACCCCGCTGCCGACCGGGCCGGTGACCCCGGAGACGGCGGAGTGGGGCTCGTCGGGCGGCGAGGCGTACTACGGCAAGACGGTGCACACCCTGGCGGCGTACCCGAAGGATCCCTCGATCGTCTGGCGGACGATGAAGACCGCCGCCGGCGACTTCCGGGTCGAGCGCAGCGACGACGGCGGCCGCAGCTGGAAGTCCCGCGGCACGACGTTCGAGATCCCGCTGGACGTCTCGGTCTCGGCGAATTCCCCGGACCGGGTGGTGAACCTGTTCGGATCGCTGGTCGGCTTCGGCCTGTTCGCCACCGACGACGGCGGCAAGACCTGGCAGAAGTTCTTCCATGATCAACGGTTCACCGTGGTCGAGCACGACCCGGCCGACCCGGAGCGGCTCTGGCTGGGCAGCGCCGAGGGCCTGTTCCGTTCCGACGACGGCGGCCGGACGGTCAGCCAGGTGTACGACCGGCCGGTCACCGCGATCACCGTGACGGGAGATCGGATCGTCGTCGGCGGCTCCGGGCTGGCGGTCAGTGAGGACGGCGGAAAGTCCTTCCGGGCCGGGGATTCCGGCTCGCTGCCGATCCGGGTCACCGACGTCACCGTGGCCGGCGACACGCTCTACGCCGGCACCGCCAGCTGGTTCGGCAACGGCCTGGTCAAGGGCGGCCGTGGCGTGCTGGCCAGCACCGACGGCGGGGCGACCTGGCACAACGTCTCGGCCGGCCTGCAGAACCTGTCGGTCACCACCCTGCAACTCAGTCCCGACGCCCGCTGGCTGTTCGCCGGCACCGAGGAGGGCGGCGTCCACCGCCTGCGCCTCCGCTGACCCACTCGGAGAGTTTCAGCAGATGGAGTCGGAGCGTTTGGGGTTGGCGAGGGCGAACAGGGGGCGGAGTTTGAGGCCGAGCCAGGTGCCGCCGAGGGCGAAGACGGCCCAGAGCCAGCCGTGCAGGCTGCCGCGGCTGATCCCGCCCAGGTAGGCGCCGATGTTGCAGCCGCCGGCCAGCCGGGCGCCGATGCCCATCAGGATGCCGCCGAGCAGCGCGGCGACGGCGGTCCGCCAGGGGACGCTGGTGTGGATCTTCCAGGCGCCGGCCGCGGCGGCGGCGCCGGCCGCGCCGATCATGATCCCGACATCGGTCAGGGTGGTCTTGTCCTGCCAGACGGACGCCGCGAGCGCCTTGGCGTTGGCCGGCTGCTGCCAGAAGGCCCAGGCCTCGGGATGCAGCCCGAACAGTTGCAGGAACTTCGCGCCCCACAGCCCGAAGGCGTACGTCACACCCCAGGTGGCACCGGAGACCAGGAACACCGCGCCGGCGAGCACTCCGAGCACCACCGCGCCGACCAGGATCGGCCAGGAGCCGCGGAAGATCCGAGCCGGTCCGGTCGCCGTCGGCACCACGTCGGTGGGCGGCGGGGTGCGCCGGGACTGGACCAGCCGGGTGACAGCGACGATGATCAACAGCGCGGCGATGGTGATCGCCCAGGCGCCGAGCCAGCCGACCTGATCGGACAGCGCGACGCCGGGCACCTGCGGCCAGCCGGTGAAGACCGGGTAGCCGGCGGTGTAGATCACCGAGCCGGCGATGAAGCCGAACAGGGTGATCAGGATCGAGGTCTGGCCGGCGCCGACGGCGAACAGAGTGCCGGACGCGCAGGCGCCGCCGAGTTGCATCCCGATCGCGAAGACGGCCGCGCCGACGAACAGCGGCAGGCCGATCGCTCCCGGGCTCGCGCTCGGGGTGGTGCCGAACAAGGTGGTGCCACTGGCCGCGATCAACATCACCAGCGTCGCGGCGGTGCCGAGCAGCAGCGCATGTGCCCGCAACCCCTGGCCGTTACCGACCGCGATCAGTTGCCGCCAGGCTGAGGTGAAACCGAACCGGGAGTGGAACAGCGCGAACCCCAACCCGAGGCCGATGATCAACAGCAATACCTGCGGCAGGCCGTGCACGACGGCCACGTACCCGGCGACCCCGACGGCCAGCAGGCCGAAGATCAGCAGTGGGATCCGCCGCACCGGCTCCTGTCGATCCGGGGTCGGAGCGGCGCCGGAGGTCGGCGCCGGAGCGATCATGGTCCGCAGTCGGGGGAGTTCCAGAGAGGACGTCATAGCCGATCATTTCCTAGCGTCGTGATGGGCATCTGCCTTCCGACACTAACCGTCCCCTCGCCGCCCACCCCATCTTCTTGAAGCCTGAGACCCACCCACTTTCTGCCGACTTGTCAGAACTGAGGCTTGCTATAGCGATCCTCAGTTCTGACAAGTCGGCGTCAGCGGAGCCGGGGTAGCCTGCGTGGGTGGAGTATCCGACGACGCGCCGTGATGACCTGATCGAGACCCTGCACGGGCAGCAGATCGCCGATCCGTACCGGTGGCTGGAGGACCCCGACTCGGCCGAGACGGCGGACTGGGTGACCCGGCAGAACGAGGTCACCGAGGGCCTGTTGGCCGAGCTGCCCGGCCGGGACTGGTTCCGGCAGACGATGCAGCGGATCCTGCAGCGGCCCCGGGCCGGCACGCCGGTCCGGAAGGGCGGGCGCTACCTGGTCGGTCGCAACGACGGACAGCAGAACCAGGACGTGATCTTCGTCGCCGACTCGCTGGCCGAGCTGCTCGCCGGCGGCCGGGTGATCATGGATCCCAACCAGTTGTCGGCGGACGGGACGACGGCGGTGAACGGCTACACCGTGTCGCCGGACGGCAAGACCATCGCCTTCGCGATCAGCGAGGGCGGTAGCGACTGGCTGACCTACCGACTGCGCGACCTGGACACCGGTGCGGACGTCGTCGACAACGTCCGGCAAGCGAAGTTCAGCGTGCCGGAATGGCTGCCGGACTCCCGCAGCTACCTGTACGTCAACTTCCCCGGCGGCGGCCGGGCCGAGGGCACCGAGACCGCGGCCCAGGGCGGTGGCCAGCTGAAGCTGCACCGGGTCGGCGCGGCGCAGTCCGCGGACGAGCTGATCATGGAGTTCCCGGACGATGATCAACTGATGTTCTGGGGCGAGACCGCGCATGATCACCGCTACCTGGTGGTTCACCTGGTGCGCGGCACCGAGAACCGGAACCGGCTCTGGATCTTCCCGATCACCGACACCGACGGCGTCAGCGGCCTCGGTGAGCCGATCAAGCTGATCGACCGGCCGGACGCGATGTTCGAGTTCGTCCGGGTGGCCGACGACCGGATCTATCTGCACACCGACCTGGCCGCACCGCGCGGCCGGGTGGTCAGCGCGGTCATCGCCGCCCCGGCCGAGGGTGCGCTGCCGACGTTCGATCAGGTCGTCGCCGAGCGCGAATCGACGCTGTCCACCGTGATCGCCGCCGGCGACGGGCTGCTGGTCGAGGTGCTCGAGGACGCCCAGCCGGTGGTGCTGCGATTCGGCCTGGACGGGTCCGAGCGCGGGCCGCTGGACCTGGCCGGTGGAGCGCTCAACGCGCTCAACGGCAAGGCCGATCAGGCCGAGGCGTACGCCGGACTGTCCACCGTGGTCGCACCGAACCGGAGCTACCGGATCGAAACCGAGACCGGCGAAACCGAACCGCTGGACGAACTGGTGATCGCCGGCGCCGGCGGCTGGGTCGCACCGGAGTTCACGGTCCGGCGGCGCCGGGCGACCAGCGCCGACGGCACCGAGGTGCCGTACTTCCTGATCACGTCCGGCACCGATCAAGAAACGGACGCCGGTCGGCCACGGCCGACGCTGCTCTACGGCTACGGCGGCTTCAAGGTCCCGATCTTCGCGTCCTACCGGGCGGTCTGGCCGGCCTGGCTGGCCGCCGGCGGGGTGCTCGCGATCGCCAACCTGCGCGGCGGCGGCGAGTACGGCACTGATTGGTACGACGCCGGCCGGTTGACCGCCAAGCAAAACGTCTTCGACGACTTCATCGCCGTCGGCGAACACCTCACCGAGACCGGGGTGACCAGCACCGAACAGCTGGCGCTGCACGGTGGCAGCAACGGCGGCCTGCTGGTCGGCGCCGTGCTGACCCAGCGGCCGGACCTGGCCGCGGCCGCGCTGCCCGCGGTCGGCGTGCTGGACCTGCTGCGGTTCCACAAGTTCACCGTCGGCGCGGCCTGGACCTCCGACTACGGCGACCCCGACGACCCGGACGACTTCGTCACGGCGCTGGCGTACTCGCCGTTGCACAACGTGCGTCCCGGCACGAAATATCCGGCGACACTGGTGGTCACCGGTGATCACGACGACCGGGTGGTGCCGCTGCACAGTCACAAGTTCACCGCGACACTGCAACAGGCGCAGGCCGGCGATGCCCCGATCCTGACCCGGATCGAGACCGACGCCGGTCACGGGATGGGCAAGCCGACCGCCAAGATCGCCGCCGAGAGCGCCGACCTGCTGGCCTTCGCCGCGAACTTCACCGGGCTGCGGCCCGACGCCCTCGGCTAGGTCGTCGGGGTGATGTTGTGGCACGGGGAGCCGGCGATCAAGATCACCGGGACCGGGTTGACCATGATCATCGTCCCCGGGCGGGGCGGCAAGATCGTCTCCCTGGTCGATGATCAGGGGACCGAGTGGCTGCTCGGCCCGCCGGATCAGTTGCCGGCGCCGGCCCAGCCCGGGGCACGATTCATCGAGGCCGACCTGTGCGGCTGGGACGAGTGCGCGCCGACGATCGATGCCTGCCGGCTGACCGACGGCACCGAACTGCCCGATCACGGCGAGCTGTGGACGACGGCCTGGTCGACGCCGGCCGGCGCGGCCACGGTCGAAAGGGGCGGCGCGCTGGAGGTCACCGGCACCGCGCTGCCGTACACGCTGCGGCGCGACGTCGTGGCCACCGACACCGGCCTCGAGCTGCGCTATCGGGTCAGCACCGATGGCCGGCCGGTCCCGTTCCTCTGGGCCGCGCACCCGCAGTTCCTCGCGCCGCCGGGGACCATGATCGAACTGCCGGCCGCGATCGACCGGGTGATCGACGTGTACGCCGAACCGGGAGCCGAGCACCGCTGGGACACCGGCCTGGCGAGCATCGACACCGTGCCGGAGGGCACCGGACGCAAAGTCTATCTGCCGCCGACGGAACCGGTCGGCAGCGCCGCTCTGCGCCGGCCGGACGGTCGCACCCTCCGGCTGTCCTGGGACCCGGCGATCGCGCCCTACCTCGGCCTCTGGTACGACCGCCGCGGCTTCGCCCGCGCCGAGGTGATCGCGATCGAACCGAGCACCGGCTACTACGACTCCCTGGCCGAGGCGGTCAGCCGCGACCGGGTCAGCACTGTCGCGCCGGACCGCCCGCTCGAATGGACCCTCGCCCTGGGACTCCGGGAACCGCCGCGCCGCTGACGGTGTAATGGAGGAGTGCGCGCTGTTCGTCGGTGGTTGATCGCGGCGGCCGCGGTGATCATCGCGGCGCTGACGCTGGTCGCCGTCCTCCAGCTGACCCGGTCACCGACCGTGCCGCCGCCCGCGATCCTGCCCACCTCGACCGGGTCGGACCGGTCACCGCTCATCCCGGAGGGCTTCCTCCGCGCCGAGGCCGGGGCGGCGGAACCGCCGGAAGATGATCAGGTCCACTGGCTCCGGACCGACGGCGTGACCGAGCCGCCGTTGCCGGCCCCCTGCGGGACCGCGCCGCCGAGTGATCGCGCCGCCCTCGCGGCGGCCCCCTGGAACTAAGGACGCGCGACACCAGCCTCGATCTTTTCATGAGCTTGGCCTCGCTGCGCGGTGTCCGTGGCCCGTTCACGCTTGCCAGGCACAGGTCGCGGATCCCCTGCCGGATCGCTGGTCTGCCGGACGGAAAGACGCATCGAGGGCGGAGGGTTTGGCGTGGCTGGGTGTCGCGGCCGGCTGTCCGTGCTGCGTCTCGTTGATTGCGGTTGATCTCGCGTCGAGCGTGACGTTTCCCGTCTTCGCAGCCTGTCGGGACGGGAAACGTCACACTCGACGACAGCGATCGGCGCTACCTTGAAAATCGGGCCAGTCAGGCCCCTGTGATGCAGCACCGACAGCCGGCCGCGCACACCGTCACCACGCCCCAACCCCGCCGCTCCCCGATGCGTCTTCCACCCGGCAGACCACGATCCGGCAGCCGGAAACCCGGACCAGCGGAACAACCAAGCCCTCTGATCATGAAAGATCGACACCAGCCCCTCCGCCGAGTTGTCAGAACTGACGCCGGCTATAACCAGTCTCAGTTCTGACAACTGGGCCCGAATTCCAGGTGCAGGAGTTCCCAGATGTGGCCGTCCGGGTCGGCGAAGCTGTGCCCGTACATGACTCCGTCGTCGACCTTGTCCCGCCAGATCCGGCCGCCGCCGGCCACGGCCCGGTCGACCAGCCGGTCGACCTCCTCCCGGCTCGCGGCGGTCAGGCAGTTCAGCACCTCGGTGGTGCGGTGGGCGTCGGCGATCTCGGTGTCGATCGCCTGGCCGAACCGGTCGTGCTCGAGCAACATCACGCAGATCGTCCGGGAGATGACGACGCAGACGCACTGACCGTCGCTCAGTTGCGGGTCCACCGCGAAACCGAGGTCGGCATAGAACGTCCGGGAGCGCTCCAGGTCGGCGACCGGGAGATTGATGAAAATCATCCGGTTGAGGGAGGCGTCCGCCGCAATCGAGGTCATGAGGAGATTGACTCGACGGATCGGCAGAAGTCGTCGGTGCCAGGAGGTACGTTTTCGCTCATGACCACCGTTGCACCCGACGAGACGCTCGATGAGACCTTCGCCGAGCAGGTCGAGCCGCTGCGCCGGGAGATCATGGCGCACTGCTACCGGATGATGGGCTCGGTGCACGACGCGGAAGATCTGGTGCAGGAGGCCTACATCCGGGCCTGGCGCGCCTTCCGCGGCTTCGAGGGGCGTTCCTCGGTCCGGACCTGGATGTATCAGATCGCCACCAACGTCTGTCTCACGGCGCTGGAGGGCAAGAAGCGGCGGCCGCTGCCGACCGGGCTCGGTCAGCCCAACGCCAATCCCTCGGCGGCGCTGGACCAGCGCACCGAGGTGCCATGGCTGGAGCCGATGCCGGACGAGCTGGTCTGGGGTGGCAAGTCCGCCGATCCGTCCGACGACGTGATCTCCCGGGATTCGGTCCGGCTGGCCTTCGTCGCCGCGCTGCAGCATCTCAACCCGCAGCAGCGCGCGGTGCTGATCCTGCGCGACGTGCTGGCCTGGCAGGCGAGCGAGGTCGCCGAGCTGCTGGAGCTGACCACCGCCGGGGTCAACTCGACCCTGCAGCGGGCCCGCGCCAACGTGGCCAAGCTCGACCCCGAGACCAAGCCCGAGCTGCCCGACGACGAGCACCGCCGGGACCTGCTGAAGAACTACGTCGCGGCGTTCGAGAACTACGACGTGACCAAGATCGTTTCGCTGCTCAGCGACGACGTGGTCTGGGAGATGCCGCCGTTCGCCGGTTGGTATCAGGGCCCCGCCGACGTCGAGACGTTGATCAAGACCTACTGCCCGGCGACCAACGGCGACTCGCAGCGGATGCTGGCCACCTGGGCCAACGGCCAGCCCGCCTTCGGGCTGTACATGCTCGACGAGGCGGGCGTCCATCGGCCGTTCCAGCTGCATCAGCTGACGATCACCGAGGACGGCGTCAGCCACGTCGTCTGCTACTTCGACACCGACCTGTTCGCCCGCTTCGGTCTGCCGGAGGTGTGGACTCCGGAGCTGGTGCCCGGCGCCGGCTGAGGCCATTGAAGGCAGTGGACGCTGAATCGGAAGCCCGGTTTCGGCACATCGGGCCCCGCACGACTCGAGATCGTGACAAGGCCTAGCGCGGAGACTCGATCGAGAAATCCGTGAGGTTCGTGTCGGCCATGCTGTCGCCGCGTTGCGGCGGCCGGTCGGCGGCGTCGGTCATCGGCTGAATTGCGCCGGTCGCGGGTCGGTCATCGCGGTTCATGCTGCCCAAGCCCAGGGGCGGGGGGTAGTGACTTCTGTCATCGAGCCTCGAGGACCGGCCGTCGGGCCGGCACCCTCAGCGGGAATCGGCGGCGACCAGCACGGCCACGATGGGCTCGAGGTCGGCGATCAGCCGGTCGAGCTCGCCGGCCTCGAGGCCCTGGTACGCCGGCGCGTCCAGGTCGTCGGTCACCGATTCGATCCGCTCCCTGGTCTCCCGGCCGGCGGCGGTGAACCAACCGTCGGCGTCGACCAGGCCGCGGGCTTGCAGGCCGTCCATCACCGCGGCCAGCCGGGGCGGGGGGAGGTGGCTGATCCGGCCGAACTCCAGGGCCGGGGTTCCGTCCGAAAGCGCCTGCAGCACATGGGACTCGGTGCCACCGATGCCGGCGGCGGCCAGGGCGATGTTGTGGCAGTCGCCGCGGTATTCGCGGAGCAGGGTCGCCACGTGCCAGAGCCGGGCGACCGGCTCGTCGGGCACCTTCAGCGATCGCAGCCCGGCGAACAGTGGGCGGGACTCGGTCGGCGCACCGGCCGCCGCCTTGAGGGCGAGGTCCGCCGCCCGGCCGACTCCGGCGCTGTCGGCGAGATCGCCGAGGATCCGGCGCAGGGCCGCGGCGCAGCCCTGTTCCCGCGCGGCGAGCGCCGCTTCGGGGGTCGTGATGTCCCAGACCCGGGGGATGTGCCGGGCGACCTCGCCGTCGGCGAAGTTGTAGAAGACCGCATGCACCACTTCGGCCGGGGCCAGGCCGAGCGGCGCGGCCCGGCCGGCGAAGTAGCCGTCCCAGTAGTTCGGCCGGAGCCCGAGCGCCTGGAGCGCGTCGTTCGGTTCGTCGGCCTGGTACGCGATCAGGTGGATCGGGTCCACCAGCCGCTTCATCCGGCGGGTGAGGTGCTCCGGCTTTCCGTCCATGATCGATCTTCTCCTCGGCCGTCGGGACAGGGTCCCGGGTGATGTCGTTCCTTCACCCCTGCCACGAACGGGACCAGGCGAATCGGACACAACTCGCCGAGAATTGTTTCGATCGGCCCGCAGCGGCCCGGGTCAAGCGGCACCTCCGCGCCGCCGGCCGTGACCGGCTCAGCCGCGCGGCCGGATGCCGGCCAGGACGATGTCGATCTGGGCGTCGACGTCGACGCCGCCGGGGACCTGCTCGTCCACCATGCCGATGCCGCTGAGCAGCTGGGACACCATCCGCGACTCCAGGTCGGGGCGGACCAGACCGGCGGCTTTGGCGCGGGTCAGGATCACCTCGGCCGCATCGCTCAACACCGACTTGCAGGAGAACAACACCGACTTGTCGTCGTCGTCCGGGTCGGCCAGCAGCCGGGCATGCAGGCCGCGGAAGAAGGACTTGTGGGTGTAGTGGTTGCGGGCCCACTCGGCCAGTGCGCGTTCCGGATCGTCGGCGGCAAGCTCCTTCAGTCGTTCGCCGTCGGCCAGCACGTCGTCCTGCCAGTTGTCCAGCACCGCCCGGTACAGGTGATCCCTGGTCGGGAAGTGCCGATAGAGCGTGCCCGGCCCGACGCCGGCCCGCTTGGCGATGTCGTCCAGGGACGCCTCAGCACCCCGCTCGCCGAACGCCTGCCGCGCCACCGCGACGATCTTGTCGTAGTTGCGTTGGGCGTCGGCGCGCAGCTTTCGCGGCTGTTCGGTGGCACCAATGTTGATCACGTCGCGCATCCCTGTTGCCAAACGGAGACCCTCTCCGTAAGATAACCGGAGGCAGTCTCCGGAACTGTCTCACGGGATCCGAACCGGAAATCGGAGCCCGTCTCCAGTTCAGTCTAGACCCTTCTGGCGGATCGGCGCCGATCCGCCACTTCTCGTTCACCCACACGGGTAAGGAATCCATGTCTGTAGTTTCGACGTCGGCTCCGCCGGCGACCACCGGGCCGTCCGGCGGGCGACCCGGACGGGCTCGACCCGGCCTCACCCTGGCCGTGATCCTGACCGTTCAGCTGATGCTCGTGCTGGACGCGACCATCGTCAACGTCGCCCTGCCGATCATCCACACCACCTTCGGTTTCTCCGCCGCCGACCTGTCCTGGGTGCTGAACGCCTACACCCTGGCCTTCGGTGGCCTGTTGCTGCTCGGCGGCCGGCTCGGCGACGTGCTGGGCTACCGCCGGACGTTCATGTTCGGGCTGGTCATCTTCATCGTCGGCTCGATCCTCGGCGGCGCCGCGCTCAGCGGCAGCTGGCTGATCGCTTCCCGGGCCGTGCAGGGGATCGGGGCGGCGATGGCGGCGCCGGCGGCGCTCGCGCTGCTGACCCGCTCCCAGCCGGAGGGCCCCGCCCGCAACCGCGCCCTCGGCCTGTTCACCGCGGTCAGCTCCGGCGGCGGCTCCGTCGGGCTGCTGCTCGGCGGCATCCTCACCTCCTGGGCGTCCTGGCGCTGGTCGTTCTTCATCAACGTGCCGATCGGCATCGCCGTCCTCATCCTCGGCAGCCGACTGCTGCCGGCGACCGAGCGGCGGCGGGAACCGTTCGACATCCCGGGCGCGCTCGCCGCGAGCGTCGGCATGATCGCTCTGGTCGCCGGCTTCGTCTGGCTGCCCGAGGACGGCCTGTCCACCCGGACCGTGATCGCGTTCGCGCTGGCCGCGATCGGGCTCGCCTCGCTCGGCCTGGTCGAGCGGCGGGCCAGCCACCCGCTGTTCGCCTTCCGACTGCTCAAGGATCCGCAGCGGGTGTCCGCCCTGGTCGGCTTCATGTTGATCGTCGGGCCGCAGATGGCCGCGTTCTTCTTCCTGGTGCAGTTCCTCCAGGTGGTGCACGGCTACGACGCGTTCCTCTCCGGGCTGGCCTTCCTGCCGCTGACCCTGGGCATCTTCGGGATGTCCCGGATCACGCCACGGCTGGTCAACCGCTTCGGCCCGTACGTGGTCGCGCTGGCCGGCTCGGTGCTGCTGGTCACCGGCCATCTGCTGTTCAGCCGGCTGGACGCCGGCACCGACTACTGGAGCGGCGTGCTGCTGCCGATGATCTTGCTCGGGGTCGGCGGCGGGCTGTCCTTCATGCCCTTCTCGGCCAGGATCCTGGGCGGAGTGCCCCGGGCCGATCAGGGTGCCGCAGCCGGGCTGATGCAGACCGTGCAGCAGGCCGGCGGCGTGGCCCTCGGGCTGGCTGCCTTGATCGCCATCTCCGGCATCAGTTCCGGCTCGGGTGCGGCCGTTCCGGTGCCGGAGTTGATCACCGGCATGGACCGGGCGTTCACCGCCGGGGCGATCTTCGTCGGGCTAAGCCTGGTGATCACGCTGATCTCGTTGATCATGACCCGGGTCCGGCGGGCGACCCCGGCCGATCCGGCCCAGGTCGACCCGGCCGCCGAGGTGGAGTTGGTGCCCGAGGCCTGACCGCGATCTCGATCACGGCCACCGGGTCAGCGTCGGCTGCGGACGCTGGCCCGGTGCACGATCGAGTACGGCACCGTCACGCTCTGGGTCGGCCGGGACGGATCATCGATCCGGGCCGACAAGAGTTCGAGCGCGGTCCGGGCCAGCCGGCGCTTGTCGAAGTCGACGGTGGTCAGCGGCGGCTGGGAGAAGCGAGCCTCCCAGACGTTGTCGTAACTGACCACCGAGACATCGTCCGGCACCCGGAACCCCGCGCCGGACAGGGCGCTGATCGCGCCGATCGCCATCGCATCGGTCATGCAATAGATCGCATCCGGCGGTTCATGATCGGCCAGGAACGCGGTCATCGCCCGGAAGCCGCCGTGCCCGGACCATTCCTGACAGGGGATCTCCAGCTCCGGCGGGATCGACCGCCCGGCACTCGCATGCGCCTCACGGAACCCTTCGAGCCGCTGCCGGGCACTCTCCGCCCTGGTCGGACCGACGGTCGCGATTCGTCGGTGTCCCTGGTTGATCAACAACGTCACGATGTCCCGACTCGCCCCGACATTGTCGATCCAGACATGATCGGCGATCGGCTGGTGCACCTCGCCGATCAGCACCACCGGCGGCAGCACGATGCCGCGCTGCACGGCCGAGGTCTCCAACCGCACCGGGTTCAAGATCAAACCGTCCACCAGGTGCGCGTTGGCCCGGGACAGCAGTTGGGTCTCCCGATCGGCCTGGCCATACGTCTCCTCCAGCTGGACGCCGAGCCCACGCTCGCCGGCCAGCGTGATGAAGTGGTGCGCCATCTCGGCCGAGTAGGCCGAGGCCAGATCCGGCAGGGCGACCGCGATCAGGTCGCTCCGGCCGTTCCGCAGGCCCCGCGCCGACAGGTTCGGCACATAGTCCAGCTCGGCCAGGGCCTGGTCGACCCGGAGTCGGGTCTCGTCACTGACGTGGGCGGTGCCGTTGATCACGTTGGAGACGGTCTTGGCCGACACTCCGGCACGGCGGGCGACATCGCGCAACGTCGGCCGCTGCCGGGAGCGCTCGCCTTCCCCATGCCCGTTGAGATCGGGCCCGATCCGCATGTGCGGAGTCTAGGGCGTGTCTGACCATTCCGGGGCGCCGCGCAGCCGACCAGGGATGGTCAGGCACGCCCTGGCCCGACGCCGACTCGCGGGCCTGCTCTGTTGACGGCGCCGATCGCGACGGCCCACCGCGGGTAGGCTGGCGACGTGAGCGAACTCCCGATCTCCTCGCCGTATCGGAGCAAGCCGGCGGAGCCGGTCTCCGATGACGAGCGAGACCGGTTGAGCCGCCGGCTGAACGCGGCGTTCACCGACGGGGCACTGAGCCAGGAGGAGTATCAGGGCCGACTGGACCGGTTGTTCGCCGCCCGCCAGCTGGGCGAACTGGTCCCGGTGGTGCAGGGCCTGCCGCCGCTGCAGACCTACGAGAGCCCGGCCATCGTGGACACGGGCTCCGGCCAACCCGGCGAACTGGCCGAAGCGAAGTCCGGCAGCCGGCTCGCGGTGATCGCGGTCGGTGCGGTGATCGGCGTCGTGGCCCTGATCGCGATCCTGATCGTCATCCTGATCGCCATCTGATCCCCAGAAAGTTCAGCGCTCGTTGTGTTGGAGGACACAGACAGGACTTTGGTTGCCCTAATTTCTGGGAGTTAGACTCCATCCGTGCCACGGCAGCGGATCACCCAGCAGAAGATTGCTGAACACGTTCAGCGACTGGGTGAGCTCTACCCACCGATCTCCCTCGACTCGGTCGACCGGACCGTGCGCCGGCCGGATCTGGTGCAGTCGAGATACGGCCACGTGATCGACTATCTGGCCCGGGTCGAGCTCGAGGTGGACCGCAACGTCTTGGAGTTGCTGGTGCTGCTGCCGGACGTGGACGACACCAACCGCACCTTCTATGCCGACGTCTGGCAGCCGCAGGAGATCCAGCACGGGCTGATCCTGGACCGGCTGCAGCAGGACCTCGGCCGGAAGCAGGCCGAGCCGCACCTGGACGTCTCGTTCAAGATCAAGATCCTCGGCGCGCTGGCCAACCTGAAGCCGGTCCAGGAAGTGGCGAAGCTGCTCTACTTCCTCACCGGTGCGAGCACCGAGCGGCAGGCCGTGCTGGCGTACAACCAGATCAACTCGGGGATGCGCGAGATGGGCGAGGACGCGATCGCGGAGACGATCATCACGCCGATCAAGCAGCAGGAGCCCGGCCACTTCGCGTTCTATCAGATGTCCGCGACCGCGATGGTGCAGGACGGCGTGCTGAAGCCGTGGCAGCTGTTCCTGACCCGGGTGCTGCGGGAGAAGTCGTACAACCTGGTCGGCACCAACGCGATGGACAACTTCAAGGCCGACATGGGCGGCGTGGTCGTCGACCTCGGCCTCGATGATGATCTTGCCGGGTACGCCCGCGAGGTCGGCCGGGTCGAGCAGCGGCTGCTCTGGGCGCATCGGCAGGGGATGGACTTCCCGCCGTACATCCTGAAGGCCCTCCGGGAGAGCGTCGAGCTCTACCTGGAGCGCGGTGGCCTCACCGCACCGGCACCTGCCTGACGTCCCGGCTCTCCCGCACCGCCAACGCCGGGTCTCGGCCAAGGCCCTAAATCTATCTGCAACTAATGGTTGCGCATTGCTCCCAGTCGTCCTACAGTTACGTGCAACGAAAGGTTGCACGACGAACCGGGAGAGTGTGGGATGGAGCAGCACAGCAGGATGGAGCAGCACAGCAGGATCGAGCGGGAGCTTCGGATCGAGGCGACCCCCGAGGTGGTCTACCGGGTGATCAGCACGCCGGAGCAGCTGCGCGAGTGGTGGCCGGACGAGGCCGAGCTCGAGCCGGTGCTCGGCGGCACCGGGACCGTCTCCTTCGGCGAACAGGGCAAGCCGGCGGCCAAGGTGGTTGCGCTGACCGTGGTCGAGGCCGACCCGCCGCGGCGCTTCTCCTTCCGCTGGGTCTACGACGAAGGCGTCACGCCGGCCGCGGACAACTCACTGCTGGTCACCTTCGACCTGGTGCCCGACGGCGTCGGCACCCTGCTGCGGTTCAGCGAGACCGGCTTCGCCGATCAGGGCTGGGAGCCGGCCGTGGTCGAGGAGACCTGCCGTGATCACGCGGCCGGCTGGGACCACTTCCTGCCCCGGCTGGTCGGCTACGTCGGCCGGCTGACCCCGACGTCATGAGCGAGGCGGCCGACGACCAGCTCTGGTCGGCCATCGGCGATCCGACCCGGCGGCGGATGCTCGACCTGCTGCTGAACGACAGCGGCGGGACGGCGACCACGCTCAGCGAGGAGCTGCCGGTGACCCGGCAGGCGATCGCCAAACATCTCGGCGTGCTGAGTCGGGTCGGGCTGGTGCGCAGCGCTCCGTCCGGACGGGAACGCCGCTACGAAGTCGATCAAGACCGGCTCGCCCGGGCCAGTGCCCAACTCGTCTCGGTCGGCTCCACCTGGGATGCGCGACTGAACCGGATCAAGCGGATCGCTGAGGCGATCCAGCGCAGTCAGAACGACTGAACTTCCTTTCCTACAACGAAACGTCGCCACGCCCGTGGCGAGGTTGATCAAACCTGCCCGGAACCGGGCCACCCACAGAGAAGAGACATCGACATGGTCGACATCCTGCATCGCATCGGCACCACCGCCCCGCTGGCTGACGTCTACGCCGCCCTCAGCACCATCGACGGCCTGGCCGGCTGGTGGACCGAGGACACCAAGGGCAAGGACGAGGTCGGCGGTGTGATCGAGTTCCGGTTCAAGGGCGCCCCGCCGCCCGCCGGCTTCGATATGAAGGTCCTCGCGAACGAGCCCAGCCGGAGCGTGGTCTGGGAGGTCGTTGGCGGCGTGGCGGAGTGGATCGGCACCACCGTCCACTTCGAACTGAGCACCGAGGACGACTGCACGATCGTCCTGTTCAGCCACCGCGGCTGGCGCGAGCCGGTGGACTTCATGTACCACTGCAGCACCAAGTGGGCCACGTTCCTGATGAGTCTGAAGGCGCTGGTCGAGACCGGCCAGGGCGAGCCCGCCCCGAACGACGTCCGGATCAGCAACTGGCACTGATGGGTCGATAGGGGAGGTTTGGGTGTTGTTCCCTGAGCTCGTCGAAGGGCCAGGGCGATCATGGGGCCTGCCCTTCGACAGGCTCAGGGAACGAACCCCAGACCTCCACATCGCTCTGCTGTCAGGCGTCTTTCATCGGAGTCTGCAGCAGCCACTCGTGGCCGAACGGGTCGCGGACGCGGCCGCCGCGGGCTCCGTACGGCTGATCGGCGACGGGGAAGACGCTGGTGCCGCCGAGCCTGATCGCGGCCTGCTCGAAGCGGTCGGGGTCGTCGGTGTCGACCTCGACCAGGACGCCGCGCTCGGTCGGGGCCGGGTCGAACTCGTCGCCGTCCTTGAGGCCGACGGCACCGCCGAAGACCTCGATCGAGGCGTAGACGACCTGATCACCGTGGGTGTAGCGGTCGAGCAGGCGGGCCTCGAAGGCCTCGGTGTACCACGCGATCGCCTCGTCGGCCATGGGGACGGGAAGCTTGGGTCGGACCGGTTGTTTCATGATCACGAGCCTTCCCGATCGACCCGCCGGTGAATTGGACAATTCGGAACTGTCGGCGGGGTGCCCGAGACTGGGCCCGTGGAAGAGACGGCGTCGGTCGACCTCGGTGACGTGACCCTGTTCGTCCGACAGCTGGGCCGACGCCGGCCCGACCGTCCGTCGCTGGTCGTGCTGCACGGCGGGCCGGATGTGGGGCACAGCTATCTGCTGCCCGGGCTCCGGCCGCTGGCCGCCGATCACCACGTGGTCACCTTCGATTTCCGAGGCTGTGGCCGGAGCAGTCGGGACCTGCCGCCGGACGAACTGCAGCCCGAGTACGTGATCGAGGACACCCGCCGGCTGATCAAGAAACTCGACCTGGGCCCGGTCGACCTGCTCGGCTTCTCGACCGGTGGTCGGGCCGCGACCCGTTACGTGCAAGAACATCCGGCCGACGTCCGCCGGCTGGTGCTCGCCTCGACCACCGCCTACGACAGCGCCGCGAACCGGCCCTACCTCGACGACTGGCCGGAGTATCAGCGACGACAGGCGATCGAGCGCGCGGCGGACGGCGCCCTGCGGAATTCGACGATCTTTGTCTGGGATCTCGACCTGGCGCCCGCCTACCGCTCCTTGATCGAGGGCCTGGACGAGGGCGACTGGAGCTATGAACGCTACCTCGACGGCCGGATGCATCCGTGGGTCGTCGGCGACGCCGAGCAGCTCCTCCGCGACAGCGGCAAGCCGATCCTGATCTTGCACGGGGAGCAGGACATGGGCTTCCCGGTGCAGCTCGCGCACCGGCTCCACCACGCCGTCCCCGGCAGCACGCTGGCGATCATCCCCGAGGCTGCGCACCTGTGCCACTTCGAGAAACCGGACCTCTGGGCCCAGGAGATCCGGACCTTCCTCGCCGATCCGCCGTAGCCGCAGTCGTAGAGAGGGTTTCGTTCCCTGAGCCTGTCGAAGGGCAATCCCGGTGACTCTCGAACGGACACCGAGCGCGATCGGGCCTGCCCTTCGACAGGCTCCAGGAACGAAACCCCTTCGCATCGGCAACGAACGCGGCCGAGGACCGCGGCTAGAGCAGCACTTCCTCGGCCGAGACGGTGAGCTGGCGATTGCCGGCCCGCTCCGGTGCCGGGTCGATCCGGGCCGGCGGCTCGCCGGCGCTGGTCATCCACTCGGCGATCCGGGTCCGCAGCCGGTCGGCGACCGCGCGGTGGCTCGGCCGCCCGGTCAGGTCGGTCAGCTCGTACGGGTCGGCTTGCAGGTCGTAGAGGTAGCTCTCGACGTAATGATCACTGCCCGGGTCGCCGATCGGATCGGCGTCGGGGGCGACGATCCCGTACTTCCAGCGGCTGGTCCGCAGCCCGCGCGCCACCTCGGTCTCACTGACCTGGATGAACGCCTCGCCGGAACGCGGTGGCGTCGCCGGATCCATCGCCTCGGCCAGACTGGGCTGCATCCCCTCCACAGGCTCGATCCCGGCCAGCTCGAGCAGGGTCGCCGGCAGCGAGACCGTGCTCACCACCTCGTCGACGAACCGGCCGCGCGGCACGCCCGGCCCGTTGATCACCAGCGGCACCCGGGCCGACGCGTCGTGCACGGATCGCTTGTATTCGCCGTTCCTGGTCTTGAAGTGGTTTCCATGATCGGAGCTGACCGCGATCACGGTCTGGTCCAGCAGGCCGAGGCTGCGCAGCGCGTCGACCATCCGGCCGTAGGCCTCGTCCAGTCTCTTGATCATCCCGTAGTAGCCGCCGAGCTGCTGATAGGCGGTGCCGCGCAGGGCGGCCAGATCCGGTGGCATCCAACGGCCGCGATAGCGTTCGTCGTAGCCGTCCGGGGCGGGATAGTCGTCCCGGTGGTTCTGATGGTGCGGCTCGAGGAAGGACAGGAAGAGGAAGAACGGCTCGTCGTCCTCGGCGCCGTGAGCATGATCGTCGACGTAGCGGATCGCGGCATCGGTCAGCGCGTCGACCCGGTATCCGGGCAGCCGCACCTCCTGGTCGTCGCCGTCCCAGACGACGGTCCGGTACGCATCCGAGGTGTGCTCCAGGGCGTTCGCCGCCAGCCAGTCGTGGTAGCCGCCGCGCTGCTCCGGCCGGACCGGGCCGGCGGAGGAGGTGTCGCCCAGATGCCACTTGCCGATGTAGCCGCAGCGATAGCCCTCCCGGCCGAAGATCTTGGCCAGCGTCTCGGCTTCGGGGGCCAGTGGGATCCCGTTGCGGTACACACCGTTGGTGCTGGCGAACCGCCCGGTCTGCAGGCACGACCGGGCCGGAGTGCACAGCGGTTGCGGCGTGATCGCCGCATCGAAATAGGCGCCGCGCCGGGCCATCCGGTCCAGGTTCGGCGTCAGTCCCTCCGGGTTGCCGGCCAGGCCGAGGGTGTCCCAGCGCTGTTGATCAGTGAGGAAAACGATCACATTGGGGCGTCGCGACATGCCCTCATTCTCGCGGGCTGACGATCTTGTCGTAGAGCCGGGTCGGCAACAGCCGTTCCAGGGTGAGCAGCGGCCGGGCCAGATAGCCGACCGCAGATCGAGCCTTCGGTCGGCCGGCGGTGACCGCGGTGAGCACCGCGTCGGCGACCACCGACGGCTCGGAGAACCGGGCGTCGCCGGCACCCGACGCACCGACCTGATCCGCCATCTTCCGCGCCGTCGCGGCGTAGGCCCCCGCGCCGGAATAGCGCTCCAGCTGATCGGGCGTGCCGTCCTGGAACTCGGACTTGATCAGCCCGGGCTCGATCAGCACCACGGCCACGCCGAACCCCGCCACCTCCTGCCGCAGCGAGTCGGTCAGCCCTTCCAGCGCGTGCTTGGTGGCGTGATACCAGCCGCCCAACGGCAGCGAGATCACGCCGCCGATCGAGGAGATCATCACGATCCGGCCGGACCGCTGCCGGCGCATCCCGGGCAGCACCAGCTGGGTCAGCCGGGCCGCGGCGAGCAGGTTCAGCTCGAACGCCTGCCGGACGTCGTCCAGCGGCACGTCCTCGACCGCGCCGTACAGTCCGGCACCGGCGTTGTTGATCAAGACGTCGAGCTGCCCGTGCTCGGCGAGGATCTCCGTGATCACGGCTTCGGTGGCCGCCGGGTCGGTCAGGTCGACGCCGCGCGGCCGGCCGCCCAGGTCGGCCAGGTCCTTCATCCGGTCGACCCGCCGGGCCAGCCCGTACACCGTGTAGCCGGCTCGGATCAGGGCCGCCGCGATGGCGTGACCGATCCCCGACGAAGCTCCGGTGACGACGCCCACCTTGCCCGCACCCATCCGTACGCTCCCTCACTCGAGCCCGAGATCCTCACACTATTTCCCGCGTCTCCGCTGCTGGAAGCCGGGCCCGTGGCCGGGTCGGTTACCGTGGCTGGACCCTGCCGTCGACCCGAGGCCGCCGTTGATCGACCCGCACTTCGTCTTCCTCGCCGCCGCGATCGGCCTGACCGGCACCATCCGGTATGCGATCGCCACCCTGCGGGGCCGGACCAGCCCCAACCGACCGCCTTCGACCTCGGCTGTGGTGCCGTCGCCGTGCTTTCCTTGATCATCTGGCTCGGCCTGGACGAGGCGCCGCTGGCGGTCGTGTTCGCCGTCCTCGCCGACGCGGTCGGCGCCGTCCGGACCGTCCGCAAGGCCTGGGCCGCCCGCATTCGGAGAATGCCTTCTTCTACGTCCTGGTCGGCGTGAACGGCACCATCACCCTGCTCACCCTCACCGACTGGGTGCCCGCAACCTGGGGGCTTCCCCGGCTACCTGGTCGTGCTCAGCCTGACCCTGACCATGATCATCACCCTCCGCCGCAGAATCACCCGGTCCTGACCGGAGGCTGGAGCCGGGCGTTCGTTTTCGCCGTGCTTGTCGATGGGACCGAAACCCTCTCGCCCGAACCAGGAAATCCCCGACGACCCGCTGTCGATTTCGGTGACAGGCGTTCGTCCCTGGGGTGACACTGACGCAAGACGACAGAAAGGGGCGGCGATGCCGGCCTACATGTTCCTGCTGTACGGAGACCCGGCCGAAGGGCCGAGCGACGAGGCCGGGGTCGAGGCCCTGATGGCCGAGCACGGGAAGTTCATGGAGCGGGCCCGCGAGTCGGGGGCAACGATCGTGGCCAGCGAAGCGCTGGAACCGGGCGCCACGGCGACCACGGTGCGCAACCGGGCCGGCGCCGAGGCGATGGTCACCGACGGGCCGTTCGCCGAGACCAAGGAGGAGTTGGGCGGCTACTACCTGATCGAGGCCCGCGATCTCGATCATGCGCTCAGCCTGGCCCGGCTGATCCCGGAGCCCAACGTCGAAGTCCGGCCGGTGCTGCCGACTGGCTGACCGCGGCGGATCCACCGACCCGTCCGAGGTCGCCGCGGCCGCCGCCGAGGCACACCGGACGGGTTGGTCGACCGTGCTCGCGGCGACCGCCCGATCGGCCGCCGGCGACCTCGGCCTGGCCGAGCAGGCCTGTGCCGACGCGTACGTCCGCGCCCTGGAGACCTGGCCGACCGACGGAGTGCCGGACCAGCCGATCAACTGGCTGGTGGCGACCGCGCGGCGCAAGCTGATCGACGCGATCCGGCGCGATCAGACCCTGCGCCGGAAGCTGCCACTGCTCGCCGCCGACCCCGACCGGACCACCGCGGACCTGACCGAGCCGACGGGCCTGCTCGGCTACGACGACCGACAGCGGTTGATCTTCGTCTGCTGCCATCCGGCACTGGCCCTGCCGGCCCGGGTGGCGCTCACCCTGCGGATGGTCGGCGGCCTGACCACGGCCGAGATCGCCAACGCCTTCCTGGTGCCGGAGCCGACGATGGCGGCGCGGCTGACCCGGGCCAAGAAGAAGATCGCCGCCGCCTCGATCCCGTACCGGGTGCCGCCGGACGCCGAGCTGGGGGAGCGGCTGGACGGCGTGCTGGCGGTGATCTATCTGATTTTCAACGAGGGTTACGCGCCGACCGGCGGCGCGACCGCGACCCGGCCGGAGTTGATCAACTCGGCCCTCGACCTCGGCCGGGTGCTGGCCGTGCTGCTGCCGGCCGAGACCGAGGCCGCCGGCCTGCTGGCCCTGATGCTGCTGACCGATGCCCGGCGGGACGCGCGGATCGACGAGCACGGCCGGATGGTGCTGCTGCCCGACCAGGACCGCGGCCGCTGGGACCGGGCCAAGATCACCGAGGGGCTGGCACTGCTGGACCGGATCGCCGGTGACCACCGGCCCGCCGACCCGGGCCGGTACGTGCTGCAGGCCGCGATCGCCGGCGCCCACGCCTCGGCCGAATCCGCCGAGCAGACCGACTGGGCCGCGGTGCTCGCCGGCTACGACCGGCTGTATCGGCGCTGGCCGAGCCCGATCGTCGCGCTCAACCGCGCCGTGGCGATCTCCCACACCGCCGGGCCGGCGGTCGCGCTGGAGCTGATCGACGCCCTGGCCGCCGACCCCGAGCTGACCCACTACCGCTACCTGCCCGCCGCCCGGGCCGACCTGCTCCGCCGGCTGGGCCGGACCTCGGAGGCCGAGCTCGCCTACCTGCAGGCGCTCCGACTGAGCCCGAGCGAGCCCGAACGCGCCTTCCTCGAATCCCGCCTCGCCGCTCTGTGACGCCACTGGCGACTGGTCGGTCAGTGGTTTCGTTCCCTGAGCCTGTCGAAGGGCAGGCCAGGCGGTGACCCCCCCTTTTCGGGTCGGCCTACCGGCCGGAAACGAACGCATCAAGGGCGGGTGGAGTGGCACGGTCCAACGGGGTTGCGGCCGGGGAACTGCTCAGCTGAGGGTGAGCTCGGCGGCGGCGCGGACGACGGCGGAGAGGTCGCCAGTGCGTTTCATCGTCGCCCACTGATGATCCGCGCCGGTGCCGTCGGCCAGCACCCGGTCGACCTCGCGGTGCACGGTCGAGCGGTCGCCGTTCGCGGTGAGTGCGGCGTCGACGTACGCCAGCAGGGTGCCGATCACCTCCGCCGCGGGCCGCGGCCGGCCGCTGACCGGGCCGACCAGCTCGTGCTTGACCCCGGACCTGCCGGCCCGCCACATCGCCAGCCGGAGCAGATCCGAACCGGGGTCCGGAGCCTCCTCGCCGGCCGCCCAGGCCGCGGCACAGGTGTCGACCAGGGCCCGGACCAGGCCGGCGATCATGATCGTGTCGGCTGTCCGGGCACAGACGTCGGCGACCCGGACCTCCACCGTCGGGTAGTGCCGGGACAACCGGGCGTTGAAATAGATCATGTCGCCGTCGAGCGGGACTCCGGTGGCGATCAGGTCGTCCACGTGCGCCCGGTAGGCCGCCGCGGACCCGAAGGTCGGGGTCGGTCCCGCCGTCGGGAACCGGGTCCAGGCCTGGGATCGGAAGCTCGCGTACCCGCTGTCCCGGCCGTGGTAGAACGGCGAGTTCGCCGACAGGGCGAGCAGCAGCGGCAGCCAGGGCTGGATCCGGTCGATCACCGCGACGCCCTCCTCGTCGGAGTCGACCCCGACGTGGACATGGCAACCGCAGGTCAGCTGCTCGGTCGTGGTCAGCCCGAACCGGTCGACCATCGCCTGATACCGCGGCTTGAACGTCGTCCGTGGATCGACCGGCAGCGGCGAGGTGGCCAACGCGACCGCGCGGGCCATCGCGGACCGGCCCAACTCGTCGGCCCGCCGACGCCAGTCCAGGACCTGCGTCCCGAGCTCGGCCAGCGAGGTCGTCGGCGTCGTCTCGACCTCGATCTGCTGCTGCTGCAACTCGGCCTCGATCTCGCCGGCCGGGTGCCCCGCGGCCCGCGCCGCTGCGTGCGCGAGCACGTTCCCCGCGACGGCTGCCGGGCTCCCGGACTCGGGATCCACCAGCAGCAGTTCTTCTTCCACCCCGATGGTTCGCACCGGCCCAGTGTGGCAGCCGGTTTGGGCGGTCGGAGCAGACTTGACCCAACTGCGCTGAGGCACCTCCGCCACCCTTGGATCCGACCGGTCGGCCGTGATTTGGGTCGACAGGCGATCTGGCGTAAAGTTTCGGGTCGGCCACCTTTGTCGGTGGCTCGATGTTTCCTGTCAGGCGATCGTTAGAGAGTTTATGGCGAAGAAGGAAGGCGCGCTCGAGCTGGAAGGCACAGTGGTCGAGGCCCTGCCGAACGCGATGTTTCGCGTCGAGTTGTCCAACGGGCACAAGGTGCTGGCCACGATCAGCGGGAAGATGCGGCAGAACTACATCCGTATCCTGCCGACCGACCGCGTCGTCGTCGAGCTCTCTGCGTACGACCTGAACCGGGGCCGCATCGTCTACCGGCACAAGTAGTCACCGTTCCGGGACCATTCCCGGTTCTCGTTCCTCGCTCCGGCGAGGGCACCCGCAACACATCCACCACACCTGTGGCCTGCCACGGGTTGATCGAGAAAGCAGCTCGATGAAGGTTCAGCCGAGCGTCAAGAAGATCTGCGACAAGTGCAAGGTGATTCGCCGGCACGGTCGCGTGATGGTGATTTGCGAGAATCCCCGACACAAGCAGCGCCAGGGCTGATCCAGCCCCAGCACTGAGCTCGGGAACTCGCAAGTCCCGCGCACCAACTGAAAAAGTGTGACTGCAACTCCAGGACCTTCAATCCCGGAGACCACCCTCGGACGAAGGCCGAGGCCCTGCGGATGCCCGGGCGGATCGCCCCGGCCTCACCGGGGACGCGTCACGCCAGACACCTTCGCGGTCCGGGTGACCCCATTGGAAACGGGATCCGGGCCGAAACCGAGAGGTAGACCGCCTGATGGCACGCCTGATTGGTGTGGACCTGCCGCGTGAGAAGCGGCTCGAGATCGCACTGACCTACATCTTCGGCGTCGGCAAGACGCGCGCCGCCGAGACCCTGGAGGCCACGAAGATCAGTGGTGATCTTCGGGTTCATCAATTGAACGACGACCAACTGGTCGCACTGCGGGACTGGATCGAAGCGAACTACCAGACCGAGGGTGATCTTCGCCGAGAGGTTTCGGCGGACATCCGGCGCAAGGTGGAGATCGGCTCCTACCAGGGCCGTCGTCACCGCAGCGGCCTGCCGGTACGTGGTCAGCGCACCCGTACCAACGCCCGGGGCCGTAAGGGCGCCCGGAAGCCCGTTGCCGGAAAGAAGAAGGCCAAGTAACGCGTCCGCGTACTTGGCGAGAAACCTCCAGGAGACACAGCACACATGGCTAACGCAGGACGCGGCGCCGTCAAGAAGGTTCGGCGCAAGGAGAAGAAGAACGTGGTCGCGGGCCACGCTCACATCAAGAGCACGTTCAACAACACCGTCATCTCGATCACCGACCCGACCGGCGCCGTGATCGCCTGGGGCTCGGCCGGGACCGTCGGCTTCAAGGGCTCCCGCAAGTCCACCCCGTACGCCGCGCAGATGGCCGCCGAGGCCGTGGGCCGGCGCGCGATGGAGCACGGCATGAAGCGGGTCGACGTCTTCGTCAAGGGTCCGGGTTCCGGTCGGGAGACCGCCATCCGTTCGCTCGGCGCGGTCGGCCTCGAGGTCGGCGCGATCGCCGACGTGACCCCCGTTCCGCACAACGGCTGCCGGCCGCCCAAGCGGCGCCGGGTCTGACCCAGAAAGGACGACTGAAACATGGCTCGCTATACCGGTCCCATGACCAAGAAGTCCCGTCGACTGGGCGTTGACCTGGTCGGTGGCGACAAGGCGTTCGAGCGCCGCCCCTACCCGCCCGGCGTGCACGGCCGTGGCCGCACCAAGGACACCGAATACGCGCTGCAGCTGCGGGAGAAGCAGAAGGCCCGCTTCGCCTACGGCGTGCTGGAGAAGCAGTTCGCCCGTTACTACGAAGAGGCCAACAAGCAGTCCGGCAAGACCGGTGACCTGCTGCTGCAGATCCTCGAGTCGCGGCTGGACAACGTCGTGTACCGGGCCGGTTTCGCCCGCACCCGGCGGCAGGCCCGCCAGCTGGTCGTGCACGGCCACTTCCTGGTCAACGGCCAGAAGGTCAACATCCCGTCGTTCCGGGTCAGCCCGCACGACGTGATCGACCTGAAGGAGAAGTCCCGCGAGCTGCTGCCGCTGGTGATCGCCCGTGAAACCCACGGCGAGCGCGACGTGCCCGGCTGGATGGACGCGCTGCCGAACAGGATGCGGGTGCTGATTCACTCGCTGCCCACTCGGGAACAGATCGTGATCGACGTTCAGGAACAGTTGATCGTCGAGCTCTACTCGAAGTAAACAAGAACCGCGCGAAGGCTCCGTTCGCGGAGCGCGTGCGGGGATCCAAAGGGGTCGCCCCCTTTGTATGGGAGAGATCCGCCGGCGTTGGATGCGCCGGCGGTTTCCGTACCGTCAAATAGCGGTCGGTACGGGGAAGGAAGAACCACCATGTTGATCGCACAGCGCCCGACGCTGTCGGAGGAGACTGTCTCCGACTATCGTTCCCGCTTCGCCATCGAGCCGCTGGAGCCGGGCTTCGGCTACACGCTCGGCAACTCGCTGCGGCGCACGCTGCTGTCCTCCATCCCGGGGGCGGCCGTCACCAGCATCAAGATCGACGGTAACCAGCACGAGTTCGACACGCTCGAGGGCGTCGTCGAGGACGTCACCGAGATCATCCTCAACCTGAAGGGCCTGGTCGTCTCCTCCGAGGAGGACGAGCCGGTCACCATGTATCTGCGCAAGGCGGGCCCGGGCGCGGTCACCGCGGCCGACATCGCCCCGCCGGCCGGCGTCGAGGTGCACAACCCCGAGCTGCACATCGCCACCCTGGCCGACAACGGCCGGCTGGAGATGGAGCTCGTCGTCGAGCGTGGCCGTGGCTACGTGTCCGCGGTGCAGAACAAGACCGCCGACGCCGAGATCGGCCGGATCCCGGTCGATTCGATCTACTCGCCGGTGCTCAAGGTCACCTACAAGGTCGAGGCCACCCGCGTCGAGCAGCGGACCGACTTCGACCGGCTGATCATCGACGTCGAGACGAAGACGGCGATCCGGCCGCGGGACGCGGTGGCTTCGGCCGGCCGTACCCTGGTCGAGCTGTTCGGCCTGGCCCGTGAGCTCAACCTCGAGGCCGAGGGCATCGAGATCGGCCCGTCGCCGATCGACGAGCAGTTGGCCGCCGATCTGGCGCTGCCGGTCGAGGACCTCAACCTGACCGTGCGGTCGTACAACTGCCTGAAGCGCGAGGGCATCCACACGGTGAGCGAGCTGGTGTCCCGCAGCGAGCAGGATCTGCTGGACATCCGCAACTTCGGCTCCAAGTCGATCGACGAGGTCAAGCTGAAGCTGCACGAGATGGGGCTGTCCCTGAAGGACAGTTCGCCCGGCTTCGACCCGCTGACGGTGGGCCGGAACTATGACGACGAAGAGACCGAGGACGAGGTCGACTTCAGCGAGACCGAGCAGTACTGAGTCGAGTCCCGAACAGAGAGAACTGAGAGATGCCTACCCCCACCAAGGGCAACCGGCTCGGCGGCAGCCCGGCCCACGAACGCCTGATCCTGTCCAATCTCGCCAGCCAGCTGTTCGAGCACGGCCGGATCGTGACCACCCAGGCCAAGGCCAAGCGGGTCCAGCCGCTCGCCGAGAAGTTGATCACCAAGGCCAAGCGCGGTGATCTGCACTCCCGTCGGCAGGTGTTGTCGACGATCCGGGACAAGGGCGTCGTGCATGCCCTGTTCGCCGAGATCGCGCCGACCTTCACCGAGCGCGAGGGCGGCTACACCCGGATCACCAAGGTCGGTCCGCGCAAGGGCGACAACGCCCCGATGGCGGTGATCGAGCTGGTCACCGAGTCCGTCGAGGAGTCGAAGAAGGCCAACGGTCGGGGCACCGCTCCGGCCAAGAAGGCCGCAGCGAAGAAGACGGCCAAGAAGGCCGAGCCGTCGAACGAGGAGTTGGCCGCCGACGCGTCCGAGGCCGTCGCCGAGGACACCACCGAGCCGACCAACGCCGAACTCGCCGCCGAAACGGCCGAGAAGTCCGAGACCGCCGAAGGTTCCTACCGGGGCACCGAGCCGCCGGCGGGCTTCGACATCAAGGGCAACGAGGACTCG
Source organism: uncultured Actinomycetota bacterium (assembly GCA_963746025.1). GTDB lineage: Bacteria > Actinomycetota > Actinomycetes > Propionibacteriales > Propionibacteriaceae > Microlunatus. The sequence continues at coordinate 60,802 of CAVUZU010000013.1, forward strand.
ATGAAGTACCACACGACCGCGTCGCAGTGGTACGAGCAGACCGAGGCCGAGATCTGGTTCGACAGCGAAGAAGCGGCCCAGGCAGCGGGCTTCACCAAGGCCGGCTGACCCTCAGCAGCAGCCGAAACGGCGTCCATCCTTCGCGGATGGGCGCCGTTTCGCAGCTCACAGCCCTAGTCTCGCGAGTCTCAGGCCGTCCGGTACGCGCGTCCGGCTCAGCAGTCGCTCCAGGACGATTGCCCGGTCGAACTGCACGGCGTGGGCGCGGGCCCGCAACTCCCGTTCCCGGTGCTCGCGGTCGGTCAACTCGTACACCACGCGGTCCAGGGCGTCGGCGATCGCCCGCGGATCTCCGGCCGGAACGATCATGGCGGTGTCGCCGACCGCTTCGCCGATCCCACCGGTCGCGGTGGTGATCACCGGCCCGCCGCCGGCGAGCATCTTCTCCACCAGGGCGATGCCGAACGTCTCGACGAAGTCCGGTCGCGGCTTGCTCGGCAGGACGAACGCCGCCGCACCGGCCAGCAGGCCGGGCTTATCCGCGTCGCCGACATCGTCCAAGAAGATGATCTTGTGGCCGACCCCGGACTCGGCCGCCCAGGCCCGGAACAGTGCAGCATCCGGGCCGGTGCCGGCGATCACCAGGTCGAGGTCGGCGCGGGCCCGGGAGACCGCGAATCCGTCGATCAGGTCCTCGACGCCCTTGGCCCGGCTCAGCCGGGACAGGAACAGCGCATAGCCGCCCGGTCGCAGGCCGCGGCGGGCCAGCGCCGCCTCCGTGGCGACCGGGTCGAGCTCGAGATAGGAGGACACGTCGATCGCCGGATAGGACACCTCGATCCGTTGCCGGCATCGCTCCGCGTACCGGGTGCCCAACCGGGCATCCACCTGCTCCGCCGCCGTGATGATCAGTTCGCGGGTGAACTCCGACACCGCGAAGCAGCTGTCATGATCAAGATAGGCGCCGAGCACGTGCGCGGCGACGCCGAGACGGCCATGCTCAACACTGGAACGGACGATGTTGGTGATGTCCGAGCCGACCGCCTCGGCCATCGTGGTCACGGGCACCGACAGCCCGGTGCCGAGTGCGATCCGCCGGGCTTCTGCGACCGCCAGTGCATGCGGACTGAGGTAGAGCGACAGCGCCACCGTCCGAACGCCGTCGGTGAACAGCTCCACCAGGCGTCCGGTCAGCCCGGCCAGGTAGCGGCCGTCGGGGACCCGGTGATCACCGACCGGCTCCGGCCGCTCCACCACGATGCCCGGGCTGTAGGGGAGCACCGAATCGAGCGGCTTCATCGGCAACCCCGCCGAGATCAGCCGATCGATCGGCCAGGTGATGATGCGCACCTCGGTGAAGCCCTGGCCCAGGGCCGCCTCGGCCAGATTCCGTGCCTCGACCGAGTGACCGCAGATCACCGGATCCGCCCGGACGACGATGACCAGCCTGTGTGCCGCGATCCCGCTCATGCTGCGATCACCTCCCAACGTGGGCACGCCCGCACGACGCCCCTCAATCGCGAAGCTACGGCCTGTGTGTTTCGCCGGGATTTCTGACGAATGTCGATTCCGCTCCGGCCAAGAAGGCAGCAGCGAAGAAGATGGCCGCCGAAACGGCCGAGAAGTCCGTGACCGCCGAAGGTTCCTAGCGGGAGACGGCGCTCATCCTCACGGATGGGCGCCGTTTCCGCGTTCCACCGCCGCGACCTGCGACTTGGCCTCGTTCACCGCCGAGACCGCCTCCCTGGCGGCCTCGACCGCGGCCAGGGTCGCGTCCTGCGCATCGCCCGCGGTCAACGCCCGGGTCCGGCCGTCCTCGTCGGTGTCGGGCGCGGGTTCGGCGGCGGTCGGCCGATCCGCCGGTACGGGCACCGCGGGATGGTCGCGGAAGCCCTCCGTGACGGCCTGGATCGCCTGGGTCAACTCGCCGGGGATGACCCAGAAGGTGTTATTGTCGCCGTCGGCCAGCTGCGGCAGCATCTGCAGATACTTGTAGGCGAGCACCTTCGGGTTGGCGTCATTGCGGTGCACGGCCTGGAAGACCTGCTCGATCGCCTTGGCCTCGCCGTCCGCGCGCAGGATCGCGGCCTGCTGATCACCCTGGGCGACCAGGATCTCCTGCTGCCGGGTGCCTTCCGCGGTCAGGATCTTGGCCTGCCGTTCCCCTTCGGCGTGCAGGATCGCGGCCCGCTTGTCGCGCTCGGCCCGCATCTGCTTCTCCATCGCCTCCTTGATCGTCGCCGGTGGATCGATCGCCTTGATCTCCACCCGGTTCACCCGGATGCCCCACTTGCCGGTGGCGTCGTCCAGCACGATCCGCAACTGGGTATTGATCTCCTCGCGGGAGGTCAGTGTCCGCTCCAGGTCCATGCTGCCGATCACGTTGCGCAGGGTGGTGACGGTGAGCTGGTCGATCGCCTGCAGATAGTCGGCGACCTCGTAGGCCGCAGCCCGCGGATCGGTGATCTGGTAGTAGAGCACCGTGTCGATGTTCACCACCAGGTTGTCCTGGGTGATCACCGGTTGCGGGCGGGAGGAGAACACCTGCTCGCGTACGTCGAGCTTGTTGTTGACCCGGTCGGCCAACGGGATGATGAAGTTCAAGCCGGGTTGCAGCGTCGCCCGATAGCGACCGAAGCGTTCGATGTTGTAGCGCCGGGCCTGCGGCACGATCCGGACCGTGCCCACGGCCACGAAGCCGACGAGCAGCACCACGATGATGATCAAGAACAGCGTCTCCATGTCTCCTCCGTCCGTCCTCGGTGACGGTCAGGGCAGCAACTCCCGCGGATAGACCACTGCCGTGGCTCCGTCGATCTCCAACACATCGACCAGCGCGCCGGCGGCGATCACCTGATGCTCGTCGTAGCTGCGGGCCGACCATTCCTCGCCGGCCAGCTTGACCAGGCCGCGGGCGGTGCTGACCTCCTGCAGGACTACCGCGGTCTTGCCGATCAGCGCGTCGCTGCCATCCCGCACCAAGGGGGTGCCCGAGAGCTGTCGCCGGGCGATCGGGCGCACCACGAGCAGTCCGGCCGCGGTGGCGACGGCGAAGACCAGGATCTGCACCAGCACCGGTGCGCCCAGTCCCGCGGTGACCGCGGCGATCAACGCCGCAGCCGCGAGCAGGCCGAACGCCAGTGTCAGAGTGAAGAATTCGGCGACGCCCAGAACGGCGGCCACGATCAACCAGATAACCCACGCCATTGTGTCCTCCGTCTGCGACGGGTTGAAATCATGGTAGCTCGCCGTTCCGCGGTGTGCTCCAGGTCGCGCATTTTGTCGGATCAGTCGGCCCTGGCGACTGGTCAGCAGCAGCTCCTTGACGGGATCGGTTCGCGGCCTCTACATTCCCTGAATAACGGCAGGTCGTTAACGCTCGATCGAGCGTCCGAAACTTGTCGGTCGAGGGGGCGGGCGAGATGGGTCGCTGGGTCGTCGGGGCAGTGTTGTTGATCATGGTCGCGACGGGCCTGGCCCGACCGCCGATCGCGGCGGCGGAGGTGCCCCCGTCGACGCCGCAGTGGTGGAATCGCGGACAGGTCCCGCTCTATTCGACGAGCTCGCCGAGCGGCGAGACCGCGCGGATGCCGGACGGGTCGGTGCGGACGTACCGGGTGTTCAGCGGGGCGCCGGGCTACCTGGCGGAGATCGACACTTTCGCCGCGAAGGTGCTGCGGATGCTGCCGCTCTACGTCCCGGATCCGGACTCGACCGAGGTGCCCAAGGACACCGGCGCGCAGGGTGCCTGGGGTGTCTCGGTGGACAAGCACGGCAACGTCTTCGCCTCGTCGTACGGCTTCGGGCACGTCTACCGGCTGCCCTGGGCCGCCACCGAACTCGAGGACCTCGGCCGGCCGACGAAGTACGCCAGCTTCACCTGGGAGGGCGACGTCGACGACGACGGCAACTTCTACCTCGGCACCACCGAGGGCTTCGCCCCGCCGCCGCTGCCCGGCGGCCGGCTGCTCTCCTGGAATGCCGAGTCCCGGAGCTTCCGGGACTACGGCGACTTCGGCGGGACGTACGGTTACGTCCGGTCCGTCGAGTACGCCGAGGGCAAGATCTACGCCGGCCTGGGCCAGAGCGCCGGGCTGTGGCAGGTCGATCCGGCGACCGGGAAGCGGGTCGAGATCCCGTTGCCGAAGGGGATGCCGACCGACAAGTACGCATACCAACTGGAGGACGAGGCCGGCTACCTCTACGTCATGTTCGCCGGCGGCACCAGCGCCTCGACCGGCTGGGTGCTCAACCTGCGGACCCTGAAGTGGGCGTACGAGATCCCGGGCTATCTCGGCCAGACGATCAGTTCCGCCGACTCCCGCGGCCGGGTCTACCTGATCGACGGCGGCGAGCTGAAGCGGTTCGATCCGCGGACCGGCCAGTTGACCGCCACCGGGTTCCGCGGCGGCGACGAGCAGTCGGACAAGGGCGGCCTCGGTGCGGGCAAGGGCGTCGGCCGGTTCGCCGACCCGGAGACCGGGCACGACATGATCGTCGGCGGGGCGGCCGGCGGTGAGCTGTGGCGCTACGACACCGTGACCAAGACGGGCACACTGACCTACATCACCGGTCTGGTCGGCACGCCGACGGCGCCGCGCTCGCTGGCCAAGGGTCCGGACGGCAAGATCTACGCCGGCGGCTACTTTCAGGGCGGCTTCGTGGCGTACGACCCCGCGACGACCAAGTGGACCGAGTATCACTTCCCGCACCAGATCGAGGGGATGGGCACCCACAACGGCAAGCTCTATCTCGGCATCTACGCCAACGCCGAACTCTGGGAGTACGACCCCGCCAAGCCGTTCGACGAGGACAACCCGAAGAAGCTGTTCGACCTCAAGCAGGAAGGCCAGGAGCGGCCGTGGACGGTGGTCAGCGCCGGCAAGTATGTCGCGATCGGCACCTCGCCGAAGAACACCCAGCTGAACGGGGCGGTCACCCTCTACGACCCGGAGACGGGGGAGCGGCGGACCTGGAACTCCGGCCTGGTCAGCGGCGCCAACCAGATCTCGGCGTTGACCTACCGCGACGGGATCCTCTACGGCGGATCGCTCGGCTGCTGCAATCCCGCCGACGGCTCGAAGCACCGCGGCCAGGTGTTCGCCCTGGATGCGGCCACCGGTGCGGTGCAGTGGACGTCGACGCCGCTGGCCGACGAGGACGGCGTGGCCGGGCTGACCTTCGACGGCCAGGGCCGGCTGTTCGGCCAGTCGTACGGGACCGTCTTCGAGCTGGATCCGGCGGACGGCAGCCTGCTCCGGTCGAAGAAGTACTTCGACTACCCGTGGCCCACCATTTCGGGCTTCCAGCCGCGGGCGGTCAACATGTCCTGGGATCCGGGCGACGGCGCGATCTACACCACCAGCGGAACGACCCGCCGGATCGATCCGGACACGCTGAATGATCTTGGTCCGAACTACCGGTGCAGCTTCGCCGACACCTCGCCCGGCGCCAGCAAGTTCTATGTCCAGAACGGGCTGCTGCTCGAGGTGAAGTGGTACTGACCTGAGTGGGTGGATTCTCGCCGGTTACTCGCGGCCGAATTCCACCCACTAACGCGAGGACGGGCGGGAGATCCGGCGGAAGCTGCTCGGGGTCTGGCCGAGACCGCGCCGGAACTCCCGGTTGAAGTGGGCCAGGTTGGCGAATCCGCTCAGCCGGGCCGCCGTGGCGATCGGGGCGTCCGACTCGGCCAGGGCGTGACAGGCGTTGGCGATCCGGGTCCGGTTGACGTACGCGGTGATCGTCATCCCGGTCTGCCGGCGGAAGAACCGGCTGGTCGCGGTCGGTGTCAGGGCGGCGACCGCGGCGATCTCGGCCAGCGTGATCGGTTCGGTCAGGTGATCGGCCAGGTGGCCGACGATCCGGTCCAGCCGGTCGCGTGATCGGGTCGACCGGTCCGGCAGGTAGCGCGAGCTGGCCACCCGCCGGCCGTCGGACCGCTCGGCAAGATCAACGAGGAGTCCGAGCAGGTTGACCGTCCGCCGCGCCGGGCTCGGCGCGGCCAGCCCGAGCCAGTCCTGCTCCGAGCCCTGGGGATAGTGCAGCCCGGTGACCGCCTCGCCGAGCAGCCGGCGCAGGGTGGTGAACTCGGGGCGGTAGCGCAGCTCCGGCCCGATCAAGGTCTCCGGGAACTGGCAGACCAGTGCGCGGCTCGGGGTTGCCGAGACGTAGGCATGCGGCAGTTGCGGACCGAGCAGGAACAGGTCACCGGCGGCATAGGGCAGCACCCGGTCACCGACGAAGATCGACCCGGTGCCGTCGGTGATCAAGATCAACTCGAGCTCGGCGTGGTTGTGCCAGAGGTAGGTATAAAGGCCGGTGGCCTCGAACCACCGCCAGGACTGGTCGGGCTCCGGCACGGTCCGCTCGTACAGCGGCTGGCGCATGCCGAGATCGTACGCAATCGGGTAACGGGGTATCAGCATCGGGCAATCTGGCTACTGGTCGGCCGGTCTCCGCGCAGGCAGGCTGACCGGTATGACCACGATGACCGAAACCGTCACCAGCGGGTACCAACTCACCGACGCGGAGCGGTTGGCCTTCGAACGGCAGGGCTTCGCCAAGCTGCGCGGCGTGCTGGACCCGGCGGAGCTGGCGCCGTTCGCCGACGAGATCACCGAGAAGGTGATCGAGCTCAACACCCAGCACCTGCCGATGGAGGAGCGCAACACCTACGACAAGGCGTTCCTGCAGGTCGGTCATCTGTGGAAGCAGAGCCCGCTGGTCGAGCGGTTCGTCCGGTCACCCGATCTCGCGCGGCTGGCCGCCGACCTGCTGGGCGTCCGGTCGGTGCGGCTCTACCATGATCAGGCGCTGTACAAGGAGCCGAGCGGCGGGATCACGCCGTGGCATGCCGATCAGTACTACTGGCCGCTGTCCACCGACCGGGCGATCACCGTCTGGATTCCGTTGCAGGACACGCCTCCCGAGCTCGGCCCGCTGAGCTTCGCGGTCGGCAGCCACCGCTTCAGCATGGGCCGGGACCTGCCGATCAGTGACGAATCCGAGGCCAAGATCGCCGACTACATGCTGCGCCAGCGCTACCCGACCGACGACAGCCCGTTCGCCCTCGGCGACGTCAGCTACCACCTCGGCTGGACCTTCCATCGCGCCGAGCCGAACACGTCGACCGTGCCGCGCCGGGTGATGACGATCATCTACATCGACGGCGACATGATCATCGGCGAGCCGACCAACGACGCGCAACGGGCCGACCTGAAGACCTGCGCGCCGGGCCTGCAGCCCGGTGACCTGTTCGCCTCCGAACTGAACCCGTTGCTCTACCCGGCTTCCTGACCGGCCAACTCGGCTCCGACCAGTTCGGCGGCGCCCGCCGGGCGGCCGGACAGCGCGAGCAGCAGGTCGATGCCGCGACCGCGCACCTCGGGGCCGCTGCCGACCGCCCAGTCCAGGTCGGTGGCCACGACGCGGCGGTCCGGCACGCGCTCCTTGCCGCCGCCCATCCCGACTCCGGTCCGCACCAGGTAGTCGAGCGCCGCCGCGACGCCGGGGGCCGGGTAGTCGCCGGTGAGGCCCAGCGGTCGGCGGATGTCTTCGCCGTGCACGAAGGCCTCGACCAGTCGGGTGGCGAGATCGGCCGGGGGAGTGCGGGTCAGCTCGATCGTGGTCTCGAGGGCGGCCAGGGTTTCCTCGGGTCGGGGCCGCAGGTGTCGCGCCAGCCCGACCGCGTTGTCCCGGTCGAAGTCGCCTCGGCTGGCGATCATCCGGCGGACGAAGTCGAGCCGGCCCGTGGTGGCCGAGTCGATCAGGTGAGCGGCGACCTGGTGCACGGTCCAGCCGGCGCAGAGCGACGGGGTGTTCCACTGCTCGGCGGTGAGCGCCTTCAGATCGTCGACGAGCGCGCGCCGTTCGGTGTGGACGATCGTCCACACGTCGGCTTTCGTCAGCTTGACCATGTCACTACTGAAGCTGTAGTGAGCACTACTTGTCAAGTAGTAGAGTTCGGACATGGCAACCCGGAGGTCGTACTCGTCCTATGACGACGGCTGTGCCGCGGCACACGCCCTGGACATCATCGGCGAACGCTGGGCGTTGATCATCGTCCGCGAGCTGCTGCTCGGCCCGAAGCGGTTCGGTGACATCCAGCGCGACGTGATCGGCATCGGTCCGACGGCTCTGACCCAACGGCTGCACGACCTCGAGGTCTCTGGCGTGCTGGTCCGGCGGGAGCTGCCCGAGCCGGCCCGGGTGATCGTCTACGACCTGACCGACTGGGGTCGCTCCCTCGAAGCGGTGAACGCCGCCCTGTCACTGTGGGCGGTCCGGTCGCCGACCATGCCGACCGGCGCCGGGATGAGCCCGGACACCCTGGTCCTCGCGATGCGAGCCCACGCCCGGCCCGGCCCACCCGGCTCACCGGCCGTGACGGTTGGACTACGGCTGACCGATGCACGACTGGAGAGCGCACCGACAGCGCAGTACGTCGGCGTGATCACCGAGACCGGCACCACCGTCGAGAAGGGCCGGCCGGCCCAGGCTGCCGCGGCAACCGTCGAGGCGACCGCCGCCACCTGGAAGGTGTGCATCTTCGCCGGCGCCGATCCGACCGCCGCCCCCGGCGTCACCCTCACCGGCGACCCCGCCGCCGCCCGCCTCCTGGCCACCACCACTCGCGTCGCTCCGCACTAGCCCGAACTCTCCGCACAAACGCGACCGTACGCACCATCCGCGACCGTTCGAACGGTCGCGGATGCTGCGAACGGTCGCGTTTGTTGATCAGAGCTACGGCCAGGTCGACACCGGACGGCAGGTGGACTCCCCGGCCGACGGGATCGGGTTCCTCAACTTCCGGGTCCGGTCGGCGGTGGAGCCGCACTTCGGGCACCGGACCGCGTTCGGGCTCGGTGTGATCGGGTTGGAGGAGACCCATCAGCGGGCGCTGGCCGCCGGCGCGGTCGAGCACTATCCGCCGTCCGATGGAGTGAACCGGCCCCGGAGCTCACGGATCGAGGACCCGGTCGGCAACCGGATCGTCCTCTGGGAGAACGCTCGCTGATCTTGCCCGATCGAGCTGATCTTGACCGGTTCGAGGTGATCTTGGCGAAATTCATCTGATCTTGTTGGATTTGCGTTTGTAGCCTGTAGTGAACCGTCAGCCGGTTGTAGAGTCGGATCTGCTCGGGGGTCAGTGCAACGAAGGAGTCGCCGTGGTCCCGCTGCCGCCCAGGTCAATTCCCCGCCGCCGGCTGCTTGCCGGGATCGGTCTCGGTGCCGCGGCGCTCGGCGCTCCCGGACTGCTCGCGGGCTGCGGCGGCGGTAGTACGGGCCTCGACGGCGGAGCGGAGCCCGGTGCCGGTGGCGCCAAGCCCAACCTCAGCGTCTGGTATCACCAGTACGGCGAGTCCGGCACCCAGCAGGCCGTCGAGCGCTACGCCAAGGACTATCCGGACGCGACGATCAAGGTGCAGTGGACGCCGGGCGACTACACCTCGAAGGTCAACAGCGGCCTGCTGTCCAGCAGCGGGCCGGACGTCTTCGAAGGCAGCGCGAACCTCGCGATGGTCCGAGCGAATCAGATCGTGCCGCTGGATGACATCCTGGAGCCGATCAGGTCCGACTACACCGAGGCCGACCTCAAGTCGATCACCGTCGACGGCAAGCTGTACGGGGCGCGGATCGTGGACGACACCGTGCTGCTCTACTACCGCAAAAGCGTGCTGGAGAAGGCCGGAGTCAATCCGCCGACCACCCTGGACGAGCTGGTCAGTGCGGCCAAGGAGCTGACCACCTCCGATCAGAAGGGCCTGTTCATCGGCAACGACGCCGGGGTCACCCCCGCCTTCGGCGGCGGCTCGATGCTCGGGCCGGTGCTCTGGTCGGTCGGCCAGAACTATCTGACTCCGGACAACAAGATCAACTTCACCGGTGACAACGTGGTCGCGGCGCTCGGCAAGATCAAACAGCTGGTCGACGACAAGTCGATCCTGCTCGGCGCGCCGACCGACTACTGGGATCCGTCGTCGTTCACCCAGGGGCTGTGCGCGATGCAGTGGACGGGGCTGTGGGCGATGCCGGCGATCCAGAAGGCGCTCGACGACGACTTCGGGATCGTGCCGTTCCCGCCGTTCAGCTCGACGATCGGCAAGCCGTCGACGCCGCAGGGCGGCTGGTCGGCGATGGTCAGTGCCAAGTCGGGCAACGTCGACGCGGCGAAGGCCTATATCAAGTGGCTCTGGCTCGACAACGCGGCGAACCAGGAGGATTTCAACCTCTCCTACGGCTTCCACATCCCGCCCCGGAAGAGCCTCGCGGCGAAGGCGGCCAAATTGCAGACCGGCCCGGCCGCGGAGGCGGTGAAGTTCTACAACGACTACGCCATCGCCGGCGGCACCACCTGGAGCCCGGCGATGAACAACGCGTTCGGCGACGCGGCGACGGCGATCGTCCGGAAGGGGCAGGATCCGGGCACGTCGCTGAACGCGGCGGTCAAGACGGTGCAGCAGCAGCTAGATCAACTGCTGGGCTGAGCCGCATGGCCACCCGGATCCGCGGTGTCACCGGCGCGTTCTGGCTGTTCGTCGGGCCGTTCGCGCTCGGATTGTTGATCTTCGTCTACGTCCCGATCGCCTGGTCGGTGGTGCTCAGCTTCAACCGGGCCCAGAACACGGTCACGCCGCGGGCCTGGGTGGGTCTGCAGAACTACCTTGATCTGCTCCGGCCAGGGCCGTTCCTGACCAGCCTGATCGACTTCATGATCTTCGCGATCTTCATCGTGCCGATCACCCTGATCTGTGCCTTGGCGTTCGCCCTGCTGCTGCAGCGGATCCGGTTCGCCCGTGCCTTCTTCCGGTCCGTGTTCTTCCTGCCCACCGCCTGCTCCTACGTCGTTGCCTCGATGGTCTGGAAGCTGTCGATCTTCAACGGCGTCCGGTTCGGTCTGGCCAACACTGTGCTGGGCTGGTTCGGGATCGAGAACATCGCCTGGCTGGGCACGCCGGATCCGCCCTTGTACTGGGTAGTGATCGTGACCGCGCGGCTCTGGCTGCAGATCGGCTTCTACATGATCTTGTTCATCGCCGGCCTGCAACGGATCCCGCCCGAGCTCTACGAGGCGGCCCAGGTGGACGGAGCCAAACCCGGCTGGCAGACGCTGTGGCACATCACCCTGCCGCAACTGCGCGCCACCTCGATGGCAGTGACCCTGCTGCTGTTCATCGCGGCCTTCCAGGCGTTCGACGAGTTCGTCAATCTGCTCGGCAACTCCTCGTTCGCCCGACCACCGCTGGTCTACCTGTACTACACCGCGATCTATGATCAGAACTTCGGCTACGGCAGCGCCGGCGCCGTCATCCTGGCGCTGCTGATCATGCTCGTCACCCTGGTGCAGGGCAAGATCTTCGGCTTCGGGAAGGCGGCCGAATGAATTCCCGCGGGGCGCGAGTCGCCGGCCTCATCGTCCGCTATCTGGTGTTGATCATCGCGGCAGTGCTCTTCCTGATCCCGTTCTATCTGGTGCTGCGCAACGGTCTGTCGACCGAGGTAGAGATCACTGCACCGGACTGGACGTTCTTCCCGGCCGAGCTGCAGTGGGGCAACTTCGCCGAGCTGTTCACCGACCGGTCGGTCAACATCCTGAACGGCCTGAAGAACTCCGCTATCGTCGCGGTGCTGCAGACGCTCGGCCAGTTGTTACTGTCGTCGCTGGCCGGCTACGGCCTGGCCCGGATCCCGTACCGGCATGCGAACAAGATCTTCTACGCCACTCTGGTCACCCTGATGATCCCGGCGGCGGTGACGTTCATCCCGAGCTTCATCATCGTCTCCCAGCTGCGGTGGGTGGACACGTTGCAGGGCATCATCGTGCCGACCCTGTTCAGCGGGCTGACCACTTTCCTGTTCCGGCAGTATTTCCTCAACTTCCCGAAGGAGCTGGAGGAGGCGGCCCGGGTGGACGGCCTCGGCTGGTTCCGGGCCTACTGGCAGATCGTGGTGCCCAACTCGCTGGCCTTCTTCTCGGCGATCGCGGTGATCACCTTCATCAACAGCTGGAACTCCTTCCTCTGGCCGCTGGTGATCGGCCAGAACTCGGACCTGTGGACCGTCCAGGTCGCCCTGTCCACCCTGATGACCGCCCAGACGATCAACCTGCACGAACTCTTCCTCGCCGCCGCCGTCGCCATCGCGCCGCTGGTCCTGGTCTTCGTCTTCCTGCAGCGCTACCTCGTCCAGGGCGTCGCCGAAACTGGCCTCAAAGGCTGACCTTCAGCCGACCTGTCAGAACTGAGGCGCGCTCTAGCAAGTCTCAGTTCTGACAAGTCGGCGTTGATAGGGTGGTGATAGAACTCTCGGCCATATGCCTCTGGGTCTCCGCGTGAGACGGCATCGCATTTGGTGGGAGCCCGGTTGAGGAGCAGCGCCCAGCGGCGTGAGCGTGCCCGGGCTCGATCCCACCCGAATCGATCAAGAGACTGGTGCCTTCGATGCCGTCGTCCCTGCTGTCCGCCCTTCCCGCCGCGCACTGGAGCCTGCGTCAGGCGGCCCGCCGAACTCCCGGTTGGCTGGCTGGCTACGGCCTGCTGACACTCGCCCAGGCGCTGCTCCCGGCGCTGCAAGTGATCATGGTCCAGGCTCTGATCACCCGGCTCGATCGGGGGACTCCGGGCGAACTGGCTGGGCCCTTGTTGGGCGTCACCGCTGTGGTCGGTCTGAGCTATCCGCTGTCCCAGGTCGGGATGACGCTGGCGCAGCGGATGTGGCTCCGGCTCCGTTGCCACCTCCAGACCGACCTGCTGGCCGCGGTGTCCCGGCTGCCACCGGGCGCGTTGTCCGACGCGTCGGTCGGGACCGAGATCGAGGCGAGCCGGGCCGCCTGCGAGGAGATCGACAAGCTGGCCAGCAAGGTGATCGAGGTGGTGTGCATGCTGGTCTCGGCGCTCGCCCTGTGCGGCTCGCTGATCTTGATCAACCCGGTGACGGCGATCCTGGTCGGGGCCGCGCTGCTGCCGACCGTGTTCGGGCACACCGTGATCGCCCGGGCCGAGACCCGCGGCTGGCCGATCCTGGCCCGGCACCAACAGCGGGCCGGCTACGCGACCGAGCAGCTGATCCGGGAGCGCACCGGCACCGAACTGGCCACGCTCGGCTCGTCCGGCAAGGTGGCCGAACTCGCCGCCGGCCAGCGCCAGGCGGCCCTCCGGGTGCTCGATTCCATGATCGCCGTCGGGCAGCGGATGGATCTGCTGGCCGGGCTGGCCACCGCCCTGTTGCTGGCCGGAGCGCTGATGGCGCTGGTGATCGGCGGGGCCAGCACGGCCGGGGCCGCGGCCGCGGTGCTCGGCACTGTCGCCGGCCTGGCCGGGATCCGCTACGCCGGCTACGCGATCGGCATCATCGTCGCGGCCGCACCGAAGGCGGCGACCTACCGCGGCTTCGTCGAATCGGTGCCACCGCTGCCGGCGCAGCCGATCATGGCCGTGGCGGAGGAGGTGCGCTGCGACCGGATCGTGGTCGGCTACGGCGCCGGCCCGACGGTGTTGCACGGGGTGTCGCTGACCGCCCGGCGCGGGGAACTGATCGCGCTGGTCGGGATCAACGGCGCCGGTAAGACGACCTGCGTCAATGCGCTGCTCGGCACTGTCGGCCTGCGGTCCGGCCGGGTGTCGATCGACGGAGTTGATCTTGCCGACCTGCCGGTCAACGCCCGGCTGGGCCGGTTCGGCCTGCTGACCCAGGAGTTCGGCCGGTATGAGTTCACCGTCCGCGACGTGGTCGGACTAGGGCTGCCCGGCACCGCCGATGATCTGGCGATCCAGCGGGCCCTGGTCGACGCGCACGCCGCCGATCTGGTCGACCGGCTGCCGGCCGGCCTGGACACCCAACTCGGCCAGCAGTGGGGCGGGCCGGGACTCTCCGGCGGCCAGTGGCAGCGACTGGCGCTGGCCCGGATCCACCTCCGCTCCGCCGGCATCTGGATCCTGGACGAACCCACCTCGGCAGTCGACGCCGAGGCCGAGCGGATGATCTTCGACGAGTTGAGCCGGACCAAGGCGGAGCGGATCACTGTCGTCGTGTCCCACCGTGCCACCACGCTCCGCAACATGGACCGGATCTACGTCTTCGACGATGGCCGGATCGTCGAGACCGGCACGTACCGCGAGTTGATCACGGCCAACGGCCGCTTCGCCCGCCTCTTCTCACAGGTCGGTTGAGGTCAGCGGTCGCAGCCGCCGTCCTTGTCGGCGCGGGACATCGGCCGGTGCTCGTCGACGATTCCCTTGTACGCATACGGATCCTCGCCCGCCACCAGGACGATGTCGCGGTGATCGGCGGTCGCCATGTGCTCGCCCTCGGTCGGCAGCCGCCAGGGCAGCAACGACTCGGCACTCATGTAGTGGTTGGCCAGCGCCCGCCGGTAGCCGTGCCGGCCCGAGTTCTCGAGCGACCGGTGCAGCAGATAGCCGTTGAAGATCAACGCCGTGCCGGCCGGGATCTCGACCGGCACCGCATCCTCATCGGCGTACGGGAAGTCGTACGCCTCGCCGGTGCAGTCGAAGCGCGGATCATCCTGCTCCTTGGAGGGATAGATCACGCCCCGGCGATGCGAGCCGGGCAGCACCCAGAGGCAGCCGTTCTCGATCGTCGCGTCGTCCAACGCGATCCAGACCGCGGTCAGCGACCGGTCCCGGGTGGGGATGAAGAACTCGTCCTGGTGCCAGGCCTGCCCGGGCTTGCCCTCGGACTTGATGAACAGCATCGACTGCATCGCCTTGACGTTGGCCCCGATCACCGAGAGCAGCGCATCGACGATCCGCGGCGCGGTCAGTGCGGCCAATGACGCCTCGGACACCTTGTGCGGGAAGTGGATGCAGAGGAACGACCGCAGCACCTCCTCGTCGGTCCGGGTGGCGATGTCCGCCGGCGCGCTGTTCGGGTCGTCGCTGTCCCGCCAGCCGTTGTAGATCTCGCCCAGGTCGCCGCGGCAGAGCCGGAGCGCATCGGCGTTGACCGCAGCCACCTCCTCGGGGCTGAGCCCGTCGGCCAGCAGCGCGAAGCCGTACTCGGCGAAGTGCCGGACGAACTCCGCATCCGGCCGACCGAACCGGCGCAGCGCCGGGTGCTCGGTGCCGGTCCCGGTCGTGGCGAGCGAGGTCATGGTGGCCCCCTTGAGGTCTGGGTCGTTGATCAACACAGTGCCAAGGCCGACCGATCCGGCCAATAGCGGAAAGCCACGAACTAATATCTGATCGTGACATCAGGGCCGATTCGGGTGCAGACCGCCGGCACCGTGCTGCTCGCCGATTATCTCCCCGGTGACGAATACGGGCCACGGACCCTGCCCAACTACGAGCTGGTCTGGCTGCTGGCCGGGTCGGCCCGGCATATCTGGTCCCGCCCTCGCCCCGGTGACCTCGAGTCCGGAACGACCCAGTTGCGGCCCGGTCAACTGGTGTTGGCGACACCCGGCACCCGAGACGTGTTCCAATGGGATGCGCGACGGGCCACCCGGCACGCGTTCATCCATTTCATGATCACCGATCCGTCCGGGCTGCCGCCGACCTGGCGCTGGCCGGTGGTCCGGGACCTGGTCACCGCGCCGATCCTGAGCGGCATCTGCGACTACCTGCTCGAGCTCGCCGGCCTGGGCACCGACGCGGCCCGGCGGCGCAGTGACGAGTTGATCACCCTGCTCGTCGACCTGTACGTCACCGGCCCGCTCGCCGCGGCCGAACCGGCGTTGCCGACCCAGGTGGCGGCGGCCGTCGACCGGGTGCGATCGGTCTGGGCGGCCGACGGGATGCGGATCGTGCCGGTCGAGGAGCTGTGCGCGGCGATCGGCGTCTCCTCCGGACACCTGCACCGGGTGTTTCGTGATCACTACGGCACCGGGCCGGCGCGCTGTTTCGAGTTGATCCGGCTCGCCCGTGGGGCCGTCTCGCTGCAGCGCAGCAACGCCGGGCTGGCCGAGGTCGCCCGACTGGTCGGCTACACGAACCCGTACCACTTCTCCCGCCGGTTCCGGCAGGCCTACGGCTGCCCACCCGGGCGTTACCGCGGCACTGCCGACCCGATCGATCCCTTGGAACCGCTCCGGACCGGCGGCCTGCTGCCGCTGGCCGGCCGGCTGCTCAGCCTCTGACTCCCTCGGTTCTACACTGCGAAAGAAGCGTCCCGAAAGAACGACGAGGCGACGGTGGAAGCAACACCAGAGGTACCGACGGCCCAGGTACCGACAGCACTGGAACGACTGGACGATGCACTGGATCACCATCGGCTTCCGGGTGGAACGCCGGCTGGCTCCGCCGGCCCAATTGATCCCGGCCGCGGCCGGGAGATGTGGAACGTGATCGCCGAGCTGCGCCGAGGAGTCCAGCGGGAGTTCCTGGGCATCGACGACACCAGCTGGCTGGTCGAGAACGCCGTCCCCGAGCGGATCCAGCTCCGCGGTCCGGCCACCCTGCGCGCGGCCCTGCGGCGCGGCGCGGCGGTACGGCAGGTGACGTCCCGCCGAGGCCTGGCCGCGGACCGGGCCACCGGCGCGATCGTGCACCAGGACGGCGGTCAGGCCAGGGTGCTCGACCGGGTGCCGTCCAAGGCATCCGTGCTGGACCGGCGGATCGCGGTGATCGCGCTCGACCGGACCGTGCTGACCAACGGGTTCCAGGTGGTCAGCGACCCGTTGTTGGTCGGCGCCCTGGCCACCATCCACCACGACCTGTGGCATCGGGGCGACCGGATCGACGCCGCGCAGGACGAGCTCCCGTTGGCCCTGGCCGCCGTGCTGCCGACCCTGGCCGGCGCCGAAGCCCACCGCCGCGGCCTCCTCTGACCCAACCCAGAGTGAAGCCGACTTGTCAGAACTGACGCTCGCTATAGCAAGCCTCAGTTCTGACAAGTCGGTGGAAGGTGAGGAGATGACGACCACTCGGCCGGTCGGTCCGGCGGCCCGGGCGGCGGAGGTCAGGATTCTGGTCGCCCGGTCGTCGTCCCAGTCGTGCAGGACGTGGGCGAGCAGGTAGACGTCGCCGCCCGCGGGCAGTCGGCCGAAGAAGTCGCCGGGCTGTAGCCGCAGCCGGTCCGCGTTCGCCGGGCCGGACGCGGCCAGTTCGGTGATCCCGGCCGGGCGTTCCAGCAGGGTGCCGTGCTGCTGGGGCCAGGCATCGAGCAGTGCCAGAGGAGGTTCCGGACCACGATCCGGTCCAGTTCGCCGGCCGCCCCGGTCCAGTCGAGCCGAGTGACGACGGGCCCGTTCGGGCCGTCAGCGAGGAGGCGGCCCACCCCGGTCGCCTCGACCACGTCTCCCGGGCCGACCCGGACGACACCGCGGACGGCCAACAGGCGGAGGAGGCGACGCACCAGGTCCGGCCGCAGCGCGAGCTCGGCCGCCAGCCGGGGGATCGGCAGCGGCTGTTCGGCGATCCGCCGCAGCAGGCCGAGGGTCGCGGCGACCCGCACCACGACGGGCGTGACAAGATCGATGACGGACCAGGCCAGCAGCGCATCGTCGTCCATCGGCCCATGGTGGCCCGGCGCAACTCCGGGCTCGGATCCCTGGCGCGAACTCGCCAAATCCCGGCCGGGGGAGCTCGGATCCGGCCGCTACGGACCACATTGTGAAACCGGTCCCCGAGCCGATAGCCCCTGAACGCACGGGTTTATGCAAAACGTTGTGGCAAATCCCGGTAAACGGTTGCCACCGCTGGACTCCTGCTGCAATCTGTGGGGGAACGGCAATCGACGACGATGCAGGGGGACGCGCGTGGCCCGAACGGACCGGACGATGACCCCGGAGACCAGCGGACCCGACACGATCGAACTCGGGGACTCCGATGCCGCGGTCCAGTCGTCCCCACCCACAGCGCCCCGGTCCGACGGGCGCCGACTCGACTGGTGGGCCCGAGCCCGCCGGGACAAGATCTTGCTGTTGATGGCGATCCCCGGCCTCGGCCTGCTGCTCGCCTTCCACTACCTGCCGTTGCTCGGCAACCTGATCGCGTTCCAGGAATACCTGCCGTTCGTCCCGTTGGGCCGCAGCCCGTGGGTCGGGTTCGAGAACTTCTCGGTGATCTTCAACGGCGATCTCGAGTTCCTGAACGCGCTGAAGAACACACTGGTGATCACGCTGGTCCAGGTGGTGTTCGTCTTCCCGGCACCGATCGCGCTGGCGCTGCTGCTGAACAGCCTGCTGTCGGAGCGGATCAAGCGGGTCGTCCAGTCGGTGCTCTATCTGCCGCACTTCCTGTCCTGGGTGATCGTGATCGCGATCTTCCAGCAGATCCTCGGCGGCAGTGGCTTGATCAACAACATCTTCCGCGCCCAGGGGCTGGAGACGATCGACTTCCTGGGCAACCCGGACACGTTCATCACGCTGCTCACCAGCCAGGTGATCTGGAAGGACACCGGCTGGGGGACGATCTTGTTCCTGGCGGCACTGACCCAGATCGATCCGGGCCTGTACGAGGCGGCCCGGGTGGACGGGGCCTCCCGCTGGCGGCAGTTGTGGCACGTCACGCTGCCGGGGATCCGCGGGCTGATCATCCTGCTGCTGATCCTGCGGCTCGGCGACTCGCTCACCGTCGGTTTCGAGCAGATCATCCTGCAGCAAGGGTTCGTCGGTAGACCGGCGAGTGAGGTGTTGGACACCTACGTCTACAACAACGGTGTGCTCGCCGGGCAGTGGGGGGTTTCGGCCGCCGTCGGCCTGGTCAAGGGCCTGGTCGGGGTCGCGCTGGTCCTCGGCGCCAACAAGATCGCACACGTCTTCGGCGAGGCAGGGGTGTACCAGAAGCAATGACGACCACACAGTCCAACGACG
This sequence comes from uncultured Actinomycetota bacterium, assembly GCA_963746025.1. Taxonomy (GTDB): domain Bacteria; phylum Actinomycetota; class Actinomycetes; order Propionibacteriales; family Propionibacteriaceae; genus Microlunatus. The sequence continues at coordinate 79,577 of CAVUZU010000013.1, forward strand.
CGACCCGGGCCAACCTGGTGACGCCGCCGCGGGCGAAGCGGCGGCCGCGGCAGATCGACGCGCCCGGCATCCCGGTCCGGGTGATCAAGGGCATCGTGCTGGTGCTGGCCTGCCTGGTGGTGATCATTCCGTTCATCGGCGTGATCTCGACCAGCATCGCCAGCCAGGCGCACGTCACGAACTCGGGCGGCTTCGTGCTCTGGCCGGACGGCATCCACCTGGACGCGTACCGGACGATCTTCAACGGTGGCGTCGTGGTCCAGGCGTTGCTGGTCAGCTTCCTGATCACCATCGGCGGCACCCTGGTCAGCCTGGCCGGGTCGACCATGCTGGCGTACTCGCTCAGCCGGCCGGGCTCCTTCGGCCAGCGGCCGATCCTAATGATCGTGTTGTTCAGCCTGTTGTTCAGCCCCGGCCTGATCCCGAACTACCTGGTGGTGAAGCAGTTCGGGCTGCTCGACTCGCTCTGGGCGCTGATCCTGCCGACGGCGATCAGTGGCTTCAACGTGATCATCCTGCGATCGTTCTTCATGGGCATCCCGGACTCGGTGATCGATTCGGCCCGGATCGACGGAGCCGGCGACTTCCGGATCTTCTGGTCGATGATCCTGCCGCTGTCCCGGGCTGTGCTCGCGGTGATCGGCTTGTTCTACGCGGTCGGCTACTGGAACGCGTTCTTCAGCGCCCTGCTCTACATCAGCGACACGGCGAAGTGGCCGCTGCAACTGGTGCTGCGCACGTACGTGATCAACAACACCGAGCTCAGCAGCGGTGATCTCGGCGGGGCCGCGGCCGACCAGTTACCGCCCCAGGAATCGATCCAGATGGCGATCCTGGTGATCTCCCTGGTGCCGATCCTGATCGTCTATCCGTTCCTGCAGCGACACTTCGCCAAGGGCATGCTGACCGGCGCGGTGAAGGGGTGACCATGATCAGCAGCAGAGGGATCAGCAGCAGAGGGATCAGCAGAAGAGGGTTGCTCGGCGGATCGCTGGCGGCGGTGGCTGGGGTGGCCGGACTGAGTGGCTGCGCCACGGTGACCCGGTCCAAGGACATCGCGGCGCTGAACCGGCCGGTGGAGTTGCCGACGTTCCAGCGGTTCGACGGGCCGAAGCCGGATCTGCCACTGACCCACGAGTTGATGCCGGACTGCTTCTATCGCTTCCCGGCGGACCCGCCGCAGGTGACGCAGGGCGCACCGGGCGACGGCCGTGCGATCAGCGGCACGGTGCAGACGTCCAATCCGATCCCGCCGACGGCCGACCGGAATCCGTACTGGCAGGAACTGAACAAACGGCTCGGATCGCCACTGCGGTTGAGCATCACGGCGGCCAGCGACTGGGGCAGCAAGTTTGCGACCGCGGTGGCCGGCGACACGCTGGGCGACATGTTCAACGTCGACGGCGGCTTCGCCTACCTGCCGCAGTTCCTCGAGGCCCGGGCCCAGGACCTGACCGAGTATCTGTCCGGCGACGCGATCTTGGAATATCCGTTCCTGGCCAACCTGTCGGCCGAATCCTGGCGCGGTTGTGTCTACTCCGGCGGCATTCGGGCGGTGCCGATCCAGCGCGGCGTGATGTCGTCCAACCTGCAGTTGGCGCGGCAGGATCTGCTTGATCAACTCGGGGTCGACCTGAGCTCGCCCACCGTGGACGAGTTGCTCAAGGCGGCGCAGACGATCACCGACGAGAAGCAGAACCGGTGGGCGTTCGCCACCCCGCCGACGGCGATCCTGGGCGCGATGCTCGGCCTGCCCAACGACTGGGAGGTCCGGGACGGCCGCTTGGTGCACAGCCGGGAAACCGAAGAGCACAAGGAGATGCTGCAGATCACGGCCAAGCTGCAGGCCGATGGTTTGATCCATCCGGACGGCATCGCGAAGAACAACCAGAAGGTCTGGTTCAGCCAGGGCTCGGCGGTGCTGACCCAGGACACGTACTCCTCCATCCAGAGCTTCTACCGCCGCAACACGGTCGAGGGTTTCGCGATCTCGCTGCCGGTGGCGCGCAATCAGAACGGCCAGGTCGGCCGGTTCATGCTGGGCTCGCCGAACAACTCGATCGCGACGATCAAGCCGGGCTCGCCGGAGCGGACCCGGCTGATGTTGCGGGTGCTGAACTGGATGGCCGCCCCGTTCGGCACCCAGGAATACCTGTTCCGCAAGTTCGGGCTGCCCGATCGTCACTACACGCTGAACGGCACCGACCCGGTGCTGACCGAGGTCGGCGGCAGCGAGGTCTGTCTGGGCGAATTCCCGATCCAGTACCTGATCGACGGCGGCTTCCCGGTCTACTTCCCGGGACAGCCGGACGCGGTCGATGTGGCCTACAACCATCTCAAGGCGATCTTGCCGACGGCGGTGACCAAGCCGGTCTACGGCACCTACTCACCGACCCAGTCGACCCGCGGCAAGATCCTCGACTCCCGGATGGACGCCACCACCAAGGACATCCAGCTCGGCCGCGCCGATGTTTCGACCTGGGACAAGGCCGTCGCCGACTGGCGCAAGTCCGGCGGCGACGCGATCCGGCACGAGTACGAAGAGGCGCTGGCCATCCAGGGCCGGACCTGAACCCGCTCGGTCAGGGTGTGTCGGAAAGGGATTCCCCGGGCGCCAGGATCAACAGGCAGCTCCGGTCCGTGGCGTCGCGATGATCGGTGACGATCTCGCAGCCCAGTTGCTCGGCCGCCAGGATCACCTGCCGGGCCACGGTGATCATCCGCTCGTCGCCGCCGGCCGGGACCACCAGCGTCAGTAGGTCACCCCGGCCGCCGCGCAGCGCCCGGGCCAGCTGGTTGGGCCGGTAGTCCAGCTCGTCCACCGCCGCCTGGACCCGGCTGCGAAGTTGATCACTCACCGTTGCGTACCCGTTGATCGCGTTGGAAGCGGTCTTGGTCGAGACCCCGGCGCGGCGTGCCACCTCGCGCAGCGTCGTCATCCTCGCCCTCCCCACGCTTCGTATCAACAACACCAGTGAAAAGCATTCAGTGGTGTAAAGTCTGACTCAGGAATTCATACCAGTCAAGGCGTGACGATGGTGTGACAGGAGGTGAGCGGGATGGCGTCGGCGACGGTTCCGGCCGAGGTGTTGTTGGTCCGCGATTTCGTCAACAGCTACGAACCGCAGGTCGACGAGGAGGCGCTCAGCACCCCCGATTCCGTGCGGGACTGGTTCGTCACCCGGGGGCTGCTGCCGTCAACCGCCCGGCTCGACGAGGCCGACCTGACCGCGGTCAAGGCGGTCCGCGAGGGGATCCGGTCGATGCTGCTCGGGCACGGCGGTCACGCCGCGGACGACGGTGCGATCGAGGCCGGCAACCGCGTCCTCGCCGGACTGCACATCCGGCCGGAGTTCGGTGCTGCCGGCTTTCGGCTGGTCCCCGTCCGGGAGACCTCCCGCGATCGGGCGTTGGTCGGCCTGCTGGAGGCGATCCGGCAGGCGACCGAGGCGCACACCTGGACCCGGCTCAAGGTGTGCGACCGCGGCACCTGTCGCTGGGCCTACTACGACGCCTCCCGCAACCAGTCGCGGCGCTGGTGCTCGATGGCCGGGTGCGGCAACCACATCAAGATGAAGCGCGCGTACGCGGCCCGGGTGGCCCACGGTGGCGGCCCGACGGACTGATCGACGATGCTGGTCCGATCCGGCGGATGGCACGGGGCGGTGCCGATGCTGGTCGCGGTCGGGTTGTTGGGGCTGGCCGACTCGATGACGGGCAGCTATCTGGTCCTGTTCGCCTCCGACCAGGCCGGGCTGATCCCGGCCCAGGTCGGGATCTTGCTCTCGGCGATCGCGTTGGGCGGCATCGCGGCCAGTGCCTACTTCGGTCGACGGTTCGATCGCCGGCCGACCCGGGCCTTCCTGGCTGTCGCCTGCGTGGCCGGGGCGATCGGCTACGCAGTGCTGCCGCAGGCTCCGCACTTCGTCGTGCTGCTGCTGGTGGGGTTGACGCTGGTCGGCGCCGCCGGTGCCGGGTACCCACAGCTCTTCGCCCTGGCCGCGGCGGTGTTCCCCAACCCGGTCCGGCAGCGGGCCGCTCCGTTGCTCCGGTCGGGCTGGTCGCTCGCCTGGGCGGTCGGTCCGATCGTGGCCGCCGCCCTGCTCGTGGTCGGCGGCTATGCCGGGCTGTTCCGCGCGTCGGCGGTCGCGCTGTTGCTGACCGCGGCCGTCCTGATCGCCGTGCCGTCACCGAGCCGGGTCGATCCGCACACCGGTGACGCGGAGCCGGGGGCCACCGCGCCGGGCTCGGTCGGCGACGCCTCGCGGCCGTCGAACCGGCGGATGATCGGCACCGCGACCGCCAGCATGCTGCTGGTCCACTGCGCGATGTTCGCCGGCTCGATCGCGTTGCCGCTGTACGTCACCGAGCAACTGCACCGGCCCGCGGGCGAGGTGGGGTTGCTGTTCAGTGCCTGCGCGGTGGTGGAGATCATCGCCGCACTGGCGCTGGTCTGGTTGCTGCCCCGGATTCCGCTGCCGACGTTGATCATCGCCGGTTTCGTCCTGTTCGCCGGCTACTTCGTGATCACCGTGCTGGCGCAGGGCATCGCCGTCCTGCTGGTGGCGCAGCTCGCCCGCGGCGGTGCGATCGCCGTGATCGGCACCGCCGGTCTGCAGTATTTCCAGTCGCTCGGTGACGGGACCGTCGGCGCCACCACGGCGCTGTTCTCGAATGCGGCGACCGCCGGCTCCCTGGTCTCGGGACTGCTCGCCGGTGTCCTGGTGCAGTGGTTCGGGACTACCGTCGCCCTCGGCTGCTGCGGCCTGCTGAGCCTGATGGCGGGACTGGTGTTCATCGCCGGCCGGGCTCCGAGATCAGGATTCTCACCTCCTGGACGTCATTGATCTTGGTCGGTGAACGGACGGTTCTCAGGGTGCGGACCGTGGATCCCTTGCAGGCAACTACTGCAGCTACTCCCCGGACGAGTTCCCGGCACCGGGCGCGAAGAACGCGCGGTTCCAGGACCCGTGCGCCCGGCACGACAGGTGCATCGAGGACGGAGACGTGAAGCGCAGCAGCTGCGATGCGCGGCTGAAACGCGACATGGACACGAACTGCAAGCACGACTATGGGGCTTGGAACCCGCTCCGGTACGCCTGCATCGAGACGGCGACGACCTACTGGAAGGTCGTGACCGTGAAGACGATCACCTCCTGACCGAGATCGCCGAAGCCCCCGAACGGCCGATGAGTTCCGGTGCCGGGCGAGGTCTATCCGGTCGACGGCGCGGAACGTCCGTGCCCGAGTCCAGAGAAGGGAAGCACGCGATGGAGCGCAACGACTCCCATCCGCTACCCGAGGTCGTCGACCAGGCGACCTGGCAGGCCGAGTTGGATCGGCTGCTGGTCCGGGAGAAGGCCCACACCCGCGAGGGCGACGCGATCGCCGCCGCCCGGCGCCGGCTGCCGATGGTCGAGGTGGACGCCTCGACCACGGTCGTCGGTCCGGCCGGCGAGGTGTCACTGATCGAGACCTTCGAGGGGCGCAAGCAACTACTCGTCTACTTCCACATGTGGCACCACGGCAAGCCCGCACCGGAACAGTGCGAGGGTTGCACGTTCTTCACCGGACACGCCCTCGAGTTGTCCTACCTGCACTCCCGCGACGTCACCTACGCGACGTTCTGCCAGGGCTCCTATCCGGAGAGCTCCAAGTACCGGGACTTCATGGGCTGGACGATGCCCTGGTATTCCGCCCGGGATGCGGAGCAGGCGCTGCTCGGCGACCGCGGTTTCGGCGGTTACGCCGGCTACCTCCGCGACGGCGACCGGGTCTTCCAGACCTACTGGAGTACCGGCCGCGGCACCGAGGCCGGGGGCACCAGCTATCACTTGCTCGACTTCACCGTGTACGGCCGGCAGGAGTCCTGGGAGGACTCGCCGGACGGCTGGCCGCAACCGTTCAAGACCGCCGGCGAACAGTTCCGGCTGAACGGCCGGCCGACGTCGCAGTGGTCCCGGCTCGAGGCCGGCCGCTCCGACGACCTCACCGTCTAGTCGTTTCGTTCCCTGAGCCTGTCGAAGGGCAGGCCGTCTCGCCTTGGCCCTTCGACAGGCTCAGCCTGGATCCACCGATGATCTTGGATCGGTGGTGTCGCAATTTCTCTTCGGGCTGGGCGAAACCAGCCGTTGCCGCGTGGCACCCTGCAGCCTGAAGAGGAATCGCGACAGCCGGCGGCCGCGACCTCGTCCCTTGAGCCCTGCCTTCGGCTCTCCGGACCTGGCGTCGGTCGGTCCGCAGGCGGGCGACAGTCGGAGCGAGGGTGTTCGTTCCCCGAGCTTGTCGAAGGGCAAGCCGGGCCGTGAATCCTCTCGGTTCGGTCTGTTGGCCGGAAAGACGCATCGATGGGCGTTGGCGGTTTCGCGGCCGCGTCACTCGAGATCGTGACAGCGCGCTCGCTGAGCTCGGCGCACCCGTCGAGTGGACCCGTTGACCACGGATTCCTGCCTCGAGGTTGGCCAAACCGTCCGCTCGGGGGCACGCCGGCGGACGGTCACGGCGATCCCAGTTCGACTGCGGTTTCGCAGAGTTCGTCGGTGGATCCGGGCTCAGGGAACGAACACGCTGAGCTTCGACAGGCTCAGGGAGCGAAGGTGCGTCAGGCGGATTCGTGCAGCCGGGGCACGTCGGCGAGCAGGCGCTGGGTGTATTCGTGCTGCGGGTTGAAGATCACGTCGTCGGTCGGGCCCTGCTCGACCATGACGCCGTTCTCCATCACCAGCACCTTGTCGGCGATGTAGCAGGCCTGGCCGATGTCGTGGGTGATGAACAGCACGGTCATCCCCAATTGATCACGCAGGTCGGTGAGCACGTTCAGGATGTTCACCCGGAGTGAGGCGTCCAGCATCGACGTCGCCTCGTCGGCGATCAACAGGCGCGGCCGGAGCATCAGTGCCCGGGCGATCATGATCCGTTGCCGCTGGCCGCCGGACAGCTGGTGCGGGAAACGGTCGAGCACGTCGAGGTCCATGTCGACGTGGCCCAGCGCCTCCTCCAGCCGCTCCTTGGCCGAAACCTGGTCCAGCATCCGCAACGACCGGTTCAGCAGCCGCCGCACGGTGAAGAACTGGTTGAACGAGGAGAACGGATCCTGGAACACGGCCTGGACGTCGCGCCAGTACGCGATCCGGGCGGTGGACGACAGCTCGGTCACGTCCCGGCCGTCGAAGCTCAGCCGGCCCGAACTGACCGGCAGCAACCCGAGGACCATCCGGGCGATCGTCGACTTTCCGGAGCCGCTCTCGCCGACGATCGTCGTGACCTCCTTCTCCCGGAGGGCGAAGCTCACGTCGTCGACCGCGGTCACGACGTTGCGGCCGGAGCCGAAGGTCCGGCTGATCTGCTCCGCGACGAAGATGTCGTTGGCTGCGGGTTCTGCGGCGGTCATGACGTCCTCCCGGTGGTCGGTGCGTCCTCGAAGCCCTTCATCCCCACGATCCGGAGCTTGCGATACTGCGGCTCCGGCACCAGCACCGATCCCAGCAAAGCCCGGGTGTACGGGTGCTGCGGGTCGTCCACCATCTCGGCCGTGTCGCCGGTCTCGATGATCTTGCCGCGATACATGATCGACAACCGGTTCGAGATCGTCCGCAACACCGGAAGATCATGGGTGATGAAGATGACGCCGGACATGATCTTCTTCTCCAGCATGTCCTGCAGCATCTCGATCAACGCCTTCTGCGATGTCACGTCCAGCGCGGAGGTCGGCTCGTCGGCGATCAGGATCCGTGGGTTGAGCAGCGTCGAGACCACCGTCACGGTCCGCTGCTTCATCCCGCCGGACAGCTGGTGCGGATAGGCGTCCAGCGCCCGGACCGGCAGGCCGAGGGTCTCGAACCGGTCCCGGGCCAGGTCGATCGCCTCCGACTTCTTGACCGACCGGTCGTGCGCCTTGACCACGTCGACGACAAGATCACGGACCCGCATGGTCGGGCTGATCGAGTTCATCGCACCCTGCGGCAGCATCGACACCACCGAACCCCGCCAGGTGCGCGGGATCCGCTGGGATCCGTCGAGGGCCAGCCCCTTGCCGTCGATCTCCAGGGTCCCGTCGTCGACGTAGAGCGGCGGGCGGGCGATCAGGGCGAGGATCGAGCCGAGCGTCGACTTGCCGCTGCCGGACTCGCCGGCCAGCCCGAGCACCTCGCCCTCGTCCAGGGTCAGCGACACGTGATCAACAGCGTGCAGCTCGGCGCTGCCGGACCGGTAGACGCCGTGGATGTTTTCTGCCTTCAACAACAGAGAGGTCATTTCGGCGGCCCTTCCACGGGGAGTGCCGGTTTGCGCCGTCGCGCGCGGCCGCGACGCAGCCGGGGGTTGAACACCTCGTCCAGGCTGGACTGCAGCATCAGCAGCGAGAACGCCACGATCGACAGCATCACGGTCGGCGGGATGAACGCGAACCAGTAGTTGTTCCGCACCGCCCCCCAGGTCAGCGACCAGTAGAGCATCAGGCCGAGGCTGACCGTGCCGCCGGCCGGACCGAGGCCGAGCAGGCTGAGTGCCGACTCGGCCAGGATCGCCCCAGCCACCTGCAGCACAAAGGCCATCACGACGTAGCTGAGCAGATACGGCAGCACGTCCCAGCCGAGGATCGCCCAGAAGCGCGCCCCGGACAGCCGGGCGACGTCGATGTGTTCCCGGGTCCGCACGCTGGTCGCCTGGGCCCGGACGGCTCGCGCCGTCCACGGCCAGCCGGTCACGCCGATTACCAGCGCCAGGGTGAGGATCGACCGGTTGCTCAGCGCGATCGACAGCAAGATCACCACAACGATGCCGGGGATGGCCAGGGCGATGTTGGTCACGCCCATCAGGATGTCGTCCACCCAACCGCCACGGTAGCCGGCGATCAGGCCGATGATCAGCCCGATCGCGGTGGCCAGAGAGCCGGCGAGCAGCCCGACGATCAACGACGTGCGGGTGCCGTAGACCAGGTTGGCGATCACGCTCTGGCCCTCGTTGTCGGTGCCGAGCAGCAACGGGCCAAAACCCTGGGGCGGATCGTAGAGACCGCCGATGACCACGTTCGGGTCGGTCTGGATGATCAACGGCCCGAATAGTCCGATCAGGACGGTCAGCCCGATCAGGACGCTGGCGAACCAGAAACGGGGAGTGAAGTTCACGGCCCTCATCAGCGGTCACCGCTTTGGGCTGCCCGGATCCGAGGATCGATGATGCCGTACACGATCTCGACGCAGAAGTTCGCGGCGAGCACGGCCAGCGTGATCAGCAGCGTGATCGCCTGGATCACCGGATAGTCGCCCTGGCTGATCGCGTTGAACAACAGGGTGCCGAGGCCGGGATAGTTGAACACCAGTTCGGTGATCAGCGCACCGCCGATCATGCCGCCGATCGACAGCGCCAGCCCGGTGATCTGTGGCAGCATCGCGTTCCGGAAGATGTAGCGGACAATGGTGGAGTCCCGCAGCCCCAGGCCGCGGCCGTAGTTCACGTAGTCGGAGCCGAGCTCGTAGATCGCCATCGACCGCATCCCGATCGCCTGACCGCCGACGAAGATTAACACCAGCGACCAGAACGGCAACCACCAGAAGGTGACGGCGTCGCCGAGGAAGGCGATCGACAGCTCCGGCGACGTGCCGAGCGAATAGGCACCGCTGATCGGCATGATGCCGAGCGAGACGCCGACGATGTATTGCAGCAGGATCGCCAGGCAGTAGTACGGCAGGCTGGACAGGAACAGCGATCCGAGGAACGCGCCGCGGTCGAACCCGCCACCCTTGAAGGCGGCGATGGCCCCAAGGGCGTTGCCGACGATCCAGCCGATCAAGATCGCCGGCAGCTGGATCACGATGCTCCACGGCATCGCGTCCCCGACAAGCTTGTTCACGGACGCGGGGTACTGCGCGAACGAGGTGCCCAGATTGCCCTGGGCCAGCTGGCCCAGATAGATGAAGAACTGCTTCCACCGGGGCTCGTTCAGGCCGAACTCACGCATGTAGTGCTCGTGGATGATACGCATTTGATCACCACTGGTACCGCCGCCCCGGGCCAGCTGACCGACGATCGAGTCGACCGGATTGCCCGGGATCAGCCTGGGTAGCAGGAAGTTCAGCAGCAGCGCGACGAGCAGGGCGAGCAGGTACCAGAGCACCTTGCGGCCCAGATAGCGGGCGAAGACCATGGAAATTGATTCCCGTGCCCTAGGTGCCCACCTTCTTGAGCTTGAACAACCATTGGATGCCCGCCCCCTGCCACATCGGCGGTGCGAACGCGTTCTCCGACGTCGGGAATCCGGTCCAGTTGGTCTCGTTGAACTCGTAGAACTCCAGTGGCCGATACATCAGCGGCACGGCAGGCACCTTCTCCCGGAAGATCGCGTCCAGCTGCTGGTAGACGGTGCGGCGTTCCTCGTCGGAGGTTGCGGCGCCGGCCTGATCCAGCAGCCCGGGCACGGCAGGGTCGGAGAACCGGATGAAGTTGAAGAACGTCGTCTTGCCGAGCGGCGCGGCGCCACGGGAGTCCATCAGATCCCGGAATCGTGACCACGGGCTGGCCGGGCTCACCCCAGAGGCACTCCAGCAGGCCAGCTCGAAGTCGCCGTTCTGCATCTTCGACGTGACCTGAGGTGCCTGCGGGAACTCGGTCGCGACATCCATACCGACGGCCTTGAGGCTCTTCACCGTCACCTCGCAGGCCGTTTGCCAGTCGGACCAGCCGGTCGGCGTGATCATGGTCCACGGGCCGAGCCGGGTCCCGTCCGGCAACTCGTAGATGCCGTCGGAGCCTTTCTTGGCCTTGAGCTCGCCCTCCAGGATCTCGACCGCTTTCTCGGGATCGTACTTCCAGCCCTGTGAATCGACCGCCGCCTGGTCGTAGAACTTCTCCTCGTACCCGGTCGGCAGGATCAGGCTCGCGTTCGCCGGGTCGGAGTAGTCCGACATGGCGGTCGCGGCGATGTTCGGGGTGTCGATGGCGAACGCGATCGCGCGCCGGACCAGCGGGTTGTCCAGGCCCTTGACCTTGTTGTTGATCTGCAGCAGCGGCGTGTTGCCGGGCAGGTAGTACGGCTTCTCCTTCAGCCAGGTGCCGACCGGCTTGCCCTTCTGCCACATCTTCCAGATCTGGGCGGTGAACTGCTGGCTGGCGTCGATCTCGCCGCTCTCCAGCTTGAGGTCGCCGTCGTTGTTGGACCGGAAGATCGGGTGGTTGATCGTCGTCATCGCCGGCGTGCCGTACAGCGCCTTGCCCCAGTAGTCGTCGAACCGGGCCAGGTTGATCTGGGTTTGGTCGGCCTTGTCGATCGTGAACGGGCCGCTGCCGATCGGCTTCAGGTTGGTGTCGGTCTGCAGCTTCTTGCCGTCCAGCTTGCTCCAGACCGCCTTCGGCAGAATCAGCGTGGTGGCCAGCGCGTTGCGGATCGGCAGCAGGTTCAGCGGATCGGACTTCGCCTTGAACTGGATCGTCCGCGGGTCCGTCGCGGTCACCGACTCCAGGTATTCCCAGACGTTGGAGTAGCTGAGCTCGTTGTCCTTGGCCAGCTCGAACGTGAACACGACGTCCTCGGCGGTGAGTTCAGTGCCGTCCTGCCACTTGGTGCCCTCCTGCAGCGGCACGTCGAGCGTCTGCGCGTCGACCTCCTTGAGCTCGACACCCAGGCCGGGCTGCAGGCTGCCGTCCAGCATGTTGAACCGGAGCAGCGTTTCGTAGATCAACTGGATCTGGGCGTTGCCGCAGGGCCAGGCCGGTGACGGACCGAGCGGATTGAAGTTGTTCGGCGGGCCCCACTGGAATCCGCAGACGAAGAAGGTCTCGCCGGCCGCGCCCGGCCTACCTTGCGGCTGATTGTCGCCGCCGGTGCGATTTCCGGTCTGTGCCGTACCGCAGCCCGCGGCGCCGAGGCCGACGGCCGCTCCGCCGGCGGTGAGCCCGGCCATGGCCAGGAACCGGCGTCGACTGGACTCCATGGACGATCCCCAGGAGTTGAGATCCACACCTGTGTGGTTCTTCGGTTCGGTCATCGTCGTCCTTCCCCCTCGAGCAGCTTTGATGCGAGTGAGGACAACCCATCACTTAACCGGTTCGGTGTCAATGGGACTCGACCGTTTGCATGCAGATTGATATGCGGCCGGGGGAGTGCCGACGTGGCAGGTCGCGATGAGTGATAATCGGCCGCGTCCGCCAACCACCGAAGTGCGCCAGGAGTGCCCATGACTGTCGTCGTCACCGCCGTCTTCTACCCGGCCGAGGGAGCCAAGGAACGGCTCGCCGAGGCGATGCGGGCCGGGATCGAGGCGGTGCACGCCGAGTCCGGCTGTGAGTTGTACGCCATCCACGACGCCGCCGACGGCACGATCACGATGATCGAGAAGTGGACCTCGGTCGAGGCTCTGGACGCGCATGCCGCCGGCGACGCGGTCAAGATCCTCGGCGCCGGCATCCAGGGTCTGACCGCCCGGCCGGCCGTCGTCACCCGGATGACCCCGATCCCCCTCGGCACCAGGACCCAAGGCGCCCTCTGATCGTTCCCTGAGCCCGGCGAAGGGCGCGCCGTTTGTTCGTTCCCTGAGCCTGTCGAAGGGCAAGCCATATCGCCTCGGCCCAACGACCAAGCTCAGGGAGCGAACAACCCCAACGTCCCCATCACCACGATGATCATCAGAAGTCGGTGACCGCGATCAGGTTGCGGTCCTTGATCGTGTAGAGGGTGCGGCCGTCGGGCGATGCGGCGATCAGGCCCACGGCGTAGGCCTGGGCGGCCAGTCCGTCGACCACGGTGGTGGCGGCCGGGGTTGACCCGGGTTCGACCTTGTACAGCCGCTTCCCGTCGGTGCCGTACAGGCCGTCACCGGCCAGCACCAGAGTGCTGGCGCCGGTGCCGATCTTGATCATGGCCTCGACCTGCCGGCCGGAGCGGTCGAGCACGAACAGGTCGCCCTTCTCGGTGGTGCCGTAGACGCGGCCCTGGTACGGCAGCAGGTCGGTGATCTGTTGCGCTCCGGGCACCGGTGCGAACTGGTCCAGCACTCGGCCGGTGCGCCGGTCGACCCGGGAGATGGTGGCTTCCTTCTCGATCGGCTCGGTGCCGAGACTGTTCCGGGTTTCGCTGCCCAGGTAGGCGATCCCGTTGTGTACGGTGACCGACTTGAGCGACTGGTTGGGCACTATCCCGCGGCGGACGGTCAGCTGTCCGTCCTGGATCCGATAGCCGGCGAGGGCGCCGTTGATCTTGCCGTAGTCGGCCTCGGTGGCGAACAGCAGTTGCCGGGTGCCGCGGTCGTACCAGGCGTCGGTCGGGCGGGTCTGCTCGTTCTCGATCCGCTCCAGCTCGGTCAGATCGGTGCCGTCGGGCCGCATCGACCAGATCCGGGCCAGCGTGTAGACGCCGAGATAGACCCGGTCGCCGATCGGCGTCATCGTCTTGGCCTCGCCGGGCAGGAAGGTCCGGCTGTTGTTGCCCGTCTGCAGGTCGTGCACCTGGATGCCGGCCTTGCCGCTGACCAGGACCTGCCGGTCGGTGGCGGCGAGCTGCATGGCCAGCTCGGGCGCCTGCGGCAGGCCGGCCTGACCAAGATCAACCCCACTGAAGGTGCCGGTCGCCTTGTCATAGCTGACGATCTGGCTGGTCAGGCTGGCCCGGACCTGGTCGCCGTCGATCAGGATGTTGTTGAAGTAGGCGCCGTCGTAGGGCTGGCCGAGTCGCTCCGGTTCGCCACCGGTGGCCGGCACCCGATAGAGGGTGCCGGAGGCTCGGGTGGCGAAATAGAGGTCACCGTTCGCCGGGTCGTGGCTGATCGCGGTCACGTACTGATCACCGCCGGGCGCCTGCACCTCGACCGGCGTGCTGAGGTCTTCCGTGTCGAAGATCAACATGGTGCCGGTCGGGGACAGTCCGGCGGCGAGCCGATCGCCGTGCAGCGCGAGGGTGGCGACGAAGGTGCGATCGGCGTAGGCGGCCGGCAGCACGCTCGCCGTGGCACCGCTGGCCCGGTCGACGGTGATCAACTTCGCATGCGAGCCGATCCCGGCATAGATCGTCCGATCATCGACGGCGATGCTGCGGACGTACTGCTCGCCCGGGGCGACGGTGCCGTAGGACCGGGTCGTGCCGGTGGCCGGGTCGTAGCTGTGCACCCCGGCGTCGGGGTAGGTCCCGGCCACGATCGTGCCGTCCGGCGCGGCCGCCAGCGACCAGATGAAGGAGCCGAAGTTGGCCACCTTGGTCAACGTGCCGGTCTCGGTGTTGATCTGGTACAGATCGCCCGGGGTGTAGGTGCCGACGTAGAGATCGGTGCCGACCTGGGCCATCGCCCAGACCCCGGCTCCGGTCGGCAGGTCGATGGTCCGCTCGACCCGGCCGGTGGCGGGATCGAAGGCGCCGACCTTGACCGGGGAGACGCCGGAGGTGGCGGTCCAGATCAGGCTGCCGATCTGAGCGGCCACTCCGGTGGAGGTGACCGAGGAGGCGGGACCCAGATCGGCTACGGCGACAACGGCCGGCGGTTGGGCACTGGCCGGCACCGCGATCCCGGCGAGCGCCAGCAGCAGGGCCCCGAGGATGGTCAGCCGACGAACAACCTTGGACATTCGACCACCCATTTCACCGATTAGTGCCTGACCATAAGTGATTGGACGGTACGGGAGGCCGGAACCCGTGGTCAAGAGTGGGCCCACCCCTTGTCGGCGCGATGCGTCAGACTGCCGGCATGCAGCTGGAACGGGTGGCCGCCGCGTCGGCGGCGATGGCCGCGACCCGATCGCGGATCGCCAAGCGAGAGTTGATCGCGGACGTGCTGCGCGACGGCGATCCCGCCGAGATCGAGATCGTCGTGGCCTACCTGGCCGGGTCGCTGCGGCAACGCCGGACCGGGATCGGCTGGCGGACCATCAGCAAGGCTCCGGCGCCGGCGGCCGAGCCGTCCCTGACGGTCGCCGAGGTGGACGCCGTCTTCCAGACCGTGGCCGGGCTGTCGGGCACGGGATCGTCCGGTCGCCGGGCGGAGCTGATGGCCGACCTCTTCGGCCGGGCGACCGAGGCGGAGCAGCGGCTGCTGGCCGGTCTGATCTCCGGCGAGCTGCGCCAGGGCGCGCTGGAGGCGCAGGTGCAGGAGGGTCTGGCGGTCGCCTACGACGTGCCGGTGGCGGCGGTCCGGCGGGCCGCGATGCTGAGCTCGTCGACCACGGCGGCAGCCCGGGTGCTGGTCGACGGCGGCCTGGCCGCGCTCGAGCAGGTCGGGCTCTCGGTCGGCACCGGGATCCAGCCGATGCTGGCGGCGAGCGCTCCCGATGTCACCGAGGCGACGGAGAAGGCCGGGCTGCCGGCGTTGGTCGATCACAAGCTGGACGGGATCCGGGTCCAGGTGCACAAGGACGGCGACAAGATCAAGATCTTCACCCGGTCGCTGGACGAGATCACCGAACGACTGCCCGAGGTGACCGCCACGGTGGCCGCGCTGCCGTACCGGAAACTGGTGCTGGACGGCGAGGTGCTGGCCTTCCAGCCGGACGGGAAGCCGGAGAGCTTCCAGGTGATCGCGTCGCGGACCGGGTCTCAGCTGGACGTCGCCGGCCACTCCGAGCGGACGCCGCTGCGCGGCTTCTTCTTCGACCTGCTGCACCTGGACGGCCGGGATCTGCTGGACGAGCCGCTGACCGAGCGGGCCAGGATGATGACCGAGGTGTTGCCGGCCGAGCTGATCGTCCCGCGCCAGGTCTGCGCGACTGAAGTTGAGCTTGCTGCCGTGTTCGGCACGGCCGTCGCCGACGGCTACGAGGGCGTGGTGGTGAAGCGGCTGGATTCGCCGTATGCGGCCGGCCGCCGGGACGCCGCCTGGATCAAGATCAAACCGCGGCACACCCTTGACCTGCTGGTGATCGCGGCCGAATGGGGCCACGGCCGCCGCCAGGGCTGGCTGTCCAACCTGCACCTGGCTGCGCGCGACCCGCGGACCGGCGAGCCGATCATGCTCGGCAAGACGTTCAAGGGGATGACCGACAAACTGTTGACCTGGCAGACCGAGCGGTTCCTGGAGCTGGAGGCGAGTCGGGACGACTACACCGTCTATCTGCGGCCGGAGACCGTGGTGGAGATCGCCTTCGACGGTCTGCAACGGTCCACCCGCTATCCCGGCGGCGTGGCGCTGCGCTTCGCCCGGGTGCTGCGCTACCGGGAGGACAAGACGGCCGACCAGGCCGACACCCTGGACACGGTCCTGGCGCTGGGCGCGATCAAGGACGAGCCGGAGGAGCCGGCAGGCGATTGACGCTGCCGGGGTGCGTGGTTTGGTTCGTTCCCTGAGCTTGTCGAAGGGCCGGCCCGATGTCGTCCGACGATGGAATCAGGCCCAGGAGCTCAGCCGGTGAGGTCGTCGGAGCGGCCGGCCTCGATCCGGGACCACTGGGCGATGGGGCGCCCGTTCGACCGCCAGTCGTCGGGGTTCTCGGCGGTGCGCCACGGCTGGGGCCAGCCCTCGGGCGAGTCCTCCCACGTCTCCTGCCGGCCGTAGACGCTCATGTCCAGCAGCCCGTGGGTCGGGGCCATGATCTCGACGCCGCGGCCGCCGGTGAAATACGTCTCGAACACCCGCTCGCCGTCGCGGACGTACGCCACGAGGTGGTGGCTCTGCCAATCGCGCGGCTCCAGGAGTTGCGGCGCTGTCTTCTCGACCGAATACCACGGCATCTCCAGACCCAGGAAGTCTCGGTAGCGGATGCTCTCGTCGTACGGTCCCTTGCAGAGCACGGCATAGGTGATGTCGCGGGAGTGGAGATAGGACAGTTCGCGGACCTGGCTGTTGAAGAACGTGCAGCCCTCGCACTGCTCCGCGGCGGATTTGCCGGGCCACCAGGCGTGGTAATACCCGAGCAACTGCTTGCGGCCCTCGAAGACGTCGAGGATCGTGATCGGCCCATCGGCGCCGATCACCTCGGTCGTGGCGTCGATCTCCGTCATCGGCAGTCGTCGCCGGGCCGCGGCGATCGCGTCGCCTTCGCGGGTGTGCGCCTTCTCCCGAACCTTCAGCTCCGCCAGCTCCGCCATGAAGGTCGCGCGGTCGACCGCCGATGGCAGGCTCCGGGGATCTCCGGCGCCGGCCGCCGGCTTGCTCGAAGTGGTCGATTTATCGGTCATCGCTGTCTCCTGGTGTTGTCGACGGATCCCGAGTACGGGCGCCATCGACAATTTAATCCTTCGGCCGTCCGGGCGGAGTGAGTCGCGGCCGGCTGGCACTCCGGATCGGTGCCGTAGCGAGGTGTCTGCAGCCAACGATGCGAATCCGGCCGGGCGGGACCGGACCCAACTGATTCTCGGGATCATCATTCTCGTCGTCGGGCTGGCGGCTGCCGTGCTGTTCGGCGCCCTGTCGTTGGCCGGTCATCAGGTGCACACCGGCGCCTTCTTCGTCGCCGGCATCGGCTGGTGGGCTATCAGCCGTTCCGGAGTTACCAACAGCACGGAAACTGACCCTCCCGATAGGTACCGGCACAATGGTGTCCGTGGCCGGCTCTCGAATCCTCGTCGTCGAGGACAGCGACGCGATCCGGCTGTCGGTGCTCGCGGCCCTTTCCGCGCAGGGATTCGAGCCGTCGGGCGTGGCCGACGGCGTCGGACTGGAACGGCTGCTCGGGGAGTTCCGGCCCGAGCTGGTGATCTTGGATGTGCTGCTGCCCGGCCGGGACGGGTTCGAGCTGCTGGACCTGATCCGATCGATCAGCTCCGCAGCCGTGTTGATGTTGACCGCCCGGGACACCACCGCCGACCGGGTCCGCGGGCTGTCCGGCGGCGCCGACGACTATCTGGTGAAGCCGTTCGCCATGGTGGAGTTGATCGCCCGGGTCCGGGCCGTGCTGCGCCGGACCGCCCCGGGCGGCCCGTCGATCATGGTCGGCGATCTGGTGATCACCGAGCAGTCGGGTCAGGTGGCCCGGGGTGAGCACCGGGTGGAGCTGACCGAGACGGAGCACCAGATCCTGGAGTATCTGGCCAGCCAGCGGGGCCATGTGGTCAGCAAGGACAAGATCATCAGCGCGGTCTGGGGCTATTCGGGCTTCGACCGGAACCTGGTCGAGGTGCACGTCAGTTCGCTGCGGCGGAAGTTGGAGCGGCACGGACCGCGGCTGATCCACACCGTGCGCGGCCGCGGCTATCGGCTGGCGGAGTCGCCGTGACCGGACTGCGGACCGGATCGGTGCAGGTGCGGGTGGCGGTGGCCACCATCGCCGTGCTGGTCGCGGTGCTGATCGGGCTCGGCCTGGTGATCGACACGATCTTCGCGGTCCAGTCCGAGCGCAGCCTGGACGTGCTGCTGACCGGACGGGCGCAGTTGGCCCGGCAGTTGGCCCGGACCGGAGTGCGGCCGCAGCAGCTGGTCAACCGGGTCGACGCCGATGGCGTACGGGCCCGGTTGGTGCTCCGGGACGGAACCGAATTCGGCAGCATCATCCAGCCCGGCGAGCAGACCAAGATCACCAGGAGCAAGCTGACCGGGCCGGGCCGGATCGACGGCGCGACCCTGACCCTCGGGGTCGATCTCGCCCTGAACAGTGACGCCCGGACCGTGCTGCGACAGGTGCTGTTGATCACCGGTGCCGGGGCGATCGTGATCAGCGCCGGACTGGTGGTGATCGCGGTGCGGCTGTCGCTGTCGCCGCTCGGCGCGATGGCCCGGCTGGCCCGGACGATCGCCGGCGGCCGGCGCGGCTGGCGGCTCCGGCCGACCCGGCCGAACACCGAGCTGGGCCGGACCGCCGTCGCGTTCGACGAGATGCTGGACGAGCTCGAGGGAGCCGAGGTCCGGGCCCTACAGGCGGAGGAGCGGACCAAGGAGTTCCTGGCGGACGCGGCCCACGAGCTGCGGACCCCGATCGCCGGCATCCAGGCCGCGGCCGAGTCGCTGCTGCACTACCATGATCAACTCTCCGACGCCGAGCGGGAACGGCTGCAACTGCTGCTGATCGGCGAGACCGGCCGGGCCAGCTCCCTGGTCAACGACCTGCTGACCGCCGCCCGGCTGGACGCCGGGCTGGAGTTGAACCGGAGCATGATCGACGTGACCGAGACCATCGATGCCGACCTGCGGCGGGCGCGGTCGCTGCACCCGGACCTGACCTTTCTCCGGGAGGGCGGCCCGGCCATGGCGCAGGTCGACCCGGACCGGCTGTCCGGCATCCTGCGCAACCTGATCGACAACGCGGTCCGCGCGACCGGCCTGAACGCCACGAACAGCACCCACGGCACACTGCTGATCACCGTCGCCACGGAGGGCGAGTGGGTGCAGATCGGCGTCGAGGACGACGGCCCCGGCGTCCCGGTGGCGGACCGGGAACGGATCTTCGACCGGCTGGTCCGGTTGGACCAGCACCGGAGCAGCGACGGCGGCTTCGGCCTCGGCCTGGCCATCGCCCGCGGCTATGCCCGCGCACACGGCGGCGACCTGGCCTGCGTCGACCCGACCAGCCTCCCCGGCGCCCGCTTCCTCCTCACTCTCCCCACGGACCCACCCTCCTGAAATCCCGGCCGACCCGTCACATCCGCTACGACACGCCGCAGAAACGCCCGCGGATATGACGGGTCAGCGAAATTTCTGCCGCGACGTCCGGACCGCGAGGGTCACCAGGCCGGCCAGGGTGCCGCCGATGCCGGCGATGATCAGCAGCGGGGTGATCCCGATCACCGCCACCAGGACAGCCGCGGTTGCCGCGCCGGCCACCTCCGCTCCGCGGCCGATCCAGAGCGCCGCCGCCGTCGCACTGCCACGCGAGTGATCAGGCAGCACCGACTGCTGGTAGGTCTGGGCCAACACCTCGAAACCGGACCAGGCGCAGGCGTTCAGGGCGCGGGCCGCGATCAGGATCAGCGGCCGGACCTCCGGATCGAAGGCCAGGCTCAACGGCAGCAGCAGCAACCCGGCACCGCGCAGGATCGCTGTCAGGGTGAGGATCCGGTCGAACCCGAACCGCCGCCGGAGCCGGACCGCGACGAGGGCGCCGACCAGCCCGCCGAGGCTGCCGACGGCGAAGATCACCCCGATCAGGGCGGCGCCGAGGCCCACGGTGGTCCGCAGGAACACGATCAGCAGGGCGAAGATCAGATCGAAGAAGAACACGTACAGGGTCTCGGCGAGGATGATCCAGCGAAGTGGCCGGATCCGGATCAGGCAGCGGAATCCGTCGGCGATGTCGTGGGCCCAGGCGGCCGGGCCCGATGATCGCTGTTCGCCTGCCGACGGCCGGGCTTCGGTCTTGATCGACTGGGTGGACAGACCGGCCGCCAGGGCGGTGATCGACTGGACCAAGATCGCCACCGGTGCGGTGACCGCCTGCACCAGTAAGCCGGCGATCGCCGGTCCGGAGGCCCGGGCGACCGCATCGGTCGCGGCCATCCGCCCGTTGGCGGTGTCCAGTTCCGGCGCCGGTACGACTCCGGGCAGGAAGGCCCGGAACGCGATGTCGAAGATCATCCCCAGGATGCAGACCAGCGGCAGCACGACGAAGAGTTGCTGCAGCGTGAGCACTTCGAGCAGATAGCCGGCTGGGATCGTCAGCCAGAGCAGCGCCCGGCCGAGGTGGCTCACCACCAGCAGCCGTTTCCGATCACCCCGATCGGCGAGCGCTCCGATGATCGGCGGCAGGATCAGCCAGGGCAGCTGGGCCGCCACCGCCAGCAGGCCGACCTCGGTGGCTCCTGCGTGCAGGGCATCGATGGCCACCAGGGGCATGGCGATCATGCCCACCTGGAGACCTAATAGGGACGTGGATTGGGCCAACCACAGCAGGAGAAGATTAGGCTTCCAGCCTGGCTGCGGGGCGTGGGATTGCTGAGTCATGGGCATGCCTCACTGCGCTGCCCACCACAATCCCTGTGCAAGTGTGTTCGGTTGTGCCGCCGATCCTATCGCCAGGCCGCGATCGGCGCAGCGACCGATCGTGATCAGTCGAACAGGCCGTCCAGCCGTTCCCCGTAGCCGGCGAGGAGCGGCTCCGGCTCGGCCCCCAGCACCCGGTCCAGCACCGAGGCGTAGATCGAGCGGAAGTCGACACCGGCGCGCAGGTCGCCGTCGTCCAGGTCGGTCAGGCTCGGCTCCGCGCCGAGAAAGCCACCGCGGATCCCGTCGCCGAACAGGAAGACCGGTCCGGCGGTGCCGTGATCAGTCCCGTCGCTGGCGTTGGCCACGACCCGGCGGCCGAACTCGGAATAGATCATGGTCGCCACCTGGCGGCCACGCTCGCTGCCCTTGAGCCGATCCCGGAACTTGGCGACCGCGGCGTCCAGTTCGCCGAGCAGCCGCTGCTGGGTGCCTCGTTCGTCGGAGTGGGTGTCGAAGCCGCCGAGGGAGACCGAGTAGACCCGGGTCGGCACGCCCATGTCGATCATGGTCGCGACCAGGTCGAGCTGGGCGGCGAGACCGCCCTGGCCGCCGGCCGAGCCGCCCTTGGTCGACTCCTCGTCGGCTTGCTCATCAGGGTCGGCTTGATCATCCGGAGCGGACCGGTGTTGCAGGGCCGGGCCGAGGGTCTTCGCGGCGGCGCCGAGATCGGCGTACTGCTTGGCCGCCTGGGCCAGCCAGTGATCATCGCCGGGATCGGGTACGGCGAGCTGGTCGACGGCCGCGCCGAGACCGCCCTTGGGCAGCGCCAGCCCGGACAGCGGGAAGGACGCGGCAGCCAGCTTCTCTCCGGCGAGCAGCGGCGGGGTCACCGGATCGAGGGACACGGCCTGCAGCGGATCGGTGGTGGTGGCGTCCAACCAGCGGCCGAGCCAGCCGCTGCGCGCCGGCGCGTCCGGCGAGGCGGTCTGCCAGATCGCCATCGAGCGGAAGTGGCTCCGGTCCGCTTTCGGGTAGCCGACGCCGCGGACGATCGCCAGCCCGTCCTCCCGCCACAGGCCGTGCAGGGTCTTCAGGCCGGGATTGAAGCCGAGCCCCTCGCCGAGGTCGAGCACCTCGTCCGGCCGGTACGCCAGCTCGGCCCGGGTCTGCTGGTAGGCGGGGTCGCCGGTCGGGATCACGGTGTTCAGGCCGTCGTTGCCGCCGTACAGCGTGATCACCACGAGCACCCCGGCGTCCGGGTCGAGGGGCGAGGTCACGGCGGCGCGGACCAGGTCGCCCCAGCGGAGCTGCGCCGCGCCGACCGCCAGCGCGCCGGCCCCGGCGACGCCGGAGAAGGCGAGGAACCGGCGCCGGGTGACCGGACTGACCGTCGTCGACAGCTTCGGCCCACCGGGCTGGTTCATCTACATCACGTCCTTCACAGCGAGACGACGTATTCGGGCGAGCAGGCGGCGACGGCCAGCCGGGTCTGCACCGGCGCCGCCTTGATCGCGGCTGCGGTCCGGCTGGACACCCGGTCCAGGCCGAGCACGTCGGCCGGCTCGACTCCGGCGACCTCATCGGCGGCGGCTTTGCTGATCATGGTCGCCAGCTCGATCCGGGACCGGGCCGCGGCCGTGGACAGCCAGGCCGCGCCGGCCGGCCAGCCGCCGACGCTCGGCGGCCGGAACGGCTGCTGTCCCATCCCGGTCAGCAGGGTGATCAACTTCTTCTGCTGCTTGGCCGGCAGCTTGCTCGGCCGGACGCCGGCCCCCCGGAGCAGGCCGACCAGCCATTCCACCGGCTGCTTCACCAGCGTGGTCGCCGAGTCGGCGAACGCGTCCTCCGCGGCGATCGCGTTCAGCAGGGCGGCGATGTCCCGCTCGGGACCGTACGCCGTGACCAGCCGCTCGACCGTGGCCTCGTCGGGCGGCTCGGCGTTGATCAACCGGAACCACAGCCGGGACACCAGGAAGCGGGGACTGGCCGGCTGGGCGACGACGTGGTCGACGAACGTCGCGGCGTCGAAATCGGCCGTCTTGCCCAAGATCGTCTTGTCGCCGGTCGCGTGGTTCTTCGGGTTCAGCTTGGCCGTCCCGGTCTTCCGGTTGAGCTTCCAACCGGTCAGTGCCCGGGCCGCGCCCTTGATGTCGTCCTCGGAATAGTTGCCGTGGCCGAGGGTGAACAGCTCGAGGAACTCGCGGGCCAGGTTCTCGTTGGCCGCCTTGGCCGTGTTGTCGTTGCCGTCCAGCCAGATCAGCATCGCCGGATCGATGATCATGGCCCGGGCCAGGTTGCGGAAGTCACCCCGGCCGAGCCGGCGCAGGGTCTCGTTCTGAGCCAGCATCAGCCGCGGATCGCGGACCTTCTGCAGGCTGGTGGCGAAGTGGCCGTGCCAGAACCAGGTCAGCCGCTCCGTCAGCGGGGCACTCGAGGCGACCATCCGGTCCAGCCACCAGACGGTCAGCGCCGTCCGGTCCTGCCGCAGTTGCTGCTTCCGTTCCTTCTTGGCCGCCGGGTCCGCGTCCTTGCCGATCCGTTGGTACGGGGCGAGCTCCGGCGGCAGGGTGGCGGAGGAGTCGTCGCTGTCACCGGAGAGCCTGGTCGACAGCGTCGCGCGCCACCCCGCCCGCCGGGCGTCGGCGAGCTCGGCGCCACCGGCGCCGAATCCGTACCGGTCGAGCAGCCGGCGGATCGCCTGGTCTTCGGTCAGCCGAGCCATACCCCCACCGTGCCGGGGCCTTGGCCGCCGGGCAATCGAATCGGCCGGACCTTCAGCCGATCTACAGCATCACGACGTGGCGCCGGTGTAGCGGCGCAGGCCGAGCCGCCAGCACAGCGTGGTCAGGCCGGCACCGATGATCGCACCGGCGGCACCGCCGAGTAGCAGCGACGGGTCGGGTCCGCGGACCAGGACCACGGTCGGCGCGGTGGCGATCAACGCCATCGGGAACAGATAGGTCAGCACGGCCCGCAGCGGCCCGGGATAGATGTCGACCGGATAGCGGGCGAGCTGCCAGGCCGAGCCGTAGAACACGTCGAGCTGTAGCTTCGGCGCCCAGAACGCGAGCACCGCGAGGGCCATGCCGAGCGCCCAGGTGATCACCATCCCGATCATGATCATCACCAGCCAGGCCGCGACCGCCGCCGGCCCGGGCAGCCGATCGAGCCGGACCAGGCCGACCACGATCACGCCGAGTCCGAGCCCGGACTGGACCAGCGCCAGCGGCGAACAGGAGGAGAGGCTGACCAGGAACAGGGTCGGTGCCGGCCGGAGCAGCAGCAGGTCCAGGTTGCCGCTCCGGACGCCACGCTCGGGGAACCAGGACAGATTCGGATCGAGGAAGGTCTGCTTCAGGCCGCTGAGCACCTGGAAGGTGCCGATCAAGATCAGCGACTCCGGCAGCGACCAGCCGGCCAGGGTGTCGGTCGCGGTGTAGACGACCAGCACGGTGGCCAGGGTGACGGCGAGCCAGACGGCCGACATCACCAGGTCGAAGACGAGATTGACCCGGAAGGTGAGCAGTTGGCGCAGCGCCATCGAGAAGCTCGCGCCCACCAGCTTGATCATGATCATGCGCCGACCACCGTGTAGCGACGGGTCCCGGCTCGCCACAGTCGGACACAGATCCCGACCCCGATGGCGATCCAGCCGAGTTGCAGCAGGTAGCCGATGATCACCGCTCCGCCGCGCAGCCGGCCGGTGGCGAGCTCGGCCGGGAAGCCGAGCATGCCGTACATCGGCAGCAACCGACTGATCTGTCGCCACGGCTCGGGCAGCAGCTCGACCGGGGCGATGGTGCCACCCAGGATCAAGATCAGATAGCTGCCGAAGCCGACGACGGCGTGCACCCGCTCGGTCCAGAAGCCGGTCAGCGACAGGCCGTAGGTCCAGAGGAACATCATGATCCCCGCCAACGGCAGGGCAGGCAGCGCCAGCAGGATCGCGGCCGGATCGAGCCGGACGCCCATCGCGAGGCCGGTCAGCACGACCGCCGGGATGCCGATGATCGTCAGCCAGGACCGGATCGCGAGGTTGGCGCCGATCACGCCGATCACCACCGGTTGCGGTCGTAGCAGATCATGGCTGAGGGTGCCGTCGTAGATCCGTTCGGCCAGGGTGAACTGTTCGAACGATTCCGTCATCAGGGTGATCAACATCAGCGCGACGTAGTAGCTGATGATGTAAGGGTCGCCGGGAAACACTGCCGACCAGACGAACAGTCCGATCAACGGTCCGACCACCGCCTGGACCACCAGGGTGGTCAGGAACCACCAGGAGCCGCTCCATTCCAGCACCTCCTGGCGTAGCCGGATGGTGATCAACTGGGCCAGCCGGTTCATCCGATCCCCTCCCGGTAGGCGCGGTCGATGACCTTCTCCAGTGGTGGATCCTCGACCGCGAGATCGGTGATCTTGATCGTGGACAGCACCCGGGCGGTCGCCGCCGCGACCTCCGCCCGGGGCACCCGCAGCAGCCAGCGGTCGTCCTCGTCCTCCTTGATCACCTCGCCGAGCCCGGCCAACTCTTCGCGCCGCGCCTCGGGGGCGGCGAACCGGACCAGCTTGTACGGCGACAACCGGGCCGACAGCTGACCGAGTGGACCGTCGTAGCGGACCGTGCCCTGGTCGATCAGGATCAGCCGCGGGCACAGTTCCTCCACGTCGGCCATGTAGTGGCTGGTCAGCAACACCGTGGCGCCGGCCCGCGCGACGTACTCCCGGATGAAGGTGCGGATCGCGGCGGCGGCGGAGACGTCGAGGCCGAGGGTCGGCTCGTCCAGGAACAACACCTCGGGCCGATAGCTCAGCGCGAGGGCGAGCCCGATCCGCATCCGTTCGCCGAGGCTGAGCGCCCGCAATTGCCGCTGCAGCAGCGGTTCCAGCTCGAGCAGGGTGGTCAGCTCGGCCAGCGTCGCGGTGAACTCGGCGCGGTCGACCTGGTACAGCAGCCGCTGGTAGTCGAGCGTGTCCAGCACCGTGAGCTCCTGTGATCCGCCGACCGGCTGGCTGCCACGGACGAAGGCGATCCGTTTCAGGAAGGCCGTCCGGCGGTCCCAGGGGGTGCAGCCGAGGACGTCGATCCGGCCGGCGGTCGGCCGCAGCAGGCCGGACAGGATCTTCATCGTCGTGGTCTTGCCGGCGCCGTTCGGGCCGATGAAGCCGACCAGTTCGCCGGGCCGGACGGTGAACGAGGCGTCGGCCACCGCGGCGATCTCCCGATGCCGGCGTCGGCCGATCGATCGCAGCGCGGCCCGGAGTCCGGGCTCCCGGATCGGAGCCCGGTAGGTCATCGTCAGCCCGTCGACGGTCATCGCATCCATGGAAATCAGCCTGGTCGGCAAAGACGACATCTGATGGCTTATTTTCGTGACACAGTGATCGGGTGCGTGCCGAACGCCTGCTCCGGATCCTGCTGCTGTTGCAGAGCCGCGGGCGACTGACCGTCGCCGAGCTCTCGCGCCGGCTGGAGGTCTCGCCGCGGACCGTGCAGCGTGATCTCGAGGCGATGAGCCTGGCCGGCGTGCCGGTCTACCCGACCCGCGGCCGGGGCGGCGGCTGGTCACTGCTGCCGGATTTCCGGACCCGGCTGTTCGGGCTGACCGCGGCGGAGGCGATGTCGATCTTCGTCGGCACCACCACCCAGGTGCTGACCGATCTTGGTCTCGGCGAGACCGATCGGGCTTACGACAAGCTGCTCACCGCGCTGCCCTCGGGGATCCGGCGCGAGGCGGGCTTCGCCCTGCAGCGGGTGCTGATCGATCGGCCCGGCTGGGATGAGGAGCCGACCGACGACGTCAGTTGGCTCGCCGTCTGCCGGCAGGCGCTCTGGGAGGAGCGGCTGATGATCATGCGGTACGGCAGCGGGCGGACCGCGATCACGGTCGGCCCGCTCGGCCTGGTCGCCAAGGGCCACGCCTGGTATCTGGTCGGCCGGCGAGGCACCGAGCCGCGCACCTACCGGGTCAGCCGGATCGTCAGCGCGGAGCTGACCGACGAATCGTTCGACCGGCCCGCGGGCTTCGATCTTGCCGACTACTGGGCCGAATCGGTCCGCCGGACCCGGGCCCAGTGGCCCAGTTACCCGGTCGTGTTCCGGGTCCGCGATTCGGCGTTCGGCCGCTTCAGCGGCCGTCCCGGGGTGCGGATCACGCCCGCCGCCGATCACCCGGGCTGGTCCCGGGTGGAGATCGACCTGGAGAACCCCGGCGAGGCCCGCTCTGTGGCCCTCGGTCTCGGCGGCGCCGCGATCGTCGAGGAGCCCGCCGAACTCCGCCGCGCGGTCCACCGGGCCGCCGAAGAACTGGTCCGCCTCCATGATCAAGACTGACGCCCCCTGAGCCGTTCGATGGGAACGGAACCCTCTCCGACTGTCCTCGGACGGCAGGGGAGTTCGGCGCTCACTCTGGTCGTACCCGATCAAGACCTGTGCCCGATGGTCGTCGCAGGCTCGGCTGGCATGATCGGATCACATGGATCATGCGGGCAACCTCCCATCAGCCACGCCGGGACGGATCGGATCACTGGATGTCCTGCGCGGCGTCGCGATCGCCGGGATCTTTCCGCTGAACACGGTTTCGTTGTGGATCACGGCTGGGGCCCTGCCGGAGAGCATCGTCGAGACGCCGGGCTGGACCGTGCTCCGGCTGTTCTTCCAGGGCCACTTCCTGCCGTTGTTCTCACTCCTGTTCGGGTTGAGTTTCGGCATGCTGTGGCGGGCCGGCCGGGACACTCGCTTCCGTCCGCGAGCCGCGTTGGCCAGGCGGGCGGTCTTCCTCGTGGTCCTCGGGGTGCCGCACCAGCTGTTCGCTCCGGGGGAGGCGTTGTTGATCTACGGGCTCTGCGGCCTGATCTTCCTGCTGCCGTCGACCTTCCTGCCGCGACGGTACGCCGTACCCGTCCTCGGCCTGGTCGGTCTGATCGGGATCGTCGCCGGCCTGGCCGTCCAGGCCCAGCTGTTCATCCTGATCGGGCTCCAGCTCGCCGGCTTCGCCCTCGGCATCGTCGGCGCGGCGGGCCGCTGGGAGCGGCCGGCAGCCGGCCGGCCGATCATGATCACCGGCGTCGCGGCCGGTGCGCTGGCGCTGGCCGGAGTCACCCTGCTGTTGCTCCGTCCCGACCTGCAGGCCTCGTTCGTCCTGTTGACGCTGGCGCAACTGGTGATGGCCGCCGGCTACGTCGCGCTGGTGCTCGGCCTGATGCGGACCCGGGTCGCGCCCGTCCTGGTAGCGGCCTTCGAGCCGTTGGGCCGCACGGCCCTGACCTGCTATCTGACCGCCACCGTGCTGATCACCGTCGGTGCCCGGGTGGTCCGCACCCTGGCCCCGGACCCGCTCGATCCCGGCCTGTGGCTCGGGCTCACGGTCTGGGTGATCGTGGTGCTGGCGGTCCAGAACCTCGGGATGCGGCTGTGGTTGCGGCGATTCGGCCGCGGTCCGCTGGAGGAGCTCTGGCGCAGATTCACCTGGTGGACCCGCGACGGCCGCCCGACGCCGCTTCGCGTCCCTGCCTCGGTATCCTGACGCGATGCGGAGTCAGTCCCTGCGGGCGATTCGGTCGAGTCAGCCATGATCGTCGTCCTCGCGCTGTCGGTGGCGGTGGCCGTGTGCGTGATCGCGGTCTGGCGTACCCGCACCGAGCCGCGCCGACTCAGCAACGCGTTCTGGCTGTTGGCCGGTGGCATGCTGCTGATCAACGGGCTCGGCTCGATCGGGCTGATGGACACCAGCCTGCTCTTCTTCCTGATCGCGTTGCTCGCGCTGCTCTCGCCGCTGCTGGTCCTCGTCCTCGGCGCATTTCTGATCTTGAACGGCGCGGTGATGCTCCGGAAGGAGCGGGTCAGCCTGGCCAACTCGCTCTCCCTGCTGGCCGGGTTGCTGATCATCGTCCTGGTCGGTGGCACCATCCCGGTCCTCTTGTCCGCTCCGATCTGGCTGAAGGCCCTCTGGCTGTTCGGGCTGCTGGTCGCCGGCTATCTGGGCTTCCAGTTCGTGGCCTTCATCGGCTACGCCGGGCTGTACGGCTGGCTGGTGCGTGATCATCCGGCCGAGTGGGTGCTGGTGCTCGGCTCGGGGCTGCGCGCCGGCAGTGAAGTGCCGCCACTGCTCGCGTCCCGGGTCCGGGCCGGGATGACCGAGTTCGCCCGCCGCCGGGCCCGGATCCTGATCATGTCCGGCGGCAAGGGGAGCGACGAACTGGTGCCCGAAGCGGAGGCGATGGCCCGCTGGGCGGTGGACAACGGTGCAGACCCGACTGTGCTGCGGACCGAGATCGAATCCCGCAACACCGAGCAGAACCTGAGGTTCTCACAAACCCTGGTGCGGGCGGACGAAGGCGCGGCGTCGGCCGGCCTGACCACCGGCCCCGGCTTGATCGTGACCAGCAACTACCACGTCCTGCGGGCCGCGATCCTGGCTCGCAAGCTCGGCATCACCGCCCAGGCCGCCGGCGCTCCGACCGCCGACTACTACTGGCCGAGCGCGATGATCCGCGAGTTCGTCGCGATCCTCCGCGAACAGCGGCTGATCCACGCGATCCTGCTGCTGATCATCGCCATCCCTCTCCCCCTCGCTCTTCTGCTCGTCCAAGGCGCCTAGGCAGCTTCACTGGAGGCGATCTCCAGGTTGAAGAGGACTTGGACGGCGGCGTGCAGGTCGAAGCGTTCGCCGTACTGTTTCGGTTGGATCGGGACGGCGTCGGGGTGGTTGATCCGGTCGACATGATCAACTGTGGTGGGTCGGGCGAGTCGATAGGTCAGGGTGCGCGCCGAGGGGGTGGGCCAGCCGGGCCGGTCGACGGGTTGTCCGTCGGGCATCGTGAACTGCCAGGGCGGTGCACCGGGTATGGCTGCGGCGGGGTAGGGGGCTTGGTGGTTTCGGGTGATGGTGATGCCGCCTTCGTGGACGCAGGTGTGGTGGAAGCGGCAGAGCAGGATCAGGTTTGCAAGCTGGGTCGGCCTGCCGTCGGCCCAGTTGATCACGTGGTGGGCTTGGAGGTGGTGGCTGTTGGTGCAGCCGGGGAATTGGCAGGTCTGGTCGCGGATCATCAGGGCTCGGCGTTGGGTTTTGGAGACGAATCGGCGGGTTGGGCTGAGGGCGAGGACGTCGCCGTGGCGGTCGATGATGGCGCCGAGGATGGTGCCGGTGCAGAGGTGTCGCCGTGCTGTTTCGGGTTCGATCCCGCCGATCCCGCGGATCGTGCAGAGTCCGGTCCGCAGCGATGTTGCCATCGGACCGTGACTGTCCCGGGTGGGTTCGATCGGTGACGTTCCCGCGGGAACGTTTTCGGTCGCGTTCGGTCCGACCTGTGACGTTCCGGCGGGAACGGGTTCGGCGTTGGCCGGGTCGGGTGGTGCCGTTCCTGCCGGCCGGTGGTTGGTTCCGCCAGGCATGATCAGCGTCGTTTCCGCGGGAGCGTTCTGGTCCCCGGCCGGTTCCAGGGTGGGCCTTCCCGCGGGGGTGCGGCCGATGCTCGTTGTGTCGGCAGTTGACGTTCCGGTTGACAGGTGGTCGGTTCCGCCGGGCTGGGTTGGTGAAGTTTTGGCCGGCAGGTGATCGACTCCAGCCGTCTTGATCGGTGACGTTCCCGCGGGAACGGGTTCGGCGCTGGCCGGGTCGGATGGTGCTGTTCCTGCTGGCAGGTGGTCGGCTCCGCCGGGCTTGATCGGTGACAGTTCGGCCGGGGTCCTGGTGACTCCAGCCGTCTTGATCGGTGACGTTCCCGCGGGAACGTCACCGGCCTTGGACGGCTCGACTCGTGGCGTTTCCGCGTGGGCGGGTTCGGGGTGGGTGGCGAGGAGTTGTTCGGCAGCGATTTGGATGATGACGAGGCTGCGGTCTTCGCCGGATTGGTCGTCGGTGGTGGCGGTGTTGAGGTAGTGCTGGCAGATGTCGCGGAGGGCGTTGGCGTCGTGGTAGGCCGGGGTGCCGTCGCTGCCGTCGCTGTCGTCGCTGTCGTCGGAGTCGTCTGTCGTCGGTGGTGGTGGTGGTGGTGGGGTGGAGTTGAGGTCGCGGGCGCGGTGCAGGGCGGCGGTGATGGTGGCGGCTTCGTCGGTGGGCAGGTGGCCGGTGAGGCCGGTCATGGTGTCGCCGGGGCGGTGGATCAGCCGGCATCGGCGACGTTGCTGCTCAGCGATTCGGGTGCCGGTGGCGGTGCGGTAGCCGGTGATGGTGCGAGCGAGTTGGGAGGCGGCGGTGGCGCGGGCCAGGGTGCAGAGTTGGGTTTCGTTGAGCTGGTCGACCAGGCGGGTTGCTTCGCGGACTTTGGAGTAGGACAGTTCGCCGGTGCGGAAGGCGGCGGTGATGGTCGGCATCCGGCGCAGGGCTCGGGCGACTCGGACGTGTTCGCGGGCTACGCCGGGCGACATCGAGCAGGAGTGGGCGATCCAGTGCGCGACGGATTTCACGCCGGCCAGGTAGCCGATGCCGTGGCCGGCGTCGAATTCGCCGATCAGTTCCAGTAGTTGGCAGGACGCGACGGCTTGTTGGGTCGCTCTCGCGCAGATCCGGCCGGCCAGCGCGATCGCCGTGGCCTTGTCCAACCGGCCCGTTTCAAGATCATGCACCGTCATCTCCCGCACCCCCGTGTCGCCTTGCCTACAAGGAAGACACTAGGCGCGACCACTGACAGTCAGAGTGGCGGACAGGTGTCCGCGAGCGGCCGAATCATCGACTGGATCGCGTCCTAAGTGGCCACTGGCCATGGCCGCCCGGAGCCAGCTCAGCTGAGCGCGTCGGCGACCTCGGGGTGGCCGAAGAAGGCGGCCCAGCCGCGAGGGGTCTCGTGGAAGGTCGGGTCCCGGGCCTCGAGATCGGCACCATGATCAACGAGCAGCCGGACGATCCGGAGCTCGCCGGCACCGGCGGCGTAGTGGACCGGGGCGGTGCCGCTCGGTGGATCGACCGGGAAGCCCAGCTGCAGCAGGAGTTCGACGCCGTCCCAGCGCTGCGCCGCCGCGACCTGCCGGAGCAGGTCGGGATGCCGGGCCGGCAGCTCCGGGTCAGCCGCGAGCAGGGCTTCCAGCGCGGGCCGGTCGGCGTCGAGGGCCGCGGCGACGATCGGCGGCTGCGGCCGCGAAGCGGCGAAGAGATCGCGGAGGACCCCGACCTCCGCGCCGTGATGGATCAGTTCGTCCAGTTCGTGCAGCAGGAAGGAGCGTCGGGAGCCGTCCCGGTATGGTCCCGCGATCGGTCCCATCGGGGTGTCGAGTTCGGTCGCCCGGGCGAGACAGCGACGCCAGAAGGCGTACGCGTCGTCCAGCCGCTCCCGGCACTCCGCCGCGGTCGCGGCCCGGCCCGGCCGATCGGGCCGTCCGTCCGGAGCGAGCCCGATCCAGGTCGCGTTGCGCTCGCCGGTCAGGACATCGTCGATGTGACTCAGCCGCCAGGCGATCGTGGTGATCGGCGTCGGGTCGGGCGGCAGGGCGGCGCCGTCGAGCTGCCAGCTGCCGTCGGCATCCGGCCGCACGGACCAGCAGCCGTCCGCCGGCTGCCAGAGATATTCCTCGTCGTCGAGGCCATCGATCCGGGCCAGCAGCCGCTGCCAGGCGTAGTCGGACAGGGACACAAGATCGTCCAGTTCGGCAGTCATCAGGCGACGAAAGCGCTGGGCGCCGACGGTGCCGGGTCAGTCGAGGGTCTTGTGGGCGGTCTCTTTGAGGAAGATGTAGACGATCAGGGAGATCAGGCAGAGGGCGGCGATGTACCAGCCGAACAGGCCCGGGTTGCCGAGAGACACGAACCAGGTCCCCATGTACGGCGCCGTGCCGCCGAAGATCGCCACCGTCAGTGAGTACGGGAAGCCGATGCCGGAGGCCCGGACCCGGCCCGGGATCAGCTCGGCGTTCAGGGCGGCGCTGATCGACGTGAACCCGCTGAGGAAGATCATCCCGAGCAGCGTGATGATCAACAGTCCGGCGAAGCTGCTGCTCGAGCTGATCAGGTTCAGCGCCGGCACGATGCCGACCACGAATGCCGCGGCGAACGTGATCAGCATCGGTTTCCGGCCGATCTTGTCCGAGATCGCCCCGGTGATCGGCTGGATCAGGCCGAAGAACGCCAGCGAGATCGTACTGATCAACAACGCCTGCTGGGTCGGGTGCCCGTTCTGCTGCGCGAAGGTCGGCAGGTAGGTGGTCCAGGAGTAGTAGGCGATCGTGCCGGCGATGGTGACGCCGCAGACCAGCAACGACTGCCGCGGATGCCGCACGATCGCCTCGAACAGCCCCGGCCGCTGCTGGGTCGAGACGTCCCGGGTCTCTTCGGCGCTGACCCGGATCACCAGTCCGACCAGGGCGATCACCGCACCGATGAAGAAGCCGATCCGCCAGCCCCAGCCGGACAGCTGCTCCGGGGTCAGGGCGAAGGCGAGCACCGTCGCGACCCCGGACGCGACCAGTTGGCCGGCCGTGGTGGAGACGTACTGGAAGGAGGAGAAGAAACCGCGCCGGCGGGGCGGCGCGGACTCGACCAGGAAGGTGGTGTTCGCCGCGAACTCGCCGCCGATCGAGAAGCCGGCCACCAGCCGGCCGAAGACCAAGATCATCGGCGCCAGCACGCCGGCCGACTCATAGGTCGGGGTGAGCCCGATGATCAAGCTGCCGAAGCCCATCATCAGGATCGTGACGGTCAGCGTATTCTTACGGCCCCACCGGTCGGCGGCCCAGCCGATCAACAGGCCGCCGATCGGCCGCAGGAAGAACCCGACCGCGAACACGCCGAACGCCAACAACACCTGGGCGATCGGGTCGCCGGGAGCGAACACCTGCGCCGCGAAGATCGGCGTCAGGAAGGTGTAGATGTACCAGTCGTACCACTCGACGGCGTTGCCGATCGAGGCCGCGATGATCTGCCGCGACCCGCGCCGCTGGGCGCGGGTCCGCTGATCGACGGGCTCAGTCATCCCGGCCGGATCCCTTCGGCAGCTCGACGAGCGCTCAGACGGGGTTGATCAGGCCGGGGGTCTGGGCCTTGGCGGCGGCGTAGCGCTGCTGGGCGTCGGCCCAGTTGACGACGTTCCACCAGGCTTTGACGTAGTCGGCCTTGACGTTCTTGTACTGCAGGTAGAAGGCGTGTTCCCACATGTCGAGCAGCACGATCGGGATCTGGGCCAGGGGCAGGTTGCCCTGCTGATCGAACAACTGGACGATGTTCAGCCGCTGACCCAGGGCGTCAAAGGCCAGGATCGACCAGCCGGAACCCTGGATCGCATTCGCGTTGGCCTCGAACTGGGCGCGGAAGGCGTCGAAGGAGCCGAAGCTCTCGTCGATGGCGGCGCCGAGGTCGCCGTCGGGCTTGTCGCCGCCGTCGGGGGAGAGGTTGGGCCAGAAGACGGAGTGGTTGATGTGGCCGCCGAGGTGGAAGGCGAGGTCTTTTTCGAGGCGGTTGATGTTGCCGAAGGAGCTACTGCCGCGGGCTTCGTCGAGTTGCTCCAGCGCGGTGTTGACGCCCTTGACGTAGGTGGCGTGGTGCTTGTCGTGGTGGAGTTCCATGATCGCGCCGGAGATGTGTGGTTCCAGGGCGGCGAAATCGTAGGGAAGATCAGGAAGCTCGTAAGCAGGCATGTCCATCCTCTCGCGGTGACGTTGCTGGGTGTCCAGTGGTCCAGCTGGTCTCGAACACTCAGGGATTTGTCATCCTACGCGCGCCGTTCCGGGCGCCGACAAGGGTGTCGGCTGGGCGCGCTGGTGTTGACTGAAAGCATGATCTCGGCGATGTCCCTGCAGGGGCTGCACAAGAACTTCGGCCAGAAGCGGGCCGTCGACAATCTCCAACTCGAGGTACGCCAGGGCTGCCTGTTCGGGCTGGTCGGGCCCAACGGCGCGGGCAAGACGACCACCCTCTCGATGGTCACCGGGCTGCTCCGGCCCGACGCCGGGACGGCCTCCGTGCTGGGGCACGACGTGTGGTCCGATCCGGTCCGGGCCAAGGAACTGATCGGCGTCCTGCCCGACGGGCTGCGCCTGTTCGACCGGCTCAGCGGCGGCGAACTGTTGCGCTACGTCGGGCTGATCCGCAAGGTGCCGCTGCCCGACATCGAGGCCCGGAGCGCCGAGCTGTTGACTGCCCTCGGCCTGGCCGACGACCGGGACACCCTGGTAGTGGAGTATTCCGCCGGCATGACCAAGAAGATCGGTCTGGCCTGCGCGCTGATCCACGCGCCGCGGCTGTTGATCTTGGACGAGCCGTTCGAGGCGGTCGATCCGGTGTCCGGCGAGACGATCAGGTCGATCCTGCGGGACTACGTCGGCAGCGGCGGCACCGTCGTCTTGTCCAGCCACGTGATGGAGTTGGTGGAGAGCCTCTGCGACGAGCTGGCCGTGGTGGCGCAGGGCCGGGTGCTCGCGTCCGGGACGCTGGACGACGTCCGCGCCGGATCGACGCTGCAGCGGCGGTTCCTCGACCTGGTTGGGTTCCAGGCAGCGGCAGAAGGAGGGATGGCATGGTTGCGGTCATCGTCAGGCTCAAACTGACCCTGCTCAAGAACAGTTTGCGGCGCAACGTCTGGCGCACTGTCGGCTTGATCATCGGCGGCGTGTACGCGCTCGGCCTGGTCGGCCTGGCGATCTTCGGCATCGTCGCGCTCCGCCTCTGGGCGCCGGCCGACATCACAGCCGAGGTGCTGGTGCTCGGGTTCGCCCTGCTGACCGGCGGCTGGCTGTTCTTCTCGCTGCTGGTCTTCGGCGTGGACGAGACCGTCGACCCCGGCAAGTTCGCGCTGCTGCCGGTGCGGGCCAAGGAGCTGCAGCCGGGCCTGTTGGTCGCCGGCCTGATCGGCACGCCCGGCGTGGCCACCACCTTGATCGCGCTGGCCATGATCATCGGCTACACCCGCGACGTCGGCAGCACGCTCGCCGCCGTGCTGGTGGTGCCGCTGGGCGTGGCCAGTTGCTTCCTGCTGGCCCGGACCGCGACCACCGTGTTCGCCCGGATCCTGTCCTCCCGCCGGTTCCGTGATCTCGCGTTCATCCTGCTGGCCGTGTTCGGCGCCGGCACCGCCGTGCTGGGCAACCTGTCCGGCGGTCTGGCCAACGCGAGCCTGGAGCAGCTGCGGACCGCCCTCAGTGATGCCGCCGAGGTGGCCGGCTGGCTGCCGATCGGCTGGCTCTGGTCGGTCCCGGCCGAGCTCAGCCGCGGCGCCGTCGGCCTCGCAGCGATCAAGCTCGTGCTCGGTCTGGCCATGATCATCGGTCTCTGGCTGGTCTGGCGCTATTTCCTGGCCAAGCGACTGGTGGAGCCGATCGAGCCGGGCGGCGAGGCGCGGAAGGTGAAGCACGGGCGGCTGGTGGAGCGGCTCTTTCCGCCCACGCCGGCCGGTGGGGTGGCTTTTCGTACCTTGATCTATTGGCGGCGGGACCCCCGCTACATCGTCGGCATCGCCGGCTTCCTGATCTTGCCGCTGGCGCTGATCGCGACCCAGATCGCCAACCCGAACGACGCCAGCCGGCCGATGATCGCCTTCGCGCCGGTGCTGCTCGGCCTGTTCGTGTCGGTCAGCCTGGCCCAGGACCTCTGTTATGACGGCTCGGCGATCTGGCTGCACGTGGTCAGCGGCATGTCCGGCGCCGACGACCGGACCGGCCGGGTCTATTCCGGGCTCGCCCTGCTCGGCCCGCTGCTAGTGATCATTTCGGTGATCACGCTGGCGACCAGCGGTCAATGGCACCTGACCACCCAGGTGCTGGCCCTGGTGGTCGGGCTGACCTTGATCGGCTTCGGCGTCGGGTCCTACGTCGGCGCGCTGTGGCAGTGGCCGGCACCGCCACCCGGCGCCAGCCCGTTCCAGCGGGGCAGCAGCGGCGGGCTGCCGGCGCTGCTGTCGTTCCTGGTCTCGACCGGTCTGTCGGTGGGCCTGGCGCTGCCGCTGATCGCGCTGGTGATCGGGTCGTTCTGGGTCGGCTGGCTGGCGGTCGTCGCGCTGGTGCTCGCCGTGGTCGGCGGTCTCGTCGTGCTCCGGTACGGGATCCGGCTCGGCGGCCGGACCCTGGAACGCCGCTGGCCCGAGGTGCTGCGAGCGGTCAGCGATCGGACCGGCTGACCTCGAACACGCGGAACCCCTTGGCGCTGGCGACCCGGTCGCAGCGATAGCCCTGGTCGCCGAGCCAGCGCTGCAAGGAGTCGGCGCCGAGGTTCTTGCCGACCACCAGCCGGGCCACGCCGTCGTCGGCCAGCCGCGGCAGCCAGGTCAGCAGCAGTTCGTGCACGGCGTCCTTGCCGATCCGGATCGGTGGATTCGACCAGATCTCGTCGTACCGGGTCGCCGGATCGGCCTGGTCCGGTTGCAGGGTCCGGACCCGGCCCCCGACCTCGTGCTCAGCCGCGTTGTCCCGGCACAGCCGCAGCGCCCGGTCGTTGGAATCCACGGCGTCCACGATCGCCGCCGGCACCGCGAGCGCCAGGGTGATCGCGATCGGGCCCCAGCCACAGCCGAGATCGAGCAACCGCCGGGCGTGCGCCGGCGGCTCGAAGGTCCGCAGCAGCAGGGCCGTCGCATGATCGAGTCCGTCGGCGGAGAAGACCCCGTTGGCGGTGCTGAAGCCCAGTTCCCGGTCACCGATCCGGGCGGTGATCCGGCGCCGCCGCTCCGGGCCGGCCGGCTCACGCTCGAAGTAGTGATCGGTGGTCACGGCAACGACCTCGTACTGCGGGCCTCGGTGACCCGCGCCGCCAGCTGGTCGTCGGGCGGGTAGTGCACGTACTCCAGGGTCAGACCGTGCGCCGGCATCACCGGGACGCTCGGGTCCCGGACCGGGTTGCCGGCGATCGCGGTCAGCCAGGCCGGGTCGCGCCGGCCGGTGCCGACCGTGACCACGGCGCCGACCAGCGACCGGACCATCGAGTGGCAGAACGCGTCGGCCCGGACGGTCAGCTCGATCGTCGAGCCGAACCCCTCCGGCGCGTCGTAGGTGACCCGGCGGCCGGCGAAGTCGAGCAGGGTCCGGATCGTGGTCGCGCCTTCGCGCCGGCGGCAGAACGCGCCGAAGTCGCGCAGTCCGAGCAGGGTCGCGGCGGCGGCGTTCAGCCGGTCCAGGTCGATCGGCTCCCGGACGTGCGCTACCAGGTGCCGGCGCAGCGGATCCGGCCGGATCGGGCCGTCGACGATCCGGTAGCAGTACTTTCGCCAGTCGGCGGCGAACCTGGCGTCGAAGCCGGGCGGCGCCGGCCGTACGGCGACGACGACAAGATCATCGGGCAGCGCCCGGTTGAGCCGGCGGAGCAGCGTCGCCCCGTCGTCGGCGACGGCGGTGGCCGGCAGCTCGACATGCACCACCTGGCCCCGGGCGTGCACGCCGGCGTCGGTCCGGCCGGCACACACCACCCGAGCCGGCTCGGTCAGCCGCAGCACCGAGGTGATCCACTGCTGCAGTTCGCCTTGCACGGTGCGCAATCCGGGCTGCTCGGCCCAGCCGGCGAACTCGGCGCCGTGATAGCCGAGGTCGAGCCGCAGCCGTACCGTCTGCTCTCGGACCGGGGGCGGGGAGTCGTCCATGATCAACGGCGACGATAGGCCAGGTCGAAGATGTGCCGGCCGGCCGAGATGCCGCGTTGCTCGAACCGGGTCATCGGCCGCTGCTCCCAGCGCGGCGCCCAGCCCTCCCGGTAGTCGTTGACGAAGCGCGGATGATCATCGAGCGCCTCCCGCATCTGGCCCGCGTAGTCCTCCCAGTCGGTGGCCAGCCGCCAGATCCCGTGCCGCTTCATCCGGCTCGCCACCAGGTCGGCGAAGGAGCGGTCGACCAGCCGTCGCTTGTGGTGCTTCTTCTTCGGCCAGGGATCAGGGAAGAAGGTCCAGAGCCGGTCGATCGAGTCGGCCGGCAGCAGCTGCTCCAGCCCGGCCGCGGCGTCGGCCTCGACCACCCGGAGGTTGTCGATCCCGGCGTCGGCGATCTTGCCGAGGATCGAGCCGATCGCCGGCGGATAGACCTCGAACGCGAACACGTTGGCCTCCGGCCGGGCCGTCGCCATCGGCACCAGCGACTCGCCCATCCCCGGCCCGATCTCGACGATCAGCGGTGCCTCCCGGCCGAAGATCGCCGCGACGTCCAGTGGCTCGACCGGCTCCGCGGGCTCGGCCGCCGGTGCCGGTGCTTCGATCACCCACTGGTCCCGATACCGCTCCAGATTGCGTTGCTGGGCGATCGTGATCCGGCCGCCGCGGCGGACGAACGAGACGATGCCGCGGCGGACCTCTCCGGTGCGGTGGCCTACCATGATCACGCAATGTACCAACTGCCGACCTGTCAGAATTCAGTTGCGTCATGGCACAGCGGAATTCTGACAACTCGGCGCGATCAGGGGAGATCCATGGGGCCGAGGGCCGTGTTCGCGATGAATCCGGGACTGGAGCGGCGATTCTTCGATGCCGATCGGCTGCGGCGGCTGACCGAGCTGGTCGATCTCGACCCCGAGCTGGTGATTCGGGACTGGCGGGACGCGCCGGAGGAGCTGGAGTTGGCGATCACCGGCTGGGGTGCGCCGGTCCTCGACACCGCCGCGTTGGCCGGGCTGCCCCGGTTGCGCGGCGTGATCCACGCCGCCGGAACGGTGCGCTCGATGCTGCCCGAGGAGGCCTGGCAGCGCGAGTTGCTGGTGTCCAGCGCCGCGCACGCCAACGCCCTGCCGGTGGCCGAATTCACCCTGGCCGCGATCCTGTTCGCGGGTAAGGACGTGATCTGGATCTCGCGGAAGTTCACCGAGACCCAGGGGCCGGTGGACAAGGGCCTGAGCATCGGCAACTACGGCCGGACGATCGGCATCGTCGGCGCGTCGATGGTCGGCGCCCGGGTGATCGAGTTGCTGCGTCCGTTCGATTTCACGGTGCTGGTGTACGACCCGTACCTGACTGCGGAGCGGGCGACCGAACTCGGCGCGACCAAGGTGGAGCTGCTCGAGCTGGCCCGGGCCAGTGACGTGCTCAGCCTGCACGCCCCGTCGATCCCGGCCACCAACGGGATGATCTCGGCCGAGGTGCTGGCGGCGTTGCCGGACGGCGCCACGGTGATCAACACCGCCCGGCCGTCGATCATCGATCAGGACGCGCTGACCGAGGAGTTGATCAAGGGCCGGCTGCGGGCCTTCCTGGACGTCACCTCGCCGGAGCCGCTGCCGCCGGGCCACCCGCTGTGGCGTCTGCCGAACGTCTTCAGCACCCCGCACCTGGCCGGCTCGGCCGGCAACGAGGTCGGCCGGATGGGCCAGGCCGCGGTCGACGAGGTCGCCCGCTTCGTCGCCGGCGAGCCGTTCGCCCATCCGGTCACCGCCGCCGACCTGTCCCGCCTTGCCTGACCCCTGTCACTTTTCTGACAACTGGGCGTGGGGCAGCGCTAATTCGGTTTCGGCGGTGTCGGGCGGACACTTAGGGTGGGCGGCATGGGACACGTCGAGTTGGCACACGTGTCTTTCCACCTCCCGGACGGCCGGCCGCTGCTGGACGAGGTGTCGTTCCGGGTCGGCGACGGCGCCGTGGTCGCGCTGGTCGGGCCGAACGGAGCCGGCAAGACGACCCTGATGCGGATCATCGCCGGTGATCTCGATCCGACCTCGGGCACCATCACTCGCAGCGGCACGCTCGGCGTGATGCGGCAGTTCATCGGCAGCATCCGCGACTCCAGCACCGTCCGCGACCTGCTCTTCTCGCTCACCGGCGACCGGCTGCGGGCCGCCGTCGCCGAGGTCGACCGGCTCGAGTTGGCGCTGATGGAGGACGACTCCGAGGCGGTGCAGCTCAGTTACGCGACTGCGCTGGCGGACTACGCCGACGCCGGCGGTTACGAGACCGAGGTCACCTTCGACGCCTGCTGCACGTCCGCGCTCGGGATCCCGTACGACCGGGCCCGGTGGCGCGAGGTCCGGACGCTGTCCGGCGGCGAGCAGAAGCGGCTGGCCCTGGAGGCGTTGCTCCGCGGCACCGACGAGGTGCTGCTGTTGGACGAGCCGGACAACTATCTCGACGTGCCCGGCAAACGCTGGCTGGAAGATCAACTGCGCAGCAGCCAGAAGACGATCTTGCTGATCAGCCATGATCGGGAACTGCTGGCGCAGGCGGCGACGGCGATCGCGGCGGTCGAGCTCGGTGCCGCCGGCAACACGCTCTGGGTGCATCCGGGCAGCTTCGCCACCTTCGGCGCGGCTCGGCAGGCCCGGTTCGATCGGCTGGAAGAACTGCGCCGGCGCTGGGACGAAGAGCATCAGAAGCTCAAGGACCTGGTGCAGCTGTACAAGATCAAGGCCGCCTACAACTCCGACATGGCCGCTCGCTATCAGGCGGCCAAGACGCGGCTGGCCAAATTCGAGGAGGCCGGGCCGCCGGAGGCGATCCCGCTGGTCCAGAACGTCTCGATGCGGCTCCGCGGAGGTCGCACCGGCAAGCGCGCGGTGATCGTCGAGCAGCTCGAACTGACCGGGCTGATGAAGCCGTTCGATGCCGAGATCTGGTACGGCGATCGGGTGGCCGTGCTCGGCTCCAACGGCTCCGGCAAGTCGCATTTCCTGCGGCTGCTGGCTCGTGGCGGCAGCGACCCCGACGTCGAGCACCGGCCGGTCGAGACGCTGGATGTCGCGCCGGTCGCGCACACCGGGAAGGCCCGGCTGGGGGCGCGGGTGCGACCCGGCTGGTTCGCCCAGACCCACCACCACCCGGAGTATCTGGGCAAGACGCTGCTGGAGATCCTGCATCGCGGCGATGATCATCGCGACGGGATGGGTCGCGAGGAGGCCGCCCGCAAGCTGGATCGCTACGAGTTGGCCCGGTCGGCCGAGCAGAAGTTCGAGACGTTGTCCGGCGGGCAGCAGGCCCGGTTCCAGATCCTGATCTTGGAACTGTCCGGCGCGACCCTGCTGCTGCTGGACGAGCCGACCGACAACCTCGACATCTCCTCGGCGGAGGCCCTGGAGCACGGCCTCGAGGTGTTCGACGGTACGGTGATCGCGGTCACTCATGATCGTTGGTTCGCTCGGGCGTTCGACCGGTTCTTGATCTTCGGCGCGGACGGCAGTGTGTACGAGGCGGACGCCCCGGTCTGGGACGAGGGACGAGTCGCCCGGGCCAGGTGACTCGGGGAGGAGTTCGGACTCGATGCAGCTCGACGAGACGACGCGCACCACCTGGGACGCCCGCCACTACGGCGCCGTCGGCGACGGGACCACCGATGACGCGGCGGCCATCCAGTTGGCTGTCGATCGGTGTCACGCCGCGGGTGGTGGTCAGGTGCTGTTGCCCGCGGGTCGCTACCTGTCCGGCACGATCAGCTTGCGCAGCAACGTCCAGTTGCACCTGTCGGCCGGCGCCCAACTGCTCGCCGGTGGACGGCTGCTCGCCGGCCCCGTCGATGCCGACGGCGCGCCGCTGATCACTGCGCGGGGACTGGACAACGTGTCGATCACCGGCGCGGGGGTGATCGACGGCGGTGCCGCGTCAGGACCGATGATTGTGCTCGACGGCTGCCGCCGGGTCCGGGTGCACGAAGTCACCCTGCTGCATTCACCGCACGGCACCCTCGCCCTGGTCGGCTGTGACGATGCCGAGATCCGCGGGGTGACCCTGACAAATCCGGCCGAGGCGCGAACCGGAGATGGGATCGCGTTGATCGGCTCCCGGGACGTGATGATCAGCGATTGCCGGATCCGGGCCGGTGCCGGCGGCTTGGTCCTCCGCGGCGCTGACCGGGACGGAGCCGATCATGAAACGGTGAGCGAAGGCGTGATCGTCGGCCGGTGCACCTTCGCTGCGGCGGAGCAAGGCGTTCGGATCGTCGGGGGCCCAGGAGTGCTGCGCAACTGCCTGTTCGCCGACCTCGTGATCAAGGACTGTGGCGTCGGCGTCTCGATCACCTCCGACGGGGCTGGCGAAGCCCGGATCGAGCGACTGCGATTCTCGAACCTGATCATCGACGGCGACACGCCGATCGCCGTCGATACCAGTGCGGCGTCGGTCCGTGACCTTGCGTTCGCCGGGATGACGATCACCGCGTCGTCCGCCGCCACCCTGGTCGGTGCCGACGGTGCGCCGCTGCAACGGGTCCGGCTCAGCAACGTCGACTGGACGGTGCGTTCCGTTGATGACGGCGTTGCCGGTGACGGGCCGGCGCCGGAGGCCGCGCTGCGCGGGCGACATCTCGTCGATCTGATCGTGGACAGCGTGACCGTGCGTCGGGATGGTGTGATCAGCAATGGCGGTCACGGCCTCTTCGATTTCGAGCACACCCAGCGCACCCTGATCCACGGTCTCCGGGAGGAAGTCTCCGTGCTGCCCGCCAACCACGCCGGAGAATGATCACGACGTCGACGGATCCGTTCGCCTTCCAGCTCGAGATCTCCTCGATGCTGCTTGATCATCACCTGGCCGGTCTGTCGGCCGACGACCTGTTCTGGGCACCGGCGCCGCTCCACTGGACGATGCATGCCACCGATGCCGGCGGTCGGCGGCCGGACTGGGCCGACACCGAGCCGGATCCGGTCCCGGTGCCGACCGTCGCCTGGCTCAGCCGGCACCTGTGGTGGTGGTCGTCGACCCTGGCCGACGTCCACGGCCGGCCCGCGCCCGCGCGTGCCGACGTGGGTTGGCAAGCCGACCCGGACCAACTCCGCAACGCCCTCGCCGCCGTCCGATCCGCCTGGTCGGAGGTGCTGGCCTCGACCCCTGAGTCCGACCTCGACGCCGCCAGCGGCTACCCGTGGCCGGCCGCCGCCGGCCGCACCCGGCGTGATCAATTCGCCTGGGTCACCGTCGAACACACCAAGAACGTCGCCGAACTCGGCCAGCTGATGCTGCTGCGTCGCGCCGGTCGTTGACGGATTCAGCGGATTCGGCACGCCCGCGCAAGGATCGGCCTACGATTCCACCACGCTTCAAGTTTCGGGGGCGATCGACGACAGCCGAACGGCCGACCACGACGGCGGAGACTGCGAGTCGTCCAAGGTCGAGGCCGGTGACCCGGTCACGCTGAATCCCGGCGGGCACCGTTCGAAGCTGGAGCCCGGCGTCTTCGTGGATGGCCACTGCGGGTTCGACTTCTACTTCAAGAACATCGGAACGGCAGCCGGCTACACGATCAAGGTGGCGGGCCAGCCGCCGGTCGAGTTCGCCCGCGATGAGGTCGTCACCAAGATCGCCGACATCGTGCTGCGAACAGTGTGGACCAAGGCCGAGCGCGCCTACTTGAAGGCGATCGGCACCGATCCGGAGTCCGAGGACGCCGACAGTGATCTCGAGTCCGGCCACGAGTTCTGTGATCAGGTCGAGGACTACCGGG
This sequence comes from uncultured Actinomycetota bacterium, assembly GCA_963746025.1. Classification (GTDB taxonomy): domain Bacteria; phylum Actinomycetota; class Actinomycetes; order Propionibacteriales; family Propionibacteriaceae; genus Microlunatus. The sequence goes on from CAVUZU010000013.1 coordinate 123,590, forward strand.
GCGATGAGCTGATCGCGTACCTGATCGAGGAAACCTCCGAGGACAGCAGCACCCGGATGGCTGCGAACCATCTGTGCGGGCTCGCCAAAGAGGTCAAGGCCGCAGCGCGCGGGTTCGGCGACGGCAGCTACACGGTGGGTGCGGGGAAGGACCTGGAGCCCGGGACCTACGAGACGTTGCCAGAGATCAGGGACTGCTACTGGGAGCGCGTCGATGATCGCGGCAACACCCGCTCCAACGAGTTCGTGACCTTCGCCCCCAGCGGGGTAAGGATCACTCTGCTGGAAACCGGCGGTGGGTTCATCTCCGACGGATGCGGGCCCTGGCTTCGCCGGTGACGCGCGGCGTTGTCGCGAAATCACTGCGCGCCGATCGTTACAAGGCGTTGAAGCGCTTTATCGTCTGGCACCAAGTGATTTCGCGACAGGTGCGCTCGGTGACGGCCGACGACAGGGCGCGGGGAGGTCGAGTACGGTCGGAGGATGACGAGTGATCAACTGGACGGGCGCCGGGCCGTGGTCACCGGCGGTGGGACGGGGATCGGGGCGGCGATCGCGGGCCGGCTGGCGGCCGAGGGTGCGGAGGTGGTGATCATCGGCCGACGGGCGGAGGTGCTGGCCGAGACGGCGGATCGGATCAACGCCGAGATCGGGACGGAACGGGTGGTCGCCGAGGTCGGTGATCTTGCCGACCCGGACCAGGTCGGAGTGCTGGCCGGCCGGTTGTCCGGTGGAGCGACGATCGACATCCTGGTGCTCAACGCCGGCGGCGGCGCGAACTACGGCGATTCCTCGAGTCTGACCGGGGTCGCCGATGCCTGGCGGACGATCTTCGACCTCAACGTGCTGACCTCGGTGTTGATCACCGAGGCGTTGCGAGATCAGCTGACCCGACCGGGGGCGCGGATCATCGCGATCAGTTCGATCGCCGGACTCCGCGGGCCGGGCGCGTACGGTGCGGCGAAGGGCGCGATCAATGCCTGGGTGATGGGCCTGGCCGCCGAGCTCGCCCGGGACAAGATCACGGTCAACGCGATCGCGCCCGGCTTCGTCCCCGACACCGAGTTCTGGACCGGCCGGCTGACCGACGAGGTCGTTTCCTCCCGCCTCGCGCAGATCCCGCTGGGCCGGCCCGGCACGACCGACGAGATCGCAGCCACGGTCAGCTATCTGGCCGGACCTGGCGGCGGCTGGACCACCAGTCAGATCCTGCAGGTCAACGGCGGAGCCCTGCTCGGCCGAGGCTGACCACACGGTCGTCGACTAGGTCGAAACAGGTGGGACTGTGGCTCATCGGAGCATGGTCCCATCGAAGCGCTGCTTGACCTGGAGTGCACTCCAAGAGGCAGGCTCGAAGTCGGAGCCATGAGCCGACGAGAGCAGGAGCAGCCATGCCGACGACCACCAACACTGATACCCGAATCCTCGGCCGGGCGGACCCCACGTGTCCGCGATCGGCGCCGGCACCTGGGCGCTCGGTGGACCGTTCAAGTTCCATGGCCGCGACGCCGGTTGGGGCGAGGTCGACGACGATGAAAGCAGCCGGGCCCTGCACGCGGCCTTCGATGTCGGCATCACCTTGATCGACACCGCGCCGACGGACGGCATCGGGCACTCCGAGTTGATCATCGGCCGTGCGCTGGCCACCTGGCCGGGCGACTCCGACAAGATCACCGTGGCGACCAAGTTCGGACTGGTGTACGACGAGCAGCGCCGGGTGGTCGGTGGCACGGATGTCAGCCGGGCCGCCATCCGCGCCGGCTGCGCGGCGAGCCTGCGCCGGCTGGGCATCGACAGCACCGGCGTCTACCAACTGCACAACGGCGCCGACGGGCCGGCGCAGGCCGAGGAGATCGTGGCCACCTGTGAGGAGCTCGTGGCCGATGGCAAGATCTGCCACCTCGGCACCGCGCAGGACGTGCCGGAGATCATCGAGGTGTTCGCCCGGTCGGCGAACTGTGTCTCGATCCAGACCCAGGTCAACGTCTTCGGCTGGACCGCGGCCTCGCTCGACGCCGCCCGCTCCGCCGGGCTGGCGTTCCTCGCCCGGTCCCCGCTCGCCATGGGTATGCTGACTGGAAAATACAGCCCGAGCCAGGGCGCCCTCTGCTACCTGCTCGCCGTCGATCCGGCGATCATCCCGCTGCCCGGCATCCGGACCGAGGCGCAGGCGATCGAGAATGCCGGCGCGCTCGCCCAGGGCCCGTTGCCGGTCGAGGCCGCCACCGAGATCACCGAGCTACTGGCGGATTCACCGGAGCGCCACTGACCTGCTCCCGCGCGACCGATTCGATCAGGTGCCGGCGGCAGACCGGGCGGGTGGCGAGGCCGTAGCTGATGGTGAGCAGGCAGAGGCCGATGCCCCAGACCAGGAAGCTGGCGTAGACGGCGATGTAGGCCCAGCCGTCGATCTCGCTGTCGCCGATCGTGCGCAGCCCGAGGGCGGCCGGGATCAATCCGACGATCGCGCCGATGATGCCGACCGGGACCAGCATGAACGAGCCGATGGTGCCGATGGCGAGCAGCTCCGGCCGGAGCAGTCGGTGTCCGACCCGCAGCCCCATCAGCACCGAGGCGATGATCGACACCCCGGTCAGCAACGCGGTGTCGCCGAAGCCGGGGGAGGCGAACGACACGGAGTCGAAGCTGCTGCCCGGCAGGCCGATCTTGAGCCCCGCGGCCCAGGCCAGCTTGATCAGACCGTACGGCAGCGCGCCGATGATCGCGACCGCGGCCAGGATCGGCAGCCGGGCGGTCCGAGCCGGCCGGACCGGCTCCGCGTCCCGCCGTCCGCACGAGGCACACCGACCCCGCAGCGCGCGCCACCGCCCGAGCAGCCACAGCCCGGCGAGGAACGCCGCCCCGGCCGTGGTCAGATGCGTGATCATGGTCAGCACCGGCGGCTCGATGTCGAACGGTCCGGCCGCGTGGGTGAACTGACTGATCGTGACGATGATCAGGATCAGCGCGGTGTGCGGGATCGCTGCCAGGCTGCCGGACACCATGATCGCCAACGCGACGCCGACCGTGACCAGCAGCGCGGGCCGGACCCGATCGCGGATCAGGAAGATCAACACCGCCGCGGCGAGCGCGCCGGCGGCGGCGACTGGCCTGGGTGCCAGCGGCATCCCCGGCGCGGTCTCGCCGGCGTTGATCAGAATCAGGAGGCCGAAGCCCGCCGCGGCGAGCGCGCAGCCGGCCGCGGCGGGTCTTCCGGTGAGCGCTGTGTCCATGGCACCAGCGTCGCCGCTGAACGACAGCGCCCGGCTCACCCCGATGGGGGAGAGCCGGGCACTGTCGGGTGAGATCCGCTCAGGAGGTGAAAGCGCCGTCGCCCAGCGGGACCACCGCCGGCCGCTCGACCCGCGACTCGATCTCCACCCGCCGGCCGGACCCGGCCGAGGCGAGCAGCGACTCCATCACCTCGAGCACGTGGTACGCCAGCCGACCGCCGGCCCGGGGCTCGGCACCGGCCGGGGTGGCGACCAGGTCGGCCAGCCCGTACCCACGGCTCGCGTTGCGATAACCGGCCGACTCCGGCAGTGTGCGCCAGTCGGCGTCGCCCAGGGCCCGCAACTCGACGTCGCCGTCGAACCGGTTCGGGTCGGGCACGGTCAGCGAGGCCTGCTCCCCGTGCACCTCGATCCGCGCGGCGTGACTGGCCACCGAGTCGAAGCTCATCACCAGCGTGGACAGCACGCCGGAGGAGTGGGTGAGCACCCCGGTCACGTGCGAGTCGACCGTGACGCCGATCTGATCGCCGGCCCGCGGACCCTGGCCGATGGTCCGGCTGTCCCGGGTCCGGCTGCCGGCCCCGATCACCGAGCTGACGTCACCGAGCAGCGTGATCAACGACGTCAGGTAATACGGCCCCATGTCCAGCAAAGGGCCGCCGCCGGGCTGGTAGTAGAAGTCCGGATTGGGATGCCAACGCTCGTGCCCGGGGGTCACCATCGTCGCGGTGGCCGCGATCGGGGCACCGATCAGCCCCTCGTCGATCGCGGCCCGGGCGGTCTGGGTGCCGGTGCCGAGCACGGTGTCCGGGGCGCAGCCGACCCGGACCCCGGCAGCGTCGGCCGCGGCCAGCACCCGGCGGGCCTCGTCGACGGACGCGGTCAACGGCTTCTCGCCGTAGACGCTCTTGCCGGCGGCGATCGCGGCCTCGGCCACCTCGGCGTGCGCGGCCGGGATGGTCAGGTTGAGCACCAGATCGACGTCGGGGTCGGCCAGCAACTCGTCCACGCCCATGGCACGGGCGCCGGGGTAGGAGGTCGCGGCGGCCTTGGCCCGTTCCGGATCGAGGTCGGCGACGGCGATCAGTTCCAGGTTGCGCAGTCGGGGCAGGGTGCCCAGGTAGGCGCCGCTGATCGCACCGCACCCGATCATGCCGACTCGTGCTTTGGCGCCGCTCTTTTGGGGTGAAGTACTCATCGGGCCGCCCAGAGCAGGCCGCGCTCGACGATCGTCCGGACCGAGTCGTTTTGCAGCACGTCGACGCTGTGCCCGGGGGTCGCGACGAAGATCTTGCCCTGGCCCCAGTTGCGCGTCCAGATCGCCGGCGAGGTCACCTCACGGTTCCAGGCGTCGCCGTCCCGGACTTTCTGGGTGGTCGTGGCCAGCACATCGATGTAGTCGTCGGATAGCACCCAGTACTGCTCGGTGACCAGCTCGAAGTCCTCGATCCCGGCCACGATCGGATGATCAGCGGCCTCGGGCTTGATGTTGATCACGTACGGCACGTAGTTGTTGGCCGGGTCGCCCGGCACATGTTCGCTCACCGGCTTGCCCGGGTGGCAGGCGAACTGGCCGCCGACCAGATGCAGGTAGTCGCTGGAATTCCGGTACGAATCGGCGATCCCACCGTGCCAGCCGGCGAACCCGGTGCCGGCCGCGATCGCGTCCCGCAGCCCGGCGAGTTGATCACGCTCGATGGTGCTCATCGTGACGCACTGCATGATCAGATCGACGCCGGCGAGATAATCGGAGTCGGCGTAGATCTCCGGCGAGTCCTCGACCCGGACGGCGAACCCGTTGTCCACCAGATGCGGAATGAAGAGATCGGTCGCCTGGACCGGCGCATGCCCGTCCCAGCCGCCTCGGACCACCAGCGCGGTCCTCTTTCCTGTCGCGGTCATCGTCCCCGCTCACCTCCCGAATAGCGCCTACCGTCGTCGATCGGCCTCACCTGAATCCTTTCAGACCTCCCTTCGTGCTCGGCCCCCGGCCCTGCTGTCGTACGCTGAATCGCCCGTGTCCCGAGCCCATCGGAGATCCGAGTCGAACGGAGCGACCATGTCGGAGGTGCAGATCGTCCGCGCGGCCGGCGACCCCGCCGCCGCCCATGCGCGGCTGGCCGACCTGCTCGAGGACTACGCGACCTGGGGTTCGGCTCAGATGGGCGACCTGGGGGTCGACCTCAGTTCGACCGCCGTGGCCGATCACCACGCCGCGTTCGAGGCGGAGGTCCCGTCCCTGCTGGGGCCGCGGGGTCGGCTGTTGCTCGCCGAGCAGGCCGGGCGGCCCGTCGGCCTGGTCGGGCTGAAGCCGATCGAGGCCGAGCTCGCCGAAGTGAAGCGGATGTACGTCCGGCCGGAGCTCCGCGGCCAGGGCCTCGGCCGCAGGCTGCTCCGCGAGCTGCTGGCCCAGGCCGACGAGTTGGGCTACCGGCGGGTCCGGCTGGAGACGGCCGTCTTCATGCGCGAGGCGCTGCAGCTGTACCGATCGCTGGGCTTCGTCGAGACCGGGCCCTACGCCGGCGCCGAGTCCGAGGTGTCCGAGATCGGCCCGCAGATGCGCTACCTGCAGTGGACCAGCGCGGCCCGGAGCCCGGCCGGCGGTCCATGATCATCCGTGCCGGGCCGGTGATCATTCCGGCCTCCGGTCGGATCCCTGCAACGGAAGGTGAGTCGATCTTGTTCGCATCGCCCCTGGGCGCTGACGGCGCCGAGCTGCGTCCGCTCGAACCGTGGCGGGCCGAGGAGTTCCTGGCCCATCTGGATCGCGGCCGGGATTTCATCGGTCGGTTCATCGGCCTGCCGCACGCCGCCACCGACCTGGAGTCGAGCCGCCGCTTCCTCACGTCCTACGCCGACAAGGCGACGACCGACACCGGGCGGATCTACGGCATCTGGATCGAGGGCACCCTGGTCGGCGGAGTGCTGTTCCGGACAATGGACATCGCCCAGGGCACCGCGGAGGCGGGCTGCTGGCTGGAGCCGTCGGCGGTCGGCCGGGGACTGGTCACCCGGGCCGCTCGCAAGATCATCGACTGGGTGATCAAGGAACGCGGCGTGGTCCGGGTGGAGTGGCGGGTCGCCGCCGGCAACGAGGCCAGTATCGCGGTCGCCCGGCGGCTCGGCATGACGCGGGAGGGCGTGCTCCGTCAGGGCTACTTGCATCCGGACGGCCAACGCCACGACATCGAGATCTGGTCCGTACTCGCCACCGACTGGAAACCGGAGCCATGAAAATCGGGTATCAGACGTCGCGGGTTGGCTGGCCGGTGAGCGTGGCGGCCAGGTCGAACAGCAGGTCCAGTGCCAGGTGGGTGGCCTTCCCGTCGGCGTCGGTGAGCCACTGGATCTCGCCGACGACGCCCAGCCGGGCCATCGGCAGCAGCAACTCCTCGTCCCGCGGATCCAGCGGTCCGCCGGCGGCCAGGTAGTCCCGCCAGATCTGGGCCGGCTCCACGTCCAGGTCGGTGTAGGCCAGGTTCGCGACCTCCCAGACCAGCGGCTCGACCCGAAGATCATCGGTGTCGATGATCGCAACCAGCCGATCCTCCAGATAGAGCTGGTTGCGCGGGTTCAGGTCGCCGTGCACCGGGGCCCGGGTGGCCAGCCGGCCCGATCGGGTCCAGTCGTCCAGTTGCCGATCCAGTTCCCCGATCGCCCGGTCCAGCACGGACACCGGCCCGAGCACGTCGGCGCCCTGGCCGAACCGGTCGATGATCGCGGCCCGGGCCTGGTCCCAGCCGTGTCGGCGCGGCGGATCGTCCACCGAGCCGAAGCCCGGCCGCTGGTCGAAGCCCAACTGCAGGGCGGCGCGATGCATCGCGGCCAGCACCGGGACCAGCTCCCGGCATCGATCCGGACTCGGCACGGAGGTGCCGGAGAACCCTTCCACGTACGGAAACAGGGTCAGCGTGTGACCGTCGATCACCGGCACGTCCCGGTGCTCGGCGGCGACCACGACCGGCGCCACGGCGGCCCAGGCCTGGACCACCGGCAGCTCGTACGCGACCTGTTCGGCGGTCCGCTCCGACCGGCCGACCCGAAGCACCCGATCATGGTCGGCGCATTCGATCTTCCAGGTCTGGTTGAGCAGCCCCTCGGCCAGCAGGCCCACCCGGGTGGCCGGCAGGCCGCGCTCCTCGGCACAGAAGGCGAGGACCCGATCCGGGGTCAGCCAGAGATCCTGCCAACCCCAGTCGGGTCCGTCGTAGTACTGCGTGCCGTCCGGCGAGATGGTCGCCCGCGGCAGATGATCGTCCTGGTGCACCCGGCCGAGCTTGTCAGCTACGCCGGGTCACGGCCAATCGATTCCACTCAGCTCAGCGCTGGTTCATCGGGATGAACTCACGCTTCCGCGGCCCGGTGTAGATCTGCTTCGGCCGGGCGATCTTCTGCTCCGGATCGGTGACCAGTTCCGACCACTGGGCCAGCCAGCCCGAGGTGCGCGGGATCGAGAACAGGACGGTGAACATCTCGGGCGGGAACTCCATCGCCTCATAGATCAGCCCCGAGTAGAAGTCGACGTTCGGGTACAGCTTGCGGGAGACGAAGTAGTCGTCCTCCAGCGCGATCTTCTCCAACTCGATGGCGATCTTGAGCAGCGGGTTGACCCCGGTCACCTCGAAGACGTCGTCGCAGGCCTTCTTGATGATCGTCGCCCGCGGGTCGTAGTTCTTGTAGACCCGGTGGCCGAAGCCCATCAGCCGCTCCTTGCCCTCCTTCACCCCGGCGATGAAGTCCGGGATGTTGTCGGTGGAGCCGATCCGGCGGAGCATCCGCAGCACGGCCTCGTTGGCGCCACCGTGCAGCGGGCCGTAGAGGGCGGCGATGCCGGCCGCGACCGAGGAGTACGGGTCCACCTCGGTGGAGCCGACCGCGCGGACCGCGTTGGCCGAAGCGTTCTGTTCATGATCGGCGTGCAGGATGAACAGCACCTCGAGGGCCTTCACCAGCCGCTCGTCGGCGTGGAACTCCGGCTCGCTCATCTTGAACAGCATGGCCAGGAAGTTCGCCGTATAAGACAGTCCGTTGTCCGGATAGACATAGGGCTTGCCCTGTTGGTGCCGGAACGCGAACGCGCCGAGGGTCGGCATCTTGGCGATCATCCGGGTGATCTGCAGCTGCCGGTTGCCGGCGTCGTCGATGTTGACCGCTTCGGGATAGAAGGTGGACAGGGCGCTCACGCCTGCCATCAGCATCGCCATCGGGTGGGCGTCGTACCGGAATCCCTGGATGAACTGCTTCAGGTTCTCGTGCACGAAGGTGTGGTACGTGACCTCGTGGGTCCACTGCGCCAGCTGGTCCGACGTCGGCAACTCACCGTTGAGCAGCAGATAGGCGACCTCGAGATAGGTCGAGGACTCGGCCAGTTGCTCGATCGGGTAGCCGCGGTACTCCAGGATCCCGGCCTCACCGTCGATGTAGGTGATCGCACTGCGACAGGAGGCGGTGTTGACGAATCCGGGGTCGTACGTCGCCAGTCCGGGCTCTCCATCGACGGCGATCTGCTTCAGGTCGGCGGCCCGGATGGTGCCGTCGGTGATCTCCAGCTCATAATCCTTGCCGGTGCGGTTGTCCCGTACGGTGAGCGATTCGGTCATGAGCGACAACCTACGCGGGCGTAGCGGCGAGTGGCCAGCGGGGGACAACGATATGCGCTGGCTCACGCCACGCCTGAGTAACCGTGTTCTGACGCCGTTTTGACCGGCGTTGCCCAGGGCCGGTAATCTGGCCTGCTGTTGCGCCATCGCGCGCTCAATTCCCTGCATCGAGCAACCTCGGTCCGCCGATGATGCCCGCAGGGTTTCCGTTCAGCAGCACACCAGAGAGAGATTGGCAGGGCGAGGCAGTGTCCACGTACAGTCCCAAACCGGGTGAGGTCACCCGTGAATGGCATGTCATCGACGCCGATGATCTCGTGCTGGGCCGGCTCGCCGTGACGGCGGCAACGCTGCTCCGGGGAAAGCACAAGGCCACCTTCGCGCCGCACGTCGACGGAGGTGACTTCGTCGTCATCGTGAACGCGTCGAAGATCGCGCTCACCGGCAACAAGCGCGAGGACAAGATCAGCTACCGGCACTCCGGCCGACCGGGTGGGCTCAAGTCCATCTCGTACGGCAAGCTGCTGGACACCGACCCGCGCAAGGCGGTGGAGCAGGCGGTCTGGGGCATGTTGCCGAAGAACCGGCTGTCGCGGAAGCTGATCAAGAAGCTCAAGGTGTATTCCGGTCCGGAGCACCCGCACACGGCGCAGAAGCCGCGGCCGTACCAGATCACCCAGATCAGCCAGTGACGACAGAAAGCTCTTCGACCGTGTCTGAAACAGTGACCGAGACCACCACCGACGAAGAGGTTCGCCCCTTCACCGAGGGCGACCGTGAGATCGCCTATCGCTCCGAGGCCACCCCGTCGGGCTCCGGGTCGACCAGCCGTCCCGCCGTCGTGGCTCCCGGCGCAGCGACCGGTCGCCGCAAGGAGGCCATCGCCCGGGTCCGGATCATTCCGGGCAGCGGCACCTGGAAGATCAATGGCCGCACCCTGGAGGAGTACTTCCCCAACAAGGTGCACCAGCAGATCGCTTCCGAGCCGTTCGGCACGGCCGGGGTCGAGGGCTCCTACGACGTGATCGCCCGGGTGCACGGTGGCGGCATCACCGGCCAGGCCGGTGCGGTGCGGCTCGGCATTGCCCGCTCGCTCAACGGCATCGACACCGAGGCCAGCCGGTCCGCGCTGAAGAAGGCCGGCATGCTGACCCGGGACGCCCGGATCAAGGAACGTAAGAAAGCCGGCCTCAAGAAGGCCCGTAAGGCTCCTCAGTACAGCAAGCGCTGAGCTCCATCGCATGGGGCGACTTTTCGGAACCGACGGGGTCCGGGGCAAGGCCAACGAGGAACTGACGGCCGAGTTGGCGCTCGACCTGTCGGTCGCCGCGGCACATGTGCTCGCGGAGAGCGGCGCGTTCGGCGGACATCAACCGTCCGCCGTCGTCGGCCGCGATCCGCGGGCGTCGGGCGAGTTCCTGGAGGCAGCGGTGGTGGCCGGCCTGGCCAGTGCCGGCGTCAATGTGCACCGGCTCGGCGTGCTGCCGACGCCCGGGGTGGCCTACCTGACTCGGACCACCGGCGCCGATCTGGGTGTGATCCTGTCGGCCAGTCACAACCCGATGCCCGACAACGGGGTCAAGTTCTTCGCCCGGGGCGGCGAGAAGCTGGACGACGCCGTCGAGGATGCGATCGAGGCCCGGTTGCGCGAGCCCTGGCAGCGGCCGACGGGCGCCGGCGTCGGCCGGGTCCGCGATGACGCCGGACTGACCGAGACCTACATCTCGCATCTGGTGCACACGGTGGACCCGGTGCGGTTCGACGAGATCTTGGTCGTCCTCGACTGTGCCAACGGTGCGGCCCATCTGGTCGGCCCGGAGGCGTTCCGGGCGCTCGGTGCGACCGTGATTCCGCTGCATGCCGAGCCCAACGGCATCAACATCAACGAGAACTGTGGCTCGACCCATCCCGAGCAGTTGCAGCGCGCCGTGCTGGAGAGCGGGGCCGATCTGGGGCTCGCCCTCGACGGTGATGCCGATCGCTGCCTGGCCGTCGATGCCGATGGTGCGCTGGTCGACGGCGATCAGATCCTGGCCGTGCTGGCCGTGGCGTTCGCCGAGCAGGGCCGGCTGGTCGGTAACACCGTGGTCGCCACGGTGATGAGCAATCTCGGCCTGGTGCAGGCGATGAAGGCCGCCGACATCGCCGTGCAGCAGACCCGGGTCGGTGACCGCTACGTGCTGGAGGCGATGAAGGCCGGCGGCTACGTCCTCGGCGGCGAACAGTCCGGCCACGTGATCCTGTCCGAGCACGCCACCACCGGTGACGGTGTGCTGACCGGACTGCAGTTGGTGCGCCGGATGGCCACCACCGGCGATTCGCTGGCCAAGCTCGCCTCGGTGATGACCCGGATGCCGCAGGTGTTGATCAACGTGCCGGGCGTGGACAAGACCCGCGCCGACACCGACCCGACGCTGAGCCGCGCCGTCGCCGACGCGACCGCCGACCTGGGCACCACCGGCCGGGTGCTGCTCCGCCCCTCGGGCACCGAGTCCCTGGTCCGGGTGATGGTCGAGGCCGAGACCGCCGACCGTGCCAACGCCGTAGCCGAACACCTCGCCTCCGTCGTCCGCACCACCCTCACCCTCACCTGAATTCCGCCGACCCGTCACATCCGCGCCGCTGGCGCCTGTCCTGAGCCTGTCGAAGGGCGGCGTGTCGCGGCGGATCTGACGTCTCGACAAATCATTGGTGCCCGGTGATCGGCCGCCGTTAGCCTGCTCGGCATGGTCTACCAGCATCCGCTCGCGTACGTCCTGGGCCTCGAGGGCTTGGCGCTGTTGCGCGGCTGGGCCGGTGACTTCGACCGGGAGTTCGTCGAGGCCCGGCTGGCCGAGGTGCGGCGACTGCTGGCCGACGAGACGCTGAATGATCATGCCGGGGTCGAGGCCGTTCTCGGTGACAGCGTCACCGGCTATCGCCAGTGGGCCAGCAGCTACGACGATCCGGGCAACGGCTGCTTCGCCGCGGACGAGGCGGTGGTCCTGCCGCTGCTGGCGGCGCTACCCGCCGGCGTCGCCCTCGATGCCGGCTGCGGCACCGGCCGCTACGCGGCCCAGCTCGCCCAGCGGCATCAGGTGATCGGCGTCGACAGCTCGGCCGAGATGCTGGAGCAGGCCCGGGCCCGGCTGCCCGAGGGCGACTTCCGGCTCGGCGAACTTGATCGACTTCCGGTCGCCGACGACAGCGTCGATCTCGTGGTCACGGCGCTGGCCCTGTCGCACGTGCCTGATCTTGGTCCGGTGCTGGCCGAGTTCGCCCGGGTGCTGCGGCCCGGCGGTCAGTTGATCATCTCCGACGTCCACCACGAACTGGTCTTCCGCGGCTCGCTCGTGCATGCGCTCGGTCCCAACGGCGAACCCGGGCTGGTGCGGACCTATCGGCACACCCCGGGCGACTTCCTCCGGGCCGCGCTGCCGCACGGCTTTAAGGTGTTGCGCTGCGAGGAACCGCTGATCCGGACCGGCGACGATCCGCCGCCGGCGACGCCGGCCGAGGTGATCACCGGGGACTGGGACGTCTGGCCCTGGTCACTGATGGCGATCGTCCCCGAGGCCAGCCACGCCGCCTGGGACATCCCCGGCGTGATCATCTGGCAGTTCGAACTCCCGGCGGCTCACGCCGCTGCGTAGAGCCGGCGGAAGGCCGCGGCACCAGCTGCGGCCAGCCAGTCGCCGTACGTCTGCAAACCGGGATGGATCGCCCGCAGGGCAGGGAGATCGGCGTTCCAACCGCCGAACCGGTTGTTCCTGGTCAGCGAGTTCACGTCGAAGCTGAGGGCGGCCAGGGTGTCGGTCGATGGCGCGGTCAGGTCCGGCACGATGCCGGTCGCCGCGGTGATCTTCGTGGCCAATTCGATCTTGGTCAGCTCGTCGCCGGCCAGCTCGTAGACCTGACCGAGATGACGCTCCGGATCGGCGAACATCAGCGCGGCGAAGGCACCGATGTCGTCGGCCGCGATGACCTGGATCAGGACCTCCTCGGGCGCCAGCCGGAGCACACTCAGCTCGCTCCGGATCCCGATCCGCGGGTTGACATGGTTGTCCATGAACATCACCGGCCGGAGCACGGTGACCGGCAGCCCGAGGTCGGCGATCCGGCGTTCGATCTCCAGCTTCGGCGCCCAGCCGGTGCCGGGGCCGCTCGTCTCGACCCCGCCGACCGACGTGTAGACCAGGTGATCGACACCGGCCGTCGCGGCGGCCTCGGCGACATTGATCCCCATCCGGGCCTCATCGATCACGTCTTCGCCGGGCCGGTGCGCCGGCTGCACGCTGAAGACCCCACCGACCCCGGCGGTCGCTGCCGACAGCGAGGCCCGGTCGGTCTGATCACCGCGGACCAACTCGGCCCCGGCGGCCTGGAGGGCGACGGCCCGATCGGAGCCGGGGTCGCGGACCAGAGCCCGGACCCGGCGGCCGGCGGCGAGCAGGTGGCGGGCGGTGGCGCCGCCCTGCTGTCCGGTGGCTCCGGTGACCAGGATGGGTCGTTCGGTGGTGGTGGTCATGGCTCTTCCCTCCGGCGGCGTTGGTACGATTCGGAACAGTGCTCCGGTTCTTCTCCTGATCGTAACGGAGCAGTGCTCCGTATTGCTGCTGTTGTGAGGGAGGTCATAGGTGCCGGAGCCGGCCGGACGGGCGGATGCACGCCTCAATCGGGAGAAGCTCGTCGCCGCGGCGCACCAGGTCGTGGCCGAGCGCGGGACCGATGCGTCGCTGCGGGACATCGCCCGACGCGCCGGCGTCGGCATCGGCACCTTCTATCGCCACTTCGCCACCCGGGAGGCGTTGCTCGAGGCGCTGATGCAGGACCGGTTCGACCGGCTCCGGGCCCGCGCCGACGAGCTCGGCGCTGCGCCGCCGTACCAGGCGGTGCTCACCTGGCTACGCGAACTCGCCGGGGAATCGGCCACCGTCCGCGGGCTGCCCGACGCCGTGCTGGCCGCGCTGCGTGATCAAGATTCGGCGTTGCACACCTCGTGCGACGCGATGCGCTCGGCCGGCGCCCGGCTGATCGAGCGGGCCCAGTCGGCCGGCGTCGTCCGCGCCGACCTGACCCCGGGCGACCTGCTCGCCCTGGCCGCCGGGCTGGCCTGGGCCAGCAGCTACGCCGATGATCAACAGGCCCGGCTGGGCCGGTTGTTCGGCGTGATCGAGACCGGCCTCGCCGGCGGCTGAGGCCTAGGGGATTGGTCTCAGGGCTCGGAGCGCCAGATCGACTGGCTCCAGCCCTCGGCCGCGCTCAGGCCGGCCAGTTCAATCCGCGACGGCGTGAGTCGCAACGCTCCGAACTTCGCGTCGGCCACCGACTGCCAGCTGACGGTCGGGTCGTAGCCCAGCGGTGCCGGGGCTGACTTGATCTTGTCCCACCCCTCCTGTCGGTCGATCCACTCCGCGGCGCAGTCGACGTAGACCTGCTTGGTCAGGAACGGGTCGAGGGAGGAAATGAGGTAGCACAGCGAGAGGTACGGGCTGCCGGCGAGTTCGGCCGCCATCGCGCCGTTGGGGTTCGTGCCGATCCAGGCCGTGTGGGTATCCCAGTCCCAGACCGGGTGCAGGATCCGGACCCGCGGTCGACCGTGGCGATCGACCGTGCTCACCGATGCGTAGACCACGCTCTCGATCCGCCGCCGGAACTCGGCACTGATCTCTTCGTACGTCGCCATCCAACCTCCCAGAGTCGGCCGTCAGCGTACCCCTTGCTTTAGTTAGCAGGAGCGACAACTATTAGAGCGATGGTCGACAATGCGCGGTTGTTCGCGGCGCTCGGTGATCCCACCCGGATGCGGGTGGTCGAGTTGCTGAGCGAGAAGCCACATCGCGCGGGCGAGTTGGCCGCCCGGCTCGGCGTTTCGGCACCTGTGCTGAGCCGGCATCTGCGGATCCTGCTGCGGCTCGGGCTGATCGGCGACGAGCGGACACCGGCGGACGCGCGGGTACGCATCTTTCACCTCGAACCGGGGCAGTTCACGGCCGTCCAGGCCTGGCTCGACCAGGTCGCGGCGCACTGGACCGAGCAACTCGGGTCGTTCCGGGACCACGTCAATCGGAGGCAACGATGAGGACCAGAGCAGAGGCCAGTGTCGAGGTCGACGCCGATCCCGGCACCACGTTCAAGATCTTCACCGAGGAACTCGATCTGTGGTGGGTGCGCGGCCCGATCAACCACTACGACGCGTCGCGGCTCGCCGAGCTCCGGATGGAGTCCGGGGTCGGGGGTCGCGTGCTCGAGGTGCACGCCGACGGCACGGCACTGTCGCGGGAAGTGATCACGGTCTGGGAGCCTGGCGTTCGACTCGTCCTGCAGAACCCGGAGACCGAGATCGACATCCGGTTCGAGCCGATCGAGCAGGGCACCCGGATCACCGTCGCGCAGTATCTCCGGCCCGACGGCGACCCGGCCAAGGCCGGCTTCGGTTGGGCCAACATGTTGCGGACCTACGACGCCTGGACCCGTCGCCGGGAGCACGCGCCGCGCACTCCGCGGGAGCTCGATCGGCTCGGCTTGGCCTTGTATTACGACGATCCCGCAGCCGCCGCCCGGTGGCTCCGGCAGGCGTTCCAGCTCGGCGACTGGGACGTCGACCGGGCCCCGGCGGAAGGCGAATCGCCGGACTGGATCGAGTTCCATGCCGGCAACGCGCTGATCATGCTGTTCGGTGCCGCCGGCCATGATCACAACACCTGGGTCTACGTCGATGATCTTGCCGCGCACTACGAGCACGCCAAGGAGCATGGGGCGAAGATCATCACCGAACCGCGCAGCCATGGCTCGACGAAATACGAGGCCGAGGATCCAGCCGGTCACCGGTGGACTTTCGTGCAGGCCCGGCCCACGATGCGGCTCGGGCCGGGACCGGTCGATCAGCTGGCGGAGGTGGTCGCCCGCGCCGACGTCACCGCGGCGCAGCGCCTGATCAACCGGGTGGATCCGCGATCAAGGAATCAGCTGCTCCATCACTTCGCGCGCGCCGGCGATGTCGCCGCGATCCAGCTGCTGCTCGAGCACGGTGCGGACGTGAACGCGCTCGATGATCATGGTGCGACCGCCCTGCACTTCGCGGCCGCGGAGGGTCACCTCGACTGCGCGACGGCGCTGATCGATGCCCGTGCCGACCTCGACCTGCGGGATCACGAGCACGCCTCGTCACCGGTGCTCTGGGCCCGGAACTTCCATCGTGACGAGCTGGTCCGGCTGCTGCTCGATCGTGGGGCGCGGCTGAACGCCGCGGATGCGGCCAAACTGGGGCTCAACCGGGTGGTGGCCGGATTCCTCGACGACGTGCCGGAGTCGCGTGATCGTGCCGTCGGTTGGCCCACGCCGCTGATCGGCGCGATCACCGGCGGGCACCCGGAGACCGTACGCCTGCTGCTGGACCGGGGCGCCGATCCGACCAGGCCCAACCTGGGCGGTCAGACCCCACAGGAGTCGTTGCGCCGGGTCGACGACGAGGCCGTCCGGGCCGAGATCGAGGCGATGCTCGAGGCGACCTGAGCCCTCGGCTGCGGTCCAGGATCGGCGGTCACGGTGCGCGGGTGACCCGATCAGCCGTCCCGCCCGGCCTGAAGCCGTACGCCAGCTCGACGCCGGTCGGCCGGCCGGTGTCGTCGGTCCGGCCGATCTGGCGGAGCAGGCCGAACTCGAGATCGAGGTCGCGGCGCTCCACCTCCTCGATCAGGGCGACCGCGGCCGGATGCATCGCGTCCTCGGCCGGCACCGTGTCGTCGAAGGTCCAGGCGGCGACGATCTCGTCCCTCGCCGGTAAGGTGCCGACCTCGACCCGGTGTCCGTCCAGGGCGAAGCCGGCGTCCGGCTCCCGGGCCACCGGCCAGCTCAGCACGAGTTGCACGCGCTCCGGGTCCCGGGCCGACCGGATGGTGGACCAGAAGGCGCCGGTCGGCGGATTGCCGGACTCGGTCAGCCGCTGCCACAGCGCGCCGAAGGCCAGGTTCGCCGGCTCCTCGTCGTCCCACTCCGTCTCGTCGTCGGCCGCCAGTTCCACCAGCACCCCCGCGAACGGCTGCGGCGCCGCGGACCGGAACTCGACCGGGACCTCGGCCTCCAGCGCGGACAGCACCCGCCGGGACCGGTCGGCCGCGCTGTCCTCGGCCACCCGCGCCGCCAGCACCCGTTCCCGATGCCGGTCCAGCAGTTCGGCGGCCCGGTCCGGCGCGGCGGTCGCCGTCGCCACCTCGGCCAGCGGCACGCCGGAATTCCGCAGCGCCTTGATCATGATCGCGTCGCGGAGCTGCCTGGCCGCGTAGCGCCGATAGTTCGAATGCGGATCGACATCGGCCGGGGCCAGGATGCCGCGCTCGTCGTACAGTCGCAGGGCCTTGACCGTCAGACCGCTCCACTGGGCGAATTCACCGATGCTCAACATGATGGGCTCCATCCTCTCGTCTTTCCTCGAGAGTGCGGGCTCCCCTTGGAGGAGGGTCAAACCCACCGCGATGATGTCGTCCTGGCGTGCTTCGCGCGCGCCGCCCACCGAGAGGACGCCGATGGCCGACACCCAGGAACGCGCCGCGCTGCAGGAATATCTGCAGGCCCAACGGGACAGTGTGCTGGCGATCGTCGCCGGCCTGGACGAGGCGGGCCTGCATCGCTCGGTGGTGCCCAGCGGCTGGTCGCCGGCGGGGATGATCATGCATCTGGCCGGCGCCGAACGGTACTGGTGCCAGGGGCTGGTCGCCGGCACGGCCGTGGAGCCGGACCCGGTCGGCGTCGAGCCGGTGCTGGTCTACCGCGAGCAGTGGGGCCATTCGGACCGGGCGCTGGCCGGGTTCGGGCTCGACGATCTGCCGCGCGGGCCAGTGCCGGACCATCACCGCGAGCTGGCCCGCACCGTCCGGACCGTGCTGCTGCACCTGATCGAGGAGACCGCCCGGCACGCCGGCCACCTGGACGTCGCCCGGGAGCTGATCGACGGCGCGACCGGACTCGGCCCGCGCTGAGTGATCACCGGCGGCGCAGAGTGATCATCGGCGCTGCAGCGCCTCCTGGTAGTCCCGGCGTTGTTGATCACCGGTCTCCTGCCGCCAGCGATCGACCGCCGAATCCCATTCGGACAAGGGCTTGCGGCCGATCACGATCTGGGTCTGCAGGTCGTTGATCGCCCGCCGGGCCGACGAACCGCTGGTCGAGGAGGTGTCGGAGAAGAGGCCCTCGGTCGGGTTCTTGACCCCGGTCGGCAGCACGGCCTTCAGGTAGTCGTGCTGCTGCTGCACGCTGTCCCGGTCGTTCGGCGTGTAGACCACCGCCGAGGACTGGCCGCCGAGATAGTTCAGGCCGGTCGGCAGGTCGACCTTGGCCGCGGGCGTGGCCACCGGATCGGTCCCCTTCAGCGTGTAGTGCGTACCCTCGACGCCGTAGTTGATCAACTGCTCGCCGGTGGTGCCGAACGGCGAGGCGATGTAGTCGGCGAACTTCAAGATCTCTCGGACCCGATCTTCACTCGCTTTCTTGATCGCCACGTGTGCGCTGTAGCCGGCCACGCTGAGATGCTTGGCGGCCGGCCCGCCGCCGTCCCACTTCGGCAGCGTCAGCACGCCGAGCCGCCAACCGGGATTGACCCGGGCGTACGTACCCCAACCGGAGAACGACTGCAGATAGAGCGACGTCTGGCCGCCCTGCCACCAGGTGTAGTTCTCGTTGCCGGCCGACGGGGAGTCGGGGTGCACGTACTGCTTCCGGTAGAGCTGCAGGGTCAGGTCCAGCGCCTGCTTCATCTGCTCGGTCTCGTAGGCGTGGGTGAAGGTGTCGCCGTCCAGCGCCCAGTCGTTCGGCGCGCCCACCATTTCCAGCATCGCCGGCAGGATCCAGCCGGACAGGTTCGCGCCGAGGGCGAAGACGGCCCGGCCCGGATCGGTCAGCTGCCCGCAGAGGTCGAGGAAGTCCTGTCCGTCGCGCAACTCCGGCGGCTCGGTGAGGCCGAATTTCGCGAACAGGTCACCGCGATAGCTGCAGATCCGGCCGGCCGGCGGCCGCGGCTGCGCGATGCCCCAGATCCGGCCGTTGACCTGGCCGATCTTCCAGGTCTCGGTCGGGATCGCGGCCAGCCCGGGATATTCCAAGATCGCGTCCCCGGCCAGGTAGTCGGTCAGGTCGGTGAAGTATTTGTCCAGGACGTTCGGCAGCCCGGGCACGCTGACGATCTGGACCAGGTCGGGCAGCTCGCCGCCGGCCAGCGTCACCTGGAACTTCGCCTGGTAGTCGGCCGACTGGACCGGGTTGAGGGCGAAGCTGAAGCCCGACTCCTGCTCGATCCGTTGCCACCAAGGATTGCGCTCCCGCGGTGCCACCGCGGCCGGGCCCTGCAGCAGGGTGGTGATCGGCGCCGAGGCTCCCTGGTACGGGAATTCCTTCCGCGGCACCGGGTCGGCGGGGTAGCTGAAGTAGCCGGCCGGCACGCCACCGGCGGCCTCCGGCAGGTCCGGCTCGCCGGCCACCAGCGGCACTCGCTTCGGCAACTCGCCGCTGCCGCGTTCCTGTTGTTTCGGCCCGGTCTGATCGGTGCAGCCGGCCAATCCGGCGGCGGTGCCGACCGCGGCCAGGGTGGCGCCGGCCAGGAATCCTCTGCGGTCCATCTCAGCTCCTGACCCAGATCCGGAGCCGCGGCGGTGGTCCGCCGGCGGCCTGTAGCACCGAGCGCAGCCCGTCCTCGGCGGTGTCGTCGGCACCGCTCGGCTGATTGATCACCAGGAAGGTGAGCCGGTCGCCGTCGTGCCGGCGGAGCACGTCGGTGACGTCGATCCGCGCCGGTGCGCCGTCGGCGCCGGGCCTGATCGTCAACTGGCCGGCCGGGCTCACCTCGTCGCCGTCGCCGGACAGCACCGCGTCGGCGCCGCCCAGATAGGGCGCCGTGTTCCAGGTGACCTCGGTGGCAGCCCAGCCCAGGTCAGTGGCCGCGACCACCAGCACCGTGCTCGGTGCACCCTCCGTCGCTGGGAACTCCAGGGTTGCCCGGGACAGTCGATCATGATCAACAGCAGGTCGGAACTCGAGCAGGGTGGCCTCATTCGCTCCGGCCGGCGCGGCGCCGGCGCGTTGGACCGCGAGACCTTCTTGATCACCGAGCGCGGAGTCGGCGTCGGCTCCGCCGCGGACCAGTGCGGCCTGGGCCGGTCGCACGGACTTCTCGGTGACGCCCGGCGGCAGGGTCAGCAGCCACACGCTGTCCGCCGGCTGAACGAGCCGGATCCGGCCGGACCCGTTCAACGGGCTCTGCCGGGAGATCCCGCCCGCGTAGTCGGCGCTGATCTCCTCGATCGTGATCATGGTCCCGGCCGACAGTTCCAGCGCGGTCAGGTCAAGCTCGACCGGCCCCGGCGCGACCGGCTCCGCGGCCCGCGTGGACAGCAGCCGGAAGCAGCGCGCGGTCCGATCCCAGGACAGCCAGGCCCGGATGCCCGCGGCGGGATCGCCGAACTCCGCGCCGATCCGGTCCGCCGCCGGTCCGAAGGCCCGGGCGAACAGGCGCAACGCCTCCGCCCCGCGGGTGGCTCCGCGCACCTGGTAGGGCGGCTCGTGCTCGACGTAGAAGAAGCCGCTCTTGTACGGCTTGCCGTCCGGGCCGAGGGTGTTCTCCATCTTGAAGAAGATCAACGCCTGGACGCCGCCGTCGGTCAGCGTCGCCGCGGTCTCCACGTTCTCCCGGGCGACCCGCGGCGTCTCCAGCGATTCCGGCCGGCCGGCGAAGCCGGAGGTGTTGTAGCGGTTGATCTCGGTGTAGGCGACGGGCAGCTCCGCCGCCGGCGCGTACTCGTCGAGCTTGGCGAAGATCGTTTCCAGCTCCCGCGGATACCAGGACGGCGGCTGGTTGTAGGAGTGCGTGTCGAAGACGTCGAAGGTGGCCTCGTCGGTCGGCTCGCCGCGGTAGTCGGTGTGCAGGTTGAGCAGGGCGAGCTTGCCCCAGCCGGTCTCGTCGTCGCGGGTGTCGTTGCCGTAGTAGCCGGTGGTCGCCGGATTGGCCTCGAAGTTGTACGGCTGGAACTCGCCGGCTTCGTCGGGCATGGTCGAGCGGGTGATCACTGGGGCGTGCACCAGGCCGGGGTAATCATCACCGGTCGCCGCGGCGGCCAGCTCGGTCGCCCGGTGCAAGGCGTCGGAGCCGAACCGCAGCGCCCGCAGGAAGTGCCCCTGATCCGGGATCTTCTCCCGCACCCCTTTGGCGTCCGGCTCGTTGACGAAGGCGAACCGGCGCAGGCCGAAGTTCTTCGCCAGGTAGTAGGCGTGGGCGAAGTTGTACTGCCACTTCCGCCACAGCTCCGGCCAGTCGTCCGGCCAGGTGCCGGACGCGTCCATCTCGGCGATCATCTCGACTCCAAGATCATCGAGCCGGCCGAACAGGTGATCGGCGTTGAGGTGGTTCGAGCCGCCGGTGATCACTTCGGCGTAGCGGACCTTGATCGCCGGCCAGTCCAGGAAGCGGTTGTCCTCCGGTGTTTCGAGCAGTTCCGACCGGAGCGCCTCGAACGAAGCCAGATCCGAGCACTCCTCGCCCGGCCCGATCAGGTCCGCGGTCAGCCAGTGGTTGGGTGAGGCGAACGTCCGGGACGCGTACGCCCGGGAGTAGCGGAACCAGGCGGCGCTGTTGCTGTCCGCCACGAAGTGCGCCGTGTTGTATCCGAACAGCGGCAGGGTCCGGCCGCCGCCGGCCTGCCGATCCGGTACGGCGAGCCGGGCCGGCCGCGGCTGCGCAACGGCGGTGCCGGGGCCGATCACCGGTACGGCGATCGTGACGGCGGCGGTGGACGCCAGGAACCGGCGGCGACCGGGACTGGACGGGGTTTCGGTGGGCGGGGATTCGATCACGGAGACTCCCTTGTCGATGATCATGGCTCTTCGAGGGTCAGGGCCGGTCGCTGATCAGGGCGTGCCGATCGTCGAGCGGCGGATGATCAAGGTCGGGTGCACCAGGAACTCGCCGACGGCGGCGGTCCGGGGATGGTTCAGCAGGTCCATCAGCATGCCGGCGGCGAGCCGGCCGATCGCCGACCGCTGCGGCGAGACCGAGGTCATCGGGATGTCCGCGATGTCTCCGCCCTGCGCGTCGTAGGTGGCGAAGGCGACGTCCCGCGGCACCCGCCGCCGCCGCTGCATCAGCTGGCCCATCGTGGCCGCGGCCAGCTCGCCACCGCGAACGAACGCCGCGTCGGCGTCCCGCTCGATCAGCAGTTCGGCGGCTCGCTTGGCGTCCAGCTCGGGTTCGGCGATCAAAAACGCCGGATCGGGGGTCCGGCCGGCGGCGGCGAGGGCGCTGCGGTAGCCGCGGCACAATTCCTCCGATCCGGGCCGGCCGGCCACCTGCACGGCGGCGATCCGCTCCCGGCCGATCTGGATCAGGTGCCGGGTGGCCAGGAAGGCGGCCTGCTCCAGGTCGGTCAGCACCGCGGGCAGCCGCGGAAACATCCCGTCCGGCAGCCGGCGCTCGATCAGCACGCAGGGCACCGACAGGTTGCGCAACCGGTCGAACGAACCGTCGTCGGCGGACCAGCGACCGAGACTCGCCGAGCACAGAATTCCCTCGGCACCGTCGGTCACCAGGGATTCGAGTTCGGCGCTTTCGCCCCGGAATTCGTAATGCGAACAGGTCACCATCAGGCGTCCGTCGCGCTCGGAAAGGACGGATTCGACACCGGACAGCACTTCGCCGTAAAAGGTCAGATTCGGCACCAAGGCGCCGACCAGCCGACGCCCGGAACTGTTCGCGATATAGCGATCGGAGATGCCACGGGGGGCACTGATCACCACCGTTCCGGAGCCCTGACGGGTGCGCAGAACGCCTTGTGCGGCGAGCCGTTCGACGCCGGATCGCGCGGTCTTGATGCCGACTCCACAGGCGGCGGCGATGTCGGCGATCGAGGGCAACCGGGAGCCGACCGGCACCTGGCCGGAGGCGATCTGGCCGTGTATCCAGTCGATGACGGCGAAGTATCCGGCGCCACGCGGCGACCCGGCGGCGGCAGCTGATTCTGGCAACGGTGCCCTCTCGATCATCGTCGATGAGTCTTTCACCGCCGCCGATTGTGCCTCAAGAGTTTGTCGCGGGGCACAATTGTCGGGTCCTTGCCGGCGGCGGTCGGAATTGCGCCGCCGGCCCGGAATTCGCCGGTCCGGGTCAGCGTGGGATGGGCACGATCGGGGACGCGCCGAGCAGGAAGAGGACGAGACTGATCGCGACCAGGATCAGCGAGATGATCAGCGAGAACAGGACGACGCCGAACGTCGCGAAGAACCCGAACTTGATCGCGGTGCCCGCACCGATCGTCACCTTCACCTCGGACGGTGCCTGATAAGGATTGCTCATGGCGGGCTACGCTATCGCCCTCTTCAGCCGACTTGTCAGAACTGAGGCTTGCTATAGCAAGCCTCAGTTCTGACAAGCCGCAGTCCCACCTGGTTGGCGCCTGTTCCTGGCTAGAAAATAGAGCGGCGATCGCACCTCCTGCATCATCTGGCGCAGTGGCACCTATTTCGGATCAGTCGGCGGTAGGGGCCTCAGACCTTGCGGATGCGGACCCACTTGACCCGGTGGTCGGAGTCCTTGCGGAGGATCGCGGTGGCGCGGCCGCGGGTGGGCCGGATGTTGGTCCACAGGTTGGGGCCGTTGATCGAGTCCCAGATCCGGCCGGCTTCGGCGATCGCCTCGGACTCGGTCAGTTTGGCGTACTTGGTGAAGTAGGAGCGGGGGTCTTGGAAGGCGGTGTCGCGCAGCGACTGGAACCGTTGGATGTACCAGTCCCGGACGTCGACCGGGTCGGCGTCGACGTAGACGGAGAAGTCGAAGAAGTCGCTGACCGCGAGCCCGGTGGTGCCGTCGGCGCGGACCCGGGCCGGCTGCAGCACGTTCAGGCCCTCGATGATCATGATGTCCGGGCGGCGGACCACCGCCTGCTGATCCGGCACGATGTCGTAGCTGAGGTGCGAGTAGACCGGCGCGGTCACCTCCTCCTTGCCCGACTTCACGTCCATCACGAACCGGAGCAGCGCCCGCCGGTCGTACGACTCCGGGAAGCCCTTCCGATGCAGCAGCCCGCGCCGCTCCAGCTCGGCGTTCGGCAGCAGGAAGCCGTCGGTGGTGATCAACGTGACCCGCGGGTGCTCCGGCCAGCCGGCGAGCAACTCGCGGAGCAGTCGGGCCATGGTCGACTTGCCGACCGCGACCGAGCCGGCGACGCCGATCACGAACGGCGTCCGGTCGACCGAGAGGCGGAGGAATTCGTTGGTCGAGCGGTACAGGTTGCCGGTGTGCCGGACGTACTCGCTGAGCAGCCGGGTCAGCGGCAGGTAGACCTCGCGGACGTCGATCAGCCGGGTCGGGTCGCGCAGACCGCGCAGCTTCTCCAGCGTCTGGGCGTCCAGGGTGAGCGGGGTCGAGGCCGCCAACTCCGCCCAGTCGGCCCGATCCCGCTCGACGTAGGGGCCGATCCCGTTCCCGTTTCCGTTGAACCGCTGCACCACAAGTCAGCATTCTGCCTACTCGAGCCCACCGATCCGAAATGGGTGCTGCGGAGCCAGGTGAATCGGAGACGCGATCGCCGCCCGCTGCTTAAGTCAGACCCAGTTGTCAACCAGGTGGGACTGCGGCTTGTCAGAACTGAGGCTGCCTATAGCCATCCTCAGTTCTGACAAGTCGGCTGAAGGGGAGCGGTCACGCTAGCCTGTCGGGCATGTGTGGAATCGTCGGATACGTCGGAGCCAAGCCGGCCGGCACGGTCGTGGTCGAGGGGCTGCGGCGACTGGAATATCGCGGGTACGACTCCGCCGGGGTCGCCGTGGTCGGTGCGTCCGGCGACGTCTCGGCCGGGGCGCAGGAGCGCTCGATCACCTGTCTGAAGAAGGCCGGGAAGATCGCCAACCTGGACAAGCTGCTGGCCGACCATCCGCTGCCGGTGACCGGCCAGGGTATCGGGCACACCCGCTGGGCGACCCACGGCGCGCCGAACGACGTCAACGCACACCCGCACCTGTCCGCGGACGGCCGGGTCGCGGTCGTCCACAACGGCATCATCGAGAACTTCGCCGCATTGCGCGCCGAGCTGATCGCCGCCGGGATCCCGCTGACCTCCGACACCGACACCGAGACCGTCGCCCACCTGATCGGCGGGCTGCTGGATGAGGGCGTTGACCTGGCGACCGCGATGCGCCGGGTCTGTAACCGGCTGGACGGCGCGTTCACCCTGGTCGCGGTCGACCGGGACACGCCGGACCTGGTGGTGGGTGCCCGGCGCAACTCGCCGCTGGTGGTCGGCGTCGGCGACGGTGAGAACTTCCTCGCCTCCGACGTGGCCGCGTTCATCGAGCACACCCGGGACGCGATCGAGCTGGGCCAGGACCAGGTCGTTCAGATCACCTCCGCCGGCGTCACGGTCACCGACTTCGAGGGGCGCGACGCCGAGGTGCGGCCGTACCACGTCGACTGGGACCTGACCGCTGCGCAGAAGGACGGCTTCGACTGGTTCATGCGCAAGGAGATCTACGAGCAGCCCGACGCGGTCGCCAACACGCTGCTCGGCCGGCACTCCAAGGAGGGCAAGCTGATCTTGGACGAGCTGCGGATGTCCGAGGAGGACCTGCGGCAGATCGACAAGATCATCATCGTCGCCTGCGGCACCGCCTTCTACGCCGGGCTGGTGGCCAAGTACGCGATCGAGCACTGGACCCGGCTGCCCTGCGAGGTCGAGCTGGCGCACGAGTTCCGCTACCGCGATCCGATCGTCGGGCCGTCCACCCTGGTGGTCTGCATCTCCCAGTCCGGCGAGACCGCCGACTCGCTGATGGCGGTCCGGCACGCAAGCGAGCAGAAGGCCCGGGTGCTGGCGATCTGCAACACCAACGGGTCGACCATCCCGCGCGAGTCCGACGCCGTGATCTACACCCACGCCGGCCCCGAGATCGGCGTCGCCTCGACCAAGGGCTTCATGACCCAGCTGGTCGCCTGCTATCTGCTCGGGCTCTATCTGGCCCAGGTGCGCGGGACCAAGTTCGACGACGAGATCGCGGCCACGGTGGCCGAGCTGCAGGGGATGCCGGCCGCGATCCAGTCCGTGCTGGACGACATCGAGCCGGTGATCAAGCTCGCCGAGGCGTTCGCCGACGAGCCGTCGGTGCTCTTCCTCGGCCGGCACGTCGGCTATCCGGTCGCCCTGGAGGGTGCGCTGAAGCTCAAGGAGCTGGCCTACATCCACGCCGAGGGCTTCGCCGCCGGCGAGTTGAAGCACGGCCCGATCGCCCTGATCGATGATCAACTCCCGGTCTTCGTGGTGGTGCCGCCGCGCGGCCGTGATCAACTGCACGACAAGGTGGTCTCCAACATCCAGGAGATCCGGGCCCGCGGTGCGCGGACGATTGTGCTGGCCGAGCTCGACGACACGACCGTGGAGCCGTACGCGGATCTCATGATCAAGCTGCCGAAGGTGTCCACCTTGCTGCAGCCGATGCTGGCCGTGGTGCCACTGCAGGTGTTCGCCTGCGAGCTGGCCACCCGCAAGGGCCACGACGTCGACCAGCCGCGGAACCTGGCCAAATCGGTTACCGTGGAATGAGACCACCGGAATGATCATCGGGATCGGGATCGACGTCTGCGACGTCTCCCGGTTCGCCGAGACGATCGAGCGACGACCGGGACTGATCAACCGGCTGTTCACTCCTGCCGAGGCGAAGAAGTCGACCGCGTCACTGGCTGCCCGGTTCGCGGCCAAGGAGGCGCTGGCCAAGGCCCTTGGCGCCCCCAGCGGTCTGGTCTGGACCGACGCCGAGGTGATCACCGACGCCGAAGGCCGCCCGTCCTTCTCGATCATCGGTACGGTCGCCGGCCGGGCCGAGGCGCTCGGCATCGGCACCATCCACCTGTCCATCTCGCACGACGCCGGCCTCGCCTCCGCCATGGTGATCTGCGAGCAGTGAGGCGGGGTCCGGCTGGAGCCGCCGGTCGAGGAACTCGGACCGGACGCCCAGCTGATCACGCCGGCCCAGTTCCGGGCGGTCCTGGCGGTCGGCAGCGTGGCGCTGATCAAGGCCGCCCTGCGCGGTGGTGGTGTGCACACGCTCACCGTGATCCCGGCCCGGCGGGAGGGCGGCTCCTGCCCCCGTGATCAGGCGCTGATGGTCCGGGGCACTGTCGGCGGTCGGACCAACTGGTGGTGCTCGGCCGAGCTGCAACTGTCCCAGCGCTGAACCGGGTCAGCGTCGGCGGACGACCGCGGTCGCGATGCCGGTCGCGGTGCCCCAGACGAAGATGGCGGCGACGCTGATCACCAGCCAATTGGTCCATTCGATCGGCGTTCCTGGCGGCCAGGTCTTGGGTCCGAGCGCGTAGGGCGTGGAGCTGGACACGGAGGCGTCACAGACGATGTGCCAGGTGCGACCCCAGGACAGGTCGGCGGTGAACGCGTACACCGGTCGCAGGGTGGTGCCGGCGCCGTACTGCTTGGTGGGTGCCTCGCCCGGGGAGAGCTTCCGCAGGATGTTGTCGGTGCTGTACGGCCGCAGCACCTCACACTCCGGGACGGGATCCGGTTTGCTCCAGTCCGGGTCGACCGCGTACAGGTAGGTGTCGGTGGATTCGACCGTGCCGATCAGGATCTGCTTGCCGGCCACACTGGACTCGACCGTGTCGAGGAAGGTCGGTTGCACTGTGAGCATCCAGACGAGGCAGACCGTCGCGCTGACCAATCCGGCCACGATCCCGACGATGAACAGGACCGGGAGCACGATCCGGGCTGCACCCGTGCGCCGAGGTGTGCTGGGTTGGCTGTGATCGACCGGCCATGCCGGGCCCGCTGGCTGTGACATGCCCGGGAGTATCGCAGGCCGAAGGCCGAGTGATTCCTGGCCAGAGACGTCGGTCCGGCTGCGAGCGATCGCACTCGCCCGGCGCAAACCTTACAGATACGGTTGTAGCAAGGAGTTCGGCTCAGGTAAGGATTGACATGGCGACGGCGACGATGACCAGCAAGGGGCAGATCACGGTCGGTTGGACCGGCAGTCCTGCCTGCAGGTGATCCGCGGGCTGGTCGAGACGCCGACGTTGGAGTTCGACGACGGCGAAGGCGTGATCCGCGCACTGATGTTGGCCGAAGACACCGGGCCGACTTCGCCGACGCCCTGATCCAGGGAGCCGTGGAGCTCTTCGGCGTCGACGAGGTGGTCACGTTCGACCGGGCTGCGGCCAGCCGGTTGGGCTGGCGGTTGCTCACCGACTGAGCCGGACGCGCCCGTTGCGGGTACGCATATGTATATGTATAGTTCTGCGTATGCCGAACAAGACGATCTACGTCTCCGACAGCGACCAGGACCTGTATGCGCGCGCCCAGGAACTGGCCGGCGGGAGTCTCTCCCAGGCGATCACCACCGCGCTCCGGCACTACGTGGAACTGGAGGAGGGCCGACTGGAGGGTTACGAGGAGGTGGTCGTCAAGGTCGGCCTCGGCGTCGGTCGCAAGGTCAGGTTCTCCGGGACGCTGATGACCGAATGGATGAACACGACCGCGAGCCGGGTGGAGACCTACCGGATCTACCGCGGCCGCTCCGGCAAGTTCGTGGTGCACACCGAACGGTCGCCGGAATGGAAGGACCAGTCGGACAACGCCGAGAAGTGGAGCAGCGGCTGGCGCGCCTGGGTCGGCAACCTGAGCGCCAACCAGAGCTGGAGTTTCACCGAGGGTGAGTCGACCCTCGAGGTCGCCGACACCCTGCAGGACCTGAAGGACAAGATCCCGGCCAAGCTGTACGACCTCGTGGCTTCGGCCGAGGATCATCCGCTGGTCGAGGACCTGGACATCTGAGCTAGCCCGCCACCACCCGATCACCCGAGGCCCGTACGGGGCCGTCCGGTGGATCGATCATGCCCACAATCCTGTCTTAGAAGGAAGGAACAGCCATGTCCTTGGCCATCGAGGCCGTCGGCCTCCGCCGCAGTTACGGCGACCAGGTCGTGCTCGACGGTGTCGATCTGCGGGTCGCCACCGGCACGATCTTCGCGCTGCTCGGCCCGAACGGGGCCGGCAAGACCACCATCGTCAACATCCTGTCCACCTTGATCACGGCCGACGCCGGCGAGCTCCGGGTGGCCGGGCACGACCTGACCGAGGACCCCGACGCGGTCCGCGCGGCGATCGGTGTCACCGGTCAGTTCTCCGCGGTCGACGGCCTGCTCACCGGCGAGGAGAATCTCGGCCTGATGGCTCGGTTGCATCATCTCGGCCGGGTCGAGGCGCGGGCCCGGGTCGCACAACTGCTGCAGCAGTTCGACCTGGTCGACGCCGCCAAGAAGCCCGCCGCCAGCTACTCCGGCGGGATGCGCCGTCGGCTCGACCTGGCGATGACCCTGGTCGGTGACCCGAAGATCATCTTCCTGGACGAGCCGACCACCGGTCTCGATCCGCGCAGTCGGCGGACCATGTGGCAGATCATCCGGGAGCTGGTCGACCGGGGCGTGACGATCCTGCTCACCACCCAGTATCTGGAGGAGGCCGACGAACTGGCCGACCGGATCGCCGTCCTCGATCATGGTGGGCTGATCGCCGAAGGCACCGCGGACGAGCTCAAGCGCCAGGTGTCGGGCGGCCACCTCAGCCTCCGGTTCGACCGGCCCGACGAGTTGAGCGCGGCCGTCGGCCTGCTGCCCGGGGCCGTGGTCAACGCCGAGGCGCTGACCCTCCAGGTGCCGAGCGACGGCGGTGTCCGGTCGGTGCGCACGGTTCTTGATCAACTCGACCGGGCCGCGATCGAGGTCGCTGATCTGTCCATCCACACACCTGATCTCGACGACGTGTTCCTGGCCCTGACCGGTCAGCCGCAGGAATCCCAACCGCAGAACGAGAACGTCAAGGAGTCAGTCCGATGAGTACGCTCACCTACGCGGCCGCCGACACGGCGACCATGATCCGGCGGAAGCTGTTGCACATCCTGCGCTACCCGAGCATGACGCTGATGCTGATCGGGCTGCCGATCATCTTCATGCTGCTCTTCGTCTTCGTGTTCGGCGGTGTGCTCGGCGCCGGCATCGGCGGTGATCGCGGCGACTACATCAACTATGTCGTCCCCGGCATTCTCGTGATGGGCGTCGCCGCGGCCTCCCAGGGCGTCGCGATCTCCGCCGCGATGGACATGACCGAGGGGATCATCGCCCGGTTCCGGGCGATGGCGATCTTCCGGCCGTCGGTGCTCACCTCGCATGTCGTCGGCGGCATCATCCAGTCCCTGTTGATCAGCGTCGTGGTGATCCTGGTCGCCCTGCTGATCGGCTTCCGGTCCCCGGCCGGCCCGCTGGCCTGGCTCGGCGTGCTCGGGGTGATCACCATGATCGGCTTCGCCCTGACCTGGCTCTGCGTCGCGCTCGGCCTGGTCGCCAAGACCGTCGAGACGGCCAGCAACACCCCGATGCCGCTGACCCTGCTGCCGTTCCTCGGCAGCGGCTTCGTGCCGACCGACTCGATGCCGTTCGCGCTCCGGGTGTTCGCCGAATATCAACCGTTCACGCCGATCATGGAAACCCTCCGTGGCCTGCTGTTCGGGACCCCGATCGGCAACAGTTGGCTCCTGGCGATCGGCTGGTGCCTGGTGATCTCGGCGATCGGCTTCTTCTGGTCCCGCAAGCTCTACCGCCGGGATCCGACCCGGTGACCGTCGTCCTGTCGCTGCCGTGACGCCTGCCACCCGACCCGCTCCACGCGGGCCGGGTGTCAGGCATTTCGGTGCCACAGGACGGCCCGCCCCGTACCGCCACCGAACGTTTCTCTACCTGTGGCGACTTTCGCGTGCCCGGCCTGGCCGTGCTGCAGCCTCCAGGACGTCGGTCCCACCCTGCTCGGTGCGAGGTGAGCGCAACCGAGGCGGGGGGCGGCCCCGCGGCGGGCGGAGCTCGCGACTAGCCTGCTGATCATGGAGCAGCGCGCGTACGCCACCGCCACTGTCCGCGAGGTCGAGGGTGCCGAGATCGCCCGGATCGGCGCCGAGCCGCTGATGCGCCGGGCCGCGGCCGGGGTCGACGCGGTGGCCCGGCGGGAGTTGATCAAGCTGCGGGACCGGGTCTACGGCGGCTCGGTGTTGATCTTGGTCGGCGGCGGCAACAACGGCGGCGATGCCCTGTATGCCGGGGCCGGGCTGGCCCGCCGCGGGGTCCGGGTGCTCGCCGTCTCGTGCCTCGGCACACCACACCCGGCGGGTCTGGCGGCGCTGGAGTCGGCCGGCGGCCGGCTGGTGACGATGGACGACCCGATACTCGCCGGCAGCGACCGGGGCTGGGATCTGGTGATCGACGGCATCCTCGGCATCGGCGGCCGACCGGGGCTGCCCGGACCGGTGGCGGAGCTGGCCGGCCGGCTGACCGGAGCCGGGGCGCCGGTGATCGCGGTCGATCTGCCGTCGGGCCACGACACGGACACCGGCGCGGCCGGCGACTGGGCCATCCAGGCCGGGCACACGGTCAGCCTCGGCGCGCTCAAGCCGTGCCACCTGGTCGAGCCCGGCCGGTCCGCCTCCGGCGAGGTCACGGTGATCGACATCGGGCTCGACTTCCGTCCCGCCCGGCCGGCGCTGACGGCGCTCGACGTGGCCGGACTCGCCGCCCTGTGGCCGTACCCGGGACGGCAGGTGGACAAGTACGCCCGCGGCGTCGTCGGCCTGGACACCGGATCGGACCGCTATCCGGGCGCCGGGCTGCTGTCCACCCTGGGCGCCGTCTACTCGGGCGCCGGCATGGTCCGCTACCTCGGTCAGGACAAGCCGACCGAGCTGATCGCCGCCCAACTGCCCAACGTCGTCTTCGCGCCCGGCCGGGTGCAGGCGCACGTCTTCGGCTCCGGCTGGGGCCGGCGGGAGGGCGGCGAACGGCTGATCCGGGACGCGCTGGACGCCGGCACCCCGGCGGTGGTGGACGCCGACGGACTGCGCTGCCTGCCCGAACTGATCATGAACTCGGGGCGGCTGCCGTCGAGCTGGCTGCTCACCCCGCACGCCGGCGAACTGGCCCGACTGCTGGACGTCGACCGGTCCGAGATCGAGGCCGACCCGATCCGTGCCGTGCGGGCCGGCGCCGACCGGACCGGCGCGACCGTACTGCTCAAGGGCGCCACCCAACTGGTTGCCTCCCCCGACGTGACGCCGGTCCTGGTCGCGGTGCCCGGCCCGCCCTGGACCGCGCAGGCCGGCTCCGGCGATGTGCTGGCCGGGATCTGCGGCACCCTGCTCGCCGCCGGCCAACCGGCCTTCCGCGCCGGCCAACTCGCCGCCTCCCTGCAGGCCGTCGCGGCCGGCCGCCACCCCGGCCCGCTGCCGCCCCAAGACCTCGCCCGCCACCTCCCGGAGACCATCGCCCACCTCGCCGACCCGTCACATCCGCGGCCGTTTTCGCGGCGTGTCGGAGCGGATATGACGTCTCGGCGACGCGCGGAAGGACCTGGTCGACGGTGATCAGGCTCCGGGAACTCGTGGCCCATACCGCCTGCCACCCACGGCGTGGCGCAGCGTCTGCGTGCTCAGCCCTTCTTCGCCGACCCGTCAGATCCGCTGCGACACGCCGCGAAAACGGCCGCGGATGTGACGGGTCGGCATTTTTGGGGCGGGCCTGATGGTGATCAAGGCCAGGCGGTTGCGGGAGGGTGACACGGTCGCGGTGGTGGCGACCTCGGCCGGCTTGGCGGTCCCGTTCCCCTGGGTGTATCAACGCGGTCTCGCCGTCCTGCGCGAGGATTACGGCCTCGAGATCCGGGAATACCCGACAACCCGGTTGGACTCCGCGGCGCTCTGGCGGGACCCTGCCGCGCGAGCCGCCGACCTGAACGAGGCCTTCGCCGACCCGGAGATCGCGGCGATCATCGTCACGATCGGCGGCGACGACTCGATCCGGATCCTGCCCCACCTCGACCCCGAGGTCGCTCGCCGGAATCCGAAGATCATGCTCGGCTATTCCGACACCTCGGCCCAGCTGACCTTCTATCAGCAGCACGGGTTGATCACCTTCCTCGGCCCGTCGGTGATGGCGGGCTTCGCCCAGCAGCGCCACTTCCCGGCGGCGCGTGATCAGGTCCGGGCGCTGCTGTTCGACGGCGAACCGGAACACCGCTACCGCCCGTACCCGCACTGGTCCACGGCCGATTGGAACGGCGGCGAGCGGGGCGACGAGATCGGCCCCGTCCATGATCACGACGGCTGGCATTGGCTGCAGGGCAGCGACCTCGCCCGGGGCCGGCTGTTCGGTGGCTGCTTCGAGACCCTGGAGCAGGTCAAGGGCACGCCGTTCTGGCCGGAACCGAGGTTCTGGGACGACCGGATCCTGGTCCTCGAGACCTCGGAAGACGGGCCGTCCCCGGACACCGTTGCGCGCTGGCTGCGGAACTACGGCATGCAGGGCGTCTTCGACCGTGCCAGCGCGATCCTGATCGGCCGCGCCCGCGGTTACACCGACGATCAGAAACGCGAGTTCGACCAGGCGGTGCTCCGGGTCATCGGCGACGAGTTCGGCGCCCGCGACCTGCCCGTGGTGACCAACCTCGACTTCGGACACACCGACCCGCAGTGGGTCCTGCCGCTCGGTTGCCTGGCCGAGGTCGACCCAGCGGCGGGGGAGTTCCGGCTGGTCGAGTCGCCACTGCGGTAGAAAGGACCCGTGGATCAACAGACCGCCAGCGCCGACATCGATCTGGCGGCGATCCGGTCCAACGTCGCCACCCTGCGGGAGTTGGTCGCGCCGGCCGCGGTGATGGTCGTGGTCAAGGCCGACGGGTACGGGCACGGCATGGTGCCGGTGGCTCGCGCGGTCCGGGCCGCCGGCGCGGACTGGCTCGGCGCCGCGTTTCCGGACGAGGCGCTGCGGCTGCGTGAGTCCGGCGATCCGGGCCGGGTGCTGTGCTGGCTGTACGGGCCGGACGAGGACCTGGCCCCGCTGATCGTGGCCGAGGTGGACGTGTCGATCCAGTCGGTCGGGCAGCTGGCCCGGGTGCTGGCCGCGGCGGGCGAGGGCGGGCGGACCGCCCGGGTCCATCTCAAGATCGACACCGGGCTGTCCCGCAACGGCTGCGACGCCGCCGACTGGCCCGCGCTCTGCGCCGACGCGGCGGCGGCCGAGCGGACCGGCCGGATCGAGGTGGTCGCGGTCTGGTCGCACCTGGCCGCGGCGGACGAGCCCGGCCATCCCTCCGTGCCGATCCAGCAGAAGGCCTTCGACCTCGCCTACGAGCAGGCCGAGATGGCCGGGTTGCGGCCACAGCGGCATCTGGCCAACTCCGCGGCCGCGATGATCCTGCCGAACGCCCGCTTCGACCTGGTCCGGATCGGCATCGCCGCGTACGGCATCGAGCCGGCCCCGGGCCTGGCCGAACGGGCCGGGATCAGCCTCACCCCGGCGATGACGCTGCGCGCCCAGCTGGCCAACGTGCATCGGATCGAGCCGGGCACCTCGGTCTCCTACGGCTGCCGCTGGACGGCGACCGAGGAGACCGTGGTCGGCCTGGTCCCGCTCGGCTACGGCGACGGCGTGCCCCGGCACGGCACCAATCAGGTCGAGGTCGGGATCGGCGGCCGGCGGGCGCCGAACCGGGGCACCATCTGCATGGATCAGTTCGTGGTCGATCTCGGCGCGTCCGGCGGGGCGATCGGCGACGAGGTGCGGCTCTTCGGCCCCGGCCTGGACGGCGAACCGACCGCCGCCGACTGGGCGGACTGGTGCGGCACTATCGGGTACGAGATCGTCACCCGGATCGGGGCCCGGGTGCCGCGGCGTTATCGCGGTGAGAGCTGATGGCACCGCCCCGCCGCCGGCCGCAGCGCCCGCCGGCCAAGCCCGATCGGGTGCCCCCGCCGAAGCCCGAGCGGGCGACCCCGCCGCGGCCGCCGCGGACCGAGCTCGAGGCCAGGCCCAAGCCGGGCCGGATCAGTGTCGGTGAGGGGCTCGGCCTGCTGGCCGGGTTCGCCGCCCTGGCCGCCGGTGGCATCGCGGCCGGACTCGAGCTGGAGCGCCGGTTCGTCAGTAAGCGGATCTATCACCGGGCCGAGCGGGACGAGGAGGACTTCTTCGGGCTGCGCTCCGACGGGCCGATCCTGACCACCGCCGACGGCGTGCTGCTGCACACCGAGATCGACGAGCCGGACACCGACGATCCGAATCGGCCGACGCTGGTGTTCGTGCACGGGTACGCGCTCAGCCTCGACTGCTGGCACTTCCAGCGCAAATACTTCCGCGGCCGCTATCGGCAGGTGTTCTACGACCAGCGGTCGCACGGCCGGTCGGGTCGATCGGATCCGGAGTGGTGCCGGATCCCGCGCCTCGCCGATGATCTTGCGGCCGTGCTGGACGAGCTGACCGACGACCGGCCGGTGATCTTGATCGGGCACTCGATGGGTGCGATGACGATCATGCACCTGGCCCGGATCCGGCCGGACTGGTTCGGCTCCCGGATCCGCGGCGTCGCCCTGTTTTCCACGTCGGGCGGCGAGATGGCCGACTACTCGCCGATCCGGGCGCTGCCCGGGCGGGCATTCACCCGGATCGCGCAGCCGCTGATGGCGACGCTGAACCGGATCCCCGAGCTGGTGGAGAAGGGCCGCAAGGCCGGCTCCGACATCGGCTATGTGGTGACCCGCCGGATGGCGTTCGGCTCGGCCGATCCGCCGGTCTCCTGGGTCGAGTTCGTCAGCGAGATGCTCGGTCGGACACCGCTGGAGGTGGTGGCCGACTTCTATCCGGCGTTCGCCGAGCTGGACGAGTACGACGCGTTCTCCGTACTGCAACGGATCCCCACCGCGGTGGTCTGCGGGATCGAGGACATGATCACACCGATCGAGCACACCGACCGGTTGATCCAGCTGCTGCCGGAGGCCGAATCGCACCGGCTCGAGCGCTGCGGTCACCTGGGCATCATCGAGCGGCACAGCGACTTCAACCAGGTGCTCGATCGGTTGATCGCCCGCTCCTGATCATGATCGGGTCGGTCGGTAGTACGCGCCGACCAGCCCGCTGACCACCCGCCAGCCGAGGCGGCGGTAGAGCTCCCGGACGTCCACCGTCGCCGACAGCACCGCGGTCCGTGCCCCGACGTCGTACGCGCGGCGCTGCAACTCCCGCATCACGACGCTGCCGAGGCCGCGCCGCCGATGCCCCGGCTCGGTGATGATCTTGTCCGGCACCGCGTAGTCAGCCACCAGTCCGCACTGGCCGGCGGCCCCAAGATCACCAGCGGCGTCGACCACCCGCACCATGATCAGCTCTGGCTCGGTGATCACCTCGAGCCGATAGCCGTCGGGCAGGGCCGGCGGACCGGCCGCCGGGAGATCGAGGGACATGAACCAACCAAGATCGTCCCAGACCCAACCGGGCCCGAACCGCGGCATCCGGTCCCGCGACTCGTCGGCGAACTTGATGCAACCGCTCTCCGGCACCGGCCCGGCGAGGATGTCGGCCAGCCGCTCCGGCGTCGGCCGGGTGAGCACCCAACGGCAGGCTTCCGGCGCCGACCCGGTCCGAATGAACCAGCCGTCGTCGATCCGCTCCACCGCCAGCGGCCGCCGGGACCTGATCCACCCCTCGGCCCACGCCGCCACGAACCACGTCACCCCAAATACTGCCGAGCCGTCATATCCGCTGCCCTTTTCGCGGCGTGTCGCGGCGGAGGTGACGGCTCGACCGGCCGCGGATTCGTGCCCGGGGCCGCCCGGTTGATACGCTGATGGTCTCCCCGGGACGATTTCCGATCTCGGGCCATGCGTCCGCCCCACCGGCGGACCACCGGTTCTCTCTTCTTCGCACCCGAATCCGGGTCCGTTCGAGCTTGTGAGCGAACCGAGCGATCGCCCGAAGGTTCGGGCAGAGAAGTGAGCATCAGATGCCGAGCTCCGCTGCGGGTTCCCGCGCGCGCCCGAAATCATCCACCGGTAAGAAGGCCCGTTGGTCCGCCAAGGACCGGGCTGAGCGCGGCCGGCGGCCCAGCCGCCGTCCCCGTCCCGAGCAGGGCACCGACAATCGGCGTCCCTCGGGTCGCTCCGACTCCGATCGTCGTTACGACAACGATCGGCGTACCGAGCCGAAGGGCCGCTACGACAACGACCGGCGCACCGAGTCGGATCGTGGCTCGAACGGATCCCGCGACGCGCGTCCGTTCGACCAGGACCGCCGTCGGCAGGACGATCGCCGGTCGCAGGATGATCGGCGTCCGCGGAACGACCGGGGCTCGGGCGACGACCGCCGTTCCTCGTTCGACCGGACGGCCCGGTCCGATCGTCCGCGGACCGATCGGTCCCGCGATGATCGGTTCGGCAACGACCGGTCCCGGAACGATCGGTTCAGCAAGGACGGGCTCCGGAACGATCGGTTCAGCAAGGACGGGCCCCGGAACGATCGGTTCAGCAAGGACGGGCCCCGGAACGGCCATGATCGGCCGCGCAATGATCGGTACAACAACGACCGGCCCCGCGACGATCGGTTCAGCAACGACCGGCCTGGCGATGATCGGTTCAGCAACGATCGGCCGCGCGATGATCGGTTCAGCAAAGACGCGCCCCGCAACGACCGGTTCAGCAATGATCGGTCCAGCAAGGATCGGCCTCGTAACGATCGGTTCAGCAGCGATCGGCCGCGCGATGATCGGTTCAGCAATGACCGGCCGCGCGATGATCGGTTCAGCAATGACCGGCCGCGCGATGATCGGTTCAGCAATGACCGGCCTCGTAACGATCGGTTCAGCAATGACCGGCCTCGTAACGATCGGATCAGCAATGACCGGCCGCGCGATGATCGGTTCAGCAAAGACGCGCCGCGCCTCGACCGGTTCAGCAACGATCGGTCCAGCGATGATCGGTCCGGCAACGATCGGCCTCGCAACGACCGGTACAACAACGACGGGCCGCGCAACGATCGCTACAACAACGACCGGTCCAGCGATGATCGGCACAGCAGCAGTGACCGGCCCCGCAACGACCGGTTCAACAACGACCGCCCCCGAGATGATCGACCCCGGCACGAATCGTCGCGTGACGATCGCCCCCGTGACGATCGCCCCCGCAATGAACGGAACCAGACGATGTCGTACGGCGACCGCACCCGCAGCAACGATCGGCCGCGCTTCGACCGACGCGATGACCGGCCCCGTGACGATCGGCGCGGCGACCGTGGCGATCGGAACCGGCCGGACCGCCCGTACAACCGGCTGGATCAGGACGACGTCACGGACCAGGACCTGATGTCCTGGGCCGGCGAAGAGGCCACGGCGATCGAGGGTGACGCCACCGATTCCGGCTTCGCCGCGTTCGGTCTGCCGGAGCCGCTGCTCGCTGCGCTGGCCGGCGGCGGGATCACCAAGCCGTTCCCGATCCAGTCCGCCACCATCCCCGACGCACTGGCCGGCCGGGACGTGCTCGGCCGGGCCCAGACCGGGTCCGGCAAGACTCTCGGCTTCGGCCTGCCGCTGCTGGCCCGGCTGTCCGGCAGCAAGTCGACGCTGCCGCGCGGCCTGGTCGTGGTGCCGACCCGCGAGCTCGCCGTCCAGGTCGCCGACGCGCTCGCGCCGCTGGCTCGGACGGTCGGCCTCTCGGTGACTCTGGTCGCCGGCGGCATGCCGTACGGCCCGCAGCGTCGGGCGTTCGAGCGGGGCGTCGATGTCGTCGTCGCCACCCCGGGCCGGATGATCGACCTGCTCGACCAGGGTGCCTGCGACCTCACCGCGGTGCAGACCGTCGTGCTGGACGAGGCCGATCACATGGCCGACCTCGGCTTCCTGCCGGACGTGAAGACCCTGCTGGACGCGGTCCCGGCCGGTGGCCAGCGACTGCTCTTCTCGGCCACCCTGGACTCCGGCGTCGACCGGTTGGTCAAGACCTACCTGTCCGACCCGGTGACCCACCAGGTCGACTCGGACCGGGCCAGCGTGACCACGATGAGCCATCACGTGGTGCACGTACAGCCTCGCGACAAGACCGTGCTGACCGCTGAGCTGGCGTCCCGTGAGGGGCGGACCGTGATCTTCGTCCGCACCCAGCGCGCCGCCGACCGGATCGCCGAGCAGCTGCGCGCCGAGGGTGTCCTGGCCGGCGCCTTGCACGGCGGCCTGTCCCAGGGTGCCCGGAGCCGGATCCTGGCCGCGTTCAAGGAAGGCCGGATCCCGGCCCTGGTGGCGACCGACGTCGCGGCCCGCGGCATCCACGTCGACGAGGTCGGGCTGGTGCTCCAGGTCGATCCGCCGGCCGGGCCGAAGGAATACCTGCACCGCGCCGGGCGCACCGCACGGGCGGGCGGCAGCGGCGCTGTCGTCACCCTCGTGCTGCCGCACCAGCGGCGCGAACTCGACCGACTGACCCGGCAGGCCGGCGTCAAGGCCGCCTCGATCGCCGGCACCCCGGGCAGCTCGGAGCTGGCCGAGGCAACCGGGTCACGGGCGCCGAGCGGGGCTCCCGTGAGCGAGGCCGACTACAAGCAGCTGATCAGCCCGCCGCCGGCCAAGCGGCGTGGTGGCGGCTCCGGCTCGCGGCCGTTCCGCGGCCGGCGGTCCGACTCGGCTCGCCGCCCGCAGCGGCAGTCCGGCTCGACCCGCCGCCCGGACCGGGCCGCCCAGACCTGGGGCTGAACCGCCCGGCTCGGCCGACCCTCTCCGCCGGTAGGTGATCGAGGGTCGGCCCGGCCTGCCGGCTGCGGAAGCTTTCTTGCAATCCGGTACGGAGCTGGCCACGGCCGCGATGCTCGACCCGCCGGGGTTGCTGATCGTCGTCCGATCGCTGCCGGAGAAGCTCTACGGCGCCGACCGGCAGATCCGCAGCGGCTGGCCCGACACTTCGGGTCAGTGACCCGGCCAGCTCTCTCCGCTGTCACGCCGAGCGGTGGTACGCCCACCGAGATCGGCGCCGTGATCAACCGTGCCCGATTATCTTGTGCAGGTGAGAGCGACCGACGAGGTCGGACGCCAAGCCCGCACCCACTCTTGAAGGAGACAGCGGCTGTGCCCACCGACCAGCCGGCGACCGCCACACCGGTGACGATCGGCTTCCCGCGCGTCCTGCGGATCGGCGGCGGCGCCTCGCTCCAGTTGGCTGCTGCCCTGTCCGATGCCGGGCTGTCGCGGCCGTTGATCATCACCGACCCCTTCATCGCCTCGCGGCCCTTCCTGGCCGAGATCACCGGCTCGCTGGCGGAGCAGGGTTTCCAGTTCGCTGTGTTCACCGGGGCCAGGGCCGACCCGACCACCGACTCGATCGACCTCGCGACCCAGGCGTTCACCGCCGGCAGCTTCGACTGTGTGGTGGGCATCGGGGGTGGCAGCCCGATCGACACCGCCAAGGCAGTGGCGCTGCTCGGCACCCGCGGCGGCTCGATGCGGGACTACAAGGCACCGGTGATCACCGATCGGCCGGTGACGCCGGTGATCGCCATCCCCACCACCGCCGGATCGGGATCCGAATGCACCCGGTTCACGATCATCACCGACTCCGACACCGACGAGAAGATGCTGTGCACGGGTCTGGCCTTCCTGCCCATGATCGCCTTGGTCGACTACCGGCTGACCCTGGAGATGCCGGCCCGGCTCACGGCCGACACCGGCGTGGACGCCCTCGTGCACGCCATCGAGGCCTACGTCAGCCGCAAGGCCAACCCCTTTGCCGACCAGCTCGCCCTCGGTGCCATGCAGGCCGTCTTCAGCAACCTGCGCACCGTCTACTCCGATCCCGGCTACGAGCCGGGTCGCGCCGCGATGATGCTCGCCGCAACCCAGGCAGGCCTGGCCTTCTCCGCCTCCAGCGTGGCCTTGGTGCACGGCATGAGCCGCCCGCTGGGGTCGCACTTCCACATCGCCCACGGTCTCTCCAACGCCATGCTGATGCCCGTGGTCACAGAGTTCTCGATCGCTTCGGAACCCGCCCGCTACGCAACGTGTGCCCGCACTCTCGGGGTCGCCGATGCCAGCACCGCAGATCACACGGCCGCCGCGGCCCTGGTGGCCGCGCTGCGCCGGCTCAACGTCGACCTGGAGGTGCCGGGACCGCGCCAGTACGGAATCACCGAGGAGCGTTGGCACGAGTTGATTCCGGTGATGGCCAGACAAGCCGAAGCCTCCGGTTCCCCGGACAACAACCCACGGATCCCCACCATCGCCGAGCTCGAGTCCCTCTACGCCGCACTCTGGGATTGACCGAGAACCGGCCCGGTGTGACGGCCGGATATCGCTGCCCGCCTGGTCTTGCGCAGTGGCGCCGGCGGCGGGACCCGGCGGACCCGACTACCATGACCGCTGGTGAACGCATCCGTACCTGACCTCGACCTGCGGCAGGCGGCCCCCGAGGACGCCGCCGGCATGGTCGAGGTCATCCACGCCGCCTTCGGCGCCCGGCCGCCGCTCGACCCGCCGTCGACGGCGATCAACGAGACCCCGGAATCGGTCGCCGGTATCCTGCGCCGGGGCTACGGGGTGTACGCGACGGTGGCGCAGAAGCCGGCCGGCGTGATCTTGGTCGACGACCATGCCACCGCCGGCCGGGCGGCGTTGCTGCGGGTCTCGGTGCACCCGGCATTCCAGCGGCACGGCGTGGCCTCGGCCATGGTGCTGGCCGCGGAGGAGTTGGCGGCCGTGCACGGGCACCGCGAGGTGGAGCTGTTTGCCCGGGCGGAGTTCCCGGAACTGATCGACTTCTGGCTGCACCGGGGTTATCGGGTCGACCGGGACGCGCCGCACGGCGTCTTTCTGATCAAGCGGCTGCCGGTGGTGATCACCGTCCCCGATGCCGAGGCGATGCAGCGGCTCGGGGTTCGGCTGGCCGCGCGGCTCCGGGCCGGGGACGTGATCATCGCGAGCGGTGAGCTGGGCGCCGGCAAGACCACCTTGACCCAGGGCATCGGCCGTGGCCTGGACAGCGTCGGGCCGATCATCTCGCCCACCTTCGTGATCTCCCGGATCCACCCGTCGGCCGCCGGCCGGCCCGATCTGGTGCACGTCGACGCGTACCGGATCGGTGGCGAGGACGAGCTGGACGATCTTGATCTGGACTCCCGGGTCGGCGAGTCGATCACGATCATCGAATGGGGCGAGGGCCTGGCCGAACGGCTGTCCGACGAGCGGTTGGAGATCGGCATCCATCGCCCGCCCGGCACCGACACCCGGACCGTGCTGGTGCGCGGCGTCGGCCCGCGCTGGGCCGAGGTCGAGCTGACCGAGCTGGTCGATGATCATGAGTGACCGGTTGGTGCTCGGACTGGACACGTCGACCGTGGCCGCGGTCGGCATCGCCGTCGGCGGCCGGGCCGTGGCCCGGGCGATCGCGCCGGACCGGATGCGGCACGCCGAACAGTTGATCGTGCTGGTGGACCAGGCCTGCGCCGAGGCCGGGGTCGACCCGCGCGTCACGGGCCGGGACCGGCTGATCATCGCCGGCGTCGGCCCCGGCCCGTTCACCGGACTCCGGGTGGGCATCGTCACCGCGCGCACCCTCGGCCTTGCGCTCGGCATCGAGGTCCGCGGCGTCTGCAGCCTCGATGTGCTGGCGATCCAGGCGGTCGAGCTGGCCCGGCCCGACACCGAGTTCGTGATCTCCACCGACGCCCGCCGGCGCGAGGTCTACTGGGCCCGCTACGACGCGGCCGGCCGGCGGATCGGCGAGCCCGACGTCAGTTCCCCGGACGAGGTGCCGCGGCTGCCGACCTACGGCCCGGCGACGGAGGTCTATCCCGACCGGTTGCAGGCCGCCGGCCCGGAGTTGATCCTGGACGCCGGCGTGCTGGCCGTGGCCGGGCCGGCGCTGCCCGATGCCGGGCTGGAGCCGCTCTATCTGCGCCGTCCGGACGCCACCGAACCGTCCCGGCCCAAGTCGGTGCTGGCGACCAACCGGCGACCGCGATGACCATGATCACCATCACGCCGGCCGGGCCGGCTGACCTGCCGGCGATCATGGAACTCGAGCAGGCCGGCTTCGACCCCGCCGAACGCTGGTCCGAGGCGGCCTGGCGGGACGAGCTCACCGGCGACGGCCGGATCGCCCTCGCCGCCCTCCTCGCCCATGACCCTGACAAGCCGGTGGTGGTGGGAGTGCAGGTGTTGCGGGTGACGGGTGAGGTGGCGGATCTGCATCGGATCGTGGTCGCCTCGGATCGTCGTCGGTCGGGGCTCGGGCGGCGGCTGCTCGAAGCGGGGATCGAGGCCGTCCGGGCCGCCGGGGTCCGGTCGATCCTGGCCGAGGTCCGCTATGACAACGAGGCCGCGATCGCGCTCTACCAGCGGGCCGGCTTCGAGCAACTCGGTGCCCGGAACGACTACTACGGGCCGGGCCGGCATGCGCTGATCTTGAAACTCTACGATCTCGATCTGGCAGGAAGGCGATCATGAGTGAGCCGTTGATCCTCGGCATCGAGACCTCCTGCGACGAGACCGGGGTCGGCATCGTCCGCGGCCACGAAATGCTGGCCAACGAGGTCGCCTCCAGCGTCGAAGAGCACGTCCGGTTCGGCGGCGTGGTGCCCGAGGTGGCCAGCCGGGCGCACCTCGAGGCGATGCTGCCGGCACTGCAGCGGGCCTGCGCCACCGCGGACGTGGACCTGACCGAGATCGACGCGATCGCGGTCACCGCCGGGCCCGGCCTGGTCGGTGCGCTGGTGGTCGGTCTGGCGTCGGCCAAGGCGCTGGCGTATGCGCTGAACAAACCGTTGTACGGAGTCAACCACCTGGCCGGGCACGTCGCGGTCGACCTGCTTGATCATGGTGCGCTGCCCAGCCCCTGCGTCGCGCTGCTGGTGTCCGGCGGGCACACCTCGCTGCTCACCGTCGAGGACATGGCGAGCAAGATCACCGAGCTGGGCTCGACCATCGACGACGCGGCCGGTGAGGCCTACGACAAGGTCGCCCGGCTGATCGGCCTGCCCTATCCCGGCGGCCCGCACATCGATCGAGCTGCGGGCGACGGGGACCCGACGGCGATCGCCTTCCCGCGTGGCCTGAGCACGGCCAAGGATCTGATCAAGCACCGCTTCGAC
This sequence comes from uncultured Actinomycetota bacterium, assembly GCA_963746025.1. Lineage (GTDB taxonomy): Bacteria > Actinomycetota > Actinomycetes > Propionibacteriales > Propionibacteriaceae > Microlunatus. The sequence goes on from CAVUZU010000013.1 coordinate 167,364, forward strand.
TTCTCCTTCTCCGGGCTGAAGACCGCCGTCGCCCGCTGGGTCGAGGAGCGCCGGCTGGACGACCTGGACGTCCCGGTCGCCGACGTCTCGGCCGGCTTCCAGGAGGCGGTCTGCGACGTGCTCAGCGCCAAGGCGATGGACGCCTGCGCCGCGACCGGAGCGACCGACCTGCTGATCGGCGGCGGGGTGGCGGCCAACAGCCGGCTGCGGGCGCTGCTGGCCGAACGGGCGGCCGAACACAAGATCACGTTGCGGACGCCGCGGCCGGCCCTGTGCACCGACAACGGGGCGATGATCGCCGCGCTCGGCGCTGAGGTGGTGCGCCGCGGGCTTCGGCCGTCCGGCCTCGACATCGGCGCCGATCCGGGCCTGCCGGTGTCCACGATTCTGGTCTGATCATGGAACCGGCCACAGCGGAGGCGCTGACCACCGCCGAGGGTCGTGCCGCGATCGAGCTCGCGCTGGCCCAGCCCGATCCCGACGGGATGGCCGCGGCCGCAGCGCTCCGCCGAAGCTTTTCGCCCGAGTTGGCCGCGGCGGCGCTGACCCAGGCCGGGCTGTGGCGGACCGCCCGCGGGAAGTTCGGCGACCTGCTGGAGCGGCTGCCGGGGACGCCGCTGCTCACCCCGGACGGACTGCAACAGGCGACCCGGGCCGAGGTCGCGGCGCATCACGCCGCACGGTTCAGGGCCGCCGGCGCGAGCCGGGTGTTCGATCTGGGCTGCGGCATCGGCGCCGACGCGATGGCGTTCGCACTGGCCGGGCTGGCGGTGACCGCGGTGGAGCGTGATCCGGCGACCGCGGTCCTGGCCCGGCACAATCTTGATCTTGCTCGGCGGGCCGCCGGACCCAGCGCGCCGGAGGTCGAGTTGATCATCGCCGACCTCACCGACGTGTCCCCCGAGACGAGTCCAGCCGACGGGGTCTATCTCGATCCGGCGCGGCGCAACTCCGCCGGCCGGAGTTGGCGGCCGGAGGACTTCTGTCCGTCCTGGAGCCAGGTCCAGGCCATGCTCCGCCGGGACGGCCCGACCGCGATCAAGCTCGGTCCCGGGCTGCCGCACGAGCTGATCGACGACGACGTCGAGGCCGAATGGGTCAGCGCCGGGGGAGACGCGGTCGAGGTGGGGCTCTGGTCCGGTGCCGGCGCGCGGCCGGGGCGCTGGTCGGCGTTGATCATGCCGGACACCCGGATCGTCGCCGAGCCGCAGGAACTGCCGGTCTCGCCGCCGCTGCGCTACGTCTACGAGCCGCTCGGCGCGGTGATCAGATCCCGCGCGATCGGGACGCTGGGCCGACAACTCGGCGCCTCGCTGTTGGACGAGAAGCTCGCGTACCTGACCTCGGACCGGCTCACCACGACGCCGGCGGCGACCGCGTTCGAGGTGATCGAGGTGCTGCCGTACGCCGAGAAGGCGCTCCGCACCTGGGTCCGGGAGCACCGCATCGGCAGCCTGGAGATCAAGCAGCGCGGCATCGATCTGGACCCCGCGCTGCTGCGGCGAAGGCTCAAGCCCCGCGGGCCGGCGGCGGCGACGATCTTGATCACCAGGACGCCCACCGGCGCCCGGACCCTGGTGGTCCGGCGGATCCCCTGACCGGATTGGTCTGCGATTGATCGGGCCGATCGGACCGTGACTCCAGACCACCGGGCTGCCTAGCCTGCCGGTATGAAGACAAGAATCCTGCACAGCGGGGGCCGCACCCTCGAGGTGACCGCCCTCTGCCTCGGCGTGATGTTCCTCGGAGTCCGCGAGGACGAGAGCACGTCGTACGAAGTCCTTGATCGTTTCTACGAGCACGGCGGCCGGTTCTTCGACACCGCCAACAACTACGGCGGCTGGACCGAGGACACGTTCGGCTCCAGCTCGGGCGACAGTGAACGGCTGCTCGGCCGGTGGATCGCCGATCGCGGCATCGCCGCCGACGTGGTGGTGTCGACCAAGTGCGGCGCCGGCAAACGTGATCAATCCCGCGGCCTGTCCATGGAACTGCCGACCAACTTCGAGGGTCTGGCGGCCGAGGTGGTGCGGAGCCAGCTGAAGGGCAGCCTGGAGCGGCTCGGCCTGGATCGGGTCGGCGTCTACATCGGTCACGTCGACGACCGGGACCGGGACGCCACCGAGATCGCCGACACCTTCGCCGACCTGGCCGACGAGGGCCTGATCACCGTGCCCGGCCTCTCCAACACGGCCACCTGGCGACTGGCGCTCGCCCGTCGGCACAGTACGGACCGGGGCCGGCCGGAGTTCGGCGTCTGGCAGCAGCATCACTCGCTCTACTGGCCGGTCCCCGGCGTGGACGAGAGCACCCGGGTCACCCCGGAGGCGGTCGACTACACCGCGGACCAGCCGGAGTTGACGATCATGAGCTACTCGCCGCAACAGGGTGGGCAACTGGCCCGGCCCTGGATGCCGATCCAGGACTGCTACAACCATCCCGGCAGCGAGCAGCGGCTGCGCCGCGCGCACCGGATCGCGCACGAGCTGGGCGCGACGGTCAACCAGGTGGTGATGGCCTGGCACCTGGCCGGCGTACGCAGCTCGCTGCACTATGTCCCCGGCAGCCACAGCAGCCCGGCGGACGCCCTGCCGCCCCGACGGGCCGCGATGATCCCGGTCTTCAGCGCCAGCTCGGCCGCCCAGGTCGACGAGGCCGTCGGCGCCGTCGACCTGACCCTCCCGCCCGAACACCTCGCCGACCTCGACACCCCCTGAACCACCCCACAAACCGCCGACCCGTCACATCCGCTGCCGTTTGGGCGGCGTGTCGCAGCGGATGTGACGTCTCGGCCAACAGGATTCGGTACGGAATTCCGAGCTCGCCGTGAAACCGAGGGTGGTGCGCCGGCACCACCGGCCGGTAGGGTTCTCTGCTACGTGGCAGAGCAGCCTGAGGAGTGACCGGATGCAGCTGGATTCCAAGCGATGGGGACGAGTGGCCGGGGTCGTCGCCGCCTTGATCGTCGTACTCGGTCTGTCGGTCCCGCCCGCGGTGGCGGCACCGACACCACCGGAGCCGGTGTATGGCGCGACCGCGGCCGCCGACCCGGGCGTGATCTTCGCCGAGGGTCGCTACTACGCCTTCACCACCGGCACCCGGGCCCCGTTCCTCGGCGCCGACGATCCGGCCGGTCCCTGGACGGCAGAAGGCCCGGCGCTGACCGGCACCGGCGGCTGGGCGCTCGACGCACCGATCTGGGCGCCGGACGCGGTGCACGTCGGCGGCAGCACGTACGCCCTCTACTACGCGGCCCGGGTGGACGGCCTCGGTGATCTTCAGCGCTGCATCGGCGTGGCGATCTCCGAGGTCGGGCCGGCCGGGCCGTACCAGCCCACCGACAAACCGGTCAGTTGTCCGGCGGGCGCCCGCCGGCACGACAACGGCGAGTTGATCAACGCCAGTGATCAACCGCCGACGCCGAATCCCGGCGACGGACTGATCGACGCCTCGCCGCTGCTGACCGCGGACGGCCGCCGGTTCATGATGTACAAGACGCAGCGGCCGAATCCGATCACCACGCTGCGGATCGTCGAGGTCGACCAGACCTGGACCACCGCGATCGCGCCGAGCGTCGAGCTGGCCCGGTCCGAGGGACAGATCGAGAACCCGGTGATGGTGCAGCGCGGCAGCAAGTTCGTCCTGTTGGCCTCGAAGTACAACTACCTCAGCTGCGACTACGCCACCGTCTGGTGGCGTTCCGACTCACCGACCGGCGACTTCGGCCCGGCCCGGGCCAAGACCCTGCTGACCACGGAACGCACCGGTATCTGCGGCCCGGGCGGCGCCGACCCGACGCCGACCGCGGTCACCGGCGAGTGGCGCCTGGTCCTGCACGGCTGGGTCTGCCCGGCCGCTACGAACACCCCGTGTGCGGGCTTCCCGCTGCCGGCCGACAAACGCCGCGTCCTGTACGCCGCCCGACTCGACTGGGGCGCCGACGGAGCCACTCCACACGTCCGCCACTTCCTCACTCCCGCCTCCTGAAGCCGACTGATCCGAATAGGTGCCACCGCGCCAGATCATTCAGGAGCTGCGATCGCCGCTCTATTTCCAGCCAGGAACGGGCCCCAACCAGGTGGGACTGCGGCTTGTCAGAACTGAGGATCGCTATAGCGAGCACCAGTTCTGACAACTCGGCTTCCGGAACGTGAGAGGGTTTCGGGATGAACGCGTCGGGGTTGGTGATCCCCTCGGACCTGTTGATCAAGGTGTGCAAGATCAAGGTGGACGGGACGCGCAGCGAGCACACGGCGACGGTGATCGAGGCCGATGCCGAGGGATGCTGGCTGTTCAGCCCGGCCGGGACTCAGGTGGCCCGGTCGGATCAGGTGCCCTACCGGCAGCCGGCCGACGGCGTGCAGTTCTTCCCGTACGGGCAATGGTTCGCCGCCTGGCACTTCGCCCCGGCGGCGGAGCCGGCCGGTCCGATCTGGACCCGGCCGTGGATGGCCATCGACGTCAACGAGCCGGTCCGGTTCCACGAGGTGGGGCGGATCTCCTTCCTCGACCTCGAAGTCGACCTGTGGTGCTCGGAGGACGGCGCCGACATCGTCGATCAGGAAGACCTGGCGGATGTGGAGCGGCGCGGCTTGATCACCCCGGAGACCGCGGAGCGGGCCCGTCGGACGGCCGATGAGCTCGCCGTCAAGCTCGAGCCCGACTACCGAGCCGCGTTCGGTGGCACCGGCTGGCGGCTGCTGGAGCAGGCGACGACTCCGATCCCGGGTGGCCCGGGCTGGTCGACAAATCCGCTCACCCTGCGTCCCATGATCACCGATCCGGACGCCTTCCGGACCGAGTTCGGCGCCGATCCCTGCGCGGCCGCGATCGAGGCGCTCTGGTCCGGCCGGCCGGACCAGGCCGCCAGCCTCCTCACCGCGAGGTTGATCACCGAGCCGACGTCGGTCCGGCTGCGCGCCCTGCGCGCCGATTGTGATCGTGATCTTGGTCGAGTCGAAGCGGCGATCGACAGCTACCGCGGCCTGGTCGCCGAGACGACCGGCACGCCGCGCGAGGGGACCGTCGTCCAGCACCTCGGCAAGGCACTGTTCGCCGCCGGCCGGTACGCCGCCGCGGCCCACGCCTTCGACCGCGCGGTGACGCTGCGCCACAACGGAGATCCCGACCTCCTCGTCTCCGCCCAACGATCCCGCGACCGCGCCCGCCAGCTCGCCTAGCCTGATGCGGCCGTGCTCGCCGGGATGGAGGTTCTGGGTTCGCTCCCTGAGCTTGTCGAAGGGCAGGCACGGGTCATCCAAGATCATTTCGCCGCGCGTTCGGGAAACCCAACCCCTCGATCATCATGCTTGCCCTTCGACAGGCTCAGGGAACGAACCGAACTCACCTCCACGGGTCCGCCTGGTGCCGCGGGTTGTTGCACCCTTCGTCGCCGGGCTACCCTTGCTGCGGTTGCGATCGGTGCCCGCGTGCGCCCGGAAGAGAGGAGGTGAGGACGATGAGTCCTGGTCAAAGTACCCAGCCCCGTCCTCAAACCACCTCGAACCCGGACGTCGTACCGGGCGACTGATCGGTCGCCCGATGACCAGGACGTGCGGGTCCGCCGATGCAGCGGGAGCTCCCGATGTCCATCCTTCGGCTCTTCCGGGTCTCCAAGACCCTCAATCATCATGACGGCGCACTGATGCCCGACCTGCCAACCGCGGACGAGCGCCGCGGCGGTGTCGTCGACAACGCGATCTACGTCAACGGCGTCCGGACCAGCAGTCCGACCAGCCTCGACGAAACGTACGAACTGCTCCGGGAGCGGCGCGGACTGGCCTGGATCGGCCTGTACCGGCCGACCGAGGAGGAGATCAACTCCGTCGCGGGCGAGTTCGAGTTGCACGACCTCGCGGTCGAGGACGCGATCTCGGCGCACCAGCGGCCGAAACTCGAGCGGTACGGCCACACCCTGTTCACCGTGCTCCGGCCGGCCCGCTACCTGGACAACGTCGAACGGGTCGAGTTCGGTGAGCTGCACGTCTTCATCGGGCCCGAGTTCGTGGTCACCGTTCGGCATGCCGAATCGCCCGACCTGGCGCACGTCCGGCGCCGGCTCGAGGAGAACCCGGATCTGCTCTGCCGCGGTCCCGAGGCGATCTTGTACGCGATCTTGGATCAGGTGGTCGACGAATACAACCCGGTGGTCGCCGGGCTGGAGAACGACATCGACGAGATCGAAGATCAACTCTTCAACACCGGCGACGACACGGTCTCCCAACGGATCTACGAGCTGTCCCGCGAGGTGATGGAATTCCAGCGCACCACCAGGCCGCTGCTGGACATCCTGACCGCCCTGGAGCGCGGCTTCGAGAAATACCGGGTCGACGTCGAACTGCAGCGCAACCTGCGCGACGTCCATGATCACGTGATCCGGATCGTGGAGCGGGCCGACTCCTACCGGGCCCTGCTGCAGAACGCGCTCACCGTGCACGCGGCCCTGGTCGGTCAGCGGCAGAACGCGGAGATGCGGCACCTGACCGAGGCCAGCCTGGCGCAGAGCGAGGAGGTGAAGCGGATCTCCTCCTGGGCCGCCATCCTGTTCGCCCCGACCCTGGTCGGCACGATCTACGGGATGAACTTCACCCACCTGCCCGGCTCCGACTCGGTCTGGGGCTTCCCGGTCGCGATCTTCGCCACAGTCGCAGTGGCCGTCATCCTCTACCTGGTCTTCAAACGCCGCCGCTGGCTCTGACCCGGCGGGCCGTGGCGTACGCTGACCGCCGTGTCGCCGCTCAATGTGCTGCTCGTCGTGCTGTACGTGGCGGCCGGTGTCGCGGCGGCGTGGGAGGCCCGGCGGAAGGGCTACCACGACCTGATCTTCACCGTCCTCGGCGTGCTGCTCGGCCCGATCCTGTTGTTGATCATGCTGTTCCTGCCGCCCCGGCCGCTGAAGATCGGCCAGACGGTCCGGCCGGCGGCCCCGATCGCGCTGGAGGACGGGCGCCGGATCCGGCCCAATCACGTGACGGTGGTCCGGGCGATCAAGCAGGTCGACGGTGAGCTGGTCTGCCTGATCACCGCCCCGGAGGGGACCCGGCACTGGGTGGCGCAGGAGGCGCTGTCCCGGGTCGGCGGTTCGCCGAAGCGCTGACCGTACCGGTCCGCCGCCGGCCCGCTGGCACTCACCGAGGGGGAGTGCTAATCTCGGGTTGGCACTCTCCAACCGAGTGTGCCAACTCGACCGGGACGGCACCGCGACGACGGCTCGGCTGAGCAACCCATGCACATACACCATCACCTGTGAAAGGGGTTTGAACGTGGCAGTCACGATCAAGCCGCTCGAGGACCGCATCCTCATCGAGCCGCTCGAGGCCGAGCAGACCACGGCATCCGGGCTGGTCATCCCGGACACCGCCAAGGAGAAGCCGCAGGAAGGCAAGGTCCTCTCCACCGGACCGGGCCGGATCGACGACAACGGCAACCGGGTTCCGCTGGACGTTGCTGAGGGTGACGTCGTCATCTTCAGCAAGTACGGCGGCACCGAGGTCAAGTACGACGGTAAGGACCTGCTGCTGCTCAACGCGCGGGACATCCTCGCCGTCGTCACCAAGTGATCCGGTAAGGGGACTCATCTATGCCAAAGATCCTTCAATTTGACGAGGAGGCCCGTCGCTCCCTGGAGCGCGGTGTCGACATCCTCGCCAACACCGTGAAGGTCACCCTCGGCCCGAAGGGACGCTACGTCGTCCTGGACAAGAAGTGGGGCGCGCCGACGATCACGAACGACGGCGTCACCGTCGCTCGCGAGGTCGAGCTCGAGGATCCGTACGAGAACCTCGGCGCTCAGCTGGCCAAGGAAGTTGCGACCAAGACCAACGACATCGCCGGTGACGGCACCACCACGGCTACCGTGTTGGCGCAGGCTCTGGTGCACGAGGGTCTCAAAGCTGTCGCCTCCGGCGCCAGCCCGGTCGGGCTGAAGCGTGGGATCGACGCCGCCGTGGCTGCGGTGGAGGAGCGGCTCCGGGAGAACTCCCGTGAGGTGCAGACCACCCAGGACATGGCTTCCGTCGCGACCATCTCGGCCCGCGATCCGCAGATCGGCGAGCTGATCGCCGAGGCGTTCGACAAGGTCGGCAAGGACGGTGTGATCACCGTCGACGAGTCGCAGACCATGGGCACCGAGCTCGAGTTCACCGAGGGCATGCAGTTCGACAAGGGCTACCTGTCGCAGTACTTCGTGACCGACGCCGAGCGCATGGAAGCGATCCTGGACGACCCGTACATCCTGATCCACTCCGGCAAGATCAGCTCGATGAGCGAGCTGCTGCCGTTGCTGGAGAAGGTCATCGGCGCGTCCGGCACGCTGTTCATCGTGGCCGAGGACGTCGAGGGCGAGGCGCTGTCCACCCTGGTCGTGAACAAGATCAAGGGCACCTTCACCTCCGCCGCCGTCAAGGCTCCGGCCTTCGGCGACCGGCGCAAGGCCATGCTGGAGGACATCGCGACGCTGACCGGTGGTCAGGTCGTGACTCCGGATGTCGGCCTCAAGCTCGACCAGGTCGGGCTGGAGGTGCTGGGCCGGGCTCGTCGCGTGGTGATCACCAAGGACAACACCACGGTCGTCGACGGCGCCGGCTCCTCCGAAGAGGTGCAGGCCCGGGTGAAGCAGTTGCAGGCCGAGATCGAGCGGACCGATTCCGATTGGGATCGCGAGAAGCTGCAGGAGCGGGTGGCCAAGCTGGCCGGCGGCGTCTGCGTGATCAAGGTCGGCGCTGCCACCGAGGTCGAGCTCAAGGAGAAGAAGCACCGGATCGAGGACGCGGTCTCCGCGACGCGCGCCGCGATCGAAGAGGGCATCGTCGCCGGTGGCGGCTCCGCCCTCGTGCACGCCGCTCAGGTGCTCGAGGACAGCCTCGGCAAGACCGGCGACGAGAAGCTCGGTGTCGCCATCGTCCGCAAGTCGCTGGTGGAGCCGCTGCGCTGGATCGCCGAGAACGGTGGCGATCAGGGCTACGTGATCGTCTCCAAGGTGGCCGAACTGCCCGTCGGATCCGGCTTCAACGCCGCGACCGGCGAGTACGGCGACCTGGTGGCCTCCGGTGTCATCGACCCGGTCAAGGTGACCCGGTCCGCGCTGGCCAACGCCGCGTCGATCGCGTCGCTGCTGCTCACCACGGAGACCCTGATCGTGGACAAGCCGGAGGAAGAGGACGCACCGGCAGCCGCCGGGCACTCCCACTGACCCACCGGTCAAGCAGGACAACGCAAGACCCAGCAGGACCAAGGGCCTCGGGCCCTCCCCGACGATCACGTCCGGGAGGCCACCCGAGGCCCTTCCCTTCCTTACCCACCAAATTCCGCCGACCCGTCACATCCGCGGCCATTTCTGCGGCGTGTCGCGGCGGATGTGACGGGTCGGCGACTAGCCGAGGGATCAGCGGGAGCTTCGCGGCCAGGTCGCCCAGGGCCGTCCGCTCCGCGTTGGTCGGGCTGCGTCGGCCGGTGCCGATCAGCGGCAGACCAGATCCCGGATCAGCCAGCCGGCGCAGCCGGACGGTCGGGTGAAGTCCGCAACGGAGAGGTCGGCGACGGCTCGGCGCAAGGCCGTCCAGGAGGGTGAGAAGAGGTCCACTGCGCAAACTACTGGAGTACGAGCCTCGACCTTTCATGATCTTGACTTCGGCCCGGCGTCCGGGCCCGGTCGATCTGAAGGTCGGGTTCGGGGTGTCGGAAGTCGCCACAGGTAGAGAACCGGCCGGGGTTCGGGGTGCGGAAGTCGCCATAGGTAGAGAAACGGTGTGGTGGGGTTCGCGGGTGCCGTGTTGACCAGGACGACACTGATTCGGGTGGTCAGTCGGCCAGGATCCGCGGCACCGGATCCGGACTCGGCCAGCGGCCAGGGTCGCGCGTCGAGTGTGACGTTCCCCGGCTTCGCGACGCTGACCTGGACGGCGCGCCACTAGGCTGCGGCCGTGATCGAGGAGCGGGTGCGGCGTAGCGCCAGGGTGCTGCTGGCCGACCCGGCGGACCGGCTTCTGCTCTTCTCGGTCACCGACGACGGCGCGACCCGGTGGTTCGCTCCGGGCGGCGGGCTGGCCGACGGCGAGACCTACGCCGAGGCGGCGGTACGCGAGCTGTGGGAGGAGACCGGGCTGACCGTCGAGCCGGAGCGGCTCGGGCCGGAGGTGTGGCACGGCCGCCCCTGGACCTCGGCCCGGGACTGCATCACCTACCGCAATCTGCAGCGCTACTTCTTCCTCCGCGTCCCCGCCTTCGAGATCGACACCTCGCGCTTCGAGCCGCTGGAACGCGCGGCGATCGACGGCCACCGCTGGTGGACCGTCCCGGAGTTGCGCGCCACCTCCGACTGCCTCCGCCCCGCCGGCCTGCCGGAGCTGCTGTCCGACTTGCTGACCGACGGCCCGCCCGCCGAACCGGTGATCGTCGCCGGCTGATGATCATGATGACCTGCGACGAGCAGTGATGGGGACGTTTGGGGGTATCGCTCCCTGAGCCTGTCGAAGGGCAGGCCTGATGATCTTGGCCCTTCGACAAGCTCAGGGAACGAACACCCAAACGTCCCCATCGGGCATGCTCAGCGAACTACCGGCGATGATCAGACTCCGGCGGGCACCCGTTCCGGTTCCGGTTCGGGGTCCACGGTCAACTCCGGTACGTCCTCGCGGCCGGCCCGCTTGGGCAGCACCGCGATCACCAGGCCGGCGGCGGCGACCGCCAGAGCCAGGAACAGGCCGGGTCGAAACTGTTCCAGCATCTGCTGCGGAGTCGCTGTCCCGGCCGTGGCACCGTGCCCGCCGCCGACCACCAGGGCGGTGGTCACGGCCAGCACCAGGGCGGCGCCGACCTGGGTGCTGGTCTGCAGCAACCCGGCCGCGAGGCCCTGCTCGGAGTTCTTGATCCCGGACGTGGCCTGCACGTTGATCGACGGGAAGCCGAGGGCGAAGCCGACGCCGAGCAAGATCACCGACGGCAGGATGTCCAGCACGTAGTTCGGGGTGGTCCCGACCCGCAGGAACAGGACGTAGCCCAGGGCCAGTGCGCCCAGCCCGACCATGATCAGCTTCCGGGCGCCGATCCGGTCGATGAACCGGTCCGCGAACGGCGCCGTGAAGGCCACCAGCAGGCCGGCCGGCAACAGAGCCAGGGCCATCGACAACGGTTGCCAGCCGAGCACCGACTGCAGATACAGGGTGACGATGAACTGGAAGCTCAGGTACGAGCCGAAGAGCGCGACGATGCTCAGGTTGGCCCGGGCCACCCAACCCTGCTTGAGGATGCCGAATCTGATCAACGGATGCTTGGCTCTGGTCTCGATCACCCCGAAGGCGGCCAGGATCAGCCCCGCCAGCACGAAGCCGCCGATGGTGCGCAGGTCGGTCCAGCCGACCTCCGGTGCCGAGACCAGCGTGTAGACCAAGATCAGCATGCCGATCGGCAGGGTGATCGCGCCGGCCAGATCATGACCGCTGCCGGTCTCCGGCTTGTCCTTCGGCACGAAGAGCAGGCCCATGATCACCGCGGCCACCGCGAACGGCACCGAGAACAGGAAGGTCCAACGCCAGCTGACGGTGGTCATCAGCCCGCCGACGATCAGGCCGAGCGAGAAGCCCGAGGCGCCGAAGGTGGAGAAGATCGAGATCGCCTTGTTCCGGGCCCGGCCCTCGGCGAAGTTGGTGGTAATGATGGAGAAGCCGGTCGGCGCCGTGAAGGCCGCGGCCACCCCCTTGATGAAGCGCATCGCGATCACCAGGGACGGATCGGAGACCAGGCCTCCGATCAGCGAGGCCAGCGCGAAGACGGCCAGCGCGATCAGGAAGATCCGTCGCCGGCCGAGCAGATCGGCCAGCCGGCCGCCGAGCAGCAGCAGGCTGCCGTAGCCGAGCACATAGCCCGAGACGATCCATTGCAGGGCCGCGGTGTCGAGGCCCAACTCGTGGCCGATGGAGGGCAGCGCGACACCGACCATGGAGACGTCCAGTCCGTCCAGCGCCAGGACGATGCTGACCGTCAGCAGCAGGATCCAGCGGCGGCGGTTCCACTTCGTGGAGTCCGCGGTGTGCGCCGCGGCGGTATCGATTGAAGTCACGTCCAGAAGATATATGCCTGTGCATTCAATGCGCAAGCAACATATGCCTTTGCATTTTGTACGTCCGCATGATAAGACTGTGCACATGAGCGGAGTCGTCGAGACTCAATTGGTCGAGCAATGGCGCGAGTTGCAGGGCACCTACCTGCGGACCTCGATGGCGATCGACCGCGAACTGACCCACGAGTTCGGCATCGGGCTGAGCGAGTTCGAGGTGCTGGATCTGGTCTACGAGTCGCAGGACCCGGATCAACCGTGCCGGATGAAGGACCTGAGCCAGCTCACCTCGATGACCCAGAGTGCGCTGTCCCGGGTCGTCGACCGGCTGCACAAGGCCGACCTGGTGCACCGGAAGACCTGTGACGACGACCGCCGGGCGCTGCTGGTCGGGCTCACCGAGAAGGGTCGAGAGCTACACGACCGGGCGGTCGTCGCCCACCGGAACCTGCTCGCCGAGCACCTGTCCTGAAACCGTCGAGGAGTCGGCCGACACGTCAGGCACCGACCATGATCGTCGGCCGGCCGACGACCCGCGAACTCTTCGAGTCCCCACTGCCGGACAATCTCACCGGACTGTCCGGCCGGGCCGAGGGGCAGGACAAGGCGGTGGTCGAACGGATCAACGACGCCCCGCAGAACTACTACGTCAGCATCTCCAGCACCGAGTTCCCGCCTGGGGCGGTCCGCGGTCAACTCGATGCCGGCCGCAGCCGGTGATCACCGGCCTCCCCGACCGCGGACCGGCGCGGTCGGTTGACCCGGCCGTTGAGTAGGGTCGGCCCCGCGTCCCGGGGGCGGCGCACCTGTCGGGCGAGCCGGAAGGCCAGATGAATCCAGGCGATGCGGGCGCACCGGCCGGGTCCGCGCAGTCCCGCCCCAGCGCGCGGGACCTGCTCCTGGGCCGGCGCTACGGCGTGCACCGACTGATCGTGTTCTGTCTCGTGGCCGCACTGATCGCAGTCATCGCCTTCGCGATCGTGAGCAGCCGGACAACCGCGCTGGACGGCCTCCCCGGGGTGGTCCGGGTGGACGGGATCACGCACCAGGTCGAGCTGAGTTCCATGATCACGCCCGCCGAAGCCCGCGAGGTGCTGGGCCGGGCCCGGGGCCTGGCCGAGCCGTGGACCCTGCTGCTCGGCCCGGTCAGGCTGACGACGGCGCCGGGCTCCGAGTTGGCCGATCCGCAGGCCGCGGCCGACCTGCTGCACCGGCTCGGCACCGCCCGGTTGGCCGAGCCCGCGGTGATCACCGTCGACCCGTACGTGCAGTCGATCACCGCCGAGCCCACCCGGCCGAGCGAGGTCATTCCGTTCGCGCGGGCGGCAGTCACCGCCCTGAGCGCCGACACCGACGTGCCGGCCCGTCGGCTCACGGTGCGCAGCGACCCGACGGTGACCGTCGGGCAGGCCGCGCTGCGTCGGCCGGCCGACACCGACGCCGTGTTGGCGTTGCTGGAGCGGGTGCCGGACCTGTCGCAGGCCGTGCTGGACGAGCGGCTCAAGGCGCGGGTCACCGCCCGCGCCGAAGCCGCCGCCGAATCCACCTGCGCCGCGGCCCGCGAGGCCCTCGGCGAGCGCGCGGACGTTGAGCTGACGGTGTCGTTCGGGTCCGAGTCCGAGCCGGAGGCCGAGCCCACCGTACAACCCTGCGAGTGATCCCTAATCCGGTTAGGGTCGGCGCTGATGCCGAGCTGACAAGGGAGCGCACTGTGGGATCTGGCGACTCGGGTGCGCGATCCGATGATCGCCGAACCCATCAGGTGGCAGCCGGCGATGATCTTGAGGCGATCGCCGCGACGCGGCTCGGCGATCCGGCCCGCTGGACCCTGATCGCGCGAGCCAACCGCGAGCAACTGGCCGGGCGGACCCGGCTCATCGCCGGCGAGGTGTTGATCATCCCCGATGCCGATGCCGATGCCGATGCCGATGCCGATGCCGATGCCGATGCCGATGCCGATGCCGATGAGCCGGATGAGCCGCCGGGGCCGGTGCGCCGCTTCGAGCCGGCCCGGCCGGCGCTGCGGAAGATTCGGGAGACGGCGAGCGGTCCGACCGATGCGTGGCCCGGTCGGACCGCCCTGCTGGACCTGATCAAGGCGGTTCCGACCCGGGTTCTGGTGTTCGTGGTGGTGCTCCTCCTCGGCGGTGTCGTTGTCGTGGTCATGTATTTCGTGGATCGTGGCCGAGCGGTGTTGGTACGCGACCTGCCCGGTGTGATCCGGGTGGATGAGGCGGACCGCCGGGTCGAGCTCGATCGGCGGATCACTCGGGTCCAAACGCGGGAGGTCTTTCATCGGGTCCGTGAGTTCACCGAGGTCTGGACCCTGGCGCTCGGCCCGGCACAGCTGACCTCCCAGGACCGGCCGGGCGCGGTCGACGAGGCCGTCTATCAGGATGTGGTGGACGTCTTCAACCGACTCGGCCGGACCAACCTGCCCGACGCCCGGCAGATCATCGTCTCCGGCTACAGCACGTCGGTCCACGCCGAGCCGCACCGACCGGACCGCACGTTGCCGCTCGCCCGGGCGATGGTGGAGGATCTGGCCGCCGACACCGTGCCACCGGTCAGTCTGCTGGCCGTCAGCGGCGCGGTGTCGGTCTCGGTCGATCAGGCCGCGCTGGGTCGGCCGGACGAGACCGACGCGTTTCTGGCCGCGCTGACTCGGGTGCAAGACCTTGATCAGGCGTCGATCGGCGATCGGCACCAGGTACGACTTCGTGCGGTCGACCAGCCGGCGGCCGAGAGCGCCTGTCGGGCAGCCGGCCGAATTCTCGCCGGCCACGGCGACCTCGACCTGACCGTCCGGATCACCGAAGCCGGCAGCACTCCGGCACCGCCGCGCCCCTGCTGACGGTCCGGGTTGCGGCGAGGGTGATCAGCCGTCGGCCCGGCGGGGGAAGCAGAAGTCGCACCAGTGGTAGCCGGTCGGCCGGGTGCCGACCACCTGCCGGTTGCGCTCGCCGATCAGCCGGACGAACTGGCACGGCCGCTCCAACGAGTGGGTCTCCTTGGTCCGCCGATTGGCCACCAGCAGTTCGGTGACCGCGGACACCCCGGCGGCGCAGGCGGAATGCCCGGACAGCGAGTCCCAACCGTTCAGGAAACCGCCGGCGAAGAACTCCTGCTCCGGGGTGAGGTCCAGCGGCGGCGGTGCCAGGCTGGTCGGCACCCGGCCGGGCAGCCCGTCGCCGAACTCCGGCGGCAGGTACTTGCCGAAGAACATGGTCACCAGATCGTCGACCGCGGGGCCGAGGTGCGGACAGGCTCCGGTGCTGTGCCGGCACGGTACGGCGACACCCTTCAGGTAGTCCCAGTGCTCGCCCTCGGCGAAGATCACCCGGTGCCGCGGCCGGCGCAACTGGTTCCACTCGGCGTCGGACAGCTGGGTGAACAGGTCGCCCGCCCCACCCCAGACCAGCAGCGTCGGCAGGTCGAGCAGCGGCAGCGGTTTCGGCGCGTCGCCGAACCAGTCGCCCCAACCGCCGCTCAGGCCGGCGTACCCGGCGACCGGCCGGGTGGTCGCGAAGCGGGCCGCGAGCATCGCGCCGAAGCTGTGCCCGGCCAGCCCGGTGGCCGGCGGCGGCAGCAGCACGCCGGCGTGCTCCCAGCCGGACCGGGCCCAGTCCGCGACCGCGTGCAGGGTGGCCAGGTCGGGATGAGCGGCGACGGACGGGCTCTGGCCACCCGAGATGCCGGCCAGCCGGGGCACCACGACGACGTACCCGCTCCGGGCGAGCTGCGCCGGCAACCGGAACCAACGGCGATAGTGATCGAGATCGCCGATGCAGTGCCCGTGACAGAAGATGATCAAGGGATAACGGCCGCAACCGGCAAGGATCGGAGCGCTCTCGACCGCGCCGTCGAGACTCGGGAAGAAGATCCGCAGCGGCACCGGCGCGCCGTCGGCCGGGCCGAGACTGCGGGCGCCGAAGAACACCGGTGCCAGGGCGTTCGGCTGCCAGCCGATCGGACAGCTGTCCGGCAGCGCCCCGCCGGTGCTCATGATCGACTTCCGGAGCGCCGGAAGCCGGGTGACGTCGTCGTCATCCAGCCACGGTAAGTCGCCGGCTCCGGCGCCGCCGACGATTCGCCGGATTCGGCCCGCCGGATCTTGCGCCGATCAGCCCGTACGACCAAACGGCACCCGGCGCGGGGCCACTTGTCACGATTTCGAGTCGCGTAGTGCCCAGCCCGCCGAAATCGGCCTCGAGATCAGCGGGTGGCTCGAGATCGTGACGAGCCGACAAGATCAACACCGCCGGTACCCTTGACGCGCTGGACGGACGGTCCTCAATCTCGCCCTGGGCACAATCGTGCCTAGTCCGCGCCCGTTCTGCCGGCAAGGTCGCGGCCTCGTGGTGGGCTATTGTCGACACGACACCAGGGTGCCGGGAGCCGGGCCGAGTCATTGCGAGGAGGACATGCCGACCCATCGAGTCGTTGCGGGCGACGAGCTGCGGTCCCTCGCCCAGCGCTATTACGGCGATCCGGAGCAGTGGCGGATGATCACCGTCGCGAACCGGGGTGTCGTGGGCGATGCCGACGACCCGCTCGCCGCCGGGCAGGAGTTGATCATCCCGATCTCCGCCGCCGACGCGATGGACCTTGCGGCGGCGTCCGTCCGGCCGCCCTACCCGGACGAGGCGGGTGCGACCTGGCCGATCCGCCGTCGACGCCCGGATGCCGTCACGGCCGATCAGCCCGACCTCCGGCTGCGGGATCGGCGGATCGTGATCGGGCTGATCGCCGCCGTGGTGATCATCGCGCTGGTGATCACGTCGGTCGTCCTGGTCCGGGCCGTGCGGCAGGGCCGGCTCGAGCAGGATCTCCGCGCGCTGCCTGGGATCGCCAGTAGTCACGTCCCGGGCAAGGTGCTGGAACTCGACCCGGACAGCTCGCCGGCGGAGGTCCGGGCTGTCCTCGCCACCCTGATCGAGCTCCGCGCCTACAGCGGCGCCGGCTGGCTGGTCCGCAGCGGCCGCGCGGTCTTGCAGACGAACGTCTTCCTGAGGCCGGCCGCGGCCGATGTGCTGGCGGCAGCCGGTCGGGTCGACACCGCCGGCGTCGTCCGGATCGACCTCTATCCGGTCCCGGGCCGGGATCCGATCGACCGGAGCCCGGATCAGCAACCAGCGGTCCGGATCGACATCCTGACCGACGGACCGGAGGGGCGGCCGGCGGCCGCGCGAGCCATCATCCTGGGACTCGCGGCGATCGGGCCGGGGGCGCCCTCCGCGGTCAACTCCCTCTCGGTCACTCAGCACCAAGGTGCTCGTGACTGGCTGATCTACGGCCGATCGATCACTGACGCCGACCGGACGGCCCGTGCGCTACAAGCCGTGGCGCGGATCCCCGAAGCCGGCGAGCTCAGCATGTCGGACGGGTCGAACAGTCTCACGCTGATCGGCGAGGCCGAACGCGACCGCGCCGCCCTCTGTCGCCGGGCCCGTGATCAGTTGGCCGGACAACCGCTCGTCTTCGAGCTCGAGGTCGACGTCTCGGATCGCCGCGAGGACTGCTGACCAAGATCGTCGGTGATGATCAGGTTCGCCATGTCGACCACCGGGCGATAGCCGATCGCCTCGTAGACCTTGTTCGAGACCGGGTTCGCCTGATCGGTGAACAGGCACATCCGGGTCCCGGCCGCCAGGCCGCGGGCGGTCAACTCGGCGACCACGTGCGACGCGATCCCGCGACCACGATGCGGCTTCGGCGTGTAGACCGGGCCGATCCGGCTCACCCCGAACGCCGGCGGATTGACCCCGGACAGATGGACCGGCGAGCCGTCCGGGTCGACGAAGAGCCAGACCTTGCCGGCCGCGATGCCGCGGCGGACACCGTCGGCGTCGGGCCCGAGATCGAGGCCCGGCTCCCGCCCGGCCTGCTCGGCGGCTTCCCGGTGGAAAGCGTCGTGCCAGTCCAGGACCAACTCGAAGTCTGCCGCCTCGGCCTGCCGAAGCGTGCCCGGGACGGCCGCCGGCCGGGTCACGGCGCGGCATTCGAACAACCGGCTGTGCTGCTCCACCTCGGACGATCCGCCCCAGAGCCGGACCGACTCCTCAGCCAGGATCCGGGCCGCCGGCAGCGCGCCGTTGCAGCCCCCGGGATGCTCGCCGCGATCCCGCAGCGTGGTCGCCAGCAGCCGCGCCGCGGCGTCCGGCATCGGCAGCACGAACATCGGGTACGGCGGCCGTGGTGCGGTCCGCATGGCCACGCCGATCACCGCGCCGCCGTCGGTGATCACGGCCCACCAGCGCGGCCAGTCCGGCTCGGGCACACCGTCGGCCCGCTCCCGGACGGCCCGCTCACTGATCGTGGCCACCACACTGCCGATCACCGGGTCGGCGGCCAGCACCGGACTGGCGACTGCCAGGAACTCGGCCGGGTCGGTGAAGAACTGCAGCTCCAAAGCGGCCGACTCTAAAGCGCACCGCCGTGCCCTACGGAGTGATTATTCGGTCGGCAGCCGGAACACGTCGATCGGGATCGTGCTGACCAGGTCCCGCGCGATCGCCTGCGCCTCGGCCGGCTCCAGTTGGTGGGTGGCGACCAGGCCGGCCAGGAACGCGGCATCGGTGCGCCGGGACATGTCGTGCCGGGCCGGGATGGAGAGGAAGGCCCGGGTGTCGTCGATGAAGCCGGAGGTCTTGTAGAAGCCGGTGCTGTCGGTCACCGCGGCCCGGTAGCGGCCGATCGCCGACGGCGTGTCCAGGAACCACCACGGGGCACCGGCGTAGACGCTCGGATAGAAGCCGGCCAGCGGCGCGATCTCCCGGGAGAACGTCGTCTCGTCGACGGTGAACAGCACCAGCCGGAAGGTCGGTTCGGTGCCGAAGTCGTTCAGGATCCGGCGCATCGGCTCGGTGTAGCCACCGACCGCGGGAAGATCATGACCGGCGTCCGACCCGTAGGCGGCCAGTGACGGCGCATGATGGCTGCGGTGCACGCCCGGGTGCAACTGCATCACCAGCCCGTCGTCGGCCGACATCGCGGCCAGTTGGTAGAACAGATTGCGCCGGTACGCGACCGCGTCGGCGGCACTCACCGTGCCGGCCAGGCCGGCGGTGTGGATCCGTTCCGCTTCGGCGTCGGGCAGCGGCACGCCCCAGGTGTCGGCCGGGCTGGTGTCGGTCGCGGTGCAGCCGTGCTCGGCGAAGTAGCGGCGGCGGGCCCGCAACGCCTCGATCAGGCCGGCATAGCTGTCGGTCGCGGTCCCCGCGGCCTCGGTCAGCCGGCGCAACCGGTCGGCCCAGCCGGCGGCCGACGGATCGAGATAGGCGTCGGCCCGGAAGGTCGGCAGCACCCGGCCGTGGAAGGTCGGGTCGGCGGCCAGCGCCCGGTGCGCGGCAAGATCATCGGCCGGGTCGTCGGTGGTAGCCAGCACTTTGATCTTGAACCGGTCGAACAGCGGCCGGGGCCGGAATTCGTCGGCCTGCAACAGGTCCGACAGCTGGTCGTACAGCAGATCGGCGGTCGCCTCGCTCGGCCGGACGGTGAGCCCGAAGATCTCGACCAGCTGCGATTCCAGCCAGTAGCGGACCGGGGTGCCGGCGAAGACGTGCCAATTCCGGCAGAGGGTCCGCCAGACCTCCCGGCCGTCCGGCACCGACTCCGGCCCGCCGTCCAGCCGTGGCCGACCAAGATCACCGAGGCTGACGCCGACCGCGTGCAGCAACCGCAGCACGTAGTGATCGGGAGTGATCAACAACTCGGCCGGATCACCGAACGGTTCGTTGGCCAGCAGCAGGCCGGGGTCGACGTGGCCGTGCGGCGAATAAATCGGCGCGTCGGCGACCGGCTCGTACAGCTCACGGGCCAGCGCGCGGACGCCGGGATCGATCGGGAACAGGCGGTCCGGGTCCAGCTGAAGGGTCGGGGTGGCGATGTCGGTCACGCGGGTTCCTTAGCTGTTGGGTGCGGCCGCGGCCTCGGCACCGACCCGGGCGGCGGGACCGGTGGAGTCGCGGATGGTCAGGTGGGTCGGCACGAGGGTCAGATGGCGCCGGCTCGGCCGAGCACCGTTGCCGTGCGCGCCGATCAGGCCGGGGCTGATCTGGGACAGCAGCATGGTGGTCGCGACCTGGCCGACCCGTTCGATCGGCGCGGTGCAGGTGGTCAACGGCGGATGGCAGAACGAGGCACCGAAGATGTCGTCACAGCCGACGATGCTCAGCTCGCTCGGCACCGCGATGCCACGGCCGCGGCAGCGTTCCAGCATGCCGATGGCGATCAGGTCGTTGTAGGCGATGCAGGCCGTCGCCCCCGCGTTCAACGCGGCATCGACTGCCGGACCGCCGGACGTCGTGGTCGGCGCAAACGGCCCCAGCCGGATGATCTCCAACTCCGGCCGGGCCTCCATCTCCTCGGACAGGGTCTTCCAGCGCAGCCCGTTGGAGAAGGAATTGAGCGGCCCGCCGAGGTAGGCCAGCCGGCGATGTCCCAACGACAGCAGGTGATCGACCGCCTGCCGCAGCGCCGTCGGGGTGTCGATCACCACGGTCGGCACGGTGCCGGCGTTGCGGTTGATGGTGACCACCGGCCGGGTCCGGTGGGTGGCCAGGATCTGCTCGTCGGTCAGCCGGGACGCGGTCAGGATGACGCCGTCGGTGGCGGTCCGCAGCCGGTCCAGCGCCTCCGCCTCGACGTCGGCCGACTCCTCGGTGTCGACCAGCAACTGGGTGTAGCCGGACGCCTTCAACTGGTGCTGGGTGCCGCGGATCAGGTCGAAGTAGAACGGGTTGGTGATGTCGGGGACCAGCAGCGCGACGGTCCGGGTCCGGCCGGAGGAGAGGGCCCGGGCCTGGGTGCTCGGCACGTAGTTCAGGTCCGCGGCGATGCGCTCGATCCGTTCCCGGGTCCGGGCGTTGACCCGGCCCGGGTTGTTCAGGGCCCGCGACACGGTGGACGCGGCGACTCCGGCCGCCGCGGCGACATCGCCGATGGTTGCCGGACGGTCGTTCCGATCGTCGGTCACGATCCGTAGGCAAGCACAACTGGCAACAGACGACAAACGATTGCCACAAATTGCCAACCGGCCGATTTCGGCCCGGCGACGCTCAGTTGGCCGGATTCGTGCCGGCTCCGCCGGCGACGAGCCCACAGAACGACGCGGATTACGGACTCCCGCGCCGGAGCACTAGCATGAGGGCTTCACTGCGCGCGAAAGGTGTCTCGTGTCCCAGCCCCCCGGTGATCTGACGGCGGCCGGCGTTCCGAATCCGTTCAACACGCTCGGTCTGACCTTCGACGACGTCTTGTTGCAACCCGGACTCAGCGACGTCAACCCGGCCGAAGCCGATACGACGTCGCGGGTGTCGCGACGAATCTCGATCAAGGTGCCGTTGCTGTCCTCGCCGATGGATACCGTCACCGAGGCCCGGATGGCGGTGGCGATCGCCCGCCAGGGCGGTCTCGGCGTGATCCACCGGAACCTGTCGATCGAGGACCAGGCGCACCAGGTCGACGTGGTCAAACGGTCCGAGGCCGGGATGGTCGACGAGCCGATCACCATCTCCCCGGACGCGACGATCGGTGAGGCCGACGCGATGTGCGGCCGGTATCACATCTCCGGCGTGCCGGTCGTCGACGCCGACCTGAAGCTGCTCGGCATCGTCACCAACCGGGACATGCGGTTCGAGACCGACCCGACCCGGCTGGTCGGCGACGTGATGACGAAGATGCCGCTGATCACCGGGCACGTCGGGATCAAGGGCGACGAGGCGATGAAGCTGCTGGCCCAGAACAAGATCGAGAAGCTGCCGCTGGTCGACGTCCAGGGCCGGCTGCGGGGCTTGATCACGCTGAAGGACTTCGTCAAGTCCGACCAGTTCCCGAACGCCTCCAAAGATGATCAAGGGCGGTTGCGGGTCGCCGCCGCGGTCGGCTTCTACGGCGATGCCTGGAAGCGGGCGATGGCGCTGATCGAGGAGGGTGTCGACCTGTTGATCGTCGACACCGCGCACGGCCATTCGCACGGCGTGATCGACATGGTGCGCCGGCTGAAGGCCGAGCGGGCCGCCGCCGGGGTCGACGTGGTCGGCGGCAACGTCGCCTCCTACGACGGCGCGAAGGCGCTGGTCGATGCCGGCGCGGACGGGGTCAAGGTCGGCGTCGGTCCGGGCTCGATCTGCACCACCCGGGTGGTGTCCGGGGTCGGGGTGCCGCAGGTGAGCGCGATCTACAACGCGTCCCGGGCTTGCAAGCCGGCCGATGTGCCGGTGATCGGCGACGGCGGGCTGCAGTATTCCGGCGACATCGCCAAGGCGCTGGTCGCCGGCGCGGACACGGTGATGCTCGGCTCGCTGCTGGCCGGCTGCGACGAGAGCCCGGGCGATCTGATCTTCGTCAACGGCAAGCAATACAAGACCTATCGCGGGATGGGGTCGCTCGGTGCGATGGCCAGCCGGGGCCGGTCGCGGTCGTACTCGCGGGACCGGTATTTCCAGACCGACGCCAATTCCGATGATCATCTGATCGCGGAGGGGATCGAGGGCCAGGTGCCCTACCGCGGTCCGCTGTCGGCGGTGGCGTACCAGCTGGTCGGCGGGCTGCGGCAGTCGATGTGGTATGTCGGCGCCCAGACGGTGCCGGAACTGCAGCAGCGCGGCAAGTTCGTCCGGATCACCTCCTCCGGCCTGCGCGAGTCCCATCCGCACGACATCCAGATGACCGTCGAGGCGCCGAACTACTCCGGCAAATAGGCTCATCGACTGTTTCGGCCCCACCCCAGGAACGGATGAGGTTTCATGATCGACATCGGTCGTAGCAAGCGTGCCGAGCAGGCGTACGCCTTCGACGACATCGCCATCGTCCCGTCCCGCCGCACCCGGGGCGAGGAAGAGGTGTCGCTGAACTGGCGGATCGACGCCTACACGTTCGAGCACCCGCTGATCGCGGCGCCGATGGATTCGATCATGTCGCCGGCGACCGCGATCGCGGTCGGCCGGATGGGCGGGCTCGGGGTGCTCAACCTCGAAGGCCTGTGGACCCGGTACGACGATCCGGAGCCGCTGCTGGAGGAGATCGCGTCGATCACCGACCCGATCGCCGCCACCCGGCGGATGCAGGAGATCTACGCCGCCGAGATCAAGCAGGAGTTGATCTTGGCCCGGGTGGCCGAGATCAAGGAGGCCGGGGTGCCGGCGGCGGGCGCGCTGTCACCGCAGAACACCGCCGAGTACGCCAAGGCCGTGGTCGAGTCCGGCGTCGACTACTTCGTCATCCGGGGCACCACCGTCTCCGCGGAGCACGTCTCGACCACCAGTCAGCCGCTGAACCTCAAGCAGTTCATCTACGAGCTGGATGTGCCGGTGATCGTCGGCGGCTGCGCCACCTATCACTCGGCGCTGCACCTGATGCGGACCGGCGCGGCCGGCGTACTGGTCGGCTTCGGCGGCGGCGCCGCCTACACCACCCGGTCGGTGCTCGGCATCGCCGTACCGATGGCGTCGGCGACCTCGGACGTCGCCGAGGCCCGGCGGGACTACCTGGACGAGTCCGGCGGCCGCTATGTGCACGTGATCGCCGACGGCTCGGTCGGCCGGTCCGGCGACATCGCGAAGGCGATCGCCTGCGGCGCCGACGCGGTGATGGTCGGCTCCCCGCTGG
Source organism: uncultured Actinomycetota bacterium (assembly GCA_963746025.1). Classification (GTDB taxonomy): domain Bacteria; phylum Actinomycetota; class Actinomycetes; order Propionibacteriales; family Propionibacteriaceae; genus Microlunatus. The sequence continues at coordinate 191,026 of CAVUZU010000013.1, forward strand.
CCAAGGCCGAGGAGGCTCCCGGCCGCGGCTACCACTGGGGCGCCGAGGCCTGGCATCAGCAGTTGCCGCGCGGCGAGCGGGCGAGGTTCGACACGGTCGGCACGCTGGAGCAGATCCTGCTCGGCCCGTCCACCGTCCCCGACGGCACGATGAACCTGGTCGGCGCCCTGCGCCGCGCGATGGCCACCACCGGCTACACCGAACTCAAGGAATTCCAACGCGTCGAGGTCGTACTCGGCTGATCCCAGCCGACTTGTCAG
>CAVUZU010000014.1:0-11539 GCA_963746025.1 uncultured Actinomycetota bacterium
CGACCAGGCGTGATCATGGTTCGACCTGCGCCGAGATGGCCGTGATCAGCGCCCGTTTTCCTTCCAGGACGACGACCAGCATGGCCTCACCGGCGGCCTCGGCGTCGCCGCGGGTGATCGCCTGATAGACGGCGGCGTGCGTCGCAGCGTCGTCGGTGAAGTCGACCGCTCCGTCCGAGCCACCGGCCCGGACCCGCTGCTGCACGTCGAAGGTGAGCCGCATGAAGTCGGCCACCAGCCGGCCGAACCGCTGCAACAGGGCGTTGTGCGAGGCGGCGTAGACCGCCATGTGGAACTCGACGTCGGCGGCGGCGTAGCCGAGATGATCATGGGCCTGGTCCAGCATCCGCCGGGCGGCCAGCTCGAGCCGGCGCAGGTCGGCCATCTGGGCCCGGCCGGCGGCCAGTCGGGCGGCGGACGGCTCCAGCAACTGGCGGATCTCGATCAGGTCGCGCATGATCTCTTCGCCGCGACCCTGGGCCTCGTACCAGCGCAGGATGTCGCTGTCGAAGACGCTCCACAGCTCCTCCGAGCGGACCCGGGTGCCGATCTTGGGCCGGACCTCGACCAGGCCCTTGGCCGCCAGCACCTTCATCGCCTCGCGGATCACGGTCCGGCTGACCTCGTACTCGGTGATCAGGTCCGGCTCCCGCGGCAGCAGTTCACCTGGACGATAGCGGCCGCCGACGATCTGCTGCCCGAGATCGTCGATCACCTGGCCCTGCCGTCCGCGCAGCGCGTACCCGGCCGGCGCGTCGGAGGCGGTGTCCCGATCAGCCATCCGACCCCCCGCTTGCGAAGATGATCTTTCCGGCGACTGTGATCTGCACCGGTCGCAGGTACGGTACCAGCGCGTCCAGATCCACCTCGATGCCGAGACCGGGCGTCTCCGGCGCGGTGAGCTCGCCGTCGACGATCGCCAGTCGGCCCGACGTCAGCTCCTGGGCCAGCGGGGAGGGCTCGACCGGGTACTCACACAGCCGGTGCTCGGCCAGCCCGGCGAAGGGCTGCAGCGATGCCGACAGCGCCAGCTGCGAGGTGAAGGTGTGGTTGACGAAGGTGACCCCGCGCGCGACGGCATGATCGGCCACCGTCTTGGCCGCGCCGATGCCGCCGATCCGACCGGTGTCGATCTGGACGAACCGGATCCCGCCGTAGTCGATCAGGTTGGTGGCCAGCCGGACCTCGTGCGCGCTCTCCCCGCCCGCGACGGAGACAGTCGGGCTGCGGCGGGCGAACTCGGCGTGCGACGGGTAGTCCAGTGGATGGAACGGCTCCTCGATCCAGGTCACCCGCGCCTGCTCGAGGCCCGGCAGCCGATCCAGCGCGGCCTGGAGATCGGAACCCCAGATCTGTCCGGCGTCGACCAGCAGCCGACCGTCCGGGCCGAGCCCTTCCCGCGCTGCGGCCAGCTGGTCGGAGTCGGCCGCCGCGGTGCCCTCGCCGAAGCCGTTCCAGCCGACCTTGATCGCCCGGAATCCCTGGTCCGCGGCCGATCGCGCGCGCTGCAGGGTCTCCTCGGGAGTCGCACCGAACAGCATGGAGGCGTACGGCAGCTTGGGATAGGACCGCGGGTAGCCGAGCAGCTTCCAGACCGGCTCGCCCCGCACCTTGCCGAGCAGGTCCCAGAGCGCGATCTCGATCCCGGAGAAGGTGTGCTGCGCCTGCAGCAGGTCCATGCTGTTCCGCGCCACCAGCCCGGCGATCCGGCCGATGTCCTCGGGCCCGTCCAGCGGTTGCCCGAGCACCGAGTCCGCGACCGGCCGGCACACGCCGTGCGAGCGCGGCGTGACGAAGGCGGCGATCGAGACCAGCGGCGACGCCTCGCACTCGCCCCAGCCGAACTGCCCGCCGGCGGCGACCCGGACGATCAGCGCGTCCTGGCTGCCGTCCGCGTCGAGGGTGATCTCCGGCATCGCGGCGTAGAAGAAGTCAACGGATTCGATCTTCATGGGTTCCTGTTCTCGTTTCGGCGGAGAGGCCGTAGTTGATCACCGTGTCGCGGCCGGGCGTCAGCGCGACCGAAGTCGGGAACCCGGCCTCGCTGAGCGGATTCGCCGCGACGGACACGGCCGGCGGGAGATCGAAGGCGGCGGCGATCGGTTCCACGCCGAGGCCGCGATAGGCACCGTGCCAGGGCGCGTCGGGCAGGCCGCGGTCGGACAGCCAGACCAGCAGATGCGGCAGGATCGATCGATCCCAGTCGAGCTCCAGCTCGTACCGCTCGTCGTCGTTGATCAGCCGGACCGGACCCTGCACCCCGCAGAGCTGGACCACATCCTCGATCGGCGGGCCCAGCGGCAGCCGGCTCAGGTCGATCGTGCCGCCGTCGCGGGCGGGCACCCGGTCCAGCCGGTCGAACGGACTCCAGACGGTGGTCGGACCGATCCCGGGCCAGACCCGGCCCGGATAGGTGAAGCCGGCCGTGAAGTCGATCTTCAGCCGCAGCGCTCCGGGGTCGGATGGCAACCGGAAGTTCGGATGCAGTCCGATCGGGACCCGGGTCGCCCGGCGGGCCGTGATCGTCAAGCCCAGCCGGAGTCCCGGCCGATCCGGGTCGCCGGCGAAGGTCCGTCGCAGCCGGGCGATGTCATGATCAACGGGATAGTCGAGCCGGCCGTCGACGCGGTCGGGAGCGGGCTGGAGCAACGACCAGTCGGCGTCGGCGGACGGCCCGTGCGGCAGCTCCGGCGACCGGTCCGGGATCAGGTCCCGCCAGGCCGGCGCCACCTCGGCCGGGCGGCCGGCGGAGCCGAACGGCACCGCGGCGAACTCGGCGGCCAGCACCCTCAGGTGACCCGGCAGGTCCGTCCCGGCCACTGCGACGCCGGGCCCGTCGAGCCAGGGAGCGCGCGCGAACGGGCGGGTGGTGCCGCCGGGCAGGCGGAGGGCGACCCGGTCCAGCATCGCGGCGGTCGGCCGGACCTCGGCCCTGCCGTGGGACCACGCCAGCGTCTTCATGCCCCTCCCTCTGTCGAGCACTTACATCGTATCTAAGAGACTTCGCACGGTCACCTTGACTCCGAGTCGATTGCCATAAAGTATGATGAAAAGGAATTCGAGGGGACGGAAGCTCGACGATGCCACAGGATCCAAGGACGGCCCTGGTCACCGGAGCCGCGCGCGGAATCGGCGCCGCGATCGCCGGCCGGCTCGGCCGTCGGGGCTGCGCCGTGATCTGCGTCGACGTCGACGAGGCCGCGCTGACGGAGGCCGTCGCCACGCTGCGCCGGGACGGCGTCTCGGCCGAGGCCTGCGCCCTCGACCTCGCGGATCCCGACACCCTCCGGCACCTGGCCGACACCCTCCGGCACCTGGCCGACCGGGCCTGGCCGGCTGACCGGCTCGACGTGTTGATCAACGCCGCCGGGGTGATCGACCCGACGCCGACCGCTCGGTTCGACCCGGACCGCTACCGGCACGTCCTGGCGGTGAACCTGGACGCGGCGGTCCGGCTGACCTTGGCCCTGGCCGATCGGCTCGCGGCGTCGCCGGCCGGACGGGTGCTCAACATCGCCTCCATCCATGGCTTCCGGGCGGCCGAGGACTCGCTGGCGTACGCGGTGTCCAAGGGCGGATTGATCAACGCGACCCGAGCCCTGGCGATCGACCTGGCCGGCCGCGGCATCCTGGTCAACGCCCTGGCGCCCGGCTTCGTCGACACCGCGATGGCCCGGCTGCCGGACGGCAGCAAGGAGTACGACACCGACTGGTTCCGGTCGATCTATCTCGAGCACCGCCGGCTGCCGCTCGGCCGACCGGCACAGCCCGAGGAGGTCGCCGCGGCCGCCGAGTTCTTCGTCTCCCCCGACAACTCCTACGTCACCGGGCAGGTGCTCGCCGTCGACGGGGGTCTCACCGCCACCTTCTGATCACCCGATCAGCCAGCCTGATCACCACCACCCAGCACACCACGAGGACACCCATGAACTTCAGGAAGATCGCGGCGGCGCTGGCCTCCGCCGTGTTGATCATCGGCCTGACCACCGCCTGCACCACCGAGGACAAGACCGGCAACCTGCTGATCTGGGACGCCGGGCTGCTGACCAAGAGCACCGACGACGGCAAGGTCGACACCGCGAAGTCGTTCCTTCATGTGGCCGCGGACCAGTTCCAGAAGGAACATCCCGGTGTCACGGTCGAGATCGTCCAGACCACCGGTGACATCAGCGCGAACTCGGCCCAGTTCCAGGCCGCATCGATCGCCGGCAACGGGCCCGACATCCGGACGGCCTACACCGGCGGCAACACCACCTCGTTCGCCGACTTCCTGCTCGATCTCGACGGGACGTTCGACGACGAGACGACGGCCGACCTCGCCGGCTGGAACACGGTCCGCAAGGGCTACACCGAGGACGGCGAACTGCTCGGCCTGCCATACGGCGGCGGCTCCTACTTCTACGTCTTCTACAACAAGTTGAAGGCGGCCGAGGCGGGACTGGACCTGAGCACCCCGCCGGCCACCTGGGAAGACCTGCTGGACACCGCCGACCGGGCCAAGCAGGCCGGCAAGACGCCGTTCTGGATGGGCAATCAGGAGGGGTACGTCGGCGCCTGGGTGATCGCCGCACTGGCCGGCGGGCAGCTCGGCAGCTCGGCCTTCACCGATATGTTCAACCGCACCGTGCCGGTGGACGATCCGGCCATGCTGAAGGCCTACCAGGCCTACACCCAGCTGTTCTCCCGGAAGCTGACCAACCCGGACGCGGGCAGCATCAGCAACGGCGACGCCGCGTCCGGGTTCATCCAGGGCAAGGGCATCTTCATGATCAGTGGCGGCTGGGACAACACCGTGCTGCACGAGGCCCTCGGCGACGACGTCGGCGTCTTCCCGATCCCGGTGCTGCGCGGCTCGCGCTATCCGGCGGCGATCGCCGGCGGTCCGAACGTCGCGGTCTCGATCACCAACTACTCCAAGAAGCAGGAGCTGGCCAAGGACTTCCTGCGGTTCCTGGCCGAACCGGAGCAGATCGACACCTACGTCAAGCTGTTCCAGGTCGAGCCGTCGAACAGCAAGCGGGCCGACTCGTCGGTGATCACCAACCCGCTGCTGAAGACCGAGGCGGAGACGCTGAAGGGCGCCGACGCGGTCGTCTTCCCGTACGACAACGTGATGCCGCAGGCCATGATCGATCTGTTCTACAAGGTGAACGCGAGCACGTTCATCGGCTCGACGACGCCCGAGGACGCAGTCAAACAGCTGAAGGATGCGGGGGCAAAAGAGCTGGAGCAGCGGTGACCCTGGCCCGTCCCATGCCCTGGCGGACCCGGGAGCGATGGATCGGTCTGGCGGCCGTCGCGCCGGCGTTGGTGATCGTGGTCGGATTCATGATCTATCCGGTGCTGTTCGCGCTCTTCCTCTCGTTCAACCGGTCCAACGGCATCTCGTTCCGCTGGATCGGGATGGACAACTACGTCGACCTGATCACCGATCCGCTGGTCGGCCAGGTGCTGGTGACCAACCTCAAGTTCCTGATCTCGGTGCCGCTGGTGATCTTCGTGTCGCTGATCACCGCCGTCCTGCTGTTCGAACGGATCCGCGGCTGGCGGTTCTTCCGGATCCTGTTCTTCCTGCCCAACGTGCTGTCCGCGGCCGTCGTCGGCATCATGTTCAAGTCGATCTTCGGCTACAACGGCCCACTGAACGCGCTGCTCCAGGCGACCACCGGGCAGCGGATCGACCCGTTCATCAACGGCAACACGGCGATCACGGTGATCGTGCTGGCGCTGGTCTGGTCCGGCTTCGGTTATCAGAGTCTGCTGCTGCTCAGCGGCCTGACGGCGATCTCGCCCGAGGTGTTCGAGGCGGCGGCCCTGGACGGCGCCGGCTGGTGGCGACGCCTGTGGCACATCACACTGCCGAACATCCGCCGGGTGCTCGGCTTCGTGTTCATCATCAACGTGCTCTACACCTTCAGTTCTCTGTTCGGGTTCGTGTTCGTGATGACCGCCGGCGGACCCGGTTACGACACCACGACGGTCGACTACCTGGTCTTCCTGAAGGCGTTCTCGAGCGCGAGCAACCTCGGCTCCGGCGCCGCGCTGGCGGTGCTGCTGTTCGTGTTCATCGGTCTGCTGACGGTGATCCAGGCCAAGTTCTTCCGACTCTCCGGGGAGGAGTGACGATGGCGGAGACCAGTGCCACCCTGGGCCGGCGCATCCGCGGGCCGATCTTCGCGTTGCTGGTGGTCGTCGCGTTGACGGTGGCGTACCCGATCGTGTTCCTGGCCCTGTCGGCCTTCCGGACCAACACCGACTATCTGCGCAACCCCTTCGGGCTGCCGGCGGAGTTCACGCTGCAGAACTTCCTGGTCCTGATCAACAACTACGGCGCCGGCCGGGCCGCGCTGAACAGCCTGATCGTGGTCGGCATCGCGCTCGTGCTCGAACTGCTGCTCGCCGTTTCGGCCGGGTATGCGTTGGCCAAGCTGGACGTCCCGGGCGCGCGCTGGATCAACGCCTCGTTCGTCTCGGTGATGCTGATCCCGGGCCAGGTGTTGATCATCCCGATCTATCTGATGTTGTCCCGGCTACGCCTGGTCGGCGACCTGCCCGGGCTGGTTCTGGTCTACCTCGCCACCGGGCTGCCGTTCGCGGTCTTCTTTCTGTCGTTGACGTTCCGGGCGATCCCGGACGACGTGCTGGAGGCGGCCCGGCTCGATGGCGCCGGCTTCTTTCGGACGTTGTTCTCGGTGGTGCTGCCGATCGGTGCGTCCGGCGTCGCCACGCTGGCGGTGCTGCAGTTCCTCGGCATGTGGAACGAACTGCTGTTCGCCTACATCCTGCTGCCGGATGACGACAAGCGACTGCTCACCCCGGCGCTGGCCCAGATCGGCGAGCGCTATCTGACCGATCAGCCGCTGGTCTCGGCCGGCCTGCTGATCACCGCCCTGCCGCCGATCCTGTTGCTCGTCTTCGCCTCCCGGTATGTGATGCAGGGGCTGGCCGCGGGCATCGGCCGTTGATCACTCCCCTTCCGATCGGAGCACCATGACCCCCACCGTCCTGTCCACGAACCTGGACCGATCGGAACTGTTCGCCGTCACCGTGGACGACCGCACCGTGCCCGGCGAGTCCACCGGCACCCTGGACGGTACCCGAGTGCACGCCGACTGGGCGGCCCGCCGGATCGGCGCCGGCGAGGTGTGGGAGCTGACCCTGGAGCTGGCGAACCACGGCGACCGACCGGTGACGATCACCCGGATGGACCCGCTCGCCGGACGGCTCAGCGGGCCGGCCTGGCGCACGCTGGCGTTCCGCTCGGCCTGGGGCGACGAGTTCGCCCCGGTCCGGTCCGACACCCGGCAGGCCCAGGTGATCGAGACCCGCTCCGGCCGTTCGTCGCACGGGATGACGCCCTGGCTCGGGCTGGAGCGCGACGACCAGGCGTTGATCATCGCGCCGGCCTGGAGTGGCAACTGGCGGATCGAGGTCGGCGGTGATCACCGGCTGGCCGCCGGTATCTCGCCCTGGCGGTTCGCCACCGAGCTCGCGCCCGGTGAGCGGGTCACCGCGCCGCCGGTGATCATCGCGTCCGGTCCGAGCCTCGAGGACGCGGCGACCACCCTGACCGACGCGGTCGGCGCGCACTGGATCCCACGCTCCGCCGCCGCCGACGCCGTCCCGGTCGAATGGAACCATTGGTGGCCGTACGAGGACGCCGAGGTGACCGAGCAGGTGATCCTGGACAACGCCGCGCTTGCGGCCGAGCTCGGGATCGAGGTCAGCACGGTCGACGCCGGCTGGTTCGGCGACGCCGACGCGGGGAGCGACTGGCAACAACAGCGCGGCGACTGGGACCGGGTCAACACGGCCCGGTTCCCGAGTGGCCTGGCGGCGCTGGGATCCGGGATCCGGGATCGCGGGACGAAGGCCGGGATCTGGATCGAGCTCGAGGCGATCGGTGCCGCGGCCCGGGTGCGCCGGGACCAGCCGGCGATCGTGGCGCGGGCCGACGAGGAGCGCGCCGGCGCCGGTTACCGGACGATGACCGTCTCGCTGGATCCCGACGATCCGGGCTTCCTCGGCTACGTCTGCCTCGGTTCACCGGACGGACGCGCGTTCGCCGCCGAGGCACTGGAGCGGACGGTCACGGACTTCGGTGCGGAGTGGGTCAAGATCGACTTCAACATCGATCCCGACGCCGGCTGCAGCCGAGTCGATCATGGTCACGGCGCCGGCGACGGCCTGTTCCGGCACTACGAGGGCCTGTACGCGATCTTGGACGCGTTCCGGGAGCGGCATCCCGAGGTGATCGTCGAGGCGTGCTCCTCCGGCGGGCTGCGGCTCGACCTCGGCCTGGCCCGGCACGTGCACTGCTTCTTCCTGTCCGATCCGGACTACACGGAGCACGCGCTGCAGGTGCTCTGGGGCGCGAGCCTGATCCTGCCGCCGGCGGCGATCCTGCACTGGTCCTGGTCGCAGTGGCGCAACGACTACCCGCAGTCCCAACTGGACTTCGCCTCACTCGACTCGGACGCCTTCGACACCACCCTGCGGGCAGCGATGCTGCACCGGTTCGGGGTGTCCCTGCGGCTGCCCGAGCTGCGTGAAGCTCAACTCGATCGGCTGCGCTGGCACGTCGCGCTGTTCCGGGACGTCGTCGCCCCATTCGTCCGGAACGGGGCCCTGCGCCGGTCGACCGGTCAGCCGCACCGCGGCGGCGCCGGTGAGCGGGTGCCGGTGTTCCAGCTCAGCCTCGGCGACCGGCACCTGGTCTTCGGCTTCCGGCTGGACGGCGGCACCACCCCGGAGTCGCTGCCGATCACCGGGATCGATCCCGCCCTCCGCTACCGGGCGACGAACCTGGCCACCGGCGCCACCCACCCCCTGACCACCACCCGCCTACCCCTCACCGCCGAATCCCCCACCACCACCTCCTGGATCCACCTCGTCGAACCGACCACCTGACGACCGCAAACGCGACCGTTCGGCGCAAACGCGACCGTTTGAACGGTCGCGTTCAATGCGAACAGTCGCGTTTGCAGAGGGCCGCGAGGTCCCCTGGTCGGGAGGGGCGGGCGTTCCGGCATGCTGGGGCCATGGCCCTCCTGCATGCCGCGTCCCTCGCCCCGACGAAACTCGAAGCCATCACCGCCTGGCTTCCGCAACAGCCGTGGGCGACCGGGATCACCGGCGACCTCGAACTCCTCGGCGCCTACCGCTTCGACGATCCGCACGGTGAGGTCGGTCTCGAGACCCATCTCGTCCGCGGTGGCGACGTCGTGCTGCAGGTGCCGCTCAGCTATCGCGGAGCGCCCCTCGACGGCGCCGACGACGCCCTGCTCTGCACCATGGAGCACAGCGCCCTCGGGCGGCGTTGGGTCTACGACGGCTGTGCCGATCCGGACTTCGCGATGATGCTGGCCGCCACGACGCTGACCGGAGTCGGCCAATCGGCCCAGGTCGTCGTGGACGGCGAGCGGGTGATCTCCCGTCCGCCGACCGTCCGGCTCGCCGGTGGTGGCTGGATCACCGGACCGGCGGAGCTGTCCGGATTCACCGCCGCGGCGACGGACGGCGACTGGGCCGTGCTGCGGGGCGACGCCGTCGAGCTCCGGCTGGCCCGCCGGCCGGCACCGGCCACCACCCCGGCGACCGGGTCCTACCTGACCGGCGCGTGGTCGGGCCAGGACCGGCCCGCACTGTTGGCCACCGCGACGGTCACGGCGCCAATCGGGTGATCGTCCAGGACGTGCCGTCGGGCAGGTAGCGGAGTCGATCGTGCATCCGGCTCGGCTGGCCCTGCCAGAATTCGATCATGGTCGGGGTGACCCGATAGCCGCCCCAGTGCGGCGGGCAGGGCACGTCGGCGTCGGCGAACCGCTCCTCCGCGCGCCGGTACGACTCCTGCAGCTCCTCCAGGGTGATCTCGCTCGACTGGGACGAGGCCCAGGCACCGAGCTGTGAACCGCGGGGCCGGGTGGCGAAGTAGGCCTCCGACTCGGCCCGCGGCACCCGCGCGGCCGTACCCTCGACCCGGACCTGGCGGTGCAGCGCATACCAGCCGAAGAGCAGCGAGATCCCGCGGCTCCGCCGCGAGCTCGGCACCCTTGGCCGAGTCGTAGTTGGAGTAGAAGACGAAGCCGTCCGCGTCGACCTCCTTGAGCAGCACCGTCCGGGACTGCGGCCGCCCGGCGGCCGACCGTACCGATCACCATCGCCGTCGGCTCCGGCAGCGCCCCGGTCTCCTTGGCCGCAAAGGCGTCGGCGAGCCAGCGGTCGAACAGCCGGTACGGATCGGCCGGCGCCGCCGACTCCAGAAGATGATCACCCGCGTAGTCGACGCGCTCGGCGGCGAGGTCGGCCCGCTCGGTTGGTCTGACACGAGACCAGTCTCGCAGCGGCGGATGGGTGCTGGCCCACTTCGGTCTGGTCGGTCCCGAGTGGAAGAATCAGCGGACGTGACCGAGCTCCGCATTCCCACCGATCTGCTGCCCGGCCGACGGCCGGTTCGGCTCCGGCCCGGCCAAGGTGCGACCGGAGTCGGTCAAGGCGCCTGGCCGGCGAGCGGGCCGACCTGCTCGGCACCTCGCACCGCCAGGCCCCGGTCCGCGGAGCTGGTCGCGGAGGTGCGGTCCGGGCTGGCCGAGCTGTTCGCCGCTGCCGGACGGCTATGAGGTGGTGCTCGGCAACGGCGGCTCGACGCTGTTCTGGGACCTGACCGTCGTCTCCCTGATCGACGCCGCAGCGCGCACGCGCAGCTTCGGCGAGTTCTCGGCCAAGTTCGCGGCCGCCGTCGACCGCGGCGCCGCACCTGGACGACCCGGTCGTGACCACCGCCGAGCCCGGCTCGATCGCGCTGCCGGCCGCGGTCGCCGGGCGTGGACGCCTACGCCTGGGCGCACAACGAGACCTCGACCGGCGCGATCGCGCCGGTTCGGCGGATCGAGGGCGCCGACGACGGACGCGCTGATGATCGTCGACGGCACCTCGGCCGCCGGCGGCGTCGCAGGTCGACATCGCGGCGACCGACGCCTACTACTTCGCGCCGCAGAAGAGCTTCGGCTCCGACGGCGGGCTGTGGTTGGCGCTGCTGTCGCCGGCCGCGCTGGAGCGGACCGCGGAGATCGCCGCGACCGACCGCTGGATCCCGGAGACCCTGAGCCTGGCCGTCGCGATCGACAACTCGCTCAAGGACCAGACCCTCAACACCCCGGCGATCGCGACGTTGATCATGCTGCGCCGACCAGCTGCGGTGGCTGAACGACCATGGCGGCCTGGCCTTCGCGGCGGCCCGGACCGCCGAGTCCGCCACGCCGGCTCTACGACTGGGCCGAGGCTCGCCGTACGCGACTCCGTTCGTCGCCGAACCCGCCCACCGCTCGCCCGTCGTCGGCACCATCGACTTCACCGGCGTCGACGCTGCCAGCGATCGCTGCGCGCTGCGGGCCAACGGCGTCGTCGACACCGAGCCGTACCGCAAACTCGGCCGCAACCAGCTCCGGGTCGGCATGTATCCCAACGTCGACCCCGACGACGTCAGCCGCCTCATGCACCTGCATCGACTGGGTGCTGGAGCGGATCGCCTGACCCGTCC
>CAVUZU010000015.1:0-5678 GCA_963746025.1 uncultured Actinomycetota bacterium
TCTTGCCCTGGGCGACCCGCTCCTCACGCAAGGACTCGCCGATCAGCTCGCGCATCAGCACTGGTCTCAACGAATCCTCCGGTCGCATACCCGAAACTCTACCTACCCCGTCCGACAACTCACGCACACCACACCCCAACACTCCGCAGGCTGCTCGCATTCCGAGAAGAGCCGGAAGCATCACGGTGCGTCGACCGGCCAGACCGAGCGGTACAGTACGGCAGGTGACCGAAGCCCAACGCAGGTTCTGGTGGCCGTCCTGACGGGACGGCCTGAGTACAGCGTCCGAATCCAAGCCGCCCGTCTCCGGGCGGCTTCGTCATGTCATGACTGCCTGGAGCCGATCCATTCCAGGAGAATCAATGTCCACCACCGCGCCGCCCCCCGCCACGACCCGACAGCTGTCCGGGATCACGCCGTCCGGCCGGCTGACCCTCGGGAACTATCTCGGCGCCTTCAGTCGCTTCACCCAGCGTCAGGACAACGCCTTCTACTTCGTCGCCGATCTGCACGCGCTGACGACTCCGCTGGCACCGGAGCGGCTCCGGCACCTGTCCCGCTCCACCGCGGCCACGTTCTTCGCCGCGGGGATCGATCCCGACCGTGCCACGGTCTTCCTGCAGTCAGCGGTTCGCGCCCACGTCGAGGTCGGCTACCTGCTCGAGGCCACCGCCCACGTCGGTGAGCTGCGACGCATGATCCAGTTCAAGGAGAAAGGACACCGACCGGGCACCCGAGCAGCCCTCTTCACCTACCCCTGCCTGATGGCCGCCGACATCCTGCTCTACGACACCCAGGAGGTCCCGGTCGGCGGCGACCAGTCGCAGCACGTCGAGCTGGCTCGCGACCTCGCCATCCGATTCAACGGCGAATACGGCGACACCTTCGTGGTGCCCAGGCTGGTCCTGCCCAACCATGCCGCCCGGGTACTCGATCTGGCCGACCCCGGGACCAAGATGAGCAAGTCGGCCGCGGACGATACTTCCGGCGTCATCAGGATCCTCGACAGCCCGGAGGTGGTGCTGCGTAAGGTCCGGCGCGCGGTCACCGACAGCGACGGCGAGGTTCGCTACGCGCCGGAGAGCAAGCCCGGCCTGTCCAATCTCATCGAGATCCTTGCCGTCCTCACCGAGCGGAGCCCAGACCGGGTCGCCGACTCCTTCGATCGCTACGGAGCTCTCAAGCAGGCCTGCGCCGAGGCGATCACCGACGCGCTCGAACCCGTCCGTCGCCGCCACGACGAGCTGATCGCCGACCCCGGCGAACTCGACCGGCTCCTCGCAATCGGCGCCGACCGGGCCCGGGAGGTGGCGGAGCCGGTGTCCGACCGCGCACGTGCCGCCATCGGGCTGGCCACCTGAACCCGCTCCGGCACGCCGGCCGGAATCAGCCGAGGTGGTCGAGCAGCAGGGCCAGGGCGTGCTCCACGGTCTGCCGCCGGATCTCGGCCCGGTCCCCGGCCAGGCCGAGCCGACGGACCTCGATCGGTCGGCCGGCCCGGGCCAGGCCGACGAACACCGTGCCGGCCGGATGGCCCTCCTGCCGGTCGGGTCCGGCCACGCCGGTGGCGGACAGTCCCCAGTCGGCCCGGCAGCGGCGGGCCGCTCCGACCGCCAGTTCGCCGGCGGTGGACTCGGCCACCGCGCCGTCCCGGGCCAAGGTCTCGGTGGCCACGCCGGCCAACTCGGCTTTCAGTTCGGTCGCGTAGACGATCAGCCCGCCCCGGTAGGCCGCCGAGGCGCCCGGCACGTCGGTCAGCCGGGCTCCGATCGATCCACCGGTCAGCGACTCGGCCGTCGCCAGGGTCTGGCCCAGCTCGGTCAGCCGGGCGATCGCCCGAGCGGCCGGGTCGGTCACGCCGGGGACTTTCCGGCGGCGCGGACGCGCCGGGCTTCCAGCACGTAGTCGACTCCGGTGATCACGGTCAGGATCAGGGCTGCGCCCATCACGGTCCAGGAGATCGGCAGCGCCCAGCCGGGCAGCGGCAGCAGCGCGATGATCAGGGCGGCGGACTGCACCACGGTCTTGATCTTGCCGCCCCGGCCGGCCGCCATCACGCCGTACCGCAGCATCACGAACCGCATGATCGTGATCCCCCATTCGCGGACCAAGATCACGATGGTCACCCACCACCACAGCTCGCCGATGATTGACAAGCCGATGAACGCCATCCCGGTCAGCGCCTTGTCCGCGATCGGATCGGCCAGTTTGCCGAAGCTGGTGATCAGGTTGTATTTCCGGGCCAGGTGGCCGTCGATCGAGTCGGTGCCGATCGCGGCGGCGAAGACGAGGGTGGTGACGATCCGCCAGACCAGGTCGTCCGGATGCGCCAGTAGCATCCAGGCGAAGATCGGGACCAGGATGATCCGCAGCACGGTCAGTGCGTTCGGCAGGTTCCACGGCGAGACGGTCGCCGCGGGTTCGGCCGGATGCTCAGCGGTCACGCCGGGCCTCGGCGCCTCGGCGATCAGGGCCGTCGGCGTCGGCGATCAGGTCGACACCGTCGGTGCCGATCACCGTCGCCGCGACGAGGTCGCCCGGCTTCGGATCGGACAGGCCCCGGACTGTGGTCGAGCCGTCCACCTCGGGACCCTGGTGCTCGGCGCGGCCGATCACCTCGCCGTCCTCGATCTCCTCGATCAGCACCCGGACCGGCTCGCCGATCCGTTCCTCGGCGCGCTCGGCCACCAACTCGTCGGCCAGGTCGGTCAGGTGGTTGCGGCGGGCGTCGATCTCGTCCTCGCTCACCTTCTGGTCGAAACCGGCCGCCTCGGTCCCGTCCTCGTCGGAGTAGCCGAACACGCCGATCGCGTCCAGCCGGGCGGCGACCAGGAAATCGGACAGGATCTGCACGTCCTCCTCGGTCTCGCCCGGGAAGCCGCAGATCACGTTGCTCCGGATCCCGGCCCGCGGGGCGAGCGCGCGGATCGAGGCGATCAGGTCCAGGAACGTCTCGGCCTGGCCGAACCGGCGCATCCGCCGCAGCACCGGCCCGGAGGCGTGCTGGAAGGACAGATCGAAGTACGGCACCACGCCCGGGGTCGACGCCATCGCCTGGACCAGGGTCGGCCGGGTCTCCGCCGGCTGCAGGTACGACACCCGCACCCAGTCCAGGCCGTCGATCGCGGCCAGATCACCGAGCAGCCGCTCCAGCAGCCGGATGTCGCCCAGATCCTTGCCGTACGACGAGGAGTTCTCGCTGACCAGGAACGCCTCGCGGACACCGTTCTCGGCCAGCCACCGCGCCTCGGCCACGATCTCGGCCGGCGTCCGGGACACGTACGCGCCGCGGAAGGACGGGATGGCGCAGAACGTACAGCGACGATCGCAGCCGGAGGCCAGCTTCAGCGGCGCCGACGGCGCTCCGTCCAGCCGGCGGCGGACCACCCGCGGGCCGCTCGCCGGGGCCAGACCGGTCGGCAGGTCCGGGACGGCGTGGCCCGGGATGGCCGCCGCGCCGGCCGCCGCCTGGCGGTCGACCGGCGAGATCGGCAGCAGCGTCCGCCGGTCCCGCGGCACGTGCGAGGTGTGCTGCTCCCCGTTCAGGATCGACTGCAGCCGCTCCGCCACCGAGGCGTAGTCGTCGAAGCCGAGCACCGCGTCGGCCTCCGGCAGCGACTCGGCCAGCTCGGATCCGTACCGCTCGGCCATGCAGCCGACCGCGACCACGGCCTGGGCCTTGCCCTCGGACTTGAGGTCCGCGGCGGCCAGCAGGGTGTCGACCGAGTCCTTCTTGGCGGCCTCGATGAAGCCGCAGGTGTTCACCATCACCGCATCGGCGTCCTCGGGGTCGTCGACGAGGCGGAAACCACCGCCCTCGAGGCGGGCCGCGAGTTCGGAGGAGTCGACCTCGTTCCGGGCACAGCCGAGGGTGATCAGGTGGACCGAGGTGAGGGTGTCGGGGCGGGTCTCTGCAGTCATGACCGACCCAGTATGACAGCGCTGGTGGACGCTTCCGTTATCGGCGACTCCACCCCGGCTCGCCGGCCATTGACAGACCCGGGCGGGCCAATTTGGCTTGCGTCCATCACACGTCAGGTCCGGTCGACGACACCCTCTGGGTCGGCCGGGCCGAGACTCTAAGGGGAACCGTGTCATGAAACGCCGATTCATCGTCGCCGCGGCAGCTACAGCGGCGCTGCTGACGTCCACCTTCGTCGTGTCCGCCCAGGCCCAGCCGAACCCGCAACCCGGTGCCGAGCCGAAGCTGAGCAGCAGGCTCGCCGCGGCCTCGGACGAGCTGCCCACGCCGTTCGAGAAGTCCGACGGTGCGTCCTGGACGACCCACCCGCAGTCGCTGCGGTACTACCGCTCGCTCGACGCCGCCAGCGACCGGGTCGCGGTACAGAACGTCGGCAAGACGATCGAGGGCCGGCCGGTCCAGCTGGTATCGGTCGGTGCGCCGGCGCCGAGGTCGGTCGAGGAAGCGGCCGACGGATCGGTGGCGATGTTCGTCTGCTCGGTGCACGGCGACGAGCCGTCCGGCCGCGAAGCCTGCATGCAGCTGGCCCGCGACCTCGCCCTGAGCACCGAAGCCAGCGTGATCCGCTTCCTGGAGCGGACCACGGTGCTGTTCATCAACGCCAATCCGGACGGCTGGGTCGCCGACACCCGCGAGAACGCGTCCGGCGCCGACGTGAATCGCGACTACCTGGCCGGGGCGACGCCCGAGGCCAAGGCGGTGCTCAAGATCATCCGGGACTGGCGGCCGGACACCCTGAACGATCTGCACGAGTACGGCCCGCGGGAGCACTACGTGACCGATCTGCTGCACCTGTGGCCGCGCAACCGCAACGTCGACCCGGGTGCCTACGAGCTGGCCAAGCAGATGAGCCAGGACTACGCCTCCGCCCAGGTCACCTCGCTCGGCTACACCGCGGGCATCTACGGCCAGTTGATCAAGGACGGCGAGCCGTACCTGCAGATCGCCGGTGACGGGCAAGGCCGGATCCTGCGCAACTACGCCGGCCTGGTCAACGTGGTCGGCATGCTCAGCGAGACGGCGAACGCTCCGTTGAACGACGAGGAGGAGGCCGACGCCGCACTGCTGAACCGACGCCGGGTGACCGTCAACTACAACAGCGCGATCGGCAGCATCCAAATGGTGCAGGAGAACCGGGAGCTGTTGATCAAGGAGACGGCGGCCGCCGCGGAGCAGCAGACGATTGCCGGGGCCGAGCAGTCCGGAGTGATCTACTTCGGCGGCCAGGACGACATATCCCGACCTCAGCCGACCAGGTCGAGGCGGATCCGATGTGCGGTTATCAGCTGTCCGGTGATCAGTACACGGAACTGAAGGGCACGCTCGCCCTGCACGGGATCACGTCCAGCGCGGCAGGCGACGGCCGCCTGGTGTCGCTCGCCCAGCCGACCCGCGGCCTGATCCCGCTGCTGCTGGATGCCCGCTCCGAATTCCGGCTCGCCGAGGCGGAGCCGGTCGCGACCTGCTGATTCCCTGCCGCCTGTCGAAGGGTGAACCTGGCTTGCCCTTCGACGGGCTCAGGGAACGAAACCGTTCACGTCCCCATCGGAGCACGGGGCAAGCCCGATCCTCCCTCCGGGCAAAGTCGGCCGGGCAGGTCCCGATGAACAGCGTGTCGCGATATCTCTTGAGCCGAGATCAAAAGTCGGTTGCGGCGTGGCAAAGGTCGATCCGAAGAGAATTCGCGACACCAGTT
>CAVUZU010000016.1:0-1692522 GCA_963746025.1 uncultured Actinomycetota bacterium
CCCCGGATCGAGGTGATCGACATCGCCGTCACCGCGTCGGCCCAGCCCGAGCTGGCGGCGGCCGCAATCGAGTCCGGTCGGCCGGTGCTCGCCCAGAAGCCGTTCGCCCCCGATGTCGCCACCGGACAACGGGTTGTCGCCCTGGCCGCCGAGCGGGCTGTCCCGATCGCTGTCAACCAACAGCTCCGGTTCGACGAAGGGATCGCCGCTGCCCGGCGGATGGTCGAGCTCGGCTGGATCGGCGAGGTGACCGCGATGTCGATCATGGTCGACATCAGGACGGACTTCTTCGGCGATTGGCCGTGGATGCGTGATCTTGATCGGCTGGAGATCACGTACCACTCGATCCACTACCACGACGTGATCCGCTGGTTCCTGGGCGAGCCGAACACCGTCTTCTGCGCCGCTGGCCGGCTGCCCGAGCAGGCCGGCCGCGGCGAGACCCGCACCATCTCGACCTACCTCTACGACTCCGGCGTCCGGGCGATCGTCCACGCCAACCACGACAACACTCACGGCGACAACAGCGCCACCTTCCGGATCGACGGCACCGCTGGCGCGATCCGCGGCACCCTCGGCCTGCTCTACGACTATCCGCACGGCCGGCCGGACACGCTGGAGCTGCACAGCACCGTGCTGCCCACCGACGGCTGGCTGCCGTACCCGATCACCACCCGCTGGATCCCCGACGCCTTCGCCGGCCCGATGTGCTCCCTGCTCAGCCACCTAGCCGACGGCACCCCGCTCCGCTCCTCCGGCGCCGACAACCTCGGCACCCTCCGCCTCGTCGAGGCCCTCTACACCTCGATCGACGAGAGTCGGGCCGTTCGGCTAAGCGGCAACCAGATTGCGTGAGAACGGTATTGACCTCTGTGGTACATCGGGAGCAGTCGTTGTGGGAGAGCGGTAGCATGGTGCCATGACAGTGGGATATGTCGACCGACTGGCCGACTCATTGATCGAGGAACTGTTGGCGGGATTTCCGGCCGTCCTGGTCGTGGGTCCACGAGCCTGCGGCAAGACCACGACAGCGGCTCGACATGCGTCCACTGTCGTTCGCCTCGACCGCGAAGCGGAAGCGGCGTCGGTTCGTGCAGATCCCGACGGTGCGTTGGAGCTGGCACGACCAATTCTTCTTGACGAGTGGCAACTGGCGCCCGAGATCCTCCCGGCTGTCAAGCGGGCTGTCGATTCAAGACCCGGTCCGAACAGCTTCTTGATCACAGGGTCGGCCCGCTCCGACCTCGCCGCGGAGGGCTGGCCCTTGACCGGACGGGCGATTCGGGTGCAGATGTGGGGACTCACCGAACGCGAGATCAATCGGAACACCAAGGCAACTCCTCTGATCGACCGGATTGCCACCGACGGAATTGCCGCGATATCGGCTCCCGTGGATCCACCAACGCTGAACAACTACATTGCGCTCGCGCTCCGCGGCGGATTTCCTGATGCCGTCCTTGCCCCCTCGGAACGGGTTCGGAGACTGTGGCTGAACGCCTATGTTCAGCAGTTGATCACGCGCGATGTGGACATGGTTGACGCCAGCGGGCGTGATCCGATCCGGCTGCGCCGCTACCTGCAGGCATGGTGCCTCAACACGGCCGGAGTGGTCGAAGCGAAGACACTCTACGAAGCGGCTGGAATCGATCGGAAGACGGCACTCGACTACGACCGGCTGCTCGGGAACCTGCTGGTGACCGAGGAGGTGCCGGCGTGGTGGAACAACCGGCTCAAGCGGCTGGTCCGAACGCCGAAGCGTTACGTCATCGACCCGGGCGTCGTCGGCGCCGTCCTGCGGTTGGATCTGCCTGGTGTGCGCAGGGACGGGGACCTACTGGGACGATTGCTCGACTCCTTCGTCATGGCACAGCTCCGCGCCGAGGCGGCTGTCTGCGAGTCCGAACCGAGCCTCTACCACCTGCGATCGGAGCAGGGGAGACACGAAATCGACATCGTCGTTGAATACGCAAGCGGTGATGTTTTCGGCTTCGAGGTCAAGGCCGGTGGCGGACCTAGCGCGAACGATGCCAAGCACCTACGTTGGCTCCGCGACGAACTCGGAGATCGCTTCGTCGGTGGTGCGGTCCTGCATTCCGGACCACGACTCTATCCGCTCACCGATCGCATCGTCGCAGCACCAATCAGCACTCTTTGGGCCTGACCCCGGGTGATCGCGAAATCCGGTCGGGACTATCCAGTTGCACCTCCCAAACCGGCTCGGCACCCCAACGAGCATCCATAGCGCCGATATGTTGAGCTTGTCAGGTGGTCCAACCCGAAATCACCCGC
Organism: uncultured Actinomycetota bacterium; assembly: GCA_963746025.1. Classification (GTDB taxonomy): domain Bacteria; phylum Actinomycetota; class Actinomycetes; order Propionibacteriales; family Propionibacteriaceae; genus Microlunatus. The sequence continues at coordinate 2,290 of CAVUZU010000016.1, forward strand.
GCCTCCGTCGGCCTCCGCTCCGAGCGCGGGCCGGTCCTGCTGTCGGTGATGCTGTCGGCCGGGCTGGTGGCGATCGATTCGACCATCCTGGCGACCGCGGTGCCGGCGATCGTCGACGATCTCGGCGGCTTCTCCCAGTTCCCCTGGTTGTTCTCGGTCTACCTGCTGGCCCAGGCCGTGGCGGTGCCGATCTACGGCAAGCTGGCCGACATCATCGGGCGCAAGACGATCATGCTCTTCGGCATCGGTGCCTTCGTGCTCGGCTCGGTGCTCTGCGGCCTGGCCTGGAGCATGCCGGCGTTGATCGCGTTCCGCGCGGTCCAGGGTCTCGGCGCCGGAGCAGTCCAGCCGATGGGGATGACGATCATCGGCGACATCTACACGCTGGCCGAGCGGGCCAAGGTGCAGGGCTACCTGGCCAGCGTCTGGGCCATCTCGGCCGTGGTCGGCCCGACCCTGGGCGGCCTGTTCGTCGATTTCCTCAACTGGCGCTGGATCTTCTTCGTCAACGTGCCGCTCGGTGCCGTCGCCGTCTGGATGCTGGTCCGCAAGTTCAGTGAGAACCTGAGCAAGACGAAGCACAAGATCGATTACGCGGGGGCGGTGCTGCTGGCCGTCGGCGGTTCGTTGCTGATCTTCGGCCTGCTCGAGGGCGGCGTGCTCTGGTCCTGGTTCTCCTGGCAGAGCGTGGTCGTGCTCGGCGGCGCCGTGGTGCTGTTGATCAGCTTCGCGCTGGTCGAGCGCCGCGCCGCCGAGCCGATCCTGCCCGGCTGGATCTTCACCCGCCGGATCCTCAACGGCGCCAACCTGGTCAGCCTGACGGTCGGCGTACTGCTGATCGGACTCACCTCCTATGTCCCGCTGTACGCCCAGGGCGTGCTCAGGACGTCCGCCCTGGTCGCCGGCTTCGCGCTGGCCGCGATGACGATCGGCTGGCCGCTCGCCGCCTCGAACTCCGGCCGGCTCTATCTGCGGATCGGGTTCCGCAACACCGGCCTGATCGGTGGCGTCCTGGTGCTCGCCGCCGGGGTGTTGCTGATCACCCTGTCCCCGGCCAGCTCGATCTGGCAGGTCGCGGTGACCTGCTTCCTGGTCGGACTCGGGTTGGGCCTGATCGCCAGCCCGTCATTGATCGCGGCCCAGTCGACGGTCGGCTGGCAGCATCGCGGCGTGGTCACCGGCGCCAACATGTTCGCCCGGTCGATGGGTAGCGCGATCGGCATCGCCGTCTTCGGCGCGATCGCGAACTCCAAGCTGGCCGGACATACCTCGGGCCCGGTCGGCGGTCACGGCGGCGGCGCCACCGACGTGCCGCCGGAGGTGTTGGCGCCGGCGATCCAGCAGGTCTTCTTCGGCTCGGCTGTGATCGCGGTGGTGCTGATCGCCGCCGTGTTGATCATCCCGCGCCGGGTGGAGACCCAGGAGCTGGGCACTCCGGCCGTGGCGGAGCCGACCACGGATGATCAGCCGAGCGATGATCAGCCGACCGATCAGCAGGCGTCCGACCGGAAGCTGACCGATCAGTAGGTGGTCGACAGGCCGCCGTCGACCGCGATCGTCTGACCGGTGATGAAGGAGGCCGCGTCGCCGGCGAGGAAGGCGACGATGCCACGGATCTCCTCCGGCCGGCCCCAGCGGCCGAGCGCGGTCCGGGAGGTGACGAACGCGTTCACCGTGTCGTTGCGCACCATCGGCGCGTTGGTCTCGGTCGCGAACGGGCCCGGGGCGATCGAGTTGACCCGGATCCGATGCGGCCCGAGTTCGGCCGCGAGTGTCCGGGTCAGCCCGTCCAGCCCTGCCTTGGCCACCGTGTAGCCGACGTCGGCCCGCGCCCCGAGCAGGCCACCGACCACGGACGAGACGTTGATGATCGATCCGGGCCGGCCGGCCTCGACCAATCGGCGGGCCACCGCCCGAGTCAGCCCGTACGCACTCAGCAGGTCGATCCGGACCAGCCGCTCGAAGTCCGCCTCGGACATCTCCAGCGCGCCGCGACGGTCCCGCTGCCCGACATTGTTGATCAAGATCTCGATCGGACCGTGCCCGGTCGTCAGCTCGGCCACGGTCGGGTCGGCGTCGGTCTCGGCCACATCGAAGACCGCCGGGTGCGCGTCCACGCCGGCGCCGCGCAACGACCCGCAGACGTCGGTCAGCGTCGACCGATCGCGACCGTTGATCAACACCCGCGCACCGGCGGCACCGAGCGCTCGCGCCATCTCCAATCCCAGCCCGCGACCGGAGCCGGTGATCAGGGCCACCCTGCCGTCGAGCCGATCCGTCGCGGATGGTTGATCATGAGTCGAGGACGAGTCCGCCATGCCGATCAGAGCCGCCAATCGACGGGCGCCCCGCCCCGCTGAGTGGATTCTCCGGCCAGGACGCAGAGCCGGGTCGTCCACAACTCCTCGGCCACGGTGGTCGGCGGTGGCCGCCGGACCAGATCGGTGAGCACCCATTGCGCCGGATCGTCCGGCAGCCCGCAGGCGATCATCGGCGACGGCCGACCCTCGATCACGGAGCGGAAGCGCCCGGTGGCCACCTCCCAGGTCACCGCACCACGATCACCGATCACCTGGACCAGGAACGGAGACAGCGCCACCCCACGGGCCTGAACCACCTCGCAGCGGACGTCACCGGCCCGGCCCTGTGCCTGCACCGTCATGATCAGCTGCTCGTCCACATCGTCGGTCTGCCGCAGCCCGCTCGCCGCGTCCGGGCTGCTCACCGTCCCCGCGGTCGCCCCGGTGAACCAGCGGAAGAGCTCCAGCACCTCCCGGGTGGCAGCCGCCAACTCGTCCTCGGCGACCGACTCGGCGGCATCGAGGACCACTTCCCGGACCTGGCCGAGCCGACCCTGCTCGATCATCTCCCGGGCCAACCGGACCGTGGGATGAGTGCGGTACGTGTGCACCACGGCGAGCCGGCGACCGGACTCGGCCGCCGCCTCGTCCAGCGCTGCCAGGCAGGCCGACGAGGTCGTCACCGGCGGCGCGACGATCACATCGACGCCCGCCGCCAACGCGTCGAGGATCAGTCCGGGCGTCTCGTCGGCCGGACCGGCGATCGCTACCATGGACGGCTCGGCCGTCGCGAGCAACTCCCGGTGATCGGCGAAGGCGGGGATCGCATGCAGCAGGGCGAAGTCGGACCGCGCCGCCTCGTCCGGCTCGCTGAAGCCGACCGCCCGCACCCCGGCCCGGCGGCGCTGCACCGGATGGACGAACAGCCGATGCCGCTCGTCGGCCACCCCGACCAGCGCGAACTTGATCACGACTGCCGCCCCGCGGCGGCGATCATGATCATCGACGCCCGCCGCGCAGGTAGGCCAGCACGGCGAGCACCCGCCGGTTCCCGTCCGCCTCCGGCGGCAGATCGAGCTTGCCGAACAGACTGCCGATGTGCTTCCCGATCGCCGCCTCGGTCACCACCAGATTTTCCGCGATCGTTGCGTTGGACTGGCCCTGGGCCATCAGGTCGAGCACCTCCAGCTCGCGCGGGGTGAGCCGGCGGAGCGGGTCCTTGCGGCTGCCGAGCAGCGCCCGGACCACTTCGGGATCGACCACGGTGCCGCCGGCGGCGACCTCGGCGATCGACTCGGCGAACTGGGTCACCTCGGCCACCCGGTCCTTGAGCAGGTAGCCGACGCCGGCGCCGGAGGACTCCAACAGCTCGTCGGCGTAGGCCTGCTGCACGTACTGGCTGAGCACCATCACCGCTAGCTTCGGCCGGTCGCGACGCAACTGGACCGCGGCCCGCAGCCCCTCGTCCTTGAAGTCCGGCGGCATCCGGACGTCGGTGATCACCAGATCCGGTTCATGATCACGAACCGCGTCGATCAGCGCGGTCGCGTCACCCACCGAGCCGACCACCCGGTGGCCGAAGCGGCTGACCAGGCTCTCCAGGCCGGAGCGCAACAGGACCGAGTCCTCGGCGATCACGATGGTGAGTGAACCTACATCAGTGGCTGGCATGGCACCTCGAACCGTACAACGGTGGGACCTCCGATGGGACTCGACACATACATCCGGCCGTCGACGACGGCCAGTCGGTCGGCGAGGCCGAGCATGCCGGTCCCCGCCTGTGGCTCCGCACCGCCGACCCCGTCGTCGGTCACCTCGGCGATCAACCGGTCGCCGTGCCGGTTGAGCGAGACCGCGGCCTGATCGGCGCCGGAATGCTTGGCGACGTTGGTCAGCGCCTCGGCGACGGCGAAGAAGATCGCGATCTCCACCGGCTCGGGAAACCGGGTGTCCACCTCGAGCCGGGTGTCGACGTCGAGCGAAGATCGGGAGGCCAGGTCGGACAGGGCGACCGCCAGTCCGCGTTCGACCAGCAGCTGTGGGTAGACGCCGCGGACCAACTCGCGCAGCTCGACCAGCGCCTGCCGCGCCTGCTCCTGCGCCTGCGCCAGCCGGGTCGCCACCTCCGACCCCTCCGGTACGTCCATCCGGGCCAGGCCGAGCTCGACACTGAGCGCGACCAGCCGCTGCTGCGTCCCGTCGTGCAGATCCCGCTCGATCCGCCGCCGCTCGGACTCGAACGCATCGACCAACCGGGCCCGCGACGTGGTCACCTCGGTCAGCCGGCGCCCCAGCTCGGTCTCCTTCGGTGCCAGCACGGCCCGGCTGATCGCCGCCCGGGCTCCGGCCCAGGCCGTCACCAGGTAGGCGAAGAACGGCATCAGGACGATCCCGATCACGCAGGCCACCAAGGACTCCAGCACCTCGATGCCGCTGATCAGATCGATCGCGGAGAGCACCGCGAAGACGAACGGCGCGACCGAGACTGCCAGGACGACGCCGTCCAGCAGGCACAAGATCGTGCACACCACCGCATAGCCGATCTCCTGCCAGGTCAGCGGATCCCGGAACCGGTTCTGCAGCCAGGTCCGCAGATCACCCTGGTCGGTCCGCCGCCGCGGCCGGTCGATCGGATCCGGATCGATCAGCCGGATCCGCTGCCGCTCCACCCGGGCCAGGCCGAGCCCGCAGAGCACGAACACACAGAGCAACACGATCACGCCGAGCAGGGCGAGCACCGACTGCGGGCTCAGCCGCGTGGTCACGATCACCCGGACCAGCACGGTCGCGCCGATCACGATCAACGAGAAGCAGGCTCCGATCACCAGGCCGACGCCGACCCCGCTGAGCAGGTACGCCATCGACAGCCAGGGCCAGCGCGACAGCAGAAACCGTCGCGGCGGCTGGACCATGGCCTGCCAGGGAGCACGTGCGGACACGCTGCGACCCTACTCAGCCGCCACCTCCAGCACAGTAGGTCCAGGCCTACCCCTCACCCTCCGGCTTGCAGGGGTTGCGCATTCTCCTGACTGAGGGGGCGCCTCATCCCGCGGTGGGGTCTGGGGGTCAGGTGGTCGATTCTTACCGTGATCGGCGTGATCCCAAGTCTCCGGGCTTGCCCTCCGCTTCTCATCCGAGCCAACCTGCAGCAGAACACTGATCGGTACAGTCATACGTTCGTACAGTACGATCGTATAGGGTGAGTCTCATGACGGGTCGTCCTTCCTGGAAGCTCACGCTCGGCCGGGCCTTCGGCGCCATGATCATCTTCACGGTGGCTTTGGGGGTGGCGAGCGGTCTCGGGCTTGGGGTCGCCACGCTGATGGGCTGGCCGGGCACCGTCGGCAGTCTGATCCAGGCGGCGTTGTGCACGGTGATCGCCTTGGCCGGGATCGGGTGGCTGGCGCGGGTGACCCGATCTTCGGCCGACTGGTACGGGTTTCGGTGGGTCGGCATCGGCCGGGATCTGGGGCTCGGCTTCGGCGTGGTCGCCGCTGCGGCGATCGTGGTGATCGGGCCGACCGCGACTCTGGGTGGTCTCCGGTTCGACGGGGTGGATCCGGGGCCGCTGCTGCTGTGGCTCGGCACTACCGTGATCGTGGCCACCGGGTTGGAGGCGTTCCCCGAGGAGCTCACCTTCCGCGGGATGGCGTACAGCTCGCTCCGCGGCCGGCTCCGGCCGTTCCTCGCCGCGACGGTCGCGACCGTGATCTTCGTTCTCGCTCCGGGCCTGTCGATGCTCTGGTCGGCGCTGATCATGCGTCTGCTGCGCGCCGGTGAGCCGCCGTGGTATTCGATCGCTCCGCCCGGCCAGGACCCGGTCAGCTATCTGATGTTGCTGACGCTGTGGAGCATCTGCCTGATCCAGGCCCGCCAGGTGACCGGCGGCATCTGGGTCGGCGTCGGCGCGCACCTGACCCTGTTGATCATCAACCGCACCCTGCTCGGCTCGGCCACCGGTTCCGGCGTGTCACTGGCCCACCCGGACCTGATGTTGATCATTCCCCTGTACGTGATTCTGGCGACGATCGGCTTCGCCCTACTCAGAGGTCGCCGACTGAGCCGGACACCGGAGCCGGTGGGATGAACGACGAAGCTCCGCGCGGCGCACACGTCCTGGACGCCGCGGTGCGGCTGATCGCAAGGGATGGTCTGGCGGGGCTGTCGATCCGCGCGGTCGCCACCGAGGCCGGCGTCTCCCTGGCTCAGGTGCAGTACTACTTCCGGACCAAGGATGGCCTCGTCGCGGCCGCCTTCGAGCATGCGAGTGATCAATTCCTGACCAGGCTGGCCACCGTGCTCGAGCGTCCCCGCTCCCGCCGTCGGCTGCGCGCCGCGATCGCGCTGTGGCTGCCGTTGGACGAGGAGCGGGAGCGCTGGGTCAAGGTCTGGCTCGCCTTCATCGGCGTCGCAGCCACCCGACCCGAGCTCGCCGAGGCGGCCCGGCGCACTGACCAGGAGGTGATCACCTGGCTGACCGAGGAACTGGCCGCCCTCGGCATCCCCGACCCACCCACCAAAGCGGCCCAACTCCTGGCCCTGATCGACGGCACCGCCCTCCGCGCCCTCACCCTGCCACCGCCCACCCGCCCCACCTTCACCCGCACCACCGTCACCCGCTACCTCGATGCCCTCACAAACGCGACCGGTTGACCCATTCGCGACCGTTCGAACGGTCGCGAATGGTGCGAACGGTCGCGTTCGTGAACAGGGGCGGGCAGCGGCCGGGGTGGGCGACTTGACGGAGCCCATGACCAGGCCGCGGCGGATGTAGCCCTGGAGGATGACGTACAGGATGATCGGGGCCAGCGAGGAGAGGAGCAGGGCGGCGACGGACAGCGGGTAGTCGGCGCCGGCCAGGCGTTGACCGAGGGTGGCGATGCTGCCGGTGATCGTCTGCTTCTCGCCGCTCTGCAGGAAGACCAGCGGCACCAGCAGGTCGTTCCACCAGCCGGTGAGGTTGAAGACCGAGGCGGTGACGATGCCGGGGACGGCCAGCGGGACGACGATCCGGCGCATGATCTGCGGATACCGGGCGCCGTCCACCTTCGCGGATTCGATCAGCTCGTCCGGCAGCGCCCGCATGATCGCGGTGATCAGGAAGATGCTGCCGGGCAGCGACCGGGCCACCCACATGCCGATCACCGAGATCGGCGAATCGGACAGCTCGAGGCCGACGAAGAACAGGTAGTTCGGCACCAGGATCGCGATCATCGGGATGCCCATGCTGCCCACCACCAGCGCGTAGACCACCTGCTGGCCGCGGAACCGGAGCTTGGCCAGCGCGTAACTGGCCGGGATCGCCAGCGACAGGGTGATCACCAACGCCACCACCGCATAGAGGACGGTGTTGCCCAAGATCCGCAGCACGTCGAACCGGTTGTTCAGCGCGGTGAAGTTCTCCACGTTGGCCCAGTTCTGCGGCAGGCCGATCGGGTCGTCCAGGAACTCCGTCGACCCCTTGACCGAGGTGATGATCATGAAGAAGAGCGGATAGACGGCGGCGACGGCCAGCAGGCTGAGCACCACCGTGGCCACGATCCGGCCGAGACGATCGACCCGCATCAGTTCATCCGCTCGAGCATCCGCACCTGCAACCAGGAGCAGCTGAAGGCGATCACCAGCAGCATCACGGCCAGCGCCGAGGCGGCGCCGAGCTTGCCCTCCTGGAACGCGGTCAGATAGATCATGTAGTCCAGCGGCGTGGTCGACCGGCCCGGGCCGCCGCCGGTGGACACCAGCACGAGTCCGATCAGATCGACCAGCACGTAGATCACGTTGGTGAGCAGGAAGTACGCAATGGTGGGCCGGAGCAACGGCAACACGATCGAGAACAGCCGCCGCCACCAGCCGGCGCCGTCCACCTTCGCCGCCTCGACCAGCTCGGCGTTGATCGTCGACAGCCCGGCCATGAAGATCAACACGCCCTGACCGAGGGTCTGCCAGTAGAAGGCGGTCAGCAACACCGCGAACGCGGTGTGGGTCTGGCCCAGCCAGTCCTGAGCCAGCCCGCCCAGTCCGATTCCGTTGAGGAAGCCGTTGATCGCACCGGTCGGGCTGAACAGGATCCGCATCAACAAGCCGACCACCGCCGCCGACAGCACGGTCGGCAGATAGTAGACCGACCGGAAGATCCGCCAGCCCGGAACCTGATCATGGATCGCCACCGACACCGCGACACAGATCAACAACAACGGCGGGATCGCGGCCAGGAAGACCAGGTTGGTCCGGATCAGCTCGAAGAACTGGCCGCCGAACAGCGGATCGGTGTAGTTGGTCAGCCCGACCCAGTCCGCGCCGGCGCCGTTCCAGTCGGTGAAGCTGTACCGGATCGTCGAGGTCACCGGATACCAGAGCAGGACCGCCATCACGATGACCGCCGGCGCCAGCGTCAGCCAGGCCAACGCCGCATCCCGGGCCCGGCCGCGACCCTTCGACGCGCCACGCCGCGATCGACTCGGTGCGCGCTGCGCGGTGATCACACTCACTTCAGTGAGTCACGCTTGGTGTCCAGCCGGGTCAGGAACTCCTCGGCACTGATGTCGCCGTTCCAGGCCAACTGGGCCTGCGCGCCGAGCTCACTGACCAGGTCGGCCGGGAACGTGTTGTCCGGCCAGAACGTGTTGCTGGCCTCGACGCCCCACGCCTGCAGCTGGTTGACCAGCGGATCGGGATAGAGGTCCTTCAGGTCGGTCCGGCCGACCAGCGGGCCGGGATCACCGGACTCGGCGAAGGTCCGCTGCTCCTCGGCGCTGAGCAGGTGCTTGATGAACTCGACCGCCTGCTCCTTGCGCTTGGAGTTCTTGGACACGATGAACGCGTTGCCGCAGCCACCCACGGTGCCGCCCTGGATCGCGGCGGCACTGATCGTCGGCAGCTTCGCCGCACCGGACTTGTCGCCCAGCTTTTTGCGCAACTGCCGGACGCCGCCGGCACCGCCGACACTCATCGCCGCCTTGCCGTTGTACAGCAACTGCGCGGCCTGGGTGTCCTCGATCGTCGGGGCGCCGGGCACCGTGTAGTCGCGCAGTCGGAGCCACTTCGTGGTGGCGTCGATGATCACCGGGTCGGCGAACCGTTTGCCCCCGGAGCTGAGCTCGCCGATCCCGGCCGGACCGCCCACCGCCTGCGCCAGCCAGGTGTCGTAGGTGAAGTAGAGGTAGTTGAGCTTGCCCAGGGTGAGCGGGCTGACCCCGGACTTCTTGATCTGGTCCAGCTCGCCGATCCAGGTGTCGAAGTCGTTCGGCCAACCGGTCGGATCGACCCCGGCCTGCTCCAGCTGCTCGGCGTTGTACATCAGGGCCATCGCCCCGTCGGTGCCGTTGGGGACGCCGAGGATCTTGTCGCCCTGGGTCGGATCGAAGCCCTCGGTGACGGCGGGCCAGCCGGACAGCGCCGCGAACTCGGTGTCGTCGAAGTACTGCCGCATCGGCTCCAGGAAGTCACCGACGCTGAGCAGGTAGCTGCCGGACCAGACGCTGGCCACGTCCGGCCCCTTGCCGCCGATGCTGGCCGTCCTGATCTTGGTGAACATCGTCGCGTCGCCGGGCAGCTCCTCGACCTTGACCTCGACCCCGGTCTTCGCCGTGAACCGGCCGATCGCCTGGCTGATCCAGAAGTCCGCCGGCTTCTTGGACTTGTCGTTGGAATCAGTGGTCGGGAAGCCGCTCCAGAACGTGATCGGCTCCTTGCTCGAGGCCGACGTGGAGTTGCCGTTGCCGGAGGTGCACGCGGCCGCGGTCGGTACGACAGCGGCGGCGCCGGTCAGGGCGAGGAAGGTCCGGCGGGACAGGGCGTTGATCATCGTTGACACCTCGGATTTCTCAGAACGTGGCCACGAGGTCGGCGGCCGGCGTCGGATGGATGGAGTCGAGCCGCAGTGCCCGGCCGGCGGCGAAGCGATCCGGGCTGAGCCAGCTCGTCTCCAGCTCCGCCGGTGCGCCCGCCACCCCGGTCAGATCGATCATGGTCCGGCCGTGCAGCACCCGAGCGGCAACCGCCTTGGCCAGCCCGGCGTGCAGCGTGATGCCGTGGCCGTTGCAGCCGAGGACGTGGATCAGGTTCTCCAGCGCGCCACTGCTGCCGACCAGCGGATAGCCGTCCGGCGTCATGCCGTAGACACAGTTCCAGCCGGGTAGGAAGCGGCTCTTCGGCAGTCGCCAGCCGTTCTTGATCATGGTGCCCAGCCGGTCCGGGAAGCCGGCATCGTTGGTCAGGTCGCAGTGATCGGGATCGACGGTGAACTCGGGCTCCGGGACGTGCCGATGCTGCCCGAACAGCAGCGTGTCCCCCTCCTCGCCACGACACCAGCCGCCCTGCCCGTCGACGTCGCCGGGCCAGCCGACCAGCGGCACCCGGGTGGCTCCGTCGTCGTAACCGGTGGCCACGGCGACCTGGATCCGCTGCGGGATCAGGTCCAGCTCGAGGCCACCGAGCCGGCCGATCTTGCCGCCCCAGGGTCCACCGGCGTTGATCACCGTGCCCACCTCGACCGGGCCGCGCCTGGTGATCAGCCGGGTGATCCGCGGCCCGTCGCGGTCCATCGCCAGCACCGGCGTGCCGGGCAGCACGGTCAGCCGGCCGGTCCGCTCGCCCTCGTCGGCGTACAGCTCGACCAGTTGGTACGGATTGATGAAGCCCTGATTGGGAAAGAAGTCGCCACCGGCGACGTCATCGGGCAGCCAGCCGAACCGTGATCGCAACTCGGCGGAGGTCAACCGGACCCGGTGATAGATGCTCTCCGGGCCGGTGCCGTAGTCGGCCTCGAACGCCGACGGTCCGGGCTCGGCCTGCCCCGTTCGCCAGTACGACAGCGATCCGTAGCGGTGGAACGGGAAGCCGTGCTCGCGTTCCAGAGTCCGGATCCGATCATGGCCGACCAGGCTCAGCACCGCGTACAGCTCGCCCAGATCGTGCAGGCAGACCACCCCGGCCGAGCCACCGGTGGTGCCACTGGCCAAAGACCGCCGCTCGAAGACGACCACCTCGGCCCCGCCGCGGGCCAGCTCGTAGCCGCAAGCCAGGCCGAGGATGCCGCCGCCGATCACGGCGACATCGGCCCGCTCCGGTGCGCTCATCGGCGCTCGGCCGCCGGGCCCAGCAAAGCGCGGAAGATCACCGACCACCGCCGTTCATGATCGGGTTCGGGATACTGCGGGACGTAGCCGAGGCGCAGGTAGAGCTTGATCGCCGCCAGCCGGTGATCATCGGTCTCCAGCACCGACGCGGCGCAGCCATCCGCGGCGAAGCGGTGCAGCACCGCGAGCACGACGTCGCGACCGATGCCGCGGCCGCGGGCCTCGGGATCGGACGCCACCCAATGCAGGTAGCCCGCCCCGGGATGGGTCTCCGGCAGCGTCCGCGCCGATGCCGTGGCGACGACCCGGTCGCCGTCCCGGATCAGGAAGGTCTGCGAGACCGTCGGTTCGTCCAGCAGGTCGCGGCGCACCTTGGCCGCGTCCCACGGTTCACCGAAGGACGCGGTCAGCAGCCGGGCCAGGGCATCGGCGTCGTCCGGCCCCGCGACGTCGATGGCGGCCACGGCCGCCGGAAGCTCGGCCAGATCCGGCCGGCGCATCAGGAGTGAGCTCATGATCTTCTTTGATGTTCGAAATACGGGACATATGTATGGCATTAACGCTACTGTTTTAACGTTGTAGGAGTCAAGAGGTCCGTACCATGAAGACCGCCGACCCTGAGATCGGCGACACCGGCGGACCGAACGGAGGAGATGATCATGGCGCGGCGCGAGTCCGGCACCGGATCGGCTTCGACCGGCCGCACCCTGCAGGTGCTGGAGACCCTGGTCGTCACGACCGCGCCGGTGACCCTGACCGAGCTGGCCCGCCGCTGCGGCATCCCGCTGGCCACCTGTTCGGCGATCGTCGCCTCGCTGGAGAGCAGCGGCTACGCGCAGCGCGCCGTGGTCGGCCGCAGCCATCTGTGGCGACCGACGCTGAAGCTGTACGGGCTCGGGATGCAGACCCTGCGCCGGTTCGAGCTGGCCGACGAGAGCATCCCGATCTTGAACCAGCTCCGCGACGAGGTCGGGCTGACCGCGCACCTCGGCGTGCTGGACGGCGCCCAGGTGGTCTATGTCGCCAAGGCCGGGACCGGCACGATGGTGCAGTTCAACACCTATCCGGGCCGGGTGTCGCCGTACAACATCACGGCCCTCGGCAAGGCGATCGCCGCCTTCTCCCCCGCGCACCAGCAGCAGGAGCTGATCGACCAGGCGGTGCCGGGCCACGGCCCAAAGGGGACGGGGGCGAGTGGCCGCCTGCTGCGGGACGAGTTCGGCCTGATCAAGGAGCGTGGCTTCGCCGTCGAAGATCAGGAAGAGGAGGCCGGGATCGCCTGCATCGCCGCGCCGGTGCTCGATCGCGACGGGTTCGCGGTGGCCGCCGTCGGCGTGACCGGCCTGGAGCACCAACTGATGCAGGACCAGCGGGCCGGGATCGCCCGCGCCGTCGTCCGGGCCGCCGACACGGTCGCACTGAGCACCGGACTGCGGGGATCCTGACCATGCCGCCCGTCGAAACCCACGAACGTGATCTTGTTCGGCTGCCCAAGGCGAACCTGCATCTGCACCTGACCGGCTCGATGCGGCCGGCGACGGCCGACGAGCTGGCCGCCCGGCACGGGCTGCCGCCGCTGCCGCCGGTCGACCCGGATCAGCCGACGCCGCACGGCTGGGAGGTGTTCCAAGATCGCTACGATGCCGCCCGGGCGGCGGTGCGGACCGCGGCGGACATCGACCGGGTCGTGACCGAGGCGATCGACGACGACCTGGCCGGCGGCGCCGGCTGGGTGGAGCTCCAGGTCGACCCGACCTCGTACGCGCGCCACCTCGGCAGCCTGGAGGCCGTGATCGAGGCCGTGCTCACCACGCTCCGGGATCGGCCGGCCGGCATGATCATCGCGGCCAGCTGGGGCGCCGCTGCCGATCATGCCGAACGGCTGGCCGAGCTGGCGATCCGGTACACGGCGGACGGCGTGGTCGGCTTCGGCCTGTCCAATGACGAGCGGCTCGGTCGCACCGCCGACTTCGCTCCGGCCTTCCGGATGATCAAGGAAGCCGGCCTGCTGGCCGCGCCGCACGCCGGCTTCTATCACGACGCCTGGCACGTCCGCGAAGCCGTGACCCTGCTCGGCGCGGACCGGATCGGCCACGGGTTGACCGCCGTGAACGACCCGACCCTGCTCGCCCTGCTGGCCGAGCGTGGGGTGGCGCTGGAGGTGTGCCCGACCTCCTATCCCCCGTTCGGCGTCGTCGCCGACCTCGCCGCGATCCCGCTGGACCGGTTGCGCTCGGCCGGGGTGCCGATCGCCCTGGCCACCGACGATCCGTTGATCTTCGGCGTCGGCCTGGCCGGCCAGTACGAGATCGCCCGTGATCAGCTCGGCTGCACCGACGAGGTCCTGGTCGAGCTGGCCGAGCAGTCGATCATGGTCTCGGCCGCACCGGCCGACCTGAAACACGCCCTCCGGACGGCGGCTCGCGGCTGGCTCAAGGAGTGAGGACCAGCCGGGTGCCCTGCGGGTCGCGGTGCCAGGCCTCGGTCACCGCACTGAGCGGGACGGCCTCGACGTCGATCACCAGGTCACCGCGGACGGCGGCACCGAGCACCTGCCCGAAGGCCGACCGGAGCGCCTCGGGTGAAGGCAGGTTGCCGGTCCCGTTGCCGACGATCTCCAGGCCGGAGGAACGCAGCGCGCCGGCCGGCAGCGAGATCCTGGAGCCGGCCATCTCGCCGACCTGGACCAGCCGGGTGCGCTTCTTGGCCGCAGCCAGGTCCCCGCGGCCGAGCGACGTGATCAAGGCCTCGGTCGGCTCGCCCCACAGGTAGTCGATCACCACGTCGAAACCGTCGCCGGCCACCGCCGCGAGCTCGTCGCCGAGATCGGATCCGCCGCCGATCCGTACCGTCGCATCGGCACCCAGCTCGGCCAGCCGCGCCAAGGACGCCTGGCTACGGCCGACCGCGACGATCCGGCGGGCACCCTGCAGCCGGGCGCACTGGACAGCGAGCCGGCCGGTGACACCGGTGGCGCCCATGATCAACACGTCCTGACCCTCGGTCAGGCCGCCGGTGTGCGCCAGCGACAGCCACGCCGACACCCCGGCGTTCGGGAGGGCCGCGGCGGTCACGGTGTCCAGTTCATCCGGCACCGGGGCCAGGAAGCGGACCGGCGCGGCGACGAGCTCGGCCATGCTGCCGTACGGCTCACGCGGAGCGCCGAAGTAGACCCGGGCGCCGTCCTCGGTCAGCCCGACTCCGTCGAGTCCGGCGACGGCGGGCAGCGCGTCGTGCCCGGAGTAGTGGGTGCCGGCGACCCGCATCCGGGCGATCTTGGTGATCGCCGCCGCGGCGACCCGAACCAGCGACTCGCCGTCCCCCACGACCGGCTCCGGGAAGTCCTGATAGGCCGGCGGCCGGCCCAGCGTGTTGATCACTGCAGCCTTCATGCCCACGGCCTGGTCCGACCTGCCGTGGCGCGACTTCCTGCACGAGTACGCGCACGGGCTGCGCCGGGCCCTGCTCCGCTACCGGGACGGCGCGAAGATGGTGCCGGGCACCTATCTCACCGATCCGGGGATGTATGCGGCGATGGAGCGGTCGCTCGGGGTGCTGACCGACGCCGGCTATTCGGCGCGGACGGCCTCGACGGCGTTGTCGACGATCTACTGCTACACCGTCGGCGTCGCGATCGAGGAGCAGGCCGTCCACCCGCGCCCCGGCCAGAGCGATCCGCGCTACACCTCCGAGGCCCGCGCCCGCCGGCTCTCCCCGGACACCGAGCCGACCGTCGCCGCACTCAACAAGCGCGCTTCCCTGGATGGCGACCGGGACGCCGACTTCGACCACGGCCTCCGGCTGATCGTCGCCGGCGTCGCCGCCGAGCCACCCGCCTGAAGCCGAGAGGGGGAGGTGATCCGCGGGGACAGGGCCGCGGCGGCCGCGGCGAGCAGGGCGGCGGCGGCGAAGACGATCACGAACAGAACTGCGGGCGGCTGCGGCGCCGAGGCCGCGATCGCGTAGCCCACCCCGACGCCACCGGCGCTGATCGCGGCCGAGCCGAGCAGGCTGTTGCCGGCCGCGACCCGGCCCTGCTCGGAGTCTGCGGTCAACGTGTACCGGTGCACGGAGAGACTGGCCGACGCCAGGCCGATCCCGGCCCCGGCCACCGCCCAACCGGCCAGCCCGATCGCGGGCATGATCAATCCCGCGGCCGTGCCGGCCATCGCGATCAGACCGAAGGCGACGGCGGCGAGGCCGAGGCCGACCCGCCAGGTGACCTTGGTCCGGCGCTGGATCGCCGGGCTGCCCTGGAGCCAGGACCCGGCCGCCCAGAACAGGCCGGTGATCGTCATGCTCAGCCCGGCCATCGCCGGGCTGAACCCGGCCACGTCGATCAACATCAGCGGCAGGAAGCTGCTGCCCACCGCGAAGGAGGCCGACAGCGCGGCCCCGAGGCCGACCGTCGCGCCCACTCCTCGGCGCAGCGCCAAGGTGCCCGCCGGCAGCAATGGCCGGGCGCACCAGATCCCGATCGCGACCAGCAGCAGCAACGCGGCCGCGCCGATGATCAACAACCCGCCGCCGCGAGTGGCCAGCGGCGCCAACGCGGCCGCGGCCCCCATCGTCCCGGCCACGGCGATCGCGTACGGCAACGTGCTCAGCCCGGCGCCGCGGTCGGCCGGGTCCTGCGGTGCTCGTCGCGACCGCCGGATCGGACCGATCAGTGCCAACGCCACCGGCACGGCCAGCACCCCGCCGAGCAGGAAGACCCAGCGCCAGCCGGCCTGCTCGGCGATCCCGCCCGCCAGTTGCGGCCCGAGCACCGACGGCAGGATCCACGCCATCGCGATCAGGCTGATCATCCGCGGTCGCAGCCGCTCCGGAATGGTGGTCACGATCAGCACCGTGATCCCGATGTCGAACATCCCCTCGGCGATGCCGGACAGCAGCCGGCCGGCGACGACCATGATCATCGTCTGGGCCGAGGCGATCACCAGCTGGCCGACCAGGAACAGGCCGACCCCGGTGAAGATCGCCGGGCCCGGGCCGCGCCGGTCGATCCAGACGCCGGCCAGCACCACGGCGATCACGTACGTCAGCCCCGGACCGATGGTCGCGGCACCGAACCAGGTCAACCCGCCGAGCTCATCAGCCACCACCGGCAGCACGGTGCTGGTCGCCCGGTTCTCCAACGCGCCAAGGGTCACCAGCGCGATCATGGCCAGCGCCGGCAGCAGGTGCCGGCGCTGCAGCAGGCTCCTGGCGGGCGAAAGATCATCGGTCACGCCGCCAAGAGTGCAACCTCAAGTTGACTCGAGGTCAAGAGTGCAGCTCGGAACGACGTTCGGCCCGGGTGCGGGCGAGCCGGTGGGCCGTGCTGATCAGCTCGCGCAGCGCCTGATCGGTTCGTGGTCCCGGATTGACCACGGCCAGCCACGCCTGTGACCCGTAGACCGGATGGGCGATCACGGTGTCCTCGACGCTCGGGTCGCCGGCCGGCAACTCCCGCGGCTCGTGCCCGGTCCACTGCTGGAACCTCTCCTTGCCGGCGGCGACATTGACCCGGAATGCAGCCGGTCGATTCAGTCGGGATCCCTCGTCGTCCGGATAGTCCTTGGTCACGATGGTGGCGAACGGCTGCGTCGCCTGCGGCATGACGCCGTCGGGAGCGTAGAAGAAGAACACGTCACCCCAGGCGATCTCCGGGGTGCCGTCGCCCGGTCCGGGCCGGACGGTCAGCACCCCGGCCAGTTCGGCGGTGAATTCGATCAGTTCGTCGATGCTCATGCTTCAACCGTCGCATTAAAGTGCTTGTGGAGAGTTGCCGTCGAAACAGAAGGGATCCGGTGTGCCAACCCTCAACTCCGACCTGCTCCGGACCGGTGAGCTGGCGGCCCGGGCCGGCTACTCGGTGCAGCAGATCCGCAACCTCGAACGGGACGGCGTGCTGCCGCCTGCCACCCGCGGCCCGAACGGCTATCGAAGCTATCGCGGGGTCCACCTCGGCTCGGCTCTGGCCTATCGGTCGCTGGCCGCGGCCGTCGGTCCGGTCGAGGCGAAGTCGATCATGAACCTGGTCCACCGCCGGCCGACCACGGAGCTGCTCGAGCGGCTCGACGGGGCCCACGCCCGGCTGGATCGGGAGCGCGCCGAGCTGCGGCTCGCCCGCGCGGCGGTCGCCGCGATCACCGTCGAGCCGATCGACGACGCCCGGCCGAGCGATGCGATGAGCGTGTCCGAGCTGGCGACCGCCCTCGACGTACGGCCGTCGACGCTGCGCCACTGGGACGCCGAGCACCTGGTGCGGCCCGACCGGATCACGCCCGGTGGCACCCGGCGCTATACGCCGGCCCAGGTGCGGGACGCCCGAATCGTGCACCAGTTGCGCGTCGCCGGCTATCGGATCGAGACCCTCCGCGCGGTGCTGCCGGAGCTGCGTCGCGGCCGATGGCTGGCCGACGTCGAGTCGGCGCTGGTGGTGCGGGACCAGGGCATCACCGCCCGATCGCTGGCCCTGTTGAATGCCGCAGCCGAGGTGAGCCTCCTGCTCACCCCGGCTGCGGTCGACGCGATCGGCGTCCCGATCACATCCCGCCGACGTAGACCCGCTTGATGGCGGCCCCGCCCGTGCTCTTGGTCCCGGTCGCCGTGGCGACCTTCTTCAGCGCCGCCTCGACCTGGGCCGGGGTGGCGGTCCGATGCTTGGACAGATACAGCGCCGCAGCCCCGGCGCCGTGCGGCGACGCCATCGACGTGCCCGACATGTAGCCGATCCCGCCGCTGTTGCCGGTGGACAGGATCTTCACGCCGGGGGCCCAGATGTCGACGCAGTCGCCGTAGTTGGAGAACGACGCCTGCTTGTTGTTCGAGTCGAGCGCCGCGACAGTGAGGATGCCGTTGTTCGTTCCGGCGCCCGCCCGAGCCGGCGTCTGGTTGCAGGCGGAGGTGCTCTTGTTGCCGGCCGAGACGGCGAAGAAGACGCCCGACTTCACCGCCCGGCGGATCGCGTCGTCGACCGCCTTGCTCGGGTTGCCGCCGATGCTCATGTTGGCCACGGCCGGCTTCTTCGCGTTCTTGGTCACCCAGTCGATCGCGGCGATCATGTCCGAATACCAGCCGTGACTCTCGCAGTCGAGCACCTTGAGCGAGGTGATCGCCAGCCCCGGCGCGACGCCGACGACGCCCCGGGTGTTGTCCCGGGCGCCGATCGTGCCCGAGACGTGGGACCCGTGGCCGTGGCAGTCGGTGTTGGCCTCCTCGGTGAAGTTGAGTCGCTGCACCACGTTCAGATCGGCGTCGTTGGCGACGCCGGAGTCGATCACGTACGCGTTGACGCCGGACACCCAGCCGGAGCCGTTGCCCGCCTTGGTCGAACTCTTGTCGGCCTCGACCCGGTCGATGCCCCACGGGAGCGACTGCCCGTTCCCGGTCACCTGCTGGTCCGGCTCGACGTAGCGGACCCGCGGATCGGCCCGCAGTTCGTCGATCCGGTCGTTGGGCACCGTCGCGCTGTAGCCGCGCAGCACACCGTCGTAGACATGGCCGATCTCCAGATCGGCGACCGCCCGGAGTCGTCGCAGCGTGGACCCGAGCAGCTCGGAGTCGTCGTTCAGTACAACGATGTAACGACCCGAGCCTCTCTGCTGCGGTGGTTCCGCCGCCGCTGGACTGACCAGCGCACACGACAGGACCGCCGCGAACGCGAGCATGACAAAGCCTTTGAAACACTTACGCATGACAAAAACGCCCTTTCCCCAAGACCCCCAAGACCCCCGCAAAGGGCGCGTCAATCGTCGCCTGGCCTGGCCTGATAGCTCATCGATCGGTTACTTCAGTCGACGTCGTCAGCATTTCGTCGTTCCCGTACGAGGTACAAGTAGATTGAAACTTCTTTAAGTGTTATCTGCTGTAATCGTGAGGCTATGCAAACGCTTTCCAGTGGGTAGCGGCGACAATGCCGCTGGGCCTCCACGGCCGGGCGATCGATCTGCTACTGTAACTTTCACTGTTGCAGTCAAGCCAGGGGAGCCGGAATGGGGATGAGCAGCCGGAGCGCGGTCGCGATCCACGCGCTCACCTTGCTGTCCCGTCGCGGACAAGATCAACTATTGACGTCGACCGAGATCGCGGAGAGCCTCAACAGCAACCCGGTGGCGGTCCGGCGAATTCTCGGCCAACTGCGCACGGCCGGCCTGGTGGAGGCGGCCGAGGGGTACGGCGGCGGCTGGCGACTCACCCGGCCATCCCGGCAGATCAGCCTCTACGACGCATACGCCGCGGTCGAGGACGGGCCGCTGCTGACCGGGCACGCCCACCCGCCGAGCGCCGCCTGCGTCGTCGGCCGCAACATCACCGCCCTGCTCGACGCCGAGTTCGCCGAGGCCGAGGCTGCGCTGCAGCGACGGCTCGGCCGGACCAGCATCGCCTCCATCCGCGACCGCATCCTCGACCTCGAACGGAAGACCGCGGCCGGCCCGAGATCATAGCTCCAGATCCCTATCACCGCAGCGATCCCTGCCGGTGTCCAGAACTCATTGATGCCGGACTGTAACTGTCAGAGTTACAGTTCGAGAAAGGACTTCGAATGTCGCCCACCCGACTCGAGCCGGCTCGCACCCGAACGGCGACGACGGTGCTCGCGATCACCGCGCCGGCCCTGCTGCTGATGGTGATCAGCAGCGACATGGTCACCCTGTGATGCCGATGATCGGCGCCGGCTGTTCCTGGTCGCGCTGCTCACCTTCGCCGTCGGCAGCGCGATCAGTGCCGTCGCGCCCGCTTCGTCACGTTGGTCATCGGCCGGGTGATCATGGGCGGCGGTGGCAGCCGCGATCCCGGTGCTCTCGGTGGTCGCGGCCTCTTCTGGATCACCGCAACGCTCGCGCTGCTACTGCTGCCCGGCGTGCTCCGCGTGCTGCCCGCCACGCCGGGCGAAGACCGCCGTCCGGTCGACGTCGCGGGCGGCATCCTGATCTGACTGAGCGCCGCCCTGTTGCTGCTCGGCATCAGCCAGGGTCAGTCCGCGGAATTCGGATCGGCCAGCAGTTGGCCGCTGATCGTCGCGGCTCCGGTGCTGGCCGGGCAGTTCGTCTGGCGGATCCGGACCGCCGACCACCCCCTCGTCGAGCCGGCCCTGTTCGCCAACCGCGCCTTCACCGGCTCGACGATCACCATCCTGCTCGCCATGATGGTCAACCTCACCGCCCTGGTCTTCGTCCCGGTCATGATCATCGAGGAGAACGCGCTGAGCCCGGGCACGGCCAGCTTGATCATGGTTCCCGGCGGCATCGCGCCGACCGTGCTCTCCCCCGTCGCCGGACGGCTGGCGCAGCGGACCGGGCCGCGGCCGCTGGTGATCGGCGGGTTGATCATGATCGGCGCAGCGATGCTGCTGCTGGCCTTCGTTGCGGGCGGATCACCGGTCCTGATCGCCGTCGCCGTCGTCGGACTGGACGCCGGCTTCGCCTTCGTGATCACCACGTCACCGCGGTCGCCGCCGAGTCCCAACCGCCGCGGCTGGCCGGCTCGGGGATCGGCATCTTCCAGGGCGCCCAGTTCATCGGCGCGGGTGTTGGGCCGGCGCTGGCCGGAGTCCTGCTCGACGCTCGCTCGGCCGGCAGCAGCAGCCTTGATGCCCTCAACCCCTGGTACCTGTTCCACGCACCCGGCTACTCCGATCTCTTCCTCCTCCTCGCCCTCATCGCCCTGCTGGCCCTTGTCGTCGCGATCAGGGTCGGCCCGGGTTGTAGGAGGCATGCCGCATCTTTTTACCGCCACAGCCGAGCGCTGATCGGACCTGCTGGGACTGTCTCAGCGGAGCGGTTGGGGTGATCGCGACGGTGACGCCGTCGCGGGTCGGTCGGCCTTGGCCGACTTGTCAGAACTCAGTTGCGTTAAAGGGCAACTCAGTACTGACAACTCGGCTCGGTGATCAGAGCTCGGTTGCGGTGGTGGCGTTGGCGACCATGAAGGCGAAGTCGCCGGGCGCGACTACGGTCATTGGTTCGCGGGCCAGGACCAGGATGTTCGAGGGGTACGGGGCGCGGAGTTCCTCCAGCAGTTCGAAGGTGTACGGGTCGTAGACCCGGCCGAGCACGGTGCCTTCCGGCACTTCCTGGCCGAGCCGCTCCGCGCCGTACTCGCTGATCAGGAAGCCGCCCTGGACCGGGCCGAGCTTGCTGATCTCGTGCACGATCCGCTGCGGCGCCAGCGGCGGCTCGGGTTCGCCCGGCAGCATGCCGATCCGGCGCATCACGTTCAGCACGCCGGTGACGCCGCGGGAGACGTAGTGGTCGATCCGCTGGCCGCCGCCGCCGAGCTCGGAGACCATCACCTTCATCCCGGCCGCCTTGGCCACGTCGGTGGTCGTCCCCTGGTACGGATTGTGGTCGTACAGCAGCGGCGAACCGAACGCGGTGGCGACCTCGGGGCCGTCGGTGTCCAGGTAGACATAGTCGACGGTCGCCTGGTTGCCGCCGGAGTGCAGATCGATCAGGTGGGTGCCGCCGCTGCCGCGGAGGAAGTCGGCCAACACCGCGCCGATTCGGTCGGTGATCGTGCCGCCGGCGTCGCCCGGCATCACCCGGTTCAGGTTGCCGCCGTCCAGCGGCGAGTTCCGGTTCAGCGCGTGCAGCGCCAGCGGATTGCACACCGGCAGCACGACCACCTCACCGGCGAAATCCAACCCGGACAGCGATTCCACGGCCCGGCGGGCGATCTCGACGCCGATCGGCTCGTCGCCGTGCACGCCGCCGAGCAGGATCAGCCGCGGGCCGTCGGTGCTGCCGGTGAGCCGGTGCACGACGAGGGACAGCTCGTGGCCGTCGGTCAGCCGGGACACCGGAAGTTGATCAACGGTGTGCTTCGCGGTGGTGCTGGCGGTCATCGGGAGTCTCCTTCGATCGTGATCTTGGTCGGCACTGGCAGGTCAGGACGGGCAGCTGGCGAGGGCCTCGTCGGCCGCGTCGAGCAGGGCGTCCACCTCGGTCTCGGTGTGCGCGGTGCTCAGTGCGCCGTGCAGCAAGGGTTTGGCCGGCAACAGCAGGTGCCGGCGTTCGGCGGTCTCCACCAGGTGCCGGTAGCGGCCGGCGTGGGTGGCGAGCGCCGTCCGGTAGTCGCGCGGCGCGGCGGGCAGGAAGTACGGCTGGAAGTGGCCGCCCATCCCGGCCACCAGCACCGGCACCCGGTGCCGGCGGGCGAGCTCGACGAAGCCGGCCCGCAGCCGGTCGGTGAGCGCCTGCAACCGTCGTTGCGGTTCGCCGGTGGCCAGGATCGGCAGCGCCGCAGCGGCCGCGGCGACCGCGCTGCCGTGACCGTTGAAGGTGCCGACCCACTGCACCGGCCCGCCGGCCAGCGTGTCGGTGACCGCCATCAGCTCGGTCCGGCCCTCCACCGCGGCGATCGGATAGCCGTTGCCGAGCGCCTTGCCGTAGGTGGTCAGGTCCGGCGTCACGCCGTAGTGGGCGCGGGCACCGCCCGGCTCCAGCCGGAACCCGGTCAGCAACTCGTCGAAGATCAACACGATGCCCAGCTCGGTGGTCAGCCGGCGTAGCGACTGCAGGTAGTCCCGCTCGGCCGGGATGAAGCCGATGTCGATCATGATCGGCTCCAGCACCACCGCGGCCAGCTCGGCCGCCCGCTCGCGCAGGAGCGTCTCGGTCGCCGGCCAGTCGTTGAACGGGAACACCACCGTGTCGCCGGCAACCCGGGCCAGCCCGGCCGACCCCGGTGGCGAGGCCGGACGGTCGGCGGGGCCGATGGTGTCGGGGGTGCCCCAGGTGGAGACCCAGAGGCTGTCGGCCCAGCCGTGGTAAGCGCCCTCGGCCTTGGCGACCCGATCCCGGCCGGTCACCTGCCGGGCGATGGTCAGCGCGTGCATCAGCGCCTCGGTCCCGGTGACCGCGAACCGGACCTGACCGAAGTCGGGCACGATCCCGGCCAGCGTCTCCGCCGCCCTGACCGCCGTCGCCGTCTCGGTGCCGCAGGTCAGCCCGTCGGTGACGCTCTGGACCACGGCGTCGGTAATCACCGGGTGCGCGTGGCCCAGCATCACCGCGGCGTTGCCCATCCCGAAGTCGGTCCACCGGTTGCCGTCGACATCCCACAGGAAGGCGCCGTCGGCCCGAGCCGCGTAGAACGGGTACGGCTCGCGCGCCCGGGTGCTGGAGTGGGTCCCGCCGGGCACCAGACCGGCTGCCCGGGCGTGCAGGTCGGCTGTGCTGATCGTGATCACTCCGGTTCTCCTCCTGCTCAGTGCGAACGGTTCAGTGCGATTCGACGACGGACGACAATGCGGCGGCCCGGGTCTTCAGCTCCTCGATGCTGGCGTCGGCCCGCTCTCGGGAATAGCGGGCGGCCGGCCCGGCGATGGAGATGCCGCCGGCCGGGCGACCGCCGGTTCCCAAGATCACGGCGGCCCGACAGCGCAGCCCGGGGCTGTAGGTCTCCTCGTCCACGGCATAGCCGACCTGGCGCACCTCGGCCAGTTCCGCGGCCAGGCCGTCCAGCACCGACGTCGGTACGTCACCCTCCGCCGCCTGGACCATCCGCTGCCGCCGATCATCGGCGCAGGCCGCCAGGATCGCCTTGCCCATGGCCGAGGTGTGCGGCTGGATCAGATCGCCGACCCGGGCGACGGCCCGCAGCGAGGCGTCCGGCTCGTATCGGGAGACCAGCACGATCTTGTCCGAGACGATCAGGCCGATGCTGACGCTCTCACCGGTGATCATGGACAGGTCCCGGGTCACCTCGTCCAGCTGGTCGGACTCGTGCAGTTGATCAAGGGTGCGCATCGCCAACCGATACATCCGCGGCCCTGGTCCGTAGCCGCCGGTGCCGCGGACGGACAGCATCCCCTGCGCCACCAGGAAATTGACCAGACGCGAGGTGGTGGACAACGGCAGGCCCAGCCGTTCGGTCAGCTCGCTCGCCGGCCGGGTCGATTCGGACAGTTCGAGCGCAGCCTCGAGCACGCTGAACAGCCGGGCCTGATAGCTGACCTTGTCGGCGGTCACGGCTGGACTCCCAACTCGCGGAAGATCAGCCCGACCGGCGGTGACCCGTGGGCCAGCAGCTCGCGGTGGAACCGGGCCAGGCTGAAGTCACTCCCCCAGTCCCGGCGGAGTTGATCACGCAGCCGGCGGAGCAGCACCTTGCCCCAGGTGTAGCGGATGAAGCTCGGCTCCCAGAGCCCGCGGACCGCTTCGGAGCGGGCCATCGGGCCGTCGACGAAGCCGTCCCGGACGAACAGTTCCGTGGCCTCGTCCAGCGTCATCCGGCCGGTGTGCAGGCCGACCGCGCAGCGGACCCGGGTGATCCGCAGCAGCGCGTCCATCGCCATCCCGGCCTGGTAACGCGCGTCATCAGCCGCGAATCCCTCCTCCCAGCACATCTCCTCGGCATAGTGCGCCCAGCCCTCGAAGAACAGCTCCGACCACAGCGTCCGTTGCACCGTGGTCGGCGCCGCCGCCATCGCTCGGGCGTGACTGCAGTGGCCGGGCGTCACCTCGTGCACGGCGACGACCGGGATTGCCGCGCGGTGGAAGCGGCGCAACCAGGCGTCCGCGTCCTGCGGGGTCCAGGACCGATCCGGCGGGGTGACGTGGAAATAGGAGTGCCCGCAGCTCTCCCAGGGCGCCCGCCAGCTGACCCGGGCCACACCCCAGCGCCGCGACTCCGGCGCCGGCGCGACCTCGCAGTCGGGGTCGACGACGTCGATCAGACCGCGCTCGGTGACGAAGGCGGTCGCCGCGTCGACCGCCGACTGGGTCTCGGTCAGCACCGCGGCGAAATCACCATGATCAGCTTTGAGAGCCCGGACGGCCTCGACGGCCGGACCAGTCGCACCGAGCCGGAGCAACGCATCATCCAGGATCGTCCGGATCCGCTGCTCCTCGCTGTCGGCCATGGCGAGCAGTGCGTCCAGCTCGGCGGTGATCAGGTCCTCGGCCCCGAGCAGTGATCTCAGCAGGTCGCCGCCCAACAGCTGATGATCTTCGGCCGGTTGCGCGGCCAGGCCGGCCAGGTGATCGGCGAACCGGCCGGCCGCGGCGATGGCGGCCGGCGCCGCCGGGTCACCGTCCGGGATGCTGCCGGCCACGCCGCGCACGGCGGCCAGGAACGTCGCGGCCACCGCCGGGTGCACCAGATCCAACGACTCGACCGCGCCCGCCACCACGTCCGGCCACAGCTCGAGGTGCTGCCGCCGGGCCCGGTCCCGGTCCGCCTCGGGGGCGTACGGCCGGTCGTACTGGGAAAGATCAAGGGCCTCCAGATGCACCCATGGATCCCGGCGATGCTGTTGCACCGCGCCGAACCGGACCCGCATCGCGTTCTCGGTGGCTGCGACCTGGGCCTCGTCGAACGGATCGGCGAACGCCGCGCCACCGAGCCGATCCCGGCGATCCCGGACTCCGCCCGGGGACAGATCGATCACCGTGCCGTCGTATTCCTCGTGCAGGCCGGAGTATTCGCGCAGGAACGCGGCATCAAGATCACACAGGGCGCGCAGCCGCGGCGTCAATCGATCGTTGTGCTGGTGCGCCACGGTCATTTGGCCCCTCCGGGGAGTCCGAGTGCCTGAGTGGTCGAGCCGATCCCACGGCGCCTGCGGACCACGAACGGGACCGCGATCAACGCGACCGCGACCGAGGTCAGGCCCATGATCGTCGACAGCGCCGCGGGGGTCGGATCCTGATAGTTGTTGAGATAGCCGAACATCCAGACCGGCAGGGTCCTGGTGTCGGAGTTGAGCAGAAACAGGGACAGGTCGAGCTCGTTGAAGCTGACCAGGAACGCGAACAGGGCACCCACCGCCACGGACGGCCGGATCTGCGGCATCGTCGTCGACCAGAAGGCGCGCAGCCGGTGCGCGCCGAGATCGACCGCGGCGTCCTCGATGGTCTGGTCAGCACGCAGCAGTCCGGCGGAGACAACGACCACGACGAAGGGGATGCAGGCGACCAGATGGGTCAGCACCAGCGCGCCCCGGCCGGGCTCGAGGCCGAGCCGATAGATCAACATGAAGACGGCGAAGCCGAAGGCGATCTTGGGCACCACCGTCGGCGACAGGATCGCGGCGTTGATCAACTGGCCGGCCGGCAGCCGGTGCCGGGTCAGGCCGACCGCGGCCAGAATGCCGATCGTGACGGCCAGCACGGTGACCAGGACGGCGACGGTGAGGCTGGACGCGGTGGCCGCGAGCACACCGTCCTGGGCCACCAGGTTGGCGTACCAGCGCAGCGAGAAGCCGGGCGGCGGCCACTGGCCGTAGGCGACCGCAGAGAACGAGCTGACGATCACGATGAACGCGGTGATCAACTGGAACACGTAGATCAGGCCCAGCCAGCCGCCGAGCAGCCGAACCCCGCGCGGCTGGGCCGGAGTCACCGTGACGCCACCGGAGTCGGACTTCGGCAGTCGACGCTGGATCAGCCCGAAGATCCCGACCGACGCCAGGGCCACGATCAACAGCACCAACGACGCGACCGAGGCGACCGGGAAGTTGGAGACGTTGACCAGGCTGTAGACCGTGGTGGACAGCACCTGCACCCGACCGCCGCCGAGCAGGGCGGGTGCGGCGAACGCCGAGATCGAGATCGCGAACACCAGCTGACAGCCGGCCAGCAGTCCCGGAGCGCTGAGCGGGAAGGTGATCCGGGAGAACGTACGCCAGCGAGAGGCACCGAGATCATCGGCGACCTCGGTCAGTGCGCCGTCGATCTGGCCGAGCGTGTTGAAGATCGGGAACACCATGATCGGCAGCAGCGTGTGCACCAGGGCGATCACCACCGCGATCCGGGTGTAGAGCAGGTCGACGGGGCCGAGCCCGATCAGTCCGAGGGCGGAGTTGATCATCCCCGCCCGGCCGAGCAGCAGCTGCCAGGCGTAGACCGAGGCGATGCCGGAGAACATCAGCGAGGAGAAGACAATGAACAGGCCGACGTTGCGGCTGACCACCCGCCGGATCGAGAACAGCGCGTACGCGGTCAGATAGCCGACGACGGCCAGCACGACGGTGACCAGGGTCGCCACCACGAGCGTCTCGCCGACCACCCGCCAGGTCGCCGGGTCGGCCAGGAAGGTGTTCCAGCTGTGCAGGCTGCCGACGATGTTGTCACCGTTCGGCACGAACTCGTGGAACGAGAATTCGCCGATCGTCTCCATCGAGGAGACGAAGACGCAGAGCAGCAAGATCAGGCTGGGCAGCACCAGGGGCAGGCCTGACCTTGATCGCCAACGGGGGCGCCGGAACCGTTCAGATCTTGGCGACGACATCCGTCTCCCAGCGCTTCGTCCAGGCCGCGGTGTTGTCGCCCAGGACGGCCCAGTCGACCAGCTGGAACTTCTGCTCGATGCCCTTGGCGATCGCCGGGTAGGCCTTCAGCTTGTCGGTCAGCTGCACCTCGTTGTTGGCCGGCATCTCCAGCGACAGATCGGCCCAGCGCTGGTTCCACTTCGGCGTCAGCATCTCGTTGATCATGTCGTACATCACCGCGATCTGATCTTCGCTGGAGCCGGCATTGATGTTGACGCCGACCGGGACCAGCACCGTCCCCTCCTCGGGTGAGGCGAACTCCAGCGGCGCCCCGCCGGCCTTCCAGACCTGGCTGGTGCCGTGGTAGTGCGAGGTCAGGACGGCCTCGCCGGTGGACAGCACGTTGAGGTACTGCGGGTTGGCGCTGACGATGGTCCGGATGTTCTTCGCCCGGGAGGACCAGATCTCGAAGCCGGGCTCGAAGTCGGTCCAGCCGCCGCCGTTCAGCACCGAGGCCATGCCGATCGCCTCCCACGGCATCGTGAAGAAGCAGAGCTTGCCGGTCATGTCGGCGTCCCACATCCGGCTCCAACTGGTCGGCCCCGGAGTCAGCCCCTCGGTGTTGTAGAGCAGGCCGAGTTGATCAGCACCGAGCGGCATGCCGACCCAGTCCGGATCGGTGAAGTCCTCGGAAACCTTGCCGGAGTTGGGAATCTGCGCCGGGTCCAGCTTCATATACATGCCGGTGGCCTTGCCGGCCGCGGTCGATCCGGCGTTGCTGAAGGCCAGGTTGCACAACGGCTTGGTCTTGTCCGCCGCCCACTGCGCCGTCTGCTTGGTGAACAGCAGCGTGTCGTCGAGCTTGATCTCGACATTGGGGTGGCTGTCCATGTATTCCTGGGCGAACTCCTTCGGCATCACGCCCAGGTCCGCCCCGGCGAACGGGGTCACGGTGATCGTCAGCTTGGTGCCGGTGCCGCCGGTGGCCGGCTTCTTGCCGGAGGCGCAGGCACCGAGGGTGGTGGCGGCCAGCCCGGCGGCGCCGGCCAGCAGGCCGCGGCGAGTCACAGGTGGGTTGGTCAGGTTTGAGTTGATCATGAGGGATCCTCTCGAGCGGTACGGTCCGCAGCGGGGAGCGTGACCACGGCGTCGTCCGGCCAGCTGACGAACACCGAGTGATCGGGTACGAGACCGGCCGCCTGATGCGCCGGCAGATCGACCAGCAGCTCGCGACCATGATCAGTGGTGGCGACCAGCCGCACCGTGGCGCCCTGGAACGTCAGCTGATCGACCCGGGCCGGGACCGAGGCCCAGCTGTCGTGTCGCTGATCGGAGATGATCAGGCGTTCCGGCCGGATCGAGACGATCTCGCCGGCCCGGTCGAGATGCAGGCCGTCGGCCTTGAACCGGCGGTCCACCTCGGTGTCGCCGATCAGGTTGGTGTCGCCGAGGAAGGTGGCGCAGAAGGTGGTCGCCGGCTTGGCGTACAGCTGCTCGGGCGGGCCGACCTGATCGACCCGGCCGTCGTGCATCACGGCCATCCGGTCCGACATCGTCATCGCCTCGATCTGATCATGAGTGACGAAGATGAAGGTGGTGCCGGAGTTGCGCTGGATCCGCTTCAGGGCCAGCTGCATCTGCACCCGGAGCTTCAGGTCCAACGCGCCCAGCGGCTCATCCAGCAACAGCACCGCCGGGTCGCCCGCCAGCGCTCGCGCGATCGCGACCCGCTGCTGCTGACCGCCGGAGATCTCGGCCGGCAGCCGGTGCTCGTACCCCTGCAGCTCGACCAGTTCGAGCATCTCGGCGACCTTGGCGGCGACCTCGCGCCGGGTCTGGCGTTGCAGCCGGGGTCCGAAGGCGATGTTGTCCGCCACCGAGAGGTGCGGGAACAGCGCCAGCTTCTGGAAGATCAGATTGGTCGGCCGACGGTTCGGCGGCAGTCGGGTGACGTCCTGGCCATCGATCAGCACCCGGCCATCGGTCGGCACCTCGAGCCCGGCCAGGATCCGCAGGCTGGTGGTCTTGCCGCAGCCCGACGGCCCGAGCAGCGAGAAGAACTCACCGCGGGCCACCTCGATCGAGACCCGATCGACCGCCTGCACCCCGCCCGGGTAGCTCTTCGACACCCGATCCAAGGCAGCGGCCGGCACCTCGTCAGCGCTCATTCCCCTGCCAACTCTCATTGAGTGGGAGTTAACTCTCATTGTGTGGCAACGCTACGACCGGTGGCATGAAGGGTCAAGGGCGTCCGGAATCGATCTTGTTTCGACTCCGTGTCGAACGGAAGGCACGCCGAAGCGCGACTCCGGGCGTTACTTCCTTCGCACTTCACCGCGTCGCAGTCGCAGCACCAGATCGGTCAGTCCGATCACCTCGACGCCGGTACTGTCCGCGTAGGGGTCCCCGCCGGACTGCGGACGCACCAGGAAACGATGTGGCGCGCCGAGATCCGAGATCGCACGGTAGAACCCCGGGCTCACCGTGGGTGAGGTCGAGCGCTTGACTTCAATCGCCAGGTGCGGCCGACCACCCCGCACCAACACAAGATCAACTTCATCTCCGCGAGCTGTGCGGTAGTGGTACGGACGCAACTCCGGATCGACCGCCTCGATCAGACTTTCCACCGCGAAGGTCTCGAAACTCGGCCCTGCGGCGGGGTGCGCCAACACATCGTCCAGAGCTACCAACTCCAGCAGGGAGTGCAGCAGACCGGTGTCGCGAACGAAGATCTTGGGCGACTTCGTGACTCGCTTTCCCACGTTGACGTGCCACGGCTGCAGGCGCCGAACCAGACCCAGGTCGACCAGGAGGTCGAGATAGCGCTCCACTGTCGGGCCGGACACTCCGAGCCCAGCCGCAAGCCGCGATGCGTTGAGCAGGCCACCACTCGTGTGGGCGACCATGGTCCACAGCCGTCTCAGCGTCTCGGCGGGGATCCGCGGTGCAAACATCGGCACATCGCGTTCCAGGTAGGTGCGGACAAGATCTGATCGCCAGGTCGCCGATGCCCGATCTGTGCTCGCGGTGAGGCTGTCGGGAAACCCACCACGGAGCCACAATTCCGACTCCCCGATTCCCACCTCGCCGGCCTCGTCCGGACCCACCCCGCCCAGTTCGACGAGCGAGAGCCTTCCGGCCAGGCTCTCCGAGGACATCTGCACCAGGTCGAGCGATGCGGATCCCAGCAGGAGGAACTGCCCGACTCGCTGCCCGGCACGTCGATTGTCATCGATGACACCGCGGAGAACCTCGAAGATTCCCGGCAGCCGATGCACCTCGTCAAGGACCACCAGTGCCCCGCTCTGGGAGCGCAGGTATGCGTCGGCATCATCAAGTCGGCGCCGATCGGCGGGCCGCTCGAGATCGAGATAGACAGCCGGCGCCGCCCAGCGGTCGATCACCGTTCGCGCCAGCGTCGTCTTGCCGATCTGCCGAGGTCCGAGCAGCGCGACGGCTGAGAACTCACCCAACCGTTCCAGTACCAAGGCCTCCTGCGCCCTTTGGATCATGTGTGCAAATCTAACACTAGCTGTAAGATTTGCGCAGTATGGCTGCGGGCCGACCAGCCCGAGGGGCGGTCAGGGCAGTTGGTGCAGAACGAGCGGCAGGACGGCGGTCGCGCCGGCGTCGGCGAGCAGGGCGCCGGCGACGGTGAGGGTCCAGCGGGTCCGGATCGTGTCGTCGATCAGCAGCACCGGGCCGTCGAACGAGACGCCCGGCAGCAGAGTGGTCCGGGCCAGCAGATCGGTCGCCCGGGCGGCGGAGGAGGCGTCTTCGACCGGTCGCGGGCCGGAGACGGCCAGCGCCTCGACGTAGGGCAGCCGGCCCACCTCGGCCACGTGCCGGGCCACCGAGTCGATCATGGTCGGGAACCGCCGGGACGGCATCGGCACCACCGCGGTCGGCCGTTCCCAGTGCGGCGACCAGCGCTTCAGCAGCGCGACGACGGCGTCCAGGATCTCGTGATCAACGGGCTCGTCACGGACCCAGAGCCGGCGCAGCGTGTCGCTCCAGGCGGGATCGTCCGCGTACGCCAGCGCCCGGCCGGCCGCCAGAAAGTTGATCTTGCCCTTCCGATCACCCAACCGCGCGGCCCACTGCTTGCGCGGCTCGACGATCGTGTCCTGGCCACGGAAGAAGGTCCGCGCGGCCGTGATCAACTCCTCGCTGGGCGCCGTCCCGGGTTCGGGCAGTTCGCCGGTGCAGACCGAGCAACGGCCACAGGGCTTGGGATCCGGGTCGTCCAGGGCCTGTTGCAGGAACCGCATCAGGCAGCCTTCGCCGTGCGCGTAGGACCGCATCAGCCCGGCCTCGTCGGCCCGGACCTGGCGCAGCGCGGACCACTTCGCCTCGTCGTAGTACCAGCGCTTCCCGGTCGCAACCCAGTCGCTGCGGTCCCGCTCCACCACCCTGTCGACGGCCAGGATCTTCAGCGTCGACTCCAGCCGGCCGCGGCGCAGGCCGGTCGCGGCTTCGATCGCGCCGAGCCCGGCCGGCGCCTCGGCGAGCACATCGAGGATCTGCTCCACCTGGGATTCGACCGGGATGCCGGCGGTGGCGAAGTAGTCCCAGATCCGCTCGTCCGATTCGGCCGGCACCAACACCGCGACCGCGTCGTCCAACGCCCGGCCGGCGCGGCCGACCTGTTGGTAGTAGGCCACCGGTGAGGCGGGTGAGCCGAGGTGGATGCAGAACGCGAGGTCCGGCTTGTCGTAGCCCATGCCCAGGGCGGAGGTCGCGACCAGGGCCTTGACCTGGTTGGCGCGCAGCCGGTCCTCCAGCTGTTCCCGGTTGTCGGTCTGGCCCGAATAGGCCTCGACGTCCAGGCCCTGGCTCTGCAGAAAGCCCGCGACCCGCTCGGTCTCGGCCACGGTGAGCACGTACACGATGCCGGAACCGGTCAGCGACCGGAGCGCCTCGGCCACCCAGGCGTAACGCTGCAACGGAGTCAGCTGCGGCACCACCGACAGCCGCAGCGAGGCCCGGGCCAGCGAGCCGCGCAGCGTCACGGTCTCCGCACCGAGTTGCCGGGCGACGTCGGCGGTGACCCGTTCGTTGGCGGTCGCCGTGGTGGCCAGCACCGGGGTGCCCGGCGCCAACTCGAGCAGCGTCCGGGTCAGCCGCTGATAGTCCGGCCGGAAGTCGAAGCCCCAGTCCGAGACGCAGTGCGCCTCGTCGATCACCAGCAGCCCGCAGCGCGCCAGCAGTTCCGGCAACCGAGCGGCAAACCGCGGGTTGACCAGGCGTTCTGGGGAGATCAGCAGCACATCGAGCTGGTCGCCGGCGAGAGCCTCGAAGATCGGATCCCAGTCGTCGAAGTTGGTCGAGTTGATCGTCGCGGCCCGTAGCCCGGCCCGTTCAGCGGCGGCGATCTGGTCCCGCATCAGAGCCAACAGCGGGGAGACGACCAGCGTCGGACCGGCCGGCCGGTCACCGTGCCGCAGCGCCGCAGTAGCGCCCCAATAGACCACCGATTTGCCCCACCCGGTCGCCTGCACCACCAGCACCCGCCGCCGGTGATCGACCAGTTCCTCGACCGCCCGGATCTGATCCGGCCGGGGTTCGGCGTCGGGCCCGGCCACGGCGCGGATGGTCGCGGCCAGTTGCTCGGCGGTACGGGTGGGCGCGGTGCTGGTCTCCGACATGCCCGCCATCATGCCCCTCACCCCCGACGCCCCACCCGAACCCCACCCACAACCCCGCCGACCCGTCACATCCGCTGCCGTTTCTGCCGGCGTGTCCCAGCAGATGTGACGGGTCGGCGGATGGTGCGAGGCCCGGATTCAGGGATCAACAGGTGGCGATGTGCCCGTACCCGATCCAGAATTCGCCCTTGCTATTGAGATTGGCGGTCTGGCCGAGGTCCAGGATGTTGTTGGAGCCGTGGATCTGATGATCACCGATGCTGATGAACGGCGTGAACTGTCCGGCCGGCCCGGTGCCCTTGCCCGGCGTGAACGTCGCCGACAGACCCGGCTTCGACGTCCCCGAGTGCCAGCAGGCCTTTCCGGTCGAGGCGTTGCGCAGGACCAGGTCCCCGTTCTCCTGCATCCGCAGCACGGCGCCGCCGTTACACAGGGCGCGGCCCGGCCGCAGGATGTCGGTCTGGTCCAGGTAGTCCTGGGCCGAGCAGCCCGTCGGTTCGGCGGCGGCGCTGGGGGCGGTCGCCATCAGGACGCCCGAGGCCACGGCGATCGTCGCCGCTCCGGCCAGGGCTACTCGGGTGGATCGCTTCGCCAACTGATTCATCGCAGTCTGCATTCGACGCTCCTGTTCGGGTGCCACTCTCCCCGCCGAGAGGGTGGATCGGTGTGCGGTCGTTCGCGACGTTACCGACGCACGGGTTCACCCGAAGAACAGAGCAGAAGGCACCGCGCCCGTCCCGGCGAGGCCGGATCGGGCGCGGAATCAGTCGATCGAGACGTCACATCCGCTACGACACGCCGCCAAAAAGGCAGCGGATGTGACGGGTCGGCGGAGGTTGGGGAGGGGGTCAGCCGCCGGCTACGGCGGGGATGATCGAGACCTTGGCGTCGTCGTCGACCTTGGCCTCGAGGCCGCCGACGAAGCGGACGTCCTCGTCGCCGACGTACACGTTGACGAAGCGGCGCAACTCGCCGGCATCGTCGACGACGCGCTCCTTGATCCCCGGGTGGGCCGCCTCGAGCGAGTCGAGCAACTCGGCCAGGGTGGAGCCGTCCGCGGTGACCTCTTTGGCGCCGCCGGTGTAGGTGCGGAGGATCGTCGGGATGCGTACGGATGCGCTCATGACCGGTAATCCTCCCAGAAGTCGGCGAAGTCCTCATAGCGCGGCGCGATGGTGGTTTTCGGGCCGACCTGGTCGGCGACCGCGTCCAGCGTCTTCAGCCCGTCGCCGGAGTTGATCAGCACCGTCTCGGCGGCCGGATCGAGCGCCCCGTCGGCGATCAGCTTCGCGGTCACGCCGACCGTCACACCGCCCGCGGTCTCGCCGAAGATGCCCTCGGTCCGGGCCAGTCGGCGGATGTTGGTGACCACGGTCTCGTCGTCGACGTCGGCGATCACGCCGCCGGTCCGCCGGATCGTGTCCAGCACGTACGGACCGTCGGCCGGGTTGCCGATCGCCAGCGACTTCGCGATCGTGTCCGGCTTCACCGGGCGGACCACGTCATGGCCGGCGCGGTAGGCCTGGGCGATCGGCGAGCAGCCGGTCGCCTGGGCGCCGAAGATCTTGTACGCCTTCTCCTCGACCAAGCCGAGCTTGATCAACTCGGTGAAGCCCTTGTCGATCTTGGTCAGCTGGGAGCCGGAGGCGACCGGGATGACGATCTGGTCCGGCAGCCGCCAGCCCAACTGCTCGGCGATCTCGTACGCCAGCGTCTTGGAACCCTCGGCATAGTAGGGCCGGACGTTGACGTTGACGAACGCCCAACCCTCTTCCTCACCGGCGATCTCGCTGGCCAGCTTGTTGACGTCGTCGTAGCTGCCCTTGATCGCGATCAAGGTCGTGTCGTAGACGGCGGAGGCGAGAATCTTCTGCCGTTCCAGGTTTTCCGGCACCAGCACGACGGACTGGATGCCGGCCCGGGCGGCGGCCGCGGCGACCGCATTGGCCAGGTTGCCGGTGGACGGGCAGGCCAGCACCTGCAAGCCCAGCTCGCGGGCCGCGGACAGCGCGACCGCGACCACCCGGTCCTTGAACGAGTGGGTCGGGTTGCCGGAGTCGTCCTTCACCCAGAGCTGCTTCAGACCAAGATCATCGGCGAGGTTGCGGGCGTCGACCAGCCGGGTGTAGCCGGGGTCGGTGGAGCGGAAGGTGGCGATGTCGGCCGGCACCGGCAGCAGCGGGGCGTAGCGCCAGATGCTCTTCGGGCCGGCCTCGATGTCGGCCCGGCTGATCGTCGGGAACTCATAGCCCACCTCGAGCGGGCCGAAGCATTCGACGCAGGCGTAGAACGGGCCCAGCGGGCCGGTGGCGCCGCAGGCGCGGCAGATCAGGTGGGTGGCATGGCCGAAGGCTCCGGGGCGACAGCCCGCCGGGCTGGCTGAATCGGTCGAAGGGGCAGTGGTGGATACCGTAGTCACAGCAACTCAGTCCTTCATCATCTGTCTCGGTCGACTGTCGCCGAGTCGGAAGTGGCACCGTGGCCGATCGGTAGGCCGGTTGCCGGGGAGTCATCGGGCCGAATCCCTCATCCCCTCTTGATGGCGATTTCAGCGTAAGGTCCGAACCGGCAGATCCTCGAATGCTTTCCCAGATGGCAAGATCGATGCCCGCATTGTGGACATCCAGTCGGGAGGTGGGCAGCGATGCGGCTTCGGTATCAACTGCGCCGGATCGGCAACGCGATCACCCTCGGCACCCCGTTGGGCCTATTGGCCGCGCGGATCGGCGGCGCCCGGTTCGCGACCGGACCGCGTGGGCTGGTGCTGGCGGAGGGCTATCGGCTCGGCTTCCCGTACGCAGGAGCGTTCACCGTCGGCAACGTGCTGATCACCCGGGGCAGCTGGGACGAGCAACTGCGCCGCAATCCGCGACTGCTCGAGCACGAGGAGGGCCACACCTGGCAGTGGCTCTACTGCCTCGGCCTGCCCTTCCTGTTCGCCTACTCGGCCTGTATGGGTTGGTCGATGATCCGCACCGGCGACCGTGCGACCGGCAACTTCTTCGAGCGACAGGCCGGACTGGAGAGCGGCGGCTATCTGCCCCGGCGCCAGGATCCGGTGGACTAGGGCGTCAGCCACTCGACGAGCTCGAGGGAGCCGGGAAAGGGTCGGCCGTCGCCGTCCATCGCCCAGGCCTCCGCCAGGGTGTCGAACGGGCCGTCCGGGACCGGGATCCACAGCCTGGGCAGCAGTTCGGTGAGGACGTCCAGCGCGAGGTCCGCGCCGGCGGCGGCGAGCGGGGTGCCGGGCCGGCAACGCTCCAGCAGCATGGCCCAGTGGTCGTCGTCGCGCTCCAGCAGTCGGATCGCGCCGTTGCCGTTCCAGGCGGCCAGGGCGTCGGCCTCGCAGCGGGCCTCGCGGGGTGGCTTAGGTCAGGCAGTCAAGCGTCGATGTTGAGGTCGATGCCGAGTCGGCGGGCGGAGCGCTCGCGCTGCCGGTTGGCGCGCAGTCGGCGCAGCCGTTTGACCAACAGCGGGTCGTGGGCCAGGGCCTCGGGCTTGTCGATCAGGGCGTTCAGCACCTGGTAATAGCGGGTTGCGGACAGCTCGAAGCGTTCCCGGATCGCCTGCTCCTTGGCGCCGGCGAATTTCCACCAGTGGCGCTCGAAGGCCAGGATGTCGGAATCGCGTTCGCTCAATGTCTCTGTGGGGTCGACGGGCTGATGTTCGGGGTTCGTCGCGGCCACCATGTTCCTCATAGTAGGGCGGAATCACAGTGATGTCATTCACCGCGCCGTGGCCCTCGGTCGGCACTGAAGGCCGCGCGTGGTGCCGTGGCTGAGACTAGCAAGCGATTCCACCTCCGTGTCTCCATCGCCGGTCACCGGCGAGACGGGATCCGGGCGGATACGGTTTGATGGTGGTCATGACGGATCGCATCGGGTGGGGGATTCTCGGCGCCGGCCACATCGCGGGGGTGTTCGCGGCGGATCTCGCCCTACTCCCAGACGAAGCAGAACTGGTGGCCATCGGGTCCCGATCACAGGCGAAGGCGGACGAGTTCGCCCGGGAGTACGGGTTCGCCCGGTCCTACGGAACGTATGCCGACCTGGTGGCCGACGACGACGTGGACGTCGTCTACATCGCCTCGGTGCACAGTGATCATTTCGAGTCCGCGCTGCTCTGCCTGGATGCGGGCAAGGCGGTGCTGATCGAGAAACCGATCACCGTCTCCGAGCCGCGGGCCAGTGTGTTGATCTCCCGGGCCCGCGACCGCGGACTGTTTCTGATGGAAGCCCTGTGGACCCGGACCAATCCGCTGATCCGGCAGACCGCGGAGCTGGTCGCCGGTGGTGAGATCGGCGACGTCAAGCACATCACGGCCACCTTCGGCTTCGCCTTCGACGGCCCGGATGATCATCGGCTGCTCGACCCGGCTCAGGCCGGCGGCGGCGTCCTCGATCTCGGCGTCTATCCGGTGCACCTGGTCGATCTCTTCCTCGGTGAGCCGGATCGGGTGATCGGCTATGGCAACCTGACCGGCACCGGCGTCGACTCCCATGCCGCGGCATTGCTCGGCTACGACCCCCGTGACGGCCGGCCGGCGGCGACCGCCTCGCTGGTCTGCAGCCTCGAGGCCAACCTGCCGACCCGGCTGGAGATCTTCGGCAGCAACGGGCAGTTGATCATCGACGAGTTCATCCGGCCGCCCGAGGTGGCGATCCTGCGTGGCACCGACCGGGACGCGAAGCCGGAGATCTTGATCAACCAGTGGCCGGGTGGCGGCTACGGCTACCAGGCGCAGGAAGTGATGCGCTGCCTGCGCGCCGGCGAACTCTCCTCGCCGATGGTGCCCTGGGAGTCGACCCTGTCGTCGATGCGCACCCTGGACCGGTGGATCGCGGGCGTCGAGATCGCGCAGCCGCGGCCCCGGTCGGCCGAGGAACGAGCGGCCCTGAACCAACCGGTCGAGGCCCAGCCGGCTCAGCCGCAGCCGGCCCCGGCGAAACCGACTCCGAGGCCACCGGCCAGGAAACCCCCGGCACCGAAGTCGCCGGCCCAGTCCCAACCGGCCCAGTCCCAACCGGCCCAGTCCCAACCGGCCCAGTCCCAACCGGCCCAGTCCCAACCGGCCCAGTCCCAACCGGCCCAGTCCCAACCGGCCCAGTCCCAACCGGTCGAGTCCCGACCGGTCGAGGCGTATCCGGCAGCGACCGCGCCGGAGACAACCGACGCGGAGTCAGTCGAGGCACGTTCCAGCGACTCATGATCAACAGACTGACCGGGACGATCCAGCCGTACCCGTGGGGTTCCACCACGTCCATTCCCGAGTTCCTGGGCACCGAGCCGACCGGCGCACCGCAGGCCGAGCTGTGGCTGGGAACCCACCCGCAGGGCCCGAGCCGGCTCGGTGATGATCAAGGTCTGGCCGAGTTCCTGGCAGCGGCGCCGGAGGCGCGGATCGGCGCCGAGCCGGTGGCCCGATTCGGCCCGCGGCTGCCGTACCTGATGAAGG
The DNA here is from genome assembly GCA_963746025.1 of uncultured Actinomycetota bacterium. Lineage (GTDB taxonomy): Bacteria > Actinomycetota > Actinomycetes > Propionibacteriales > Propionibacteriaceae > Microlunatus. Next base: position 40,971 of record CAVUZU010000016.1, read on the forward strand.
TGCTGGCCGCGGCCCGGCCGTTGTCGCTGCAGGCGCACCCGTCCCGGGAGCAGGCCGAGCGCGGCTTCGCGGCGGAGGAGGCGGCCGGCATTCCCCGGGACGCGCCGAACCGGACCTACCGCGACGACTGGCCGAAGCCCGAGGCGCTGTGCGCGCTGACGCCGGTGCAGGCGCTGTGCGGCTTCCGCGAGCCGGTGCAGACGTACGCGCTGTTCGAGCGGCTCCAGGTCCCGGCCGCGCTGTACCTCGTCGCACCGCTGGCCGACGGCGGACCCGACGCCCTGGCCGAGGTGTTCGGCCGGCTGCTCCGGCTGCCGGAGCAGGAACGCGGGGTGATCGACGACGTGGTCTCGGCCGCGCTCGACCGGCAGGGCCGGCGGCTGGACGAGTTCGGCGCGACGGCGGTCGAGGTGGCGACCCACAACCCCGGTGATCCGGGGGTGCTCGCCGCCCTACTGATGAACCGGGTCTCCTACGGCCCGTACCAGGCGATCTTCCTGCCGGCCGGCAATCTGCACGCCTACCTGAGCGGCACCGGGGTTGAGATCATGGCCAACTCCGACAACGTGCTGCGCGGCGGACTGACCGGCAAATACATCGACGTGGACGAGTTGATCACGCTGCTCGACTTCACCCCGGGAATGCCCGGCCTGGTGCCGATCGACGAGCCGACGCCCGGCACCTTCCACTACCGGACGCCGGCACCGGAATTCGGCCTGTGGCGGCTCGAACCGGACGGCGTCAGTCGGATCGCGCTGCCCGCCCCGGGCACCGGGCGGGTGCTGCTGGCCGCGGCCGGAACGATCATGGTCTCCGTGGCCGGCACCGAGCTGACCCTCGGCCGGGGTCAGGCGGCCTTCATCCCGGCCGACATCGCCGACGCCGAACTCTCCGGCGCCGGGATCGCGTTCCTCGGTGGGCCCGGTCTGGCCGGCTGATCATTTCGAGGCGTGCGGCCGGCGGGCAGCCGATAACCTTGGAGCCAGACCAGAGGGGTGGGAGCGCGTGACCGACGAGCCAGTCCATGTGATCAGAAGGCTCGAGCGGGCCTTGATCGACGACGACTTCGCCTGGTCCCTGCTGCTGGTCGGCGAAGATCAAACCGACAAGCTGGCCACGCTCACCGGCGAGTTGCGCGGCGGCTATTCCGAGACCGGCGACGGCAAGCAGATCAGTTCGGGCTTCTCCTATTGGGGGATCGGCCCGACGATCGCCTGGGCCCATGCCTGCAGCGATCCGTTCTATCTGGTGATGAAGGCCGGGGCGGAGTCGTTCCTGCGGCACTGGCGCAAGCTCCGCAAGCACGTCGACGGCGACGGCTTCCACTTCGTCAGCCTCGGTGTCGGCACCGGTACGAAGGACCGGACCATCCTGGAGGACCTGTACCGGGCGCGGCGCGACATCTACTACCTGCCGGTCGACATGAGCTCGGAGATGCTGCGGCTGGGCACCCTGGAGCCGCTGCGCGCGATCCGGTTCCCGATGGAGCAGGTGCTGCCGATCCAGCTCGACTTCTCGATCGCAGGCAACCTGGACGAGTTGCGGCAACTGCTCGACCGGCTGGTCGGCGCCGAGCCGATCCTGTATGCGCTGACCGGCAACACGCTGGCCAACTTCGAGAGCGACGAGGAGGCCCTGGCGACGATCACCCAGGCGCTCCGGCCGCAGGACCGGTTGCTGCTCGAGGTGGCGACCACGACCCGGATCGACGACGAGGCCGCGGCCGAAGCCGCCGACGAATATCACGAGACCCGGGCCTTCGCCGAGTTCGTCACCAGCGCGCTGCGCTACAACACCAACCTGCGGATCGACAACGACCGGGTGAAGTTCCGCGGCTTCATCGAGGACGACGACGCGCTACAGGTCAAGATCATGTACGAGAACGACACCGACGACGAGATCCGGATGGAGCTGCCGGACCACACCGAGCTGGTGTTGCCGGTCGGCGACACGATCCGGCTCTACACCACCCGCAAGTTCTCCGCCGGCCGGTTGAACCGGCTGCTCGCGGCCTGCGAACTGACCCTGGTGGAGAGCGCGCACTCGCAGTTCCGGCACACCCGGCGGCCCAGCCCGTTCGGCCTCGATCTGCTGCTGCTGGCACCGAAGGGAGCCCAGGGCAGCCGGCGCACCGTCGCCGACGAGATGTGGGACCGCCCGTGACGGACGCGTCCCTGCGGCGGACCGTGATCACCGCGCTGACGTACGGGCTGCTCGGGCTGGCCTTCGTCCTCGGTGTGGTCTGGTTCTTCTGGCCGGAGAACGACCGCTGGGAGCCGGCGGTCAACTCACTCACCCTGGTCGCCGGACTGACCGGCATCTTCGTCGACCGGCTGTCCCGGGAGGCCGAGCGGCGGCGCGAGGTGCTGGCCGCAGTGATCGACGAACTGCGGGAGAACGACCGGCTGCTCTCCGACGATCGCTTCACCGGGACCGGCCGGCGCCGCCAGATCTACCCGCGGCTGGTGGTCTCGGCCGTCGACGTGGCGTTGGTCTCCGGCGTGCTGGTCGGCCAGCGGGACACCGACCTGGTCACCCTGCTGCATCGCTGGCGCGACACCGTGCACGAGCTCAACCGCCGGCTCGACCTGACCGAATTCCGGACCTTCGCCGAGTCGGTCACCGACGAGGAGTTGGACGGGTTCCAGCGTGCCCTGCAGGGCGAGAACAGCTTCCTGATCGTGACCCGGGAGCGGCTGACCCAGCTGACCGACCGACTGGCACCGAAGACGTGATCCTGGGGGCTATCCCCACCCGGAAGAGACCGGCTCACCGCAGCGCGCCGGCCGGCCCGGATTCCTAGTGTCGAAGGCATCGGGAATCACGGGAGGAAATCCATGATCATCAGTCCATCGGTCGCGGCGGAGCGATCAACAACCAGCTCGGGGCAGCTGCCGACCCGCCGGCTGGTGCAGTTCGGGGTGATCACCGTGCTGCTGACCTGGTTGCCCTGGGCGGTCCTCGGCCTGACGGGTTCGGAGGTCTCCGCCGGGCCGACCCAGTTGATCTTCGGCCTCGCGGCCAGTGGCCCGTCCCTGGCGGCATTAATCTTGTGGCTGCGGTTCCGCCGGGAGCGGATCCGCACTGGCCGGCGGATCTCCTGGTACGGCCCGCTGGCCGGCCTGCTGCTCGGCGCCGCGCCGGCCGTCGTCACCGCCCTGGTCCTCGGCGGCGGCGACCTGGCCGCGATCGGCTCGTCCGCGGTGGCCGTGGCCGCGAGTGCCGGTGGCCCTGGCGCGGGGCGGATTGACCTCGCGGGCTGTCGGTAGCCGAAGCCGTTGGTGCCCTCGCCGAGCAGAGTTGGAGAGGGTTTACATTCCCTCAGCCTGTCGAAGCGCAGGCCAGATCCCAACACCTTTTGCGTGTGTTTGAAGATCATCGGCCTGCCCTTCGACAAGCTCAGGAAACGAAACCCTCTCGTCCCCATCCCCAATCCCCGCCGCGACCGCTATCGGCAGCCGCGACCGCTGCAACGATCGCGCCCACCCACAACAGTCGCGCGGGCCGGCGGCGCGACTTCAAGACCCTTCGACAGGGTCAGGGCACCTAGTGTCCTGCGCCCGAAGTTCGGGCGCAGGACACTAGGGAAGCTCGGCGTCGAGGGGTAGGGCTCCGTCGTCGGACGGGTCGGCGCCGGCAGATCCGCCGAGCACCTCGAGCACCTGGTCGCCGTACTTGGCGAGCTTGTTCTCGCCGACGCCGCTGATGGTGCCGAGCTGGGCCAGGTCGGTCGGCTCGCGGAGGGCGATGTCGCGCAGGGTGGCGTCGTGGAAGATCACGTACGCGGGCAGGCCCTGCTCCTTCGCGACCGACGCCCGCCAGGCGCGCAGCCGCTCGAACAGCGGTGCGGCCTCTTCGCTCAGCTCGGCCTGCGGGGCCCGCGCGGCTCGGGACCGGGTCTTGGCCTGGCGCGGCGGGTCGCGGCGTAGCGACACGGTGCGGTTCTCGTACAGCACGTCGCGGCTGGCCTCGGTCAGCAGGAAGGTCTGATAGGTGCCCTCCACGGCGAGCAGGCCCTGGGCCAGCAGCTGGCGGATCACGGTCCGCCACTCGGCCTCGGCCAGTTCGGCGCCGACGCCGAAGACGCTCAGTTGATCATGGGAGAACTGTTCCACCTTGGGCGTGCGCCGACCGATCAGGATGTCGACGATCTGGCCGGCGCCGAAGCGTTGCCGGCGCTCCCGGTCGAGCCGATACACGGTGGACAACACCTTCTGCGCCGCGACGGTGCCGTCCCAGGTCTCGGGCGGGACGAGGCAGGTGTCGCAGTTGCCGCAGGACTCCCCCGGCTGGCCGAAGTAGGCCAGCAGTTGGCTCCGTCGGCACTCGACGGTCTCGCACAGCGCGAGCATCGCGTCCAGGTGCTGGGAGAGTCGCCGCCGGTGGGCGAGGTCGCCGTCCGAGTCGTTGATCATCTTCCGCTGTTGCACCACATCGGCCAGCCCGTAGGCCAGCCAGGCGGTGGACGGCAGCCCGTCCCGGCCGGCCCGGCCGGTCTCCTGGTAGTAGCCCTCGACCGACTTGGGCAGGTCGAGATGCGCGACGAAGCGGACGTCGGGCTTGTCGATCCCCATCCCGAAGGCGATCGTGGCGACCATGATCACGCTGTCCTCGCGGAGGAACCGGGCCTGGTTCTCGCTCCGGGTCCGGGCGTCCAGACCGGCGTGGTACGGCAGCGCCGTGTAACCCTGCCCGACCAGGAACTCGGCGGTCTTCTCCACCGACGCCCGGGACAGGCAGTAGACGATCCCGGCGTCGCCGGCATGCTCATTCTTCAGCAGCTCGAGCAGCTGCCGGCGCGGTTCGTTCTTGGCCACGATGCGGTACTGGATGTTGGGCCGGTCGAAGCTGGCCACGAAATGCCGGGCCTCGGTCAGATCGAGCCGGGTGGCGATCTCGGCCCGGGTCGCCGCCGTTGCGGTCGCGGTCAGCGCGATCCGTGGCACCTCCGGCCACCGTTCGTGCAACTCGGACAGTGCCAGATAGTCCGGCCGGAAGTCGTGACCCCACTGCGCGACACAGTGCGCCTCGTCGATCGCGAACAGGGCGATCGTGCCCCGGTCCAACAGCCGCATCGTCGACTCGACCCGCAGCCGTTCGGGTGCGAGGTAGATCAGGTCGAGCTCGCCGGCGATGAAATCGGCCTCGACGGCCCGCCGCTCGTCCGGGCCCTGGGTCGAGTTGAGGAAGCCGGCCCGGACGCCGAGCGCCCGCAGGGCGTCGACCTGATCCTGCATCAGTGCGATCAGGGGTGAAACAACCACCCCGACACCGGGTCTGGCCAGGGCGGGGATCTGGTAGCACAGTGATTTTCCGCCGCCGGTCGGCATCAGCACCAGGGCGTCCCCGCCGCCGGTGACGTGCTCGATGATCTCGGCCTGCTCGCCGCGGAACGCGTCGTAGCCGAAGACCCGTTTCAGGACATCGACCGGCAGCGTCGCGAGTGGCAGCACCCTCCGATCGTAAGGGTGACAGCAGACGGACCGGCAGCCGACGTTCCGAAGGGCCACGATCCGACAACACCGCGGGGCGACCGACAACACTCATCGGTTCGTCGACTGGCCGTCATGTGGAGTTCGGGTCGGCGTGACCGAGAGCGGTCACGGTGGCCGGGTGAAGGCGATCGGGCGCACCACCTTGATGTTGATCATGACCATCGGAATCGCGCTGTCTCTGATCAACTCGGTCTTGATCGGGTTCGCTCCGGCACCGCCGGCAGCGGCCGCACCGGCCAAGCGATTTGATCTTCAGGCCCATCGCGGCGGGCTCGGCCTGACGGTGGAGAACACGATCTCCGCCTTCGCCAACGCCTTACGGCTGGGCGTGAGCACCCTCGAGCTGGACGTCCAGATCACCGAGGACGGGCACGCCGTGGTCACCCATGATCGCAAGATCTCCGGCACGAAATGCGCCGACACCGCGGCCTACACCAGCGGCGATCCGGAGTATCCGTACGTCGGCAAATACATCAAGCACCTCACCCTGGCTCAGGTTCGCCAGCTCGACTGCGGCTCCCAGACGCTGCCCGGACATCCCGGCCAGCAGGTCGATCCGGGCGCCCGGATGCCGGAACTGCGGGACGTGTTCGAGCTCGTCCAGCGCTATCGGGCCCACTCGGTCAAGCTCAACATCGAGACCAAGGTCGAGGCCGGTGCGCCCGACGAAACGGCACCGCGGGAGGAGTTCGTCCAGGTCGTCGCGGCCGAGGTACGGCGAGCCAAGATCGCCCGCCAGGTGACGATCCAGAGCTTCGACTGGGGCGCACTGATGCGGATGCACGAAGTCGCACCGGAGCTGCCGATCGTCGCGCTGACCAATCGCGATTTCCTGCAGGTCGGCCAATCCGGGGCCTCGCCGTGGCTCGGCGGGATCGACATCGACGACTTCGACGGCGATCTGATCAGGGCGGTGAAGTCGTTCGACGCCGATGCGATGTCGCCGGTGCACGGCTTCCCGCAGGGCGGCGCGATCGGCGATCCCGACTACCGGCCGTATGTCGATGCCGCCATGGTGCGCCAGGCGCACCGAGCCCGGCTCAAGATCATTCCGTGGACCGTCGATGATCCGGCGACCATGCGTTCCTTGATCGAACTCGGCGTGGACGGGATCATCTCCGACTACCCGGACCGATTGCGTACGGTGATGCAGCAGGCCGGGCTGCGGTTGCCGCAGCGCTACCCGGCGCCGAAGGTCGAGCCGCTGGCCCAGGCCCACGCGCACAACGACTACGAGCATCTGCACCCGCTGACCGACGCCCTGGATCGCGGCTTCAGCAGTGTCGAGGCCGATGTCTGGCTGGTCGACGGCGAGCTCCGGGTGGCGCATGATCTTGATCAGACCGAGCCCGGCGTCACGCTGCAGCAGCTCTACCTCGAGCCGCTGGCGGTGCGAGCCGAGCAGGGCCGCGGCAGCATCTATCCGGCCGCCGCCGGCGCACCGTTCCAACTGTTGATCGACATCAAGAGCGACGGCCCGACCAGCTACGCCGCGATCGACCAGGCCCTTCGTGATCATGACGACGTGTTCACCCGGTTCACCGCGGCGGGCATCGAGGAGCGAGCGGTGACCGCGGTGATCAGCGGCAACCGGCCGCTGGCCGAAATGCAGGCCCAGCCGGACCGCTACGCCGGCTACGACGGCCGGCTGGCCGATCTCGGGGGCAGCCTGAACCGGACGATCATGCCGCTGGTCAGCGACAACTGGACCAGCCACTTCTCCTGGACCGGCGTGGGCCAACTGCCGGACGCCGAGCGGACCAAGCTGCACGCGATCGTCGACCAGGCGCACGCCGCCGGCTTCCGGGTCCGGTTCTGGGCCACCCCGGACGTCCCCGGCGCCGCCCGCGAGGCGGTCTGGCGCGAACTGCTGGCCGCCGGCGTCGACCACCTCAACACCGACGACCTGCACGGCCTGGAACTCTTCCTCCGGGCGCCAGACCCGACCTGACCTCGCCCGTCGGCAGGCAGAACTCGATTGGGCCGACCGACCCGCGTTGGGTACGCTTTCTGCGCACCTGTGGCGTGCGATCGCCCGCGTGCAGGCCGCGTTAGCTCAGTTGGTAGAGCGTCGATCTTGTAAATCGAAAGTCGGGAGTTCGATTCTCCCACGCGGCTCAACGAGACTCAGGATCCGAGATCGGCGGAGATCCAGTGATCCGGCCTCATATAGATGGGCACGTGATCGCCGAGTTGGTTCTCAACCAGATCCACGTAACCGTCCACCCGATCCGGCGGCAGATAGCGGGATGCCATCTCCCGGGTGTGGTCCCGGGTCGCGGAGCCGATCCGGGTCACCGGTCCTTCCACCGACACGTACCGCGCAACCGGATCGGTCTGATGAGCGACCAGGCTGAACCGGCCCGCCTTCCGGATGGCTTTGGCCTTGCGAGATCCGGGTGGGGTATGGATCCACAGCTCCCCGCCCGGCGTGTAGTGGTACCAGATCGGCACCAGCAACGGTGCCAGCCCCGGGAATTCATCGACGCCCAGGATTCCGACGTGCGGCTCAGCGAGGAACTGCTGTCGTTCGTGAACTGACAAAGCCATACCCGAAGGGTAGGCAGATCAACTGGGTTCCGAGCACGCCGAGCCCGAGACCGGAGACAGTCGGCGAGAGGGTTTACGTTCCCTGAGTCTGCCGAAGCATGTCCTGAGCCTGTCGAAGGGGGCAGGCCGCATCACCAGCGCCCTTCGACAAGCTCAGGGAACGAAACACCCAAACGTCCCCACCAACCGGTCTTGATCATCTTCAGCCGCATTCGCATCCGGCTCGGCTGTGATCGACGGGGCCGTTGCTGATAGCGGTCGATCTGACCGGGTAGTCGCGGTTCGATTGACCGGCTTACCGGGATCCGATGCTGGCGCGCGGTGATGATCACCCACTAGGGTCTTGGCATTCGGCCATGGGCTGCAGGCAGAGGGGGTGGCGCGGTGCAGGTCTACATCTCCGTCGATATGGAGGGGATCGCGGGCGTCGCGACCCGGGACCAGGTGGTCCGCGGCGGCCATGGCTATCCGCGGGCGCAGGCGTTGATGACGGCCGAGACCAATGCGGCGATCGAGGGCGCCGTCGCCGGCGGCGCCACCCGGGTGCTGGTCAACGACAGCCACGGGACGATGGACAACCTGATCCACGAGGACCTGGATCCGCGGGCCCGGCTGATCTTCGGCACGCCGAAGACCGACTGCATGGCCGAGGGCGTGACCGGCGACCAGGATGTCGCGATCCTCCTCGGCTATCACGCACCGGCCGGTGGTCCCGGAGTGCTGGCGCACACGTTCTCGGCGCACTTCCTCGAGGTCCGGGTGAACGGCCGGCCGGCGTCCGAGGCCGACGTGGCGCTGCTCCAACTCGCCGTCGCCGGCGTGCCGCTCGGCCTGGTCACCGGGGACGACGTGATCTGCGGCCTGGTCGCCGAGCGGATGCCGGGCGTGCGGACCGTCGAGGTGAAACGCGCACACGGCTGGACCGCGGCTGACTCGCTGGCCCCGTCGGTGGCCCGGGAGCTGATCCGCGACGCCTGTGCCGACACCGTCGCCGCGGCCGGCGAACTGCGCCGACCGACGGTGCCGGACGACCTGGTGATCGAGATCGACTTCCCGACCTTGGCCGCCACCGACCTGGCCGGCGCGATCCCGGCCGCGGAACGGACGGCGCCGAGGACGATCCGACTGGCCGCCGCCTCGGTCACCGACCTGGTCGGCTTCATCGTCGTGTCCTATCAGCTGACTGCCGCATCGCTGCGGGAGGACCAGGCGTTGCTGACCAGGCGGTGAGCCCGTGCTCCGCTACCTGCTCCGCCGCGTCGCCCTGATCATCCCGGTCGCCCTGGGCGTGGTCACCCTCACCTTCGTGATCATGAAACTGACTCCGGGCGACCCCGCGATCGCCTACCTCGGCGACAAGGCCACCCCGGCCGCCGTCGCCGCGCTGCGGGCCGAATGGGGACTGGACCGGCCGCTGCCGCAGCAGTATCTCGACTTCGTCGTCGGGCTGCTCACCGGCGACCTCGGCAACTCGCTCTACTTCAAGGTGCCGATCAGCGAGCTGCTCGCCCTGCGACTGCCGCCGACCTTGATCTTGATGCTGATCGCGTCGATCATGGCCGTGCTCATCGCGCTGCCGCTGGCGGTCTGGGCGGCGACCAGCGGCAGCGTGGTCGCCGGCGTCGTCGTCCGGCTGTTCACCGCAACGGTGCAAGGGATTCCGACGTTCTTCCTCGGCTCGCTGATGATCACCTTCCTGGCGCTGCGACTGCGGCTGTTCCCGGTCGGCGGCTACGGCGACACGGTCGGCGAACATCTGCACTCGCTGATCCTGCCCGGGCTGGCGATCGCGTTGAACATCGTGCCGCTGCTGGTCCGCAGCCTGGTGAACTCGATCCGCGAGGCGTTGGACAGCGAATTCGTCGAGTTCGGTCGGTCCAAGGGGCTGCGCGAGCTGACCGTCCTGCTCCGCTACGCGCTCCGCAATGGCAGCATCTCCGGCATCTCGATCCTGGGCATCCAGGTCGGCAACCTGGCCGGCGGCGCACTGGTGGTGGAGAACGTGTTCGCCATCCCGGGGATGGGCAACCTGCTGATGAACGGCGTGCTGAACCGGGACTTCCCGACCGTGCAGGTCAGCACGGTGATCTTCGCCGTCCTGGTCGTGGTGATCTATCTGCTGACCGACCTGGCCTACGGCTGGCTGGATCCGCGAGCGCGGGTGCGCCGATGACCACTCCCGAGGTGCTGGACCGGCCGGTGCAACGGTTCCGGTTGCCGCTGCCCGCCTTCGTCACCCGGTGGAACCTGCAGCTCTACCTCGGCGCCGCGATCGTCGGCGGCGTTGCGCTGCTGGCGATCCTGGCGCCGCTGCTCACGCCGCACGCGCCATCGGCGCAGGACCTGGCCAACACCCTGGCGCCGCCGAGCGGTGATCATCCGCTGGGCACCGACAATCTCGGTCGCGACCTCTGGTCCCGGCTGCTGTACGGCGCCCGGACCGATCTCGCGGTGGCGACGATCGCGGTGATCATCCCGTTCACGGTCGGCTCGCTGATCGGCGCGCTCTGCGGCTACGTCGGCGGCTGGTTCGATCTGATCATGATGCGGCTGGCCGACATCGTGGTCGCGTTCCCGTTCTATGTCCTGGTGATCGCGCTGGTCTTCGTCCTCGGCAACGGTGCGACCAGCATCTACATCGCGATCAGCATCGTCAGCTGGGTGGCGTACGCCCGGATCACCCGGGCCGAGACGATGATCTTGCGGGACCGGGAGTTCATCGCCGCCTGCCGGGCCGGCGGGCTGCCGCATCGCCGGATCCTGCTCCGGCACGTGGTGCCGAACACGGTCACCCAGGGCATCGTCTACGGGATGAGCGACATCGTGCTGAACATCGGCGTGATCGTCACCTTGAGTTACTTCGGACTCGGCATCGTGCCGCCGACGCCCGACTGGGGTCAGATGATGGCCGACGGGCAGCAGTTCATGGCCTCCGGTCGTTACTCGCTGACCCTGATCCCGGGGTTGTTCGTGGTGATCACCAGCCTGGGTCTGGCCCTGCTGGGTGACGGGCTGGCCGGCATCCTGCGGGTGCGCCGATGACCACTTACCAGGAGAGCGCGCCGCTGCTGGAGCTCGACGGCCTCACCGTCGACGTGACGGTCCGCGGCCGGGCCTACCGGGCGGTCGACGGCCTCTCCCTGTCGGTCGCCCCGCGCGGTGCCACCGGGCTGGTCGGTGAGTCGGGTTCGGGCAAGAGTCTGACCCTGCGCGCGATCACCGGTCTGCTGCCGGCCGGGGTGGCGGTGACCGCCGGGTCGATCAGGTTCCGGGGCGAGGAACTGGCCGGGGCCGACCGGGAGCGGCTGCGGGCGATCCGCGGCACCGGCATCGCGATGGTGTTCCAGGAGCCGGCGGTGGCGCTGAATCCGATCGCCCGGGTCGGCACCCAGATCAGCGACGGCGCCGTCCAGCACCGTGGGCTGGGCCGGCGCGCCGCCCGGGCGTACGCGATTGAGCTGATGGAACAGGTCGGCATTCCCGAACCGCACCGCCGGGTCGATTCCTATCCGTACGAGCTCTCCGGCGGGATGCGGCAGCGGGTGATGATCGCCGCGGCGGTCGCCTGCCGGCCGGCGCTGCTGCTCTGCGACGAGCCGACCACGGCCCTGGACGTGACGGTGCAGGCGCAGATCCTCGGGTTGTTCGACAGGCTGCGGACCGAGCTCGACGCCGGCCTGCTCTACGTCACCCATGATCTTGCGGTGGTCGGCCAGATCTGTGATTCGATCACGGTGCTGTATGCCGGCGAGGCGGTCGAGGCCGGACCGCTGCGGGAGGTGTTCGATCAGCCGCGGCACCCGCACACCCGGGCGTTGCTCGGTGCGACACCGCGGATCGACGGGCCGATCGTCCGGCTCGACTCGTTGTCGGAAACCCAACCGGCGTTGACCGATCGGCCGGTCGGCGAGGACTATCCGCGGGTCTGGGCCGACGTCCCCGAGAGCGAGCCGCGATGAGCAGCGATGCCAGCTCACCGTTGCTCGCCGTGCAGGACGTCACGGTCAGGTTCCGGGTCGGCCTGGGCCGGGCCCGGTCCATGATCACCGCGGTCGACGCCGCGTCGCTCGAGGTCGGCGCCGGCCGGATCCGTGGCCTGGTCGGCGAGTCCGGGTCGGGCAAGTCCACCCTGGCCCGGGTGATCTGCGGCCTGCATCCGACCGACGGCGGCTCGGTGATCTTCGACGGGCAACCGCTGCCGTACCGGCGCAGCCGGGAGCAACGACGCCGGATCCAGCTGGTGTTCCAGGACCCGTACGCCTCCCTCGACCCGCGGATGACCGTCGGTCAGTTGCTCGGCGAACTGCTCCGCTACCACAAGATCGTTCCCCGGGCGGCGGTCCGGAATCGCTGCCGGGAGCTGCTCGAGCTGGTCCGGCTGCCGGCCGAGTTGCTGGACGCCCGGCCGGCCGGGATGTCCGGCGGACAGCGGCAGCGGGTGGCGATCGCCCGGGCGCTGGCCCTCGAGCCGCGACTGCTGGTCGCCGATGAGGCGGTCTCGGCCCTGGACGTCTCGGTCCAGGCTGGCATCGTCAATCTGCTCGCTGACCTCCGCGATGAGCTCGGTCTGACGATCTTGTTCATCGCTCACGACCTGGCCGTGGTCCGCAGCCTCTGCGACGACGTGTCGGTGATCATCGACGGCACGATCGTCGAGCACGGGTCGCGGGACGCGGTCTTCAGCGACCCGCAGCATCCCTACACCGAGCAGTTGCTGGCCGCCGTGCCCCGCCTGGAAAGCAGCTATCTCAACTCTGTCCCGCAAGCGATCTCCACACCCCGAGAGAGTGATCAACCATGAGCTTCTCGCGACCGTCCCGAGCTGCCGGACTGCTGGCCGCCACGCTGCTGGTGCTGGCTGGCTGCGCCACTCCCGAGGAGCCGGGTGGCGGCGCCGGCGGCGAGGGCCCGCCCCAGGCCGGCGGTGATCTGATCATGGTCCGGGCCGACGATCCGACCACGATGATGCCGACCGATCCGACCGACAACGCGTCGATCTGGGTGATCCAGAACGTCTTCGACACCCTGGTCGTGGCCTCACCGGACGGCAAGGAACTCGAACCCGGACTGGCCGAGACCTGGGAGCAGTCCGCCGACCGGCTCAGCTGGACCTTCCACCTGCGCCAGGGCGTGACCTTCCACAACGGAGCTCCGGTGACAGCTGAGGACGTGAAGTTCTCGATCGACCAAGCCACGAATCCCGAGCTGCCGTTCGGCGACGTCAACTCCCAGATCGCCAAGGTGGCGGCTTCGGACGACACCGTCGTGGTCACCACCAAGGTCCCCTGGTCGCCGCTGCCGGCCGACCTCGCGCTGTTCACCAACTCGATCGTGCCCAAGGACCTGGCCGGGATGAGCAAGGAGGAGTTCGGCGACCGGCCGATCGGGACCGGCCCGTTCAAGGTCGACAGCTGGACCAAGGGCCAGTCGCTCAAGATCACCAAGTTCTCGGACTACTGGCAGCAGGGCCGGCCCTACCTCGACTCGGTCACCTTCAACACCGTCCCGGACTCCAACACCCGAGCCGAGCAGGTGCTCGGCGACCAGGCCCAGGTCAACGAGTTCCCGCCCTATTCGACCGTCGAGGGCCTGAAGACGACCCCGGGCCTGAAGGTGGAGTCGTTCGAGTCGAGCATGATCAACTACATCAACCTCAATCACCGCGCGGCTCCGCTGGACGACGTCCACCTGCGCCGGGCGTTGTCGTACGCATTGGACCGGAACGCCATGATCAACGCGGTGACGTACGGCCAGGCCCAGGTCGCGACCACCTTCATGTCGCCCGCGCTGTGGGGCCACGATCCGTCGATCAACGGACTGGAGTTCGATCTCGATCAGGCCAAGGCCGAACTGGCCCAGTCGAAGTACGCGGGCGGCACCGAGCTGGAACTCACCGTCGCCGCCGGCGACCCGGACAGCAGCGCCATCGCCCAGATCGCGCAGGAGGCGTTCAGCAAGATCGGCGTCACGCTCAAGATCAACCCGATGGATCCGGCGGCCGCCCGGCAGAACCGGATGTCCGGCAACTTCCAGCTGATGACCGGCTACGCCACCACCGACATCGTCGATCCCGATCAGATGGTCGGCTTCCTGGTGAAGAAGGGCAACGGCATCAACAGCGGCTACGACAACGCCGAGATCAACGGCTGGGCCGATCAGGCCGCGCAGACCGAGAAGCAGGAGGAACGGAAGAAGCTCTACTCCCAGATCCAGCAGACTGCGACCGAGGATGTGGCGCTGATCCCGCTGTACTACTCCCCCGCGATCTTCTCCACCACCGACAAGGTGCAGGGCTTCCGGACCACGGCCGTCGGCACCTACACCCTCCGCGACACCTGGTTGGCGCGATGATCGGGAGCCGGCCCGCATCGTCGTTGAAGATCCTCTAGGTCTACGCCCACCCCGAGCCGCGCTCGCTGAACGGGGCGCTCCGGGACGAGGGCATCGAGTTCCTCAAGGCGGCCGGACACGAGGTCGTCGAGTCCGACCTGTACGCGATGGGCTGGAACCCCGTCGTCGATCATGAGGACTTCCGGCACGATCGCAGCGAACGGCTGGACGTGCTGGAGGAGTCGGAACGGGCGCTGCGGCAGCAGACCCTCAGCCCGGACATCCGGCGCGAACAGGACAAGCTGACCCGGTCCGAGCTGTTGATCGTGCAGTTTCCGCTGTGGTGGTTCGGCCTGCCGGCGATCCTCAAGGGCTGGTTCGACCGGCTCTTCATCCAGGGTTACGCCCAGGGCGTGCTCGATCCCGAGACCGGTCGTGCCCTCCGCTACGGCAGCGGCGGCCTGGTCGGCCGGCGGGCCCTGGTGATCACCACCGTCGGCGCCAACGCCGCCACCACCGGACCGCGCGGCATCCACGGCGAGATCGGCGAGGTGCTCTTCCCGGTCCTGCACGGGACCCTCTGGTACACCGGCATGGCGGTGCTGCCGCCCTTGATCATCAACGGCGCGGTCCGGGTGTCGGACGAGGACTACCCCCGGATCCGGGACCGGCTGCGCGAGCGGCTGTCGGACCTGGCGACGGCCGAGCCGCTCGCGTACCGGGAACAGAACGGCGGCGACTACGACGAACACCTGCTGCTCCGGCCCGAGCTCGCTCCCGATCAGGACGGCATCCGGATCCACTGCTCCGACGTCGATCGCGCCGGCGGTGACCGGACCGGAAGCGACCTCGAAGCCGACCGCTGATCCGGAAGCGTCAGGTTGTCGCCGGCCTCATGCGTCGGAGCGCGTGGGCGGGCCGGCCGCCGTCCATTGCCGCTCGATCAGCCGGAGCAGCGCCGGGTAGACGAAGAGATGGCGGAGTGGCTTGATGGCGGCCAGGTAGAGGGCGCCGAGTCGGCCGTTCGGCCGGACCAGCACGGTCATCAGGCAGTAGTGGCCGCCGCGCTGCGGATCGGGCACCCAGCCCAGATGCATCACCGTGTGCACGGTGCGATTGGCCAGTTCCGCCGCGAACTCGACGTCGGTCTGGAAGACCCGCGAGAAGCGTCCGAGCGGGGCATCGTCGGCATCGTCCGCGCGAAGATCATCGGGCAGGCGCTCGCGGAGCGACCGGACCCGGGCGTCGAGCCCGTCGTCCTCGTCGTCCAGCCCGAGCAGTTCACCGAGCTTCCAGCGGGCCGCCCAAAGGAACCGGACGAGCGGCGGGGCGCCCTCGGGGAACCTGCTGCCGAAGATCGCGTCGACGACGCGCGGAAACTCGTCCCGACCACCGAGGGTCGGCAATTCCCACACGTCCTCGACGGCGAAATCGGGCGCGAGCTCGTGCATCCGCCAGGGGCGGGTCGTGTAGGCACTGGGTGGCAGGCCCATGATCACCTCGATCTATACGGTTGCGTACACAACGGACCGTAGCACGATCTGTGCGCTACCGTATAGATCTTGTCGAACTGCTGAGGGAGGCCGATGGCCAAGCCGCGCACGCCGCGCCGGGCATGGATCGACCAGGGGTTGCGGGCCCTGGCCACCGGCGGTCCGGACGCCGTCCGGGTCGAGGCCCTGGCGGAGTCACTCGGGGTGACCAAGGGCGGTTTCTACGGCCACTTCGCCGACCGGCCGGCGTTGCTGGCCGAGATGCTGGACACCTGGGAGCTCGAGGTCACCGACAAGATCATCGAGCGGGTCGAGCAGTCCGACGGTGATCAGGATGCCCGCGGCACATTGCGCCGGCTAGCCGTGATCGTGACCGAGATCGATGACGACCCGACGATCGGCATCGCCGTCGAGCTCGCGATCCGCGACTGGGCCCGCCGTGATCCGGAGGTGGCCACGCGAGTGCGCCGCGTCGACGACCGGCACCTGGGCTACCTGCGCCCGCTCTACCGCGAGCTCTGCGCGGATCCGCTGGAGGCGGAGGCACGCTGTCTCATGGCGATGTCGCTCCGGATCGGTGATCACCTGATGTCGTTCGATCATGGCAGCTACACCCGGAGCGAGGTCCAGGCGCACCTGCTGAGCCGGTTGCTGATCACTCCGGAATCAGAGCCGTCGCTTCGATCTCGACCAGGGCGCCGGGGCGGGCCAGACCGGCGACCGTCAGCACCGTGATCCCGGTCCGGTGCTGGTCCCAGATCGCTTGCGAGGCGGCGAATCCGGCCTGAATGTCCACGCCGGCCACGACGTAGATCCCCAACCGGGCCACATGTTCCGGGCCGCTGCCGGCCGCGGCCAGCACCGACAGCACGTTGCGCATGGCCTGCGCGGTCTGCGCCTCGGCGCCGCCTTCGACGATGTCGCCGTTGGAGTCGGTGCCGTTCTGGCCGCCGACGTAGACGGTCTTCCCGGTGGGGATGATCACCCCCTGGGCGAAGTACGGCGTCTGGTGCAGGTCCTTCTGGTCGATCTGAGTCGTGGTGCTGCCCATCGTTCCATCCTCCTGAGCTGGTGACTCCGCCGTCCCGACTGGGATCGCGGGTCAGTGGTTTCGCTGGTAGTGGGTTTTGGCCTTGGCTCGGCCGCCGCAGCGGCGCATCGAGCACCAGCGGCGACTGCCGGGTCGCGAGGTTTAACCGGTTAGGTACACCTGCCGGTCGCTCTGGTCCAACTGCCGCTGCCGGAGTAACCGAGGGGGCGCCGCTCAGTCGCCGACCCTGGTGCGCTGGGTCCGGCGCCGATCGTTCTGCCGGCGGGACTTGCTGGCATTGCCGCAGTCGGTCATGCTGCACCAGCGGCGGGAGCCGTTCTTGGTGCTGTCGATGAAGAGCCAGCCGCACGGGATGCCCGCGCGTCCTTCACCCGGGCAGATCTTGATCTTGCTCGACTCGGCGCTCCGCAACGTGTCGAAGGCCGACACCGCGGCGGCCCACCGGACGATCCGCAGGTCGGGCTCGAGCCAGCTGAATTCGAGGCCGGCCGGGGTGATCGCCACGGTGCCTGTCCGCACCGCTTCACCGTAGGCCCGCTGCAGTTCCTCGACGTCCTCAGCCTTCGGTTCTTCGCCGCTGGCCACGGCACCGAACAAGCGGTACATCACGTCGCTGAGTTCCCTGGTCCGCCGCAGTACGCCGGCGGCCGGCCGATCACCCGCCAGCCGCCAGAGGCGCTCGGCCTGCGCGCGTCCGTACAACTGCTGGCGCAGGCCCCAGGCGACCAGGTCGTAGGCGTCGCCGAAGTCCTGCCGTAGCCGCGGGGTGCCGGCACCGTCCGGTGCCGCCGTGTCGCCGCGCGGTTCCACACTGTTGGCGAAATCCAGGCACAGCGCCCCGCCGAAGCTCTCGCCGAGTCCATCGACCCGCGCGGCCAGCTCACGGACCGGCCGACCCTGCTCAGTCATGCCTACCACCTATCGATCTTTTATTGGTAGCGTGATCGAATACTTCCACTGAACCGAGCTTAGCCGGTAGCGAGAGGAGAGGGCGAGTGACCGTGACCGAAGCCTCCCGCGTGCACGCCCGGCTGGGGCTGCGGGTCGCCGCCCTGGGTCTCGGGCAACTCACCGTCGTGGTGGCGTTCCAGGCGGTGGCCATCGTGTTGCCGACCATCGGCAACGACCTCGAGGTACCGCCGTCGGTGCTGCAGTGGCTGGTCGGCAGCACCGCGCTGACGCTCGCCGGCGGGCTGTTGCTGGCCGGCCGGCTCGCCGATCGGGTCGGCGCGCGCCAGGTGCTCATCGCGGGTTCATTGATCACCGCCGCCGGCGGTGCGCTGGCGGCGATCGCACCGGAGTTCGGCCTGCTGCTGGTCGCCCGGGTGGCCCAGGGCCTCGGGATGGCGCTCTACACGCCGGCCATGATCTCCCTGCTGTCGACCGGTTTCGCCGAACGGCCGGACCGGCACCGGGCGCTGATCTGGTGGAACGTCGCGGGCGGTGTCGGCGGCGTGCTCGGGGTCGCCGGCGGCGGCTACGTCGCACAGTTCGGCTGGCGTGCGGTGTTCTGGATGCTGGCCGTGCCGCCACTGATCACCGCCGGGCTGGCCCGGTGCGCCTTTCCCGCCGGCCGGCAGCCGCGGTCGCAACCGGTGGGACGCCGGGTCGCCTTGCTCAACGCAGCCCTGTTGCCGATCGCCGCAACGCTCCTGGTCGCCGGGCTCAGCACCCTGCAGCAGGGCATGATCATCGGGACGGTGCCGGTGATCATCGGTGCGGTCCTCGCGGCGGTCTGGGTGACCCGGGAGCGCCGGAGCAGTCGGCCGCTGGTCCCGCCGGAGCTGCGGCGCTGGTCGGTGCTCCAGCCGATCATGATCGCCGTCCTGCACGGCGCGGCGATCAACACCCCGATCTTCTTCTACGGTCTGTTCATGCAGTCGTTCCGCGGGGCGACGCCTCTGGAGGTCGGGCTGGGCTTCCTGCCTGCCAACGCCGGCTTGATCGCCGGCTCCGCGGTGGGCAGTGCGATCGTCCGCCGCTGGAACCATCGGGTCGCCGCCGGCAGCGGCCTCGCCCTGCTCGCCGCCGGCATCGCGCTGCTGCTGACGATCAACGCCGACAGCACGGTCTGGCACCCGTTCCTCACCGGCTGGTTGATCTTCGGCCTCGGCGTCAACATCGCCCAGGTCGGCTTCATCGGCCTGGCCGGTGCTCAGTCCGCCGCCGAGGCGGGGACCGTCGCCGGCTTCGTCACGGCCGGCGGCCAGCTCGGCACCGCGATCGGTCTGGCCGCCTTCGTCGGCCTCGCCGGCCTCGCGACGAACGAGCTCACCGGCTATCAACTCGGCTTCCTGGGCGCGGTGGTAGCGGCCCTCGGCGGGCTGCTCGTCGCCGCCAAACGGTGACGAGCGCCGGCCGGAGTCTCCCCGGCGACACCTTCTTCCGACTACCCTGACATCGGAAGGCGCCCCGCCCGACCAGGGCATCGACTGCGAATGCCCGGAAGCTGACGAGGAGGTCAGCCGAATGAGCAGCACCAAGAACACGGCCGAAACGAAACGGCGACCCCGACCACGCGCGACGACCCGGATCCTCGGCGTGCTCGCCGCGGTCGCGCTCGTCGTGGCCGGCTGCACGGACGGACAGAACGGAGCCGGCGGCGACCCCGCGGCCTACCCGGACCGCAACATCACCATCATCGTCCCGTTCAGCGCCGGTGGGCCGACGGATACGGTCACCCGGCTGATCGCCGACCCGATGGGCGCCGAACTCGGCGTCCAGGTGATCGTGCAGAACGTCGAGGGGGCCGGCGGCACGGTCGGCGCCCGGCAGGCGGCCCAGGCCGACCCGGACGGCTACACCGTGCTGATGCACCACATCGGGATGTCGACCGCGCCGGCCCTCTACAACGATCTGGGGTACACGCCGCTGGAGGACTTCGCCACCGTCGGCCTGGTCACCGAGGTGCCGATGACGATCGTGGCCCGCAAGGACTTTCCGCCGAACTCCCTGGCCGAACTGGTCGATCACGTGAAGCAGAACGCCGATACCGTCACCTACGCGAATGCCGGCATCGGCGCGGCGTCCCACCTGTGCGGTCTGCTGTTCCAGGAAGCGGCCGGCGTCAAGGTGCAGGAGGTGCCGTACGAGGGCACCGGCCCGGCCCTGACCGATCTGGTCGGCGGACAGGTCGACTTCATGTGTGATCAGTCCACCAACACCACCGGTCAGATCAGCGCCGGCGAGGTGAAGGCGTATGCGGTGACGACCCCGGAACGGGTGGCCAGCCTGCCGGACCTGCCGACCGCCGCCGAAGCCGACCTGCCCGATCTGGAGGTCGCCGTCTGGCACGGTCTGTATGTGCCGACCGGCACGCCGGACGAGGTGGTCCAACGGCTGACCGGCGCGCTCCAGGTGGCCCTCGCCAACCAGTCCGTGATCGACCAGATGGCCGACCTGGGCACGGCACCGGTGCCGAAGGAGGACGCCACACCGGCGGCGCACCGCACCCTGCTGACCGAGCAGCTCGAGACCTGGGGCCGGGTCATCGCCGACGCCGGCGTCGAGCGATCCTGATCAACGACCGATGGAACGCCGACGATCTTTCTCCGACCTCCTGGCCGGCGCGATCTTCGTCGTGATCGGGCTCGGCTTCACGATCGGCTCGCTCGGCTATCAGCTGGGCACGCCGCTGCGGATGGGGCCGGGCTACTTCCCGTTGCTGATCGGGATCGTGCTGGTCGCGCTCGGGCTGGGGGTCACGATCAAGGGCCTGGTCGCCGGCGAGCTGATCGACTTCGGCACCATCCCGTGGCGGGCGATCGGCTTGATCGTGGCCGCGCTGGTGATCTTCGGTCTGACCGTCCGGCTGATCGGCCTGCTGCCGACGATCCTGATCACGGCGTTGCTCGCTGCACTGGCCAGCCGGCGGATCCGGCTGCGGACGGCGCTGCTGGTGTCCGTCTCGCTCACCGCGTTGTGCGTGCTGATCTTCGTCGTCGGCCTGCGGCTGCGGTTGCCGCTGTTCGGCACCTGGCTGATCCGGTAGGCGGAACGCATGGACCTGCTGGACAACCTCGCACTCGGCCTGCAAACGGCCGTCCAGTTCGAGAACATCCTCTACTGCCTGATCGGTGTCGCATTGGGCACCGCGGTCGGGGCGCTGCCCGGAATCGGCCCGACAGCGACGATCGCCATGCTGCTGCCGATCACGTTCAACCTCGACCAGGTGCCGGCGTTGATCATGCTCGCCGGGATCTACTACGGCGCCCAGTACGGCGGATCGACCACCGCCATCCTGCTCAACGTCCCGGGTGAGTCGTCGGCGGCGGTCACTGCGATCGACGGTCACGAGATGGCCAAGCAGGGGCGGGCCGGCATCGCGCTGGCCACGGCCGCGATCGGATCCTTCGTCGCCGGGACGCTGGCCACGGTGGTGCTCGCCGTCCTGGCCGCACCGCTGGCCCGGGTGGCGCTCCGCTTCGGGCCGGCCGAGTATTTCTCGCTGGTCGTCCTCGGCCTGATCGCGTCCATCGCGCTCGCCCGCGGCTCGGTGCTGAAGGCGCTGGCGATGATCGCGCTCGGCGTGCTGTTCGGCACGGTCGGCCAGGACCTCTACACCGGCGCTCCGCGATTCGTCTTCGGGATCCAGGAACTCTACGGCGGCATCGACTTCGTCTCGGTCGCGGTCGGCATGTTCGGAGTCGCCGAGATCCTGCGCAACCTGGAGCACGAGCAAACCCGGCAGGTCGTGGTCCAGAAGATCAAGAACATCTGGCCCAGCCGGGAGGACCTGCGCCGGATCGTCGGGCCGGTGCTGCGCGGCACCGGGCTGGGAGCGGCGCTCGGGATCCTGCCCGGCGGCGGCCACGTGCTGGCCGCGTTCGCCTCGTACTCGGTGGAGAAGCGGGTGTCCAGCCGGCCGGAAACCTTCGGTCACGGCGCCATCGAAGGAGTGGCCGGGCCGGAGTCGGCGAACAACGCCGCGGCCCAGACCTCCTTCATTCCGCTGCTCACCCTCGGCCTGCCGGCCCATCCGGTGATGGCGTTGATGATCGGCGCGTTCATCGTCCAGGGCATCACTCCGGGGCCGAACGTGATCAACGAGCAGCCCGTCCTGTTCTGGGGGCTGATCGCGTCGATGTGGATCGGCAACCTGCTGCTGGTGGTGCTGAACCTGCCGCTGATCGGCCTCTGGGTCAAGATGCTGTCGATCCCTTATCAGGCACTGTTCCCGGCGATCATCGTGTTCGCGGCCATCGGCACGTACTCGCTGAGCTCGAACTCCTTCGACGTCTTCGCCGTAGCGTTCTTCGGCCTGCTCGGCTACCTGCTGATGAAGTGCGGCTGCGAACCGGCGCCGCTCCTGTTGGGCTTCGTCCTCGGCCCGATGCTGGAGGAGAATCTGCGCCGGGCCTTGATCATCTCCCGCGGCGACGCCACGGTCTTCGTCACCCGGCCGCTCTCGGCCACCCTGCTGATCCTGGCCGTCGGCGTCCTGATCTTGACCGTGCTGCCGGCGATCCGCCGCAAGCGCGAGGTCGTCTTCGCCGGCGACGAGGACTGACTCGATCGCTACTCGAGCGCACACCTGCGAACGCTCACCGGATCCTGCGAATCCACCAGCTGCCCTAGCGAAGCCGGCCAGCCGCCAGAGCGGTCGAAGCCAAAGGCGACCGGCGCGACGCTCCTCCGGCGGCAGCGCCGCCGCCCAACTGCCGCCAGGCCGGCTGCCGGCGGCGCGACTGCTATCGGTCGACGCGACTGTTGCAACGGTCGCGGCGGCCGAAAGGGGTCGCGTCGCCGAAGAGGGAGATGTGAAGTCCACAGCCAGTCTCGGCCGAGGGGACAACAAGTGGCTGAGCCAACTGCGCGACAGGCTCGGCAAGAGCTTCGTGGGCGGGCTGGTTCTCTGTACCCGCTGTCGATCTCAGTGGATGGTGAAGCCGCCGTCCACCACCAGGTCGGCGCCGTTGATCATGTCGGCGGCGGCGCTGGCCAGGAAGGCGGCTACGGCGGCGATCTCTTCCGGTTGGGCAAATCGGCCGACCGGGATCTCGGCCTGGTGGGCTTCGCCCTTGGGGTTGTCCCAGGCTTCGATGCCGAGCGGGGTCAGCACCACGGTCGGGGAGATCGAGTTGACGGTGACGCCGCGGCCGGCCCACTCCAGGGCGAGCACCTTGGTCAGGCCGAGCACGCCGAACTTCGAGGCGCAGTAGGCGGCGTGCTCGGCGATCGCGACGGTAGCCGCCTGGGAGGCCAGGTTGATGATCTTGCCGCGGCCGCGGCCGAGCATCCGCCGGCCCACCTCGCGACACATCCGGTAGGTGCCGGTCAGGTTCACCGCCAGCGTCGCGTCCCAGTCGGCGTCGTCCAGCGCCTCGGCCGGAGCCAACCGGGCGATGCCGGCCGAGTTCACCAGGAGGTCCGGCTCACCCACCCGCTCGACCGCCGCCGCGACGGCCGCCACCACCGACTCGGTCGCGGTGACGTCGCAGGCGACCGCCAGCAGTTCCGGCCGGTCCGCGGCGGCCGCGTTCAGTTCTACCGCGACCGCGGTCGCGGCGTCATGATCACGATCGAGCAGCACCACGCGCGCGCCGGAGGCCTGATACCGCTCCGCGATCGCCCGGCCGATCCCGGACGCGCCGCCGGTGACGAAGGCCACCCGGTCGGTCAGCCGGACCTGCAGTTCGGAGACGTCGACGTCGATGTCGGTGATCAGGCCCCCGGTCACTGACCGGCCTCGCTCTGGCCCGGAATCCCTTCGTAGGCGATGTTTCCGGTCTGCAGGTTCTTCTTGGTCAGCTCCGGGATGCCGGCCAGGAACTCCTGCCGCTTGGTCACCACATGTTCCATCGTCACATCGACATTGTCCTGGGTGATCTCGGCCATGATGTACGTCGGCTCGGTGTCCACCTGCTCACCGCGGGCGAGGGCCGCCGCGACCGCGAGACCGGCGGACAACTCGACGGTGCCGTTCTGCAGCATGGTGCCGATGAACTCGCCCGACTTCACGGCCCGCAGGCCGTCCTCGATGCCGTCGATGCCGACCACCGGCACGTCGGTCATCCCGGACTCCTTGAGCGCCTGCAGCGCGCCGAGGCCCATGTCGTCATTCTGACCGACCACCCCTTCGATGTCGTCGCCGTGCGCGGAGATCCAGTTCTTCATCTTGTTCACCGCCTCGTCCCGCTTCCAGTTGGCGGTGTCCTGGGCGATCACCTTGATGTCCGGGTACTTCTTCAGCACGTTCTCGATGCCGGTCTGCCGGTTGATCTGACCGGACTGGCCGAGCGGACCCTGCAGCACCACGATGTTGCCCTGGCCGCCGAGCTTGTCGGCCATCATCTGCATCTCGCCCTCGCCCGCCTTGACGTCGTCGGGCTGCACGTCGCCGTCGATGTCCGGGTTGTTCAGCGAGGCGTTCACCGCGATCACCGGGATGCCGGCGGCCTTGGCCGCGGTCACCTGCGGCTGCAGCGAATCCGCCTGCACCGGGACCACGACGATCGCGTCCACCTTGGCGCTGATCAACTGGTCCAGCTGGTTGGCCTGGGTGCTGACGTCGAGGTTGGCGGCGTTCCAGGCCAGCTCGATGTTGCTCGCCTTGGCGTAGGCGTCCATCCCCTCCTTGCCGGCGGTGATGAACGAACTCATGTCGTAGACGGTGACGCCGATCCGCAACGGTTTGTCACCGCCGCCCTGGTCCCCGCCCTGCTGGTTGCGACTGGGATCGCCGAGGCCGCAGGCGGAGACGAGAGTCAACACCAGGGCGATGATCACCGCCGGTACGGGCTTGCGCATCAGGAAGCTCCTTTGTCTATAGGGAAGTCGGGTCACTGTCGGCGCCGTGCGGTCCACACGTCGACCGCAACGGCGAAGACGATCAGCACGCCCTTGATCACGTCCTGCCAGTACGAGGGCACCAGCAGGATGTCCAGGCCGTTGTTCAGGGTCTGGATCAGCAGCAGGCCGAGGGCGGTGCCCCAGATCGAGCCGCGGCCGCCCATCAGGCTGGCGCCGCCGATCACCACGGCGGCGATCGCGTCCAGCTCGTAGCCCTGGCCGAGGTTCGGTGGACCGGAGATCACCCGGGAGGCCAGCATCACTCCGGACAGGCCGGCCAGGGCACCTGAGATCGCGTACACGCTGAACAGGATCCGGCGGGTGTTCACACCGGCGATCTCGGCCGCGGCCCGGTTGCCGCCGACCGCGTAGACCCGCATCCCGTACGCGGTCCGGCGCATCACGATGGCCAAGATCACGATCCCGAAGATCATCACCAGCACGGGCACCTGCAGCCCGATGATCGTGGTGTTGGCGATGGCGCCGAACTCCGGCGGCAGGCCGTTGATCGGCGCCCCGCCGCCGATCGCGTACGCGGCGCCCGAGCCCGCGGTCAGCATGCCCAGCGTGGTGATGAACGGCGGCACGTTGACCACCGAGACGAAGAACCCGTTGATCGCCCCGGCCAGCAGGCCGACCGCGACCGCGGTCAGCACGGTCAGCCAGACCTGCCCCGGATTGGCCTTGGCGACGGCGGCCCCGGTCATCGCGGCGACCGCGATCACGCTGCCGACCGACAGGTCGATCCCGCCGGTCAGGATGACCAGGGTCTGGCCGAGCGCGATCAACGCGAATGGTGCCGCGGCGACCAGGATCGTGCTCACGTTGTCCAGGCTGGAGAACCTGAGGCTGCGATAGCTGAAGTAGCAGATCACCAGCACGACCACGATCAACATCGCGTTCCGCAACGCCAGCTGGGCCCACCACGGGCCGGAGAACCGGCGGGCCTCGCCGCCCAGCAGCGCCTGGTCCGGGCCGTCGCCGGCCGGCAGGATCTCGGGCGCGGTGGCCGGCGAGGTGGTCTTCTGATTCATCCTGTGACCTTCCGCTTCATGACGGGACCTCGCTCGTTCGATCCTGATTCGGTCGATCAGCTGCGGGCTGGAGATCGGCTGCCAGGCTGAAGATCCGGGCCTGAGCGTCCGGGCTGCCGAGCTCAGATCGGTCGAGTTCGCCGACAACGGCGCCGCGGCGCAGCACCAGGGCCCGGTGGGCCAGTCCGAGGATCTCCGGCATGTCGGAGGAGGCCATGATCACGGCCACGCCGGCCGCGGCCAGGTCGGCGACGATCCGGTAGATCTCGGACCGGGCGCCGACGTCGACGCCACGGGTCGGCTCGTCCAGCAGCAGCACGTCGATGTGCCCGGTCAGCCAGCGGGCCAGCACCACCTTCTGCTGATTGCCGCCGGACAGGGTGCCGACCTGCTGGCCGAGCCCGCGGGAGCGCAGGCCGACCGACCGCATCGCCTCGCCGACGGCGCCGACCCGGGCCCGGCCGCGGAGCCAACCGGCCAGCGAGAACTGTTTCAGTCGCGGCAGCGTTCCGTTGTCCAGCACGGACATGCCGAGGATGGCGCCGTTCAGCTTGCGGTCCTCCGGCACCAACGCCAGGCCGTGCCGGATCGCCTCGGCCGGCGTACCGCGGTGCACCGGCCGGCCGTTGATCATGATTGTGCCCGCGGTGGTCCGCCGGGTGCCGAAGATCGCCTCCAGCAGTTCGGTGCGGCCGGCTCCGACCAGGCCGGACAGGCCGAGGATCTCGCCCCGGCGCACGGTCAGGTCGACCGGTTCCGAAGCGCCGACCACCTGCAGCCCGTTGACCTCGAGCACCGGCCTCGACGACGACTTCGGGACCGGCGTCAGCTCCGGGAAGAGGGTACCGAGCTCCCGGCCGATCATCGCGGTGACGATGGCGTCGTCATCGACCTCGTCGATCGCACTGTCCATGATCAGATTGCCGTCCCGGAGCACGACCACCCGGTCGGCCAGCGCCCGGATCTCGGCCATCTTGTGGGTGGTGTAGATCATCGCGACGCCCTGGGCGCGGAGTCGGCGGACCACCAGATAGAGCTGCTCCACCTCACGTTCGGAGATCGCGGAGGTCGGCTCGTCGAGCAGCAGCACGCCGGCCCCGGTCCGGGTCGCCTTGACGATCTCCACGATCTGCTGCAGCCCGACCGGCAGGCTGCGCATCCGCGCCGTCACCGGGATCGCGACGTCGAACTCGGCCAGCGCCCGCCGCGCCTCCTTGATCATCGCGGCCCGGTCGAGCAGGCCGAACCGGCGCAGCTCACGGCCGACGAAGAGGTTCTCGTACACGGCGAGGTCGGGGATCGAGGCCAGCTCCTGTGGCACGATCGCGACCCCGGCCCGATGCGCATCGGCGACGCTGCCGCCGTGCAGCTCACGACCGTTGATCTCGACACCGCCCCGGTCGGCGCGATACTGCCCGGACGCGATCTTCAGCAGCGTCGACTTGCCGGCACCGTTCTCGCCGGCCAGAGCGGTCACCGTGCCGGGCTCGAGATCGAGGCTGACCCCGGTCAGCACGGGCACGCCGCCGAAGCCCTTGGCCACGTCCCGGCACCGAAGAACAGGAGCCACGTCGCTCTCCTCCGCACGCTCGTCCGCGCTCGTATGAGCTTGCAAGTTCCTTGCGCTTGCTCACCTGATACTTCGGACCGTAGTTCACACGCGAGCGCTGGTCAAGGGCTAGGCTGCTCAGATGAGCACCAGCAAGCGGGGTGGCACCGACCGGACGGCGTCTCTCGACGAGCAACTGCTGATGGCCGACGTCGCCCGGCGACACTTCTGGGGTGGCCGGACCCGGGTCGAGATCGCCGACGAGCTCGGGCTGTCCCGGTTCAAGGTCGGCCGGCTGCTGGAGACCGCGATCAGCACCGGCCTGGTCCGGATCGAGATCAACCTGCCGGAGTCGGTGGACTCGGACCTGTCGCTGCGGCTGAAGGAGCGGTACGGGCTCGACCGCGCCCTGGTCACCGCGCCGAAGAACGAGAGCCCGGCGGAGACCCGGGACGCGCTGGGCCGAGCGGCCGCGGCGTTGCTCAGCGACCTGGTGACCGAGGACGACGTGCTGGGGGTGACCTCCGGCCGCACCATCGACGCCACCGCCCGGCAGCTGACCCGGCTGGCGGGCTGCGAGATCATCCAACTGACCGGGATGAGCGGCAACCTCAACGACAACCCGGTCGAGGTGCTGCGCCGGGTGGCCGAGGTGTCCGGCGGTCAGGCGCACTCGATCTATGCCCCGCTGACCGTCGGCACCGCGGAAGCCGCCACCGCGCTCCGGTCCGATCCACGGCTCTCCTCGGCCTTCGGCCGGTTCGCCGCCGTCACCATCGCGGTCGTCGCGGTCGGCTGCTGGCACCCGCCGGACTCCCGCTTCTACGACGGCATCAGCGCGACCGAACGAGAGGAACTGTTGGCCGGGGACGTGATCGCCGACGTCGGCGGCGCCCTGCTCGACACCCGCGGTCGGGCCGTCCACGACTTCGACGACCGGACGCTCGGGATCGGCCTGGCCGAGTTGGCGGCGATCGACCAGGTGATCATCGTCGCCGGCGGCGAACGGAAGACCCCCGCGATCCGGGCCACCCTCGAAGCCGGCATCGTCGGCACCCTGATCACAGACAACACCGTCGCCCGCCGCCTTCTCCGCTGATCCGCCGAGTTGTCAGAACTGAGTTGCTCCTGACACAACCCACTTCTGACAAGTCGGTGAGGGGGCTGGCAGAGTGTCAGCCGTGTCCGAACCTGTGCGGGGTGTGGCGGCGGAGAACCGGCCGGAGTCGATGGGGCGGGTGGCGGTGGCCAGCTTCATCGGCACCACGATCGAGTTCTTCGATTTCTATGCGTACGGGCTGGCCGCCGCCCTGGTCCTGAACAAGGCGTTCTTCCCCGAACTGGACCCGGTCACCGGGACGCTGGCGGCGTTCTCCACCTATGCGGTCGCCTTCGTGTCCCGGCCGCTCGGCGCCGCCCTGTTCGGCCACTTCGGCGACCGGGTCGGCCGGAAGACGATCCTGATCGTCTCGCTGCTGTTGATGGGTGGCAGCACGTTCCTGGTCGGCCTGCTGCCCGGGTACGCGAGCTGGGGAGTCCTCGCCCCGGTCGTGCTGGTCATCCTCCGGTTCATCCAGGGGATCGGGCTGGGCGGCGAGTGGGGCGGCGCGGCGCTGCTGGCCACCGAACACGCGCCGCCCGGCAAGCGCGGGTTCTACGCGATGTTCCCGCAACTCGGCCCCGCCGTCGGCTTCATCCTGGCCAACCTCAGCTTCCTCGGCGCCCGGCTCGCGATGCCGCAGGACCAGTTCACCGCGTGGGGCTGGCGGATCCCGTTCATCGCCTCGGCGATTCTGATCTTGATCGGGCTGTACATCCGGGTCAAAATCGCGGAGACGCCGGTGTTCCGCCGGGAAATGGCCCGGCAGGAGGCCATCCGGGTGCCCCTGTTCCGGCTGATCGCCGCCCAGCCCGGCGCGCTGCTGCTCGGCGCCGGCGTGATGATGATCCAGTACACGCTCTTCTACACCTCGACCACCTATCTGCTCAGCTACGGGACCAAGATCCTGGGCATCGGCGAGA
Source organism: uncultured Actinomycetota bacterium (assembly GCA_963746025.1). Taxonomy (GTDB): domain Bacteria; phylum Actinomycetota; class Actinomycetes; order Propionibacteriales; family Propionibacteriaceae; genus Microlunatus. The sequence goes on from CAVUZU010000016.1 coordinate 70,286, forward strand.
TCACCATGCTGCTGATCGTGCTGCTGGCGGTGGTCGTGCTCGGCCTGGCGACCGCGTTCTCCGCGATCGTGTCCGACCGGGTCGGCCGGCGACGGCTGCTGGTCATCTCGGCGGCGATCGCGATCGGCTGGGCCCTGGTGATCTTCCCGCTGGCCGACACCCGGAATCTGTTCCTGGTCTGGCTGGCCCTGGCCGGCTGCCTGTGCCTGATGGGGCTGTCCTTCGGGCCGATGGGCGCGTTCCTGCCGGAGCTGTTTCCGACCCGGTATCGCTACAGCGGCGCCGCGCTCTCGTACAGCCTCGGCGGGGTGCTCGGCGGTGCCCTGCCGCCGATCATCGCGGTCCAGTTGCAGGCCAATCTCGGGTCTTGGTCGATCGGGGTCTACATCGCGATCGTGGCAGTGATCTCGCTCGGTTCCGTCCTCGCCCTGCCGGAAACCCGGGACGCCGATCTGGACGCCCAAACGACGGATGAGAAATTGCGCTAACGATCTTGCGCGCTGGAATTCGCGGGTACTCTGGTCCATTGGATGCGGGGTCGACCGCATGACCCGCAGCGTGCCGGTCCCCCGCATCCTTTCAACGTTTCAGACCCGCGATCCCCGACCCGGAATGTCCGGACGATCCGGCCGCGGATCACGGTCCGGGATGATCTTGGTCGCGGCCCCGCTGCAAGCGGAATTGGGATCTGAGGGCTGGGTTCCGTCCCGCATGGGCGGCGGGGCGTAGTGTGTGGAAATGAGTAAACGGTCCGAGGCCAAGGCCCAGGCGCGCCAGGAACAGCAGCAGGCGGAGGCCCGCGCCGGCGCGCACCGCACTGCGGTACGGACCGCCATCGGCCGCCCGGAGCCGGCCGTTCGAGCCCGGCTCAAGTTCGAATACACCAATGCGGGACTGGAGCTCGACGAGACCTACGAGGCAGCCATCAAGGCCCTGGTCGAAGGCCGCCCACCGGCCGCCTGAGTCCACCTCACTCCGGGCAACTGACTTCGCCCTTCGACAGGCTCAGGGAGCGTTCGGCGGGTTGGCGACCCACGACTTCAGTCGACGGCGACGGTCTGCCGGGCCGTGACGCCGTTGACGATCACCTCGAGCTCCGCGAGTCCCGGACGGAGCGCGGTCAGCTCGCCGGTGCCCGGGTTGTAGGCGAGGGTGGCTCTCGGATCCGGCCGCTGCCGCTCCGGGTCACCGACCCAGACCCCTTCGCCGCCCCACTGGGCACTGACCGGCCAGCTCACCGGAACCTCGCGATCGTCGTCCTGGATGATCTTCGCGCCGGCCCGCTGGACGCCGCCGACCACCATCGACTCCGGGGCGGTGAGGAAGATGTCGTCGACCCGGATCTTGGTCTCGACCCGAAGCCAGTCCAGCCGGTCGTGGCCGGCCTTGATCAGCCCATGGCCGGGATCGACTCCGAGCATCGACCAGCCGGTGAAGCCGCCCTCGTCCGGCGCGCCGGACGGGCTCTTGCCCGAGTTGCCGTTGATCACCCGGGAGACACCGCCGGAGGCCTCGGCGTAGAACGTCCCGACGTGCCCGTTGATCAACGCCACCGACTTCCCCTGTCGGAGAAGGAATTCCGCCAGCACCCGGTCCAGCGCGGCGGCCTCGTGCCGGTCGCCCAACTGGCTGGCCTGGTCCGGGTGCGGGTCGTCGATCGGGTGATGGTGGAAGACCAGCACGCCGGTGATGCCGGGATCGGCCGCCGCGGCGGCGAGCTGGGCCTGCAACATCTGCAGCTGATCGGTGCTGCCACCCGGATGCAGGTGCCCGCTGCTCGAGTTCAGGGTGATGATCTTGGTCTGGCCGAGCACCCGGTTCGTCGCTGCGGCGCCGAAGATCGACTCGAAGTTGCCGATCGGGCCGCCCATGATCTCGTGATTGCCCGGCACGTAGACGTACGGCAGCTGGTCGCCGACTTCCTCGTCCAGGATCCGCTTGGCCAGCTGGAAGTCGATCATGGCCGCCTCGTCGACGAAGTCGCCGTTGATCACCAGCAGATCCGGCTTCGCCGCGACGATCTCGCTCAGCGTCCGGCGAGCCGCCGCGACCAACTCGCTGTCCGGATCCCGGCCGACGAACTGGCTGTCACTCATCACCGCGATCCGCTGCGGCCGGTCGGCCACCGAGCCCTGGGTGATGATCACCGGATCCTGCGGTTCCGGCCGCTCGGGCAACTGCACCTCGGGCGGCACCTGGGCCACCAGCCCGGCGATCTCCAGCCGATCGGTGTAGCTGGCGTCGGAGCGGATCTCCATGAACCGCAGCGCGGTCAGGGTCAGCGGGAACCGGGTCCCCGGCGGCACCGGGAAGCGCACCTGGCGCCAGCCGGTCCAGTCGATGTTCGGTCCGTCCAGGTTGGTCGAGGTGCCGTCGCCGCGGGTGACCTGGATCCGCGGCCATTCACCCTTGCCGGTGCCGTTGATCCACAGGGTCAGCGCCTGCGGCTGGCCGGCGATCGCGATCGGCTGAACCGGCACGGCGTACATGCCGCGGGTCGCCGTGGTCTGGGTGAAGTCGAAGTCCAGGCCGAGTGCGGAAACAGCGTCCGGACCGGTCGCGGCGGACAGGGTGCCGGTCGCCCGGGCGGTCTCCACCTTCCAGTCGGTCGGATCGGCGAAGTCGGCCAGCGGGGTCTCGGTGTAGCCGATCATGATCGGCACCGTGACGGTGTGGCCCTGCACCGTGAAGGTGACGCCGGTTGCGCCGGTCTGGATCGTCGGGGTCACGGTGAAGGTGCCGACCGCGCCGGGCACCACCTCGGCGCCGGCCGCGGTGTTGATCTTGACGTCCTGCGCCTCCACCGGCACCCGGTGGCCGTCGGCGTCGACGGCGGTCAGGCTGAGGCTCGCGGTGCTGTCGGCGTCGGGCAGCGCGACCAGCGTGCTGGATGGTTCGAGTCGGGTCATCGGCCCGTGCACCCGGATCGGGATCTCGGCCCTGCCCTGCCGCGCGGTGTAGCTGATCGTTGCGCTGCCGGTGCCCTTGCCGACCACGGTCGCCTCGGACCGGACCCGGCTGGCCGCCAGCCCGACCACGCCGGTCGGCCGGGCCTGGAAGTGTCCGGTCACCTCGGCGGCGGCCAGGTTGCCGTCCAGCCCGGTGCCGGTGACGGTGCGGCTGAGCCCTGGCAGCAGGTCGTACGACTCCGGCCGGCTGAGCCCGGCCGCGGGTTCCAGCGCCGGCCGCAGCGCCACGTCGGTGATCGGCGCGGCCGGAGCGGTGGAGCGGAACACCAGGGCGTTGGCGTCGGCCCGTTCGGTGCCGTCCGACGGCCGGTTGATCACGGTCCGCTCCTTCGTGCCGGCCGGCCGGGCCACCAGCGTGGTCGATCCGCCGCCGTCGAGGTTGATCGCGTTCCAGGCCCCGAGGTCCTTCATCAGCTGGGCCAGCTCGGCGATCGTCATGCCGTGCGCATCGCCCTGCCGGCCGTCGATGCTGACAACAGAGAGCGCGGTGCCGTCCCGACTGATCCCGATCGCTGTGCGGGCCGCGGTGACCTGATCTTGGTCGGTCAGCTCCCCGTCCTCGAGCAGTCGCTGATCGCCGCCGACGGCAAGATCGACCTCGGCGTCGGCCCGGACGATGATGTCGGCCGCGTCGCCGGCCTCGGCGCCGGCCAGCAACTCGGTGCCCTGGCCGCGAGCGACCAGCACCGAGCCGCCCGCCGGCAACTCGAGCGGCCGGTCGATCACGGCCCGGTCGGTGGTGCTGGCGGTGACCTTTCCGTCGACCACGGTGACGATCCGGACCGGCTCCGCGGCCGGGATCAGCCGGCCGATCGGGAACTCGCCCCAGAGCCGGTTGAACAGCCCGATCGAGTCCGCGGCGTAGTTCGGTGAGTTGACCGAGCGGACCTGCTGGATGATGCCGTCGATCTGCACCGTGGCGTCCGACATCAGCTCGCGTACCGCCGCCTTGCCGTCGGTCAACGTGAAGGCCTGCCGGGCGTCGGCACCGGCCGTCCGCAGCCCGCCGATGGGCGAGATGTTGGTGCCGATCGGCGCCTCGGACCGGTTCAGGTCGAAGTAGTCGCCGTTCACCGCCGCGACGGCCTTGCCCTGCTTCGCGAACTCGCTGACCGTCGCCTTGGAGGCCGAGACGGTCCCACCGTCCTCGACGTCCAGCGACAGCGACGGCACCGAGAGGTCGGCGGTCAGCACGGATCCGGTCACCCAACCACCGGGCTGCAACCGCTGGAACGAGGTCAGGTCCAGCCCCGGCGCGACCTGGACGTCACGCTGCCGCAGCAGGGCCGATCCGGCGCCGGACAGCTCCGGATTGGTGGGTGGTTCGGCGTACCCGATCGATCCGGTCGCCAGACTCAATCCGGCCACCAGACTCCAACCGGACAGCACAGCCAGCAGGCCGGCCAGGCGTCGACGAGCCATGATCCCCCTCAGCAAATGTCCTTCGGGCGCGAGCGTAGGACGAATCTGCCACCAATTGCCAGCTTGCGCTGAATCCAGGGTGAATTCTCACCCAGCCGGGGTCAGAGGCCGTCCGCGATGGCCGCGGTGACGTGCACCCACGCCTCCCGGGTCTCCGGATGCAGGTTGTCGATCTCGATCGTTCCGCCCTCGACCAGCGTCGGGTCGTGGGGTACGTCGAGCACCGCCCGGGTCAACCGGCCGAAGTGATCGTGCAACCGTCGGGACAGGCCCTCCTCGGGGTCCCGGGCCGGGGCGGACAGCACCGTCACCGCGTGCTCGATCTTGTGCTCCATGCCGCGGGAACGCAGCCCGTCGATCAGCCAGGCCGCCGAACTGGCGGTGTCCTCGCGGACGCTGCTGCTGATCACCAGCATGTCGGCGGCCTCGACCGCGGCGATCCAGTTGGAGGCCCGCATGTTGTTGCCGGTGTCGATGATCAACAACCGGTAGAACCGGGACAGGGTCTGGTGCAGCCGGTCGAACGCCTCGCCATCCAGGGTCGCGGACCGGGCCGCGTCCTCGTCCGAGGCGAGCACGTCGAACTGGGCCGTGCCCTGGGTCCGGACATAGTTGTCCAGGTCGCCGACCCGGGCCCGGTCGACGGCCTGGAAGCGTTCCAGGTCGGCCAGCAGATCGACCGCGGTGTTGGTGTGCCGGGCCGGGATCGAGCGCCAGCCCAGGGTGCCGCGGGTCTCGTTGTTGTCCCAGGCCAGCGTGTAGCCGCCGCGGAACAGCCCGAACGTCGCCCCGATCAGGTAGCAGGTGGTGGTCTTGCACGCCCCACCCTTCGGGTTGACCACGGCGATCGTCTTCGGGCCGGACAGCGACCGCTGGATCGCGGACACGTCCGCCCGGTGCTGCATCTCGGCCGTGGACGGCCGGAACTTGACCGCACCGAACGTGGCCTTGCGCAGGGCGCCCCGGACCCCCCACTCGGCCGGCCCCGCCTTGGGCTTCGGCCGGGTCTTCAGCAGATCGTCCAGGGTCGGCTTGCGGAACGGCTCCTCGCCCGGCGGTTGCACCTGGAGCACGTCGGACGGCGGCGGCGCGTGCCGGCCGTCGGCCGGTGCCTGTTGATCCGGCACGTTCGGGTCGACGGCCGGCGGCGGGGTCGAGCCGGACCGCCCCAGTCCGACCTGGGGCATCCGGCCGGAGGTCGGCGTCGGCGGCGGCGGTTCCGGCTGCCGACGATGGGCGTCGAAGGCCTGCTGCGCCGAGAGCGGCTGCTGGGCGGGCGCCTGCTGTTGCTCCGGTGCTCCCCAGGGATGCTGTCGTACGTCCGGGGACGGCGACTGGCTGGGCTGACCGTACGGCTGCTGCGGGGATCCTGGCTGGGCCCCGCTCGCGTACGGCATCGCTCCGGGCTGCGGGATGGCTCCGGGACCCTGGTCCTGGGCCGGATGCTGCGGCGAGGACGGGCGCAGCGCGCCCGGGTCCTGTGGCGCCGACGGTGTCCACGACGACCCGCTCTCGGACCAGGAATGCCGCGGGGCCGGGTCGGGCGGGGCCGCCGCGGGCGACGGCTGGGACGCCGAGGTCTGGTGCTGGGACGCCGAGGTCTGGTGCTGAGGCGCCGAGGTCGACGACTGCGGGGCAGCCGAGGACTGGGCGGCGGGCTGCTCCGGACCGGTCGGCGGCCGGCTCGGCGCCGGGTAGTCGCTCGGATCGGTCGGGCTGAGATTGCCGAGCATGCCGACCGAGCGGTGATCGGCGGGCCAGGACCGCTCCGCTGCCCGGCCGCGATCCAACGCCTCCTCGTCCGGGCTGGCATCGATGGCCGCCGACCAGGGCGTCGAATCCGAGTCGTCCGCACCCTTGGCCGGTTCCGGTGCCGACTGCCCGAACGGCTGGCTCTGGGCCGGCGCCGACTGGAACGGCTGACCCTGGCCAGGCTGATGCTGCGTCGGCTGGTGGTTGGCCGGCGGATACGAAGCGGCCGGATCCGGCACGGGCTGATGCTGCTCCGGCGGTACGAAGCCGGCCGGACCAGCACCCTGGGCCGGCTCGAAGCCCTGGGACGGGCGGACCGATCGATCCTCGAAGACCTGACCGTTGGCGTGCACGATCAGCCACCAGCGGCCGGCCGGCTCCGAGGTGGTCAGCTGCACCGGGTGCCCGGCGATCACCGCGCGTTGCCGGGCCCGCTCCAGGATCTGCTGCCGTACCGAATCTTCGTCGGCGGCCCGGATCTCCTGAGTGACGCCGTCAACCGTCACCGCGGCCGTCCCGTCGGCGCGGACCACCGCGTAAAGGGTCGGATCCTGGTTCCGCTCGGTCATCGTCGGCTCCTCCTGACTCGGCCGGGAAAGGCAGGCGTCGGGTCAATTCTGCTGGGTCCGACGCCCAAATCACGCTTCCGGGTCTTGGTTACCCTCAATGCCCACTCCCTGGTTCGCCCGCATTCCCCGCCGGACCCGATCCTATCCAGGCGGGTCTCGGTCGCGGCCGGTTGTGCAACTGAGTCCATACACTGGGCCCGGTGACGATCGAGTGCCGGCAGGGCGACATCGCGAAGATCGCCGCGGACGCCATCGTCAACGCCGCGAACTCGTCCCTGCTCGGCGGCGCCGGGGTCGACGGCGCCATCCACCGCGGCGGCGGGCCGGAGATCTTGGCCGCCTGCAAGGAACTCAGGGCGACCCGCTATCCCGACGGACTTCCGGTCGGCGAGGCCGTCGCGACCACCGCCGGCCGACTGCCCGCCCGCTGGGTGATCCACACCGTCGGGCCGGTGCACTCCCGCACGACCGACCGATCCGGGCTGCTCGCCGCCTGCTACACCGCGTCGCTGCAGGTGGCTGATGAGCTGGGCGCCATCTCGATCGCGTTCCCGGCGATCTCCACCGGGCTGTATGCCTGGCCGAAGGAGGACGCCGCCCGGATCGCCGTCCGCGCGGTGCGGGAGACGGCCACCGCGGTGCAGTTGATCACCTTCGTCCTGTTCGGTGATGACAGCTACCGCGCCTTTCGTACCGCCGCCGAGGAAGGGTGATCATGAAGACGATCTTGAACGTGATCTGGTTCGTACTCTCGGGAGTGTGGCTGTTTCTCGGCTACCTGATCGCCGGGGTGATCTGTTGCGTCCTGATCGTCACCATCCCCTGGGGCATCGCCTCGTTCCGGCTGGCGAACTATGCCGCGTGGCCGTTCGGGCGGGAAGTGATCAACAAGCCGCGCAGTGGTTGCCTGACCTTGATCGGCAACGTGATCTGGCTGATCGTCGCCGGCTGGTGGATGGCCCTGCTGCACGTGATCACCGGCGTGCTGCTCTGCATCACGATCATCGGCATCCCGCTCGGCATCGCGAACTTCAAGATGATCGGGATCTGCCTGGTGCCGCTCGGCAAGGAGATCGTCGACCAGCGCTAGGGACGCCCGGAGCTGTTTCGCCGGAGCTGTTTCGCCGGAGCTGTTTCGATGGTGGGATGAGCGATCCCGAGGAAACTCCCGCACCGTGGCTGACCACCTCGAGCCGGGGCGTGGTCGACGACCCTTGGTTGCGGCTGCGGGCCGATCGATGTCTGCGTTCGGACGGGGTGGTGATCGATCCCTACTACGTCCTGGAGCAGACGCCGTGGGTGTCGATCCTGGCGATCACCACGGAGGGCACCGCACTCATCCTCGAGGAGTATCGCCACGGGGCGGGCGTCGTCGGGACCGGACTTCCCGGCGGTGGCACCGAGCCGGGTGAGCCGCCGCCGGACGCGGCCCGCCGGGAACTGCTGGAGGAGACCGGGTATGCCCCGGGCAACCTGGTCGAGCTCGGCTGGTGCTGGGCGAACTGGGCCAATCAGAACAACCGGGTCCATCATTTCCTGGCCACCGGCTGCCGGCCGATCACCGCCCCGTCACCGGATCCGACCGAGGAGATCGCCGTCGGTTTCGTCGGCGTCGACGAACTACTGTCCAGACCGACCCTGCTGCGAAACAGCTACCACCTCGTCACACTGTCCTTGGCTCGGGAGACCTTGATCGACGGGTGAGTGATCACGACGCACCGACAGTCAGTTCCGGGAACGGAAACCTCACGTCCCCTCGGTCAGCACGGACAACTTCACATCCGCCAACCGACTGGGGTGATGAGCGGGCGTTCCACACCGCCGCGGATCGACGTCACCGATCAGGCGACGATCACCGCGACGGCCGAGCTGATCGACCGCGATTACGGGCGGCTCGACATCCTGATCACCAACGCGGTGATCACCTACGACCGGCTGCAGCCGCCGGAACAGCTGCCGTTGGCCGACCTCCGCCGGACCTACGAGACCAACGTGTTCGGGCCGATCGCCATGATCAACACACTGCTGCCACTGCTGCGGCGCTCCGAAGCCGGATTCATCGGCAACGTGTCCAGCGGCCTGGGCACGTTCGCCTTCCTGACCGACGACGAGTCCGATTTCCGGGACTAAGCGGCACTGCTCGGCTACAACTCGTCCAAGGCTGCGCTGAACGCGGTCACCGTGATCTACGCCCGGGCGCTGCGCGACGCCGGGATCCGGGTGAACGCGCTCTCGCCCGGCTTCTGTGCCACGGATCGATCGATCACACCGGAGTGCTGACCGCCGGGGCCGGCGGCAAGCACATCGCCGGTCAGGTCACCGGATCGCACGGCGACGTCACGGGCGCCTTCCTCAACGAGACCGGCGGCCACTACCCCTGGTGATCACCGCCCGGGGCGCGCTGTGGATGAAATTCCGCCGGTTACTCGCGGCGAGAATCCACCCACTGTCGAGTCATTCGTCCTTGGCCTTGGCCTCCGCGGCCCGTTTGCGGCGCTTGCCCTCATGCATCGCCTGCACCCGGGCGATCGGGATGCCGTGGCCCTCCTCGACCAGGTCGGCCGGCAAGGGTTGCGGCTCCGGCATCAGGTCGACCCAGGGATCGCCGGTGATCTTGATCGCCGACCGGATCGTGAAGTCGGCCGGGGTCACGTCGTCGAGTTCCTCCCAGGACACCGGGAAGGACACCGTGGCACCGGTCCGGATCCGCGGGCTGTAGGCCGCAACGACGGTCGCGCCGCCCGCCCGGGTCGAGTCCAGGAACACCTTCCCGTCGCGGTCCTCCTTGATGTAAGCCGTGGTCGCGACACTGGGATCGATCCGTTCGGCGCGCGCGGCCAGGGCGCGGGTCGCGGCGGCGACGTCCTCGATCGACGGGCTGTCGTCCAGCGGCACCATGATGTGCACGCCCTTGGAGCCGCTGGTCTTCACCGCGCCCGCCAGGCCGGATTCGTCCAGCGCCTGCCGGACCAGGTGCGCGGTCTTGATCACGACGTCGAAGCCGGACCCCTCCGGCGGGTCCAGGTCCATGATCAAATGGGTCTGCCGGTCCGGCCGGGTCAGCGCGGTCAGGGTCGGGTGATATTCGACGGCCCGCTGGTTGCCGAACCAGAGCAGGGTCCGGCGATCGTCACAGATCGCGTACGACACGTCCCGGTGCGACGACTCGGCCCACACGGTCACGGTCTTCACCCAGTCCGGGGTGTATTTCGGCACGTTCTTCTGCATGAACGGCTGCTGCCCCGGCCGAACTCGGATGACCGACAGCGGGCGGTCCCGGAGCTCGGGCAGGATCCGGTCCCGGCTCGCGTCGAGATACTCGATCAGGTCCCGCTTGGTCGCGTCCGCGTCGGTGAACAGCGGCTGATCAAGATTGGTCAGCCCGACGCCGTCGCGCTCCTCCTCAGCCGCCATGATCACACTCCTCCGATGAGCCTGCGCTACTTCTTCCCGTGCACTGCTACTTCTTCGCCTGCGGAAGCTTCTTGCTGCCGCGCCGGGCCGCCGGCGCCGACGGCGGGGGCACCACCGGACCGATGTCACCGTCCGGCGCTTCGTCGAGATCGATGATCACCGGAGCATGATCACTCGGCCCGGTCCCCTTGCGGGCCTTGCGATCCACCCAGGCCGCCTTGACCCGATCCGCCACCGGGTCCGAGGCGAGCACCAGATCGATCCGCATCCCGAGGTCCTGGTGAAACATGCCGGCCCGGTAGTCCCAATAGCTGAAGACCCGCTCGGTCGGCCAGCGGTCCCGGACCACGTCGTGCAGCCCGATCGACTGCAGGTCGGCCAGCGCGGCCCGCTCCGGCTCGGTGATATGGGTCTGGCCGAGGTAGGCATCCGGATCGAACACGTCGGCGTCGGCCGGCGCGATGTTCATGTCGCCGCAGACGATCCGGGCTTCCGGGCCGGCCTCGACCTGCCGACGCAGCGCCGCCAGCCACTCCAACTTGTACCGGTAGTGATCGGAGTCGGGCTCCCGCCCGTTCGGTACGTAGACGCCGTGGATCCGTACCCCGGCACAGGTCGCGGCGATCGCCCGAGCCTCCTGATGCGGGAAGCCGGGACCCTCCGGAATGCCGGGCACGACATCCTCCAGACCCACCCTGGACAGGATCGCGACCCCGTTCCACTGGGTCTCGCCGTGCGCCGCGACCTGATAGCCGCGCTCGGCCAGCTCCGTGTCCAGCAACGCCCCGAAGGCGTCGTCGGCCAGCTTGGTCTCCTGCAGGCAGACCACGTCGGGCCGGCGTTCGTCGAGCCACGGCAACAACCGCGGCAGCCGCTGCTTGACCGAGTTCACGTTCCAGGTGGCGATGCGCACCCGACAACCGTATCCGGTGCGGTCCGCCGAGGCGGCTGATCCATTGACATGGAAAGGTGTTTCAGATGAAGTTGCGACCCTGACCGCCGGCCCCGCGAAGGAGTCCGATCATGCCGCTGCGTCCCGTTCCGATCCGCCGCCGAGGCCGACAGCTGAGCGCGGGCCTGATCGCCCTGACCTTGCTCGGCACCCTGTTCGCCGGCACCGCCGCAGTCACGGCTCGGGCGGCCGGTGACGACAGCGGCAGCCTCACGGTCGGCGCGGCCTGGACGATCTGGGACCCCACCGGGTACGCCTCCTTCCCGAGCCTGTACGACGCGTCGCGGACCCACGCCGACGGCAGCCGGGAGTCCCGGCTGATGATCAGCTACGGCACCTCCGACGACGTCTTCGGCAACTCCACGGTGCTGATCGAATCGGGCGACGGCGGCGATTCCTGGGCCGAGCAACCGATCTGCGACCGGAAGACGACGCCGTGCCGGACCGCCGGCGTGGTCAACGCTGCCCGGCTGGCCGACGCGGACCAGACGGTCGTCACGGTCGACTACGAGCCACTGGTCAATTCCGGTGCCCCGGAGGACCCCGACCCGAGCACCCCGTTCAACGAGGCGAACCTGTGGTTCCGCCGCTGGCATGTCACCGACCAGGGCTGGCAACAACAGTCGCCGGCGAAGGCCGAGCTGTGGGACGGGGTCGCCTGGCTGCGGTTCCAGCGCGGACTGTTGCTGCTCGGCGACGCGAAGACCCTGGTCGGCACGGTCTACGGCGCCGACGCGACGGGCAACTTCGTCGCCCTGGTCCGCAGCACGGACGGCGGGGCCACCTGGACCAGCGGCGCGGTGCTGGCCCGCGGCGCGACGTTCAGCGAGGCCAATCTGTCCGTCACCGCCGACGACCGGCTGATGGTCTGGATGCGCCGCGACGTCAAGGACGACTGGACCCCTGACCTCTACTACAGCCACTCGACCACCGCCGACGGCTCCGGCGCCTGGTCGACCCCGGTCCGGCTGGACGGTGACACCGGGAACTCGCCGGGTTCGATGCTGCTCGGCAACGGCACCGCGCTGCATGGTTCCGGCCGGCCGGGCAACGTGCTGCGGGCCAAGTACTCCGGTGAGTCCGGCCCCGGCGACTGGGTGGACACGATCAACGTGTACGACAACCGGCCCACCGCCGGCCGTGGCCTGGGCGGCCGGCCGCTGGCGATCTCCGGCTCCAGCGCGACCATCGGGCTGGCCCCGCTGACCGCCGACACGGCCCTGGTGATCGGCGACAACTGCGCCGCCAACTGGGGCTGCCCGGCGTCGGCCACCGGCTATCCGTACGGCGATGATCATTTCCTCTGGGCGCTGACGGCGCGGGTCGACCCCGGCCGGCCGACGCTCGACCTCGCCGCGTTGTTCCGGCAGGGCCGACTCCAGGTGCTGGGCGGCGAGGCGCTCGCCGGCTACGGTGACCCCGGCTCACCACGCCAGTCCCTGCTGGCGTACGCCTTCGACGGTGACGTCCGCAACGACTCGTCGGTGATCACCGCCGACCGCTCGATCGCGCTGGACCTGGGCCAGGCTCAGCCGATCAGCGGGATCGGCGCGGTCGCCCGGCTCCGCGGCGCCCGCGACCTGCTGATCGAGACCTCGGTCGACGGCGTGACCTGGCAGACCCCGACCCGGTCACCGCGGGACGGCATCGTTCGTCCGTTCCGGACCCCGGTCACCGCCCGGTATGTCCGGCTGACCGATCCGAACCGCGGCGGCAGCGCCCAGGCCTTCCTGAACGAGCTGCAGGTCTACCCCGCCGGCGACCGGTGATCACCTGTCAGGCCGGCGAGCGCAACCGGTAGGGTTCGGGTCAACGTCTTCCGACTCTGTTGTCCTGGGGAGGACCGGTATGCCGAAGGCTCGCCCGCGCCGACTGCGGTTCCTGATCATCACCGGCCTCCCGCTGGCCCTGGTCGCCAGTTGGCTGGGCGCCCGACCGCCCGCGGCTGGACGCCCGGCGGAAACGATCGGCGGATCGTGATCAATCTCGGCCGGGTCCGGCCGGTCACGGCGATCACGCCGCGCTGGACCAGCGACCGGATCGGAGCGTACGCGACCGAGCTCTCCGACGACGGAGTCACCTGGCGGCCGTTCGCAGCCGGCGAGTCGGCCCGCTATGTGTCGCTCCGGCTACCGGTCTGGCGGGACGGTGACGCGTCATTGCCGAACTGAGCGTACGGTGACGGGCGATCAGGTCTACGCCACGGCCGCAGCCGGCGGCGATTCGATCGGGCTCGGTAGGCTGCGGGGTCGCGGCGGGCACCCGTCCGCCGCAGCCGGCTCGCCGTGGCGCCGGACAGGGATGAACCGACGCCAGGGAGCACGGATGGCACCGGACAAGGCGCAGCGCCGGCAGCAGCTCGCGACGTTCGAGAAGAAGGCGACCAGGGCCGCGGTCGGCCTGGTCATCGCGGGGCCGGTCCTCGCCTTCGTCACCATCCTGCTGGGCTCGGCTGAGATCTTCCCGTACGAGTTCACGGTGCCGGCCGCTCTCGCCGCCATGCTGGTCCCGATCGGGCTGGCGCTGCTGATCGGCGCGATGGGTGGCCTGTACCTCATGGGCGGCTGGAAGCTGACCCCGTTCGGCGTGCTCTTCGTCGCCGGCTTCGCCGCGCTGGTGTACGGCATCGTCACGGCCGACTCACTGTGGCTGCTCGCCGGTGCGGGCCTGCTCGGGATCTCGACCGCCGCGTTCTTCGTCGCCGGCAGCGGGTCGGGCCGGGCTCCTACCTCGACGCGCGGCACCTGGGGCGGCGTGGCCGCGCTGGTCGTCGGCGTCGTTGCCACCGTGGCCGGGTTCTTGATCGACTCCTGGTGGGTGCTGCTGGTCGGCGCGATGATCGTCGGCAGCGCAGCCGGGATCCTGATCGGCCACTGGCGGGCCGGCCGGCGGCGGGACCCCGACGCCGGCCTGCCCAGCTCTTGATCAACCGGCCTTGATCAACAGTTCGGCGCGGACCAGGAGCGACTCGCCTTGTTGCCGAAGTGGACGTGATCATTGTGACCCGGGTAGCCCGGGCCGAGCAGTTCCTCGAAGCCGGCCGACTTGCCCGCGTTCCACATCGTGCACTGCGGCGGATTGGTCAGTCCCAGATCCGCCGCCTGGCCGTACATGTGCAGGCTGGTGGCCGAACCGCCGGACGCGTCGTTGCAGGACTCGCTGCGGAAGCCCGACGTGACGTTGAGCGCGCGATCACCGAGCTTGCGCCGCATCGCCTCGAACTGCCACATGAGCCGCTTGATGTTCTCCTTCGCGGTCGCCTCGGAGACCTTGCCGCCCAGGTAGTTGTTGGCACCGCAGTTGTTGTCGAACTCCGAATAGTCGAAGTGGATCGGCGTGCAGTCGTTGTCCTGCAGCTCATAGATCTTGGTGTACGTGGTTGAGTCCGCGACCCCGGTCTGCGCCAGCCCGTAGCCGGCCTGGAACCGCTTGACCGCGGCCGCCGTCGCCGGCCCGAAATCGCCGTCGAGCGCAAGGTTCTCCCCCGAACTCACCCAGCCCGCGACCCGGATCTGCAACTGCGTCACGTCCGCGCCGTTCGCACCCTGCTGCAGCGTCCGTTCCCAGGTGTAACACCCGTCCGCGGCGGCCCGCTGTGGCGCCGCGACTTCCAGCGCGACCGTGCCGATCAAGGCCAGCGATAACACGGAAAGAAGGCACAGAATTCGACGAAACATCGCAGTCCTCCATCGCCTCGATGGTGAGGATCGCAGTTTGTCAGGACCCAACACCCGGAGTCAATGGATAGTAAGAAGATCACCTGTTGGCCCTTCGACAGGCTCAGGGAACGGACACCCCACGTACCCATCACCCAGAGCCGAGAGCTAGTCAGAGTCGATCACGATCACGTCGAAGAGGCCGAGGGGCGGCAACTCGACCGAGATCGACTCCGACTCCGAGCTGGTCACACAGCCCTGACCGGTGACCAGCGAAGTGGCGGTGCCTCCAGCAGACAAGGGAAGTCGGAGTCGCCCGCCGACCACCGGCAGCGGCGGCCCGAACCCCTTCCGCCGAGCTCCACTCAGATTGATCAGGTGCACCACAGTGCGCCGTCCGTTGACGCCGATGATCACCTCGACCTGCTCGGGCAGTTCGCTGTCGGCGACCGGCTGCGCGCCCGCGGCGGTGCGGACGGTCTCCAACATCAACCTCCGTACGTCGCCGGTGCCGAACTCCCGGTACGTCCGGCCGACGGTCCAGGCGAACCGAACGCCGGTGCCGGCTGGGTTCACGACGAGCGCCGCGAGGTCGGCAACCTGGTGTCCGTAGGCCTTCTCCGGTGGCGCGAACGATGCCTGCGGCATCACCCGCCAGCCCGCCTCGTCCGCGAGCAGCTCGAGGTCGAGCAGATCGCCGTAGATCGGCAGGAGTCGGTCGCCGTCGGTGGCGTAGGTCGAGCGGGTCTCGGTGAAGCCGGCGTGCCGGCCGACCACCCTGGTCTGCGGCATGCGCTGAAGTTGATCTTGATCGTCGGCGATCGCGGTGGATCCGGTGACCACCAGCATGGTGCCGCTGTCGGCGCCTTCGAGTGCGGTGATCAACTCGGCGGTCAGCGGTCCGAGATCGGGCAGGATCAGGGTGCCGAAGCGGGCCAGGGCGCCGTTGCGGGAGGCCTCGGCCAGTCGCTCGATCGGCAGCACGTCGAACGGGAGATGGCCTTCCTGCAGCGCGGCGTACCAACCGAGGAACTCCTCCCGCGCCGTGCCGGCCTGGGTCAGCAGGTCGGGCCGGACCAGCGCGACGGTGGCGGCCGGGCGCAGGCCGTCATAGACCGCCCGGTGATCGCGATGGAAGCGGGTGACCCGAGCCGCGGCGTCCAGACCGCCATAGCTGATCGTGCCGATCGGACCCATCATGTAGGTCGAGGGATTGGCACCCCGGGCGATGGCCTGAGCGAAGAACTGGCCGATGTGGTGCGGATCCTCGGCGGCCATCCGGTACGGCATGTCCACGAAGACGGTGGAGTTGACCAGCACCGGCTTGTCCGGCTGCACCGTCTTGGCGGCACTGACCGCCTCGGCGGTCGCCGACGGCCACAGCTCGCGGCCGATCTTGTTGTTGGCCTCATGAAAGACGATGTCGGAGCGCGAGCCGAGGATCAGTGGCGCGTCCGGCCGCCGGGCGGCGATGTGATCACGGATCCGGCCGGTCAGCTCGTCCAGAACGCTGCGGCAGAAGGCACGCCAGCGGGCGAAGTCCGGCGCCGCCGAGTCGGCCGGCAGCGTGCCGCCGTCGGTGGCCTCGGCATAGCGGCGCCCGCAGGCGTCGCAGTGGCAGACGCCGTGCCGGACACCGTGGTAGTCGACCTCGCTGTAGCCGAACCAGTTGAAGAAGAACCCGTCCACCGGATAGCGGTCCAGGATCTCGTCCAGGATGTCGAACGTCCGCTGCTGGTAGTAGTCGCCGCTCGGACAGACGCTGGCCAGGCCCTCGATCTGCTGCCGTTCCCCGGTCCGCGACCGGAAGCACCAGTCCGGGTGCTCATCGGCAATCGGCAGCGCGATCTTGGAGAAGTCCATTCGCGACATCAGCTGCATCCCGCGATCATGGGCGGCCTCGACGGCGTCGCCGACCAGGTCGCCGCTGGCCCGCTGCCCCAGGTAGGGGTTGGGCGGATGGAAGGGCAGCTCGGTCGGGTAGTTGGCCAGGATGCCGCCGGTGTTGATCAACCAGGCGTCGGCCCCGTGCTGCTGGATCGCGTCCAAGATCACGTCGACGTCGAGGCCGGCGTCGATCTCCCGCAGGTTGGTCTGGAACATCTCGAACGGTCGATCCCACCAGCGAGCCTGTCGCCCGGCGTCAGAGGTCATCGTGATCACTCTCGAGTCGGCTTGATCCGTGCCTCGAACCCTAACAACAATTTTGTCAGACCAGAATGCTTGACTTGCAAGAACTCGGCCGGAAGACTTCCGCTTATCGGAACAAGAGCGGCGCTTATCGGAAGTACAAACGGTGACGCCGCCGACCTCTTCCTGCAACCTGAGCCCGCGAAATCCGGTGCCGTGTCCGTCGATCACCGACTTGAAGGGATGCAGCAGTGCCGCTGAACGAGATCGCCGCCAGCCTCTACGCCTGGGACCTCGCCGACGAGACCGTCGCCCGGTGTCTGGACAACCTGCAGGCCCTCGCCGGAGTGAACTCCGCCTATCTGGTCGGGATGATGCACAAGGAGAAGCGGCCGCTGCATGCCCGCTTCTATCCGCACAATCCGGTCCGGAAGTACTACGCCCCCGAGGACAGCCGGGCCTACTGGACGCCCGATCCGGGTCGCTATGGCCGGATCAAGCCACTCACCTCGGAGCGCGACTTCCTGGCCGGCACGGACTGGCTGGACGAGTTGATCAAGGACGCGCGGAGCCGGGGGATGAAGACCGGTTGCGAGATCTCGCACACGGTGATCGACGCCGCGGTGGCCCGGGAGCAATATCCCGACATCCTGCAGCGGGACGTCTTCGGCCAGGTCGTCGGCACCTTCGAGGCGATCGAGGCCCAGCGGGCCCTGCCCTGCCTGAACAATCCCGATGTCGCCGAGTATCTCGCCGCCCTGGTGACCGACCTGGTCTCGGGCCACGACATCGACTTCATCCAGTCCTGCCTGGTGATGTTCGGCTCCGGCTACAGCCGCAGTAACACCGTCGGCGGCGGCGCCAAGGCTTCCTGGAACGAGGTGCTGGCCACCACCACCGGCGGCTGCTTCTGCGACAGCTGCCGGGACAAGGCCGTGGCTCAGGGGCTGGACTGGGACGAGATCGTCCGGGAGGTGCAGCACCTCAACCTCGTCTACACCGGCCGTGACCTGGAGGAGGCGCACGAGGGGCAACTGCTGCGGGAGAGCAACTACAGCGAGGCCGAGCTGCTGTTGGAGAACGCGGCCTTCGCGTCCTGGCTGGCGTTCCGCCGGCGCAGCATCGACGACCTGTTCGGCTTGATCAGCAAGACGGCACACGACGCCCGACCGGAGATCGACTTCCGCTACAACACCTACATGGCGCGGCCCGAGCTCGCCGGGCTGAACTTCCGATCGGCATTCCAGCACGTCGACTCGGTCCGCGAGTCGGACTACTCCGATCAGTTGGGTACGGCCGAAGGCGTCGCCATCAAGCGCTCCAAGCTGATGAAGGTCCGCCGCGCGATCGACTACGACAAACCGCTGCTGGCCGCCCTCGGGGTCCGGCCCAACGCGACGCCGGAGATCCTCCGCGCGTCGGTGAATGCGGCCGTCGACGCCGGCTGCGACGGTCTCTCGCTCGGTCACTACGACGGCGCGACGATGGAACGTCTGCGCGCGGTCGCCGAGGGCGTCGCCGAGTGGGAGGGCCTGGAGAGCAGCTGGATCCATCACCCCGGACCCTCGAAATGAAATCACCCCACGACGTTCTTCTCCTCCGCTGCGCTCCCCCGAACAACGCCGCAGGGACCCCGAAATGAGCACGATCCGCTCGATCACGATCACCGAGTTCGAGTGGCGACCGCCGGCGGCACAGCGGGACTCGCGGAAGTTCGGCGTCACCATCGAGACCACCGACGACGAGCGCGGCCAATACGTCGCTCTCTGGAGCGCTCCGCCGCTGGCCGTGCCGCAGACGATCGCCGCCGCCCGGATGTTGATCAATCAGGATCCCCGGGACCGCGAGCGGCTGTGGAACCTGGTCTCCCGAGCCCAGGCCAAGAACGACCGGATCGGTTACGGCGCGCTGGACATCGCGCTCTGGGATCTGACCGGCCGCACCCTGGGCACGCCGATCTGGGCCCTGCTCGGCCGGCAGCATGATCGACTGCCGGCCTATGTCAGCACCGTATCCGGCCACCAGGGGTCGGGATCCCTGGGCAGTCCGCAGGCCTACGCCGACTACGCCGCAGCCTGTGCTGATCATGGTGCGCTGGCGTACAAGTTCCACGGTCTCGGCGACGGTGACGTGAAGGATGAGATCGCGGTGCTGCGCGCCGTGGCCGACCGGGTCGGCGACCGGATGGACGTGATGACCGATCCCGGGAAACGCCTCGCCACCCTCGCCGACGCACTTCGGCTCGGCCGGGCCTGTGACGAGGTCGAGGCGTTCTGGTGGGAGGACCCGGTGCGCGGCGACGCGCCCCGCGCCCATCAGATCCTGCGCGAGCGGGTACGTACGCCGTTGTTGATCACCGAGTTCGTCCGGACCCTGGAAGCCCGCACTGCACTGGCGATCGACGGCGGCACCGACCTGCTCCGGGCCGATCCGGAACTGGACCTCGGGATCACCGGCGTGATCAAGTCCGCGCACGCGGCCGAGGCGCTCGGGATGGATCTCGAGGTGCACGCCGCCGGCCCGGCCCAACGGCACTGCATGGCCGCGATTCGCAACACCAACTACTACGAGCTCGGGCTGCTCGATCCCGAGCTCGGCAATCCCGCAATGCCGCCGGTCTACGCCGGCGACTACGTCGAGGACCTGTCCGCCATCGATCCGGCCGACGGCTGTGTCTCACTGCCGGACGGACCCGGCCTCGGCGTCACGTACGACCTCGACTGGATCACCGCGCACACCGTCGCCAGCCACATGATCACCGAGCCATGAGCTGCCAGACCATGAGCACAGAGAGTCACCGCCAGAACAGGAGCACCATGAGCACCCCTGACCCCATCGTCGCCCTCCAGATCGGTGCCGCGTCGTTCGCCGACGAGGGGGTCAAGCCGGTGCTGGACATCCTGCAGGAACGCGGCGCGGTGAACGCGCTCTTCCTGGCCACGCCGACCTGGACCCGCGGCACCGGCGGCCGGCAGATCCCCGGCCATCCGCTGCCTGATCATGGAGCGCAGGAATACGACCACGACTGGGTCGGTGGCAACTACGCCACCACCCATCCGGAGTTCTACCGGAACACGATCTTGGGCACCTCCGGCCGGGCGCCCGACTACGACGGCGATCTGTTCGAGGACGTACTGTCGGAAGCACAATCGCGCGGGATGGCCAGCTACGCCTGGATGGAGGAGAGCTCCTACGCCCAGGCATTGCGGGACTATCCGAACTTCCCGCAGTGTCTCGAGGTCGACGTCTGGGGCCGGCCCACACCACGCCCCTGCTTCAACAACCCGGACTACCGGAACTGGCACCTGAGCATCGTCGAGGACTATGTCAAGAGCTACCCGATCGACGGCCTGGCCTGGTGTTCGGAGCGGCCCGGGCCGCTGAACCTGATGCTGCAGCGGACCACGCCGACCGAGCTGGTGACCTGCTTCTGCCGGCACTGTCGTGATCTTGGCCGGGAACGCGGGATCGACGTCGAGCGGGCCAAGGTCGGCTATCGCGCCCTGCTGGAGTGGAACACCAAGATCGGCGCCGGCGAGCGGCCGGCCGACGGGGCGTTCGTCACCTTCTGGCGGACCCTGCTGGCGTACCCGGAAATCCTTGCCTGGCAGACGTTGTGGACTTCTAGCCAGCGCCAGCTCTACCGCGACATCTACGGCGTCGCGAAGTCCTGCCGATCTTCGGTGCAGGTCGGCTGGCACGTCTACCACGAGATCTCGTTCAGCCCGTTCTTCCGGGCCGACCAGGACTATGCCGAGCTCAGCGAACTGTCGGACTTCCTGAAGGTCGTGGAATACAACAACTGCGCCGGACCGCGGTTCCACAGCTGGATCGGCAACATCTGCCGGACCCTGTTCGCCGACGCCGAGCCGGAGCAGGTCTATCCGCTGATGCTGCGGTTGCTCGGGCTGGAGGAGGCCGACTACGCCGATCTGCCGGCCACCGGTTTCTCCGCGGAGTACGTCCGGCGGGAGACCGCCCGGGCCGTCGCCGGCGTCCGGCACGGCTGCAAGATCCTGCCCGGGATCGACATCGACATCCCGGTCGGCCAGGTCGCCGCGGCGGCGGAAGATCGGCGCAAACGCTCGGAGTCCCCGTCGGGGATCAACGCCGACAACAGCCAGGGCTCCGAGCTGACCAGCTGCACCCGGGAGAGCGTCCGGGACGCGGTGCTCGCGGCCTTCGAGGGCGGTGCCGACGGGGTGGTGCTGAGCCGCAAGTACTCCGAGATGCGATTGGAGAATCTGGCCGGTGCCGGTGACGCGGTTCGTGCGCTGTCGGAACGCCATTGACCGGTGCCAAGCCGGGTGTTACAACAGTCTGACAAGTGCACACAGTATTCCTGTCTTCCAAGCAGCGCTTCTGTCTTCCAAGCCGATGATCTTGGACAACACGTGAGGACTCCCATGAACGCAACGACGCGGATCAGTCGCCGAACCTTCGTCGGCGCCGGGGGCGCCGCGGCCGCCGGTGTGCTGGCGGGATGTAGTGGCTCCGGTGGCGGTGGTGGCGGCGGGTCGAAGTCGATGACCTTCCTCAACGACTCCGACATCAAGGACAACCCGTTCGGGAAGGCGATCGAGGCCTTTCAGCAGCAGAGCGGCATCTCCGTCGAGGTGCAGCCGGTGCCGTCCGACTACGACACCAAGTTCCGCACCGTGCTGTCCGGCGGCAAACCGCCGGACCTGATCAAGATCAACGACGACTACGTCCGCGGCATATCGGCGACCGGCGCGCTGCTCGATCTTGCGCCCTTGATCGAACGGGACAAGCTCGACGTCTCGCACTTCCCGGAGAACCTGCTCAACTTCCCGAAGCAGGCCGACGGCCGGCACACCGCGTGGGTGATCGCCCACTCGCCGCGGTTGATCTACTACAACGTCGACATGTTCAAGGAGGCCGGGGTCGACCTGCCGCCGACGACCTGGAGTTCCGACGGCTGGACCTGGGACGACTTCCTGACCACCGCCAAGGCGTTGACCGTGCCGGGGATGCGGTTCGGCGGCCTGATCTATCTGGACACCGGCTACGAGCAGACCTGGGCGATCAACAACGGCAGCCCGACGGGCATCTTCGCCGCCGACGGCAGCACCTTCACGCTGGCCGAGCCGCAGGCGGCCGAGGCGCTGCAGTGGGCGACCGACCTGACCTGCACCCACAAGGTGCAGCCGGCGTGGGGCGATCTGCAGAGCACGAACGCCGATCTGCAGCTGTTCGCCCAGGGCAAGCTCGGGATGATGTTCAGCCAGTTCAGCACGCTGCCATACACCAGCCAGAACGCGAAGGGCTTCACCTTCGATGTCGCGCCACCACCGGCCGGGCCGGCCGGCCAGCTGACCGAGTCCAGCGTGGTCACCTACTCGATCCCGGCCAAGGCGGAGAATCCGGACGCCGCCTGGGAGTTACTGAAGTTCCTGACCAGCGAGGAGGGTGGCGCGTTCTTCGTCGAGGGCAACATGTGGCTGTCGATGGACGACCGGCCGCTGGCCAAGCTGGCCGAACCGCCGGCGCACGTCAGTCTCTTCGTCGACGCCGTTGATCACTCGACGCTGCCGAACCAGACCCAGAACACCCTGGGCGCCCGGCAGATCTACCGGCCGATGCTGGACGAGGTCTACAACTGCAAGGCCAAGGCGGCCGATGTGCTTACCGCGGCCAAGCCCCGAGTCGACGAGTCGCTGACCAAGCCGGGCTAGGAGCCTCGCCATGACCACCATGGACGGCGCCCGGGTGCACCCGCCCGGTACGCCGGCGACCGAGACCCGGCGGCGCAACGGGCCGCGGCGGAAGAGTGGCTGGCTCCGCTACGAGGGGCTGCTCTACATCGCCCCGGTGATCCTCGGCATCATCGCGTTCCAGCTGATCCCGATCTTGGTCTCGATGTATCTGTCGCTGGCGGACTGGAACGCGCTCAGCGCGCCGCGGTTCATCGGGGTGGAGAACTTCACCCGGATGTTCACCGACGACCCGCTGTATCTGGAGACGCTGCGGAACACGCTGGTCTTCACCTTCGGCGCGATCCCGGCGACGACCGTGCTGGCGTTCGCCCTCGCCCTGTTGTGCAACCGCAAAGTGCCGGGGATGCCGATCTTCCGTGCGGCCTACTTCGCACCGTTCATCACCAACGTGGTCGCTGTGGGCTACATCTGGTATTGGATCTACAAACCCGACGGCGGTGCGCTGAACGGACTGCTCGGCGTCTTCGGCATCCAGGGGCCCGCCTGGCTCTCCGATTCCGGACTGGCCATGCTGTCGGTGATCATCGTCGCCGTCTGGCAGGGCACCGGCTATCCGATGGTGATCTTCCTGGCCGGCCTGCAGGGCATTCCGAATGATCTGTACGAATCGGCCAGCATCGACGGGGCGACCAAGCGGCAGCAACTGTTCAAGATCACCATCCCGCTGATGACGCCGAGCATCTTCTTCGTGCTGATCACTCAGTTCATCTCGTCGTTCCAGGTCTTCGGGGTGATCTACATCATGACCTCGGGCGGCCCGGGGCACAGCACCAGCGTCTACATCTACTACCTGTACCAGGTCGCTTTCTCCTTCGGCCAGTTCGGCTACGCGGCGGCGATGGCCTGGGTGCTGTTCGTGATCCTCGGCATCATCACGTACGTGCAGTGGAAGCTGCAGAGAAGATGGGTCTTCTACGGATGAGCACCTCGCGACCGACCCCGGCCACCCGTGCCAACCGGACCACGATCAGCAAGCGCACGCTGGACATCGCGATGTACCTGCTGATGATCATCTGCGCGGTGGCGTTCGCGGTGCCGCTGCTGTGGATGATCGGCGCTTCGCTCAAGGAGGAGGGCCAGGTGCTGAGCACCCCGCCCACCCTGTTCCCGACCAACCCGCAGTGGGGCAACTACGCGGCCGTGCTGGAGGTGATCCCGCCGTTCTTCTGGAACAGCGTGAAGCTGGCGGTGATCAACGTCGTCGGGGTGCTCGCTGTGTCGGCGCTGGCCGGCTTCGCGTTCGGCCGGCTCCGGTTCCCCGGCCGGAACATCCTGTTCATCGGCCTGTTGGCGACGGCGATGATCCCCGGAATCGCCTACCTGATCCCGCAATACATCATCTTCCAGGAGATCGGCTGGGTCGACACCCAGCTGCCGTTGTGGGCGCCGCGGGTGTTCACGCCGGTGTTCGCCACGTTCCTGATGCGGCAGTACTTCATGAGCCTGCCGCAGGAGCTGGAGGACGCCGCCCGGGTCGACGGCGCCGGCTCGTTCACGGTGTTCTGGCGGATCCTGCTGCCGGAGACCAAGCCGGCACTCGGTGCGATCGCGATCTTCACCTTCCTGGACTCGTGGAACGACCTGTTCGGTCCGTTGATCTACATCAACTCCCGCGAACTGCAGACCCTGCCGGTCGCCCTGGCCCAGTTCCAGAACGAGTACTTCAGCCAGATCACCCTGCTGATGGCCGGCGCGACGATCGCCGTCCTGCCGGTGATCATCGTCTATCTGGCCGCGCAACGACAGTTCATCCAGGGGATCACCCTGACCGGCATCAACCGGTGATCAACTACTCGCACTGGTCAACGAGGACTCGCGGCGGGCGACGTCGGAGAGCAGCGTCTCCCGGCAGCCGTCCAGGTCGTTCCGGAGCGCCTGCTCGGCGGCGTCCGGATCACCGGACCGGATCGCGTCCAGGATCGCCGCGTGGGTCGCGGTGAGTTCGGCCAGATCAAGTCCGACGTGACTGCGGACCTGCACAATGCAGAGCTGGGACTCCCCCATCACCGTCTCGTGCATCCGCTGCAGCCGACTGCTGCCGGTCGCGGCGACCAGGGCCCGGTGCAGGGCCACGTCGGCGCTCGCATGATCGGCGTGCTGGTCCAGCTGCGCGGCCACTCCCATCAGGGCCAGTGCCCGTTCCGCGTCCCGGGGCACCGCCGCCCGCTCGGCCAGCGTCCGGACCGCGCGGGCCTCGATCGGTTCCCGGGCGAAGTAGATGTCGTTGATGTCGGCGGCCGCCATCTGCGGCACCACCGCGGTCTGCCGCCGGCCGCGGCGCAACAGGCCCTCAGTGGTGAGCCGGTCGAGACCGGCCTTGGCGGTCGGGCGGGCCACCTCGAAATGGCCGGCGACCCAGACCTCCGACAGCTTCTGCCCCGGCTCGATCTGACCGGAGATGATCTGGCCGCGCAACGCTTGGCAGAGCGAATCGGTCAGCGAGGTGTTCTCCAGCGAGACGGCCACAGCTCCTCCTCGGGACCGGTTCGGTGACGGACTCACCCGAACCCATTTCCAGGCATTTGTCTGGCAAGAATACCTGTCATGCGAGGCCCGGGCTGGGTCAGCCTCCGGTCGGTGAGGTCGGCGCCAGTGTCCCCCGCCAGGAATCCGTTGCCTAAGTCGGTGGGCTGAAGTGGTGAGCTGCCAGGCGGAGGAGGAAGGCGTAGTGGTGCCTACATCGACTGACGACAACACAGCAGATCGCCACTTCAGTGCGCCGAATTAGGTGACGGATTCCTGGCGGGGGGCACTAGGGCGACCGCGTCGATCTCCACCTGCCAGTCGGGCTGGGCGAGGCCCGCGACCTGCAGCAGCGTATCGGCGGGATAGGGCTCGCTGAAGTATTCGCCGCGAAGCCTGATCACGGTGTCCAGGTTGGCCATGTCGGTGACCATGATCGTCACCTTCACGACGTCGGCGAGGCTCGCTCCGGCCGCTCCGAGCACAGTCGCCAGGTTGTCGAAGGCGCGTCGCGCCTGGGTCTCGAAGTCGTTGCCGACCGTGCGGCCGTGCTCGTCGATGCCGGCCTGCCCGGACAGGTGGATCAGTCCGCCGGCCCGGATGGCGAGGGAAATGTTGTACGGCTCGTACCAGTCGGGATCGGTGGTGATGCGCTGTAGTGCGGTCATCCATCGACTCTCGGTCATGGGTGTCAGAATCTCAAGTACGGTCTTTCAAGTGCTATACATACACTCTGTATAGCAATGGGCTCTGGAAGGGGATCGGATGCCGCCACGGATCGCCAGCACGGCACCGGACGAGTGCATGGTCGAGGCCGCCACCGAGGTGCTCGGCGGCAAGTGGAAGCTGGTCATCCTGCGCCACCTGCTGGGCGGCACCCGCCGGTTCGGTGAGCTGCACCGCGCGATCCCCGGCATCACGCCGCGGATGCTGACCCGGCAACTTCGCGAACTGGAGTCCGACGGCCTGGTCCGGCGCCGGGTCTACGCCGAGGTGCCGCCCAAGGTCGAATACTCGGTCACCGAGGTCGGCGCCAGCCTGGAGAAGATCATCGACGGCCTGGAGGCCTGGGGCTTCTGGTACCGCGAGCAGGTCCGCCCCGCGCCCGAGTAGCCGGAGCACCGGCTGGCCTGGGCTGGTCGATGGGGACGTTTGGGTGTTTCGTTCACTCTCTCTTCGACTGTCCTGAGCTCGGCTACTCGGACGCGCGGACGAAGGCCGCGATCGCTCGATCAAGATCGTCGCGGGTGTGCGCGGCGGAGAGCTGGGTCCGGATCCGGGCCTTGCCCTTCGGCACCACCGGGTACGAGAAGGCCCGGACATAGATCCCGTCGGCCAGCAGCCGGTCGGCCAGCCGGGCCGCCTCGACGGCGTCGCCGATCATCACCGGGACGATCGGGTGATCGGACTCCGGGATCTCGAACCCGCGGGCGGTCAGTTCGGACCGGAAGTAGGCGGTGTTGTCGCGCAGCCGGGTGAGCAGGTCGGCGGAGGACTCGAGCAGGTCGAGGGTGGCGATCGCGGCGGCGGCGATGGCCGGTGCCAGCGAGTTGGAGAACAGGTATGGCCGGGACCGCTGCCGCAGCATCTCGACGATCTCGGCCCGGGCCGCCGTGTAGCCACCGGAGGCGCCGCCGAGCGCCTTGCCCAGAGTGCCGGTGACGATGTCGATCTTGTCCCGAACCCCGAACAGCTCCGGCGTGCCCGCGCCGGTCTCGCCGATGAAGCCGACCGCGTGCGAGTCGTCGACCATGATCAGCGCGTCGTGCCGCTCGGCCAGCTCGGCGATCTTGTCCAGCGGCGCGACGTAGCCGTCCATCGAGAACACTCCGTCGGTGGCGATCATCCGATACCGGGCGTCCTTGGCCTCGATCAGTCGCGCCTCCAGATCGGCCATGTCCCGGTTCTTGTAGCGATACCGGGCCGCCTTGCAGAGCCGGACGCCGTCGATGATCGAGGCGTGGTTGAGCTCGTCGGAGATGATCGCGTCGTCCGGGCCGAGCAGGGTCTCGAACAGGCCGGCATTGGCGTCGAAGCAGGAGCTGTAGAGGATCGTGTCCTCGGTGCCGAGGAACCGGCTGAGCCGCCCCTCCAGCTCCTTGTGGATCTCGGCGGTGCCGCAGATGAACCGGACCGACGCCATGCCGAAGCCCCACCGGTCCAGCGCCTGCTGGGCGGCCTTGATCATCACCGGGTGATCGGCCAGGCCGAGGTAGTTGTTGGCACACAGGTTGAGCACCGTCGCGTCACCGACGCCGATCGCGGCCGACTGCGGCGTGGTCAGCACCGACTCGGCCTTGTACAGGCCCTCGTCGCGCAGCTGCCGCAACTCCGCGGTCAGATTCTCCTTGATCGTTCCGTACACCGGTCGTCCCCTCATTCCCAGGTCATGATCACTTTGCCGCTGTTGCCGTCGGCCGTGGTCGCGAACGCCTTGTCGTGCTCCGTGTACGGGAACCGGTGAGTGATCACCCCGGAGATGTCCAGCCCGCTCTGGATCAACACCGACATCGCGTACCAGGTCTCATACATCTCCCGGCCGTAGATCCCCTTGATCGTCAGCATGTTCAGCACCACGGTGGCCATGTCGATGCTGATCTCCTGGCTGGGCAGGCCGAGCATCGCGATCCGGCCGCCGTGGGTCATCTGGGTGATCATGTCCCGCAGCGCGGCCGGGCTGCCGGACATCTCCAGGCCGACGTCGAAGCCCTCCTTCATGTCCAGCGCCTGTTGCGCCTCCCGGACCGTCTCCGTGTCCACGTTGACGCCGAGGCTGACCCCGAGCGAGCGGGCCAGCTCCAGCCGAGCCTCGCTGCGATCGGTGATCACCACGTGCCGGGCGCCGGCCTGCCGGCAGACCATCGCGGCCATGATGCCGATCGGTCCGGCGCCGGTGACCAGCACGTCCTCACCGAGCATCGGGAACGTCAGCGCGGTGTGCACCGCGTTGCCGAAGGGATCGAAGATCGCGGCGACGCCGCTGTCGATCGGGTCCCGGTGCACCCAGGCGTTGCCGGATGGCAGCACCACGTATTCGGCGAACGATCCGTCGACCTGGACGCCGATGCCGCGGGTGTTGATGCACAGGTGCCGACGGCCGGCCCGGCAGTTGCGGCAGCGTCCGCAGACCAGGTGACCCTCGCCGCTGACGAAGTCGCCGACCGCGACATCGGTGACACCCGAGCCGATCGCGACCACCCGGCCGGCGAACTCGTGGCCGACGATCAGCGGCGCCTTGACCCGGCTCTGTGCCCAACGGTCCCAGGACGCGATGTGCAGATCGGTGCCACAGATGCCGGTCGCGGCGACCTTGATCAGCACGTCTCCCGGCCCGTACTCAGGCTCCGGCACGTCGACCAGGTGCAACCCCGGCTCGGCGGCCGTCTTCACCAGCGCCTTCACGCCGCCACCCTAACGGCGTCCCTCGCCTGTGGCACAAAGGTCGTTGCCCGTGCTGACGATGGGGACGCCAGGGTTTCGTTCCCTGAGCCTGTCGAAGGGCAAAGGCCGAGGATTCCTCGAAGCAAGTATCGGAAGCATCGGGCCTGCCCTTCGACAGGCTCAGGGAACGAAACTCCCGGCTTGACCTTAACGCTACGTCAATGTTTGACCCTGGGTTCATGACCGCGACGCAGACGCCGATCGCCGCCGTGCCGCAGCGCCGGTCGGTGGTGCTCTATCTGGCCTCCGGCGGCCTGTCGATCTTCGGCAACGCGCTGGCCGCGATCGTGCTGCCGGTGATCGTGCTGACCAAGACCGGGCAGATCGGCGCCGCAGCGCTGGTCGCCGCCGTGACCGCCGTACCGCAACTGCTGGCGGCGATCGGCGGCGGCGTGATCGCCGACCGGTTCGGCCGGAAGCGGCTGAGCATCATCGCCGATCTCGGGTCGGCCGCGTCGATCGCCATGCTGCCACTGATCGAGCTGACGGTGGGTCTGTCGCTGGGTTGGTTCATCGCCGCTGCCCTGCTCGGAGCAGTGTTCGACGTGCCTGGGATGACGGCGCGCGAGGCGCTGCTGCCGGCGGTGGCGCGGGCCGGGAAGCTGCCGGTGGCCCGGTTGAGCGGGATCAACGAGGGGCTGTCCGGGCTCGGGATGCTGATCGGTCCGGCGCTCGGCGGCCTCTTGGTCGCGGTCGCCGATCCGACCACGGCGCTCTGGGTCACCGCGATCACCTCCGGCCTGGCCGCGCTGGCCACCGCGCTGCTGCCGCGCGGCCTCGACCGGGTGCCGACCGACTCTGCCGTCGAGGATCCGGCCGGGCCGAAGAAGGTCACGCCGTTCGGCCCGCGGGCCGCGCTGGCCGACCTGCGCGAGGGGCTGCGGATCGTCCGCCGGGAGCCGACCGTGCTCTGGCTCTGCGGCCTCACCGTCGGTGCCTTCCTGGTGATCGGTCCGCTGGTCGCCCTGTTGTTGCCGGCCTGGTTCGTCGCGGCCGGCCAGCCGGGGCTGATGGGGCCGGTGATCAGCGCGATCGCGTTCGGCGGACTGGTCGGCGCCGGCCTCTACACCGTCCTCGGCACCAAGATCAGCAACCGGGTCACGATCACCATCGGGCTGCTGGTGATGGCGATCGGCCTGATCGGGGTGATGATCTTCCCGCCGTACCCGGTGCTGCTGGCGGCGGCCGTGCTGGCCGGCAGCGGCTCGGGCTTCTTCGGCCCGGTGTTCACCACCG
Source organism: uncultured Actinomycetota bacterium (assembly GCA_963746025.1). Classification (GTDB taxonomy): domain Bacteria; phylum Actinomycetota; class Actinomycetes; order Propionibacteriales; family Propionibacteriaceae; genus Microlunatus. Next base: position 100,028 of record CAVUZU010000016.1, read on the forward strand.
TGCTCACCGAACGGATCCCGGAGCAGGCGTACGGCCGGGTGGTCGGCCTGCAGAACTCGGGCACCCTGGCCGCGGCTCCGGTCGGGATGGCGCTGGCCGGATTCATCGCCGAACAGTGGAGTGTCATGGCCGCCGGCTGGGCCCTGGCCGTGCTGTGGTTGATCATCACCGTGGGCAGCCTGGTCTCACCCTGGCTGCGTGGAGTCAATCAGGGCGGGATCGACCGGACGGCGGAGGTGGCGGAGGCCCGATGAAGATCGGCGAGCTGGCGGAGCTGGCCGGGACGACGCCGCGCGCCGTCCGGCACTACCACCGGGAGGGGCTGCTGCCGGAGCCGCCGCGACGACCCAACGGCTACCGCAGCTACGGCGTCCGCGACCTGGTCGGGCTGGTCAAGATCAGGCGGCTGCGGGAGGCCGGGCTGTCCCTGGACGAGGTCCGCGAGGTGCTCGTCGCACCGGCCGGCAGCCAGGCCTGGCGGACCGCGCTGATCGCCGCCGAACGCCGGCTGGCCGAGGAGGAACGGCGGATCCGGCGACTGCGCCGGGACATGGCCCGGCAGCTCGAATCCCGGCTCGATCCGACCCTGCCGGCGCCGCTGGCCGAGGTGCTGGACCAACTCCAGGAGCGCGGGCTGAATCCGACGGCGCTGGCGTACGAGCAGGAACTGGCCCTGATCGCCGTCACCTACGAGCCCGCGGCCGCCGAGGCCCTGGCCGAGTACTACCGGCAACTGTTGGACGAGCCCGGCCGGATCGCCCTGATCGCCCTGATCCACGACGAGTTCGACGCCTTGGCCGACCTCGACCCAAGCGATCCCCGAGTTGACGAGGTCGCCCGGACGATGACCGCCGACGCCGCCGAGTTCGGCACCGGCCTGCTCGGCCCCGACCTCGACCCCGCCGCCATCGACCACCCCGACGTGGCCCTCTTCCTGGACCAGTTCACCCCCGCCCAACGCCGCGCCATCCACCTCGCCCTGACCCAGCTCACCGCCCGCTGACCCAATCCAACCGCGGCAGTTCGGACCAGCCGCGGCAGGTGCAACTGACGCGGCTGAACGCAGCTGACGCGGCTGGGCAGGAGTGACGGGGGACACAGGGGTGTGTCGGTGCGGGGTGGGGTGGATGGGGCGGGTGAGACTGCAGGTGCCGAGTCCCTGCCGGGTATGAGCCGGCGGGGCCCCGGGGTCGTGCGGGCTGAGTCTGTCGAGGTCCGTGGGCAGGCTCAGGGCACGCCGGACTGATCCTCGGTAGCTGACCGAAATCCAGCAATCGTCGGCCGAAACGGGCCGAATCGGCCGCTGAGCACGAACGCGTGCTGGATTCCGGTCACGGCTTCGACGCGAAAGCGCGATTCGCCGGCGCGTGGGTGACACTTGAGCCGTGACCGTCAGTGTGTTCGACCTGTTCAGCATCGGGATCGGCCCGTCCAGTTCGCACACCGTGGGACCGATGCGGGCCGCCAAGCGGTTCGCGATCGCGCTGGTCGAGACCGGGCTGCTGACCGCCGTCACCCGGGTCAAGGCCGAACTGTTCGGCTCGCTCGGCGCCACCGGGCACGGGCACGGCAGCTACAACGCAGTGCTGCTCGGGCTGGAGGCCGAGGATCCCGAGTCGGTCGACACCACGGCCGGGCCGCGGCGGGCGGCTGAGGCGATGGCGGAGGGCAAACTGCTGCTGGCCGGCCAGCACCGGATCCCGTTCGACCGGGACGCCGACCTGATCCTGCACCGGCGCCGGACGCTGCCGTTCCACCCCAACGGGATGACCTTCACCGCCTGGAACGGCGACACCGAGCTGACCAGCCGGACCTATTACTCGATCGGCGGCGGCTTCGTGCTGGATGACGACGGCAGCGGTTCCCCGGCGATCGTGACCGACCCGACGCCGGTGCCGTACCCGTTCCGGACCGGCGTGGAACTGCTGGACCGCTGCACCGAGAGTGGCCTGTCGATCGCCCAGGTGATGCTGGCCAACGAGGTCGCGCGCCGGCCCGAGGCCGAGGTCCGGTCCGGACTGCTGCGAATCTGGTCGGTGATGGCCGAATGCGTCCGAAACGGCTGTGCCACCACCGGCGTGCTGCCCGGCGGGCTGAAGGTACGGCGCCGGGCGGCGGAGTTGAGCACCAAACTGGTCGCCGAAGCCGCCCCGCCGGTGGCCGGCGCGACCCCGCTGCCGGTCGATCCGCTGGCGGCGATGGACTGGATCACCCTGTGGGCACTGGCGGTGAACGAGGAGAACGCCGCCGGCGGCCGGGTGGTCACCGCTCCGACCAACGGCGCCGCCGGCATCATCCCCGCGGTGCTGCACTACGCGGTCACCTTCGTCCCGGGCGTCGGCGATGATTCGATCATCGACTTCCTGCTGGTCGCCGCCGCCCTCGGTTCGATCTATCAGCAGACCGCATCGATCTCGGGCGCCGAGGTCGGCTGTCAGGGCGAGGTCGGCACGGCCTGTTCGATGGCCGCCGGCGCGCTGACCGAACTGTTGGGCGGCACCCCGGAGCAGGTCGAGAACGCCGCCGAGATCGGCATGGAACATCATCTCGGGCTGACCTGCGACCCGGTCGGCGGACTGGTCCAGATCCCTTGTATCGAACGGAATGCGGTCGCCTCGGTGAAAGCGATCACCGCAGCCCGGCTGGCCCTGCGCGGCGACGGCCAGCACACTGTCAGCCTGGACAAGGTGATCAAGACGATGATGCAGACCGGCGCCGACATGAAGATCAAGTACAAGGAGACGGCGCGCGGCGGACTGGCCGTCAACATCGTCGAATGCTGACCGATGTTGATCACCGGGAGGTTGTCCACAATGTCGACACCTCTATGGTCGGTTCTTAACCCGGCAAGGTAGAGTGCGGTCAGCGCAGGGTCGCGCTCTACGACCATGCGCAGTTGTTTCCACTACGGATCGTCGGGCACGTACCTGCCCGTGGAAAGGAATGTGGCATGGCCACCGTTACGTACAACAGCGCCTCCCGGGTCTACCCGGGCTCCGAGCACCCCGCGGTCGATCGGCTCGACCTGGAGATCGGTGACGGCGAATTCATGGTCCTGGTCGGACCGTCCGGTTGCGGCAAGTCCACCTCGCTGCGCATGCTCGCGGGCCTGGAAGAGGTCAACGAGGGCAGCATTCACATCGGTGAGCGCGACGTCACCGATCTGCCGCCGAAGGATCGCGACATCGCGATGGTGTTCCAGAACTACGCGCTCTATCCGCACATGTCCGTCGCCGACAACATGGGCTTCGCGCTGAAGATGGCGAACGTGCCCAAGGCGGAGCGGCAGCAGCGGGTGCTCGAGGCAGCCAAGCTGCTGGGCCTGGAGGAGTTCCTCAACCGGAAGCCGAAGGCGCTCTCCGGTGGTCAGCGGCAGCGGGTCGCGATGGGTCGTGCCATCGTCCGGCAGCCGCAGGTCTTCCTGATGGACGAGCCGCTGTCTAACCTGGACGCGAAGCTCCGGGTGTCCACCCGGACCCAGATCGCGGCTCTGCAGGCGCGGCTCGGCGTCACCACCGTCTACGTGACCCACGACCAGATCGAGGCCATGACCATGGGCGATCGGGTCGCGGTGATGAAGGACGGCGTGCTGCAGCAGGTCGACACTCCGCTGTCGCTGTACGACAAGCCGAAGAACCTGTTCGTGGCCGGCTTCATCGGCTCGCCGGCGATGAACCTGCTCGACGGTGCGGTCACCGAGGGTGGCGTCCGGGTCGGCGACTTCGTCGTTCCGGTGTCCCGCGAGGTGCTGGCCAAGGCCGGCGACGAGAAGACGCTGACCGTCGGCATCCGGCCGGAGACCTTCGATCTGGGCGAGTCGGGCATCGGTGTCGACGTGGCCGTGGTCGAGGAACTGGGCGCGGACGCGTACCTCTACGGCACGCTGGCCGGGCTCTCCGAAGACGAGCAGCTGACGGCTCAGCAGATCGTCGGCCGGATCTCCTCGCGGCGCCCGCCGGAGCGGGGCTCCACCGTCCGGCTGACCGTCGCCCCCGAGAGCGTGCACGTGTTCTCGCAGACCAGCGGCGATCGCCTGTCGGACTGAGCACCCTTGCTCGACTGACCACCAGCAGGACGGCACGCCCCTCGCGGAACTCTTCCGCGAGGGGCGTTTCCCGTCTCCGCTAGACCGTCAGGCGCCGCAGGTCCTGGATCCGACCGATCAGCCGCGCGGTTTCATCCTGACTGAGCTGTGTGCCCGCCCGCTGCAGTAGCGCGGGGAGCTCGGCGAGGTCGTACGGCCGTCGCTCGGGCACCGCTCCGGGACGCCCGACGGAGACGGTGTCGAGCGTCACGGTCAGCAGGTTGGGCGTGCCGTCCGGATCCACGCCGTGCCGGTTCAGCGACAGCGAGGACCGGAAGTGCGAGGCCGGGGCCGTGCTGGTCCAGTGGTGGCCGAACTCGACGTCGACGGGACGCACCGGCAGTTCGTCCGTCGTGTGCATGAATTCCCAGTTCTCGGTGCGCTTCCGCCACAACTCCCAGGCCCGACCGGCCGGCTGCTCCGCGTCGGTCACCCGGATCCGGTGTGGCCACAGGCCCGCCGGCAGTTCTGCCCCGTCGGTGAGTTCGATCGGTTCGAGCGGCGGGATGCCGATGCCGGGATCGCTCAGGTAGCGGCGACCGTCCAGTGTCACGACCAGGTCCAGATGGGCCCGCGGGCCCTGCCGATCGGCGACCCGGGCCAGCCGCGGCGCGACGTCGTAGCCGAGCCGGACCAGCACCCCGTGAAACAAGGTCGCGTGCTCGAAGCAGTAGCCGCCGCGGTGCCGGCGCACGAACTTGTCCTGAACGGCCGCCAGCGCGACCCCGGGATGCTGCTCCAGCAGCACGTCGAAGTTCTCGAACGGGAAGGTCCGGACATGGGCCGTCTGGAGCCGGCCGAGCGCCGCCAGAGTCGGCGGCTCGGCGGTGCCACCGGTCCGGTCCAGGTACGCGGCGAGGTCGAGGTCGGCGGTGTCCCAGGTCATCGGGAAATCATGACGGTCAGCCGGTGCTGGTCAGCGGCAGGGTGACGTCGAAGCGACAGCCGCGCCCGTGATTGCGTACGCCGACGGTGCCGCGATGCAACTCGACCAGCCCGCGGACGATCGCCAGTCCGAGCCCGGCTCCGGTCCGCAGGTCGGCATCACCGCCCGGCGTCCGGGCGGCCGTGCCCCGGAAGGCCACGTCGAAGACCCGCGGCAGATCCTGCTCCGGGATGCCGCCGCAGGCGTCCTGAACCGACACCCGGGCGACCCCGGACCCGGCGCCCGCGCTGATCACCACCGTGTTGCCGTCCGGGGTGTGCCGGACCGCGTTGATCAACAAGTTCCGCAGCACCCGGTCGATCTCGGGGCCGGATCCGCTGATCGTCGGCCAACTGGCGGGCGGATCCACCTGGACCGCGATGCCGCGGCGACGGGCGGTCACCGAGACCGCGTCGACGGCCTGGGACACCACGTCCTCCAGCGGCAGCGGGGCGAAGGTCAGTTGCAGTGCACCGGCGGTGATCTTGGACAGCTCGAACAGATCGTCGACCATCCGGGACAGCCGATCGGTCTCGGCCGAGATCTTGCCGGCGTAGGTGACGACCTCGGCGGGGTCGTTCACCACGCCGTCCTGCAGGGCCTCGCTCATCGCGCGGATCCCGGACAGCGGAGTCCGCAGATCGTGGCTCACCCAGGCCACCAGTTCGCGCCGGGAGGCGTCGACCTGGCGTTCCGAGGCGCGCCGCGCCTCGGCCTGGATGCCGCGTCGGGTGATCCGCCGGCCGAGCACGACGGCGACCGGGATCACCGCGATCGCGATCAGGCCACAGGTAACTGCGGTCCAGCCCAGTTGCGGGGTGAACATGAAGCCGCTGATCATCACGACGAAGATCAACGCCGCCAGGATCGGCACCACCACCAGGACGGTGATCATCACCTCCGCGCGGCGATCCCGGACCAGCCGCAGCACGATGATCTCGATCACCGTGGTCAGCAGGCAGGCCAGCGCGGCCCAGGGCAGGATGTGCAGCAGGTCGTCCATCAGCCCTCCCGGTCGTAGCGATAACCCCGGCCCCAGACGGTGACCAGGCGGCGTGGCTGGGACGGGTCCTGTTCGATCTTCTCCCGCAGCCGGCGGACGTGCACCGTCACCGTCGAGTCGTCGCCGAACGACCAGTCCCAGACCCGTTCCAGCAGTTCCTTCCGGGTGAAGGCCTGGCCGGCGTGCCGGATCAGGAAGGCCAGCAGGTCGAACTCCCGGCCGGTCAGGCTGAGCGGTTCGCCGTCGCGGTGCACTGTCCGGGCCCGGGTGTCGATGATCAGATCGCCGTCGGTCAGCCGCAACTCCGGCTCGTCGGTCGCGGTCACCGGCTCCAGCCGCTGCAGCAGCCGGGTGACCCGCAGCGTCAGTTCCTTCGGGCTGAACGGCTTGACCACATAGTCGTCGGCGCCCTGCTCCAGTCCGACCACGCGGTCCGATTCCATCCCGAGGGCGGTCAGCATGATCACGCCGACCGACGACTCGGCCCGCATCGTCCGGCACAGCTCGAGCCCGTCCGAGCCGGGCAGCATCAGGTCGAGCACCACCAGCTCGGGCCGTTGCTCGCGGAAGATCGCCAGCGCGTCCGGACCCGTGCCCGCCTCCAGCACCTGGTGCCCCTCGCGGGACAGATAGCGGCGGACCACCTCGCGGACGGTCTCGTCGTCGTCGACCACCAGGATCCGATGCATGGGCCCAGTCTTCACCACGTCGTCACCACGGGGTCCAGATCAGGTGCCCGACGAGCACGGTCAGCCCGACGGACAGGGCGAGGCCGGCGCGCGCCGTACGCGCCGGGAGCAGGGCGACGCCGGTGATCACCAGGAACGCGAACGGCAGCCAGATCCGCTCGGTCTCCGCCTTCGACATCCCGGACAGATCGGCCAGCAGGACCGCGGCCAGTCCGGCCAGCGCCAGCACGGCCGGCACCAGTCGCTCGAGGCTTGTTTGTTCCCTCAGGGAACGAACACTCGCCGGTACGGCCCGCACGGCCCGGACCAGGCCCGCGACTGCGGCCGGCCCGACGATGATCACGAACGCGGCCAGGTTGGCCCAGACGAAGTAGCCGTACGGCCGCTGCGCCGCGACCCCCTGGTAGTAGCGCTCGTGCAGCAGCGCGAGGCCCTGCCACCAGGCGAAGCCGGCGCCGGTGAAGATCACGATCACCGCGATCACGGCGCCGGCCGCGATCGCCCAGCGCCGCAGCACGGCCCAGCCGTCGGCCCGGACGGTCAGCCCGGCCGCGGCGAGGACGACCAGGCCGAACAGGATCAGCCCGTACGACAGATAGAGCAGCAGTCCGAGCAGCAGTCCGCCGGTGATCACCGGCAGTGGCCAGCCGGGACGCCGGCTGCGGACACCGATCACGACCAGTGCGAGCCCGATCGCGGCGACCCCGGCGAACAGCCCGTCGGCCGAGACACCGACCCAGACGGCTCCGGGCAGGAACACCGTGAACGGCAGGATCCGGCGGGCCGCCGCGGGCGCGCCGAGGGCCCGGACCGTTGCCGGGACCGCGACCGCGGCCGCGCAGCCCACCGCGACGATGATCACCGCGGCCCAGTCGCCGCCGCCGAGTCCGGCCCGGTCCAGCAGCCAGAAGACCGCGGTCACGCCCGGCGGATGGCCGGCGACATGAGTGGTCCAGCTGTCCGCTTGGCCAATCTCATAGTTGTCGGGGGCGAGGATGTGATCGTTGAACGTGGCCAGGAACTCAGCGAGTGAGGCGATCCGGGGCAACTCGTGCAGATACTCGTGGCCGTTGGTCAGCCGCGATCCGAGGCCGCCGGTCCAACCGTCGATCAGGGCCAGCCCGACCGTCCAGCCGACCGCGATCGGATAGCCGATGATCATGATCCGCCGCCACGGCCAGCGCTGCGCCACCCGTCCTGCGGCGACCACGGCGATGATCGACAACGCGAGCACCGCCGGCGTGCCGGGCCCGATCCGGGGCGACAGCCAGCCGAACAGCGGCGGGGCGTACACCTCGATCCGGATCCCCGCGGCGAGCAGGCCCGCGCCCACCACGGCCGCCGCGGCGATCAGCACCAACGCGGCACCGACGGCGATCCCGTCCGCCCGACTCGGGTCCGCACCGCTCCGGTCGGTATCGCTGCCGCCGGCCGGGGGGACGTCGCCGCGAGCCCCGGTGACGGCGTTCCGACTCACGACTTCTGCCACGAATCCCGACCCTAAGCCCGCGCGGCCGGACCCGACCTCGTGATCACCGGGCCGAAAGAGATCGGTAAGGACCTGACACTCGATCCGTAAGGGCCGCGGTTCCTAGGTTCGTCGGTATGGATCGCCGGGTCGATGTCATCTTGCCGTGCCTGAACGAGGCGGCGGCTCTGCCGTGGATCATGGAACGGTTGCCGGAGCGCTATCGGGCGATCGTGGTGGACAACGGATCGACCGACGGCAGTCCCGATCTCGCCGCCAGTTACGGCGCGACCGTGCTGACCGAGCGGCGCCGCGGCTACGGCTCCGCGGTGCAGGCCGGCCTGTTCGCCGCCACCGCGGACCTGGTGGTGATCATGGACTGCGATGCCACCATCGATCCGGCCGAGTTGCCGCCGCTGGTCGGTGAACTGATCGCGGCGCCGATCGATCTGCTCTGCGGTCGCCGCCGAGCCACCGGGCGTGGGTCCTGGCCGCTGCACTCGCGGCTGGCGAACCGGCTGCTCGCGGCGCTGCTCAGCGCCGGCGGCCGGGTCCGGCTGCACGACCTGGCCCCGGTCCGGGTCGCCTGGCGACGGCCGCTGACCGAGCTGAAGCTCACCGATCCGCGCTCCGGATATCCGCTGCAGACGCTGCTCCGGGCCAGCCGGGCCGGCTGGCGGATCGCCGAGCGTGACGTGTCCTACCGGCCCCGGCCGGCCGGCAGCCGGTCCAAGATCACCGGAACGGTGCGCGGCACGGTCACGGTGGCCGCCGACATGCTGCGGGTGCTCAGATCCGAGCCGCGACCGGCCCGGACGGCGGCGCACTGATGCGGCCACGCCCAGCGACGGATCGTCCCCCGGCCACCGTGCTGGTGCTGGCCAAGGCGCCCCGGCCGCACCGGGTCAAGACCAGACTCTGCCCGCCGCTCACCGGATCCGAGGCAGCCGCCGTCGCGGCCGTCGCGCTGACCGAAACGATCACCACGATCGGCACCGTCGCCGGGATCCGCCGGGTGCTGGCCGTGTCCGGTGATCTGGACCAGGCCCAGGGGAAGACCATGATCAGCGAGGCGCTCCGCGGCTTCACCGTGATCGAGCAGCGCGGCGCCGACCTGGCGATGAGGATCGTCAACGCGCACCTCGACTGCGGCCCGGGCCCGGTGTTCCAGGTCGGGATGGACACGCCACAACTGACCGCGGCGTTGATCATCGCCGCGCTGCACGAGTTGACCGCGGACGGCGGACCCGACGGCACCCTCGGGCCGGCCACCGACGGCGGCTGGTGGGGCCTCGGCCTGCGACGAACTGCCCAGGTGGCGCCGGTGGCCGGAGTGCAGATGTCGACCGCGAACACCGGCTCCGACACCCTGGCGGCGCTCCGCTCCGGCGGGCTGCGGATCAGCCTGCTGCCGGCGCTGCGCGATGTCGACACGATCGCCGACGCCCGGGCCGTCGCCGCGATGGCCCCACGCACCGGCTTCGCCGCCCTGATCCGGACGCTGGCCGGGACCCAGGACCCCACTGACGCCGACTTGTCAGATCTGAGGATGGCTAGAGCCAGCACCAGTTCTGACAAGTCGCAGTCCCACCTGGTCTCGGATCAGTCGGCAGGATCGGAATAGCGCCATGATCACCACGACTCCGGAGCGGGTCGGGCGAGTCAGCCCGCTGCGCCTCTATGCCGCGGCCCTGGCTGGCCAGCCGACGACCATGATCACCGACGCCGGCGATCGGCGGCCGCTGCCGGTGGCAGCCTGGACCGGCACCATCGGTCCCGCCGACCGCGCCCTGCTCCGCCGCTGCACCGGCCCGACGCTGGATCTCGGCTGCGGGCCGGGACGGCTGACTACCGCCCTGCAGTCGGCCGGCACGCCGGCGCTCGGCATCGATCTCTCCGGCCCGGCCGTCGACGCCGCCGTCGGCCGCGGCGCGGTGGCCCTGCGCCGAGACCTGTTCGCGCCACTGCCGGCGGAGGGCCGCTGGCACACGGTGCTGCTGGCCGACGGCAACATCGGGATCGGCGGCGACGCGATCCGGCTGCTGACCCGCTGCCGGGACCTGCTGACGCCGGCCGGGCGGGTGCTGCTCGACCTGGCCGAGCCGGGCACCGGCTATGTCCGCCGGTTGGTCCAGCTGGCGGCCGGCGACCGGATCAGCGGCTGGTTTCCCTGGTGCTGGCTCGATCTGCACGCCCTGACGGTGCTGGCCGCGCCCTGCGGCCTGCGGCTGATCGATCACTGGACCGCCGGTGACCGGGTCCAGGCGGAGCTGGTGGCGGACTCATGATGATCAAGTTCCGGGTGCCGCGGGAGGAGGACTTCACGTCCCCGCTGCGCTCGACCAAGCTGACCGGCATTCTCGGCATCGCGCTCGGCATCGCGTTCACGATCTGCCTGATCACCGGGTTGATCAGCCATCTGATCCAGCACCCGCCGGGCTGGTTCTCCTGGCCCACCGGGCCGTCCTGGCTCTATCGGGTCACCCAGGGCGTGCACGTCACCACCGGGATGATCTCCATTCCGTTGCTGGCGGTGAAGCTGTGGTCGGTGGCGCCGAAGTTCTGGCGCCGGCTGCCGCCGCTGCGGCCGGCCCGGGCGATGATCATCGAAGCGATCGAGCGCGGCACAATCCTGCTGCTGATCGGCGCGGCCTTCTTCGAGGTGCTGACCGGCCTGCTGAACGTGGCGCAGGCGTACCTCTGGCCGTTCTTCTTCCCCGAGGTGCACTACTTCATGGCCTGGCTGCTGATCGGCTCGGTCGCGCTGCACCTCGCGGTTAAACTGCCGACCTTGATCACCGCCCTGCGCCGACCGGAGCGACCCACCCCGGCTGACGCACCGGCGACCGAGGCGCCGGCGGCCAGTCCGGAGCCGGCGCGGCCGCCGGCGTCGATCACCCGACGGCAGCTGCTGACCGGCACCGCCCTGGCCGGGTTGGTGATCGCGATCGCGACCCTCGGCGACAAGATCCCGGCGCTGCGCAACGTCTCGGTGCTGGCCCAGCGGTCCGGCAACGGGCCCCAGGGGCTGCCGGTCAACCGGACCGCCGCCGCGGCCGGAATCCGGCCGGACCAGGTCGGCTCCGACTACCGGCTGACCCTGGTCGGCGCGCGGACCGTGCAGTTGTCGCTGGCCGAGCTGACCGCGCTGCCCCAGCAGACCGTGCAACTGCCGATCGCCTGTGTCGAGGGCTGGTCGCAACTGGCCAACTGGACCGGGGTCCGGCTGGCCGACCTGGTCGCTCTGGTCGGTGATCATGACTTCACCGAGACCCGGCTGGACTCCTTCGACGCCGGCCCGTACGGACGCAGCGTGGTGGCCTCGCCGCTGGCCCGGGACCCGGAAACGCTGGTCGCGCTGCGGCTGAACGGCGAGGTGCTCGACCATGATCACGGCTATCCGGCCCGGTTGATCGCGCCGAACCGGCCCGGTGCACTGCAGACCAAGTGGCTGTCCCGGATCGAGGTCGTCCGATGAGCCGACCGGCCGAGAGCCCACGGACCAACCCGGGCTCGGTGATCATCGGAGTCCGGATCACGGTCGGGCTGGCCGGAGTGATCGGCATCGGGTACGGGCTGTTCCTGGCGCTGACCACCCTCCGCCGCTGGCCGGACGTGATCGCGACGGCGCTGTGGTTCGGCGTGCCGCCGGTGCTGTCGGATCTGCTGGTGATCCCGGTGATCGGACTGCTCGGCACCGTGGTCGCCGCGCGGGTGCGGTCCCACTGGCGAGCCCCGGTGATCATCGGCCTGATCATCAGCGGTGCGCTGCTGGCGGTCGGTTGGCCGTTCCTGAGCGGGATCGGCCGCCGGGCGGACAATCCGTCGCTGCTGGACCGCCCGTATCTGCTCGGCACGGTGCTCGCTCTGGCCGTGATCTGGGCCGGGGTCGCTGCCTGGGCGTTGCTGCGTCGGCCGCGGCCACGCTCCCGGACCACACAATCATCGAAGGACGAGCAACCGGAGAAGGAAGACTGATGCGCATCCTGGTCACCGGCGCCGCCGGCTTCATCGGCTCCAAGATCACCGAACGACTGCGCGCAGCCGGGCACCAGGTGATCGGCCTCGACCTGGCCCAGCGCAGCCCGGCCCCCGGCCGGCCGGACCGGCTCGACGCGCAGTTGATCACCGGCGACGTCCGCGACGCCGGCACCGTCGACCGGACCCTGAGCGGCGTCGACGTGGTCTGCCATCAGGCGGCCATGGTCGGCGTCGGGGTCAGCGTGGCCGACCTGCCCGACTACACGTCGCACAATCTGTTGGGCACCGCGACCCTGCTGGCCCGGATGGCCGCAGCCGGCGTCCGCCGACTGGTGCTGGCGTCGTCGATGGTGGTCTACGGTCCCGGCGGTTACCGCTGCCCTAGCGATGGTCCGGTCCGGCCACTGCCCCGCCGCCCGGCGGATCTGGCCGCCGGCCGGTTCGAGCACCGCTGCCCGCACTGCGCCGCCGAGTTGATCGACGTGGCGATCGACGAGGACGCGCCCGCCGACCCGCAGAACACCTACGCGGTGACCAAACACGGCCAGGAGTTGCTCGCCGCGTCCTGGGCCCGCGAGATCGGCGGTGCGGTGACCGCGCTGCGCTACCACAACGTGTACGGGCCGGGCATGCCGCGCGATACCCCGTACGCGGGTGTCGCCGCGATCTTCCGCTCCGAACTGGCCGCCGGCCGGGCGCCGCGGGTGTTCGAGGACGGCGGCCAGCGCCGCGACTTCGTGCACGTCGCCGACGTCGCCCGGGCCAACGTGCTGGCGATCGAACGGATCGCCACGGTCGACGACCCGGAGTTCGTACCGCTGAACATCGCCTCCGGCGACCCGCACACCGTCGGCGAACTCGCCGCCGCCCTCGCCCACGCCGTGGGCGGCCCGGCCCCGATCGTCGTCGGCGGCGGCCGCGCCACCGACGCCCGGCACATCGTCGCCTCCCCCACCCGCGCCCGCGACCTCCTCGGCTTCACCGCCCAGACCCCCTTCACCACCGGCCTCAACCACCTCTAGAACCCCACCTCCAAACCCCGCCGACCCGTCACATCCGCGGCCGTTTCTGCGGCGTGTCGCAGCGGATGTGACGTCTCGGCCGCGCCAGTGGAAGCGGACGTGCCCGTGACAACCGCGGGCTGTGAGTAGAGACCATCGGAGACCCCGCACCATCGAACCCGCACCATCGAACCCGCACCATCGGAGACCCCGTGCCGTCGGCGCCCGCCGAGCTCGCCGCTTCGAATCCCGGCCCTACCGCTCCACGGTGCCCCGGCGCCGCCACCCCGGCCCTGATCTCGCCGGACGTCACATCCGCTGCGACACGCCGCAGAAACGGCCGCGGATGTGACGGGTCGGCGGGAAAGGGAGGGGGCAGAAGGGCAGGTGACAGGATGGGGGTGTGCCTCGTTTTGTTGCCGCTCGCCCGGACTCGCGGCTGATCACCCTGCCGTGGGACGTGCCGCTGGAGGACTGGCCGACCGAGCACCTGGTCGCGCTGCCGCGCGGCATCTCCCGGCACGTGGTCCGGTTCGTCCGGGTCGGCAGCGAGATCTATGCGGTCAAGGAGGTGCTGGAGCACCTGGCGATCCACGAATACCGACTGCTCCGCGACCTGACCCGGCTGGACACCCCGTCGGTCGAACCGGTCGGCGTGGTGACGGCCCGGACCGACCCGGCCGGCGAGCCGCTGGACTCGGTGTTGATCACCAAGCACCTGCAGTTCTCGCTGCCGTACCGGTCGCTGTTCACCCGCGGCGTCCGGCAGGACACGGTGAACCGGCTGGTCGACGCGATGGTGGTGTTGCTGGCCCGGCTGCACCTGATCGGCTTCCTCTGGGGCGACGTGTCGCTGTCCAACACCCTGTTCCGCCGCGATGCGGGCTCCTTCGCCGCCTATCTGGTCGACGCCGAGACCGGCGAACTGCACCAGGACCTGAGCGACGGGCAGCGGGAGCACGACCTCTCGATCGCCCGGACCAACCTGTTCGGCGAGTTCAGCGATCTGGAGGCCGGCGGTCTGTTGGACGAGGCGCTGAAGCCGCTGGTGCTGGTCGACGCGATCGAGAACCGGTATCGCGATCTGTGGTCGGAGCTGACCGGCGTCGAGGAGTTCGACGGCAGCGAGATGCATCGGATCGAGAGCCGGGTCCGCCGGCTGAACGCGCTCGGCTTCGACGTCGCCGAGCTGGACATCACCACCGACTTCGCCGGCTCGACGATCCGGATCCAGCCCAAGGTCGTCGACGCCGGGCACCACTCCCGGCGGCTGATCCGGCTGACCGGGCTGGACACCGAGGAGAACCAGGCCCGCCGGCTGCTCAATGACCTGGACTACTTCCGGGCCCGCACCGACCAGCAGAACGCCGACGAGTCGATCGTCGCGCACCAGTGGCTGACCGAGGAGTTCGAGCCGGTGATCGCGGCCGTCCCGGACGAGCTGTGGGGCAAGCTGGAGCCGGCCGAGCTCTACCACGAGGTGCTGGAGCACCGCTGGTTCCTGTCCGAGCAGGCCGAGCGCGAGGTGTCGATGATCGACGCCATCGAGTCCTACGTCAGCACGGTGCTGCGCAGTCTGCCGGACGAGGCCATCGTCTCGGCCACCGGCGACGACGGCCCGGCGCTGGCCAATCCGTACGATCCGTCGCAGGGCTTCGCCGACGATGATCAGGAGAAGCCGTACGACCCGTGGGAGGACGGCGACGAGGCGCCCGAGTCCGACCCCGAGGCGTCCTCCGGCCTGCTCGACATCGCCGCCCTGCGGCGCAAGGCCGCTGCCCGCGACGCCGGCGAGGCGGGCTGACCGCAGCTCCGGACGGGCGTCAGCAGAACCCGCCGTTCGCCGAGTTGTACCGGCACGGTGAGAGCAGGTCGAACTGCACGTAGTGCAGCCGGTCGTCGTCGATGACATCGAGGTAGGCGTGCAGCCCGTCGACGTAGGCCATCCCGCCCGCCACTGAACGGTTCTGGGTGAACCAGTCCTTCGCCGCCGCAGCCCGGGAACCGCCGAGCGCGTCCAGCACCGCACCGATCTCAGCCAACGCCGCCTCCATCGCCTGGTCGTCCCGGCCGGTGTTCGCTCCGACATAGAGCCGGCTGAGACCGCGCGGAACGGCCCCGCTCGCCACGATCTTCAGCTCATCGTCGGCGCCCTGCTGACACTCGATCCGGTACTCGGAGTCCCGCTCGCAGCGGAAGCCGCGCTGCACCGCAACCGACTCGACCAGGTCCAGGTCGCCCGGCAGGGTGGCAGCGACCAGGTCCGGCGAGTGCCAACCGGACCGCTTGAACGTGATCGTGCTGGTGGACTCCGTGTAGCGGTACAGCTTCGCCGAACCCCAATCGGTGCTGAACTCCGCTTCCTCGGCCGCCAACTCTTTGCGCACCGCCGCGGCGTCCGCGTCACTCATTTCGGCGGCCTTGACGAAGTCGCCGACCAGGTCATCGAACGCGCGGTGGGCGGTCGCCTCATCCTCGGCGCCGATGTAGTCGAGATCGATCGTGACCTCGCTGAGCCTGCCGTCCACCGGGCCGAGGAACTCGACCCGCACCTTGTGGTCGAAGTCCTTCCAGTAGCAGCCGCGGCTGAACACCTTCGCGAGGTTCTCGTCCGAACAGACAAGCCCCCGGGCCCGCAGCAGGGTGCTGAACGCCTCGGCCTGACCTCGCGCCGGTCCGCCGGTGTCGGGGACCTCTCGGTACGACTTCTTCGATGGTGCCGGGGTGCTCGTGGCACCGGGGATGCCCGGGGTGCCTGAGGCCGCTCGGTCAGTCGGTGAGGGGTCCGCCAGGTTTCGAACGACCAGGATGCCGCACACCGCGACCGCGACCAGGGCGAGGCTGGACAGAACCATCAGCGCGATCAACCCGTCCCGGCGCGGTGGCGTCGGCGGGCGGCCGGACGGGTACATCCCAGAGCTCATGCCAGGAAGTCGACCAGACCTCACTGACCTGCTGCTGACTCTGTCCGTGTCGATCGTCGAGATTTGCCGAATTGAGACGTCTGCAGCTTCAACCGGCTCGGCGGGTCAGCCGGATAATCGGCAGGTCACGGTCGGTCTGCTCCTGATACTGAGCGAATCGGGGCGCCGCGGTGGTGATCTGCTGCCAGGCCTGTTGCCGCTCCGCGCCGCGCAGTTGTTCGGCGGTGACGGGGATCCGTTGCCCGGCCAGCTCGATGGTGACCTGATCCGGGCGCGCCGCCAGGTTGTAGTACCAGGCGGGATTCTGCGGTGCGCCGCCGGCCGAGGCCACGATCAGCCAGCTGTCGTCCGGACCGGGGAACCAGCCCACCGGCGTCGTCCGCTCGGCTCCGCTCTTGCGACCGATGGTCACCAGAGCCAGCGCCGGCATGCCCCGGAAGCCGCTGCCCGTGCGCCGGATCCGGTTCGTCACCCGGCGGTTGAACCAGCCGAGCAGTCGTCCGGCGGGCTGGCGGGCTCCACGTGTTCCGTTGACCGTGTCGAAGCTCATCTGAATTCCTTTGGTTGATCAATTGTTGACTCACTCAATGACTTGCTCAACAGTACAGGAAAGAGTGACTGACTCAACTATTGACAGGAAGGTACGATTCAGGCATGGCAGATCGAGAGCGCCGACTGGAAGAGGCCCAGCGGCTGTCGCAGATGTTGATCGACTTCGTGGAGCAGGCCAAGGCCGACTTCACGCGGACCGCGGCCGGATTCGATCTGCCGGTGCATCTCGCCCGCGCGGTATTGGCACTGAACAAGCCCGCACCGATGCGCGAACTGGCCGAGCAACTCACCTGCGACCGGTCCTACATCACCAACCTCGCCGATCAGCTCGAGGAGCGGGGGCTGGTCAGCCGAGTGCCCGGTGATGATCGCCGGGTCAAGCTGCTGCAGCTGACCCGGTCGGGCCGATCGTTACGTGACCGGCTGTCCGCGGCCGTCACCGAGAACGCCCTGGTGCTGCGCCGGCTCAGCGCCGCCGACCGGAAGGCGCTCGCGCCGCTCCTCGAGAAGCTGCTGGCGGACTAGCATGGCCCCATGCGTGGACCCCTGCCAGACGACGTACGAAAGTTCCTCAGCAGGCCCAATCCGGCGGTGATGGCGACCACCAAGAAGGACGGTCGACCGGTCACCTCGGCGACCTGGTATCTGCTCGAGGACGACGACCGGATCTTGATCAACTTCGATGCCGAACGGGTCCGCCTCGGCCATGTCCGCCGCGATCCCCGGTGCGCCCTGGACGTGCTCCCGCTCGAGGACTGGTATTCCCACGTCGCGCTCCAGCTCGACGTGGTCGACCTCACCGAGGACACCGGGCTGGCCGACATCGACGCCCTGGCCACGCACTACACCGGCGGCGGCTACCTGAACCGGGACCGGCCCCGGTTCAGCGCCAGGGCGGAGATCCGCAGCTGGTGGGGTTGGGGCGAGTTCGCGAGCTGACCAGGGCAGCTCTGGTCAACAGAACCCGCCCCCCGGACCGCGGCACTGTGGCGGACACACTCAATGCTGTATTCATCGCTGTCGCAGCGGTACCGAGTCGGGTCCCGACCGATTCGACGAGGGCGAGATCGCCCGGCAAGGTGGCCCCGGTCCCCTTCGGCTGGTCCCAGCCCGCCCGCCAGAACCTGATCCCGGCGTCCGTCTCTGAGGTCCGGGTCAGCTTCACCTCGCCCCATTCGATGTCGAACTCGGTATCGTCGCCGGCCGGCCGGCCACGCACCTTGCCGGCGTCCCCGGGGGTCAGCCCGGCCACCCGGATGAAGTCTTCGACCAGGTCCTCGATCGCCGGAGCGTCCTCGGCCTGGTCGGGGACCTTGGAGTACGTCTTCGCGGGCGGGACCGCGGTGCTCGACGGCTGACCCCTGGTCGGGGACTCTCGACCGTTCGGTGCCGCCTGCTCGGGGCCCGAACTCGGCCGGAAGATCAATACGACACATGTCACGCCGGCGATCAGGGCGAGGCTGGACAACATGATCAGCGCGATCAGACCGCTCCGCCGCGGAGGTGTTGGCGCAGGCACGTATCCAGTCACGATCCGGATTCTGGCGCACTCCACTGACGCGCCACTGACAGGAGCGCAGGATCGGCAGGATCAGGCGCTCACCAGTGCGGTGATGTCGGAGCGCTCGGACTGCACCGCGCGACCGGTGATCAACTCGCCGTTCGCGACGTAGCCCTCCGCACGGCCGTCCAGGTAGCTGATCAAGCGGCCGCGCCAGTCGGCGATCTCGACCGACCGGGTCGGATCCTCGATCAGGTTGTGCAACTCCTGCGGGTCGGACTCCAGGTCGAAGAACTGCTCGATCCCCTTCTGCGACGCCCAGAGATACTTCCGTTTGCCGTCGGTGACCCACTGCAGGGACTGATCGAAGTGGGTGTGCTCGCCGTGGATCTCGCGGCGCCAGGTCTCCGGCGCGCTCCGGCCGGTCGCGAACGGGGCCAGGCTGGCACCGTCGATCGAGTCGGGGACGTCGACGCCGGCGAAGTCGAGCACGGTCGGCATGATGTCGCGCAGCTCGGTCACCTCGGTGATCACCTGGCCGCGTGGTGCGTCACCGGCGAACCGCGGCGCCGGCCGGACGATCAGCGGCACGTTCGAGCTGCCCTCGAAGCCGACCGACTTCCGGTACATGTCGTGATCACCCATCATGTCGCCGTGATCGGAGGTGAAGATGATCACCGTGTCGTCGAGCAGTTCGTAGTCGGCCAACCCCTCCAGCAGCCGGTTGAGTTGCATGTCGATGTGGGTGATCAAGCCGTAGTAGCCGGTCACCGTCCGATGGTGGGTCTCCGGATCGAGCCGGCCGAACTTGGTCTGGTGGTAGTTGTCCTCGCGGAACTCCTCGAACGCCGAGGCCCACTCACCGCGCGGCGGGTCGATGCGCGGCCGGTTGATGTACTGGTCCCAGGCCCACTGCGGCGGGTTGAACGGCGCATGCGGCCGGTGGAACGACACATAGCTGAAGAACGGCACGGTCGGATCCCGTCGCTGCAGCCAGTCCAGCGTCTCGTGCACCACCCAGTTGGTCGGATGCAGGTATTCGTCCCGGCCCCACGGCATCGCCAGTTGGGAGTTGCAGCCGAGGCCGTCGTCGAAGTAGTCGGCGTGCGGATCCTGCCCGGGCTGGCGGCGCAGCCAGGTCAGGTAGTCGTCGTTCGCCTCCAGGTGCCGGCCGCCGGCCCGCCGGCCGAAGTGCAGGAAGCCGTCGTGCAGTCGTACGTCATCGAAGCCGCACCGGGACCGCTCCGGAAACACGTGCATCTTGCCGATCGCCTGGGTCTGATACCCATGATCACGCAGCACCCCCTGCATGGTCACCGGGTGCGCCTCGGTGAACGGCACCCCGTCGCGGTAGCCGTACCGACCGTGCCGCTCCGGCGACTGCCCGGTGAACATCGCGACCCGGGCCGGGACACAGGTGGGCGTGGCCGAGTAGTTCCGGGCGAACCGGGTGCCCTGGCCGGCGATCTCGTCCAGGTGCGGCGTCTTCACCACCGGATGCCCGGCGCAGGACAGCGCGTCGCCACGCATCTGGTCGACACAGATCAACATCACGTTCGGCCGGTCCAGCTTGCGGCTGCGACTGCCGGACGCTCGCGAACTGGGGGCGTACGGTACGGACACCTGCTTCTCCTCTGTTCCTTGATCACTAACCCTTGATGGCGCCGGCAATGCTCTCGACGAAGAACCGTTGCAGGACCAGGAAGACGATCACGATCGGCAGCAGGGCGATCGTGGACGCCGCCGTCATCACGCCCCAGTCGGCGAAGTAGTCATTGCGCAACGCGTAGACGCCGACCGCCAGGGTCTGCAGCTCGGGTCGGGTCAGGGTGAGCACCAGCGGCAGCAGGAACGAGTTCCAGGACTGCATGAACTGCAGGATCACCGCGGTCGCGATCACCGGCTTGGCCAGCGGCAGATAGACCTGGGCAAAGATCCGCAGGAACCCGGCCCCGTCGACCCGGGCTGCCTCCTCTAGCTCCTTGGGCAGTTGGGAGAAGTAGCCGGCGAACAACAACACCTGGACCACACCGACACCGCCCGCCTCGGCCAGCGTGACGCCCCACAGCGATCCGCTCAGCCCGAGCGCGTCGATCAGGTCGTAGACCGGGATGATCGTGTAGCCCTCGGGTAGGAAGATCACCAGCGCGAAGATCCCGATCACCCACCGCTTGCCGACGAACCGGTAGCGGCCGAGGGCGTATCCCATCAGGGCGGCCACGGTCACCGAGATGATGATCGATCCGGCGGTGACGAAGACCGAGTTGAAGAAGAACTGCCCCATGTTGGCTTCGGTCCAGGCGCGCGACCAGTTGCCGATCCGGAGGATCGGGTTGAACGGGTTGAGGGAGCCGAAGATCTCCGTGGTGTTCTTCACCGACGACGACAGGGTCCAGATGAACGGATAGATCCAGGCCAGCCCGATCAGCAGCAGGACGGCCGAGATCGCCACCGCCCAGATCCGCTCCCGCTTGGAGAACTGCTTCTGTTTGATCTTGCGCGGCGGGTCCTGGGTCGCGGACCGGTCGGTCGGCTGCAGCGTGATGGTCACCGTCGATCACCGGCCTCGCGCAGCGACGACCGGGCCTCGGCCACCTTCCGGGCGGCCCACAGCTGGACCACCGTGAAGATCAAGGTGGCGACCCCGAAGAAGCAGCCGGCCGCGGACGCGTAGCCCAGCCTCGGCACCGAACCCAGCTCCGGCTGGAACGCGGTCTGGTAGATATAGATCTCGATCAACTGGGTGGAGAAGTACGGGCCGCCGCCGGTCATCGTCCAGACGATGCCGAACGCGTGCAGGTTGTCCTTCGCGGTCAGGATGATGATGATCAACGCGAACGGCAGCAGGATCGGCAACCGGATGTGCCGCATGATCCCCCAGGCGCCGGCGCCGTCGATCCTGGCCGCCTCGATGTAGTCCTGCGGGATCGTCTGCAGCGCGGCCAGCCAGTAGATCATGGTGATGCCGAAGTTCTTCCAGACGTGCACCAGCAGCACCGTCCACAGCGAAATCCCCGGGTCGGACAGGAACTCCACCGGCTGCGGCACCAGACCGGAGCCGACCAGCACCGTGTTCAGCGGCCCGTTGTTCGGGCTGAGCACGAAGGTCATCACCACGCCGATCACCGCGGCCGCCGCCGTGACCGGCAGGAAGAACATCGTCCGGAACAACGGCGACAGCCGCAGCACCTTCTGGTTCAGGATGATCGCGACGATCAGCGCGAGGATCACCCGGATCGGAGTGCCGACCAGCATGAAGATCGCCGACCGGCCGAACGCCCGCCAGAACATCGGGTCCTGGACCAGTTCGGCGTAGTTGTCCAGCCCGATGAACGTCATCGCCTCGGTGAACCCGGACCAGCGCATGGTCGAGAACACCCAGGACATGATCATCGGATAGAAGGTGAACAGCGCGGTCAGAATCAGCGCCGGCAGCAGGAACACGTAGCACCAGCGGGCGTTGACCCGGTCGTACCAACCGCCGACCCGGCGCTGGACGCGCTGCTGCAGGTCGGGAACGGAGGGCGTGATCGTCACACCGTCACCCCAGCGCCTCGTAGTCGGCCTTGGTGTAGTCCTTGGTCGGATCCCAGTTCGGGAACACCCAGTCGTCCAGGCTCACGTCCGCGCCCTCCTGGCGGGCGGTCTCGATGCCCGTCTCCAGCGACTCCTGCTGCCGAGCGCCGAACTGGGCGAACTGATCCTCGACCGAGCCTTTGAGCTCGCCGGTGAAGATGCCCGCCATCAGGTCCTGCCAGCGCGGCTGCACCTCCTTGCGGACCAGCGCGACCTTGGCCACGTCCGGGTTCCGGATCGCCGACTGCGGCGCCGCCTTCATGATCTTGCTCGCCAGATCGGAGGCGGTCTTCGCGTTCGCGTCCAGCAATCCGGGCTGGTCGGCGGCCTTGTTGTATTCCTCGTTGAGCGAGACCAGGTTGCCCTCGCTCAGGATCACCAGCATCTTCTGACCGTCCGGACTGCCCATGTAGTTCAGGATCTGGCCAGCCACCGCCGGGTACTTCGTCTTGGCGAACACCCACGGGTTGTTGGCCCCGTTCTGCGCGAACGGCACCACCCAGTCGGTGTTGCCGTCCGGGCTCGGCACCGGCCCCATCGCGTATTTCCAGCTCGGGGCGGTCCGCTTCCAGGCAGGGATGTCCCACGGTCCGTTGAAGATCATCCCCGCCTTCCCCGCCGGCATCTGGGCCCGACCGTCGGCGATCTTCAGACTGAGGAATCCGGGCACCACCAACTTGTCGGTGATCAGCTTCTGCAGGAACTCGAACGCCTGCATCACTTCGGGGGCGTCGACCCGATACTTGCCGGTGAGCGGATCCATCCCCGGGATCGGTCCGCCGACCTTGCCCCAGCCCGCGCTCTGCGCCAGCATCGTGATCACTCCGCCCAGGCTGTCGGCGCCGATGATCATACCGACCTTGCCCGCGGCGACCACCTTCTTCAGGGCTGCGTAGAGCTCGTCCCAGGTCTTGATCTGGTCGACCGGATCGTCGTAGCCGGCGGCGGCCAGGTTGGCCGTGTCGTAGAACGACATGAACTCCAGCCGACGATCGGAGCTCAGCGGAAAGGAGTAGATCTTGTCGTCGAAGACATGCACGCCGGGCACGAAGGCGGTCTCGGAGAAGTTGGCCCGCCAGGCCTCGAAGTCCGGGATGATCTGCTCCAGCGGCTGCACCCAGCCCTCGTTGACCGCGGTCGGGGCCGGCACGTTGTTCGGCACCGCGAAGATGTCCGGGGCACTGCCGTTGCGGATGCCCAGCGGCACGACCTGGTTGACCGTGTCCCAGCCACTGCCCTGGTAGTCGGTCTTGATGTTCGGGTGCTTCTTGGTGAACACGGCCAGCACGGCCTTCTCGTACACCGACTTCAGGTCGCCGCTGTCACACCAGCGGAAGGTGACGTCCTCGGACGGCAACTCGGTGGCGTAGTCCGGGATCTGGATCTCGGCCCCGCTCGGCGCCGCCGGCCCGGTGTTCTCTCCGGTGTCGACCTGGCAGCCCACGAGCGAGACGGTGCCGGCCGCAGCCAGTCCGCCGAGTAACGACCGTCGGCTCATCGGGGTTGTCATGGCCGGGCTCCTTTGCCGTATGTTGGTTATGCGCATCACCAAACCTGATCGGCCGTACGATGTCAACTGGTCCGCCGGTGTCATCTCGGTGACGATCACAGTCGATGCGGCGCGACAGGAGGGACCAACGTTGACCCAGCAACGCAACAGCCGGCCGAGCACCCAGGCCGACGTGGCCAAGCTGGCCGGAGTCTCGGTCGCAACGGTGTCCTACGTCGCCAACGGCAAACGTCCCGATCGGAAGATCGCCGCGACTCCCGAGGTCACCACGCGGGTGCTCGAGGCGATGCGCCGGCTGGACTACTCCCCCCGGCGCGCCGGCCGGGTGTTGGCCCGGAACCGGACCGATCTGATCGCCGTCGTCGCCAGCCTCTTCAATCCCTGGGCGCTCGACTTGATCACCGAAGTCGAGGAGGTCGCCGCCGAGCGAGGGCTGGGCATGATCATCCTGCGCTACGGGCACACCGAGGCGGCGATCGACCGAGTGGAGAGCCTGCTGGTCGACGGACTGACCGACGCGGCGGTGATCTTGGGCGCCTCGGGCTTCTCCGCTGCCCGGGCGCACCGGATCGGCAGCCGGATCCCCACCTTGATCACCGGTGAGTGGTATCGGCCGCGCCGGTTCGATGTGATGGTGCAGCACGAGGCCGCAGCCGTCCGGACCGCGGCCGAACACCTGATCCGGCGCAGGGTACGACGGCCCGCGTACCTCGCTGAGCCGGCCGATGAGTCACACCATCGGTCCGAAGCCTTCGCCGCCGCGTTCCGCGAGCACGGCTATCCGGACTCCGTGATCACCATCGCCAAGCAGCCGCGGGCACTGACCGGCTTCCTCGAGTCCCGAAGCCAGGCGACCGAGTTGCTGGACCGGCCACGGGCCCGCCGGCCCGACGCGATCCTGGCGCACTCCGACCGGGCCGCGATCTCGGCGGTCTGGGCGGCGATGCAGCTCGGCATCGCGGTGCCCGGTGAGCTCAAGATCATCGGCATCGGCAACATTCTCGAGGGCACCGAGATCTCACCGGCTCTGACGACTGTGGGCACCGAAACGTCGGCCTACCGACCGATGATCAACCGCCTGATCGACCGGATCGAGTCGCCGGACGCGCCGACCCGGATCATCCCCGTGCCCTGGCGGCTGATCATCCGCGGCACCGCCTGATCGAACCCAGATCCACCGAAGGAGCGTGATCGTGACCACTCGGCCGCACATCGTGATCTTCAATCCGGACCAGTGGCGCGGCGACGTCCTCGGCCATGCCGGCAACCCGGCCGCGGTCACGCCCAACCTGGATCGGCTGGTCTCCTCCGACGCGGTCAGCTTCGCGCGGGCGTTCTGCCAGAACCCGGTCTGCACGCCGAGCCGCTGTTCGTTCATGAGCGGCTGGTATCCGCATGTCCGCGGGCACCGCACCATGCATCACATGATGCGGCCCGGCGAGCCGGTGCTGCTCAAGACCCTGAAGGACAACGGCTACTTCGTCTGGTGGGGCGGCAAGAATGATCTTGTCCCGGCCCAGCACGGCTTCGACGCCTACTGCGACGTCAAGTATCAGCCGACCGAAGAGCTGCGGCCGATGTTCGCCAACGACCGGCAGGCCGAGTGGCGCGGCGAGCCCGGTTCGGACGGCTACTACTCGTTCCAGGTCGGACGGCTGCCGACCGACGGCGACGAGCCCTACTACGACAGCGACTGGGCCAATGTGCACGGTGCGATCGACCGGATCCGGAGCTGGGCCGAGGAAGAACACGGCGAGGACGAGGCGCTCTGCCTCTATCTCCCGCTGACCTACCCGCATCCGCCGTACGCGGTGGAGGACCCGTGGTTCTCCATGATCGACCGCGATCTGTTGCCCGACCGGCCGACCGGCCCCGATCCCGGGTCGGCGGGTGAGCCGAGCATCCTGACCGGGATCCTTACCAGGCAAGGACTTCAGGGCTGGGACGAGGACCGCTGGCGGGAGCTCCGCGCGACCTACTACGGGATGTGTGCCCGAGTCGACCATCAGCTCGGCCTGGTGCTGCAGGCACTCCGCGACGCCGGGCTGTACGACGACACCGCGCTGTTCTTCTTCTCCGATCACGGCGACTTCACCGGTGATCACGGCCTGGTCGAGAAGACCCAGAACACCTTCGCCGACTGCCTCAGCAGGGTGCCGTTGATCATCAAGCCGCCGGTCGACGTGCAGATCCGGCCGGGCGTCCGGGAGGCTCTGGTCGAGCTGATCGACGTCCCCGCCACCGTCGAGGCGCTGACCGGCATCGAGCCGGGCCACAGCCACTTCGGCCGATCACTGCTGCCGCTGATCGCCGGGGCCGCCGACCAGCACCGCGACGCGGTCTTCTGCGAGGGCGGCCGACTGCGCGACGAACGGCAGGCGATGGAGCTGGAGAGCGCCGCGCACGACGACCCGTCCGTGCTCTACTGGCCGCGGGTCTCGCTGCAGGCCGGCTCCGGCCCGGAGCACGGCAAGGCCACCATGTGCCGCACCGCCGACCACAAGTACGTCCACCGCCGGTACGAGACCGACGAACTGTACGACCTCCGCGCCGATCCCCACGAGACCCGCAACCTGATCAACGACCCCGCCCACGCCGACCTGGCCAGCACCCTGTCGGCCCGGATGCTCACCTGGTATCAGGAAACCGCCGACGCCGTCCCCCACGACGCCGACTCCCGCACCTGAGATCGTCCGCCGCGTTCGCTGACAGGAGGCGGGTGACCCTTGCTTGCCCTTCGACAGGCTCAGGGAACGTACCTCGAGCCTCCGCACCGTTGTGGTGCTGGCTTCGGGAGTGAACGTGGGGCTTCGTTCCCTGAACTCGTCGAAGGGCCGGGACGATCTCGGCCTCGTGCGACAGGCGATCCCGGTCAGCCGGCGACACCGCGGAGCAGTTGGCGGGCGATGACCAGGCGTTGGATCTGATTGGTGCCCTCGAAGATCTGGGTCACCTTGGCCTCGCGGAAGTAGCGCTCGGCCGGGAAGTCCTTGGTGTAGCCGTAGCCGCCGAGCACCTGGACCGAATCGGTGGTGACCCGCATCGCGGCGTCGGTCGCGGTCAGCTTCGCCACCGCCGCGTCCCGGGTGAAGTCCAGCCCGGCGTCCCGCTTGCGGGCCGCATGCAGGTAGGCGGCGCGGGCCACGTCGACGGCCGCGGCCATCTCGGCGAGCATGAACTGCAATCCCTCGAACTCGGCGATCGGCCGGCCGAACTGGACCCGCTGCTGGGCGTACTCGGCGGCACAGTCCAGGGCGGCCTGGGCCAGGCCGGTGGCGCAGGCAGCGATCCCGAGCCGACCGGAATCCAGGGCGGACAGGGCGATCCGCATCCCGTCGCCCTCGGCACCGATCCGTCGTTCCGCGGCCACGCCGACCACGTCCAGGTAGAGCTGGCAGGTCGGCGAGGCGGTCAGGCCCATCTTCCTCTCGGGCGGCCCGAAGCTCAGCCCCTCGGCATCGGCCGGGACCAGGAAGCAGCTCATCCCGCGCTTCGGATCCTCGCCGGTCCGGGCGAAGGTGACGTAGTAGTCGGCCTGCCCAGCATGGCTGATCCAGGCCTTGGCGCCGTCCAGTTGATAACCGCCGTTGTCCCGCTTGGCCCGAGTGGTCATCGCGGAGATGTCCGAGCCGGCCTGCGATTCCGACAATGCGTACGCCCCGAGCAGGTCGCCCCTGGTCAGCTCCGGCAGCCAGCGCTGGACCTGGTCGGGCGTGCCGTTGTGCTGGACCACGAAGCAGGTCATCACGTGCACCGAGATGCCCACCCCGACGGTCATCCAGGCGGTGGCGACCTCCTCCAGCGCCTGCAGGTACACCTCGTACGGCTGACCCAGGCCGCCGAACTCCTCCGGGTACGGCATCCCGAGCAGCCCGGCCTCGCCGAGCAGCCGGAACGCGTCCCGCGGAAACTCTGCCGCCTCCTCGGCGGCCGAGGCCCTCGGCGCCAGCTTCTCCCGCGCGATCTCCGACACCAGGGCGACCAGTTCGGCGGCCTCAGGCGTCGGCAGCAGCCGCTCCACGGGCATGATCATCCACCTCCAGAACGAACTCCTATCGGTACTGTAGCCAGTACCGCAGTACCGCTGCGAGTGGAATTTACGCCGCCGCCGAAGTTCTGACCGAACTGTGACCTGGCGCCGCCGGTGACCACGGACCGAGCCGAGTTGTTCCATCAACGGCGGCCGCCATTTTGCGCCCGCGACCCGGCGCAGGAAACTAATCAGGATGGTCACCCTGTTTTCCGGCCAACCGGGCCCGAGGAAGCCGACTCGACGTCAGGCGCAGCTTCGTGATCACCTCGTCCGGCTGATCCTGGCCGAGGGGTTCTCGACGTTCACCATGGACGAGTTCGCGGCTCGATTGCGCTGCTCCAAGCGAACCCTGTACACCCTGGCGCGGAGTAAGGAGCAGCTGGCGACCTTGGCCGTCCGTGAGTTCTTCCGCGCCGCGACCGAACAGGTCGAGGCTGCGATCCGGAAGGTCCGACAACCGGCCCGCCGCGTCGTCGTCTACCTGCAGGCCGTGGCCGCCGCCCTGGCCCCGGCGTCGCGGGAGTTCCACGACGACGTCGCCGCCTTCCGGCCGACCCGGGAGATCTACCAGCGCAACACCGAGGCCGCCGCCCAGCGGGTCCGCGAGCTGATCGACGAGGGCCGCCGGGCCGGCGCCTTCCGCAACGTGCCGACCGCCTTCATCGCCGAGGTGATCGCCGCCACCATGCAGCGGATCACCAGCGGCGAGATCCAGGCCTCGACCAAGCTGTCCGACGCCGCCGCATACACCGAACTGGCCCGGCTGGTGGTCGCCGCCGTCCGCCGCTAGGAACGGCTGCTGGGCGACACGAGGTCAACTACCCTTCAGCCATGGACGACGACCTGCACCAACTGGGCGAGGACCTGGTCACCACCTCGGCCCGGATCGTGCGGTGGACGCCCAAGGACGGCTACTCGCTGAGCCTCGCCTCGGCCCGGATCCTGGCCCGGCTGATCGACAACGGCCCGACCCGGATCAGCGACCTGGCCACGCTGGAACGATCCTCCCAGCCGACCATCACCAACCACGTCAAGCGGCTGGAGGCCGAGGGCCTGGTCCGCCGGGACACCGATGCCGCCGACGCGCGGGTCTGGGTGATCACCACGACCGAGGAGGGGCGGCGGCAGATGCGGGCGATGCGCTTCCAGCTCGGCACCAACGTCGAGCCGTTCCTGGCCGAGCTGTCCGAGGCCGACCGGGCGGCGCTGCGCGGCGGGCTGTCGGTGATGCTGAAGCTGATGGCACTGCGGCCGGGCCCGCCGGGTGGATAACGGCCTGGACCTGCCGGCACCGGACACTAAGCTGTCCCGGTGACGCTTCGCCTCTACGATTCAGCGTCCCGCAAGGTGCGGGACTTCGATCCGGTCGAGCCCGGAAAGGCCTCGATCTATCACTGTGGACTGACCGTACAGAGCGCGCCGCACCTGGGCCACATCCGCAAGGAGGTCAACTTCGACGTGCTGCGCCGCTGGCTGACCCATCGCGGCTTCGACGTCACGGTGATCGCCAACGTCACCGACATCGAGGACAAGATCTTGATCAAGTCCGCCACCGCCGGGACGCCGTGGTATGCCCATGCGTACCGGTTCGAGCGGGAGTTGCACGACGCCTACGCCGCGCTCGGCTGCCTGCCGCCGACGTACGAGCCGCGGGCGACCGGCCACATCCCGGAGATGGTCGAACTGATCTCCGCGCTGATCGACCGCGGCCACGCCTATCCCGCCGACGACGACTCCGGCGATGTCTATTTCGACGTCCGCTCCTGGCCGGATTACGGGTCGCTGTCCGGGCAGCGGATCGAGGAGATGGAGCCCGATCCGGATCAGGACTTCCGGGGCAAGCGGGATCCGCACGACTTCGCGTTGTGGAAGGGCCACAAGCCGGACGAGCCGGTGACCGCGTCCTGGCCGACTCCGTGGGGCCGCGGCCGGCCCGGCTGGCACATCGAGTGCTCGGCGATGGCCGGCAAATATCTCGGCGACGAGTTCGACATCCACGGTGGCGGGCTCGATCTGCGGTTCCCGCATCACGAGAACGAGCTGGCCCAGTCGACGGCGGCCGGGCAGAAGTTCGCCCGGGTCTGGATGCACAACGCCTGGGTGACGGCGGCCGGCGAGAAGATGAGCAAGTCGCTCGGCAACGGCGCCCTGGTGTCGGAGGTGATCAAGCGGCACGCGCCGCGAGCCGTGCGTTTCTATCTGGTGCTGCCGCACTACCGGTCGGCGATCGAGTACTCCGACGCCGCGGTCGGCGAGGCGGCCTCGGCACTGGCCCGGGTCGACCACTTCGTCGAGCGGGCGACCGAGCTGGTCGGAGCGACCCGGGACGACCTGCTGCCGGACGACTTCGCCGCCGCGATGGATGATGATCTTGGTACGGCGAGCGCGGTCGCGGTCCTGTTCAACACGGTCCGGGACGGCAACTCGGCGATCGCCGCGGGTGATCATGACCGGATCGCCGAGCTGTGTGGCCAGGTGCGGGCGATGCTCGCCGTCCTCGGCCTGGCCGCGGACGACCCGATCTGGGGCACCGCTCCGGTTGATCAAGATCGGTTCCGTCGAGTGATCGACGGCCTGGTCGCGGAGTTGATCAAGCAGCGCGCCGCGGCCCGGGGCCGGAAGGACTATCCGGCCGCGGACGCGATCCGGTCTTCGCTGACCGATCTCGGAGTGGAGCTGACCGACACCCCGGACGGCACCCGCTGGACCCTGCGCGCCCCCACGACAGACGACGGCACCACAGCCGACAACAACACAGCGGAGAAGGAGGCCTGATGCCGGGCAACAGCCAGCGGAAGGGCGCGGTCCGCCGCAAGGGCAAGGGCAACACCGCCGGATCGGGCGGCCGGGTCCGACGCGGCCTGGCGGGCAAGGGCCCGACGCCGAAGGCCGAGGACCGGCCGTACCACCCGGCGCACAAGGCCAAGAAGGGTCAGGGCGCCGGCCGGAGTCAGGGTGCGGCCAAGGGGCCGGGACCCCGGCAGGTGTCGGGCGGCACCAGGCCGAGTTCGGCCGGGCCGGACCGGGGACGAGGCCCGTCCGCGCGATCCGACCGCCCCCGCAAATCCGCCGGCGCGGAATGGGTGGTCGGCCGGAACCCGGTGCTGGAGGCGATGCTGGCCGAGATCCCGGTCAAGTCCGGTTTCGTCGCCGAGGGCGCCGATCGGGACGACCGGCTGAGCGACATCTTCAAGATCGCCGCCGAGCGGCACATGCCGCTGCTCCAGGTGACCCGGAACGAGATGGACCGGCTGGTCGGCGACGCCGTACACCAGGGTGTCGCGCTGCAGTTGCCCGAGTTCGTCTACGCCCATCCCGACGATCTGCTGGCCGACGCGCTGGAAGCGGGCGACCAGGCCCTGGTGGTCGCGCTGGACGGGATCTCCGATCCGCGCAATCTCGGCGCGATCGTCCGCTCCGCCGCCGCGTTCGGGGCGCAGGGCGTGCTGATTCCGGAGCGGCGGGCGGCCGGGATGACCGCGGCCGCCTGGAAGTCCTCCGCCGGTGCCGCGGCCCGGCTGCAGATCGCCCGGGCCACCAATCTCAACCGGGCGCTGCGGTCCTACGCCGACGCCGGTTTGACGCTGGTCGGCCTCGACGGCACCGCGGACACCACCCTGGCGTCCGTCGCCGAAACCCGGGGCCCGACCGTGCTCGTCGTGGGCGCCGAAGGTGCCGGGCTGTCCCGCCTGGTCCGCGAGGCCTGCGACGTGATGGCGTCGATCCCGATGGCCGCCGAGATGGAGTCGCTGAACGCGGGCGTGGCCACCGGCATCGCCCTCTACGAGCTCTCCCGCTGAGCCGGCGGGTTCAGATCGGGGTGCAGGGCGGTGAAGAGTGAATAGGTGTCGCCGTCGGGGTCCGGGCCGCGGTCCTTGAACTCGGTCGCCAGCTCGTGCAGCCGGTGCTGGAACTCGGCCTTGTGCTCGGCGTTCAGCTTGAGCCCGAGCCAGGTGATGTCCAGATCCTCGGGCGGGACGCCCTCGATCTGCTGCAGGAACGTCTCGACCAGGACGTACGAGCCCTCCTGGATCGGGGTCCGCCAGGACAGCCCGGTTGCCTTGTACGGCACCTCGCGTGACCCCTGGTTGCCCGATCGCTCCGGCTCGGCCGCGAGATAGCCGGTGCCGACCAGGGTCCGGACGTGGTGCAGCATCGTGCCCGGGTTCACGCCGAGGAGTTCCGCGAGTTCCTTGTTCGTGCGGGGTTCGAAGGCGCACAGCCGCAGCACCCGTAACCGCACCGGCGAGCTGATCGCCCGCATCCGCGCCTCGGCCTCGGGATCGCCGCGGCTCGGTCCGGTGGGGTCCATGCCGAGAGCGTACGCCAACGATTGACAATCCCCAATCAGTCCCCGCACACTGATTGACATGTCCCAATCAGTTGCGCCGAAGGGCTCGCTGTGGCGTGACCGCAACTTCCTGACGATGTGGTCCGGCCAGGCGTTCGCCCAGTTCGGGGCGCAGATCTCGGAGCTCGCGATCCCGGTGCTCGCGGTGCTGCTGCTCGGCGCCGGCGAGTTCGAGGTGGGGGTGCTGAACGCCGCCAACGTCGCGGCCTTCCTGCTGGTCGGGCTGCCGGCCGGGGCGTGGATCGACCGGATGCGCAAGCGGCACGTGATGATCGCGGCCGACCTGGTCCGGGCCGCCGCGCTCTGCTGCGTCCCGATCCTCTGGACGCTGGGGCTGCTGCAGCTCTGGCAGTTGATCATGATCGCGGCGGTGATCGGCGTCGCCTCGGTGTTCTTCGACGTGTCGTACCAGAGCATCGTCCCGTCGCTCGTCCGGCCCAGCCAGATCGCCGAGGCCAACGGCAAACTGCAGTCGACGTACGAACTGGCGAACATCGCCGGGCCCGGCGTCGGCGGCTGGCTGATCGGCTTGATCACCGCACCGCTGGCGATGCTCGCGACTGCCGGGACCTATCTGCTGTCGGTCGTCGCGTTGATCTTCACCCGCGACCGGGAAGAGCGGCGCGCGGCCGAAGATCACGGCCCGATCCTGCGCGAGATCGGCGAGGGGCTGCGCTTCGTCTTCACCGAGAAACTGCTCCGCCGCGTCGTCGGCACCACCGGCACGGCCAACTTCTTCAACACGATCTCGATGACACTGCTGCCGCTGTTTCTCCTGCGGGACTTGGGTTTCACACCGCAGGCGATGGGTCTGATCCTGTCGCTCGGCTCGATCGGCGGCCTGCTCGGCGTGCTGGCGACGCCGCACATCGTCCGCCGGATCGGCGAGGCGCGGGCGCTGCCGGTGAGCACGATCGGCTTCAGTCTGGTCGCCCTGCTGCTGCCACTTGCCGCCTCGGTGCCGGCGGTGGCGTTTCCGTTACTGGTGGCGCAGTTCTTCGTCGGCAGCTTCACCGTGCTGCTCTACAACGTCACCCAGGTGACCTTCCGGCAGCGGATCACCCCGGCCCGGCTGCTCGGCCGGATGAACGCGTCGGTGCGCTTCGTCGTCTGGGGCGTGATGCCGATCGCCGCGCTGCTGGCCGGGGCGCTCGGCAGCTGGATCGGCGTCGTCCCCACACTCTGGATCGCCGCCGGCGGCCAGTTCTTCGCCGCCGCCTTCGTGGTGACCGGACCGTTCTGGTCGATGCGAGAGCTCCCCGAACTGCACACCGATGCCGCCTCCCCCGAGCGGTGACCCAGGTTTCCGTGTCACACCTAGCACTAGCCTCGCCCGGTCGCTTCTTACCTGTGGCGACTTCCGCGTGCCGAGCCGCACCCTCAGATCGACCAGGCTGGACACCGGGCCGAGGTCAAGATCATGAACGCTCGACGCCAGAACCGGCAACTCACCTGTCGTGCTGCCGGGTCGGCCGCATCAGTGGGGCCAGCAGGGTGATGCCCAGGCTGAGCACCAGCACGATGCCGAGGGCGAGCCCGATCGAGGTTCGCTGGGCCAGCAGACCGATCAACGGCGGCCCGGTCAGGAAGGCGCCGAAACCGAGGGTCGAGACGGCCGCGATCGCTCCGGCGGAGTTGTCCTTGCCGTGCTCACCGGCGGCCGTGATCGCCGCGGGGAACACAACGGACAGGCCCAGGCCCCAGAGCGCCGCTCCGAGAAAGGGTCCGGCCGGCCATGGCAGGAACAGTACGATCGCGACGCCGGCCGCGGTGATCACACCGCAGAGCCGGACGGTGATCACCCGGCCGAGTCGATCAAGGACGAGGCCGCCGACCAGCCGGCCGATCGTGATCATCAGGCTGTAGACGGTGAACACTGCGGCGGCCGCGCCCTCGCCGAAGCCGCGCTCGTCGTGCGCGTACAGGGCCAACCAGTCCGACGCCGAGCCCTCGCCGATGTTGGAGCAGAGCAGCATCACCGCGAGCAAGATCACCGGCAGGCTGAGCGCCTTGGCGCTCGGCCGGACGCGGCCAGCACCCCGGGCCGGCGCGCGATGATCATGCCAGAACAGCGTGCCGATCGTGTTCGCCACCGCGATCACCGGCAGCAGCAGCCAGAAGTGCGGTCCCACCGGGATACCGAACGTGGCCAGCCCGGCGCCGAGTGCCGAGCCGAGCAGCAGGCCGCCGCTCCACAGCCCGTGCAGCGCGGGCATCACCGATCGCCCGACGGCGCGCTCGACGTCGGCGCCGTGCACGTTGAGCATCACCTCGAACAGCCCGATCGCCGCGCCGGCCAGCACCAGCACCGCGCCGAACGCGACCGGTGAGCTGAGCAGCGGCAGCACCGAGAACAACGCCGGCGCGGCGATCCCGGCGACCAGACAGACCCGGCGGCTGGAGAACCGGCGGGACAGCCGGCCGCCGAACGGCATGCTGGCGAAGGAGCCGAGCCCGAGACAGACCAGCACCAGACCGACCGTCTGCAGGTCGGCCGACAATTGATCACGGACGGCGGGGATGCGGGAGAACCAGGTGCCCGAGATCACCCCACTGAGCCCGAAGCAGACGAACGTCGCCAGCAGATCGCGCCGGTCCCCGTGAGCCACGGCCACAGTGTGTCATCGATGTCGGCGACCGGCTCCGGGAGCGGCCCGCGATGGCTCCCGCCCGACTATCGTGAGGCGATGGGCCCGCCCGTCGCCGTCGCCGCAATCGGTAACCCGGCGCCCGCACTCGGATCGCTGGTCCGCCGCTATCACGGCTCCCGGTTCGCCGGCTTCGCCCCGGGTGTGCATCGAGGAATGCCCTCCCACGATCTCGAGTTCATCATCTGCCTTGATCAACCGCTGAAGATCATTCCGGCGGACGCCGCGGATCCTCGGTCGCACTCCGGTCTGGTCGCCGGCCTGCAGCACCGACCGGTCCAGATCGGTCACGACGGCTCGCTGCGCAACGTGTCGCTGGAGCTCACGCCGGCTGGTGCCCGGAGCCTGCTCGGCGTGCCGGCGGCCGAACTGGCCGGACAAGTTGTTGATCTTGAGGCGATCCTTGGCCGGCTGGCCGCCGAGCTGACCGACCGGCTGGCCGGCGCCGGCGACTGGGCTTCCTGCTGTGCCGTGCTGGATCAGGTCCTGCTCGCGCTCGTCGCGCGGCAACCGGTCGGGCCGGTCGACCACCGGCTGCACCAGGCCTGGGACCGGATCGTCGACACCGGTGGCCGGGTTCGGGTCGATGATCTTGCCGCCGAGGTCGGCTACGGCCGGCACCAGCTGCGCTCGCTGTTCCGGCGGGAGTACGGCCTCTCGCCGAAACAGGCCAGCAGGATCGTCCGGTTCGAACGATCCTGCGCCATCGTGCAGGACGTCGAGCGGGTCCGGGCCAGGAGTCCTCGGGCCGGGACACCCACCCTGGCCGAGATCGCCGTCCGCTGCGGCTATTACGACCAGTCGCACCTGGCGCGGGACTGGGTCGACCTGGCCGGTTGCCCACCGTCGAAGTGGTTGATCACCGAAGAGCTCCCATTCGTCCAAGACGGCGACGGAGACTTCGGCCCAGAATCCTAGGATGGAAACGATCATGAAACCGGCGTTGTGGCCGAGTCTCAGTTACCGCGATGCCGTCGCCGCCGTCCGCTTCCTCGTCGATGCCCTGGGATTCGAGACCGTCGCGTCCCACCCGGGTGAGGGTCCCGGAGTGATCAACCAGGCCGTGCTGCGCTGGCGGGACGGCGGCATCGTCACCGTGCACACCGCCGCTCCCGACACCACAAGCTTCGCCGACCTCGGGACTCGCTGCCCGGTCGGGATCTACCTCTACACCGACGATCCGGACGGGACGTACGAACGCGCCCTGGCGGCCGGCGCGGAACCGGGAGGTGGACCGGAGGACTCGCCGCACGGGACCCGGGACGCGACCGTCGTCGATCCCGAGGGTTGCCGGTGGAGCTTCGGCAACTATCGGGGCGACTGATTCACCTTGCATCCACGGTCGTCGTCCACAGCCCGGACCGATGAATCTGCGCTGTCCACAGATTCTTTTCCGCGGCCGCTGCCGGGCTGATCCTCACCAACGATGAAGTCGTCCCGGCCCAGCTGTGGCCGGGGCGAGACCCGTCCCGGGTCTCATCGGTTCCGAGAGAGGACACACCATGCAGTTCATCCGACGCGCGTTCAGCCGACGCGCGGTCAGCCGCGGGCTGGCGCTGGCCGCGCTCGTCACGAGCGGATCGGTCGCGCTGGCGCTGCCGGCAACGGCCGAGGCAACGGAGCCCAGGACGGCGCCGGCGGTCTCGGCGGCGCGGGCCGGCGGTGAGTGCGGGCCGGTCCGGCCGCGGCACCCGCAGTGGCTGGACGGGTTCCGGCTCGGCCGGCTGCCGGCCGGCCTCGGCCCGCTGGTCACCGACTTCGAGTACGAGTGGGAGGAGGTGCGGTTCACGTCCCGGGTCTGGGAGTCGGGTCCCGATGCCGACGGCGCGTACCGGGTGGATCTGCAGGTGATCGTGATGCGATCGCCGGCCCTGACCGATCCCGCCGCGCTCCGTACCTTCCTGGTCGACTACCTCGAGCGTGACCCCGTCGACTGGGCGACGGAACCGTTCGAACACCCCGACGGTCCCGGCTTCCGCGACGACGACGAGGTGGTCTGGCTCGCCGAGCCCGGCACGGCGGTTCGGGTGCTGGCCGGCGAGCAGGTCGACCGGCGCGAACTCGGCCGGACGGCGTGTGCGATGCGATTAGGGCGTGTCTCTTGAACCCTGGTCGATAGCGAGCGGCGTCCAGGGCGTGACCGGCAAGGCGGAGGAGGAGGTCGTAGCGGTGTTCTACGGACGACGACGCTTGGACGGGGTCCCCGCGAACCCGCGCAGCGAAGCGAGCAGGTTCGTGGGGTGTCGCCTACGCAGCCGGTCGCGTCCTGGGCGCCGCGCAGCCGACCAGGGTTCAAGAGACACGCCCTCATGCCGACGACCCGCTGACCGGAACGCAGCGGCGCACGTGATCACGTGCGCCGCCCTGGTCAGGCAGCGATACCCTGAGCAGGCATCCCGCTCAGCCCCTGAGGAGACCTACCGCATGACCGATCTGTTCGCGCCCACCATGAAGTCCAGCGACTACGCCGAATCCGCCTCGGCGGCCTACCGGGCTGCGTTGTCGGTGATCGAACAGGTGGAGCCGCGGATCGCCGAGGCGACCCGCGCCGAGCTGACCGATCAGCGGAGTTCGCTCAAGCTGATCGCCTCGGAGAACTACGCCTCGCCGGCCGTGCTGCTCACCATGGGCACCTGGTTCTCCGACAAGTACGCCGAAGGCACGATCGGTCACCGCTTCTACGCCGGCTGCCAGAACGTGGACACCGTCGAGGCGCTGGCGGCCGAGCATGCCCGGGAACTGTTCGGCGCCGAATACGCCTACGCCCAGCCGCACTCCGGCATCGACGCCAACCTGGTCGCGTTCTGGTCGATCCTGGCCCACCGGGTCGAGACGCCGACGCTGGCCGAGCACGGCGCCAAGTCGGTCTACGACCTGAGCGAGGACGACTGGGAGAAGCTGCGCAAGGCGTTCGGTGAGCAGCGGGCCCTCGGGATGTCGCTGGATGCCGGCGGGCACCTGACCCACGGCTTCCGGCCCAACATCTCGGGCAAGATGTTCCACCAGCGCTCCTACGGCACCGACCCGAAGACCCAGTTGCTGGACTACGACGCGGTCCGGGCCGCGGCCAAGGAGTTCAAGCCGCTGGTGCTGATCGCGGGCTATTCGGCCTACCCACGACGGATCAACTTCGCCACCATGCGGGAGATCGCCGACGAGGTCGGCGCGACGCTGATGGTCGACATGGCCCACTTCGCCGGGCTGGTGGCGGGCAAGGTGTTCACCGGTGACGAGGATCCGGTGCCGCACGCGCACATCACCACGACGACCACGCACAAGTCGCTGCGCGGTCCGCGCGGCGGGCTGGTGCTGGCCACCAAGGAATACGCGGACTCGGTCGACCGGGGCTGCCCGATGGTCCTCGGTGGCCCGCTCTCGCACATGATGGCGGCCAAGGCGGTGGCCCTGGCCGAGGCCCGGACCGCCGAGTTCCAGACGTACGCCCAGAACGTCGCCGACAACGCCAAGGCGCTGGCCGAGGGCTTCCTGCGCCGCGGCGCCACCCTGGTCACCGGCGGCACCGACAACCACCTGGTGCTGCTTGACGTCTCCGGCCTCGGCCTGACCGGTCGGCAGGCCGAGTCCGCCCTGCTGGACGCCGGCATCGTGACCAACCGCAACTCGGTGCCGAGCGATCCGAACGGCGCCTGGTACACCTCCGGCGTCCGGTTCGGCACCCCGGCGCTGACCAGCCGCGGCTTCGGCTCGGCTGAGTTCGACCGGGTCGCCGAACTGGTGATCGACGTGCTGAAGAACACCACTCCGGCCGTGACCAAGTCCGGGGCGCCGGGCAAAGCGAAGTACCTGCTGGCCGACGGGGCCGCCGACCGGACCAAGGCGGCCTCGGCCGAGCTGCTGGACAAGCACCCGCTCTACCCCGGCCTGGAGCTCTGACCCGCCGAGCTTTCCGTGACGGCGTGCCGCCGGTTCAGCTGAGCGGCACGCCATTGCTCTCGGGCGGCACACGGTTGCGCTAGTGTCCACGGACGTGAGCGCTCCCTCCGCCCCTGCGGCGATCAGTCCGATCTGGCGCGTGATCGGCGCACTGCTCGTCCTACCGGCGTTGATCTTGTGGATCGTCCAGCTCGTCGTCCCGACCGGACGGACGATGATGATGAGCCTGCAGAAGAGCAGCCCGATCTACGCCGACTCGGCGGAGTTCGTCGGGGTGAAGAACTACGCTCGGATCTTCGGTGACGTGCTTCCCACGCTTCCGCGAACGCTGGTCTTCGCCGGTCCGCTGATCTTGATCTCGATCCTGCTCGGGCTGCTGATCGGCTCACTCGCCGCCCGCGGCACCCGCCCGGTGCGGATGATCACCCGCGGCATCCTCGGCATCGGTCTGGTGCTGTACGCGCCGGTCGGCATAGCGCTCACCTTCGACACCTTGCCGTTCACCGACCCCGACACGGTGGGCCTGGCCCTGACCTGGATCATCACCGTCACCCTGCTGGCCCTGACCGGATCGGCAGCGGCCCTGGTGTCGCTCGCGGCCTGGCGATCACCAACTGGCCTCACCACTTGGTTCGCCGCGGCCGGGCTGATGCTCTGCGTCGGCCTCGGGCTCGTCGTGCAACTCTTCACGCTGCCGTTCGTGCTCACCCGCGGCGGACCGGCAGACACCACCGCGACGCCGCAAGTCCTGGCCGTGAACCTCGGCTTCGCCAACATGTTGTTCGGTCCGTCAGCAGCGATCGGCGTGCTGGTCGGCATCATCGCCGCCGGCTTCGGAATTCTCGCTGTGCTGGTGATTCTGATCAGCCGGCTCCGGATCGAGATCGACGCGCCGACCCGGCCGGACAGCGGTGCCGGCCTCGGCTGGATCGGCCTCGGCGTGGCCGCGCTGTTCCTGGTGATCATGATCGTCGCGCTCGCGCCGTGGCTGGCCGGCAGCGCGCAACCCTCGTCGGAGGACTACTCCGCGATGATCTTGGTCAACACCTGGCTGCCCTCGTTGATCGGGACGGTGATCCAGATCGTCGTGGCCCTGGCCGCCGGCTTCGGCCTCGGCGCACTCCGGCCCCTCGGCCGGTTCAGCGAGTGGGCGTTGCTGATCTTCGCCCCGTGGCTGCTGATCGGGGCCGGCCCGACCATTCTGCAGCACTTCGATTTCCTGCGTCAGCTCGACCTGCTGGGCAC
Organism: uncultured Actinomycetota bacterium; assembly: GCA_963746025.1. GTDB lineage: Bacteria > Actinomycetota > Actinomycetes > Propionibacteriales > Propionibacteriaceae > Microlunatus. The sequence goes on from CAVUZU010000016.1 coordinate 139,413, forward strand.
CTTCGCCGGGCTGCTGCCGTCGTCCGTGATCAGCGTCCCGGCACTGGTCGGATTCACCCTGCTGTTCGCCGGGGCCCGGCGACTCCGGGATGCCGGCGGGACGGCCGGCGCCACGATCATCCCGGTGCTCGGCGTGCTGCTGACCACCTTCGCCCTGCTCTGGCTGACCCAGGCGCAAAGTCTGCTCTCCGGCTATATCGGCGGCACCACGGTCGATTCGATGACCGGACCGATGGCTTTGGTGGCGGCCCGAAACCAGCGTCAGTTCGAGGCCGCCGACCTGCCGCAGTCGCTGAGCACGCCGTTGCCCTGGTTGATCGTGCTCGGCCTCGGCATGATCGCGATCCAGGTGTTCTGTCTGGACCGGCTCCGCCTGGCAACCGGCGCCCAGCGCTGAGTGAACCCCTTCCCCACTGAATTGTCAGAACCGAGTTGCCCTCTGACGCAACTCAGTTCGACAAGCCGCAGTACCACCTGGTTGACGCCCGGTCCTGGCTGAAAAATAGAGCGGCGATCGCAGCTTTTGAATCACCTGGCGCAGTGGCACCCATCTTCGGATCGGTCGGCTTCGGCGCGGACTGGGCAACGATTTCGACATGGTCCGGTGAAATTCTTTCCGAACCGGCAGGATGCGTGTGTGACCCGAACCGGAGCGACCGTTGACCACGCCACGCTGAACCGGACGACGCTGGATCGGCAGCGACTGCTGCGACGCGCCGACACGACCGCGGCGGACACCATCCAGCATCTCGTCGGGCTGCAGGCCCAGGAGCCGCTGGAACCGTACGTCGGGCTCTGGTCCCGAAACACCGACTTCGCGCCGGCCGAACTGGTCGAACTGTTGCAGGAGCGCGCGGCCGTCCGAACCCTGATGATGCGCCGCACGCTGCACCTGTTGACCCGGTCCGACGCCCTGCGGCTCCGGCCGGTGCACCAGCCGATGCTGGTGCAGCGGACGCTCGGCGCTCGGGCGCGCCAGTTGCCGGCCGAGCTCGATCTGGTCGAATTGGCCGCGGCCGCCGAAGCCCACTTCACCGAGCGGCCCCGGATCTCCTCCGAGGTCGCCCATGCGGTGGCCGACCGCTGGCCGGACGTGCCGATCGACGCCCTCGCCGACGTGGTCGGCTCGCTGGTACCGGTGGTCCAGGTGCCGCCGCGCGGCATCTGGGGACACCGCGCGGCCGCGCGCAATCTCGCCTTCGCGGCCTGGTTCGGTGATCATGATCCGGCCCCGGTCGAGGAGGTGCTGGACGACCTGGTGCTGCGCTACCTCGGCGCCTTCGGTCCGGCGACGAGTACGGACGTCCGCGCCTGGTGCGGCCTGAGCGGACTGCCGGCGGTGATCAAGCGACTCCGGCCGCAGTTACGTCGTTACCGCGACGAGGCCGGCCGGGAGTTGTTGGATCTGGCCGATGCGGAGCTGACACCCGCCGACATCCCCGCCCCGCCGCGGTTCCTGCCGGCGTTCGACAACGTCGTGCTCGGCTACGCCGACCGGGTCCGGATGATCGACGACGATGATCGGCCACTGAGTGTCGGCGGCGCCCGATTCGTGCTGATCGACGGCCGGGTCGCCGCGAGCTGGGCCAGCACCGGCGACGCCGACCACGGCGTGACCGTACAGATCGACCTCTTCCGGCCGATCCGACCGGCCGAGCGGACCGAACTGGCCGCCGAGGCGGAGGCCCTCGCCGCCTTCCTCGGTGACGGCACCGCCGGACGGATATCGATCCGACAGCCCTGAGGCTCACCTCCAGCCGACTTGTCAGAACTGAGGACGGCTATAGCGAGCACCAGTTCTGACAAGTCGGCGTAGTGGGGGACGCGCTGGCCGTCAGCGGGGGTCGAGGGTGAGGACGAGGCCGTCGAGCAGGTGCCGTAGGCCGAGCTCGAACAGCCGGTCCAGGTCGAGGTCGTACCCGCCCTGGCGACCCATCGCGGTCAGCACCGCAGCGAACGCCGGATAGCGACCGGAGTCGGCCAACGCATCGAGATCGGGCGTCTGCTCAGAGATCCACTCCTCGTCCGACAGGCCGCTCGCCGCCGCGGCGCGGGCCTCCGCGTCGAGGTTGATCGCGATGCCGGTGACGAAGTTGTAGAGCAGGACGTTCAGCTCGAACGCGGTGATCGGATCGAGGCCGCGGTCGGTGATCGCGGCCGGCATCAGTTCGGAGTACGCGAGCAGGCTCGAGGCCGCCAGCGGCCGGGTCAGCGGTGTCACCTGGGCAAGCCATGGATGCCGTTGGTGCACCGCCCACAACCCGCGGACGGCGAGCTCGACCCGTTCCCGCCAGCCGGCCGGAAGGTCGGCCGGCAGCGGCGACTCCGCGAACGCCGCGTCGCTCATCGAGGCGAGCAGGTCGTCCTTGTCCCGGACGTGCCGATACAGCGTCATCGGCGCGACGCCGAGCCGGCCGGCGATGGCCCGCATCGACACGGCACTCAGACCCTCGGCGTCCGCCAGCGCGATCGCGGTCCGGAGCAGCCGGTCCCTGGTCGGCCCCGCCACCGGAGCCCCGTCCCCCGGCGGCGGATCCGGAATCCCCGAACCCGAGTCCGGCGCGGTCGCGTCGGGCGCCACGACGGTGCCGCTGCGCGGCCGCGCCAGCACGACGCCCTCGTTGCGCAGCACGGTGAGCGCCTTGGCCGCGGTCGCCATCGCCAACCGTGATGGACCGGCTCGGCTACCGCGCGGAGCTGGAGAGCCGGCGCACCCACCTCAAGGGGATGTCCTGGCTGGACGGCGCCGGGGTGGAGCAGTGGCGGCGGGATGACTTCGTGCTCAGCAGCGGCAAGCTGGACAGCCCGGACATCGAGATCCTGCGCACCGGGCTGACCGAGGTGCTGCAGGACGGCCTGATCCGGACCGACGCCGCCCGCGCCGATGCCGGCAGCGAGTTCGTGTTCGGCGACTGGATCACCGCCCTCACCGACGGCACGGCGGGCGTCGACGTCGAGTTCGCCCACGGCGCGCCGCGGCAGTTCGACCTGGTCATCGGCGCGGACGGCCTCTACTCCGGGGTCCGTCGGCTGGCGTTCGGGCCGGCCGAGCAGTATCTGCACCACCTGGGCGCCTACCTCGGGGTGTTCGGCGGTCCCAACCTGTTCGAGCTCGAGGACTGGCAGGTCTGGGTGCAGGATCCGGCGGCCCCCTACGTGGTCTATCCGACCCGGGACAACAGCGAGGTCCGGGTCACTGTCGGCTTCGAGTCCCCCGCGATGACCATCGACTACCGCGACGAGGAGCTGCACCGGAGCCTGGTCGCCGACCGGATCGCCCGGGTGCCGTGGCAGGCCGAGGCGATGCGCAAGACCCTCGAGTCCTCGGCCGACTTCCAGTTCGGCGCGATGGCCCAGGCCCGCCTCGACACCTGGTCCAGTGGCCGGGTCGCCCTGATCGGCGACGCCGCCAGCTGCCCGTCCCCGTTGACCGGCCAGGGCACCAGCGTCGCGATCATCCAGGCGTACGTGCTCGCCCAGGAGCTGGCTCGGTACGCGACGGCCGTCGACCGGCACACCGTCGCGTTCCGGCGGTACGAGGAGCGGCTGCGCGAGTTCGTCGAGCTGAATCAGGCCCTGGTCGGCCCGGAGAGGCAGCCCGCCGCCGAGGGTGCCGTCGACGGGGTCAAGGACGCGGTCGACCTCGACGCCTGATCCCCGCCGCCGGGTTAGGGTGGGGTCCAGCGCGACTGGCGATCAGATGGGCAACCATCGGGGAGCACCGGTCGAGAAGTCGTCCGCCTGGGCTTCTCGCACTCGACTCAGGAGTGCGCGATGCACCTCAGGTACGGACTCAACCCTCACCAACCCGCGACGGCGGAGCCGGTCGGCCCGGCCCCGTTCCGGGTGATCAACTCCGATCCGTCGGCGATCAACCTGCTGGACGCGATCACCGGCTGGAACCTGGTCCGCGACGCCCGACGGCAGCTCGGCGTCCCGGTCGCGGCGTCGATCAAGCACGTCGCTCCGGCCGGCGTCGCGACGGCCGGTCCGGTCGACTCGGTGATCATGGACAGCTGGCCGGTGGACGGCTCGCCGGGCCCGGTCCTGACGGCGTACCTGCGGGCCCGGGATGCCGATCCACGGAGCAGCTACGGGGATCTGGTCGCAGTCTCCGATCCCGTTGATCTCGAGCTGGCCCGGTTCCTGGCCACCGTGATCTCGGACGGCATCATCGCTCCCGGCTACGAGCCTGGCGTGGTGCAGATCCTGCAGCGGAAGCGCCGCGGCCGCTACTTGATCATGGAGGCCGATCCGGCCGTCCGGCCGCCGAAGACGGAGCTTCGCGAGCTCGGCGGGATCAAGATCACCCAGGACTCCGACTACGGTGCCATCGACACCTCGCTACTGCCGCCGGACCTCCCGGATCCACTCCGGGACGGGGCCCTGCTGGCCATGATCACGGCCCGCTACACCCCGTCGAACACGGTGGTCGCGGTGCGCGACGGACAGGCGATCGGGATCGCCGGCGGCCAGCAGTCGCGGGTCGACTGCACCCGGCTGGCGGTGGCCAAGGCCTCGGCCTGGTGGCTCCGCCGGCATCCCTCGGCCGGCCTGATCACCGGACCGCCGAGCCGCCGCCGGCAGGACCGGATCAACCTCCAGCTCGCCCTGGCCACCGGCGATCCGACCCCGGAGGAGGCCCGGCAGCTCACCACCGAGCTGGCCGACCGGCTGCCGACCGCCACGGACCGCGCGGCCTGGCTGACCCGGCTGGACCGGGTGATCATCGCCCAGGACGGCGCGGTCCCGTTCCGGGACAACATCGATCACGCGGCCCGGATCGGCACCACCATGATCATCGAACCCGGCGGCTCCACCGCCGCCGAGCCCGTCCAGCAGGCCTGCGCCGAGCACGGCATCACCTTGATCAGGACCGGTCGTCGGCTGTTCTCGCACTGACATCCGACCGGCGCCGCGACCGTCACCTCGTGCTGGTCGGTGGGACGCTCGGAGTGTTCGTTCCCTGAGCCTGTCGAAGGGCAAGGAGATGATCCGAGCCCCGGCAGAGCACGGGCGCCATGGCGCTTGCCCTTCGACAGGCTCAGGGAACGAACACTCCGACCCCAAGATCATCAACCGGCGAGCCGTCGGTCCTCGCTGCTGATGGCTAGTGCCCTGCGCCGCGTCACCGAAGCGGTCAACGAGATGATGGGGCGGTGGCTCCTTCCGTCGTGTCCGTACACCGTCAATCGACCTACACCTTCAGCAAGTCGGTGGTCGAGGAGATCCAGCTGATCGAGGGCGTCGGGGTCGCCGGAGACGTGCACGCCGGGGCCACGGTGAAGCACCGGTCGCGGGTGGCCAAGGACCCGTCGACCCCGAATCTGCGCCAGGTGCACCTGATCCACCGGGAGCTGTTCGACCTGGTCGCCGCGGCCGGCTACCAGGTGACGCCGGGCCAGCTCGGCGAGAACATCACCACCGACGGCCTCGATCTGCTGGGGCTTCCGGTGGGCACCCGGCTCGGGATCGGCGACGCGGTGCTCACCGTGACCGGTTTGCGCAACCCGTGCCGGCAGATCGACGACTTCCGGCCGGGTCTGCTCAAGCAGGTGGTGCATCGCCGTGAGGACGGCTCGATCGAGCGGCTCGCCGGTGTGATGAGCATCGTCTCCCGCGGCGGCCTGGTCCGCCCCGGCGCCACGATCGAGGTCGAGCTCCCGCCGCAACCCCACTACCCGCTCACCACCGTCTGATCCCGCCTCCCCCTATTCCGCCGACTTGTCAGAACTGAGGCTGGCTATAGCAAGCCTCAGTTCTGACAAGTCGGCGGAATAGGGGGAGGACGATCTTGTCGGCGCTCAGCTCACCCCGGGCCGCCGCCCGCTGGAACACCGAACGGATGAGCTCCGGCCGAGCGGTGATCAACTTCTCCCGGTAGGCGCGGCTCACCTCGGGATCGCGGAGCAGCTCGATCAGGACGGACACCTTACCGGCTGCCTGCCGATCGTCCGCCGGTTGGTCAGCCGACTGATCGGCCTCGGCGTCCGCCCCGAACGCCCCTCCCGCGAGAGAGAAGCGTCAGCGGGTGAACAGGTTGCCGGCGACGGTGCCGATGAAGTTGCGGAGCGAGTCGGGCAGGTCGCGCAGGTGCCAGTTGTCCGGGCCGTGATACCAGGACAGGTCGGTCGAGTCCGGGTCCTCGTCGGTGTCGGAGGCGACGATCGCGTCCAGCCAGCGCTCGGCCCCGCCCAGCACGACCGCGTACGGCAGCACCTCGGACAGCTCGCGCAACTCCTGGCCGGCCGGCATCTGATCGGTCGGCTGGCTGAGCAGATCCGACCGCAGCGCCATCAGCCCGGCCTGCACGGCCGAGCCCTTACCGGTCCGGGCCGGCATCTCCTGGGCGACGAAGACGAGCCCGAGGCCGAGGATCACCAGGGCCAGCCCGATCAGGCCGAAGGTGGTGAAGGCGGCCAGCAGGCCGGTGGCGACGACGGCGACGATCAGCCCGGCCAGCGCCAGCTGGGTCCACCGGTTCCGGGTGGCGTCCGGCCGCCGCTCGTACCAGCCGTTGGCGACCATCTCGTCGTACAGCTTGTCCTGCACGCCGTCGATCGAGGCCCGCACCTTGTCGCTCAGCTCCGAGACCCGCACCTCGCCGCCCGGCGTGGTCAGGCCGTCCAGCAGCGCGACCTCGAACGGGTGCAGCTCGCTCGCGTCGGTCTCCTTCGGCCGGGCCAGCACCCAGTCGGTCCGGGCGAACTCGGACTCCCGGGGCAGCTCGGTGATCAACAGATGGCCGCGGACGGCCAGATCGATCAGGCTCGCCGTGACGTCGATCGGGTCGACCCGTTCGTCGACCACGGTGCCGACCTGGCCGGGCCGGATCTCGCCGACCACCCGGAACTCGGACTCGCCCTCACCGACCGGCGCGAACTCGCCGATCTTGGCAATCTGGGCGCCGGGCCGGGCGTCGGCCCCGGCGAGCCGGTGCAGTGCGAACAGCACGATCCCGCCGAGCACCAGCAGCGCCAGCGCGATGCCGAGCTGCAGCGGGCCGACGGAGAACGCGCGGCCGAGCGTCCAGCGGGTCTCGATCACCTCGTTCGAGGCGACCGCGCCCTCTGGGAAGTCGATCCGGACGGCGACCTCTTCGTTCTCACCCCGCGGGCCGTCCCGGAAGGTCGGGTTTGGCGCGTCGTGGGTGCCGCCGGCGGCGAAGTCGCAGGTCACGTCCGACCCGGGCGGGCCGGCGGTGCAGTCGATGTTGGCCAGCGGCGCCGGGATGGCGACGGTGGCGTTGAACTCGCTGACCTGGAGGCTCAAGCCCTGCAGCAGCCGGACGTCCAGTGCGGTGGTGCCGTAGTCGGCGCTGATCACCGCACCGGTCACCTGGTAGCTCAGTTCGAGTTCGGTCGCGCCGTTGGTCGGGATGGTCGCGGTGACCGAGCGGTTGTCCCGGACCTCGGTGACGGTGACGTCCTGGCCACCCGCCTTGGCGGCGAGCTCGGAGACCTGTTGCACCCGCTCCCGATCCGGTTCCTGCGGTAGCGGATCCCGCAGCTCGAACCGCTGCGACACCTCGGCCGGCACCGACCCGGTGAAGACGATCTTCTCCGTCACCTTGAGGACGCCGTCGAAGCCGAGTTGGGCCTGGACGTCGACCGACGAGGCGGTGCCCTCGGCCCGCGCGGGCCGGGCCATCGGCCCCGCCAGCAGGGCTGCGGCCAGCGCGACCAGCAGTAGCGAGAACACGGAGAATCGGGCCAGCCGGCCAGCCCGACCGACCGTCAGACGTCCCGGTTCGGGCGCAGGTGAGCTCAACACGGGGTACAGCCTCCCACAAACGCCGGTCGTGGCGACGGGGGTCTGCGGCGCGCCCCGAATTGCGCCCTGGTGAGCGGTGGGGGTCGTCGCGGACCGGCCGCCCTACGGCTATCGTGGCCGCCGTGACGCAACCGCAGTGGGGATCTCCGTCGCCGGGTCAACGGGTTGGTGGACAGCAGCCGAACTGGACCGGGTATGCCCCGTCGGGCCGGTCGTCATCGTTCAGCCCGCCGGGTGGATTCTCCCCGTACGGCCAGCCGCAGCCGGGCCAGCAGCCCGGGCGACCGTCGGCGCCGCCGCCGCGTCGCCGCAGCCCGCTGGGCAAGCTGCTCGGCGCGATGGTCGTGCTAGCGATCATCGCCTCGATCGGGTTGGTCGCGGCCCTGGTGGCGAATCCGGCCTCCCAGTCGGCGTACCAGAACGACGACTTCCCGGTGCCGGCACCGGACGAGAACCCGCCCGCGGTGCCGGAGCCGAAGACGTACGAAGAGGCCAAGGAACTGATCGAGGCCAACCCGTTCTACGAGCAGCAGACGCCGATCCCGGTGCGCTGCGAGGAGGGTCCGATCGACGTCACGACGGCGTCCGACCCCGAGCTCGAGGAACACCTGAACAACCTGATGGAGTGCCTGATCCGGGTCTGGCAACCGCCGGTCACCGCCGCCGGCTGGGAGATCGTCCGGCCCTCGGTCACGGTCTACAGCGACAAGGTCAAGAACAAGTGCGGCGAGACCGGGATCAACGCTTCCTACTGCAGCGCCGATCAGCAGGTCTACTTCTCCAACCAGCTGGTCCGGCAGTTGCCGGCCGTCGGTTCGAACAAGTGGGTGGCGTACATCATCATGGCGCACGAGTTCGGGCACGCCCTGCAGGCTCGGACCAACATCCTGATCTCGGCCCATGCGCTGGCCCAACAGGAGAACGACGAGGGCGCCCAGCTCGAGATGAGCCGCCGGATCGAGGTGCAGGCCGACTGCCTGTCCGCGATGTTCCTGCGCTCGGTGTCCAGGTCGCTCGAGGTCAAGCAGGACGACCTGGAGGGCATCGAGGAGACGTACAAGGCGATCGGCGACGACACGCTCAGCGGCAAGCAGAACGTGAACGGCAACCACGGCCTGGCCCGATCCCGGCTGTACTGGGCCAACCAGGGCCTCGGCAGCAGCGAGGTCGGCACCTGCAACACCTACGTGGCCGATCCGAAGCTGGTCCGCTGAGCCCCAGCAGGCCGTAGTGTCGCGCGGCCCGACTCAGGGCGTGCCGCGAACGATCAGCGCGGTGGCGATGGCGGCGATGCCCTCGCCGCGGCCGGTCAGGCCGAGCCCGTCGGCGGTGGTGCCGGCGACCGAGACCGGGGCGCCGATCGCGTCGCCCAGAGCCCGTTCCGCCTCGGCCCGCCGAGGCCCGATCTTGGGCCGGTTGCCGACCACCTGGATCGCCACGTTGCCGATCTCGTAGCCGACGGCGCGGACCAGCCGAGCGGTCTCGCCGAGCAGGGCGACCCCGCTGGCGCCGCTCCACTCGGGCCGGTCGGTGCCGAAGTTCGAGCCGAGATCGCCGAGCCCGGCCGCGCTGAGCAGCGCGTCACAGGCGGCATGCGCCGCGACGTCGCCGTCGGAGTGGCCGTGCAGGCCGGCCAGTTCGTCGGGGAAGCTGAGCCCGGCAAGCGCCATCGCCCGCCCCGGCTCAAGGCGATGGACGTCGACACCGATTCCGGTGCGTACGTTCATCCGAGCTGGGACGGGCGATGGATTGTTCGGGTGCTGAAAGGGCTCGCTCAGGAAGCGAGGACCTCGTCGAGCAGGATTTCGGCCTTGTCCTCCTCGACCCGCTCGGCCAGAGCGAGCTCGGAGACCAGGATCTGCCGGGCCTTGGCCAGCATCCTCTTCTCGCCGGCGGAGAGGCCGCGCTCGCGCTCGCGACGCCAGAGGTCACGAACGACCTCCGCAACCTTCATCACGTTGCCGGAGTGCAGCTTCTCCAGGTTGGCCTTGTAACGCCGAGACCAGTTGGTCGGCTCTTCGGTGTGCGGTGCCCGCAGGACATTGAACACCCGCTCCAGACCGTCTGCGTCGACGACGTCACGTACGCCGACCAGGTCGAGGTTGCAGGCAGGGACGCGAACCACAAGGTCGTTTTGACCGACGATGCGCAGTACCAGGTAGAGCTTGTCTTCGCCCTTGATTTGGCGGGTTTCGATGTCCTCGATGACAGCGGCCCCATGATTGGGGTAAACCACCGTTTCGCCGACTGTAAAGGTCATGTTGTTTTGTACCCCTTTCGCAGGCTCAAGTTTACCACGGGGACGGGCCCTCCCCTGGAGATGTTTGCGCTAGCCAGAGGCCGAAAACCAGCAACAGCGCAGCTTGACAACACCTGGCAACTGTGCCTGCCGGCGCCGCCTGTCCACGCCTTCGGCGCCGGTCAGTACGGGGAGCCCCGCCAACCGCGGGAGAGAAGCGTACCGCCCCGGTCGGACACCCGTCGAGACCCGGACCGCGGTCGGGCCCACACCCCGACCCGGCGTTTCGTCGCCCTGGGTCAGCGAACGACAGCACGGGACACTAAGCTGCAGCCGATTCGATTCATCGAGCCACAGGAGTGAAATCGTGCCCCCGTCGGTGCAACCTGCGACCCGCTTCCGCCGCCTGGCCAAGGCCGGCGCCGCGATCATCCTGTCGGCCGCGCTGACCGCGACGGCCGGGTGCGGTTTCGATGTCCAGACCAACAAGCCGTACACGCCCGGCGAAGGGGTCAACGCCGACGTCGGCCCGCGGCAGCCCGGCCCCGTCGCTGTCCGCAACCTGCTGATCGCCAGCAAGGAGCCGGGCACCGGGTTCGTCTCCGCCAGCCTCACCGCGGGTCAGAGCGACACCCTGCAGCGGATCACCGGGCGGGCGTACAAGGCCGACGGCACCGCCGGCACGCCGCTGACGGCGGCCCTGCCGAGCCCGATCGCCCTGACGGCCGGCTCGCTGGTGGTGCTCACCGATCAGCGGCTGATCACGATCACCGGCGCAGACCTGGCCCCCGGACTGGAGGCCGAGCTCACCCTGACCTTCGCCAACGCGGGCGAGACGACGCTCCGGGTGCCGGTGGTGACGGCCGACGATCCGCAGTTCGTGACCATCTCCCCCTCGCCTTCACCGTCGCCGTCCGCCTCGGCCACCGGGTAGCGGGCCAGCCATCGGCCGGGCCGGATCGTTCCGCTCGAGTTCACCGGCCGATCGAGAAGAAGTAGCCGATGTTCTCCACGAACCGTCCGGTCGGTTGATGATCGATCAGCCGGCTGCGTAACCGGGCCTCGAACTCGTCGACGTCCGGGCCGAGGGCGCGACGCGACGCGTAGGAACTCGAGTAGAGGTGGCCGATCACCTCGTCCAGCGACCGTTCCTTGGCTACGGCGAACGACCGGTGGGTGACCCGGAATCCCTCCTCGGCCAGCACGTCCTCGTGTGAGCTCAGCCGCTGGCCCGGTGGACTCTGATCGGCGGTGGGTGACGGCGGCGATGGTGCCATCTGCCGCCACTCCCGGATGGTCTGCTGGACGATGCGCTGCCAATCGGGACGCGGATCCTCCGGCCGTCGGCCGGAGCCCATGATCACCAGGGCGCCACCTGGTCGCAGCCAGCGCCGCGCGGCCCGGGCGACGGTCGGCCGGTCCAGCCGGTGGAACGCGTTGCCGATGGTGATCAGCTCCAGCCGGCCGTCGTCGACCGACAGGGTCTCCGCGCTGCCCCGGGTCCAGCGGACGTCGACCCCGGCCCGGGCCGCCTCCGCCGCGCCGACCGTGATCATCTCCGGCTCCTGGTCGACCGCCCAGACGTCGGCGAACCGCGGGGCCAGCGGGATCGCCAGCTGCCCGGTGCCGCAGGCCAGATCCAACAGCGTGCCGTCGCCGGTCGCCTCGGCCGTGATCATGATCTCGTCGAGCATCGGGTCCGGATAGCCGTCGCGGTACTTCGCGTAGTAGTCGGCCGTCCCGGCGAACAGATCCGTGGCGAACTCGGGCCGCAGCGGAAACGTGGGTCGGGGCTGGTCCTGATCGGCGTCGTTGCTGGTCATCGTCCGAGCCTAGGACGTGTCTCAATCTTTCATGATCAGGTGGATGATCGTGCCCTGATCGCTCCCCCTGGTCCGTGTTCCGGCTGCCGGATCGCGCTTCTGCCGGTCGAAAGAGACGCATCAAAGGCGGAGTGGTCAGGCTACGTGCGTTGTTGCGGCCGGCTGTCGGTCTGCGTCACGCACGGGGTGGCCCACTGGCACAATTCCGAGGCGGGCGCCGATCCCGAGGCGGTTTTCGGCGAGGTGAGGCGACGGTGCGCCGGAATCGTGACGGTGAGGGCTCCGCCGTCGCCGAGTGTGACGATTCCCGGCCCGATCATCGCCGCGAAGACGGGAAACGTCACACTCGGCGCACCTCACTGCAGCGAACGGGACGCGCCACCGACAACCGGCCGCAACACCAACACCACGCCCCAAACTTCTCCGCCGTCGACGCGTCTTTTCCGTCCGGCAGACCGCGATCCGGCAGCCGAACCGCACTTCTGCATCGAAAGCGTGAACGGTGGCTGACCCCGGACACAGGACGCCAGGCCAAGATCATCAAAAATCGAGCCTAGGGCGCGGTCGATGGTCAGCCGCGGATATTCGATCGATCCGGCGAGGCCGGCGGCGCTACGGTGACCGGATGAGCGGTGACCAGCTGGAGATTCCCCTCGACGGCGGTTCTCATTCGGCAGTCGTACGGGTGGGTCGGACGGTCCGACGAAAGGGTGGCGCCTGGTCCCCGGCCGTGCTCGAGTTGCTGCGGCACCTGGAGGGTGCGGGCTTCGCCGGTGCGCCGCGGGCGCTGGGCTTCGATGATCAAGGGCGCGAGGTGTTGAGTTTCCTCGACGGCGAGGTCGGTGAGGGACTGCCGGAGGTGGACGCCGGTGCCGTCCAGGATGATCACTGGGTCTGGCGGGACGACGTGCTGGTCCGGCTCGGCGCCCTGGTGCGGAAGTTCCACGATGCCGCGGCGACGTTTCCGTGGACCGGCCGCGAGTGGCAGCTGGAGGTCCGGCAGCCGGTCGAGACGATCTGCCACAACGATCTTGCGCCTTGGAACATGATCTTCCGGGCCGGGACGCCGGTGGCGATGATCGACTGGGAGGCGGCGGCGCCGGGGCCTCGCGCCTGGGACCTCGGCTTCCTCGCCTGGCGTTGGGTGCCGTTCTGGACCGAGCAGCGGTGTCAAGCTGCGGGACTGCCGACGGACATCGCGGAGAAGGCGCGCCGGTTCCGGCTGCTGCTCGAGGGGTACGGGGTCGAGCCCGACCTCGACCTCCTGCGGACCGCGATCGAGCGGACGCGGCAGTTCCAGGAGCACCTGTGGCGGCTCGTCGCCGAGGGTTCCGAGTGGGAGGTGGGGCTGGCTCGTCGCGGTGTGCTCGACGAGATCGCGAACGAGATCGCCTGGGTGGAGGAGCATGCCGACGAGCTGCTCGAGTCCTGACCCAGCGCGGGGCGCCGATCAGGCGCCGTAGGTGATCTCGTCACTGAACAGGCTGCTCACCGACTCACCGCAGTTGATCCGGCGGACGGCCTCGGCGAACAGCGGCGCCACCGACCGGGTGACCATCTGCGGCATCCGCTTCTCCGCCGACACCGGCACGGTGTTGGTGATCAGGATCTCGCTGACGTCCGGCTCGGCCTTCAGCCGGTCGATCGCCGGCCCGGTGAACAGGCCGTGGGTGCAGGCCAGGGAGAAGTCCTTGATCCCCTCGCCGCGAAGCATCGCCATCAGCTCGACGATCGAGCCGGCGGTGGCGATCTCGTCGTCCAGCACGATGGCGTGCCGTTTGCCGTGCAGGTCGCCGACGATCCGCTCGATGATCACCTTGTCGTCGGCGATCCGCTTCTTCGAGCCGGCGACCACCTCGAGGCCGAGGATCCGGGCGAAGTCGGTGGCCACCTTGGCGTTGCCCAGATCGGGCGAGACGACGATCGAGTCGCTCAGGTCCCGGCCGACGAAATGTTCGGCCAGCTCCGCGGTGGCACTCAGATGATCAACCGGCACGGAGAAGAAGCCGTGCACCTGCGGCGCGTGCAGCGCCATGGTCAGCACCCGGGTAGCGCCGGCGGTGGCCAGCATGTCGGCGACCAGCCGGCCGCCGATCGAGATCCGGGGCTGGTCCTTCTTGTCCGACCGGGCATAGCTGTAGTGCGGGATGATCGCGGTGATGTGCGCCGCGGAAGCCGCGCGGGCCGCGTCCAGCATCAGCAGCAGCTCCATCAGGTGCTCCTGCACCGGCGAGGTCAGCGGCTGGACCAGGTAGACGTCGCGCTGCCGACAGTTCGCGCGCAACTGCACCTGCAGGCAGTCGTTGCTGAACCTCGTGGTGCGCGAAGGAGAGAGTGGCAGGCCGAGGATCTGGCACATCTCCTTGGCGAATGCGGGGTGGGCGGAACCCGAGAAAACGGTGATGTCGCCGGTCACGACCCAACGGTATCCGGCCGGCCGGCGACTGGCGAAACGGCGTCGGGGCCGAACGCAATCCGCGCGTAACGATTCCGTTCTAGAGTCCGGTCATGGCGGACCTCTTCGACGGCTACCCGACGGGAGCCAGCTGGGACGAGGCGTTCGGCGCGCCCGACGACACCCGGAGTTCGTACGAGCCGGTGCTCAGTGCCCTCCGGCCGCTGGGCACCGAGGAACTGCGGCCGCGGGTCGACGCGCTCGCCCGCACCTTCATGAAACAGGGCGTCACCTTTGCCTACGACGGGCAGGAGCGGCCGTTCCCGGTGGACATCGTGCCGCGGGTGCTGGACGCCGAGGAGTGGGACCTGATCGATCGCGGCGTGCAGCAGCGGGTGCGCACCCTGGAGGCGTTCCTGGCCGACGTGTACGGACCGGGCGAGGCGCTCAAGGACGGCATCGTGCCGCGCGAGGTGGTGGTCACCTCACGGCATTTCCACCGCGAGACGGCCGGCATCGAACCGCCGAACGGGGTCCGGATCCAGGTCGCCGGGATCGATCTGGTACGCGACGTCGACGGCCGGTTCCGGGTGCTGGAGGACAACGTCCGGGTGCCGTCCGGGGTCAGCTACGTGATCGAGAACCGGCACGCCCTGACCCAGGTACTGCCGGAGGCGTTCGGCTCGTCGCGGGTGCGGCCGGTCGCCGGGTACGCCAACGAACTGCTGGCCGCCCTGCGCGCCGCCGCGCCGGCCGGGGTCGCCGATCCGACCGTCGTGGTGCTGACCCCGGGCGTACACAACGCCGCCTATTTCGAGCACGCGTTGCTGGCCCGGCTGATGGGGGTCGAACTGGTCGAGGGCCGGGACCTGATCTGCGCCGGCAACCGGATCTTCATGCCGACCACCGCCGGCGAGCGCCCGGTGCACGTGATCTACCGGCGGATCGACGACGAGTTCGTCGACCCGGTGCATTTCCGGCCCGACTCGATGCTCGGCTGCCCCGGCTTGGTCAACGCGGCCCGGGCCGGGCACGTGGCGATCGCGAACGCGCTCGGCAACGGCGCCGCCGACGACAAGTTGATCTACACCTACGTGCCCGACCTGGTCCGCTACTACCTCGGCGAGGAGCCGCTGCTGCCCAACGTGGACACCTATCGGCTGGGCGATCCGGACGTGCTCGAGCACGTCCTCGGCCGGCTTGATCAACTGGTGCTCAAACCGGTGGACGGGTCCGGTGGCAAGGGCCTGGTGATCGGGCCGCAGGCCGACGAGCCGACCCTGGCCGAGCTGCGGACCAAGATCATCGCCGATCCGCGGGCCTGGATCGCCCAACCGGTGGTCTCGATGTCGACGGTGCCGACCTTCGTCGACGACGGGTTCCGGCCGCGCCATGTCGATCTTCGTCCGTTCGCGGTGAACGACGGCAACCGGGTCTTCGTGCTGCCCGGCGGGCTGACCCGGGTCGCCCTCGGCGAAGGAGCACTGGTGGTGAACTCGAGCCGCGGCGGCGGCTCCAAGGACACCTGGGTGCTGGCCGGCCGTGACGAGCCGGCCGACGTCGCCGAGCAGGGTGCCGGGCTGACCCACGCGGCCGACGAGCCACCGGTCACCGAGCGTGGCCGGCCGCAGGACCCCGGCCCGGCGATCGAACCGGCCGCCGCCCAGCAACAACAGCAGCAGTGATGATCATGTCCAGCCAAAGCCAGGGAGGCCCGATGGACCCGAATCGCGCCGGCCTGTTGCGCCGGATCGCCGAGGCGGTCTTCTGGATCGGCCGCAATCTGGAGCGGGCGGACGCGACCGCGCGGATCCTGGATGTCCATCTGCAGTTGGTGTTGGAAGATCCGTGGGTCGAGGAGGACACGGCCTGCCGGTCGCTGTTGTCGATCATGGGCATTCGGGCGCCGGCGGAGCCGGTGAGCACGATCATGGTGCTGGACCGGCTCGCGTACAGCTCCGAACCGACCGCGATCAGGGGCTCGCTGATGTCGGCCCGGGAGAATGCCCGCGGCGCCCGGGAGATCCTCTCCTCGGAGTTCTGGTCGGCGCTGAACAGCACCTGGCTCGCCATGCCGGAGGCCCGGCGGATGGCCGAGCGGCTCGGACCGCACGTCTACTTCACCTGGATCCGGGAGCAGACCGCCACCCTGGCCGGTGTCGTCGACCTGACCATCAGCCGGGACACCGCCTGGCGGTTCCTGACCCTTGGCCGCTCCCTGGAACGGGCCGACATGACCGCCCGGCTGCTGCTCACCCGGGCACTGCCCGGTGCGCCGGGCCGGGGCCGGCCGTCCTGGTCGGCGCTGCTCCGCTCCTGCGGCGCGTACGAGGCGTTCCTGCGCACCTATCGGGGTGATCTTGACGAGGCAGCCGCGGTCGAGTTCCTGCTGCTCGACCGGCTGTTCCCACGCTCGGTGTTCTTCGCGCTGTCGGCGGCCGAGGGCTGCCTGAACGAGCTCACTCCGGGCCGAGCCCGGGCCGGCGTCCCCGATCTGGCCCGGCGCCGGCTCGGCCGGGCCCGGACCCAGCTGGAGTTCCGCAGCCCGGAGGACCTGCTGGGCGATCTGACCACCGTGCTGGTCGATCTCGAGCGCACCTGCTCCGAGGTCAGCGAGGCGGTCAGCCACACATTCTTCGAGGCATCCCACGCCAAGGCATGGGCCCAGGGGGGAGCATGATCATCCAAGCCGATCGACCGCGGTCGCGGCGGTTCCAGATCCGCCACGAGACCGCCTTCAGCTACGACGACGAGGTCGTCGCGTCCTACAACGAACTGCGGATGACACCGGTCAGCGATGATCATCAGTCCGCGGCGGACACCAGGATCGAGGTCCGGCCGTCGTCGACCGCCTACCGCTACACCGACTACTGGGGCACGATCGTGCACGCCTTCGACACCAGCATCCTGCACCGGGAGCTGCGGGTGATCGCGTCCAGCCTGGTCGACACCCGGATCAACGTCGACCGTCGGTCCGACCTGGCCGGCTGGGACGCCCTCGGTGATCGGCAGACCCGGGACGCGCACGCGGAGTGGCTGATCCAGACCGGCCGGACCGAGCCGGACGAGGAGATCCGGTCGCTGGCGGCCGAGGTGGTCCGCGGCGACACCCCGACCGACGCGGCCCGGGCGGCCAGCGAGTTCGTCCACGACAAGATCGAGTACGTGCCAGGGGTGACCGGGGTGCACTCGCGGATCGGCGACGTGTGGTCCGAACGCAAGGGCGTCTGCCAGGACATCGCGCACCTGACGATCACCATGCTCCGGCTCGCCGGCATCCCGGCCCGTTACGTCTCCGGCTATCTGCACCCCCGGGCCGACGCCGAGGTCGGTGAGACCGTGACCGGGCAGAGCCATGCCTGGGTGGAGTGGTGGGACGGCGCCTGGACGGCGTTCGACCCGACCAACGCCATCCCGGCCGGCGAACGGCACGTCGTCGTCGGCCGCGGCCGGGAGTACGCCGACGTCGCGCCGTTCAAGGGCCTCTACTCCGGCAGCGCCGGCAGTTCCCTGGAGGTCACGGTCGAGATTGCTCGCGTGTTCTGAGCCGGCTGCCCGTCCCGGCTCCGACGGACGAGCGGCGCAGCAGCCGGCGGGCCAACAGCAGCCGGGCCAACAGCAGGAACCCACCGCAACCGGCGGCGACCAGGATCGGCACGACGACGACGGTCCGCAACTGCTTCGGCCAGCCCAACACGCAGGTCGCACCGGTCGAGCCGGTGACGTTGCGGGACCAGGCGGGCTTGGTCAGCTGATCTCCGATCGTCACACAGGCCGCGGCGTTCGGATCGACCCGCAGGGTCCGCTGATCGGTCCGGATCAAGATCATGTCATCCCGCCCCGGCTGATGCTCCTGCTGGATCGCGGTGCTCTGCACGGTCTCGGCCTCGAACCCGTACGGGATCATCGTCCGAGACAAGGTGATCATGATCCCGGTCACCCAGAAGCCGACCGCGATCATGATCAACAACACCAGCACCGGCCTAGAAGTAGCCGACAAGTTTGGCCCCTCCTCCCAGCAGCAGGACAGCCAGCAGGATCCACAGCGTCGTCGGTCCGGCTCCCCGCACCGGCCAGATGATGAAGATCAACGCGGCGGTCACCGCGCCCAGGCTCTGATTCGAGACGTCGACCAGATCGAACCCACCGTCGACGAAGAACAGCGTCTCGCAACCGATCCCGAGCCCGCAGGCGAGCGTGGTCAGGGCGAGCACCGCCCAGCCACGCGGCACGGTCGTCGGCCTGATCGCCAAGATCGACAGCAGCAGCATCGTGCCACCGAGGCCGGCCACGTAGTGCGCGGCGAAGTCGAGCCGATCAGAGCCGACGTGATAACAGAGAACGCCGAGGGCGGCGGCCAGCAGAGCTGCCGTCGCCGGAACCAGGGATCGAGCGATGCCGATCGTGTCCACCCGCAGTTGGGACACGGCTTACCCGGCGAACTCTCGGACCGGTCTGCCTCGGATGCCGGGTCTGGCACCGAACAGGGCACCCGCCGGACCGACGTCGTCCTCGAGGCCGTGCCGGGAGGTGGTGATGATCAACTGGTCGAGCTCCGGACCGGCGAACGTCACCGCCGTCACCTGCCGGGCCGGCACCTCGATCACCTCGTCCAACCGGCCCTGCGCGGTGTAGCGGCGGACCGCCCAGCCGCCGTACAGGGCCACCCAGACCCCGCCCTCGGCGTCGACGGTCAGCCCGTCCGGGCCACCATCGCCGTCGACCTCGACGAACGGCCGCCGGTTCCGCAGCCCGCCCTCGGGGTCCCAGTCGAACACGTCGATCCGGTGGGTCCGGGTATCGACGTAATAGGCCAGCGCGTCGTCGGGGCTCCACTCCAGGCCGTTGGAGACGGTGACCTCCGGCAGCGCGACCTCGGCGGCCAGGTCGGGGCCGAAGCGATACAGGGTGCCGCCGCCGGGCCGGCCGTCGTAGGCCATCGAGCCGAGATAGAGGTTCCCTGCCGGATCGCAGCCGCCCTCGTTCATCCGGACCGCCGAGCCGGTCCACACCTCGGGCAGCGCCCGGACCGGGGCGGCCAGGGCGTCGTCGTCGGCCAGCAGCAGGCCGCGCTCGCCGGCGATCACGTGCCCGCCGCCGCGGCGTGGCCGGATCATCGCCGCGACCGTGCCGACGTGCTGTCGGGCCACGGTCGAATCCGGCCGGAGTTCGACGATGTCACCGGCCAGCAGGTCCACCCAGCGCGGACCCGGCCACCGGGCCGAGTACACCGGACCCTCGCCGTGATCGACGATCGGATCGGTCAGCTGCTCTGGCTGCATGACACCACTCTGGCACCATCTGCCCCACTGGTTGTAGCAGGATTGATCCCGGAGACCGCATTCCGGAACCCTCGGCCCTTGTTCCGGCGGGGCTGTGACAAGATCGTGATCTCCCGAGCCTGGAGGTTTCGACCATGATCACCCGGTACGCCCACGAGGGCCGCACGGCGGTCGGCGTTCGGGCCGGCGACACGGTCCGGTCGATCGCCGATGATCTTGCCTCGCTGCTCCGGTTGTCGTCGGCCGAGCTGCGGCAGCGGGTCGAGTCGGCCGCCGGCCCGGCCGTCGCCCTGGACCAGGTGACCGTGTTGCCACCGGTCGACGGTCGGACCGAGGTGTGGGCCGCCGGGGTGACGTACAAGATCTCCCAGACGGCCCGGATGGCCGAGAGCGAGACCTCGGCGACCGTCTACGAGCAGGTGTACGACGCCGACCGGCCCGAGATCTTCTTCAAGTCGGTGGCCTGGCGGGTCGTCGGCGACGGCGGCGAGCTGCGGGTCCGGGCCGACTCCGAGATCGACGTGCCCGAGCCGGAGCTGGCGCTGTTGATCAACAGCGCCAAGGAGATCATCGGCTACGGCGTCTGCAACGACGTCAGCTCCCGCACGATCGAGGGCGAGAACCCGCTCTACCTGCCGCAGGCCAAGGTCTACACCGGGTCCTGCGGGCTCGGTCCGGGCGTCACGCCCGCCTGGCAGATCGCGGATCCGTACGCGCTCGAGCTCAAGATGGTGATCATCCGCGACGGCGCGACGATCTGGCAGGGCAGCACCGAGACCAAGCAGTTGCACCGCAAGCTCGATGATCTTGTCGACTGGCTCTATCGCGACCTCGAGTTCCCCGACGGCGCCTGGCTGTCCACCGGCACCTCGCTGGTGCCCGAACTCCCGTTCACCCTCGCCGACGGCGATGTGGTGACGATCAACATCCCCGGCGTCGGCGAGCTCAGCAACCCGGTCCGCCGCGGTTAGGGCCTCGGTCGAGGCTCGTTGCCGCGCGTTGCGGTTGCACGGTGGAGACCCTTTCAGGCGCAGCAACGGGACGGGTTCGGCGTCGGCTCGGTCCGATCCGCCCCCTTGCTGCGCTTGAAGGTCTCCACGATCGCCACCGCAACGCGCGGCACCCAGCCGAGCGTCCCCTCCCCACACCCACGGCACGCTGAACCCTGGCATCACTGGGTACAGAGAGTGACAGACAGACCCGGCTCATCCGCCGGGACAGGGGAGGTCGCGATGAGGGCAGCGGAGCCGGGCCGGTCGGCGTACCGGATCTTGATCACGGTCGGACTGGCCGGCTTCGGCCTGGTGCACCTGGTGATCGGAGCGCTGGCGATCCAGCTCAGCCTCGGCGGCCGGGAGGATGCGTCGCAGCAGGGGGCGCTGGCCGAGGTCGCCGCGCAGCCGTTCGGTGAGGTCGCACTCTGGGCGGTGGCGGTCGGGCTGTTCGCGCTGGTGATCTGGCGGGTGATCGACGCGGCGGTGGGCTATTCCTGGCACGACGAGCCGAAACGGACCCTGCGCCGGCTGACCGCCGTCGGCCAGGCGATCGTCTATCTCGCCCTCGGCATCGCCGCGATCCGGATCGTGCTCGACGGCGGCAGCGGCGGCGGGCAGGGCGAGGAGACGGCGACGGCGCGGCTGCTGGCGCTGCCGTTCGGGCCGGTGCTGGTGGCACTCGCCGGGACCGTGGTGATCGCGATCGGCGTGGCCCAGATCGTGAAGGGGATCCGGCAGACCTTCCAGGACGACTTGTCCGGTGCCGGCCGACCGACCATCACGCTCGGCCGGATCGGCTTCCCGGCCAAGGGCGTGGCGTTGATCGTGGTCGGTCTGCTGATCGGCTGGGCCGGGATCAGCCACGACCCGGGCCAGGCCGGCGGCCTGGACGAGGCGCTGAAGGCCGTCCGGGACCAGCCGTTCGGGCCGGTGCTGTTGATCGCGGTCGCCCTCGGGCTGATCGCGTTCGGCCTGTTCTGCTTCGGCTGGGCCCGGCATCCCCGCACCCGGCGATGATCACTTCTTGGCGTCGCGCCGCAGCGTACGCAGCCGGAGCGGACCGACCAGGCGCGGACCTGACAGCCGGCGCTCCATCCGGCGGGCCTCGCGCCGGATCGGCTGGACGATGTATTCGCCGAGGATCACGCCGGACGCCAGCGCGATCGCGACGGCACCGGCGGTGGCGAAGTCGACCACCCCGTTCGGGTCGCCGGAGGTGATCAAGGTCAGCGCGCGATAGATCGACAGGCCGGGCAGGAACGGCGTGATGCCACAGACCACGATCGCCAGCGGCGGCACCCGGATTCGCCCGGCGACCCCGTACGCGACGATGCCGATGCCGACTGCCGCGACGGCCGACGCCCACGGCCGGCCGAAACCGGCCGAGCTGAGCAGGTAGTAGACGACCTCCCCCGCCCCGGCGATCAGTCCGATCGGCAGCAGCGCCCGGACCGGGGTGTAGGCGACGTAGGCGAACGCGATCGCACACAGCGCCGCACCGCCCAGCATCGCCGGCGCGGCAGCGAGCCCCGCAGCACCGGGCTCGAGGGCGAGGTCGACGCCGAGCATCCGGCCGACGGTGATCCCGCCCGTCACGCCGACGATGATGCCGACCGTGGACAGCATCACCTCCAGTAGTCGGGCGTTGGCCGTGATGTAGAACCCGGTCAGCGCGTCCTGCGCGGCGCCGATCAGGCCGAGCCCGGCCAGTAGCACGGTGATGTTGGCGCTGACCACCACCGACGGATCCAGCGGGATCGGGGTGACGGCCACCCCGACCGCGAGCAGTGTGGCCAGCAGGCCGCCGGCCATCTGCTGATAGATCGACGGCAGCCGGGCCAGGGTGAGCAGCCGCTGCAGCCGTTCGACGGCGATCGCGGTGACCACGGAGGTGATCATGACCACCCAGTTGCCACCGAGCAGCATCGCGATGCCCAGGGCGAGCAGCCCCCAGCCCAGGGTCACCGCCCAGCGCGGCCGCTGGTGCCCGGACGAGACGATCCGGGCCAACTCGGCCCGAGCGTCGTCCCGGTCGATCCGGTCCAGCAGCAGAGCCCGGACCAGGTGGTCGACGCGGGTCAGGTCCTCGTAGTCGACCTCGCGCTGGGCCACGTTGCGGCGCCGGACCAGGGTCGGTGCGTCCGGCGTCTCCTGGTACGCGATCACCAGCGCCGTGAAGGTCACGTCGACATCGGCCTCGGCCAGCCCGAGGTGGCGCAGGATCGAGTCCATCGTCGCCGCGACATCGGCCGCCCCGGCGCCGTTGGCGAGCAGCGTCTCGCCGACCCGGAGCGCCAGGTCCAGCGCCTTGACCGCCTCACCGGCGGCCTCCGGGTCGACGGCCGGTTGGTTCTGTGCTCCCGACATCGATCAGGCGTCGACGCCGGGGCCGCGTACGGCAGTGTCCATCTCCACGGATCGTAGTGTGACAGCCGATCCCGCAAAGGCGGAGTCGGTCAGCCCTCGAACTTGTAGCCCAGGCCGCGGACGGTGATCAGATACTTGGGGCTGGCCGGATCGGATTCGATCTTGGTCCGGAGCCGCTTCACGTGCACATCCAGGGTCTTGGTGTCGCCGACGTAGTCCGCACCCCAGATCCGGTCGATCAGCTGACCGCGGGTCATCACCCGGCCGGCGTTGCGGAGCAGCATCTCCAGCAGCTCGAACTCCTTCAGCGCCAGCTTGACCCGGTCGCCGTTGACCGACACCTCGTGCCGCTCCACGTCCATCCGGACGCCGCCGGCCTCGACCACGTCGGGCACCAGCTCGACGTCCTGGCCGCGGCGCAGCACCGCCCGGATCCGGGCCACCAGCTCCCGGTGCGAGAACGGTTTGGTGACGTAGTCGTCGGCGCCCAACTCGAGCCCGACCACCTTGTCCACCTCGGAATCCCGGGCGGTGACCATGATCACCGGCACGGGGCCTCGGGTCCGCAGCTGACGGCACACCTCGGTGCCCGGCAGCCCCGGCATCATCAGGTCCAACAACACGATGTCGGCGCCGACACGGTCGTACTCGGCCAGTCCCTCGGTTCCGTCGGCGGCCTCGACCACCTCGAAGCCCTCGCGGCGCAGCATGTACGCGAGCGTCTCGCGGTACGTCTGCTCGTCCTCGACCACCAATACGCGGGTCATCGTTGTCTGGTCTCCTGCTTGTCGGGCCGGGCCTTCGCGTTGTTCACCCGGTCGGATGGGATCTGCTCCGCACGCGCCGGTCGGCGATCGGGCGGAGACGAAGCGGACGTCGGTCCCTGCTTGGTCAGCATGGCCGGGTCCCGGGTTGCCGGCAGGTCCGGCAATCCCTGATCAACCGCAGTGCCCGGCTTGAGGTGCGCCGGGATCTTGATGGTGAAGGTCGAGCCCTGGCCGACCTGGCTCCAGACCGCCACGTCGCCCCGGTGACTGGCGGCGATGTGCTTCACGATCGCCAGCCCGAGACCGGTGCCGCCGTCGGCCCGGCTCCGGGCGTAGTCGACCCGGTAGAACCGCTCGAAGATCCGCTCCAGGTCGTTCGGCGGGATGCCGATGCCGTTGTCGGAAACGGTGATCTCGATGTAGTCGTCGTCGCTGGCGGCGACCCGGTGCGCGGCGACGACCACCCGGGCGCCCGGATCGGAATAGATCACGGCGTTCTCGACCAGATTGCTGATCCCGACGCTGAGCATCCGGGCGCTGCCGAGCACCCGGCAGTTCCGTTCCCCGGCGACGGTCAGTTCGACCTGGTGCTGTTCGGCGTCGACCCGACAGCGGTCGACGGCGTCGGCCAGCACCTCGTCGACGTCGACCTCCTCGGGGTGGGCCAGCGGGTCGTCGGCCTGCAGCCGGGACAGGTCGATGATCTGGGCGGTCAGATCGATCAGCCGGGCGGACTCGAGACTGAGCCGGCTGGCGAACCGGCGCACCGCGACCGGGTCGTCGGCGCCGTCCTCGATCGCCTCGGCCAGCAGGGACACCGCGCCGATCGGGGTCTTCAGCTCGTGGCTGACGTTGGCGACGAAGTCGCGCCGGGTCGCCTCGATCCGGCGCTGGGTGGTCAGGTCCTCGGCCAGGACCAGGATCATCTCGTCGTCCAGCGGCGCCACCCGGGCCGACAGGTAGGTCGCCGCGATGCCGCGGCCGTGCTCGATCTGCAGGTCGGCCGACGCCGACTCCTTGCTCTGCCGCACCTCGCGGACCAGCCGGAGCAATTCGGGGTTGACCACCCGGGAGCCGCGGGCCAGGCCGAGGTTGTGCGCCGGCGTGCTCGCCTGGAGCACCTCGTCGTGCGGGCCGACGACGATGGCCGAGGAGCGCAGCACCGCCAGGACGGCACCGACGCCGTCCGGCACGGCCGGCGGCGTGTACCGCAGCTCGGCGTCGTCGAACGGCTTGCGCCGGGACCAGATCCAGGCGGCGAAGCCGCCGATGATGATCCCGACGACGAGGGCGATGAGCGTGGCGCCGATCGGGTTCACAAAGCCGATACTAAAGGGAAAGCTCGCGGTCACCTCACCATCGGTTCAGCCACGGCGGGACGAATGGCCGAGCGTTCCCTCGATGTTCACCTTTCGTTTACGATCGGCGTTTTCTGCCGGTCATCGGCGCTGGCATAGGGTTGGCTCGTATTTGTTGCGGCCGCGCGGGCTGCACGCTTGAGGCGAGGTGGATTCGGCATGCGTGACTCGTACCGGGAACAGTTGGACGAGATCCTGGACGACCTGGTCGAGATGTCGCAGCTGGTCGCCGAGGCGGTGCGGGCGGCCACGACCTCTCTGCTGGAGCAGGACATCCACCTGGCGGAGCAGGTGATCGGCAAGGACGACGCCCTCGACGAGCGGCAGCACGACATCGAGAACCGCACCTTCTCGTTACTGGCCCGGCAGGCGCCGGTCGCCGGTGAGCTGCGCACCCTGGTCGCAACGCTGCGGATGGTGAACGAACTGGAGCGGATGGGCGACCTGGCCGTGCACGTCGCCAAGATCGCCCGGATGCGCTACCCCGACTCGGCGGTGCCGGAGCGACTTCGGCCCAACTTCGTCCGGATGGGCGACGTCGCCGAGCGGATGGTGGTCAGCGCCGGCCACACCCTGAACGACCGGAACCTCGAACTGGCCCGGGAGCTGCGGGCGCGGGACGAAGAGATGGACGACCTGCGCAAGTCGCAGTTCCGGGTGCTGCTCAGCGACGACTGGGAAGACGGCGTCGAGGCCGCGGTCGACGTGGCGCTGCTCGGCCGCTACTACGAGCGGATCGCCGACCACGCCTCGTCGATGGCGCGTCGGGTGATCTACATCGTGACCGGTCGCTATCCCGAGGACGAGAGCCAGACCGTGTCCTGAACCGTGTCCGTTTTGGACACGACAGTTCTCATGATCGAGAATCTATTCCTGTCCTCAACCGTGTCCGTTTTGGACACCTTTCGGCGACACTCGAAAACCGCTCGGATGCCCTACATTTTGATCATTCCGTTACACCGTTCGGCACGGCGTTCCACGCCTGACTGATTCCCCTTGTACGCAAGCGAATCCAGCCGATCGGAGTAGGGCCTCGACCGGCCCGCCGGCAGGGCCGCCGGAACGGCTCGGAAAGAGCCTCCCGACATGGCCGAATTCGAATGGTGACAACCGCCCTCGATGTCGCTATCTTCTCTCCTCTGGGGAGAAACTCTCGGGGCTCGGGGAATTGTTTGCGGGGTCGGGGTACACGACCATCTCGGATCCTTAAGGAGTGAGTTTCTTGGTGACTGCAGGGCAGCGCCAACCAGGATCTTCCCGCTCGGGAAAGACCTCCTGGCGGCCGTGGGGCAGGCCGTTGGCCATCGTCTCGGCCACGGCCCTCTTGATCGGCACCGTCGGGCTCTCCCCGTCGGCGGCTGTCGGTAACTACGAGAACGAGGCCGCGGAAGCGGCCGCCAGCATCCTCGCGTCGTCGGTGGGAGGCAACGACCTCGTCGGCGTCGCGGCGACTTCCGCGGGACTGAAATCCTCGCCCGGCCCCAACAACGATGCTTTGAACGTCGACGTGCTCGGTGACCAGGTCATCCAGTTCGGTGACGTCTCGATCCCGCTGAACGACTTGATCGACTTCGGCTCGATGGGCGCCCTCGGCAGCTCCAGCGAGGCGAGCTCGGCCACCGGTGCCCGCTCGGTGAGCGGTCTGCTCGCGGAGGGTGGCTCGGTCAAGCTCAGTGGCGACGACGCTTCCTTCGGTGCGGCGACCGTCAACCTGCTGTCGCTGTCGGAGACAGCCGGCGTCGAGGGCCTGACCGATCTCGCGATCGACCAACTCGAGCTGAGGCTCGGCGCGTTCGGTTCCGAGGTCGTGGTCGACGACGGCAAGATCCTCGATCCCGACGGCGTCGGCGGCCCGGGTCAGTACCGCGTCGCGCAGGCCGACCTGCTGCTCCGCTCGCCGCTGGTCGGCGATGCCGCGAACGGCATCTACGGTGCGGCCGGCGCGGTGGACACCACCGTCGAGGACCTGGTGAACGAGAACCTCGACGTGGACCAGCTGACCGGACTGCTGTCCGGTGTCCCGGGGGTCCCGACGCCGAAGGTCACCGTCGACAGCAACATGCAGGACACGCTGTTTCAGCGGGTGCTGAACCAGCCGATCACGTCGCACAACAAGGTCGTGACGATCGACTTCTCCACCGGCGAGCTGCAGATCCACCTGGATCAGCTGGTCGGCAAGGGCGGGCTGAATGCCCAGGAGCCGAACGCCGAACTGATCTCGTCGGAGATCTACCCGCTGATCGCGGAGAGCATCCACGACATCATGCACGACATCACCAACCTGCTCGTCGGTGCGATCGAGGACTCACTGCACGCGGTGACGATCACGGTCCAGTTCTCCGACGACAAGGGTCTGGTCGGCGGCAACCTGGACGTCACCTGGACGTTCACGCTGGCCGACATCGCCTCCGGTGAGCTCGGTGAGGTGACCGACAACAGCAGCGGTCTGATCGGCGGCACCGCCGGGACGGCGCTGGCCACGGCGATCCAGACCCTGGGGGGCACGGTCGGACCGGTGCTCGCTCCGGTCTACGAATTGATCATCAGCGATGCCGGCGATCACATCTTCGAGTTGGTGATCAACGACATCAAGTTCGGGATCACCTCCTCGATCGTCAACATGCTGTCGCCGCTGTTCGACGTACTGAACGAGTTCGTCTCGCTGCAGGTGAACCACCAGGAGATCGGCACCTGCGAGAACTCGGCCGGTGAGGACGTGACCAACAGCCTCGACCTCTCCGCGCTGAGCCTCGGCTTGGCCCGGTCGGCCGACGGCGGGCGGCTCAATCTGGGCAACTCGTCGGCCCGGTTCACCCCCGAAGGGTGCTCCAGCTAACCGCACGGACGGGTAAGCCGCCGGCCAGGACGCTGATCGGCGGTGCAGGAGATAGGAAACGTCGGCCCTCCGGGAGAAGGTTCCGGAGGGCCGACGCTTTCGTCGAAAACGGGGCGGGTATGACAGTCAGGGGTGATCCATGAAGCGCACCGCCGGCCGAGGCCGGATCCTGATCATCGCGGCCGTGCTCTGCGGCCTGGTCGTCGCCGGCGTCGTGATCGCCGTGACCAGAGCAACCAGCAGCCCGGCCGAGAAGCCGATCGCCACCACCCTGAAGTGTCCGGCGAACCCGCCGATCGCCAAGGTCCTGTCCAGCGGCTCGTCCTGGGCGATGTGCTGGCGGATCGACCCGTACGCCGGCCTGACCCTGGAGCAGATCCATTTCAACCCGGTCGGCCGGGCCCCGATCCAGATCCTCGACTCGCTCGCGATCGGCCAGCTCGAGGTGCCCTACGACACCGGGCAGCGGACCACCGAGGACATCACCGATCACGGCTTCGGCGGCCGCAATCTGCAGAGCCTGGTGGACACCGAGTGCTCCGGCGAACTGCAGCGCACCTTCGTGCCCAACTTCGGCGACGGCAAGGTCGGCGGCGGCGAGGACCGGCCGGTGCTCTGCGTCGAGGAGATCGACACTGGTATCGCCTATCGCGCCCAGTCCGGCGGCCAGGTCGACGTCGCCCGCGGCACCGGCCTGAGCCTGAGCACGATCTCCAAGGTCGGCTGGTACGAATACGTCAACAGCTATGTCTTCGGCGCCGACGGCTCGATCCGCCCCGCCCTCGGCGCCACCGGCGATCTCTCCCCCGAGGACTACACCGACGACCCGTTGCAGGGCCGGCCGGTCGGCCCCGGCGACGAAGATCATGCCGCGAGCCACTCGCACAACGCCGTCTGGCGGCTGCACTGGGCCCTCGGCGGCCGCGGCGGTCAGCGGGTCGAGCAGTACGACGCCGACTTCACCGGCAAGACCGGGCCGAAGTCCCCCGAACTCTCCGGCGACCTGACCCCGATCCCGACCGAGACCACCCGGAAGATCGAGAACCGCCGCTGGTGGCGCATCGTCAACCCTGCCGTGCTGAACGATGATCAACATCCGATCTCGTACCAGATCGAGATCGGTGACACCGACTCCTATCGCTTCACCGACGAGTCCCATGATCATCAGGACGGACAGAGCCACGAACCGGCCTACGACATCGCCTTCAGTCAGTTCACCGAGTGCGAGCGCTTCGCCACCAAGAACCGGGACTGTCCCGAGCGCAGCGTCCTCGGCTTCGTGGCTGATCAACAAGAACTGGACGACGTCGTCTCCTGGGTCGCCGTCGGGTTCCACCACGTCGTCCGGGACGAAGATCAGAGCCCGATGGACCTGCACTGGCAGGGATTCACCCTGCTGCCGCGAGACCTGACCTCGCAGCGTGCTGATCTTCCTCCGGGGCGGGCTGAGGCCAACGGAAAGCCTGATCCTGGCAGCCGGTGATCATGGGTTGCCTACGGCTCCGCCGGAAGAACACGGGCGGAGGTTTGGGTGTTCGTTCCCTGAGCTTGTCGAAGGGCGGGCCACATCACCTGCGCCCCTTCGACAGGCTCAGGGAACGAACACCCCAACGTCCTCCTGCACCCTCTGCACAGCGGCACTCCTGTCCACCCCTACCCACGGTGGGAGACTGCACGCATGACCGACGACGTGCGAGCGCTGCCCACGCCGTGCATGGTGGTGCTCGTCGGCCCGGGGGCGTCGGGCAAGACGACCTGGGCCGACACGCACTTCCCGGCCGGCACGGTGGTTTCGAGCGATCGGCTCCGCGCGCTGGTGGGGATCGCCGAGGACGATCTCGAGGCGAGTACCGACGCGTTCGCGCTGCTCGACGAACTCGTCTCGCGACGGCTGGCCCGCCGGCTCACGACGGTGATCGACACCCTCGGTCTGGACGCCGAACGTCGTCAGGGCTGGCTCGCCCTGGCTCGGGCCCAGGGGCTGCCCTGCTACGCGGTGGCGTTCGACGTCCCCGCCAAGGAGTGTCGGGAGCGGAATCGGCAGCGGACCAAGCGGATTCCGGTTGACGTGCTGAACGCTCAGCTTCGGTCGTGGCCCGCGGTGCGCGACCGGCTCGGCGGCGAGGGTTTCGACGGCGTGCTGCGGCCGGCCGCCGTCCGGGTCGTACCGGAGGCGTTCCTCCAGGCGACGGCGGCGGTCGAACGGCAGCAGCGTGACCCGAGCCGGCTGCGGTTCGGACTACAGCTCGCGACCTTCGACTGGCCCGGCGGAAATCCTGCGGTCCGGGAGCGGTTGACGGCGATCGCGCAGGCCGCCGAGGAGGCCGGCTTCGACGCGATCTACGTGATGGACCACTTCCGCCAGATCCCGCAGCTCGGTCGCGCGTGGGACGCGATGCTGGAGAGCTACACGACGCTGGCGTTCCTCGCCGCCGTGACGTCACGGATCCGGCTCGGCACTCTGGTCACCGGAGTCACGTACCGTAACGTCGCCCACCTCGGCAAGATCATCGCGACGCTGGATGTGCTGAGCGGCGGCCGGGCCGTGTGCGGGCTCGGGCTGGGCTGGTTCGAGGCAGAGCACCGCGCCTACGGCTGGCCGTTCCCCACCGTCCGCGAGCGCTATGCGCTGCTCGAGGAGGCGCTGCAGGTGCTGCCGCTGGTGTGGGGCAAGGGCGCACCGGCCTTCCAGGGCGAGCACCTCGAGGTCAAGGAGGCCTTGTCGTACCCGCGGCCGCTGCAGGATCACGTTCCGATCATCCTCGGCGGCGGCGGCGAACGGCGGACACTCCGGCTCGCCGCGAAGTACGCCGACGCGTGCAACGTGTTCGGCGACGCGGAAACCGTACGACACAAGGCCGACGTGCTCCGTCGGCACTGTGTCGACCTCGACCGCGATCCGGCGGAGGTCGCGGTGACCCAGTTGTCGACGGTGCTGATCGGAGCGAACGACGAACAGGTCTGGCGGCTTGTCGAGCAGCACCGGCCGCGACGCCAGGATCCCGCTCGTTACGCCGCGGCGGTCAACGCCGGAACGATCGCCGACCAGGTGGGCAGATTCCGCGAACTCGCCGAAGCGGGAGCGAGCGAAGTGATGGTGCGACTGCCCGACCTGGTCGACGCCAGGTCACTGGACCCGATCGCCGAAGTGATCGAGTCGTTCCGATAGGAGCTTCCCAGTTCGCCGATCCTGGACCGCTACTTCTTCTTGCCCTGATTCTTGACGGCATCGATGGCCGCGGCAGCAGCCTCAGGATCCAGATACCGCCCACCCGGGGTCCGGGGCTTGAGATCGTCGTTCAGCTCGTACACCAACGGAATGCCGGTGGGGATGTTGAGACCGACGATGTCGGAGTCGCTGACGCCGTCCAGGTGCTTGACCAGGGCGCGCAGGGAGTTGCCGTGGGCTGCGATCAGGGTGACCTTGCCGGCGCGGAGGTCGGGGGTGATCTGGTCGTACCAGTAGGGCAGGGCGCGGACCAGGACGTCCTTCAGGCACTCGGTGCTGGGGCGGGCCTCGGTGGGCAGGCTGGCGTACTTGGCGTCGTTGAAGTTGGCGAACTCGTCGTCCGGCTTGATCTCGGGCGGCGGGGTGTCGTAGGAGCGGCGCCAGATCATGAACTGCTCCTCGCCGAACTCGGCCAGGGTCGCGGCCTTGTCCTTGCCCTGCAGGGCGCCGTAGTGGCGTTCGTTCAGCCGCCAGGAGCGGCGGGTCTCGATCCACATCCGGTCGGCCACGTCGAGCGCGATCTCGGCGGTGCGGATCGCCCGCCGGAGCAGCGACGTGTGGACAACATCGGGCAGCAGGCCGGCCTCGACCAGCAGCTGGCCGCCGCGCTGGGCCTCGGTGATCCCCTTGTCGTTCAGCCCGACGTCGACCCAGCCGGTGAACAGGTTCTTGGCATTCCATTCACTCTCGCCGTGTCGCATCAAGATCAAGGTTGAGGTCATGCCGCTGAGCTTATCGACCACCGATCGGCGTCCTTCGGCCTGCTCCCCGCCCCTCCGGTACGAAGCCCTGGGACCTCAGTCGTCGGGCGGCGAGCGACTGTCGCCGATCGGGCGGTCGGCGAGCGGGAAGGCGAGCGAGCCGGCCCGGACCCACCACTCCAGCACGTCGTACGCCAGCCGGCCGGCCGCGACCGAGGGGTCACCATCGGACAGCCGGGCCGCCTCCGGTGCGTCGCAGGCGAAGATCGACATCCCGCGATAGGACGGGTCGCTCTGCTCGCCGAACGGCCCGTTCGCGACCAGCACGCCGCGTCGGGCCAGCTCGGCCCGGTAGGCCAGGTGCCGGGCCTGCAAGGCGTCCAGTTCCTCGTCCGGCAGCTGCGGTGCGTCGTCCGGCCGGCGCAGCACGACCACCGTGTAGACGTCGAAGACGGCTGGGATGTTCGGATCGCGTGCCATCGGTGCACTCCTCGGGCTCGAGCACGACGATAGCGGCCAGCCGACCCGGGCCGGCCGCCCTTTGGCATACTCCGGGGCGTGACTGAGACGCGTCCCGTGGCCGTGGTGACCGGAGCGAGCAGCGGGATCGGAGCGGCGACGGCGCGTCGGCTCGCCGCGGACGGTTACCGGGTGGTCTGCGTGGCCCGCCGGCTGGACCGGATCGAGGCGCTGGCGAAGGAGCTCGACGGCAGCGCCGTCCGGTGCGACGTGACCGATCCGGCCGACGTCGCCGAGCTCGGCCGCCGGGCCGGAGTCGCGGTCAGTCTCTTGATCAACAACGCCGGCGGGGCGCTCGGCCTGGAGCCGGTCGCCGACGCCGATCTGGACGCCTGGCAACGGATGTACGCGACCAACGTGCTCGGCACCGCGGCGGTGACCAAGGCCTTGCTGCCGACCTTGATCGACAACACCGGCCAGGTGATCTTCGTGACCTCGGTCGCCGCCGACGGCGGCTACGAGGGCGGCGCCGGCTACTGCGGGGCGAAGGCCGCGGAGCGGTCCCTGGTCGAGACGATGCGGCTCGAGCTGTTCGACCGGCCGGTCCGGATCGCCGAGGTGTCGCCGGGCATGGTGCACACCGAGGAGTTCTCGTTGACCCGGTTCGGCGGTGATCAACAACGCGCCGACGCCGTCTATGCCGGGGTGCCGGAGCCGCTGACGGCCGACGACATCGCCGACTGCATCGCCTGGGTGGCCGCCCGGCCGAGCCATGTCAACATCGACCGGATGACCGTCCGGCCGCGGGCCCAGGCTGCCCAGCACAAGGTCTTCCGGGAGTCCGCCCGCTGATCCCCGGCGGGCCGGCCGAGCCCGGGGAGTAACGTCTGGCCGTATGGCCCGCAGCATCGCAACCGCACAGACCGTCGACCGGGACAAGCTCCTGGAGTTCCTCAGACCGCGCCACTCGATGGTGCTCGCCACCACCCGGACCGACGGCCGGCCGCAGCTGTCCCCGGTGACCGGGGGCGCGGACGACTCCGGCCGGATCGTGATCTCCACCTATCCCGGCCGGGCGAAGTCGATCAACGCAGCCCGGGACGCCCGGGTGTCGGTCTGCGTCTTCTCCGAGGGCTTCAGTGACCCGTGGCTGCAGGTCGACGGCGACGCCGAGGTGCTCCACATGCCCGAGGCCCTGGACGGACTGATCGACTACTTCCGCTGCATCTCCGGCGAGCACCCCGACTGGGACGAATACCGCGCCGCGATGAAGCTGCAGGACAAGTCGCTGATCCGGATCACGCCAACCCGCTGGGGCCCGATCGCCTCCGGCGGCTTCCCCGCCGACATCGCCGCCCGGCTGGACGCCGAAGAACACCGCTGACCCTGGTGGGTCAGGGTTGCAGGGCGGCCGTGTCGAAGATCAGCGTGTCCTTGGTGATCTTGCCGTCGACCACGATCAGCTGATCTCTCGTCCACTGAGCCGCACCCGCGGACTTTCGGAGACGACGTCGTCGGCCAGGCAGTCCGCGAGGGCGGTCAGGTCCCGCCGGCCGAAGGCCTCGATGAACCTGACCGCCACCTCGATCGGCGTCGTTGGATCCGCCATGCTTCCTCCTGGGGTCTCAGTTGAGTGATACCGCTGCTCAGTGAGACCCGCCGAGGACGCGAAAGGAATCGCTCCGACGCCGAGTTCGTCAGACTTTCAGCGTGTCGGTCAGGAACGCGAAGCTCTGCGCGATGCCGTCGAAGGTGTCGCCCTCGTAGTGGTCGTACTCGATCACGGCGTACGGGATCTCCAGGCCGGCGTTGAGCACCGCGGCCAGCGGCACGTCACCCTGGCCGGCCGGGGTCTGGTCCGACGGGAGCTCGCGGGCGGAGATGCCGGGCCGCATCGGGCCGTCCTTGACGTGCACGGCGACCACCCGGTCCCCGAATCCCTGCAGCAGCGGGATCAGGTCGGCGCCGCCGGCCTGAGCCCAATAGAGGTCGACCTCGAGCAGCACCGCCGGATCGAGCAGCTCGGCGAAGACCTCCAGCGCCGGCCGGCCGTCGATCTTGGTGGTCAACTCGTGATCATGGTTGTGGTAACCGACCTTGAGGCCGAAGCCGGCCGCCTGTGCGGCCCGCTCGTTGAGCCGGTCGGCGTTGCGCTTGACGTCGTCCAGCGTCGCCCACCGGTCCGGCGCGACGAACGGATCGATCACCACCTGGACGCCGAGTGCGTTGGCGGCGGCGAAGGTCTCCTCCGGCGGCGGCACCGTCAGCAGGCCGTCCGGGGTCTCCACCCCGGCGTCCTCGATCATGATCGCGTGTGCGGTCGGCGCCGTGAGCCCGTACTTGTCGAACGAGGCCTTCAGTTCATCCACCCGCCGGACGAAGTCGAACGCCTCGACGGTCCGCAGACCGATCTCGGCGATCCGGCCGAGCGAGCCGTCGAGATCGGCCTCCAGCTCGGGATGGATGGAATAGAGCTGAACAGAGATCTCGGGAGTGGTCACGTCGATCGTCCCCTTCTTCGTCGGTACCGGGCGTCTTGCTCGGCCCAGGATTTCACCCGCGGCTGCGAGGGCGTCAGGAGACCCCGGATCCGCCCTCGTCCGCCGGGTCACCGGGGTCGAGGTGCGCGAACGCCGCCAGGTTGGCGGTGGACTCGCCCCGGGAGCGACGCCAGGCCCATTCCCGCCGGATGCTGTCGGCGAAGCCGGTCTCCAGAATGATGTTGAACATCGAGTCCGCGGTCTCCGCGACCACGCCGAGCAGCCGGTCCACCTCGTCCACGGTGACCGCAGGCAACGGAATCCGGCCGGTCAGATAGATGTCGCCGTCGGCGTCGACGCTGAAGGCCACCCCGGACAGCTTGAGGTTGCGTTCCAGCAGTCGCCGGTAGACCGCTTCGTGATCTTGGTCGGGATTACGGGCGACGAAAGCGCGCACGCCGACCAGGTAACGGCCCACCTCCAGCGCGCACTCGGTGCGCAGCTTGCGGGTGCCGGGCAGGCTGACCGAGAACAGGCCGGGCGTTCGTTCCGACCACTCCAGGCCGAGCTCGGACAGGGCGCGCCGGATCGTCTCCGGCACCGCGGTCCGGTCGGATTCCATGCCCTGCATCGTACGGGTCGGAGCGTCGAGAGTATTTCCCCGTATGGTGTACGATGATTCGTTCCCGCCCCCGATCGAAGGGATCCCGCATGACGATCTTGGTCACTGGAGCGACCGGAAACGTCGGCCGCATGGTGGTCGACGAGCTGATCGACCGCAACGCGCCGGCCATCCGTGCCCTTACCGTCGACCCGGACCGAGCCAAGCTGCCCGAGGGCGTCGAGGTCGCCGTCGGCACCATCCACAAGCCCGACACCGTCCCGGCCGCGCTCGAGGGCGTGACCACGCTCTATCTGGCGCCGCATCCGCCGACCGCCCAGGCGATCGTCGACCACGCCGTGGCGGCGGGCGTCCAGCGGATCGTCGATCTGACCGGCCCGACCGGCTCCTGGTGGGACGAGATCGAGCCGATCGTCGAGGCCTCCGGTCTCGCCTGGACCCACCTCAAGCCCGGCGAGTTCATGCCGAACGCGATGATCTGGGCCGAACAGATCAAGACCCGGCGCGAGGTCCGCGACGCCTACCCCGAGGCAGCCAACGCGGTGATCGATCTCGCCGACATCGCGGCCGTCGCCGCCGTCACCCTGCTCGACGCCGCACCCAGCAGCCGGGCCCATCCGCTGACCGGGCCGGAGTCCCTGACCCGGGTGCAGAAGATCACGATCATGGGCCGGGCGATCGGCGCCGAGGTGCCGTTCGTCGAGATCAGCCGGGACGAGGCGATCGCCCAACTGGAGCCGTCGATGGGCGAATACGCGCAGTGGTACGTGGACGGCGCCAAGGAACTCCTCGATCACCCGCAACTGGTCGAGCCGGACCTGGCAAAACTGCTGGACCGCCCCGCCACCACCTTCACCCAGTGGGCCGAGGCCAACGCCGATCAGTGGCGCTGAGCGGGACGTACGTTCCCATCGCCAAAACGCAAGGTCAGGACCAGGGTCCGGTGACCCCGCCGGGAAGATCAGCATCCGGGTCGTACGGGGTGCGGGTGAGCCGGAACGAAGCCAGGTCCCAGTGCTGCAGCCGGCCGTCACGGCGGATCGCGACCAGGGGCTCGCCGAGGTAGTAGGCGTCCAGACCGATCCACCGGTCCTCGCCGTCGGGACGGAAGCGCGAGCCGCGGCCGTTGCCGTGGGGCTTCAGTTCGAGCCACCCCTCGGCCGCGGCGCACAGCTCGAACGGGGTCGGTCCCCAATGCCAGGTGCCGGTCAGCTCCAGCGCGCCAGCCTGGGCCGGGTCGGCGGTCCAGACCGGCGGATCCTGCGGGGCGTGCTCGGCGACCAGGTCGAGCAAGGCGTCGGCGAGGGTCGAGGAGAGGCCGGCGGTGGTGTTGCCGAGGATGATCGAGGCGTCCCCGTTGTCCTCGATCCGCAGCGCCGCCAGGAAGCCGGGCATCGAGCCGCCGTGCCCGTACCGCCGCCGGCCGCCGTCGTTGAAGATCTGCAGCCCCAGGCCGTACGCCGAGGTCCACGCCTCCCCCGGCAGGTCGGTCAACGCCCGCGGGATCCGCATCGCGCCCCGAGCCCCTTCGGACAGCACGTCGTCGTTCCCGGCGTGCAGGAAATGCGCCCAGCGACCAAGATCATCGACGGTCGACCAGAGCTGCCCGGCCGGCGCCATCGACTCCGCATCGTGCTCCGGCTCGACCATGATCAGCTCGGCGTTCGGGTGCACCGCCCAGCCGTCGGCGTGCGGCGGTTGCGGTCGCGGCGTGGTGCGGGTCATCCCCAGCGGGACCAGGATCTCCTCGGTCAGCGACTCCTGCCAGGGTCGCCCGCGCAGCTCGGCGATCAACCGGCCCAGGACACCGAAGCCCACGTTGGAGTAGTGGAACACGCCACGAGCCTCACCACGCAGCGCCAGTTGCGCCTCGAGGTCGGGCCAGGCCTTTCCCGGCGACCGTTCCCACCAGGGCGAATCCGTCTCGGCCCGGATCCCGGAGCACTGCCCCAGCAGATCGATGATCCGGACCTGCCCGATCCGGGTCCCCGGCAGATGCCGGTCGAGTTGATCATGGAGGTCCAGCAGTCCCTCGTCGACCAGCCGGAGCACGCCGACCGCGACGAAGGTCTTGGTCAGCGACCCGATCCGGTACTGCCAGTCGGTGCCGGCCGACGGGCCACCGCGCCCGTCGCCGGAGCCGATCGCCTCGGCCCAGGCGAGCTCGCCGGCACGGACGACACCCGCGACGACGGACGGCACCCGACCATTGGACTGCGCGAGCCGCAGTTCGTGGCCGAGCCGACGGTTCAGGTCGTCAGGAAACATCAGGCCATCCTGCCGCACCGCCCGGGCTGATCTCTCAGGCGGCCCAGACCTCCGCCGCGGGCCGCAACACGGACTTGATCAGCCCGGCCGCGTCGTCCCGGTCGACCCAGTGCCACTCGGGCCACATCGCCAACGCGTCCCGCCACTCCTGCGCGCCCGTCTCGGAGTCCCGCAGGGACGACCAGCGTCGCCAGTGGCCGTCGAAGCGATCCGGATCGACCAGCCGGCCGCGGGCCCGCTGACCGGCCAGCGCCTGGTCCCGGTCGACGTCGATGAAGATCAGCACCGGGCGCCAGCCGCGGGCCTGGGCCAGTTGCCCGATGATCTTCAGCCGGGTCGGCCGGGTCGCCGGATCGTGCACCACGAGGCCGTTCCGGCCGGCCGGGCCGCGCAACAGCTCGGCGACCGCTCGACTGTGGTGCAGCGCGTGCACCATCGGCCGCAGATATTCGTACGGCACCCCCGGAGCGATCGCGGACAGTCGCCGGCGCTCGTCCTCCGAATCCAAGGCCTCGACCCCACTCAGGTACGGCAGCGCCCGGGCGATCGCCGTGCTCTTACCGGCGCCGGGCACCCCACCGACCATGATCAGCGGGGGCGTCTCTCCCCTGTGCATCAGACCTCCCTGGCCTTCCAGAGTAGGTGGGCCCGGGGACAGCTCACCGGGATCAGCCGCAGTCCCACCTGGCTGGCGCCGTTCCTGGTTGAAAAGAGGGCGGTGATCGCTTCTCCTGCCGCACCGGGCTCAGTGGCACCCATTTCGAACTAGTCAGCCGGGTCGGGGTGTGGCACCAGACCGGCACCGATCCGCCCGATCCGCTTCGACCCCCAGGCACCGAGCGGCGCCAGCGCCTCGTTCAGCGAGCGCCCCTGATCGGTCAGCGAATACTCCACCCGCGGCGGCACCTCGCGAAACACCTCGCGGTGCACCAGGCCGTCGGCCTCCAGCTCCCGCAGATGCTGGATCAGCATCTTCTCGCTCACCCCCGGCAGGCCGCGCCGCAGCTCGCCGAACCGGCGCACCTGATGGGCCTCCAGCTCCCACAGGATCAACGACTTCCACTTCCCGGTGACCACGTCCATCGCGGCGTCGATCCCGCAGATGTACGGCCCGCGCCGTTCGTTCCGGCTCATCGAATCCTCCAAGACGCTTGAAATCGTCTGAAACGTCAATACTTACTTCCAGGTGGGTATTGAACATAATAGTCGGTACTTGTGGGACCGTTAGTCTCGACGCAGCATGGCTGGCATGACGAACGACCAACGCCTCGCGATCACCGTGCTCGGCCTCGGCGAGATGGGCCGAGCCCTCGCCGCCGCCCTGCTCTCCGCCGGCCACCCGACCACTGTCTGGAACCGATCACCCGGCCGGGCCGACGACCTGGTCGCGGCCGGTGCCCACGCGGCCGCGACGATCGAGCAGGCCGCGGCCGCCGGCCCGATCGTGATCACCTGTCTGTACGACCACGCGTCGGTGCACGACGTGCTCGACCCGGTGGCCGGCGACCTCGCCGGAAGGACCGTGATCAACGTCACGACCACCACGCCGGACCAGTCCCGCGAGCTGGCCGAGTGGGCCGACAGCCACGGCATCGACTATCTGGACGGCGGGATCATGGCCGTCCCGCAGCTGATCGGCCAGCCCGGCTCGTTGATCTTGTACAGCGGCTCGGCCGAGGTCTTCGAGCGGACCGAGCCCGCGTTGCGACTCTGGGGCGACAGCCGGTTCCTCGGCCCGGACGCGGGCCTGGCGCCGCTCTGCGATCTGGCCATCCTGGCGCCGATGTACACGATGTTCGCCGGGTTCCTGCACGGTGCCGCGATGGCCGCCTCGGCCGGGATCCCGGCCCGCGACCTGGCCGCGATGGCGGCCCCCTTCCTCGCGGCGGTGGTGCCGAGCGTGCACCATTTCGCCGAGGTGGTCGATGGCGGTGACTACACCGTGCCGGGCCAGCAGAGCCTGGAATTCTCCGACCTGAGCGACTTCGTGGCGGCCAGTGAGGCGGCCGAGGTGGATCCGATCTTGATCGACGCGGTGCAGTCCTTGATCAGTCGGCAGGTCGCCGCAGGCCATGGTGATCATGGCTTCGCGCGGATCTTCGAGAGCCTCCGCCGGTGACCGCGGTGGTCACCCGAGGGCGGTCCTGCCGGGCCAGTCACGGACCTGCTTCAGGCTCAGCACGATCGCGATGGCAGTCACCAGCAGGAGCGCCAGCAGGGCTGAAATCCGATCGTTCAACCGAGTGGACGAAGCCGCACCGATCTGGAACAGATCCCGCAGGTGGAGCCCCAGCAATACCGCCACCGCGGCCCAGAGCAGGGGTGCCGCGACTCGGACCAACCGTCCGGAGTGGACCAGGAAGCAGATCACGGCGACCGCGAGATAGAGGCCCGGCAGCGCGAGGTCGGACGGGTGCGTCACCCTCGGCACGACGGCCAGGGCCGACGGTCCGAGCGTCACGAGATCGGCCCTGAAGAACGGCGAGATCGACTCCCACACCAGGAATGGCGCGAGCAGGATCAGACCGACCCCGGCGACCCCGACGAACCGGACACCGATCGGCCTCGGGGCGATCGTCATTTCGATCCCACGGGCAGCCGCCGCTTGAACTCCTCGGTGAACAGCTTCTTCACCGCGGCGGCGTCGAGCAGTTGGCCGGCGGTCTGCAGCTTGCCCTGGGCCACCCGCTGGCAGACCGCGAGCCAGGCCTGGCCCATCGCGTAGGTGAAGGTCGAGGCGATGGCGGCGCCGATCGCGCCGCCGGCGATGGTCCCGGCGCCGGGGATCAGCTTGAGCAGCCCGGTGACCGCCGCCCGGCCGCCCTGGGTGGCCGCGGTCGTCGACGCGACAGCCATCAGCGCCGCCCGCTCGAACTTGATCTGGTAGAGCTGCGCGATCTTGGCCATCATGCCGAGCTGGATCGGCACCAGCAGGGTCGCGTCGGCGAACGGGATCGGCGTCGCCGCCGCGGCCGCTGCACTGGTGGCTGCGACCGCTATGAACTTGTGCGCCTGTTGCGCCTTCCGAGCCTGATCAATGGTCTGCGCCGCGGTGAGGGCTCCTTCGACTCCTTCCGGCGCAACGCGAAAGGTGGCATCGAGGACTTCCTGCAGCCCGTGCGGTTGCTGGCCGGTGAACTCGTCGTACCGGGCGTTGGTCAGGAACGGCCGACCGCCGGCGATCGGCAGCCCCTTGGCCATGATCATCTCTGCCAACTGGACCGTGTCCGGGTGATAGCGGCCGTCCCGCATCGGCACCTGGGTCAGCACCAGCACGACCGGCAGCCCGAGGTCGTCCAGCCGTTCGATGAACTCGCCCTCGGTCTCCTCGAACCGGCGATCCATGCCGCGGACGCAATACCAGGCGACGTGCAACTGCTCGCTCAACGGCAGTCGGCGCATCTCCTTCATCGCCTTGTTCAGGTCGGCGATGATCGCCTTGTCGTCGCGGCCGACCTCCAGGCCCTGGGTGTCCACGATGCCGAGCTGGCCGACCTTGTCCAGATAGAGATGGCTGCCCCTGGTCACCGGCTCACCGATCCCGGTCCGCGCCACCTCCTCGCCGAAGATCGCGTTGATCAAGGTCGACTTGCCGACGCCGGTCTTGCCGAAGATCGCCAGATTGAAGCGGCCGAGCGCGGCCGACTGGCGATCGAACTCCTGCCGGAACGACTCGGTGAACGGGTCGATCATGGTCACCTCCACGGTGCTGATCTGGGACGCGTCCAGCGTACGGGGCGGCGACCCGGGGAGCCCGGTGAGAGAACGTTCTCTCACCGGGTGTCGGGCAGCGTCGCACCCCGACTCCAAGGCGGTGAGCCGTCACATCCGCGCCGACACGCCGCCAAAACGGGCGCGTTGGTGACGGGTCGGCGGGGTTCGGGGTGTTGACGGGGGTGGGTGGGGTTGTTACGTTGGCGCAAGAAACCGCTTTCTGTGCGCGGTCGCCGTGCCCTTCGACCCGGAGTTGTCATGTCAGCTGCCTTGTCCTCGCCGCGCCGGCTGCTCGCGCTGGCGGTCCTGCTCGTCGTCGCCCTGACCGGAGCGGGCTGCGGCCGAAACAGCGCCGGGCCGGCGGACGACGGCTCGACCACCCTGCGCTTCGCCTGGTGGGGCAACGAGAAGCGGGCGGCGGCGACCGACCAGGCGCTGCGCGCCTTCGAGCAGGCCAACCCGGGGATCAAGGTGGTCGGCGAGTCCACCGAGTTCAGCGCGTACTTCGACAAGCTGGCCACCGGGGTCGCCGCGGGCGATGCACCGGACGTGTTCACCCTGGGCGGCGCATACCCCGCGGAGTACGCCGGCCGCGGCGCGCTGCTCGACCTCGGCACCGTGTCCGGCAGTCTCGACCTGGCGGCGCTGGACGAGTCGGCCCGGCAGAACGGCCAGGTGCAGGGCACCCAGTACGGGGTGTCGACCGGCGCCAACGCGCTGGCGATCGTGGCGAACCCGGCCGTCTTCGCCGCCGCCGAGGTCGACCTGCCCGACGACCAGAGCTGGACCTGGGCCGACTACGCCGCGCTGGCGACCAAGATCACCGAGAACAGCCCGAAGGGGACCTACGGCACCGCGACCCCGCTCACCCACGACTCGCTGGACGCCTATGCCCGGCAGCGCGGCGAGTCCCTCTACACGGCCGACGGCAAGCTCGGGCTGACCGAACAGACCGTGAACTCCTTCTTCGACTTCTCGCTGCGGTTGATGAAGCAGCAGGCCGCACCGCCGGCCACGATCACGGTCGAGGAGGAGGGCGCGAGCACCGAGCAGACCCTGATGGGCCGCGGCCGGGCCGGGATGATGCTCGCCTGGAGCAACTCGATCGCGGCGCTCAGCACGGCCACCGGCAGCGAGCTGAAGCTGCTCCGGCTGCCCGGCGAAACCCCGACGCCGGGCATCTGGCTGCAGTCCTCGCAGTACTACGCGGTCTCGGCCAAGACCGAGCACGCCGCTGCCGCGGCGAAGCTGATCGCCTTCCTGGTCAGCGACGAGCGGGCCGGGAAGGTGCTGCTGACCGACCGCGGCGTGCCGGCCAACCCGAAGATCCGGACCGCGATCGCGCCGCAACTCGAGCCGGCCGGACAGGCCGAGGTGAGCTACATCGACGACATCGGCAAGATCGACTTCGCGCCCACCTTCATCGGGCCGGTCGGCTCGACCAAGGTGGCCGAGATCACCACCCGGATCAGCACCGACGTCCTGTTCGAGCGGATCACCCCGGCCGAGGCGGCGAAACAGTGGCTGACCGAGAGCCAGCAGGCGATCGCCGGTTGAGCCCCGGTCCCGCGCTGGTTTCGTTCCGGTCAGGTGGAACCGTTAGACTCGCCGCGCCTTTCCTCCACCCTTTTACGGAAGTAGTCACGCATGCCGCTCCGACACGATCGCCGCAATGTCGCGATCGTCGCCCACGTCGATCATGGCAAGACCACCCTGGTCGACGCCATGCTCTGGCAGTCGGGCGCCTTCCGCGTCGGCCAGGACGTGGCGAACCGGGTGATGGACTCGATGGCCCTGGAGCGGGAGAAGGGCATCACCATCCTCGCCA
This sequence comes from uncultured Actinomycetota bacterium, assembly GCA_963746025.1. Classification (GTDB taxonomy): domain Bacteria; phylum Actinomycetota; class Actinomycetes; order Propionibacteriales; family Propionibacteriaceae; genus Microlunatus. Next base: position 182,549 of record CAVUZU010000016.1, read on the forward strand.
AGAACACGGCGGTCGAGCACCGGACGCCGGCCGGCGAGGACATCGTGATCAACATCATCGACACCCCGGGTCACGCCGACTTCGGCGGCGAGGTGGAGCGCGGCCTGGAGATGGTCGACGGCGTGCTGCTGCTGGTCGACGCCTCGGAGGGTCCGCTGCCGCAGACCCGGTTCGTGCTCCGCAAGGCGCTGGCCAAGAAGCTGCCGATCATCCTGGTGATCAACAAGGTGGACCGGCCCGACGCCCGGATCGCCGAGGTCGTCGAGGAGACGTACGAACTGTTCCTGGATCTGCTCGACGACGCCGACACCAACGTGCTCGACTTCCCGGTGATCTACGCCAGCGCCCGCGCCGGCCGGGCCTCGCTGACCGCGCCGGAGAACGGCGAGATGCCCGACAGCGAGAACCTCGCCCCGCTGTTCGCCACGATCTGCGACCGGATCGCGGCGCCCAGCTATGTCGAAGGCGCGCCGTTGCAGGCGCACGTGACCAACCTGGACGCCTCGCCGTACCTGGGCCGGCTGGCGCTCTGCCGGATCGTCGCCGGCGAGCTGAAGCGCGGCCAGCTGGTCGCCTGGTGCCGCGCCGACGGGACCATCCGTAACGTCAAGCTGTCCGAGATGTTGATCACCAAGGCCCTGGAGCGGGTGCCGGCCGACTACGCCGGCCCGGGCGACATCGTCGCGATCGGCGGCATCGAGGAGATCACCATCGGCGAGACGCTGGCCGATCCGGAGGACCCGCGGCCGCTGCCGTTGATCACCGTCGACGAGCCCAGCATCTCGATGACGATCGGCATCAACACCTCGCCGCTGGCGGGTCGGTCGGGCAAGAACCTCACCGCGCGGCTGGTCAAGGCCCGGCTGGACACCGAGCTGGTCGGCAACGTCTCGATCCGGGTCTTCCCGACCGAGCGGCCGGACACCTGGGAGGTCCAGGGCCGGGGCGAGCTGCAGCTCGCGATCCTGGTCGAGATGATGCGCCGGGAGAGCTATGAGCTGACCGTCGGCAAGCCCCAGGTGGTCACCCGGCAGATCGACGGCAAGCTGCACGAGCCGGTCGAGCGGCTGACCATCGACATCCCGGACGACTTCGTCGGGGTGGTCACCCAGCTGCTCGGGCTGCGCCGCGGCCGGCTGGAACAGATGATCAACCACGGCACCGGCTGGGTCCGGATGGAATATCTGGTCCCGGCCCGCGGCCTGATCGGCTTCCGGACCGAGTTCCTCACCGAGACCCGCGGCACCGGCCTGATGCACCACGTATTCGAGGGATACGAGCCCTGGGCCGGCGAGCTGCGGACCCGGCCGAGCGGATCCCTGGTGGCCGACCGGTCCGGCGCCGTCACCGCGTACGCCCTGTTCAACCTGCAGGAGCGGGGCACCATGTTCGTCGGGCCCACCGTCGAGGTCTACGAGGGCATGATCGTCGGCGAGAACGCCCGCGCCGACGACATGGACGTCAACCCGACCCGGGAGAAGAAGCTGACCAACGTCCGCTCCGCCACCGGCGACGAGCTGGAGCGACTGGTGCCGGCCAAGCTGATGGGGCTGGAGCAGGCGCTGGAGTACTGCCGGGAGGACGAGTGCATCGAGGTCACCCCGGCCGCGGTCCGGATCCGGAAGGTGATCTTGTCCGCCGGCGAGCGGGCGCGGAGCCGGACCCGGGGGCGTGCTGTTACTCAACCGTGACCCCTCTCCTGAGGGAACGGTGCGCACGACGCTCATCCATGGTTCAGGATGACTGAGCACCCACAAGTGCCTTCAACGCTGATGCAACCAACGGCTCTTCCCCGCCGTAACTGAGGTACGAGCACAATGCTCCGCGGGACAGGGGGAAGACATGTTGAAGAAGTTTGCACGCGTGATCGTGGGGATCATCGCGGCAACCGCGCTCGCGGTGGGGATTTCCGGGGCACCGGCACTGGTGGCGCCGGCCGCCGCCGCGACCAGTTACGTCGCCACCAAGTACGCCTCACCCAAGCCGGGCGAGCGCTCCAAGGACGTCACCGCGCTGCAGCAGCGACTGGTGAAGGCCAAGGTGCTGGCCAAGAAGTACGTCACCGGCTTCTACGGCTCCCTCACCAAGGGGGCGGTGAAGAAATTCCAGAAGAAGGTCCACTACAAGCAGACCGGCAAGGTGGACAAGAAGACCTGGAAGAAGCTGGTGCAGAAGACCGGCAAGATCGCGATCAAGAAGGCCAAGAAGGTCAGCAAGAAACTCGATCGCCGGTGCAAGGCCAAGGGTGATGTGATCTGCGCCGACAAGACCCGGCACAAGCTCTACTACCTGAAGAGCGGCAAGATCATGAAGACCCTGGACGCCCGGTTCGGCTGCTCCTCGAGCAGGACCCGGGAAGGCCGGTTCTCCGTGTTGCGCAAGAAGAAGCACGTGATCTCGAACCTCTACGGCTCGGCGATGCCGTACTCGATGTTCTTCAGCGGCGGCCAGGCCGTGCACTACTCCTCGGACTTCAAGGCCCGCGGCTACAACGGCTGCAGCCACGGCTGCATCAACATCCGGGACAAGAAGGGCCTGATCTGGGTCTACAAGCGGGTCGAGGTCGGTGACCCGGTGATCGTCTACCGGAGCTGATCAACCTCAGCACGAACGCGACTGAGCCTGTCGAAGGAACGTCTTCGACAGGCTCAGCTCGCGTTCTGGGTCAGGAATCGTTGGTCAGCAGAGCGGGTCAGGAGGCGGTCTTCTTGGCCGCCGGCTTCTTGGCGGTACGAGCAGCCGGGGCCGCCGGGGTGGTGGACTTGCCGGCCACGGTCTCGCGCAGCCGGGCGACGCCGTCCTGCAACCGCTCCAGCACCGGGTCGAGGGATCCCGCGGCATCGCCGAGGGCACCTTCGACGCCGACCTTGCCGCGACCGGCCAACTCGGCGTAGGCGGCGCCGGCCCTGGCCCGGCCGGCCTCGGCGTATTCACCGACCTTGACCAACTGCTGCTTGGTGAACTCCGGCATGGTCCGGACCAGCTCCTGCAGCGACCGGCCGGCGAACTCGTCGGTGGCCTCCGAGACCCGCTCGCCGGAGTAGCTGCGCAGGGCGGTGATCCGGTCGGTGACCAGCTGCCGGGACTCGTTCGCGACAGTCCGCAGCCGCTCCGCGACGACCTCGGTGAGCCCGGCGGCCGCGTACAACGGGGCCAGGTCGGACGAGATCGCGGACTTCCGGGTCTGCTCGGTGACGCGCTTGCGCTTGGTGGTTTGGGCCATGATCATTTCTCCTTGGATTCGTTGGTCTGTTGGTCTTCCTCGGGCTGCGCGTTCTCCTTGACGAACGACGCATACACGTCGAGCAGCACCCGCTTCTGCCGCTCGTTGAGCGCCGGATCGGCGCGGACCGCCGTCTCGACGTCGAAGCTCTTCAGGTCGGTTTCGTCGAGGATCCCGGCCCGGACGTAGAGGGTCTCGGCGGAGACCCGCAAGGCCTTGGCGAGCTGCTGCAGCACCTCGGCCGACGGCTTGCGAAGCCCGCGTTCGATCTGACTCAGGTACGGATTCGACACCCCGGCCTTGGCCGCGAGCTGCCGCAGGGACAACTCGGCCGATCGCCGCTGCCCGGCGATGAAGTCACCGAGCGACTCGACGAGCGGTGGGCGCTTGTTGTTCATGCCACCCATAGTGCTTGCAACTGCAAGCAGATGCAAACTCCAGTTCGCGTGACGCCGGTCACGCCCTGCGCGAGGCAGTGGCAGCAGCGACCGCTTCGGCGCCAGCCCAGGTCAGTCCTGCTCGGGGGTCCAGTCCAGCACTCGGGCACCCGTCTCGACCACCAGGGCGGTCGGGATCAGCCGGAGCGCGGTGTTGCGGAGCAGTTGGGGCAGGCCGGGTCCCAGGTCGGCGCCGATCCGGCCGGTCTGCACCGACCGGCGGGCGATCAGCCGGCCTCGCGGTCGGCGGAGCCGGTCGAAGGTCGCGATGGCACCGCCGAGGGACTCGCCCCTGGCGACCGGCTCGCCGATCAGGGTGCCGACGCTCGCCCCGTCCTCCAGTGACAGGTTGGCGCCCTGGCCCATGGTCGGCACCACCGCGTGGGCGGCGTCGCCGACCAGCACGGCCCGGCCGGCCCGATAGCTGGACGCACCGCCCGGCAGGTGGATCACATCGTGCCGCAGCAGCCGCTCGGGCCGGGTGGCGGCGACGATCTCCCGAACCGGCGGCGACCAGCCCGCGAAGTGCTCGATCGCCGCGGCGCGCTCGTCGGCGAACCGGGTGTGCGCGGCCGCGATGAAGTAGCCGTACCAGTAGACCTCGCCGGGGCCGATCCGGACCGCCCCGAACTCGGTGTGCGGGCCCCACACCTGGACGAACTCGTCGCCGACCAACTCCCGGTCCTCGATCACCGCACGCCAGCAGGTCTTGCCGCTGTAAGCCAGGTCGGCGCCGGGCGCCAGCCGGTCCCGGAGGCCGCTGCCGACGCCGTCGGCGACCACCACCAGGTCCGCCTCCTCCTGCTGCCGCCGGCCGGCGCTGTCGTGCCAGGTCACCGCGGCCCTGGCGCCGGCGGGGTCACCCGGGGCCACCTCGGTCACCGTGCCGCCGAGCAGGATCCGGGCCGCCGGCTCCCGCCGGACCGCTTGCTCCAGGACGGTCAGCAGCCGCGCCCGGTGCACACCGAGCACCCGGTTGGTCACGGCGAACCGGGGGTCGTCGGCCGGCTGGCGCATCAGCCAGCGACCGCGATGATCTTGCTGGCCGGTGATGACGACCGGGTGCCCGACCGCGCCGACCTCGTCGGCCAGGCCGAGCCAGGTCAGCGCCCGGAGCCCGTTCCGGCTGACCGCCAGGCCGGCCCCGATCTCGCCCAGGGCCGGCTGCCTCTCGGCCACGGTGACCCGCCAGCCGGTCCGCAGCAGGGCGACGGCCGCGGCCAGGCCGGCGATCCCACCACCGACCACGAATGCCTGCACGGCCCCTCCCACGTCGTCCGAACTCCCCGCATCCTCCCAGGCCGGTTCGTCGGACGACCTGCGGTCTTCGGTTCCGACCCGCGGAGCCGACCCGGCGCGGTCTCTTGTGCCCCGCCGGGCCATCGGCCAGAGTTAGGAGACTTCAGCAGCCCGGCGTGGCTGCCCAGGGTGGAACACAGGTGGAGGAGCGATCGAGATGGCGGACCCGACCACATCCCAAGCCCAGACTCCCGGGGGTCAGCCCGAGTTGAAACGGGTGATCGGGCCGAAGCTGTTGCTGCTGTTCATCGTCGGCGACATCCTCGGCACCGGGATCTACGCGGTCACCGGCAACGTGGCCAAGGAGGTCGGCGGCCTGGTCTGGGCCCCGTTCCTGGTCGCCTTCATCGTCGCCACGATCACCGCCTTCTCGTACCTGGAGCTGGTCACCAAGTATCCGCAGGCGGCCGGCGCGGCGCTCTACACGCACAAGGCGTTCGGCCTGCACTTCGCCACCTTCCTGGTCGCGTTCACCGTGATGTGTTCCGGCATCACCTCGGCCTCGACCGCCGCCCGTGCCTTCGCCGCCAACCTGGAGGCGATGGTCAACGTCTTCCGCGAGACGGCCGCACTGGAGCCGATCGACGCCAGCAGCGGCATGATCACCTTCCTGGCGATCTGCTTCATGGCGTTGATCCTGCTGATCAATCTGCGTGGTGTCGCCGAGGGCGTCTACACCAACATCGTGCTCACCTGCATCGAGCTGTCCGGCCTGGTGCTGGTGATCTTGATCGGGTTCTTCGCGCTCGGCCAGGGCAAGGCGGACTTCTCCCGGGTGGTGATGTTCGAGGACCCGAAGGACAAGGGAATCTTCCTCGCCGTCACGGCCGGCACCACGCTCGCCTTCTTCGCCATGGTCGGCTTCGAGGACTCGGTCAACATGGCCGAGGAAACGAAAAATCCGTCGGAGATCTTCCCCAAGATCCTGCTCACCGGCCTGTCCATCACCGGCGTGATCTACGTCCTGGTCTCGATCAGTGCCGTGGCGATCGTGCCGATCGGCGAGCTGACCCAGGGCGACACACCGCTGCTGCTGGTGGTCCAGCAGGGGGCACCGGGGCTGCCGTTCGACAAGATCTTCCCGCTGATCAGCATGTTCGCGGTCGCCAACTCCGCCTTGATCAACATGATGATGGCCAGCCGGCTGCTCTACGGCATGGCCAACCAGCGGGTGCTGCCGCCGATCTTCGGCCGGGTGCTGCCGGGCCGCCGGACCCCGTGGGTCTCGATCCTGGTCACCACCGCCATCGCGGCCGGGTTGATCTTCTTCGTCGGCGGCATCAGTGATCTCGGTGGCACCACGGCACTGCTGCTGCTGGCCGTGTTCACCGTGGTCAACATCGCCTGCCTGGTGCTGCGCAAGGATCCCCAACCACACAAGCACTTCACCGCGCCGACGGTGTTGCCGATCATCGGCGCATTGTTCTGCGCCTTCCTGGTCGGACCGTGGACCGGACGCAACCCGGCGCAGTACACGATCGCCGGCGTGCTGCTCGCCATCGGCATCGTGCTCTGGGCGATCACCTGGTTCATCAACCGCGCCATCTATGCCCGCAGGACCTACCTCAAGGACCCGGAGAGCCTCGACTCCGACGGCCCCGTCAACTGATCGACACCCCTGCTACGCCGACTTGTCAGAACTGAGGATGGCTATAGCCATCCTCAGTTCTGACAAGTCGGCGGAACGGGGGTTCAGCTGGGGAGGGAGTCGGCGTGCTCGGGGCGGGGCGGGGTGGTCGCGGCCGGCACGGTGGCGGTGATCAAGGTGCCGTCGGGACGCTTCTCCCCGGTCCGCAGCCGCGGGTTCTCGGTCAGCCGCGGGCCCTGGCCGTCCAGCTCGACCGACACCGGGCCGGACCGGTCGACCGAGATCGTCCGGCCGCGAACTACCACATCGGCCTGCTCGCCCTCCTCGACCTCGAACGTCATTCGATCATGGTCCAGGACGACCCGGAGCCGGGTGCCGCGGACCGTCACCCGGAAGGTCAGCGACGTCCAGTCGTCGGGCAGCCGCGGATCGAAGGTGATCGTGCCGTTGTAGTCGCGCATCCCGCCGAAGCCGTAGATCAGCGCCGCCCAGACCCCGCCGGTGGAGGCCACGTGCACGCCGTCGGTGGTGTTGCCATGCAGGTCCGCAAGGTCTACGTACAAGGCATTGTGGAAGTATCGCAACGCCAGCTCGTGGTAGCCGACCTCGGCCGCGATGATCGACTGCACCACCCCGGACAGGGTGGAGTCGCCGGTGGTGATCGGGTCGTAGTAGTCGAAGTCGGCCCGCTTCTGCTCCAGCGTGAAATGATCACCTTGCAGGAACAGGGCGAGCACCACGTCGGCCTGCTTCAGCACCTGGAACCGGTAGATCACCAACGGGTGGTAGTGCAGCAGCAGCGGCCGCTTGTCCCGCGGCGTGTGCTCCAGATCCCACACCTCGCGGTCCAGGAAGTGCGCGTCCTGCGGGTGGATCCCGATCACCGGGTCGTACGGGATCGCCATTGCGGTGGCGGCTTCCTCCCAGTCGTCCGCCTCGGTCGGATCGAGGTTGCAGCGCAACATCAGCCGGCGGTACGCCTGCTCGTCGGTGGCCGCCAGCTGGCGTACCACCTCGGCCGCCTTGCGCAGGTTGAACCGGGCCATCACGTTGGTGAACAGGTTGTCGTTGACCACCGTGGTGTATTCGTCCGGGCCGGTGACGCCGTGGATGTGGAAGGTCTTGATCCCGTTCTCCCGCCAGAACCCCAGGTCGTAGAACATCCGGGCCGTCTCGACCAGGATGTCGACGCCCTCCCGGCGCAGGAAGTCCTCGTCACCGGAGGCCGCCACGTATTTGCACAGGGCGAAGGAGATGTCGGCGTCGATGTGGTACTGCGCCGTCCCGGCCGCGTAGTAGGCCGAGGCCTCCTCGCCGTTGATCGTCCGCCACGGATAGAGCGCGCCGCGTTGGGCCAGTTCCTTGGACCGGTTGCGGGCCGCGTCCAACATGTTGAACCGGAACCGCAGGTTGCTCCGCGCCGCCCACGGGTTGGTGTAGGTGAGGAACGGCATCACGTAGATCTCGGTGTCCCAGAAGTAGTGACCGCCGTAGCCGGACCCGGTCATCCCCTTCGCCGGCACGCCGGACTGCTCCGACCGGGCGGTCGCCTGAGCGATCTGGAACAGGTTCCAGCGGATCGCCTGCTGCACCGACGTGTTGCCGGGCAGCTCGACGTCGGACCGCTTCCAGAAGTCGTCCAGCCAGGCCCGCTGATCCTGCAGTTGGGTCTCGACGCCGTGCTCCTTGACCCGGTCCAGGGTCCGCCGGCAGCGGTCGACCAGCTCACGGACCGGGACCCCGCGGGAGGTGTGGTACGCGACGATCTTGGTGACCTTGATCGGCACGCCCGGCTCGGCGTCGATCCGGAACACCATCTTGCCGGTGTCCTCGTCGGCGTGGATCAGTTCCTCGGTCTCGCACGCGGTGTCGATCACGTGGTCGGTGCCGGTGGCCAGCGTCATGCCCGAGTTGGCGCAGCGGTAGCCGAGGATGATCCGCCGGTCGCCGCACCAGTGGGACTGCGGCAGCAGCACCCGCTCGTCGAACTCCGAGGCGCGGCGCGGGTCGACGCCCTCGCCCATCGCGGCGGCGCGAACGTGATATTCGTCCTTGCCGTCCTGGCGGTTCAGGATCTGCGACGAGATCACCACCGGGGCGGCCTCGTCCAGCATCGTGACCTCGATCGTCAGGATCGCCAGGTGCCGCTGGGTGAAGGACACCATCCGGGTCGACTCGACCCGGACCCGCTTCCCCGCCGGAGTACGCCAGATGACGCTGCGGCGCAGCACGCCGTCGCGGAAGTCCAGGGTGCGCTGGTAGTGCTCGAGGTCGGCGACCGAGAGCAGCAGCGGCTCGTCGTCGACGTAGAGCTTCATCACCTTGTTGTCGGGAGCGTTCACGATCGTCTGCCCGACCCGGGCGAAGCCGAACGCCTCCTCCGCGTGCCGGATCGGCCAGGTCTCGTGGAAGCCGTTGACGAAGGTGCCGTGGGAGTGGGCGTCGCGGCCCTCCTCCACGTTGCCGCGCATCCCGAGGTAGCCGTTGCCGACCGCGAACAGGGTCTCGGTCAGGCCGAGATCGTGGGCGCTGTACGCGTTCTCGGTGAGCGCCCACTCGTCCACGCCGAATCGAGTCCGGTCCATCGGATCGGACTCACTGAAGTGCTTGATCATTCCTTGACTAGCTCCGCAAGATCCGCGACCACCAGATCGGCTCCGGCCGCGTGCAGACGCTCCGGACCGACCCCGCGGTCTACCCCGATCACGAGTCCGAATCCCCCGGCGCATCCGGCCTGGACGCCCGAGATGGCGTCCTCGATCACGATACTGCGATTGACCGGTGCGCCGAGCCGACGCGCCGCGAATTCGAAGGTGTCGGGCGCCGGCTTGCCGGGCAGCCCCTCGGCCGCCGCGACCTTGCCGTCCACCACCAGGGCGAACCGGTCGGCCAGGCCGGCCGCCTCGAGCACGTCGGTGGCGTTCTTGGACGAGGAGACCACGGCCAGTGCCGGCGCGCCGTCCCGCAACTCGTCCAGCAGCTCGACCGATCCCGGGTACGCCTTGACGCCGTCGGTGGCCAGCACGGCCGCGAACAGGTCGTTCTTCCGGTTGCCCAGCCCGCAGACCGTCTCGGCCTCCGGCGGATCCTCCGGCGTGCCCTCGGGCAGATCGATGCCGCGGGACTTCAGGAACGACCGGACCCCCTCGTAGCGGGGCTTTCCGTCGACAAAGTCGAAGTAGTCGTTGTCCGTGTACGGCTCCGATATGCCGCGGCCGGCCAGGAACTCCGAGAACATCCGCTCCCAGGCGCGCATGTGCACCTCGGCGGTCGGCGTCAGCACGCCGTCGAGGTCGAAGAGCACGGCCGCATAGCCGTGGAGGTCGACGACAGGCGGGTGGTGGCCTGCGGATACGGGCGAGCTCATTTCGGGGCCCTCGCGGCGTTGTTCGGGGGAGCGAAGCGGAGGAGAAGAATGGCGTGGGGAACATTCACCGCGCTAGCGTAACGACTCCAGGATCGGCTGTCCCCCGGCCGGAATGACCGCGCCGTGGGGCGTCCAGTCCTTGGGCAGCACGGCGCGGAGTTCACCGACCGGGGTGCCGTGGCCGAGGACCGGCGGCCGGGCCTGCTCGCGTACCGTCTCGTGGTTGAAGCCGAGCCGGAGCAGCAGTTCGGCCAGCAGCACCGGCCGGGCCCGCTGGAACCCGTCGCCGATCTTGAGCGCGATCCCGCGGCCGTCCGGCAGCCCGGCGGCGTAGACCGCCTCCGCGCCGCTCTTGGCGACCAGGCCGGGGATCGCCTGATGCAGCGCGTACTCGTCCCGGCCGGTGCCGGAGACCCACTGCGGGTGGGTACGGACAGCCTCGCCGACCCGGGCCTCCGGCGACCGCCCGGTCGCGCCGGCGATCCGGCCGAACGCGCGGGCCAGGCCGGTCAGCGTGACCGCGGCCAACGGGGCGCCGCAGCCGTCCACCGCGATCGGCCCGGGCCGGTCACCGGTCAGCTCGGCGATCGCGGCCAGGATCCCTTGCTGGACAGGATGTCCGGGGTCGCGGTAGTCCTCGATCGGCCAGTCGTTGATGATGGCCGTGGCGATCATTCCGGCGTGCTTGCCGGAGCAGTTCATGGTCACCGGCCGCTGCGTCCGGCCGGCCGCGATCTCGGCCAGCCGGGCCTGGTCGTCGACGGGCCAGTCGGGCGGCGTCTGCAGCGCCTCCTCGGTCAGCCGGGACCGCGCCAGGATCGCCCGGACGCCGTCGACGTGGAACGACTCGCCGGAGTGCGAGGCGCAGGTCAGGGCTAACAGTTCGCCGGTCAGGTCGAGGCCGAGCCGGACCATGCCGACCGCCTGCAGCGGTTTCGAGGCGCTGCGCGGGAAGAACGGCGCCGCCACGTCGCCGAGGGCGGCGACCAACGATCCGTCCGGTGCCGTGACCGCGACCCGGCCGTGGTGGACGCTCTCCACGAAGCCGCTACGGACCACCTCGACGACGACCGGATCTGACCCGAGTGTGCTCACCGGGCGAGGGTAACCGTGGTTCCGTCGCCGCTCAGAGCCGGGCGCGGACGTGCAGGCCGACCTCGGGATCGACCAGCGCCTCCTGGGTCGCGGCGATCTCGACCTCGCCGCCGACGATCAGCGCGGCGTCGATCGCCGCGTTGCGCTTCACCAGCCCGAGCGCGATCGGCCCGAGCTCGTAGTGCCGGGCCGAGCCGCCGACGAAGCCGATCTGCCGCCCGTCCAGCAGTAGTGGATCCCCCACGGCGGGCAGCGCGTTGACGCTGCCGTCCAGGTGCAGCAGCACCAGCCGGCGCGGCGGCCGGCCGAGCGTGTGGATCCGGGCCACGGTCTCCTGGCCCCGGTAGCAGCCCTTGTCCAGGTGCACCGCGACGCCGAGCAGGCCGAGCTCGTTCGGGATCGCCCGCTGGTCGGTGTCCAGGCCGAACCGGGGCACGCCGGCCGCGATCCGCCGTGCCTCGTACGCCCACATCCCGGCCAGGTCCCGGTTGGCCAGCAGCGCCGGCACCGCATCCCGGGCCAGGAACAGCTCGCGACCGCCCAACGAATCCTCGCCCGCCCTGATCGCGACCGCTCCGGCATCGGGCAGCTCGAGCGCCGGTGGCACCCAGACCAGGCCGAACTCGGCCGACCGGTCGGCCACCTCGACCCGCATCATGAACCGCATCCGATCCAGCCACTCGGCCGCGGCCGCGCCGGCACCGGGCTCGCTGTGCGCCCAGAACGTGCTGCCGTCGTCGACCCCGTACAGCACGTGCTCCAGGTGACCCTGGGGATCCAGCACCAGGGTGGTGGTGCCGACGCCGGTTTCGAGGTGTTCCAGGTGCTGGGTGGTCAGTGAGTGCAGCCAGGTCAGCCGGTCCGGACCGGTGATCGTGACGACGTCGCGATGCGACAGGTCGACCAGCGCGGTGCCCTGCTCCAGCTGCCGTTGCTCGCGCATCGGGTCGCCGTAGTGCCAGACCGCGCCGACGTCTGGGCCTGCTGTCACCTGAACACTCACACGTACAGGGTAGGTCCGGCCTCGGCGCGCCCCGTTCGGGATCTTGATCAGTGGGCCGTTGGCGGGATCCCGTGGCCCCAGCGACCGGTCAGAAATTCGAGGCGGTCACGATAATCTGCCGAGATGCCCGCTTACCCGTTGTCCGTCGCGCGCCGGCAGCGGGTGCTGCGGAGGTTGTCCCGACTCGCCGGCCGCGAGGTGCGGGTGGCCTCGGAGCGGCATGTCGGGCATCAGTGGGCGCCGGTGACCCGGGTAGTCCTGGATCGCGAGCTTCCCGGGGTCGGGGCTTCGGTGATGATCAAGACGCGACGGGTGGACGGCTCGGGTCACGGCGGGCCGGCGTTCCTGCGGCGGGAGGCCGCGGGGCTGCGTACCGCCGCGGGCAGCGGGGTGGTAGCGGAGTTGATCGACTTCGATGACGTGTCGGGGGTGGCGATCCAGAGCGACCTCGGCGACTGGCCGACCCTGCAGGACCTCCTGCTGGATCAAGATCAGCGCACCGACGACGAGCCGGCCGCCGTCGCCGGGATGATCGCTCTGGCCGCCGCGGCGGGACGGCTGCACGCCAGCACGCTCGGCCGCCGGGATGATCATCAGCGGGAGCTGGGCCGGTACGCCGCCGATGTCGTCACCGGCCAGAGCTATCAGCTCGGGCTCGAGGCCTGGGCCGGCATCGAACGGGCCTGCACCGAGCTGAGGCTGCCGTCGGCCGTCCCCGCGCGCGACGACGTCCGGTCGCTGCTGGACCGGATCACCCAGCCCGGCCCGTTCGACGCGCTGATCCATCTCGACCTCAACCCGACCAACGTGTTGATCACCGACGCCGGCGCCCGGCTGGTCGACTTCGAGGGCTGCCGGTTCGGTCAGCTGGGGATCGACGCCTGCTTCCTGCGCTACCCGTTCCCGCACCACAGCCATCCCTGGGGCCGGCTGCCCGAGCCGGTCGTCGAGGCCGCCGACCTGGCCTACCGGACGGCACTGGCCGACGGCGGTGCCGACCAGGTGCTCGCCGGCTACGACCGGATGCTCGCCGATGGGGCAGCGATCCCGCTGATCGGACGGATCAGCCGGCTGCCCCGGGTCGCGGCCCCGGACCAGTCGATGGCCGACGGTCGCCGGCGGCGCGGCCAGCTCGTGCAGCAGATCGGCGTGTTCGGTCCGCTGGCGGATCGCGCGGGCGGTCTCCGCGGCCTCACCGACTGGCTGCGCGAGCTGGCGGCGGCGATGACCGGCCGCTGGCCGGAAGCCGCCGATCCGGCTCCGTACTATCCGGCCTTCGCCCGCTGAGCGAGGCCGCCTGATCCGGGCCGTCAGGCGCGGCGGAGCCGGGCCCAGAGGTGGTTCTGCAGTTCGTGGCCGCCGGCCGCCTTGTCGAAGGTCCAGAGCAGCTCGCCGTCGACGTTGCCGTACAGGCGCTGCCCGGCCGTGTATTCCGCCGCGGTCGCGGTGCGCACGACGGCGTCGGTGGTCAGCTCGACCTTGGCTCCGGTGATCTTGCCGTACCAGACTTCGGCGTAACCGGCCGGATGACAGAGGACGACCTCGAGGGTGCCATCCGATTGCGGCCGCCAGAAGCCGGTCTCCATGCCGAGCGGGCGGATCGCCCGGCCGTCCTCGCCGACCTCGAAGGTCTGCGACAGATAGTGCAGGTAGTTGTCGCCGTTGTGCGCGAAGTCGACCTGCTGGCCGAAGTCGAAGTCCGCGGTGTCGGGATAGCTCCCCTTTCCGGAGCCCTCCCAACGACCGATCATCCAGGCAAGCCCGACCAGGTCGGGGTGCAAGCCGGCCGGAATCTCAAAGGCCATTGATCATTTCCTGTCGTCGTTCGTTCGAGGTCGCCGGACGATCTTCACCGTCGGGGATTCGATGAACTCGGTGTGCAACACATCCTGATCCGGTTCGCTGCGCGGCGTTCGCGCACTGTTGATCACCAACATCGCCAGATAGGCCAGCGCCGCGAGGCCGATGGCCGCGAATCCCCCGATCAACAGCGTCACGAAGACGGAGGTGATCGTCATGGCGGTCAGTGTAGTGGGGCGGTACCGCAGACTGCGGGACCGTGGAATCCACCAGTGAAATAGTATTTCCGCCATGAGGCGCTACATCATCATCGGGGCCGGAGCGATCGGCGGCGCGGTCGGCGGCCGGTTGGCCGAGGCCGGACTGTCCACCGTCCTGGTCGCTCGCGGCGATCATCTCGCCGCTCTCCGGGCCACCGGACTGCGGATGCGCAGCCCGGAGGCGGCCGTCACGCTGTCGGTGCCGGCGATCGGCTCCGGCGCGGAGCTCGAGCTGACCCCGGACGACGTGCTGGTGCTGACCACCAAGACGCACCAGGCGCAGGCGGCGCTGACCGACTGGGTCGACCGCCCGGTGCTGGCCGACGGCAAGGAGTTGGGCACCGCCGGCGAACTGCTGCCGGTGCTGACGGCGCTCAACGGCGTGGCCAGCGAGCGGATCGCGCTGCGCTACTTCCGTCGGGTGTACGGGGTCTGCGTCTGGCTGCCGGCCGTCCACCTGGTGCCGGGCGAGGTGATCGTGCGCGCGGTCCCGTACACCGGGCTGCTGCACCTGAGCCGGGTCCCGGCGACCAGCGCCGGGCCTGATGATCATGAACTGCTGGCGTCGATCAAGGCCGACTGGGAGCGGGCCCACCTGAAGGTGCCACTGCCGGCGGACGTGATGCCGTGGAAGTATCGCAAGCTGATCGGCAACCTGGGCAACATCTTCCAGGCGCTGGTCGCCGGCAACGGTGATCATCGTCCGTTGGTCGCGGCCGCCGCAGCGGAGGCCCGCAGCGTGCTCGCCGCGGCCGGGATCGCCGTCACCTCCGACGAGGACGAAGCGGCCACCCGGGCCGAAGGCTTCACCGTCCGTCCGGTGCCCGGCGAGCCCGAACAGCTGGGCGGGTCGACCTGGCAGTCGCTGGCCCGCGGCACCGGGACGATCGAGACCGACTACCTGAACGGCGAGATCGTCCGGATCGCGCATGAGCACGGACTGACCGCGCCGATCAACGCCCGGATAGCGACGCTGGCTCGGGCCGCGGCGCGGACCGGGCTTCGGCCGGGAGCGATCAGCGCCGACGAAGTGGGCCGCGAGCTCGGCCTGGCCGAGGGTCAGTAGACCAGCGCCTGCACGCCGTCGGCGAGCACCGATTCCACGAACACCGCGGCGCCGGCGATCTTGACGCCCGGCAGAAGTTGATCTTGGGTCAGCTCACGCCGGGCGGCGCACTGGCTGCAGACGACGATGCTGCCGCCGGTGCGTACGGTCTCGACCAGGTCGGCCACGGCGGTGGCCTGCGGCAGAGCCAGGTCCGGCTGCCTGTCCGGTACGGCGAACCAGGCGGCATCCCCGGTCAGCCAGACCGTGACCTCGGCCCCGGCGGCCAGCCCCATCGCCGCCACCGTCCAACCCTGGTTGGCGCGTTCGGCGGCCTCGGCACCGCAGGTGATCTTGACGACCAGTGATCGGGACATCGCGACTCCTCAGTTGACGACCCGACCCTAGCCTGCCGTCCGATCCGGCGACATGATGACCGGATGAGTGATCTCTACGTCGCCCGGACCGACTTTCTGCTCGCCACCACGACCACGGACAGCGAAGAGGCTGCGGCCGGTCTCGCCGAAGGCCTGGTGGAAGCCCGGCTGGCCGCCTGCGTGCAGATCTCCGCGCCGATCCGCAGCATCTATCGCTGGCAGGGCGAGGTGCAACGCGAGTCGGAATGGCAGTTGTGGATCAAGACCACGGTGGATCAGCAGGACGCGGTCGCCGACTGGCTGCGCGATCACCACCACTACGCCGTGCCCGAGCTCGTCTTCCTCCCGATCACCGCCGGCCTCCCTGCCTATCTGGACTGGATCCTCGAGGAGACCCGGTCCTAGCCGGGACCACCAAGGACCACTAGTGCCTCCGCCACTAGGCTGCGCGGATGCGCGCGGTGGTCCAGCGAGTGACGTCGGCCCGGGTCGAGGTCGACGGAGCGGTGGTCGGGGCGATCGACCGGCCCGGATTGTTGATCTTGGTCGGCGCCACCCACGACGACACGACTGCGATCGGTGCCGGACTGGCCGAGAAGATCTGGAACCTGCGGATCCTGCAGGACGAGCGCTCGGCGGCCCAGCAGGGTGCGCCGCTGCTGGTGGTCAGCCAGTTCACCCTGTATGCCGACGTCCGCAAGGGCCGTCGGCCGTCCTGGAACGCAGCCGCGCCCCGGGAGCAGAGCGAGCCGCTGATCGACGCCTTCGTCGCCTCGTTGCGCACGCTCGGCGCCGAGGTGGCGACCGGCCGGTTCGGGGCGATGATGGCGGTCTCCTCGGTGAACGACGGACCGGTCACGATCATCATCGACACCGCCGCCTGACCCCGGATCCGCCGCTCGGCAGTCGGACGCCGGGGTCGGCCTGCGGAACCCTGTGCCAGACTGGGGAGCGACAAGCAAGGCACGACGTGCTCCGGGGTCGGTGAAATTCCGAGCCGGCGGTGACAGTCCGCGACCCGCTCCAGTTCGCTGGAACGGTTGATCTGGTGAAACTCCAGGACCGACGGTGAAAGTCCGGATGGGAGGCAGCACGCGGGCCGCGGCATACCGTCGGCGTCGCATGATCAGCGCCGACCTGACTGCCTCGGTCCTGTCCTGCGTCGGCGTGATCTTGATCGCGCCGGCGTTCAGCCATCCCCCGGATCCCGCCTGCCGCGGAAGCACCGGAGGGGATGGATGTTCACCGGAATCATCGAGGAGCACGGCGCGGCCGTGCGGCTGATCGAGCTGGCCGGCGCAGCCCAGTTGAGAATTCGTGCGAGCCGAGTGCTCGGCGGCCTGGGACTGGGCGACTCGGTCGCCGTCAACGGCGTCTGCCTGACCGTGATCGAGTTGCACCCGGACGGGTTCACGGTCGACGTGATGCCGGAGACGTTGCGCCGGACCACGCTCGGTGGCGTACGGCCGGAGCAGGGCCTCAACCTGGAGCGGGCGGTCGTCGCCGGCGGCCGATTGGACGGCCACATCGTCCAGGGCCACGTCGACGGGGTCGGCCGGATCGCCTCCCGGACCCCCGGACCGCGCTGGGACGACATCGTGATCACCCTGCCGCCGGAACTTGCCCGCTACGTGGCCGAGAAGGGCTCGATCGCGGTGGACGGGGTGTCGCTCACCGTCACCGAGGTCGGCAACGACCGGTTCGGGGTCTCGCTGATCCCGACCACACTGGAGGTGACGACGCTGGGCAAGCTGGAGCCCGAGGTGCCGGTCAATCTCGAGGTGGACGTGATCGCGAAGTACGTCGAGCGCCTGCTCAGCACGCAGAATTCCGGGCCGGAGCGGGTCGGATCATGATCAACTCCATCGAGGACGCGCTGCAGGCCCTGCACGACGGCCGACCGGTGCTCGCCGCCGACAACCCGGACCGGGAGAACGAGGTGGACGTGATCCTGGCCGCCGACCGGGCCACCCCGACCTGGCTGACCTGGACCATCCGGCACTCCTCCGGCTTCGTCTGCGCGCCGATGCCGGCCGTCCGGGCCGATGCGCTGCGGCTGCCGCTGATGGTGCCGCGGTCGGAGGACCCCCGCCGGACCGCGTACACGATCACCGTCGACGCGGCCGCCGGTGTCTCCACCGGGATCTCGGCGGCGGATCGCACCCGGACCCTCCGGGTGCTGGCCGACCCGACGGCCGGGCCGACCGACCTGATCCGGCCGGGGCATGTGCTGCCGCTGCGCTCGGTGCCCGGCGGGGTGCTGGCCCGGGCCGGGCACACCGAGGCCGCGACCGACCTGGTCCGGCTGGCCGGCACCGGCGAGGTCGCCGGCATCGCCGAGCTGGCCGGCGACGACGGCGAGATGATGCGGCTCACCGACGCGGAGGCGCTGGCCGCGCGGTACGACCTGCCGGTGATCACGATCTCCGACCTGATCGCCTGGCGCCGGCGGCACGATCCCGATCATCAGGACCCGCGATCGCTGCTCGTCTCGAGCGAGGAGTCGGTGCTGCCGACCGAGTTCGGCGAGTTCGCCGTCCGGGCGTTCCGTGATCCGGCGACCGGCGATGATCACCTGGCGCTGATCTCGGCGACCCCACCCGCCGGGACGCCGTTGGTCCGGATCCATTCCGAATGCCTGACCGGCGACGGCTTCGGCTCGCTGCGCTGCGACTGCGGTCCGCAGCTGCGAGCCTCGCTGCGAGCGGTCGCGGCCGAAGGCGGCATGATCATCTACTTCCGCGGTCACGAGGGGCGCGGGATCGGTCTGCTGGACAAGATCAACGCCTATCGGCTGCAGGACGGCGGCCGGGACACGGTCGACGCCAACCTCGATCTGGGCCTGCCGGCTGATGCCCGTGATTTCCGTGCCGGGGCGAGGATCCTGACCGCCCTCGGCGTCACCGCGGTCCGGCTGCTGACCAACAATCCGGACAAGATCACCGCCCTGACCGAGGCCGGCATCGCCGTGGCCGAGGTGGTCCCGCTGCACGTGGGCGAGGGACGGCACAACGTCCGCTATCTGACCACCAAGCGGGACCGCCTCGGCCACCGCTTCGACACCATCCCGGCGGAACCACCGTTCGCGGATGATCAACCGACAGGAGCGGCCCGATGAGCGGCGAAGGTGCACCACGACTGGAGATCGACGGCTCCGGACTCCGAGTGGTGGTGGTCGCGGCCAGCTGGCATCAGCAGGTGATGGCCGGTCTGCTCGCCGGTGCCCGATCGGCGCTGGCCCGGGCCGGCGCCACCGTCGAGGTGATCCGGGTCCCCGGCTCGTTCGAGCTGCCGGTCGCGGCCGCCCGCGCCGCCGCGACCGGCGCCGACGCGGTGGTGGCCCTCGGCGTGGTGATCCGCGGCGGCACCCCGCACTTCGACTACGTCTGCCAGGCCGCAACCTCGGGCCTGACCGAGGTCGGCATCCGGACCGGAGTGCCGGTCGGCTTCGGCGTCCTCACCTGCGACACCGAACAGCAGGCCCTGGACCGCGCCGGACTACCGGGATCGATCGAGGACAAAGGCCGCGAAGCCGCCGAAGCCGCGATCGCCACCGTCCGCGCCCTGGCCGCTCTACCCGCCACGTAGTCGCTTCCGCCGAACGACCGGTTCAGGTGAGGTCAGGCGGATCCACATCGGTCCCTGAGCTATAACTTTGTTATCCTGCGGGCTCCTGACCAGCTGAAGGATCCACCATGATCAAGGGCCTCCGTCGTCGCGCACTCCATCGCCTCGGGCCGGCCTTGGCCGTCAGCCTGGCGCTGACCGGATGCGCACTGTTGAGCAACGACCCCGAGTACGAAGGACCGCCGGCACCCGATCTCCGACTCGAGAAGATCTGGGACAGCACGTCGAGCGGGATCGAGCACGTGAGCTACGCCCTCCCGCTCGGCGAGACGGTGATCATGACGGAGATAGCCGCCGGGAGCGACAAGCGTGCCGGGCGGACGGACCAGACGTTGTTCGCCCTGGACGCCCGCACCGGGGACGTCCGGTGGAAGGTCGACAACGAGACCCCGCTGGCTCCCGTCATCGCTCGCACCGGTCTGACCAAAGCCAGGCCCGACCTCGAGTACTGGTACGACCGTCAGTCGAGGGGCGGCGAGGCCAAGGCGGCGCTCGACCCGGCCGGCGGACTCGTCGCCGTGCCGTACTCACAGTCGTCGAAGGATGCGCCCGCCGAGGGTTACACCGACGGCTGGGCCATCGTCGGGTTGGACCTCGCCGACGGCCGGCCACGCTGGGCCTACACCGCGATTCCTCAACTGCCGCACGATGACCCCGCCGCCCGTGCCGGCACCACCCCCAAGGTGATCGCGGTGACCAGCGCGGCCGTCGTGATCAACATCGAGGCCACGGACGGTGGTTTCGCCGATCCGGACGGCACCGGGAAGCCGGCCACCACCATCGCGCTCGACCCGCAGACCGGTGCCGTGCTCTGGTCCGCCGAGGATACGCTCACCTTCGGCGCCGTGGCCGACTCGATCATCGCGCGATCCCGCGCCGGCCTGCCGCCGGCGACCGCGAACGATCAGGCCGGCCTGCCCATCGTCCTCGAAGCCCGTACCGGGAAACCCCGCTGGACCGGGACCGAGCCGGCCTACATCGCTGCCGTCTGTGACAGTCACGCCGTCTTCCTGGCGGAAGGATCGGGCTACAAAACGGTCGAACTCCGCACTTTGGCGACCACCGAGACCAAGGCGCGGAGCCGGTTGGTCTGTGGCGACGGACTGCTGGCCTGGCTCACCGACGACGACCTTCGGACCCGAGTGATCAGCACGGAGCGGACCGAGCGAGGAGCGATCGCCCTCGACCCCGGCTCGGCCCTGCACATCGAGGTCGATCTCCGAGCCGCGGTCGACGGCTACCTCTGGGGCGTCGAGTGGTACGGGCTCAGCCCCTCCGAGCATCCCGATAAGTGGATCACCTTCGCGATGGACCGAACCGGATCGAAGCGAGCCCGCCTCCCGGGCCGGCGGCTGCTGGGTGTGTCCGACCGAACCGTGATCGTCACGACGGCCCACGGGACCGATGACCTCCGTCCCTTCGAGGTCTACCTGATCAGGTGATCCCGCCCCGTCCCGGCGCGCCACCGGTCCCCGGACCTGCGTCGAGACGTCACATCCGCTACGACACCCCGTGAAAAGGGCCGCGGATGTGACGCCTCGGCGGAAAGAGGTCAGGCGGCGGGAAGCTCGACGTCGATCTCGGCGACGCTGCCCCGAGCGGCCACGATGGCCCGGTCGGCCTTGGCTCCGGGAGCCAGGGTCCGCAGCGTCCAGTTGCCGTCACCGGCGAAGAACCGGAAGTGCCCGGTCGCCGAGGTCGGCACCTCGGCGGTGAACTCGCCGCCCGAATCGAGCAGCCGCACGTAGGCACCCGGCACCGGGGTGCCGCCGCGCAGCACCCGGCCCTGGATCACGGCCTCCTTGGTCACATCGACACCGGCCAGCTCGAGCCCGCCCTGGGTTGCACCGCACATGATCAAATCCCTTTCGTTACGGGGTTTCAGGCCTGGCCGGGCTCGTCGCCCACGGCCACCGGAACGCCGACCAGAGAACCGTACTCGGTCCACGAGCCGTCGTAGTTCTTCACGTTCTGCTGGCCGAGCAGCTCGTGCAGCACGAACCAGGTGTGCGCGCTGCGCTCGCCGATCCGGCAGTAGGCGATGATGTCCTTGTCCAGATCCAGCCCGGCCTCGGTGTAGATCTCCTTCAGCTCTTCGGGCTTGCGGAAGGTGCCGTCGTCGTTGGCCGCCTTGCTCCACGGCACGTTCGCCGCGGTCGGGATGTGGCCGCCACGCTGGGCCTGCTCCTGCGGCAGATGGGCCGGAGCCAGCAGCCGGCCGGCGTACTCGTCGGGGCTCCGGACGTCGATCAGGCCCTTGGCGCCGATCGCGGCGACGACCTCGTCGCGGAACGCCCGGATCTCCAGGTTCGGCTCCTGGGCGGTGTAGCTGGCCGCCTGCCGGGTCGGCAGCTCGGCGGTCAGCTCGCGGGCGTCCAGCTCCCACTTCTTGCGGCCGCCGTCGAGCAGCCGGACATCGCTGTGGCCGTACAGCTTGAAGTACCAGTACGCGTAGGCGGCGAACCAGTTGTTGTTGCCGCCGTACAGCACCACCGTGTCGTCATTGCCGATGCCGCGCTCGGACAGCAACTTCTCGAACTGGCCCTTGTTGACGAAGTCGCGGCGGACCGGATCCTGCAGGTCGGTCTTCCAGTCCAGCTTGATCGCGCCCGCGATGTGACCGCCGTCGTAGGCCGTGGTGTCCTCGTCGACCTCGACCAGGACGACCTTCGGGTCATCGGCGTGGGCGGCGACCCAGTCGGCGTCGACGAGAGCGTCGACCGCAGCTTGCGTGTTGCTCATGGTTGGCTTCTCCTGAGTTCGGATGGATGGCATGAGAGGTCCCATGGCGCGGGTGTGCCGTAGGGATGGGCCGTTGCCGGCTGAATGAGAATGCTGGTTCAGCGGGCGGAGGCGGGGCACTGCCCCGGACACAACGACGACCGCATCCGGCAATGATCGACCGCGAGCCGGCGGGTCAGCATGGACCCCAGTCGATTCGTGGTCATGCCGTCACTGTACGGGCGGGCCTCGGCTCCACCCGGAGCCGTCTCGATTATTGGTCAACCTGACCAATAAATGGGATGACCCCTGGCGTAGCAATCAGCCACGGGGATCTGCCCGGATCGCGGACAGTGCCTAGCCGCCGGCGAAGGGCGGCAACAACTCCAACTCGACCACGTCGGTGACCGGCCGATCCAGGTCGGCATCATGCGCGGCCCGGCCGTCGAGCAGGATCGAGCAGGCGCCGATCACCCGGTCGAAGGACGGGTCGTTCCGCAGCCGCCCGACCGCCGCCAGGGCCTGCCGCGGGGTCGCCGCGTCGACCTCTTCGGCCGCGGTTCCGGCGGCCGCTTTCGCACCGGCCCAGTAGCGGATCTTGACAGTCGCCATCCGCCCAGTCTCCCCGATCCGGATCCGGAAGCCGTTCACCCGGACCGGTCCGTGATTTGGGATTGCCGTCATCGACCGGTCAGAATGGGCGGACCGGGGACGCAGAAGGAGACCGCCATGGCCACCCTCTTGTTGTTGACAAACGACACGAGCGCGTCCGCGGAAATCCTGCCGGCCCTGGAATTGTTGCCGCATCAGGTGAAGGTCGCGCCGGCCGAGGCGACCGCGCTGTTGGATGCTCCGGCGGCCGAGGTGATCCTGCTCGATGCCCGCCGGGATCTGGTCGGCGCCCGCTCGCTCTGCCGGCTGATCGGCGCCACCGGCAAGGACAGCCCGCTGCTGGTGATCGCCAGCGAGGGCGGCCTGCCGGCGCTCTCGGCGGACTGGGGATTCGACGATCTGCTGCTGACCTCGGCCGGCCCGGCGGAGGTCGACGTCCGGCTCCGGCTGGCCCTGGCACCGCTGGGCACGACCACCACCGAACCACTGATCGACACCGGCCCGATCGTGATCGACGAGGCCGCCTATTCGGCCAAGCTGAACGGCCAGCAGATCGACCTCACCTACACGGAGTTCGAACTGCTGAAGTATCTGGCCCAGCACCCGGGACGGGTGTTCAGCCGGCAGCAGTTGCTCAGTGACGTCTGGGGGTACGACTACTACGGCGGCACCCGGACCGTTGACGTGCACGTCCGGCGACTGCGGGCCAAGCTCGGCCCCGAGTACGAGTCCGTGATCGGTACCGTCCGCAATGTGGGCTACCGGTTCGTCATCCAGCCCGAGCGCCAGCGTGATCACGACGAAGCGGATCAGGACGGCGACCGGGTCGGCGACCCGAGCCTGGCCGAGACGGACAACAACGCCTGATCCCTGGTCGGCCGGCGGCTTCAGCTGATCGGCCGGCGGCTTCAGCCGCGGGAGCCACCCCGGTCGGCCCGCGCCCGCTCGCGGTCGATCAGCCGGCGCATGTGCGCCGGGATGGTGCCGGGCGGGCCGGCGGTGCGCAGATACTGCACACCGGCAAGCACCTGGCCGCCGATCGCGAAGGCCAGCCCGAGCGCGGTCAGCACGGCCGAGCTCGACGACCAACCCGATTCCCGGCTCGCCAACATCGCGGCGAACAGGGCCACCAGCACGACCAGGTACGACCCCCAGTGCGCCAGGTAGGAAATCAGCGCGAGCCGGTTCAGATCGCGATCGGGTCCGCCGCGCCACTCCGCGAACGCCTGCTGCCAGCAGACCAGCTGGAACCCGGCGATCGCGAGCAGCAGCACGGCCGCGACCAACGCGGTGATCACCCAGGCCCGGGTCGGCCCGAGGCCGGCGAAGATCGGAAACGTCACCAGCGCCGCCAAAT
The DNA here is from genome assembly GCA_963746025.1 of uncultured Actinomycetota bacterium. Classification (GTDB taxonomy): domain Bacteria; phylum Actinomycetota; class Actinomycetes; order Propionibacteriales; family Propionibacteriaceae; genus Microlunatus. The sequence continues at coordinate 206,360 of CAVUZU010000016.1, forward strand.
CCAGCAGCACCGCGACCGCGGCGACCGCGACCCCGATCCGGGTCAGCAGCAGATGAGGTCGCATCCGTTGCACGGCGGCGTCCTGCGCCGCGGTCCCGTACTCGGTGATCTGGTCGGGTCGGTATTCCTCGTCCAGCATGGGGTCAGCATAGGGCCGATAGCCTTGGGCCGTGACTCCCCGATCCGCCCGCATCACGCGCGCCCCGAACCTCTCGCCCGGCGAGCGGTCGGACGTGCGCCGGCTGGTGGACGAGGCGGCGGCCCGAGACGGGTTCACCGCGCTCAACGAGGCGGCGCTGCTGGCCACCTCGACCGACGCCGGACACCCGGTCGACCACCTGCTCGCCGGCGACGCCGACCGGCTGGTCGGCTACGGGCAACTGCTCGATTCGACCGGCAGCCTGGTGGTGCATCCCGATCATCGCCGCCGCGGCACCGGCAGTGCTCTGCTGGCCGAGTTGATCACGCTCGGTCGGGCCCGCGGCGACGCGCCGGTGGACTTCTGGGCCACCCGGGACACGCCGGCCGCGCAGCAGCTCGCCGCCTTGCACGGGCTGGCCCGGCGACGCGAACTGCTGATCATGAAACGCTCGCTGGCCGAGTCGCCCGCGGTCACCCCGATCCCTGCCGGAATTGAGATCCGTGCGTTCCGGGTCGGCGGCGACGAAGATCAATGGCTGACGGTCAATCGGCGCGCGTTCGCCGACCATCCGGAGCAGGGAACGATCACCCGGGCCGATCTTGATCAACGGATCGGCCAGGACTGGTTCGACCCGGCCGGCTTCCTGGTGGCCACCGACGGCGACACCATGATCGGCTTCCACTGGACCAAGCAGCATCCCGGCCCGGTCGGCGAGGTGTACGTGATCGGCGTCGACCCGGACCGGTCCGGCGGCGGGATCGGATCCGCCCTGCTGACCCGGGGTCTGGTCCGGCTGGCCGAGCGGGGCAACGACGAGGTGATCCTCTACACCGAGGGCGACAACGTCGGGGCGATCACGCTCTATCAGCGCACCGGGTTCACGATTGATACCCGGGATGTCATGTATTCCACGACAGCGATTCACGGTGGGTGATTACGATGCGATTCGGGGGAGCGATTCACGGGGGACCAGGCGGCATCATCGAACGGTTCCGCCGGTATCGCGGCCGCCTGGCGGAGCAGGAATCTCAGGAGGGTGCTGCCATGAACGCTGGCGACTACGACACCGGCCTGGCCGACGAGTACGAAGAGCGGCCGGGGCCTGAGGTGCCCGACCTGCTGCCGTCGGCGCCGGAGCTCCCCGCGGACCGGTTCCTGGACCGCGAGCTGTCCTGGCTCACCTGGAACAACCGGGTGCTGGACCAGGCCCGCGACGCCGACCGGATCCCGCTGCTGGAGCGGGCCAAGTTCCTGGCGATCTTCGCCAACAACCTGGACGAGTTCTACATGGTCCGGGTGGCCGGCCTGAAACGCCGGATCGCGGCCGGCGTCGCCGTACCGACGATCAGCGGGATGATGCCGCGCGAGGTGCTGACCAAGATCCTCGACCGGACCCGGGAGCTGTTCGCCGAGCAGACCCGGATCTTCACCTCCGAGATCCGTCCGGAGCTGACCAAGTACGGGATCGAGATCCTGCGCTGGGACGAGCTCGAGCCGGCCGAGAAGGACCGGATGAACGAGCTCTTCGCGGAGCGGATCTTCCCGGTGCTGACCCCGCTCGCGGTCGATCCGTCGCACCCGTTCCCGTACATCTCCGGGCTGTCGATCAACCTGGCCGTGATGGTCCGCAACCCCGCCACCGGCTCCCGGCAGTTCGCCCGGGTCAAGGTGCCCAACGTGCTGCCCCGGTTCCTGCAGCTCGCCGAGGGCCGCTACGTCCCGCTGGAGGACGTGATCGGCCGGCATCTGGATCAGTTGTTCAGCGGGATGCAGGTGGTCGGCCACTACACGTTCCGGGTGACCCGGAACGAGGACGTGGAGGTCGAGGAGGACGACGCGGAAAACCTGCTGGTCGCGCTGGAGAAGGAACTGCTGCGGCGCAAGATCGGCCGGCCGCCGGTCCGGCTCGAGGTCGAGGACGACATCGACCCGAAGCTGCTGGAGTTGTTGATCTCCGAACTGGACATCAGTGAGAAGGAGGTCTTCCTGCTGCCGGCGCCGCTGGACCTGGGCGGGTTGTTCTCGCTCACCGAGGTCGACCGTGCGGAGCTGAAATATCCGGCCTTCCTGCCGGCCACCCATCCGCATCTGGCCGAGGTGGAGACGGCGAAGCCGGCCGACATGTTCGCGGCGCTGAAGCAGCGCGACGTGCTGCTGCACCATCCGTACGACTCGTTCGCCACCAGCGTGCAGCGGTTCATCGAACAGGCGGCCGACGACCCGCACGTGCTGGCGATCAAGCAGACGCTCTATCGCACCTCCGGCGACTCCCCGATCATCGACGCGCTGATCGAGGCTGCGGAGGCGGGCAAGCAGGTGCTCGCCGTGGTCGAGATCAAGGCCCGGTTCGATGAACAGGCCAACATCGCCTGGGCTCGCCGGCTGGAGCAGCACGGCTGCCACGTCGTCTACGGCATGGTCGGGCTGAAGACGCACTGCAAGCTGTCCATGGTGGTCCGCGAGGAGCCGGACGGGCTGCGCCGCTACGCCCACATCGGCACCGGCAACTACAACCCGAAGACCGCCCGGCAGTACGAGGACATGGGGCTGCTGACCGCCAACCCGATCGTCACCGACGACATCGGCCGGCTGTTCAACCACCTGTCCGGGATCAGCCAGGACACCCAATACCGGCGGCTGCTGGTCGCCCCGGACGGGGTCCGGACCGGGCTGATGGAGCGGATCGGCACCGAGATCGAGAATCACCGGGAAGGCCGCCCGGCGGGGATCAAGATCAAGGTCAACTCGCTGGTCGACGAGGCGATCGTGGACGGTCTCTACCGGGCGTCCCAGGCCGGCGTCGGTGTGGACCTGTGGGTCCGCGGCATCTGCACGCTGCGGCCCGGGGTGCCGGGGCTGAGCGAGAACATCCGGGTGCGCAGCATCCTCGGCCGGTTCCTGGAACACAGCCGGATCTTCTGGTTCGCCGGCGGCGGCGACCCGTCGGTCGGCATCGGCTCGGCGGACCTGATGCACCGCAACCTCGACCGCCGGGTGGAGGTGCTGACGTCGATCACCAATCCGGCCCACATCACCGAGATCGGCGACCTGTTCGATCTCGCCTTCGACGACGGTACGGTCTGCTGGCTGCTGGACTCCGACGGCCGCTGGGCCCCGCGGACCACCGACGCCGAAGGCCGCCCGCTGCTCGACCTGCAGGAGCATCTGATCAACGTCAAGACCCGGCGCCGGCCGACCCCGCCGCCGGAGCCGGCCGGTCGCGACGCAGCGGGGCACTGAGCCATGGCGGCCAGCCGCGCGCAGCAGGGTTCGCGTCGGCCATGATCACCGCCGCCGGCACCGTGATCACCCGCCGGGTCGGCGGCGAGGTCGAGGTGGCCGTCGTCCACCGCCCCCGCTATGCGGACTGGTCTCTGCCCAAGGGCAAGCCGCGGCCGTCGGAATCACTGCCGGCCTGCGCCGTCCGGGAGGCCGCCGAGGAGACCGGACTCAGAGTCCGGCTCGGCGCACCTCTGGACGCCGCCCGCTACCCGGTCGGCGACCGGCCCAAGCGGGTCGACTACTGGCGCGCCGAGGTGCTGGCGGCCGAGCCGTTCCGGCCCGGCGACGAGGCCGACGAGCTCGGCTGGTGGACGGTCCGTGACGCGGCGGGTCGGCTCAGCTACGGCCATGATCGATTTCTGATCGAGCAGCTGGCGGAGCTGCCGGAGACGGTGCCGATGATCATCGTCCGGCACGCCAAGGCGATGGATCGCGGTGACTGGTCCAAGGCCGATCTGGCGCGGCCGATCATCGCCCTCGGCCGACGACAGGCCCAGGTGCTGAGTCCGCTGCTGGCCGCGTACGGGGTGGACCGGTTGATCAGCTCACCGGCGATCCGCTGCGTCAGCACGCTGCAGCCGTACGCCGGCGACCGGCACCTGGAGATCGTTCAGGTGCCGGAACTGACCGAGGAGCGGGGCACCGACGACCCCGATGGGGTTGCCGCGGTAATCACCGAGCTGGCCCGCCGGACGGTCGCCGAGCGGCTGCCGGTCGCGCTGTGTGTCCATCGCCCGGTGCTGCCGCACATCCTGGCCGCGCTCGACCTACCGGAGCGGACCCTGCGGACGGCCGAACTGATCGTGGCCCATCTCCGGCTGGATCCCGAGGCGGCCGAGCCGGAGCCAGAAGCCGCGGCCTACTCCAGCCCGAACATCTGGGCGGTAGAACTGCACCGTGCGCAGCCGTGACGACATCTGTCGTTCACCGTCCGTTCACCTTTGTACGCCGGATGCTTCACACCCCGCTCCTACTGTCGGTGACGAAAGTCAGGGCCGACTCATGTTCACTTGCCCAAGAGGGGAACTTTGTGAAGATCTCACGCCTCGGCGCATCCGTCGCCGTTCTCACCGCACTGTCGTTGGGCCTTTCGGCCTGCGCGGCCAACGAGGCACCGCAGGATCCCGGGGCTCCCGGGAGCACGAGCGCCGCCGGCCCCGCACTCTCCGGCCAGCTGACCGGTATCGGAGCATCGTCGATGGCGAGTGCGCAGGAGACCTGGGCCGCCGATTTCCAGACGACGAACACCGGCGTCACGATCAACTACTCACCGGACGGCTCGGGGGCCGGCCGCGAGGCGTTCGCCGGGGGCGGCGCCGACTTCGCCGGCTCGGACCGCGCGCTGAAGGCCGAGGAGGCCGTCGCGGCCGCGCTGGGCAGCTCCCGCTGCGCGCCGGACACGAACGCGATCGACCTGCCGGTCTACATCTCGCCGATCGCGATCATCTTCAACCTGGAGGGCGTGACCGAGCTCAACCTCGACGCCTCGACGGTGGCGCAGATCTTCGCCGGCAAGATCACCAAGTGGAACGATCCGAAGATCGCGGACCAGAACAAGGACGCGAAGCTGCCGGACGCGAACATCACTGCCGTGCACCGGGCCGATGACTCCGGCACCACGGAGAACTTCACCGACTACCTGAACGTGCTGGCGCCGACCGACTGGCCGCACGAGGCGGACGGCGTCTGGCCGATCAAGGGTGGCGAGGCCGCTCCGCAGACCTCCGGCATGGTGGACGCGGTGACCAACGGCACCGGCACCATCGGTTACGCCGACGCCTCCCGCGCCGGTGACCTCGGCGTCGCCAAGATCAAGGTCGGCGAAGAGTATGTCGAGTACAGCCCGGAGAAGGCGGCCGCCGTGGTCGACGAGTCGCCGCTGGACACCGAGGGTGGCCGGAGCGAGCACGACCTGGCCGTCAAGCTGGACCGCAAGGCCACCGGCGACGTCTACCCGATCGTGCTGGTCTCCTACGCGATCGCCTGCGAGAAGTACCAGGACGCCAAGACCGCCGACCTGGTCAAGGCCTACCTCGGCTACATCGCATCGTCCGAAGGCCAGTCCGCGGCCGCGGAGAAGGCCGGCGCGGCCCCGCTGTCGTCCGAGCTGTCGACCAAGGTCGCGGCTTCGATCGCAGCCATTTCCTGATCATCGAGCGAGGCGCCGGCGGTTTGTTCCGGGGACGGGGATTACCATGACTCAAACCTCAGCTTCGTCGACTCAGAGGGATCCCTTGTCCGACTCCACTGCAACGCCCTCGGACGGGCCGGATCAACCGGACCGTCCGCGGGCGGCCCGGGAGGTCCGGCGGCTCGGCGACCTGATCTTCAAAGGCTTGTCCACCGGGTCCGGAATCGCGATCCTGGCGATCCTGGCCCTGGTGGCCGCCTTCCTGATCGTCCAGGGCGTGCCGGCCCTCATCTCGCCGATCGAGGAACTGCAGTACAAACTGCCCTTTCTCGAATATGTGGCACCGTTCGCGTTCGGCACCGTCTGGGCAGCGCTGTTGGCGCTGCTGATGGCCGTGCCGGTCTCGATCGGGATCGCCTTGTTCATCTCGCACTACGCGCCCCGCCGGCTGGCCACCGGGCTCGGCTACGTCGTCGATCTGCTGGCGGCGGTGCCGTCGGTGGTCTTCGGCCTGTGGGGCATCGGAGTGCTGGCGCCTCTGATGCAGCCGGTCTATCTGTGGATGGAGACCAACCTCGGTTGGTTCCCGCTGTTCGCCGGCCAGGCCTCCGGCACCGGCCGGACGATCCTGACCGCGGCGATCGTGCTCGCGGTGATGATCCTGCCGATCGTCACCGCGCTGTCCCGGGAGGTCTTCCTACAGACCCCGCGACTGCACGAGGAGGCCGCCCTGGCGCTCGGCGCCACCCGCTGGGAGATGATCAAGATGGCCGTGCTGCCGTTCTCCCGGTCCGGCATCATCTCGGCCTCGATGCTCGGCCTCGGCCGGGCGCTCGGTGAAACCATGGCCGTGGCGATGGTGCTGTCCCCGTCGACGGTGATCAGCTTCGTGCTGATCAGCTCGACCAACCCGAACACGATCGCGGCCAACATCGCGCTCAGCTTCCCGGAGTCGTACAACCTGGGAGTGAACCAGTTGATCGCGACCGGCCTGGTGCTGTTCGTGATCACCCTCGCGGTCAACATGATCGCCCGCTGGATCGTCAGCCGGCGCAAGGAATTCTCGGGGGCGAACTGATGGCGACGATCACGGCGCCGGCACGGCGCAATCTCTACACGGCCGGGAAGCTCGGCCGCTGGGTGATGCCGGTGGTGCTGGCCGCCGCGCTGGTGCTGTCCGGCCTGCTGTTCCTCTCCCTCGGAGCGTTCGGTCTCGGCCGCACCGCGGTGGTCGGCGTAATCCTGTTCGCGCTGGCGATGGTGCTGATCTCCGGCACCGTCGAGGGGGCCCGGAAGGCCAAGGACCGGCTGGCGACCATCCTGGTCACCTCGGCCTTCTGCCTGGCCCTGTTGCCGCTGATCTCGGTGGTGTTCTCAACTCTGAGCCAGGGCCTGAGCCGCTTCGACCTGCAGTTCTTCACCTACTCGATGCGCAGCGTCGTCGGGGCCGGCGGTGGCGCGGTGCACGCGATCACCGGCACCCTGTGGACGACCGGCATCGCGACGGTGATCTCGGTACCGATCGGGATTCTGGCGGCGATCTATCTCGTCGAGTACGGCCGGGGACAGCTGGCCCGGGGCATCACCTTCTTCGTCGACGTGATGACCGGCATCCCGTCGATCGTCGCCGGCCTGTTCGCGTACGCCCTGTTCGTGATCTTCTTCGGCCCGGGCACCAAGACCGCGCTGGCCGGTGCCGTTGCGTTGAGCGTGCTGATGATCCCGATCGTGGTCCGCTCCGCCGAGGAGATGCTGCGGCTGGTGCCGAACGAGTTGCGCGAGGCCTCCTACGCCCTCGGCGTGCCGAAGTGGCGCACTGTGGTCAAGATCGTGCTGCCGACCTCGCTGGCCGGGCTGATCACCGGCGTGATGCTGGCGGTGGCCCGGGTGATCGGAGAGACCGCCCCGCTGCTGATCGCGGCCGGCTTCACGCAGAGCATGAACACCAATCCGACGGGCGGCCCCATGATGACGTTGCCGGTGTTCGTCTTCCGTTCCTATGCCGATCAGGGCCAGGACGCGCAGGCCTACCTGGACCGGGCCTGGACCGGAGCCCTGACGTTGATCTTGATCGTGATGCTGCTCAATCTGACCGCGCGGCTGATCGCCTCCCGGTTCGCACCCAAGGGCCAGTAGGCGCAGAGGAGTTCGAAAGATGTCCAAGCGGATCGAGGTCACCGACCTCAACGTGTACTACGGAAAGTTCAAGGCGGTGGAGGGCGTCAGCCTGACCGTCGAACCACGCACCGTGACCGCCTTCATCGGACCGTCCGGCTGTGGCAAGTCCACCTTCATCCGGACGCTGAACCGGATGCACGAGGTGATCCCCGGCGCGTACGTCGAGGGCAAGGTGATGCTGGACGGCGACAACCTGTACGGCCCCGGCGTCGACCCGGTCCGGGTCCGCCGCACGGTCGGCATGGTGTTCCAGCGGCCGAACCCGTTCCCGACGATGTCGATCAAGGAAAACGTGCTGGCCGGCGTCCGGCTGAACGGACAACGACTCTCCGGATCCGCCGCTGACGAGCTGACCGAGCGGGCGCTGGGCGGGGCGAATCTGTGGAACGAGGTCAAGGACCGGCTCAACTCCCCCGGGTCCGGACTCTCCGGCGGCCAGCAGCAGCGGCTCTGCATCGCCCGGGCGATCGCCGTCCAGCCTGAGGTGATCTTGATGGACGAGCCCTGCTCGGCCCTGGACCCGATCTCCACGATCGCGATCGAGGACCTGATCGGCCAGCTCAAGGAGCGGTACACGGTGGTGATCGTGACCCACAACATGCAGCAGGCCGCCCGGGTCAGCGACCAGACCGCGTTCTTCAACCTGGCCGCGCAGGGCAAGCCGGGCCGCCTGGTCGAGATCGGGTCGACCGAGAAGATCTTCTCCAACCCCGACGAAAAGGCGACCGAGGACTACATCACCGGCCGCTTCGGATAACCGGCCGCGACCTGTGAAGATCCTGTCTAACGCCGGGCGGCGGCGGGCCGGCGGCCTTCGACCACCTAAACTGACCCCGTGAGTGGTGCGCAGCCAGGTTGGTATCCGGATCCGGGCGGCGGCCAGGGGCTCTTTCGCTACTGGGATGGCCGTGCTTGGTCCGCCGCGACCACGCCGAACCCGAACGCGGCTCCCCCGTCCGCCGGAATCGCCGGAGCTTCGGCGACCGCCGGCACGGCCGGGCAGCGCAGAGCCGGCCCAGGTCAGCCGGGGCGGTCTCGGTCAGCCGGGGCTCGGTCAGCCGGGCTCACGGTCAGGGGCAGCCGGGCCAACAGGCGTTCGGTCAGCAGGCCGGCGGCTACGCCGGGTACCAGCAGCCAGCCGCGAAGAAGTCGCCGATCGGTTGGTGGATCGGCGCCGGCGCCCTCGTCATCGTGCTGGTCATCGTCGGCATCCTGGTGATCCGGGGCCTCAGCGGCGGCAGCGGCCCGATCGCCAACCCCGGCGGCCCGGGGACCGGGGACATCTGCCCGGAGGAGCCGACGGACGCGCCGTCCGCGCCGGAGGACCAGGGCGACGGCCGGGTCCACGGCGGCCCGCTGTCGTATCCGCTGCTACCCAGCCCCTGGGGTGCTCCGGAGCCCGACCCGCGGCTGCCGTTCGGCTCCGACGTCGCCGTGCAGAGCGTGACCATCGAGCCCAACTACCAGCCCGGCAGCAACTGGGTCGCGTCGGTGCTGATCGGGAAGCTGAACGCCGGCGACGGCTTCTACACCCCACAGCAGGGCTCCGAAATCGTGGTCAAGTGCATCCTCGGCAAGTTCTACAGCGACAATCCGGTGCAGAGCAACGTCCAGGTCAACAAGGCGACCGAGATCGACGGCCACGAGGCGTGGCTGGTGGAGTCGCAGCTGAGCTTCGACATCGAGGGCCTGCAGACCAAGGGCGAACTGCTGATCGTGGCGATCGTCGCCACCGGCGCCGAGGACGGATCGGCGGGGATCTTCTACGCCTCGATCCCGGACAACGCCAAGGAACTGATTCCGCCGGCCCGCGAGGCGCTGAAGAACCTCACGATCACCAGCTGATCCGTGGCCGCCCCTGCTCCGGGCTGGTATCCGGATCCGGGCGGCAGCCCCGGTCGCTACCGCTACTGGGACGGCCGGACCTGGAGTGCCGAGACCTCGCCGCAGTCGCCCGCCCCGGCTCGAGGGCGGCCACCGATCCGCTGGCTGGTCGGCGCCGGCGTCGGGTTGGTGGTGGCCGTCCTGGTCGCGGTGCTGGTGATCAGGAGCCTGGCCGGCGGCCCGTCGGCGGCCGAGTCGCCGACGCCCGGCGCACCACCGGCCAGCGCCAGTTGCCCGCTGCCGGACAGCGCCGAACCGACCTCCCGGCCCAGCGTGGCCGGTGACGGCCGGGTGCGGGGCGGCCCGCTGTCGTATCCGATGCTGCCCGGGCCCTGGAGTCCGCCGGAGACCGAGAACCGGTTGTCGTTCGGCCATGACATCGCGGCCCAGTGGGTCACCGTCGACACCAACGCCAAGACCGGCGACCTGTGGGCCGCCATCGTGTTGATCAGCGAACTGCGGTCCGGTGACGGCTTCTTCGGTCCGCAGCAGGCGGCTCACCTGATGGCCGGCTGCATCACCGGATCGCTCTACGGTGACAACGAGGTCCGCAGCGATCCCAAGATCGACAAGTCGGTCGTCGTCGACGGCCACCCGGCCTGGCTGCTGGAGTCCCGGCTGAGCTACCAGGTCGACGGGCTGAAGACCAAGGGAGAGACGATGATCATCGTCATCGTCGATGCGGGTGGCAGCACCGGACTGTTCTACGCCGGACTGCCAGACAGCGGTCCCGAATTCGTCGACCCGGCGCGACAGGCGTGGCGGGAGTTGCGGGTCGAGGCCTGATCGCCGGACCGTCCGACCCGGGCGAGGGGTTGCCCGGCCACCTCGGAACCTTGTCGTCAGGTGAATCCTTGACATGGAACGGTCCGCTGGTCATGCTTCAGAAGATCTGAAACCTTGTTCCACGTGGGTGGACACGCGAGGAAGCGTGAGGTGTCGAGATGTCCCGAGCCCGCAGACCCGACCATGCCCGCGCCGGCACGGCCGTGCTGATCACCGCGATGTTGATCATCCGCTCGCGAAGCCACAATTCGATCTTGGAAGGATCTGTTGATGCCGAAACTGTCCCGAGTGCTCGGAAGTCGCGGTAGCGCCGCGATCGGCGGCTTCGCCGCCGCCATCCTGATCGGCATGCTGCCGGGATCGGTCCCGGTCGCCTCGATCGGCGGCTCGCTGCCGATCGTCGGCGACGAGTTGGCCGCCGGCGACGGCGCCGACCCGAACGGGTACGCGTTCGGCACCGCCTCGCAGTGGAACGTGCTCAACTGGGCGCCCGGCGAGCTGGCGGCGGTGCCGTCCTCGTTCTCGATGAACACCGTCGACAAGTCCGGCCGCACGGTGAAGAAGATCTTCGTCGGCAGCCAGGCCAACCCCGATGTCGGCTCGGCGGCGTCGATCAACAACATGGCCTTCTCCAACGACTCCGGCAAGACGTTCCTCGACGTCCGGCGGGACTATCCGTTCTCCGCGCTGAACATGGGCCGGCTCCGGGACGGCACCCTGATGTCGATCGAGTTCATCCCGGTGTGGACCGACGCCAGCCACCGGACCACCGACCTGAAGATCTGGAAGTCGACCGACAACGGCCAGACCTGGAAGCACACCTTGGGCACGTTCACCCCGCCGCCGGGGCGGACGATCGGGCCGATGAGCAACGGGCTCCGGGTGCACCGCCGAGTGATCGAACTGGCCGACGGAACGATCATGGTCCCGGCCTACACCGCCTTCAAGGAAACCCTGCCCGGCTGGACCAGCATCATCCTGCAGTCGACCGACCAGGGGACGTCCTGGACGATGCGCTCCGAGATCCCCGCCCCGGGCTCGGGCACCCCGCAGCGTCCGGGCACCAACGAGGTCGGCTGGACCTACACCGCCGACGGCCGGATGATCGCCGTGCTGCGGGAGACCGAACTGCCGCAGGGCGAAGGTGAGGGCGCGCTGGCGTACCTGCTGGCCTCCTACTCCGACGACGACGGCAAGACCTGGACCGACGCGAAGCCGATCATCGGGCCGGACGGTAAGAAGGTCAACGGCATCTACCCCGACCCGGTGCTGCTGCCGAACGGCATCCTGGTGCTGGCCACCGGCCGGAAGGACGTCCGGGCCCTGGCCAGCTACGACGGTACCGGCGAGAAGTTCGACGCCGAGACCACCATGATCGTCAACTACCCCTCCGAGGGGTTCAACGGCCGGTTCGACGGCACCAGCGGCAACACCAGCATTGAGTCGGTCGGCAGCAACCGGGCCGTCCACTTCTACGACCAGTGCCACGTCTGGGGCTGCGGCGCGTACAACCAGCAGTTCGGGATCAGCGCCAAGTACGTCGGCGCGGTCACCCCGGGCACCGGCCGGATCGACCTCGCCCGGCTGGTGCAGGACAAGCTCGCGACGATCACCGGTGACTTCGCCGCCGCCGACGCCAGCTACCCGGAGCGCCGGCCGGCCGGCGCCGTCGACGGCAGCACCGACTTCGGCGCCGAGGCCGTGGTGCAGAAGTCCGGCCGGCCGGGCGAGCTGATCATCAAGCTGGACCGGTCCTATCCGATCGACCGGCTCGGCCTGATGCTCGGCCACGGCGAATCGCAGACCGCGGAGGTCTACCTCTCCGCCGACGGGAAGTCCTGGGGCCGGCCGGTGCACCGCGCCGACGGCTCCGCCCACGCCCTGAAATACACCGACCTGACCCCGACCGACGCCCAGTACCTCAAGCTCCGCGCCGGCTCGGCGAAGCCGCTGACGGTGACCGAACTCGAGCTCTACGCCGGCGCCATCGACACCTTCGAGAACGAACTGCCGTTCGCCGTCCCGCGGGGCTGGACCGACGCCTTCGGCTCCTGGGTCACCGACGTGCCGGACAACCTGGCCTACTCCGACATCGGCGGCTACCGCAGCTCGACCGCCCTCCGGCTCTGGGACAAGTGGACCGACCGCGAAGCCAAGATCAGCAAAACCCTCGATCCCGGCGCGGAACTGGCCGTCGACCTGAATTGGGCCACCACCGACACCCGCGCCCCGTTCACCCTCCGGGTCGAGGGCCAGCAAGGCTCGGAAACCGTGGCACCGTGGGAATTCCGGCTGGTCAACGGAGCCAAGGCCACCGATCCGCTGGTCGTCGAGACTCTGGTCGGCACGACCTGGAAACCCTTGGGCAGTCTGCCTCGGGTGATCCCGGCTCGGAGCTACATCGCCATTTCCTTGAAGGCCACCGCCGAGGCGGCGACCTTGATCGTCGATGGCAAGGCCTTCACCGCCGCTGCGCCGAACGGGACCGTCGATACCTTGCATCGCCTCACTCTCACCACGGGTGATCCTGAGGCCTACGGTGGGATCTACTACCTCGACAATATTCGCGCCCGGACGTCCTGATCCTATTTTTTGTCGGGGTGGCATGCCGCGGTGGGGTCTGGGGGATAGGTGCGCAGGTCTTCCATCCGCCCGCGGGTGATCTTGGGTGCCTGCTGCCGCGGTACTTGCGTCCGCGTGCTCCCGCCAGGCCCGTCCACGCCCGCGCACCTATCCCCCAGACCCCACCGCTCCCTTTGGCTCCCGCATCTTTTTACCGCCACAGCCGAGCGCCGGTCGGACCTGTTGCGACTGCCTCACCGGAGCGGTAGGAGTGATCGCGACGGTGACGCCGGGGCGGGTCGGTCGTCCTCTTGCCGAGTTGTCAGAACTCAGTTGTGTCATAGGGCAACTCACATCTGACAACTCGGAGAAATGAGGTCGGCGCGGGGGCCGGGCGCCGAGTTACGCGAGGTCCCCGCGAAACCAGAGGTGGAGGGTTGGGTGTTCGTTCCCTGAGTCTGTCGAAGGGCAAGCCCGATCGCGGCGTAGCTGACTACTCGGATGACCCGCACTGGCCCTTCGACAAGCTCAGGGAACGAACACCCAAACCTCCACCCCGACCCCGATCACCCCACCAACGCCGACTTGTCAGAACTGAGGATGGCTATAGCCAGCACCAGTTCTGACAAGTCGGCTGAAAGGGACCACGACGACGACGTCGAGAGGTGTTCGGCCTTCACCGTCGTGATCGCCCCAAACGCTCCGGTGAGGCAGCCGCAACAAGCCCGATCAGCGCTCGGCTGGGGCGGAAAAATAGGGGCACTGCACAAAGGGAGCGGGGACTGTTGGGGGTCTGTGCGCGGGCGTGGACGGGCCTGGCGGGAGCACGCGACGCCAAGATCGCGGCAGCCGGCACCCAAGATCACCGCGGGCGGATGGTTGCCCGCGCACAGACCCCCAACAGTCCCCGCGGGACCCACTGAAAGCTCGCCGATCAAGCCGAGGAAGCCGATCAAGTCGAGCAGGAGGCCAGGCCGTGGCGGGATTTGAGTTCGACGACTCGGGTGGCTGACTCGGTGATCCGGGCGTCGAAGTCCGGGTCGTCCTCGGCCTTGTCCTCCAGCGCGTCGGCCATGTCCTCGGCGTCGTCCGCTGCGCCGATGATCATCAGGTCGCCGCCGGCGGAGATGAAGCTGGTGGCTCGCTTCTTCGGCGACAGATCCGAGACGCCCTGGGCGGCAAGATCATCGGAGATCACCACGCCGTCGAAGCCGAGTTGGCCCCGGATCAGGTCGGAGATGATCTTCTTCGAGAAGACGGCCTGGTGGTCGGGATCGATCTTGGAATAGTACGCGTTCGCGGCCATGATCATGTCCGCGCCGGCGTCGATCCCGGCGCGGAAGGCGGCGAAGCCGGGGTCGTCGTCGGTGGTGGCCGAGTCGGTCACCCGGTCGGAGAAGTCGGTGTTGCCGCGGACCTTGCCCAGGCCCGGGAAGTGTTTCAGCGAGGTCGCCACGCCGGCCTTGTCCATCCCCTCGACGAAGGCGGCGACCTTCTTTCCTACCTGCTCCGGGTCGGAGCCGTAGCCGCGGTCGAGGCCGGCGATCGGTTCGTTGACGTCTTCGAGGTCCTTCGGCACGACATCGGCGACCGGAGCCAGGTTGGCGTCGATGCCGGCCTTCTTCAGTTGCTCGCCCCAGTCCTCGGCGTCGCCCCGCAATTCGGCGTCCGAGAGCTCCGCCTGTTCCTCGGCCGAAGGCATCTCGTCGAAGCCGCTGCCGGAGAGCCGCTGCACCTGACCACCCTCCTGGTCGGCGGCGAGCAGCACGCCGATGCCGGCCGGCGGCTTGATCGCCGACCGGGCGTCGTCGGTCACGGATTTCACGGCCCGCCGGCCGGCGTCGGAGTTGCCGAGCAGCAGGACCGAGCCGGCGTGCACCTCGTCCAGCGTGTCCGCGGTGGACGAGCTGAGCCCGGTGGAGTCGATCGCCACCATCAGCAGTTGACCGATCCGCTGCTCCCGGTCCAGTCCCGACACCACCGCGGCACAGCCAGCCGCGGTCGGGGTCGGGGTCGGGGTGCTCGACGGTGTCGTCCCGCTCGGCGGCGGACTGGCCGGCGGATTCGACCCGGCGGGCAGTGTCGGCGTCGGCGAAGACGTCGGCGGGGTGCTGCCGCAGCCGACCAGCAGGGTCAGCGTGGCGAAGGAGGCGAGGACGGAGACCGGTCCGCGGCCGGCAGTGTGAATCACGAGCCCACCCTACGGAGGTCCGCCGCTTCGATCACCGAGGCGAGCCGCGATCAGTCGCCGGGCAGCATGATCGTCGACAGCATGAACCGGCGCTTCGGTTCGGTCCCCGGCGCATCCGCAGCGGCGTTCTCCGCGGACCGACCTTGCGCCTCGAGGTGCGGAGTCAACAAGGCAGCCATCCCGGCGCCCAACTCGGCGAGCTCCGCCTCGGTCAGATAGAGCGCCGCCTGGGTGAAGCTGAGGTGGTCGGCCTCCGGATCGATCCGGTCCCGGCCGAGATAGCGCTCGAAGTCGGAGAGCAGGCCGGCGGCGTAGGCGGTGAAGGCCGTCCGCAGCTGCTCCGGACCCAGCTCGCCGGAGTCGGAGATCGTCGGTTGGTCCATCCGCAGCGCGTACGTGCGCTCGACGGTGCCCCGGACCCGGCGCTCGGCCACCACGTGCAGCAGGTCGGCCTCGGCCAGGATCGCCACCTGCCGATAGAGCGTGGTGACCGGAATGTCGGACAGTCGCTCCCGGAGCCCGGACGTGGTCAGCTCTCGACCCATCAGCGCCTGGATGATCCGCCAGCGAATCGGGTGCAGCACCAGGTCGGTCCTCGACTCGTTCACCGGCTCAGTATTGCCAAGTTGAGATTATTTCCATACTTGGTAATAATTCCATACATGAACACATTTGTAACCGAGCCGAGCCCAGACCGCGGCGGTGTCCTGGTCCGTGGCCTGACCAAGCGGTTCGGCCGGCTGTGCGCGGTCGATGACCTCAGCTTCGAGGCCCGGCCCGGCCAGGTGACCGGCTTCCTCGGGCCCAACGGCTCCGGCAAGTCGACCACCCTCCGGATAGCCCTCGGGCTGGTTCGGCCCGACACCGGCTCGGTCACCGTCGGCGGCCAGGCCTATCGCGACCTGCCGCGCCCCACCTCGGTCGTCGGCGCTGTCCTGGACCCCTACACGGCCCATCCGGCGTGCACCGGCTGGGACCACCTGGGGATCTATGCCCAGCTGGGTGGCTACGGCCGGCGCCGGGTGGCGGCCGTGATCGACGAGCTCGAGCTCGGCCCGTTCGTCCGGCGCCGGACCGGCGGTTACTCCACCGGGATGCGGCAGCGGCTCAATCTGGCCACCGCGCTGCTCGGCGACCCGGCGATCCTGATCTTGGACGAGCCGTCCAACGGCCTCGATCCGCAGGGCATCGCCTGGCTCCGGCAGTTGCTCCGCCGGCTCGCGGCGGAGGGCCGAACGATCCTGATCTCCAGCCACGTGCTGAGCGAGCTGCAGCAGGTCGTCGATCAGGTGATCATGATCAAATCCGGACGCCTGGTCGGCGCCGGCACCATGGCCGAGCTGACCGGCCGGCTGTTGCCCTCGGTCGACCTCCGATCCCCGGAGATCGAGCGGTTGATCGCGGCCGTGACGGCCGACCACGATTCGGGTCTGCACCTCGAGTTCCTCCGTGGCCCGGCGCCGGACCAATTGACGGTTCGCGGCCTGGACAGCGACCAACTTGCCCGGCTGGCACTGCGGATCGGCGTCCTGCTGACCGAGCTGTCCAGCCGTACGCCGAGCCTGGAGGAACTGTTCCTCGACCTGACCACCGAACCCACCCCCGGACCGGACGCCCCGGCCACCGAGATCGAGAACGGAGTGCCGGCATGATCAATCTGGTTGCCGCCGAGATCCGACGCCTGCGGTCCACCAAGCTGTGGCTGCTCGCCCTGCTGCTGGCGATCACGTTCGGTGGTGGCATCGTCGCGATGATCGCCCTGATCGGACCGCACAACCTGCAGCCGCCACTGCCCGGGCTGGACACCCAGATCGGCGCGACCACGATCCTCGGCCTGATCAGCATCACAATCTTCATCCCCGCCGTGTTCGGTACGGCAGCGGTGACCGGCGAATACCGGCACCGGACGATCACGCCGACCTTCCTGGCCGTGCCCCGCCGGTGGCGGATTCTGGTCGCGAAGTTGATCACCTTCGGCCTCGGCGGCCTCGGCTACGGAGCGGTGTCGTCCGGCGTCGCCGTGGCGGGACTGCTGGCCGCGTCCTGGCTGCACCGGACGCCGCTCGGGATCGGAGCCGGGGACCTCGCCGGGTTCATGATCAGAGTGATGTTGACCAGCGCCATCTACACCCTGATCGGAGTCGCGGTCGGCGCGCTGATCCGCAACCAGATCCTCGCCGTGCTCGCCGTACTCGGCTATTTCTATCTGCTGGAGATGCTGCTGATGATCATTCCGGGAGTGAACGCGCTCTACCCGTTCCTGCCCGGCGGCGCGACCTCGGCCCTGATCGGCTTCAGCTACCTGACCGATCAGCTCGGGGCTCAGCTCGGCTGGGCGACGACGCTGCTGCCGCCCGTCGGCGCGGCCGTGGTGCTGCTCGGCTACGCGGCCGCGGCGGCCATCGCCGCCGTCGCGCTGCCGCTCCGCCGCGACATCACCTGATCAACGCCGACTAATCCGAAAACAGGTGCTACTGCGCCAGATGATTCAGGAGATGCGATCGCCGCTCTACTTTCCAGCCAGGAACGGCCCCAACCAGTTGGGACTGCGACAACTCTGATCCCACAGTGCGAACCGGACGGCGACCGAGGCCGTACCGCTCACTTACGCTTCTCCCGACGTCACCACCCGTGACCTCGAAGTAGCTGAGACCTGGAGGATCCCATGTCGAGCATCACCAGCGTCGGCCCGCGCACCCTGGCCGATGTCCTTCCCGGCGGCCTGGTCCGCAACATCGCCCTGATCGCCGGCTCGGCCGGCTTCGTCGGGCTGACCGCACAGGTGAAGATCACCCTGCCGTTCACCCCGGTGCCGCTGACCCTGACCACGTTCGCCGTCCTGCTCTGCGGCGCCGTCCTCGGCGGCAACCGGGCCGCTCTCTCGCTCGGCCTCTACGCCGCGCTCGGGATCGCCGGAGTGCCGTGGTTCTCCGGCCAGAGCAGCGGCTGGTGGTTCGCCTCGTTCGGCTACATCCTCGGCTACGTCGCGGCCGCCTATCTGGTCGGCCGACTGGCCGAACGCGGCGGGGACCGGACTCCGCTCCGGACGGCCGGGCTGATGGTGCTCGGCAATCTGGCGATCTACGCGGCCGGCGTGCCCTGGCTGATGGCCTTCCTGGGCGTCGACCTCGGCCAGGCGCTGGTCCTCGGCGTGCTCCCGTTCCTGATCGGGGACGCCATCAAGGTGGCCCTCGCGGCCGGGGTGCTGCCGTCCGCCTGGGCGCTGATCCGCCGCGGCGGCAAGGACAGCTGACCAGCTGAGCGTTCCGCTCGTTCCGGCCTACGGCATCCCGCTTCGGCGATCCGGATTTTCGGGTCGCCGGGCGGTGTGACCGTCACCACCACACCCGCGCCGAGTCGAGCCGATCGGGCTCGCCCCGGTAGACTCGAGGGTCCGTGTGTGCGGGCAGGAGACTCTGGGTACTCGAGAGTCCGGATCGAGAGGAAGTTGCGTGAGTGACGTGAGGACGCCTGGTCCCGAGCGTTGCCGCAACGCCGGAAAGCAGGCACGTCCATCCCGATGACCGCCGAAAGCTATCTCACCAGCACTGGAACCCCCTGCCTGTCTCTGACGCAGTTCCGGCTTCGACGGCTGCTGGAATCCCTACCGGGCGTGATGGTCTGGCTCACGCTGGCCGCCCCCTTCGTGCTCTGGCGGGAGTTGCCGCACATCGCGCACTGGCTGCTGCCGCTCTACGTCATGTATTGGATGATCCAGTACGCCAACCTCGCCGTCCGCCAGGTCTGGGAGTTCACCCGGATGCGGCTGCGCCGCCGGGTCGACTGGCTCGCCCGGACCAAGGCCACCCACGGCGAGGACCTGGACCAGGTGCACCACCTGGTCGTGTTCGCCACCTACAGCGAGTCGGCGGAGATCCTGCGCCAGTCGATCGGCGCCATCGAGGATGCCAACTACGACCCGCGCAAGATCACCGTCTGCGTCAGCTTCGAGGAGCGGTCGCCGGTCTGGACGCCGGCGGCGATCGCCGAGCTCGAGGCGCGGTTCAGCGGCTCGTTCGCCCGGTTCCTGACCACCCGGCACCCGGACGGGCTGCCGGGTGAGGAGCGGGTCAAGGGCGCCAACCTGACCTGGGGCGCCCAGTACGCGCGGGACATCCTGCACCAGGAGGGCTTCACCGACGATCAGGTGATCGTCTCCGCCTTCGACGCCGACACCCGGGCCAGCCGCGACTACTTCGCCGCCCTGGCCGACACGCACCTGAGCAACCCCAACCGGGACTACGACGCGTACCAGCCGATCCTGCTGTTCCACAACAACGTCTGGGACGTGCCGGTCGCGTCCCGGATCGTCGGCTCGATCGCCACCTTCTGGACCATGGTCGACTCGACCCAGCCGCACCGGATGAAGATCTTCTCCTCGCACGCAATGGGGATGACGGCGTTGGTCAACGTCGGCTACTGGTGCAAGACGGTGATCCCCGACGACTCGCGGCAGTACTGGCGGATGTTCTTCGCCTTCGACGGCCGCACCGTCGTCCGGCCGCTGCACACCCCGGTCTACCTGGACGCGGTGCAGGCGGAGTCGTACGGGAAGTCGCTGCGGGAGCAGTATCTGCAGCTGCGCCGCTGGTCGTACGGCGTGATCGACTTCACCTACATCGCCGAGCAGAGCCTGACCTCGCCCAAGATCAGCTTCTGGTACAAGGCGCTGCAGCTCTCCCGGCAATACCTGCAGTTCCAGTTCTGGGCGACCGCTCCGATCATCCTGCTGATCATCCCGCGGCTGGTCGGCGATCTGCACATGATCGCTCCGTACGACATGATC
Organism: uncultured Actinomycetota bacterium; assembly: GCA_963746025.1. GTDB lineage: Bacteria > Actinomycetota > Actinomycetes > Propionibacteriales > Propionibacteriaceae > Microlunatus. Next base: position 226,302 of record CAVUZU010000016.1, read on the forward strand.
GGCGGCTTCATCGCCCCGCTGCTGTTCGGCGCCTCCAACATCATGTCCACGGTCGTGCTGCCGGTCGGCCTGACCGTGTCGATCGCGGTGGCGACCCTGCTGCTGCCCAAGCGACCCGCGCACCGGCCGTGGTGGTGGACGGTCAAGGTGATCGCCGAGTGGCTGTTGATGCCGATCATCGTGCCGCTGTTCATCTGCTTCCCGGCGATCGATGCCCAGACCCGGCTGATCTTCCGCCGCTACCTCGGCTTCCGGGTCACGGTGAAGGAGCGCACCTCCATCCCCGCCGGCTCGGAGGTCGCCTGACCGTCAGACGCAGGCCTCTTCCAACTCCCGCTCCGGTACGACCACCACGGCCGGCTCGGCCGGTGCTTCAGCTTCCTCGGTAGCGGTGTCCAGCGGGTGGGCGATCTCGTCGGTGGTCATCCGGGCGGTGATGATCGCGACCAGCCCGATCAGCAGCGGCACCAGGCCGACGATCAGGAAGGTCACCGGCAGGCCGAGCAGTTGGCCGGCCGGCCCGGCGATCGCCATCGACAGCGGCATGAACGCCAGCGAGACGAAGAAGTCCAGGCTGGACACCCGGCCCAGCATGTGCGACGGCACCCGGCGCTGCAGCAGCGTCCCCCAGATCACCACGCCGCCGTTGAACATGGCGCCGACGACGAACGCGGCGATCACCATCAGCCAGACCTGATCGGTCACCCCGAACACGATCAGCGGCACGCAGCCGACCGCCCAGAGCGAGACCATCACGGTCAGATAGCGGCGAGGCAGTTTCAGCGAGGCGATGACCAGCGAGCCGACCGCGCCGCCGATGCCGAACGCGGCCAGCACCAGCGAGTGCTGGGCCGGACCGCCACCGGCGTTGTCCTTGATCGCGAACGGCACCAGCACCTCGAACGGGCCCATCATCACCAAGATCATCAGCGACGCGAACACCAGCGTGCCCAGCAGCCACGGTGTCCGGCCCATGTAGCTGAAGCCGTCCCGGACGTCCAGCAGCAGGGCCACGGCCGGGTGCCGACCGTCGGCGGCCGGCTCCTGGCGGACCGGCAGTGCAGGAATCCGGATGATGAAGAGCACCGCGACGACCCCGCTCAGCGCGGCCACCAGCAGCGCCATGCCGGGCGAGGTGATCGCGATCAACGCACTGGCCGCGGCCGGACCGGCGGCCTGCGCCAGCACCGGCCGGGTCATCCCCTCGAAGCCGTTGGCCGACAGCAGTTGATCTTGCGGCAGCACGGTCGGCAACAGGGCCGAGTAGGCCGGGTAGTACATGCCGGCCATCACGCCACCGATCAGCGCGACCAGGGCCAGCTGCCAGACCTGCAGCATGCCGCTGATCGCCAGCAGCGCCACGATGCCGACGGTCACCGCCCGGGTCGCCTCGACCACCAGCAGGATTCGCTTCTGCGGGATCCGGTCGGCCAGGGCGCCGCCGAGCAGGGTGGTGAGCAGCATGCCGACCGCCGCGGCGCCGGCCACCAGGGAGAGATCGGCCGCGCCGCCGCCGAGCGCGATGATCTGCCAGACCAGGGCCACCATCCAGATGCCCGAGCCGATCAGGGACGAGACGAGAGCCGCGGCCAGCCAGCGATAGGCCGGATTGGTCAGGGGCCGTAGTGCCCGAGGAACCTGCATGATCCTTCTCCTTCGATGGCCGCGCGGTCGTTCGGTGCGGTCTACTGCTTCGTCGTTGCCGAGCTGCGAAACTCGACAACTACTCAGACCGAAGTCCCGAGAAAAACTCATCGGCATCACTGCTGGCAATTTGCAACCGGTCCGTGAACCGGCCCAGGTCGGTGGGATCGACCCCGCGTTTTGAGTGTCGTACCTCAAGTGGCCGTGAGGTCAAGCCGGTTGCTGCTTGACGCCGGGTCGATCCCGCCGCACAGTCAGGGTTAGGAAGTTTCGCTCCATAACGACGTGGGGGAAGAATGTTGCGAGTTCGAATTCACCTGATCCCGTTGATCTTGGCCGTGCTCGCCGCGATGGTCGTCCTGCCGACGACTCCGGCCGCCGCCGCTCCGGCCGAGCCGGCCGACATCACCCTGCATCGCTGGGACACCCAGCGCGACTTCCGCCGCGGCAGCTGGGACAACCTCCGGCCGGGCCGCGACGGCGCGATCGAGGTCCGCTCCGGCGCCCGGACCGCGGCCTACACCGACCCGTTCGGTGACGGCTCGGCGAGGACGTACGACATCGGCAGTTGGACCTCACCGGTGGTCGAGCTCGGCTACGCCGGAGACGAGGCGATCGCCTCCTGGAACGCGCGGACGCCGACCGGGACGTTCGTCGAGACGACGTTCCGCGGTCGCAAGCTGACCGGTCAGTGGACGAAGTGGTACGTCCTCGGCCGCTGGACCTCGGGCAACGACTTCGCCGCCGGCGACATCCACCGGACCTCGCTGGACGGCCAGAACGACACCGACGCGGCGATCTTCACCGACACGTTCTCGGTCCGCTCCGGCCAGGAGATCGGCGCCTACCAGGTGCGGGCCACGTTGTATCGGCCGCGGGGCTCGGCGACGACGCCGCGGCTGGACGCGCTGACCGTGCTGAGCAACGAATACATCGGGCCCTACGATCGGCCGACCAGCGCGTTCACCCTCGGCCGGCAGATCGAGCTGGCGGTGCCGCGGTTCTCGCAGAACATCCATCGCGGCGAATATCCGGAATTCGGCGGTGGCGGCCAGGTCTGGTGCTCGCCGACGTCCACCTCGATGGTGCAGTACTCCTGGGGTGATGATCATCAGGTCCCGGAGTCGGAGCTGGCCGGGATCGAGGCGCCGAACGGCGATCCGCAGGTGCCGTACGCGGCGATCAACACCTGGGACTACACCTACGAGGGCGCCGGCAACTGGCCGTTCAACTCGGCCTACGCGCACCGGTTCGGTTTGGACACTTTCGTCACCCGGCTGCGGTCGCTGGCCGAGGTCGAGCGGTTCATCGCGGCCGGCATCCCGGTGATCACCTCGCTCTCCTGGGACCTCGAGGAGATGCCTGAGGCCGGCTACGACACCGACGGGCACCTGATGGTGATCATCGGCTTCACCGCCGACGGTGATCCGATCTTGAACGATCCGGCCTCGAGCAGCAACGACGCTGTGCGCAATGTCTATACCCGGAAGAACTTCGAGCAGGTCTGGCAGGACTCCACCGACGGCATCGTCTACGTCTACCATCCGGCGGAGGTCGCCCTTCCGGCCCACCCGGCAGCGGTCACCCCGAACTGGTGACGCGCCGGAAGTGGGCGACGGCCTGAGCCCGGCTGCGCACTCCGAGCTCGGCCAGGATCGCCGACCGCGGATCGCGCGTACGGACCGGGCGGCACCAGCACGCCGGGCTACTCCGGCACGGTCAGGTCGAGCCGCCGGCACCAGTCCGCCAGCTGGGCCGCGGACCAGCCGCCGGAGCCCTCGTCGGGCGGCAGCAGGGCGATCGTCTTGATCATGATCTCGGTCGCCCGATCCGGTTCGCCGGACAGCCAGCCGGCCTCGGCCCAGGCGGCGGCGACCAGCATCGATAGCTTTCAAGATCACGATCGGCGCAGTACGCCAGCCGCTCGGTCAGCCACCGGTCGGCCTCATCAAGATCACGCAGCACGACGAACGCCGAGACGAGCTTGTTGTACGCCCGGCCGACATGGTCCGCCAGGCTCTCGTCGCGGGCCAGCCGCCGGCTGCGGACGAACAGCTCCCGGCCCCGGTCCCGATCGACCAGCACCTCCGCACTGCCGAGGTTGTTCAGGGCGTGGGCCTGGATGTCGGTGCGGCCGAGACGCTCGGCCAGCTCGGCGGCCGCAGTGCCCCACTTCCGGGTGTCCGCCAGGTCACCGGTCAGCTCCGGAGCCGGGCCAGATTGCTGTAGGCCATCGCCAGCTCCGGCCCGGGGGCCAGCGGTTCGAGCAGGTCGATCGCGGCCCGCGCCGTCCGTTCCGCCTCCGGACCGTCACCGGTGACCCAGGCCACTGCCCGGTGGCGATCACCTCGGTGACATAGAACGGGTTTCCGCCGGGCCTCTCGTACAACCGACCGGGATCGATCCCGGACTGCTCGGCCAGCCGGCTCACCGAGCCGAGCGAGAGCGGCGTAACGCCAACCGCTCGACGCAGCCGGCCGCAGTCAGGTCACCGACCAGCAGCCGCAGCGGGTCCAGCGGTCCGGACTGCTCGTCCCGGAAGCTGACCAAGATCAACACCGGCAACGTGGCGATCCGGTTGGCCAGGAACCGCAGCAGCTCCAGCATGGTCTCGTCGGCCCAGTGCAGGTCCTCGATGATCATGATCCGGGTGGTGCTGCCGCGGAACCGGTCCAGCACCTCGCCGAACACCGCGGTCCGGGAGAATCCGTCCTGGTCTTGCCGACGCCCGCCTCGCCCTCGACCAGCACCAGCCGGCCGCTACGAGCCCCCGCATCGGCCCACCACTGCTCCAGACTGCCGAGCGCCGTCGCCCTCTCCAACAGCTCCATTGACGATCAGCGTGCGGCGGGATCAGGCGGGCGGGGCGAGGAACGCTCGGGCTACGCCGACGGCCAGGTCCATGTTTCTGACACAACTTCTTAACTAATGTATGATTTTGTTTCATGCAGGATGATGCGGCGCTGGCCCGGGCCGTCCTCCGGGCGGCCCGGGAGGCGGGGCGCGATGTCTCCGCGCTGTCGTTGTCCGAGATCGCCGCGGCGGGCGGCATCTCCCGCGCCACCCTGGTCCGGCGGGTCGGCGGCCGGGCCGAGGTCGACGCCTTGCTCGCTCGGCACGGGGTGCCGCGACTCTCGCTGGCCGACCGGCTGGTGGCCGCCGCGGCCATGATCATCGCGACCGACGGCGTCGGTGAGCTGACCATCGAGCGGGTCGCCGCCGCGGCCGACTGCGCGGTCCCTACGGTCTATGAGCACCTCGGTGGCCGGGACCAACTGCTGATCGCCGTCTTCCGACGACATGCGGTGCTCCCCCAGCTCGACCCGTTGCTCGGCTCGCCGGCCGCCGACCTCGGCACGGTCGTGCGGCGGACGTACGGCGAGCTGCTGCAACTCGGCTTCGACGATTCCGCCGTCAGCACCGCGCTGATGATCGACGCGATCGGCCGGCCGGCCTCGGCCCTCGCCGCCCACCTGCGGGACGACTACCTGCCGGAGGCGAACCGGCGGCTCGGGAGCTTCCTCGCCGACCGGATCTCCGCCGGGGAGATCAGACCACTGCCGATCCCCACCCTGCTGGCCCTGTTCTTCGGCCCGATCCAGTTCTGCCTGGAGACGGCGATGATCACCGGACCACCCGACCCGGCGACCCGGCAGCGGCTGGTCGACGACCTCGCCGAGGCGTTCGTCCGCGGTGTCCGCGTCGCCCGACGCCGATCCCGAACGACACCGACGGAGGAACGATGACGGCGCACACCCAGGTCATGATCATCGGCGCCGGACCGACCGGGCTCGCGCTCGCCGTCGCGCTCCGCCGGCACGGCGTCGACTGCCTGGTCGCCGAGCGCGACAGCGGGCCACACCGGCACTCCCGGGGCAAGGGCCTGCAGCCGCGGACCCTCGAGGTGCTGCGCGATCTCGGTGTGGTCGAGGAGGTGTTGCGGTTCGGCGAACACCGGCAGCAGGTCCGGCTGTACAAGGATCGACGGCAGGTGGCCGACCTGTCCGTCGGCCTGGCGGAGCCCCGGGCCGACCTTCCGTACCCGAACATCGTCATGCTGCCGCAGTGGCGCACCGGCGAGATCCTGGCCCGACGGTTGACCGGCCTCGGCGGCCGCGTCGACTACGGTCTGAGGCTGACCGAGCTGACGGCCGATGATCACCGGGTCACGGCGACGCTGGTCGATGATCAGGGGACGACGAGGTCGGTGACAGCCGACTACCTGGTCGGCTGTGACGGTGGCCGGAGCACGGTCCGCCGGCTGCTCGGCATCGGGTTCACCGGTCAGTCCCGGGCGGCTGATCGCTATCTCCTCGGCGATGTGACCATCGACGGCCTGCGGCCGCTCACCGATGATCACCGGCTCGCGTCCTTCGCCTGGCTGGGCAGCGACGGTTCCTTCCTCGGGCTGGCCGGACTGCCCGGCGGCGATGGCTTCCAGATCGGTGCGAGCGTCGGCACCGACGGCCCGGCCGAGCCGGCGGTCGAGCCGCTGCAACGGCTGCTGACCGAGCGTTCCGGACGATCCGAGCTCAAGATCACCGGAGCGACCTGGCTGTCCGACTTCACGGTGAACCTCGCGATGGCCGATGCCTACCGGGCCGGACGCTGCTTCCTCGCCGGCGACGCCGGCCATGTCCACCCGCCGACCGGCGGGCAGGGGATGAACACCGGGATCCAGGATGCGTACAACCTCGGCTGGAAGCTTGCCTACGTTCTGGCCGGGCACGCCGGCGAGCCGTTGTTGGACAGCTATCCGGCCGAACGGATGCCGGTCGCCCGAGACCTGCTGCGCCGCAGCACCGACATCCTGGACACCATGATCACCGACAATCCGGCGAAGGCCTTCCTGGTGGACCGGATCATCCTGCCCTTGCTGTCCCGTCCGGCGATCAACCGCGCCGTGCTCGGTCGGGTCTCCCAGATCGACCTCGGCTATCCGGACAGTCCGCTGTCCGCCGGACGCGCCGGCCGAGCCCGGATCCGGCCGGGTAATCGGGCCCCGGACGGCCTCGTCGTCGACGAGGCCGGCGACGAGACCCGACTGCACAGCCTGCTCGACCGCACCCGGCACACCCTGCTGCACTGGCGCGACGCCTGGCCCGATGCCGGGCTGCCCGCGTGGATCGCCCGACGGCACCTGGCCGACCCGGACGGGCGGACCCGTCGCCGCTACGGCGCCGGACCCGACGAGGCGATCATCGTCAGACCCGACGGCTATCTGGCCTGGCGCGGGACCCCGGCGGAACTTCGCCCGGCGGACCTGATCCCACCGGCGACGACGCGGCTGACCGCCCCGACCGTCGAGTGATCACGGCACTCTGCCGGATGGCGGTGATCAAGGCGTCGGACTTGAGCAGTGCCTCGGCGTATTCGTCGTCGACATCGGAGAGCACGATCACGCCGCCACCGACGCCGATGATCAACTCCTCGGCCCGGGCCTCGATGGTCCGGATGATCACGCTCAGGTCGGCGGCGCCGGAGTAGCTGAAGTAGCCGAGCACGCCGGAGTAGATGCCGCGGGGCGACTCCTCGACCTCGTCGATGATCTCGCAGGTCCGGTGCTTCGGGGCGCCGGTCATCGATCCCGGCGGCAGCGCGGCCCGGACGCAACCGACGGCGTCGATGCCAGGGGCGAGGTCGCCCTCGATCGTGGTGACCAACTGGTGCAGCGCCGGATGGGTCTCCACGGCCATCAGCTCGGGCACCCGGACCGAGCCGAGGCGGCAGCTGAGGCCCAGGTCGTGCCGCAGCAGATCGGCGACCATCAGGTTCTCGGCCCGGGTCTTGATCTCTGTCCGCAGTCCTTCGGCCGCCGCGGCGTCCCGGCCGGCGTCCTCGTACCGTGGCGCGGTGCCCTTGATCGGCCGGGCCTGCACCCGGCCATGATCATCGATCCGGAGGAACCGCTCCGGCGAGGAACTGAGCACCGTCGCCGACGGCAGCCGCAGGAACGCCGCGTACGGCGCGGGGTTGATCCGGCGCAGCCGCCGGTACAGCTCGGCATGATCACCGGTGTAGGAGATCCGGCGCCGGAACGTCAGGTTGACCTCGTAGCTGTCGCCACTGTGCAGGTGTTCCTGGACCCGCCGGTACGCCGAGCGATACCAGTCGGGGCCCGGTTCCGTGATCGCGCCGAGCACGCCACTGCGACCCGGCTCAGCGGCCGGTGCCGTGCCGTTGATCATCGCCGCGGCATCCTCGAGCCAGCCCTCGGCTCCGGCCACTGCGGCCGCGTAGCACCGCCGTTGATCATGATCGAAGACGAAGAACCGGTCCAGCCGGGCCAGCTCGGCCGCCCCACCGACGCCGCGCTCCGGATACCCGAGATAGCCGACATAGCCGCCGTGGAAGGGAAACGGGACGTCCGCCCGGACCGGGGCCGCGGCGATCCGGCTGGACACGAGCTCGAGCACATCCTGGCCGTCAGCGCCCAGAGCGTACGGCCCAGTCAGTCCGTACCGGCCGCTCAGCACCTCCGCCGGCGCGCCGAGATAGGAGAACCGGGCCCCGGACCCCGGCCGAGAGCTGTCCAGCCAGCAGACCGGGCCGCCGCCGGCGTAATGAGCAACGAACACGTCTTCTGGCTCTCGCCAGGGGAGCTCGCGGGTGTGCAGCTCCGACGCCGCCAGGTCCCTCGGATCTGTTTGGTCGGGCTCGGGGAGCGTTGGTGCCGCTCGGGAGAGCTCGAGGAAGTTGATCATCAGCTGCCGTCCGTGGGCTGCGGCGACCGACTCCGGATGGAACTGCATGCCGTGCAAGGGGCGGGCGCGGTGCCGCAGGCCCATGATCACGTCGTCCTCGGCGGTGGCCGTGATCTCGAGCTCCGGGGGCAGCCGGTCGACGGCCAGCGAGTGGTAGCGCACCGCCGGGAACCCTTGTGGCAGGCCGGCGAAGACGCCGCGGCCGTCGTGCCGCACCGCACTGATCAGCCCGTGGTGCGGCCGGACCCGATCCACCTCGGCGCCGAAGGCCAGGCCGATCAGCTGGTGGCCGAGACAGACCCCGAGCACCGGCCGGTCGGTGGTGGCGATCGCCGCGGCCAGTCGCGGGTGGGCGGCCGGATGCCCGGGCCCGGGCGAGATCACCACATGACTGAAGCCGTCCCAGCTGCGCTGATCATCGCTGCCGACGACGGTCGGCGCCCGGCCGGTGAGCTCGCCGATCAGGTGGAACAGGTTGTAGGTGTAGGAGTCGTCGTTGTCGATCAAGAGCACCCGACGCCCGGCCGGCATCGCGAGTGCCCTATTCGGAATCGGTCAGCGGCAGAGCCAGCAGTGCGTTCTCCACCAGCTCGGCCATCGCCGGATGGATCCAGTACTGGCCGCGGGCCATCTGGTGCGCCGGCAGCCCGAAACTCATCGCCTGGATCAGCGGCTGGATCAGCGAGGAGGCCTGCGGGCCGATCAGGTGGGCGCCGAGCAGTTGGCCGGTGTCGGGGTCGGCCAGCAGTTTGGCGAAGTGGTCGGTGTCCTCCATCGCCCAGCCGTACGCGATCGAGCCGTACTCCTGGATCGCGGTCACGTAACGGATCCCGCGCTCCTCGGCCTGCTGCTCGGTCAGTCCGACCGAGGCCACCTGGGGCTCGGAGAACACGGCGTGCGGCACAAACCGGTGATCGGCGTCGATCATCGATTCCGGGTGCAGCAGGTTGTGTTGCACCACCCGCATCTCGTGGTTGGCCACGTGCTTGAGCTGCTGGTGCGAGCTGACGTCGCCGAGCGCGAAGATCCCGTCCGCCGTGGTCCGCTGCTGCTCGTCGACGACCACGTAGCCGTCGTCGTCAATCGCGACGCCGGCCGCGTCCAGCGCCAGGGTGTCACCGTTCGGCACCCGGCCTACCGCGACCAAGATCACGTCGACCTCGAGCCGGTGCTCGACCCCGCCCTCGTCGGTGGCGATCACGGCGACCCGATCACCGGACAGCGGCTCGACGCGCTGCAAGGCATGGTTGAGCCGGAGGTCGACCCGGCGGGAGATCAACTCTGTGAACCGCCGGGACACGTCCCGGTCCTCGTGCCGCAGCATGCCGTCGGATCGCTGCAGGATGGTCACTTTCGTGCCGAAGGCGCCGAAGATGTGGGCGAACTCGGCGGCGATGAAGCCGCCGCCGATGATGATCATGGACTCGGGGCGCCGGTCCAGCCGCATCACCGTGTCGGAGGTGTGCACGGTCACCTGGTCCAGCCCGGGGACGTCGGGCAGCACGGCCCGGCTGCCGGCGGCGATCACATACTTGTCGGCGGTGATCACCTCGCCGGTCCCGGTGTCCAGCGTGTTGGGCCCGACGAAGTGCGCCTCGGCCCGGAACAGGGTGATGTTGTCGCTCTCGGCCCGGTATTTCTCCCCGCCGGCCGAGATGGCGTCGATCCGACTGAAGATCCGGTCCCGGATCTCTGGCCAACGGACGCCGTTCAGGGCCAGGTCGACGCCGAGCCGGCGGGCCTGCTCCACGCTGTCGGCCAGGTCGGCGGGATAGACGAACATCTTGGTCGGGATGCAGCCGACGTTGAGGCAGGTGCCGCCGTAGACCGGGTTCTTCTCCACCATGGCGATCCGCTGACCGGCGAACCGTTCGTCGGGGATGGAGTTACCGGAACCGCTGCCGATGATGCACAGATCGAAGTGTTGCACCGTCCTATCCTGCCTTCCGCCCGGACTGCCTCGGCACGAGGTCACGGGAGCAGCAGATCGAGCTCACCGATCCGGAGTGTCGCGATTCCTCTTCGTGCGGGAGGGAATCGACTCCTACAACGTGGTAACGCCCACCGGCCAGAGGAATCGCGACATCCAGTTCAGCGAATGGCTCGGTAGCGGAGCCGGGTGGCCGGGTCGAACCGTTCGATCGCGTACCGCAGGGCGGTGCGGGGCATCCGCCCGGCGTGCCGGTCCAGGAACGCGCGCAGTTCGGCCTCGTCGACCCGCTTGCCGGCCTCGCGGAGCATCCAGCCGACCGCCTTGTGGATCAGGTCGTGCTCGTCGGCCAGCAGTCGCTCCGCGATCCGGTAGGTGTCCGCGGTTTGGCCGGCGAGGATCAGCCCGTGGGTGCCGACCATGGCGATCCGCCGGTCCCAGAGCCAGACCGAGCCGGCCAGCCGGTCCAGCACCCCGCGATCACCGTCCGGGTCGAGCAGCCGGCGGCCGAGGATCTGGGCCGCGCTGGCGTCGACCAGGTCCCAGTTGTCCACCCGTTGGGTGTTCGCCAGATAGTGCTCGGCGATCAGGGCCCGTTCGGTCCGGTCACCGCGAGCGGCCCGCTCGGCCAGGTACACCAGGCAGGCCAGTCGGTGCTCGTGCACCCGACTGTGCAACAGCGGCAACCAGACCTCGGCATCGAACCCGTCGCTCCGATACGGCCGGACCAGCTCACGCAGCTGGCTGAGCCGAACCCCGACGAAGGTGTCCCCCTCGCCGTAGCCGCCGGGCCGGACCTGGAAGAAGCGGGCCAGGGCGACCGCATCCTCAGTGTCGGCCGCGGCGGCGATGCTCGCGATCAGCGGATGGGCCATGGTGCTCAGCATGCCCGAGGAGATCGGCCCTGGTGCCCACCCGGCACTAGTGTCCTGCGCCCGAAGTTCGGTGCCTAAGTCGGTGGGATGAAGTGGTGAGCTGAGTCGGGTCGACAATCGCCCCTTCGGATCTCGCTGCTAGGCGGAGGAGGGAGGCGTAGTGGTGCCTACATCGACTGACGACAACGCAGCAGCTCGCCGCTTCAGCGCGCCGAATCAGGTGCCGAACTTCGGGCGCAGGGCACTAGCCTCGGGCGACATGAGAACGTCGACGCTCGGAATCCTGGGCTGCCTGGCCGTCGGGCTGGTGGCCTGGGGCGAGTGGGTGAACTGGCGGGCGTCGAGGACGCTGGTCGGTCCCGATCGCGGCGGCACGGAGGTGATCATCTGCCTCGGCTTCCGGAACCGCGATCCCCGGCGGGCCAACCCGATCAACCGGTGGCGGGTCCGGGCCGCGCTCCGCTCGATCGACCCGGCGGCACCGCGGACCACGGTGATCTTCAGCGGCGGCTCCGGCTTCGTCGGAGCGACCTCGGAGGCGGAGCCGATGGCCCGCTATGCCCGGGAGGAACTCGGCCACGGCGGCGAGATCGTACTCGAGGATCAATCCCGGAGCACCTGGCAGAACGTCGAGTTGAGCCTCCCGCTGATCGGCGACCCGGACCGGATCAAGATCGTCAGCAACCCGCTGCATGCACTGAAGGGCCGGCTGTATCTACAGCGTCAGTCGCCGCGGCTGGCGGCCCGGCTGGTGCCGGGGCAGGACTATCGGCTCGGCGAATGGGCGGTGCTCAAGCCGGTGTTCGCCGGGTACGGCCTGCGGACCCTGTGGATCGCCCGGCCCCGAGCCTGCCCACGAGCAGGCGGCGAGGCTCGGAGCGAGGGGTTCGTACCCTGAGCTTGTCGAAGCGCGCGGCCGGGCGGCGGTTTCGCGGTTGGGCTGGCCGTTGGTGGTGCCCGTTGGGGTCGGATCGTGGTGGTTCGGTCGGGTCGATCTTCGGTGGAATCGGTGATGGGTGCCGTTGTCACGATTTCGAGTCGCGCGCTGTTCTCGATGCGAATTTCGTCGGTTTCGGGGTCGCGTGACTCGACATCGTGCCATCGGGTTCGCTGGGTTCGGCGTGCCGTCGAATGGACCGGTTGGCCACGGGTTTCTGCCTCTGGATTGTCCGAACGGTCCGCTCGGTGCAGGCCCGACACCACCACCTCACAGGTTTCTCGAGGACCACCGGCTTGCACGTCGACAAGCTCAGGGAACGTAAACCCAACGTCCCCATCGACGGTGGAGAGCGAGACGTCCAGCCGCGTCGCACATCATGAGATCCCGATATTCCCTAGTGCTACACAGTGCATTATGGCGACATGACACGACAGGACCCCAGGACAGGACAGGATGTGCCGCGGCTCGACCCCGCCGGCATCGCTCTCCGGCTCGCCGCCCAGACCGCCTTGTGGCAGCCGCTGGTGAAGTACGACCCGATCAGCCGACATTACGCGCGGCTGGTCGCGGCCGGTGATTACGAGGCCTGGCTGCTCACCTGGCTGCCCGGCCAGGGCACCGATTGGCATGATCACGGCGGCTCCACCGGCGCGTTCGTCACGGTCCAGGGGACGCTGACCGAACGGCACTCCTGGCTGGACGGGCGGGGCGCGCCGACGATCCTGCCCGAGGCCCGGCGGCTCGGTGCCGGTTCGCTGCGCGCCTTCGGCACCCGGCACGTGCACCGGGTGACCAACGACGACCTGGAGCCGGCGGTCAGCGTGCACGTCTACGCCCCGGCCCTGGTGGAGATGAATACCTATCGGCCCGAGGGTGAGCTGCTGATCCGGACCGCCTCGCAACACGTCGGGGAGAACTGGTGACCGCGCCGACGCAGGCCGCCGTCGGGCGCACCGGGCACGGGCGGCGGCGCAGCATCGACCAGATCCTGGCCGAGGCCCGGGACCGGCTGGACCGGGTGACGCCGGACCAGGCCGAGCGAGCGGTCGCCGCGGGCGCGGTGTTGGTCGACATCCGGCCCGCCGCGCAACGGGCCGTGGAGGGTTCCTGGCCCGGCGCGTTGATCATCGAGCGGAACGTCCTGGAATGGCGGTTCGATCCGGCCAGCGAGGCCCGACTGCCGATCGCCACGTACGACCTGCCGGTGATCATCACCTGCCAGGAGGGCTACACCTCCTCACTCGCCGCCGCCGCACTGCAGGACCTAGGCGTCAGCAAAGCGACGGATGTGATCGGCGGCTACGCGGCGTGGCGACGGGGCAACGACCGGACCGACTGAGTCCGGTTCGAATGAGACGAAGCCGGGACGGGTGGTCCGGCCCGACGAAGGCCCGTCTATCCTGAGACGCGGGAAATGATCTTCGTGATCTCGCCGCCGAGAGGATGATCGTGGCTACCGATATGCCCGAGACCCCCGCCCCTTCGACTCGCCTCGCCGACCTGCTGCCACCGGAAACTGTGGCGGCGTCGCTGCCGGACAAGCCACCGCAACTGGCCCCGTCGATCGAAGATCAGGATCGGTGGGCCGAAGTGTCGGAGTCCGACCGGGCCGAGATCATTCTTGCCGCCGAGGAGTTGTCCGGCCGGCCCTGGCCGGTGCTGTTGGCCAGCGAGTATGCACGGTTCCACCTGGACGGCAACCGGACCGGCTACGAGGAGCCGTACTTCGAACGCCGGTCGCGGCTGATCGCGGCCACCCTGGCCGCGGCCCTGACCCGGGACGAGAAATGGATCGCCGAGGCAGTCGACGGGATAGAGCTGATCTGCGACGAGTTGTCCTGGACGGTGCCGGCGCACGCCTGGAAGAACCGGGAGCGGAACAGCCCGGTCCCCGCGCCGGACGATCTTGATCTTGATCTGTTCTGCGCCGAGACCGGTTCGGTGCTGGCCTGGACCGATCAGGTGCTGGCGCCGGTGCTGGACGAGTATTCGGAGACGATCCGGCCGCGACTGCGGGCCGAGGTGGTGCGCCGGGTGCTGGAGCCGTTCCGGGCCCGGCGGGACTGGCACTGGCTGACCCGGTCGGTGAACAACTGGAACCCGTGGATCCACTCCAACGTGCTGGCCGCGGCCCTGCTGCTCGACATCGACCCGGCGTCTCGGACCGAGATCGTCAATCTCGCCGTCACCGGCCTGGACATCTTCCTCGACTCCTATCACGCGGACGGCGGCTGCGACGAAGGCGCGTCCTACTGGGGTAGGGCCGGTGGGTCGCTGGCCGACTGCCTGGCCCTGCTGTACGACGCGTCCGACGGCCGACTGAACGGATTCAGCCATCCCAAGGTGGAGCCGATCGCCAGCTATCTGCCGGCGATGCACATCGGCTCCGGCTGGTACGTGAACTTCGCCGACGGGCCCGCCCGGCAGCATGGCCGGACGACCGCGTACTCGCTGTTCCGGCTCGGCCAGGCGACCGGGAACGAGCTCGTCGCCCGGCATGCCACCATGATCAACGCCAGCGGCGCCCCGCTGATCCAGCGGCTCGCCTCGTTCGGCCGTGTGCTCGGCGTGCTGTTCACCCGGGAGCTGAACTCGGTCGACACCGACCGGCCGACCGATCTTGATCATTTCTGGTTCCCGCAGACCGAGGTGTTGTCGGCCCGGATCGACGGGGTGGTGCTGGCCGCCAAGGGCGGCCACAACGCCGAGTCGCACAACCACAACGACGTCGGCAATGTGGTCGTCGCCGTGGACGGCGAGCCGCTGATCGTCGACATCGGCGTCGGGACGTACACCAAGCAGACCTTCAGCGCCGACCGCTATCAGATCTTCACCATGCAGAGCGAGTTCCACAACCTGCCGGTGATCAACGGCTACGGCCAGTTGCCCGGAGCCGAGCGGCGCAGCCGCGGGATGACCGCGGACCTCGGCCCCGCCCGGGTCGAGTCTTCGGTCGACATCGCGGACGCCTATCCGGCCGAGGCCGGGATCGAGTCGTGGATCCGCGGCACCGCTCTGGACGACGCCGGCGTCGTGATCACCGACCGGTGGCAGCTCTCGGCTGCTCCGACGTTGCTGGTCTGGCACCTGATCGTCCGCGGCGACGTCACCCTGTCGGCGGGCAAGATCGACATCCCCGACCCGGCCGGCGGCCGCGGCCTGGTGATCGACTACGCCGCGGAGCAGTTGGAGTGCACGACGCAGGCGATCGCACTCACCGATCCGCGACTGAGCGACGTCTGGGGCCCGGAGCTGACCCGCCTGGTCCTGACCAGCACCGCCGCGGGCCTGCACCAGGCCGGCGAGCTCGCCCTCACCCTCCGCCCCTCCTGACGCACGGGGTTCGTTCCCTGAGCCTGGGGCCACCGATGATCGTCGATCGGTGGCCCCCTGACCCCTCCTTCGGTTCTCGGGAGCTGGCGTCGGGCCGGCCCGCGGTCGGGGCGAGGGTGTACGTTCCCTCAGCCTGAAGGGCAAGCCAGGCGGTGACGTCCTCGGGTCGGCCTGTCGGCCGGAAGGACGCATCAAGGACGGCGGGTCGGCCCGGGCCACGGGATCGCGGCCGGGCACCGGTAGGGCGTTGGTGGTCCCGGTCGGGGTCGGATCGTGGTGGTTCGGCCCGGTCGATCTTCGTGGGGTCGGTGAAAGGTGCCGTTGTCACGATTTCGAGTCGCGCGCTGTTCTCGATGCCGATTTCGTCAGTTTCGGGGCCGGGTGACTCGATATCGTGACATCGCGCTCGCTGAGCTCGGCGCACCCGTCGAGTGGACCGGATGACCACCGATTTCTACCTTCGGGACTGGCCTTACCGTCCGCTCGGTGCACGCCAGCAGGCAATCTCTGTGATTCCGGCTGGGCTGCGGTCTCGCAGAGTTCGTCGGCGGTCCGGGCTGAGCCTTGAGTGGCCTAATTGTCCAGGTAGAGGCAGAACGGGTGGCCGTCCGGGTCGAGCATCACCCGGACGTCGTCCTGGGGCTGGAACTCGGCCAGCTGGGCCCCCAGGGCCAGGGCGTCCTCGACGGCGGCCGCGACATCCCGGACGCCGACGTCGAGGTGGAACTGCATCTGCTGCCGGCCGTCCTGATTGGGCCACGCCGGACGCTCGTAGATCTCTTCCCGCTGGAAGGCCAGGTTGCTCCAGCTCCCCCGACCCTCGGCGTCGCGCATCTGCATCGTCACCCAGTTGGGCTCGTTGGCGGAGATCTCCCAGCCGAGCAGCTCCCGGTAGAACTCTGCCAGCGCCTGCGGGTCGGGGCTGCCGAGGACGATGCCCAGCCAGCCGGTGAAGCCACGGATCCCTGCCATGCCGGACAAGCTACTCGCGCGGGCCGACGGGTGGACCGGACCTCAGGGGGTGGGGATGCTGACCCCGACGCCGCCGCGGGTGTCACGGCCGTAGCGGGTGATCTCGGCGGGCAGGTCGAGTCGGGCGACGCCGAGTTGCTCGTCGCCGGTCAGCAGGTCGCGCGGGACCAGCCAGACGATCTCGAACTCCAGCCCGTCGGGATCCTTGCCGTACAAGGATTTCGTGGTGCCGTGATCGGAGGCGCCGACCAGCGCACCGGCCTCGGTCAGCCGGCCGTGGGTCTCCTCCAGGTCGCCGAGGGTGCCGACTTCCCAGGCCAGGTGGTAGAGCCCGATAGCGGCGACCGGCGCGGCGGTCGGGTTCCGGGACTGGAACAGGCCGAGGTCATGATCATTGGTGGAGTCGGCGGCGCGCAGGAAGGCGGCGCCGGGCAGCTCGGTGATCACGGTGAAGCCGAGCACGTCGGTGTAGAAGGCCAGCGACCGGGCCAGCTCGCCGACATACAGTACGGCGTGATTCAGCTGATGGATTCCCATCGACTCCTCCAATGTGCTTGATCCTTCAACTACATGATAGCGCGCCCCGGACGCCGTGGCGCAGAATGCAGGATGGAGATCATCGACGGGCCGCGGATCGTCAGCGGAGCGGAGATCCCGTACCTGGGAATCCGATCGATCACCCCGTTCCGCGGCATGCTCGTCGTCCGGGATCAGTTGCTGGACGAGCCCTTCGGCTGGCCGGCCGAGCACGCGATCACCGGCCACGGCACCGCGCTCTTCCGATTGCACGTGATCGACGTGGAGGGGCCGATGGACCTCGAGGTCGGCGTGATCGCAGCAATACGCCGGAGGGTGATCGATTCGGCTGCCGCTACGAGGAATACCTCACCGATCCCCGTACCGAGCGGATGAAGACGAAGTGGCGGATCGGCCTCAACATCCGGGTCGCCGACTGACGCTCCGCATCCGCTGGGATCAGGGCAGGATCGCGGCGAGATTCCGGGCGGCGTGGTAGCGGAGCCGGGTCATCCCCTCCGCGAGCGGCGTTCCCCGGTCTTCGGCCACGGCCAGTGGGGTCGCCAGCCGACGCAGCGCCTCGCGGACCAGGGCGGTCCACGCCGCGGCGGGGTCGAGATCACCACCGCCGGAGGTGTACGCGTCGAAGCTCGCCGTGATCTCGGCCCGCGCGGGCGGCACGGAGGCCCCCTGCAGCTGGAAGAAGTAGACGGCGGAGGCCAGGCCGAGCAGCACGGTGTCGTGGAACGGGGTGAAGTCGATCAAGGCGACCACGTCGTCGCCGTCGTAGAGCACGTTGTCGGGGCCGAGATCACCGTGCACGAGCTGGGTCGGTTCGGCGGCCAGGGCCGGCGCGCCGGCCTCGAGGGCGCCGAGCAGCCGTTCGACCGGTGCGGGGTCCAGCCAGGCCGGCGCGCGCCGAGTGATCAACACCGGCAGCCGCTCCAGCAGATAGGCGGTCCGCACCACCCGGGCCCAGACCGTGTCCCGCGCCGCCAGCGCGGCCGGCGCTTCGACGCCGGCCAGCGCCCGGTCGAACTCGGCGAGGTGGGTCATCGTGTTGGACGTCCGGGTCCGGTCCGGCCGGTCCCCGATCGTTCCGGGCAGGAACTCCTGGACCGCGTGACCGGTGGACGACAACAGCTCGGCGTCCGGCCGGCGGAGCTGGCGGGCCTGCCGGATGCCGTGCCCGTTCAGGTGCACCTCGACCGCGGCGTAGAGCTCGACGTCGAGCC
This sequence comes from uncultured Actinomycetota bacterium, assembly GCA_963746025.1. Classification (GTDB taxonomy): domain Bacteria; phylum Actinomycetota; class Actinomycetes; order Propionibacteriales; family Propionibacteriaceae; genus Microlunatus. Next base: position 244,451 of record CAVUZU010000016.1, read on the forward strand.
GGTCCCAGGGCCGCTTGATCACGAAGTCGCCCCGGTCGGTGCGCAGCCGTACGACCTCGGGGCCGCCACCCGACAGCTGGGCCGCGCCGATCACCGAACCAAGATCGAACTCCCAGGCTATCCCCTGGAGATCCACCGGATGATCAGACTCCGGCGTAGGAGTGCAGCCCGGAGAACAGCAGGTTCACACCGATGAAGTTGAACCAGAACGAGACCAGCCCGATGATCGCGATCACCGCGGCCTTGACCCCGCGCCAGCCGGCGGTGGACCGGGCGTGCAGGTAGCAGGCGTAGATCACCCAGGTGACCAGAGCCCAAGTCTCCTTGGGATCCCAGCCCCAGTAGCGACCCCAGGCATACTCGGCCCAGACCGCACCGGCCGCGACCGCGAAGGTCCACAGCGGGAAGGCGAACGCGTGGAAGCGGTAGGCGTAGAGATCGAGCCGCTGCGCCGACGGCAGCTTGGCCAGATAGCCGCGGACCGTGCCCTTGGCCTCGGCCCGGTGCTTGATCAAATAGAAGATCGACAGCAGCGCGCCGATGTTGAACGCAGCCCCGCAGGTCGCCGCGGCGATGATGTGGATCAGGAACCAGACCGAGTGCAGGGCCGGCACCATCGGCGCCACTCCGACGAAGAAGACGGTGGACGCGAGGCCGTTGCCGATCGTGGCCAGCAGGGTGACCGGCAGGCCCAGCCAACGGGCGCCGACCACCTTGACCATGATCAGGTACGCCGCGACGGCGAGCACCATGGCACTGATCGTGAACTCGTACATGTTGGCCCACGGCGCCCGCTCGGCCGCGACCCCGCGCAGCACCGTGCCGGTCAGGCTGAGGGCCAGCCCGATCACGGTCAGGCCGAGCCCAACCCGGCCGAACATCTCCACCCGCTCGGACCGATCATCGTCCGCGCTGCCAGCCGACCCGGGGCCGGCGACCGGCTCGGAGCCGGCGGTCGAGCCGACCGTGGCCCCGACCAGTTCGCGGACCGGTTGAGCCGGGGCGAGCCGGCGGGCGGTGGCCCACTCGGCGGCGTGCGCCAGCAGGGCCAGCAGGTAGACCACGACCGCGGAGACGATCGCGAGGCTGGAGTAGTACTCGAAATCCATGGTGAGTCGTTCCCTCGCTCGTCGGGATCCCGGACCGGGCGGACCGGCTCCGACCGGCATCATCCTACGGCCGTCGCCGGCGCCGAATTCCGCGACCCGGTGTGCCTTGGGTCGCGCGTAGACCTGGCCATCCCTAGGGTGGAGGGCCGAAGTGCAAGGCGGGACAACACTGACGAGGAGCTTCTCGATGCGGAGACGAGGGATCGCCCGAGCGATCGGCAGGTCGGCGGCGGCGATGGTGGCGATCGGCGCCCTGGCGGCCGGACCGGCCTCCGGCGCGGCGGCGAACGACGGGGACGATCCGACGCCCGGCGCCCCCGGTGTGGGCGACGCGGTCTATCCCAACCTCGGCAATGGCGGCTACCAGGTCACCCGGTACGACCTCGACCTGGATGCGACGGCGGCCGACAAGAAGATCGCCGGCCAGGTCCGGATCCATGCCGTGGCGTCGCAGAGCCTGTCGACCTTCAACCTCGACTCCGCCGGCCTGGAGATCGGCTCCGTCGAGGTGGACGGCCGGTCCGCGTCGGCCAAGCAGGACGGCGAGGAACTGGTGATCACCCCGGACCGGGCGATCCGCAACGGCCGCTCGTTCGTGGTGACCATCGAGTACACCGCCGACCCGGCGAAGATCCAGCCGCCGGCCGGCGGCTGGGTGATCACCGACGACGGGTTCGCCACCGCGCCGCAGCCCTCCGGCGCGCACACGATCTTCCCGAGCAACGACCATCCGTCGGACAAGGCGCACTACCTGATCCGGATCACCGCGCCCGAGGGCACCATCGGCGTCGCCTCCGGCAAGCACCTGACCGACCGGACCAACGACGACGGCAGCACCACTTCGACCTACCTGACCCGCTATCCGATGGCGACCGAGCTGCTGCAGGCCGCCGTCGGCGACTTCACCGTGGTCGACCGCGGCCGGGTCGACGGGGCCGAGCTGCGCGATGTCGTACCGACCGGTCGGCTGGCCGACTCCGAGGCCGCGCTGAAGCTCACCGCCGGGCAGCTGGACTGGATCCGGGAGCGGCTGGGCGAGTTCCCGCTCGAGGCGTACGGCATCATGCCGGCGAACACCGACAACCCGGACGCCTTCGACTTCACCGGGCTGGAGACCCAGACGCTGACCCTCTACAAGCCCAACTACCTGAAGCAGCCCGAGGACAAGATCGGCTCGCACATGATGCACGAGCTGGTGCACAACTGGTTCGGCAACAGCGTCACACCGGCCAGCTGGAGCGATCTGTGGCTGAACGAGGGCCACGCCGACTACTACGGCCTGCTCTACCGCTACGAGCGCGGCTGGCCGGACTCCAGCGGCTTCACCTCGATGGAACAGCGGATGAAATACACCTACGGCAAGGGCGACCAGTGGCGCGCGTCCTCCGGCCCGGTAGCGAAGCCGAACGCCCAGAACCTGTTCGACAACCAGCGCTACACCGGCGGCGTGCTGGTGCTCTACGCACTGTGGGAGAAGCTCGGCGAGGGGAAGTTCGCCGAGATCGAGCACGCCGTCCTGCGCCGCCACCGCGACCGGACCCTGAGCACCGAGCAGTACATCGACCTGGCTGCCAAGGTCTCCGGCGACGAGAGCGTACGGCCGTTCCTGGAGGACTGGCTCTACGGCACCAAGACGCCACCGATGCCGAACCATCCGGACTGGACTGTGGAGCCGCCCGGCGTCAGCACCCTCGGCAAGGCCGACCTCCGGTCGGACCGTAAGGGGCACTAGCCCGGTTCGTTCCCTGAGCCTTGTCGAAGGCGGGCCCGGAGACTGTCGGGTGTTCTGGAGGCGTGCCCTTCGACAGGCTCAGGGAGCCTCGGTTCGGTTTCCTCGGGCGTCCATTTTGGGGTCTTTGGGGCGGTAGGGCGCGGTAGGGTCGCCGCGACCTCCGCTCCCGCAGCCGACCGCCGAATCAGCCCGCCGACGGAGGCACGCGCCGATCTCGAACCCGATATCGGCGGGCTGGGCGCCGCGCGACTTGAAGTCGTGCAAGGATCCCCGGTTGCTCCGCGCCGGGTTGGTTCACCGGCCCTGGCGCAAGCGCTGAGCTTCCCTGGAATTCGACCTCCAGCCGCGGGCGCGACCCGCGACACGCCGCACCGGCCGCCACCTCGGACCGACTGCCGGTCGGATTCCAGGGCGCTCGCGACATTCGCCCAGCTCGCTGTCGTCGAGTGGACGCGCTGACCACGACTTCTGGCCTCAAGGGGCGGCCAACGCGTCCATCCAGAGAGCGCAAACCAGCAACCTCCTGGGCGGGAGGCCACGGACTCACGGCCGGCCGAAACCGAGCAACGCGACCAGCCGCGGCACAGATCGGCGGCCGGGCGCGATAGGCGAGCCCGCACCACCCGCCCGTCCTTGGCGCGTTTCCACGGCCGACAGGCCGCACCGCTCGGCACGAGCCGAGGCACGCGCCGACCTCGAGCCGATTTTTGCACTTCCGGGCGCTGCACCGCTCAAGATCGTGCCAACCCGACCCACGCTTCGCTACCGGCGGCGAACGCCTCACCTAGATCCCGCCCAACGCGCATTTCTCTACCTCTGCCGACAAACGCCCCACCCAACACCTCGCCCAACGCGCATTTCCTCTACCTGTGGCGAGAAACGCCCACCCAGGACCTCGCCCCAACTCCGCACGTGCCAGTGGACCGATCAGGAAACGGGGACCTTCTCCGGCTCGCCGGCGAGGTCGTTGGCGAGGGTGGCGAGGTCGTCCTCCAAGCCGGTACGGGTGCCGGCGCGGTCCAGGCCGCCGACCTCGAGGGTGGTCGTCCCGTCGTCGGCGGTACGGGTCCGGACCCAGATCCGGCGGGGGCGGATGAACAGGGACAGGCAGAGGCCGGTGACGGCGAGCAGGACCGAGGCGAGGGTCAGCGGCAGGCCGGGGGTTTCGCTGATCTGCAGCTTCACCCAGCGGGTCCAGCCGTCCATCCGGATCGTGCCGTTGCCGCCGGGCAGCTCGATCGACTGACCGGGCCGCAGTTGGAGCCGGACCGGTTCGCCCTTGGCGTCGCGGATCTGGGTCAGTCCGCGGGTGTCCAGCGTGTAGACGTTCTCCTGCTCGCCGGTCTCGACCTTGGGCGGGCCGGACCAGGCGTTCAGGAACAGGGCCGGGTCGACCGCGTCCGGGAAGACCGAGCGAGGGCCCTGCTGGTCGACCACCGCGGTGGGCAGGAAGAAGCCCTGAAAGGCCAGCCGCTCCGGCCGCGCGTCCGTCGCCTTGATCGAGCCGGCCGAGGAGAAGTTGCCGTCCTGCGGCAGGAACGCAACTGGACCCGAGAAGGCGAGGTCGCCGTTGCCGTCCAGGATCGTGACGATCGGCGCGTAGCCGTGCGCGATCAGGTGCACCGAGGTGGAGCCGATCGTCAGCGGATGATTCACCTCCAGCAACTGGGTCCGCGGCTCGCGGCCTGGCTCGGTCACCTCGACCAGGGCCTGGAACACCCGGGCGGCGCCGGTCTGCACCTGCCCGGTCTCGAACTGGGCCTCGAATTCCTTCACCCGGACGGTGAACGGCTGCAGCATCCCGTCGCTGAACGCCGCGCCGGCGCTGAGATCGTCGTACTGGGTCAGATTGTTGGAGAAACCCTGCCCGGTCAGCACCAGGCTGCTGCCGCGGAAGCCGAACAGCCCGCCGACGGCGACGCCGACCAGCAGGAAGACCAGGCTGATGTGGAAGATCACGTTGCCGGCCTCGCGCAGGTAGCCGCGCTCGGCCCGGACCGCGTCGTCGTCCCGGAGCACCCGGTAGTGGGCCTTCCGCAGCTTCTCCTCGGCCCGATCCAGTACGGCGACCGCCTGGCTGGTGTCGTCGTCCGCGGCCCCTCCGACAGGCTCCGGGAGCGTATTCCTGACGAAGACCGGCAGCCGGGACAGCTGCCGCGGCGTCCGCGGCGGCTCGGCCCGCAGGGCCCGGAGGAAGGTCGCGGTGCGCGGCAGGATGCAGCCGACCAACGACACGAACAGCAACAAATAGATCGCGGAGAACCAGACCGAGGTGTAGACGTTGAACATGCCGATCCGGTCATAGATCGGGGCCAGCGTCGGGTTCGCTGCGATGAAGTCGCTGACCCCGACCGGCGACACCGAGCGCTGCGGCACCAGTGAGCCCGGGATCGCGGCGACCGCGAGGGTGAACAGCAGCACCAGAGCGGTGCGCATCGAGGTCAGCTGGGTCCAGCCCCAGCGGAGCAGCTCTACCGGTCCGAGGGCAGCCGCGTCCCGGCGCTTCTCCTGGTCCTTGGTCGGCGGCACGTCAGATCACCGGCAGGAACCCGGCGGACCACTGCCGCAACCAGTTGTTGATCAATTCCCAGACTCCGGTCACCATCGCGACTCCGACCATGATCATCAGTACGCCACCGATCCGCATGATCAGCAACCGGTGCCGGCGCGCGACGGCGATCACCCGGGCCAGCCAGTGGTACGCCAGCGCCGCCGCGATGAACGGCAACCCGAGACCGAGGGTGAAGACGAAGGTGAGCACGGCGCCGCGGACCGCCGTCGCCTCGTTGTAGGCCAGAGTCAGGACCGCGCCGAGCGCCGGACCGATGCACGGCGTCCAGCCGAGCGCGAACACGCCACCGAGCAGCGGGGCGGCGGCCACCCCGACCCGGGGCCGCCAGTCGGTGCGCAGCTCGCGCCGGCCGAACGGCAGCCCGAGGAAGATCAGGCCCAGCACGATCACGCCGACGCCGAGCACCCGGTTGATCATCGCCTGGTGCTGCAGCAGGGCCACGCCGACCGAGCCGACCACGGCGCCGATGATCACGTAGACGACGGCGATGCCGAGCACGAACAGGACGGCCCCGGCGACCAGCCGGCGCCGGCCGCGCCCCGCCACCACGTCGGCGCCGGCGAGGCCCGAGGCGTAGGCGAGGTAGCCCGGCACCAGCGGCACAACACAGGGTGAGAAGAACGAGACCAGGCCGGCGGCGAGTGCCACCGGGATCGCGATCAGCATCGAGCCGCCCATCGCGGACGAGACCCAACTGCCGAGATCGAGGCCGATCATCTCCGACGCTATTTCCCGCTCGCCACGTCGTCGATCATGGCGACCAGGGTGGATTCGGTGATCGGGCCGAGGACCCGGACCGCGACCCGGCCGTCGCTGTCGATGATCAAGGTCGACGGGATCGCCGACGGCGGGAGATCGCGGGCGAAGGTGAGCAGGGTCGCGCCGTCCGGGTCGAAGATGCTCGGATAGGTGATCTTGTTCGCCCGGTTGAACGCCAACGGCGCCGCCGGGGTCGCATCCTTGGTGGTGATGCCGATGAACTGGGCCTTGTCCTTGGTCCGCACGCTCGCCGCCTGCAGGTCCGGCGCCTCCTTGCGGCACGGCGGGCACCACGAGCCCCAGACGTTGATCACGGTCACCCGGCCGGCGTAGTCGGCCGCGGAGATCGTCTTGTCGGTGCCCAGCTCGGGCCCGGACACCGTCGGCGCCGGCTTCCGGTCGGCCGGAGGGATCTGGGTCAGCTGCCGCTGCACGCCGACGTAGCCGTTCTCGCCGCTGGACCGGGTCGGCTCGTCGGCCGTGTTCGCACTGCAGCCGGTGATCATCAGGACCACCGCTGCCACCAGCAGGATCAGCGGCTTACGCACCGGCGACGAACTTCTCGCTACGTCGGGTCGGCAGCAGGTCCTTGGCCGGTTCGCTGTACCGGACTCCGGTGACCCGGCCGTCGATGAAGGTGATCGAGGTCAGGCTGGCCAGGGTGCACTGGCGGTGCCGCGGATCGTGCGCTAGCCGGCGCCCCTCCACGTCGCTGCGGGCCATCCAGATCGGCAACTGGTGGGAGACGATCAAGGCCTCGTGGCCGGCCGCGGCCTCAGCCGCGTCCCGCACCGCGAGCCGCATCCGGGCCACGATCTCCGGGTAACGCTCGCCCCAGGTCGGCCGTAGCGGGTTGCGGAACAGCAGCCAGTTCCGCGGGTTGCGCAGCGCGTTGCGCTTGTTCCGGAAGACGGACAGACCGAACGACACGACGCTGCCCTCGAGATGGTTCTCCGCCTCGATCACCCGGCCGTCGGTGATCACCGGCAGGTCGTGGAACTCCAGCTGCGGCTGCATCGTCTCCTGGGCCCGCTCCAGTGGCGAGCAGCGCAGGTGCACGATGTCGTGGTCGCGTAGTGTCTCGGCCACCCGGGTCGCCATCTGCCGCCCCCGGTCGGACAGGTGATAGCCGGGCAGCCGCCCGTAGAGCACACCCTCGGGGTTGTGCACCTCACCGTGCCGCAGCAGGTGGACGATCGTGGTCATCGGCACTACAACTCCTCCGCAGCTGCTGCCGCCGCGGCCGGCAGGGCCGCGACGATCCGGTCGATCGCGTCGTCATCGTGGGCGGCGGACAGGAACCAGGCCTCGTACGCACTCGGCGGCAGATAGACGCCACGATCCAACATGGCATGGAAGAACGCCGCGTAGGCCTTGGTCGACTGGGTCTGCGCACCGGCGTAGTCGATCACCGCGGTTCGGCCCTCGGGCGCAAAGAAGACGCTGAACAGGTTGCCGGCCGCGTTGATCACGTGCGGCACGCCGGCCGCGGCCAGGGCGGCCGAGACCTCCTGCTGCAACCGGGCCGAGGTCTCGTTGATCATGGTGTAGACGTCGTCGGTGGCCAGCCGCAGCGTGGCCAGGCCGGCGGCGGTGGCCACCGGGTTCCCGGACAGGGTCCCGGCCTGGTAGACGCCGCCGACCGGCGCCAGGTGGCTCATCAGCTCGGCCGGGCCGCCGAACGCCGCCGCCGGAAACCCGCCGCCCATCACCTTGCCGAAGGTGACCAGGTCGCCGGCCACGCCGTCCCGGCCGTACTGACCGGACCGGCTGACCCGGAACCCGGTCATCACCTCGTCCAAGATCAACAACGCGTCGTGATCATGGGCTGTGTCGCGCAGGAACGCGTTGAACCCGACGCCGTCCTCGACGCCGGGATCGATCACGCCCATGTTGCCCGGCGCGGACTCGCTGATCACCGCGGCGATCTGATCATCGTAGCTCGAGAAGGCCTCGCGGACCGCCGCGCGGTCGTTGTACGGCAGCACGATCGTGTCCGCCGTGGTCGCGGCGGTGACGCCGGGCGTGCCCGGCAGGGCCAGCGTGGCCACCCCCGAGCCGGCCGCCGCCAGCAGGGCGTCGACATGGCCGTGGTAGCAGCCGGCGAACTTGATGATCTTGTTTCGGCCGGTGATCCCACGGGCCAGCCGGAGGACCGTCATGGTGGCCTCGGTGCCGGAGTTGACCAGCCGCACCTGCTCCACCGGGGTCCGGTCGATGATCGCGGCGGCCAGGTCGACCTCGGCCAGCGTCGGTGCGCCGTACGAGGTGCCGTGCTGGGCCGCCCGCTGCACGGCGGCCAGCACCTCGGGGTGCGCGTGGCCGAGCAGCATCGGGCCCCAGGAGCAGATCAGGTCGACGTAGTCGTTGCCGTCGAGATCGGTCAGGTACGCACCGGACGCCGAGGCGATGAACCGTGGCGTGCCGCCGACCGCGGCGAAGGCGCGGACCGGGGAGTTCACGCCACCCGGCGTGACCTGCTTGGCGGCCTCGAACGCCGACGCGGAGGCCGTTGCCGAGCGGTGCAGGGTCGTCATCGCCGGGTCCGGGCCCGTTCCAGCGCCCAGTAGGTCAAGATCAGGTCGGCGCCGGCACGGCGGATCGAGGTCAGCACCTCGGCCACGGCCGCGTCCCGGTCGATCCAGCCCTGCGCGGCGGCCGCCTCGACCATCGCGAACTCGCCGGACACGTTGTAGGCGGCGACCGGCAGGTTGGTCGCCTCCCGGACCGCGCGGATCACGTCGAGGTAGCTCAGCGCGGGCTTCACCATCACGATGTCGGCGCCCTCGGCCTCGTCCAGCGCGAGTTCGCGAAGCGCCTCCCGGACGTTGGCCGGATCCTGCTGATAGGTCTTGCGATCCCCTTGCAGGGAAGAGGAAACGGCCTCCCGGAACGGGCCATAGAAGGCCGAGGCGTATTTCACCGCGTAGGCCAGGATCGCCGTCTGCTGGTGCCCGGCGACATCCAGCGCGGACCGGATCGCGCCGACCTGACCGTCCATCATCCCGCTCGGCGCGACGACGTGCGCGCCCGCTTCCGCGTGCAGCACGGCCATCTCGGCGTACAGCTCGACGGTCGCGTCGTTGTCCACCACGCCGTCGGCGGTGAGCACGCCGCAGTGGCCGTGATCGGTGAACTCGTCCAGGCAGACGTCGGTCATGATCAAACAGTCGTCGCCGACCTCCTCGGCCACGGCCCGGATGGCGACGTTGAGGATGCCGTCCTCGGCCAGCGCCCCGGAGCCGGTCGCGTCCTTGTGCTCGGGGACGCCGAACAGCATCACGCCGCCCAACCCGGACTCGGCGGCCTCGGCGACCGTCGCCCGGAGCGTGTCCAGCGTGTGCTGGACGACGCCGGGCATGGACGAGATCGGCCGCTGCTCGGTCAGTCCCTCGCCGACGAACAGCGGCAGCACCAACTGCCGCGGCTCCACCGTGGTCTCCCGGACCAGCTCGCGCATCGCCGGGTTGGTCCGGAGTCGCCGCGGCCGCTGGGTGAGCGGCCGCCGGACGCCGGAGGGACTCAGCCGATCGGCCGGGCCCTCCCCCTCATGCCGAGACGTCACATCCGCTTCGACACGCCGCGAAAAGGGCCGCGGATGTGACGGGTCGGCGGTTTTCATGAGCGGCGCCTGCTGTTGGTCTTGCGCTGGGACGGGCGGAGGACCGGGTCGCCGGCGGCGAGCAGAGCGTCGCGGCGCTCGGCCGCGAAGGCGGCCAGCGCGTCGGCCAGGTCGACCGCGCTCGGCTTGGCGGCCATCACGTCGACCCGCAGCCCGTGCTCGGCGCAGGTCTTGGCGGTGGCCGGGCCGATCGCGGCGACGACCGTGCTGGCGTGCGGCTTGCCGGCGATGCCGACCAGGTTGCGCACCGTCGAGGACGAGGTGAAGACGACCGCGTCGAACCGACCGGTCTTGATCGCCTCGCGGATCGCGGCGGGTGGTGGCGCGGCCCGCACGGTCCGGTACGCGGTCACGTCCTCCACCTCCCAGCCGAGCTCGACCAGCGCCGCGGCCAGGGTTTCGGTGGCGATGTCGGCCCGGGGCAGAAAGACCCGATTGATCGGATCCAGCACGTCGTCGTAGGGCGGGAACTCGGCGGCCAGGCCGGCGGCGGACTGCTCACCGCTCGGCACCAGGTCCGGCTCGATCCCCCACGCCTGCAGCGCCTTCGAGGTGACCTCGCCGACCGCGGCGACCTTCAGCCCGGAGAACGCGCGGGCGTCCAGGCCGTACTCGGCGAACTTCTCCTTCACGGCGCGGACGGCGTTGACCGAGGTGAACGCCACCCATTCGTAGCGGCCCTCGACCAGGCCGCGGATCGCCTTGTCCATCTGCAACGGACTGCGCGGCGGCTCGACCGAGATGGTCGGCACCTCCTCGCTGTGCGCCCCGTAGGTCCGGAGCCGGGCCACCATCGGCGCCGCCTGGTCCTTGGTCCGCGGCACCAGCACCCGCCAGCCGAACAGCGGCTTGCTCTCGTACCAGCTGAGCTGGTCCCGCTGCTCCACCGCGACGCCGAGCACGACGTGCACCGGATCGGTGCCGCGGGCCCGGGAGGTCTTCAGCGTCGCCGGTAGCTCGGCCAGCGTGGTCGGCAGGCTGGTCTGCTCGGTGCTGCCGCCGTGCAGCGTGATCAGCGCCGGATCGCTCTCCGGCCGGCCGGCTGCAATCGCCGCTGCGGCCAGGTCACCGACGACGGCGGCCTTGGTGCTGACCACCAGGGTGGCGGCCGCCGCCCACTGCGCGGTCGCGGTCTTGGTGAACCGGCCGTCGGGGGCCGAGACGAAGTGCACCCCGCCGCCGTGGTTGAGGTCGACGCCGGCGTACTCGGGCACCGCGGTCAGCCGGGAGACGCCCGGCACCACCTCGAAGTCGATCCCGCCGCGGACGCAGGCCGCGGCCTCGTCGGCCACCCCGTTGTCCAGGAACGGATCACCGGCCACCAGCCGCACCACCCGGGCACCGGCGGTGGCGTGCTTGAGCACCAGCTTGGCCCGCGCGGACGGGGTCAACGGCTTGCCGGCCTCGGACGGGCCGAGGGTGGAGACCTCGACGTCGGGGCTCAGCGTGATCGCCGGATGTTGCAGGATCTCCTGCTGCTGCTCGGAGTCCAGGATCACCGCGCCCGCGTCGGCGAGGGCGGCGATCGCTCCGAGGGTGAGCAGGTCGGGATCGCCGGGCCCGGTTCCGACGAAGATCACCCGACCCCGGGGTGACGGGGCGGTGGGTGCTTGGGCAGACTGACGTGACGACTTTCGGACCGACGTAGTGCTCACGGCATATCTCGCGTTCTGTTGTTTCAGCCTCGCCGCGTCCGGCGCGCCGAGTGCTGGGCGGTACTTCTCAACTCATCCAGGGCGCGATCGGCGACAGCGCTTGCGAAACGCACTAGCTCGTCGAAGGAATCATCGACGGAACCACTCGTTTCCACCCGCAGGACGGAACCGTCTCCGATCGACTCTGGCGGGTTGCTCACTAAGGTTCTCCCAATTACCGTGGTCAGAGTCAAATCGAGTCTTTTACCATGGACCGATTTGACTTTTGCACGGGCACCCACCGGAGCGGTACAACCCGCCTCCAGCCTGGCCAGGAAGGCCCGTTCGGTACGGGTCTCGGCGGCGGCGACCGGATCGTTGACGGCCTCGATCGCCGCGGTCAGTTCGGGGGTCAGCGTCTCGGCGATCTCGAGCGCCAGGGCGCCCTGTCCCGGCGCCGGCAGCATCAGGTCCTCGGCCAGGATCGCGGCCGGCAGACTGGCCACCTCGAAGCCCTCGTGCTCGGCCGGGACCGGGTCGGGCAGCAGGCCGAGCCGCTTCAGCCCGGCGGCGGCCAGCACGACCGCGTCGACCTTGCCGGCGCGCACCAACCCCAACCGGGTGTCGACGTTGCCCCGGATCGGCACCGTCTCGACCTCCCGGCCGGCGGCGCGGACGTGGTCGATCAGCTGGATCGCGCGGCGCGGGGCGCCGGTGCCGATCCGCAGCGACTCGTCCCGGGGGGCGGCCAGGTCGGCCAGCCGGCAGCCGATCAGCACGTCCCGGGTGTCCTCGCGGACCGGGATGGCGGCCAACCGCAGCCCGGGCACCGGCGCGGTGGGCAGATCCTTGAGCGAGTGCACGGCCAGGTCGATGGTGCCGTCCAGCAGCGCCTCCCGGACCTTGGTGGCGAAGATGCCGGTGCCGCCGATCTGGGTCAGCTCGCGCCGGTCCACGTCGCCGGTAGTGGTGACGCCGACGAACTCGCTGTCGACGCCCAGCGCCGCCAGCCGGGCGGCCACCCAGTCGGCCTGCGCCCGGGACAGCGGCGAGGTCCGGGCGCCGATCCGGACGACGTCACCGACAGTGTTGAACTGCGGAGGGGGACGACCCCCTTGGGATCCCCCGCCCGCTCCGCGAACGGACCCGACGGATTCACCGCTGCTCATGGCCGTACCTCGGGCTTCATCACGGCGGCCACGGTCTGCGGATCGAGCGCGAACAGCTCCCGCAGTACGGCCGCGTAGTCCACCGACTCACCATCGGAGGCGAGCGCCTGGACCCGGACGGTCGGCGCGTGCAGCAGCTTGTCCACCACCCGGCGGACCGACCGGTGGATCTCCTGTCGTTCCCGCTCGCCCAGCTCCGGCAGCCGCGCGTCCAGCCGGTCCAGCTCGGCGGCCATCACCTCGGTCGCCATGGTGCGCAGCGCGACCACGGTGGGCGCGACCTGGGCCGCGCGGCGGGCGCCGAGGAAGTCGGCCACCTCGCTCCGGACCAGCTCGGCGGCGGCATCGGCCCCGTCCTGTTGCTCGTCCTTCAGCCGGTCGCCGAGCCGGGCGATGTCGATCACCGAGATCCCGGTCGCGGCGACGGACGGGTCGACGTCGGACGGCACGGCCAGGTCGATCACGGTCCGGATGCCGGTGCCGGCGAGCTGCGCCGCGCCGATCCTCAGGTCCCGGCCGCCGGTGCAGGTGAGCAGCACGTCGGCACCGGCCAGCGCCCGGGCGAGCTGGGCCAGTGGCACCGCGGTGCCGGCGACGGCCTCGGCCAGCCGGTCGGCCTTGGCCTTGGTCCGGTTGACGATGGTCAGCTGCGCGCCCTGAGCGGCCGCTGTACGGGCCGCCAGGCCGGCCATCGACCCGGCGCCGACGACGACCATCCGGGCCCCCTCGAGGGAGCCGAAGTCCTCGGCCAGCGCCTCGTACGCAGCGGTCACCAGGGAGCGGCCGGCGGCGCCGATCGCGGTCTCGGTCTGCACCCGCTTGCCGACCCGCAGGGCCTGCTGGAACAACGCGTTCAGCGTGCTGCCGGCGGTGCCCTGCCGCTGCGCCGCGGACAGCGCGAGCCGCAACTGACCCAGGATCTGGCTCTCGCCGACCACCATCGACTCCAGGCCGGCGGCCACCGCGAACGCGTGCGCGACCGCGCCCTCGTCGAAGTAGACGGCGCACTCGTCCCGCAGCTCCTCGACCCCGATCCCGGCGACCGCGGAGAGCTCGGCGGTCACCTCGTCCAGGCCGCCGTGGAACCGGGACACCGAGGCGTACACCTCGGTCCGGTTGCAGGTGGACAGCACCACCGCCTCGTCCAGATGGACGCCGGCGACCAGCGCGTCGGTCAGCTTGGCCGCGGCCGGCGCGTCCAGGGCGATCCGGGACAGCCGCTCGATCGAGGTCGTCTTGTGCGAGACGCCGACCACCAGGATGCTCACGACTTACCCTTCCTCGACGCCCGGATCTCCGTCTTGCGCCCGACGGCCGCCGACTCGGACTTGCGGCCGGCTGCCGCCGACTCGGACTTACGTTGCTCGTGGTAGGCGAGGATGTGCAATTCCTGGCCCAAGTCGACCTTACGCACGGTGACGCCTTCGGGGACGCCGAGCACGGTGGCCGCGAAGTTGAGGATGCTGGTCACGCCGGCGGCCACCAGTCGGTCCGCGATGGCCTGGGCGGCCTCCGCCGGAGTGGCGATCACCGCGATCACGGCGCCGGTGCCGCGGACCACCTTCTCCAGGTCGACCAGGTCGGAGATCGCCAGGCCGTGGATCTCCCGGCCGATCAGCTGCGGCGACGGGTCGACCAGGCCGACCACCCGGAATCCCCGGGAGTAGAACCCGGAATAGTTGGCGAGCGCGGTGCCCAGGTTGCCGATGCCGACGATCAGCACCGGCCACTCGTGGGCCGAGCCGACCTCCCGGCCGATCTGCACCCGCAGGTAGTCCACGCCGTAGCCGACGCCGCGGGTGCCGTAGGAGCCGAGGTAGGACAGATCCTTGCGCAGCTGGGCCGAATTGACGCCCGCCGCCTGGGCCAGCGCGCCGCTGCTGACCGTCTCGACGCCGCTCTCGGCCAACGCGTTGAGCACTCGGAGATAGACCGGAAGGCGCGCGATCGTCGCGTCCGGGATGCCTGCCGACATGCTCTCCGCGGCCGGCCGGTCGGCCGATTTCGGGTGCGGTGTTGTCGGCACATCACTCCTTCGAACTTCCGCCAACTCTACGAGCTTGTGAATGGCTGCACAAACTCTGCTGCGGCAATCATCGAGGTGCGCCGACCGGAACGATCGTGTAGGAAGGGAGCAATGGCTAGCGAAGGCGGGGCGGAGCTCTGAACTTCTTCGAGTTCCTGATCAGGCGTAGCGACGACATGGTGGAGTTGGGTCTCCAACACGTCGCGATAGTGGCGATCGCCGTCGCGCTGTCCTCGATCATCGGCATTTCTCTCGGCATCGCCGTCTATCGCACCCGGCGGGCCCGGGAGGTGGTGCTGGCCGCGGCCGGCATCACGTTGACCATCCCGTCGTTCGCGTTGTTCGTGCTGTTCATGGGTCCGTTCGGGCTCGGCCCGGTGCCGGTCGTGCTGGCCCTGACGATGTACGGGCTGCTGCCGATCCTGCGCAACACCATCGCCGGGCTGCGGTCGGTCGACCCGAGCGTGGTCGAGTCGGCGCGCGCAATGGGGATGAGCCGGAGCCGCCAGTTGATCACGATCGAGTTGCCGCTGGCCTGGCCGGTGATCATCACCGGGATCCGGGTCACCACGCTGATCTTGATCGGGATCGCGGCGATCGGCAACGTCGTGCTCGGCCCGGGCTACGGCGAGTTGATCTTCTCCCAGGGCCTGGCCCGGGTCGGCACCCCGATCGCCGTCCACGTCGTCCTGGCCGGGATCCTCGGCGTGATGATCGTCGCGATCTTGTACGACCTGGCCTTCAACCTGCTCCGGGTCCTGACCACGTCGAAGGGAATTCGATGACCGCACCCCAGGGGACCGACGAGGGCGTACCGCAGCAGTCGGAGCGGCCCGTGACGATCAGGCTGGAAGGCCTGACCAAGATCTACCCCGGCTCGAAGTCGCCGGCGGTCGATTCCTTGACCCTGGACGTCTACGAGGGCGAGATCGTGATCTTGGTCGGCCCATCGGGCTGCGGCAAGACGACCACGATGAAGATGATCAACCGGATCATCGAGCCCAGCGGTGGCCGGATCATCTTGGACGGCGTCGACGTGACCCGGACCGATCCGGACCAGTTGCGCCGCCGGATCGGCTACGTGATCCAGCAGACCGGTCTGTTCCCGCACCGGACGCTGGCCCAGAACATCGCCACCGTGCCCAAACTGCTGGGCTGGGACCAGGCCCGGATCAAGGCCCGGGTGGATGAGTTGCTGCAACTGGTCAACATCGACCCGGAGACATACCGCGACCGCTATCCCAAGCACCTGTCCGGTGGGCAGGCGCAGCGGATCGGGGTGGCCCGGGCGCTCGGCGGTGATCCGCAGGTGATGCTGATGGACGAGCCGTTCGGCGCGCTCGACCCGATCACCCGGGACCGACTGCAGAACGAGTTCCTGCGGCTGCAGGCGGAGGTGCGCAAGACGATCGTCTTCGTCACCCATGACATCGACGAAGCGATCAAGATGGGCGACCGGATCGCGATCCTGCAGGAGGGATCGCAGATCGCCCAGTTCGACACCCCGGAGCAGATCCTGACCGCGCCGGCGAACGAATTCGTCGCCGACTTCATCGGCGGCGGAGCGGCGCTCAAGGGCCTGCACCTGCGTCGGGTCGCCGACATCGAGTTGGGCACCTGGCCCACCGTCACCCCCGACACGAATCCGGTCGCGGCGATGGACCTGGTCCGGCGTTCGGAGCAGACCTGTCTGCTCGTCCTCAGCGAGGACCGGAAACCGCTCCGCTGGATCAACGCCACCGACCTGCGCCGGGGTGACGGCCGGCCGCTGGATCAGATCGGCCAGGAGCCGGAGGCGGTGGTCCGTCGGCACGCCACCCTGCACGATGTGCTGAACGAGATGGTCGTCGCCAACTACGCGACCGCGGTGGTCGTCGATGATCAAGGCGCCTACCAGGGCATCGTGGACATCGACCAGATCAACGAGACGATTCGGACCATGCGCCGGGAGGCCGACCAGCGGTCCCGACTCGCGATGGAGCAGGAGGCCGGGCGGACCGAGGAGGCCGAGCCTGCCGAGCAGCCGGCTTCCGGGAGCGACCTGCGATGAGCGCCGCGACCCCGAGTGCCACCGCGAGGCTGACCCCGCCGACCGTCGGGGTTTCGACCGGGCGGCGCAGCGTCGCCGGCTACCTGATCCGGCCGATCGTGTTGATCATCGTCTGCGCCGGGATCGCGTTGTTGATCGCGTTCTCCCCCAAGGACACGATCGAGGCCAGGACCCTGGAGACCCCGAATCTGCTGGCGGCGGTCTGGGAGCACGTGCAGTTGACGTTCGCCTCGACCGTGCTGGTGGTGCTGATCGCGATCCCGCTGGGCATCCTGTTCTCCCGCCGCGGGTTGCGGGTGATCCGGCCGTTCCTGATCGGCCTGCTCAACCTCGGCCAGGCCGTGCCGACGATCGGCATCCTGGTGCTGCTCGCGGTCGGCTTCGCCTTCCTCGGCTTCGGCGCGGCGATGGTCGGCCTGGTGATCTACGCGATCATCCCGGTGATGTTGAACACGATCGTCGGGCTGCAACAGGTCGATCCGGCGGTGCTCGAATCCGGCCGCGGGATGGGACTGTCCTCGACCCAGGTGCTGTTCGGGATCGAGCTGCCGCTGTCGGTGCCGATCATCCTGGCCGGAGTCCGTACCGCCCTGGTGATCAACGTCGGCACGGCCACTCTGGCCGCCTATATCAACGCCGGCGGGTTGGGCCGGATCATCATCGCCGGCATGACCACCAACCGGTTGCTGATCCAGATCGTCGGTGCCGTGCTGACCGCGGTGCTGGCCCTGTTGATCGACTATCTCGCCGGCGTGGCCGAGGATCTGCTCCGACCCGCCGGCCTCTGAGGCCGCGCACCCCGTTACGACCTGACCGATGTGAAGCCCGGATGAACCAAGGAGAACCGATGAAACTGAGGGCACTGGCGACGATCACTGTCGCGATGATCACCGCCGCCGGCCTGCTGGCCGGCTGCAGCGGCGGGCAGCAGCCGGCCGGGCCGGGCGGCTCGGGTGCGCTGTCCGGCGCCACGATCACCATTGGATCCAAGGAGTTCACCGAGTCGAAGGTGCTCGGCCAGCTGGCCGCGGTGGCCCTGGAGAACGCGGGCGCCAAGACGGTCGACAAGACCGGGATCTCCGGCAGCGCCACCGTCCGCGAGGCACTGATCAGCAAGCAGATCGATCTCTACTGGGACTACACCGGCACCGGTTGGGTCAACATCCTCGGCAACTCCCCGACCGAGGTGCCGGAGGATCTCTACGAGCAGGTCAAGGCGGCCGATGCCAAGAACGGGGTCGCCTGGCTGAAGCCGGCACCGTTCGAGAACGCGTACGGGATCGCGGTGAAGAACCAGTTCGCCACCGACAACAACCTCAACACGCTCAGCGACGCCGCCGCCTACATCAAGCAGAATCCGGACACCAGCAAGGTCTGCGCGGCCAGCGAGTTCATCAACCGCGACGACGGCCTGCCCGGTGTGCAGAAGGCCTACGGCTTCAAGTTCAGCGGCGTCACCGAGCTCGACCTGAGCCTGGTCTACGCGCAGGTCGGCAAGGACTGCGCCTTCGGCGAGGTGACCACCACCGAGGCCCGGATCAAGGCGAACGACCTCAAGGTGCTGGAGGACGACCAGAACTTCTTCATCGAATACCTGGGCTGCGTCACACTGCGCCAGGAGACCCTTGATCAATATCCGGCGATCGCCGAGATCATGGGCCCGATCAACGAGAAGCTGACCGCCGAGGTGATGATGGAGCTCAACGGCAAGGTCGACCTGGAGGCCGAGTCCGAGCGTGATGTCGCCGAGGAGTGGCTGCAGAATCAGGGCCTGATCTGACCCCTGGCCCGGCGGCAGATAGCTCCTCCGGGTGGTGATGATCACCGGCCGTACCGCTCGGTGAGGTGGCTGCCGAGTTCGGCGAGCTGGACGCGCAGTTCGTCGGGTTCGATCACCTCGACGTCGAGGCCGAGGGAGACGACCCAGCGGGCGGCACCGGGCAACTCGTCGGTGGCCAGCCGCAGCTCGCAGCCGTCGTCGGCCTCGATCACCTCCGCGACCGTGGCCGGGACCTTCCGGCGGACCACGGCGACCGGTGCCTGCACCCGCAACCGGAGGTGATGCCGGCGGCCGCGAGCCAGTGATCGGGTGACGAAGGCGACGGCATCCTCGGGCGGCGCCGGCGCGGGAACCCGGGTGCCGATCAGCTCGACCGAGTCGATCCGGTCCAGGGCCCAGGTGCGCCACTCGGTCCCGTCGCGCTCGGCCGCCACCAGATACCAGGTGTTCGCCGTCTGCACGAGTTGCCAGGGCTGCAGGGTCCGGGCGTGGTCGTCGGTCGGGCGGCGGATCCGTACCGCTTCCTGCTGCCGGCAGGCCAGCGCGAGCGCGACCAGCACGGCGCCGTCGACCGGGCGCCGGGCGGCCTCGGCGTGCGCGATCCCGGACAGCGCGCCGAGCCGGTGCCGCAGCCGGGACGGCACGATCGCCGCGATCTTGGACAGTGCGGTCAGGGCCGCCGTGCCGTCGTTCGGCACCCCGGTCGTCGACCGCAGCCCGAGCGCGACCGCGAGCAGTTCGTCCTCGTTCAGCATCAGCGCCGGCGTCGAGGTGCCCGGGGCGAGCCAGTAGCCGCCGGCCCGTCCGGCATGCGCCTCGATCCGGTAGCCGAGGTCGCGCAGCAGACCGACGTCGCGCCGGGCGGTCCGTTCGGTGACCCCGAGCCGGCGGGCGAGTGCGCCGGCCGAGATGCCCGGCTGCGCCTGCAGCAGGGTCAGGATCTCCAGCCGCCGGCCGGTCGCCGCTGTCATAGCCGGAGATTATCGTCCTACCCGGACAGTTTCTGTCAGGGTTTGCCGGAACGATGGGGACATGGAAATCACCTTGCTGCAGCCCTCCGGACTCGTCGCAAACCCCGCCTTCAGTCACGTGGCGGTCGTCCCACCGGAGGCGACGATGATCTACGTCGGCGGCCAGAACGGCGTCGATGCGACCGGAGCGGTGGTCTCGGCCGACATCGCCGAGCAGGCCGTCCGGGCGATCGACAACGCCGGCACCGCGCTGGCCGCCGCCGGCGCCTCGCTCGCGGACGTCATCTCCTGGACGGTCTTCATCCAGGCCGACGTCGACCTCCGGGCCGCCTACGGCGCGATCGCGCCGAAGCTGGCCCGCGCCGGCGCGCCGCCCCTGGTCACCGCCGCGCTGGTCGCCGGGATCGGCGTCCCGGGAGCCTTGATCGAGCTCGGTGCCGTTGCCGCCGTGCTACCGACCCCTTGACACCGGTCAGTCGGTCGGCGTTCCGCGCAGGTACGCCTCGCCCCGCGGTGACAGCCGGTAGCCGACCTCGAGACTCTCGGTCAGGCCGAGCGCCTTGAGCCGGCGGACCCGGAGCTTGAAGTCGGGCCGCGGCACGCCCTGCTCGGCGGCGAGTTCGGTGGAGACCATGCCGGGGTGGCGGTCGATCTGGTCCAGCGTCTGCCGGGTCCACGGCCGGGCGGCCGCCCGGTCCATCCGCCCCAGCTTGGCCTGCAGCGTCGCCACGTCGTCGGGCTCCAGCAGAGCCTGCTGGCGCAGCGCGATCCGCGGGTCGGGGCCGGCCAGTTTGATCTTGATCCGGTAGAGGTCGCCCTCGCCCTTGGCCCGGGTCCACTTCAGCAGGGCCGGGAGGTCGGCGAAGCCGGACCGCTTCGCGTCGGTCTTGGTCAGCTTCTCCTCGGCCACCTTCTCGATCTTGATCACTTCGACCAGCCCGATCCGGGTGGTGAACCGCGACCCCGGCTTCGGCCGCACCACCCGCCACCGCCGAAACGTCCGATCCACCCTGCCGGCCTCGAGCCCCTGCAGGGTTGACAGTGTGAACAGCATCGCGATCGAGGTCCTTTCCCACGCTGGTGGCTACAATCAAGGTATACAAAATGGCCACAGGAAGGGAACCCATGGAGATCGGGATTCGCGAACTCAGAGATGCCCTGAGTCGACATCTGGCGGAGGTCCGGTCGGGACACACGATCACCGTGACTGATCACGGCCGCCCGTTCGCCCGCATCGTCCCGGTGGACCGGCCGACGCGGTTGGAGCAGTTACGCGCCGAAGGCCGGGTCGAGCCGGCTCGGCGGCGCAAGGGACCGGCACCCGATCCCGTGCCGGCGACCGGCACAGCGAGTGATCTGGTCGGCGACCAACGTCGATGATCGGCTACCTCGACACCTCCGCCTTCGTGCCCCTGCTCGTCGCCGAGCCGACCAGCGGACTGTGCCGTCGGTTCTGGGACGACGCGGACAGTGTCGTGTCGAGCCGACTCCTGTACGCGGAGGCTGCCGCAGCGCTAGCACAGGCACAGCGGCTGGGCCGATTGACCGAGCAGGGACTCGACGCGACTCTCCGGTTGTTGGACGAGCTCTGGCGGGAGATCGACGTCGTCGAGGTCGATCAGATCGTGGTGGAGCGGGCGGCGATCCTGGCCCGCCGTTTCCCGCTACGGGGGTACGACGCCGTCCACTGCGCCTCGGCGGAACAGCTCAATGACGATGACCTGGTGACAGCGGCCGGCGATCAGAAGTTGATCTCTGCATGGAAGGCCCTGGGGCTGATGACGTTCGAGTCGAACGCCCGTTCCGTCTAGTGTCGCGATTTCTCTTCGTACGGGAGGGAATCGGCCACTGCGACGGGCAAGGCGTCCTGGCGAGAGAGATCGCGACAGGTGGCCGGTTGGGACGTGAGGGTGTTCGTTCCCTGAGCCTAATCAGTTCTGGGAGTGAGTCATCGGGCAAACTCCTGGTTGGTAGCCGACTGGCGGGTGAGCACTTCTTGAGCCTGGACGTTTGAGTCCTGTCGACAGATCGTGCCCTTTGCCGGTAGGTCGGGAGAATGTGATCGCTGCTGGGATGTCGTTGCCCGCCGGGTTGTTGGGTGTGAGCACTGTTTGATTAGGTCGCTGATGGTTCTCCTGCTGGCTGCTGGACCGGTTGGTTGGTGTCGAGAAACCTGGAGGACCGTTGCGATTGTTCGTGGGAGATGACTGGGCCGAGGATCATCACGATGTGGAGGTGATGGACAGTTCGGGTCGTCGGCTGGCCCGGGCCCGGTTGCCTGAGGGTGTGGCCGGGATGGCACGACTGCACACGATGATCGGGCAACTGGCCGGGGAGGATGCCGACGAGGTTGAGGTGTTGGTCGGGATCGAGACCGACCGCGGTCCGTGGGTGGCTGCGTTGGTCGCCGCTGATTACACGGTGTTCGCGGTCAACCCGTTGCAAGCAGCCCGGTTCCGGGACCGGCTGGGTGTCTCCGGTGCGAAGAGTGATGCCGGTGATGCGCATGTGTTGGCCGACATGGTCCGCACTCATGCCCACGAGTTGCGACCGGTGGCCGGGGACAGCACGCTGGCCGTGGCGATCAAGGTCGTGGCCCGGACCCACAAGACGCTGATCTGGGAACGGACCCGCCACACGCAGCGGCTGCGGCACGCGCTACGGGATTACTTCCCGGCGGCGCTGGTCGCCTTCGATGATCTTGATGCCGCCGATGCTCTGGAACTGTTGGCCAAGGCGCCGACCCCGGCCCAGGCCGCCCGGCTCACGACCGCGCAGATCAGCGCGGTGTTGAAACGGGCACGGCGCCGCAACATCGCCGAGAAGGCGGCGGCGATCCAGACCGCGTTGCGGGCCGAGCACCTCGGCCGGCCCGAGGTCATCGCCGGCGCCTACGCCGCTACGGTCCAGGCCTTGATCGCGGTCCTGACCGTGCTGAACAGCCAGATCAAGATCATGGACGGGCAGGTCGAGGCCCATTTTGGGCAGCACCCGGCCGCTGAGATCATCGCCTCCCAGCCCGGGCTGGGAGCGGTGCTCGGCGCCCGGGTGCTCGCAGAGTTCGGCGACGACCCGACCCGCTACGCCAGCGCGAAGGCCCGGAAGAACTACGCAGGAACATCCCCGATCACCCGCGCGTCGGGCAAGAAGAAGGTCGCCCTGGCCCGGTTCGTGCACAACGACCGGCTCATCGACGCCCTCACCAGCCAGGCGTTCAACGCGCTCCTACGCTCGCCCGGTGCCCGCGCCTACTACGACAGACAACGCGCCCGCAAAGTCGAACACAACCCGGCCCTGCGCCAACTCGCCAACCGACTCGTCGGCATCCTCCACGGATGCCTCAAAACCGGCACCACCTACGACGAGACAACCGCCTGGTCCCACCACATCACCACGGCAGCCGCTTGACATCTACCCACCTGGGATGTCTGTCGAAGGGCGAGCGGGATCCGTCCAGCGGTCCCGCCGAAGAGTCGACGACTCGGGCCTGCCCTTCGACTGGCTCAGGGAACGAAACCGCTTGGCTCTGGAGTCGTGTGTCAGACTCGGGTTTCGTGACCGAGTCCGACCCGGGAGTGCGTAACCTCACCGACCTGCTCGCGACCCGGGCAAAGCAGACACCCGACGTCGTCGCGGTGCGCGAAGCCGGACGCGAGCCGATCGAGCTGACCTGGGCCGAGCTGGACCGCCGGGTCGCGGCGACCGCGGCCGGGCTGTCGGCAGCCGGGCTGGTCGCGGGGCAGCGGGTGCTGACCGCGCTGCCGAACTCGATCCGGTACGTGATCGACTACCTCGCCTGTCTCAGCGCCGGCTTGGTCGTGGTGCCGATCGATCCGCAGTCCACCCCGGAGCAGCGGTCCCGGCTGGCCGAGCGGACCGGCGCCCGGCTGGTGCTGGCCCCGGACACGGACCATGATCAAGGCGGCGAAGGGACGGTGCTGCCGCCGCTCGATCCGAACGCCCTGGCCGTCCTGCTGCGGACCGCCGGCACGTCGGCCGAGGCGAAGATCGCGATGATCAGCCACCGGTCGCTGCTGCTCCCGGCGGCACAACTGGCCCGGCTCGGACTGATCACCGCCGACGACACCGTGCTGGCGGCGCTGCCGATGTGGCACGTCTACGGGCTCGGCGTGATCGTCGGCGGCTGGCTGGCCAGCGGCTGCCGGATGATCATCGCTGACCCGATGGCCGAGGTGACCGGGATCATCGAGGCGGAGCGGGTCAGCGTGCTACCGGCCGTGCCGGCGATGCTGGAACGCCTGCTGCGGCAGCCGGAGCTGGCGCAGCGGCTGAGCGGCGTCCGGATGGTTCTGTCGGCCGCCGCCCCGCTGTCCGACGACCTGGCCGACCGCTTCGCCGCGGCTTCCGGTCGCCGGGTCGAGTCCGGTTACGGGCTGACCGAGGCTGCCGGCGGGGTCACCACGACTCTCGATCCGACCGCAGCAGATGATCGGCCGCACCTCGGCTTCGGTCACGTCGGCCGGCCGATGCCGGGAATCGAGATCAGAATCGGCGACGGCAGCGACCCGGCCGAGCCGGACCGGATCTGGATCCGTGCCGAGCAACTGTTCGCCGGCTACTGGCCGGACGGTGCCGGCGGACCTGATCACGAGGGCTGGTACGACACCGGCGATCTCGGCTACCTGGCCGACGGCGACCTGTATCTGGTCGAGCGCAGCCGCGAGTTGATCATGGTCGACAACTTCCCGGTCTACCCGGCCGAGGTGGAGCACCTGGTGCTGGAACGCGAGGGCGTCACCGAATGCGCGGTGCTCGGCGACGAGAGCGGGATGATCGCGTTCGTCGTCGCCGAGCCGGGGATCGATGCCGAGCTGATCGCCCGACACTGCGCCGACCTGCTGCCCCGGTTCAAGCGCCCGGCGTCGATCCGGATGGTCGACGCCCTGCCTCGCGGCGTCACCGGCAAGATCCAGAAGTCCGAGCTGCGGCGCCTGATCGACCAAGATCGACAGCGCGACCAAGATCGCCGCGTTGACCAAGATCAACAGCTCGACCAAGATCGAAAGGGAGTCGAAGGATGACCGAGCAGCCCCGGGTCACCGTCCTGGTCCGGCAGAACTGCCACCTCTGCGACGAGGCCCTCGAGGTCGTCCGCACGGTCTGCGCCGAAACCGGCGATCAGTGGACCACCACCGACGTCGACTCCGACCCCGACCTGGTCCGCCGCTACACCGACCAGGTCCCGGTCACCTTCGTCGACGGCGCTCAACACGACTTCTGGCGCGTCGAATCCGCCCGCCTCCGTACCGCCCTCGCCGGCTTGTCAGAAACCAATAGCCCCAGGACACAACCCGTGTCTGACAAGTCTGCTGACTAGGGGCGACGCGGCCGAGTCGTACACCGGGACGGCGGCCGGCCGCACCAACTCCAGCTGTGCTCACCGGCCCGCAGTGGCGCGTCCTTCTCTGTGCCTAGTGCCCTGCGCCCGACACTAGGGCGTGTCTCTTAAACCCTGGTCGGCTGCGCGTCACCCATGGCGCGACCGACTGCTTCAGCGCGCTGAATTAGGTAACGAACTCACGTGCCAGGGCACTAGGTCCAGGCGCCGAGGTCGGGGAGGGTTCCGGCGGGCTGTCCGGGTAGCAGGCGGTCGCGGACTTCGCGCTTCAGCACCTTGCCGAGGGTGGAGCGGGGGAGTTCGGGCCAGAGTTCGACCTGCTTGGGCGCCTTCATGCCGCCGAGCCGGTCCCGGGCGAAGGTGCGCAGGTCTTCGGCTTCGGCGCGGTGGCCGGGATGGAGCTCGACCACGGCGGTGACCCGCTCGCCCCAGTGCTCGTCGGGCAGGCCGACGACGGCGCAGTCCCGGACGGCTGGGTGGGCCAGCAGGGCTGATTCCACCTCCGCGGAATAGACGTTGAAACCGCCGGTGATGATCATGTCCTTGGCCCGGTCGACGATGAACAGGAAGTTGTCGGCGTCCAGATAGCCGATGTCGCCGGTGTGGTGCCAGCCGTATGCGCTCGCCTCGGCCGTCGCCTCCGGATTCTTGTAGTAGCCGGCCATCACCAGCGGCCCCCGGACCACGATCTCGCCCCGCTCCTCCGGCCCGAGCGGGGTGCCGTCGGCGGCCATGATCGCGACCTGTACCAGGGCCGCCGGCCGACCGGCCGAGGCGAGCCGCTCCGTCGCCGGCGCTCCGTCCGATCGGAGATGATCACTCGGTGCCAGGGTGGAGACCATCATCGGCGCCTCGGTCTGGCCGAAGAACTGGCCCAGCACCGGCCCGATCACGTCGATCGCCTGGGCCAGCCGGGTCGGCGACATCGGGGCCGCCCCGTACCAGAGACACTGCAGCGAACTCAGGTCCGTCACCCCGATCGCCGGATGATCAAGCAGCTGGTAGATCAAGGTCGGCGGCAGCATGGTGTGAGTGATCGACTTCTCCATGATCGTCGTCAGGAACCGGCCGAGGTCGGGCTTGGGCAGGATGACGATCTCGCCGCCGACGGTGAGCACCGGGAAGCTGAGCACACCGGCGGCGTGGGTCAGCGGGGCCAGCGCGAGATAGCGCGGCCGACCCTCGAACGGAAACTCGATCAAGGTGATCGCGGTCATCACCTCGAGGTTGTGCCCGGTCAGCTGGACCCCCTTGGGCCGGCCGGTGGTGCCGCCGGTGCCGACGATCATGGCGATGTCGTCGATCAGGTCGGCCTGCCACGGCCCGACCTCGGCCGCGGCCAGCCAGGAGCCGAACTCCACCGCCCCCGGGACGGCCGAGATCGGGATCGGCTCCGCGTCCAGGCAGACCAGCGTGGTCAGCTGCGGCAGCTCCGGCGCGATGGTCGCCACCAGCTCGGCGAAGCCGGCCTGGAAGATCAGACAGACACAGTCGAAGAGCTCCAGCAGCTCCCGGTTCTCGGCCGCGACACTGCGCGGGTTGATCGGGCACCAGACCGCGCCGGCCCGGGAGATGCCGAAGACGCAGGCGAACGCGACCGGATCATTGGCCGACAGGATGGCCAC
Source organism: uncultured Actinomycetota bacterium (assembly GCA_963746025.1). Classification (GTDB taxonomy): domain Bacteria; phylum Actinomycetota; class Actinomycetes; order Propionibacteriales; family Propionibacteriaceae; genus Microlunatus. The sequence continues at coordinate 270,859 of CAVUZU010000016.1, forward strand.
CTTGTCCCCCGGCCGGACGCCGCTGCCGGCCAGCGCCCGGGCGATCCGCCAGGACAGCCGCTGCACCTCACCGTAGCTCCGGGTCTGCGCACCCATGGTCAGGCAGGGGGCGTCCGCCCCGAGCGAGACGCCCTTGTCCAGGTAGTCGATCAACCGCATGGCTGTCTCCCGGCCGAGGCGTCAGCCGTGGCGGGTCAGCGTCGGCTCCATCACCAGGCCGAAGCTGCGCAGCACGCCGAGCAGCTCCCGATGCCCGAAGGCCTGGCAGCCGGAGGCGAAGCCGGTCCGCAGCGGCGGCTGCTGCAGCAGCGAGTACGCGGCGTACGCCTGCAACAGCCCGGTCTGCTTGTAGTTGCAGTTGCCGTTGATCACGCAGTGCGCCCGGCCCAGCGGCCCGGAGGCGTGCACCGAGTCGAGCGAGGTGTTGATCCGCGGGTTCTCCCGGGGCGGCATCTCGTTCATCACGCCGGCCGCGGTCTCGGCCAGGGCCCGGTGCTTGTCCTCCTCCGACAGGTCCTTGATCTGCTCCATCGCGGCGGCCACGATCTGCGGCACGCCCTGCATCAGGGCCCGGTCGGCGACGCCGCCGAGCACCTTGACGTTGGCGACCCGCGGATCCCGGCGGAACCAGACCGGATGCGAGGTGCCGCCCCAGGGCAGTGCCAGCCCGGTCTCGTGCTGACCGGGCACCGCGACCGAGTAGGTGCCGGCGTCGGCCGGCCACTCCCGATATATTCGTTCTGCTCCAGATAATGGGCCTTGGCCAGGGCGGCATTGACCAAGATCGTTTTGGTCGAGGCGACCGTCGGCAGGCCCTTCCAGATCACCAGGATGTCGAGCGTGTCCAGGCCCGGTTCCTCCAGGCACAGCTGCGCCGCGATCTCGCCGGTGGTGTACATCTGCGCCAGGCCCGGCGACAGCAGCAGGCCGGCCTCGACCATCCGCGGCCCGTACGTCTCGTCGCAGTCGATCAGCCAGTCCTGCTCGCCGGTTGTGTCCAGGTAGTGGCAGCCGGTGGCCAGGCAGGCCTCGACCACCTCGCTGCCGAACTCGGCGAACGGGCCGACGGTGTTGCAGACCACGCTCGCCTCGGCCAGCAGGTCGGTCAGTGCGGCCACGTCGTGGGCGACCTCGACGATCTCGTAGTCGGCGGTGCCGATGCCGGGGATCAGGTCCAGCGCCTGCTGCACTCGGTCCTTGTCCCGCCCGGCGGCGACGAACGGCACGTTGTATTCGCGCAGGTATTCACAGATCAGCCGGCCGGTGTAGCCGGAAGCGCCGTAGACGACGACGGGTTTGGTCATGATTCGTCCCTTCTCACATGCCCATGCCACCGTCGACCGGAAGCCCGGCGCCGGTGATGAATCGCGCCGCGTCCGAGGCCAGGAAGACCACGGCGTCAGCCATGTCGGACACCTCGCCGAGCCGGCCCTGCGGGGTCAGCCCGATCACCGCGCCGACCGCCTCCTCCGGGCTCCCGAACAGCCCGAGCCGGGCCACGTCCTGAGCCAGTTGGGCACCCATCGCGGTCGGCACCAGACCGGGGTAGATGCAGTTCACCCGGACGCCGTAGCCGAGCTTGCCGGACTCCATCGCGGCCACCCGGGTCAGCCGGTCGACGCCGGACTTGGTGGCCGAATAGACCGAGATGCCGGGAAAGGCGATGGTGGCGGCGACGGACGCGACATTGACCACAGCACCGCCCTTCCCGGCCGGCCCGTCCGGCCGCATGGCGCGGAACGCATGTTTCAGCCCGAGCGCGGTGCCGAGCAGGTTCACCTCGAGCATCTTCCGGACCTGGTCCGGGTCGAGGTCGACGACCAGGCTGGTGATCTCCACCCCGGCGTTGTTGACCAGGATGTCCAGCCCGCCGAGCTCGGCGATCGCTGCCGCCACCGCCTGTTCCCAGCTCGCGTCGTCGGTGACGTCCAGGGCGACGAAGGTGGCCTTGGCTCCGGCGCTCTGCAGCTCTTCGACGGTGGCTTTGCCCTGGTCCTCCTGGATGTCGGCCACCGCGACCGCGGCGCCGGCCTCGGCGAGCGCTCCGGCCATCCCGGCACCGAGTCCCTGCGCGCTTCCGGTGACCAGTGCACATCGACCGCTGAGGTCGTACGAACCCATCGTCATCGCCTCCTCGAGATGGTGGGAGCCCCGCTGATCGAGCGAGCCGGGGCTGAGTGAGAGAGCCGCGCCGCCGCTCTCCGGTGCAGCGGCGCGACCCTGATCGACAGCCTGGAGGAATCCTGGACACTCGTCAAGGTATTCCTGGACATTCGTCAAGATTCGTCTCCGCGATATCGGTTTCCGGCCGTTACACTGACTGCGGTCCGCGTTGCGGGCCGGACACCCTGCGAACGCAACGGGAGTCAGGTGAGCGAGGTAACGACGCCGCAGAAGCGCAGTCCAGCGCGGCGGCAGACGGACAAGATCGCCGAGCGCCGGATGCAGCTGGCGACATCGGCGCTGCAGACCCTGGCCGAGCTGGGCTACGCCCGGACCAGCCTGCGCGAGATCGCCCAGAACTCCGAGTTCTCGCACGGCGTGCTGCACTACTACTTCGACGACAAGGTCGACCTGCTGACCTACTGTGTCCGCCGGTACGAGGACGTCTGCGTCACCCGCTACGACGAGATCGTGGCCGAGGCCGAGACCGCCGAGGGGCTGCGCCGTGACTTCGCGGCGGCGATGGCGATGACCCTGCAGGTGGACGCGCCGATGCACCGGCTCTGGTACGACGTGCGCAACCAGAGCCTGTTCGACGAGTCGTTCCGCAGCGATGTGCAGGAGATCGACCAGCGCCGGGAGGCGATGATCTGGAACGTCGTCCGGCGCTTCGCCGAGCTGTCCGACACCGATCCGACCCTCGCCCCCGCGGCCGCGTACGGGATCCTGGACGGGCTGTTCCAGCAGGCGCTGTTGCGCCACCTGTTCGGCGACGAGGATGCCCTCGACCGGCTCCGGAGCGAGGTCGAGCGGGTGCTCGACACCATGATCACCACCGGCTGATCCTGAGCCCGGCCTGGGCTGGAAGTTCGGCCGTCCAGAACTTCCGACGCTAGGGTGGTCGCCGTGTCTCGCTCCGAGCAGCGCCGTACGATCGCTGCGCCTCCGCCGCCGGTGATCGGCCCGGATCCGCAGGCCGCGGCGTTCTTCGATCTGGACAACACCGTGATCCAGGGCGCGTCACTGTTTCACCTGGCCAAGGGCCTGTATCGGCGCGGCTTCTTCCCCACTCGGCTGATCCTCAAGGGCGTCTGGCTGCAGAGCTATTTCCGGCTGGTCGGCCGGGAGAACCCGGAGCACATCGCCGACGCCCGGAGCGCCACCCTGGCCTTCATCGCCGGCCATCGGGTGATCGACCTGCAGGCGGCCGGTGAGGAGATCTACGACGAGTCGATCGCGCGCCGGATCTGGCCCGGCACCCGATCGCTGGCGCAGTTGCATCTCGACGTCGGGCAGCAGGTCTGGCTGGTCACGGCGGCCCCGGTCGAGGTGGCCACCATCATCGCCCAACGGCTCGGGCTGACCGGGGCGCTGGGCACCGTGGCCGAGCACACCGACGGCGTTTACACCGGCCGGCTGCGCGGCGATCTGCTGCACGGCGCGGCCAAGGCCGAGGCGGTGCGGGAGCTGGCCAGCACACTGAACCTCGACCTGGCCCGCTGCTTCGCCTACTCCGACTCGTTGAACGACCTGCCGATGTTGTCCTCGGTCGGGCATCCGTGCGCGGTGAACCCGGACGGCCGGCTGCGCGAGCACGCCCAGGAGCTGGACTGGCAGATCCGCGACTTCCGGACCGGCCGCCGCGCCATCCGGCTAGGGCTGATCGCCGCCGCCGTGATCGGTGGGCTGACCGGCGCCGTCTCGGCCGGGGTCGCCGTGGCCCGACTGCTCCGCCGGCGCTAGCCTCGATCCTTCATGATCTTGGCCTCGCTGCCCGGTCTCCTGTGACCCGGTCACGCTTTCCAGGCCCAGGTCGCGGGCCCCTGCCGGACGCTGGTCTGCCGGACGAAAGACGCACCGAAGAGCGGCGGGGTTGCGGCGTGGTGACGGTGTCGCGGCCGGTTGTCCGTGCCGCGTCCCGATGACTGCGGTTGATCTCGCGCCGACTGTGACGTTTCCCGTCTCCGCACCGCCGATCGAGACGGGAACCGTCACACTCAACGACAGCCAACGGCACAACCCTCGAAATCGTGCCAGCCAGCCCTGCCCGACCTTGAACCGGCAGCCGGCCGCGACACCGTCACCACGCCCCAACCCTCCGCCCTCGATGCGTCTTTCCGCCCGGCAGACAACGATCTGGCAGCCAGAAGCCCGGACCAGGGGAACAACCAAGCCCTCTGATCATGAAAGATCGAGGGCACTAGGTCAGGGTTCTTCAGCACCCTCCTGGTCGCGCGGCGGAGCCCAGCGCTCGATCCACCGCGTGCGGGTGATCACGATCACCGCTCCGGCGACGACCAGATAGAGCAGGAAGCCGGACAGGGCGAGCAGGCCGACTGTCTCGGCCAGTCCCTCCGGCGGGGCCAGGATGCCGATGATCATCACCGCCGCGCCGAACGCGATCATGGCGGCCACGCCGACCATGGTGAAGCCGACGAGTTGATCACCGGACACGTCTCGATCATGGATGGTCGCAGTGTTGCGGCGGACCACCACGCCCAGGAAGACACCGGCGGCGATGAGGATCAGCGCGATCGGGCCGTACACCATGGGCTGGCGTTCAGAAGATCCCCGGTCGACGGACCAGCAGGGCGTGCAGGGTCTGCTGGATCGTCTCCCGGACCTGATCGGTGACGTTGAAGATCACCGTCGGGTCGTCGGCCGTGGCGGGAGCGATCTGGTCGGTCGGGATCGCCTCGCCGATCTCGATGATCCACTTGCTGGGCAACGGAATCGCGCCGAGCGGCCCGAACCACGGGAACAGTGGAGTGAGCGGGAAGTACGGCAGTCCGAAGGCCCGGGATAGCACCGGCACCTTGGCCAGGATCGGATAGATCTCTTCCGAGCCGACGATCGAGATCGGGATGATCGGCACCTGGGCCCGGACCGCGGCCGAGACGAAGCCGCCGCGGCCGAACCGCTGCAGCCGGTAGCGATCGGTGTAGAGCTTGCCGAGTCCCTTGAAGCCCTCCGGGAAGACGGCGACGAGCTCGCCCGCCGTCAGCAGCCGTTCGGCGTCCTCGGCGCAGGCCAGCGTGGTGCCGGTCTTCCGGGCCAGGTCGTGCGAGTACGGCGTGGCGAAGATCAGGTCGGCGCCGAGCGATCGGACGTGCCGACCGATCGCGTCGTAGACCACCGACTGCACCACCATCCCGTCCAAGGGCAGTGCGCCGGCATGGTTGGACACCAGCAGTGCGGCCCCGTCGGTCGGCAGCCGTTCGGCGCCGCGCAGCTCGACCCGGAACCAGTTCCGGACCAGCGGCCGGAGCACCGGCAGATAGATCTTGGTGGTGAACTCCGGATCGAAGCCGAATTCGTCGGTCGGGTAGTCGCCGTGCAGCCGCGACCGGGCGAACTTGGCCGCCCGTTCGACCGCCGCGACCCACTCCGGCCCGATCCGGTCGGCGCCGGCCCAGCCGGCCAGGCCGGACACGGCGTCCCGCAGTCCGGACGCAATCCCGCGCAGCCCGGCCAGCGGCGACGCCGGCCGATCGGCATCGTCGTCCGGGCTGGGACCTTCGGGTCCGGAGTGATCAACACCGAGGTCGTCCAACTCCCGGTCCTCGGAGCGGTGATCACCCGTTACATGATCATCCGAGACTTGATCATCGGGCTCGGAGTCGCGGTGCCGGCGGCGGGGCTCGAAGTCGTACACCTCGGCCTCCGGGCCGTCGGGCTCCAACCGGCCCTCGAAGTCAGACGCCATCGCCGGCCCGCCCTCCGGTCAGCAGCCGCGCGGCCGCGTCCACCAGGCCGTCGGCCCGGTCGGGTCCGAGCAGGCCGGGGCCGGCCGGCGCCGCCCATTCGGCGAGCGCCTCGGCCGAGCCGTAGCGCGGTCGCCAGTCGGTCGCCGCGACGAAGCGTGAACTGTCCATGGCCCGACCGTAGGTCAGCACGTCGAGCTGTTCGTCGGAGATCTCGGCGAAGCCGGCCCGGCGGGCCAGTCCGGCGAGCAGCGGCCCCGCCGGCCGGGGCACCTCGATCCAGGGCCGGCCGAGCGTCCGCAGCGCCTGGCTGAGCAGGACGACATCATCGGCGGCGACGTTGAAGGTGCCGGGCAAATCGTCCCGGGTCACGGTCAGCAGGGCGTCGACCGCGTCGGCGGGGTGCAGGAACTGCAGCCGCGCGTCGAAGCCGGCCACCTTCGGCACCACCGGCAGCCCGAGGTAGGCGGTGATCGTGCTGTCCACGCCGGCGCCCATCAACGGCGCCATCCGCAACGTGGTCACGCAGCCGTCGTCCAGCCGCCGGGCATAGCCCCGAACGTAGGACTCGATCTCGGCCGAGTCCTTGCCGAAGCCGGAGCGCAGCGAGGCCCGCGGTCCCATCTCCTCGGTGAACCGGGCCGGATCGCGGGGCGAGGATCCGTACACCGACACGGATCCCTGGACCACGAACTTGCGGACGCTCGCCGCCTTCTGGCACGCAGCGAGCAGCTGCATCGTGCCGATGACGTTGATCTCCTTCATCGAGGAGCGCCCGCCGGTCCGGCCGGGGGCGGACAGCACCGCCATGTGTACGACGACCTCGACGGCATGGCTGTCGATCACCTTGCCGATGATCGGCGCGCGGATGTCCGCCCGAATGAAGCCCGCGCGACCGAGATCATGGCGCGGGGGCACGACGTCGACCCCGATCACCGTGACGTCGCTGTCCGCTGCGAGCGATCGGGCGAAGCGTGCAGCGAGGTCTCGGGACACGCCGGTGATCATGACCGTGGTCATCGCGGCGTACCCCCTGACCTCAGCTGGGTTCGACTCCGGGCCCTCGAACTGTCGGAGGGGCTACTTGCCGGCGCGGCGTCGCTGGATGCGCGTTTTCTTGAGCAGCTTGCGGTGCTTCTTCTTCGCCATCCGCTTGCGACGCTTCTTGATGACCGAACCCACGTGGAAACCCTCTTACCCCAGTATGAATGTGAACGCACGAATGTGAACGTGCTACCGAGCCGACGGGTGCCGCCGACTGCCGTGCATGCTACCGCTCCAGGAGCGGCGGAGGCGAATCACCCGGGGCCGATGAGGATGTAAGGGTGTTCGCTCCCTGTGCCTGCTGTAGCAGGCCCTGAACCGGCTGAAGCAGGCCCTGAGCCTGTCGAAGGGGGGCAGGCCGGATTCAGCGGGCCCGCAACCTTCGGAAGTGTGCGTCGAGGGCTGAGTCGACGGCAGCGGGACGGAGATCCTCCAGATCGACCTGGATCGACAACCGTCAACCAGGGCGAGCAGGGTCGCCGCTTCGATCTCGGCGTCCAGCCCAGCGCTCAGCTCGCCGGCGGCTTCGGCCTGCCGCAGCGATTCGGCGAGCAGGCCGCGACTGCTGCCGTACTGGTCCCGCAGGATGCCGGCGATGGCCGGGTCGACGGCGGCGTGGGCCAGGAAGGCGGTCCAGACCCGTTGCTCGATCCGCTGCTCCGGGGTGAACCGCAGCATGCTTTCACCTCGGCACCGCCCGCCGCCGGGACGGTGACCAGGCGATCTACGTCGACCGCAGGATCGCGCCGCGGCTGTCGGGATTCCAACGCGCGACCCTTGAGCAGCCGTTTCCGGAATCGCCGTGGATGAACGACTCCTGGCTCGACCGCAACCTGGCCAACACCCGCACCCTGCACGCGGCCGGAGTGCCGATCCTGGCCGGCAGCGACGCCCCCATTCCCGGGCTGATCAACGGCGTCAGCCTGCTCGCCACCATCGAGTCCATGGTCCGCTCCGGCCTCACCCGGGAGGCCGCCCTGGCCACGGCCACAGCCGCCCCGGCCGCCGCCTTCGGACTCGACGACCGCGGCCGGATCCAGCCCGGCCGGCGCGCCGATCTCGTCCTGGTCACCGGCAACCCCACCTCGTCGATCACCGACCTCCGCGCGATCGAAACCGTCTGGAAGAACGGCCACCCGATCGACCTGAACCCGTCGCAGTAGCGCCCAGAAGAGCGAGCGACTCGAGAGGGTGTTCCCCAACTCAGGTGAGCTCGACGCCGATGGTCTGGCCGGTTGTGATCTTGACCGGCTTGCCCAGGGTGACTACGGCTCGGGTGCCGTCCGCATCGACCGCGGCCGGGATCCGCCGGCCACCGAACCGGACGGTGACGTGCCGGGCCGGTTCGTTGGTCTCGAACGCGAGGGTGGCCAGCCGGAGCTCGCCGTACCGGACCTCGACCTCGGCGGCGAGCCGGCGGCCGCGCCGGGTCTGCCGGTAGGAGCCCCAGCCTTCCGCCGCGGTGAAGGCGCCGCGGAAGTCCTCCGGTCCGATCCGCGGGGCGAAGCCGAGATGACCCTTCGGGCCGTGGTATTCGTAGCCGATCGCGGCCAGATAGACGCCGAAGCTCATCATCGCCCGGGCGTAATGATCACTGGCCTCGATCTCGTTGTACGGGTTCCGTTTGCTGCCGTGATAGCGGTCGTAGACGGCCTTGGCCACCGCCAGTCCTTCGGCGGTCATCCCTTCGGCGAAGAGGTGGGCCGCGAACTGGTGCTCCTGGCCGGTCCACACCTCGTTGAAGTACATCAGCCCACCACTCTCGGTGGAGCCGCCGTGCGGCCAGCTGGTCATGATCACCCCGGGCTCGTCCTTGGTGGCATAGATCCGGCCGCCGTTCACCCCCGGAGGTCGGTACGAGAGCGGGTCGGGCAGGAAGTTGTTGGCGTAGATGCTGCCCAGCGCCGTCGTGGATTGATCATGGTCGAAGACCCGCGGCAGCCCCAGTTGACTGGCGTAGGCCTGCCCGTACAGCTGGTCGATATGGCAACCCCGATTGGAGTTCACCGACGGATGATCGGGATCGGTCTGCTGCACGAAGTAGCCGTACTCCTCGTTCCACAGCTTCCCGGCGAGCTGCGCCGAGCCGCTCTCGGCGATGGTCGTGTAGCGCTTCGCCGCCGCGTCGTCGCCGGCCTCGGTCGCCAGCTCGGCCGCCGCCCGGAGCGCGGCGATGTAAAGGCCGCTCAGCCACGGCACCTCGCCGAACCATTCGGTGTCCAGGGTGTTCCACTGGCTGCCGCGGAGGATGCCGTCGATCTCGTCGCCGTCGGCGCCGTCCCGACTGGTGATCACGAACTCGACCGACTTCTTGATCTTGGCCCAGTTCTGCTCCAGGAACTCCGGATCGGGACTCATCTGGTGTTCCCGGTAGAACCGCAGGATGGTGCCGCACTGACCGTCGGCGAACGAGGTCGAGGCGTCGCCGCACTCGCCCCGGTTGCCGATCTCGCCGGTGGCCTTGAACGCGATACCGAGATCGACCCGCTGCCGGGTGTCGCGTTCCAGCTGGGGGAACAGCCGGCCGATCGCCTGGCCGTAGCTCCACACGTGCTGGCAGGTGCCGGCACAGCAGTAGGTGCCCTCCCAGGCATAGAACCGGTCGCCCTCATATTCAGGACTCGTGAACCGGTAGCAGGTGCTGGTGGCCAGCGTCGACGCCGTGGCCAGGGTGCGTTCCAGGAACCAGTGCGGCAGCGTCGAGTCCGCATACCAGGTCCGCACCCAGGCGCCGGTCTGCTCGCCCAGCCGGTCGGCCTCGGCGGCGACGTGCTCGACCACCGCGCGGGCCGATTCGAACCGGTTGCCGTACTCGCGGCGCAGCGTCGGTGCGCCGGCCAGTTCGGCGAACAGCTCGCGTTGCGGGATCGGGAAGTGCCAGCCGTACGCGAACCGGACCACCCGCTCCTCCCCTGGCGCCAGCGTCAGCTCCACCGCGGCCGTGCCGACCTGGCCGTCCCCGGCACCGTCGACCTCGTCCGGCCCGTCCTTCGCGTCGAACAGGGCATCGGGCTCGACCTCGCCGGCCGGGAGGAGGATCGAGGGCCGGACCAACGAATCGACCCCCAGGGCGCCGAGGGCGAAGCTGCCGCCGTCGGGGCGCTCGGCCACCGGCAGCCGCCGGGCCGGCCGGTCGCTGAACAGGATCCGGTCGACGTTCAGATGGCCCCAGCCGCCGGTGTGCTGGTCGACCAGCTGGATCCGGGCCTTCTTGCCCTGATACCGGCCGACGTCCATCGAGACCGCGGTGACCGGCTCGATGTCGGTGCCGGTCGCGGTCGCCACCACTTCGTCGCCGATGATCACGTTGAAGCAGGTCTCGCCGCGATGGCTGCCGCCGCCGACCCAGGCTGTGACGAACCGGCGGTCGATGGTGAATTCCTTGCTGGTCAGAGTTCCCTGGTGTCCGTCGGGATTCCCGTCGTCGGCGCGGAAGTGGTAGGAGGTGACGAACTTGCCCTTGACGTTGAGCTCGGTGCGGATGCCGAACGGGCGGCGGAAGCCCTCCGGCGTCTCGGCCGCGGTGACCGGGCCGTTGCCGAACGCGGTGCCGGTCACCTGCCAGCCCTCGTACCCGTCCTCCCAGTCCTCGAACACGATGTCGGCCCGGTCGGTGAACCAGATCGCGTCACAGCTGAGGTGACCCCAGGCACCGGCGACGTTGTCGACGATCCTGATCATGGCGGTCTGGTCCTGATGATCCTCCAGGTCGAGGAAGCGGGTGATCATCGGCTCGGAGTCGTCGCCGGTCGCACTGGCCACCACCGCACCGTCGATGATCACGTTGACACAGGTCTGGCCGGCATGATCACCGCCGCTCAGCGCGACCGCGATGTAGCGCCGCTCGACCGTGAACTCCTTGCTGGTCAGGGATCCGGTGCGGTCGTCGGGGTTGCCGTCGAGCCGGAAGTTGTACGAGGTCACGTAGCGGGTGCCGGAGAGGTTGAGATCGCCGAATCGCTTCAGGATGTTCGGCAGCTCGGCCGGCCGAACCGGGCCGTCGCCGAACGCGTCGCCGCTGACCGTCCAGTCGCCACTCTGCCAATCGTTCAGGGCGTCGGATTCCCAGTCCTCGAAGAGGATGTCGCCACCCTCGGCGGAGTGATCATCGACGGCACTGAACTCCGTGCCGCCGGCGAAGGCCTTGGCCCGTAGCCGGGTCGGTTGACTGCGCCGGCTGTCCAGGCAGACCGGATTCTCAGCGTAGCCGAGCAGCGTGGCCCGGACCGCCGCCGACCCCGGGTTGCGCAGCGTGAAGGCCATGATCGTCGTCGGCAACGTCGAGTCGTCGACCGCCAGCGGGATGAACGGGGCGTACGCCGTCAGGTCCACCTCGACCGGCGATTCGGGGTCGGCGTAGGAGACCCGGCCGGCCGGGTACTGGCCGGTGAAGCGCACGTCGGCGAAGCCACTGGCATCCAGCGCCGCCGTCCTGGTGCTGCCGCCGGACTCGGTCCGCAGCGCGAAGCCCTGCCGGAACTGGGCCGCGCCGGGCTGGTCGGCGGACAGCGGATCGGCATAGTTGGCACCGGAGAAGTCGGCGCCACCGAGCGGGAAGGAGGTGGGGTTGAAGATGTCCCAGGCCCACAGCCGCCCGTCGCCGGCGAGGAACACCTGGCCGGCGCAGCCGCCGCCGACCGGCATCCCGATCTTGGCCAAAGCCGCGCCCGCGTACTCGGTCGGCTTGCCCCGCGCCGTCAGCGCGGCCAGCGCCTTGCCCTTCGGTGGCGTGGCCGGCTTCGGCTTCGCGGCGGCCGGCCAGGGATTCAGGCTCGCTGCCCCGATCCCGGTCGCGCTCAGCGCAAGGAAGGTGCGGCGGGTGAGATTGGCCCGCGGGCAGTCGCCCGAACAGGTCCGGCCGGAACATCCCGCGGGTTGTTGATCATGATCCATTCGAAGCTCCTCGGCCCGGTGGTCGTCGCTGACTCGAAATCGATTTCAACCTAACCGGGCATGCTCGCCCGGTCAACGGTCCGGAGCAGACCAGCCCACTCCGTGAACGAGAACGTCGCCTGCCGAAGAACCGAGGGAGCGGAGGTTTGGGTGTTCGTTCCCTGAGCCTAATCAGTTCTGGGAGTGAGTCATCGGGCAAACTCCTGGTTGGTAGCCGACTGGCGGGTGAGCACTTCTTGAGCCTGGACGTTTGAGTCCTGTCGACAGATCGTGCCCTTTGCCGGTAGGTCGGGAGAATGTGATCGCTGCTGGGATGTCGTTGCCCGCCGGGTTGTTGGGTGTGAGCACTGTTTGATTAGGTCGCTGATGGTTCTCCTGCTGGCTGCTGGACCGGTTGGTTGGTGTCGAGAAACCTGGAGGACCGTTGCGATTGTTCGTGGGAGATGACTGGGCCGAGGATCATCACGATGTGGAGGTGATGGACAGTTCGGGTCGTCGGCTGGCCCGGGCCCGGTTGCCTGAGGGTGTGGCCGGGATGGCACGACTGCACACGATGATCGGGCAACTGGCCGGGGAGGATGCCGACGAGGTTGAGGTGTTGGTCGGGATCGAGACCGACCGCGGTCCGTGGGTGGCTGCGTTGGTCGCCGCTGATTACACGGTGTTCGCGGTCAACCCGTTGCAAGCAGCCCGGTTCCGGGACCGGCTGGGTGTCTCCGGTGCGAAGAGTGATGCCGGTGATGCGCATGTGTTGGCCGACATGGTCCGCACTCATGCCCACGAGTTGCGACCGGTGGCCGGGGACAGCACGCTGGCCGTGGCGATCAAGGTCGTGGCCCGGACCCACAAGACGCTGATCTGGGAACGGACCCGCCACACGCAGCGGCTGCGGCACGCGCTACGGGATTACTTCCCGGCGGCGCTGGTCGCCTTCGATGATCTTGATGCCGCCGATGCTCTGGAACTGTTGGCCAAGGCGCCGACCCCGGCCCAGGCCGCCCGGCTCACGACCGCGCAGATCAGCGCGGTGTTGAAACGGGCACGGCGCCGCAACATCGCCGAGAAGGCGGCGGCGATCCAGACCGCGTTGCGGGCCGAGCACCTCGGCCGGCCCGAGGTCATCGCCGGCGCCTACGCCGCTACGGTCCAGGCCTTGATCGCGGTCCTGACCGTGCTGAACAGCCAGATCAAGATCATGGACGGGCAGGTCGAGGCCCATTTTGGGCAGCACCCGGCCGCTGAGATCATCGCCTCCCAGCCCGGGCTGGGAGCGGTGCTCGGCGCCCGGGTGCTCGCAGAGTTCGGCGACGACCCGACCCGCTACGCCAGCGCGAAGGCCCGGAAGAACTACGCAGGAACATCCCCGATCACCCGCGCGTCGGGCAAGAAGAAGGTCGCCCTGGCCCGGTTCGTGCACAACGACCGGCTCATCGACGCCCTCACCAGCCAGGCGTTCAACGCGCTCCTACGCTCGCCCGGTGCCCGCGCCTACTACGACAGACAACGCGCCCGCAAAGTCGAACACAACCCGGCCCTGCGCCAACTCGCCAACCGACTCGTCGGCATCCTCCACGGCTGCCTCAAAACCGGCACCACCTACGACGAGACAACCGCCTGGTCCCACCACATCACCACGGCAGCCGCTTGACATCTACCCACCTGGGATGTCTGTCGAAGGGCCGGCCCGATCACCAGCGCCCCTTCGACAGGCTCAGGGAACAAAACCGATCAGCACTCGGTGTCGCGCTCGGGCACCTCGAGGTCAGTGACGTAGCGATTGATCAAGGTCCGCGCACACTCGTTGAACTGGTACAAGGTGTGCCCGGAGTCGTCGTGGAAGATCGAACCACTGCCCGGCACCTGATCGAGCACCGGCTTGACGGCGTCGAACTCGTCCCAGGCCCCCGCGCCGAGCAGTGGCGGCAAGCCGTCCGGCAGCGGTGCCGGCGGATTGGTCAACGGCGTCGGCCAGCCGACGCACTGCAGGGTGTTGGCGACCATGGTGCCGACGATCCCGGTGTTCGGCGCCACCCGTTCGACCCGCTTGGCCGTCGCGATCAGCTCGGGGTAGGAGGTCGCGCGGGGAATGTCCGTGCATTCGGTGATCCCGGTAGGGATGTCGGAGTACGGACTCTGCGGCGGCGACGGGAGGAACCCGGAAGCGTCGCCCCGGCTCGCATCGCGGATGGCGGCGGCGAGCTCGGGCCAGTATTCGCGCCGGCTCATGCCGAGTGCGAGACCGCGCAAATCGGTGCCGTTGTAGTGATAGGTGGCACCGTCCAAGGTCGCGGCCAGCGGCTTCCGGTCGGCCTTGGCCACCAGCCGCTGCCAGGCCTTCTCGACGTCGCCCTTGACCGGGCAGTCCCGGTCCTGTTCGCACCAGTCGAAGAACCGGCCGATCGTGGTCTCGTTCCGCTTGGCATGAGCGATCAGCTCGGCGTTCCAGTCCTGGACAGCGTGTGGGAAGGTCCCGTCCAGGACGAGGGTGCGGACCCGGTCCGGGAACAGCCGGGCGTACGACTGCGCATACAGGCCGGCGTAGGAAGCGCCGTAGAAGTTGAGCTTGGTCTCGCCCAGCGCGATCCGGATCGCCTCCATGTCCCGCGCCTGGTCGGCCGAGCTCAGGTGATCGAAGAACTCCGGATCCCTGCTGCGACAGGCGAAGGCGATGCCCAGGTTGACCCGGCCCAGCCGATCGAGCTCGGCGGCATCCCGCGGCAGGTTCGGGATCGGGTTCCGGCTCCAGTTGCAGTCCAGGCCGGTGCTGGTGCCGCCGAACTGCTCGCCGTACCCGCGAGTGTCCCAGGTGATCATGTGCATCCGCTGTCGCAGTTCGTTCCAGACCTCGGGGGCCTGCCGGGTGATCGCCAGGCCCGGGCCGCCCGGTCCGCCGTACGCCACCAGCAGCGAGCCCTCCGGCGTTGGACTGGTGCTGGGAAGCCGACCGAGCTGCAACGTGATCTTGCGGCCGTCCGGCTTCGACCAGTCGACGGGCACCTCGAGCGCAGCGCACTCCATCCCGGATTTGTCGTCGCCACCGGCGGGACACGGCTTCCAGTCCAGTGACGCCGGCCTGGCGGTGACGGTGGGCTCCGCGGTGGCCGTCGCCGCGGTAAGCGTCAGCATCGGCAGCAGGGTCAGCGCCGCGGAGAGAATGATCAAGACTCGTTTCATGTCGATCAACGGTGCCGGTCCGGGCGCCGCGGGACATCGGAGCACGGGCTGACCGCCCCTGGGTGGAGGCGGGATCTTGCCGGACCCGGCTACGGTTCGGGCGTGGGCATCGAAGTGATGTGGCCGATCCTCGTCCTGGCGCTGCTCGCCTACGTCGCCGCGGTCCGACTGCCGAAAAACCGCTGGGTGCCGACCCGGGCGATCGCCGTGTGCAGCGCGTTCGGGCTGCTGGCCTCCGCGGCGGCCGGCCCGGCCGTCCCGCTGCCGGCCACCGCGCTGCGGACCATCGGCCCGATCGTGCTCGGGTTGTCGATCATCGGCGCCGGCTGGGCGATCGGGCGCGCGGTCCGTGATCGGCGCGAATATCTGACCCGGAGCAACGAGGAGTTCGCCGCCCGCGCCGTGGCCGAGGAGCGGCTGCGGATCGCCCGGGAACTGCACGACATCGTGGCGCACAACCTGAGCCTGATCACGGTCAAAGCCGGAGTCGCGGCCCACGTCGCTGCGGCCCGGCCGGCCGAGGTCCCCGACGCACTGCGGGTGATCGAGCGGACCAGCCGGGATGCCCTGGACGAGACCCGACATCTGCTCGACCTGCTGCGCACCGGCTCCGCGGCCGCCGATCTGGCACCGGCGCCGACGATCGACCGGTTGCCCGACCTGGCCGCGGCCGCGGCGACGGCCGGAGTCGGCGTCGAGCTGGCGGTGGACGGCGTCGACGAGGTGCCGGACGATGTCGGACGATCGGTCTACCGGATCGTCCAGGAGGCGGTGACCAATGTGGTGCGGCATGCGGCACCGGCGCGCTGCCGGGTCCGGGTCGCCGGTCGGCCCGGCGAGGTCCGGGTCGAGGTGCGCGACGACGGCGCAGGTGCCGGCTCGCCGACGACGACACCTGGCCGGCACGGTCATGGACTGATCGGGATCCGGGAGCGGGTGGCCCTGTACGGCGGGCAGTTCGAGGCCGGCCGCGGCGCCGACGGCGGTTTCATGATCACCGCCGTGCTGCCGTACGCCGAACGGGCCCGGGTCACCGGATGACGGCCGGCCCGATCCGGGTGCTGATCGTAGATGATCAAGCCCTGCTCCGCGGCAGCTTCCGGGTGCTGCTGGAGACCGAGCCCGGGCTGACCGTCGTCGGCGAGGCCGGCACCGGCGCGGAGGCCGTGCGACTGAGCCGCGAGCTGACTCCCGAGGTCGTCCTGATGGACGTACGGATGCCGGAGCTGGACGGCATCGAGGCGACCCGGCAGATCTGCGCCGAGAATTCGGACGTGCGGGTGTTGATCTTGACCACGTTTGATCTGGACGACTACGTCTATGCCTCACTCCGGGCCGGTGCCAGCGGCTTCCTGCTCAAGGATTCTCCGCCGGCCGACCTGCTCGCCGCGATCACGGTGATCGCCCGCGGCGACGCCCTGCTCGCGCCGTCGGTGACCCGCCGGCTGATCGCCACCTTCGCCAACCATCCGCCCGCCGCCTCCGTCAACGGCCTGGACGGCGTCACCGACCGGGAACGCCAAGTGCTGACCCTGATCGCCCGCGGCCTGTCCAACCCAGAGATCGCCGACCACCTCTACCTGAGCCCGGCCACCGTGAAGACCCACATCGGCCAACTGCTGCGAAAACTGGACGCCCGCGACCGAGCCCAACTGGTGATCGCCGCCTACGAAAGCCGCTTGATCATCCCCGCCTGAGATCATCCGGCCCGCCCTTCGACAAGCTCAGGGACCGAACCACGGAAATCCCCAGCACCGATCACAAGCTCCTCGGGTGTGCCGACGGCCGGCGGTTTTCCCTGAGCCTGTCGAAGGGCCGGCCACAGTCGCGCCGGAATGTCAGTGGCCACCCATAGAATGATCTGTATGTTCGATTCGTTGGAAGGATCCGCCGAGAGCCTTGATGCCCGCGGCATTCTCGATGCTGCGCAGGCGGCGCAGCGGGCGCGGATCCTGGCCGAGAACGAACTCCTCGTCCTAGCCACCGCGTGGGCCGACACCTATCCGGCGGAGTCGATCCACCCCAGCGAGCTGGGGATGCCCGGCGCTGCGTGCGGAGTGCGGCCGGGCGGTGAGGGGACGCCGGAGGTGAACGATCTGGCGATGGTCGATTTCAGTGTCAAGATCGGTAGGAGCACGGGTGGCGGGATGATGTTCATCGCCGACGCGTTGGATCTGCGGCACCGGTTCCCGTTGTTGTGGGGCAAGATCGTGCGTGGTGAGGTGGTCGGCTGGCAGGCCTGCAAGATCGCCAAACTGACCCGGCCCCTGACCTACGACCAAGCCCTGCTCGTCGACGACGAGATCGCCCGATACGCCGGGGTCGTGCCGTGGACGAAGCTGGAGAACCGGACCCTGGCCGCGATCATGCAAATCGACCCGGAACGGTATGAGCAGCTGGTGGGGGGGTCGGAAGAAGGACCGAGGCGTTTGGTTGGGTCGGATTGATCAGGACGGGATGCGCGGCATCCACGGCCGGGTCGAGGCGGTCAAGGCGAACCGGCTCTACGCCGCCGTCGAGGAACTCGCCGGTTACCTGCCTGAGGAGACCGGCAGCGCCGATGAGCGGCGGGCCGAAGCCCTCGCGATGCTCGGTGATGACCTGTGTGCCGCTGAGCTTCGTGCCCGGAATCGTCAGCCCGACCTGTTCGATGAGGAGTTGGCGGCGGCGGTGGACGAGATCATCGCCGAGACCGGCGGTCCGGTCGAGGAATCCGAGGTCCATCCGGCCCTGCGGGACAAGCCGCCGACGGTGGAGGTGGAGTCGGCGATCTTCCAGGCGGCGGTGCAGCGGATGCTGGACCGGCTCGACCCGACCAAACTGCTACCCACCGCCTACATGATCGTCCATATCGCCGCCGAGTCACTGGAGAAGGGCCACGGAGTGTGCCGGGTCCCCGGCGTCGGGCCGACCACCATGGGGATCGTGAAGGACTGGCTCGGCCACACCCGGGTGAAAGTCCGGCCGGTGATCGACCTGAACGACGTCCCACCACCAGTCGACAGCTACCAGATCCCAGACCGCCAACGACGCCACCTGCGCCTGCGGCAGCCGGGCAGTAGCTTCCCGTGGTCGACCGCGACCACGCAGCTTGATCTTGACCATGTGCAGCCGTATGTGCCGCGGATGCGTGGCGGTCCACCCGGTCAGACCCGGATCGACAACGAAACCCCGAACGGCCGGCCGGAACACCGAGCCGTCACGCACGGCGACTGGAATCGTCGACAACCCGACCCGGGCGTGATGCTCTATCGAGCACCCCACGGGGATGTCTACCTGACCAACTTCTCCGGCACCCACGATCTCGGCTACGGCACCTTCGCCCACGCCATCTGGAAGCTGGCACAGCCCAAGCATGATCAACAGTCCGGACAACTCGGCCAACCCTGAAGAACGGCACGGAGGCTTGAGTTTTCGTTCCCTGAGCCTGTCGAAGGGCAGACCAGATCCCCCTCGAACCCATCGACGCACGAGGCGAGATCATCATCGACCTGGCTTGCCCTTCGACAGGCTCAGGGAACGAACCCCCAAGCCCGAGCTCTGGTCTCTGGGCTGGAGCGTGGCCGAGAAGATTTCGCTGCGGAGGTTTGGGTTTCGTTCCCTGAGCCTGTCGAAGGGCCGACCAGATTCTCCTCGGTCCCGTTGCATGAATGAGGTGAGCCGGCGTCCGATCTGGCTTGCACTTCGACAAGCTCAGGGAGCGAAACATCGAGTTGCCTGGTGATCAGGATTCAGCGCCAGATCGGTTCGCCGGTCTGTGCCTCGGCCAGTCGCATGGCCGTGGCGATGTTGTCCCGCAGGCTGACGCCGACGTTCACGCGGGGAAAAGGCTCGTCCGGGACGTCGACGCCGAGGAACCGGCACAGCGGCTCCCAGCCTTCCTGGACGCGATAGTCCAGCAATTGTTCGGCCGGCACGGCGCGGCGGACCCGGTCGTAGTGCTGCTCGTACACCGACGGGCAATGCTCCTTGTCGAACAGGTGCTCGCCGAACATGGCGGGCGCCATCGTGGCCAAGGCTTCCTGCATCCGCGCGAAGCCGGACTCCGCCGCCCACTGCCGCTGCTCGTCGGTGAGTTGCTCGTTGAACGCGAGCCCGAGCTGGAACATCGCGACATGGCTCTCCCACCAGCTCTCCGGATCACGGTTGGTGAGCAGCACCTTCGCGTCCGGGTAGGCGGCGATCAGCAGCGGCGCAGCGCCTCCATGCCGTGGTAGCACGGCCCGAAACCCAGCCGTTCCAGCGCTGCCTTCACCGACATCGATCCGGTCCGATGCAACCCGACCCCGATCACCTGCAGTCCCTCACGCATCCGATTGACCCCTCTCCCGGGTCTCGATCAACTTCGATCTGGAGCAAATTCACACCCAGGCCGTTGCGGTGTTGATCTCCACCCGTAACCGGCGTCAACCGTGACATCCGTGCCGAGCAAGGGAAACCCGAGCGGCAGGTGAGCCGAAAACTCCTCGGACGAGCTGGACATAGAGAACGAAACCGTTCAGTGCGGTGGGGATCCGCCCGGGTCCGGCCAGTTCTGGACAACTGGGAGGTAGCTGTTCAGCGTGCGCCAATGGGCCTCGCAATCGGGAGTGTCCTCGTGCGGCTGGCTGAAGTCCTGGGCGTAGGCGGAGATCTCCTGCAGCTGCCAGTCCGCGCGCACCAATTCGATCACCCAGGAGCGAGCTTCGTGAGGGCCGGCAGTTTCGCGGTACGCACTCAGCACTTCGCGGTTGTCCACGGGCTGCGGCCGTTGATGGTTGACATCGAGGAGCAGCCAAAGATCACGCTCGCGCGGGGCGATCATCAGGTCGTCACAATCGATGAGCTGCACCTGGCCGCCGGTGTCGAACATCGTGTTGCCGCCGTGCGGTTCGCCGTGGGTGATCACCCACGGCAGCTCGGATCGGTCGAGGCGAGCGGCCAGTCGATCATGACGGTCGAGCAGGTCCCCGATCCCCCGCCGACAAGCCTGGAGCAGAGCGTGCGCGGCAGCGGCGTACGGCCCGTCGGTCCAGGGTTTGTCGAGCCCGGTCGCCAGGAGGTCGATGAGTTCCGGCTTGCGAAAGCCGGGCTGCCAGACTTCGGCAGCCGATGGCACGGGCAGCTGCGCGTGCAGCCGGCCGACCTCGCGAGCGATCCGGGCCCGGTGCCCGTCATCGGAGAACTCGGGGTTGCTGCCCTCGATGAACGGGAACACTGCCAGTTCCCAGTGCCCCGACTCTCCGTGCTCGCCGATCAGGCAGGTCAGTGCACCCGAGCGATCACGGATCGGTGCCTGCACACTGTCCAGGCCGCCTTCTCGAAGAGCGACCGCCGCGCGGAAGGACGCTCTTCGCGATGGGCGAGCACCATGATCGACCTTGACGAACCACCGCGTCCCGTCGGCGGCCGTGACGGTCCAGTTGTGACTGCCGTGCCCCGCTGGCAGGTAGTCGACCTCGACGGTCACCAGATCCCAGAGCTGCCGCAGCTTCCGGGTGATCAGGTCCGGGCTCAGCTCCGGCGGACGTTCCAGCATCTACCGCACGCTATTCCGTCGAACCATGACCACCAAGGGACTTTCGCTGAAGGGCGGGGAGGAGTTCGGCGGCGATCAGGTTCAGGGTCTCGGTGCAGCGGGAGTGAGAGAGGCCGGGGAGGCGGGCCCAGTGGGCGAAGTGGTCGTAGCCGAGCTCGGCCTGCAGGGCGGTGAGCTGATCGGCCACCTCTCTGGGGTGCCGACCAGGTAGTCGTCGCGCTGCAGTTCGTCGGCGGGGTATCGCTCCCCGTATTTGGCGATCTCTCCTTCGAGGTAGAAGATCCCGGGAGCGGCTTCGGCCCAGGCCTGCTCCGCCGACGGGGCGATGTGCAGGATGCCGGTGGCGACCACGGGAAGCTCGATCTCGAGTTTCTTGATCAGGCCGAACCTGGCACGCAGATCGGAGATCTGCCCGCAGTAGACCAGGATTCCGTCCGCGACCCGCTCCGCCCGCTGCAGCGCGACCTCGGACACGGCACCGACCAAGATCGGCAACGGCCGCTGTGGGCGCGGCGTCACCCGCACTTGATCGAAAGCCCAATGTGCACCGGTGAAGCTGAAGCTGCCGTCCGACGTCCAGGCCCGGCGTAGGATCCCGATGCCCTCCTCGAGCAGGGATCCGCGCCGGCTGCGGTCCACACCGAAGGCCGCGAACTCCGCCCTGGCGTAACCCTGACCCAGGCCGAGGATGATCAACGGCGACGGCAGCAACCCGTCATCCGTCAGGTGATGTTCGGACATCCACACGGTGTCGAACCCCAGCTGATCGGCCAGCGCAACCTCGTCCAGACACTCCGCGTAGAAGCGATCCCCCGGCATCGAGTGCGGCCACGGTTGACGAAAATCGTGCAGGATCCCGTACGTTGCCATGATCATTCCGTTCCGAAGTCGAGCGGCACGCCGACGCGCGCCTCGACCTTGGCGCACCGCCAGAGCCTGGAGTCAGCGATCCGGGCTTCCTTGAACTGGATCCTCGAACGCCGCCCGGAACTGCCGCATCAGCCGGTCGAACTGATCGGCCGGAGCCGCGTAGAAGTCGGGCCGGACGCCGATGCAGAACTGGACGCGCAATTCACCAGTCATGACAGCATCTTCGGCCGCCGCCGGCGATGCGTCCAATGCATCAAGACCGAATTTCGATGCACAATACGTAACGTGGCCGGACTGGACATCGAAGGACTGCGAGCGTTCATGACCGTCGTCGACGAGGGTCACTTCGGGGCCGCAGCCGACCTGCTGCGGCTGCCGCAACCGACACTCAGCCGCCGGATCCAGCGGCTGGAGACGGCCTGTGGGACGCCGCTGCTGACCCGGACGGTGCGTCCCGTCACGACCACCCAGGCCGGAGCCGTCCTGGTCGGGCCCGCGCGAACGATCGTTGCGGTCGCCGACGCCGCGGCCACCGCTCTGCAACGACTCTCCGCCGGCCATGATCAACTCGCCAGGATCGGCTACGTCCAGGCGGCCACTTACCGTTGGATCGGCCTGCTCGCAGCGGCGGCACAGCATGCCGGCGTCGGCTTGCACCTCGTCGCCAGCCCGGGATTGCGTCAGCTCGAAGCGATCCGCGGTCGGCAGCTCGATGCCGGCTGATCCGACTCGACTCCGTACCTCACGACGTGACCGGCCTCGAGCATCGGACGATCGCGTCCGACCCGCTCTACGCCATCGTTCGCGACGACGACGCCGTCGCCACCGACTCGATCAGTGCCGAAGAGCTCCGCGACCGGACGCTGATCCTCTACCCCGAGACCGAGGGCCCCGGCCTCCGCCACCTGATGCACAAGTGGCTGAACCGAGCGGACCGGACCAAGATCACCGACGCCTGGGATGCTCCTTCGGCGGTCGCCCTGGCCGCCGCCGGCACCGGGATCGCCGTCCTGCCCAGCCCGCTGCCCCCGCTGCCCGCGAACTGCCGAGCCGTCCGACTGGCCGGCTCACCCCAACTCACCCTCGCCGTCGTCTGGCACCCACACTGCGACTCGAACATTCGCCGGATCCTCGACCGATTCCCTGAAGTCCAAGGAGTCTGACGTTCTAGCGCGCTGCGAGGTGAGCTTCGAGTCCGCGGCTGGCCAGGCTCTCGAAGCGCCGGAAGACCTGCTCGGCGGGCAGCTCTGGATGATTCTGCCGCCACCAGAAGATCACCCCGATCACGCTGTCGACGAGGTACGCGACGGTCAGGTCGAACTGAACCTGATCATCGCCGGCGAGCCGGTCGCGCAGGTGGATGGCGATGGTCTCGGCCAGGATCCGCCGCCCGGTGCGATGGGCCAGGGATGATGCGCGGTCGCCGAGCATGGCGTGGAACAACGGCTCGTGGCTCTCGACGTGTACGAACACCGGCCGCAACGGCCCGAGCAGTGACTGGTGATCATCATCGGCCGGCGCCTCGGTGCTGTCGTGGATGGCCGCACACAGGTCGTCGACGCCGCTGAGCAGCAGCTCGTCCTTGGTCGGATAGTGGTTGTAGAAGGTGGAGCGACCCACATCGGCCCGGTCCAGGATGTCCTGCACGGTGGTGTTGTCGTATCCCTGCTCCATGATCAGCTCGAACAGCGCGCGATGGAGGAGGACTCGCGTGCGCCGTACCCGACGATCCGAGATCGGACTGCTCACAGTCGTGATCCCTCCTTCGGTTCCGGACAAAACACCGCGCGATGTTCAGTACGGGACAGGTCGGCGGGTTTGCCTCTTCTCCGTTCCCGTGATCGCGGGAATGGTTGCAAACCATGGTGTCTGATCGTCGACAGAGTGTCCAGGATTCGTCAACCTCATCGACCGGATGAAGGTGCGAATTGACATGCCCGCCGCCCCACGGGTGATCATCTCCGGCGCCGGCATCGCCGGCCTGGCGGCCGCCGTACGACTGGCCGAGATCGGCTGGCGACCGGTGATCATCGAACGCGCGGCCGCACGCCGCAGCGGCGGCTATCTGATCAATCTCGCCGGAGCCGGTCTGGCCGCCGCCGAACGTCTCGGCATCCTGCCGGCCCTGCAACCGCAGCACCTGGACCTGCAGCAGTTCACCTACTACCGGCCGGACGGGCACCGGAGCTTCACCGTCGGCAACGCCGCCGTCCAGGCCCTGCTCGGCCCCGACCATCTGACCCTGATGCGCGGCGAGCTCGAGGCCGCCCTCCATGCGGTGGCCCGGGATCGGGCCGAGCTCCGGCTCGGCCGCCGGATCCGGGAGCTGGCCCAAGATCACGACGGCGTGCAGGTCACCCTCGATGACGGCTCGACCCTGGACGCCGAACTGGTGATCGGTGCGGACGGACTGCATTCCGGCGTCCGCGAGCTCGGGTTCGGTGCCGAGGACTCGGTCCGCACCGACCTCGGCCTCGTCGTCGCGGCCTTCCTCCCCGAACAGGTCACCGCCGACTTCGGCGAGCGGACCGTCGCCACGGTCTCGGCGCCGAGGCGGACGGCCACCGCGGTCCGGCTCGGTGCCGGCCGGGCGACCGTGCTGCTCACCTACCACAGCGGCGATCCGGCCGGTGAGCTCGCCGAAGACCCGCGGACGGTGCTCAGCCGCCGCTATCCCGACCTCGGCTGGCTGCTGCCCGACCTGCCGGGACAGCTCCGCCGCGCCGACGACGTCTACCTCGACACGGTCAGCCAGATCGCTCTGGACCGGTGGCGGAATGGCCGAGTGCTGCTGCTCGGCGACGCGGCCTGGTGCCCGTCCCTGTTCTCGGGTGCCGGCGCCGCCCTGGCCCTGACCGGCGCCGACCTGCTCGGCACCATGATCGACCGGCTCCCCGAGCTGGCCACCGCGCTCGAGGCCTGGGAGGCCGAGTTGCGGCCACAGGTCGAGCGCCGGCAGCGGGCCGCGCGCCGCAACGCGGCCCACTTCGCGCCGGCCAGTCGACTGCAGATCCGGCTCGGTCAGACCCTGATTCGGCTGGCCGACCTGCCCTTGGTCCCTTGGCTCCTGCGACGGCGTTCGGGGCATTAGCCGCCGACGGTGTACGGTCTCGGCCGAAGGCCGGTCGACTGGGAGGACAGACGCGATGGGACTGCCGTGGACAGTGCACGGGGACGGGAAGAACGTCGCCGCCGACGTGATCGTCAAGCCGGGCGAACGACTGACCTGGCCACGGACGATCGGGATCGGCGCGCAGCACGTGGTGGCGATGTTCGGCGCGACGTTCCTGGTGCCGGTGCTGACCGGCTTCCCGCCGAGCACCACACTGCTCTTCTCCGGCATCGGCACGTTGCTGTTCCTGATCATCACCCGCAACCGGCTGCCCAGCTATCTCGGCTCGTCATTCGCGTTGATCGCTCCGATCACCGCGGCCGCGGCCAGTCACGGCCAGTCCTCGGCCCTGCTCGGGGTGGTCGCGGTCGGGCTGCTGTTGTTGATCATCGGGGTGATCGTCCAG
The DNA here is from genome assembly GCA_963746025.1 of uncultured Actinomycetota bacterium. GTDB lineage: Bacteria > Actinomycetota > Actinomycetes > Propionibacteriales > Propionibacteriaceae > Microlunatus. The sequence continues at coordinate 295,743 of CAVUZU010000016.1, forward strand.
CTCGCCGGCACCCGCTGGCTGGACCTGCTGATGCCGCCGGTGGTGGCCGGCGCGATCGTCGCCCTGATCGGGTTCAACCTGGCCCCGGCGGCCAAGAACAACTTCGTCGCCGCGCCGGTGACCGCGCTGATCACCCTGCTCGCGGTGATCATCACCGCAGTGGCGTTCCGCGGCCTGCTCGGCCGGTTGTCGATCTTCGTCGGCGTGATCGTCGGCTACCTGGCGGCGCTGATCCGGGGTGAGGTGGACTTCTCCGCGGTCGCCGCGGCGCCGTGGATCGGGCTGCCGCAGCTGCAGGCGCCGGCCAACCCGATCACCAATCCCGCGCTCTGGTTGGTGCTGCCGGCCTTCCTGCCGGTGGTGCTGGCCCTGGTCGCCGAGAACGTGGGGCACGTCCGCGGCGTCGCCCAGCTGACCGACCCGTCGGTCAACAAACTGACCGGCCGGGCCTTGATCGCCGACGGACTGGCGACCATGATCGCCGGCTCCGGCGGTGGCTCCGGTACGACGACGTACGGCGAGAACATCGGCGTGATGGCAGCGACCCGGGTCTATTCCACGGCCGCCTACTGGGTGGCCGGTCTGGTCGCCATTGTGCTCGGTCTGTCGCCCAAGATCGGCGCGGTGATCAACACCGTGCCGGCCGGTGTGCTCGGCGGCGTCACCACCGCCCTGTACGGGCTGATCGGCATCATCGGCGTCAAGATCTGGCTGGACAACCGGGTCGACTTCGGCCGGCCGACGAACCAGTTCACGGCCGCGATCGCGTTGATCATCGGCGTCGGCGACTTCACCCTGTCCGGCGGCACGATGAGCCTGGCCGGGATCGCCCTGGGCAGCATCGCGGCGATCGTCGTCTATCACCTGATGACCTTGATCACCCGGCTCCGCGGCGGTCCGGCGCACGAGGAGCGGCGGCCTACCGAGGTGGTCCGCTGAACCGGACGAACTGCGCCACCTCCCGCATCCCGAGCCCTCGATAGAGCCGGCGCGGCAACGGATAGCCGTCGTCGCCCCGCGGCCCGACCACCGCCTCCCGCGCGCCGAGGTCGCGGGCGGTCCGGAGCAGCGTCGCGCAGAGGGCCCGGGCGAGGCCGCGGCGGACATGATCAGGATCGGTGCCGACCGGCTCGATCAGCAGCGAGTGATTGGGCTGATCCAGCCAGCCGAGGGCATAGCCGGCCCAGCGGCCGTCCGGGGCGATGGCGACCAGGTCGAGCTCGGGCCGGTAGATCGGCGTCGCCATCACCGCCCGGTGCTTGGCCTCGGAATAGGTCGACTCCGCGGTCGTGCCGGAGTCCGCCATCCCGAGCAGCCGCCTGATCCGGTCCGGCCGCCAGGATCGACGGTGCAGCTCGACCCGTTCCCGGACCGCGGCCGGATCGGCCGGGTCGACCGCCACGATCCGGTAACCGGCCGGCGGCAACAGTTGATCAAGGTCGGACAGCTCGCTCATCGCCCGCCACAGCTGGACGAACCAGGGCCCGGCCGCGTCGACGAACCCGGCCGCCTCCAGCGCCGCCAGCTGGGCCTGGTCCTGCCGGGAGGCGAAGAGGGTGATCGCCGGGTCGAACGAGCGCAGCTCGCCGAGGATCACCGCCCGCTCGACCGACCCGAGCCCGGGATCGATGTGCAGCATCGCCGTGGCCGGCTCGAGGGAGTCCCGCCACAGATCGGCGAACGCCTTCAGTGGCTCGCCCCAGGCCAGTGACAGATCCGGGGTCGGTGTGCCGTCGCCGCGGCTCCAGCCCCAGGCGACGTTGCCCACGTGCAGCAACTGCTGCGGCGTCCAGGTCCGGCCGACGCAGCCCAACCGGTCGACCAGGTCGGCCCGCATCAGGACGCGGCCGGTTCGGTCGGTACGGCCATGCTCATGATCAACTCCCCGAACGGCCGGGCGCCGCTAGCCGGCGAGTGGCAGGAGCTTCCACTCCCGGATCTCGGCGATCGTGACCACCGGCTCCGATCGATCGAAGTACGGGTCGGCGGCGAGCACCGCATCCAGGGCCGACCGGTCGGCGACTTCGTAGATCAACAACGCACCCTCGTCGTCGGCGTACGGACCGGCCAGTCGGAGCGTTTCCTGGGCCGCCAGCGAGAGCAGATACTCCCGATGCTTCGGCCGCACCTCCAGCCGAGCAGCGTTGTCACAATCGAACACTAGTCGTACGGCGAAGGTCGTCATCATCGCAGGCTACTGGTCCGGAAGAAGCCAGGTGCGAGGCACTGCCCAGCCGGTCCAGCAGATGGGCTCGGCGCAGCTCGTGCCGATCGACCGCACCGAGCCCGTCGAACAGCTCGAGCGCCTCAGCCCATCGGATCCTGGCTTCGGCGGAAGCGCCCTGCCCGGCCAGCGCGTCGCCGAGGTGGCTCAGCGTGACACAGGTCGGCCAGCGATTCCCGCGGGAGCGGAACAGGTCCAGCGCGCGCCGCAGCTGTGGCACGGCCTGGTCGGCCCGGCCGAGCCGGGTCAGCGCCTGCCCGGACGTGCCCAGCGCGTATGCCAGCGCCCGCCCGTCCGGATCGGCGAGGCGCACGGCCGCGCGAACCGTCACCGCCGCGGCCCCGACCTCACCGAGATCAAGTTGACACAGTGCCAGGTTGGTCCGACAGGCGGCCTCGAGGTCCCGCTCGCCGGCCCGCACGGCGGCCGAAGCGGCGCGCTGGCACAGCTCGAGAGCGACCTCCGGACGGCCGAGCGCCCGGTGCACGGTGCTGAGATTGGACAGCGCGGCGGCCTGACCGCCGAACTCACCGATCCGCTCGAACAGTTCCGCCGCCTCGGCGTAGTAGGGCTCGGCCCGCTCCACCGCGGGCAGTTCGGCGTGGGCCCAGCCCAGCTGGTTCAACGATCGAGCTGCAGCGCCTAGATCGTCGCTGCGCCGGGCCCGCCGCAGCGCGTCCTGTTGCACCTCGATCAGATCGGCCAGGCGATAGCGCTGCATCAGGTAGGCCCCGAACAGATGGGCCAGCGGAAGCACCGCCCGGTCCGCCGTGGGCGGGGCGGTGCGCAGGATCGCGTGCAGGTGCTCGCGGTCGGCCGCAAACCAGGCCAGCGCCTCGTCCGACCCGGCGAACCGCTCCGGTTCGACTCCGTCCGGCGGTGGATCGAGGGGCGGCCGGACGTAGGTGAGACCGGCCCGCTGGGCGGCGGCCGAGGCGCCGTGCAAGGCGTGCTGGTACAGCCGGAGCCGGGCCGCGGACCGGTCGTCGGTCTCGTCGGCCGCGCTCAGCTCCGCCGCCAGCGCGCCGACCAGGTCGTGCACCTCGTACCGCTGGTGATCGATCGGCCGGACCAGGTTGCCGTCGATCAGCCGGACGATCCGCTGCCGCGCCCGCGCGACGGAGCTGCCCAGCGCGGCCGCCATCGACCCGGTCGTGAAGGTCGGACCGGGATGCAGGCCGATCATCCGGAAGCAGCGCCGGGTCTCCCCGTCCAGCGCGCCGTAGGACCAGGACAGCACCGACCGGACGTTCGTCGACTCGTCGGCGTCGGTCAGCAGATCGAGCGGAGCGGCCGGGTCGGTCAGCCGGGCCAACCAGTCCGAGACCGTACCGCCGCCGGACCGGGCGACCTGTCGGGCCGCGACCGCGAGCGCGAGCGGCAGGTGGCTGCAGACCTGCGCCAGCCGGGCCAGGCCCGGCCGGTCCGGGACCACCTGGGCGGACGCCAGGGAGTCGCCGAGCAGGGTGACGCTCTCGGCCGGGGCCAGCGGCTCGATCTCGATCGACCGGGCCTGCTCCCGCACGGTGAGTCCGACCAGCTGGTTGCGGCTGGTGATCACGACCTGACCGGAAGCGCCAGGCAGCAGCGGCCGGACCTGCGCCGGATCCCGGACGTTGTCGAAGACGAAGAGCAACCGGCGGCCGGCCACCAGGCTGCGCAGCAGCGCGGACCGGGCGTCGCGGCCCTGCGGGATCTGCGGCCCGGGCAGGCCGAGGCCGCCCAGCATTCCGTGCAGCGCCTCGTCCGGCGACACCGGTCGATCCGGGCCGAAGCCGCGCAGATTCAGATAGAACTGGCCGTCCGGGAAATGCTCTCGGTGCCGCCAGGACCAGTGCACCGCCAACGCGGTCTTGCCGACTCCGGCCGTGCCGTGCAGGACCGCGAGGTCGGGCCGGTCGCCGGCACCCACGAGCGCGGCGGACAACTCGGCCAACTCCCGGCTCCGGCCGACGAAGCCGGCCACGTCGATCGGGAGTTGGCGGGGCGGCGGAAGGCCCGATTCAGCGCCCGCCGGCGGACCGCTCGGAGCGGCGTCGCTGGGCGAGTCACCGGACAACAGTTCGGTGTGCAGCCGCTGCAACTCCGACCCCGGATCCGCGCCGAGCTCCAGGGCCAGAGTAAGCCGCAGCTTCTCGTACCGGTCCAATGCCTCGGCCGTCCGGCCGCAGCGTGCCAGCACCGACAGCAGCCGCAGCCACAGGCTCTCCCGCAGCGGATGCCGGTCGGCCAATCCGCTCAGCTCGGCGACCAGGGGTGCTACGTCGGCTCGGGCCAGTCGCAGGTCAGCCTGCCGCTCCCGCAGGTCGAGCTGGTCCTCGGTCAGGACCGCGCCGTGGGTCTCGTCCAGCCAGTCCTTGAGCAGCCCGGTGAACGGGGCGCCCCGCCAGAGGGCGAGGGCCGATTCGACCAGGTCGAGCGAGTCCGGCGCACCCGGCGCGATCGCCGACCGGGCTCGCCGGCCGAGTTCTCGGAACCGGTGGGCGTCGACCGACTCGACCGGCACCGCCAAGCGGTACGCGTCGCCGTCGGTGGCGATCACGCCGGGCAACGTCCGGCGGAGTCGGGAGACGTGGCTGTGCAGCGCGGCACGGGGCGCTCCGGGCGGCCCGCCGTCCGGCCACAGGGCAGCCGCCAGCCGTACCGGATCGACGGCGGCCGGCGCCGCCATCGCCACCACGGCCAGCAAGGTCCGCTGCCGCAGCGCCGACAGTTGCACCGGCGCGCCGTCCCGTTCCAGCTCGAACGGACCCAGCAGCCGGATCTCAACTTGCTCCACCCTGGTGGCCCTCCGAATCACTCGTCGGGACGAAACCCTTGCTCAATCGCAAACATTTTCCGTATATCGGAGTTCTCGGTTGTCGGAGTCATCGTGCACCATCGGTGCCATGACTTCACCTCAGCCGCTGCTCGGTCTCGCCTTCGTCCCGACTCTGCCGCCGGAACGACTGCACTCGCTCGCCGGGACCGCCGAGGCGGCCGGAATCGACGAACTATGGGTGTGGGAGGACTGTTTCAAGGAGGCCGGGATCGCGAGCGCGGCGATCGCCCTCGGCGCGACCGAGCGGCTGACCGTCGGCCTCGGCCTGATGCCGGCCCCGCTGCGCAACGTCGCGCTGGCCGCGATGGAGGTCGCGACGCTGGCCCGAGCGTTCCCGGGCCGGTTCCTGCCCGGCGCCGGCCACGGGGTGCAGCACTGGATGGGCCAGGTCGGCGGCCGGGTCGGCTCCCCATTGACTCTGCTCCGGGAGTACGCGACGGCACTGCGATCGCTGCTGAACGGCGAGGAAGTGACCACCGCGGGACGCTACGTGAACCTCGACCAGGTCAAGCTTGACTGGCCGCCGCAGCAGCGGGTGCCGCTGCTGCTCGGCGGCAGCGGGCCGAAGTCGCTGGCCCTGTGCGGCGAGCTCGGTGACGGCACCATGCTCGCCTCGCCGCTGAGCACGAACGAGGTCGGCGCCGCGGCGAAGATGATCAAGGAAGGCGCCGGCACCGATGATCATCCGATCGTCGCCTCGTTGATCACCGCGACCGGCCCCGGCGCCCAGGCCCGGATCGACGCTGAGATGCCCCGCTGGTTCCGCGAGGCCGGGCCCGAGTTGGGCGTCGCCGGCGACGCGCCGGCCGTCGCCGAGGCGATCCGCGGGCTCGCCGCCGTCGGCTGCACCACCGTGGTGATCCAGCCGACCGAGGACGAGCCCGATCTCGACGGCCTGGTGCACTTCATCGGCGCCGAGGTGAAGCCACTGCTCGGCGGCTGAGCAAGATCACGAACCCATGATCAGTTTCCGTGCCACCCGAGTCGGATCGACACCGGCTTCGGTCAGGTAGCCGGTCACGTCGAAGGTTCGGGCCCAGTCCAGCAGCGCGGGCCGGCGATCGGCGATCATCCGGTCCAGTTCGGCCTCGGTCGAGGTCGGACCCGACGGGCCGGTGACCCACTGCCCAGAGGCCGGGTCGTACGCCATCCCGTGACCGCGGTGCGACGCGGCCCCGCGGAATCCGCGTTCGTAGTTCCCGGCGATCGCCTCGGGCGTGACACCGGCAAGTTTCAACAGCACCGAACACACCATCCCGGTGCGGTCCCGGCCGCCGGCGCAGTGCACCAGGGCGGGCCCGTCGGCCCCGGCGATCGCGGTGAACACCCGGGCGAACTTCGCCGGATAGCGCGCCAGGTTCGGCGCCCAGGACCTCGGGTGATCCAGCCAGGGCCCGCACTCGGCGAGGAACTCCGGGTCGGCCGGGTCCTCGGTCGGCGCATGCACCACCTCGATGCCGGCCAGGGCGGTCGCGTCGACGATCGGGTGCTCGGGCCGCCGGGCACGCTCGCGATCGTTGCGGAGATCCACGATCCGGGTCAGGCCGGCCGCCCGCGCGGCGCGCCAGCCCTCGGCGGTCAGCCACTCCGGCGCCGCCGAGCACCAGACCACACCTGATCGGGTCCGGCCGCCGTCCAGCAGCGGCAACCCGCCCAGGTCGGCCAGGTTGCGTGCGCCGTCCCAGTCGGCAGAGTGCTTCGACACCTCACCGAGCCTAGAGGTCGCGTAGGTAGGACCTCAGCCGCCGCGTATTCCGGTGGCGACGTGGAGACCTTCAAGCAGCAGCAAAAGGGGCAGGTTTCGCTGCTGGGTGTCGCTGAGCGGCCAACTTACGTCGCCCAGTGGTGGTCACCTCACCGAGAGTGTCCTTTTCCACGCATTGACGCAGATTTCACGTGGATAAGGTCACTCTCGACGGCCAACATCGCCCTAAGCGGGCGGACGGACTCGACGAGCGCCCAACCCTCCCCTTTGCTGCTGTTTGAAGGTCTCCAGGCACCCAAACCGACTCGGGAGACCTAGCAGAGAGCTGCGTCCTTCATGCAGTCCGCAACGTACGAGCTGCGTTACTCGCCGCGACCGTGGAGATAGGCGAGCAGTGCGCTGGTGGCGACGGCGGCGGCGCGGGAGGACTGCTCGACCCGCTCGCGGCGTTCGGCCAGCGCCTGGCGGGCCTTGTTGCCGGGGGAATGATCAAGGTCGCGGACGACGACGGCGATGGTGTCGAAGCCGTACCGGATGTCGCGCAGCAGCTTGATCAACTGCAGCTGCTGCAGCAGCCGGTGATCGTAGCGGCGGCGTCCGTTCTGCCGTTGCGCGGTGATCACGCCGCGTGACTCCCAGTAGCGGACGGCGGACGTGGTGACGCCGACGGCTCGGGCCGCCTCGCCGATCGCGACCGTCCGACCGCGATAGACCCGCAGTCCGGACAGGGTGGAGATCCGGGTCCTGGTCCGATCCAGGGCTTCGATGGCCTGGTCGATCTGCTGCCGTTGGGCGTGCAGCGAGGCGTGCCGTTCGTCGGTCACGGCCAGCGCCGCGGCCGGGTCGCCGCGATGCACGGCGGCGAGTGCGTCCCGGGCGCGTTGCCAGCCGTACCCGTCGATCATGATCCGCGCCGTCCGCAGCGCCGTCAGGTGATCATCGTCGAACCACCGGTAGCCGTGGTCGGTGCGGTGCGCCGGCGGCAGCAGCCCCGCCCGCTCGTAGTTGCGGATCTGGGACGGACTGAGACCGACGGCTCGGGCCAGGTCGATCGGTCGATGTCGGGTCATCGCTTCCTCGGGTACAGGTGCAAGGTTTCCAGCCCAGTTCTACGAAATCGAGACCCGTAACGTGACGAAAGCTTGCACCCTACATCACTATCTTAGATTGCCTTCATGACGGAGCAGAACGGTGACGTCGTGGTCGTCGAAGGGTTGGGCCGGACGTTCCGGGTGCCGATCCGGCAGAGCGGCTTGCGGGCGGCACTGGCGGCCGTGGTCCGGCCCGAACATCGGGTGATCGAGGCGGTACGCGACCTGTCGTTTCACCTCCCCGCCGGACAGGTGGTCGGCCTGATCGGGCCGAACGGCGCCGGCAAGACGACGACCATGAAGCTGCTGGCCGGTGTGCTGCAACCGAGTGAGGGAGCGGCCACCGTGCTCGGCTACCGGCCGGGCCGACGGGAGCGGGACTTCCTCCGGTCGATCGCTCTGCTCCGCGGCAGCCAGCCGCTCGGCGGACCGCTCGAGCTGACCGTGATGGACCAGTTCCACTACCGCCGGCTGCTGTACGAGATCCCGCGCCCCGACTTCGCCGACCAACTGGCCGAGCTGGGGCCGCTGCTCGAGCTCGAGGAGCTGCTGAACCGGCAGGTCCGGGCACTCAGCCTCGGCCAGCGGATGCGGGCCGGGCTCGCCTTGTCGTTGCTGCACCGGCCGCGGGTGCTGTTCCTGGACGAGCCGACGATCGGACTGGATGCCTCGGCGGCGCTGGCGTTCCGCGGCTATGTAGCCCGCTACGCCGCCGCGACCGGAGCCGCGGTGATCTTGACCAGCCACTATCTGGCCGAGGTCGAGGCGTTGTGCTCGCGGGTCATCCTGATCGACCGCGGCACCGTCCGGTTTGACGGCGAACTCGCCGCGCTGGCCCGGACTCTCTCGTCCTGGAAGGAGATTCGGCTCAGCCACGACCCGACACGGGTCGTCGACTGGGAGCGGTACGGCGACATCGTCGAGGCCCGCGACGGATCCGTGTCCCTGCGGGTCGAGCGGGATCGGGCGCCGGAGATCGCGGCCCGGTTGCTGGCCGAGGTACGGCCGACCGACATCTCCGTCGTCGATCCGCCGCTGGAGATCGTGCTGGACCAGTACTACCGCTCGGCCGGTGCCGGATGAGGACGCTCTGGCTGGTGCTGGTCAGCGCCTGGCGGAACTCGCTGGAGCAGTGGGCCTGGCGTTCGTTCCTGATCACCCTGGTCGCCAACCAGGCAATCGGTCCGTTGATCGGCCTGTTGCTCTGGACCGCCGTGCTGCCGGACTCGACGGCGGTCCGGACGTACTTCTTCATGGTGCTCGCGGTGCAACTGCTGACCGTCAGCTACGAAGATCACACGCTGAGCCACAGCATCTTCGACGGGACGATCATCGACCGGCTGCTGTTGCCGCAGCCGGTGATCGCCAGTGCGGCCGGGTCCAACCTGGCCCTGCGCTTCTGGCACGGCATGTTCGGGCTGCCGGTGCTGATCACCGTCGCGATCCTGACCGAGCTGCGAGTGGACGGCGGGCTGCTGCTGCTCGCGCTGCCCGCGGTGATCATCGCCGGCGCGCTGCGGTTCCTGTTCACGATCAGCCTCGCGCTGACCGCGTTCTGGACCGATCGCGCGTCGGCCCTGGTCTCCTTCGGCAGCACCGGCGTCGCGCTGCTCGGCGGCACCGCCGCGCCGTTGTTCCTGCTGCCGCCGGAGGTCGCCGAGATCGCCCGCTGGTTGCCGTTCTGGCCGATGCTCGGGCTGCCCGGCGAGATCGCCGCCGGGGTGCTGACCGGACCCCAGATCCTGTCCGGGTATGCCGGCCAGCTGGTCTGGTTGGTGATCTTGATCGGGCTGACCGCCGCCACCTGGCGGCGCGGCCTGCGGGTCTTCACCGCGGTCGGGGCCTGACCGAGAACCAGGAATGAGGGATTGATCATGGTGCGCTTGCTTCGCCTCTACGGGCTGCTGTTCTCGCTGTCGCTGCGCCGCCAGCTCGCGTTCCGGTCCGATTTGATCTTCGAGATCATCCGGACTCTGGTCGCGCTGGCCGCGACCCTCGGCGCCCTGCTCGCCGTCTTCAGCCGGACCGACCAGCTCGGCGGGTTCACCGTCACCGAGGCGGTGACGCTGCTCGGCACCTTCCACCTGGTGTCCGGGCTGCGGGAGGCGCTGGTCGAGCCGAACCTGCGGTTCTACGGTCAACAGGTGTCGGACGGCCGGTTCGACGCGGTCCTCACCCAGCCGGCGCCGCCGATCTTCCTGGCCAGTCTGGGCGGGGCCGCGCCGATCACGCTGGTCCAGTCGGTGCTGGGCCTGGTCGTCGTGGTGATCACCGCGGGCGCCGGCCCGACGCCGCCCGGACCGTGGGCGATCGTCGGCTGGATCGTCCTCGTCGGAGCGGCGACGGTGATCATGTGGGCCACCCGGTGCCTGATCGCGGCCGTCGTCTTCTGGGCCCTCGGCTTCAGTCTCGACGTCGCCTACGACGGTCTGTGGCAGCTCGGCGGCTACCCGAGCGGCATGCTGATCAAGCCGTTGCGGATCCTCACCACCGTGCTGCCGGTCGCCTTCCTCGGCACCGTCCCGGCCGGCGTCCTGGTCGGCCGGCTGCCTCCGGTCTGGACCCTGGCCGGCCTCGGTGCCGCGGCGATCAGCGGCCTGCTCGCCGTCGCCGTGTGGCAGCGCGGCGTTCGCAGCTACGACAGCGCCACCAGCTGACCACAACCGCGGCGCATAGGGTGACTCCCAGAGTCGCCCGGGAGACCCGGGCCGGGGAGGGGACAGTGACGAGACGGCGCATGATCACCGACGGTCCGCCGAGCCTGCCGCCGGTCGATCCCGGGCTGCTGGCCGAGCTCGAAGCGGTGGTCCCCGGCGGAGTCAAGGCCCGGGCGTCGGACCGGCTCGCGTACGCCCACGACGCGTCGCACTACCTGCTCACCCCGCAGGCGGTGGTCACGCCGCGAGACGCAGGCCAGCTGGCCGCGCTGCTCCGCGCCGGCGAGGCGAGCGGGCTCGCGCTGAGTTTCCGGTCGGGCGGCACCAGCCTCTCCGGCCAGGCCTCGACCTCCGGCATTCTTGTCGACACCCGCCGGAACTTCCGCCGGATCGACGTGCTCGACGACGGAGCCCGGGTCCGGGTGCAGCCGGGCGCGACGGTGCGCCAGGTGAACACCCGGCTGGCCCGGCACGGCCGCAAGCTCGGCCCGGATCCGGCCAGTGAATCGGCCTGCACGATCGGCGGCGTGGTCGCCAACAACTCTTCCGGTATGTCCTGCGGGATCACCGCGAACACGTACCGGACGCTGGAGGCCGCGGTGCTGGTGCTGCCCAGCGGCACCATGATCAACACCGCCGACCGCGACGCCGACGACCGGCTGCGACTCACCGAGCCGGAGTTGTATCGCGGGCTGGACCGGTTGCGGGAGCGGATCCGGAGCAACCGGGACTCGGTCCAGCTCATCGCCGAGCAGTATTCGATCAAGAACACGATGGGGTACGGGCTCAACTCGTTCGTCGATCATGACCGACCGATCGACATCCTGCTGCATCTGGTGATCGGCAGCGAGGGAACGCTCGCCTTCATCGCCGAGGCGACGTTTCGGACCGTGCCGGCCCATCCGGCGGTGGCCACCGGGCTGTTGATCTTCGACCGACTGGCGCTGGCGACCGGCGCCCTGCCGGTGCTGGTCGACTCCGGCCCGGTCAGCATCGAACTGCTCGACGCCACGTCGCTGCGGGTCGCGCAGCGCGATCCGCAGGCCACCCCGGACCTGCTCGAGCTGGCCGTCACCGATCAGGCCGCACTGCTGGTGGAGTACGCCGAGCCGGACGCCGATTCGCTGCGGCACCGGGTCGAGGGCGGTCTGGCCGTGATGGCCGAGTTGCCGCTGACCACGCCGGCCGAGCTGAGCTCCGACGCCCGGCGGCGCGGGGATCTCTGGCACATCCGGAAGGGCCTGTTCGCCACCATCGCGGGCAACCGGGCAGCCGGCACGACGGCCCTGCTGGAGGACATCGCGGTGCCGGTGCCGTCGCTGCTGGAGACCTGCGAGCAGCTGACCAAGCTGTTCGCCGGTTACGGCTACGACGACACCGTGATCTTCGGCCATGCCCGGGACGGCAACATCCACTTCATGCTCAGTGAGCAACTCGGCGACCGTGATCATCTGCGGCGCTACGCCGAATTCACCGAGGACCTGGTCGACCTGGTGCTGGCCCAGCACGGCACGCTCAAGGCCGAGCACGGCACCGGCCGGATCATGGCGCCGTACGTCCGCCGGCAGTTCGGCGACGAGCTCTATCAGGTGATGATCGAGATCAAGCGGCTCTGCGATCCGCGGTCGATCCTGAACCCCGGGATCTTGATCAACGACGACCCGAACTCCCACCTGACCCACCTGAAGACCGCGCCCGAGGTCGAGGAGGAGGTCGACCGCTGCGTCGAGTGCGGCTACTGCGAACCGGTCTGCCCCAGTCGCGATCTCACCCTCACGCCGCGGCAGCGGATCGTGCTGCGCCGGGAACAGGCCCGAGCCGAAGCCGTCGGTGATCATGAACTGGCGGCCCAGCTGCGGCAGGAGTACGACTACGACGGCCTGGACACCTGCGCCGCCGACGGGATGTGCGCCACCGCCTGCCCGGTGTTGATCGACACGGGTCAACTGGTCAAGCGACTGCGGGCCGAGCAAGCACCGCCCGCAGCTCGGACCGGGTGGGGTGCGGCGGCCCGCGGCTGGGACGCCGGCAGCCGGCTCGGCGGCTTCGCCCTGTCCGTGGCCCGCCGGGCGCCCGCCGGCGCGGTCACCCGGGTCAACCAACTGGGCCGGGCCCTGCTGGGCACCGACACCGTGCCGCTGTGGCAGCCCGACCTGCCCGGCGGCGGCCGATCCCGGCGTCCGTACCCGACCCGCGAGCCCGAGGCTGTCTACCTGCCGGCCTGCATCCAGACCCTGTTCGGCCCGGAGCGCGGTTTCGCCGCCGGTGACGGGATCGGCGTCTCGGAGGCGCTGCTCACCCTGTGCACCCGGGCCGGCGTGGAGATCGTCGTGCCGGACGGGATCGCCGGCCTGTGCTGCGGCACCCCGTGGAAGTCGAAGGGCTTCCTGGACGGCCACGCCGCGATGCGCGACCGGGTCCGGCCGATCGTCGCGGCGGCCTCCGGTTCGGACCGGCTGCCGGTGATCAGCGACGCCTCCTCCTGCTCCGAGGGTTTCCGGTCCCTGCTCAGCGAGGACGGTTTCGAGGTGCTCGACGCCGTCGACTTCGTCGCCAACACGGGTGCTGCCGCTGCTCACGATCAAGCGCCGGCTCGGCTCCCTGGCCCTGCACCCGACCTGCTCCTCGACCCAGAATGCCGGCAACCCGGCGCTGCTCGCGATCGGCCGGGCGATCGCCGACGAGGTCGTCGTACCGGACGCCTGGGCCTGCTGCGGCTTCGCCGGCGACCGCGGTCTGCTGCACCCCGAACTGACTGCCGCCGCCACCCGGGCCGAGGCGGCCGAGATCGGCGCCCGCCACTTCGACGCGTACGCCTCGGTCAACCGCACCTGCGAGCTCGGCCTCAGCCGCGCCACCGGCCGCCCCTACCGCCACCTGCTCGAACTCCTCGACGAAGCCACCCGCCCCTGACCAGCCGTCGGCGGATCTGCGGCATTCTTTGCCGTCGATTTCGGCGCATGGCCAGATCGGTAGAATTAGCACTCCTTGCCGGCGAGTGCTAACCAAGGGGGCGCATGTCGGCCATTCCGCTCGGCCCGGTGTACACGCGGTTGTGGTCGGCCACCGCCCTGTCCAACCTGGGCGATGGCATCCGCGCCGCGGCGTTCCCGCTGTTGGCGGCGAGCCTGACCTCGAACCCGGTCCTGGTGACCGGTGTCGCTGTTGCCGGCCAGGTGCCGGGGTTGCTGTTCGGTCTGGTCGCCGGTGTCGTCGTCGACCGGTTCGATCGGCGCTTCCTGGTCTTGGCGATGGACATCTCTCGAACCGTGCTGCTGCTCGGATTGGTGGCGCTGATCGCGACCGGCCACGCCACGATCTGGGCCGTCTATGCCGTGGTCTTCTGCTCGGGCCTGGCGTCGGTGCTGCGAGACACCTCGGCCGGCACCCTGCTGCCATCGATCGTCGGAAGGGACCAACTCGATCGTGCCAACGGTCGGATGGTCACCGCGGAGATCGCCGGCAACGAGTTCGTCGGTCCACCGCTGGGCGGATATCTGTTCGGCATCGCGGTCGCCCTGCCGTTCGCGATCAACGGCGGAACGATGGCGATCGCCGCAGCCCTGGTGGCGTCCATCCCGGCCATGATGCAGACTGCGACGGCATCGCAGGAAAGATCACCACGGCCGAACTTGATCATGGATCTACGGTCCGGTCTGAGTTGGCTGATCCGACGCAGAGATGTCCTGGCCGTCCCAGCCACCAGTATCGCCCTGGCGATGACCGACAGCGCCTGGTTCACCTTGCTGGTGCTCTACCTCCGCGACGTCCTCGGTTTGCCCGACCTCTGGTTCGGCATCATGCTGGCCGTCGGCGCCATCGGCGGACTGGCCGGCGGACTGCTCGCCGCCCGGATCGGTCGCGTCATCGGCCTGCGCTGGACCATCGTGGGCTGCCTCCTGGTCGCCGCAGTCGGCCAACTGGCCCTCGGAGCCACCAGCAGCGCCCTGATCACCGCGATCGTGCTGGCCACCAGCAGCCTCGTCTTCGCGGTCTGGAATGTGGCCGCACGCACTCTGATCCAGCGTCGAACTCCCCTGGCCCTGCTCGGCCGGATCAGCAGCATCAACGGCACCGTCATCACCGCCGCTTCCATCCTCGGTGCCCTCCTCGGTGGAATCACCGCCCAGCAACTCGGGCTGCACGCCCCGTTCCTACTCGGCGTACCCCTGCTCGTCGTCGCAGCACTGATCGGCTGGCGGGCGCTTCGCCCGGCAGGGGCCTCAATGACCCGCAACCCCTGACCCCACACCGAGTTGTCAGAACTGAGTTGCCCGCCGGCACAACTCAGTTCTGACAAGTCGGCTTGGTCAGGCTGCTGCGGTTGCTGTTGCGGCGTCGAGGACGGACTCGAGGTGGGCCCGGGTGAGGGGCTTCCGGAGCAGGCCGGGCAACATCCGGGCAGCTTCGTCACGAGGGGAGCGGCGATCGGCGGGGAGCTTCTCGTCGTCGGCACCGAGGGCGATGTTGACCCGGCTCTCGGTCCAGTTGAGGAAGCCGGTCACCATGCCGCTGAACATGCCCATCCCCAGGTACGGATCGGTGCCGGCACCGTCGCGATAGCCCCGGACCAACGCGCCGACGACCGCCTCGTCGACCTGTCCGATCGGGTCGACACTCCAGTGCTCCAGCACGGCACCGAGCTCCCAGCTCGGCGGAGTCGCGCAGGCGTGGTCCCAGTTGGTCAGCACCAGTTCGACGCCGGACCCGCGGCAGATCGTGCCCGGGCCGGGGCTGCCGTGACTGAGAATCGGCGCCTCGGCCGGGTCTCGGTCGTCGACGATAGTCCGCAGCTGCAGCAACGTGGGCAACGCCTCCGCCAACTCGTCCATCCAGGCCGCGCCGGCCGCCCGGGAGCGCTCCAACTGACGGCGGAGCAAGGCCTCGTCCGGCCGACAGGTCAGCCAGGTGTGCACCGGGCCGGGCGCCGGGAGTTGGAGTCGGTGCAGAGTGCCGACGATCTCGCCGATCATGATCGCGGTGTCCGGCGTGACCGGCGGACGAAGCTCCGGCCCGTGCGCCAGGTTCCGATGCACCCGCCACCGCCTGCCCTCGACCTCCCCGATCGGCCGGTCGGCACGGTCCCGGATCGGTTCCCGGGTCGGGATGCCGGCGGCAACCGCGGCCTCGACCAGCCGGAACTCGTGCTCGACGTTGTCGGTCGGCGTGAACTCGAAGACCTCGGTCACCCGCCAGGTGCCGCGTTCGGTCGGCAGGGTCCAGACCTGACCGGCCCAGCCGAGCTCCAGTGACCGCATCGGACCCACCGGCCGGCCGAGGCCGAACGCAACGGCGATCGCGGCTGCCAGTTCGGGATCAGCCACCCGGTCGACGGCCCGACGCCGGTCCGCCTCGGCCTTGAGCTCGGGCCAGCTGTGGAAGCCGTACTCCTGCGCCAGCAGGGCTTGCGCGTCGGACAGCGTCAGGCCCGGGTTGCGTGGTTTCAGTCCGGCGCGCAGCTCTTTGGCCTGTTGCCGGAGGTGATCGAGATTGGGACGGTCGGGCAGGTTACGCATGTCGATCCTCGTTCTCACCCGGACTCGCACGGGCGACCAAGGAGTCGGCACACACCGCTCGACCATGATCAGAAGCGGGTGGTTTCAAACCTTCCGGCGAGTCTCGGCGCTGTCCCGAAGCGCTGACCCCGTTGTATCACGACGATCGACCCCGCGCCAGGGTCCGGACGCTGGCAGATCAGGCGGCCGTCGGGCGGCCGTGGGGGAATTCCTGCGGCCGCTCCGGGGCGGCTGGGGCGACCTGACATGATGGTGGCCGTCGAATTGTGAGCGTTCACGAAAGGACGTCGTCAGGTCCATGGTCACCGCCGCCCCCGCCCACGTCACCGATCTCACTCCCGGCTCCGGACCCCGCCAGCCACCGCGCTCCTGGCTGCACTCCGACGCACCGCGACTCAGCCTCAACGGCGACTGGCGGTTCCGGCTGTCGCCGACCGCGCGGCTCGACGACGCGGCCGCGGCCCCGGACTTCGACGACCAGGACTGGGACACGCTGCCGGTGCCGTCGCACTGGGTGTTGCACGGCGACGGCCGGTACGGAAAGCCGATCTACACCAACGTCCAGTTCCCGTTCCCGGTCGACCCGCCGCACGTCCCGGACGAGAACCCGACCGGTGATCATCGCCGCAGCTTCACCCTGCCGGATTGGGACGCGGAGCGGATCCTGCTCCGCTTCGACGGCGTCGAGTCGGTCTTCCAGGTCTGGCTGAACGGCACCGAGGTCGGCGTCGGCAAGGGCAGCCGGCTGGCCACCGAGTTCGACGTCACCGACCTGGTCCGTTCCGGCGAGAACGTGATCATGGTCCGGGTGTCCCAGTGGTCGTCGATGTCGTACCTCGAGGACCAAGATCAGTGGTGGCTGCCGGGGATCTTCCGGGACGTCACCGTGATCGGCCGGCCGCGGGGCGGCATCGAAGACGTCTGGCTGGGCAGCTCCTATGATCACGAATCCGGATCCGGAATGATCATCCCGGAGTTGATCGCCGGCCCGGAGGCGTACCCGATCATCATCGAGGTGCCCGAACTGGGGATCAACGAGACGATCGACGGCCCGGACGGCGCCACGCCGATCCCAGTGCCGGAGGTGCAGCCGTGGAGCGCCGAGCTGCCCCGCCGGTACGCCGCGGTGGTCCGTTCCGCCGGTGAGCGGGTCGAGCTGCAACTCGGTTTCCGCAGTGTCCGGATCGAGGGCGACCGGCTGCTGGTGAACGGCCGCCAGGTGATCTTCCACGGCGTGAACCGGCACGAGACGCATCCCGAGCGCGGCCGGATGTTCGACGAAGATCACGCCCGGGCCGACCTGATCACGATGAAGCGGCACAACGTCAACGCGATCCGGACCAGCCATTACCCGCCGCACCCACGGCTCCTCGACCTGGCCGACGAGCTCGGCTTCTGGGTCATCGACGAGTGCGACCTGGAGACCCACGGCTTCGGATTCCTCGGCTGGCAAGGGAATCCGAGCGACGATCCGGACTGGCGGGATGCCTACCTTGATCGGATCGCGCGCACCGTCGAGCGGGACAAGAACCACCCGTCGGTGATCATCTGGTCACTCGGCAACGAGTCCGGCACCGGCCGCAACCTGGCCACGATGGCCCAGTGGGTCCGGCAGCGCGATCCGGAGCGGCCGGTGCACTACGAGGGCGACTACACCGGCAGCTACACCGATCTGTATTCCAGGATGTATCCGAACCTGATCGAGGTCGCCAAGATCTGTGCCGATTCCGGCGAGATCAGCCATTGCGGTCCGGCCGAGGCGCAGCGGGTGCGCCGGATGCCGTTCCTGCTCTGCGAATACGTGCACGCGATGGGCAACGGGCCGGGCGGGATCGCCGACTACGAGGAGCTGGTCGAGGCCTACCCGCGCTTCCACGGCGGCTTCGTCTGGGAGTGGCGTGATCACGGCCTGCTGACCAAGGCTGACGACGGCACGCCCTACTACGGCTACGGCGGCGACTTCGGCGAGGTCGTGCACGACGGCAACTTCGTGATGGACGGCCTGGTGCTGCCGAACGACCGGCCGACTCCGGGCCTGGCCGAGTTCGCGGCGGTCAGCCAGCCGTTGTGCTTCCATCGCGACGGCACGACCTTGATCATCCGCAGCCGCTACCACTCGGCCGGCCTCGACGCGCTGCGGATCCGTGGCCTGGTCGAGGTCGACGGCGAGCCGCACAGCGTCGCGGAGCTCTCGGTGCCGGCCCTGGCCGCCGGCGACACGGTGACCGTCGAGTTGCCCGAGTCCTTGATCACCACCGCCGGCTCCGGCGAGTCCTGGCTGACCGTCCAGGCCGAGCTGGCCGACGCCACGGCGTGGGCCGACGCCGGTCACGTGGTGGCGCGGAGCCAGTGGCTGCTGTCCGCCGCGCCGGACCGGCCGGAGCCGGCGCCGGTGCGATCGCCGCAGACCGTTCCGGCCGAGCCGACGGTCCGGCTCGGCCCGGCGATCTTCGACGCCGGCACCGGATCGCTGACCGAATTGCACGGGCTCCCGGTCACCGGCCCACGGCTGGAGTTGTTCCGCGGTCCGACCGACAACGACCGGCTGACCAGCAGCGGCTCGTACGAGCTCGGCGCGCCGGAGGCGACCGACGGCCGCGGCATGCCCGGACCGTCGTCGGCCGAACGCTGGCGCAAGCACGGCCTGGACCGGCTGGTGCATCGGGTCGAGTCGGTGACCGCCGACGAGACCGGGCTGACCAGCCGGGTCCGGGTCGGCAGCGCCGCCACGGGCGTGTTCGTCGACGTGAGCTACGCCTGGACGCTGGCCGAGACGCTGACCCTTCGGGTCGACCTGGTGGCCTCACCCGGCTGGGCCTGCACCTGGCCGCGGGTCGGCGTCCGGTTCGAGCTGCCGGCCGAGTTGGACCACGCCGACTGGTTCGGCACCGGGCCCCTGGAGTCGTACCCCGACAGCTCGGTCGGCGCCCGGGTCGGTCGGTTCGCCGGCTCGGTGGACGAGCTGAACGTCGCGTACTCGCGGCCGCAGGAGACCGGCCACCGGGCCGAGCTGCGCCGGCTGGCGATCGGCGACGGCGCCTCGGCCCGGCTCCGCGTCGACACCCGGCCGGACCACCTCGGCCACCGGCCCGGGTTCACGCTGACCAGGCACACCCCGCAGGACCTCGATCGTGCCGCGCACCCGTACCAACTGCCGAAGAGCGACAAGGTCTATCTCTTCGTCGACAACGCGGTGCACGGCCTCGGCTCCCGCTCCTGCGGCATCGACGTCCTGCCCAAGTACGCCCTCTGGCCCGGCGCCCACACCTTCACCCTCACCTTCCCGACCCCCTAACTTCCGCCGACCCGTCACATCCGCGGCCACTTTGACGGCGTGTCGTAGCGGATGTGACGTCTCGGCGGAGGTGAGTGGGGCTACGGGGTCGTGCCGGATTCGGCCAGTTGCTGGATGCCGGCGAGCAGCAGGGCGAGGCCGAAGTCGTCGTAGGCGTCGGGATCGTCGCAGCGACTGAGCGGTCCGGCGGCCTCGATGGTCCGCGGGTATTCCTGCGGTGGCAGGGATTCCAGCTGGGCCCGGAACTGCCGCTGCTCCTCCTCCGCGGGCAGTCCGGCCCGGGTCCGGCCCGGCTCCGCGCGGACGAAGCCGAGCACGGTGCTCAGCGCGTGGCCGGTGACGTTGGCCGCTTGCTCGGGGGTGAGCCCGCCGCGGCGCAGCACGTCCAACGCTGCCTCCTGAACGGTCAGCAGGGCCCGCCCGGGGGCGCGGGATCCGGCCAGCAGTTCGGGCGCCGCCGGGTGCTGCCGGACCACGGCCAGCACGGCCCGGACCAGTCGCTCGAACTCCGCCAGCCAGCCCGCCGCGGTTCCCTGATCATCCGGTTGTCGATCAAGATCGACTTCGGCGAAGACCCGGTCCGCAACGGCGTCCAGCAACACGTCCTTGGTCCGGAAGTGCCAGTAGAGCGCCATCGGCGTGACGCCGAGCTCCCGGGCCAGGCGGCGCATGCCGACCGCCTCCGCGCCTTCGGCATCGGCCAGCGCCAGGGCCCGGTCGACGATCACCGCGGGACTCAGCCGACCCGCCGGATCGGCGGTGTGGGGCGCGCTCGTCATGACGTCACCCTATGCGCGGTGCGACCGTCCCGGCCGGCAGCGTCACGGGTGCGCAGCCAGTCCGGGGTGAGGGCATCGAGGGCGAGCTGCCGTGCCTCGGCCGCGGTGCGATGACCGAGCAGTACGTACACCCCGAGGCCCTCGACCAGCGCGAGACAGCGATCCGCCTCGGCCTCCGGCGACGCACGCAGGACGAACTGGCCGGCGGCCGCACCCTCGGCCAGCACCCGGCCGACCAGGTCCCGCAGCTCTGCGTACTCCTGGCGCAGCCGAGCCGCCAGGCCCGGATCGACCAACGCTCGGGCAGTGAAGGCCACGGCGACGGCCGACTCGGCTCGTCGCTCGGGATCGTCCGGGATCAGTTCGGCGACGATCAGTCCGAGCGTCGCCGCCGGATTGCGCAGCGCCGGATCGTCGTCCAGCCGTTGCCGGATCCGGCCGGTCGCCGCCCGGCTCACCCGGTCGAACGCCGCCGCGATCAGGTCCCCCTTGGTCGGGAAGTAGTGCTGGACCCGGCCCAGCGACACTCCGGCCCGGTCGGCGACGTCTCGGACATTGACCGCCTCCAGCCCGCCACTGCCGATGACCTCGTGCACCGCGTCGACGATCTCGAGCCGTCGCTGCTGATACGCGGCTCCGAGGCCCCGTCCCGATCGCGGCTCGCCGTCCATTTGCTTCCACCGTTCAAGATCCCGACTTTTTCAAGTCATGTGTATTGCTAATTGTAACTCAATACCAGCGACTTGATATCTGCAGGAAGCCGACCAGTCGATTCGCCTTGAACCCCGACGACCATGATCAACCTATACGACGTACATGTACACTGTAGATGCCTCGGGCAACCGGAGCTCGGACCAACCCACGAACCGAGTACAGCAAGGGGAATCTCGATGACGACCACGCCGATCGCCGACCGTGCCGACCTCTCGCCCGACTACCAGGGCCGCGACAGCGACCGGTCGGCGGAGCCCTCGCTGCTGCCATGGTCCTGGGCGGAACAGCGGCTCGCCGCCGCGACCAACTACTGGCTCAGCACCAGCAGCACTGACGGCCGGCCGCATCCCCGTCCGCTCTGGGGCCTCTGGCACGAGTCGGCCTTCCTGTTCACAGTGCTGCGCTCGACCCGTACCGCCCGGAACCTCGCGGCCAACCCGCAGGCGACCGTGCACCTGGAGAGCGCGCGCGAGGTCGTGGTGCTGGACGGCGCGGTCAGCGAGGTCCCTCTGGATCGGCTCGAGCCGTTCTTCGGCGCCTGGCTGGAGAAGTACGCGAGAGAGGGCGCGTCGGCCGATGCCGCCGACGCCGCCGTCGACCGGGTGATCTGCCGGCTCCAACCGCGCCAAGCCCACGGCTGGACCCTGGCCGCCTTCCCCGCCGACATCACCCGCTGGCGCTTCCCCACCTGAACCTCCGCCGACCCGTCACATCCGCGGCCGTTTCTGCGGCGTGTCGCAGCGGATGTGACGTGTCGGCCAGTGGGATTTGCCGACCGTCTTCCCCGGGGCCAGACCCCAGGCCGAGCCGGACCGCTGGTGCGATGAGTGATCGAGTTCAACCCCTGCCGAGACGTCACATCCGCTGCGACACGCCGCAGAAACGGCCGCGGATGTGACGGGTCGGCAGGGTTTAGGCGGGGGTTGGGTGGTGGGTGTAGGTGGCGGCGGTAGTGGGGTCGGCGGCTTTGGCCAGGCGGGCGGGGGTGTCGTCGTCGAAGTCGGCGAAGAAGCCGCAGACCTGCTCGACCAGGGCGGTCATCGACGGGGCGGCGAACAGGGTGTCCTGGTAGTGGGTGATGTCGTAGTCGATCGTGCCCATCACGTGGAAGTCGAGCGGCCGGATCTTCATCGCCCGGAACTCCTCGATCTCGCCGTAGCTGGACAGGATCCCGGCGCCGTACGCCCTCAACTCCGGCCCCTCGTAGACCACGCCGAACTCGATCGTGAACCAGAAGACGTCGGCGACGAACTGCACCCCGGCGTCGGTGTGCACTCGCCGGGCGGCCTCGCCGGCCAGCCGGTTGATCTCCGCGAACTGCGGATCGGCCAGCAGGTTGCCGTGGCCGATCACCTCGTGGATCAGGTCCGGCTCCGGGGTGTAGAGCGGCGCCGAAGGATGCCGGATGTACTGCGTGGAATGGAATTCGCGGTCGGCGAGCGCACCGTAGAACTCGCGCACCGGCACGATCCCGGCGGCCGGAACGTAGCCGAACCCGGTCAACGGCTGCAGCGCCGCGGTGACCTCGGACAACTGCGGGATGTGATCACGCGGCAGCTCGAGCCGTGCCGCGGCCTCCCGGTAGGCACGGCAGGCGTACTTCTCGTGCTTGATCGCCAGCTCGCGCTGGACCGTGCGCCAGACCTCCTGCTCGGATTCGAGGTAGTCGATCGTGGGCGGGGGATCTCCCGGCGCCCACTGCAGGGCCTGGGCCGCGATGGCGTTGCGCCGTTCCCGGTAGGCGGGATCGTCGCGGCCAGGGTGGTCAGCGGAAAGGTGGACCGTGACCGTACCGTCCTCCCCAGTGGTGACCGGGGAGTACAACTGCGCTTCTTCGAACATGTTGGCCTCCTGAGGCCACGGTGCCACCGCCAGGTCCGGCCCGCAAACCGATCCGGCAGCTCAGGCGGCGCGGCCGGCCAGCACTCCCGTCGCGAGCAGATTGGTCCGACGATTCAGGGTCCGCCACCAGTCGGCGGACAGCACCTGCCAGGAGGATCCCCGCTCCGTCGGCGTCCGTCCCGGCAGCACCTGTCCGCCGGCCGCCGGAGTGGTGATCGCGGTGAGCATCCGCTCCGCCGCCGACTCCGGCAGCCGCCGGCTCCGCCCCCAATCGGCCAGCAGTCGATCAAGCTCGGCCATGACTCTCCTCCAACTCCGTTTCCATGATCAACATCGACCGCAGGGTCCGCCGGGCCATCGACAGCCGGTAGCGCACCGTGCCGGCCGGTTCACCCAACGCGGTGGCGATGTCGACGGCCCGCAGACCGCCGACCGCCGACATGGTGATCACCAACCGCTGCGCCTCCGGCAGGGCCATGATCGCCGCGTCGACTTCGGCCAGCCGTTCGCGGGAGATCGCCTCGTCGGCTGCATCAGCCACGCCGCCGGGCGCCCGGGACAACCCGTCTGCGACGTCGCGCAGCGCCGATCGTCCCGCGGCCCGGTTCCGATAGGTGTCAACGCTGAGATTGCGGGCGACCCGGAAGATCCAGCCACGCTGCGCTCCGGCGTCGAGCCCGCCGACCTCGCCGACCCTGCGCCACAGCCGGAGGAACGTCTCCTGGGTGAGCTCCTCGGCCGTGCCGGGGTCGGCATGCCGGCCGAGGAAGAACGCCCAGACGCCCTGCCGGTGCTCATCGAAGAGACTCTCGAACACGTGCCGATGCTCGGCTTCGGTGATCATCCGAATCGCGTGATCACAACAGCTCCATGATCACGCGAGGGCCCATGATCACGACGAGGTCCATGATCACGACGGGACATCCTCGGCGACCACGATCTTCCCGGAATTGTCCCGGGCCAGCAGCTGAACCGCAGCCTTCGCCGCCCGAGGCACGGTGATCGTCCCGGTGTTCACGATGTCGGCAACCGCAGCGCGGACCAACCCGTTGGTGACGTCGGCGGCGAAAGTCAGGTCACCGAGGACGATCAGGCTCAATGGCTCATCGACCACGGACAGGAACTCCGCGTCGTAGGTCTCGGCGCCGTCGACCACCCGAGGATGATCACCGCGATACCAGAGCGCCTCACCGGCTACCTCGAGCACCGAGCCCAGCCGGTCTCGGCCGTCCCGCGGCGCGATCAGCTGGCCGGAAACGATGATCAACTGGTAACCGACCGCGGTGATCGGGTCGTCGATCACGACCGTGCCGGCGACCAGCAGCACGTCGCCCGGATTGCCGGCCTCGTTCGCGATCATGGCACCGGACAGGCTGGTCCGGCCGGACAGGCTGCGGATCTGCACCCCTTCGCTGTACGCATAGCCGCGGGAGGCGCCGATCATGTCGGTCAGGTGCCCGCCGAGCACCGACTCGGCGCCGTGCGGGATCAGCGCCATGCCGATCACCGAGATCTGCCGATAGGTCACCTTCGGCACCTCGCCGACCACGATCAGCCCGCCGACCACGATCAGCGCCGTGTCCGGACCGTCCGCCGCCGCGAACGCCTCGCCGCCGAACGTCGTCATCCCGGCATGGATCCGGACCGCGACGTCCTCCGGCACGGTGATCGTCGCGCCGACGTTGGCCGGGATCCGGGCCGCGGCCGGGGCCAGCGACTCCCGGACGACGATGCAGCCGGCATTGATCCGCTCGATCTGCTCGAGTTGCTCGGCGCTGGTGTACGGGGTCAGGTCGGCCACCGCCCCATCGATCACGATCCGCCTGTCGGCTGCAGTGCTGGTTGATTCGCTCACTTCGGTCATCCTCCGCCTCCTCGGAAAGCGGCGTCGCACCGCTCACGAACAAGAAGACGGATCGGTGGCGAAACCGTTGGGTACCAAAGATGGACTAAGTTAGCTAACATCAAGGTATGACTGCCTCCGAGTCCTACAACATCCACGAGGCCAAGACCCAGTTGTCCCGGATCATCGAGCGGGTCGAGCGAGGGGAACAGGTGATCATCAACCGAGCCGGAAGGCCCGTGGCGAAGGTGGTCCCCCTGCCCGCCCGCGCCGGCCGCCGCCAGGGCGGGTCGCTCGCCGGGCGCCTCCAGTTCGACCCGGACTGGGATTCCGAAGAGGTCAACGCCGCGATCGCCGGCGAGTTCGAAGCCCGCCCATGACAGTTCGCAGGCTACTTCTCGACACTCACGTCGTCCTGTGGTGGCTCGCCGACGATCCAACCCTCTCCGATGAGCTGAAGGCGGCGATCGACGACGAACTTGAGGTTTACGTCAGCGCCGCTTCCGGCTGGGAGGTTGCAATCAAGCAGGGCATCGGCAAGCTCCGTGCTCCTGTCGACCTGGTTGAGGCATTCGACACCAGCGATCTGCAACCTCTTCCGGTGACCTTCGCACACGCAATTGAAGTGGGCCGGCTGCCATCACATCATCGTGATCCGTTCGACCGGATGTTGGTCGCCCAAGCGCGGGTCGAAAGCCTCACCCTGGTGACGCGTGATTCCGCGATGGGCGACTACGACGTGCCGATCCTCAAGGCGTGACGGTCAGCCGGCAGCGTCGTAGGACTTGCGCAGGTAGGCGTCGACGTCAGCTTCGGAGACTCGGAAACTGCGGCCGAAGCGGGCGGCCTCGAGCTCACCGCTGTGGATCAGCCGATACACCGACATCTTCGACACCCGCATGATGGCGGCCACCTCGGCGACGGTCATGAACTTGACCCCGGCCAGGTCGGACGCCGCCGGCCTGGACTTACCCGAGTGCATGGCTTCAGCCATCGTTCGTCAACCCCAATCTGAGTAGGGCGCCGCTGGCTACGGGGCCCGCGCCGGCTTCCCCTCCGGCGCACGATTCCTATTCCTGTGAGAGTAGTGGCAACTGAGGCTGTTGGGAAAGTAGTCAGCGCAATTTTATCGCCGACACGCCGATGGGGTCGTTGACGAGAGGCCGTTCGAAGCTCAAAATTCGGGATCCAACCCGAGCTCCGGAAACACCGCCCGCCGCGTGGCCAGGATCGCCTGGTCCAGCGGGCTGGCCGGATCGTAGCCGTGCTCGAATTTCGAGTACGAGACCTCGGCGCCGTCGCTCATCGTCACAGGTCCGTCGCAGTCCACCTCGTCCAGCCAGGCCTGCGGCACCGGGGTCGCCGGATCCAGCGGCTCGCCGGACACGATCGCCAGCAGATGGGTCCAGGACCGCGGCACCACCGAGGTGTTGGCGTAGCCGCCGCCCCCGGTCGAGATCCAGCGACCGTCGCACAACTCGGCGGCCAGCTCGGCCAGCGCCAGATACGAGGCGCGCTGGCCGTCGACGCTCAGGTCGAGATCGGCCAGCGGATCGCTGCGATGGGTGTCGCAGCCGTGCTGGGTGAGCAGCACCTGCGGCTCGTACGCCCGCAGCACGTCCGGCACGACGGCGTGGAAGGCCCGCAACCAGTCCCGGTCGTCGGTCCCCGGCGGCAGGGCGACGTTGACCGCCGTCCCCGGCGCGCCCGGCCCGCCGATCTCGGTCGGATAGCCGGTGCCCGGAAACAGGCAGGTCGGGCTCTGGTGCAGGCTGATCGTGGTGACCCGGGGATCGTCGTAGAAGATCGACTGCACTCCGTCGCCGTGGTGTACGTCGACGTCGACGTAGCCGACCCGCTCGCAGCCCTGGTCGAGCAGCCAGCTGATCGCGGCCGCGACATCGTTGTAGACACAGAAGCCGCTGGCACTGGCCGGCATCGCGTGGTGCAGCCCGCCGCTGATGTTGCAGGCCCGGCGAGCCGCTCCGGTCCAGACGCTCTCGGCCGCCGCAACGCTCGCCGTCACGACCAGGCCGGCGATGTCGTGCATGTGATCGAAAACGGGATTGTCGGTGGTGCCCAGCCCGTGCCGGGCGTCGGTGACGCCGGCCTTGACCGCGGCGATGTAGTCAGCCGTGTGCACGGACGAGATCAGCGCCTCGTCCAGCACCGGAGGCGGGACGACCTCCAACCGATCAAGAACGTCGAGCTGACGAGCCAGCGAGATGGCACTGCGGACCCGGCCGGGGCCCATCGGATGCGTCGGCCCGAAGTCGTACCGGGTCAGCTCCTCGCCGTAGATCAGCCGTCCGCTCACCCCGTACCTCCGTGATCACGCGCGCCGCCATGATCGTTCTTGTCCGCGGCCGCCGCCTCCCGGGCCGCCGCAGCGAGCTCCCGACTACGATCCCGGGCAGCCTCCATCGCACTCATGAAGGCGGCCCGGACGCTGTGCTGTTCCAACTCCCGCACCGCCGAAGCCGTGGTGCCGCCCGGCGAGGTGACCCGCTCTCGCAGCACGGTCGGATGCTCCCCGGTCTCCCGGAGCAGCTTGGCCGAGCCGAGCATCGTCTGCACCACCAGCTCGGTGGCGGTGTCCCGGGGTAGGCCGAGGTGGACGCCGGCCTCGATCATCGCCTCGACGACAAAGAACAGATAGGCCGGGCCGGTGCCGGAGATCGCGGTGACGGCGTCCTGATAACTCTCCGGCACGGTCAGCACCCGGCCGGTGGCGGACAGGATGTCCCGGACCCGGCCGACATGATCATCATCGGCGTGCCGGCCGGCGGAGATCGCCGCCATCCCCTCGTCGACCTGGGCCGGCGTGTTCGGCATCACCCGGACCACCGGCACGCCCTCGGGCAGCAGGTCTTCGATCAAGATCGTTTCGACGCCGGCGGCCAGCGAGACGATCAAGGTGTCCGGGCGAACCGATGGCCGGATCTCGGTCAGCAGGTCCCGCATGTCCTGCGGCTTGACCACCAAGATCACGGTGTCCGCCTCTGCCACCGCGTCCAGGTTGGGGAGCATCCGCACCCCGTATCGCTCCTTCAGCTCGGCCTCGCGGGCCGGCCGGCGATCGGTGGCCACGATCCGGCCGACATCCCAACCGGCGCGGAGCAGTCCCGAGAGTACGGTCTCGCCCATCACGCCGGCGCCGAGGATGGCCAGCCGATCATGATCAGCCATGGACCAGCTGCTCCTGAGTGGATCGGGACGACTGAGCCTGGACCAACTCGGCGATCTGAATGGCGTTCAGGGCCGCTCCCTTGCGCAGGTTGTCGTTGCTGATGAAGAACACCAGCCCTTTGCCGGCGGGCGCGGACTGATCGGTGCGGATCCGGCCGACGAAGCTCGGGTCCTTTCCAGCCGCATCGAGCGGGGTCGGTACGTCCATCAGGGCCACGCCGGGCGCCTGGCCCAGCAGCTCGGTCGCCTGCTCCGGCGACAGCTCGTCGGTGAACTCGGCGTGCACGGCCATCGAGTGCCCGGTGAACACCGGCACCCGGACGCAGGTGCCGGCGACCAGCAGCTCGGGGAGGTGCAGGATCTTGCGCGACTCGTTGCGCAGCTTCTGTTCCTCGTCGGTCTCGCCGGTGCCGTCGTCGACGATGGAGCCGGCCAGCGGCAACACGTTGTAGGCGATCGGCTTCGCGTACACCTGCGGCGTGGGCAGCTCGATCGCCGACCCGTCGAAGGCCAGCGCCGAGGCCCGATCTGCCACGGTCCGGATCTGCCGGTCCAGCTCGGCCACCCCGGCGCCGCCGGAGCCCGAGGTCGCCTGGTAAGTGGCGATCTGCAGCCGGGTCAGCCGGGCCGCGCGGTGCAGCGGGGCCACGATCGGCATCACGGCCATCGTGGTGCAGTTGGGGTTGGCGATGATCCCCTTCGGCGGATTCAGCGTGTCGTCGGGGTTGACCTCGGCGACCACCAGCGGGACCTCGGGGTCCATCCGCCAGGCCGACGAATTGTCGATCACAATCGCGCCCGCCGCGGCGACCCGCGGCGCGATCGCCTTCGAGGCATGCTTACCGGCGGAGAAGAGGGCCAGGTCGAGACCGGTGAAGTCGGCGGTCTCGGTGTCCTCGACCGTCACCTCCCCGTCGCCCCAGGGCAGCTTGGTCCCGGCCGAACGGGCCGAGGCGAAGAACCTGATCTCGGTCACCGGGAACCGGCGCTCGGCCAGCAGCGTACGCATCACGCCACCGACCTGTCCGGTCGCTCCGAATACTCCAACGCGCATGCCGACAGCCTACGGGCGGTCCCCCACGACGGTGAAAACTGTCCATCGGCACGGTTCGCGCCTAGCCCGGGCAGGGTCCGGCTCGGGCAAGATTGGCCCGTGACCGCGCAAGCGCCCGATGGCGATGCCCCGCTGGCAACGACGCCACCCCGAGTCGGGCTCGAGATCGTGCTCCTGTTGGCGCTGTCGCTGGGCCGGTCGGCGATCTATTCGATCTTGCAGATTGTCGACCGGCTTACCCGGCCGCAGGCCCTGAACCAGCAGACCTCGACCCTCAACCCCTCGGTGATCCCGGACCGACCCTGGCTCGATCTGGTCTACCAGCTCGCCGGGATCGGTTTCGCTGTGGTGCCGGCGCTGCTGGCGATCTATCTGCTCAACCGTAATCCCGGCGACGGGCTGCGGCGGATCGGATTCGATCACCGCCGGCCCGGCTTCGACGCCTGGTTCGGCGTGCTGATCGCGGCCAGCATCGGCATCCCCGGGCTCGGCCTCTACCTCGGCGCCCGGGCCCTCGGGATCAACACCCAGGTGCAGGCATCGGCGCTGACCGACCAGTGGTGGACCATCCCGATCTTGATCCTGTCCGCGGCCGAGAACTCGATCGTCGAGGAGGTGATCATGATCGGCTATTTGTTCACCCGGTTCCGCCAGCTCAACTGGACGCTGCCGGCGATCTTGATCACCAGCGCCCTGGTCCGCGGTTCGTACCACCTGTATCAGGGCTTCGGCGGCTTCATCGGCAACCTGATCATGGGCCTGGTCTTCGGACTGATCTATCTGAAATGGAAACGGGTCGCCCCGCTCGTGGTCGCCCACCTGCTGCTCGACGTCGCCGCCTTCGTCGGCTATTCCCTGCTCGCCGGCCAGGTCGACTGGCTCTGAGAGGAAACTGATCATGGCTCAAGTCGTCGTGTACGGGCACCGGGAGCGACTTTCCCGGCATCGTGCTGCGCTGTCGGACGCGATCCACGGCGCCGTGATGGCGGCCCTCGACTACCCGGCCGAGAAGCGGTTCCACCGGTTCCTCGGGCTCGACGCCGAGGACTTCGTCCACCCGGCCGACCGCGGCGAGGACTACACGATCATCGAGATCTCCCTGTTCGCCGGCCGCACCGACGAGGCCAAGCGGCGGCTGATCGCCGAACTCTTCACCCGGATCGAGGATGCCGCCGGCATCGCACCGCACAGTGTCGAGATCACCCTGACCGAGGCGCCGAAGCTCAACTGGGGCATCCGCGGCCAGAACGCCGCGGACCTGGACCTCGGCTACAAGGTGGAAGTCTGAAGTGTCCGAGCAACCGGATCAGCGGGCTGACCGGCCCAGCTGGCCAGGCCTCGACGAGCCGGCGGCCGAGGACGCGACCGTTGTCTGCCCGCGCCATCTGCGCTTCGTGCCCTGCCGGCAGTGCGAGGTGGGCGAGGAGACGTACTCCTCGGATCCGGCCGATATCGAGCGAACCATGCGCTATCAGTGGGGCGATGAGGCCGCCGATCGCGCGCTCGGGATCGACGAGCGGGGCGATCCTGCCGGCTAGTCGCGGTCGCAGGTTCGGCGCCAGCGGCTGAGGCGCCGCCGCGACCGCTATCGGCCCGCGCGACCGCCACAACACTCGCGTCCACCGATAACGGTCGCGTCGCGCAGAACGCGGACCTTTGGACGCGAACTTGGTGACCGTCGGGGCAGTTTCGCGCGTCGGGTTGGGACCTCGGAGGCTTTCTTGGCAGGAAAGGGCAGGGTTCGGCGCCGGTCGCGTTGAGTCCGGCCGCCTGCGTCGGGCGTTGCTCGTCGAGTGTCGAGTTATCCACCTGAAAACGGCAACATCACGTCGATAGCGCGACACTCGGCAAGACCAGAACCGCAGGACGACACAAGCGGGCAGATCAGACCCACCCGACGCCCTACCCTTCCCCCTTTGCTGGGTCTGAGGGTCTCCACGTCCGCGGCCCAACGCGCGGAACCCGGCCCGACTGCCGAGGTACGGGCGGGCGGCTCAATTCTTACTGACCAGACTCCGAGCGAAGAAGCCGACATTGGCCGGGCGCTCGGCCAGCCGGCGGACCAGATAGCCGTACCAGTCGTTGCCGTACGGCAGGTAGACCCGGACCTGGTGACCGAGGTTGACCAACCGTTGCTGCTCGGTCGGCCGGATCCCGTACAACATCTGCAGTTCGTAGCTCTCGACCGGCCGGACGTTGTCCCGGGCGAGCTTCAGTCCGATCTCGATCAGCCGCGGATCGTGGGTGGCGAGCATCGGATAGCCCGGCCCGGCCAGCAGGATCTTCAGGCAGCGCACATAGGCCCGATCCACCTCGTGCTGATCGGTGAAGGCGACGCTCTCCGGCTCGTTGTACGCGCCCTTGCAGAGGCGGACCCGGGAGCCCTCGACGGCAAGATCACGACAGTCACCCTCGGTCCGGTACAGATAGGCCTGCAACACCGCCCCGGTGCGCGGGAAGTCCCGGCGCAGCTCGCCCAGCACCGACAGGGTCGAGTCGGTCGTCGTGTGGTCCTCGGCGTCCAGGGTGACCGTGGTGCCCGCCGTCTCCGCCGCGCCACAGATCGTGTGCGCATGCTCCAACGCGATCTTCTCGCCCTCGGGCAGCGCCTGGCCGAGCGCCGACAGCTTCACCGAGACCTCCGCGGCCGGTGTCAGCTCGGCTGCGCGCAGCCGGCCCAACAGGTCGACGTACGCCAGCGCGACCGCGTCCGCCTGCTCCCGGGACGTCGTGTCCTCGCCCAGGTAGTCGATGGTGATCTTGAGACCGGCCCCGGCCAGCTGCCGGGTCGCCGCGATGGCCTGCGCCGCGGACTCGCCGGCGACGAACCGGGCCACCACGTCGGAGGTCACCGGAAGCCGGGTGACCAGGTTCTTGATCCCCCGGCTGCGGGACATCCCCAACAGAGCCCGACGCAGCATCCGACCTCCTCAGTGCTCGAAATTGCGTTGCGCGGAGGAAGCCTAACTCTGCCGACCTGGCCGAGAGAACTTTGCGCCGAGTCTCGTCTCCGCCACCGTTCTTGCAGCTCGACCGTCCTCGCTGCCAGGGTGGGGGACGTGCGGATCGTGGTGGTGGGAGCCAGCGGAACCCTCGGTGCCGCGGTGACGGCCGAGCTGGGCACGGAGCACGGGATCATCGGGGTGTCGCGCCGGACCGAGCCCCGGGTCGACCTGGCGGATCCGGCGTCGTTCGATGCCCTGTTCAGCGCGGTGCTTGAGATCGACGCGGTGCTGTGCTGCGCCGCGAGCGGACCGCTACTCAACCTGCTGGGCGCGAGTGATGCCGAATTCTCCGATGGGCTGCGCGGCAAACTGCTCGGCCAGGTCGCGCTGGCTCGCCGAGCCTTCGCGCACCTCTCCGACGGCGGTTCGATCACGCTGACCGGCGGGACCTTCGCCGAGCCGCTGCCCGGAGGATCACTGGGCGCCTTGGTCAATGCCGGCCTGGAGGGTTTCGTCACCAACGCCGCCGCGGAACTGCCCCGGGGGTTGCGCCTCAATCTGGTGGCCCCCGGCTGGATCCGCGAGAGCCTGGTCGCCGCCGGGCTCGACGGCGCCGGTGGCACCCCGGCCGCCGAGGTCGCTCGCCAGTTCCGATCGTGCGTCGAGGGCACTCAGACCGGGCGCATCATCCGCGCCTGATCCTGCTCGCCGGGATTGTCGCGGTCAGCCGGTCTTGGCGACGCCGACGCTGTCCACGACGAAGTCGGCTGCGCGGGCCAGGTGGGTCCGGGCGAAGGCCAGCGACTCGGCCAGGTCGATCTCCCGTTGCGCCCGGGTCTGCGCCTTGCGTGAGTTGATCTCCAGCACGACGTGACCGCTGAAGCCGCGCCGGGCCAGATGGTTCAGCACCTCGGCGGCCCGCTGGTCACCACGGCCCGGCACCAGGTGCTCGTCCTTCATCGACCCGTTGCCGTCGGTCAGGTGCACGTGCCGCAGCCGGTCCCCCCAGGCCTCGACCAGATCGACGGACTGCTGCCCGGCGGTCGAGGCGTGCGACAGATCCAGGGTCAGGTGCTCGTAGTCGTGGTTCGTCGGATCCCAGCCCGGCAGGTAGGCCTTCAACTCGCCGCCGGGAGTTCGCCACGGATACATGTTCTCGACGCAGAATTTGATCCCGGTGGCGCCGTTCAGCCGGTCGATCCCCTCGGCGAAGTTCTTGCCATACTCCCGCTGCCAGCGGAACGGCGGATGCACCACGACCACCTCGGCGCCCAACCGGTGCGCCGCCTCGGCGGACCGCTCCAGCTTGGCCCACGGGTCACTGCCCCAGACCCGCTGGGTGATCAGCAGACAGGGCGCGTGGATCGCCAGCACCGGCACGCCGTGGTAATCGCGCAGCTTCTCCACCGCATCGATGTCGGCGGCGACCGGATCGATGCCGACCATCACCTCGACGCCGTCATAGCCCAGTCGACGGGCCAGCTCGAACGCGCTCGAGGTGGTTTCGGGATAGACCGACGCGGTCGACAAAGCGACCTTCGCAGTCAGGGCCCGGGCCGCAGACCCCGGGACGCTCTCGATATCCGGCACGACTATCAGCGTACCCATAGATGGCCTCTTCACGCGCGGGCCCGATCGCGGCCGTGGATACCTCCGCGGCGCTGCACGCGGGCGTAGGCTGCCCCAGTGCCGGAAGTGTTGCTCCCTTTTCCTCGTGCCTTCGCCGAGTTCGTCAATCCAGAGGACGCCGACGAGGTGTTCCGCTGCGACCTGACCTGGCTGACCTCTCGCTACAGCTGTATCTACGGCCGCGGCTGCCCGGGGATCTATGCCGACCGGCCGAATGACGGTTGCTGCACGCTGGGCGCCCACTTCGCCGACGAGGACGACGAGAATCGGGTCCGGAAGGCCGTGAAGCAGCTCGGGCCGGAGTTGTGGCAGAACCACAAGGAAGGCCGCAAGCGCGGCTGGGTCGAGCGGGAAGAGGACGAGACCGTCACCCCCGGCGAGGAGCCCGGCCGCAAGACCCGCGTCTTCGAGGGCGGTTGCATCTTCCTCAACCGGCCGGGGTTCGCCGGCGGCGAGGGCTGCGCGCTGCACCACCTGGCCGTCAGCCAGGGCCGGGATTTCCTGGAGACCAAGCCGGACGTGTGCTGGCAGCTGCCG
Organism: uncultured Actinomycetota bacterium; assembly: GCA_963746025.1. Taxonomy (GTDB): domain Bacteria; phylum Actinomycetota; class Actinomycetes; order Propionibacteriales; family Propionibacteriaceae; genus Microlunatus. Next base: position 329,584 of record CAVUZU010000016.1, read on the forward strand.
ATCCGGCGACAGTTCCGGACCGTGAAGCGGGCCGACGACACCAGCTACACCGAGATCAGCATCGGTGAATACAGTCGCGACGGCTGGGGGCCGGGCGGGCACGACCTGGATTGGTACTGCACCGCGAACACGGAGGCACACGTCGCCGAGGAGCCCGTGTACCTGTCCAATCGCCCCGAGCTCACCGCTCTGATGGGGAAGAAGGCGTACGACCAGCTGGCGGTGCTGTGCGCCGATTTCGACGCCAAGCCGGGGCTCGGGATGCGGCACGCCGCCGACCCGGCGCTGGCCGCGAAGCCGGCCAAGGGCAAGAACGGGCGGGTGACGGTAGCACAGGCCGGAGGACGGAAGAAGACGTGACCCCGGTCTCATCGTGACCGAGCGGTCCGGTCACAATGAGCGGTATGCGACTGGATCACCTCTCCTTCGCCGCGGGACCCGAGGGGCTCAAGGGGACCGCGGAGCAGTTGAGCCGGCAACTCGGGGCCAAGTTCCACGACGGCGGCTTCCACCCCAGGTTCGGCACCCGTAACCAGATCCTGCCGTTGTCCGGCGGCCAGTATCTGGAGGTGGTCGAGGTCCTTGATCATCCGGCCGCCGAGAAGGCCCCGTTCGGCCAGGCGGTGCGGGCCCGGTCCAACATGGGCGGCGGCTGGCTCGGCTGGGTGGTCGCCGTCGATGATCTTGCTCCGATCGAGGCGCGGCTGGGCCGCAAGGCCGTGCCGGGCAATCGGCGACTGCCCGAGGGCGACGAGCTGCAGTGGCAGCAGATCGGGATCAAGGGTCTGCAGGCCGATCCGCAGCTGCCGTTCTTCATCCACTGGCTGAGCGACTCCGAGTCGCACCCGTCGATCGGCGGCGGCGACATCCGGCTGATCAAGCTGGAGATCGCCGGCGACTCGCACCGGGTGGACGAGTGGCTGGGCGGGCCGGCCGATCGCGTGGTCGACGATCTCGAGATCGCCTGGAACGCGCCGAACGGTCAGCCGGGGATCGATGCAGTGACGTTCGAGACGCCGGCCGGGCCGGTCCGGATCTGATGTCGCAGTTCGTCCGGCCGGAGCTGGCCGAGCTGCCGGCCTACGTGCCCGGCAAGCCGGCGCCGGTCGGTCCCGGCGGCGTCTCGTACAAGCTGTCCAGCAACGAGAACCCGTTCCCGCCGCTGCCCGGCGTGTTGGCGGCGGTCGAGCTGGCGGCGATGAGGATGAACCGCTATCCCGACCTGGCCAATGCGGCCGTGATCGAGGCGACCGCCGCCCGGCTCGGCGTCGCCGGTGATCAACTGGCCTTCGGCAGCGGCTCGTCGGGGGTGCTGTATCACCTGATCCAGGCCACCTGCACCGCCGGCGACGAGGTGGTCTTCGCCTGGCGCAGCTTCGAGGCGTACCCGATCGCGGTCCGGCTGACCGGGGCGAAGCCGATCATGGTGCCGCTCGGACCCGGCGGCGTCCATGATCTTGACGCGATGCTGGCGGCGATCACCCCGGCCACCAAACTGATCTTGGTCTGTACGCCGAACAACCCGACCGGCCCGGCGATCGGGCAGGCCGAGCTGACCGCCTTCATCGAAGCCGTCGACGGCCGGGCCCTGGTCGTGGTGGACGAGGCCTACCGCGAGTTCGCCACGGCACCGCCCCGGACGACCGAGTTGATCAAGGACCACCCCGGCGTGGTCTCGCTGCGCACCTTCTCCAAGGCGTACGGGCTGGCCGGGTTCCGGGTCGGCTACGGCATCGCCGATCCGGCCGTCGCCGGCGCCATCCGCAAGACCGCCATCCCGTTCGGCGTCTCCGGTCCGGCACAGGCCGCGGTGATCGCGTCCCTGGCGGCCGAGCCGGCGCTGCTGGACCGGGTCCGGGTGATCATCGAACGCCGCGATCTGCTGCTGAGCCGGCTTCGGGCGACCGGACTGGAGGTGCCGGACAGCCAGGCCAACTTCGTCTGGCTGCCGCTCGGCGACCGGACCACCGCCGCGGTGAAGACCTTCACCGAGGCCGGGCTGATGGTCCGCGGTTACGGCGACGACGGGCTGCGGATCACCGTCGGCGAGCCCGAGGCCTGCGACCTGGCGGTCGAGGTCGCCGGCACGCTCCTCGGCTGATCACGCCAAGACTTCGAAGAGTTGGTCCTGGCCGTCCTCCAGGTTCAGTGGCACGGTGACGTCGGCATCCTCGGCTGACACCGCTTCGAGTTGCCAGCCGGTGAGCAGCCGGGTGTCCAGCGCGAGCTGCCGGCCGGCCCGGTCGAGCAGGTGCAGGTCCGGCCCGGCCACGGCCAGCAGCCGGCCCGCCACGATCCCATCGGTGATCAACTGAGTGACGCTTCCGTCGTAGGCCGGCAGGTCGGCGATCCCGAACACGGCCACGTGATCATGAATCTCGAGCGGCAGCGGCTCCAGCGTCTCCGTCCAGTCGCCGACTCCGACGGCGCGTTCGTACAACTCCTCGATGCCGCGGGCCCGATCGGCCGCCGCCGGCAGCCGATGCCGGACCGCCCGCTTCCGCCCGTACGGGATCCGGTCCGGCACCGCGAGCGCGTGCCGCAGCACCTCCTCGGTCCGCCGCCCGGCCATCAGCGGCCCCCGTCCGAGCCAGCTGAACGCGACGGCGCCCTGCTCCAGCAGCCTGACGTCGCCACGCTCCTCGGCCGTGATCCCGACCTTGATCATCCCGGGGCCGAACCAGGCGAGATAGACCCGGTACGTCCGCGGGTCGTCGGCGATCGTGTCGGCGGCGACGGAGTGCAACCGGTCCAGCCGCGTGCACTCCGCGCACTGCCCACCGGTGCTGCCCCCGGACACCACGGAAGCCAGCGGGCACTGCCTTCCCCTGGCCCCCGGGCACCGACGCTCCCCGACCGCCCGGAACCCGATCATCCGCCCGTACCCGAGCGCACTGACCCGGCCACCTTCCCACCGCAACCCCGGCACCCCGTCCCGCCAGGTCACTCCCGCACTACGCCACCCCATGTCCCAATTCTGGCCGGTCACACTGTCAACGGCAGCAGACCCGGCACGGCACGAGTCAGCCCATCGCTTCTCGTCGAGCTTGATACCGAACTTCACGTTGGCGCTCCTCGACCGACTTCCGCGCCACGAGCGCGCGGAGGAGCCGCATTGAGCGGTCTATGGCGGGCGCTCAGAGGGGAGCCGTCCATAGTGCCGCAAGAACCTGCCGTGCCCATCGAGCGTCGATCAGCGCATGATGTGCGTCGCTCGGCAGCTGAGGAAGTCGATCATCGATCGGACTGATACGAAATCCGTGCTGCTCGGCCAGTTGGGTGATGTCGTACGCGGTGTATCGCCATCCGTCAGGAACTCGTTCGCCTACTTCGAACAACTGCGCCAGCGCAAGCCAGTCATACGGCGCTGCACCCCATGACCAAAACCTCGGGTTCGCGTCCCCGACGAAGTCCACTAGTCCCTGCTTGAGCGCCGACCTGGTCATCCACACCGGATGCCCAGGTGGCTCCAACTGCGGCAGGACGGTTCTGCGCACAAATTCGTTCGCTGCGGTCGGATCGTGCTCTGCCGACACCGCGTAGAACTCGGCGCCGTCATCAGCCACGACCGCCAGACTCACGAGATCAATCTCGCGGTCGGACTCGATGAACTCGGCATCAACGACGAAATCTCGAACCGGTCGACCGACACCATCGCTCGAAGTCGGGTTGGCGACTTCAGGGTTCGTTGGGCTGGTCAAGGCTGCGTGGAGGTCCCGAGCCCACCGGGCATCGGCCAGCGCATGGTGAACATCGTTCGGCGGTTGCGGCAGGCGTGCATCGACAGGGTTGAGCCGCAACCCAGCGACGTCGGCGAACAACGACACGTCGTACGCGGTATAGCGCCACCGGTCAGGGACTCTCTCTTCGAGCGGAAAGAGTTGGGCCATTCCCATCCAGTCCCACGGTGCTGCCGCCCAAGACCAGAACCTAGGCTCCTGATCTCCGATGAACGCGCAGAGCGCGCTCCCCATTGCTGTTCGGCTCATCCACGCCGGATGATCACGCGGCTCAAGCAGCGGGAGCACGACCGTGCGGACGAACTCGTTCGCCTGTGCCGGTTCAAACTCGGTCGAGATCGCGTAGAACTCCCGCCCATCGGCTCCAACCAATCCGAGGCTGATCAGATCGATGCTCCGATCTAGATCGATGTATTCGGTGTTGACGAAAAAGTCCACTGAAGGAGCCTAGAGCGCCACTCGTGCCGCAGCCCGACTGCGAGGCCTCGCGGTCAGCTGTGCAGAACCGCGACGCTCTTCTCGAGGCCGGTCCGCTCGAGGGAGCCGAGCACGTCCTCAACGGTGCAGTCGGGCGGGTTCCTCCAGACGTCCGCCATCCGCTGTACCTGTGCGTAGACCTCTTGCTGGTGCAGATCGATCAGACCGAGTACGAAGTCGTCAGCACCCTGCGCCTCGATGTTCCAGGAGTGCAGCTTGTCCAGTGGGAAGTGCTTCAGGTTCTCGGTGACGATCACCTGTGCCTTCGCCTTGATGGCTGCAGCGAGGACATGGCGGTCGCCCTCATCCGGTAGATCGAGAACGTCGATCAGCGGTTCGTAGTCCGTGATGAGGGCGTCGCGGATCGCGCTGTTCATCAATTGCCGAGTCCGAACAAGTTTGACCGGATCCAGGCCAGGGCGATTCTTCTTGATGTTGCGGAACGTCTCATCGAGGATCTCCTCCGTCCACTTGGCCTGAACCAAGCCGGCTTGCGCGACCCGGATGAGTAGGTCGCGCAAACTGTTCGGATAGAGAACGTTGGCGTCGTAGACGACGATGAACGGCACGTCAGTACAGACCCATGTCCTGATTGAGCTTCGAGAGCTCGTCGGCGGCCTCGCGCCGCTCGTGATCGTCCTTGCGCTTGTATTCCAGCAGGGAGTCAACGCGCACCCGGCGATGCTTCCCGACCTTGCGGTAGGCGATCTTCTCGGCGTCCAAGAGGCCGATGAGATATGGCCTCGACACGTTCAGCAGGTCGGCCGCCTGCTGCGTCGTGAGTTCGGCATGAGCAGGAACGACTGACACCCCCTGGCCTGCTGCCATGTGGGCGAGGACGCGCGCGAGCAGGTCGACCGCGTCTCGCGGCAGGGACAGGGCATCGTCGGGGTCGCCGCCCACGACGACACGAATGGCGCGCTCTTCGGCATGGGTGGACAGATAGCGCCGGACGCGCCGCAGTGCGACATCGGCCTGTTGGACCGCGACGTCGTCTGGGCTCACGGCGGCAGGTTGCGTGGCGCTCATGGCTGATCTCCGTTCTGACAATTGAAGTATCCGCAATAAACGCAGCAAACGCAACGCAGTCGTCCGCAACGGCACCCAAGCCTGTCCTCCTGGCACTACCGGGTGCCGGATCCGGAGCATTGCCATGCGGACGGCTGTTCATTTCTAGGGCTCGTTCAGTTTCGCAGAACAGCAGCCAATCATGATCGGAGACGGCGGCGGAGCGCCTCGATGACGCCGAGTTGGGTCGACCGCTGGGTCAGCGCTCCGGCAACAGAATGGGAGCGAACCGGTGTGACTCAGCCCATCGGCTGGTCGTCCACCTTGATGCTGAAGTTCACGTTGGAGCCCTCCACCGAGGTCACGGTGACGGTCACGCCGAGCTTCGTCGCACCCTCGGTCAGGACGCACTTCTGGGTCGCGCCGACCTTCGCCTCGAGGGCGCCTGGGCATTCGATGCTGTCCGGCTCCTGCTTGACCTGCGCCGTCAGCTGGGTCTTGATCTTCTGCTCGAGATCGGCCTTCGACACTGCGGCGGCGCCGCATCCCGAGAGCAGGAGGCACACCGCCGCTACGCCGATGATCATGGGCGTGAGGATTCGTTCCCGCATGGCATTCTCCTGTCGTTGATGCTCGGTCCGCGGAAAGGCTAGCGATCGCGAGGTTCACGACAGGAGATTCACCGTCCGAGGTCAGGACAGGTAGCGGCGCAGGGTTTCGGCGTACTGCGGGAGCACGGTCTCCGGGTCCTCGATCTCGGGATGCCACATCTTCTCCCAGTCGACCGAGACGTAGCCGTCGTAGCCGCGGGCGGCGAGCGCCTGGAGCATCGGCTGTACCGGCAGTTCGCCCTCGCCGAGGCGGAGGAAGCTCCAGCCGTCGCCGGCGCGGACGGCGTCCTTGACGTGGACGTGGCGGACCCGGGCGCCGATCAGGGCGTCGGTCTCGGCGACCGGCTCGCCCATCCGGTACGGGTGGTGCACGTCCCACAGCGCGCCGACCCACTCGTCGTCGGGCACCTGGGTCATGACAGCGGCCAGGGTCTGGCCCAGGCAGAAGCCGTCATGGGTCTCGATCACCAGCCGCACGCCGGTTCGACGGGCATGATCGACGAGCCGGTTGGCGGCGGCCGCGACGTGATCGATCACCGCCTCGGCCGGATGATCATCGGGGAATGCGCCACCGAAGGACTTCACCATCGTGCAGCCGAGGTCGGCCGACAGTTCCATCGCGTCGACGACCTGCGCCTCGGGATCGGCTCCGCCGGGCGTCAGGGACGAGGTGAGCGAGGCCCAGCTGTTGATCGAGGCGATCTCGGTGCCGGCCAGGGCCCGGCGCAGGTCGGGCAGCCGGTCCCGAAGCAGGTCCGGGGTCAGTCGCTCGCCCTCGAGCGCGTACAGTTCGACGCCGTCGTAGCCGTAGTCGCCGACCGCTCGGGCGATCGCGTCGGCGCCGTAATCGGGGCTGCTGATCGTGGAGAACGCGATCTTCATGCCGGCTCCTCGATCGTGATCACCGATCCGGACGCGGCCGACTCCGCGATCGTCTGGTAGAGCCGCATGGTGCGACTCGAGCTGTGGATGCTGGACTCCGGCTCGCGCTGCTCCCGGACCGCGGTGACGAACTCGGTCAGCTCGCCGGCGAACCCGGTCTCGATCATGGAATCGCCGCCGGCGGTGGAGAAACTCGGGTCGTGCCAGTCGACGATCTCCCGGCCGGAGTGGCGGACCATGGTGATCGAATTCTGGACCGAGGCGAACTGGCCGGGACCGCCGGTGACCTCGACCTTCTCGGTGGAGACACCCCAGTCCCGGTGAGCCGACAGCGCCAGGGTGCCGACCGCGCCGGACCGGAAGCCGAGGCTGACCGCGTAGGTGGACGGCTCGGGGCTGCGCGCGTACACGCTCGCCACTTCGCCGAACAGGAACCGGCTCAGGTCGATGATGTGCACGGTGAAGTCGAGCAGGAACTGGCTCCGCGGCCGATCTTGATCATTGGCATAACCGCCGCTGGCGTAGTCGATGCTGAGCAGGCTCGGCTCGCCCATCGCGCCGGAGGCGATGGCCTGGCGGAGTTTCGCGTACGCCGGAGCGAACCGCTTCTTGAAGCCGGTCATCGAGATCACCCCGGTCTCCCGGCTGACCGCGGCGACCGCCTCCGCCGCCTCGGCCGTCACCGCCGGCGGCTTCTCGGTGTAGACCGGCAGCCCCGCCCGCATCGCCTCGGTCGCCAGCCGGGCGTGCGCCTCGGGATCGACACAGACGATCACCGCGTCCAGCCCGGCCTCGGCGAACATCGCGGTGTGATCGGTGTAGACGGCCTTGGCCCCGAACTGCTGCGCGGCGGCGGCACCCCGATCGGGATCCAGCTCGCAGACGGCGGTGAGCTCGACCGGGAGCCGCGACAGCCACGGATAGATCCGCCTCGATGCCAGCGCTCCGGCGCCGACAATGCCCAAGCGCAACCGTTCTTGATCAGCTGTCATGCCCGATCGTCCTTTCGGAAGGTTCGGTGAGCAGGTGGCCCACCATGGCGAGGAAGAAGGCGAACGGGCCGGGCAGCACGACCAGGACCGAGGGCAGCCAGCCGGCCGCCACCATGATCAGGACGCCGAGCGCGGCGGTGCCGAGCGTGATCATCGGCCGGCGACCGGCCAGGGTCAGCGCGTCCAGCCAGAGCCGGACGCCGCGGACTCCGGCGCCGGCCAACCGATAGCCGGCGAGGGTCGCGATCAGGCCGAGAATCAGCACGATCGCATCCAGCCAGCCGGTCCGGACCAGCCAGGACGGCAGCGTGCCGGCCAGCGAAGCCGTGGCCAGGTAGGCACTGGCCGCGATCGCCGGGACCGCCGCGATCACGATCCCGGTCCGGGTGCACCGACGGAGCAGGCGACCAAGATCACGGAGCGTGGTCCGCTCCCCGTCCAGGGCCCGCTCGCCGAACCGGATCGCCGTCGCCCAGACCGGCCCGACGAAGATCGCGGCGAGCAGGGGCGCCAGCGGACGCGTGGCCGTGCCGTACGCGAGCACGGCCGGGACCAGCGTGAGACAGAACGCGGCATTGATAACAAGCAGCAGTGGCAGCTCGTGCCACACCGCGAGCGCCCACCGATGCGGCCACCCGCGCGCTTGTTCGTTCCCTGAGCCTGTCGAAGGGCGAGCCAGGGTCCGATGGTGATCACCATGTTTGCCCTTCGACAGGCTCAGGGAACGTAGTGCGGGGCTCAGGGAGCGGATGAAGGTGATCATCGGACTCCGCTGGTCATCGCGACACTGCTGGTGATCGTCCGCTGGGCACAGACGAAGATCACCAGGATCGGCACCACGATCACGGTGATGCCGGCGAAGACGACGGCCGGGGAGCCGCTGCCGGCCTCGCCCTGCAGATAGACCAGGCCCACCGGGATGGTCAGGTTCTCCGGCGTGGTGAGCATGATGTTGGGCCAGAAGAAGCTGTTCCAGGCCCCCTGGGCGATGAAGATGCTCAAGGCGGCCAGCGGCGGACCGGAGAGCGGGATCATCACGTGCCGCAGGATGCCGAGATGGCCGGCGCCGTCGATCCGGGCGGCGTCGGTCAGCTCGCCCGGCACGGTCAGGAACCACTGCCGGAGCAGGAAGATCGCCAGCACGTTGAGCATCGCCGGCAGATAGACCGCCTCGTGGGTGTCGAACAACCCGAGGGTGCGGAGCAGGATGAAGGTCGGCGCGACGGTCACCTGGGACGGCACCATCAGCGAGCCGAGGAACAGCAGGAAGACCAGGTCCCGGCCGGGGAACCGCATCTTGGCGAAGGCGTACGCCGCCAGCACGCCGACGATCAGGCCGCCGAGGGTGATCAACAGCGTGATCTTGATGCTGTTCAGCAGGAACCGGGCAAATGGGATCAGCTCGAAGACAGCCGCGAAGTTGTCCGGGTTGAACCGGCTCGGGATCCACACCGGCGGCAGCCGGAAGGCATCCTCGTCGGGCAACACCGAGGTGACGAACAGCCAGACGAACGGCAGGAACATCAGCGCCGCGATGATCAGCAGCACCAGGTTGATCGCCCCCGGCCCGAGCCGGGACGGCAGGCTCCGACTACTGGTCATAGTGCACCCACCGGCGGGACAGCCACAGCTGGATCAGCGTGATGGCCATGATCAGCACGAAGACCAGCAGCGCGATCGCCGAGGCATAGCCGATCTCGAAGCTGCGGAAGCCGGTCTCGTAGATGTACATCACGATGCTCAGCGTCGCATCGCCCGGCCCGCCCTCGGTCATGATCAGCATCGGCTCGAACACCTGCAGCGAGCCGATCATGGTCATCACGATCACGAAGAACAGGGTCGGCGACAGCAGCGGCACCGTGAGGTGGATCAGCTGCCGCCAGCCGCCGGCACCGTCGATCCGCGCCGCCTCGTACACCTGCTGCGGGATCCCCTGCAGCCCGGCCAGCAGGATGATGAAGGTGAAGCCCATCGTCTTCCAGACGTCGACGAACACCACGGCCGGCATCGCCCACTGCTCGCTGATCAAGAAGTTCGGCAGGGTGAAGCCCAGCTGCTCGACGTAGTAGCGGATGAAGCCGAAATTCGGGTCCAGCCCGTATTTCCAGATCAGCGCCACCGCGGCCCAGGAGATCAGGAACGGGAAGAAGTAGGCGGTGCGCAGAATGTATTGCAACACCGGCCGCATGGCCCGGTTGACGCCGAGGGCCAGGATCAGGGCGAGGATGATCTGGATGATCATCGAGAACACGGTGAAGTAGATCGTGTTGCGCAGCGAGCTGCCGACCCGCGGGTCGGTGAACAGCCGAGCCAGGTTGCCGAGGCCGGCGAATTCGGCCGTGGTCAACAGATCCCAGCGGAACAGGCTGAGCACCAGGGCTCCGATCAGCGGCCCGGCCAGGAAGATCACGAACAAGATCAACGCCGGACCGAGGAAGGCGTAGCCCAGCCAGGCCTCCCGCCGGCGCTGGACTCCCCTGGTCGGTGTCGTCACAGCAACCCCGTGATCGCTTCGTGCAACTGATCCAGCGCCGGGCCCGGCTGCAGATTGCCCGCCAGCACCTGGCTCAGGTTGTCGATGATCTCCTGCTCGATCAGCCCGTTCTTCTCCGGGCAGGGCAGCGTGGTGCCGTACTCGATCGTCTCGTAGGTGGCCGCCATCCGTTCCGGCGCGTCGAACTGGTAGTCGGCACTCTCGGCCGCCGACCGTCGGGGTGGGACGAAGATCGGCGCGTCCCGGGCGATGATCTGATTGGCCTCGGCCGAGGCCAACGTCTTGGCGAAGGCCCAGCCGGCCTCCTTGTTCCTGGACTGACTGAGGATCGGGAAGCCGAGCACACCGATCGGCGTGCCCGCCTTCTTGTTGGCCGGCCAGGCGACGGCTTTGATCTTGCTCTGCAGTTTCTGCTGTCGGATGCCGACCAGGGACGAACGGGTGCCGCCGAACATCGGCAGGCCACCCTGGGCCGAGGCCGCGACGGCGTTGAAGGTGCCGCCCGGCTTCGGGCTCAGGCCGTCGTCGACCAACGCCTTCATGAATTCGACCGCCTCGACGGTCTCCGCCGAGTTCACCGTCGAGACGGTCCAGTCGGCGTTCATCACGTTGCCGCCGTTGGTCAGCGCCCACGGCATGATGCCGCCGAAGTAGGCGGCCTGGACGTAGCAGCCGAACTTGCTCACCGCGGCCAGTCGCTCCGCACCGGACCGGAAGTCGTCCCAGGTCCAGCCGTCCTCGGGCACGTCGACGCCGGCCGCACCGAAGGTCTCCTTGTTGCACCACATCACCATCGGGTTGAAGCCGCCGGGCAGGTAGTAGGTGCGGCCGTCCGGGGAGATCTCCTCGGTCACCGACGTCATCAGCCGTGGGTGCACGTCGTCGAAGAAGTCCGCCAACTCGTCGGCGTCGCGGTCGATGTAGGCGTCCAACGGAACCAGCAACTTGCGGCCGGTGAAGACCCGGGCACCCTCGATCGCGATCCTGATCACGTCCGGTGACTTGCCACCGGCGATCCGGACCGCGATCGCCTCGAAGAACTCCGGCCAGGTGGCACCGGAGATGTATTGGGTGATCAGATTGACGTCCGGATACTTCCGCCGGAAGACGTCGTAGACCCGCTCGTAGACCACCTGGCTGGCCGCGTCGGCCGGGGTCACCACGGTGAGATCACCTTCGACCTTGGTCCCCTTCGGCGCCGGCGGCTCATCGATCGACGGGCCGGCCAGGCACCCGGTGGCGCCGGCCAGCAACGCTGCCCCGCCGACGCCCATGCCCAGCCCACCGAGTGCCCGCAACAGCCGGCGACGGGAGAGCGGCCCGCCATGATCATTCATGCCGTCCCGGTCCGATCGCGAGTGGTCTACCTAATCTCGAGATTGGCAGGATTGGGTACGACTTCCTATAGCCAACTGATCAGAATTGGACTTGGCTAGGCCTCTATGAAGTTCACCGCGGAACACCTCGCCCGGATGCTGCTGGAGGCCGGCAGCAGGACCGGCCCGCTGCATCGCCAGCTGAGCGAGGGCATCCGGGAGTTGATCGACCTCGGCGAATTGCCGGCGGAGGCGATGTTGCCGTCCGAGCGGGCGCTGGCCGATGCGATGACGGTCAGCCGGACCACCGTGGTCACCGCTTATCGATCACTGTGCGCCGACGGCCGGCTGATCCGCCGACAGGGCAGCGGCACCCGGGTCTGCCCGCCGCACCTGCGCTCCGGTGAACGGGAGACCGTGTCGTCGCCGGTGCTCAGTGGTGATCATTCCGGTTCCGCGTTCCTCAGCCCGCGGCTGGGCACGGTCGACTTCTCCACCGCGGCCCTGCCCTGCCTGCCGCTGGTCAGCGAGGTCGCCGCCGCGCTGACCCGGACCGACTATCTCGCGCTCGGGGCCGAACACCACGGCTACCATCCCCGCGGCCTGCCGGTGCTGCGCGAGTCGCTGGCCCGCTCGTACACCCGGCTGGGCGTGCCGACCACGGCCGATCAGATCCTGGTCACCAGCGGCGCCCAGCAGGCCCTGGAGTTGATCACTCACGGCTGCCTCGCGCCCGGTGACGGGGTGGTGTCGGAGACGCCGAGCTACCGCGGCGCGCTGGAGGCGTTTCGGCTGGCCCACGCCCGGATCCAGTCGGTGCCGGCCGATGATCATGGGATGGTGGTCGAGCGGCTGGAGCAGCTGATCGCGCAGCGGCCGCCGCGGCTGGTCTATGTCCAGTCGACGGTGCAGAATCCGACCGGCACCGTGCTGGCCGACGGTCGCCGGCACAAGCTGGCCCGGCTGGCGGAGCGGCATCCGGTGATCGTCGTCGACGACACCGCCTTGTCCGGGACGCTGCTGGAGGGGAACCAGCCGGTGCCGCTGGCCGGGCTCACCGACAGCGAACGGCTGCTGACCATCGGCTCGATGAGCAAGCTCTACTGGGGCGGATTGCGGATCGGCTGGATCCGTGGCAACGCCGAGGTGGTCGGCCGGTTGGCCCAGATGAAGGGGATCACCGACCTCGGCACCTCCTTGATCAGCCAGCAGATCGCCGTCCACCTGCTGGAGCGGGTCGACGAGGCGCAGGCGGCCCGGCGAGATCAGCTGCGGGCCGGCCTCGACACCCTGTCGGCGTTGCTGGGCGAGTTCCTGCCGGACTGGACCTGGTTGGTGCCCCGCGGCGGCCCGTCGCTCTGGGTCCGGACGCCGACCTCTTCGATCACCAACCTCGGTCATGTCGCGCTGCGCTACGGGGTGGTGATCGCGCCGGGCACCGCGTTCGGCTACGGCGGCGGGATCGATGATCACACCCGGCTGCCGTACGTGCTGCCAGCCCCGGTGCTGCGGGCCGGGATCCAGCGGCTGTCCCGGGCCTGGACCTCGTTCACCGACGGGGACCGGGTGGCGCCGGTGCCGGTCGCCTCGATCACGACCTGACACACCGATCAGCCGGTCAGCCGAAGTCGGCGTCGGTCATCCCGAAGGGGTGGCCGGGCGGCCACTCGACCAGCTCGGCCCGGTAGCCGTCGGGGTCGGTGAGCCAGGCGGTCTTCGGGCCGTCCGGTCCGCCCGGGAACTCGATCTCCCCCACCGCCAGGCCGGCCGCGGCGAGCCGGCGTCGGGTGTCGGCCAGGTCGTCGGTCTGGATCGCCAGATGCTGGAAGGCCGTGCCGACCTCGACCGGTCCGTCGGCGGGTCGGTGGAACAGTTCGAGCGTGATCATGGTGTCGTCGGGAAACCGGAGCATCACCCGCGCATCCTGCTCGCCGGCCACCCGGCCGATCAGGACGTACCCGAGCCGGCTGTAGTGGGCCAGCGAACGGTCCAGGTCGGCCACCCGCAGGCACGGGAACAGGGTCCTCATGACAGCACCGCCTCGATCTCGAGCTGGATCTCGATCCTGTCACTGATCACGATCTTGCCGTCGTCGACCAGGCCGAAGTTCACGCCGAAGTCGCTACGCCGGATCGTGGTCCGGCCCTCGAAACCGATCCGGGGCTCGCCCTGCAGTCCGTCGGGATCGAAGCCGAGATAGTCCAGCTCGATCCGGACCGGGCGGGTCGTGCCGCGCAGGGTCAGCTCGCCGGCCAGCGTCCAGCACCCGTCGGACTGCTGCAGTCCGGTGCTGACGAAGATCACGACCGGATGCTGTTCCACGTCGAAGAAGTCGCCGGTCCGCAGGTGATCATCCCGGAACGTGTTGCCGGTGTGCACGGAGCCGGCAGCGATCTCGACCCGGACGGCCGAGCCGGCCCGGTCGTCGGCGATCGTGATCTCCCCGTTGAACTCGGCGAACGTGCCGCGCACCCGGCTCATCAGGTGCCGGACCGCAAATCCGACCACACTGTGCGCCGGGTCGATCTGCCAGCGGCCGGACGGCACGCCGGGCAGGGTCGGCTGGGTCCGGGTCTGCTCGATGACGTTGCTCATGACTGATCTCCTTGGCTGGTTCCTCGCTGGCTCTCGTACCCTCGTTCGGAGCAGTTCGCCGGGATTCGACAGAACGCGACGAACATTCTCGAGATTTCTCGATTTCATGGCTCAGTGAGGGAGGAACCGATGGCGCAGCCCGGGCTGGTGCTGCTCTGCGGCCGGTCGTTCTCCGGCAAGAGCACGGTCGCCGGTTACCTCGCCGACGGCCTGGCCGGGGAGATCGTCAGCCTGGACGCGATCAACGCCGAACGCGGGCTCTGGGGCGGCGACGGGATCCCGATCGAGGAGTGGTCGCGGACGATGGACCTGGCCCACGACCGGGTCAGCGACGCCGTCGGCCGTGGCGCGACGGTGATCATCGACGACACCAGCTCGCCGGCCTTCCTCCGTGATCGTTGGCGGCAGCGCGCCGTTGTGCTGGGCGTCCCGCTGATCTTGGTCTACGTCCACGCGACGGACGAGACGATCCTCGAGCGGCGGGCCCGCAACCGGGCGACCCCGAACCGGCCCGATGTCAGCGATGCCGTGCTGACCGACCATCTGGCGTCCTTCGAGCCACCCACGGCTGCCGAGCACGCCCTGCTGGTGGACGATGCGGCGGACCCGGGTGCGGTGATCACGACTGTGCGTCGCGCGCTCGGCTAGTGTCCCCCGCCAGCAGGGTGTCGAGATCGGCGAGCCGGCCCAGGTGACGCAGCTTGTCGTGGTTGATCACCGAACGGAAGGCGCTGATCCGGCCGTCGACGATGTCCAGGCTGAGCACGTTCACCAGGGCGCCGTCCGCGGTCCGTACCAATGCTCCCGGATCTCCGTTGAACTCCACCGGCTCCAGATGGACCTGCAGGCGGCCTAGCTGACGCAACAGTCCGCCGAGGAAGCGGCTGACCTGGAGCTTGCCGACGACCGGGTTCTTGATCCCCCAGCCGTTGCCGCCACCGTCGCCGTGGAACACCACGTCGTCGGTGAGCAGCTTGACCAGCCCCGAGGTCTCGCCGCTCTCGAAGACCTTGAAGAACTCGGCGGCCACCTCGGCCCGGCGTTGCGGTGAGACCTCGAACCGTGGCTGGTTCGCCTGCACGTGTTTCCGCGCCCGCGACAGCAGCTGCCGGCAACTCGCCTCGCACTTGTCGATGATCTCGGCGATCTCCTCATACGAGAAGGCCAGCACCTCGCGGAGCACGAAGACCGCACGTTCGGCCTCGGTCAGCTGCTCCAGCAGGGTGAGCACGGCCAGCGACAGCGCGTCCTTGGTCTCCGCGTGCCAGGCGCCGTCCTCGGTGAGCAACGGCTCGGGGATCCATTCACCGAAATACCGTTCCCGCTTCACCCGCGCCGACCGCAGGTGGTCGATCGCCAGCCGGGTGGCGATCGTCGTCAGGTACGCCTTCGGGTGCCTGACCTCCTCGGCCTGGAACCAGCGCAGGAACGTCTCCTGCACGATGTCCTCGGCATCCGCCGCGCTGCCGAGCATGTGATAGGCGACCGAGAAGATCAGGGGCCGGTATTCGGAGTAGATCGCCTGATCCAACTCATCGCTCCTGATCTGTCACAGCTGCGCCGGGTGCCTCGTCTCAGAGGGCGATCAAGAGTCTAGGAGGAGATGACCATGAGGGTTCTCGTGGCAGGGGCGAATGGCGTGGTCGGGCGGCGGCTGGTGCCGATGCTGATCGAGCAGGGGCACCAGGTGGTCGGGCTGGTCCGGAGCAGCAGGGCCGAGGAGCTGACCACTCTCGGCGCCGAGATCGTCAGCGTCGATGCCCTGGACCGGGCGGCCGTGGTCCAGACCGTACGGGACGCTGCGCCGGATGCCATCGCGCATCAACTGACCGCGCTCAGCGGCGCCGGCATGCGGAACTTCGACCAGGCGTTCGCCCGCACCAACGAGCTCCGTACCCGGGGCACCGACAACCTGCTCGCCGCGGCGGAAGCGGCCGGCGTCGGCCGGTTCATCGCGCAGTCCTACACCAACTGGACCAACGACCCGAACGGTCCGGAGGTCCAGGACGAGACCGCCGGGCTCGACCCGCACCCGATCCCCACCCAGCGCCAGACCCTCGCCGGGATCGAGTACCTGGAGCGAGTCGTCCCCGCCGCGGGCGGCATCGTGCAGCGCTACGGCAACTTCTACGGGCCGGGCACCCACTTCGGTCCGGGCGGCGAGTACGAGAAGTTGATCAAGAGCGGCGGCTTCCCGATCGTCGGTGGTGGCACCGGGATCTGGTCCTTCACCCACGTCGACGACGCCGCGGCCGCGACGATCGCCGCGCTCACTCAGGGCACGCCGGGCGTCTACAACGTGGTCGACGACGAGCCCGCGCCGCTGGCCGAATGGCTGCCGGTGCTCGCGGCGGAGCTCGGCGCGAAGCCGCCGCGCCGCGTCCCGGCCTGGCTCGGCCGGCTGCTGGCCGGTCCGGCGGTGGTCCACATGTCGACCCGGATCCGCGCCAAGGCCAAGGCCGAGCTCGGCTGGACGCCGCGGTATCCGAGCTGGCGGGACGGCTTCCGGAGCGGCCGCGGCTGATCCTCGGGCCTGGGGTGCTCGTACGTCGCGGTGGCGACGTGGAGACCTTCAATCCGACACGCAAGATCTCGCCGGCGACCACGATCTCTCGCGGCCCCGATCCAGCGTTCTGCTCCGCGCGACCGACGCCCGTGTCGTAGCCGCGTCGCTGTCGGTGCCGGCCCGTAGGTTGTCGCTCATGGCCAAGTCATCTCGTCCTGCGTACCGCTGCACCGAGTGCGGCTGGGAGACCGTCCGCTGGGTCGGGCGCTGCGGCGAGTGCCAGATCTGGGGCAGTGTGGTCGAGGCGGGCGCGCCGAAGCTGGCCAAGATCGCGACGTCCCGGCCGACCGCCCAGGCGGTGCCGATCTCCCAGGTCAGTGCCGATGCGGCGGCCCGGACCTTGACCGGGGTCGGCGAGCTGGACCGGGTGCTCGGCGACGGCCTGGTGCCGGGCGCTGTGGTGTTGCTCGCGGGCGAGCCCGGTGTCGGCAAGTCGACGCTGCTGCTCGAGGTGGCGGCCCGCTGGGCCAAGGCGGGCCGGACCACGTTGTACGTCACCGGTGAGGAGTCGGCTGCTCAGGTCCGGTTGCGGGCCGGCCGGACCGACGCCGTCGCTGATGATCTTTATCTGGCCGCCGAAAACGATCTTGGTACGGTGCTCGGTCACATCGAGGAGGTCGGGCCGTCGCTGATGGTGCTCGACTCGGTGCAGACCATCGGTGCCGCCGAGGCGGACGGTTCGCCCGGTGGCGTGACCCAGGTCCGCGAGGTCACCGGTGCCCTGGTCCGGGTGGCCAAACGGCGCGGCATGGCGGTGATCATCGTCGGCCATGTGACCAAGGACGGCGCGATCGCCGGGCCACGGATGCTGGAGCATCTGGTGGACGTCGTGCTCGCGTTCGACGGCGACCGGCACTCCGGCTTCCGGATGGTCCGGGCCACCAAGAACCGGTTCGGCCCAGCGGACGAGGTCGGCTGCTTCGAGATGAGTGACACCGGCATCGTCGAGGTGTCGGACCCGTCCGGCCTGTTCACGTCGCGGCACGACGAGCCGGTGCCGGGCACCTGCATCACCGTGACCATGGAGGGTCGGCGGCCGCTGCTGGCCGAGCTGCAGGCGCTGGTCGCGCCATCGTCGCTGCAGTCGCCCCGGCGCACCATGCACGGCGTCGACCCCGGCCGGCTGGCAATGGTGCTGGCCGTGCTCGAGCGCCGGGCCGGGATCGCGCTGCACCACCGCGACGTTTACGTCTCCACGGTCGGCGGCGCCAAGGTGACCGACCCGTCGGCCGATCTGGCGGCGGCGATCGCGGTCGCCTCCGCGACGGTCAACGAGCGAGTCACCGTCGGCACCGATTCGGCCCCGCGCTACGTCGCGATCGGCGAGATCGGGCTGGCCGGCGAGTTGCGCCGCGTCCCCGGCACCGACCGCCGGCTGGCCGAGGCGGCCCGGCTGGGCTTCTCCGACGCGATCGTCCCGGCGGAGAGCCGGCGCGCCTCGGACCGGATGCCGAAGATCGTCTCCGGCCTCCGGGTGCACACCGTCGCCACCATCGGCCAAGCGCTGCGCGCCCTGGACCTGATGCGCCGACCGGCACCGGCTGAGTCGGCCGAACCCGCCGCGGACCGCTCGGGCCCGATCCCGATCCGCTGATCAGTACGGGCGATCAGAGCAAGCCCTGGGTGCATCGGGAGCGGTGACCTGTCGACGCGAACGCGGTTGACGATGCAAGTCGCACCGGAGTGATCAAGTGCCCGACGATGCGGCGGTTTGGGTGTTCGTTCCCCTGAGCTTGTCGAAGGGCCAAGCCAGTTCACCGGGCCGGCCCGACGACGGGCTCAGGGAACGAACACCCTCTCGCCGACTCGGTTTCCAAGGTCAGGACCGCCAAGGAAGCCGCACGGCCTCGGCGTAGTCGTCGGGCAGCCGATCGATCGCCATCCGCCGGCCGATGTAGCGGAACCGGGCCACGATCATGGCGCAGAGGACGTACGTCAGATCATCGGAATGCGCGCCATCCGCGACGCCGCGGCGGTCCGCAGAATGCCCAACTGCCAGCCCATCCCAGCCTCGCGCGGGAATTCGATCAACATCAATCGCCGATACAGCGTCTCGCATTCACCGCGGACACCCAATTGCTGCAGTTCGGCGCTGCGGCGGCGTCGTTCACGGTGCACGAATAGGCCCGTACCGGGTCGGGTTAAGTCATCCCAACCATCGCACCATTTACTATGGGCGCCAGCCTTGGCCTGCCGGATGCGGGATTCCGAGGGACAAGCAACCGGACGGGAAACGATTTGTCGGAGTCACACGACCCGCAATGCCGCTTGGTGGCGTACCTGGCCTTATTGGCTCCCGGCACGCCGCTGCGGGAAGGGCTGGAACGGATCCTGCGCGGCCGGACCGGCGCGTTGGTCGTGCTCGGGGTGAGTCGCGAGGTGGACAAGATCTCGACCGGCGGCTTCGACCTCGACGTCGCGTACACGCCGACCGCGTTGCGGGAGCTGGCGAAGATGGACGGCGCGATCATCGTCGACCCGGAGAGCAACCGGATCGTCCGCGCCGGCGTGCACCTGATGCCCGACCCGTCGATCGAGACGGTGGAGACCGGCACCCGACACCGCACCGCCGAACGGGTGGCTCGGCAGACCGGGCTGCCCGCCCTGTCCGTGTCGGCCTCGATGGCGACGATCACTCTCTATCTCGACTCGCACCGGCATCTGGTGGAGCGCTCCGAGCAGATCCTGTCCCGGGCCAACCAGGCCCTGCAGACGCTGGAGCGCTACAAGGCCCGGCTCTGGGAGGTGACCATCCGGCTGTCCGCGCTCGAGGTGCAGGATCAGGTCACGGTGCGCGATTTCGCCGTGGTCGCGCAGCGGCTGGAGATGATCCGCCGGCTCACCTCCGAGCTCGACCGGTACGCCCTCGAGCTCGGCACCGACGGCCGGATGCTGACCCTGCAACTGCACGAGCTCGGCGGCGGCGTCGATGAGCTGCGGCTGCTGCTGGAACGGGACTACCGGCCGGCCGGCGCCGAAAACTGGGCCGGGCTGGCCGGGCTGACCGCACTCGGCACGGCCGAACTGCTGGAGCCGCTGACCGTCGCCCGGGCCATCGGGTTCACCACCCACGAGCACCTGGACACCCGGATCAGCACTCGCGGCTATCGGCAGGTAGCCCAGATCAACCGGCTACCCTCGGCCTTCGGCCATCGCCTGATCGAGCATTTCGGCAGCCTGCAGGCGCTGTTCGCCGCGAGCACCGCCGAGCTGCAGGAGATCGACGGGGTCGGCGAGAGCCGGGCGCGGATCATCCGCGACGGACTGGTCCGGTTGGCCGAATCGGCCTACACGGAACGGATGGACTGACCGCTCCGCAGCGGGCTCAGTCCTCGACGGTCATCCGCCACTTGACCGGCTCGGCACCGTCCAGGTCGGCGGTCGCCCAGTAGATGCCGGGCCGCGGGGTCTCGGAGCTGTTCTTGCAGTCCTTGCGCGACCGCTCACCGTTCCAGGTCATGGTCCAGGCGAAGGACTCCTCGCTGGCCAGAGTCTTGCTGGCCGGTTCGAGGGTCCGATCGCAGTGCTGGCTGCTCCAGATCGGGTCGGCGCCCGACGTGATCGCCAGCTGGAACGTGTCCTGGTCGACCGTGACCACGCAGCTCTCCTCGCCGCCGTTGATCACCGACAGCTGGTAGCTCGAATCGTGCTCGGCCCGGACGGTGCGCTTGCCGATCAAGGTCAGCCGCAGGTCGGACGTCTTGCAGGCCACGGGTGTCGGCGTCGGGGTCGGAGCCGTCGGCGTGGGCGTCGGGCCGGGCGACGGGGTCGGGCCGGGCGACGGGGAACCGCCCGCTGACGAGGAGGTGCTGGGCTTGGGCGACGGAGTCGGGGACGTGCTGGGCACTGGGGATGCGCTGGGCGTCGCCGTAGGGCTCGGGGTCGGCGTGGGCTTCGGCCCGTCCGGCGATGATGAGGGGTTCGCGCTCGGCACCGGTGGCGGCACGGCCTGCATCGGTGCCGGCGTCCCGAGCGCCCGTACGCCCGCAACGGCCAGGGAGACGACGACGGCGACCACACCGATCACCAGGGCGCGCCGGACCCAGTAGGTCCCGATCGACTCCGGTCCGACCGGCCGCAGCATGCCGCTCATGGTGCGAGCGTAGGGATGCACAGAGCCGGTTGGGGCGAGGCACGCCGACGCCCGGACATCCCCGCACTCCTGGTGACAGGCCGGTACGGGCCGGTCATCGGACGATTCCGGGGGGTGCCGGACGTCCGGCGACGGGCCCGCGACAGACTTGTCCGGTGACTGATCCGAAACCGGGTGCCACTGAGCCAGGCGCGGCAAGCGACGTGGTCGCCGCTCCATCTTCAAGCCAGGGACGGCCCCAACCAGGTGGGACTGCGGCTACCCGATTGATCCATGTTGGACTCGGCGGCTTCGGACTGGACTGGGAGCGGCGCCGGCTGCCGCAGGTCCCGGAGGTGGAGCGGGTCGCCTGCGTCGACCCCGAACCGACGATGCTCGCCCGCGCGCAGCAACGGCTCGGCGTCCGGCCGGAGGACTGCTTCGCGTCGCTGGCCGAGGCGCTCGAGGCCCGGGAGGCCGACGCCGTGTTGATCACCGCGCCGGTCGACGGGCACGTCCCGCTGGCGATCGAGGCGATGCGGGCCGGCAAGCACGTCGTCACCGAGAAGCCGTTCGGCGCGAACCTGGCCGAGGCGAAGGAGGCCATCGCCGTCTCGGCGGAGACCGGCCGGATCCTGATGGTGAGCCAGAACTACCGCTACCAGCCGGCCGCCCGAACGGCGGCGAAGCTGGTCGCGGAGCAGGCCGTGGGCGCCCTCGGTGCGGTCCGGATCGACTTCCGGAAGTGGGCCAACGACAAGGAACCGGGGACCCACAAGCACTACCGGCTCCGGCATCCGCTGCTCTACGACATGGCGATCCACCACTTCGACCTGATGCGGTTCATCCTCGGCCGGGAGGCGCGCAGCGTCTTCACCCAGATCACCGACCCGCCGTGGAGCCGGTTCGTCGAGGAGGCGGCGGCGACCGTCACGGTCACCTTCGAGGACGACATCGTGGTCAGCTACCGCGGCAGTTGGGTCAGCCCGGGCGAGCCGACCACCTGGAGCGGCGACTGGCATCTGGAGTGCGAGCAGGGCGAGATCTACTGGACCGGACGGTCCGGCGAGGACGACGACCCGCACGAGGTGGTCGAGATCCGGCGCGGCACCAAGGACGCGAAGACCGAGGCCGCCGAGCTGATCGAGCTGACCCGGCTCGGCCGGGCCGGCGTGCTGACCGAGCTGGTCGAGTCGATCAAGAACGGCCAGGAGCCGGAGACCTCGGGCCGGCGCAACCTCGGCACCCTGGCGCTGATGGAGGCGGCCGCCCGCTCGGCGGCGTCGGGTCAGGTCGAGACCGTCGAGCAGTAGCTCGCGTGGCAGGGTCGGCATGAGTTCGGTGGTCGTGGCGGCGGTGTTGCGCTGGTACGACCGAAACGCCCGCGACCTGCCCTGGCGACGGCCGGACAGCACCCCCTGGCAGATCATGATCAGCGAGTTCATGCTGCAGCAGACCCCGGTCAGCCGGGTGCTGGAACCGTGGCAGCGCTGGGTCGAGCGGTGGCCGGTGCCGGCGGCCCTGGCGGCCGAGCCGGCGGGCGAAGCCGTCCGGGCCTGGGGCCGGTTGGGCTATCCCCGGCGGGCCCTGCGGCTGCACCAGGCGGCGGTGGTGATCGATCGTGATCATGACGGCGAGGTGCCCGATGATCTTGAGACGTTGCGCGCTCTGCCCGGCGTCGGCGACTACACCGCGGCGGCGATCGCCAGCTTCGGTTTTGGCCAGCGACATCTGGTGCTGGACACCAACGTGCGCCGGGTGATCGCCCGGATCGCTGCCGGGGTTCAGTATCCGGCGGTTTCGACGAGTGCCGCCGAGCGTGCGCTTGCGGCGACCTTCCTGCCCCGGCGGGCCGATCGGGCCGCTCGCTGGGCGGTGGCCTCGATGGAGCTCGGTGCTGTCGTCTGCACCGCCCGGTCGCCCGCGTGTGATCACTGCCCGGTCCGTGATCACTGCGCCTGGCGTACCGCCGGCTATCCGGCCTGGGCCGGCCCACCTCGCCGCGGCCAGACCTATGACGGCACGGATCGGCAGTGCCGCGGTGCGATCCTCGCCGTCCTCCGCGGCCGCGACGACCCGGCGCCGATCGAGGCCCTGACCGAGGTATGGCCCGACCATGATCAGTTCGGCCGCGCCCTGGCCAGCCTGATCGCCGACGGCCTGATCCGGCCCTCGCCTTCCGGTTACCGGCTGCCGTAGCGCCGACGCCGCGGACTAACATGATCAAGAATCGAGTCAATTCAGCCCCAGGAGGCCGCATGACCGGCATCGCCCCGACCATCCAGCTCCGCAACGGCGCCGAGATCCCCGCGCTTGGGCTCGGCACGTACTCGTTGAACGGCGACGACGGTGCGGCCGTGATCAGCGCCGCGCTCCAAGCGGGCTATCGGCTGCTGGACACCGCCGAGAACTACCGTAACGAGGACGCGGTCGGCGCCGGGCTCGCGACCTCCGGCGTGCCGCGGTCGGAGGTCTTCGTGACCACCAAGTTCAACCGCCAGTGGCACAGCGTCGACGGCGCCCGGCAGGCCTTCGAGGCGAGCATCGCCAAGCTCGGCGTCGACTACGTCGATCTGCTGCTGATCCACTGGCCGAATCCCGACCAGGACCAGTATGTCGACGCGGTCCGCGGCCTCCAGGCGCTGCTCGACGACGGGCTGCTCCGGGCCATCGGCACCTCGAACTTCAAGCCGGCCCATCTGCAACGGGTGATCGACGAGACCGGCATCGTGCCGGAGGTGAACCAGATCCAGCTCAGCCCGTACCACCCGCGGGCCGAGGACCGTGCCTTCGCCGCCGACCACGGCATCGTGATCGAGTCCTGGAGCCCGATCGGCGGCTCCGGCGACGACCTCCGCGCCGAGCCGGTGATCACCGAGATCGCCGAAGCCAAGGGCCGGACGCCGGCCCAGGTGATCCTGCGCTGGCACCACCAACTCGGTCTGGTCAGCATCCCGCGGTCGAGCCATCCCGACCGGGCCAAGCAGAATCTGGCGATCTTCGACTTCGAGCTGACCGACGACGAGGTGGTCGCGATCACCGCCCTCGACCGCGGCGGCCAGGGCCTCGCCGACTCCGACACCCAGGGCCACTGACCCTCCAACCCTGGACCAGGACGTCGAGATCATGACCACAGGCGACGCAAGCGGGCCGAGACCTAGTGCCCTGCGCCCGACACTAGCCGACGCCGACCCCCTTGCTGCTGCTTGAAGGTCTCCACGTCGCCGGCGCAACCTGCGACACCCGGCAGGACAGCCCGGACAAGTGGCATCCCCTTCCCCCTTAGTCGACGGGCGGTGGGTCCGCGCGGGTCCGGGTGCGGGTGGCGCCGACGCTGGCGATCACCACGCAGGCCAGGGCGATCCACTGGGCCAGGTGCAGGAATTCCGACAGCAAGATCATCGCGGCGACCGCGGCCACGCCCGGCTCGAGGCTCATCAGGATGCCGAAGACGCCTGGCGGGATCCGCCGCAGGGCCATCATCTCCAGGCTGTACGGGATCACCGAGCTCATCAGCCCGATCGCGACGCCCAAGATCAACACCTGCGGTTGGAACACCCCCGGCCCGGCCTCGGCCAGGGCGAACGGGGTGAGCCCAACGCTGCCGATGGTGCTGGCGATCGCGAGACCGGACAGCCCGGACCAGCGCTGACCGGTCCGCGCACTGAGCAGGATGTAGAGTGCCCAGCACAAACCGGCCAGCAACGCGAACCCGACGCCGGGCAGGTTCAGCCCGTCGGGAGCGAAGCCGAGCAATGCAACGCCGGCCCCGGCCAACAGCACCCAGGCCAGATCGCGGAGCCGGCGGGACGCGATCACCGCCACCGCCAGCGGGCCGAGGAACTCGATCGTCACCGCGACCCCGATCGGGATCCGGGCCATCGATTGATAGATCGCCCAGTTCATCACCAACAGCGTGATGCCGAACCCGAACACCAGTAGCCAATCCGTCCGACTGCGGCCCCGGAACCGCGGCCGCACGATGATCATCAACACCACGGCGGAGCTGACCAGCCGCAGCCAGACCATCGTGGTCGGCGACACGATGTGGAACAGGTCCTTGGCGATCGAGGCGCCGAACTGCACCGAGACGATGCCGATGATCACCAACCAGACCGCCGGCACCCGATTGGCCCATTGATCGACTCGGCTGCGCCCCTCCGGCCCGGAGCCCGGACCGACGGCACCGGCCCCGTCCCCCACAGGCTCCGCTGGTGTCACCGCCCCACTCTGTCAGACCACCATTGCGACGCCGGCCACCCACCCGGCCGACGCGTCACCTCCGCTGCCCATTCCGCTTCGCTGCGGATCTGGCCGGCCGACGGCATCGGAGACATCTCTGCCGAGTTGTCAGAAGTGAGTTGCCCTGTGGCGCAACTCAGTTCTGACAAGTCGGCGAAGAACGGGAGCGATGACCTTGGTCCGGGCAAGGCGCCGACACCGGGTGGGCGATCGGCCGGGCCGGGCGCGGCAGCCGACCCCGGTTTCGCTACCTGTGGCGACTTCCGCACGACCCCAACGACCCCAGCCGGCCCATTTCTCTACCTGTGCCGACTTCCGCACCACCCGACCGACCCCGACCGGCCCATTTCTCTACCTGTGCCGACTTCGGCACCACCCGACGGAGCCACCAACCACAGAGCTTGCTTCCCCCCAGGGCGACGTCGTTCTCGCCGACCACGAAGGACGACCGAGACGTCACATCGGCCGCGACACGCCGCGAAAAGGGCCGCGGTTGTGACGGGTCGGCGGAGTTCAGGAGGTGCGGGTCGGGCTTTGCGCTTGGGCCTGGGATTGCGCGGCGACGGCGGTGGCGACTTCGAGGGCGTGGCGGTAAGCGCCGGTGTTGGCGGAGCGGGTGCCGACCAGGTCGAACGCGGTGCCGTGGGCGGGCGTACAGATGGGCACGCTGAGGCCGCCGGCCATGGTGACGCCGCGGTCGAAGCCGAGGAGTTTGACGGCGATCTGGCCCTGGTCGTGATACATGGTGAGCACGCCGTCGAAGGCGCCGGCGCGGGCCTTCAGGAAGATCGTGTCGCTGGGGTACGGGCCGGTCGCGTCGAGGCCGCGGCGGCGCAGCTCAGCGACCGCCGGCTCGATGAGGTCGAGCTCGTGCCGGCCGAACCGGCCGGACTCGCCGGCGTGCGGGTTGAGGGCACAGACTCCGATCCGCGGGCGCTCGATGCCGCGAGCGCGGAGCACGCCGGCGAGCAGTTCGCCGCGTTCGATGATCACGTCGCGGGTGATCAGGTCGGCGACCTCGGCGATGGAGCAGTGCGAGGTGACCCGTCCGGTCACCAGCTCCGGCAGGATGTTCAGCTCGGTCGCCCGGGTGCCGTCATCCAGCACCGTTTCGAACCAGCTCATCTCGTCCGGCTCGGTCATCCCGGCCAGGTGCAGCGAGGACTTGTTCAGCGGCGCGAAGACGATCGCGTCGACCGAGCCCGCCTTGGACAGCTCCAGCGCCCGGCACAGGCTCGCCATCGCCCAGCGACCGCCGGCCGCACTGGCCTCCCGGCGGACGAAGCCGCCGGCGGGCCGCTCGCCACCGTTGTCGATCAAGGTCGGCAGCCCGTCCGCAGGATCGCTGGACCAGGCGAAGTCCACTCCGGCCTCGGCCATCCCGTCGGCCAGCTCCTGCTCGTCACCGACCAGGATGATCTCGGCCGATCGCGCCGGGTCCGGCTCGGCCAGCTGACGGACGACGAGTTCGGGACCGATGCCGGCCGGGTCACCGAGGGTCAGGGCGATCCGCGGTCGGTCGGTCATGATCAACTCCTGGATGGTCGGCTTCACCGCGGCAGCAGGGTGCGCAGGTAGCGCTGGTTGGTGGCACAGATGCCGAGGCTGTCTCCGCCATAGTGTTCCATCAGGAAGATCCCGCGGAACCCGCCGGCCACGGCGTCTCGGACCACCTGCCGGTAGTTGATCACTCCGGCCTCCATCGTGCTCGGGGTCGAGCTGCACCAGCTCCGGTCGGCCGACTCGTCCCGGGCATAGTTCTTGACATGCCAGTAGTTCGCGTACGGCAGCGTCTTGGCGTAGAGCTCCCGCCAGTCCTCGACCGGCCGGTGCAGCCGGATCAGGTTGCCCACATCGGGGTTCAGTCCGACGTTGTCCAGCCCGACCTCCTCGATCAGCCGGACCGCGCTGTCGGCGGTGCCGAGATAGGTGTCCTCGTACAGCTCGAGCGACATCAGCAGCCCGACCTCGGCGGCGTGCCGGCCCAGCTCCCGGATCCGGCTCACCGCGGTCGCCCAGACCTCGGGATCGTCCGGATCCTTCGGCCCGGCGACGGTCCAGAACCAGAGCGCTGCCTGCTGCGCGGCGGTGAACGGCTGGTGCAGCCCGGTCGAGAAGATCTCCATCCCCCACTCGGCGGCGGCGTCGATCGAGCGGTGCGCGTACACCAGGTTGCGGCCCCCCTCGCCGGGCATGATCACGCTCTTCCGCTGGACGTGCAGCGACGGGATGGCGACACCGTGGCCGCGGGCGATCGCGAGCAACTCGTCCCGGCGGCCCGGCTCGACCTCGGCCGGCCGGAGGTGGCTGTCCGGGAGCTCGATCCGGTCGAAGCCGAGCTCGGCGATCTCCCGGAACACCGCGTCCCACGCCTCCGGCGGCGCGTCGTGCAGCGGTACGCCAGCGCGGTCGGCCGCCGGAACGCCGTGCAGACAGGTGGCGATCGGCCAGCTTTCAGCCGAATAGGTTGCGGCCTCGGGCATGGTGGTCCTCATCTCCTCGGTACACCTATATCCTATAGGATCATCTGATGGCGCTCCGACTTCTCGATCATCAGGTGATCGACTGCTCGATGCCGATCGAGGAGCACTGGCGGTTCGCGCCGACGATCACTCACCGCGAGCTGACCGCGAAGGGTGGCTGCCACTTCCATTCCACCGCGCTGACGATGGGAGCCCACGGCTTCACCCACGTCGACGCGCCGAAGCACGTCGACCCGGCCGGCGGCTGGTTCGACGAGGTGCCGCTGCAGTCGATCATGGGGCCGGCGGTGATCGCCGACGTGGCCGGCCTCGGCGACAACGCGGCGATCGGCGCCGAGCAGCTGGCACCGACCCCGGTCCGGCCGGGCGACATTCTGCTCGTCCGGAGTGATCATGAAACCCGTTGGCCGACCAGGACGCCCCAGTACTGGACCCGCGCGCCGTGGCTCACCCGGGCCGCGGCGAAGTGGGCCCTCGCAGCTCAGGTGAGCGCGATCGGCTTCGACTTCCCACAGGACCGCGGCATCCGCGCCGACTACCTCGAGGACTGGGTGCCGGCGGCCGACCTCGACGACGACTGGCCGTGCCACCGCATCCTGCTGGCCCGGGGCGTCCCGCAGATCGAATACCTGACCAACCTGGCCGCGATCACCCGGCCGCGCTGCACCTTCGCTGCCGTACCCCTGCGGCTGACCCGGTCCGACGGTGCCCCGGCCCGGGCGCTGGCGTTCCTGCCGGACGAGCCGTAACCGGGTCAGTGGCCGGAGAGCGAACGGGTCCGGACGCCGGTGACGTGCCGCACCATCGCCGCGGCGGCTGCAGCGGGATCGGTCTGGTACGCCTTCAGCACGGTCTCGTGTTCGGCCATCGCCTCGCGTACGTCCTCGGGTCCACGCAGCGCGGCCTGCCGCATCCGGTGGGTCAGGGCACCGAGCCCGTCGTACATCTCCACCAGGTAGCGATTGGCGGAGTGGGCGAAGATCACGTCGTGGAAGGCTCGGTCGGCGTCGAAGTACTGCTGCGTCACGGGGAGCGGCACGGCCGCGCCACCCTCACCCGCGGCCAACACCGCCGCGCTGGCGGAACGATGCCGCTCGTGCGCCGCGGCCAGCGCCGGGACCAGTCGCTCGGCATCCCGGGCAGCCAGTCGCGCGGCGGTCTCCTCCAGCATCAGCCGCGCCTCGAACAGTTCGGCCAATTGATCATGGTCCAGCGGCGGCGCCACGCGGTAACCCTTGAGCGCCTCCCGGGTCACCAAACCGGTCCGCTCGAGTTGCACCAGCGCCTCCCGTACCGGGGTCGGCGACACGGCCAGCTCCCGGGCCATGGTGTCGATCGACAACCGCTCCCCGGCCTCGATCTCGCCGGACAGCAACAACTCGAGGATGCGCTCGTACACCTGATCCCGCAGTGCGCGCCGGGTGATGTCGAATCGGCCCTCAACGGTGCCCAATGCCGCCTCCCGTCTCGACCAGCCTCGCCGGCTTCATCCCGGATGTTATAGGAAGCACTGCCGACCGGCCGGATCGCGCGCGGCGCGGGGCGGTCACTGTTCCGCCGGGTGGCCGGCGCGGCGCCGGAGTTGAGCCCGGGCGTCGACGTACCGGATCGCCTCGTGACCTGACCGATCAATCGTCAATCGCGATCAATGGTAGGACAACCATGTGTTGGACACATTGATCAGTTCCGCTCGAGACTGTGATCGGCGGCGTGATCACCGTCGCTCGCAGCTACCCGCGCCAACCTCGATGACCCGGAGGAAGAATGCTCAACCAAGATCAACGAGCCGTATCGGTCCCGAGAGCCTGGCTCGGCGTCGCCGCCATCACGGCCAGCCTGTTCGTCTTCCTCACCACGGAACTCATGCCTGTCGGCCTCCTCACACCGCTGAGCTCGAGCCTGGACATCTCCACCGGCGCCGCGGGTTTGATGGTCACCCTGATGGGTGTCTCGGCCGGCCTCGGCGTACCGTTCATCACTGCCTGGACCAGACGCGTGAATCGGCGCGTCCTGCTCTCGGTGCTGCTAGGGGTTCTGACTCTGGGCAATCTGGTGACCGCCCTGGCACCGAACTACCCGTTGATCTTGTCGACCCGGCTCGCTGTGGGCTTCGCCAGCGGTGTGTTCTGGGCGATCGGTGTCAGTATGGCGATGCGGCTCGTACCGGAACGGCAGAGCAGCAGGGCAGCCGCCGTGGTGATGTCTGGCATCTCCATCGCCACGGTCGTGGGCATTCCGCTCGGCACCGTGCTCGAGGAACTCACCGACTGGCGAACCACCTTTCTCATCTGGGCCGGTTTGAGCGCCCTGGTGCTCACCTGTGTCGCCTCGCTGGTGCCGTCGTTGCCCTCGAACAACTCGGTCTCGGTACGGGAAGTCTTCAACCTCCCGCGGCAGAATCCGCAGCTTCGGATCGTGCTGATCATCGTGATCTTCTTCGTTCTCGGCCACTTCGGCGCCTACACCTACGTGCGCCCGGTGCTCGAGGGCAGCCAGTTCGCCACACCGGTCTTCATCACCGTCGTACTGATGATCTTCGGCATCGGAGGTGCTGTCGGCAACTTCGTAGCCGGGCACACGGTGAACAAGAGTGTCAGTGGAAGCTTCGTCGTCGGCTGCCTGGGACTTCTCCTCTCGCTGCTGTTGTTGATCACAGTGGGTGATCAACTCGCCGGCGCCGTCGCTGCGATGATTCTCTGGGGCCTGTCCTTCGGTGTCGTCCAGTTGGCCCAGGTCAACATGACGCTCGCCGCGGCGCCGGAGACGTTCGAGGCCGCGATGTCGCTCAACACCATGGCCTACAACACCTCCATCGCACTGGGCGCGCTGTTCGGCGGGCTGGTCGTCGACAATCTGGGCGTGACCAACGTCGTCTGGTTCGGCGTGGCACTGACGGCGGCGTCGCTGTTGCTCAGACTCTCCGCGCGGCAGCTGACTCGCAAGACCGCGGGAGTCGTGACCTGAGCTCCGACGTCGGCAGGTGTGGGTCATGATGTCGGGATGACCTGGGAGACCGCCGATCTCGACCTGATGGCCTACTTGGACCGGACGGGTGCCGCTGCCGAGCCACCGTCTCTGGAGTCGCTCGCCCGCCTGCAGACTGCGCATGTGCGGACGTTCCCGTTCGAGAACCTCGATGTGCTGCTCGAGCAGCATCCTGGAGTCGGATTGGCGGCGGTTCAGGACAAGTTCCTGCGGCGCCATCGCGGCGGATACTGCTTCGAGCACGGGACCCTGTTCCACGCCGTGCTGACCCGGCTCGGCTATGAGGTCGAGCCTCGGCTGGCCCGGGTCGGTGATCCGCAGACCGCCCCGCGTACCCACCTTGTGCTGGTGGTGATCTTGGAGGGTCACCGCTATCTCAGTGATCCCGGCACCGGTATCCCGCTCCTCGAACCGATCGAGCTCACCGACGGCGCCGAGTCGACGGCGGGCCTGTGGGGCCATCAGGTTCGAGCAACGGACTCGGAAGCGCTGGCGGGTCGCGCCTGGGAGCTGTGGCGAAAGGGTAGCGATGGCTGGGGGCACATGCACACGACGGACGAGTTGCCCGTTCGGCGGATTGATGTCGAGCTGGGCCACCACTGGACCAGCACGTCACCGACCACCCACTTCCGGTCCTCACTCATGCTCAACCGGCACAGGGTGGAGCCGGACGGAACCGCAAGCCTGCTGACGGTGACACTCGACGCTGTTTCGGTGTGGCGGGCGGGCGCCGGACTACAGCGGCGGTCGTACGACCTCGCTGAACTCCCCGAACTGGTACAGCGTGCCGGTACGCACCTCAGCGTGGCCGAATCCACGCTGTTGATCGACCGGGTCCGTGAGCTACGGCGCGGCCTCGGCAGCTGACGCCCCAACCGGGACGACTGATCACGAGCCGGCCGCGGCGGTGATCAACTGCGTGATCCGATCGATGAACGCGTTCGCCGCCGGGGTGGGTCCCAATCGGCTCCAGATCATGTACTCACGACGAAAGGACGTGTTCGCCACGGGGACGACGGTCACGCCGGGCAGCCGCGCGGCGTAGGTCGAGGCGAGCAGCGCGACGCACAGACCTTCGGCGACGAGCCGGGCCATGACGTGGGGATCGGTGATCTCGAACGCGACCGTGCGCTCGAGGCCGGCGGCATCGAACGCACGGTCGGCCTGAACCCGGCCAGGGGTTCCGGCGAGGAAGTCGACGAACTCCTCGTCGGCGATCGCCTCCAGCCGGATCTGGTTGCGCTTGGCCAGTGGGTGGTCCGCCGCCAGCATCGCCGCGAGCGGGTCCCGGGCGAGTTGCCGGCTGTTCAGGTTCTCGAGCTCGATGTCGTCGGCCAGGCCGATGAAAGCGACGTCGAGCGTGCCCTCGCGGACCTGATCGGCCAGGCCGTCGCTGCCACCGGTCACCAGGCCGATCCGCACCTGCGGGTACTCCTGATGGAAGGCTCGCAGCCCCGCCGGCACGTCGACAGCCGCCACGCCCGGAATCATTCCTACGACGAGTCGACCGCGGATCTCGCCGATCGCGGCGAGTACCTCGGCCTGTGCGCGCTCGGCCGCCGCCAGGCATTCGCGCGCGGCCGGCAGGAACGCCGCCCCGGCCGGTGTCAACGCCACCGAACGGCTGGTCCGATGGAAGAGCCGCGCCCCCAGCTCCTGCTCGAGCTTGGCCACCTGATGACTCAGCGCCGACTGCACGACGTAGCACCGCTCAGCGGCCCGAGTGAAGTTGCCGAGCTCGGCGACAGCGATCACATATCTGACTTGTTGAAGCTCCACAGATCAATCGTGAATCACGATCGACTGCATGACAACAATGCGTTGGAGCCATTGTTGGAGAAGCGACACACTGATGGCAGCCGGCCGAACCAGCTCGGCCAGCCTCCAGGACGCCGTCGTCAGGGGCGCCGGTCATCACCTCCGCAGCCCGAGCACCGTATCCCGAGGAGAGAATCGTGGCCGCTACCTACACGTTCGACGTCTACTGCACCCTGGACGGCTTCGGCTCCTACAACGAGCGCGGAGACTGGGGCGGATATTGGGGCAAGCACGGCCCGGAATTCCTCGACCGCCGGCTCGCCCTTTACAGCGAGGACCAGCGGATGATCTTCGGGGCCAACACGTACCGAGAGTCCGTGGACCTGGCAGCAGCCGGTGAATCGGTCGACGGGAACGACCCGGTGAACACGAGGCTGAGAGACCTGCCGACCACGGTGATCTCGACCACCCTCAAAGGTCCCCTCGCCTGGCCGAATGCAACCCTGGCGAGCGGCGACGCAGTCGAAGTTGTCGGACAGCTCAAACAGGAGTCCGACGTGCCGTTGCGGTCAGCCGGCAGCCTGTCGATGAACCGGTCCCTGATGGCGGCCGGCCTGGTCGACCGGATCCAGGTGACGATCTTCCCGGTGATCAGCGGGCAGACCGGCGTGGCCCCGCTCTTCGGAGGCGCGGCCGACTTCGACCTGGAGCTGCTCGAGAGCCGAACGCTCGACGGTCGTAGTCAAGAACTCATCTACCGACCTACGCTGCACTGACCATGGTCCGTCGCGTACTGCAGCTGCGGCTGGTGGTCGAGGCCGACGAGTACGAGGACGCCGTGCGGTTCTACCGCGACGTTCTCGGCGCCGAACAGGAGCTCCAGGTGCACGGCGAGGATGGCGAGCGAGTCACCATCCTCGATGTCGGCCGCGCGACCCTCGAACTCTCCAACGCACAGCAGGTCGCCATGATCGACGACGTCGAGGTCGGGCGTCGGGTCAGCCCGAAACTCCGGGTGGCCTTCGAAGTCACCGATGTCCAAGGCCTCACGAACCACCTGGTCGATGCCGGGGCAGAACTGATCGCCCCGCCGGTACGCACACCCTGGGAGTCGCTCAACTCCCGCCTGAACGCGCCCGGCGGAATCCAGATCACCTTGTTCGAGGAACTCGAAGCCGACCAAACACCCGCCACGACACCGACCTCGTGACCGGGACCGGCGACCGCTGGCTCGTTGTCCGTTTCCGTTCGTCCCGTTCGTAGCTGAGTCAAGACATCGAAACGGGGACGCCGTCCCCTGACCTAGGAGACCAGCATGCTCGGATCCAGCGCGAGCCCCGACCTGCCGAACCGCACCACAGCCGGGTGGAAGGAGTGGATGGGACTGGCCGTGCTCGGCCTGCCCACCTTCCTGGTCACCATGGACTTCTCCGTGCTCTACCTGGCCGTGCCGCACCTGACCGCCGCGCTCGCCCCGAGCGGCATCCAACAGCTGTGGATCGTCGATATCTATGGCTTCCTGATCGCGGGCCTGCTGGTCACCATGGGCACCCTCGGTGACCGGATCGGCCGCAAGAAGCTCCTGCTGATCGGCGCCGCGCTGTTCGGCATCGCCTCGGTCGCGGCTGCCTTCTCCACCAGCCCCGAGATGCTCATCGCCTGCCGCGCGCTGCTCGGCGTGGCCGGCGCAGCGGTGACGCCGTCGGTGCTGGCTCTGGTCACCGGCATGTTCACCGACCAGAGGCAACGCAGCCGCGCACTCGCCATCTACCTCACCTGCTTCATGGCCGGAGGGACGCTCGGCCCGCTCGTCGGTGGCGTTCTGCTCGAGTACTTCTGGTGGGGCTCGGTGTTCCTGGTCGCCGTGCCGGGGATCGTACTGCTGCTCGTCTTCGGACCGTTCCTGCTGCCCAACCAGAAGACGCCCGACGCCGGCCGGCTCGACCCGATCAGCGTCGTGCTGTGCCTCGCCGCGATCCTGCCCTTCGTCTACGGACTCAAAGAACTCGCCCGCAACGGCTGGGATTGGTTCCCCGCCGCCACACTGCTGCTCGGGATCGCGATCGGCGTCCTATTCGTCCGGCGACAACGACGCCTGTTCAACCCAATGCTCGACCTGAGTCTGTTCGCTAACCGCACCTTCAGCTCGGCGCTGACCCTGATGTTCGTCACCGCCACCGTAGGCGCCGGGACACTCCTGCTCGTCACCCTGTACCTGCAGAACGTCACCGACCTCACACCCCTGGCCGCCGGCATGCTCCTGCTGGTACCCAATGTGTTGATGATCATCGGCAACCTGACCACCCCCGCCCTGGCCACCCGCATCCGTCCCGCTTTCCTGATCGCCGGCGGACTCATCATCGCCGGCATCGGCTACCTGATCTTCACCCGCGCCGATGCCACCACCGGACCGATCCCGATCTTCATCGCGATGTGCGTCGTCATGCTCGGCACAGCGCCACTGGCCGCCCTCTGCAACCACCTCGCCATGGGAGCCGTGCCAGCAGAGAAGGCCGGCTCCGGTGCGGCCATCGTGCAGACCTCCGCCGAATTCGGCCTCGGGCTCGGCATCGCCACCCTCGCCACCCTCGGCACAGCGGTCTACCGGACCAATGTGGAAGGCGGCCTCGGCGCGCTACCGGCCGCCGCGGCCGATGCCGCGCGCGAGAGTGTGGATCGCGCGATCGCCGCGGCCAGCCGGCTGACCACAGAGCAAGGTGAGGTCCTACTGACCGCGGCCCGCGATGCCTTCACTTCCGGGCTGCACGTCGTGGGCATCGTCAGCGCCGTGATCTACCTCGGATTGGCCGTACTCACCGTGTGGGCGTTCAAGCACGTGCGAATCCCACGCAGCGGCGATCACGACACCGTCGAGGCGGACCCGGAGACCGGGCCGAGCATCGAGGCCACGTCGGCCGCCGAGGCCTGACCCCCGATCAGCTACGGACCGGACCCCGAAGTAGCTGAGGTCCGATCCCACCATTGACAAAGATTCGTTTGACAATCAGACTGGTTTTATTGTGAAAGAGATTTTGTACGTTGACCGGATCGCGCAGGCGGATGCGCTGTTCAAGCCGCAACGGGTCGAGGTGCTGCGGCTGCTGGCCGAGCCGCGGACCTGCACCGAGGTCGCCGAGCAGTTGGGCCAGTCGACACAGCGGGTCTATTACCACGTCCGGAAGCTGGTCGAGGCCGGCCTCGCGGTCCAGGTCTCGGCCCGGCGGGTCCGCGGGATCGACGAGGGCATCTATCGGGCGGCCGCGCGGGCGTACTGGCTCTCGCCGGGACTGATCGGCACCCTCGGGCCGCGCCGGGCCCGGGACCAGCTGAGCGCCGGCTATCTGCTCGACCTGCTCGAGGACGTCCAGTCCGAGCTCGCCGCGGTGCTCGGGCCGCTGCTCCCCGACGATGAAGTGGTCGATGAAGTGGACGCTGGGCCGGCTGCGGCGCCGACGACGCTCGGCGTCTCGGGCGAGATCCGGGTCCCGGCGGAGCGGCGCGATGCCTTCCTCGCCGAGCTGCGCTCGACGCTGCAGGACCTCTTCGCGCGGCATGGCGGCGCCGCCGGCGAGACGTACCGACTGGCCGCTGTGCTCTACCCGAAACCGACGAAAGGTGATGATCATGAGTGACGTGCTGACGCTGGCGGCGCACCTCCGCGCCGACCCCGCGGCGGTGTTCGCGGCGCTGACCGAACCGGCCGCGTTGCGGAGCTGGCTGGCCGACGAGGCCGTGGTGCACCTGCCGGCGGGCCGGTTCGGGTTCGCCGGCCGGCATACGCCGCAGGGCGACGAGGTCCGGCAGCGGTTGATCACGGTCGAGCCCGACCGGCGGCTGAGCTTCGTCTGGATCCTCGATGATCAAGAGACGACGGTCGACCTGCGGCTCACCGGTGGGGCCGGGCGGACGACCCTCCGGCTGACCCAGTCGCCGATGCCGACCCTGGCCGAGCTGATGGCACCGCCGGGACGGCGGGACGGCCTGCACTCGATGCACACCTTCTGGGGCCTGGCGTTGGCCAATCTCGCCGAGTACGTCGAAGACCGGCCGCTGACCCCGAAGGCCGACTTCGGCGCCGACCGGGCCGCCGAGATCCGTGCCAGGGTTAGCATCGCCGCCGACCCGGCGGAGGTGTTCGACTCGCTCACCGATCCCAAACGGGTGGCCGGCTGGTTCGGCTGGGAGGTGGAGATCGAGCCGCGGCTCGGTGGCAAGATCAGCTTCGGCACCGAGGGCAAGATCATCGACTTCGAGCCCGGCCGGACGCTGGCGTACGCGGATGGCGAGGGGGCAATCGTCCGCTGGGAGCTCGAGGGCTCGGACGGCAAGACCTTCCTCACCTTCGTCGAGACCGGCTATCGCGACGACGAGCTGGACAACGCCGCACAACACGAGGCGGGCTGGTTCGGCGCGATCGCCGAACTCAAGCGGATGCACGAACTCGGCGCCGACTGGAGCCCGCTGACCACCGACCTGCCCGCCGACGATGATCAACCCGACCCGACGGCTCACGGCTGAAGCCGCTCGATCATTCTCCCGGCAGGGCGATGGGGACGCTCGAGTGTTCGTTCCCTGAGCCTGTCGAAGGGCCTGCCAGATGACACCCGGGCTTGCCCTTCGACAGGCTCAGGGAACGAACACTCGACGCCCCTCGCCGACGTGTCGGTCTCAGTTGATGCCCTTGTTGATCACCGCGTCCAGGGCGGCCAGGGTGGCCGGGTCGCCGTCGGTGATCACCTCGCCGAGGCCCGGCCGATGCCAGAGCCAGCAATCGAGATCGGCGGCGGCTCCGCTGATCCGGGCGGACGGCTCGAGCTCCGGCGCGGCCACATCGAGAGTCTGCAGATCGTGCTGGCGACCACTGCGGCTGGTGCCGGTGAACCGGCCGATCACGGCGCGCCAGTGCTCGCCGGTGTCGGTGCTGCCGAACTCGATCACCCGCGCCGGGTCGGGACTGAACTCGCCCCAGTCCCGCGGCGGGTCGCCGTACATCACGGTCAGCGCCTCGGCGACGCCGTCCGCGGCCAGCGTGGGGGCCAGCGGTGTCCGGTCGTCGGCGGTCAGCTCGGCGTCGACCCGGTGGATCAGTGCCTCGTGGGCCTGCCGACGGTAGCTGAAGCCGACGGTCTGCTCCTCGGCCCAGCTCCAGGCCGGCGTCTCCGGCGGGGTGTCGGCGAGCGCCCGGCGCAACGCGGCCGTCGCCGTGGCGAAGAACGCCGCCGGATCATCGGTCCGCTCCGGTTCCGGCAACGCCTCCACCTCCGCGGTCTCGGTCAGCCGGCCGCCGACGATCCGGGCCCAGAACCACTGCACCTCGGCCAGGTGGAAGCACAGATCGGCGGCGGTCCAGTCCGGGCAGCTCGGCACCGGCCGGTCGGCCGGCGGCCGGGCGATCACCTCGGCGAATCGGTCCGAGTCCGCGGCCAGGTGCGCCAGGTAGTCCAGGGTCGTCATGCCTCGTACGCTAGCCGGAGGATGACCTCGCACCCCTCGAATATTTCGATCTCCGCCGCGGAGCTGGCCGAGCGGCTCCGGCGCTGGGAGGAGTCCGGCGCGACCTGGCACGTGCTGACCCGCTCCGACCGCGCGGTCACCGTGTCACTGTGCCGCTGCGACGACGGCGAAGAGGTCGATCGACTCCGGTCCGACGACCCGGCCGCCGTGGCGCTACTCCGCGGTCGCACCGGCAGTGATGATCAAGTCAGAGATGATCAAGCCCGGGACTGATCAGGGGAGCCGGTAGAACGCGCGGGCGTTCTCGGTGAAGATCTTGCGGCGCTGCTCCGGATCGAGCGGGACCTGGAAGGCGCCGGTCGGCGAGTCGAAGTCCCAGTGCGGGTAGTCGGTGGAGAACATCACCTTGTCCACCCCGCCGAGGTGCTCGAACACCGTGTGCAGATCGCGCGGCCGGTGCGGCTCCTCGATCGGCTGGGTGGTCACCCACAGGTGATCATTAATGTAGTCCGACGGCTTGCGGGTCAGGTGCGGCACCTCGTCGGCGAGCCGGGCCACGTGCGCGTCCAGTCGCCAGGCCAGCGGCGGCAGCCAGGCGAACCCGCCCTCGATCAAGGCGATCCGGAGGTTCGGGAACCGTTCGAAGACGCCCTCGACGACCAGGCTGACCACGTGCGCCTGGAACGCCTGGGACATGCTGACGTGATCTTCGAGATAGTACGAGGGCCAGCCGGCCGCGCTGACCGGGACGCCGCGGCCACCGCCGCCGAAGTGGATGCCGACCGGCAAACCGTGTCGCTCCGCCGCCCGATAGATCGGCCAGTACTTGCGCCGGCCGAGCGGCTCGGCGGTCCGGGCCACCAGCAGCACCTGGACGAATCCGGGATGGTCGGCCATCCGGTCGATCTCCGCCGCGGCCAGTTCCCCGTCCTCGGCCGGGACGATGATGCCGCCGCGCAGCCGTTGATCTTTCTCGAACCACTCGGCGATCTGCCACTCGTTGGTCGCCGTGCTCAGCGCTGCCGAATACTCCGCGTTCAGCTGGGTGCCGGCGCCGCTGAGGCAGTTCAGGATCCCGAACTCGACGTTCATCGGATCGAGATGCTGCATCCGCATGAAATCCAGGTCGGCCCCCGGCAGGAGGCCGGACGGCGGCCAGGAATCGCGGCGGGCACCACCACCCGGCGACTGCTTGGGATAGATCGCCCCGGTGTGCTGCCGGCCGCCGTACGTCCGCTTGTGCCGCAGCCAACGTTCCGGCAGGAATCGATCAAGCGAGTCGGCCGACACCGTGTTGTGGATGTCGCAGTCGATGATCGCGTGCCGCGGCCGCTTTACCGTGCTCGCCGGTGCGGAGGTGGTTGTCGTCACCATGATCGAATCCTCTCGGTGATCAGAGTCGGTAGAGCAGCCGGGCGTTGCCGGACAAGATCTTGGACCGCAGCTCCGGTGTCAGCCCGCGCGGGATCGAACGATCACCGGAGCCGAACTGGAAGTGCGGATAGTCGGTGGCGAACAGCAGCATCTGCTCGGCGCCGAGCTGATCGACGACCTCGAGCAGGTGCCGCGGCTCCGCCGGCTCGTCCAGCGGTTGCACGGTCAGCCGGAAATGCTGCCGGATCACCTCCGACGGCGGCCGCTTCACCCACGGCACCTCCCGCCGGAGCCCCTTCCAGTCCTTGTCGAAGCGCCACATCAGCGACGGCAGCCAGGTGAAGCCGCCCTCGACCAGCACCACCCGGAGGTCCGGGAACTCGGCGAAGACACCCTCGGAGACCAGGCTGAGCACCTGCGCCTGGAAGGCCTGCGCGAGATCCACGTAGTCCTCCACGTAATAGGTCGGCCAGCCGACCGGCGTCAACGGATTGCCGCTGATCCCGGCGGCCTGGATCGCCACCGGCAGCCCGGCCTCCTGGGCGGCGGCATAGATCGGCCAGAATCCGCGCCGGCCGAGCGGCTCCCGGGATCGGACCGGCAGCACGACCTGGACGAACTCATCGTGCCGGGCGATCCGCTGCACCTCGCGCGCCGCCAGGGTCGGGTTCTGCAGCGGCAGCATGGCCGAGCCGCGCAGCCGGGTGTCGGCCAGCAGCCACTCCTCCAACTGCCACTGGTTCACCGCCCGGCACAGGGCATCGGCAAGATCATCATTGTGCAGTTGATCAACGGCATAGACACAGTTGAGGACCGCGATCGAGGTCCGCCAGGGATCGAGCAACTGGCTCTTCATCAGGTCGAGATCGGAGCCGGGCGGGCCGGCCGCCGGGGCGCTGCCGGGCAGGAACACGCCCGGAGCCGAGGCCGGGTACAGATTGGAGGCCAGCCCGCCCATGCCGCCCTCGACGATGTAATCCCGCCAGCGGTTGTCCAGATAGGGAAAGAGGGTGGTCAGCGTCGGCGGACTGATCTGCACGTCGGCGTCGACCAGGAACTCCTCCGCCGGCCAGTCCGCGGGGCGCCGGTAGTCGGCGAGTTCTACGGTGGTCATGATCGACTCCTCTCAGCTGCGGACGGCTCAGATGCTGACGACGATGAACTCGCGGTCGACCTCGACGTCGTACATCTCCATCGTGTACGGCCCCGGCGCGAAGCCCGCGGCCTCGAGCTCGGGGTTGGACCGGGGCAACTGCGCCGCCGGCGTCACCGTCGCCGGGTAGGCCCGGACCCGGGTCCGCTCCGGATCGAACCAGGACTGGCCGGTGGCGATCTCGTACTCCCAGCCGTGCCAGGGGCAGCGCAGGATCTCACCCTGCTTGAGATATTCGTACGTCCCGGGCTTGTCGGAGGTCACCAGCCCCGAGGTCACCCCCTCACACAGCGGGCCGCCGGCGTGCGGGCAGTGGTTCCGGATCGCGTAGTAGCTGCCCTTGACGTTGAACACTCCGATCGAGCGCCGCGCCACCTCGATGATCTTGCGGCTGCCCGGCGGGATCTCGTCCACGGTCCCCACCACATACTTGGCCATCGGTTCATCCTCCGTCGCTGGTCGGTGCGCTGGTGATCATGATTTCAGTCCGGTCATCGCGATGCCTCGAGTGAACTGCCGCTGGGTCACCACGAACAGCACGACGGTCGGGATGATCGACAACGTCGCGCCGGCCATCAGCGGACCGTAGTCGGCGCCGGACTCGTTCTGGAAGAAGGCCAGGCCCACCGGCAGGGTGAACTTGTCGACGTCGCTGAGGTAGATCAGCGGGTTGAAGAAGTCGTTCCACGAGCTGACGAAGGTCAGGATCGCCAGCGTGGCCAGGGCGGGCTTCGCCAGCGGCAACATGATGCTGACGAAGATCCGCAGGTGACTGGCGCCGTCGACCAACGCCGCCTCCTCGTACTCCCGTGGGATGGAGAGGAAGAACTGCCGGAGCAGGAAGGTGCCGAACGTGTTGGACAGGATCGGTGGCACGATCAGCGGGAAGTGGGTGTTGATCAGGCCGACCTGCACGTAAGTGGCATAGAGCGGCAGGATCATCAGCATGTCCGGGATCATCAGGCAGCCGAGCAGCATGCCGAAGGCGAGATCCCGGCCGCGGAACCGCAACCGGGCGAAGCCGTAGGCCGCGAGCGCGCAGACCAGCAACCGGCCGATGATCACCAGCACCGCGATGTAGGTGCTGTTGCCGACGAACGTCCGGAACGGCAGGATCGGGTTGTCGATCAGCGTCGAGTAGTTCTCGGTGGTCGCCGGGTTCGGCAGCGGCTCGGGCGGCATCGCGACCACATCGCCGGGCAGCTTGAACGAGGTGGACAGCATCCACAGGAACGGGCCGATCGCGATCAGCGCGACGATCGCGCAGCCCAGATAGACCACTCCGGCCGAGATCGCGAACCGGCCGACGTTGCGCCGGGTGAACGGGCGCCGGGTGATCGGTCGCGCCATGGTTGCCGTGCTCACTGGTAGAACACCCACCTTCTGGACAGCCGGGCCTGAGCCCAGGTGATCAGGGCGATGATCACGAACAGGATCACTGCCATGGCGGCGGCGTAGCCCATGTTGCGCATCTGGAACGCCTCGTACCAGAGGTGGTAGATGTAGACGTAGGTCCCCTGGCCCGGACCTCCCTGGGTCATCACCAGGATCAGCGCGAAGACCTGGAAGGACCCGATGGTCTGCAAGATCAACAACAGGAACAGGGTCGGCGTCAGGAACGGGATCGTGACATGGACGAACCGGGACCAACGACCGGCGCCGTCCAGCTTGGCCGCGTCCAGCAGAGTGTCCGGCACGTTCTGCAACCCGGCCAGCAGGATCACCATGTTGAAGCCCATGTTGGCCCAGACCGAGGTGATGATCACCGCCAGCATCGCGGTGCTCGACTCCCCGAGCCAGTGCGGGCCACGGATCCCGACCGTTTCCAGCATGGCGTTCAGCACGCCGTACTGATCGCTGAACACCCATTTGGCGATGATGCCGACCGCG
Organism: uncultured Actinomycetota bacterium; assembly: GCA_963746025.1. GTDB lineage: Bacteria > Actinomycetota > Actinomycetes > Propionibacteriales > Propionibacteriaceae > Microlunatus. The sequence continues at coordinate 371,676 of CAVUZU010000016.1, forward strand.
ACCAGCGAGGTCACGTACGGCAGGAAGATCAGCGCCCGGAAGATCGCCATCCCGGGCAGTGAACGGTTCACCAGCAGGGCCAGTGCGAGCCCGACGATGATCCCGAACGGCACATAGCCGAGGGTGAACAGGATCGTGTTGATCAAGCTCTGGGCGAGCAGCGGATCACCGCTGAACATCCGCAGGTAGTTCTCCAGGCCGACCCAGGTCGGCGCGCTGAGCCCGTTCCAGGCGGTCAGGCTGAGGCCGAACGTCGGCAGCACCGGCAACACGTTGAAGATCAACGTGCCGAGCACTACGGGTGCGATGAAGAGCCAGCCGCGGATCAGGTTGCGCCGGGCGGTGGAGCGGCGCTGCGGACTGACCGGCCGGTCCTCGCTCGTCGGGCTGCGCCGCCTGGCCACGGTGAGGGTGGTCACTTGTCCAGGACCTTCTTGTCCGGGAACTCCAGCGCGCCCTTGCTCAGTTGCTCCATCCCCATGCTGGTGTTCCAGGACCGCCGCTTGATCTCGTCGTTGACCCGCTGCCGGCCCTGCTGGAGGTAGTCCCGGGCCTCGAGCTTCCCGGCCAGCAGCCCGTTGGCCAGCGGACCCTCGACGAACGACGCGGCGAACGCGTCACCGATCGGGCCGCGCGGCATCGGGATGTCGACCTGGAACTTGTCGACCGAGTCCAGCGTCTCGCTCCACACCGCCGGCGTGGTCGGCCGATCATGATCGGTGAACGCCGCGCTCTCGGCCGCCGCGGTCAGCATCGGCACCGCGGACCGGGTCTTGGCCAGCACCTCCGACGCCGCCGGGCCGGACAACGCCTTGAGGGCGAGGAAGGAGGCCTGCGGGTCCTTGGCCGTCTTCGGGATCACCCAGGTCCGGGCGTAGTTTTTGGTCGCCGCGTAGAGCGGGCTCTTCGGCCAGGGCATCACGTCCCAGTCGATGTCCTCGTTGAGCTGCGCGGCGACGTCCATCGGCTGCCAGCACATCGCAAGCTTGCCGGCGTTGAACAGCGGCAGGGTGTCCACGTCGACCGTCGGGGCGAAGCCGCCGCGGATCAGCTGGACCAGCCCGTCGATCACCCGCTCGGTCTCCGGTTTGGTGAAGCCGCACTCGGTCTGATCCTCGTTCAGCGCAACATCGCCGGCGCCGTAGCCGCAGGGCTGCACGACATTGGCGGCGAACTGGACGCCATAGACGTCGGTCCGATCACCGTTCCGGGTGGTCACCCGGTGCGCCGCGTCGATGAACTCGTCCCACTCCCAGGCGTCGGCCCAGCTGGTCGGCGCCTGCAACCCGGCCTTGGCGAACAGTGCCTTGTTGTAGATCACCACGTTGGCCGACACCGCGGGAGTGATCGAGAACTGATAGCCCTCGACCGCAACCTTGGTGGCGAAACTGTCGCTGTAGGCGTCCAGATCCCAACCCAGGTCGGGATCGAGCATGAACGGGTCCAGCTGGTGGATCTTGTTGTCGACCGCGAGCGCGTAGACCCGGTCGTCGTCGATCCGTTGCACGTCGCAGACCGTGCCGGAGGCGAACTGCAACATCACACTGTCCCAGCCGTCACCCGGCGCCGGCTTCCAGATGATCTTGATCTTGAGCTCGTCCAGGGCTTCCGTCTGGGCGGCGGCGATCATGTCCTGGAACATCTGCTGAGACTTCGCGTCGCCGATCGAGCTGAATGTCACCTCGGTCCAGCCGGGCGGCGTCGTCGACTGCGGGCCGCCGCTGCAGCCGGCCAGCACCGAGCCGCCGGCCACAGCGGCCGCGACGCCCCCGGACAGGAAGCCACGGCGCGAAAGCGCACCTTCACCGTTCATGTCGACTGATCCCCTTCGATCGAGTGCCAGGCCACACCCGCACGCCAGACCTAGGAAACATTTTCCGTAGAACGAAATTTTACGTCCGTTATCCGATCGCGGATAGGGCCAATTTCTTCCGATTGGTCCCCTGGGATCGCGGGACCGGTGCCCGGCCCGGACTGCTGATCGAGGGCGCGGGCAGCGGTCGGACGGCTACCGTGGTCCGGACACGGGGAGCGGACCGACGGACCGGAGAGGACCCGCGGATGGTGCGACGCCCGGCGACGGAGGTCGCCGTCGACCGGGTCTACCTCGGTGACGTGTACGCCCGGGTCAGCATCGTCGGCGACACCGGCACCCGCGCCTTCGTCCTGGTGCCCGGGATCGGGGTGTCGGCCAACTACTTCGAGCAGTTGGCGGCCGAACTGAACGAGTTCGGTCCGGTCGTCGCCCTCGACCTGCCCGGCTTCGGCGGCGTCCCCCGACCGCGGGGCCGCGGGATGCGGATCGGTGAGTACGCCGAACTGGTCGGCACCGTGATCGAGCGGCTCGGCCTGCGCGATCCGATCCTGGTCGGCCACTCGATGGGCACTCAGATCGTCGCCGAGTTGGCGGCGCACTCGCCGAAGGACGCGTTCCGGTCGATGGTCCTGCTCGGCCCGGTGATCAATCCGGCCGAGCGCCGGCTGCGCACCGTGTTGCTCCGCTTCCTCCAGTCCTGCCGCCGGGAACCACCCCGGGTCGCCCTGCTCGCGATCTACGCCTACCTGCTCTGCGGCCCGCGCTGGTTCGCCCGCACGATGCCGGAGATGCTCGCATACCGGATCGAGGACATCCTGCCCAAGATCACCGCCAGCACCTTGATCATCGCCGGCGAACACGACCGCCTCTGTCCCCGCCCCTGGCTGGAACGCGCCGCCGAACTCCTGCCGAGTTCCCGGATCTGGATCATCCCCGACGGAGCGCACTCTGTGATGCACGCGCAGGCCGATCAGGTGGCCCGGCTGTGTGTCGATCATGCCCGGCAGCACAACGCGCCGGACGAGGACTCAGCGCGTGTTGCTTCGGACGAGCCGGACTCTCCTGGGCATTCCGAGCCGGCCAAGCAGGCTGCTGGGCAGGCCGAGGAATTGATCGGGATCGTGACCGACGATGATGCTCGGATTGCGGCCGGGAAGACCAAGCAGGCGGAGGCTCTGGAGGATTCGGATTCATCTTGATCGGCCGAGAGAAGGCGTCCTCGCTGTGGGATGCGCGGGCGTGCGGTGCACGAGTGGACGCTTGCGCCGCTGATCAGGATGTTCCGGGTGGTCATACGGTCCACTCGGCGCGCTGCGGGGTGCGATTCGCTGAGCAGTGACTTATCCGGGCTGATCCATCGGCGTGCCCGCCCAGAGCAGACCAACGCCGCGATCGCGCCGGCCCTTCGACAAGCTCAGGGAACGAACACCCAAACCTCCACGCGCAGTCTCGCGGTCACCTCGCGGCAACCCGGCGCCCCCGCACCCTCGTCTTTCCCGAGTTGTCAGAAGCGAGTTGCCCTATGACGCAACTGAGTTCTGACAAGTCGGCTAAAGGACGAGCCACCCGCGGCGTAGCCGTCGTGATCACCGCAACCGCTCCAGTGAGGCAGTCCCAGCAAGCCCGATCAGCGCTCGGCTGAGGCGGTAGAAATATGCGGAAGCCAAAGGGAGCGGTGGGGTCTGGGGGATAGGTGCGCGGGCGTGGACGGGCCTGGCGGGAGCCCGCGACACAGAACAGCGGCAGCAGAATCCAAGATCGCCGCGGGCGGATGGTTGCCCGCGCACCTATCCCCCAGACCCCACCGCGTGATCGCGCCAACACCTTTTGCCCTTCGACAGGCTCAGGGAACGAACAAAAAAGGACCCCGCGACCAGAAATCTGGTCGCGGGGCCCTTGATCAAGAACGAGCCAGGAATCAGCCCTCGGCTGCAGCCTGCTTGTCCCCATCGTCAGTGCTCGTAGTCCCACTGCTCTTGACAATGTTGTCGAACTCGACCGGCGGTGCGTCCGGCAGGGTGGAACGCGGCGTGCCGACGAAGGTGAAGGCATTCTCCGACCCCTCGTCCGCCACGTCGACGACCACGATCTCGCCCGACTTCACCTCGGAGAACAAGATCTTCTCCGCCAGGACGTCTTCGACGTCGCGCTGCAGGGCCCGCCGCAACGGCCGGGCGCCGAGCACCGGGTCGAACCCGCGCTTGGCAACCAGGGCCTTCGCCGCCGGGGTGAGCTCGATGCCCATGTCCTTGTCCTTCAACCGGATCTCGATCTCGGCGACCAGCAGGTCGACGATCTTCTCGATGTCCTCCAGGCTGTGCTGGCGGAAGACGATGACCTCGTCCACCCGGTTGAGGAACTCGGGCCGGAAGTTCTGCTTCAACTCGTCCGAGACCTTGGCCTTCATCTTCTCGTACGAGCCCTCGGCGTCCCCGGCCTGGGAGAAGCCGAGGCTGACCGCCTTGGCGATGTCCCGGGTGCCCAGGTTGGTGGTCATCACGATCACGGTGTTCTTGAAGTCGACCACTCGGCCCTGGGCGTCGGTCAGCCGACCTTCGTCCAGGATCTGCAGCAGCGAGTTGAAGATGTCCGGGTGCGCCTTCTCGATCTCGTCGAAGAGGACCACGCTGAAGGGCTTGCGCCGCACCTTCTCGGTCAGCTGGCCACCCTCTTCGTACCCGACATAGCCGGGCGGGGAGCCGAACAGCCGCGACGCGGTGTGCTTCTCGGAGTACTCGGACATGTCCAGGGTGATCATGGCGTCCTGATCACCGAACAGGAACTCGGTCAGCACCTTGGTCAGCATCGTCTTACCGACGCCGGACGGGCCGGCGAAGATGAACGAGCCGCTGGGCCGACGCGGGTCCTTCAGGCCCGCCCGGGTCCGCCGGATCGACCGGGACAGCGCCTTGACGGCATCGTCCTGACCGACGTAGTGCTTGGCGATCTCGTTTTCCATCCCGATCAGCCGCGAGGACTCCTCCTCGGTCAGCTTGAAGACCGGGATCCCGGTCGAGGAGGAGAGCACCTCGGCGATGGTCTCCTCATCCACCTCGGCCACGATGTCCAGGTCGCCCGACTTCCACTGGGCTTCCCGTTCGGCCCGCTGGGCGAGCAACTTCTTCTCATCGTCACGCAGCCCGGCCGCCCGCTCGAAGTCCTGAGCGTCGATCGCGGTTTCCTTCTCCAGCCGTACGGCGGCGACCTTCTCGTCGAACTCGCGCAGGTCCGGCGGCGCCGTCATCCGACGGATCCGCAACCGGGCCCCGGCCTCGTCGATCAGGTCGATCGCCTTGTCCGGCAGGAACCGGTCGGAGATGTAGCGGTCGGCCATCTGGGCCGCCCCGACCAGAGCCTGGTCGGTGATGGTGACCCGGTGGTGCGCCTCGTAGCGATCACGGAGCCCGCGCAGGATGTCGATCGTGTGCGCGATCGTGGGCTCGGCCACCTGGATCGGCTGGAACCGGCGCTCCAGCGCGGCGTCCTTCTCCACATACTTGCGGTATTCGTCGAGCGTGGTCGCGCCGATGGTCTGCAGCTCACCGCGGGCCAGCATCGGCTTGAGGATGCTGGCGGCGTCGATGGCGCCCTCGGCGGCACCGGCCCCGACCAGCGTGTGGATCTCGTCGATGAAGAGGACCACGTCACCGCGGGTACGGATCTCCTTGAGCACCTTCTTCAGCCGCTCTTCGAAGTCACCGCGGTAGCGGGATCCGGCCACCAGAGCGCCGAGGTCCAGCGTGTAGATCTGCTTGTCCCGGAGCGTCTCGGGCACGTCGCCACGGACGATCGCCTGGCTCAGCCCCTCGACGACTGCGGTCTTGCCGACGCCGGGCTCGCCGATCAGCACCGGGTTGTTCTTGGTCCGGCGAGACAGAACGGTCATCACCCGCTCGATCTCTTTCTCCCGGCCGATGACCGGATCGAGCTTGTTTTCCCGCGCGTCCTTGGTCAGGTTGCGGCCGAACTGATCCAGCACCATGGAGGACGACGGGGCGTTGCTGCCCGTCTCCGGCGCACCGGACGTCGCGGACTCCTTGCCCTGGAAGCCGCTCAGCAGCTGCAGGACCTGGTTGCGGACCCGGTTGAGGTCGGCGCCCAGCTTGACCAGCACCTGCGCCGCGACACCCTCGCCCTCACGGATCAGCCCGAGCAGGATGTGCTCGGTGCCGATGTAGGCGTGGTTGATCTGCAACGCTTCGCGCAGGCTCAACTCGAGCACCTTCTTGGCGCGCGGCGTGAACGGAATGTGCCCGCTCGGGGACTGCTGGCCGTGGCCGATGATCTCCTCGACCTTCTGACGGACGGCCTCGAGCGAGATGTTCAGCGACTCGAGCGCCTTGGCGGCGACTCCCTCGCCTTCATGGATCAGGCCCAGCAGGATGTGCTCGGTCCCGATGTAGTTGTGGTTAAGCATCCGGGCCTCTTCTTGCGCCAACACCACGACGCGCCGGGCCCTATCGGTAAACCGCTCAAACATTCCCATCTCCCTCGGCTCGGATGCGGCCCTCGTCTGGAGCCGAGGTCCGCATCTCGTCACCACTGTACTCAGCGTGATCGGCACGACCCGCCGGTGTTCCACCCCGATGGCCTCTCATCGCTAACAGCGAAACCGGGGGCCCGCACAAAATGTCATCGAGCGGACACAACGGGCAGCCTTGACGCCCGAACCGTGTCCTTTGTATCCACTCCGGCCCCGTGGCGCCGACCCACCAAGCGTCGAACGCGATCCGCGCCGCTACCGGATCCCGCGGCACCCACCCCACCAACAACGCGCTCGCGAAGCCCGGTTCGCGCCGCTAGAGGCCCGCGGCGCCCACGCAACCGAGCAGGGAATCCACGACCGGTGGGGTCCAAGCGCCGTCCTGAGCCTGTCGAAGGGGGGTGTCCCCTTGCAAGCAAAGAGGGGCCGGACGAAGTCCAGCCCCTCTTTGCTCAACCGCTCTGGGTCGGATTCATCCGACCCAGAGCGGTTGCAACAGTCAGTGCGCCTTCTCGTACGCCTCGCGGATCTCGGCCGGAACCCGACCGCGGCTACTCACCTCGTAGCCCTGGTCGACCGCCCAGGCCCGGATGTCGCTGGTGCTGCCCCGGCCGCCGGACTTCGCGGCGACCGCCCGGGTCGAGTTCCGCCGGCGGCGACCGCCGGTCCGACGGGCCACGCTCACCCACGCATCGAGGGCGTTACGCAACGCCTTGGCATTCTTGGCCGACAAGTCGATTTCGTAATCGACACCGTCGAGCCCGAAACTCACTGTCTCCTCGGCTTTACCGCCGTCGAAGTCATCCTCGAGGATGACCTGAACGCGCTGTGCCATGAAGGCCCCTCTCGCTCTCAAGAATTAGTGGCATGCCCAAAAACTCACGCCATGGTATCGCCTGTCCAAAGACCGGACAAACCGCGCAATCAGGACTCCACGAAATCAAGGGCGAGATCGAGAATAGGGGCGGAGTGGGTGATTGCTCCGACCGAAACAAAGTCGACACCGGTCGTCGCCACAGCCGCGGCATCGGCGAGCGTCATCCCGCCACTGGCCTCGAATACCATGCGGCCCCCGAATTCCGCAACAACGCTGCGCATGGTTTCCGGTGCCATGTTGTCCAGGAGTATCTCGGTAGCCCCGGCCGCAGCGAGTTCCGCGACCTGCTCGCGATTCGTGACCTCGACCCGAATCGGCAGATCGGGATAGTGATCCCGTACCGACCGAAACGCCGGCACGACACCGCCGGCCGCGATGACGTGATTGTCTTTGATCAACGCGGCATCGGTGAGGCACAGCCGGTGATTCACCCCACCGGCGATGCGTACCGCATATTTCTGCAACGTGCGCAATCCGGGCGTTGTTTTCCGGGTGTCCAGGACCCGCGTCGTCGTCCCGGCCAACGCGTCGACCCAGGCCCTGGTCGCCGTCGCCACCCCCGACATCAGGGTGATCAGATTCAACGCCACGCGCTCCGCCGTCAGCAGCGCCCGGGTGTTGCCCTCGACGGTGAGCACCAGATCACCGCGGCGCACCGGAGCGCCGTCGACCCCGGTCACCTCGATCACGTAGGGGCCGGCGGGTGCGCAGACCCGGGCGAACGCCGCGGCCGCGACCGCGGCACCGGCCAGCACCCCGTCGGCCCGGACCACCAGTCGGGCCACGGCCCGGGCGTCGGCGGCGATCGTCGCCACGGACGTGACATCGACGCCGTGGCCGGCGCCTTCCGGCAGCACGCCGCGGCCGCCGAGATCCTCGGCCAGCGCGTCGTCGATGATCATGAAAACCGCGGTGTCGTCCAGCCCGGCCTTCTTGATCAACTCGATGCTGCCGGCCAGGTCGGTGATCATCACCGGTGATCTCCCCTCGGTTCGAAGCCGTGTTCCAGTCGGGCCGGTTCCGGCGCACCGGCCGGATCGGAGTTCGCCGCCAGCCAGGTGATCAGGTGTCCCTGCCATTCCTGGCATTCGGCGTCGAAATCGTCCCGCCAGTGGGCGCCTCGGGATTCTTCACGTAACCGTCCCGAGGCGACGATGGCGGCGGCTACGGTGAGCAGGTTCGTCGCCTCCCATGCCTCCAGTCCGGGCTCGGCGTGATTCCGTTCCGCCAGCCGGCGCAATTCCTGAGCGGCCCGGTCCAATGACGTCACCGAGCGCAGCCCACCGGCATCGCGACTCATGATCTGCTGCAGTTCGGTGATCACGGTCGCGTTGATCAATCCGGGTGGCCGGTCGTCATTCGCCGGCACCCGGCGGGGCGGCAACTGTTCCCGCAGCCGGGCCGCGATCCGGCGGGCGAACACCAATCCCTCGAGCAGGGAATTCGAGGCCAACCGATTGGCCCCGTGAACACCGGAAGATGCCGCCTCGCCACAGGCGTACAGGCCGGCCAGACTGGTGGCTCCGTCAAGATCAGTTTCCACTCCGCCACAGAAATAGTGACAGGCCGGCGCGACCGGGATCAGATCCTTCGCCGGGTTGATTCCGACCTGGCGGCAACTGTGCAGAATCGTCGGAAAGCGGACCCGCCAGGTCTCCTCACCGAGCATGGTGCCGTCGACGAAGACATGATCAGTGCCGGCCGCGGCCATTTGCCGCATGATCGCCTTGGCCACCACGTCGCGCGGCGCCAGCTCGGCCAGCTCGTGCTGACCGACCATGAACCGCTCGCCGGCGGCGTTGAGCAGATGACCGCCCTCACCACGGACCGCCTCGCTGACCAGCGGCAGCTGGCCCCGGGCGCCGGCGCCGAGGAAGAGCACGGTCGGATGGAACTGGATGAATTCGATGTCGCGCAGCCGGGCGCCGGCCCGCAGCGCCGCCGCGATCCCGTCCCCGGTGGACACCCCGGGGTTGGTGGTGACCGCGTAGATCTGGCCGATCCCGCCGGTCGCCAGCACGACGGCCCGGGCGTGCACCGCGCCGACGCCGGTCCGGGTGCCCTCGCCCAGCACGTGCAGGGTGACCCCGGCTACCGCGGGTGGCTCGTCCGGTGCCGTCTCGGCCGGGATCAGGTCCAGCACCAGGGCCTGTTCGATGATCTCGATCGCCGGGTCGGCCCGGACCGCGTGCACCAGGGCGCGAGCGATCTCGGCGCCGGTGGCGTCCCCGCCGGCGTGCGCGATCCGGTTCCGCCGGTGGCCGCCCTCCCGGGTCAGCTGCAGCTCGCCGTTGGGGTCCCGGTCGAACTCCGCGCCGCGGGAGATCAGGGTGTCGACCGCTTCCGTACCCTCACCGACCAGGACCCGGACCGCTTCCTCGATGCACAGCCCGGCGCCCGCGATCAAGGTGTCGTTGACGTGCTGCTCGACCGTGTCGCCCTCGTCCTGCACCGAGGCGATGCCACCCTGCGCCCAGGGGGTCGAGCCGGCCGCGACCACGTCCTTGGTGACCACCATGACCCTGCCGAGGTCACGGCATTCCAAGGCCGCGGTCAGCCCGGCGATGCCGGATCCGACGACGACGACATCGACCTCACGGACCCAACCCGGGGGCTCGGCCGCGAGCCGGAGCGGCAACTCGGGCAGCGGCGGAGGATCGGAGTGACCGGCACCGTCGGTCCGACGGGACGGCAATGGACCAGCGGGAACAGAGCCCAAGGTCTCGAGCATCTGAGTATCGTCCCGCATCGCCGCGGGTCGATCCCGGCCGGGTCCGCTCTGCGGCTATCGCCGACGCGGACCCGAGTACGGGCTCACATGGCCTGCTTGTGCTCCGGCTCGGCCTGTTCCCGTTCCTCGGCGTCGACCAGTTCGAGCATCGCGGCGACCGCCTTGAGGTCGATCACCGTCGGATGATCACCGTCGCTCCACAGCTCGTCCGCCTGCGGCACCCGATCCCAGAGCGACTCGTGCTCGGACCGGACCCGACGCGGCAGCGCGTGCACCTCGGCGTCGCCGGCGTGCTCGGCGGCCTGGTCGGACTCCGACGGCTCGGCGACCTCGCGCAGTCCGGCGATGGTGTTTTCGCGCAGCGCGACCTCGGCCTTGAGAGCCGCCTTGTCGCCGTGCAGCGAAGCGATCACCCGTTGCAACTGGACCCGGTCGACCCGCAACCGCTCGGCCTCGCCGGCGGCCGCCTTGGCCCGGTCGGTCAGCGTGTCCACCACGGACGTGTTGTGCCGGCGTTCCTCCGACAGGGCCTTGCCGTGGTTGCGGGCGGCGGCCAGCATGGCCGTGGAATGTTCGCGTTTGGCGAGGGCGAGTTCGCGCCAGGCACAGGCGCAGGCGACGGCGGCGGCGATCACCAGGGCGGCGACGCCCGCCCGGATCAGCCAGACCGGGCCGAACGCGGCAGCCACCGCGACGGCGATCCCGAGGACCAGCACGACCTTCGAGGTCGTCACCAGGGCTGAGGTGGCGGCGCGACGTCGCGCTGCTGGTGGAAGTGGTGGGGTAACTGGGCGCGTAGGGGCATCGGCAGGGGAAGTCACAGTTGGAACGATAGAACTACGGCCATCCCGGATGTGGGATTTCACGCTGAGTGTCCCCACCGTGCCGGGCGTCGGAGCGCCGTTCTCAGTCTCCCGATTCGGCCGGCTCGTCCCGTTTCGCGGAATCGGTTTCAGAATCCGGGTCGGAGCCGTCCTTCGGCACCTTGCAGGCCCGTTCCAGCAGCATCCCGGCGGCGCAGAGGGCGGCGCCGCCGACCACCGCGATCAGCGACAGGATCACCCGCTCCCGTGGCGACTCCCCGTCGATCCGGGTCAGGAACATCACCGCATAGACCAGGTAGCCGCCGCCGACCAGCGCCCCGGCCAGTGCTGAGGCCTTGCCCAGCACCAGGAACGAGACCGCCCGCTGCGGGTCCATCCGGAGCCGGCGCCGATGGATCCGGACGTACGTCTGCCAGGCCAGCACGCCAACGCCGAACGCGATCAGGAACACCGCGACCGGAGCGGTCCAGGGCACCTGCGGCGGGCTGATGCCGAGCGCCCGGGCACCGACGACGACCAACCAGCCGGTCAGGCCGCCGAACAGGGCCGCGACACCTATCGCGAGCGGCGGCGTCGTCTTCAGCGTCCCGCCCTCTTGGGGATCAGCCAACGTGGTCTGGTTCCTGTCGATCCGGACCGGACGCTATTCGGTGATCGAGAGGTCGTCGCGACGGACGACCCCGGTCAGGTCGGCCGTCTTGATCAGGTCGGAGATCTTGCCCTGCCCGGGCACCTCGCCGGCCGGATCGACCTCAAGCCAGGGCACCAGGACGAAGCCGCGCTCGTGCGCCAGCGGGTGCGGCAGCTTGAGGTAGTCCTCGTCCTTGACCGTGTTGCCGACGATCACCAGGTCGACGTCGAGGGTGCGCGGCGCCCAGCGCTCCTCGCGCACCCGACCGTACGCGTCCTCGATCGCCAGCGCCCGCTCGAGCAGCGTTCGCGGCTCGAGCGTCGACTCGGCGACGATGACCAGGTTGAGGAACTTGTTGGAATCGTCCGGACCGCGCGTAGCCGCTGGATCGAGCAGGGGCTCGGTCTCGTACACCGAGGACACGTCGACGACGATCACGTCCGGAGTGTCCTTGATCGCGTCCACGGCGCCCTGCAGGATGGTCAGCCGGTCGCCGAGGTTGGAGCCAACGGAGTAGACCACCTTCCGCAACGGTTTCATGCCACTGAGGGTGTCGGCGTCGATCGCGTATGGGTTGGGGCTGCTCATATCGGTCTGCTCCTCGTCACTGTGACGGCCACATCGGCCACCTCTACCGGCATCGGCGCCCCCGGCTTGTGCACGGTGACCTGGACCGTGTCCAAACGCTGATGCTGCTTCAGGCACGTCTGTGCAATTCTCTCCGCCAAGCCCTCGATGAGGTTCAGCGGGTCCCGCTCGATGTCGGCCACGACCGCAGCCGCCAGCGCACCGTAGTCGATCGTGTCATCAAGATCATCACTGGCCACGGCCGGAGAAAGATCGAGATAGCAGGTGACGTCGACGACGAATTGCTGGCCCTGACGCCGTTCGAAGTTGAACACGCCATGGTGCCCGAATCCGACAATACCCCGCAGAGCAACGGAATCCCGTCCGGCCTTTTCGGCCGCATTCGACTCGCTCGCCCCCGCCGTCATCACCCTCCCTTCGCCCGCCGACCCTATCGAACCACCGCGGGACGGGGCAGTCCCCGTCCCGCGAATCCGATGACGGTATCGCTACCGCCCGACGTTGGGTACGATCACGCCGCTATTGCGACGTGGCAGGCTGCTCGCCCGGGTCAATTCCGTGCAGCCGATCGATCACCGCGATCGCGTCCCGGTGGGGTCGGACCGCGTGCACCCGGACCCCCCACAGCCGCCGTTGCCGGGCGGCGATCACGGTCAGCGCCATCGAGGCGTCGTCGCACTGCCGGGCCGGTCGGAGTCGGTCGCCGTCGGCCAACAGGCGGCTGAGGAATCTCTTCCGGGAAACGCCGAGCAGCAACGGGAAGCCGAGCCCGTCCAGCTCGTCCAGCCGGCGTAGCAGCTCCCAGTTGTGGTCGGCCGTCTTGGCGAACCCGAACCCCGGATCGATGATCAACCGGTCCGGCGCGATCCCGGCCGCGACGGCCTGATCGAGCTGCTCCCGGAGCTCGGTGATCACTTCGGCGACGACGTCCCGGTATACGGCACGGCTGTACATGTCCTCGGAGTGGCCGCGCCAGTGCATGCAGATGTAGGCGACCCCGAGCCCGGCGATCGTGCGCAGCATCTCCGGGTCGGCTCGGCCGCCGGAGACGTCGTTGACCAGCCGTGCCCCGGCCTCGATCGCCGCGGCCGCCACCTCCGCCCGCATCGTGTCGACACTGACCGCCGCCCCCGCCGCCGTCAGCTCACGGATCACCGGCAGCACCCGGCGCAATTCCTCCGCCACCGCCGGCCGGACCGCCCCGGGCCGGGTCGACTCACCGCCGACGTCGATCACGTCGGCACCCTCGGCGATCAGGTCGTGACCGTGCCGGATCGCGTCCTCGGGATCGAGCCATTCGCCCCCGTCGGAGAACGAGTCCGGAGTGACATTGACGACACCCACCACCAAGGTCCGCCCCGGCGCCGGCAGCCCGGTCACGGCAGGAATCCACTCCACCGCCGTGATCCTAGTGGCCCGAGGCAGGGCGGAGGACGTAGACGATCGGCAGCAGCTTGCCGAGGAACTGGAACGTCTCCCAATGCAGGTTCGCCTCCACGTGGGCCACGATCTCCGCGCCGTGGGCCGCAACGAACCGGGCCCGGTCCCGCCGGAGCCGGCCGAGCCGGAGCAGGGCCGTCGACGCCGGCCGGTGCCGCTCCTCCGCCCACTCGCGCCACTCGGTGCCGATCTCGTGGGTCGCCACCGTCCGCAGACCGGCCGCGGCGAACGCCGACTCGACGGCGGCCCGGGACAGGTTCTCCGGCACGTTGCCGAGATGATGGCCGAGCAGCGCGGCGTCCGCCGGCCCGAGGGCGTCGGTGGCCACCGTGGTGAACACCAGCAGCGAACCGTCCGGGCGCGTCAACTTCGCAAGATCAACAACGGCCGTGGGCAGGTCGGCCACCTGCTCGAGCACATCACGACACCAGACGAGATCGAAGGTGCGACCCTGCCCGGCGACGGTCGCGATCTCGCCGCCGATGATGATCACCCGGTCGGACAGGCCGGCCGCGGCGACGGCCTCCTCCGCCGCCCGGACGTGGATCGGGACCGGTTCGACGCCGACCGCGGTGATTTCCGGATGATCATGAGCCAACTGCACCAGGTGCGCGGCGTCGCGGCAGCCGGCGTCGAGCACGCTGCCGTCGGGCGGTAACAGCCCGGCCGCCAGGCCGCGCAGCCACTCCGGACTGCGCGGGTTCGATGAGACATCCAGCTGTTCGTACAGGGTCCAGGTCAGCGGCCCATACACCCGCTCGAGGTTCCGGCCGTGCTGCTCCGCGTCTCTGATCATGTCGCTCCCATCCCGGTGGAGTGCGAGGGATCGATGGGAAGGACCTCGGCTGGCATCCGTGCACCGTCTCCTACCCCGCGTTCCTGGGCAACTCATTTCCCGTTGTCGGAGGGACGGGACTCGACCTGCACTGGGGCTCGGGGCTAGCGTCGAGCGGGAACCGCGCCGCCGGTACGAACGGATGATCATGACCGAATCGGCACGACCCGGGGACGCGATCCGGCTGCTCCGGTTGAGTGACGGGCGCAAGCTCGCCTGGTCGGAGTTCGGCGCGCCCGACGGATTTCCCACGTTCTATTTCCATGGCACGCCGGGCAGCCGGCTCGAGGGCGCCTTCGCCGACCCGGCGGCCCGGCGCCACGGCTACCGGATCATCGCGCTGGATCGACCGGGCTTCGGACGTTCCACCTTCCAACCCGGCCGTACGTTCGCCGACTGGCCCGCGGATGTCCTTGCCGTGGCCGATGTGCTCGGACTGACCGAGTTCGGCGTCATCGGACACTCCGGTGGCGGGCCGCACCTGTTCGCCTGTGCGGTGTTGCTGCCGCCCGCCCGGCTCACGTTCGTCGGCGCCCTCGGGCCCTGGGGTCCGCTTGCGTCACCGGAGATCGCGTCCAGCCTGAATCGCGTGGATCGGTTCTACGCGACGACCGCCCGCGCCGCACCGTGGGCGATGCAAGCCACCTTCGCCCCGCTGGGCTGGGCCGCGCGCTGGCCGTGCTTGTTCTTCGGCCTGATGCGTTCGGCGGTGTCGGCCGCGGACCGAGCGGCGCTCGCGGGCGAGCTGTTGCGGCAACTGGAGGAGTCCGAACTGGAGGCCTTCCGGCAGGGCGGTCGCGGCGCCGCCCACGAAGCCACAATCGCCTACCGGGACTGGGGCTTCGACCTGGCCGACATCAGGGTGCCGGTCCGGATCCGGTTGGGCACCGAAGACACCTTCGTGCCGACCACCATGGGCGACTACCTGGCCCGCACCATCCCGGGGGTGGACTTCCGCTGGCTGCCCGGCCGCGGCCATTTCGAGCTCTCGGCCTGGGACGACATCCTGGCCGCCGGCGGGGCGCGCGGCTGATCATGAGCTGTCCGGCGGCCACTGGCGTCGTCCCGATGCCGGCTGTGGCCCGTCCTCAGTCATCCCGACTCCTGCGACCCCGTCCGGACTTGAACAAGCGAACACCGAGCAGGTCGTGATGTGGGAAGCCGCGATAGAAGGCCTCGGCCTCCGGTGTGGACAGCAGGTCGATCCGTTCCGCGCCGCTCGTCGCGAACGCCTGCTGGATCAGCCGCCGGCCGACGCCCTGGCCGCGAGCGGACGCGGCAACGACCAAGATCGCCAGGTAGCCCTGGTGTCCGTCGGTCAGCAGCTGCGCGGCTCCGATCACCGCACCGTCCCGTACCGCGACCAAGGCGCGACACCCGCGACGAGAGCAGCCGGGCCACCCGATCCGGATCCGAGACGGTCGGCCAACCCTCCGCCCGGGCCAGCTCGGGGACCCCGCCGGAATGCGGGGGATTGAAGGGAAGGAGCACATCCGCCACCCGCGCACCGTCGCGCACGCCGCGGAAACGAGCAACTCAGTTCTCCCGAAGAGTCGGCGGATGGCGTGACCGAAATCCCGCAACGGTTTGCGAAAAGGGCTCGAACCGGCCGATTCCGTCGAACGCTCGCTGGATTCCGGTCAGCCCAGAGCGCCGAGGCCGGTGCCGTGAGAATCCGGGGCACCAGCTCCTGGCCCGACCAGCTGAGAACGGGCACTTCCCTTTCGCCGAGACGTCACATCCGCTACGACACGCCGCCAGAACGGCCGCGGATGTGACGGGTCGGCGGATTGTGGGGTGGGCCGGGGAGGTTAGCCTCGCCGGGTGTGGACGGGTCACGGGCAGCGGGCAGCGGGGCCAAGATCATGAAAGATCGAGGGTTGGCGCGTCCTTCATTCCAAGACCGAACCGACGCCCGCGCGGAGACTCAGCCCTACCTACCTCCCCGGATCAGAGCGAAAGAACGGCCGGGCGGGCGAGGCCGGCGACGTCGGTGCTCGGCCACTCGGGATCGACGGTCAGCACCTCGAAGCCCTTGTCGGTACGGAGCAGGGTGTCCTCGACCTTGCAGCCGGGAGCGGACGGGTTCCAGGCGAAGGCCTGGTCGGCGACGATCCGGTCGGTCGCGCCGACGACCCCGCGCGGATCGCGGCCGTTGTAGCCGGCGATGCCGCCCTGGTGGTGCCTGGTCCATTCGTCCGCGGCGAACCCGTGCTTGGCGTAACCGGCACAGCCGGCGTGGAACGCGTCGCCGAGGGTCGCCCCGGGCACGGTGCCGGCCAGGAACTCGGCCTCGACGGCCAGGATCCGCTCGTCGGCGGACAGTTCGCCGTCGGTCGCCGGGCCGAACCGGACCCAGCGGCTGACGTTGATCACCAGACCGTGCCGGCGGGCGCAGATCACGGCCATGAAGCGCCGGCCCAGCGGTTCGCGGGTCGGCAGTGGGTGCCGGTACGAAACCCGCCCGGCCCCGCCGACCAGGACCACCAGCGGTTCGGCGCCGATCCCCACGATCCGCCCGGTCAGCGCGGTGGCGACGGCCAACTCTGAGTCCGCCGGCGTACGACCGGTCAGCACCTCGGTCAGCACCCGGGCCGCGTCCCGGCCCAGCTCGCGGAACCGGCCGAGCTCACCCGGCAGCAACGGTGCCCGAGCCGCCCGAAGCTGGTCGGCGACCTGATCCTCGGCCAGTGTCCCCAGGCCCGGATCGATCCCGGCGGGGGCGGCGGACCAGTCGAGCTCTCGGACCACGACCCCGGCCGGCAACTCCTCGGCCCGGAGCCGAGCCGACTCGTTGCCGGTCAGCACCACCTCGTCACCCTCGGCCGAGACCAGGGCGGCGACGATCGGCGGCGCGGCCAGGCTGACGTGCACCCTGGCGCCCTCCAGATACCAGGCCAGCGCCGGCTGCGAGGTGAGCAGCAGCCGCTGTGCTCCCTGGTCGGCGATGATCCTCAGCAACCGATCGCGCTTGATCGCATGATCATCGGCGGACCCTTCGACAGGCTCAGGGCACGGGGCGACCGGCCCGGGGTGCGGTTGGCTCACTTCAGTCCCGTCGTCGCGATGCCCTTGATCAGGAAGCGTTGGCCGAACAGGAAGGCGAGGAAGATCGGCAACAGCGAGATCACCGACATGGCGAACATGGCGCCCCAGTTGCTGCCGCCGGTCGAGTCGATGAACGACCGGAGCGCGATCGGCACGGTGAACATGTCCGGAGCAGTCAGATAGATCAGCGCGGTGAAGAAGTCGTTCCAGGTCCAGATGAAGGTGAAGATCGCCGTGGTGGCCAGCGCCGGGACCATCAGCGGCAGGATGATGTAGCCGAAGATCTTGATGTGGCCACAACCGTCCAGCCGGGCCGCCTCGTCCAGTTGGGTCGGGATGCCGCGGATGAACTGGACCATCAGGAACACGAAGAACGCGTCGGTGGCCAGGAACTTCGGCACCAGCAGCGGCCAGAACGTGTTCACCCAGTCCAGCTGGGAGAACATGATGTATTGCGGCACCACGGTGACGTGGAACGGCAGCATGATCGTCAGCAGCATCATGGCGAACCAGACCCGGCGCAGCTTGAACCGCAGCCGGGCGAAGGCGTACGCGGCCAGCGAGCAGGAGACCAGGTTGCCCAGGATCGAGCCGAGCACCACGATCGCCGAGTTGGCCAGATATTGCCCGAACGGGAACGCCAGCGCATTCCAGCCGAGCTGGTAGTTCTCCACGTTCAGGCTGGTCAGCCACAGACCGGGCTGCCGGAAGATCAGCTCGTTCGGCCGCAGCGAGCTGACCGCCATCCACAACAGCGGATAGATCATCAGCACCCCGGCGGCGATCAGGATCACGTGCTTGATCACCGAACTGATCGTCGCCCCGATCGGGCGCTTCCGACTCTGGTTGCTACGCACCGGCGGCGGTGTGGTCCGGGTCCGCTCGGCCTCGATCAGCTCAGTCATCGTAGAACACCCAATACTTGGCAGCCAGGAAGTTGATCGCGGTGAAGCCGCCGATGATCACCACCAGCAGCCAGGCCATCGCCGACGCGTATCCCATGTCCAACTGGCCGAATCCCTTCTGGTACAGGTACAGCGTGTAGAACATCGTCGAGTCCGACGGCCCGCCGGAGCCACCCGAGACGATGAACGCCTGGGTGAAGGACTGGAAGGCACCGATGATCTGCAGCACCAGGTTGAAGAAGATGATCGGCGACAGCAGCGGCAGCGTGATGCTGACGAACCGGGTCCAGCGGCTCGCGCCGTCGACCTCCGCCGCCTCGTAGTACATCCGCGGGAGCTGCCGCAGCCCAGCCAGGAAGATGATCATCGGCGAGCCGAAGGTCCAGACGTGCAGCAGGATGATCGTGCCGAGGGCCGTGTCCGGGTTGGAGATCCAGCCCGGCGGCGACTGCACACCGAGAAACTGCAGCACCTGGTTGAACAGACCGGTCGTGCCGAAGATCTGCCGCCACAGGATGGCCACCGCGACCGAGGAGCCCAGCAGCGAGGGCAGGTAGAAGATCGACCGGTAGAAGGCCAGTCCTCGCATGCCGCGATCGAGCACCAGCGCGATGCCCAGGGCCAACATCAGCTGCAGCGGCACGGAGACGATCACGTAGGTGAAGGTGACCCGGAGCGAGTTCAGCAGCCGGGTGTCGTTCGCCATCGTGATGAAGTTCTCCAGCCCGATCCACTTCGGCGGCTGGAGCAGGTTGTAGTCGGTGAAGGAGAGGACGAGCGAGGCGATCATCGGCCCGATGGTGATGCCGAACAGGCCGATCAGCCACGGCGCCAGGAACAGATAGGCGATCTTGTTGTCCGGGGTCTCCTCCGCCGGGCCGCCCTTCTTCCGCCGGCGGAGCGTGCTGAGTTCCCCGACAACACTCATCGTGTGATCCCGTCCTACTTCTGGATGTTGGCGTTGATCTCGCCGATCATCTTGGCCGCGGCGTCGGCCGGCTTGGACTGGCCGAACAACACCTCCTGGCCGTACCGCTTGACCACGTCGGGCAGGTTGCCGGCACCGACCGGCGGCGGCAGCGGGGTGTCGCCGAGTTCCGGCTTGATCGCGTCCAGGAACGCGATCACCTTCTTGTCCGACGGGTTCAGCCCTGCCTCGATGGCACTGCGGACCTCGGTGTTCGGCGGTACGCCGCGCTCGGTCAGCCCGATCTTGCCGGACTCGACGGAGTTGACCAGGAAGTTGACGAAGGCGACGGCCGCGTCCGGATCACCCGACTTGGCCGAGATCGACCAGAACTGGGATGCCTTGTACCAGAGCTTGGCCTCGCTGCCCTGGCCCGCCTCGCTCGGCAGCCGGAGCAGCGTGATGTCCTCACCGGAGGCGTTGTCGTAGGCGCTGACCTGGTTCGACCAGGCGAAGCCGAGCCCGAGTCGGCCGGTCGAGAACGCGCCCTGGTCCAGCGACTGACCGTCCTCCTCGGCCACCACACTGGCCGGCTGGCCGCCCGTGGAGTTCATCACCTCGAGGTTGTACGCGTACCAAGCGGTGGCGTCGGCCTCGTCGAAGGCGAGACCGGTGGCCGTGAACAACGCCTTGCCGCGCTGCCGGAGGAAGGCGCTGAAGGCCGCATCGTTGGCGATCAGCGAGCCCATCCCGAAGGTGCCCTCCGGGCTGCCCTTGGCCACCGCGACCGAGATCTTGATCAGGTCGTCCCAGGTCCAGGTCGAGTCGTCGGGTGGCTCCACCCCGGCCGCGGCGAAGACCTTGGGGTGGGCCATCGCGACCGGCGCGTTGACCCCGGCGTTCACGGCCATCAGGCCGGTGTCGGTCTGGCCCGGCTCGACCGTTCCCGGAGCGAAGTTGGCCACGTCGACCTTGCCGTTCAGGTCCAGCAGGGCACCGCGGCCGCCGTACTCGCGGACGTACTTCTCGTCCATCTGGATGATGTCCGGGGCGTCGTTGCCGGCCACCTGGGTGGCGAGTTTGTCCCAGTAGGCACTCCACTCGCCGGGCTCGGGACTGATCGTGACGTCCGGCTTCACGGCCTTGAAGGCTTCAATGATCTTGCGGGTGTTGGCGTTCCGGGTCTCGTTGCCCCACCAGGTGATGCGGAGCTGTCCGGTGCCGCCGGCGCTCTGGCCGCGGCCACAGCCGGCCAGCGCGGCCAGACCGGCCACTGAGAGCCCGAGGCCCAGCGCTGACCGTCGGCTGAGCGCGTTCTCGGATCCAGGAATCATCGTCGACTCGTCCTTCCGGTTCACTGAGCCGGGTTGGGTAGCTCAGTAATCGCTTTCTAACAGTCCTGCGGCGACCATGTCAATGCCGGAGGGGCACCAACCTGGGGCACGCATACCGTTACCGGGCAGGAGTTATCGAGGCGAGATCGAGCGGTCGGCAGGACGTCGCAGAATTCCAACGGTTCCGTCTCGCAGAGAAGAGCTCAGAAACCGATTCCGGTCGCTATCTCGCGACTGGAACGCGGGCGGTGCTGCTGCGCGCCACCAGCCGAGGACGGAAGATTGCACTCCGCTGCGGCTTCTCGCCGTTCAGCATCGCCCACAGGCTCTCCCAGGCCAGTTCGCCGAGCTCGACCTGCGGCACCGAGGCCGTGGTCAGCGCCGGGCTGGTGAACTTCGCGAACGGGATGTCGTCGAAGCCCGCGACGGAGAGCCGGTCCGGCACCTCGACGCCGAGCTCGTGCAGCGCCCCGAGCAGCCCGAGCGCGACCACGTCGTTGAACGCGATCACCGCCGTCGCCCCCGAGTCCAGCACCTCGCCGGCGGCCGCATGCCCGTCGGAGAACATCGCGCCACAAGGGATGGAGACCAATTCGATGGTGTCCTGGAAGCTCTCGAAGCCGCGCAGCCGGGCCGCGTTGGACGCACTGATCGGCGGGCCGGCGAGATAGGCGATCCGGCGATGGCCGAGGCCGGTCAGGTGCCGCACCAGATCGCGGATCCCGGAGGCCCAGTCGATGCCGAGCAGCGGTGAGGAGTCGTCGGTCGGCTCCCGGTTGAGCAACACGACCGGGGCCAGGTCGGGCAGCAGCCGGCGCAACTCCTCCTCCGGCATTCGCGGCGCAACCAGCACCAGGGCGTCGCACCGGCGCCGGGACTCGACGGCGAGGATCGCCTCCTCCTCCACCTGTTCGGCGGTGTCGCCGATCAGCACCCGGTAGTTCTGCTTGGCGGCGGCGAGACTGAGGCCCCGCATCGCCCCGTGGAATGCTGGGTTGGTCAGATCGGGCACGATATAGCCGATGGTGTGGGTCCGACCGAGAGCCAGACTGCGCGCGGCGGCACTAGGGGTGTAATTGAGCCGCTCGGCGGACTTGAGAACCCGCTCGCTGATCTCCCGGTCAACCGTCGGCAGGCCGTTCATGACTCGGGAAACGGTTGCTCGTGAGACCCCAGCCTGAGCCGCAACGTCCGCAATTGTGACCCTGGCCTTGTCACGTGACCGCGCCATCAACTCCCCGCTCTCTCCCAGGCCGAATCCCGGTTTGTCTCACAACCCCCGTCGATTAATCCAATAACGGGCAGCATATCCGGTAGCCGCTCAGACTGGGGACCTTTGGCTTGCGATTGCCGAGGATGGCCGAATAGAGTGCAGAAATCGGTTACTCACGGCGGTGAAGCCAACGAGGAGAGATGTGAACATGACCAGGAAACGGTACGCACTCGTCGGGACCGGCTCGCGGGCCCGGATGTATCTCAAGGCCCTGACCGACAGCCACG
This sequence comes from uncultured Actinomycetota bacterium, assembly GCA_963746025.1. Taxonomy (GTDB): domain Bacteria; phylum Actinomycetota; class Actinomycetes; order Propionibacteriales; family Propionibacteriaceae; genus Microlunatus. The sequence goes on from CAVUZU010000016.1 coordinate 393,595, forward strand.
CCGACGTCGGCGAGCTGGTCGCCCTGTGCGATCCCAACCCGGTCCGGCTGGCGTACCACTCCGAGCAGTTGCAGACGGCCCCGGTCCCGCCCGAGAAACTGGCCACCTATCCGGCCACCGATTTCGGCCGGATGCTGGACGAGCAGCAGCCCGACTGCGTGATCGTCACCTCGATGGACGTCACCCACTCCGACTACATCTGCGCCGCCCTCGACCGCGGCCTGGACGTGATCACGGAGAAGCCGATGACGACCACTGCCGATCGGGTCGGCAAGATCGTCGACTCGGTGCAGAAGTCGTCCGGGACGCTGACCGTCACGTTCAACTACCGCTATTCGCCGCGGAACTCGGCGGTCCGGAAGCTGATCGCCGACGGCGAGATCGGCACCGTGACCGCGGTGCACTTCGAGTGGCTGCTGAACACCTCGCACGGCGCCGACTACTTCCGCCGCTGGCACCGGGAGAAGAAGAACTCCGGCGGCCTGCTGGTGCACAAGTCCACCCACCATTTCGACCTGGCCAACTGGTGGCTCGGCCGCTCGCCGGAGTCGGTCTACGCCCGCGGCGGGCTGCGGTTCTACGGCGACGAGAACGCCGCCGCTCGCGGGCTCGAGCCGCGGCCGGCGTTGAGCCGGGACACCGATCCGGCCACCGACCCGTTCCACTTCGACCTGGCCGCCAACGAGACCAACCGCCGGCTCTATCTCGAGGCCGAGCAGGCCGACGGCTATCACCGCGACCAGGACGTCTTCGCCCCGGGGATCACGATCGAGGACAACCTGAGCCTGCTGGTCGGCTACTCCGGTGGCGCCAACCTGTCGTACAACCTGACCGCGCACGCGCCCTGGGAGGGCTACCGAGTTGGCTTCACCGGCACCGCGGGCCGGCTGGAGATCGAGGTGGTCGAGTCCTCCTGGGTGCGGCCGGCCACGACCAACGTCGACCCGACCGCGAACGACGACGGCGAGCATGCGGACGTCCGGCCCAAGGGCGCCCGGATCCTGCTGCAGAAGCACTGGCAGCAGGCGACCGAGGTGGAGGTGCAGACCAGCAGCGGCGGCCACGGCGGCGGCGACGTGATCTTGCTCGACGACCTGTTCCGCGAGCCGCGGGAGGATGCGCTCGGCCGCAAGGCCGGCTACCTGGACGGCATCCGGAGCGTGCTGGTCGGCGTCGCGGGCAACCAGAGCCTGGAGACCGGGCTGCCGGTCAAGTTGGCCGATTTCGGGTTCCCGTTGGAGGACTGATGAGCCCACTCGACAGCCGCGCGTTCTGGTGCGCCGAATCTTCCGGGGGTCCCGCATGAGAATCGTGGTGACCGGCGGCGCCGGCCGGCTCGGCCGGAGCGTCGTCGCGGGACTGGCCGGCCGCGGCCACGAGGTCGTCTCGGTGGACCTGCGCGAGCCGGTCCGGCCGGCCATCGACGGGGTCACCGAGCGGCAGGTCGACCTGACCGACGCAGACGCCTGCGCGGCCACCTTCGCGGCCGTCCGGCCGGAGGCGGTGATCCATCTGGCCGGGATCGCGGTGCCGTTCGCGGCGCCCGAGCGGGAGATCTTCACCACCAACTCGACGATCGCGTTCACCACGCTGCAGGCGGCGATCGAGCACGGCACCCGGCGGATCCTGGTCGCGTCCAGCCCGACCCCGCTGGGCTACGGGTCGCCGCACGGCTGGGTCCCGGAATATCTGCCGATCGACGAAGATCATCCGCTGCGCCCGTGGAACGCCTACGCTCTGTCGAAGCAGACGATCGAGAACACGGTGGCCACGTTCAGCCGGCAGACCGGCGGCTCGGTCAAGCTCGGCGTCTTCCGGCCGTGCTTCGTGATCTCGCCGGAGGAATGGCGGGGCGCGCCGACCCAGCAGGGCCACACGGTACGGGAGCGGCTGGACGACCCCGGCCTGGCCGCGGTCTCGCTGTTCAACTACATCGACGCCCGGGACGCCGCCGACTTCATCGACACCTGGCTCGGTGGCGTCGATGAGGTGCCTGGCGGTTCGATCTTCTATGTCGGGGCCGCGGACGCGATGGCCCGCAAGCCGTTGGCAGAATTGATGCCGCTGTACCATCCAGGCACCGAGCAACTCGCCGCCGGGCTGACCGGCACCGAGCCGGCGTTCTCGATCAGCAAGGCCGAGCGGCTGCTCGGCTGGCGGCCGAAGCGCAGCTGGCGGACCGAGTTGATCGACGCCGACGATGCCCCGCTGAGCTGAGCCGAGGAGCCCAATGTCCCTGAAGTTCGATGGAGTCCTGTTCTTCCCGGTCACCCCGTTCGATGATCAATCCCGGGTCGTGCCGGAGTTGATCACCGAGCAGGTCACCTCGCGACTGGAGCACGGGCCGGGCGGGATCTTCGCGGCCTGCGGCACCGGTGAGTTCCACTCCCTGTCGGTGGCCGAGGTCGGTCAGGTGGTCGCCGCGACCGTGGCCTCGACGGCCGGGCAGGTGCCGGTGATCAGCGGTGCCGGCGGCCCGCTCGGGCACGCGATCGACTGCGCCCGGGCCGCCCAGGACGCCGGGGCGGACGGCCTGCTGCTGTTGCCGCCCTATCTGGTCAACGCTCCGATCCAGGGCTTGATCAACTACGTCGAGACCGTGACGGCGGCGACCGAGCTGCCGGTGATCGTCTATCACCGCGCGAACGCGAAGTTCACTGCCGCCGCGATGGCCCGGCTGGCCGTGAACCCGAAGGTGATCGGCTTCAAGGACGGCGTCGGCGACCTGGCCGAGGCGCAGCGGATCGTGCTCGCCGTCTCCGCCGCCGGTCGGACCGACTTCCAGTTCTTCAACGGTCTGCTGACCGCCGAGCTGTCCCAGGCGGCCTACCGGGCGGTCGGAGTGCCACTCTATTCCTCGGCCGCGTTCGCGATGGCGCCGAAGCTCGCGACCGCGTTCTACACCGCGCTGGCCGAGGGCGACGAGCCGCGCCGACTCGAGTTGCTGGCCGGCTTCTACGAGCCGCTGGTCGCACTGCGCGACCGGGTGCCCGGCTACGCGGTGTCGTTGATCAAGGCCGGGGTGATCGCCGGCGGGCTGCCGGTCGGCGGGGTGCGGCCGCCGCTGGTCGACCCGACCCCCGACGATCTGGCCCGGCTGAAGGAGATCCTCGACCACGGCCACCAGCTCGTCGGCTAGCGATGTCGATCGCAACGGTCGCGGAGCTTCGGACCCGGCTGCTGACCGCGGCACTGCCCCGGCCCTGGGGTCCGGACGTGCCCGAGGTGCACGTGATCGTGGTCGAGGTGATCACCGACGACGGCCGGACCGGCACCGGATTCAGCTGGACACCGACGATTGGCGCGACGGCCGTGCAGGCGCTGCTCGATCACGACATCAGCGCATTCATGATCGGCAAGCCGGCTCATCCGGCCGTGCTCTGGGACGAGCTCTGGGCCCACCTGCACGAGGCGGGTGGCGGCGGGATCACGACGATCGCGATGGCCGGAGTCGATCTTGCGCTGTGGGATCTGCAGGCCCGTGAGGTCGGCCGGTCGGTGCCCGCACTGCTCGGCGTACGGCATCGGGAGCTGCCCGGGTACGGCAGCGGGGTGAACCTGCACTACGAGACCGACGCGTTGCTGGACCAGGTCCGCCGCTGGCTCGACACCGGCTATCGGGCGATCAAGATCAAGGTCGGCAGCCCCGAGCTCGATCGGGACCTGGAGCGGGTCGCCGCGATCCGCGAGCTGACCGGGCCGCGGGTGGCGTTGATGCTTGATGCCAACCAGCGTTGGGATCTGCCGGCCGCCATCCGCGGCGTGACCGCGCTGGCCCGGTTCGATCCGTACTGGATCGAGGAACCGGTGCGCGCCGACGACACCGCGTCCTATGTGGAGTTGCGCCGGCGGACCTCGATCCCGGTCGCCGCCGGCGAGAACGTCCATCACCGCTATCGGTTCGCCGAGTTGATCAAGGCCGGCGCGATCGACGTGGTGCAGCCCAACGTGGTCCGGGTCGGCGGCATCACCCCGTTCCTGCGGATCGCCGAGCTGACCGTGACCAGCGGCCTGCATCTCGCTCCGCACCTGCTGGCCGACGTGTCGGCCCAACTGGCGGTGGCGTTGCCCGGGCCGGTCTGGGTCGAGGAGGTCGAGGACACTTCGTTCGAACAACTGGGCCTGGTCAGCGCGCCGACCCCGGTGATCCGGGACGGTCCCCGGATCCGGATCGACGAACGTCCCGGACTGGGTATCGATTTCGCCTGAGAGGCCGAGGGAAACGCCCCTTACCTCTGGGCGGTCCCAGGCAGATCATGGTGGGACGAGCGCCCGCCAACCGGGTGCCGATTCCGAGCAGGGGGGCGTTGTGAAGTTCATTCAGATCATCGAGTACCGGACTTCGCGCGGGGCAGAGATGGAAGCAATGTCGGAGGAGTTCCGACGACAATCGACCGGGGAGGGCAAGGCGAACCCGCTGTCGGGCGTGATCACCGCCGACCAGGAGGATCCCGGCCGGTACGTCAGCATCATCGAGTTCGAGTCCGCCGAAGCCGCACGGGAAGCGTCGAACCGTCCCGAGACTCAGGAGTTCTTCGGTCGCCTGAGTGGGCTCATGGACGGCCCGCCGACGTTCTCCAACCTCGAAGTCGTCAACACTTGGAAGATGCCTTAGCGAGTCGCAGATCATTCGGGCCGACGCCCACCGGGGGGAAACGGGACAGTGAGGGAACCGTGACGTTGCGGTCGTATTCGGACCGCCGTCGGTTGTCTATGCTGACGTCCGATGAATCAGCCATCGGGACCACCGGGTTGGCCCCCGCCGTCAGGCCAGCCCGCCTGGGGTCCACCATCGGCCGGTTCATCCGATTCCCGCGGTCCCTGGCAACCGGCGCCACCGAGCGGCCCGCTGCCGCCCGGCCCGCCGCCCGGATACGGCTGGTCCGCACCGCCACCACCACCGCCGCCGCGTCGTGGCGGTCTGATCATTCTGCTGGTGGGCGGGATCGTCGTGCTCCTGATCGCCGTGGTGGGGATCTCGGTCGGCGTCGTCTCGGCCCTGCGCGACCGGGACCGGGACGCGGGCTCGATCCCGACCTGGACACCGTCCGAAACGCCCAGTTGGCGGCCGACGCCGACGCCGCGGCCCACCCCTACGCCGACTACGACCACTCCCAAGCCGCCCCCGACGCCGACCACGCCGCCGCCGACGAAGCCGCCGCGGAAGGAGCCGGAGACCGGGCTGAGCAAGAACTCGCTCTACAACCTCGAACTGAAGCGTGGCGAGGGAGAGTGTTCGATCAAGGTCCGCCGGCCGAAGCCGGCGTTGAAGAACTCGAAGCTGAAGCCGTACCTGGAGGACCTGGTCGACTGCATGGTCAAGGTGTATCGCAAGCCGCTCGCCGGCCTCGGGTTCGAGCTGACCACGCCGAAGGTGCGGCCGTACTCCGGCACGGTCGAAGCTCCCTGCGGCGACCTTGATCAGAACGGCTCACCGGCGTACTACTGCTCCGCCGACGAGACGATCTACTGGCCGGTGACGAGCGACGACGACCGAGAGGCCTTCACCTTCGCCCGGCTCGGCTATGTCGGCCTGCTGGCCCACGAGTTCGGCCATCACCTGCAGGCGAAGACCGGGATGTTCCGCGAATACTCCTACGCCTGGGCCGAAGCCAGCGACAAGAAGCAACTGGAGCTGAGCCGGCGGCTGGAACTGCAGGCCCAATGCTTCGAGGGCGTCTTCCTCAGCTACGCCGAAGATTCGATCGACCTGGACAGCGATGATCTCTACGAGATCCGCGAATGGCACTCCTACACCGGCGATGAAGATCCGCCGAGCACCAGAAAACCCGATCACGGCAGCAGCACCGCCCAATACCGCTGGCTCGAACGCGGCTACGAGAGCACCGACTTCGGCCGCTGCAACACCTGGCGGGCCAGCACCAAGTCGGTGAAGTGATCGGACCTGCAGGCCCTCCCACGCCGACTTGTCAGAACCCAGTTGCCTTCTGGCGCAACTCTTTTCTGACAACTCGGCTGCGGGAGGTCAGCGGTGGCCGTTCATGATCAAACTCATCGCTTCGGCCCGGGTGGCGGCGTTGCGCAGCTGACCGCGGACGGCGCTGGTCACGGTCCGGGAGCCGGGCTTGCGGACGCCGCGCATGGTCATGCACAGGTGTTCGCACTCGAGGACGACGATCACGCCGCCGGGCTGCAGGAAGTCGACCAGCGCATCGGCGACCTGCGAGGTCAGCCGTTCCTGCACCTGCGGCCGCTTGGCGAATACGTCGACCAACCGGGCCAGCTTGCTCAGCCCGGTGATCCGGCCGCTCGCGCTCGGGATGTAGCCGACGTGGGCGACACCGGTGAACGGCACCAGGTGGTGCTCGCAGCAGCTCCACACCTCGATGTCCTTGACCAGCACGAACTCGTCGTGGCCGAGATCGAAGGTGGTGGCCAGCACGTCCTCCGGACGCTGGGTGAGGCCGACGAACATCTCCGCGTACGCCCGCGCCACCCGCTCCGGTGTTTCCTTCAGCCCGTCGCGATCGGGATCCTCCCCGATGCCGATCAAGATCTCGCGGACCGCCGCCGCGATGCGGTCGTGATCGAAGCGCTGCCCTGAGCCCGTCGAAGGGGGCTTGCCGTCGGTCACCGGGCCTCAGGGTCGTGCGGCGGCTGCGGCGGCTGCGGCGGCCACTGCGAATCCAGCGGCTGCTGCGGACCGGGCCCACCGGTCGGCGACTGCGGACCCGCGGGACCAGCCGGCCCGGCCGGACCGGCCGACGGGGGCTGACCCGGCAGCTGCGGCGGCACCGGCTGGTGTCCCGGCGGCAGCGGCGCGCCACCCGGCGTGCCGTGCGATCCCGGACCACCGTTCGGTCCCGGGACGCCGTTGCCGCCCGAGTGGCCGTGGCCGGCGCGCTGCCCGTTGGGCGAGCTCGGCTCGAGCTGCGGGGGCGGCGGCATCACCGGCGGGATGCTGGACGGCTGGCGCTGATCCGAGCCGGTCCAGGCCGGCCGCTTCGGCCGCAGCCGCAGCGGCTTGAACACCTCCGCGACCTCCTGCCGGTCCAGCGACTCCCGCTCGAACAGGGCCCGGACCAGGTCGTCCAGCACGTCCCGGTTCTCGGTCAGGATGTCGAACGCCTCCTGATGCGCGTTGGCGATCAGGGCCGCGACCTCCTCGTCGACCGCGGCGGCCTTCTGCTCCGAATAGTCCCGGTGACTGGCGCCCATGTCGCGGCCGAGGAACGGCTCGGCGTCGCCGCTGCCGAGCTTGACCGCGCCCAGCCGCTCGGTCATCCCGTACTGGGTGACCATCGCCCGGGCCAGCGTGGTGGCCTTCTCGATGTCGTTGCTGGCGCCGGTGGTCGGGTCGTGGAAGACCAGCTCCTCGGCCGCCCGGCCGCCCATCATGTAGGCGAGTTGATCAAGCAACTCGGCCCGGGTGTTGGAGTATTTGTCCTGCTCCGGCAGCACCATGGTGTAGCCGAGCGCCCGGCCGCGCGGCAGGATCGTCACCTTCTGCACCGGGTCGGTGCCCGGCAGCGCGGCGGCGACCAGCGCGTGCCCGCCCTCGTGATAGGCGGTGACCAGCTTCTCCCGCTCGTTCATCAGCCGGCTGCGCTTCTGCGGCCCGGCGACGACCCGGTCGATCGCCTCGTCCAGGTAGTACTTGGTGATCATCCGCGCGTTCTGGCGCGCGGTGAGCAGGGCCGCCTCGTTGAGCACATTGGCCAGGTCGGCACCGGTGAAGCCGGGGGTCCGCCGGGCCACCGACTCCAGGTCGACGTCGGGCGCCATCGGCTTGCCGGCCGCGTGCACCTGCAAGATCGCGTACCGGCCCTTGAGGTCCGGTGCCTCGACCGAGATCTGTCGGTCGAACCGGCCCGGTCGGAGCAGCGCCGGGTCGAGCACGTCCGGCCGGTTGGTGGCGGCGATCAAGATCACGCCGCCGCGTACGTCGAAGCCGTCCATCTCCACCAGCAACTGGTTCAGCGTCTGCTCGCGCTCGTCGTGACCGCCGCCCATGCCGGCGCCCCGGTGCCGGCCGACCGCGTCGATCTCGTCGATGAAGACGATCGCCGGGGCGTTTTCCTTGGCCTGCTCGAAAAGATCACGGACCCGGGAGGCACCGACGCCGACGAACATCTCGACGAAGTCCGAACCGGAGATCGAATAGAACGGCACGCCGGCCTCGCCGGCGACCGCGCGAGCCAGCAGCGTCTTGCCGGTGCCGGGCGGGCCGTACAGCAGGACGCCCTTGGGGATCTTCGCGCCGACCGCCTGGAACTTCGCCGGCTCGGCCAGGAACTCCTTGATCTCCTCGAGTTCCTCGATCGCCTCCTCGCAGCCGGCGACATCGCTGAACGTGGTCTTCGGGGTGTCCTTGTTGGCGATCTTCGCCTTCGACTTGCCGAACTGCATCACTCGGCTGCCGCCGCCCTGCACCGAGTTGAGCAGGAAGAAGAACAGCACGCCGATGATCAGGAACGGGATCAGGGTGCCGAGCAGGGAGGAGAAGAAGCCCGGCGTCGGGTTCTCACCGTCCCAGTTGTCCAGGGTCTTCGCCGCGTAGCGCTGATCCAGCCGCTCCCGCAGCGCGTCGTCCTGGTTGCCGACCCAGGTGGCCTTGAACTTCTGCTGGTCGTTGACGGTGACCTGGATGGTCTGCTCACCGTCGATCAGCTTGACCTCCTTCAGATGGTCGTTGCCGTTGATCAGGGCAACCACCTGTGAGGTCGGCACGTCCTGGAAACCGCCGGCCAGCCGACCGCTGAAATCGATCAGCAGGCCGATCACCACGACGCCCAGGATGATCCAGAGGATGGGCCCGCGGAGGATGCGCTTCAAGTTCATAACCTGCCTGCTGAGTCGGGATTGTCGGCACGTGCACGGCACCTTGGGTGCACCAGTACGCAGGCCAGAGTATCGTTCTCGCCCAACCCGGCCCTACCTCACCGTCGACTCACAGCAGGCTCACAGGTCGGTACGGTCCCACAGGGCGCGGGCAGTGATCAGGTCGGCGCGGACCAGGTCCGCCACCTGGCCCGGCCCGGTTGCGTCGCTGTATTCCGCGGTCAGGCAGACCGGCCCGGTCCAGTCGCGGTGCCTGAGGTGAGCGATGATCCGGCCCCAGTCGGCCATGCCGGAGTCCGCCGGGCCGAACCTGACCCGATAGCGCGGTTCGCTCGAAGCGGAATCCGTCGCCGCCCGGTAGTAGTGGCCGTTCTTGAGGTTGACCAGGCCGAGCCGCGGCCGGGCCAGGTCGAGGCTGCGCACCGGATCGACCCCGGTCAGCGCGTCGTGCGCCGCGTCCCAGACCAGGTCGAAGCCGGGCAGGTCCTCGATCAGGTCGAGCACCCCCAGCGTCGTCTCCACGTAGCGGCCGCGGTGCAACTGCACCCCGACGCGGACGTCGTGGGCGGCGCACCATGGGACGACCTGGTCGGCCCAATCCCGCCGCAGCCGGTCCACCGACGCGCGGTAGCCGTCGTCGCCGACCGCGGCCATCGTCCGGATCATCCCGACCTCGGCCTCGGCACAAGCCGCGAACACCGGCTGGACAGGATCCGCGGCGACGCTGATCACCGTCACCCCGTGCTCGGCGAGGGACCGGACGAAGCCCGGCAACTCCGCGCCGACGTTGTCCGGATCGAGGTAGCACCCCGGGCGGACCGGCACCTCCACACCGGTGAACCCGAGCCCGGCGATCAGCTCGGCGAGCGGTCCCGGTGCCAGGGTCCGCCAGGGCTTGCTGAAGACCGACCAGGTGATCATCGAGGTCCTTCCGAGGACTGGCTTGTTGGGCGTTCTAGCGGGCGGTCGCGCGGATCCGGTCCTCATCGACCTCGACGCCGAGTCCTGGCCGGTTCGGCACAGTAGCGACGGCGTCGTTGATCTCCAGCCCCTCGACATAGAGCTCGGTGAGCAACTCCGGCCCGTTCAGCTCGGCCGGCAGCGCCAGGTCGAGCTGACTGAACAGATGCAGGGCCGCGGCGAAGCCGACGCCGGTGTCGGTCAGGCCGCTGGACAGGATCTCCAGCCCGTGCGCCTTGGCCACCGCCGCGGTCCGCAGCGCCTGCCGCATCCCGCCGGCCTTGCAGATCTTGAGCACCACCAGGTCGGCCGCGCCGAGCACCGCGGACCGGGCCAGGTCGGCGGCGGTGAAGCTGCCCTCGTCGATCGCCACCGGCAGGTCGGTCCGCTGCCGGATCCTGATCATGCCGGCCCAGTCCGTGCTCGGCACCGGCTGCTCGACGCAGTACAGGCCGGGCAGGTCACCGACGGCCTGCAGCAGTTGGTGCAGCGACGACGGCCGGTAGGACTGGTTGGCGTCCAGCCAGATCGGCTTGCCCGCGGCCGGTTCGACGATCGCCCGGAGCGCTGCGATGTCGGCCGAGACGTCGCCGCGGATCTTGATCTTGTACGCGTGGTAGTCGGAGCTGGCCTCGACCCGGCCCGCCATCGCCTCGGGCCCGTCGATGCCGATCGCGGAGCAGAGCGGGATCTCCGGGTGCACGGCGCCGCCGAGCAGGGCATGCACCGGGACCCCGGCCAGCTTGCCGGCCACGTCGTGCAGGGCCAGATCGACCGCGGCCCGGGCGAACGGGAAACCGCTGGACACCGACGGGCTGAGCGCCTTGTCGGCCGCGCGATGGAAAGCCTCGATCGCGAACGGGTCGGCGCCGATCAGCAGTGGCGCCAGCTCCTTGTTGATCACCGTGGTGATCGTCTCGGCGGTCTCGTAGCTCCAGCTGGGCAGCGCCCGCTGCTCACCCCAGCCGACCACCCCGTCGCCGGTGGTGAGCTTGACGAAGATCACGTCGCCGGTCGCGGCAGCGCCGCCGACCGGGCCGCTGCCGATCACGAACGCGTGCCGGAACTCCACCGGCACCACGAATGTCTCCAGTTTGGTGATCACCGCACTCATGAAGGCCTCCGGGACCGGATGCTCGCAGGACTAATCGATGGCCAGGATCGTGGTTCGTTCCCTGAGCCTGTCGAAGGGCATGGATGATGTGGCCTGCCCTTCGACAGGCTCAGGGAACGAACAAGCCCATCAGCGCCGGAACTCATGCGAGCACCGACCAGCGATCGGGATCGACCCAGCTCGGGCCGTGTGAACCGTCGGCCAGGAAGGCGAACACGTCGTCCAGGACGTAGCGGACCAGGGCCAGGTGACCCTCGACCGAGTCGCCGGCGATGTGCGGGGTGAGCAGCACGTTGGGCGCGGCGATCAGCTCGGGCGACAACTGTGCCGGCTCCGGGGCGTACACGTCCAGCGCCACCTGCAGCCGACCGGACAGCACCTCCCGCTGCAGCGCCGCGGGGTCGATCGCGCCGGCCCGGGCGGAGTTGATCAAGACCCCACCATCGGGGATCCGGGCCAGCAGTTCGGCGGTGATCATGCCGCGGGTGGCGGGCAGGTCGGGCACGTGCACCGAGACGACGTCGGCGGTCATCACCTCGGCCAGGTCGGCCGGGGTGACCTCGAGCTCGCGGGCCCGGTCGGCGTCGAGGTACGGGTCGTACAGCAGCACCCGGACACCGAACGGCGCCAGCAGACTCCGGAAGGCCCGCGCCGTGGATGAGCCGCCGATCAGCCCGACCGTCCGGCCGCGCAACTCGCGGCCGCGGAAGGCGTCCGGCTTCCAGCCGCCGGCCCGGGTCCGGGCGTCGTAGGCCGGCAGCCGCCGATGCAGCGTCAGGCAGGCGGCGAGGCAGTATTCCCCGACCGACCAGGCGATCCGGGTCGCCGCGGAGAACACAGTCAATCGGTCGGCGAGCAGTTCGACCGGGACCAGCCGCTTCACCGTGCCGGCCGCGTGCGCCACGATCTTCAGGTTCTTGGCGTCGGCGAAGAGTTCCGGCGGGATCGGCGGCGTGCCCCAACTGGTGATCAACACCTCGGCACCCTCGGTCAGCCGGACCAACTCCGCCGCGTCGAGGGTGTCGCTGCCCCAGCTCACCTCGAACCGCTCCTCGAGCAGCGCCCGGGTCTCGTCGTCGCAGACGTCGGCGGCGCGGGTCGGGGTCATCGCCATGGCGAGTCGGGTCATCGGGGCGGCTCCGGTCGAGATCGAGGGTCGGGGTCACCTGACCGTACGGCTCGAGAGCGATACCCGTCCAAGTCGATCTTGGCATGGGCCGATACCGTCACGGCATGGACTATTCGTTGGCTCAGCTGCGCGGCTTCGTCGCCGTCGCCGAGGAACTCCACTTCGGCCGGGCGGCCGAGCGGTTGTCGATGACCCAGCCGCCGTTGACCCGGCAGATCCAGACCCTGGAACGGGCCCTCGAGGTCCGGCTGTTCGACCGCGGACCGCGCGGCGTCGAGCTGACCGCGGCCGGTCGCACGTTCCTCGACGACGCGCGCCGGGTGCTGGCGTTGGTCGAGGCGGCCCCGGACTCGGCTCGCCGGGTCGCGGCCGGCGAGGTCGGCACGATCCGGCTCGGCTTCACCGCGATCGGCGCGTACGCGGTGCTCGGCGACTTCCTCACCCTGCTCACCCGGGTGCTGCCCGGGGTCGATGTCGCGCTCACCGAAGAGACCAGCGAGGTCCAGTTCCCGGCCCTGGCCAGCGGCACCCTCGACCTCGGCCTGGTCCGGCCGCCGGTCCCCGATGATCTTGCCTCGGTGCCGATCCACACCGAGCAACTGGTGCTGGCGATCCCGGACCGGAATCCGCTGGCCCGCGGCACCGGCCCGGTCCGGTTGAGCGAGGTGTCGTCGGACTACATCGGCTACAGCCCGGAGGGATCGCGCTATCTGCACGACGTCTGCGCCGCACTGGTCGGCGTGCAGGAATTCCTCAAGGCCCAGATCGCCTCCCAGGTGCCGACCATGCTGGCCCTGGTCCGGGCCGGCCGCGGCTTCGCCCTGGTCCCCCGCTCGTGCACCGCGATGCGGGTCGAGAACGTCGTCTACCGCGAACTCCACAAGTCCGACGCCCGCACCGTCTCCCTGCACGCCGCCTGGCACCCCGCAACCACCAACCCCGCAGTGACCCGCCTGCTCCCCGAGCTCAGCGCCCTGGGACCAGCTCCAACGTCAGCCGAAGTCCGAGCGCCGAAGTCAACTTGATCAAGGTCTCCTCGGTCGGGTTGCCGATCCCTCGCTCGATCCGGCTGATCTCTGCCTGCTGAACACCGGCCAACGCGGCCAGGCTCGGCTGAGTGAGCGACCGGGCCTTCCGTGCCGCGGCAAGCTGAGCACCGAAACGAGCCCGCTCGTCCAGCTCATGGCCGAACACCGCCACAGCGGCTTCATACACCTGCCAGGCCCCCGCATCCCAGCCCCGCTTCGCCCCCGCAGCAACCTCGGAAGACCTGCGAGTCATGTTGATCCCCTCCTCCAGCCGCACCCATAATATGTGTCAAAACACATAAAGTCAGGAGTCGCTGCGTTTCCACTGCGTCAGGATCTGGCGACCCGGGGCAGAACCTCTCGATCAGTGCCGGGCGGCGGCTCTGGAATGACCCCGTCTGCTGCGCTCCAGCCAGTCAGAACCTCACAGTCGGGTCAGCTGTAGATGTGCGGGGACAGGGTGCCGACGGAGCGCAGGTTGCGGTAGCGGCCGTCGAAGTCGAGGCCGTAGCCGACGACGAACTCGTTCGGGATGTCGAAGCCGACATAGGCGACGTCGACCGCGTTGCGCTGCGCCTCGGGCTTGCGGAACATGGTCATGATCTTGAGGCTGGCCGGGTCCCGCGACTGCAGGTTGCTGATCAGGTACGAGAGCGTCAGGCCGGTGTCGATGATGTCCTCGACCACCAGCACGTGCTTGCCGCTGATGTCGGTGTTCAGGTCCTTGAGGATCCGCACCACGCCGGAGGACTGGGTGCCGGAACCATAGGACGAGATCGCCATCCAGTCCATCGTGCAGGGCCGGCGGATGGCCCGGGACAGGTCGGCCATCACCATCACCGCGCCGTTCAGCACCCCGACCAGGACCAGCTCCCGGTCGGCGTAATCCGCGTCGATCTTGGCGCCGAGTTCGGTGATCCGTTCCGCGATGTCCTCGGGGGTGTAGAGGATGCTCGTCAGGTCGCCGGAGATGTCGGTGTCATCCACGGTCGCCAAGCCTGCCACACGTGATCAGCCGCCCGTCACCAACCGTCCGTCCCGTCGGGTGACGGTCAGCGCCGGCAGATCCACTCCGGCCTGCCCGTGCCACGCGGTGAGCAGCCGGTCAACCTCGCCGAGTTGGGCCGCCGAGACCTGCGCCGCACCCCGATCGAGCAGCCAGCGGCGCAGGATCCGGGTCCGCAGCGCGGTCGGCTGGGCCAGGGTCGCGGCGCAGTCCACCGCCCCGTCGCCGGTATGACAATCGGCAGCGGCCCGGTCGGCCAACTGGTCCAGCAGATCCGCGTCGGCCCGGGCCAGCCGGGCGGTCCGGGCCAGGGCCGCCGCAACGCCGGGGCCGAGTTCGGACTCCAGCAGCGGCAGCACCCGGTCCCGGACCCGGACCCGGGTATAGGCCGGATCGGAGTTGTGCGGATCCCGCCACGGCGTCAGCCCGGCCTCGGCGCAGGCCTGTTCGGTGGTCGTCCGGGGCAGCTCGAGCAGCGGCCGCAGCAGCCGGCCGGACCGGACGGCCATGCCGGCCAGCGACCGGGTGCCGGAGCCACGGCCGAGCCCGAGCAGCACGGTCTCGGCCTGGTCGTCCCGGGTGTGGCCGAGCAGGATGGTGGTCGCCCCGAGCCGGTCCGCGGCGGCGTGCAGCGCGGCGTACCGGGCCGACCGGGCGGCCGCCTCCGGTCCGTCGCCGGATCCATGATCGACTTCGACGGCGACGACCTCGACCGGCGCGATGCCGGACCGGGAGAGTTGATCAACGACGCCGGCTGCGACCTCGGCCGAGCCGTCCTGCAGACCATGATCGATGATCACTGCGGTCAGTAGCCGGCCGGTCCGGCGGGCCACCTCACGACAGCCGGCGGCCAGGGCTAGGGAGTCGGGGCCGCCGGAGCAGGCGACCAGCAGTCCATGATCATCATCCGTCAGCGTCGCGGACACGGCCTGGACCACGTCCAGCAGTGCGGGCCCGAGCGCGCGGACGGCCATCGGTGATCAGTTCAGGTCACGTCGGGTCAGGCGACGGTGCCGTGCACCCGGTTCAGCCACAGATCCGGGAACGCGATCTCGTCCTTGCTGGGCAGGGTTTCCGCCGACGTCCAGACCTCGTTCAAGCCGGCCATGCCGACCCGGTCCAGCACCCGCCGGCAGAAGGCGGCGCCGTCCCGGTACTGCCGGATCTTGGCGTCCAGGCCGAGCAGCTTGCGGATGATCTTGTCGAAGCCATGACCCTGCCGGCGGACGTTGAACTTGCGCCGGATCTGCACGATCGAGGGGATCACGTCCGGCCCGACACTGTCCATCACGATGTCGGCGTGTCCCTCCAGCAGGGACATCACGGCGGTCATCGCGTCGACCGTCTCGCGCTGCTCGGGGGTCTGGATCAGGTCGACGATCGAGACCTCCTGGTCGCCGCGCAGCCCGTCGCCGATCTTCTGCGCCGCGGTCTTGATCATGTCGGCCATCGCAGTGGCGTCCAGGTCGGCCGAGGAGACCAGCTTCGCGATCAGGCCGTTCAGATGATCACGCAGCCAGGGCACGGCGGTGAACTGGACCCGGTGGGTCTCCTCGTGCAGGCAGACCCAGAGCCGGAAGTCGGCCGGGTCGATCTGCAACTCCCGCTCGACGTGCACGATGTTGGGTGCGACCAGCAGCAGCCGGCCGCCCGGCTCGCCGTCGGTGCCGGGATGGAACGGATCGAACTGGCCGAGCACCTTCGGCGACAGGTAGCTGAGCAGGGCGCCGATCTCGACCCCGGTCACCCGGGCGCCGACCTGGGCCATCGTCTGCTGCACCTGGGACGGGTTCTCCCCCAGCCGGTCGTGGAACTTGGCCGACAGCGGGGCGACGATGTGCCGGAAGCCGTCCAGGTTGGCCTGGATCCAGCCCGGCCGGTCCACCACCAACACCGGCGCGGTCGGGCCCGGCACCCGCAACTCGGTCACCTCGGCCACGTAGGCCTCGGCGCGGACCGCGGCCTCGCGCAGCGCCGCGACGGCCGACATGGCGCCGGCGCGGGAGATCTCGGGGCCGGGTTTGACCAGCTTGCGAGCGGTCTGCGACGCGACGTTCCAGTCGACCATGGTGGTATTCATTTCAGGGCCCCCGCGGCGTTGTTCGGGGGAGCGCAGCGGAGGAGAAGAACGCCGTGGGGTGAATCCATGCCCCGACTCTATGCCGGTCCGGGGCGACAGCCCATCGGCGGTATCCCTGACTTTCCCACCGGCTCGTTCAGTCGGTGCAGCCGCAGCCGGCCAGCGCGGTCGAGGCCCGGGCCAGCCACTCCCGGCCGAGCCACTCGTCCTTCGGTTCGTTGATGACGAACGCGTACGCCAGCAGCGAACCGTCGGCGGTCCGGACGATGCCGGCCAGCGACTGGACCCCGGTCAGGGTGCCGGTCTTGCCCCGGACCAGGCCGATGCCGGCCACCGCGGCCGGGTCGGTGAACCGGGTCCGCAGGGTGCCCTCGGCCCCGGCGACCGGCAGCCCGGTGAGCACGGCGCGCAACTCGGGATGATCACTCGTCGCGGCCAGCCGGAGGGTGTTGACCAGGGCCTCGGCCGGGACCCGGTTCTCCCGGGACAGGCCGCTGCCGTCATGGATCTCCATCTCGGAGTCCCAGACCTTCAGCTCGGTCAGGATCTCCTCGATCGACCCGCGCGCCTGGCCGATCGAGCCGGGCCCACCGGAGGCGACCGCGAGGTGTCGGAACAGGACCTCGGCGCCGTCGTTGTCGCTGGTCAGCAACACCTGCTCGACGATCCGCTCCAGCGGCATCGAGGTCACTTCGGCCAGCTGCTTGGCCTTCGGCGCCGCCGTCTCCTCGCTGATCTTGGTCACCGTGATCTTGTGCTGCTGCAGCGCCTTGCCGAACAATTCGGCCGCGGAGCGGGCCGGGTCGGTGTCCCGCGGTGCCCCCTGGTGCTTGCCCTCGTTCACCCACAGGGCCGAGGTCGGCGTGACCTGATCGCCGTAGTTGCTGGGCCAGGTCGGGTTCCAGGCCCGGCCGGTGAACAGGCTGGCGTCGTAACCGAGTCTGATCTTGGTCTGGCCCGACGCCCGCAGCTGCTCGGCGGTGGTTGCGGCCAGTTCCTCGATCGAGCCGCGGACCGGATAGCTGTTCGGATCGGCCTTGTCGGTCAGGTACGGGTCGCCGCCGCCGAGCAGGATGATCCGGCCCTTGCCGTCGGCCACCACCCGGGTGCTGAACTCGTGACCGGGGCCGAGCGCGACCAGCGCCGCGGCCGAGGTGAGCAGCTTGAGCGTCGACGCCGGCAGCATCGGCTCGTCGCCGTCGTGGTCGTAGACCTCCTTGCCGCTGAACACGTCCTGGACCACGGCCCCGAGCTCGGACTTCGACGTGCCGACCTTCTCGATCACCCGCTCGACCTCGTCGGCGTCCGGCACCGGCCCCTTGGTCACCGGCTTGAGCACCGGTGCCGGCGCTGCGGCCGGCTCGGGCTCCGGTGTCGGGGTCGGCGTCTGGCTGGGCGACGGGGTGGGATCGGTGGCCGAGACCGGGGTCCGCCAGGGCCCGACGGCGTACCCGATCCCGATCAGAGCCAGGACCAGCACCAGGCCGACGCCGATGATCAACAGCCGTCGTGTCGACGGACTGATCCGTGGCATCGGGCCCACCCCCTGGTCGCAGCTTTCGGTTGCCGCCGGCCCCACTATGCTCGGCGTGCCCGGCCCATCATAGGGTGTGCGTCTCTCGCACCCTCAGTCGTGGAGGAGGAGTGATGAGCGACCGGCTGACCTTCGACGTGACCGTCGAGATCCCGAAGGGGCAGAAGAACAAGTACGAGGTCGATCACGCGACCGGCCGGATCCGGCTGGACCGGACCCTGTTCACGTCGACCGCCTATCCGGCCGATTACGGCTTCATCGAGGGCACGCTCGGCCAGGACGGCGACCCGCTGGACGCGCTGGTGCTGCTGCCGGAGCCGACGTTTCCCGGCTGCCTGATCGAGTGCCGGGCGGTGGCGATGTTCCGGATGAAGGACGAGGCCGGCGGCGACGACAAGGTGCTCTGCATCCCGGCCGGCGACCCGCGCGGCGACGGGGTCAAGGACATCTCCGACATCTCCGACTATCTGCTGCTCGAGGTGGAGCACTTCTTCACCGTCTACAAGGACCTGGAGCCGGGCAAGTCCGTCGAGGGCGCGACCTGGACCGGCGTCGAGGAGGCCGAGAAGGAGGTCCGAGCCTCCTTCGAGCGGGCCAAGGAGCAGCACTTCTAATCGTTCCGGATTCGGCAGATCGGAAGTTCCCGGCTCGGCAGATCTACGATCCGACGCTCGGCAGCCCTAAGTTCCGGAGCTCGGCAGATAGGAAGCCGGGGGCACGGCAGATTGGAAGTGCTAGGCTCGGCAGATTGGAAGTAACTGAGCCGGCAGATTGGAAGCACCACGATGTCCGAGGTCGCGGATGAACCAGGCTTCGTGGTCCGGGCAGCATCGCGGCAACTTGCGGAACTCACGGCGACTTTTCGGATCGTGATCGTCAACGGACCTCGCCAAGCAGGAAAAACGACGCTTCTCGAGTTGCACCGGCAGGCCCACGGCGGCGAGTACCGCACGCTCGACTCCGCAACCATCCGAGAGTCGGCCGACGTGGACCCAGAAGGGTTCGTCCAGGGAACCGAGACGCCCTTGATCATCGACGAGGTTCAACGCGGCGGCGATCGACTGGTCCGGGCGATCAAGCAGGTCGTCGACCGACGGCGAACCCCCGGACAGTTCATCTTGTCGGGATCCACCCGGTTCCTCACCACACCCGGAATCTCCGAATCGCTCGCCGGGCGCGCGGTACTGACCGAACTCTGGCCGTTCAGCGTCGCCGAACGCGTCGGCGACTCGACCGCCGGCTTGGTGAATCGTGCGTTCGCCGAGCCTCGTAGCCTGTTGACCCGACCCTCCTCGTGGGGTCGTGACGACTACTTGGAGTTGGCCTGTGTCGGCGGCTACCCCGAAGCGGTGCCGATCCGCAATCCACGGCGGCGAAGCCAATGGTTCTCCTCCTACCTGGCGACGGTCATCGACCGCGACATCACGACCTTGGCCCAAGTCCGCGACTCGGAACTCCTGACTCGGCTGCTGAGTCTCGTGGCCGCACGCACGGCGGGACTGATCTCCTACAACGATCTCGGCCGCGAGCTCGGCGTCTCGCATCACACTGCCCAGAGCTATCTGGCACTGCTCCGGACCGCGTTCCTGACCTCGACCCTCAGCCCTTGGTCCACGAACGCCACGTCACGGGTGGCCAAGACCGCGAAGGCCTTTCTGACCGACAGCGGTCTCCTCGCACATCTACTACGGCTGACGCCCGTATCGCTCCGTCGGCCCGGCGAACCAGGTCTCGGTCCAGTGATAGAGACCTTCACACACAGCGAGCTTCAAAAGTCGCAACCGATGGGCGACGGGTTTGATCTCTATCACTACCGCGACCGAGATGGGCGGGAGGTCGACTTCATCTGCGTCGGCCCCGATGGTCGGATTGTCGCGATCGAGGTAAAGGCATCGCTATCCCCCCGGCCTGATTCGGCACGACACTTGCGCTGGCTGCGGAGCAAGATCGGAGACCGATTCGCAGCCGGCGTAGTGCTCTACCTCGGCGACAGATCATTGTCGTTCGGCGACGACATCTACCTGCTCCCACTCTCGGCGCTCTGGGGGCACCAGCCGCTACAGTCCTCACCGTGACCGAGTACGTGATCTTGCTGGCGCCGTCGGCCAACCGGGTCTATGCCGACCAGGCGGCGCGGCTGACTGGTGCCGAGCTGGCGATCCTGCTGCGCCGGGAGGTGTCGCTGGAGCCGGTCACGCTGGCCGGGGTCGACTACCTGTCGCTGACCGTGGACGATCCGGCCGAGCTGACGCCGCTGGGATTCGGCTCCGCGGCGCTGGCCCTCTACCGGCGCGACGGTGATCATCTGCTGCCGGTGCTGTTGGACCGGCCGGACGCCTTCGACGACGACCTGGTCACCATCCCGAAATACTCCGGCAAGACCAACGAGCAGTTCACCCGGCTGTTGATCAACGTGACCCTGGCCGCCCGGCCCGCGGCGCAGACCGAACGGCCGCGCCGGCCGACTATCCTCGATCCGCTGTGCGGCCGCGGCACGACGCTGAGCACTGGGCTCACCCTGGGCTACGACGTCAACGGGGTGGAGCTGGACGCGGCGGCCTTCGAGGCGTACGCGGCCTTCCTGCGCACCTATCTGCGGCGGAAACGGATCAAGCACTCCCTGGAGGTGAATCCGGTTCGCCGGGAAGGCCGGCACCTGGGCAGCCGGCTGGAGGCGACGGTCTCACCCCGGCCGGACCGCCAGTTCAAGATCACCGTCTTCAGCGGCGACACCCGGCAGTCGGCGATGCTGTACGGGAAGCGCCGGTTCGACGCGGTGATCACCGACGCCCCGTACGGGGTCGCGCACGGCAGCCATTCCGGCCCGCGCTCCCGGGACCGCTCGGCGGCGGGACTGCTGGCCGAGGCGATCCCGGTCTGGGTGGAGCAACTCCGGCCCGGCGGCGCCCTCGGCCTGGCCTGGAACACCTACGGCCTGAGCCGGCCGGACCTGGCCGCGATCGCGACCCGGGCCGGCCTGACCCCGCTCGACGACGGCCCGTACACCGACCTCGGACACCGGGTGGACTCCTCAATCCACCGCGACATCCTGGTTGCGGTGAAACCTGCCTGACCCGGTGCCGAGTTAGCCGAAGAGCTTGCCGAACCACTCCAGCTGAGCGGCGGTCTGGTAGATCCCGCCGCCCTCGTGCTCGTTGTGCGAGTAGACGTTGATCGACTTCTCCACCGCCGCGTCGCCACCGTAGAAGTTGTACGCGGCATAGACCGTGGACGGCGGGCAGACCGGGTCCATCAGACCGACCGAGAACAACGCGGCGGCCTTGGCCCGGCGGCCGAGGTTGACCCCGTCGAAGTAGCCGAGGGTCCGGTACGCGGTCTCCACCTGATCCCGCCAGCCGGCGAGGAAGGTGGTGATCTCGCCGTACGGGTTGCGACCGGTGATCTGCAGCGCCCGCTGGAAGTGGCAGAGGAACGGGACGTCCGGCGCGGCACCGAGCAACTCGATCCCGGCCGCCGGGGCCAGCCCGGCCGCGGCGATGGTGATCCCGCCACCCTGGCTGCCGCCGGTGACGATGATCTTGCCCGGTTCGGTCGTCGGGTGGCCCAGCACCGCGTCGAGCAGCCGGACGGCGTCGATGTAGACGCGCCGGTAGTAGTACTGTGCCGGGTCGTTCAGGCCGGCGGTCATGAAGCCGGGCACGTGGTTGACCCCGGCCTCGGGCGCGGCGTCGATCGTGCCGGACCCGCCGCCCGCCGACCAGCCCTGGCCCCGGGTGTCCATCACCCAGTGCGCCCAGCCGGCCTGCGCCCACTGGGTGAACGAGTGCGGGAAGCCGCGGCCGCCGGAGTAGCCGTGATACTGCACCACTGTCGGCAACGGCCCGGTCGTTCCGGCCGGCACGTGCAGCCAGGCCTTGATCGGCGAACCGCCGAACCCGGGGAACGTCACGTCGTAGGTGTCGATCACCGCGAGCCGGTTGTCGATCTTGGTCACCTCGACCGCACCACCGGCCGCTCGGGCCTGCTCGATCGAGCCGGCCCAGAAGGTGTCGAAGTCTTCCGGTTCGGAGATCTGCGGTCGGTAGTCACGCAGCTCGTCCAGGGACAGATCGAACATCGCCATGGCCGCTGATCCTACTGGCCCATGATCACCGGCAGTCCGTCGGGATCGCAGGATGAGATTAGGTTAGCCTCACCTTGCTTGGCGTTCCGCCGATCGGTCACGGTTGTCGATCATGGTTCGCCGGTCGAACCCGGGGCCGGAACTCCGGAGACAGTAAGGTTCCCTTACTTCCACCGAAGGCGAAAGTCGGTTAACGCCGTGCCGAATTCCACAAGGTGAGAAAAAATCCACCGAGTCCGATTGTTCTCTGCAAATTATGTTCCTGAATGGGTTGTGCGTCATCTCTGAAGATCAGCGCCGAAAGAGTATCCTTGGAGCACGTTCGGCTCGGTCGCGCAAGGGAGGCAGGCCGGGTTCCGGACGGTCACGGGGGATGGCCCTTATGAAATCGGGGTAATTAAGCGAACGGCCGACGCCGTCGTCGTCATGACGGGCGTCCTGGGCCCGGTCGCGGTCGTCGACTCTGAACGGCACGAAGACGCCGCGAGGAACGGAAGAACCTTCGATGAATTCATAGACCGCGTACGGCGGTCGACGATCATCGTCAGGCATCGAAGTTTGCCCCCACCGATGTGCTGGCGAGATCGTCCTCGCGCCTCGTCTGCAGCGAGGCTGGCCGCCGTACGCCCCTCTCAGGCAACGAATTCTTGAAACTTCTAGCGAAGCGGGTCGGGACGAGTTACGCTCCAGTTACCTTGAGTCACGGGGGGAGATTACTCAGGGGGTTTGTAAGAGCGCGCCTCGGTGTAACGGCCCGAAAGCACTCTCTTCAGAACTCTCGTTCAAACCCACGGAGTCATGGCTGCTGACTTGCGCCGTCACGGGGGTGACGGCCAGCATCTGGGAAAGTCGGGGGGCATGATGCTTGCCAGAAAGTCTGTTTTGCATGTTCGGAATTCAGTTCCGAACTCTGTTCGACGAGGTGCCTAGTGATGCCGGCCACGCAGCCGTCATCGAGCATCGCTACGGGTGCGGGAATATTCGTCCATCCGCAGGGATTGTGCGACAGCATCGATGTCGGTGCGGGCACACGGATCTGGGCATTCGCCCATGTCATGGCCGGCGCTCGAATCGGGCGCGACTGCAATATCGGCGGCGGGGCCTTCGTCGAGCAGGGCGCCGAGCTCGGTGACCGGGTCACGGTCAAGAACCAGGTGCTGATCTTCGACGGGGTCTGGATCGAGGACGACGTGTTCGTCGGCCCGGGCGTGATCTTCACCAACGATCTGCGGCCCCGGGCGCGGATCAAACGGAGCTGGCCCGATCTGCTGCCGACCAGGGTCTGCGTCGGCGCCACACTCGGCGCTGGAGTGATCGTGGTCTGCGGGATCACCGTTGGCCGGAACGCCTTCGCCGGTGCCGGAGCGGTGCTCACCGCCGATGTCCCGGACCATGCGCTGATGGCCGGCAACCCGGCGCGGCAGCGCGGCTGGGTCTGTGACTGCGGACACCGACTGGACCCGGATCTGCGCTGCCGCTGCGGCCGGCGGTACGGAGCCTCCGTATCCGGCCTGATCGAGCTCGGCTCGATGCCGCATCGGGAGGCCGGCTAGATGTACGTCTCGCTGCGCGAAACCCCGAAGTCCGAGGATCAACCGGACGGCTCCCGACCCAAGGCCCTGGTCGACCGCGTCCGCAGCCGGATCCCGGCGACGGTGATCGGGCTCGGCCTGGTCAGTCTGCTCACCGACGTCTCGTCGGAGTCGGTCGCCGCCGTGCTGCCGCTCTACCTCACCGTCGTCCTCGGCTTCGGCCCGCTGGCGTACGGCTTCATCGACGGGATCAACCAGGCCGTGTCGGCCCTGGTCCGGCTGGTCGGCGGCTTCTGGGCCGACCGCACCCGGCGGCCGAAGCCGGTCGCCACCCTGGGCTATGCGTCCTCGGCCGCGTCCCGGTTCGGATTGCTGCTGTTGCAGGGATTCTGGCCGATCACCGCGATGATCACCGTCGACCGGTTGGGCAAGGGGCTGCGCACCGGGCCGCGCGACGCGATGATCGCCGCCGCCTCCGATCCGAGGTCCCTCGGCCGCAACTTCGGTGTCCACCGCGCGCTGGACACCACCGGGGCGTTGATCGGTCCGCTGATCGCGTTCGCGATCTTGGTCGCGGTGCCGTACGGGCTCGGCGGCTATCGGTCGGTGTTCGCCGTCTCGGCGGCGTTCGCCGTGATCGGCGTGGCCGTCCTGGTGCTCGCGGTGCCCGGTGCCAAGCGGAACCGGGCGCTGGAGAAAGCCGTTGCGGGCTCTTCGACAGGCTCAGGGAGCGTTGATGGGGGCGGATCAGGGAGCGTTGAGGCCGGCGACCGGCCGCGGCTGCGGGATCTGGTCCGGCCGCGGAACGCCCGGTTGTTGATCGCCGCCGGCCTGCTCGGCCTGATGACGATCGGTGACGGCTTCATCTATCTGGCGCTGGCCGACTCCGGCGGCATCCCACCGCAGGCGTTTCCGCTGCTGTTCGTCGGCACCAGCGCCACCTATCTGCTGCTCGCCGTGCCGTTCGGCCGGCTGGCCGATCGATTCGGCCGGTGGAAGATCTTCCTCGGCGGCCAGGTGCTGTTGCTCGGCGCGTATCTGATCACCGCCGGCGGCTCGGTCGGGATCGTCGGGGTGCTCGTCATCCTCGGACTGCTCGGCCTCTACTACGCAGCCACCGACGGGGTGCTCAGCGCGCTGGCCGCGCAGGAGGCACCGGAGCGTGGCCGGGCGAGCGGGATCGCCGCCGCCCAGACGGTGGTCGCGATCGCCCGGTTCGGTGCCTCGGTCGGCTTCGGCGTGCTGTGGCAGTTCACCGATCAACGGACCGCGTTGCTGGTCGTCGCGGCCGGGCTGCTGGCGGCGATCCCGATCGCCGGCTGGCTGCTCGCCGGAGCCGGTCGCAAGGCGGCGGCCTCATGATCAAACCGGGTTCGATCAGAACGGGCATGATCAGCACGCGGCTCCGGGTCGTCCTGCTGGTCGGCATCAGTGTGATCGCCTTGGGCGCGGCCGGCCTCTATCTCTACCAGAACAGCACTCGGGTCGTCGGCGGACCGGCGGCGGCAGCGACGCCGGTCGGCGAGATCCCGGCGCTGGAGGGCCCGCACATCGTCTTCCGGTCCAGCCGGCTCGGACCCGAGTACGGCAAGCTGGCCGTGGTCGGGGCGGCGGACGCAGCCGGCCCGCGGACCGTGCTCGATCTCGGGTGTGAGCGGATCTACGCCACCCCCGGGTCCAGCGCCTGCGTCGCGGCGAAGCGGGGCATCGTGCCCAGCTACAGCCTGATCAGCCTCGATGATCGACTTCGGCCGGTGGCTGAGGAGGAGCTCGTCGGTCTGCCCAGCCGGGTGCGGATGTCGGCGGACGGAGCGCTGGTGGCGACGACGACCTTCGTCACCGGTCATTCCTATGCCGGTTCGTCCTTCTCCACCCAGACGATCCTGCGGCACGACGATCGGCCGATCGGCAATCTGGAGGAGTTCGCGGCTGTCGTCGACGGGCGCCCGTTCACCGCTGTCAACCGCAATTTCTGGGGCGTCACCTTCGCCGCGGACGACGACACATTCTACGTCACCGCGGCCGTCGGCGACAGCACCTGGCTGATGCGGGGATCGGTGTCCGGCCGGACCCTGACCTCGATCCGGAGCAACGTCGAATGCCCGTCCCTGTCACCCGACGGCACCAAGATCGCCTACAAGAAGCGGCTCCCGCAGCCGGTGCCGGTGCGGTGGCGGATCGCCGTCCTGGACCTCGCCAGCGGGGCCGAGACCATGATCGCCGACGACCGGTCGGTTGATGATCAAGTGGAGTGGCTCGACGACGGGCAGCTCCTCTACGCCATCCCCCGTCCCGGCGACGAGGCAACGGTCACCGACGTCTGGGTCACCCCGGCCGACGGCACCGGGCAGCCGAAGATCGCCATTCCCGAGGCCGGTTCGCCGGCCGTGGTACGAGGAGGTTCCCGGTGAGAAAACGGACCAATGCCATGACCACAGTCCTGCCGCTCGTCACGCCGACCATCCCGGCGACGTCGACCGCGCCGGCCCAGCACATCTTGATCATCGTGCAGAACCTTCCGGTGCCGCTGGACCGGCGGGTCTGGCTGGAGTGCCAGGCCCTGGTCGCGGCCGGCTACCGGGTCAGCGTGATCTGTCCCAAGGGTCCCGACGATCCGCCCGAGCAGTGGCTGGACGGCGTGCACCTCTACAAATACCGGCCGGCCCCGGAGGCCCGTGGCCTGGCCGGATTCCTGCTCGAGTTCAGCTACAGCTGGCTGCGCACGGCCTGGCTGTCGACGACGGTCTGGCGCCGGCACCGGTTCACCGTGATCCAGGCGTGCAACCCGCCGGACACGTACTGGCTGCTCGCCCTGCTCTGGCGGGCCCGACGGGTCTCCTTCGTGTTCGATCAGCACGACCTGAATCCCGAGCTCTTCCTGTCCCGGTTCGGCGTCCCGGAGTCGGCCAAGGACCGCGCCGAGCTGGCCGGGCTGCGCTGGCTGGAACGGATGACGTACCGGGTCGCGGACAAGGTGATCTCCACCAACGAGTCCTATCGCGGCATCGCGATCGAGCGCGGCGGACGATCACCGGCCGACGTCACGGTCGTCCGCAGCGGACCGGACACCCGCACGATGCGGCCGATCTATCCGACCGATCCGGCCCGGCCGGCGAAGTTCTGCCTGGTCTATCTCGGCATCATGGGACCGCAGGACGGGGTGGACGTGATCATCGACGTGATGGACGATCTGGTCCATCGACGGGGCCGGCGCGACGTGCACGCCACGCTGCTCGGCTTCGGCGACTGCCTGGCCGAGCTCCGGCAGCGGACCACCGAGCTCGGCCTGGACGACTACATTACGTTCACCGGGCGGGCCGACCGCTCCATGATCGCCGAGCACCTGAGCATCGCCGACGTCGGCCTCTGCCCGGACCTCAAGACGCCGCTGAACGACGTCTCGACCATGAACAAGACGATGGAATACATGGCCTACGCCTTGCCGTCGGTGGCGTTCGATCTGGTCGAGACCAGGGTCTCCGGCGGCGACTCGGTGCGCTATGTCCCCTCCGGTGATCGGGATGCGTTCGCCGAGGAGATCGTCGCCCTGCTGGACGACCCCCGACTGCGGGTCGAGCTCGGGCTCCGGGCCCGGCAGCGGGTGTCGGCCGAGCTGGACTGGCGGCCGCAGTCCGTGGCGTACGTCGACCTCTACGACCGGCTCACCGAGACCGAGCACGAGCCCGACGAGCCGTTCGACCCGGACGAGGCGGAGCTGATGCACGAGACGTTCGATCCACCGTTCGACGAACAGGGTCGCAGATATGTCGACCTCACCGACGAATCCGAGTTGCGTCGGTTCATTCGAGATCGGACCACACCATGATCAACGACCACCAGCTGATCGACGACTACAAGATCAACAGGGTTGAGCCGGCCGTCTTCGAGCCGGTCGACGATCCGGAGCTGGTCGACCTCACCGTCTCGGTGATCGGCTGCGGCTATCTCGGCGCGGTGCATGCCGCATCGATGGCCGCACTGGGTCACACCGTGATCGGCCTCGATGTCGATCAGAGCAAGGTCGACCGGTTGGCGCAGGGCCAGTCACCGTTCTACGAACCGCAGTTGGCCGAGCTGTTGTCCGACGGCGTGGGGGTCGGCCGACTGCGGTTCGGGACCGACCCGGCTGAGGTCCTCCAGGCCCGGATCCACTTCCTCTGCGTCGGCACCCCGCAGCAGCCGGGGAGCTACGCGGCCGATCTGCGGCACCTCGATGCGGCGGTCGAGGCGTTGCTGCCGTACCTGAAGCCGGGCGACCTGGTGGTCGGCAAGTCCACCGTTCCGGTCGGCACCGCGGCCCGGCTGCAGACCCGGATCCATGCGGTCGAGCCGGCCGCCATGCTGGCCTGGAATCCCGAGTTCCTGCGCGAGGGGCACGCGGTGGCCGACACCCTCACCCCGGACCGGCTGGTCTACGGCGTCCCCGACGACGCGACCGCCGACATCGCCGTCGACCTGCTCAACCGGGTCTACGCCAAGGCGCTGGCCGACAGCACGCCGGTGGTGATCACCGACTACCCGACGGCGGAGCTGACCAAGGTCGCGGCGAACGCGTTCCTGGCCACCAAGATCTCCTTCATCAACGCGATGGCCGACCTGTGCGAGACCGCCGGCGGAGACGTGGTGCAGCTCGCGGATGCGATCGGCCATGATCGACGGATCGGCCGGCACTTCCTGAATGCCGGCCTCGGCTTCGGCGGCGGCTGTCTGCCCAAGGACATCCGGGCCTTC
Source organism: uncultured Actinomycetota bacterium (assembly GCA_963746025.1). Classification (GTDB taxonomy): domain Bacteria; phylum Actinomycetota; class Actinomycetes; order Propionibacteriales; family Propionibacteriaceae; genus Microlunatus. The sequence goes on from CAVUZU010000016.1 coordinate 421,595, forward strand.
GTCGCTCGCGCCGACGAACTCGGCGCCGGCGAGTCGCTGACCTTCCTGCGTGAGGTCGACGCGATCAACCTGCGCCGCCGATCACTGATGACCGAGCTGGCCCAGCAGGCCTGCGACGGATCGGTCGCCGGCCGGCGGATCGCGATCCTCGGCGCCGCGTTCAAGCCGGAGAGCGACGACATCCGGGACTCACCGGCCCTCGACGTCGCCGAGCAACTGACGTCGCTCGGGGCCCGGGTGATGATCACCGATCCGCAGGCGGTGGACAACGTCGCCCGCAGTCACCCGTGCCTCAGCGTCACGACGTCGCTGGACGATGCTCTGGACGGTGCCGAGTTGGTGCTGCTGCTGACCGAGTGGCGGCAGTACGTCGAGCTGGACCCGGCCGCCGTACGCGAGCTCGTGTACCGACCGGTGGTGCTGGACGGCCGGAACGTGTTGGACCCGGTCCGCTGGCGGGCGGCGGGCTGGACTTATCGGGGGTTGGGGAGACGATGACCATGATCATCAATGGGGCGACCGAGCCGAGGACACGGCTGCATCACCTGATCGAGCACGCCGCCGCGGGCTGGCCGGAGTCGGCGGCCCTGTCCGCCGGCGACACGACGATCGACTACGCCGAGCTCTGGCGCGGCGTCGCGGCCGTCGGGGCGGGACTGCTCGAGCTCGGCCTGTGCCGGGGCGACCGGGTCGCGGTGTTCGCCGAGAAGCGGATCGAGACGGTGCAGGCGATCTTCGGCAGCTCGGTCGCGGACGGGCTGTTCGTACCGATCAATCCGGTGCTCCGGGCACCGCAGGTGGGGCACATCGTGCGTGACTGCACCGCCCGGTTCCTGATCACCACCACCGAGCGACTGGCCTCGCTGCTGCCGATCCTGAGCGGGATGCCGTCACTCGAACACGTGCTGATGATCGGGCCGCCGCCCCGGTACGCCCTGCCGGACGGCGGGCCACAGATCCATGCGCTGGACGCGGTGATCACCGCCGCAGCCGAGCGGCAGCAGGCTCCGAGCTCGGCCGGGGTCGATCTCGACCCGGCGGCGATCCTCTACACGTCGGGCAGCACCGGCAGCCCGAAGGGGGTGGTGCTGAGTCACCGGAACCTGATCGCCGGCGCGGAGAGCGTCGCGGGCTATCTCCGGAATGATCATCACGACGTCATCCTCTCGGTGCTGCCGCTGAGCTTCGACGCCGGCTTCAGCCAGCTGACGACCGCCTTCCTGACCGGCGCGCACGTGGTGTTGATGAACTACCTGCTGCCGGCCGAGGTGCCGCGGCTGTGCCAGCGGCACGGCGTCACCGGGCTGACCTGCGTGCCACCGCTGTGGCTGCAGTTGATCAGCGTCGAGTGGCCGGCGGAGGCGCGGGAGCGGCTGCGCTATTTCGCCAACACCGGTGGCCGGATGCCGCGCAGCACGCTGGCCCGGCTACGCACTCTGTTTCCGACGGCACTGCCGTATCTGATGTATGGCTTGACCGAGGCCTTCCGTTCGACGTATCTCGAGCCGGCCCAGGTGGATCTCCGCCCGGACTCGATCGGCAAGGCCATTCCGAATGCGGAGATCCTCGTGGTCCGTCCGGACGGGTCGCTTTGCGACCCGGGTGAGGAGGGCGAGCTGGTGCATCGGGGGAGCCTGGTCGCTCTCGGGTACTGGAACGATCCCGTCCGGACGAGCGAACGGTTCCGCCCGGTCCCGGGCCTGACGGACGGCTGGCGCCAGCCAGAGCTCGCCGTCTGGTCCGGCGACCGGGTGGTCCGGGACGAGGACGGTTATCTCTTTTTCGTCGGCCGGAACGACGAGATGATCAAGACCTCCGGCTATCGGGTCAGTCCGACCGAGATCGAGGAGGCCGCGTACGCCACCGGGATGGTCCGGGACGCGGTCGCTCTCGGCGTCGAGGACGAACGGCTGGGGCAACGGATCGTGCTGCTGGCCACGGAGAACGGACACCCGCTGACGTCGACCGCACTGATCGCGGCGATGCGCCGCGAGCTGCCGCTGTTCCAGGTGCCGTCCGAGGTGATCGTCCGCGGCGAGCTGCCCCGGTCGGCGAACGGGAAGTACGACCGCACCCTGCTCCGGACGGAGCTGGGACGATGATCACGCTCCGGTCCGGTCCGGCCGGCTTCGCCGCCATCGACGGCGAGCTGGCGGTCGGCGGCGTCCCGCTCTCCCGGCTCGCGGCGCGGGTCGGCAGCACCCCGTTCTTCGCCTACGACCGCTCCTTGATCACCGAGCGGGTCGCGAGTCTGCGTCAGGTGTTGCCGGCCGGCATCGAGCTGAGCTACGCGATCAAGGCCAACCCGATGCCGGCCGTGGTGCAGCACCTCGCCCGGCTGGTGGACTCGCTCGACGTGGCCTCGGCCGGCGAACTCGCGATCGCCCTGGACACCGGGAAGCGGCCGGACCGGATCAGCTTCGCCGGGCCCGGCAAGGGGCCGGCCGAGATCGCCCGGGCGGTGGCCGCCGGGGTGCCGCTCGAGGTCGAGTCGGTCACCGAGGTGAATCGGATCGCCGCGGCCGGGCTCGCCCTGTCGGTGCAGCCGCGGGTTGCGGTCCGGGTCAATCCGGACTTCGCGGTCCGCGGATCGGGGATGCGGATGGGCGGTGGCCCGCAGCAGTTCGGGGTCGACGCCGAACAGGTGCCGGCCCTGCTGGACCGGATCGGCGACCTCGATCTCGACCTGATCGGGTTCCACGTGTTCGCCGGCTCGCAGAACCTCCGGTCGGAGATCCTCTGCGAGGCCCAGCGACGGACCGTCGAGTTGATCATCAAACTGGCGGCGAGTCTGGCCGGTCCGATCGGCTATCTCAATCTCGGCGGCGGCTTCGGCATCCCCTACACGGACCGGGACGAGCCGCTCGACCTGGAACCGATCGCGGACAATCTGGCCAGCCTGATCGACGGCCCGATCGCGACCCATCTGCCGCAGGCCCGGACGGTGATCGAACTCGGCCGCTACCTGGTCGGCGAGTGCGGCGTCTACGTCACCCGGGTGCTGGATCGGAAGGAGTCCCGCGGCCGCCAGTTCCTGGTCGTCGACGGCGGACTGCACCATCAACTGGCGGCGTCCGGCAACTTCGGCCAGGTGATCCGCCGCAACTATCCGATCGCCGTCGGCAACATGATCACCGAGCCGCCGGCCGAGGTCGCCACCATCGTCGGCCGGCTCTGCACGCCATTGGATCTGCTCGGCGACCAGGTCGCCCTGCCGCGCACCGATCTCGGCGACCTGATCGTGATCTTCCAGGCCGGCGCGTACGGCCTGACCGCCAGCCCGACCGCCTTCCTCGGCCACCCAGCGCCGGCGGAGGTGCTGGTCTGACGGGACCAGCGGCGATCCTCAGCCGAGGATCGGCTTCCATCGAAAGTCCTACCCAGCACGAAAGGACCGTCAATGATCACCTCGACGAACCTCGACCGGATCCGAACAATCCTGGCCGAGTCGCTCGGCCTACCGGACGGCGGACGTTCGCTCGGCCCGGAGACCAGGCTGTTCGGCGCCATGCCGGAGCTCGACTCGCTCGCCGTCCTCGATCTGCTGTCCGGACTGGAGACCGAGTTCGGGATCGTGATCGAGGACGACGAGTTCGGCAGTCAGATCTTCGACTCGGTCGGCTCGTTGGTGGACTTCGTCGATCAGAAGCTCGTCGGCGTCACCGCCTGACCTGCGTAGCGGACAACGATCATGATCAATAACCGGCTGCGCGGCCTGGTCTGGCCGGCCGTCGGTGTCCTGTTGCTGGCGGCCGGCGGCTGCTTCGCGGCGCCGAGACCGATCGACATCGATTCGACGCCGCCCGCCCCGCCGTCGCGGGTGTACCCGACGGAGCAGACCACCGGCGTTCCCGACGGCACCGCACTGACCGACTACGACGGCCCATGCACGATCACCGAACCCGGAACCGTGCTGGAACGGATGATCATCAGTTGTGACCGTCTGGTGATCCAGGCCGCCGACGTGAACATCCGCTCCTCCCGACTGCCACCGGTCGATGTGGACGGATCCGACTGGTCGGTGCTGATCGAGGACTCCGAGATCGACGGCGGCAGCTACCAGGGCCCGTCGGTGGGCTATTCGAACCTGACTATCCGGCGGTCGGAGATCCGCGGTAGCCAGCATTCCGTGCTCTGCGGGGACAACTGCGTGGTCGAGGACTCACTGCTCCATGATCAGTTCCTGCCCGCCGACGGCGAGTGGCACAACAACGGGTTCCTCTCCAACGGCGGCAGCGGGGTTCAGCTGACCGGCAACACGATCACCTGTACCCCGCCGGACAATTCCGTCGGCGGCGGCTGCTCCGGTGCCGCCTCGTTCTTCGGCGACTTCGCCCCGATCACCGCCATCGTGATCAAGGACAACCTGTTCCGGGCCACGCCGGGCGCCTTCTGTGTCCGGCTCGGCTACGACCCGGGCAAGAAGTTCGGCATCGAGGCGGGCCGGGTCGAATTGACGGGGAACGTCTTCGACCGCGGCCCGACCGGGGTCTGCGGCGGCGAGGGACCGGTGACGTCGACCCCACCGGGGTCGGTGCTCGCCGGCAACACCTGGACGGACGGTGGTCCGGTGCAGCTCGAGTGAGCGGTCGCCACGCCGCCGCAGGGCTTACCTGGAGGGCGCGATGGACTTTCCGTCCACCCAGCGGTTGCCGGAGAACAAGCCCCCGGCGTCGGAGACGAATCCGGTGACCGGGCCCCAGTATCCGCACTTGCCGCCGGATCCTGGCTCGAACACATTGTCGGTGACGATGATCTTGCTCGGGGTGCCGTACGGCTTGCCCTCGTTGTAGCCGAAGGTGCCGCAATAACCACCTGGAGTCGCCTTGAAGAGGTTGCCGGTGACCGTGACGTCGGTGATCTTCGAGAAGTCACCGAAGAAGGAGACATCGGCGGTGCAGCCGCCTCCGACCGAGTTGTCCCGTGGTGTGCAGTGGAAGGTGTTCCCCCGGAGCACGACGTTGGATCCACCGTTCGACAGGAAGGCGTTGAGATGCCAGCCCTCGTCGGACGGAAGGTACTGGTCATGGAGCCAGGAATCCTCGACCAGGCAGTTGGTGCCACACAGCACCGAGTGCTGTCCGCCGTGGATATCGGACCGGAGAATCGTCACGTTGCTGAACCCGACGCCTGGCGCCTGGTCCCTGCCTGCATCGATCTCGGTGTCCTCGATCTTCACCGAGGCCGATCTGGAGTCGGCATCGACCCGTCCATTGATCATCGACCGCTTGATCGTGACGTTCGACGCCTCGATCGACAGCCGACCGCGGATCTCCTTGGCGTCGATCACGGTGCCGTCCTTGGTGATCGTCATCGGTCCGGTGTACGGCTGCAGCGCAGTCCCGGCTGGGACGCCGGTGTTGTCCGGGCCCGGGAACTTTCCGTCATCCGGAGCCGGTGTCGGATCAGGCTTGGGTGCCGGATCGGGCGCGGGTGTCGGATCAGGGTCCGGCTTCGGAGACGGGTCCGGCTTCGGGGTCGGGTCCGGCTTTGGGGTCGGGTCCGGCTTGGGAGCGGGCTCTGGCCCGGGGTCCGGGCTCGCGGCCTCGTACAACGGCTGGATGCCGGACCTGGTCTGCTCGGCGTCACTGGTCCGCCAGGTGTCGGTGCCGGCGACGCGGAGCACGCGGGCGGCATCGACCAGCTGGTCGGTGTCGATCCGGCCGCGGTCGAAGAGGGCCCAGTCGATCCGGTCCGCTCGGCTGCGGGTCTTGCTGCTGATCGTGGCGAGGTAGGTGTCGCCCTTCTCGACCGTGACCGGCCGGTCGAAGCGCGCGTCCTGCCAACCGGAGTCGGCGTCGCCGCTGAACTGCACCCGAGCAACGGGCTCCCCGGCCTCGTCGCGCAGGGTGCCGCGGCGGGCAGCCGATTCGTCATCGGTGCGCAGGTAGCGCAGGCCGACGATGGAGCCGTCGCTCGCGACGGTGAACCGGAGCCCGAGGTCGACCCGGGTCACCCGGATCCGATCCCGCTCGGCCGTACGGTCCCGGCTGCGCTGGTCACCGTAATGCTGCTGGCCCGCGTCATACCGGCGGCTGTCCTGCTCGCCGGGTGCGGGTGCCGAGGCCAGGGTCGGCGGCTCGGCGACGGTTCTGTCGCCGCGGTCCGCGGGGACCGCGGCCACGGTGCTGGCGATACTGAGGCACGCACTGAGCCCGAACAGGCCGGCGGCCGAGATGATGGAATGTTTCAGGCGAAACACCATTGGGCTTTTCCCTCCGCGACAGCGTGCAGCACCGTCGGGACGACTCCCCGTGCGATCCTGGGCTGTCAGTTGTGATGCCCCCACAACTGTGAGCTTCGAGCTCCACCCCCGCCCGGCTCGAACGACCAGGAGCGAATATAACGGCACGATAACGGTCGCCTCCAGAGTTGGCAACCGGGGCCCTCGAATTCACCAGGGAACGCAGGTCAGCTCGCTGTAGAGGTAGTCGAGCTGATCGGCCTCGAGCCGGTCGGACCGAAACATCTTGCGCCGGGTCTCCGGCAGGTCGACGGCGCCGTTAGGCCGGCCGACGAGACGGATCTCGGCCAGCGTCGCCACCAGCCGGTCGTGCCGGATCAGGTAGGACCGGAACTCGGGCAGGGCCCGCCGTAACAGCTCCGGTTCGCTGGCGTACAGGATCGAGGCGAACGCGGAGATCCCCTTCCGCCGGTCCTTCCGGTAGATCACGTGGCAGAGCTCGGATCCGGATCGGATCAGCGCCTGCCGGGCGGCCAGACAGCCCCGATGGTCCTGGTAGCGCCGAAGATCATCACCGGTCAGCGTGCCGGCCAGTGCGTCGGCCGATCCGGTCACCTCGACCGATCGGCTGACGAGCTTGGGCAGGTTCGGCAGCAGCACCGACCGGGTGTCGAACTCGGTGAACTTCAATCGCCGGTTCACTTCCAGCACATTGCCGCTCGGCGACAGGTCGGTGAACGTGTAGCCCGGCTGGGCCAGTGCTGACCGCAGCAGCCGGACACCATGGATCCGGTAGTCCTCGATCACGCACCAGGCGGCGAGATTGCAGATCCGTTCCGCCCGGCCCATGATCAGCCGCTCGGAATAGACAGCGAGCTGGACCCCGACGATCCGATCGCCCGCAGCGAGCAGGAAGCCGTGGTTCGGCGCCTCGACCGGCCACGTCGGCACGATCGCGGCGGCCCAGGTCTCGGTGGAGAGCCGGCCGTTCAGCTCGGCGCGCAGGAACGCCGCCACCCCAGCCACGTCCGCCGTGGTGATCGGGCGGAGGTCGAGCTCGCCACCGGCAGTCACATCCTCGACGATACGTTGGTCGATCCTTGCCAGGGTGGGGTTTCGGAATTTCACCCGGTGCGGCGCCGGCGCCATTATCGTTGGCTGCAACGGATCGTCGTACTACTCGGGGGGAGCAGATGGCGACGACAGAACCTTCGGTCAGCATCATCATCGCCGCCCACGACGAGGCCGCCGTGATCGACTCCTGCCTGGACGCGGTCGCGGCTCAGCGGGACGCGCCGTCGTACGAGATCATCGTCGCCGCCAACGGCTGCCAGGACGACACCGCCACCGTGGCCGGCAGGCATCCCGGGGTGGTCGTGCTGGACCTGGAGCGGCCGGGCAAGACCGGGGCACTGAACGCTGCCGACCGGGTGGCCCGCGGCTCGCGCCGGGTCTATCTGGATGCCGACATCCTGCTGCCGCCGGACTACCTCGCGGCGATGGATCGAGCCCTGCCGGTGCACGGTCCAGCCCGCGCGGCGGTGCCGACCCGACAGTTGCAGCTGACCGGGCGGCCGTGGCCGGTGCGCGCCTACTTCACCATCAACCAACGACTGCCGGTCTATCGGGACGGGTTGTTCGGGCGCGGCGTGATCGCGCTCTCCACTCGCGGCCGGACCCGGTTCGGCCGGTTCCCGGACGTGATCGCCGATGATCTCTTCCTCGACTCGATCTTCGACGACAGTGAGAAGGTCCGGCTCGATGTCACCGTCGAGGTCGCCACCCCGCGCCGGCTCGGTCAGTTGATCCGGCGGCTGACCCGGGTCCGCCGGGGCAACACCGCACTGCGCCTGGCCGACCGCGGCGGCATGATCGGCCGGACGGTCCGGCCGGCCGACCACTGGGCCTGGCTGCGCGACGTCGTGCTGCCCGAGCCGCGGCTCGCTCCGGCCGGCGTGGTCTACGCCGCGATCACGGTGATCGCCGCCGGCCTGGCCCGGTCCGGATCGCGCCAGGGCACCGCCTGGATCAGCGACAGCTCCTCCCGATCATGATCATCAACATCTGCTTCCACGGCATCGGCAGCCCGGGTCGCGAGTTGGAGCCGGACGAGGACGGCTACTGGATCGAGCCCGGCCTGTTCGACGAGGTGGTGCAGCGGTTCGGTGATCGCCCGGAGGTCCGGTTCAGCTTCGACGACGGGAATCGGTCCGATCTCGATCACGGTTTGGCGGGGCTGCTGCGCCGAGGTACGACGGCGACCTTCTTCCCGGTGGCCGCGCGGCTGGACCAGCCCGGCAGTCTCGGCCGCGACGATCTGCGGGCGATCGGCCGGGCCGGGATGGCGATCGGCAGCCACGGCCTGGATCACCGCCCCTGGCGATCACTCGATGATCAGGAACTCGACGCCGAGTTGATCACGGCCCGGAGTCTGCTGGCCGAGGTGGTCGGTCGACCGATCACGCAGGCCGCGCTGCCGTTGGGCCGCTACGACCGCAAGGTTCTCGGCCGGCTGCGGACCCTTGGCTATCGTCGGGTCTTCTCCAGTGATCGCGCGCCGGCCGCGGCCGGGTCCTGGCTGCAACCGCGCTACAGCGTGCGTGACACCGACACGATCAACAGTCTGGAGCGCGAACTGTTCGGCCCCCGATCGCTGACCCAACGGGCCCGGTTTCGCGCCGCCTCGCTCTACAAGAGCCAGCGACCGGGCATCGGCAGAGCCGCCACCACGGCCGGGTGATCGCTGCGACTGCGGTCTAGCCGGGAATCGGCAGCAACGCGCGATAGATCAGGTACGGCTGCCTGGTGATCTTGCCGGTCTCGTCGTCCGGGGTGGCGATTCGGGTCGCGGCCGCCAGCAGATTCTCTGATCTTGGTGGCCTCGTCGGTGCTGAGCCAGAAGACCCCGTCGGTCAGGTACGCCGGTTGACCCCGATGATTGGTGCTCGGCGGGAGATCGCTGGACCAGACGCCGCCGTCGGCAACCCGAGCCAACACCCGGCCGCTGTGGCCCGACCGGAACAGCACCGCGGTGTAGGCGTCGAACAGTTGCTCGATCAGCCCACGGCCCTGCTGCGTCACCCGGTGCGCGAGATCGTCGTACGGCATCGCCTCGTTGGGCACGAAGTAGCCGTCGTGGCTGGACCGATAGAGCTTGATCGAACGGCCCGGCCTCGATCGGCTGGCCACCACGCGGAGCAGACCGACGTCGAGCATCCGGCGGACCCGGTAGAGCATCGTGTTCGGCGTGCAGCCGAGCTCAGTCGCCGCCTCGGTGACGGTGCGTTCACGGCCGAGGAACGGCTGCAGGAACCGGGACCGGATCGGGTCGCCGACGATCACCGCCTGAGCCGGGTCGACGACCCGGTGCAACGTGCCGGGGTCGATCCCGGCCCAAGGTGAATCGGCATCTTCCATTTCACGTAGGTTAGTCGCGATCTTGCGGGCATGGATGCCGCAACCGGTCGCTCACTGATCCTGAACCGTGACTTCGCCCTGGTCTGGTGGGCCGGGTTGATCTCGATGACGGGCAATCTCGCGATGTTCGTCGCGTTGCCGGTCGCCGTGCACAGCCGGACGGGTTCGCCGTGGGCGACGGCGGTGACCGCGCTGGCCGGCCTGCTGCCGAACCTGCTGGTGGGACAGCTCGCCGGCGTGCTGGTCGACCGTCTCGACCGACGCTCGGTGTTGATCTTGGCCAACCTCGCCATGGCGGCGACGACCTGCGGGTTCCTGGTGATCCCGGACGGGGCGTGGTGGCCGTTCGCGGTGGTGAACCTGATCGTCCGGAGCCTGGCCCAGTTCGCCGGGCCGGCCGAGCACGCGTTGCTCGGCGAACTGGTGCCGCCACACCGGCTGGGCGAGGGCGCGAGTCTGAACGCGATGAACAACAACCTCGCCCGACTGATCGGGCCGGCTGCCGGTGGACTGCTGTTCACCGCCACCGGGCTGTGGACGACCGTCGCCCTCGATGCCCTCTCCTTCCTGGTCGCCGCACTGCTGGTGTTCATCGTGTCCCGGCGCCGGCCCTTTCCGCCCGATCGCGGTGCGGAGCCGACCGGCTGGTTGGTCGACTGGGTCAGCGGTGCGCGGCTGGTGTGGCGGCACCGTGAGCTTCGGCCGTTGATCTTGCTCGTCGCGATCACCATGTTCGGCGAAGGCACGATCTCGGCGCTGCTGGCTCCGTTCACCGACGACGTGCTCGGCGGCGGCGCCGGAGTCCTCGGGGCGATGCTGTCCGCGCAGGCTGTCGGCGGGGTCGCCGGGGCCTGGTGGGCCTCGCGGGTCGCCGACCGACACACGCCGCTCGGCCTGCTCGGTGTCGCGGCGATCGCGTCCGGCGGCCTGCTGGTGGTGATCTTCAACTACGCGCTGATCTTTCCCACCGCCGTGCCCGCGGTGTTGCTCACCGGCCTGGCCGGCTTCCCGTTCGCCGTGTTCGGCGCCGCCCAGGGCTACGCGCTGCAGGTCTACGCGCCGCCGAGCCTGCGCGGCCGGGTGTTCGCACTCGCCGGCGGCGTGCTCAGCCTCGCCCAATTGGCCGGCATCACGGTGGCCGGCCTGGCGGCCGAACGCTGGGGATCGCTGGTGATCAACATCGACGCCGCGACGTATCTGATCGCCGGCGTCCTGGCCCTCCGGCTGATCGGGCGCGGAAACTCAAACCGGCTGCCGCGGGGCGATGACCGACGGGTGCTGCCTGACGCCGACGGGTCACCGGACTCAGCGGCTTCAGTCAAGTCAGCCACTCCGCCGGGGCCGGCAACTGCGCCCCTTCCAGCAGCACCCAGTCACTCTCACCAGTCGATGCGAATCCGGCACGTTCGAAGAGATCTGCGGCCGGCCTGTTCCGCTCCGTCGGGGCGAACCGACCATGGAACGGGCCATCCCTTCACGGCCATGATCGCGCGCAGCACGTGGTCTCAAGGCCGAGCCATGCCCGCTCGCTCATGATCACCGACTCGAAGAGACGAGCCTGGCGTTGGAACACGGCTACCGCCACAACCCCCAGATCGCCGAATCGGTCTGACAAGGACGCCACATAGACGCCCGTCTCCTCGCTCTTGATGAGCTCGTGGATCTCCGCGAGGGAGCGCCAATGGGTCGTAGTGTTGAACTGATTCGTCCGCTGCACCAGCTCGAGGATCCGCTCGACGTCTGGCCTCCGGGCCGGACGTGCCGTGTGCTTCAGGTTCAGGGACCGCATCATGGCGCCGTAATCGCCGACCTTGTTCATCGCTCCACGGCGGGCAGCGGCCTCTCGATCATCGACATCCGGCGACGGGCCTCTTCGGTCTGTGCGGTCGACGGGAAGCGCAGCCAGTTCTCGCAGGGTGCTCCCGGTCCGCTCGCGGTAGCGTCAAGCGCACGGACTCCAGCCACCTGATCGGTGACCAGGGATGGCTCGACCGGATTATCATCGACGAGGACGAAGGTGCTCGCCGAGAGGTCCAGCTCAATCACCGCTTCGGCCGCGTTGCGGCCTTCGGCCTCCTTGATCTCGTAGCGCGAAGTCGCTTTGCTGCGGCGCCAACTCGCCCAGCGGATCGATCCTTGATCGTTCTTGCTGACAGCGACGAGCAGCACGCCGGCCGCCTTGAGTTCCAGGAGTAGTTGCTGGCGCTCCCGGTAGTGCTCCACCGGACCGTCCCCCATCACTCCCTGCCAGAGCGTGTTGTCGAAGTCCACCAGGAGCACCTTGGCCGCGACCAGAAGGACGGAATCGGCGAGAAACAGCCAGTCGCGGACGCCACTCGGGCCGGCGGGAGGGTTTGTAGCGGGAGGGACGTCTGCCGGAGTGAAAGCGGCTGCGCAATCTCCCGGGTCCACCCCGCTAGTCGATGAGGTCGGCCTCATCCAGGCCAGCGACGTTCACGCTCGCCTCCGCCAGCTCCGCGACCTGTCTGCCGAGCGTGGACCGGAGTTGCGTCTGTGCGCGCGAGTGCGGGGCAAGGAAAGGAATCCTGCGGCGCACCGGATCGAGCGGGAGCCCGCCCGGCGTGTGCAACACGATCGTCGCCTCGGTACGGTCCGAATGTCGTCGATGGCCGGTGCAACGTGCCCACCGGCCCTTCGACCAACGGGCTGAGCGGTGCGAGTGGAGGATCGCCGCCGCCGAACGCCAGCGGCTCGATACAGCGGAACTCCTCGAAGGTGCACAGGGAGACGCCGATGCGTCGGGCTGCCACCGGGCGATCTCCGTGATCCGCGTCATTGCTGGATTCCACCTGCTGAGCCGCACTGAAGAACACATGCGAGGTCTCGATCGGGCAATCCCGGGCTCATTACCGGCGCAGGAAGGCGCGCGTCTCGACGAAAGGCGGTCGCCAATGAACAGGACCTTGACCTTGGGCTCCTGTCGATCGGTCAACGGGGCATGGAAACCCGTGAGAATCTCGCGCGCGATCTCCGGATCAAATTGATCACCGTCACCAACTGTGCAATTGCCGGAATCTCGATCGCGAGGTGATCGAGGAACAATGACCGCCGGTCCTGCGGGGACAGGCCGTCGGCAACATAACGCAGTCGCTCATCGAGATATACCGTGGCGTGATCATCGGAGCCGCCGAGCCCTCCGATGAGTAGGCGGGCCAAGGGCCGGAGGAACCGCTGCCGTGCTTCTTCAGCCGTCCCGGTCTCGCTTGATCCCATGGTGGGACCGGCCGCGCCGAGGTTCCACCAGGCATCGACCAGCGCCGCCTCCTTTCCGGTCAGGAGTAAGCGAGCCGCCGAGCGGCCTCGATATTCGCCTGGGGGCGGTCTCCACAGCCCTGTCCGTCATCGTCTTTCCTCCGGTTGGATCGTTGATCTCGGTAACGCCGCCTGGCGGCGGCAGATCCCGCAGCGACGAAGCCGCCCATCCGCCTGGCCCAACTGGCGGCGCCCGGACAGCGCGAGCAGATGCCGGAGCCGGAAAGGGTCGACGAGTCTGGGCAGTGCCGCCCGGCTGGTGGCCCGGCCGAGGAGCGCGCGGCTCGCCTCGCGGAGCACCACCGCCCACCAAAAGGCGACCGCGCGAGGGAGGCCGTTGCGGCGTCGGAACAGCCGGATCCGGTTCAGGACAAGCAGTGACCAGAGTCCGGGAGATCCAGCGGAATCGCCTTCCAGATGGACAGCTCGCGCGGTCGGCACGTACCGGACGGCGAAGCCATGATCACCGGCCCGAAGATCGAACTCGGTCTCCTCGGAGTAGAGGAAGAATGACTCGTCCCAGGGTCCACAGGACCGAAGACACTCAGCGGTGATCAACTGCGTCGATCCCTCGGCCCAGTCGATCAACGCAGCCTCGAGGTAGCGGGCCGGGTCGCTGACCACCTCGCCGAAGCGAGCGGTCCGGCCGGCACGTCGGCGCCGATCAGCGCATCGGCGAAAGCACGGATCACCGTCGGTTCCCGTCGCTGGGACAAGATCAACTGACCGGCGGCGTCGGTCAACTGCGGCACGGCGATGCCGACCCCTGGCTCGCGGATCGCGGCCAGCAGCTCGGGCAGACAGCCCGGGTCGAGGCGAACGTCCGGGTTGAGCACCAGAGCCGCAGTGAACGGGTCGGCTGCCCGCGTCGCCGCGTTCATCCCCGCCGCATAGCCCGCGTTCCGGCCGACCTGGACCAGTCGGGCGTCCGGCGCCAGCCGCCGGACCATCACCACGGTGTCGTCGCTCGACGCGTTGTCCGCGATGACGAGCTGCCACGGAACGTCGCCGGCACCCGCTGGTATGGAGTCAATCAGGCCGGCCAACTGATCCGCGCTGTTGTAGGTGACCACGCAGATGGCCACTCGCTCCTCTCGATGATCATTCATGTCCGTGTCCCCACTCCTGATTCCCCCATGGCCTCGATCTCCTTCGGTCGATCTGGCGTCAGGTCCAACTGCTCGCGTCGGGCCAGATTCGCCGCGCAGCCAGCCATGCCGAAGAGTAGGAAGCTCAGACCCGCGGTCATCGGAAAGCCCCAGGCGTCGAAGGTGGCGTAGCTGACCACGAGCCCAATGATCGATGCCGCGATGGCCAGCGAAAGGTGCCGCAGCAGTGGATCCCTGGTGCGACACCGGGCCCCGAGCGCGCCGAAGACCGCCGCCCCGACAGCGATGACGGTCGCGATCAGGCCTACGACGCCCAGTTCGATCAAGATCATCAGAGCTGGTTGTCCAGGATCCGGTAGTACCGCGGCACGAAGGTGAACAGGCCGCGCCCGAAGATCGGGTTCTCCGCGAAGAGGCCCAAGATCACGGCGTAGTCGTCGGTTCGGCCGGAGACGCTGGGATCGGCATCCAAGTTCGCGAACAGCGACCCGATCGTACCCAGCAGACCGGGCGCCAGCAGCCGCATCCCCACGGCAGCGAAGGGCAGCACGATCAACGCCCGCAGCCGCCAGCCGCGGGGCCAGCCGAGGAAGAGCACCAGAACGGCGACGGCAGCGACGAGGATCCCCGAGCGGGACACCGACATCGGAATGGCGGCGCAGATCAGAACGGTCGGGATCCAAGCGCGCAGACTTCGACCGTCGCCGCGGGCGTGCAGGCTGTGGTGCAACGTCAACGGAAGCAACGCGGCCATCGTCACGCCGAACTCGATCGGGTGCGTCGCCGTGCTGGAAACCCGGTTCACCACCGATCGGGAGATCACCTCACCGAACTCGGAGTTCGCCGTCAGTCCCGGGATCCGGAACAGCCCGGCGATGTCAAATCCGGTGAAATACTGAATGATCCAGCAGCGCCACGAAGGCTCCGAATCGGACGATCCACTTCGTCAACAGCCCAAGGTCGGCGCGGGAGCGCAGACCGTCGGCCGTGACCATCAGGATGCCCAGCCAGCCGGCGAAGGACAGCAGTCCGCGATCGGCGGCTGAGATCATCGTCGCGGTGATCTCCCCGACCGTGACGGGAGCAGGGTCCAGAACTCGTCGGTGGCCTGGCGGATACTCGGTGGCGCATACCATCCGATCAGGTTCCCGGCGGCATAGGCGGTCAGCACAGCAAGCGTCAGGGGACCGAATCCGATCCGGATCCCGGTCAGGCCACGGATCGGGTTCGTACCGCGCACCGTCGCCACGATCCACCACATCAGGGCGCAGGTCCCCCACAGCGACGCCGGCGAACCCGCCGATCCCAACGGCCTGAAGACCAGTTGCGACGGGATGCACAGCCGCAGCCCGACGTAGCCGATGACGAAGATCACCGCCGGCAGCGACTCGCCCCTGGCCCGGCCCCAGGCAACCAACCGGGACCAGGCGGCCTGAACGGCGACCCGAACCATGATCCCGCAGTCACCAGCGTCCGGTCCGGCGGGTATCTTCTTCGTCCTCGTTGTCCTCGTGATCTTGGTCGATTCCGGTGTCCGGGTCGTCGATCCCGGCCGGCGGGACCTTCGCAGGAAGCGATCCAGCGCCCGGCAGGCCTCGGCCGGCGCCTCGATCGGATCGTCGCCTCGGATCCCTCTTCAACTCGTCCTGCGGATCGGGGTCGGCATCCCCCTCGGCGCCCTTCCTCCGCGCCGCCTGCCGCTCGGTCCGGGTCGGCGCGCCGCGCTGCCCGCCACCGGTCCCAGCCGACGACGACCATCAGGGTCAGCACCATCCCGACTGCGCCGACCGCGGCGACTGCAGGGTCCGGTCACCAGTGGGCACCTCCGCCTCGTTGAAGGTGCCGTTGGTCCGGGTGTGGATCAACTTGCGCCGTGGCGCATTCTCCTCGTTCTGGATCCGCTCCAGCTCGGCCTGCAGCCGCCGGATCACTTCGTCCCGAGTGCCGATCGCCTGCTGCGGATCGGCGCCTTCGGTCGTGATCACCACAGTGGCCGGTCTCCGGGCTCAGCGCGATCGCGTAGCTAGCCGTGTGCCCGGCCTCGGCCACCAAGCGCTGCGACTCCGACGCGTTCATCGTCGACGCGATCAACGCCGCCGCGGTCGCCAGACCCGATCGAGATTGAGGCACGGATTGGTCGGCGAATCGCTGCCGCTCGCCTGCGGTGGCAACAGCAGCAACAGCTGGCCGGTGGCCTGATAGCTCGTCGGCGCCTTCAGGTAGCGGCACTCATGGCGCCGATGACCAGCGCCATGCCCACCAACACCACCAGCCAGCGGCGGCGCAGCATCCCCAGCACGTCGGAGAGATAGATTCCCCGAGGTGCTTCGCGTTCACGAGACGAGTTGTCGTCCATAGACTTCCTCCTCCACCACACGAACAGATCGGCCTGGGCCGGCGCCAGGTCCGCCTGGTCGAGCCCGCGGCAGCGATGGCCCGATCGTCATTGTTCGTCTCGACGATCGCCGAGAGCGCATCGGCGACAGCCAGCGGATTCGGGCTGGCCCACCGAGCATGATCGTTCGGCAGGTCGGCCCAAGCCTCCGGCGCGTCGTTGATCACCGGGATCGTCCCTGCCGCCAACATCTCCTCGGCCACGAGAGAGATGTTCGTGAACGACAAGGCCAAGCCGGCGATGCACCTGTTGTACAACGCGTCAGGGCAACCGGCGTCAATCGCCCATGGCGGATCGCCTGGAACGGGAGCGATTTCGGGGCGTCGCCGTAGACGTGGATCGGGACGTCGTTGTGCCTTCGCTGGAACTCGGCCAGTGCCAGGCTGCCGAGCCAGTATCCGCGTCGTGGATTCCCGGGCCGGGCGTAACAGACGACACCGGTTCGCGGCCCCGCTGGCACAGCCGGTAGACATCAGTGTCGCAGCCGAAGGGCGTCACCTCAGGGTCGATGCAGACCTCAGTCCGCAACGCCGTGGCCACCATGTTGCCCAGCGCGATGCACCGGAACCCGAAGCGGTAGGAGTCCTCGGCCAAGGCGTACTCCGGACCGTGTGGATAGAAGTATGGCTCGTAGTCCTGGATAAAATAGAGTCGGTGCATGGTCCCTCGCCTCGCCGGGCGAGCACATGGGCCGATTCCCAGCCGGTCGCGATCGCCGCATCCACACCCGAGATTCCGTCGGCCGCATCCCGTACCTCCGCCCGCACCGACGGCCAACCCTGCTGGACGATCTTGCGATGTTGCGCAACATCGCCGCCGTGCCGGTCGTAGAGGAAGATCACGCAGCGGTGTCCGGCCTCCTCCAGCGCCGACACCATCCGAAACATCGTGGTGTGTCCGCCCGATCCGAGCGACGGCGGACTCGCGACCCAGCCGATGGTCAGACTGCTGCCACGGATCCGCGCGCTTCCCGGCATCGCCAGCTTCAGGACGCGTGAGTCGGCGATGTCCTGTGGCAGCAGCGGAATCTCCGCTGAGTCCGCGCCGAGCCGCCGGTACGCGAACCGGATCGTCCGCTGCGCCGTGGCACCGAGGCCGGACCGGCGCACCTCCCGCACCCCTTGCCGGCCACACGAAGGGCCCGGATCAGTCCGGCTGGTGGCGCCACCGACGGGACGCTCATCGCAGTGCCTTCGCCAGGACGTCGACGACGCGTTCCTGCTGTGCGGCAGTGATGCCGGGGAAGATCGGCAGCGACAAGATCAACTCGGCTGCTGCCTCGGCGACCGGGAACGACTCCGGCTCGGCGAAGTAGCCCGCGAACGCCTTCACCCGATGGATCGGTGCCGGATAGTGGATCCCGGCCCCGATGCCGGCCGCGGCGAGCTCGGCCAGCACCCGATCCCGGTCCGGCACCGTGATCACGAACAGGTGCCAGACCGGCAGATTGCCTGCCGCCGTCACCGGCAGCCCCACCACCGGATGCTCCGCCAGCAGCTCGCGGTAGCGGTCGGCCGCGGCCCGGCGGGCCTCGTTCCAGTCCGGCAACTTGCGCAGCTTGATCGACAACACGGCGGCCTGGATCGAATCGAGCCGCGAGTTCCAGCCCCAGCTCGTCGTGCTGATAGCGCTCCACCCCGCCATGGTTGCGGAGTGCCCGGACCCGGGCGGCGATCTCGGCCTGGTCGGTGGTGACCGCGCCGGCATCGCCGTACGCGCCGAGGTTCTTGCCCGGATAGAAGCTGGTTGCCGCCGCCACCCCGAACGAGCCGGCCGGCTGGCCGAACCTGGCCGCGCCCTGGGACTGGGCTGCGTCCTCGAACAGCAGCATGTCGTCGTCGACCGCGGTCCGGAGCCCGCCGAAGTCGGCGACCTGACCGTACAGGTCGACGCCGATCACCGCCCTGGTCCGCGGGGTCAGCCGCTCCGCCACCCGGGCCGGATCGAGCAGATAGTCCGCGCCGCAGTCGGCCAGCACCACGGTGGCGCCGGCGTGCAGCACCGCCTCCGCGGTCGCCACGAACATGTTCGCCGGAATGATTACCTCGTCCCCCGGGCCGACGTCGGCGGCCCGCAGCGCCAACTCGATCGCGTCGGTGCCGTTGCCGACACCGATGCAGTGCCCGGTGCCGGAGAACGCCGCGTACTCCTGCTCGAACCGAGCCACCTGCGGACCGAGGACGAACGACGAACTGGCCATGATTTCGGCCAATCGGTCCCCCACCTCGGTGGCGATCTCGGCGTGGTTGAGTGCCAGGTCGAGGAACGGCACCGGCTGATCCAGCGCCACGTCCGGTGTGAAGTCCAAAGTCATGATCAAGCCCCCGTTGATGATGTGATCGTGCTGGTCGCGGCCGTGCTGACCGGACCGAGTGAGCGAAGTCGCCGCAGCCACCAGCGATGCAGTGGTACGGCAAAGAGTGCGAGCCCCACCACCGCACCGACGACGAGCGCCGCGAGATCCGGCAGGCCGAGCCGGGTCAGGCCCAGCAGGACGGCGGCGGTCGGCGCCGCCACCAGCAGGGGTGGCAGACAGGACCGCAGATCGCCGCCGGACTGGCGCCGACCCGGTGCAGGCAGAAGAGGTAGGCGGGCAGGACGAAGATCACGGCGATCACCAGGTGACTCAGCCCGGCGCCGGCCAGGCCGAGCCAGGATACACCGGCGATCATGCCCGGCACCATGATCAACAGCCACCAGACCTGGACCAGCAGCACCGGGCGGGTCGCGCCGAGCGAGATCAGATAGGTGGCGAACAGGTCGAAGATCACCCGCACCGCGCCGAACAGGGCCAGCCCGACCAGCGCGGCCGCCGCGGGCCGCCAACGATCACCGTAGAGCAGGCCGATCGCCGGTCCGGCCAACGTCGCCAGGCCGATCCCGAGCAGCAACCCGACCGCCCAGATCGGTCCGGTGACCACGGCCAGGGCGCGGCCCTGTTCGGCCCGGGTTTCGAGCCGGGCGAAGGCGGGCAGCGCGACCACCCGGATCGACTGGCCGACCGCGTTCATCGGCCAGGACGACACGTTGAACGCCAACGCGTAGAGGCCGAGCTCGACCGGGCCGAGCGTCCGGGCCACCACCAGATTGTCGAGGCTGATCAACAACCAGGAGAGCAGGTTGGCCGACGCGAGCGGCAGACAGAAGGCCGCCGACTCAGCGGCGATCCGGCGATCGAAGCCGAGCCGCAGCGGCATCCGGGTGACCAGATAGAAGCCGATCGCGGTGGCGAGCTGGCCGCAGAGCTGGCCGATTGCGAGGGCCATCGGGCCGTGGCCGAGCACGGCCAGCACGGTCATCACCGAGGTGGAGACGACCAACCCGCTGCCGTTGACCGCGAAGATCGTGCCCTGCTTGAACGCGCGCTGCAGCATCGCCGCCGGGACGATGGTGAAACCGAACGCGACCATGCCGAGCGCCATCACCCGGATCACCGGCTCCGACTCCGGCGACTCGAACGCCGCGCCGATCGGCCCCGCCGCCAGGGCCATCGCGGCAGCCAGGACGCCGCTGGTGAGCAGGCCCATCGTCGCCACGGTCGGGATCCGGCGCTGCGGATCCTTGGCCCGGACCAGATCCGAGCCGAGACCGAACTCGGCCATCGTGCCGAGCACGCTCCACACCGTCAGGGCGACCGCAAAGACACCGAACTGATCCGGTGCGATCAGCCGAGCCATGATCAGACTGACCCCGAAGTTGCCGACCCGCAGCAGCAGGTTGCTGATCGTGCTCCAGCCGAGACCACGGCGCACCCCGGCGGCTATCGACGGCGTCTCGGGCCCCTGGGTGGCGGGCTCCAGGGTGGCGGTCATGTGCCGTACCGCCGCTCGAACCGCCAGCCGAGGTGATGCCGCACCTTCGAGGCGAACCGCCGCGCCGCCACCGCCGGAAACGCCCGACCGCTGATCGGGCCCAGCTCACAGACCTGCCAGAGCGCGCTGGACCGGACCTCCGGGTCGGTCTCCAGCGCGTAGTCGAGATGATCTTGGACCATGCTCCGCGGGGCCCCGTCCCGGTGCCCGCGCAGGGCCCGCCGCAGCGACTCCCGGCCAGCGCCCGCCGTGCCACCGGCCGGAGGGCAGTGACGTCGGCCCGGTCCGGTGCATGCACGTCGAACAGCAGGTCGAAGGTCGTCCGTCGCTCCTGCAGATCGGTCAGCCAACCGGCGTAGATGGTCAGGTGCATGTTGGCGTCGTGCACCCGATAGAGCGCCTGGTCCGGACCGTTGACCCGGCCAATGTCCCAGTGCAGGGCGGTCCGCAGCCAGAGGTCGAGATCACCCGAATGTGGCAGCCGCCGATCGTAGTCGCCGACCTGGACCAGGGCCTCTCGTCGCATCACCACCTCGGGCGAGGAGATGAAGCACCGGGCCTGCCGCAGGGACAGGCCGAGCCACTCCCGGCCGCTCCAGACGCTCCAGTTGCGCAGCTTCGACACCGCCGCCGGCGGAGTGCCGCTGAACGACCGGGCGAACCCGTAGACCAGCCCGACCCGTGGTTGCGACTCGAGCAGAGCCACGGCCGGGTCAGTGCCTGCGGCGGCAGCAGATCGTCGGCGGACAACAGCACCACGTAGTCGCCGGTGACCGCGGCCAGGCCGTCGTTGTAGGTCTGGATGTGGCCGCGATTGGTGGCGTGCCGGAGCACCGAGACCCGCGGCTCGTCGGCGGCCAGGGCCTCGGCGACCTCGCCGCTGCCATCCGGCGAGGCGTCGTCGACGATCAACACGTCCACGTCGATGCCGGGCTGATCGAGCAGGCCGCTGATCAACTCCGGCAGAAAGCGGCCGTAGTTGTAGCACGGGACCACGACGCTGGCCCGCGGTCGCCGGGTCAGCGGCACCGGTCGGTGGAACCTCACCATCGCACTTCAGCTCCCCGCATGGTTCAGCGCCCTCCCAACACTCGGCTCAACGGAGCCCGGTGCTCCAGCAGCCGGGCCGGCACGCCGGCCCACACCTCGCCGGCCGGCAGATCGGTGATCGCGGCCGCACCCATCCCCAGCGTCGCCTCCGCGCCGACGATGCAGCTTCCCGCACGCCGGCGTTCATGCCGAGGTAAGCGGCCTCGCCGATCCGCACCCGGCCACCGAGCGAAACTCCCGCGCACAACGTCGCGAAGTCCTCGATCACGTCGTCGTGGGTCAGCGTCACCCGGGGCATGATCACGACGTGCTCACCGATCGTCACGTCCGAGGTCAGCACGGTTCCGGCCAGCAGGATGCTGCCCCGGCCGACGGTGCAGGTCTCCGGCACGATCACCGACGGATCGATGATCGTCGCGAATCGACCCTCGCCGACGCCGAAGCTCCGCAGCCGGGCGACGAGCGGCCGCCGGACTCGGCCGCGACCGACGGCGACCACCACCTCGACGTCCGGATGCGCCGCGATCTCGTCGGTCGGGCCGAGCACCGGGACGCCGTGGATGACCTGGCCGGCGAGCGCCGGATCGTCGTCCACGAGAGCCGCGCACCCGCCGCCGGCGATCGTCGTAGTGAGGCGAGCACCTCCCGTGCCAGCCCGCCGGCGGAGACGATGATCAACTCGGCCATCAGGGCCGTCCAGGATCGGTCAGGACACTGATCACCCGATCCTGCTCCGTTTCGGTCAGCCGGTGATAGAGCGGCAGGATCACGGTGTGATCGCTGAGCTGCTCGGAAGCCGGCAGCGGCGCCGAGGCGAGCTCGCGGTACGGCGGCTGCCGGTGCGCGGTCATGATCCCGCGCCGGGCCGAGATCCCGCGCTCGGCCAGCCGGGCCAGCAGCTCGTCCCGGCCGAGCGGGTAGGCCGGCCCGACCTCGACCCAGTAGGACTGGAAGTTGCAGGTGCCCCAGGCTGGATCGGCCACCGGACGCAGCCCGTCGACCCCGGCCAGCGCACCGGCATAGACCGCGGCCAGCTCCCGCCGGCGCCGGATCAGGTCCGGCAGCCGGTCCAGCTGGACCAGCCCGACCGCGGCCTGCAGATCGGTCATCCGGAAGTTGTAGCCGACCTCCAGATAGGTCTCGGCGGGAGCGAGCACCGAGCCGTGCCGATCCGCGGCCGAGACGCTCATCGCGTGCTCGCGCAGCCGCCGCGCCCGGTCGGCCCAGTCCTGGTGCTGGCTGGTCAGCATCCCGCCTTCGCCGGTGGTGATGATCTTGCGCGGGTGGAACGACCAGGCGGCGACGGCCGCGGTCGCGGCCACCGGCCGGTCCTGATAGGTCGAGCCGGCCGCGCAGGCGGCGTCCTCGACCACCACGATGCCCCGTGGGTCGCACAGTTTCCGGAGTTGATCAAGGTCGACCGGGACTCCGCCCTGGTCGACCGCGATCACCGCTCGGGTCCGCTTGGTCAACACCCGCTCGACCGTCTCGGCCGTGACATTGCCGGTGCCGGCGTCCACATCGGCGAAGATCGGCCGGGCGCCGACGTACCGAGCCGCGTTGGTGGTCGCGATGAACGAGAACGACGGCATCACCACGTCGTCACCCGGACCGATCCCGGCCACGATCAGGGCCAAGTGCAGCGCCGTCGTGCAGGACGAAGCGGCGACCGCATACTCCGCCTGCTGGCCGCGGGCGAAGGCGGCCTCGAACGCCGCGACCTTCGGGCCCTGGGCCACCCAGCCGGAGTTGATCACCTCGGTCAGCGCCGCGATCTCGGCCTGGCCGAGCTCGGGCAGCATCACGTTGATCCGCGGCTCCGCCGACATCAGGCCACCTCTTCCGCGGCCTGGTGCTGCTCGGCTCGCCACCAGTCGACCAGCCGGCGCAGTCCCTCGGCCAGCCCCACCTCGGCGACGAAGCCGAGATCCCGCTGCCGCGGCGACGGTGCTGGCCAGCCGGCGCGCCACGCCGTTCACGGCGCGGGGTGGTCCGAACTCGAGCTCGAGGTCGGATCCCATCACCGCCAGCAGGGTGCCGGCCAGGTCCCGCAGCGAGGTCTCGGTGCCGGCGGCCACGTTGTAGACGCCATGATCGACATCGCTGACGGCCGCCAGCACGTTGGCCCGCGCGATGTCGGCGGTGTAGACGAAGTCCATCGTCTGATTGCCGTCACCGAAGATCATCGGCGGCTGGCCGTTGGCGATCCGTTCCATCCAGCGCACCAGCACCTCGGTGTAGAGGCCGTGCACGTCCATCCGCGGCCCGTACACGTTGAAGTAGCGCAGCGCGACGTAAGGCAGGCCGTGCATCGTGTGGAAGCTCCGCAACAGGCCCTCGTTGTAGGTCTTCGCGGCGCCGTACAGCGTGTCGTTGTGGTACGGATGCTGCAGTTCCGTGGTCGGGAACTCGTCGGCGGCGCCGTAGACCGAGGCCGAGGACGCGGCGATGATCTTGTCCACCCGGTGCCGGTTGGCCGCCTCCACCACGTTGAACGTCCCGTCGACCAGCACCTCGTGCGCCAGCCGCGGCTCCTCCGCACACTGGGTGATCCGGATCGCCGCCTGGTGGAAGACCAGGTGGCAACCCGCCGTCAGGTCGTCGACCAACGCCGCATCGCGAAGATCACCTTCGACCAGCCGGAGCCGGTCGTCGGTCAGCGGCAGGTTCTCCCGCCGCCCGCGGACCAGGTTGTCCAGCACCCGGACCTCGGCCGCACCGGCCGCCAGCAGCTGATCGACCAGGGTCGACCCGATCGTTCCGGCGCCGCCGGTTACCAGCACCACGGCGCCGTTGACGGGACTGATCATGCTCATCCGATGCTCCTCGATCAAGGACTGGTCGATCATCAACGGGTCCACGTTCATCACGCTGATCATGGTCAAACACTCGCCATCGTCAACGGTGCGAGCTGATCGACCACGGCGGCCGGTGCGCCGGCCGCGGCGAGACTGGCAGAGCAGGCCTCCAAGATCGACAACACCCGGATCCCCGCGGCGCCGTCGGTGCTCGGCTCCCGACCCTCGACGATCGCGGCGGCGAACTCGTCGACCATCGAGGCCAACGCCTCGTGCTCGCCGAGCGCGGGCGCCACCATGTCGCCCATCCGGTACGACACCGCCCGCGCGGTCCGCTCGGTCACCGCCGCCTCCGGACCGGTCAGGTCGACGCCGCGGTCGTACACCGAGATCCGTTGCTGCGGGTTGAGATCGTCCCAGACCAGGGTGCGCCGGCTACCGCCGATCACCACCTGCCTGATCTTGGTCGGCGACAGCCAGTTCACGTTGATGTGCGCCGAGCCGCCGGTCGGCAGCGGCATGGTCAGGTAACCGACACAGGCCCGGCCCGTTCCCAGCGGGTCGGCCCCGACGGCGGAGACCTGATCCGGCCGCAGCCCACCGGGCAGCACGAAGTCCAAGATCGACAAGTCGTGCGGAGCCAGATCCCAGAACACGTTGACATCGGGCTGGACCAGGCCGAGATTGATCCGGGTGGAGTCGACGTAAAGCACGTCACCCAGCTCGCCGGCCTCGATCACGTCCCGGATGTAGCGGGCGGCCGGCGTGTAGCAGTAGGTGTGATCGATCATCAACACCCGCCCGGCCTCCCGGGCCGCGGTGAGCATCAGCGCCGCGTCCGCAGTGCTCTCCGCGAGCGGCTTCTCCACCAGCACGTGCTTGCCGGCGGCGAACGCGGCCAACGCGAGCTCGGCATGGGTACGGGCCGGCGTCGCGATCGCGACCGCGTCCAGATCGTTCCGGGCCAGCAGCCGGCGGATCGAGGTCTCGATCTCGACCGTTGATCTCTCCCCGACCACCCGGCGGGCCCGGACCTCGTCCAGGTCGCAGACCGCGACCAGCTCCCAGGCCGGGGAACCGCGGAAGTTCCGGATCAGATTCGGTCCCCAATAGCCTGCGCCGACGACCGCGACGCGTTGGCGATGATCCACGATGGTGTCCCCCCGGACTTGAGCGGCTTCCAGGAACCGCAATGTGTGAGTGTGAGTGCCTGACGATGACGAGCTCGGTGCGCTACGGGACCACCAGCAGCACGTCGACCCAGTAGTTGGCGCTGGACGCGGAAGCCGGGAATCCGGATGGATAGCGATAGCCGGCGCCGGCCGATGGGACCGACAGCGGGCCGTTGCTGAACCCGCTGGAGAACTGCCCCGAGGTAACGGCGTAGCGTCCGGCCGTGGCCAGATAGCTGGCGACATAGGTGGTGTTGGCGGTGATCGACACCGGTGTGTCCAACTCGACTACGCGCCAGCCGGTGCCGGTCGTGGTGGACGTCGTCCCGGTCCCGAGGACCGATCCGTTCGCGGCCCACAGCGTCACCTTCGAACCCGTGTTGCCGGTCCCCGCGTAGAAGCGGATCGCCGTCACCACGCCCGCGACGCTGGACTGGAACCGGACGCCGACCTCGACCTGGTCACTGTCGTTCCAGGCCGCCGTCTGCGGCGTCGCCGAGGCCGCGAACAGACTGATCGTCTGCCCGTTCGGCGGCTGGGCTGCCGTACTGAACTGCCACTGGTGCGGACTCGCCATCGGCACACCGGCCGTGCTCGACGCGGAGACCGAGGCCCGGTAGGAGGTCGCATAGGCCAGCGGGATTGCCGGCTTCAGCGTCGCGGTCCGGGTCCCCGCGTCGTATGTGACCTGGCCGCTGACGGCTCCGCCGCTGCTCAGCGCCAGGGTGAATTGCAGCGTCGACGGATTGATCGCCCGCTGGAACTGAACCTTGATCGTCGTGTCCACCTTCGCGGTAGTCGCACCGTTCGCCGGCGTGACCGTCGCGACGGCCGGCGCCGAGGTGTCGTCGGTCCGGAACACGACGTCGACGTAGTAGTTGCTGTTCAGCCAACTCTCGGCCGGGAAACGATCCGAGCCGTAGCCGAAGACTCCGCCGCTGCCGACCGCCTGGAGCGGCGGGTTGGCGACCGGATCGTCGAAGTAGCCACTCGCCGCGGCATAGTGGCCGTTCGGCGCGAAGTAGCTGGCGACATACTCCGTGTTGGCCTGGATCGCAACAGCGGTGTCGAACTGGGCCGTCTGCCAACCGGCCGCCCCGTCATTAAAGGTGACGGTGGCCAACCTGGCCCCGTCCGCCGTCCACAACGAGCCCTTGTGCGTGCCCGTGTTGGCGGCCGATCGGTAGTAGCGCAGGCCGGTGACGAACCCGTCCACGGTGGCCCGGAACCGCAACCCGAGCGTGACCGCGGCGTCGTCACCGGTGTCGGCGATCACCGGCACGCTGGTGGTGTCCATCAGTGAGCAGGGGCAGGCGTCGGCGCCACCGGTGGTGAACGTCGTCGTGTGCGGCGCGGCCATCAGCACGCCGGACAGGCTGCGCGCTCCGCTGACCGTCACCGTGTATTTGGTGCCGGGCTGCAGGGCCGAGGTCGGGGTGAAGGTCACCGCCGAGGTCGATGCCTCGGTGGCAACCGTGCCCGCTACCGCCGTCCCGGCCGGATTGGTGACCACGATCTTCGCCGAGCCGGGCCGGATCAGGCTCTCGAAGGTGACCCTGATCTGGGTCGTCACCGGCACCGACCGCGCATCGTTACCCGGCGATACGGTCTGCACCACCGGCTTCGCGTCCGGTGCGGTGTTGAAGACCGGGTCGACGTAGTAATTCGTGTCGGACAGCGACAACGGAGCACCATCGCCGTAGCGGTATCGGCCGGCCCGTTCGTCGGTGCGCAATGGTTCCCGGACGCGCGGCGCGGCCAGGCCGTTGCCCTGTGCCGAATAGATCCCGTTCGGCGAGGTGTAGGACGCGATGTAGGTGACGTTCTTGGTGATCGGCGCCGGGCTGGCGAACTCGGCCGTCTGCCAGCCGGCGGTGCTCTCATTGGTCACGGTGGCGGTCGCCAGGCGGGTCCCGTCGGCCGTCCACAGTGCGATCTCGTGCTGACCGGTGTTCGCCGCGGCCTTGTAGAAGCGCACGCCGCTGATCACGCCGTTCACCCCGGAGCGGAAGGCGACGCCCAATTGGAGTCGCTCGCGATCGTTCTCCGGCGCCGCGGCCGGGGAGTCGGAGTCGTCGTACAGCCGGCACGGGCAGTTGCCGGGCGCGGACGGTGGTTGCGCGGTGGTGAACGACCACTGGTACGGCGCCGGGATCGACTGACCGTCGGTCGTCTTGGCCGTGATCGTGGCCGTGAACTTCGTGCTGGGTGCGAGGCTCTGCGTCGGCCGGAAGGTGAACCGCCGCGCCGTGTCCCGGGTCAGCGTGCCCGGGATCGGCCGGTTCTCGGCATCGAGCAGGGTCAGGCTGGCCGTGGCCGGATCGACGTCCCTGGAGAAGTTGACCGTCAGCGGAGAGTCCGACGGCACCGAGGTCTGGCCACCGAGCGGGCTGACCGTGGTGACGGCCAACGGAGTGGTGTCGGTCGCGGAGAAGACCGCGTCGACGTAGTAGTTGCTCTGCAGAAAGCTCTCCCGTGGGAAGGCGACCTTGTCGGCGAAGACGCCGTTCTTCGGGTCTTGGCCACCGGGCGCGGTCATCACGCCCGAGCTGTGGCCCTGGTAGGAGAAGAACCGCGCATCTGCCGCGTAGTGGCCGTTCGGAGCGTAGTAGGCCGCGACGTACTCCTGCCCGGAGGTGACCGCGACGGCCGACGAGAAGTTCACCGTCTGCCACCCGGACTGGGTCTCATTGGCGAAGGTCGCCGTGGCGAGCTCCGTCCCGGCCGCGTTGAACAGAGTCCCGGTGTGGGTGCCGGTGTTCCCCGGCCCTTTGTAGAACCGGATCCCGGTGATGAACCCGTTCTGCTTCGCGACGAACCGGGTGCCCAGGGTGACCGGACTGGTGTCGGTCGTGGCCGGCGTGGTCGGCTGCAGCGCGCCGAACAGTGTGCACGGGCAGTCCGACTGGACGGTGATCTTGGTCGTGGTCGACTGGAGGTTGCCGGAGTCGTCGATCGCCCGCACCTGGACCGCACCGGCGCCGCGGCCGACCAGTACGCCGGTGTAGGTGTAGTCGTCCCGGCCCTCGGCCGGATGCCAGGTCGTTCCACCGTCGACCGAGACCTCGACGCCACCGACCTTGCCACCGACATCGGCGGCCTTGCCCTTGACGGTCACCAACGTGCCGGACGCGATCGAGGCGTTGTTGGCCGGCGCGGTGATCGTGCTGGTCGGCTTCGTCGTGTCGGTCGAGGTGGTGGTCCGGGTCAGTCCGGGCGCGATGGTGCTGGCCAGCGCACCCATGTCGGCGAGGATGTTGACGGTCGCCTGCCGGATCCGTAGATCCGGTGGAACCACCTGGCCGTCATGATTTTCGTCCAGGGCCCAGGACCATTGGATCGTTCCGGCCGAGAAAACCAGGGCGCCGCTCGGCGCTCGATATTGGGTCAGATGGTGCGTCGTGGTCCCGGAGGTCACGACGTTTCCGAAATCCTGCAGCAGTTCCGGGGTCGGACCGACGGTCGTCGACATCCGGATCAGCCCGGGCGGTCGAAAACCGTTGTCGCGGTCCTCATTCGATTCATAGCCGACGGTGTGCGCGGCCAGCGCGGTCGATCCCGATGAGAGATTGGCCAACGTCGTGTTACGCCAGAGGCGCAATTTTCCCTCTTGCGCGTTAACCGTGATCGGCAAATCGACAGAGTTCGCCTGATAGAGCGTCCCGGTCAGCTCGTTCTCCGGCCCATGACCCAGATCTCCGAACCTCGGATCGCGCCAGGTAGCGGTCGCTGTCACCGGGTCGATCGGGCCATTCGCCCAGGTGTCCTTGTAACAGATCAGGGTCCGGTTCGCGGTATTGGAACCGTCCTGCGAAGCGGCCCAGCGCGTCTTCCAATACACCTCGTTGCCGGAGAAGAAGGCGAGGTTGGTGCCGGCGTTCCGGGCACTCTCCACATGGTCCCGCTGCTCCTTCGACCAGTACTCGTCGTGGCCGACCGAGAGGAACACCTTGTGCTTGGTGATCAACGCCGGATCGAGGTGGGTGTCGAGCCCCGAGACATAGGAGACATCGTAGCCGTTGGACTCGAGGAACCTGATCATCGGATACTCGTTGGAGAACAGATAGTCCCGCCCGTTGACCAGGCCGCGAGTGCTGAACGGCCGGTTGTAACTGAGCTTGTAGGCCCGCCCGTTTTCCTTGCCCTGATAGAAATTCGAGCCGCCGTAGCTGTTGTACGCCTGCCAGGTGGTGTCCGAGGTCTGGAACAACACAGCGGAGGTGTTCCCGTCCTTCCGCACGATGAACGGGATGTGTGAGTCACCACCGGTGTCGGTGCGGATCAGCCGCGCGATGTAGACGCCGGACACGGCGTCGGCCGGGACATCCCAGGACGCCGAGACCGCCCAGGTGCCGCAGTCGTAGATCTCGGTCGCCGGGTCCGACGCACAGGCCGGCTGGCGCTGTGGCAACGTCGCACTCGGTGAGAGCTGCTTCACCTCACGAGCGCCGGCACCACCATAAAAACCGAGGCGATAGATGCGGATCGTGTAGGCCCGCGCGTCGGTGTCGATCTTGAACTGGATCCGGGATCCGACATTGACGCTGATCTGGGTGGCAAAACCCTGAATCGACTCATCGCCGATGCCGTTGATATCCCACTCCGAGCGCGGAGTTCCGGCCTTTTCGTTCTCGCAGGCGATCGCGTTTCCGGTGCACACTGCGGCGGCCGCCGGCGGTGGCACGGCAGCCAACATGATCATGGTTAATGCCAGGGTGAGCAGGCCGCCGCAAATACGGTCGACCAGCGATGGCTTTGCCCCACCGAACCAGCGATCGACCGTTTTTGCGCGTGCACAATTAACGGGTCGTTCCATGAGAATTCCCCCGATATCCCCCGATGGCCCGTCGCGGCGGACCTGCTCCCCCGTTGACGATCAACCGCGGCGCTGCGCCTGGCCGTCAAGCAGAAGCAATCTAACTCCGCGACCCCTGGGCGCACCGGTCCGATACCAAATCGT
Source organism: uncultured Actinomycetota bacterium (assembly GCA_963746025.1). GTDB lineage: Bacteria > Actinomycetota > Actinomycetes > Propionibacteriales > Propionibacteriaceae > Microlunatus. Next base: position 451,765 of record CAVUZU010000016.1, read on the forward strand.
GATATTTGCTTCTTGCCACCGAACCCGCGCTCCAGGTAAAGATCCAACTCTTTCGGCAACGGCCACGGACCCGGAAATTTCAGCTTATGATCTTGATCGAGGTGTGTGCGGGACTGTCAGGGGGGCGGTTCGGCCAGGCGGGATGGCGCTGCGGCGCGATCGCCGGCGAGGCACATCGCGAAGGAGCATCAGCCATGTCCTCGTCGAGGCTCTCGATCATGATCATCTTGCTGGCCCTGCTGACCGGCTGTACGCAACCCGGGCCGACCCCGCAAGCAAGCCGTCCGCCCTCGGGCAGCCAGTCCGCACCGTCCACCGGTACGTCGTCGGACGATCCGCCGGAGAAGGCGAAGGAGCCGAGGAACGACCTGAAGTCCGGCAAGCTCAGCCGCAAACTCAGCAGCGGCGACGTCGCGGTCCGCGTCAACTACGCGACCTCGCTGCCGATCGCCGAGTGGACCGCGTCAGCGACCAAGCCGATCGGGGTGACCGCGACCGCCAGCATGGCCGGCGACGAACCCAAGCAGAAGATCTACCTGTCGAAACTGACCATCACCCTCGACGCGCGGGACGAGACGGGCGAAGTCGATCCACCGCAGCCGCTGACCGACGAGGCGGCGATCGACCCGGGCTTCCTGGTCTCCGATCCCGCGTCGTACCGGCAGGAGTTCTTCATCCCGGGCCTGATCCCGGGATCGACCACGCTCACGCTCCGGATGCGGTACGAGCTGCTGCTCGAATCCTCCTCGGGATCGGGAGATTCCGAGACCAAGGACTACTCCCGGCGGACCGTCACGGACATCGTGGTGGTCCCGATCGCGGCGGATTAGCCGCAGTCCCACCTGGTTGGCGCCCGCTCCTGGCTGAAAATAGGGCGGCGATCGCGTCTCCCGATCATCTGGCGCAGATGCACCCACTTTCGAAATAGGCGAGCTGGAGCAGACTCGAAGCAGCTGTCAGGTGATCGGTCCGCGGGACGCCCCCGCTGGGCCGGATTGCCGATCGACCCGCGCTCTGCCTACGATGAGCCAGCAAGGTCCGTGACCGAACCGATATCAAAGTCGGCCGGCTGCAGACCGAGCCGCAGTGATCCGGTGGTTCGCCATCGGATCGCGCAAGACTCGGGGGAGATTCATCGCAGGGCTTTGGGTCGGGATCGCAGCACGCGATCACACGGTCGACCCGCTGCTCACGGCGCGTTCGTCGCGCGGCGGTTTCCCCGATCTCAGCCGGTGACGGCGCGAGGTCGGGTGACTGTTCGGGGGCCTTCAACGAGTCCGCAGGCTGCGTACGGTGGTCGGACCGACCGCGGGGCAATCCGTAGACGCCCCCCACCCCGTCCGGATGCCCGACGGAACAAGCCGAGGGACTTCGTGCCCTGGCCGTCCGACCACCGTACGCTCCCCTGTTCTTCGAAATTTCTCGTACTCTCGACCAAAGTCCCGATCTCAGGTTACGCTGCAGTCGCCTAGAGATTCGGGGGATTCGCTCAGGCGTTTCTCAGCTGTACGGCCCCCGCGGATTCCGCGGTCGGTGGCCGTGGCCGTGCGAACGTCCGGATCTCTTGGCAGTGTGGCCCGTCGGGGGACGGGCGGGGGCTTTCGGGGGAAAGTTGGGGGAACATGAGTGTTATCGAGCGCTTGTATGCGCCCGAAAAACAAGGGCTCGGGGCAACGGTTGTCGCACCTGAGTCACAGACAGTTCCGCGGCGGGCGCCGCGGTTCGAAGCCTGGAGCAGGCGGTATCTCGCCGGCTTGGTGCTGCTTGACGCCGGCATCGGCGCGACGGTCGTGCTGGTCACCAGGGCCGTGCTCGACCTGGACGACGAGCTGGCGATGTGGGGTGTACTGGCCGCCGTCGCGGTGGTTGTGTGGCCGCTGACGATCGCGCTCGGCCGCGGCTATCTGCGGCAGCACATCGGAGTCGGCAGCGAAGAAATGCAGGCCGTGGCACGGGCCGGCATCGCGGTCATCGTGCTGTCGGCCGTGCTCGCCGAACTGCGGCAGATCGACGGTCTACTGGCGCTGATACTGATCGCTGCGCCGATCGCGGTGATCTTGACCGTGATCGGAAGGTTTGCGGTCCGCAAGGTGTTGCATCGCAGTCAGCGATTCGGCCGCAACGTGAAGGCGGCGCTGTTGGTCGGCCACACCGGATCGGTGCATTCGCTGGCCGAGGTGCTGAAACGCGAGGCCCACGCCGGTCTACAGATGGTCGGCGTCTGCGTGCCGGCCGCGGAGGTGCAGTTGGCCCGCGATCTCGGGTTGCCGGTGCTCGGCGATCTCGACGAGGCGCCGCGGCTGGCCCGTGACCTCGCCTGTGACGCGGTCGCCGTGACCACCGGGGAAAAGACCAGCCGGGACTACCTGCGCCGGCTGGCCTGGTCGCTGGAAGGCGTCCGGACCGAGCTGCTGGTGCACCCCGGCCTGGTCGAGGTGGCCGGCCCGCGGATGCACATCCGGCCGCATGTCGGGCTGCCGTTGCTGCAGATCGAACAGCCGCACTTCACCGGCTGGCGGCGGCTGGTCAAGCGCGGCGCGGACCTGTTCATGACCGGCTTCGGCCTGGTGATCATCAGTCCGCTGATGGTCGCGATCATGGTCGCGATCAAGCTGTACGACCGCGGCCCGGTCTTCTTCAAGCAGACCCGGGTCGGGCTGGATGGCAGCACCTTCACCATGTGGAAGTTCCGGTCGATGCACGTCGATGCCGAGGAGCGGTTGGCCGCGCTGCGCGCCGACCATCCGGAGGTCGGGCTGATGTTCAAGCTGCAGGACGATCCGCGGATCACCAGGATCGGCAGATTCCTGCGTCGCTACTCCTTGGACGAGCTGCCCCAGTTGTTCAACGTGCTGGCCGGCTCGATGTCGCTGGTCGGTCCGCGGCCGCCGCTGCAGGCCGAGGTCGAGGCGTACGAGCACCATGCCCGTCGCCGGCTGCTGGTCACGCCGGGGCTGACCGGGCTGTGGCAGGTCAGCGGACGCTCCCTGCTCAGCTGGGAGGAGACCGTCCGGCTCGATCTGCGCTACGTGGAGAACTGGACCCTGACGCTGGATCTGTTGATCATCTGGAAGACGTTCTTCGCGGTCGTTGCGAAGCGCGGGGCGTTCTGATCTCAGTCAGCGGCCTAGCCGGCAGGGCCGATCAGCTTCGTACCGACCGGCAGATTGAGCGCGGTCGCCACGTCTTCGGGCAGCGGCACGGCGGAGTCGGCGAGTTGGGCCAACTCCGCCGGGGCAGGCCGGGCGCTGCTGGTCAGCCGGTTGGTCCAGGACTTGTTCTTGGCCTCGGCCAGCTCGGGCGGGGTCTGGAAGACCTTGATCGTCTCGTTGTCGTCGCCGCCCCAGGCGGCCATCCGCTCGCCCCGCTTGCCGTCCGGGGTGCTGAACAGGTTGCCGTTGATGATCACGTTCATCGCGTCGACGGGCACCCGGGTGCGCTTGTCCAGCGCATAGAACTGGAACCCCTCAGGGGACCGGTCGGGGTGGCCGGCGAAGACGTTGTTGATCACCGTGATGTCGGCGAGCTGCCACGGGCAGGTCGGGTCCGGCACCGGTTGCCGCGGGTCGCGGCCGACTGCGTGGTTCGCCTGCCGGCGTTCGTCCTGGGTCAGCCCGACATCCCAGACCGAGGTGGCGCTGATCAGGTTGTTGGCCACGGTCACCCGGCCCGTGTTGTAGATGGTGATCCCCTCCTTCGGACCGGCGACCTCGTTGCCGGCGATCAGGCCGGTGTCGGACAGTTCGGCGAGGATCCCGGTGGGCGCATTCGCTGCCCGGACGACGTTTCGGGTGATCGAGAAGCCGACGACACTCTCGTCCAGCCAGACCCCGTTGATGCCGTGATTGTCCTGGATCTGGTTGCTGTCGACCGTCGCCCCGCGGGTCCGGCCGATCTTGATCCCGGCCGCCGCCGGGGCCGCGTTGAAGTGCTCGGTGTTGTTGCCGGTGATCAGCGAACTCTTGATCACCAAGCCGTCCGCGTAGGCGGCGTGGATGCCGACCATGCCGTTGTTCCGGGAGGTGACCTGATCGATCGTCACATCGCCGATGCCGACCGAGATGCCCTGGGTCGCGTTGTCCTCGACAACCAGGTTCTCCAGCACGCTGCCGCCGGCCTGACCGCCGAGATAGAGCGTGCCCATCTCCGGCAGCGAAGTGGCATAGCGGCGGATGCCGATCCCGCGCAGGTGCACCGGACCGGCCGCGATGATCGCCCGGCCGAGCACGCTGGCCCGGACCTCATGCCCGGCCGGGTCGATGCCGATCACCAGCCGATCGGTGCTGTAGTCGACGGAGAACTCGCCCGGTCCCGGCCGGGCGCCGGCCGGCAGCTGGATCAGTGGTTCGCCGTCGACGAAGACCTGGTCGGGGTGGGCCGCCATCGGAAACTTCGGGTTGACGAAGCCGCCCGCGTCCGAGCCCTGATGGTGACTGGCGGAGGAGTCGAACTCGGCCGGCAGCGGTGCCACCCAGCCGTCCGCGGTTGCCTGCCAGATCGTCAGCACCGCACTGCCGTCCAGCCAGGCCGCCTCGCCGGGAAAAGGCTGGATGGTCAGCCGCTTACCCTGATCCAGGTGGACCTGTTCGGTGTAGTCGCCCGCGCGGAGCACGATGGTCGCTCCGTCCGGCGCGATCCGGGCGGCCCGATCGAGTCGTCGGACCGGCTCGGTCTCGGTCCCGGGTGCCGCATCGTCGCCGGTCGGCGCGACGAAGATCGCACCCGGCGGGACCTCGTACACAGCCTCACCCACGGGCAGCGAGCCGACCGGGACCTGCTCCGCCAGCGCGGCGCCGCGGCCGGCCACCACCAGCCCGCCGCTCACCGTCGCCAACAGGGCAGCGAGAATCAACCCGTGGAGTCTTCTGGATCGGGTCCGGTGGCCGTGCTGCCGGGGGTGCCGTCCGATGACTGAGTCGTTCGCAGTTCTCATGGTCTGTACGGCCAACCAGTGCCGGTCTCCCATGGCAGAGCATATCCTGCGCCAACGGCTTTCCGAGACGGATCGCGGCTGGCAGATCTCGTCGGCCGGCACCCATGCCACGACGGGCACGAAGATGCAGCTCGACGCGGCCCGGATCCTCAGCGAACTGGGGATCTCGGCCCGCGGCTGGCGCAGCCGACAACTTGACCGGACCATGATCGACGAGGCCGACTTGATCTTGACGGCCGAGCACCGGCACCGGGAGTTGATCGTCGCCGCGGCACCGGAGGTGCAGCGCCGGACCTTCACCCTGCTTCAGTTCGCGCGGTTGGCCGGGCGGCGGCGGGGTAACGGGACCCGACCGGCCTCCGAGCTGATCGACGCCGCGCTGGACGGCCTGGACTCGAGTGAGCCCAATCGCGCCGACAACCTGGCCGACCCGATCGGCGCACCACTGCGTCAGTACCGGGCCTGTGCCCGGATCATCGAGAGGGCCGTCGACTCGATCCTCGATTGACCGGCTCCGCCGCGGCGTCCGCCGCCGACTGGGCTTCCGGCGGTACGGAGTCCGGCGGCATCGATTCCCACGGCACCGACTGGCTCTGCGCGGGCTGATTCTGTCCGGGCTGATTCGGTGCGGGCTGATTCTGGGCCGGCTGAATTTGTGTCGGCTGATCATCCGCCGGCTGATGCTGGGCCGGCTGAGTCGGCGCCTGATGATTCGGCGTGGGCTGCGAGGACAGGTACGGGTTGGGACCCTGCGGGATCGGCCCCGGCCGCTGCGAAGCCTGACCGACGACCGGCTGGACCGGCGCGGGCTCACCCGGGGCGGGCTGCTGGGCGATCGGCTGACCCGCTGGGCCCGGAGCGCTGGGCGGCGTTTCGCCGGACCGCGCCGAGCCGAGCTGCCCCGAGGTGGCCGAGCGCGGATTCCGATCGGGCTCCGGACCGGTCAGCCGCTCCAGGGCGGATCGGCGCCGGGCTTCGAAGGTGGCCAGCTGGTAGGAGTTGCCGCCGTACTGGCGCTGTTCACCGCGGCTGGCCTTGCGCATGTTCAGCACGCCGCCGATGATCCGCGCGTTCACCCCCTCCAGGGTCTGCCTGGCCGTGGTCAGCTGGGCTCGGGTGGTGCTGCCGTTCCGGACCACCACGACGACCCCGTCGGCCACCGCGGAGGCCACCGCGGCGTCCGTCACCGGCAGCAGCGGAGGTGCGTCGATGATGATCTTGTCGAACTTCGGCCGCAGATCGTTGATCAACGCCGCCATCCGCTCCCCGCCGAGCAGCTCCGACGGGTTCGGCGGCAGCGAACCGGCGCCGAGATAGAACAGCGTGCGGTTGCCCCACTGCTGGATCGCTTGGGCGATGTCGATCTGGCCGACCAGCACGCCGGTCAGACCGTTCTGCTCCGACAGGTTCAGCAAGGCGCCGAGCTTCGGCCGGCGAAGATCACCACAGATCAGCAACACCCGATCACCGAACTCGGCGAAGCTCAGGGCGAGATTGACCGAGGTCGTCGTCTTGCCCTCGTCCGGCACGGCGGAAGTGATCAACAGCACCTTCGCGGCGTCGGCGGCGTCGACGAACTGCAGGCTGGTCCGCAGATGGCGATACGACTCGGAGCGGGCCGACGCGGCCTGATCGCCGATGATCAACGGCGACCGGCGGGTGGCCGGATCGTAGTGGATCGTGCCCAGGGCGGCCGCGCCGAGCACCGTGCTCAGGCTGTCGCTGCTGCGGATGCTGGTGTTCATCAGCTCCCGGAGCAGCGCGGCAACGACGCCCAGAGCCAGCCCGCCGACCAGGCCGATCGGCAGATAGATCCGGGCACTTGGGGCGATCACCAGCGGTGCCGTCGGACCGGACACGGTGGTCAGCACGACCACGGCCGAGCCCGACTTCCCCTGGTTGTCCAGCTCGTCCACCATCTCCGGGAAGGTCTCCGAGACCGCCTGGGCGAGGGCGAGCGCCCGATCCGGCTGCGCGTCGGTGATGGTCGCGGTGACCAGCACGGTGTTCAGCTCCGCCGATCCCTCGATCTTGTCGATCAGGTCGGCCGCCGACAGCTCGACGCCGGCGGCTGCCGCGGCCTCGCGGGCCAGCTTCTCGCTGGACAGCAGCTCCACGTACGAATTCACCCGGGTGACCGCGAACTGGCCGGAGGACATCGGGTTGCTGCCGTCGGCGATCGGCGTACTGACGTAGAAGGTGACCTTGCTGGAGTAGGTCTTCGGCGTGACCAGAAAGGCCACGAAGGCCGCCGCGAGGCACAGCGCAGCGATCGCCACGATCAACCACCAGCTCTTGCGGAGCGCGCCGAGATAGGTACGCAGATCCACTCCGTGAGTCACCTCCTCAGCCGTGCGACGCCTGCTCCGTGCGGAAAGCCTGGGCTAGTCTATTCGCACATTGACGCCGACCTGGGTCGACTGAGCGGTAACGATTCCGGACCACAGAGCGCCCAGCCGCTACAACTCGGAGAGGAAGCGGTGTTGGGGGTTCTCAAGCGGATCGGTCGGCCGGTGCTCGACCGGGCCACCGCGCTGGTCGGGTCCATCGTGGCGGTACGGACTCGGCAGCCGGAGCTCGTGCTCACCTTCGACGACGGGCCCGACCCGGCCGGCACCGAGCAGGTGCTCAACGCGCTGGCCGATCATCGTGCGACGGCGACCTTCTTCGTGCTGCTCAGCCGGACCCGCCGCCATCCGGGGCTACTGGCTGAGATCCTCGCCGCCGGACACGAGATCGCCCTGCACGGAGTCGATCACCAGCCGCTCCCCCGGTTCGACCTCGACACGACCCGGGAACGCACCGCGTCAGCAGCCAGCGAACTGGCCGACCGGACCGGCCGGGAGATCCGCTGGCTCCGGCCGCCGTACGGCCGGCAGACCCTGGCGAACTGGCGCGGAGTGCGGGCTGCCGGGCTGATGCCGGTGTTCTGGGGGCCGACCACCTGGGACTGGCGCGACCTGCCCCAGGACCAGCGGGTGGCCAAGGCGATGGAGAAGGCCCGGGCGGGCGCCATCCTGCTCGGCCATGACGGATTCGCCGGTCTGGACGACGGGGCCGAGCGCGAGGTCGGCCACACCCTGGACCGCCGGGACCTGATCGATCAGATCCTGCAGCGCTACACCGCCCAGGGCTGGCAGGGCGTCTCGCTGGAGCGGGCCCTGCAGCACGGCCGCCCGATCCTCGCTGGTCGCTTCACCCGCTAGTGTCCTGCGCCCGAAGTTCGGTGCCTAAGTCGGTGGGACTCCTGACCAAAGTTGCTTAGACCGCTTGACTTTGGGGCGCCGCGAAGACGGGAAACGTCACAGTCGACGCGCGACACCCACGACCGACGGAGCGCGGATCCGGTGCCGCGTGTTCCTGGCCCGATCGACCCCGGATCGGTGACGTCCTGGTGAGCCCGACCCCCGCCACCCCACACCACATCATTCGATCGTTTCTCTACCTGTGGCGACTTCCGCACCCCGAACCTGAACTTCAGCTCGACCGGGCAGAAACCCAGATCATGAGAGATCGAGGTCAGCGGCCTGCAGTCTAAGAGTCGTCCGGCGCGAGTGCGGGCTGATCCTTGGGTGTCAGGCTCAGGGCGAGCAGCAGGATCAGGCTTGGCGTGGCCGAGATCAGCGGGCTGAACAGCAGGTTCCAGCCGGTCCAGCAGGCGAGGAAGAGGAACAATCCGTCGGCGGTGCCAGCGGCGACCCGGCGGATCACGGCGATGATCACCACCACTGCGATCATGATCGCCAGGGCCAGACCGGCGAGCCCGGTCATCGACCACAGGTCGCCGGCGACCGAGTGCAACTCGATCCCGCTGCCGAACATGAACCGCTCGACGTAGCCGTTCTCCGGGTCATAGCCGGACGACGCCATCCCCGCCTTGGCGACGTTGACCGTGCCCAGGTCGAGCACCACGCCGAACCCGAAGCCGAGCGGCCGGTACGCCAACAGGGCAAGGAAAGCTGCCAGCTCCGGCCGGCCGCCGAGGATCAGGTTGCCGGCCGTGTCGAGTTGATCAACGGTGCGCTGCTGGGCCTCGGTGCCCAGCACTCCGCCGACCAGCAGTTCGGTGCCGAGCAGATAGACGGCCACGCCGACCCCGGCCAGCAGCAGCGCGGTCCGGATCGCCGAGCCGGGGCGGCTGATCCGTTGCGGCTTCAGCTGCCAGATCAGCAGCAGGGCGACCAGCAGGAAGGTCGCCATGTAGGACCGGGAGTCGAAGATCACCGAAACGCCGGCGAGCAAGATCAGCACGCCGATCTGCAGCACTCGGGACCGGCTCGCCGCGGCCGCCGCGAGCGCGATCATGGCCACCGGCACGGCCAGCGCGAACTTCCACGGGTTGCCTGAGCCGATGCCGTCGCCGAGCACGGCGCTGATCAGTGACCCGACCCCGAAGACCAGGGCGATCGTCCCGGTGTCGACCTTGGTCCGGGCCCAGAGCAGTGCGGCGACCGAGACGAAGACGCCGGCATAGAAGGTGATCGAATACAACTGATTGCCGGGCTCGATCCGATAGTGCGCGGCCGCGAACCCGGCCAGCACCAGGCCGCAGACCAGGGCCAGCAACGCCACCAGCATCAGCGCCACCGCCAACCGGTAGCGGCGCAGCGCGAAGATCAACAGCGGCGCCAGCAGCACCGCCAGCACGACCCCGGGCGTGATCGCCGACACGACATAGATCCGCACCGAGACCGCGAACACCAGTGCCAACGCCAGCAGCCGTTCGACGGCCGGCCAGCGGTCGTCGCCGACCACGGTCCCAGCGCCTGGGTCACGCCGGATCGCGGCCGCCAGCCGTTCATTGATCATCTGCGCCACGACACCTCCCTCACGCGCGCCTGCAACGATATCCGAGCCTGGCGGCTCTGATCGCGCCGCTGGACCGAAGACCTTCGGCCTCGACCGTCGCGCGGCAGGTCGAGGGTTCGTTCCCTGAGCTTGTCGAAGGGCCACGGGGATCGGGCCTGCCCTTCGACAGGCTCAGGGAACGAACCCTTATCTTCGACTGCACTCGTCCCGAGAACACCCGCACGCACATCCGACTACCGTCAGGCGCGGGTCAGGCCGCTGCGGGCGGCGGAGAGCACTGTCCGGATGTCTCGACGCACGGCCGGTACGACCAGCGCGGCGGCGGCGATCACGAGGGCGGTGCCGATCGCGACGAGGAGTTGGAGCCAGACGCTTGCCGCGGCCAGCTGCCAGGTGACCAGCCAGGAGCCGGCGGCGATGGTCAGGCTGATCGCGACGATCCGCAGGCCATTGATGATCAACGGCCGGATGTCGACGCCGGAGCTGCGCCGCAGCCAGGCGAAGGACAGTGGCCAGGAGGCGACCTCGGCCAGCGCGAAGCCGGCGGCGACCCCCTCGACGCCCCAGACGCTGCCGATCGAGATGCCGATGATCTTGATCGTGGTCGACATGATCGTGAAGTGCAGTAGCTGCCGGACCAGGCCCTTGGAGACGTAGGTCCAGTAGCCGACGAAGGCGAGGGTCTCGAAGATGCCGCAGAGGGCGAGCCAGCGCATGATCGGGGCCACGCCGGACCACTGATCACCGAGGAAGATCGCGACGATCGGCTCGCCGGCACCGAGCACCAGGCCGAGGCCGAGCACCAGGGTGTAGCCCATCGCCCGCTGGCCGACCCGGAGGTATTCCGCATACCGGCTGTCGTCGTCGTTCAGCCGGGACAGCACGGGTAGCGCGACCGAGGTCAGCGGTGCGCGAAGCTGGCCGAGCGGCCGCATCAGCAGCTGGAAGCCGCGGTTGTACAGGCCGAGCGGGTCGGCGCCGAACCGGGCGCCGATCAGCAGCGCGTCGAAGTTCGCGCCCAGGTAGTGGATCAATTGGCCACCGGCCAGATTCCCACCGAACTTGAGAAAGCCGCGCATCTTGACGCCGCGACGGTAGCGCCCGGGCAGCCAGCCGGCGGCGATCACCACCATGATCAGATTGGCCAGACCCTGCACCACCTGCTGCGCCACCAGGGCCCAATAGCCGGCGCCGGCCAGGGCCAGCAGGACGGCGACCAGCAGCGCCAGCAGCGGCGATCCGACGTCGGCCAGGGTCAGCCGGCGGAACAGCAGCCGCCGCTGCAGATCGGCCCGGTACTGCGTCGCCAGTCCGCTGAAGAGGAAGGTCGCCGCCACCGCACAGGTGATCAAGGTCAGCTCCGGCTGGCGGAAGAGCAGGGCCAGCAGCGGGCCGGCCGCGCAGATCACGACCACCAAGATCACGCCGATCCCGGCATTCAGCCAGAACAGGTTGTCCCGCTGCTCCGTCGACAGCGTCTTCGCCTGGACCGCGGCCGAGGAGAGGCCGAAGTCGCGGAACACGTCGGCCACGGCGACTACCGCCATCACCATCGCCAGCAGCCCGTAGTCGTGCGGGCTGAGCAGCCGGGCCAGAATGATCACCGACACCAGCTGGATAACGATCCGGGCGACTTGCCCGGTCATCGTGACGAAGGCGCTGCGGGCGGCCAGCGCGCCGAGGCCGGCCCCCGCGGGCCGGACCGGGTCGGTCATCGGATCGCCGACCGGGCCACCGCGGTCAGGTCGTCCCGGTACCGGCCCGGCGCGTGCGCCAGCCGGATCGGCCCGGCCGCGGCCGTCGCGGCGGCGGCGGACCGGTGCCAGTCCGCGATCGTGTCCGCGATCGCGTCGGCCAGGTCGGCGGGACGATCGGGCGCCACCACGCGCACCGACGACAACTGGCCGACCGCCTCGACCAGGCCGGCCTGGCTGCTGATCACCACCGGCCGGCCGGCTGCGGCCGCCTCGACCGCGACGTTGCCGTACGACTCGTCGCCGATCGACGGCACCACAGCGATGTCGGCCGCCGTGATCAGCTCCGCCGTGCCGTCGGTGAAGCCGTGGAACCGGACCCGGTCGCCGAGCGGCGCCGCCAGCCGGCGCAGCTCAGCCTCGAACCATTCGTGACCCGGCACCACCGACCCGACCAGGTCCAGCTCGACGTCCAGCCCGCGGCCGGCCAGTTCCTCGACCGCGACGACCGCGGTCTGCGGGCCCTTCCGCGGCGACAGCCGACCGGTGAAGATCAACCGGATCCGGCCGCTCAGGTGGGATCGGGGCGGTGAGGCGGGGCCGAGGTCGACGCCGTTGACGATCACGTCTGTCCGCGGTCGGACCGCCGGCAGCGTGCCGGCCAGCACCTCGGCGGTCACCCGACTGTTTGCGATCACCCGGTGGGCGAGGCCGACCGGGGCGGTCAGCAGCCGGCGCAGCGGGCGGCGCATCCGCCGTTCGGCCTCGTGGATGTGGCAGATCACTCGGCGACCGGCGAGCCGAGCGAGGGCCAGCCAGAGCGGCGTGACCAGGGTGCTGACGTAGACGAGATCGGTGCCGTACCGCCGGATCAGCCGGACGGCCGAGCGGGAGTGCCGCACCGAGTCGATCATGAACCCGATCAAACCAGCCGGATGCAAGATCGACTTGCGCAACGCCGGCAGCCCGCAGTTGACGACCACGAATCCGCGGTCGGTCAGCTCCCGGTGCAGCGGTCCGTCGTACGGCAGCACCACGGCGACCTGCCAGCCGTCGGCCCGGAACCCCTCCGCGGACTCGATCAGCATCCGATCCGACCCGTACAGGTCGGCGCTGGGATGGGCCAGCAGCACTCGAGGCCCGTCGGTGGATGGGCTTGGACGTTCCTTCAGCCGGTCGAGCCGCCCTGAGCCTGTCGAAGGGGGCAAGCTCGGTAATTTCGACGCCGGAGTCCGTGCCAACAGCCCCAGGCCGGACACCGTGCCGCGGATCGCTGCCACCAGCCCGGACGGACCGGCCAGGAGCTGCCGCCGGCCACCGCGCAGATAGATCTGCCAGCTCTGCCGCGGCGAGGCCAGCGCCCACCGCCGCCGGACCGAGCGGGGCAGGTGCCGCGCCGCGAAGAGCAGCCGGTTGCGGCAGTTGTAGCGGTAGTAGAGGTCGGACTTCGCGGCTCCAGCAGCACTCCCTTGGGTGCCGCCCTCGTCGTGCACGGCGAGCAGATCGTCCCGGACCACCAGCCGGGCCCCGGTCCGGGCGCAGCGGACGCTGAAGTCGACGTCCTCCCAGTACATGAAGTAGTCCTCGGCCATCCCGCCGGCCCGCCGCCACAGCTCGGCGGGCAGGGCCAGGCAGGTGGCGGTCAGCCAGGGCTGCCGGCCGGGTAGCGTCGGCAGCACGACGGGACCGGTCTCGGCTTCCCGCCGCCAGCCGCGGATCGCGCCGGTGTCCAGTTCGACGAAGGATCCGGAGAAGTACGTCCGGCCGGCCGAGTCGACGATCCGCGGCGTGACCAGTTCGGCCGGCTGCTCGGCGCAGTGCCGATGCAGTTCGTCGGCGACCTCGGCGGTCAGCACCGCGTCCGGGTTGAGCAGGATGACCGTCTCGGCGCCGAGCTCGATCGCTCGCCGTACGCCGGCGTTGACGCCGTGACCGAAGCCGAGGTTGTTCGGCAGCGCGACCAACTCCCAGCCCCGCTCGGCCGCCAGCCCGGTGATCGCGGTCCGCTCCGCGGCGGTGCAGAAGTTGTCGACGACGATGATCGACTGATCACCGAGGCCGGACAGCCCGGCTGCCAACAGCCGGTGCGAGCCGTAGTTGACGACGACGACCGCGCGGTCGGCCCGGGTCATCACGCTCCCGGCCTCGACCGTTTCTGATCGGCTCCGCCTCGGCCGGATCCCGGCCGCTCTTTAGCCGTCGAGTGGCCGGAACGGGCGGCGTTCTCACCCGGTGTCCTGGCCACAGCGTCCACTCGATGAGCGGCGACCGACCAGTTGATCACCCGACGGGCCACGGCCAGCCGGCCGATCGTGATCTTGGTCCAGGGATGGAACGACATCCCTGAACTCACCCGACCTTGCCCTGGAAGACGACGACGGGGCGGTCACCGGTCAGCGTGACGACCAGGGACACCGAGCCTCGCTGATCCTTCGGGATGACGAAGACGTAGCGGCCGGTGGCGCTGGCGCCGGCCGGCACGGTGCCGGTGAACGGCGCGGCCGGCTCGCTGCTGATCCGGTTGCACGGCGCCTTCGCGGCATCGGTGCACTCCACCACCACGGCCGACAGGTCGACCGGCGCGGCGGTCTTGTTGTCCGCGACCAGATCGAACACCACGGCCGGTCCGGCGATCTCGCCGGGCAGGGTCGCCTTGGCCTCGATCGCCTCGGTCCGCTCGATCCGTACCGTCAGATCCTGGTCGACCTCGGCCGGCACGTTGACCGGCACCGGCGCCTTGGTGACCACCTTCTTCGGCGCGACCCGGGTCTTCACCCCGCCCTCGGACGGTTGCGGCACCGGTGTGGTCGCCGGATCCTTCGGCGGATCCTCGTCCGGCGGCGTACCCGGGCCGGTCGGCGGCGCCGACTGGGTCGGGTCGGCGGCCGGAGAACTCGGTGCCGGTGAGCCGGGAGCCGGTGAACCCGTCGCCGGCACGCCAGTGCTCGGCCCGGAGTCCGGACCCGACGGGCTCGGCACCGGATTGCTCGGTCCGGAGGCACTGGGCCCGGGCGCCGGCGTATCGGCCGGCGGGCTGGTCTGTTCGCCGGTGCCGCAACCGGCCAGCAGACAACCGACGGCAACCACCCCGACGACCCAGCCGCGGACCCGCAGCACGGCGGTCACGGTGTCGTCACCACCAGGTTGTCGACGGTCAGCGCGACCGGGGCGTTGGTGACGTTGCCGGACAGGTAGCCGGTGAATCCCACCGAGCCGGCTTGCTGCAACGCGGCCGTGCCGTCGGTCTGGGTGATCTGTGCAGTCGCCGGCTCGGCGCTGCCGACCTTCCAGATCTTGCCGGTCAGTGTCGTGGTCCCGTTGCCGGAGATCTTGAACGCCACCCGGAGCTTGTCTCCCGGGTTGTGCGTCACCGCCGGCACGTTGACCTCGCGGAAGATCGTCTCGGCTCCGTTCACCGCGGCGCCGAGCACCAGGTGGGTTTCGCCGTTCGGCAGGAATCGGACCTTGAGCCGATAGTCGGAGTTGCCGACCTTGCGGCCCAGCAGGCCGATCGCCAGGCCGTTGCCGGTCAGCGCCTTGTCCACGGCGAGATCGGTGATCATGGTGACGTCGCGGCCGGACGGCTGTCCGAGAGACGCATTGAGCAGCGACCCGGGAGCACCGAAGTTGATCTTGCCGGCGCCGCTGCCGACGGAGAACGACGACGCGCCCCCGGAGACCGCCCAGGCGCCGCCGGTGTCGGCCGACCCCCAGCCGCCGGTTGCGGTCCGACCGAACGCGTCGGCCGCGATCGTCGCCGGCCCGACCGCGACCGTGATCTCCTTGGTCGTGCTCGTGGCCGCCCCGTCGTTGTCGGTCACCGTCAACTTGACCGAGTAGGCACCCGGCTCGTCATAGGTGTGCTGGACGGTCTTGCCGGTGCCGGTCTCGCCGTCGCCGAAGTCCCAGGCGTAGGACGCGATCGTGCCGTCCGGGTCGGTCGAGGTCGAGGCGTCCAGGGCCAGTTCGAGCTCGTCGGCGGCAACCGTGAACGTCGCCGCCGGCTGCTGGTTGACCCGGGTCACGGTCACCGGGTGCTCGACCACGTGCTTGCCGCCCCGGTCGTCGGTCACGGTCAGCTGCACGTCATAGCTGCCCGCGGCGGCGTAGCTGTGCGCCGGGGCCTCGCCGGTGCCGGTCGAGCCGTCACCGAAGTCCCAGGCGTAGGAGGCGATCGTGCCGTCCGGATCCGACGACGCGGCGGCGTCGAAGTCGACGGCGAGACCCTCGTCGGCCCACTCGAACGCCGCCTTCGGCAGCACGTTCGCCAGCTGCCGGCCGGAGGCGCGGTAGTGGGACGAGATCTGCGCCGCGGACAGCGGGTCCTGGAAGATCGCGACCTCGTCGATCTGGCCGGCCAGGAAGTTGCTCGCCGGCCGGTCGGGCCAGGTGCTCAGGTTGTCCCCGCCGACCCGCCAATAGCCGCTGTAGCCGGGCGCGACGGTGACCGCGGGGTTGTTGGCCACCCGTTTCCCGTCGACGTACAGCTCCAGTCCGGCCGGAGACAGTTGGGCGACCACCTGGTGCCATTGCCCGTCGTCGTACGCCAGCGGCGACCGGACGGTCTGGCGGGCTCCGACGCCGAAGGTCAGCCGGCCGTCGGCATCGAGATAGACGTGCCGGTCGAACGAGCTGGAGCTGCCGGTCTGGCTACTGCCGTAGCCGATGATCTTGCC
The DNA here is from genome assembly GCA_963746025.1 of uncultured Actinomycetota bacterium. GTDB lineage: Bacteria > Actinomycetota > Actinomycetes > Propionibacteriales > Propionibacteriaceae > Microlunatus. Next base: position 467,877 of record CAVUZU010000016.1, read on the forward strand.
GCCGTTGTTGGAGGACGACTTGAACCAGGCCTCGGCGGCGAACTGCTGCGGTGCCGGGGCGATCGTGGTGGCGGCCGCCCAGCTGGTCGACGCCCCGCTGAACGAGGCGGCGCCGTTGGACTCGTTCAGCATCGCGCCGGCCGCGACCCGGGTGACGCTGTTGGTGCGCAGCCGATCGCCGCCGAGCACCTCCGGCGAGCCGTTGGTGGGGAACTCGTTCAGCCGCCAGTAGAGCTGCGATCCGTCGCCGACCACCGCGCCGGCGTACGCGCCGAGGCCGGGCCCGTTGGTCATCGTGATGTCGACGTAGTCGCCGGTGGCCTTGTTGCCGTCGGCGTCCAGCGCGACGATCCGGTAGCGATAGGTCTTCCCGGGCTCGGCCGTGGTGTCGGTGAAGGTCAGGTTCGGCCGGTTCCAGAACTGCGACACCGCGGATCTGGTGGTCAGCGGCTCGTTGACCCGGTCGGCCCGGACCACCTGATACCGCAGTTCTTGATCATCACGGTCCCAGTTGGACTTCCAGGTGATCTTGACCGCACCGCTGATCACGGACACCGTCGGCTTGAACAGGGCGCCGCTGTCCACCGGTCCCTGCTTCTTCGGCGCCTTGGCCGGCACGGCGAACCGGACCAGACCCTGTTGGGCGACGCCGTTGACCTTGGTGAACTCGCCGCCGGCGACCACGTAGTCGGAGTTGCCGGACAGACTCCAGGCCGCCTGCCACTGGCCGGTGAAGTTGGCCGCGGTCAGGGTCGGGAAGTAGTTGATCAACGACGGGGCCGGCCGGCCCTCGAAGTTGCCGTAGCCGGAACCGGACTGGTTGTTCTTCGCGACGGTCCCGGTGGCGTCCTTGGTGTAGGCCGTCAGGTAGTGGTGCACCCGCGGGTTGGTGTCCGGGAAGCCGCCGATGTTCTGGCAGTGATGGGCATGGCCGGCGCTGTAGACTACGCCGCCGGCACTGAACGCCGAGTACGTGTCGCCGTGGCAGTCGTCCAGCCACTTGATCGCGCCGGTGCTCGGTTGGGCGGCCCAGACCCCCTCGAAGTTGCCGGTGCCGAAGTTGAAGCTGGTGCCGTAGACGGTGTCGTTGTCGCGGGTCAGGTAGTAGGTGCCCGCGGACGTCGCGGCGTTGCGCACCACGGTGTTGATCTGGAAAGGCAGCAGTGCGCCGGTGCTGGCGTTGATCGACGCGATCCCGTACGCGGCTGAGTTGTTCACCAGTTGGAACTTGCCGCCGATGATCACCTTGGTGTTGTCCGGAGTCAGCGTCATCGACTGCACATCGGCGTTCGCGGTCGGGGCCCAGCCGAGCAGGGCGCCGTCGGTGGCGCTGAACGCCGCCAGCCGGGTCCGGGCCACCCCGTTGGCAGAAGAGAACCAGCCGCCGACATAGACGACCGAGTTGGTCACCGCGATCGCCGCAATGGTGGCGTTGGTCGACGGCGCGAAGGTGCTGATCAAGGCGCCGGTGGCGGTGTTGTAGGCCGCGATCCGGTAGCGGTTCTGGCCGTTGGCCGTGGTGAACGAGCCGGCTACGTAGAGCCGGCTGCCGTCGGGAGAGACCTTGACGTCCTTGACGGTCCCGTTCAGCGACGGCGCGAAGTTCGTGTTCAGCGCACCGGTCCGGATGTCGAACGACAGCAGGTTTCCGCGCGGTGTCTCGTTCTGGTTGTCCGGCGACCCGGCCGGCCGGGCGGCGGTGAACTGGCCGCCCGCGAAGACCGTGTTGCCGTGGGTGGCCTGGGTCCAGACCACACCGTCGATCTGCACCGTCGGTAACCCGTCCGCGGTGGTCATCGAGGCCGGTCGTTGCTTGATCGGCCCCGGCGCGGCGGCGGCCGGTCCGGCCGGAGCCGCGATCAGCAGGCCCACGATGAGCACGAAAGTGAGCGCACCGGCCACGGCGCGCGGAAAAGTCGTCGAACTAGACATTGATAAAGTCCCCGGTTCCCCCATTGCGAGGCCCCACCCTCGCATACCCCTGATCTGTCGGCCAGAGGCCGACGCAAGCATGTTAACTGATGGGACCCTAAGAAATCCGCCGTTCACCGCGAAGAATGTCCCCTGTGGACAAGGGTGTTCAGGACCGGCCGGATGGCGAGGAGACCGCACGACCCCAGGAGGATGCCGAACGTGTCTCGACCCGTGACCGTGCTGCAGTCGTTCCCGACGCCGCGCCCGACCACCAATCCGTACCTGATCATGCTCGCCGACCACCTCGGCCGGCCGGGCCGGGGGAAGGTGCTGACCTTCGGCTATCGGGTGGCGCTGCTGGGACGGTACGACGTCTTCCACGTGCACTGGCCGGAGACGCTGCTCCGTGGGTCGAGCCCGCTGAAGAAGGCGATCCGGCAACTGCTGGCGCTGCTGTTCATGATCAAACTCGCGGCGACCCGGACGCCGGTGGTGCGCACCGTGCACAACCTGGCCCGGCCGGAGGGGCTGAGCCGAGTCGATCATGCCCTGCTCGACCTGATGGACCGGTTGACCACGGTTCGGATCCGGCTCAACCCGCTGACCACGGTGCCGGCCGGGCGCCCGGCCATGATCATTCCGCACGGCCACTACCGGGACTGGTTCGCCGATCAGCCGCAGGCGACCGCGATCAGCGGCCGGTTCGGCTATGTCGGCCTGATCCGCCGCTACAAAGGGATCGAGCGGTTGCTGGAGGCCTTCGCCGAGACCGCGACCGCGCCGGCGCTGACCCTGCGGATCGGCGGCCGGCCGTCCACCGAGGAGCTCGGGGAGATCATCGACCGGGCCGTCGCGGCCGATCACCGGATCGAGGCGATCACCCGCTATCTGGACGATGCGGAGCTGGTCGAGCTGGTCACCGCGGCCGAGCTGGTGGTGCTGCCGTACCGGTTCATGCACAACTCCGGCGGCGCGTTGGCGGCGCTGTCGCTGGACCGGCCGGTGCTGGTGCCGGACAACGAGGTGAATCGGCTGCTGGCCGAGGAGACCGGTCCGGGCTGGGTGCAGCTGTTCGCCGGCGAACTGACCGGCCAGGCGCTGCTGGACGCCCTCGACGACGTCCGCCGGACCCGGTCGGACCGGCCCCGGCTGGCCGGCCGGGACTGGCCCGGGATCGCGACGGCCCACCTGGCCGCGTACCGCCAGGCGATGGCGATCCGCCGGGCCCGCGGACTGCTCCGCCCCGACGCCGGGAGCCAGGGCGGGCGACCATGACCGCGCCGGCGACGATCACCGTCGGCATCCTCACCTTCCGCCGGCCGGACACCCTGGCCGCCGCACTGCCGGCCGTGCTGGCCCAACTGGCCGCCGACGACCCGGACCGCGAACCGGCCCAGGCGAGGGAGGTGCTGGTCGTCGACAACGATCCGGCCGGTTCGGCGCGCGCCGTCGCCGGCCGGTTCGCCGAGCAGCGGGTGCGGTACGTGATCGAGCCGGAGCCGGGCATCGCCGCAGCCCGGAACCGGGCCCTGGACGAGTCCACCGGCTCGACGTTGTTGATCTTCCTCGACGACGACGAGGTGCCGCAGCCGGACTGGCTGGCCGCGTTGCTGCGGACCTGGCGGATCGACCGGCCGGCCGCGGTGATGGGCCGGGTGCTGTCGGTGTTCGATCATGATCTTGATCCGTGGGTCGCCGCGGGCGAGTTCTTCCGCCGCCGCCGGATGCCGACCGGGACCGAGATCGGCGTCGCCGCGGCCGGCAACCTGCTGCTCGACCTCGATCAGGTGCACGACGCCCGGGTCCGCTTCGATCCGGGACTGGGGCTGGGCGGTGGCGAAGACACCTTGTTCACCCGGCAACTGCACGCGGCCGGCGGCCGGATCGTCTGGTGTGACGAGTCGGTCGCGGTGGACACCGTGCCGCCGACCCGGACCACCCGGCGCTGGGTGCTGGCCCGATCCTTCAGCCAGGGCAACACCCAGGTCGTGGTCGAGCTCCGGCTCGCCAGTGGCCCGCTCGGCCGGGTCGTGGTCCGGGCCAATTCCGTGCTCCGCGGTCTGCTCCGGATCGCCGGTGGCCTGGCCCGGGTGGCAGTCGGCATGATCACCCGATCCCTCCGGCACCGCGCCCGCGGCTGGCGTACCGCCTGCCGCGGCGCCGGCATGATCACCGCCGCCCTCGGCTCCCGCCACCACGAGTACGCCCGCCCCTAATCCCCGCCGACCCGTCACATCCGCGGCCGTTTCTGCGGCGTGTCGTAGCGGATGTGACGTCTCGGCCGAGTCCTCCGGACTCTGAGCCCGTCGAAGAGTGGGCCAACTTCAGGTGCGGCCCTGCGGCGTGCCTCCGCTCGTGGCGTCCGGGCGCTCCCTCGAGTTCGCGATGCGGTCGGGACCTACCGAGTCGATGGCCGGGGTTCGCGGACATATGCGTCACACGGCGGTGGTCAGAAGGAGAAAGAGGCAGCCAAAGGGAGGGCGCTGTGGAGGGCCGCCTGCGCCTGTTCCGTGAGCGTGTTGTCGGGCTGAACCGGGAGGGAGGGTCGGGATCGTCGTGGGTGGTCGCGTCTCGTCGAGTGTGACGTTTCCCGGCTTCTCGGACGGGCGTCGGAAGGACGGGAAATGTCACAGTCGGTGACCGATCAGAGGGCTCAAGGTTCGGCGACCCTAGGGAGTGGATGCCGCGGGATTCGTCCCTACTCGGGACCCGAAGCACTCCTGGTCGAGGCGTCACATCGGCTGCGACACGCCGCAGAAACGGCCGCGGATGTGACGGGTCGGCGGGGTTGTGGGGTGTCAGGCGCGGACGCGGCGGCGGCCGCTGGGGCGGCGGGGGCGGAGGCCGGCGGCGAGATCGGCGCAGAGTTGCTCGTAGCCGTCGGTGACGTGGTCCCAGTCGTAGCGGCGGATCGCCTGTTGCAGGACCGCGCCGGCCGTGCGGACCCGATCGGGCTCCCGTTCAGCGGCCATGATCTCGGCCGAGACGCCGGTCGGGTCGGCGAAGTAGCCGCCGTGCGGCCCGATCACCTCACGGTTGAAGTCGACGTCGTAGGCGATCGGGTACGTCCCGGCCCCGGCGGCCCGCAACAGCGACGGGTTGGTGCCGCCGACCGAATGGCCGTGCAGGTAGGTCCGGGCGTGCCGGTAGAGCTGATCGAGTTGATCTTGGTCCCAGATCCCGCCGAGCAGCCGCACCCGGTCGTCGGCCGCGGCCTCGATCCGGGCCGTGTAGGCCGCGCCGTACGGGGCCGAGCCGACCACGACCAGCGGCAGCCGGGCCCGGCTCGCCGTGTAGCCGAGGACGATCTCGCGGACGTGGTTCTCCGGCTCGAGCCGGGCGACCACCAGGTGGTAGCCGTCGGGCTGCAGGCCGAGCGGCTCCAGCCGATCGGCCGCGTCGGACTCGTTGATCGGTGCCCCGTAGGCGATCTCGGTGGTCGCGGCGCCGAACTCGGTCTGGTAGTAGTCGGCGATCCCCCGCGCGTCGGCGATCAACGCGTCGGACCAGCGCACCGCCAGCCGCTCCGCCAGCCGATAGAACCGCCGGCCGGTCGGACCCCACTTGCCGCGTTGCCACTCCAGCCCGTCCACGTGCGTGGCGACCGGGATCCCGCGGGCCCGGATCAGCGGCAGGAACAGCGAGTTCGCGGCGTTGAACACCAGCACCACGTCGACCTCGCGCGCGGCCCGGTGCAGCACCGAGAGCGCGGTGTGGGCGATGGTCTCGAGCGAGCGCCGCCGCACCACCGGCAAGATCACCCGCCGCATCCCCAGATGATCACCGTCCGGCGACACTCCGTCCGGGCGGCAGAAGACGAGCACGTCGTGGCCGCGCTCGACCAGCCGGCGGCCGGCCTCCTCGACACAGGTCTCAAACCCGCCGTAGCGCGCCGGCACCCCGCGCGTGCCGATCATCGCAATCCGCAGTCGATCACCCATCTATGCTGATCTTCCGCTGACGGCGGCGCGGAGCACGGTGCTCGAGGTGTGAGCCGTGTAAGGGAAGTAGCGCACCCCGACGCCGACCGACGCCATGTCCCGCTCGAGTTGATCACCCTTCTCGGTGCCCCGCCAGTCGTCGCCCTTGAAGATCAGGTCGAACCGGTAGCGGCGCCAGGCGTCAAGCTTGTCGCTGGCGTAGTCGACCACCACCTGATCGACCAGATCCAGCGCACCGACCACCTCGAGCCGCTCCACCAGCGGGACCACCGGCCGCTTGCCCTTGGCCGATTCCAGCACCTCGTCGGTGACCACGCCGGCGATCAGCCGGTCGCAGTGGGCCCGGGCCCGCTGCAGGATGTTCAAGTGACCGATGTGGAACATGTCCCACGCTCCCGGCACGTAGCCGACGAGGAGTTGCCGGGTTGTCACAGCTGCGCCCTTCGTGCCGGACCGACCGGTCGGGCGAGACCCTGCACGTCCGACCGCCACTTGATCACCACCAACAGGAGATAGCCCGCGGTGGCGACCGCCATCAGCGTATAGCCGACGGAGAAGATCCAGGGCACACCCCAGAACAGGAACAGCAGACAGAGCAGACCGTAGTCGGTCGGCAGCTTCAGCAGGGTCTTGATCAAGGAACCGGACTGCGGCGGCGGCGCCGGTTCGTCCCGCTGCGCCCGAGCCAGCCGGCCCATCAGATCGACCAAGATCATCCCGAAGAAGTGCACGCTGGAGACCAGGGCGAAGCCGATCGGCACCAGCAGCATCGGCTCCGGCAAGCGCGGCTGCAGCAGGTCGGCATGGCGATACCAGGCGATCAGCACCACCAGGTGCACCGCGACCACCTTGACCGAGTCGATCATGTGATCGAGCCACTCCCCGGCCGGGCTGCCGCCGCCGCGCAGCCGAGCCAGCTGGCCGTCCGCGGAGTCGAGCGCGTACCCGATCATCAGGCCGGCGCCGACCAGCAGGCCGAGCCACACCGACGGCGGCGCCAGCGCCAGGGCACCGATCGAGACGAAGCTGCACAGCGCACTCAGCCCGGTGACCTGGTTCGGCGTCATCCCGATCAGGTAGCCGGACGCGGCGAACACCCGACCGACCGGCCGGTTGATGAACAGCGAGTACGGCGGCGCGCCCTTGGCCGCCTTCTGCGCCGATCGCAACCGACGCATCGAGCCCAGGAAGGTCGGCCGCGACCCGTCCGGCATGATCATCAGGCCGATATCGGTACGGCGCCGTCCCGGCCCGGCTGCTGGGCCGCCAGTAGCACCGGACTGGTGGTCTTCCGCCGCGGCGCGAGCACCAGCTCCCGGACCACGATCGGATGCGCACCATCGTCGTCGACCAGCACCAACGTGGCTTCGGCGCCCCGCACCGGCACAGCGTCATGCACGACCACCTCGTCGACCCCACGGACATGGCCGATCAACGCCGTGCGCTCGGCCAGCGGCGTCACCGGTGGTCGACCGTCAGCGCGCTCGATCGCTTCGTCCGTGTAGACCCCGACGATCAAACGATCACACAGCTGACGTGCCTGTGCGATCAGATCGAGGTGACCGACATTGAGTAGGTCGAACGAGCAGGCCAAATAGCCCAAACTCATGAATGAACCCCCGAAAACAAATCCCCCACACTGAAGATCTCCCCCCGGAGACCTGAGGAGAACCTTAACCCAGGCCTGGCCACTCCGCCAACGATGTTCGGGTGTCAGAACAATCTCCGACCCCGGTGCGACCAGGCATTCCGTCCTGTACGGTAGGTGAGGCTCGCCTAAGCAAACGCGAAAAGACTCCAGGGGTTCACCACGTGACCGTCACCGACACCGCGACCGACGCACCGGTCGACACCCGGCCCTACACCGCCTTCACCGGCACGGTTTCGGAGGTCGTCCGGCTCTCCCCGTCGATGATCCGGATCACCTGCACCGGCCCGGAGTTCGAGCACTTCGGTCCGTGCCGGTACGACATCCGGATCAAGTTGATCCTGCCCGTGCCGGGCCGCGGCTTCGCCGACTTCCCGACCGGCGCGGACTGGTACGACGAGTGGCGGCAACTCCCACCGGAGCGACAGAACCCGATCCGCACCTACACCGTGCGGGCGTTCCGGCCGGAGACCGCGGAGCTGGACGTCGATCTGGTGCAGCACGGGATCAACGGTCCGGCGTCGGCCTGGGCCAGCGAGGTCCGGGTCGGTGACCCGGTCGCCGTGCTCGGCCCGAACCGGCGCTTCGACGGCGACGCCGGCGGCGTGGAGTTCGTACCGCCGCCGCCGGGGACCCCGATGCTGCTGGCCGGCGACGAGACGGCCCTGCCCGCGATCGCCGCGATCCTGGAGCAGGTGCCGGCCGACGTGCGCGGCAAGGCGATCATCGAGGTGCCGGAGGCGGCTGACCGGATCGAGTTGATCAAGCCTGCCGGGGTGACCGTCGAGTGGCTGGTCCGCGACGGACGGCCGACCGGGCAGCCGATGCTGGACTGCTTCGCCGATCATGCCGCCGAGCTGTTCGGCGACCGGACCGGCTCGGCGACCGCGGAGCCGATCGACGACCTCGATCCCGAGCTCGAGCCGTGGGAGGTCCCCGACCAGGGCAGCTATGCCTGGATCGCCGGCGAGGCAGCCATGGTCCGCGCCCTCCGCCGGCTGCTGGTCAACGACCTCGGCGTAGCCAAGTCGTCGGTCGCCTTCATGGGCTACTGGCGCCTGTAACACCCCCAACGCCGACTTGTCAGAACTGACGCTGGCTATAGCCATCCTCAGTTCTGACAAGTCGGCGTTGAGCGGCGCGATCATGCTGGCCGGCACGTTGATCTTGATGGGCGTGCTGGACCTGGTGCTGCTCGGCACGACCGTGATCGCCGTCGTCGTGGTCGCGGCCCTGTTCGCCGTACTGATGCCGAAGCTGGCCAAGGACCAGGAGCGGGCGCAGGAGCAGGTCGGCCGGCTCGGCGCGATGCTCGAGGGCACTATGCGGGCGATCCCGACGGTGAAGGCCAGCCGGGCCGAGGACCGGCAGCACGCCACCATCGGCGCAGCGGCCGATCAGTCGGCCCGTCCGACTCCGGCAAGACCACGCTGATCTCACTGCTGCTCCGCTTCGTCGAGCCGGATCACGGCCGGATCCTGCTCGATTCCCGGCCGTACGCCGACTATTCGCCGGCCCTGGTGCGGTCCCGGATCGCCTACGTCGAGCAGGAGACTCCGGTGCTGCCCGGGACGATCCGGGAGAACGTCGCGTTCACCCACCCGGACGCGACCGACCAGGAGATCCTGGACGCGTTGGCGTCGGTCCGGCTGACCGACCTGGTCGACCGGCTGCCGGACGGGCTGGACAGTCAGCTCAACGGCTCCGCGGTCTCCGGCGGGCAGCGGCAGCGGATCGCCCTGGCCCGTGCCATCCTGCGCTCACCGGATCTGTTGATCTTGGACGAGGCGACCGCGCAGATCGACGCGCTGACCGAGGCGGCGGTCACCGACTGCGTCACCGAGCTGGCCAAGGACCGGGCCATACCGGGAACTGGTGGCAGCGCTCCGGATCGCGGACCGCACCGAGCGGGCCGGCCTGGACGAATCGGCGGTGCTCGACGCAGCACGCGTGATCGACGGGGGACTCGGGTCGGAGCCGGTCGGATCGAAGGTCTGACTCGGGTGTAACGCCCGTTCCGGCCGCGCTCGCTACGCTAGCCGGGTGCCGATCGACTTCGACCAAATCGCTGACTGGGCCGTCCAGTTGATGGAAACGCTGGGTGCCCCGGGGGCCGGGATCGCCATCGCGCTGGAGAATCTGTTCCCACCGATTCCCAGCGAGGTGATCCTGCCCCTGGCCGGCTTCGCCGCCAGCCGGGGCACCTTCCCGATCTGGCAGGCGATCCTGTTCACCACACTGGGCTCGCTGGTCGGCGCGATGGTGTTGTACGGGATCGGCGCCGCCCTCGGCCGGGACCGGATGCGCCGGATCGCGATCAAGCTGCCGTTGATCAAGGTCGATGACGTCGATCGGACCGAGGCCTGGTTTCAGAAGCACGGCGCGAAGACGGTGTTCTTCGGCCGGATGATCCCGATCTTCCGCAGTCTGATCTCGATCCCGGCCGGCATCGAACGGATGCCGATCCCCTTGTTCCTGGGGTTGTCCGGGGCCGGCAGCCTGCTCTGGAACTCGCTCTTCGTCACCCTCGGCTACGTGCTCGGCGAGAACTGGCACCTGGTGGATCAGTACGCCGGCATCTTCTCCAAGATCGTCCTGGTCGCCGTGCTGGCGGTGATCGTGATCTTCATCGTCCGCCGGGTCCTGGAGCGGCGGCGGGACAAGGAGCAGGACTCCACGCCGGCTCGACGGGCCTCGTCGGACTGACCTGACCGGTCGCGTCCTGGGGCAGAATCGTCGTTCGTGGAGCAGATTTCCGTCGACACCGGGGCCGAGGAAGACCTGGCCGCAGCGCGGCGGGGTGATGGTGCCGCGTACGACCGGCTGCTCGGGCCGCTGCGGCCGGAGTTGCGGGCGCACTGCTACCGGATGCTCGGCTCGGCGCACGATGCCGACGACGCGGTGCAGGACGCGCTGATCCGGGCCTGGCGGGGGCTGTCCGGCTTCCGTGGTGACGCCGGCGGGCTGCGTTCCTGACTCTATCCGGTGACCACCCGGGTCTGCCTGGACGCGATCCGGGCCCGGTCCCGGCGGGCGCTGCCGTACGACCTCGGACCGGCCGGTGATCGGGTCCAGCTCGACCCCGCGGCGCGGACCGATGTCCCCTGGCTCGGACCGTTTCCGACCGGTGCGGATGCGGTCGCGCCGGAGGACCGCTACGAGCGCCTGGAGGCGATGGAGCTCGCCTTCGTCGCCGCCTGCCAACGGCTGCCCGGGAACCAGCGGGCGGCGCTGCTGCTGTTCGACGTGCTCGGCTTCCCGGTGGCCGAGATCGCGATGATCATGGACACGTCGACCACGGCGATCAACTCGGCACTGGCCCGCGCTCGTCGGGTGGTCGCCGCCGAGCTGCCGGATCGCAGCCAGGCGGAGAGCGTGCGCCGGCTGGGCGACAGTCGGTTGCGCGACCTGGTCGGCGGCTTCGCGGCCGCGATGGAACGGGCCGACCTGGCCGGCCTGATCGAGCTGCTGACCGAGGACGTCAGCTGGTCGATGCCGCCGACCGCCTTGTGGTATTCGGGAATCGCCCGAGTCGCCGACTTCGCCGCGCAGGTGCCGATGGTCTGCGGCAGCTGGCACTGCGTGGTCGTCGAGGCGAACGGACAGCCCGCGGTGGCCTGCTACCTGCGCCCGCCCGGGGAGTCCGAGCACCGGGCCTGGTCGATCTCCGTACTCACCCTGCGGGCGGACAAGATCAGCGCCGTGACGTCTTTCATCGGCAATGATCATTTCACCGCGTTCGGACTGCCGCTCAGCGCGCCGTCAGTGAGTTGATCATGGTGTCCATGGCCGCGGTGCCCGCCGCGGACTGGGCCCGAGCCGGGGCTGGATCAGCTCCCCCTGGAAACCGTTCTTGATCAGTTGATCTAGCACGGTCCCGGCCGTGGCCTCCAGGTCGTCCGGCACCACCTGGCAGTCCGGCAGCACGCCGAAGGAGATCCGGGCATACCAGGACCAGCCCTTCTTGTCGTGCTCGTACTGCTGGTCTGGCGATCAGGCCCAACCCGAGCCCGACCAGGAAGCAGGTCACCGCGACCTGCCAGATCGAGCTCGTCGGAGACAGGGTGATCAGCAACACTCCCGACGTCGTCGCGGCGACCGGCGCCAATCCACAATCGATCAACGGCCGCAGCTATCCGCGGGCCATCAGTGCTTCGAGTGGTGGATGCGCGGGAAACCGGGAGACTGAGATCCAGTGGGTGATCGGCAGCACAAAGGCCGTTTGGGGCGATGCGAAGCTCACCGGATAGCCCAGTCACCGCGGGCGGGGTCAACCAACAGAAGAGACATCATGTTGTTCCCCCGGTTGCCCGCTCGCTGTCGGTTCCGGCCGTTACCGTCCGAACCAGCCGGGCACCCGGCCGGTGTCGCTCTCCAGGAGGCAGCAACATGTCGACGCAGCTGAATCCGTACCTGATGTTCGATGGCAACGCGCGGCAGGCGATGGAGTTCTACGCACAAGTGCTGGGCGGGGATCTGATCATCAACACCTGGGCCGAGCTGCGCGGCAACGACGGCCCCGATGCCGACCGGGTCGGGCACTCGGTCCTGACCTCCGAGGCCGGCTACATCATCATGGCCGGCGACATTCCCGCCGGAGCCGAGTTCCAGGCGTTCGCCGGCATCTCGATCAACGTCGCCGGCGATGACGCCGACCGCCTGCACTCGTACTGGCGTGCGCTGACCGCTGGCGGCACGGTGTCGATGCCGCTGGAGCGGCAGGTGTGGGGCGACTTGTTCGGCATCTGCATCGACCAGTTCGGCGTCTCCTGGATGGTCAACATCAGCGACCCCGCCATCTGACGGACATGATGGGCAAGGACCGGATGGCATCGAGCACAACGACCAGCTCGTCGATGAGCACCTGGTGACGCTCGGGTACGCGCCCACTGATTGGTTTCCGGTCGACCGATGCAGATCAGCTCGCAGGCCCGGGGTGCTGCGGTGTCGGGCTGGCCCGCGCGGCTGATCTTATGGGCCATTTCTTCCACGGTGAGCACCTGGGCGAACAAGAAGCCGAGAGTTGCCAGGGTCGCCTTCTGCAGCTCGGCTACCGAGGCGCCCGGCAGATCGCCCGTTGCCGTGCCGTCGCTGAGGAAGAGGACGCGAAAGTCACGCGCCACGGCTTCACGCGCGGTCGTCTCGCAGCAGACACTGGTGGCGAACCCGCTGATGATCACCGAGTCGATCCCGCGCGAGCGGAGAATCAGCTCAAGATCGGTGCTCGTGAAGGCACCGTGGCGGGGCTTCTCGAGCAGGACATCGCGAGCGTCTACGACGAGGTCGCGGTGCAGTGCCGCCGATTCCGATCCCTGGGTGAGGATGTCCAGCACCATCGGATTGACCTGGCCCAGAACGCCGACGTTGGATCCGTCCTGCCGCAGCACCAGAGTGGTGTGGACGACGAGAACGCCGGCGGCACGGCACGCCGCCGCAGCCATTGACCCGACCCAGAGTTGCCGGTCCGTCTGGTGCCGAACTCGGGTAGCCCTCGACGAAGCGGTTCTGCATGTCCACATTGACGAGTGCGGTCCGTTCGGGGATCACGGTGAAATCGACCATGCTGCGCCTCCGGTGTCGGCCTTTCACTGTGCGGGCTGTGCGGTCACAGGTTCCGCCTCGGGAGATCCTTGCGCCATTGCACGACGCGCGGCTTGAACAGATACGACATGTGCGGACCCAGGTTCGCGCTCAACCTGAACCTCGTCCGGGCCGTGCCCGGCCCGCTGCCAGGATGAGCCACACATTCGACGAGGAGGTCCGGAGTCTTCGACCCAAGCGCTGGATGTACCCGGCCATGAGGGTCGTTACTGCTACTGGCCGGTCAGTTTGGCGACGACCGGCGCGAGCGTGTCGGCGAAATCAGCGCCGATCACGAAGTAGGAGAAGCCGATCTCCTCGCGTCGTCGTTCGATTTCCTCAGCGGCTGCCGCGGGATCGCTCGGCAGGATGACGAGCGAGTCAGCCGCGCGAAGCGCCGCCGTGTCGAGATTCGGCGGCGCCATGAACGGTGCGACGCCGTCCCCGACAGCCGCGACGTGCTGAGCGAGTTCGATCTCCCGGCCGACAGAGAAGTCGCGGACCCGGCGCGTAGTTTCTACCCGATCATCATCCGTTGGGAGAATGAACGTGACCGCGTCGGCCACATCGAGTGCCAGCGCCTGCGACTTCGGTCCACTCACCACCATGACCACCGGCGTGTGCAGCTCCGAGCCGTCGAACGTCCGCAGGGCGGTCACCGTCTCGCGCATTCTGGCGCGACGCTCAGCCAGGGAAACGGCCGGCAGTCCCAGCTGGTCCTCTCGATTCACGTCGCCTGTGGCCCTGGCCTCGACGTCACGGCGACGGGCCAGGAAAGTCGTGCTGGGTGGATCTACTCGACGGTAGGGCCAGAGCCGACCTGCTGATTGAACAAAACAGTCAGCCGCCGGCGGCCCGAGGCGAGGCCCTTCGCGACCGGGCATGGTCGTTGACAGGCGTGCCGTATCGACCGTTTGCACCGTCGGGCTGCCGCACGGTTTTGGCGGGAGGTGACGTGGCCGACGTCGTCACGGCGCCGGGCGACGCGCACGAGGTACGCCGGTGATCGAGGTTCAGAACCTTGAGCTGTGCTCGGTCTGGAAGCACACCCGATCTCGCGCACGATTCCGCTTCGATGCGCGGGATGCACCTCGTCTGCTGCAACCTCCCCGACGAATGCGCGCCTGAACGTACAGCGAAAGACCGCGGCCCTTGGGGTCGCGGTCTTTGCTGTGGTGCCAGACGCCCGTGTTGCTGGCGCCACGCCGGCCCAGAAGAGGTTGGATGAGGGTTGGGCCGGAGCCAGGGTGACCGAGGTCAGCGGAGCCGGCGTTTGGCTTTGCGTGCGCGGCGGGTGGCGTCTTTGGCGAGGTCGTGGCCGGCGTCGCTGAGGACTTCGGCGGTGTTCTCGGCCCGGGCCCGGCCTTGCTCGATCAGGTCATTGATCGCTGAGACGAGTTGGTCGTAGCGTTGTTGTCGTTTCACGTTTCGGGCGGCCAGCCCGACCACCGCGGCCGCTAGAGCAACGATGGTGCCGACGACCACCCAGTCCGGCACGATCTCGGTGTCCTTCTTCGCCATCACGCTTTCCTCCAATTTCGGGCCCTGGCTCGGCGGCCTGGTGTCTGTGCTAGGCCCGTCCTGCGGGCTGGTCTTCGTCGTCGACCGGGACCGGGGCGGCCTGATCGATTCGGTCGGCCTCGTCGGCCTCGGCCCGGCTCGGCTGGATCACTCCGTCGGTGCCGACTTCGAACTGTGAGACGGGCTGCTGCTGTTCCTGTCGGTCCGGCTCGGCAATCTCGCTGGTCATGTCGGCCTCCTCGTGACTGTGCGGAATCTGACTGTGCGGAATGAGACGGTGCGGGATGTTCGGGTTGTCCAGATCGTCGTCGGGCGGGTCCCAGGCGTTGACCAGGTCGCTGGTGTTGCAGACCCGTTCGGTACCCGGTGGCAGGTCACCCCAACCACCATCGGTCAGCGTGAGGAGCCGGCGCCACAGACCCCGGTGCCGGTCCCCGTCCAGGGTGATCATCACCTGGCCGCGGATCGGGGCGCCGCGGTGAGTGGCGGAGAGGCTGATGTGGCGGTGGCCGGTCTCCTCGGCCCGCCACGCGATCACCGTCGGAGACGGCAGCAACCCGGCCCAGGCGACCAGCTCGCCCGGGCTGTCCACCACCGCGGACACGTCGCCGATGATGTCGAGCTCCCGGCTGGCCCGGAGCAGGACCGCGATCTGGTGCTGATTGTTCGATGACATCCACCCACCTCCGGCGGGAGGGGTGCGCCGGCCCGGGAAAGGGGGTTGCGGGCCGGGCCGGCGGGTCCCCTTCTCGACCGGCTAGGCCGAGATCTCCCGGGTCTCGTCGTTGCCGGTGGTCAGGGAGATCTTGCGCGGCTTCGCTTTCTCCGCGATCGGGATCTCCAGCTGCAGCACGCCATTGCGATAGCCGGCATGGATCTTGTCCAGATCAAGGTTGTCGCCCAAGATCAGCTGGCGACTGAACACCCCACGCGGGCGCTCGCTGGCGATCTGCTCACCGGTGACCTCGGCCACCGGCCGTTCGGCCCGGACGGTCAGCACATTCCGCTCCATATCGAGATCGACCGATTCCGGGTCCACACCGGGCAGATCGAACTCCACCCGGAACACGTCGCCGTCACGCCAGGCATCCATCGGCATGAACGCCGGCCTGGTGGTGGTGCCCAGGATCTGCTGGCTCAACCGGTCCAGCTCACGGAAAGGATCAGTACGCATCAACATCACATTCACCTCCGTCGTGTCGAAAGATCGATGCGCTTCTGACACCAAATCTGTGGTGACACCACACATTATGATGGGATGTAGCAACAGATTTCAAGACCGGACACGCAACCTGGCGGAGGAAACAGCATGAACCCTGAACGCGGCGTCTTCGGCATCACCGTCGCCGCCGAACTGAGCGGCACCGGCACCCAGAACCTGCGTGCCTACGAACGCGCCGGTCTGCTCGAGCCGAGCCGGACCGACGGCGGCACCCGCCGCTACAGCCACAACGACATCGACCGGCTCCGCCGCATCGCCGAACTGATGACCGCCGGGCTCAACCTCGCCGGCGTCGCCATGGTCCTCGACCTCCAAGACCAAAACGCCCACCTCCGCCGCCAACTCGACCAACGGTCCTAGTGCCCTGCGCCCGATGGACGACTACAGCGACCACCCGCACGCCAGCCCCTACAAAGAGGATCACCCATCGGGGACTGTGGGGGGTCGGGGTCAACCGAGCCGGCGCCAGAGGACGACCATCCCGACGATCAGGATCGCGACCGCACCCAGCACGATCGCCGCCTTGATCAGCAGATCGGTCAACAGATGATGGACCAGTTCCGAACCGTCCAGGGGATGGATCATCGCCGATCACCTCCGCGAGCGCGATTGTCGGCCAGATAGCGCGCCGCGGCGCGGACCAACTCACCACTCAGCCCACGGCCACGAGAGTCGCGACCATCCAGAACCCG
Organism: uncultured Actinomycetota bacterium; assembly: GCA_963746025.1. Classification (GTDB taxonomy): domain Bacteria; phylum Actinomycetota; class Actinomycetes; order Propionibacteriales; family Propionibacteriaceae; genus Microlunatus. The sequence continues at coordinate 484,395 of CAVUZU010000016.1, forward strand.
CCCGCGGTCCGCCAGCAGCCGGACCGCGCCCTTGGCCAGCGGTGCCACCTTCTCCCGCGCGCCGTCCAGCCTGCCCCGGCGCCGCAGCAGCAGGGCCACCGCGAATCCGATCAGGGCCAGCAGCACCAGGCCGCCGGCGATCAGGCCGAATCTGATCAGCAGCATGGTCAGCACAGACTCCACGATCCATTCCTCGCTTCTCGTATTTATCTCAGTCGTGATAAATACAAGATAACACGGTTGTGATAGAACGCAAGAACCCGGCCGGCACCTGGAGCGGTGCCGGCCGGGTCGTTGCCGGTCAGGATTCCTTGTCGGTGCGGAGCTTCGCCCCCAGCGCCTGGGCCGCCAGCACCAGCGCGCCGCCGACCAGGATCAGGTCCTTGAACACGTACTGCCCTTCCAGGGTGGGCAATCCGCCCGGGAACAGCCGATCGGTGAACAAGATCATCGGCGACACGATGCCGGCCAGGGAAACCCCGAGCACCAGCACGCCGAACCGGTAGAACAGGCCGGTGATCATGGTGACCCCGACGATGCATTCCATGATGGCCACCGCCACGCCGGCCGGGTAGCCGCTGATCAGGCCGAAGGTCAACTTCTCCATGGTGAGCTGCGCGAGCTCTTCCGCCGGGCTCACGCCGGGGAAGAACTTCAGCACGCCGAAGGCGAGGAAGACAACGCCGAACATGCGCTGCATGATCGGCACGCTGAACTTCGCCAGGAAGCCGGCTGCGGCATCGATCGGGTTGCGCAGCACGGACTTGGGCTGAGGTACGGGTCGAGGTGCAAGCTGGGTGGACATCGGAGGGTCTCACTCTCTTTGGTGATCTTGAACGGGTCGGAACAAGAGTCCATCGAGAGCACCCCCGGCCACATCCGGTGAGCGACGACAGTTGACTACGTGATCGTGTGTAAGGGACATACCCCAGCGTGCGTACGGGGACACCCTGCACCTACCGACGACCGAAGCCGTCACGGCGACCGGTGTCGACGGGTCAGGAGCCGGTGCGGCGGCGGGCGAGGCCGCGGATCCGGTTGACCACCTTGCCCCAGGGCAGGCGTAGTTCGAGTGCGTCGGCGTTGACCCGGAGCACCGGCGGGGCCGCCTGCGCCGATCGCTTCAGGGCGTACAGCTGCTCGGGGTCCACCCCCATCAGCGTCTCGACCGGCGGCGGGTAGTCGGCGGCCGCGACGGCCGCGTCGAAGGGCTCCGCGCTCTCCCCGGGCAGATAGACATGACGCAGCCGGTGCCGGTCGAGGAACCCGGCGAAGGTCTGCCACCGGTCGGCGTGACCCTCGTTCAGCGGCTCCCAGTCGCACTCGGCGTAGAGCTCCGCCGCGTCCGGCCGGGCCGGCAGCCGGTCGATCCGGCGGTGCGGGATCCGGTGGTAGTCGGCCAGCTCGAGGGTCCGCGAGTCGTGCGCCAGCACCAGGGCCGGCGTGCCGGCCAGCAGGGCCGCGATGTTGCCGTGGATCCGGGTGCCGAAGGAGAACTCGTAGCCGGCCAGGTGCTCGAACCAGGTCCGCGGATCGAGGAAGAACCGGACCCGGTTCTGCCGGATCAGCGGATGGTCCAGGGTGATCGGGACGCCGGTGTCGCGGGTCTTGGAGCGGTCACTCATCGGGTAGCGGCCGTCCAGCAGTAGCTCGAGGCTCTGCCGGTTCTGGGCCTGGTAGACCAGATTCGGATACCGCTCGGCGTGGTCCAGGGAGATCGGGCCGAGTTCCTTCACGTACGGCGAGATGTTGAGCGCGATCGGTGAATCGGGGCGCAGTGCCTCGACCTTCCGGGCGATCTTGAGGTCCGGTCCGTACATGAACATCGACGGACAGCCGATCACGTCGATCTCGGACTCGGCGAACCCGAGCGAGGTCAGATAGGTCCGGGTGAAGCTGCCGCGGACCCCGATCGTCGGCGCCCGGCGCAGCACGGCAGCGACGAACCGCCGCACGGCCGGGCCGACCTCCTTCGCCCCGGGGACCTTGCCGTCGAGCGATGCCTGGGCGCCGACGCCGACCACGGTGACCGGGATGGTCAGCCGCTCGATCAGCTCGGACAGCCGGTCCAGCCGATCGACGTAGCGATGCCGGAACGCGTTGGCCAGCGGGATGACCAGGTGCGTGAACTGGGCGTTGATCTGCTCCGGCGGATACCGGAACACGCCGGTGGTGATGTCGGCGTCGGCGGTGGACAGCAGCCGCCGGACGGACTGGCTGAAGACCAGGTTTCCGGTGTTGCCGCCGATCAGGTCGTGCCGCAGGGTGGCCTCGGCCGAGGCGATCCGGAGCGGATCCTTGTGCGCACGAAGAAGCAGACGTTGCGGGTGATCGGTCATGATGTGGGTGCAATATTACCGCTGCCGACGTTTTGAAAGGGTGCCCATGCGGGTGATCGGCGTGCTCGGCGGGATGAGCTGGGAGTCGACAGCCGAGTACTACCGGCTGCTCAACACGTTGACCGCGGAGCGGCTGGGCGGACTGCACTCGGCGGATCTGCTGCTCCGGTCGGTCGACTTCGCCGAGATCGAGGCGCTGCAGGTGGCCGGCGACTGGGACCGGGCCGGGGCCGTGCTGGCCGAGGCGGCCGTCGAACTGGAGCAGGGTGGCGCCGATCTGCTGGTGCTGGCCACCAACACCATGCACAGGGTCAGCGACCGGATCGAGCAGCGCTGCGGCATCCCACTGATCCACATCGGCGACATCACCGCCTCGGCGGTCCACAACGCCGGCCTGCGCCATGTCGGGCTGCTCGGCACCGCCTTCACCATGGAGCAGTCCTTCGCCGTGGACCGGCTCGCCGCGCACGGACTGACCGTCGACGTGCCGGAGGCCGCCGACCGGGCCGAGGTGCACCGGATCATCTACCAGGAGCTCTGCCTCGGCATCATCACCGAGGCCTCCCGGGACGCGTACCGGAAGATCATCGGCCGGCTGGCCGAGCGTGGCTGCGAGGGCGTGATCCTCGGTTGTACGGAGATCGAACTGCTGCTGCCGGTGGACGCACTAAACGGGATCCCGCTCTTCCCCACCACCCGGCTGCACGCCGAAGCAGCGGTCGAAGCGGCTCTGGCTCCCTGAGCCCAAGGCTCAGCCGCGGTCCAGTTGATCACTCTCGATCGGCCACTCGTACCGCCGCAGGGCAGCCACCAGGTCCTCGGTGGAACCCTCGATCTTCTCCCGGACCAGGTCGGCATCCTCCTTGTCCCGCAGCACCAGATGACCCTCGTCGATCAGGGCCAGTGCGACCTGGGAACGGGCGAACCGGGTCTTCCTGGAACCCTTGATGATCGTCACGTCGCGCGCGGTGATCTTGGCGCTGATCAGAGTGCTCAACAACGCGAGCCCGATCAGCACCCCGGCGATCCCGCCGACGATGATCAACACCCAGCTGCCCCAGGATTCTGAGATCCGCTGCAGTAGCTGCATCGGCTTCTCGAACGGCAGCCCGCCGATGCCCAGGGCCCAGCTGATCACCCGGGGTGCGAAGAAGCCGAGCACCAGACCGAGCACCGTGGTCACCGCGACCAGGATCAGTTGATGGGCGTTCTTCATCTCCACCAGGACCGCGTCGGTCGTCCCGGCCGCATCCGATGCCCGCTTCTCGTTCACAACCATAATGAGACATCAATGTCCCATTTTTGGCAAGTCGTATGCCGAAGAGGTACATTGCGCTGGTGGCACGGAAGAGCAGGGCAGCGGCCGACCCGCAACCGTCCCCGACGTCGGAGCGGACCCGGCGAGCGATCATCGACGCGGCGATGGAGACCTGGTCGGCGAACCAGCAGGCGACCCTGGGCGACATCTGCAGCACCGCCGGAATCGGCCGCTCCACTCTGCACCGGCACTTCGCCGACCGGTCCGCCCTGCTCGCCGCCGTGGATCAGCAGTGCCGACAGCAGTTCAAGGTCGCGGCGCTGCGGGCGCACCCCGACGACGGCCCCGGGATGGAGGCCGTGCTCCGGCTCTGCCAGGAGCTGCTCGAGTTCGGTCAGGCCCTGTCCTTGATCTTCAGCGACAACGCGTTGATCAACCCGGACGACTGGAACGACGGCTCGCGAGCCGATCAGGGACTGACCGCGGTGATCGGGCGCGGCCGGCGGGACGGGACGATCGACCCCGCGCTGCCGGTCGACTGGATCGAGTCGGTGATCTGGATGCTGCTCTTCTGCGCCTGGCAGCGCAGCCGCGACGGCGAGTCCCGGCGGGAGACCGCGGCGCTGCTCAGCCGCAGCCTCGCCGGCGCCATCGGCACCCCGGCCTGACTTGTCGTGCCGCTCCGCCAGTCGCCCGCCGGACGTTCGGCTACCGAACGGGAGTCCGCTCGTAGCTGATCAGCGTGTTCTCCGATCCGTCGTACCGGCGCACGTCGATCAATCGCAGCGACGGCAGGAGGGCCTCGTCGAACGCCCTTGTCCCGTTGGGAACCACGACCGGCGCGACCATGACGTGCAGTCCGTCGACGAGTCCGGCGGTGAACAGGGAATTCGCCAGCATCCGGCCGCCGAACAGGACGATGTCGCCGTCGCCGTCGAGCTTGAGCCCGGTCAGGTGCTCCAGCGCGTTGCCGCGCCGGACAACCGTGGTGGTCGCCGCCCACACACCGCTCGGGTGCTCCGGCAGCTGATCGGAGACGACGACCTTCTGGACCTCCTCGCAGCGCTGGGCGATCAGCCGCTGAGTCGGGTCAGCGCCGTCCAACTGAGCCGGCCAGTAGCCGCTGAAGTCTCGGTACGACAGCGGCCCACCCAGCAGCAACACGTCCGCCGCCTGCATGCGCTCGGCGTTGTGGGCGGTGCAGAGTCGTCCATCGGCAGCAGGCTGAGGTCGCGGTTCGGGCCGTCGAAGCACCCGTCCAGACCGACGAAGGTGGAGACGACGAGGTTGCGCATGGTTGGCTCTCTTCCCTTGATGAGATGGTTCTCAATCGGGTAGAGACACGAACCGGTGCGAACTCATCGGTGTTCGGCAGGAAGTTTCTGACGCGGAACTCGAGCCACCGCGCGCTCACCCGCTGACCCGGTAGCGCCGCGCTTCCGGCAGCCGCCAGGACAGGGCCAGCGCGGCCACCGCGGCACAGACGCCGCCGATGATCAACGCCGGACCGGCACCGGTGACCGTGGCGAGCAGGCCGCCGCGAACGTCACCGATCGCCGGCCCACCCTGGCCCACCAGCAGGTTCGCCGCCGCCACCCGGCCGCGGTGGTCGTCCGGCGCGACCAGTTGGACCAGCGTGCCGCGAGGAATGCCGAACCAGATGTCCGCCGCTCCCCAGCTGATCATCGCGATCGCAGCGATGATCAGATTCGGCGCCAGGCCGAGCAGGATCACCGCCGCACACCAGACCATGGCCGCGACGGTCATGGTCGCGCCGGGCCGGTCGGCCCGAGTGATCACGCCCGAGCAGAGGCCGGCCAGCACGCCGCCGACGCCGAGACAGCTCAGCAGCAGCCCGAGCGACCGGGCGTCGCCGCCCAGGCCCTGGTTCAGCGCCGGCAGCAGTGCGATCGGGAAGGCCAGCAGGGTCAACGCCAGATCGAGCCCGAAGGCCGCGAGCAGCGGCCGCTCGGCCAAGATCAACCGCACGCCGCCGATCATCGACCGCAGCTGGGACTCGGCGATGATCGACATCGCCTGCAGCCGGGGCAGCCCGATCAGCCCGGCCAACCCGATCACGGTCAGCACACCGTCGATCGCGTAGCAGAGCCGGAGGCCCCAGCCGGCGGTGATCATCCCGGCGAGGGCCGGCCCGGCCAGCGCGGTGAGCTGCCAGCCGAGAGTGGTCAACGCCCGGGCCGCGGCCAACTGCTGCCGGCCGACCAGCAGCGGCAGGATCGCGTCCCGGGCGGGCCGGCCGAGCGCCCCGGTCGCCCCCTGGGCCGCCACGACGGCGTACAGCAGCCAGACCTGTCGCCAGTCGGCGAAGGCCTGGATGATCAGAACGCCGACCAGCACGATGTTGACCGCCGCGACGATGCGCATGATCATCGTCCGGTCGTGCCGGTCGGCCAGGGTGCCACCGAGCGGCGTCAACCCGAACACCGGGATCGCGCCGGCCAGCGCCAGCAGGCCGGTGGCGACCGGAGATCCGGTGAGTTGCCAGACCTGGAACAGGACGGCGAACTGGGTCAGCGCCGAGCCCAGCCCGCCGGCCAGCGATCCGGCGTACAGCCGGGCGAACGGGCGGCTGGTCCGCAGCGGGCCGGTGTCGATCAGGATGGACCTGATCATGGGAGTTGATCACGCAGCCGATCCCGGAACGGGCGCCGCTGCAGGGCCTTGGCCAGCTCGGGGCCGACCCGGACCAGCCGGCCGCGTAGCTCCTCGTCCAGCTCGGCGATGGCGCGTTCCGTGGCGTCCCACTCCGACCGGGCGAAGGCCACCTGATCATTGCCGGCGGCGGTGATCACGACCTGTCGGGTGCGCGCGTCCGGCCCCGGCTCGGTCCGGACCAGCCCGGCCTTCACCATCCCGGCGATCCGCTGGCTCATCGTGGCATGGCTGACCCCGTGCAGCTCGGCCAACTCCTTGATCGTCTGGCCCGGGGTGTCGGCCAGGGACAGCAGCACCGGGCTCCAGTTGCCCCGGTAGTCGGCCAGCCCGCGCTCCTTGTACAGCTGCAGAATGTCGGCCTCCATGGCGCTCAACGACCGCCCCAACGGAGACAGCAGGCTTCGCCACGGCGGGGTCCCGGCAGATGTCATGGCGACATTATAATGGCTCCATTACAATTGTGTCGAGGGAAGGAAATTCACCTCGGCGGGAGTTCGCCGTACGGGCTGCGACAGCGGTCGTCCGGAGTTAGCGTTGCCTCCTAGGATGTCGACGAAGGGGCGCCGGCATCACAGTCCAAGGAGTGCGCGATGACCTCGAATCTCAATCCCTACATCAGTTTCGACGGCAACGCCAAGGAGGCGTTGGAGTTCTACCGCGAAGTGTTCGGCGGCGATCTGAAAATGAACACCTTCGGCGAGTACGGCAACGACGACGAAGCGGTCAAGGACAAGATCATGCACGGCACGCTGACCACGTCGGCCGGCTACACGCTGATGGCTGCCGACACCATGCCGGGCATGGTGCATCAACCAGGCAGCACGCTGACGGTCAGCATCAGTGGCGACGACGCGGACCCGTTGCAGGGTTACTTCAAGCAGCTCGCCGAGGGCGGCACGATCTCGGTCGAGATGGCCAAGCAACCGTGGGGTGACGAGTTCGGGATGTGCACCGACCGGTTCGGTGTCGCCTGGATGGTGGACATCTACCCGGCTTCCTGATCTCGCGCCTGGGCGGTTCTTCGCCGGCTGTCGGCTAGATTCGCTGATATGCGGATCGCTCTGGCAAGGGAGTCGGCGCCGGGCGAGGCCCGGGTCGCGCTGGTGCCGGAGCTGATCGCCGGGCTGATCGCCGCCGGCTACCAGCTCACGGTCCAGCCCGGAGCCGGGCAGGGCGCCATGATCACCGACGAGGCGTACGCGCGGGCCGGCGCCGAGGTGACCGAGGAATTCCTGGCCGGGGCGGCCCTGGTGATCGGCGTGCAGCCACTGCCCGCCGAGCTGGCCGGCATGCTGCCGGCCGGCACCGCGACGCTGTCCTTCTTCCCCTACGTCGACGACGGTGACGCGGTCCGGATCCGCCGGGATGCCGGGATCAGCACCTTCGCGATGGACCTGGTGCCGCGGATCTCCCGGGCCCAGACGATGGATGCCTTGACCTCGCAGGCGATGGTCGCCGGGTATCGCGGCGCGATCGTCGCCGCCGGGCTGTTGCGTCAGTTCTTCCCGATGAGCATGACCGCGGCCGGCACCGTACCGCCGGCGCAGGTGGTCGTCCTCGGCGCCGGGGTGGCCGGCCTGCAGGCGATCGCCACCGCCCGCCGGCTGGGCGCGGTGGTCAAGGGTTACGACGTACGCCCCGCCGCCGCGGAGGAGATCGCCTCGCTCGGCGCGATCCCGATCGACCTCGGGCTGCCGCCGCTGGACGGCGCCGGCGGCTACGCCCGGGAGATGTCGGCCGAGCGGGCCCGGCAGCAGCAGGAACTCCTCACTCCGTATCTGGCGGCGGCGGACGCGGTGATCACCACCGCCTCGGTGCCGAACCGGCGGCCGCCGTTGTTGATCACCCGGGCGATGGCCGAGGCGATGAAGCCCGACTCGGTGATCGTCGATCTCGCCGCGGACACCGGCGGCAACGTCGAAGGGGTCGAGCCGGGCACTGTGACCCGGCTCGGTCCGGCCCGGCTGTGGGGCGGGCACAACGTGCCCAGTCAGCTGCCCGGCCCGGCCAGCCGGCTGTATGCCCAGAACGTCGCGAACGTGATCACCCTGATGACCCGGGAGTCGAGCTTCGCCCCGGACTACGCCGACGAGATCGTCGCCGGGATGTGCCTGACCCGGGACGGCAAGATCACCCATCCGCCGGCGGCGGAGCTGTTCGAGGACACCCAGGTGGTGCTGCGCGATGACCGAGGTGCGACAGCATGAGTGAACCGATCGTCTGGCTGACCTTCTTCGTGCTGGCCGTGTTCGTCGGCATCGAGACGATCTCCAAGGTGTCCTCGACCCTGCACACGCCGCTGATGTCCGGCGCCAACGCGATCCACGGTGTGATCCTGGTCGGCGCGATCATCGCCGCCGGCACGGCGACCAGCACCCCGGTGTTGATCTTGGCCCTGGTCGCCGTCGTGCTGGCGTCGATCAACCTGGCCGGCGGCTTCGTGGTCACCGACCGGATGTTGCAGATGTTCGGTGGCAGCAGACAGCTGCCGCCCGGCCGGGACGACCCCACCAAGAGTTTGGGTGACGGCAGGGGCGATCGGTGACGGCGCCACCCTGGGTGCAGCTCGGCTACCTGCTGGTCGCGGTCTGCTTCATCCTGGCCCTCAAGGGCCTGTCCTCACCGAAGCATGCGCGGCGCGGCAACCTGATCGGGGCGGTCGGCGCGGTGCTCGCCTGCGTGATCGTCTTCTTCTCCGCACCCCTTGATCATCTGCTGCCGATCGTGATCGCCATCGCCATCGGTACGGCGATCGGGGTGATCGGCGCGTACCGGGTGAAGATGACCGCGATGCCGCAACTGGTCGCCCTGTTCAACGGGGTCGGCGGCGGCGCCGCGGCGATCGTCGCGCTGGTCGAGCTGCGCACCCTGACCGAATCCGGGACCGCGGTGCTCGACCTGATCGCGACGGCGTTCACGATCTTGATCGGCTCGATCAGCTTCGCCGGGTCGATCGTCACCTTCCTCAAGCTGCAGGAGTGGATGACCACCCGGCCGGTCACCTTCCTCGGCTACCCGATCGTCTACGTGGCCTGCCTGCTGGCCGCGATCGGCACCGCGGTGGGCGTCGTGCTGGCCCCGTCGGTCGCGGTCGGCGGCCTGCTGGCGTTCCTCGGTCTGGCGTTGGGTGTGCTGCTGGTGCTGCCGGTCGGCGGCGCCGACGTGCCGATCGTGATCTCGCTGCTGAACGCGTTCACCGGGCTGAGCGTCGCGGCCACCGGCTACGTCTTCGAGAACCTGCTGCTGCTGGTCGCCGGCACCCTGGTCGGCGCCGCCGGCACGCTGCTGACGATCTTGATGGCCCGGGCGATGGGCCGCTCCTTGTTCAGCACCCTGTTCGGCGCGCTGCGCGGCGGCTCGACGCTCGGCTCGACCAAGGTCAGTGATCGACCGGTGAAGACGGCCCAGCCCGGCGACGTCGCGATCATGCTCGGCTACGCCAGCCGAGTGATCATCGTCCCCGGCTACGGACTCGCGGTGGCCCAGGCGCAGCACACGCTGCAGCAACTGGTCGAGGTGCTGCAACAGCGCGGCACCCGGGTGGACTACGCGATCCACCCGGTCGCCGGCCGGATGCCGGGCCACATGAACGTGCTGTTGGCCGAAGCCCAGGTGCCGTACCCGCAGCTCAAGGAGATGAGCGAGATCAACGGCGACTTCGCCCAGACCGACGTGGTGCTGGTGGTCGGCGCGAACGACGTGGTCAACCCGGCCGCCGAGACCGACCCGAGCGCGCCGATCTACGGGATGCCGATCCTCAAGGTCGGCGACGCGCACCAGGTGATCTTCATGAAGCGCTCGATGCGCCCCGGCTTCGCCGGCATCGAGAACGAACTCCTCTACGCCCCCACCACCAGCCTGCTGTTCGGCGACGCCAAAGACACCATGTCCAAACTGCTGGCCGAGGTCAAAGCCCTCTAGTTCTGGTCACCTGAAGCCGACTTGTCAGAACTGAGGCTTGCTATAGCCAGCCTCAGTTCTGACAAGTCGGCAATTCTAGGACGCGGACCAGCTGCGCCAGAGGGTGGCGTAGCGGCTGTCGGCGGCGATCAACTCCTCGTGGGTGCCGGACTCGACGATCCGGCCGGCGTCCATCACGACGATCCGGTCGCACTCGCGGGCCTGGGTCAGCCGGTGCGCGACGATCAGCGCGGTCCGGCCCTTGATCAACGACCGGCCGGCGGCCTCCAGTTGCCGGGCTCCGGCGCTGCCGGCCTCGGCGGTCGCCTCGTCCAGCACGACCAAGGGCGGGTTCCGGGCGAGCAGCCGGGCCAGCGCGAGTTGCTGGACATGGGCCGCGCTGAGCACCGCCGTGTTCGGGCCCACCGGGGTGTCCAGCTGATCGGGCAGGGCGCGGACCCAGCCGGCCGCGGACACGGACTCCAGGAGGTTCCAGATCTCGGCGTCGGTGATCCCGGGCCGAGCCAGCGTCAGCTCCTCGCGCAGCGTGCCGGTGAAGACGTACGTCTCCTGGGCGACGATGCCGACCCAGTCGCGCAGCTGGTCCTCGTCCACCACGGCGGCCGGATCGGCGGACAGCACCAGGTCGTGACTGCCGTCACTGAGCCGGACGGTGCCGACCGTCGGCGTGATCGCCCCGCCGACGATGCCGGCCAGGGTGGTCTTGCCCGCCCCGCTGGCGCCGACCAGGGCGACCGAGGTGCCGGCCGGGATCTCCAGCTCGACCCGGTCCAGCACCAGCCGGCCCGCGACGTAGGCATGCCCGACCCCGTCGGCCTGGACCGTGACAGCGCCGCGCGGTTTCGGCAGCGGCACCGGGGCCGGATCGGGGATCTCGGTGACGCCGACCATCCGGGCCAGCGCCGCGCCGGCCCGCTGCACGTCGTCGACCGACATCAGCAGCCAGCCGAGCGGCCCGAACAGCCGGTGGAAGAGCAGCGCCGCGGCGGTCACCGCGCCGACCGTGACCAGGTCGCCCTGGACCAGCAGGAAGCCGACCGCCAGCACCGCGCTCAGCCCGACCGCTTCGGCGAAGTTCAAGGTCAGCCCGAACCGGGCCACCAGCTTCAGCAGCCCGATCGAGGCCTGCAGCGCCGACTGCGAGGCCCGGCGCAACCGGCCGGACTGCAGCTCGGCCATCTGGTACGCGGTCACGGTGGGCCGGCCGCGCAGCGAGGACAGCAGCACCCGTGACCGTTCCGCGGAGAGCCGCCGCTCGGCCGCATACATCGGGCCGGAGCGCGGCAGATACCAGCGCAGGCCGAGCAGGTGCACCGGCAGCACCGCGGCGAACGCCAGCGCCAGCCGCCAGTCCAGGCTGACGAAGCCGATCGCCGCCACCACCACCGTGACCAGCGACGCCGTCACCCCGGACAGCACCGGGATGGCGCCCAGGAACAGCTCGACGTCGTCGGTCACCCGGGAGGCGATGTCGCCGTGCCCGGCGCGTTCCAGCACCTTGGTGTCCAGCCGCAGTGCTCGTTGCACCACCTGCTCCCGCAGATCGGCGCCGACCTGGGCGGCGAGCCGCTGCAGCGCCCGACCGGCGGCCGCGGTCAGCAGCACGGTGATCAACATGACCAGCACCAGGACGATGATCAAGGTGATCAGCGGGCCGTTGTCGCCGGTCCGCGCGACCTCCGGCACCTGATCGACCAGTGCGCCGAGCACGATCGGCATCCCCACCGTCCCGGCACTGCTGGCCACGCTGAGCAGCAGCGCGCCGGCCAGCTGGGCCGGGTGCGCTCGCAGCCGGCGCAGCACGGTGCGGCCGGTCGTCCGCAGCGCTGCGACCGGCAGCAGGTCGGTCGCCACCTCGTCGGGCCGGTCCGGCTCGGCTCCGCTCCGTTCGGAGGTGAGCTGATCGGTGGTCATCGCAGCACCACCGCCGCATAGTCCGGATCGGCCAGCAGTTGATCATGGTCGGCAATCCTGGCCGGACCGTCGGCGGGCAGCCAGGCCACTTGATCACAGCGGGAGAGCAGGGCCGGCGAGGTGGTGATCACGATCGTCGCCGCGCCGGGCGTGATCCGCTGCCGGGCCTCCTGCAGCCGGCCGGACACCTGCTCCTCGGTGACGGCGTCGACGGCGGTCAGCGGATCGTGCAGCACCAGCACCGGCCGGCCCGCCGCCAGCGCCCGGGCCAGCGCGACCCGCTGCCGCTGGCCGCCGGAGAGGTTGGCCGCCTGATCCAGCAGGGGCAGCCGATCAAGATCATCTTCGCCGGGGGTCGGGGGGCCGGGGCGGAGGCTGGTCAGCACGTCGCCGGCGCCGGCCGCGGCCAGCGCGGCGGTCCGCAGCTCCGGGTCCGGCCGGTCGCCGGTCCGCATCGCCGCGCCCAGGGTGCCGCCGAGCAGTTCGGTCGCGTGCGGTTCGGCGAGCAGTTGCCGGCGCAGTGCCGCCTGCGGCACCTCGGTGGTCGAACGGCCGGCCCAGGTCACCGCGCCGGTCGCCGCTTCGGTGCCGCCGGTGATCAGGCCGAGCACGGTGGTGGCGGCCGCCGGGTCGGCGTACGCGATGCCGATCATGGTGGCCGGCCGGACGGTCAGCTCCAGACCGCGGACCGGTCCGTGGCCGACCCGGTCGAAGATCAGCGGGCCGTCCTCGACGCCGACGGCCGGGTCGGTGCCGGACCGGCCGAGCAGCGGCGCCAGCCGGGACGCGCTGGCCCGGGCCGCGGCCAGGCCGCCGATGCAGGAGGCGACCGTGCGGACCGGATCGGCGAGGAAGGAGGCCATCGCGACCACGGTGACCAGTTCGCCGACCGTGATCCGGCCGGCCAGGGCCATCAGCACGGCCGCGATCGACGTCCCGGCCATGATCAACCCGGTCGCCAGCAGGCCGGAGCCGGCGACCACCGACGACGCCGTCGCCGCGGACTTGGTCGCGTCCAGCGAGGCGCTACTGGCGATCCCGTACCGGCGGATCGCCTCGCCCACGCCGCCGAAGCCGCGCAGCGGCCGGAGTCCGGCGACCAGTTCGGCGGCGGTGGCCGCGGCCAGCCCGCCGGTCTGCTGCTGGGCGTGCAGCCGGCGTTCCAGCCACGGGCTGAGCCGGTCGACGCCGAACAGCAACAGCGGCACCACCACGATCAGCGCGATGCCGAGCACCAGATCGATCCGGAGCAACACCGCGACCGAGACCGCGATCCCGGCCGCCGCGGCGAACAGGACCGAGACGAAGGCGATGATCTCGGCGGCCGCGAGCGCGTCGGAGGTGGCGATCGACAGCAGTTCACCGGTCCGCCGGTCGGCGCCGCGCTCCGGATCGGCGAGCACCCCGTGCACCGCGTCGGAGCGGAGCCGGTGCGCCTCGGCGTAGGAGGCCGCGTCGACGGTCCGATAGCCGTACGCGGCCGAGAAGGCGAGCACCGCGAACAGGCCGAGGACGCCGAGCACCGCGATGATCATGGCCGACGTGGCCCCGGTCGCCACCGCCTGGTCGATGGTCAGCCCGATCGCCAGCGGGACCAGCGCCTCACAGACCTGGTGCGACGTGACCAGCAGGCCGCCGAGGATCGTCCGCCGGCGCTGGTTGCGCAGCACGGTCCGCAACAGGGCGCGGGATCGCGCTCGGTCGCTCGGGTTCTTCACGCGGGCGTGGCCCTTCCTGACTGGATCGTTTCGATGACGGTACGGCCGGCTCGTGGCTGAGCTCTTCGGCGGCAGGAACTAAGGCTAACCTCACTGCACGGTCGGGACCGATTCGTCCCACGTTCACCGCTCGTTCGGGCGGGATCAGCTGAAGCGGGTCGGCCAGGCGGTGGGCGGGCCGAGCCAGAGCAGCGTGCCGAACGCGACGGCGACCGCGGCCAGCGCGATCGCGGCGGCCGGGATCGGGTGCCGCAGCACCCAGCCGGTCAGCCGGGCCAGCCGGCCCTCCCCCTGCCGTTGCCAGTCGCCGGCGAGGTGGCCGCGCCGCTCGGCCCAGCGCTCGAACGGGATCGTCACCCACGGCATGATCGCCGAGCCGAGGCCGGTCAGCACGGTCGTCCGGCGCCAGCCGAGGTTGAGCCCGACGAACAGGGTGGTCAGGACGTAACAGAGGAAGGCGAAGCCGTGCACGCCGCCGCCGATCCGGACGCCCAGCTCGGTCACCCCGGTCGCCCGCAGCAGCAGCCCGATGATCAACAAGGTCCAGGTGATCGCCTCGGCGATCGCGACGATCCGGTACAACAGGCGCGGCGTCATGCCGCAGACCCTAACCTCCCCACCGAGACCGCCGACACCCGGATGATCACGATCGGTTACTCCGCAGCCCTGAGGTAGCGGTCCAGTTCCTCGAGGGTCAGCGGGCGGCGGGACGGCAGTCCGGCGGCACCCGACGGCACGGCACCGAGACCGCTGAGGAACAGGTCCAGCTGCTGCTCGATGATCAACTCGTTCAGCTCGGCGCTGATCACCGGCAGCGGCCGGGACAGCTTGATCACGCCCAGCCACAGGTCGATGGCGCTGATCCCCGGGCGGAGCCGCCCCTCGTGCTGGGCGGTCTGGACGAGTCGCTCCAGTCGGGTGTGCAGGTGATTGCGGCGCACCTTCAGCTCACCCCCGTCGGCCCGGATGTCTTCCTGCAGGCCGGTGATCAACACCGGCATGATCACGCTGAGCCGCTGCTCCACCAGGCGGCGGAGCAGTTGGGTCAGCGCACCCCAGCCGTCGGGGTGCTCCGTGGTGGCGCGCTCCAGTTCCTGATCGACCCGGGCCAGGTTGTCCAGGGTGACCTGCTGGACCAGCGTGTGCCGGTCGGGGAACCGGCGATAGAGGGTGGCGATGCCGACGCCGGCCCGGCGGGCGATCTCCTCCAGCGGCGCGTGGATCCCCTGTTCCTGGAAGACCTCGCGCGCGGCGGCGATGATCTGCTCGCGATTGCGGCTGGCGTCCGCCCGCAAGCGGGTCGTCTGCTCGGTCACCGATCACGTCCTCTCGGGATCTGGAGGGAATCCCTTCACTTGTGCTAGCGTACCGCTCAGAACAGAAGTGGAGGAGAATCCTTCGCTTAGGGAGGAGCCAGCTCATGTCCCAGACCGTGACTCCGGACCAGCGGAGCTTCCCGCTGCGGCGGCAGTGCCCGTTCGCCCCGCCGCCCGAGTACGACCGACTGCGCGCCGACGAACCCGTCGCTCAGGTGCGGCTGCCGGCCGGCGGCACCGCCTGGCTGGTGACCCGCTACGAGGACGTCCGGACCGTGCTGACCAGTCCGGCGTTCAGCGCCGACGGCACCAGACCCGGCTTCCCCACCTTCCTGCCGGGGCAGGCGCAGCTGATGCAGCGGCCGCCGTTCATCCGGATGGACCCGCCGCAGCACACCTTCTTCCGGCGGATGCTGACCTCGGAATTCACCCTCAGGCGGATCAAGACGATGCGGCCCGGCATCCAGGCCACCGTGGACCGGCTGCTGGACGAGCTGCTCACCCGGACTCGGCCGGTGGATCTGGTCGAGGCGTTCGCGCTGCCCGTGCCGTCACTGGTGATCTGCCAGCTGCTCGGCGTGCCGTACGAGGACCACGAGTTCTTCCAGAGCCGAAGCCGGATCGGTGTGTCCGCGGGAAGCACCGCCGAGCAGTTCGCCGCCGCGGTGGGGGAACTGCGCGGCTACATGGACCAGTTGATCACCCGCAAACAGCGGCAGCCCGGCGACGACCTGATCAGCCGGCTGGTCACCGAACAGCTGGCCCCCGCCGGTGAGCTCGGCCGGGACGACCTGCTGATGATGTGCCTGATGCTGCTCAACGCGGGGCACGAGACGACCGCGAACATGATCGCGCTCGGCACCGAGGCGCTGCTGGAGCACCCCGACCAGCTCGCCGCGCTCCGGTCGGACCCCGAGCTGCTGCCGGACGCCGTCGAGGAACTGCTCCGCCACCTCAGCATCGCCGATCTGGTCACCGCCCGGATCGCGGTCGAGGACACCGAGCTCAGCGGTACGACGATCCGGGCCGGCGAGGGGGTCTTCGCGCTGTTGGCGGCGGCCAACTGGGACCCCGAGATCTTCCCCGAGCCGGAGCGGCTCGACCTGCACCGCGGCGACCGGCACCACGTCGGTTTCGGCTACGGCGTGCACCAGTGCCTCGGCCAGAACCTCGCCCGGTTGGAGCTGGAGATCGTGTTCGGCACCTTGTTCACGCGTCTTCCCGGGCTGCGGCTCGCCCGGCCGGCGGACGAGCTGCCGTACAAGCACGGCGGGATGCTTTTCGGAGTGCATGAGCTGCCCGTCACCTGGTAGGTGGCTCGGGCGCCGGGAGCGTTGCCTTTGGCGTGGCCGTGAGGGGTGGGGTGTTGGGGCGGCGGATCGGTGGTGGTCGGAAGGACGCATCAAGGGGCGCGGCGGGGGTGCTTGCGGGGGTTAGGTCAGTCGGCGCGCTCGCGGCTGCCGAGGGGTGCCGCGGGGTTTGGGTGGGGCACTGACACAAAGCGGGGGCTGGCGCTGATTTCGAGGCGATTTTCGGCGGTTTGGGGCGCTTGCGCCCCCGATTTGTGACGGTCAGCGTTCAGGATCCCCAGTGGGGACGCTCGTCGCAGCAGTTGCCGGAGTCGACCCGAGGCCGCGAAGGATCGCGGCCGGCTGGGCTGTCGGCCCGGGTCAGCGCCGACCGTCGGCGCGGGGATCGGTGCCGGCGTCGAGGGCACCGTCGACGGAGCGGATCAGGTGGGCGTGGCCGAAGCGGTTTTCCGGGCCGGCGATCACCTCGGCGCCGAAGGTGCTGACGAGGGTGTCCCGGACATCGGCCGGTGCGGTCGCCTCGACCAGCACCTCGGGCCCACCGCCGGGGCCGGTCGCGGGGGTGACCACGTACCGCGGGGCTTCGAGTGCCTGGTCGGCGGAGTGGCCGAGGGACAGCCGGGCGATCAGTTGGGCGGCGATCGCCGGCTGGCTCCGACCGCCCATGGTGGCGACCGTGGCGACGATCCGACCGTCCCGGCGGATCAGGCTCGGCATCAGGGTGTGCGGCGGGCGGCGGCCGCCTGCCAGCACGTTCGGCCGGCCGGGGTCGAGGCTGAAGCCGCTGGCCCGGTTGTGGCCGATGATCCCGGTCGACGGCTCGAGGACGAGCGACCCGAAGGTCCCGGCCACGCTCTGCAGCGAGCTGATCCACAGCCCGGCGCCGTCGGCGGCCGCGACGCCGATCGTGTCCCCGTCCAGCCGGGGCGGCGGACCCGACGCCGGCACCGCGGCGTGACCGAGCGTCGCGGCATCTCGGCTGATCACCGTGGGGTCGAGCACCGCGGCGAGATCGACCTCGACCGCCTCCGGGTCCGCGGACCGGGCGTCCCGCTGGGCCCCGGCCAGGTCGAGCAGCCGGACGAAGGCGATGGCTTGATCGGCGGCCAGCGGATCGGTCAGCCCGAGCTCGTCGGCCAGGGCGAGCATCTTGAGCAGCGCGAAGCCCTGCGAGTTCGGCGGCGCGGTGAGCACCTCGGAGTCCCGCCACCGGCCGGCCAGCGGCGGCAGCACGTCGGCCCGGTGCCGGGCCAGGTCGTCCCGGGTCATCGAGCCGCCGTGTGCAGCGAGGCCACGGGCATAGGCCTCGCCCAGTTCACCGCCGTAGAGCGCCCCGATCCCCCGGGCGGCCAACGCCTCGAGGCTGCCGGCCAGAGCCGACTGGACGTAGGTGTCGCCCTCGGTCAGCGGCAATCCGTCGGCGGTGAAGAACAGCGGCCGGGCGCCGGGATCGCGGACCAGCCGGGCACCGTAGGCGTCCAGATCGCGGGCCAGGCTGGGCGCCACGACCGCGCCGTCCCGGGCGTACCCGATCGCCGGCGCCAGCAGTTCGGCGAACGGGATCCGGCCGAACCGGGCGTGCAGTTCGGCCCAGGCGGACGGCAGGCCGGGCACGCTGATGCTGTGCACGCCGCTGCCGGGCATCGCCTGGTGGCCGAGGGCGCGGAGCAGGTCAGGAGTGAGCCCGGCCGGCGCCCGGCCGGTGCCGTTGATCGCCAGCACCTCGCCGTCCGCCGGGCCGGCCAGGGTCCAGCTGTCGCCGCCCAGGGTGACCATGTGCGGCGAGACGACACAGAGGACGGCGCCGGTCGCGATCACGGCGTCGGCGGCGGTGCCGCCGGCTGCCAGCACCTGTTGTCCGGCCAGCGTGGCCCGGGCGTCCGGCGACACGATCCTGCCCGTGGCGGTCCGGCCATCCTGAGCATCGGACAGCGTCATCTGATCTCTCCTCCCGAGCGACGTGGCGGGTCGTGCGGCCGGCTGCCGGGCGCGGGTACGCACCGGCACATGATCATCAGGCCCGCGACCGAGCCTACGAGTGATCGACCGGAAGCAGTCCGGAGCGTGCCTGATATCTTGACGATTGGTCAGACCTTGGAGGTGAGCCATGGCGACGGCGGGACGATTGTCCGGTCGGGTCGCCGTGGTGACCGGCGCGGCGGGTGGCATCGGCCACGCGATCTGTCGCCGGCTGATCAGCGAGGGCGCCGAGCTGGTCACCTCCGATCGCGAGTCGGCCGAGCTTCGTGATCTTGCCGGCGAGGTGGTGCCGGCCGACCTGTCCGTGCCGGAGAGCCGGGACCGGATCATCCCGGCCGCGCTCCGGGCCTTCGGCCGGGTGGACATCCTGATCAACAACGCGGCCGATCACGGCAGCCGGAAGCCGCTGCTGGACACCTCGCTGGACGAGTGGGAGCGGGTGCTGGCGACCAATCTCACCGCGGCAGCGGCGCTGAGTCAGGCGGCGGCCCGGGACATGATCAGCCGCGGCTCGGGCACGATCATCAACATCACCGCGATCCAGCCCCGGCTGCCGCTGCCCGGTCACGCCGGCTATGCCGCCAGCAAGGGCGGGCTGGACGCCCTGACCCGAGCCCTGGCCGCGGAGCTGTCACCGGCCGGGATCCGGGTCAACGCGGTGGCACCGGGCATGATCGCCACGCCGGCGCTGCGGGCCAGCCGGTCCGACGACGGCAGCCGGTCGGCCACCCTGCTCGGCCGGGACGGCAGTGCCGACGAACTGGCCGCCGCGGTCGCCTTCCTCGCTTCCGATGACGCCTCGTTCATCACCGGCCAGACCCTGACCGTCGACGGTGGCCGGACGCTCAGCCGGCGCAGCGACCCGCTGTCCGATCAGTATCCGGCCGACCCGTGACCGCACCGCGGATCGAACGGGTCGAGACCTTCCAGGTGCCGCCGCGCTGGTTGTTGATCAAGGTGACCACCAGCGACGGCGCCGCCGGTTGGGGCGAGAGCATCGTGCCGAAGCGGGTCCGCGCGGTGATCGGCGCGGTGGCCGACCTGACCGAGGTGATCGTCGGCCGGGACGCCCGCCGGATCGAGGATCTCTGGCAGCGGATGATCAAGGGCGGCTTCTTCCGCGGCGGTCCGGTGCTGGCCACCGCGGCGGCCGGAATCGAGCAGGCTCTCTGGGATCTGAAGGGCCGCGCGGCCGGTTGGCCGGTGCACGAGTTCCTCGGCGGTGCGGTCCGGGACCGGATCCGCGGCTACGCCTGGATCGGCGGCGACGAACCGGCCGACGTGGTCCGGCACGCCAAGGAACGCGTCGAGCAGGGCTTCACCGCGGTCAAGCTGAACGCCACCGCGTCGGTCGACCAGCTGGCCCGGCAGGCGTTGATCGACGACGTGCTGGGCCGGGTGCAGGCGCTGCGGGACGCGTTCGGCGGCACGCTCGATGTCGCGCTGGACTTCCACGGCCGGGTGCCGCGCACTCCTGCGCGGATCCTGATCAAGGAACTGGAACCGTACCGGCTGCTCTGGGTGGAGGAGCCGGTCACGCCGGACACCGACGACGGGCTGCGCCGGCTCGCGCCGGACTCGTCGGTGCCGATCGCCACCGGTGAGCGGCTCACGTCGCGCCGCGAGGTGCAGCAGTTGCTGGCCGACGGGGTGGTCGACATCCTGCAGCCGGACGTGTCACTGACCGGCCTGTTCGAGCTGGAGAAGATCGCCCGGCTGGCCGAGCCGTACGACATCGCGATCGCCCCGCACTGCCCGAACGGGCCGGTGTCGCTGGCCGCGTCGCTGCAGGTCGGCAGTTGTTGCGGCAACGTGGTGATCCAGGAGCAGAGCGCCGGAATCCATTACCACGCAGGCTTTGCCGGGCTGCCGGCCGCCGAGCTCTTCGACTATCTGCGCGATCCGGCCCCGTTGCGGACCGATCAGGGCTGGTTCGCCGTCCCGACCGGCCCTGGCCTCGGCATCGACCTCGACGAAGACGCGATCCGCGCCGCCACCACCGCCTGGCACTACCCCGATCCGGATTGGCAGCATCCCGACGGACGGTACGCAGAGTGGTGAGCCGGCCGCCGAGTTGTCAGACTCGGGCCTGAGGACGAGGAGGCCACGGTGGATGCTCAGGGTTTGCACGGCGTGCATGTCGCGCTGGCGACGCCGATCGATCCCGGAACCGGTGATCTTGATCCGGCCGGGCTGCAGCGGCTGGTGGACCGGGTGGTCGGCGGCGGGATCGACGCGATCTGCCCGACCGGGTCGACCGGCGAGGGGCCGCGGCTGACCCGGGCGCAGCGGTTGACGATCTTGCAGGCGGTACGGGAGCGGGTCGGGCCCGACCGGGTGGTGCTGCCCGGCGCCTCGTCGCTGAACCTGCCGGACGCGATCGCCGAGGTGAACGACCTGGCCGCCGCCGGCGCCAGCGCGGTGCTGCTGGCGCCGCCCTCGTACTATCCGCAGTCCCCGGCCGAGGTGGTGGCCTGGTATCGGACGGTGACCGAGCACACCGACGCCTCCCTGGTGCTCTACAACATCCCGGTGTTCACCAAGATCAGCATCGCCCCGGCCGCGGTGACCGAACTGGCCGCGATGCCCGGGGTGATCGGGATCAAGGACAGCAGCCGGGATCTCGAATATCTGCAACTGGTGCTACAGGCCGGCACCGGCGCCGATTTCGCGGTGCTGACCGGCAGCGACACCTTGCTGCTGGCATCGCTGGTGCTCGGCGCGCACGGCATGATCGCGGCCGGGATGAACCTGGTGCCGGACCTGGGCCGGGTCGTCTTCGATGCGGTCAAGGCCGGTGATCTCGGCACCGCCGAGGCCACCCAGCGGCTGTTGTCGACGATCGTCCAGGCCTGCCGGGCCGGTCAACCGCCGGCCGGCTGGAAGGCCGCGCTGGCCTGGGCCGGCGTCTGCTCCGACGCGCTGGTCCCGCCGGCCGCACCGCTCACCGGCGACGCGCGCGGCGCCCTCACCGCCAACCTCGACACCCTGCTGCCCCAGACCGGCTGATCCACGATCTGGGGGGCTCGAGTGCTGGAAGTGGCCTGGGCCCCTTCGACGGGCTCAGGGACGTTCGAAGAGCGTAAGGTCGCAGCCATGGCGACCGTCAAGGATGTCGAGAAGATCATCGCCGACCTGCCTGAGGCGACCACCGGCGAGCGGCACGGTGCCCCGACCTGGTTCGTCGGTGGCAAGGCGTTCGCCTGGCACCGCGGCTTCAGCAAGGCCGACCTGAAGCGGTTCGGCGACGAGACGCCGCCGAGCGGGCCGATCTTCGCGGTGGTCGTCGGTGACCTGGCCGAGAAGGAGGCGGTGCTGGCCGGCAGCTCGGACGCCGTCTTCACCATCCCGCACTTCGACGGATACGCCGCCGTGCTGATCCAGCTCGAGGCGATCGGCCGCAAGGAACTGCGCGAGTTGATCACCGACGCCTGGCTGGCCAAGGCACCGCGCGCCCTGGCCGACGCCTTCCTGGCCGACTAGCCTCGATGTTTCATGATCAGAGGGGTTGGTTGTTCCCTTGGTCCGGGTTTCCGGCTGCCGGATCGCTGGTCTGTCGGGCGGACCAGCGATCCGGCAAGGAACCGCGACCTGTGCCTGGAAAGTATGAACGGGCCACGGGAGACCTGGCAGCGAGGCCAAGATCATGAAAGATCGAGGCTAGGACGGCAGGACGATCCGGAGGTCCCAGGGGCCGAGGGTGAGCGGATCATCGGCGGTGATCGGCCGATCCGCGAACAGGTCGGTGCCGGTGATCAACTCCGCCGGGACCGTCGCCGGCTCGAAGGACCAGTTGGACAGGAAGTCCAGCGTCCGGCCGTCTGTGGTGCGGGCCCGAGTGTGCCGGACCGGCTCCGGCAGTCCGTCGCCGAGCGGCGTGATGCCGGCCGACCGGAGCACCCAGCCGCCGACCGCCCGGGCCAGCGGCTCGTCCGGCAGCGTGCCGAGGTAGGTCACCCGGCCCTTCCCGTACGGGTGCGAGGTGATCGCCGGGAACCGGCCGAAGTGCGGATGATCATAACCGGCCAGCACCTCGGTGGACTCGTCCTCAACCACCAGTTCGTCCATCCAGGCCAGCGCCTGCGCACCGTTCGGGCAGTCGAAGCCCGGCCGACCGGTGACCGGCAGTGGCATGGCCAGGTTCGAATACAGGTTGTAGCCGACCCCGGCCGCCGGCCGCAGTGGGCCCGGCGACCGGACCCAACGCGCCCGAGCGTGCTCGTCGGCATAGCCGGTGCGGATGGTGATCACCAGGTGTCCACCGCCCTCGGCGTAGCGGGCCAGCGCCCCGAGTTGATCATCCGTCGCGACATAGAGGGCGGGGGCCACGACGACCGGGAAGTCGGCCAGGTCCGCGCCCTTCTCCTGGTCTGCTGGGACCGGCAGCACGATCGACTGCGCCCGGGCGTCGAAGAAGCCGCGATACAGCGTGTCGAAGATCCGCTGGTAGCTGCGGACATCGCCGGTGCTGCCGTCCGGCGTCTTCAACGGCGGCTGGCAGTCCATCGCCCAGCGGCTGTCGTAGGAGTAGAGGAACGCGACCTCCGCCGCCGGAGTCAGCCCGGTCAGCAACTCACCGTGCCGCTCCAGGTCGCGGCCGATGGTGGCCACCTCGTCGTAGTTGCGGTTCGGCTCGAGATCATGGTTGAGGATGCCGTGGGAGTAGATCTCGTGGCCGTAGTGCAGGCTGTGCCAGTGCCAGTAGGCGACCATGTCGGCACCGCGGGAGATGGTCGAGAACGCGGCCATCCGCCATTGCCCGTCGTAGCAGGGAAAGACGTTGTCCGAGCCGGCGATGCTGATCGGGTTCATCTCGGTGATCAAGAAGTTCGACCGCTGCACGCCGTAGGCCATATCCGACCGCTGATACAGCTGGGCCGGCCCGCTGCCGGTGGTCCGCGCGGGATACATGTGCAACCCGGCGACCGGCGGATGGGCCAGCCCGTCCTGGGTGGCGTGCGGGAAGTTCTCGGCGGTCACGTCCATCAACTCGCCGATCGCGTACCGGTCGGCCTCGATCCGGCCGTGCAGCCCGACCACGTCCTGGATCACGAACTGATCATCCCGGGCGTAGTCTCGGACGATGCCGACCTGCCAGGCCAGGAAGTCGGTGGTGAGCTTGGCCTGGAACCGCCGCCAGGCCAGATCGTAACCGGGGCTGGTGTTTCCGGCCGGCGCCCACAGGTCGGCCCAGTCGCCGAGCCGGTGCGACCAGTAGGTCAGCCCCCAGAGCTCGTTGATCACGTCCACCGAGCCGTAGGTCCGCTTCAGGTGCTCGGTGAAGGCGTCGATCACGGCCGGGTTCTGGGCGCCCGCGGTGCCGGTCTCGTTGTCCACCTGGAAGCCGATCACGCTCGGATGACCGGCGTAGCGCTGCAGCAGCCGGCGGGTGATCCGCTCGGCGTACCAGCGGTAGGTCGGGTTGGTCAGGTCGAAGTTCTGCCGGGCCCCGTACGGCGTCGGCCGGCCGTCGGCCCGGACCGCCATCACCTCCGGATGCCGGCGGTGCAGCCAGGGCGGGATCGCGTACGTCGGCGTGGTGATGATCACCTTGATCCCGGCGGCGTGCAACGCGTCCAGCACCCGCTGCAGCCAGTCCAGGTCGATCTCACCCTCGGCCGGCTCGCAGAGCGACCAGATCGAGTCGCCGATCCGGGCGTAGTTGATCTTCGCCGCGGCCATCATCGCTACGTCCTCGTCCAGCCGGTCCATCGGTTGGTACTCGAAGTAGTAGGACACGCCGTAGAGCATGCGGATTCTCCTTGGTCGGTTGACGGATCTCGATCAGCCGCGGACGGCGCCGGCGACGCCCTCGACGAAATAGCGTTGCAGACAGAGGAAGACGATCACGATCGGCAGCAGCGCGATCGTCGAGGCCGCGGCCATCCCGGACCAGTCGGTCAGGTTCTCCCCCTGGAAGGAGTAGACGCCGACGGCCAGGGTCCGCAGCTCCGGCCGGGTCAGGGTGAGCACCAGCGGGATCAGGAAGCTGTTCCAGACCCGCATCAGGGACATGATGATCGCGGTCGCGATCGCCGGCTTGGCCAGCGGCAGCATCACTGACGCGAAGATCCGCAGGAAGCCGGCGCCGTCGATCCGGGCCGCCTCCTCCAGTTCCTTGGGCAACTGTCGGAAGTAGCCCGCGAACAGCATCACCTGGATCACGTGGGCACCGCCGGACTCGGCCAGGATGATGCCCCACAACGACCCGGCCAGGCCGAGCGCGTTGATCAGATCGAACACCGGGATGATCGTGTAGCCCTCGGGCAGGAACAGCGTGGCGATCAGCACCACCACCAGCACCTTCCTACCGGGGAACGGATAGCGGCCGATCACGTACCCGATCATGGCCGTGGTGACGGTGACGATCGCGATGGTGCAGATCGTGATGAAGACGGTGTTGAAGAAGTACGGGCCGATGTTGGCCTCGTACCAGGCGCGGGCATAGTTGTCCCACTGCGGCACCTCGGGCAGGACATTCACGCTGCCGAAGATCTCGGTGTCGGTCTTCAGTGACGAGCCGACCATCCAGAGGAACGGGTAGATCCAGATCAGGCAGATCGGCACCAGAATCAGACTGATCACGATCTCCCGGAGCCAGCTGCGGCGGAACCGGCGCGGCGCCCGAACGCGTGCCTGCTCGACGGTCGGCGCGCTGGTTGTCGCCGGAGCGGTCATGCCGAGCCTCGGGTCTGCCGGAGCTCCTGCCGGACGGCGGCGACCCGGCGGACGCCCCAGACCTGGGCCAGGGTGAAGATCAACACGGTGAGGCCGAAGAAGACGGCTACCGCCGAGCCGTAGCCGAGTCGGGGCGTGCTCTCCGCGGCGAACGCGAGCCGGTAGATGTACAGCTCGACCAGCTCGGTGGAGAAGGCGGGCCCGCCCGAGGTCATCGCCTGCATCAGCGGGAAGGTCTGCAGCGCACCGATGAAGGTGATCAACACGATCAGCACGGCGAACGGCAGGATCAGCGGGATCGTCACGTCCCGGTGCATCCGCCACCGGTTGGCGCCGTCGACCCGGGCCGCCTCGTACAGCTCGCTCGGCACGGTCTGCAGCGCGACCAGCCAGTAGATCATCGACATGCCCAGCCACTTCCAGACGAACACCCCGGCCACCGACCAGAGCGCGAGGCCGGGATCGCCGAGGAAGTCGATCGGTCGGGAGATCAGGCCGAGGTCGAGCAGGATCGCGTTCAGCGGCCCGTCGAACGGGTTCATGATCAACGACATCACCACGCCGATGATCGCCGTCGTGGTCACCACCGGCAGGAAGAACATGGTCCGGAAGACCGCCCGCAGCCGCAACGACGCGTCGTTCAGCACCAGCGCCGCCAGCAAGGCCAGGACGAGCATGATCGGCACCGCGACCGCGGTGAACGCGAAGGTCCGGCCGAAGGAGGCCCAGAACGCCTCGTCCCGGACCGCCTCTGCGTAGTTGGCCAGGCCGACGAAGACCCGATCGGAATCGAGTCCGGACCAGTCCAGGAAGGAGATGTACCAGGAGGCGATCATCGGATAGAGGGTGAACAGGGCGCCCAAGATCAACGTGGGCAGCATGAACAGATAGCACCAGCGCGCATTCCACAGCCGGCGCCGCAACGGTGCCGACTCGCGCCCGGCAGCGACCAGGTCGGGCGTCGTTCGGATGATCGCCATTCGACTCCCCGGCTAGCGGCCCGCGTAGTCCTGCGTCGTGTAGTCCTTCGTCGGATCCCAGTTCCGGAAGATCCAGTCGTCCCGGGTGGCCGTGCTGCCGTCCCGCTTCGTCGCCTCGTTGATCGCGGCGTCCCGGGCCCGCTGCACCCGATCCTGCAGGTCGGTCATCGCCGCGCGGATGTCGGTGACCTGGCCGACCAGGAGCTGTTGCACCACCTCGCCGAAGTCGGGTGTCACCGGCTTCTCCCGGCGGGTGACCAGCGCGACGTCGGGGTTGGCGATCACCGGCGACGGATTCGCCGTCATCGTCTGGGCCAACGCGTGACAGACCTTGGACCGCTCGGGGTAGTCGGCGGCGCTGGCCTCGCGGGCCGAGGCGAGCTGCGGCGGGTTGCCCACGCCGGCGATCTGACCCCACCGGGTCTGCCCCTCCTCCGAGGTGAGGTAACTGATCAGGTGGCCGGCGACGTTCTTCAGCTTGCTGGTCGAGGCGAGCACCAGCGAATCGCCGCCGGTGACCGGATAGCCGACCGGCAGCCGATCGGCGGGCCCGGGCGCGGCCGCAACGCCGAAGTCGAACTCGGGATTCTGGGTCTCCCACTGGACCGTGACCCACGGCCCGGCGCCCACCATCCCCGCGTTGCCGCGGGCCACCCGGGGCCAGCACTCCGGCGCGGTGAGCGAGTTCGAGCCGGGAAAGACGCTGCCGTCCCGCTGGATCGTCTGCAGCAGCTCGATCGCGGCGATGATCTCGTCGCTGGTGTAGGAGAATTCGCCGGACGGCTGCAGCACGCCGCTGACCGCGCGCAGGCCGGCGATCCGGGCCAGGTAGTCGACCCACAGGCCGAGCCGTCCGGGCTGGCCGATCTCCAAGATCAACCCGTACGCGCGGCCCTTGCCCTGTTCGGTGATCTTGCGCGCGGCCTCCCGGAACGTGTCCCAGGTCAGTGGCTCGGACTGCGGATCGAAGCCGGCATCGTTGATCAGCTTCCGGTGGAAATGCAGGGCACAGTTGTAGCGCCGGTCGGCGGCGATCGCCACCTGATAGAGCTTTCCGTCGAAGACCTGGATGCCGTCGACCTGCACCTCCGGCGCGAGGCTCTTGCGCCAGGTCGCGAAGTCGGGGATGTGATCATCGAACGGCGCGACCCAGCCCTCGTTGACCGCCTGCGGCAGCGGGATCCTGCCGGGCAGCTGGATCAGGTCGTGGGCCGAACCGTTACGGAAGCCGAGCGGCACGATCTCGTCGATCCGGTTCCAGGGCAGCCCGTCGTAGGAGCAGGTGAGCTGCGGGAACTTCGCCTGGTACGCCGCGAACAAGGCCTTCCAGTACGGGGTCTTGGTGTCATCGCTGTCGATCAACCGCAGCGTGACCTCATCGGTCGGGAAGCCGGGCGGCGGATCCGGGATCGTGAACTGCAGATCTTGGCCGACCTCGCTGCCCCGGGACCCGGCGCCGTCGGAGCAGCCGGCCAGCGCCGCCGCACCGAGGCCGGCACCGCCGGACAACACGGTCCGCCGGGTCAGCCGGGGCGACCCGGCCGGTGATCGTCGCACGGTCATCCGGTCCGCCTTCCCTCTCGGCATCGGCGCTGAGTTGGTAAGAGGTTAGACCAATTGTCGAAAGAGGGTCAACGCCGGATCCAGCACGTGAACCCCGCGAAAGTGTCGGCTAGCCGAGGGGTCGTTCCTCCGCGGTCAGTCGATCACGGGCGGCCCGGTGCGCGCTCCGGATGTGCGTCCGCGCCGCCCGGGCCGCGGCGCCGGCATCATGATCAGCGAGCGCGGTCAGGATCCGCTCGTGCTGCTCCCGCGACTTCTCCCGCCGGCCGGGTATCAGCAGCGTCGTCGTCATCCCGGAGACCAGGATGTCGTGCAGCACATGGCTGGTCCGGCTGAGGAACCGGTTGTCGGCGATGCCGGCGATCGACAGGTGGAAGCTCGCATCGAGTCGGGCCAACTGGCGGAAGTCGGCGGGGTCGGCGTCGAACGCCGCATCAAGATCATCCAGGATCCGGCGCAGGGTGCCCAGGTCGCTCGCGGTGATCCGCTGCGCCGCCCAGGACGCGGCCGGCACCTCGAGCACCTCGCGCATCGCGAACAACTCGTCCAGATCACCGCCGGTGCCGCCCAGGCTCGGATAGCCGAGCTCGGGCCCCGGCCGGGCCTCGACCACGAAGACCCCGGAGCCGTGCTTGACATCCAGTCGGCCCTTGGCCTGCACGATCCGCACCGCCTCGCGGACCATCGGCCGGCTCGCCCCGACCAGCAGGGCAAGATCACGTTCGGTGGGTAGTCGATCACCGGGCTTCAGGTGGCCCGAATCCAACAAACCCTCGATCTGGGCAGCGATCCTCATGGCAACACTGCCCGACTCGCTCACTCGCTGCCACACCACAGCCTCCTCGAATCGCGGCACAGCATAGCCCGGCTTCAGCCTGAGCGCGCGACCCGGAAGCCCAGATCGTCCATCCGGAAGGCCGGGTGACTCTTCCGCCGGCAGCCGGCCCGGCAGCCGCGTGGTTGATCATTCCAACCACCGCCGCGAAAGACCCGGTACGGCCCGTACACCTCGGGATCGTAGTGATCCCAGCACCATTCCCAGACGTTGCCGATCAGGTCGAACAGCCCCCACCGGTTCGGCGCCCTGGTCGCCACCGGGTGCGGCTCGCCGTCGGAATTGCCGCGATACCAGGCGATCTCGTCCAACTCGCCGTACCGCACGCCGGGGTCGCCGGCCCGGCAGGCGTACTCCCATTCGGCCTCGGTCGGCAACCGGTAGCCGTCGGCGGTGCGGTCCCAGCCGGCCTCGGTCGCGTCCCGATCGGTGCCCGGCTGATAGCAGGGTTCGAGGCCGGCGGCGATCGACAGCCGGTTGCAGAGCTCGATCGCGTCCACCCAGGAAACCTCGGTCACCGGTGCCTGCGGACCGCCCGGCCCGGCCGGCTCAGTTGACCCGCCCGGCAGCGCTGCCACGTCGGCCCGGGTGATCGGTCGCGCGGCGAGGACGTACGGCTCCAGGTCGACGAACCAGGCCCGGCCGCTGCCCTCATCGCGCATCATGATCCGACCCGGCGGGATCTCGATCATGGACCCGGCGAGCGACACCGGGTCGGATTCGGGCGAGGTCACGACCTCATCCTTCAGCACGACCCACCGCCGAATTCCTCGACCCTCTGCTCAGCGGTGAACGCGCCGGGCAGGTCATCGCCGCGCGCTTCGACCTGGCCCTAGCCCTGGGCCAGCCCGACCTGATTGCCGCTCGGGTCGAGGATGCCCGATCCGCGAGGCATCCCTTCGTTGTCCTGCGGTGCGCTCAGCTCGGTGCCACCCGCCGCGAGGGCGCGTGCGTGCACGGCGTCGAGATCGTCCACCAGGAAGGAGAAGACGGCCGGCCCGGGCCGGTCGAACCGGTCGGGATCGTCGATCAGCTGCAGCAGGAAGAACCCCGGCTGCCCGTACTCGCCGAAGGTGAAGGCCGAGTGGTCCGCCTGCTCGGTCCGCCGTACGGTGTCGTAGGTCAGGCCGAAAGTCTCCCGATAGAAGGCGATGCAGCGGTCCAGGTCGTCGACGGCGATCTTGAGCTGGCTCGGCGCGGGGTCGCCGGACCCCTGGTAGAGCCAGATCCAGTTGCCGCTCTGGTCCTTGATCGCCGAGCACCGCGGCATGCCTTCGGGCTGGTGCGGCTCGGCGACCTCGACCGCACCGGCGGTCAGGGCGTCGGCGTGGGTTCGGTCGAGATCATCGACCAGCAGGCCGAAAGTGGTCGGCCCCGGCAGGTCGGTGCGCCGGGGATCGTCCAGCAGCCAGATCAGGAAGAAGTCATCCTCCCCGTAGGTGCCGAACATGATGGCCGAGTGGTCGCCGTGCCCGGTCCGACGGGCCACCTCGTAGCGGAGCCCGAGAGCATCGCGATAGAGCGGCAGCGCGGCGGCGCGATCATCGACTCTGATCTTGATCTGGACCGGCCGGCAGCCGGTGTGCAACTCGGGCATGCTGAGTCCCTTCTTCAGGAAGCGGGTGACGTCGTCGATCCGGCTGTCCAGGTGATCGCGTTGCAGGTGCAGCCGGCGGCGATGCTCGAGGAGCAGCTCGCGCGCCCCGCCTTCTTCGCTGTCCAACACCCGGCGGATCGTCTCGATCGGCAGCTCGAGCCGGCGCAGCGCCCGGATCAGCTTGGCCAACCGGATCTGATCATGACGGTAACGGCGATAGCTGGAGCCGCCGTCGACCTCGGCCGGCCGTAGCAGGCCGACCTCGTCGTAGTGGCGCAGCGCGTGCACAGAGACTCCGCTCAGCCGGGCGAAGCGGCCGATCGCCATCAGTTCGTCGTTCACCCGACCACTATCGAGTCTCGGGTTACCCGAGAGTCAAGCGCGCCGACGGCCGTCTCAGGACAGGAATTGGAAACGCGGATGTTGCCGTTTGGACACCAATCTGCGGCAGAGTTGTGCGGGACTCAGGGGGATGCATGATCACGAATCTGTTGGACCGGCGACGGTTCCTGGTGCTGGCCGGCGGCGCGACGGCGACGACGCTCGGCGCGCAGGCGCTGTGGCAGGAGACCGCGGCGGCGGCTGAGCTCGACCCGGCGCCGTTCACGCTCGGCGTGGCGTCGGCCGATCCGGACGCGAGCAGTGTCGCGCTCTGGACCCGGCTGGCCAACGATCCGGCGGCCGGCGGCGGGATGCCGAACCAGACGATCAAGGTCGGCTGGGAGATCGCCCGGGACGACGGCTTCAAGCAGGTCGTCCGCAGCGGGGTTGCACAGGCCAGGCCGGAGCGGGCGCACTCTGTGCACGTGGTGGCCGACAAACTGCGACCGGACACCTGGTACTGGTATCGGTTCAGCGCCGACGGCAAGACCAGCCGGATCGGCCGCACCCGGACGCTGCCGTTGCCGCAGCAGCGGGCGGACCGGCTCCGCTTCGCGTTCGCGTCCTGCCAGGCCTGGGCCGGTGGCCGCTACTCCGCGTACCGCGACCTGGCCGAGCAGGACATCGAGCTGGTGCTGCACCTCGGCGACTACATCTACGAGACCGCCGCCGGCAGCCTGGCCGAGTTCCGCCGGCTGCATGCGCTCTACAAGAGTTCGCCCGATCTGCGGGAGGCGCACGCCCGGTTCCCGTTCATCACCGTCTGGGACGACCACGAGGTGCTCAACAACTGGGCCGATGATCATCAGGGCAGCCCGGACGGCACGCCCTGGATCGACCGGCAGAGCAATGCGTTCCAGGCCTACTACGAGCATCTGCCGATGCGGACGCAGCCGAAGGGCCCGGACTGGCAGGTCTACCGGCGGTTCCGCTGGGGCCGGCTGGCCGAGTTCTCGGTGCTGGACACCCGGCAGTACCGCAGTGATCAAGCCTGCGGCGACGGGATGAACACGCCGCCCTGCGACGAAATGTACGAGGAGGACCGCACCCTGACCGGGCCGGAGCAGGAACGCTGGCTGCTCACCGGGCTGAAGACCTCCAACGCCCGCTGGAACGTGATCGCGCAGCAGACGATCTTCGCCAAGTTCGACTACGACCTCGGCCCCGGGCTGGCGTACAACCTCGATCAGTGGGACGGCTATCCGGCGGCCCGGCAACGGATCCTGGACACCCTGGCCACCCACCGCCCGTCCAATCCGGTGATCATCGGCGGCGACTGGCACTCGGCCTGGGTGAACGACGTGCTGGCCGACTTCGACGATCCGGGGTCCGAGGTGCTGGCCAGTGAGTTCGTGGCGACCTCGATCTCCTCCGGGATCGGCTGGGATGCCGCGGTGCGGCAGGGCTTGCCGGCCAACCCGCACGTCAAGCTGTACGAGGGTGGCTATCGCGGCTACACGCTGTGCGAGATCAACCCGGAGAGTTGGACGTCGGACCTCCGGATCGTGCTCAATCCGGGCGATGGCGCCTCGCCGGCGTACACGCTGGCCACCTTCCGGGTCCGCGACGGCGAGCCGGGTGCGACCCAGGTCGGCGGCGGCGACGGGATCGCCGGCACGGTCTCCGCCGGCACCGACCCGCTGGTCAACGCCGAACTCCTGGTCCGGCGCGATAGCGGCTCGGTGCTGGTCCGCACCTGGACCGACGCGGCCGGGCGCTGGCACCTGTTCGTGCCGCCGGGCAGTTACACACTGGAGGCGCACGCCGTCGGATACGGGTCGGACAGCCGTTCGGTCGCCGTCGGCTCGGGCGGCACCGTGAACGGCGACTTCGATCTCGACCGGGCCGACGAAGCGTATGCGGCGACCGGGCGTTATCTGCCGGGGCCGAACGCGGAGGGCAGCACCCGGGACATCATGATCGGCAACGGCCTGCTGGCGATGACCGTCGCCCGCGAGTTCGCCGACGGTCAGCTGCCCGGCGCCACGCCGGGCAAACCGATCAACCTGGCCGCCGTCGGTCATCTTGATCAACTCGACTGGATCAATCTCGGCCTGGTCGCGAACAGCCGGCCGACCGGCACCGAGGCCTGGCAACGCGGGCTGGTCCGGTCCGGCGAGGTGATCATCGACGAGGACGAGGCCAAGATCAGCACCACCGGAACCGCGACCGAGGTGCCCGGGATCACTGTCTCCACGACCTACACGGCCGATGCAGAGCAGGCGTGGATCGCGACCGACACGACCTTCACCAACACCGGGCCGGCGGCCGTGACGGTCTGGATCGGTGACGCCGTTGATCATGACGGCCCCGGTCAACGCAGCGGGGTGCCCGGCCACGGGACGATCACGACGCCGTACGCCAACCCGGCCGACTACGCCCCCGACGGGCCGTGGATCGGGATGACCGGGAGTGATCGGCAGACCTACGGAATCGTCTACCAGGACGGCGACTTCGTGGGGTATGGCAACGGCAACTGGATCATGAGTCTGCGCGAGGTCGCGCTGGCGGCCGGCCAGACCTGGACCTTGCGGCGCCGGATCACCGCGCTGGACAGCGGCCCCGATGCCGATCCGTGGGCGATCCTGGACGAACTTCCATCGGCTGTCTAGGGCTGCCCGGGCCAGCGACTCAGCGGCGCGTCTTCCAGGTCCGGAAGGCGGCCAGCAGCTCGTCCTGGGCTCGCGGCCCGAGGTCGGTCGGCTCCAGCCGGCCGGCCAGGTCGATGGTCTGCCGGAACTGTTCCAGGTAGGTCGTGCAGCCGTCGCAGCCGGTCAGGTGCCCGTCGAACCGGCGACTGTCCGCCGGCGTCAGAGCACCGTCGAGGTAGTCGGTGACGATGCCGACCAGCTCGCGGCAGGTCAGTTCTTCCGTGGTCACGGCTCCTCCTCCCCCAGATAATCGGCCAGCTCGCGCCGCACCCGGGTCCGGGCACGGTGCAGCAGGACCCGTTGATTGGTCTCGGTGAGCTCGAGAACGTTACACACCTCGGCCGAACCCAAGCCTTCCACATCACGCAACGTGATCACGGCGCGCTGGCTCGCCGGCAGGGCCTCGATCGCCCGGTCCAGCCGCTCCCGGACTTCCGCGCCGAGCAGCCGGGCCTCGGGCCACGGCTCCGGCAGCACCGCCCAGTGGCCCGGCCACCCGGCGTGATCGGCGGGCAGGAACCAGTCCTCGGTCGTCGCGTCGACCTCGTCGCCGAGGGACGAGAACGGCACCGTCCGGCGATCCCGCTGGCCGCGGGTTTCGCCGTGTTGGTGAGGATCCGGAAGATCCAGGTGCGCAGCGACGAGCGCCCCTCGAACCGGTCGAGGCCGCGCAGCACGCCCAGCCAGGTCTCCTGGACCACCTCGGCCGCGGTGTCCGGGCCGCTCACGTACAGCAGCGCGATCCGCAGCATCGAGGGGTGATGCCGCCGGACCAGCTCGGTGAACGCCTGCTCGTCGCCGGCCCGCAGCGCCGCGACGATCGCCTGCTCGTCGGGCGCGGGATCGGACATGGCTCGGACTGTAACGAATCGCGCCGACAAGGGACTAGAGATCATGAACCTCAATCGAGCGCTGATCCGGCGGCTGGCCCCGCTGCACGTCGCCGTCTTCCTGGCCGCCTTCGGGCTCTGGGTGCCGGTCGAGAAGTTGTTCATGAACGAGATCGGGTTCCAGCCGGCGACGATCGGCCTGATGATCGCCGCGTATGCCGCCGTGGTGCCGATCATCGAGATCCCGTCCGGGGTGCTGGCCGACCGGTGGAGCCGCCGCGGGATGATGATCATCGGCACCGGGGCGGCCCTGGTCAGCGTCCTGCTCTCCGGGCTGAGCAGCACCGTGCCGACGTACATCCTCAGCGTCATGGTGCTCGGCATCTACTTCGCGACGGCATCGGGGACGCTCGATTCGATGGTGTACGACACCGTGCTCGAGGTGACCGGTGGCGGTCAGGGATTCCAACGCCAGATCGGCCGGATCCGGTTGATCGAGAGCATCGCCCTGGTCGGCAGCGGGCTGGCCGGTGGCTGGATCGCGGAGCTGACCTCATCCCGGATGACCTACTTCCTGACCGCGCCGATCTTGGCGGCGTCGATCATCGCGTTGCTGCGGTTCGACGAGCCGCGGCAGCATCAGCTGGAGCAGCGCACGTCCCTGCGCGCCCACCTGGCCCTGACCGCCAGCACCCTGCTGCGGTCCGGGAGCCTGCGGCCGATCGTGCTGCTGTCGTTGCTCAGCTCGGTGCTGTTGACCACCCTGTACGAGTTCGGGCCGATGTGGCTGGTCGCCCTGTCGGCGGCGACCGTGATCTTCGGCCCGGCCTGGGCGGGTCTGATGGCCAGCATCGGCATCGGCGGACTGCTGGCCGGCCGGCTGCGACTGGACCGGCCGATGGTGCTCGGTGCCGCGGCGCTCATCTCGGCGCTGTCGGTGATCGGGATGATCACAACCCGGGACGTGCTGATCGCCGTGCTGGCCCAGATCGCCCTGGTGCTGGTGATCATGGTGATCAGCATCCACGTCACGAGCCTGCTGCACGATGCTGTGCCGTCGACGATCCGGGCCGGCGTCGCCTCCGGCGTCAGCGCCCTGTCCTGGATGGCCTTCATCCCCTTCTCGTTGGGATTCGGAGTGCTGTATCAGGCGACCGACGTGTTCACCGCCGGCTGGCTGATCGCCGGTGCCGTCGTGGTCACCTGCACCGTCCTGATCCGCCTCTCCGTCCGCCGGCCGGCGCAGCCGGTGCCGGCGGGGATCCTGCAGGAGTCGGCCGTCGGAGACCGGTAAGTTGGCCTCTCATGAGCCTGCTCACCGAGCGCCATTCCCCGACTCCGTACCGTGACTTCGCGCTGGCCGACGGCGCAGCCGCGGATGATCTTGATCGGGTCGTCGGGCTGCTGCCGTCGTTGGAGACCGGGTATGAGGCGTGTCGTCATGATCTTGTCTGGGCGCTGGCCTGCTTCTGCCCGCCGGGGCCGTCCGAATTCGGTCCGTTGCTGGACCGGCTCGGCTGGACCTCGGCCGAGCGGGCCGAGCTGACCGCCGGGCTGGACCGGCTGTTGACCGATCCGCAGACACCCGAGGAATGGGTCGCGCACGACACCGTCGCCGCCGCTCGGCGGCTGCCGGTGACGCGGTGGATCACGCCGATGGGCTTGCGCACCGAGGGACGGCTTGAGCCGCTCTCCGAGCCCGCGCAACCGCCGACGCCTGAGCGGGCCGCGATGCTGGCCGAGCTGGCCGATCAGGTGCTCGCGGCCGATGCTGATCATCCGCTCAAGATCGCGGTGGACGGCGGCACCGGGGCCGGGAAGTCCACCTTGGCCGACGAGCTCGCCGACGAGTTCCGGCGCCGGAGTCGGTGGGCGGTTCGGGCCTGCACGGACTTCTTCAAGATCCCGCCGGATCGGCGCACGGACAACGGTGTGGGCAGCAGGTATGACCGGCCCGCGCTGCGCCGGGAACTGCTGGACCCACTCGGGCCGTTCGGTGATCGACTGGTGCGCACCGGATCCTGGGACGGTTGGACCCGACGCAGCCTGTTGGACCGGCCCCGGCTCTCCGTACCGCCGGGCGGGATCGCCGTCGTCGACGGCGTGTTGATCTTGACCGATCCCGAGCTCGAGGAGCTGTGGGACTTCCGGATCTGGGTGCACACCAGCATCGACACCCGGCGCGAGCGGATGGTCGTCCGGGACGCCCTCTGGTCCGACGATCCGTCGCCCGAGTCGCTGCGGAAGCGGTTCGATGATCGTTATCGGCCGGACGAGGAGGCCTACCGGATCGGCAGCCAGGTCGAGCAGCTCGCCGATGCCTTTGTGGACAACGAGGATCCGGCCCGGCCGCGGCTGCTCCGTTAGCCGGAAGCACTTAAGGTTTGGCGATCCGGCCGATGTCGATCAGCGTTTGCTCGTCGGCGAACTCGAAGAGTCGCTGCCCGGCCTGCAGCGGACGCGGCTCGGTGATCAACTGGTGTCGCGTCACCCCGGTCAGGTCGTCCGGATCGGTGTGCCGAAGGGCGAACCCGTTGCGGTCGAAGGCGTCGGCCGCGTGCCGATGGACCTCGGGGCTGGAGCGGTGGGCGGTCCAGATCACCTGGGCACCCTCGGCACAGAGTTGCGGCAGGACACCGACCGTGGTGTCGATGTCGGCCTCGGTGAGGCTGCCGAAGACGCTGCAGAGCAGCACGATCTGGGCCGGTGCGGCGCCGACATAGGCGTCCGTGCTGCCGGCGTTTCCTTGCCGTATCTCGATCCCGTCAAGACCGGCCGCGTCGACCCGGCGTCGCTCCTCGGCCACGTTTCGCTCGTCCCACTCCACCAGTCGAGCCCGTACGTCGGATCGGCGCGGGGCATCCTGGAGGACGCCGACGACATCGTGACCCTGCCCGGCACAGACGCTGATGATCATCGGGCCGAGGCGGGTCTCGGCGAGAGCTTGTCGGAGCTGGTCTTGGACGAGATCCAGCCGGCCGAGCAATCCGCCGACTTGGTAGCCCCGGTGCCACGCGTGCCAGTCCATGAGCCGAGTCTAGTGAGCGACTTGGAGACATACCGGTGTGGCCACGATCCCCAGAAAACAAGGCATCCCGATCCCCTTCTCATCTTGTGTTCGATTCTTTGTTCGATTAATATGGAGGCATGGACTCGGGGGTCATCGTCAGCGCTGCGCCGGTCGAGCGCGCGCTCGATTCGATGCGGACGGCGATGGCCGAGTTGATCACCGCGGCCCAGGACGGCGGCCTTGATCATCATGACGAATCCGGCCTGCTGGAGGTCCTCGCGCAGTTCACTGCGCTGTCCAATCAGTTCCACGCCTTCGATGCGGAGCTGATCGCGGCCTGTCGTGATCGTGGCGTCCCGGAGCTGACCTGTCAGCGGTCGATGAGGAAGGTTCTGGAGCAGGTCTGCCGGGTCGGCGGCGCGGAAGCCGGGCGGCGCGCCCGGACCGCCGAAGCGACCGGGCCGCGGACGTCGCCGACCGGGCTGCCACTCCCCCGACTGCGTGATCGGGTGGCCGAAGCGATGGCCGCCGGAGTGATCAATCCCGAGCAGTCCGCGATGATCTGCCAGACGTTGACCAAGATCGACAGCGTCGACGTACACCCGGATGACGTCGCGAAGGTCGAGGCCCAGTTGGTGGAGCACGCGGCGGAGTTCGCGCCGCGGGAGCTGAAGCGGCTCTGCCAGCGCGTGCTCGACCTGTACGACCCCGACGGGCCCGAGCCGGACGAGCAGCGGAACTGGGACCGCCGATCCTTCCGGATGCACCAGACCCCGTCCGGTGCGGTGGTCGGCGAGTTCCGGCTCACCCCTTCGACCGGAGCCAAGCTCGCCGCCATCCTGGAGCCCCTCGCCAAGCCCCGGATCGACCGGACCGCGCCGAAGCCGGCCGCGACGACCGACCTGCGCAGCCGGGACCAGCGGCTGCACGACGCCCTCGACGACGCCTGCTCCCGGCTGCTGCGCGCGGGCGGCCTGCCGCAGTCGGGCGGTACGCCGGCGACGGTGATCGTCACGATCGACCTGAACGACCTGCTCGCCCACACCGGCACCGGGACCCACGCCTCGGACCTTGTTCCGGACTTCGTTCCCGACTTCGGCGCGACGATCGAGACCGACCCAGCGCCCGACGAGCCAGAGCCGCCCTCCGGATCCGAGCCCTGCCCCGGATCCGACTCGATGGTCCCCCGTTCCGCGGTGAGATCACCAGGCAGGGTCCGCCGAAGGCGACCTCGGCGCGGGATCACCAGCCGCGGAGCGTCACTGACGGTGCCGGACCTGCTGAAGCTGGCCGGCGAGGCCGAGATCTATCCGGTCGTACTGACCGAGAACGGCATCCTCCTCGACATGGGCCGATCCCGCCGGATCGCCAACAAGCACCAGACCATCGCGCTGATCGCCCGCGACGGCGGCTGCTCATTCCCGGGCTGCGACTTCCCGCCGGAGTGGTGCGAGCGCCATCACGTCCTGCCCTGGGAATACAACGGGCCGACGGCGCTCCGCAACCTGACCCTGCTCTGCGCCTACCACCACCACAACTTCCTCGACCGCGGCTGGCAGGTCCGGATCAACGTCGACGGTCTCCCCGAGTGGATCCCACCCCGCTGGATCGACCCCGACCAGCGCCCGAGGATCAACAACCGCATCATCGCCCGGCTCCACCAGCCCACCCTGGTCACCGACCCCGCCGAGCAGGCGCCACCCGCCTGGCCACCCGGCCCACCGGAATGATTTCGCCGACGCGGCCACCGCTCGATATAGTGTCCAACCGTGCACCGACCCCGCCCGCCGGGCCAGGACGCACAAGCCGCCTTAGCTCAGTTGGCAGAGCGATTCACTCGTAATGAATAGGTCAGGAGTTCGACTCTCCTAGGCGGCTCCGGCCAAACGCCCCGACAGAATCGGGGCGTTCCCTTGTCAGAGCCCATTTACAGGGGTTAACCCAAAGCTGTTAACCCCGACGAGGGCAGCGCCCCAGCAGTCGTCATGATCACCAGGCGTCAGGGCAGCGCAAGGCGATGGAACCGAATGGCTCCGGACAGCAAAAGATCCCCGCCTGCAGATCCGATGCAGGGTCGCGCTCTCATCAGCCTGTGCTTTTTCCGGCGCAGACATCTACCGTCATCGGATGGAGTCCGTGTCCGATCAGTTGCTGCGAGCCGTCTGTGAGCGGTACGGCATCGTTGGGCGAGCACGGGCGATCGCTGCCGGGGTGAGCGGCGCCTCGCTGTGGCGGCTCGA
Source organism: uncultured Actinomycetota bacterium (assembly GCA_963746025.1). Taxonomy (GTDB): domain Bacteria; phylum Actinomycetota; class Actinomycetes; order Propionibacteriales; family Propionibacteriaceae; genus Microlunatus. The sequence continues at coordinate 523,592 of CAVUZU010000016.1, forward strand.
CTCGGATCCGCCGGTGTTGGTGCGGGTGGACCGCTACTACGGGTTACCGCAGGTGCTCGGCAACTGCCGGATCGCTCAGCGGCTCTCGCGGCAGGTTCCGGAGGTGATCACCCCGATCCTCGGATCGGACCAAGCAGCGGCATTTCTCTGGGACGGGCGGCCGGTGTCGGTGTGGCCGTTCGTCGAGGGTGACGAGCTCGACCGGCATGATCGGATCCAGCTCCAGCAGGCGGCGTGGCTGCTCGCCCGACTGCACCGGGCGGGTGCTGGTCCTGTTGATCATGGTGACCGGACGATTCCTGGCGAGGATCGTGCGGCGGACGCGGCGGACCTGCTCCCCGACTCCGCATTGGACGACTGGCTCCGATCCTGGCGGGCAGCGGGAGGTCGAGCCGAGCCCCGCGGCTGGATGCACGGCGACTTCTTCTGGAGCAACATCCTTTGCAGGCAAGGCATGATCGTCGGTCTGATCGATTGGGAGGAGACTTGGTGCGGGTCCCTGATCGTCGAGCTCGCCTGGTCGATGTGGGAGTTTGGCAAGTCTCCGCGGGGCGACGCCCTGCTGCCCGATCGGGCCGGGGAATTCCTGGCGTCCTACACAGCCGCAGGTGGGCCGGTGGAACCCTCGTCCGACCTGATTCCGATCGTGCAGGAGCGGCTCCGTCGCGACATTGCCTTCTTCCAGTGGGTCGCGTCCCTTGGCCACCCGGTCGATCCCGTAGACCATCAGGCCAAGTTCGATGCCTTCGCCTCACTCCAGCAGCAGGCCGAGGACGGAGTTGTAGGCCTCGGGTGATCACTCGTGCAAGGAGGTGGTGGACCGCGAATTGAGCGATGCTGTGGGCGTGGAGTACGTGTCCAGAGTGCCGCGACCGCCGCTGGACGGGGTGATCGACGACCTCTACTACCTGGAGGGTCCGTCGCCGTACGCCCGGCTGACGCTGCCGCCGGCGCCGTCGGCGTTGCTCATCGTCAACCTGGGGGCGCCGTTCCGGATCCGCGGCGGCACCGACATCGAGACGGCCGAGTACGCCGACGGCTGCGTGATCACCATGCCCACCCGCGCGTTCGAGTTCGGCTACCCACTCCGGACCCGGTCCGTCGGCGTGCACTTCAAGCCGTGGGGGCTGGCACCGTTCCTGCCGATGCCCGCGGCCGAGCTGTGTGACCGGCCGGTGACGATCGAGCAGGTCTGGGGCCGGCCGGCCGTTGCTGAGCTGCGAGACCGGCTGGCCACGGCGGACGGACCGTACGAGATGCTGAGGCTGCTCGAGGCGGAGCTGATGCGACGTGTGTCCGAAACCGCGGGCCTGGGGTTGGTCCGCCATACGAGCAGCGTCATCGCGGCGACCAGCGGCGCGGTGACGATCGGCGACCTGAGCTTGGCAGCTGGTGTCAGCAGCACCCATCTGGCGCAGCGGTTCAAGGAGCTCATCGGCATCACGCCGAAGCGGCTGGCCCGCACCTACCGCTTCGCCGCCACCGTGTTCGCGATCGACCCCGCCGGACCGATCGACTGGGCTGACCTCGCCGGTGCCGCAGGTTACTTCGACCAGGCCCACTTCAGCCACGAGTTCCGGGCGTTCACCGGGCTCACGCCGACCCAGTACGTCGAAGTCCGACGGCGGTTCCTGCGCGAACATCCCGGCCACACGCTGGACAGTTGGCCGCTGCCGGCCGATTGATTTCTTACAAGATCGACGGGCTCACGAAACGCTAGTTTGGCGGCACCCTGAAGCAAAGGAGAGCCCCGTGGGCAAGGTGGTCATGTACAGCTCGGTGTCGGTGGACGGCTTCGTCGCGGACGAGAACGATCAGCCCGGACCGCTGTTCGAGTGGTTGACCAGCGGTGACGTCCCGTTGGACGAGAGCGGCTTCGTGAAGGTGTCGCAGACGTCCTACGACTACACCCGGGCGTACTGGGACCAGATCGGGGTGACGATCGCCGGCCGCCACGTCTTCGACCTGACGAACGGCTGGGACGGGAAGCCTCCGGGCGGGATCGACCACGTCGTCGTCGTGACCCACCGAGGCCGGCCCGAGGGCTGGCATCCCGAGGCGCCGTTTCACTTCGTCGACGGCGTCGAGGCAGCCGTGGCGAAGGCGCAGGAGCTTGCGGGTGACCGCATCGTCGAGGTTGCCGCCGGCGAGGTCGGCGGCCAGGTGCTTGCCGCGGGCCTGGTCGACGAGGTGCGGATGGACGTCGTACCCGTCGTGTTCGGGTCCGGCAAGCGCTACTTCGGGTCGGTCGACGCGCAGCACCTGTTGGAGGATCCTGACGAGGTGCTCCAGGGCAACCGGGTGCTGCACCTGCGCTTTCGGGTGCGCCGTTGACCGCGGGCCCGCGTCAATCTCGATGCCACAGGTGTCCCGCATACTCAGGTCGGCACAGTGCCACGTTGCCAGCGTCTGGCACTGTGGATCACCGCTATGACGCCAGCGAGGATCATGAGGGCGACGTGCATTTCGTCCGTTCCTGGCGGGTCGGCCCAGGGCCCGTAATACATCCGAATGCCAGCAATGAGCAAGGTTGCGCCGAGTGCGAGGATCAGAAGGGCACCGAGTTCAACAACGAAGGTCAGTGAACACCAGACGATCAACTGCCAGCGCGCCGTGGGTGGACTCATCGGCACCTCATCTCCAGCGGCATGATCACTGTAGTTCGATCCCGGCGTGCTGACTGCTGATTCCCTGTCTTGGGGTTCCTGCCCTGCGTTCCTAGGCCGCGATCTCGGTCGTCCCATCCGCGTCGTCGCTGGCAGTCCGACCGGCCACGATCACGGCGGCCCGCACCCACGGCTGGTCAGCCTCCAGGAACGGCAACTCCGACCGCGTGAACTCATTCCACAAACGCTCCGTTCCAGCCGCGTCTCTCACGCCCGACGCAAGATCTCGTGCGAGGCCCCGGGCCGTGAATCCCCGGGTGACCTCAGGCCGCTTCATGATCAACAGGTTAGGGCGCTTCGCCACCCGCTATCGGATTGACCGCTTCGGCAGCTCGGTCGATGTGACCGAGCTTGCGGTCGGGGGCGATCCGGTCCCGGACCGCCCGCTTCAACTCGTTCAGGTCGGGGAAGCCTCCGTCGCTGGCCCGGTCCCAGAGTTGATCACCGTCGAGGGTGATGGTGAAGACGCCGCCGGTGCCGGTCCGCAGGGCCACTTCGCCGAGCTCGGCCGAGAAGGTGGTCAGCAGTTCCTGGGCGAGCCAACTTGCGCGCAGCAGCCAGCGGCACTGGGTGCAGTAGGTGATCACGATCCGTGGGCCCGGGGATTCCGTCACGTCGTCCAGTCTGACGGTCGTCCCGGGATCCGCTGCGGACAGGGTGTTTCCCTACCGCACACGGCAGGTCGATCATCCGCACGGGAAACGAGCAAAGATTTCTGACCGAGTTCGACAACCGATTCGGCGTACGGTCCGTAGAGAGGGCATCCCGGCTCGTCTGGGCAGACCCAGGAGGATCGATGGCTCAACGCAATCCAGCGCTGACACCCGACCAGACCCCGCCGTACCGGGGAATCGCGGCCCGCGGCGCCCTGTTCGGCGCCATCCTCGGATTGGTGCTCGGAACGAGCTACCTGGTGATGGTCGTTGCCTCCGTCTACCTGGGCCCGCTGATCGGTCAACGGCTGAACCGCCAGGCCGGCGACGGCATGCCGATCACTCTCGAGTTCGCCCTCGGGACTGCCCTCGGTGGACTGGTGGGCGGAGTCCTGCCGGCGATCGTTCTCGGGGCGCTGGCCGGGCTGATCATCGGCGGCCTGCGACGAAGCTCCCGGTCTCCCTGGTCCCGTCGACGGACGTGGCTCACCGGCGCCGTGGTGTGCGGCGTGCCGGCCGTTCTGGCCGCGGTCCTGCTCGGTGCGTTGTTCGCCCCCGAGCTGTTGTGGACGCTGCCGGGAGCCCTGCTCTACACCGTTCCGCTACTGATCTTCATCGCCCTCGGCGGACCCTTCGCGACCTGGCTGCCGCAGCGGTACGCCCGCCCGAGTGGAACGCGCTAGAAGCGGTCCAGGCGGCAGCCCGCCAGGAGCGGCTCGACCGTGCCGTCGACCAACTCCCGCGCGGCCAGCCGGCCCACGGCCGGGGCGAGCGTGACCGCGGAGTGCAGTGCCGTCACGTAAAGGCCGGGCACCTCGGCGACCGGGCCGACGACCGGCTCGCCGTCGGCCGGCATCGGACGTTGGCCGACCCGGGCGCTGAGCAACTCCACGTTCTCGGCACCGCGGAAGGTGGATCGGACGGCGGCGAGGGTCCGTTCCGGCGAGTCCGCGGCGGCGATCAGCTGATCGGCGGCGACCTGCCGGAGATCGAAGTCCTGGCTGTTGACCACGGTTCGGACCAGCCCGGCCGGAGCGCGGAACCGGAAGAGCGTCGCCGGCGACGGGTCGACCGGGATCCGTACGCCGAGCGGCACGGCCAGCGCAGCCGTCGCCGCCCCGGCCGCGAGCACGACCGACGAAGCCGAGACGAATCCGGCGGCTGTCTCGACCCCGATCACCCGACCCTCGGCAGCTCGGCGGATCCCGGTGACCGGGCTGTCCGGACGGACCTGAGCGCCGTGCGCGATGGCGCCCGCGACCAGCCGCTCGGTCACCCCCACCGGGTCCACGGCGCCCTCACCGGGGGCCCAGATCGCCCACTCCGGGGGCTGCCGCAGGGCCGGCTCGATCGTCGCCGCGGTGGCCGCGTCCACGATCTCCTGCCCGGGCCCGACCTCCGGCGGCTGCTCCGTCGTGCCCCAGGACAGCGAGCCGGACCAGGTCACCGGCAGTCCCGGCAGCTCGGCCTCGAGCCGGCGATACTCATCCGTCGCGGTCGCCCGCAGCGCCGCCGCGACCGGACCGGTGCGGACGACGGAGGCAGCGATCCAGGCGAACGAGTCCGCCGTCACCCCGCCGCCCGGCCGTCCGGCATCGACCAACGTCACGTCGGCGCCGGCCCGGGCTGCGTGATAGGCCACCGAGGCACCGACGATGCCGGCACCGACGACGACCACGCCGCTCACTGCCGGCTCCGCAGGTCGACGACATTGCCGGCAGCGTCCGGGGTCGTGGGCGAGGCTGTGGCGTCAGTGCCGAAGTCGATCATCGGCTCGCCACCGCTGGACAGGTCCGTCATGATGCGTCGCACACTCACCCGCGACACTGTGCCGCATGGCCAGCGCGGCGACAACCGATTAGCGTCGGCCGTCGTCCTACCGATACCCGCGCGCCTGCAGGTCGTAGAGCTCGGCGTAGTGCCCAAGATCAGCGATCAGTTCGTCGTGGGTTCCGGTTTCGATCACCCGACCTTGATCGAGTACGACCACCAGGTCGGCAGCGGCCACGGTGGAGAAACGGTGCGTGACCAGCAGGGTGACGCCACCTGCTCTGCCGGCCGAGCGGGCCGCGGCGGCGTAGCGCTCGAAGAGCGTGTGTTCGGTTGCGGCGTCGAGGGCCGAGGTGGGCTCGTCGAGGATCAGCAACAGCGGTGCTGTGCGCATCATGCCGCGCGCGATCGCGATCCGTTGCCATTGGCCGCCGGAAAGATCGACTCCGTGGGGCCAGCTGGTGCCGAGCTGGGTGCTCAGGCCACGCGGCAGGGCTGCGATCATGTCCTCGGCGGCAGCATCGTGGAGCGCGCGTCGCACGTGATCTTCACGATCCATGATCACGAGGTCGCCCGTGCCGATCGACCGCTGTGCGCTGAGTTCGAACTTGGCGTAGTCCTGGAAGGCGCCCGAGAGCCTGGATCGCCAGGCGGTGAGGTCCAGGTCGGCCAGATCGTGTTGATCTACGAGGATCCGGCCACTGGTCGGCTGGTAGAGCCCGGCCAGCAGCTTGACCAGGGTGGACTTTCCGGCGCCGTTCTCGCCGACGAGGGCGACGACTGCGCCGGCGGGCAGGTCGAGGCTGATCCCGGCCAGCGCCTTGCTGCCCGAGTCGCCGTCGTCGCCGCCGTAGGTGTAGCTGACGTCCTCGATGCGGATTCCGTGTTCGATCCGGACTGGCGGCCGAGTCCGTCCCGGGTGCGCGGATTCGATCATGGTCGCATAGTCGCGCAGCCAGCTGAATCGGGCGCAGTTGCGGCCGACACTGCTGAAGTTGCGGATCGCGGTGACGAACGTGGAGCTCACGTTCTGCAGGGATTGGAGCACCCCGACCGCGACCACGATCGCCTGGACAGACACCGTGCCGGCGAGGGCGTCTCGGGTCATCCAGGCCAGCAGCAGGACGGCAACGGCGAAGAAGATGATCATGTTGGCGGCGTTGAGCAGGGCGGTACGGTCGCCGGATCGGACCAGCGGTGTGCGCCAGTCGCTGACGGCGGTGCGGATCCGGCGGCGTAGCTGCTGTTGCTGACCGAAGACGCGGGTCTCGGCGCCGGCCGTGGGCGATGTGGTGAGCTCGAGAAGGTGTCGGGACAGCCGGCTCGGTGCCGCACCGGCTTCCTCGGCCGCCTTCTCCCAACGGACGGACCACCGCGCCGTCAGCAACCGTACGGCACCGAGCGCGATCAAGATCCACAGCCGCCAGTCGGCGGTGACTGCGACCAGGAGCACGGCGACGGCATAGGCCAGGGTGTTGATCGTGTGCAGCAGCAGGCCGAACGAATTGCCGAGGACGCCCTCGTTGTCGCGCAGGATCTGCAGCTTGTCGAGATACCGGGCCGACTCCAGGTGATCCAGCGTCGCGGTTCGCGCCGTCAGGTCGGCGATCTCGGCATCGAGGGTGTGGCCGACGAGTTCTTGTTGCTTGACCTGGGCGTTGACCGCGATCGCCTGGAACGCGTTCACCACCGCGGTGGATCCGACCAGCGCCGCCGCCGCGAACAGCATCCGGCCGAGGTCCCGCTGGATCGCGCCGGCAGCGAAGATCCCGACGAACAGCGGGGTGAGGGCTACCAGCACCCTGCCGAGGTTTTCGAGCAGGCAGAGCAGCGATTGCCAGGGACTGACCCGGACCGCGGTGGCGAGAACCACCCCGAGGCCGCGCAGCGCCGGACTCATCCGATCACCGGGCCGGTCTCGTCCGAATCGAGCTGCTCGGTCTGGGCGAACCGGCTGGCCTGCAGAGTGAACAGCCGGGAGTAACGCCCGCCGAGGCGGATCAGTTCGTCGTGGCTGCCGTCTTCGACGATGCCCTGCCCACCTTCGGCCGGATCGGCCAGCACGACGATCCGATCGGCATGCCGGACGCTGGACAACCGGTGGCTGACCAAGATCGTCGTCACACCGCGGGTGACCTCGATGAACCGGTCGAACAGCGCGGCCTCGGCTCGGACATCCAGGGCAGCCGTGGGCTCGTCCAGAATGAGGACCCCGGCCCCCTCGGCCACAGCCGCCAGCGCCCGGGCCAGTGCCACGCGCTGCCACTGCCCGCCGGACAGGTCGGTGCCGCCCTCGTATTCGGCGGAGAGGATGGTGTCCCAGCCGTGGTCGAGACGATCCAGCAGGGTGGCCCCGCCGGCGTCGCGGAGAGCGCGGTCGAGAACCCCCTGTTCATGATCATCCGTTCCGGCGTCGAGCCTGACGTTGGCTCGGAGCGACAGGTGGTAGCGGACGAAGTCCTGGAAGATCACCGCCACCCTGCGCCCTGCGTCTTCGTCGACGGCCGGATCCGACTGATCAACGCGAATCGTCCCCTCGTCGGGTGCGTACAGGCCACAGAGAAGCTTGATCAAGGTCGACTTGCCGGCACCGTTGACGCCGACGATGGCGATCGACTGACCGGCCGGGATGTGCAGGCTGACGTTGTCCACCGCGCGGGTGTCCCGGGTCGGATAGCCGAAGCTCACGCCGTCCAGCCGGACCTCGGCGGCGGTCGCGGCGTTGCCCTTCGCCGCCCGTCCGGCAGCCGGTTGCGGTACGGGAGTCAGCGCGGGCAGGTTCAGTTCTCGGCGCAGCTCGATCAACCCGTGCAGCACCGAAGTGTTCCGCGCCAAGGACGAGCTGAGATTGCCCAGTTGGCCGAACATCCGCAACCCCAGGATCGCCTGAGCCAGCGTGATCGCAGCAGCCAGCGACACGGTGCCGGCGACGACATCGACGCCGACCAGCGCCAGGGCACCGCCGATCATGACCGCTGTCCCAAGACAGGCCACCAGGACCGGGCCGAGCCCTCGGTTCCTCGCCCGCCAGAGCCCGGCCATCGCGCCGAGCCACGTCGTGCGATAGACCTCCCCCAGCCAGTCCACGAGGCCGAACAGCCGGACCTCCTTCGCCGATTGGCTGCGCGTCATCAGCCCGCGCAGATAGCCCGCGCGCCGACGCTCATTCCCGGTCGTTTGCAGCAGCTGATCGAAAGCCAGGCTGATCCAGCGCATGAACACGTTCGACAAGATCAAGAACGAGACGGCGACCACGAACGGAACCCACCACCGCCAGGGCAGCAGCAGCACGATCGCGCCGACGCCGGCCAGCCGGGACGTCAGAACGGTCCAGGTCGAGTTGACTCCCATCACGAACGACCAGTCCCGGGTGCCGTCCAGCACGGCCCGCAGCCGGCCGGAGAATTCCGGTGTGTCCAGCTGGGCGATCCCTCGTGGCTGCACTCCGACTTCCGCCACCAGATCGAGTACGTACGCCAGGTAGGCCGCCGAGCACCGCTCCGACGTCACGGACAGCAGCGATTGCACCATCGATCCCATGATCAACAGGACCGCCACAGCAGTGAACCAGCGCCAGGCCTGATCCGTCGCAGCAGTGCCGAGGCCCGCCTGGACAGCCGCCGGCACGGAGCCCACGAACTGCCCCACCGCGATCATCAGCACCGTCCGAGCGGCGGCGTCCAGCACGGCCAGCCCGAACGTCAGGCCCGACCACAGGCGCGTGGCCCGCCACAGAACTCGACCGTGCTGCAGGTAGCGAGTGGTTCCCTGAATCAGCCGGTGGATGACTCGTGCGAGAAGCGCCCTGCCGGCCGGTGAACCTTCATCCGCGATAGACAATCAAACCTCCCAAAGCCCGGCCAAGAGTCCCAACCGCGACGGGTCGCCGCAATGTTGAATGCGTGTCGCTCGAACTACGGCGTGTTGCCGACCGAACTCCGGCATAATTGATCGTGGAGCACAGCAGGAGAAGGCACTGCCTGCTCCGTCGAGCGCCGGCTCGTACGATGTCTCAAGGTTGAGCGTTGGGCTTTGTTGATCTTGGCTCGCTCGGGTCCGATCCTCGTTACGCTGTCGAGATGGCAGATCCGGCGGCGCGGCTGGCTGCACTGACCCGGGACGACCTGCATCCGGTGGTCTGCGCGGCGCTGCGCGACGTGGCCGCCCGAGTGATGCACTGGACGGTCGAGTCACCGGAATGGATCTCCGCCAACCCGACCACTCGCGGCGTGGCACTGCTCCGGGGCACCGCACTGACCGGGACCGGCACCAGGACCGGCTGGATGGTGGTGCTCAAGATCATCGGGACCACGGATGTCCCCTTCAGCCGGGAACAACCCGAGGCCAACTACTGGCGTCGGGAGGCGCTGTCGCTCGGGTCTGGCTTGATCGATCAGCGCCCCGCACCGCTGGTGCCGGTCGACCTGCTGTTACTGGCCGAGCCCCGCGCGGACGAGGTGTGGCTGTGGCTGGAATGCCTGGACAGGAACGACACCAAGCCGGGCTGGGATCCCGAGGACTTACGGGCCGCTGCCTACGATCTCGGTGCCTTCAACGCCGTCTGGAGCCGGGACCCGCCCCACCCGGAGGCCTACCCCTGGCTGGCCCGGCGATGGCTGCGCGGCTGGATCGAATACTCGCAGGCGTTCGGCGTCGACTACTCACTCGCGCACGCCGAGTGCTGGCGGCACCCGCTGATCGCGCCGGTGCTGGCCGACGACGCCCACGGCCGGTTCGCCCGACTGATGGCCGATTCCGAGGAACTGCTCCGGCTGTTGGAGAGCCTGCCGGTGACGCTCACCCACCATGACGCCCAATGGCGCAACCTCTTCCTACGGCTGGCGAGGCGACGAACGGGTGGTCCGCTACGCCGCCGCACTCAGCGCGTCACTCCAGTTGACCCAGGTGTACGCGGCGATGGTCGCCTGGCTGCACGCGGAACCGGCCGGGATGCCGGAACTGACTCGGTGGCCGGAGGAACGCGCCGCCGAGCACGGCGGCAGTCTGGACATCGTCATCGCCCACTGGGCATCGGAGTTCCACTACCTGCTCGACCTCGGCGACGAGGCGCGCGAGTTGGCCTCGGTGATCAGCCGGCGTTTGCGACGTGGTCGGCGAACCAGGAGGTGAAGGGTCGCAGTTCCGCGGCTGCGGCCAGGACCTGATCAACGACCTCCGGGGTGTGCAGCCAGTCCTCGCAGCCGAGCGGGCGGTGGGTGATCATGGTCCGATACCGGAGCAGGGTGGCCCGCGGATGATCATCGGGATAGCCGCGGGGCATCCGTTTCATGACGTCGCCGGTGAGCCGGCGCTCGCGATCCTGGAGCACCCGCAGGATGCCGGCGAGTTCGGTGCCGCTGCGGTCGGCTGCGATCGCCGTCCGGTAGCGCTCACGTTGACCCGGGTCGGTGCTCCACCAGCGGCCGCTCATCTGCAGGCCGTCGAGGTCGAAGGCGAAGTCGATGCCCACATTCCGGGCGATCCGGATCGCTGCGTACTGGTGCTGCCACCGCCCGTACTGCGGGGAAACGTAACCCTCGACGGTGAAGTCCTCGTAGGCCTCGTCGGCGACGGCCCGCTCGTGCAGCAGCGCGATCATCGGAGCCCGGACCAGCCGCTCACGATCTTTCCGGCACCGCTCACGGACCGCCCTGGGCGGGTCGCCGTCCAGCTCCAGCAGGACCTCGAAGGCGGCGGTCGGCCACCCGGTGAACCGTCGACTCATCCTGCTATCGTGCCCGTCGGCACTGACGATGATCAGCTGACTCGGCCATAGGTGTCGACCAGCTCGGCACCGATCCGGGCCAAGGCCGTTCGCACCGCGGGTGGATCCAGGACGCGCACCTGGTTGCCCAACAGCAGCAGGTCGGACACCGCGATCTCGACCGTGGCGAAGCGCACCTCGAAGTGCGCCGGCTCGTCCTGGCTGACCAAGATCAGGTTGTCGGCTCCGAACGTAGCCTGCACGGCCTCGACGGCGCTGGGTCGGACTTCGATCGTGACCGTCACGGTCGGCCAGCTCGGCAGGTCCCGATTGACGTCCTCCCAGGCCCGGACCAGATCGAAGTCGGCGGGCCGGTCGACCGCCTCGGCCGACACCTCCACCGCCTCGATCCGGGACACCCGGAACACCCGCAACTCGGTGGGGGTGCCGGCCAGCAGATACCAGTCGCCGTTCTTGCGGACCAGGCCGTGCGGATGCACCCGGCGACCTGTTGCCGAGTGTCCGGGCTTGGCATAGCTCAGGTCTACCTGCCGGCCGGCCAGGATCGCGTCCCGCAGGATGATCAACCTGGCCGGCGCCTCGGCCTGCCGTTGACCCCACCGGGTGGGATCGAGATAGATGCCGCGCTGCATCCTGGCCACTTCCGACCGAGTCGCATCGGGCAGCGCCGCCAGCAGCTTGCGGAGCGCTGAGGTCACGCCGCCGTCGATTCCCAACCCGGCCAGCATTTCCTGACCGGCAACGAGAAACAGTGCCTGGGCCTCACCCTGGGTCAGGGTCGACAGGTTGATCCGGTGCCGGTCGACCAGCGCCCAGCCGCCGCCGCGGCCGCGGCTGGCGTAGATCGGAATGCCGGTCAGCAACAGCGCGTCCAGATCGCGGCGTACGGTTCGCGGCGAGACCTCCAGCCGGGCGGCCAGCTCAGGCACGGTCAGCCGCCGATGGGCCTGCAGCAACAAGACGATGGCCACCATCCGTTCCGCTCGCACCTCAGAAACCGTACGCCCGAAACTGGCCACGGTGCTGGCCAGTTTGCTTCCTACGGTGGTTTCGACACTGCCGCGACGCGAAGGGAGAGCCGCCATGACTGACTCCACGCCACTCGGTCACCAAGTCCCGAGCACGCTGGTCGAGCCGATGGACGACAAGGAGGATCTGCACCGCTGGTTGCGGCTGGTCCGCGATGTGATGGTGTGGAAGTTGGAAGGGCTCAGCGACGCTGCCATCCGCAGCCCGATGACCCGCTCCGGCACCAACCTGCTGGGCCTGATCAAACACCTCACCTACAGCGAGATCGAGTACCTCGGCGAGGCGTTCGGCCGGCCCGCCACGCACGTACGGCTGCCGTGGTGGGAACCCGAGAACGTCCAGCGGACGCTGGAGACCAGTGCCGACATGTACGCCGTTCCGGGCGAATCCACGGCGTACATCGTCGATCTCTATCGTCGGGCCTGTGCCCACGCCGACCGGACCATTGCCGACCTGGGCCTGGACGTCATCGGCACGGTGCCACACAGCGGCGGAAAGCTCACGCTCCGGCAAGCCCTCGTGCACGCGATCCAGGAGACCAGTCGTCATGCCGGCCACGCCGACATCGTGCGCGAGTTGATCGACGGGTCGATCGGCGGCGCGCGGGCCAACCCGTGGGTCCCCGATCCGGATGATCATGCCTGGTGGCAGGAATATCTCGCCCGCGTGGAGGCCTCGGCGGCGGCCGCTGAGCAGGCCGCCGATTAGTCCTCAGGCCAGCGCGTCCAGGACGGCGGCGAGGCGATGGGGGTCTCGTCGCGCCGGCCGATGAGCTCGGCGACTTGATCGATGTGGGTGTCGAGGTTCGGCGGCCGGTCCGGATCGACCGGGTCGTCCGCCTCCAACCCGGCCAGGGTCACCGCTTCGACTTGATGATCATGTTGGCGCAGCTCGGCGGCCACCGGGTCGAACACCCAACCGGCGGACCGGGTCAGCCGTCGACGAGCTGCGGCTCGGAGACCAGTGGGGCCCAGGCGGCCATGGCACAGGTGATCACGTCCTCCAACTCGGCGCGGGTCGCGCCGTCGCGGGCCTGCACCGAGAGGCCTTGCACCACGGTGGTGTAGTAGCGGGCGATTGCGTCGAGGCGGGCCTCGGACACTGTCAGATCACCGTCGGTGACGCCACGGCTGAGCCGGTCCTTGTTCTCTGCGAGCATGCCCCGCCGGATGTCGGCCAGGAACTCGCGGACCTCGTGGTTCTCGACCGCACCGGTCGGCGCGGCGAGGATCAACATGCAGTAGTGCGGCGCATCGGAGCGGGTGACCTGGTCCGCGGTCGCCCGCAACATCGCGTGGATCGCTTCCCGGGCGGTCGGTTGCTCGGCCAGGGCCTGCCGGGGCGGTGAGCCGGCGGTCGCGCCGTAGAGCACCATCACCTGCCGAAACAACTCCGCCTTGCTGCCGAAGCAGGCATAGATGCTGGCCGAGGCGATCCCGGTCGCCTGGGCCAGGTCGCTCAGCGAGGTGCCCTCGTAGCCACGTTCCCAGAACACCTGCAGCGCTTGCCGCAGAGCCGTGTCGGGGTCGAACGTGCGCGGCCGGCCGCGAGTAGCCATCGGGATCCGTCCCCCTTTGTTGGTCGTTCGACCAAGTTTACGTTGACGCGGCCGAGCCGGGCATGTCATGGTTTGTTCGTCGATCGACAAACAAACCTGGAACGGATGATCATGAGCCTTCCCGCAACGATGCGCGCCCTGCAGCAGACGGCCCTGGACGGCCCGCAGGATCTACGCCTGATCACCGATGCGCCGGTGCCCGGCCCGGGCCCGGGCGAGGTGCTGATCCGGGTCACCGCCGCCGGCGTCAACTTCATCGACAGCTCGCAGTCCCGCGGCGCGTTCGCCGGCGGTCCGCAGCCGCCGTACCTGGCCGGCATCGAGGGTGCCGGTGAGGTCGTCGCCGTGGGCGAGGGAGTAATCGGGCTGCAGCTCGGCACCCACGTCATCGGGGTCAACATCGGCGGCGGCGCCTTCGCCGAATACCTGGTGCTGCCGGCGGCGGGCGCTGTGCCGGTGCCGGCCGGCTGGGCCGACCACCAGGCGCTGGGCCTGGTCGTGTCCTGGCCGACCGCGTTGGCCGCCCTCAAACCACTGGGCCGGATCGCCGCCGGGGAGACCGTGCTGATCCACGCTGCGGCCGGTGGCACCGGTCAGGTCGCACTGAAGATCGCCAAGCACTACGGCGCGACCGTGATCGCGGCAGCCTCGCCCGAGAAGCACGAGCTGGTACGAGCGCTGGGGGCGGACCACGTCATCGACTCCCGCGCCACCGACCTCGCCGCCGAGGTCCGGCGACTGACCGAAGGCGCGGGCGTCGATCTGATCTTGGAGTCGGTCGGTGGCGCCACCCTCGAGGCCAGCCTCGCCTCGGCCAAGCGGGTCACCGGCCGGGTCGTCGTGTACGGCCTGGCCGGCGGCGAAGCGATGATCACCAACTGGGATCTCGTCTACCGGCACCAGGTCCACCTGATCGGGCTGAACATCGGCATCCTGATCCAGGCGGCGCCGCTGATCTTCGGCGAGGTCATGACCGAGCTGTTCCAGCTCCTCGCGGCCGGCGTGATCGGCCCCTCGCAGCCAGCACGCTATGAGCTGGCAGACGGGCCCAAGGCGCTCGCGGAGCTCGAAGCGCGGGCCACCGTCGGCAAGCTCGCGCTCATGCCCTGAGCTGTCCTCGGCGGAGAATGATCATGGATCGAAACAGCCTCAGCCACCATCGTGGCTGAGACTGCTTCAGGTCGCTCAGCTGCAGACGCTGACCGACCTGGCCTGGTCGTTGAACCAGCCCGGCACGTTGCCGAGGCCCTGGGTGACGCGGACCCCTTGGCCCGGCGTGCCGGGCGGGGAGCCGACCGGGATGTTCGACAGATTGCCGGTGGTGGTCGCGTGCCAAGATGACGCGCCGGCGAGCGTGCCGGGCGGGAACCAGGGTGTGACGTCCCAGAAGCCGCAGCCGTACATCACCTTGGTGCCGCCCTGATTGGCATTGGAATAGAGGCAGATCGACCTGCCCTTGGCAGATGCTGCCGGCTGCCTCGACCGTGCCGGACACCGGCACGGTGGCGGTCACCCGCCCGCCGTGCCAGGCGATCTCGTTCTGGCTGATCTGGGTGCCGCCGGGCACCTGCTGCAGCAGACTGTCGACCTGCCGCTGGACCTTCGCCGCCTGGTCCGCGCTCGACGACGTCGACGCACTCGCCGCTGGGACATTGGCCAGCCAAGCCACGCAACCCGCGACCAGCGCGACGACCACCTTGATCCTGATCATTGGGCCTCTTCTCTGTTCACGATGGGTGTCGGGTTCGATGGGTCAGACGCTAGATCGGGTCACTGACTCGCCACTGACACTCTTGATTCGCCAGATCAGAACACGGCAGAGTCCCGACCAGCTGATCTTGTGGCCCGCAACGCGGGGTGTCAGGATTGGCGGATGGCGGTGCGCCGGCGGGGGTTCGAACACGAGCTGGCGGAGCAGCGCGCATGGCTGAGTGATCCGGACGCTCAGGTGCGGTTGAACGCCGCGGTCCGGCTCGCGTATCTGGACTGCGCCGACGGACTGGCCGAGTTGATCGCGGGACTGGAGCACCCGAGGGCGCGATCAGGCTGGTGCAAGTGCCGGAGGCCCTTGCCCTGTTGGGTGATCGTGGCTTGGCTCAGGTGCGCGAGCTGGTACGACACCCCGGCGCCCCGCGGCTCGCGGCGGCTCGTGCCCTCACCCGTGCCGGCCAGCTCGACGGTGTCGTTGCTGCCATTGCCGCATCGCTCAGCGACCCGGATGTGACCTCCCGCCGAGAAGCTGCCTCCCTGGCCGGCGAGCTCGGCGCGGCCGCGGCGGACGTGTTCGACCCGCTCACGGAGCTGATCAGCAGTGGCGATGATCAACTGGCCACCGCGCTCCCGGCGCTGGCGTCGATCGGCGGCCTGCGGGCGATACCGTTGCTCCGGCAGGCGATCGAGGACGGTTCGACGGAAGAGAGGGTCACGGCGCTCAACGGCGTCGCCGGGCTCGGGGTGGCCGCGGCGGAAGCCCATGATCGGGTAGCGGCGATCCTGGACGATTCGACGCTGTCACTGCGCGAACGGCTGGCGGCCGCGCAAACGTTGATCAGGATCGGGCCGTCCGGTGATGCAGTCGGCTCGCGGCTGGTGGCGGCATTGGCCCAGGCCGATCGCTGGTTGGGCATCGGCTTGCTTCGGGCGCTGGCCCAGCTCGCTCCGGGCTATCCCCGGCGGCCGGAGGTCAGCCAGGTCTGGCCGTTGTGGGAGTCGCGATTCGTGCACGCCGCACCGCCGCAACGGATGACGGGCTTGCGGGACGAGGTGTTGTCCGTCGTGGTCGATCACCTTGATCATGATGATCATGACGTGCGCCGCAATGCCGCACTGGTGCTCGCGCTCTTCGGCCGAGCCGGCCGGACCGCCACCGACCAGGTGATCAACGCGCCGAGGCTGCCCGAAACCTTGCGGCACGAGGTGCTTCGGCGGCTGGGCCCGCGCAGGTCGAGCGGTCCCGGGCCCCATCCCGGGCCGTTTGATCATCTCGACCAGGCCGGGTGGCCCTGGGACCTGCACCTGACTCAGCCGGCCGTCGATCTCGATCGCATCGCCGCCGACTGTGAACGGCAATGGGCGCAGGCTCCCGGTGACCTGGACTACCGGATCGACGTGCCCAAGTGGGAGTTCCTGCACTATCTGGTGCAGCGGCACGGCGTGCTGTTGCACGGTTCGGCGACGCCGGACATCGACACCCTGACACCACGCAGCCGTAGCTGGGGCGGCGGCCGAACCGCGGGCCAGCCGGGCATCTTCGCCGTCGACCACGCCTTGATGGCGATGTACTTCGGCATCCTGGACCGGCGAACGATCCCCAACCTGAGCAACGAGATCTGGACCGGCAAGCGCCGCTCGGACGGCACGGCCGTGCGGTGTTTCACGCTCGGCGTGGAGTTTGCCAGCCTCGCTGCTCGGCCGTTCGTCGATGCGACGATCTACATCCTCCCGGCCAGGACCTTCTCGATGATGGGTGAGTTGACCAGCCTCACTCCCGTGCAGCCACTCGCCCGACTCGCGATCTCGCCGGCCGACTACCCCCTGCTCGAACACGTCTGGGGTGGTGACATCGGTCCGCTCTCGACCCAGTTCGGCCAACGATTCCCGTTTCTCAGGGATGTCGGCTGGTGGCCGGTGAAGCGCTCCGCTCGCTCGGCGTTCAGCTGACGATGCCGCCCGCTTCCTGGTCGGGATGCGGGCGGCATTCGTCGCGCCGGAGCGCGGTCGGCGGGCAGGGCTGCCTCAGTTGATCTTGCGGCGGTAGATGGCGATCGCGAAGCCGTAGGCGACGACCAGGATGCCGACCAGCCAGGCGAGGGCGATCCAGATCTCGTTACCGATCGGTTCCTGGGCGAACAGGGCTCGGATGGTGTTCACGATGGAGGTCACGGGCTGGTTCTCGGCGAACCAGGCGACCGGACCGGGCATCGAGTCGGTGGGCACGAAGGCCGAGCTGATGAACGGCAGGAAGATCAGCGGGTAGCTGAACGCGCTGGCGCCGTCGACGGTCTTCGCCGAGAGCCCGGCGATCACCGCGATCCAGGTCAGCGCGAGAGTGAACAGGATCAGGACGCCGACGACCGCCAGCCAGGCGACCACCGAGGCTCCGGTACGGAAGCCCATGATCAACGCGACGCCGGTGACCAGCGCGAGCGAGACCAGGTTCGCTGCCAGGGACGTCAGCACGTGCGCCCAGAGCACGCTCGACCGGGCGATCGGCATCGACGAGAAGCGTTCGAAGATGCCGCCCTGCATGTCCAGGAACAGCCGGTAGGCGGTGTAGGCGATGCCGGACGCGATCGTGATCAACATGATGCCGGGGAGCATGTAGTTGACATAGGACAGATCGGTGCCGGTGTTGATCGCGCCACCGAGCACGAAGACGAACAGCAACATCATCGCGATCGGGGTGATCGCCGTGGTGATGATCGTGTCGGGACTACGGAGGATGTGGCGCAGCGAGCGACCGGTCAGAACCCCGGTGTCGCTGATGACGTGGGTGCTCATCGAATTTCCTTCCCTGCCGGGGCCGTACGGCCGCTGTCGGCGGTGTCGTTGTCTGCGGTGTCGGTCTCGCCGGTGTCGCCGACGAGGGTGAGGAAGACGTCCTCGAGCGAGGGCTGCTTCTCGACGTACTCGACCTTGGCCGGCGGCAGCAGCTGCTTGAGCTCACTGAGGGTGCCGTTCTGGATGATCGTGCCCTGGTGCAGGATCGCGATCCGGTCGGCCAACTGCTCGGCCTCGTCGAGGTACTGGGTGGTCAGCAGCACGGTGGTGCCGCCGGTGGCGAGTTCCTTGATCGTCTGCCAGACCTCGATCCGGCCCTGTGGGTCCAGCCCGGTGGTCGGCTCGTCGAGGAAGATGATCGGCGGGTCGCCGATCAGGCTCATCGCGATGTCGAGCCGGCGCCGCATCCCGCCTGAGTAGGTCGCCGCCTTGCGCTTGCCCGCTTCGGTGAGCGCGAAGCGGGCGAGCAGCTTGTCGGCGATCCCACCCGGGTCCTTCAGGTGCCGCAGCTTGGCGACCAGCACGAGGTTTTCCCGGCCGGTGAGCACTTGATCAACAGCGGCGAACTGCCCGGTCAGGCTGATCGACTCGCGTACGTCGCCGGGCTTGGTGGCGACGTCGAAGCCGTGCACCGTCGCGGTGCCCGCGTCGGCCCGGAGCAGCGTCGACAGGATCCGCACCAACGTGGTCTTGCCGGCACCGTTCGAGCCGAGCAGCGCGAAGATGCTGCCCGCCTTGACGTCGAAGTCGACGCCGCGCAGCACCTGCAGGTCCTTGAACGACTTCTGGATGCCCTGCACCCGGATCGCGGGTTCGAGGGCCTGGTTGGTGATCATCTCTGGTTCTCCGTTCTCGGCACGTCTGGCCGGCGGTTGGGTTGTCATCGAGCTGCCGCCGTCTCGGCGCGGTCGATCGTGCGGCTCAGCCGCCGCTGCTCCTTGCCGACCCAGCCGCCCTTGGCGTACTCCTGCAGGAAGGCTTCGAACACCGCCGGGTGCTCGTCGGCGATCTCGCTGATCAGCCGTTCCCGCTCCTGGCTGGGCAGTCCGCTGCCCGTCGGGTAGTTCTGCAGGAAGGCCTTGACGAACTCGACCGGGTTGTCGCCGACGAGCTCGCGGACCGGGGTGCCGGCCGCCGCCGCCTGCTCGAACCGGGTGGCCAGGTCCTCGAACACCGTCGCCGCCGTGTCGGCGTCGGCCGGCCCGAAGCGGAGCAGGTAGCGCTCCAGCGCCTTGACCGTCGTGCGGTAGGCCGCCGGAAGCTGCCGCGTCCGCGCCTGGTAGGCCCGCCAGCGCCGCTTGTCGCCGATCAGCTTCACGGTGAATTCTGAAATGGTCATCGTCAGCTTCCTCTTTCAATTCGACCGGCGGGGATTCCGCCATGTCCAACAGACTCCCGGCCCGACCTGCCATCCGCCTGACACGGCCCTGACACGGCTGACGCCGGTCTGACAGCAGGCCGAGCAGGGGTGGCAGAGCCTTTCCGATCGCTACCTAGTGTTAGCGAGTACCACTATACGGTAACACCGAGTAGTGGACAGCCGAACGCCCCGACCGAAGCCGGGGCGTTCCTAGTCAGAGCCGCTATTGACGACCAGCGTCAGGCCCGCACGATGACTGCGACGCGATCAGGCCTGCTTCATCACCGAGGTCAGGTAGGCGATGACGTCGTCGTGCGTGGGCTTCCTGGATTCCTCGAACTCCGCGGCGTTGACGGCCCACTCCAGCGGGGTCAGCTGATTGTCGGAGAGTGCAGTCAGGTCGGCGCCACGCTCGACCAGCCTGCGGACCTGGTCGAGGTCTCCGCGCCAGGCGGCGATGTGCAACGAGGTCGCCGGCCACGGCGGCAACTCCAGCGCTCGCTCGAAAGCCTCCCGGGTGTGCACGGGTTCGCCGTGGGAGATGATCACCCGCTCGAACGGCAGGTCGAGCATCGCCCGCAGGTCGGGCAGGGCGCGTTCCTCGTGGGTCGGTGACATCCACACCCGCAGCGATCCGGCGCGCTCCGTCATCCCATCGCCGAACACCAGCGTCTTGTGCTCCGGAAGATAGAGCGGCGTCTCGGCCCAGCCGCGGACGTCCCGGAACGGCATCAGGCCGCCCGGCAACTCGCGCCCGGGCTCGATCCGCTGCCCCTCGATCTTGGGCTTCCCCCACTTCTCGATCATCTCCTGATCGAAGGAGTTCGGGCCGAACGTACGGCAGCCGAAGCGATCGACCAGGGCATCGACGCTCCAGGCCGTCTGATCACTCCAGGTCTCCCGCAGATGATCACCGATCAAGATCGCGACCGCCGTCGGCGCCCGATCGGCGAACCGATCCCACACCTGGGTCGCATCCTCCGGCGGCAGCAGCGGATCGAGCACCCACCGCTCATCACCCGCGTCGACACAGACGCTGGTCACCACCTCCGGCCAGTCATGACCGTCACTCCAGTGCGGATGCTCGAGCCGCCAGATCCACAACCCCGGCGCAAGATCGACAACCCGCACATTCGGCGCGCTCCGCTTCACCATCTGACCTGCCCTCTCCCTCCAATTGACCAGAACGCCCCCACGCTAACGCCCATATCGGACACCTAGTGTCCTGATCAAACCCAGCCCTGCCGACTTGTCAGAACTGAGGCTTGCTATAGCCAGCCTCAGTTCTGACAACTCGGCTGAAGGTGGCGCCCGCATCGCCGTAATCCAGGTGCCGATCGATCCCGGATCAGGCACGCTGTCGGGGTGATCCGCCACCAGGTCGACATCCGATTCGAGACCGTCGACGCGCAGCACGCGCTCGCCGAGATCGTCGCCCACCACCGGGCGCAGCCGTACCTCGGCGACGCGTTCCTACCGGCCCAACAGCTGTCCGGCACGCCGTCGGCGATCATGATCAACGGGACCGAGGTCGGGCTGCTGGTGATCAACGAGGAGACGCTCGTCCTGTGCACGCTGACCCGGCGGGCCAGGAAGTACGACCGGCAGGTGCTCGAGCAGGTGCTGCGCGACTTCGCGGTCAGGCAGGCGTTCGCGGCGTCCTGGGACGGTCATCATGTCGGGCTGTTCGGCGGCTTCGCCCGGGAGATCGCCAGCCAGGCCTACCAGTTCGAACTGCTCGACCCGGATGATCTTGCACCCGCGACCGCGTCCGCGGACGGGCCCACCCTGACCGTGGCGACCGAGGCCGATCGGCCGTACCTGAACGGCGCCGGATTCCTGGACGACTACACCGAACTCCTCGCGGCCGGAGGAGTCCGGATCACCCGCGTGCAAGGGATACCGGTGGGGATCGGGCTGATCGTGCGGCACCCGATCGACGACGCCATCGCCGACCTCGGGATGTTCACCAACGACGACGCCCGACGCCGCGGGATCGGCCGAAGCACCATCGCCGATGCGGCCCGCGAGTGCGTCGCCCGTGGGCTACGGCCGGTCGCCGGCTGCTGGTACCGGAACTGGCTGTCCCGGCCGGCCCTGGAAGCCGCGGGCCTGACCTGCGTCGGCACGATCTTCCGCTTCACCCTCGATCCGGACGCCTTCCGCAGCTAGCTGCGACTCGGTTTCCCTGGAACTCGACCACCAGTCATGATCACCACCCGCGACACGCCGAGCGGGCCGGCCTCTCGCGTCAACTGCCGGTCGAATTCCAGGGCTCAGCCCGTCGGCCGGGCCGTACCAGGCTCAACAGAGGGCGGCGATCCGGGGCGCCGACCAGGCCGGCGCGACGCCGCGGGCTTGGAGCAGGTAGTGCGCGCTCTCCGGCGGCGTCCAGGAGAACGCCTCGCGCAGCCCGACGAGGATGGTGCGCAGATACGCGGCAGAGGGCGGAGCGGGGTCGAGGGCCTGGTGGGAGGTGAGGCAGAACATCGGTTCGCCGTCCCGGTCGCCGAGGTGCAGCACCGACTCGTAGATGCCGGAAGGTGTGGGCCAGGGGCGGCCCGCTTCCTCGGGCGGGGTGAGATTGCGGCCGACCGGGTGCCGCGACTCCTGCGCGACCAGATCGCTGAGTTGGCCGAAGGTGACTCGATAGCCGCGGGCGGCGACCCGGCCCGCCGCCGTCACGTCGTAGAACGCCATCGCGCCACCCCAGACCCGCGACCGGCCGGCGAAGACGAGGGCCCCGGGCAGGGTGAGGGCGACGTCCTTCGTGGGCGGCGACGGGTCCCGGCAGCCCTCGTAGGTCCGGCGGGCCCAGGGCGGCCGGCCACCCTCGAGGTAGCACTGCAGCCGGCGGGCGCTCAGGTTGGACGCATAGGCGACGTACCACACCGGATCGTCGGTCTCGGGGCCGGCGATCATTCCACTACGGGTCCTTCCTCGAGGGCATGATCGGCTTCCCGCAGCAGCACCGCCGCAGCGTCCTGGTAGAGCTGCCAGGCGGCCTCCGGGGTGTCCGCGACGGCGGTCAGGCCAACCCGCCCGTGCTCGGTCAGGCAGCTGAACATGTGGAACACCACCCCGGTCTGCCGGGCCGCGTCGTAGTGCAGTCCATGGCTGACCACCACATCAAAGAGATCCTCGACCGTCAACGCCCGAAGTCGGTCGTCCTCCAGATGATCAGTAGCAACGAGATGCTTCGCGACCCCGTTGGCGGTGGTGAACACCCCACGCTCGCCGTCGTAGGAACCGTCGGTGAGGTACTGCAGCGTGAGGAACGGATGCGTGGTGCCGCCCTTGCGCAGGTTGAGTTCGATCGCGTACGGGGTCCAGTCGCCGACCTCGTCGCGTACGGTCACGAAGTCGACCGCGAACCGGCCGATCACGCCGAGCCCGGCCAGGTGCCGGCCGATCACCAGAGCCGGCTCGGCGATCGCGGCGGCGTAGGCCGGGTCGGCCGGGAAGATGCAGCCCAGATAGCGCTGCCCACTGGCCCCGCCGAGAAGTTGATCATGGGTGGAGAGCAGCTCGACCGTCCCGTCGGTGAGGGCTCGCATCTGCACGCTCGGGCTGGTCAACCGGACGCCGGTGATGCGTTCCTCGACGATGCCGGCGTCGGCGGCGAAGGCGGCCAGATACTGTTCGATCCCGATCTTGGGGTTCTCCAGGGCCATCCCGAGCACGCGTTCCTTGATCACCTCGGGTTCGCCGGCCGAGCCCGATTCCGGCAGGTCGCGCAGGTCGATCAGCGCGTTGCCCGAGCCGGACACGCCCTCATTGAGCTTCACGATCGCCTCGGTCAGGGTGGGCCGGCGCCGCCGCAGCTGCTGGATGGCCGCGACGAGGTCGTCGACGGAGCGCAGGTCGTCGGCCCCGACCGGGCAACGGACGTCGAGCTGCTCGAAGATGCGTCGGCACCCGGTCTTGCTGCCGAGCTCACTCAGCCGCGGATCGGAGCCGTACATCGGGATGCCGAGGCTGATCGCCACGTCGCGCTCGAGTTGCGTCGTGTTGTACGGGATCAGATGGCAATGGGCCGGGTTGGGGATCCGGCCCCGGATCTCCCGCAGCAATCGAGGCCTGGCCAGCAGCTTCTCGCTCAGCGGCCCGGCACCGGCGTCACCGACGCTGATCAGGGTCAGCCGGGCCCGCGCGTGCGAGGGGATCACTCCCGGCAACAGGGCCAGGTAGTAGGCCACGACCGACTCGGCCACCGGCAGCGACGTCACATAGATCATCCGCAGCCGCGGCTGGCGGAGCAGCAGCAGGAAGAAGAGCGCCCGCTCCTCCATGGCCTGGACGAGTGTGCCCGAGGTCGCGGTGCTGTGGGCGATGCTGACCGACGGCACGACGACCACCGACTCGTCGTCCAGCCGGCGACCCATCGCGGCCCACACGTCGGGCATCGCCTGCTGCAGCCGGTCGTACGCCGCGTACCGCTGGGGTTCGGTCAGTTCGGACAGTGTCGGCCGGGCCGAGGGTGCGGAGATCGTGCTCATGAGGTCACCTGCCTGGTGTCGAGTGATCGGACCGCATGCACCCGGACCGGTCGGGAGAAGCCCTTCGGCCGGACGTCGCCGATCAGCTCGGACTGGACCCGGCCGTCGAGCTCGGCGAGGACCCGGTCGCTGACCCGCACCTCCCAGTCGGCGGCGCCGGCGCACAGTCGGGCCGCGAGGTTGGTGACGCTGCCGATCGCGGCGTAGTCGAAGCGGCCGGGAAACCCGATCCGGCCGAGCGTCGCAAAGCCCTGCGCGATCCCGCTGCGGTGGGTCAGCCGATGGCCCTGCCGGCGCCACTTCGCGGCGAGCTCCCGTACCTCGGCGTCGATCTCGAGTGCCATCCGGACAGCCCGCTCGGCCGCGTCGTCGCAGGGGACCGGGTCGTTGAAGAAGACCATGATCCCGTCGCCGGTGAACCGCTCCAACGTCCCCTCGTGCTGATGGATCCGGCGGCCGATCACGCCGTGATATTCGCGCAGCACCGCCATCACCTCTTCGGGCTCACTGGTCTCGGCGAAGGTGGTGAAGCCGTGGAAGTCGCAGAACACCACGACCACTTCGCGTCGGTGACTGGCCAGCAGTTCTTGGTCGCCGACGACCACGTCGGCCAGCTGCGGCGACAGGAAGTGCCGGAGCCGGCTGGTGCGCTCGAGCTCGGCGATGCCCGCGGCCACCCGCCGCTCCAGCTCGGCGTTCCACGACGCCAGCTCGACCGCCTGCCGCTCGATCGTGTCGTGGTAGCGCTTGAGCCGAGCCAGCGACGCGACCCGGGCCAGCAACTCGCTCTGGTCGAACGGTTTGGTGACGAAGTCGTCGGCGCCGGCCTCCAAGGCGGCCAGTCGCTCCTGACTGCCGCTCGCGGTGATCATGACGACCGGGAGGTACGCGGTCCGTTCCCGGGCCCGGATCCGGCGGCAGACCTCGTAGCCGTCGAGCCCCGGCATCACGACGTCGAGCAGCACCAGGTCGACCTCGAGCTCGGCCAGCATGGCGAGCGCCTGCTCCCCCGAGCCGGCGGTGAGGACCCGGTAGCCGCGCGGCACGAGGACAGCGTCGAGCAGCCGCAGGTTGGGCGGCTGGTCGTCGACCGCCAGCACCGTCAGCGGGGCTTCGTTCGGCGGGGTCTCGTTCATGGCCGGCCGCCGCGCAGGAATCTGGCCACGTCGCGGACCAGGGCACGGACGCTGATCGGCTTCTCGATGTAGCCGTCGAAGCCGGCCCGGGTCGCGTTGGCCTGGTCCTCGGCCATCGCGGACGCGGTGACCGCCACCACCGGGACGTGGGCGGCGAGCGGTCCCTCGCGGAGCCGGCGCATGGTCTCGAAGCCGTCGATCCCGGGCAGTTGCAGGTCCATCAGGACCAGGTCGGGTGGCTGCTGCATCGCCTCCCGGAGTCCCTCCTCACCCGAGCTCGCCGAGACGACGTCGTACCCCGCCGCCTCGAGCACGTCGCGGACCAACTTGAGGTTGAGCGGGTTGTCCTCGACCACGAGGATCCGCGCGCTGCTCACGTCGGCTCCGCCGGGTCGGCCGCACCGAGGTCGCCCGCACTGATGTCGACGGTACGGAGCCCGACGCCGACCCGGGCCAACGCCGCCAGCAGGTCGCTGCGGCTGACCGGCTTGAGCAGGTACGCCGCTGCGCCCAGCGCGAGCCCCCGGGCGCGGTCGTCGATCACCGACGCGACGACCACCGGCATGGCCGAGGTCTTCGGGTCCTCGCGGAGCCGATCGAGCACCTGCCAGCCGTCCAGCCGGGGGATCCGGATGTCCAGCACCAGCGCCGCCGGCCGCAGTTCGCGGGTGAGTCGCAGGGCCTCGACGCCGTCCGCGGCCCGCTCCAGCCGCAGGCCCGAACCGGCCAGGTAGGCCGCCATCAGGTCCAGCGACGCGCGGTCGTCATCGACCAGCAGGACCGTCGGCCGGGTCGGGTCCGGCGCCCCGGGCTCGGCGGCCCGGACCGCCTGGGGCCGGACCGGGATGGCGAAGCCGAAGGTGCTGCCGATGCCGACCTCCGACTCGAGCCAGAGCCGGCCGTCGAAGAGCTCGATGATCCGCCGGGTCAGGGTGAGCCCGAGTCCCGTCCCCTCTTCCCGGGTCAGCCCTCGGCCACCCTGCTGGAAAGACTCGAAGATCCGCTCGCGGTCCTCCAGCGGGACGCCGATCCCGGTGTCGGACACGGTGACCACCAGCTCGTCGCCCGCTCGCTCGGCCCGCACTTCGATGCTGCCGCCGTCCGGGGTGAACTTGGCGGCGTTGGACAGCAGGTTGAGCAGCACCTGCCGGAACCGCAACTCGTCCGCCTCGATGGTGTCCACGCCGTCGCCGATCACCACGGTGACCGAGATGCCGTGCCGGGTCGTCCGCTCGCGGACCAGCGACCCGGCGTAGTCGAGGGCCTGCCCGACCCGGAACGTGCTCGCCTCGAGGATCATCTGGCCGGCCTCGACCTTGGACAGATCGAGGATCTCGTTCAGCAGTTCGAGCAGGTGTCGGCCGGAGTTCCAGATGTCGTGGACGTATTCGTCCTGGCGCTCGTTGAGGTCACCGAACATCCGGTCGATCAGCACCTCCGAGAAGCCGATCACCGCGTTCAGCGGCGTCCGCAGCTCGTGCGACATGCTCGCCAGGAACTCCGACTTGTGCCGGCTGGCCACCTCCAGTTCGGCCGACTTCGTCTCCAGTTCCTGGAACAGCCGAGCATGCACGAGGGCGACCAGGGACTGCGAGGCGAAGGTCTGCAGCAACTCGATCATGTCCGCGGGAAAGGCGCCCTCCGTCCGCCGGCGGATCACGACGACCCCGACGATCAGGTCGCCGCGGAGCATCGGGATCGCCAGCACCGACCGCCAGCCGTCCTGGTAGAGGGCGGCCAGGTGCGGATCGAGCGGCACCTGGGCGAGGTCGGCGACCTCGAGCGGTCGCCGTTCGGTGGCGGCCCGGCCGACCACCGTGGCGTCCCGCCGGATGGTGATGCTGCGCAGCCGGTCCAGCAGTTCCTGGCCGCTGCCGTACGCCGCCCGGACGAAGAAGGAGTCGGTGCCCTCGTCGTACTCCATGATCGAGCCGCCGTCGGTGCCGGTCAGCCGGACCGCATTGCTGACGATGCTGTTCAGGACGGCGTCGGGATCGAGGCTCGAGCTCACCGCGTCGCCGACCTCACGCAGCGCCTCGAGCTGCTGCACCTTGCTGGCCAGCTCGGTGCTGCGGGCTTCGAGGGACTGCATCAGGTCCACTTGGCGCAGGGCGATCGCCGCCTGGGCCGCGAACTCGTCCAGCAGGTTGATCTCCTGCTCGCTGAACGGCGACACCTGGGTCCGCCACACCGACAGCACGCCGACCACGTCGTCACCGAGCAACATCGGCGCCGACAGCAGGGTGCGGAAGCCGGTCAGGCGCTGCAGGTCTCGCCGGCCGTATTCCGGGTCGGCGAGGACGTCGACGATCTGCTGGGTGCGCCGCTCGAGTTCCACCCGGCCCACCAGGGTGGCTCGGCTCCGTTCCAGCGGATGGTCCGGCAGGTAGCGGCGGAAGTCGTCCGAGACCTTGCCGGACATCCTGGACAGCCGGTAGACGTCTCCCTCGAGAAGATAGATCTGCGCCGCGTCGGCCCGGCACAGCCGCTGCGTCTGTTCGACGATGGTGTCCATGATCTGCTCGGCCCCGCCGCGGCCACGCCCCAGCGCCAACAGGATCTCGCGGCTGGCCATCGACTGCTCGCGGGCGTCCCGGAGCGCCTGTTCGAGGGCGTCCGGGGCCGATGATCCGACTTGCTCGGACGTGGCTGCCACCCTCATCCGGGTGGACTCGATCTCGTCGGCCACCGGCACCATCCCCTGAGTCCTTCCATGATGTGCCTCGGAATGCGTTACGGCAATAACCTCAGCGACACATCCGCGGCGCCGTTGTCAGTGGCAGCTGACAGCGTGCACGCCATGTGGGAATGGGAAACGAGCGTTGTGATGATCTTGGATCCGACCGGCCGGGTGCTGTTGGTCCAACAGAACTACGGCCACCGGTTCTTCGGCCTGCCCGGCGGCAAGGTCGAAGCCGGCGAGTCGCCCGATCAGGCGGCCATCCGTGAGTTGTTCGAGGAGACCGGGCTGCGGACCGACGCCGTCACTCCGCTCGGCGTCCATGATCTTGTCTATCCCGGCAGCGGCAGCAACTATCGGGCGTACGCGTTCAGCTGTGCTCAGGTCACCGGCGAGCCCGCCGTCCAGCTGCCGGAGGAGATCACCTCGGTTGATTGGTACGCCTTGGACGAATTGCCGTCGCCGCTGACGCCCTCGGCCGACGCGGTGCTCAGCCGGCTCTGAGTCACTCGCCGGTGACGCCGTCGATCCGTTCTCGGATGATGTCGGCATGTCCGTTGTGGCGGGCGTATTCGCCAACCAGCTTGGCCAGGTTCCAGCGGACGGAGTGGCCGTTCTTCGTCTTCATCCCCAGGTCGGGATGGGAATCCAGAGCTCGGTCCGTCTTGGCTCGTTCCGCCGACCAGGTGTCGAAGGACCGGCCGACGTCGTCCGGAACGCAGTCGATGTCGTCCTCGGCGTCGTTGTCGTAGGTCCCCCACACCCACTGGAATTCCGGCTGATCATCCAGCGGCCAGGAACCGTAGGCCCGTTCCATCTCAGCCAGGTGACGCACCAGGCCCAACAGGGACAGGTGCGACGGATCGGACGACCGGATCACCAACTGCTCCGGCGTCAGGCCGTCGCACTTCGCCCGGAGCGCGTCGCGGTGGAAGGCGAGCCAGCCGAGGGCGATGGACCGTTCATCGCCGTCCTCCGGCTGCGCGCTTCGGCTGAAGATCATCGTGGTTCGGGCCTCAGGCCAGGGCTCGTTCGGTGGCGTCGAGGTAGTGGTGCAGGGCGGTACGGGACTGGGTGAGGGCGTCGATGCGTTGGTCGAGGCCGTGCAGGCGGTCGCGGAAGAAGTCCAGCAGGTCGCCGCAGGGCTCGATCTCGGGCGCCGCGCCGGTCGCGCACGGCAACAGGTATTTGATGTCCTCGGTCGACAGCCCGGCCTCGAGCAGCCGCCTGATCTGGGTCACGATCAGCACGGCGTCGTCGCCGTACTCGCGGTAGCCGTTGCTGCCGCGGTGTGGCTCGAGCAGGCCCTGGGCCTCGTAATAGCGCAGCAGATGGGCGCCGACGCCGGTCCGCCGGCTCAGTTCTCCGATCAGCACGGCACTCCCCCTTGACCTTCATATCGATGTGAACGTTGATCATCCTTTCATGGCCGAGCACGTCGGTCCGCAACCGCAGAACTGACCAGGGAGAAATCGATGCACAACTCCAGTGACGCCCGTCCCGCTCCGGTGACGGTCATCGGCCTCGGCCTGATGGGTCGGGCACTGGCCGGAGCCTTCCTGAAGGACGGCCACCCGACGACCGTCTGGAACCGCTCGGCGGCCAAGTCCGACCAGCTGGTGGCCGCCGGCGCGACCCTTGCGGCCACGGTCCGCGAGGCCGTCTCGGCCGGTCCGCTGGTGATCATCTGCCTGACCGACTACGCGGCCGTACGCGAGCTCCTCGACCCGATCGGCTACGAGCTCGCGGGCCGGGTCGTGATCAATCTGACCTCGGGCACCTCGCAGCAGGCGCGCGAGACCGCGGCGTGGGCTGCCCAGCTCGGTGTCAGCTACCTCGACGGCGTGATCTTGGCCGTTCCCCAGGCCATCGCCACGCCTGACGCGGTCCTGCTCTACAGCGGGCCGCGGCCGGCGTTCGAGGCGCACGAGTCGACCCTGCGCAGCCTGGCCGAAGGCACCACCTACCTCGGTGCTGATCATGGTCTGTCGGCGCTGCACGATCTGGCGATGCTGACCGTGATGTGGAACGTCCTGAACGGGTTCCTGCACGGCACCGCACTGCTCAAGACGGCCCAGGTGGACGCCGCGACGTTCGCTCCGTTCGCCAACCAGCTGATCGCGACGATGGCCGGCTGGCTCACCGCCTACGCGGACCAGATCGACGCCGGCAGCTATCCGGCCGACGACTCCACCATCGACACCCACCGGGCGGCGATGGAGCATCTGATCACGGAGAGCTCGGCGCTCGGCGCCAACGCCGAGCTGCCCGAGTTGATCAAGCGACTGGCCGACCGGGCCGTGGCCGCCGGCCGGGGCGGCGACAGCTATGCGGCCATGATCGAACAGTTCCGCGAGCCGGTTGGATGATCATGCGCAGCCAGTTGATCAAGCAGTGATCGAGATCGTCAGTGCTGGATCAGGCCGCCGACCGGGACCGGATCGACATGGCCGGTCGGCGGCTCGGTCCGAGCCAGCGCGAGGCCGATGTCGACCAGCGATGATCGGCGCAGCCCGGTGACGTCGCCGATCGGGGTCCAGACCGACTCCAGGGTGTCGCCGTTCGGCTCCGGGCGCAGTTGGCCGGCGGTGATCCGGACCCGGTAGAAGATGCCGAGGTTCTGATGCTCCGGCCCGCCCGGCACGGCGCGTTCGGCCGCCGGGATCAGCCGCGAGTCCACGCCGAGCAGCCGCTCGACCACCGCAGCACAGCCGGTCTCCTCGGCCACCTCCCTGATCACCGCGTCGAACGGGTCCTCGGCGTGCTCCACCCGGCCACCCGGCAGGGTCCAGTTGCCCGACACATGATGGGCGAGCAGCACCCGCTCGTTGTCCAGGCACACGGCGTAGGCGGCCAGCCGGAAGCTCATTCGCCCTACTCTAGAAGGCCGGTCAGCCGGCGGTCGGCGCGGTCCGGCTGCCGTCGAGCCAGCGGGCCAGGTGGGTCGCCGTCGCGTTGCCCCGGACCCGGAGCAACGCACCCGGCAGCCCTTCGAAGGTGATCTTGCCGCCGGCCCGGCCGGCGCCCGGGCCGATGTCGATGATCCAGTCGGCGTGCGCGACCACGTCCAGGTTGTGTTCGATGATCAACAGGCTCGAGCCCTCGTCCACCAGCTCGTCGAACAGCTGCAGCAGTCCCGCGACGTCGCGACCGTGCAGCCCGGTCGTCGGCTCGTCGAAGGCGTAGGTGCTGCCCGGCTCGGCCAGTTCGCGGGCCAGCTTCAGCCGCTGCCGTTCACCACCGGACAGGGTGGCCAGCGACTGCCCCAGGGTGAGATAGCCGATGCCGCACCTGTGCATCCGGCCAACGGCGTCGACCAGTTCGGGGGCGGTCTCGTCCCGGAACAGCTCGGCCGCCGCTTCGGCCGTCGTCGCCAGCACGTCGGCGATGGTCCGCCCTTCGAGCCGGTACGACAGCGCGGTGTCGTTGAACTTGCTGCCACCGCAGGCATCGCAGGGAAGGTCGACATCGTCCATGAAGGCCAGCTCGGTGGTGATCACGCCGGTGCCGCAGCAGACCGGACACCTCCCCGCCGAACTGGGCGAGAACCACTCGACCCCGACCCCGTTGGCCCGGGCGAACGCCCGGCGCAGCGGATCGAGCACACCGAGGAAGGTGACCGGCATCGATCGGCGACTGCCGGTGATTCCGGACTGGTCCACCAGCCGCAACTCCGGGCAGGCCTCGAGCACGCAGTCGAGCAACGAGCTCTTCCCCGAGCCGGCCACTCCGGTCAGCACGGTCAGGATCCCGGCCGGCAGGTCGAGATCGACCTGGGCCAGGTTGTTGCGCTCGGCGCCACGGATCCGGGCCAGCGTGCCGCTGGCCGGCCGCGGCTGATCACGGAGCCGAGGGGTCTGGCGCAGATAGCGGCCGGTGGCGGTGGCGCTGCGGCTGAGCCCGCGCCGGGTGCCCTGGAAGACCACTTCGCCACCTCGGTCGCCGGCCTCCGGTCCCAGGTCGACGACGTGATCGGCGAGCGCGATCAGGTCCGGATCGTGCTCGACCACGAGCACCGTGTTTCCCTTGTCCCGCAGCCGGACCAGCAGTTCGATCAAGCGGTGCACGTCAGCCGGATGGAGGCCGGTCGACGGCTCGTCCAGGATGTAGGTGAGCCGGGTCAGCGAGCTGCCGAGGTGCCGGACCAGCTTGACCCGCTGCGCCTCGCCACCGGACAGGGTGGCCGAAACCCGGTCCAGACTGAGGTAGCCGAGGCCGATCTCGATCAGGTGATCGAGCCCGGTGATCAAGGACTCGAGCACCGGCGCGACCGAGCGGTCGTCGATCGACCGGATGAAGTCCAGCAATTCCTCGACCGGCAGCCGGGAGGTGTCGGCGATGTTCCGGCCGCCGATCCGGCACTCCAACACCTCGCGGCGCAGCCGGCCGCCGGCGCACTCCGGGCACGGCTTGGTCGTCACCACCCGATCGAACTCCTGCCGATACCGCCTTTTGATCTTGTCCGCGCTGGCCGTCGTGCCGGACAGGTAGAGCCGGCGGAAGCGCGGCAGCACGCCCTCGTATTCGGACGAGGAGTACCAGTTCGACGGCGCGTGCTCGAGTCGCCGCGGCTCGGCGTACAGCAGCTCGTCGAGCAGCTTCCGCGGCCAACGGCTCAGCGGCCGGTCGTTGTCGAACAAGCCCGAATACGCATACCGCTTCCAGTACGCCGAGCCGACGGCGAAGGTCGGGAAGGTCAGCGCGCCGTCGTTCAACGACCGCGACCGATCGATCAGCGCTTCCACGTCGATGTCGTCCACCACGCCGAGACCCTGGCAGCTTGGGCACATGCCGGCCGGCTGGTTGAACGAGAACACGTTCGAGTAGCCGACGTGCGGCTCGCCGATCCGGGAGTAGATCAGCCGGAGCAGCGGAGCAAGATCAGTGGCGGTGCCGACCGTCGACCGGGCGTTGCCGCCGAACCGTCGCTGGTCGATCACCACCGACACCGACAGGTTGGCCAGCTCGTCCACGTCCGGCTTGCCCAGTTGCGGCAGTCGGTTGCGGACGAACGCCGGCATCGTCTCGTTCAACTGCCGCTGCGATTCCGCGGCGATGGTGTCGAACACCAGCGACGACTTGCCGGAGCCGGACACCCCGGTGAAGACGGTGATCTTGCCGAACGGGATCCGCAGCTCGACGTCGCGCAGATTGTTCTCCCGAGCACCCCGCACGATGATGTCGTCGTTCATCCCGCCCTCCGATTCCTTGATCACGGCCCGCGAGCTTCCCGTCAGCCGAGCCTGTTGATTGAGCTACCCGAGACCGGCACCGGCTAATCAGCATCCTCCGCGACGTCTGGCAGCCGCGGATGCTCGGTCGGAACAGGGCGGCCACGACGTGGCCGAGCCCGGGGCGCGGCGGTGCTGACCGCCGGCGGTCGACTGGTGACTAGCGCCGCCAGAAGAAGTGGTGCACGACCCCGCTCGGCCTCCAGGAACGCGCGGATGGTCGTCACGCCCCCGCCGATCCGGACGTCCTGGCCGTTCGCCGCGGCCTTGGCCTGCTCCAGCGCCTCGTGCGGGGTCGCGTCGACGAAGTGGAAGGTCGTGTCGCTCAGCGTGAACGAGGGCCGGACGTGATGGGTGAGGACGAACACCGGTGTGTGGAACGGCGGCTCGCGCCCCACCAGCCCTGCCACTTGAGATCCGGCCAGGGCCCGCGGACCGGACCGAACTTGTTCCGCCCATGATCTCGGCCCCAATGTTGTGCGGGTAGCCGCAGTCCCACCTGGTTGGGGCCCGTTCCGGGCTGAAAAAGGGCGGCGATCGCATCTCCTGAATCATCTGCCGCAGTGGCACCTGTTTTCGGATCAGTCCCGGGTGAGGTAGTCATCGAGCCTCCGGCTGCCGCCGGGAGCGGCGCGGTTGACCCCGCTGGCCGTGCCGCCGGCCCAGCCGAACAGGTCGCCGGGGCCGGCGTGGCCGAAGGGATGCTCGAAGCTCTGCTGCTCGCCGGCCGCGATCCCGTCGCGGGTGATGCTGAAGCACTGGACTCGGACGCGCTGGGTCATGGTCGACCTCCAAGGTTGGCGGAAACTGCGTGGTTCGCCAGGTGGTCGTCACCGATCTCCCCGGCGCGACATCCGACGCAACGAAACTTCCTGGTCCCGTAGTGTCGCGTCCGCCGATCCGGCGACGACCATCGGGCGAGGAACCAGCCAACGAGGAGGAACCATGAAGTACGTGATCATGATGCAGGTCGACCCGGCGGTGCTGGAGCAGCTCGCCGAGGAGCACCAGCAGCAGATCGGCGAAGGGCACGGCGCGTTCATGGCGGAGATCAAGGAGAGCGGTGAGTTCATCGCGACCCAGGCGCTCGCCGATCCGAGCCGGTCCAAGGTCATCCGCAACGCCGGGAACGGGCCGGAGGTGACCGACGGGCCGTTCGTGGAGAGCAAGGAGTTCCTGGGCGGGTTCTATCTGATCGACGTCGAGGACGAGGCCCGGGCGATCGAGCTGGCCAAGCAGATTCCCGACGCCACCATTCCCGGCCTCGCCCTCGAGCTGCGGCCGGTGATGTTCGCCGACCTGGGCGAGGGGTGAGCCCAGTCGAACCCGACGGCGAGGGCCGGTGGCGCGAACTCGCCCGCCAGGCCCTCGCCCGGTTGTTGCGCCGGTACGGCAGCAGCGGCTTCGACCTGTGTGAGGACGCGGTCCAGGAGGCCATGCTGCAGGCGTACCGGCAGTGGTCGGGCCGGCTCCCGGACGACCCGCTGGGCTGGCTGACCGAGACCGCCCGCCGCCGCTACGTCGATCTCACCCGGAGCGACGCCCGGCGCCGGGACCGGGAGACCCGGGCCGCGTTGTTGCGTTCCCCGGTGCCGCCGCCGGCGGTCGAGCGGGACGACTCGCTGCTGGTGCTGCAGTTGTGCTGCCACCCGAGCTGCCGCGGTCCGGCCAGGTCGCGCTGACGCTGCGGGCGGTCGCCGGCCTGACCACCCAGCAGATCGCCAACGTCTACCAGGTCCCCGAGCGGACGGTCGCCCAACGGATCACCCGGGCCAAGCGCCGGATCTCCCAACTGAGCCGGCCGCTGCCACCGCCCGACCACGCCGCGGAACGGGTCAGCTCCGTGCTCGACGTGCTGTACATGATGTTCACCGAGGCGCACCACACCACGGCCGGCGCGACGCCGCGGGACGCGGACCTCGCGGCCGAGGCGATCCACCTGGCCCGGCTGCTCCGCCGCAGCGTCCCCGAGTCGACCGAGGTCGCCGGGCTGCTCGCCCTGATGCTGCTCACCGAAGCCCGGCACCCGGCCCGGGTCGGTCCGGACGGGCGGCTCCAACCGCTCGACGAACAGGACCGGGCGTTGTGGGACCGGGAGTTGATCAAGGAAGGGATCGCGCTGGTCGAGCGGACCGCCCCGGGTGCCGAGCCGAGCGCGTACCTACTGCAGGCCTGCATCGCCGCCCTGCACGCCGAGGCTCCGGACACCGAGACCACGGACTGGGCCGAGATCCTCACTCTCTACCGGCTGCTCGAACTCGTCACCGATCAGCGCAACCCCACGATCGCCCTGAACCGGATCGTCGCTCAGGCGATGGTCGACGGACCCGGGCTCGCCCTCGCCCGGATCGACGAGCTGGCCGCCGCGCACCCCGGCCTGCCCCGCCTCGACGCCGTCCGCGCCCACCTGCTGGAGCGAGCCGACCGGCCGGCTGAGGCCGCGGCCGCGTACCGCCGGGCGATCGCCGCGACGATCAACCTCGCCGAGCAGCAACAGCTGCGGCACCGACTGCGCCGCCTCGTCGACTGACTCTTGCAATCTACGATTAGTCGTATGAGACTAATCGCATGAGAGATGCGAATCCAGTCCGGCTGCTGATCCTCGGGCTGCTCGCGGCGGGGCCGTTGCACGGCCATCAGATCCGACGTGCCGCCGACCAGAGCGGCATCGAGCAGTGGGGCGAGGTCAAGGTCGGCTCGCTGTACGGCATGCTGCGCCGGCTGGAGGGCGACGGTCTGATCGAGCCGGTGCGGGTCGAGCAGGAGGGGCGCCGGCCACAGCGCACCGTGTACGGGATCACCGACGACGGACGGCAGGAGCTCGCCATCCACCGAGAGCGGGCACTGACCCAGCCGGCGCTGCATTCGACCACGGTGGAGGCAGCCCTCAAGTGGTCGACCGGACTCGAAGAGGACGGCCTGCGCGAACGGTTGGACCGCCGCCGGGCGGCCCTCACCGCCGCGCTGGCGGAACTGACCGCGGGTCGTGAGCTGCACCTCCGGGAGGGGCATCTGTCGACCGCCAGCCTGGCCGGCTACCGGCGCACCGAGCTGCACCTGGAAGCCGAACTCACTTGGCATGGCGAGCTCGACGCGATGCTGCCGGAGATCGCCCGCGAGACCTCGGCCGCGCCCTCCGACCGCGTCACGCCGATCGCCGAGCGCCGCGTGCGGCGCGTCGACCGGGTCGACAAGATCGACCGAGTGGATCCGTCCTCGTGACCGACGTGATCACGGCCCGCCAGCTGATCAAGCGCTACGGTCCGGTCGAGGCGGTCAGCGACGTGTCCTTCGTCCTCGCCGAGGGTGAAGTGCTCGGGCTGCTCGGACCCAACGGGGCCGGCAAATCCACCACCGTCCGGATCCTCGCCACGCTGACCCGGGCCGACGGCGGCACCGCGATCGTCGCCGGGCAGGACGTCCGACGCCGGCCCCGCGAGGTACGGGCCGCGATCGGCTACGTCGCCCAGCACGCGGGCACCGACGGCTACCTGACCGGCCGGGAGAATCTCCTCGTCCAGGCCGCGGCGCACCGGCTGCGACGAAGCTCGGCGATCCGCCGGGCCGCCGAACTCCTCGAGCTCGTCGGGCTCGCCGACGCCGCCGACCGCGTGGTGAACACCTACTCCGGCGGCATGCGGCGACGGCTGGAGATCGCGATGGGGATCGTGCACGACCCGCGGGTGCTCTTCCTCGACGAACCCACCACCGGCCTCGACCCCGAGGCCCGCACGACGCTGTGGCAGGAGCTCCGCCGGCTGCGCGCCGAGCAGGGCCTGAGCATCCTGCTCACGACGCACTATCTGGACGAGGCCGATCAGCTGGCCGACCGGATCGTGATCATCAACCATGGCACGGTGGTCGCCGACGGGCGACCGGAGGCCCTCAAGGCCGAGCTCCGGCTGATCGACGTGCCGGCCGGATCGGCCGGCGTCGCCGTCCCGGATCTCGACGACGTGTATCGGCACCACGTACGGACCGGTCGCGGCTCCGCCGTGACCGCGGATCCGACGCCCGGTGCGGAGACGGCCGGATGATCATGCTGCAGCGTGGCGATCTCGGTGCCCAACTCGTGCTGCTCGGACGCAGCTTTCGACTGCTGCGCCGGCAGCCGATCCTGTTGCCGATCATGATCGCCCAGCCACTGGTGTGGCTGTTGCTGTACAGCCAGCTCTTCGCCGGGCTGCCGCGGCTCGGCGGCTTCGGCACCGACTCGTACCTGGAATTCCTCGCCCCGGGCATCGCGATCATGACCGCGTTCGCGCACGGTGCCTGGGAAGGGCCCGGTCTGGTCCAGGACATCGAACGCGGCGCGATCGACCGGTTCCTCGCCACCCCGCTGCCGGCGAGTGCCTTGTTGATCTCCCGCGGACTGCAGGCCGCGATCACCGGCACCCTGCAGGCCCTCGTCGTGGTCGGCGTGGCCTGCGCCTTCGGCGCCCGGCTGGACGGCGGACTCCCGGGACTGATCGTGATCTTGGTCGCGGCCGCTCTGGTCTGCACCGCGTTCGCCGGGTTCTCGCACGCGCTGGCGCTGCTGTTTCGCCGGCAGGAGACCATGATCGCCGTCGGCCAACTCGCGGTGCTGCCGTTCATGTTCCTGTCCGCGACCCTCACCACCACGGCCCAGATGCCGGACTGGATGCAGCGGGTGGCGGAGGCGAATCCGGTCAACTGGGCGGTCCAGGCCGCACGGACGGCCATGCTCGGCGGTGATCAGACCACGATGATGATCAACCTGGCCGCGCTCGGCGCTCTCGCCGTGGCCACCGAAGCCCTGGCCCTGGTCACGCTCGGCCGCTACCGGCGCAGCCTTTAGCAGGATGGGAGCCTGAAGACCTTCAAGCGGCAGCAAGGAGGCAGGATTCGGCGCCGGTGCCGCTGAGCGGCCCACTTGCGTCGCCTCTTGGTCGTGGCCTCGCCGACGTGACCGGGCGGACGGACCTGACGGGCGCCAAGACCCGCCCCCCTTTGCTGCCGCTTGACGGTCTCCACGTCGCTACCGCGACACGCGGCTGCCGAGGGCTCGGCCTACGCGAAAGCTGCCGCACGCAACCAGATCAGGATCGTTCAGCGATCTTCAGGCCGATCCGATCGGGAGTCGGCGGTCCGGGCCGTCGTCCTCGGCGAGCACCCACTGTTCGATCATGGTGGCGCAGTAGAGCCGGACCCGGGCGCCGCCGGTCACCCGGTCCATCCCCCACGAGTCGTGGCCCTGAGCGGTCAGCTCACCACTGAAGATCGCCAGCGCCGCGGGGATCTCGTCCGGCGGGACCAGCCGGGCGGTCGCGCGGGCGTAGTACGCGCTGGCCTGGCCGACCGGAACCTGCGAGTTGAAGATCACCAGCGCCACGTCGGTGCGGGCGGCGATGTGCACCGAATGCTCCGAGGTCGGCGCCGACACCCAGAAGAACCGGTCGCCGTCCCGGGCGTACCAGACCGGGGTCGCCCAGGGCCGGCCGTCCTGGTCCGCGGTGGACAGGACCATGTATTTCGTGCCGGCCAGGACCCGGTCCGACATCCCTTGGGTTTCCGTCATGAGCCTCATCCAACCCGAGTCCCGCGGCGCCCGGGCGAAAACCGGCCGGGATGTCTGCGGTGCCGGTTAGTGCCGTGTCGCACCTGAAGCGTGGTGTTTCGCGGCGTCCAGGTGCGTAGCTCGCAAGGCCGACAAGGAAGGGATATCGGGTCATTTCACGACCGAGGAGAACACAGCGAGATGCGTGCCTGGGCGTCGCGAAACGCCGTGCTTCAGGTGCGACACGGTACTAAGGTCCACAAGGGTGGAGCTGTCGCTGGTGGAGGCCCGGCGGCTGGCATTGGCGGCGCAGGGATTCGGGCGCCGGCCGGCCAAGCCGACGCTCGGCCACGTCCGCAAGGTCGCATCGCGGGTGCTCGCGGTCCAGCTCGACTCGGTCAACGTGCTCGTCCGGTCCCACTACCTGCCGGCCTACTCGCGGCTGGGACCGTACCCGATGGCGGCGATCGACCGGCTGACCTACCGGCGCAAGGAACTGTTCGAGTGCTGGAGTCATGCCAGTTGCCTGCTGCCGGTCCAACTGTTCCCGCTGATGCGGCACCGGATGCTCGGGATGCGCAACGCGCGGACCTGGTCCCTCGGCGCTCCGGTGGAGGGCGACGAGCAGGTCCAGGCGGTCTATGACGAGATCGCCGAGCGCGGGCCACTGGCTGCCGGCGAGCTGTCCAACGCCGACCGGCCGACCGGCAAGTGGTGGGGCTGGAGCAAGGCCAAGCAGGCGCTCGAGGCGCTGCTGGAGTCCGGCTACCTCGCGATCGCCGGCCGGCGCGGCTTCACCCGCGTGTACGACCTGGTCGAGCGCGTCATCCCGGCGGAATTCCTGGACACCCCGGCGCCGGCCGCCGAGGCGGCGCAGAAGGAGTTGCTCTGCCTGACGGCCAAGGCCCTCGGGGTGAGCACCGGCCGTGGGCTCGGCGACTATCTCGGCCTGCACAGTTTCCGGATCCGGGCCCGGCGGGCCGACGGCAAGCCCGCCCGCGCGATCTGGCCGCGGCTGCTCGAGGAACTGGTCGAGGAGGGCCGGCTGGTCGAGGTCGGAGTTGAGGGCTGGCGGAAGCCGGGCTATCTGCTGCCCGGCGCCAAGGTGCCGCGATCACTGGAAGCGCGGGCGCTGCTGTCGCCGTTCGACTCGTTCATCCGCGCCTCGGCCGAGGACTGCTGCGGCTTCACCAACCCGCTGGGCCAGCAGCTCTACGTGCCCGCCGAGCGCCGCATCTTCGGCTACTACGTGCTGCCGTTCCTGCTCGGCGACACCCTCGTCGGCCGCTGCGACCTCAAGGCCGACCGGGCTCGCGGGACGCTGCTGGTGCAGAGCGCGTACGCGGAGCCCGGAGCACCAAAACGCGTAGCGGCCGAGCTCGCTACGGAGCTCGAACTGCTACGCGAATGGTTGGAACTGACCCGGATCGAGGTGGCCGATCGGGGAGATCTCGCCCCGGCGCTGCGTCGCGCCGGGGCCTTTCGATCTGCCTCGACCTGACCTGCGGTGTCAGCGGGCCGAGCCGACGAGTTCCGGCTCCGCCGCGACCGCGACCGGTTCCGTGACCTGCACCGGCTCGGCCGGGGCATCGGCCTCGGCGACCGTGTCCAACGGGTGCGCGATCTCGTCCTTGGTCATCCGGGCAGCGACGATCGCGACCGCGCCGATCAGCAGCGGTGCCAGGCCGGCGATCAGGAACACCACCGGCAGGCCCAGGGACTGCCCGGCGGGACCCGCCAGCGCCATTGACACCGGCATGAAGGCCAGCGAGACGAAGAAGTCGAGGCTGGACACCCTGCCCAGCAGGTGCGACGGCACCCGGCGCTGCAGCAACGTCCCCCAGATCACCACGCCACCGTTGAAGGCCGCGCCGACCAGGAAGGCGGCCACCACCATCACCCAGACCTGATCGGTCAGGCCGAAGGCCACCAGC
The DNA here is from genome assembly GCA_963746025.1 of uncultured Actinomycetota bacterium. Taxonomy (GTDB): domain Bacteria; phylum Actinomycetota; class Actinomycetes; order Propionibacteriales; family Propionibacteriaceae; genus Microlunatus. The sequence continues at coordinate 563,851 of CAVUZU010000016.1, forward strand.
GGCAGGCAGCCGCCGGCCCAGAGCAGGTTCATTACGGTCAGGTAGCGCCGGGGCAGCTTGATCGAGGCGATCACCATCGACCCGACCGCGCCACCGATGCCGAACGCGGCCAGCACCATCGCGTGCTGCGCCGGGCCGCCGCCGGCGTTGTCCTTGATCGCGAACGGCACCAGGACCTCGAACGGCCCCATCATCACGAAGATCAACAGCGAGGCGAACACCAGCGTGCCGAGCAGCCAGGGCGTCCGGACCATGTAGCGGAAGCCTTCCCGGACGTCGCCCAGCAGGGAGGTCGCGGGGGCCGCTGCCTCGTCGGCGGCTGGCGCCGGTCGCGGTGCCGGCTGCGGCAGCCGCAGGATGCACAGCACGGCGACCACGCCGGTCAGCGCCGTCACGCCAAGCGCGGCGCCGGGCGAGGTCGCGGCGATCAGTGCGCTTGCCAGCGCCGGGCCACCGGCCTGCATCACCATCGGCCGGGTCATCCCCTCGAAGCCGTTCGCGGCCAACAGCTGGTCCTCCGGCAGCACGGTCGGCAGCAGCGCCGAGTACGCCGGGTAGTAGACACCACCCATCACGCCGCCGACGAACGCCACCGCCGCCAGGTGCCAGAGCTCGATCGCGCCGCTCAGCGAGAGCAGGGCGACGATGCCGATGGTGACCGCCCGGGTCGCCTCGACCACCAGCAGGATCCGCCGTTGCGGGATCCGGTCGGCCAGCGCACCGCCGAGCAGGGTGGTCAGCAGCATGCCGACGGCCGACGCTCCGGCCGCCAGCGAGAGGTCGGCCGCGCCGCCGCCGATCGCGACGATCTGCCAGACCAGCGCCACCATCCAGACGCCGGAACCGACCAGCGACGAGACGAGCGCCGCCGCCAGCCAGCGGTAGGCCGGGGTGGTCAGCGGCCGGAGTGCCCTTGGGATCTGCATGATGTGCTCCTCATTCGAGTGTCCGGGTCCTTCTACTCACTGGTCGAAGCCCGCCGACCCAGATCGACAGCTCGCCGAATCTTTCTGCGGATTTCTTCGGAGACCGCCGCCGCGACCCGTACCGGGCGGCGCGACCGCTGCATCGGTCGCGTTCGCCGTCAGCGGTCGCGTCGGGCATCGGCCCGCATTCAGCGGGCTCGATTGGTACGGGCTGCTGGGCCGCCGGCCCGTAGCATCGGCGAGCGTGAGCACGATTCGGGCCGGACTCGACGGTGATGTGACGGGCTGCGTCGACCTCTGGGTCGAGGCCGTCACCGCCCGCGACGGAGTGGTGCCGGACCCGGCCGCGCTGGTCGAGCGGATGAGGGGGAAGTTCGACCAGCCGCTGCTGCGCTTCGCCGTCCTCGATGCCGTCCCCGCTGCCGGCGGCGAGCAGCCGAGGGTCGCCGGGTTCGCCCTGACCGTCGTCCGCTCGTCCGCACCGCCCGGCGGCGACGCCCCGACACCCGGGTTCCTCGAGATGTTGGCCGTCGCGCCCGATCAGGCTGGTCGAGGCCTCGGCCGCGCCCTTCTGGCCGACGCGATCGCCGCCGCCGAGAGTGCCGGTCGGCCCGGGCTGGAACTCCAGGTCCGCGACGGCAACGCCCGCGCCCTGTCCCTCTACCGCTCAGCCGGCTTCGTCCGGATCGGCGACCCCGAACCCCACTCCGACGGCGGCGCCCCGATGATCACCATGACCACCCACCGCTGACCCGCTCGGCGCTGTCCCCGCTATTCACAGAGCGCTCGGATCACCTCAGCCGCGACCGTTTCCTTCAGACGCGACCGTTGCAACGGTCGCGTCTGGGTACAGCAGTCGCGTCTGGCGGGGCGGCGTGGGTCGGGTCAGCGGGAGGGGAGGAGTGGGGTGACGGCGGTGCGGATGCCGGCTTGGACGGACTCGGGGTCGCCGGTGCCGTCGATCACGGTGAAGGTGTCGGCCTCCGGGAGCGATCGGTAGGCCGTTGCCAGACCGTCGAGTTCGGCGGCGCTGTGCTCCCGCTCGCCACGTTGCGCCAGTCGTCGCATGGCCAACTCACCGGCGAGGTCGATGAAGATCGTCAGGTCCGGGCTCGGCAGGTCGGCGAAGATGTCGCGGAGCAGCTCCTCGTTGTCGGCCCCGACGGCCCGGGCGACCGCGTACTGACAGAGCACTCCGCGGTCCGTGATCACCACCCGACCCGGCTCGGTCAGGGCCGCTCGCAGCGGGCCGAGGCTGCTCCACTTGTGGATCGCCGCGATCAGCCGGGACGTGTCCGGTCCGAGCAGCTCGACATGATCAGCTAGGCCCTGCCGGACGGCGAGTTCGTTCAGCAGTGTCCGGACCGGCGCCAGGCTGACACTGGGCACGAAGACGGCGTCCGTCCCGACGGCCCGCAGCCGGTCGGTCAGCAGTCGGGCCTGCGTGGTCTTACCGGATCCGTCGACCCCGGCGAAGGCCAGGTAGGTCGCGGCCCGACTCACGGGCCGGGCGGAGTGATCAACATTTTGCGCCGTCCTTCGGCGCCTTGTCCTTGGTCAGGTAGCCGATCACCAGTTCCCGGACGCAGGCGCTGCGCCGGTAGGACAGGTGGCCCTGGCCGCGGTAGGTGATCAACACGCCGGACTCCAGCTGGTCGGCCATGTCGACAGCGTACTCGTACGGGGTGGCCGAGTCACCGGTGTTGCCGATCACGATGATCGGCGGTGTGCCCTTGCCGGTGATCTTGCCCGGCCGCTTGCGGGCCTTGACCGGCCACAGCGGACAGGTGTAGTCGAGTCCGATGTACGGGCCGATCACCGGGGCCATCCGGGCGTCGTCGGCGGCATCCCGCTTCGCGTCCGTGACGCCCTCGTCGGAATTGTCCAGGCAGCGTACGGCCGGGAAGCCGTAGTTCAGCTGACCGTAGTTTCCTTGATCATCACGCACGTTGTACTGATCGGCGAAGTAGAGCAGGCCCTGCCCGTTGTCCTCGGTGATCGCCAGCAACAGGGCCTGGGCCAGCAGCCGCCAGCCCTCCTCGTCGTCGTACAACACCTGGATCACGGCGGTCACGCCGAGGGTCTGGGTGAGCACCCGGGTGGTGCCGACCTCGAGCGGATGAGAGTCCAGCGAGTCCCACAGATCGGTGATCGCGGACAGCACCTCCTGCTGACTGTCGCCGAGGCGACAGCTCTCCCGGACGCACCAGTCGGCGAAGTCGGTCAGCGCCCGCTCGAAGCCCTGGGCCTGGCTGATCTCATCGTCCGGCGACAGCGACACCGCTCCGTCCAGCACCAGTCGCCCGGCCCGCCCCGGGAAGAAGTGCGCATAGTAGGCGCCGATCTCGGTGCCGTAGGACGCACCGAAGTAGTTGAGTTTCCGGTCCCCGACCAGGTGCCGCAACAGATCAAGATCACGTACGGTCTCCTCGGTGGACACGTGTTGCAACAGCGCGCCGGACTGCTGCAGACAGGACTCGCCGAACCGGCGATTGGACTCCTGCAGCGCCCGATCCTCCTGATCACTGTCCGGCGACATATCCAGCTCGGTGTAAGCGGCCAACTGTTCGCCGCCGAAGCAGGTCACCGGTGTCGATCGAGCGACGCCGCGCGGATCCCAGCCGACGATGTCGTAGGCGTCCAGGCCGGACTTGTCGAAGTAGCCGAGGTAGTCGACCCCCGAGGCGCCCGGGCCACCGGGATTGATGAACAGGCTGCCCTTGCTCGGCTTCAGCTTGGCCGGGCGCCGGGCCAGGCTGAGGGTGATCGCGACCCGGTCCGGCTGCTTGTAGTCCAGCGGCACCAGGACCGCCGCGCACTCCAGCGGGTCGTCCTGGTTGTTGCCGCACGGGGACCAGGCGATCCGCTGGGCGCGATAGCGATCAAGACCCTTGCCGGGTGGCGGCGCGGCGAATCCGCTCGGCCGGACCTGCGGCGGACTCTTGACCGGTCGGCCGGTCTCCTGCTGCTCGGTCGGGCTGGCGGACGAGGCCGGCCCGGAACTACTCGGACCCGGCGCCGGCCGCCCCGGACCGATCGGGACCATGGAGCACGAGCCGACCAGACCGGCGATGATGATCATCGCGACCGCGGCGGCTGCGCGTGGGCGCGACAAGATCGAATTTCCGCGCCCCACCACCATGCACCGAGCCTACCGGCCGAGCCGGCGAAAGGTCAGCCCGGGCGGTTACGGTGAAGCATGGCGTACGACGAGGAACTGGCCGCACGGATCGGCGCGGTGCTGGCCGATCATCCCGAGCAGGCCCCGGAGGTCAGCGAGCAGAAGATGTTCGGCGGTCTGGCTTTCCTGGTCCGCGGGCATCTGGCGGTCGCGGCCGGCCGGGGTGGGCTGCTGCTGCGCTGCGACCCGGCCGCCACCGATGATCATGTTGCCGCCGGCGCCGAGCGGATGGTGATGCGCGGGCGGCCGATGAAGGGCTGGCTGCACGTTGCCGACGAGGCCGTGACCAGGGACGACGAGCTGGCCCGATGGGTTGCCGTCGGCTTGGCGTATGCGGCGGCGCTGCCACCGAAGCCGCCCAAGCCGCGGAAATAGGACCGGCCCCCAGGTCAGCCGCGGTAGGCCGCGAACGCCGCCTCGTCCACCCCGCCCACGGTCCACAGCCGCGACCGGCCGGCCACGATCCCGGTCAGCACGCCGGTCGCGTTCGCCGGCACCTCGGCGGTTGGACCGGCACGAAGGCCCGGCCCTGGTGTTCGAGGACGTAGGGCTTGAAGATCACGATGCCGTCGGGCCCGTCGCTGAACTGTTCCGGTGCCCAGACGCATTCGGCGACCTCGGTGCTGGTGTCGGTCGGCACCAGCACCCGGTCGCCGACGCGATAGTCGTGATCACCGGGATCGAGGTAGTAGAGCCGCCCGTAGCGGCGGAACGAGACCGCCTGACCCGCGCCATTGGGGGCCAGCGTAGAGCCGAGGATCATGCGGTTGGCGAGAGCATGGGGAAGGCCCGGCAGTGCGGGGGCGGCCGGGCCTTCCGGGGGGCGGGTGGATCGGGGGGTCCACCCGTGGCACTTCGCAGAGCACCGCTGGAAGATTTGCCCGTCAACCCTAACACCGCAACCTGATCCGGAAACGCGAAAAGCCGCCCAAAGATTGGGCGGCATCACCGGAATTGATGCGATCCGGCCGGAGAACCGGTTAGGGGTTGCCGGAGAGAACGCTCGGGGGTTCGTGCCCTCCGGCAACCTGAGAAGAACAGTACTAGACCTCGACCGTCTTGCAAACTCAATCCGCAGAGTGGGACCGCTGTTTCTGGTGGTTTTCGCCCGACTTTCCGCGGCCGGCTCCGAATCAGCCCCTGGCCAGGCCGATCAGTGTCGACTCGACTGCCAGCAGCGGCGCGACGTTGTTCTCCAACGCCTCGCGGCAGGCCAGCAGGGCGTCGATCCGGTGCAGTGTGGCGGCGGCCGTGGTCTTCCGCGCCAGCACCCCGAGCTGGGGCGCCAGCTCGGGATTGACCAGCTCGGCGCCGGAGCCGGTCTGGATGCTCAGGGCGTCCCGGTAGTAGCCGGTCAGCTCGGTCAGCGCACGATCGATGGCGTCGCGCTGGAAGCGCTTCGCCCGGGCCTTCTGCTGGTCCTCCAGCTCCTTCATCGCGGCCTGCGCGTGCCGCGGCCGGGCGCCCTTGGTGCCGAAGCCCAAGGCCTCGGACAGTGCGGCCTTCTCCTTCTGGTCCAGCTCGGCGGTGCCGGCGGCGGCCTCCGCGGCGGTGGACTCAACCAGCTCGGCCGCGGCCTGCAGGCAGGAGCCGAGGTCGGTCAGCCGGCCGGGGATCGCGAGCACGGCCATCCGGCGCTCTCGCGCCGCCGGGTTCCGGGCCAGCGCCCGGGCCCGGCCGACATGCCCCTGGGCCACCCGGGCCGCGTACTCGGCCAACTCCGGCTCGATGCCGTCCCGGACCTGCAACAGTTTGGCCACGGCGGCGACGGTCGGCGTCTGCAGGGTAAGCAGCCGGCACCGCGACCGGATGGTCGGCACCACGTCGTCCACGGTGGGCGCGCAGAGGATCCAGACCGTCTTCGCGGCCGGCTCCTCGATGCTCTTCAGCAGGGCGTCCGCACCGCGCTCGGTGACCCGGTCGGCGTCCTCGACGACCAGCACCTGGCGCCGGCCCATGGTCGGGCTCATCGCGGCCCGCCGGACCAGCTCGCGGACCTCGTCGACGCCGATCGACAACTGCTCGGTCCGGACCAGGGTGACATCGGGATGAGCGCCGGAGAGCGATGTCCGGCACTCCGAACACTCGCCGCAGCCGTCCCGCCGGCACTGCAGTGCCGCGGCGAAGGCCCGGCCGACGTTGGACCGGCCCGAGCCGGGCGGCCCGGTGACCAGCCAGGCATGGGCCATCGCGTTCCGCTCGCCCGCGACGGCGCGACGCAGTACGGCCACCGACCTCTCCTGGCCGATCAGTTCGCCCCAGACGCCGGGCAGCGCTGCCGCGGCGGGCTCGGCCGCGGTGCTGGAATCGACGGCGGTGCTGGAATCGACGGCGGTACTGGAATCGACGGCGGTACTGGAATCGACGGCGGTACTGGAATCGACGGCGGTGCTCGGGTCGACGGCGGTCATGGTGCCAGTGTGCCGGTCCGCGCCGACAGCAGCGCCGCGACCCGGTCGGCGACGGTCGCGGCCAGGGCGGCCTCGGGGTCGCGGGCCGGCAGCACCAGGTAGCTCTCAGGTGCCTCGGCGGCCAGGTCGAGGAAGTGTTGCCGGGCCCGGTCATGGAACGATTCGCCGGCCGACTCGAGCTTGTCCTTGACCGTCTTGGTGCCGACCGCCTGCCGCGGGTCGAGATCGAGCAGCACGGTCAGATCGGGCCGCAGGTCGGCGGTTGCCCAGCGGGCGATCCGGGCCACCTCGGCCAGGTCCAGCGCCCGGCCCGCGCCCTGATAGGCCAGCATCGTGTCGACATAGCGATCACAGACGACCACAGCGCCGCGGTCCAGCGCCGGCCGGACCACCTCGAACAGGTGCTGCGCCTTGTCGGCCGCGTAGAGCAGCGCCTCGGCCCGCGGATCCAGCTCGCCGGACGCGTGATCCAGCACCAGCCGGCGGATCTCCCGCCCGGCCATCGTGTCGCCGGGTTCGAAGGTCCGGACCACCTCATGATCACGATCGGTGAGCCACTTCGTCAGCCGTCTGGCCTGGGTCGACTTGCCGACGCCGTCCCCGCCCTCGAACACGATGAACAGTCCCGCCGTCACGACGCTCGCATCCTCCGTCATCTCGCCTTCTTGATCATCGGCCCGGCTTGATCAACAGTGCCGGCTCTGATCAACAGTCTCAAGCCACCTTCTTGATCAACTTCGCCCAACGGCGCAGGAACTCGGCCCGATCGGCGGCGAGTTCGGCCAGCAACCGCTCGTAGCGGCGACCGAGCTCGAAGGCCTTGGCCGGATCCGCGGCCGCCGCCTGATCACGGAGCTGCTCGGCCCGCCGGACCCGGTCCTCGACCACGGCGAGGCCGTCTCGGGCCCGGTCCAGTCGCCGCCGTTCCGACGACGGCCGAGCCGACTGATCAACTCCGCCGCCGATCTCGGCCAGCCGGAGCGCCCGGTGGTAGCCGGCCAGCCCCTGCGCCACCGCATCCCAGTCGTCGTCGCCGGAGTCGGCCGACAGCTCGTCCGCGGCCGCCAGCGCCTCGGCCCGGGCGTCATCGATCACCGTACTGATCACGTCGGCGGCCGGCAGCCGGCTCAGCTCACCGATCTTGGGGGCACGGATCCCGTTCACCAGCTGGTCGAGCACGGCGAGATATCGCTCGCCGCGCAACCGCGCGCGCAGTCCGGCCGGTCCGCCGGGCTCGATCACCCAGTCCAGTTCATCGTCCAGATCGGAGATCCAGTCCGTGTCGAGGACGCCGGACAGCGCCTCGATCTCGTCCCGCAGCCGGACCGCCTCGGCCACCAGGTCGGCGGCGAGCAGCGGGTCGGTAGGCCACCCCGCGATGTTCTGCTCCTCCGCTTCGCTCCCCCGAACAACGTCGCGGGGACCCCGGGGATCGCCGTCCGTCCCGGACAGCCGGAGATCGGCCGCCACCAGCGCCCGCAGCCGGCGGGCGAGCCAGCGCGCGACGAAGGTGCCGAACGGCAGGTCCGCGGCCGGCGCCTCGACCTCCGGGAAGTCGGTCAGCCCGGTCGCCGGAGCACCGAGCCGGTTGACCAGTGGCGGGAAGTCGTCGACCGGGGTGCCGCCCGCGTCGGACAGCCGGTCGGTCAGCCAGGCCCGCTGCTGGTCGGTCAACCCCGGCCCGGTCGGGGTCAGGGTGACTTCCCGGTAGCGGGCGGTGGTGACGCCGCCGCGGCGCACGGTCACCCGGTCGTCCCGGAGCAGCCCGAGCGGCCCGCCCACGGCGTCCCGGAATTCGAACTCCCGGCGCTCACAGGTCAGCGCGGCGACCGGGCCGAGCGGGGCCCGGCGGCGGAACGGCCGGATCAGCCCGGACAGACCCTCCGGCAGGTCGCCGTAGCCCATCGGTTCGGCACGCTCCGACGGCAGCAGCGGAGCCCACCGGGGCGCCGCGAGATACCACTCACCGCGCTCGCCGACGACCCGGTGGGCCAGCAGCACGCCGGAGCGGAGCAACCGGTGGTCCGGCGCGTCGAGCACCGTCACGTCCATCGAGTACGCGGCGTCTCGACCCAGCCGACCGACCATGGTGGTCAGCCCGAGGTCGGGATTGATCAACCGCGGCGCCGTCGCAGGAAACGGCATCTCGAACCGGCGCGGTCCGTCCTCGGGCAAACCGGCGCCGTCCGGGTCCGGACGCTGCTTCCGGGACAGCTGGCCGGTGGACGGCTTGCGTTTGGCCACGGCCTGCTCCCGGATCAGTGCCCGGAGTCCGCGCCGGCCGGGACCTCGGTGGACCGACCGTTGGTCGCGGAGCCGGTCGCCTTCTTGGCCGCCGTCTTCTTCGCGGCCGTCTTCTTCGCGGCCGTCTTCTTCGCGGCCGTCTTCTTCGCGGCCGTCTTCTTGGCCGCGGCCTTCTTCGCCGGTGCCTTCTTCGCGGCGCGCTTCTTCGGCGCCGGGCCCTTGGCCCGCTTCTCGGCCAGCAACTCGGCCGCCCGTTCCTTGGTGATCGTCTCCACCTCGTCGCCGCGGCGCAGGGTGGCGTTGAACTCGCCGTCGGTCACGTAGGCGCCGAACCGGCCGTCCTTGATCACCATCGGCTTGCCGGAGACCGGGTCGTCGCCCAGCTCCTTCAGCGGCGGCTTGGCCGCGGCCCGGCCGCGCTGCTTCGGCTGCGCATAGATTTTCTCGGCCTCCTCGAGGGTGATCGAGAAGATCTGCTCCTCCGACTCCAGCGAGCGCGAGTCGGTGCCCTTCTTCAGGTACGGGCCGTAGCGGCCGTTCTGCGCGGTGATCTCGGTGCCTTCGGCATCCTTACCGACCACCCGGGGCAGGCTCATCAGCTGCAGCGCCTGCTCCAGCGTCACGTCCTCGACCGTCATCGACTGGAACAGCGAGCCGGTCCGCGGCTTGGCCGACTTGGGCGCGTCCTCGCCCAGCACCTCGGTCACGTACGGACCGAACCGGCCGTTCCGCGCCACGATCGGCGTGTGCGACTCGGGGTCGAGTCCGAGCTCGCGCTCCTCGCCCATCGGCTTGCTGAGCAGCTCCTTGGCAAGATCGACCGTGAGCTCGTCCGGCGGCAGCTCGTCGTCGACGTTGGCCCGGCGTTCGTCCTCGTCCTCGACGTAGGTGCCGTAGCGGCCGACCCGGACCACGATGCCGGAATCAAGATCACCGACCTGGAACGTGGACAGCCGGCGGGCGTCGATGTCGCCCAGCTCGGTGACCAGCCGCTGCAGCCCTTCATGATCATCACCGGCGACGCCGAAGTAGAAGTCGGTCAGCACGCCCAGCCGCTCGGCGTGGCCGTCGGCGATCTTGTCCAGCACCTCTTCCATGTCCGCGGTGAACTTGTAATCCACCAGGTGCGGGAAGTGCTCCTCCAGCAGCCGGGTCACCGCGAACGCCAGCCAGGTCGGCACCAGGGCGGTGCCGCGCTTGAAGACGTAGTCCCGGCTGGTGATCGTCCGGATGATCGACGCGTACGTCGACGGCCGGCCGATCTCCAGCTCCTCCAGCTTGGCCACCAGCGACGGCTCGGTGTAGCGCGCCGGCGGCTTCGTCTCGTGACCGGAGGCGATCACCTCTTCCGGCCGCAGCGACTGGCCCTCGGTCAGGTCCGGCAACCGGGTCTGGGCGTCGTCGGACTGGCCGTCGCCGCCCTCGTCGATCGACTCCACGTAGGCCTTGAGGAAGCCGTAGAAGGTGATCGTCCGGCCGGACGCGGTGAACGAGCAGTTCTCGCCCGTCGTCGGCTGCGCGTTGATCTTGACCGTGATCGTGCTGCCCTCGGCGTCTCGCATCTGGGAGGCGACGGTGCGCTTCCAGATCAGGTCGTAGAGCCGGAACTGATCACCGGACAGGCCGGTCTGGGCCGGCGTCGAGAAGGTCTCGCCGGCCGGCCGGATCGCCTCGTGCGCCTCCTGCGCGTTCTTCACCTTGGAGGTGTAGACCCGCGGCCGCTCCGGCACGTACTGCTCGCCGAACAGCTGCCGGACCTGGGTCCGGGCGGCGTTGATCGCGGTGCTGGACAGGGTGACCGAGTCGGTCCGCATGTAGGTGATGTAGCCGCCCTCGTAGAGGTCCTGGGCGACCGACATGGCCCGCTGCGCGGTGAAGCCGAGCTTGCGACCGGCCTCCTGCTGCATCGTCGTGGTCCGGAACGGCGCGTACGGCCGCCGGGTGTAGGGCTTGGACTCGACGCCACTGACCGAGAACGCGGCCGTCCGCAGCGACGTGGCCAGCGCCTCGGCCCGGACCTGGTCGAGCTGGACCACTTCCTCGGATCCCTTGCTGACCAGCGCACCGCGGGAATCGAAATCGCGGCCCTGGGCGACCCGGGCGGCACCGACATGGGTCAGTCGCGCCGGGAACAGCGGCGGTTCGGCCGCCGCGCCGGCGTCCAGGGTGGCGTCCAGATCCCAGTAGGAGGCGCTGCGGAACGCGATCCGCTCTCGCTCCCGGTCCACCACCAGCCGGGTCGCGACGGACTGCACCCGGCCCGCCGACAGCCGCGGCATGACCTTCTTCCAGAGCACCGGTGAGACCTCGTAGCCGTACAGCCGATCGAGGATCCGCCGGGTCTCCTGCGCGTCGACCAGATCGGTGTCCAGCTCGCGCGGGCTGGCGACGGCTTCGGCGATCGCGTGCGGGGTGATCTCGTGGAAGACCATCCGCCGGGCCGGCACCTTCGGCTTCAGTTCCTGCAGCAGGTGCCAGGCGATCGCCTCGCCCTCCCGGTCACCGTCAGTCGCCAGCAGCAGTTCTTCGGCGCCCGCGAGGGCTTCCTTCAGCGACTTCAGCGTGGCCCGCTTGTCCGGGCTGACCACATATAAAGGAGCGAATCCGTTGTCGACGTCCACGCCGGTCCGGGCCCACTTCTCGCCCTTGTACTTGGCCGGCACGTCGGCCGCCCCGGTCGGCAGATCACGCACGTGGCCGCGGCTCGACTGCACGACGTAGCCGTCGCCGAGGAAGCTCGCGATCTTGGTCGCCTTCGTCGGCGACTCGACGATCACCAGGCGTCTGCCTGTCTTACCTGCCACTGAGAGGTCAACTCCTTGAAGAAATGTGAGAACAGTCCGGCCCCGCCCCCTGGAAACCGCGCCCCGGACTCAGGCGCAACGAACCTGATGCTAATCGCCGTGTCAACACGGTTCGGCTCCGGGAGCCTCGGTGAGACGCCGCTCAGCGCAGGAAATCATCCCGGATCAGGACCCGCAGCCGGGGCACCAACTCGGCCCGCAGGCCGGTGGAATCGATCCCCAGCACCTGGGCGACGGCATCGACGATACGCCCCAACGGTAACTCGCCGTCGCAGGCGCCGACGACCCCGGCCAGGGCTGTGTCGACCTCGACGGCCCGCCGGAAGCCCCGTTCCTGGCGCAGCACGATGTGCCGGGGGTCGGCGCCGCCCGGGTCGGCCAGCGACTCCTCGCTGAGGTCGTCGGCGACCACCCAGTGCCGGTCCAGCAGCTCGGCATCGGGCCGGTCGCGCAGCGCGGCGACGGTGTCCAGCCGGGTGCCGATCGCCGGACCGATCGGCTGCTCGATCGGGTGCGGCCACGCCTCGATCGTCACCTCGGGCGTCGCGTCGGTGCGCCGCAGGGTGATCCAGCCCATCCCGATCCCGCCGATGCCCAGATTGCCGAGATAGTCCAGCCAGGCGGTGTACGCGGCCCGGTAGCCCGGCTTGCCGCTCTGCCCGGCGTCGGCCAGCCAGAGCTCCACGTACTCGCCCGGATCGAGCACCTCGCGCTGCACCACGTGCGCGTCGCAGCCGTCGATCCAGGCTGCGAGCCGATCCACCCAGGCCGTCGATCCACCCGAACTCGGGTGGGCCCAGTTGGCCAGGATCTGGCAACTGCCGCCCTCGGTCAGGTGCGCCGGGGCGGCGCGGACCAGTTCCTCGACCAGACCGTCGGCGGTCCGGTCGCCCTCGCGATAGGTGAGCCGGCGACCGTCGGTGGTCGGCGGCGCCATCACGTACGGCGGGTTGCTGATGATCAGATCGAAGCGTTCGCCGGCGACCGGCTGCAGCAGGTCGCCGGGCCGGAGCTCGGCGTCGACTCCGTTGATCGACAAGGTCAGCCGGGCCAGCTCCAGCGCACGCGGATTGAGATCGGTGCCGATCACCTGATCGGCGTGGCCGGCCAGATGCAGTGACTGCACCCCACAGCCGGTGCCGAGGTCGAGCGCCCGGCCGACCGGGCGGCGCACGGTGAGCTGGGCCAGCGTGGTCGAGGCGGACGAGACGCCGAGCACGTAGTCGGGCCGGATCGGGTTGATCATGGTGTCCATGCCCGGGGTCAGATCGGACACCACCCAGTACGGGCCGGCCACGTCGGTGGCGTACGGACGAAGATCGAGCAGGGCGCGGACCGAACGACCGTCCGACTGCAGCAGGCCGCTGTCGATCATGGCGTCGACCAGGTCGGGGAACGCCGCGATCGCCGCCGGCTCGACCACCGGGAGCTGGAGCAGGAAGAGGGTGATCATGGTCGCCAGCGGGTCGTCCCGGCCGGCCAGCGATCGCTCGGCGGGGACCGTACTGTTCCGGCCGAGTGCGCGGTGCGCCTCGGAGCCGATGGCCGTGATCACACCGTCGACCGTGTAGTCGGCGGCGCGACAGATCGCCCGGAGCTCAGCGCAGGCGGTCGTGGTCAGCACCCGGGCATCCTCCCACGGCCCGAGCCGAGCATTGACATGGAAAAATGTTCCGAGTTCCATCGGACCATCCGTTGGTCGTGGGCGACAACTGCGCGGGTGGCTGGGGCTGCGCCTACGAACGCGACTATCCGCACGGCGCCAGCCACTTCCTGTGGGCCACGACCGCGACGGTCAACCCGGGTCACGAGGGCGGCTCGATCTGGGCGCGAACGAGCTGCAGCTCGACACCGGCTGAGGTCTGTTCGGCCGCCCTCGGTCCAAGATCAACACGACCAGGCCGCCGAGGGCGGACAGCAGCGTGGTGACCAGCGCGGCCGCGGTCCAGCCGGCGGTGAGCTGATCACCGGCGAGCCGGTCAGCGGCCGGGCCGTGCAGCAACAGGATGCCGGTGATCGTCACGCCGATCGCCGAGCCGAGATAGCGCGCACTGTTGTTCACTCCGGAGCCGAACGCCCCACGACCCTCCGGCACGCTGGCCACCGCCTCCCGGCCGAGACCCGCATTCAGCACCCCACTGGCAATGCCGGCCAGGAACAGCCCCGGCGCGATGCTGGCGAAGTCGTGGGCCTGGATCATCAACGCCTGCCCGGCAGCCACGCCGAACAGGCCGATCGCCAACTGCCTACCGCCGCTGATCCGGCGGGCGAGCGGCCGGGCCAGCAGCGCGGCCAGCACGCTGGTGCCGGACCACAAGGTCAGCGTCCCGGCCGCCTGCAGTGCGGTGAATCCCAGGCCGCTGATCAGGAAGGTGATCGAGACCGAGCAGAGGGCGATGATCCCGATCCCGGTGCTGAATCCGGCCACCACCTGGCCGGTGAACCGGGCGCCGCGGAACAGTCGTGGGTCGAGCATCGGCTGCCGGAGCCGCCGTTCGATGATCACGAAGCCGCCGAACAGGAGCAACCCGGCGATGATCATCAGGATCGGCCGGTACGGATTCGGCGCCAGCCGCAACCAGACCAGCCCGATCAAGATCGTCACCATCGCGGCGACGAACACGACCGCGCCGACCAGGTCCAGCCGCTGACGTACCGCCTGCCGCGACTCCGCCAACCCGACCCGGGCCAAGATCGCCGCGCCGACGGAGGCGACCGCGACCACCAGGTAGGCCGACCACCAGGCGCCGAGCTGGTGCGCAGCCGCCGCGAGCAGCGGCCCGGCCGCGATCCCCGCGCCGAGCACCGCACCCCAGAGACCGGTCGCCGCCGCCCGCCGGGCCGGGTCCGGCACCCCGGCCGCGATCAGTCCGAGACTGGCCGCGGTGATCGCCGCACCGCCGATGCCCGCCACGATCCGACCGGCGATGAAGATCGGGGCACCGGGCAGCAGCACGGCCAGCGAGCCGGCCGCCAGCACCAGACAGCCGATCACGAACAGGCGCCGCCGGCCGAAGTCGTCGGCCAGCCGGCCGGCGATCAGCAGCGCCGCGGCCAGGCCGACACTCATCGAGCTGAGGATCCAGGCACTCTCGGCCGGACCCGCCCGCAGCGCGGCCACGATCGTCGGCAGGTCGGCCAACGGCAGCGTGAACGCGACCAGCGCCAGAAACGTCCCGATCGACGTGACCGTACGGATCGGCCCGGTCGGGCCCGCCGACTGGAGCAACGGTGCCGCGGTCGGCGACGCCACGGACCGGGCGCCGAGATTCAGTCTGGTCACGAGACCAAACCCTAAATCCAGTTTGGTTCGGTGACAAGACCAGAATGGTACGCTGAACGTCATGGCCCTAGGCAAGGACTACGCCGACCAGGACTGTGGCATCGCCCGGACGCTGGAGATCATCGGCGAGCGGTGGACCGCGCTGATCATCCGCGACTGCCTCTACGGCGTGACCCGGTTCTCCGATCTCCAGGTCCATCTGGACATCTCCAAGGCCGTTCTCACCGACCGACTGCAGAGCCTGGTCGACCATGGCGTGCTACAGAAGACCACCGGCGATGGACACCCCGAATATCTGCTCACCAAGGCCGGCCGCGACCTGTGGCCGTTGATCAACGCGATGGCCCAGTGGGGCAATCGGCACGGCCACGGCACCGGCAGCCCCTCCCGCACCTTCCGGCACGCCGACTGCGGCTCGAAGATCGACATCCACGGGTCCTGCCCACAGTGCAAGATCATCCCCGACCTCACCGAGATCATCTCCACCCCGGAACGCCGCTCCCGCCGGACCGACCCGGTCGCCCAACGCCTCCGCGAACCCCGCCGCCTACTCGACCCGCTCCGCTAGTCGGCCCGCGCTTGAGACGAGTTTCGGTTCCCTGAGCTGCGGATCGGGACGCCTGAGGTTCGTTCCCCGGGCCTCAGGATGGGACGCTTGGGGTTTCGTTCCCTGAGCCGGTCGAAGGGCAAGAGAGTGGAGGCGCCCAGCCCCGAACCGACCTCACGGAGCATGATCATCTCGGCCCTTCGACAGGCTCAGGGAACGAACACCCTCGCTCCGACTGTCGCCTGCGCGCGGACCGACGACGCCATGGGTTGAGGCATCACCGTTCCAAGATCATTGGCGGATCCGGGGCTCAGGGAACGAACCGAGCCGACCCCCCTCGATTCGCACCCGGCCACCCAGGCCTCAGTGGGCCGTGCCGTCCCGGACGATCCAGGTCAGCAGGTCGTAGGTGTCCTGACCGCGCTGGGTGAGATCGTCGTACCGGCTGGGGCTGTCGGGTCGCTCGCGGAGCCGGAGGGCTTCGCGGCCGAGTTTGGTCCAGCGCGGGTCGAGGTCGCAGAGATAGTGCCCCGCGCCACTCTTCGAGGTCAGGGTGCGGCGGGCGAGGAGATGGTGCAGCCGGGCGACGCCGAGGCTGATCCAGGCGACCGAGTCGTCATGCCGGCCGACAGCGGCGACGCCGGCCTCCTCGATCTGCCGGATGGCGTCGCGCCAATAGGTGTCCAGGTTGTCCCGGCTGAACGCCAGCAGGGCGGGCAGGTCGGTGTGCACGGGCGGCAGCGGGCCGCGGATGATCACCGCGCGTTCGGCCAGTTCGTGCCAGGTGACGAGGTTGAGGCCGGCGCCGCCCTCGATGTCGTACGCACCCTGGAAGAACACCGGCCGCTGGGCGACCCGCGTGGGCGGCGCGGCCAGATCGTCAACGGTGCCATGGAATCCGTCGAAGATCACGGTCGGGTGCCGAGCCAGGGTGCTCTCGTGTGCAGCCCGGAGCTGTTGATGATCAGCGCCGGCCGGCAGCCGATCCCAGACCGCGGCGAAGTCGATGTCGCTGCCCGGGAAGAACTCGCCCCAGCAGAGCGAACCGTGCAGGAACAGTCCGATCAGCCGTCCGGGCAGCCGCCGGTCCAGCTCCGCCAGGAAGCAGTCGGTCACCTCCCGGACCGGTGGCGGCAGAGTCACCCGCCCCACGGTACACAATCGTTCAGCCGGCAGTGCCCGATCGCTGGCTGTCCCGCAGCGCCGCCGCGAACTGCCGGCCCGGCGTCGGGTCGACCCCGAACTTCTCGGCATAGCGCTCATGGGTCTCCGCCCACGGCCCGTGGGCCACTTCTTCGGAGACGAATTCCCCGGCCAGATGCGGCTCGAGTCGGGAGAAGTAGGTGTGCCAGCCGGTCGCCGTCTGCGCCGTCAGATCGCGGTCGTCGATCACGTTGACGAAGATCAACCGGCAGCCGTCGCCCTGCACGGCCAGCTCGAAGCGGTACAGCTGACCGCCCCAGGTCCAGGCCAGCCGATGGGGCGGATCAACCTCGGTCACCTCGCCGGGCTCACCGGCGGCCTCGAAGGTGTCACCGATCGCGGGCGTCCAGTCGGCCGCGGCGGGGAACCAGCGCTCCAGCTCCGCCGGCTCGCTCGCCGCCCGCCAGACCCGCTGCACCGGATAGGCCAGCGTGCGCTCGAAGCGCAACGCCGGCCGGCCGTCGATCGTCTCCAGGATTCCGTCGTTGGTGCTCATGACTTCATATTACCAGATAGCTATATGAGCCTTGACGGTCGCTCAGTGCGTGTGCGCGATGCCCTGTTCGTGCATCCGCTCGTGCTCCTCGCGCTCCCTGATCCGCTGCGCGATCCGCGCCTGGACTTCCGGGCGGCGCAGCGGCGGCACGTTTTTCGGCGGCTGACGGCGCTCCGGCAGCGACTCGAGCAGCCGGGTGACGATGCCGGCGATCTCCTCCGTGGCCTGCTCCATCGGCTCCCGGGTGGCGTCGCTGACCTTCGTCACGCCGGTGACTTTGCGCACGAACTGCAGGGCCGCGGCGGTGATCTCTTCGTCGGTGGCCGGCGGTTCGAGGCCGCGCAGCGTGGTGATGTTTCGACACATACTCCGACCGTACGCGCTCGACGGCGGTCCCGGCAGCCTCCGCTCCGACCGCCAAGACAGCCTGCGGCCGGGCTGGATCAAGGTCGTGGTCGGCCTGGCCGTGCTGGCCATCGTCGGCTTCGCGTTCCCGATTCTGGTGCTCAGACCTGGAGTGCCTTCGGCGTCCGCGGCACGTCCTGGTGCTGGCTGCTGCTCGGGTCGCCGGCGGCCTGGTCGCCCTGTTGGCCAAGATCATCATCGTGCCGCTCTTCGTCGCGCTCACCGGCGTCCCGCAGGACACCCAAGAAGGCTATGCCGCTGGCACCAGTGGCGGGGCGCTGTTCCCGGTGCTGATGGCACTGCCGATCACGCGCGGGTCGGTCACGGTGCCGTCGGTGCGATGCAGCGCGCCACCCCGGAGGTAGCCGTGATAGATCCGGTTGTCGAAATCCCGCGGATGATGATCAGTGGTGATCAGGTCGATCCGGTCGATGCCGTTGGAGGAGTAGCGGGTGTAGCCGTTGACGTAGCCGATCTTGGGCTCGGTGAGCAGCTTGCCGCCATATCGCCAACTGCTACCGGAATCCTCGGACAGCATGATCGACGGATCGTCGTTGATCGACCGGACGAAGTTGTAGAGCAGGCCTTCCTCGGCCAGAAAGTGCAGATTGGAGTAGGTCGCGCCGCGGCCACCGGTCAGCTCGGACCAGTCGAACGTCTGCTCGGCTCCCAGACCGATGGGTCGTGCGGCTGCGTCGAGATCCGCCAGCGGGAAAGATCATCGGACTTGTGCTTGGCATACATCGCCAGGTAGCGGCCGTCCGGCCGGAGCCAGAGCGCCGGCACGTCATGATCATCGGTCTCCAGCCGCTAGTGCAGCACCGCGACCCTGCTCTCGCCGGTGGCCAGGTCGAGCTCGGTCAGCTCGAGGTTGCCGGACCGCGCCGCGCCGCCGGGCCCCTCGGTGGCCGGCACCGAACCGACCAGGATCCGATCGGTCGCCGGGTCGAACAGCGTTCGTCCGTCCTGGAACCAGCACCAGGCGCCGTTGTCGTTGACGGTGATCGGCTGGTCAGCCGGCATCAGCACTCACGCCCCGTGATCAATGGCTTTGTGGCACCAGCTTCCCATTCGAGTCCGAGCCCACTGGTCTGGCCTGCCCTTCGACAGGCTCAGGGAACGAAACCCCAACGCCTCAACCGGCTTTGCGCGTTGCAGGCGATGGGGACGCTTGGGTTCGGTCCCTGAGCCTGCCGAGGGGCAGGTCCGATGAGCATCCAAATCGCGCCCCGCGGGTCTTCCCCCAGAAGGGCGCAGAGGTTACAGTCTTTGCCTGTCTGCCACGTGGCAGAAGAGGGAAAGAGGCATGCATCGACGCATCCGCCACGGCTTGGTGCTGCTGGCCGGGCTCGCCTTGACGGCGACGACCTACGCGGCGCCGGCCCACGCCGCAGCCGGTCCGGTGATCAAGGTCGGCACCGAGCCGAGGCCGATGGCGGACGGCGCGACGCCGGGCCGGGTGCCGGCGGAGATCGTCGGCGCGAATCACCGCTGGCCCGACGACGGCAAGGGCATGTGGGACCCGGCCGCGGACGCTCCGGTCGGCGGCATCGACGAACTCGCCCGGCAGACGGGGCTGGCCTCGGTCCGCTATCCGGGTGGCACGGTGGCCAACTTCTTCGACTTCAGCCGCGCGATCGGGCCGCAGGATCAGCGCGGCTGTCAGACGTCCGGCGGATTCGCCAACGGCCTGTTCGAGCCGACCGACAGCCGCTACGGACCGGACGAGAACGAGCGGTTCGTCGACTCCATCGGGGCCACCACGATGATCATGGTGCCGACGATGAACCGGACGTCCGCCGACGCCGCCGACTACGTCGAGTATCTGAACTCCCCCGCCGACGGCGACGCCACGAATCCCAACGGCGGCACGGATTGGGCCGAGGTCCGCGCGACCAACGGGCACCCGGCGCCGTACGCGATCAAGGTCTGGGAGTACGGCAACGAACCGTACCTGCCCAATCAGCGTTACTGGCGAGTGCAGGATATGCCGACCCGGATCGCCCAGTTCATCGAGGGCGGCTGGCAGCGGCAGACCGCGCAGTCCGACCCGTATCTCGACAACGACGGTCTGTTCACCGGCTGCGACCTGGCCACCCGACGGCAGGGCAGCGGTGAGCCGGGCCAGAGCTATCGCGTCCGCTATGCCCCGATCGCCCTGCCGGGTGACGAGACGGGCGCGCCGGGCGTCGGTGACGGTCCGGTCCGGGCGCCCGTGCTGCGGGTGGCCGGCGCCCCCTGGACGCTCGTCGACGACCTCGGCACGGCGGGCCCGGACGATCCGGTGTACGCGATCGACCAGAGCACCGGCGTGGTCCGGTTCGGCGACGGTGATCATGGTCGGGTGCCGCCGGCCGGGGCCGAGTTGTCGATCGACTACACCTCCGGGGTGCACGAAGGATTCCTCGCCTACCGCGACGCGATGCAGGCGGTCGATCCGACGATCAAGGTCTGCGCCGGCTGGGGCAAGGCCGACTTCATCGGCCAACTGGGCGCCCGGCCCTATGACTGTCTCGGCGTGCACTCCTACACCACGCCGGCCGACGACGGCACGCCGCTGCGTTACCACAACCTGCAGCGCGGCGCCCAGGTCAAGGCCGACGAACTGGACGATTTCCGCCGCCGGCTCGGCGCGCTCTTCCCGGACCCGGCGACCCGGCCCGAGCTGATGATCACCGAGTACGGCACGCTGAACGTCCCGATCCCCCAGTTCGGCGCCTCCCTCGCGCACAATCTCTATCTGGCCGGAATGATCACCGGCCAGCTGGAGAACGACGTCCGGATCTCGATCAGTTCCAACCTCAACGGGCTCGGTCCGGCCGATCCGACCCGGCGCTCGTACGGCGAGCTGTTCGGGGTCTCGCCGGAGTTCGTCGACACCGGACGAGCCCGGCTGCTCAACCTGTACGGCCGGCTGGCCGGCGGCACCGTCGTGTCGACCTCGATCACGGACGGCCCGTTGATCGGTCCGGCGGATCGCCGCTACGAGGCACTGCGGGTGATCGGGGCCTGTCGTGGCGGCCGGAGCCAGGTGGTAGTGATCAACCGCGATCCGGAGCAGCCGATCACCGCCCGGGTCGAGTTGACCGGTGCCACCGGGCCGCAGCGGATCACCGCGACGACGCTGACCGGTCCGTCGATCTCCTCCTACAACACCGGGTCCGCCGATCCGGTTCGGACCACGACCACCCGGACCACCGCCCCGGGTCCGGTGCTCGAGCAGGCCTTCGGCGCCCGCTCGGTCACCCTGCTGGAGATCACCGGCGCCGGCCGGGGTGGCTGCGGGCGCGGCTGATCTTTATCGCCTTGCACTCTCGCCGCGTCCGATCAATACTCCGCAGGGGAAATCGGACCGACGGGAAGGCGCGCGGGTGACGACGATGCACGAAGGGCAGCTCGAGATCGACGACGAACTGGTGGCCGGGCTGCTCGCCGAGCAGTTCCCCCACTGGGCCGGTCTGCCGATCACCCGGGTCCCGTCCACCGGCACGGTCAACGCGCTGTTCCGGCTCGGTGATCAGCACTGCGTCCGGCTGCCGCTGATGCCGCACCACGCCGAGGATCTGACCCGGGAGTTGCACTGGCTGCCCCGGCTCGCACCTCACCTTCCGCTGCGGGTCCCGCGACCGCTCGCGACCGGTGTCCCGACGACGGATTTTCCTTATCCGTGGGCGGTCTATGAGTGGCTGGACGGTCGGCCGTACGGCGACGACAACGTCACCGACGAGCCGGCGGCGGCCCGCGAACTGGCTGGATTCGTCACCGCGCTGCGCCGGATCGAGACCACTCGGGACGTGCCGCCGGGCGGCCGGCGACCGCTACGCGAGCTGGACGAGCAGACCCGGCAGGCGATCATCGCCTCGGCCCCCGAGATCGACAGCACGGCGGCGATGCGGGTCTGGGAACGCGGTCTCGAGCTACCCCCGTTCGCCGGCGAGCGGGTCTGGATCCATGCCGACCTGCTCCGGCCGAACGTCCTGGTGCACGACGGCCGACTGTCGGCGGTGATCGACTTCGGCGGAGTCGGCGCCGGCGACCCGGCCCTCGACCTGATCCCGGCCTGGGCGATCTTCAACCCCGCCGGCCGCGCCGCCTACCGGGATGCACTGGGCCCCTCGGAGGACGACTGGGAGCGGGGCCGGGCCTATGCCCTGCACCAGCACGCGGTGATCATCCCGTACTACCGGACGACCAATCCCGCCTTCGTGATCACCGCAATCCGGACGATCGAGCAAGTCCTGCTCGACCAGCCCACCGGCATGTCAGACCTCGACCTTTCATGATCTGACTTCGGCCCGGGTCAGGTGCGTCGATCTGAACCTCCGGTTGGGGGTCGGCGTGTGCGGAAGTCGGCACAGCTAGAGGACGTCGCGAGTCTGCGACTCGGCAGAGCGGTGCCCGCGCATCGGGTCGAGCATCGTGGAACGGTTTTTGGCAGCAAGGTGCAAGGTTCGGCGCCGGGTCAGGTTGGGGCCGCCCGGTTGCGTCGGCCGATGGTCATCGAGTGGTGACTTGTCCACGTGTGTACCGGCTTTTCGGGTGGAAAGGTCACCACTCGATGATCACCGAACCCGAACAGTCGGTCCAGCGCCGACGAAGCCCAGGGATATGTCCGAGGAGGCAGAAATCCCCGCGGTGCGGGCTGATTCGGGCACGGAACTCGGCACAGGTAGAGAACGACGGCGTCCGGGGTGGGGTCGCGGGCCCACGGACCAGGACGTCCCCGATTCAGGTGGCCCGCCGGGTGCAGCGGCATCCAGCACCAGCGGAGGGCCCTCGTCAACGACATCGTCAGAACCTCAGCCGATCCGCGTTCAGCTCCAGGACTGGCACTACCGCGCCACCGACGTGTCGCGCCCATGATCATGAAAGATCGAGGTCAGAACCGAGTTGCGTCACAGGACAACTGGGTTCTGAGTTCTGACAAGCCGCAGTCCACCTGGTTGGGGCCCGTCCCTGGCTGGAACATAGGGCGGCGATCGCATCTCCTGAATCATTTGGCGCAGTGGCACCCATTTCGGACTAGTCGGAGTTGGTGCGGGCTAGCGCAGGTCGGTGGCTTCGGGGTCGTCACAATGGTGCCGACCGATCGGGATGATCGTCGGCGTCCGGGACACCGGATCGCTGATGATCTGGGCGCGCAGGCCGAACACCCGGTCCATGTTCTCCGCGGTGATCACGGTCTCCGGCTTGCCCTCGGCGACGATCTGCCCGTCGCACATCGCGATCAGGTGATCGGCGTAGCGGCAGGCGAGGTTGAGGTCGTGCATCACGATCACGACCGTCGTGCCGCGCCGCCGGTTGAGGTCGGTGAGCAGGTCCAGCACATCGATCTGATGGGTCAGGTCGAGATAGGTGGTCGGCTCGTCCAGCAACAGCAGGTCGGTCTCCTGGGCCAGCGCCATCGCGATCCAGACCCGCTGCCGCTGGCCGCCGCTCATCTCCTCGATCGGTCGGCCGGCCAGGTCGACGATGTCGGTCGCGGCCAGCGCCTCGGCGACCGCCCGATCGTCCTCGGCCGTCCACTGCCGGAACCAGCCCTGATGCGGATAACGCCCGCGACCGACCAGATCGGCCACCGTGATCCCCTCGGGCGCCGTCGGAGCCTGCGGCAGCAGGCCCATGATCTTGGCGACTTCCCTGCTCGGGATCGTCTGGATGCTGCGCCCGTCCAGCAGCACGTTGCCGCCGGTCGGGGTGAGCAACCGGGCCAGGCCGCGGAGCAGGGTGGACTTGCCACAGCCGTTGGCGCCGATGATCACGCTGACCTGGCCGGTCGGGATCTCGACCGTCAGATCGCGGACGATCTGCCGTTCGCCGTAGCCGAGGTCGAGCCGCGCCGCCTCGAGCGTGTGCTCGACCGCGGGCCGGATCTCAACGGGCAGCTGGAGTGCGACCATCGCTCATCCCCCATTTCCGACACGATTGGAAACGATCAAGAGGTAGATCAGGTACGGCGCCCCGATCGCCGCGGTCAGCACGCCCACCGGCAGCTGCATCGGCAGCAGGTGCTGACCGGTGAAGTCGGCGGCGGTGACCACGACGGCGCCGACCAGTGCGGCCGGGATCAATGCGATCCCGGTGCCCCGGGTGAGCCGCCGGGCGATCGGGCCGGAGACGAACGCGACGAAGCCGACCGGGCCGGCCGCGGCGGTCGCGATCGCCGCCAGCGCCACCCCGAACAAGATCAGGCACAGTCGGTAGACCTCGACCCGGATGCCGATGCTCTTCGCGGTGTCGTCGCCCAGCTGCAGCCCGGACAGTGCCGCTCCGGCCCACAGGGTGAGCGGGACGATGACCGCGGTCAGCACCAGCAGCGGCACCATCTTGGTGGTCGAGGCACCGTTCAGGCTGCCGGTCAGCCAGAGCAGGGCGACCTGGGCGTCGTTCACCTCGGCCCGGGTCATCAGGTAGTCGATCACCGAGGCCAGCATGGCCGCGATGCCGATCCCGACCAGCACCAGTCGATAGCCGGCCAGCCCCTTGCGCCAGGCCAGCGCGTAGATCAACGCTGCGGTGATCACGGCGCCGAGCAGCGAGATGCCGGAGACCGCGAAGCCGGCCAGCCCGAAGACCAGGATGGCGACCACGGCGCTGGCGCTGGCGCCCGAGGTGATGCCGATGATGTCCGGGCTGGCCAGCGGGTTCTTGATCATGGACTGGAAGATCGCGCCGGACATGCCGAAGCAGAGGCCGATCGCCATCCCGGTGACGACCCGGGGCAGTCGGAGGTCGTACACGATGAAGTTGGTCGCCCGGGTGCCGCGACCGGTCAGCGAGGCGAACAACTGCTGCGGCGAGATCGGGTAGTCGCCGACCACCATGCAGGCCACGAACAGTCCCAGCAGGATGACGGCCAGCACCACTGAAACCACCAGCACCCGGCGGCGCAGCCGGTGCCGGACACCGCGGACGATGCTGATCGTGCCGCCGAGCGGCTCGACCGGGGCGAACGGGGCGGCGCCGGCCTGCCCGGGCGCGTAGGCGGTCACAGGTCGGCCAACTTCCGGCGGCGGACCAGGGCGATGAAGACCGGCGCACCGATCACCGCGGTCACGATCGCCACCTGCACTTCGCCCGGCGGGGCGATCACCCGGCCGACGATGTCGGCGGACAGCAACAGGATCGGCGCCAGGAACATCGAGTACGGCAGGATCCAGCGATAGTCGGGTCCGGTGATCATCCGCGCCACGTGCGGGATGGTCAGGCCGATGAAGCCGATCGGTCCGCAGGCGGCCGTGGCGGCACCGCAGAGCAGCACCACGGCGGCGGCGGCCAGGCCGCGGGACAGCAGCACGTTGGCGCCGAGCGAGGTCGCGACGTCCTCACCGAGCGAGAGGGTGTTCAAGGCCCGGCCGAGGACCAGCGCCAGCACCGCGCCGATCAGCAGGAACGGCCCGACCTGCAGCGCGACGGTCAGGTCCCGGCCGGCCAGTGCGCCGACCTGCCAGAACCGGAACTGATCGAAGGTCGACTGGTTGAACAGCAGGAACGAGGTGGTCACCGCGCCGAAGGCGGCGGTGATCGCCGCACCGGCCAGCGCCAGCTTGATCGGCGTCGCGCCCTCCCGGCCGAGCGACGCGACGCTGTAGACCACGACGGCCGCGACGCCGGCGCCGAGGAAGGCGAACCAGACGTAGCCGAGGACGGAGGTGATGCCGAAGACGGAGATCGCCAGCACCACGAACAGGGCGGCGCCGGAGTTGACCCCGAGGATGCCAGGATCGGCCAGCGGGTTGCGGGTGACGCCCTGCATCACGGCGCCGGCCAGGCCGAGCGCGGCGCCGACCAGCAGGCCGAGCACGGTGCGCGGGATCCGGTAGTTCAAGATCACCAGGTGATCGGTGTTCTGCGGGTCGTAGCTGAAGACCGCCTGCAGGGTGGTGTCCAGGCCGATCGACCGGGTGCCGATCGCGACGCTGAGGAAGCTGAGCACGACGAGGATGCCGAGGCCGATCAGGACCCCGACCAATCGGAGCGATGTCCGCCGTAGCGGCGATCGAACCCCCGGTTGATCGGTGGCCTTCGCCACCGTCAACACACTCATAAGGGAAGGCTAACCTGGATCCCCACCCCGCGAAACTTCGCGTCTGCCCTGCGGACGAGACCCTCCTCACAAGCCGGCTTGCCAGAACTCAGGTGCGCTATGGCGCAACTCACTGCTGACAGGTCGACTGGACAGTTGTACACCTGCCTGGACAAGCGTACAGTCCGGGTCATGAGTCTGCGATCACCCGAAGACCTGACCGCCCGAGCCCGGATCCGGGATGCGGCCATGGAGGTCTTCGCCGAACGGGGTGCGAAGGGCGCGACGATCCGTGCCATCGCCCAACGGGCCGGGGTCTCCCCGGCGCTGCTGCAGCACCACTTCGGCACCAAGGAACAACTCCGGGCCGCCTGCGATGATCATGTGCTGGCCTACCTGAGGCAGGGCGTGGTGCTCGGCATCGATCAGGGGCAGCTGGGCCGACCGGACTTCTCCGCCGAGATCTATCACTCGGCGCCACCGGTGCTGCGCTATCTGGTCCGGGCGCTGGTCGAGGAGTCGCCCGGGTCGAGGATGATCTTCGACCGCATCGTCGAGCTCACCACGCCGTATCTGAAGGGTCGCGACGACTCTCTCGACCCGCGGCTGCGGGCCGCCGTCTTCGTCGCGATGCGTCTCGGGTTGGTGGTGCTGAGTCCTCAGCTGACCGACGCGATCGGCGCCGAACTGCTCTCCGAGGAAGGCGCCCGCAAGGTCGGCGCCGCGATGCTCGACATTCTCGATCCGCAGCTCTTCGACGCCACGATCACCGACCAGGCGCGCCGTGCGGTGCGGCGCGACGAATCATGATCAACAACTCCGTCGAACAAGATCGACTCTTCGAGACAAAGGTGGAATCTGCGATGAACACAACCGGAACGTCCGTGATCACGGTCTCCGGACTGACCAAGCAGTTCGGCTCCGTCCGCGCGCTGGACGGATTCGAGCTGGACGTGGCCCAGGGGGAGGTGCACGGCTTCCTCGGCCCGAACGGCGCCGGCAAGACCACGACGATCAGGATCCTGCTCGGCCTGCTGCGCGCCACCGCCGGCTCGGCGTCGGTGTTCGGCCTGGACCCCTGGGCCGCCGCCACGTCGATCCACGGCCGGCTCTCCTACGTCCCGGGCGACGTGACGCTCTGGCCGACACTGACCGGCGGCGAGGTGATCGACCTGCTCGGCCGGCTGAACGGCCGGACCGTGACCCGGCTGCCGGAGCTGCTCGAGCGCTTCGAGCTCGATCCGACCAAGAAGTGCCGGACCTATTCCAAGGGCAACCGGCAGAAGGTCGCGCTGGTCGCCGCGTTCGCCTCCGACGCCGAGTTGTTGATCTTCGACGAGCCGACCTCCGGACTCGACCCGCTGATGGAGCAGGTGTTCAGCTCCGAACTGGAAGCGGCGCGGGACCGCGGGGCGACCGTGTTGCTGTCCAGTCACATCCTGTCCGAGGCGGAACGGCTCTGTGATCGGCTCAGCATCATCCGGGCCGGACGCCTGGTCGCCTCGGCACCGCTGGCCGAGCTGCGGGGGGCCCGGCACAGTGTGGTCACCGCCGAGCTCGATCGCGTGCCCACCCTGGATTCGATCACCGGACTCGAGGATGTCAGCCTGGACGGCACCTCGCTGCGCTGTCGGGTCGACCCGGCCGCACTCGATGAGCTGCTCCGGTTACTGGCCGAGACCGGCGTCCACAGCATCACGATCACCCCGCCGAGCCTGGAAGAAGTCTTCCTCAGCCACTACCAGGCCGAGGCCGTGCCGACGGCGGTGACCCGATGACCGCGACCATCGCCGAGCCGGTCCGGCAGCACCGGGCGGCCCGACCCGGGAACTTCACCGGCAGCCTGACCTTGCTCCGGTTGCACCTGCGCCGCGACCGGGTGCTGCTGGTGGTCTGGATCCTGGCCATGGGGCTGCTGCCGGCGGGCCTGGTCTCGGCCACCAAGATCGGCTATCCGACACCGCAGGACATGATCAACTTCGCCGAGGCAGCCATGATCAGCCCGTCCCAGCTGGCCACCCGCGGGCCGGTGTTCGCCGCGACCCTCGGCGGCCTGGTCGCCTGGACCATTGCCAGTTCGGGCGCCCTGGTCCAGGCGGTGATCAACATCCTGGTCGCGATCCGGCACACCCGGGCCGACGAGCAGACCGGCCGGCAGGAGACGCTGTCGGCGGCCCGGATCGGACGGCTGGCACCACTGGGCTCGGCGCTGCTGCTGGCCACGGCCGGCAACCTCGGCGTCGCCGTGCTGGCCACGGTCGGACTGCTGGCCCAGGGCATGCCGGTGATCGGTTCGATCATGATCGGCGCGCTCTTCGGCAGCGTCGGCCTGTTCTTCGCCGGGATGGCGGCGCTGTTCGCCCAGTTGGCGCAGACCGGCTCGGCGTTTGCGCTCTCGTTCGTCGCTCTCGGGCTGTTCTTCGCCCTGGCCGCGGCCGGTGACCTGGGCCGCTCCTGGCTGGTCTGGGTGACCCCGATCGGTTGGGCCCGGCACGCCGAGGCGTTTGTCGGTGACCGCGGCTGGGTGCCGCTGCTGGCCCTGCTGACCGCGGCCCTGACCATGATCATCGCCGGGCTGCTGGCCGCCCGTCGTGATCTTGGTGCCGGGCTGCTGCCGACCCGGCCGGGGCGGGCCCGCGCCACCTCCTTGTTGGGCAGCCCGCTCGGGCTGGCCTGGCGCCGGCACCGCTCGGGGATCGCCGGCTGGGCGATCGGACTCGGGTTCCTCGGCCTGCTGCTCGGCTCGGTGACCCAATCGCTGGACACGCAGCTGAACACGCCCGCGTTCCAGCAGTTCAGCCAGCACATCGGCGGCGGCAGCGTCAGCGAGGTGTTCTTCCTCTTCATCGTCTACGTGCTGGCACAGGTGGCGACCGCCGCCGCCCTGGCCACCGCGCTCGGACTGCGCAGCGATGAGCAGGCCGGACTGGCCGAGCCGATCCTGGTCACCAGGACCTCCCGGCTGTCCTGGGCGGTCGGCGAGATCACGATGGCGGTGATCACCGGCGCCGCTGTGCTGGCCGCGATCGGGCTGGCGGCCGGCGCCACCTCGGGAGCCGGGCTGGCGCTGGTGGCGATGACGCTGGCCTACCTGCCGGCGGTGTTGATCATGGTTGGCCTGGCGATCGCGCTGACCGGCTGGCTGCCGCGCGCAGCGGCTCCGGTCTGCTGGACCGTGCTCGGGCTGCTGCTGGTGCTGGATCTGCTGGGCGAGTTCCGGCTGGTACCCGAGCAGGTGCTCTGGCTGTCGCCGTACGCGCTGACCTTCAACGGACAGTTCGGCCGGATGGAGCCGGCGCCGGTGCTGATCCTGCTGACGCTGCTCGCCGTGGCCCTCGGCGCGCTCGGGCTGGCGGGACTGCGCCGGCGGGATCTGGCGACCGGCTGATCGATCATCGGGCTGGCGGGGGGCCGTCCGCGGGTGGCTGCTGGGTCGACGGTGGCGGCGCCGGCCGATACGGCTCGGCCGACGGGAACTGCGGGGTCGCCGGATAGTGGGTCTGGACGTCGGGGTGCGGCTGCACAGGCTGTTGGGCACCTCCGAGGTACGGCTGACCGCCCGGATACTGCGGGGCTCCCGGGTAGGGCTGGCCGCCCGGGTACTGCTGCGGCGGAAACTGACCAGCCGGGTACGGCCCGCTGCCGGGAGCCAGCTGAGCCGGCACCGCTGCCGGCGCCGGATGATAGAGCCGCTCGATCTTGGCCCGCTTGGCCTGCCACAAGATCAGCGCGACGGCGATCGCGTCCACCACCACAGACAGCCCCAGGGTGATCGGCGAGCCGGTGGTCTCCGGACCGACCAGGGCCTCGGCCCAGCCGCCGAAGATCACGATGCTGACGAAGATCAACACATTGTTGACGACGTGCATCGCGATCGCCGCCTCGAGCCCGCCGGTCCGCCAGGTGAGGAACATCGCGACCACGGCGAACAGGCCGATGTCGGCCAGCACGAACGGATCCAGGCTGCTGTGCGCCAGTGCGAACGCGACCGCGGAGACGATGGTGGCGAGCACGATCGCCACCACGGGGGTCTTGATCCAGGCACCGAGGTTCTGCAGGATCCAGCCGCGGAACCCGTACTCCTCCGCGGCGCACTGCAGCGGCGTGGTCAGCAACACGATGATCAAGAACGCGAGCCACTGCTCCGGCCGCGGCGACGCGGGCGGGAAGAGGAACTGCCCGGCGCCCAGGTAGATCACCCAGACCGGCAGCAGCACGAGCAGGCAGCGAGCCAGCCAGCGCCACCGGATCCGACCGGTCACCGAAGCGGTGTAGCCCGGCCGGATGCGGTGCACGATCCAGTTCGCGAACACCACCGACGGGATCAGCGCGATCAAGATCAGGTTGTTGAACAGGAAGGCGTCGGCACCCAGGGCATCGGGACTCAGTCCGGCCAGCAGATCATCGTTGTTCCGCCCGGTCAGCAGCCCGTACACCAGGTAGCCGATGGTCAGCACGACGACGGCGACCATCCAGAACGCCCCGGTCAACAGCAGGGAGAGCAGCGGCTTCCACCAGCGCCGCCGCGGGCCCCGGAACAGCTGCTGATATTCGCTGGTCTCGACCGGTAGCGGCGAGACGGGCGCCGCGGGTGCGGGTTGGTAGGCCTGAGGCGGGGGGCCGACGGGGACGCTCATAATGGGCCAGTCTGCCAGGGGTCGTCGCCTGCTGCCTGGCGCCTGCACCGGGCCGCATACCATCGGGATTGTGCTGTCGTCGGGGCCGAAGTTGATCAAACAGCTGACGCCGCCCTGGCGCGGCGCGGTCGGTCGGATCCGGGCCGGACTGACGACGGCGGTGCGAGGGCCCGTCGCGGGCGATGGGTTCGCGGAACACCACGCACGGATCTGGCACACGCCGGGGCCGCGCTGGTTCGCCGAGGGTGACCCGATCTGGACCGTTCATTCCGACATCGCGATGCTGATCGGCGGCATCCGGGCGCTGCTGCTGCAGTCGCTGCACCCGGTGGCGATGCTCGGCGTCACCGATCACTCCGACTTCCGGGACGACCCGCTCGGCCGGCTGCAGCGGACCAGCCGGTTCATCACGGTGACCACGTTCGGCACCATCGTCGACGCGGAGCGGTCGATCGCGAGGGTGCGCGGCATCCACCGCCGGGTGCGCGGCGTCGTGCCCGACTCGGTGCCGAGCGCAGAGCCCGGCCGGAGCTATCGCGCCGACGATCCGGACCTGCTGCTCTGGGTGCATGTCGCCGAGATCGACAGCTTCCTCAAGGCCCATCGGGCCTACGGTGCCGCGCCGCTGGACCGGGCCGGTTACGACCGCTACGTCGCCCAGACCAGCGTCGTCGCGGAGCGGCTCGGCGTGATCGATCCGCCGGACTCGGTCGACCGGCTGCAGCAGGTGATCGAGGGCTTTCGGCCGGTGCTCACCCGTGGACCCGGGTCGGACGACGTGGTCGACCTGCTGCTCCGGCGGCCGCCGATCGTCGGACCGGCCGGACCCGGCTATCGGTTGCTCGCGGCCGGCGCCGTCTCCGTACTGCCGACCTGGACCCGCGCCCAGCTCGGCCTCCGGGCTCGCGACCTGCTCCCCGCCCGGTCAACCGCGCGGACGCTGACCAGGATCCTGCGCTGGGGGCTCGCCGGCGACACCGCCGTCTGACCCCGGGAACACGGATCCCCCGCACGCAACGCGTACGGGGGATCCGAACCGGAACTGAGCCGAGACCTACTTGCGGGACTCGGTGGCCTTCTCGGGCTCCTGCTCCTGCTCGACGTCCTGCTGTTCCGACGACGTCCGGGACGGCAGTTCGTTCAGCGCGTCCGGTGCGTTGCCGGGCAGGCCGTCCAGGCCCGGGTTGGGCTCGTCGGAGGCCAGCGACTGACCGCGTCGGGTGCTGATCGTCACCGCGACGACGATGCCGGCCAGGGCGAGCCCGGCGATCACGAACCGCCACGGGCTCTCGGACGTGCTCAGCGGCGACATCGCGACGACGGCCGGAGCGATCAGCACGGCGACCAGGTTCATCACCTTGATCAACGGGTTGATGGCCGGGCCGGCGGTGTCCTTGAACGGATCGCCGACGGTGTCGCCGATCACCGTAGCCTCGTGGGCCGGGGAACCCTTGCCACCGTGGTGACCGTCCTCGACCAGCTTCTTCGCGTTGTCCCAGGCGCCACCCGCGTTGGCCAGGAAGACGGCCATCAGGGTGCCACAGATGATCGCGCCGGCCAGGTAGCCGGCCAGCGCCGGGGCGCCGAGACCGAAGCCGACCGCGATCGGGGCCAGCAGCGCCAACAGACCCGGCGTCGCCAGCTCACGCAGCGAGTCCTTGGTGCAGATGTCCACGACCTTGCCGTACTCGGGCTTGCCGGTGCCCTCCATGATCCCGGGGATCTCGCGGAACTGACGGCGCACCTCGAAGACGACCGCACCGGCGGCGCGACCGACGGCGCTGATCGCCAGACCGGAGAAGAGGAACACGACCGCGGCACCGATGATCAACCCGACCAGGGTCTCCGGTGAGAACACCACGGACTTCTCGACGAACTCGTTGTAGCGATCGGCGAGCACGCCACGGATGGCGTCGGTGTAGGAACCGAACAGCGCGGTCGCGGCCAGCACGGCGGTCGCGATCGCGATGCCCTTGGTGATCGCCTTGGTGGTGTTGCCGACGGCGTCGAGCTCGGTCAGGATCTGCGCACCCTCGCCGTCGACGTCGCCCGACATCTCGGCGATGCCCTGGGCGTTGTCGGAGACCGGGCCGAAGGTGTCCATCGCCACGATCACTCCGACGGTGGTCAGCAGGCCACAACCGGCCAGCGCGATGGCGAACAGGGCGACGACGCCGGCGCCGCCGAGCAGGAAGGCGCCGTACACGGCCGCGCCGATCACCAGCGCGGTGTAGACGGCCGACTCCAGGCCGACCGACATGCCGGACAGCACCACGGTGGCGGCACCGGTCAGCGAGGTCTTGCCGACCTCCTGGACCGGACGGCCCTCGGTGCCGGTGTAGTGACCGGTCAGCGACAGGATGATCGCGGCCAGCACGATGCCGATCAGCACCGCGCCGAAGGCGACGATCCGCGGATCGTCGATCGGGCCGTTGAATTGGAGGTTCTCGACGTTCAGCGCCGCGAAACTCGACGGCAGATAGATGAACGCGGCGACTCCACAGAGCACCGCTGAGATGCCGGCGGAGATGTAGAAGGAGCGGTTGATCGTCCGCAGCCCGTTCTCGCCGGAGCGCGGCTTGGTCAGGAAGACACCGATAATCGCGGTGATCACGCCGATCGCCGGCACGATCAGCGGGAAGACCAGGCCGGCTTCGCCGAACGCCGCCTTGCCCAGGATCAGCGAGGCGACCAGGGTCACCGCGTACGACTCGAACAGGTCGGCCGCCATGCCGGCGCAGTCACCGACGTTGTCACCGACGTTGTCGGCGATGGTCGCCGCGTTACGCGGGTCGTCCTCGGGAATGTTCTGCTCGACCTTGCCGACCAGGTCGGCGCCGACGTCGGCGGCCTTGGTGAAGATGCCACCGCCGACCCGCATGAACATGGCAAGCATCGCGGCACCGAAGCCGAAGCCCTCGAGGATGGTCGGAGCGTCGCCGCGGAAGATCAGCACCACGACGGCCGCACCGAGCAGGCCGAGGCCGACGGTCGACATGCCGACGTGCGCGCCGGTCCGGAACGCGATCCGCATCGCCGGGTTACGGCCGTCCTCGCGGGCCGCCGCGGCCACCCGGACGTTGGCGCGCACCGCGAGCCACATCCCGAGATAGCCGATCAGCGCGGAGAACAGGGCGCCGAGCAGGAACGCGACCGAACGGGCGCCGCGCAGCACCCATTCGTTGAACGCGCCGTCGCCGTGCACCGGCAGCACCAGCAGGAGGAGGAACGCGATCACGGCGAACACGCCGAGGGTCCTGAACTGGCGGGTGAGGAACGCCGAGGCGCCCTCCTGCACCGCCAGGGCGATACGTTGCATATTGGGCGTGCCGTCGCCGGCAGCGAGCACTTCGCGGCGGAAGATCAAGGCCATCACGAGAGCGACGAGCGCGATCGCACCGACAACAGCGACCAGGGTCACGTTGATCCCTGACAGGTCAACGGCAAGCGGCAGCACTTCCAGCGCACGTGGAAGTCCGGGCATACGGGGTCCTCCTGAGACATGGGTGAAGCACGCGCCGGGTGCGGCGCAATGGCGGGCAGTCTAACCACCATGCGCACTGGTTTGCTCATCGGTCCCGAAATGCCACGCGGAATCGTCGGAGACGCCTGTCACAGTGGCCTCAGGTTTTTCGCTTCGGCGTGAAAAACTTCCACTCTCCGGGGTTGTGACCTGCGGGAAGTGTCAGGAATCCAAGGGAAGCTGGTCGAGGAGTGACGTTGCTGGACGAGGCGGAACAGGTGCGGTATCGGCACCTGGTGCCGCGCCGATCGGCCTCATTCGCCGATTGGCCGGGCTGGCTGCCGGTGGCCGTCCGGGAGTCGGTGGCTCGGGGCGGCGGGATCGATCGGCTGTGGCGGCATCAGGCCGTCGCCGCCGAGGCGCTGTTCGCCGGCCGGCACACCGCTCTGGCCACCGGCACGGCTTCGGGCAAGTCGCTCGGTTATCTGCTGCCGGTGCTGACCGCGACGTACGGCGGCCCGACGGCGGACGGTGGTCGGGCCGCACCCGAGCGGGATCAACTGCTCCGGCCGCGCCGGCCGCACACCGCCCTCTATCTCGCGCCGACCAAGGCGCTGGCCCATGATCAGTTCCGGGTCGCCGGCGAGTTCGGGCCGGCCGGCTGGTCGATCGCGACGATCGACGGCGACAGTGAGCCCGGGCAGCGGGACTGGGCCCGGGACTTCGGCGCCTACGTGCTGACCAATCCGGATCTGCTGCACGCCTCGATGCTGCCCAACCATGAGCGGTGGTCGTCCTTCCTGTCCTCGCTGCGCTATGTCGTGATCGACGAGGCGCACCGGTATCGCGGCGTCTTCGGATCACACGTCGGGTGCGTGCTGCGCCGGCTGCGCCGGATCGCCGAGCGGTACGGAGCTCGGCCCGTCTTCGCCTTCGCGTCGGCGACCGGCTCCGACATCCAGCGGCTGGCTTCCGAACTGATCAGCGTCGACGAAGCAGAGATCGCCGCGATCACCGACGACGCTTCGCCACACGGTGCGGTCCGGATGCAGCTGTGGCAACCGGCGCGGACCGTCGAGTCGGAGGCGGCCGAGTTGCTCGCCGAGCTGGCCGCCGCCGGCCGGCAGACGATCGCCTTCACCCCGTCCCGGCGGATGTCGGAATTGGTGGCGTTGCGGGCCCGGGAACAGCTGGCGGAACTGGCCGACCTCGGGCTGCTGGCACCGCCGCAGTCGCCGGCGGGACCGGGTGGGCCGGCGGCACCGAGCGCGAAGTCGAGGGGGTCGGCAGAACCGAGCGCGGAGCCGAGAGCGTCGGCAGCACCGGGCAGACCAGCTGGGCGCGAGGTGGTGGCCGCGCGGCAGGTGCCGGCGGAGCCTGCGGCGCTGGACCGCCCGTCGCCGGCGGAGCAGGGACGCGCGGCCGAGGTGCCGGTGCCGCGGATCGAGTCGTACCGCGGCGGATATCTGGCCGCCGACCGGCGCGCGGTGGAGCGGGCCCTGCTGGACCGGACGATCATGGGCGTCGCGGCCACGAACGCTTTGGAGCTTGGGATCGACATCGCCGGCATGGATGCGGTGATCATGGCCGGGTTCCCGGGCAGCCGGGCCGCGATGTGGCAACAGGCGGGCCGGGCCGGACGCCGCGGCGGCGATGCCGACGTGATCATCATGATGCAGCCGGATCCGCTGGACCAATACCTCGCCGATCATCCGGACGAGCTGTTCGAGGCGCCGCCGGAGCCGGTCGTGCTCGATGCCCAGAACCCTTACATCCTGGCGCCGCAGCTCACCGCGGCCGCGCAGGAATATCCGTTGACCGCGCGCGACACCGCCTACTTCGGGCCGACCGCCCCGGCCTTGATCAGCGGGCTCTGTGATCACGGCGTGCTGCGCCGCCGGCCGGACGGCGCCTATTGGACCCGGGCCGAACGGGCCGTCGACAAGATCGATCTCCGGTCGATCGGCGGCCGGCCGGTGGAGATCGTGGACAGTTCCACCGGCCGGGTGCTCGGCCACGCGGACCGGGCGACCGCCGACGCCGTCGTACATCCCGGGGCGATCTATCTGCACCAGGGTGAGACCTATCTGTGCGAAGACCTCGATCTCGACGCCGGCGAGGCGATGGTCCATCCGGAGCGGCCGGGCTATTTCACCCAGCCGCAGGTGTCGCAGCAGGTGAAGATCGTCGATGATCGGGAAGCGACCCCGTCGGGGATCGGCCGCCGGCATCTCGGCCGGGTGGACGTGATCTCCCAGGTGACCGGCTATCTGCGCCGGGACGAACTGACCGGCACGGTCTGGGATTCGACTCCGCTGGAGCTGCCGGAGCACCGGATGCGGACCGCAGCGGCCTGGTGGGTCGTTCCGCTCGACGATGATGATCTTGACGGTGTCCAGGCCGGAGCCGCGATCCATGCCGCCGAACACGCCCTGGTCGGGCTGCTGCCGCTGTTCGCCCGGTGCGACCGCGGCGACGTCTCCGGGGTCTCGGCCGTCGCCCACGCCGACACCGGGAAGCCGACCGTGTTCCTGCACGACACGCATGCCGGCGGCTCCGGCTTCGCCCGGCTGGCGTACCTGGCGGGTGAGGAGTTGGTCCGCGCCGCGGCCGATCGCGTTGATCATTGCCGATGCCTCGGCGGCTGCCCCGCCTGCGTGGTCTCGGCCCAGTGCGGCCGCGGGAACAACCCGCTGGACAAGGCCGGCGCCGGCCGGGTGCTCACCCGGCTGCTCGGGCCTGCGCCGGAAAAGCGCTGAGGCCGGTTGTCGCAAATTCACTGCGTACCGAGTGGTAACCGGCCCTGAAACGTTCAATTGCTCCGGACCAAGCGATTTCGCGACAATCACCGGTGCCCGATCATCTCTGCGGCCGCGGGTCCGCCGCGTCGCAGGGCATCCGCGGGCGGTGGAGGTCCATAATGGCCGGCATGATTCCGGTAGCTGTGGTGCTGATCCTCCTGGTGATCGTTTTCACCATCGCGATCATCATCGGTAATCCGCAGGCGTTCGATCTTCAGGTCTTCGTGGCCAGGATCCCGGCGAACATCACGGGCGTCTACGTCACCGGCGCGGTGACCATGCTGGTGCTCGCCGTCGCCGGCTGGCTGTTGTGGACCGGGATCCTGCGGATGCGGGCCCAACAGAAGGAGATCCGCGCCCTCAAGGCCGCGGCCGGCGCTCGGACGAAGCCGATCGCGCCCGGAAGTGGCACCGCCACGAAGGGCAAGAGCTCGGCGAACGAATCGGCCAAGACCGGTCCGGGCGCCAAGAGCGACAGCGACGCCGCCACGAAAGGGGAGCGCGAGCCGGTCGGCGCTTCGACGGCCAAGAGCGGTGACACCGGATCGGCGAAGGAATCGAAGACCGAACGGTCCGGTCCGACCGATACCGCAACCGATGCCGAGCACCGCCCGAACTCGTCCGCCGGATCGACGTCGGCCAAGGATTCGGACCCGGCTGACAGGTCGCCGCGCGGCCGTGGATCAGACGATCCGGATTCGTCGAGCAAGGCCGACCGGGGCGGGCGGCGGACGCACCGCGATCGTGCGGACGACCAGCCCGTCACGACGGCAGAAGAACGCCGTCGGCTGCTGGACGAGGCCGATGAGCTGACCGGAGACGACACCGAGAAGTGATCAAGCGGCCCTTGATCAACTCACCCTTCCCGGCTTCCACATCGGAGATCCTCATCAGCTGACGAGGATCATCACCACCGACCCACGGAGCTGCTCGACCCGGACCACGCCAGCGTTCACGCTGCCCTGGCTGAGCCTCGGTTCAGGTCGACGCTGCCACCGAAGCCCGCGGCGGGCACTGCGCGCATTCAGCGGGCGTCGATCAGCGATTCGATCACCGGGACCGGCGCGACGCCGGATCACCGACGCGGGTCTCCGGTGCGATGGGCCGCGCCTCATCATCATCATCATCGCGGAGTTCGTACCTGATCATGAACGAATACAGACGAAGACGAACTCGCGCCCCGGACGGTCCGGAGCGTCTCTGATCTCAGCCACCGCATAGCCGACCGTGGCCAGCGACTGCTCGATCTCCTCCTTGCCGCGGAACCGCAGCGTGGACGAGCCGGACAGCACCCTCCCGTCGGCGAGGAACCGGTTCTCCGACCGCATCGTGACGAGCTGTCCGTCGACCGAGGTCACCTCGTCCTGCGACTCGACCGTGCCGACGCCGTCCACTTCGATCCGCTGGAACGTCTGTTCCCAGGTCCAGGA
The DNA here is from genome assembly GCA_963746025.1 of uncultured Actinomycetota bacterium. Taxonomy (GTDB): domain Bacteria; phylum Actinomycetota; class Actinomycetes; order Propionibacteriales; family Propionibacteriaceae; genus Microlunatus. The sequence goes on from CAVUZU010000016.1 coordinate 601,708, forward strand.
CTCCCAGGCACGCTTGGCCGGGTCGCGGATCTCGAACACCAGCAGGCCGCCGGGCCGCGTCGCCGCATGGATACCGCGCAACGTGGCCAGCCAGTCCTCGTCGGTCAGGAACACCTGCGCGACGTTCCCGGTCATGATCGCCAGGTCGACCTCGAGCTCCGGCAGCCCGGTCGCGTCACCATGGATCCACCGCACCCGCTCGGCGCCGGCTTTCGTCCGGGCCACGTCCAGCGACGCTTCGGCCGGATCGACGCCGATCACCGAGACACCGCGCAGCGCCATCATGCAGGCGAAGACTCCGGTCCCGCAGCCAACGTCGAGCAACGTCTTGACATCGAACTCGTCGACCATGGCCGCATACACATCCAGGTCCGGTCGCTCACCCTCGAAGTGATCGTACAGTGGCGCGAACCTCGGGTCACCGAACAGGGAATCCGTCACGAGATCCGACGCTAACCATGATCGACTCCCGCTGCCAGTCCTTTTCGCCTCCTCGTTCGAAGCACTGTGATCATGGCGGGATGGATGCTGTCGTGCCCCTGAAACCGGGACTGCCGCGGGTGTCTCCCCAGGCCGACCCTGTCAGAACTGAGTTGTCCATGACGCAACTGAGATCTGACAACTCGACTCACCGAGGTGGTGTGACCGGACCGGCGTGGGCCTTGGCGCTCACCGTCCTCGGCAGCCCCGGAAGCAGCATCGACGGCACCTGATGCTCGACCTGGACGGTGATCACGAAGTCGATCCGATCACCGACCTGATCACACTCCGCCAGCGCCGTCCCGTTGGCTCGCGCAATCGTCCGGGCCGCAGTGCAGGCGTCCTCCCCACCCGACCAAGCCACCGCGCCGCTCAGCGCGGCGAGATCGGCGGCCGCTCGAGCGCGATGGACGGCGACGGCATAGACGGCAACGCAGGTGCCGGTCATGGCCAGCACGGTGATCACGATCATCACGCCGATCATGAGCATCGTGCCACCGCCCCGCTCGTCGCGCTGTCGTCTGGTACGCCGGGACGGAACCGCCGTGGCCAAAGCTCGAGACTCGCTGTCCAGCTGCCGGATGGTCGGGCCGGCACCCTCTGAAGCCACAGCACCGACCGAGCGCAATTGACCCGACGCCACCCGACCGCGACTCGAACCTGCACCACACAACGACCCCGGACCGCGACTCGGAGCCGCTCCGCCAGATCCCGCCAGACCGCCCGTCCGGCCGTCGAAGCCCCGCTCGACCGAAGCCGCGGGCCGCACGCCCGGCAGACCACTGACCGGACTCGCACCACCCGGCCACGCCACGGGACGAGTCGTGGTCATGCCGCTCAAGTCGACCACCGGGGCCCCCGGCTCGGCCCGGCCGCCCCGTCGGGTGCGCCGGGAGCTCCTGATCCAGCCGGACCAAACGCTGCTTTCGTTTCTCGACGGTTTTCGATCATGCCGACCTCTCCTCGTTCTGCTGGTTGTGATCACGTCCCTTCCGCTGCGCGAATCAGCCGGACTCGCCCGGCTCGGTGACCACCTTCGCCGACGCGGTCAGTGGCACCGCCGGCATCAGCTTGGTGAGTGACTGCGCGGTGAATCGGACCTGCACGGTGGTGGTCCCGCCGGCTTGATCGATCGTGATCACCGAGCCTTCTGGGGCATCCCGTTTGGCGCGGTCGACGCCGGCCTCGTCACCTCGAGCCGCCTGTCGGGCCACTTCCGCGGCCGTGTCTGCGCACTGCAGCTGCAGCATGATCAACACGATGCCCCAGCTGAGCATGATCAGCAGGGCGAGGGCCGCGAGGATGGAGACGGCCAGCTCCGCCGTCACCATCCCGCGATCCCCCGACCGGCCCATGCCGCTCCGCGTCGACGGCGACCAAGATCGACATCGAATGCGTTCGATCCTCGGCACGGCCGGTCCGATCACCGATTCAGCAGACCGGTCAGCCTGCCGATGATGTCCAGCACGACGGCCACCAGCGACTTCTCGACCTCACCGTTGGTGACGATCGACAACAGCACGCCGGCCAGCGCCGCCGCGGCGACGATGCCCAGTACCCATTCGGCACTGACCAGTCCGCGCTCATCACGTCGACTGACGGCCCCGCCGGTCGTCGCCGGGTTGTGGGCCGCCGGCACCAGCTCGGTGCAGGGACGAACCATGATCTCCGACATTTCTGCTCCTTCCATCACGCATCGCTCGGACGCCGACCGATGCCGCATCCACCGCGGATACGCCGAGGAGTCTGTGCGAATCCGACCGGATCGTTCGGGGTCGCGGAATATCTGTTGATGACCGGGCGGACAACACTGAGGCTGTGGACAACGGGGCTCCTGCTTGTCGAGGACCCGGGCGCTTCGTCGGGTTTCATTGATCCCGCCAGATCGCCGCGTCCGCCGACGCGACCGTTGTCGGCTGATGCGACCCCTGCGACAGTCGCGGGGATCTACCAGGGTCGCGGCAGCTGTCCCGGCTCGGTCGACGGCTCCAGCAGCCGAGCGTGTCTTCACTGGGACGTCGGGCGGACCTACTCCGCCAAGAGTTCGAGACACCTGCTCAGGCAGCGGTCGGCGAAGGCGAGATCGTCGTCGGCGAGGCTGCTGGTGATCTCGCTGATGCCCGTTCGGAGGTCGTGGCACAGAACCCGTTCCCGGTAGTCGGGCAGCTTACCGAGGCGTCCGTCTGCATAGTCGGCCAATTCCGTGACGCAGGTCGACACGGCCGGCCAGAAGGCCCAGAAGCGTCCCGCGACGTCCTCGATCGGATCACCGACGCCGGCGGTCCCCCAGTCCAGCACCGCGGTGACCCGGCCGTCAGCGACGAGAAGGTTGTTGGTCCCCCAGTCGCCGTGGACGAACGCCCGTTGATCCGGACAGCTGTCGATCAGGGATCGATAGTGCTCCAGCACCGTCGCCACAGCCGCCGAATGGGCCTCGACCCAGTCGGCAGGCCATCGCCGAGCCGGATCAAGTTCGGCCCGAAGGTGGTCCTGCTGCGTCCGGTATGGAGCGGCCATCGTTTCGGGATCGAGGACTCCGAACCCGGCCGTGGCGTCGATCGCAGCGGTCTGCAGTGACGACCAGGCGGCGAAGACGTTCGGGGTGACCCGACGAACCTCATCCGGGGAAAGATCTTGAAGCGTCGATCCGGGAGCCCAGTCGGTCAGACAGTAGACGGCGCCGTCCGGGAGTTCGCCGACGTCTCGGACCGCCGGCACCGGCACGACCGAGCCGAAGGTCGTGTGGGCCCAGGCGTCCTTGCGGAAGCCGCGAATGTCGGCGCCGATCCGCAGGCACCCGACCTTCCGGCCGTCGGTGACCCTGAATGCCTGGGTCTCCATCCCTGGGGTCGCCACGCGCGTGACAGCGACCCGGCCGCGCTCGAACAATCGCGCGGCCAGAGCTTCGACCGCAGGGTCGCTGAGCTGTGGTGTTCGGGACACCGTTGATCACCGCCATCAATCGAATCGTCCCGATCACACTCGCGGGCGGCGCGCAGCAGAGCAAGCCGGTTTACGGCGGCTCGCTGTTCGCAGCTCTCGGATTCAGTGGAGCGGCCTGCGGCAGCGGCGGGTACGGCCGGAGCAATCACCGCCACTCTCAGCCGAACGCCTTGAGCAGCGCCGAGGCGATGGTCGGGACGATGCCGATCAGGATGAACGCCGGCACGAAGCAGGCCATCAGGGGCAGCACGGAGCGGACACCGACGCCGCGCGCCACGATCTCGATCGACGCCTGGCGCCGCCGTCGCGCCAGCTCCGCGTGCCGCCGGAGTCCCTCGGCGAGCCGGGTGCCCGACTCGACGGACCGGGCCAGGTCGACCGCGATCGGAGCCCAGACCGGGTCCTGCCGGAGGTCACGCCAGGCTTCGCCTTCCGGCCGGCCGAGCTCGATCTCCGCCAGCACCCGGTCAAGATCATCCGCGACCGGGCCGGACTGACCGGCGGCGACGTGCCGGGTCGCGGTCCGCAGCGGCAGGCCGGCACCGACCGCGGCACCGAGCAGGGACAGCGCCTGCGGCAGTTCCATGATCAATCGCTGCCGTCGCCGCCGGCTGGTGCCGGTTTCGACCCAGCCGGTCAGTACGACGACTCCGAAGCCCACGACCGCGGCCGGCATCAAGATCAGCAGCCCGAGCTCGGCGGCCTGGGCCTGCCCGATCATGATCACCGCGAGCCCCAGGCCGGCACCGACCGCTCCGCGCAACCGCAGGGACGGTGCACCGCTGCGGCCGGCCACCGCGCGACGCAGCCAGCGGAACCGATCGGGGCGGTCGTGATCACCCCCAACCGTGGCCAGCCGCTGTTGCGGTGCGCGCACCGCCAGCCACACCGCGAGCCCGGCCAGGCCCGCCGACAAGATCATCCAGACCATCGGGTCCTCCGTTCTGCCCGATCCGGGCGATCGTCTTCGCTCCGGTCAGCCGTGCTCGGCCCGGCCGGCCAGGCCGTCGATCCACAGGATGCCGGTGGCGGCCAGCGACGCCCCGACCAGCAAGCAGCCCCAGCCGATCGGCTCCTGCCACAGAAAGGCCACCGGGTCGCCGCCGATCAGATAGCCCAGCCCGATGCCGAGCAACGGCAGCACCGCCATGATCTTGCCGCTCGCCCGCGGCGCGGCGAGCTCGCCCGCCACCATCATCCGGATCGTCTGGTCGGACACCAGGTTGTCGGCGATCTGATCCAGCGCGGCCGACAGCGGGGCACCGGTCGCCTGGCACAGTCCCCAGCCACGGGCGAGGTCGAGCAGGCCGGCATGGCCGGGCCGAACCCCTCGGGCCCGCCAGCTCCGCACCACGTCCCCGCCCAGCCGATGAACCCGATCCGCTTCGGCGAGGATCGGATGATCAGCCGCGGCCGCGGTGAGCGCCTCCGCGGGGATCTTGCCGACCCGGACCTCCGCCGCCAACGCACGGCAGGCCTCCGCGATCTCCGCCTCGGCCCGGACCGCCAGCAGTCGCCGCCCACCGCCGGTGGCCAGCCGGAACGTGAGGCCGACGACGATCTGGACGACGGCCGCGTACACCGCGCCCCGAGCCCCGTCAATCATGAAACCGAGCACCAGGACGATGAGGCAACCGGGCACCAGGAGCAGCCACCGTCGTGATCGTCCGACCGCCGCCGGCGCCGGCTCCAGCTCGGCCAGCCGGCGGAGCGCCCGGCGGCCCCCGACGGCCGGCATGATCAGATACGCGGCCAGACCGGCCAGCGCCACACTGAGCATGATCATGATCGCTCCAACAGCTGCTCCAGGCGAGCTGCCGCGGGACCGCGGCGCGGCTGCCCGGCCCGGTCGAAGATCAGCGCGGGGGTGGCGGCCACCAGTCCGGTGCCGGGATCCTGGGCCAGGGTGGCGATCTCCGACACCCGGCGGCGGCCCGTCCGATCCCGGACCAGGTGGATCACCAGCTCGACTGCCGCGGCGAGCTGGGCATGCAGGGTCGACCGGTCCATCCCACCCAGCGCCGCCAACGCCTCGAGCCGAGCCGGCACCTGGGTCGCGGCGTTCGCGTGCACCGTGCCGCAGCCACCCTCGTGACCGGTGTTCAGTGCCGCCAGCAGGTCGCACACCTCGGCACCCCGCACCTCGCCGACGACGAGCCGGTCGGGTCGCATCCGCAACGCCTGCCGGACCAGGTCGGTCAAGGTGACGGTGCCGACTCCCTCGGCGTTCGCCGGCCGGCCCTCGAGTCGGACCACGTGCGGATGGTGCGGTGCGAGCTCACGCGAGTCCTCCGCGATCACGATCCGATCCGTCCCCGGAACCAGACCGAGCAACGCGGCCAGCAGGGTGGTCTTGCCCGACCCGGTGCCGCCGCTGACCAGGAAGGCCGACCTGGATTCGACGATCCTGATCAGCAGGTCTGCCGCGGCCTCGCTGACCGAGCCGGAGGCCACACAGTCGGCCAGCGAGAAGGACCGGTCGGCCGGGATCCGCAGCGACAGGCAGGTGCCCGGCGCCGCCAGGGTGCCGAGCACGGCGTGCACCCGGGTCCCGTCCGCGAGTCTGGCGTCCACATAGGGCGCTGCGTCGTCCAGCCGCCGGCCCACCGAGGCGGCGAGCCGCTGGGCCAAGCGTCGCACCTCGGCCTCGTCGGTGAAGGTCAACTCCGTCCGACGCAGCCCGTCGCCGAGGTCGACGTACACCTCGCCGGGACCGTTGACGACGACATCGGTGATGCCCGGCAACCGGAGCAGCGGCTCGAGGATCCCGGCACCGACGCTGTCCCGGCGCAGCACCTCGACCGTCTCCAGCAGGACCGAGTCGGTCACCACGGTGCCCTCGGCGCGCAGCGCCGCCGCGACGTCGGCCGGCGTGTGCTCCCGCCCCAACCCGGCCAGCCGGGAGCGGATCGGCTCCAACTCGACTGTGCTCATGCCCGACTCCGATCAGGCCGCCCGGCCGTCAGCGGCCGGCGTCGTCGACCGTCGCGGACCGGCCGGCTCGTCCGAATCGGCCACCTGGTCGAGCAGCAACCGGCAGGCCTTGGCCAAGGAACTGCGGGCCGACCGGCCGGGCGGTTCGCCTCGATCGGCCGCACGCAGCACGGCCGGCTCGTCCCGCAGGGCGGCCGCGACCTCGACCCCGAGGCCGTCCTGCACCGTCGTCGCGTCCACCTGGCCGCCGGGTCGCAGCCGCAGCACGGCCGCAACACCGGAGCACAGACCGCTCAGCTCGGCCGCCGTTTGCCGGGCCGCCGCAAGCCCGCGGACGTCTCCGGGAACGACCAGATAGGTATGGTCGGCTCGGCGCAGCACCTCGGCACCGGCGTCGGTCGGTGGTCGTGGCAGATCGGCGACGACCAGGTCGTAGTCGCGGAGACCCGCCAGCAGCACCGCCTTCACCGCGTCCGCCGACAGCTCGCTCGGCAGGTCGGTCGGCAGCGGGCCGACCCGTGCCATCGAGAGCAGATCGACGCCGTCGACCCGCGGCAGCTGGCCGGCGAGCTGCCCGAGATGCCCCTGGGCCCGATCGAGCCGTGGCCACCGCCAGCCCGGCTCACCCTCCGCGCCGAGCAGCAGGTCGATCCCACCGCCCCGCGGGTCGCCGTCGATCAACAACGTCGACCGGCCCAACTGGGCCGATTGGTACGCGAGCGCGGCGGCGCATGTCGACGCCCCAGCCCCGCCCGAACCGCCGACGAACGCGACCAACCGACTCGCGCCGGCCCGGCCGCCGCCCGCGTCGGCGATCGCCGTCGTCAACCAGGTCGCGCCACCGGGCAGCAGGACCACCGCCGCGCCCAGCGGCCCCGACCAGTCGGCGGTCCCGGCACCCGCATCGTCGGGCGCGACCAGGAACACGTCGTCTCGGCGCGGCAGGGCCATCGTCGCCAGCCGGGGAGCGACCTCGACCCCGACTATCACCAGGTCGGCCATCGCCCACAGGGGACGGATCGCGCCGGGATCGGGCAGCACCCGGGGCTCGACACCGGCAGCGGCGGCGACGGCCAGGACTCGGTCCAGCAGGTCCGGGTCCGTGGCCAACACCACGACGTGCGGGGACCGGGGAGGTTCGGCTCTCATGCCGATGACTCTGTGCCGCCGGGGCCGGCTGGGTCGGCGGCGAAGAGAATCTGTGGACAACGAGATTGCCTCGGCCCTGGCTGTGGACAACCCGACCTCCGCAGGAAGATCGCGGTCAGACTGGTCCCGTCGCACCGGCATCAGACCGTGCTGCAGGTCCTTGGGGCGGCCGGTGACAGCGATCTACCCCGTGTTCGGCTGCCCGCCGAGAGAGTGTCGATCGGTACTGCCCAGGCTCTGCGAGGCCGGGGTTCGTCGCACTCGGCGTACCTTGCCCGAGGTGCGGCCCCGCCGGAAGTCCACGGCTGGATCAGAATGATCGGAGAACCCCGCGCATCCAATCCCTCGGAACCATGATCAACTCTGCGAAGTTGATCATGAATGCCAACTCCACGGCGCCCCCGGTGCTGCGATCGACAACGCGGCCGACCAGCGATCGAACCGTGTCGAGAAGTTCCATCGGTGAAACTCAGCGGAGGACAAAATTGCTGGTCAACAAGGTCTTTTCATTGCGGCGGTTTCGGGGTACAAATGTCAACAAGGAAAAGGACTCGCGGGCACCAAGTTTTCGAGAAACGATCTTCCCGGATCGTCCCGGACAGTTGGCACCAGCGAGCCTGATTCCTCGCACGACAACCGAGCACCCACGCGAGGATCACCAACCTTCATGGGTAGTTGCGCCATCGGGCGGCCCGTCGCTGAGAGGGCACGCGCCTTGGCCAACTCTATGGGCAGTGCGCGCTTGGTCACTCGGAGCTGTCGTGCCTGGCGGCGCCCGCTGCAAAGCGGGCGCCGTTACAACGTCCAGGACCTTTGGCCGATCCCACTCCCGGCGTCGGCCGACAACAGTCGCGGCAGCACCGCGACGACCCAGGTCAGGCGGAGCGAGTGAGCCTGGCGCCCAGCCGGTCCGCGGCCTGGGTCACTGCGCGAGCGCAATAGGAGATCCAGGGACCCACGCCGGAGACGTCCGCGTAGCCCGACAGTCGACCGGCGTACTCCTCGGCCAGTTCCCGATGCCCCGAGCAGACCGGGACGACGCCTTCCGGATCCACCCCGCGGGCCATCAACACCGCCTGCTCGACCGCCCGAGCCACCAACCCGTCGCCGAATCCGAACGGGGCGACCGTGGCCACCTCCGCGTGCGTGATGGCGGCCAACACCAGCCCCGGCGCCTCCGTCGGGGTCGTCAACAGCCGCTGCAGCCCGGCCATCCGGTCGGTCGCGGCCGGCCGGATCCGCCCCAGCTGCTCGTCCGGCACCAGTCCGTGCGCCACCAGGGTGTGCGCTCGGGCAAGAGCCTGACCCGGCGCTCGCAGGATCATGCCGGCCAGCTCGTGCAGCTCGCCGGACAGCCGGATCGCGCCCGGCAGCAACCGCTCCGGATCCGCCGACAACGCGGCGTTGGCCCGCGCGCCGTCGAGCAGCGACCAGGCCCGCTGCTCCGCCGTGATCCGGCGCCGGCCGCGGTCCCGGAGCACCGCATCGACCGCGTCCCGCGCCGCCGCGACCGCCGACGGCACTCCCTCCAGGACGGCGAGGGCGACCAGCGGATCGGACCCGTCCCGACGTTCGGCAGTCATGGCTCCAGTTTCCCGCTTCGCGACCGCCGGCCGGCAGCGGGGCGGAGCGACACGGCCGGACCGATCAATGCCATCTGACCTGCAGAAACGGTCCTCACCAGGGTCCGGACACTACAGTCAGCACCATGCGTGCCAGCCGACCGACCCCGTATCCGGCCGAGGCACCGGCGTGGATGGTCGGCGATCGGCCCGCCCTGGTGCTCGACGTCGGCACCGGCCGCGGCGGGCTGGCCGGCATGCTGCACCAGGCCGGGCACCGGGTCTGCTGCCTGGACCGGAGCGAGGCGGCGGCGAGGCGGCTGGCCCTGCGCGAGGCAGGCCCGGTGGTCGTCGGCCAGGTCGAGTCGCTGCCGTTCCTGGCCTGTCATTTCGACGTGGTGACCGCGGCCCAGACGCTGCACCGGTTCGCCCCCGGCCTGGCCCTGTCCGAGATCGCGCGGGTGCTCCGACCGGGCGGCCACCTGTCCGCCCTGTACGTCACCCGGGACGACACGGTGCCCTGGGTGCAGCGGCTGGCCGCGCTGCTGCAGAAGTACGATCCCGACGCGATGGCCGGCGACTACGGCGCGGACTCCATCGACTGGATCACCGACAGCCCCTACTTCGCCGAGGTGACCCGGAAGAACTTCCGCAACTGGGTGCCGGCCGACCGGGACGATCTTCGCGAGATGGTGCAGCGCCGCCCGGCGACGGCCCAGCTCCCCGTCGCGGAACGGGACCAGTTGCTGGCCCAGGTCGACGAGCTCTATGTCTCCGTCGCCCGGCCGCCGGAGCCGCTGATGCTGCCGTACCAGATCTCCTGCTGGCGGGCGGTAGTTGATCACTCGCAGCTCAACCCGGCCGAGGCCGAGGAGGGTGTCCAGATCCGGCTGTAGCGGGCGGCCGAAACCCGGTTCCCGGCCGACCTGTGCCGTCGACGCTGGCCAACCGCGAAGGCGGACGATACTGTCGATCTTGGTCGGCATGGTTGCGGTCCATCGGTGGCTCGCGACCTCGCTTCAGTGGGAGGTCATTCGTGGTTCAGCCAACAGGTCCGGGGCCGGGTCCGGACGAAGAATCCGGCGAGGCACATGCCTATGCCAGCATCGCGCGGAGTCAGGAGTTCGGTGAACTCAAGCGCCGTTATCTCGGCTTCGCGCTGGTGGCGACGATCGTCTTCATGGTCTGGTACATCGCCTACGTCATCTGCAACAACTGGGCCCGGGATTTCATGAACGTCCGGCTGGTCGGCCATGTCAACGTGGCGCTGGTCTTCGGCCTGCTGCAGTTCGCATCGACGTTCGTGATCGCGATCATGTACGCCAGGCATGCCGGCAAGTCGCTCGATCCGCTGGCCGATCAGCTCAACGAACAGTACGAGAGCGAGAAGGCGGGGGATCTTCGATGATCACGATCATTCCGATGGCGACGGAGAGCAATCGCTTCCTCACCATCGCCCTGTTCCTGGTGATCGTCGCGCTCACCCTCTACATCACCTTCTGGGCATCCCGGCACACCAAGAACGCGGCCGACTACTACGCCGGTGGGCGTGGCTTCTCCGGCTTCCAGAACGGCCTCGCGGTCAGCGGTGACTACATGTCGGCCGCCTCGTTCCTCGGCATCTCCGGCTCGATCGCCTTGTACGGCTACGACGGCTTCCTCTACTCCATCGGCTTCCTGGTCGCCTGGCTGATCGCCCTGCTGCTGGTCGCCGAACTGCTCCGCAACTCGGGCAAATACACGATGGCCGACCAGTTGGCGTTCCGGATGCGCCAGGCGCCGGTCCGGGCCGCCGCGGCGAGCTCGACCATTGTGGTGTCGATCTTCTATCTGCTGGCCCAGATGGTCGGCGCCGGCAGCCTGGTCGCGCTGTTGCTGGCCGTCGACAGCCCGCTGCTGAAGAACCTGGTGATCGTCGCCGTCGGTATCCTGATGATCGTTTACGTGACCCTCGGCGGCATGAAGGGCACCACCTGGGTGCAGATCGTCAAGGCCGTGCTGTTGATGATCGGCACGTTGTTGATCACGATCCTGGTGCTGGCCCAGTTCGGATTCAACCTGTCCGCGCTGCTCGGCGCCGCGGCCGAGAACACCGGCAAGGGCGAGGCGTTCCTGCAACCCGGCCAGTTGTACGGCAAGACCCTGGTCGGCAAGTTCGACTTCCTGTCCCTCGGTCTGGCTCTGGTGCTCGGCACCGCCGGCCTGCCGCACATCTTGATCAGGTTCTACACCACGCCGACCGCCAAGGCCGCCCGCAAGTCGGTGCTCTGGGCGATCGGGCTGATCGGCTCCTTCTATCTGATGACGCTGGTGCTGGGCTTCGGCGCGGCCGCCCTGCTGGACACCGGCGACGGCAGCCCGGTGAAGACGTCGTCCGGCAACCTGGCTTCGCCACTGCTCGCCCAGGCCGCCGGTGGTGGCGACACGCTCGGCGGTTCGATCCTGTTGGCGGTGATCGGCGCAGTCGCCTTCGCGACCATCCTGGCGGTGGTGGCCGGGCTGACGCTGACCTCGGCCTCCTCGGTGGCCCACGACCTGTTCGCCAACGTGATCATGAAAGGCCGGGCCAGCGAGCGGACCGAGCTGATCGTGGTCCGGATCGCGGCCTTCGTGATCGGCGCGATCGCGATCGCGCTGTCCATCCCGGCGCAGCGACTCAACATCGCGTTCCTGGTCGCGCTGGCCTTCGCGGTCGCTGCCTCAGCCAACCTGCCGGCCTTGATCTACAACCTGTTCTGGCGTCGGTTCAACACCTCCGGCGCCACCTGGAGCATCTACGGCGGTCTGATCGCCGCGGTCGGCCTGGTGTTCTTCTCCCCCGTCGTCTCCGGGGCACCGACGTCACTGATCCCGAGCGTCAACTTCGCCTGGTTCCCGCTGAACAACCCGGGCCTGGTGTCGATCCCGATCGGCTTCCTCTGCGGCTTCCTCGGCACCATCCTGAGCAAGGACACCACCAGTCAGCTGAGGTACGACGAATTGTCGGTCCGGGCACTGACCGGAGCCGGGGCGGAGAAGGAGATCAAGCACTAGTGTCCTGGCACGTGAGTTCGTTGCCTGAGTCAGTGGGATGAAGTGGTGAGCTGCCAGGCGGAGGAGGGAGGCGTAGTGGTGCCTACATCGACTGACGACAACGCAGCAGCTCGCCGCTTCAGCGCGCTGAATTAGGTAACGAACTCACGTGCCAGGGCACTAGAGCTGCATTCGTCCTGGAAATGGCCGTTGCGCGCCGGATGATCAACCACCTGGTCATCCGGCGCCGGCGTGTCCAGGCGTCTCACCAGGTCGGCTCCATTCCACCCGCGGCCCGAATGTGCAACTATTCGGGTTGATATCACGCGACTCGGGGGAGTTGAGGATGGCGCTTGAACTGGACCTCCGTCCGGTCCTGGTTACCGCTGCCGAGATCCGACTGACCCTGCTCGCCGTCGCCTTCGTGATCGGCACGTCGGCGGCATCGTCCCTGGTCAGCCTGCCGGAAGCCGCCCGGCTGGTGGTCCTGTTCGTCCATCTCGGCTCGCTGGTGGTCGGCTTCGGCGCCGTGCTCAGCATCGACTGGTACGGGCTGCTCTGGCTGCGCGGCCGGGCCACCCTGACCGACATGATCACCCACGCCCATCGGGCCACCGCGCTGACCTGGTGCGGGCTGATCGGCTTGTGCCTCAGCGGCATGCTGCTCAGCCCGCAACTCAGCTCCCCGACGACCTTGATCAAGATCGGTGCCGTCGCCGGCGCTGCCGCGGTCGGCGTGTTCGCCCTGGCCGCCGGCCGGCGGCTCCGCAGCTGGGGCGAAAACCCGCCGCGCCAGTTGATGTTGTTCGGGCTGATCCTGGCCGGCGCGTCCCAGGTCTTCTGGTGGACCGCGGTGGTGATCGGCTTCCTGGCCCGGGAAGCCCGATGATCATGCCGCCGGCCGCACCTCGCCGACCGCTCGGACCAGCTCGGCCGCGGCCCGGTCGCCGGTGAGCACCCGGACCCGCTGACCGGTGCCGGCCCGCGCCGGCAGCGCCCAGTGCGGCAGTCGACCCGCCGCCGGCATGATCAACTCCAGGTCGACGGCCTGCTCGACCGGCGATCCGTGTGGCAGCCCGGCCGGAGAGAACACCTGGAGCACCCGGAGCTCCCCGAGCGCACTCCAGGGCAGCCGGCTGCGCAGGTCCATCGACCAGAGGAACCGCTCCCGGACCAGCTGCAGACCGGCCGGCTCGACCTGGATCCCGCTGGGCGCCAGCCGGGCCGGCAACAACCACCCGGCGATCCAGGCCAGGCCCGCGCCGGCCAGCAGCGGCACCGCCGGCCAGATCGCCTGCTGCCAGGCCGGCGGATTCGCCATCGGCCGCAGCCCCCAGGCCAGCCAACCGATCGCGACCAAGATCAACAGTGCCGCTGCGATGATCATCCGCGCGAGCCCGCGACGCGGCACGGGGATCCAGCGGACCATCCGTACCGCCTCGTTCGGCTCGTCCTCCTCAACCTCTCGCACCCGCCGGGAGATCAGGTAACGGAGTTGTTCGGCCGACGCCGCGTTGCCGGTCATGATCATCAATCGTGGCCGATCGGCGACTCGACGCCGGGCTTGCACCCCCGGCGGCACCACCCGCGCCCACCGGGGCAGCGGCGGCTGCTCCGGGCTGCCGTCCAAGATCAACTCCAGCACCGTGGCCGGTCCGCGATCCTTGGCCGGCTGGTCCTCGATGTCGACCGGCGGGCCCGGGTCGGGGAAGACCCCGGACAACGCCCGCAGGTCCGACCAGCCGAGCCGCCAGCCGCTGCCCGGTGACCAGCCGCAGCGCTCCCGGCGCAGCTCGATCCCGGCCGGGCCGACCGCGACGCCCTGCCGGGTCAATGCCGCAGGCGCGGAGCCGATCGCCAAGAACAGCACCAGGACGGAGAGGCCGGCCGGCACCAGCAGGAAGGGATCGGCCCAGCCGGTCGAGGTCCCGGAGGCGACGTAGGACCAGAGCGGCAGCTGGCTGACCGCCAGGCCGACCAGGACGGCGACACCCCAGAGCACCACCCTCCCGATCCGCAGCGACACCCAGGTCTCGGTTCGCGGCGCATCCGTTGCGGTCCGTGGCTGCTCGGTCCGCAGCCGATCGATCGCCGCCCGGAGCCGGCCCGGCTCGGTCTCCGGCAGATCGAGGAAGAGCCGATGGTCGTCGCTGATCGGCTCGCCGTTGGCCGGCGTCGCACCGGGCGCGACCACCGTGCACCAGACCGGGCTGCCGCCGGTCGGCACGGCCTCGGTGACGGTGATCGCCAGCGCGCTGTCGTCCTTGCCGGAGCCGGCAGCCGTGGTGCTGCGCAGGGTCGCCGACACGGCGACGAGAGCGGCCGGAGACAGCACGATCCGCCAGCCCCGGAACCACCAGCGCGGCTCGGCGAACAGCAGCAACCCGGCCTCATCGATCCGGATCCCCTGCCGAGTCAGGAATCGGGGCACCATCCGGAGCATGAAGATCAGCGTGATCAGGAGCCCGCCCGCGACGATGCCGATCATCACCGAGCCGACCGCGGAGTGCGGAGACACCAGCACCATGGCTACGCCGGCGACCACCAGCAGTGAACCGAGGACGGCCAGCGTCCGGACCAACAGACCCCGCTCAGCCGCGCCGAGCCAGACGGTCTCGGGACCGTGCCGGTCCATCGGGTCGTCCTGCGTCACGGGCCGACAGGCTACTAGCCTCGTTCTTTCATGATCAGGGGTTTGGTTGTTCCCCTGGTCCGGGTTTCTGGCTGCCGGATTGTGGTCTGCCGGGCGGAAAGGCGCATCGAGGAGCGGGGGGGGTTGGGGCGCGCGGCGACGGTGTCGCGGCCGGCTGTCGGTGCTGCGTCGCGCAGGGCTGACTGACACGATTTGAAGGTTGCGCTGATGGCTGTCGTCGAGTGTGACTGCTCGATCGACGTTGCGAAGCCGCGGAACGTCAAAATCGGCGCGCGACACCCACAGCCGGCGGGGTAGGGGTGGGGCTGCGGATCCCTAGCCGGCCAGCCGAGCTGGAGCGGCGACGTCCTGGTCAGACCGGCCCCGCCAACCCCACCCCCGATCGTTTCTGTACCTGTGGCGACTTCCGCAGCCGATCCGGCCCAGGCCGGGAGTCGCCGAAGGTCAGGATTCGGCGGCGACCTGGGTGCTGGTCACCGCGGGCGGATCAGTGTGTCAAGGTTGTCCCCGCGGGGACACGTCTGAGCGCCGCAGAGGAGGACCATGCCCGAACCGGGGGCCCTGATGGCCGCGGAGATC
This sequence comes from uncultured Actinomycetota bacterium, assembly GCA_963746025.1. Taxonomy (GTDB): domain Bacteria; phylum Actinomycetota; class Actinomycetes; order Propionibacteriales; family Propionibacteriaceae; genus Microlunatus. The sequence goes on from CAVUZU010000016.1 coordinate 617,020, forward strand.
GCCGACCAGCCGGAGGCCTGGCGACGGCTGCTGACCGAGAGTCAGGACCAGATCCAGGTCGCGGCGCGGCGGATCGCGGAGTACGCGCCACGGTTCGTGCTGTTCGTCGCCCGCGGCACCAGTGATCACGCCGCGCTCTATGCGAAGTATCTGACCGAGATCGTGCACCAGTTGCCGGCCGGTCTGGTGTCGCCGTCCACGATGACCACGTACGGTGCGCGGCCGGACCTGCGGCAGACGCTGATGATCGGGGTCAGCCAGTCCGGCGGATCGCCCGACCTGATCCAGTCGCTGCAGGTGGCCCGGGACTGTGGCGCGCTCACCCTGGCGGTGACCAATCAGCCGGCGTCACCGCTGGCCGGGGCGGCCGAGCTCGACGTCGACATCCTGGCCGGCGAGGAGCGGGCGGTCGCGGCGACGAAGTCGTACACGACCCAACTGATGGCGCTCTATCTGCTGCTCGACGCCGTTCGCGGCGGCGACGGATCGGCGATGGCCGGGCTGCCCGACCTGGCCAGCAAGATCATCGACGACAACGACCAGTTCATCCGGCTGGCCGAGCGGTACCGGTTCGCGTCTCGGCTGGTCAGCACCGGCCGTGGCTACTCGTACCCGACCGCTCGCGAGGCGGCGCTGAAGCTGATGGAGACCTCTTATCTGTCGGCGCAGGCCTTCTCCGGCGCCGATCTGCTGCACGGGCCGCTGGCCATGATCGATCGGCAGGTTCCGGTGCTGACGACGATCAACGGCGGGGCCGGCGGCGAGGCGATGCGGCCGGTGCTGTCCCGGCTGCGAGAGCTCGGCGCCGACGTCTGCTGTGTCGGTGCGGCCGATGCCGTGCAGGCCGCCTCGGCCGGCTACGCGTTGCCCGGCCAGGTCGCCGAGGAGGTGTCGCCGCTGCTGGAGATCATCCCGTTCCAGCTGCTGGCACTGCATCTGGCGATCGCCCGCGGCTCCGACCCGGACGCCCCGCGTGGGCTGGCGAAGGTGACCGAGACCTTCTGAGCCGGTCGGCGGGGATGATCAAGGTCCCGCAGCGCGGCGGGCGACTCCCCCGGAGACCGCCCGCCGCTGCTCACTCACATCGAAGCGCGATCACTTCGAGGCGTTGGCCGCGCGACGCTTGTTGAAGATGTCGAACGCCACCGCCAGCAGCAACACGAAGCCCTTGATGAAGGCTTGGGCCTCCGAGCCGAGGCCCAACAGCAGCATGCCACTGTTCAGCACGCCCATGATCAGACCACCGATCATCGCGCCGGTCACCGTGCCGACACCGCCGGTCACCGCCGCCCCGCCGATGAAGACGGCGGCGATCGCGTCCAGCTCGAAGCCGTTACCGGCACCGGGCAGGGCCGAGTTACTCCTTGCGGTGAAGGCGATGCCGGCGATCGCAGCCAGCACGCCCATGTTGACGAACAGCCAGAAGTCGACGGCCTTGGTGTTCACACCGGACAACTGCGCGGCCAACAGATTGCCACCGCGGGCGTAGACGTGCCGGCCGAACACGGACCGGTTCATCACCACCGTGTAGCCGAGCACCAGCACGGCCAGGATGATCAACACGATCGGCATGCCGCGATAGCTGGCCAGCACGAAGGTGATCGCCAGTAGGAAGACCAGCATGAACGCCAGCTTGACCACGAACCACCACAGCGGCTCGTCCTCCAGCTCCAGTTTCACCCGCTTCCGCCGTTCCCGGATGCTCTGCAGCAGCAGGGCAGCCGCGGCGACAAAGCCCATGATCAGAGTCAGCGGCTCGAACACGGACGCACCGCCGGCCAGGTCGGGCAGGAAGCCGACGCCGATCTCCGCGTACTCCGGCGGGAACGGCGTGATCGGTACGTTCTGCAGCACCATCTGGGTCAGGCCGCGGAAGGTGAGCATGCCGGCCAGGGTCACGATGAACGCCGGTATCCCGACGTAGGCGACCCAGAATCCTTGCCAGGCACCGATCAGAGCTCCGACCAGCACGCTGGCCAGGATGCCGAGCCAGACCGGCCAGTGCCAGCTGACGATCATGATCCCGCTCATCGCGCCGACGAAGGCGACCACCGAACCGACCGAGAGATCGATGTGCCCGGCGATGATGATCATCACCATGCCGATCGCCAGGATCAGGATGTAGGCATTCTGGCCGATGATGCTGGTCACGTTGCGCGGGGTCAGCAGGTTGCCCTGGGTCAGCCCCTGAAACAGGGCGATGATCACCACCAGGGCGATGAAAATGCCGACCTGCCGCAGCCGACTGGCCAGGAACGCCATGGCGCTGGTCGTCGGCGGCCGACGCGGCGTGATCTTCATCGTCTCCGGCGTCTGCTCCTGGGACGGCGTGTTGACCGACATCAGGCCACCCCTCGCTCTGTGCACAACCGAGTCTTGTTCATCGATCAGGATTCCTTCGTCATGTACTGCATCAGTTGCTCCGGATCAGCGGTCTCGCTGGTCACCTCGCCGGTGATCCGGCCGGCCGACAAGGCATAGATCCGATCGCAGATGCCCAACAGTTCCGGCAGCTCGGACGAGATCACGATGATCGCCTTGCCCTCACCGGCCAGCCGGTTGATGATCGTGTAGATCTCGTACTTGGCGCCGACATCGATGCCGCGGGTCGGCTCGTCCAAGATCAACACGTCCGGGTCGGTGAACATCCACTTGCTCAGCACCACCTTCTGCTGGTTGCCGCCGGACAACTTGCCGGTGATCGCGGCGACGTTCGGCGCCTTGATCCGCATCGACTTGCGGTAGTCGTCGGCGATCAGCCGCTCGGCGTTGCTGTCCACCCAGCCCCACTGGGACAGCTTGCCCAGGGCCGAGGCGGAGATGTTGCGCTTGATGTCCTCGATCAGGTTCAGCCCGTACCGCTTGCGGTCCTCGGTCGCGTACGCGATGCCGTGCTTGATCGCCTGCTGCACGGTGCGGAGCTGGATCTCCTCGCCCCGCTTGTAGATCCGGCCGGAGATGTTGTGCCCGTACGAGCGGCCGAAGACGCTCATCGCCAGCTCGGTCCGGCCGGCGCCCATCAGGCCGGCGATGCCGACCACCTCACCGGCCCGGACGTTGAGGTTGGCATGATCGACGACGATCCGGCTGTGCTCCAGCGGGTGGTGCACGGTCCAGTCCTCGATCCGCAGCACCTCGTCGCCGATCTCGGGCATCCGGTCCGGGAACCGGCTCTGCAGGTCACGGCCGACCATGCCCTTGATGATCCGCTCTTCCGACACGTCCTCGTCCGAATCACCGCCGTCGGAATGATCACCGTGCACCTTCAGCGTCTCGATCGTCCGGCCGTCGCGCAGGATGGTGACGTTGTCGGCGATGGAGCGGATCTCGTTCAGCTTGTGGCTGATGATGATGCAGGTGATCCCCTCATCCCGGAGCCCCCGGATCAGGTCGAGCAGGTGCGCGGAGTCCTCGTCGTTCAGCGCCGCGGTCGGCTCGTCCAAGATCAACAACCGGACGTCCTTGGACAGCGCCTTGGCGATCTCCACCAACTGCTGCTTACCGACGCCGATATCGGTGATCTTGGTCGCCGGGTTCTCCGACAACCCGACCCGGCGCAGCAGCTTGGCCGCCTCGACGTTGGTCGCGTTCCAGTCGATCATGCCGGCCCGGGACCGCTCGTTGCCGAGGAAGATGTTTTCCGCGATCGACAGGAAAGGGCTCAGCGCCAGCTCCTGGTGGATGATCACGATCCCGGCCCGTTCGGAGTCCCGGATCGACGAGTACGACGCCGGCGCGCCCTCGTAGCGGATCGCCCCGTCGAAGCTGCCGTGCGGGTAGACCCCGGACAGCACCTTCATCAGAGTGGACTTGCCGGCGCCGTTCTCGCCGCAGATCGCGTGCACCTCACCGCGCTCCACCTCGAGACTGACGTGCTGCAGGGCCTTCACACCGGGGAACGTCTTGCTGATGTCGACCATCTCCAGGATGTGATCGCTCATCGCATGTGCTCCTTCGCCGCTGACCGACGCCTACTGCCCCGACTCGACTTCTTCCTTGGTGTAGTACCCCGAATCGACGACGATCTCCATCAGGTTGTCCTTGGTCACGATGTGCGACTCGTGCAGGAAGGACGGCACGACCTTGACCTTGTTGTCGTAGGTCTCGGTGTCGTTGACCTTCGGCTCCCGGCCGTTCATCAGGTCGTCCACCATCGTGGCCGCGGTGCCGCCGAGCAGCCGGGTGTCCTTGAAGATCGTCGAGTACTGGACACCGTCCAGGATCAGCTTGTCCGACGGCTTCTCCGCGTCCTGACCGGTGACGATCGGATTCGGGATCGCGGCCGCCTTGGTCGCGTTCAGAATGCCGCGGGACAGCCCGTCGTACGGGGCGAGCACGCCATCGAGCTTCTTGCCGCCCTTGGCGTAGAAGCCGTTCAGGATGGTCTCCATCCGGTTCTGGGCGGTCTCCAGCTTCCATTGCTGGATCGCGACCTGGGAGAACTCGGTCTGACCGGAGCCGACGGTCAGGATGCCCTTGTCGATGTAGGGCTGGATGACGCTCATCGCGCCGTCGAAGAAGAAGTGCGCGTTGTTGTCGTCCGGGCTGCCGGCGAAGAGCTCGATGTTCTTCTTCTCGGCCTGGCCGGTGTCCTTGCCGTCGGCGTCGAGGATGCCGAGGCCCTGCAGCAGCGAGGTGCCCTGCTGCACGCCGACCTTCTCGTTGTCGAAGGTGACGTAGTAGTCGACGTTGGGGGTGCCGTTGATCAGCCGGTCGTAGGCGATCACCTTGACCCCGTCCTCGGCGGCCGCGGCGAGCTGCTGGGACAGCGCGGTGCCGTCGATCGAGGCGACGATCAACGCCTTGGCGCCCTTGTTGAGCATCGACTCGATCTGCTGCTGCTGGTCCGGCACCTTGTCGTTGGCGTACTGCAGCTCGACCTTGTAGCCCAGCGCCTCGAGCTTGGCCTTGACGTTGTTGCCGTCGTCGATCCAGCGTTCAGAGGTCTTGGTCGGCATCGCGACGCCGATCAGCGCACCCTTGTTGTCCGCGCCCTGCGGCGGCTGCGCCCCCGGGTCACCGGCCCGCGAACCCGCGCACCCGGCCAGACCCAGCGCCAGGGCCGCGGCGGCGGCCACTCCAGCGATCAATGTACGACGTTCCACGTGAGATCCCCTCCGCGATGAAATGGACTCGTCGGAGCGAGATCGAGAACGGTATCCCCCATCGGAGTTCTCGACCGGGCCCGGCGTGTGACGGTCAATGTGACCGGTCACATGCTTACTCTCCGAGGCGGTCGGAGTCAAGCGGTCCGGTGATCGGAGACCGAGTTGTTGTGTCCGGAACCCGGCCGAGGCGTCACATCCGCTGCAACACGCCGCCCTTCGACAGGCTCAGGACAGGCTTCACGGCAGCGGATGTGACGGGTCGGCGGGTTAGGACGGGGGTGGGGCGGTGGGGTTTAGGACGGGGGTGGGGCGGAGGATTCGCGGATCACCAGTTGCGGGATCAGGCTCTCGCCGGACGGCGCGGCGATGGGATCGGCAGGGGGCTCGGCCAGGGCGAGCAGGCGGGTGACGCAGCGGCGGCCGAGCTCGGCGAAGTCCTGCCGGACCGTGGTCAGCGGTGGCCAGAAGTGCCGGGCCTCCGGTACGTCATCGAAGCCGACCACGCTGACCTGGCCGGGCACGTCCCAGCCGGCGTCGCGGAAGGCGTGGATCGCGCCGAGCGCCATCTGGTCGTTGGAGGCGAAGACTGCGGTCAGGTCGCCCTGCCAGGCCAACTGCTGGCCGGCCCGATAGCCGAAGTCGGCGGTCCAGTCGCCGAGGATCGGCGCGGTCGCGGACAGGTCGGCGTCGGACAGCTCGAGCAGGAAACCCTGCATCCGGGCATCGGCCTCGAGCCACTCCTGCGGGCCGGCCAGGTGGTAGATGTCGCGGTGGCCGAGGTCGATCAGGTGCCGGGTCGCCGCCCGGGCCCCGGACAACTGGTCGAAGAAGACCTCGTGCGGGTCGTCGTTGGACCGTGAGTGCAGCAACACGTACGGCAGATCGAGAGCCAGCTCGTCCAGCGCATGCAGCACCCGTTGCTGCGGCGCGATGATCACGATCCCGTCCACCCGGTAATCGGCCTGGGCGCTCAGCGCGGCGCGGATCTCCTCCGGATCGGCACTGATCAGGTTGGTCGTGTTGACCAGGTAGCCGACCTTACGGGCGGCCTCCTCGATGCCGACCACGGCGGCCCCGGGCCCGTACTGGGTCCGTTGGGAGGCGACCACGCCGATGGTGCCGGAGCGGCGGGTGCCGAGCGCCCGGGCAATCCGATTCGGCCGGTAGTGCAGCCGCTCGATCGCCTCCTCGACCTTGCGCCGGGTCTCCGGCCGCAGGCTGGCATGGTTGTTGATCACCCGGGACACGGTCTGATGGGACACGCCGGCCAGCCGGGCCACATCCCTGATGCTGGCCGGCTGATCTCGTTGGCCCGAGGCGGTCACCAATTCCCCAGACGATCGATGTGACCGATCACATCGCTCACTATAGGGCCGACAGCCCGCTCCGGATCGTGCAGGATGACCACCGTGACGAGTCGGCTGAGCCATTCTTTCAGTGGCGCCCTGCGAACCTTCTCCTTCTGGGTGGCCAACGGGACGCTCGGCCTGCCGGTCCTCGAGGGCATCGAATACCAGTTCGTTCTGACCGAGGAACCGAGCGCCATGGAGCAGGTGTACGCCATCTTCGCGAATGTCATCGTGCTGGACGACCGGGGCAAGGTTCTCAACGCCAAGCACGCCGAACGCCGCGCGGCCGAATGGCTACGGTCCTACATTGATCCGAGTTACATCGTCGAGCCCGCACTGGAGGACTGGGAGCTGGCGCTGCACGAGGCACCGCCGCGAGAAGATCCGGCCGGCGGCTGAGCTCACGACCCCGTCACCTCACGTGCCGCAATTAGTCACGACCTCGGAGCGATTTTGGGACGTGCCGAATTCACCTCGGCGCGCGTCGACATTAGGCTGGGTCCCGGCCGGAGATCAATGAGGAGAGTGAGCCTGAAGTGAGCGAGCCGCAACACAGCGAGGCCTTGTCGAACCTGCTGCACGAGGATCGCCGATTCCCGCCGCCGGATGAGCTTGCCGCGTCCGCCAACGTGACGGCCGAGACCTATCGCCGGGCCGACGCCGACGTCGAAGGTTTCTGGGCCGAGCAGGCGAAGCGGATCAGCTGGACCACGGCGCCGACCGAGGTGCTGGACTGGACCAACGCACCGTTCGCGAAGTGGTTCGCCGACGGCACCCTCAACGCGGCCTACAACTGCTGCGACCGACACGTCGAGGCCGGCAACGGCGACCGGGTCGCGTTCCATTTCGAGGGCGAGCCCGGCGACACCCGGACGATCACGTACGCCGAGCTGACGACCGAGGTGAAGAAGGCCGCCAACGCGCTGCTGGAGCTCGGCGTCAAGGCCGGCGACCGGGTCGCGCTCTACCTGCCGATGATCCCGGAGACCGTGTTCGCGATGCTGGCCTGCGCCCGGATCGGGGCGCCGCACACCGTTGTCTTCGGCGGCTTCTCCGCCGACGCGCTGTCATCGCGGATCCAGGACTGCGGCGTCGAGGTCGTGATCACCGCCGACGGCGGCTACCGGCGCGGCGCTCCGTCGGCCCTGAAGCCCGCGGTGGACGAGGCGTTGAAGGCCTGCCCGGACGTCCGCTCCGTGGTCGTGATCAAGCGGACCGGCCAGGAGACCGCGATGACCGAGGGCCGCGACGTCTGGTGGGACGACATCGTCGGCAAGCAGTCCGACGAGCACACGCCCCAGGCGTTCCCGGCCGAGCACCCGCTCTACATCATGTACACCTCCGGCAGCACCGGGAAGCCGAAGGGCATCCTGCACACCACCGGCGGCTACCTGGTCGGCTGCGCGTACACCCAGTGGGCGACGTTCGACCTCAAGCCCGAGACCGACGTCTACTGGACCGCGGCCGACATCGGCTGGGTCACCGGACATTCCTACATCGTGTACGGGCCGCTGACCAACGGCACCACGTCGATCTTGTACGAGGGCACGCCGGACACCCCGCACAAGGGACGCTGGTGGGACATCGTCGAGAAGTACCAAGCGACCATCCTCTACTGCGCGCCGACGGCGATCCGGACCTTCATGAAGTGGGGCGCCGACATCCCGGAGAAGGCCGATCTGTCGTCCCTGCGGATCCTGGGCTCGGTCGGCGAGCCGATCAACCCGGAGGCGTACGTCTGGTACCGCCACTTCATCGGCGGCGACCAGACGCCGGTGGTCGACACCTGGTGGCAGACCGAGACCGGCATGCACATGATCTCCCCGATGCCCGGCGTGACCAGCGGCAAGCCCGGGGCGGCGATGCGCGCCATCCCGGGGGTCGACGTCGACGTGGTCAACGACGAAGGTGTTTCCGTCGGCGACGGCGAGGGCGGCTACCTGGTGATCACCAAGCCGTGGCCGGCCATGCTGCGCACTCTCTGGGGTGATGATCAGCGTTACGTCGACACGTACTGGTCCCGCTTCGAGGGCAAGTACTTCGCCGGTGACGGTGCGAAGAAGGACGAGGACGGCGACCTCTGGCTGCTCGGCCGGGTGGACGACGTGATGAATGTGTCCGGCCACCGGCTGTCCACCACCGAGATCGAGTCGGCCCTGGTGTCGCACCCGACGGTCGCCGAGGCGGCCGTGGTCGGTGCCACCGACGCGACCACCGGTCAGGCGATCGTCGCGTTCGTGATCTTGCGCGGCGACGCGGCGAGGGGTGGCGAAGATCAGGTCACCGAGCTGCGTAACCATGTGGCCAAGGAGATCGGCCCGATCGCCAAGCCGCGGCAGATCATGGTCGTCGAGGAGTTGCCGAAGACGAGGTCCGGCAAGATCATGCGCCGGCTGCTCCGCGACATCGCGGAGAACCGCGAGCTCGGCGATGTCACCACCCTGACCGACTCCACCGTGATGGACCTGATCAAGGAAAACCTGGCCACCGCCCCCGCCGAGGACTGATCGCCGGGTCCATCCAGCCGCAGACGCGACTGTTTGATTCAGACGCGACCGTTCGAACGGTCGCGTCTGAATCCAACGGTCGCGTTTGTGGTGGTGGCGGGCGGATCACGTAGGGTTGGCTGCGGTGTGCCGGGAAGTCGGGTCGGCAATGATGTCCCCGACCCGGAAAGAGTTGAGCCATGCCCATCCGTAAACGAATCGTGCTGTTCGGGCGCACCAATGAGGCCGATGCGCGCTCGGTCGCCGACGTGCTGCGCCAGGAGACCGTCGGCGGCGTGTTGCTGCTGGCCGCGGCCGCGGCGGCGTTGCTCTGGGCCAACCTCGGGCCGGACAGCTATCAGGCGATCCGACACGTCAAGCTCGGCCCGTTGGACCTCCAGCACTGGACCGCCGACGGGCTGCTGGCGATCTTCTTCTTCGTCGCCGGGCTCGAACTCAAGCGCGAGGTCACCGTCGGATCACTGTCCCGGCCGGCCAACGCCCTGGTGCCGATCGTCGCGGCGCTGTGCGGCATGTTGGTGCCCGCCCTGATCTATCTGGTGATCAACGGCGCCATGCCCGGTGGCCGGCTCGAGGGCTGGGCGATTCCGATGGCGACCGACATCGCCTTCGCGCTCGCCATCCTGGCCGTCGTGGCACCCGGGCTGCCGGCCAGCCTCCGCGCGTTCCTGCTCACCCTGGCCATCGTCGATGATCTTGGTGCGATCCTGGTCATCGCCGTCGCTTTCACCGCGGAGGTGCAGCCGCTGTGGCTGATCGGTGTTGCCGCCTGCGCTGCCCTGTGGGCCCTGCTGCAATGGCGCCGGATCCGCGGTTGGTATCTCTATCTGCCGCTCGGCGTCCTCTGCTGGTGGCTGACCCTGTCCAGCGGCGTGCACGCCACCATCGCCGGCGTGCTGCTCGGGCTGCTGACCCGGTCGAAGGGTGATCATGATCAGCTCAGTGCCGACGTCGGTACTCCGGTCGATCGCTGGGAGCACCTGTGGCGGCCGGTCTCCGCTGCCATCGCGGTGCCGCTGTTCGCCCTGTTCTCGGCCGGTGTGACGCTGTCCCCCGAGGCGCTGCGGACCATGATCACCGAGCCGGCGGTGATCGGGGTCGTCGCCGGGCTGGTGCTCGGCAAGACCCTCGGTGTGTTCGGTGGCGCGGCCCTGACCGCCCGCTTCACCCGGGCCGAGCTCGCCGACGACCTGAAGTGGTCGGAGGTGTTCTCGGTGTCGGTCCTGTCCGGCGTGGGCCTGACGGTCGCCTTGCTGATCGCCGATCTCGCCTTCGCCGACTCGCCCGAGCTGGCCGATCAGGCCAAGGGAGCGGTCCTCTTCGCCTCACTGTTGGCCGTCCTGCTGGCCACCATCTCGCTCCGCCGGCGGACGGCCTCCCGGCGGCGGGACGAAGCCGGCTGAGCCGCTGAGTCAGGCGACGGTCGGAATCGGGCCGGGCAGTTAGACGCCGTGTGCGACGGCCAACTCCGGCACTGTTCCATGGTCGGCGACCCCGGCCGCGGCCTGCGCCGCGGCGGCCCGGGAGAAGCCCTCCATCACGGCCGGCGAGTGCCACCGCGTCCGCTTCGCTCTCATTGCGGATGACGTGCGGCGTGCCACCGTCCAGCGGTACGACAGCGCCGGGGCTTGCGATCTCGCGACGGGCCGAACCGTCGGGATCGCCGATCCAGAAGGCGAACTCGCCCTGCAACACGTGATAGACCTCGCTCGGCTCGTGCCGGTGCATCACCGGCGGCCCGCCGCCGGGCGGCATCCGGATCTCGATGGCGAAGATCGCGCCGCTGGTCTGGGCTCCGGTGGTCAACACGGCAAGATCATCGGTGCCCAACCGCGTGCCGCGCCCGGTGAACACCGTGGTACTGCTGCGCGAGGCGTACGTGATGCTCAACGAACTCGCCGTCGAGCGGCTGGCCGAGCGGGGGCACGATACGGTCCGCTCGGCGCACGGCGCGGTGTTCCAGTACCTCGACGAGGACGGCACCACGGTGAGCACGCTGGCCACCGGGCCCAGATCACCAAGCAGGCGATGGCCGAGCTGGTGCAGTATCTGGAACGCCACGGCGATGTCACCCGAAGCCCCGATCCGACGGATCGGCGGGCGAAGTTGGTTCAACCGACGCGAAAGGGGAACGAGGTGATCGCGATCGCCCAGGAACTGGTGCCGGAGATCGAACAGCGGATCGACGCCGCCCTCGGCCCGACCCGCGCCCGACAGCTCCGACGCGATCTGCGTGTCCTGCAGGCGGGCCAGCCGCAGTAATCCGCTGCGGCGTTTCCGTTAGGCTCCGGCAAGCAAGGCAGTACTGGTCTGCTCGCGAAGCGTGCGGGGGATCTGAAGGGGGTCGTCCCCCTTCACCAGTCGGGCGAGAGAGGAGCGATCATGACAGAACCAGCGGTGGGCGACATCGTCAAGAACATCTCCGAAGACGTCAAGGTCCTGATCAAGGGCGAGGTCGAGCTCGCCAAGCGGGAGCTGTCCGAATCGGCCAAGCGCGGTGGCATCGGCGCGGGCATGTTCGGCGCCGCCGGCTATTTCGCGATCAACGCCGTGACGCTGCTCTATTTCGCCGCCGCGTTCGGGCTCTGGGCCCTGACCGGCTGGCATCTGGCGCTCTGTTTCCTGATCGTCGCCGGCGTGCTGCTGCTGATCGCCGCCGTGCTGGTGCTGATCGGCTACCTGTCGATCAAGAAGATCAAGGCGCCGGAGGCAACGATCGCCGAGGCGAACAAGACCATCGACGGGGTGAAGACGGCGACCGAGCGCGGCCTGGCTGCGGTCAACCAGCCGGAGCAACCGGCGGTCGGCGTGGGACCGGCGACCACGCCGCGGTGACCTGAGGTCAGGGTTCGTCGAGCATCGATCGGAGCACGTCGACGTCGCGGGAATCCTTGTCCCGCAACGGGCCACCGTTGCGCAAAGTGGGGCTACTGCTCCTTCATAGCCAGCATGCCGGCCACGCTCATGGCGAGCACCGGCGGCCTTCGAGCTCGACCTGCTCCGCCGGGAACGAGACCGCGGGAAAGACCCAGTCGTTTCACCGACCCTCGGCCGCCGAGGCGCCGTCGGGTCGGGCGTCGAAGTAGGCGGTGCTGAACCAGGTGCCGTCCCAGCTGAATTCCGTGGCCTCCTCCGGCGGCTGCGTGTCCTGCCGGATCGCGCCGGCGGCCACCAGCAGCCGCTGCACCGCCGCCGCGTCGCGCCGGTCGACCCAGGACTCGATGTCGCCATGATCACGGGTGATCTTGTCGATCAGCGCGAGGTGGTCCCGGGTCTGCCCGTTCGGCACTGCTGTCACGGCCGCGAGCCTACGCTGCCGATGTCGCACCGCGGCACCAGACTCCAGCCGGCCTCGGTCTTTCATGATCTTGGGGTTGTTGTTCCCCCGGTCCGGGTTTCCGGCTGCCGGATCGCGGCCTGTGCCTGGAAGCGTGAACGGGCCACGGACACCGGCAGCGGGGCCAAGATCCTGAAAGGATCGAGGCTAGGCCGCCGTGAACAGGGGCAGCACCACGTCGTCGACCAGCTCGGTGACGTCCAGCGGCCGGCCGTCCAGCAGCAGCCGGTAGCGCAGGATCGCGGGGCCGGCCTCCAGCCGCTGGTCGGTGATCGCCGCCGGATCGATCTCGCCCCGCTGCACGGCGCGGTCGAGGATCGTTCGCATCCGTGTCAGGCCGCCGTGCCGGGAATAGCGGCGGACCCGTTGGTGGTGCTCCTCGTCGCCCAGTGATTCGGCCCAGACGCCGCGGAGTGCCTGGCCCACTGGGCCGGCCAGCTCGGCCGCGAAGTGGTCGAAGACGGTGATCAGATCGGTTCGCAGGCTGCCGGTGTCGATCATGGCGTCCTCGGCCGGGATCCGGGAGTAGATCGCGTCCATGATCAACTCGACCCGGGTCGGCCAGCGTCGGTAGAGCGAGGCCTTGCCGGTGCGGGCCCGCTGGGCCACTGTGTCCATCGTCACCGCTGCATAGCCGTTCTCGGCCAGCTCGGCCAGCACCGCGTCGTAGATCGCCTGGACCAGTTCGTCGCCCCGGCGGCGCGGCTCCGTCCGATGATCACTCACCGGCCGCGGGCCGATCCGCAGCAGTGACCCGGCCGGTCGTTCCGTCGACTCGGATCCGATCACCGGTCCGCAGTCGTACGGTGCCGTCGCCGGTCCCCATGATCGCCGGCAGGCCGTACTCGCGGGCCACGATCGCCGCGTGCGAGCCGACGCCGCCGGTGTCGGCGACGACGGCGACGGCGCTCTGGAACAGCGGGGTCCAGGCTGGATTCGTGTACGGGCAGACCAGCACTTCGCCCGGCTGCAGGGTGCCGAACTCCGCCGAGCTGGTGATCACCCGGGCCGGGCCGATGGCTACGCCGGCGCCGGCCGGAGTGCCGGTGACGATCGCGTCGCCGGTGTCGGTGACCGGTCCGAAGATCGCGGCCCGGTTGATCATCGGCACCGCCGCTAGCTCTTCCCGGGCGATCGCCCGCCGGCGGACCAGGTGGGCCAGCCGGTCCCGCTCGGCCGGCTCCAACCGGTCCGGATCGACGATCGCCTCGATCTCCTCCAGCCGCAGGTGGAAGACGTCGAACGGCTCCGCCAGCACCCCAGCCGCCTGCAGCCGCCGGCCGAGTTCGAGCAGGCAGCGGCGCAGCACCGGGGCCGGCCGGGTGATCAGATCGTGCGTGTCCTCCCGCACGGCCAGGCCGGCCCGGGCGGCGTCGATCGCGGCCCGCATCACGGCCCGGCGCCGCGGATCGGCCAGGCTGCGTTTGGCGAAGACGATCGCCTCGGCCGCGGCGGCCCGACCGGCCGGGGCCGGCGGCTCACCGCCGGCGACCAGGACCTTGATCGTGCCCAGCGGCGCCGCCGGCTGATCGCGCCAGGTCGGCGGCGAGACCAGCACCGGGCTCACCGTCTCCCGGTGGCCGAAGTCGGCGAGCAGCCGGTCGAAGTCGGCCGCGATCTCGGCCAGGCCGGGGTCCGCGCGCAGTCGTACCAGCAACTGGTCGGTCGGCAGCTCGGCGAACAGCCGCGCAGCGTCCGGTCGGCTCCGGACTTCGGCGGCGATCTCGGCCAGCCGGTCGTTCATGATCGAGGTCTCGGTGACCGCACCGCCGATCAGGTCGTCCAGCAGCCGGGTCTCCCGGATGAGCGCCAGCCGCAGCCGCAGCCGGGCCAGGGCCACGGCGTAACCGGGCACGAAGTCCTCCCGCACCGAGCCGGACAGCTCGGCCACCCGGAACAGGTCACGCGGCCGGCGCACCAGGTCGCGCCAGCTGAGCTCGGCCGGATCGCCGGAGAGGTCGGCGAGCCGGCGCTGGAACTGGCCGACCCGGGGATCGGACCGCCAGCGGGCCGGGTCGAACCGTTGCGCCCGAAACAGCATCGCCGGCAACGCCACCAGCAGTCGCGGGCTCGGCTTCGGTGACACCGGCTGCAGTTGGGTCACCACTCCGTCCTGCTCCGGCAGCAGGGTGGCCAGGTCGACGCCGAGGCCGACCCGAGTGATCATCCGCGCCATCATCCCTGCCGGGCCGTGCGGCAACCAGGTCGTGACGTCCAGCGGATACGGCCGCTGGACCAGGTAGTCGGAGACCACCGAGGACGCGATCCGCTGCCGCGGACCGATCGTGACCGGCGCCGGCAGGGCGGTCATCGGCCGGGCCTGGAGCAGCCGTACCTGGCCGTCGGCGAGGGCCCACTCGAGGTCCTGCGGCCCGCCGAAATGATCACGAACCGCGGCACCGAGCTCGGCCAGCCGATGCAGCTCGGCGGCACCGAGCAACGGCGAACCGGACGACGATCCGCCGGGCCGGAACTCGAGCTGCCGGCCCTCGGGGTCGAGCAGATAGTGATCGGGCGTCACCTCGCCGGAGACCAGCGCCTCGCCCAGGCCGGCGGTCGCGTCGATCATGATCCGGTCCCGGCGGCCGGTGACCGGGTCGGCGGTGAACAGGACGCCGGCGACCTCGGCCGGGACCATCGACTGCACCACCACGGCGATGCTGATCTCGTCCGGCTCGATCCGCAGCCGCCGCCGATAGGCGACCGCACGGTCGGTCCAGAGCGACGCCCAGCAGCGGCTGACGGCCGCGAGCAGCTCCTCCTCCGGCACGTTCAGATAGGTGTCCTGCTGGCCGGCGAACGCGGCACCGGGCAGGTCCTCGGCGGTCGCGCTGGACCGGACCGCGACCGGCCCGGCCGGCAGTCGCCGATATGCCTCTAGGATCTGCTCGATCAGGCCGGCGTCGACCGGCGCGGACTCGATCCGCCGGCGCAGCTCCGCCGGCTCCAGCTCGGCGTCGAGCGACAACCCGGCGACCTGCCGCCGGTACGCCGCGGTGGTGATCACGAACCCGTCCGGGACCGGGAACCCCGCGGCGGCCAGCCGAGCGAGGTTGGCGCCCTTGCCGCCCAACCGGTCCAGCTCGGTCCCGGCCTCGGCCAGACCGCGCGTGACCAGCGCCGACTCCACCCCGATTAGAGAACTCATAGTTCTCTAACTGTACGCCCTGCCGCCCGCGTCCCGTCAATCATCTTCACGCTCCCTCGGCCGCCGCCCCCTCGTCGGTTGCCGCGGTGCTCCCCGTTCTCGTGCCGTGCTCCTTCAGGAACGGGAGCATGGGTGCGGAACGGGGAGCACCGCCGGTCTCGCGGGATCGGATCGAGCCTGCCAGGGTTGGATCCGCTTGGTTTGGGGGTGGGCTGGATCCGATTTGGTCGTCACTGCCTGGTGTCCTGCGCCCGAGGGTGAGCCGGCGCGTGCGGGAATCCGGCGAGTGCGAGGGTCAGTCCTCGTCGGGGTCGGGCAGGCCGAGGCGTTGCCGGAGGACGGCGCGTTCGGCGTCGAGGTTGGTCCGGGCGGTGGCCAGCAGTTCGCGGCGGGCCTTGCCGGTGCGGAACAACTGAGTGCCGGCGAGCCCGTCCAGGAGGTCGAGCCGGGCCGCCCAGAAGGTCTCATCGTCGACCGACGCGTATTCCTCGCGGACGGCGTCGACGTAGGCTCGATATTCCGCTCGGGTGCCGCCCAGGACGGCCAGGTCGGCGTCGCAGAGCAGGGCGCCGGCCGCGTCGCCCGGGCCGACCTGATGGGTCGCGGTGAGCCGGACCAGCCGGGTCACCTGGTTGACCTCCTCGATCTCCAGTCCGGCCCGGTGCAGGCTCTTGACCGCGAGCCGGGCCGACGCCTCCTCGTTGGTCACCTGCCCGGCCGGGATCGCGTACACGGCATCATGGAACCAGGCCGCGAGCCGGACCAGGAACAGATCATGATCACGACCGGCCAGCCGATCGATCCAGCGCAGCACGGCCAGCAGATGATCTTGACCGTGATAGCGCCGGTGCGGCTCGCCGTACCGCGCGATCAACTCGTCGCCCAGCTCGGACTGCTCGGGCAGCACGTCCTGCCAGCGGGCCCGCAATTCTTCAGTGTGCATCGGTTCCTCCCACGTCCTGTCGATCGGTCAGGTAGCGCTCGGGGATCTCCAGGACCCGGTCCCGGTCCCATGGCCGGGTCCAGCCGGCAAGATCAAGAACGCCGTCGACGAAGTGGGCGGTGAGTCCCCAGATCAGCCAGTCGTCGATGGTGAACGCCGGGCCGATATAGCCCGACGGATGATGCACCAGGGCCCGGCTGGCCGGGTCGGTCAGCTCGGCGATGCTGATCACCCGGACCGACTCGACCTCGCGCGGATCCGCCGCCGACACCGGTCCCGGCGTGTGCCACCAGCCGATCACCGCCGAGACGTCGAAGCCGCTGACCGCGACGTGCGCCGCCGGGAAGGCGCCGAGCACCGCGACCCCGCTGCGGTCCAGCCCGGTCTCCTCGGACGCCTCGCGGAGGGCCGTGTCGGCAAGATCGAGATCGTTCGGCTCGACCCCACCACCCGGGAACGCGATCTGCCCGGCGTGGTTGCGCAGCTGACGGGAGCGCTCGACGAACAGGATCGAAGGCCCGTCGGCGCCGGTCGCGATCAAGATCAACACGGCCGCCGGGCGGACCCCCCGGCCGGGCCGGGCGGCCACGATGTCGGCCAGCCGCGGCCGGTCGGTCAACCCCTCCCGCAGCCGGGACAACGACTCCGGCAGGTTGGTGAAGTCGAGGGTGCTGCGGTCGGCGGGTTCAGCCACGGGGCTCGCGGATCAGCTTGGCCGCCTTCTTCGGATCGGTCTCGCCCTCACCGTAGGCCGGGCACAACCGGGCCACCGGGCAGGCGCCGCAGGCCGGGTTGCGGGCGTGGCAGCGGCGCCGGCCGTGCCAGATCACGTTGTGTGAGAGCTGGGTCCAGTCGGCCTTGGGGAACAGCGCACCGATCTCGGTCTCGGCCTTGACGGCGTCGGTCTGCCGGGTCCAGCCGAACCGGCGGATCAGCCGGCCGAAGTGGGTGTCGACGGTGATCCCCGGCACGCCGAACGCATTGCCGAGGACGACGTTGGCGGTCTTCCGGCCGACGCCGGGCAGGGTGACCAGGTCGGCCAGCTTGCCCGGCACCTCGCCATCGAACCGCTCGACCAGCGCCGCGCCGAGCTTGAGCAGCGAGTCGGTCTTGGCCCGGAAGAAGCCGGTCGGCTGCAGCAGCGTTTCCAACTCGGTCCGGTCGGCCGCCGCGTACGCCGCCGCGTCGGGATAGCGATCGAAGACGATCGGCGACACCTGATTGACCCGCCGGTCCGTGGACTGGGCGGACAGGATGGTGGCGACCAGCAACTCCAGCGGCGTCCGGAAGTCCAACTCGCAGTGCGCGTCGGGGTAGGTCTCGGCCAACTCCCGGTTGATCGTCCGGGCCCGCCGGACCAGCGCCGTACGACTCCGATCGCGCGACGACGGCAACTCGGCCGCCTCGGAAGCACCCGCCGGGTCGGCCTGGGGACCTGAAACCTTCATCCCGGGGTCCCCGCGGAGTTGTTGGGGGAGCGCAGCGGAGGAGAAGAACTCCGTGGGGTGGTCATGCCAGGTCACCCTACGCGGCGGCTCCGACCATGGTGCTGAGAGAGTGCATCAAGAGGAGATTCGATCCCAAGCCGGAGGCGTAACGGTAGCCTTGGCCGCGGACACGTGCTTGAAGAGCAGGAGGACGAGTGGATCCAGAGGTCTTGAAGCAGGCGCCGCTGTTCGCCGAACTGGACGACGAGGCTGCCAGCACCCTCGCTGCCGCGATGGGCACGATCAAGGTCAACAAGGGCGACGTCCTGTTCCACGAGGGCGACACCGAGGATCGGCTGTATGTGGTGGTGAGCGGGAAGATCAAGCTCGGCCGCAGCGGCTCGGCCGGCCGGGAGAACCTGCTCGCCGTCCTCGGCCCGGGCCAGATGTTCGGCGAACTCTCCGTCTTCGACCCCGGCCCACGATCCAGTACGGCCACCGCCGTCACCTCATGCGAGTTGCGGGTGCTCGAGCACGACGAGTTGACCCAGTGGCTGACCGGTCGTCCCGAGGTGGCCCGCGGTCTGCTCGGGCAGCTCGCCTCCCGGCTCCGCCGGGCCAACGAGAACGCCGCCGACCTGGTCTTCTCCGATGTGCCGGGCCGGGTCGCCAAGGCTCTGCTCGACCTGGCCAAGCGGTTCGGCGAGCAACGCGACGAGGGCATCCACGTGCACCACGATCTGACCCAGGAGGAGTTGGCCCAGCTGGTCGGCGCCTCCCGGGAGACCGTGAACAAGGCGCTGGCCGACTTCGCCGCCCGCGGCTGGATCCGCCTCGAGCCCCGCTCGGTCACCCTGATCGATGTCGAGCGCGTCGAAC
Organism: uncultured Actinomycetota bacterium; assembly: GCA_963746025.1. GTDB lineage: Bacteria > Actinomycetota > Actinomycetes > Propionibacteriales > Propionibacteriaceae > Microlunatus. The sequence goes on from CAVUZU010000016.1 coordinate 635,718, forward strand.
GCCGCGCCCGCTGACCCAGACACTCGGCGTTGGTGCGGTCACGTTCAGCGGTAGGAGCGGGCCTGGAGCTCGTACATCTCGGCGTAGTGGCCGCCGCGGCCGATCAGTTCGCGGTGGCTGCCGATCTCGGTGACCCGGCCGCGGTCACAGACGACGACCAGATCGGTCATCCGGACCGTCGAGAACCGGTGGGAGACGAGCACGGTGATGCCGCCGTTGGTCGCCGCGGCCTGCCGGGCGGCCTGCGCCCAACGGCCGAACAGGTCGTGCTCGGCCGCCGCGTCCAGGGCCGCGGCCGGTTCGTCGAGCAGTAACAGCAGGGGGTGCGGTCGCATCATCGCGCGAGCCAGGGAGAGTTTCTGCCACTGGCCGCCGGACAGGTCGGCGCCGCCGGGCCAACTCGGCCCGAGCTGGGAGTCGAGTCCGGCCGGCAGGCCCGCCACGACGGTGCCGGCTCCGGCCCGGTCGAGGGCCCGCGCGATCGCCGTTTCGCCGCCGTCGGGGTCGGCCAGGGCGGCGAGATCGCCGATGCCGACCGTCTCCCGGACCAGGAATTCGAACCGCGCGTGATCTTGGAAACAGGCAGCGGTACGGCGCCGGAACGCGACCGGATCGATGCTGCCGAGGTTGGTGTCGTCGAGCAGGATCCGGCCACTGGTCGGTCGGTACAGGCCCGCCAGGAGCTTGACCAGGGTGGATTTCCCGGCGCCGTTGTCGCCGACGATGGCGACGGTCGCCCCCGCGGGCAGGGTCAGGTCCACCTCCTGCAGCACGGGATGATCGGCGCCCGGGTAGGTGTACGAGACGCGCTCGAGCCGGATCCCCCGGTCCAATCGGGTCGGCGCCGCACCGCTGCCGGTGCCGCCGGCGGCCTGCTCGAGGTCGGCCAGGTAGACCAGCCGGCTCGCGGCGACCAGGCTCTGGAAGGTGAGTTGCAGCGCGTCGGCGGCGCCGGTGACCAGGCCGAGGACCTGGCCGGCGAGCACCGCGGTCAGCACCGCGTCACCGACGCTCGCCCGACCCGCCGCGGCGAGATTGACGACCAGCACCACGGCCCCGAAATAGCCGACCAGGAAGGCGAGCCGGCTGGCGATCCCGATACCGGCGGCGCGCAACTGCAGCCGGTGGTGGATCCGACGGATGGTCCGCTGTTCGGCGTCGAACCGGCCCAGCAGCACGTCGGCCAGCCGGAACAGCCGGATCTCCTTGGCGGCGCCGGCCGTTGCGGTCAGCTCCAGCAGGTGTTCGGCCCGCCGGGCCGGCTCGGCCGCGCGCTCCTGCCCTTCCCGGAACAGTCCGCCGGTCCACGGGCTGGCCGCCACCGCTGGGATGCCGAACAGCGGCAGCAGCAACAACGCCGGATGGACCGCGGCCAGCAGCACCCCCATCGCGACCAGCCGGACCACGATCGCCAGCAGCCCGACCAGCCGGGGCAACACCGAATACAGCTGATACTGCTCACGGCGGACGGCTTCGAGCTGGGTCAGATGCTCCGGCGTCTCGTGCAACTCCAGGGTCGGCACGCCGCCGGCGATCTCGAGCAGCCGGCGGTTCAGGCCGTACCGGAGCTCGCCGGCCAGGGTGGCGAGCACCCGGGCGCCGGCGTGGGACAACGCTCCGGTGCCGGCGATCGAACCGACGACACCGGCAGCCCCGAGCAGCAGCGTTACAAGATCACGACCGGCGATCCCGTCCAGCAGCAGCTTCAGCCAGTACGCGAACAGGGTCTGCACGATGGCTTGCCCGCCGAGCAGGGTGAACGCCAGCACCGTCCGCCATCGGTCGGCCGACCAGGCGATCGCGATCACCATGGCGGCCGACCGCCGCCAACTCACCGTCGGCCGGTCACTCGGCATGATCAGCTCCAGTTCTGGGATCGGCTCCCGCGGGAGGATCCGATCGGTAGGACTCGGCCTGGGTGGCGAACAACCGCGCGTAGTGGCCGCCGGCGGCGACGAGCTCGTCGTGCGTCCCGTCCTCGGTGATCCGGCCGGCGTCCAGCACCACGATCCGGTCGGCCCGGCGCACGGTCGAGAACCGATGACTGATCACGATCGTGGTCAGCTCCCGGGTCAGGTCGAGGAAGCGGTCATAGATGTCGGCCTCGGCCCGGACGTCCAGCTGGGCGGTCGGTTCGTCCAGCACCAGCACCCGGGCGCCGTTCTCCACCGCGGCCATCGCCCGGGCCAGCGCGATCCGCTGCCACTGGCCGCCGGACAGGTCGACGCCGCCGGTGAACCGCCGGGACAGCGGCGTGTCCAGCCCGTTCGGCAGGGCCGCCAACACCCCGTCCGCGCCGGTCCGTTCGGCCGATCGGCGGACCAGGGCGTCGATTCGATCATGGTCAAAGAGTTGATCGACCGCGCCGAACGCGATGTTGTCCCGGGCGGTCAGCTCGTAGTGCACGTAGTCCTGGAAGATCGCCGCGACCGCCCGGCGCCAGGAGTCCTGATCGAGGCCGGCAAGATCAGTTCCATCGATCGTGATCCGGCCGCGGTCCGGACGCTCCAGCCCGGCCAGGAGTTTGATCAAGGTCGTCTTGCCGGCACCGTTGAGCCCGACGATGCCGAGCGAAGTGCCGGCCCTGAGCTTCAGCTCCAGCCCGTTGAACACCGGCCGCTCCGACCCCGGATAGCCGAAGCTCAAGTTCTCGAAGCGCAGCTCACGGACCAGTGGCTGGGCCGTCGGCGGCTCGCCGGACGGCGGCGACGGGGCGGGGTCGAGATCCCCCGCGGCCCGTTCCAGGTCGAGCACGGTCGGCACCCTGGTCGTGCCGAAGTCGATCAACTGGTCGGCGGTCGGGTCGGCCAGCGCGGCCATCCCGAGCAGCCCCAACAACAGGACGGTGACCTGCGCTGCCGAGAGTTCACCGGCCGAGCCGGCGAGTGCCACCGCGGTCAGCACCACCGCGTGCGCGAGCGCGATCAGCAGCAGCACCAGGATCGCTCGCCGCAACCCCACGCGTCGGGTCCGGGCGAGCTCGGCCAGCACCCGCGCCCAGTGCCGGCCGAACCGGTCCCCGAGCCAGTCGATCAAGCCGAAGATCCGGACCTCCTTCGCCCAGGCCGGTCGCGCGGCGATCCGTCCGAGGTAGTTCGCCTGCCGCAGTCCCGACGCCAGGAACTCGAGCTCCAGTCGTCGCGTCGCCGCCATCAGGCTGAGCCCGGCGAACAGCCAGACCAGGGTGAGCGGGCCGGCCGCAAGCGGCCAGATCGTCGCCACCAGGATCGCCGCCGCCAACCCTTCGGCGAGCCGCTGCCACCGGCAGCACCACCCGTCGATCAGATCTCCCGGCTCCTCACCGGCGATCCGGACGGCCCGGTCGGCGATCTGCGCCAGCCGTGGTTCCTCGAACAGGTCCAGCCGCCGAGTGCCCACGGTGGCGGTGATCACCCGGGCCAACAGATAGTGCTCGTAACGGCGATAGAAGGCCCACTTCGCCAGCTCGTACGCCGACGCGGCCAGATCCTGACCGAGCAGCACAATGCCCAACCCGATCAGCAGGACGACCAGTTGATCACCGGCCGGCGTACCGAAGCCGCCGGACCGGATCACCTCCGGTAACAGCCCGACCAACGCGCCCAACAGGGCCGAGAAGAGGGCCGGCATCGCTCCGGACAGGCCGGCCAGGAACAACTGCAACGCGACCCGGCCGGGCAGTGCTCGAACGACGAACCACAACGCGAGCCGGCGTGCTCTCAGCCGGCTCGTCGGACCTTCAGTTTCCCCGCACAGTGCGAGCTTGAACGACCCTCCCCGTTCTGTCAACGGTTTTCACCCGATACTCCCCGGGGGTTCCCGTTCGGCCGCCGGCGCGGCCCCGGGAACGACGCTCATCGATCTGCCCCAGAAGCCGGGCCCGCCGATCACCAGACGTCGTCGCGGACCGGCAGTGGGTCCACCGTCCTGGCCATCCGGTCGACCATCCGCTGCAGCATGGCGACCTTGGCGGTCAGGTAGGCCGGGTCGTCCCAGCGATTGACGACCTCACCCGGATCCTCGACCAGGTCGTACAGCTCACCGCCGACGCCACCGCCGGCTCCGTGCTGGACGATGATCTTGTGTTCGGCGGTGCGCACCATGGTCACGTAGGCCCGCTCGCCGTGATGATCTTGGCAGGCGTTGTAGTACTCGGCGTACACATCGTCCCGGCCGGCCGGCTCACCGCTCGGATCGTTGATCATCGGCAGCAGCGACCGGCCCTGCATCCCGGGCTCCGGATCGGCACCGGTCAGTTCGAGCAAGGTCGGGGCCAGGTCGACGAGCTCCACCAGGCCGTCGATCCGCCGTCCGGCCGGCAATCCGCCCGGCCAATTCATGATCAACGGGACCCGGACCGCCGGATCGTAAAAGTAGGGACCCTTCAGATAAAGGCCATGATCACCCAGCAGCTCACCATGATCGGCATGGAAGATCACGATCGTGTTGTCGCGCTGTCCGGTGCGGTCCAGAGTGTCCAGGATCCGGCCCAGCTGCCGGTCGATCAGGTCGATCATCGCCCAGTAGGCGGCCCGCATCACCCGGTGCTCACGATCACTGCGGCCCGGAAAGGCGATCGAGCGCGCTCCCTGGTAGCTGCCCTCGTGGTGCCACCGCTGGACCTCCGGCTTCGTGTCGAGTTCTCCTTCCACATAAGCCGGAAGCGGGAGCTCGTCCAGCAGCTCGACGTACCGGTCGATCAACTCCTTCGGCGGATCGAACGGATGATGTGGGTCGTAGAGGTTCACCGAGAGCAGCCACGGTTGGCTGAAGCCGGCCATCGTTTCGACGAACCGACCGGCCGTCTCGGCACACCAGGTGGTGTGCTGATCTTCTTCGGCGACGCCGAACTGGACCTCACCGGACTCCGGATGCGGCGTCCGGTCGAACTCGACACCGCGGGCCCGGAGCCAGTTGCTGTAGGAGTTGAGCGGCCAGTCCATCGTGGCCTGGGCGGCGTTCGGCGGCGGCTGATGGGACCAGTCGAACCAGCTGTAGCCGTCCTCGATCCGTTGCTCCACAGGACGATCGGGACGCGGATGGGCGGCACCGACGTGCAGTTTGCCGACCAGCCCACAGGTGTAGCCGGCGTCGGCGAGGATCCGCGGGACGAGTCGTTCGTCCGGCGGGATCGACTGGCCGTTCTGCCGGGCCCGGGTCGTCCGCGGGTAGCGTCCGGTCAGGAAACTCGCCCGGGATGGCGTACACACCGGGCTCTGCGCATAGGCATGATCGAACTGGACCCCCTCGGCGGCCAGCCGGTCGAGGTTGGGGGTCTCGACGTACGGATTGCCGTAGCCGCCGAGGCTGTCGAACCGCTGCTGGTCCGTGCACAGCCAGAGAATGTTCGGCCGTTGGTCCGTGGTCACTGGTCATCCTCACGAGGGTCGATCGCGGCGAAGTGGCAGGCACTCCGATGGGGGTCGGCCGGATGCTCGATCAGCCCGGGTTCCTCGACTGCACACCGGTCCTGCGCCTTCCAGCACCTGGTGCGGAACCGACAGCCCGAGGGCGGGTCCAGCGGGCTCGGCGGGTCGCCGGTCAGCCGCACCCGGCTGCGGCCGCGCTGGTCCGGATGATCGGTCGGCACGGCGGACAGCAGCGCCTGGGTGTACGGATGGGTCGGCCGGCCGTACACCTGCTCCCGCGAGCCCTCCTCGACGATCTTGCCGAGATACATCACCGCCACCCGCGCCGAAATGTGCCGGACCACCGCCAGATCGTGGGCGATGAACAGCACGGCGAAACCGAACTCCTGCTGGAGATCACGAAGCAGATTGATCACCTGCGCCTGGACCGAGACGTCGAGCGCGGACACCGGCTCGTCCAGCACCAACAGCGTCGGATCCAGGGCCAGCGCCCGCGCGATGCCGATCCGCTGCCGCTGACCGCCGGAGAACTGATGCGGAAACCGATCGGCGTGCTCGGGCCGCAACCCGACCAGCTCGAGCAGTCGCGGCACCTCGCCCGCCACCATCGCTCCCCGGCCGTGGATCCGGAACGGCTCGCCGATGATGTCGCCGACCGTCATCCGCGGGTTCAGCGACGCGTACGGATCCTGGAACACCAACCGCATGTCGCGCCTGATCGGCCGGATCCGGCGCGGTCGCAGCCGGGTGATCTCCTGGCCACGGAAGCGGATCGAGCCGCTGGTCGGCTTGGTCAGGCCGAGGACGAGCCGGCTCAGGGTGGACTTGCCGCAGCCGGACTCGCCGACCAGGCCCAGGGTCTCGCCCGGCCCGATGGCGAAACTCACCCCGTCGACGGCATGGACGCTCGACCGGCCCCGGCCGAAGCGGCCGCCGCCGCTCGGGAAGTGCTTGACGAGGTCGGCCACCTCGAGCACCGGTTCGCCGGCCGGGCGCGGCGGAGCTCCCGTCGTCGGCGCGGTGATCATGGTCATCGGCGTTCCTCCAAGATCATCGTGCGGCCGAGCAACTGCTCCGCGTGGTGGCAGGCCGAGAAGTGGTCCTCGACGATCGGGCGCAGCTCGGGCCGGACCGTACGACAGCGGTCGTCATCCCGGCCGACCGCGCAGCGCGGGTTGAACGCACAGCCCGGCGGCAGTTCCCCGATCGCCGGGATGACCCCCGGGATCGGCCGGAGCCGGTCGACCGGGTCGGTGAGCAGCGGCCGGCTGGCCAGCAGCGCCGCCGAGTACGGATGCCCGGGCCGGTCGAACAGCGACCGGACCGGCGTCTGCTCGACCGCGCGGCCGGCGTACATGACGAGCACCCGGTCCGCGATCTCGGCGATCACGCCAAGATCATGAGTGACCAAGATCGTCGCCGCCCCGGTCTCCTGCTGCGCGACCCGGAGCAGGTCGAGGATCTGCGCCTGGACGGTCACGTCGAGCGCCGTGGTCGGCTCGTCGGCCAGCAGGAGCTCCGGCTCGTTGGCGATCGCCATCGCGATCATCGCCCGTTGCCGCATCCCGCCGGAATACTCGTGCGGAAACCGGTCGTAGCGGTGTTCGGCGGCCGGGATGCCCACCCGCTTGAGCAGGTCGACCGCGCGTTGCCGGACCACCTGACGCGGCGCCTTCCGATGATGCGCGCGCACCGCCTCGGCGACCTGGGCGCCGATGGTGAGCAGCGGGTTGAAGTAGGTGGTCGGGTCCTGGAACACCATGGCGATAGTCCGGCCGCGGACCGCGGCCATCGCCGACTCGGGCTCCTGCAGCAGGTCGCGGTCGCCGAACAGCACGCTGCCCTTGATCACCGCGTTCGGCGGTGCCAGCCGGAGCAGGGCCCGCAGCGCCATCGTCTTGCCCGAACCGGATTCGCCGACGATGCCGAGCGTCTCACCGGCGTGCACGTCGTAGCACAATCCGTCGACGGCGGCCGGCCCGTCGACGCCGAACCGCACCTCGAGATCACGGACCCGGAGGACAGGATCGGTCATGGCAGACTCCCCTGAACCAGTCACTGGGCCCGCGCCTCGGACTTCGGGTCGAGCACATCGCGCAGGGCATCCACCAGGAAGGTCATCCCGACCAACAGGATGGTCAGCGCCAGGCCGGGGAACACCGCGTACCACGGCGCGATCCGGAGGTAGCTCTGCGCGACGCTGAGCATCTGGCCCCAGGACGGATCCGGCGGCTGCGACCCAAGACCCAGGAACGACAACCCCGACTCGGCCAGGATCGCGCCGGCCATCAGCATCCCGGCCTGGGCCAGGATCGGCGCGAAGATGTTGGGGAACATGTGCCGGAGCACCCGTCCGGTGCCGGCGCCCATCGAGATCGCCGCCTCGACGAAGTCGGCGTGCCGGGCCGACAGCGTGCCACCCCGGGCCAGCCTGGCGAAGACCGGCGCCGCGCTGATCCCGATGGCCAGGGCGACGTTGCCGATCCCCGGGCCTTGCAGCGCCACGATCGCGATCGCGATCAAGACGCCCGGAAATGCCTGCAGGACGTCGAACGACCGACCGATCACGGCGTCGATCACGCCGCCGCGATAGGCCGCGAACATGCCGAGCAGCACCCCGATGATCAAGGCGATCGCGACCGCCAGCAGGCCGACCACGATCGACGGCCGGCCACCGTGGACGACCCGGCTGAGCAGATCCCGGCCGAACTCGTCGGTCCCGAACAGGAACGCCCCACCCGGCGGCGCCAGCTCGGCTCCGGCGTGCTGGACCAGCGGATCGTACGGCGCGATCAGATCGGCCAGCAGCGTCGGCACCATGATCAACAACACCAGGACGGCGCCGAGCTGCCCCTGCCGGTGCCGGCGCAGTTGCCGCAGGCTCTGCCGCCAGTAGCCGCCACCGACCGACTTGGCGGCTGCCGGAGCGATCGGCTCGGATGCTGTGGTCAGGCTCATCGTGCGGCTCCTTCCCTGGTCCGGACCCGCGGATCCAGCCAGGCCTGGACGAGGTCGGCCAGGAAGTTCAGGACCAGGGTCACCAACACGAACATCAGCAGCAACGCTTGCAGCAGCAGGTAATCCCGCGTCTGCACCGCCTCCAGCGACAACCACCCCATGCCCGGCCAGCCGAACAGCGCCTCGAGGATCACCGCGCCGTTCAGCAGCCCGGCGAGCTCGACGGCGATGATCGTGATCAACGGAACGACCGCGTTGCGGAACACGTGCCGGGTCAGCACCGCCCCGCGCCGCAGGCCCTTCGCGGTGGCGGTCAGCACGAAGTCCTGCTGCAGCGCCTCCAGGACCAGCGTCCGGGTGAACCGGGACTGCACGGCGGACAGCCGGAACGCGAGCACCACCGCCGGCAGGGCGATCGTGCGCAGCGCGCCGACCGGGTCGTCGAGGAAGCTGACCCGGCCGCCGGGCGGCAGGATGCCGAGGATCAGTGCAAACAGGATGATCAACAAGATCGCCAGCCAGAAGCCCGGGATGCTCAGCGCCACCCCGTTGTAGATCGTGATCGCGTAGTCGATCTTGGACCCGGGCTTCAGGGCCGCGATCACGCCGGTGGTCAATCCGATGATCAACGAGAGGACCAGACCGGCCAGGGCCAGCTCCAAGGTGGCCGGCAGGGCCCCGATCACCAGGTCGGTCACCGGCAGCCGACTGCGATAGGACTGGCCGAGGTTGCCCTGGACCGCTTCGGTCAGCCAGTGCCAGTACTGGACGAAGATCGGATCGTCCAGGCCGAACGAGGTCCGGACCGCGGCGATCGTCTCCGCCGTCGCGTCCGGCCCGGCATACATGGTGGCCGGATCGCCCGGCAGCGCGCGGCTGAACAGGAAGATCAACAGAGTCGCCAGGAACGACAGCAGCACGATCTGGGCCAGCCGATCGACAACGTAGCGAGTCATCGTCCGATCACTCGGCGATCCAGGCCTCATCGAGCAGCGGCATGCCTTCGAGGTTGGTGATCAGCCCGCCGACGTGATCGGCGTAACCGAAGGTGGTCGGCAGCGACGTGATGGTGAGCATGAACGACTCGTCGAGGATCAGCTGATTGAGCTGCTCGAAGATCTTTCTCCGGGCCGCCGGGTCGGTCTCGGCCGCGGCCCGGTCGATCAGGTCGGAGTACTCCGGCGAGGCGTAGTTCGTGACGCCGTCCGCCGGACGCCAGGCCGCCGTGGACTTCAGGGCGGTCACCGGATCACGGTTGGCGCGGCCGTAGCCCTTCGAGTAGAGATCGAAATCCCGCTCGTCGAGTCGCCGCGCCGCCTCCGCCTCCTCCTCGGGTTCGATCGTGACGGTGACTCCGACCTGGCGCAGGTCCTCGGCGATGATCTCCGCGGCCGCCGCGTAGGCCGGCTCGACGCCGCTCTGCACCACGATCGACAGGTTGGCACCGCCGTCGAAGCCGGCCTCGGCGAGCAGTCGCTTCGCCTCCTCCGGGTCGTACGCACAGCCCTGCCGGACCTGTGCCTCGACGTAGGCCGGCGATCCCTCGCTCCACGGCAGGCAGGCCGGCTGGACGGTCCCGGCAAGGACGGTCTTGGCGATCCGCTCCCGGTTGATCGCCAGCGAGATCGCCTTGCGGACGAACCTGTCGGCGAGCTCCGGGCTGTCGACGTTGACGTGGATCGACAGCATGTTGGGCGAGATGTCCAGCACCCGGGTGGAGAGTCCGGGCTGGGCTTCGAGCCCGGCCAGATTCCGGTACTGGGGCCGGAGCAGGATGTCGCCGGCGCCGCTCTCCAACTGCACCAGCGCGGCCTGCTGATCACGGGCCGAGACCACCTCGATCTGGTCCAGATACGGCCGCCCCTGTTTCCAGTACTGCTGGTTGCGGACCAGCGTCAGGCCGACGCCGGCCTGCCGGCTCTCGAGCCGGAACGGGCCGGTCCCGATGGGGTCGGTCGCGATCCGGTCCCGATCACCCGCCGGGATGACGAACATCAGGTCCAGCGCGTCGAAGATGCTGACCGGTTCGGCCGAGAAGTGCAGCACGACCGTCGCGTCGTCGGGCGTCTCGATCTTGCTGATCGCCGCCAGCAACGGCCCGATCAGGGCGCCGACCTCCGGGTCCCGGAAGTGCTCCAGGGTGAACGCGACGCTCGCCGCGGTGAAGGGCGTCCCGTCGTGGAAGACGACCCCCTGCCGCAGCCGCAGGGTGAGCCGGCTGCGGTCGTCGCTGAACTCCCACGACTCGGCCAGTTCCGGCTGCGGCTCGAGCTCGGAGTCGAGCGAGATGAGCGGGTCGAACAGTTGCGGCAGCATCGCGTAGTTGACCTGCGGCAACATGGCCGGGTCGAAGGTGCTGACATCACCGGCCTGCAGATAGGTCAGCCTCCCGCCGGACCTCGGTTCGCCCGCGGCGGCCCCCGGATCGACGTCCGCCGAGGACCCGCCGATCGGCGCACAGCCGGCGAGCGCCATCACGCCCACGGCGGTCGCGGCGATGAGGCGCCGGACTTTCCGTCCCCGATGCTGGCTCATGGCTCGTCTCCTACCTGATCAGCGCTAGTCGGGCGGACCGGCGTCGCCGGCCCGTTCCTTGCGCGAGGACGCCAGCGGCTCGAGCCGCTGACGGATGTGACTGAAGTGGGCGACCATCGCCGCGGACATGCCCTCGCCGGCGCGCAACGCGTCGACGATGTCTTGATGTACCCGGGCCGGATGGGCGGCCCGTTCGCCCGGCAGTGAGCTGTACAGCCGGTTGAACAGTTCCCAGAAGGTGTCGATCAGCGAGGACACCAGGGCGTTCTCCAGGGGTCGGTAGAGCCGCGAGTGGAACGCCTTGTCGATCTCGGTCAGCGATCCGCCGGCCTGTTCCAGTCCGGCCATCTCGTCCACCAGGGCCTGCAGATCATCGAGGTCGGCCGGCGCCAGTTGCTGGGCGACCATGTCGATCAGGCCCTCCTCGAGCGCCTCCCGGACGACCAGGACCTCGTGCAGCGAGGCGCCGCCGATCGCCACCCGGTACGGCAACTGGTCGAGGATCGGGCGGAACGAGAACTCGCTGACGAACAGGCCGCGGCCGGAGATCGCCTCGATCACCCCCAGCGACTGCAGGCTTCTCGTGGCCTCCCGCAGCGAGATCCGGCTGATGCCGAGGTTCTCCGCCAGCTTCGCCTCGGACGGCAGCGGATCCCCGGGGCGGAGGTCGTGCTCGTCGATGTATTCGCGCAACCGCGCCTGGGCCGCTCGGAACGTGTCTCCGTGTTTCATGGAGCCATGGCTAGCTGCTAGCTGATGGGAGGTCAAGCCGGTGGTCATCGGTGGCGGACCCGGTCCAGCGGGAGGTGCGCGACGACGGCGTCACTGCTGACCTCGTTGGAGCTGACCAGCGTCCTGATCTGCGCCGCGGTCAACGCCTCCCGGATGATCCAGACCTCGTCCATGGCGCCGACGAACGGCCAGTTCACCCCGTCGACCCGGGCCCCGATCCTGACCCCGGCCGGTGGGTCGATGGACACCGACCCGGGGACCGGTCCGGCGCTGCCGGCCCGCTCGCCGTCGGCGTAGAGGACTGTCTCGGCGGTGTCGCGGACCAGCGCGATGTGGTGCCATTCGCCGTCCGCGAAGTCGCGCGGAACGGCCACGATCCGCGCCGTGACGGTGTCGTCCAGCACCGCCCGGAGCTGGGCTCCCTCGATCGCGATCCGCCACTTCGCCCGCTCGTCGGCGGACGAGTGGGCCCAGAACAGCGCCTGACCGCCCTCGCGAGGCTCGGTCCGGAACCAGGCCGCCACGGTGAACGGGCTGTCGGCCAGTGCAAGATCATCATTCTTCGCGAACTCCACGTAGTCCCCAGCGAACTGCAGGGCGCGGCCGAAGACGCCGTCGACCACGGACGGCTGCCCGCTGACGATGCCGTGGTGCCCCAGACCGGACTCGTCCGGCGTGATCTCGGGCCGCGGCGTGCGCGCGTTGAGCACCGAGACCGGCACCCGGGCGAACGAGATCCGCTGGTGGTACGCCAGCCCGGGCGGCACGATCTCGTGCAGCCGATCACCGTTCTCGTACAGCGAACCGATCAGCCGATCGCCGTCGTCCCGGCCGAGCTCGACCAGGTCCGAATAGCCGGCCGGGCCGTCGTAGAGGACGACCCCGTCGTTCCAGGTCCCGCCGCCGTCGAAGCTCGATCGCAAGGTCAGGTTCTCCCGGGCGATGTAGTGGCCGACCCCGGAGAAGACGACGCGCCGTCGTCGGTCCACCGCGGCGGACAACGCCAGCACCGAGCCCTGGACCTGCGCGGTGATGATGTCGGGGATCGGCTCGTACGGTCCGTCGAAGGTCTCGCCGCCGTCGCCACTGGTGGCCGTGATCCGATTGCCGGGGTCCAGCAGGTGGGAGTTGCGCGCGTTGAAGTAGAGGGTCCCGTCGCCGAGTTCGGCCACGGCGTTCTCGTTGCCGACCGCGTCGCCGGTCTGCGTGGCCACCGCCCCGAGCCGCCAACTGCGGCCGCCATCGTCGCTGAAGATCGCGTGACTGTTCTCTCGCGACACCCCGTTGACCAGGAAGCTGTGATTGCACGGTACGACGAGCCGGCCGGCGTGCGGTCCGTGCCGGAGGGCGATGCCGTGGCCGGGCCCGGTTGCGAACCACATCCACCCCGCCGGCTTGACGTCCGCCGTGATCTCCATCGGTTCCGACCAGGTGGCGCCGTGGTCGGAACTGCGCTGCACGTACACCCGCCGGGACTCCTCGGGCGTGACCTCGCCGCGTCGGATCTGCCCGGCGTTGACGTGGCCGGCATTGTGCGTGCTGAGCAGGACGACATCGCCGGATTCGGGATCGATCACCGGGCTCGGATTGCCGAACGTGTTCGGGCCGTTGTCGCCGACCACCTGCAGCGGGCCCCAGGTCCGACCGCCGTCGGGCGACCGGCGCAGCACGAGATCGATGTCGCCGGAGTCCGCGGAGGCGAGTCGCCGCCCTTCCGCGAAGGCCAGCACGGTCCCGTCGGAGGCCCTGATCACGGCCGGGATCCGGAACGTGTGATAGCCGTCCATCAGCGAGGCGAACACCGTGGCGAACTCGACCTCGGACTCGACCGAGGCGCTCGCCCGCGACCCTCCCGCGGCCGTGATCGCGACCCCGCCCGTCACCCCGATGCCGGCCAGCGTCGTCGCCGTGATGAAGGACCGTCGGGTCGATCCGTGCGTTGCCATGGGTCTCCCTCGTTGGATACCGCTCGCCGGCGAGTCACGCGTCGCCTGCCATGGCAAGCCCCCGAGATCCACCAGCAACCTGACTGATATCCATATGCTAGCTGATAGCTGCTAGCTGTCAACTGGCGAGGCGATGGGAAAGTGAGGGGCTTCGCCCGCTGTGCTGGTCGATGGGAACGCGAGGCGGTTTCGCTCCCCTGAGCTTGTCGATGGGGACGTGAGGGGGTTTCGTTCCCTGAGCTTGTCGAAGGGCAGGCCCGATTCCGCGGCTCCGGGTCAGAGCGTGGCGGCGGCCAGACCGGGCACCAGCTCCGGCCCGATCGGCCGGGCGATGCCGAGGATGACGCCTGGTTCGCCGGCCTCGAAGAAGCAGGATCGATAGCCCTGGGCGGCGATGCCGCGGTCGGCCAGGAAGGCCAGGGCCCGCGTCTCCGCGGCCTGATCCGGCAGCCGGACGAGCAGGTGCAGCCCGGCCTCGTAGCCGCCCGGGGTGAGCTCGGCGGGATCCCGCAGGTCGAACCGGTCCCGGAGGGCGGCGACCAGGGATGCCCGCCGCTGGCCGTACACCTGGCGTAGTCGCTTGACCTGGCGCTGGTATTCGCCGCTGCCGATGAACTCCGCCAGCGCGGCCTGGTCGAAGACCGAGGTGCCGAGGTCGGCGTTGCGCTTGGCGGCGACCAGCTCGGCGTGCAGGTGCGGCGGTGGGACCAGCCAGCCCAACCGCATCCCGGGTGCGAGGACCTTGGAGACCGAGCCGAGCAGGACGACCCGGTCGGGCGCCATCGCCTGCAGCACGCCGATCGGCAGGCCGTCGTAGCGGAGGTCGGCGTCGTAGTCGTCCTCGATCACCAGCCGGCCGGCGGCCCAGTCGAGCAGCCGGCGCCGGCGGTCCGGCGCCATCGGTACGCCGAGCGGATATTGATGGGCCGGGGTGACGATCACCGCGTCGGCGGCACCGGGGATGCGGTCGATGTCGATCCCCTGATCGTCGGTGGGGACGCCGATCACGGTCGCACCGATCCCGCGGAGTGAGTCCCGGGCGCCCGGTGAGCCGGGATCCTCCAGCGCGATCAGCCCGTCGCCGCGGGCCCGGAGCACGGTCGCCAGCAGGGTCAGCCCCTGGGCGACGCCGCTGATGATCACCACCTGGTCGGGCTCGACCACCGCCCCGCGGGTCAGCCGGAGCAGCTCGGCGACCCGTTCCCGCAGCGCCGGCAGGCCGCGCGGATCGCCGTAGCCGAGATCGTCCGGGCGGAGCCGGGCCGAGCCGGCGCGCATCGCCCGCAGCCAGGACGGCCAGGGGAACAGCGCCGGGTCCGGGGTGCCCGGGCTGGGCGGCGGTCGGACGGTGACGTCCTGGCGGACCGGTCGAATGGCGGCCGCACTAGGCGCGACGCTGCTGCCGCTGCGCTCCCGGGTGATCAGATAGCCCTCTGCGGTAAGCAGCTCGAGTGCCTCCGACACCGGCCCGCGGGCGACCCCGAAGCCGGCGGCGAGAGCCCGACTCGAGGGCAGCCGGACGCCGGCCGACAGCCGGCCGCCGCGGACCGCGGCCGCGACGCCATCGTGCAGCCAGGCCCGGATGCCGCGCCGGGTCCGCGGACCGAGCAGCAGCTGCAGATCCTCGGGCTGGATCGTGGTCTCTGACATCTGGTCTATAAAAACATGAATGAACTGGATCTAGAACCAGGCCCAGAAGATTCCTACGGTGAAGCTCATGTCCCCTCGTGTCGCCGGCTCCCTGCTCTGCGCCGCCGCCTGCGTCGGCGTCGGCTCCTCGATCTCGGTCACCACGGCGATGCGGGACTTCCCGATCTTCGGTGGCCAGGCGGTTCGCTATGTTGCCACCGCGTTGATCTTGACCGTGCTGCTCCGGCTCCGCGGGGTGCCGTGGCTGCGGCCGTCGGCGGTCGATCTGCTGCGGCTGCTGGCCCTGGCCGGCAGCGGCATGGTCGGCTTCAACCTGATCTTGATCCCGGCCACCCATCACGCCAGCCCGTCGCTGATCGGCGCGATCCTCGGCTGTGCCCCGTTGATCATGGCGATCGTCGGTCCGCTGGTGCAACGGCAGCGACCGCGACTCGGGGTGATCTGCTGCGCCGCCGTGGTGATGGTCGGGATCGTGATCATCGAAGGCGTCGGTGGCGGTTCGCTGCTCGGCACCCTGCTGGCGATCGGGGTGCTGCTCGGTGAGCTCGGCTTCTCGCTGCTGGCGATCCCACTGCTGCCGCGGTTCGGGCCGCTGCGGGTCTCCTGTTACGCCAGCTTCCTCAGCGCCGGCGTGCTGACGATCATGGGGCTGTTCGCTCCCGGCCCGCTGCTTCGATGGCCCACACCGACCGAGGCGCTGGCCTTGGCGATCATGGGGCTGGTCTTCACGCCGGGGGCGTTCGCTGCCTGGTATGCGGGCCTGCAGCGGCTCGGCGCCGCATCGGCCGGGCTGTGGATCGGGGTGATCCCGCTGGCGGCAATGGGCGCCTCGGTCGCGCTCGGCTGGGAGCCGATCACCGTCCCCGGAGTGATCGGCTCGACCCTGATCGGCTGCGGCCTGACGGCCGGCGTACTGCTCGGTCGCGGCAACCCGACGACCGAGTCGCCAGAGTCCCGGCCGGGCTCAGAACCGGCTGGGACGCTGACGACTCGGGGCGGTGGGTCACTGCGCTGAGGCGAGGGTGACCTTTGCGGTGTGCGTCTGGCCGTCGCGCTGGTAGGTGACCGCGACCTCGGTGCCCGGTGCGTAGAACCGGATCGCCGCGATCAGGCCGTCGGCGCTGGTCGTCGAGTAGTCGTTGATCTTGGTCACCTGGTCACCGGCCTGCAGCCCGGCCTTGTCGGCGGCGCTACTGGGAGCGACGCTCTGCAGCGGGACCCCGGACGGATCCTCCTGCTGGCTACCGGCGCCGGCCACGGTGACGCCGAGGCTGGCGTCGACCGAACGACCGTCCTTGATCAACTCGGCCGCGACCCGGGTGGCCACATCGGCCGGGATGGCGAAGCCGATCCCGATGTTGCCCGACTCGCTGTCGTTGGAGCCGGACCCGGCGATCGCCGAGTTGATGCCGACCACCGCACCGTTCAGGTCGACCAGCGGACCACCGGAGTTGCCGTGGTTGATCGCCGCGTCGGTCTGCACGCCGAGGTAGACCGCCTCACCGCTGTCGCCGGAGCGGACCGGACGTGCGGTGTTGGAGATGATGCCGCTGGTCACCGACTCGGAGAGGCCGAGCGGCGCACCGACGGCGACCACCGACTGGCCGACCTGGATCGACGCGGAGGTGGCGAACGTCGCCGGCACCAGTCCGTCGACGCCGGAGATCTTGATCACCGCGAGATCGTTGTTCGGCGAGGTGCCGACCACCGTCGCGTCGACCACCCGGCCGTCGGGCAGGGTGACCTTGATCTTGCTGCCCTGGCCGGCACCGGCCACCACGTGATCATTGGTCAGGATGTGGCCCTCGGTGTCCAGCACCACTCCGGTGCCGCCGACCGTGCCCTGGCCGCTCTGCACGTTGATCGTCACCACCGACTGGCTGATCTTCTCCGCGGCGGCGGTGATCGATCCGTCCAGCTTCGGGCTGTCGGCCGCCGGCAGCGTGGTGACCTTGATCGGCGATTGGATCGCGCCACCGGCGCTGGCCGCCGCAAACCCGCCGACGCCGGCACCGGCGCCGATCACCGCCGACAAGGCGGCGGCGACCAGCAGGGTCGCGGCCCGGGGCCGGTTGCGATTCTTCGTCTTGGTCGCGAAGGCGGACACCGGCGGGACGTTCGGCGGTGCCGGGAAGCTGCCCGCCGGGGCGGCCGGCCCGTAGCCCGATCCGCCCGGCCCGCCGAACGGCGGTGTGTTCAGACCGGAGTGGGCGCCAGCACTCCAGTGCGGAGCGGGCTGCGGGCCCTGGTGCGGCGCGGATCCCTGGTGCGGGGCCGATCCCTGCTGAAAGGACGGTCCCTGCTGGAAGGGCGGCGTCGACTGCTGGGACGGCGGCGGCTGCTGGGCCGGCGGGGTCGATTGCTGCGCGGGCGTCGTCTGAGGAGTGGGCGCGGACGGCGCGAGAGAGGCGGGGTCCGTGGCGGAAGTCGGGGGTACGAAGTGGGGGTCGGACGGCCCCTGCTGATCCTTGTTGTCCATGTCTTCGACCGTCTCTCCGCATCCTGTGCCCACGCTGTGGGCCGCGGATGAGACCCCTGAGAGCCGCACGCACCGTACTCACCGTGGACGGGGACCACTCTCGAAGCGACGATTCGGTGAAATCATTGAAGCGGCTGCGCATGCCGATCGCGGAGGTCGTGTTCCTACTCCCCCGTGAGTAACTACGAGTCGCTGTAACTCGCTAAGAGTCGCGCTAACACGCTATGAGTAACTATGTGTCAAGAAGCGAGTCACGTTCGATTGGGAATCGGAACAACGAGAGGGTCAGCAGCCTCAGGTTCCGGTCACGGCCGTCTGTAGGTCCCGTCGAACCAGTTGATGAAAGCCAACGTGTCACCCCACTGCTTGGAGATCCGCTCGTGGATGGCCCGTTGATGGCCAGCCGCGAACGCTCGCGCTCCTGAGATCCGTCTGGGGTTGTGGGCGGACACCGAGATCTCCCAGGACTCCATGCAGGACTTCTTTGGTGGGCTGGCCAAGTGATGGCCGAAGAGCGATAGCCCTGGGCGGTGGCAAGGAATCCTAGGCGGGGGGCTGCGGGTCAACAAACCAAAGAGCACCAAACGCACACCAGTCGTCACACCACCCAAGGTGGCGATCGATCACGAGTTGTTTCGGTGGTCCGGTGAACTCATCGACCACGAGTTCGAAGGTTGTTGGTCCTGGAGTATTGAGCCGAAGACAATCTCAGACCTGTTGTGCCTGCTGGCGATGAGCGCACTGCGGTGGCGGGAAGTCGTTGAGCAGAAGGTCAACTGCAAGGGTGGAACCCGAGCGAAGAATCACTTCCAGCCAACTTGTCTCGTTGTGCAAGTCTGCAAGGGATCGTCTCTACGACCGGCAACTCGGAGAGTTCGACGAAGTCTTCCGACTCCGGCACGGGAACCTGGTCCGAGTCTGGGGCGTCCTCGACTGCGCGATTTCAAGATCATTTGGTACGACGCCGAGCACAAGGTCTGCCCGACTGAGAAGTGGCTGTAGGTCAGGACGACTCGAAATCCATGGCCAGGAAGGCATCCCAGTCATCTGCGATCCGGTACATGATCTCGTGACTCGGACCGTCCACGACCCCTTTCAGCTCGGCCTCGTGTGAACTGGCCCACCAGACCGAGTCGAGATCGTCCCCCTTGATCTTCAGGGCGAGAGAGCCTCCGTCGCTGATCGTGATGCGAAGGAACTCATCAGGAATCAGTTCGCGTCCCGACAGCCGGTTGATCTTCGGCAGGAGATCCACCGAATCGATCTCGGAGAATGAGCTGGTTCCCTCTTCCGTCGACGGGATCGGAGTGTCGGCAAGGAGCTGGCATCCATTCGTCTTCGTGACCCAGGCACGGTACGCAGCGGGCAGCCGAAGGCCCAGTTCGGCCTCCACCGCCGCAACCTGATCCTCCGACGCCGGCGCGTTCAGATCGAACTCAAGCGTCACGCTGTCTCCTTACCTCAACCACTCTCACGCCACCCCAGTGCCGCACATCGTCGTGAAGAAACTTGTCCATCAGGTGCATTGTCTTCCCATCCTCGTGGTGATGCCATTTCATACCCGGGGGCGTCACTGTGTACCCGAGTTCCTTGTTCGCCATGCGGTTGTCGGCCGGACGGTTCCCGGTGAACCCGTCCTTGAAGACGACGGTGGCTGCCACGTACTTCTCGAACTGGGGAAGCCCCTCGTAGGAGAAGGGGACTCCGTCGGGGTACTTCTGGTGGAGGTCCTCATCCTTGTAGTCGCGATAGATCGACCCTGCGTACTTGCGGTTCGACCAATTCTCAGCGCCCATGGCTCGCTGGGCGTTCGGCATCACCTCTCCGATCCGCTCCTGCCGCTGCTCCTCGGTGAGCGACGAGTCGTACCTGGATCTCGGGCAACCCAGCTCGGTCGGTGGTGACTCCGGTCGATCATCGCGATCGCGCTCCCGATCCTGCTTCTCCGTCGTCCGTGACTCGACCTGTTCAGACGTCTCGGCGGGACATGTACGGCAACGCCAGGTCCGAGTTGGGAGGAAGGTGGCTGTAGTCCGACCGTGACTCCGGACGGTCGCTCTCCCTAGGCTTGTCGGGCTCTGTAGCACCGCTGGGGCGATCTAACGGCACGGGTTACCAGTTCCAGTACATCTGGTCCGCAGCCATGCGCCCATTGAATCAGCCCGGTTGAGACAGAGAAACCCGGTGACTTCTCAGATAGGCACCGGGGCTTCTCAGGTCGGTTCAGGGCTGGACAATCCAGAGGGCTGCTGCGGCCATTTGCTCCTCGGTTGGCTCCGGCGTCTGGTACCAGTTGATTCTGAGCCAGTACTGTTCGTTGCACATCTGGAGCATGGTCGATACGCCGACCTGACGGTTGATCATCGCCTTCCAGCCCATGCTGATCATTCCAGGGGTCGCGTCGTCCCAGTTCGAATCGGGCCTGCAGTCCTTCGAAGCATTCGAGTAGACATCGAACGCGCCCTGCGCATCCTCCTCGCCCGACGTGTCATAGGTGCACCAGGTGATCGCCTTCGACTCGCCCTCCTCGGCGATCTCGACCGGCACCTGATCCTTCGGGTTCTTGGCAATGATCCCCTCTTTGCCCTGGAAGAACTGATCGCAGGTCCGGCCCATGAACTCGCTCCGGCCAGTATTGGCACGGGTCTGAGTGGGTGTCGGCTTCGTCACCGTGGTGGCGTTTCCACCGAACGTCTCCAGAATCTCGCGTGCGCTGTAGAAGTACCCGGTGAAGACCACCCAGTTCGGTCCGGCGATTGTGTACCCGTCCCGACCGAGACTGCCAAAGAACCGTTCGGTTTGGGCGATGCCCTCCTTCAGGAAGTCACTCGAACACTCCTCCGACACCGTGAAGACGACAAGGGCGAGGTAGTGGTGCTCCTCCATCGGCTGCTCATCCGCCGGGAAGTTGTTGTCTCCGCCCATGGCACACGGATTGCCGAGGTACGCCGGGTCGTCGACGACCTCGATTCGCTGGTTGTCGCTGAACCACTGCTTCAGATCGGCGTACCTCAGCTGCTTCTGCAACGGCGTCGGAGGGATGGATACTTCAGGGGTTCCCGCGTTCGAGGCCGGAGCCGGGTTAGCGGGGGCGGAAGGCGCAGGACTCGATGGTGGGACAGTTCCGCACCCTGCAAGTGCCAGCATGATCAAACCCAGCACGATCTTCCCAATGGTCTTCATGATCAGTTCTCGATCAACGTGGTGATCTTCGCCGCGGTGCCCAGACGGGTGGCGGATCCCTCACAGGTGAACGTGTGCCGGAGGCTCGCCCCGAAGGCGTTCTCAGCATCCACCTGTCCGCTGATCTTCCACTGACCACCCTCCAGCGGGATGTAGCCTTCGTCGCTGAACTCGGCGCTACTGGGCGACCGGAGATGCTCTCGGACCTCGTCACGGCATGCCTGGGTCACCTTGGCAATCTGACTGCTCTCCGGCAGGGGCGAGTTCGGGTCCGGGTTCATCACACCGTTCCACCAGTTCCCGATCATGATGACCAGAGCGATCACCCCGACGATCATTCCGAACTTGATCAGCCGACCCCTATTCTTCTTGGCGTACCAGACTGCGAACTTTCCCCAGTCCGTCTTCGCGCTCTCGTTCATCTCGATCACTCGACCTTGGTAGCGGAGTGCCGCTCGTTGTTGAGGTAGATCGCCAGCAGCTCGGCCGGAGCCTTCTTCTCGAAGATCAGGATGCCGAAGCCCTTGGCTTTAGGGCGGTAGTACAGATGACCCCAGTCAGTCATCAACTGGATGCCGCGGTTGTACCAGTCGGAGTCGTCGGCTCCGCCCCCGGCATCTTGGGCATCGGAGATCACATCATCGGGGCTGAGGGACTCGATCTGGTCTCCGTTCGCGTCGACCAGGACCATGCTGTTTGCACTCGCCGTCTCGGTCCCGTTGGTGTTGTCGACCTCGACCACCAGGAAGTAGAGCGGCTTCTTGATGCCAGCGTCCTCGCGGTAACCGGCGAGCCGTTCGACGTACCGGGCAGCCTTGCCCTTGATGATCTCGCCACCGCTGATGGTGAAGGTGAATTCAGCACCCTCAGATCCCACGACCAGCCACTTCCCCTTGGCTTCGATCGGCCCTTCCGGGGTCGGAGGATCAGACGGCTCCTCGGGCATCTCCTGAAAAGTGCCTTCGACATCGAGCTTGGTGAAGGCCTCCTTGCCCGCCACGGCGTCGGAGGTCATGATCAGAAAGTTCTCATACCGGGCATAACCGCCACCCTGGTAGGTGATCATGTCGGCGATGGTGATCTCAGTCTCGGACTTGAAGTCGAAGATCCCGAAGTAGGTCTCGCCGATGTTGCAGGCGATCGAGGCTCCGAGGACAGACGACTCCTGGCGAGCGTTGCTGCAGCCGATCTTCTCGACGACTGACTCCGCGGTGACCGGTGCCGGGCTAGGCGAGGCGCTGGGCTGTGCGCCCACCCCGGCCGACGTTGCTGGTTGGGCTGTACACCCTGCGATCAAGACCATCCCCGCCAGGATGGTCAGCAGGGCGCTCGCCCTGTGCGTACGGTTATGCATGATCAATCGACCCCACTAGTCGGTTGGTAGAACCCCACCGACAGCGGTGTCTGCCGGTGGGTACCTAGGTTGAGCGGGTTGCTGCCCGTTCACCGAAGGTCTTCTTCAGGGATCGTTCTGGGCGCGCCGAGAGCGGCGACTTGCTTCTCCCCCATTGTTGAAGCTTGCAAAAGGGTAAGCCCTGCCCCGGGCACGTGTTGCCAGATCACGAGAACCGGCAGCACGAATCCGCAACGGTTCTTTTTGCCTACTCACAAAGGATTTGAGCCATCTTCTGACTTAGGACTGGCTGGCTGCAGCTTGGCCCTGAGCGACTCGAACCGGTTCCGGCTCTTGATGTACCCGTCCAGGGAACCGCAGCGCGCCGGAGAGGTCGTTTGTTGCCCGGCCTGGTCATTCCAGTGAGAAGTCCTTCGTTGTCGTCCTCGTCCTCGACCTTCCGCCGGAACTCCTCGCCCAGGTCGGCCGGCGGATGCGTTGCCGTAACTTCAGGATATGGAGACTCGGGGCTGCGCGTGACCAGGGCAAGGTGGTACGCCAGGCCGGAAGGTGCGGGGCTCATGCTCCGGAAGGGTCCGTGGCCAGCTAGCTGGAACAAATCCACCGACCCCGCTCAGGTCCGGTTGTGCGAGTACCTCGACGACACCGAAGTGCTGGTGGCACCCGCGATGATCAGCGGTCCGTGGGCGCTGCGACTCGACGTCGGTCTGTCCACCGGTCGCGATCTCGTGAAGGCGGCCGACCTGGACAACTATGCCCTCCCGCTGGCCACACGACTCCGCGACAAGCACCTGGTCTCGGTGTGGTGCACCAAGCGACACCCGGAAGGCTCACGCGTGCTCATCGCACCCGCGCACGAGACGCCGGAACCGAAGGCAACCCACACCGTGCGCACCACCGCCTCGACTGAGACCAAGGCCTTCAAGGAGCAGGTGCGCGCATCCGTCGCCGGCACCACTGAGCTCCCCGCCGGCCCGGTCCAACTGCAACTCTCCTTCCTCGTCGGCCCGCACCGCAACTGGCTCAATCTCTGGAAGCCCACGATCGACGCCCTGGACCCGCTTCTCGGCCGCACTCACGCCGATCGCGACTGGCACCCGATGGACAGCCGGATCACCGACCTCGGCCTCCACGTCGAAATCGACGCCACCCTTGGCCACGACGTCGTGGTGACGATCGCCGCCGCACCTGCGCCTACCTGACCGATCATGCGCCGGACCACCCTTCCGGGACGGCCGACCTGATGCATCAGAGCAGACGCGGCACCCCCTCCCGCAGAATGCGGCCGGTCTGGTCGGTGATACTCGCCAGGTGACTTTGCGCTGTGCAGTGCTGGACGACTACCAGGATGTCGTGTTGTCGATGGCCGACTGGGATCGGCTCGACGGTCGGGTCGACGTGACGGTGTTCCGCGAGCACCTCGGCGTCGAGGATGCGGTCGCCGCCGCGCTGGCCGACTTCGACATCGTCGTGATCATGCGGGAGCGGACACCGTTCCCCGGGTCCTTGATCAAACGGCTGCCCCGGCGGCGGCCGGCGCCACGCTCGCCGGGTCGCTGCCGGAGCTGATGGCCGCGAGCGACATCGTGTCGGTGCACCTGGTGCTGAGCGACCGCACCCGGGGCCTGGTCGACACCGCCGCGCTCGGCCGGCTGCGGCCCACCGGCTATCTGGTGAACATGTCGCGGGCGGCGATCGTGGACCAGGCCGCGCTGCTGGACGCGTTGCAGCACCACCGGATCGCGGGCGCCGAGGCGGACGTGTTCAGCACCGAGCCGTTACCCGCCGACGATCCGCTGCGCGGACTGCCGAACCTGCTCGCCACCCCACACCTCGGGCTATGTCACCAGACAGAACTACGCCGACTACTTCCGCGAGACGGTCGAGGACATCGAGGCCTTCCTCGCGGGCCGGCCGATCCGGATACTCTCCTAGGGCGGAAATCCCGTTGACGTTTCCGATCGTCCCGGCAGGATGGCCGCCGTGGAAGAGGTCAAGATCGTCGTCGCGCACAGTGAACGTACGACCCTGCGAGTCGGTGACACGTTCCTCAAGATCGACGCCGACCAGGCGCGGATCGACGCGGAGGCCGAGGCCATAGAACTGGCGCCGATCCCGACGCCGGAGGTGCTGTGGCACCAGCCGCACGTCCTCGCCCTCGCCGCCGTGCCAGGGACGGCGCTGGGCCGCCTCGGTGAGCCGTCGCCCGCCTCCCCCGCGGCCTGGGCCGCAACCGGTGCCGCCGTACGCACCCTGCACGACGCACCGCTGCCGCCCTGGCCCGGCCGCAACCTCGACCAGATCACCACCCAGCTCGACCGCGAATGCGAATGGCTGATTGCCAACGACGTCCTGCCCGCCGACCTGGTCACCCGCAACCGGGAGGTCGCCGAGGCCGCACTCCGGCCCTGGACCCCGGTGTTCACCCACGGCGACCTGCAGATCACCCACGTGTTCGTCGCCGGTGACGAGGTCACCGGAGTGATCGACTGGTCCGAGGCCGGCCAGGACGATGCCCTGTACGACCTGGCGTCGTTGACCCTCGGCCACGAGGAGCGGCTCGACGACGTGATCGCCGGCTACGGCACGGACGTCGACCTCGACGTGATCCGCGGCTGGTGGTCACTACGCAGCCTGAGCGCGGCCCGTTGGCTGATCGAGCACGGCTTCGACCCGGCCGCGCCGGGTTGCGAGTTCGACGTGCTGCGATCCCGGATGTGAGGCGAGCGGGCGAAAAGCTGTTGACAAACGATCCTCTGACGCACTGGACTCCTCCTGAGCCGGCGCGTCGCCGGCCCTGAGCGAAACGGAGTTCCGATGCGAGTCCTCGTGTCCCCGACCACCACCACGTCGAACACGAGGACCGATGCATCGATCGCACTCCACGGAGCACGCCGCACCACCTGAACCGGCCGCAGGCCCGGCGCCGTCCCAGCGCTGGTTGAACCTCGGCGTGCTGGCGCACGTCGACGCGGGCAAGACCAGCCTGACCGAGGCGCTGCTGCATGCCGGTGGCGCCGTTGATCACCTGGGCAAGGTCGACGACGGTACGACCCAGACCGACACACTGGCCCTGGAGCGGCGTCGCGGCATCACGATCCGCACCGCCGTCGCCAGCTTCGCGGTCGGCGACGTGACCGTGAACCTGGTCGACACCCCGGGTCACCCCGACTTCATCGCCGAGGTAGATCGATCACTGGCCGTGCTCGACGGTGCCGTCCTGGTGCTGTCGGCGGTCGAGGGCGTCCAAGCCCAGACCATCGTGCTGTACCGGGCGCTGCGCCGGCTGGGCATCCCGGTGCTGTTCATGATCAACAAGATCGATCGCCGCGGCGCCGACCCCGATCGGGTGGTCGCGGGGATCCGCCGCCGGCTGACCCAGGCCGTGGTCCCGCTGGGGACCGTACGGGATCCGGGCACGCCCGCGGCCGCCCTGACGCTGCACGATTGGGATGATCATGCGACGGCCGAGGCCGCCACCGCCGCCCTGGCCGAGCACGACGACGCGGTGCTGGACGCCTGGGTCAATCGAGGCACGACCCTGGACTCCTCGAGTCTCTGGCCGACACTCGGCCGGCTGGCCCGCGCCGGGCAGGTCCATCCGCTGCTCTTCGGCTCGGCAGTGACCGGAGCGGGGGTGTCGGAGTTGATCACGGTGCTGACCGCGCTACTGCCGGCCGACTCCGCGTCCGCGGCAGCGCCGATGACCGGACAGGTGTTCAAGATCGAACGCACCACCGACGGGTCCCGGGTCTGTTCGGTCCGACTGCGCACCGGCACCCTGGCCGTTCGGGATCCCGTCCAGATCGGCGACCGCGAGGTCGGCCGGGTGACCCGGCTGGAAGTGCACGAACCGGGCGGAGCCGTGCATCGGGACCAGGCGATAGCCGGGCAGATCACCCGCGTCCACGGCCTGACCGAGGCACGGCTGGGCGACCGGCTCGGCGTCGAGCTCGCCGGGCTGCCGGAGCTGAACTTCGCACCGCCCGCCCTGGAGACGACCGTGCAGGCCCGTGATCACGACCAGCAACTCGCGCTGCACACGGCGCTGGCCGAGCTGGCCGATCGGGATCCCTTGATCAAACTCCGGCCGGACGACCAGGGCGCTTCCCGGATCAGCATCTACGGGGAGGTCCAGCAACAGGTGATCGCCGACACCTTGGCGCTGGAGCACGGCATCGCGGTCGACTTCCGATCGACCATGATCATCTGTGTCGAGCGACCGGCCGGGACGGCCGAGGCCGTGCTGCGGATGGGCGACCCCGATCACTTCTTCGGCGCCGGGATCGGGGTCACGGTGGCACCCAACCGGCCCGGCGCCGGGGTGGAGCTGATCTTGGCGATCCCGCTGTCCGAGGTGCCGATGCACGTCTACTCGACGGTCGGCGGGTTCCAGGAGGCGATGCGGCGCTACCTCGACGAACCGCTGACGAACGGGCCGCAGGGCTGGCAGGTCACCGACCTCAAGATCACCATCACCGAGGTCGGCTTCATCCCGCCGGGCCCGTCGGCCGGGCACGTCCGGCACACCACCGAGCTCGTGGTGGCCGAGGCGATCCGCCGTGCCGGGACGATCGTCTGCGAACCGGTGGACCGGTTCCGGCTGGAGACACCGGCCGACGCACTGTCCGGAACCCTCGGGCTGCTCGGCCGGCATCGCGCCATCCCCGGCACGCCCTTGATCAAAGACTCCCTCGCGAAGATCACCGGAATGATCCCGACCGCCGAGCTGGACGCGGTCCGCCGCCAACTGCACAGCGCGACCCACGGCGAAGGTCTCCTCGAGTCCCGCCTTGATCACTACGTGCCGCGACGACGGGGAGCAGTCAGCCCGCCCGGATGACCCCGCCACAGCGCAGTTCACGTTGGGCCTGGCTGGGTTCTTTGCCGGCGTGCGAAGCCGCGGACGGACGCGACCGACGCCACAACCCGCCCCCTTTACAGCCGAAAGCCTGCGGTCACCGACGTAAGACGCGGCACCCAACCGAGCGCTTGGAGGACCCGCGTCCAAGATCAGGAGGCGTGGGGATCACGAGTTGATCGGCCGAGCAAGGCCACTGCGTCCCGCAGAGCCTCATTCGGCCAGGTCGGCGAGGGCCTTCCGGGCGGCCTCCAACTCGGCCTCCAGGGCGGCGACCTTGGCGGCCTGCTGCTCGCGGGCGGCTTCGATCACCTCGTCGATCGGCGTCGAGAGATCTTCGTGGAGTTCCTTGGCCGCGCGCGACACGGCCGCCGCGGCGACGGCGAGGTTGCGGGCCAGGAACGTCGTCCCCTGCTTCAGTTCGGCGTGCCACTCGCCGTCGGCCGTTCCGGTGACGGTGAGCGTCAGCTCCAAGGTCTTGGCCTTCTTGCCGGCCGCCTTCTTCGCCGGGGTCCGCTTGGGCTTCTCCTCGACCGGGGCGGTGGTCGACGCGTCGGGCGCCGCGGTCTTGGCCGCGCCCTCCGGGCTCGCGCTCTTGGCCGCGGGGACCAGGGCTTCGGGGGCCTCGGTGGACGGAGCGGCTGCGGTCAGGGTGTCTACGGTCATCGTTGCGGCGATCTCCTTCTGAGCATCGCCCGCCGGGAGCGGGCTGACGGGGGAGCGATCATTAGAACACATGTTCGGGAGCTGGATCAGTGCGCCACACCGAGGGACACCCGAGCTTGCCCTTCGACCGGCTCAGGGAACGAAACCCTCACGTCCCCATTGCCAGCACCGGCCGCGTCTGTTGGACGGCTTCAGCGCCGGCCCGACCGCCAGGAATTCCGGAGCGACACATTCTGATCGGAGCCGGCCTATCGTGCAGTGCATGAGCGATACCGCCCCGGGGTTGCCGGGCGAGACCGAGCCCTACTACGACCTCGGGTCGTTCCACCGGTCGGTCCAGACAGCATCGCCCCAGGCGCAGGTGTGGTTCGACCGCGGCCTGGTCTGGGCGTACGCCTTCAACCACGAAGAAGCCGTCCGCTGTTTCGATCGCGCCCTCGCGCTCGACCCGGAGCTGTCGATCGCGCGCTGGGGCGTCGCGTACGCGATCGGACCGAACTACAACAAGGCCTGGGAGGCGTTCGATCCGGTCGACCTCGCGGCCTCGCTGGCCCGCGCCCGGATGGAACTGGGGCTGGCCGTCCAAGGCAACCCGTCGCCGGTCGAACGGGGACTCATCGAGGCGTTGCAGACCCGCTTCCGGACCGACGACCCGAACGACACGGACGCGCTCGGCGCCGGCAGCGCCGCCTACGCCGATGCGATGGCGGAACTGGCCGAGGCCTATCCCGACGACCCCGACGTGCAGACGCTGGCCGCCGACGCGTTGGTCAACGTGACCGCCTGGGCCCTGTGGAACCTCAGCACCGGCGAGCCCGCGGCCGGATCCCGGGTGGTGTTGGCCAAGCGGATCCTGGACGACGTGCTGGCCACGCCGGCCGGCGGCGAGCATCCCGGCGCTCTGCATCTGTACGTGCACACGATGGAGATGTCGGCCCGGCCGCAGGACGCCCTGCCGGCCGCGGAGCTGCTGCGCGACCTGGTGCCCGATGCGGGCCACCTGCGGCACATGCCCAGTCATATCGACGTGTTGTGCGGCAACTACCGGGATTCAGTGGTGTCGAACCTGGCCGCGGTGCAGGTCGATCGGCGCTTCGTCGAACGCGAGGGTCCGCTGAACTTCTACTCGCTCTACCGGGCGCACAACCTGCATTTCGTGGTGTATTCCGCCATGTTCGAAGGCAGTTCGCGGATCGCCCTCGACGCCGCGGCCGAGCTCGCGGATCAGCTCACGCCCGAGCTGTTGGCCATCGAGTCGCCGCCGATGGCCGATTGGCTGGAGGCGTTCGTACCGTTGCGGATCCACGTGCTGATCCGGTTCGGCCGCTGGGACGACCTGGTCGCCGAGTCGCTGCCGGACGATCTCGAGCTCTACTGCAGCACCGCGGCAACCATCCATTACGGTCGCGGCGTCGCGCACGCCGCGCAGGGCCGGCTGGCCCAGGCCCACGCCGAGCGGGAGGCGTTCGGCGCGGCCTACCGGCGGATCCCGGACAGCCGCTACCTGTTCAACAACACCGTCCAGGACATCCTGACCATCGCCGGCGCGATGCTGGACGGCGAGATCGCCTACCGCGAAGGACGGTTCGAGGAAGCGTTCGGGCACCTCCGGCATGCGATCGAGCTGGACGACTCGCTGCCGTACGACGAGCCGTGGGGCTGGATGCAGCCGACCCGGCACGCGTACGGCGCATTGCTGCTCGAGCAGGGCCGGATCGAAGAGGCCGCCGAGGTGTACGCCGCCGATCTCGGGCTGGACCCGACGCTGGCCAGGCCCTGCCAGCATCCGGGCAATGTCTGGAGCCTGCACGGCTACCACGAATGCCTGCACCGGCTGGGCCGCACCGCGGAGGCGGCGATCATCGGTCAGCAACTGGACCTGGTCCGGGCGCGAGCCGACGTGCCGATCGTCGCATCCTGCGCCTGCCGGTTGGAGACGGCCGCCGGCTGACCGCCGGTCGGCGGGAGATCGCGCCGAGGGTCAGCTGCGGCTGTCAGACTCCGACGCATGGATCTGCTGACGGCCGCTCGGGGCGGCGACGAGCACGCGTTCGGCCAACTGATCGAGCCGCACCGGCGGGAGCTCACCGCGCACTGCTACCGGATCCTCGGCTCGGCCCACGACGCGGA
Organism: uncultured Actinomycetota bacterium; assembly: GCA_963746025.1. Classification (GTDB taxonomy): domain Bacteria; phylum Actinomycetota; class Actinomycetes; order Propionibacteriales; family Propionibacteriaceae; genus Microlunatus. Next base: position 665,560 of record CAVUZU010000016.1, read on the forward strand.
GGACGCGTTGCAGGAGACGCTGCTGGCGGCGTGGCGCGGGCTGTCCGGCTTCCAGGAACGCAGTTCGTTGCGGACCTGGCTCTACCGGATCGCGACCAACTGCTGCCTCCGCCAGGCCAAGAACCGGCCGGCCCGGATGCTGTCCTTCGATCACGCCCCGGCCCGCCGACCCGGCGATGATCTTGGCACGCCGGTCGAGGGCGACGGGTGGATCGAGCCGCTGCACACCCCGGAGGCCGACCCGGTGCAGGTCCAGCAACGCCGGGAACACATCGGGCTGGCCTACGTCGCGGCGCTGCAGCGGCTGCCACCCAATCAGCGGGCGGTGCTGATCCTGCGGGACGTGCTCGGCTTCCCGGCCGCCGAGGTGGCCGACCTGCTGGACACCTCCCCGGCCTCGGTGAACAGCGCGCTGCAACGGGCCCACGCCACCCTGGTCGCGGCCCCGGCGGCGCCGGTCGAACAGGTCGCGGCGCCGAAGGGCAAGGAGCGGTCGGTGGTGGCGGCGTTCGTCACCGCCTTCGACACCGGCGACGTGTCGGGGATCGTCGACCTGCTGGCCGAAGAGGTCCGGTTCACCATGCCGCCACTGCCGGCCTGGTTCGACGGCCGCGCCGATGTAGTCGAATTCCTGACCCGGAACGTCTTCGCGCTGCCCTGGCGGGCCCGGCCGGCCCGGTTCAACGACCGGCCGGCACTGGCCTGCTACCTGCCCGATCCGGAGGGCGAGCTAACCCTGTCGGCCATCCTGGTGCTCACCCTGGACGGTGACCGGGTGACCTGGCTGTCGTCGTTCATCGATCCGGTGATGCTGGCCCGGCTGCCACTGCCGTACGAAACTCCTGTCGAAGAATTCTCGGCCGACCGATGAATCCACACCCAGCGGGGTCTCGATACGGATAACAGCGCAATTCCGAGTCAAGGAGCCACCATCATGCGCAAGGTCATCGTCTGCAACATCGTCTCCCTCGACGGCTACTTCACCGACCCGGACGGCAATCCGCCCTTCGCCGGAATGGACGAGTTCTTCGACGCGTACAACCTGGAGCGGATCAACGCCGCGACCACCGTGCTGCTGGGCCGGGCGTCGTACGAGTTCTTCGGCGGCTACTGGCCTGCCGTCGCCGACGCCCCGGCCGACCCGGCCAACCGGTCCCTGGACGAGGTCAACCGCGGCATCAGCCGGCGCTACCGCGAGGTGCAGAAGGTCGCCGTCTCCGACGACTTCACCGTCGCCGATGATCATCCCTGGGCGGACCGCAGCTCCGTCGTCGCCCGGGACGGGATCGCCGACTGGCTCGGCACTGCGAAGGAGTCCGGCGAGGGCGACATCGTGATCTTCGCCAGTCACACCCTGTGGAACGCCCTGCTCACCCAGGGTCTGATCGATGAGGTGCACCTGATGGTCGCCCCGGTCGCGTACGGCGGCGGAACGCCGGCCTTCGAGGCCCCGGCCGCCCTCGCCCTCGCGGCCACCCACCACCGGCCCGGCTCGAACAACGCGCTACTGGTCTACACCCCGGCCCGGGTCGACCACTGACCCGACGGCTCAGTCGTCGTCGCCCTGGGTGAGTTCGTCGAATCGATCCTGGTCGGCCCGCCAGGACGCGAGTGCGGCCCGCCGGCGCCCGATCTCGCCCCGCAACTGCCGGCGGTGCCCCGACAAGACGGCGATCTTGCGCAGCGCTCGGGCCTCGGTCCCGGCCATCGCGAACCCCTGGGGTGAGCTGGACTCACGGATCTCGTCATTGACCCGGTCCAACTCCAGCTCCAGTTCCGTCAGCGAGGAGCTGGAGAGATCAGAATCCGCGCGACGACTCACATCGTTCACCCCCGAAACAGCCCGGGCCCGGCACTGCCCCAGTGCCCGACGAGATCAACGGCTCAGTACCACTATCGGGGTCGGCGGTTCGGTGGCAACAGCGGGGGTGCGGAAGCTCACGTTCCACCGACCGGCCTCAGCGGTCCCCCAGTTCGAGGTACGCCAGCTGCGCCGCGACCGACAGCTCGGCCGCGGGCCGGACCGCCTCCTCGATGTCGGTGTAGACGGCCCGAACCACCTCGGCCGGGGTCCGGGCCCCGGCGGCGAGGGCAGACCGCACCTGGTCCAATCGCTCCAGCCGGTGCTGCCGGTAGTACGCCAGCACCCCGGCCGGATCGGTGATCACGGGTCCGTGGCCGGGCAGGATCTCGGTCACCTGGTGATCATGCACCAGGGCGATCATGATCTCCAGCGAGGCCAGGTAGGAGCCGACGTCACCGTCCGGATGCATGATCACGGTGGTGCCGCGGCCGAGCACCATGTCGCCGGTGGCCAGCCGGACCGAACCGTCGTCGCCGGCGACCAGGATCGAGTACGAGTCGCTGGTGTGACCCGGAGTGGCGACCAGCCGCAGGTCCGCCCCGGCCACCGACAGCCGATCACCGTCGGTCAGGCCGCGGTCGCCGATCCGGACGGCCGGATCGGCGGCCAGCACGTCGCAGCCGGCCAGCGCGGCCAGGGCCGGCGCGCCGGCGGTGTGATCAAGGTGCCGGTGGGTGATCACGATCGCCGCGATCGACCCGGCCGCGGCCAGCACCCGGCACAGATGTCGATCATCGTCGGGGCCTGGGTCGATCACCACCACCGGTCCGCGGCCCGGATCGCCGACCAGGATCGTGTTGGTGCCGTCCAGGGTCATCGGACCCGGATTGTCGGCCCGGATGATCACGACGCTCACCGTCCATCCATTCGTGGATAACGAAACGTCCACAGCCCATCTACCTGCTCCGGCACCGGCAGCACCGGGACCACCACCCGATCCCGGGCGGCCGCGACGACGGCGGCGACGGAGCCGTGCTCGGCCAGCTCGGTCAAGATCGACTGGGTCGGTGGCATCAGCCCGAGGTCGCCGCGCCGGTGCGCCGTCAGGGTCTCCGTCGGCACCGCCCAGCCGGCCGAGGACGCCTCGCCGGAGACGTCGGCCGGTTCTTGATCATCCGGTACGACAGCGACGAAGAACCGCGTGTCGTAGCGGCGCGGCTCGACCTCCGGGGTAATCCAGTGGGCCCAGGCCGCCAGGGCCGCCGGCTCGATCCGGACACTCGTCTCCTCGGCCAGCTCGCGGATCGCGCAGGCGATTACCGGATCCACCGTCTGCCGATCGACCGGATCGACTCCGCCACCGGGAAAGACCACCATCGACGGGGCGAATTCCATCCGTGCGTGCCGGTGCATCAGATAGACCTGCAACCGGAATCGCTGCCGGAGCAAGATCACGCTCGCACTCGGGCGCGGCAGCACCGGCCGGCCGCTGAAGGCCAGCGCCCGGTCGATCACGACCTCCGGCACCGGCACCGCCAGCCGGTCCAGCACGTCGAGCGAATGACTGACCATGATCAACAGCGCCCGGTCACCGGAGTCAGGCCGGCACGATCCGGGGCGGGTTCGGCTCGACCTGGACCACCAGCTCGACCTCGACCGGCGAGTTCAGCGGCAACGAGGCGACCCCGACCGCGGATCGGGCGTGCCGGCCCGCGTCGCCGAACACCTCACCCAGCAGTTCGCTGGCCCCGTTGGCCACCTTCGGCTGCCCGGTGAAGTCGGCCACCCCGGCCACGTACACCACGACCTTGATCACCCGAGCGATCCGGTCCAGTCCGCCCGCCTCCGCCGCGGCCGCGGCCAGCCCGTTCAGCGCGGCCTGCCGGGCGCATGCGGCGGCCTGCTCCTCGGACACGTCGGCACCCACCAGGCCGAGGGCGATCGGCACGCCATGCACCAGCGGCAGCTGACCCGCGGTGAAGATCAGGTCGCCGGTCCGGACCGCCGGCAGGTAAGCCGCGAGCGCCGCGGGGACCGCCGGCAGGGTCAGGCCGAGTCCGACCAGTCGGTCCTCGGCAGAACTCATTCGGGATCCCCGCGGCGTAGTTCGGGGGAGCGCAGCGGAGGAGAACTACGGCGTGGGGTGTTCCTCACGCCGAGTCGCCCTCGATCGGCCGCTTCAGGTAGGCGACCAGATTCTCCGGATTCATCCCGGGAACGATCTGCACCAGTTCCCAGCCGTCGGCGCCCCAGTTGTCCAGGATCTGCTTGGTCGCATGGACCAGCACCGGCACGGTCACGTACTCCCACTTCGTCATGGGCGACACAGTACTGGGCTGCAACCGGAGCTCAGCAGGCTGCCGTCGCCGCGGTCCAGGGCCGCCCGACTACGATCGGCGACATGCCGTCGCCCCCGTCGACAGTCCCGACGCGGACGCCGCTGCACACCCTGCACATCGTCTCGGGCAAGGGCGGCACCGGGAAGACAACGGTCGCCGGAGCGCTCGCCTGTGCGCTGGCCGCGGCGGGCCGTCGGGTGCTGGTCTGCGAGGTGGAGGGCCGGGACAGCCTGCCCCGTCTGTTCGGCACCACCCCGCTGGCCGGGGCCGAGGAACGCCGGCTCTGCCGCACTCCGGCCGGCGGCGAAGTCTTCGGCCTGTCCGTCGACGCCGAGGACGCGCTGCTGGAATACCTGGAGACCTTCTATCACCTGGGCATCGCCGGCCGGGCGCTGGACCGCTTCGGGGCGATCGACTTCGCCACCTCGATCGCACCGGGGCTGCGGGACGTGCTGCTCACCGGCAAGGTGTACGAGGCGGTCCGGCGGCAGATCAAGGGCCGCCCGAACGCGTACCACGCCGTCGTGCTGGACGCGCCGCCGACCGGCCGGATCGCCCAGTTCCTCAATGTGCACGAGGCGGTCGCCGGGCTGGCCCGGATGGGCCCGATCCGCGGCCAGGCCGATTCGATCATGCGGCTGCTCCGGTCGGTGACCACTGCGGTGCATCTGGTCACCCTGTTGGAGGACATGCCGGTGACCGAAACCGAGGAGGCGATCCAGGCGCTCCGGCCGACCCAGATCCGGCTCGGGGTGATCATCGCCAACAAGGTCCGCGCCACCCCCTTGTCCGATGATCAGCTCCGGGGCGCGGCGACCGGCGAGACGATGCTTGAGGTGCCAGGTCTGGACCCGGCGCAGAACAAACTGCTGACCGACGAGTTCGCCGGCGAGGCCGGCCGGATGTTGGCCGAGCGGTCCCGCCGGGCCAAGCTGCTGGACACCGGGTTGCCGGTGGTCGACATCCGCCTCGACGCGACCGGGATCGACACCGACGCCGTCTGGGGCATCGCGGCCCAGTTGGCCGAGCAGCTCGCCGCCGAGGTCGCCTGATGGCCGGCTCCCCGATCGGCACCCGGGCGACCGGTGCCCCACGGACCGACCTGGACGTCGACGCGATCCTGGCCGACCGGTCGATCGAGATCATCGTCTGCTGCGGCGCCGGTGGTGTCGGCAAGACCACCTCCTCGGCCGCGCTGGCGCTGCGAGCGGCCGAAGCCGGTCGCAAGGCGGTCGTGCTGACCATCGATCCGGCCCGCCGGCTGGCCCAGTCGCTCGGCCTCGGCGAGTTGGACAACACGCCGCGGCCGGTCGCCGGCATCGACACCGCCGCCGGCGGCAGCCTGGACGCGGCGATGCTGGACATGAAGCGGACGTTCGACGAGGTGGTGCTGGCGCACACCACACCGGAGAAGGCCGAACAGATCCTGCGCAACCCGTTCTACGTCGCCCTTTCGTCGTCGTTCGCCGGCACGCAGGAATACATGGCGATGGAGAAGCTGGGCCAACTGCACGGTCAGTCCCGGGCCGACGGCCGGTGGGACCTGATCATCGTGGACACGCCACCGGCCCGGTCGGCGCTGGACTTCTTGGACGCGCCGGAGCATCTCAGCTCCCTGCTCGAGGGACGTTTCCTCCGCCTGCTGCTGGCACCGACCCGAGGCCCGCTCCGGCTGATGAGCGTCGGGTTCAACCTGGTCTCGTCGGCGATGAACAAGATCCTGGGCGGACAGATCATCACCGACGTGCAGACGTTCGCGACCGCGTTCGAGACCCTGTTCGGCGGGTTCCGGCAACGCGCGCAGCAGACCTTCGACCTGCTGGCATCGCCGCAGACGACCTTCGTCGTCGTCGCGACCGCGGAGCCTGACGCGCTCCGCGAGGCGGCGTACTTCGTCGATCGCCTGGACGAGGAGTCCATGCCGTTGTCCGGCCTGGTCGTCAATCGCGTCCACCAGACAGAGCTATCGCTGTCCGCCGGGCGCGCTCAAGCGCTCGCTGAAGAAATCGACCCGGAACTGTTCCCGGTCGCAACTGTGGCCTTGGAACGACACGCCGCACTGATGCAAGTGATCGAGCGCGAAAAGATCTTGCTCGACCGCTTCGCTACAGCCCGGCCCCGGATCCTGACAACCCGGGTGCCGGCACTGCAGTCCGACGTGTCCGACCTCGAGGCGTTACGCCTGGTTGGCGACCTTCTCGCCACTCAGGGCTGATCGCCACGACGCCACGTCCGGGCGTTGCCGTAACAAGAGCCTTCGCTCTCGCTCCGTCATTCCGCCCCAGACCCCCCATTCAATCCGATTGTCCAGCGCCTCCGCCAGACATTCGGACCTGACGGGACAGCCTGAACAGACCACCTTTGCCCGCTTCTGATCGACGGCGTCCGGAAACAACCCGTCGTTCATCCCCCGGCACTTGGCTTGGACTGTCCAGTCATCCCACGCAGCTGTCCGCATAAGTGCGGCCCCCTTCCTGTGCTCGCCACACACGACGCCTCCCAACATCGTGCGCGGCATAGTGCATGTTACGAACGGAAGTGCGGTCTGACTAGGGGTCAACACGTATTTTTTGCTCAGGTCGATGGACGGCTACGAAAGATTCGGCTTGGGCCAGGGGGTCCCGTACCCTATGTGCCATGCCCGTCAGCCTGAAACGTCCGGCAAAAGTACTGTCCTCACTAGCCATGTTCCTGGTGGTGAGCGTGCTGGCCGGAGTCCTGGTCGCGGGCCTGTTCGTCCCCTTCGCCGGGCTGGCGGGGGTGACCGGACAGGCCGCCGCCGGTGAGATCGAGAACCTGCCAGCCGAGCTGGAGACCCCGCCGCAGGCGGAGCGGTCCAAGGTGCTGCTGGGCAACGGCGACGTGCTGACGTACTTCTATCAGGAGAACCGGATCTATGTCCCGCTGAAGAAGATCGCGCCGGTGATGATCCAGGCGCAGTTGGCGATCGAGGATCACCGGTTCTACGAACACGGCGCGCTGGACCTGACAGGCACCCTGCGCGCCCTGTTGCGAACCTCCAGCGGTAACACCCAGGGCGGCTCCTCGATCAGCCAGCAGTACGTGAAGATGGTGCTGGTCGAATCCTGCCGGCTCGATCAGGCGTGCATCTCCAAGGTCACCGAGGCCAGCGGCACGGACGGCTTCCAGCGGAAGATCCGCGAGCTGCGGTACGCGATCGCACTGGAGGAGAAGTTCTCCAAGGACGAGATCCTCGAGCGCTACCTGAACATCGCCTACTACGGCCAGGGCGCGTACGGGGTCGAGGCGGCGGCCCGGCACTACTTCTCCACCACGGCGGAGCGGCTCACCCTGGCACAGGCGGCGATGCTGGCCGGCCTGGTGCAGAACCCGAACCAGGTCAACCCGGTGACGGCGCCCGACGCGGCGAGCGACCGGCGCGACTTCGTGATCAACCGGATGGCCGAACTGAAGATGGTCACCCAGGACCAGGTGAAGAAGGCCAAGGCCGAGAAGTTTGATCAGAAGGACGTGCAGAAGACCCGGAACGGCTGCGTCGGCTCCAAGTACCCGTTCATCTGCGACTACGTGCGCCGCAGCCTGTTGCAGGCACCGAGCCTCGGCAAGACGCCGGAGGAGCGGGAGGACATGCTGAAGCGGGGTGGGTTGACGATCGAGACCGCGATCGACCCCGAGGTGCAGGACATGGCGCAGAAGCGGCTGACCAAGGTCGTCTCGCCGACGGATCCGATCATCTCGACGATGAACATGATCCAGCCGGGCACCGGGTTGATCTTGGCGATGGCGCAGAGCCGCTATGTGATGGGTGACAACGCCAAGAAGGGTGAGACCTACTACAACTACTCGGCGTCGCCGAGTCTCGGCGGTGCGGAGGGTTATCAGGCGGGTTCGACGTTCAAGGCGTTCACCGCGGCGGCGGCGTTGGAGAAGGGCATCCCCACCTCCAAGAAGTACAACGCGGCCAAGCGGGTGGACCTGACGGGGCGGAGCTTCCAGACCTGCGAGGGTCGGTCGAAGCTCGGCAAGTGGCGTCCCGGCAACTCGACCGGCACCCACGGGATCATGGACATGAACCGGGCGATGCAGCAGTCGGTGAATACCTACTTCGCGCAACTCGCCCTGCAGGTCGGCATGTGCCGGGTGACCGAGATGGCCGAGAAGCTCGGCATCGAGAGCACCGGTCTGGACGACCGTGCCGGCCATGAGGGTGAGATCCGCGACCTGGTCGACTACTACCAGTACATTCCGGCGTTCACCCTCGGCTCGGTGGAGATCGCGCCGATGTCGATGGCCGAGGCGTACGCGACCTTCGCCGCCCGCGGCATCCACTGCGACCCGACGATCGTCAAGAAGATCACCACCCCGGCCGGCAAGGAGCTTCAGGTGCCGGGCGAGGGCTGCAAGCGCGTGATCGAGAAGGACATCGCCGACGGCATGAACCAGGTGCTGGGCAGTGTGATCACCAAGGGCACGGGCCGGCGGGCCGCCGTGAACGACGGCCGGCCGCAGGCCGGCAAGACCGGCACCATCGACAGCAACGAGGCGGTCTGGTTCTCCGGCTACACGCCCGAGGCGGCCGGGGTCGCGATGATCGCGATCGACAAGCGGCAGAAGCCGTTCATCCGGGGCAAGAAGGGCTTCCGGCGCAACGGTGTGAAGGGCTTCGAGCTGGAGAGCGGCGAATATCTGGAGGGCTCCGGCAGCGGTGACGCGGGTCAGGAGATCTGGAAGCCGACGATGGAGCGCTATCTCGAGGACATGCCGAAGACCAAGTTCAAGAAGCCGCCGCGGGAGATCGAGACCGGCAAGATGGTCCCGATGCCCCGGCTCACCGGGCTGAGCATCTCCGAGGCCACCGACCGACTGGAGGAGGCCGGCTTCACGGTCGTCCGGGATCGGATCTTCAGCGATACGGTGCCGGCGGGTGACTTCATCGGCTTCAGTCAGTACAGCGGCAGTGTCCGCGAGTTCTCGACGATCTACGTCTTCATCTCCGACGGTCGCGACCCGGCGAAGGTGCAGGCCGAACGCGATGCCGAGGAACGCGCCCAGAAGGAACGCGAGGAGCAGGAACGCGAGCAACGCGAGCGGGAGAAGCAGCAAGAGGAAGACAAGAACAAGCCGCCGGACAAGGGCGAGCCGGAGGATCCGAGCAACCCGGAGACCCAGGGCCCCGGCCGAAACGGCGAGGGTGACGGCGGCTGAGCCCGGCCTGCAACGTCGAGGGCGCCCCGTGGAGTTGATCTCCGCGGGGCGCCCTTGTCGTTCCCGATGCCGGTGTCGGCCGGCTGATCGGGTCGGCCGGATCAGGTCGTCAGCTGTCGCTTCACCTCGGCCGCGACCGCCCCACCGTCGGCCTTGCCCTTGGTCTTCGGAGTGAGCACTCCCATCACCTTGCCGATCCCACGCGGACCCAGCTCGGCCGCGCCGGTCTCCGCGATCGCCTGCTTGACCAGCTCGGCGATCTCGTCGGCGCCCAACTGCTGCGGCAGGTAGTCGGCCAGCACCTCGGCCTCGGCATGCTCCTTGTCGGCCAGGTCGGACCGACCCGCCGCCGTGTAGGCCTCCTCGGACTCGCGCCGCTTCTTGGCCTCCTTGATCACGACCTCGAGCTCCTGGTCGGCGGTCAGCTCCTTGGCCGTCTTACCGGACACCTCGGCCTCGGTGATCGCGGTCAGCACCATCCGCAGGGTCGAGGTGCGGATGCTGTCCCGCGCCTTCAGCGAGGTCACCATGTCGGCATGCAGCCGTTCCTTCAGTTCTGCCATGCCCCCATCCTTCCCGACCCCGCCGTCGGGCAGCAATCGGCTTACCCGGCCCGTACCCCTGGCGTGCGCTTGTAGCCTTGCTCGCATGTCTGTGGGTCAGGTGGCCAAGATCATGGCCGGTACGGTGCTCGGAATCGGAGCCGTCGGTGCCGGCTGCCTGGCGTACGCCGCCGGCTACGAGGTGCGGTCCTTCCGGTTGCGCCGGATCCAGGTGCCGGTGTTGCCCCGCGATGCCGTACCGATCCGGGTCCTGCACATCTCCGATCTGCACCTGACGCCCGGGCAGCGGAAGAAGCAGGACTGGGTCAGTCGGCTGGCCGGGCTGGAGCCCGACCTGGTGATCAACACCGGCGACAACCTCGCCCACGTGGACGCCGTGCAGCCGGTGGTCCGCGCGCTGGGCCGGCTGCTGGACCGACCCGGCGGGTACGTCTGGGGATCCAACGACTACTTCGGCCCGACCTTCAAGAATCCGCTGCGGTATCTGACCGAGCCGAAGCGCACCGCCAAGCCGAGCGACAACACGCTGCCCTGGCAGGACCTCGGCCACGCCTTCAAGCAGGCCGGCTGGCTCGACCTCACCCACACCCGGGCCACCCTCGAGATCCACGGCGTCCGGATCGGCCTCCGCGGCACCGATGACGCCCACCTGAACGCCGACCGGTACGCCGAGGTCGCCGGCCCGATCGACCGCACCGAGGTCGACGTCGCGATCGCCGTCACCCACGCCCCGTACCGGCGGGTGCTGGATCCGATGGTCGCCGACGGGCACGACCTGATCGTCGCCGGCCACACCCACGGCGGCCAGGTCTGCGTCCCGTTCTACGGCGCCCTGGTCACCAACTGCGACATCGATGCGGCCCGGGTCAAGGGTCTGTCGACGCACCGGGTCGGTGATCAGAGCGCCTTCCTGCACGTGTCCGCCGGGCTCGGCACGTCACCGTACGCACCGATCAGATTCGCCTGTCCGCCCGAGGCAACCCTGCTCACCCTGATGCCCAAAGACCGCCCCGGGAATCCGATGTGAGATCAGCGGCCCGGATGGGCTAGACTCTCCGAGGCTTGACCGGGGTGTGGCGCAGCTTGGTAGCGCGCTTCGTTCGGGACGAAGAAGTCGCAGGTTCAAATCCTGTCACCCCGACCCAGCAAAAGACCCCCTGACCAGGAATGGCAGGGGGTCGATTGTTTTCATCTTCAGGTCCCCAGCGCTGGTGAGTGACTAACTGCGTGACTACGCCTCACGCTGTGTCCGTCTGGTACACGTCATCGATAGCCAGCGCGCCCGTCTGGATCACCGGTCGAATCTGGTGACGATAGACCAGCTCGGTCACGGTCGTGCCGCTGTGTCCGACCAGCATCGAGATCGTTTCTACCGGGATGCCTCGGTCCGACTGCAGCGAGTCGAACGAGTGCCGCAGCTCCCGAGGAGTCCAATCGCCGGGCTCGATCCCGGGCACCGGGTCAGCAGCGACAACACGAGGTAGTTGTGCAGGCGATCAGGCCGGGTCTTCTCCAGCACCGAATCGACCTGCTGAGTCGTGAGTGACTTAGAGGGCCTACCCTTCCCACCGGTAGCGGGGTTTCGCCGTATGCGTGTTCGATTTATCAGTGCTCATCGCTGCCGCCACCTAGGCGTCCGCAGCCGTCTGGTGATGGACGCATGACGGGCGGGAGGGAGCATGCGATCGGTGATAATCCGGCGACTGGGACGCGGGCGGATCTGTAGAGTTCCGGCCATGCCAAGCGCGCTGATCGAGGTCCGTCGTCAGTACTCCGAGGCGGAGGAGGCGGCACTCATCGACGCGGTCCATGGAGCATTGGTGGCCGCGTTTCGCATCCCACCGGAGGACAAGCACATCCGCCTGGTCGCGCATACTCCGCATCGGTTCGCTGTTGGACCGGGTCTCTCGCATCCGGATCGCTACACGCTGGTATCGCTTGATGTGTTTGCTGGCCGATCACTGCGAGCCAAACGGTCCCTGTATGCGGAGATCGTCACCCGCTTCGAGGAAATGGGCATCCCACGCGATCACGTCATGATCAGACTCAACGAAATCGCACTCGACAACTGGGGACTCTGTGGAGGACAAGCCGCCAGCGACATCGACCTGAGCTTCGAAGTGAACGTCTAGATGCTACTGCCGCCGGGCCCGGCAGCCTTGTCGAATTGACCTCTCTTAGATCAAGGGCGGCCCTCCGGGCCGCCTGCGGCCGGGCGGCGCCCTGGCACGCCGCCACTCTGCCCGGGCGCCTGTCAGCCCCCGCCATTACGGGCTCTTGCGCCAAACTGACACACCGGACTTACTCTCCGCAGTGAACCTCGATCGATCCCAGTCGGCGAATCGATCCATGAACTCAAGGCCGGCCATCTTGGCCATCACGTCCAATTCAGATGGCCAAACGTATCGGTGCTGAAAGCCTGGTGACGACCCGATCACCCTGCCGCCCTCCACACGGAAGTGGTGCGACGCCAAGCGTTGGGCGACAACGTCATAACTGTCGATGATCCACTTTCGGTCCGTCACCAGGCCACCAACCAGCGTCTGCCCCAGGGGAAGCTCACGCAGCTGCGGCACCCACAGATGGATCACGAGATGACCGCCCGGCCGAAGATGGCGAGCCGCATTCTGAAAGCAGGCGATCTGCTCATCCTGGTGCAGAAGGCACGAGATCGCGTTGGCGATGATGTAGACGAGCTGGTAGTCACGAGCCGGAGCATCGGCGCTGGCCATACTGCCCACTGTTACGGGAATTTCCTCGGCGGACACTGTGGCGTGCAGGACTCCGACCATGCCCGGAGAGACGTCGATGCCGGCCACGGGGACACCGCGGCGGTACAAGGGCACAGCGATCCTGCCGGTACCGATGGCAAACTCAAGCGCCGGCCCGCCGTCAGCTAGCCCAGCCAGGAAGTCAAGCATCGGTGCCGTCTCATCGGTCTCGACGGCGTCACTGGGACTCCACCCCGCCGCGTTCTCGTCCCAAGCCTTGCGCTGCTCTGGGCTGGAGTCCATCACGTGGACCCTCCATTTCTTGGGAGCCGTAAGGGCGATGGTTGCAGTCGAGTGCCAATGCCGCCACCCATTTTGAACGAGCCCGATCGGGTCTGTACGAACGTCGCGGGTGCCCCGTCCCCCTCGTAGGACCAGTGTTTGGCCTCCACTCCACGCGTCAAGGGCCACAGACGAGTTTCTGTCCCGGCTCCGAGTTGGTGCGCGGCCGAGGGGAAGTCGGCGAGGTAGAGCCGGGACAGAAACTCGTCTGCTCTTACCCGGGTGCGGAACAATCTGTGGGACATGCTCCTCAGGTCCCGGTCGGTTTGAACCTCCCGTCCATCACCAGCGCGCCGGTCTGAATCACGGGTCGGATCTGGTCACGGTAGATCAACTCGGTGACGGTCGTCCCGCTGTGCCCGACAATGTCAGTCGCGCGGCGCTTCGCCGTGGCGAAGTCCTCACACCCCAACAGCGGATCGAACGTGACCGTCGACTCCAGCCCGCCCAACCCGCACGGGTTGAACACATACGTCGGGCCCTGCACGGAACGGTGTCTATCGAACGGTCCGGAGGCCGCTGCCAGGATGGTGGCCTCCGGACAGTTCGAGTAGGGCTCAACGCAGTTCTCGGGCCGAGCCGACGCGGAGTGCTCAGTCCTCTCACTGGGGCAGTACGGACACGCCTCCCACGAGCATGATGCGCGGCTGGTTGAGCGTGTTCGGCGACCGAGCGTGGAACGTGTCGGACCGCATGAGGTAGGCATCGCCGGGCTGACCGACCGCCTCCACGACGCGCATTGGTACACCATCGACGATGGTGCTCTCGTCCAGATAGCGCTTGCGGCGGTCGATCGTCGGGTCGGGATTCTCGGCCCACAGTTCCGCGAGCCACGGGTGGCGCTTGCCGAGGGACTTCCGCAGCGCCTTGCTCTTCGCGCCCGGCTCACCGTATTCGGCTACCAGGTGATGGGAACCGGTCAGGAACAGCGTTCCACCACCTCGTCGCCGGAGGTTGTTCAGCACCACGAAGATGTTGGTCCTGGGCGGGAGGCCCTTCTCAGCCGAGCGAAGGTGGATGTGCCATCCGTCGGTCGGAACGTGCCACGGCTTCTCCGAAGCCTTGAACGTCACCAAGGGATGGCCCCAGCGCGGCGGCCGTTCCCACCGCCCTACACCGAAAAGCTCATCCAGGGCCGCGGGAATCGCACTGACGCCGATCGACTCGAACACGCCAGACCGTGCCAACGGCTGGAAGCCGCCTGGACGCTCGGTCAGCAAGTCATCCTCCTGGATGGAGCTGGTTGCGCTCTCGGCTGCGAGGAACCCCCGGATCCGGTCAGCCATGCGTAACGCGTCGGCCCACCGGATGGCACCGGGCAGCGCAACCAAGCCGTCCTCTTCGAACGCCCTGCGCTGCTCATAAGTCAGCATCGTTTCCTCCTGTCTGGACCGCTCCGAGAAAACAAAAAGCGCCCGGAGCCACACGACACTTGCGGTGTCGCGTGGCTCCGGGCGCTAAAGAATCAGCTTCCCCGAAGCTCTGGTCTTTGATTGTTACCGGCGATGCTAACCCGGCAGCGGAACAAGCGCCACCGACATTAGGTGGCACCAAACCTGCCGCGGTCTCGAGCGCGGCGAGCCCAGATTTCCTCCGCAGCCCCAGTCACGGCGACCGCATCCACTGCGCATGAGTCACCACAGCCCACAACCACAACGGATCACCCACACAGGGCCCGGATAGCCCGCGGCCTAGCCGCACCTTCCGCACGGTGTGTTGCTGGAGCATGGGGGTCAGAGGGTCTCAGCATGCCGCCTCGTCCCTGCCGGCATCCAAGCCCAAGCGGCCTAGTCGGAGCAAAGTGTGGAACATCCGCCCTAGACGGCCATGGACAACCCCAGTCTCAGGTGGGCGAACTGGAGCGCAGTCTGCAATGACTGCGCGGCCACCTGTGCTAGTTCGGGACGAATAAGTCGCAGGTTCAAATCCTCTCACCCCGACCCATGGATCGGCCTCTGACCAACAAGGTCATCTTCGCCCCGCACTCCGCGAAGCAGCATCTCGTGCGCCTGCTTGATGAGTCGCACGGTGATCGGAAGATTCTCCACCTCTCTGAGAGCATGGCGAGTCGTGGCGAGGTAGCGCTCAACCTTCGCAATGTCCTCGTTTCGTTCGGCCACGGCTCCCGCTTCAGCCTGCATCACGTCCGAGAGGGACGCCTGCGTCCCCTTCGATACGAGAGCTTGCGACCGCTTCCCGGGTCAGCTACGGCCCGACCAGCAGTTCAGGGTCGCGGATCAGCTTGCTAAGGCCCTGCAGTCCGCCGAGGGCCGCATCCGCCTCGGACAGTCGGGCAACAACCTCCGGACTGAGGTTTCAGCTCCCGAGGCAGTTTCGCGGGCAGGTAGTAATAGAAGGCCCACTTCTTCCCCGGCTGCCGCCGCACCGTGCCAAGGTCTCGGACACGAATCGCCCTGGTTCCATAAGACGGAATACCACAAGTGAAGCAGCACTTTAGTTTGAGCGTCACCTCCACGCTCCAACCAGACTTGCAAGAACGGCTGGCGCTCCAACGAAGTCAGGCTCAGGCTATGAGCGTCATGTCCACACTTCTACTGGACTGCCGGTGGTTCCGCCCGACTGTCCCGACTCGCGTGCTCCGCGCGCCACACGATCCCGATCATGGCGCTCCTCGGCATCGGACGCCATCGGCTCATCACAACTGTCTGACCTGCCATCTACCATCGGCCGAACCAGTAGCGGAGGGATACCTGTGAACAACGACGTAACGACAGCCGAGCCGAGGACCGAACCGGGGCGGCTGCCCGAGGGCTACAACGCGAGTGGGGAGCAGCGACGGCTGGCTTGGCCGGAGGTACGGCAGCGGTTGGAGCAGGCCAAGCACTTCTGGTTCAGCACCGCCGACGCCGACGGGGCACCGCACGCGCGGCCGATCTGGGCCGCCTGGGTCGACAACACCCTGTACGCGGACGGCGGGGTGCCGGTGACCCGCTGGGGTCGCGATCTGTTGGCCAATCCACGGATCCAGGTCCATCTGGAGAGTGCCCAGGACGTGGTGATCATCGACGGTCTCTTCACCATGGAGAACGATTTGACGGCGGAGGCGTTCACCCGGGTCCAGTCCAGCTATCTCGAGCGATACAAGGATTATCAGCCCGAGTCGGCGGCCGGTCTGTTCATGATCAAACCGCGTCAGGTGCTCGCCTGGTCACAGTTCCCGGTCGACGTCACCAGATTCACCTTCGACTGATCGGAGCTCAGCTCGTCCTTCGCTCCGCCAGTTCGGCGGCCAGCCATTTCGGCGCGACGGTGCGGTAGCTCTCTTCGAGCCAGAGTTCGATGAGATCAAGATCGAGCTTCGCCAGCGGGACCGTCAGCCAGCCCCACTGACCGAGGCCGCTCATCGTGGTCGGCGCGGCGCCGGCAACGGCAACTGCCTCGTCGTAGGAAGCCCTGAGCTTCACCGCGACGGCGGCCCGTTCCGGTGGGCCCAGCCAGACGAACATCGGCCCGACCGCGAGGCCGTTCGCGTATTTGCGTTGCGGCTGGTCGACCTTGATCACGGACTCACCCCAGGGGAAGTCCTCGATCGCGCGCGGGAATGCCAGCCCCAGTGCCCGCACCCGGTCCCAGGTGCTCTCGTTCGACGCAGGACCCACAGCACGACCTTCGCACCGCGCCGTCATGATCGCAAGGCCTGTGCCCGTTTGTCACGGTCACCGAAGGGCCTCGACGACAAGAATCAGCGATCCGGCACCAAGATCAAGTTCGACCGGATGGCTCACCCCAGTTCGGCCACCAACAAGGACTTCGTGCTCGGCGGTACGGGAGCGTCCGGCGTCTTGGCGACGGCCCGCTCCAGCCGATCGAAGCCCTCGGTGAGCTCGTCCTCGGTCAACTGCTCGAAGGTGGAGAGGCTGCGGCAGCCGCAGCCGCTCCAGGGTTTCCCGCATCGTGATCTTGGTCGAGCTGGTGAATTCCGCGATCGCGCCGACCCGCCAGCCGGCGGCCTCGAGGAGCCTCGTGGTGTGGCCGGCGCTGTCGTACATCCCCGCGTCTGCCTCGTAGCCACGCGAAAAGTGGGCCAACCACCACAACCGCGGCATTCGATCACTGAACTGGGTGCGCAAGATCAACCTGCCGCCCGGCCGGGCGACCCGGGCGAGTTCGGCCGCCGCCGCTACCTTGTCCCGTAGGTGGTGCCAGACCAGGAACATGATCACGAAGTCGACGGCCCGGGCGGGCAGCGGAATCCGCTCGGACGGTTCCACTCCCACCATCGGGCCGAACGTCTCCGCCGGCGCGGGCGTCCAACGTCCGGTCCCCGATCCGAGGTCGAGTCCGGCCAGTGGGCGGCGCTGCGGCAGCCGGGCCGCGAACGTATCCAGCCAGGCCTGGCGGGTGTCGGGGACCCAGGGCCCGGCCGCGGGCGAAGTTGCGGTGCAGCTGGTCGTGTAGCCGACGGGTTTCATCGGGAACCGCCGGTCGAAGGGCAGGTCTTCCCGACATCACTCGACCAGGCTTTTGTCCCGTCAGATACCCACCCTTCCGGGTGGGTCGCGGCGCTCGGACCAGTCCCCCTGCGGGGGAACCCTAGCCACGTCCGATCGTCCGAGCGGCCTAACAACCGGGCCCCGGCACCGGTCCGGGGTCGGACCGATTGTCAGGAATGCTCCGACAGCCCGGGTCCGGGCCCGACAGCCGACAGCCGACAGCCGACAGCCGACAGAATGGTGACGAGTTGGCCACGCCACGCGAGTTTCGGCGGTGAAATCCGCCGGCTTCCCGTAACATCATCCGTGCTCGGGACGATCTTCACGTCCGGGCAGTCAGAGGGCCGAGGCGCTTGCGTAACGCAAGGCCGCTTTTTGCATGCCGTTCTTGACGAACTCTTGAGGCACGGCTCCGCACGATAACCCGACGCTGAGCTTCTCCTGAGCCGGGGTCCCTAGGATGATTTGGACCTCGCTGCGGGTGCACGAATCGATTCAAGGTCGTTCGGGGGACGTCACCGCACGAATCCCGTGGTCGACATCTCGTCGACCGGCGCCGAACCCGCGCGCAACGATCCGCTGAGCCCTTCGGGCACCGAGTGAGATCGGATCCGACTGACCGACGCCAGTCGGATGCACATCTTGGCGGCAACTCGGGAGGGGAACCCCATATGGTTCGGCCGCGTAGGGCCCTTGAGGCTCCACCGCCATCGCCGCTGATGCGGCGCGTGGTCATTCTCTGTACGGTGCCGTTGCTGGTCATTGCTGCCGCGGCGGCCGGTCTGTTCGTCTGGAACGCGCAGCAGCAGAACCAGGCCGGCCTGCAGCCGGCTCAGCCCGGCGCCGTGCCGTCCACCTTGTCCAGCCCGTCGACCGACGGCGCGCCCAGCGGGGACGCCAGCGGGCTGACCGGCGAACAGCAGGCTGCGCGAGCGATCTCCAGCTGCCGGCGGGCGGTGGCCCTGGCCGAGTCCGTGCTCGGCGCGGCCGGCGACGGGATCAGCCACTGGCGTGAGCACGTCCAGGCGCAGACCGATCTCACGCTGGGCCGGAACACCGACGCTCAGACCAAGGCGATCTTCAAGCGGACCAAGCTGGCCGGGCCGTCGGATGTGGCGAAATACCAGACGGCCAAGGCGGGTTACAAGGCCGATGGCGAAGCCTGCCAGGCGGTCAAGGGCGCGGAGGACGAGCAGGCCGAACAGCTCAAGGTCTGTCACACCCGGCTGGGCAAGGTCAGTTCGGCCCTGACCAACGCCGACTTGGTGATCAAGGACTGGACGAATCACCTCGCCGACATGCGGAAGTCGGCGGGCGGTCAGGTGCACGACGCCCAGTCGGTCTGGCTGGAAACCTGGCGCAAGGCTCCGCCCAACCTGGACAAGTACGCGTCCGCGATGGACACCCTGGCCAAGACCAAGAGTTGCCCGCGCTGACAGCCTGATTCGGGCTCGAACCGACTCAGCCGCGACTGCTCGTGGCAGCAGCGATCGTTTCAACGGTCGCTGCTGCGGCGAACGGTCGCGGCTGTGCTTCGTGACCCGGCGCGCGGCCGGGACCGGTCACTGCGGGGCGGGTTGGTACGGGCCCTGCGGCGGCGCCGGCGGCGGGCCCACCGGCCGGAACGGCTGCGGTTCGGGCTGCTTACGCCGGCCGGCGACCACGGCGGAGATCACCAGGATCAGGCCGATCGCCGACACCACCCTGAAGATGCTCAACGGGAGGCTGGCCATCACCATCGACAGCTGGAGCTGACTCATGAGCTGCGGCAGCATGATCGACCAGACCGAGCTCAGGGCCTGGCTGATCAGCAGCACCGCACAGCCGATCACGCCGAGCACCCGGGCCGCCCCACGGGTCATGATGCCGATCACGACCATGCCGAGCAGAGCGGGCAGGGCGAACAGCACGTCGAACACGATGTACGGCACGATCTGCATCGGTCAGCGCCCGGTGCCGGCGTAGACGACAGCCTCGTTCTCGGCGTCCAGACCGAACGCGGTGTGCGCCGCGACCACGGCCCGGTCGACATCGTCCTGGTCGACCACGACCGAGATCCTGATCTCCGAGGTGGAGATCATCTCGAGGTTCACGCCGGCCTCGGCCAGGGCGGTGAAGAACCGCGCCGTCACGCCGGGGTGCGACCGCATCCCGACGCCGACCACGGAGACCTTGCCGATCTGGTCGTCGTAGAGGACCTGCTCGAACCCGACGCCTTCCCGCAGGGCTTCGAGGGCGGCCTTGGCGGCCGCGCCGTCGGTCTTCGGCAGGGTGAACGAGATGTCGGTGCGTCCGGTCTCGACCGCCGACACGTTCTGCACGATCATGTCGATGTTGATCTCCGTAGCGGCGACCGCCTCGAAGATCCGGGCGGCCTCGCCGACCCGGTCGGGCACGCCGACGATCGTGATCTTGGCTTCGCCGCGATCTTGCACGACGCCGGAGATGATCGCCTGCTCCATGGCATTTCCCTTCTCTGCCTCGGTGACCCAGGTCCCGTCCTTGTCGGAGAACGAAGAGCGTACATGCACGGCGACGTTCTCCCGTCGGGCGTACTCGACACAACGCAGGTGCAGGATCTTGGCGCCACAGGCGGCCATCTCCAGCATCTCCTCGTAGCCGATCTTGGGGATCCGCCGCGCGCTCGGGACGATCCGCGGGTCCGCGGTGAAGATCCCGTCGACATCGGTGTAGATCTCGCAGTGATCGGCCTTGAGGGCCGCCGCGAGAGCGACCGCCGTGGTGTCGGAGGCGCCCCGGCCCAGCGTGGTGATGTCCTTCGTGTCCTGGGCGACGCCCTGGAAGCCGGCGACGATGACGATGTCACCGGCGTCGACCGCGGAGACGATCCGGCCCGGTGTGATGTCGATGATCCGCGCGTTGCCGTGCGTCCCGGTGGTGATGATGCCGGCCTGCGATCCGGTCAGCGACCGGGCATGCATGCCCAGGTCGGCGATCGCCATCGCCAGCAGCGCCGCGCTCATCCGCTCCCCCGCGGTGAGCAGCATGTCGAGCTCCCGCGGCGGCGGCAGTGGGGAAACCTGGAGCGCGAGATCCATCAGCTCGTCGGTCGTGTCCCCCATGGCCGAGATCACCACGACGACGTCGTGGCCCTGCTGCTTGGTGGCGACGACTCGCTTGGCGACCCGCTTGATGCTCTCCGCATCGGCCACCGACGATCCGCCGTACTTCTGCACTACGCGGCCCACGCCGACTCCCTCTGTTATGCCCTGGTCTCGGCCGTCAACTGGTCTCGAACCAGGCCCAACTGTAATCGGAACGGCCGCCGCCCTCCGGGCCTGGCCACACTGCGGTCTCCCGGCGAGGTTAGGTTAGCCTTATTGACGGTGACGTCCTTTCCTGTCCCGCCGACGGATGTTGACCGGATCCGTCGCGTTCGGCCTGGCCGCGAGCCTCGGCGCAACCGGCTGCAACGCCACCGTGGACACGCCGCCCGAGCCCGACCGGACCGGCGGCGGTGCGGGCTTCCCGGTGTCGGTCGAGCACAAGTACGGGACGACCACCGTCGAGGCGGCACCGCAGCGGATCCTCACCGTCGGGCTGACCGAACAGGACACCCAGCAATGCCGACGGCCTGCAGTTCGAGCGGATCGCCGCCCTGACACCGGATCTGGTCCTCGGCACCAACGCCGGACTGTCCAGCGCCGACTACGGCCGGCTGACCGAGTTCGCACCGACCACCGCCAACGGCGGCGGCTTCGAGTCCGACTACTTCGAGCCCTGGACGGTGCAGACCGAGCTGATCGGCAACGCGGTCGGCCAGCCGGCCGAGACCGAGAAGTTGATCACCGGCCTGCGGGATCGCTTTCGGCAGGCGGCGACCGATCATCCCGAGTTCGCCGGGAAGAAGGCGGTGTTCCTCCGGGCGCCGTACTACGAGGGCAAGGCGATCGCCTATCAGGACGGCCTCAGCACCGCGTTCCTGACCGACCTCGGCTTCGTCATCCCGCCGGAGATCGACGAGTACGCCACCGAGGGCGGCCAGGCCAAGATCCCGGTCGAGACGCTCGACGTGCTG
Organism: uncultured Actinomycetota bacterium; assembly: GCA_963746025.1. GTDB lineage: Bacteria > Actinomycetota > Actinomycetes > Propionibacteriales > Propionibacteriaceae > Microlunatus. The sequence continues at coordinate 686,999 of CAVUZU010000016.1, forward strand.
GAGGTCGCCGACGTGCTGATCTGGGCCACCGAGTACGACAAGGCTCGCGGCGAGCTGGCCTAGAACGACCTCTTCAACCGGCTCCGTGCCGTCCGCGAGGGCCGCTCGGTCTACACCGGCGGCGTTCTCGCCGCCGCGATCTACTTCGCCACCGCCCTCAGCCTCCCGTACGTCCTGGACACCCTCCTCCAACCCCTCCGCTGAGTCCCGCGGAAGCCGCACCGGCTAGGGTCGCGCGGATGGCGGAGACGGCGAAGAGTCGGTGGATCGACGGGGTGCTGGGGCGGCTGTCGTTGGAGCAGTTGGTCGGCCAGTTGCTGGTGCCGTACGTGACCGGCGCGACGGTCGACACGGCGGCGCCGGAGAACCGGGAGCGGTTCGGTGTCGACACCCCGGCCGAGGTGATCCGGTCGCTGCAGCCGGGTGGCGTGATCTATTTCGCCTGGTCGGGCAACGTCGATCGACCGGAGCAGACCGCCGCGCTCAGCGATGGGCTGCAACGGGTCGCCCTGGATGATCATGGTCCGCAGCTCGGGCTGATGATCGCCACCGATCAGGAGAACGGGATCGTGGTCCGGCTGAAGGAGCCGGTGACCCAGTTTCCGGGCGCGATGGCGCTCGGTGCGATCGTGCGCGAGCCGGGGAGCGAACCGGGGCGCAGTCGGGACTGCTACCGGATCACCGGGCGGGAGCTGCGCGCCGTCGGGATCAACGCCGACTACGCGCCGGACGGCGACGTCAACCTCAATCCGGCGAACCCGGTGATCGGCGTCCGGTCGTTCGGATCGGATCCGGCCCGGGTGTCGGAGCACGTCGTGGCGTCGATTCGCGGGTTGCAGCAGGACGCCGGGATCTCGGCCGCGATCAAGCACTTCCCGGGGCACGGCGATTCGGCGGTGGACTCGCACAGCGACCTGCCGGTGATCACCCATGATCGACCGACCTGGGAACGGGTGGACGCACCGCCGTTCCGCGCCGCGATCGCGGCCGGCATCGACCTGGTGATGTCGGCGCACCTGTCGTTCCCGGCCTTCGACCCGACCGGTGATCCGGCGACCCTGAGCCGGCCGGTGATCACCGGGCTGCTCCGCGAGGAGCTCGGCTATCCGGGCGTGATCACCACCGACGCGCTGGACATGCAGGGCGTTAGGACCCGATACCCCGACGGCGAGGTCGCCGTGCGGGCGATCGAGGCGGGCATCGATCAACTGCTCGATCCGCCACAGCCGGTGGTCGCCCGTGATGCGCTCCTTCAGGCTGTCCGGGACGGCCGGTTGAGCGAGCAGCGGATCACCGAGAGCGTGCGGCGGATCCTGGCGGTGAAGTGGGATCGGGGGTACGCGACCGGCCCGGATGCCGACCGGCCCGAGTTGTCGATCATCGGCTCCGATGATCATCGCCAGGTCGCCACGGCGATCGCGCGGGAGTCGGTCACGATCGTCCGGGACGAGAACGCGTTGCTCCCGCTGGCGGCCGAGTCGGTGCTGGTGACCGGGTGGGGCGAGACCGCGGTGCCGAGGCTGGCGGCCGGGCTGCGGAACGCCTCGGCCGGCTCGGCAGTGGAACGGGTCGAGGAGTTGATCACCGGTGCGGAGCCGTCGGACCAGTTGATCAACCAGGCTGTAGCGCTGGCCGCGGCGGTCGACCGGGTCGTCCTGGTCACGTCGTCGGCCTGGCGGAACCCGCGGCAGCAGGCCCTGGCCGCCGCCCTGGCGGCGGCGAATCCGCGACTGGTCGTCGTGTCCGCGCGCGACCCGTACGACCTTCCCGTGCTGCCCGCTACCGCGACCTTGATCACCGGCTACTCCGCGATCCCGGCGACCCTCGACGCCGTGGCCGAGGTGCTGCTCGGCCGACAGCCCGCACCGGGCGGACTGCCGGTCGATCTCTGACCTGGGTTACGTTTCCTGAGCCTGTCGAAGGCCGACCAGATGATGGCCGTGAAGCCGGAAAAACACCGGACCTGCCCATCGGCAGGCTCAGGGAACGTCGACCGGCGCTTGATCATCAGGTTTCGACGACGCCCGTGTTCTGGCAGGCGACGAGGCGCCAGCGTTCGCCCTCCTTGGCCATGACGAACATCGGGGTGCCTTCGCCCTCGGACTCGTTCGGACTGCCGTCGGTGCTGGTGTAGAGCTGGCGCACCTTGACGGCGGCGACGTCGGGGCGGATGAAGAGGACGTGCTCGATGTCCATCGTCATGGTCAGGCCGGTCATGCCGCCGGGCAGCATGATCCTGGTGTAGGCGGCGATCTCGTCCCGACCGAACAGGCGCTTGCCGCCGCCGGTGGTCCAGATCGCGTCGTCGCGGAACAGGTCGACGAACTCCTGGACGAGTTCGTTCTGGGTCGCGTGCTGGACGGCGGCGACAACGAGCTTGATCGCCTCGAGGTCGGCATCGCGGTGGTCGATCGGGGTCGATTCCATCAGTGGTCCTTCCGGTCCGTGATCACGTGCGGCGGTCAGGAACCGGCGACGGGGGTCGTCTGGGCGAGGGCGACGCGCCAGACCCCGGCTTCCTCGACGGCGAGATAGCTGAGTCGTCCCCTGGTCGCGAAGGTGTCCGGCGTGTCCCGTCCGTCGGCGACGTGCTTGGTGCAGCTGACGAGTGCGACATCGGGACGGAGGAAGCGGATGTCGTCGACCTCCGCGGTGGTGATCACCTGGGCCAGCGGTGACGCGAGCCCGGCTGCCATCGCCTGTCGCAGTTCGTCGCGGCCGGCCACCCGGCGACCACCGAAGTTCACGATCACGATGTCCGGGGTGTGCAGCGCCAGGAACGGCTCGATATCGAGCTGCGCGGCCTGCAGATCCTCGACCAGCCGGTGCAGCTTCATGCGTTGATCTTCATCCATCCTGATCTCTCCTCGATTGTGCGGAACGACTCGCTCCGCACTCCACTCTATTGCGGAGTGATCCGTTCCGCAATAGAGTCCGCTGATGGAGAACCGCCGGCAGGCCGCCCGTCGCGACGAGGTGGAGCGCAACGACCGGGCCCTGTTGCGGGCCGCCCGGGCCGTCGTCGATGAGGACGGCGCGCACGCCTCGGTGGCAGCGATCGCGGCCCGGGCCGGCGTCGGGGTCGGGACGCTGTATCGCCGGTACCGGACCAAGGACGAGCTGTTCCAGCACCTCTGCACCCTCGCCCTGACCGACTACCTGCGGGCCGCCGAGGAGGGCCTCGAGTCCGACGATCTCTGGGACGGGCTGGCGCACTACATCACCCGGGCCGTGCTCGCCGGCACCGGCGCCTTCGGCGCCATCGCCGGCACCTTCGAGGTCACCGAGGAGATGAACGAGCTCAGCACCCGCGGCGACGATGCCGCCGAGGAGCTCGTCCGCCGGGCGCACGCGGCGCGAGTGTTGCGGGCCGACGTCGATCCGGTCGACATCGCGCTGCTGATCGAGCAACTGGGCCGATCACCCCTGGTGGAAACGATCAACAAGCAGGGCCGCACCGACCTGGCCGAGGCCGCCGATCACGCCCGGCGGCGATTGATCGCCATCGCCATCGACGGGCTCCGCGCCCCGGCCCAGGCGGCCCTACCGGAGCCTCGACCCGGCTGGGAACTCTTCACCGAACGGTGGGCCGGCCCCGGCCCGGTCGACGACTCCTGATCGCCATGGCCGGCAGCGAACCGGGCGCGGCTCGACACTAGTGGCGCGCCGACAGGACGGTTGCTGTTCCGTGCTGAAGAGCGCGTGAACCGCCCCGGACACTCCGAGGCGGTTCACGTCGCCGGCTGCTGCCGTTGTTCAGGCGGAGAGGTCGACGATCCGCTCGAACACGAACTCGTACGGCAGGTAGGCCACGTCGTACTCGTGACCCGGCTGATGCGACTGCAGCTGGGACAGCTGCAGCAGCCGCCAGCCGTCGATCAGCGCGTCCAGCCCGGTCTTGTACGGCGGCTCGTCGCTGTCGCCCATGGTCGGCTTGGACCGCCCGGTGCCGTCATAGCGGGTCCAGCCGATCACGTTCGAATCCAACGCCGAGGTGCCGAGGTAGAGGATCAGCACCTGCTGCCGCAGGTTGGGGTGCGCCGGCGTGGCGGCGAAGGCTTCTTCAATGGTCGTCGTCATGGCAGTCTCCTCGTTCCTTGATCAGAAATGCCAGCCGCCGGCGCGATGGCTCGAGCCGAGCCGCACGTCGCTGGCTCCCGGCGCCACGAACTGCGGCCGCAACTGCTCCCGGGTCAGGTAGTAGTCGATGTCGAACTCGGCGTTGCCGGTGATCACCCGCCACAGCTTGGCCCGGTTGACCAGCTCCAGCCGGCCCTCGTTGGCCGAGCTCCAACCGAAGCTCGTGGTCAGCTCCTTGAGCACCGCCGGGTCGTCGATGTCGTCGGTGTTCCAGAGCCGGAGCTGCCGGACGGTCGGGTTGAACCTGATCTTGAACATGTAGCGCGGCACGTCGGAGTCGTTGCGCCGGCCGCCATGCCAGATGCCGTGATGCAGGAAGACGACCGTGCCGGCCGCGCAGGTCAGCCGGGTCTGGCCGGCCAGGTTCTGGTAGCGACCGATGCCGGTCTGGTTGATCTTGCGCAGGTGGGTGCCGGGGACGCTGAGGGTGCCGCCCTGCTCCAGCGTGACGTCCCGCGGGTAGTACATGAGCTGGACGTCGAACGAGTCCGTCCGGGTGTCCAGGATCGCGTCGCCGTGCATGTTCTGCGCCTCGCCACCGCGCGGCGGCCGGACGTGCACCGCATGGTGATCGATGACCGGCCCGGGCCCGACCAGGCTCTGCACGGCGCCGGCCACGGCCGGCAGGTCGAGCAGTTCGCGGACGAACGTGCCGACCGGGAACGCCTCATCCAGCGGCGTCCCGTACGGATAGCCGGGGATCCCGGCGTCCAGCACCTCGATGGCGCGCTGGTTCATCGCGTCCGGCACGGCCGCCTCCAGCGCGACGGCTCCGTGAGACACGAAGTGGGCCATTTCCACCGATGTCAGTAAGTGTTTTCGATCGACCAGTGCGCTCACGGCACAGTCCTCCCTGGGGCGTGGGTCAAGGATTCGCAGCGGCAGCAGGGCCACCTGCACCTCTTACGCTAGGCGGCCGAAACCGGAATGTCGTGGTGTGGAAGCGGCCATTACTGGTTGAATTCGTGCATGGCGGAGCTCGAGATTCCGGCGGTCGAGATCGACCTGACCGAGCCGCCCGAGGTCTGGGCGCAGGGTCGGGGCACTCACGGGCGACGGCAACTGGAGGACCGGTTCCAGTTGCCGCGGCTGTGGTCGCTGCATCTGTACGGCTACCACGCCGAGCTGGAGGTCGACGGCCGGAGCTTTCGGGTCGCGCCCGGCACCGTGTCCCTGGTCCCGCCGGCAGCCGCGATCCGGTATCGCTACCAGGGTCCGTCGACCCACCTCTACGCCCACCTGCGGGTCGAGGGCCGGACGCCGACCCGAGGCGGTTTGCAGTTGATCATGTCGCCCGGCGCCGAGCTGCCGGTGATCACCGACCTGATGGAGTCGGCCGTCTCGGCGGCGGCGGTCCGGCCGGAACGGACCCGGGCCGACGTCTGGGGCGTGCTGCTCCGGTTGGCCGATCGACCGGCACCACGGCGGGCGACCAGCCCGGCCCATGATCATGTGATGGCCGCGATGGCCTACATCGAGTCCCGGCTGACCGAGCCGCTCACCGTGCCGCAGGTCGCCGCCGCGGCCGGGATCTCGGCCAATCACCTGGCCCGGCTGTTCGCATCTGAAGTAGACCAGTCCGTGGTCGGCTACCTCCGCCGTCGCCGGATCGATCATGCCCGGCGGCTGTTGGCCAGCAGCACGATGTCGATCAGTGCGATCGCCGCGGCCGTCGGAATCCCCGACCTGCAGGCGTTCAACAAGGCTTGTCGGGCCGTCACCGGGCAATCGCCGCGCCGGCTGCGGGAGCCCGATGCCGAGCCGCCGACGCGCTGAGCCTGGTATGTCGAAACCGCCGGCCGGGTCTTGCCACCATCAGCCCACCCTTGGCAGATTGAAGGTCAGGACCGGCGTGCGTTTCGTTCCCTGAAGCCTGTCGAAGGGCAGACCAGCTGCACCGAGCCGGCCCTTCGACAAGGTCAGGGAACGAATCACCCGGACGCAGTCCGGCCCCCGGCGATCGAGGAGGATCGATGACCCCGGCAACCCGCAGCCGACGAGCCCGCAATCCGATCATGATCATCGGCCTGATCGTCGCCGCCCTCGCCGCCGGGCTGCTGACCGCTGCGCCGGCCCAGGCGGCATCGTCCATCCGCGACTTCGAGACGGACCGGATCGGTGCCGTTCCGGCCGGGTGCAGCACGCCGACGGACCGGACTCCCGCCGCCGTCACCGACCGGCAGGCCCACGGCGGCCGGCAGTCGTTGTTGCTGGCCGACGACTCGACCACCAGCCAGGCCGTGGTCGTGTGCCCCGCGGCCGACGGCGACGGGGCCGAGCTCAAGGTCGCCGTCCGGCCGGAGTCGCTGCAGCACGGATTCCTGATCTCGTTGCTCGGCACCACGGCCCGGCGCCCGGGCGTCGAGGTGCCCGTCTTCCAACTCCGGGTCGGCCCGAACGGCGGCCTGTCCTGGTACGACGGCCTCGGCTGGACCCCGTTCGGCCCGACCGGCATCGTGCCGACCGGAGCCTGGAGCACCGTGATCATGCAGGTGCCGAAGGGGCATCAGGAGGCGCGGGTCTACGCCGGCGACCGGGCCGACCGGCGGTCCTACGTCGGAGCGGCCGGACCGGTCGGCGTCAGCCCGGTCACCGCGGTCGCCCGCTATCAATTCGCCTCCGCGGGCACAGCCACCACCGGGGACACGGTCTTCGTCGACGACGTCGCCGTCGCAGACGGGACCGGTGGCCGGCCGGCACCGCCGCATCCCACCCTCCGAGTCGGCCGCCCGACGATCATCGATCGGACTGACGAGGGTCTGATGCAGATGCCGAACACCGTGGTCAGCGTGCCGCAGCCGGGCAGCGGCGAAGAGATCCTGGTGTCCTACCCGGTGCACGGCGACACTGCCCATGACACCGGCACCGCGATGGCGTCATCCTTCGATCATGGTGCGACCTGGACCAACGCCGACAACCGGAATCCCTTTCCGGACGAGCAGTCGTTCTATCTCAGCCGGCTCCGCAACGGCGACCTGCTGGCCGTCTCGTACCACACGTTCATGATCGGCGACTCCGGCAGCCTGCAGGCCGAGGTGCCGACCGCGGTGTCCACCGACGGTGGCCACACCTGGACCCACCGAGCCGGCCGGATGACCGCGCCGACCCCGATGAAGCCGATCTCGGACGCGACCAGCCGGCCCGGCCATCCACTCGGCGGCTTCGTCCTGGTGCACCGGGTGACCGAGGACGCCGACGGCACCCTGTTCCAGTCCGGCTACGGGTTCTACGCCCCGGACAAGAAGTTCCGGCAGATCCTGCTGGCCTCGACCGACGGCGGCGAGAACTGGACCGTCCGCGGCACGGTTGCCGCGGACCTGCCCGATCGGCAGAACTACGAATGTCTCTGTGAGGCGGCGATCGAACGGACCGCCGACGGATCGATGCTGGCGATCATGCGGACCGGCAGCTATCAGCCGCTCTACCAGGCCCGATCGACCGATGACGGTGCCAGTTGGAGCACTCCGGTGCCACTGCTCGCCGGACCGGATCGGCAGCCGGTGGTCGGCGTCTTCCCCGATTTGATCTTGCTCGGCAACGGCCGGCTGGTGCTCTACGTCGGCCGCCCGGGACAGTCGATCTTGAGTTCGCCCGACGGCAACGGCCGGTCCTGGTCCGCCCCGGCCGTGGTCGACTACCTCAACTCGGGCAACGGCACCCAGCTGCCGATCGGCCCGAATCGGGTGCTCACGTTCGGCGATCGCGGCGCCGAATGGACGCCCAACACCCCGCTCCGCAAGGCCGTCTGGGCCACTCCGGTCACGGTCCGCTGATCAGGAGGTCAGCGCCGGTACGCCGAGCAGCATCGTCACCGACCAGGCCGTGTGGGCCAGGGCCGGAGCCGCCACGCCGCCGGTCACCTGGCGCAGCCGGCCGACGACCAGGGCCAGCAGCACGGCCGCGAACACCAGCAGCGGATTGCCGGTGGCGATCGTCGCGAGGGCGTAGATCAGCGTCGTCACCAGCAGCCGGTACGGCTCCCGGACCAGCCGCCACAGGGCGCCGCGGAAGAAGAGCTCCTCGCCGACGGCGTTCATCACCGTGATGCCGAGGACCAGGACGGGCAGGCCGCGGTCGGCGTAGTCGAAGACGCCGGCCAGCACGCGGTCCAGCACCGGCACGCGGTGCACGATCAGGGCACCGAGCAGGAAGATCGCCGCCAGCCCGAGCCCGACCACGATCGGCGCGATGATCACCCGACCGAGTCGCCGCGGCGGGTCGGGCAGCACCGCGATCGGTCCGCGCAGCAGCCCACCGGCCAGCCAGACCGCGGCGAGCGCCAGGCTCAGGCCGTAGAACCGCGGGCTGCCGGGCGGGCTGGCGAAGGACAGATGCAGCAGCGCGACGCCGGCCCCCAAGACGACCAGCACCGCCAGCCGGGCCAGGTTCGGTCGCCGATCGAGGACTGATTCCGGCGCGGAGTCCGGGCCGGGCGGCGGGACGGCTTCGGGTGGCGGCCGGGAGGGCCGGTCCCGGGTCGGCGGGCCGGCCGTCACCAGGACTCGCCGGCCTTCCGGCAGTCGGCCAGCGCGGCCCGTACGGCGTCGTCGTAGCCGAGCGGGTCACCGGTGATCAACCGCCGGATCCGGTCGTCCTGGACGATGACCTCGTTGCTCATCGAGCCGACCAGGTTGCGCGCGGTGACCGGGTCGACGTCGGTGATCAACTGCAGCCAGGCGGCGGACAGCCGCGGCGTGAGCAGCGGCACCGGCAGCATCGGCAGCGGCCGCCCGTCGATGATCCGGGCCACCCGGCGCAGCATCTCGCCGTAGCTCAGCACCTCCGGACCGCCCACGTCGAAGGCAGTGCCGTACGCCTCCGGCCGGCCGAGCACGCCGACCAGGTAGCGGATCATGTCAGCCAGGGCGATCGGCTGGGTTCGGGTCGACACCCAGGCGGGGGTGATCATGGCCGGCAGTCGCTGCGCCAGCTGTCGGGTGAGCTCCCAGGAGATGCCGGCGTGGCCGATCACGATCGCGGCCCGCAGGGTGGTGACCGGCACGCCGGCCTCGGCCAACAGACCCTCGACCTCGCGCCGCGACCGCAGGTGATCGGACAGCCGGCCGTCGTCGACGCCGAGCCCGCCGAGGTAGATCAGCTGGCCGACGCCGGCGCGGGCCGCCGCCCCGCCGAAGGCCCGGGCCGCGTCGGCGTCCCGGGCCACGAAGTCGTCGGACTCCAGCGAATGCACCAGGTAGTAGGCGGCGACGACACCGTCCAGGGCCGGCCCGAGGCTGTCCGGGTCGGACATGTCGCCGGCGATCGGTTCACCGGCGCCCGAGTAGGCGTCCGGACGCCGGGTCATCGCCCGGACGGAGTGCCCGCCCGCGACCAACTCGGCACACAGATGCGACCCGATGAACCCGGACGCACCGGTGACCAGTACCCGTGTCATCGTCGTCTCGCTGTCTGGTCCATTCACCGAATCTATCCGCCGGACCTGGGGCGGCCGGCCCGCGGGCGACGATCAGCCGGTGATCTTGGACAGGGCGGTGCGGAGCGCGGTCACCGGGCCGACCACCTCTTCGCCTTGATTGCTGACGACGAGCCACCGGATCTGACCGCTGGCCTGGGCGATCGTGTGCCAGTGGATTTGATCTTGGGCGGCGGAGTCGGTCGGGAATCCGTGACCGGCGATGATGGTGTCCAGGTCAGCACTCCGGTACAGCATCCCCAGGCCGGCCAGCTCGGATGCGGCCGAGCTCGCGTGCCACATACCCCAGTCGATCAGGCCGACCACCCGCAGCTCGGCGTCGACGAACACGTGCTCGGGCGACACATCGCCATGACACAGCACGGGTGGATCTTCCAGCGGAACGATCGATCCGTGCAGGATCCCGAGCACCCGATCTACCTCTGCCGACGTCAGGCCGGCCGGGCCGAGGTGCCGGCTGTCGTCGCTCACCGCCGCGAGGTAGCCGCGCCGACTCGTCTCTGGATCCTCCCAGCGGCCATGATCATCCGGAACGCCGGCGCCCGGCATGGCGACCGCATGCAGAGCCCGAGGCGTCCGTCCCAGCTCACCCAGCACCGCCGCTCGCCGGTCGGCGGACAGCAGCGGGAGCACGAACCTGAGCTGTCGGCCGGGCGCTTCCCGCAGCACCATCGCTGCCCGGTCACCTTCGGCGGACTCGATCGATTCGACGGCGAGGACCTCCGGAACTGGAAGCCCCGCGTCCCGGGCCTGACCCATCGCCCACGCCTCGAAGTGGGTCGAGGTCCGCCGTGACCCGGGCCAGGCGACCCGCAGATAGACCACCGAGCCATCGGTGAGATGGACCCGGTGCACCTCGTACTCGTCGCCCCTGATCACTCGGTGGGCAGTGGCGACCTTCCGATCGGTGGCCCGCTCGACCACCGTGACGATCACCGGCCGGGGCACGGAGAAGCGGTTGTGCAGTTCGTTGACATACGTCGTGCGATCCATGGCTCTCCCTCTCGACGGAGCCCGGACGTCCGGGCTCGCTGACCAGGGAGAGCGCCAACGGGACAACCTGAAGGCCTCCCTCCATAGGGTTATCACCCCAACCTGCTGGGCACAAGACCGCGTGCCGTCGAATCGAGGCCGTAGCCTGATGATCATGCGCGATGCCGTCTCGATCCGGATCGATGCCCCAGCACTGCGGGTCTGGCAACTGGTCAGCGACATCACCAACACCGGCCGGTTCAGCCCGGAGACGTTCGAGGCCGAGTGGCTGGACGGGGCGACCGGGCCGGCCGTCGGCGTCCGGTTCCGCGGACACGTCAAACGCAACGGCAAGGGGCCGACCTACTGGAGCGTCTGCCGGATCGTGGCCAGCGAACCGGGGCGGGAGTTCGCGTTCGTGGTCAGCGCCGGCGACACGGCGTTGAACACCTGGCGGTACGTCTTCGAGCCGGACCGGGACGGCACGACGGTGACCGAGTCGTTCGAACTCACCGACTCGATCGGCACCCGGATCTACTGGGCGATCTTCGGGCGATGGCGGGGGCGCACCAACCGGAACGGGATGCGGACCACCCTGCAACGGATCAAGGCCGAGGCCGAGAAGGATCGAACCTGAGTCCTAGCTGTATTGGCCAGGTCCCCACCGAGGCCGGGCACTCGCGCATAATCGGGCACATGACGACGGGACTCGACCGCGAGGTTCGCTGGGGCATCATCGGGCCGGGCGGAATCGCCGGCAAGGTGATCAAGGACTTCCGGCACGTGCCGAACGCGGTTCCGGTCGCCGTCGCCTCCCGCTCCCGGCAGCGGGCCGACACGTTCGCCGCCGAGCACGGGCTGCCCGAGGCGTACGGGAGCTATCGCGAGTTGATCATGAGCGACTCCGTCGACGCACTGTACATCGCCACACCCCATCCGCAGCATCGTGATCTTGTGATCGCGGCGGCCGAGGCCGGCAAGGCTGTCCTGGTGGAGAAATCCTTCGCCGCGACCGTCGACGGCGCGACCCGGATGATCGAGGCCGCGCGCCGGCACGAGGTGTTCGCGATGGAGGCGATGTGGACCCGGTTCCAGCCGGCGATCGTTGCGGTCCGCGAGCTGATCGACGCGGGCGCGATCGGAGTGCCGCGCCAGGTCCAGGCCGATCTCGGCGTGAACCGGCCGTACGATCCGGCCGATCGGCTGTACGACCCGGCCCGGGGCGGCGGTGCCACCCTCGATCTCGGCGTCTACGTGGTGTCGCTGGCGCACTACGTCCTCGGTCGGCCGGACACGGTGCTGGCCCAGGGTTCACTGGCGCCGACCGGGGTGGATGCCGACGCGGCGATCATGCTCGGCTACCAGGACGGTCGAGTCGCCTCGTTGATCACCACGCTGCGCCAGCAGACCCCGGGCGCCGCCCGGATCACCGGCACGGCGGGCTGGGTCGACATCCTGCCCCGGTTCCACCATCCGACGACCTTCGTGATCACCCGGGCCGGGGAGCAGCCCGAACGGGTGCAGCGGCCGCAGACCGGCGGCGGCTACGCGCACGAGCTGATCGAGGTCACCGAAGGCGTCCGAGCCGGCCGGACCGAGAGCGCGATCATGCCGCTGGACGACACGCTCGCCGTCCAGCAGACGCTGGCCGAAGTCTGCCGCCAGCTCGGCGTCGAGCACCAGGAAGATGATCATGCGCTCGGCTGAGATCGCCGCTCAGCCGGCCGGCGCCGGCCGAGTGCGTACCGATGACCAGCGGCCGATCCTGATGCCGGCTACCGATTGACGGCTGACCAGGGGCGTTGTCGCGATGATCTGTCAGACTGGTCAGCACGAGGTTTCCCGTGCGGAGAGAGGCATCATGGCCGGCTCGATGACCATGGACCGCTGACGTGATCGAGACGATGGAACTCGGGCCCCGGAACTCGAACCGGGACTCGCTGCCGACGCGCGGCCTGGCTCTCGGAGCCGGGCTCGGGCTCGGCGCCGCGCTCCACTACCTGACGTTGTACGCGGCAGCCGTACTGGTGGTCGGGCCGATCGTCAACGGCGTCCTCACCGGCCAGCCGGTGGGGATGGTGGCTCCACTCGATGTCAGCCTGATCGCACTCGCCGCCGTCATCAATCTTCTCGTCATCGCCTTCGTCGTCGGTGTGCTGCCGGCCACGGCGGCCGGTGCGGTCGCCGCGCTCGGCATCGGGGCGATGCTGCGGATGGTGGCACGCCGGCAGCGATCGGCGCGCAGTTCCGTTGAAGATTCGCCGTTTCCCGTCGAAGCAGGTCCTGGGCCGGTCGATCGTCGCAGGTCTGACCGGCGTGCCTGGCTGATCGGGACCGCGGTGACGTGCCTGGTCGGCCTGGCAGTCGTGACCGCCATCGGGACGGTGACCCAGCCGGATCTGGTCTGGTCACCGATCAGCCTGCTGGTCGTCTGGCTGCCGGTGCTGATCTTCGTCCTCACCGGCGGCCCGTTCGCCATGGGCCTGCAGCGGGCGGCGATCCGGGATCGTTGATCTGTCAGACTGGTCCGGACACGGCGATCCAGCGGAGAGGTGCAGCAAATGTCCGGCTCGATGATCATGGACCGTTGATCATGATCGAGACGATGGAACTCAGACCCCGGATCTCGATCCGGGACTCGCTGGCGACGCGCGGCCTGATCCTCGGTGCCGGGCTCGGACTCGCGGTGGCCCTCTGCTATCTGACGGTGCTGGTGACCGTCGTGCTGGTGCTCGGTCCGATCGTCGATGGGATCATCACCGGCCAGCCGGTGATCGTGGACGGGTTCGGCGGCGATTTCAGCGGGACTGCCGCCGTGATCACCGCTACGGTCGCCGGCTTCGTGGTCGGCGTGCTGCCGGCGACAGCGGCCGGAGCTCTGGCCGGGTTCGGCATCGGAGCGCTGCTGCAGCTGACGGCGGGCCGGCGGCGACCGGCGCGCGCCCTGGGCCACGATTCGCCGAGCCGGGCCGCACCGGACCCGGCGGCGGTCGACCGGAGCCGGCCCGACCTGCGGTCCTGGCTGACCGGGACCATGGTGACCTGCCTGGTCGGCGTGGTGACCGTGATCGTCATCGTGACGCTAGCCCCGGCGGAGCTGGTCTGGAGCTCGACCGGCCTGATGATCATCTGGCTGCCGGTGTTGATCTTCGCCCTGGCCGGCGGGCCGTTCGCCGTCGGCTTGCAGCGAGCGGCGCTCCGAAAGCGATCGGTCCAGACGTCAGCCCGACCGCGCCGAGCCGCGGATCCGACGACGGATGACGCGTGGTGAAGGTGCCGGACCGGCGGGATCAGGCCTCGACGTAGCGGCGGCCTTCGAAGGCCCGGCCGAGGGTGACCTCGTCGGCGTACTCGAGGTCGCCGCCGACCGGCAGACCGCTGGCCAATCGACTGACCTTGACCCCCATCGGGAGCAGCAGCCGGCTGAGGTACGTCGCCGTCGCCTCGCCCTCCAGGTTGGGATCGGTCGCCAAGATCACCTCGGTGACGGTGCCGTCGGCCAGTCGCAGGCACAGCTCCCTGATCTTGATCTCGTTCGGACCGATACCGTCGATCGGGCTGATCGCACCGCCGAGCACGTGATAGAGGCCGCGGAACTCCCGGGTTCGTTCGATCGCGACCACGTCCTTGGACTCCTCGACCACACAGATCGTGGCCTGATCCCGGCGGACGTCGCTGCAGATCCGGCACCGGTCACCCTCGGAGACGTTGAAGCAGACCTCGCAGAACTTGACCGTCTCCTTCACCCGCCGCAGCGCATCGGCCAGCCGCAGCACGTCCTCGGACTCGGCGGCGAGGATGTGGAACGCGATCCGCTGCGCGCCACGAGGCCCGACGCCGGGCAGCTGCCCCAACTCGTCGATCAGGTCCTGGACCGGGCCCTCGTACACCGTGCCTCCCCGCTCGCCTGCTTGATCAGTTCGTTCGCTGGATCAGAACGGCAGGCCGGGCAGGCCGGAGCCGCCGAGCCCGCCCGCCAGCGGGCCGAGCTTGGCCGCCGCGCCCGCCTTGACCTTGTTGTTCGCGTCCCGGACCGCGGCGATGACCAGATCGGAGAGGGTCTCGGTGTCCTCGGGATCCACCGCCTCGGGCTTGATCGTCAGGCCGACCAGCTCGCCGGCCCCGGTCAGGGTCGCGGTGACCAGGTCGCCACCGGCCGAACCCGTGAACTCGGCCTCGGCCAACTCCTGCTGCGCCTGCATCAGCTGCTGCTGCATGGCTTGCGCCTGCGCCAGCAGACCGGACATGTCGCTGCCTTCGGGAATCATCGGGACCGCTCCGTTTCTCTGCGTCACGTTCTCTGGGGTCACATCGCGTGGATCGAGTGCGGCCTTGCCGCACAGCCAGCCTAGTGCCGACCGCCAGTGTCGTGTCGCCTAGACATCTTGACGTTTGCCGACGCCCAGGCACGCACATCCTGTCCGCCCGGAGGGCGGCGCTCCGCGCCGGCACGTTCTCCGCAGTCGAGATATGACCCGATATGTCTTCCTCGTCGGCCTTGCGCTGCGCGCACCTGGACGACGGCAAACGTCAAGCTCTCTAGGCGACACGACACTACCGCGGGACGTCGGACGACTCCTCGGCGATGATCTCCGCGCCCAGGTGTCGCTGCAGCAGCTCGGTGTGCGACTGCGTGTCTTCGGTGACGTCCAGGTCGTCGCGAGCCGCCGCGGCGTCGCGGTCGTCCTCCTCCGGATCGCCGTCCGGCTCCGGCGGCCCGCCGGACCGCATCGGACGGATCTGCTGCCGGGCTCGATCGAGGACGGCCGGATCGACCGGCGTACCGCCGACCGACTCCCCGCCGGCCGGGCCTTCGCCCACCGAACCGCCGGTCCCTGCACCACCGCTGCCCGCGCTGTCGCCGGCCGAGGTGCCCCCACTCGCCGTCACGCCCGCCGGGCCGCCGCCGCTCGGGCCGGTCGCCGGGCCCGCACCGACCGACCCACCCGCCAACGGGTCGGACGAGGTTCCGGCCGCCGGGTTCGCAGCGGTCTGCGGCGCAGGAGGCTGGCCGGCCGGCGGTGGGCCGGCCGGCGGGGTGCCGCCACCGGGGTTGGCTCCCGGATCAACGATCGCCTCGATCCGCAACTCCGCGCCGAGCACCTGGACCAGCGCGTCGGTCAGGATGTCTTCGTTGCCGCCGCGGGTGAAGCTGTCCCGGGCGCCGGCGTTGGTCATCCCGAGCACCAGCGTCTTGTCGCTCAGGTCGATCACCTGCGCGTTCTGGCTGAGCAGGATCCAGGTGAACCGCCGCTTGCCCTTGATCTCCTCCAGCACGTCCGGCCAGAGCCGGCGCACGTCCGCCACGGCCAGGCCACCGCCCCGCGGCTGCTCGACGGCCGGTGCCGGCGGCTCGGGCTGCGCTGCGGGCCAGTCGCCCGACGCCGCGGGTTCGGCCGCCGGGGATTCCTGTGCTCCCGACGCTGCCGGACCGGCCGGCCCGGGCGGTCCGGGAGCAGCCGACGGCAACGGCTCTGCCGTCGATGGGGACGGTCCCGACGGCGTTGACGACGGCACGGACGAATCGGGCGATGCAGCCGGCCCGCCCCGTCCCGGAATCCCGGAGGCCGCGGCTGAGGTCGGCGGCGCGACCGACCCGACCGGTTCCGACGAAGCAGGCGATCCGGAGGGCGCCGGCGCCGGCCGTCCTGCCTCGGCCGGCCCAGCCTGCGGCGCTAGGGACGTGGTCGGCCCGGCCTCCGCCGTCGGCGCGGGACGGGCGGGTTGGGCGGCCACCGCAGTCGTCGGTACGGCAGCCGTGTCGGTCATCCCGATCCGCCGCTCCAGCCGATCCAGCCGGGCATGGATGCCGCGCTCGTCGACATCGGCGCCGGGCAACAGCACCCGGGCGCACATCAACTCCAGATGCAGCCGCGGCGCGGTGGTGCCCCGCATCTCGGTCAACCCGGTGGCGATCACCTCGGCGGCCCGGCTCAGCTCACCCGGGCCGAGCGCGGCCGCCTGGGACGCCAACCGCTCGGCCTGATCACCGGAGACATCGACCAGCCCGGTGGACACCGCATCCGGCACCGCGGCGACGATCACCAGGTCCCGCAGCCGGCGCAGCAGATCCTCGGCGAACCGCCGCGGATCCTGGCCGACCTCGATCACCTTGTCCACGCAGGAGAACACCCCGCCGGCGTCACCGGCCGCGAACGCGTCCAGGAACTCGTCCAGCAGCGAGTCCGGGGTGTAGCCGAGCAGCGCCGCCGCATGGGCGTAGGAGACGCCGGCCTGGTCGGCGCCGCCCAGAAGTTGATCAAGGACCGACAGCGAGTCGCGGACCGAGCCGGCGCCGGCTCGGACCACCAGCGGCAGCACCGCCGGCTCGACCGCGATGCCCTCGGCCTCGCACAGCTTGGCCAGGTAGGCCGACAGGGTCTTCGGCGGCACCAGCCGGAACGGGTAGTGATGGGTCCGGGACCGGATCGTGCCGATCACCTTCTCCGGCTCCGTGGTGGCGAAGATGAACTTGACGTGCGGCGGCGGCTCCTCGACCAGCTTCAACAGCGCGTTGAAGCCGGCCGTGGTGACCATGTGCGCCTCGTCGACGATGTAGATCTTGTAGGTGCTGCTGACCGGCGAGAAGAACGCCCGCTCCCGCAGATCCCGCGCGTCGTCGACCCCACCGTGGCTGGCCGCGTCGATCTCGATCACGTCGATGCTGCCCGATCCGCCGGTGGCCAGATCACGACAGGACTGGCACTTCCCGCACGGCTCGGCGATCGGACCCTGCTCACAGTTCAGCGCCCGGGCCAGGATCCGGGCCGAGGTGGTCTTGCCACAGCCGCGCGGCCCGGAGAACAGATAGGCGTGGTTGACCCGGTTGTTGGTCAGCGCCCGTTGCAGCGGGTCGGTGACGTGGCCCTGGCCGATCACCTCCGCGAAGGTGTCCGGCCGGTAGCGCCGATACAGCGCCAACGGGGCCGCAGCACTCACCCTGGGCCGCTCCGGCTCGGCGAAGAGGGCCTCTTCCTGGCCCGGCGCCGCCCCGTCATCGAGCTCGGCCGCCTCGTCGATTCCTGGCTCGTCCACAGATGCACCTTAGTGTCTGCCGCCGACAGCGGAAGGGCTACGCCCCACCCGGTTCGGTCAGGTCTGATCCTGGTCCGACTTCGGCAGGCCGCGCAGGATCAGCACCAGCACCCCGGCCCCGACCATCGCCGCCCCGACCGCCCACATGCCGGCGTTCTGGGTGCCGGTGAGATCGGCCAGGAAGCCGGTGACGTACGGGGCGGCGAAGCCGGCGATGTTGCCGATCGAGTTGACCAGGGCGATCCCGCCGGCCGCCGCGGCGCCGGTCAGGAACGCGGTCGGCAATGTCCAGAACGTGGGCAGCGCGCAGCAGACGCCGATGGCACAGACCCCGACCGCGACCATCACCAGCACCGGATTCTGCAGATAGAGCGCGACCGGGATCGCCAACCCGCCGACGAAGGCCGGGATCGCGACATGCCAGACCCGTTCGCCGGTCCGGTCGCCGTGCCGGGCCCAGAAGATCATCGCCACCGCGCCGACCGCGTACGGGATCGCGTTGATCAAGCCGACCTGGACCAGCGAATAGGTGACGCCGAACTGCTGCTGGAAGCCGCTGATGATCGTCGGCAGGAAGAACGACAGCGCGTACAGCCCGTAGACGATGCCGAAGTAGACGAAAGCCAGCGCGATCACCCGGCCGTTGGTCAGCGCCTTGCGCAGCGGGAAGTGGAAGCGCTGCTCGGTGCCGGCCGCCTCGGCCTCCAACTCGGCCGTCAGCCAGGCCCGCTCGTCGTCGGCCAGCCACTTGGCGTCCTGCGGCTCGATCGGTCAGGAAGAACCAGGTGATGAACGCCAGCGCGATCGCCGGAATCCCTTCGAACAAGAACATCACCCGCCAGCCGGCCAACCCGAACAGGCCGTGCCCGGCCTGCATGATCGCGGTCGACATCGGGCGAGCCGAGGACGGTCGAGATCGGGATCGCCACCATGAACCAGGCGACCACCTTGGCCCGCTCCCGCTTCGGGAACCAGAACGTCAGATAGAGGATGATGCCGGGGAAGAAGCCGGCCTCGGCGACGCCGAGCAGGAACCGCAACACGTACAGCACACCCTCGTTGGGGACGAACGCCATCGCCGAGGCGACGATCCCCCAGGTGATCATGATCCGGGCGATCCAGCGCCGGGCACCGAACCGGTGCAGCGCCAGATTGCTCGGCACCTCCAGCAACAGATAGCCGATGAAGAAGATTCCGGAGGCCAGCCCGAACGCCGTCTGGGTCAGACCAAGATCATCACTCATGGTGAGCTTGGCGAAGCCGATGTTGGTCCGGTCCAGATAGTTGATGAAGTAGAGCAGCCCCAGGAACGGCAGCAGTCGCAGTGCCACCTTGCGAATGGTCCGGCGCTCCAGTTCCGGCGCGGACGTTTCGGCTGTGGTCATGGCTTCCTCCCGGCAGTTGCAGCGTCGCGAGCCTCGATCATGCCCCGATCGTTGTCTCGACGTCACTCTCATCGACTCGTCTCGGAAGGCGATCTGCGGCACAGTAGTCCTGTGGGCGATCCTGCGGGGATTTCGGCCATTCTGTTCGACGCGGACGGAGTGGTACAACGGGCGCATCCGGACTGGCGGGCGCGACTCGGGTCCTGCGTTGCGCCGGAAGCGGCTGAAACCTTCATCGAGGAAGTGTTCGAGGCCGAGCTGCCGGTGCTCACCGGCGGCGACTTCGGCCGGGCGCTGCAACGGGTGCTCGATCGCTGGCAGGTCGACCGCCCGGTCGAGGAGGTGCTCTCGGTCTGGGATCTGATCATCATCGATCAGCGGATGATCACCGCGATCCAGCGGCTGCGCCGGGGCGGGATCCGCTGCTATCTGGCCACCAATCAGCAGACCCACCGACTCGACGTGATGCGCTCCCTGCCCTGGTACGCCGACGGGATGGATGATCAGTTCTACTCCTGCGAACTGGGCGCGGCGAAGCCCGATCGGGCCTTCTTCACCAAGATCCTGAGCCGGATCCACACCCCGGCCGAGCAGGTGTTGTTCCTGGACGACAACAAGATCAACGTCGCCGCGGCCCGGGCCACCGGGATCAATGCCGAGCTGTTCCCGAAGGATGCCGGGGTACGGGCCCTGGCGCCGTTGTTGTCGCGCTACCGCCCGGCCGCCGGGGCCGGCGCCGTCGGCGTCGCCTGACCGTCACCGGCCAGGGGCGGGCCGGTCAGAGGTAGTGGAAGCCGCCGTTGACGGTGACCCGCTGGCCGGTGATGAAGCCGGCGTCGGCGGAGGCCAGGAACGCGAGGGTCCCGGCGATGTCGGCCGGCGTGCCCCAGCGGGCCAGGTCCTGACGCTCGACCAGCGTTCCGCGTCCTCGGCGGTGACGGCACCGTGCCGTTCGACCGGGATCCAGCCGGGGGCGACCAGGTTGACCGTAATCTCGTTCCGGCCGAGCTCGGTCGCAAGTGTCCGGCCGACCAGCGCCCCCCTCGCCGCCCCCTAGAACCCGACCAGCCCGGGCTGGCGCGGTCGAACAGGTCGGAGCCGATGTGGATCAGCCGGCCGGCCACCCGCGGCCCGGATCGTGGCCGCCGTCTCCTCGGCCGGCTCGTCCGTCAGATCGTTGACCGCGACCACCCAACCGTCGGCCGCCAGCCGCTCGGCGATCACCCGGCCCAGGCCACGACCCGCCCGGTGACCAGGGCCCACCCCACCGTCGATCACCTTCCGCGGCACCGCCGCTCCTCCCGGTTCCATGATCAACTCTCGCCCAACTCGCGCTCCAGCGGCGTCCGGAAACTCGGGATCACCGTCGCTCCGCCGAGCCGGCCCTGCAGCGATGCGACGGTGTCGCCGATCGCGGCGGTCGCCTCGGCACCGACGTCCTCGAGCAGTCGCCAGACGACCTCACCGGCCCGGATCGTCCAGCCGCCGACGATCCGGCCGTCCCACCACACGGTTGGTCCGATGTTGCCGTTCCGGTCGAACAGCGCTGCCTTGTGCGGCCCGAGATACCAGTCCCGCTGCTGCCAGCCCATCGGCGTGGCATCGAGCGCGGGCAACAGCGCAGCGACCGGGGCGACGGGTTCGTCGGGCTCGGTGTCGTCGGCGAGGACCACTCCGGGCTCGCCGTCCAGGTCGGCTTCGACGACGTCCAGCCGGGCCAGCACCGTCCGGGTCAGACCGAGCGTCCAGCCGGTCCACCACTTCAGATCCGCCACCGTGGCCGGCCCGAACGCGCCGAGCCAGCGTCGTACCAACTCGTCCTGGGCGTCGGCCTCCAGCAACTCCGGCATGCCGTCCGGCCACAACGCCCGGACCGACGCCCAGCGATGCTGCCGGGACAGCCAACTGCCGGCCGGGCGGCGCGGACGACCCGGCCGTCGGCGCCCATCAGGGTCAGCACCCGGCTGGTGATCTTCATCGGAATGTCCCAGGTCTTGCCGGTGTCCGGGATGATCGTGGTCCGCAGCCGCGGCTCGTCCTTGCTCAGTTGGCTGGCGAGCGCCTCGCCACGTGCGTTCACGGCGCGCTCGGTCGAGTCCTCGACGTCGGTCAGCCAGGCCTCGACGTCCGGCTCGACCGGCGGCTCGGTCTTCCATTCACCGAGATGCTGGATGAGTTGCCGGCGGAGTCGCTGGCCGATGGCCCGGCCGGCCGCGCTGTGCACCACCGGCGCGAACCCGGTCGGCGCGACGAACATGGTCCGCCGCATCCCGATCAGCTTGACCATCGTCCGGTCCTCGTACAGCGCGGTCGAGATGTCGTCCAGGGTGGCGTCGGGGCAGCGGGCCAGCAGCGACAGATAGACGGTGGCCGGGTCGGTGGCGTGCACCACCACGGTCGCTGCGGTGGCCTCGACGATCGTGGTCGCGTCCCCGTCGGCGCCGAGCCGATGGCGGCGCTGCAGCCGGGTCCGCCGCTGGGCGACGTCGAAGGTGAGCACGGAGAAGATCCTGACACGCGGCGCTGCCGGCCGGGCAGCGAAGATCCCCCGCGTACCCGAAAGAGCTCTCTTACCCTTGCTGCCTTCCGGCCCTGGGGGAGTTGGGAAAGGTATCGCCACGCGGGGGACCAGAGACGAGTGTACGTGATCGAGCAGGGGACGCCAGTCGACTCCCGGGGTTGGGGATACTGGACTGGTGACCGAGCCCGTTCCAGCCCCTCGCATCGGTGATTCCGAGCGCGACCAGGCCACGGAGTACCTGCGTGAGCACCTGGCCCAGGGCCGGCTGGACCAGATCGAATTCGACGAACGGATGACCGCCGCCCTCGTCGCCCGGACCCAACCCGAGCTGGACAAACTGTTCGCCGACCTGCCCGCACCACGCCCTGGCCGAGAACTGGCCGTGCCGGAGCCGCCGAAGTCCGCGGCCGTCGAGCCGAGTGGCCAGCCGCACTCTCCGCGCTTGATCAACACCATCGGCATCGTCACCGCGGTGATCTGGCCGGTCACCCTGCTGCTGCTGTTCGCCATCGGCTGGCACAACTGGTTCCTGATCTTCATCCCGATCGCCGTGTCCGCCCTGTTCGGCAACCTGCAGAAGCAGAACGACGACCACCGCCGGCAGCTCCGCAAGGACGATCCGCGCCGGCTGGAGGGCAAACGGGACGACGAACCGGAAAGCTGATTCGCCGATCCACACCGCACCAGGTAATCTTCCGCGCGGAGGATTCGCCTAGTGGCCTATGGCGCTCGCTTGGAAAGCGGGTTGGGTGCAAGCCCTCAGGGGTTCGAATCCCCTATCCTCCGCCACGCGGGATTCCTGCCCTGACCAGGGCAACCGGAGCCGCAGGCGACAGCAGACCGCCGGATCGGTCCCATCGAGTCGATCCGGCTGTCTCCTGGTCAGCCTCACTGGACCGGTTGGTCGGCCGTTACGCACCTGCTGGTAACCCCGGCCCGCGGTGACCCTGCTCGGCATCGAGGCCGTCGCGCACGGCCCGATCGCGGGCTAGGTCAAGGATCTGTAGCCGGGGAGTAACGTGATCTTCAATGACGACCGCAGCAGACCGTCAATGTCCGGCCCCCATGAGTGGTCGAATCATCGCGCTGTGGAGTTCGCCACGATCGCGCTCAACGGCATTCTTCCGATCGATGGTGGAACGGGCGATCTGGTGGGGGTCGATGAACCCTTCTGCATCTCGAAGATCACGGAATGACCGATGTGCTCGATCACACAGTCCGCACTGTGGATGACCTCAAGGACACGCTCGTCGAATTGGCGGAACGCAAGGCTGTCTTCGTCAAGGAGGTCACCGACCGCGCACACAGTTCCGTCTTGAATGATCACGAATTCATGGCCCGCATCACGCACAGTTTCCTGGTGCGTCGCCCCGATGAGATCGCCGCTTCTTTTCATGCACTCAAGCCGGAGCTGGAGTGCGCGGAGGTGGGTGTCGAGAATCTCTGGAATGCCTACTCTCGAATTTCGGCGCTTTCCGGCTCACCCCCGCCGGTCGTGGATTCTGATGATGTCATCGCCGACGCTGAGTCGACGATGATCTTGGAATTCCGGGCATCGTGCAGAATGGCACCTGACTGACAGGTGGCACGAGTCCATCGCCCACAGCACTCACTTCTCGGATCAGCAACTTGTCTGCGGCGCAACGACCGCGAACACCCCGCGCCTGGCGCAGTTCAGCGCTTATCATTGGAAATTCTACAAACGCCTTCGAGCCCTCAGACTCACCTCACCGTGACCGGTCCGGGATGACCCTTCTTGTTCAGATGCAGAACGGGTGACCGGCCGGGTCGGCATAGACGACGTGGCGGAGGTGGATGGCGCCGAGGTCTTCGGCACGATCTATCGCAGCCCTGGCCTCCGGGGTTTGGAAGTGCGGTAGACCCTGATCAACTGAGAACCGATAGTCCACCTGCAGTTGGGCCGGATAGGCGGGGTCGGGCCAGCGGGGCGCCGGGACCTGGGCGTGCTGAAACAGTCGTAGACCAAGCAGGGCCGCCGCCGGCCCTGCCACCGCTCGGCGCGGGTCGGTGTAGAGGCAGAGCTGGTGTCCAGCCGGATCGGCGTAGATCTGGTGGTCGATGTCGTCGTGCAGCAAGGCGCCGCCCGCGCCAGTGACGAGCGTGCCTGCGGCGTTCAGCTCCGGCATGGCAAAATCGAAATGGAGCTGTTGAGGGTGTTCCGGATCGCCCCAGCGCGGCGGTCGTTGATCCGACCAGCCGTCACCGTCGAAGCCGATCCGGAACTTCGTAAGGCCACCTGTCGAGCCTCGGCGGAAGCCTCGATCAGGTCGAGTCATAACCCGGCACCGCCGAACGCCGGATCGACTGAACACGCCGATCCGGCGTTCGCCGGTCCGTACGACCCGACCGGTCAGAGCAGGACGAGTCGGCGCGCACCTTCGCGATGCCAGGCCTTGGCGGTCTGGTCGATCGAGTCGGTCACGTCGCCCGCGACCAGGCTCGGACCGTCACCGCTCGGGATCCGGGCCAGCCAGTTGCCGCCGGGCGATACCACCCCGCCGCCGGCCGTGGCCGGGTCACCGCCGGGTGCGGCGCCGAGCCAGAGCAGGTTGCCGCGGGCCATCGCGATGGTCTGCTCGAGCAGCCATCGACCCTTCTTCGGTTCGCCGCGACCGCCGGTGGAGAACAGCACCAGGTCGGCGTCCTGCTCCGCGTACTGCTCGAAGATCCTGGGAAACAGACCTTCGACGCCCGAGGCGAACCCGATCCGGACGCCTCCGATCTCGATCACCAGGCTCTCCTCGCCGGCCTGGTAGAGATAGTCGGCCTTGGTCCGGGACAGGATCCGCTCCCGGTAGTAGCCGGCCGTGGTGCCGGTGTCGTCGATCACCAGCAGTCCGGTGTACGGACGCGCGCCTGCCGTGGCCTGCGGCACGCCGAGCACGGTCCAGATCCCGAGCCGGGCCGCGGTTTCCGCGATCGATCGGAGCTCCTCGGCGAGCGCGTCCCAGTTGAACCTGCTCCAGTCGGCCTCGGCCATCCGGTCGGGCTCGGTGGACAGCCGGCGCTTCGCCGGAAAGCAGAGGGTCCCCTCCTGGAACTGGACGAGCTGGGCCCCCTGCTCCTTGGCCCGGCCGAGCAACAGCCGGACCTCGTCACCGGCGGCCCGGAAGCCGGCCGGATCGGCAGGATCCTCGCGCAGGGTGGTCTGGGCGACGGCGAGCCGGAGCAGGACAGCACCGGCACCGGTTCGCTCGGGATTGGTCTGGAGGGTGTGGTTGGTGGACATGGGCACTCCTTGGTCGGTTCGGAAGTGCCGGAGGGCAGCGGTGTAGGACTCACCGGTCCGTGCCACGCGGGCTCGCACCCGCCGTTTGAAACGCCTGTTGGCTGTCATCCGGACTCCCACGCCTCGCCGACTCCCCAGCCATCGCGCACGAGACGCTTGGTCGATTGACAGCGACCTGAGACCGGGTCCCTTTGCCTCCGCGAGGGTCCGCGCTGGGGTCGGGCCATGGAGGTGCGGCGTAGGCCACGCCGGAGAACACAGACTAGAACCTGGCACCGACAATCACTCGCTGCGGCGCGCGGGCCGGAGCTTTCGTACGGCAGCGACAAGGGCGACCGTGCTCCGGCGGCGGCCCCAGGCGATGATCGCCGAGACGACGAGCAACACCGCGGCCATGATCACGCTGCCGCCGGTGCCGAGCTGTACGGCGAGGGCGCCGATCGTCAAGGCGACGAAGCCCGTCGCCGCCGGGCCGATCAATCGGGGAACGAACAGGGCAATGGCACCGAGCAGTTCGAGGCTGGCCAGCAGATAGCGCGGCAACGGGCCCCAGCCGAGGGCCACGAACGTCGTTACCGACTCCGCGCCACCGGTGAACTTCCCGAGCGCGGCCAGCAGGAAGCCCAGCGCCGCGATCACCTGCAGGATCCACAGGACGATGGAGCCGGCGCGCCGCCGGGCCGACGTGGCGCCCTCCGCTCGGGCTCGACTATACGATGTATAGGTCATATGTCGGACTATACGCCGTACAGTGCCCAGCCGATCGGGTCGGTGGGTCCGTACGCTCTCCTGCTGTGCTGACCACCGCCCGTCTCGGCCACCTGTCCGCGGCTCAGCTGCAGGAGGCGCTGGATCGGTTCGGGCTCGGTCGGCTGCTGCGGGCCGAGCCGGCGACCACCGGCAACTTCGGCCAGAATGCCTTCCTGGACACCGATCGCGGCCGGTACGTGTTCTGCGGCAACCCACTGCTGCCCGGTCAGTTCGCCAAGGAGGCCTACTTCGCCAGGGTGTTTCATGATCACTGTCAGGTGCCGGTGCCGTGGCCGTACTGCTACGAACCGTCGACCGAACTGTTCGGCTGGCCCTATGTGATCATGGGACGACTGGAAGGACAGCAGGTTGCGGACGAGCAGGTGTATGCCTCGCTCACCCCGACCGATCGGGCCGAACTCGCTCGCGCCCTGGGCGCCACGGCGATCATGATCAGCTCCGTCCGGGGCGGGACCGCCGGCCGTTGGGATGCCGAGACCGGCACGATCATTCCGTTCCAGCCGAATTGGGCCGACTGGGTCAAGGACACCGTGCTGGAGGTCCTCGGTCGCGCTCGCGCTGTCAGTGCCGAGGACCGGGCCTGGGTGGCCGATCTACTCGCTCGCGCCGAAGGTCTGGTCCTCCCGTTCGAGCCGGCGTTGCTGCACGGCGACTACAGCCGGTACAACGTGACCGCCGCTGCGATCGACGGGCACTGGACGGTCACCGGCGTCTACGACCTTCCGAGTGCTCACTTCGGACACCCGGACGAGGATCTGACCGGCCAGTTCGCTTCGTATCTTGATCATGATCCCGACCTGGCCCCGATCTTCCTCGAGACCGGACTCTCCGGGCGCCCGGATTTCGACCAAGGGCGGTTCCGCGCCCTGGTGACACTGGAACGGATCATGATCTGGGAATGGGCCAAGCGGACCGGCAGCGGTTGGTGGCCGGACCACCTCTCCTTCCGCGCCTGGCTCGAACGCTACCTCGACGCAGTCCCCGCGTTGTGATCATGGCACCGCCGGCGCAGTGACGCCGGTCGCCTCGCATTGATGATAATTGTCACTGTTCGGGCGCGGTTCCGGCTGCCTACATTGGCCGCAGTCAGGAATCGAGCTCGCAGGGGGAAGCTCATGTTGATCAAGGCCCGGATGCGATCACGCTTCCTCGTGCTGGCGATGACGTTCGCGATTCTGACCGCAGTCTTCATCGTGCTGCCGACGCCAACGATCGAGGCGCAGAGCCAGGGGCTGGTCCGGGTCGACGCAGGGTGGTTGCGCGGCGCAGTCGGTGATGATCACCTGCGATTCGCCAAGATCCCGTACGCATCACCCCCGATCGGCGAGCGGCGCTGGAAGCCACCGGCCCCGCCCGAGCCCTGGCGCGGGGTCCGGGACGCGACCGCGGCCGCCGAGCCCTGCTCCCAGTCGGCCAACGACGGGACCGACCTGATCATCGGCCGCGAGGACTGCCTCACGCTTGATATCGTCCGACCGCGCACCCGCCGGCCCGGCCCGCTCCCGGTCGTCGTCTGGCTGCACGGCGGTGAGCTGACCTCCGGCGCAGCCGCCGAGTACGACGGAGCTCGGCTCGCCGTGGCTGGCGAGGTCGTCGTCGTGACGGTCAACTACCGACTCGGAGCGCTCGGCTTCCTGTCCAACCCCGTCCTCGATGCCGAGGGCACGGTGTCCGGCAATTACGGGCTGCTCGACCAGGCCGAGGCGCTGCGCTGGGTGCGGCGCAACATCAGTCAGTTCGGCGGCGACCCGCGTGCGGTCACCCTGGCCGGTCAGTCGTCGGGGGCGCGCAGCGTCTGCACCCAGCTCGCCTCGCCGGGCTCGCGCGGGCTGTTTCACCGCGCGATCACCCAGAGCGGTGCCTGCAGCACCGAGGTGATGACGAAGCCCGACGCCGACGCGAAGGGTGATCAGGCGATCGAGGAGGTCGGCTGCGCCGACGTCGGCAGCGACCGCGCCGTGGCGGCCTGCCTGCGTGAGGTCCCGCCGGCCCGCCTGCTGGGCACGCTCACCGGCGTCGGCCACCCGCTCGGCGACCG
This sequence comes from uncultured Actinomycetota bacterium, assembly GCA_963746025.1. Taxonomy (GTDB): domain Bacteria; phylum Actinomycetota; class Actinomycetes; order Propionibacteriales; family Propionibacteriaceae; genus Microlunatus. The sequence continues at coordinate 714,545 of CAVUZU010000016.1, forward strand.
CCGCGACGCCGCTTGGGGACCGGTGGCCGGCACGCCCGATTTGCCCTGGCAGCCGGGCACCGCCCTCCAGCACGGCCTCGCCGCCGACGTCCCGTTGCTGCTGGGCAGCACCCGTCACGAGGCACGGGGCATCGTGCTCGGCGGCCTGGCGGACCTGACCGAAGACCGGTATGCGCAGTTGGTACGCGTCCTGCTCGGCGCGGATTCCGACGCTGTCCTGGCGGAGTATCCGGCCGCCGAGTTCGCCAGCCCGGCGCTCGCCCTGGCCACCGTGCTCACCGACCGGAACTATGCCTGCCCCACGCTGACCACGGCCCAGGCGGCGCGCCGGCACGGTCCCGTCTACGCCTACGAGTTCCGCGAGGAGGCCGGGCTGATCGGCGGCACGGCCTACGGCGCCTTTCACAGTTGGGATCTGCCGTTCCTGTTCGACGTCTCGATCCGGAACAGCCAGTTTCCGCCGCTCACCGCTGGGCAGGAACGATTCAGTCAGACCATGATCGACTACTGGTCGACGTTCGCCCGCATCGGCAAGCCGAACCGTTCCGGACTCGCACCGTGGCCGGCGTTCGGCAAAGACAACACGGTGATCGGACTGTCGGCCGACCGCATCCGGCCGACGAGCTACGCCGCCGAGCACCGTTGCCAGTTCTGGGCAGCGCTATAGACACCCGCCCGCGATGATCACCGCTCCGGATCAGCCGGCCGTTCTTGATCAGCTGCCGCCGGCAGGGACACTTCCGAACCGTCCCAGTGGGGGTCGAACAACTCGTCCGGCAGCGGCGGCATCAGATTGTCGCCCCAGGGGACCTCGACGTAGCGCCGGGCCCGATAGTGACCGCGCAGTCGATCAAACGCCTCGGCCGCCGCTGCCTCTGTGTCGGCGACGATCCGGTTGGTCCAGTCATCGCGACCGTTGCCACCGATCTCAATCAGGACCCGACCACGCGTCGCCCACATGACGAACCGCTTCCGCAACAAGCCGGTGCGTTCGACTCTGGCCGCCAGGTCATATCCGACCGGCGACGATCCGCTGATCGAGCCTGGCCGCCCAGCACCACCCGCCTCCGACTCGACCTCAGCGGACGCGGAGACCTCCGCGCCCTGCCAGTCTGGATCGAGCAGTTCGTCCGGCACCGTGGGCATCAGGTCCGGATCCCACGGGACCTCGCTGTCGCGATCGACCAAGCATGGCTGCCGCATCTCCTGGAAGCTCAGCACCGCGTCAGCCGCGGAGTCGGCGACCGTTCGGGGTCACCCGGCCACGGCGGCCCTGCCGCCGATTTGGAGCAAGCTCCGGCCGATCACGAACCTCATGATCGTCTTCCGACCGAACAGGCCGCGACGTTCCAGGCGACACAACCATTCGGTTCGGATCAGCTCGGTTCCGTCCATCCCCTGACGGTACGCGCGGTCGGCCGGGCCCGCTGCCGTTCCGGGCGGGTTCGCGCTCACGAGGCCGGTCACCGCCAAAGATGCCGGTCGATTTGGCCGCGACTACCCGGCACGATCGATCGGCAAGTCGAGCTTGATCAACAGCTCGCTCGCCAGCAGGTCGACGGGCCGGTCGGTGATCACGGTCAGGGTCTCGGGTGGCAGGAAGGGGAAGAGCTCGCGGCCGTCGCCGGCGGAGTCCCGGCGCGAGGGGGCTCGCCGGTCGGCATGGCCGCGCTGCGAGATTCGGCTGACCCGCTCCCTGGTCCGCCGCAGCCGCGTCTCCTGGTCGGCGGCACAGAACACGACGCGGAGCGCACCACCGGCGTCGGCGACGATGGCCTCGCTCACCTCGATCACCCGCGGATAGAAGGTCGGCCAGTCCATGATGATCGACAGGCCCTGTGTCACCACAAGATCGCGACCAATATCGAACAGCACCTCATAGGACGCCCGCCCAGCCAGCGGCTCGTCGGCGCCGAGTTGCAGCAGGGTCGTCTTCACGGTGTCCTTGTCCAGCACCGGCCAGCCCAAGGCTCGGCCGAGGGCGCCGGCAAGCGCGCTCTTCCCGGCACTGGGCAGGCCGGCCATCAGCAGCAGGGTCGGAGTCGCGGACATGGAGCCATTGTGACGGAAAATGCACGAAGCCTTTGCGCCTCAACGATCTTGAGCGCTACGTTCATGATCATGTGGATGTCGAACGATGCGGGCCCGGACCCGTACACCTTGCTGCCCGGCGTCCGCTACCGGCGGTTGACCGGCCGGCCCGACTGGGAATCCGATCTTCGGCTGGATCTGCTGTTGCCGCGACGGCCCACCGGCACGCGTTCGCCGACCGTCGTCTACCTGCACGGCGGCGGCTGGTCCGCGAACGGCCGCGAGCACGGGCTGTTCCCCTGGAACAATCCGACCCTGGCGGCGAACGGCTTCGTCACGGCGAGCGTCAGCTATCGGTTGTCCGGAGTCGATCCGTTTCCGGCTCAGCTGGAAGATGCCGCCGCCGCAATCGCCTGGCTGCGATCAACCGAGGCGGAGCCGTACGGAATCGATCATGATCGGATCGGCGTCTGGGGCGACTCGGCCGGCGGTCACCTGGCGATGCTGCTCGGCTGCCGGTCACCGGATTCGCCCGCCGCGGTGCAGGCCGTGATCGCCCGCGAAGCGCCGTCGGACTTCGAGACCTTCCACACCGATGACGAGGACGAGCCGGGCAGTGTGTTCCATGGTCTGTTCGGTGGCCCGAACTCCACGGCGACAACGCTCCGCCGGTCGGCCAGCCCGCTGCATCACCTGGCCGACGTCGAGCCGGCCGCGCTGCCACCGTTCCTGCTGGTGCACGGCACGCGTGACGAGACGGTGCCGTTCGAGCAGTCGCGCCGGTTCGTCGAGGCGGTGACCGCGACCGGTGGCCGGGCGGAGCTGCGTACGGTCGACGGCGGCTATCACAACCTCACGAACGATCCCTATCTCGAGTGGGCCAACGAACCCTGGGAGAGCCTTGGCCTGGAGGCAGTGGAGTTCTTCGACCGCACGCTGTGCTGAAGATCGGCGGCACCCGACCGATCTCCCCTCGCCGTGGAGCGGATTTCCCCCGCACGGGTGACCTGCCGCGCCGACGGTCCGCCCAGGCTTGACCCATGACCACAATGTCGACCTCCAGCCGCAACCTCGATCACCCTGCCGGGCCGGCCGGCCCGGTCGCCACCGTCGCGGGACGGGTCGGCGCGATCTTCGTCGCCATCCTCGGCCTGGTGCACGCGATCGTGAACACGATGGGTTTCGCCCAGCTCGGCTTCGGTCCCTGGGGCGACTACCTGATCTTCGGCCTCGGCATCTCGGTGATCGGATTCCTGCTCGCGTTCGGTGCCTGGAAGATCGCCGGCAGCCGACGCCCCCGCTGGGTCACCCTCGGGTTGGTCGCCCTGGGCGGCCTGCTGCTGATGCTGCAGCTGGTCGGGATCGCGATCACCGATCCGGCGCTGCTGCTGCGCCCGCTCGGCCCGGGCCTGTGGTCGCTGATCTCCGGGCCAGCTTTGCTGATCGAGGTCATCGGGCTCACCGTGCGCTGGGTGGGCGGACGGTCGAGACACGCGGCCCGCTGACCTGATGGAATGGCCGCATGATCATCGTCACGACGGATGAGGTCGCCGGCTACCAGATCGTCGAGGTGCTCGGCGAGACCATGGGCGCGGTCGCCTACAGCAGCTACGGGCTGAGCGGCGGCGGCATGTACGGCAACGCCGAACTCGCGACCCTGTCGGATGTCGTCCACGGATGCCGGAGCGAGGCGATGAACCGGCTCTGGACCGAGGCCTCCAGTCGGGGAGCGAACGCCGTGGTGGGGATGCGGTACGACCTCAGTCAGTTGACCGAGTTCGTGATCGAGGCGTGCGCCTACGGGACTTCGGTGGTGCTGCGGCCACTCGGCGAAGGGGAGGACGGCGCCACGCCACAGTCGATCCGGCAGGCCATCGAAGCCAACGGGCAACCCGCATCGCCGAGCCAGCCGCCGCCGTCGGATCGCCGACCGCCGGCCCACCTGATGCAGGGCATGCCGCCGAACCAGCAGGCCGGTCACCAGGCACCCCGGCCACCGCAGCCGCAAGCGCCGCTGACCCAGCCGGGCCCCCAGGGTCAGCCGCCGGGCACCCGGCAGCAGCCACCCCCGCCGCCCGGGTTCCGCTGAGCACGTCCTACGACCGCACGCTCCGCCACCCGGCATCGATCGCGACCGGACCATGATCATCCGGCCGGTTCGGGCGGGATCGGCTCGACCGGATAGCTCCGCCGCCAGCGCTCCCCGTCCGGCGCGTAGTCCGGCGGCAGCACCGCGGCCGCCTCGGGCTCCGGCTGCAGTGCCAGCAGCCCGGGGTCGAACGGCCCGACTCCGCGATCGCGATCGGCCAGCACCAGCTCGGCCTCCCGCTCCAGGATCGGTCGCAGCTCCCGCCCGAAGAACCCGTCGTCGAGGGCACGGTCGAACTCCTCGGCGTCCTTCCAGTCCCAGCTGCCGTCCGCGAAGACGAACAGATCCAGCACCAGATCCTTGCTTCGGAGCCCGGCGTCGGTCCCGACCGGCGGCAGTTCGAAGTTCACATACCAGCCGAGGAACTCGTCGTCTCGGGCGGGGTCCCAGGCCAGGTTGACCCTCGACCACCGGTCGGGCTGGAAGACGAAGACCTTGTCCAACCAGTCGTCGGCCTCAAGCGGGCGCGCGACCAGGGTCTTCAACGCCTCGTGCTTGCGTTGATCCCGGGTCAGTCCCTCGGCCTCCGGCAATCCTCGGTTCGTGGCGACGACCCATCGCGTCGATGCGGGCACCTGGGTAATCAACCGGGACGAGTCGCTCTCGACGACGCGTTGCGGTACGGCGCTCCAGAGCCGACCTTTCCAGCGCTCCTCGACGACGATGTCCGAGCCGGACGCGAAGACGGGAAGCATCGCTCAGCCCACCGATCGCAGTGCGTCGCCCAGGCTCAGATCCGCGGCTGAGCCCAGCACCAGGTCGGCCGCGGCACAGCGGGCGGGATCCACGTGCGGGTTGGGGATGGCGATCGCCCGCAGCCCGGCCCGCTGGGCCGCCTCGACCCCGTGCGGCGTGTCCTCCACCGCAACCGCGCGACCCGGCACGATCCCCAGCCGAGTCAGCGCCAGCAGATAGACGCCGGGGTCGGGTTTGTGATCATCGACCTCGTTCCCGGCCGCGACGACCTCGAACGCGTCGGCGACTCCGGCCCGGGTGAGATGGTCGGTGACCCAGTCCCGGGGCGACGACGACGCCACGGCGAGGCGCAGCCCGAGCTCGGCCGCCTCGGTCAGCCAGTCGGCGATCCCGGCCGAGAGTTCGAGCGTGCGGTGCAGGTCATCGCGGTAGGCGACCCGGCGCCGATGGCTGAGCTCTCGGTCGAAGCCGGGCCCGACCGCCACGGCCAGACTGGCGTAACGCAGATCGGTGACGTCACCACCGTGCGGGGCGAAGAAGACGGTCCGGTCGAGCTGCCGGCCCCACTGACTCCACTCGTATTCCCAGGACTGCAGTGAGGTCGACTCGGTGTCCATCAGCAGGCCGTCGAAATCGAAGATCACCGCCGGCACCGGTTCGCCTGTCACCGGCCCATTGAACCACGGTCATGATCATCATCGAGAGCCGCGGGACCACTCCGTGAAAACAGCTTGCGTACGGTCACAGCGGGTCCGTAGGGTAGGCGACGCCTCGATGAGGCCTGAGAACGAGAGGAGGTGCCACCATGATCAAGAACTTCGAAACGATCCGCGTCGCCGTTGCGGTGACCGGTGGCACCTCAGCCTCCGTGCTCGTCGGCTGACGCCACCCCGCTCTGCCCCGGCCCGATTTCGGCCGGTCGGCTCGGCGCGCCCGACCACAGCCCATCTCTGCCCTGAATGACGCCACTCTGGCGTCGCTCGACTTCATCATGTCCAATTTCGACGTCACATGAGTTGTGTATGACGTCATAATGGTGCCATACTGATGTCACCATCGAACAAGGAGAACCCACCATGTCTTTCCACCTCGCCGATCTCGACGGCCAACTGGGCCGCCAGTCGATGATGGATCCGAACCTGAACTACTCGACGATGCGACTGAGTCACCTCGCGGCCCAGAAGGCCGAGCTCAACCGAGCCCTGGCCGAGCGTCGTCGTGAGCGTCGCGCGAGCAAGCTCCGCACGGCTCGCGGCCGGCGTCAGCCGGTTGCCCGTACGGCATGACCAACACGTCCGCCACCGCCCCTCCCCGACATCCCCGGTCCGCCCAGGACCGGGGATGTCGTCTTTTCGGCCGGAGCGGCGACCAGTTAGTGACAGGCCTATTGCGCTATTAGGGGCGTGCGCTTAATTTCAGGGGAACCACGGACCTCGCTCAAGGACACGCCCATGTCGATTGATCCCCGCCCGCTCCCCATCGCTCGCCGTCGCCTGCTCCAGGCAGGAGCGGGCCTCTCCCTCGCTGTACCCCTGGCCGGCTGGACTTCCGATCGTGCCGCCGCGGATCCGACCTCCCCGAGCAAGACCCAGTCCACGTACTACACGGCCGAGCGGGTGGCCAACGCGCGTCACAACATCGAGCGGTACGGCTGGGCGCGACAGCAGCGGGACGCCGCGGTCACCGCGGCCGCCGCGTTCAAGGCCCACAGCGACGAAGCCCTGTGGAATCTGGTCACGCCGCAAAGCGTGTCCCGCAGCCTCGGCGTGCTGATCCGCTACCAGCAGCGGATCAAGGGCAGCCCCGGCCCGGAGGGCGCCGAGATCAACAGGTTCGGCAACTATCCCTGGGTGATCGACGTGGTCGGTGACCCGTGGAAGCTGAAGAGCCCGGTCACCGGTGAGCGATACCCGAGCAACGACTTCGCCTCCTTCTATGCGGCCGGCCTGGACGAGCACGGCGTCTTCGATCAAGGGCTGGCGCGCGAACGTGGCGCACAGTTCCTGGTCAACGAGCTCTACCCCGAACGCGGTGCGGGCTGGGGCGTCGACGACGGCAGCGGCTGGGCCGACCCGGACGGCGACATCTGGACCTTCGTCGCGTACTACAACCACTGGGCGCTCTGGACCACCGGCGGCGGACAGACGTTCCACGGCTACCTGATCCGTGCGCTCAACGCCCTCCGCGACGCGTACCTCTTCACCGGCGAGGCCGAGTACGCGCACCGGGGCCTGATCTTGCTGGACCGGATCGCCGACGTCTATCCGGCGATGACCGTGACCGACTACCCGTGGGAAGAGGGCTACGACAACGGCGACCCGGCCATCCACACCGCCCAGGGCAAGGTGGTCAACGACATCTGGGAGACCGGGATCGCCCGGGTGCTGATCCAGGCCTACGACGCCTTCTATCCGACGATCGAGACCGACACCGCGCTGCCGGAATTCGCCCAGGCCCAGGCCGAGAAGTACAAGATCGGCACGCCGAAGTCGACCCCGGCCGAGTTGCGGGCTCACTTCGAAGATCACATCGTCCGGATCGTCTACCCGGCGGTGAAAGGATCGCAGATCCGCGGCAACACCGGGATGCACCAGAGCGTGCTCGCGCTGGCGGCGGTGGTGCAGGACGAGGAAGGCACCAGCAAGGAGTGGCTGGACTACGTCTGGCAGCCGGGCGACCTGGTCAAGATCACCGACCCGTCCGCTCCGTACGGCCGGCGTTACGAGGTGACCGGCGGCAACATGGCCCGCGTGTTGATCGACCAGATCGACCGCGACGGCTGGGGCAACGAGGCGGCACCCGGCTACAACGCCGGCTGGCTCGGCAACTTCCTCCAGCTCGCGGATGCGGTGGACGGGTATCAGCGCTACCCGGACTACGACCTGTTCGAGCATCTCAAGTTCCGCAAGATGTTCACCGCGATCTATCCGATCGCGATGCTGTCGAAATACACACCGCCCATCGGTGACAGCGGCAACACGGGCGGCCCGGGCATCGTCGGGGCCCTGGCCACCGATCTGCTCGGCTTCACCAAGACCAAGGATCCTGGCCTGGCCCAACTGGTCCATCTGCGCAACGGCAACACCACGGCCAATCTGCGCGGCAACATCTTCGAGGCCGAGCCCGAGGGTGTGGTGGCCGAGATCCAGGCGGTGGTGGACGAACACGGACGCTTCAATCCGGGCACCGTGCATCAGCCCGGCTACGGGTTCTCCGCACTGCGCGCGGGTGCCGGCGCCGACGCCCGCGGGGCCTGGCTCTACTACGGCCGCAGCAGCGGCCACGGTCACCGGGACACCCTCACCCTCGGCATCCACGCGGCCGGGATGGACCTGGCCCCCGATCTCGGCTATCCCGAGGTGACGGGCATCGACCCGGAGCGCCAGAACTGGACCATGGCGACGGTGAGTCACAACACGGTCGTGGTCGACGCGTCGTCCCAGGCCGCGCAGTGGGTGGCGGTCCCCCGGCTGATCGGCGGGTCCGACCGGGTCCGGGTGGTCGAGGTCGACGCACCGAAGTCGTACCAGCAGACCGAGCTCTACCGGCGCACCACGACCATGATCAACGTCGATGATCAACACTCCTACCTGGTCGACTTCTTCCGGGTGGACGGCGGCGATGATCACGTCTTCAGCTTCCACGGCGCCAAGGCGACGGTGACCACGGACGGACTCGAACTGGTGCCGCAGGAGGGCGGATCATACGCCGGGCCGGACGTCCCGTTCCAGGACCCGAAATACAACCAGAACGGGAAGCTGGGTGGTTTCAACTACCTCAACGCGGTCCAGCGGGACGAGGCTCCGGCCGACCCGTTCCGCGTCGACTGGAAGATCGCCGACAACTGGAACGTCCATGATCAGGATCCGGACGCGCACCTGCGACTGACCATGCTGTCCCCGGTCGACGACGTCGCTCTGGCCGACGGTGTGCCGCCGCGGAACAAGCCGGGCAACCCGGACAAGCTGCGCTTTCTGTTGGCTCATCGGCACGGCACCGATCTCCGGAGCAACTTCGTCTCCGTGATCGAGTCTTCGCTGGGTGCCAGCGTGATCACGGCGAGTGCGCTGGCCCCGGTCAAGACCGAGGACGGCGACGAGGTCGATCTGTTCGAGGTTGCGGCGGCCAAGATCGACTTCGCCGACGGGCGGACCGACTACGTGGTCAGCGCCGTCTCGGACGCGAAGGGGTACGTGATCGACGGCTCGCTGCAGTTCCGCGGCCGCTTCGGCGTCTACACCCGGCGCGACGGGCAGCCGGAATCCAGCTTCCTGCACGACTGCCGCCGGTTCGGCCCGAACGCCTCGGACGGTCCGCGCGCCTACTCCCGGCTGGAAGGTACGGTCGTCGAATTCACCCGCGACCTGACGATGACGAACTCGATCACCGTCGACGTCGCCGGCGGCAAGCACGGCCCGCGCTTCGACCCGACGACCTTGATCGGCAGCTACCTGCACGTCGAGACCGACGGCGAACGCAACGGCAGCTACCAGATCAGCGGCGCCACGAAGGAGAGCACCGACCGCTTCGTCCTCGAGATCGGTGACCAGACCCTGATCCGCAACCTGCTCGACCCCGACGACGCCAACTCCGGCTACGCCTACGACCTCACCCCCGGCGCCCCCTTCACCCTCCCCCTCAGCTACGAGACCTGACCTCACCTCACCCAGGAAGCCCTGAATCGCCCCAAATCCCGCCGACCCGTCACATCCGCGGCCATTTTCGCGGCGTGTCCAAGCGGATGTGACGTCTCGATCGAGGGGGACAAGTGGGGAGGTCCTGCGTGGTGGCGGCTGGTTGACCAGCGGATCAGGGCGATCGATCCAAGATCAGCACGGCGATGACGGCTGCCGGCGGGTCTGGTCCGAGTCCGTACGAGGTGAGCCGGTCGACATGGCCGCCCTCGTACGGCACCGGCACCGACACCAGCCGGTCGAGGTCGTACAGCGTGATCACGTCGATCCGCAGCGGTGTGCCGCCCCGGTCCACCGGCGGCCCGACCTGGAAGTCGTACAGCATGCGGCCGCAGACGGACTCGGAATGCCGGAGCGCTCGGAGCCCGGTGTCCTCGATCATGGCCGGTTCGACATGCAGATCGACGCCCAAGGCGTCGTAACCAGCGGTGAACGGCAGCAACCGCTCGGGTTCGTAGCGATCGGTGCCGGTGCGGATGATCACGTCCGCCAGTGCGGCCGCCGACCAACCGGGGTGATCAATCAGCGACAGCCCCCGAACACCGATCGTGTGGACGGTCGGCGCGCGGGACCGAACGATGGCGGCGCAGCGTCGGTCCAGTTCCGGGCCGACCACGGCGTGGTCCTCCGGCGGTGCCGACTCCTCGATTTCAGGCAGGTCGATCATGTGCACGGAAGACATCCGGACTCCCTCGGGATGGGGCCGAGACGTCAGATCCGCTTCGACACGCCGCCCTTCGACAAGCTCAGGACAGGCTTCACGGCCGCGGATGTGACGGGTCGGCGGGTTTGGGTGGGGCGGGAGGGGCGGAGGGAGGAGTCAGCGGCGGCGGCGGGCGGTGCCGAAGAGGCCGCGGATGATCTCGCGGCCGGCGGTGTTGACCAGCTGCTTGAACATGCTGTTGGAGGTGACCTGCTCGATCAGGTTCTTCTCCTTGCGGCCTCGGGGCTCCGGGGCCGGCGCGGCCGGCGGCGGTACGGCAACGTCGGGGCCCGGCTCCTGGGCGGCCGCGGCAGCTCCGGCCTCCAGCTTCTTGGCCAGCAGCTCGCGGGCGGACTCGCGGTCGACGGCCTCGCCGTACTTGCCCTTCAGCGGCGAGGCGGCGACGGTCGCGGTCAGCCGCTCCGCCGGCATCGGGGCCATCAGCGACTGCGGCGCCCGCATCCGGGTCCAGGCGACCGGAGTCGGCGCGCCGTCCGGGTCCATCACGGTGACGATCGCCTCGCCGATGCCGAGCTGCTGCAGCGCCTCGGCCAGGTCGTAGTGCGACTTGGGGAAGGTGGACACGGTCGCCTTGAGCGCCTTGGCGTCGTTCGGCGTGTGCGCCCGGAGCTGGTGCTGCACCCGGGAGCCGAGCTGGGCCAGCACGTCGTCCGGCACGTCCTTCGGCGTCTGGGTGACGAAGAAGACGCCGACCCCCTTGGACCGGATCAGCCGCACGGTCTGCGCGATCGAGTCCAGGAACGCCTTCGAGGCGTCGTTGAACAACAGGTGCGCCTCGTCGAAGAAGAAGACCAGCTTCGGCTTGTCCACGTCGCCGACCTCCGGCAGATCGTGGAACAGGTCGGCCAGCAGCCACATCAGGAAGGTGGAGAAGAGGGCCGGCCGGTCCTGCAGATTGGGCAGCTCGAGCAGCGACACCACGCCGCGGCCGTCGTCGGTCAGCCGCAGCAGGTCGGCGCTGTCGAACTCCGGCTCGCCGAAGAACGCCTCCGCCCCCTGGTCGGAGAAGGTGACCAAGGACCGCAGGATCACCCCGGCGGTCGCGGCGGACAGCCCGCCGATCGCCTTCAGCTCCTCCTTGCCCTCGTCGCCGGTCAGGTGCTGCAGCACCGCGCGCAGGTCGGACAGATCGAGCAGCGGCAGCCCGGCCTTGTCGGCGTAGTGGAAGACCAGGCCGAGGGATGACTCCTGGACGTCGTTCAGGCCGAGCACCTTGGACAGCAGCACCGGCCCGAACGAGCTCATCGTGGCCCGGATCGGCACCCCGGTGCCCTGCCCGCCGAGCGCGTAGAACTCGGTCGGGCAGGCCGTCGCCTTCCAGTCCTGCCCGATTCCCTTGGTCCGGGCCAGCAGTTTCTCGCCGCCCTCGCCCTCGGCGCCGATGCCGGACAGGTCGCCCTTGATGTCGGCGGCGAACACCGGCACCCCGGCCGTGCTCAGCTGCTCGGCCAGCAGTTGCAGCGTCTTGGTCTTGCCGGTGCCGGTCGCGCCGGCGACCAGTCCGTGCCGGTTCATCATCTCCAGCGGCAGCCGGACGCCGGCGGCGGGTAACGGCTGATCACCCTCGACGACGACCCCGAGCTCGATCGAGGCACCATCGAACACGTACCCCTCGGCGATCTTGGCGACCGCCTCCGGCAGCTCGGCCGAAGCCGTTTCGGTCGGCGCGGCTGCGGTCGGCTCCGGCGCGGAATCGGTGGTGAAGTCGGCGCCGGAATCGGTCGGCTCGGCATGCTCGGTCATGGGAATCAGAGTTCCATATCCAGCCGTCGAGACGGTAGTGCCTCGCGACTGATCGGCGGCCTAAACCGTTACGCGGCCGTGTTCGGCCCCTGCCACCTTTGTGAATAGAGTGTCACAGTGATTTTCAAGCGTGTCGGTGACGTACGTCCTTACCCTGACCACGGGTACGCCCAGAAGCAGTGGGCGGCGATCGCTCCGCACCAGGTCCGCTTGGATCAGCTCGTCACGACGAAACGGACTCTCGATCTGGAAGCGCTGCTGGAAGAGGATTCGACCTTCTACGGTGATCTGTTCGCCCATGTCGTGGCCTGGCGCGGGGAGCTCTATCTGGAGGACGGATTGCACCGTGCCCTCCGGGCGGCGCTGCAGCAGCGGCAGACCATGCATGCTCGCGTCCTCGATCTGAAGTAAGCTGCGGCGGGCTGCGGAGCCCGGGGGAAGGGCCCCGAAAGCATGTGTAAGGAGTGGTTCGGTTGATCGGCCGAGTATGGCGCATCGTGCGGACGCCGCTGACGCTCCTCGTCCTGCTGGGGATCCTCTGTTACGGGGCCTGGTGGGGCTACACGAATGTGCTGCGGCCGGTGCCGCCGCTGCCGCCGACGCCCTGCGTCTCGCAGCCGATCAAGAAGGGCGCCTTGACCTCCAGCCAGGTGACCGTCCGGATCTACAACGGCGGCAGCAAGCGCGGCCTCGCCCGCGACGTCGGGATCCGGATGCGGGACCGCGGCTTCAAGGTCGACGGCGAGTCCAATACCGCGGAGAAGATCAACGCCACCGTGATCGTCGGCCAGGCGGCGAAGAACCCCGAGGTCGCGCTCGTGAAGCAGCTCTTCCCGGGCGCGACGGTCCGGGTCGAGCCCGACCGGGTCGACCACAGCGTGGACATCCTGGTCGGCAACAACTGGAACTGGGACAAGCACTTCGCCGACAAGGCCAAGACCAGCCTTCCGGTGAAGGCCAAGGCGGTCTGCCTGCCGTCCATCCGCGCGTCCGACCCGGCCCCCGAGGGCTGATCCGCCGGCTCGAAGTCAGGTGGTTTCGTCCGGCTTGTGCCAGCGAGCCAGTCGGCCGCGCCGCCCGATGCTGCGCAACCGTTCCTCGGTCTGCTGCCGGAGCAGGGCCGGCGTCACGATCAACAACTCATCACTTTCCCGGATCCGGGTCCCCTCGCTCGGCGGGAACGGCGAGTCGTTACGGATCACCAGCGACACCACGGTGTGTTTGCCCAGTCTCAGCTCGCCGATCTCCACGCCGATCAGCCGCGAGCCCTCCGGAATCCTTACCTGGAGCAGGTCGGCCGAGATCCGGTCCAGTGGCGCCGCCTCCACCTCGACGTCCCGCGCCGCCTCATGATCAACGAGCCGGAGCAGCCGGGCCACCAGCGGCAGCGTCGGCGCCTGGAGCAGGGTGAAGACGATCACGAAGACGAGCACCACGTCGAACAGGAAGATGCCACCGGGTACGTCAACGGACAGCGGGATGGTGGCGAACACGATCGGAACGGCGCCCCGCAAACCGGCCCAGGACAAGAAGATCTGCTCGCGCGGCCGGAACTTGAACCACACCGTGGAGACGAACACGGCCAGCGGTCGGGCCACGAAGGTGAGGAACGCGCCCGCCGCCAACGCGACCAGCACGGCCTGCAGGCTGACCCGCGCCGGGCTCGCCAGCAGGCCGAGCATGATGAAGAGTCCGATGTGCGCGATCCAACCGATCCCTTCGACGAAGGACCGGGTCGCTCCGCGGTGCGGCAGTTGGGCGTTGCCCAGCATCAGGGCGCAGACGTAGACGGCCGCGAAGCCGCTGGTGTGCAGGGTGGCGCCGACCGCGTACGCGAACACGGTCCAGACCAGCGCCGCCAGCGGATAGAGCCCCGACGACGGCAGTGCGACCCGGCGCAGGATCTGGACCCCGATCCAGCCGAGCACGATGCCGATCACCAGGCCGGCGACCAACTCGAGGGCGATCGTGCCGATCAACCCGGCAAGGCCGCCACCGTGGCTCTCGCTGCCGGTCGCGGCTGCACTGGCCAGCACCACCAGGAGCACCGTCGGCGCGTCGTTGAGCCCGGATTCGGCTTCCAGGGTGCCGCGGAGCCGGTGCGGGATCGGCACCCGGCGGAGCACCGAGAACACGGCGGCCGCGTCGGTGGGCGAGATGACCGCGCCGAGCAGCACCGCGATCCACAGGTCGAGGCCGAGCACGAAGTGCGCGAACAGGGTCATCAGGCCGACGCTGACGAAGATGCCGACGGTGGCCAGCATTCCGGCCGCGCCGACGGAGGGCTTGATCTCCTGCCAGCGGGTGGTCAGACCGCCCTCGGCCAAGATCAACACCAGCGCGCCGAAGCCGAGCGCCCGGGCCAGGTCCGGGTCGGAGAACTGAAACCCGAGCACCGAGTCGCCCATCACCATGCCGAGCCCGAGGAACAGCAGCAGCGACGGCAGACCGATCCGGGCGCCCAATCGGGCCGCGATGATCGCGGCGATCAACACGACGGCACTGACCAGCAGAATGCCGTCGAGATTGATCTCCATCTGCATAGTTTGGCCGACTGTCAAGAATTCAGGTGAGCCAGCCCTCACCTTGTCCCGGTGCGGCGGATGCTATGGGACGAGCCAGGAGACGGAAGAGGCCCGCGTCCACGGGGGACGCGGGCTTCCCAGAGCGGTGGCGGCGGGATTTGAACCCGCGGAGGCTTTCACCTCACGCGCTTTCGAGGCGCGCTCTTTAGGCCGCTCAGACACGCCACCGCCGGAGAGCGTACCTAATCGTCCCGGTCGGAGGCGAATCGAATCGGCCGGTTCGGTCGCCGCTCAGCGCCGCTCGCCGAAGAACTCCGACAGCAGCGCGCCGCACTCGTCGGCCAGGATGCCGCCCATCACCTCGACCCGGTGGTTCAGCCGGCGATCGCGGACGACGTCCCAGAGTGAGGCGACCGCGCCGGCCTTCGGGTCGTACGCGCCGAAGACCAACTGCTGCACCCGGGCCAGCACCAGCGCACCGGCGCACATCGTGCACGGCTCGAGGGTGACCACCAGGGTGCAGCCTTCGAGTCGCCAGGCATCCTGACCCGGGCCGCCCAGGGCGGCCGCGGCACGACGGAGCACGATCAGCTCGGCATGGGCCGTCGGATCGCCGGTCAACTCGCGCTCGTTGCCGGCCGCGGCCAGCGGCTCGCCGGCCGGGTCGAGCAGCACCGCGCCGACCGGGACGTCGCCCTGCCGGCCCGCGGCGCCCGCCTGATCGAGGGCGATCCGCATGGCCTGATCCCACCGGCTGGCCATTCGCGTCAGCTCTCGTGGGTGATCAACAACTCGATGATCATGGTGATCAACGGAAACTGGACTGGACCACCCGGCGGAACTCGGCGCCGATCTTGAGCTTGTCGACGATCTGGTACACCAGATCTTCGCTGGTCTCCTCGAAGTCACCGCTGATCGCCTCCAGCTCGAACGAGCCGATTCCGAGATCGTTCAGTAGTTCGAGGTCACCCAACGGGTCGTCGCTGTCCGGCACCGCCAGGCCGAGGTAGTCGGCGACGTCGCGGGCGATCGGCCACTCATCGCCGGCACCGCCGTCGGAGAGCAGCACCTGCACCAGCTTGCCGCGGACCCGGGCGATCACGAACACCGACTGGGTCAGCGAGACGAAGCCGAGCGAGCCACCGTCGCCGGGCAACCGGCGCAGCGCATCGACCAGCTCGTCGAGATCATTGGCCAGGTCCTTGCGCAGAGCCTGGGCTACCGGCTGCCCGTCCTCCCGGTACGCGGCGACGACGAAGTCGATCTCGTCCTCGGTCGCGTCTTCAAGATCATCGCCGTCATCATCGTCGTCGTCATCATCGTCGAAGTCGTCATCATCATCGTCGTCATCGTCATCGTCATCGAAGTCGTCATCATCGTCGTCGTCAAGATCATCGGACGCAGACAAGTCCTCCTCCGCGCTCTGAGCATCGGTCCGGTTTCCGGCCTCGCCTCGCGCACGCGAGGACCCCAGGTCGAACGACTCGTACTCGTCGTCGTCAAAGTCACTCATCACGCATCCCTTCATTCGCCACCCAATGGTGTCAGAACCAGTCAACGGGCACATCCTCGCCAGGCCACTTTTTTGATCCCGCTGTTGACTCTTCGGCCGCCCGGAGGATGTGGCACGCTCTAGGAATGGAACTCCGGGTCGTCGATCATCCCTTGGTTGCGCACAAGCTCACCGCCTTGCGCGACGAACGCACCGATTCGCCGACCTTCCGGCACCTCACCGACGAGCTGGTCACCCTGCTGGCGTACGAGGCGACGCGGGAGGTCCGGGTCACCCGGCACACCGTCCGCACGCCGATCGCGGACTGTGTCGGCGTGAAGCTCGCCCAGCCGCGGCCGATGGTGGTGCCGATCCTGCGGGCCGGGCTGGGGATGCTGGAGGGGATGACCCGGCTGATCCCGACGGCCGAGGTCGGGTTCGTCGGGATGGTCCGCGACGAGGTGACGCTGGAGGCGTCGACGTACGCGGAGCGGCTGCCGGAGGACCTGTCCGGCCGGCAGTGTTACGTCCTGGACCCGATGCTGGCCACCGGCGGCACCCTGGCCGCGGCGGTGAAATATCTGGTGAACCGCGGCGCCGATCACATCACCTGCATCTGCCTGCTCGCCGCACCGGAGGGGATCGCCCGGGTCGAGGGCCTGCTCGATGATCTTCAGGTCCCCTGCCACTTGGTCACCGCCGCCGTCGACGAGCGGCTGAACGAGGTCGGCTACATCGTCCCCGGTCTCGGCGATGCCGGCGACCGCCTCTACGGCGTCGTCTGAGTCGACAGTACGGAGCTGGGACTAAACCGAGGCGCAATGGGAAAGCTAAGTCCCGAACTTCTTGTGGTCCATCGTCTTGAAGTACCCCTTCTTCAGCGCACGTTCGGCACTGTCCTTGTGCGTAGAGAAGAAGTCGCGCTCGGAGTTGGAGAGGCCATCCGCCTCGATCTTCTTGCGCAGCAACGCGAGCGTGCAGCACAGGTCGGCAGCCTGGAACAAGCTGTAGTCCGACGGGACGACCTTCCGAACCTCGACGTTAGTCAGGTGTGCGTTGAAGACGCTGTTGACCAGGTTCGTGATCTCCTTCTGCCCGTTGTCGTAGTAGATGACGATTCGTTCCCACGAACTGAAGTACCCGTGATTCGATCGGATCAACGAGCCGAGGCCCCGAGACATGGCGCTCACGAATTGGTCGGTATCACTGAGTTCCCTCTTGCTGAATACCCAGGAGTGGTAGGTCACGTCGCACCTCCGGACGAAGTCAACCAGGACACGGAAGATGGATCGTCGAGCCGGCAGGTCCAGCCAACGATAGTCGTGCTCCCGACGGATCAGCGGCGCCGTATGGATCGCGTGATCCGCTGACAGCCCACGGACCTGGAGAGCCTCGTGAATCCTGTCCAGATGTCGGGTGATGTCGTCGCTCTGATCATGGAAGACGAGACTCAGGATGTAGAACGGCGAGTGTTTCTGCACCGGACCGAAGTCACCGGACTCATCGATGAAGATGCTGAGCTCCCGCAACAGCAAACCCCAGAAATGCAATTAGGCGGGGGATGTCCCCGCCTAAAGGGTGGACCAGGGCCTCACGGCCAGCCCAGTAGGATCAAGAATAGCACCGCAGCCACCACGCGAGGCTCGACCGGTGGATCAAGCCGAATGAAGAAGACCCAGGTCAGTAGTAGTAGGGGAAGTCGCGCCAGTTGGGTGGGCGCTTCTCCAGGAACGCGTCGCGGCCTTCGACGGCTTCGTCGGTCATGTAGGCGAGGCGGGTGGTCTCGCCGGCGAAGACCTGCTGGCCGATCAGACCGTCGTCGATCGCGTTGAACGCGAACTTGAGCATCCGCTGGGCGGTCGGGCTCTTACCGCAGATCTTCCGGCCCCAGTCCAGACCGGTCGCCTCCAGGTCGGCGTGCGGGACCACGCGGTTGACCATGCCCATCCGGCATGCGTCCTCGGCGTCATAGGTGTCGCCGAGGAAGAAGATCTCCCGGGCGAACTTCTGCCCGACCTGGCGGGCCAGATAGGCCGAGCCGAAGCCGGCGTCGAACGAGCCGACATCGGCGTCGGTCTGCTTGAACCGGCCGTGTTCGGCGCTGGCCAGAGTCAGATCGCAGACCACGTGCAGGCTGTGCCCGCCGCCGGCCGCCCAGCCGTTGACCAGCGCGATCACCACCTTGGGCATGAACCTGATCAGCCGCTGCACCTCGAGGATGTGCAACCGACCCATCGCGGCTTGATCGGTGGGTTCGTCGCCGTCCTCGTATTGGTAGCCGGAGCGGCCACGGATCCGCTGATCACCGCCGCTGCAGAAGGCCCAGCCGCCGTCCTTCGGCGAGGGGCCGTTGCCGGTGAGCAGCACGCAGCCGATGTCGGAGCTGGTCCGGGCATGATCAAGAGCCCGGTAGAGCTCGTCGACGGTGTGCGGGCGGAAGGCGTTGCGCACCTCGGGCCGGTCGAACGCCACCCGGACCACCGGCGCGTCGACCGCCCGGTGGTAGGTGATGTCGGTGAAGTCGAAGCCGGCGACCGGCTGCCAGAGCGCGGGATCGAAGGTCACGAGCCCACGTTATCCCGCCCGGCCGGGTGATCCGCGCCCTGCACCGGCGGATGATCATCGTCGGCCGCCGGTCGCGGCCGGCGCAGTTGCCGGATGATGAAGCCGACCAAGATCAACACCAACCCGATCAACAACGCGACCGCCGGCCCCGGCCAGCGTTCGTACAGCCGCTGCCAGACCTCGAACGAGACGAACCCGAAGGTGCCGTAGAGGAAGGCCCAGAGCACGCCGCCGATCAGCATCGCCGGCAGATAGCGCCGGTACGGCATCCGAATCACCCCGGCCGCGAGATTGATCAGGGTCTGCAGGCCGATGGTGAGGAAGGAGAAGGTGATCACCGGCGCACCCCAGCGGACCACCAGTTCCCGGGCCCGCCGATAACCAGCCGACTCGAGCATCCGCTGCAGCCGGGTCCGGTTCGCGCCGGCGTTGGCCGCCCGGCCCAGCCAGTAGGTCGCGTTGGCCCGCAGCAGGATCACCAGGAACAAGATCGCCAAGGCGAGCGGGTACGGCCAGTCCCGCCAGAAGTCCATCAGGTCCCGTCCCCGGTGCTCACCGAACCACTATAGGTGAGGGGTACCTAAGCTGATCGGGCTCAGCGAGCATCGTCGCCGAAGCCGCCCAGCTCGCCGAAGCCGACGACCCGGAGCACCGCCTCGCCGGCCTCGTCGCTGGCCGCGAGGTCGACCTCGGCCTCGATCCCCCAGTCGTGATCGCCGGCCGGGTCGTCGATGATCTGCCGGACCCGGAGGTGGTCGGGCAGCCGGTCGATCAGCAACAGGCTCGGGCCGCGCGCGTCGGGGCCGATGCCGATCTCGTCGTGCACCTCGAAATAGCTCTGGATCCCCTCGCGCCAGGCCTCGGCGTCGAAACCGCCGTCGGCGTCCAGCTCGCCGAGATCGTTCCAGCGGCGCCGGGCGGCCAGCTCGACCCGGCGGAACATCGCATTCCGGACCAGCACCCGGAAGGCCCGCTGGTTCTGGGTCACCGGGGTCGGGCGCTCGTCCAGCCGGTGCTCGACCGGCTGCGCGCCGGGGTGACTGAGCGCCTCCCATTCGTCCACCAGGCTGGAGTCGACCTGGCGGACCAGCTCGCCCAGCCACTCGATCAGATCGGCCAGGTCGGGGGTCCGGATGGCCTCCGGCACGGTCTGCCGCAGCGCCTTGTACGCATCGGAGAGGTAGCGCAGCACGATCCCCTCGGAGCGGGCCAGCTGATAGCTGCTGACGTACTCGGTGAAGGTCATCGCCAGCTCGGCCATCTCCCGGACCACCGACTTCGGCGCCAGCCGATGATCAAGGACCCAGGGGTGGGTCTGCGCGTAGACCGAGTACGCATGCTCCAGCTGCTCGGCCAGCGGCCGCGGATAGGTGATGTCCTCGAGCAGCTCCATCCGCTCCTCGTACTCGATCCCCTCGGCCTTCATCGCCTCGATCGCGGCACCGCGGGCCCGGTTGCGCTGGGCCATCAGGATCGGCCGCGGATCCTCCAAGATCGATTCGATCACCGACACGATGTCCAGCGCGTAGTTCTCGGCCTCGAAGTCGACCAGGTCCAGCGCGGCCAGACCGAACGGGGACAGCGGCTGGTTCAGCGCGAAGTCCTCCTGCAGGTCGATGGTGACCCGTGCACCACGTGCTGGTTCGTTCAGGGCCGTCGGCAGCGGCTCGACGACGCCGGTGGTCAGCAGACCCCGGTAGATCTCGATCGCGCGATGGACATGCCGGCGCCGGCGGGCGGCCGGCTCGTCGTTGTCGGTCAGCAGCCGCCGCATCCCGGCGAAGCAGTCGCCACCGCGGGCGATCACGTTGATCACCATCGCGTGACTCACCGCGAAGCTCGACTCGAGCGGCTCCGGCTCGGCCGCGACCAGCCGCTCGTAGGTCGGCTGCCCGTAGCCGACCGTGCCCTCCGGCGGCTTCTTCCGGACCACCTTGCGCCGCTTCTTCGGGTCGTCGCCGACCTTGGCCAGCGCCTTCTCGTTGGCGACCACATGATCAGGAGCCTGCACCACGACGTTGCCGGCGGTGTCGTAGCCGGCACGGCCGGCCCGGCCGGCGATCTGGTGGAACTCGCGCGCGGTGAGCAGCCGCGGCTTGACCCCGTCGTATTTGCTCAGCGAGGTGAGCAGCACGGTCCGGATCGGCACGTTGATGCCGACGCCGAGGGTGTCCGTACCGCAGATGATCTTGAGCAGCCCGGCCTGGGCCAGCCGCTCGACCAGCCGGCGATAGCGCGGCAACATCCCGGAGTGGTGCACGCCGATCCCCATCCGGACCAGCCGGGACAGGGTCTTGCCGAAGCCGGCGGAGAACCGGAAGTCGCCCAGCAGGTCGGCGATCGCTTCCTTCTCCTCCCGGCTGCAGACCTTGAGGCTGGCCATCGCCTGAGCCTGCTCGATCGCGGCGGCCCGGCTGAAGTGCACGACGTAGATCGGGGCGTCGCGACTCTCCAACCGTTCCTCGATGGTCTCGTGCAGGGTCGTGGTGACGTAGGAGTAGTAGAGCGGGATCGGCCGTTCCATCGAACTGATCACCGCGGTGGTCCGGCCGGTCCGCCGCTTCAGGTCCGCCTCGAACCTGGTCATGTCGCCCAGCGTCGCCGACATCAGCACGAACTGCGCCTTCGGCAACTCGATCAGCGGCACCTGCCAGGCCCAGCCACGGTCGGGCTCGGCGTAGTAGTGGAACTCGTCCATGATCACCGTGTCGACGCCGGCTCGCTGGCCCTGCCGCAGCGCGATGTTGGCCAGCACCTCGGCGGTGCAGCAGATGATCGGGGCGCCGGGATTGACACTCGCGTCGCCGGTCAGCATGCCGACCCGTTCCGGGCCGAAGAATTCGGTCGCGGCGAAGAACTTCTCCGACACCAGGGCCTTGATCGGTGCCGTGTAGTAGGTCGTGCCGCCGGCGGCCAGGGTGGCGAACTGGGCGCCGGTCGCGACCAGGCTCTTACCGGAGCCGGTCGGCGTCGCCATGATCACGTTGGAGCCGGAGACGATCTCGATCAGGGCATCGGTCTGCGCCGGGTACGGCGGCCACCCTCGTTCGATCGACCAGTCGACGAATGCCTCGAAGACCGCGTCGGGATCGGTGGAGCCCGAATCGGTCGGGGCGGGGATCAGGTCGGCCAGTAGCATCAGCCGCGACCCTACCCCGACCGTGCGATCACTGTGGAGGCAGCGAGCCGTGCCCGAACCCGGATCCCCGACCCGGCTGGTGGTCGCGGCCGCGATCCTCGACGACCCGGCCCGGCCCCGCCGGGTGCTGGCGGCGCGGCGCAGCGGGCCGGCCGAGTTGGCCGGGCGGTGGGAGTTCCCCGGCGGCAAGGTGGATCCGGGCGAGACCTGCGAGGCTGCCCTGGCCCGCGAGATCACCGAGGAGCTCGGGGTGGCGATCGAGCTCCGGGACGAGCTCTCCGACGGCACCCGGTGGCTGATCAAGACCGGCTGGCAACTCCGGGTCTGGACCGCCTCTCTGACGAATGGCAACCTGCCCCGGCCCGGCGACTCCCACGATCGGCTGCGCTGGCTGGCCCGGTCCGAGCTCACGGCCGTGGACTGGCTGGAGCCCGACCGGCCGGCGGTCACCCTGCTGGCTGCGATCTTGCTCGACTGACCCGTCTCTGTTCCCTGGCCCGGTCGCTGTTCCCTGGCCCGGTCTCTGTTCCCTGAGCCTGTCGAAGGGCCGGCCGGATAGGCTGGCGGATCATGATCAGCTCCTGGAGTCACCGATGACGGAGCGGGATCCGATGATCACGATCGACATCGACCCGTCCTCGACCGTCCCGCCGTACGACCAACTCCGCAGCCAGCTCGCCGCGATGATCACCGACGGCCGGCTGGAAGCCGGCGCCCGGTTACCTACCGTCCGACGACTGGCCGAAGACGTCGGTCTGGCGGCGAACACAGTCGCCCGGGCCTACCGCGGACTCGAGGCCGACGGAGTGATCACGACGCACGGCCGTAAAGGCACCTTCGTCACCCAGCGGGCGATCCCGGCCGGGGACGTGACCGAGGCGGCGGCCCGCTACGCGACCCGGGCCCGACAGGCCGGGTTGACCCTTTCCGAAGCGATCCGCACCGTCGAAGACGTCTGGCAGCGCCCCTAGCCTTCCCCAGCCTCGATCTTTCATGATCAGGGGGCTGGTTGTTCCCCTGGTCCGGGTATCCGGCTGCCGGATCGCGGTCTGCCGGGCGGAAAGACGCAGCGAGGAGCGGCGGGTTTGCGCCCCGGCAGACCGGCGATCCGGCAGGGGAACCCCGACCTGTGCCTGGCAAGCGTGAACGGGTCACGGACACCGGGCAGCGAGGCCAAGATCATGAGAGATCGAGGCTAGTCCCTCAGGTCCAGCAGCTCGGCGAGTTCGGCCAGGAACTGGTCCCGGTCGGCGTCGCCCAACGGACTGATGATCACCTGGTCGGCGCCGGCGTCCCAGTGCCGCCGGACCGCGGCGGCGATCGTCGCGGCATCGCCCCGGGGGACCACGGCATCGACCAGCCGGTCGTCCAGTCGATCGATCTCGGTGTCGGTGAACCCGATCCGCGTCAGGTGCGCGCGGTAGCCCGGCACCTGCACCAGAAAGCCGAGCGTCCCCCGAGCCGCGTCTCGGGCCCGGTCGGCGTCACCGTCCGGCACCACGAGCAGATCGACGATCTGTTGGGCCGAGCCGAGTCGGTCCCGGGTCTGGGCGGTGAATTCGGGGGTGACCAGGAGCGTGATCGCGCCGGCGAACCGGTCCCGCGCCAGCTCCAGCTTGCGCGGCCCGAGGGCCGCCAGGTAGCGCCGATCGACGGGTACGCCAGGCTCCCGATCGCCGGGCTCGATCCGGTCGAGTTGATCGAGATAGTCCCGCAGTGCCCGCAACGACTTCGGCCCTTGCGGTCCGCCCAGCCCGACCAGGAACCGCCCGGGCGCATCGACCTCGAGTGCGGCGTAGGTCTGGCCCACCTCCGCCGCCGGATACGCCTCGGCCGGAATGATCCCGGTCGCGACCGTCGCCGCGCGGGTCGCGGCGATCAGCTCGCCGACCAACGACAGCGACTTCAGCTGCCCGCCGGCGATCCAGAACGCGCCGTAGCCGAGTTCTTCGTACCTGGCCGTCTGGCTCGGAATCCCGTCGGCGAGATCGATCGCGATGCCTGCTCTGCTGAGTTCCATGGACCCGACGGTAGGAGTTCAAGAAAGGTTGAGGTCAACCCGAACCCCATGATCGACCGAACCGCTCCACGGCGAGGCGGAATCACGGCTTGATGAACGTCCGCCGACGAGAGAATTTCGCGCGGTTCAGCATCGCCGGAAGCGGGTAACTAGCGCTACGTTGGTGGCGTCCAACTACGAAATAAGGGAGACATGACATGGGCTTTCTTGGATTCTTGCTGTTGGGCCTGGTTGCGGGAGCTATTGCGAAACTGATCCTGCCGGGGAAGCAGGCCGGTGGCTGGATCGCCACCTTGATTCTCGGCGTCGTCGGCGCGCTGCTCGGCGGTTGGCTCGGCAGCCTGCTCTTCAACACCGGACTGGGTGACTTCTTCCAGTTGCGGACCTGGTTGCTGGCCATCGTCGGCTCGTTGATCGTGCTGATCATCTGGGGCTTCATCACGAACCGCAGGGGCAGCAAGAAGGCCGCCGAATAGTCGGGTCCGGGACCCGGTCCGGTCAGTTGATCGTCTTCTCCTGCCGGACCGGGACCAGCGGGATCGCGATCACCGGGCAGAGCGCCGTCAGGGCGAAAGCCAGCGGATAGCCGAGCACGGTGATCACCGCCCCCAGCACGGGCGGGACCAGCGAGCCGGCCAGGGACTGGGCTGTGTTCTGCAGGCCAAGGGCCCGGCCGGACCAGAACGGCCCGGCCACCTCGGCGATCGACGTGAACGCCAGTCCGTTGTCCGCGACCGTGATCACGGTCGCCAGCACCAGCACCGCGATCGCGACCGACCAGCCCAGCTGATCGGTCGCCGCCAACAGCATCATCGTGATCGCCGCGGCGGTCGCCACCCAGCGCAGCGGCCGCATCCGGCTGCGGACCCGATCCGACAACTGTCCGGCCCCGATCCGGCCCAGCGCACCGAGCAACTGGGTGATCGCGATCAGCGTGCCGGCGGCCCCGGGCGACCAGCCGCGATCACTGATCAACCAGACCAGGCCGAACGTCCAGACCATGAACTGCGGCACCACCAGCAGCACCGACACGGCGTGGATCCGCCAGAGGAATCCATTGCCCAGATAGGGATTCGCCAGTTGCGCGGCCGCCGCCGGATCGGTTCGGGCCAGCCGGACCGGATCGATCACCACGACGAGGCACAGGATCGCCGCGACCGCCGCCAGGATCGCGGGCAGCCAGAGGGCGGCCCCGATCCCGTACCCGGCGGCGATGGTCGGGACGGTGAGCGCCGCCAGCCCGACACCGAGCGGCTGAGCCATCTGCCGGATGCCCATCGCCAGACCACGCCGTTCCGGTGGGAACCAACCGACGACGACCCGGCCGCTGGCCGCGTTGGTGCTGGCCGCCGCCATCCCGCCGAGCAGCAGGAACACCGCGAGCATGATCATCGAGCCGGCCAGGGCCGTGCCGACTCCGCAGGCCGCGGTCAGCCCGGTGCCGACCACCAACACCCGCCGCTCGCCGAACCGGTCCACCGCAGCACCCCAGGCGATCAGCGTGAGCATGGTCCCGATCGTCGGCATCGCCACCACGATCCCGGCCTCCGCCAGGGTCAGCCCGAGCCCGGTGTGCAGTTCCGGGATCAGGAAGGCCGGGCCGAGGCTGAAGAAGGCACTGGTCGCCTGGGCGATCATGCTCACCGCGAGCAGCGCCCAGCGCCGCGCGGTGCTGATCTGCCTGACCGATTGTCTCATAATTCGATACGATTCGTCTCGGATCCTGGGCAATCAGCGTAACAGGCACAGACAGCACCCGCGGCCGAGGGTGCACCGGCCAGGAGATCGAACGGTCAGCCGCGAGTGGCTCGCAACGAGAAGGTGATCGGAAGATCCTCGCCCCCGACCGTCAGCCGATGCCCACCGGCCGTCCTCTCGGTGGCGATCCCGGGCCGCGGCGGGAGCTCCTCTTCCAGGTATTCGCCGAGATGGTCGATCCGCAGGCCCGCCTCGACGGCCGCGGTCACGATCTCACCCAATCCATGGGGATAGCCGACCATCGGCTGCGACACCTCGATGCCCGAGTCGGCGTAGCTGCCCTCCCACTGATCTCGGTGCGGGACGCCGCCGAGGTAGGGATGGCCGAAGCGAATCGGATCGGCGGAGTCGATCATCAGGCAGATCGGGTGCAGCTCCACCAGCACCAGCACACCGCCCGCCCGGAGGGCGCGACCGGCACCGGCGAACCAGGCATCCAACTCGGCGATCCAGCACAGCGCGCCGTACGACGCGAAGACGAGGTCGAACCGGCCGTCGAGATCCCCGGGCAGTCGTTGCACGTCCGCCTCGACGAACGTCGGCTCGAGCCCCGAGGCTTCGGCCAACCGCCGGGCATGATCAACTGCCGTCGCGGAGAAGTCCACCCCGGTGACCACGGCGCCGAGCCTGGCGATGGACAGTGTGTCCAGGCCGAAGTGACATTGCAGGTGCAGCACGTCCCGGCCAGCCAGCGATCCGACGGCGTCAAGTTGATCACGGACGATTCGGCTCAACGAAGACTTCCCGGAACGGAAGGCGGCCAGGTCGTAGTAGCCGCTTTCGTCCCAGCCGGGAGCGTGCAGCTCGGCCAGCCGGTCCCACAGGGCTCGGTTGATAGCCAGGTCCCGGTCGTGCTCGTCCACCATGACGGTCATCCTCTCGACAGGCGAGCCGGCGGGGCGAGCTGCGGCTCCGCACGGGCATAGTGGGAAAACCAGTCGAGCATCTCCGGGTGGGTGATCGACCCCCGACCGCCGGACACCGTCGACAGGTCGGCGCCGCGGAGGATCCGCTTCACCGGCACCTCGAGTTTCTTACCGGTCAGGGTTCGTGGCACGGCCGGCACCTCGACGATGGCGTCCGGCACGTGTCGCGGCGACAGCCGGGTCCGCAGCTCCGTGCGGATCCGATCGGTCAGCGCCTGATCAAGATCGACTCCGGGCTCGGTGACGACGAACAGCGGCAGGAAGTAGCCGCCGTCGGGCAACTCGACGCCGATCACCAGGCTGTCCGCGACGCCCGGCACGCCCTCCACCACGGCGTAGAGATCGGCCGATCCCATCCGGATGCCCTGCCGGTTCAGGGTCGCGTCCGACCGGCCCGAGATCGCCGCCGAGCCATCGCGGTAGATCGTGATCCAGTCGCCGTGCCGCCACACTCCCGGGTAGAGATCGAAGTAGGTCTCGGCATACCGCTCGCCGGTCGGGTCACCGAGCAGTCGCACCGGCATCGACGGCAGCGGCTTGGTGATCACCAGTTCGCCCTCGGTGCCGATCAGGTCGTTGCCGTCGGGATCCCAGCTGTGCAGGTCGACGCCGAGGTACGGTCCCGCCATCCGACCCGCGTACACGGGCAACAGCTGCGACGCGCCGACCAGGACCGCACAGATGTCCGTACCGCCACTGATCGAGGCGAACCAGCACCGATCCGACACCGCGGTGGAGACCCAGCGCCACGCGTCGGCGGCCAGCGTCGATCCCGTCTGCAGGATCGACCGCAACCGGCTCAGATCATGATCGGCGCCGGGTCGTCTGTCGGCCCGGAAGCCGGCGTCGAGATAGCCGGCCCCGATCCCGAGCACGGTGGCTCCGGTCCGTTCGGCGATCCGCCAGACCGCGTCGCCGTCGGCGGCGGCCGGGCTGCCGTCGTACAAGATCACCGTCGCACCGAGACCGAGACCGCCGACCAGATAGTTCCACATCATCCAGCTGGCCGAGGTGACAACGAAGTAGCGATCGTCCGGCCGGATGTCCGAGCCGAGTCCGATCGAGGCGAAGACGGCCAGCACGATCCCGCCGTGCGACTGCACGATGCCCTTCGGCTTGCCGGTCGTGCCGGACGACCAGAGCACCCACAGCGGATGATCGAACTCCACCTCGGCGAAGATCAACTCGGCCTCCGGAGCGACCGCGTCCGGCCAGGCCACCCGATCAACGCCCAGCTCGGACCAGTCGGCGGTGCCGTTCAGCTCGACGGTGATCACCAGCCGCAGGCCCGGCAGGGCGGTGATCAACTCACGGGCCTGCGCGGTCCGGTCGAAGATCTTGCCGTTGTAGCGATAGCCGTCGGCGACGATGATCACGGACGGCTCGGCCTGCTCGAACCGGCTGAGCACCGCCTCGACGCCGAAGTCCGGTGAACAGGAGGTCCAGGTGGCGCCCGCACTCGCCGTGGCGAGCAGCGCGACCACCGTCTCGGCGACGTTCGGCAGGTAGCCGGCGACACAGTCGCCCGGCCCGATGCCGGCGGACCGCAGGGTCGCCGCCAGCCCGGCGACCCGGCGACGCAGCTCCGCTCGGGTGAGCTCCACCGGCCGGTACGGCTCGGTCAGCCCGCTCTGTTCGTCGACTGCGACCAGGGCGACCGATGATTCGTCGGCGGTCGGCCGCAGCATTTCCGCGGCGAAATTGAGCCGAGCACCAGGACACCAGAGGGCTCCCGGCATCGGAGTGTCGTCGAGGATCCGGTCCGCGCCGAGCTGGACGCCGGGCCGGAAGAACCGCCATACCGCGCCCCAGAACTCCGCCGGCTGCTCGACGCTCCACCGATGCAGGGCGGCGTAGTCCGGCAGTCGCAGACCCTGCTCGGCCGCCAGCCAGTTCCGGAAGCCGGCCACCTGGGATCGCTGCAGTGCGTCGTCATCGGGCACCCACAGCGCCTCAGCCACGTCGTCGCCGGCGATCATGCCCTTCTCCTTCCGCGGCGTCGGGACCCCGCTCGGCTTCAACTCGCCGGGGTCCTGACAAATCGGAGCGTATGCGATTCTGTACGGCGAATCGAGGACGGGAGTCAGGATGCTGCATCTGCGCGTGATCTCGCCGAGTTCGCTCACCGAGCCGACCCTGCAGCTGCTCCGTGACGACGAGGCGGTGACCCACCTGTTCGTGCTGACCGGCGCGGCGCAGCGGCCGGTCGGCGACGTGATCAGCTGTGACATCGCCCGTGAAGGCGCGGAGGACATCCTGGAACGGCTGCGCGCGCTCGGCCTCGAGGAGCGGGGCGGGATCAGCGTCGAGCAGGTCGACCTGACGCTGTCCACGTCGGCCGACCTGGCCGTCGAGCAGACCCCCGGCGATCCCGCGGACGCGATCATCTGGTCCGACATCCAGCAGCGGTCCGGCGATGAGGGCCGGGTCAGCTGGACGTATCTGGTGTTCATGAGCGTGGCGATGATCATCGCCAGCATCGGGGTGCTGCTCGACCAGCCGATCCTGATCGTCGGCTCGATGGTGGTCGGGCCGGAGTTCGGGCCGCTGGCGGCGCTGTGCACCGGCATCGTCGCGCGGCGCCGGACCTTGACCGGCCGGGCCGCGATGACCCTGTTCGGCGGCTTCCTGTTCGGCATGGTGATCACCGTCGGCACCACCCTGCTGCTGACCGCACTCGGTCTGATCGATCGAGAGATGTTGCTCGCACCGCGGCCGCTGACCAGCTTCATCTGGCAGCCGGACGCGCTGTCCTGGGTGATCGGGCTAATGGCCGGGATCGCCGGCATGCTGTCGCTGACCGCGCAGAAGTCCGGTGCGCTGGTCGGCGTGCTGATCTCGGTCACCACCATTCCGGCGGCGGCCAACGCCGCAGTGGCGCTCGCCTACTGGGTGCCGGAGGAAGCCGGCGGCTCGGCCCTGCAGTTGCTGATCAACCTGGCGGCGATCGTGGTGGCCGGAGTCATCACGCTCGTCGTCCAACGGTTCGGCCAGGCCCGGTTTGACGAGCGACGGCGACGACGTTCGGCGGCGAGCGCATGATCACCGATCGGCTGGAGTTCCGGACCATCGGTGGTGCGGAGCAGTTGCTGGTCGAGGAACTCCGCGAGGCCGGCCTGACCGAGCTGGCCGCCGCCGAACGCCGGGTCACCGGCACCCTGGCCGGTGATCCGGAGCTGTTGTCGCGGCAGCGACTCTTCTCGGCGGCGGCCATCCCACTGGGCGAGGCGGCCGAGCCGGACCTCGCTCCCCTGACGGCGTCGGTCGCCGGCGGCATGATCAACTCCCTGGTCCCGGCGGGCCGGCCGGCCACCTTCCGGGTCGGCCACGACTCGACCGAGGTCCGCTCGGCGCTGACCGGCAGACTGACGGAGCAGTTCGGCTGGGCCAACGATCCGGGCGACTGGCTGATCAATCTCACCCGGTACGGCGAGCGCTGGCTGGCCGAGCTCGGCCCGCTGCACTGGACCCGCCGCTTCGGCCGGCTGGAACGGCTGCCCTGGTCCAGCACACCGGTGCTGGCCGCGACCCTGGTCCGACTGGCCAAGATCGGCGCCCGTGACCGGGTCGTCGATCCGTTCTGCGGCAGCGGGACGCTGCTGCTACTGGCCGGACTGGGTGAATCGGCGGCCCGGTTGATCGGCTCCGACGTCGACCCGGAGGCGATCCGGCTGGCCACGATCAACCTGGAGCGGTTCGGCGTTGCCGCGCAGCTGTGCACCGGCCCGGCGGAACGGATCGAGCTGGGTGATCACAGCGCGGACCGGGTGCTGGCCAACCTCCCGTTCGGCAAGCGGGTCGGCAGCCACCGGACCAACGAGAAGCTCTATCCCGCGGCGCTGCGGGAGATCGCCCGGATCCTGGACCCTCGAGGCCGGGCCGTGCTGCTCACCGACGACAAGCGGCTGTTCCTCGACGCACTGCAACGCACCGGCGGGATCAAGATCATCCGGGAGCGAGTGCTGACCTTCGGCGGCGTCAGCCCGACCGCGTACGTGATCACTCCTACCGCCGGCCGCCGCCGACGCAGTCACGCCTGACCCCAGCCCACCCTGCTTCTCACCCCGTGCTCCCGCCGCAGCAGGAGCACGGTGCAAGTGGGAGGAGCACGATCACCGGAACGCGACGCCGGGAGTGTGCACCGCAGGACCCCCCGTACTCCCTTCTGCTCACGCTCGTCGTTCTCGACCCGTGCTCCCACTACAGCAGGAGCACGGCGCGAGACAGAGGAGCACGAACACCGGAGGACGAGTTCAGGAGCGTGAGCCCGGACTCGCGTACTCCCTCGGCTCATGCTCCCCGTTCTCGCCCCGCACTCCCACTACTGCAGGAGCACGGCGCGAGCTAGAGGAGCACGAACACCGGAGGACGAGTTCAGGAGCGTCGGCCGCCGGTCCCACGTACTCCTCCGCTCATGCTCCCCGTTCTCGACCCGCGCTCCCACTGCAGCAGGAGCACGGCGCGAGACAGAGGAGCATGATCACCGGAGGGCGAGACCAGGGCGGTGAGCCGCCGGTCCCGCGTACCCCTCGGCTCGTGCTCCCCGTTCTCGACCCGTGCTCCCACTGCAGCAGGAGCACGGCGCGAGACAGAGGAGCACGAACACCGGAGGGCGAGACCAGGGCGGTCAGCCGCCGGTCCCGCGGACCCCCCGCTGGTGCTCCCCGTTCTCGGCCGGCGCTCCCGCTGCAGCAGGAGCATGGCGCGAGTTGGGGGAGCGGGACGGCTGGGGGTGGGGTGGTTGGCGGAGGTCGGCGGCAGGTGGAGCGCCGATAGGGTGATCATCATGAGCGGCGTACCCGAGATCACTCTGAACAACGGCGTCAAGATCCCGCAGCTCGGGTTCGGCGTGTATCAGATCCCGCCGGAGCAGACCAAGGACGCGACGCTGGCGGCGCTGGAGATCGGCTACCGGCATCTCGACACCGCGCAGCTGTATCGCAACGAGCGCGGGGTCGGTGAGGCGGTCCGCGCGTCCGGGCTGGCCCGGGAGGACGTCTTCGTCACCAGCAAGCTCAACAATCCGCATCTGACCCGGGACGACGCGCTGGCTGCGTTCGACCGGACGCTGGCCGAGCTCGACCTGGGCTACCTCGATCTGTTCCTGATCCACTGGCCGCTGCCCACGGTCCGCGACTACGTCGAGACCTGGCGGGTCATGGAGGAGATCCTGGCGGGCGGCCAGGTGCGCTCCATCGGCGTCTCCAACTTCGAGCCGGCCCATCTCGACCGGCTGGCCGCCGAGACGGACACGGTGCCGGCGATCAACCAGATCGAGGCGCACCCGTACCTGACCAACGACGCGGTCCGGGCCTACGACACCGCGCACGGCATTGCCACCGAGGCCTGGGCGCCGATCGCCAAGGGCAAGGTGGCGGAGGATCTGGTGATCATCGGGATCGCCGACCGGGTCGGCAGGACCGCCGCCCAGGTCACGCTGCGCTGGCACCTGCAGCGCGGCGACATCGTCTTCCCCAAGTCGGTCACCCGCAGCCGGGTCGAGGAGAACTTCGCCCTGTTCGACTTCGAACTCTCCGACGACGACGTCGCCGCGATCACCGCGCTCAACACCGACGCCCGGATCGGCCCGCACCCCGATGCGATGGACCGGACCACCACCTAGTGCCCTGCGCCCGGGTCACGTTCCCTGAGCCTGTCGACCGCTCACGTACGGCTGCTGCCGGTGCTCGAAGGGCAGGCCTGGTGATGGCCCAGGTGTCTGTAGTGGATGAATGTGGGCTGGCCCTTCGACAGGCTCAGCCCGGATCCACCGACGAACTCCGCGAGACGGCGGCGACCGGGATCCCAGAGCCCGCCCGCCGGCGTGCACCGAGCGGCCAGTCTGCCAACCCCGAGACAGAAACCCACCGCCAACAGGTCCACCGACGGGCGCGCCGAACTCAGCAGGATCCGACACCAGCAACGCCAGCGCACCAGCAGCCCGGCGTCCGGCCGCGACCCCTCGCCGACCGCGCCACCTGCCCGTCCTCGATGCGTCCTTTTCGGCCGCCGGGCCGAACCAATGGGGGCACCGTCTGGTTTGCCCTTCGACAGGCTCAGGGAGCGAACACACCTCGCTCCGACTGTCGCGATTCCTCTTGAGGCTGCAGGTTGCCACGCGGCAATGGCTGGTATCGCCCAGCCCGAAGAGAAATCGCGACACCGGGCTCAGGAGCGTGGGGTCAGGTCGCTTCAGCGGGCGGCGAATTGATCTTGGGAGACGGAAAGACGCGACAAAGGGCGGGCGCGGGTAGGGCGGCCGGCTATCGGTTGTGTGGTCGGCTATCGGTTGTGTGGTCGGCCGGGTCGTTGGCACGATTTCGAGTCGTGCGGTGATCTCGTTGCCGGAATCGGCGATTGGGGCATCACGTGACTCGATATCGTGACAAGCGGCGACAGCGGACGGCAAGTGGACGCCCTGACCAGGTCAATTCGCTCAGCTCGCGGCCAGAGCGTCCACTCGGAACCGCACACCTTGGCACCCGACCGGCAGCCGGCAGCGATGACCTGAACCCAGCGGTGGACGCCCCTTTTTGGCGCATCTTTCGTCGTTGCCGGCTCGCCGGTGCCGAGCCGTGGTCAACGACCGAGCGGGCTGCGGGTGATCATGGTCGGCTGGGTGAGGCGGGAGAGCTTCTCGGGGTTGCGGACCAGATAGATGCCGGTGATCATCGGGCCGTCGATCCGCAGGGTCAGGACGGTGTTGATCTTGCCGTCCACGCGCAGGATCAGCGCCGGCCACCCGTTGATCATCACCTGCTCGATCGCCTCGATGCCGGGGATCGGCATCCGCAGTGAGAGCAGCTGGATGATCTGATCGGCCCCGACCAGCGGCTCGAGGGTGGCCGGGACGACACCACCGCCGTCGCCGAGCAGCACCACGTCGGGGGCCAGCCGGTCGACAAGTCCCTGCAGGTCGCCGGTCTCGACGGCGCGCCGGAAGGCCTGCAGCGCGATGCTGGCCTCCTCCCGGGACACCTCGCCGCGGGGTCGCCGCGCGGCCACGTGTTCCCGGGCCCGGTGAGCGATCTGCCGCACCGCGGCCGGACTCTTGTCGACCGCGGCAGCGAGCTCGTCGTAACCGAGAGCGAAGACCTCGCGCAGGACGAACACCGCCCGCTCGGTCGGTGACAGCGTCTCCAACACCAGCAGCATCGCCAGCGACACGCTCTCGGCGAGCTCGACGTCGTCGGCCACGTCGGGGGCGGTCAGCAACGGCTCCGGCAACCACGGTCCGACGTAGGACTCCCGGCGCCGGCCGAGCAGCCGCAGCCGGTCCAGTGCCTGCCGGGTGACGATCCGGACCAGATAGGCCCGCCGGTCCCGTACCCCGTCAAGATCAACACCGGCCCACCGCAGCCAGGCTTCCTGCAGCACGTCCTCCGCGTCCGAGGCCGATCCGAGCAGCTCGTAGGCCACGGTGAAGAGCAGGTTCCGGTGCTCGACGAAGGTCTCGGTGGCGGCGTCCGGACTGCTGGACATGGTGCTCCTCTGGCTCGGCGGATCACTCATAAGACTCCGCCGGCCCCGATCGTGTGACAGCCCACCGCTCGTGATCCAGGTCACAGCGAGGACCGGTCACAGCGACTCGGCGGGCAGCGTCTTGTGATCGTTCAGTTGACGGAGGAAGGAAACACCATGAGCGCAACGCTCGAACTGCTCGGCCGTGACTTCGGCGGAGACATCATCGACAGCACCAGTGATCGGTATCCGGCGGCGAGCCGGACGGTGCTGATCACCGGCAGCCCGGCCGTGATCCTGCGGCCGCGGACCGTGCCGGACGTCCAGGCGGCGGTCCGATTCGCCGCCCGTAGCGGTCAGCCGCTGTCCGTCCGCGGCGGCGGTCACGGGTTCCCCGGCTTCGGCACCAACGACGGCGGCGTGGTGATCGATCTCGGCGAGTTGGCCGACGTCAAGGTGATCGACCCGGGGCGACGGTTGGTCCGGATCGGCGGCGGCGCCACCTGGGGGCAGGTCGTGGACGCGCTGGCTCCACACGGCCTGGCGATCTCGTCCGGCGACACCCGGAGCGTCGGTGTCGGCGGGCTGACCCTGGGCGGTGGCATCGGCTGGAAGGTCAGGAAGTACGGCCTCGCGCTGGACAGCCTGGTCGCCGCCGAAGTGATCACCGCGGACGGGGCACTGGTGCGAGCCAGCGCGGATGATCATGCCGACCTGTTCTGGGCGTTGCGCGGCGGTGGCGGCAACTTCGGCATCGTGACCGCCTTCGAGTTCGCCGCGCACGCGACCACCGACGTGCACTTCGGCAAGATCACCTTCCCGGCCGACCAGGCGGCCCGGGTGCTCCAGGGCCTGGCCGACCTGCTCCGCGAGGCTCCGGCGGAGCTCACCGCCATCGCCGACCTGGCCAACCCGATCGCCGGCGGTCCCGAGGCACCGGTGCAGGTGCACCTCGCCGTCGACACCGACGATCCGGAGCAGGCCGCTCGGATCCTCGAGCCGATCCGCCGGTTGGGCCCGGTGATCGCCGACGATGTGGCGCTGCGGCCCTACCGCGACGTGCTGGTCGAAGGTCAGGCGCTGCCGCCGGGCCTGCAGTTGATCACCCGGAACGCCTTCGTCGACGCCGCTTCCGTGCCTCAGGTGCTGGCGATCCTGGCCGAGGTCGGCACTTCGGGCCGGTCGCCGTTCATCGCCGTCCGCGGCCTCGGCGGTGCCGTGTCCCGGGTCGCCGCCGACGCCACCGCCTACGCCCACCGAAAGGCCGAACTGATGATCGTCACCATCGTCGCCGGCCCGCCGCCGGCGATCGAGGCGGCGACCGCCGGTGTGACGGCGTTGTGGCAGCGACTGGCTCCGTACCTGAACGGCGCCTACGCCAACTTCCTCACCGGAACGACCGCCGATGATCTTGCCACGGTCTATCCGCCCGAGACGCTGCGCCGGCTGGCGGTGATCAAGCGGCGCTACGACCCGGCCAACCTGTTTGCCCGCAACCACAACGTCGGCCCGGAGCCGGCGGTGTGACGCTTGAGCTCAGGCCGGAGTGATCCGGTGCACCTCGAACCCGGTCGACACGACGACGACCAGCCAGCGGTCGCCGGCGCCGCCGAGAATTCCCGGCACGCTGGGCGATCGCGGGGTGCCGGTGCGATCGACTGCGGCGACGCCGATCAAGTCGCTGTCGCTGTCCCAGGTCAGCTGGGTCGAGGTGAACCCACCCCAGATGTACGGGCCCACCCCGAGCTCGGGCTCGTAGTCGAGCCCGCCCGGCCGACCGCGACCGTGTTCTGGCCTCCCATCCGGAAGGCGCTGGGTGAAGAAGCCACTCGACCAGGGACTCCAGAAGTCATCGCCGGTGTCCCAGGCCAACAGTCGCGGCTCACCCGCCAGCGGCCGCGGGGCGTAGGTCTCGGTGTAATCGAGTGGTCGGCCGGTGGACACCTCGACGACCTCGTACTTCGCTTTCCCTTGGTACGGCCGGAACACGGTGTAGCCCGCCGCGGTCGCGACGTGATCATTCGGGTGGTCCAGCTCCTGTTCGCCGATTCAGCGGGGCTCGCCGGTCCGGGCGTCGACTGTCGGCCAGTCTGGCCCGACGCCGGCTGCGAGGGTGATGATCACGACCGAGTCCGACACCACGGTGATCACCGACCGGTTCACCGACGGCGCGGTGGTGGCTGCGCAGCCCCAGACCGGCTGGCCGGTCGCCAGGCTGATCCCGATCACTCCGCTGGTCGCCTTCGCACCGCCTCCGCTCACGTACGACACCGGAAGGATGTCGTCGACGGGCCCGGAACCGCTGATCAACGCCCGTCCGACCGTTGGCGCCGTGATCGGCCCGCCGACGACCACCGGGAGGCGCCGCCAGCCGCGTCGAGGGCGGTGATCCGCTCCGGCTCGATCTCGCCGCCTCGGCGAACAGGAGGGTGTCGCCGAGCAGGTGCAGCCGATCGACCAGGTAGTCCCAACCACGGGATGAGTCTGATTCGATCGGCCGGTCCCAGACTTTCTCCAGCTGAAGCTGCGGAGCCTTCGCCTCCTGGCCCCGAGAACAGGCGGCGAGGAGGGGGACGGCGGCGAGAGCGGCGAGCACGGATCGGCGATTCGGCACGCGGGCATTCTGGCAGCCAGCCGGATGACACCGGGCCGGCCTCCTTCGACAGGCTCAGGACATGCTTCGACAGCTCAGGGAACGAACCCAGCACTCCGCGGGTCAGTGGCCGGGAAGTCGCTTCAGGGCATGCAGCAGGGCGGTCATCCCGCGGCGGTAGAGGCGGCCGCGGAAGGCGCCGAACTCGCCGGTCGGCAACAGGGACTGGACCGCGACGGTCTGCGCCCGGGTGACCGCCAGCAGCGATTCCCGGCCGTGTCGCTGACCGCCGCCGGAGGTGCCCCAGCCGCCGATCGAGGCGTGCACCGAGCCGTAGGCCGCGGCGAAGCCGTCGTTGATGTTGATCTTGCCCGACCGGAGCCGGCAGGCGATCCGCCGGGCCGCATCGATGTCGGCGGACCAGATCGAGGCGTTCAGTCCGTACGGGGAGTCGTTGGCCAGCGTGATCGCCTCCTCGTCGGAGTCGACCGGGGTGATCGCGACCACCGGCCCGAAGGTCTCCTCCCGAAAGCAGCGGGCCGAGGCCGGGACTTCCGCGAGCACCGTCGGCCGATAGCAGTACGGCCCGGCCTCCGGCACCGCGCGGCCACCGGTCAGCACGTTCGCGCCGCGGGCGACGGCGTCGTCGACATGACCGGCGACCTTGGCCAACTGATCGGCGGAGGTGAGCGAACCGATGTCGTAGTCGTCGCCGTACCCGACACCGACCCGCAGCCGGGCGGTGACGGCCACGAACCGCCGGGTGAACTCGGCCGCGACCGACCGTTGGACGTAGATCCGCTCGATCGACTCGCACAGCTGACCGGCCGAGGAGAAGCAGGCCGCGACCGCGCCGGGCACGACGCGCCCCAGGGCGGCGTCGCCGCGGATGATCATCGGATTCTTGCCGCCGAGCTCGAGGCTGGTCCTGATCATCCGGCCCGCCGCCCGCTCGGCGACCAGCCGGCCGGTCGCCGACGAACCGGTGAAGATCACCTGATCGGAACGATCGATCACCGCCGGGCCGACCTCGGCGCCCGGTCCGTTGACGATCTGCCAGAGCTCGGCCGGTAACCCGGCCTCGATGATCAACTCGCGGCCGAGCAGGGCGGTCAGCGCGGTCTGGCTGTCCGGCTTGTGCAGCAGCGCGTTGCCGGCGAGCAACGCGGCCAGGCCGTCGCCGACACCGAGCGAGAACGGGTAGTTCCAGGGACTGATCAGGCCGATCACGCCGACCGGCGCCTGCCGCTGCCGGACCCGGGTGAAGATCGGGATCGCACCGGGCAGTGACCGCGGCGCGAGCACCGATCCGGCGACCAGGCCGAGGAACCGGGAGAGCAGCGCGACCTCCAGCACCTCGGTGAACGCGTGTCCGCGGGCCTTGCCGGTCTCGGCCTGGACGACATCCAGCACGTCGTCGGCCCGGTCCAGGATCAGATCATGCAGCTGCACGCCGACTCGGGCCCGCTCCCGCGGCGGGACCTCGGCCCAGGTCCGCTGCGCCGCCCGGGCCCGGCGGACCGCGGCATCAAGATCATCCGGCGTCGACGTCGGCAACTCGGTCAGCGGCCGGCCGGTGAACGGTTGGATCACCGGCAGCGGTGCACCGGTCCCGGCGATGCCGGCGCGCAGCCGATCCAGCCGAGCCGGTGCCAGCGACGATGGCAGATTGAGCTCCTGCCGGTCGGTCGTGACCACCCGCAGTCGCGGCCGTGCGGCGCCCCGCTGATCTGATCCTGGACCGGTCATACCGCAAGTCTGCGTCGCCGGGAGTCCGGTGCCAACCAGCCCCGCCGGGTGATCAGCGGACAAAGGGGTGGGACTGCCGCACGGGGGCTCGTGGAGTCTGCCACGATGGATGACCGTTGCTGCTGTTTTCGCCGTCCCCGATCCGTACCGAAGGAACCTCGTGACCGACATCCCGAGAGCTGAATACCCGCGCCCGCAGTTTCGCCGGGACCGCTGGTTGAACCTCAACGGCCAATGGCAGTTCGCCCATGACCCGGGCGACAGCGGCTTGGAACGCGGGCTGGTGAGCAGCGACCTGCCGGAGATGATCACGGTGCCGTTCGCCCCGGAATCGGAGCTGTCCGGCATCGGTAACGTCGACTTCCTGACCGCCGTCTGGTATCGGCGCGAGGTGACCGTCCCGGCCGACTGGGCCGGTGATCGGGTGCTGCTCCATTTCCAGGCGGTCGACTACGACGCGACGGTCTGGGTCGACGGGGTCGAGGTCGGCCGGCACCGCGGCGGCTTCACCGGCTTCACCGTCGACCTGACCGACGCCGTCACGCCGGGCCGGCCCTGCTGGCTGACGGTCCGCGCCCGCGACGACCGGGACAGCCCGCAACCGCGGGGCAAGCAATCCACCCGCTTCGAGAAGTACGGCTGCCTCTACACCCGGACCACCGGGATCTGGCAGACGGTCTGGCTGGAGTCGGTGCCGCAGCACCATCTGCGCCGGCCGCGGATCACGCCGAACGTCGCCGGGTCGTCGTTCGAGTTCCAGCTGCCATTGTCGGAGAACCGCGACCACACCATGATCAGGATCGCGATCACCGACGACGCCGGCACGGTCGCGGTCCGCTCGGTCCGGGCCGATCTTGATCTCAGCCCGCGGACCGAGGTCCGGCTCCCGTCGGAGCGGGCCCGGCGATGGTCGCCGGACGACCCGTACCTGTACGACATCACGATCGAGCTCCGTGATCTTGACGGCGAACTGATCGACTCGGTGGTCAGCTACGCCGGCCTGCGCAGTGTGTCGATCGTCGGCAAGCAGGTCCGGATCAACGGCAGCACGGTCTTCCAGCGGCTGGTGCTGGATCAGGGTTACTACCCGGACGGGATCATGACCGCGCCGACCGATCAGGCGTTGATCGACGACATCCGGCTCAGCCAGGATGCCGGCTTCAACGGCGCCCGGCTGCACCAGAAGGTGTTCGAGGAGCGGTTCCTCTACCACGCGGACCGGCTGGGCTATCTGGTCTGGGGCGAGTTCGGCGACTGGGGTTGCGCCACCGGCCGCGGGCCGTTCGATCACCAGCAGCCGTCGCAGGGCTTCGTCACCCAGTGGCTGGAAGCGGTGGAGCGGGACTACTCCCATCCGAGCATCGTCGGCTGGTGCCCGCTGAACGAGACCTGGCAGGTGATCGACGACAAGATCACCGTGCTGGACGACGTCACCCGGGGAATGTTCCTGGCCACCAAGGCGATGGACACCAGCCGGCCGGTGATCGACTCCTCCGGCTACTCGCACCGGGTCGCCGAGACCGACATCTACGATTCGCACAACTACGAGCAGGACCCGGCGAAGTTCGCGGAGATCATGGCGCCGTTGGCCGACGGCAAGCCGTACACCAACCCGGATGATCAGAGCCCGACCAATGGATCAGCAGCGGCCCACTGGTCGCTGCCGTACCGCGGCCAGCCCTACTTCTGCAGCGAGTTCGGCGGCATCTGGTGGAACCCGGACGTCGCCGCGTCCGGCGTCGAGCAGGGCGAGTCCTGGGGGTACGGCGACCGGCCGCGGACCGAGGAGGAGTTCTACGAGCGGTTCGAGGGACTGCTTAAGGTGCTGATGGAGAACCCGGACATGTTCGGCTACTGCTACACCCAGCTGACCGATGTGTTCCAGGAACAGAACGGGATCTTCTTCTTCGACCGGAAGCCGAAGTTCGACCTGGCCCGGTTGCGCACGGTGCAGCGCCGGGTGGCCGCGATCGAAGGCCAGGCCCGGCCCGAGTGATCAAGAAGACCGAATGATCAAGCAGAGCTGAGTCGGGCGGCGCGCTTGAGCAGATAGCGCCGCTCGACCTGGCTGAGGGTGCGCCGGGCGGCCTCCTGGTAGGCCGCGGCCGCCCCGGCGGGTTCGCCGTCCTGCTCCAGCAGGTGCGCCCGGACCGCGAACAGCCGGTGATGATCGGCCAGCTGCGGATGATCGGCGACCTGGTCGATCAACCGCAGGCCGGCCGCCGGGCCTTCGGCCATGGCGATGGCGACGGCCCGGTTGAGGGTGATCATCCGGTCGTCGGAGATCCGGTCCAGGACGCCGTACAGGGCCGCGATCTGAGCCCAGTCGGTGTCCTCGTACCGGTCCGCCTCGGCATGGCAGGCGGCGATCGCCGCCTGCAGTTGGTAGCTGCCGGGCCGTTGCTGCGGCAGCACCTCTTCGAGCAGCGCGATGCCTTCGGTGATCATGGACCGGTCCCAGCGGGTCCGGTCCTGATCGGCCAACGGAATCAACTCACCGGCCTGGTCGGTGCGGGTCTCACGCCGGGACGCGGTGAGCAGCATCAGCGCCAACAACCCGCCGACCTCCAGCTCGTCCGGCAGCCGGGACCGCAGCAGCCGGGTCAGCCG
Source organism: uncultured Actinomycetota bacterium (assembly GCA_963746025.1). Lineage (GTDB taxonomy): Bacteria > Actinomycetota > Actinomycetes > Propionibacteriales > Propionibacteriaceae > Microlunatus. Next base: position 755,420 of record CAVUZU010000016.1, read on the forward strand.
GATCGCCTCGTCGGCCAGCTCGACCCGCTGCAGATCCGGGCCGGAGGAGGCGGTGTAGCCCTCGTTGAAGATCAGATACAGCACCTGCAGCACGGCGGCCTGCCGTTGATCACGTTCGGCCGCCTCAGGCATCCGGAACTGGGCACCGGAGTCGAGGATCTTCTGCTTGGCCCGGGTGATCCGCTGCGCCACGGTCGTCTCGGGAATCATCAGACCGCGGGCGATCTCGGCGGTCGTGAGGCCGCCGACCGCGCGTAGGGTGAGCGCGATCTGGGACGGCGCCTTCACCTCGGGATGGCAGCAGAGGAAGACCGTGATCAAGGTGTCGTCGCGATCCTCCGGCCGTGGCGTCTCCGGCGTCGCGGCCGCCTTCGGCACCTCGCGAACGAATTCCCGCTGTTCTCGCTGCCGCCGGGACTGCTCGCTGCGCAACAGATCGGTGAGCTTGCGACCGGCCACCGTGGTCAGCCAGGCGGCGGGATTGTCCGGGATCCCGGACTCCGGCCACTGCGTCGCCGCGGCCAGCAGGGCTTCCTGGACCGCGTCCTCGCACAGGTCGAAGCGGCCGTACCGGCGGGTCAGCGCGCCGAGGGCCTGCGGCGCGATCTCGCGCAGCAGAGCCTGTCCTGAGCCCGTCGAAGGGCCCTCGAAGCCACTGGTCTTGGCCACCGGACGCGGCCTCAGAACTCGGCGCCGGCGTCCTCGTCGACCGGTCTCAGCTCGACCCGGCTCTCCACCAGGCCGGCGAACCGGCCGGCGAGCTCCAGTGCCCGATCATGGGATTCGGTCTCGACGATCAGGAAGCCGGCCAGCACTTCCTTCGACTCGGCGTACGGTCCGTCCGAGGCCACCGGCCGGCCGTCCCGCAACTCGACTGTCAACGCGGTCGAGGGAGGGGTCAGCCCGTGGCCGGCGACCAGTTCGTCCGACTGCTGCAGGTCGTCGAGGAAGGCGGCCATGTTGCGGAAATGATCTTGGACCCGCTCCTTCGGCCACTGATCCCAGTCCCAGGCGGTCTCGTCGCCGAAGGTCATCAGCATGTACTTCATGTAAATCACCGCGTCTTCCTCGTCGTTGCGTGGTCACTGTACCGGCGCACGGCCCGGACCACGGCGACGATCCGATCGCGGCGCAGCACGATCACCACGACGGCGACGGCCACCATCACCAGGGGCAGGGCCGGGCTGACACCGAGGACGGCCACGCTGGAGACCGCCGCACCGAGCATCAGCGCGGCCAGGCCGATGGCGGCGAACCCGGCCAGCGGCGGGATCAGCAGGCCGACGGCACCGGCGACCTCGAGGGCGCCGACGACGTACCGCAGCCACTGTCCGGCACCGAGCGCGTCGAACATGGCGACCATGATCGGGTCGCCGGCGAGCTTGGGGATGCCGGCCATCGCGAACTGGCTGGCCAGGGCCACCTGGAGCACCCAGGTGGTGATGGTCCGGGCCCGGGTATGCCCGCGGGAGGCGACTCGGGTGGGGGCCGGGGAAACGGTCTGCGTGGTCATGATGGGCTCCTCTGTGGGGTTGCTGTCACCCCTCGTACGGAGCCGTCGACGTCGTCACGACAGTTCCTCGGAGATTTCTGCAGAAAGTTTTCAGGCAACCTAGTCGAGTAGCCCTCGGCGCCGGGCCAGGGTCGCGGCCTGGGTCCGGCTGCTCGCGCCGAGCTTGGTCATGATGTTCGAGACGTGCACGCTGGCCGTCTTGCCGGTGATGAACAGCCGTTCGCCGATCTCGCGGTTGCTCAGCCCGTCGGAGATCAACGCCAGCACCTCCTGCTCGCGGCGGGTGAACAGGGCGGCCGCGGATCGATCCACCGGTCGGGGGTCCAGCGCGGCCAGCTCGGCCAGCAGCGGACGAGCACCGAGCTGTTCGGCCACCACCCGGTCCTGCTCGGCCAGCTCCCGGCTCGGCTCGATCCGACCGGCCAGCCGGAGTGCGGCGGCCAACCGGATCCGGCTTCGGGTCAGTTCCGGAAGATGCGGGAAGCGGGTGAAGGCCTCGACGGCCCGGCTCCACGACTCGACCTGTTCGGCCGAGTCGGTGGGCAGACCGAGCCGCTGGTCCAGCCGGAGCCGTTCGGCGTGTAGCCGGGCCAGCCAGGCCGTGCTCTCCACGCCGAGCGGCCGCCGCTCCACGGCCGCGTCGACGATCGCCCGGACGTCAGTCGACAACTCGTCGGCCCGGTCGGTCCACCGCCGCTGTTCGTCGGGTTCGCCGCGGACCAGGTCGGCGGCGATCCCGATCATCAGGGCACCGAGCCGGATCAGCGCCTGGCTGTCGGTCCAGTGCGCGTTGATCTCGGCGACCGCCTCCTGATGTTGCCGCCAGGTCCGGTCCAGATCGCCGGTCAGGCCGCACAGCTCGATCGCCACCCCGCCGCTGAGCATGATCACCAGCACGTCGGTCGGCCAGGCCCGGCGGGCCCGGTCCAGCAGCGCGAGGCCGGACGGATCGCCGCGGCCGGCGGCGACCTGCATCTCGATCGTCGCCAGTGCCCCGTCCAGTCCGGTCGGCGGCTGCTCGCCCGAAGTGTCGGCGATCCGGAGCGCCTCGTCCCAGCTGCCCCGGGTGTAGGCCACCAGGCCGGCCAGGATCCGGGCATCGATGCCGTACGGCGCATAGCGGCGGCCGGTCTCGGCGGCGCGGGTCGCCCCCTCCAGATACAACTCCTGGGCCTGGTCCAACTGCCCTTGTTCGTAGTGGCTGCCGGCCAGGTGGAACAGGGCGCGCAGCTCGGTCGCGTCGCCGCGCAGCCGGGCTTCGGCGTGGATCCGGCGGAGCGCCGCTCGGGAGGCTTCGGTGTCGCCGAGCTGTTCCTGGATGTCGGCCAGCAGCGCCGCCAGATCGCTGGACACCTCGGTCAGTCCGAGCCGGTCGGCCATCGCACACGCCTCCTCGGCCGCCCGGATCGCCTCGTCGTGCCGGGACCGGTCGGCCAGGGCTTGGGCGTGGATCCGGAGCACCCGGCAGCGCAGTTCGCTGTCCGGCTCGGCCGGGACCAGCGTCAGCGCTTCCGACGCCACGGCGAGCGCGTCGACGTCCAGATCGGTGACCAGGGCAGCGGCGGCCAGCGACTGCAGCAGCCGGGCCCGGTCCATCGGGTCGTGGTCGGCCGGCAGCTGCTCGAGTTGATCTTGGACCAGAGCGACCCCACGCTCCGGCACCCCGGCCGCGACGGCGGCCAGGGCCGCGCGGGAGACGGTCTCGACCGGATCGATTTCCGACGTGTCGATCAGCGGATCGGTGATCAACTCGATCACCGAGGTGTAGTGCCGCAAGGCCTCGTCCGGCCCGCCCAGGGTCATCGCCTCCTCGGCGGCCTGGATCCCGGCCCGCACCGCGGCGTGATGATCATGGGCCGCGATGGCGTGCCGGGCCAGGTCGGCGGCGGCGGCTCGCGGCTGATCACGCAGCGCCTGGACGTAGCCGCCGTGCAGCCGGACCCGCTCCCCCGGCAACAGATCCTGGTAGACCGCCTCGGCCAGCAAGGCATGTCGGAAGGCGTAGTGGTCCGGGCCGTCGCTGATCAGTACGTGCCGCTCGACGGCATCCCGGAGCGCCTCGTCCAGCTCGATCGGGTCGAGCTGGGTGACGGCCTGTAACAGGTCGTGGCTCACCCGGCGGCCCGCGACCGCGGCCGACCGGACCACCTGGCGAGCCGGCGACCGCAATCGATCGACGCGCAGGATCAGCAGATCGGCAAGATCATCCGGCACCCCCTGTGGCATCGAGCCGGCGGCGATGAGTTCCTCGGTGAAGAAGGCGTTTCCTTCGACCCGATCGATCACTCGGCGCAGCCCGTCGTCGGACAGGTCGGCCCGGAGGCTGCCGGCCAGTTCCCGGATCGCCTCGTCGGGGAGTGGGCCCAGCTCGATCCGATCCACGGTCGGCAGCTGGAGCCAGCCCGCCGCAACCGGACGCAACGGGTGCCGCCGGTGCAGATCGTCTGTCCGGTACGAAATGATCATCGACACCGGCGCGAGGAACGGGCGGGCCAGCAGGAAGTTGATCAACTCCAGGCTCGACCGGTCGGCCCAGTGCACGTCTTCGATCAGCACCAGCAGCGGCTGGGCCGCAGCCAGGTCGGTCATCGTCGCGCGCACCGCCTCGAACAGGGCGCTGCGACTCGACCGCGGTGTCGTGTCGTCGACGGCCTGATCGATCAGCGGTCGCAGGCCCGGCCGTTGATCGACGAGCTCGCGGGTTTCCTGATCGGCCGCCAGCTGGCCGAAGACGTCGACGAACGGCAGGTAGGACAGCGGGCTGTCGCCCAGATCCATGCACTGCCCGACGGCGACCCGCCAGCCCTGATCGGCGGCGGTCCGCACCAGGGTCGACAGCAGCCGGGTCTTACCGATGCCGGCCTCGCCGGACAGGACCACGTGCCGCGAGCCCGTCCGGGGCTCTTCGGTCAGCCCGATCAACCGGATCAGCCGGTCCAGCTCGTCGTCGCGACCGAACATCCTGCGGTGGGACCGACGGTCGTCGTCGACCGGCGACCCGGGACTCGTCGGCGTCGTCCTGGTCACAGCCCCATCATGGCCCAGACTCGCCCGCCGGCGATCGATCCGCTGCGGTACGGACGGCTCGGCCGGGCCTGGATCGCCCGGTCGACCGACGCCTGAGGCACCTTAGCCGGGCGGTAGCTGCTTAGCCGCAGCGCAGCGGCGGCGTAGCCGCGGATTCGGGGACATCGACCGATCTTTGGCCAGGGTCCTTAGCACCAGGCTGGCCGCATCGAAGAGAACGCGAACGACGCGGAGGAGACGGCAATGAGCTTGACCAAGGACTACTACACGGCGGCAGAACTGGCCGCTCGACAGCATCGTGAACTGCTGGCCCGGCCGGCCGTGGCCGGTCCCGAGAAGGCGGACCTCCGGCCGGTCGACGAGTCGCGCCGATCGGGCTGGCGACTGCCGAAGCTCGACGAGCCGTCCAGCCGACAACTCGCCGGGGCCTGGGCCAACGGCTTCGTGCACGGCTGAACGAAAGTGGTGACAGAGATGAATCGACCCTACGATCCGCACGATTCCAGGGTCTTCGTGCTCGGCACGACGGTCCTCGACCTGCGGCCGGAGCGACGCACTGCGCCGCCGACCGAAGTCGAACTGATCCGGGACGAGCTGCGGAAGACGGCCGAGATCAAGGCCGGCCGGCGGCCCAGCCTGCTCGATCGGCTGCGCTCCGGCTGGTGGCAGTCGCGACCGACCACGACCCGTGACCTGGCGAGGAGCCGATCATGATCACCCTGTTGGAGCTGTTTCTGCCCGAGGCGTCCCGCCGGTCCCGGCCGGCCCGGTCCCAGGGCCGGCCGACGCCGGCGCAACGCCGGCTGTGGCAGGCCGAGCTGTACGGGTCCGTACTGACCGACGACCAGGCCGGACTCGACCGAGGGACGGCCGCCGCTCGGCCCGCCGATCGCGGCAGCCGGGCATCGAAAGGTCCCGTCGGCGACGTTTCCCGAGCAGGTGCCCCCGAGTCGGCTCCTTCGTCGGCCACCAGCGCGACGACGAGCCGCGCGGCCTAGCCGGTCGCGGGCTATGCCGACACTAGCGAAGCTAGGTTCCAAACTTTGGCGTACCTAGCTTCGCTAGGCTGTGACGGTCCTTGATTGCTTCCCGGGAGGTGCGACGACACAGTGTCCGAGTCGACGGCACTCTCCTCCTCGGCGGTGATGCAACTGATCCTCACCGGCCGAGCGCTGCAGGCCCGGGTCGATCGTGAACTCGCCGGGCTCGGACTCACGATGCGCCACCTCGGCGCGCTGGGACACCTGTCGTTGCGGCCCGAGTTGTCCTACAGCGATCTGGCCCGCCGCGCCGGCGTCACCACGCCGAGCATGCACGCCACCGTGCGGGCCCTGGAGGAGCTCGGCGCGGTCCGCCGCGCGGAGCTCGGGCCGGGGCATCCGGCCCGGCTCGAGGTGACCGCGCCCGGCCGGAAGCTGCTGGACCGGGCCAAGATCATTGTCGGCGACTTGGAGCAGGAGTTGCTCGGCGACCTCGGCGACGAACAGCGCGACACCCTCTCCCGGGTGCTGCTGGCCGCGATGGCGATCAAGCCCGACCCGGCCTGATCACTCGGCCCCGGGCTCGGCCGGGGCCGGCCTCGACGCCAGCAGCCGGCCGGCGAGCAGGCCGCCGATCCCCGGCAGCAGGGCCAGCAGTCGCACGCCGGGGGCGGCCGGCCGGATGCTCAGCGCGGCGCCGATCACCAGCAGGTACGCGGTGCCGTGCACCGGGCCGAGGGCGGACGAGACCGGGCCGAGCTGCACCGTGCAGAGATTCAACAACAAGATCGCCAACGAGCCGGCCTCGACAATCGAGGCCCACCGCAGCAACCGCCGGGCCGTCACTGGACGCCCGTCGTCGAGCCGGGTCGCATGATCATCAGCACCACGACGACCACCCAGATCGTCGCGAACAGGCCGGTGATCATGCCGAGCCGGCTGGTCAGCCGGAGGGCTGGACCTGATCCGGTTTCCCGGGCGTTGATCGCCGTGATCAAGGACTCCTGCCCCGGCAGCACCAGCAGGATCAGCACGACGGCGGCGCCGGCGGTGAGCACCATCGAGGTGATCAACCAGGTCTCGCCCAGCACGCCCATCCGAGCGCCGGTGGCGATCCCGAGCACCGGCACCGTGACGCCGAGGGCCGCGTAGACCCGGCTGATCCGGTGTAGCAGTTGCACGGCCACCGTCGATCGATCGCCGACGTCCGCCTGCAACGCCGTCCGGGCCGCGCGCGGAAACATGCTCGCCGCGACGGTCACCGGTCCGATGAACAGGATCGCGGCGACGACGTGCAGCGAGAGCAACACCGCGCTCATACCGGTGACCCCGGCCCGATCCGTACCATCCCTGCCGTCCTTCACCGCCGTCCGATACCTTTAGTCAACCTATAAGTCACACTTAGACTTGGCAACCTGAAGATTCGACTCGGGCGGATGTCGAAATCGACGACCGGGCTCCGACGAGGGATCGAGAGCGGCCACCCGTGCCGCGCCGGTCAAGGAGCACACCATGAGCAAGGTCATCGCCGGGATCTCGATGTCGCTGGACGGCTTCGTCACCGGGCCGAATGTCACCCGCGCCCGGCAGTTGGGCGACGGCGGCGACGTGCTGCACCAGTGGCTGACCGAACCGGACCAGGTCGACCGCGACCTGCTGGCCGGGATGCGGGACGGTGCCGGCGCGATCCTGATGGGCCGCCGGTCCTACGACCTCGCGGAGGGTGACGGCGGCTGGGGCGACGGCGGACCGGCCGGGCCGCTGCCGTGTTTCGTCCTCACCCACTACCCGCCGGCGCCGGAAACGGTCCGGGCCTCGTCGATCTTCAGCTTCGTCAGCGACGGCATCGAGAGCGCGGTCGCGCAGGCGCGGCGAGCGGCAGCGGGCCAGGTCGTCGGCGTACACGGTGCCAGTGCGACCCAGCAGTGCCTGGCCGCCGGACTGATGGACGAACTCCAGGTGCACCTGATCCCGGTCCTGCTCGGCAGCGGCACCCGGCTGTTCGATCACCTCGGCGGCCCGGTCCGACTGGCGCGGACCGAGGTCCTCGATTCACCGAACGCCACCCACCTCCGCTACCGCGTCCTCCCTTGAACCCCTACCCCAGCCGACTTGTCAGAACCTGTGCTGGCTATAGCAATCCTCAGTTCTGACAAGTCGGCTGGGGTCAGCCTCTTGGTCACGGCCGGTCGGGTCCTGGTTGACTCGAAACGTGACGCCTCCGCTGCTGCCCGTGCCCGAAGCCCTCCGGCACGCCGTGCTGCGCCGCAGCCCGGAGGCGGGCACGGCCTGGCTGGACGGGCTGCCGACGCGCTGCGCGGACTTGTGTCGACGGTGGCGGCTGACCGTTGACGGACCGCCGGCGCACGGCGCAACCTCACTCGTCGTCCCGGTGACCGGCACCGCCGGCCGGGCCGCCCTGAAATTGATCGGACCGTTGATCAACGCCGCGGACGAAGGGGCCGCGCTGGAGGCGTTCGATGGCGACGGGGCCGCCGTGATCTTCGACGCCGACGACGCCGCGAACGCGCTGCTGATCGAATGGCTGCCCGGCCCGTCATTGGCCACCGAGCCGGACCGGATCGCCGCGCTGCGGATCGCCGGTGAGCTAGCCGGTCAACTCGGCCGTGCGCCGGCGCCGCCGGGAGCCCGGAGTCTGGCCGGCGGGGTCGCTGAGTGGCGACGGCAACTGCTGGCTCAGCACGAGGCGGCCGATCGGGCCGGAACCGCGTTCTCCGACGACGTCTTCGCGCTGGCGCTGCGTGCCGTCGACGAACTGGCCGGCGACTCGGCGGCCACGCTGACCCACGGCGACCTGAGCCTGGAGAACGTCCTCGCCGCCGGGCGCGGCCGGTGGGTGGCGATCGACCCACAGCTGCTCGCCGGCACGGCGGCGCACGAGGTGCACACGATCGTCCGGAGTCACCTGGCCGACGTGTTCGCCGCCCCGGATCCGCGCGGACTGCTGGATGCCTGGACTCGCGCGGCGACCCTGGCCGCCGGGGTCGATCATGATCGGACCCATCGGCTGTCGCTGGCCCGCTACGTCGCGTCGGCCTACTGGGAGGCCCAGCACGGCGGCGACGCCGCCGATGTCCGCCGGCTCCGCGGCGCCGCGATGATCACCGCCCGACTGGTCGGTAGTTCAGGTCGCTGAGCTCACCCGTTAGCGGGGCAAGGCTTGATCGGCGTCCAGCCAACCGGTCTCGTCGGCCGGGTCGTCGACCGGCCTGAGCAGTTCAGCCGTCCGGTCGGCCACCGCTCGCGCTTCGGGTGACCAGTCGGCTGCCGGTTCATCAACCGGGCCGAAGATGGAGACGGGCTGGGATTCCGTCGGAAGGCAGATGGATTGCGACGCGGCCCGGATCTCCACCGCGCGACCTCCGATCTCGCTCCGCTCGCCCGCTCCCTCGTTGACCATCGGATCCGTGACGTTCAAGATCTCCATGATCAGCGGGCGCTGAGAGCCGGCCAGTTCGAAGGCCGCAGATGTCCTGCGCTCGGCACCCTCCGTCGACTCGATCAACTGCGTCATCACCAATCCCGTCGGGACGGACGCCAGTCGGAACGGGATCTGCATCGGATGGTTCGCGGAGTGCACCCACGGTCTGCGGCCGGATCGGTCGACGGCGCTGTTCGGGCTCGGCGAACCCTTTCCAGACCACGCATCCCGAGGAGTCCGGGCCGCCGATCGAGGTCGGCTCATCGGCGACGCCGTCGTTTCGTTGCGTCACGGTCCACCCCGACGGGAGGTCCACCCGGTGGGTCTGGTTCCAGGTCCGCCCGGCCGGCGGGTCCATCGTCGAGATCCGCCGGCGCGCAGGCCGCCAGCGCCCCACCCAGAGCCAGGCCGACCACGGCCATGGTTTGCGTTCGGCTCACCGGCGACGGGTTCACCAACTCAGTATCCGCCGCGGCGATCGAGCGGGGACCGGATCGGCTCAATCGTTACTGAGCCGTCCGGGCACCGGTCAACCGGTGGTCATGGCCCGGTCCGGACGGTCGGTTGGTGCCGGACCGGAAAGTTCACGGAGGCGGCGATGAAGCAGGCCTGTTGGGCCTTCTCGTGCAGCTCCTCGGCCAGCGCGGCGTCGGATTCCGGGGTGATCGTGATCTCCGGCTTCAAGATCACCTCGGTGAAGCGGCCGCCGGTCTGATCGGTCACCATCGTGCCCTCGGCATGATCGACATAGGCCGTGACGACGATCTTGTTGATCGCACAGACATGCAGGTAGGACAACATGTGGCACTGGCTCAACGCGGTGAGCAGCAGCTCCTCCGGGTTGTAGCGCGCCGGATCGCCACGGAAGGTCGGATCGGCGGAGCCGAGCAGCGGCGCCGCCTTGGTGGCGATCGTCACTTCATGATCACGGGTGTAGTCGCGGTAGCCCGTCGTCCCGGTCCCCGTGTTGCCGGTCCAGGTCGTCGTCACCTGGTAGTGATGATCCTTGCCCGCCATCGCGTACGCCTCCTTCGTCGGTCCTGCTGTCCCGGTCCCGTTCCGGGTGGCGAATGACCAGCGCCACGCCGGCGACACAGACCAGCATGGCCCCGAGCTCGAACAGGGTGGGCAGCGGGGCGCCGAGGAACACCGTCTCGGCGAACCTGACCAGGAACGGCACGACCAGCGAGATCGAGGCCTTGAAGACGGCGCCGCGCAGATGGATCAGCTGGTGCTGCAGCACGTACACCGGCACATAGATGCCGACGCCGAGCAGCGCCAGGATGCCCCAGTCGAGCCAGGTCAGTGCCGCGAGCCCGCCGAGCTGACCGGTGATCACCAGGAAGATGATCACCACCAGAGTGCCAATGCCGAAGATGCCGGGCAGCAGGTCCAGCGGGTCGTGACCCTTGGACAGCCGGGCGTAGTGCTGGCCGTAGGCGGCGATCGCGATCACCGCGATCCCCGAGGCGAGCACTCCGGCCAGCAGGGTGGACCCGGAAAGGTCCGGCCGTAGCGCGAAGCTCGCGGTGACGAACAGGACCGCGCCGGCCGAGCCGGCGATCACACCGGCGACCGCCGGCCAACTGGTCCGCTTCCGGAAGAACAGCACGCCGATCAGCAACGACAGGCACGGTGTCGTGGCCAACAACAGATTCGGTACGGTCACGCCGACCAGCGAGATCGCGGTCAGCGAACCCAGCGCGTAGATCGACACGCCGAGGACTCCGGAGATGCCCAGCGCCACCGGTCGGCGCCGGACCTGGTCGATCGACCGCCGGAGCGCGCCCTTGCCGCGGAAGGCGAGCAGGCACAGCCCGAGCGCGCTGAACGCCGACCGTCCCGCGGCCACCACGGCCGGATCGGCCCGGCTGACCGCGATGTCGGAGACCAGCCAGGTCAGCGCGAGCAGGACGGCGAGCGCGGCGCTGATCAACAGCGCCCGCACCCGCCCTCCCTCGTGCGTGCTCAGACCTGGATCTCCTTGCCCTCCGCGGCCGAGGTGTAGACGGCGTCCAGGATCTTCATCATCTCCGCGCCCTGCCAGGCCGGGGCGACACTCTCCGCCTCGCCCTGGACGGTCGCGACGAAGTTCTCGATCTCGTGGCTGAAGCCGTCGTCCAGGTTGAACGTGTCGAAGCCGATCCGCGGCGTCACGTTCAGCACGGTCTCGTGCTTCTCGGTGGCGATCTGCAGCTTCGGCTCCAGGTCGGCACCACCCTTGTCGCCGTACACCGAGACGGTGAGCGAGTCCTCGGTGGCGTGCAGCGAGAACGACGCGTCCATGATCAGCGACGCCCCGTTCTCGAACCTGATCATGGCGTTGGCCAGATCCTCGACGTCGTTCAGGGTCGGGTCGTAGTCGGCCACCTTGTAGCGCGGCATGGTGGTGATGTTGGACCGGTTGCCGAGCTTCTCGTACGTGTTCGCGCTGACCGAGGTGACCCGCGGCGTGCCCATCAGATACCAGGCCAGATCGATCACGTGCACGCCGATGTCGATCAACGGACCACCGCCGGAGATCGCCTTGTTGGCGAACCAGCCGCCCGGGTTGCCGACCCGGCGGATGCAGCTGGCCTTGCCGTAGTAGACGTCACCCAGCTCGCCTTCGTTGATGAACGACTTGAGCACCCGGCAGTTGGCCGAGTGCCGGCGGACGAAGCCGACCTGGAGGATCTTGTCGTGGGCGTTGACCACGTCCTCCAGTTGCTGCGCCTCCGCGTACGTCCGGCACATCGGCTTCTCCACCAGGACGTGCTTGCCGGCCTCGATCGCCGCGATCGCGAGCTCGGCGTGGGTGTTGTTCCAGGTGCAGATGCTCACCGCGTCGACGTCGGAGTCGGCGAACAGCTCCTTCGGATCGCTGTAGGACCGGGCGGCGCCCCACTGCTTGGCCACCGCGGTGGCCCGGTCGGCGTTGATGTCACAGACCGCGAGCAGCTCGGCGCGCGGGTTGCCCTGATAGGCCTTGAGGTGACAGCCGGCGATGCCGCCGGTGCCGACGACGCCGATCTTGACCTGCTTCATAGCTCTCCTTGATGATCAACGGAAGTGAGGGGTCAGGCTTCGTCGTAGATGCGCTTGGCGTTGGCGATGCCGCGAGCACAGCCGATCAGGCAGTCCTCGTGGCCCTCGAACTCGATCGAGGCGAACCCGTCGTAGCCGGATTCCTTGATCGACTTCGCGATACTCCAGGTGTCCAGGTCGCCGTTGCCGACGATCGCGCCGCGCAGATATTTGCCGCCGCGGCTGCGGAACCAGCCCTCGCCGGGGTTGCGATCGGCCGGCCGGATGTAGAAGTCCTTGAAGTGGACGATCATGGCGTACGGCAGGTTGGCCGGCACCGCCACGGTCGAGTCCTCGTCGACGCAGATGAAGTTGCCGATGTCCAACGTGGTCTTGAAGTTGGGCTCGTCGACGGCGTGCACGATCCGGCGGACCCGGTCGCTGCTCTGCACGAAGAAGCCGTGGTTCTCCAGGCTGGTGGTGACACCCTTGGTAGCCGCGTACTGGGCGATCTCCTTGCTGGCCTTGACGATCTTGGGCAGCGCCTCCTCGAAGGCCGGGGTGTCGTCGCCCTCCAGGCCGGCGTGCCGGACCACGTCGTGCCGCAGCAGCTTGATGCCGAGCCGCTCGGCCAGATCGATGTTGGCCTTGACCCGCTCGACCTCGGCCGCGTTCGCCGCTTCGTCGCCGAGGAAGTTGGCGCCGATCGCCAGGTTGGACAGCGTCACTCCGCGATCCGCGGCGTGCTTGACCACCTTGTCGACGAAGGCCGGATCCGACTCGATGCTGGGCACCGGGGAATCGGGGCCGTCGTAGATCGCCGCGAACTCGAGGTGTTCGCCCTCGCTGTCGGCGACCCAGTCGAGCACCTCGAACACGGTCAGCTGGCCGGTGCTGAGTCGTTGGTTGAAGCTGTAGGAGCTGAATCCGAATTTCATCTGCTCATCCCTTGGTTCTCGAGGTCGGGTGTCGTGGGCTCTGATCGGTCGAAGGTGGAGGTCTCGTCGGTCGTGCCGGACCAGCGTTGCCACCGCGGGGGCACGCCGGGAACGCCGAGGATCGGGATCGAGTGGCTCTCGAACGCAGCGCCGAGCGCCCCGCACAGAGTGCCCTCGGAGGTCAGCCGGGAGGTGGTGATCACCGGCATCTCGTCGGTCATCAGCATCCGCCGGACGGCTGCGGTCAGCGGCATGATCAGGTCGTCCCCGGCCCGGGACAGGCCGCCGCCGATGATGATCAATCCCGGGTCGACGGTCAGCGCGATGGTCGCGATCTTGGGCGCGATCTCGGCGCAGAACTCCTTGATCTCCGTCGCGGCCCGCTGGTCTCCTGCTCGGCCCAGCGCGAACACCTGCCGCCCGGTCCGGGCCGTACGCCAGCGCAGCCGCCCCCGGGCCGAGGTCTCTGTCCACCGCATCCCGCGCAGGCTGCCGAGCTCGCCGGCCAGCCGGTGCCGGCCCTGCAGAATCGTCCCGTTCATGATCAACGCGGCCGAGATCCGGTGTCCGATCTGCAGGAAGACGAGGTCGTCGGCGTCGACCCGCAGCCGCTGCTCCGCCAGCGCCGCGAGCTTGATGTCGTTCTCCACTACCACCGGGCAGCCCAGCGCCGCCGAGAGCGGACCGGACAGCTCCGTCCCGATCCACTCCGGCACAGCGAGGCTGCGGGTGATCCGTCCGTCATGATCAAGAATGCCGGGCACCCCGACCCCGGCACTGCGCAGCGCCACGACCTCGGCCCCTGAGTCGATCATCGCGCCACGGACGACGTCGCGGACCAGCTCGATCCGGCCGGTGCCGTCGGTCCCGGCCGGGACCTTGGTCTCGGCCCGGCCGACGACCCCTCCGGCCAGGTCGGCGATCCACGCCCGGATCCGGCCGGCGCCGACATCGATCCCGGCGACCCGTCCCGCTTCCGGGTCGAAGACATGAGCCCGCGCCGGCCGCCCGGCGCCAGGGGATTGCCGCGCCGCGGCGGGACGGACCGGAGCGAGCTTGATCAGGTCGCCGATCACCGCATCGACCGTCGGCCGCGAGAGCCCGGTCGCGACGGCGAGCTCGGCGATCGTCAGCGGCCGCGCGTGGTCCCGCAGCACCGTCAGGCAGGCCACCGCGTTGAGCTGGCGCACGGCCGCCCCGGCGAGGTCCTCAGCTGGCACTGGCACTCCGGTGAGCGAATTGTGAAACCCGGTTAGTTAATTACCAGCCTTGCATCACCGGGGCCCTTGGTCAACCCGTTCGCGGGATCCGGGTCGGGTTCAGCGGTCGCCGCGCATCAGGGCGTAGGTGGACACCGGCTCACCGCGCTCGTCACTGGCGGCGATGGCCTTGCGCCAGAAGGCTTGTGCGGTGTGCGAGAGGGTCGCGTCGACGCCGACCTCTGCACTGGCGTCGATGACGTGCTGGGCCCCCGCCTCCATCATCTTCAGGCCGTCCAGGGAGGCCCAACCGCCGTTCTGGTTGGCGACCGAGAATTGCTCCATGAAGTAGGGGAAGGCCGCGGCCGACCGGACGGCGTACGGAACGAACTGGGCGACACTGTGGCCCGAACGATCGATCACCGCGGTCGCCTGATCGAACGACAGGAGCCACGGGTGGAAGATCGTCAGCAGGGCTTGGTAGAAGACCTGCGCCAGTCCGTCATCCGGGCCGAGGTATTCCTGCGGGCTCAACGGGCGCAGCAGCTCGGCATGGGCGTCGAAGACCTCCCGCGGCCCGCTGTAGAAGATGTACGACGCCGGGTGAACGATGTTGTTCCCGGCCGATATCACGCCGCCGGAGATGAACTCCGCACCATGATCGCGGACCCAGGCCGCACCCTTGCGCGCCGTCTCCGGCGAATCCGAAGACAAATTCGCGATCACCTTCCCCGGCAGCCGGTCGGTGGCCTGACCCAACACGTCGTACATCGCGGCATAGTGGGTGAGGCTGACAACGGTGACCTGGTTGGCGTCCAGCGCTTCCGCGACGGACCCGGCCCGCTTGGCACCCAGCTCGACCATCGCAGCGATCTTGTCTCGGCTGCGATTCCACACCGTTACCTCGACGCCGGCGTCAAGGTAGGCTCGGACCATGGCCCGCCCCATCGGGCCGAGGCCGATGACGGAGACTGAGCGAGGCGCATTCAGCTCGGACATGGGTGGGTCCTTTCAATTTCTCGTTCGGTCGTTGATCAGGGACGGGATCCATGATCAGCTGCCGCCGACCCGACCGGAAGACCGCACCTTCAGGTGGGGTCACTTACCGCGAGGTTCGAATTCAGGTCAGGAGGGATACTGCAGTCATGAGTAGTGACACGGATCACGACGTCTGCGGCATGAGCGTGGCCATCGATGTCGTCGGCGGCAAATGGCGACTGCATCTGATCTGGGTCCTGGCGGCCGGCCCGCAGCGCTTCGGCCAGATCCGCAAGCTGCTGAGCGGGGTGAGTGAGAAGGTCCTCGCCGCCAACCTGCGCCAACTCGAATCGAGCGGCGTGATCCATCGCGAGGTCTACCCCGAGGTGCCGCCGCGCGTCGAGTACTCGCTGACTCCACTGGGCGAGGAACTGGACATCGCCCTGCGGCCGCTGGAGGCCTGGGGTGACAAGAATCGCCGCGAACTGCTGGGCAACCTGATTGCCGCCGCCGGCCAGCGGTGATCACGGCGCGGGTGGATCGAGAGAACCCAGCCTGCGGATGCCCGGACTGGTCGTCGCGTAGATCGCGGCGATACCGAGGATGAGCGCGAAACAGCCGAACGCCCAGGAACCGCCGGTGTGTTCGGTGAGCAGTCCGGCCAGCAACGGCCCGATCGGGCTCAGTGCCTGCGCGAACGTTCCGATCACCCCCATCACCCGCCCTTGCAGTTCGTCAGGCGTCGTGGCGATCTGGTAGGCGAAGAAGGTCGCGTTGACGGCGGGTTCGGTGAGCATGAACAGCAGCAGTGGCAGAGCGAGCAGGTACGTGCCCGGCAGGACGGCCATCAGTCCGATCAGGACAGCAGCCAGCCAGGACACAAAGATGATCAACATCGGGGCACGCACTCGGCGCTGGACCCACGGCGCCAGGAACGCGCCGAGCAGGCCACCACCCATGATCACGGACTGGATACCGCCGATGCCGACGGCGGGGACCCCGCGCTCCTGCAGTCGCAGGATGAACGCGAAGAAGACGCCGTGCATCGCCACATTGGTGATGGGCACCCAGACCAGTGCAGCCCGCAGAAATGGCTGCGCCCAGACGAACGCCGCTCCCTGGCGCATCGAGGTGAGTAGTCGCTCGGGTGCTTCGCCGTTGGCTCTTCGGAGTGGTTGTCGGATCCGGACGATGGCGACCAGACTTGCGAGATAGGAAACGGCGTCGGCGAGAAACGGAGCGCTACGGGCGACACCGAAGAGGACGCCACCGAGTGGCGGGCCGGCCAACTCTGCGGCGTAGCTACGGGCCTGCTCTCTCGACGCTGCTACCGGGAGTTGCTCGGTGGGCACGATGTTGCGCAGTGCTGCCGAGTGGGCCGGCCCGAAGAGTGCACCCGCCGCCCCTTGGACCAGTGCCACCATCATGATCAGCGGCATCGACGCGACATCCATGGCGACGGCGACCCCCAGCAGTGCAAAAAGACCGGCTCGGACGCACTGGCAGGTGATCATCACCCGCCGCCGGTCCCATCGATCGACGAGTGCTCCGGCTGGAACGGAGAGCAGGACCCATGCGGCCAGCTGGATCGTGCCGACAAGTCCAGCCTGGAACGGCGAGCCGGTCAGTGCCAACACCAGCAACGGGAAGGCCAACTGGGACGCGCCGGTGCCGAGGTCGGACAGTGCCTCGCCCAGCCACAGCCGTCGAAAGTCGGCATTGCGACGTAGCGGTACGGTCACCCCGGCCTCCAAGATCTACAGCATTCACTGTACAACGAATGCTGTAGATCTTGTCAGGCGTGACGGTGGTTGACGATCCCTTCACTCGACGTCTGGGACAACCGCCAGCGCCAGCCGAACCCTTCTCGTACCCTTACGGCGCGAGCGGCGCCAGCGGTACGGCTCAGCCGCGGCGAGCACGGCGTCGATGAGTTCCCGCGTCTCGTCTGCCGTCAGGTACACCGTTCCGGAATCGAAGTTGGACTTTCCCTGCCACTCAACCGGCAGCGAGGCTTCGGTCGCGACATAGCTGTCAAGGGATCGCCGCAAAGTCTCCACGACGGCGCTGCTCAGCAGACTCGCGGCAGCCTGCTGAGCGTGCGTGTTCAATCCATCCAAGCTCAGTCCCTGAGCAGCCGCCCGCCACGGACGTTCGCGCCCGTCCGTCGCCGAATCATCACGCTCAACGATGCCGAGCCGTTCCAGCGCTCGCAGGTGGTAGCCCATCGCGTTGGCAGACAGGTCGGTGAGCGCGGCCAACTCGGTCGAAGTCGCAACGCGACCTCCGTAGAGTTCATCAATCGCAGCGATCCGCGCCGGATGGCTGAGCGCTCTGATCGTCCGCGGGTCCGTCAATCTGAGTTGCTTCCGACGAGGCCGTGACATGCACCGAAGCGTATCCAGCTGGCCCGCCTGCGACACTACTGATCATGGACCTGGAACTTCCCGAACTCCCCTTCGCCCTGCGCAGCCACGGCCCGGACGGACAGTGGGCCTACGCGGACGGCGTGCTCACCGGCCGGGCCGGACCACGGCAGGACCGGTTCGTGCCGCCCAACGGTGACGGCCTGGAGTCGGTCTCGGACGCGCCGCGGCTGCTCGGCCGGCCCGAGGGGGACTTCCAGTTGATCGCCCGGGTGTCGGCCGAGTTCGCCGCCCGGTTCGACGCCGGGGTGCTGTACGTGCACGTCGGTGACCGGGACTGGGCCAAGTTCTGCCTCGAATACTCTCCCGACGTGCCGACCGTGTGCACCGTCGTCACCCGGGGTCATTCCGACGACGCCAATTCGTTCCCGATCGACGGCGACTCGCTCTGGTTCCGGGTGAGTCGCACCGGTCGTGCCTTCGCCTGCCACGCCTCCCACGACGGACACAGGTGGATCTTCGTGCGGCACTTCACGCTGGGATCGGAGCAGCAGGCCCGGGCCGCCGAGGTCGGCTTCCTGGTCCAGTCCCCGGAGGGCGCGGGCACTCGGGCGACCTTTGATCAACTGGAGTTCAGGCCCGACAGCCCGGCGGACCTGCGCGACGGGAGCTGATCAAGGAGTCCCGGCTAGCAGTTCAACCGTGCCAGGTCCTCATGATGAGAACGTTTGGGTGTTCGTTCCCTGAGCTTGTCGAAGGGCAAGCCGATCGATCCGGACGGCGCGCGCAAGCCGGCCGACCCGGGCCCGCCCTTCGACAGGCTCAGGAAACGATCACCCAAACCTCCCCATCGACAAGCGCGGCGAAGGAAGGCGCGCTGGACGGTCGGTCAGTGGGATTCGCGACCGACCTTGGCACCGCTGGAGCCGACCAGGAAGTCGAGGTCGGCACCGGTGTCGGCCTGCATCACGTGGTCGACGTAGAGCTTCTCCCAGCCCCGGGTCGGCGCTGCAGTGGTGGACTCGCCCGGATCGGCGGTTCGGGCGGCCAGTTCCTCGTCCGACACCTCGAGCACCAGAGTCCGGTTGGGCACGTCGAGTGCGATCAGATCGCCGTCCCGGACCAGGCCGAGCGGGCCGCCGGCCGCGGCCTCCGGTGCGACGTGCAGCACGACGGTGCCGTACGCGGTGCCGCTCATCCGGGCATCGCTGATCCGGACCATGTCCCGGACGCCCTGCTGCAGCACCTTCTGCGGCAGCGGCATGTTGCCGACCTCGGGCATCCCCGGGTAGCCGCGCGGCCCGCAGCCCTGCAGCACCATGATCGAATCGGCGGTGATGTCGAGGTCCGGATCGTCCAGCCGGGCATGCAGATCCTCGATGCTGTGGAAGACCACGGCCGGGCCGCGGTGGGTGAGCAGTTCCGGCGACGCCGCGGACGGCTTGATGATCGCACCGCGCGGTGCGAGGTTGCCGTGCAGCACCGCGATGCCCGCGTCCTTCAGCACCGGCTCGGCAGCGGGCTTGATCACCTCGGGGTCGAAGATCGGCCGGCTGTCCAGGTAGTCGACCAGCGGCTTGCCGGTGACGGTGATCGCCTCCGGCCGGAGTTGAGCTTTGAGCTCGGCCAGCACGGCGAGCACGCCGCCGGCCCGGAACAGATCGTCCATCAGGAACGTGCCGGAGGGCTGCAGGTTGGCCAGCAGCGGGATGTGCTGCCCGATCTCGTCGAAGTCGGCCAGGCTGAGGTCGACGCCGAGCCGGCCGGCCAGGGCCAGCAGGTGCACCACCGCGTTGGTCGAGCCGCCGACGCCGGCGACGGCGACGATCGCGTTGTGGAACGCCTCCTTGGTCAGGATCGCGCTCGGCCGGCGATCCTCCCGGACCATCTCGATGATCAACTTGCCGGTCGCGTGCGACGTGGCCAGCAGCCGCGCGTCCGGGGCCGGGGTGCCGGCGACGCCAGGGATGGTCATGCCGAGGGCTTCGGCCACCACCGCCATCGTCGAGGCCGTACCCATCGTGTTGCAGTGGCCCTTGCTCCGGAGCATGGCCGACTCGGAGTCGGTGAAGTCCTGCTCCGAGATCACGCCGCCGCGGACGTCCTCGCTGAGCCGCCAGACGTCGGTGCCGCAGCCGAGCGGACGCCCCTTGAACGTGCCGGTCAGCGCGGGCCCGCCGGGCACGACGATGGCCGGCAGATCGACGGAGGCGGCGGCCATCAGCAGCGACGGGATCGTCTTGTCACAGCCGCCGAGCAGCACCACACCGTCGATCGGGTTGGCCCGCAGCATTTCCTCGATCGCCATCGCGGCCATGTTGCGCCAGAGCATCGCGGTCGGCCGGACCAACGTCTCGCCGAGCGACACCACCGGCAGGTTCAGCGGCACCCCACCGGCCTCCAGGACGCCGTCCCGGACACTCGAAGCGACCTCGTTCAGGTGCAGGTTGCACGGGGTCAGGTCGGAGGCCGTGTTCGCGATCGCGATGTGCGGCTTCTCGCCGTCGAACGCGTCCACCGGCAGCCCGCGCCGCATCCAGGCCCGGTGGATGTACCCGTCCCGGTCCTGGCCGCCATACCACTCCTGACTGCGTAGCGAGGCCACGTCGTTCCTCCACTATGAGATCGGAAATCTTCGGTGCGCGAAACCGCACACCCATCTCCGAACCATATCGAGCCCCGGAATCCCTCCGGCACCCGAGTTGTCAGAACTGAGTCGCGCTCAGACACGACTCAGTTCTGACAATTCTGCGGACGGGTGGCTCAGCGCTTCTCGCAGGCCACCCCGTCGTTGTCGCGGTCGAGGTCCTTCTCGCCCTTGTACCGCTTGGCTTTCCCGTCGTTGTAGCGGTAGACGACGGTGCTGACCTTGAAGTTCTTGACCGGCTTGGACTTGCCCTTGACCCTGTCCTTGGCGCCCTTCTTGGCCACCCCGTGCGGATAGACCTTGTTCAACGCCGTGCAGTTCTTGTACGACTTCGGCTTCGGCGCCGCATCCGCCGGCAGGACGGCCGTTCCGGCCAGCAGAGCCGACGCGGCAGCGATCCCGAAAAGCGCGCGCTTGATTCCCATGGTTCCCCCAAGTTTCCCGGCAGTCCCCCGCGCTGGTCCCCACCACCGCCGCTGCCCCGATCAGAAGTATCGAGGCAACCCCGAGCGGCCGGATCCGGTCCTCGGGATCGTTATCCAACCGAGTTGCCGCCTCGGCCCGTAGGCTGCCGGGCCATGCGCTTCGCGATCGCTGATCATCAGGACCCGGGTCGACTCGTACCGGAGGCGGACGTGGTGCTGGTACGCGGCGCACCCCCGGCCCACGCCGACAGCGGCTACCGGTGGTTCTCCACCTGGCTGGGCGGCGAGCGGGCGACGGCGATCGGCTTCACGCACGGCACCCTGGACCTGCACGGAATCAGCAGCATTTCGGCGCGGCAGGGCCGACTGACGTCCTGGGCCCTGCGGCTCTGGCGGCCGTCGGACATGGCGACCATCCTCTGTTGTGTCGCCGAGCTCGACCAGCTGCCCGACGGCGAACGTGATCATGGAATCCGGGCGTTGATCAATCGGCTCGCCGGCTACGGGGAGGGCACCGCGGTGATCGTCGCCGGCGGCTTCACGGCGGACACCGCCGACCGGCTGGTGGCCAGCGGCTGGCTGTGCCGGGTCGCGTCCGGCGAGGACCGGATCCTCGTCGCGCCCGGGATCGGGGTCACCGAGCATGACCGGGCGCACGGGGTGGTGGACCTGGCGATCCGGCACCGGCGCCAGTTGATCAACGAACGGCGCTGGACCCAACCGGGTGCCGAGGTCATCCGACGCTGCTGGTGGTATCAGCCGGAACGCTCCGCTCGGCTGCGCTGCAGCAGTTACGCCGAGGCGATGGAACGGCTGACCGGCGACACCTGGGGCGGCGGCACGATCTCGCTGGAGTACCTGCTGCAGAACCCGGACGGCAGCCGGCTGACGACGACCACCGGTGCGGATGCGGACACCGCCGGGCTCCGGCCGGGAGACCGCGTCCTGGCCCGCCGCTTCGTCGTCAAGTCGCAGCGCCGGACCGACTTCGACGACGCGGCCGAGGCGTTACGGTGCGCCTGGGCCTGGGCCGCCGAGGAGATCGTCGAGGAGCTCACCCTCGGCCGCGACCCGGCGACCGCCGTGCAACTGCCCGGCGACCGGGTCCGGATCAAGCAGGACTGGGGCTGATCACCGGAGTGCGGAAGCGATCGGAGGTCAGGGCCAGACCTCGGCCCGGTCGATGCTGATCACCGTCGAGCCGGAGTCGGGATGCTTCTCGCCGGTGACCCGAACGGTGACGGTGTGCTCACCCGGCACCAGCTTCGAGGTGCGGTAGTTCATCACCTGGCCCTGCCGGGGCGAGGAGTAGTAGTCGTGCCGCGTCTCCGGGCCGCCGTCGATCGAGATCGCGGCGATGCCGTTGCCGACGTCCCGGACGCTGAACAGCGCCAGCTGGGTGCCGGTGAACCGGAAGGTCGCGGTCGCGCCGGTCTCGCCGCTCCAGTGATCATCACCGCGGTAGCACTGGTTGCCGCAGCCCGAGCCGGACTGCCAGGCGCCCGCGTACTCGACCTGGAACTGACCGGTGCCGGTGTCGGTGTCGTTGATCGCCCGCGGTCCGGGCCCGGGATCGCCGGCCGGCACCGCGAGGTCGCTGCCGAGCGCGAGCGGCGCGCCGATCACCGGCAGCCCGGCGTCGCTCCAGGTCACCTGCTGGGCCCGGGTGGAGCGCCAGGAGTAGGTGTAGTCGCTGGTGTTCTTGGCGTGGTAGGCGATCCAGTCCTGGCTGCCGTCCGGGCTCTTGAAGAACGAGTGGTGCCCGGGCCCGTACACGCCGGCGGCGTCGTTCCGGCTCAGGATCGGATCCGGATAGGTGGTCCAGTTGCCCGGCACCATCGGGTCGCCGTTGGTCGGGATGGAGATCAGATACAGCGAGTAGTCCGGCTTACCGGTGTCGCAGGTCGAGTAGGTGAGGAACAGTCGATCACCGTGCACGATCGAGGTCGGCCCTTCGCGGACCTCGGAGCACATCCCGGCGTCGACCGGCAGCGCCACCACCGGCCCGGCGCTGGTCCACGGGTTGCTCATCTTCTGGATGTAGACCTGCTGCGGCCCACCACCGTGACCACGACCGTTCATCGACCAGGTGAAGTAGAGCTCGCCGTTCACCACGATCGGCTCGCCGTCGATCTGGTACTGGCCCTGGTCGGCGATCTGCGCCTTGAAGCTGTACGGACCCAACGGATCGTCGCCCTGGGACTCCAGCACGTACATCCGGTGGTTGGCGTCGACGCCGTCGCTCGCCGTGTAGTAGATGTACCAGTGCGGATTGCCGTCGGCGCCGTCGAAGCGGTAGAGGGCGGGTGCCCAGATCTGGGTGCTGCGGCTGGGATCGTCGTCCGCCCCGATCCAGACATCATGATCAGGTGCGGCCGGCAACTGCGCGATGCTCGGCGCGGAGTTGATCGTCAGCCGATCACCGCGGGTGGTCATCAGGTGGTACGACCCGCCGTGGAACACCATGAACGGGTCCGCGCCGTTGTTCAGCGGCGCCCGGAAGACGGTCGCCTGGGCCTCCGTCGGGTGGGCTCCCGCTGGTGCCGACGGCAGGGCGCAGGCCGCCAACACCGCCAGCGACAACACCGTGATCAGTCGAATCGGACGCAACATCGGGTCACCTCTCCGCACATCGGCTGGTCCTCATCCAACGCGACCCGACCACGTGAGGTCAAGAAGTCACACCAGACCATTCCCGAGCGGGTGCGATGGGGACGCTTGGGTGTTCGTTCCCTGAGCTTGTCGAAGGGCAAGCCTGATCGTGCCTGCCCTTCGACAGGCTCAGGGAACGAACCGAGCTAGCGAAGTTACGGCCGTTCGGTCTCCCAGGCCACGGTCTCCCGGGTGACCTGATCGACGCTCGGGCCCTCGCGGAGGACGGAGGTCGGCGGGTGATCGGCGGTCTGCTGCAGGCCGCGTTCCCCGTCCACCAGCCGGTACGAGCGCCGGGTGAACACCGGCTGGCCGGCGACGGACACCTTCGGCAGGCAGCGGAAGTCGGAGTCCAGCCGATCGGCGGTGATCGTCGTGTTCACGTAGCCGCGCAGGTTGTTCTGGAACTTCAGGTGGGTGTTCCAGGCCAGCCACGGGTGCGGCGTCGCCGAATCGGCCCCGTCGCCGCCGGAGGTGATCGAGGAACAGACCAGCTCGGAGCCGACCACGGGCGAGTCCGGGTCGTCGTAGTCGATCTTGACGTCGGAGGCCCAGTGCGCGTGCACGTCTCCGGTCAGCACTACCGGGTTGCGCACCTTCGCGTCGACCCAGCCGCGGGTGATCCGCTCCCGGGATGCCTGGTAGCCGTCCCAGCCGTCCATCGACACGGTCTTGATGTCCGGCGACACGTTGTTGTCCCGAGTAGCGAAGAAGACCTGCTGGCCGATGATGTCCCAGCGCGCCTTCGACTGCCGGAAGCCGTCCAGCAGCCAGGCCTCCTGATCATCACCGGTGATCGTCCGGCTCGGGTCCACGGCCTCCGGACAGTCGGTCTTGTAGCCGTCGCCGCAGCCCTGATCATCGCGATACTGCCGGGTGTCGAGCAGGTGGAACGTCGCCAGCTCGCCCCAGTGGATCCGCCGGTAGAGCTGCAGATCGATGCCCTCCGGCGCCGAGCTCGGCCGCAGCGGCATGTTTTTCGTAGTAGGCTCGGAAGGCCGCGGCCCGGCGCTCCAGGAAGGCCGGCCCGGCCTCGGCCGGCTTCTCCGGCATCTCGTCGGCCCAGTTGTTGTCGACCTCGTGATCGTCCCAGATCACCAGCCAGGGCGCGATCGCGTGCGCGGCCTGCAGATCCGGGTCGGACTTGTATTGCGCGTGCCGCTGCCGATAGGTGGCCAGGTCGGTGGTCTCCGGCCCGGCATGATCACGGACGTTGCCGCCCGGCGCGACGTAGGCGCCGGCCGTGTACTCGTACTGGTAGTCGCCGAGATGCAAGATCAACTCCGGCTGGTCCTCGGCCAGCCGCCGATAGGCGGTGAACCAGCCGTGCTCGTACTGGGAGCAGGAGACGAACGACATGGCCAACGACGCCGGCGACTCACCCCGGGCCGGTGCGGTCCGGGTCAGCGCCGGCTCGGACAGGTGCGTGCCCTGCCGGAACCGGTACCAGTACTCCCGGCCGGGCTCCAGCCCCGTCGCCTCGACGTGCACCGCATGCGCGAACTCCGCCTTGGCCACGGCCCGGCCGGACTTGATCACCGAGCGGAACGACGGCTCCTTCGCCACCTGCCAGATCAGCTCGTAGTCTCGGCCCGGCATGCCGCCACGACCGTCGGCGGCCAGCGGGTCCAGCGCCAGCCTGGTCCACAGGATCACGCTGGTCGGCCACGGATCACCCGAGGCGACCCCCAGCGTGAACGGATTCTGCCGCGGTGACGGCGCCGCCGCCGCAGTCCTGGTCGACATCGCCAGCCCCGCGGTGGTCGACATCGCCAGCCCGGCTTTGATCAACGTACGGCGCGAAGGCCCCCGAGTAGTCCCCATGACCGCACGGTGCGCCTCCAGCCCGACGCCTGAACGTCAGCCAGGTGGCCACCGGGTAACCAATCGGCGGCACTTCGGGAAAGGCGTTGTCCTGAGCTTTGCGGAGGGGACGATTGGATGTTCATTCCCTGAGCTTGCCGAAGGGAGCGTCACCCATTGTCCCTGAGATCAGAGAGTCCCGTTGATCAACTCGTCCTCGGTGACCCGCCGGCCGGAGTCGACCAGGGCGCCGAGGGCGTCACCGTGATCCCAGTCGTTGACGTTCATCGCCGCGACGACGGCGCCGTCGCGCAGCCAGAAGGCGATGAACTCCCGGCCGGCCAGGTCGCCGCGGACCACGAGTTGATCATGCTCCGGGTCGGCCAGGCCGCGGTATTCGCAGCCGAGATCGTACTGATCGGTGAAGAAGTACGGGCTCGCCTGGTAGGGCGCCTCGGCGCCGAGCACGTTGCGGGCCACGTGCGCGCCCTGATCCTTGGCGTTGGCCCAGTGCTCGACCCGGACCCGGCCCCGATAGCGCGGATGATCATGGGCCGCGATGTCGCCGACGGCGTAGATGTCGAACTCGGAGGTGCGCAGCGTCGGGTCGACGGCGACGCCGCCGTCGGCGATCGCCAGCCCGGCCGCCTCGGCCAGCCCGATGTTCGGCACCGCACCGACCCCGAGCACCACGGTCTGCGCCGGCACGACGCTGCCGTCGCCCAGCCGGACTCCGGAGACCGACCCGTCGCCCTCGAATCCCTGCACCGAGGCACCCAGCCGGAGATCGACCCCATGCTCTCGGTGCAGGCCACCGAACACGGCGCCGATCTGATCACCGAGCACCCGGACCAGCGGCTGGTTCTCGGGCGCGATCATGGTCACCGCGACGTCGTGCTTCCGGGCCGCGGCAGCGGCCTCGCAGCCGATCCAGCCGGCGCCGATCACGGCGACCGGACCGCCGGCGGCCAACCGCTCCCGCAACGCCAGGGCGTCGTCCAGGGTGCGCAGCGTCAGCACCCCGTCGAGCTCGCCGCCCGGCAGGTCCAGCCGGCGCGGGGTCGAGCCGGTGGCGATGATCAACTTCTGGTACGGGTAGGAGTCGTCGCCGACCTTGACCGCCTTCCGCTCCGCGTCGATCGCGGTCACCGTGGTGCCCGGCTTCCAGGTCACCGCGGTGTCGAAGAAGCCCTCGTCGCCGACCCAGTCGGGCTCGTCGGCGTCACCGAGCAGCAGCGCCTTGGACAGGGGCGGCCGCTCGTAGGGCCGGTGGGTCTCGGCGCCGATCAGCGTGATCTCGCCTTCGTAGGTGCCCTCCCGAAGCGCGACGGCCGCAGCGCCGCCGGCCAGCGACGCCCCGACGATGACGATCGGACCAGTCGAAGTAGCCATCCGGCCATTGTTGTCCACCCTGCCGCAGCTGAACACCACGGGGTCGAGATAATCCGGACATGTCGGACAACACTCTTCCCGTGATCGAGGGCTTGGCGGGTTTGATCGACGAGGGCACGGCCGTAGAGCGGCTGTGGACCGGGGCGATCTGGTCGGAAGGACCGGTCTGGTTGCCGGACCTGCGCGCCGTCCGCTGGAGCGATATCCACAACAACCGGATCCTGCAGTTCCACGCCGACGACGGCAACACGATCGTCTACTCCGACAACGCGGAGTTCACCAACGGCCGGACCCTGGATCGGCAGGGCCGGGTGGTCCAATGCTCGCACGGCCGGCGCCGGGTGGAGCGTGATCACGACGACGAGATCACCGCGATCGTCGAGACCTGGAACGGGGTCCAGTTCAACTCGCCGAACGACGTGGTCGTCGCCCGGGACGGGACGATCTGGTTCACCGACCCCGCGTACGGCATTTCCACTGCTGTGGAAGGCCATCCGGGCGAGCGGGAGTATCGGGACCAGTACGTCTTCTGCCACGACGAGACGACCGGGATCACCCGCCCGGTGATCTTGGACATCGAGGCGCCGAACGGGCTGGCCTTCTCGCCGGACGAGTCGATCCTCTACGTTGCCGACTCCTCCGGCTCGGGCTCCGGCATCCATCCCGGCGTCGGCAACCGGCACATCCGGGCCTACGACCTGGTCGACGGCCGCTGCAAGAACGGCCGGACCTTGATCACCATCGAGGACGGGGTGCCGGACGGGCTGCGGGTCGACACCGACGGCAACATCTGGACCTCGACCAAGTACGGGGTCGGCGTCTACGACCAGACCGGCCGCGAACTGGGAGTGATCAGGCTGCCGGAGACGACGGCCAACCTCTGCTTCGGCGGGCCGGACGGCACCGACGTCTACATCACCGCCTCGTCCAGTCTCTATCGCGTCAGATCCAGGGCCCGGGACGCCGCAACCGCCTGAATCGGCCGCCGACAATGTTGTCGCTGCTGATGCGCCGGCCGCATCTGAAGGAGCTGCCGCCGGTCCCAACAGGGGTGGAGCCGGCCGAGGAGCGGGACGCGAACGGTCTCGCCCGACTGCTGGACGCCTCGTTCGGTACGAACTGGACCGTCGACCGGGTTCGCCAGGAGTTGCTCGCCGATCCGACCGTGCACGCCACCTTTCTGGTCCGGCGCTGGGACCGGGTCGTCGCCACCGCCTCGGCCCGGGTGCTGCCGAACCGCTATCCCGGTGCCGGCTGCCTGCACTGGATCGCCAGCGATCCCGGCCTGCGCGGCCGCGGGCTGGGCCTGACCGTGACCCTCGCCGCCCTGCACCGGTTCGCCGCCGACGGCCTGACCTCGAGCGTCCTGGAGACCGACGACGACCGCCTGCCCGCCATCTCCGCCTACCTCCGGCTCGGCTTCATCCCGCAATATCCGGCGCCCAGCCACCAGAACCGCTGGTCCGAGATCTTCCGCCGCCTCAGCCTCCGCCGCCACTCCCACTGACCTCAGCGAGCGGCTGGTGGGAAAGGGGCGAGGTGAGGTGGACCACCCGGGAACGTCACAGTCGGCGAGAGGGTTTCGTTCCCTGAGCCTGTCGAAGGGCAAGGGAATCGGGCCTGCCCTTCGACAAGCTCAGGGAGCGGACTGGGATGCGACGGTGCGGAAGCCGGCGTTGCCCATCGAGGAGTCCGGGGTGTTGGAGGAGCGGGCGGCGTTGCGGTAGCGGTTGCAGTAGGAGTCGTGGCAGAGGTACGAGCCGCCGCGGAGCACCCGGGCCCGGCCGCCGGGCGGGCCGGCCGGATCCTGGTCCGGCGAGACGCCGTAGTAGCGCGGGTCGAACCAGTCGGCGCACCATTCCCAGACGTTGCCGACGGTCTGCCAGAGCCCGTAGCCGTTGGGCCGATAGGACCGCACCGGCGCCGTGGTCAGCCAGCCGTCGTCCTCGGTGTTGATCTTGGGGAAGGTGCCCTGCCAGATGTTGCACAGCCAGTCGTCGGCATCGAGCTCGTCGCCCCACGGATAGCGGGCACCGTCGATCCCGCCGCGGGCCGCATACTCCCACTCGGCCTCGGTCGGCAGCCGGCGCTTGGCCCAGCGACAGTAGGTGCGGGCGTCGGTCCAACTGAGGTGCGTCGCCGGATGATCATCGAGCCCGTCCAGGTCGGACAGCGGGCCGCCCGGATGCCGCCAGTCGGCGCCACGGACGCCGATCCACCACGGGGTGCCGTCGGCGTTGCTCATGATCTGGCTCGGTTTGGCGGCGACGGCGAGGTGGAAGACGGCCGAGAAGCCGAACATCTCCGCGTCGGTGCGATAGCCGGTAGCGTCGACGAACCGGGCGAAGTCGGCGTTGGTGACCGAGGTGACGTCGATCGAGTACGGCGCCAGGGTGACCTGGTGCAGCGGCGTTTCGCCGTCGGCCGGCAACCCGTCGCCGTGCTGATCACCCATGGTGAACGTACCGCCGGGCAGCTCGGCCTGCTCGATCAGATGTCGGCCGTCGACCGGGATCGCCGCCGAACGGCGTGACGGCTTGGCCGCACCAGCCGGTCGCTCGGGCGCGCAACAATGATCAGTCATGATCAACTCCCGCCGCGGATCCGGTCATCGGCCGCGCGGCCGGACGGCGAGCCCGGCGATCGTCGCCGCGAGCCGGCGGGGCAGCAGCCGGTTCGCGTGCACGGTGGCCCGGTTCCGCCAGCCCGGCACCACCACCGGCTGCCCGCGCCGATAGCCGGCCAGCCCCTGGGCGACCACCCGGTCGGCCGGCAGTCGCTGGCCGAAGGCCCCGTCGGTCGATCCGACCTGATCCCAGAATCTCGTCATCACCGGCCCGGGACAGAGGGCGGTGACCGTCACGCCCTTGCTCTTCAACTCGGTGTGCAGCGCCTGGCTGAAGGAGAGCACGAAGGCCTTGCTGGCGGCGTACGCGGTCAGGTACGGCGTCGGCTGGAACGCCGCCGTGGACGCGACGTTGATCATGCCGCCGCGGCCGCGCCGGACCAGCTGCGGCGCGATCCCCTGCGCCAGATCGGCCAGCGCCACCACGCAGACCTGGAGTTGATCATGCTGCCCGGCCCGGTCCAGCTGCTCGTACGGACCGTGCTGGGCGAAGCCGGCGTTGTTGATCAAAAGGTCGACGTCCACCGCGGCGAGCCGAGCGACCAGGCCGCTGACCGCGGCCGGATCGGCCAGGTCCGCGATCACCGGCTCGACCTCGACCCGGAACGGTCCGGCCAATTCACCGGCCAACTGGTCCAGCGCGGCGGCGTTCCGGCCGACCAGGATCAGGTCCCGGCCGTCGGCCGCCAGGGCTCGGGCGAAGGAGACGCCGAGGCCGCCGGTCGCGCCGGTGATCACGACTCGACCGCCGCCGGAAGTCTCGGTGGGCATGGGTCTGAGCCTAACTTGGCGGTTCGGCCGGCCGATCAGGTGCCGGTAGATCGGTGGATCCGTTCCCTGAGCCTGGGCGCCGCGCGGTAGGTCAGGATTCTTCGGCACCCTCCTAGACCTCGTCGGGTTGCAGGGCGTCCAGGATCAGGCTGAGGCCGTACTCGAATTCGTCGGCGTAGTCGTAGCCCGGTTGCAGGGCGTGCTCGGTGATCAGCTCGGTCAGGTGCGGATAGTCCTCGCCCGGGCCGTCCCGCAGGATTCCGGTCGCGACCTCGTCGAGTTCTTCGGGGCCGGCGAACGGCAGGGCCGCCTCCTGCAGCACGAATCCGTACAGATAGCTGTCGATCACCGAGAAGGCGTGCGCGGCCATCGCGACGGAGAATCCGCCGGCCCGCAGCGCGCCCAGCACGGCGTTGTGATGGCGCAGGGTGGCCGGGCCGGGGCCGGTGCGGGAGTCCATCAGGGCGACGGCCCAGGGGTGGCGCCGCAGCACGGACCGCGACGACGCGGCCCGGTCGTGCATCGCCTGCTTCCAGCCGGTGGTCGCCGCCGGCAGCTCGATCTCGGCGAACACGGCGTCCACCATCCCGTTCAGGATGTCGCCACGGTCGGCGACATGGTTGTAGAGCGACATCGCCTCGACTCCCAGCCGGGCGGCGATCGCCCGCATGGTGACGCCTGCCTCCCCCTTCTCGTCGGCCAGCGCCAGCGCGGCGGTGACGATCCGGTCCCGGCTGAGCGGCTGCCGCTTCGCCCGGGTCCGCCGGCCCTGGCTCTGCTCGCGCATCACGATTTCCCTCCACCGCTTGACTAACTTACGACGTAAGCATAGCGTTACTTACATCGTAAGTGATACGGCGGCACGAGTGATACCGCGGCACGAGGGTGAGGAACGGGATATGGGCACGCATCAGCTCCGGAAGGTCTGCATCATCGGAGCCTCGGGGAGGCTCGGGCAATACCTGGTCCGGCACGCGCTGGACCGCGGCTACGAGGTCGTCGGCGTGTGTCGCGAGGCCAGCGTCGGCAAGCTCGCCGCGGTCGCGGACCGGATCACGATCCTGCCCGGCCCGGCCAACGACCGGGAGCTGATCCGGCGGGCGGTCGCCGGCTGCGACGGAGTGCTGGCGGTGCTGGTCCCGTGGGGCGTGCGGCAGTATTCATCGGGTACGGCGCAGGCGGTGCTCGATTTCGCCGAGCCCGACGCCCGGCTGATCTTCTCCTGCGGCTGGCACATCACCCGGGACGGCCAGGACCAGTACTCGCGACTGTTCAAGATCGCCGTCCGAGTGGCCGGCCGACTGGCCCGGCTGCTCCGGCTGGTCGACATCGACGACCAGGTCGAAGCCTGCCGGCGGATCTTCGCCAGTGAGCGACGGTGGACCGTCGTCCGGGGCAGCGACCTCGAGGAGGGCGAGAGCCAGGGACTGCCGGTGTGGAGCCGGCACGTCGGCGATCCGGTGCTGGCCAGCGACCTGACCCGGCGGGTGGACTTCGCGCTGTTCATGATCGAGGCGCTGACCGACGACACGCTCGTGCATGAGGCGCCGGCGATCGTCGGCCGCCTGTCGCCCAGCGCGCAGGCCCACGCCGCTGGCAGCCGGAGGAACGCTCCGGCCTAGCTCGCCCGGATCGGGGAAGATCAGGCCGGTCAGTCCCGGCTCGGATTTCCCCGACCCTGCGGGCGGCACCGGTCGTCAGACCTGACCGGCGTACATCCCGGCCCGCGCCAGCGGCTCGACCAGCTCGTGCTCCTCGTAGGACAGGTGTGATCGCAACGTGTCGGTGAGCCGGTCGACGGCGTGCTGCAGCTCGGTGAACTCCCCGGGCGCCTTGAGGTGCTCGACCAACCGCCGGTCCAACTCCTCCAGGACGCCGTGGATGACCTGGTGTTCCTCGGTCAGCCGATCCAGCACCGGCGCCAGCTCCGGGTCCGATTCGCGCAGGTGCGGGAAGAGGCTGCGATCCTCGATCGTGTGGTGCTGGGTCAGCACCCGGCAGTACGAGGCGCAGTAGGCGCCCATCGCCCAGTTGTTCTGCTTCAGGGTCAACTCGTTGATCACGGACCGGGCCCGGGCTGCGTCGATCGTGCCCTGCTTCACCTGCTCGACCAGGTCCCGGACCGTTTCCAGCTCCTGTCGGAGATGATCATGGACCTCGACCAGGTGCCCGGCCACCGCACTGCCCTGGGCACTGTAGGTCTCCTCCGCCGCGGGGGTGCGATGCGGCCGGATCGCCTCGTCCCAGGGTTGGTCGGGCAGTAGCCGGCTGCCGTCGTCCGGGGTCGGCCGGACGCCGAGCCGGTCGAACACCTCCGACTGCCCACCGCTCGGCCGGACAACACCGGATGCCGCCGGGCCCGATCCGGCCGTCGCGTCGGGCGCCGACGGCTGACCGCCGGCACCTTCCCGGCGCGCGGCGGTGACCAGCTCACGTACCGCGGGGGCGGTCTCGGTCGCGAAGCGCTGCAGCGCGCCCGGGTCGTCGATCATGGCGATGAAGGTGCCGATCCCCTCGGTCAGCGCCAGCTCGGCCAGCCGCTCCGGCTCCGCCCGGTCGACGTTGAGCAGCCGGCGGACGTCGCCCGGCTGCCGGCCGGCCGCGATCGCCGCCTCGTCGATGATCTTGTTGCTCCGGGCCAGATCGCCGGGCTGCAGGTAGGACTGCGTCGGCAGCCAGCCGTCGGCCAGCCGGCCGGTCAGCTCGAGCATTCGCGGCTTGTACGCGCCGAGCCAGATCTGCACCCGGTGAGCCGGGGCCGGGCCACGTTTGGCCCCGTCGACCCGGTAGATCCGGCCGCGGACCCGGACGCCGCCGCGCTGCGAATCGTCCCACAGCTCGCGCATGATCATGATCGCCTCTTCGACGGACCGGACCGCCCCACCCGGCGTACGGCGTTCGCCGCCCATCGCCTCGATCGCTTCCCAGAAGGCGCCGGACCCGAGCCCCAACTCGATCCGGCCTCCGGTCAACCGGTCCAGGCTGGCCACACTCCGGGCCAGCACGGCGGGCGGCCGCAGTGGCAGGTTGAGCACATTTCCGGCCAGCGTGATCCGTTCGGTCCGGCCGGCGACATAGCTGATCAAGGTCCAGGTGTCGAGGAAGGCCGCCTGGTACGGATGATCTTGGAAGGAGACCAGCTCCAGACCGGACTGCTCGGCCAGCCGGACCAGGTCGACCACCCGATCCGGATCCCCCGCGTCGGGGGTCAGGAACCCACCGAACTGCAGTTCGTGACCGTAATCCGCCATCCCGCTCTCCTCCTGTGTTGATGCATCAACCTAATCTGGATGATACATCAACCGAACCGAGCTACAGTTTGTCCCATGGTCCGCGGCGGCTCGCTCACACCGGCCCAGGTGGATGCCTGGCGCCGGTTCCACCGCATGCAGGCGCAACTGATCGGCGTGCTGGGCCGCGAGCTGACCCAGGCGACCGGCCTGTCCGAGGCGGACTCCGAGATCCTCGCCGCGCTGGCCGCGGCGCCGAGCACCACCCTCCGCGCCCGTGACCTGCGGTGGGAGCTGGCCTGGGAGAAGAGCCGGCTGTCCCACCAGCTGCGCCGGATGGAACAACGCGGTCTGGTCCGCCGGACCGAGTGCGTCGAGGACTCGCGGAGCACCGTCATCGTGCTGACCGCCAAGGGCCGGTCCGCCCAGCGGACCGCGGACCGGTTCCAACAGGATCGGGTCCGCGAACACCTGGTCGACGCCCTCGACCATGATCAGCTCGAGGCCCTGTCCGAGATCAGCGAGGCCGTGCTGCAACGCCTGGGCATCGCCTGCACCGAGGCCCGCGCCAGCGACCCTGACCCCGACTAGACACGCCCTAAGCGCACCCCCTTGTCGGCAGGTGGGGGAGCTTTCGGCGGAGTTGGGCGAGGTCGTGGTGGTCGCGGTCGGTCTTCTCGTAGCCCTGGTGGAAGTAGACCTGCTGTTCGGCCGACAGGCACGGGACCTCGGTCCCGTTGATCATCCCGCTGACGAAGCACGAGGCCGGATAGCGAAACGGGGTCTCGGGATCCGGCGAGGCCTGGACGGCGGAGCCGTCCGCCGCGAACACCAGCGGATGCAGGTCGAGCTCACGCCCGTCCGGATGGCTGACCACGAACCGGATCGGCCGCCAGTCGAGTGTCTCCACGAATCCGGCCGCGGCCAGCACCGCGACCGCCGCCGGTTCCTGCTCCTGGCGATGCATCAGATCAAGATCACGGTGCTCCCGGGTCTGCTCACCGACCAGCGCATCGATCCCCCAGCCACCCCCGATCCAGACCTCCGCGCCGACCTCCCGCAGCACCGTCAGCACCCCCAGGACATCCTCCGCCACCATCACCCGACGCACCCTAGCCCCAGCGCCGTCGGGTGCGCCGGTTTCGCCTGCTTGAACTACGCCGGTTTCGGGTGCTCGTGCCCTGATTGGTGCACGGCAGGCTTGGCTGTTCATTCCCTGACTGGCGCACGGAAGGTTTGGGTGTTCGTTCCCTGAGCCTGTCGAAGGGCAGGTCCGATGATCGTTTCCCTGCCCTTCTCGATCTTGCTTCCCACCGGGATCGGGTGACACCTGGCTGGCCCTTCGACGGGCTCAGGGAACGATCACCCGAGCGTCCCCACCCGTTCAACCGGTCGTGATCATCACCGCGGTGCCGGCCGGCGCGCCGGGATGGCGTACCCAGAGCACGCCGGATTCATGATCATGCCGCCAGTCGGCACTCACGGACTCGTCGATCAGGACCTCGGTCGGAGCCTCGACGACCCGGAGCGCGGTGATCACGCCGATGCCTGCCGGCGCCTCGCAGCGGTACGAGAGCCCGCCGTCGGTGGCCTGGTGATCGAGGACCCGGCCGGCCGAAGCCAGCACCTGTCCGTTCTCGGGCTCATGATCGAGATCGCGGAGCCAGACCACGCCGCCGGGCGGCAGGTCGAGCTCGGTGATCACCGGTAGCTCGGGGTCCAGCAGATCCAGCCAGCGGCCGGACTGCGCGTACGACTCGGTCGCTTCGGACAGCACCGCGCCAATCAGGTACGGGCCCCGGCGGACCGACAACCAGTTCCCGGTCTGCCACGGATGCCCGGCTAGTCCGGCCAACCCGCGGACCAGATCGACCAGCGCCGCGGCAGCGGCCGGACTCTCGGTGAACCGGGCCGGATCGGTGGCGACGAACCGGGCCAGGCCGTCGCCGACCGCCACCGCACCGTCCTGATCATGATCGACGCCGAGCGACTCGGCCAGGTGATGGGCGGCCGTCGGATAGTGGCCGGTCCACCAGGACCGGATCTGGTGGAACGGGTCCGACCCGTCGCCGACGTAGAGCAGAGCGCCGCCGCGCCGCACCCAACCGGCCAGGGCGTCGTTGATCGCGGTAGTGCTCGGCTTCTGGAACTCATAGCTGGCCAGCACCACGTCGAACTCGTCCAGCAGCCCGGGATCGGTCAGCAGCAACTCGAGCTGTACCGGCACCACCCGTTGCCCCTCGAACAGCGGCGGCAGGGCGAGCCCGTAGAACGGCGAGAAGTCCAGCAACTTCCGCGACTGCGGGCCGGGCGCATCCTGCAGACCGTCGTACTTCTCCGGATCCTCCGACCCGGGCAGCCAACGCTGAAACATCGCCGTGTCGGACAGCAGCACCCCGATCCGCGGCCCGTGCTCCCGCTCGAACAGCTCGGGCTGATCAAGATCACGAAGCGCGTTCATGGTGATCAGATAGGACGTTGCGGTCTCGGCCGGGATGCCGACCCGCTCGGCCGAGCCCTCCCGCAGATACTTCCCGGTGAAGATCCGTCGCGGCCACGGCGCCACCTCGAACCGGCTCACTCCCGGATGCAGCAGCGACGCCACCAGGGTGCGGTGATAGTTGGCCCGGTAGTCCTCCCAGGTGCGGCCGGGATGATCTTCGATCGGGTCGTGCAGGAACCACAGCGTCCGGTCGGTGCCGCGGGTCAGGTCCTGCGCGATGCCGTACTCCAGATAGGCCGTCTCGAAGGTCCGTTCGGCGTGCCGGCCGGCGTAGACGTTCGGCGTCCGCGAGGTGCCGGTCCAGATCTGGGCGATCGCGCCGTGCACGCCGGGAAGATCACGAAGCTTCGACTCGGGGCTGACGATCTGCCACTGGGTGTAGTTGAGCAGGCTGTGGGTCGGGATGTAGCAGCGGATGTCCCGGCCGAGCCGCAGCGCCTCGTCCCGCAGCACGGTGGTGACCCGGTCCAGGCTGCGGGTCAGCAGATGCTGCATCAACTGGCCGGACCGGTAGTGCGCCTCGGGGCCGGAGTGCGGCGGCTGCCACGGCTCGCCGTAGTACGCCTGCCACTCCCGCTGGAACGACGGCGCATAGCCTCCACGGGCCCAGAACTCGGGCTCCTCCAGCTGGATCCCCTCGACGTCGAGCGCGATGATCGGCCGGAGCTTCTCGATCAGGTATTCGGTGAAGGCCAGCGTCGGCACCAGGTAAGGGATGTCGGCGCTCTTGCCGTGCAGGATCGGCCTGCCGTCCCGGTCGGTCTGCGCGTCGTCCCAGTGGTCCGCGCCGTCCCAGCGGCCGTCCAGATAGTCCTGGTATTTGCCCCAGGAGATGCCGGTCATCAGGTGCACCCGATAGCCGGCCGCGCGCCAGCGGGCGATCCGATCCGCGGTCGTGTCGTCCAAGCCGTACGCCATCACGAAGTCGGTCCGCAGATCGATCTTGGGATCGTACGGCGCCGATTCCTGGAATCCGGTCGCCTCGCGTGCTCGAAGATCCATGCCGGGTCAGCCCTTCGTCGGTTCGTCAGCGCCCTCGCCGAGCAGCAATTCTCTCGGTTCGGTCGAAGACATTTCCCACGGGGCGGGCCGAACCCCTCGACGTCGGCGCACATTCGGCGCACGATGGGAGCCTCACACATTCGCACGCCGACTGTCCGCGCCCCCGATTACGGTGGCGGCAGACGATCGACCTCGGGGATCAGGGGACAGGGGATCACAACAGCAATGACTCACGACGCATTACAGGAGAAGGCCCGGGACCATCTGTTGCTGCACTTCTCGAAGCAGCGGGTGGACGATCTGTTGGTGATCGAACGCGGCGAGGGACCGTACGTGTTCGACACCGAGGGACGCCGCTACATCGACTCGCTCTCCAGCTTGTTCTGTGCCCAGCTCGGCTATTCGTACGGGCGGGAGATGGCGGAGGCCGCGGCGACCCAGCTGACCACGCTGGCCTTCCACACGACCTGGGCGACGGCCCATCCGACCGCGATCGAGCTGGCCGAGCAGGTCTGCGCGCGAGCTCCCGCCGAGGACTACCGGGCGTTCTTCACCAGCGGCGGCTCCGAATCGGTCGAGGCCGCCTGGAAGCTCGCCCGGGAACACTTCCTCGCCCTCGGCCAACCGCAACGGACCAAGGCGATCGCGCGCAAGACCGCCTACCACGGCGTCACCCTCGGCGCCCTGTCCTTCACCGGGTTGCCCGGATATTCCGAAGGCTTCGGAGCCCCGCCGATCGACGTCACCCATGTCTCCAACACCAACGCGTTCCGAGCTCCGGACGGCGCGGACCCCGAGGCGTTCCGGGACCGGCTGCTGGCCGAGGTCGAGGACGCGGTGCTGGCGGCCGGGCCGGAATCGGTGGCCATGATCATCGCCGAGCCGGTGCAGAATTCCGGCGGCTGCCTGGTGCCGCCGCCGGGCTATTGGACCGGGCTGCGCCGGATCGCCGACCGGTACGGGATCTTGCTGATGGCCGACGAAGTGATCACCGGGTTCGGCCGGCTGGGCGAATGGTTCGGCAGCACCCGGGAATCCGTCGCGCCGGACCTGATCAGCGTGGCGAAGGGGCTGACCTCGGCCTACGCGCCGATGGGTGCCGTGCTGGCCCGGTCCCGGGTGACCGAGCCGATGATGGCCGCGGGCCGGCCGTTCCGGCACGGCATCACCTTCGGCGGCCATCCGCTCAGCGCCGCGATCGCGCTCCGCAACATCGAGATCATCGAGCGCGACCGGATCATGGAGAACGTCCGATCCCTGGAAGGGCACCTCACCGCCGAGCTGGCTCGGTTGCGCGACCTGCCGATCGTCGGCGACGTCCGCGGCCGCGGTTTCTTCTGGGCCGTCGAACTGGTGAAGGACGACCGGGCCACCCGCTTCGACCAGGCCGAACGGGATCGGCTGCTCCGCGACTACCTCCCGCAGCGGCTGCGCGAAGCCGGCCTGATCGCCCGCCCCGACGACCGCGGCGACAGCGTCGTCCAGATCGCCCCGCCGCTGATCAGCGACCGCGACCTGCTGGACGAGATCGTCGGCCGACTCGGCGACGTGCTCACCGACGCCGGCCGGGAGATGGGCGTCACCGCGACGCACACCCTCCACCGGGAGCGCCGAGCGGTACGGACTCCGGCGCACGCCGGCTGAACCACAGTCGGGGAGTGGTTCCGCTCCCTGAGCCTGTCGAAAGGGGCGATGCCGCCCGCCTTCAACGAGGGGGACGAGAGGGTTTCGTTCCACTCACGTCCCTTCGACAGGCTCAGGAATCCCGGTGATCCTCGAACCGAACGGCCTCATCGACCTCGTCGACCGTGAGGCCGTGGCGGTCGGCCAACTCCTGCCGACCGGCGCCGGCCCTGGCGTCCTCGGCCAGCGAGAGGGTGGACACATTGCGGATCGCCGGTTGTCCGAAGGCATGGCGCGGATCGATCACCACCGCTGGGGTGCGCGGGTCCGGTCGGAGGCGCACCACGATGCCGTCCAGGGATTCGACCGCCGAACGGCGCCGTTCCGTGGAATCGGCCAGGGCGTGCTGACCGTTACGGACCACGATTGAATCCTGTGGGCTGTCCGGCCCGTGCTGATCTTGGACGATCCGGACCAGTTCGCGACCTTCGATCTCGAGGAACGGTCGCGCCCGCACCAGTGGATACGGTCCGAACTCTTCGCGGAGTCGAACGACCGCCGGCCGCAACCGTTGAACCGGCACCCGGCGGCGAAACTCCGCCAGCAGCCACGCCTCGACCAGCTCACCCCAGGTCACCGCGGTCGAGCCGGTCGCCGCCGGCCGCAACACCGGCGGATAGCCACGACCGCGCTGCCGATAGCCCTCCAGCCACCGGTGCGCGGTGCCGGCGGACAGGCCGACGAGGCGGTCCACCTCCGCGTAGGAGTAGAGCGCCCGGTCCAGCAGGGCATCGGGCATGACCCCATCCTGGCACTGAGCGCGGACACCCGAGCGCGGCCACGCTCCGGTTCACTCAGCCGGCGAGGAACTCCCGCGCGCCCCGCAGCTTCGTCTGCAATCGCTGCTGCGTGGCGGTGCAGTCCAGGCGTACGTCGAGC
The DNA here is from genome assembly GCA_963746025.1 of uncultured Actinomycetota bacterium. Lineage (GTDB taxonomy): Bacteria > Actinomycetota > Actinomycetes > Propionibacteriales > Propionibacteriaceae > Microlunatus. The sequence continues at coordinate 794,482 of CAVUZU010000016.1, forward strand.
GGGCCGGCGATGCCACTGCCGGCCCGGGTCCGGGTGGGGAGAGCGGCCGGGTCGAGTCCGTCGCGGCGGGCGATCAGGACGCCGAGCTCGTAGCGGCTGACGGCATCCGCCCCGGCAACGTGCCGGACGCCGCTCTGATCGGAGCCGGCGAGCTCGAGCAGGGCGGCGGCCAGGTCGGTGACGTGGATCGGGCAGCGGACGTCGTCGGTGAACAGGCCACCGGTCGCCTCGCCGCTGGCCAGGGCATGCACCAGCCGCTCCTGCGGTGAACCATGATCACCGATGATCAAGGACGTGCGGGCGATCACCGCCGTCGGATCGATGATCTTGATCGCGGTCTCGGCGGCGGCCTTGGCAGCACCGTACGGGGTGATCGGATCGGGCACGGCGGTCTCGGGGTAGCGCGCTGCCGTACCGGAGAAGACCGCGTCGCTGGAGACCTGCACCAGTCGCGCGCCGATCCTGACCGCGGCGACCGCCAGCTGGACCGCGCCGTCGGCCGTGCTGGCCCAGTCGTGTTGCTGGTACGCGGCGTTGATCACCACATCCGGCCGGACCGCCGCCAGCAGTTGATCAACGGCCCGTCGGTCACGCAGGTCGAGCGGTCGCCAGTCGGCACCGTCGGCCTCAGCCGGTCGGGTCAGGTAGCTGGCGATCACCTGATCACCGGCCGCCGACGACCGCCGGACCAGCTCGCGCCCGAGCAGGCCGCTGCCGCCGACGACGAGGACGGTCATGATCGACACGGGCTCAGGATCGACCCGGCAGCGGCAGCCAGTCGATCACGTTCGGGATCACGGCGTCCCACAGACCCCACTCGTGCACGCCGGGCCGGAAGTCGGTCCGCACCTCGATGCCACGCGCGCTCGCCGATTCCGCGAGCCGCCGGTTCGGCGGCATCAGTCGCTCCTCCTCGGTGCCGCAGGAGATGTAGAGCGGCGGAACGCTGCCCGGTCCGGCGGCCTCGAGCAGGGCGAACAGGTCGTCACTGTCGGAGATCGTGCCGCCGAAGACCCGCTGGAACAGTTCGGCACGTTCGGACCGGACGGCGAGTTGCCGGACGTCGACGGCGCCGGACAGGCTGGCGACGGCACCGAACCGACCCGGGTGGGTCAGGCCGAGCTTCAGTGCGCCGTAACCGCCCATCGACAGGCCGGCGACGTAGGTTTCCGCGGGCACGGTCGAGATCTTGAAGAACGACGCGACGATCTCCGGCAGTTCCTCGGCGACGAAGGTCCAGTAGCGATGACCGTGCGCCTCGTCGGCGTAGAAGCTGCGATGGACCGCCGGCATCACGACCGCGAGCCCGGCGGCCGCCGCGTACCGCTCGATGCTGGTGTAGCGCAGCCACGCGGTGTGATCATCGGACAGGCCGTGCAGCAGGTAGAGCACCGGGAAATCCGTCCGCCGCCGGGCGGGCGAGACGCCGATCTGCTCCTCGGTCGACTGGGGCAGGATCACGGTCATCGAGGTGCCGACCTCGAGCGCGTCGGAGAAGAAGTCGCAGTTGATCAATGCCATCGCCCCACCCTAAGGCCCGATCCGGGCCGAGGCTGCTGCCGTCCCACCAGGCCGGAACCCTCCATTGACGATGGCGCGGGCCGCTACTAGCCTTCCCTGCCATCGGCACCTCAGTGCCAACCATCGGGACTACCACTGGAGCTGGGTCCATGACTCAACGGCTCGACCGCACCCTGGATCGCAGGACACTGCTCCGGCTCACCGGAGCGGCCGGGCTGGGCACCGCCGGTCTGCTCACCGGCTGCGCCGGCTTCGACTCGACCACCGAACTGCCCGAGGTCAGCGGCGGTTACAACGGGCCGCCGCTCACGCTGCGGTTCTGGAACGGGTTGACCGGCGGCGACGGCCCGGTGATGCGGAAGTTGCTGACCGAGTTCACCGGCCAGCATCCGAACATCACGGTGGAGATGTACGCGCTGCCGTGGACGAACTTCTACCAGAAGTTCCCGGCCGCCGTGGCCAGCGGGCTGGCGCCCGATCTGGGCCTGATGCACAACTTCCAGGTCGCCACCAACGCGGTCCGCGGCGTGATCACTCCGGTCGATTCGATCATGCCGACCCTCGGCCTGACCGAGTCCGACTACTCGCCGACGGTCTGGCACTCCGGCGTCCTGGACGGGCGCCGATACTCGGTGCCGCTGGACGTCTGGCCCGACTCGCTGTTCTACAACCGGCGGGTGTTGAGCGAGGCCGGGCTCGATCCGGACCAGCCGCCGCAGACCGGCGACGCCTATCTCGCCGCCCTGGAAACTCTGCGCGGCAAGGGGATCCAGGGCCACTGGCTGCCGGCTGTCGATCCGCAGGGCGTCGGCCGCGGCTTCGACTCGCTGCTCTGGCAGCACGGCGGCACCCACTACGACGAGGCGGGTTCGGCGGCCCTGTTCGACTCCGACGCCGGCCGGGCAGCGCTGAACTGGCAGCGGACGTTGATCGAATCCGGCTTCAGCCCGCGCAACGTCAGCGGCTCGGATGCCAACACTGCGTTCAAGAACGACCAGAACGCGTTCCTCTGGGGCGGGCCCGGCGCCTTGATCAACGACCTCGGCAAAGTCGACGATCTCGACTGGGGTGCCGCTCCGCTGCCGGCGATCGGCGGCCAGTCGGCGTCGTTCTGCGGCTCGCACCAGTTCGTGATCACCCGGCAGCACCGGTTCGACCCGGATCGGGTCCGGGCGGCCGTCACCTTCCTCGGCTGGATCACCCAGAACTCGCTGGGCTGGGCCGCGGCCGGCCCGATCCCGGCCCGGCTGCCGGTGCTGCGCGATCCTGGGTTCACCGAACTGACCGCGCAGGCCAGCATCGCCACCGGCATCGACGCGATCCACTTCTACCCGTTGATCCCGGGCATCGCCGAGGTGCAGACGACCATCCTCTATCCGGCCATCGGCGACGCCCTGCTCGGCAACCTGTCGGTGCCGGACGCCCTGGCGACGGCGGCCCGGCAGGCGCGGTTCCTGCTCGAGGAGAACCTGACCAAGTATCGGGGGAACTGACATGGCCATCGCGACCGCGACCCGGCAGCCCGGTCCGGCCGGCCGGCGGCTGGCTCCGTATCGGGCCAAGCCGTGGACCCCGTACCTCTTCCTGGCCCCGTTCATGATCATCTTCGGGGTGTTCGTGCTGGCCCCGGCGCTGTACGGGCTCTGGATCAGCCTGCACAACTGGGACTTCTTCCTGCCGGCCCGGCCGTTCGTCGGGCTCGGCAACTATCTCCAGCTGTTCACCCCGGACGCGTTGGTGGCCCAGCAGTTCTGGGAGAGCATGCTGGCCACCGGCAAGTTCGTGATCTTCTCGGTGCCGCTGCTGGTGATCATCCCGCTCGGGCTGGCGCTGCTGCTCGATCGCCGATTCCGCGGCCGGACCCTGTTCCGGGCTCTGTTCTTCGCCCCGTACGTGCTCGGCGTGAGCGTGATCGCGCTGCTCTGGCAGTATCTGCTGAACACCAACACCGGCTTGATCAACTACTACCTGTCGCTGCTCGGCCTGGAAGACAAGACGGCCTGGCTGACGTCGCTGCCCTGGGTCTGGGTGTCACTGGTCGGCGTGACGATCTGGTGGACGATGGGGTTCAACTCGGTGGTCTATCTGGCCGGGCTGCAGGGCGTCGACCCGAGCCTGTACGACGCGGCCAAGGTTGACGGCGCCGGACCGTGGCAGGAGTTCTGGCATGTCACGCTGCCGAGCCTGCGGCCGGTCATGCTGTTCGTGATCACAATGACGATCCTGGCCTCGGCCAACATGTTCGGTCAGTCCTACCTGTTGACCAGCGGCAACCCGTCCAACGAGACGCGGACCGCGATCATGTACATCGCCCAGGTCGGGCTGGAGCAGTTCCGGATCGGCGCCGGATCGGCGATGAGCTATCTGCTGACCGTGATCTTGATCGGGATCAGTGCGCTCAACTTCTTCCTGCTGCGACAGAAGGAAGGTGTCTGATCATGACGACCACGACCGAACGTCCCCTGAGCCCGTCGAAGGGCAAGCCCGGGTCAGCCCGCACCGCGACCGGTCCGGCCCGCCAGCCCAGCCAACTCGGCAGCTCCATCCTGCTCTACGCCGCCCTGCTGGTGCTGTCGGTGATCTTCCTCGCCCCGCTGCTCTGGATGATCGTCACCTCGTTCAAGACCGAAGGCGGCGCCACCGCGACCCCGCCGCAGTGGATCCCGGACCCGGCGACCTTCGATGGCTACCAGACCCTGTTCGCCGACGCCCAGGCTCCGGTGCTGCGCTGGTTGGCGAACAGCATCGGCGTTGCCGTACTGCACACCGCGCTGGTCCTGATCACCTCCTCGCTCGCGGCCTACCCACTGGCCCGGCTGTCCTTCCGTGGCAAGAAGATCGCGTTCGCGATGATCATCGCCACCCTGTTCGTGCCGGGTTTCATCTTCCTGATGCCGAACTACCTGATCGTCGACGGTCTGGGTTGGCTGGACACGATCTGGGCGCTGGTGGTGCCGGGGGCGGCGAGTGCGTTCGGCGTGTTCTTCCTGCGCCAGTTCTTCCTCTCGTTGCCCGGCGAACTGGAGGAGGCAGCCCTGATCGACGGCGCCAACCGGGTGCAGATCTTCCTCCGGGTGATCCTGCCGCTGTGCAAGGCGCCGCTGGCCACCCTCACCGTGCTCACCTTCCTGGCCAGCTGGAACGACTTCCTCTGGCCTCTCTACGTCCTGTTCAATCCGGCGAACCTGACCCTGCCGGCCGGCCTGGCGACGCTCAAGGGTGCCTACGGCACCGAGTATCCGGTGATCATGGCCGGCGCGGTGCTGGCCAGCGTGCCGGTGCTGATCCTGTTCGGATTCCTGCAGCGGTACGTGATCGCCGGCGTGGCCCAGTCCGGACTGAAGGGCTGACCGGCTCATGGGTTGCGGGACCCGCATCGCGGACAGGGGATGATGCTGGGATGCGCGAGGACAATCAGGGCACCGCGGGCACCCTCGCCCGCGGCCTGGACATCATCGAGTTCGTCGCCCAGTCGGGCGAGGTGACCGTGGCGAGGTTGTGCCAGCAACTGCAGCTCAGCAAGAGCGCCGGCTATCGGATCGTGGCTCAGCTCCGGGATCGCGGCTACCTGGCCGAGACCGGCGACAACCGGGTTCGGCTCGGCCCGGTGGCGGTCCGGGTCGGATTGCAGGCCCTCGAAGGACTCGACCTCTTCAAGATCGCCCCGGCCCACCTGGTCCGGATCGTCGCGCTGACCGCAGAGACGTCGTTCGTGGCGGTGCCGGACGGTGATCAGCTGGTCTATGCGATGCAGGAGGTCGGGCCGCAGGTGGTGAAGGTGTCGTCCAAGCTGGGCGGCCGGGCGCCGCTGCACGCCTCCGGGCTGGGCAAGGCCTACCTCTCGGGGCTGCCCGAGGAGGAGGCCGCGGCGGTGATCGCCCGGCTCGACCTGGCCGGCTTCACGCCGACGACGATCACCTCGCGGGAAGCGTTGATCACGGCGATCCGGCAGGACCGCAAGCGCGGCTATTCGATCGACGACGCGGAGCGGGAGCCGGGCGTGCGTTGCGTCGCGGCCCCGATCCGGGACGCCGCGGGCACCCCGGTCGCGGCGCTCAGCGTGGCCGGCCCGACTGACCGGATCAGGTCCGCGCAGCGCGCGATCATCGACGCGGTGCGGACCACCACGGCCGGCATCTCGGCCGAACTCGGCTATCTCGCTGCCGACCCATCGAATCGAGTCCTTGGAGGAATCTCGTGATCATTCCCGATGTCGCCGTCGCCGCCGTCCGGACGGCGAAACTGCGCACCCGCTATCTCCGCACCGTCGGCCGCAACGCCCGGTTGGGCCACCACGGCGACGGCGGCGAGACCTCGATCGCGATCATCGAGGCGACCGACGGCAGCGTCGGCTGGGGCGTGTTCGAGGGCGCCGGGGGCGATCCGGCAGCCGTGATCGGCCGCCCGGTCGCGGAGCTGATCGACCCGGCCACCGGGGTCACCGACCGGTCACTGCACTGGCTGGACATCGCCTTGCACGACCTGGCCGGAGTGCTGCTCGACCTGCCCGTGTACCGGATGCTCGGCGGCGCCGGGGCGACCACGGTCGAGGTCTACGACGGCGCGATCTACTTCGATGATCTTGATCCGGAGGAGTCGCCGCGCGGCATCCAGGCGGCGCTGGCCAACTGTGCCGCCGACGCCGCGACCGGACATCGGTCGTTCAAGCTCAAGATCGGCCGCGGCAACATCTGGATGGACCGGGCCGCCGGTGATCAACGCGATCGGGAGGTGACCCGGGCGGTGCGTGAGGCCTATCCGGACGCCAAGATCCTGGTCGACGCCAACGACGGCTACGATCTGGCCGGCTTCACCAAGTATCTGGAGGGCGTCGCCGACTGCGATCTCTACTGGGTCGAGGAGCCGTTCGCCGACGACGCCGATGATCTGGCCGGCCTGCGCAAGGCGCTGAACGAGCTGAGCCCGACGACCCGAATCGCCGACGGCGAGTTCCACCCCGACCTTGATCAACTGCTGCCGATCGCCGCCGCCGGCCACCTCGACGTGATGCTGATGGACGTGATCAGCTACGGTCTGACCCGGTGGCGGGCGATCATGCCCGAGCTGGTCCGGATCGGCGTCGCCGCCTCGCCGCACGCCTGGGGCCGACCGCTGAAGACCCTCTACGCGGCGCAGTTCGCCGCCGGCCTGGGCAACATCGCCATCGTCGAGGGCGTACCCGGATCCACCGACGGCGTCGACCCCAGCCCGTACGCCTTCACCGACGGCCACGTCACCGTCCCCGAACGCCCCGGCTTCGGCCTCCCCCTCCCCACCCTCCCCTGACCCCACCCAACTTCCGCCGACCCGTCACATCCGCGGCCATTTTTGCGGCGTGTCGCAGCCGATGTGACGGGTCGATCCACCGGGCAGGGACAGGACGGTGCCTGCCCTCTCCAACGGGAGATCTCTCCCTTTCTCACGGAAGGTCGTCCGTCAGAAAGGGAGGGACCTCCCGTTCAGGAACCTTCCGTCGGAAAGGGAGGGACCTTCCGCAGGGAAGAGACCCCTTCCCCAGCGGGGGATATGGCCGCTGTCGCGCGGTCGAGCCGTCACATCCGCTGCGACACGCCGACAGAGTGCCCGCGGATGTGACGGGTCGGCGGAATTGAGACCTTGCCGCAAGCCTTGACATGCAATCGGTTGCAGCTCAGGCTGTGAGCATCGGGAGAGCAGCGGCGCTCCCCGCTGCGAGGAGGTTTCGATGCCTGATCAGCCACTCCCTTCGACCCCGACCGGCCTGAACCGCCGACGCGTGCTCGGTCTCGGCCTGACCGGCGGCCTGGCGCTGGCCAGTGCCGGCGGTTGGGCCGGCACCGTCCCGGCCACGGCCGCCACGACGTACGACATGTTCCGCAACGCGACGACCTACGGCGACGACAGCAACTACTCCGACGGCCCGGAGTTGATCACCTACGCGGCCACCAACGTCAGGGGCGGGCTGTGGGTGCACGACGGCACGGTCGGCAGTGTCGAGAACGGCAGCTACAGCGATCCCTTCCACCGTGGCGATTGGGGCCACAACGTGCGCCGGGTCCGGGTCCGCTCCCGGCGCAGTTTCCAGCAGAACTATGCGGTCACCGTGCGCGGCCGGACCCTCTGGTACGACCCGCTGGCCGGTCAGGTCGTCGACGGTGTGACCCGGTCGTCGAACGGCGGGCTCAAGGTGCTGCTCGGTCATTACAGCAACGACTACAACTACGCCGTGCTGCTGATCCGCAAGTCCGGCTACGTCACGATCCAGCGGGAGTTCGGCCACGAATACACGACGCTGGCCAACGTCCAGTATGCGACGCCGATCGAGACCTATCGGTCGTTCAAGATCACCTGGTACGACAGCCGGATCAGCGTCTATCACCGCGTCGCCGAGGACGGTTCGGACGACCGGCTGATCACCCAGACGGCGGCCGGCGCCGCCCCTGGCACCTACCAGGGCATCCGCTACGACAACCAGCCGATCGGCATGTATCTCGACGGCGCCGCAGTCCGGATGGAATACCTCCGGGTCTGGCAGCAGTGACCCTCCAGCCGAGTTGTCAGAACTGAGTCGCGCCGGAGCACAACTCAGTTCTGACAGGTCGGTGCGTCAGCGGCGGCGACGGAGGACGGCTGCACCGAGGATGAGCGCGGCGACGCCGGCGAGGGCGAGCAGCGGCGACGGGGCCCCGGTCTACGGCAACTCGTCCGCCGGGTCCGGCGATTCGGTAGGCGCCTCGGTCGGCTCGCCCGCGGTGGGCTCCGGCTCCGACGGCGCCGCCGTCGGCTCGGACGGCGTCGGCGAGGGTGCCGGCTGGCCCAGGTCGACCGCGAAGCTGATCCCGGTGACGTCCTGGTCGACGACGTCGACGGTCACCGACGGGTCACCGATCACCTCGGCGCCGCTCGGCGGATCGACCGTGACCTGGTAGTCCTCGGCCGGCGGCACGTTGGGGAAGCCGAAGCCGCCCTCGTCGTCCGTGGTCACCACCACCGGCTCCGCCAGGTCGGGCCCGGTCAGCTCCCCCTCGACGTCGGCGGCCGGATCGCCTGCCTCGTCCTCAACCGTCCCGGACACGTCGTAGGCCGGCTGCTCGGACCGGGTCAGCGTGAAGTCGACGTCGGTGACCGCGGTGCCGTTCTCGTCGATCGTGACGTCGGCGTCGACCGGGCCGACGGGCTGATAGCCGTCCGGCGGCGTGACGACCACCCGGTAGTCGCCGGGCGGCAGTTCGTCCAGCACGTAGCCGTCGCCGTCGCCGGTGTCACGGTCTGTTCGAAGCCCTCGGGTCCGGTGCCGGTGAGCTGCACCCCGGGCACCGGATCGCCGTCGTCGGTGGCCACGGTGCGGGAGATGCTGCCGGTCACCTCGACCGGCTCGGTGAGCACGACGTCCACCCCGGTCTGGTCACCGTCGCTGAGGTCGGCGGCGCGTTCCGTCGGTCCCTCGGCGACCAGGTAGCCGAGCTCGGCCGCGGTCAGCGGCACCCCGTCGGCGCCGGTGCCGGTGACCGTGACGGCGTCGGCGTCGACGTCACCCAGCACGAAGGTCCAGCCGGCGGCCGGAGTCGGCCGATCGAACGTGTACGTCGTGGTCGACGGCGGGGCGGCGTTGAGCCCGTTCGGCCGCAGGTTGAGGCACGGCCGGCCCTGGCTCGAACCGTACTTCTCGCCGGGCGGGGTCTGCGGGGGCAGGAAGGTCGAGGCTCCGGTCTGCACCCCCACGGCCGAGCCGCCCACCGAGTCCGTGACGACCGAGGCGGCGGGGAACCCGGCGGCCTGCTGCTGCATCGTGGTGGTGAAGTTCCGCGAGGTGCCGGACAGCGGCTCCCAGTCGGCCCAACCCGCCTGAGCCGTGCCGGCCGGGGATCACACCGAGCAGGATCAGGGCGGCGGCGAGCAGAACTGAGCCGGCCGCCAGCAGCGGACGTCGAAGCATGGGAAACCGCTGGTCGTAAGCCTGAACAGGCACCGATCCCCGAGCACGCCCTGGCAGGCCAGCGAGCCGACCGCCCCGAGGCCAACCGGACACTCCCCTCCCCTCCCTTCCCCTCAGCCGACTTGTCAGAACTGAGGCTCGCTATAGCGAGCCTCAGTTCTGACAAGTCGGCGTCAGGAGGGTGCTTCGGCGCCTACCCAGGGGTGGGCGAAGGTGGTTTCGTTGGTGGCTTCGAGTTCGAGCAGGCGGTTCCACTTGGCGGTGCGTTCGGACCGATGGGTCGAGCCGACCTTGAGCTGACCGGCCCGCCAGCCGACAGCGAGGTCGGCCACCCAGGCGTCCTCGGTCTCGCCCGACCGGGCCGACACGACGGTCCGGAAGCCGGCCCGTTGGGCGGCCTTGATCACGTCCTGGGTCCGGCTGAGCAGGCCGTTCTGGTTGACCTTGATCAAGATCGAGTTGCCGCAGTGCTCGGCGATGCCGCGGTCCAGCCGATCCCGCTGGGTGACGAACAGGTCGTCCCCGATCAGGTCGCAGCGGCCGGTCAACTGCTCGGTGATCGACCGCCAGCCGGTCCAGTCGTCCTCCGCCAGAGGATCTTCGATCGAGACGATCGGATACCGCTCCAGCCAACCGGCGTACTCGGTGATCAACTCCTCGGTCGACAGCACCCGACCCTCGGCCGCGAGCCGGTACGCGCCGTCGACGTAGAACTCCGTGGCCGCCGCGTCGATCGCGATCGAGACCTGGTCGCCGGGAGTCAGTCCGGCCGCCTCGATCGCCTCGACCAGCAGCCCGAGGGCCGCCTCGTTCGACTCGAGTCGGAGGCCGAGCCCGCCCTCGTCGGCGACCAGCACCGCCTCGGCGAAGCCACGCCGCTGGGCCACTGCGGTCGCCCGCTGTCGTACCGCCTGGGCCCACTCGATCGCCTCGGCGAACGAGGTGGCGCCGTGTGGCACGACCAGGAAGTCCTGCAGGTCGATCGCCGAGCCGGCGTGCGCGCCGCCGGAGACGATGTTGATCATCGGCATCGGCAGCAGCAGCGGCCCGTCGCCGGCCAGCCAGCCGGCCAGGTCGGTGCCGGCCTCCGCGGCGGCCGCCAGCGCCGTGGCGATCGACACCGCGAGGGTCGAGTTGGCTCCGACCCGGTCCTCCCCGGCGGCCTGCTGGGCGCCGGCGATCGCCGCGTCCACGGCGATCAGGTCGCTCGCGTCCAAGCCGATCACCGCGGGGCCGATCAGCTCGGTCACGCCCGCGACCGCGGCCCGGACGCCGTAGCCCTGATAGCGGTCGCCGCCGTCGCGCAACTCCGTGGCCTCGTGCGATCCGGCCGACGCCCCGGACGGCACCCGGGTGGTCCCGGTCGCGCCGCCGGCCAGCTGGACCCGAGCGGCCACCGTCGGCCGGCCACGCGAATCCAGCGCCTCCCAGGCCTGCAGCTGCTCGATCCGGCTCCTGATCATGCTTCCCCGTTCAGCTTCCGGACCCGCTGCCACAGGTCCTCGATCGATTCCGCACCCGCCAGGTGCGCGTCGGCCAACCGCCGGACCAGGCCCTGCTGTCGCTCGGACAGGTAGTGCACCCGGGACACGCCGTCGACCCGGGCCAGCAGCAGCGCGGCCACATGATCACCGAGCTCCCGGTCGGTCACGCCCGACTCGCTCCAGGCCTGCCGATACGTGGCCCAGAAGCCGGCCGCGACGTCCAGCAGGCCCCGTCGTTCCGACTCGATCGACTTCAACGTCAGGTGCGCGATCAGGAAGGCCAGATCGAACACCGGCCGGCCGGCAACCGCGACCTCGTGATCGACCACCCAGAGCCCGTCGTGACCGACCAGGACGTTCTTCGGCGAGAAGTCACCGTGGATCAGGCACACCGGATCCGTGTGCAGACCGTCGGCCAGGCCGTGCAGCCGCTCCGCGTGATCGGGATGCTGCTCGGTCAACGCCCGATAGAACGGATCGGTCCGCAGCTGCCGATAGGTCTCGTGATCATCGAACGAGCCGAGCAGTTCTTGATCACCAGCGGTGCCGGAGTGCCAGCGGGCCAGCCCCTCGGCCAGTCGGCGGGCGACGTCGGCCGCCACCCGGACCCGTTCGCCGCTCAGCAGCCGCTCCTTCCACGGCCACCAGTCGGACGGAGCACAGGCCATGGTCAAGATCAACTGCTCGGAGTCCGTGTCGATCAGCGGCGGCACCAGTTCCGGGGTCAGCCGGCCGTAGACCTCGAGCGCGCGGGCCTCGGTCAGGATCCGGCGCCGGTCGGCCTGCCACGGCCCCGGCACGGCGAGCCGCTCAAGTGCCTGCTTGCAGACCACCGGCCCGTCCGCCGCGTCGATCCGGACCACCGTCCCGGAGACGCCGCCGGTGAGCCGCTCGACGTTCGCCAGCCGGCGGACCGCGATCCCCCGGTCGGCCAGGTAGTGCCGGATGTCGGCGTCGGTCGCCTTGGCAAGATCGATCATGATCGGTTTCCGGTCGGGGTCGATGGGAGCAGATGATCGGGGACGACTGCGATCTTGATCTCGCTGCCGCCTGGTCGGGCCAGCACGGCGAACCCGTCCTCGACCGTACGGCTCAGCGGGATGACGCTGGTGATCAGTGGGGCGGTGACAATCGCGCCGGACCGGAGCAGGTCCAGCGCCTGGGGGAAGTCGGTGTCCCAGGCGTGCGAGCGGCTGGCGGTGATCGTCTTCTCGTCCAGCAGGAACGGCAGCATCGGCACCTCGAACGAGGCGTCGGCGACGCCGAGCAGGATCGCCGTGCCGCCACGACGGACGACCTCCAGCGCGCTCCGGGCGGCGGCGGTCGAGCCGGCACACTCGATCGTCAGATCCGGTCCGCCGGCCTCGTACCGGCCGGGCAGCGAGCCGAGCTCGGCGGGAGTGAGGAAGTCGCTCGCGCCACAGGCCAACGCGATGTCCCGCTTGGCCGGATTGGCGTCGATCATGATCACGTCGACCGCACCCATCGCTCGTGCGGCCTGTCCGGCGAGCAGGCCGACCGTGCCGGCGCCGAAGATCACCACCGACGATCCGGGCAGTTCCGGCTGCCGGCGCAGCGCCCGGACGCCGACCGACAGCGGTTCGATCAGGACCGCTTCGGTGGAAGGAAGATCGGCGTCGATCGGCAGGCACATGTAGCCGGGTGCGATCATGAAATCAGCCAGTCCGCCATGATCCATCTGGCCGAGCGAGGCCACCACGGTGCACAGCGGATACTCACCGCGGCGGCACCAGAAGCAGCGGCCGCAGTAACGGTTGCCCTCGATGACGACCCGGGTGCCGACCGGCGGTGCGGACGGATCGCGCGACTCGACGATGCTGCCGACCGCCTCGTGCCCGAACGTCACCGGCGCCTTGACCCCGGTCAGCGGATGCTCCGTCAGCGGCACCACGATCGGGCCGTTCAGGTATTCCTCGAGGTCGGTGCCGCAGATTCCGCAGGCCTCGATCTCGATCAGCACCGAGCCGTCGGGGATCGTCGTCGGCACCGGGATCGTGTCCACCCGGACGTCGCGCCGGCCCCACCAGCGAAGGGCGGTCATGGTTCGCGTCACGCGATCCCCACCTCTCCTGTGTCGTGAAAGGGGGACGACCCCCTTCAGATCCCCCGGCGCGCTCCGTGAACGGACAGGACCTTCTCTAGTCCAGCACCGGCAGACAGGTGTACCGGAGCATAGTGCAGCCGATCGGCACCAGCCGGACCTGCCGGGTGCCGGCTCCGCCCAGCGCCTCGGACCGCGGATTCGGGTCCAGTGCCTCGACCTCGATCGCCAGTCCCGGCTCGGTCCACGGATCGGGACCGGGCGCGGCGGTGATCAGGGTCGCAGCCTTGATCCCCTTCCGCAGCAGGTAGGGCGGATGCAGCAGCCGTGGATCGGCCGGGACCAGATCCCGGTCGGCCAGGTCGCTGTCCGGATAGCTCCGGGTCACCACTTCCCGATGCTCGATCGGCGCCGCGAAGATCAACGGCCCAGCCGCAAGGGTGATCCGTCCGTCGACACTGCGGACCTGCCGCACGGTCTGGGGGAGGGCAAGTGTCAATCTGACGCGCTCCGTCCAGGGACCACTCACCCGCAGCACTCGCCCCGAACCTCCGCCGGTGTTCGCCGAGCCGACACGAACGCGACCAGAGCCGGCCCCATCGGTTCCTGAGCCTGTCGAAGGGCGAGGCCCCATTCCAGCGGCACTCTCGATCTTCAGCACCGGCGCATCGCACCACCCGGGCACCCGCAGCTCCAGGACGAAATCCTCCGGCGCGCCGGACACCTCGAGCAGGATCGTGCCGGAGAAGGGGAAGTCGGTTTGCTGTCGCAGCCGCACGTCATGATCACCGAGCCGCACGGTGGTGATCATCGGCCCGTAGAACTGGACCCGCAGCCCGCCGTCGATCCCGATCACCGACCGGTCCACCATCACCGGCAGGATCCGGCCGGCGTTGGGCACGCAGCACACCGCCGCGTCGTCGTGGGTCGGCGAGACGTCCCAGCGCGCTCCCATGATCTTGGTGGCAGCGGTCTGGTTCTCGGCGAAGAAGTAGCCGACGCCGCCACCGCCGGCCCGCGCCGCCTGGGCCGCGTTGAGCCAGAGGCTCTCGGCCAGATCGGCGGCCGCGGGCAGGTCCAGGATCCGGGCGAACTCGGTGGCGGTGATCGCCAGCTCGGTGATCGCGCAGTATTCGTAGCCGGCTTCGGGCACCGGCCACGGCTGCTGGCCCGGCGCGCCGACCGTCTCGTCGCTGCGCAGGGCGCCGGTGACCCCGATCGCTCCCCCGCCTCCGTCGAATCCGATCAGCTTGGACCAGCCGTTCCGGGCGGCGTCGAGCAGCCGCTGATCGCCGGTGAACTCGTACAGGCGCAGCGGAATCCGCAGGTTCTCGGCGACGTGCGGACCGTGGCCGTGCAACGGCGTCGAGGACAGTAGGACGTCGAGCTGTCCGTCGTCCTCGACCCAGTTGAGCGGCGCGTCGCTGAACCGGCGATAGAGCGCGGCGGCCAGCTCGGTCGGCGCCGCGGAATCGGTCCGCCGGGCGACGTCGAGCAACAGCTCGACCAGCTGGAGATCGTGGCCACGGACGGCGGTCTCCGGCTCCACCGTCGCGAACGCCAGCTCGCCGGCTGCGACGAACCGGGCGCCGTGCCAGGCGACCGCACGATCCACCGCGGCGAGCAGATCATGATCATCGTTCGACCGGGCCCAGTCCTCCACCGCCAGCAGCAGCCGGCCGGAGGTCCAACAGTCGCCGGGCAGCCACGGGTTCGCGGCCCTGGCGGCAGCCGTGAACATGCCGAGGTAGCCGTCGTCATCCTGATGCTCGACCGCCGCGCCGATCCGCTCCGCCACCGCGGTCCGCTCGGCCTCGGTGCCGACCAGCCGGACGTGTCCGGCGTAACCGATCAACCAGTTGCCTTCGCTCTCCCCGTTCCACCACTGGACGTTGCCGATGTTGGCGCCTGCCGCGGGAGCTACGTTTCCGCTCGCGGCGGTCGAGCCCGGCCCGAGCCGGCTGGCGGCGAACACCTGCCCGCCCACCTCCGGGGAGATCTCGGGCAGCGCACCGAGGAAGCCGTCGAGATTCTGCCGCGCCTGACCGGCGATCCAGCCCTCCGGGACGGTCGATCCGGCCGGCAACGGCCACCCCGCGACCTGCGACATCGTCATGATCGACAACGCTACTGGACCAGCTCGGCACCATCGGGGGATGGGGACGTGAGGGGTTTCGTTCCCTGAGCCCGTCGAAGGGCCGGTCCGATGTCACCGCTTCCGATCTGTCAAACCATCAGGCTTGCCCTTCGACAGGCTCAGGGAACGAAACCCTCACGTCCCCCTCGCCGAGACAGGCGACCCACCCGGCGGCGCAGGGGGTGCCGGCGATGACAGGATTGGGTCAGATCTCGCTGGGCAGTCCCGGTGGCAGTCCCGGCACGGTTTCACCCACAGTGAGGTGGTAGGGATTTATGACGCGTCGGACCTGGTGTCTGGTCCTCATCGGCGGCCTGATGGCCGCCATGCTCGGCACGGCGCCAGCGGCGAGCGAGGAGCCGGGCGCGGTCACCCTGGTCGGCAGTCTGCAGACCGAGCTCGGTTGTGCGGCTGACTGGGACCCGGCCTGCCCGCAGACCGAGCTGAAACCGACCGGCGAGCCGGGGCGGTGGGCGGCCGACTTCACCCTGCCGGCCGGCTCGTACGAATACAAGGTGGCGATCGACCACGGCTGGGAGATCACCTGGGGGCTGAACGGCGGGCCGGAGAACGTGCCGCTGACCGTGGCCGGTGAGCTGCGGCTGCGGGTGCGCTACGACGACACGGTGCACCGGATCGGCCTCGCACCACAGGACCTGCCCGGTGATCACGATCCCGGCGATGCCGGGCTGGTGGCCGAGCCGGTCCGGTCACCGGCGGCCGGGGAGCAGTTCTACTTCGCCCTGACCGACCGGTTCGCCGACGGCGACCCGACCAACAACAACGGCGGACTGAAGCCGGAGAAGTTGATCTCCGGCTATGACCCGACCGACGCGAACTTCTACCATGGCGGCGACCTGGCCGGGATGGAGAGCAAGCTCGACTACATCGCCGGGCTGGGCACGACAGCGATCTGGATCACCCCGCCGCTGAAGAACGTGCCGGTGCAGACCACCGCCGAGGTCACGTTGGGCAGCTATCACGGCTACTGGACGCTCGATCTGACCACGATCGATCCGCATCTCGGCACCGAGCAGGCGATGCGGTCGTTGATCAAGGCCGCGCACCGGCGCGGGATCAAGATCTACTTCGACATCGAGATCAACACTACCGCCGACGTGATCTCCTACCAGGAGGGCGCCAGCGACTACCTGCCGATCGCCGACGACCCGTACCGCGACCGGCACGGCAACGTGTTCGACCTGGCCGAACTGGCCGGTGATCCGGCCTTCCCGATCATGGATCCGAAGACCTCGTTCCCGTACACCCCGGTGGTGCCGGCCGACCAGCGGAACGCCAAGAGGCCACACTGGCTCAACGATCCGCGGCTCTACCACAACCGCGGTGACTCCACCTTCACCGGCGAATCGGTCACCTACGGCGACTTCTTCGGCCTGGACGACCTGCTGACAGAGCACCCGAAGGTCGTCCGCGGCTACATCGACGTCTACCGGAAGTGGGTCGACTTCGGCGTCGACGGGTTCCGGATCGACACCGTCAAGCACGTCAACTTCGAATTCTGGCAGACCTGGTCGACGGCGATCATGAACCACGCCAAGGCGATCGGCAAGGACGACTTCTTCATGTTCGGCGAGGTCTTCGAGGGAGACCCGAAGAACCTCGCCCCGTACGTCCGGGACACCGAGATCGGCGGTGTGCTCGACTTCGCCTTCGCCGGCAACGCGGCCAATTTCGCCCGCGGCACGACGGCCAAGGGCCTGTCCTCCTTCTTCGCCACCGATGATCTCTACACCACGCCGCACTCGTCGGCGGCGGACCTGGAGACCTTCGTCTCCAACCACGACATCGGCCGGATCGGCCAGTTGCTCGGTGACGTAGACCGGCTGCCCGAGCGGGCCGAGCTGAGCCAGGAGTTGATGTTGCTCAGCCGCGGCCAGCCGGTGCTCTACTACGGCGACGAGCAGGGCTTCACCGGCGGCGGCGACCTGTGGACCGACGTCGCCGGCCGGCAGGACATGTTCGCCACCAAGGTCGACGCGTACGCCCAGCAGAAGTTGATCACCGGCGAGCCGGTCGGCCAGGTCGACCGGTACGACACCGACAGCCCGCAGTATCGCGAGCTCGCCGCCCTCGGTCGGCTCCGCGCCGATCATCCGGCCCTGGCCCGCGGCGCCCAACGGGAGCGCTATGCCGACGACGGGCCGGGCGTCTATGCCTTCAGCCGGGTGGACCGTGATCAGCGGATCGAATATCTGGTTGCCGCCAACAACGCCGAAGCACCGCGGACCGTGACGCTGACCTCCCTGACCCCACAGGGCCGGTACGCGGTGCTGCACGGGGACACGGAGCCGGTGACCGCTGCCGCGGACGGCTCGCTGACGATCATCGCGCCCGCCTTGTCTTCGGTCGTGCTCCGGGCCGATCGCGAGGTCGCGGCACCGGAGTCGGCCCAGTCGATCAAGGTCGCGGCACCGACACCCGGTGCCGCGCAGGAGGGAATGGCTCCGCTGTCTGCCACGGTGGATCCGGATCTCTGGCAGGAGACCTCCTTCGGCTGGCGGGTCGCCGGCGACGAGGACTGGCGACCGCTCGGCACCAGCGACAGCACGGTGCCCGCGGTCCGACACGACGTCGCCGAACTGGCCAAGGGGACCTTGATCGAATACCGAGCGGTCACCGTCGACGCGGCCGGCCACCGGTCGGCCGCATCGTCCTACGGCTCGGTCGGGTTCGCCGTCGACCTTTCCGCACTGGAACCGGGCGTCGGGATCGTCACCGCGCCCGGCACCCACAACTCGGCCATGGGCTGCGCCGGCGACTGGCAGGTCGACTGCGCCGCCGCGAGGCTCGAGCTCGGCGCCGACGGCACCTGGTCCGCGACCTTCACCGGCATCCCGGCCGGCAGCTACGAGTACAAGATCGCGCTGAACAACTCCTGGGAGGAGAACTACGGCGAGGGCGGCGTCCGCGACGGCCCCAACCTCCGCTACACCACGCCGGGCGGTCCGGTCACGATCTTCTACGACCCCGAGACCCATCTGTCCCGGGTCGAGACCGGCTGAGCCCCAGGGTCGGTTGATCATGACCGACGATCCCGCCGGGCCGAGAACAGGAACTGGATCGCCACCGCGGTGAGCCAGGCGAAGCCGATCACCACCGCGCAACGCTGGAACAGTCCGCCGAAGTCACTCAGCGAGCGGCCCAGTTGGCGACCGAAGTAGTTGTGCAGGAGAGTGAAGATCAGGAACACCCCGCCGGTGATCGCCGAATACAGCGCCCATCCCCGCTGTCCACGGCGGGCGAACCACCGGGCGAAGACGAAAGTGGAGGCGCACAACGCCGCGAAGCCCATCCCGGCGGTCCAGTTGTGAACCATGCCCTGCAGGGTCGCGGCACCGTCATTCAGGGCTGGATAACTCGGGTCGGGATCCGTGGGGAACACCCCGGCCAGCAAGGCGCCTGCTCCCCAGACGGCGGCCAGCACGGGCCCCCAGATCGTGCGCCGGCCGGTCGCTCCGAGGAGCCCGACGGCGAGCCCGATCGTGAGGATGCCGGTGAGGACGAAGTTGAGATTCTGGATCCAGCCGGCGCTGCTGCCCAGAGCCAGCGCACTGATCGAGTCGCGCAGCGGGTCGTAGTCGGGTCGCACGGCTCCCTGAATCGTGACGGCGATCATGAAGGCGGGGCCGGCGACGGCACCGCCGATCAGCAGCGCCGTGGTCAGTGGAGATCGGGTTCGTGGTGTGGTGATCGTGGTCATGTGATCAGCCTCGCGACGATCCGGCCGGATGACATCGAGCGAGTGTTGGCTACGGAAGCCGCGATGTGTGCAGCCGATCTACGCATTCTGTTGACGACGGGAGTGCCGTCGCGGCCTTATCGTCGACTCGTGCCGCACCGATTCGGATCGCTCGTCGCCTCGCGCTTCCCGGCGACCGGCGTTGCCGTCGCCGTCCCCGTCCCCGCCTTGGTGCTGCTGTTCGGGCTGTTCGCCACCGCGCCGATCGCGTCCGGGCAGCGGGAGGCCGCTCCGGACGTCCTGGGCTATCTGCTGATCGCCGTCGCCGGCGTCGCGCTGGTGCTGCGCCGGCGCCGTCCACTGGTCATGATCGGCCTGGTCGGCCCGGCGACCGCCCTCTATCTGGCCCTCGACTACGTCTGGGGACCGATCTTGCTCGCACTGCCGGTGGCGGCCTACGCCGTGGCCCGGTCGCTTCCGCCGGGTCGGGCGGTGATCACCGAGGCGGCGGTCGTGGCCGTCATCGCGGCCGGACTGACCTTCCGGGTCGCGCGTGGGGCCGAGACCTGGGACTGGGCCGGCCTGCTGGCGGTGCTCGGATTGATCATCACGCCGGCCGTCGCCGGCGGCGCGGTACGCACCCTGCAGCGGTCGACCGCCCTGCTCCAGGCGGAACGTGACCGACGGGTGGCGGCCGATGAACGGCTGCGGTTGGCCGGCGAGGTGCATGACGTCGTCGGTCACGGCCTGGCCGTGATCGCCATGCAGTCCGGGGTCGCCTTGCACCTGCTCGGCGATGATCAACATCAGGCCAGGACGGCGCTGGAAGCGATCCTGGCCACCAGCCGGGAATCCCTGACTGACCTGCGGCGCGAGCTCGGACGATTCAAGGACCCGAGGGACGCTCGATCCGACGACGCCAAGGCTATCGGGCCGGCCGACTTCGACCTCCTGTTCGAGCGGGTGCGGTCCGACGGCCGGGAGGTGGACGCCGACGTCTCCGTCGTGGAGACGCTGCCGGATGACCTGCGGCGGCTGAGCTATCAGATCGTCCGGGAGGCACTCACCAACATCATCCGGCACGCCGGCGACGCTGCCGTCTCGGTCGCCGTCCGACTCGACCGCGGAGCGCTGCGCGTCGAAGTCGTCGACGCCGGCCGCCGAGCCGAGGCAGGGATCGCGGAGGGGCAGGGCATCCGCGGGATGCGGAGCCGAGTCGAGGCCCGCGGCGGCACCGTTACCGCCGGCCCGTCGCCCGCCGGCGGGTTCGCCGTGCGAGCCTTGATCCCGATCACCGGAGCGCGATCATGATCAAGGTCGTGATCGCCGACGATCAGGAGCTGATCCGGGTCGGGTTGCGTACCCTCTTCGCGGCGGATGCCGAGATCGATCTGGTCGGCGAGGCGGCCACCGGTCCGCAAGCCGTCGCCGCCGTCCGCCGAAGCCGGCCCGATGTCGTGCTGTTGGACATCCGGATGGCCGGCCACGACGGGCTGGACGCCCTGCGACAGGTCACCGGCGATCCGTCGTTGTCCCAGGTCAGGGTGATCATGCTGACCACCTTCGACCGGGACGACTACATCTTCACCTCGCTGCAGTACGGCGCCAGCGGCTTCATCCTCAAGGACACCGATCCGGCCGAGTTGTTGCGGGCCGTCCGGATCGTCGCCGCCGGTGATGCGCTGCTGTCGCCCGCCGTGACGCGGCGAGTCCTCGGTCACTTTGCGGCCCGGCGCCCGACGGCCGACGAGGTCCTGCCCGACCTCACGCGCCTGACGGAACGGGAACGGGAGATCGTCGCCTGGGTCGCCACCGGTCGGTCCAACGACGAGATCGCCGCCGCGCTGATGGTCAGCTCGGCCACGGTCCGGACCCATGTCAGCCGTGCCCTGACCAAGCTCCAGGCGCGGGACCGGGCCCAGCTGGTGCTGATCGCCCTCCGGGCCGGCCTGGACGTGCGCTGACCGAACACCGCCCGCCGGTCAGCCCTTGACGGCGCCGGTGGTCAGACCGGAGACGATGTAGCGCTGCAGCACCAGGAACAGCACCACCACCGGAATGGCGGTGATCACCGCGCCGGCGGCGAACAGGCCCCAGCGGGCCGAGTTCTGTTCCGAGACGAACTGGAACAGGCCGACGGCGACGGTCCACTTGCTCTCGTCGGTCAGGATGATCCCGGCCAGCAGGTAGTCGGAGAAGGTGCCGATGAAGCCGAGCAACCCGGTCACCGCGAGGATCGGCGCGACCAGCCGGAGGATGATCACGAAGAAGATCTGCAGATGGCTGGCGCCGTCGACCTTGGCCGCCTCGTCCAGCTCCCTGGGTACGGTGTTGAAGAAGCCGTACATCAGGAACGTGTTCATCCCCAGCGCACCGCCCAGGTAGACCATGATCAACGCGATCCGGCTGTTCAGGCCGAGCAGCGGGTTCAGGTCACCGAGCATGGTCAGCAGCAGGAAGATCGCGACGAAGGTCAACAACTGCGGAAACATCTGCACGATCAGCAGGGTCATCAGGCCGGCCCGCCGGCCACTGAACCGGAACCGGGAGAACGCGTAGGCCGCAGCGGCGCCCATCAGCACCGAGCCGACGCTGGTGACCGCGCCGATCCAGAGGCTGTTCACGATCCAGGACCAGAACTGGGTCTGGTTCAGCGCCGCGAAGTTCGCCGGCGACAACGAGCTGAACAGCCGGCTGCTGCCGACCAGGCTGCCGGTCGCGTTGAGTGAGGCCGAGATGACGAAGATCACCGGGAAGATCGCGTACCCGATCACGATCACACCGACGATGTGCCGCCAGCCGATCTCCCGCCACCAGCGGGCGCCCTTCAGCCGGTCGCCCTTCGACAGGCTCAGGGAGCGTTGGTTGCGCGCCATCAGTTGATCTCCTCGAGGCGCCGGGTCTGCCGAAAGCTGATCAACGAGATCGCGCCGACGATCACGAAGATGATGATCGACAACGCGCTGGCCAGGCCGTACTGCCGGGTGCCGCCCTGCCCGGCCAGGCCGGAGATCTGGTACACCATCGAGATCAGGATGTCGCTCTGGCCGACTGCCACCGGCGATCCCGGGAAGGGCGGGCCGCCGCGGGTCAGCAGATAGATGATGTTGAAGTTGTTGAAGTTGAACGCGAACGACGCGATCAGCAGCGGCGCGACCGAGACCAGCAGCAGCGGCAACGTGATCAGCCGCCAGATCCGCAACGGTGACGCCCCGTCGATCCGGGCCGATTCGATCAGCTCGTTCGGGATCGCCTGCAGGGCGCCGGTGCAGATCAGGAACATGTACGGGAAGCCGAGCCAGAGGTTGACCAGCAGCACCGACAGCTTGGCCAGCCAGGGATCGGTCAGCCAGGGGATCGAGGCGCCGCCGAAGAAGGTGCCGTTGATGAAGCCGAAGTCGGTGTTCAACATGCCGGACCAGAGCAACGCCGACATGAATCCCGGAAAGGCGTACGGGATGATGAAGAACGACCGGTAGATCCTCATGCCGCGGACCCGGCGATCGTTCATCGTGATCGCCAGCGCCAGCCCGACCAGGAACGTGGTGACCACGGACAAGATCGAGAACACCACGGTCCAGGCCAGGACCTGGCCCATGATCGTCGAGTAGCGGGTGTCGGCGAACGGGCGGGTGAAGTTCTCCACCCCGACCGCGACGGCCCACCCGGTGCCCAGCTCGGTGCCGTCCGCGGCGGCGAAGCTGCCCCGGCCGTTCGGTAGATAGACCTTGCCGCCCTCGGTGTCGGTCAGCGAGTCGGCGGCGGAGTCGTAGATCAGGAACGACCGGTAGAGATAGGCGTGTGAGCCGTCCGTGGTCCGGTAGGCGCCGTCCTCCGCGTTCTGCGACGCCGGCACCCGCAGGGCGTTGATCTGGTCCTGGATCGGCAGCAGATCGGTCAGCGTCAGCACCTGCCAGTCGGGCACGGCGGTGATCTTGGTGCCGGCGACGGTCGCACCCGGCTCCGGCTCGATCGGCCGGGTCGCGGTGCCGATTCGTACCTGGCCGTCAATCATCACCGCGAGCCCGTACTCGGCCGGGTTGGCGACGTTCCTGATCACCGCGGCGCTGAGCTGCGGCGACCCCTCGACCCGGCGCTCGTTCTGCGCCAGCAGCGAATCGATCGCCTCGTCCTTGGTGACCAGGTGGCCGTCGCCGTAGTTGGTGAACGCGACATAGCCCGTGTAGCCCATGCTGAAGATCTGGAACACCAGCAGGAAGATCAGCCCCGGCAGCAGATAGCGCAGCGGCAGCGCCCGCCGGGCGAAGTAGACGATATCGGTGATGACCACCAGCACCGCGCAGACCACCGCGATGATCGGATGCCCGGTCTCGACCGACCGGGCCACCAGATAGATGCCGAACGCGTTGACCAGCGCGATCAACAGCAGCTTGACCAGGAAACCCGGCATGGCTCAGCCGGCCTTCTTGATCGCCGCCTCGATGTTCTTCGCCATCGTCGACCAGGTCTTCTCCGCGTCGGCACCACCGACGATCGCCGCCTCCGACCCGCCCCAGAAGGTCCAGACCTGAGCCATCGGCGGGATCGACGGCATCGGGATGCCCGCCTGGCCGGCCGCCGCGTACCCCTGCACCATCGCGTTGCCGGTGACCGCCGGATCCTGCGCCGCCTGGGTCAGCGCCGGCACCCGGTTGCCCTGCTCGAACAGCTTCAGTTGAACGTCCAAGGTGCCGAGATAGTTGACCAGGAACTGATTCGCCAGCAGCGCGTTCTTGCTCCGCGCCGACAGGATGAAGCCCTGCACACCGACGAACGGCCGCGCCGGCTGGCCGCCGGCGGACGGGATCGGCAGCACACTGACGTCCAGCTTCTTCTTCTCGAAGTCCGGCGTGTTCCACGGTCCGGTGATGAAGAACGGCGAGTTGCCGCCCAGGAACTGCTCCTTCGCGATGTCGCCGGTCAGCGAGGTCTCCAGCACCCCGCCCGCCTTCTTGCTCTGGCTGCCGAGCCAGGCGGCGAACTCGAGCCCGGTCGCGTCGCCGATGGTCAGCGTCTCGGTGAACGTCGAGTCCGGGTTCATCTGGAACACCGTGTTGCCGAACGACGACTGCAGCGGGAACGTGTGGTACGGATCGCCGCCCTCGCCGACGCCGAGCAGCACCGGATACTTCTTCCCCGACTCCTTGCCCGCGGTGATCAGGTCGTCCCAGGTCTTCGGGTCCGCCTGGCTGAGCGCGTTGTTGCGGACCAGCCCGATGTTCTCGATCGAGTACGGCAGCCCGTAGCACTGGCCGTCCTGGCTGAACGCCGACACCGCCAGCGGAGCCAGTTTGGTAGCAAGATCACCGAGCTCGATCGGCGCCACCACCCCGGACTTGATGAAGTTGCCGATCCCGTCGTGCGGGGTGACCGCGATGTCCGGACCCTTGCCGGACGGCACCTGGGTGGAGAACTGCGGCCCGATGTCGGCGAAGTTCTTCGTCACCACCTCGATCGTGACCCCGGGATTGTCGGCCGAGAACTGCTTGCCGATCTCCTTCACCGCCGGCGCCCGCGATCCGTCGACCCAGACCACCAGCTTGGCGCTCTGGGCGGGCGGCGTGGAAGGTGCGCTGCTCGGTGCCGGAGTGTTGCCGGTGGTGGGTGCACCGGGGCTGCAGGCCGCCAACGGAGCGGCACCGGCGGCGACCGCCAGGCCGACGAAGCTGCGACGCTTCATGGGTACTCCTCGGGTGGGCCGCACCTCCCGGTGCGGGCGACGATCGGACCATCCATGGTCCTCGATCGGACCCTATTGGGTCGCGGACTTCGACGGGTAGTCGGCGCCGCCGTCGGCAGCGGCGATCGTCGGTCCGAGCTTGTTGATCTTGGCAAGACCCGTGACGTATCGACGCGACCGCGATAGTATTCGGAGTATTCATTCCACATAGTGGATTCTCGGGGATCCTGCAGTACACCGCGTCCAACGGAGGAAACGTGGCTACCGGCGCGCTCGTCCGAGGGTTCCGGCGTCCGGCGTCCAGCCGGCTCGCCGGTCGTCGGCGCGGCCGGCGAGCCACCCGCGAAGCAGCGGCGGCCTACCTGTTCCTGCTGCCCTGGTTCGGCGGCCTGGTGATCTTGACCGCGGGCCCGCTGCTCGGCTCGCTCTATCTCTCCTTCACCGACTTCGACCTGCTCGGCACGGCCGAATGGATCGGGATCTCCAATTACGTCACGTTGTTCACCGCCGACCCGCGCTATCTGAGTTCGCTCGGCGTGACACTGCTCTACGTCTTCGTCGGGGTGCCCGCCCAGCTGATCTGTGCCCTGGCGGTGGCGCAATTGATGAATCAGCGGATCCGTGGCCTCGGCCTGTTCCGGGCCGCCTACTACCTGCCGTCGCTGCTCGGCGGCAGCGTCGCGATCGCGATCATGTGGCGGCAACTGTTCGGTGAGTCGGGCGTGATCAATCGCCTGCTCGGGCTGATCGGGATCGATGCGCCGAACTGGATCGCCACCCCGCGGTACGCGTTGGCCACCCTGATCATCCTGCACATCTGGCAGTTCGGCTCGGAGATGATCATCTTTCTGGCCGGGCTGCAACAGGTGCCGCAGGAGTTGTACGACGCCGCGGCCGTCGACGGGGCCACTGCCTGGCAGCGATTCATCCGGGTCACCATTCCGATGATCACCCCGGTGATCTTCTTCAACCTGGTCCTCGGCATCATCCATTCGTTTCAGGCCTTCACCTCGGCCTACATCGTCAGCGGCGGCACCGGCGGACCGTCCGACTCGACCCTGTTCTACACGCTCTACCTGTATCAGGAGGGATTCACCAACTTCCACCTCGGCTACGCCTCGGCCATGGCCTGGGTGTTACTGATCGTGATCGCGATCTTCACGGCGGTGAACTTCGCCGCCTCTCGCAGCTGGGTTCACTACGGGGACGAATGATGACGACAATCACGATCCCTCGCCCAAGACGCCGATACGGCTGGCTGCTGTATGCCGCCCTGATCATCGTCGGGGTGGTGATGATCTATCCACTGTTGTGGATGGTGCTGAGCTCGTTCAAGGAGGACGACGCGATCTTCTCCGATCCGACCGGCCTGCCGACCTCGCTCGGGCTGGACAACTATCTCGCCGGTTGGGCCGCGACCACACCGACGTTCGGGCGGTTCTTCGGCAACTCGTTCCTGGTCTGTCTCGGCGCTGTGATCGGCAACGTGGTCGCCTGCTCGCTCACCGCCTACGCGTTCGCCCGGCTGCGCTTCCCGCTGAAGCGGGTCCTGTTCGCGGCCATGTTGCTCACCCTGATGCTGCCGGCCCACGCGCTGCTGATCCCGCAATACGTGCTGTACTTCAACCTCGGCTGGGTCAACACCTACCTGCCCTTGATCGTGCCGAAGTTCCTGGCCACCGACGCGTTCTTCATCTTCCTGATGGTCCAGTTCATCCGGAAGATTCCGCGCGAGCTGGACGACGCCGCCGCGATCGACGGCTGCGGGGTCTTCCGGAACTATCTGCACGTCACGTTGCCGCTGCTGCAGCCGGCGTTGATCACCACCGTGATCTTCACCTTCATCTGGACCTACAACGACTTCTTCTCCCAGTTGATCTATCTGACCTCACCGGACGCGTTGACCGTCCCGATCGGATTGCGCAGCTTCGTCGACACCTCGGGCGGCTCGTATGCACAACTGCTGGCGATGTCGGTGCTCAGCCTGGTGCCGACGTTCGTCGTCTTCCTGTTCTTCCAACGACGACTGGTCGAGGGGATCAGCACGTCGGGACTGAAGGGCTGACCAAAGGAGATCATCATGCCCACACCACTCACCAGCGGCACCGTCGACCGCCGGACCCTGCTGCTCGGCGGACTCGGCACCCTCGGTCTCGCCGCCTGCTCCGGACCGGGCGGCGGCTCCGGCGACCCGATCCGGGTCGGCATCTTCGGCAACGCGGAGAAGTTGGAAGCCCGCGGCCGGGCGATCGCCAAGTTTGCCGAGCTGAATCCCGACATCGGCGTCAGCTTCGAAGGCGTGCCGAGCAATTCCTGGCCGGACAAGATCGCCACCATGATCGCCGGCGGCAACGCTCCGGACGTGATCAATCTCAGCGGCGCCGACCTGGTGCAGTTCGCCGAACGCGGGGCGCTGGGTGCACTGGACGAATTCATCCCGGACAGATTCCGGGCCGATCTCTTCGAACCGACCGTGCTCGATCTCGGCCGGTCGAACGGCAAGCTCTACGGCGCACCGATCGCGGTCAGCGTGCAAGCCCTCGGCTTCAATGTCAGCGCGCTCGAGAAGCTCGATCTCGATCGACCGCCGGATGTCTGGAGCTACGACCAGTACGCCGACTACTGCACATCGATCCACACCGAGGGCGGACCGGATCTCTACGGTACGCACGACTTCGGCGCATCGATCTCCTGGTTCGAGACCTATCTGCTGGCCATGGGCAAGACCCTGTACGACGGGCAATCGTTGGCCGCATCGGTCGACGAGGTCGCGGACTGGCTCGGTTTCTGGGACTCGATGCGGCAGAGCGGCGCGGCCGTGCCACCCGACCTGACCGCGCAGTTCACCGGCAGCGAGTGGCCGAACAGTCCGCTGGTCAAGGGGCGCGCGGTGTTCGCCCAGATCGCCACCCAGGATCTCTCCGGCGGATATCAGGCGCTGGTCAAGGACACGTTGTCGATCACCTATCCGCCGTCGCCCGAGCCGGGCGGCTCGATCGGGCTCCATCCCAACCCGAGCAGCACGCTCTGCCTGAACGCGCGGAGCAAGCGCAAGGACGACGCTGTCAAGGTGATCGATTGGTTCGTCAGTGACCCTGAGTCGGCGAAGATCCTCGGCCTGATCAGCGGACCGCCGGCGTCCAAGCCGGCCCTCGAGGCGGTACGGCAACTGCCGGACGTGTCGGAGCTGGACCAGACGGTGTTGAAGTACAACCAGGAGGCGCTGGCCAAGGCCGGCCCGACACCGCCGTTGCCGCTCGGCGGCGCCGCGATGACCGATCTGATGCGCCGGATCAACGAGGACATCGGCTTCGGCAAATTCTCGGTGCGGCAGGGCGCGGAGGACTTCGTCGCCCAGGCCAAGACCACTCTCGAACGAGCCTGAGGAGCAGGATGATCACCCAGCACACCGCTACGTCGACCTCACCCGCCCGCGACGGATGGTGGCGACAGCCGTTCTCCGTCTTCCAGTCCAATCTGCAGGAGATCGACGCCACCCTGGACGTCGAGCAGGCGCTGGACTTCATCCAGGAGTACGGCGCCGACACCTGGTTGATCAACACCGGTGGGATCGCCTCCTTCCACCCCACCGACCTGCCGTTCCAGACCCGAGTCCCGTATCTGGCCGACCGGCCGTCGGGGGACCTGATCGGCGACGCGGTCGAGGCCGCGCACCGCCGCGGGGTGAAGATCATCTCCCGGATGGACTTCTCCAAGGTCGCGCAGCCGATCGCTGCTGAGCATCCGGAGTGGCTGTTCGTCTCGCCGACCGGGCAGCCGCAGACGTACAATACGCTGACCACGGCCTGCCCCTGCGGTGCGTACTACCAGCAGCGGTCGCTGGACATCCTGGACGAGGTGATCGACCGCTATCCGGTGGACGGCTTCTTCTTCAACTGGTTCAGCTTCTCCGAGCGGGACTACAGCCGGAACTACCACGGCGTCTGCCACTGCGACTCCTGCCGGCCGGCGTTCGCCGAGTTCGGCGGCGGCCGGCCGCTGCCGGACGGACCGGAGTCGGAGTCCTATCCGACCTGGCTCGCCTTCAGCGCCGAGGTGCTGGCCCGGCTGACCGGCCGGATCTCCGATCACATCGCCACCCGGCGGCCGGACGCCGGCCTGGTCCTCGGTCGCGGCGCCCCGATCGTCTACCACGAAGCGAACAACGCCTTCGGTCGCGAGCTCTGGCTGCACTCGACCTCGGAGTCGGTCAGCGCGCACGTCACCGGGTCGCCCGACATCGCACTGATGGTCAACTCGGTGTCGTTCATCGACATGCCGTATCGGATGGCCGGTGAGCAGCCCGAGCACTTCGTCCAGTATCTGGTGCAGGCCATCGCCCGCGGCGGCAACCCGTCGACCTACATCATGGGCGCGCCGGGCCGGATCCCGTACGCCAACCTGGCCGAGTCGACCATGATCACCCAGTTCCATCGCCGGCACCGGGAGCTGTACGGGATCCTGCGGCCGGCCGCCGAGATCGCCGTCGTGCGACCGAACCGGCTGCGCAGTGCCAGTCCCGGCTATGCCGAATCGGTCGAGGAGCTCCGCGGCCTGTATTCCACGCTGCAGGAGGCGCACTCGCCGTTCGACGTGCTCGCCGTCGAGCAAATCGAGGCGATGGCGGAAGCGGCGAGCCTCGGCCGCTATCGAGTGATCATCCTGCCCGACCTGGGAGAGCTGCCGCCGGCCGCTGCGACCGCGCTCGACCGCTGGGTCCGAGACGGCGGCCGGCTGGTGATCACCGGCAGCAGTGGAGTCACCGACGCGGGTGCCGTACAACTGGACACCGCGCCGGCCCGGATGCGGTTCGGCAGCACGCTGACCGGTGATCAGCTGTGGTCCAGCTACGTCACCGATCAGCCGCAACCCGAGCTCGGCGACTACCGCTACAGCCCGCCGATCATCCCGGTCTACGGCGGCTACGCGCGCTACGTCTGGAAGCCGCGGTCGGTGAAGTCCGGTCAGTACCTGCCGCAGGCACCGTTCGGACCACCGGAGAAGTGCTACGGCCACACCGGCAGTGCAGATCCGGACCGGGTCACGCTCGACTCCGGATCCGGCTCGGTCGTCCAACTCCCGTGGACGATCGGCCGCAGTTACCGCGAGTTCGGATCGACGATCGTTCGTGATCACTTCCGCACGATGATCGACGACCTGATTCGGCCCAGAGTGACCGCAGAACTGCCGGAGCAGGTCGAGCTGTTCCTGGGCGCCGCCGGCGACGACCTGATCGTGCACCTGCTCAATCAGTCCGGGGCTCGCCGCCGCTCCGTTGGTCCACACTTGCCGATCAGCGGCGGTCGGCTGATGATCAACGACCTCGACCGCGCCCCCGAGGTCGAACTCCTGGTCGCCACCGAGCCGGCCAAGGTCAGCCTCGACGCCCGCACCGCGGTGATCGAACTGCCCACCCTGGATCTCTTCGAGGTCATCAAGATCACGCTCTGACCGCCGGGCCGCCGGGGCGGACTAGCTCCGGCGGTCCGAGTCCACCCTGGCGATGTCGACGAGCAGGGCGTCCCGGCAGCCGTGCAGATCACGTTGCAGGGCGACGACGGCACCCTCGGGGTCGCCGGCGCGGATCGCGTCCAGGATCGCGCCGTGCCGGTCGGTCAGTTCGACCAGGTCGACGCCGACCTTGGCCCGGACCTGGGCGATGCACAGCTGGGATTCACCCATCACGGTGTCGTGCATCCGGCGCAGCCGCGGGCTGCCGACGGCCGCGACCAGGGCCTTGTGCAGGGCGATGTCGGCCTCGGTGTGCTCGGCGTGCTCACCCATGGTCGCGGTGACCGTCATCAGTTTCAGGGCCCGCTCGGCCGCCACCGGGACGTCGGACTTCGCCGCCAGGGCACGGATCGCGCTGGACTCGATCGGCTCCCGGCTGAAATACAGATCCTCGATGTCATCGGCGGACAGCTTGGGCACCAGCGCACTCTTGTACCGGCCGCGACGCAGCAGTCCCTCGCCGGCCAACCGGTCGATGCTCGCCTTCGCGGTGGGCCGCGCGACGTCGAATCGTTCGGCCACCCAGGTCTCCGAAAGGCGCTGACCGGGCGCCACGTCGCCGGCGATGATGTGTTTCCGCAAGACCTCGCAGAGAGAATCCGTCAGGGACGCATTTTCCAACGGAACCGGCATCGTCATTCACCCCCGGACGGGGAATTCCTTTCCTGGCAGCACATGAGATTCCTCCACTCTGCATTCGGGGTTCGCCGAAGCAAACCGGATGCCGCAATTCCGCTCCATCGCCGGACCGTCGCCGTGCCCGCACCCTACCGGCGGGCCCAACGATTCCGGCTCCTGCCGGGTCTGCCCGGAACCCCTCGTTCCGGATACCGGGACGAGAAGGATGCCGAACTCACCAGTGCTCAGGCTCAGCATGCAGTCAGATCGCCTGTCTATGCAACTTGTCTGTCAATCTATTGACACTGCGTTGTCGATCATGGTTCCCTCGATGAGTCGCCTGACCCCGGTTGCGGCTCGGCCGCGACTCCGATGCGAAGGGCTGAGCAATGATGCGCGCTCCCCATTCCAGTCAGCTAGATCCTCGAATTGTGCGTGGCCGTGGAATTCTGTCCCGCCGGTCACTGCTGCTGGCGGGCGGCGGTGTCGCTACCACGGCATTTCTGGCCGCCTGCGACATGTCCCTCAATCCCGACACGCAATCCCAGCGAAGCGAAAAGGGAAAAGAGGCACCGAAGCTGACCGAATTGGTCGAATCGGGTGATCTTCCCCCAGTTGATCAACGGCTGCCACCCGAGCCGGTCGTCGTCACCCCGCAGGCCATCGGACATTACGGCGGCACCTGGAAGAGTGCGACCGTCGGCGCCGGCGACACGGCCTGGTGGTGGCGGATCGCCGGCTATGAGCCGGTGGTCCGGATCGAGCCGTTCACCGGCGAGATCCAACCGAACGTCGCCGACGGCTACGAGGTCACGCCGGACGGCAAGAAGTTCGTGTTCCATCTCCATCCGGGCATCAAGTGGTCCGACGGCGCGGAGTTCGCCGCAGACGACATCACCTTCTGGTGGGACGACTACGTGAGCAACGCCGAGTTGATGCCGACCGGACCGCCCTCCTGGATGATCACCGGCGGCAGTCCGGGCCAGGTGACCAAGATCGATGATCACACCGTCCAGTTCACCTTCACCAACCCCAACGGGTTCCTGCCGTTCCGGCTCTCCGACTCCGACGGAGTGCCACTGACCGCGATGCCGAAGCACTACCTGGAGAAGTTCCATACGAAGTACGCCAAGGACGCCGAGCAGCAGGCCAAGAAGGCAGGCCAGAACTCGTGGGTCGACCTGTTCATCTCCAAGTCGGGCGAGGAGACCAACCACTTCGCGCTCGACCTGCCGACCATCCGGCCGTGGTTCCTGGCCACCGGTCTGGGCAGTGGCTCGCAGGTGACCTTCGACCGGAACCCGTACTACTGGAAGGTCGATCCGGAGGGCAGCCAACTGCCCTACCTCGACTCGCTCTCGCTGTCGGTGATCAGGGACGCCGAGGTGATCTTGCTCAAGGCGACCAACGGCGAACTTGACTATCACGCCCGGCATATCAATCTGCCCGCCAACAAGCCGGTGGTCGCCGCCGCCGCGGAGAGGGCCGGCTACCGGGTCACCACTCTGTCCCCGGGCAGCATGAACGTCGGCGTGATCGCGCTCAACATGACGATCAAGGACCCGGTCAAGCGAGAGATCTACCGCAACAAGGACTTCCGGATCGGGCTGTCCTACGCGCTGGACCGGCAGCAATTGATCGACTCAGTGCTGCAGCGGCAGGGCGAACCGTGGCAGGCCGCGCCGCAGAAGGAGTCGCGCTACTACGACGAGGAGATGGCCAAGCAGTACACCGAGCACGACCTGGACCAGGCGAATGCGTATCTGGACAAGGCCTTCCCGCGTAAGGACGGTGACGGCAACCGGCTCGGGCCGGACGGCAAGCCGATCATCCTGCGCTTCCTCGCCTCGACCGAGGGCGGCGATCTCGAGGCGCTCTAC
The DNA here is from genome assembly GCA_963746025.1 of uncultured Actinomycetota bacterium. Classification (GTDB taxonomy): domain Bacteria; phylum Actinomycetota; class Actinomycetes; order Propionibacteriales; family Propionibacteriaceae; genus Microlunatus. The sequence continues at coordinate 826,990 of CAVUZU010000016.1, forward strand.
CTCGAGATGCAGCCGATCATGAAACAGCACTGGGCGAAGGTCGGCATCGGCATGACGACCACCGCGATGGAGCGGTCCCTGTTCGGGGTGAAGACCGAGAACGAGGAACAGGACGCGCTGATGTGGACCGGCTTCGGCGGCAGCAACCTGACGCTGCCGGTCGATCCGCGCTGGTATGTGCCGTACACCGTCGGCCAGTCCAACTGGGCGCGCCAGTGGGTGCTCTGGCGGACCAGCGGCGGCAAGACGGGCGAGGAACCGCCGGAACGGATCCGGCAGGGCTATCGGCTCTACGACCAGGCTCTGGGCGCGGTCGAGGCCGAAGAACGCGACGGCTACCTCAAGCAGATGCTGCAGCTCGCCAAGGAGGACTTCTGGGTGATCGGCACGATCAGCACCCCGCCGAGCTTCGCCGTGGTCTCGAACAAGTTCAAGAACATCCCGGACACCCAGCCCGACTGCTGGCCGTATCCACAACCAGGACAGCTGCATTCGGAATCCTTCTGGATCGAGGCCTGAACCATGATCACGCCGTTGCCGCGGGTGCCCTACGGCGCCGTCTACTTCCGCAAGTCCAACCCGCCGCGCACGGACTGGGAGCGTGACTACCGGACCGCCGCCGAGGACGGGATGAACATCTTCCGGCACTGGTTCCTCTGGTCGGCGATCGAGATCGCACCCGGCGAGTACGACTGGGCCGACTACGACCGGCAGTTCGAGCTGGCCGAGCAGTACGGGATCCGGACGATCATCGCGGAGATGATCACCGCAGTGCCGGAGTGGCTCTATCACCAGCGGCCGGAGGCGCGTTACGTCCATGCCGACGGGCGCCAGCACGAGTCGAAGATGAGTGGCAGCTGCGTCACCGGCGGGTTCCACGCGATGTCGCTCGACGACGAGGTGGTCCGGGAGGCCGCCGGCCGGTTCCTCACCGACCTGGTCACCCGCTATCGCGAGCACCCCGCCCTCGGCGGCTACGACGTATGGAACGAGTGCAACTTCGTGCCCGACTCGGGCTACATCGAGCCGACCGCGCAACGGTTCCGGGACTGGCTCAAGCTCAAGTACGGCGACCTGCGCACGCTGGGCATCGCCTGGGGCCGGCACAGCTTCACCGACTGGGAACAGATCACCCCGCCGCGCCAGCTGCAGGCGTTCGCCGACGCGATGGACTGGCAGGAGTTCCAGGCCGACAACGCGTTCGATCACCTGCGGTGGCGGGTGGAGCTGATCAAGAAGCTCGATGATCAACATCCGGTGACGGCGCACGGCATCGCCGCCTCGCTCGTCTCCAGTGCCCGCAACGGCGCCGACGACTGGCGGTCCGCGGCCGAGGTCGACTCCTACGGTTTCACCTGGGTCGCCTCCCGGCAGGGTGACGCGGACTGGCAGCACCTGCACGCGGTCGACCTGACCCGGGCCGCCTCCCGCGGCAAGGACTTCTGGCACGCCGAGGCCCAGGGCGGCCCGCTCTGGCTGCAGCCGCAGGTGCCCGGCCGGCCGTTGGACGACGGTCGGGTGACCGAGGCCGATGATCTTCGACTGTGGAACCTGACCACCTTCTGCGGCGGCGCCCGCGGCCTGCTCTATCCGCGCTGGCGGCCGCTGCTGAACGGACCGCTGTTCGGCGCGTTCGGCGCGTACGGGATGGACGGCTCCCGGACTCCGCGGTCCGAGATGGCCGGTCACCTCGCTCGCTGGGCCAATGCCCCGGAGACCGCGGAGCTGTGGCGGTCGGCGCCGGTCCGCGGCGAGGTCGGGATCATCTACGTGCCCGAGGCGCAACTGCTGGACCTCACCCTGCGCGGCGACGCGACGACCTACACGAAGGCGGTCCGTGGGGTCTATCGCGGCTTCTTCGACAACAACGTCCAGGCCGACTTCGTCCATCTCGATCACCTCGACGAATACCGGCTGCTCTACCTGCCGTATCCGATCATGCTGACGGCCGATCATGCCCGGCGGATCGCGGACTGGGTGCGGGCGGGTGGCACCTTGACCAGCGAGGGCTGCCCCGGCTACTTCGGTGATCACGGTTGGGTCGGCACCAGCCAGCCGAACCACGGACTCGCCGAGGTCTTCGGCGCGGTCGAGGAGTCGGTGCTGTTCACGCCGGATCTGCTGACCGAGCTGGAGTTGGACGTCGCCGGCGACCGGATCCGCGGTGGCGTGTTCCGGCAGAGCTATCGGCCGGCCGGCGGCACCGCGGTCGGCTGGTACGACGACGGGACCGTGGCCGCGGTCGATCACGCCCATGGGGCCGGCCGGACCCGGCTGATCGGCTCCTTCCCCGGCGCCGGCTATCTGGCCGAGGCGACCGAGGGATCCCGAAGCTACTTCCGCCGGCTGCTCGACTGGGCCGGCGTCGCCCCGCGGCTGGAGACCACCAACCGCCGACTGACCGCACGGCTGTTCGACGGCGCGGGTGGCCGCTTCCTCTGGCTGCTCAATCACACCCGGTCCGAACAGTCCGGCCGGATCACGCTGGATGATCAGCTGGCACCGCTGGCCGAGGTCCGGGTGCTGTGGGGCGACACCGAGCCCGAGCCGGTGGACGAGCGGACCCTGGCCGTGACGGTCGGCGCCCGAGACGGTCTGGTCCTGGCCATCGCGACGCACGGCTAGCCATGATCAACTTCGTGCTGCGGCGGGTGCTGTACATGGTCCCGACGCTGATCGTGATCTCGATCGTGTCGTTCGGCCTGATCCAGCTGCCGCCCGGCAACTACGCCACGGCACTGGCCGCGCAGATGGCGGCCAACGGAGAAACCCTGCAGCAGGCCCAGATCGACGCGCTGGAGGCCCGCTACGGGCTGAACGATCCGTTCTTCGTGCAGTACCTGAACTGGATGGGTGACCTGCTCCGCGGTGACCTCGGCCAGTCCTTCCTCTACAACGCACCGGTCGCCGGGCTGATCGCCGACCGGCTGCCACTGACCATCGTGGTCGCCATCGCCACCTTGATCTTCACCTGGGCGGTCGCGTTCTACGTCGGGATCATCTCGGCGGTCAAGCAGTATTCGGTGCTGGACTACGTGCTCAGCGGGTTCGCCTTCCTCGGTCTGGCCACGCCGAGCTTCCTGATCGCGCTGATCATGATGTATCTCGGCTCCCAGTTCCTCGGGATGAGCGTCGGCGGGCTCTATTCGCCGGAGTGGGTGGACGCGTCCTGGAACTTCGGCAAGTTCCTCAACCTGCTCTCCCATCTCTGGCTGCCGGTGCTGGTGATCGGCGCCGCGCACACGGCCGCGCTGTTCCGGATCTTCCGGGCCAATCTGCTGGACGAGTTGCACAAGCCGTACGTGGTCGCCGCCCGCACCCGCGGCACCTCCGAGCGCCGGCTGCTACTCAAGTATCCGGTCCGGATCGCGCTCAACCCGTTCATCTCCACCCTGGGCTGGTCGATCCCGGCCGTGCTCACCGGCGACATCATCGTCGGTCAGGTGCTGTCGCTGCGGACCACCGGGCCGCTGCTGCTGGAAGCCCTGCTGGCCCAGGATCCCTATCTGGCCGGGTCGATCATCCTGATCGTCTCGGTGCTCACCGTGATCGGCACCTTGATCTCCGACATCGTGCTCGCCTGGTTCGATCCCCGGGTCCGGCTGAGGTCCATCTGATGCGAGCCGAGCCGCTGAGAGTCCAGCAACAGAATGCCGAGCAGAGCGGAGGTGATCACCGATGACGATGCCAGGCGCGCCGGGCACGGCCGTCGAGGAGCTCCCGGTCGACCCGGAGGCCCGCCCCGAGGATGATCTTGCGGCGCTGCCCGAGGCCTCGCCGGCGCGGCTCTTCTGGCGCGCGTTCCGGAAGCACCGGATCGCGTTCGTCAGCCTGATCGTGTTGATCTTGATGTATCTGGTCGCGCTGATCCCGGAGTTCCTGGCTCCGGCCGGCCCGGAGACCTTGCAGGCGTCGTACGCCTACGCTCCACCGCAGCAGTTGCACCTGGTCGGCGACGGCGGCTTCGGGCTGCACGTGTTCGACTTCACCTCGACGGTCGATCCGCAGAGCAACGCGATCAGCTACGCGGTCGACCCGAGCCGGCGGATCGACGTCGGCCTGTTCGTCCGCGGCGAGCCGTACCGGCTGTTCGGGATCATCCCCGGAGACATCCACCTGATCGGGCCGGCCGAGGCGGGCCGGCCGTTCTTCCTGCTCGGCGCCGACTCCAACGGTCATGATCTGCTGTCCCGGTTGATCTACGGCACCCGGATCTCGCTGTCGGTCGGACTGATCGGTGTGCTGCTGGCCTTCGTCCTCGGCATCCTGCTCGGCGGCCTGTCCGGCTACTTCGGCGGCCGGGTGGACAACGCGATCCAGCGCTTGATCGAGTTCTTCATGTCCATTCCGACGCTGCCGCTGTGGCTGGCGTTGGCGGCCGCGCTGCCCACCTCGTGGGGGCCGATCGAACGATATTTCGCGATCACCGTGATCCTGGCGATCGTCGCCTGGACCGGGCTCGCCCGGGTGGTCCGCGGCCGGTTTCTGGCGCTGCGCTCGGACGAGTTCGTGCTGGCCGCCCAGCTGGACGGGAACTCGGCGCTGCGCACCACGCTGCGGCACATGCTGCCGTCGTTCACCAGCCACCTGATCGCCCAACTCACCCTGTCCATCCCCGGCATGATCATCGCCGAGACCTCACTCAGCTTCCTCGGCCTGGGCCTGGCGCCACCGGCGGTGAGCTGGGGCGTGCTGCTGCAGGCGGCACAGAACATCCGCGCGGTCGCCACCGCACCGTGGCTACTGATCCCGGGCCTGGCCGTGGTGATCGCGGTGCTGGCACTCAACTTCCTAGGAGACGGGCTTCGCGATGCCGCAGACCCCTACCACCGTTGAGTTTCCGGAGCAGTCGCCGACGACCGAGCCGCCGTTGCTCCGGGTCGACGACCTGCGCACCTACTTCGAGTTGGACGGCCGCACGGTCAAGGCCGTGGACGAGATCGGCTTCGAGGTCGCCCGCGGCCGGTGTCACTGTCTGGTCGGCGAGTCCGGCTCCGGCAAGTCGATCACGGCCCGCTCGATCCTCGGCCTGATCGAGTCGCCGGGCCGGATCGTCAGCGGCGCCGTGTGGTGGTCCGGCACCGATCCCGCGGTCGACCTGACCACCCTCGACCCGCGCAGCAAGCGGATGCGGTCGATGCGCGGCGCCGAGATCTCCATGGTGTTCCAGGAGCCGATGGCCTCGCTGTCGCCGATGTACACGATCGGTGATCATCTGATCGAGGCGATCCGGAACCACCGCGAGCTGACCAAGAAGCAGGCCACGGCGATGGGGCTGGAACTGCTCGACCGGGTCGGGATCCGGGATCCGAAGAGCTGCATGTCGGCGTACTCGTTCCAGCTGTCCGGCGGCATGTGCCAACGAGCCATGATCGCGGTAGCACTGAGCGCCGAGCCGAAGCTGTTGATCGCCGACGAGCCGACGACGGCGCTGGACGTGACCACCCAGGCCCGGATCATCCGGCTGCTCCGCGACCTGCAGGCCGAGCGCAATCTGGCCCTGCTGTTCATCACCCACGATTTCGGCGTGGTCGCCGAGCTGGCCGACGACGTCTCGGTGATGCGGCACGGCAAGATCGTCGAGAGCGGCCCGGTGGACGCGATCTTCCATGCGCCCGAGCATCCGTACACCCAGCGGTTGCTGGCCTCGCTGCCCAAGCCCGGGGCCCGGCGGTTGCAGCTGGTCGAGCCCTCACTCGACGCCGCCGACTCGGCGGGGCAGCAGCCGCTGATCAAGGTCCGGTCGGTGGCCAAGCGGTTCCCGATCCGTGGCGCGGGCGTGTTCGCCCGGATCAAGGGCCATCACCAGGTGCTCACCGATGTCTCCCTCGACCTGCATCGGGGCGAGGTGCTCGGGCTGGTCGGCGAGTCCGGCAGTGGCAAGACCACGCTCGGCCGGTGCATCGTCGGCGCCTACCAGCCGGACCGTGGAAACGTCTTGTATCACCGGGATGCCGCCGAACCGGTCGACATCGTCACCGCCGACCGGCAGGTGCGGAAGAGGTTCCAGCAGGACGTGCGGATGGTCTTCCAGGACCCGTTCGGCTCGCTCAACCCGCGGATGACGATCTTGCAGATCATCGGCGATCCGCTGATCGTGAACAAGATCGCCACCGGGTCGGAACTGGAGGACCGGGTGGCCGAGATGTTGTCCCGGGTCGGGCTGCCGCGGCGGTTCCTGCGGCGCTATCCGCACGCGTTCTCCGGTGGTGAGCGGCAGCGGATCGGCATCGCCCGGGCGTTGATCGTCGATCCGACCTGCGTGATCGCCGACGAGGCCGTGTCCGCGTTGGACATGTCGGTGCGGGCCCAGGTGCTGGAGCTGATGGAGCGGCTCCGGGTCGAGCTCGACCTGACCTACCTGTTCATCTCCCATGATCTTTCCGTGGTCGAGTCGATCTGCGACCGGGTCGCCGTGATGTATGCCGGCGACATCGTCGAGCTCGGCGAGGCCGAACAGATCTTCGGCGACCCGCAGCATTCGTACACCCGCGAACTGCTCGCCGCCGCCCCCAAGCCCGACCCACGCCTGCGTTCCGCCTGACGATCCCCGACCGAAGGATGCGATAACCGATGACCTCCAGTGATCAACAGCCCAGTGCTCAGCAGCAGGGTTACCCGTACGGCGCCGTGTACTTCCGCAAGTCACACCCGCCGGCGGAGGACTGGGAGCGCGACTACGCGGTCGCCGCGGAGGACGGCGGAAACATCTTCCGGCACTGGTTCCTCTGGTCCGCGATCGAGCTCGCCCCCGGTGAGTACGACTGGTCCGACTACGACGCCCAGCTCGACCTGGCGGCGCAGAACAAGATCACCACGATCATCGCCGAGATGATGAACAACGCACCGGAGTGGGCCTTCCGCGCCTATCCGGAGGCCCGCTACGTCCGCTCGGACGGTTCCGCGGTCGGGCCGCAGATGGGCGGCAGCTGCGCCACCGGCGGCTTCCCCGGACTGTGTCTTGATCATGACGGGGTACGGGAGCTGGCCGGCAAGTTCCTGCGGGCGTTGGCGACCCGCTATCACGATCATCCCGGGCTGGGCGGCTACGACGTCTGGAACGAGTGCAACTACTCCCCCGACACCTGCTTCTGCCCGGCCACCCTGGAGCGGTTCCGGGACTGGCTGCGCGAACGGTACGAGTCGCCGCGCGCCGTCGGCCAGGCCTGGCGCCGGTTCAGCTTCGCCGACTGGGCCGACATCGAGCCGCCGCGCGGGGTCGGCGGCGCCTATCCCGATCAGCTGGACTGGCTGCGCTTCCGGCTGGACAACGCCTATGGGCTGATGCGCTGGCGGATCGAGCAACTGCGCGGCATCGACACCTTGAACAAGATCACCGCCCACGGGATCGCGGCCAGCCTGACCAAGATGGCGCCGGGCGGCGCGGACGACTGGCGGGCCGCGGCCGAGGTCGAGTCCTACGGGATGACCTGGGGATCGTCTCGGCACGGCGACGAACCCTGGAAGCAGTTGCACGCGATCGATCTGGTCCGCGCGGCGTCCCGGGGCAAGCCGTTCTGGCATGCCGAGTCCTACGCCGGCCCGTTGTGGATGCAGTCGCAGGTGATCGGCAAGCCGCGGGACGAGGGCCGGATCGCCACCCCGGACGACGTCCGCTACTGGAATCTGGTCAGCATGACCGGCGGCGCCCGCGGCGTCCTCTATCTGCGCTGGCGGCCGCTGGTGGACGGGCCGTTGTTCGGCGCCTTCGGCGGCTACGCGATGGACGGCGCCCGGACCGAACGGTCGGCGGTGATGAAGGAGATGGCGACTTGGGCCAATGCGCCGGAGCAGGCCGGGCTGTGGCAGTCGGCGCCGGTCAAGGGCGACGTCGGCATCGTCTACCTGCCCGACTCGCAACTGTTCGCGTACGCACAGCAGGGGCACACCGACTACTACGCCCGGGCGATGGAAGGCGCCTATGCCGGCTTCCTGGCCGGCAACGTCCAGGCCGACTGGGTGCACATCGATCACATGGAGGAACACGACCTGCTCTATCTGCCCTTCCCGATCATGGTCCCGGAGACGTACCGGACCAAGATCACCGCCTGGGTCGAGGCCGGCGGCACGTTGATCAGCGAGGGCTGCCCCGGCTACTTCGGCGATGGCGGCCGGGTCGCGTACCAGCGCCCCGGTTGGCTCGAGGAACTGTTCGGCACGGCCGAGGACTACGTCGAGTTCACGCCTGATCTGTTGAACGACCTCGACCTCACCGTGGCTGGGACGAGGCTCGCCGGATCGACGTACCTGCAGGCCTATCGGCCGACCACCGGCACCGCGTCCGGCTGGTACGACGACGGCCGGATCGCCGCCGTCGATCATGCCTACGGCAACGGCCGGACCCGGCTGATCGGCACCTTCCCCGGCGCCGGCTTCGGCCGGCATCCCGACCCCGGCCGGGAGCGGTTCTTCACCGACCTACTCAGCTGGGCCGGCCGGGAGCAGCAGGTGATCACCTCCGACCGGCGGACCTACGCCCGGCTCAGTGACGGCGCCGGCGGCCGCTACCTCTGGGTGCTCAACCCGACCCGGCAGCCGGTCACGCCGACGATCACCCTGTCCGCCGCCGCGGCCCCGATCACCTCCGCCGTCGCCCTCCGCTCCGCCACCGCGGTGAGCGCGGGCAAGCACTCCCTGGAGGTGACCGTCCCGGCCCGCGACGCCGGAGTCTTCCGCCTGGCTTGACCCACCAAGATCGTTCCCTGAGCCTGTCGAAGCATGTCCTGAGCCTGTCGAAGGGGGCAAGCCGGATGGTCATCGAGTGATCAAGGCTTGATCTTGTCCGCCCTTCGACAGGCTCAGGGAACGAACATCCGCGTCGAAAGCTCAGCCGAGGAGGAGGGAGAGGGAGCCGCAGGAGTGGCGTTCGGCGGAGTCGGTGCCGGAGCGGCCGATCGAGTCGCCGGCGGCCAGGGCCGGGTCGGTGGAGACGATGATCCGGTCGGAGCTGTTGATCAAGGTCGCTCGTTCCGACTCCCGGCGCAGCATCGGGACCAGTTGACGTTCCACGCTGTCGACCAGCAGGTCCAGCGCCGCGACTCCGGCGAAGCTGCCGCGGATGGTCACCGGGGTGGCGATCGTCATTGTGTATTCGTCGCTGCAGAGATAGTCGACGCTGGGCCCGCTGAGATGGGCCTGGCCGGTGATCATCGGCACCCGATACCACTCGAACTCGCTGTAGTCGAGGTGCTCCTTGTTGATGATCGACCAGGCCAGCGACAGCTGTTCCCGGTCCGGGCCCTGCCACCAGGAGAGGTGGCCGCGGGCGTCGCGGAGCAGACCGATGGCGGCGATGAAGCCGGCCCCGTAGACGGGGATCTTGGTTTCGCTCAGGGTGCTCGCGGCATAGGGCCGGACGATGTCGTCCAGCCTGGCCGCGGTCAGCAACGTGTCGTCGGTCGCCGCCTCGAGCTCGTTCGCGAAGTCGGCCTTCCACGCCTCCAGGGCGGCGAAGGCGGCATCGAAGAAGTCACAGACCAGACGCGCCCCGGCCGGCCGGCGCTTCGTACGTTTCCCCACGGTGGTCTCCCCTTGACTCAGTCCTGGTGTAAATCCTGCTGGATCCCGATCAGGCTGGCCAGGTCCGCCTCGGTCATGGCCGCGAATCGTTCCCCCGCCGCGCGGACCTCGCCTCGCTCCACCGCGGTCAGCACCCTGCGGAACGCCTTCTCCCGCGGCTTCCGGCGATCGGTTCCGATCAGCGCCAGCAGCGGCGAGTATTCCGCCTGCAGCCGCATCTGCTCCCGGGTCAGCCGGGCGGACTGACCGAGCGAGGTCAGCTCCAGCACGGCCTCGTCCAGATGTCTGGACCAGTCCTGATCATGGTCGGCCGCGGCCCCGGCGAGCCGGCGCCGGATCGCGTCGACCTCTGCCGGCCGGGCCCGCTTGGCGGCGAGGGCAGCGCAGGTGGAGCCGATAGCGGCGTAGTGCGCGCTCAGGTCGCGGAGCGCGAGGCTGGTCAGCCGGCGCAGTCGCTCCCGGGCGAAGAGGATCGGATCCGCGGCCTCGGTCAGGAAGCTGCCACCGGACCGCCCGCGCTTGGTCGTGATCAACCCGCGGTCCCGCAACAGGCCGAGCGCCTCCCGCACGGTGACCGGCGAGACCCGGAGCACCCGGGCCAGCTCGGACTCCGACGGCAGCCGTTCCCCGGGCCGCAGCACGCCACCGGTCACGGCCTGGATCAGCCGCTGTTCCACCAGCTCGACCCGGCCCTCGTCGCCGACCGGCAACAGAATGGCGCTGCGCATCCGGGACGGCACCAGGCCGTGCGCATGCGTCGTGCTCACGCCGCCATTCTCACCCACGATGACGAGGCCGCCGTCCGATGCCCTGGCTCACGCGGCCCGGAAGGCTCCGCGGAGCACGCCCAACCCCTCGATCATCGCTCCCCGGCCGCGGATCTCGCCCACCCACGGATCGTCTCGCAATCCGGACAATTCGTCGAGGAGGATCGATTCCACCTGGCTGAACCGGACGATCTGGTCCGTCACCGCGGCCACCACCGCCGTGCCGTAGTGATCATGACCCCTCGCCGCCGGTGTCGCCGCCGATCCTGATCAACTTCTTGTTCACGAACTCGCCGATGCCGAGCCGGCCGAGCTCGCGGCCGAAGCCGGAGCGTTTCACACCGCCGAAGCTCAACTCGGCGCTGTCGGCGCCGACCACATTGACGAACACCATCCCGGCCTGCAGCCGGTCGGCGACCCGGAGCGCCTGCTCGGAGTCGTTGGAATAGACATAGGACCCGAGCCCGTACGGCGTGCCGTTGGCGATCTCCACCGCCTCGTCCTCCGACGCCGCCCGGTAGACCGCGGCGACCGGACCGAAGAACTCCTCGGTGAACGCCTCCGCCGACGGTGTGATGTTGGTCAGCACGGTGGGCGGGAAGAAGTTGCCGTCCCGCTCGCTGCCGGAGACGAGCTGCGCACCCTGTTCGACCGCCCGGGCGACCTGGTGTTGCAGCCGTTCGGTGGCCGCGGCCGAGGAGAGCGGACCGAGCGCGGTGTCGGGCTTGGCCGGGTCGCCGGCCCGGATCGCGGTGAACCGCTCGGTGAACAGCTCCAGGAACGGCTGATAGAGCGGGTCCAGCACGATGAACCGCTTGGCCGCGTTGCAGGACTGACCGCTGTTCTCCAGCCGGGCGTCGATCGCCGCCTGCACAGCCGCATCAAGATCATCGGTGGCCAGCAACAGGAACGGATCGGAGCCGCCGAGCTCCAGCACCACCTTCTTCAGGTGCCGGCCGGCCGTCGCGGCCACCGCCGACCCGGCCCGGGCGGACCCGGTGACCGAGACCCCCTCGACCCGTGGGTCGGCGATCACCGCCGCCACCTGATCATTGCCGGCGAAGAGATTGACGTAGCCGCCGGGCAGCAGCCCGGCGTCGTGGAACAGCTGCTGCAGTGCCGTCGCCGACTCCGGGCACTGCGGGGCGTGCTTGAGCAGGATCGTGTTGCCGGCGACGAGATTCGGACCGGCGAACCGGGCGACCTGGTAGTACGGGAAGTTCCACGGCATCACCCCGAGCAGCACGCCGAACGAGGAGAACCGGATCAGCGCCGACCCGTCGCCGTCGAGCAGCTCGATCGGCTCGTCGGCGAGGAAGCGCGGCCCGTGGTCGGCGTAGTAGCGATAGATCGCGGCGCAGTAGTCGACCTCGCCCAGCGCCTGCTCGATCGGCTTGCCCATCTCCCGCACGATGATCGAAGCCAACTCGTCGCGCCGCCCCTGGTGCAGGTCACCGACCCGGCCGACCACCGCGGCCCGCTCGGCCGGCGGCGTCAGCGACCAGCGACGGTGGGCCGCCGCGGCCGACCCGATCGCGTCCCGCAGCTCGACGTCCGAGATCGTCGGATATTCGGCCAGCCGCTCGCCGGTCGCCGGGTTGATCACCGCGAACTGGGACATGGATGGATCCTCCTCGATCGCAGGGCTGTCTGCTCGACATAGACCCGGGTGAAGCCTTGAGGGACCACTAATCCTATGGTCTTATAGGTTTTAACGGAACCCTTGGATTCAGTCACCGCCGACGAGGAGGTCCCGTGACCCAGGTCGACCCCCGAGCGCCCCAGCCCGGACCGAACGCTCCGGCCCGCGACGACGCGCTGGCCCGGCCGTTCACCCCGGGTGCGCCGTCGAACGACCCGAGCCTGGCCGAGTTCCCGGAGACGTTGGCCCGTTCGGCACCCGTCGCCCTGCCGGACCCGACGACGCGAGAGTTCGTCGAGCAGTGGCGCAACGCGTCCTACAACTGCTACTCGTCGGGGCACAAGTTCTGCCGCGAGGTCTGCCCGGTGATGCAGGTGACCCGGAACGAGTCCTGGACGCCGACCGCGTTCCACGCGAACGTGATCGCCCTGGAGCAGGGCCACCTCGAGGTGGCCGACATCGCCGCCGACTACGTCAACTGCACCCAGTGCGGCGCCTGCGAACTGCGCTGCCCGAACACCTTGTTCACCGGGGATTTCTACCGGTTCCGGACCCGGACGGTCGACGTGGTGAAGGCGGTCCGCGCGCTGGCCGTCGATCAGGGCATCCACCAGCCGCAGTGGCGGACCTGGAACGAGCGGACCAACGACCGGACACACGAGCCGGTGCTCGGCGAGGTCGACGTCAGCCAGGCCGCGGTGCGGGACTGGGCCGACGGTCTCGAGCTACCGATCGGCGGCGAGACCGTGCTGTTCGTGGACTGCGAGGCGGCCTACTACCGGACCGCGGTGCCGCGCGCCGTGGCCCAGTTGCTGATCAAGGCCGGCTACGAGTTCGGCTTGATGGGTGAGCAGTGGTGCTGCGGCGGGCCGGCGGCGGAGATGGGCTATGTCGAGCAGGCGCAGCGGTTCGCGAGGCACAACCTGGACGACTGGCGATCGACCGGGACCAAGCGGGTGCTGGTGCTGGATCCGCACGACTACATCACCTTCACCGAGGACTACCCGAAATACTTCGGCGACGACTACGAGATCGAGGTGATCTTGGTCGTCGAGCTGCTGGCCGAGCTGATCCGGGACGGCCGGCTGCGGCCGACGATCCCGATCGAGCGGACGATCACGTACCACGATCCGTGCCGGCTGAACAAGCGCAAAGGGATCTGGCAGGAGCCGCGGGAGATCCTGCGGTCCATCCCCGGGTTGATCTTCAACGACGTCGACCGGGTCACCCAGTGGTCGTACTGCTCGGGTGGTGGCGGCGGCCTGCCGGTGGAGAAGCCGGAGCTGACCGCGGCGATCAGCGAACGGCGGTTGGACCAGGCCGCGCAGACCGGTGCCGACCTGTTGGTCAGTGCCTGCCCGTGGTCGGAGCGGCCGTTGTCGGCGGCCGGCGACACCAGGAACATCGACGTGATCGACATCCACGAACTGCTGGCCGAATCGCTCGGCATCGAGGTCGGCGGCAGTCGCGGCGAGGTCGGCGACCGCCGCTCCGGTGGCTGCGGCGGCAGCTGCGGCTGCGGGCAGGAGTGATCATGACCGTCGTCACCGAGCGTCCCGGTCAAGATCAACTCGACCAGGTGCTGCAACGGCTGCGCAGGGTGCTGGCCGAGGAGCAGATTCTGACCGGCCGGACCGATCGTTACAACCGGGCCCGGGTGCCGGCGCCGTTCCCGGTGCACCGCTGGGCCGAACGGGTGCCCGACCTGGCGGTGCTGCCGACCTCCACCGAGCAGGTCGCCCAGGTGATCACCATCGCCAACGAGCTCCGGGTGCCGGTCGTGCCGCGGGACGGCGGCACCGGGTTGACCGACGGTGCGGTGCCGCTGCGCGGCGGCATCGTGCTGGACGTGAAGCGGATGAACGAGATCCACGAGTTGGACCTGGAGAACCGCACGGTGACGGTCGGCACCGGAATCAACATGCTGAAGCTGAACGAGGAGCTGGGTCGGCACGGCCTGATCTATCCGGACGACCCGGCGTCCTATCCGTGCTCGCTGGTCGGCGGCCGGATCGGCACCTCGGGCTGGTCCCTGATCGGTGCCCGGTACGGCCACACCCGGGATCTGGTGCTGTCGTTCGATCACGTGCTGCCCACCGGCGAGGTGCTGCACGTCGGCGACGGGATCGGCCACAAGATCTCCAAGTCGTCCTCGGGCTATCAGCTGAAGCACCTGTTCATGGGTCATCAGGGAACACTCGGCGTCGCCACTCGGGCCACCCTCAAGCTCTATCCGAAGCCGGAGGCCGAGCTGTCGCCGTTCTGGGCCTTCGACAACTACGACGACGCCTATCGCTGCGTCGGCGCGCTGGCCCGGGCGGGCGTCGCGACGTTCGCCGGCGCGGTGCTGTTCGACGAGTGGAAGGTCGCCTACCTGCGGCGCGACGACGAGGCCTACATCCCGCAACCGAAGGATGTCCGGGCGCTGGTCTGTGCCGTGCTGTACGGCTACGAGGACGAAGTCCGACCGGCCGGCCGGCGGTTGTTCAAGATCGCCAAGGAGCACGGCGCCCGCTATCTCGGCGACGAGATCTCCGAGGGCGACTGGGCCGCCCGTCATGATCGTTACGCCACCCCGCTGCACGGCCGGACGCGGGACGGCCAGGTGGTGCCGATGAGCTGGCACTGTGAGGACGCGGCGATCAACTACACCCGGCTGCCCGCGGTGACCAAGGCCTGGCACGAGGTCGTCGCCGAGCTGCGCCGGAAGACCGACCTGTTCGACGACTGGGGCATGTTCGCCTACACCTCCGCCGACACCGGCGTGGACTACCTGACCGAGATCGACATCGGCATCTGGGAGCAGCAACTGAACGATGCCTCCTGGGCGGAGTGGATCAAGACCAAGCGGGAGATCGCCGCGGTAGCGCTGGGCCACGACGGATCGATCAGCGCCTGCCACGGCTCCTGTCGTGAGGGAGAGGTCGACCTGGTGCCGGACGAGCTGGGCCGCGGCTACCAGGTGATGCTGGATCTCAAGCGGGCGGTCGACCCGAACAACATCATGAATCCCGGCAAGTATCTGCTGGATGCCGCCTACGCGGACGATCCGCGCGCGGCGCTCGACGCCTTGAGGGGGCGCACCGGCCATGAATGATCAACGACCGCGACTCGGGTATCGCCAGGCGGAGCAGCACGCGCCGCCCCCCGGCCGGCGGGTCAGCGAGGTCGCCGTCACCACCCATCCGGACCTGTTCGAGGTCGATCCGCGGCTGATGGAACGCTGGGTGCTGCAGCAGACCTTCCCCAACTGGGACTCGCTGCGGATCATGCACTCCCGTCATGATCATCTGGACTGGATGCACCGGCACTTCGCCGAACGGGTGATCACCGGCTCCGAGTTGCTGGCCGAGGTGGACGATGAGCCATGACGGCAACCGCGCGCTGAACACGTCGCGGCGGCTGGCCCCGAACTACGCCCTCGGCCCGCCGGAGGACACCTATTCCGCTCGGGACGACGAGGCGCAACTCGCCGCCCTCGGCTACCGGTCCGAGTTCAAGCGGGAGATGAGTCCGTGGGCCAACTTCGCCCTCGGCTTCACCTACCTGTCCCCGGTGGTCGGCATCTACACCCTGTTCGCGGTGTCGCTGGCCACCGCCGGGCCGCCGATGTTCTGGTCCCTGGTGATCGTCGGCCTGGGCCAGTTGCTGGTGGCGCTGGTCTTCGGCGAGATCGTCTCGCAGTATCCGGTGGCCGGCGGCATCTATCCCTGGGCCCGCCGGCTCTGGGGCCGCAAATGGGCCTGGATGACCGGCTGGGTGTACCTGTTCGCGCTGTTGGCCACCATCGCCGGGGTCGCGTACGGTGCCGGGCCCTACCTGGGCGCTCTGTTCGGCGTGGTCCCAGGGACCGCGACGACGGTGCTCTGCGCCCTGATCCTGATCGCGGTGGCGCTGTTGATCAACCTCGGTGGCACCAAGTGGCTGGCCTACGCGGCGATCATCGGGTTCGGCGCCGAGTTGCTCGGCGCGCTCGTGGTCGGCGGCTGGCTGCTGCTCAGCCAACGGCAGCACGGGTTGGAGGTGTTGTTCGACTCGTTCGGTTCGGCACCGCCGGAGGCCTATCTGGGCGCGTTCCTCGCCGCCGGGCTGATCGGCATCTTCCAGTACTACGGCTTCGAGGCCTGCGGTGACGTCGCCGAAGAGGTGCCGAACCCGACCCGGCGGATCCCCAAGGCGATGCGGATGACGATCTACGTCGGTGGCGCCGCGGCGATGTTCGTCTGCTTGTCATTGATCCTGGCAGTGTCCGACTTCGGGGCGGTGATCTCCGGCGCGGACCCGGATCCGATCGGCACCATCCTGATCACCGCGTTCGGGCCGGCCGGCAGCAAGGTCGTGCTGGCCGTGGTGCTGATCTCCTTCCTCTCCTGCACGCTGAGCCTGATGGCCGCCGCGTCCCGGCTGATGTACTCCTACGCCCGGGACGGGATGATCATCGGGTCCCGGGCGCTCCGGAAGGTGCTGCCGACGCGGCACGTGCCGCCGTACGCGATGCTGGTCGCCGCCGCCGTCCCGGCGATCATCGTCGGCGTCTCGATCGTCTCGTCCGAGGCGCTGACCAAGATCATCTCGTTCGCCACGCTGGGGATCTACCTCGGCTTCCACATGGTCGTCTTCGCCGCGTTGCGGGCCAGGCTCAAGGGCTGGCAGCCCGGCGGGGCGTTCCGGCTCGACCGCTGGGGGCTGCCGGTCACCATCGGCGCCCTGGCCTACGGCGTGCTGGCCATGATCAATATCGCCTGGCCCCGGACCCCGGACGCGCCCTGGTACGACAACTGGATCGTCGTGCTCGGCTCGGTCGTGGTGATCGGGATCGGGATGATCTATCTCGTCCTCGGCCGGCCGTACGAGCGTGGCGACGCACCGTACGGCGACGCGGTCGACTCGGCTCCGCCGGGCCGTCGCGTGAATCTTGCTCCGTGAATCCTGACCAGGAGGTCATCGTGAAATTCAGCTACCTCACCCTTCCCGACTACCCACTCGCCGAGTCGATCGAATCGATCAAGCTCGCCGACGAGCTGGGCTTCTACGCCGTCTACGCGGCGGACGAGACCTGGCACAAGGACCTGTGGCTGCTGTTCGCGGCCGCGGCCGATAAGACGACCCAGATCAGAATGGGGCCGAGCGTCTCGACGGTGGCGCTCCGCGAGCCGACCTTGATCGCCCAAGCTGCGGCGACGCTGGACGAGCTGACCGGCGGCCGAGCCGAGGTGGTGCTGTCATCCGGCAACTTCGGGCTGCTGGCGCAGTACGGCATCGACTGGTCGACCCAGAAGCCGCTGTCCCGGACCAAGGAGGGTGCCCAGGTGGTCCGGACGCTGCTGGACGAGGGCGCGATCACCTTCGACGGCCAGTTCTACACCTATAAGGGGCTGTTCTCGTTCGCCCGGCCGGTGCAAGATCATCTGCCGGTGAAGATCGGCGCGATGCGCGGGCCGCGGTCGTTCCAGGTCGCGGCCGAGTTCAGTGACGGCTGCCACCACGCGCTCAGCTACACCCGCGAGGCCTACGACTACATGTACCAGAACATGAAGATCGGCGCGGACCGGGCGGGCAAGGACGTCGACTCGCTCGACATCGCCGCCTGGGTGGTGTTCGCCACCGGTGAGGACTCGGCCGTGGCCAAGGACGCCGCCCGGTCGATGGTCGGCCTCTACGCGTCGTCGATGCCGGCCGAACAGCTGCAGCGCAACGGGATCCAGCCGGAGGCGATGGCGCCGATCGTCGCGAAGCTCGGCGCCGGTGATCTGGCCGGGTCGATCGACGCCACCACGCCGGAGATCGGCGACACCCTCTCGATCTCCGGGACCCCGGACGAGTGCGTCGCCAAGCTGAAGGACATCACGGCCGCCGGGGTGAATCACCTGATCCTGGCGGTCACCGACGCGACCCTGGTGAAGACCTTCATGGGCCGCGACATCGAGGGGGTGGCCGACGTCAACACGCAGCTCCGGCTGATCCACGACAAGATCATGCCGGAGTTCAGCTGACCGTCCGGCCGACCTGAGCCGGGCCGGGCACCGACGATCAGGCGGCCGGTGGTCTGATCCGACCGCGATCCCGAAGATCGGCGAGGGTGCCGGCGCCGAGCTGTCGCATGGTCCGGCGAAGCCCGGTGGCGAAGATCTCCACCGCTCGCCGTACCCCGGCCTCGCCGCCGGCCATCAGCCCGTACAGATATGGCCGGCCGATCAGGACCGCGTCGGCGCCGAGGCAGATGGCGGCGGCGACATCGCCGCCGGAGCGGAATCCGCCGTCGATCAAGATCGTCGCGTCCGGCCCGAGGGCCCGACGCACCGCGGGCAGCTGGTCGATCGTGGTCGGGGCCCGGTCCAGCTGCCGGCCGCCGTGGTTGCTCAACACGATCCCGTCGGCACCGGCGGCGATCGCCGCCCCGGCGTCCGCGACGTGCTGGATGCCCTTGATCAACAACTCGCCGTCCCAGACCTGCCGCAGCCAGTCCAGATCGGCCCAGGTCACCGACGGGTCGAACAGCCGGTTCGGCAGTTCCTCCGTGGTGCCGGTCCAGGCCCGCATCGAGGCGAAGCTGAGCGGCTCGGTGGTGAGGAAGTTGAACCACCAGTGCGGATGCAGCGCGCCGTCGATCAAGGTCTTGGCGGTGAGTGCCGGCGGGATGGTCAGCCCGTTCCGGACGTCGCGCAGCCGCAGCCCACCCACCGGGGTGTCGACGGTCAGCATCAGCGTCCGGTAGCCGGCGGCCCGGGCGCGATCGATCAGGTCCAGGCTGGCCGCCCGGTCCCGCCACAGATAGAGCTGGAACCAGCGATCGACGTCCGGTCCGGCAGCGGCCACCTCCTCGATCGACCGGGTCCCCATCGTCGACAGCGTGTACGGCAGCCCGGCGGCCCGGGCCACCCGGACCACCGCGTGCTCGCCCTCGTGGTGCATCATCCGGGTGTAGCCGGTCGGGGCGAGCACCAGCGGCAGCGCGGCCGGGCGGCCGAAGATCTCCGTACTGGGATCCGGCTCGCCCACCACGCCGAGCCGCCGCGGCTCCAGTTCGATCCGCCGCAGCGCCGTCCGGGCCCGCCGCAACGTGATCTCCTCCTCCGCACCGCCGTCGGTGTAGTCGAAGACGGCGCGGGGTGTCCGGCGGCGGGCGATCCGGCGCAGCTCCTCGATCGTGTCCGCGGCGGCGACGCGGCGTTCCGTCCAGCTGGTCACGGGCCCTCCATTCATGATCATCAAATCAGACCCGCCCACCGACGGAACAGGCGGGCCGGGCGGTGTCAGTGGCGCGTCAGCGAGGATGACTAGGGTGTGTCTCTCAAATCCTGGTCGATGGCGAGCGGGGTCGAGGGCCGAAGGATCGAGGCAACGGAGGACGACCGCATGGGCTCAGGACCGCATCCGTCGTGGGGCGGTGGACCGGCGCCGGGCGGGCAGCCGCCGGCCTGGTCCGGGCAGTCATGGCAGCGCCCGGGAACGACCCAACCCTGGAGTTGGCACGCCCCGCCGGGGTCGGGCTCCGGGGCAGCGGGTCGACCTGCCCTGCCGCCACCGCTACCACCTCCACCGCCGGGCTATTCGCCAGGACCTCCGCCACCGCCGCCTCTGCCACCACCACCCGGCTATCCGCCGGGCCAGTGGCCACCCCGGCGGCCACCCCGCTCCGGGATGCCGACCGGCCTGAAGATCGGCCTGCTGACGCTCGTGGTGCTGCTCGTCCTCGGCGTCGGTGCTGTGGGTGCCTACTTCTATCTCATCGACCGGATGATCTCCTCCATCGAGGCCCCGTGGTCGTCAGCGTCCAGCCGATCGGAACGACCGGAACCGACCGCCTCCCGAACCAAGGTGGCGCCTCGTCCCACGACGACGAGAGACCAGCAGACCGCCGACCAGTCGGCCGCCGACCCGCCCCCCGACGAGCCGCCCGCCGACCTCGGAACCTCCGCCCCGGCCGGATCATCTCGAGCCACAACGCGGTTACGGCATGGTCCCACTGCCGGACTCGCCGCGGACGCTCGGCGAGGCCAAGGCCGCGGCACAGCAGGCCGCCTTGTATCGCCAGAAGGTATCCAAGGCGAACTGTCCGAAGCTGCCGGACCTGACCGATCGCCCGTACCGGAACGTATCCGACAAGAAGATGCGTTCGGAGTTCCAGACCATCGCCGACTGCGCGGCGGCCATGTGGAAGAAGCCGTTCGCGAGCGCCGGCTTCCAAGCCACCAGGGTCAAGATCATGACCTACGAGGGCAGGGTGACCTCGCCCTGCGGTTCGATGCGGACGGGCGGCGGCGCCTCCGCGTTCTACTGCTCGGCCAATCAGCAGATCTACATGGATCGATCGTTGGGGACGCCGCAATGGGCCGACGACTTCATCTGGGGCAACTACCTGATGGTTCTTGATCACGAGTTCGGACACCACATGCAGGCCAGAAGCGGCATCCTGGCCGGTGCGCACGTGATGGAGAACGAGGCGACCTCCAAATCGAAGAACCTGGAGGTCCGGCGTCGGATCGAGCTCCAAGCCAATTGCTTCTCCGGCATGGCGCTGAAGCAGTCGGGACAGGTCTCGGGATCCCTGGCCCGTCGGGTGTTCGACTGGAGCGACGACTCCGAAACGCACGGGACCGCCGATCATTCGTTCGGCTGGGGCATCCAGGGGTTCCGTTATCGCGAGATCCGGCAGTGCAACACCTTTCTCGCCTCGAGCAAGGACGTACGCTGACGGCCGCTCGGCCGCTCGGCCGCTCGAACTAGGGTGGGCGCCGTGTCCATCGATCCCGCCGAACTGCTGAGCGGGCCTCGCGGGCGGCGGCTCTGCCTCGAAATCGTCCAACGGATCGCGCTGTCCTCACCGGCCCACGAGGAGCTGGGTACGGCCCTGTTCTGGGGCGCTCGTGATCTTGAACCCGAGTCGAGTTCGGTGGCGCTGGTCTCGGCCGGCGTCCGCGTGCCGGTGCCACCTCCGCCCTCGACTCCGGCCGACGTCGCTCGGCTGCTCGCCCAATTGATCATCGACTCCATCCCCGACGACTCGGCCCTGCTGGCTGCCCTCGACGCCGCGGTCGCCAACGCCCGTTACTGGCAGGAGCCGGACGGGATGGATGTCCTGGGCGCGACCCCGGAGGTGTCCGCAGCGTTGGCTCGGGCAGCGACGACGGTGGCCGAATCGCCGGCCGCCGACTGGTGGACGACACCGGTCGAGCTGACCGGTCAGTGGGTGGTCGAGCACCCCGTGCGGCCCAGGCAGGTCACCGCAGCTGCCGGCACCGTGCTGGCCCGCTGGCGCGCCGCAGCGCTGGCCGACGAGGCTCGGGCGCAGCGTGATCGCCCGGCCGATCCGCGGAGCTCGATCAGCGGCACCTGGTGGTCGATGCCACCGTCCGAACTGCGTCGGACCACGCGCTTTCTCGACCCGCACGGACCGGTCGGGCTGTGGCTGATCGAGGACGACCTCGGCCGCGAGTCGGCCGTCACCCGCCGGGTCGGCGTCCCGCAGGCCCCAACGGTGTTCGAGATCGACGGGCCGCGCGCCTGGGCCGAGCTGTGCGAACGCTATCCACTCGAGGTCACGGCCGATCGTCGGCACGACTGGTATCGCGCCACCGGACGAGACGGCCGCTGGTGCCTGCCGGACTGGGCCGGGGTCGCCGCCGACTACGCCGCCGTGCACCTGACGGTGGCCGGCTATCTGAGCACCGCCGGCCGCGCCGTCGCCGTGTCCGACGAGCTCTCCTCGGTGATCGCCGGCTGGGATCCCGACGCGACCTGGTGGCTGACCGACCTGATCATCGACGACGAGACCCGGCAGGACTGGCGCTGGGACGACGGCGCCACCGGCTGGCTCCCCGCGACGGCAACAGCAACCGCGAAGTCATGATCACGCCGACTCTTGATCATGAACGGGTCGGAGTTCGAGCGGTAATGGCGCGCACTAGCTGATCACCGAGTCGGTCCAGCGGATCTCGTGCTCCAGCGTCAGGTCGGGGCCGCCCTTGCGTACCCGCTGGGCGAGGACCAGCGGCAGCATCAGGTCGCGGAACACCCGGCCGACCGGACCTGGCATCTTGTCCGCGCTGCGTTCCTTCGCCTCGGCGACGATGCGTTCGACCCGCTCCCGGCGGCGGCGTTCGTAGGAGGCGAAGGCGTCGGGGGCGTCGGCCGCGTCGCGGACGCAGGTGCCGAGGACCAGCGCGTCTTCCATCGCCAGCGACGCGCCTTGGCCCGAGGTGGGCGAGGCGGCGTGCGCGGCGTCGCCGACCAGCACGCTGCGATCGTCGTGCCAGGTCGGCACGGTCGGGAAGTCGTAGGTGTTCCAGGGCTGAGCGATGCCGCTGGTGGCCTCGATGATGCGAGCCGCCGGCGTGCGGTCCTTCGCGAAGGTGGCCAAGAGCCTGGCACGCCATTGCTCAGGTGTGATGTCCCGCAGTTCGGCGCTGGTCAGCTCGCCCGGTTGGGGCACGTTGGCGAACCACCAGACCGTCCCGTCGGGGTGCAGCAGGTGGCAGAAGAACGCCTGGTGGCCGAAGTACATCGCCATGGTGCCGGGCTCACCGTCGACGGTGGTCCGGGCGAAGCCCCCGGTGTTGAGCAGCGGTACGTAGCGCGGCTGCGGCGCGGCCGGGTCGATCAGGGTCCGGGTGCGCGAGAGCAGTCCGTCGGCGCCGACCATCAGGTCGGCTGTCGCTCGGGAACCGTCGGCGAACACTGCGGTGACGCCGGTGCCGGTGCGCTCCCGGTCGATCAGCCGTTTGCCGTACTCGATCCGGATGCCGCGGCGGACCCCCTCATCCCGCAGCGCCTGGTAGAGATCGGCCCGGGTGAGGGTCCGGCTGGTCAGCCCGTCCGGATGGGCCGGCGCGGACGGGAACCCGCCGAGAACCTTGCCGGTGCCGGAGTAGAAGACGAATCGGGGGCAGTCGAAGCCGAGTCCGTCGATGGTGTCGAGCAGACCGAGTTCGCGCAGCGCGCGCTGGCCGTTGACGGCCACAGTGAGGAAGGCACCCACCTGGTCCGCGCCGCGGTCGTGCGCCTCATAGATGGTGGCGTCGAGGCCCGCCCGCTGGAGGGCCATCGCCGTCGCCGGACCGGCGATGCCACCCCCGATGATCACCACGGAACGTATAGTCATAACATGACTATACATGGAGCAGAAGACGCCAGGACGTCGTTCGCCGTTGGCGATGGTGTTGTTGTCGCTACTGGCCGAGCAGCCGATGCACGCCTACCGGATCCAGCAGCTGATCAAGGGACGCGGTAAGGACGAGGTGGTCAACGTCGCCCGGCGGAACAGCGTCTATCAGACCCTGAACCGGGTGCTGCGCGATGGCTACATCCAGGTCGCGCACACCTCCCGGGAGGCCGGACGGCCCGAGCGAACGGTCTACGAACTGACCGAGGCGGGTCGGCTGGCCCAGGTCGCGTGGCTGCGCGGCATGCTCGCCACGCCCGCCCGCGAGTATCCCGAGTTTCCCGCTGCACTCGCGTTCGTGATGATGCTCGAACCGGACGACGCCCGGCGCCAGCTCGACCGGCGGGCCGAAGCCCTGCAGGCCAAGCTCGACCGGATCGCGGACGACGTCGACCGGGTCCATGAGCTGGGCCTACCGCGGCTGTTCGTCATCGAGAACGAGTACGACGCCGCGGTCACCCGAGCCGAGCTGACCTTTGTCCGGACCCTCGTAAATGATCTTGAAACGGCCCGGCTCAGCTGGAGCAGGGAATGGCTCGCTGAGGTCGCCGCCAGGTTCGAGGGCTGACGCCGCACCGCAACGGCCGGTCCGGGTGTGCGTCGGCTGGCTGACCCGGGCTGAGATACTTGATCATGGCGTTGTTGATCGCTGACTACTCAACCGCGTGGCCCGATCAGTTCGCGGGGACAGCCGCCGAGCTCCGCGCGGCCCTCGGTGACCTGGCACTGCGGATCGATCACATCGGCTCCACCGCGGTCCCGGGACTCGCCGCCAAGCCGATCATCGATCTCCAGGTGTCCGTGGCGAGCCTCGATCCGGTCGACGCCTACCGGGAGCGGATCGAATCGTGCGGGTTCGCCTGGCGACCGGACGATCCGGAGCGGACCAAGCGCTACTTCCGGGAGCTGCCGCCGCGGCCGCGGACCCACCTGCACGTCCGGCGGGCCGGCAGCTTCGCCGAGCAGTTCGCGCTGCTGTTCCGCGATTATCTCCGGGTCCATGATCATCGAGCGGAGGCGTACGCCCGGCTCAAACATCATCTCGCGCCGTTGTTGATCACCGACCGGCAGGCGTACGTCGTCGCCAAGGAACCGTTCATCTGGGACACGATCCGGCTCGCTGACGGATGGGCTCAGCACACCGGCTGGCAGTCCGGCCCCAGCGACGCCTGATCACCCTCCTACGGATCAGCCCAGGGTCCGTGCGGCCGGGCAGTCGAACGGGTCGGCGGCGCCGAGCCCGACCCGGTTCAGATACTCGACGACCCGAGCGTAGGACTGTGCGAAGGTCGTCTCGGTGTAGGGGAGCTTGAGCTGCGCGCAATGCTCGCGGACCAGCGTCGCGGCCCGCGGCAGGTGTGGCCGGGGCATGCTCGGGAAGAGATGGTGCTCGATCTGGTAGTTCAGACCGCCGAAGAAGGTGGTCATCCCGCGGCCCTTGATGTTGCGTGAGGTCAGCACCTGCTTGCGGACGAAGTCGAGCTTGCTCTTCGCCGAGATGATCGGCATCCCCTTGTGGTTGGGGGCGAACGACATGCCCATGTAGACGCCGAAGGTGGCCACCTGGACGCCGAGGAACGCCGCGCCCACGCCCGGGCCGAGCAGCAGGATGATCGCGGCGGGATACACGCCGAGGCGGAAGATCAGCAGCGCCCGCTCGAGATTACCGGCGGTGCTGTTGCGGCGGAAGGCGTGCTTGATCGCCGAGACATGGAGACCGAGCCCGGCCAGCAGCAGCATCGGGAAGAACAGCCAGCCCTGCCGACGCGTGATCATGCCCCGGATCCCCGTTCGGGCCACGGCGTCCGCCGGCTCGAAGACCAGCGCCCGCGGCTCGATGTCGGGGTCCCGGCCGACCTGGTTCGGATTGGCGTGGTGCCGGCTGTGCTTCGACATCCACCACGAATAGCTGAGCCCGACCAGCCCGGAGCCGACCCACAGGGCGACCCGGTCGTTGCGGACGCCGGAGGCGAAGACCTGGCGATGGGCCGCCTCGTGGGAGAAGAAGGCGAACTGGGTGAGGACGATGCCCAGCGCGCCGGCGATCAGCAGTTGGAACCACGACGTCCCCAGCAGCACACCGCCCGTGGCCGCACCGAGCAGGCAACAGGTCAGGATCGACACCAGGCCGAAATAGAACGGTCGTGCCCGCTCCAGCAGCCCCGCCTCCCGGATCAACTGCAACAGGTCGGCGTGAGTACTTTCCGTCGCCGCCCCGCGGGCACGGGACAGGGTGGCACCAGACGTCATTGAGCCTCGCTAGGTCGCAACTGCACCTTCGTAGTCGAGGCCGAGCTAGTTGGCTCGTACGTTCGTTACCCCAAGTAACTGTGCCCCGCAGGTCTGTTGCGCGGCCGGTGTTGGGCACCACCTTAGGGCACTGATCAAGACACGCCCGGACTCGGAGTGATAACAAGTTCCTGTGATCCCTGCACCCAGCGCACGCCTCGCCTTCCGGGAGATGACCGAGGACGATCTTGACGACCTGACCGGTTTGCTCGGCGACCCGGTGGTGATGAAGTACTACCCGCAGCCCAGGGACCGCGCCGGGGCATTGGCCTGGATCCACTGGAACCAACGGCTCTATCGCGAACGGGGATTCGGCCTCTGGTTGATCACGCTGCGGCAGACCGGCGAGTTCGTCGGCGACTGCGGCCTCACCCCGCAGCAGGTGGACGGGCGGACCGAGATCGAGATCGGTTACCACGTCCGGGCTGATCTTCATGGCCAAGGGCTCGCCACCGAGGCCGCCCTGGTGTGCCGTGATCTTGCCCGGGACGAGTTGGGTGTACGGCGACTGGTCGCGATCATCAACCCGGCGAACGTCCCGTCCCAGCGGGTCGCCGAGAAGCTCGGACTTGATCATGAACGCGACGCTCAGGTGCACGGCGGGTTGCAGCGGATCTACGCCGCTGACCTCGACCCCGCCCGCGGCTGACGGGAGGGATCGAGGCCACCGGGGTCAGCCGCCGAGTGGGGTGAGCTCGATCAGCCGGGTGAATTCGCCGAGCGACGACCACTCGTTCCCGGTCACGACGATCCGGACCCGGCTCGCGCTCACCGGTCGACGAAAGTCGACCTCGCGGTCCAGGTCGGTGTTGTCCTTGACCGTGGCCCAGGTCGACCAGGTCTCGCCGTCCGTGGACGTCTGCACGGTGAAGTCCCTGATCCAGCCGGCCGAGTGGGTGATGATCCCCACCCCGGAGAGCTCGACCGGGGCCGGCGTGGTCACCGTGAGCGAGTCCGGGTAGACCGCCACCGTGGCGTCGTTCCAGAAGGTGGCGACCTCGCCGTCGATGGCGTTGCCGGCGCCGAACGTCGCGACGGGCGGATGGACGCTGGACGCCGCGGCCGTCGTGCCGGCCGGCCAGGACACGGCCACCGACGCCTCGGTCGCCGCCTGGGCCGGAGCCTCGGTGTCGCCCGACTTCGCGCTGAGCTTCAGTGCTTCCCGGCCGAAGTCGGCGTCGACGGGCGGCGTGACCCGGACGGTGTAGTCGACCGGGACCGGCGTGCCGTGGGTGGGCACCTGGAACGGCTGTTCGGCCGGAGTCACCTGCCAGCCGCGCGGTTGGCTGACCCGTAGGACGCCGTCGATCGGATCCCGGGCCTGGCCCCAGACGGTGATCGTGATCATGGCCGTGCCGCCGGGCTCGACGAACGACATCGCGGGCTCGGCGACGATCCGCAACCGCGGCGGGAACGGATCGTCCTCGACCGCCGCGGCCGGGGACAGCAGCAGCGGTTGGAGCAAGATCGCCAGCAGTGCGCCCAGCACGACGGCGAGTCCGCCGGGACGGCGAGGCCTCGATGTCCTGATGATGATCATGCGGCGACCTCCACCCGATACAGCACGGCCGCTCCGGCGCCGAGGGCGAGGTCGGCCCGTGGCTCCACCGGCCGGTAGCTCTCGTCGGCGGGCTCGTAGCGTTCCACCTTCGCGACGTCGGAGCCGAAGTTGATCCGACCCGTCGCCTTCGCGTCCAGTGCGTAGTTCACGGCCAGGAACCACTTGCGATCATCGTCGGCCGAGCCGAACCGGCTGATGATCAACGGATCACCCCAGGTCTCCTTGATGTAGGCGCCCGGAGCGAACGCAGGCAGGCCGTTCGGCGGGTGGTCCAGCAGATTGGCTACCCCGATGTTCTCCGAGGTCAACGGCTTCAGTTGCCGGCCCACTCGGGACAGCCAGCCGCTGTTGATCTTCTTGGCCGCCTGGTAGCGCGGGGTCCGCTCACCGTCCAGAGTGATCAAGGCACCGTCGCCCTCGGCGAAGCCCTCACCGCGGGCCGCCTCCGGCGTCCAGTAGGTGAAGTACAGGATCCCGGCGCAGCCGTAGGCCAGGCTGACGTTGGTCTGCCAGAGCAACTCGGCCTCGGTCGGCGACCGATAGTTCAGGTGCTCGACGGCCTGCAGATACGTCCACGTCGGCAGCCCGTAATCCAGCCCCGCCTGCCGGACCGAGGCCCAGTCGGCGAACCAGGTCTGATCGATGCTGCCGTTGAACAGCGGGTAATGATCGAAGGAGATGACCGGCGGGTCGACCTGCTCGACGAACGCGGCCAGCCGGGTCGGGTTCATCGAGATGCCGCGTTCCAGATTGACGTACGGGAACAGGTTCGGCGCGATCTCGCGCAGCATCCGGATGCCCCGGGCGACGTTCTCGATCGCCTGCGGCGTCGTCGGCTCGTCCCAGAAGTTGAAGCCAGCGAACGAGGCCTGCGGTTGGTACACGTCGACCGCGGCCTGCAGCAGCGACCTGGTCTCCGCCGTCGAATACTCCAACGGACCGGCACCGTCGTCGGTCAGCTTGGCCAGCCGCATCAGCGCCGAGAGCCGCAGGTCGTTCGCCTCCAGATACTTCAGTCCGACCTGGCCCGCGAACCCCATCGCCCGGCGGGTGATGAACGCGTCGTACAGATAGTTGCCGCCGACCAGGAAGGTGAAACCGGCGTCCTTGATCTCCTGGTAGCGCGCCAGGGTCGTCTGGTACGGCGGCGGCGGCCAGTACAGACCGATCGGGAACTCCGCGCCGCTGATCAACGGCAGGTCGTCCGGATAGGGGGCCCGACCGGCGGCCTTGCCCGGCTCGGCGCCGGCCGTCGACGGACCGGAGCCGAGACCGCGGGCCGAGGCGACCGCCCAGGTCCCCAGGCCCGCGGCTCCCAGCAGGGCGCGCCGGCCGAGCCGCGGCAGCGTCGGCGGCCCGTGATCAGCCGCGGTCTCGGCCCGCTCCGCTGGTCGGGGTGTTTCGTGATCTTGGTCCTGACTGTCCATGTCACCTCTCCGTGGCGTGGGTTGCGCCTGACTGTAGGGAGACGGGGTGCGGTCGAGCCATGACCTGATCAGTTGAATCGTTGCACCCAACGTCACACGGGAGGCCCGCTCGGACCGCCCTGACCCTTGACGCTGCTCGGTGGCTGCCCGAACCAGCGGCTGAACTGCCGGCTGAAGAGGAAGACGTTGTCGTAGCCGAGTGCCCGGGCCACCTCCGCCACGGACATCGGGCTCTCCGCCAGCAACTGGTAGGCCCGTTCGAGCCGTACCTGCAGCAACTGCCGCCGGAAGGTGGTGCCGAGCTGGGCCGAGAACAGCCGGGACAGATACACCGGCGAAAGGCCGGCCACCGCGGCCGCCTGGCTCAATGTCGGGCGTCGCGACGGTTCGGCGGCGATGTAGTCGAGCACCTCCTGCAGTCGCGGGTCGATCTGCGGGATCAGCCGGCCCTGCGCCTGGGCTTCCTGCAGATAGACCTCGATCAACGCCGACAGCAGGACCGAGGCCGATTCCAGCTGACGCAACGGATGTGGGTCCCGGCGCAGCCGCATGATCCGGTGCAGCAGATCACTGAGCCGCGAGGTCCGGGCCAACTGCAGGTGCCGGCCGGGCAGCCACTCCGCCGGCAGGTCGGACGGCGCCGACGTCGCCGGATCGACGAAATCGTAGTGGCAGGAGATCACCGTCAGCGGGTCGTTCGGGTGATGGCCGAACTCGGCGACGTCGCCCGGCCGGAACATCATCAGGCTGTTGGCCCGGACCGTGACCGGGGTGTCGTTGACCCGGCCGGCGCCCTGACCGGCCAGCACCAGCCAGAGGTCGTAGTCGGGCATGGTGATCCGCCACCGCCACCCGGGCTCGTGCACCCACCGGGTGGCCAACGACGGCATCGGCCGGTGCCGCGTCGACAGCTGCTCCGCCAGGTCCTCCCAGGCGTGCTCGGCGCCGTAGTCCACCCACCGACCCTTCCTGTACTCGGTCCCGGCAGTACAGCACGTCGCTCAGACCAGTCCCAGCCGGCCACGTAAGAGGCGGAAGACGACCGCGTGATCGGGGGTCAGCGGCAGCGGGTCGGCCAAGCTGTCGATCCAGAAGAACTCGAACGGGATCCAGTCCGCCGCGCCGGGCCGGCTCCCCTCCCCGTGTCGCCACCGTTCGGGGAGCCCGGTGGGCGGAGAGAGGTGGAAGAACCAGCGATCATGCCGTTCCGGCTGCCCGCCTCGTACCTCCGTGATCAGTCGGCGATCCACGAAGCTCTCGACGGCGAACCCGGTGCGGCCGGTCTCCTCCTCCGTCTCCCGGACAGCCGCGGCCGCCGGATCCTCACCCGGCTCGATCCCGCCGGCGGGGACCTGGATCCCGGCCTCGGGCGACTCGGGATGCGAGAAGACGAGCAGCTGTCCGTCCGTCCTGATGATGAAGGACGACACCTTGGGACGCGCACCGGCGAGCGTTCGGTCGTTCACCCGGACATCGTCCCAGCTGCCGTCCCGATCGGCTCGATGGCCCAAGCCGACGACGCGGCTCATCCGAAGGCCGGGATGGTTGGCGGGTGGCCACGGCGGCTGCGTGCTCAACCGCCGTGGCCTAAGCCCTCCCGGCCTCCTAGGAAGCCGGGTCGGCCTGACCTTCCCGTACCCAATTCCCTGATCAACAGTCGATCAGGCGCACGCGAAGACGCCGGTCCGACAAGATCATCAACCGGGTGCCATCGGGTCACGGCAGCTGACGCGCGGCGGGCGGGCCGCCGGCATCGCGCAAGCGAGCGGTGTCCTGGCCGGGCGGGGCGCCGACGGGCTCATCCCGGCCAGCCACGCCAGGTCGGCGACCCGGACCGGCTCGGCAAAGTTGTCCCGGATCCAGCTGATCGTCCGGCCGACGTGGGCGAGGCCGCTGTCGGCCAGACCGATCTGGCGCACCACGCTGCCGTCGGGGCGGTATTCGAAGACCCGATCACCGAGCAGCAGCCGCTTGGCACCCTGGGCCAGCAGGACCAGCAACGGCTCGGTCAGCGAGTAGTCGGGCGGCGCCTGGTCGACCTTGGACAGCAGCAGTCCGGGGATCGGTGTCCGCAGGTCGGGTCGGGCATGGGCGGCGACCAGCCGGCGGAGCTCGGCCAGGGATTCGGCGGTGGCGGACACCCTCCGTACGGAGCCATCCTTGCGCCGATCTGACAACCTGATCGGCCCATGATCAAGAGGATCGGGCAAGAGTCACCGAGGATCGATCTACCGCGGGCAGGGCGACCCAAGCTTCGATGGAGGGACAGCAATCCCTACGAAATTGGAGCATCCCGATGCCGCTCGATCACTACATCACCCTCGGCCGATCCGGCCTGCCGGTCAGCCCGTTTGCACTCGGCGCGATGACCTTCGGCGAGGATCCGCCGGACACCGGATCCAGCGTCGAGGACTCGGCGACGATCCTGGCAAGTTACCTGGACCGCGGCGGCAACTTCATCGACACCGCGAACTTCTTACACCAACGGGCACTCCGAGCAGATCCTCGGCGACTGCTTCGCCGCACACCCCGGCCGCCGCGAGCACGTCGTGCTGGCGTCGAAGTTCTTCTTCAATCTGTTTCCCGGCGACCCGAACGGCGGCGGCGCCGGCCGCGGCTCGATCCTCGGCCAACTCGACGCCAGCTTGCGCCGGCTGCGGACCGATCATCTCGACCTCTACTGGCTGCACAACTGGGACCGCAACACCCCGATCGAGGAGACGATGCGCACCCTCGACGACCTGGTCCGCACCGGCAAGATCCGCTACGTCGGGTTCTCCAACACGCCCGCCTGGCTCACCGCCCAGGCGCACACCATGGCGATGCTGCGGGGTTGGACACCGTTGATCGCGCTGCAGGTCGAATACTCGCTGCTGGCCCGGCCCGGACCGTCGAGAGCGAACTGGCTCCGCTGGCCGGGGACCAGGGCCTGGCCCTGGTCCCGTGGAGCCCACTGCGCAACGGATTCCTGTCCGGCAAGTACCGCCGCGGCGACCGGGTCACCGACTCGGCCCGCACCGCCCACGTCGGCGAGCCGACCGAGGCCGACTACCTGATCATCGACGCCGTCGCCACGATCGCCGACGAGCTCGGCACCACGTCGGCGGCGGTGGCATCGGCCTGGCTCCGCGTCCGCGCCGGCACGGTCGTACCGATCATCGGAGCGCGGCGGCTCGAGCACCTCGAAGCCAATCTCGGCGGCCTCGACCTGACCCTCGCACCCGAACAACTACAGCGGCTGGACGACGGGGCGGCGCCGACCCTGAGCTATCCGGCCCCGTTGCACGGCGACCTCAGGGCGATGCTCCAGTTCGCCGGCAGCACCGTCGACGGCGAGCCGTCCGAGGTCTATCCGCCGCTGTTGCAGAGCGAGATCCGCTACTGACCCGCAGGGGTTTCGGTTCAGCCGCAGTCCCACCTGGCTGGCGCCCGTTCCTGGCTTGAGAATAGGGCGGCGATCGCTCCTCCTGCCGCACCGGACTCAGTGGCACCCATTTTCGAAGTAGTGGGTACGAAGCGCCCGCGCGGACCCGGCGACCGGCGTAGCGTCAATACCACATATCAAACTGGTATGAGAGACAGGACGGAGCCTGGGCATGTTCGTACAGGTAATTCAGGGTCAGGTTTCGGACGCGGCGCAGATGCGTGCGCAGTTCGACCAATGGGTCGCCGAAGTGGCTCCTGGTTCGGTGGGCTGGCTGGGGTCGACCTCCGGCGTGACCGACGACGGAAGATTCATCGCACTCGCGCGCTTCGAGTCCGAGGAGGCGGCACAGCAGAACAGCGATCGGCCGGAACAGACGGCCTGGTGGGAAGAGACTGCTCCGGTATTCACCGGCGAGCCGACCTTCCAGAACAGCCGGTCCGTCGACGTCGACCTGCCCGGCGATCCCGGCCAGGCCGGCTTCGTGCAGGTGATGCAGGGCCGCTCGAGCGATCCGGACCGGGTCCGCGAGCTGATGGCGAGCGATCCGACCGATTGGCAGCAGTTCCGGCCGGAGATGCTCGGCACGATCACCGTCAACCACGACGAAGGCAACTGGACGATGGCGATCTACTTCACCTCCGAGGAGGCCGCCCGCGAAGGTGAACGGAAGGAGCCGCCGCCGGAGATGGCAGCACTGATGAAGGAAATGGACGCGCTCGCGATCGGCGAGCAAACCTTCTTCGACCTCAAGGATCCCTGGCTCGACGCCCCGCGCTGAACCCCGCGCCCGGTGATGGATGCCGACCCGCGACAACGCGGTCAGCGTGGCGCGCCCGGAGGGATTCGAACCCCCAATCTTCTGATCCGTAGTCCGAAGCTGGTCACGGATCGCGTGTAATCCCTAGTCAGGAGATGACTCTGAGTGCTGAGGCTGTCATCTGTGCCATGGACAGATCAGGTTTCATGGACACGCCCATGGACATCGAGGAACCTCCGGGGGAATATTCGAACATCGGCATGCGCACCGCGGTCGGTGCTGGGCTCCAGACCAACCAACCCAGCCCGGCCCTCATCCTCGCCCGCCGCCCCCTCCGTGGCAGTTCGTTGCATCTTGACATCAATCTCGGATACAGCCTGCCGATCAAGGCCGAGTGCATCTAAGGTGCATGTATGGGTGACCGACCGATGATGAATGACGCCACCTCTGCCCCCACCGCCACAGATCTGCCCCTCGGAGGACTGCCATCGGCTGACACAACCATGCTCACGTTCGCGCAACTTGAAGTTGCCATCATTGAAGTTAGGTTCACAACAACCGCCGCAGCAGTCCCCGCAAGTATGGTGCCTGCCGTGCGCGACGCGCTCGCTAATGCGACCGAAGTCGATTTCCCAGCCATACAGCCAGCGACGCAAAGCAATATGCAAATTGACTTCAATTCGTCCGGCCCATCTCTGTCAGGCAACAATGTGCAAGGTTGGCAAATCGCATCCTCCGACGGCCATCACAGCGCTACGATCTTTCCAAGCAGCGTGATATGGCAGGTCGGCGACTACAAGCGCTGGAGCACGAGTATGCGCCAACCGATAGAGGTTCTTCTTGCTGCCGTTGAGCCAACTCTGGCACCAGTGCTCGTCCAGCGGATCGGATTACGGTATGTCAATCGATTCACAGATCCGTCGTGCATACGCGCTGAGGATTGGTTCGGAAAACTAGACGATAGTCTTCTCGGGCCACTTTCCAATCACATCTTTGGCCGACTGATACGGGGGGCGCAGCAGCAAGTAGATATCTCCCTGGACGGCCAGCACGGAGCTACCCTTCGGCATGGCCCAATCAGCGATCAGAACTCCAAGAGCGTCAACTATCTGTTGGACCTCGATGTATTCGCAAACGCTACTAACACATTCGACCCAGATAGAATCATCGATTCAGCCAATGCCCTAAATAGAACGGCCTTAAGCCTTTTTCAGGCATGTTTGTCGGCGGAGTTTCTTGGATCTCTACGCGGAGAGGGGCTCAGCGATGTCGTTGACAGCTAGTTCACTATTCGGCCCAACCACCCCGAGACAACCCAGCCATCAGTGGAATCCGATCCCGTCCGAAGAAGAAGACATCCAATCAACGCCAGTATCTCTGGCAGTGACACCACCAGCTCTTCAAGAGGCTTTCGTGCGGTTCTCGGAGGCATTCGATCCCGATCAAGAGTTCGTTACGGTATCGATGATCGGCACGGACCTTCGACCACTGCTTTCACGCGTTATGGTTGCTGGACACTTCCTTGCCTTTAGGCTCAACGAAAAGCAACGAACCGACCCTCTGACGGCCGATCCGCTCGCCGTCTTCGAACATATTCAAACTGAACTCATGGTGACTCAGAAGGACCTTTTGATCGCCACGGGAATTAAGCGTCGCACCTTCTACTCGTGGAAGAAGCCAACAACCCCCAAACCCCGGCCGGGCAGCTTGGGCCGCCTGTGGCATCTTGCTGGCACTCTCGATGATCTGCGCGAGTTCCTCCACCGTCCCATCGCATCCTGGCTGCACGCGGCGGACGAACGTCTCGCGGCCTTGAAAGATGGACGATTCGACGATCTGGTGGAACTTGCGTTGAATAGGACCGCACAGAGTGGCAAGACGCATGGGACATCTATGTCTCTCGGCGTTGCACCCGAAATCGACCTTCCTATTGTGAGATCGGGAGACCCGTCCATAACCGTCGTGGAGCGAGGTATGAACCCTTGACCATTGACGACTTGATTCCCAAAGAGTGGCCCGAGCCCGTTGCACGCGCACTCGAATCATGGAGGCAGGGGCATCTCGTTCAGGGCGACTTGGGAGCATGGATCTCGGCGGCCTCCTGCCTGGACGTAGCGAGAAGCGAGGTTTTTGAAGGGCGGGATGATGAGCTCCTAGCGGCATCTACGAGCATCTGCGATACCGGATATCTTGCGATTGTTTCTCAGACGTGTGACATCGCTACTACCGGACCCGGAGCACGGCACCCATTCGTCCAAACATGCCCTGTTCGAGACATCGGAGCGGCATTTGCTGCGGACAAGGTGCAACAGATCCGCGACGGGAGACTGGTGGACTATGTCTATCTAACGATGCCGCCGACGGACGGTAGGGACTGGGCCGTCGATTTGCGAATGTCAGTCCCCCTGAGTAAAACGACACTTGCGATCAAGAAGCCCATCGAAGGATTCGCAACTGAGGCGGATGAACTGTTCCTGTCTGCGCGAGTAGCCGACAAATTTCGACGACCTGCGCTGCACGACTACCTGTCCAAGACCCTGGTTGAATCTCTGAATGGATTTCTATCCAAGGCGAAGGGGAAAGATCACTGGTGTGACGAGATCGAGCAGATTCGCCTACGAGTGCAGGGACCAAGACTTGCGCCGGCCCGAGTGCGCCCTTACGTAATAACCGATATTGAGTTCAATACGCTACTAAGCGCCAACAAAGCACCACTGAGGGATTTGTGGAAAACTCACAAAAAGGGGCTGCGTGCCGCTGGAATTGAGCAGGATCCCATGGCCTTTCGGACTCTCGAAAAGATGTCTGTGTTGGACTATCGCCAGACCATTCCCCTGAACCTGCCAGGGCTCAGCCGCGGTTCATACGACTGAAACCGTCAGTCGAAGTTCGATCCACGGCGGAACTCTATCGTCAGGTCGCCCAATCCTGGATCAGGCGGAGTAGTGGCTGTGATGGGTTCTCTCGTAACCGACCTGGACCCATCTGCGTACGTCCTTACTGTCGACGCGGACACCGGCTGAGAGCAGCAGTGCGGCCGTAGCCAGCTTGATCCCTCCGGGATCGCTGTTGGAGTCGCCGAACCATGTACCGGCTTCCGTGGCGCCAGCCTCCACGAGGTCGGCCGTTGAGCCTTCTGCAATCGCCCGGATGGCCGCAAGGGCTTCCTGTCGGGGCACGCCGTCGACGACTAGTTTTCTGGCCGTCCCGGCCAGCTCTGAGACCTTGGCGGCGTGCTTATCGATGGTGCGCGACATGATGGCAGCATAATCGAACAAGATTCGAACACCAACCCGGTTGCGATCAGGCACACTCGCCGTGGGCGTAGCCGCGTCGGTTCAAGCCTGGAACTGTGACCACGGGTGCACCGGCCGCGATCGGCTCATCACAACGACAGCACACGGCACCGGCCGGCGGTGCTGACGTATGGACCAGGGCATCGCGGTCAAAAGCCTTTGGCTCTTCGGATTCGTCGGTCATCCGCTCGCCTCGGAGTCTGTTTCGCGGGCCGCTGGTACGGGGCCTCGCGGGCGGGAGACTCCAGCCCGCCGCACGATCCGGCCGACCTGGGTCGGTTGAACTCCGGTGATCCGAGCGGTTTCGGCGACGGTGTGGCCAGCTCGGTAGATCTCGACAACACGCGCGTTTCGTTCGCCGAACTCATCGCGCCACTTGTTGGCCCCGACGATCTCACGCACCGTCTTCGCCGTGTATCCGACGGCCTGTGCGATGTCCTCAATAGAATCGCCTGCCGCGTGCATCTGTTTGACCACGGCCCGACGCTCGGCTGTGCGTGCTCGGTCGCGGGCAGCACGCCGAGCAACTCCGCGGGCGGTCCGTGCTCGACCGTCTTCCAAGGCAACGCCAGCTCGCAGCATTGCCCGACGAATCCCCGAGGGATCGCGGCCCCACTTCTTACCGAGCTGCTCGAACGTCGCACCGGCCCGGTACTCCTCCACGATTCGATCCAGCTCGATACCATCACGCACGCTCACAACCTTGGCAGGCATAAGAGCCTGTTCACAATGTCAGTGCGGCGTGCGACGCTATCGGTATGGACGTGCAGCCGCACGAAATCGAGCAGATTCCGGCAGAGAATCTGCGGGTGGCGCGCGCTGAGTTTGCCGCCGTGTGGCAGGAAGCCGAGGTGCTCGGTCGGACAGACTTGTTTGCGGCTGGCGTTGCCCTCACGTGCCGATGGATGGCCTGCGGTGTGGAGCTTTTCAATGGCCGATACAGCCCGGCGATGGCGCCTGTTACACACACCAAGCACCGGGCGCATGAAGAGTTGATCGAGCAAGAGCTCATTGCTGCTGACAGAGAAGCGATGCGGCTTCGTGGGACCAATCGCGATCGATACCTGGTGGCCGAGGGTGCCGCCGCAACTCTGCGCTGGGCATGGAGGCGCCAGGGCGGGCCGCCGTTCGAGG
This sequence comes from uncultured Actinomycetota bacterium, assembly GCA_963746025.1. Taxonomy (GTDB): domain Bacteria; phylum Actinomycetota; class Actinomycetes; order Propionibacteriales; family Propionibacteriaceae; genus Microlunatus. The sequence goes on from CAVUZU010000016.1 coordinate 863,970, forward strand.
TTCGCCGCCATGTCGCCGGCTGACTCCTCCGAACAGAACAAGGTGGACCCCCGTGCCCTTCGATAGGGCACGGGGGTCCATTTGTTGTGAAGTTCGGAGGCTGATCAAGCGACCGCCTCTTGGTGCAGAACAGCACGGAGTCGGCTGCTGATCCATTCGCCGACGGCGGGGGTTACGGCGTTGCCGTAGCCGTCGACCTGGTTACGGGCGGATCCCCAGACGATGAAGCTGCCTTTGCGGCCGTTCCAGTCGACATCGAACCCGGAACCTCGGCCGATTTCGTGGGCGGACATCATCCGGAAGTAGCAGTCTTCGATGGCCAGCTCGGCCAGCCGCGCGGCCCAGGCCGCCGCAATTGTTGCGGCGGCTCCGACGGTGACGGTCGGCTGGTGCCAGCCGGTGAACATCAGGCCGGGGATCTGCTCGGCGGTCATGGTCGGCATCGGCTCGGCGTGGCTGGTCGGGGTCGTGTGCTGTCGGAACGGGACGACGCCGGCCGAGAGCAGCGCCATGGTCTCTGATCCGCCTTGGGTCGGTAGTGGCTCGGCGGCGCTGCGGGGTGCGCCCTGGAAGTTGTCCACGGCCAGCAGGACGGCTTTCTCGTGGGTCGCAGTCACAGTGTCCATCGGCAAGCTCAGGTGCTTCCCGTCGCCGTTGTGCCGGTGAGCTGCCATCACCTGGCCGGTGACAGCGACGGGCGGGGTCAAGATCGCGGTGGAGTTGCTGGCGGGTTGCGTCCACAACGGTTGGGCCAGGTCGCGGGTGCGGCACTCCGATCCGGGGTGTTCGAAGCTGTTGGCCATCTGCATGATCGCGCCGGTGGACAGGATCGCGGTCTCCTGCTGGCTGGTTTGGGTCGCCATCGCCTGCCACGGATGCTTTTCGGTGCCGCGCACGGCCTTGGCCGGCATGAGCACCGCGGGGAACTCGGCGAACCGGCTGCGGGCCTTCTCGGCCCGGGCCATAGTGGTCGGCGCCATCGGCAGCATCAGCGTCTGGCCGGTCTTCTTGTCCACGTACTCCTTCAGCGGCTTGTCACCGATCCGGGTGCCTAGGTTGGTCAGGTCGAGCGCATCCAACGACGGCGTGAACGGCGGCACGATCACGGTGCGGCAGGACGGGCACCGATAGTCGTACTGCTTGCCGTAACAGACGGTCCCGGTGGGCGGGATACCGGTGCGCCACGTCTGCACCGCCTCAACGGTCGTATCGCAGCGATCGCACCAGGTCGCCGGGCGGTGATCGAGGTCCGGGGCAGGGATGGCCTTGTCCCAGAAGATCCAGTAGCCCCGATCGCGGGACTGGCCGACCCCGAAGAACATGCTGTTGAGGAAGATCACGCGGTGCTTGTAGCCGAGGATGTCGAACTGGTTGAGCCACCAACGGTAGGTCGACCCGTCGCCGACCTTGCGGCTGCCAGGCACGAGATTGCCCCAGGATTGGAGCTGGGTGGTGCACTCGACCAAGATCAACCGCGGATGATGCGTCGCTGCGTAGTGCAGGACACAGTTCGCCGTTGCGCGGTCGCGTTCCGACCGGGTGACCCGGTCCTCATAGTCGGGGTCGTCGAGGTCGAACAGCGTCAGGTCGTGCTGGTAAGCACGTAGCGAGTTCGACAGTGAGTGGTTGACGCAGGAGACCCCGGCGGTAAACAGGTCGGCCGGCGGCAGGTCCCGCGCCGAGTGGTAGTCCGGCGAGTCCGGATTGGCCAGGTCAGCGATCCAGTGATCGGCATACGGGTGGTTGGCCTCGTGGATTTCTACCTTGTACGGGTTGTGGTTCGCGGCCATGATCACGTCGAACCCGGCCCGCCGGATGGCCTCGGTCAGACCACCGAAACCGGAGAACGCGTCAACCGCGGTCGTGCTGTCGTGCCGGAACCGGCGCTTCTTCACCGCCGGTCGATACAGCGCGCGCCGGCCGCTCACAACGCGCTCCTGCGGCGAGTCTTTGGCAACGTATGGCTGGTGCACGGCGGTGCGGTCCAGTGCTCAGCGCGGCCCTTGTCCGGCCACCGGAGGTCAGCGCCAGGGCTGCACAGGAGCTGGAGGTACTGACTGACCCCGATCTCCTGCTCACGACGGTCGCGCTCGGTCCGGCACTCGACCAGCCGCCGCACCCAATGCTCCATGCGGTTGGTGTTGCGTTCGGAGGCGGTCGCGACCCGCCACGGCGTGCTGTCGTTCCATGACTCGTACCGGACGGTCACGTTCGCGATGTGCTGCACCAGGCCGTCGTCGTGCTCATCCAGCCCGGCCGGGCTCACGGTGCGAAGATCACCGTTCCAGGCCGGGGCTCCGGGGTAGCGGCCTTCGCTGTCACGCTCGAACTCGTTCCGCATGATCATTCTCCTTTCGAGTCGGACTCGGCGATCAGGTCTGTGTGCAGGTTGAGCCACTGACCACGCAGGTCTTCGAGACCGGCGATCAGGCGATCAATGGCCGTAATGTCTTGGGGATGAAGGGTGATCGCGGCCCGGCCGATCCTCAGCGTGCCGAGCACCGTCGCCGGACTGGTGTCGTCGAACCGGTCCCGGTAGGGCTGGGCGTGGGGTTCAATCTCGGTGTCGTTGTCGATGTAGGCGACCACGTGGACAGTGGCCGGCCCGGTTGGTTGATGAAACTCGCTCGCGTCTACGTCGTTCATGATCAATTTCTCCTCGCGGGTTCGGTTACCAGGGTTCGCCGATGGCGTCGGCTTCGGCTTGTGCGCAGATGAGGTGGCAGGGTTCGCCGGTCTGGGGGTGGCGCATGATCGCGGGCTGGTCGCAGAGGATGCACGGGCCTGGGGTGTCGCTGATCTTGGTGTGCATCCACGCTTCGGCTTGTGCTGATCGGATCGGCTGGTCGTGTTCTGTGGTGTTGACTGCCATTGCGATCCCCTCCCCCTACAGGTGGCCGTTGGGTGGCGGCAGCCCCGTTCTTTTGGGGGCCTGCCGACAGCTGTCGCATGCCGGCCCGGTAGAGGCTCCGGGGTCAACGTCTTCCGTGGGGTTCTCGTCTGGCGGACAAGGAAATAAGCGGAGCTTGCGGAGCGCCGCCGTCCGTCAGGCGAGAACCCCACGGAAGACGTTGAGGCTGGAGGGGCCGGGCTGGCACCAGGCCGCCGACCCGACCAGGCACCCGCCTTCACCGCCCGCAGGGCGGTAATCCCCGGCACGGCGCCTCGATCGGCCGCCGGGTCGGTGATCATCGCGGCGTCCATCGGTCCGGCCTGTCATCGGCGTTCGAGCACTGGCGCGTAGTCGTCGTGATCATCGGCGCGATCCGACGGCCGGTTGTCCATCTGCCGGTCCTCGGCGGTGTCGGTCGCGTGGTCGGCGTGCCAGCGGTCGGTGTCGTCGGCCTGTTCCTCGGCCGCGTGCTCGGCCTCGACCTGGTCGCGGTGCCGTAGCTCGAGCAACGCCTGACGGGCCCGGCGGATCGAGTCGGCCGTCTCCTCCGCAGTCGGGACCTCCATCACGCCATCCCGCTCGGCCGCGTCCGTGCCGGTGTGCTCGGCCCGGATGTCAGCGATCGGCTCGGCCGATACCTCCGGCGTCCGTTCCTCCACCAGCTCGGCGGCCTTGGTGGTCTCGTCGGCTGTCTCGGCCTGGGCATCGTCAGTGTCGCGGGGGAACGGGTAGTTGTCGGTGTGCTCGGCGAGGCGCTTGGGCCGCACGGCCGCGAGGTCGGCCTCGCGGGCTTGTTCGGTGTCGCCGAGTTCGTGCTCGGCAGTTACGACGCGGTGCGGGTCCTCGATCGCGTCCGACTCCCGCCGCGCGGCGAGCCATTCCTCGGCCGTGACCGGCTCCTCATCCGGCGCGGCGTCGTCGCGGTGCGGCAACTCGGCCGCTGCCCGTTCGGCGGCGGCGCGGGTTTCGGCGGTGTGGGCGTACCAATCGGCCCGGGCCTCGTCGGCCGCTGCCAGGTCCTCGGCCTGCATCTCCAGGTGCTCAGCGATCGCGGCCGCTTCGTCGGCCTGCTCCAGCAACCGGGTCCGCTCGGCCTGGTCGGTCGCGCTGTCGGCCTCAGCGCGCAGCAAGGCGGCATCGTTACGCCGCTGCTCGGCGGTCTGACGGGTCGCGGCGAGCTGGTTGCCGACGTAGGCCGGCGCCCACGTTTTCTCCCGCTCATAGGCACGGATCCGGACTCGGAGCTGGCCGGTGCTCATCTCCGCTTCGGCCCGGTCCGCCGTCGGCCGGCCCAACGCCCGCCACGCCGCATGCCAGGACGCGTACGCCTCGACTTGGCCGGGCTGGGGCGCCGATCCCAGTGCCTCAGTGTGGTCGTCGAAACCTGTCAGTTCACGCTGGGCCGCAACGCCGCCAGCTCGGTCGATCCACCGCTGTCTCTCCGTCTCGTCGTGGGGCACTGAGCCCAGCGCTTCAATTGCCCATTGAGGCCGCGATTCTGCGACTTCTTCGCCGAGGATGGCTCGCCGGCCATCGGCCTGCATCGCCAGCGCCTGTAGGTAAGCCGCCCATTGCGTGTTCTCGATCGTCGGAATCCAGTCGCGGAACTCATCGCCACGCGGTTCGAGGGTGCTGTGGTCGGTGATCCGGCGGTGTAGCACGTTGGTGATCTGGCGCGCGTCGTCAAGATCACGACGCGCGATCGCCTCGGTCAACGCGGCACGCGGGTCATGCCCAGCGACCTCGACGCGTCGCAGTAGCCGGGAAAGGGTTGCGGCGCCGTCCTCGGCGGCGATCGCGGCACGCTGATCCGCCGTCAGGGTGCCGTCTTGGACGGCCTGGTCGAGCCAGTCGGCGGTCCGGTTGGCCACCGCGATTTCGCAGGCGTCGGCGAACAGTTCGCCGGGCGTGCGCACGGCCTCGTTGTCCTCGACTGCTTGCGCGGCTTGGGCAAGGGCGGAGAGTTCGGGCTCGTCGGTTTCCATGATCGTCGCGAGCACTGCTCGCGGGTTGCGGTGCACGGCTTCGAGCACTTCACCGGTCGCGGCATCGGCCGGCCGGTCAACGGTCACGACATGGGCCGTGTTCGCCGCCCTGCCTCGGCTCATCCCGACATAGAGCGCGTCGGCGCCCGTGCTCGGCGACGCGACGGTGTGGGTGGTGTCGACGGTGACGCCTTGCACGGCGTGGACTGTGTAGGCGTAGCCGAGGGCGACCTTGTCGGCGACGTAGTCGGCGGGCAGCCGCATCGTCTCCCCGTCGACCGGCTGCCCGGTTCCGCGGTCGATCGGTGCACAGGTGATCGAGCCGTCGTCGTGCACGGCGGTGATCTTGAACTCGTCCCGATTCCGCGGCGCGCGCCGGTTGCCTTCGTATCCGTCGAGGTGCCAGGCGTTCTCCCGTGCCTGAACGACATCACCGCGACCGGCGAACAGTCCTTGCAGCCCGAGCTGCACGGTGCGGGTGTCGTCAACCAGCCCAAGATCAACAAGGCGGGCTCGAAGATCACCCGACAGCCGGGCGGCCTGTTCGTTGGTGTCCACGATCAACAGCGACCGGCGCTCTTCGAGCGTGTCGGCCAGCCAAGCACGGGCGGCAGCTTGCTCGGTCTGCTCGACCGCGCCACCGTCGACCAGGCGGCCCTGCCGGTGGTACTCGTCCAGCACGGCCTTGTCATGATCACGCAGCCGCAGCGACGCCGGACCTTCCCACGGATCGGCGAACCGGCGGGTCTCGGTCAACTCGTAGCGCGGGCCGGCAGAGGCGGCGAGGTCCATGCCTCCGGCGGCGCCGACGGCGGCGAGCTGGCGCTGATCACCGACCAGCAACAACTTGGCTCCGGCCGCTTCGGCGTAGCTGTGGATGCGGGCCAGGTCGGACGTGTCGGCCATGCCGGACTCGTCGACCACGACCAGGTCCCCCTTGGCCAGCGTCCACACCTGCTCTTCTTGGAGGGCCTCGCCGTTGGCGATGCGGTCCTGAACCCCGAGCCATTGGGTGATGTTGCGGGCGGTCAGTCCTTCGGCGGCGAGCACATCGGTGGCGATCTGCGCGGTAGCCAGCCCGACCACGCGACGGCGCTGGCCGGCCCACAGGTCCGGGTTCTCCCACGCCTTGGTCAGCTCGCCGAGCAGGAAGCTCTTGCCGGTCCCGGCCGGTCCGATCAGCGTCTCGATCCGGGCGCCAGAGGTCAGGATTCCAGCGAGGGCGGCTCGCTGGTCGGCGCCCATCTCGATCCCGGACGCGGCGACCTGGTCGAGCACGGCGCGGGCCGCGGTCGGGTCGAGCGCGCGCCGGTCGGCGGTCTGGTTCGCCGTCTGGAGGAGTCGTTCGGTATGCAAGTGGCCCGGTGTGGCGTAGACCTTGCCGGCGGGCGCCTGGTAGGACGATTCGCCGTTGGCCAGGCGCAGCTCGGCGGGCAGCACGGCGGCGCCGGGCCGCTCGGGCTCCAGCGGTGTTGCGAGCTTGATCCCGTCGTCGGTGAGCCGGTCCAGCAGCTCGGTCGTCTGCTCGGCCGTCAGGTTGCCGAGCTGGTCGGGCAGGCTGTCACAGATCGCGCGCGTGAGGTCGGCCCGGTTCCACGCCGCCCGCGACTCGTGGACCTTCGCCAGCGCAGCCTGCAAGATCGCGGTCTCCGTCCACTCCTCCGCCGTAGGTGCGTCTTCGCGGGCGGCGAGCGCCTGATCGGCGACCTCGGCCAGCCCGCCCGCCACCTCGGCCCGCAACTGCTGGTCCCACCGGTCGAGCCGTTCGCCGACGGTCTCACCGTCGTGCGACTTCGCCCGCCGGGTGGCGAGCGTGGCTTGCTGCTTGAGCCGGTTCTGCTCCAACGCGTTCGGGAGCCGGCCGAACTTCGTCTCGAACTCATCGAACAGCGCGCGGGCCTTCTTCCCGATCGCGGTCGACCGCGAGGAGAACAGCTCCATCACGGCCGGATCGATCCCGACAATCTCGCGCGCCTTGCCGTCCGGGCGCGCGGCGAACTGGACGCCGATGGCGTGGGTCAGGTGCTGCTCCATCACCCGCTCGGCGATCGCGCCCGCGGCGCCCTTGAACGTGTGGAGCGCCTTCGAATCGATCGTGCGCCATTTCCCATCCGGGCCCTGGACGCGGTTCAAGATCGCGTTGTGAATGTGGAGCTGCGGATCATGGTTCCGAGAGTCATGCTGGAAGAACGACGCAATCGTCCAGTCGTGCGCGTCAGCCCAACGGCCGGCGTTCCCGCCGTGATGCCCGACCCGGCTGTAACCGGCCTTCTCGGCCAGGTACTCCAGGCCGGCGTTGTTCCCGGCCCAGATCGCATCCTCGACCGCACGGACGTACTCAGCCCACGACGCGGCCTCGCGTTCGGCCCGGTGCACTGCCGCCTCGGCGAGGTGCACCGCTGCCCCGCTGCCGCCCCGGGCTGCCTCGGCCAGTGCGCCCCGCGCCTCGGACAATGATCGCTCGGCCCGCACCGCCTGTGCCTCGAACGCGGTGTGCAGCACCGTCACGGACTTCTGCACGCTGAACGTCGCATCGTGAAAGGCGACGTTCTTCCTCGCCCGCTGCCCCGCCTCGACCCGCAGCGCAGCCCTGCGTTCGGCGTCCGCACCGGGCTCCGCTTCCAGGGCAGCAGCGTAAATCGCATCCTCAGACTGGTACGCCCGGCCGGTGTGTCCCAACGTTGGCGCGCCCTCCCACTGGTCAGGGTCGGCAAAAGCGGCCTCGCGCGGGTCCAGGAACCGCTCGTAAAGCGCTGTCATGTCCTGGTGGTCGACCAGTCCGGACAGGCCAAGCGCAGCGGCTCCACGGCCCTGCCAGCGGCCCGGCGGCTCCCCTGCTGTGACGGCGCCGGTGTAGTAGTTCTCCCGGCCGGGGCCGACCTGATCGGTCAGGTAGGCGGCCCGATGGCCTGAGCTGACCGTCATCATCGGAGGCACCCATTTCCCGCGTGCGGGACCACCATCGGATCGTGATGCCAAGGTGTGATCTGAAAATCTTGTGCCTTCGTAGTGCTCTGGTGGGTGGCCTCTACTGACTCGATCATGTGCTGAATCGCTGGCTGACTCATCTGCTGGTGGCTGGTCATGCTCGGCTCTCCTGACGCTCGGTCTGAGACTTGGTGGACTCGGAATCGCTGGAACTGGTGAGTAGCTGGAGTTGCCTTTCCTGCTTGGGCTCGGAGTGGTGGGCTTCGTCCGGATCGGTATCGGTCCATCCGGTGAGGCCGTGGACTCGCTGAGCCTTGGACCATCCGGAGCCGATCAGCCTCTGAACGTGCCGCTTGGCGAGCGGTGCGCCGTCGTGATGCTCGGCGGCGTGGCGGTGCAGGAACGCGATCAGGGCGGCGTCGTCGGCATCAGCCGGGGCGCTCTCCTCGGGGCAGGCATCCGGGGTCGGTGCACTGCTCTCCGGGGCAGGGACCGGGGCAGGGCGGTGCACTGCCAGAGCAGCAGCGGGCCGCACCGGCCCGCCCGCCCCGCCCTGCTCTACAACCGGGCGATCGGCCGTCAGCTCGGCTTGAGACTCGACCGGGGCAGGGACAGTGGCGCGGTCGATCCGTGCCAGCAACTCGGCCGGTGACAGGCGGCTGTCATCGGCGGGCAGCAGGGCCGACACCTCGGCGCGGGTCAGCAGACCCTCAAGGATCGCGTCCAACGCGACCGCGCGGGCCGAGTGGGCCGGGCCGAACGGCAACCAACCGGGCGTCGACGGGCACACCGCCGACAGCCGCGACGCGGTCCGCTCGACCTGCTTGATCAACGTCCGCGCGGCACGCGGATCGTCGGCGTCGGTGCGCTTCATGTGCACCCACATCCGCAGCGTCACGACCGGCGAGACCAGCCACTTCACCGCCGGAATCCGGCTGGCCGAGACCGGCTCGGACAGCTTCATGTGCAGCCGCACCAGGTGGGCCAGCATCTCGGCCAGCACCGCATACGCCAGCGGCGCCAGGGCGAAGGCGAGCTTCTGGGCCCAGCCGTCAACGGCGGTCGTGTTGATGATCACCGACCCGGCGATGAACACGTAGGTGGTGAGGGCGGCGCCGGGGATGCGCCAGCCCTTCGTCATCGCCGACAACCGCAGTGCCGTGCAGGCGATCACCATGCCGTCAGCGACCAGCGGCACCAATGGGCTGCCAAACTGGTGCGCCACCGCATCAAACGACTTCCACCCGGCGGCCACCGCCACCAGCGCGGCCGCGACAACGGTGATGCCGAATCCGATCGACGGACCGGCACCGTTACGGATCGCCCGACGAGCAAGCCGGATCACGACGGCGACGATCGCGACCCCGACGACCAGGGCGGCGGCGATCAGGCCGACGGTGAGCGGGTCGAGCTGGCTGAGCGGGTTCATGATCGGATCACCCGCGCTCGACCAGCGTGCTCGCGGTTGTTGCCGCCAGTGCCCCAGTCGACCAGGGCTGCCCAGACCTCGGTCTCCCACGAGCCCATGTAGGCCAACGTGGCCAGGTCCAGCGGCCTACCGGTCGTCAAGCTCGCGACGACCTCATACAGCCGGATTTCGGTGCTGCTCCAACCGCGACCGCTGGTCTCGACGTCATCGACCCACGCCTGCCACGGCCCGCGCTCGTCATCGGTGTCATCGAGCCACCGGGCCGCGTCGCGCTGAACGGCGGGCGACAGTTCGAGCAGGGCCTTGGCGGTCAGCCACTCCTCGCTGCCGACGGTCCGCCAGAACTCTTCCCAGTTGTTGATCATGACTTTCCTCCCGTGTGTCGGGCGCGGCGGCTGACCTCGGCCAACGCGTCGCTGATCTGTTGCTCGGTCGGTTCCGGCGGGTGGGCGTCGTCGCGGCTGGCGGTCCACCAATCCGCGATCGGCCCGGCCGCATCGGCGGCCGGCGCCTCAACCGGTGACGGCTGGTCAGGCTGGTTGCTGTGTCGGTGCTCCTCCAGCGAGCAGTCCTCGCAGAAACCGCCGATGCGGCGGATGACGCCGGGCCGGTGCCGGTCGTGCCAGTCACCGACCGCCCGGATCGACGGCTCGCCCTGGTAGGCGGCCCGCCACGCCTGGCGCAGCCACAACAGCTCTTCGATCACCTCCGGGTGCCACAACCAGCACTCGGGTAGGTCGGCGTCGCTGTAGCGGAGATAGACCTTGTGTAGCCAGCCGATCAGGTCGGCCAAGATCATCCGGCCATCGGTCGAGCTGGTCACGCCGGTCAGCCAGGACAGGACCGGGTCCTTGGTCTTGGCGGCGGTGAGTTTCTTCACCGCGACGGCCAGGTCGGCCACGTTGGTCTCGGTCTGCTCCAGCCGCTCGCCGTTGGTGTCGAGCCGTTGGGCGTTCTCGGCGACCTTCGCGCCGATCTTGGACACCACCTCGATATCGGCCAGGCCGGCCTGCGCGGTCCGGGTCGCTTCGACCTCGCGGGCCAGACCACGGACGTTGCTCTCCACGCGGGCCAGGCGCTCCTCCGGCGTGCTCATGCCGTCACCGCCTCGAACAGGTCCGGCCCGGTCTGCTCGAACGGCGCCGAGGCGCCATGCGTCGGGCAGAACGCGCGACCATCGCTCAGTGCGATCCAGTCCATGTCCGGCCGGTAGGCCTCGGTCGAGCGCTTGAGGTGGTGCACGGCCTCGTCCCGGTCGCGCCACAGCAGCGCTGCGCCGTCCTCGCCGTCGTCCAGCAACCGGTCGCACACATCGCAGCGGACCTCGAACATGATCACTCTCTCCACGCTCATCGCTGGTCCTCCTCGTTCTCGTCATCGGGGACGACGACCAGGTGCCGACGGTCGTCGGTCGGAAATGGGTAGTCGTCGCTGTAATCGACGGGGCTGATCGGCGTATCGCCGATCCGGCGGGTCCGCATCGTCGGATCGAGCCGGGGCGGAGTGGTGAGCCGACTACGAAGATCACCAACCCACGTGACGAATCCGGCCCACCCTTCACGCAGCGACACTTCGACCAGACGCGGCCGGCGGGTGGGTGCTTCGAGTCGTCGGGCTTCGCGGGCGGCGGCCCGGTCGCGCCGGTCCTTCGCGTTGTCGATCTTCTTGACCACGCGCCGTTCCCACGCCTTCTCCGTCACGCCGACAACTGGCGGTGAGACACTGCGGATGATCACAACCTTGTGCTTGGCCATCGAGGCGAGCTGCGAGGCCGCCACGATCGGTTCCCGGCGCATGCTGGTGGACCTTGAGCTGTCGGAGTGGTTGACCGAATCGGTCTCGGCGTCGCGCTCCCCGATCAACAACTGGTAGGCCTTGAGGTCGTCCTCATCGAACGTGCCGCCGTAGACGATCAGATTCGCCGTGTTGTTCAAGATCGTTCCCGCACCGGCGGTACCCCACCGCTGGCGGAGCTGGGTCCGGCCCTGCACCGCGAAATTGATGGTGATGTTCCGGCCGCCCATATCGGCGGTCCACCGATCCAGCGGGATCGGGCAAATGATCGCCGCTTCGTCCAGCACCAACGTCAACGGCGGATCGAGTCGGCCCTTCGGCATGGTCGCCGCGATCCGGCGAGCCTCCCGCGCCAGGTGCGCCGTCAGCGCGGTCACCAACGGCGCGACCAGGCCGTCCTCCTCGGCCAGCATGTAGACCGTGCCGCGCTCCTCCAACAGGGCCGCCACGTCCAGCGAACGGGTCGGATCGGTCGCCGCGACCGCGTCCGCGCTGGACAGCCACTCAAGGACCGGGCTGACGGTGCTGGTGATAGAGGACTGGGTCCGGTCGTTGGTGTTGAAGAACTGCCGGGCCTCGCTCACCGCGGCGGCCTTGGACTTCGACTGCTGACAGATCCGGTTGACCAGCTTCGCGGTTTCCTCGTCGGGGTCGGCCAGCCAGTCCTGAACCTCGAACATCGACAGGCCGGCCAGCTTCGCGGCGTGCATCAGCACCGACAACGTCTTGGCACCCAGCGTGAGCCAGTGCTCACGATCGGCATCGTTGCCGCCGCCGGCCGGGCCGGCGTTGATCATGTCCCGCGCCCGGCGCTTGGCCGTGGAGAAGTCCTCACACCCGGCCAGCGGATCGAACGTGACCGTCGACTCCATCCCGCCCAACCCCGAAGGGTTGTACACGTAGGTCGGGCCCTTCTGCTCCCGACGCACCTCGGCGGTCAGATCGATCAGATCGATCCGGGTCGACGTGGCGATCACCGCGCCCGGCGCGTCCATGATCCGGCAGGCCAGGAACGCCGACTTCCCCACACGCGGCCCGCCCACCGCCGCCGTCACGTCCTCGACCGAGGAATAGACCTGCTGCACGCCGACCCGGCACAGCGGAGCGCCGAGTTCGGTCGCCGGAACGATCATCCGCCGCCACAGCGGCAGCAACCGCAGGCACGGGCGCAGTACCTTCGCCCGCAGCCGCAGCATGAACGCTGAGCCCGTCAGGAACAATTGCCAGCTCGACGCGACACCGTCCTGGCGGCGCAGCCGGTTCGATGCCTTGCGAACCGTGCCCTGGGAACCGCCCTTCTTGCGGACCAGGACCAAGATCGTTCCCGTCAGCCACAGCAGGCCGAACGCGATCACGAACCACGCGTAACCGGTATAGGGGATGCCGTACGGCTGCACCAGCCAGAACACCCCGGCCACCGACGGCGCCAGACCCGCAAAGAGAGCCCACCCGGCCGGCTTGCTGATCAGGACCATGATCACCAACGCCCACGACGTCGCGGCTCCGATGATCACCCACCAGCCATCGGCGTAACCGGCATAGACCGAGGCAATACCGATGATCATGAACACCAGACCGAACCCGGCCGGATACGGCATGAACTCGTGCTCCCGAATCGAGGGAACCTTGACCTTCATCACGCCACCTCCCCGTCAGCAGCGACAGAGCCAGGCCGGCCGCACTCCTCAAGCCGCACCGACCAGTCCAGCGAACGCGGCAGCCACGCCAGGCACTTCAACCGCACCGGGCCGAACGTCGCGTCAACGGCGTACCGGCGACGATCCGCACGCACCGCACCCCGGCCGCCCAGCGACCGGCGGACTTGATCAACGACCGGTCCGCCGTGATAGCCAGCCGGGACCGTCGCCGACACCGTCGGCAACGGCACTTCCGGGTGATCACAGAGCCACGCGGCCAGCTCGAACAAACCCCGAACCAACGCCGCCCGCTCGGCCGGCAACTCCTGCAACGTGCCCAACCGAGGCACCCACGCCAGCGGCGACACTTCCTGATACGTCATGCTGGACTCCTCCGCTGCACTTAGCTGGGTAGATGGAGAACCGGCCCCGACTTGGTTGGCGCCTGGGCGGGGCCGGTCTCGAAACCTCGGACTCATTCCTCACCGCCTGACCGGGCGATCCAGCGCGCGGCCCATTCGGAAATGTCGATCGGCTCCGTGCTGGCGGTTGCTGTGTCAAACAACTGCTCCACCACGGCGGAGGGAATGACGTACTTGCCGAGCATTCGCACGGCCGGGAATGCGCCAGCGCGTACGAGTCGGTAGAGGTGCTCTCGGGAGACGCTGCACAGGGCAGCGGCCTCGGGAATGGTCAAGCTCGGAACGCGGTTGGCGCGCTTCTGAAGTGCGCTGCGGAGGGCGTCCTCGTGGAGCCTGTTCCGCGCGTCGATTCGCCCTTCGCGTCCACCTGGAACGTCTGCCTGAACGGTCATCTCTGAATCCTTTGCTCTAGACGTCTGTTCGTGTCTGTACTGCTCTAGACACTACTGGATATGCATGCCATTTGAAAGAGGTGATCTAGGTCGCTCTATACGCAAGCGGACCGGGAGTGCTTGGATGGAGGCCATGGCGCCAAAAGTGAGTGAGCGCGACCCGCGCCCGCCGTACGTGCAGATCGCCGACGACCTCAGAAGTCAGATGGGCTCCGGCCCGCTCAAGGTCGGTGATCGGCTGCCGTCCACGCGCGAGCTGGCCGCTACCTACGAGGTTGCGCAGATGACGATTCATCACGCGCTGCGCATCCTGAGGGGTGAGGGTCGCGTCGAAACCTGGCAGGGACGCGGTTCGTTCGTTGCCGAGCCAGCTCCGCCCTCCACCGACGACGTAGGTGCTCAGATCCAGGCATTGGCCGACGCTGTGCGTTCGCTCGATGAGCGCCTGAAGCGGGTGGAAAGCCAGTCTGACTAGGATTAAAACCACTGTCGTGCCTCCGTTCGATCGCCGTGCTTCTGGTGGCATTGAGTCCACCTGTTGGCGGGTCGCTGGAGAAGATGACAGTGGTTATCAGGGGTTGACAGTCGTTAACACTTGAGCCGTCATGGCTTCCGCGTGTCGGTGCGGTGGCGCATGCTGGTTACTGATCCGACGCGGCGGGAACTGAGAGGGCTGGCAATGAACAAGCTTCGGGCCGCTCGTGAGGCGGAAGACTGGCCGCAGCCAAGGGCCGCTTGGGAGCTGCAACAGGCAGCCCGAAAGGCAGGGCGCACGGTCGCTGAACCAAGCTCTCTGAAGACACAGCTATCGCGGTGGGAGAACGGGCATGGGATGCCGGGGCCGCACTACCAAGCCCTGTTTTGCGCGATCTACAGAAAATCGCCAGCGGAGTTGGGGTTCACTGATGTCCCGATTGACCCTCGGACCTTGGAGCTGGCCCGTGACTGGCCGGCCGCAGCATCGACCGCAAGCCGAGTGTGGGAAGAGGACATGAACCGCAGAGACCTCATCAAATCGGCGGCCTACGCCACTGCAGCGTTCACGACGCCACTGGGTGCGTTGCTCGATTCGCCGACGGAAATGCCATCACGCAACGAGGGAGATCGGCTCGTAGACGCTGGCGACATCGGGACCATCGGCGAGATGACGGCAATGTTCAGCAAGATCGACAACCGTTACGGGGGCGGGCAGATTCGCTCGGCCGTCGTTGACTACCTCGGCAACGAGGTAGCACCGCTGCTTCGGCGGGGTCGCTTCGATGCCCTGACCGGTCAGCGGCTCTTCCTGGCGGCCGCAGAGCTGACACGGCTCGTCGGCTGGATGAGCCACGACGTCGGCGATCACGGCCGCGGGCAGCAGTACCTGATTCAGTCACTTAGCCTTGCGCGGTCCGCTGGCGACGACGCGTTGGTGGGCGAGATCCTCGCTGCGATGAGCCATCAGGCATCGTTTCTCGGCGACGGCGGCAAAGCAGTTGACCTCGCCGGTGCCGCCGGCCACATCGCGCGGCGGCGCGGCATCGCCGCCCTTGTCGCCGAAGCTCACGTGATGGAGGCGCATGGGTACGCCACGCTCGGTGAGGACTCGCGCTGCGCACGGGCATTGCATGACGCCGAGCTGGCGCTCGACCAGGCCGATCGTGACGCCGATCCGCACTGGATCGGCTACTTCGATGAGTCGTATCTCTCAGCCAAGTTCGGTCACTGCTTCCGAGTCCTCGGCGACAACGCCAACGCAATCAAGTTCGCCGAGCGGTCGCTGATCATGAACAGCGACCAGTACGCCCGTGGGTATGCCTTCAACCTCAGTCTCCTCGCCCACAGCCATGCTCAACTGGGCAATGTCGAGGAGGCATGCCGAGTCGGTGAGCAAGCTGTCTCGGCAACCGCAACCCTGCGGTCAAGCCGTGCGACGAAGTACGTAAAAGCCTTGGGCTCCACGCTGAACTCCGCGGCCGCAACGTCACCTTCGGTTCAAAAGCTAACTAGCAGCATCAGCCAGATTGCGACTGCCGCCTAGCTTCGAGTTCGGCCAACGCCACGACCGACGACGCACCGATGATTTCCCCGGACCGCACCATGGACCGGGCCCGATCCAGCGGAATCCACCGGACCTCGGCGGCCTCGTTGACGTCCAGATCCGAAGTCCGCTGCTCGCAGTCGAACGCGGCATAGACCACATTCTCGGAGTCAGCGCTGCCGATCATCGGCTGGAACGTGGCGAGGTGCTCCAGGCGCGCAGCAGCCCAGCCGGTCTCCTCTACGAGCTCGCGCGCGGCAGCGGTCTCATCGTCCTCGCCGGCCTCCGTGTAACCACCCGGCAGCTCCCAGACCCAACGGTCGACGATGAACCGGTGCCGCCTCAGCATCAGCACCTCGTCGGCATTGTTTACGGCGGCCACGACGACGGCCCGCGGCAACTGAATGACGTACTGATCAAACGAAGTCCCATCTGGAAGGTCAACCGACACCCGACGCAGCGATCCGCGACCGAACTGACCAAGATCTTGCTCGTCATGAATGGACCACGTCCCAGCGTCGGTTTCAGTCATGCTTCCAAGCGTAGGCAACACGGCCCACCAGTCGACCAGAGGTCACCCTGTGGGCTCAATGCTTGGGATTTTGGCGTCGCGCCGACGCCGGGAGCGACACCTTGGAAGCCAGAACGTCGGCGGCCTTCCTGTCGGCTGCCGCGCTCCAAGCCGCGTACACACGCAGCGTCGTGCTGCCCCCGCCGCCATGGCCAAGCCGACCCGCCACGGTCCTCAGGTCGACACCTGAGGTGATTAGCTCTGTGGCGCTGTAGTGGCGCATAGCGTGCGGGTGGCTGTCGATACCGAGCTTCGCGCACATCGCTGCGTACCGGTGAGATACCGAGTCCAGGTTGCGCGGCACAGAGTGGTCTGGCTTGGCCGAAAACACGAAGGACTGGGGATCAATTGCCGTCTCGGCCGCTCCCGCGAGTCCGCGCAGGTAGGTCGTCAGCTTCTCAAACCGTGCTCGATGATCGGCAAGTAGTTCGACAGTCACGTCGTCGATGCCAATTCGCCTTACTTGGTGGGTCTTCGTCTGCTTGAGTGACTTCTTGCCAGCGCGATGTGTGTATCCACGACGAATTTCGATGACGCCCGTCTCAAGGTCAAGATCACGCCATTGGAGTGCCAGCAGCTCGCCGCGGCGGGCACCGGTGATCATGATCAACCAGACGAGGGTGCCCCACTCAAGGTCGCCGCGATCCCAGGCTGCGTTCACGATATGCGCCGCGTCAGCCGCCGAGGGAGGCTCAGGGTTGGCAGCGGGTCGTCGTGGCGCCTCAGCACCTTCCATCGGATTCCACGGCACCCATTTCCAGCGAACGGCGGCCGACATAGCGCCAGACAGGATCCAGTGCAGTTGACGCATCGTCGACTGTGCCATCGGGCCACACTCGTGCGGTTTGCACTCGATCACCTCGCAGGACCGCTCTTCGCAGTCGTGCATCTCGCCGACCTTAGGGCGCCCCGGTCGGCGGTGGTGCCGGATGGTACGGCACTCGTGGGGGAAATGGGTCCGGTGATCAACCTCGATCTTGCCTAAACATCGGCGGCGACACTGACGCAATTCGGCATAGAACCGTTCGAGGACAAGCGCGTCGACCTTCGTGATCGGCACGTCCCCCAGGGCTGGCTTGATGATGGTCTCAGCAAGGTTGCGATAGCCGTCAATCGTCGTCTCTTCAGCATCGTGGACGCGCAGCCAGGAGTCGAGCAGATGACCCAAGGACGCCTTTGTCGGTGTAGATCGCTGCTGGTCGACCGCCGCCGTCAGCTTCGTCTTGATCTTCTCGACCTCGGCCGGGTCCGTTGTCGACTCAGTGAGGTACCTGTCCTCGCCCGTGAGCGGATCAACGCCGGAGTAGACCCGGACCTGGTGAGAGTTGCCCCGCTTTCGGACCGAGGCTCGCCCGCGTTTTGGCGCCATCAAACGAGTCTATCCATGGACACCGACATGGACACCCAGATAACCTGGTGTCCTGTTCGAATAGTCGTGATGACCATTCTTCCTAGTCAAACGACCTTTATCCTGCGCGCCCGGAGGGATTCGAACCCCCAACCTTCTGATCCGTAGTCAGATGCTCTATCCGTTGAGCCACGGGCGCCCGGTCGTCCTGGGACGACCGACGACTGAGTTTAGCGGTCCGGGGCCTTGACGCCCAAACCAGTTGGCCGGCAGACGGGTGATCGTGGTGTGCCGACCGGCGGAAACCTGGCCGCAAGGTTCTGCTCATCTTCTCGACACGTGATCGTACGGTCCGGCTGGGAAGCTCCCCCGGGCGCAGTGGGCTCCCGCATGGAGCAGGGGGTCGGGTCGCTGATGGAACGACGCAGGCGTACGAGGTCGATCGCGGCCGGAGCGGTCGCCCTGCTGCTGGCCGGCACCGGGCTCTCGCTGCCCGGGACGGCGGTCGCCGCGGCAGGGGCTGTCTTCCAGCGGACCGCGACCTATCCGGTCTATCTCAACAACGACGACCCGGCCGTCGAGACGGTGGCCGAGATCTCGACGGTGAGCGAGGACGGCAACACGCTGGTCTACACTGACGCGCTGGCCCGACAGATCGGGTTCCTGGACATTACGGATCCGCACGCGCCCCAGGGTCTCGGCACACTGTCGCTGACCGAGCTCGGCGACGCCGAGGACGAGCCGACCTCGGTCGCCGTGGTCGGTGCGTACGTGCTCGTGGTGATCAACACCAGCGCCTCGTTCACCGAGCCGTCCGGCCGGCTGGACGTGATCAAGCTCGCCGACCGGACCCGGGTGAGGAGCTTCGACCTGCCCGGACAGCCGGACTCGATCGCCATCGCACCGAACGGCAGGACGGCGGCGATCGCGATCGAGAACGAGCGGGACGAAGACGCCGGCGACGGCGGTCTGCCGCAGCAACCGGCGGGCTTGATCAGCTTCCTCCGACTCGCGCCGACCGGGCCCGAGCGCTGGTCGCTGAAGACCGTCGAGATCGCCGACCAACTGGCCGCCATCGAGGGCATCGACACCCCGGAGGACCCGGAGCCGGAATACGTCGCGTATTCGCCCGACTCGTCCACCGTGGCCCTGACCCTGCAGGAGAACAACGCGATCGCGCTGTTCGACCCCAACCGGGGCAAGCTGATCAAGGCGTTCTCCGCCGGGACGGTCGCGCTGACCGACGTGGACACCGAGGACGATGATCAGATCGACCCGACCGGCACACTGACCGACGTCCCGCGGGAGCCGGACGCCATCGGCTGGGTCGATGATCATCACGTCGCCACCGCCAACGAGGGCGACTGGTTGGGCGGCAGCCGCGGCTGGACGATCTTCGACACCGTGACCGGCAAGCCCGCCTGGGATGCCGGCAACTCCTTCGAGCACCTGGCGGTCGCGAACGGGCTCTACCCGGAGCACCGGTCGGCCGACAAGGGCACCGAGCCGGAGGGGTTGGCGATCGCGGAGATCGACGGCGTCCGGTACGGGTTCGTCGCCGCCGAACGGGCCAACTTCGTCGCCGTCTACGACCTCTCCGACCCGGTCGCGCCGGTCTATCTGCAGACGCTGCCGACCACCAACGGGCCGGAGGGGATCCTGCCGATCCCGGACCGGAACCTGCTCGCCGTGTCCAGTGAGACCGACGAGCCGGACAACCGGGTCCGAGCCAGCGTCAACCTCTTCCAACTCGGACAGCGAAAGCCGGAGTTCCCGACCATCCACTCCGTCGGCGAGCAGCCGATCCCCTGGGGCGCGCTGGGGGCGCTCAGCCGCGACGTGGATCAGCCGCACCGGCTCTACTCGGTGACCGATGCCGCCTACCAGCCGACCCGGATCCTCGGCATCGACGCGTCCGAGATGCCGGCCGTGATCGACACCGAACTCGTGATCACCAGGGACGGCAAGCCGTACCCGGTGGATGCCGAGGGCATCGCGCAGCGGCCGGACGGCGGATTCTGGATCGCTGCCGAGGGCGAGACCGGACCGCAGAACGCGTTGCTCAAACTCGACGCAGCCGGCGCGGTGCGAGAGGAACTCCGACTGCCCGAGGAGATCGAGGCCAAGGTCAAGAGTCAGGGCCTGGAGGGCGTCGCCACGGTCACCATCGACGGGGTGGAGCAGGTCTACGTCGCGCTGCAACGCCACCTGGACGGCGATCCCGCCGACACCGCCCGGATCGGTCGCTACACGCCGTCCACCGGCCAGTGGGACTGGTTCAGCTATCCACTGGAACGGACCGAGGTCGCCGGCGACTGGATCGGCCTGAGCGAGATCACTGCGATCGATGATCATCGGCTGGCGCTGATCGAACGGGACAAGCTGAACGGCCCGGACGCGGCGATCAAGAAGATCACCATGATCACCATCCCGTCGGCCGGCCCGGACGGCACGCTGACCGAGCTGACCAAGGAGACCGCGGTCGATGTGTTGCCGCTGCTCCGGCAGACGAACGGCTGGACCCAGGAGAAGCTCGAAGGGTTGACCATCGGCGGCGACGGAACCGTCTACGCGGTCACCGACAACGACGGCGTGAACGATGCAACCGGCGAGACGATCTTCCTCCGCCTGGGCAGCTCGGAGGCGATCTTCGGAGCATCCCCGGAGCCGTCACCGACGCCCACCGCACCCGGGTCAGCCACGCCGACTCCGGCCGCGCCGAGTCCGACACCGTCGCCCGGCGCGCCGAGCAGTCCGCCGGTGAGCACCGATCCGTCGGGCCTGCCGCCGACCAACCCGCCGGCACCGATCGGTGACGATCCGGGTAACCCGCCCGCCGACGGCGGACAACTGCCGGAGACCGGTGCGTCGGTGACACCGATCGTCCCGTTCGCGGCCGCCGTGCTGATCGCCGCCGGGCTTGCCCTGACCACCGCCCGGCGCCCGAGCCGAGTGCTCCGATCGGCACCGGTCCGGCCCGACAGATCTTGAGCGGAGCTTGTCGTGAAATCGCTGCGGGCTGAGGCTTACCCGAGCCCGCCGAGGTCTACCGCCCCGCGCGCAGTGATTTCGCGACACCGCCGATCACCCATCCGGATCTGGTACGACAGCCCGCCGGGCGAACTGCTCCCGGCAGCGGACCGGGACCTCCTGACCCTTTGGCCGAGACGTCACCTCCGCCGCGACACGCCGCCCTTCGACAAGCTCAGGACAGGCTTCACGGCCGCGGAGGTGACGGGTCGGCGGGCTAGAACAGGCGGTGGCCGGCGGGGCCGGGCAGGGGCTGGGCCTTGCCGTCCGAGGCTCGGCGCAGCGTGTAGCCCAGGTAGTAGGGGGTGATGGCCAGGTGGGACAACGCGATGATCACGGCGAGGCCGGCGGCGATCCCGGTGAAGATCGGGACCGGCACCAGAGCCGTGGTCAGCAGGGTGATCAGCAGCAGCACCACACCCACCGCGAGCCCGACCAGGCCCTGCACGATCCGCTTCCGTCGCACCACCGTGCTCAGCGAGTCGAGGCTCTCGACGTCGACGAGATATTCGGCGCCACACTCCCGACAGGTCAGCGGGTGCGAAGCCGACCCGGTCGCGGGGCGCTGCACCTGAAGGATGGCTGCGTTGGCAAGATCGTTGCCGTGGGCGAGGCGCAGCGTAGCCTGGTGCTCGGGGCGTGCGGGCATCGAATTGTCCTTCGTCTCGGCGGCGGCGGCACCGTTAGACTAATCCGTAAAATGATGGCACTGCGCCAGATGATTCAGGAGAGGCGATCGCGGCACTATTTTCAAGCCAGGAACGGGCGCCAGCCAGGTGGGACTGCGGCTAATCCGGCATCAGCGGGGCTCCGGTTCGACGGGCCGGTGATCCCGACAGTCGGGCGGTACGGCCATGATCATCGGGATCCGTGATCCGTCCGGTCCGCAGCCCGACCGCGGTCCGCGCCAGGAGAGGACGGACGATGGAGCTACCGCCGAACACCCCGCTGGATGATCTTGATCTTGAGCTCGACCGGATCGAGCGGGCCGCCCGGGAGCTGCCGGCGATCTTCCGAGACACCCCGCAGTACGTCGAGGAACAGCTCTGCGCCGCCGTCGGCCGGACGGTGTTGATCAAGCTGGAGATCGCCAACCCGATCCGCAGCTTCAAGGGCCGCGGCGCCGAGACGATGCTGGCGACGTTGCCGCCCGGCAGCTCGATCATCTGTGCCTCGTCCGGCAACTTCGGCCAGGCGGTCGCGTACGCGGGCCGGTCCCGCGGGATGCCGGTCCAGGTGTTTGTCCCACACGATCTCAACCCGGACAAGCGGCGCCGGATGGAAACCTTCGGCGCCCGGCTGACCCCGGTCGGGACCAGTAGTCGGAAGCGCGCTTGGCGGCCGCCGACCACGCCGCGAGCCGGCCCGAGCTCGTCTTCATCGAGGACGGCCGCCAGCCGGCGATCGCCGAGGGTGCCGGGACGATCGGCGTCGAGCTGGCCCGGGCCGAGCCGTGCGACACCGTGGTGCTGCCGGTCGGCGACGGCGCCCTGATCAGCGGCGTCGCCCGCTGGCTGAAGGCCCACCGGCCGGACACCAGAATCGTCGGGGTCAGCGCCGCTGGCAGTCCGGCCATGGATCGCAGCGTCGAGGCCGGGCAGCCGGTGACCGTCGCAGCCACCACCTTCGCCGACGGGATCGCGGTGAGTACGCCGATCGAGGAGTCGGTCCGCCGGGTCCGGGCCCTGGTCGACGAGCTCGTCCTGGTCGACGACGCGGCCATCCTGGACGCGATGGTGCTGATCGCCCGGACCCTCGGCGTGCTGCCCGAACCGGCCGGCGCGGCCGGCCTGGCGGCCATCGCGACCGGCGCGGTGCCCGGTGACCGGGTGGCGACGGTGATCACCGGAGCCAACCCTCGCCCGGAGGTCGCCGCGGCCGTGGCAGCGCGGATCGGGCCAGCCGTGGCATCCTGATCCATGTCCGTTTCGCGAACATCGCCGTCCGGGTCGGGCCTTCCCCGGGCCGGGCTCACGTTCCTAGTGTCGTGAGTCAGAAGTGCGGTGGTAGTAGTCGTGGTCAGGACTGGTGAGCTGCAAGGCGGAGGAGAGAGGCGTACCGGGTCGTACGTCGACTGACGACAACGCAGCAGATCGCCGCTTCTGGCCGCGAATACTGCCGGCGCACTTCTGACTCGCGACACTGAATTGGTGGTTCGCAACGGACACACCTGACGGTCTCTAAGGAGCCTCGATGACGACCCTCACCACCCCCAATCGTGATCTTGATCAGCTCGCGGCTGATCATGCCCGGGACGGCTTCGTCCTGGTCAAGGGCCTGCTGACCAAGGAGGAAGCGGCCGCGTACCGTACCCGCAGCCATGAGTTGATCACCCGGCTGAATCGCAGCGACGATCCGACCTGGGCCTCGGCGGCCGACGTCGCGATGGGTCAGGCCACCAGCCTGCGGCACACCCACGACGCACAGTTCTACGATTCGGCGTTCAGCAAGCTGCTGACCGATCCCCGGTTCACCGATGTCGCGGCCGCGGTGCTCGGCACCCCGAACGTGCAGTTGCACCACACCAAGCTGTTCATCAAGCCGCCGGAGAACGGGTCGCCGTTCCCGCTGCATCAAGATCATCCGTTCTTCCCGCACAAGTACCACCGGATGGGCGCCGCGATCTTCCACTTCGACGACGCGCCGGAGGAGAAGGGTTGCGTCCGGGTCATCCCGGGCAGTCACCAGGCGGGGCCGCGAGAGCACAGCCCCGAGGGCAGCTATCACCTGACCGACGTGCCGTTCAGCGACGCCGTTCCGCAGCCGGCCGAGGCCGGCGACGTGCTGTTCTTCAGCTACCTGACCGTGCACGGCTCCGGAATCAACACCTCCGACGAGGCCCGGACGACCTGGCTGGTGCAGTATCGCGACCCGGCTGACCCGCCGCTGACCGACCAGCACACCGGCTCGCTCGGCCAGGGCATGATCCTGGCCGGCATCGATCCGACCTGCCGTAACCCCCAGTGATCAAGAGCTGATCTTGACCCTCGACGACGTCGCCGCATCGAGCAGCTTCACCAGCCTGCACGGGCTGCTCGATCGGTGCGTCGTCGACTCCTATGCCGCCGACTTCGTCAGCTGGGGATTCTTCGAGCCCCGGTATTGGCGCAACTATGCGCACACCCATTCCTACTTCGAGATCTGCCTGGCCTTCGCCGGACGCGGCACCTTCACCATCGACGGTGATCATCATCGGGTCCCGGTCGGTACGGTTTTCGTCGCCCGACCCGGCCAAGTGCACGAGATCATCTCCGATCGTCGGGATCCGCTCGGCATCGCCTTCTGGGGCTTCACTCTCGCCCCCGGCCGCGGATCGGCGCCGTCCCGGCCCGGCTGGTGGCGCGGGCTGCTCGATGCCGACCGGCCGGCGCTGTCCGAGCGACTGGGGCTGCTGCCGTTGACCATCAGCGCGCTCGCCGCCGAGGCGGCCCAACCGCGGTCCGGCCAGCCCGGCGTGCTGGCCGGGCTCGGCGCGACGCTGGTGATCGAGACGGCCCGGGCCTTCGCCGACGACGATGATCTTGCCCTGGAGACCACACCGGTCGATCGGCGTTCGGTCGCCGTGGCGACGATGGAGCGTTATCTGCTGGACAATCTGGCCCGGCCGCTGGTGGTACGCGACGTCGCCGCGGTGGTGCACCTGTCCGAGCGCCATGCCGGGCGGCTGTTCCAGTCCCAGACCGGCGAGCCGTTGAAGGCCGCCCTGCGCCGGCTTCGACTGGAGCGGGCCGCCCGGTTGCTGCTCGACTCGAACGCCCCGGTGACCGAGATCGCCCGCCGCTGCGGCTATCCGGAGGTGCGCCCGTTCAGCACCGCCTTCCGGCGCCGGTTCGGCCAACCGCCGACCTCGTTCCGCCACACCGGCGGCACCTTCCACCTGGAGCCGACGGCACCGTGAACGAACGCGACCGTTCGCACCAAACGCGACCGTTCGAACGGTCGCGGATCAAGCGAACGGTCGCGTCTGTGCCGGGCCGGGCGGGTCAGGCGAGGCGGATTGCCAGGGTCCAAGGAGACCGATGGACCGAGTGATCAGCTTCGACCTGGACGGGACCTTGATCAACGGGCCGTTCCCGCAGGTGCTGACCGACCTCGGCGACGAGCTCGACCGGCGACACGGCACGGCCGGTGCGAAGCGGGAGATCCTGCGCCGGCACCAACGGCTGCTCGGCTCCGACCTGCTCGCCGCCTACGACTGGCAGTCGATCGCCGCCGGCTACGTCGAGGAGTTGGGCGTCGCGCTGCCGTTCGAGCTGCTCGGCCGACTCGACCGGTACGCGCGCGACGGCGCCATGACGGTCCTGCACGCCGACACGGCCGCGCAGTTCGACCGATTGCGTTCGGCCGGCTGGCACGTCGCAATCCTGACCAACGGCTGGCGGCGCTATCAGGAACCCGTGCTGCGGCACAGTGGGCTGCTGGCGGCGATCGATGCGATCGTGACCAGCGACGACGTCGGCTGCGCGAAGCCGGCCGGGCCGATCTTCGCCGCCGCCCGGGCGGGAGCGGCAGAGCACGTCCATGTCGGCGACCGGATCGACCACGACGTGATCGGCGGCAACGCCGCCGGAGCCCGGACCGTCCTGTTGCGCACCGATGCCCCGGCCGACCCTGCCGCACTGCCGGATTACCTGGCTCGGTTGGCGGCGGCCCAGGGAGTGACCGATCCGGACCCCGGCCTCGCCGCCCCGGAATTGATCACCGCTCGGTTGGCCGATCTGGTCGACCGGCTCGGTTCCGGCCTCAGCCGACCCCGCGAGGCTCAGGCAGACGCGGCGGACGGCGCGGGAAGTCGCCCGTCGTCGATCAGCCAGGCGAGCGCCTCGCGGACCGCGTCCCAGCCGGAGTAGGTGGGCCGGAAGCCCAGCACCCGGTCGGCCTTGGCCATGCTCGCGTGCGGGCTGCGATCGATGTGATCGGCCGTCACGGCCGCGGTCTGCTCGCCGACCCGGGCGACGAAATCGGCCCAGGGCAGCAGCTCGAGGTCCAGCGGATGCCCGTGCTCGGCCGCGACCAGCTCGGCGTAACCGCGCAGGGTCATCGACTCGACGGCGACCGCGTTGAACGCCTCTCCCGCCGACCGATCCGGCTGCTCCAGTGTGACTGCATGCAACTCCGCGACGTCCGCGGCGTGCACATGCTGCAGCAGGCCCATGCCGCGTTCGGGCAGCACGGCCCGACCGGCGGTGATCAGCTCCGCATACACCGACAGTTCGAGATTGCCGGCCGGATTGATCGGCACCCAGCCCGGCCCGCTGATGTGTCCCGGATGGATCACCGTGGCCCGAACTCGATCTTGGTCGTGGAGCAGGTAGTCCTCGATCGCAGCCTTGTTGATCCCGTACGTGCCGTACGGAGCCTTCCGGCTCGTCTCCTCGACCGGGACGACCAGGCTGCGACCGTAGGCCCAGATGCTGCCGGTGTGGATCAGCTGGGCCGCCGGCGGCAGCGACTCGACCAGCGAGCGCGCGGATTCGACGGTGAAGCAGGTGAGGTCCAGCACCGCGTCCGGCTCGAGCCCGGCCACTCGGCTGCCGAACGTCCCTTGCTGATCTTCCTGTTCCCGATCGCAGCTGATCCGGCTGACCCGGTCCCAGGCGGCGTCGGCGACGTACGGGCTGCGCTGACCGCGACTGATCACCACCACGTCATGACCGGACCGGACCAGCCGCGGCACCAGAAATGTCCCGATGTGGCCGGTGCCACCGATGATCACGACGCGCATGACTCGGAGCCTACGCGCCTGCCCCGGCCCGGGAGCCGGCCTTCCCGGTGCGCAGGACGCGCTGAGCGTCGCAACGTTTCACTGGTCTGGTGGGCCGGAGGCTCGACGTCCTCCTGTGGCTCAGCTCACCAGTTGAGACCGTGATCGGCGTCACCCATTCTGCGCATCCTGCCTAGCCAAAGGCCATATCTGCGAAGTGTGAGGGGCCTCACAAGTCAGCAGGCGCTTTCCGAACATAATACCAGTGGCACTGGTGGGCTATGGTCAGTCCACCGCCCCAACTGGTCTCTTCTGAAGGGATGTCGACCGTGACCGCTACCCTCGATCCCACCCGACTCGCGCCGGCCACGAGCCCAGCGCCGACCACCCACACCGCCCTGCTGGCCTGGGTCGCCGAGGTCGCCGAACTCACCGAGCCGGACGCGATCCGCTGGTGCGACGGTTCGGCGGCGGAGTGGACCGAGCTGACCGATCTGCTGGTCGAGGCGGGCACGCTGACCAGGCTGGACCCAGTCGCGAAGCCGAACTCCTTCTACGCCCGGACCGACCCGAACGACGTCGCCCGGGTCGAGGACCGCACCTACATCTGCAGCCGGGACGAGGGTGACGCCGGGCCGACCAACAACTGGATGGCCCCGGCCGAGATGAAGTCGATCATGACCGACCTCTACCGGGGATCGATGCGCGGCCGGACCATGTATGTCGTGCCGTTCTGCATGGGCCCGCTGGATGCTGATCAGCCGATGTTCGGGGTGGAGTTGACCGACTCCGCCTATGTCGCGATCAGCATGAAGATCATGACCAGGATGGGCGCCGAGGTGCTGGCGGCGATGACCGCGGCCGGCGACGCCGATTTCGTACCCTGCCTGCATTCTGTCGGTGCGCCGCTCGAGCCCGGACAGGACGACGTCGCCTGGCCGTGCAGCAAGATCAAATACATCAGCCACTTCCCCGAGGAGCGGGCGATCTGGTCCTACGGGTCCGGCTACGGCGGCAATTCCCTGCTGGGCAAGAAGTGTTACTCGCTGCGGATCGCCAGCGCGATCGCGCGGGACGAGGGCTGGCTGGCCGAGCACATGTTGATCGTCAAGGTGACTTCACCGGAGGGTCGCTCGTACACGATTGCCGCGGCCTTCCCGAGCGCCTGCGGCAAGACCAATCTGGCCATGATCAATCCGACCCTGCCCGGCTGGACGGCCGAGATGATCGGCGACGACATCGCCTGGATGCGGTTCGGCGCGGACGGTCGGCTGTACGCGGTCAATCCGGAGTTCGGGCTGTTCGGCGTCGCGCCGGGCACCGGCTGGCAGACCAATCCCAACGCCATGCGCGCGATCGAGCGCGGCAACGCGATCTTCACCAACCTGGCGCTGACTGATCATGGTGACGTCTGGTGGGAGGGGATGAGCAAGCAACCGCCGGCCCACCTGACCGACTGGCGCGGCCGGAGCTGGACCCCCGAGAACGGACCGGACGGCGGCTCGCCCGGCGATCCCGCGGCGCATCCGAACAGCCGCTTCTGCTTCCCGATCGAGCAGGTGCCGGTGCTCGGCGACGACTACCACAGCGCCCGGGGCGTGCCGATCGACGCGATTCTGTTCGGCGGCCGGCGGCGGGACACCGTGCCGCTGGTCAGCCAGGCCCGGGACTGGGAGCACGGCGTCTTCCTCGGCGCGACCCTGTCCAGCGAGACCACGGCCGCGGCGACCGGAGCGGTCGGCGTGGTGCGCCGGGACCCGATGGCGATGCTGCCGTTCCTCGGCTACGACGTCGGCGACTACTTCGCCCACTGGCTGGAGCTCGGCTCGCGGCACCCGAACGCGCAGCTGCCGCCGGTCTTCTACGTCAACTGGTTCCGCCGGGACGCCGACGGTGGCTTCCTCTGGCCGGGCTTCGGTGAGAACAGCCGGGTGCTGAAGTGGATCACCGAGCGACTGGACGGGCGGGCCGACGCGGTCGAGACGCCGATCGGCTCCGTCCCGGTCGAGGGCGGGCTGGATCTCAGCGGACTCGACCTGTCCGACGAGGCTGTGGCCGCGGCCGTGGCGTACCAGCCGGAGGAGTGGCGGGCCGAGGTGCCGTTGATCGAGGAATGGTTCGCCCGGCTCGGCGACCGACTGCCCGCCGAGCTCCGTAGCGAACTGGATCGGCTCACCGCCGAATTGGCCTGATCGTTCGTTGGGTCTGGTTTCCCCTCCGCATCTGAGTTAGCGTGTAATCGATTTCAAGCGTTGACTCGACGGAGAGGAAGCCATGAGCACCTTCAATCCGCGAATCTCTCGCTCGACACTGCTGCGGGGCACGGCAGGCGTCGTCGCGGGAGGCGCACTCGCCGGGCTGGCCGCGGGATCGGCCGCGGCCCAGCCGCTGGCCCTGACGGTCAACAAGGTCAAGGACCTGACCGGGCCGGGGCTGACCACCGAATGGGAGATGGAGGCGACCGACCTCGGCGTCCCGGTGACGACGCCGGACGGCCGCACCCTCTACGTCTTCGGCGACACCTTCGAGCACACCATCGGCGACCCGAACTGGCGCTCGCCGACCGGCCTCTACTCGACCACCACCAACCTGGCCGGCGGC
This sequence comes from uncultured Actinomycetota bacterium, assembly GCA_963746025.1. Taxonomy (GTDB): domain Bacteria; phylum Actinomycetota; class Actinomycetes; order Propionibacteriales; family Propionibacteriaceae; genus Microlunatus. The sequence goes on from CAVUZU010000016.1 coordinate 892,724, forward strand.
GTCACCTGGTCCGGCGCGGTCGGCGGCGCCACGGCCCGGCAGTTCTGGGACTATCCGCACAACAATCCCGAGTTCTCCACCGTGCTGCCGTCGGACGTGATCAGGATCGGCAACCGGATCTACCTGCACGCGATGGTCAACAAGGGCCTGGGCTACGTGATCCGTTGCGAGATCTGGTATTCCGACGACTCGGGCAACACCTGGATCGACAGCGGCGCCCGGATCCCCGGCGACTGGCTCGACGGGATGGCGCAACTGGTCGGCTGGGGCCTCGGCAACGACGACTACGTCTACATCTACTCGACCGGATTCCAGCGGGACAAGCCGATCATCCTGCACCGGGTCCGGACCGCGAACCTGACCAACCACCACGCCTGGGAGCCCTGGGGCTTCGCCGGCAACGCCTGGAACTGGGGCAACAAGCCGACGCCGATCCTGGAAGGCCGGTTCGGCGAGATGTCCTTGCGGCCGCTCGGCGGAAAATGGATCCTGACCTGGTTCAACGAGGGCGACTACCGGATCGAGGGCCTGATCGCCGACACCCCGACCTCGAACCTGCACACGGCCAAGCGAGCCACCTTCCTCTACGGCACTACCTGGGGCAACGAGGACGACACCCACGTCGCCCAGTTGTACGGCGGCTACGTGATCCCCGGCTCGACCCTGGATGATCTTCATCTCGCGGTCAGCCAGTGGAACACCACGCCGGGTGCCAACAACTGGCCGTACCGGGTGATGCAGTTCCGGATCCAGGGCTTCGGCAGCTCGTAGCCCCGGCCCGGGCTCTGGCCTGCTGCGTTTCTCTACCTGTGGCGAGTTTTGCGGGGCCCACCCGACCCCGACCTGCGCATTTCTCTACCTGTGGCGACTTCCGCACCCCCAACTCAGCCCGATCCGTCTGCGACCCGGCAGCGTACGGCTCACGATCGGTGCCGGCGGGGCGTTGGCCGGGTGATGGGGCTTCGCGGAATTCGGGAATGGTCGGTCGGCCGGAGTGGTTGTATCGGCACGTGCGCACTCCAGTCGAACCGCCGGTGACCGGCTCCGAGACCGCCGCGGCCTCTCCGACGGCTGCGGGGTCGCCGCACACCTATTCCCGGGCCGTCCGCGTCGCGACGATTCCGGCGCTGGTCGGGATGGGCGCGCTGATGTCGATCCAGTCCAAGATCAACGGTGAGCTGGCGCATCAGTTGGGCACCGGGCTGCGGGCTGCGGCCCTGTCGGCGGTGATCAGCTTCGGCACCGGCCTGGTGGTGTTGACCGTGGTCGTGCTGGCCCGGGCCTCGGCCCGGCGCGGCGTGGCCCGGCTGTATCGCGGCGTGGCCCACGGGGAGGTGCCGGTGTGGTTGATCCTGGGCGGGCTGGCCGGCGCCTTGTTCGTGGCCTCGCAGGGACTCGCCGTCGGCGTGCTCGGCGTCGCCCTGTTCGTCGTCGCGGCCGTCGCCGGCCAGTCCACCGGCGGCCTGTTCGTCGATCATGTCGGGATCGGTCCCGGTGGGCCGCGGCGGGTCACCCGCGGCCGGATCATCGGAGCCGTGCTGGCGGTGCTCGCCGTCGCTCTGTCGGCGTACGGGAGCCAGACGGCGGCCGTACCGCTGGCCGGCCTGGCCCTGGCGCTGCTACCGCTGATCGCCTCGATGGGCAACAGCGTGCAGCAGGCGATCAACGGCCGGGTCTCGGTCTACGCGGGTCCGTGGCCGACGACGTTCAACAACTTCCTGATCGGGTTCATCGCGCTGATGATCTACTTCGGCAGCTCACTGCTGGTGCCCGGCCAGCTGACCGGGCTGCCCGGCCAGTGGTGGCTCTATCTCGGCGGGGTGATCGGGATCTGCTACATCTGGTCGGCCGCGGTCCTGGTCCGGATCCACGGCGTCCTGATCCTCGGGCTCTGCGCGATCTGCGGCCAGGTGGCCTCCGCGATCGTGATCGATCTGATCTTCGCGCCGGACGAACTGACCGGCTATTCCTACGTGGCGGCGGTGATCACCCTGATCGGCGTCGCTATCGCGACTCTGCTCCGGCCGCGTCGATCCGGAAGTCGCCGCGATCGACCGGCCGATCCGGCAGCGGGCAGCGGCACGGCCTGACCTGGGTACGCGAGCCGAACCCGATCGCATCCGGCGAACCGTCGCGCACCGAGCGACCCTGTCCCGGGGACCGGCGACGGCGTAGTGCGGGCATCGCCGACCACGCCGGTGATCACGATCGACCGGCCGTAGCTTCGCGCCGGCCCAGCTGAGCTGCGCGGTGCGGCCCCGTCCACCCGCGCGGAGGGGACTCGACTCACCCGGCCGGGCGAGTCTTGATCATGAACTGATCAGCGGCTGAACTGTCCGCTCTCGAACAGCTGAGACCAACCGGGGCCGTCCGGATAGGTCCAGCGCAGCACGGATTCCTCGTGCATCTGACCACTGGCGCCGGGTGCCGACGGCGCCTGATAGCGGCCGTTCTCCACCACCACCGGATCGACGAAGTGCTCGTGCAGATGATCGACGTATTCGATCACCCGGCCGTCCTGATCCGCCGAGACGGCCGCATAGTCGATGAAGGAGAAGTGCACCACCAGCTCGCAGAGGCCGACGCCGCCGGCGTGCGGACAGACCGGGATGCCGAACTTGGCGGCCAGCAGCAGGTTGGCCAGATTCTCGTTCGGGCCGGCGAACCGGGTCGCGTCGATCTGCAGCACGTCGATCGCCTCGGCCTGCAGCAACTGCTTGACGATGATCCGATTCTGCACCGCCTCGCCGGTGGCGATCTTGATCGGCGCGACCTCGCGCCGGATCCGGGCGTGGCCGAGCACGTCGTCCGGTGAGGTCGGCTCCTCGATCCAGTAGATGTCCGGGTCGCCGATCGCCTTGATCCAGGGGGCGGCCTCGTGCACCTCCCATTTCTGGTTGGCGTCGACGGCGATCTTGATCTCCGGACCGACCGCTTCGCGGGCCAGCTTCATCCGACGGACATCGTCCTCGACCGAGCCGCCGACCTTGAGCTTGATCAGATCGAAGCCGTCGGCCACGGCCTCCTTGGCCAGCGTGACCATCTTGTCGTCGCTGTAGCCGAGCCAGCCGGCCGACGTGGTGTAGGCGGCGTACCCGGAGGCCTTCAGCTCCGCGATCCGTTCCGCCTTGCCCTGCTCGGCCCGGCGCAGGATCTCCAGCGCCTCGTCCTCGGTGAGCGCGTCCCGCAGGTGCGAGAAGTCGACGGCGGCGACGAACTCCTCCGGGGTGAGGTTGGCGATCAGTTCCCACAGCGGCAAGCCGGCCCGGCGTGCCTTGAGATCCCACAGCGCGGTCAGGACGGCGCCGGCCGCCATGTGCGCGACACCCTTCTCCGGCCCGATCCAGCGGAACTGCGAGTCGTGGACCAGAGCCCGGGACACGGCGCCAAGGTCGCCGAGCATTGATTCGACCTCGGTGTCCGGCAACAGGGCGGCGACCGACTCGATCGCCGCGGCGACCACCTCGTTGCCGCGGCCGGCGGTGAAGACCAACCCGTAGCCGGAGTCGCCCTCATCGGTCGTCAGCACCAGGTAGGCACCCGAATAATCGGGATCGACGTTGACCGCGTCGGACCCGTCGAGCTCGAGAGAGGTCGGGAATCGGACGTCAAGGACCCTGCTGGATGCGATGCGCGACATGATGTCCTTTCAACAGCGGCAGGGCCACAATACATCAGATCAATCGGTGACGGTGAAATCAGTTCCGATGGATCGAGCGGCCCGACCGTACGCCGGTCAACTGACCCGACGCGAGCACCTGCTCGCCGCCGACCCAGACGTCGTCGATGCCGTCGGCCGGCCGCCGCGGCGCCAGGTAGGTCGCGTTGTCCCGGATCCGGACCGGATCAAGCAGGAACAGGTCGGCCACCGAACCCGGTCGCAGCTCGCCGCGCCGGCCGAGCCGGAACCGGCGCGCCGGCAGCGTGCTGCTGTGCCCGGCCAGCTCGGACCAGCTGAGATCGCCACGCTGCTTGACGAACACATCCATCAGCCGAGCGAACGCGCCCCAGCCGCGCGGGTGGGTGCTGCGGCCGAGATAGATCCCGTCCGAGCCGGTCAACTGGGCCGGATGCGGCAGATTGCGGGCCAGCTCGTCGTCGCCGCGATCGGACTGGGTCCGCATCACCGTGCTCACCTCGAGGTCGGCCGCGGCCAGCATCCGCAAGCCCAGATCCATCGGCTCGACCTCGGCCCGGCGGGCCGCCTCGGCCAGCGTCAGCCCGTGCGCCCAGCCGTACTGCGGCGCCGCGATGTGGGCCAGCGCCAGCTTGTCCGCCCAGGTCGCGCCCAGGTGTTCCTTGGCGACCAGCTGAGGCAGCCAGGACTCGATCACCGCGGTCCGTCCCGCCGGTGTGGCCAGCGCCTCGGCGGTCGCCTCAAAGCCGCGGGCCAGGAGATCCGGCGGCAGCAGCACCATGCCGAGCACGGAGCAGCCGCGCGAATACGGATACCAATCGAAGGTCAGATCAATTCGCGCTGCGGCCTCGGTCATCAGCGACGCGATCAGCTCCGGCCGGGCATGGAAGTGGGAGATGTGGCCGCGGGCGCCGCTGCTCTCGCAGATGCTGATCAACTCGTCCAGCCCGATCGCGGAGTCCTCCTCGTAGCCGCGCAGGTGGCTGACGTAGAGCCCGTCCACCGCGGCGACCGGGCGGCACAGCTCGGCCAGTTCGGCGGCGTCGGCGAACAGTCCTGGCGTGTAGTCGAGCCCGGTGGACAGGCCCAGCGCGCCGGCCGCCAGGCCCTGCTCGACCAACTCCCGCATCGCCGCCAGTTCCGCGGCCGTGGGCCGGCCCGCCCGGAACCCCATCACCTCGTGCCGGACCGTACCGGCCGGCACCAGGTAGCCGACGTTGACCGGTGTCGTCCGGTCGTAGCCGGCGAGCAGTTCCGGCACTCCGCCGCCGCGATAGGTGGGGTGCGGACCGTTGATCGCCGCGAAGTAGCGGGTGGCGTAGCTGCCGTCGCCCGGCGCGTACGAGACGCCGTCCTGGCCGGCGATCACCGTCGTGACGCCCTGTCGGAGCAGCGCCAGCGTCACCTCGTCGTCGAACACCCGACCATCGGCATGGGTATGCGCGTCGATCATCCCGGGCATGATCAACCGGCCGGCCGCGTCGACCTCCAGATCGTCGGACCGGGCCTCGATCCGGCCCACCTGCTCGATCGCCCCGTCGACGATCGACAGGTCGGCCGGCTCCGCGCCGCCCTCGTCCACGACCCGGCCGCCGCGCAGGACGGTACGGCGAACGGTCGTCATGATCGTCTCCCTCGTCAGAATTGGCTGAGCGGCAGGATCAGAAGTACGTCAACACCGCGTCGATCACCGTCGGATCCTCGCTCTGCTGGGAATCCACCACACCGATCACGCGCCACTTGTCGAACGCCGTGCAGGGATGGGAGAGCCCGAGCCGGACCAGATCACCGACCTCGAGCTCGGAGTCGGCCGCCACGTCGAGATACCCGTGTTGATCATTGAGACTGACCACCGTGGTCGCCCCGGGATCGATCCGGCGCAGTCCGTCGTCGGTTTGCCGGCGGGCCTCGAGCACGATCGGCAGGTCCTGGTCGAACGGGACGTCACGCCGGCCGGCATCGATGATCACCCGACCGGGCTCGGGGCGGGACAGCACCGTCGCCCAGGTGCTGATCGCAGGGATGAACTCGGGGCCGGCGCCACGGGTGCTGGGGGTCACCTGGGCGTAGTGCAGGTCGTCGTGCACGGCATACGCCCCGGACCGGATCACCACCTCGACGTCGGCCAGGCCACCGAACGCCGCGGCGACCCGGTCGAAGTGGGCGCTGCCGCCGGCGGTGATCATCGGCCGGTCACTCTCGTACAGGTCGGTCAGCTGTCCGTGGATCACCACCACCGCCGCCAGGAAGTCGTCCACCGTGGCCAGCCCGGCGGCGTCGGCGCCGATGCCCGGCACGGCGCCCTCGTAACAGCTGATCCCGGCCAACCGCAGCCGGTCGGCGACGACGACGGCCTCGGCGATCTCTCGGACGGCACGCGGGTCGCGGGCACCGGCCCGGCCGCCGACCCCACCGACCTCGACACACACGTCCAGCGGACGGGACCCGTGCCCGGTCAGCGCCCGTTGCATCAGGGCGACGCCGGCGACGGAGTCGACCCAGCAGGTCAGGCCGAAGTCCGGATCGCGGTCGAGCTCGGCGCCGATCCAGGCCAGCTCCCGCGGATCGACGATCTCGTTGGCGACGATCACGTCGGGCACGCCGACCGCGCGGGCGACCCGCAACTGGAAGGCGTTGGCGACCGTGATCGCGACGCAACCGGCGCGCAACTGATCGAGCCACACGCTCGGCGCCATCGTCGTCTTGCCGTGCGGCGCCAGCACGACACCGCGTTCGGCGCACCAGGCGTTCATCCCGGTGATGTTGGCGTGCACGGCCGAGCGGTCGATGATCATCAACGGCGAGCCGAGCGACGACAGCGAGCGGCCTTGGTCGCGCAGCTCACCGATCGTCAGTTCGGCGCCGGTGAAGCCCTTGTGCCGCCAGTCGAGCCGCAGGTCACCGTGCTCGGCGACGGTCCGCTCCAGCGCCGCGGTGCTCCCCGCCACCCGCCGGTCAGACGGTCGGGCGGGCTGCGACGACATCGATCTCGACCAGGATGTTCATCAACTGCGAGCCGACCGTGGTCCGCACCGGATACGGCTCCACCAGCCGGCTCCGGTAGATCTTGTCGTAGCCGGCGAAGTCGCGGTGCAACTCCTGCAGGTGGGTGGTCACCTTGACCACGTCACCCCAGCCGAGCCCGGCCGAGCCGAGGATCGCCTCGAGGTTGTCCAGCACCTGGGCCGTCTGCTCCTCGATCGTCTCGCCGACGATCTCGCCCGTGGCCGGATCGACCGGCCCGAGTCCCGCGGTGTAGAAGAAGCCCCCGGCCGCGATGCCCTGGGAGTAGCTGCCACCGGGCTTGGGAGCCAGGTCGGTCCGGAACGCCTCACGCATAGGGAACACCGTAGTGCCCGCCCCGATCCGGCCGAGGGACAGGGCAGCCAGAGGGTACGTTCCCTGAGCTTGTCGAAGGGCAAGCCCGGATCACCCCCGCTGCCGAGCCCGGCGAGAGGGTTTACGTTCCCCTGAGCCTGTCGAAGGGCCAGCCAGATCCGCTTCGGCGCGCGGGTGTTCGAGGATCACCGGGTTTGCCCTTCGGCAGGCTCAGGGAACGTAAACCCTCTCGTCCCCTTCGACCATCGTCGCGGTCGACCCCCGTAGCCGAACCGACCGGTGACCGTTCCCGACTCGTCATGCGCCTGTTGCCGCGGCGATGGGCCGGGCCGGGATCGTCGTCACCATGAGGGTCGCGCTGATCGCCGAGTCCTTCCTCCCCCAGACCAACGGTGTCGTCCGCTCGGTCCTCCGAGTCCTGGAGCACCTGCACACCCGCGGTGACCAGGCCCTGGTCATCGCCCCGGCCGATCCGGCCGGCGTGCCGATGATCATGTCCGGTGCGCCGGTGATCACCGTGCCGTCCGTGCCGTTGCCGATCTACCCCGAGGTACGGGTGTCCGGTGGGCCGTTCGCCCAGGTAATGCCGCTGCTGCGTGACTTCAGGCCGGACGTGGTGCACCTGGCATCGCCGTTCATGCTCGGCTGGCGCGGAGTGCTCGCCGCCCAGGCGCTGGACGTACCCACCGTCGCGATCTATCAGACCGACGTCCCGGGCATGGCCGCCCGATCGGGTTTCCTGCTCGCCGAACGGCTGCTGTGGCGCCGGATCCGCGAGATCCACAGCCGTTCCACACTCACCCTGGCCCCCTCGTCGGCCTCGATCACCGCGCTCACCGCGCAGGGCATCGACCGGCTTCGGCTGTGGCGGCGCGGGGTCGACTCGCGCCAGTTCCGGCCGGAACGTCGTGATCATCAGCTGCGGCAGCAGCTGGCGCCGAACGGCGAGCGGGTGATCGGGTTCGTCGGCCGACTGGCCGCCGAGAAGCAGCTTGATGATCTTGTGGTGCTGCGTGATCTTCCGGACACCCGGATGGTGATCATCGGCGACGGACCGGAGCGGCGGCGGCTGGCGGCGGTGCTGCCGGACGCGACCTTCACCGGCCTGCTGCACGGTGATGATCTTGCCCGGGCGGTCGCCAGCCTCGACGTGCTGGTCGCACCGGGGGAGTCGGAGACATTCTGTCAGGTGGTGCAGGAGGCGATGGCGAGCGGCGTCCCGGTGGTCGCCCCGGCCGCCGGTGGACCGCTGGACCTGATCGATCACAGTCGCACCGGCTGGCTCTATCCGCCCGGCGAGTTGGCGATCATGCGGGATCGGGTCCGCGACCTGATCGGTGACGACGCCAAGCGCGCCGCCTTCGGCCGGGCTGCCCGCGCTTCCGTGCTGGACAAGGGCTGGCGCCCGGTCTGCAGCGAACTGGTCGGTTATTACGCTGAGGCGGTCGAACTGCACGCGATGTCGGTACGGCGCTCGGCCCACGGTCGCTGACCTGGAACGCCCCGGCAGGATGCCGATCCAACATCAGTCGGACAAGGTCCTCCGCCGACTGCACTGTCTTGTCTGCCTTCGCGACAAGGCCATCAGCGGGACGCCCGAGCGCCTTTGAGCCCACAGCGAATCGGCGGCCACATCAGTGCGAATCGGCGGACCAATCCCTGCGAATCGGCGAGTTGTTTGCTGCGAATCGGCGAGAAAGGCTTTAAGATCGGGCCATGTTCCGCCCGATCCAGCGCAATCTCCGACCCAGATTGCTCGAAGCTGTGGCGGACACCCGAATCGTCGTCCTCCAAGGGGCGCGCCAGGTCGGCAAGACCACCCTGGTTCGCGCAGTGATCGATGAACTGAGCGGGCGCCTGGTCACCCTCGACGATGAGCTCACCCGGTCGACTGCTCAGGCAGACCCAGCCGGCTTCCTACGTCAGCATCCGGACGGGATGCTGGCGATCGACGAGGTGCAGCGCGTCCCGGAACTCGTGCTCGCGCTCAAACTCGAAGTGGACCGCGACCCGCGACCGGGCCGGTTTCTCCTGACCGGATCGGCTGATCTGCTGCGGCTGCCAGCAATCGAGGACAGCCTGGCCGGTCGAGCCGAAAGCGTCGAACTGCTCGGCTTCAGCCAGGGCGAGATCGCAGAACACCGCGAGCGATTCATCGACCGCGTGTTCAGCGGTAATCGATTCCTGGGCCATGTCGGCTCACTCGACCGGCAGGGATATCTGGAGCGGGCTGTCGCCGGCGGATACCCCGAGGCCTTGGCCCGGCCTGCCGGCCGGCGGCGCAACCGATGGCTCGACAACTATCTGACCCGTATCGTCGAGCGGGACGCACCAGACATGTCCAACCTGCGACGCTTGGATGAGCTGCCCCACATCCTTCGGATGCTGGCGGCCCGCAACAGCGGCGAGCTCAACATCAGCGACATCGCCAGCGCGACCGGGATCCCGATCCGCACTCTCGGCCCACACATCCAGTTGCTGGAAACGCTGTACCTCATTCAGCGCATCCCGGCCTGGTCGACCAATCTGACCAAGCGGGTCGTCTCGCGCCCCAAGGTGGCACTGCTCGACACAGGTCTGGCCGCACGTCTGGTCGGCGTCTCCGCTGAAGGCGCCACGACGTTGCCTGGTGGCGAGGTGGTAGGGAGCCTGCTCGAAGGTTTCGTCGCCGGAGAGCTCCGCAAACAGCTCGGATGGTGCGATGAACAGGTTCGCCTGAGCCACTATCGTGACCGAGTCGGCGACGAAGTCGATCTGGTGCTCGAAAGCGACGACGGACGGTTCGTCGGGATCGAGGTCAAGGCCACCTCGTCTGTCGGCGCCCGGGATGCCCGATGGTTGATCAAGCTCCGCGATCGGCTCGGAGCACGGTTCGTCGCCGGACTCGTCCTGCACACCGGCAGGACCAGCGGACCGATGGGTGATCGAATCGCAGCAGTGCCGATCGACACGCTCTGGTCAGCATGATCGACTTTGCCCAACGGGCGACAGGCCGTGCGCCCGAGGCCGATAATGGCGGAGAAATCCTATCTGACCACACTGCGGTTTCCCGTCCCTGGGATCCGACGACAGGAGCGACGTGACAGCCGGTACCACGGACAGCATTCACAATCACGCAGCCTTCATCTGGTCGGTGGCCGACCTCTTGCGTGGCGACTACAAGCAGTCCGAGTACGGCCGCGTGATCCTGCCGTTCGTCGTGCTCCGTCGGCTCGACTGTGTCCTCGAGCGGACCAAGCAGAAGGTGCTCGACCGCGCCGAGAAGCTGGTCGGGAAGGTGGCCAACGTCGACCCCCTGCTTCAGCGGGCGGCCGGCGAGCAGTTCTACAACGTGTCCCCGCTGACCATGACCCGGCTGCTGGACGACCCGACCAACATCGCCGACAACCTGCACGCCTACCTCCGGGCCTTCTCACCGGGCGCGGCCGACGTCCTGGAGAAGTTCGACCTCCCCACCCAGGTCGACCGACTCGCCCGGGCCGACCTCCTCTACCTCGTCGTGTCGAAGTTCTGCGAGATCGACCTGCACCCCGAGGCAGTCTCCAACCTGGAGATGGGCTACCTGTACGAGGAGCTGATCCGCCGGTTCTCCGAGCTCTCCAACGAGACCGCCGGCGAGCACTTCACGCCGCGCGAGGTCATCCGGCTGATGGTGAACCTGCTGTTCATCGAGGACGACGACCTGCTGCAGCAAGCCCGGCGTGGTGAAGACCCTGGCTCGACCCGGCCTGTGGCACCGGCGGCATGCTCAGCATCGCCGAGGACCATCTGCGCGACGCTGAACCCGCAAGGCCCAGCTGCGAGGTCTACGGCCAGGAACTCAACGCTGAGACGTACGCCATCTGCCGCTCGGACATGATGCTGAAGGGCCAGGACGCCTCCCAGATCAAGCACGGCAACTCGTTCTCCGACGACGGGCTCGCCGGGCGAGCGCTTCGACTACCTGCTGGCGAACCCGCCGTTCGGGGTGGAGTGGAAGAAGATCGAGAAGGCAGTCCGGGACGAGGCCGCGAGACAAAGGGCTTCGCCGGTCGATTCGGCGCTGGTCTGCCCCGGATCAACGACGGCTCGTTTCTGTTCCTGCAGCACATGATCTCGAAGATGAAGCCGGTCGAGCAGGGCGGCTCCCGGCTCGCGATCGTCTTCAACGGCTCCCCGCTCTTCACCGGTGCAGCCGGTTCGGGCGAGTCGGAGATCCGCCGCTGGATCATCGAGAACGACTGGCTCGAGGCCGTCGTCGCACTGCCCGACCAGCTCTTCTACAACACCGGCATCTCCACCTACTTCTGGATCGTCACCAATCGCAAGAGCCCGGAGCGACGCGGCAAGGTGCAGCTCATCGACGCCCGCGAGCTGTGGCAGAAGATGCGCAAGAGCCTCGGCGAGAAGCGCAAGGAACTCTCCGACGACCCACATCGCCGAGATCACGCAAGCTGTACGGCGGCGTTCGAGGAAGGCGAGCGGGTCAAGATCCTGCCCAACGAGTCCTTCGGATTCCTGCGAGTCACCGTCGAGCGGCCACTACGCCGGCGCTGGGTTATCAGCGAGGACATCGCTCGCCGCCCTCGCCGCGACCAGAGGCCTGGATCAGATCTGACTCTGACGGCGATCCGAGTGAGCTGTTCACGTCTCGTTGATCGGCACCGACTATCCGAACGGACCGCAAGGACTGCGCCAAGGCATCTCGACCGACGCAGGAACGGCCAGCAACCCCAGCGGTCGATCAAGGAACTGGTCAAGCTGACCGCTGTTCCCGATCCCGAGGCATCAGTAGCCAACAAGCGCAACGGCGACGCCGAGCCCGACCCGGACCTCCGCGATCAAGAGAGCGTGACGCTGCCGGAGGGCACCAGCGTCCGCTACGAGCCCGACGTCGTCGGTCGCCTTGCCAGTCCCGAGTACGTCGATCTTGCCGAAGATCACCTTCGGACCGAAGTGCACCCATACGTGCCTGACGCATGGATCGACCACGCCAAGGCCAAGATCGGCTACGAGATCCCGGTGACGCGGCACTTCTACCGGTACGTCCCACCTCGCCCGCTCGCCGAGATCGACACCGAGATCAAGCAACTAGAGACACGACATCCAAGAGCTACTGCGGGAGGTGGTGGCCGAGTGAAAAAGTTCATTCCTCTCAGGCGACTGGTCGAGTGTCTGGATGGTCGCCGCGTGCCATTGAACAGGGAACAGCGGAGCCATCTGAGAGGCGAATATCCCTACTGGGGCGCCAATGGGATCGTTGATTACGTCAATGACTATATATTCGATGAAGACCTGGTGCTGCTTGGCGAGGACGGCGCACCATTTCATGATCGACTGCAATCCGTGGCATTCCTCGTTCACGGAAAAGTCTGGGTGAATAACCACATCCACGCCCTCCGACCCTTGCGAGGAGTTGAGGGACGGTACCTGACGTATGCACTGAACACCGTCGATTGGACGACGCTCATATCGGGCTCAACACGCGACAAGTTGACGCAAGATGACATGATGAGGGCTGCTATTTGGGTTCCTGATCAAGAACGCCAGCACGCCATCGCCAACTACCTCGACACCGAGACCGCCCGATCGACGCCCTCATCGCAGCGAAGCGCCAGCTAGTTGAACTGATGCGTGAGCGCCGATCCTCGGTGGTGGATGGCTTGCTCAGGTCTTCAGAACTAGCACACGGAGGACGGCTGAAGCACGCAGTCGCACAGGTCACGCAGGGCTGGAGTCCACAATGCCTGAATACCCCGTCAGACGGAATTAACGAGTGGGCCGTCCTTAAGGCCGGAGCTGTCAACCGCGGAATATTCCGATCTTCGGAAAACAAAGAACTTCCGGCCGAGGAGACGCCGCGACCAGATCTTGTTGTCCGACGTGGGCAACTTATCGTGTCGCGGGCAAACACTCGAGAACTAGTAGGTAGTGCCGCAGTCATTTCCGGAGAGTACCCAAGGCTCATGCTCTCCGATAAGCTCTATGCATTCACCCTTGACGACAGCATGGCTACCCCTCGTTACGTTGCCTATGTCCTCGGCACACGTCAATATCGCGACCTGATCGAACTTGAGGCGACTGGCGCAAGCCCATCGATGCAAAACGTCACACTTAAAGACATCATGAACCTTCCGATGGCGCTGCCTCCACTGCATGTTCAGCAAGAGGTCACCGAGGATATCGATCGAAAAGTTTTCCAGTTGGATGACCTCCTTGCCAGGTCGGCGACGTCCATCGATCTTGCCTCGGAGCGCAGACAAGCCTTGATCGCGGCAGCAGTAACGGGTGGCCTTCGAACGGTGGGTGACGCGTGACGACAGGACCGCACGAACTCTCGTTCGAGTCCGAGATCTCTGCGTGGCTGGCCCGGCAGGCTGGCTACGACGTCATCAAGGATGACAAGTCTCAGGGTCTCGACTCCGATTTCGATCGAGCGACCGGCCTAGACCGGGTTGAGTTGCTGAAGTTCCTCGGTGCCACCCAGCCCGACGACTGGGAGGAGCTGATCAAGCGGTACCAGGGCGATCGCGACAGAGCCCAAGTCCGATTCCGCGAGCGGCTGGCTACCGAGCTGGACAAGCGGGGCGTCGTAGACGTTCTAAGGCACGGCGTGACCGACCAAGGTGTCCGGTTCCGGCTGGCGTACTTCAAGCCGGCACACGGCCTCTCCCCCGACCTGGTGACGAAGTATCGAGGCCAATCGGCTGACGGTCACGCGCCAGCTCCGCTACCAGGAGAGGTCGAGTAACGCTCTGGATCTTGCCCTGTTCGTCAACGGCATCCCGGTCGCCACAGCCGAGCTGAAGAATCCGCTCACCGGGCAGGGGGTCGAGGACGCGATGTCCCAGTATCGGTCCGACCGGGATCCGAAGAACCGCACCCTGGCGCGGGCAATCGTTCACTTCGCGGTCGACCCACAACGGGTCACGATGACCACGCGACTGGCCGGTCAGGACACCCGGTTCCTGCCGTTCAACCAGGGCGACAAACTCGGCCCCGGCAACCCGCAGTCGCCGGACGGCCACGCCACGGCATACCTGTGGCGGCGGGTGTGGGAGCGCGAGGCCTGGCTGGATCTGCTGGCCCGGTTCGTCCATGCCGAGAAGCCCGGCCGAGGGCTCGCGTAAGCCGGCGACGGTGATCTTCCCGCGTTACCACCAGTGGGACGCGGTGCGCCAGCTCGAGGCGGCAGCGCGTGACGAGGGCGCCGGAAGCTCCTACCTGATCCAGCACTCCGCCGGCTCGGGCAAGTCCAACACCATCGCCTGGCTCGCGCATCGGCTGTCCACGCTGCACCAGGGCGACACCAAGGTCTTCGACAAGGTCATCGTGATCACCGACCGGGTGGTGCTGGACCGGCAACTGCAGGACACGATCTATCAGTTCGAGCACACCCACGGAGTGGTGGAGCGGATCGAGCGCGACTCGGCACAGCTCGCGGAGGCACTGACCGGCGAGCGGGCCCGGATCATCATCACCACGCTGCAGAAGTTTCCGTTCGTGCTGGACAAGGTCGAGGGCCTGCCGGATCGCCGGTATGCCGTGATCGTCGACGAGGCGCACTCCTCCCAGACCGGTGAGTCCGCCAAGGAGCTGCGGCGGGTCCTCGGCGCGGGCAGCACCAGCACGCCGCCGGCCAGCGCCGACGATCGCCGACCTGCCGACGGAGGCAGTGGACGAGGCGCTGGCCGAGGCCGTCGCGGCCCGGGGCCGGCAGGACAACCTGAGCTTCTTCGCGTTCACGGCAACGCCGAAGGGAAAGACGCTGGAGCTGTTCGGCCGCTACAACTCCGGCACCGGCCGGCATGAGCCGTTCCACCTGTATTCGATGCGGCAGGCGATCGGCGAGGGCTTCATCCATGACGTCCTGGCCAGCTACACTGACCTACGCCTCGTACTTCCATCTGGAGAAGGCACTCGAGGACGACCCGCGCTATCAGACCGCCAAGGCACGCCAGGCCATCGCGCGGTTCGTCAGCCTGCACGAGCACAACCTGGCGCAGAAGGCCGAGATCGTCGATCGAGCACTTCCGCAGCCGCATCGTGCACAAGATCACCGGCCAGGCCAAGGCCATGGTCGTGTGCGGGTCGCGACCACACGCGCTGCGGTTCTTCCAGGCCCTGCGCAAGTACGTCACCGACCACGGCTACGACCTCGGCATCCTGGTCGCCTTCTCCGACGCCGTCACCGTCAACGGAGATCCACCGGTCACCGAGGCTCAGTGCAACGGCTTCCCCGACACCCAGACCGCCGAGCAATTCGACACCGACGCCTTCCAACTCATGGTCGTCGCCGAGAAGTTCCAGACCGGATTCGACCAGCCCAAGCTGTACGCGATGTATGTCGACAAGACGCTGACCGGGCTGGCGGCCGTGCAGACCCTGTCCCGGCTCAACCGTGTCCGACCCAGACAAGGACGGCACGTTCGTGCTCGACTTCGTCAACGATGCCGAGGCCATCGCGGAAGAGTTCGAGCAGTATCACGGACGGACCGTCGCGCCACCGTCGGATCCGAACCTGCTCTACGACACCCGGCATGCCCTGGACGAGTTCGGCGTCCTCGACGCGCAGGAAGCTCGCACCTTCGCCCACCTCCTGCTCGCGGACGATGTCGATCATGGTCGGCTTCATTCAGCGCTCGGCCCAGCCCTCGATCGGTTCGCTGATCTTGAGGAGGAAGAGCAGGACCGCTTCCGCGACGCGCTCGGCCGGTTCGTCCGAATCTATTCGTTCCTCTCCCAGATCGTCACCTTCGGCGACACCGATCTGGAACGGGATTACCTTTTCGGTAAGGCGATTCAAGCCTTCATCAAGATCGACCCGGGGGAGACCGTCGACCTGTCCGGCGCCCTCGAGCTGACCCACCTCCGGCACGAGAAGCAGTTCGAAGGCTCGGTCGCACTCGACGCCGAGGAGGGCGAGGCGATCACGATCTATTCCGGGACCGGGAAGAAGGTCGAGCCCGAGGCCGAGCCGTTGTCGGTGATCATCGACCGGCTCAACTCCCGGCACGGCACCGACTGGAGCGATGCCGACCGACTCGTGTTTGACGCCGCACTCGACGACCTCGTCGCGGACGAGAATGTGCAGCTCACCGCCGCCAACAACACCGCCGAAAACTTCGGGGTCGTCTTCCCCGAGCTGTTCCAGAAGGCGTTGCTCGGTCGGATGGACCGGAACGAGAAGGTCGTCTACAAGTTTCTGGATGACGAGGATCTGGCCGCCGACGTGGCCCAGGTCTACGCGACGCTGGCCCAAGCGCGAGCCAAGGTCGCCTACCAGGAGTACTGCCCGATCGGTGAGCTTCTGAACGGTGACGGCGAGGGCGCGTACCTGGAGTTCAAGTCCACTCTGCGGACGAGCGCCGAGAGCGGCGACGTAATGAAGATCCTGGAAGCCATGGTGATCAAGACCGTGGCGGCCTTCGCCAACAGCCGGCAAGGCGGCACTCTGTTGATCGGCATCGCCGACGACGGCTCGGTGCACGGCTTGGCGAGCGACTACACATCCCTGCGCAAGGCTGGCAAGGACGACCGCGACCTGTTCCAACTCCATCTGAGCCAGGTGCTGGTCAACGCCGTCGGTCTGACGGCGGCCAGCGCGGTGAGCGTCCAATTGCACAGCATCGAAGGTCGGGACATCTGCCGGGTTCACGTCGCACCCAGCCCGTTCCCGGTGGAGGCCAACGTCAAGCTCGAGAAGAACGGGCAGGTCATTAGCAAGTCGGCGTTCTACATTCGAATTGGAAACGGCACCCGAGAGATCACCTCGCCGGCCGAGAAGCAGAAGTATCTCGCGTCCCGCTGGGCGACGGCGGTCAGCCCCGGAGAGTAGCTGCGGCCTTCTCGCCAAGACTGAAGCTCCTATGGATGTCAAGCGGTGTTGAGCCAGGCGCGGTAGCGGTTGACGAGGTCGGGTGTGATGTTGCGGCCGTGTTCGGTGCGGCTGCTGGTCATGGGGTCCAGGCCGAGTGCTCGGGCGGCTGCGGTGAGGGTGATGTTCTTGGCTTGGCGGGCCGGGCGGAGGTCGTGTATTCCGAGGTCTTGGTGGGGTCGGGTGAGCTGCTTAAACATTTCGCGGGCGATCGCGCGTTTGAGGATCCGAGGATGCTTCGCTGCGGAGTCGGTCGGGGTTGCCGCCGGCGGTGATCAACAGTTGTGCCGCGGTGGTGTTGCCGACACCGTGGAGGTGCAGCAGGTGTGACGCGGTCTGCTCGATCAGCGTGGTGAGTTCGGGCTTTGATCGCTGAACGGCGCGTGTTGTGCAACGCCCGCAGCGCGCTGATCTCTGCCGTCTTGGCAGCTGCAGTGCCTCGACCGGACAGGGCCGAGTGGGCGGCCTGATAAGCGTCGATCGGGTCAGATTTCCCCTTCCGCCGGCGGACGGATCGTTCGGGCCGTGTCACCTCCAGCACTGCGATCCCTGCCTCGACCGCAGCACGGGTGATGCCGGTGCCATAGAAGCTGGTGCCCTCGATCCCGACACAAGCCACGTCCCCGAGACAGGTCAGGAAGTCAAGTACTGCGCGGTATCCGGACGGAGTCGTCACGAACTCCAGGTCGGCGAGCTCACGTCCCCACGCGTCGATCGCCGCGACGTGAATAGTGTCGGCGTGGGTATCGATCCCGCCGAAGACCGTGCCAGGGTCCAGCGTTGTCACTGTCATGATGAAGAGGCCTTCCGTGTCGATCGGATGGGTCGACGCCGGTCGGGCGAGCAGACAGGACACTGATGAGGCTTCGCCAGCCTCTTACGAGGTCATGTCCGCCCGGCCGGCGAACGGGGCCCCCGAAGCCGGACGGTCCAATCGGTGGTCAGGCCAACAGGCCGACAGTCAGTGGCTGAGTCACGACCCGGAGGGCTACAAACATCATCAGTGTCAGTGGCGGGCGATAGCCATACGGGATGGACATCAAGGGACGCAGGGCCGTGGTCACCGGCGGCGCGATCGGGACCGGGCGGGCGGTGGCGATCGCGCTGGCGCAGGCCGGGGCGACGGTCGTGGTGGCCGACGTCGACGAGGCCGGTGGCCGGCAGACGGTCGAACGGGCCGGGCCGGATCGCTGCCGGTTCGTCCGGGCCGACCTGACCGACGCACAGCTGACCGCCGAGTTGATCACGGCCGAGCGACCGGAGATCCTGATCAACAACGCCGGCGGGGGTGGCCATCTGCCGCCGCACTTCCCCGAGGCGCCGGCCGCCGAGTGGGAGCACCTGCTGGCGCTGAACCTGATCGGCCCGATGCGCGCGTCGCAGCACGCCTTGGCCTCGATGCGGGTCGGCGGCGGGGTGATCGTCAACATCGCGTCGACCGCCGGTCTCGGCCTGGAGCCGCACCCGTCGCCGGAGTATTCGGCGGCGAAGGCCGGGCTGATCAGATTCACCGCGACGCTGCAGGATGTCGCCCCGGCCCGGGTGGTCTGCCTGGTGCCGGACTGGGTGGCGACCGAACGGGTGACCGAGGCCGAGCGCGGCACGGATCCACCGCCGATTCCTTTGTCATCGTTCACCGATGCGGTGCTGGGGCTGATCGACGACGACTCGCTGGCCGGGCGGGTGCTGCTGCTGCCTCGGGTGGGACCGCCGCGGCTCCTGTCGTGAGCCGGCGCGTCGCCGACCGGGTCGTCGGTGCGAGGTCGTACGGTGAAGGTTCCTTGGGATCACCGCGCACCTCGACCGGTGCGACCCGCCCGCCCAGCTCAGCGGCCAACGAGCTGGAGGTAGGTGCGCGCCCGATGACCCTTCCCGTTCCGACCCCGTTGCTGTTGGTGGACGGCCACAATCTGCTGTGGCGAGCCTGGTACGGCTTCCCGGCCCGGATCCGCAGCCGGGACAAGACCCGCGATCTGACCGGCGTGTTCGGCTTCTTCGCCCTGCTCCGGGTCGCGATCCGCGAACTGGCCGAGCAACCCGAGGTGATCATCGTCTTCGACGGCGAGAACGCCTGGGGCGACCGGACCGCGATCGACCCGGACTACAAGGCGCACCGGCCGACCGACGAGGAGGCGATGGCGCCGATCAAGGCGCTGGCCGACGTGGTTCGCGGGATCGACGCGATCGGCCTGCGCCAGTTCTGCCTCGACACGGCCGAGGCCGACGACGTGATCGCCACCCTGACCCATCGCTGCCGTCGCGCCACGCCGCGCCGCGACGTCTGGATCATGTCGCTCGACCGCGACTTCTACCAACTGCTGGACCGCCGGACCCGGATCCTCAACACCGCCCGGTATCCCGGCCGGCGAGTGATCGACGCCGCCGAAGTCGAAGCCAGGTTCGGCGTCCGACCGTCACAGTGGTGCGACCGGACCAGCCTCGTCGGCGACCCTTCGGACGGTATCCGCGGCATCCACGGCATCGGTACGATCACCGCCGCCCGCCTCCTCGCCGGCGGCCTGAACCTCGACCGACTGGCCGCCTCGGGCCGCCTGGCCGGCCGGATCGGCGACCAGGTGCTGGCCGGCCTCGACGACGCCCGCCGCTGGCACTCCATGATCACCATGCGCACCGATCTCCCCCTCCCCCGCGGATTGATCAGCACGCGGCCGTCCGACGTGCTGCAACCTGCCGCGCGGATCCTCGACCTCATTGAGCTGTGGTGATTGGACCACTTCTGGCCCACAGCTCGGGAGAGTTGACTGGTCTCCGAGAAATCGCGAGGTCGAACTGCGAGGATTCCTTGGCGTGCCCTCGTGCGCGCCGCGAGGGGGAGAAATGACCGAGTCATCGGTGCCGAACTGGCCGCACTTCATTCGGCCCGTGCTGGCCGTGCTGGCCGACGGCACGACGCTGCGCCTGCGGGACCTGACCGATCGGACCATTGCCGAAGCGGGATTGCCGGAGGCTGCTCGGGCCGAGACCTTGAGTTCAGGCAAGAGCACAGCGGGCCACCGGATCGGCTGGGCCTTGTCCAATCTCTTCAAGGCGAGCTGGATCGAGCGGCCGCAACGTGCCACGTATCGGATCACCAGCACCGGCGCCGAGTGGCTGACCAGGAATCGGACTGCCGATCTCGACTACGGGCATGTACGGAGACAGTTCCTCCCATTCTGGCCCGACCCCGCCGACGGAGATCCTGAGTCCGCCAGCGACGTCGCCGTGACCGATGCGACCGAGGTGCCCCCGATCGAACAGGTCGAGGACGGCATCGCGCTGCTCCAGACCGAGGTCGCCGACCACCTACTGCGGCGGCTCCGCGACAGCGATCCGGCCTTCTTCGAGGACGCGGTCGTGAAGGTGCTGCTGGCGATGGGCTACGGGGGCGCTGACCAGCGGGGCAAACGGATCGGCGGCACCGCCGACGGCGGCGTGGACGGCGTGATCGACCAGGACGCGCTCGGGCTCGAGCGCATCTATGTCCAGGCGAAGCGATATGGCGCCGGCAATTCCGTCGGCCGGGAGGCCATTCAGGCGTTCATCGGTGCGCTGCATGGGCTCGGTGCGAACCGCGGTGTCTTCATCACCACGAGCACGTTTACTCATCACGCACGCGACTACGCCAACCAGATCGCCACCCGCATCGTGCTGATCGATGGGAACCGCCTGGTCAACCTGATGATCACCTATCGGGTGGGGGTCCAGGTCAAGGACACGTACCACGTGGTCGAGATCGACGAGGACTTCTTCGAATGATCAAGTTCGGGGAAGAACGGACCGGGACTGACCGGCAAGATCCTCCCCATAACCGCGACCGGCCGCCTTCGCCCAGCGGGATCGGGTGAGGAAGGCGAGTTGGGCGCGTTTGTCGGGAGGTCGATCTCCGGGCCGGGTTCGTAGCCGAGGCGGGTGAGGCGCTCGATGGCGGCGCGGTTGCGGACATCGGGCTCGCCGATGATCCGTTGGGCCGCGTGCCGGGAGAACAGGACTCGGGCGAGGACGGCGGCGATCCGCCCGGTGTAGCCGGGGATCCGGCGGGAGCGGGCGCCGAGCAGGAAGTGCACGCCGACGTCGCCCGGCTGGACCGGGTAGCACTCGCCGACCGGGTCGCACTCCGGCTGATAGGTCTGCAACGACACCACCGGCTCACCGGACAAGCGGATCAGGAACGCGTGATGGCTGGCAGCGAATCGACGTAGGCGTACAGGTCCCGCAGCTCGGTCCTGATCAGTTCGGCGAGACCCAGAAGCCGGCGTGGGGTTCCTGGACCCAGGCGTGGATCGTGTCCAGGTCACCGTCCGGATCCAGCACGGTGACGGTCGCCTCGCCCAACTCTGGCTCGTGCTCGACATACACCTGCTCACGGGGTCGGCCGGCACGAGACGATCATGGTCGGGCAGGTTCATGATCGACTTCGGTCGAACAGGTCGTCGGGGTGCAGCCGGGACCAGTCGGTCACGATCGGCGTCGGCGTGACGTCCACCCAGCCGGCGAGTTGATCGGCGAAGTAGGCCGAGGACGGGTCGCCGGACGCACCGAACGGCACGCTCCAGCGGCTGTTCGCACGATCCGCGAGATCCCAGGCCCAGCGGGCGACCGAGCCGCGGGAGCAGCGGTCGGTGACACCGGGCGTGGTGCCGGTGCAGCGGACCGTGTCGTTGTCGCCGGACAGTGCGGGATCGAGCCCGGTCCCCGGCACGGCCGCAAGATCGATCCCGTCGACCTCGCCCAGCAGGTGCAACGGCCGCAGCCGATGCCGATCGCCCCAGACCTCGGCCGGGGCGGCAGCGACGTCCTCCAGCGCGGCGATGATCAAGGACTCGGCGGGAAGCCCCAGCCGATCGTCCCGGAGCAGCCGCGGCAGCGCGGCCGCCACCCGGGTGACGACAGAGAACCACGGGTCGAAGATCGCGCCGAGCCCGTGCGGTCGGCCGAGCGGCGCGAGGGTCGGCTCGGCGGCGACCCGCCGGGCCAGAGCCGTACGCCAGGCAGCGAACCGGGCGGCGGCATGATCATCCGCACCCATCCCGCCGCTCCAGCCGACCAGTTCGTCGCGCACGGCCCGGGCCATCGGGCCCAGCCGGTCGGCCGCCGGCAGCAGGGCGAGCAGCGGCGATGCCGAACCCAGGGCGGTGTCGCCCCAGACCGGTTCCAGCTCGGCGATCGAAGACGGGCGGAGCTCGGCCAGCAGGGTCGTGATCCGGTTGGCCCGGTGGGCCGGCGGGTAGTCCCAGCCGAGATCGATCTCGACCCGGCCCGGCCGTTCGTTGGCATCGACCGCGGCGTCGGTCACGGCGATCGCCGCCGGCATCCGGCGGGCCCGGGCCGGTCCCGTGGTCGCGGGATCCAGCGGGAGCCGACGCTCCAGCCGCGGCCGCTCGGGCACCCGCCCCACGGTCGCCGACAACACGGTGCCGGTCGTGTCGGCGGCCAACAGGCGGTTCACCGGATCCACCCAACGGCCGAACGCCGCCACCACGTCCGCCGCGGTCCGGGCCCGGAGCAGCGGCAACAGGGCACCGATCCCCAGATCGGCGTCGGCCCGGGCCGGCGCCCGCAGGCCGTAGCCGCCCAACTCGGGCGGCGCCGGGCGTCCGGCGCCGGCGATCCCCGGATTGGGTGATGGGGACGTTGGGGTTTCGTTCCCTGAGCTTGTCGAAGGGCCGAGGTGATCTGGCCCGCCCTTCGACAGGCTCAGGGAACGTGAGCCGCTTTCATCCACATCGTGTTCACCAGCGAGGGGGCGTAGGTCGGTCACCACCGGCCCGCGCTCGGTCTCGATCGCCTCGACGATCACCGGCTCGGCGCCGCGCACCGTGACAGTGGTCCGCTCCAGCTCGGCCGGCTGCCAGCCGTCCGGCCCGTACGCCTCGAAGCCGGCGGCGGTGCGGCGCAGCCGCTCGGCGAAGACGTCGACGGCATGCGCGGTCGCGTTGGTGATGCCCCAGGCGGCGTGCCCGGTGTGACCGAAATGCGCGATGCCGGGCACCCCGGGGAAGGACAGCCCGACCACGTCGAACTCCGGGCAGGCCAGCCGAACCTGCTGATAGACCCCGGGCAGTTCGATCACTCGATGCGGATCGCCGGCCAGCACGGGCGAGCCGCTCGCGGTCCGCGAGCCGTGCAGCGCCCAGGCATTGCTGCCGGACGGGTGGTCGTCGGTCGCGAACAGGGCGACCGCGGCATCGCCGAGTGTGCTGGCGACCTGCGCCCGCCAGAGCAGCGAGGGCATGCTGCCGAACAGCACGTGGGTGGTGTGCAGGATCCCGAGCGGCGCCCAGTCGGGCCACTCGTCGATCTCGAAACGATCACCGAACCGCTCCGCCAGCACGCCGAACTCGACCGGCGTGACCTCCCGCAATCCCTTTCGGATGCCGGCGGTGTAGGCGTCGACCCAGGCCCGCTCCTCCGCCCCGAGTGCCTGGTAGGCCCGTTGCGCGGTGTCGGCGAGCCGCGCCCGGCGGGCGAAGACGTCCCAGGCGGTGCCGGCCGGGCCGATCAAGGACGCCAGCCGGCCCTCGGTCCGCAACCGATCGGTCTCGATCTGCCAGCCACGATCATGGGCGGTCACCCGGCCCTGGGCGTACGCGAGCGCGAGATGATTATCGGCTCGGAGATGCGGGACACCATGATCATCGCGAAACAACTCCGCTTCGAGCAAGGGGGACGACCCCCTTGGATCCCCGCCCGCTCCGCGAACGGACCCACACCCATCGTTTGGCATGTCCGAACTCTGTCATCCGACAAGAGTGCAGTCGAGCAGCGTCCCACTCTCCGCGGCGGATCGGGCGATCGGGTTGGCCGGCGTGCCCGCGTAGATCAGCGACTCCGACTGGCTGGCCAGATCGACTATCTGCAGGATGTTCCGGAGCCGCAATCGGTTCAGGCAGGAGTGGTCGAACCGCTCCGCGCGCGGGGCCTTCTCCAGGTCGTCGACGGGATGACCACCCGCCTGACGGTCTCGGGCACCGACCGCTCGGCGAGCTTCGCGACCTCCCCATCGACGTCCTTCATCAACACTCCGGTCGGCCGGTGATCATCGAGCACCAAGATCAGGTTCTCACCGGCGGCATGAAGGCGAAGTCGGTCGGGGACAGGTTCAACTGCCTAGGCGACCTAAGTTCGCATCCCCCAACTTCTCAATCTTCCCCCGTGCCCACTCCGCGACCCATCCGGCCGGCACGGCGCTGCTGCCACCATAGGGCCCATGTGGCTGAAGGCTTGCCTGAATGGTCCGCGGCGCCGGGACGAGCACGGTGCGTTGCCGGTCACGGCCGAGGAGATCGGAGCGGATGCAGCACGGGTCGTGGCCGCGGGCGCGGCAGGAATCCATGTCCACGCGAAGAACCAGTCCGGGTCGGACACGTTCGAGGCGAGCGCGCTGGCGAACGCGCTGGCGGCGATTCGCGCCACGTCGCCTGGTGTTCCGATCGGGGTGACGACCGGTGCTTGGGCCCTGCCCGCCGTCAAGGATCGGCTGGCCGCGATCCGATCATGGACCGCGCTGCCGGATTTCGCATCGGTCAATTGGCACGAGGACGGCGCCGATCAGGTTGCTGCGGCGTTGTTGGACCGCGGGGTCGGGGTGGAGGCCGGTCTGTGGCGTGACGCAGCCGTGCGCGGCTGGCTGTCGTCGCCGCATCGGGACCGCACCTTGCGGGTCTTGATCGAACTGCAGCCGAACGTAGCGGTGGCCGAGGTCGCTACGGTCGCGGATCGGATGATCAGCGCGATCCGAAGCGCGATCGGAGAAGAGATGCCGGTGTTGCTGCACGGCGAGGATGCCAACTGTTGGGCCGCGCTGGAGCACGCCCGGATTCGGGGCCTGGCCGCACGGATCGGGTTGGAGGACACGCTGCGGATGCCGGACGGCACACTTGCCGCCGATAACGCAGCTCTCGTGCGCGCCGCCCAGGAAATCGTGCAAGGCACGTGACCATCCGCCGTCGACTCAGAGGCGGTCGACTCGGAACACGACGGCACCGTGGGCGGGCACGACGCCGCGCAGGGTGCGCCCGGTGTGACCGTCGCGGTGCGTCCAGAGGTTCCGGATCCGAAACCACGGGCGGCCGGCAGCCGGCGTCGGTGAGGTCGATGTCCATCGTGGCCGGACCGTCGGTCTCGTTGTAGAGCGCGATCGCCACGTCGCCGTCGGCGAGCGGTTTGGTGATCACCTGTCGCCCGGTGGTGGAACGGATCAGCGCACCTTGGGCGCCCAACGGACTCTGGTTGATCATGATCAGCTCCCGGTTGAGCAGGGTCCGTCCGGTCCGCACGTCGGCGGTGCGCCGATCGGTGCTGATCATCAGCGGGGCGGCCATCATCGTTCAGAGACTGAAGTGCGTGCGGTATTCGGTGTCGCTCATTCAGCCGTTGCCGACCTGCAGGATGTACGGGTCGTTCCAGGCACCGAGTCGGGCGTGTCGGGCGAACGGCAGATTGGCCCGGATGTTGTTCCGCAGGCTCGGCCACTCTTCCTCGAACGCACCGGTCGACCACCAACTGTTCGCCACCTCGGGAGCCCAGGTCCAAGACTCGTTGGAGCTCCACTCATAGATCGCGTACGCGATCGGCCGGCCGGTCCGGGCCAGCGTCCCGCATCCGGGTGAACCGCTCCGCCGGCGGGCGATCGTCGGCGTGGCAGTTGTCGTACGCGAGGTGTCGACGCCCCAAGCGGCGAACCCCGCGAGCCGGCGCACCTCGACGTACTTAAATGTCGCCGCGCTGCTGACGACGCCGGCGACCAGCCCGACCGGATTCAGGTCAACGCCGGGTGACTCCTGATCATGGAGCCACCCGGCGTTTTCCCTTGTTAGGGGCGGAGGCGGCGGGATTTGAACCCGCGAGAGGGGATGAACCCTCAACCCGCTTAGCAGGCGGGCGCCATAGACCGGACTAGGCGACGCCTCCCGACTCGGCAGCGCCGAGACCGCCCAAGAGTACCGATCGGGAACCTCGAGAGGCAAAGTGTCGTTGAACCAGGGCGTTGGAGTCGACAACTGCCCGGCGCATAAGGTAGGCCGGGTCTCGAAATCGTTGGTTGTGTTGGGGGTCAAAGTCCGTGGCAGATGAGCGTGACCAGTGGCACTGGGATTTGCCCGAATCCTCCGCCCGCCAGGCACGCGCACGGCAACGCGCCCGCGAGGCGCGTTCCGGCCGGACCGGCAGTGGCAGCAGCCGGAGCAGCCGCCGGACGGTCGACACTCCCGGATTCCGGCGGACCGTCCTGTTCACCATCCTCGGCGCGCTGATCCCCGGTGTCGGGCTGCTCGCGGCCGGCCGGCGGAAGGCCGGGGCGGTGGTGCTCACGGTGTTCGTCCTGGGTCTGGTCACGCTCGGCCTGTGGGCCGTTGTCGATCCCAAGGGGCTGGCCAGCGTCGCGGTGACGCCGGAGCTGCTCAATCTGGTGTCGGTGATCGCCGTGCTGATCGGCCTGGCCTGGGTGGTCGTCGTCATCGCCAGCCACCTCGCGCTACGCAACCGGCCGAGCTCGCCGCAGCGGATCGCCGGCGGCCTGCTGGTCGGCCTGCTCGCGTTCGCGGTCGGGGCGCCGATGGCGGTCGCCGCCCGCTACAGCTACGACCAGGCGGACCTGGTCGCCAACGTGTTCCAGCGGCAGGACAAGAGCAAGAGTGCGACCCGGCCGACGATGGATCCGAAGGGCGGCCAGAACGATCCGTGGAAGGACAAGAAGCGGCTCAATGTGCTGCTGCTCGGCGGCGACGGCAACTCCAAGCGCCCGGGCATCCGGACCGACACGGTGATCGTGGCCAGCATCGACACCCAGACCGGCAACACGACGCTGATCAGCCTGCCGCGTTGCATCGCCAACATGCCGTTCCCGAAGGACTCGCCACTGCACGAGTACTACCCGGACGGCTTCACCGACGGTGATCCGGACAATCTCGAATACTGCCTGACCGCGATGTATGAGAACGTCCCGGCCAACGTGCCCAAGGACGTCCTGGGCGAGACCGATAACCTCAACGCCGATGTGGTCAAGATCTCCGTCGGCGAGGCGCTCGGGCTCAACATCGACTACTACGTCCTGGTCAACCTCAAGGGCTTCGAGCAATTGATCGATGCCCTCGGCGGGCTGACTCTGAACGTCAACTTCTTCATCCCCAAGGGCGGCGACACCGACGCCGGCATCCCGCCGTCGGACTTCCTCACCCCCGGCCCGAATCAGCACCTGGACGGCAAGGATTCCCTCTGGTACGCCCGCGGTCGCTTCGGCTACAGCGACTTCTCCCGGATGGACCGGCAGCGCTGCGTGATCAACGCGATCATCAAACAGGCCAACCCGGCCAATCTGCTGGCCCGGTACGAGGCGATCGCCAAGGCCGGCAAGGAGATCGTGCAGACCGACGTGCCGCAGGAGATGCTGCCGGCGATGGTCGAGCTGGCCACCCGGGTGCAGGGCGGCAACATCCGCAGCGTCGTCTTCACCCACGGCAAGGATGGGTTCCTGGTCTATCGGCCCGACTTCGACATGATGCGGGACCGGGTCCAGAAGGCGATCGGCGAGTCGGAGAAGAAGCCCAAGGAGACGGCCTCGCCGAAG
Source organism: uncultured Actinomycetota bacterium (assembly GCA_963746025.1). GTDB lineage: Bacteria > Actinomycetota > Actinomycetes > Propionibacteriales > Propionibacteriaceae > Microlunatus. The sequence continues at coordinate 920,120 of CAVUZU010000016.1, forward strand.
CCGGGCGATCCGCAGTCGAGTGAGCCGGCCGACCCGCCGCCGTCGAGCGAGGGTCCGCAGGACCCGGAGACCAAGGAATCGGATCCGCCCGAGTCGAAGGAGCCGGACGACCCGGGCACCAAGGAGCCCGGCGACAAGTCGACCGAGGCCAGCGACGACACCGGAGACTCCTGCAAGTTCCGGCCGGACATCGCCGCGACCGCGAAGCCGAAGTACGACGGCTGAGGGCTAGCTGCCGTAGCCGCGGTTGGCGTCGAGCCGGTCCCGGACCGCGGTCATGAAGGCGACCACGCTCCGGTCCGCGTCGTCCCGCGGGTTGACGAACTCGGTGCCGCCGGTGCTGGCGACCACGATGAAGTGATGCCGGGTGGCCTTGACCGAGGTCACCTCCGCCCATGGGATCCGCTGCCGCCGGCCGATCCGCCGCACCTCGATCCCGGCCCCGTCCATGATCACCGTGGTGCTCAGCCGGAGCACCAGGATCAGCGCGACCACGGCCAGCCCGACACCGAGGACCAGCACGGCGACACCGACGATCCGGACCGGGTCCAGGGCGGCCACGCTGCCGGCGACGATCAGTGCGGCTCCGACGATCGCGGCAGCCGCGGCGATGGCGTACGCCCGCACCGGTGGCCTGGGCGTGAGCAGATGTGTCTCGGTCTTCGAGCTACCGGCCCGCGCATCCTGCTCACTCACATGCTCACCTTAAGTCCCGCGACCATCGGGGAAGATCACGCCGGGAACGACCGGCCGAGGTTTCTCCGATCTGCGGTCGAAGAGCCGGCCGGCTTCGGCGGCGAGGGTGGGATTCGAACCCACGGAACGGTTTCACCCGCTCGGGCGCTTTCAAGGCGCCTGCACTAGTCCACTATGCGACCTCGCCCGGTCGGCCGGAGCAACTCCGGCCAGGCCATCGTCGATCTTAGTGGCACCCGTCGTGGGCCGTGCCGCAGTCAGGGTCGCGGTGTGACAACCTGGCGCCATGCTGGCCATCGAGGTACCCGAACCCGGCGGCCCGGACGCGCTGCGTCCGGTCGAACTCGAGCCGCCGAGCCCGGGGCCGGGTGAGGTCGCGATCGCGGTTCGGGCGATCGGCGTCAACGGGGCCGATCTGGTGCAGCGGCGGGGCAACTACCGACCGCCGCCGGGCGCGAGTCCGATCCCCGGGCTGGAATGCTCCGGCACGATCACGGCGCTCGGAGCGGACGTGACCGGCTGGCAGGTCGGCGATCCGTGTGTCGCGCTGCTCAGCGGCGGCGGTTACGCCGAGGTCGTGGTGGCGCCGGCCGGGCAGGTCGTCCGACCGCCGGCCGGGGTCGACCTGGTCACCGCCGGCGGTCTGATCGAGGTCGCGGCCACCGTCGTCGCGAATCTCGACCTGGCCCGGCTGGAGCCGGGTGAACGGTTCTGTGTGCACGGCGGTGCGGGCGGCATCGGCTCGTTCGCGATCCAGTACGCGAAGGCGATCGGCGCCGAGGTGATCACCACCGCCGGCTCGGCGGCGAAGCTGGACTACTGCCGCTCGATCGGCGCCGACCATGCGCTGTCGTACCGGGAAGACTGGGTCGCCGCGATCGAGACGATCACCGATGGGGCCGGCCTGGACGTGATCTTGGACAGCATGGGCGGCGACTATCTGGAGCGGCACGTCCGGCTGATCGCGACCCTCGGCCGGCTGGTGGTGATCGGACTCCAGGGCGGGCGGACGGGCACCCTCGACCTGGGTCGGCTGCTGGCCAAGCGGGGCCAGATCCACGCCACGCTGCTCCGGCCCCGATCCGTGACGGAGAAGACCGCGATCTGCCGGCGGGTGACCGAGACGGCCTGGCCGATGATCACCGACGGCCGGATCAAGCCCGCACCGCAGACCACCTTCGCCCTGGCCGACGCCGCGTCGGCGCACCGTCACCTGGAGTCCGGCGACAACCTCGGCAAGGTGCTGCTGCTCGCCTAAGGCCGGGCACGACCGGCGGCTATGGGGCCATGGCTGATCCGTATCGGGCACCCGGGTCCAACCGCCGACGTTGGCACCGTCCCGTCGTTACGGTCCATGTCGTGGCCGATGGGGAAGCACGCTCCGGAGCAGGTACGCGAGGTCGGATCATGGTGGCATCGGCCATCGCGGGTTGGGCGTTGGCCCTCGGCACCGGTTTCGCGATCGTCAATCCGCTCCACCTGGCGCACGGCGCCGAACTGACCGCAGCCGGAATCACCGGCTTCTTCCTGTGCCTCACCCTCATCGTCGCGCAGGCACCGTCGCGCGCGGCGACGCGGATCGGTGCCGCGATCGGCACGGGGGTGCTCGGCTCGATCCTGGTCCTGTCGCCGCTGTTCCTGAAGGCCGTGGCCACCGACAGTGTCCGGGTGGTCGGGTCGACGAAGGCCAGCACCGGACACGAGTTGGTGGTGCAGTGGAACATCTGGATCGATGCGACCCCCGTGATCCTGCTCCGCCGCGGCACCGGCCCGTTTCGCCAGGAGTCGTTGGTCTACCGCGGACCGATGCATGGTGATCTCCCGACGAACGTGCGGTTCGTGGGCGAGGACCGGATCGCCTTCAGCACCGACCGCGGCACGTTCAGCTCCGGTTTCGACCCGTGGACCCTGCAGGTCGATCCGGTCCACCGCTGGTGATCGGGCTCATTGATACTCGGCGACGGTGCTGAACACAGCGGTCAGGGTCCGCCGGCTCACGTCGTAGCCGAGCGTCAGGAACCGGCCGGGTGAGACCTCGACGCTGCTCGGGTTCGCCTGGTCGCCGCGGGTGGTGTCATAGATCCGGGTCTCGGCGATGCCGTCCCAACTGCCGCCCGGGTTGGTGATCAACTGGCCGTACATCGGCCGGGTGGACGGCGAGATCGCGCCCCAGGTCAGCAACAGGGCGCCGGACGAGGTGACCAGCTGATGATGCGACGAGGCCTGGATGTCGGTCACCACCGGGGTCGACCAGGTCTGGCCGCCGTCGGTGGAGCGACTCAGCCGGGCCGCGATGCCGGCGCCGGAGCTGTTGGCCATCCGGATCAGCGAGACCAGTTGGCCGTTCGGCAGCACCGAGACGTTCGGCTCCTGGAAGTTCACCCCACCGCCGGAGCCGATCGTGCGCTCGGTAGACCGGTGAAAGGTCAGCCCGCCGTCGGTGCTGCGGACGACCGTGGCACGGGAGGTCGGGTCGCCCGGAACCCTGCCGTACAACGGAATCAGTACGTCACCGCCGGGCAGCTCGACGGCCGCACCGTGGCTCCCGTTCCAGCCGCCGGCATCGGGATCCATCGCCGAGTCCACCTCGATCGGCTGGCTCCAGGTCGCGCCGCTGTCGGTGGATCTGATCACGTGCGTGCCGTGCTGCTTGCTCGGCTGACCGGCCGGCCACTCGGTGACGAAGAAGCTGACCAGCAGCGTCCCGTCGGACAGCCGGCTGATCTTGGGATCGCGGGCGTCGTAGTGGGCGCTGCCGAACACGCCGTCCTCGATCGTCCGCGGGCTGCTCCAGTTGACGCCGCCGTCGGTGGAGGTGACGAGCTTGATGTCGCCGTTGGCGTTGGTGTGCGCGGTGGCGCTGTGATAGACCGCCAGCAAGGTGCCGTTGGCCAGCTTGGAGATGTCGGGGAACCGGATCTGGCTGCCGGCCGGGTCGATCGCGACCACCGTGGCGTGCATGACGAGGTTGTCCACCTGTTGTGAGCTGCCGGTCGGCTGGGTGCCCGCCGATACGAATTCGATGCCGGTGATCGGCGATCCGGCCGAGGCCTTGATCGTCGTCGAGCGACGGTTGCCGTTGACGGTGACCGAGGCCAGGTCGGCGGTGGCGTCGACCACCACCCGCCGGTACGTGTTGCGCAGGCTGACCGGTTCGGTCCCCATCGTCTGCCAGGCCGTGCCGTTGTAGACCGAGAGCACCGTACTGGTGGCGTTCGCGGTGATCATGAACCGGAAGGTGCCCAGAGCGGCGTTGTCGCCCGACCCGCGGATCGCGAACAGCGATGGACTGCCCCACTCGGTGATCGCCAGGTCGAACTCGAAGTGCCGCGAGTTCACCGCCGGCGCCGGGAAGTAGGCCTTGGTCTGCAGTGACGCCGAGGCATCGGTCAGCTGCACCGCTCGACCACTGCCGCCGAGCCGTGATCCCACGGCGACCGAGCCCTGCACCTGGGCCCCGGCCGGCGGCTGGCCCAGCGGCTCGGCGTCGAAGGTCCGTGGTGCCGCGGTCTCCGCGGCCGACGCCGGTGGCGCGGTGATCAGTTGGGCCACACCCAATACGGCGACCAGTGCTGCGATCGCCCCCGCCCGAAGTCCCCCAGTACGCATGACCGCTCCCATCTCCATCGATCGGTTGCCCCAAGCCCACCTGGAACTCCATTCCATGTCAATAGCCACGCTGCCCCGGGACTCCGACCAGTAAATCGGGGCTTGCGCAGCGCTCTGGTCGCCCCTTACTGTCGCTGTTAATCGTTTAACATTCCTGTTCACCAACTCGCGTTCACCAGCCAGCCAGTCGAAGGGGATCGGATGACCTCGGTGCTCGAACGGACCGCGCGGCCCGCGACCCAGCGCTCGGCACCGCGCCGGCTGACCTTCCGCGCCCGGCTCTATCGCGACCGGCAGATGCTGCTGCTGATGATCCCGGGCGTGGCCTTCCTGGTGCTGTTCTTCTACGTCCCGATCCTCGGCAACGTGATCGCGTTCCAGGACTTCCAGCCCTACCTGGGCATCCGGCAGAGCGACTGGGTCGGGCTGCAGAACTTCGCCGACCTCTACCTCAACCCGGACTTCTGGGACGCGCTCCGCAACACCCTGGTGCTGGCCGGCTTCCAGTTGGTCTTCTTCTTCCCGGTGCCGCTGCTGCTGGCCATCCTGGTCGACTCGTTGATCAGCAACCGGATCCGCCGGGCCTTCCAGAGCATCGTCTATCTGCCGCACTTCTTCTCCTGGGTGCTGGTGATCGCGCTGTTCCAGCAGTCGCTCGGCGGCGCCGGCCTGCTCAACAACCTGCTCCGCGGCTGGGGCCTGGAGCCCTGGGCGATCATGACCAACCCGGAGACCTTCCCCTGGCTGGTCACCCTGCAGCTGGTCTGGAAGGACGCCGGCTGGGCCATGATCATCTTCCTGGCCGCACTGGCCAATGTCGACGTCAACCTGTACGAAGCCGCCGCGTCGGACGGCGCCGGGCGCTGGCGCCGGATGTGGCACGTCACGCTGCCGGCGCTGCGGACGGTGATCATCCTGCTGTTGATCTTGCGGATCGGCGACATCCTGACCGTCGGCTTCGAGCAGTTCATCCTGCAACGCGACTCGGTCGGGGCGGGCGCCGCGGAAGTGCTGGACACCTTCACCTACTACGCCGGCGTGATCGGCGGCGACTGGAGTGCCGGCACCGCCGCCGGCCTGGCCAAGGGAGTGGTCGGCGCACTGCTGATCTGGGCCGCGAACGCGATCGCGCACCGGTTCGGCGAGGCCGGGATCTTCCAGAAGAAGGGAAACTTCTGATGGCCGGCAGACACGCCCTGCGCCCGGTGTGGAAGGAGCAGCCGTCCCCGTTCTACCAGAGCATCAAGGGGATCGTGATCATCGGGATCAGCCTGACGATCTTGATCCCGCTGCTGGTGGTGGTCGCGACCTCGCTGGCCGATGATCGCCAGGTGATCGAGGCCGGCGGCTACGTCCTCTGGCCGACCTCACCCACGCTGAAGTCGTACCAGATCCTGTTCAGCGGCGGCCTGGTCTTCCGGGCGATCGCGGTCAGCATCCTGGTCACCGTCGGCGGCACCGCGATCGCCTTGTTCACCACGATCACGCTGGCCTACGCGACCAGCCGCCCGGTGTTGTTCGGCCGGCCGGTGCTGCTGATGGTGCTGTTCACGCTGCTGTTCGCGCCCGGTCTGATCCCGATGTATCTGATGGTGCGGCAACTCGGCCTGCTGGACTCGCTCTGGTCGCTGATCCTGCCCGGCGCGCTGAGCGCGTTCAACTTCGTGGTGATGCGCTCGTTCTTCATGAACATCCCGGCCGAACTGATCGAGTCGGCCCGGATCGACGGCGCCTCGGACCTCACCATCCTGCGCCGGATCGTGCTGCCGCTGTCCAAGGCGGTGGTCGCCGTCGTCGGCCTGTTCTACGCGGTCGGCTTCTGGAACGCCTTCTTCAACGCGCTGCTCTACATCAACGACTCGGAGAAGTGGCCGATCCAGGTGATCTTGCGGACGTACGTGCTGCAGGGCACCTCGCTCACCGCCGATCAGCTCGGCGTGCAGCAACTGCCGCCGCCGCAGTCGCTGCAGATGGCGATCGTGATGGTCGCGCTGATCCCGATCATCTGCGTCTACCCGTTCCTGCAGCGGCACTTCACCAAGGGCGTCATCACCGGCGCCATCAAGGGCTGAATCCCCCACCAGAGAAGGAAGACTGCCATGTCAGCTACCCATCCCTCGGCACTCAGCCGCCGTGGTTTCCTCGGCGTCGCCGGAGTCGCCGCGTTGTCGGCCACCGCGGCCTGTGGCCCGGCCGGCGGCACCGACACCGGCGGGGCGGCCGCCTCGGCCGACCTGAAGCTGCCCACGTACCAGGAATTCACCGGGGTCAAGCCCGATCAACCCGGCAACGAGGCCGGGCTGCAGCCGGTCTATCTGACGATGCCGAAGGAGTTCATCGCCAGCACCAAAGAGATCCCGCTGAAGAGCAAGGTCTCCGGGCTGACCGAGACCTTCAGCACGCCACCGCCGCCGATGGGATCGAACCCGTTCTGGCAGCGGCTGAACGCCAAGCTGGGCGGCGACCTGGAGTTGATCATCGGCACCGATCCGGGTTACCCGGAGAAGTTCGCCACCATCCTGGCCAGCGACGACCTGCCGGACCTGATGTGGCTGCCGCCGAACCAGGGCATCCCCAACGTCGGCCCGATGCTGGAGGCCAAGTTCGCCGACCTGACGTCGTACCTCTCCGGCGATGCCGTGCTCGACTACCCCAACCTGGCGGCCCTCAAGCCGACCTCGTGGCGCACCGCGGTGGTCGGCGGCAAGATCTGGGGGGCACCGATCCCGAGCACGCCGTTCGGCCAGGTCATGATCGGAAACCCGAAAGCCTGGGATCCGGTCGGCGGCTTCCAGTGCCAGACGGCTGAGGAGTTCTTCGAGAAGGCCAAGGAACTGACCCGGCCGAACGAGAAGAAGTACGCCCTGGAGCCGTCCTACATCAACATGCTGCACATGTTCGGCGAGTGGTTCGGCGCCCCGAACGGCTGGCGGGTGAACGCCGACCGGACCCTGACCGGCAGCTACGAGACCGACGAATACCAGGCGGCGGTCGAGTTCGCGGCCAAGGTGTTCGCCGCGGGCTGCTTCTACCCCGACGCCAACCTGCCCGACGCCCGGCCGAAGGTGGCCCAGGGCCAGGTCTCGGCGTACGTCTCCGTCGGCCCGACCGGGATCGGCGAGTTGCGCGACTTCGACCAGACCATGCAGGGCGAGGCGCTGATCCCCTTCGGCTGGGACGGGAAGGCGAAGCCGATCTACGACATGGGCTACGGCACGGTCGGCTTCACCCCGTTCAAGCAGGCCGACGAGGGCCGGATCCGGGAGCTGCTGTCCTTGATCAACTTCCTGTCCGCGCCGTTCGGCACCGCCGAGTACGTGCAGAAGAACTTCGGTGCGGCGGATCAGGACTTCACCCTGGACGGCAACGGAAATCCGACCCTGACCGCGGCCGGGCAGACCAACGTGCCAGGTCTGGTCAGCGCCCTGTGCATCATGGCCAATCCGGAGACGGTGATCTACAACCCGGAGCACACCGAGGACTCGGAGCAGATCTACGCGGCCGAGAAGACGCTGCTGACCTATGCGATGCGCAACCCGACCTCCGGCACCTATTCCGACACCTCGTCGAAGGTCAACACCAAGATCGTCCAGCAGATTCGGGACAAGGTGGTGGACATCATCACCGGACGGGCCACGATGGCCGACTACCCGGCGGCGCTGAAGCGCTGGCAGGAGGGCGGCGGGCACAAGATCCGGGACGAATACCAGGCAGTGCTGCCGAAGGACGTACCGGTGACAGAATGATCAGCTGACGACCCGAGGAGGAGACGGTATGGCTGCGCCGACGGCACGCGCGGGTCGCGCGACGCTGCGCATGGTCGCCGCGGAGGTCGGCGTCTCCACCGCAACCGTGTCCTACGTCGTCTCCGGCCGCGCCGGCCGGGCGGCCGGGGTCTCGACGGAGACCGCGCGCCGGGTCCGGGAGGCGGCCGCCCGGCTAGGCTACCGGCCCAATCCGGCGGCGCGTTCGATGCGGACCGGCAAGACCGGGGTTGTGCTGCTGTCGCTGACCATGCTGTCCGACCCCTGGTCGCAGGCGGTCGGCGAGGCGGTCAACCGGGCGCTGTCGCCGCACGGCATGACGACGCTGATCATGGCCGACAGCGACTGGCATCCGGTGCTGCTCAGCCAGCCGTGCGACGTGGCCTTCCTGGACGCCGTGCCCGATACGGCCAAGGAGCAGGAGCGGCTGGCCGATCTGGTGGATCGCGGTCATCGGCTGGTGGTCTTCAACGAGCAGCTGGAGCCCGCTGGCTTCGACGTGATCCGGTCGACCGCGATGCCGGCGAGCCGGCTGGCCGTTGACCACCTGCTGCAGCAGCACACCAAGATCGGCTGCCTGACCGCGTCGACCCGGCGCGGCAAGGCGTACCGGTATCACGCCTACACCTCCGCACTCAGCGCGGCCGGATTGCCGCTGCGCAGGGACTTTGTAGAGGTTTATCCGCGGGACGCGGTCGGCGCCTACGCGGCGGCGATGAAGCTGCTCACCCTGCCCGACCGCCCGACCGCGATCTTCGCCACCACCGACTTCGCCGCGATCAGCGCGATCCACGCCGCGCAACGGCTGCGGCTGCGGGTGCCGGAGGACGTCGCCGTCGCCGGCGTCGGCAACACCCTGGAGAGCGAGCAGATGGACCCGGCCCTGACCACCGTCGGGCCGACCGACTTCTTCGACCGGTTGGCCGAGATCATCCGGGCCAGGGCGGTCGGCGAGGACGCCTCGCCGGGCCGGCTGCACAAGTTCCCCTGGACGTTGTTCGCCAGGGATTCCGCCTGAGATGGCCACAGGTTCGACCTAACAAGAGGAGTGGGGACAGCATGTCGCTCAAGATCGGTGTCGTCGGATTCGGCCAGCGGGCCGGGCTGTGGCGGCATGCCCACCGGCCGGACGAGGGCATCGAGGTGACCGTCGTCTGCGACACCAGCGAGCGCGGCCGCAGCGATGCCGCGGCTGCCCTGCCCGAGGCGACGGTGACCGCCGAGCTCGAGGCCCTGCTGGGATCCGGGATCGACGCGGTGCTGGTGACGACTCCCGATCATCAGCATCGGGCGGTGGCCGTACCAGCGCTGGAGGCCGGCATAGCCGTCTTCTGCGAGAAGCCGATGGCCACCACGCTGGACGACTGCGACGCCATCCTGCGTGCCGGCCACGAGAACAAGACCCGGCTCTACCTCGGCCACAACATGCGGCACATGCCGGCGATCACCCAGCTCCGGGATGTGATCACCGAGGGCCGGATCGGCGAGGTGAAGACGATCTGGTGCCGGCACTTCGTCAGCCATGGCGGCGACTACTACTTCAAGGACTGGCACGCCGATCGGCGCAACTCGACCGGATTGCTGCTACAGAAGGGCGCCCACGATCTGGACGTGATCCACTGGCTGGCCGGTGGCTACAGCACCGCGGTGTCGGCGATGGGCGCGCTCGCCGTGTACGGCGACATCACCGACCGCCGGGACCGGACCGGGGAACGGATGGGCGAGTGGTTCAGCCTGGACAACTGGCCGCCGACCGCACAGACCGGCCTCAATCCGGTGGTCGACGTCGAGGACATCTCGATGATGCAGCTGCGGCTGGACAACGGCGTGCTGGCCTCGTACCAGCAGTGCCACTTCACCCCCGACTACTGGCGCAACTACACCGTGATCGGGACCGAGGGCCGGATCGAGAACTTCGGCGACGGACCCGGTGATCGGATCGGGCTCTGGAACCAGCGGCACATGGGGTACGCCGAGCCGGACGAGACCATGATCATCGCCGGCGGCATCGGCGGCCACGGTGGTGCGGACACCTTGATGATCGCCGAGTTCCTCCGCTTCGCCGCCGACGGCGGCCCGACCCGCACCTCCCCGATCGCCGCCCGCCAAGCCGTAGCCGCCGCCCTGCTGGCCACCGACTCCATCCGCGGCGACAACTCCTGCCTCCCCATCCCCGCCCTCGACCCGGACCTGATCCAGTACTACGAAGACGGCCAGACCTGATCAATCGCAGGACTACGTTCTCCGCTTGGTGCTAGAGACGTAGGAGTTTCGTTCCCTGCTTGGTGAGGGGGACGTTGGAGTTCGTTCCCTGCTTGGCGATGGGGACGATTGAGTTCGTTCCCTGAGCCTGTCGAAGGGCCGGCCAGATCGCGCCCTTGGCTGCCGTTCGATGATCATCTGGTCTGCCCTTCGACAGGCTCAGGGAACGTAAACCCTCACGTCCCCATCAACCGGGCGAGGGCTCAATCGCGTACGGCCAGCAACCGTCGGATCGCGTCGTACTGCGCCGCGGCCAGAGTCTCATCCGCGTCCGGCGCGGTCAGGCTCCATTCGTCCATGGCCCGAAGGACGGCGAAGACGAGCCGGCGCTGCAAGGCCGACGGAAGATCATCACGGACGGCGCCGGAGTCCCGGCCGACGCGGAGAGCGGCGTCGATCCAGCCCTCGACGGCCGACCAGGTCGCACCGGTGACCGGCTCATCGGACGCGCCGGGCCCGTAGAGCATCCGGCCCAGCGCGGTCATCGCCTCGTCCTCCGCCGCCGCCTCGAGCAGCCGGGCGAAGAGGGCTTCGATGCCGGGCCAGAAGGCGGCACCGGCCAACTCCTGCGGCGCGGGGATCCGGATCCGTTCGGCCAGCTCGGCGGCAAGATCACGGACCACCCGGTCGAACAGCTCCTGCTTCGACGAGATCACGTGATAGAAGGAGCTCTTGCTCATCCCGCAGCGACGGATGATCACGTTCAGCGAGGCGCGTTCGTAGCCGGCGCCGGCGAACTCCTCCGCCGCGACCCTGATCAGCCGGCGGCGACGCTCCGGCGCCATCCGGTCCAGCGCGTTCCCTGCCACGAGCACGCAGCTTAGTCTCCCGATTCCCTCTGGACCACCCGGTCCAGAACCGTGCTAGAGTCGTGTCTGGACCAGGTGGTCCAGAGAGTCGGAAGGAGCTCATCGTGTTCCGGTCGGTGCCCGTCGAACAGCAGTACGAACAGGTCGGCGACGGCCCGCGGATCCTCGTCGTCGGCGCCGGGATCGCCGGGATCACGGTGACTCAACTGCTCCGCCGGTCCGGGCTCCGGCCGGTGCTGATCGAGCGTGGCCACGACCGCGGTCACCCGGGCTACATGCTGGCCCTGATGCCGATGGTCGACCCGGTGCTGGACCAGCTCGCGGTCCGCGACCACTATCGCTCCGCGAGTGTGCCGCTGAACCGCTACGGACTGTCCGGCCACACCGGCCGGCGGATCCGGATCGACTCGATGGCCGAGCTGCTGGACCAGTACGGCGACTACCGCGGGATCAGCCGGGGCAGGCTGATCGAGGTGCTCACCGACGCCGGCTGCGACGTCACCGCGGGGGCCACAGTGACCGGCCTGACCGAGGCGGCCGCCGCGGTGACCGTCACGATCACCTCCGGCGCCGATGCGGTCGACCTGGAGTTCGACCTGGTGATCATCTGCGACGGACTGCACTCCAGCACCCGGCAGTTGGTCCTGCCGCCGGAGTCGCTCAGCACGGTGGACACCGGCTGGGCCGGCTGGGTGGTCTGGGCACCGGCCGACCAGGACACCGATCTCGGCGAGGAGCTGTGGGGCGCCGGCTTCTTCCTCGGCGCCTACCCGGTGGCCGGGCACCTCGGCGTCATTCTCGGCGGCCCGGTCGAGGACCTGAAGATCGGGCCGCGGGACTTCGTCGCCGACATCCGTCGCAAGCTCCGGGTGATCAATCCCCGAGTCGACCGGATGCTGATCGCGATCGCGACCCAACCCGACCCGTACTACTGGCCGCTGACCGACTGCCGCGCCGAACGCTGGGTGAAGGGTCGGACGGTCCTGCTCGGCGACGCCGGGGCCGGTTTCCTCCCCACCGCAGGGATCGGCGCCGGGATGGCGATGGAGTCGGCCTGGGTGCTCGCCACCATGATCAACAGCGGCATGATCAACAACGGCCGAGGCGGCGACGGTGCGGGCACCGCGTTGCCGGAGCTGCTCGCCCGGTACGAACGCGCCCAGCGACCCCGGGTCGAGGCGGCCCAGGACAACTCCCGAGCCCTGGCCCGGATGATGTTCCGGCGGAGCCGGTTGCTGGCCGTGGTCCGCGACCTCGCGGCCCGGCTGCTCAGCGTGCAGGCCGTGCTGGGCCCGGTCCAGCGCCTGCTCGCCAACGCCCCCGCCCCAGGCCGAGTCGGCGAAAACCCTTCGGCAACCGTCGGCGGCGGGTGATTGACTCTGCCCCGTGGCTCTTCGGCCGTTCGCCCCCGGTTCCGCCTATGCGGAGATCCTGCGGATCCCCACCGCCCGGCGGACTCTGCTGCTCGGGCTGATCATCCGCACCCCGATGCTGGCCGGCACGGTGACGCTCACCCTGCACGTGGTCTCGCACCTGGGGCTCTCCTACTCGGCGGCCGGGATCGCGGCGGCGGTCGCGACCGTCGCGGCGGCGATCAGCGGCCCGTGGCGCGGCCGGCTGCTGGACCGGTTCGGGCTGCGCCGCACGGTGTTGCCGTCGTTGCTGGTGCTGACCGGCTGCTGGTCGATCGCTCCGTTCGTCGGCTACTGGGCGATGTTGCCGCTGGTCGCGGTGGCCGGCCTGTTCGTGGTGCCGACGTTCTCGATCATCCGCCAGGTGTTGATCAACGTCGTCGCCGACGAGCAGCGCAAGACCGCGCTGGTGCTGGACTCGATCGCGGTCGAGCTGTCCTACATGGCCGGGCCGGCGATCGGCGTCCTGCTGGCGACCTGGTGGGACACCCCACTGGCCCTGCTGGCCTGCCAGCTGGCCAGCGTCGCCGGCGGCGTGGCGTTGTGGATCATCAACCCGGTGCTGCGATCGGCCGATCCCACCGACGAGGCCGCCGCGAAGATCCGGCTGCGGCAGTGGCTGTCGCCGATGGTGCTGCTGGTGCTCGCGGCCGCGATGACCGCGACGATCGTGCTCACCGGCAGCGATGTCGGCGCCATCGCCGCCCTCCGGGCGATGGGTCACGAGCCGTCGATCGGGGTCATTCTCGCCGCCTGGGGGCTGGGCTCGGCGATCGGCGGGCTGATCTACGGCGGGATGCGGCGCTCGGTGTCGGCGTTCACGCTGCTCGGCCTGCTCGGCCTGGCCACGCTGCCGCTGGCACTCGCCGGCGGGCCGGTGTCGTTCGCGATCCTGATCTTCGTCGCCGGTCTGTTCTGCGCGCCGACGATCACCGCGACGGTCGACCAGCTCAGCCGCTCGGTGCCCGCCCGGGTGCGCGGCGAGGCGATGGGCTGGCACGGTTCGGCGCTGACCGGCGGCTCCGCCCTGGGCGCACCGCTGGCCGGCCTCGCGATCGATCACGGCGGCTGGCCGGTCGGGCTGGCCGTGGTCGGCGGCATCGGGGTCGCGGTCGCGCTGGCCGGGCTCGGCCTGCTGCTGCTCCGTGCTCGACGGCGCCGCCCGGCCGGTCAGTCCGCGGTCGCCGTGGAGTCGGCAGCGTCGGACGACTCGGCAGCCTTGGTGAGCAGCTCGACCAGCAAGCCCAACTGCTCGGCGAAACCCTCGATGAACTCGGGTGACTCCGCCGACTGACCGGTCAGGCCGTGCACCAGCTGCGGATAGACGGTCGGTGCGCTGGCGGCGGCAAGGAAGATCAACATCAACTGCATCGGGTCGAACCGCGGGTCCAGCCGCCCCTCGGCCTGCGCCCGCCGGATCGACTCGGCGTTCTGCCGCAGCCGTTCGTTGCGCTCGGTGCCACCGATCTCGTGCTCCGGCCCGGTATAGGCGAGGCCGTCCCAGGCCAGCAGCCGGCCGCCGTACGCGTCCCGGGCGCCGGCGATGACGTAGCCGCGGACCTGCCCGGCCAGGTCGGTGATACCGCGCAGCTCCCGGTCCTCGTAGTCCCACCAGCGTTCGCCGATCGCCCGATAGAGACCTTCCTTGCCGCCGAAGTAGTAGGAGATCAGCTGCTTGTTCACCCCGGCGCGATCGGCGATGTCGCCGACCCGGGCCCCGGCGAAGCCCTTGGCCGCGAACTCGGCCAGGCCGGCGTCCAGGATCAGCTGCCGGGTCCGTTCGGGATCGCGCTGCCGCTCCTCGGGTCCAGGGGTGCGCCGTGCCATGAGCCGTACTCTACCGTCCGGCGAACATAGTCATATGTTTGGTTGACAGTTTCATCCGTTCGGTTGATTATGGATCCATGAACGACCTCCGCACGTATCACCCGCGCCGCTGGATCGCGCTGGTTCCCCTGCTCTTCGTGGTGTTCATGGACATGGTCGACAGCCAGATCGTGGCCGTCGCGCTGCCGTCCATCCGCGCCACGACCGGTGCGTCCGGCTCGGCCCTGGAATGGATCGCGGCCGGCTACATGCTGACCTTTGCGCTGTTGTTGATCACCGGCGGCCGGCTCGGTGACCGGTACGGCCGCAAGCCGCTGCTGCTGGCCGGGATCGCCGGCTTCACCCTCACCTCGCTGGTCGCCGGGCTGGCCCCGAGCGTCGAGATCTTGATCATCGCCCGGCTGGCCCAGGGCGCCTGCGCCGGGCTGATGGTGCCACAGGTGCTGGCCTATGTGCAGACCGAGTTCCCGCCCGAGGAGCGGGGCAAGGCCTTCGGCCTGTACGGGATCACCTTCCCGATCGGCGGCATGGCCGGTCCGCTGCTCGGCGGCCTGCTCACCGGCGCCGACCTGTTCGGTCTCGGCTGGCGGCCGATCTTCCTGGTCAACCTGCCGGTCGGCCTGCTGGCCATGATCATGATCGCGGCGCTGATGCCGCGGCGGCGCGCGTCCACCACCGCGGCCGGGGTCGATCTGGTCGGCATGCTGCTGGCCGGCGCGGTCGTGCTCAGCCTGCTGGTGCCGCTGATCCAGGGGATGCAGGCGGGCTGGCCGTGGTGGACGGCGGCGCTGCTGATCGCCTTCGTACCACTGCTGTTGATCTTCCTCGCCCAGCAGCGACGCCGGCAGCGGGCCGGCCGGGAGCCGCTACTCGACCTCGGCCTGCTG
Source organism: uncultured Actinomycetota bacterium (assembly GCA_963746025.1). Taxonomy (GTDB): domain Bacteria; phylum Actinomycetota; class Actinomycetes; order Propionibacteriales; family Propionibacteriaceae; genus Microlunatus. The sequence goes on from CAVUZU010000016.1 coordinate 935,386, forward strand.
CGGCGGCGCGGCTTCGGGCCGGGGCTGCTGGTGGCCTGGCTGTTCCTGGCCGGGATGGCCGTGTTCTTCGTGCTCACCCTGCACCTGCAGGAAGTGCTGCATTTCTCGCCGATGATCACCGCGGTGACCTTCCTGCCGGCCACTCTCGGCATCGTGACCGGCAACGGACTCGCCCTGTCGGTCGGCGCCAAGGCCGGCCGCGGCCTGGTCGCGCTCGGCGTGATCGCCGGCTTCGTGGGCATCGCCGGCATCGCGCTGACCGTGTTCCTGACCGCCGAGCGGCTCCAGCTCTGGCAACTGATCCCGTCGGCGGTGTTCTTCGGCATCGGGCTCGGGATGAGCATGGGCAAACTGGTCGGCACCGCCCTCCAGGAAGTGCCGGCCGAATCAGCCGGCAGTGCCTCCGGCGTGATCAACACGATGTTCCAACTCGGCTCCGCCACCGGCATCGCCCTGATCGGCTCGGTCTACCTCGAACGCCTGCACGCCGGCCTGCCCTCCGCCACCGCGGTAGCCCTGGCCCTGACGGCCGCCCTCGCCCTGCTGCTGATCGCCCTGATCACCACCCGCCACCTGCCACCCCCGCGCGCCGCCCAACCGGAGCCCACCCGAGAACCGGCCACCACCGCCGCCTGATGCGGAACCCCTCCCAAAGCCGACTTGTCAGAACTGAGGCTGGCTATAGCCAGTCTCAGTTCTGACAAGTCGGCGTGAAGGGACCCAGGGGTCCGGGCGGGCGACGCGTCGTGACGCACCAGCGCGGTGCGGTCAACTGACCGGGCTCAGGACCGAGACCAGAACGGATCGGCCCCGGTTGCACAGCTCGCTGCTGCCGACCGGAGATCCCCGCGGCGTTGCCGCCCCAAATCAGGAGGTCCAAGCCCGCCACAAGCTCGCGTACTCCCCATCGGCAGCAACAAGCTGATCATGACTACCGAGCTCGGCGATCCGACCATCGATCACCACGGCAATCCGATCAGCATCGTGCGCCGTGTGCAGCCGGTGTGCGATGGCGACGACGGCCCGACCCTGCAGCAGGGCAGCCATGGATCCCTCCAGGTGCCGCGCCGTATGCGGATCGATCAGCGAGGTCGCCTCGTCCAGCACCAAGGTGTGTGGATCGGCGACCACCAGTCGGGCCAGCGCGACCTGCTGCGCCTGGGCCGGGGTGAGGGCCAGCCGGCCGGAGCCGATCATGGTGTCCAGTCCCTCCGGCAGCCGCTGCACCCAGTCCCAGGCGTCGACGGTACGCAGAGCCTGGATCACCACATCGTCGCCCGAATCCTCCCGGGCCAGCACGATGTTGTCCCGGATGGTGCCCACGAAGACGTGGTGCTCCTGGGTCACCAGAGCGACCTCGGTGCGCAGCACCGGCAACGGCAGTGAGGTCAGCTCGACCCCACCGACGCTGACCGAACCCGTCCGCGGACCGTTGATCCCGGACAGCAGCCGACCCAGGGTCGACTTGCCCGAGCCGCTCGGCCCGACGATCGCCAGCCGCTCGCCGGGCTCGAGCTTCAGGTCCACGCCGTGCAGCACGTCGTGATCGGGTCGATAGGCGAAGCGGAGGTCCCGGCCGACGATCTGCGTGTCGGTCGGCCGCGCCTCGCCCGGCTCCCGGTCCTGCGGCACCGCCGCGATGCCGAGCAGCCGGGTGGTCGAGGCGATGCCCACCTGCAGCCGGTCCAGGTTGCGGATCAGCCGGCTCAGCGGGTCGGTCACCTGCTGGATGTAGAGGGTCGCGGCGGTGATCTGGCCCAGGGTCACCCAGCCGTTCACATAGCCGATGCCGCCGAGCAGCAGCGTCATCACCAGCGGCACCTGATAGCCGGTGTCCATCCCGACGAACAGCAGGTTGCGCAACGCCATCGTGTAGCGCTCGGCCTGGCCGGAGGCCGCCATGTCGTCGTCGCTGATCACGTTCCGCGACCGCTGCAGCCCGAGGGCCTCCACCGTCCGCGCACCCTCGACCGTCTCGGTCAGCGTCGTGTTGATGTCGGAGTACGTGCCGCCCTCGGTGATGTAGCCCTTCGGCGCCCGCTTCAGGTAGCGCCGGACGAAGAAGATCAACAACGCACCGGTGAAGATCAACGGCAGCGACAGCCAGACCGAGTTGAGCAGCATCGCGACGATGGTCAGCAGCGCGGTGATCGAGGCGATCACCGCCTCCGGCACTCCCTGCCGGACGCTGTTGCTCATCGCGCCGACGTCTCGGGTGACCCGGGTGACCAGGTCGCCCGAGCTGGCGCCCTCGACCCGACCCAGCGGCAGCCGCAGCACGGTCTGCACCACGTACTCCCGGGCCGAGGACAGCACGTCCTGGCCGAACAGCGTCGCCGAAGCCCGGGCCAGGAACGTCATCCCGGCCTGGATGATCACGACCCCGGCGACCGCGAGGGCGAGGCCGTTCAGCGTGGCCACCAGCGTGCCGGTGGCGCTCGCCGCATCGATCAACGAGCCGAGGATGCGCGGCACCAGCAGCCCGGCCACCGCGGCCAGCCCGTTCAGCACCAGCATCAGCGTGATGATGCCCCGACGGGTCTTGAACAGGCCGACCAGGAAGCCGGTCACCTGCTTGTTCTCCGCCACCGGCAGCCCGCGCTCGGGGCTGCGGGAGGCCTCGAAGACCCGCCGGGCCCGCTCCTCGCGGAGCAGGTGCCGGGCGTGCCAGTGCCGGAGCCGCTGCCGCGGCGCCGCCTGCTTCGGTGGGATCAGCTCGGCCGGCACCCGCGGCTCGTGGGCATGCTCGCGCCAGGTCTCCGCCGATCCCTCCAGTGGGGTGATCAACTGCGTCATCCCGGTTCCTCCATGCTTCGCACGACCACCCGGCGGTAGTCGGCGTTGTTCTGCAACAGTTCTTCGTGCGTTCCCGCGGCGGCCGTCTCGCCGCCGTGCAACAGGACGACCCGGTCCGCGTAGTGCAACAGCAGCGGCGAGGCCGACATGACGATCGTGGTCCGGCCGTGCCGGTGCTCGGTCAGCCGCGCGGCGATCAACGCCTCGGTGTGCGCATCCACCGCGGAAGTCGGCTCGACCAAGATCAACACCTCCGGGTCGGCCGCGATCGCCCGGGCCAACACCACCCGCTGCCGCTGTCCACCGGACAGTCCGCGGCCGCGCTCGTCGATCCGGCCCTGCCAGCCGCCCGGCATCGCGTCGAAGACGTCCTCCGCGGCGGCCGTGTGCAGCGCCCGCTCGGCCTCGGTCCGGCTCAGTCGGTCGTGCGGGTCGATCGCCGTCTGCAGGGTGCCGGCGAAGACCTGGCTGGTCGTGTCCGAGACTATGATCTGCTGGCGCACCTCGGCGATGTCCACCGCGGCGAGGTCCACTCCGCCGACGGTGACGCCCCAGTCCCGGCCGGCCACCTCATGATCACGGGCGGCCTGCCGCGCCCGCGCCTCCCGCTGCCGGGTCCTGGCCTCCTTGGCCTCCTTGCCCTTGATCGACTCGTCGATGTCCAGGCCGACCTGCTCGACGTCGGCGGGCAGATAGCGGCCCAGCCGGTCGGCCAGCGCTGCCGTCTCGTCCGGCACCGCCGACACGACCAGGGTCAGCTCGCCCGGCCGGGCGACGAAGCCCGACGCCCGGTCGGCAATCTCGGCCCCGGCCGGCAGCGTGGCCACCCCGTCGTTGGCGCCCCACGGCGGCTGCTGTTCCAGCACCGCGACGGCCTTCCGGGCCGACACCAGGCAGCGGACCCAGGTCTGGGCCAGCTCGAAGAAGGTCTGCACCGGAAACATCATGAAGACCGCGTAGCCGAAGAAGCTGATCAAGGAACCGACGGACAACTGACCGGCCGCGACCTGTTGGGCGCCGAGCCAGGTCAGGGTGACCAGCAGCAGCCCGGAGAACAGCACCGCGGTCGCGTCCACCAGCGAGCCCCAGGTGCCGGAGGCGACGCCGGCCTTGCGAGCCACCTGGGACTGGTCGGCGTAGTTCTGCGCGAACGTACGCTCGCCGCCGATGCCGCGCAGGATCCGCAGCCCGGCGACGATGTCGGTGGCCAGCGAGGTCAGCTCGGACAGCCGGCTCCGCTCCACCGCCTGCCGCCGTTCCAGCGGCTTCAGCAACGGCAGCGCGGCCGCCACCAGCACCGGCGCCGCGATCAACACGACGATGCCGAGCTGGACCGAGGTGGAGAGCACCAGGCCGGCCACGACCAGATAGGCGATCAACGCCCCGGCGGCCCGGGTCAGCACCTCGCACAGTGCGCCGAACATGTCGGAGTCACCGGAGGACACCGACAGCACCTCACCTGCCGGCACCCGGCGCAGCTGGACGTGGCCCATCTGGGTGGTCTTCCGGGTGACCAGCTTCATCGAGCCGTACATCGCGATCAGCCACTGGCTGACGATCATGGTGTGCCGCAGGATGCCGAAGCCGATGCCGACCATGATCGTGGCGAGCAGCATCAGCGACCAGAACCAGACCTGACCAAGATCACGGGGCACCACACCGCGGTCGATCACCTGGCCGATCAGGAACGGCCCGACGGCGCCGGGAATGAACTCCACCACGGCAACCAGGGAGGCGATGGTCAGGCTCGGCGCCTGCTGCCACAGCAGCCAGCCGAGGAAGCGCCGTGGCGAGCTGGTGTCGGGGTCGTTGAAGCCCCGCGTCCAGGCACGCTTTGTCGCGGCCTCCGGGCGCGCCGAGAACTCGGGAACCACGGGTGGGAAATTGAACATAGCCTGATCACACTATGGCGTTCCCCCGACAATGCCGAACGGTTTTTGCTGGGGGCCGAACCGGCGCATCGACGCCCCGCATCACTAGTATCGAGACATGACCGATCAGCAGCAGCCGCAGCAGAATCCGAACGAGCCGCAGGGGGTCGCCGGGACCACCGAAGACGGCCGGGTCTATGTGGTGACGCCGACGGCGATGGCGGTCGAGGGACCCCCGGAGGAGAAGTCCGGGGACGGTGACGAGCAGGCGGTCTCGGTGACCGACATGGTGTCGCAGCCGGACAAGGTGATGCGGATCGGCAACATGATCCGGCAGCTGCTCGAAGAGGTGAAGGCGGCGCCGTTGGACGAGGCGAGCCGGCAGCGGCTGAAGCGGATCCACCAGGCGTCGATCAAGGAACTCGAGGACGGCCTGTCGCCCGACCTGGTGGCGGAGCTGGAGCGGATCTCGCTGCCGTTCACCGAGGACTCCCCGAGCGACTCGGAGCTGCGGATCGCGCAGGCCCAGCTGGTCGGCTGGCTGGAGGGCCTCTTCCACGGCATCCAGACCGCGCTGTTCGCCCAGCAGATGGCGGCCCGGGCCCAGCTGGAGCAGATGCGCCGCGCGCTGCCGCCCGGGGCGACCCCGCCCGCCGGCGGGCCGCCGGGACCAGGCCGCTCGGACGGCATGTACCTGTAACATCCGCCGGGCTCAATCCCGAGAATTTTCTCCAGAATCATCCCGGGGAGAGGGAACCCGCCCCGACATCGCGTCGTCTCATGCGAGGCCGAATGAGCTTCGAGACCTCCTGGAGACACGATGTCGATCCACACCAGCACGAACCCCGCGCCCGCCGATTCGACGAACGGACCGGCGCACTCCATTGAGCGCATGTCCTGCCTCGATCAGCCCGAGCTGTTCCAGGACCCGTTGCTGGAAGAACCGCCCTCGACCGCCGCGCCGGCCGCTGTCCGTCGCCGGTACGCGATGCTGGAGACCAAGGCGCAGGAGGCGTGCCAGTCCTGCCCGCTGCTGACCGACTGCCTCTACCGCGCGGTCGTCGAGCACAACGTCTCCGGCATCGCCGGCGGCACCACTGAACGGCAGCGGACCGAGATCCGCAAACGGCTGCACTGGTCCGTCCAGCCCGAGGACTTCGACACCTTGGCCGGCGTCACCGGCCGGCACCGCCAGGTCGATCATGACGAGGTGGTACGGCTCCGCCACGCCAACCCGCACGAGAGCCTGGAGACCCTGGCCCAGCGGCTCGGTTGCTCGCTCTCCACCGTGAAGCGGCATCTGCGCCGGGCCCGGACCGAGCCGCGGCGACCGCAGAAGCGCCGGTCGGTGCCGAGCCTGAACGCCGTCCTCGCCGCCTACGCGGCGGTGATCAACCGGCTCCGCGCCGCCGCCTGAAGGTGATCATCGCGCGCGGACCCGCCGCCCCCTCCCACGACGCCCACTCGATCCTCGGATCGGGTGGGCGTCGGCGGTTCCTGGCTACTGGGGCAGGCGGCCCGCGGCGACCTGCATTCATCTAGCATTAACCTTCATGCAGACTCGCGGCGTGGGAGATGATCGGTATTCTCCTTGTCCGGTGACAAACCGCGACTCTTGACAAGAGCCGGCTTGCACGCGACGCTGACAGCGCCCATTAACGCTCATGCACATGATGCCAGGCATGGTTTGCCCACCTCCTCGACGCGCCAAAGGTTGTCGCGGCTCACCCCCACGAGAGGCTCGGCCATGGTTCACCCCACCTCCGGATTCGATCGATCGCGCCGGCAGCGACTGTCCCGCCGCGCCGCACTGGGCCTGCTGGGCGGTGCCGGCGCCGCCCTGGCCGGCTGCCGGATCCAGACCGCTCCGCCCGAGACCTCCGGCAACGCGCCGGCCCTGGAGCTGCCCGAGTCCAAGGCCACGCTGCCCACCGAGGACGTCACGTTCCGCTGGCTCGACGGCGGCGGCAACCGGCAGCTGTTCCTGGATCCGCTGTTCGCCGCGTACGGCGCCAAGCACGCCAACATCAAGGTGCAGTACGACGCCACCAACATGGACACCGTCAATGAGACCATCCCGCTCGGTGTCCGCAACGGCACCGCGCCCGATGTCTTCGGCATCGGCAACAAGATCGAACACCGGACCGCGATCGAGGATGGCTGGTGTCAGCCGATCGAAGGCCTGGTGCCGGACTTCGAGGCCTGGAAGGCCGCCTTCCCCGAGGACGCGTTCGTACCGAATGTGCACGTCTTCGACGGCAAGGTCTACAGCTTCCCGCTGAACGGCAGTGGCGAGATCACCGAGATGTTGATCTACAGCACCGAGCTGCTGGACAAGGCGGGCCTCGACCCGACCCGGGACCTGGCCACCTGGGATCAGTTCCGGACGGCCTCGAAGAAGATCACCGAGACCGGCGACGGCGCGTACTTCGGGCTGATGTGCAGCCGGACTCCGGTCAAGATCATCGAGGGGCTGCTGGCCACCACCGGTTGGCGCGGCGGCCTGGACTGCCGGACCGGCGAATACACCTACACCGCGGCCGAGGTGAACGACGCGATCGACCTGCTGCTGGCGATCAACGCCGACGGCAGCATCTGGCCCGACTACGCCGGTATCAGCGCCGCCGACGCGCGCGGCCGGATGCCCAACAACGTCGCCGGCCTGCAGGTGGACGGTCCGTTCTCGATCGCCGAGTGGGAGCAGGCCGAGTGGAGCTTCGACTTCTCGCTGCTGCCGACCCGGGAGGCTGGAGCCAAGTACACCGACGCCTACAGCTACGCCGGTGGTGGCAACGTCTTCGTCTTCGCCAAGGCCGCCCATCCCGAGATCGCCGGCGATCTGTTCTCCTACCTGGGCAGCCTGGACGGGCAGACCCAGATGGTGCTGCAGTCCCAGGGCGCCCTGCTCCCCAGCCTGCCCGAGGCGCAGGCGAAGGCCGAGCAGGCCGGCAGCGAACTCAATCCGCACTTCGCCAAGGTCCGCGAGTTGTCCTCGGCCATCATGCGGGTCGAGCCGGTGCCGGTGGTCCGCAACGGTGACATCAGCAAGGTCGCTCCGAAGCCGGTGACGCCCAACTTCGCCGATCTGCTCGGCGGCATGCTGACCGGCCAGGTGAAGGACATCAAGAAGGCGCTGGTCACGCTGAACGACGGCCTCAACTCCGCCCTGGACACCGCGATCGCGGAGGCCCGGGGCAAGGGCGCCAAGGTGTCCCGGGACGACTACGTCTTCGACAACTGGGACCCGGCCGTGGATTACACCCAGGCCGACTACGACGCCCTGTGAGGGACGCGCCGTGAGTACGGTCCCCGCGGCACCCACCCGACCGACGGCCCGCGGTCGCCGGTCCTGGCGCGCGTCCACGATCCGCTGGTGCTACCTGTTCATGATCCCGGCAGCCATTCTGGCCGTGCTGTTCACCTTCTATCCGATGGTGATGTCGTGGTGGTACTCGTTGCTGGACTGGTCCGGGTTCACCGCCGACGCGGAGTTCATCGGGCTGGAGAACTACTGGCGGCTGATCCACGATCCGCAGTTCTGGTCGGCGTTCGGCCGGTCGATGTTGTTCGTCCTGGTCGGCACGCCGGTCCGGGTCGTCCTGGCCTTGATCATCGCGATCGTGCTCAATGATCAACTGCTCAAGCTCGCCCCGGTCTTCCGCACGTTCATCTTCATCCCGGTGATCACCACCTCGGCTGTGGTCGGGGTGGTGATGAGCTTCATGCTCGGCTCGTACCAGGGGCCGGTCAACCAGGTGCTGGGCGCACTCGGTCTGGTCGATCAGCCGATCAAGTTCCTGTCCGACCCCGACGTCGCGCTGTGGTCGGTGATCGGGGTACAGATCTGGAAGGCCACCGGTCACACCATGATCTATTGGCTGGCCGCGTTGCAGACGGTGCCGGTCGCCTACTACGAGGCGGCCCGGGTCGACGGCGCTGGACCGCTCCGATTGGCCCGGCACATCACCTGGCCGATCCTGATGCCGTTCGCGATCGTGATCATCATCCTGACCGCGCAGAGCGATCTGCACGCCTTCGCCCTGGTCCAGTCGATGACCGAGGGTGGTCCGTACTTCAGCACCCAGGTGATCGAGGTCTTCATCTACCAGACCGCGTTCGCCGCCGGCAGCAGCGAGAGCGGCAACGCCGGCGTCACCCAGCTCGGCTACGCCTCGGCCGCCGGCTGCTTCTTCGGCACCATCACCTTGATCATCGCCGTCGGCCAAGCCTGGGCGATCCGCAAGGTCAACCAGGTCCGCGGTCAGTTGCGGGAGGCGGGCGACGAATGAGTACGACCCTGACCCGGCCGGTGCCTCCGACAGCACCGCGCGGCGACACCCGACCACGGCTCCGCCGGCATCGGCGCCGGACGACGATCCGGATCACGGTGCTCTCGGTGATCTTGTTGCCGCTGTGCCTGCTCTGGATCTATCCGTTCATCTGGATGGTCTCGGCCTCGGTGAAGAGCAACAAGGAGATCTTCGCCGGGCTCAACCCGTTCCCCGAGATCGTCCGGCTGGACAACTACGTCCGCGCCTGGGAGCAGGCCAACATCGGCCGGTACTTCTTCAACTCGGTCTTCATCACGGTCTTCTCGATCATCATCGCGGTGTCGACGACCGCCTTGATCGGGTACGTGCTGGGCCGCTACCGCTTCCCCGGCAAGAAGATCACCATCGGCCTGTTCGCCGCGGCGGTGTTCCTGCCCGAGGGTTACACGATCATCCCGATCTTCGACCTGATCTCCAACCTCGGCCTCAGCGGCAGCCTGTGGGGCGTCACCCTGGCCGAGGCCGGCGGCGCCCACGTCGTCGCCACGCTGCTGTTCGCCGGCTACTTCCGGCAACTGCCGGGTGAGCTGGAGGAGGCGGCCCGGATCGACGGGGCCGGCTTCTTCCGGATCTTCTTCTCGATCTATCTGCCGCTGGCCAAACCGGTGATCGCGACGGCGATCATCCTGCAGTTCATGCATTCCTGGAACTCGTTCCTGCTGCCGCTGGTGCTGACCCTGTCGCGGCCAGAACTGCGGACCCTGGCGGTCGGCGTCTACTCCTTCCGCGGCGAGTACCTCAACGACTGGTCGGGGATGGCGGCCGCCTCGACCATCGCCCTGATCCCGATCATCGCGGTCTTCCTGTTCCTGCAGCGCTACTTCGTCGAGAGCATCGCCGGGGCGGTGAAGAGCTGATGACCAACGTGATCTTGCTCATGAGTGACGAGCACAATCCGAAGTACTCCTCGACCTACGGCCACCCGTTCGTCCATACCCCCAACCTTGATCGACTCGCCGCTCAGGGCACCGTGTACGAGAGCGCCTACTGCCCGTCGCCGCTGTGTGTCCCGTCCCGGTCGGCATTCATGACCGGGCGTTGGGTGCACGAGATCCAGCGATACAACAACTGCAAGGTGATCGAGGGCCGCTTCCCGTCCTACGGCGGGGTGCTGGCCGAGCAGGGCGTGCACACCGCCTACATCGGCAGCGCCGCCAACCTGTATCGCGATCCGCACCAGCTCGGCTTCTCCGAACTGCGGCTGGTCAACGTGACCCCGCGATCACTCAGTCCGGCGTCCATCCGCGGCACGGTGCCGCGACCGGTCGCTCCCCGGACGAAGGCTGAATCGGGCGGCCGGCCGGACCGGTTCGCCGAGGACATCGGGTTCGTCGACGAGGCGGTGGACTGGCTCACCGAAACGGCACCGCGGCTGGGGCGGCCCTGGACGGTCACGATCAACGTGCACCCGCCACATCCGCCCTACACGGCCGATCCGGCCGGCTGGGACCGCTACGGCGATCATGGTGACCTGCCCCGCTACGGTGCTGATCATCCGGCCGCGCAGCACCAGTACACCCAGGACCTGCGCGGCCACGGCGGCTGGGACTATCCCGACGAGTTGGTCCGGAAGCTGCGCGCCGGCTACTACGCCGCGATCAGCTACGTCGATGCCGAGCTCGGTCGGGTCATGGACGCGGTCGAGCACGCCGGACTGACCGACGACACCGTGATCATGTACACCACCGATCATGGTGAGATGCTCGGCCGGTACGGGATCTGGGGCAAGTGCAGCCTGGTCGAGGACTCGGTCCGGATCCCGATCGTCGCCGCCGGTCCGGGGTTCGCCGCCGGCACCCGGGTCCGTACCCCGGTCAGCCTGCTCGACCTCCAGGCTGCCCTGTTCCACGCGGTGGGGGCCGACCGGCCGGCGGATTGGCGCGGCTCGCCGCTGCAACTGGTCGCCGCCGATGATCATGAACGGGTCACCTTCGCCGAGTATCACGGCCACGGCGTCCGTGGCGGCGGCTTCCTGATCCGCCGCGGTCGGTGGAAGCTGCTGTATCACTGTGCCGCACCGCATCAACTGTTCGACCTGGCCGCCGACCCGGATGAACTGGACGACGTCTGGGACGCCCGGCCGGACATCGTCGCCGAGCTGACGGCCGAACTGCACGCGATCTGCGATCCGGTCGCGGTCGACCGTGACGCGCAACAGTTCCAAGACCTGCAGCGCGCGACGATCGCCTCGCTGCGATCGTCCCTGCCGGCGGACAGCGGTGACATCCCCTGGAGTTGAGATGGCTGCCTCCTAGGATCGAACACGATCGGCCAAAATGAGATCGACTCAGCACAGCCGGAAGGGAGCATCGATGGCGGGCACCTCGTCCGATTCGCGGCGACGAACTCTCGCCGATGTCGCCCAGGCGGTCGGGTTGTCGGTCAACACCGTCTCCCGCGCCCTCAACGACCTGTCCGGGGTCAGCGACGCGACGCGCGTCCGGATCAAGGCCGAGGCCGACCGGCTCGGCTACCTGCCCAACGTGCACGCCCGGTCCCTGGTCCTGGGATCGCGGCGGACCATCGGCCTGGTGATCACCAACGTGTCGAATCCGTTCTATGCCGACCTGATCAGCGAGATCGAGTCGCACGTCGCCGACGCCGGCTTCACCCTGATGCTGTTGCTCAGTGACGAGTCCGAAGGCCGCGAAGTGGAGGCCGCCGAGACCGCGATCAAGTCCGGGGTCGACGGCGTGATCGTCGTCCCGGTCCAGGGCCGGCACAACCCGTGGGTGTCCCTGGCCAAGGCCGGCATCCCGGTCGTCCTGGTCAACCGAGAGCTCGCCGACTTCGACGCCGACTTCGTCAGCACCGACAACGAGGCGGGCGCCTACGCCGCGACCAGTCACGTGATCGAACGCGGCGCGACCAGTGTGGTGCTGATCGAGGAGGACCTGGCGATCTCGACCATCGCCAACCGGATCGCCGGGTTTCGCCGAGCGCTGGCCGATCATCGACTGACCTTCGACGAGCACAGTGTCGTCACCGTGCCGACCCGGCGCAGCTCGCGCGCCGCACTTCCCTGGCAGGCCGACGATTCGTACCGGCTCGCCGCCGACCTGCTCGACCGCGGGCACCGGCCCGACGCATTCTTCGTCGGCAACGACTACTTCGCGCTCGGGCTCTACCGGGCGCTCGCCGAACACGAGCTGACGGTGCCGAGCGACGTCATGGTGGTCGGCTTCGGCGACTACCCGTTCTCGGCCTTCCTCGCGCCGTCGCTGTCGACGGTCCGGCTGCCGTCCCGCCAGGTCGCCGGCGAGGCGATCGAACGGCTGCTCGCGCGCCTCGACGGCAGCGCGCCGGAAGACCGCCTGTCGTCCTACATCCAACCCGAACTGGTCACCCGCGGCTCGACCAAGCGTTAGCGCGACCTGAGCCGGTCGAGTTCGGGCAGCAGGTCGGTCATCGAGGTGATGATCAGATCGGCGGCGGCCAGTCGTTCGGCCGGGGTGACGCCGGCGTAGCCGATCACGGTCATCCCGGCGGCCTTGCCGGCGGCGACGCCGTACGGGCTGTCCTCGATCACCACACAGCGATCGGGCGCGCGGCCGGACTGATCGGCGGCGTAGAGGAAGAGGTCGGGGAACGGCTTGCCGCGGGCGACGTCATCGGCGCTGAAGATGCGACCGGCGAACCGGTCGTACAGGCCGACGGTCCTGAGTGTCGCCTCGATCCGCGGATGCGCTCCGCTGGAGGCGACACAGGTCGGCAGGGCGAGCTCGTCCAGCGCCTCCCGGACGCCGGGGACGGCGGTCAGCTCGGTCCCGATCCGGGCGAACAACCGCTGGTGATAGCTGTCCTCGAAGTCGGCGGCCAGCGGTCGGCCGAGCCGGGGCTCGACGTGCTCCCGGACGTGCTGCAGGGTGCCGCCGAGATAGGTGTTGACGCTGTCCTGGAAGGTGGTCGGCCAGCCGTAGCCGGTGAGCAGGTCGGCCAGCACCTCGTTGGCGATCGGCTCGCTGTCCACCAGCACGCCGTCGTTGTCGAAGATCACCAGCTCGAAGCGCGTCACGGTGCTGACCCTACCTGGTGTTGATCAAGGAGTGATCAGCCGAACCAGCGGTCGAGCTCGAGCACAGTGCCGCCGTCGCCGAACCGCTCGGTGACCTGGTCGGCGGCCTGCCGGACCTCCTCCGGCGCATCGCCCAACGCCACGCCACGGCCGGCCCAGGACAGCATCTCGATGTCGTTGCGGCCGTCGCCGAGGGCGAGCACCCGGTCGACCGGCACGCCGAGCTCGCCGGCGACGTCGGCCAGCGCGGTCGCCTTGTTCACGCCGACCGGCGCGATGTCGATCCAGGCGCTCCAGCCCACGTAGTAGGTGATCCCGTGCATGCCGAGGTGCTGAGCGAGCGCCACGAACTCCTCGTCCGACCGGTTCGGCTCGCGCAAGATCACCCGGGTCACCGGCCGGGCGGACAGCTCGTCGGCGGACTCGATGATCATCTCGCCGGTCAGGTCGCCCTCCGGGAAGTGGCCCGTCACCCGGTAGCCGCGGCCGATCTCCTCCACCGCGATCAGCGTCGTCGGCGAGAACTCGCGGACCTTCTTGATCACTTCGGCCGGATCGAAGGTCACCGTCTTGACGATCTGCTCCGGCGGGTAGCGCACCACTACCGCGCCGTTGGAGAGCACGGCCGGGCCCGGCGGCAGCTCGAGGTAGTCGAACACGTCCCGGGTGCCGTGCCAGGACCGGCCGGTGGCCAGCACCACCGGCACGCCGGCCTTGACCACCCGGCGGACCGCGTCCCGGACCGAGTCGGGCATCCGGCCGTCGTGATCGACGACGGTGCCGTCGATGTCCAGCGCGACCAGCTCCGGCTTCCAGTCAGCAGGCAGCCGACGCCGATCGCGCCGCAACAGCGACGAGAGGAACCTGGACTTCATCAGCCTCGCACCGGAGTGAACGCGGCCCGGCCGCCGAGGTACGGCTGCAGCGCCGCGGGGATCCGGACCGAACCGTCGGCCTGCTGATGATTCTCCAAGATCATGATGATCACCCGGGTCATCGCGCAGAGCGTGCCGTTCAACGTCGCGACCGGGCCGGTGCCGGCGGGGAACCGGGCCCTGATGTTGAGCCGGCGCGCTTGGAACTCGGTGCAGTTCGAGGTCGAAGTGATCTCCCGGTAGCGATCTTGGCTCGGCACCCAGGCGTAGCAGTCGTACTTCCGCGACGCGCTCAGCCCGAGATCACCGGCGGCCAGCTCCAGCACCTGGTACGGGATCTCCAGCGACTCGATGAACTCCCGCTCCAACTGCAGCATCCGCTGATGCTCGGCGGCGGCCTCGGCCGGATCGCAGAAGCTGAACATCTCGATCTTGTCGAACCAGTGCACCCGGAAGATGCCGCGGGTGTCCTTGCCGTGCGACCCCGCCTCGCGGCGGAAGCTCGGGCTGTAGCCGGCGTAGCGCAGTGGCAGCGCGTCGACTTCCAGGATCTCGTCCGAGTGGTACGCGGCCAGCGGCACCTCCGACGTGCCGACCAGATAGAGATCATCGGCCTCGAGCCGGTATACGTCCTGCGCCGCCTGACCGAGGAAGCCGGTGCCCTCCATCGCCTCGGGCTTGACCAGCGACGGCGGGATGACCAGCGTGAACCCGTTCCGGATCGCCGAAGCCACGGCGTGATTGACCAGGGCCAGCTCGAGCTCGGCCCCCTGACCGGTCAGGTAATAGAACCGCGAACCCGACACCTTCGCGCCGCGCTCCAGATCGATCGCGCCGAGCAGCTGGCCCAGCTCCACGTGGTCCCGTGGCTGGAAGCCCTCGGCCGCGAAGTCCCGCGGGCTGCCGTGGGTCTCCAGCACGACGTAGTCGTCCTCACCGCCCGCGGGCACGCCGTCGCCGACCAGGTTGCCGAACTGGGCCATCACGCCACGGAACCGCGCCTCGGCCTCGGTGACGGCGGCGTCGGTCTTCTTGACGCCGTCGGCGAGCTCCTTGGTCCGGGCCAGCAGCCGGGCCTTCTCGTCGCCGCTGGCCTTCGGGATCTGCTTGCCGAGGTCCTTCTGCTCCGCGCGCAGGCCCTCGAACTCGGCGATCGCCGCGCGCCGCTCCTCGTCGGCCCGGACCGCGTCGTCGACCAGGGACTCGGACTCGCCTCGGGCACGTTGCGAGGTTCGAATCCGGTCCGGGTCCTGACGAAGCAGTCTGGGATCAAGCATGCGGCCAGCCTATCGGGGCGACCCAGGGCGAAGCAGTTCGTTTACGTCCGCGTCGCCAGACCCTCCGCCGCCGCTCGTCGAGACGTCGATGTCACCGAGCAAGATCCGCTGCGACACGCCGCCAGAAGGCCCGCGGAGATGACGGGTCGGCGGATTTCGGTGACCCGTCAGATCCGCGCCCGTTTCGGCGGAGTGTCGCAGCGGATGTGACGGGTCGGCGGTTAGTTGAGTGGGGTGTAAGGATGGGGCCACCATGGTGCGCCGGCCGCCTTCCATCTCTTCGATCGCGATCACCGCGAGCATCCTCGCGGCGTTCGTGCTCTGGACCCTGTTGGTCCGGTTCTGGCCGCCGCTCGCCGCGTTCGACCTGCGGATCGCGGCACCGCGGCTGTCACTCGGCTCGCCGGCGGCCCAGATCGGGTCGGCGATCGCGGTGCTGGCCTGGCCCGGAGTGCCGTACGCCATCCTGCTGGGGATCGCGGTCTGGGCGCTGCGCCGCCGACTGCGGCAGCTGGCGCTGGCCCTCGCGCTGACCGTCCTGTTGGCCTGGGGCGGGGCATCGCTGCTCAAGCTGTGGCTGGCCCGGCCGCGGCCGGTCGACGCACTGCCGCTGATCACCACCGCCGGGATGTCCTATCCGTCCGGTCACACCGTCGCGATCGTCGCGTTCTCGGTCGGCATCGGGGCGACGCTGATGGTGACCCGGGAGCACCTGGCGACCAAATTCAGCTGGCTGCTCGGCGGCGCCGCGGTGGTGATCATCGTCGGCGTCGACCGCTGGCTGCTGTCCGCGCACCATTTCTCCGACATCATCGGCGGGGCCCTGTTCGGCGGCCTGGCCGCCCGGCTGGCGCTGATGATCGCCGGCGTCGCGATCCCGGCGCCGCACGACCTGGTGACCGAGATGGTGCGGATCCGCCGGCCGACCGAGCTGGAGCGGCCGCGCCGTTGCGCGGTGATCTACAACCCGGCCAAGGTGACCAACTGGGAGGTGTTCCGGCGCCGGGTGGAGTACGAGCTGATCCAGCGCGGCTGGCGGGACACCCTTTGGCTGGAGACGACTCGGGCAGACCCGGGCCGGGAGCAGACCGCCCGGGCGGTGGCCGAGCAGGTCGACCTGGTGATCGGCGCCGGCGGCGACGGCACCATCCGGGTGATCTGTGCCGGCCTGGCCAACACCGGCATCCCGTTCGGGCTGATCCCGGCCGGCACCGGAAACCTGCTGGCCAAGAACGTCGGGATCCCGTTGGACGAGGACGAGGCGCTGAAGCTGGCGTTGGA
Organism: uncultured Actinomycetota bacterium; assembly: GCA_963746025.1. Classification (GTDB taxonomy): domain Bacteria; phylum Actinomycetota; class Actinomycetes; order Propionibacteriales; family Propionibacteriaceae; genus Microlunatus. The sequence goes on from CAVUZU010000016.1 coordinate 951,832, forward strand.
CGGCAACGACCGGCCGATCGATCTGGTCCGACTGACCATCGACGACACCGTCGTTGATCATTTCGCGGTGATGGCCGGCATCGGCATCGACGCGGTGATCTTGGAACAGACCAACGCGGATCTGAAGAAGGCGGTCGGCTCCGCCGCCTACTTCGTGTCGGCCGCGAAGAACGCCAACCACGCGGCTCTGCACGCGACGATCCAGGTCGATGATCAGCCGCCGTTCAAGCGGCGAGCCCACGTGCTCGTCGTCGGCAACGTCGGATTCCTCCAGGCCAACATCCCGCTGATCCCGGACGCGGAACCCGACGACGGTTTGCTGGACGTGCTGATCGCGTCGCCGCGCGGCATTTCGGACTGGGTGAAGCTGACCGCCCGAGTGCTCACCCGGCAGCGTCGTACCGATGATCAACTCGACCGGATCACGGGCCGCAAGGTCACCATCACGGTCGAGGAACGGGACCGCTACCAACTAGACGGCGACACCGAGGGCGAATGCAACCGGCTCACCGCCGAGGTGCTGCCCGGGGCCCTGATCCTGCGCTCGCACCGGAACCGGCTCCGGCCGGTGATCCTGGCGGCCGAGGATCTCGAGGAGGAGCCGGCCGAGCCGGTCAGCGTGCGGTGATCGAGTTGAGCCCGACGCCGATGCCGGCGACCACGGCCTCCGGTGCGTCGTTGGGCACATCGCAGAAGAACATGACGTGCCGACCCGAGTCCGCCAGCCTGATCACCACGATGGTGATCTTGCTGGAGGTCGATGGCAACTCGGGCACCCGATAGCCCACCGTGCCGCTGATCACGATCGCCTCGTCCGGGGGTTCGGTCGCGCCATTGAGCCGTCGAGTGGTGAAGGTCGGATCGATCAGCGGGATGCCCTCGTAGCCGCGGGTGGTCACGTTGCCGAGCAGCTTGTCGCCGGTCTTCTTCAGATCGCCATCGACCACCAGGTCGTCCGGCACCACCCCGAACCCGGTGTCGGCCATCCAGGACTGGCCGTTGCCGAACTTCGCGTGCACGAAGACCTGGCAGGTGAAGCCGTCCGGCACACCGCTGCGCGCTGGTCCGGCAGTGGTGGAGCAGGACAGCGGCTCGGCCGGCATCTTCATCCGGACCGATCCGGCGACATACTCCTGCGTCGTCTCGTCGACCAGGGCGATGACCGGGCGATCCTGCACCGGGGGCGGATCCACCGGCGGTCCGGACGGCAACCGGTCCTCCGTCAGCGACACCGACACCCCGAGCAGGATGATCGCCAGGATCACCGCGCCGATGGTGATCCCCACCGCCAGCGGCAACCGGATCGCCGGTTGATCATGCTCCGCAGCCGCGACCGCCGGGTCGACGCCCGCCGGCTCCGGTTCGACCGGCGCCGGCCTCGTCGGGTCCTCGCTCAACGAGCGGGTCCAGGCGGCACCGTCCCACCAGCGGAACGTCTCACTCCTGCCGCTGGGGTCGGCATACCAGCCCGGCCGGTCGGTCACAGCAGGTAAGGATAGAAGAACAACGCGACCCGGCGGCGCCATCAGCGGGCCGTCAAGGTCCCGAACACGGCCTCGGTCGCATCGACAATCCCCTTGGGAGCGTCGTTGGGATAGTCGGCGTAGAACACCACGTGTTTGCCGGATTCCTTGAGCTTGATCACGACGAAGGTGATCTTGCCGGAGGTCGACGGCAGGTTCGGCACCCGGTAGCCGAAGGTCCCGGTGACCTTCATCGCCTCGTCCGGCGGGTTGGTGATCCCGGTCAGTTGCTCGGCCTTGAACTTCGGGTTGAGCAGCTTGACGCCCTCGTACCCGTTGGTGCCGAGCCGGCTCAGCACGTTCTGACAGGTCGCCTTGAGATCGTCGGGCACGACCATCGAGTCCGGCAGCACGCCGAAGCCGGTGTCGGCCATCCAGGAGTACTTCGCCCGATAGTTGTCGTGCACCGGGTAGTCGCAGCGGAACCCGTCCTCCGCTCCGCTGCGCATCGTGGTCGGATAGTCGTCGCAGTCGTACGGTGCGGCCGGGAGCTTCATCGTGACCGGGCCGGCGACGTAGCCCGGAACGGTCTGGTCATAGAGGGCGACGATGGGCTGATCCTTCTTCGGCGGCGGATCGATCGCCGGGCCCGCCGGCAGTCGATCTTCGGTCAGCGACACCGACACCCCGAGCAGGATGATCGCCAGGATCACGGCCCCGATGGTGATGCCGACCGCCAGCGGCAGCCGGATCGCGGGCTGATCATGCTCCGGTTCGGCGACGTAGCTGTCGCCGCTGGTCAGGTCCGACGGGCCGGACTGATCGGGCGGCGGAGCCGTCGAGTCCTCGCTCAACCAGCGGGTCCAGGCACCGCCGTCCCACCAGCGGTAGGTCTCGCTCCTGCCGCTGGGGTCGGCATACCATCCTGGCCGGTCGGTCACAGCAGGTAAGGATAGAAGACGGCGGTTCCGTCCGGGCTCAGTGGTGGCCGAGCCGGCGCAACCACTCGGCCGCCTCGCGGTAGGCATCGTTCGAGGTGCCGCCGCGGACCACCGGTTGCACCCCGTCGGCTCGCGGATAGCTGCCGAGGAAGACGACCCGGGCCGAGATCCGGTGCAACCCCATCAGCGCCTCGGCCATCCGGGCGTCCTCGACGTGGCCCTCGGCATCGACGGAGAAGCAGTAGTCGCCGAGGCTCTTCTTGGTCGGCCGGGACTCGATCCGGCACAGGTTGACGCCGCGGCTGGCGAACTGTTCCAGCAGTTCCAGCAACGCGCCCGGATGATCATGACGCATGAACAACACCATGGTCGTCTTGTCGGCGCCGGTCGGTGCCCCGATCGGCCCGGGCCGGGTGACCAGGACGAACCGGGTCACCGCATCCGGGTTGTCGCCGATCCCGTCGGCGACGGCGGTCAGTCCGTTCATCTCGCCGGCGACCCGGGCGCAGATCGCCGCGTCGAAGCCGGAGTCGGGCCGGGCCACCTCGGCGGCCGCGGCGGCGGTCGACCCGTCCTCGGTCAGCTCGGCCGACGGCAGTTCCCGGGCCAGCCAGTTGCGGCACTGGGCGGCCGCGTGCGGATGGGTGATCACCCGGCGGATCGCGCCCAGCTCGGTGCCCGGGCGGACGAAGAGGGTGAACTGGACCGGCAGCAGCACCTCTCGGGTGATCACCAGCGGATCGCCGTAACAGAGGTTGTCCAGGGTGGCGCTGACGCCGCCCTCGACGGAGTTCTCGATCGGCACCAGGGCGGCGTCGACCGCGCCGGTCCGGACCGCATCGAGCGTACTCGGCACGGTCGGGTACGGGATCGGCTCGACGCCGGTCGGCGGTAGGGTCAGCAGCGCCTGATGCGTGAACGTCCCCTCCGGACCGAAATAGCCCCAGGCTCCGGTACGCAGCTCGGTGGGGGCGGGGAGTGCAGACACGCCGACACCCTATCGCTGCGCACCGTTCCTGCCGATGACGTACCTGATCGACGCGTTCCGGATCACCATCTCCGGCGGCGAGGCGAGTCACCTGATCCGCGACGTGATCATTCTGGCGGCGGCGCTGGCGCCGGGTGCGCTGCCGGTGTGGCGACGGCAGCAGTGTTCGATGCGGGACCTGCCTCCGCCGCTGGTTTCTCCCTGACCGCCTCCGCTCCGCCGGTTTCGGCGCCCGCTGCTTGGGCCTTGGCCGCTCTGACCCGGGCCGCTCGGGCCCGGGCCCCCTTCGTGGAGAACCGGTCCAGCCACGGCAACACGTCCGGTCTGGCGCGTTTGATCGCCCAGAGGATGATCGCGACCAAGATCGCCAACTGGATCACCGGGGACACGTTCTCCCGGACCCGGGTGGCGACGAAGTCGAGCTCCGGACCCATCGGCAGGTCCCGGCCCGGGACGAACGCCAGCGACAGCGGCACCCCGCGCAAGATCAGCAACAGGTCGAGCTTGCTCGGCGCCAGGATGGCCAGTGGCATCCAGGCGAGCAGGTCGTACCAGGACAGGGTGTAGGTCGAGGTCGCCAGCCAGCCGACGGCCAGCAGCACCGCGGTGCGCAGGGTCACGGTCAGCGGATCGGTGCGCGGGTTGGCGTCCCTGGGCAGTCCGGGCGCCGCCGTCCACGGCAACACCCGGGACAGCAGCCAGACGACCAAGATCATCACGGCGTAGCAGAGCAGGTTCAGCGCCACCTTGGCCACACCGGGTGGCAGCGCGAACAGCCCCATCAGCCGGAACACCAGGTCGGGCCAGGATCCGACCGAGACGTAGGTCGTGTTGTTCAACACCCGGATCAGCGCGGTCGGCTGCCACAGCCCGTAGCACAGCGCCATCGGGATCACGGCGCCGAGGCAGAGCAGCAACGCCTTCTTCGACTCCTTCCGGTACGCCCACAGCATGGCCAGCCCCCACAGGCCGATGCTGAGCTTGGCGCAACCGGCAAGACCGATCCCGATCCCGGCGGCGAACGGGCTCTTCCGCATCAGCAGCAGACCGCCGACCGCGAACATCACCGACATCGACTCGTTGTGGCCGCTGGCGACCACGGCCCAGATCAGCAACGGGTTCGCGACCGTGAGCAGCGCCGTCCGGGCCTGCCGGGTCCGGTCGCCGCGGGCCATGATGATCATGCCGGCGCCGGCGAGCAGGAACGGGATCACGACGAACACCTGGAGCCAGAACACGATGTCGTGCATGTTTTCGCCGCCCAGGATGTTGGCGGCCCACTGGGTCCAGGAGGTGATCGGGCCGTAGACGCTGGGCACGTCCCACCAGGGCGGCTCGATCTGGGTCAGCACCGGGTCGTAGACGGTCCGGAAGATCTCCGCCGGTGTGGTGTCGTACGGGTTGCGGCCGGTGATCTGCAGCCGGCCGTACGCGGCGTACATCAAGATGTCGGCCGACGTCATCGGCGGCACCAGGATCGTCGCCAGGCTCAGCCCGGCCCCCAGACCGAAGATCTTGCGATGATCGGGGCGCCAGCCGCGGGACAGCGCCCGCAGGCCGATGGTCAGCCCGACGCCGCCGATGATGATCACTGCCCAGATCATCGACGACACCAGCCACTCGTTCGGCTTGCTCGCGCCCTCCGGCAGGAACCAGGGCGGCAGCAGGCTGCCCCGGGTGTCCAGGGTCAGCGTCACCGCGGACGGGCCGAGGAAGCCGGTGATCAAGGTCAACACGGTCGCGCCGATGATCATCGCCAGCGCGATCCGGTGATCGCGATGCCAGGCCTCGGGGACGTAGGGCTGCGGGCCGGCTGGCTTCGGCTTGACCGGCCCGGGTGCTGTGGTCATCGTTTGAACCGCTTCAGTATTCCTTGGATCCCGCCGGATTCCTTGAACTCGGTGAGGCCCGCCTGGACCAGGCCGCGGGCGGCCAGGGCTCGGGTCACCTCGGCCAGCTGGACCGCCCGGTCGAACCGCTCGGTCAGATCGAGCGCGGATTGCCGGGCCGGCCGGTCGATCTCCAACTCCCGGATGGTCAGGCCGGCCCGCTGGACGTCGACCAGCATGCTGATCGCGCCGCCCCAGCCGGCCGCCAGCGGGCTGGCCAGCTCGAACGCGCGCCGGCTCAGGCAGCGTTCCAGGGCCAGCGGGGCGCGCGGTGACCAGCCGGTGAGCTCGGCGATGCCGCGGCTCGCCGCCGCGTCGACCACCCCCGGATCGGCCGCGTCGGACGACGGCACGGCGATCGTCAGGTCGGCGTCGCCGGACCGGACCGGTTCGAGCAGCGGGGCGAAGTCGGCGGCCCGCTCGGCGGCGGTCGCCGGCAGCAGCAACAGGGCCTTGGCCTCGGTCCGGCGATCCCGCTGCTCCAGGATGCCGAGCGCGTTGACCGCGGACTCCACCGACGCCGCCCAGCCGCGGCCCCGCTGGTGGTTGACCACGATCGCGCCGGCCGCCGCGGCGTACTTGCCGGTCTCGTCGGCGCTGCCGTCGTCGCAGACGATCACCGGGTCGACCCCGGGCAGCGCGGACGCGGCCCGGACGCTGTCGGCCACCTGGCGCTGTGCGTCCTTGGCCCAGATCACGCACGCGATCGGCGTTCGGCCGGAATTCACAGGGCAAGGTTAGTGGGTCGCCGGCCGCCGCCCGCATCCGTTTCCAGGGTCAAGGAGGGTGGTGTCGAACGGTGATCGTAGCGAGCGGGGCCCAGGTGCGTGCTGGACAAGGCGGAGGAGAAGGTCGGAGCGGTGTTCTACGGACGCCGACGACAACGCGGTCCAATGCATGCCTGGGTGCCGCTCGCTGCGGTCACCGTTCGACACCACCCTCCTACAACGTCGATGCGCGTACGCTCGGTCGCTATGGTCGACTCCATTGATCAGGTCCGGCCCGCCGAGGTCGGCGTCGGATCCGAGGTCGGCCGGCTGCGGACGGTGCTGCTGCACCGACCCGGGCCGGAGTTGCGCCGGCTCACGCCGCGGAACAACGACGCCCTGCTCTTCGACGGGATCCCGTGGGTCAGCCGGGCCCGGGACGAGCACGACGCGTTCGCCGCGGCATTGCGGGACCGTGGGGTCGAGGTGTTGTACCTGGAGCAGTTGCTGATCGAGACGCTGGCCGATCCGACCGCGGCCGCCGGTGCGATCGACGGCGTGCTGACCGATCTGCGCCTCGGTGATCGACTCCGCCGGCAGCTCCGTGATCAGCTCTCCCGGCTCGGTGCCGAGGAGCTGGCCCGAGTGCTGATCGCCGGGCTGCGGAACGACGAAGTGCGGTCCACCGGCCTGGTGTCGTCGCTGCTGGCGGCCGAGGACTTCCTCGTCGACCCGCTGCCGAACCTGTTGTTCACCAGGGATTCGGGGGTTTGGGTCGGCGATCGGGTGGCGATCACGTCGCTGGCCATGCCGGCCCGGCGGCGGGAAAGTCAACTGACCGAGCTGATCTACGCCTTCCATCCCCGGTTCCAGGCGGTGCAGCGGCTGCACGGCTGGCAGCGCGAGCATCTCGAGGGCGGTGACGTCCTGGCGCTCGGGCCCGGTGTGCTGGCGGTCGGCGTCGGCGAGCGGACCACGCCGGCCGGGGCCGAGCGGTTCGCCCGGACCGTTTTCGATCATGGACTGGCCGAGCAGTTGCTCGTGGTGCCGATCGATCAGAACCGCGCGACCATGCACCTGGACACCATCTGCACCATGGTCGATCTGGACGCGGTGGTGATGTATCCCAACATCGCCGACCGGCTGTCCGCGATCCCGGTCCGTCCCGGCGACAACCGGGAGTTGATCATCGGCGCGCGAACCCCGTTCCTGGAGGCGGCGGCCACGGCGCTGGGGATCGACCGGCTGCGGGTGATCGCGACCGGGCTTGATCCGGTGATCGCGGAGCGGGAGCAGTGGGACGATGGGAACAACACTCTGGCCGTCGAGCCGCGGGTCGCTGTCGCCTACGAACGCAATGTGGAGACCAACGCCCGACTGGAGGCCGCTGGGGTGGAAGTAATCACCCTTTCCGGGTCGGAGCTGGGATCTGGTCGAGGTGGGCCGCGTTGCATGTCCTGCCCCATCTTGCGCGACTGACATCTCTATCTCTGACGGGACTACTGCCGCGCATCTTTGACCGCCGAAGCCGAGCGCTGATCGGGTCTTGCCGGCTGCCGCACCGAGCGCTGATGCCTCACTGCGGCAACGCCGCGTGCGGCTCTCCTCACGACGGCAACGTCGGGGGGTCTTGGGGCCGACTTGTCAGAACTGAGGATTGCTATAGCCAGCGTCAGTTCTGACAAGTCGGCTTCGTCAGGCGTGGGAAGGGGTGTTGACGCGGGCTAGGACGCGGTCGGGGTAGTCCGTGGTGAGGCCTTGGACGCCTAGGGAGAGGGCGAAGTCGATGTCGTCGGGATCGTTCAGGGTCCAGGGGTGGACCTCGTGGCCGTTGTCCCGGGCGCGGGCGACGAAGTCGGGGTCGGCTTTCAGCATCGCGATGTCGGGGCCGAAGGCTTCGATCCCGTCCGGTAGCTTGCCGGTCTCGTACTCGCCGAAGTCGAACTGCTGCAGGTAGGTCCGTTCCAGCTCGGGCAGCAGCTTGCCGGCCTTGATCAACGCGTCCATCGAGAAGCTGATGATCCGGACCGGCGAGCCGGCCTGATCCCAGCCGTAGCCGGCGAGCAGCTCGGCCACCCGGTCCTCGGTGTCCAGACCGCGTGGGTTCGGATGCTTGGTCTCGATCGCCAGCGTGACGTCGACCTCGCGCTGCCGGGCGTCGTGCACCATGATCAACAACTCGGCGAGGGTGATCAAGGTGCGCTGCTCGGCGGTCGGGTCGGCGGTGTAGCGCGAACCGAAATCGAGCGCCTTCAGCTCCGCCACGGTGAGCTCGAAGGCGACGCCGGTGGTCGTGCTGGTGCGGTCGATCCGGCTGTCGTGCAGGCAGATCAACTGATCATCGGCGCTGAACTGGACGTCGCACTCGAGTCCGAGCCGGACGCCGGTCTCGGCGGCCCAGTCGATGGCCGCCCGGAAGGCGGCTACGGTCATTTCTGGCTGGTGACCGGAGAATCCACGGTGAGCGAAGATCTGGTGGGTCTGCGGCCTCGGCGCATTCACGGCGTTCAGTCTGGCACACCGGTTCCGGGGGCGCAGCGTTGCCCGCTCGGAGTTGGACAAGGCGTCACGCGGGTGTCCCGCGCTGCCGACCCCACGGTCACCGCAAGGCCACCGAGGCCGCCTCGATGACGGCCTCGCTGACTCGGTCCAGGGCCGGAGAGGGCAGCCGCCACCGCTGCCAGTACAGCGATACGTCGACGTGAGCCGCGGGCTCCGGCATGATCACGTCGCCCGCGTCGAGCAGTGGCCGGGCGTCGTGCTCCGGCAGCAGGCCCCAGCCCATCGACAGGGTGACGGCCCGGGCGAACTCCGCCGAGGAGGGCAGGTAGTGCCGCGGCGGCCGCAGGCGACGGCGGCTGCGACGGCGGAGATACCGGTCCTGCAGATCGTCCTTGTGGTCGAACGCCAGCACCGGAGCGTGGGCCAGGTTGTCCACGGTCAGGCCGCCGGGCAGCCAGTGCTCCGCGTAGGCCTGACTCGCGACCAGCAGGTAGCGCATCCGGCCCAGCCGGCGCACGCCGCAGCCCTGCACCGGCTCGGCTACGGCGGTCACGGCGGCCATCACCGTGCCGGCGCGCAGCAACTCGACCGAGTGCTGCTCGTCCTCGCGGTGGATGTCGAACCGGAGCCCGTGCTCGGTCGCGAGCCGGGCCAGCGGCGGCAGAGCCCAGGTGGCGAGCGAGTCGGCATTGACGACGATGGGGATCTCACTCGTCGCGGCCCGGTCGGAGCCGGCACCGCCGAGCTCGACCGCGGCTTCCTCGGTCAGCAGCGTCGTCTGCCGGGCCAGGCGGGCCAGGACGCGCCCCGACTCGGTCGGCTGCGCCGGCTTGGTGCGCTGCAGCAGGACCCGGCCGGTGCCGACCTCGAGCGCCTTGATCCGCTGGCTCACCGCCGACGGCGTGACCTGCAGCCGCCGCGCGGCCGCGTCGAACGTGCCCTCCTCCAGCACGGCGAGGAAGGTGGTCAACTGATCGAACTGGACCTGCATCGCTCGACATTAGCAATTCTGATGATTGTTCAGAATCTTTAGCTGGTACGTCAGCGGGCCACACCCTAGATTCGGCGGCGTGATGCACACTGCAGCTGCCGGGTTCGGCATGGGCCTGTCCCTGATCGTCGCGATCGGGGCGCAGAACTCGTACCTGTTGCGGCAGTCGATCAGCCGTGAGCGGGCGGGCGTCGTTGCGACGATCTGCATCGCCTCCGACCTGGTGTTGATCTTGCTCGGGATCAGTGGCATCGGCGTGATCGTCCAGCAGGCTCCGCTGATCATCGAAGTGCTGCGCTGGTGCGGCGCCGCGTTCCTGCTCGGGTACGGAATCCTGGCCGCCCGCCGCGCCCTGGGACCGCGGCAGACGCTCGACGCCGGCACCGGTGGCTCGGCGTCGGCGACCCGGGTGATCATCACCGCGCTGGCCCTGACCTGGCTGAACCCGCACGTCTATCTGGACACCGTGCTACTGCTCGGCACCGTGGCCAATACGCACGGGCCGGACGGCCGCTGGGTGTTCGGCGCCGGCGCGATCGTCGCCAGCGTGCTCTGGTTCCTCACCCTGGCGTTCGCCGGCCGGCTGCTCCGGCCGGCGTTCGCCAAGCCGCTGACCTGGCGCCTGCTCGACGGCGTGATCGCCATGATCATGTTCGGGCTGGGCGGTTCCTTGATCGTCTCGGGCCTCGGCTAGACCGGGCGATCGACCCGGCTCGCCGCCGGAATGAGACGTGGCCACCTGACTGTGAATTCGGCCGATTGAGAGTGTTAGCTTTCACATCCTGATTGTTAATCTGGCGTGCGCAGAGGGAGTTCGGGATGGCATCAGTGACGTGGACTCGACGCCGGCTGCTCGGTGCCGCCGGAGTCACCGGCCTGGCCGTCGCCGGCTGGTCCGGCGCCCGGACCGCCTCGGCCGGGCCCCGGTCGTTCGACCTGTCGTCGCCCGCGCAGGCGCTGTACACGGGCGCCACGCTGGCCTCGGCGACCGTCCAGCAGTCCTTCACCGTCGACCCCGAGAACAATCGGCTGTTCGTCGCCCAATTGAAGGCAGGGTCCCCCGGTGTCGCGGGCGACCTGCACGTCAGCGAGGTGGACCGGCGCGGGCGGCTGCTCGGCGCGATGGCCCTCCTCGGCTACGGGCATGCCGTCTCGTTCGCGGCCCAGCCGTTCCGCGGCGGCACCTACCTGTGGACCGAGGGCGAGGCCAACGCGAACGGCTACGGCACCGTGCTGAAGCGCTTCGCCTGGAAGAACGGCGCGACGCTCAGCCGGGACGATTCGCGGGCCACGACGTTCCGGCCGGTGCCCGAGGCGCTGGAGACCACCTGCGCCATCGATCACGTCGCCGGCCGGATGGCCGTCCGCTACCACACCAGCGCGGGCAAGCGGGTCGCGATCTTCCGGCTGGCCGACGTCGCCGCCGGCGGGGCGCCCGACCGGCTCGTCGACATCGCCCAGCCACCGGGACTCGGTGTGTTCCAGGGCTACGCACTGCACGGCAGTGACATCTACACGCTGGACGGCACTGCCTACGGCGACACCAATCCGCCGCCCGGCAACGCCTATCTGTCCCGCATCGACACCCGCACCGGCGAACTGGCCGACCGGGTGCTCACCCAGGCCGGCCCGGACCTGACCTATCGCGAGCCCGAGGGGATGGCCATCGGGCCCGACGGGTCGAGGCTCTACTTCGGCTTCGCCTCCGGCGAGTCGGGCGCTCGGCGGTCGAACCTCTTCTACGTGAAGAGCCGCTAGTGTCGTGGCACGTGAGTTCGGTGCCGGAGTCAGGGCGCTGAACTAGGTAACGAACTCACGTGCCAGGGCACTAGCGGGTCAGTGCGCGGCCGGAGGACTGCCAGCCGTAGACGCCGCCGGCCAGGTTGACCGCCTCGCGACCCTGTGCGGCCAGGTAGCTCGCAGCCTGGGCGGAGCGGGCGCCGACGGCACAGACGCAGACGACCCGGTCCGGGACCTCGTCCAGGCGGGCGATCAACTGGTCCAAAGGCAGGTGGGCCGAGCCGTCGATCCGGCCGGAGGCCCATTCGGCGTCGGTCCGTACGTCCAGCAGGGCCCAGCCGTCCTGGACGTGCTGATCCACCTGGTCGGGGCCGATCTCGATCAGTTCGTCGTTGCCGTTCACCGGCTCATGATCGCGCGATTGACGGCGCCGGACCAATCGGAACTTGATCATGGACCAAGCCGCGGCGAGCCCGGCCATCTATTTCAACAGTTTCGACAGCCGCCGGTCGGCGAGCTTCTTGCCGCCGGTCTGGCAGGTCGGGCAGTACTGCAGCGACGAGTCGTGGAAGGAGACCTCAGCGATGGTGTCGCCGCAGACCGGGCAGGTCTCACCCTTGCGGCCGTGCACCCGCAAGCCGGCCTTCTTCTCGCCCTTCAGGTCCTTCGCGGCCAGCCCCTCGGCCCGCTCCATCGCGCCGGCGAGCTCGGTCTTGATCGCGCCGAAGAGGCGTTCCCGTTCCTCGTCGGTGAGTGTGTTGGCGCCCTTGAACGGGCTCAGCTTCGCGGCGTGCAGGATCTCGTCGGAGTAAGCGTTGCCGATCCCGGCGATGATCTTCTGGTCCCGCAGCACGCCCTTGAGCTGGGACCGGCCGGCCTCGTTGAGCAGTTCGTCGAACACCGCCGCGTCGAAGTCGTCCGACAACGGGTCCGGGCCGAGCGTCGCGACGTGCGGAATGGCGGCCGGGTCGGCGGTGACGTAGACGGCGAGCTTGCGCTGGGTGCCGGCCTCGGTCAGCTCGAACCCGGAGTCGTCGTCCAGCCGGAGCCGCAGGGCCAGCGGGTTCTTGACGCTGGGCCGGACCGGCTTCTGCGGCACCTCGTCCTTCCACCGCAGCCAGCCGGCGCGGGCCAGGTGGAACACCAGGTGCAGCCCCTGCGCGGACAGGTCGATGAACTTGCCGTGTCGCTCGACGGCCTCGATCTCCAGGCCGTGCAGCGCGCTGAGCGGCGGCTCGTACGTCTTCAGGGCGCTGAACGCGACCAGATCGACCTGGGCGATCACCCGGCCGATGCAGGCGGGTCGCAGGAACCGCACCAGGGACTCGACCTCTGGCATTTCTGGCATGGGCCCATTATTCGCCCACGGCCCGACAATCGGCGGCGCGGCGGATCAGACGAGTTCGAACCGGTGCTCGGCCCAGCCGGCGACCTGCTGCAGCCGTTCGGTCGGCAGCCCGCCCATCCGGGACAGGGCCAGGCCGTCGCCACCGAACATCCGCTCCACCCGGGGGTCCTCCAGCACCGAGGCGACGTCGCTCAGCTGGATCCGGACCGGGACGATCCGCCGATCGCTGTCCGGGTCCTCGACAACGACACGGTTGACGTCGGTCCAGGGGATCAGCAGCCGCGACCCGGCCACCCCGAGCACCACGCCGGACCGGGCCAGCGTGACCGGGATGGTGCGGCCGCGGATGCCCAGCCAGACGATGCCGACCAGGGCCAGCAGTAACACCGCGGCCATCATCCAGACCGCGCCGGCGAACACCGGCTGGGTCGCCTGCAGCATCAGCGCACCGTACACGCAGGTTCCGGTGCCGGCGATGGCCGCGATCGCGAAGATCGCCAGCAGCAGGTCGAAGGCCTCGACCCGGCCGGACCAGAACCGGTTCAACCGTATTGTCTTCCGTTCGTCCCGCACCGCCCGAAGATTAGTCCGTTGCCGGGTCGGGATGTCGGAGGGTGGCCTCGACTGGCCCGGTTCGCCACTGGGGCGGGTCCAGCCGGAGTGCTGTCACGAGCCGCTCCAGGTAGCCGAACCGGTCGATCTCGACGACACCGAGGGTGGCCAGGTGATCGGTCCGCCACTGTGCATCGAGCAGCCGGCCCTCGGTGCCGGCGGAGCGGAGCAGCCCGACCAGCCCGACCAGCGCCGCCTTGGACGCGTCCCGGCCGAGCTCCTCGTCGTGGAACATCGATTCGCCCGCGAACAGGCCGCCGAGGCTGACCCCGTAGAGGCCGCCGGCCAGCCGGCCGTCGGCGGTCCAGGCCTCGACCGAATGGACCAGCCCGGCCCGATGCAGCTCGGTGTAGACGGACCGGATCTCCCGGTTGATCCAGGCGCCTTCCCGGCTCGGGTCGGCGCATCGATCGAGGACCTGCTCGAATGCGGTGTCCAGCCGGATCTCGTACCGCTTGATCGTCTTGCGCAGCGACCGGCTGACCCGCAGCCCGGCCAGCGGCAGCACCCCGCGCCGCAGCGGGGAGAACCAGCCCATGGTGCCACGGCCGATCGGCATCGGGAACACCCCGGATCGGTACGCCGCGACGACCAGGCCGGCATCGAAACCGCGGGAATACCCGATCAGGTCATCGACCGGCCACTCCGCCGGCGGACCGAACGGCGACGGCTGCATGCCCCCGATTGTGCCGCTCCCCCGTCCGGGCGGCCGGTCCGCCCGGGGCTGACCCGGGTTGCGCCGGAGTTGCGGGCGCCGGTCGAGACGTACGCTGGGGGATATTTCGTCGGCTCTGGAGGTCGCATGCCGTCAGCACAGGAGTTCGGTCGCAGCATCGCGCGTACGCTCGAGCCGATCCGGACCCAGGGCCCGCAGGCTGCCGGCGGTGTGCTGCGCCGGGTGGTCGAGGTCGCGATCGACGGGGTCAGCAAGCTGCCCAGCGCCAAGCAGGCCGCGGCGCGGCAACTGACCAAGTGCGCCGGCTATGCGGACGACGCGGTCGAGTCGGTGATCGAGTCGCACGTCCTGCTCGGCTCCGCTCAGGGTTTCGTCACCAACATCGGCGGGCTCGCGACGCTGCCGATCGCGCTGCCGGCCAACCTGACCGGCATCGCCGTGGTCCAGGTGCGGATGGTCGCGGCGATCGCTCACCTGCGCGGCTACGACCTGGACGACCCGCGGGTCCGCACGGCGTTGGTGATGTGCCTGCTCGGCGGCGAGCAGGTGGCCAAGCGGATCGCCAACGGCAAGTTCCCCACCTCACCACTGGCCGTGGCGACCGCCCCGGTCTTCGATCCGGAGTTGGACGCGGCCGTCGCCCAGGCCGTGATCAGCGGCCTGCTCGCGAACGTTGGCGGTCGAAACCTGGCCCTGCTGGTGACCAAGCGGATCCCGTTGATCGGCGGCGGCGTCGGCGCCGTAATGGACGGCATGTCCACCCACCAGATCGGCAAGTACGCCAAGTCCGAGCTGGTCCGCCGCCGCGCCATCCGCGCCTGATCGACACCGGGGAAGTTCCCGCCGGGACTAACCGGCGAGGATTTCCCCGATCTGTGCGAAGACCGGCCGGCAGTGCGGACAACGGGTCGGCAGACCGGCCCAGCCGCGCCGGATCAGCACTGCGGCGACCTGGTCGCGACCGCACACGACTCCTGGGTGACATCGGCCCAGCCGTAGCGCAACGTGATCCGGCCGTCGATCAGGGCCGCATTGTCCCGCCGGAAGTCCCGGAACCGGCCGAGCCCGTCGTGCCCGAGGTGGCCGTCCAGCTCGATGATCAGCCCGAACTCCTCGTAGCCGACATCGTTGCGAGCTGATCTTCGGCGCCGCACCTGCCGCCGCCCCTTGGGCAGACCGTGGGACCGCTCGACGTCGCGGAGGTAGCGGACCTCGAGCGGCGACTCGGTCCCGGATCGGGCATCGTCCAGCAGGTCCAGCAGCAGGCGGCGCTGAGCCAGCCGCGGCCGGCTCAGCATGGCTTCCCGGAGCCGAGCGGCCGAGGTCCGGCCACGCTGAACGGCCAGCGGGATCCAGTGCAGCGCCGACCGCTCGTCGGTGCACAGGTCGAGCACCGTGTCTTCGACCGTCGTCCGCGGCAGGACTCCCGGCGAGCGCTCCGACCGGGCGCCCTCGCGTTCCCGGCGGAAGGTCCACGGCGGCCGGTCCCGCAGTCGTCGCTGGTGCGGGATCATGATCAGGATCTGATCGGGCGGTTCGTCGGTCAGCCCGTGCAGGTGCGCCGCGCCCTCCCCACCGATCCGCGCACTTCCTCCCGCGTGCAGAATCCCGGCCCAGGCCAGGGCCCGCCACGGGGGATCAAGATCATGAAGGAACACCAGGGACGGCCCTACCCGTCGCCACTCCCTCATGTCGACGAGTCGCCCGACACTGTGCCGACTCAAGCCCAACTCGGCCGCCTGGCCGAGCGTGATCACGCCGCACTGGGCCGCAGCCAGGGCGCGGAGCAGTGGAGCCGGATCGATTCGAGGTTTCACATCCTTGGAGTCTGTGCTCAAGCCTGTACCTCAGCCGGCCCAACGGAATTCTGTGGACAACCGCACCAGGTCGACACCAGCTGTGGGAAACCTCTCCCAACACAATTAAGGCGTGGGGTCCGGGCTGTGCCGTCGTACGACAGCGAAGGACGGAGGGGCTCCATTCCCTGACTCCTCGATGGGGACGCTGGGGTTTCGTTCCCTGAGCCTGTCGAAGGGCCGGCCCGATCGGCCAGCTTCGAGGGGTGCCTTCCAGGAATCATCAGGCTTGCCCTTCGACAGGCTCAGGGAACGTAGACCCGCACGTCCCCATCACCAGTGCTGGGCATGGGTGACCCGGCCGGGGTCAGTACCGTGGCGGCGTGGCTGGTGAGCGCGCGATCCGCATCGTCGACGGGGTGGTGCACCGGCCGTCGAAGCCGTGGACGCCGACGGTGCAGAGCCTGCTGGCCCACCTGCACGGTCAGGGCCTGCCGGTGCTCGAGCCACTCGGCTACGACACGACCCAGGAATGTGTCCGGCTGGTCGAGGGCGAGGCGGGCGCCGAGGACTGGCCGCACCGGCTCAGCCTCGACGGGGTGCGGTCCGCCGGCGCGCTGCTCCGCGACGTGCACGATGCCACCGCCGACTGGCAGCCGCCGGCGGACGCCGTGTGGTCGGTGCCGCACGGCGGCGGCGCGGTGATCTGTCACGGCGACCCGAAGCCGGCGAACCTGGCCTGGCGTGACGGTCGGGCGGTCGGGCTGTTCGACTGGGACGGCGCCCGGCCCGGGGATCGGCTGGACGACGCGGCGTACGCGTTGATCTGGTTCACCCCGTTCGAGGCCGACCCGGCCGAGTTGAGGCGGCGCGGTTTCAGCATCGAAGCGGCCGATCGGCGGGCCCGGATCGCGGCGCTGCTGGACGGTTACGGCTGGCAGGGCACGTTCGACGTGATCGACGAGGTCATCCGTCGGCGCGGGCAGGCGATCGACGAGGTGGAGTGGCTCGGCGCGCAGGGCCATCAGCCGCCCGCGAGTTGGGTCGCCGACGGCTGGCCGGACCGGTGGCGGACCGGGCTCGCCGCGATGGGCGCGCTGCGGAGCGAGTCGTGGGCTGGGACCGGGGAACATCCGGCCGGGTCTGACCGGCGAGATACTCCCCGATGACGGAGGGGCCGGAGCTAGGGTGAGGGACGCGGCTGGACAAGGGAACCCGGTGTGAGTCCGGGACTGCCCCGCAGCGGTATCAGGGAACGAACGCCGTCACCAAGCACTGGGCCGAGAGGCCTGGGAAGCGACGGCCGGTAGGTGGGCCGATCGGTCCGTGCCCTCGAGTCCGAAGACCTGCCAGTCGTCCGCCCGGCACCCGCCGGTCGGAGGTGACGATCTCGGAGGAAGGTCGTGCCGGAAGTTCTTCCGGTGCTGCCCGCCGTCCGGGATCCGAGGCTCGCGAAGGAGAGTCTGCAATGACTAATCCGGATATAGGTGCTGCTGAGACAGGGGCGGCAGGTGAAGTGATCGCCGCTCCTTCTTCTGCCAGGGACGGGCGCCAACCAGGTGGGACTGCGGCTTCGATCGCCACCGTCCACGGCTATCCGCGGCAGGGCCGGCGGCGCGAACTGAAGCGCGCCATCGAGCGTTACTGGAAGGGCAAGAGTGACCCGGCCACGCTGCTGGAGACGGCGGCGACGCTGCGCCGGGAGCGGTTGGAACGGCTGCGCGACGCCGGGCTCGGCGAGCTGCCGGTCGGAGACTTCTCGCTCTACGACCACGTCCTGGACACCGCCTGGATGGTCGGCGCGATCCCGCCCCGGCACGCGGCCGCGGTGCCCGACATCGGCACCGACGCGGGCCGGCTGGACCGCTACTTCGCGATGGCTCGCGGCGACGACCGGGTGCAGCCGCTGGAGATGACCAAGTGGTTCGACACCAACTACCACTACCTGGTGCCGGAGCTGTCCGCCGACACCGAGTTCGCGCTGGATCCGACCAAGATCATCGAGGAGCTGGCCGAGGCCCGCGAGCTCGGCCTGCCGGCCCGGCCGGTGCTGGTCGGACCGGTCACCTTCCTGTTGCTGTCGAAGTCGGCCGATGCTCACGACTTCGCCCCGATCACTCTGCTGGACCGGTTGATTCCGTTGTACGTGGAGCTGCTCGGCCGGCTCGCCGACACCGGGGCGGAGTGGCTGCAGCTGGACGAGCCGGTGCTGGTCACCGACCTCGAGCCGGCCCAGCTGGAGTTGATCAAGGACACCTATCAGACCCTGGCCGCAGTCGAGCACCGGCCCAAGATCATCATCGGTTCCTACTTCGATCGGCTCGGTGACGCCGCCGCCGTGCTCGCGTCGTCGCCGGTCGAAGGCCTCGCCGTCGATCTGGTCGGCTCCGGGGCGGCCAGCCTCGATGATCTGGCCGGTCAGCCGGGTCTGGCCGGCAAGCGGCTGATCGCCGGGGTGGTGGACGGCCGCAACATCTGGCGGACCGACCAGGCCGCGGCGCTCGGCAAGCTGGGCACCCTGCTCGGACTGGTCGACCGGCTGGACGTCGCCGCGTCATCGTCACTGCTGCACGTTCCGATCGACGTCACCGACGAGCCGGACCTGAACCCCGAGATCGCCTCCTGGTTCGCATTCGCCGATCAGAAGCTGGCGGAGCTGGCCATCCTGGCCCGGGCGCTGCGCGACGGCCGGGACTCGGTGGCCGGCGAGCTGGCCGTCAACGCGACCCGGCTGGCCGCCCGGCGGGACTCGCCGATCGTCCATGATCAAGCTGTCCGGGACCGGCTGGCGACGATCACCGATGATCAACTGCGCCGGCGCTCGGGGTACCCGGAGCGGGCCGCGGCGCAGCATGATCGACTCAAGCTGCCGACGTTTCCGACCACGACGATCGGCTCCTTCCCGCAGACCAACACACTGCGGCAGGCACGGGCCGACCTGCGGGCCAAGAAGATCGACGCCGGCGCGTACGACATCGCGATGCGGGACGAGATCGCCCGGGTGATCGAACTGCAGACCGAGCTCGGGGTGGACGTGCTGGTGCACGGCGAGCCGGAGCGCAACGACATGGTGCAGTATTTCGCCGATCAGTTGTCCGGCTTCATCAGCACCCGGAACGGGTGGGTCCAGTCCTACGGCACCCGCTGCGTCCGGCCGCCGATCATCGCCGGCGACGTCTCCCGGCCGAATCCGATGACCGTCGACTGGGCCGCGTACGCCCAAGGCCTGACCGATCGTCCGGTCAAGGGCATGCTGACCGGTCCGGTGACCATGCTGGCCTGGTCGTTCGTCCGGGATGATCAACCGCTCGGTGACACCGCCCGGCAGGTCGCCCTGGCGCTGCGGGACGAGGTGACCGATCTCCAGGCGGCCGGGATCGGCGTGATCCAGGTGGACGAGCCGGCGCTGCGAGAAACCCTGCCGCTGCGCCGCGCCGACCGGCCCGCCTATCTGGACTGGGCGGTCGCGGCGTTCCAACTGAGCACGGCCGGGGTGGTCGACGGGACCCAGATCCACACCCACATGTGTTACGCCGAGTTCGGCGACATCATCGACGCGATCATCGCGATGGACGCCGACGTGATCAGCCTGGAGGCGGCCCGATCGCGGATGGAGGTGGTCGGCGAGCTGACCGCGGCCGGCTATCCGCGTGAGGTGGGTCCGGGGGTCTGGGACATCCATTCGCCCCGGGTGCCGCCGACCGAGGAGATCACCGCCGCCCTCCGACTGGCCGGCAAGACCCTGCCCCCGGAACGCCTCTGGGCCAATCCCGATTGCGGCCTGAAGACCCGCGGCTACGCCGAGGTGGAGCAGTCGTTGCGCAATCTGGTCAGTGCGGCCAAGGAGGTCCGCACCGAACTCGCGCCGGCCGGCACCGGCAGCTGACTTGGACCATCGCCGACTTGTCAGAACTGAGGTTGGCTATAGCAAGCCTCAGTTCTGACAAGTCGGCTTGGGGTGGGGAATTCAGCCTTGCCAGGGTGGGCGGGACCAGGTCCAGGTGGGCATCGGTTCGTGCAGGTCGGGGCGGGCGTCGGGGGCGGAAAGGGCGACGGCCATCCGGGTGCCCCATTCGAGGTAGCCGACGAAGGAGGCCCGGAACTCGGGATCGTCGGGTAACCCGACCCGATCGGCGGCGTCGAGCAGCAGGGACAGCCAGCGGCGGCGCTGCTGCTCGGTGATCGCCCGGCCGAGGTGGGCCTGGACCATGTGCGGGTGGCCGCCGCGTTCCCCGGAATAGACCGGTGGGCCGCCGAGCACCTCGCCCAGCCAGGCCGCGACGTGCTTCGGATGATCATGGTCCATCCCGGCGAACACCGGCGCCAACAGCTCGTCCTCCCGTACCGTCGCGTAGAAGTCGGTGAACAGCCGCTCCAGTGCCAGCGCGCCGCCGGCCCAGCTGTACAGGCTCGGCACCGAGCCGCCGCTGCCGACCACCTCGGTGGGGCGGTAGTGCCGCATCTCCTCCAGCATCGGCACGTAGTCCCGGATCTCGGCCAGGAACGGCGGGAAGTGCTCGCCGGTACGAAAGCCCTGCAGATGATCGTCCACCGACGTCCAGCCGATCCGCAGGATGTAGGCCCCGGCGTCTTCCACGCACCGGCTGAGCTCGAAGTCGACACACTGCGGCGCCGCGGCCAATTGCTCGGCGGCCCGCCCGTAGGCGGCCTCGAAGTCTTCGGCCCGGTCGTCGGGGATGCGGTAGCGGAGGTACTCGATGATCATGAACAAGAACTAGAGTCGATCATGGTCGGATCCGCAAGTACGAACTTTCCGGTGCGTGGAGGGAGCGGCGATGGGGTCGAGGCGCTATTCGTGCCCGGTGGAGGTGACGGTCGACGTGATCGCCGGCCGCTGGACCCCGGTGATCTTGGCCCAACTCAAGGAGGGCGCGCGCCGGTACGGGCAGGTCCGGCGGCTGATCCCCGGGCTGAGCGAGAAGATGCTGACCCAGCGGCTGCGTGAGCTGGAGTCGGCCGGGCTGGTCGAGCGGCGGGTGCACACCGAGTCGCCGGAGAATCCGGCGCCGGTGTCCTACCGGCTGACTGAGGACGGCTGGTCGCTCGTCCCGGTGCTCCAGGCCATGTACGACTGGGGCCGGACCCGGGCGGCCGACCGCGGCATCCCGATCGCGGAATCGCCGCAGGTCGGCTCAGGAGGGCAGCGGTGACCGGTGCGGCCGTGGCTCCGTCCGCGGGATCAGCGTCGGGACCGGGCGCTTGGCGACGATCCCGTCGCCGTGCGGGATCCCGCGGATGCCCTTGCCGAGCCACGGGGCGAGATGGGTCACGGCCCAATCGAGTTCGCCGCTGAACTGGTTCCGCCGGGACGGCAGCGCCGGTTCCGGCGGCAACGGTTCGGCCCAGGATTCGTCCATGCCGGCCACTCCGAGCCGCCAGGCCAGGCCGCGCGCCACCCGCTCGTGGCCAAGCGAGTTGCCGTGCAATCCGTCCTCGTGCCAGAGCCGCGGGTCACCGGACATCGGGTACGCCTGCAGGTCGAGCACCAGGACGTCGTAGCGATCCGCCTCGGCCCGGATCAGGTCGTTCAGCCGAAACATCCGGTCCCGCAGCCGGCGGCCGAACGGGTTGATCGCGGTCGGGTCTGGCATCGTGAAGGTGGCCACGGTGATGTCTCCTGCGCGGGCCTCGCCGAAGATCGCGGCCAGGTCGGCGGCCAGTTCGTCGTAGTCGCAGCCGAAGGCCAGCACGTCGTTGACGCCGCCGAAGATCGTCATCAGGTCGGGCTTCAACGCCAGCGCGTCGTCGAATTGGGTGTTCCGGATCTCGTTCAGTCGCAGGCCGCGGACGGCGAGGTTGGCGTACTCGAGCGGTTGTTCCTGCCCGTCGGCGATGTATTGCGCGAGCCGGTCCGCCCAGCCACGGTAGCCACCGTCGCCGTCGGGGTCTTCCAGGCCCTCGGTCGTGGAGTCACCGATCGCCACGTACCGCCGGAAACACCGCTCACTTCGCTCGACACTCACCACGTCTGGATTCTGCCGTACCCTTTCAAGCCGTTATCCCTTGGAGGGGCGCGGTCAGGCAGCCAGGTCGACGTGGCTCCGGCTGTGCGCCTTCGCCCGGCCCGCGCGAGCGGACACGTCGAACATGGTGGGCACGATCGCCAGCACGCCGACGATGACGATCCCGATGACCGCCAGCACCGTAATGAGAATCTGTGTCGCATCCATGAATCAAGGATCGCTCGGCGCACCGAATTCGCCATCGGTCGCCGGTCGGGAGTTCGGGCGGCCCGGTGACCGCGCTGGTCGTCGTCCGGATGGGACCGCGGTGATAGGGGTCGGATCGGAGTGCAGCGGGCCCCTCAGGCGGCTCAGCAGAGCCTCAACCGCGAGTTTTGCGCAGACCTTGGGTCAGTCTTGAGGGATCCTGGCGCACCCACAGAGCCTCGCCAGGCATGCTTCTTCTCGTTGGGGGGCAGTTGGACTCGATGCTCAGCCTGGGGAGGGGCATCGGCCACAGACCAATTCGCCGGCACTCAGGGGGGTCGACGAATGCGCAGGGCCGGTGGGTTTCGTACCCACCGGCCCTTCGGTTTTCCTGACTTCTCCGATTAAAGCAGAGCGGGACGATCCCCTTCGAATCTCCGTCCGCTCCGCGAACGCACCGACAGCCACGGATCCGCAGCGGTGAGGATGCGCCCGCCCGCATCCCCAGCCGCTGCCGGCCCGCTACTTGCCGTTGAACTCGTCCCGGAACGCGACCCATTCGCGCACCCGGGTCAGGTCGTAGTCGACCCGCCCGTCGGTGGTGACGGTGACCAGCCGGACGCCGACCTCGGCCAGCGCCTGGCCCTGGTCGTCCGGGCTGCCGTTGGCGCCGGCCGACCGCTCGATCTCAGCCGGATCGCGGCCGATCTTGGCGCACCAGTCGTCCAGCACCCCGTTCTTGTGCTTGAGCGTCTCGGCGTCGCCGAAGCCGTGCCAGATGGTCGCGTGCTCGGCGGTGTAGCGGAGCGTCTTCTTCTCCCCGCCGCCGCCGATCAGCACCGGGATGTCGCGGGTCGGGGCCGGGTTGAGCTTCGACCAGCGCGACTTGATCCGGGGCAGCGCCTGCTCCAGGTCGGCCAGCCGATGGCCGGCGGTGCCGAACTCGTAGCCGTACTCGTCGTAGTCCCGCTCGAACCAGCCGGCGCCGATGCCGAGGATCAGCCGGCCACCGCTGATGTGGTCGACGGTCCGGGCCATGTCGGCCAGCAGCTCGGGGTTGCGGTAGGAGTTGCAGCTGACCAGCGCGCCGAGCTCGACCCGGCTGGTCTGCTCGGCCCAGGCGCCGAGCATCGTCCAGCATTCGTAGTGCAGGCCGTCGGGCTCGCCGGACAGCGGGAAGAAGTGGTCCCAGTTGAAGATCACGTCGACCCCGGCCTCCTCGGCGGCTGCGGCGGCCTCACGCAGCTGGGAGTAGTCGGCGTGCTGCGGCTGCAGCTGGACCCCGACCCGGAACGGACGATTGGCGTACGGGAGATCAGTCATGAGTCTCACTCTAGAAGGGGGTGATCCGACCCAGGTCTTCGCGTCGGAGTTCGTTCGGACGGGCGACTCGGCGGACAACTACACTCGCAGCGCCATGTCACTAGGCCGGGAGGGAGCCATGCCGGGACCACAATCGCTACGCCGCAGCCGCGGCCGCGGACGGCCGGAGCAGCCGGGCCCGATCGACGCCAACTGGGCGCCGCCGCTGTGGGGGGTGCTGGTGGCCGCCGGCGGGGTCGTCGCGGCGATGGGGATCCGGGAGATCTCCAACATCATCGGCCCGGTGTTCCTGGTGCTGACGCTGGTGATCACCGTGCATCCGTTCCGGGTCTGGCTGCGCAAGATCGGCGTGCCGGCCTGGCTGGCCAGCACCATCGCCCTGTTCACCATCTACGGCATCCTGATCGTCATTCTCGGCTCGATCGCGTTGTCGATCACCCAGCTGGCGACCACGCTGCCCAAGTACGGCGAGGCGTTCATCCGCCTGTACAACATCGTCCTGGACACTCTCGCGGGATTCGGCGTCGGCACCGAGCAGTTCCAGTCGTTCCTGGACAGCTTCGACCCGGCCTCGCTGACCGGCGTCGCCCAGTCCCTGCTCCGCGGCATCACCGACTGGCTGTCGCTGGGCGCCCTGATGGTCACCGTGGTGGTCTTCCTCGCCTTTGACGCCTCCGGCATCGCGCCACGGATGGAGATCATCCGGAAGGCCCGGCCGCGGGTCGCCGAGGCGCTGCAGAACTTCGCCCGGAACGTCCGCAAGTACTGGATCGTGACGTCGCTGTTCGGCTTCATCGTCTCCGTCTTCGACGTGATCGCGTTGTCGATCATCGGCGTGCCGCTGGCGGTCACCTGGGGCGTGTTCGCCTTCGTCACCAACTACATCCCCAACGTCGGCTTCATCGTCGGCATGATCCCGCCGGCCCTGCTGGCCCTGCTCAGCGGCGGCGACAACGGCCTGCGGGACATGCTCGCGGTGATCATCGCGTTCTGTGTGATCAACTTCGTGATCCAGACGCTGATCCAGCCGAAGTTCACCGGTGACGCCGTCGGCATCACGCCGACGGTCGCGTTCCTGTCGTTGATCTTCTGGTCCTTCATCCTCGGCGGCCTCGGCGCGCTGCTGGCGGTGCCGGCCACCCTCTTCGTCAAGGCGATCCTGATCGACCAGTCCGACCGGACCCGATGGTTCGGGGCCTTGATCAGTGCCACCCCGGACGAACCGGACGCCGAAGGTCGGATGTTCGGCCTCCGCCGCAAGATCAAACCCGCGCGTCGGTAGTCAGTGCCCCGGGCTGGCGTAGTGCCGGAGCTGGCGGTGGAAGAAGATCACCGCCAGCACGTAGAGCAACAGGCCGACCGCCGGTGAGGCGATCGCCAGCCAGAGCGGCACGAACAGGTCGTCGGTCCGGCCCAGCAGGACGGCGGCCGGGAAGAAGGCCGCGAAGGCCAGCGGCAGCAGGAAGGTGAGCAGATAGGCGACGCCGCGGGGAAAGACACTGATCGGGTACGGCCCGAAGGTCACGAACAGCCGGTCCGCCACCTGCAACAGCGGCATGCTGACCAGCAGCCGGAAGGACAGCGAGGCGATCGCCAGCATCACCGCGGACTCCAACAGGGCGCTGCCGATCACGGCGACGATCAGGTACGTGATCAGCAGCGGCGACCAGCCGATCGGCGCAGCCGCGGCGGTGATCACCAGGACGACCAGGCCGAAGACGAGATCTCCGAAGGCGGTGACGGTGAACCGGCGGGTCAGCAGCTGGACCAGCGGGTTGACCGGGCGCAGCAGATAGCGATCGAATTCGCCCTCTCGGATCACGTTGTCGGTGGCCCAGAGCTGGCCGGACAGGAGCCCGTGCAGCGCGTGAGCCATCGCCCGGACCCCGTACACGAACGCCACCTCGACCAGCCCCCAGCCACCGATGCTGCCGAAGGCGAAGATGATCACGCCGATGAAGGCCAGCGACACCGCTTCGTAGAGGAGGCCGCCGAACGCGGTCAACGTGAAGTCGGCCCGGTACTGCAGCGCCGAGGTCAGCCCGATCCGCAGCAGCACGCGGTATTGACGCAGGGTGGACGGTGGCCGCGGCTCAGCCACCCTGCACCACCACCCGATGTCGGGCCCGCGACCAGACCAGGACGCACAGCCCGCCCAAGATCATGATCCACAGGGCCTGGATGCCGAGCGCCGCGGGCAGGCCGCCGGGTGCTCGGCCGAAATAGATCGCAATCGGCGTGTAGGTCGCGGCCTGGAACGGCAGCACGCCGGCGATCACCTGCAGCCAGCCGGGCATGAACCACAACGGCAGCACCGAGCCGGACAGGAAGGTGCGGACCACGGAGAACGACATCTGCAGCCCGCCGACCTCGAGCGTCCAGAAGGACGACAACCCCATCAGCAGCGTGATCAACTGCGATACGCCGAACGCCAGCAGCAGGCTCAGCAGGAAGCCGGCTGCCGCGGCCGGGCTGGCCGGCGGCGCCAGACCACCGATCAGCAGCCCGGCACCGAGGCCGACGACCGCGGTCGGCAGCCTGGCGATCACCTGGCCGACCTGGACCGCGAGGTTCTGGGTCAGCAGGCCGATCGGCCGGGTCAGGTCGATCCCGATCAAGCCCTCCCGGACCCGGGCCTGAATGGAATGGCCGGGCCAGATGTCCAGCATCCCGGCGATGGTGATCCCCAGCACCGCGTACCCGACGGCCTGCCGGACATCCGCCCCGGCGACGGTTCCGTCGCGGCCGAGGTAGATCGCCCGCCACACCACCGTGTACAAAACGACCTGGACGGCGATGATCAGCAGCGACAGCAGCATCGATCCGCGGTAGGCCCAGGGTGTCAGCAGGCCGATCCGGATCTGGCTGAGCACCGCGCGAGCCGTACCGGGAGCAGTCATTCCGGCCCTTCCGGCAGTCCCCGCTCGATGTAGATCCGGGCGATCACGGCCTCCAGCCGCGGCTCGACGACCGCTAGATCGACCACGTCGTGGGCCGCGGTCACCGCCGCGATGACTTCGGGCGCCGCCCGGACCCGGTCCGATCGGAACCGCAGCCGGACCACCGGACCGTCCCGCGCCACCTGCTCCGTGTCGTGGACCGTGATGTCCGACGGTTCCGAGAGCGTGACGACCAGGTCGCGGTACGGCGCGTAGCGGCCCATCAGCTCGGCCAGACCGCCGTCGTAGAGCACCCGGCCGTGGTCGATCAGCACGATCCGGCGGCACAGCCGCTCGACGTCCTCCAGATCGTGGGTGGTGAGCAGGATCGTGGTCCCGCGCTCGGCGTTGGCGTGCGCGACGAACTCGCGGATCCGTTGTTTGGCGACCACATCGAGCCCGACCGTCGGCTCGTCGAGGAACAGCAGCCGCGGCTGATACAGCATCGCCGCGGCAAGATCACCCCGCATCCGTTGGCCGAGGGAGAGCTGCCGGACCGGGGCGTCCAGGAACTCGGCCATCTCGAGCAGCTCGACCAGCTCGTGCTGCCGGCGATCACCGTCGGCCGGCGGCACCCCGTACAGGTCGCGCACGGCGCGGAACGATTCGCGCAGCGGCAGGTCCCACCACAGCTGGCTGCGCTGGCCGAACACCACCCCGATGGTCGCCGCGTTCGCCTTCCGCTCCTTCGACGGATCGCGGCCGGCGACCGAGACCGTCCCGGCGGTGGGCGTGAGGATGCCGGTCAGCATCTTGATCGTGGTCGACTTGCCGGCACCGTTCGGGCCGAGGAAGCCGATCAGCTCGCCGCTGTCAATGCCGAACGACACGTCGTCGACGGCCCGGATCACGTCGAAGTCGCGGCTCAGAAAAGTACGGATCGCGCTGAGTCGGCCCGGCACCCGCTTGACCCGGCGGAACTCCTTGACCAGTCCCGCGACTCTGACCAGCGGACCCTCGACGGACGCCACCGACTCACAGTGTCAAACGGTGCCCGTTGCGGCAACGCATTTTGCAGGTCCTCGGGACGTGAGTTGCCGAGGTTTGGGTGGTGGTTCCCGGAGCCTGTCGAAGGGCGGACCATGGTCATCCAGGATCATTCGCGCGCAAGCACGGCGCCGCCATCGCTCTGGCCCTTCGACAGGCTCAGGGAACGAACACCCCTGACCTCCGCTCCGTGTCACGCGGCAAGCCCGCGTCCCTGGCGCGGCGGCGCGCCAGGAACGTGCGGCCGAGGGCTCGTGGGGGTGAAGATCTCGGGATGCCCTATCGACTGGCCTCCGAAGATCCTGCCGCCGAACTGGTCCGCCGGATCACCCTGCTGCTGCTGTTGCCCGAGGGCGACTGCCTGGTTCCCGCCGACGGTGGACCGGCCCTCGCCACCGGTGACGTTGCCGACGGTGAGCACTGGCTGCTCGACGCCGCGCTGCGGGTGCCGCTGCAGACCCACGGCGTCCGGACCCAGAGCGTGCACACGGTCGCCGTCACCGAGCTCGATCCGGCCGATCCGGCCGCCGGTCTGCAGTTGTACGGCTTCGCCGTCGGGGCGCCGTACGGCAGACAGCGGGAGTTTCGCAACGTGACACTGGAGCAACTGACGGCCGATCGGCTGGCGGCCCGGCTGGCCGCGGCCGGCGACGCGACGGCGGCCCGTTTCGTGGTCGACGCCGCGGAGGCGCGACGGACCCAGACCGACGCGAGCACCGCGGCCGACACCCTTCGCTTGCAGCAGGTGGCCTATCTGCGGGCGGACACGCCCTGGGGGCAGTCCGGGAACGGCGGCACGATCGAGGACTGGGAGCGCAGCCGGCGGCCGGTCGCCGCGGCGATCGAGCGGGCCGGGACCTTCCTCGACATCGGTTGCGCCAACGGGTTCCTGATGGAGTGTGTGCAGGCCTGGTGCGCGGAGCGCGGAGTCGCCGTCGAGCCGTACGGCATGGATCTCGGGCCGGAACTGGTCCGGCTGGCCCGGCAGCGGCTGCCGCACTGGGCGGACCGGCTCTGGGTCGGCAACATGCAGACCTGGACCGCGCCGGACCGGCAGCGGTTCGACACCGTGCATGCGCGGCCCGATGCGGTGCTGCCGGACCGCCGGGCCGCCCTGCTCCAACATTTCCGCGACCACGTGCTGACCGACGGCGGCCGGCTGATCATCACCCACGCCGAGCCCGGCCCGCAGGGCACCGCCGTGACCCTGCTGGAGCAGAACGGCTTCACCGTCAGCGGCGTCAGCGGGCAGGTGGCCTGGGCCGATCGCTGACCCGACGGCCGACTGTCGGTCCGAGGGTGTGTCCTGGCCCGACCGAGTTCTGATCGGTCGGCTAGTGTCGTGCGTCCCTTGTTCCTTGACAGGTGACGGCGTCCAGGTGCGTGCATCGCAAGGCCGACGAGGAAGACATATCGGGTCATATATCGACTGAGGAGAACGCAGCGAGGTGCGTGCCTGGGCGTCACCAACTGTTAGGGAACCAGGGACGCACGACACTAGGGTCGCTTCGGATTTCGGGGTTCGGTACGAGTTCAGGCAAGCGTGAGGGGTCGCAGGGTGCAGGTTTCGGGTGTGTCGATCGAAGACCGGATCGCCGAGGAGCTCGGGGTCGCGGTGGGCCAGGTGCGGGCGGCGGTGGCGCTGCTCGACGAGGGATCGACGGTGCCGTTCATCGCCCGGTATCGCAAGGAGGTCACCGGCGGGCTGGACGACGCCCAGTTGCGCACGCTGGAGGAGCGGCTGCGCTATCTGCGCGAGTTGGACGACCGGCGGCAGGCGATCCTGGAATCGATCGAGTCGCAGGGCAAGCTGGACGACGACCTGCGGGCGCGGATCCTGGCCGCCGACACCAAGGCGCGGCTGGAGGACCTCTACCTGCCGTACAAGCCGAAGCGGCGGACCAAGGCGATGATCGCCCGCGAGGCCGGGCTGGAGCCGCTGGCCGACGCGTTGATCAACGACCCGCTGCTCGACCCGGTCGCGACCGCCGAGGCCTATGTCGATCCGGCCAGGGAGGTGCCGGACACCAAGGCCGCGCTGGACGGCGCCCGGGCGATCCTGGTCGAGCGGTTCGCCGACGACGGCGACCTGATCGGCGAGCTGCGCGAACTGTTCTGGAAGAACGGCCGACTGATCTCCGCCGTCCGCGACGGCAAGGAGACGTCGGGCGCGAAGTTCTCCGACTACTTCGACTTCGCCGAGTCGTTCACGACGCTGCCGTCGCACCGGATCCTCGCCTTGTATCGCGGCGAAGCCGAGGATGTGCTGGCGCTGAGCGTCGCGGCCGACGAGGCCGAGAACGACCGCGGACCGAACCGGTACGAGGGCATCATCGCGCGCCGGTTCGGCGTTTCCGATCAAGGCCGGCCGGCCGACAGCTGGCTGACCGGGGTGGTCCGCTGGTCCTGGCGGACCAAGATCATGATCACCCTGGGGATCGACCTGCGGATGCGGCTCCGGCAGCACGCCGAAGCGGAGGCGGTACGGGTCTTCGCGACCAACGTGAAGGACCTGCTGCTCGCCGCGCCGGCCGGCACCCGCGCCACGCTCGGCCTCGACCCGGGCTTCCGGACCGGGGTCAAGGTCGCCGTGGTCGACCGGACCAGCAAGGTCGTCGCGACCGACGTGATCTATCCGCACGTACCGAAGCACCAGTGGGACCGGTCGATCGCGATACTGGCCGAGCTGGCCAAGGCCCATCAGGTGGAGCTGATCGCGATCGGCAACGGCACCGCGTCCCGGGAGACCGAGAAGCTGGCCGCCGAGTTAATCAAGAAGCACCCGGAGCTGGAGCTGACCAAGGCGGTGGTCTCCGAGGCCGGCGCGTCGGTCTACTCGGCGTCGGCGTTCGCCTCCCAGGAGTTGCCGGAGCTGGATGTGTCGCTGCGCGGTGCGGTGTCGATCGCCCGCCGGCTGCAGGACCCGCTGGCCGAGCTGGTCAAGATCGATCCGAAGTCGATCGGCGTCGGTCAGTATCAACATGATCTTGGTGAGCTGGCCCTGTCCCGGTCCTTGGACGCAGTGGTCGAGGACTGCGTGAACGCGGTCGGCGTCGACCTCAACACGGCCTCGGTGCCGCTGCTGACCCGGGTCTCCGGGATCACCTCCGGCCTGGCCGAGAACATCGCCACCCATCGTGATCAACACGGTCCGTTCCGGTCCCGGGACGGGCTGTTGCAGGTGGCCCGGCTCGGGCCGAAGGCGTACGAGCAGGCGGCGGGGTTCCTCCGGATCTCCGGTGGTGACGATCCGCTGGACTCCTCGGGCGTGCATCCGGAGTCCTATCCGGTGGTGCGCCGGATCCTGTCCGCGACCGGCACCGAGCTGAAGACCTTGATCGGCAACGCCTCGGCGCTGCGTACGGTCAAGCCGGCGGACTTCACCGACGAGCGGTTCGGCCTGCCCACGGTGACCGACATCCTGACCGAGCTGGAGAAGCCGGGCCGCGATCCGCGGCCGGCGTTCCAGACCGCGACGTTCGCCGACGGGGTGGAGAAGCTGGACGACCTGCGCCCCGGGATGATCTTGGAGGGCCAGGTCACCAACGTCGCCGCGTTCGGCGCGTTCATCGACATCGGCGTGCATCAGGACGGGTTGGCCCATGTGTCGGCGCTGTCCAAAACCTTCGTCTCCGATCCGCGCGACGTGGTGAAGTCGGGCGACCTGGTCAAGGTGAAGGTGCTCGAGGTCGACCTGGCCCGGAAGCGGATCTCGCTCACCCTGCGGCTGGACGATGATCATGAAGCCAAGCCGGGCGAGCGGGGCCGCAAGGACAACGGTGCGGACCGCGGCGGCCGACCCGGTGCCGGCAAGAGTCCGGCCGGCAAGAGTCCGGCCGGTCAGGGCTCGGCCGGTCGGGGCCAGGCCGGCAAGGGTCAGGGTGACCGGTCCGGCGGCCGCGGTGATCGGCCGAAGCAGCGGCGTACCGAAGCGAAGGAGCCCGAAGGTGCCCTGGCCGACGCATTCCGCCGCGCGGGTTACACGCCGCGCTGAGCCCCGGGCGGCAGGTAGGCGGCAAGTCGCTGATACGGGTTGACCGGCTCGCCGACCGACCGGCCGTAGACATGCAGATGGACGTGCGGCGTCTCCTGCCGCGCGGCCACCCCGTCGTTGGCGAAGCCGCTCAGTCCGGTCGATCCCGAGCCGAGCCGGAACTGGCGCAGGGACTCGACGAGCCGGGCGGACAGCGACGTCACCTCGTCCGGTTCCAGGTCGCGCAGGCTGGCGACGTGCCGGACCGGCAGCACCAGCACGTGCGGATCGATCAGCACCCGGCGCGGCCGGATCACCCGCACCCCGCCGCCGCGCCAGCGCTCCTGATCGGTGAGCACCGAACCGGCGCAGCCGTCGCAGAGCTCGCCGGGCGGCGGCTCGACGATCACCGTCGCCGGCGGATCGGCCAGCAGTGGCCGCAGCCGGTCGCCGAGGGTGGGATCGGGGGCCGGCGGTCGGCGGCGGGAGCGTTGCAGCGTCATCGCCCGCACCGGACTGATCATCTCGCCGGCTCGCCGGCCGAAGATGTGCACGGCACAGCCGGCGTCGGCGATCGTGTCGGGCTCACCGATGGCATCGTGATTCGGCTGCCAGTTCACCGCGAAGGTGATCATGAACCCGGCCGACCCGAACTCCGCCTGCAGCGCCGAGGTCGCCGCTCGGTAGGCTTCGATCAGGTCGCCGGCGGCGTCCGGCGGGAGCACCGCGTCCTGCCGGCCGGGCCGATACAGCGCCAGGTGGGCGTCGATCACCCGGGTCGCGGGTATGGCAATGCGCCAAGTCCCCCGTCCCCCGACGATCTCCGCTCGCACCCGCCAAACCTAGTGAGGGTCGGCCGCCCGGCGAAAGTGGGGGTCCACGGTGGCGACCGGCCCCGGCTCAGGCGGGAACGAAGCGTCGTAGGTGCTGGGCCAGGACGGCGGGCTGGTCCTGCTGGATCAGCGTGTAGCTGTCGGCGACCTCGACCAGGCGTCCCTGCGGCAGCAACTCGGCGAGCCGGCGGCCGTGCTCCGGCGGCATCATCGCGTCCTCCGGCGCCCACACCACCAGGGCCGGCCGGTCGAAGCCGGCCAGGCCGGCGCTCCAGTTCCGCTTCCCGTTCAGCGGGACGCTGACCACGTACTTACGCAGGTCGCGGCGGATCGCCGGATCGGACAGCGGCTCCAGCCAGTCCCACAGCACCTCGTCGGGCACCGGGAACTTGGCCATCGCACCGATCGAGCGAGCCCGGGCCGAGGCGGACCGGGACAGCAACGCCAGCAGGCCGAGTCCGCCGGGGATCCGGGCCAGCCGGCCGAGCAGCCGCCCGGGCGGACCAGGCGGGAAGTTGTCGAACGCCTCGCAGGCGACCAGCACCAGCCGGCCCACCCGATCCGCCCGGCCGCGCTCCACGATCAGCTGGGCCCCGCCCCAGTCGCTGATCACCAGCGTGACGTCGGCCAGCCCGAGCCGCTCCAGGAACTCGGCGACCAGATCGGCCAACGCCCCGATGCTCAGATCCGCCTCCGGCCGCAGCGGCCGCCGATGCGACCCGAACGGAAGGTCGGGCACCACACACCGGTAGTCCCGCTCCAACTCGGCCACCACCTTGCGCCACACCGTGCCACCCATCAACGGCCCGTGCAGCAGCACCAGACACGGCCCGGCCCCGCCGGTGTCGGAATACTCGATGGTCCCCGCGGACAGTTCGATCTCAGCCATGACCCGATCGTCACCGCCCCCGCTGCTCACCCACCAGCCCACCCACTGCCCACCAGCCGCCACCTACCCCTGCCGACTTGTCAGAACTCAGTGGCGTCATAGGGCAACTCACTTCTGACAAGTCGGCAGGGGTGGGGGCATCGGGGCGTGGGAGGGGCCCGATCCCGGAGAATCGACTGGCCGTCCCGCCGCGAGGGGCGGCGGGTGGGTGTTCGTTCCCTGAGCCTGTCGAAGGGCCAGTACGGGTCGTCCAGTCCTTCGGCGTAAATGCCCGATCGGGCCTGCCCTTCGACAGGCTCAGGGAACGAACACCCAAACCTCCGCCTCCGGGTCTCGCGGGGACCTCACCGGAACCCGGGACCGTGCCGCCCCTCTTTCGCCGAGTTGTCAGAGGTGAGTTGCCCTAGGACACAACTGAGTTCTGACAAGTCGGCCAAGACCGACCGACCCGCCCCGGCGGCACCGTCGCGATCACCCCAACCGCTCCGCTGAGGCAGTCTCACCAAGCCCGATCAGCGCTCGGCTGTGGCGGTAAAAGGATGCGGGACCGAAAGGGAGCGGTGGGGTCTGGGGGATAGGTGCGCGGGCGCGGACGGGCCTGGCGGGAGCCCGCGACGCCAAGATCGCGGCAGCAGATCCCAAGATCACCGCGGGCGGATGGTTGCCCGCGCACCTATCCCCCAGACCCCACCGCGCCATGCCACCCCAGACGACAAAGATCAGAACTGGCGGAGCGCGCGCCGTACCTCCCCAACGGAAGGATTGACCAACCCAAGGTCGCCGATCACGACAGTGGGTACGGTCTCGTCCCCGCCAGTGATCTCCCGAACCCGGGCCGCGGCAGCCGGATCCTGCCAGATATTGATCTTGTTCATTCCGATCCCCGCCCGGTCCAGGCGGAATTCGAGGGCCATGCAGAACGGGCAGCCGGGCCGCCAGTAGAAGTCGACCACCGACGCAGCGTCGGCATTGGATTTGCGAAAGATCGGCACAGGACGACCCTGCGCGCCACAACGGCGCCGGTCAAGACGATATCGATACTGTCGAAACTCTCGAGGAGGACAGTTGGTTACGAGCGCTGATCCCACCCCGTCGCCGGGCTCGCTGGCGTCGCGGATCGACAGCGCGCGCCGACGCCGGTTCGTCGGCCGGACGGCGGAGGTCGAGCTGTTCGAGTCCGCCCTGGCCGCGCCCGCCGAGAGCTTCGGCGTGCTCTTCGTCTACGGTCCCGGCGGGATCGGCAAGTCCAGCCTGCTGGACGCGTACGCCGACGCCGCGGTCCGGGCGGGCCGGCGGCCGCTCCGGCTGGACGGGTATTCGATGTCGCCGCCGACGCCGGACGGGCTCCGGGCCGCGCTCGCCGACGCCCTCGGTGGCTCGCCGGGCGGGTTCGTCGAACGCCTCGGCGACGGCAGCGGCTGGGTGCTGCTGATCGACACGTTCGAGCTGCTCGCCCCGCTCGAGAGCTGGCTGCGGACCCGGCTGCTGCCGCAGTTGCCGGCCGACCTGCTGATCGTGGTCGCCGGCCGCCGCGCACCGTCGGCCGAGTGGCTGGCCGACCCGGGCTGGCGCGATCTGCTCCGGGTGATCTCCCTGCGCGGGCTGCCGCCGGACGGCACCCAGCGCTACCTGGAGATCGAGCAGGTGCCGGCCGAGCTGCAGCAGCAGGTGATCCGGCTGACCCACGGCCACCCGCTGGCGCTGTCCCTGATGGTGGACGCAATCCGGCGCGGCGGCGCCGTTGCCGCGCTGCCGGCCAGCCTGGCCGAGGATCCCGATCTGGTCCGGGCCCTGCTCAACCGGCTGATCGACACCGTACCGAGTCGACGGCACCTGGCCGCGCTGCAGGTCTGCGGTCATGCCCGGCACGTCACCGAGGCGATGCTGCGGGCCGTGCTGGAGGAACCCGCGCCGACCGCTGCCGTACCCGATCGTGCAGAGAAGAAGGACGACGTTGCGAATCCCGAGTCGTCGGCCGAGCCGGCCGAGCTGTTCGACTGGCTCCGTGGGCTGACGTTCGTCGACGAGGCGGCGGCCGGGCTGCGCAGTCACGACCTGGCCCGGGACGTGCTGGACGCCGACCTGCGCTGGCGGAACCCGGAGCAGTACGGCGCCCTGCACCGGAGGATCCGGGCCTATCTGGTCGACCTGCTGCAGTCCCGGGAGATCTCGCCGGTCGATCGGCGCTCGGCGATGACCGACCTGTTGTTCCTGGTCCGGAACCACCCGGACGCCGGCGCGCACTGGGACTGGGGGGTGCTCGGTCGCGGCTACACCGATCCGGTCACCGACGCCGACCGGGCCGGCCTGATCGAGCTGACCGAGCGGCAGCAGGGTCCGGAGCAGGCAAGTTGGGTGGCGCACTGGCTGCACCGGCAGCCGGAGTCCTTCCTGTTGTTCCGCGACGCCGACGCGACCCTGCTCGGCTTCGCCGGCTATCTGTCCCTCGATCGGGCGGATCCGGCTGACCGGGACGCCGACCCCGGGACCCGGGCGATGTGGGCGTACGCGGAGCAGTACGGGCCGCCGCGACCCGGCGAGCTGGTCAAGGCCTGGCGGTTCCTGGTCGACCGGGTGGCCGGCGACGAGCGGCAACTGCAGGCGGCCGGGACGATGCTCGGCGCGTTCCACGCCCAGGACATCCTGCTCCGGCCGCGGACCGCGTGGGACTTCATCGGCACCTACACCGACGTCGAGTTCTGGCGGTCCTTCCTCGGCCACATGGATTTCCGGCACCTGCCCGAGGCCGCCTACCGGATCGGGAGCACCGACTACGCCGTGTTCGGGCACGACTGGCGGCGGGTCGGGATCGCCGAGTGGATCGACCTGACCGCGGCCCGCGAGCTGGGCGAACCGGTGGCCGAGCCGCACCGTCGCGGCGCCGAGCTGGTGCTGTCCCACGAGGAGTTCGCGACCGCGGTCCGGGACGCGCTCCGCCAACTGCGCCGACCGGCCGAGCTGGCCGAGAACCCGCTGACCGGCTCGGCCCTGGTCCGGCAGGCGACCGGGGCGGATCAGCCGCCCGAGGCCGCGCTGGCGGCCCTGGTCCGGGCCGCGATCGAGGAGCTGGCCGCCGACCCGCAGGCCGAGCCGCTCAACCGGGTGCTGGATCGCACCTTCGTCCGGCCGGCACCAACCCAGGAGCAGGCCGCCGAGCTGCTCGACCTTCCGTTCAGCACCTACCGCCGGCACCGGGACCGGGCCGTCGACGCCGTCGTAGCGAGGCTCTGGCAGCGAGAACTCGACGGCGGCGGCGCCTGAGTCGCTTCTTGCCGCGGTGCAGCCGCGTCAGCTGCCGGTCGCGCCGACTTTGTCGCGATTTCTCTTCGCGTTGGGTATTGCTACGCGGAAACGGCCGAGAACGGCGATCCAGCAGAGAGATCGCGACAGCCGTCCCGGGGGGGGACCGGAGCAGGCATCGACAGCGAATGGGCAGCAACCGGTCTGGCGACTGACCAGCGGGCCGGGTGATCGTCGAACCTCCCAGACCAGGAAGTTGATCATGATCGGACGACATGCCGTGGTGCTCGGCGCAGACTTCGCGCGGCTGCTGGCCGCACGGGTCCTGGCCGGAGCGTACGAGCAGGTCACGCTGATCGAGCGGGACGTGCTGGGCGAACCAGGCACAGACGACGGACCCGAGTCGCGGCGTGGGGTGCCGCACACGCACACCCTGCTCAGCCGCGGCCTGATCGAGCTGGAACGGCGGCGACCGTCGGCACGCGGACCCGTCCGCGGGCGCGATCAGGCGTTATCGGATCCCGGAGGTTCTGCGGCTGCACTACGACCGCGCGCACCGGCTGCCGGGCGGCGTGATCGCGATCGGCGACGAACTGTGCGGGCTCAACCCGGTCTATGCCCAGGGGATGACCGTCGCCGCCCTGCACGCCGCCGCCCTCGCCGCGGTGCTGGACGGTGATCCCGAGACCCTGCCGGGCCGCTACTTCCGCGCGGCAGCCGCGACGACCGACGCACCCTGGGCGATGGCCGTCGGCAGCGACCTCGCCCTGCCTCACCTGCGCGGGCAGCGCACCCTCGGCAGCCGGCTCACCGGGGCGCTGACCGGACGGATCCAGCGGGTCGCGGCGACCGATCCGGAGGTCGCACGCCGGTTCGTCCGGGTGATGACCCTGCTCGATCCGCCGGCCGAGCTGACCCCGCCGGACTTTCTCCGCCGGTTGCTCCGGCCGGCAACGGCCAGTGACCGGGACTCGGCCGGGCTTGGTCCGGGCGAGGCCGTCCTGCGCCAGTCGCAGGAAGTGTCGTGATCGGAATCCAGGCCATGTCCGGGCGCGCCGGCCATCGGTTTCGGTCCCTGAGTTTGTCGGAGGGGCACGCTCGGGGTGTCCTCGACAGCACGCGCCGGGCGCGGGATCTGGCGCGCCCTTCGACAGGCTCAGGGAACGAAACCCTCTCGCCCCCATCGACGACCGCATGGACGATGGGCCGACGACGACTCGTCACCGGCCGAATCACGGGTCCCGGTCCCACCAGGTCCCGTACGGACTCATCACAGGTAGCGATCGTCACCGCCAACCGACCACGGACCCATACGGAACTCCACAGGTAGAGAAACGCACCACCAACCGACCACCGACCCAAACCGAACTCGCCACAGGTAGAGAAACGCAGCTTGCAACGGGTGGAGGGGCGGCGGGTCGCCGTTCGGCCGGCCGGGCTGGGCGACGCGGGCGGGCTCGGGGCAGGGGGCTCGGCGGGTCGGTGAGAGGGTGGCTCCATGGCGGTGTTGAACGGCGGGTCGGCGACCGCGGACGTACTCGAGGCGCTGGCTCTGATCAACTACGGGCACTTCACCACCATGTTGGTGGAGGACGGCCGGATCCGCGGGCTGGCCGATCACTGCGACCGGTTGGTCGGCGACTGCCGGCGGGTGTTCGACACCGAGCTCGACCGGGACCGGGTCCGCGGCTATCTGCGGCGGGCGATCGCTGATCGGTCGGGATTGTTCCTGGTCCGGGTCACCGTCTACGACCCGGCTGCGGACTTGCTCCATCCCGACGGCGAGCCGAGCATCCTGATCACCACCCGGGCCGCCGGTCCGATGCCTCCGCCGCCACTACGGCTGAAGACGATCACCGGCCAGCGCGACCCGGCCGAGATCAAACACGTCGGATTGTTCGGGGTGCTCTGGAGTCGCCGTCAGGCGCGCCGCGACGGGTACGACGACGCCCTGCTGCTCGACTCCGACACCATGATCACCGAGGGCCCGACCTGGAACGTCGGGTTCGTCGATCATGATCAAGTGCTCTGGCCCGACGCCGCCGCGCTGCCCGGGATCACCCAGCGGCTGCTCCAGCGGATCGACCCTGACACGACGAGCCGGCCCGTGCATCGGTCGGAGTTGAGCGGGCTGGCCGCGGCGTTCGCGACCAGCAGCGGCTTCGGGGTCCGGGCCATCGCGGCGATCGACGAACACGACTACTCCGTTGATCATCCGTTGCTGGGACGGCTGGCCCGGGCCTATCGCGATCTTCCGGGGGAGGCGCCGTGATCTTCGGCGGCGCCGGTCACCATGAATCAACACGGCATCGGGCCTGCCCTTCGACAGGCTCACGGAGCGTAAATCCAAACCTCCCCATCGGCAGCCCGAGGCACCGCGTGCCAACCGGGCCTCGGGCCCGTCCTTCGACAAGCTCAGGGAACGAAACCCCAGATGTCCCCCTTGGCTGTAGCACGCACCGGGGGTGGGCGTGAGGGGTGGCATTGAGGCTGTGGCGGAGTTGATCACCGAGCTCGGTGCTTATGCGCGGCCGCAGCGCCGGGTGTTGGCCAGATTGGTCGGCGGTGGCACGCTGGCCG
Organism: uncultured Actinomycetota bacterium; assembly: GCA_963746025.1. Taxonomy (GTDB): domain Bacteria; phylum Actinomycetota; class Actinomycetes; order Propionibacteriales; family Propionibacteriaceae; genus Microlunatus. The sequence goes on from CAVUZU010000016.1 coordinate 990,419, forward strand.
AGTTGATCAAGGAGACGGCGGTGCCGCGGCGCGTGGTCGAGGAGTTGTTGCAGCGGGTCGGCGATGATCTTGTCACCGACGGCGACCGGCTGTCGTTGCGGACCGAGGTCGGCCCGGCGTTCCGGGAGCGGTTCGGGTTGGATGGACTGGCCGGCGATGATCATGAACAGGATTCGCTGCTGGCGACGATGCGGGAGATCATCGCCGCGGCGCCGAAGCCGGTCCGTGCCCTTGATCACGTACCGGCGACGGCCGAGACCGTGCTCCGCCGGGCTCGCTGGCTGGACCGCAGCTTCGATCTGACCGGGGCGACACTGCTGTTCGTCGGTGATCATGATCTGACCTCGGTCGGGGTCGGGTTGGTCAATCCCGCCGCCCGGTCGGTGGTCGTCGACCTGGACGAGGCGCTGCTGGAGTTCCTGGAGCGACGGGGCGGGCGGATCCAGTGCTGGTGGGCCGACCTGCGGTTCGGGCTGCCGCCGGCGGTCAAGGAGCGGGCCGATCTGGCCTTCACCGATCCGCCGTACACGCCGGACGGGGTGCGACTGTTCCTGATCCGCTGTCTGGAGGGGCTGCGCGACCGGCGGCTCGGCCGGGTGCTGCTGGCGTACGGCTTCGGCAGCCACCAACCGGCCCTCGGCCTGGCCGTGCAGCGGGAGATCGGCGCCCTGGCCCTGGCCTACGAGGCGATCCTGCCGCACTTCAACCGCTACGACGGGGCGCAGGCGGTGGGCAGCGCCGCGGACCTGTACCAACTCCGCCCGACCGGCGGCAGTTGGCCGGCGATCGACCGCGCCCGCCGCGGCCCGATCGCGATCTACACCCACGGCGAGCGCTCGGTGGAGTCCGGCGCCGCCCGCGATCCGGCCCTCGAAGCCGCCCTGCTGGCCGCCGCCGCGGGACCGGACCGACTCCCGGTGGCGGCCGTGGTCACCCCCGATCGGCCGCGACCGGAGCGGGACGAGGTCGCCCTGGCCGACCTGCTGGCCGGGCCGGGCGCGATCCGCAACGCCCGATCCGCGGCGGTGGCGGTGGACGCGACGGCCGATCCGGGGCCCTGGCTGGCGCGGATCCTGCTCGCGGCCACGGGCCCGCGGCTCGCCGTCGCCGTGGCCAACAACCATCCCGACACCACCAGCCAGGCCGCGCAGCAGTCGCTGGCCGGCCTGGTCGCCGCGAAGTGGACCCTCCGGTTCCGCCGCAGCACGCCCGACCCCGGTCACGCGATCATCGAGGCGGTCCGGGTCGATCCGGCCATCCTGTCGCCGGCGGACACGGTCCGACGGGCCATCCTGGACGGCGCCCACCGGTCCCTGGAGAACGCCTGGCGCGACGGCCTGGTGAAGGCTGCCCGCCGAGCCGGTGAACCGGCGCTGACCAAGGAGCTGGCGCAACAGGTGATCGCTGACTCCGGGGTGCCGGCGGAGCACCGGATCAGCCGGCCGATCGACCTGTCCCGGCACCGGCTCGGCCGGACCCTCGCGAGCCTCGTTCCGCCCACTCCACCCGGGTGAACCCGGCCGGGAGAAGGCCCCGAGTGACCCGCGCGGTGGTCGTCTCGATGATCACGGTTGGGTGTCGACCGGGTCGCCGTCAGCCGGCCGGGAACGGCAACGGCCGGACCTCGGAAATCCGAAGGTCCGGCCGTTTGGTGCTGCCGTGCGCGAGGGGGGATTTGAACCCCCACGTCCTTTCGGACACTGGCACCTGAAGCCAGCGCGTCTGCCGTTCCGCCACTCGCGCGAGCACACCCAGCAAGGGTGTGAACGCCGAGAAAGGCTAGCACGGATGGCGACGGATCCTCACATCGATTCACCGGCTCAGCCCGCCTGACGATCCGACGCCCGGCGTGGAGGTGGTCCGACCCGCTCCGGCTGCCGGATACCATCGTCCTTGCATCCGCGCCCGGTGCGACGCAGGCTGGTCGCTCGCAGCCGGATGCAACGGCCACAACACCTATTCGGATGGCACCCGCGGGCCACCGAAGTCGTCGGCGATACCGAAAGGAGGACGGGTGGGAATCTTCCAGCGCTTCGAGAAGAAGGTCGAGGGCGCAGTGAACGGCGTGTTCGCGCGCGCCTTCAAGGGCGATGTCCAGCCCGTCGAGATCGCCGCCCGGCTGCTCCGCGAGCTCGACTCCGAGGCCAAGCTGATGTCCCGGGACAAGCGGCTGGTGCCGAACGAGTTCGTGGTCGGGCTGTCCCAGCACGACCACGACAAGCTGGCTCCGTACAGCAAGACGCTCGCCGCCGAGCTGTCCACCGAACTGAAGACCCACGCCCGGGACATGGGGTACGTCTTCAACGGCCCGATCCGGATCCACCTGGAGCTGGACCAGGGCCTGCCGGTCGGCCGGTTCACCGTGGCCTCGGAAGCCGTGTCCGGCGCCGGCGGCGACGCCCCGGCCAGCACGACCGCGATCAACCGCGCCCAACTGGTGCTCGAGGTGAACGGCATGCGCCATCCCCTGCAACCGCCCGGCTTGATCATCGGCCGCGGCAGCGAGGCCGACCTGCGGATCAATGACCCCGGGATCTCCCGTCGGCACGCGGAGATCCGGGTCACCGGCCAGGGACCGGCGATCAGGGTGGAGATCGTCGACCTCGGCTCGACCAACGGCATCGTGGTCGACGGCCGCCGCGTCCGCCAGGCCCAGCTGACCGACGGTTCCCGGATCGAGGTCGGCCAGACCCGGATGCTGGTGCACGCACCCGCCGGGCGCTGAGGACGGCGATGTCTGAAATAGCCGTCACCATTCTCAAGGTGCTGTTCTTGGCGCTACTGTGGCTCTTCATTCTCTCGGCGGTCTCGGTCATCCGCAGCGATCTGTTCGGCCGGCCAGTGCCGAATCCGGAGGCAGGGCGGCGGCAGGAACTCGAGCAGCCCGCTCCGCCGAAGAAGCGCAGGAAGGCGAAGGGGTCCCCTCGAGTGTTGTCGATCAGCTCCGGCGCGCAGGCCGGTCAGCAGGCCATGCTCGCGGCCGGAGTCGTGATGATCGGCCGCGGTGCGGACTGCCAGCTGATCTTGGACGACGACTATGTCTCGACCCGGCACGCGCGCGTGGTGGCCACCGCCGACGGCTATTACGTGGAGGATCTCGGCTCGACCAACGGCACCTATGTCAACGGCCAGCGGATCACCGCGCCGACGACGATCACCATGGCCGACGGGATCCGGATCGGCAAGACACCGATGAAGCTGGAGCCGTGATCGCGCAATGACGGATGAGCCAGCGGACTCCAACGCCGAGTCCGCCCGCCGGGCCAAGACGCCCACCGACGTCACCGAGGAAGACCGGCCGACCGAAACGATCATGCTGCCCGACCTCGCCGCCGAGGAGCCGGCAGCCGCCGAACCCGTGGCCCCGGCCAGCTTAGGGCTGCGGTTCGTCGCCCATTCCGAGATCGGGCTGATCCGGAAGAACAACCAGGATTCGGGGTACGCCAGCCCACGGCTGCTGCTGGTCGCCGACGGGATGGGCGGGGCCGCGGCCGGTGATCTCGCCTCCGCGATCGCGGTCGATTCGGTGCGGCAGGTGGACATCGAGATCGAGTCCGCCTCCCAGTTGGCCGAGCTCGCCGCCGCGATCCGCAAGGCCAACGACCGGATCTCCGACTTCGTCGCCGACGACTTCGCCCTGGAGGGGATGGGCACCACGGTCACCGGCGCCCTGTTCGACGGCCACTCGCTGGCCCTGGCCCATATCGGCGACAGCCGGGCCTACCTGCTCCGCGATGGCGCGCTGGAACGGCTGACCCATGATCACAGCTGGGTGCAGTCGCTGGTCGACGAGGGCAAGATCAGCGAGGAGGAGGCCGCCGTCCATCCACACCGATCCCTGCTGGTGAAGGTGTTGAACGGGCAGCCGGCGGCCGATCCCGATCTGACCACGGTGCCGTTGCAACTCGGCGACCGGCTGCTGTTCTGCAGCGACGGCCTGTGCGGGCTGGTCGAAGATGATCAGATCGCGGCCGCGATGGCCGAGGCCGAGCTGACCGCCGGGATGGACCGGATGGTCGGCGAAGCGCTGGCCGAGGGTGGCATCGACAACATCACGGTGATCTTCGCCGAGGTGGTCGACGCCGACCCGACCGACCAGGTGTTGATCTTGGGCGCGGCGGACGAGCGGGAGATCCCCAGTGTGGCGCCGCGACCGGATCGCAGCGACCGCGACTTCGGCGACGAGGACGAGCTGGCTGATCCGGTGCCGGCCGGCGCCGACGCGGTGGACGACGACGGTGATGACGAGGCGCGGTATGCACCGCAGGCACCGGGCCGAGCCAGGTTCCTCCGGCCGGTGCTCGGCCTGCTGGTGCTGGCCGTGATCATCGCCGGGGCGGTCTGGGCCGGCTACGCCTGGACCCGGACCCAGTATTTCGTCGGTGCCTCCGACGATCAGGTGGCGATCTTCCAGGGGCTGCCCGATCCGATGCCCGGCCTGTCCCTGTCCGATGTGTACGAGGTGCAGCCGCTGGCCGTGGCCAAGCTGCCGTCGGCGTACCAGGATCAGGTCCGGGCCACCATCGAGGTGGCCGACCTGAACGCCGCCCGGGAGACCGTGGCCCGGTTGACCGAGGCGGCCAACGAGGACGGTTCGGGCGAGCCCAACCCGTCGGCGACACCGCCACCCTCGACGCCGCCACCCTCGTCCTCGCCGCCGCCGGCGAGCAAGTCACCGTGTGCGACGGCGTCCGCCGGCTCGCCGAAGCCCACCGGCAAGCCGCCGGGGCAGACATGTTGACGCCGACCGGATTGACGGCGGCCAGGGCGACGGCGAGGGCGTTCACCCGCTCCGGAGAAGCCGGCCGATGAGCGCGGCGGCACCGGCCCTGACCGTCGTTCCGCGGAAGCGCCGGGGCGTCGAGCTGTTGTTGATCGTGTTCGCGTTGGCGATCGGGATCGGTGCCTACGCGATGGTCGACTACAACATCAACGGGCAGCTCGGCGACTTCCTGATCTTCCACGCGGCCGCGCTGGCCGGGCTCGGCCTGGCCGCGCATCTGGTCGTCCGGTGGCGGCTGCCGTACGCGGATCCGGTGATCCTGCCCTGCGGCCTGCTGCTGAACGGGCTCGGCCTGGCGATGATCCACCGGATCGACCTGGCCAACGACCCGCCGATCTTCGGCGCCCGGACCCAGCTGATCTGGACCGCGATCGGGATCCTGCTGTTCATCCTCTGTGCCGCGATCATCCGTGATCACCGGCCGCTGCAGGGCTTCACCTACACCTTGTTCCTGACCGGTCTGGTGCTGCTGTTGCTGCCGCTGGTGCCGGGCCTCGGCCGCGAGGTGTACGGCGCGCAGATCTGGATCGGCATCGGCCCGTACTCGTTCCAGCCGGCCGAGGCGGCCAAGGTGTTGCTGTCCCTCGCCTTCGCCTCGTATCTGGTGGAGAAGCGGGACGTGCTCGCCCTCGCCGGCTGGCGGTTCGCCGGCATCGACCTGCCCCGACCGCGGGACATGGGCCCGATCCTGCTGATGTGGTTGGTCAGCCTGGCGATCTTGGTCTTCCAGCGCGATCTCGGCACTTCGCTGTTGTTCTTCGGCCTGTTCGTGATGATGTTGTACGTCTCGACCGAGCGGGCCGGCTGGCCGGTGCTCGGCACGCTGCTGTTCGGTGTCGGCGCCTGGCTCGGCTTCCTCAACTTCAACCACGTCAAGATCAGGGTGAACGCCTGGCTGGACCCGTTCTCCAACTTCGATCAGAACTATCAGGTGATCGTGGCCCAGTTCGGGATGGCTTGGGGCGGCCTGCTCGGCACCGGGCTCGGGCTCGGCCGGCCCGGCCTGGTCCCGCTGGCGCGGAGCGACTTCGTCGCCGCCGCGGTCGGCGAGGAGCTCGGGCTGACCGGGCTGATGGCGGTGATCATGATCTACGGGCTGATCGTCGCGCGCGGGCTGCGGACCGCACTGCAGTGCCGGGAGTCGTTCGGCAAGCTGCTCGCCGCCGGCCTGTCGTTCGCCTTCGCGCTGCAGGTGTTCACGATCATCGGCGGCGTGACCCGGCTGGTCCCGCTGACCGGGTTGACCACACCGTTCATGTCCCAGGGCGGGTCGTCGATGATCTGCAACTGGATCGTGCTCGGCCTGCTGGTGATCATCTCCCATCAGGTCCGCAAACCCGTGCCCACCATCGCCGACCGGGGCGACGATGACGACAATACGACCCAACTGCTGCCCCTGGTGCCGGCTGGGGGGATCCGATGAACAAGCCGATCCGTCGAGTCGCGTTCGTGACCATGATCATGTTTGCCCTGTTGCTGGCCAACGGCTCCTATGCCGCGATGTTTCGGACCCAGTCGCTGAACGCGGACCCACAGAACCGGCGGGCCCGGGATGCGGAGTTCGCCCAGGACCGCGGTGCGATCGTGGCCGGCGACGTGGACAAGACCGTGCTGGCCGGCACCGAGGCGATCCAGGACCGGTTCAAGTATCTGCGCGCCTACCCCGGCGGTGAGCTCTATGCACCGATCACCGGCTACTACTCCTACGACCACGCCCGGACCGGCCTGGAGAACAGCTACAACACGGAGCTGGCCGGCACCGACGACGCCCTCTTCGTCCGCCGGCTGATCGACCTGATCACCAACCGGACGCCGCGCGGGGCGAGCGTGGAGACCACGATCCTGCCCGAGGTGCAAAAGGCGGCCGCGGAGGCGCTCGACGGCCAGCAGGGCGCCGTCGTCGCACTCGATCCGAAGACCGGTGCGGTGCTCGGCCTGGTGACCAGCCCCAGCTACGACCCGAACAAGATCGCCAGTCACGACGTCGGAGCCGCCGACAAGGCGTACCAGGAACTGGCCGAGGACAAGGACCGGCCGCTGTCCAACCGGGCCGCCCGGGAGATCTACCCGCCCGGCTCGACGTTCAAGCTGATCACCGCCGCCGCCGCGCTGGAGGCCGGGCTGAAGCCGGACAGCAAGATCGCCTCGCCGAACAAGCTGCGGCTGCCCGGCACCCAGACCGACCTGGGCAACGACTCCGACTGCGGCGCCACCCAGTCGACCATCAGCCGGGCGCTGGAGGTCTCCTGCAACACGGCGTTCGCCAACCTCGGGCTGCAGATCGGCCAGGACAAGCTCCGGGCGCAGGCGCAGAAGTTCGGCTTCAACCAGCGGCACCTGTCCGACCTCGGCGCGGCGGCCAGCCAGTTCCCGGACGACCTGAACGGCGCCGAGCTGGCGCTGAGCTCGATCGGCCAGTTCGACGTGGCGGCCAGTCCGCTGCAGATGGCGATGGTCACCGCCGCGATCGCCAACGACGGCGTGCTGATGGATCCGTACCTGGTCGGCATGGTGCGCGGGCCGGACCTGCAGCCGATCAGCACCCACCGGCCGACCGAGCTGGGCGCGGCGATGAGCCCGGAGAACGCCCGGCTGCTGAAGCAGATGATGGTCGGCGTGGTCGAGAACGGCACCGGCGGCAACGCCTCGATCGACGGGTTCACCGTGGGCGGCAAGACCGGCACGGCCCAGTCCGATCCGAAGCGCAAGCCGTTCGCCTGGTTCACCTCGTACGCGGAGAAGGACGGCGAGCAGGTCGCGGTCGCGGTGATGATCGAGGACGCCGACATCGAGCGGAACGACATCAGCGGCGGTCGGCTGGCGGCACCGATCGCCCGCAAGGTGATGGAGGCGGCGCTGCGATGACCACGCCTGCGATGTCCACGGCTGCGATGTCCAGGGCTGCGCTGACCGCGACGCGGCGGCACGCCGAAGCCCACGAAAACCTGGCCCATGAAGACGGAGTGCGGGTTAGCACTCGGGCCGCCGGTACCCCAGAATGGCACGGGGTCGAGAAAGGAATGCGATGACAGGCGACCAAGGGATGGTCGGCGGGCGCTACCAGCTGGAGGGTCTGCTGGGGCGGGGCGGCATGGCGGAGGTCTGGCGCGCCATGGACACCCGGCTCGGCCGTCCGGTGGCGGTGAAGCAACTGCGGGCTGACCTGGCCACCGATCCGACATTCCAAGCCCGGTTCCGGCGGGAGGCACAGTCGGCCGCCGGCCTGAACCACCCCACCATCGTCGCCGTGTACGACACCGGCGAGGAACCCGACCCGCACACCGGCGTCTCGGTGCCGTACATCGTGATGGAGCTGGTCGAGGGCCAGACGCTGCGCGACGTGCTGCGGGACGGTCGCAAGATCCTGCCCGAGCGGGCGCTGGAGCTGACCCAGGGTGTGCTGGACGCGCTGAGCTACAGCCACAAGGCCGGCATCATCCACCGCGACATCAAGCCGGCGAACGTGATGCTGACCCGCACGGGCCAGATCAAGGTGATGGACTTCGGCATCGCCCGCGCGGTCGCCGACACCTCGGCCACGATGACCCAGACCGCCGCCGTGATCGGCACCGCGCAGTATCTGTCGCCGGAGCAGGCCCGCGGCGAGACCGTCGACGCCCGCAGCGACCTCTACTCGGCCGGCTGCCTGCTCTTCGAGCTGCTGGTCGGCCGGCCGCCGTTCGTCGGTGAGTCGCCGGTCAGCGTCGCGTACCAGCACGTCCGCGAGATGCCGATGGCGCCGAGCGAGCTGGATCCGGTGATCACTCCGGACATCGATGCGATCACCTTGAAGGCCCTGGCCAAGAGCCCGGACGACCGCTATCAGTCGGCCCGGGAGATGTGGCGGGACATGGCCCGGGTGCTGTCCGGGCAGCAGGCGACCGCGGTCGTCCCGCCGATCCCGGCGGACAACGACGGGGCCACCCGGGTGGTGCCGTCGGTGCCGGTGGTGCCCGCGACCCAGCCGGAGCCCGATCCGCTGGACGACGACTTCGACGACGAGGACGAAGAGCCCAAGAACCGGGCCGGCCTGATCGTCTTCATCGTCGGCCTGGCCGTGCTGCTGGTGGCTGGCGCCGCCTTCGCGCTGTACAGCTTCAGTAACCCGGGCAACAACCCCGGTGCGAACCCGACCCCGTCGTTCACTCCGACGCCCCAGGTGCCGAAGGTGAAGGTGCCCCGGGTGATCGGAATGAACAAGGAGGCCGCCACCAGCCTGCTGACCAACGCGAACCTCAAGGTCGAAGCCAAGAACGTCGCCGGCAAAGCCGGCACCACGGTCGGCACCGTGACCAAGCAGGAGCCCGAGGACGGCGAGGTCGACGAGGGGTCGACGATCAAGATCGAGATCAACCAAGGCCCGAAGCAGGTGCAGATCCCGGACAACCTGGTCGGCAAGGACGTCGACGATGCGAAGAAGGCGCTGGAGAAGCTCGACTTCGACGTCGAGGTGGAGGATGCCACCGATGAACCTGAGGATGCTGAGGCGGGCGAGGTGCTCGAGGTGAACCCGGAAGAGGGTTCGACCCACGACCTGGGCACCACGGTGACTCTGACCGTCGCCACTGGTGAGTCCCCTGTCCCGAACTTCGTCGGCAGGACCATCGAGAGCGCCCAGGCGGAAGCCGACGACAAGGGCTTCGAGCTCAAGGTCGAGAATCGCGAGACTTCGGACGCACCGCCGGACACCATCGTCGATCAGGACCCGAAGGCGGACACGATGCGCCCCCGCGGCGACACGATCACGGTCTACAAGGCGGTCGCGCCGGAGCAATCGTCACCGCCGCCGTCGTCACCGGACCCGTCGGGCTCCGGCTCGTACACCCCGCCGAGCGGCTCGGGGTCGCCCGGCGGTGGCGAGGGCATCGACGCCGACGCGGATTCCGACTCCGACTCCGACGGCTGAAACTGCCGACCCGCCGACTCAGCTCGGGTCGGCGGGTCGCGAAGCCGCCCAGGGATCGAGGCAATCGACCCCGGTTCGAGCGAAGTCGCGGGTGTTCCGGGTGACCACGGTCAGGCCACGCGCCAACGCCGTTCCAGCGATCAGGGCGTCGTGACTCGGCGCCTTGTCCGGGACATGAAGTGGTGCGACCCTTCGCGCGACGGACAGGTCGATCGGCACGATCCGGTCGACGAATGCCGTCAATACCGCCGCATTGAACCAGCGCATCAGTGCTCGCGCCTGCTCAGGATCCGTCCGGCGGCGGAGCAGGATCCCCGTCTCGATCTCGATCACCGTCACCACGCTGATCGCGAGGTCGGTGGTGCGCTGCTCCTTGATCCAGCGCTTCACGCCGGGGTCACCGTTGCGCTTGCGCAGCTCGCTGATGACGTTGGTGTCCAGCAGAAACATCAGAGGATCGTCGGCTGAATGTCGAGACCGATCGGATCGATCTCGAAATCGATGTCCTCGGGCATCTCGAGCCAGGCCGCGAGGTCCCGTGGCGTTTGCCGGAGCCGCTCATACTCCGCATAGGTGAGCAGGACGAAGGACGGCCGGTTGTGCTCAGTGATCACGACCGGTTCATCCTCAGCAGCACGCTTGACTCGACTGGGGTGCTGATTGAATTCGGCGGCGCTGACTGTCGTCATGGCTCCCTCCAATGTAGTACTACTACCTACATTCTATCGGAGCGGTGCTGGCTCAGCGGACGCCGCGGGGGCGGAACTGGATGCTGATCCGCGGGCCGACCGGGCGGGCGGTCTTCGGGATCGCGTGCTCCCAGGTGCGCTGGCAACTGCCGCCCATCACGATCAGGTCGCCGGGGGCCAGGCTCTTCTTGATCGTCACGCCGCCGCCGCGCGGCCGAAGCAGCAGCGACCGGGCCGAGCCGACCGACAGGATGGCGACCATCGTGTCCTCGTTCTTGCCGCGGCCGATCGTGTCGCCGTGCCAGGCCACCGAGTCGCGGCCGTCCCGATAGAGACACAGGCCGGCGGTCCGGAACGGCTCGCCCAGCTCGGTCGCATAATGCGCGGACAGCGCGTCGATCGCCTCGGTCAGCACCGGATGTGGCAGCCGATCCTGCTCGTCGTAGAAACAGAGCAGCCTCGGCACGTCGACCACCCGGTCATACATCTGCCGCCGCTCCGCGTACCACGGAACGTCCTCCACCAGCGCCTGATACAGCAGGTCGGCGCCGCTCAGCCAGCCCGGCAGGACATCGACCCAGGCGCCGCGGCCGAGCTCCTCACGAGTGATCATCCCGAGCAACGGCGTCAGCCCGATCGTCCCCTGATCGAACAGGGATCCCTGGATGGCCGCGCTACCCGTCCGCTCGAGCGTATGGAATGCCGTCATGCCCCCAGCATAGCCGCGATTCGCTTCTTTGTTCGATAATAACTACTCCGGCGTGCCGAGCCACTCCCGGGCCGCGGCCACGAGCGTCGAGACACCGAGCTCGAGCGTCGGCTCGATCAGCGGCGCGAAGAAGGGCGAGTGGTTGGACGGCACGTTCTCCGGCATCCGGCCGGTGCTCATCGCGTCACCGAACAGCGCCGGGTCGGAGCCGCCGAGGAACCAGTAGACCAGCGGCACTCCGGCGGCGGTGGCCAGCACCCCGACGTCCTCGCTGCCCGAGATCATGCCCGGATCGATCACCCGGTCCTCGCCGACCACGGCCCGCAGGGCGGCAGCCGTCCGGGCGGTCGCCGCCGGATGGTTCACCGTGACCGGGAGCCGTTCGTCGTAGCTGATCTCGGGCGGCTTGGGCGCGCCCGCCGCGGCGGCCTCGGCGTTCACGATCCGTTCGATCGAGGCCAGCACCTTGGCCCGGACCGCCTCGTCGAAGGTCCGGACGGAGAGCCCGAGCTTCGCCTCGGGCGGGATGATGTTGTGCTTGGTGCCGGCGTGCAGCTGACCGACGGTGACCACCGCGGCGTCCGACGAGGCCACCTCCCGGGAGACGATGCCCTGCAGCCGGACCGTTGTCGACGCCGCCAGATAGACCGGGTCGATCGTCGTCTCCGGCCGGGAGCCGTGGCCGCCGATGCCGTGCAACCGGATGGTCAGCATGTCCGCGCCGGCCATTGCCGGTCCGGGCCGCAGCCCGATGAAGCCGGCCGGGAACGGGACCACGTGCTGACCGAGCACGACGTCGGGTTTCGGCACCCGGTCGTACAGGCCGTCGGCGACCATCGTCTCGGCCCCGCCGCCCTGCTCCTCGGCCGGCTGGAACAGGACGACCAGAGTGCCCGACCAGGCGTCGCGGTCGGCGGTCAGCCGCTCGGTCGCGCCCAACAGGCAGGTGACGTGCACGTCGTGGCCGCAGGCGTGCATCACCGGCACGTCGTTGCCCTCGGGATCGGTGCCGCGGGCAGTGCTGGCGTACGGCAGCCCGGTCTCCTCGGCCACCGGCAGCGCGTCCATGTCCGCGCGCAGCAGCACCGTCGGGCCGGCACCGTTCTGCAGCACGCCGACCACGCCGGTCCGGCCGATGCCGGTGGTGACGGCGAGGCCGAGTCGATCAAGAGCCGCGGCGACGATGCCCGCGGTGCGATGCTCCTGGAAGGACAGCTCGGGATTCGCGTGCAGGTCGCGATAGACGGCGCCGAGATCGATGATCATCATGGCAGCGTACGACGTGCTGAGAGAGGATGTGCCGATGACGTACGAGTTCGACGACGACCCGGGCCGGCTCGATGTCGATGCGGTCTGGTCCTTCCTGTCCACCGAGGCCTACTGGGGTCGCTGGCGTACCCGAGACGATCTTGAGCGGCAGCTGGCGAGCGCCTGGCGGGTGATCGGCGGCTACAGCGACCAGACCGGCGAGCAGGTGGCGTTCGCCCGGGCGGTCTCGGACGGGGTGTCCGACGCCTATCTGGCCGATGTGTACGTGCACCCGGAGCACCGGGGCCTCGGCCTCGGCCGGCGACTCATCTCGACCATGATCGACAACGGCCCGGGCGCGGCCTTCCGCTGGAACCTGTTCACCGCCGACGCGCACGATCTCTATCGCTCGTACGGTTTCACCGAGCCGGACCACACCTTCATGACTCGGCCACCGAGCCGCGACTGAGACCTGCTGTTCGACCGCTCAGGAACGGGCCGACATCAGCGGCGCCAGCCCGACCGCGCGGGCGGGCGCCTCCTGATCACCGCAGACCGCGAGCCAGTTGGCCAGCAACTGGTAGCCGCCCTCGGTCAGCACCGACTCGGGATGGAACTGCACTGCCTCGACCGGCAGCGACCGGTGCTTGACCGCCATGATCACCCCTTGGTCCGTCCGCGCCGTCACCTCCAGCACCTCGGGCAACGTCTCGGGCATGATCGCCAACGAGTGGTAGCGGGTCGCGGTGAACGGTGACGGCAGCCCGGCCAGCACGCCGTCGCCGGCGTGCACCACCCGAGATGTCTTGCCGTGCAACAACTCCGGCGCCCGGTCGACCACCCCGCCGTAGGCGACGCCGATCGCCTGCAGGCCCAGGCAGACGCCGAAGATCGGCACCCGGCCGCCGTACTCGCTGACCAGCTTCACGCAGACTCCGGCCGCCTCCGGCACCCCCGGCCCCGGCGACAGCAGGATGCCGGCGAACCCGGCCGCGAAGTCCGGCTCGTCGAACCGGCGATCGTCGTTACGCCACACCTCGACCTCGGCGCCGATCTGCGCCAGGTATTGCACGAGGTTGTAGACGAAGGAGTCGTAGTTGTCGACGACGAGGATCTTCACGGGCACCGGACCATTGTTCCTCATCGACCCGCTCCCCATCGGCCGGGATCAGCGGTTTCCCGGTGTCTCGGCCGGCCCGCCGCTGAGCGACCGGGCGTGCCGCAGTTCCATCGAGCCGAGATAGCCCGGGAACTGCGCATCGGCCTCGAAGCCGGTCTGATAGACCATCCCGTACGCATCGACGTAGCGCTGGAAGACCGTGACGAACTCCGAGGTGGCCAGGCCGGACTGCAGTCGGTCGCGGTCGCCGATCGCCTTGATCACGTACGGCGGAGCGTACGGAATGCCGTGCAGCACGACGGTGTTGCCGACGCACTTGATCCCGGTCGTCGAGATCACCCGCTGACCCTGGATCGTCATCGCCTCGGCGCCGGCCTGCCAGAGCAGGTTCACGATCGCCTGGATGTCCTGCTGGTGCACCACCAGGAGATCGGCGTCCACCCCTTCGGCGGCGACGCTCTCCGGGGCGTCGTCCAGGGTGACCGAGACGGCCGGGCCGTGCACCTCGCCGATCCCGGCGGCCTCCGACTGCTTGTCCAGTTCGGCGGCCCGGCCCGGGTCGATCCCGGTCTCCTCCCCGGTCAGCCGGTCGACCTCGCGGCGCAGGTCGGTGACCTGATGGGCCAGGTCGGTGTTGTGCCGGGACTGGGACTGGACCAGGCTGACCAGGTCGGTGTTGCGGCCTGGTCGCAGATCCGTACCGCGGGCGTTCAGGGCGCCGATGACGACCATCAGGCCGGCCAGCAGGCAGAGCACCGTGGTCGCGGTCCGGCCGAGCAGCCGCCCCGGTCCGGTGATCTGCTGCCGCGTCTGGGCGCGGTGCAGCACCCGGGTCACTCTCCGGAACACGTCGCCGAAGGTCCGTCGCACCGCCACAGACCGACCTTAACCGTGACCCCGTCAGGCCGAGAATGGCGCGGGCCCATTGCACTGACTACCCTGGGCGGCAACGAGCGAGGAGTACGCGTGCCCGAGTCCAAAACCCGAAAGGCCGCTGTCGAGAAGAAACGGCAGAAGAAGTCTTCGGAAGACAAGCCCAAACCGACCCCGACCAAGCGGATCAAGGCGCCCAGCAGCCGGCGCTGGGTGCCCCCGACCTTCATCACGGTGGGCCTGCTGGGGGTGGCCTGGCTGATCGTCTATTACGTGGCGGGGCAGAACATCCCGATCATGTCCGAGCTGGGCAACTGGAACATCCTGATCGGCATGGGCGGCCTGGCCGGTGCCTTCGTGATCGCCACCCTCTGGAAGTAATCACACCGGTGTGATTCTCCACAGTTTGGGGGTAACTCTGTGGACAACGAGGCGCCGCCGGCTGGTTCGGCTGCGGAGCGGCGGCGTCCGACCGATTGACGCGATGGTCATCCCCGCCTGCGAAGATATCCTCGATGCGAAAACACGCTTCCGAATCCAAGGGCCTGCGGCGCTTCTTCACCGCCCAGGACCGGGAGATCTTCGCGCTCGCCATCCCGGCCTTCGCGACCCTGCTCTCCGAGCCGCTGCTGCTGCTCGCGGACACGGCCATCGTCGGCCACCTCGGCACCACCCAGCTGGCCGGGCTCGGGCTGGCCGCAAACGTGCTCGCCTTCATCGTCGGCCTAGCAGTGTTCCTGGCCTACGGCACGACCAGCACGGTGGCCCGTCGGCTCGGCGCCGGTGACCGCACCGGAGCACTGACCGGCGGCCTGGACGGCATGGTGCTGGCGGTGCTGCTCGGCGTCGGCCTCTGCCTGCTGCTGCAGTTGATCATGCCCGCGGTGCTCGGGATCTATCGGGCCGACCCGGAGGTCACCGCGGCGGCCAGGACCTATCTGCGGATCGCGGCGCTGGGGCTGCCGTCGGTGCTGCTGGTGCTGGCCAGTACCGGCGTGCTGCGCGGGTTGCACGACACCCGGACCCCGCTGTATGTGGTGATCGCCACCAACCTGATCAACATCGTGCTGAACCTGATCTTGGTGTACGGAGTCGGGCTGGGCATCGCCGGCTCGGCGATCGGCACCCTGATCGCCCAG
The DNA here is from genome assembly GCA_963746025.1 of uncultured Actinomycetota bacterium. Classification (GTDB taxonomy): domain Bacteria; phylum Actinomycetota; class Actinomycetes; order Propionibacteriales; family Propionibacteriaceae; genus Microlunatus. Next base: position 1,005,886 of record CAVUZU010000016.1, read on the forward strand.
ACCGGCGCGGCCATCGTGCTGGCGGTGCTGGTGGTCCGCGGCGCCCGCCGTGATCACGCCCGGCTCCGGTTCCGGCCCCGCGGCATCCTGTCCGCAGCCCGGACCGGGATCTGGCTGGTCGCCCGGACGGCGGCGCTGCAGGCCGGCTACACGATCACCACCATGGTCGCCGCCACCGGCGGCGCGGTCGCCCTGGCCGCGCACCAGGTGGTCGGCTCGCTGTGGACGCTGCTGGCCTTCGCCCTGGACGCGATCGCGATCGCGGCCCAGGCGATCATCGGCAGCTACCTCGGCGCCGGCCAGGTCGAGCGCGGCCGCTCGGCGATGCGCCGGATGATCACCTGGGGCGTGATCTGCGGGGTGGCGTTCGGCGTGATCATGCTGCTCGCCCGGCCGCTCTATGTCGGTCTGTTCACGCCGGACCGGGCGGTGATCGACCTGATCGCCGGCGTCCTCTTGGTGGTGGTGATCATCACCCCGATCGCCGGCGTCGTGTACGTGCTGGACGGCATCCTGATCGGCGCCGGCGACGGCCGCTATCTGGCCCTGGCCGGACTGATCGCCCTGCTGGCCTACGTGCCGCTGGCGATCATCGTCGGGCTCAACCAGGCCGGCCTGATCTGGCTCTGGATCGCCTGGACCGGCTACATGATCGCCCGGATGATCACCCTGCTGCTCCGCGCCCGCGGCTCCGCCTGGCTCCGTACCGGCGCCACCGTCTAGCCGACGTTCGTGGTAGAACCGAGTGGTGATCCGTCGAGATAGCTAGCCCGCGCGCTGCTTGTCCTCTCGCGCTGCGGGCCACCCCATCGTGCTCAGCACGTCCGGCCCTCGGCCGCCCGGGTCTTCGGGCGGTCCGGTTCAGCGCGTCGTCATCACACCTGAAGGGTCTACCCATGTCCGATTCAACCTCACGCAAGACGTTCGACGAATTCGTCGACGAAGCCACCTCGGCCCCGGTCGAGGGCTGGGACTTCTCCTATCTCCGCGGCCGGATCGAGGATGAGCCGCTCGCGTGGAGCTATCCCGAGCTCGCCGCCGGCCTGATCGCTCGGTCCCGCCGCGTCCTCGACGTCGACACCGGCGGCGGCGAACTGTTCAGCTCCTGGCAGCCGCCCGCGGGCAGCGTCGCCGTGGAGCCGTATCCACCCAACGTCCCGGTCGCCGCGCGACGACTTGGACCCCTGGGCGTGACCGTCGTCGAACGACCGGCCGACAGCCTGCCGGTCGAAGATGCCGGGTTCGATCTGGTCCTGAACCGGCACGGCTTCCTGCAGGCCGCGGAGACCTACCGGGTCCTCGCGCCGGGTGGCCTGCTGCTGACCCAGCAGGTCGGTGCCCGCAACGACGTCGAGTTCAACGCGGCCCTGGACGTGCCGGTGCCCGCCGCTCCGGCCACGCCTTCGACCGTGTCGGAGCTGGTCACTGCCCTGACAGGCGCCGGACTGACGATCGACGAGGTGCGTGAAGCCTGGCTCCGCACCCGCTACCTCGACGTCGGGGCGGTGATCTTCCAGTTGCGTACCGTCGCCTGGCAGGTCCCCGGGTTCGATCCGGCACGGCATCGGCCACAGCTCCGACGCCTTCATGATCAGATCGAACGGACCGGCGGCTTCGAGGTGCGCAGCCAGCGCTTCCTACTCCGGGCGCACCGGCCCACCTGACCTGACGCCGCCCACTACTGACACCTCGGTGGTCAGTAGCGGGCGGCGGTCAGGTCGTCGGTGAGGATGGCTTCGACGGTGGCGTCGGCGCCGAGGTCAGTGGTGTCCAGCCAGAGGCCGCGGCGCGGCGTCACGTTGACCGATTCGGCCTGGAACGCGCGCACGGCGTCGACCAGGTCCATCCCCGGCTGCTGCCAGGCCCGGTAGGTTCGGCCGCCGCTGCGGGCCAGTTCGCGTTCGGCGATCGTCTCGGCCGCGGCGTTGAGCACGACCAGGTGTCGCCGCACCGGCTCGGACTCGGCGACGCGGTCCATCCAGACGGTCACGTCCTCGCCGAACACGTTGTCGTTCAGCACGAAGTCGAACCCGTTGTCGGTATAGAGCCGCGCCAGCTCGGCCCCGGCCCGATAGCGCAGCCGGACCTGCCGCTCCGCCTCGGGCCTCGACTCGGGGGTCCAGTCGACGTTGCCGACCTCGACCATCCGATACAGCACGTCGCCGTCGAAGGAGACACTCGGAGCGCTGAGCCGCCGGGCCAGCAGCCGGCCGATCGTCGACTTGCCGACGGCCTGGGGTCCGGTGATCAGTACGACCCTGCGCATGATGCTCCCCTTCGATTCGCCGCCAGTCCGGCCGGGAGACAGTGTGGCCAATGCGGTCGAGCCGTCACAACACCTTTTGCCGCCTGGCCCGTCGCACCCGATCCACACCGAGTGTTGGGTGGTGGGGATCTCCCCCGGGTGGTCGGGCCGATCACCCGTGGGGGTGAGGCTGCGTGGTGGTCCCGCGCGGGATCGTCGACTCGTCACCAGTCGAAAGGGACCACCATGATCAATGATCTTCGGCAACGAGGCCGCGCCGCACCGGCCGGTCACCCGGAGACGGATCGGCCGCTGCTCATCCCGGCCGGCGCGGTCAGCCTGCTGCTCGCGGTCGTCGCGGCGGTCTGGCTGATCGTGCCGGGGACGAACGTGTTCGGCGACCCCCGACAGGGGTTCAACCCCGGCCCGGCGCTGTTCAACCAACTGGCCGGGCCGACGTTCAGCGCGGTGGCGCTGCTGATCGCCGGCCTGGTCGGCGCCGCGGTCGCCGCCGTACAGGTGATCCGGGGGCGGGCGGCGCTGCCGCCGGTCCCGGTGATGATCATCGGCCTCGGGTTGGCGGCGGTGATCGGCGTCGGGTTGCTCAGTGAGACCGCGATCATGACCGCCGGCTATCTGATGGCGCTGGCCGTGGTCGCCGGGGCGATCACCCTGGCGGTGCAACTGATTCGGAAGTATCCGGTCGGTCGCTGGATCGCCATCGGCGTGGCCGCGGTGATCGTGCTGATCTTCGCCACCGGGGTGTTGCCGGTGCAGGGGTTGATCACGTTGGCGACCAAGATCAGCGGCCTGGTCGGACAGGCCGGCGTGATCAGCGTGATCCTCGGCCTCGCGGCGATGGCGTTGCTCTGGCTGCTGGTGGCGGCCCGGACCGCTCAGCGGCACCGGCTGCTGGATCGACCGGCCCGCTGGGTGCTGCGGCACCGCAAGGTGATCACCCTCCTGGCCGCGCTCGGTCCGCTGCCGTACTGCCTGATCCGGCTGACCTGGCTGACGCCGTGGCCGTACGGGATGGACCCGGCGACGCTGCCCGCGGACATCCGGATCTGGGGCCTGCTGCTGTCGTCCGGCGGCTGGGCCGGGCTGGTGCTGACGATCGGGCTGATCCGGCCCTGGGGCGAGATCTTCCCGCGCTGGATGCCGTTCCTGGCCGGCCGGGCGGTGCCGATCTGGTTCGCGGCCGGCCCCGGATCCTTCATCGCGGCGATCCTGACCGTCTCCGCCGTCCCGATGCTTCGCGCCTTCACCACCGCGGGCCTGCAGGACGGCCTGCTCAGCCTGGTGATCTTCCCGTTCTGGTTCTGGGGCCCGATGCTGGCGCTGGCGGTCTGGGGCTACGTCCTGCACCGCCGATCGGCCCGCCGGGAAGCCGACGCCGTCGCAGCGGGATGATCAGCCGACGCCATGCCCGGCCAGGTCATCCCGGATCCGGCGCTGCTGCAGGTTCGCGTACACGGTCGACACCAGGGCCAGCACCGCGAAGATGAAGATCAACCAGTCCGGCGCCCACCAGCCGAACCCGAAGGCGAAGATCAGCGACAGCACCCCGGCGAGGCCGACCAGCAGGGCGACCTCGCGCAGCGAGCGTGCGTACCGGGTGACGAGCTCCGGCGGGTACCGGTCACCGGCGTGCTTGATCACCACCCGGCGCGCGTGCTCGGCCTCCAGCCCGGCGAACACGTTGAACACGGCGAACATGAAGAACCAGCGACTGCCGAGCAGCTCGGGCCGGAGGCTGAGCACGGCGAACATGCCGGCCTGGGCGAGGAACACGAATGACAGGCTGACCGTGGCGAAGATCTCCACCCGCTGCAGATACAGCCGCGAGCCGAACGACACGGCCAGATACTCCAGCACCGTCGCCGCGACCCCGGTCAACCACATCGCCAGCTTCGCCGGAAACAGCCAAGTGGCGAACGGCCCCTCGATCAACGACGGCAGCGCGGTCGCCCCGACGCCCAGGGACAACCCGGCGATCACGGTCAGCAGCATCCGATAGTCCTCGGACCCGCTCGCTGTCGGCTGCTCAGCCATGGCCGCAACGTATCAGCGGCCGCCGATCGCCGTGGTCAGTTCGGCCGCAGGACGAGTCCCAACTGACCACGAAGATCACGCAGCGGCGCGGCAGTGCGGACAAGTCTCGATGTTGCCGGGCCAGCCGCGCAGGATCAGGTTCTCGGCGACCTGACGAGCCACCAGGCAGGGATTCCCGGCCAGGTCGGCGAGGCCGTATCGGAGCGTGGCCAAGCCGCGAGTCGTGGACCGGTTGTCCCGGTGCAGATCACGGAACCGGCCGAGACCCTCGTGTCCGCGTCGCCCGTCGAGCTCGACGAGCAGGTCGAAGTCGCGATACCAGACGTCGACCTCCGTCCCCGCCTGCCCAGCTTGCCGGATGCTGGTCGGCAGCCCGTGGGGCCGTTCGACGTCCTGCAGGTAACGCCGCTCCAATGGACTGCGCACCCCGACAGCCACCTCGTCGAACAGCTCGGCCAACAGTCGCCGGCGTCGAATCCGTGGCCGGCCGGCGAGTGCCCGGCGGAGTCGTGCAGGGGTGGTGCGGCCCAGCTGTACGGCGTTGCCGGCGTGGCTGATGATTTCCGCCAGGCCGCTGTCGAGGTCGTCGGCGAAGTCGAGGATCGCGTCCTCAACTCCGACTCTCGGCGGAGTGCCGCGCGTGCCCGCGCTGCGGACTCCGGGCCGTTCCCGGACGAACCGCCAGGGACCGGCGACCCGCGGTCGCCCGCCACTCGCCGGGATCAGAACCATGATCGACTCCGGCGGCCGCTCGACGATGCCATGCAGGTAGCCGGCGGCAGCGCCACCGAGCCGCGCCCGGTCGCCGCCGATCAGGACGCCGGCCCAGGCCCACGTCCGCCAGTCCGGCCTCGGCTCGACGCAGTACACGCCACGAGACAACGCGCACCAGAACCCTTCCTCGACGAGCCGGGTCACAGCATGCCGGGCGAGGCCGAGGGCGAGCACCTGCTCCCTGGTCACCGCCCGATCCTGGTGCGCGGCCAGCCGGGCCAATTCCGGCGGCACCGTGCGACGTCCGTGCATGCCGGGACGGTGCCACAGGAACCGCGCCTGCACCAGACCCCCTGTGGACAACCGGATCCCGGGCAGGATCGTGGTCAGTTCGACCGCGAGACGGGGACCAACTGACCACAACGATCAGTGCCGGCAGTCCGACGCGGGGTGATCATGAGTGGGCTGGGTGTTCGTTCCCTGAGCCTGTCGAAGGGCCGGCCGGATGCCCACTGGAGATCTGCGATCCGAGGAGCCGGCGGACTTGCCCTTCGACAGGCTCAGGGAACGAACACCCAAGCGTCCTCGACAGTCAGGAATCGTTCTGGGCGGGTAGTTGGTCACCGATCAGGGCGAGGTTCTGGATCGCGGCGAGCCCGTACTGAGCGGTGCCGTTGGTGGAGATCGTTTCGGCCTCGTCGATCGGCTGTAGCACGGTCGGGCCGGCGACCCGGTGGCTGCCGAAGGTTTCGTCCCTGATCCGCTCCGAGGTGAGGAAGGCGGCCCAGGCGTCGGCGGCGAGTTGATCATCGACGAGCCGGTGCGCGGCGTAGGCGAGCAGCCGGCTGTGGCCCTGGACCAGACCCTGCTTCGGGAACTCCTCCCCCGTCTCGGCCTGCTGCACCTCGGGCGGGGCCAGGAACAATCGGCAGTACTGCAGCCAGGCATCGGTGAAGCCGCCGAGGTCGAGGTCGAAACGGTCGGCCAGGGCGATCAGTTCGCTGCAGATCTCGACCAGGCCGAAGACGGCGTTCAGGTGCGAAATGTGGATCCGGACGGTCTCGGTGTCGAACCGGCCCCGGTCGAGGTCGTAGCGGAGCTCACCGGTGAGGAAGCCGTTGGCCAGGGTGCCGAGGTCGCGCGCGGTGGCCAGCAGCTTGTCCCGGGCCGCGGTGTCGTCGGCCCGTTCCCAGGCGGTCAGCCAGGTCGCCGCGAACGCACCGAAGTCGAGGCCGACCATCACGGACAGGGCCTCGGAGTTGCCCGGCCGGTAGCCGTCGGTGCGCACCTTGCGATGCGAGTCCAAGATCATCAGTCGTTGATCACTGTCGATCAACTCGGCCATCAGGTCGCCGACCCGATCATCGGCGGTCAGGTAGTAGTAGAAGCGGCGGAACAGCGGATTGCTGATCCGGTGCTGCTTGGCGCTGCAGCCCCAGTGCTGGACGTTGTGCCGGGAGCCGAGTCCGCGCCACTGCCCCGCGTGGTAGACGTCGACCTCGCCGGTGTGCCGGGTCATCGCCTCGGCGAACCGGAAGATGTCGGCGCGGCCGGTGCGCAGGAAGGAGTACCAGAGCCAGAGATCCGGCGACAGCTCGGAGTTGTCCCAGGCGAAGCCGCCGACGTCGTAGCGCCAGACGTGCCGATCGGCGTCGTAGCTGTGCATCACGTCGCCGTAGTTCCAGAACCCGTACCAGCGCCGCTGGTCGCGTTGCCCGGCATAGAAGTCGAACAGGAAATCCAGCCGGTCCTCGATCGCGGCCCGCTGCGGGGTGGAGCGATCCACCGGCGCCCAGTCGCCGAAGACGCCGACGCCGTGCAGATACTCCGGGCTGGTGGCCAGCAGCGGCGGCCGTTGGCTCAGCGCCGAGTCGCGAGCCAGGGTGGCCGAGTCCGGCGTCGCGTCGTAGGCCCAGAGGGTCAGCTCGGAGGTCCGGGCGATGCCGTACGGGGTGCCGAAGCCCGGCTCGTGATCTTCGTAGGTGATCTCCATCGCGGACAGTTGATCTTCGTGGGTCTGCAGCCCCAGCCCGTCGTGGTAGAAGCGCAGGTCCATCACCGGCGCCTCCGGCGAGTGCAGCCAGACCGTCAGCTGACCGGTGTCGGTGGCCGCGTTCCGGAGATCGAGCTGGGTCGGGAAGGACTGCCAGAAGTCGCGCAGCGCGACGCCGAGCCCGCCGCCGATCCCACCCAGGTAACAGAACCCGTCCGACCGGGTGCCGCTGGAGATGCCGATCCAGCCATGCCCGGCCTTGGTCCGCTTGCGCAGCGTGAAGCCGTCCGAGCTGAGTTGGCTCAGCGTGTAGTCGCCCCACGCGGGGATCAGGTCGACCCGGCTGGACGCCTCCGGCTCCCAGGTCTCCAGGGCCGGCGTCGGCCGGCCGGCGAGCTGAGCCTCGCGGACGTCCGCGCCCGGGTCGCGCCGCAACCCGGTCAGCCCGCGCACCGCCTCGGTGAGGAACCCGCCGTCGGCGCCGGCGATCCGGAGATGTCGATCATGCAGGGCATCCCGCAGGTCGACGTCGAATCGCAGCCCCAGCCCGGCCAGGAACTCGGTCTGCTCGTCGCCGTCCCAGATCAACGTGTGCACCAGCCGGACCGCGAGCGAGCCGGCGTAGCAATAGAGTCGGATCACGAACGGCAGCCAGTCGCCATGATCACCGTCGCGGTCGGACCGGTGCCGGCCTTCGAGCTTGATCACAACCCGCTGGGTGCCGGCGCGCTCGACCGTCGCCGTGCTGACCTGCCCGGTGAACGGGATCCGCCGGGTCTCGTACTCGTCGGTCTCGCCGGGCGTGGTCTGCAGCAGGCTGATCAGCCGGCCGCCGGCGGCGATCCGGGTTTCACCCCGGCACAGCTCGGCGATCAAGGTCGGGCCGGAGGTGTTGATCACCACGGTCGCCACCCCGGTGTCGACGGTGATCGTCTCCGGCGTCTCGGTCACGGTGATCCCGACGGCCGGCCCGGTCGGCTCGCCGACCTCCAGCCGGTACGACTCCGCCGGGGTCGGCAACGCCCCGACCGCGTGCCCGGTCCACTTGATCGAACCGTCCGGCCAGCGGGCCGTGGTCCAGCTGTCCACCGGCACCCGTTCGGCACCGTCGGTCATGATCACCTGATCGGAGGAGTGCAGCCGGCCCGGCGCCCAGGGCACGCCCCAGGTCGTGCCGGGGATCGCGGCCGGGGCTCCCTCCAGCCAGTGCAGGGCGGGCGACGAATGGTTCTCGGTGGTGCCGGTCACCTGGGTGTCTCCTTGATCGTTGGTTCAGTTGTGGGTGATTCGATCGGGCTCAGGGGGTGAGTCCGCGTACGGTGAAGTTTCGGTAGCGGGCCACCAGTGGGGCCATCTGGCGCAGACCGATCCGGCCGCCGCCGTAGTGGCCGTCGTTCAGCGCGCCGTCGTCGGTCCAGCGCAGCACCGGCAGCTCGTTGATCGAGAATGCGACCTGCGGGCCGTCCTTGATCAACCGGAGCCGGTAGAAGCCGTCGGCGTCCTCGGCCGGCGGCAGCGGGTCGGCGGCCTGGGCGACCAGGTGGAAGCCCGGACTCTTCCGCACGTTGCAGGTCCGGAAGGCCCGCTCGTCGGGCCACTTGTGCCGGAAGTACGACAGGTGCAGGGCCTGGACCGCGCCGGAGTGGTACTGCGGATAGTGGCCGTCGCGAGCCGGCAGTTCCGGATCGAACAGGTCCCGCCCGTCGGTGCCGGTCGCGGCGAAGAAGATCATCGCCAGGCCCGGCTCGCTGACCGGCTCGAACTCCCACTCGATCGCGACCCGGTCCGACTGCACGTCGGGGCACCACAGGGTCCAGTGACCATGATCATCTGAGTCCGGCCGGGCGCTGGCCAGGATCACGGACTCCCCGTCGTCCGTGATCGACACCGGCCCCTCGGCGATCCAGTCGGCCAGCTCGATCAACCCTTCACCGAGCCGATCAACATCCCCTTGGCGAAGTGCTTCTGCAGGAACGGGTAGAAGAGCAGGATCGGCAGCGTCGCGACGACGATCACGGCGAACTTCACACCCTGCGCCGGCGGCACGAAGGTGGGGTCGGTGCTCGCCTCGGAGCCGGTCAGACTGCTGGACACGGTGACCTGGCGGAGGAACATCTGCAGCGGCCACTTCTCCGGGTCGGTGAGGTAGAGCAGCGGGGACATGAAGTCGTTCCAGATGCCGACCGCGTAGAACAGCGCGAAGGTGGCCAGCACCGGCTTGCAGAGCGGCAACAGGATCCGCCACAGCACGCCGATCTCGGTCGCGCCGTCCACCTTCGCCGCCTCCTCCAGCTCGACCGGCAGCTCCTGGAAGAAGTTCTTGATGATGATCAGGCTGAACGGGTTGATCGCCAGTGGCAGCACCAGCGACCAGTAGGTGTCCAGCAGACCGAGCTCCTTGACCACCAGGAAGGTGGGGATCATGCCGCCGGAGAACACCATGGCGAACAGCACCACGTTGATCAACAGGTTGCGCCCGGGCAGTCCGCGCTTGGCCAGTGGATAGGCCATGGTGAAGGTGAAGAACAGCTGGATCGCCGTGCCGCCGGCGGTGACGCAGATGGTGATGATCAGACTGCGCAGGAACGCGCCGGTGGAGAAGATGTAGGCATAGGAGTCGAAGGTGATCTGGTTGGGCCAGAGGAAGAACGGTCGGCTGGCCAGCTCGGACTCGGTCGCGAAGGACCCGGCCAGCACGAACAGCAGCGGCAGCAGCGCGATGATGCCGATCGCCCCGAGGAAGACGAAGTTGGCGACATCGAAAACGCGACCGGGCCGGGTGTTGTGGAATTTCATCGCCCGGCCTCAGAACAATCCGGTCTGGTTGAACCGCTTGGCCAACCAGTTCGCGCCGAAGATCAACACCACGCCGACGACGGCCTTGAACAGACCGACCGCCGTGCTGTAGCTGTAGGCGCCCTGGGTGATGCCGACGAAGTAGACGTAGGTGTCGAACACATCGGCCACCGACCGGTTGAGCGCGTTGGACATCAGGTAGATCTGCTCGAAGCCGGTGTTCAGCACCTGGCCGATCTGCAGGATCAGCATCACCATCACCGTAGACATGATCGACGGCAGGGTGACGTGCCAGGCGCGGCGGAACCGGCCGGCCCCGTCGATGGTCGCGGCCTCGTACTGCTCGGTGTCGACTCCTGCCAGCGCGGCGAGGAAGATGATCGTGCCCCAGCCGCTGTTCTTCCACAGCTCCTGCAGCACGATGATCGGCCGGAACCAGCCCGGATCGGCCAGGAAGTCGACGTCGGTGCCGAGCACGTCGTTGATCAGATGGAACAACGGCCCGGCGTCCAGCGCGAACAGCAGGTAGGTCAGCGACGCAACGATGGTCCAGGACAGGAAGTGCGGGATGTAGACCAACGTCTGCACCGCGCGCTTGTAGATCGAGATCCGGACCTCGTTCAGCAGCAGCGCGATGATGATCGGCACCGGGAAGGCGATCAACAGGTTGAGAGCGGCCAGGATCAACGTGTTCGTCAGCAGCCGGCCGAAGTCGGGGTTGCCGAAGAAGTCGGTGAAGTTCCGGGTGCCGACCCACTCGCTGCCGTTGATCCCCAGGAACGGCACGTAGTCCTTGAACGCGATCACCGCCCCGTACATCGGGGTGTAACGGAAGATCACGAAATACACGACGCCGGGGATCAGCAGCAGGTAGAGATACCGGAACTGCAGCAGCCGGGTCAGCACGCCGCGGCGGCGCGACACCGGTCCCCGACCTGCCGACCGGGTCCGGGCCGCGACGACGTCCTGCACCTGCGTCATGACGTGCGGATCACTTGTTCTCGCTGTAGAGCGCGTTCGTCTCTTCGATGATCTTGTCGCCACCGCTGGACTGCCAGAGCTTGATCGCATCGCGCAGGCCCTGCTCGTCGATCTGGCCGGCAATGTATTTGATCCGGGCGTCGGCGATGATGTTGTCCAGCTGCGCGCCCTTGCTGACATAGGTGTCGGAGACGAACGGCGCGGCCGGGTTGTAGACGGCGCTCTTCAGATCCTCTTTCCAGATCGCCAATCGCTTGTCCAGCACGGCCTGCTGCGCCTCGCTCGGCTGCTTCTGTTCATAGACCCGAGGTCCGTTCACGTTCATCCGGAGCTGCACGTAGGTCTTGGTCGCGCGCAGGATCAGATCGTTCTCGGGCGTCTCGGCGGCCGGCACGGCGTAACCGTCCTCGACGGTGAAGCTCTCGCCCTCGATCCCGTTGGACATCGCCACCTCGGCCTCGCGGCTGTTCAGCTTGTCCAGGACGCCGAGGATCTCCGTCAGCTGCTCCTCGGTCCGGACCCGGGCCTTGGGGATCGCGACGAAGCCGGCATAGCCCTGGGTCGGGTACGCGTGCAGGGTCCCGTCCGGACCGGTCAGCTGGCCCGTGACGTCGACATAGGAGTCGAGATTCTTGGCGCCCTTCTCGGCGAACAGCTCGAGGATCTGGTTGCCCCGGTCGAGGACGTCGATGATGATCCCCGCCTTGCCGTTGTAGAACGGCTGGTTCCAGTTGGTCGAGTCCATCGTGGCGAAGTCGGCGTTCATCAATCCTTCCGACGCCAGCTTGCGGACGAAGGTGTCGGCCTGGATGAACTCCTCGGTCATGAAGTTCGGGATCAGCCGGCCGTCCCGCTCGGTCCACTTGTTGCCGGCGCCGAACCAGGTCTCCAGCACGTCGTACGGGCTGTCGGTGCCGATCGCGCCGGGCCACTTCGGGATCAGCAGTCCGGTGGTGTCGTCCTTGCCGTTCCCGTCCGGATCCTGCTCGGTGAACGCCTTGGCGAGAGCGTAGAGATCATCGGTGGTCTTCGGCAGTTCGAGTCCGAGCTTGTCCAGCCAGTCCTTGCGGACGATCACGCCGTGCCGGATCGGATCCCGGCCCCGGTAGACGCCGAAGATCTTGCCGTTGACACTGGACGCCTGCTGTACGTCCGGGCTGTCCGAGACCAGGTTCGGGTAGTCCTTGAGCTTGTCGGTCAGGTCCCAGAACGCACCGGCCTTCGCGTTCTTGATGAAGCCGGCGGTCTTGACCTTGAAGATCATCAGATCCGGCACGTCATCGCCGGCCAGGGTGATGTTGGTCCGGTCCTCGTAGGAGGAGTCGGGCGCCCAGTTGATCTGCAGCTTCTTGCCCATGATCTCTTCCAGCCGCTTGTGCACCGGATTCTCGGCCGGCGGCGCCTCCGGCAGCAGCAGCGGGGCCATGATGGTCACGGTGTCCGAGCTGCCGCCCGCCTCCGGGCCACCACAGCCGGCCAGGCCGCCGACCAGGACGGCTGCCAACAGACCCGCGACGATCTTGGAACGACGCATGGCTTCTCCTTCGAATGTCTTGCCGGCACGGGCCGGTCAGTCGTACGTGAAACTCAGTGCTGGACGCTGTCCGCACCTGCTCGGGCCGCGACGCGATCGTCGTTCGCGGCGAAGAATCGCTGGCACAGATAGGAATCAACGGTGATCCACAAACCGAAGCTGAGGAAGATCAACAGCCCCGGCATCAGATAGCTGGCGAATCCGACGGCGAGCAGGATGAAGATCAGCAGGATCGACCCGGGCAGGTTGACCAGGACGAACTTGGACGCGGCGGGAAGGTAGCCGCGTAGGGGCAGGTCGTAGTGCGCGTACAGCGGCGGCAGCACGGCAACGATGGCCGCGTACCCAGCGGCCGCACAGCCGACCAGGACGGCCATCGGCAGCTGGCCGGTGTCGCCGGCGTAACGCCAGTTCCAGGCGAGCAGCAGGCCGACCGCGATCAGCGGCAGGCCGAGCAGGTTGCCCGGTACGAAGACCCGGCGATACACCGACCAGGCCGAGCGGACAAGCCGGACGTCTTCGCCACGGTGATGCCGCCGGCTGACCGTCGCCGTCGCCAGAGTGGCCGGACCCAGGCCGAAGACCACGCCACCGAGCAGCGTGAGCAGGATCCAGACCACGTTCAGCTTCGCGATCCAGACGACTTCCTCACAGGCCCGGACAGCCTTCGTGGCCATCGTTGCCATGGGACGAGCCTCCGGGTGAGACGTTTCAATTTCGATTGCGTGAGCAGGTCGGAAAACGCTTCCTGACTGCCGCTAACTGTCGCACCGTTTCGCCTTTGGTGCAAGCTCTTCCGCACTGCGAAACCGATCCCCGACCAGCCCTCGCGCCGAGAATCGCCGCGAAGGTCTGGCCCCGGGATCAGAGCGTGCCGGCGCGGGCCTGCTCGGCGAGAGCCTGAGCGACCCGGAGGAAGGACTTGCGGTCGGCCGCCGGGAGGGCGGCCAGCAGTTGCTCCTCCTGACGCTGGATCTCGGCCTGGGCCCGGTCCCGGGTCCGGCGACCCCTCGCGGTGATCGCGACCAACCGGACCCGACGGTCGTCCGGGTCGGGCTCGCGGGTGATCATGCCGCGGTCCTGGAGTTCGTCGAGGTCGGCGATGATCCGGGTCTTGTCGGCACCGATCATCTCGGCCAGGGCGGCCTGGGTCCGCACCGGCTCGTCGCCCAGGGCGAGCAGCACCGAGTAGCCCCACATGCTCAGACCGGCGGCGTCGAGAATCGGCAGTTCCAACGCCATCAGCCGCCGACCGATGGGGACCAGCATGGCCGCGAGGTCCGGCCGCGAACTCATCGCCATGCCCCGACGATACCGCTGGACAGATGATAGTCGTGTGCTTATGATCTACTCATGCTTACAGAGTCCTTGATCACCCAGCACGCTGTCGCCGCCCGGCTGACCTCCGACCTCGCCCGGCAGGCCGACCGGGAGCAACTCACGCTGCCGACTCCCTGCGCCGACTGGAACCTGCGCCAACTCCTCGATCACCTGACCTCGGAGAACCACGGGTTCGCGGCCGCCGCTCGCGGCCAGGGCTCCGATCCGGCGGCCTGGGCCCACGACGACAATCGCGCCGACCCGGTGTCGGACTATGTCGCGGCGACCGATGACCTGCTCGCCGCCTTCGCCGAGCCCGGCGTGCTGGATCGCTCCTTCGCGCTGCCGCTGCTGACAACGGAGCGCGAGTTCCCGGGTCAGCAGGCCGTGCTGATGCAACTGGTCGACGGCGTCGTGCACGCCTGGGATCTGGCCCGCACCCTCGGTCTGCCGATCACGATCGACGACGAGCTCACCAAGCCGGTGCTCAAGCTCGCGCAGCAGATCCCGGACGACGAGTCCCGGCGGGCGCCGGGCGCGGTGTTCGGGCCGGCCCAGCCGTACGACGACGACGCCTCGCCGCTCGATCGGATCGTTGCCCTGCTCGGTCGCTCCCCTTCCTGGCCCCGCTGACCCGACGCCCGGGGCCTGGCAGGCTGGCCCGGTGACCCGCTTGATCTCCGTCATCGGCAGCCCCGGCGCCGGCAAGTCCACCCTGTGCCGGGCACTGGTCGATCGCTACGCGGCGGTGGGTGTCGTCGTTGATCACTTCGCCGAGGAGCAGATCCTGACCCGGCCCGCCTTCGCCCAGGTTGCCGCGGAGTTCGCCGGCGGTGCCGGATCGGTCCGGCCCGAGACGCTGATCGAGGCGACCCGGAGCTACCTGCAGCAGGCCCGCGATGACGGTGTCGAACTGTTGATCACCGATGCCCTGCTCCCGTTCATCCCGTCGCTGCGGGCCTGGGGTCACGGCGAGGACGAGGTCACCGAGATCGTCCACGCCCTGGCCCGGGTGGCCCAGCCGACCGAGGTGATCATCGTCCAACTGATCGACGACCCGCTGACGACGCTGCGCCGGGCCACCGAGCGGGAGAGCCCGGAGTGGCTCGAGTGGTATGTCGGCAAGCTAAAGGCCGCTCCGGGCACGACCCACGTCGTCGACCTCGAGACCGCCGCCGAGCACCTCCGCCAGGAGGCCGTCCTGACCCGGCGGGTGTTGAGCCGGTCCGGCTGGACGGTGATCGAGCTCGAAGTGACCGGCCTGGCCGCCGAACAACTGGCCGAGGCGGTGATCACCCGGCTCTCGGCGGCGTGACCCGGCGGGCCGCTCAGTTGGCCAAGGCGACCGAGACCGGGCCGGAGCCGGTGAGGGTCCAACTGCTGTCGTCCTCGAAGCCGCCGTTCTTCAGGCCCAGCCCGATCGTCTTGAGGTTGTCGATCTTGTAGTCCAGCACATCCAGATGGAACACCGAGCTCGAGCCGGAGCACATCCGGTATTCGATCTTCACCGAACTCCTGCCCTTGACGAACTCGGTGATGTCGATCGGACCCTGATGATCGGATCCCTGGATGTAGAACCAGGGCCAGGAGTCGCCCAGGTCGCGGTTCCAGATGTTGACGCCGTCGATCAACAGCTGCTTGAAGTACTGGCCGCCGATTCCGGCTACCGGATCCGAGTGCCAGAAGTCGATCTCGTAGCGGGATGAACCCGCGTCGACCTGCATCACCTGCGCGGCCGAGGCGCAGGTGTTCGGCGCAACGGTCACCCCGCGCGGGACGGTGAAACTCAGCCGACCGTTGCCGGTCATCGCCCGGTTCGCCGGGCTGATCTGCAACCCGGGGAAGGACGGCTCCGCCAGCGGCGTGTGCGTCGTGCCCCGGAGGTGCGCGTACCCCTTGCTGATCGCGTTGAAGATCTTGGCCGGGCGGGCCGGCGAGAAGATGTCAACGAATGAATGCAGTTGGGTCGCGTTGCGGCTCATCGTCCAGCCGGTGGGCTGCTCGAACCCGCCGTTGGTGATCGTCAGGCCGATGCCGGTCACGGCGTCGAACCGGGTGTCATTGGCCCCGAAGGTGACGCCCTGTTGGTGGAACAGCCGAAAGGTGACGTCGGCCGAGGTCTTGCCGGCCAGCACGCTGGTGACATCGACCGTCTGGTCGTGCCAGACCTCCTCGGTGTCCACCGTGAAGTCCTGGCTCCAGACGACCTGCCCGTCCACCAGCAACTGCTTGAGTTGGAAGCCGGCATCGCCGCCCTCCTGGTAGTCGGTGTGCTTGAAGCTGATCGTCTTCTTCGCGGCGTCGGCGTCGACCGCGACCCGCTGGGTCGCCGCGGCATAGTTCCCGGGCGCCGTGGGCACGTTGTTGCTGATCGAGAAGCTCAGGCTGCCCATCCCGGAGTGCGCCCGGTAGTCGGTGCCCGGCTGCTGGCTCAGCGCATCCAGCGGCGCGCCGTAGGCCATGAAGCCCTGCAGCCGACCGTCCATCAGGTACGGCTCCGCCCGCGCCAGCACGTCGGCCACGTAGCGCTCGCTCGGGTGCACCAGGCCGTCGAGGAACCGGCCGAAGTAGGCCAACATGACGAGCTCCTGGCCGGCCTGCTGGGTCACCTTGAGGACTTGATCAAGACCTGCCTCGACCTGGCTCGAGTCGATCGTCGACCCGTGGACGAAGTGGACGTAGATCACGCCGTCCAACGAGTCCTTGATCCGGTTCATCGAATCCGGGTTGATCTCGCCCGGATAGAGCGTGACATACCACTTGAGGTCGGGATTGATCGCGTTCTGCGCATTCTCGATCTCGGCCAGATACTCGTTGGTGAACAGGTCTTGATTCACCGGGCCGCTGAGGAAGTCGTCGATGGCCCAGGACTTCACGTTCGGGTGCGTGATCGACAACTGCGCGATCTCTTCGGCCCACCTGACGTAGTCCAGCTCGAACGGCCGCGAGCAGCGACCCGCCAGATGCGGCTTGGGATTCAGGAAGCATTCCGACGGCGGGACGAGATAGACCATGACGTCGATCCCGGCGACCTGCGCGGCGGGTGCGAACTCGGTCACGAGATCGTCCCAGTCATGCGCGCCCTCCCAGATGTCATAGGTGAACATCGTGACGTTCAGCTGTTTCAACCGGTCGATCATCGCCGGCGTATCGACGTGCCGGTAGCCGTCGGCGCGGGCTTGAGCCTCGCGGATCGTCGCCGCGACCGTGTTGCCGCCGTTCTTGGCGGTGAGGAACACGTCGTCGGGGAGGGCGGCCGTGGTCCGCGCGTCGGCCGGCCGGTCCGCGGGTGAGGCGGCGGCCGCGCCGGTGGTGGCGAACGCCGCGACCAGGACCAGGATGACTGAGAGCCCCAGCAGGGAGCGCGATAGTCGTCGCACGTTGACTCCTATCTCCGATATATCGAAGATTATCTCGACATATGGAGCGTAACGCCGTTATGCATCCCCTGGCAAGGGCCCGAACGGATCCCGGCCGAACACGCCGGATGCGAGCCCTGGCAGCGAACCGGGTCAGTCGGCGCGGCGGCTGGGCTGCGGAATCGCAGCCAGCAGCCGCCGGGTGTAGTCGTCCTGTGGGTGGTTGATCACGTCCTGGGCGTCGCCGGACTCGACCAGGTGGCCGGCGCTCAGCACCAGCACCCGATCGGCCAGCATCCGAGCGCTCAGCAGGTCGTGGGTGATGTAGAGGATGCCGACGCCCTGATCGTCGACCAGCGCCTTCAACAGGGTCAGGATCTCCGCCCGGATGGACACGTCCAGGCTGGCTATCGGCTCGTCGGCGATGATCAACTTCGGCCGGGAGGCCAACGCCCGGGCGATCACCACCCGTTGCCGTTGACCGCCGGAAAGCTCGTGTGGGAAGCGATTCAGGAAGCTCGTGCCGGGAGTCAGACCGACCGAGTCCAACAGCTCGACGACCCGCTCCGGCACCGCGGCGCCGCGGATCCGGTCGAAGTTCCGGACCGGTCGGCTGAGGTAGTAGCCGACGGTCCGGGCCGGGTTCAGCGCCGCGTACGGGTCCTGGAACACGTGCTGGACGTCGCGGCGGAACCGGGCCAGCGCCGAGCCGCGCAGCCCGGTCACCGGCAGCTCGCCGGAATCACCGTGGAAGATCACCGAGCCGGTCGTCGGCCGCTCGGCACCGGTGATCAACTTGGCCAGGGTGCTCTTGCCGCTGCCGCTGGCGCCGACCAGGGCGGTGACCTCGCCCGTTCGCAGCTCGAAGCCGACCCCGTCGACGGCGTCGACGATGGTCGTGCGCAGACCGGACCGCCGGCGGAACCGCTTCGCCACGTCACGGACCTCGATGATCGTCCCGGCTCGGTCGGCCGACCGGACGCTCGTCTGGCCGGGCGCCTCGAAGGTCCGCAGGTATGAGCCGAGCAGCTGCCGCGTGTACGGATGGCGTGGACCGGCCAACAGCTCCGCCGGGGTGGCCCGCTCCACCACGGCCCCGTCCTGCATGATCATGATCCGATCCGCGGTCTCCAGCACCGTGCCGAGATCGTGCGAGATGAACAGCACGGTGAAGCCCTGGCTGCGTTGCAGTTCACGGATGTTGTCCAGGATGGTCCGCTGGACCAGGACGTCCAGGCCGGTCGTCGGCTCGTCCAGCAGCACCAGGCGCGGCTCAAGCACCAGGGCCAGGGCCAGGTTGACCCGCTGCCGCATCCCGCCGGACAGCTCGTGCGGGAATGCGCGGAGGAACCGCGGGTCGATCTGCACCAGCTCCATCGCCTCGTGCGAGCGGCTCCTGATCTTGGTCCGGTCCCACCGGGTGTGTGCGGCCATCACGTCGTCGAACGTGCGCTGGATCCGGACCACCGGGTTGAGGCAGTTCATGCTGGACTGGAAGACCGTGGACAGGTCCCGCCACCGGGTGGCCCGGAGTTGATCATCGTCCAGGCCGAGCAGGTCCTGACCGGCGAAGTTCACGGTGCCGGAAGCGACCCGGGCCGGCGGCTGCAACAGCCGGAGCAGGGTCAGCCCGAGGGTCGACTTCCCGGATCCGGACTCGCCGACCAGGCCGACGAACTCACCGTCGCCGAGGTCGAACGACACGTCGTCGACGGCGGTCATCGCCGGGTGCAGCCGGGGCTCGTACCGGACGGTGAGGTCGCGGACCGTCAACAGTGACTCGGTCATCTCAGCCCTCCCGCAGCTGCGGATTGCTCAGCAGGTCGACGCCGAAGTTGACGAAGGTCAGGGCGGTGATCAACACGGCCAGCGCCAGGCCCGGCACCATCAGCCAGACCCAGAAGCCCTGCACCAGGGCGCCGTTGGCGTTGGCCAGTTGCAACATCTGGCCCCAGCTGACCGAGATCGGGTCGCCGAAGCCGAGGAACGACAGCCCGGCCTCGGCCGCGATCGCGCCGGAGGCGGCACCGATGAAGCCGGAGACCACCAGCGAGGTCATGTTCGGCATGATCTCGGCGAAGACGATCCGCAGCGGCTTGTCGCCGGAGTAGCGCGCCGCGGTCACGAACTCGCGGCTGCGCAGGCTGATGATCTGCGCCCGCTTCGCCCGGGCCGCACCGGCCCAGCTGGTGATCCCGATGACGAAGACCATCAGGCCGAGGCCGCGCACCTCGCTGTAGGCGATGATCACCATCATCAGCGGCAGCACCGGCACGACCAGGGCCAGGTTGGTGAAGAAGGACAGCACGTTGTCCACCACCGTGCCCTCGGCGTAACCGGAGATCAGTCCGATCACCACGGCGATCACGGTCGCGAACGCGCCGCCGAGCAGCCCGACCAGCAGCGACAGCCGGGTGCCGAAGATGAACTGGGAGAAGATGTCGTAGCCCTGCGAGGTGGTACCCATCGGGTGTGCGAGACCAGGCGCCAGCAGCGGCGCGAAAGAGCCGTCCTGCGGGTTGTACGGGGCGACGATCGGCGCCGCGATCGCCACCAGCACGAACAACCCGACGATGATCAGGCCGATCCGGGCCTTGCCGCTGGACCAGATGATCTGCCACCAGTGCGGCGGCCGGGTCGAGGCCGGCCGGTCGCCGGCAGCCGTCCCGGGCGGCGGTACGTCGACCGGCCGAGCACCGGCACCGAGGGCGGTGGGTTCCGGA
Source organism: uncultured Actinomycetota bacterium (assembly GCA_963746025.1). Taxonomy (GTDB): domain Bacteria; phylum Actinomycetota; class Actinomycetes; order Propionibacteriales; family Propionibacteriaceae; genus Microlunatus. Next base: position 1,025,606 of record CAVUZU010000016.1, read on the forward strand.
GTGGTCATCTCAGGCCGCCTTCCGGGCGCGTGGATCGAGCACACCGTAGAGCAGATCGGCGGCGAGGTTGGCGATCAGCACCGCCATGATCATGAACAGCAGGACGGCCTGCATCAGCGGGAAGTCGCGGTTGGCGGTCGCCTCGGCGAGCAGCCGGCCCATCCCGGGGTAGTCGTACAGGTCCTCGATCAGGACCGAGCCGCCGATCAGCGCACCGAGCGAGATGGCGAAGGTGGTGATGCTCGGCAGCAATGCGTTCCGGGCGCCGTAGGACAACGCAACCGTGCGGTCGGAGAGGCCCTGCGCCTGGGCCAGCCGGATGTAGTCCTCGCCCAGGGTCTGCACCATGGTATTGCGCATGCCGAGGATGAAGCCGATCGGCGCGGTGATCAACAGGGTCAGGGCCGGCAGGAAGGCGTGCGCGATCACGTCGGCGACGAAGAGCGGATTCCAGCCCGGCGTGGTGTAGCCGCCGTAGCCACCGGCGGTCGGGAACCAGCCCAGCTGGTAGGCGAACAGCAGCAAGATCAACAGGCCGATCCAGAACGACTGCAGGTTGCCGACGAACGTCGACCCGATCGACACCACGGAGTCGAAGGCGCTGTTCCGGCGCCACGCGGCGAACGCGCCGAGCAGGACGCCGACCAGGAAGGCGATCAGTTGGGTGACGCCGATCAGGCCGATCGTCCAGGGCAATGCATTGCCGATCACCTCCGCGACCGGAAACGGGTAGTAGGTGAACGAGACGCCGAGGTGACCCTGGGCCAGCTCACCCAGATAGTGCCCGTACTGGGTGATCAGGTTCCCCTCCGGGGATCCCAGCATCGCGCGCACCGCGGCCACCTGGTTCTGATCAAGCTCCATGTTCCCGGACTTGCTGGTCAGCCGGCGTACCATCACCTCCGCCGGGTCGCCCGGCTGGAACCGGGGGATCAGGAAGTTGAGCGTGATCGCCGCCCACACCGTCAGGAGGAAGTAGCCGATCTTGCTGAGGTAGTACTTCATGATCCGGCTACCCGGTCACTGCTTCGCTCTGAGGTGGGTCAGCACGACGAGCGGGTAGTCGACCGGATAGGGCGCGGCCTCGGTCGGCCAGCCGGTGATCGCCTGGTTCCGAAAGACGAGCCGGGACGGAGCATAGTTGATCGCGATCACCGGGAACTCGGTCATGAAGATGTCGACCAGGCCGTCGGAGCCCTTCTTGATCTCCACCGGATCCGTCGTCGCCTCCATCGCGGCGACGATGCCGTCGACGTCCTTGCTGCGGTAGCGGGAGACGTTGTTCTTGACCGTCTTGCCGTCCGAGATCTGGTTGGAGACCAACCGGGTGCCCCATTCCCGGGAGCGGATGCAGCCGCCGCCGATGTATTCGAGCACGAAGTCGAAGTCGCCGGCCTTCTTCTGGGCATCCACCGCGGTCGGGTCGGTGGTGACGGTCTTGACCCCGATCCCGATCGCCTGCCAGTTGCGCACGACCGTGTCGACGACCGCCAGGTAGTCGACCCAGCCGGCCTGCACGCTGAACACGAGCTTCAGCGGCTTGCCCGACGGGTCGGTCCGCATCCCGTCCGGCCCCTTGCGATAGCCGGCCTCGTCGAGCAGCTGCTCGGCGCGAGCCGGATCGAAGGGGACGTAGCCGCCGGACTCCTTGAACTGATCCGGCAGTTCGGCCGCCTGCATCGGCAGCTTGAGCATGGTCTGGCTGGCCGGCTTCATCACGCCGTAGGTCGCCTTGAGCGTCGCCTCGTCCCGATTGATCGCGTACGCCAGCGCCTCGCGGAACGCTCGATCGTTCAGCGGAGCGCGATCATGATTCGGGGCGACGACGGTGACCCCGGCCGGCGAGTAGAAGAAGTCCGTCTTTCCCTCCTGGCGAACCGACACGGCCGGGTTGGGGATGTCGCCGGTGAACCAGTCCAACTCTCCGGAGCGCAGCTTCAGCGCGGCGGTGTTCGGGTCCTGGAACTGCCCCTCGAGCACCAGCTTGTCGACCTTGATCAGATCGGCCTGCCAGTAGTCCGGGTTCCGGGTCAGGGTCAGCCGACGACCGTTGTAGGAGTCGACCACGAACGGTCCGGTGCCGACCGGCAACTTGTCGACGTATTTCGTGACGTCACCGACGGAGCCGTAGAGGTGCTTCGGCAGCATCTTCATCTCGGTGACGATGCCGTCCAGCTTGTTCGGCGCGGGAGCGTCGAAGGTGATCGTCACCGTGTTGCCCTCGGCCTCGACCCCGGTAGCGGCGCCGCCGAGGGCGTCGGTCCAGATCCCGGCGGTGTCGGCGGACGGATACTTCTTCGCCGCCTCGAAGGTGAACACCACATCGTCGGCGGTGAACGGCGTGCCGTCGCTCCACTTCACGCCCTCCCTGAGCTGCAGCACCAGGGTCAGTGGGTCGCGCCATTCATAGCCGGTGGCCAGCCAGGGCATCATCTCGCAGGTGTAGGTGTTTCTGATCATCAGCGGCTCGTAGAGCCAGGTCCGGGTGAGCGCCGACGGCGAGAACGGGTTGTAGGTGACCAGGCCCTGCACCTTGCCGTCGCTCTCCGCCGGCAAGATCAACTGGTCGATCATCGCGGTCTCCGCGGCCGGCGCCTGCTCCTTGCCGATGTTGGCGCAGCCGGCGCCGATCGCGAGCAGGACCACGGCGATAGCGGCCAGAATCTTTTTCATGATCGTCTTCTCTCCCCCGTCGGCCCTGCACCACAGGACTCCCGGATGATCGCTTCGGTGGGCAGGATTCGCGGCTGCTGCGGCGGCGCCCCCTCGGCCCGGGCTTGCAGCAGCTCGGCCGCCGCCCGGCCCATCTCACGCACCGGCTGCCGTACCGTGGTCAGGCCGGGGACCACATAACGAGCGGCGGAGACGTCGTCCCAGCCGACGACTGCCAACTGGTCCGGCAGCAGCACACCGCGGCGACGCAGCCCGTCCATGATCGACAACGCCAGCTCGTCGTTGGCGCAGACCAGGCCGTCGATGGTGGCCAGCCGGCGATGGATCCGGTCCACCACCGACGCGCCGCCCTCCTCCGTCTGCGGCACCCGCAGCGTCGCCTTGCGCGGCCGGAGGCCGGCATCCCGGTGCGCCTCGACGAAGCCCCGGTGGCGGTCCCGGACATCGGTCGAGCCGTCCGGGTCGCCGACGTAGATCAACTTCGTCCGGCCGAGGGAGATCAGGTGTCGGGTGATCGCCGCCGCACTGCTGACGTTCTCGCTGCCGACCAGGTCACAGCCGGGGATCGGGTCGCGGCCGACCGCGACCACCGGCAGTCGGCTGCCGAGCTCGGCCAGCAGTTCGGCGGGAGCGCTGAAGTGCGCGACCAGCACGCCGTCGACCCGGCCGCGCAGCTCGGCCAGGTCCTGCAGCGGATCCTTCCGCGGGCCGGCGACCATCAGCAGCACGCTCTGCCCGTGTCCGGTCGCCGCCTCCTCGAAACCCATGATCAACTCGGAGTAGTACGGCCCGGTCAGGGCTCCGATCACGAGTGCGTACGCGCGATGCCGGCGGCTGGCCAGGCTGCGGGCCGAGCTCTGCGGCACATAGTTGAGTTGCCGGACCGCCGTCAGCACCTTGTCCCGGGCGGTGTCGGAGACCGGGCTCTGGCCGCTGAGCACGCGGGAGACGGTCGCGATGGAGACCCCGGCCCGCTCGGCCACTGAATAGATCGTGACCGTCCCGGGCGCCGCCGGTGGTTGCTCCATTGCTTCACCACCTCACTGTGGTCGCCATCACTGTAAGCGCTTACAACGTAACCCGGCCGTTCCGCGTCTGGCAACCCCCGCCTTCGTTCCCTGAGTCAGACCGCCTGTCGCTTCCCGCTTGTTCCGTTCCCTGAGCTTGTCGAAGGGCAAGCCCGGTCGTGTCGCTCGCTGTGGTGCGCTGCGAGGATCATCGGGCCTGCCTTCAACAGGCTCAGGGAACGGAACAAGCAGGCAGCGGTCGGCGGTCAGCTGGTGGTGAGCCAAGGGCCGATCGGATGGCGGGGCAGGCCGGAGCGAGGGTCGTCCAGGATGGCGCGGGTCTGCGCCGCGTACTCCCGGTCCGCCCGCCACCCGTGCTCCGGCGGACGCAGACCGTCGGCGAGCCGGGGCAGCAGCGCGTCGAGGGTGTCGCGCAGGGATGTGATCACCGCACCGCCGTGACGGTCCCGCCAGGCCTGTTCGACCGCCGCCACCCGATCGGCGAAGGCGGCCTGCTCTTCGAGGCCGGCCGGGGTCAGGCCCACGGCCTTGCCCCGTCCCGCCGCGACCGGGCCGCTCGTGATCAGCCCCGCCCGGGCCAACGCGCCGAGCGCCGGCGCCACCGGCCGACCGGTGATGCCGGTCCGTCGGGGCAGCTCCCGGACCGGGATCGGGTCGGCGGCCAAGGCAGGCAGGAAGTTGGCGGCGATCCGCATCGGCACCGGCGAGTCGGCCTCAACTTCGCCGGCGAAGGCCTGCAGCGTCGCCGCCAGCCGGTCGGCGAGCGAGCCCGCCGCGTTGCCGGTGACCCGGGTCAGCGACGCATCGAGTCCGGCCAGCACGCCCGGGCCGAATCGCTCCAGCCACCGATCCCCCATGGCGGCGATGACCGGCGGCCAGAGTTCCCGCGCCCGGCGGCCGGCCGGCGTCGGAGTGAGCACCGCGCCCGGCCGCAGCCGGCGACCGCTGCCGTAGCCGTCCTTGCGCGGGCGGCGGGCCAGGACGTCGGCCGCCAGCCTCACCTCGACGTAGCCCCAACGCTCGACACCGCCGATCGCCGGAAACAGCTCCCGCCGCGACCGGCCGGTCTGCTCGAGCAGCACCGCGATCGGGGTGCCGGCGTCGTCGACGTACCGGAGCAGTGGCCAGAACTCGACCGGCAGCTTGAAGCCGGCGAACCCGGATCGACGCAGCCGCAGCTCGAACTCGTTGTCCAGCTCGATCCGGTACGCGATCAGCGCCTGCGCCAGCAACGTGGACAAGGCCGGACCGCTGGATCCGGCCGATGCGGTATTCGGCTCAGCCATGCGGCTGAGACTAGGTGTCGACGCCGACACCCGCAGACAAGTCGGGGCGAAAGAACGGCAACGGTCCCGGACCCCTGCTCGGGGTGCGGGACCGTTGCGTCGGGTCGTGGTTCAGCCGGCGACGACCGTGACCGGCAGGTGCGCGGTCACCGCGTCGTGCAGCTTCACACCGACGGTGTGACTACCGACGGTCTTGATCGGCTTCGCGATCTCGATCGACCGCTTGTCCAACGAGGGACCACCGGACTTCTTGATCGCGCCGACCAGGTCGGCCGACGTGATAGCGCCGAACAGCTTGCCGGTCTCGCCGGCCTTCCGCTCGAGCTGGATGGTCAGGCCCTCGATCTGGGACCGGATCTCCTGGGCATGGTCGAGGCCACGGATCTCCCGGGCGTCCCGGCTCCGCTTGATGCCGTCGATCTGCTTCTCGCCACCCTTGGTCCAACGGATGGCGAAGTGACGCGGGATCAGGAAGTTGCGGCCGTAGCCGTCCTTCACCTCGACGATGTCACCGGCGACGCCGAGATTGTCCACAGCGGCGGTCAGAATGAGCTTCATGGTTGGTCAGCCTCCTTCGACTCAGCGCGCCGTCGAGGCGTACGGCAGCAGGGCCACCTCGCGGGCGTTCTTGATCGCGATCGCCACCATGCGCTGCTCCTGGACACTGAGTCCGGTCACCCGCCGGGCGCGGATCTTGCCGCGCTCGGAGATGAACTTGCGCAGGGTGTTGACGTCCTTGTAGTCGATGTGTTGGCCGGCCTTCAGCGGATTCGACTTCTTCTTATTCGGCTTGCGCTGAACAGGCGGTGTGTTGGCCATTGTGGTGCTCTCCTTCTCTGAGCCCGGCCCGGGCCTGTCTCCCCGGCCGGAATGTGCCTAATGGATGGATACTTGGTTGATCAGAACGGCGGTTCGTCGCCCTGCGGAGTCGACCACGGGTCGGCCCCGGCCGGCTGGTTGTTGCCACCGCGCGGTGCGGCCGGTGCTCCGGAGGCCCAGGGATCCTCGCCGCCGCCGGTGTTTCCACCACCGCCGCCGTAGCCCCCGCCACCACCGCCGCCGCTGTAACCTCCGCCGCCCTGACGGCCTTGACCGCCCTGGCCGCTCGGGTTGCGGGTGATCTTGGCCGACGCGTAGCGCAGGGCCGGACCGATCTCGTCCACGTCGACCTCGAAGACGGTGCGCCGCTCACCCTCGCGGGTCTCGTAGCTCCGTGACTTCAGCCGGCCCTGGACGATGACCCGCATGCCCTTCTGCAGCGACTCGGCGACGTTCTCAGCAGCCTGCCGCCAGACGGCGCAGTTGAGGAACATCGCCTCGCCGTCTTTCCACTCGCTGGTCTGCCGGTCGAACGTGCGCGGGGTCGACGCGACGGTGAAGTTGGCCACCGCCGCACCCGAAGGGGTGAAGCGAAGTTCCGGGTCGGCGGTGAGATTGCCGACCAGCGTGATCTGGGTATCGCCTGCCATCGTTGATCTCCGTCAAGCTAGTGCGGTTTGCGGTAGGTCACCAGGGTGCCAGCATCGGCTGACATCGACACCCCGACGGCCGCAATCTGTGGACAAGTCCCCCGCGCGCCGAGCTTTCAGTGCAGTTGGGCTGTTCGGTGCAACTGTGTCGTCAGTGCAGTTCGGGCCGGATGACCTTGGTCCGCATGATCGACTCGTTGATCGAGAACTGACGGCTCAGTTCCTTCACGTCGTCCGGCGTCGCGGTCACGTCGATCACCGCGTAGATCCCCTCGGACTTCTTCTGGATCTCGTACGCCAGCCGGCGACGACCCCAGATGTCCAGGTTCTCGACGCTTCCGCCACCGTTCGTGATGATCTTCAGGTACTGCTCGAGCGTCGACTGGACGGACCGCTCTTCGGTGTCAGGGTCGAGAATGACCATGATTTCGTACTTACGCATGCGCGAACTCCACCTCCTCTGGTCTCGGCGGCCACGGGACGTCCCCGTGGCAGGAGGGCGAATGCTGTGGGCCGACCCATCCGTGAGCCGACCCGATCGCCGGCGCCGAAGCGCACACCGACAAGGCAGGCTACCCGCTCAGTGAGGTACCGCGCCAATCCTGGGCTGGCCGGACCCGCCCAGCATCCTTTCCGGCCGCCGACGCGACCGGCGTCGGGCCGAGCTTCGCTAGCTGGTCCCCCGACGCGACCGTTGCCTGTCGCCGCGACCGCTACAGCGGTCGCGTCAGCCGATGACAGTCGCGCCGGCGGAGGCCCACCAAAGATTGGCAAGCCTTGCCGCGCGAGCGCGCTGGCGACCGACCTCTACTCCGACGACAGCGTCGGCTTGGAGAGCGTGCCGGAGGCAACTCTCGGTCGGAACGCTGTTGGCCGGATCCGTGATGGACGCGACCGTTGCCGATTGACGCGACCGCTACAACAGTCGCGGCTGCCGATGGCAGTCGCGGCGGGGCGAATATCTGCCTCAGCCGTGGGGCGAGCGAGGCTGGCGGAAGATTGCCGAGAGTCGCGATGATGATGGGACGGGCGACCAAGTCGCTGATTCGGCTGGCATCAGGCGATCGGCGGAGGCGGCGCGGGCGATCATGTGGTGCGGGCGGAGCGGGCGAAAGCACGGCGGAGACGGTCGGCGATCAGAGCAGGCCTGGCCAGGTCGTCCCAGATCCAGCGGACTACCTGCCAGCCGAGGTCACGCAGGGCGTCCTCGCGGATCTTCTCGGCGACGACCGCGTCCGAGCTCGTCTCGCCGGGCTTGAGCAGCCTGCCGTACTTGATCAAGCCGTCGAACTCCCCGAGGGTCCGGTGCTCCTCCCACGCGTAGTCGCAGCGGCCGACCAGCTCACCGGTCGGGGCGAACACCTTGTACTGCAGGGTCGGCGCCGGCAATCCGAGGTCGGCCAGCAACACCCGGCTCTCCGACTCTCCGGCGCTCTCGCTCCTCCCGTCCGCGAATGCGATGACGCGGCGCGCCCGACCGATCCCAGGGTGTCCCTGGAACAACTCCAGCACCGGTTCCGTTTCCGCAGCTGTCAGGCCGATCGCCAGCGCGGCGTCGGCGTGGGCGACGGCCCGGCGGTCGTGGAGCAGCCGAGCAATGTCGACCACGGTTCTGGCGAGCGAGGTCACTGGGCGTCCGTCGAGTACGGTCCGGTCGTCGGCAGTGAGCGGCACGGCATGCAGGTGCACGCTGCCGCGGACGTAGCCGCCGTTGCGTCCGTCGCGGCTGAGATGCACCCGGTTCGGCGTATCCCGATAGAACGGCAGGCCGTGCAGGGCCGCCGCCGACAGGTGACTGACCACGACGTCGGTACTACTCAGCCGGAGGGCCGCGTCGATCAACCGCCGATGCCGGGCCCGCCGATTGCCCGTGTCGCTCCACGCGTACGCGCCGCGCCGGACCCGGGTCAGCTCCCGCCGCCGGATCAGCCGGGCGATCTCGTCATGCCCGTAGCCCCGCTCGATCAACTGCCGTGCGATGACAACTTCACTCATGCCACCGGACTCCACCAGGGAAGGCCCAGCACCGCCACCCACGACCCCCGAATCTGTGGATAAGTCGGCGGAGGGTTTCCAGTCGCGACCGTTGTCGGCTGACGCGACTGCTGCAACGGTCGCGCCGACCGAAAGCGATCGCGCGGAGCACAGGCAATCCCGCACCGCTACTCGCGCCGCGCTTGCCTACCCGCCGCCGCGACTGTTGGCAGCTGACGCGACTGCTGCAACGGTCGCGTCGGCCGGTAAGGGCCGCGTCGGTGGACGGTCGAGCGCTGGCCCGGGCCGCGCGAGGCTCGGCTAGCCGCGCGACTCTTGTCGGCCCACGCGACCGCTGTAGTAGTCGCGTCCGCCGACCGATCGCAGCCGCGACCGGTCTCGGCTGGCGCGACCGCTGTGGTAGTCGCGTCCGCCGAGAACGGTCGCGTCCGCTCAGCCCGCGGCGCGGGCGATCGGGCCGCCGACGAACTGGTCGCTGGTCAGCAGGTAGTAGGGCTGGTTGGCGAGGTCCGGGGCGAAGCCGGGGTGCACGGTGCTGCCGCCCGCTCCCTGGTCACCCGCGCCGTGGTCGACGGTGAAGAAGTACATCAGCGGATAGGTGGCGGAGGTGTAGGCGGCGGGGATGGTGCCTTCATAACCGCCGTTCGCCGACTCCAGGACGACGCTCTCGAACTGCTCGGCCTGGTTCACGTGGCGATAGTTCAGGCGCACCCCGGTCACGACCGGGTCGGCCTGCACCGCGATCACCAGATCCTCGCCGCGGGCATACGTCTTCGGCGGCTCGTGCCGGATCCCGGTCTGGGCCGGGCGGACCGGGTGCGCCACCGGTTCCCCCTCCGACGTGGAGTCGGCAGCGGCCGCCGCGAGCTCGGCCTCCATCGAGATGACGTCCTGCTCGAGGGCAGGCAGCCGGTCGGCCCAGTGGCCGTGCTCGTTGCGTTCCGGGCCGAACCGCAGGTCGATCTGGTAGATCCCGTCGACGATCGGCAGGATCTCCGCGTACGCCCTCAGGGCGGCCCGGTTGTGCTCGACGGCCTGCCGCAGCGAGGCCACGTTGCGGCTGGTGCGGTAGACGGCGTAGTCGGCGGCGGCCCGGAACTTGGCGGCGAAATAGCGGCCCAGCCGGTGCTGGATCTCCAGGTCGATCAGGGCCCGGCGCAGTTGCGGCGTCGGATCGGCGACCGCGCGCAGCGATTCCAGCGGCCCGGTCGCGGCCTCGGTCATCCCCTCGAGCCAGGCACCGACCTCGACCGGCGTGTAGCGGCCGTCCAGCTTCCCGGCGGCAAGATCATCGGCGTAGCCGTCGATCACGTAGAACTGGGTCGGATCGAACGGGCTGACCGTGCCCCAGCGCGGCGGGTCGTCGGTATCCCGGTAGTGCCCGGGATGCACGCCGTCGGTGATCGGCAGGTTGGTGTAGACCTCGGGCCAGTAGCCGTTGTTGGACCCGCCGACGCCGTGCACGACGGTGATCAACGGCAGGATCCGGCTGAGCGGTGCGAGGGCGTTCTCCACCGCCTCGGCCGCGTCGCCGTAGGTGTCCCGCAGGTGGCCGACCCATTCGTCCGAGGAGGCATCGGGATTGAACAGCAGCCGGCCCCAGAGCAGGTAGGTGTACTTGTACTTGGTCCAGTCGCGCAGTCCCAACTGGAGCTCCGGATCGACGTACGGGTCGCGCTTGCCCGGCCGGCCGGATCCCTTGCGGCCCTTGAAATACAGCGGCTCGCAGATGTCAACGCCGCGGGAGCCGGCGAAGGTGGACAGCCGGCCGTAGCCGGCCGCGTGCGCCGGGTCGCCCCAGAGCAGCAGCTTCTGGGTGCCGGGCCAGACCCGGAAGATCAGATCGGCCTGTCGATCTTCGTTCAGGAAGTCGCCGTAGCCGTAGCGGGTGAACCGGCGGGAGAACTCGGTGATCGCCGTCATCTCCTTGCCCGGCGGGATCGGCTTGGCCTCCTCGCGCTTGCGGATCGTCGTCTGGTGGTACGGCAGGCCCTGGTGCTCGGCCCAGTATTTGGCCGACAGCACCGGATGCAGCGTCGGCTGATCGACGGCGTCGAGCAGGGCTTGATCAACTCCCTTGGCATGCATGTCGACCTCGAGCTCGCGCCCGGTTGCCGCGAGAGCGTCGAACACCTTGCCCCAGAACACCTCGTGGCCCTGATCATGGATGCCGCCCTCGTAGTGCACCCGGAAGGTGAACCCGTCGATCTCGGGCACCTCGGCCACCAGCCGGGTGATCGCGGCGGCACAGTAGTCGCCGTGGGTTTCCGGCGTCAGCCCGCTGATCGGGAACCGGTGCTCGGAGTCGCGGCCGTAGTCGTAGGCGTGGTTCCACAGGCCGAGCTGGAACTTCATCCCGCGCCGCCGGGTCTCGGCGGCGACGAACTTCACGATCTCCAGGTTGATCTGCCGCTCCTCCGCCGAGACGCCACCGGCCGCCACGTCCCAGCCGTCGACGTCGAGCAGGAACGGGTAGGCGAAGCAGAGGTAGTTGTCGGTCGCGCCGTGCCGATCGGCGCCGTAGTTGTACTGCATGCCGAGGGCCAGGTGGAACCGGCTGAACCGGCAGTGCGCCATCCAGTCCAGGTATTCGGTCCAGAACTCGCGATCATGGAACCACGGCAGATCCTCGTCCACGCTGGAGAAGGACCGCATGATCCCGCGCGTCGGTACGGCCGCGACGGCCTGCTGGCCGTCCAGCCGGTTGATCGCGCCGTCGACCGAGCCCTGCAGGGCGACCTGGTCGGACAGTCCGATCAGGGCCTGGCCGGCGCCGACCACCGACCCGGCCTGGATGACGAGCCGGCCGTCGGTCGCGGTGTAGCGGAAGTCTTCCGCACCAAGATCATCGGCGGCCTTGATCGTCACCGTCGATTCGCCGCCGGAGGTGATCAACTCGGAGCCGACCCGGCCCAACTGCTCGGCGAGTACGGTGCCGGCCCAGTCGACCGGTGGGCCGGCCACCGCGCTGTCGATCTCGAGGACGACCGGGTTGGAGGGGGTAGGCATCGGTCAGGACTCCTTCATCAGGGTGGTGGATCGGGCTTGGCCCTTCGACAGGCTCAGGGAACGAAACCCCTCATGTCCCCATCGACCAGCGTGGCGAACCGAAGTCCGGTGCGGCCGCATCACGAGGCGCTCTCGATCTCGACGCCGCTGAGGGTGAGCTTCTCGGCGTGGTGGCAGGCGACGCGGTGATCATCGACGAGGCGGAGTTCCGGCCGCTGCTCGACACAGCTGCTCTCGTCGGCGTACTGACAGCGGGTGTGGAAGAAGCAGCCGGACGGCGGGTTGGCCGGGTCCGGGAAGTTGTCCGGCAGCCGGTGTCGCCGGCCGGAGCCGCGCAGCCGCGGATCGGGCAGCGGCACGGCCGACAACAGGGCCTCGGTGTACGGGTGCTGCGGCCGGGCGTAGAGCTCGCCGGTGTCGGCCAGCTCGACGATCTTGCCCAGATACATCACCGCGACCCGGTCGCAGATGCTCTCCACCACCGACATGTCGTGGGAGATGAACAGGTAGGTGAGGTTGAACTCCGCCTGCAGATCACGGAGCAGGTTCAGCACCTGCGCCCGGACCGACACGTCGAGCGCGGAAACCGCCTCGTCGGCGATCACCAGCCGCGGCTCGGTGATCAACGCCCGGGCGATGTTGACCCGCTGCCGCTCGCCGCCGGAGAACGCGTGCGGATAGCGGCGCATGTGCCCCGGCGACAGGCCGACCTGCTTGAGCATGATCGCGACCCGCTCCTCCAGCTCCGAGCCGCGCGCGATCCCGCCCGCTCTCAACGGATCCCCGACGATCTCCAAGATCGTCATCCGCGGGTTCAGCGACGAGAACGGATCCTGGAAGACCACCCGGACCTGATTCTGGTACGGCCGCAGCTCGCGGGCATTGAGCGCCGCCAGGTCGACCACCCGGCCGTCCGGCCGGCGGTAGTGCAGCCGGCCCTCGCTCGGTTGTTCGCTGCGCACGATGCACCGGCCCAGCGTGGTCTTGCCGCAGCCCGATTCGCCGACCAGACCGAGCACCTCGCCGCTCCGGATGGAGAGATCGATGCCGTTGACCGCGTGCACATGACCGGTGGTCCGGGCGAACAGCCCGTGACCCCGGATCGGGAACCGCATCGACAGGTCCTCGATGCTGAGGATATCGGTCGACTCGCTGGTCGTCGTACTCACCGTTCCACCTCCACGACGTCCTGGGTCGACCGGTGCCGGTCCAGCAGTTCTTGATCATGGAGCACGCAGCAGGCCCGGCGGCGTTCGCCGAGCTCCACCATCGGCGGATCCTGCACGTCGCACAGCCCCGGGATCGCTTCGGTGCAACGGGTGTGGAAGGGGCAGCCGCGCGGCCGGCGCAACGGGTGCGGCACCTGGCCGGGGATGGTCGCCAGCCGTTGCTTGGTGCCGCGGCCCATCCGCGGAATGGAGGCCAGCAGCGCCCGGGTGTACGGGTGTTGCGGGTCATGGAAGATCTGGTCCACCGATCCCTGCTCGACCACCGTGCCGAGATACATCACCACCACCTCGTCGGCGATCTCGGCGACCACGCCGAGGTCGTGGGTGATGAAGATCATCGCCATCGAGGTCTCGGCCTGCAGGTCGGCCAGCAGGTCGATGATCCGTGCCTGGGTGGTCACGTCCAGCGCGGTGGTCGGCTCGTCGGCGATCAGCAGCCGCGGCCGGCAGGACAGCGCGATCGCGATCATCACCCGCTGACACATGCCGCCGGACAGCTGGAACGGATAGCTCTCCATGGTCCGCTGCGGCCGCGGAATGCCGACGTGGCCGAGCAACTCCAGGCCACGCTCCCAGGCCTCGGCCTCGGACAGCGGCAGGTGCACCCGGATCGCCTCGACCAATTGGTTGCCGACCGTGTACATCGGCGACAGGGACGCCATCGGCTCCTGGAAGACCATCGCGATCTCGCCGCCGCGGATCTTGCGCAGCGGCTCGCCCTCGGGATCGAGCGTGGCCAGGTCGATCTGCTCGCCGCCGGCCTCGTCGCTCAGCCAGAGGATCCGGCCGTCGACGATCCGGCCCGGTCGCTCGATCAGTTGCAGCACGGACCGGGCCGTGATGCTCTTGCCGCAGCCCGATTCGCCGACCACGCAGACGGTCTTGCCGGCCGGCACGGACAGGCTCACCCCGTCCACCGCGCGGACCACGCCGCCCTCGACCTGGAAGTGGGTGCGCAGCCGATCGATCTCCAACAGCACCGGGGAATCCGACATCAGCCCACCTCAGTTCTTGTACGGGTCGGCGGCATCCCGCAGCCCGTCGCCGACGAAGTTCAGGGACAGCACGGCGAGCACTACGGCGAGCCCGGGCAGCATCAGCCAGGGCGCGGTCGCGACCACCCGGATGTTCTGCGCCTCCTGCAGCAGCACACCCCAACTGACCACCGGGGCCTGCAACCCGAGGCCGAGGAACGACAGCGCCGTCTCGGCCAAGATCATCGACGGCACCGACAGGGTCAGCGAGGCGATCAGGTGACTGCTGAACAGCGGCAGCAGATGCCGGAAGATCATCCGCGGCGCCCGGTTGCCGTCCAGCCGGGCCGAGGTGACGAACTCCTCCTCACGCAGCGACATGAACCGGCCGCGGGTCACCCGGGCCAGCTCGGTCCAGGCGAAGATCGCCAGGATCGAGGTGATCGCGAAGTAGCGCTGCATCGGCCCCCAGTCGCCGGGCACCGCGGCGGCGAGGCCGAGCCACAGCGGCAGCGTCGGAATCGACATGAAGAACTCGACCAGGCGCTGGATCACCGTGTCCACCCGGCCGCCGAAGAAGCCGGAGATGCCGCCCAGGGTGACCCCGAGCAGGAAGGCGATCGCGACGCCGACCAGGCCGATCGTCATCGACACCCGGGTGCCGTGGATGATCCGGGACAAGACGTCGCGGCCGTTGCGGTCCGAGCCGAGCAGATACATCGGCTGCTTGTCGTCGACCGGCCCGATCAGGTGCACGTTGCCCTCGAACAGGCCCCACATCCGGTAGCTCTCGGCCGAGGTGTCGAAGAACCGCAGCGGGATCTTCACACTCGGGTCGACCGTGTAGGCCAACTGCAGCGATTCCGGATCCATCTTCGACGTGTAGCCATTGACGTACGGGCCGAACTGCGGGGCACCGCCGCTGAAGTCCACCAGCCGCACCACCTGCGGCGGGGCGTACGGGAACGCGTCGTTGAAGCTGTCGGTGTTGTACGGCGCCAGGAACTCGCCGAACAGCGCGATCAGATAGAACAAGATCACGATCACGGCGCCGATCATGGCCAGCTTGTGCCGACGGAACGCGCGCCAGACCAGCCGACCCTGGCTCGCGGTGGACAGCTCGGCCTCGGGCTCGGATTCGCCGATGACAGGGACGGGATCGAGCAGCGCCGTCGAGGCGGTTTGCCCTTCGACAGGCTCAGGGAGCGTTGCGGTCATGATCACCTCACCTCGAGATCCGGAGCCGGATTCGCGGATCCAGCCAGGCCAGGGCGAAATCGGACAGCAGCGTGCCGATCACGGTGAGCACCGAGACGACGAAGATGATCGACCCGGCCAGATACATGTCCTGACTGAGCAGCGAGCTGAGCAGCACCGGGCCGGTGGTCGGCAGCGAGAGCACCTGGGCGACGATCACCTCGCCGGAGACCAGGGCCGGCAGCACCCAGCCGATGGTCGAGATGAACGGGTTGAGCGCGACTCGCAGCGGATATTTCAAGATCACCTTCCGCTCGGGGATGCCTCGGGCGCGGGCCGCGATCACGTACGGCTTGCGCAGCTCGTCCAGCAGATTCGCGCGCAGGATCCTGATCAGGCCCGCGGTGCCGGCCATGCCGAGCACGACCACCGGGACCCAGAGGTGACTCAGCAGGTCGAAGATCTTTCCGATGTTCCACCGGGCGTCCACGTAGTCGGGCGAGAACAGGCCGCCGACACTCATCCCGAAGAACTTGTAGCCGAGATACATCAGCACCAGGGCGATCAGGAAGTTCGGCACCGCCAGGCCGAGGAAGCCGATCGTGGTCGCCAGGTAGTCGCCCAGCTTGTATTGCCGGACGGCCGAGTAGAGGCCGACCGGGAGCGCGATGATCCAGGTGAAGATCAGCGTGCAGAGCGCGATCGCCACGGTCAACGGCAGTCGCTGGGCCAGCACCTCGGTGACCGGCCGGTTCAGCTGGAACGACTCACCGAAGTCGCCGACCAGGATGCCCTGCATCCACTTGAGATACTGGACATAGATCGGCGAATCGAGGCCGTACCGCAACTCCAGCGCGGCGATCCGGCCCTGATCGATCTCGCCGCCCTGGGCCCTCATCTGGGTGATCAGCGTGGTCAGGTAGTCGCCCGGCGGCAGCGAGATGATCAAGAACGCCACCAAGCTGATCAGGAAGATCGTCGGCACCATGTAGAGCAGCCGGCGGATCACGTACCTCAGCATGGGTTCAGCTGTCGAGGTAGTAGGTGGTCATGTTGGTGACCGCGGGATAGGGACACTTGAACGACATCCACATCTGATCATCGCCGGGCACGTTGTGGATCCGGTTGGTCTTGATGCAGAAGGGGTCGCCGGGAAGGCTGATACCCATCGTCCAGAACTCGTCCCGGGCGATCTCGATGATCTCCTTGATCGCCGCGTACTGGGCCTGTTGGTCGGACTGGCCGACGACCCGTTCCCGGTAGATCTGCATCTGTTGCTGCATCGCCTCGGGTGGCGCCTCATTGGGCTCGCCCCCTTCGTACCAGAGCGACCAGAGTGGTGCGTACGAGGAGCCGCCGGTGGCGAACAGCCAGCGCGGATCGGCGACCAGATCGAGATAGCCGAGCTCGCCCTTGTCCAGGGTGCAGTCGTAGTCGTTGGCCTCCATCCGGGTGGACACCAGTTCCGGGCTCGCGGTGTCGATCCGGAGCTCGATCCCGACCTCGTTCCAGGTCCGCTTGACGAACTCCATCGCGTCGATCAGATCCGGATAGCGGGACTGGCAGAGCACCGAGATGACGACCGGCTTGCCACCCTCGCCGAGCAGTCGCTTGTCGGAGTTGAGCTCGGAATAGCCGGCCTTGGCGAACTGCTGCCGGGCGAGATCAAGATCGAACTCCGTGTACTGGGTGCCGAAGTCCTCCGAGGTGTAGAACGGCACCTCGGGCCGCGGCGCCGTCTGCCACGGTCGGCCTTGTCGCTGATACACCAGATCGATGATCTGCTGCCGGTTGATCGCGTGCGAGAGCCCGATCCGGAAGTCCTTGTTCTGAAACATCTTCCGCTTCGCCTGGTCCTTGACGTTGAGATTGAGGCAGACGCCGATCGTGTTGTGGTTCGGTTCGCGAACCTTGATCAACGTGTAGCCGCCCTGCTCCATCCCCTCACTCAGCACCGGCCGGTTCTTCGGGATCGTCACCTCCTGCCGCTGATAGATGTCGACGTCACCGTTCGCCGCCGCCAGCAGCAGCGGCCCCTCGTCGGAGAAGAAGGTGAAGACCACCGAGTCGATGTAGGGCAGTTGGCTGCCGTCGGGATCGGTCTTCCAGTAGTAGGGGTTGCGCTCCCAGACCTGACGACCACCGTCACCGTGCGGGTTCTTCGGCACCCAGGCGCTGAGCACCGGCAGCTCGACGTTCTCCAGCTCGTCGATCTTGGTCAGGAAGGCCGGACCCCAGTCGTCCTTGAGCTCGGGGTTGAACTCCTTGTGGAACTTCTCCAGGTAGTGCCGCGGCAACAGCCGGAACGGCGGGCCGTGGATCGCGATCTGCTCCAGGAACAAGGCGTTCGGTGTGTCGAAGGTGAACGTCACCTCCCAGTCGCCGTTGGCCGAGACCTGCACCGGCTTGTCGTTGGCGGTCAGCGTCCGCGGCACGACCGGCGTGATGCTCTTGTTCAGCAGCACGTGCTCGTGCCACCAGGTCAGGTCGCCGGAGGTGAGCGGTTCGCCGTCGGACCAGCGCATCCCCTCGCGCAGATGGAAGACATAGACCCGGCCGTCCTCTTCCACCTCGAACGCCTCGGCGATGTTGGGGATGATCTTGGAATACAGCGGATCCCAGGTGATCAGATGATCATGGACCACCGTCATCCAGAGCCAGCTGGCATCGGTGCTCTCGAGCACGGTCTGCAGGGTGCCGCCGTACTGCCCGACGCGTTCGATCGGTTCGATCACCCGAGGACTCTTGGGCAGTCGTTGGTCGACCGGCGGCAGCTTGCCCGCCTCCACCTGGTCGGCCAGCGCCGGCGCCTCTTTCCCCTTCGGCCCGGTGCTCTCCTCACCGCCGCCCTGGTCCGGTCCGATGGAGAAGAATCCGCAGCCTGCGAGCCCGGCGGAGCCGGTGGTGATGCCGGCCCAGGTGAGGAACTGCTTGCGGGAGATCATCCGCCGCGCCCCATCACCCCCCGACCGTGGCACGTGATGACCCTCATGCATCGGTCTCATCTCCTTCGATGAATCGCGATAATCCACGTTGCAACATATTGCATCCGTACTGTGGAATCTCGGTGGAAGCTTAAACCCCGCTCCGGAAGCCGGTCAATGGTTCGTCTTGAATCCGTGCCGGTTCCTTGATCATCATCGGCGGTGACCAGCCGCGGACTACGCTCTGGAGACATGACCGACGAGACCCCGCGGCCGGGCCGGATCCGATTCCCCGACATCAGCCCGCGCGCGTACGAACATCCCGCCGATCGCGGTGCCCTGGTGGCGCTGCGCGCGATCCCCGGCTTCGATCAGGTGCTCAAGGCGATCTCCGGTGCGATCGGTGAACGCAGCGTCCGGCTGCTCTTCCTGGCGACCTCGATCCGGGTGTCGCCGCGCCAGTTCCCGGAGCTGCACCAGGTGCTGACCGAGTGCGCCACCACGCTGGACCTGGACCCGGTGCCCGAGCTGTACGTGTCCCGCGACCCGGTGCCGAACGCGATGGCGATCGGCCTGGACAAGCCGATCATCGTGATCACCACCGGCATGATCGACCTGCTGGACCACGAGGGGCTGCGGTTCATCATCGGCCACGAGGTCGGCCATGTCCTGTCCGGCCACGCGCTGTATCGGACGATGATGCTGCAGCTGATCGCCATCGCGGGCTCGATCCAGTGGATGCCGATCGGCGTCTGGGGGCTGCGGGCGATCATCCTCGGGCTGAACGAGTGGTTCCGGAAGTCGGAGCTGTCCTGCGACCGGGCCGGCCTGCTCTGCGGCCAGGACCCGAAGGCCGCGCTCCGGGTGCACGCCTCACTGGCCGGCGCCAAGGACCCCGACGAGATGGACGTCTCCGGCTTCCTGGCCCAGGCGACCGAGTACGAGTCCGGCGGTGACATCCGGGACAGCTTCCTGAAGATCCTGCAGACCGCCGACCTGACCCACCCGATGGCCGCCCTGCGCGCCGCCGAGCTGCAGAAGTGGGTGGCCGGCAACGGCTACGCCGACGTGCTGGCCGGCAACTACCCGCGGCGCTCGGCCGACAAGGACGCGCCGCTGAGCGACGACGTGAAGGCGGCCGCGGAGTCGTACCGGCAGGACTTCCAGACCTCGGCCGACCCGCTGTTCAAGGTGATGAACAAGGCGGGGACTGTGATCAGCGGGGTCGGGGGGAGTGCGGCGAACCGGGTTCGCGACTGGTGGAAGGGCGGCCCGGGCGCCGGCCGTACTCCCAACGGCGACCGCTGACCCTATCTTTCTTCTTCTTGGTTAGGGACTCGAGGCGGGGGCCTCCCTTTCGAGGGTCGGCTCAGCGGTCGCCGTTGGGAGTACGACGCGCACCCGAAGGCCGGGCCGCCTCGGGTTTCTGCCGGCAGACAAGGCGTTGAGGTTTGGGTTTTCGCTCCCTGAGCCTGTCGAAGGGCAGGCCGGCGCGGGTGCTGATGGCACGTGGTTTCGCGGGATTGTGGGGAAGATTCGGCCGGGACTGAGCGGCTGGATCTTCCCCGATGATCGTCAGCCGAGGAGGAACGTGCGGATCTGTTCGGCGACGGGGCTGGGGCGAGCCAGCAGGGGTGAAGTGGTCGGCCAGCACGTCGGCCAGCCCGGCGACCCCGGTTTGGTCCTCGGCGACGTTGCTGATCACGATGATCGCGGGGCCCGAGCCGGTCTTCCGGTAGGCGATCGTGGTGCCGTCTGCGGAGGTCAGGTGGCGTGGAGGTGAGGGTGTTCGTTCCCTGAGCCTGTCGAAGGGCAAGGCAGATTGACCATCGAAAGGCACAACCCGAGGCGGCAGAATCGGGTCGGCCCTTCGACAGGCTCAGGGAACGAACACCCAAGCATCCCCATCACCAAACACGGCGAACCGACTGCCCGGCTGAACTCGACGGTCTCAGGGAGCGTCGGACGTGCCGACGGCCTGGCCCAGGTGGACCGTGTTGCCGTCGAAGTCCTCGACCTGGGCGGTGCGTTCGCCCCAGGGCTGGTCGGCCGGCTCGATCGTGACCGTGACACCGGCGGCGCGGAGGTGGTCGACGGCGGCGGCGCAGTTGGTGACGTAGATCCAGAGGGCGAAGCGGTTGGTCGGTTCGGTCGCCTCCGGGTTGCGGCCGATGCCGAGCTTGGACGGGCCCAGGTCGAGGGCGAGATAGTCGGCCGGGCCGGTCGCCGGGAACTGATAGGTCACCCGGCCGCCGAGCAGATCGCGGTAGAACCGGAGCGCGGTGTCGGTGTCCGGCACCGAGATGATCGGGAACGTCTCTGTGAACATGGCCTGCCTTCCGTCGGGTTCACCACCCCTACGGACGAGGATGCCGGAAATCGACAGCCATCCTGGCTGATCACAGGAAGCTGGTGTCGACCTGTTGCCCCGCCAGCACCGCGCCGGCCAGGGTGAAGGTGTCGAGCTTGACGCCGAAGTGCTGGGTCAGGGTGTGGATGTCGCGCAGCCGCCGTTGCAGCGGGCTGCGGTCGTAGAGCGCCGTGCCACCGCCCGCCCGATAGGCGGTGTCGACCACGCGCGCCGCGGTGGCGGTGATCCAGGTCGCCCCGGCGCGGAAGCGGGCCCGGCTGCGGTCGTCGAACTCGCGGCCGTCGAGGGCCATCGCCCAGGCGTCCGCGGCGTCGTGCTGCAGCAGGGTTCGCGCCGCCCGCAGCGCCGCCGCCGCCTCGCCGAACTGGTTGCGATAGAGCGGATTGGCCGCCAACGTCGCGTCGGCGAACAGCGTGATCTTGCCCGTCGCGAGGTCGCTGATGTCGCGCAGCGCGCCGGCCGCGATTCCCACCGCGACCGCGGCGAAGGCCATCGAGGACAGGCACAGCTCGGGCACCCGGAGCGCGGTGAAGTCCACCTCGGGCGGCTCGAAGATCGAGTACGACCACTCTGCCGGGACGAACCGGTCGGTAACGGTGAAGTCGTGACTGCCGGTGCCGCGCAGCCCCATCGTCGACCAGGTGTCGACGATCTCGACCTCGGCCGCGGGCAGCGTCATCATCCGCAGCGGCGGCTGCCGCCCGTCGTCCACCGTGCAGTGGGCGATGAACCGCTGCGCATGCCGGCAGCCGGTGGCGAACGTCCACCGGCCGCTGACCCGGTAGCCGCCCGGGACCGGGGTCGCGGTGCCGCTCGGGTTGAAGGTGCCCGCGACGATCGGGTCCGGCCCGGCGGCATACACGGTGTCGAAGGAGGCCGGCGGCAGGTGACCGAGCAGGATCGGGGTCGCCGCGCCGATCATCGCCGTCCAGCCCACCGAGCCGTCGGCCCGGGCCAGGTCCTCGATCGTGGCCAGGAATTCCGGCAGCTCGAGTTCGGCACCACCGTGGCTGCGCGGCACCAGCATCCGGAAGCAGCCGGCAGCGCGCAGCTCGTCGACCAGGTCGGCCGGCAGCGTGCGCAGCTGCTCGAACTCGGTGCTGCGCGCCGTCAGCGCCGGGGCCAGCGCGCGGACCGCCTGCCGGGTGCCGGCCGGGCCGGCCGTCGCGGTCTCGGTCATCGCGCGTCGCCGGCCAGGATCGAGCGGACGACGGCGACGAGCGCCTCGGGCTGGTCCAGCGACGGCTCATCGGCGCAGTCTTCGATGATGTGCAGCGGCCAGCCGAAGACCCGGGCCGCGGACTGGGCGATCCGCAGCGGGATCGCCAGGTCGTGCCGGCCCCAGATCAGCTCGGTGGGCACGGTGATCCGGGCCAGGGTCAGCTCCGGGGTCTTGGCCCCGAACTCCTCCATCAGCAGGCCGGTCGTAGCGAAGGAGCCGGCCTGGGCGCGATCGACCGCGTAGTCGGCGATCATCGTCCACCGGTCGCCCAGCCGCCGCCGCGCGGCCTCGGCGTCAAAGGAGCAGTACTGCATCAGGCCGTTGTAGGTCGCCTCGGACGGAGCGCCGAAGTAGCGATGCAGTGCTGCACCGAACAACGGTGCCGGCTCGAACGGCGCCAGGCCCATCGTGTCGACCAGCAACAGTCGGCTGATCCGGTCACCGTGCTCGACGGCGAACCGGGCGGCGATCGCTCCGCCCAGCGCGTGCCCGATGAGCACCGGCGGTTCGGTGCAGGTCTGTTCGATCAGGCTCGCGAGCCAGCCGAACACCCGGTCCGGGCCGAGGTCCGCAGCGCCGGCGGAGACGCCGTGGCCGGGCAGATCGGGCGCGATCACGTGGTGGGTCTCCGCCAACGCCGGCAGCACGTCGAGCCACGCCTCGGCGAACGCGCCAGGACCGTGCAGCAGCACCAGCCCGGGGCCCTGCCCGCCCTCCAGCAGCATCGTGTCGATCCCGGCCGCTTCGATCCGCCGTTCCGTGATCATGGTGTCGGCGCGCAGCCGCTGCCGGAGCCCGGTGACGGTGTCGTCCTCGACCCGTTGGGTGGTGTCCATGGTCGCCTCCTCGTTGGTACGACGATCGTACGAAGCCGGGTGACTGCGGCGCATCGGGCGACCTGTGTAATCGGCGCCGGCGGCCGGCTGGGTAATTCTGTGTACGCGGCCTGATCTTGACCCGGATGATCTTGGTCGGATGATCATGGTCGCGCGGCGTGATCTTGGTCCGGGCAAGGGCGTGTCTCCTAAATCCTGATCGATAGCGAGCGGCGTCCAGGGCGTGACCGGCAAGGCGGAGGAGGAGGTCGTAGCGGTGTTCTACGGACGACGACGACAACGCAGCCGGTCGCGTCCTGGGCGCCGCTCGCTATCGACCAGGGTTTAAGAGACACGCCCTAGCTAGACGAGGTGCTCCCGGTACGCGTACGCGGTCGCGGCCGAACGGGACGAGACGCCGAGCTTGCCGAAGATGTTGCTGACGTGCCGGGCCACGGTCTTCTCACTGATCGTCAACGCGGCGGCAATCGCCCGGTTGGTGCTGCCGGTCGCCACCAGGGTGAGGATCTGGACCTCGCGCGCGGTCAGCCCGCCGGGCGCCGGGCGCTGTCGTTGCAGGCCGTCGACGCGGGCCACGTCAGGCGCCGCGCCGAGCTCGAGGAACACCTGCCGGGCCGCCGCGAGCTCCATCCCGGCGGCGTCCTCGTCACCGAGCTCCCGGCAGGCCAGGCCGAGTCGCACCCGGCAGCGGGCCGCCTCGTACGGGACGTCGAGCTGCCGCCAGATGGTCCAGGCCCGACGGGTGGCCTGCAGGGCGGCCCGCGGATCGCCGTCGGCAAGCCGGACGGCGCCGACCGCGTCGTCGACCATTGCGGCCAGCATCGGCGGCCCGTCCAGTTCGTCGGCCAGCGATCCGAGTTCCTCGGCCGCGGCCCGGGCGTCGCCGAGGTCGCTGGCAGCCAACGCGATGTCCACCCGGGCGGCCAGCAGGCGCGCCCGCGCGGCCGGCGACTGGGGTTCGGTGAGCGCCCGGTCCACCGCCGCGGCGGCCGACCTGGTCTGCCGCTGGCCCAGCCGGAGCAGCGCCAGCCCGGGCTGGGCACCGTGCCCGGCCGCCGCGGCGGACCGGTACGCCTGCTCGGCCGCAGGTCCGTCGCCCCGCAGCCGGTGCAGCTCGGCCTGCTCGTAGTAGGCGGCGCCGAGGGCCGGGTGGGCCGGCTCACTGAGCCGGCGCGACGCGTGTTCGGCCTGGTCGACGGCATCGGACCAGGAACCGTGGATCCGCAGCAGCTCGGCCCGGTGCACGAGGCACTGGCCGCGGTAGGGCACCAGGTCCGGCTGCGCGTCGCACCAGTGCCCGAGCGCGGTCGTCCACTCCTGCGCCCGGCGCAGGTCGAACAGCTCCTGGCAGGTCTCGACGACGGCGCAGTAGATCAGCCCGGTGGCAATCGCCGACACCTCGCCCGCCGCCACCGCGACCATCGCCTCGTCCAGCATCGGCACGCCCTCGGCGACCCGGCCGACCATGATCAACGCCTGACCGCAGCCCAGCCGGCTGATCCCGGCGAGATCGGCGTCGCCGCACCGCCGGGCGGTGCCGGCCGCGGCCTCGAGCCGGACCGCGGCCACCGCCGGATCGCCGCCGAACAAGGCTTCCAGGCCGGCGGCCTGGTCGAGGTAGGCGGTCTCCAATGACTCGTCGGCGGCCCCGGCGGCCAGGTGGCGGGCCCGGGCGAACCAGCCCTGAGCCTGCGCCTGCTGACCCCGCAGCAGATGCACGATGCCGAGCCAGACCACGCAGCGCAGGGCGGCCAGCACGTCCCGGGCGGCGGCGTATTCCCGGTGCGCTCGGGACCAGGCAGCGCCGGCCTCGGTGTCCTGGCCGGTGAGATAGCTGGCGATCGCCAGCCGTTCCAGGTCGGCCGGGTCGAGTGGGGACGCCAACTCGGCCTCGTGCAGGGCGTTGTAGGCCGCGCCCCACGACTGCCGCTCGAACAGCTCACGGGCCCGGTCGAGCGCACCCTGCAGCCCCATCGGCAAGACACTAGTCCGGTTAGCGGCGACCGACCAGAGTGTGTACCATTTGGTACATGAAGATCGAACGTGAGTTGATCATCGATGCGCCGGCCGAGGTCGTCTGGTCGGTGATGTCCGATGTCGAGCGTTGGCCGGAGCTGACGGCGTCGATGACGTCGATCCGGTTGCTGGACGGCGAACTGAAGGTCGGGGCCCGGGCAGAGGTCATCCAGCCGAAACTGCCCAAGGCGATCTGGACCGTCAGCCGGTTGGACGAGGGCCGGCGGTTCGACTGGACGGCGAAGTCGCCGGGCCTGACCACGGTCGGCCTGCACGGGGTCGAGCCGGCGGCGAACGGGACCCGGGCCTACATCGGCGTCGAGCAGACCGGGCCGTTGGCGGGGCTGTTCGAGCTGCTGTTGCGGAAGCTGACCGAGCACTATCTGGACCTCGAGATCGCCGGCTTCCGGGACAGGTCCGTGGCCATCCGGTGACGGGCCGCGACGCTCTGCTGGAGCGGGCGATCGACCATCTGTCAACGGCCGGGATCGGCGACGTCAGCCTGCGCCGGCTGGCCGAGGAGCTCGGCACCAGCCACCGGATGTTGATCTACTACTTCGGCTCCCGGGACGGGTTGCTGTCCGAGGTGGTGGCCGCGGTGGAGCGGCAGCAGCGGGAGCTGCTGACGACCATGATCAACACCGACCGGCCGGCCGTGGAGCAGTCGCTGGCGTACTGGCGGATCGCGGTCGAGGCGACCGAGCGGCACGGCCGGCTGTTCTTCGAGCTGGCCGCGCACGCGATGCAGAACCGGCCGCATGCCCGCAGCCTCCGCCGGGAACTGATCGATCCCTGGCTGCCGCCGCTGGAGCAGCTGTGCCGCCGGCTCGGTCTGCCGGTCGAGGACTGTGCGCCGACCGCGCGGCTGGTGCTGGCCACCGCCCGCGGACTGCTCTTCGATCTGCTGCTGACCGGTGATCGGGACGCGATCGACGGGGCGGCCGAGCAATTGCACGTGCTGCTGCTGGCCCGGGTCGGCTGATCCCTACCGGTCTCGCGCGGCGAGTGCCGCATCAAGGTCCGCGCCGAGCCACGGCAGCGCCTCGAAGACCTGCTCCGGCGTGCTCGGTACGAACCGGCCCTCGGCCAGCCCGCAGTCCTTCAGCCGGGCGACGACCAGCCCCGAGGCCGGGTAGATCCACAGATATTGCCCCTCCGACCCGTCGTGCCCGTACGCGATCGGCTCACCCTCGCCCAGCCGGTCGGCGGCGGCGGGCCAGCGGTGCAACAGCAGCAATCCCATCCGAGCGCCGGGGATCGGCGGCCGGCGGATCGTGGCCACCCAGTCCGGCGGCAGAAGTTGATCATCACCCCACCAGCCGTTCGCGACCAGCAGCTCACCGAACCGGGCGAGGTCCACGGCGGTGAAGGCGGCGCTGGCCATCGCCAACGGATTCCCGGCGTTGTCGGACTGCCAGGCCCAGTCCTCGATGCCGAGCGGCCGGAACAGGTCGGTCGCCGCGAAGTCGAGGAAGGGGGTCCCGGCCGCCTTCGTGATGATCGCCGGCAGCAGCGACACCGCCACATTGTTGTAGGCCTGCACCGTGCCCGGCTCGGCCGCGACGGGAAGATCATTCAGCACGTAGCCGACGAGATCATCCGGCCAGTTCGCGTTCAGCTGCGGCCAGGTGTCGGCGGCCAGACCGGACACGTGACCCATCACCTGCCGGACGGTGATGATCGATTTCGGCCCGTCACTCCACTGCGGAAACCAGTGCTGCACCGGCTGATCAAGGTCGAGCAGCCCCAGCCGGACCGCTCGGCCGATGATCATCCCGACGACCAGCTTCGTCACCGACATGGTCGCGATCGGGGCGCCGCCGTCACCGAGTCCGGCCAGCCGCTCGCCCCGGTGGGAGAGGAAGAGCTGGCTGGTGTCCGCCGCCTCGGACCGGTCGATCAAGGTCGCGATGCTGTCCGCCACGTCAGCCACGCCGAGATCGTACGTCCTCCTCCCGCATCCGGCCGTCGGATCGGGGGAGAATCAGATCATGAAGCAGTACCCGGCGCGGCGGGCCCGGGTGCCGACCGTGCATCTGCTCGCCGGCCGCAACGGTTCGGGCAAGACCCGGTTGGCCAGGGAGTTGGAACTGCGTTGTCCCGCGGTGCGGTTCACGCTGGACGAATGGATGCTCCGACTGCACCGGCTCCGCTTCGACGATCCGGCGTACGGCGAGCTGGCCGCGGAGTGCCGGGAACTGATCTGGGAGACCGCTCGCCAGGTGCTGGCGACGCACACCGATGTGGTCCTGGACTGGAACCTGTGGAGCCGCGAGCAGCGGGCCACGTGGCGGGATCGGGCGCAGGCGGCGGGCGCCCGGCCGGTGCTGCACCACGTCCGGGTGCCGCTGGAGGTCGCGATCAGTCAGGCCGCGGCCCGCCGGGATCCGTACGCGCACGACCTCGACCGGGCGGGCATCGAGCACCTGTCGGGTCTGTTCGAGGAGCCGGGATCCGATGAGCAACTGGAGATCAGGATCGTCGTGCCGGAGCGGGACGACTGATCGGTCACGCCGGTTGCGGCGCGGTTGTCGGGGCCGGCCGCTAGGGTCGACGGGTGAGCGAGCAGGCAATCAAGGACCTGGCCGTCGGCGGCCATGGCGAGCAGCAGGATCCGATCGCGGAGGCCGAGGCGCGGAAGGCGAACCTGGCCCAGTTCTTCCTCGGTGATCCGCAGGGCTGGAAGGCGCCGACCGTCGCCTACGAGGGCGGCGCGGCCGCGTTGCGCGCGGCGGCGGAGGCGGCCGGGATCACCTTGTACGTGCACGCGCCGTACGTGCTGAACGTCGCGACGTCGAACAACCGGATCCGGATCCCGAGCCGGAAGTTGCTGCAGCAGACGGTCACCCTGGCGGCCGAGGTGGGCGCCGCCGGAGTCATTGTGCACGGCGGCCACAGTCTCAAGGACGACGACCCGGCGGGCGGCTTCGACAACTGGCGCAAGTGCGTCGACCGACTGGACGCGCCGGTGCCGATCCTGATCGAGAACACGGCCGGCGGTGACAACGCGATGGCCCGCCGGCTGGACCGGATCGCCCGGCTGTGGGACGCGATCGGGCAGGCCGACGGCGGTGACCAGGTCGGCTTCTGCCTGGACACCTGCCACGCCTTCGCCGGCGGCGAGGACCTGGCCGGGGTGGTCGACCGGGTGAAGTCGATCACCGGCCGGGTCGACCTGGTGCACGCCAACAACTCGCGGGACACCTTCGACTCCGGCGCCGACCGGCACGCCAACTTCGCCGAGGGCGAGATCGCCGGCGAATCACTGTTGCATGTGGTCAGCACCGCCAAGGCACCGGTGATCGTCGAGACGCCCGGCGGGCGCGAGGGCCAGGCCGGCGACATCGCCTGGCTGCGGGAGCGGCTGACGTAGCCGGGGCGGTCGCGTCAGTGACGCGTCAGCGTCACATCAGTACCCCTCCGTAGAAACGTGTCCACCGGCATCGGGCCGGGACACGACGAACCGGGTCGGATCGAGTCGATCACCCGCTTTCGTCGTCAGCTGTCGACGAAAGCGAGTTCTGCGATGCGAACAAGCCTGCCCGCATTCTGCGGGCGATCGATCAAGCTCCTGGCCGCCCTGGTGGTGACGGTAGCGCTCGGGGTGCTGGCCGGGGTCGGTCCGACCTTGATCAACACCCAGACCGCCTACGCCGCGCCGACCCGGGCCGGGATCGCGGAGATCGCGAACGGTCAGGTCGGCACCAAGGGGACCCCGAACCGATGCCAGCCCTACGGTCCGATGTGCGCCGACTGGTGCGCGATGTTCGCCACCTGGGCGTGGCAGAAGGCCGGAGTCGCCGGCGCGCCACGCGGCACCTACGTGGCGACCGCGATCGGAGTCTGGGGACAGAAGCAGGGACTGTTCAAGGCCCGGCCCGATGGTCAGCGTGGCAATCCGCTGCCCGGCGACGTCGTGGTGTACGGCCAGCCCGGCTCCGGCACCGGCGGTCACGTCTCGGTGGTGTATTCGGTCAACGGTGACGGCACGATCACCACGATCGACGGCAACTACGGCAACCAGGTCAAGCGGCGAGTGATCAATCCGATCACGGCTCGCGCCGGCGGTCGGGACGTGTTGATCTCCGGCTACGTATCGCCTCCCGGGGTGACCGACGGGCCGACGAACCCGACCGGGACGGTGGGTGACTTCTCCGGTGACGGGTTCTCCGACCTGCTGGGTGTCGACGACAAGGGGCAGTTGTTCTTCTACCCGAACCTGTCGATGAGCAGCGGCAAGTTCCAGCCCACCGTCGGCCCCCGGGCCGCGGTCGGCAACGGCGGCTGGAAGGCCTTCCCACACGTCATGTCGGCCGACTTCTCCGGCGACCGACACGCCGACGTGCTGGCCATCGACGACAAGGGACAACTGTTCTTCTACCCCAACGTGTCCCGGACGTCGGGCAAGTTCGTGCCCACGCTCGGCGCCCGGGTGGCGGTCGGCAACGGGGGCTGGGGCAGCTTCAAGTTTGTCCAGGCCGCCGACTTCTCCGGCGACGGGTTCGCCGACCTGATCGCGGTCGACGACAAGGGACAGCTCTTCTTCTACCCCAACCTGTCCATGTCCTCCGGCAAGTTCGTCCCGGCGGTCGGTCCGCGGGTGCCGGTCGGCACTGGTGGTTGGGGTTCGTTCAAGTTCGTCCAGGCCGCCGACTTCTCCGGCGACAAGTTCGCCGATCTCTTGGCGGTGGACGACAAGGGGCAGCTGTTCTTCTACCCCAACGTTTCGATGAGCACCGGCAAGTTCGTGCCGACGATCGGTGCCCGGACCGCGATCGGCAACGGCGGTTGGGGATCGTTCACGTTCCTCCAGGTCGCCGATTTCTCCGGCGACTGGCACGCCGACCTGCAAGCCGTCGACGACAAGGGACAACTCTTCTACTACCCCAACCTGTCCAAGAGCACCGGCAAGTTCATCCCGGCACTCGGCGCCCAGATCCCGGTCGGCAACGGCGGCTGGGGCAGCTTCCAGACGATCGCCTGACCGCGCGCGGCCGACCCGCCGGCCGTGTCAGTGACACGTCAGCGGGATCGGTCAGCATCGTGACTACGGGGCCACCGGCAGCCGCCGCTCATCGGCTGTCGGTGGCTCGGCGTACCGTCCGGGCATGAGGACCTTCAGCAGCGACGATGATCTTCGTGGCGCCGAGTTCGACCGGCTGGACCTGACCGGAGCCAGCTTCCGCGACGTGAACCTCTCCGGGATGCGGATCCGCGGCGGCTACCTGCAGAACGCCGAGATCGAGGGCGACATCACCGGGCTGCGGGTCTGGGGCGTCGAAGTGCTGCCGTTGATCACCGCCGAGCTCGATCGCCGGCATCCCGAGCGGGCCCTGCTCTCCGCGACCGAGCCCGACGAACTGCGGGCCGGCTGGGCCGAGTTCGAAGCGATGTGGGCGGCTACCGTCGACCGGGTCCGGGCCATGCCGCCCGGCACCGAGGACGAGGCCGTCGCCGGCGAGTGGTCCGTCAAGGAGACGCTGCGCCATCTGGTCCTGGCCACCGACGCCTGGCTCAACCTGGCCATCCGGCGGCAGCAGCGGCCGTTCCATCCGCTCGGGCTGCTGTTCTGGGAGGCCGCGGGGCAGGAGGAGAGGTTCGGGCTGGTCGCCGCCGACGCCGACCTGTCGCTCGACGACGTGCTGGCGGCGCGAGCCGATCGGGTCGGCCAGGTGCGCGACTTCCTGGCCGAGATCAGCACCGAGCGGCTGGACTCGCGGAGCGCCAGGGATCCCTGGGACGACTCACCGGACGCCAAGGAGCTGACCGTCCGGCAATGCCTCTGGGTGATCTTCAACGAGGAATGGGAACACCACCGCTACGCCGTCCGCGACCTGAACGTGATCGCCCGGCGCGCCGCCGGCTGAGAGCCACCGACAGGCCCGGTTCGGGGTATCGAGTTTCGCTCCCTGAGCCTGTCGAAGGGCCAGTACGATCGCGCCGGTTTCCCTTCCCGGCCATGGATCCCGGGTGATTCCTGCTTGCCTTTCGACAGGCTCAGGGAGCGTAACCCGAACCTCCACATCATGAGTCGCTCGAGTCCAGCCGGCAGCCCGGGCGTGGAGGTTGGGTGTTCGTTTCCTGAGCCTGTCGAAGGGCGAGCTCGATCGCGCCATTTCCGTGCTGGCAAAGGATTTCGAGTGACTCAGGCTTGCCCGTCGACCGTCTGAGCGGGCGTAAAACCGAGACTCCACGACAATCGAGGCTAGGGTGCTGGATCGTGCCCACCCTGGAGATCAGGCGCCACAGCCTGCGCAAGAACACCGGCGGATCGCAGCTCTCCCAGGAAGGGGTCGAGCTGGCGCGGCGGATCGGTGCCTCGATGGGGCCGTACGACGTCGTGGCCACGTCGGTGGTGCCGCGGGCCCGGGAGACGGCGATCGCGATGGGGTTCGCGGTTGATCAAGAGGTGGTGACGCTCGGCCGGGATCCGGGGTTGTACGCCGAGGCCGACGCGGCCGGCCTGGACCGTACGCCGACTCCATTCGTCGCCTTGGCGAAGGCGATCGACGCCGGCGGCGCTTACCACCTGTACGCCCATTCGATCGCCGCGCTGTGGCGAGACCTGATGACGCCGCTGGCCGCCGATCAGTCCGCGCTGATGGTCGGCCACTCGGGCGAACTCGAGGCAGCGCTGGTCGCGTGCGTGCCGGGCGCCGACTACGCCTGCTGGGGTGGGATGTTCGGCTCCTGCGAGGGCGCCCGGCTGACGTACGCGAATCGCTTCACCGAGGTGGAGATCCTCCGGCTGCGTTAGGGCGTGTCTCTTAAACCCTGGTCGGCTGCGCGGCGCCCAGGATTTAAGAGACACGCCCTAGTCCAACAGGCCGCGGCGTCGGGCGACGGCGGCGGCCTCGGTTCGGCTGGCGGCGCCGAGCTTGGCCAGGATGTTGGAGACGTGGACGCTGGCGGTCTTGGTGCTGATCACCAACGCCTTCGCCACCTGGGAGTTGCTGTTTCCCTCGGCGACCAGGGCCAGCACCTCCCGTTCCCGGGCGGTCAACAGCTGGCCGGTGCTGCCCGGCTTGGTCGGCATCGTTGCGGTCAGCTCGGCCAGCAGCGGCGCGGCACCCAACTCCTCGCCGGTGCGACGGGCGGACCGGGCCAACTGGTCGGCCCGGGGCCGGTCTCCGGTCGCCCGGAGCAGCGCGGCCAACCGGGCCTCGGTCCGGGCCTGCTCGAAGCGGTGCGGATATTCCCGGAAGCCGGCCAGGGCCGCTTCCCAGGCCTCGATCAGGGCCGCCGGATCCGGTCGATCCAGGTCCGCCAGCCAGTGCAGCCGGAGCGATTCGGCGGCCAGCCGGGCCAGCCAGGCCCGGCCCTCGGGGCCGAGCACCCGGCCGTGCCGGCCGCGGCCGTGGGCGGTGGCCGCCCGCTCGGCCAACCCGGCCAGCCGGACGGTCGCCGGCTCGCGGTCGGCCGGGTCGAGCCGGTGCAGTCCGTTGGCGTACTGCCCGATCAGCAGCGCGGCCAGCCGGATCTCGCCCTGGAAATCGTCCACCTGCCAGAGCTTCTTGATCGCCGCGACGCCCTCGTCGTGGATCCGTTCGGCGGCCGCCAGCTTGCCCTCGGCGCCGTGCCCGTCGATCGCCGACGCCGTGCTGAGCATGATCGACTCGCCGTCGGTGTGCCAGGCCGCGCGGGAGGCGTCCAGCCAGGGACCGGTCCGCTCGCCGCGGCCGACGGCGACCTGCATGCCGACCGAGGCGAGCGCGGCCCGAGCCGGCTCCGGCGGCGCCTCGCCCGTGGTGTCGCTGAGCTCGCGTACGATCTCCCAGTCGCCCAATTGGTAGGCCACGATGCCCGCGTGAGTCCGACCCTCCAAGGCGAACGGCGCATAGGGCTGGCCCAGTTCGGCGCCGCGCCGGGCCGTGTCGCGGTAGTAGCCCAAGGCCTCGGGCAGGTCGCCGTCCTCCATCGCCAGCCCGCCCAGGTTGTAGCGGGCACGCAACTCGGCCGGGTCGTTGCGGGCGCGCGCGAGCTCGGCCGCCTCGCGGAGCGGGTTGCGGACCGCCGCCGGATCGCCGTGCAGCGACGCGGCCCAGGACTGTGCGGTCCGGATCGCCACCAGCGCGTCCGGCAGGTCGAACCGCTGCGCCAGCGCGGCCGCCTCCTCGGCCACGGTCAGCGCCTCCTCGTCCCGGTAGTTCATGGTCAGCGCCAGAAAATGCATCGCCAGCAGCCGGGTCCGGAACGGAGTCGGCGGATCGGCCGGCAGCAGGGCCAGGGCCTCGGCCGTCGGCACCGTCGGATCGATCGGCTGGTCCGACTGCAAGCCGACCGACGCCTGGACATAGAGCAGCCGGGCCCGGTCGGCCGCGGGCAGGTCCGGCCGGTCCAGTGCGTCCCGGACGATGCCGGCCGCCTTGCGAGCCAGGCCGGCGGCCAGCGCGCATTCCCCGGCCCGGGCGGCCAGATCGGCCGGGCCGGGGTCGGCCGGATCCCGTTCCGCGGCCAGCCGAAGGGCGACCTCGTAGTGCCGCAGCGCCTCCGCCGGACCGGCCGATGCGGCGGCCGCCTCCGCCGCGCGGACGCTGGCCGGCAGCGCCGCATCATGATCGCCGGCCGCCAGCGCGTGCCGGGCGAGCTCGGCGTCGGCGGCGCCAGGCTGCTCGGTCAAGGCCCGGAGAAAGGCCCGGTGCAGACCGTTCCGCTCGCCCGGCAACAGGTCGCGATAGATCGCCTCGGCCAGCAGGCCGTGCCGGAACCTGAACCGGTCGCCCTCGCCGGCCACCAGCAGCTGGTGCTGGGTCGCGTCCCGCAGCGCCGGGTCCAGCTCCTCGGCCGGTAGCCCGGTCACCTGGCCCAGCAGCTCGTAGCCGACCGAATGCCCGGCCGCCGACGCCGCCCGGACCACCCGCCGGCCGGGATCGGTCAGTCGTTCAACGCGCATGATCAACAACTCGGCCAGGTCGTCCGGCAGGCCCGACCGGTCAGCCCCGGCGGCGACCAGTTCCTCGAGGAAGAAGGCGTTGCCGCCGGCACGGTCGACCAGCTGCCGGACCTGATCTTCGGTCGGCCGTGCCGGGTCCAGGCTGGTGATCAACTGCCGGACCGCCGGCTCCGGCAACGGGCCGAGGTCCAACCGTTGCACCGCTCGCAGCCTGGCCCAGCCGGCCAGCACCGGCCGCAGCGGATGCTCCCGGTGCAGGTCGTCGCTGCGGTACGAGACGACGATCGAGACCGGCGCCGACGACGGCCGGGCCAACAGGTAGCTGATCAACTCCAGGCTGGACCGGTCGGCCCAGTGCACGTCCTCGATGATCACCAGCAGCGGCCGGTCCGCGGCCAGCTCGGTCAGCACTGTCCACGCGCTCTCGATCAGCGCCCCGCGCTCCGGCGGCCGAGCGGTCCCACCCCGGCCACCGACCAGCGGCGCGAATCCGGGATGGCTGCCGGCCAGCCGATCCCGGTCCGACTCGCCGATCAGCCCGGCGAAGATCTCCACGAACGGCAGGTACGGCAGCGGGCTGTCGGCCAGATCGACGCAGTGCCCGACCGCCACCGTCCGCCCGGCCTCGGCGGTCCGGTCGGCCAGCTCGGCCAACAGCCGGGTCTTCCCGATCCCCGCATCGCCGGACAACAACACCAACCCGGCCCGGGCCTCCGCTGCCGACCCATCGAGTCCGGCGAGCACGGCCAGCCGGTCCAGCTCTCCGGCACGTCCGATCAGCGGTGGCATGCGCCCATCATGGCAATGCCGCGCCGACCAGCCGACCCGCAACCCCGGGCGACCTCCCCACCCTGGCTCCGGATGACCCACGACGCTCCTCGTACTCCCGCCATGCTCCCGTTGCAGGAGGAGCATCGGCCCAGAATCGGAAGCATCGCCACCGACGAGCTGGTGGCGAGGCGCGCCCAGGAGCGTGGGCGCACGACGCTCCTCGTACTCCCGCCATGCTCCCGTTGCAGGAGGAGCATCGGCCCAGAATCGGGAGCCTCGCCACCGACGAGCTGGTGCGAGGCGCGCCTGGGAGCGTTCGCGAGGCGGAGCGGTGGTGGATCTGCGGGTGACGCGCTCTGCGCCCGTGCTCCCCGCCCATGCTCCCCATTCCCCGGCCATGCTCTCCCTGCCCCGGCCGTGCTACCCCATTCACCGGCCATGCTCCCCGTTTCCCGCCCATGCTCCCGCTGCAGTGGGAGCACCGACCGAGAGCGAGGAGCATCGCCGAGTTGTTCAGGGCGGTGGGCGGGAGCGGTGGGCTGAGGTTGGGGATGCCGGGCCGGTCGGAATTGCGTGGCAGGTCGGAGGTTGCGCCGTTAGCCTCGGGTCGAAGTCACGAGACCGAGGGCGGCCCATTCGATGATCAGCACGCCGACCGACGACGAACTCCTCGCGCTGGCGGTTCGCCACTGGTCGATCGAGGGGGCGGTGCTGTCCGAGCCGGCGCGGGGCACGAACAACGTGATGCGGGTGGTTAGCACCGACCGGCCGGTCGGGTTACTCCGGCTCTACCGGAATCTTGATCAGGAACGCGTGGGCCGAGAGCACCGGCTGCTGCGGCACCTGGCCGCGGCCGATCTGTCCTACCGGGTGCCTCGGCCGCTGCCGACCGACGACGGCGCAACGCTGATCGGTTCGCCTTGGGGCGCAGTCAGCCTGATCGATTGGATCGACGGAGAACGGCCCGAGCTTGATCGGCCGGGGGCCGCGCGGGCGGCAGGGCGGGCCCTGGCCGAGCTGGATCGAGCACTCGCCGCGGTGCCGTCGACGGACGCCCCGTTCGACTGGCTCGGTCCGGACCTGGGGCTGGCGACGATCGACCCGGACCTGGTCGCTGCGCTGGCGGCAGCCGGGCTGGCCGCCGATCAGGTCGAGTGGCTCGGCCGCCGGGCGGGGCCGCCGGTGCGGCCGGCCGACCTGCCGGTGCAGATCATCCATTGTGATCTTGGAGCGTCCAATCTGCTCGCCACCGAAGATCACCAGATCAGTGGGATCCTCGACTTCGAGGTCGCCGGCCGCGACCTGCGGATCAACGACCTGGCGATCTTCCTGTTCCAGAGCGGCGCCCTGGACGGCCCGGACTGGCCGGCCAAGACCGCCGACCTGGTCGCCGGCTACGCCGAGGTGATCACCCCCAGCGAGGCCGAGATCATGATCATCCCGTCCTTGATCGCCGCTCGATCGCTCGGCACGGTCGGCTGGCGCGCCACCCGCTGGCGTACCGGATTGGACAGCGTGGGCGACGTGTCCGACCGGATCGCGGAGGCCCAACTGACCGAGCACTGGCTCGATCAGCACGGCCACGACCTCATCACCCTGCTCCAACTGACCTGTCAGAACTGAGGACGGCTATAGCCAGCACAGGTTCTGACAAGTCGGCAGAGGGTGACCCGGACCGGTTACCCTCGACCGGGTGAGTCGCAGCGTCTATGTCGCCTCGGTCGAGGGCCAGACCGGCAAGTCCGCGGTCGCCCTCGGTCTCCTCGATGCGTTGATCCGGGAAGTCGGGTCGGTCGGCGTGTTCCGGCCGCTGATCAGTCCGGCCGGCCGGGGTCGCGATGTGATCCTCGACCTGCTGGTCAGCCGGCCCGGCATCGAGCAGACGTACGACGAGGCGGTCGGGGTCACCTACGAGGCGGCCCGGGCCGATCCCGAGGAGGCGCTGCATCAGATCGTGCAGCGGTTCGCCGAGCTGCGGGACCGGTTCGACGAGGTGCTGGTGCTCGGCTCGGACTACACCGATATCACCGCGGCCACCGAGTTGTCGCTGAACGCCAAGATCGCCGCCAACCTCGGCGCGCCGGTGGTGCTGGTGGTGCACGGTCGGGACCGTACACCGGAGCAGATCCGGGCCGCCGCCGATGGGGCGCTGACGGAGTTCCGGGCGCAGCACGCCCAGGCGGTCGCGGTGATCGCCAACCGGGTCGATCCGGATGCGCTGGCCGAGGTCGTCGCCGCGCTGAACGACCGCCCTGAACTCGAGCCGCAGCGGCCGGTGGTCGCCGCGCTGCCGGAGAGCCCGACCCTGTCCGCGCCCACCGTCCGGATGCTGGCCGACGCCGTCGGCGGCCGGCTGGTGCAGGGCGTCGACGGCTGGCTGGACCGGGAGTCGCACGGCATGATCGTCGCCGCGATGAGCCTGCCCAACGTGCTGGACCGGCTCACCCCGGATGCGACCGTGATCACCGCCAGTGACCGGGCCGACCTGATCCCCGGCCTGGTGCTGGCCCATCAGTCCGGCACCTTTCCGCCGCTGGCCGGGATCGTGCTCACCGGCGGCTATCCGCTGCCGGACTCGATCCGCCGGCTGGCCGCCGGGATCGAGCAGGACCTGCCGGTGGTGGCGACCGAGCTCGGCACCTTCCAGACCGCCGAGCGGCTGTCCCGGGTCCGTGGCCCGCTGACCCGGCAGTCGGTGAACAAGATCGAGACCGCCCGCCGGCTGTTCTCCGAGCATGTCGATCAGGCCGCGTTGTTGAGCGCGATCGACGTCTCCGCCTCGGCGGTTCGGACGCCGATCATGTTCGAGCACCAGGTGATGGAACGGGCCCGGGCCCGGCGGATGCACATCGTGCTGCCGGAGAGCACCGACGACCGGATCCTCGAGGCGGCGTCGATCATCCTGCGCCGCGGCGTGGCCGAGCTGACCCTGCTCGGTGACGCGACCAAGATCGGCTCCCGGGCCTCCGGCCTCGGCCTGCAGCTGGACGGTGCCAAGATCATCTCGCCGCACGATCCGGAGCTGACCGAGCGGTTCGCGGCGACCTATGCCGAGGCGCGGGCGCACAAGGGCATGACGCTGGAGAAGGCCCGCGAGGTGATCACCGACGGCGCCTACTTCGGCACCATGATGGTGCATCTCGGGTTGGCCGACGGGATGGTGTCCGGGGCGATCAACACCACCGCGCACACCATCCGGCCGGCGCTGGAATTCGTCAAGACCCGGCCCGGCGTCGACGTGGTGTCCAGCGTCTTCCTGATGTGCCTGGCCGATCGGGTGCTGGTCTACGGCGACTGTGCGGTGATCCCCGAGCCGACCGTCGAGCAGTTGGCCGACATCGCGATCGCGTCGGCGGAGACCGCTCGGCAGTTCGACGTCGAGCCGCGGGTGGCCATGCTGTCGTACTCGACCGGGAGTTCCGGCACCGGCTCCGAGGTGGACCGGGTCCGGGCGGCGACCGAGCTGGTGGCCAAGCGGGAGCCGGAGCTGCCGCTGGAGGGACCGATCCAGTACGACGCGGCGATCGATCCCGGTGTCGCGGCCAAGAAGCTGCCGGACTCTGCGGTGGCCGGCAAGGCCACCGTGTTCATCTTCCCGGACCTGAACACCGGCAACAACACCTACAAGGCGGTGCAGCGCAGCGCCGGCGCGGTCGCCGTCGGGCCGGTGCTGCAGGGCCTGAAGAAGCCGGTCAATGATCTGTCCCGCGGCGCGACGGTGGACGACATCGTCAACACCGTGGCGATCACCGCGATCCAGGCGCAGGCGGTGGCCGGCCGATGAGCGTGCAGCGGCCGGTGCTGGTGATCAACTCCGGCTCCTCCTCGGTCAAATACCGGCTGATCGTGCCCGGCTCCGGCGACGTCCTGGCCGACGGCACGATCGAGCAGATCGGCGAATCCGGCGGTGAGATCAGCCATCAGGTGGGCGACGACGAGCACTCCAGTGATCATCGGGCCGCCGACATCGGCGAGGCCCTGCACCTGGTGACCGAACAGTTCGAGCGGTACGGACCCGATCTCGATCACGCTGACCTGCTCGCTGTCGGGCACCGGGTGGTGCACGGCGGTCCGGACTTCTCCGATCCGACCATGATCACCGACGAGGTGCTGGCGACGATCAAGGAGCTGTCCGGCCTGGCGCCGTTGCACAATCCGTCCGCGCTGGCCGGGATCGAGGCGGCCCGGGAACGCTTTGCCGCCGTGCCGCACGTCGCGGTCTTCGACACCGCCTTCTTCGCCGACCTGCCCGAGGTCGCCCGCACGTACGCCATCCCGCGGGAGCTGGCCGCGCGGCACCGGATCCGTCGCTACGGCTTCCACGGCACCTCGCACCAATACGTTGCCGGGGTCGCCGCTGGGCTGCACCCCGGTGCCGAGCCGAGCGGACCACTGCGCCAGGTCACCTTCCACCTGGGTAACGGCTGCTCGGCCGCGGCGATCAGTGGTGGTCGGCCGATGGAGACGTCGATGGGGCTGACCCCGCTGCAGGGCCTGGTGATGGGCACCCGCTCCGGCGACGTCGATCCCGGCCTGCACGGCTATCTCGCTCGTGAGGCCGGCCTCGACCCGGCGGCCGTCGACACCCTACTGAACAAGGAATCCGGGCTGAAGGGACTGGCCGGCGCCAACGACTTCCGCCAGGTGCTCCGGCTGCGGTCGGGCGGCGATGCGGGCGCCGAGCTGGCCTTCGACGTCTATGTGCACCGGATCAAGCACTACCTCGGCGGCTACCTGGCCATCCTCGGCGGTCTTGATCAATTGATCTTCACCGGCGGCGTCGGCGAAAACAGTGCCGACCTGCGCGCGGCCGCGATCGACGGCCTGACCACCCTCGGCCTCACCCTCGACCCAGAACTGAACCGTGCCGGCTCCGACCAGCCCCGGATCATCTCCACCCCGGACTCGCCGATCACCGTCCTCGTCGTCCCCACCGACGAGGAGCTGGCCATCGCCCGCCAGACCGCCACTCTCGTCGCCGACTCCTGACCCTGCCGACCGACGACCATGATCAGCCGACGACCACGGAGCAGAGGCTTGGGTTTCGTTCCCTGAGCCTGTCGAAGGGCAGGAACGATCGCGCGATGTTCGTCCGGTCTGCCGAAGATCATCGACGAACCTTGCCTGCCCTTCGACAGGCTCAGGGAACGAACAACCGAACCTCCGCCCCAACCACCCCACACCGACGAACCCCGGGAACCTGCCTGCCCTTCCACAAGCACAGGGAACGAACACCCGAACCTCCGCCCCAACCACCCCACACCGACGAACCCCGGGAACCTGCCTGCCCTTCCACAAGCACAGGGAACGAACACCCGAACCTGCGCCTCGGTCGCTCACCTCCCCAGACGGCGGACCAGCAGGGCCAGTTCGGGGCGGGTCAGGGCGGCCAGCCGGCGTTGCTGGAGTCGTCGCAGGGTTGGGTCCTGGCGCAGGGTGTTCAGCCGGGCCGGGGGGATCGGCAGGCGGGTCAGCCGGGGTGAGCGGAGGAAGTCCTTGAGCTGGAGGCCGGCGCGGCAACGGATGGTCTCGGCCAGCAGCATGATCACCGGGTCCGGAGCGGCGCGCGGCAGCAGTCGGAGCCAGGTCGCCGGGCCGGGGATCGGCGGGGTGAAGGCCGATCCGGGGATCCGGTCCAGCACGGTCGGCTCGAAGTGGCTGCCGACGTCGAGGCTGATGATCGAGTAGTGATCGTCCTCCGGCGATGCCCGGGCCGCTGCGGCCCAGCGATCACCGGTGCAGAGGTACGCGGCTCGGAGCAGTGGCAGGCCCCGGGCCAGGGCGATCACGTGCTGCAGCGCGGAGAAGGGCGGATTCGCGATGATCAACGTGACGTCGGCAAGATCACCGGCGGCGAGCCGCTGGACGCGGACCGGCCGGAGGTCGACCCCCGGCCGACCGGTGAGGTACGGCCGGCAGCGCGGGTCGGGTTCGACGGCGATCACGCCGCGCGGCCGACGGCGCAGGATCGCCTCGGTCAGTACGCCCGTACCCGCGCCGAGGTCCAGCACCAGGTCATCGACGACGACGTCGGTGCGGGTCATCAGGGCATGGGCCACGGACGGGTCGAGCAGATGTTGATCAAGCAGGTCGGGATCGGGCAGCAGCGGTTCTGGGCAGGGGCGAGCAAGCATCGGACTCCGAGAGCCGGGTGGCCATCGGACGCGTCGCGGGCAGGACACCGGGCCGGAACGGCCGGGTGTGCCTGAAAACAGTGGACCGGGGAGGCGTCCGGTGGGCCACGATGGACGTGGGCCGCATCGACGCCGGCGGGGCGCGCTCGGATGCCGGTGCGCGCTCGGCGCACCTGGCTGGCTGAAGTTAGCGGGCCTGCCGGCCCTCGTTGTTGCGACGCATGATCCGTTCCCGCCTCTCTGGGATGAGATCCTCGTAGCCTAGGCACGGACTCCACCCGGCCGCGATCGAATTTACGCCCACCGGACTGAACCGCGCCGACCCCCCTTCGACAGGCTCAGGACCTGCTTCGACAGGCTCGGGGAACATAGACCCGCACCTCCCCATCCCTTCCACCTGGTCGGATCGGGCCTGCAGATCAGGGGCGGAGGGCCGGGGTTACGCTCCCCTGAGCCTGTCGAAGGAGGTCCCGAGCCACGATGGTCCTCACTCCGGCGCCGCCAGGCGATCGGCCAGAGTCGCCAACTCGGGGCGGGTGAGGGCGGCCAGGCGGTGCTGCTGGAGGCGGCGCAGGAGTGGATCGCGGCGCAGCGCCAACAGCCGGGACGGCGGGATCCCGGCGTTTCGCAACCGGGATGATCGCAGGAAGTCCTTGAGCCGATGACCACCCCGGCGCCGGATCGCGTCGACCAGGAGCATGATCATCGGGTCCCGGTCGGGCCGCGGCCGTAGCCGAAGCCAGGCCGCGGAGCGAGTGATCGGCGGAGTGAACGCCGACCCGGGGATCGTGGTCAGGACGGTCGACTCGAAGCGGGCGTTGACCTCCAGACTGATGATCGAGAAGTGAGCATCGCCCGGAGCGGCCGACGCGGCCGCGGACCAGCGATCACCGGTGCAGAGGTAGACCGCGCGGAGCCGGGCCAGGACTCCGGCCAGGGTGATCACGGGCTGCAGCACCGAGAAGGGCGGGTTGGCGATGATCATGGTGACCTCGACGAGGGCCAACGGATCGAGGTCCTGGACCCGGGCCAGCCGAAGATCGACTTCTGGACGGCCGGTAAGCCACCGGCGGCAACGTCGGTCAGGTTCGACGGCGATCACTCCGCGCGGTCGACGACTCAGGATCGCGTCGGTCAGCGTCCCGGTGCCCGCACCGAGGTCGAGCACCAGGTCGTCGTGGCCGACGTCGGTCCGTGCCACCAGGGCTCGGGCGACGGACGGGTCGAGCAGATGTTGATCAAGTAGATCGGGATCGGGAACGAAAGGGTCGAACGAGGGCAGCACAGGCATGGAGCTCCGGTTGGCCGGGGCCACCGAATGCGCGCGCAGGCTTGCCGGCTACAGCCGGACGGCACGAGTGAAGAAGGAGAGGCGCTCGATGGCACAAGATGAGGTGGTGGACGACGACCTCAACGCCGGCGGAGCTCGCGCAGGGACTGCGCGGGACCGGACCTAGAAGTGGTCCGGCCGCCGTTCGTTGGCGGGATGCATAACCGCTCCTCTCGCCGGAAGCCGGGACAACGGCAGCCTAACCCGCAGTCGCGCCGACCACCATCCATGACCGCCTTCGGTGCATCCGTGCGGGGGTCCGCCGGTGACAAACGCGGCAGTTCGAGGGATCCGTAGCAGTTGCGACTGCCGCGTTGACGATTGCCGGACCCGATCGGGTGACCGGGATCCAGCAACGGTTCCCGTGATCGACCGATTTCGCGCCGATCCGGCGGACGAGTGCTGGATTCCGGTCACTCAGCGCAGCGAGCGATCCAGCCCGGTGTGCTCGAGGATCAGCTGACAGAACATCGCGTTGGCCCAGGAGAACCAGGGCCGGGTGAACCGGCTCGGGTCGTCCACATCGAAGCCCTCGTGCATCAGCCCGGTGCCGCCGTCGGTGTCGATCAGCAACTCGATCAGCCGCCGCTGCTCCGCGGCGTCGTCGATGGTCAGCCCCTGGACCGAGAGGGCGATCGGCCAGACATGGCGATCCGGCGTATGCGGACTGCCGATCCCCGAAGCGGCGGAACCCTCATAGTAGTAGGGATTCCGGGGGCTCAGCACCAGGTCCCGGGTGGCCCGGTAGACCGGGTCGTCGGCCTCGACACAGCCCAACCAGGGCAGCGACAACAGGCTCGGCATGTTGGCGTCGTCCATCAGCAGCGTGTTGCCCAGGCCATCCACCTCGTAGGCGTACACGTCACCATGATCGGGGTCGCGGACGATGCCGTGCCGGCGGACGCCGTCGAGCAGCTCGTCGGCCAGCGCGGCGGCGTCCCGGGCCAGCTCTTGATCATCGAGCAGCTCGGTGGCCAGCTCGGCCAGGTGCTCCAGGGCTGTGGCCGCGAACAGATTCCCGGGCACGTTGTAGTGGTAGCGGCAGGCGTCGTCGCTGGGCCGGAAGCCGGACCAGGTCATCCCGGTGTAGCCGACCGGCGTGCCGAGCCCGTCCCGGGCCAGGGTCTCGCTCTCGATCCCGACATCCCGGACGAAGCGGTACGCGGACCGCGCCTGATGATCTTGCTCCAACCGGAGTTGATCGACGATCACCCGGGCCGCGGCCGGGAAGTCACCGCCGACCACGTCGGTCCGGCCGGTGGTCCGCCAGAACCGATGCGCCAACCACAGCGGGAAGGCGAAGCTGTCGATCTCGTACTTCTGCTCCCAGATCCACGGGTCGTCGCACAGATCCCCGGGATGCCCGCCACCGGTCGCGGCGCGATTGAAGGCGTTCGCGTACGAGTCGACCAAGATCAACCGGAACTGGGTGCCGATCACCCCGGCGATCAGGTCCGCCATCGGCGCATGATCACGAGCAATGCCCAGGTAGGGCGCGAGCTGGGCCGACGAGTCCCGCAACCACATCGCCGGGATGTCACCGGTGATCACGAACGGCCGGCCGTGATCGTCGGCCTGGATCGTGGTCTCGATGGTGTTGCCGAAGCTACGCCGGAACGCCTGCCCGATCAGCTCGCTACCGGTCTGCTCGGCGACCGACCGGACCAGTTCGTCCAACAGGTCGGCCGGCAGCGGGTCCGCGACGAGTTTCGGCATCACAGGATCCACCCTGATATAAATCCATCGTTTTGTCATTTCCTCCCGGTCGCCCGTGAGACCGCTCGGCGACACCGACATTAGGGTGTCGGCCATGGCGACAGCGTTGATCACCGGCGGCACCTCCGGCATCGGGGCCTCGTTCGGCCGGGCCCTGGCGGCCCGCGGCAACGACCTCGTCCTGGTTGCGCGCAACCGGGACCGGCTGGCCGAGGCCGCCACCGAACTGCAGGACCGGTATGCGGTCTCGGTCGAGGTGCTGCCGGCCGATCTTGCGGTCCGGGCCGACGTGCTGCGGGTGGTCGAGCGGCTGACCGACCCCGACCGGCCGATCGACATCCTGATCAACAACGCCGGGTTCGG
Source organism: uncultured Actinomycetota bacterium (assembly GCA_963746025.1). Taxonomy (GTDB): domain Bacteria; phylum Actinomycetota; class Actinomycetes; order Propionibacteriales; family Propionibacteriaceae; genus Microlunatus. The sequence continues at coordinate 1,069,042 of CAVUZU010000016.1, forward strand.
CATCCACACCAAGCTGACCGCGGTCGACCCGGCGCCGCACGAGCACGCGATCTCGGTGATGTGCGGCGCCGTGCTGCTGCTCGGCGGTGCGGCCGGCCGGGCGATGGCCGAGCGGGGTCACGGGCAGATCATCAACGTGTCCAGCACCGCCGGCTTCGTGCTGCTCGGCAACTACTCGGCGATCAAGGCCTGGGTCACCGCCTATTCGGAGAGCCTGGCCGTCGAGATGGCCGGCACCGGCGTCACCGTCACTGCCCTGCTGCCGGGCTGGGTCCGGACCGAGTTCCACGAACGGGCCGAGCTGAAGACCTCGCGGATCCCCGCGCCGCTCTGGCTGGACGCCGATCGGGTGGTCGAGGAGTGCCTGGCCGACGTCGCCCGCGGCCGCGCGATCTCGCTGCCGTCCAAGCGCTACAAGCTGCTGATCTTCTTCGCCCGGCACCTGCCCCGGCGCGCCATCGCCACCATCTCCGCCCGGATCTCCTCCGGCCGCCGCTGACGGCGGGCCTCGGAGCCGTCCTGACCAGGCGGGATAACAGAATCGGGGCTGCCGGAATACAGTGGACCCGTGCCGAGCACCAGCAGCTACACCTCACCGGTCCGTGCGGGGGCGCGGTTCGTGACCCAGCGGCTGATGATGAAGCCGCTGGTCTGGTCGATCACCGACGTCACCGTGCTCGGCCGGGAACGGCTCCGTGGGGTCGACGCCCCGGTCGTGGTGGTGTCCAATCACAGCAGCCATCTCGACACCCCGCTGATCCTGGGCTCGCTGCCCCGCCGGTTGTCCCGGCTGATCGCGACCGGCGCTGCGGTCGACTACTTCTTCGACGTGAAGTGGCGCAGCTTCGTCACCTCGTTGTTCTTCAACCTGTTCCCGATCGACCGCAGCGGGCTGCGCGGCAAACGGGGCATGGCGACCACCCTGCTGGACAAGGGCGTGCCGCTGCTGATCTACCCCGAAGGCACCCGCTCCCGGACCGGCGAGATGGCGCCGTTCAAGGCCGGCCCGGCGGCACTCTGCCTGAGCCGCGACGTGGCCTGCGTTCCGATCGGCCTGGTCGGTGCGCACGAGGCGATGCCGTACGGCAAGAACTGGCCCGTGCGCGGCCGGCCACCCGTCTATGTCAATCTCGGTGCACCGCTGCGGGCCGAGCAGGACGAGACGGTGCCGGAGTTCGCCGGCCGGATGGCCAAAGAGGTCAGGTCGCTGGTCGACGAGGCCACGCAATACCGCGCAGATGATCACCGCGCGGATGATCAAGGTCGGAACCGCGGCTGACCGCACGGGCGGCAGCTTGCGAGGGACAGACGAAGGGACAGCGATGCCGAACGTCAAGCACATGAAGTGGTGGGGCTGGGGAGTCGAGGGGATCGGCTTCCACCACGAGGACAAGCCCGGCATGGCGCCGTTCGTGATCAAGGCGATCGACCTGGACGTGAACGAGGCGCCGGAGCTGAGCATCGACTTCGACAGCCTGGACATCCCCGAGCCGCGGATCGGCGCGGAACTGTTGGCCGAGCTGACCGGACTGGTCGGTGCTGACAACGCGGTCTCGGAGCCGATGGACCGGATCGTGCACACGTACGGCAAGAGCCTGCGCGACCTGGTCCGGCTGCGCAACGGCGACATCCCGCGGGTGCCGGACGTGGTGCTCTATCCGGCCGACGAAGATCAGGTCAGCGGCATCGTCCACGCTGTGGTCGCCGCGGACGCGGTGCTGATCCCGTTCGGTGGCGGCAGCAACATCGCGGGCTCGCTCGAGGCGCCGACCGACGAGAGCCGGCCGGTGATCTCGCTCGACCTCGGCCGGCTGAACAAGGTGATCGACGTCGACGAGGGGTCCGGCCTGGCCCGGATCCAGGCCGGCGCGCTGGGCCCCGACCTCGAGGAACAGCTCGGTCAGCGCGGCTGGACCCTCGGCCACTTCCCGGACAGCTTCACCCACAGCACGCTCGGCGGCTGGGTGGCGACCCGGTCGTCCGGGATGCAGTCGGACAAGTACGGCGACATCGCCCAGATCGCCCGCGGACTCCGCGTGGTCCAGCCGGGCAAGCTACTGGTGCTGCGGCCGCTGCCCGGCTCCTCGACCGGACCCAGCGTCCGGGAGATGATCTTGGGCAGCGAGGGCCGGCTGGGCGTGATCACCGAGGTCACCGTGCAGGTGCACCGGGTGCCCGAGGAGCGCCTGGTGCTGGGCTATCTGTTCCCCAACTGGGAAGCCAGCCTGGACGCGATGCATGCCATCTCGGTCAGCGACGCGACCCCGTCGATCACCCGGGTGTCGGACTCCCGGGAGACCGGCTTCTCCTTCGCCACCAGGAAGAAGAAGCCGGGCTTCTCCTTGTCGTCGGTGGTCAGCAAGGGCCTGATGGCGGTGCTGGAGAAGCGCGGCTGGGATCTTGATCAGGTCTGCCTCTCGTTCATCGGCTACGAGGGCGGCAAGGACCATGTGGCCCGGCAGAAGAAGCTGGTCAAGGACATCGTCGGCAAGCACGGCGCGATCGTGCTCGGCAAGGGGCCGGGCGAGCTTTATGACCAGAAGAAGTTCGACACCCCTTATATCCGGGACTTCCTGCTCGATCGCGGCGCCGCCGGCGACGTGTCGGAGACGGCCGCTCCGTGGTCGCAACTGAAGTCGCTCTACTACGGTGTCGTCGCCGCGGCCAACGCCGCCTTCGCGGAGCTCGGCGTCGTCGGCTGGATCATGTGCCACCTGTCCCACTCCGAGCACTCCGGCGCCTGCCTCTACTTCACCTTCGCCTTCAAGTTCGACCGGGTCGATCCGCTGAAGCAGTACGACGTGGTGAAGTCGGCCATTCAGCAGGCCTTCGTCGACAACGGCGGCACGCTGTCGCACCACCACGCCGTCGGCGTCGAGCACGCGCCCTGGCTGGCCGAGGATCTGTCGCCGGCCGGTGCCGAACTGCTGGACGGGCTCTTCACCTCCTTTGACCCGGGCCAGCACCTGAACCCGGGCAAGATCACCGGCTGATCATCGGGCTTGGCCCTTCGACAGGCTCAGGGAACGAACACCCAATCGTCCCCATCGCCACGACCATGCCGGAGCCGGCCAACAAACCCGGGGCGGAAGTCAGGGTTCACGCTCCCTGAGCCTCTCGAAGGGCCGGCCCGATGATCAATCAGGTTCAGAGCGCTCGAGCCTCGGCCGCCAGCAGCGATCCGAAGCGGCGGAGCACCGGGATCAGCTCGGCCGGCCGGAGCAACTCGAGCTCCGGGTCATCGAGCGGGCAGCGTACGGTCTGGTAGCCGCCGCGGCTCGGGTCGTCGAACTCCGGCCCGTGCCGAGCCGCCTCGTCGAGGCTGATCAGCCGACCGAGGGCGTACCGCTGGATCGAGCCCGGTGCCGGATCGGTCAGGTAGATCACGTAGGCGACCGGGCCGACGGTGGCGGTGGCGCCGAGTTCCTCGCGGCATTCCCGGACCGCCGCGTCATCCCAGCTCTCGCCCGGTTCGACGCCGCCGCCCGGAGTGGTCAGATACGGCGGCACACCGGGCCGGGTCCGCTTGATCAACACCAGTTCGCCGTCGGGCCCGAAGAGCAGCAGCCGGCTCGAGCGACGAGGCTCGGCCACCTCGTCCGTGATCATGATGGGTCCTCCGTCACGTCGGCGACGTCGGCGGCCACCGCGATCAGTTCGTCCAGCACCACCCGTACCGCCTGCCGGGCGGCCCGGTCCGGGCGGGCCAGGGCGCCGATGAACCGGCCGGCCCGAAGGTCACGCAGCGGCACCAGCGCGAACCGGCCGGCGCTGCGGTCACGCGTGGTGTAGCGGGGCAGCAGGGCGACGCCGTGCCCGGCGGCCACCAGCCGCTCCATCAGCGGCAGGTGCGTGGTGCGCAGCACGACCCGGACCGGGGAGCCGGCCTGAGCGGCGATCGCGGTCAGCACCCGGTCGATCGGAAAACCCTCGGGCGGCGCGATCCAGTCGTCGTTGATCACGTCCGCCGGTGCGACACTCGTCCTCCCGGCGGCGCGATGATCAAGGGGTACGGCGACGTCGAGCGGTTCCCGGAGCAGCTGGACGACCTCGAGCCGACCGCCGGCCGCGATCCGTCGCTCGTCCGAGCGGTGCGCGACGACGATGTCGTAGTCGCGGGTCAGCGGCGCGAACTCGGACTGGCCGACGTCCTCGTCGCCGAACTCCAGCTCGATCCCGGGGAAGGCCCGCAGCCGGTCCAGCAGTCCCGGCACCAACAGCTCGGAGGCCGAGTAGAAGAACGCGATCCGGACCAGACCGCGGGCCTCGGTGCGGTATGCCTGCCAGGCCGCCTCCGCCTCGGCCCACGCCGTCAGCACGGACACCGCACCGTCGGCCAGGGCCTGCCCGGCGTCGGTCAGCCGGACGCCCCGGCCGGATCGCTCGACCAGCTGCACGCCGACCTGGCGCTGGATCAGCTTCAGCTGCTGGGAGACGGCGGACGGCGACTTGCCCGTGGCCTGCGCCGCAGCACTCACCGAGCCGCGTTCGGCCAGCTCGCGCAGCACCGTCAGGTGGGTGCGATCGAGGCCGGTCCAGGGCGAGACCATGAAGTCAACCTACAACTACCTGGTCAAAGAATGTCATTGTCCTTCACGGTCGCCGGCGCGCAGACTGGCCTGGTGTCCGTCCGTGATCGTCTGCTCGCCGTCCTGGTCGCCATCTGCTGGGGGATCAACTTCCCCGCGACCGCGCTCGCGCTGCAGCATTTCCCGCCCTTCCTGATGGGCGCCCTGCGGTTCACCCTGATCGCGATCCCGACCCTGCTGCTGGTGCCGCGGCCGAAGGTGCCGTTGCGCTGGCTGCTCGGCACCGGGCTCGGCCTGGGGGTGCTGCAGTTCGCCTTCCTGTACGTCGGGATGGCGGCCGGGATGCCGAGCGGACTGGCGTCGCTGGTGTTGCAGGCGTCCGCGCCGTTCACGGTGATCATCGCCGCGATCTTCCTGCGGGAGCGGCTCTCGGGTCGGCAGGTGATCGGGGTGCTGATCGCGGTGACCGGGTTGGCGGTGATCGCCATCCACCGGGCGCAGTACGCCGCGCTGCTGCCGGTGATCTTGACCCTGTGCGCCGCGCTCGGCTGGGCGATCGGCAACATCTGCAGTCGGCAGGCGGCCACCACCGAGCCGTTCCGGCTGACCCTGTGGACCTCGATCGTGCCGCCGATCCCGTTGTTGATCATGTCGCTGATCTTCGAGGGTCCGTCCACGATCGCCGACACCATGATCACGATCGCCACGCCGGCCGCCCTGCCGGCGGTGTTCGGCCTGCTCTACATCGTGCTGATCGCGACCCTGATCGGCTACGGGCTGTGGAACAACCTGCTGTCCCGGCACCGGTCCAGCGAGGTGGCGCCGTTCTCCATGCTGGTGCCGATCGTTGGGGTCGCCTCGTCCTGGCTGGCCTTCGGTGAACAGGTCGAGCCGCTGGTGATCATCGCCGGCGGTGCGGTGATCGCCGGTGTCTGGTTCGCATCCCGGAAGGGTCGGGTCCGGGCGCTCCCCGAGGTGGATCGGGTGCCGGCGGCCTAGGCTCGGGGCATGGCAGGATTCGGTGCGATCACTTCCCGGCTGTATGCCTTCTTCACCCGCAACCCCTCGACGGCCCGGGTGGTCATCGAGCTGGCCGCGCTGCGACCCGACGATCGGGTGCTCGAGGTCGGCTGCGGTGCCGGCGGCGCGGTCGAGCTGGCCGCGAACAAGCTCGGTGCCGACCAGGTGGCCGCGGTCGATCCGTCGCCGACCTTCGTGGAGATGGTGGCCAAGCGGGTCCCCGGGATCGAGGCCAGGGTCTCCGGGGCCGAGGACGTACCATTTCCGGACGAGTCGTTCTCGGTGATCTACAGCGTCGCCTCGATGCACCACTGGGACGATCCGGACGCCGGCCTGGCGACCCTGACCGCGAAGCTGGCCCCCGGCGGCCGGCTGCTGATCGCCGAGCGGCTGCTCCGCCGGCCCGGGCACGGCATCACCCAGGACCGGATCACCGAGGTGGAGACCAAGCTGTTCGAGCTGGGCCAGGTCGACGTGCACACCGTCGAGCGGATGGCCGGCCGGCGCCGGCTCGCAGTCCTGATGGCGACTCGCCCGCCCCTCGCCGCCTGACTCGCTGCGCACCGATCATGGCGGTCACCCGTGCCGGGTACTCGCGGCACGATTGACCGGCGTGATCGGCTCAGCGGTCGCGGACAGGTCACCAATTCGGATTGGCGGGGCCCTCGCCGAGGTCGGGAACGGGGATCCGAGCGCCTCCCTGCTGGGCGGACTCGTAGGCGAGCACCCCGGGCAGGGTGAAGCGCGCGGCCCGCCAGGCGCTGACCGGCGGCTGGGTCTTGGTGGTCACGGCCCGGACGAAGTCGTCGGCCAGGAAGTGGTGCGATCCCGCGTGCCCGTTGTGGGCGCCCTCGAACTCCTTCGGCAGCCGGCTGCGGTCCTGCACCTTCGCGTTGCCGGAGGCGAAGCTCTGCATCAACGCCGGGTCGACGTCGCCGAAGTCTTCGGGGACCTCCCCGTCGCTGGTGTAGAACAGGTCGCTGATGTCGAGGGTCTTGCCCTTGCGGTAGTTCTCACCCTCGGTCTTGATGCTGTAGGTTGCGCCCTTGCCGGACTGCTCCATCACCGCTTCGGTGCCGTAGAACCGGAAGCGCGATTCGTGCCCGTTCCAGTAGCCGACCCGACGGAACTCGTTGGTCCGCATGGTGCCGCCGTCGGCCAACTCGAACAGCGCGGTCATGTTGGAGAATTCGTTACCCCATTGGGAAACGCCCTTGTCGAACACGCCGTCACCGCGATCATCAGGGATGCCGATGCAGCTGACGCTGGTCGCGTACGACGGCACCGCGCCGAGCACGCCGCCGACGGCATGGGTCGGGTAGAGCATGGGCGGGAAACTGGCGGTCTTCTTCCAGTCGTCACCGCCGCTGTACTGGTACGCGGCATAGAAGCCGTTGTCCATGTCGTGGACGTAGTCGCCCTCCGAGTAGAACACCCGGCCGAGCTCACCCGCGGCGATCTTGGCCCGGGCCCAGACCACCGCCGGGTTGTAGTAGCTGGTCTCGCCCATCATGTAGATCAGGCCGGTCTCCTCGACCTTCCGCACGATGGCGCTGATCTCCTCGGCGCTGATCGCCATCGGCACCGCCGAGTAGACGTTCTTGCCGGCCTCCAGCGCCTGCAGCACCAACGGCCCGTGGCTCCACCGCTGCGTCAGGATCGCCACCGAGTCGACATCGGAGGCGAGTACGTCCTCGAAGGTGTCGAACGTCCCCGCCAGCTCGTGCTTCTCCGCGTGGGCCTTGGCCCGCTCGGGGACCACATCGCAGGCGTACACCGCCTCCACGTCGGGATGCAGCTGCCAGAGGGCGATGAAGCTGCGAGCGAACTGTCCCGTACCGACCACACCGATTTTCACGGTGATCATCCTTTCATTCCCACCGGCGGTGGAACACAGGGGTGGTGTCAGCTGTCGAGATCATGACGCTGCCGGGCGCGGGGGTTAGCCTGCATCGGGTGCGATCCGATCTGCTGGTGGTCCTGGTCAACGGCAGGCCGGCGGCGGGCAAGTCGACGCTGGCGCCGCCCCTGGCCGAGGCACTCGGGCTGCCGCTGTTCAGCAAGGACGTGATCAAGGAGGCGCACGCCGACGTGTTCGGCGCCGAGCCGCCGGACGACCGGCCGCAGCGCGATTGGAACCGGCTGTTCGGTCAGGCGGCGTCGGAGACGATGTGGGCGCTGCTGCGGTACGCCTACGGCGGCGCGGTGCTGGAGAGCACCTGGCCGGCCGACTACCGGCAGCTCGCGGTCGACGGGCTGGCCCGAGCCGGAGTCGACCGGTTCGTCGAGGTCTATTGCGATGTGCCGCCGGAGCTGGCCCGGCGGCGCGACCACGACCGCCGGCCGACCCGGCACCCGGTCCACGGCGCCCGGCTGACCGACGACGAACGGATCGGGATGGAGGTCAACGCGGAGCCCCTGGCCCTCGGCCCGGTCATCCGCGTCGACACCACTGTCCCGGTCGACCTCGCCGCGCTGACCGCACGGATCCGGGCCGTCGCGGAGTGACTGCGGCTCAGGACTCGATGGCCCGTACCTGCTCGACGCGGCCCAGCCACTCGTCGAACAGGGCCTGGACCAGCACCGGCTGTTCGGCGTCCACGGCGTGGCCGGCGCCGTCGAGCACCGCGAAGGTCGCCCGCGGATAGCGCTCCAGGATCGTCCAGGCGTCGCGATAGCCGGTGATGTGATCCTGCCGGCCGGCGATGATCAAGCCAGGCCGGGACAGCTCGGCGTCCAGCGGGAACGTGCCCGCGTAGTCACCGGCGATGCTCGCGGTCACCGCCGGGTCGGCGAGCTCGAGGCCGGGCGTGACCCAGTCCTGGACCGCGCGCCACGCCTCTTCGGTCTGCATCACCAACAGGTCCTCCACGTCCAGGGCCGCCGCTCCGAGGCTCGCCTCGAGCGCCGGGTCGCGGACCAGCACCTGCCGTGGTGGGACCTCGCGATCTTCGTGCCGCGGCACGATCACCGGGACCATGATCGCCAACCCGTCGATCCGATCATGGTGGGCGGCGACCAGCCCGCGGGCGAGATGCCCGCCGTAGGACTGGCCGACCAGGGCGTACCGGCCCGGCACCAGCGCCTCGATCGCTCCGCGCACGATCCGGAACACGTCGTCGGTGCTGTGCACCTCCGGGGCCGCGGTCAGCCCGTGCCCCGGCAGATCGAGATAGAGCCGGCGCCACGTCGGGTGCCGGGCGAACACCGGCTCCAGCGGCCCGGCCAGCACCCGATGGTCAACGGTGAAGCCGTGGATCAGCACGATCATCGGCCCGTCCGGATCAGTCGGGCCCTTGATCACGTGATGCACCCGGACTCCGTCGATCTCCACGTACGGCATCGCGACCTCCCTTGATCAGAGACCAACGGTAGACGCATCGCGCCGGTCCGGCCTCGGCTCGCCCAGCCCGCGCCGCGCCGTCGCCATCGGCGCCACGCGCAGCAGCCCGATCGCGGTCGACCGGACGGGCGAGGTGTCGTCGGCCATGATCGCGACGACGCCGTTCCGCGGGGAGTGGCTCCGGCTCGTCCGCTGCCTGGACCGGACTATGCGGTCACGGATCGTTCGGTCGGTGCTTCCTGACGCCGGCGTCGGACTCGTGGACGGAGCCGCCGTATTCAATCGCACCGGCCTGCCGCGGCAGCGACTCTTCGCGCCGCTCGGGCAAGCACGAGCCCAGTCCTGGTGGTGCCGAGTGGTCGCGTTGGTCAAAGGCTGAGCACGTTCTGGTGACCAGAGCGTCCACCCGGCGGGCCCGACCGACCGCCCTTTCCGAACTCCCCGCTCTGCTTCGTCGCGGCCGCCCGCGCGGCAGGGACTGACCGGTCCCGGTCTCCTCCGCGCCTCGGTCATCCGGCTCGCGCCGGTCCGGCGTCACCCGATTTCCCACCTCGCCGACCCGTCACATCCGCCGCGACACGCCGCAGAAACGGCCGCGGATGTGACGGGTCGGCGGGTTTTGGGGCGGGTCTCCGGGGGGGCGGGGCGGGGTCAGAGGACGGAGTTGGCGGCGAGGGTCCAGCGGACGGGGTCGAGGCAGCGGAAGGAGGCGATGCCGCGGTGGTGGATCCGTTCGCCCTCGGCGGCCTCGCCCAGGGCCGAGACGGCGAACAGGCGGTGGGTGAAGGGACGGCCGTGGTGGGGGGCGGTCATCGTGTTGAGGAAACGTTCGGCGCCGAGGCGGATCAGCAAGCTGCGGACCTCGGCATCGACCAGGGAGCCGTCGTTCTCGTCGTAGCCGAGGGCGGTGAAGCCCGGGTCGCGCTGGAAGCCGGCGCCGGGGTTGGACATGATCCGGCTCCACTCCGTGCCTTGGACCGCGCGCAACGCCTGCATCGTGTCGAACTTCGACAAGATCATCGCGATCGGCGGGGTGGCCGGGCCGAGCAGCAAGATCAAGTTCTCCAGCACGGTCTCCGGGCTGCCGGCCTCGTGCAACTGCGGCGGCAGCAGGTCCTTGAGCATCTCGCGGACCTGGTTGACCGCGGTCGGGTCGAACATGAAGAAGACCGAGTCGGCCTGGGCGAAATAGCTCAGGTGCTCCACCCCGACCGTGCCCGCCTCGAGATCCTCGCCGGCCACGTCGCGGATCACCAGATAGCGCCGTTGGCCGCCGTGCACGCCCAGGCTCAAGATCAACGGCTCCCGCTGGTACGCGTCGGCGACCCCGGCGGCGGCGGTCGGCGGCATGATCCCGCGCACCTCGAACAACGGCCGTTGGTACACCTCGGTGTAGATCCGCCGGCTGACGTCGGTGGCGAACTTCAGCGATGAGCCCATCCGGCTGAGCAGGAAGTCCAACTGCTTGATCATCACGCCGATGTAGACGCTCTTGCCGGTGGCCCGGGCACCGGCCAGCGCGATGCAGGTCGCCGTGCCCTCCCGCCACTCCGGCGGCAGCCCGAAGTGGCAGGTCGGGCAGACCTCGACGCCGGGCTGGCTGCAGGTGGGGCACAGGTGGGCGTCGGCCGGCAGTCGCCAGTGCTTGACCTCCGGATTGCGCCGGATGCTGTGCATCGGGCCGATCCGGACGGCGATCCCGCTGTGCGCCGAGCCGACCGGGTCGTCGTACTCCTGACACTGACCGGAGCGGCAGGCGAACACCCAGTCGCCCTCCGGCAGCCGCCGGAAGCAGCGCGGGCACTTCGTCATGATCATGAGGCTCCGATCAAGGGACGGGCGCCGGACAGCAGGGAGGCGACGATCCGGCGCACCTGATCACGGTCGAGCCGTTGCTCCGCGGACGGTACGGGGACCCCGGTGGCCCCCTCGGGCAGCTCGCCCGGCTGCTGTCCCTCGCCGACCACGACCGGCCGCGGCAGCAGGGCCCCGGACCGGCCGGCCGGCACCGCGTCGGTGATCAGATAGCGGACGATCCGCTCCGGGGACATCGCCCGTCCGGCGACCGGCTGTCCGGCTTCGACCCGGCAGCCGATGTCCAGCGGTCGCTCGGCCAGTCCGGTGATCATGGACTTCGCGAAGTCCGCCGCCGGGCCGGCCGGCACCGGTACGGTCTCCCAGCCGACCAGCGAGCCGTGCACCGTCTGATCGGCCGCGATCACCACGCTCAGCCCGGCGAAGATCTCCAGGCAGGCCCGGACCAGATGGTCCGGCGGCAGCCGGCGCATCGAGGCGGAGCTGTCCAGCCCGACGTCCAGCTGCACTCGGCGCTCCACCGGCAGCCGCGGCAGCCCGAGCAGCCCGCGCGCCGCGTCCCGGGCCATCTCCGCCATCGCCGGCAACGCCTCGTCGGTGACCACCCCGACGGTGCTGATCTTGATCCGGCCGGCATCCGGTTCCATGATCACGATCTCCCGCCGGCTCAGCCCGGACAGGTCGATCGCGTCCAGCACGGCCCGGTCGGCGTCCCCGCCACCGGGCTCGTCCGGCCCGAGCGCCACGGTGACGACGCTCTGCGGCGGGAACACCTCGTCCTCGGGCAGCAGGCTGACCCGGACCGGTTGATCGAGCATCGGGACGATCACCTGATCCGGCCGGCGGACGACCCGGGCCGGGCCGCGGTCGCCCTCGACCTCGACCCGGAACCGGACCGAGCCGGACCCGACGGTCTGGACCCGGATCGCGATCGGCACCGCGTCGACCCGTACCGAATGGCCTTCGCGCAACAGGTAGGTGGTCATCGACCCTTCCTTCTCATCGTCCGCCGGCCCTGCTCGTGCTGTCGGTCACGATTTGCCCCGCCGACCAAGCAGGCCCGGCCCCCGGTCGCCCTGGGCGATGGCCCGCAACCGGGCATCGGCCTGGCGGGCCAGCGCCCGTTGATCAACATCCACCCGGGCGACCCGGCGGGCCAGATTGTCGGCGGTGATCTTGCGGGCCTGTTCCCACTGATTGCCGATCCGGGATCCGGCCCATTCGCGGACCAGCACGTTGAGAAAGGACTTCCCGTCCGAGGTCAGCGCGCCGACCCACTGGGCCGCCGTCCGATCCACGCCGGCGAGGGCGAAGCCACGATCGGCCAGCAGCGCGGTGCGCAGCCAGCGTTCCTTGCGGTCGGCGGTGAAGCAGACCTTGATCAGGTCGGCGGACTCCCGTTTCAGCTCGAAGCCGCGGCCGGAGTTGATCTTGGTTCGGAGCCGCTGGGCGGCCGGCAGCCGGAGATCACGGACGGCGTCCAGGACCAGGGCGCAGAGCAGCGCGTTGGCCGCATCCGGCGCCAGCTCGCCGGGCAGGTCCCAGGCCCAGAGCGAGCCGGAGATGATCGTCGTCACTTCGCCGTCGTCGGGGATCCGCTTGTCCCGCAGCCAGGACTGATCCCGGGCCAGCCGACGCAACTCGATCAGCTCGAAGCCGGCGTGCCGCTGGTCGTCGAGCCCGCGGAGCAGCGGGTCCCGGAGGTCGTCGATCAGCCGTTTCAGTTCCTCGCCGGCCGGGGCGGACTTCACCGTCGGCCCCCACTGCCGGACCCCGACGGCGGCCGGCCAGCGCCGTCGGATCAGCAGCAGATCGCCCGCCGGCCAGGGTGGGCCGTCGAAGGCCCGTTCCACCTCGGGCGGCAGCGATTGGTACGGCGCCAAACTGCGCAGCGCCGACCAGGCCACCAGCGGCCGTTCGTCCGGATGGAGCTCCGGGTCGGAGGTCCACCGGTCGTGCGCCAGCTCGGCCCGAAGTGGGTCGTCCGCACCGGCCACCAGCCGGCCCAGCGGCGGTGGCGCGCCCTCGTCCGGATACAGCCAGGCCGCCACCGGCCGGTCCAGCCGGCTGCCGATCGGGCGCCGGTTGATCCACTCCTGGCCGGCCAGCACCGGCCGGATCACCCAGCGCAGGGCCCGGTCCGACACCGCGCCGATCCGCCCGATCAGCTCGCTGCCGGTCGGCTCGGTCGGCTGTCCCGGTTGGCCGGGGGCGAGCAGGTAGCAGTAGCGCTCGAAGTCGACGACCAGGACCTCCGGCGGCTCGCGGTAGTCCAGGCCACAGCGGGCCAGCAGGTCGATCAGGTGGATGATCGCGGTCAGCCGGCCCGCGGTGTCCAGGTCGGTCGCTGCGGTGATCGCGGCGCAGCGCTCGGGCAGCTCGGTCAGCAATTCCTGCTCGACAACGACCGAGAGCCCGGTCGAATCCGCTCCGGTCGGTTCGGGCAACGGCAGTCGACCCGGCCGGGCCAGCCAGCTCGGCTCGGCGATCGCCCGGCGGACGTACGCCTCGACGACGAACTGGCCGGTCTCGGCCCCCATCCGCGCCATCGCCGCCGGGTCGCCGGCGATCCGCCAGGCGTCCGCGGCTGATCGGCCGAGGCCGAGCCCGATCAGGTCCCGCGCGGTCTGGTGCAACGCCACGTTGTCGGCCAAGCCGCGGGGGCCGGTCCGGGTGACCACGGCGGCCGCCTCGGCCACCGCGTCGGGAAACCGATCGCCGGCCCGGCCGACCGCCATCGCCAGCGGCCAGGCGATCGCGTCCGGCGGCAGCACCGCGGCCGGTTGGCGTCCGGAGTGATCATCGTCCGGGCGATCACCGGGCTGCTGATCACCGGGCTGCTGATCCCGCCGACCTTGATCACGCCGGTTCTGATCATGCTGGAGTTGATCATGCTGGGACGGGAGCTGCAGGACCACGCGATCCAACTCGGCCAGCGCCCAGCCGGCGCCGGTCTCGTCGCCGAGCACCACCTGGGCCAGCACGGACCATTCGGTGACCTCGATCCGGTCGCCGGCCGCGGTCCGGTGCGGCTCGCCGTCGAGATCGCCGATCGCCACCGGCTCGGACTCGTCGATCAGCACCAGAGGAGTCTGCCGGAGCGGGCTCCGCGGATCCGCTGCCTGGGCGGCCAGTTGATCACGGTCGACCGCGGGCACGCAGGCCAGTTGGACACCTTGATCGAAGGCGATCGGAAGCCCCGGAACCCGTTCCAGGGTTGAGAAGGAGAACCGGGCCGCATGCGGCGCCGCCATCAACAGTGACACGGCTCCGGCCCACCGGGCGGCGCCGTCGGTCGACTCGGTGATCAACACCACCCGCGGCCCGCCGGCCAGCACGGCCGCCGTCGCGTCGAGCAGCGCGGCCAGCACCCCGAACCGGAAGTGCGCCGGATCCAGCAGGAAGCCGATCACCGCGTCGACGGTGATCATGGAACCGGCTGCGGGCCTCGCGTTGTCGCTCAGCACGGCAGCGCTGACCTGCTCCACGCCGTACGGCGTCAGCCAGTCCGGCGAACGCCAGACCTGGATCGGCCGGGTCGCCGGATCGGGCACCGCCGGCGTACGGTCCAGCACCACCTGATTGAACACGTTGCCCGGTCGACCGGTCGCGTCCGGCCCGGCCGGCGCCGAATGCCACCACGCCATCGCCGACGACCCGGCCGTCTCCTCCCCCGGCTCCACGGGCGCGTAGACGAGCCGCCGGGGCAACTCGGCGATCTGCTCCGGCGTCGGGAACCGCGGGATCTCAACCCCGGCGTCGAACTGGGTCGAGACCCGGGCCCGAAGCTGATCCCGCTCCTCCCGGCTGAGGTCGCCGTCCTCCTGCTTGATCTGCCAGCCCCCGCCGACCCGAGCCCCGCCGGGATCCGTACCGCCGTTATTGCGGTGGAGCGAGGTGTACGTCAGCCGGCCATACCGCTGCCCCGCCACGTCACCCGTCCCGCACAGCCGAGTTGTCAGAAGTGAGTTGTGCCCTGGGGCTACTCAGTTCTGACACCTCGGCTCGAGGAGGGGTGGGGTCGGCGTGGAGCGAGGTGGCCGCGCGGCTTTGCCACCTGGTCATGCGTCGAGTGGGACGTTTCCCGGCCCTCCGGAGTCGACGGATCCGGGATTCGTCACTCTCGGCGGCACCACCGCTCCTGACGGGACTCCGCTGCCACAGAGTGTCGCGGATTCCCCGCTGCGCAGGAAACGTTGGTGACCCCACTCCTGCCGACCTGTCAGAACTGAGTTGTGCCCTGGGGCAGCTCACTTCTGACAACTCGGCTGGGGGTGAGGTGGGGCCGGGTGGTTCGGCGAGTGACGACGGCCGTGGTGGCCGGCCGTTCGGCGCGAAGGGGTGGCGCCGCGTCCCAGCCCCGGATCCGGGTCGATCTTCGTCGAGTGTGACGGTTCCCGGCCCTTCCGCGCCGGCGGAGCCGGGATTCGTCACACTCGATGGCGTCGCCGTGCCTGACTGCTCCGGCCGCGGAAGACGTTCGGCGTTGCGCACCGAGGATGGCCGCGACTCGACGAGCACCCACAACGCCGCTGCCGCCGAGTTGTCAGAAGTGAGTTGCGCCCTGGGGCAACCCAGTTCTGACAAGCCGCAGTCCCACCTGGTTGGCGCCCATTCCTGGCAGAGAAAGGAGCGGCGATCACATCTCCTGCCGGCCTCGGCACAGTCGCACCGTTTTCGGATCAAGTCGGGATGCGGCGGCATCAGGATCCGCCTAGCCGGAGGGAGTCGACCGGGGGGTCGAGGATGGCGACCAGGGCGGTGCGATCGGGGGGTAGGTCGGCGAAGAGGCGGACGTAGCCGGTGCGGCCGCGGACGGAGGCCTTCCAGGCGACGGCGCTCGGCCGGGTGCCGATGCCGTCCGGCCGGAACCGGAGCACCGGCCGGGTCACCTCCTCGATGTCCTCGGTCACCTCGAGTTGCTGGCCGTCGCCCGGGTGCAGCGGCAGCCGGGTCGGGTGGTGCACCAGCACCAGCGGCGGGCAGTTGGCGATCTCGGATTCGCTGGCCAGCCGGACCAGCACCCGGTCCGGTTTCAGCAGCAGGGTGCGGCGCAGTTCGACCACGTACCGGATCCGCATCAGACCCGGATAGGTCACCTCGACCGGCACGCTCTCCCGGCGTTCGCCGCCGACGAAGGAGACGC
This sequence comes from uncultured Actinomycetota bacterium, assembly GCA_963746025.1. Classification (GTDB taxonomy): domain Bacteria; phylum Actinomycetota; class Actinomycetes; order Propionibacteriales; family Propionibacteriaceae; genus Microlunatus. The sequence goes on from CAVUZU010000016.1 coordinate 1,084,895, forward strand.
CGGTGATCCGGACGGTCGCGCCGCGGTTGGGCAGCGGTCGGCCGAACTGGACGCCGCCGAGTTGGCTGTAGATGTCGGCCGAGCACTCGACGGTGGCGGTGAGGTCGCCGCTCTGCAGCACCTCGGCCAGCACGGTAGCCGCGCCGGGGGGCCAGCCGAACTTCAGCACCTGCTGGTCGCAGCGCTCCACGATCACCGGATCGTGCACCGGCCGGACCCGGACCGCGGGCACGGTCCGGCCGACCCGGGCGATGCCGTCCAGCACCACCACCGGGGTGAAATAGGCCCGGTCCCAGCTGCGCGGCCAGGGCACGTTGCGCATCCCGAGCCGGCCGTCGGGCTGCGGGCTGATCGGGTGCGCCAGCCGGTCCTCGTCGCGCAGATTCATCTGCGGCAGCGCCGACTCGGGGTGGCTGCCGTGTTCGGCGCCGGCGAGCGGGCGGTTCTCGGTCCGGTAGACGAAGATCCGGCCGGCCGGCTGCGGCGACCAGAGCAGATCGAACTGCCAGTCGTCGCCCCGAGCCTGGTCAGAACTCGCGCCGTGCTGCGCCACCTCGAGGTCCTCGATCGGGTCGACGACGGCGGACACGCCGACCTCGACGGTGACCGCACCGGACAGCTGCGGCACACCGTCGACGACCGCCTCGGTGCAGAACTGGTAGAGGTAGCGGCGGCCGCGTTCGGCGTCGTTGTCGACGAAGCCGCCGAGGTTGGCCTCGCCGGCCAGGATCCGGTACTGCGGGTCGGGCTGGCCGGGCCGGGCGCGTTCCACCGGCGTGCGGTAGATGTGCACCCGGTCGATGCCGTACCAGACCGACCACTGGCCGATCACCCGGCCTTCGTCCTCGCGCAGGTCGGCGTCGATCACCCGGCTGACCACCGCCTTCTCAGCGATCAGCCGCGGCTGGCTCTGCCGGGCCACGGCCAGCGTCACGCCGGTGTTGCACCAGACCTGGTAGTGCCGGATCGCCGCCGTGAACGGCCGGGTGTCGGTCGTGGTGCGCGGAGCGTCGCCGAGGACGACGTCGACCAGATCGGCCCGATCCGGGGAGTACGGACGCTGCTCGTCGCTGGCCACGATCCGGTACGCGGTCGCCGTGGCCAGCCCGTCCGGCAACTCCCAGGCGAGCCGTACGCCCTCGTTGCCGGTCGCGGAGCGCAGCGTCACCCGGGACGGTCCGCCCCAGTCGGCCGAGCCGAGGTCGCCGGAGTCGAAGTCGGAGCCGAACTCGTAGCGGGCGAAGCCGGCGGCCAGGTCGGCGGCCGATGGGTGCGGTGCCGTGCCCGCGCCGGCGGACTCGGGCGAGGCGGCCCGGCGCGGGCTCGGCGATGCCGGGCCGTCGGCCGGGAATCCGGCGGACCCGTGGTCGCCACCACCCTGGCCGGACGAGCCGGATCCCGCCGGGGACGGGGCTGCCGGCGAGGGGGCGGACGGCACCCGATCGGTCGACGGTGGGATGGTCGGGGCCGATCCCGCCGGAGGGGGCGACGATGCCGATGACCCGTTCGGCCCGGCGCCGCCACGCGACTGATCCCACGGGACCGACTGGCCGGGCTGGGCCGGCTGCCCGGCCTGCGGAGCTTGGCCGGGCTGGGTCGACGGTCCCGGCTGACTTGATTGACCGGGCTGAGTTGATTGACCGGGCTGAGTTGACTGACCGGGCTGAGTTGACTGACCGGGCTGAGTTGACTGACCGGGCTGAGTTGACTGACCGGGCTGAGTTGACTGACCGGGCTGAGTTGACTGACCGGGCTGAGTTGACTGACCGGGCTGAGTTGACTGACCGGGCTGAGTTGACTGACCGGGCTGAGTTGACTGACCGGGCTGAGTTGACTGACCGGCCGGATTCGGCTGGCCCGGCTGATTCGCGTGGCCCGGCTGATTCGCGTGGCCCGGCTGATTCGCGTGGCCCGGCTGGGTCGACGGGCCCGGCTGGGTCGAATGGCCGGGCTGGTTCGAGGGAGCGGGCGACGGTGACTGGCCGGTCGGAGCCGGTTGGGCCGGCGCTGATGGCGGCGACCCGGCCGACGGCGCCGGCTGGGAGGGCGGCGGAGCGGAGACCAGGCGTTCCAGCTCTGCGGCGTACTTCCGCAGGGCGGCGGGCAGCATGGCGGCGATCTCGTCGGCCCGACGCCGGCCGGACCTGGCGACGGCCCGCAGGTAGGTGTCCTTGATCTCGCCCAACTGCAGCCGGCCGGCCAGCACCTCCTGGTCGCGCCAGGCCTTGAGCCGCTCGAAGGTCGGGTCGACCGGCGGCGAATCGCCCAGGGTCCGGTCGTTCATCGGTGATCACCAAGCTCGGCGGCGCAGAAGTCGCCACAGGTAGAGAAATGCACCCACCAACCGGCCAGGGACGGGACGGAACTCGGCACAGGTAGAGAAACGTTCGTCAACAGGGTCGCCGGAGCGGCGCTCGGCCGAGGCCGGTGACCGGAGGCGTCGGCCGGCTGTCGCGAAATCACTGCGGACCGGAAGGTTAACCGCTTCAAGGCCGGGTTAGCCGCCGCACGCAGTGATTTCGCGACAGTCCCACGGCGAAGGCGACAGTTCCGTCGGCCAGGACCGGTCGAGTACGGCGCCGAGGCGCGCGACGAACGAATCGAGCCAGCGGCCTGACCCCGGATCGGAGCCAGGCGACCAAGATCAAGCTGCCGGACGCGAACCCGTGGGTCAGTGGCATCCAGCGTCAGGTCACCCCGCTCGCGGTCACCGCCGGCCGACGACTTTGGGCCGGCACCCGGGGCCTGCCCTTCGACAGGCTCAGGGAGCGAAACCACCGCTCCGACTCCTCTTGGAAAGGTTAGAGACTCGGTCGGCGTCGCGCCCGTCGATGCTGCGCAGATTCTGGCTCGGCGGCCTGCAACCGCCACGCACCGACCAGGATCCGGTCGAGCACAGGTTGCCGTCGGCCGGACGCCGGATTCCGTGGCGGTCGGCACCGGCCGCGGTTCGCGGCGATGCAGCGCGACGCACGACGGCGCAGCCATCGGATCCCGCATCAGAACACCTCGTCGACTTCGGGCATCGGCCAGGGGTGCTGATCTTGACCGGGGTCGGGCGGGCCGGAGCGGGCCTGGGATCCGGGCACGGCGGCGAGCTCGTACGCGGCGAAGGCCTCGGTCAGTTGGACCAGGACGGCGACCCGGCTGAGCTCCCGGCCGGTGGTCCGATACCAGTCGGTGATCACCCGCTGCCGCCCGGCGACGCGGGCCTCGGCCCCGAACGCGACCGGGTCGAACTGTTGCCCGGCCCAAGATTCGGCGGGCTGATCCAGGCCGGCCATGAAGTCGGCGAACGGCCGGGTGCCCGGGGACGGGCCGGCGATCCGGACCGACGCGACCAGGGAGCGGCCGAGCTCGCTGTCCGGCAGGGATCGGCCGACGGCCTGCCACAGCGCCCGGCCGCCGTCGTTCAGCGGCCCGCCGTCGCTCAGCGCATCGCTCGGTCGTAGTTCGGCGCGAGTCGTGGCGCCGGGGCCGGCCTCGATCGGCTTGGCCTCGGGCCGCAGCAGCCCCGGTTCGAGCAGCTCGACCCAGCGGAGCAACAAGGTGCCGGCGCCGCCCTGCTCGGCGAACATCCGGTCCGGGCTCTGCGCCAGGTCGATCGCCTCCGGCCCGAGCCGGCTCGGTGCGGACTCGAGCAGCGCCTGCCAGGGCCGGCTCAGCCAGCCGGACCGGAACACCTCGCGGCGGATCACCGTCGCCGCCTTGGCGACCGCGTCCGGCTGCAGTTCGGCGACGCCGATCCGGGTGGACAGCGGCAGCCCGGCGGCCGGCAGCCGGGACGCGGCACCGACCTGCGCCGGCCCGCCGAACGGTGCGGCCAGCACGACGCCGGCGATCCGGGACCAGGCCAGGAACTGTTCGTAGGCGGCGGTCAGCCGGTTCAGGTCGCGCAGCACGTGGCCGAGGTTGACCCGGTTGGCCTCGGTCTGCGAGGCGGCATCCTTGCGCCGGTTGAGTTCCCGGAACAGCTCTCGCTGGCTGACGAAGAACACCGTGAAGCTGCCGATCAGCCAGAGCACCACCGCGGCGATGATCGAGATCGTCACCGTCTCCGGCGTCAGCGCCTCTGTCGCGCCGAGGATGGCCAGGATGATGATCACCACCACGGCACCGATCAGCAGCCCGCGCATCCACCAGGTCAGCTTCCGCATCCGGCGACGAAGATCATCCGACGGCTCGTCCTCGGAGCCGGCCTGGGCCAGCTCGCGCAAGATCGCCTGCGCCTCGTCCCGGGTGCCGGAGACCGCGCGACCGAGCCGGGCTCCCACCTTCACCGCATATGCGGCGCGATAGCGGCCGAGCCAGCCGCCGAGCCCGGACCGGGCCCGGTCCAGCTCCGGAGTCAGCTGTCCCTCCGGCGGGTTGAGCCGGGTCTGCACCGCCTGCAGCCCGAGGGCGTCGTACGGCGCGACGGCGGAGCCACCGAGCTGGCCGGGGACCTGCCAGCGGTGCGCCGGGCCGGGCACGATCTGGGCCGGGTCGGCCAGCACGGCCCGGTCCGCGCCGACCTGCAGCGGCGGCAGCTCGGCGATCCGTTCGCCGCCGTCGGCCAGGGTGAAGCCGCCGGCCAGGTAGTCCTGCCAGAGCGTCGAGAGATCGTGCCGTTCGCCGGACCAGCCCTGACCCCCACCGCCGGCCTCACCGATCACGCCCGCCAGCTCGTTGGACGCGCGACCCCAGTCCCGCCAGTCGGCGCCGCTGCCGTCCGGCCGGATGCCGCGCACCACCACCGCGTACGCCGACGGCGCCTTGCCGAACACACTGCCGTGCACCGCGGCCGCCGTGGTGGAGGCGATCTTGTTGGTCAGCGCCGCCCGCCAGCGCATCGGGGTGTTCTTGATCGCCGCCCAGATGAAGCCGAACAGCATCCGCAGCGCGGCCAGCGCGCCGATGTCCTTGACCGGGCTGGGCGACGGCTGCACCCGCGGTCCGCGGAGCACCCCGCCGTGCTTGCGCCACAGTGCTTCGGCCATCGCGCCGGTCGCCGTGTCGACGTCGTCCAGCCGATCCGGGCCCGGCCGGCTGCCGTCACCGGTCCCGGCGGTAGCGGGTGGCGGCCCGATCCGGAGCGACTGCGCGCCGGCGATCCGGACCGCGGGCAGGCCGCCGGCGACCGAGGTGACGCCGTCCCGGATCGACTCCTCGACGGCGGAGGCGTCCAGCGACCGGAAGAACGCCCGGCCGACCCGGACCGACCGGCCCGGCGGCACCGCGACGTCGTCCAGCGGCGCGTCCGGCACCCCGCGCCAGAGGCCGGTCAGGCCGGCCACCGCGGCCGCCGCGTGTCCGCCGAGCAGCACCGGGTCGTCGGTCGGCTCGAGCACCTGGTGCCCCAGCCCCGGGCCGCGTGCGTCCTCCGGCGAGATGATCACGTTGTGCCAGCCGTCCCGGCCGAGGTCCTCGGCATCGGCGACGCCGCCGGGCCGGGTGATCACGCAGCGCAGCCGTTCGATCTCGCCGGTGCCGCTCGAGCGGCGAACAAGATCAACGAGCTCGCGCTCTGCGTCGATGGGGTCGAAGTTTGATCTTGCTTGCCCTTCGAAGCGGCCGGGCGCTGTCTGGCCCGGGGCGGGCAGGACGGCAGCCAGGCAGCAGACCCGGACCCGGTCGTACTGGCGCTCGGAGAGCACCTGTTGCACGGTCGCCGGGTACGCGGCACCGCCGATGATCTTGTCGGCCGAGATCGAGAGTTGATCATCGATCGGAGCGAGGCGGACCCAGAGGAACTCCTCGATCAGGCCGACGGCGGAGAGATCGCGCAGGGCGTCCCGGACGCCGGCCAGCGCCCCGTCCGGAGCGGCCAGCACGACCAGGTTGCCAGCTGCTGAGGATGTGCCACCGGGCATGGAGTCAGTACACCCCGCCCTCGGGCAGCTCGATCCGGGTCCGCGGCGCCGGCCCGGGACGGGTGTCCAGGCCACCGCGCGCCGCGTCGGGGGCGGCCACCGCGAGCTCGTACGCGTCGTCGATCAGGCTGGTCAGCTGCTTGGCCGCCCAGTGGATGTCCGGAGCAAGATCACGGAAGATCGGCGTCTGGCTGGCTTGATCACGACTGGTGATCATCGAGAACGCGCCACCGCCGACGGCACCGTCCTCACCGGCCGGCATGAAATGCACCGCCGCCAGGGTGCCCGGGCCCTTCGGCCCGTTCAGCCATTCCTTGGCCCGGTCCCGACGCTCCTCCGGCGTGGCCGCCTCGGCCAGCGCGGCGACCCGGGACTGCACCTCGCCACCGCCGCGGATCCACTCGGCCAGCCGCTCCCGACCGGACAGCGGCACGATGCCGCCGGCCGGCCGCAGCGGATTGCTGTCGTACAAGCCCCGCAACAGCCGGTACGGCCGGAGCGAGGACAGCACCGGCGATTCGTGCACCCGGGCGATCGCCAGCAGTTGCGACTCCAGCACCGCCGGCAGCCAGTCGTACGGCGCGACGAACTGCTGCGGCGGCGTCAGCATCGGGTACGGGAACTCGACCCACTCACCGTTCTGCCGATCAAGGATCTTCACCCCGACCTGGTAGGGCGACGGCGGGATGATCAACTCGCCGACGATCTGGCCCAGATACCAGCCGGCCACCATGGTCCGGCGCTCCACGTTCGCCATCGGCAGCGCCGCGTCGAGCGGCCGGGACCGACGATGACTCCAGAACGCCTCCCGCCCCTGGGCGGTGGTCGCACCCCACTGCTCGGCGATCGGTCGCAGCACCGAGGAGAAGGCGAGCGGCGAATACAAGGGATAGGAGCCGAAGATGTCGATCCGGCGCGGGTTGCCCTGATCGGTCAGCGCCGCGCCCAGGTTGTCCCGGCTGGAGGAGTCGATGCTCGGGTTGTCGATCAAGATCCGTTCAAGATCATCGGCGATCGGCAGTTCGGCGAACGGCACGTCGGAGAACTTGTAGCGATACTCCACGCCCTGCCCGCCGTGCAGCAGCTGCACCACTTGATCATCGACGCCGATCAACGGCATCGCCAGCGACAGGGCTTCGGTGAACTTGGTGGTGATGTCCCGGATTCGCTGGGCTCGTTCGGATTCGGCGACCTCGGGGCCGTTGATGAAGTCGCGCAGCGAGACGGCGCAGAAGCGCTGGAACGACTGCTCGGACCGGGCCACGAACGCCCGCGCCCGGTCCAGCACCTCGGCCGGCTTCACGTGCACGGCGAACCGGGCCCGGCTCGGGATCAGCGCATCACCGGTGGCCGGGTTGGTCGGGAACACCCTTGATCGCCACGGCGCCGTCTGCTCGATCAGGTTGTGCTGCTGCGGATCCAGGGCCGGCGGCCGCTCGCCACCGGTGGTCTCCCAGATCCCCTCGATCACCTGGGTCGGCACCAGCTGCGCCGGCACGTTGCCGGCCTCGTCGACCGGCACCGACCGGGACAGGTCGGCGCCGTACTGGGCGGCGAAGTCGCGGGCCGGAGTGAGCAGCACCTCGTTGCCGGCCTCGTCGAACCGGCTCGGCACCCGGACGTCGGCGTCGGACGGCCAGGCCGCGTACTGATCGGTGGCGAGGCGAGCCAGTCCGTCGTGCTTCACCTGCGAGCCGCGGGCCTGCTCCAGCACCCGCTGCGACTCCCGCAGCGCCTCGATCAGCGGCGTCAGCACATCCGGGATGAAGGTGGCCAGCGCGTCCGCGCTGAGGGCCGAGGCCCGGGTGTAGAGCTGGGTGCGGACCTTGATCCGGACTCCGTCGACCAGCCGCTCGACCAGGGTGTCGCCGCCGGTGATGGCGCCCTTGATCGCGGCCACCGTCTGCTGCAGCTCGGTCGGCAGCTCGGCCAGGCTGCCCGGATCGGTCCGGCCGAGCGCTTCGGTGCCGGGGATGACGACGCCGCGCAGGTGGGCGTCGAGGCGTTCCAGCACGGCGGCCGCGTACGGCAGGCCGAGCCGGCTGATCCCCTCGGTGAGCACGCCGGTCAGCCGTTCCAGCAGACCCTGCTGCCAGGCGAAGGCCCAGTCGTAGGCGGCCTTGCCAGCGGCCTCGGCCAGCGCGTGGCCGCGGGACCGGGAGCGCTGTTGGACGGCCTCCAGCCACTGCCGGGCCTGCTGCCCGCCGGGGGACGGCAGATGCGGTACGTATTCGGCGTCGACCACCCGGCGGGAGGCCGCGTCGGCGTCGGCGCGGGGCAGCGCGACGGTGGTCATCCAGCTGCCCAGTTCGGCGCCGGCCTGTTGCCCGGAGCCGATCCCGGCCGGCAGCTTGAGCCGCTCGCAGATCCGCGGCCACTGGCTGTCCACCAGCGCCTTGACCTGCTCGGTGCCGGCGGCGCTGTTGCCCGGCTGCAGGTGGCCGTCGAGCAGCCGGTCGACGCTGCCGCGGGCGATCCGCTGGGCGGCGTACTCGGCGTATCGTTCCCGGCCCATGCTCAAACTCGCGAACCCGTACGACCCCCACGGGATCGGATCGAGCTGGGCACCCCAGGCGAGGTAGTCGCTGTCCGGCGGCACCGAACCGGTGTTGCCCAGATCGAACGAGACGAATTGGGTGCTGGCCACCTCGCTGATCATCATTCCGCCCAGGCCCCGGGCCAGGCCGCGATAGATCGCCTTCGGCGACCCGTCACCGAACATGGTCCGCTGGGAGCCGATGAACCGGCCGATCGGAAACACGCGGGCGAACGGGATCTCGGTGCCCTGCCCGTCGCCGTAGCCGAGGCCGGACAGGATCTCCACGTCGTGCCGGCGGGCCGCACCGGTCTGCCCGGCGACGATCTCGCCGAGCATGGCCAGCGCGTTGGCCCGGACCCCGCTGCGGGCCGACGGCGGCAGCGAGTCGAAGATGTCGGGCGCGACCATGAAGACGGCGGTCAGCTTCGGGTTCACGCCGGGAATCAGGGTCAGCAGCCGGCACACGTCCAGCGCCATCGACGCGCCGGAGCCGCCGGCCATCGATGTCACGACCAGCACGATCGGCGACTCGTTGGCGTTGAACGTCGAGCCGACCGACTGGGCCAGGTGGCCCATCTCGGTGATCGTCTCCACCCGGGCCAGTTGGTCCCAGGCCGACTGCAGGCCCTGGTGCACCTCGCCGGCGCGGGCCAGCGTGATCATCCGGCCGATCGAGCGATACTGCCCGGCGCCGACGTCGATCGGGGTGGCGACGGACTGCGGCTGCCGCGGCGCCCAGCCGGCCACCGCGTCCAGGGTCCGGGCGCCGAGCAGCTTCTGCGACACGGCGTAGTCCAGGTCGGAGTAGGAGCCGCCCTTGGGGCCGAGGCCGAGGTAGCGGCCACCCTGCTGCGGCACGTTGCCCAACCCGTCCGGGCCGGGCTCGGGGCCGGACGGCACGTCCAGGTGCACGAACTGCCAGCCGGCCGGCAGCGTCAACCGCCGGTCGATCGCGGCCAGGTCGGAGGCCAGTTGGTCCATCAGGTAGGCCAGGGTCGCGCCGCCGGAGCCGCCACAGCCCACCACCAGAAACCGTCTCACGCCTATCGAGCCCCTCTCGTTACAACCACCCCAGGGAGTGGGCCCCAAGTTTTTCACGCCTGCGAAATCGCCGCCTCAGGGACGACCCCCACCTTGACAGAGTGAGGCTGCAATTACGCAGATGTACGTGGTTTTGCGGATACCGCTCCCGGACCAATGCAGGTGAGGCTTACTTCCGTCTGCGTGACTCGGAGCTGGGTGGGGGATCAATGGAAACTGCCGATGACAACGCGCGCCCGCAACACTTCAGCCGTCGCCGCTTCATCATCGTCGGTGGCACCGGGCTGGCGGCGACCGGCCTCGGCACCGGGCTGCAGCCGGTGCTCACCGCGGCCGCCGCGGCGCCGACGTTCACCCTCGACCTGGTTCGCCGCGATGACATGGCGGTGCTGGGCTTCGAATTCCACAACCTGGCGCTGAACACGTCCGGCTCGACGCCGATGCTGAACCGGGTCGACCTCCAACAAGAGGCGCTCGTTCAGGTCAGGCTGGGTTCCCAGCATCTGATGGAGGAGCCGCTGCCCTGGGAGGCCGGACAACCCGAGCCGGACCGGGCGGTCGGGGCGATCAAGACCAAGGCCGTCGGTCCGTCCAGGATCGCCTTCCTGGTGCCGCAGACGGTCAAGTCCTTCCCGTACTCCGAGGACGGTCTTTTCGAGTGGTGGCGCTGGGTGATGCGGGTGCACGGCCGGGCGCTCGCGCCGGACGAACCCATCCCCGATCCCAGCGGTCTGCCTGCGGTCAACACCAAGCCGGCAGACCTGGAGACCGACCTGCTGCTGGTGGACTGGCTGCACCTGTCGCCGGATCGGCTGTCCACCTGGCAGCATCCGGCCAGGCCGGTCACCAAGAACGGCCGCACCGAGCTCTGGCACACCACGCTGCGACTGCGCGACGAGGACGGCCGGCCCGACAACTCCTCCCGGGCGCCGGCGGTTCGGGCGGTGTCGTTCGACGCCGCGTTGCCGGAAGAGGCCCCGTTCACCGTGCTCATGCCGACCGAGCAGCCGGACGCGCCCAAGCAGATCGTCCGGGCCACCACCGACTATGAGCTCGACCTGGCCGAGCCGGAGGACATCCCGGTGATCAAGCCGGTGGCCGCCGACCTGCTGCTGCTCAGCTCGATCGGTTCATCGGTGGAGTTGGCCGGCAACTGGGGGCCTGGCCACGCCGAGCTGTCGATCGCCAAGTGGCTACACCGGTCCACGCTCGGTCGGGACAACTACGTGCGGGTGGAGACCCGCGGCTTCCTCTTCCCGTTCGGTCACCGGGCGACGCTGGTCAGCGAGACCCAGCGCCGGATCGGTGAGGATGGTGTGGCGCACCTGTTCCAGCGGCGATTCATCGTGATCCGCGAGTTCGTCAAGACCTACCCGGCCTTCGGCGACACCGTGATCGAGGGGCGACGGACGCCGTTCCGGGAGATCCGATTGACCACGACAGTCACGCCGGATCTGCCACCGGCAGCCGACCTGGACAAGATCTCCGCCAAGAGCTTCTGGGTGCCGACCCGCGACCCGGCCACCCAGGACGTGGTCGATCTCCCGTTCCCGGTGGTGGCGACGGACTGGGAGGGTCGGACCGTCCAGTTCGATGCGTTCCTGGCCTATTTCGATCAGACCGAGGCCCAGGGCGGGAGCGTGCTGACCAACCTCCTGCAGAGCTACGACTACTCGTGGACCCTGACCGACCCCACCGACACAACCAGGCGCCGCAAGGTGGTGATGTCGGGCGACAAGATCGCCTTTGCCATGCCGGACCAGCCTGGCAGCACCGCGTATCCGGTGACCGAACTGTTCCTCGGAGCCTATGCCGGCACGGCCGAGACCGATGACCTGGCCGACCGGGATCTGCCCAACTTCTACCCGGCGGCGCTGGTCGCCAAGGTTCGGTTGCCGGCCGTCGAGGCGCTGACCGGAACGGCGGCGTCGGGCTACGTCGCCTACGACCCGACGTTCAGCACCACCCCGACCGCGAAGGCCGCCGACAACAACCAAGCCGGCACTTTTCTCCGGGTCCAGAGCAGCCTCAACGACATCGGGCGCCTGGAGCGACATCTGCGGAATCCGGACACCCTGGACCCGCCGACCTTCGGCGAGGTCGGGGTCAACTTCACAGGCACCAGCGACAACCCGAGCGGCGACAAGGTGGGCGGTGTCGCGGTGCCCAACCTCAGGATCGGCGCGCTGTCTCCTACCTTCGGGCCGTTGTCCGGTGATGTCGAGTCGATCAAGGACCTAGCGGGCGGCGGCTTCGACCCGCTGAAGTTCTTCCCCGACGACGCCAAGCTGCTCGGCAACATCCCGCTGAAAGAACTGGTCGCCAAGCTCACCCTCGCCGAGGGTGGGAAGGGCCCGAAGATCATGACGATCACCGAGCACGGCAACGGGCCCGAGGCACCGCCGACCGCTGTGGAGACCAAGCTCGAATGGAATCCCAAGCTCACCGACAAGATCGTCCTCTGCTTCGTGCCGAAGGGTGCGGACGGCAAGCAGGCCACGCTGGAGCTGAAGGGCAAGTTCCGTACCGTCTTCGGCGACGAGTCGACCTCGGAGATCAGCGGCAAGCTGGAGAACTTCGCCCTCAACCTGCTGAAGCCGAACAGCGACCTCGACTTCATCGCGATCTACTTCAAGCGCTTCGCCTTCGAGCAGCACAACGACGCCAAGCCGACCTTCGACCCCGCTATTGAGAAGGTCGAGTTCCGCGGCCCGCTGAGCTTCATCAACACACTGCAGGAATTCCTGACCTTCGACGGCGGCCCCAAGATCGAATTGGAGCCGAACGGGGTCAACATCACCCAGGACATCCCGATCCCGAACGTCGCGGTAGGCGTGTTCTCGCTGCAGAACATGAGCTTCTCCGCCGGCCTGTCGCTGCCGTTCGACGGCAGCCTGGTGACTACGAACTTCGGCTTCGCCAGCCCGGAGAACCGGTTCGTGGTTTCGGTCTGGGTGTTCGGTGGCGGCGGCTACTTCCTGATGAAGCTGAACGTCGAACGGCTGGTCCGGCTCGAGGCCGCGATCGAGTTCGGCGGCGTGCTGGCCCTGAACGTCGTGGTGGCCAGCGGCAGCCTGTCGGTGATGGCCGGCATCTACTTCGCACTGCAGTACAACGAAGAGAAGAAATCCAACGACATCACCCTGCGCGGCTATCTGCGGGCCACCGGGAAGCTGAGCGTGCTCGGCCTGATCACCGTCACCGCCGAGTTCATGTTGGCACTGGAATACAAGAGCGCCGACAACTCGCTGGAGGGCATCGCGACGCTCAAGGTCACGGTGGAGGTGCTGTTCTTCTCCAAGACCATCGAGATCGAGGTACGCAAGAAGTTCGCCGGGCCGAGCAATGCTGCCGCCCGGACCTTGGCCGCCGGCCGGCCCGAATTCGGCGACCTGATGAGTCAGTCCGATTGGAACACCTATGTCGACTCGTTCGCGGGCTGAGGGGGATTGTGATGGCTGAACAAACTGTGGTCTGGACCGTGCTGCCGAACGGCGTACGGTCCGGCCGGCTCCAGCTCTCGGTGTTCGTCCGGCCCCGGCTGACCGGCGCGGCGACGCTGGCCGACTTCGCCGACTGGAAACTGTGGCCGGACTCCGACGTCAGGTTCTTCGTCAAGATCGGCGATGCCGACGAGGTCGAAGCACGGCCCGAAGGCCCGGAACGGCGTGCCGATCTGTGGCAGAAGCTGTTCCCGGCGACGACGCCGGTGGACGCCCCGGACGCCGCGGCTGTCCAGGCCCTGGCCGCCGCCGTACCCAAGATCCGGTCCGCGCCGGCCGCCGCCGTCCGCAGCTTCGTCAAGCAGCAGTACCAGCTGGCCGGTGCCTACTTCGGCACGAACCCGCCGACGCCCTACGGGTATGACCACCCGGTCGGCAAGAAGCTGGACCAGGCCCGCGGCGTAATCGAGTTCCCGCTGATGCTCGACCTCAACCGGGTCGCGCTGGATTCCGATGACAAGGCCACCATCCGCCGGCTGATCCGGGAACGTCTCGACGAGGACGGCTACTTCCTGGGCGGCGAGCTGACCGACGACGCGTCCGGCCACACCTTCACGGCCGAGAAGGTCAACTTCCTGCTGGTCGAGCAGTTCCACGCTCGGGAGGTCGCGAACAACCACGACGTCGCTGCCGGATTCAAGCCCAAGGTACGGAAGCTGGCGGCGCCGGCCGACCAGCTGGACTTCCACTCGGTGGTCGGTCACCTCGGCGCCTATCCGCAGCTGCTGCGGCTGCTCGGCCTGGTCCGGGACATCTCGATCCCGCCGCCGGGCGGTCCGTCGACCGATCCGGTCCCGGTGCAGGTCCGGGCCGACTGGGACGGGACGAACGCCACCGACGAGTACACCGCCACCATGTGTCGAGTCGGAGCCGATCGATGTGTCGCCGCACCTGGTCCGGCAGCGCCGATCTCCGACGGCCTGCTGAAGCTGGACGATCCAGTCTTCAAGCTGGTCGAGATCGACGCCGACGCGATTGCGAACAAGCTGATCGGCTTCGGCCGGTCGGTGACCGACGCCTACTACTCCGACGACGACTACAACGTGCCGATGCCGCCGCCGTCGACCGAGGCAACCGGGCTGGCCCTGCACCGGACCGACAAGGCGAAGATCCTCTATCTGGCCCTGGGCAAGGCCAACGGGCTGCAGGCCAAGCTCGGGTCGAAGGCCCTCGCGGCGACCACGCTGTACGCCGAGGATGTCACCCACGGCTACCGGTTGGACGTCTGGGACGACGACACCGAGGAATGGCACAGCTTGTGCCTGCGAAGCGGCAGCTACACCTTCGACGACGTCACGATCAAGATCAACGACGAGGGGATGATCGAGTCCGCGCACACTGAGCAGGACAACGACGACACGATCTACCTGCACGAGTCGATGGCTCGCTGGACCGGCTACAGCCTGGTCGCGCCGCGGCCCGGCTTGGCTACGTCCGGTGACGATGACACCGAGTTGGTCGGGCCGGACACCGAGCCGGACGAGCGGTTCAAGCTGAAGACCTCGTTCACCGCGGCCAAGGGATCACTGCCGAAGCTGCGGTACGGCCGCACCTACCGGCTGCGGGCGCGGGTCGTCGATGTTGCCGGCAACAGCCGGTCGCTGAACGATTTCGACGACGACGATTTCAGCGCGGCGACTGCCCCGGTCACTTATCACCGGTTCGCGCCGGTCACCTCACCCAACCTGCTGCTTCGCAAGCCGAGCACCGCCGGCGAAACCGCCGAGGTGATGGTGATCCGGAGCAACTACAACACCGATCCGGACGACACCGACGACTGCCAGCGGCACGTCGCGCCGGACAAGACCGCGCAGCTCACCGCAGAACAGCACGGCATGTTCGACACGCTGCTCGGGATGAGCAAGCTCGCGTACCCGATGATCAAGGCGCGGGATCCGAAGACGCTGTCGGACGCCGGTGAGCTGGACCCGAGCGGTCACGACGCCCGCTACTACGACACCAATCAGCTCGACCTTCCGTACCTACCCGACGTGCTCGCCCGCGGCGCCGCCTTCGCCGACCTGCCCGGCACCGACAACGTGATCACGATGGACTACGGCGCCGGACTGCTCGACCAGTGGCCGGACATCGACCCGTTCCGGTTGCGGCTGATCGAGGGCACCGGCGCACCGGACAGGTCCGGCAGCGTGCTCACCATCGAGCTGCCCAAGGGCCGGGTGGCCAAGGTGCGCTACAGCTCCCGGGTCAAGACCGCCGATCTTGATCGGTTGGGCATGTGGGCCTGGTTGATGGAGTACGCCGAGGAGAACGAGCTCACCGCCGACGAGATCGCGGAATTCAAGACCCAGGCGATCAACGGACAGCTCTGGCTGCTGACGCCGTACCGGACGCTGACCCTGGTGCACGCGATCCGGCAGCCGCTCACGCCGCCCGCGTTCAGCAAGCCGATCGCGTCCCGCAAGGTCGGCGAGACGTTCGCCAAGATCAGTGACAAGATCACCATCGACCGGCGCAGCACCAGCAAACTCGATCTGGTCGGCCGGTGGGACGATCCGGTCGACTTCCTCAGCGAGCCCGGTCCGACGATCGTCAAGGGAAGTGATCTTGCCTTCGACCTCGCGGTCGACTCCCGCGACGAGGCCAAGGACCTGATCACGATCAACAGCCCGCACGAGTTCAACGACACGAAGCACCGCAGGCTCAACTACGAGTTGGTCGCCACCACGCGGTACGCGGAGTTCTTCGTCGAGCGCAAGCAGCTGAGTTTGATCAAGGATCAGAGTACGGTGATCTCCGCGAAGGGCATCGTGCCGAGTTCGGACGTGATCACGCCGGACGGCAGCACGGACCCGTTGACCCGCGGCCTCCAGTACTCGATCGACTACGCGGCCGGGACGGTACGTCCAGCGGGCGACTTCGCCGGCGGTGCGGTGGAGGTGGCCTTCGTCGCACCGCCAATCACCCGGTCCAGCACCGAGGTCAAGCCGGCCGCGATCCTCGACGTGCCAAGTTCGGCCCGCCCGATCATCCCGGACGTCGCCTACGTCGTGCCGACCTTCGGCTGGCAGACCGCGACGGCAGGCAGCACGATCACCAGCAAGCGATCGGGCCACGGCCTGCGAATCTTCCTCCGCCGGCCGTGGTACTCCTCCGGGGCCGGCGAGCAGCTCGGGGTGGTGCTGCTCCGGCAGCCACCGCCGACCGATCCGACGTTGCGCAAGCAACTCTTCGATCGGCTCGGTCGCTACATCACCACCTGGGGTCTGGACCCGGTGTTCAAGACCCAGTCGCCGCCGGAGCCGTTGGCCGGTGCGCCACTGGTCACGGACTTCCCGTTGGCGGTCCGGCCGAAGACCAAGCTCGTCCTCGCCGAATCCGACACCGACCTGACCCTGGCCGACCAGTTCGTGGCGGTCGCCCCGCACGACGTGCACTACGACGAGCAGCGCCGGTTGTGGTTCGCCGACATCACCCTGAAAGAGGCGCCGGCGTACACGCCGTTCATCCGGCTGGCGCTGGCCCGCTACCAGCAGAAGTCGATCTCCACGGTCGAGCTGTCCACCGTGATGCTGGCCCAATTCGCCCAACTCAACCCGAACCGGACGCTGACGGTGACAGGCGCCGCCACCGCGACCCAGCTCACCGTAACGGTGAGCGGCGGCCGGGGATACGCACCGGCGACCGGCTTCGCCAAGCCGGCTCGGGTGGAGGCACTCGTGCAGACCAAGCACCCGGCGTTGACCGGCGACCTGGCCTGGACCACCGTGGGAGCCCCGATCCCGCTGCCGGCCGGCGTCGGCGCGGCGACCTGGACCGGGACCGTGACCCTGCCGGGGCCGCGGGGCAGCCAGCCGTTCCGCCTGGTGGTCAAGGAATACGAGGTGCCGGCCCTAGGCACCGAGCACCGACTCGTCTACGCCGATGCCGTACCGCTCTGAGCCGAAGAGGAATCTGATGCGCAAACTTCCGATCGTCATCGCCGCAGCGCTGCTGGCCGCGCCGCTGCTGACCGCCGTACCCGCCAGCGCCGACGAACCGACCAAGGTCGAGCAGCTCAAGCAGCGCATCGTGGAGCGGAGTGATCAGCGTGATCGCCGGAGCACCGCGGGTGGCAAGGCCGGGACGCTGGCGCTGCCCGACGGTGGGGCCGGTAACGGGATCTATCAGGTCTACGTCGATCAGGGCTCCGCGCTGGCGCCGGGTGCGTTCACCGTGCTCACCGGCGAGGACAACGCCGCCGGCGAGGGGCACAATGTGCTGTTCGGCAACGGGGTTCCGGGCACCAGCTACATGATCATCCGGCGAACGGATGAGGACGGGGTGATCACCGACTACGTCCAGGGTCAACTGCTGACCCATGCCACCGAGATCTCGCTGGACGGCGACTACGAAGAGACCGAACCGATCGGCAGCAGCGGCTTCGTCACCACCTGGGACCCGTGGTTCGCCACGATCAGCCAGCGGGTCGAGGTGGTCGGTGGCACCCAGGCGAACTCGAAGGTCGAGGTCAGCACCGAGATCGAGCCCAACATCGATGGGGACACATTCCAGATCCAATACATCTGGGATGTCGCGGTCGGTGCCGACGACGGGCCGGCGCTGCAGGAGCTGACCGCGACCAGCCAGTTCAGTCCGTACAGTCCGGTGATCAACAACGAGCGGCTGATCGAGGGCACGACCCGGATCGCCGTGGTCGACAACGAGGACAACGTCGCCGGACCCTCACCCGCGTTGGCGACCGCCGTCTCCGCGACCGGGACCGTCGAGTCGATGAAGTACGTCTGCTGGCCGGACGCGATCTACGCCGAGGTCGGCGAGTACGAGATCTGGGACCAGTACGACGTCAGCACCCCGGACTCGGACTGTGTGAACAGCGACGGCGACAACGACTCGGCCGTGGTCACCGTCTTCCCGACCGGCACCCAGGCGACGGCCACGCTGGCGATGACGCCGGGCACCCCGTATCCGACCAAGATCACCGCCAAGCCGGTGCTGTTGCGACTGCTGCCCGCCTTCTCGGCGACCCTGCGGGACAGCGGCGCCAACCAGCCGCTGGCCGGCAAGAAGATCAACTTCCTGGTCGGCAGCTCGGTCCGCTGCTCCGCGGTGACCGACGCCCAGGGCGTCGCCAAGTGCGGCTCGCTGACCGACGCCCTGGCCGCCGTCCTCGGTCTCGGCTACACCGCCCGCTACGACGGCGGCGCGATCTGGGCCAAGACCACCGCGAAGGGCGGCATCGCCTGACACCCGTCCGGGAGGTCGTTCGCTGAGCCTGTCGAAGGGCCTAGGAGGGTGCTAGCGGGCGGGCGGTTCGGCACCTTCCTGGAGGCTGGACCAGAGGGTGGCCAGGGCGGCGCGGGACGAGACGTGCAGCTTGGCGTAGATGTTGGTCAGGTGGGTGTCGACGGTGCGCGGGCTGAGGAACAACCGGCCGGCGATCACCCGGCTGGTCAGGCCGCGGGCGACCAACTCGGCCACCTGGTGCTCGCGCCGGGTCAGCGCGCCGCGCCAGTCATCGGTGGGGGCGGCGACCCGTCGGCCGAGCCGGCGGAGCGCGCGTACCGCCTGGGATTCGAGCCGCTTGGCGCCGAACTCGCCGGCCCGCATCAAGACCTCGTCCAGTGCGGCGACGGCCAGTTCGCGGTCGCCGACCAACGCGTACGCCTGGCCGGTGATCAACTTCGCCGTGGCCGCTTCGTACCAGGCGGCGGCCGAGCTGAAGGCGTCGGCCGCAGCGATCGACCGCTCGATCGCCCCGGCCCCGTCCTTGCGGGCCAGCTGGACCCGGGCCCGGGCCAGCAGTGCGTGGCCGATCCGGCGGGGCAGCCCGGACGGACAGCCGGCCTCGGCCCGGCTGGCCCAGTCGTCGGCGGCGGCGATCCGGCCGCGGTCCAGCTCGCCGGCGGTCAGGTACTCATAGATCGTGGTCCGGTTCAGCACGTCGAGGTCCGGCGCGTCGGGTCCGCCGACCGCCTCGAGGAACAGCTCGATCGCGTCCGGCTGGCCGGCCGCCAACCGGGCCGCGACCAGACCGGCCTCGGCCAGCGACCGCGCCTGGCCGCCGGCGACGTTGCCGGCGCTGACCGCCCGCAGCCCGCTGGCCACGGCGGCGTCGACGTCGCCGCGCCAGACCGAGATCCAGCAGCGCTGGCACCAGACCGTCGCCCGCATCCCCTCGTCCGGCGACAACTCGACCGCGTCGGAGGCCCGATCCACCGCCGCCGCCGCGGCTTCCAGCCGGCCGAGCACCCGGAGCGCGACCGTCCGGCTGTTCAGCAGGTACGTCAGCACGTAGCCCTGGCCGCCGGACCGGGCGATCTCGACCGCCCGCTCGGCGTAGCGCAGGCAGTCGTCGTAGCGATCCAGCAGCAACGCGGCCCAGGCCAGCGACGGCAGCACGGCGAGCCCGGCCGCGACCTCGGCGTCGTAGAGCCCGTCGACCAGCCGGCAGGCGGCGGCGTACCAGCGGATCGCGGCCTCGGTCTCGCCGCGGGCGGCGCAGCGGACCGCGAGCAGCCCGGCCGCCTCGCCCTGCAGCAGCCGGTCGCCGCATTCGTACGCGGTGCTGAACGCCTCCAGCGCAAGATCACGACCGCGGAACTCACCGTTGTTGGTCTCGACCAGTGCCAGCGCGACCTTGAGCCGGGCCGCGTCCGGGCTGTTGTCGTCCGGAAGTTGATCAAGCTCGCGGCGAAGCAGCCGGCGGGCCCGGTCCGGGGCCAGCATCGGCGCCACCAGCGCATAGAGCGCCAGCGCCTCGAGCCGTTCCGGGGACGACGTGGCGGGCAGACTGGTCAGGATCCCGTCCAGCAGATCGCCGGCCGCGGCCACGTCGGCGGACACCACCAGGGCGCGGGCCCGGGCGAGCGACAAGATCAGCCGCCGGGGCTGCGCGGCGGAATCGTGGGGCAGCAGCCGGAGGGCGGTGTCCAGCCAGTGCGCCGCGGTGCCCGGCGCCTTGGGCAGCGCCTCCTCGGCGGCCCGGGCCAGGACGTCGATCGACCGCGCGTCACCGGGCACCGCCGACCGCTCGACGTGGTGGGCCAATGCCGACACGGCGGCGCCCTGCCGGTTCAGCGCCCGGGCGGCGCGGGCATGAGCCGCCAGCCGGAAGCCCTCCGGAGCCGAGCGGTAGACGATCTGGCGGACCAGCGGATGCCGGAACTGGAACCGGCGCGCACCCTCGGCGACCCGGATCAGATCGAGTTCGATCAGCTCGTCCAGCCGGCGGAGGGCCTCCGCGGTCGGCACCTGGGCCGCCTCGGCGGCCACGTCGACATCGAACGGATCGCCGGCCACCGCGGCCGCCTGAGCGACCAGCCGGCCCTCCGGCTTCGCCCGGTCCAGCTCGGCGCGCAGCGCGGCCTCGACCGCGGCCGGGATCCCGGACTCGCCCGGCTGTTCCACCGGCCGGTCCCGATCCGCACCGGCCAGGGCGAGCAGATAGAAGGGGTTGCCGCCGCTGGTCCGGAACAGCTCGTCGGAGCGGTCGCCGACCAGCTCGGCCACCTCGGCCCGGGTCAGCGGGCCCGGTGCGATCCGTTGCGCGTCCCGGGCCATGATCGTGACCAGCCGGGTGCTCGCCTGGCGCGGCCGGTAGGCGCCGGCGACCAGCAGCCGCTCGGCCGGCGGGTGTCGGCAGAGGAAGTCGAGCAACTCCAGCGAGGCGGCATCGGCCCAGTGCAGGTCGTCCAGGATCAGCACCAGGCCGCGGTCGGCGGCCAGCAGCGCCAGCAACGAGCCCATCGCCCGGTGCAGCCGATACCGGCCCTCGGTGCCCGCCCGGTCGTCGGCGGCGACGTCGCTCAGCGAGGGCAGCACGGCGGCGCAGCGGGCGATCTGGGACGGCCCGAGGGTCTCGATCGTGGCCCGCGGCAGGCCGGCGACGTGATCGTCCAGGGCCTCGACGAAGACGCCGTACGGCAGCGACTGCTCGTATTCTCCGGCCGCACCGGACAGGGCGAGCAGCCCTCGTCCGTCCGCCCCGGTCCGCAGCTCAGCGAGCAGCCGGGACTTGCCGATTCCCGGGTCGCCGACGATCTCCAGCACCGGTGCTGGCTGCTCGCCGATCCGGTTCAGGGCGGCGTCGAGCGCTGCAAGCTCGGCCGAGCGCCCGATGATCCCCACGTTGCACCTCACCTACGGGTGGTGCTGATGGCGAAATTTTTACACAGCGACTGCTGCTTCGGTAGCTCTATTTTCCGTCGTCAGGGCTGCCGGCCCGGTCCGGAACCCTCGTCCAGATCATCGAAGTCGAACGACCAGTCGCTGTCCGGCCGGTCGCCGCTGCCAGTGCCGGAGTCGGCGCCGGTCGCCCGAGGCGGCGGCGGTTGATCTTGCCCGGCGGGCCGCGCCGGTTGATCTTGGTCCGCGGGTCGGACCGGATGATCTTGGCCGGGATCCGGCGCCGCCGAACCACTCACCGGCCCGGGCCGCGGCATCGGCGGCGGTTGCTGATCTTGGAACGGGGAGGGCTGCGTCGGGCCGGTCGCGGGCACCCCGTGATCGTCGAACGGGTGGGCCGCCGAGGTGCTCTGGCCTGCCGCCGAAACGTCCCCGGCGCTGTGCAGCCGGTGCACCAGGTCGGGCGCCCGACGGTCGATGTCCTCGGCCATCGCCTGCAGCCGGTCGGCGGCCAGGTCGGCGCCGATGAAGATCAACAACTGCGCCTGGTCGACCGGGCCGGCCGGATCGTGCTGGACCACCCAGGTGTTGTGCACGGCCAGCGGCAGTCGGGCCTGGCGGTCCGGCCCGTACGGGTTCGGATCCGTCGACGACGCGCCGACCAGGCCCGGCGAGTCGACCACCACGAAGCCGGCCCCGAACGGCGATCGGCCGATCGAGGTACGCAGCGTCGCACCGTCGGCCTCGGCTGTCCGGGAGCCGGAATTGGACAGCCGGACCAGGTCGGTGAAGTCGCGCTCGGTCAGCGTGAACGGCTCCGGCTGCCCCCGCTCGACGCGCAGCACCCGACCGGCGCTGCCCGGCGGACCGGCGGTGATCATGATCGGGATCCGGCGGGCCAGCAGGGCTCGGCTCGGGATGGTCGCGGTCAGCCATTTACCCAAGTAGAGCAGGGCGATCGGGATGCCGGGGCCGAGGATCAGGGCGGCCAGCAACACGGCGACGAAGTTGATCGGGTTCAGGGGCCGGCTCAGGTCGGCGGTGAAGTCGATCATCACCTCGGTGGCTCGGTCCGGCGCCTCGGCCGGGGCGACCATGATCGCCACGGTGCCGTTCAGGCTGCCGTTGCCGGCCTCGGCGGTGGTCAGCCGGAGTGGCAGCGTCGACTGCTCACCCTCGCCGACCCGGACGCAACTGCCGGCCGAGTCGGCGGACGAGGAGATCAAGGTGTCGCCGATCGTGTCCGGTCCGGAGTTGATCACCGGCTTGGTGTCGGTGGCGAGCCAGACGCAGCCCGGACCACCGACCGGCAGCCCGGCGGTCAGATCGGCCGGGCCCTCGGCCGAGCCGAAGTTGATCGAGGACGCCGGGGTCGGGAAGCCGAGCGGTGGATCGATGGTGACCGGGATGTCGATCACCCGTGGGGCCAGCGGAGTGCCGGCGACACGCTTGCCCTGGGCGTCGGTGGTGGCCGCCGTGGTGACCGCGACACTCAGCCGGAGCGTCGCCCGGCCCGGCTGGACGTCGGTCAGATCGAGGGTCCGGGCGGCGGCGATGTCGCCCTTGCCGACGCCGTCCGCGAGCACCAGTTCCTGGCCACCGGGCACGGTCAGCGCGGCGCCGAACTTCGCGCGGCCGAGCAGCGACCTCGGGTCGATCGCCTTGCCGTCCGCATCGGCCAGCCCGAACTTGACCCCCTTGACCTGATCACCGGCCCGCAGCGTCAGCTTCGCGGCGTCCGGCCAGGCGGGGAAGACGTCGCCGGAGACGTGGATGTTGGTTCGCGACCTGGCCTTCGGTGAATTGGCCTTCGGGTCGACGAACACCACGGCCCACTGGCCGGTCCAGTCGGCGCTGCCGGATCGCTTCAGGTCGATGCTGACGGTGCGGTCGGACTGCCAGGTGTAATTGATCGCGACGCCGCCGGACTCCGCCTCGGCCGACCGGCCCGGGTCGAGCCGCTTCAGAGTGATCGTCTTCCCGTCCGGCCGGACCAGGACCACGGTCAGTCCGTCGACGTTGGCCGAGCCGAGGATGTGCACCGAGCTGAGCGAGTTGTCCAGCACGATGTTGTGCCGCTGCTCGCAGACCCGGCCCTGGCAGACCCCGGCCTCGGTCTCGGTCGGCTCCCGGGACGGATCGCGCATCCGGTCCAGCGCGAACAGCAGGTCGTCGATGTTGCTGGCCAGGGTGAATTCGCCCGGCGTCGGCTTGGTGATCTTGCCGCACTTCTCGTCACCGGAGGCGCCGGTGGCGATCGCCCGCATGGTGTCGAAGTCGGACGCCTTCGCGTCGGAGCCGCGGAGGCCGATCGCGAACAGGGTGACCCGGTTGCCGCGCAGCTGGTCGGCCAGGCCGCCGGCCCGGCAGAGATCACGCCGGGCCGCCGCCTCGGCCTGCCGGACCCGGTCCTCGGTGTCCAGGTCGAGGTCCGGGGCGTACGCCTTGTGCTCGCCGTACCGCTGCCGGTCCTGATCATTGCGGCGCAGATCCAGATCGAGCGTGCCGTCGGTGAACCAGACGATCGCCTGGCACCGGTCGGGATCGGCCTTGGCCCGCTCGGCCAGCTTCTGCCGGGCGCCGTTCAGGCCGTTCCAGTAGTCGGTCTCGTACCCCTCGGTGCGGTCCCGGAACGTGTCCAGCGTCTGGTCCAGGGTCCGCGTCCCGTCGCCGCCGAGCCGGGTCCAGCCGATGGCCTCGTCGTAGTCGGAGGCGAAGCCGGCGACGGTCACGTCCAGCGCCACCTTGCCTTCGCCGGCGAACCCGGCCAGCTGATTGAGCAGATAGCCGGCCGCGGTGACCCGGGCGCCGTCCGGGTCGGTGTCCCGCAGGCTGGCCGACTCGTCGATCAGCAGCACCAGGTCACCCTTCTTCTGCGCCGACAGGCAGCCACCGAAGACCTCGATCGCCGACCGGTCCTCGGCCGCGGCCGGCGTCGGGGGCAGGATCAGCAGCCCCAGCAGCGCCAGGGCGAAGGCGAGCACGGCGGGGACGGCGCGGATCGGGCGTTTCAGGCGGTTCGGGCGATTCAGGCGAATCAGGCGGTTCGGGCGACGACGAGACGAAGGGCTCACAGCCGGCCCACCCAGAACGCGATCCGCAACGCCGCGACCACGACGGCGACGCCGCAGAGCACCAGCACCGCGACGTAGCCGGGCCGCAACCAAGCCGGCGCGGCATAGATCGGCCGCGCCCGCTCGGTGGTGTCGGCCTTGATGAAGTACGCCAGCACGAAGATCGCGATCGGACCAGCCAGCACCCAGGCGGTGATCGCGATCCCCGGAGTCGCGCCGAGCAGCGCGGCCAGCAGCAGCGCCAGCAGCGCGATCCCGGCGGCGGCGCCGAGGTAGGGCAGCGGCGGCCGGGCGATCTCCAGCGCGGCCGACTCACCGCCCACGGCCGGCCCGCTGGTCCAGTCGGCCGCAGTCAGGCCGGCACCGGAATCCGGGCCCGTACCGAACGGATCGGTGGTGTCACCCGTGCCGTGCCGACCGGCCGCGCCACTCGAGGACGCCAGGGCGGACATGCCGAGCGGATCGCCCGTGCCGGCTTCGGGACCGGACTGCGGGCGAGACTGCCGTGGATCCGGGTCGGCGTACTCGGAAAAGTCCCACGGGTCGGGGTCTGGCACTCCGACACCTCCAGCTCTCAGGCTTCAGGGGAGAAAAGCTACCCGAGTCCGGAAAAGCCCCTCGTCTCGCTGCGGCCCTGGATTTCGACCACCAGTCGCGGGCTGGGGCCCGATCGGCCGGAGTGACGCGACGATCCGGACGGATCGCGGTCGGATTCCAGGGTCGCACTGCCCGGACCGGGCGAGCCGTAGGCTCGACGACATGAGTCACGATCCGGCGGGCTCGCCGCGACCCTTCGACTTCGGCGACGAGGCGTCGACCTCGGCGGAGCCGGGTGGGGCCGCCGCCAATCCCTTCGTCGATGCGCCGCTCGCCCGGCCCGCCGACCGCCGGTTCAGCTGGGTCGCCCTGATCGTCGCAGTCGGGATGTCGTTGCTGGTCGGGGTCGGCGGCTACGCCCGCAGCGCCGCGGACGCCGACGGCTGGGATGTCGATCGCGGGGTGCGCTGGGTCGCGCTGACCGTGCTCTGCGTCGTCGGGGTGCTGGCCGCGCTGGTGGTCGCGGTGATCGCGATCGTCCGGGCCCGGACGGCCCGCGACCGCGGCTCGCTGATCATCGCCGTGATCGCCCTGGCCTGCGCCCTCACCCTGCCCTGGCTCGCCCTCTGGCTCGGCACCGGCCTCGCTCCGCAACCTCCGACCACCTCCTGACCTGCCCTTCGACACCCGGCAGGCGTCACGCGCCGGTGTGCACCGAGCGGACAGTTCGGCCACCCAGGCCCCAGATCGGTGGCCAAAGCGTCCACTCGACAGGTGCGCCGAACTCAGGAACCCCCACTGGCACGATTTCGAGTCACGCGACCCTGAAGTCGCTGAGATCGGCGTCGAAACAGCGCGCGACTCGAAATCGTGCCAACAGCATCCACCCCATCGACCTACCGGAGATCGACCCGACCGAACCGAAGGATCATCACCTGGCCTGCCCTTCGACAGGCTCAGGGAACGAACACCGGCCGCAGGCCCGGGAAGGGCGGCGGACCCGGCTCACCGTACGGACGGCTTGTTCGAGGGTTCGGCGCAGGCGGAGTGCGGCCAGTATGGTCTTTCCCCGTGGCCATCACCGTGCGCACGATCACGACCGAGGAGCATGTCGCGTTCATTCGCGAGCAGCCCAGCGTGAGCTTTCTGCAGACCCCGGCCTGGGCGAAGGTCAAGCCGGAGTGGCGGGCCGAGTCACTGGGCTGGTTCGACGATGGCGGCAAGCAGATCGGGGCCGGGCTGGTGCTCTACCGCCAGCTGCCCCGGATCAAGCGCTATCTGGCCTACCTGCCCGAGGGCCCGGTGATCGACTGGGAGTCCGACGACATCGGCGCCTGGCTGAAGCCGCTGGCCGACCATCTGCGCAAGGCCAAGGCGTTCGGGATCCGGATCGGCTGCCCGCTGATCGCCCGCCGCTGGAACTCCGCCACGGTCAAGGCCGCGATCGCCGACGAGAAGCTGGCCCGGCTGAGCCAGGCGATGCCGGACGTGGTCAACCACGCGGCGACCCGGACCCGGAACCAGTTGCGCAGCCTCGGCTGGCGGCCGCCGGACAACGAGCAGGGCTTCGCCGCCGGCCAACCGCAGTACGTGTTCCAACTGCCGATCGCCGACCGCACCACCGACGAGGTGCTGAAGGGCATGAACCAGCTCTGGCGGCGCAACATCAAGAAGGCCGACAAGGCCGGCGTCGTGGTCACCCGCGGCACCGTCGACGACCTGCCCGCCTTCCACGAGCTGTATGTGGAGACGGCCCAGCGGGACCATTTCGGGCCGCGTCCGGTGAGCTACTTCCGGACCATGTTCGACGCGTTGCTGGCCGAGGACCCGGACCGGATCCGGCTCTATCTGGCCCACCACGAGGGCGATCTGGTCGCCGCCACCACTTGGGTCCGGGTCGGCGATCACGCCTGGTATTCCTACGGCGCCAGCTCGACGGCGAAGCGCGAGGTGCGCGGCTCCAACGCGGTGCAGTGGCGGATGATCACCGACGCGATGATCGCCGGCGCCCGGGTGTACGACCTGCGCGGGATCACCGAGAGCGTCGACAGCGAGGATCCGCACCTCGGCCTGATCCAGTTCAAGGTCGGCACCGGCGGCGACGCGGTCGAATATCTGGGCGAGTGGGATCTGCCTCTCAATCCTGTGCTCTACAAGGCGTTCGACCTGTACCTCAAGCGGCGCAGGTAACCTGATCGCCGTGACGGGTCTTACGCTGCGGCTGGATGCCGCCCGCTGGCGGATGCATCTGCAGACCGTGGCCGGTGCGACGCCCGGCCTGGTGCCGGTGGCCAAGGGCAACGGGTACGGGTACGGGCTGCGCCGGCTCGCCCTCGAAGCCGAGCAAACCCTCGGCGTCGACACGATCGCGGTCGGCACCGCCGACGAGGTGGCCGAGGTGCGCGATGTGTTCGGTGGCAGCATCGTGATCTTGACGCCGTGGCGGCCGGGCGACGAGCTGGCGACCGAGCTGGCCGAGGACCCGCGGATCATCACCACGGTCTCCCGGGTCGCCGACCTGGAGGCGTTGACCGATCTCAACTCCGACCCGCGGGTGCAGCTCGAGGTGCTCACCTCGATGTGCCGGCACGGGATCTTCCCGGACGAGCTGCGCCGGGTCCGGCCGCACCTGGAGCACGTCCGGTTCGAGGGCTGGACCATCCACCTGCCGCTGCTCGACGACGGGCGGTACGCCGAGGCGGAGCGGCTCGGCCGGGCCGCGCTGGAGGCGGCGCAGGGCACGCTCTGGTTCTCCCACCTGCCGCCGGAGGACGTCACCGCGGTCGCCCGGCAACTCGGCGGCGCGGGCGCGACGGCGGTGCCGACGCGGCTCCGACTCGGCACCCGGCTCTGGCTGGGCGATCCGTCCAGCCGCACCTCGACCGCGACCGTGCTGGACGTGCACCGGGTCAAGCGCGGCCAGCGGGTCGGCTATCGGCAGCGCCCGGTCTGGGCCGACGGCTGGATCCTGGTGATCGCCGGCGGCACCTCGCACGGGATCGGGATGGAGGCGCCGACTCCGGCCACCTCGGTCCGGCAACGCGCGATCTCCGTGGCCACCGGCTCCCTCGCCGCGGCCGGGCGGGCGCTGAGTCCGTACACGGTGAACGGGAAGAAGCGCTGGTTCCTGGAGCCGCCGCACATGCAGTCCAGCCTGGTCTTCCTGCCGTCGAAGGAGACTCCGCCGGCGGTCGGCGAAGAGGTCCCGGTCGAGCTGCGGCTGACCACGGCCACGGCGGACCGGATCATCGAGGACTGAGCCGCCCGCCCAGTCAACCGACCACCTCCCACGGCGCCGCGCGTTCCTGTGCCAGTCTGTTCTGGCCTAGTCACCTGTGGGAAGGAATGTCATGACGCAGCCCCAGGATCCGCAACCGGATCCGACCCGACCGACACCGCCGGCCGGACCGCCCGAACAGCCGACACCGCCGTCCGCCGACCCGACCACACCCACCGCGGGGCCGGCCGGACCGCCCGCCGGGCCGACCGCTGGACCGCCCGGCCCGCCGCCGCAGCAGCCGCCGTTCGATCCGACAGCCCAGGCCGGTCCGCCCGGTGGCCCGGCCCAGCCGTACGGCCAGCCGCCCGCTCAGCCCGCGGCCGACCCGGGCAAGGTCCTCGGCATCGTCGGCCTGATCCTGGCGTTCTTCTGCGCCGTGGTCGGCCTGGTGATCAGCATCGTCGCCTTCGTCAAGTCGCGCGGCGCCGGCATCACCAACATCCCGGCGATCATCGGCATCGTCGTCGGCATCCTGGCCACGGTCGGCTGGACCATCGGTGGCGTCGCCATCGGCGGTGTCGCCGCCAAGTGCGCCGAGCTCGGCCCGGGCGTGCACCAGCAGGGTGGCACCACCTACACCTGCGGCTGATCCGGACGCTCCACCGAGGCCTCGTTGAGGACGTGGGGGTTTTCCGTTCCCTGAGGGAACGAACCCCTCACGTCCCCATCGCCAGCACTGGGGCGCCGGGCCGGTCGAACCTGACCGAGTGGCATCGGTCAGGTTCGAAGAAGCGCTCGCCGTACGCCCGGCTCTAGGGTCGTCCTGACCGAGCCCGACAGGGGCCGGGAAGGGGGCGAGCGATGTCGACCGAGACGAGTCCGGTCAACCAGTCGTACCGCCAGGTGCTGCGGAACCGCCGCGTCGCCGGCCTGCTGCTCGGCGATCTGCTGGCCGGGGTCGGCACCGGGATGATCATCGTGGCAATGCCGGTGCAGACGCTGGCCATCCACGGCTCGCTGCCGAAGGCGATCGCGATCGGCCTGGTCGAGGCCTCGCCGTTCGTGTTGTCCACCCTGCTGGCGCTGGCGATCGGGCTGGGTCGGGTCCGGGTGCCGCCGCGGGCACTGCTGCTGGCCGACTGCGTGCTGCGGTCGCTGACCTTCGCCGGGCTCGGCCTGCTGGCGGTCACCGGCCGGCTCACGCTGCCGGTGCTGATCGGCAGGTTGCTGGTCGGCGCGGTCTTCCGGATGGCCGGATCGAGCAGCCGGCGGCTGCTGGCCACCGAACTGGCCGGTGAGCCCGGCCGGTTCGCCGTCAACGGGCTGCTCGGCCTGAACTCCAGCTTCGCCCTCTACATCGTCGGCCCGGTGCTGGGCGGCGTGATCGTGGCCACCACCTCGCCCGGCGTCGCGCTGTTCTTCGACGCGGCCGGCGCGCTGATCCTGCTGGTGGCGGTGCTCGCCTCGGTGCCGAGGTCGGTCCGGGTGCCCGCCGCGGCCCGAGAGGCCGCTGCGCCGACCCGGTCGGGCTGGCAGATCCTGCGCCGCCGTCCGGCCGCGGCCCGGCTGCTGGTGGTCGTGTTCTTCTTCAACTTCTGCTACATGCCGATCGAGATCGCGCTGCCGCTGCTGGTCCGGGACCGGCTGGACGCCGACGCCTCGGCGCTCGGCCTGCTCTGGGGCGCGCTCGGCGCCGGCGCGTTCGTCGGCGCGGCCCTGGTGAACCAGCTGCGCCAACTGCCCCAGCGGCACCTGCTGATCGTGATCATCGGCCTCTGGGCGCTGTGCCCGATCGCGCTCGCCTTCGTCGACTCGCTGCCGCTGGCCCTGGTCGTGTTCGGGTTGGGCGGCCTGGTCTGGGCACCGTTCACGCCGGTCGCGTACAGCTTCCTGCAATCCGACGTGGAGCCGGACGAGCAGCAGCAGGCGGTGACGCTGTGGACCACCGGATCGGTGGTCGCGGCACCGCTCGGCCTGTCGATCGGCGGCCCGCTGATCGAAGGTGCCGGCGTCGCCGGCGGCCTGGCCCTGTCCGGCCTGCTGACCCTGCTGCTGGTGCCGATCGCAGCCCTGGCCGTCCTCCGCCACCGAACCACCGACCGCCCAGTCGCCTGACCGGAATCAGCCGCCCAACCTCACCGCCCACCGCCGCCCCGGCGCCCCGGCGCCTCAAGAAATCGCCCATGCTCCCCGTTCTCGCGCCACACTCCTGCAGCAGCGGGAGCATCGGCACAGGAACAGGAGCATCCGTGTTCGCCGGCCAGGGCGGGTTCGCCGGCCAGGTTGCGGGTCCGCCCACCGGCCCCGGACGTCCGCCGCCTCGAGAAATCTCCGTGCTCGGCGTCGGAGGGTCCCGACCGGACGTGGGGGTTAGTCGGCGAGGAGTTTGGTGCGGAGGCGGTCGGTGTCGGCGTCGGTCCAGCCGATCGAGCGCAGGTACGGCAGCACGCCGCCGTGCTCGCGGTCCAGGTAGTCCAGCACGCCCTGCATCGTTTCGGGCAGCGTGTGGTGCGAGGACAGCGGGCGGCCGCGCAGGTTCTCGGCGTAGGTCGGCGACTGCTTCAGCCGGTTCACGATCTCTTCGATCCGCTCGGTGCTCGCCGCGTAGTCGGCGATGATCTCGGACCGGTCGGCCCCGGCGACGGACAGGGCCAGCGCCACGATGGTGCCGGTCCGGTCCTTGCCGGCGGCGCAGTGCACCAGCGCCGCGCCCGGCGCCTCGGCGATGGCGCGCAACGAGGCGAGCACCGAGTCGGGCCGGTCGACCAGGTAGGACAGGTAGAACGACGTCGACCGGTCGTCCACCCGGACGCTGGGCTCCAGATCGATCCAGGGCAGCGCCTCGCTCGGCGCCTCCTCGACCTTGTCCTCCGGCTGGTCCTCGGTGACGTCCGGATCACCCTCGCGGAACATCGAATGGTGATGGATCCGCACCTCGTCCCGCGCCGTCAGCGGACCCGGGCCCTCGGAGGTCACCTCCAGGGTAGAGCGGAGATCGATCACGTCGGTCAGCCCGTAGCGGAGCAGATCGGCGATGTCGGAGTCGGACAGCGCCTGCAGGTTGTCGGAGCGGAGCAGCCGGCCGGACTTGATCTTGTCCCCGTCGACGGTGCCGATGCCGCCGACGTCGCGCAGGTTCACCAGGCCATCAAGATCAATCCAGTTCGGACTCACGCCCCGGAGTCTAGTCGGGCCGGGTGACCGGGACGTTGCGTCGCGCGGACAAGCCGATGTCGGGCCGGTTGATCGGGTCGTCCCGGTTGATCTTGGTCGTCGGATGGATGCCGTTCGTCGATGGTCCTAGGACTCCTCGACGTGGATGGTGCTGGACGGACAGAACAGCTCGGCCCGGCGGGCACCGGCCTGGTCGGCGGGGTCGGTCGGATCGGCGTTCAGCAGTTCGACGAAGCCGCCGTCGTCGCTGTTGCCGAACACGCGGGGAGCGACCTTGGAGCACTGCTGGGCGGCCACGCAGGTCTCCTGGGTGACGAAGATCTTCACCTGATCTCCCTTCCTCGATTGATCAGTTCGGCGGAGCGTCAGCCGCGGAGTTCGCGGACCAGTGGGCAGGTGTACGGGTTCCGCTCCTTCAGCCCGACCTGGTTGAGGTAGGCCAGCAGGGTCCGGTACGCCTGCAGCAGTGTCGTTTCGGTGTAGGTCACGTCATACCGCTCGCAGTGCTCTCGGACGATCTTGCGGATCGCGGGCAGGTTGGGCCGCGGGGCGCTGGGAAACAGGTGGTGCTCAATCTGGTACTGCAGGCCGCCCAGGAAGAAGTGGACCAGGAAGCCACCGCGGATGTTCCGCGACATCAGCACCTGCCGACGCAGGAAATCGAGGTCGACCCCCTTGCCGACGAGCGGCATCCCGATGTGGTTGGGCGCAAACGCCCCACCTAGCAGGAAGCCGAAGACGCCCACCTGTACGGCGACGAAGGCCACCGCCATACCCGGCGGCAGGACCAGGAACAGGAACACCAGATAGGCGATGTGCCGCACGCCCAGGAACGCCAACTCGGGCCAGCGCTGCTTCATCGCGCGCCGCCTGGTCAGCGCCCTGATCGACGCCACGTGCAACTCCAAACCCTCCAACAGCAGCAGCGGCAGGAACACCCAGCCCTGACGTTTCGCCAGCACGGCCCGCAAACCGGTGCGCCGGTCGGTGGCCTCGGGGGTGAACGCCACGACGTTCGACTCGATGTCCCGGTCCACTCCGATCTGGTTGGGTCTGGAGTGGTGCGTGTTGTGCTTGTCCACCCACCAGGCGTAGCTCAGACCCGTCCCCACACCGGCCAGGACCCGGCCGACCCACCGATTCCACCGTGGCGAACTGAACACCTGCTTGTGCGTCGCCTCATGCCCCAGGAATCCGAACTGCGCCACCACCACCCCGAGCAGGGCGGCCAGGATCAGTTGGAACCAGCTGTCACCGACGTGCGCCACGCCGATCAGGATCGCTGCGACGGACACCACGGCGGTGATCATCATGGCCCAGTAGAAGCCACGCCGCCGACGCAGCAGGCCGGCGTCGTTCACCGCCTGGGACAGCTGCTGGTATTGCTCCACGTACCGCTCCGCAACCGTGCTCTCGACCGTGGACGATGTCTGCGACATGCACCCCGCCTCTCAGCGCGACGACCTTGTCGCTGCCGAGGGCTGGGACAGCTTGGATCTCTCCCTTGAGAACGTAGCTCCAGAACGTTGCCGAGAACACCGTCCCGGGTCACAAGTTCGTACCCCGATCCCGCGTGCCCAAACCCGGTCGTACCAGCCGTCAGAGGTCGGCGATGTTCACGGATCCGGTGACGACGCGGTGAGCAAGCTCGGTCAGCCGCAGCTGATTGCGCCGGGCCCGGGTCCGCAGCACCTCGAACGCCTCGTCGACGCTGAGATCGAGGGCGCGGGCGATCGAGCCCTTGGCCTGCTCGATCACGATCCGACTGTTCAAGGCGCCCTGGAGTTGCTCGGTCAGGATCTCGGCGCGGGTGATCGACCGCTCCTGGATGATCGAGATCGTGGCCACGTCGGCCATCGCCTGGATGATCCGGACGTCTCGCGGCTCGAGCGGTTGCGCGACATCGCCGAAGACGTTCATCGCACCGATGGTCCGGTCCCGCAGTCGCATCGGGAAGGCGTGCACGGCATGCAGCCCGGCTGCCATCGCCCGCGGCGCGAACTCCGGCCAGCGATCCACCGCGGCACTCAGATCGTTGACGATGACCGGCTCCTGGTGCCGGAAGCAGTCCAGGCACGGACCCTCGTCGTTCTGCAGCTGAAACAGCTCCAGGTGCTGCACCGCCGTGCTGGACGCCGCGACGAAGCTGAGCTGTCCGGTGTGATCGGCCAGCAGCAGGCCGACCGAGGCCGCACCACTGACCGACGCCGCGTGATCGGCGAGCTTGTGGAGGAAGTCGATCAGGTCGAACTCATCCACCAACGTGTCCGCCACCTCGACGAAGACGTCGGCGAGTTGCTCGGTGGAAATCATCGCGCTACCCCTTCTCGGGTTCGGTCCGCGGGTCGCTCATCGCGCCCCCTGCTGACTGGTCGTGTTTCCATTTCACCTCATAGGCCCCGATCCAGGCGACGGCGATCACTGATGATCTCCCGCGCCAGCTCGATCAGCGGTTGATCATGGCTGAAGGCGTACGCACGCATCCGGACCAGGGCCTCGAGCAGACCGATCTCGAGCGCCACCGTGACCATGCCCTGCGCCTGGTAGATCTCCGCGCGGTGACCGAGGGCGGACTCGAGTCCGGGGTCGATCCGCCCGTCCGCGGCACCGGTGTGGTCCAGCAACAGGTCGGTGGTGATCTCGGCGAAGGTCAGCGCCAGCGTCGCCTGATCCTCGGTCAGCGATCCGACCTGGTCGGCGAACACGGACAGCACGCCCAGCCCGATCGCGCCGACGTGCAGCGGGAAGACGAAGATCCCACCCACCCCGGCGGCGGTCGCGGCCGAGACGTACCCGGGCCAGCGTCCGGATTCGGTGTGCAGGTCCGGAGTCAGGATCGGCCGCCGGGTCAGGAACGCGTCATGGCAGGGTCCTTCGCCGGTGGTGAACTGGAGTTCGTCGAGCGCCCGGCAGTGATCGTCCGACGCCGCGGCCACCCCGCTGGTCTGGTGCGCGGACATCAGGCTGACCACCACCCCGCGCACGGTCAGAGCCGCGGTCAGGCCCAGGCAGAGGCGACGCAGGTCGCCCACCAACCCGGTCCCGCCGTCGACCGCGATGTCGGCGATCAGCGCGCGGGCGCGAGCGTGCCGATCTCTCGCCGCACTGCTGGCCTCGAACCCAGAGATCTCACTCCCCAACCTCGCTGACCGAATCCGTCAACGCTGCTGACGATCCTGCCGCATGGTGGTCCGCGGAGGAACAGCCGCGGGCGGTCGGTGCAGATATCGTTGGAGTTGAAGCGCCTCCGGGAGGGCGACCGGCACCCCAGGACCTCGCGGTGCACGTCGAACGCAGACCAATAGTGACGACCGCACCGCGAGAAAGCTGTCCGATGACCGAACTGAGCCAGGCCGGGTGAGTGGACCCGCGACCGGCCCGTCGCGCTCGACCGCGGTCTCGCCCCGCGCGCGACTGGCGGTCGTGATCGTGAACCCGGTCAAGGTCGCCGTCGATCAGCTCCGCGCCACGGTTGCCGCGGAAGAACAGCGGAACGGCTGGCAACCGTCCGAATGGCTGCAGACGGCCGGCGACGACCCGGGGCAGTCGGCGGCCAGGGCCGCGCTGACGCAGCGGCCGGCCGTCGTGATCGTCGCCGGCGGCGACGGCACGATCCGTGCCGTCGCCGAGGAGATCGCCTCGAGCGGGGTTCCGCTGGCCATCGTTCCCGCCGGCACCGGCAACCTGCTGGCCCGCAACCTCGGCCTGATGGCCAGGCCGGAGGAGGCGGTACGGACCGCGTTCGCCGGGTCCGATCGCGCGATCGATGTCGGGATCGCCGAGCTGGAACGGGAGGACGGGTCGGCCACGACCGAGGCGTTCCTGGTGATGACCGGCATCGGCCTGGACGCGACCATGGCGGCCGACACCAACCGCACCCTGAAGAAGTATCTCGGCTGGCTCGCCTACACCGACCCGATCGGCCGGTCGATCCTGGGCAACCAGCGGTTCACCCTGCACTACCGGGTGGACGAGGCCGCGGAGCAGTCGATCCAGGCCCATACGGTGATCGTCGGCAACTGCGGCACCCTCACCGCGGGCCTGCTGCTGCTCCCCGACGCGGCCGTCGACGACGGACTGCTCGACGTCGTTCTCTTCCGGCCGAAGGGATTCCGGCAATGGTCCAGGGTCGGGCTGCGGCTCGTCCTCGGCCGCGTGCTGCACCGAACCAGGGGCGGCCGCATGGTGCTCCGGGCGTCGCCCCGCCTCCGCGCATTGGAATACCGGCAGGCACAGCGGTTGACGGCCCGCTTCGATGCGCCGCAGCTGATCCAGCTGGACGGTGACAGCTTCGGCCGGATCGTCGCCGTCCAGCTCAGCCTGCGGTATCGCGAGTTGCTGGTCCGGTTCCCGTCCTGACCGCGGGCACCCGTGGGATCAGCTGGCCCAGTGGCCGGTGAAGTAGAGCCAGGACCACCAGAGCATGATCAACACCGACAGGGTGAAGGCGGTGACGACCAGGATCCGGTGCGCGATCGCGGGCAGCGGGCGTTTCGGTCGCCAGGTCCCCCAGCTGGCCACCATGATCCAGAGCGGGAACCAGAGCAGCACCGCCCGGTTCACCGAGAAGAACCAGTAGGACAAGGAGAACGCGAGCACCTGGACGCCGACCCAGGCGGCCTCGGCCCACATTCGCCGATACAGGCACCAGCCGGTGACCACCAGGCCGAGCACCATCGACGCCATCTCGAACCGGAACACCTCGGCCCAGCCCGGATGATCAGCGTAGGCGCCGGGCTCGATCGCCGGCAGCGTGTTCCGGAACGACTCCCAGGGCCAGGTGAACCCGCGGGCCCAGCCGTCGGACTGCGCGGCGAACCAGGCCGTCCAGCTGCCGGTGAGCAGGTACAGGAAGATCACGAAGCCGGCCAGCACCGCCGCCGGGATGAGCAACAGGGCGGTCCGCCGAAGTCGGGTCGGCCAGTCGATCTTGCGGCTGGTGATGATCATGACGAACAGCGCGCCGATCAGGAACAACCCGGACACCCGCAGCGTGCAGGCCAGGGCGGTCAGCGCCGCGGCGGCCAGCCAGCGATCCGACCGGGCTCGCTCCCAGGCCCAGAAGGCGGCGGCACAGAACAGCGACTCGGTGTACGGGACGGTGGTGAAGACCGCGGTCGGCGCGAACAGCCAGGCGATCGCCGCCCAGTTACCGACACCATGGCGACCCCCGAGCCGGGTCAGCGCGACGGCGGCGCAGGCCGAGCCGATCGCGGACAAGATCACGCCGGTGATCGGGATCGGCACGCCGAGCGCCAGCCCGGCCGAGAGCAGCCCCGGCAGGCCGGGGAAGAAGGCCATCAGGTTCGGCGCCGACAGGTAGCCGCCCATGGCGAGCCGGCCGAAGTGCTGGACGTCCCAGTTGCTCACCATCGAGGTCATCGTCCGGCCCTGGGTGAGCGCGAGCAGCAGCGCGACGGCAGCGATCAGACCGCGGCTGAGCAGCCAGGCCTGGACCACCGCCCGGCCGGTGCCACCCTGCCCCTTCCTTCCCACTCCACCCTGCACCCGCGTCCTCCGGCCGGTCCGAACCCGGTCAGACATGCGTCGGTGCGCGCGGGCCGGGCCGGATCAGCGACCAGCCCCGATCACCGGCCCGGTCCAGCACGCCGCCGGTCGGATCGTCGGCGCCACCGGCCCGGATCAGGTCCCGGTCGGGGCGCAGCGCGTCGATCACCACCTGGACACAGAGATAGACCTGGACGCCGATCCGGGCGATCACCGCCAGCCAGTAGAGCCGGTCGGGCGAGCCGTCGGCCGGGGTCAGCACCCCGGCCAGATGCCACCAGATGGCCGCGAAGTAGAACAACTCGGCCGCGCTGAAGATCAGCCAGTCCCGCCAGCGAGGCCGGGCCAAGATCAGGAACGGCAGCAGCCAGAGCACGTATTGCGGCGAATAGACCTTGTTGGTGATCAGGAACGCGGCCACCACCAGGAACGCCATCGCGCCGAATCTCGGCCGGCGCGGCGCCACCATGATCAACATTCCGATCGCGAGACAGGCGGCGATCAACAGCAGCGCGTTGATCAGGTTCAGCGCCGGCACCGGCTGGCCGGCGAGCTCGAACACGTACCAGATCGAGCCGAGGTCGCCGCCGCGGTCGGAGTTGAAGGTCCAGAAGGCCAGCCAGGAATCCGGGGCGAGCAACACCACCGGCAGGTTGACCAGCGACCAGCTGATCAAGAAACCACCCACGGTCGCGCCGAGGGCGTTCAGCTTCTTGGTCCGCAGACAGAGCAGGATCAGCGGGCCGAGCAGTAGCACCGGATAGAGCTTCGCCGCGGTCGCCAACCCGATCAGCAGGCCGGCCAGGGCCGGTCGGCGACGGGCCCAGAACATGCAGCCGAGCGCGGTCAGGGCGACCGCGAGCAGGTCCCAGTTGATCTGCGCGGCGGCCGCGACGCAGGGCGACGCGGCGAGCATCATCGCGTCCCACGGCCGGCCCTCGACAGTCCGCAGCTGGGCCCAGACCGCGACCAGGAACAGCAGCCCGAGCAGCACCTGGTTCAGGTCGACGAACAGCAACGTCGAGGCGACCTGCTGCTGATCGGTCAGGTCGGTGCCCTGGGCACCGCCGAGCGCGTGCGTGATCAACCGCTCGAACTCGAGGAACCAGCCGGTCAGCACCGGATATTCCAGCACCGGGAAGTCCGGGCTGCTGTCCAGATAGGGCGTCAGCCCGGCGAGCAGCCCGCGACCCGAGTAGAGCAGCCCGATGTCGGAGTAGCACATCAACCGGAAGTGGTCCGGCGCCTGGCCGAACTCGGTGATCCGGCACGGGATCCGGAAGATCATCCCGATCAGGTACGTCAGCGTCGCGATCGCCAAGGTGACCCGGACCGGGCTCCACCAGGCCCGCCCGGCGGCGGCGCGGCGGCCGATCGGCCCGCCGAGCCGCTGACTCAGCAACCGGACGAAACCGTCCTCCGCGGAGGGCTCCGTCACGACGACCGGGCGCCGCCGGGTTCGAGGTTCGGGGTCGACACTCACCGGGGCGACTCTACTCAGCGGTCCTGGCCACGATGGCCGGGATATCGTCGATCGGATGCGAGCGTTGATCATCGGCGGCACCGGCCTGGTCGGCCGGGCGATCGCACGCCGGCTCCACCGGCTCGGCTGGCAGGTCGACCTGACCGGCCGGGACCCCGCCCGCCTGCCCGCCGATCTCTCCGCCGCCGGGGTCGGCTTCACGGCCCTGGACCGCTCGGCCGACGGTGCGCTGCAAGCCACTTTCGGCACCGGAGCCGACCTGCTGGTCGACTGCAACTGCTACACCGCCGAGCACGCCCGATCCCTGCTGCCGCTGGCGGCTGAGGCGGGGTCGACGGTGATGATCTCCAGCAAGGCGGTCTACGTCGACGACACCGGCAATCACCCGAACTCGCCGACCGCGCCGCAGTTCGGCGGGCCGGTCCGCGAGTCGCAGCCGACGGTCCCGCCCGGCGACGAGCCGTACAACTCGAGGGAGGGCTACTGCCGCAACAAGGTGGCGGCCGAGCAGGTGCTGCTGGACTGCGGCGCCCCGGTGACCGTGCTCCGGCCGTCCAAGATCCATGGCTAGGAGGGTGCTGAAGAGTCCTGGCCGTAGCGAGCGGCGCCCAGGTGCGTGCCGGGCAAGGCGGAGGAGGAGTCGGGTAGCGGTGTTCTACCCGCGACGACGACAACGCAGCCCGGCGCGCGCCTGGGTGCCGCGCAGTAGGCCGGGGCTCTTCAGCACCCTCCTGGGGCGCGGCCCGGC
Organism: uncultured Actinomycetota bacterium; assembly: GCA_963746025.1. Lineage (GTDB taxonomy): Bacteria > Actinomycetota > Actinomycetes > Propionibacteriales > Propionibacteriaceae > Microlunatus. The sequence goes on from CAVUZU010000016.1 coordinate 1,123,659, forward strand.
CGCGAGAGTGGGTGTTCGTCCGCCGGGTCCTGGACCGGCGGCCGGCCGTCCTGCTGGCCCGCCGCGGCGAAGGCGGCGACCACCCCACCGCAGCCGCCAATCTCGCCGCCCTGGTGGAGACCGCGGCGGCCGTACCCGGCCGCCGGATCCTGAACAGCGCCGACCCCGACGCGCCGAACGGCTTGGCCATCGCCCGCGCCGTCGCGGCTCACCTCGGCCACAGTTGGGACGAGGTGCTGCTGGACGGCACCGACCTCGGCCGCCATCCCTGGCACAAGGTGCCGCCGCTCGTCTTGGACACTGCCGCAGCGACCGACCTCGGCTACGTCCCGGTCGGCGACTACGCCGCGACCGTCCGCGAGACCATCGACTGGCTGGTCGCGGCCCACCGGACCGGCGATCCGAACGGCGTACTCCCCCGCCCCGACGACCCGTACTTCGCTCCGTACTTCGACTACCCGGCGGAGGACGCCTACCTGGCCACCCTGGCTCTGTAACCCAGGCGAGTGGACGCCAATGCCCACCCGATTCCGAATGAGGCGTGGCCGTTGGATCCACTCGATGATCATCGGGCTTGCCCTTCGACAGGCTCAGGGAACGAACACCCTCACCTCCGCCCGGCACAATCCGACGGCAGGCAACAACGACCTCGGCTCGCAGCAACCCGCCCGCATTTGACGCGTCCTACCAACCACAGGCCCCACCCGCACCCAGCGCGCGACAGCCGCACCCGGCCTCGTGAAGAGAGTCGCGACTAGGGGTCGGCCTCGCCCGACCCGCTGCCCCGGTTCACAGGTCCGGTGGCCGAGTCGCCGGAGTCGGAGGCGCTGCCCGAGGCGTCCGGGTCGGAGCCGCTGCTGTCGGCGGTTGCGTCCGCACCTTCGCTGTCCGCACTGCCGCTGGCCGAGTCACCGCTGTTGGAGCCGTCGTTGTCGGCGCCCGGATCCGACCCACTGTCGTTGGACCCGGAACTGGCCGAGTCGTTGTCGTTTCCGCTGGCACTGTCCGAGGCGTCGGAGTCGGAGTTCGCGGCCCCGCTGTTGGACTCACCGGAGTTCCCATTGTCCGCGGACCCCGAGTTGTCGTTCGACCCGGAGTTGTCGGCGGAGCCGTTCTGGCCGTTGGAGCCAGGGTCCTCACTCGGATCCTCCGACGGGTCCTCGCTGGGATCCTCCGACGGGTCTTCGCTCGGATCCTCGCTCGGGTCTTCCGAAGGGTCCTCGCTGGGGTCCTCCGACGGGTCCTCGCTCGGATCCTCGCTGGGCTCCTCGGACTGCTCCGGCGGCTGCTGGGTCTCCTTCGGCGGCCGGTTCTGCTCCTCGGGATCGTCGTCGCGGACCCGGTCCACGTTGACCCAGGCCGGCTCGTCGAAGTCTTCCTCGGGCTGGCCCTTGGTCGCCTTCTCCATGTAGTCCTCCCAGGTCAGCGCCGGATAGGTGCCGCCGAAGAAGGTGCTGTCGCCCGGCCGGGCATAGTCGTCCAGGTCCTCGTTGCCGCCGTCGCCCGCCACATACATGACCGCGGTCGAGATCTGCTTGGTGTAGGCGACGAACCAGGCCGAGGTGATGTCGTCCTTCACGCCGTCCTTGGTGCCGGTCTTGCCGGCCACCGGACGGTTCAGCGTCTGGACGGACTGGCCGGTGCCCTCCTCGACCACGCTGGACAGGGCGTAGTTGACGTCGCTGGCGATGTCCTTGCTGACGGCCCGCTTCTCGGTCGGCTCGGCCTCGTACAGCACATTGCCGGCCGCGTCGGTGACCGAGTCGACCACGTGATTGCCGACGTGCACGCCGTCGTTGGCGAAGGTGGCATAGCCGCCGGCCTGGTCCAGCGGGCTCACCTCGGCCGAGCCGAGCGCGATCCGGGTGTTCTCGTCCCAGCCGGCGCCCTTCGGCGCGCCCGCGGCCTGAGCCGCTTCGGCGATCCTGCGCGGCCCGTCGTCCATGCTCACGGTCAGGTCGACGAACGCGGTGTTGATCGACTCCGCGGTCGCCCGGCGCAGGCTGACCGTGCCGTACTCGTGGTTGAACTCGTTGCGCACCCGGACCGGATCTCCCTCCGGGGTGAACGTGTTGCCGTTCAGGTACGAGCGCAGGCTGAACCCGTCCTGCAGCCCGGCGGCGACCGCGTAGGTCTTGAACGTCGACGCCGTCGGCCGGGCGGTCGTGGCCCAGTTCCGAGAGCTGGTGACATAGTCCGGCCCGCCGTACATCGCCAGCACTCGGCCGGTGCCGACCTCGACCGAGGCGATCGCGGCGTGCAGATCGGACTTCTTCTCGTCGGCCGCGTCGGCGGCCTTCTTGGTCCACTTCTGCGCCGACTTCACCGCGGCGTCCTGGGCGGCCTTGTCGAAGGTGGTGGTGATCTTGAGCCCGCCGCCGTTGATCTGGCTGGAGTCGAAGCCGGCGGCCAGCAGCTCGGACTCGACCATCTTGAGCAGGAAGCCCTTCGGCCCGCCGTAGCGCTGGTTCTTCTCGATCTCGGGGAACTTCGGCAGCACCTTGGCGTACTTGTAGGCCTGCTCCGAGGTGATCGCGCCGGTGTCGGCCATGGTCCCGATCACGTAGCGGTAGCGCTCCAGCAGCCGCGCGTTCTTGCCGTCATCGGCGTCCGGGTCGAACACCGTCGGGTTGTTCAAGATCGCGGTCAGCGCCGCCGCCTGCGGCACGGTCAGCAACTTGGCGTCGACGTCGAAGTACGCCTTGGCCGCCGCCTGGATGCCGTACGCGCCGCGGCCGAAGTAGATCGTGTTCAGGTAGCCCTCGAGGATCTGTTCCTTGGTCAGGTCCTTGTTGAGCTTGTAGGCCAGGAAGACCTCCTTGAACTTCCGGGTCACCGTCTGCTCGGAGGTCAGATACATGATCTTGATGTACTGCTGGGTGATCGTCGAGCCACCCTGCAGCGACTCACCGCGCAGGATCGACCAGGCGGCTCTGATCATGCCGGTGAGTGAGATCCCGGGGTCGGTCCAGAAGTCCTGGTTCTCGGCCGAGACCACCGCGTCCTTGATCGTCTGCGGCATCTCGTCGAAGCTCAGCGGCTGCCGGTTCTGAGTGGCGAAGCTGCCGAGCTGGGTCTTGCCGTCGTTGTAGTAGACGAAGGTGGTCGCGGTCTGGAAGTCGGCGTTGGGGTCCGGCAACTCGGTGGTCTGGTAGCCGACGATCACGATCGCGGTTGCACCGATCAGACCGATCAAGATCAAACCGACGAAAGCCTTGATCACTCGACCGGCCCAGATCCGGCCCTTGGAACGTTGCTTCCCCGACTTCTTGACAGCCTTGTGGTGCGACCCCTGGAGGGGCTCAGCCATAAATATCCTCGACGGTTTGCTGCCGACGCGGTGGCTTGCGCTTCACCCCGTCCCCGAGCAGGTACGACATGATCATGAAATTCCAGCTACAACTGAGGCACACCTCGACCACGACAACCTTGAACTCGCCGAACTGGTGCGACATCTCCTCCAACTCGACGGTCCGCTTGATCCGGCCCGAATACTGGCCGAGCTGCTCGCCGAACGTGTAACGCAATTGGGTGAAGTCCGGCGAGGCGCAGACCGGGCAGTTCTCGCCCGTCGACTCGCCGTGATGCTTCGCCGCCCGGATCAACATCGGATCGGCGTCACACGCCTCCCGCCGCGCCAGGCGGCCACCGGGCCGCTGCAGCGACGCCAGGGTCGACCGGCGCTGCAGCGCGTAATCGACGACCTCGCGCTGGGACCACATGGGCACCAGGGTACGTGCCGATTTCGGCGAAGGCGACCTCGGAGGAGAGGTCCGTCGGGTGGGCTGCACAAGGGATTAACACGGACGAATCGCTGCTGGAGTTCCCATCGGGGCAGATCTTCAGCCAGCACGGTGCGGCGTGTCGAGCTCGACCGGTTCCCTGGATCCGGTAGAGGAACCAGGCCCCGAGAGCGGTTCGGAACGGGTGTCGCGCAAGCCAAAGCCAGGGTCGGGATCATCCGTTCGGCCGACTCGTGGCCCGGCGAGGGCCGATACACCGGTATCCATGAGACGACGCGTTGCCGGAATGCTGCTGACCTTCGCGACCTCGTGCCTGCTACTGGCCCTGCTGATGACGCGCTCGGAGCAGCTGTTCGGCCCGTACACACTGGCCAATCACGCGGTCCGGCGGTGCTGATGTCCGTCCTGGTCGTCGCCGCCGTGGTCCTGGTCTGCCGGCTGGTGGTCCGGCGGCCGATCACCTCACTCGGCCTGCCGCCGGAGCTGGCCGCCGGCCAGCTCGGTCTCGGCGCGCTGCTCTGGTTCGGGCCGGCCCTGGTGACGACGCTGATCCTGCTGGGCTCGGCCTGGTCACCTTCACCGGCAGCAGTCGGTCATCGACATCCTGCTCCGGTTCGCCGGCCTGATCGTGCTGGTCCCGCTGTTCGAGGCGATCCCGGAGGAGCTGGTGTTCCGCGGTTTCCTGTGCGCGAGCCTGGCGGAGATCTGGCCGCGCTGGGCAGCCGCGCTCGGCCAGGCCGTGCTGTTCACCGGCGCCGGGGTGATCAGCGGCGCGGCCGGGACGCGGGAGCGGGTGCTGCTGTTCGCCCTGTTCTCGCTCACCCTCGGTTGTCTGCGGGCGCTGACCGGGACGGTCTGGGTGACGATGGGCTTCCACCTGGCGTTCCAGACCGTGGCCCAGGGCGTGGTCGGCAAGCTCGGGTTGCGGCCGTTCGTCGTCGGCGGCGAGGACTGGCTGGCCGGGCTGGCGTTCGTCCTGGTGCCGTTCGTGCTGGCCATCGCCGGTGCTGTCCTGCTGCGGCGTCGCCGCCCGGCTCTTGTCATGACCAATTCGTGATTCGTACGATGTCTCGGTGACGAGCACCGCAGCCGAACGCCATGCCGCCGGACTCCGGCCGGGCGAGGCCACCACCGACCGGATCCGCACCCTGACGCTGTCGCTGGCGTACCTGCCGCTGGCGACGCCGATCAGCGACGCCAAGGTGCTGACCGGGCGGCAGCGGCCGCTGACCCAGGTCGCGATGCTGTTCGCCGAGGTCACCACCGAGGCGGGGCATTCGGGTCTCGGCTTCAGCTATTCCAAGCGGGCCGGTGGACCGGGGCTGTTCGCCCATGCGCGGGAGATCGGCGCGGATGTGATCGGCGAGGATCCGAGCGACATCGCCAAGCTCGGCACGAAGTTGGTCTGGGCCGGCGCGTCGGTGGGCCGGAGCGGGTTGGCGACGCAGGCGATCGCCGCGATCGACGTTGCGCTGTGGGACCTGAAGGCGAAGCGGGCCGGGCTGCCGCTGGCCAAGTTGCTCGGCGCGCACCGGGACGCCGTGCCCTGCTACAACACGTCGGGCGGGTTCCTGTCCGCGCCACTGCCGGAGGTGATCGACAACGCCCGCGCCGCGGCCGAGCGGGGCATCGGCGGCATCAAGATCAAAGTCGGCCAGCCCGATCGGCGGGCCGACCTGGAACGGGTCGAGGCGGTCCGCACGGCCCTGGCCGACTCGGTGGACCTGATGGTGGATGCCAACCAGCAGTGGGATCGGACGACGGCACTGCGGATCGGTCGCGGCCTGGAACCGTACGGGCTGGTCTGGATCGAGGAGCCGCTGGACGCCTACGACGCGGCCGGGCACGCGATGCTCAGCGAGCGACTGGACACTCCGATCGCCAGCGGCGAGATGCTGACCAGCGTGGCCGAGCACCGGTCCTTGATCGAGCATCGGTCGGTCACCTTCCTGCAGCCGGACGCGCCGCGGGTCGGCGGGATCACGTCGTTCCTGCGGATCCTCGCGCTGGCCGACGAGGCCGGGCTCAAGGTCGCGCCGCACTTCGCGATGGAGTTGCATCTGCACCTGGCGGCGGCCTATCCGGGTGAGGTGTGGGTCGAGCACTTCGACTGGCTGGAACCCTTGTTCAACGAGCGGCTGGAGATCGCCGACGGGCGGATGATCGTGCCGAACCGGCCGGGGATCGGGGTCTCGCTGAGCGAGCGGGCCCGGGCCTGGACGGTCGAGACGGTGACCTTCGGTGGCTGAAACCCTCACCGGGCGGGTCGTCGACCGGCTGACCGCGGAGATCCGGAACGGCGACGTCGCCGCCGGCCAGCGGCTGCCGACCGAAGCCCAACTGGTGCAGCGATTCGGCGTCAGCCGGACCGTGATCAGGGAGGCGATCGCCCGGCTCCGCGCGGCCGGGCTGGTCGAGTCGCAGCAGGGCCGTGGCACCTTCGTGCTCACCCGGCCGAGTCAGCTGCGGTTCGAGTTCGGTGATCACGGGGTACGGAGCGTGTCCGAGATCGTCGAGCTGGTCGAGTTCCGAATCGGGATCGAGGGTGAGGCCGCGGCCCTGGCCGCCCGGCGGCGCAGTGATCATGATCTCGGCCGGATCCGCGGCGCCGGCGAGCGGAGCCACCAGGAGCGCGCGGTGCCGGCCCGATCGATCAAGGCCGACTTCGAGTTCCACCACGCCATCGCCCGCGCCTCCGGCAACCACTACTACCAGGAGCTGCTCGCCGCCCTCGGCCCGATGATGATCTTGATCCCGAAGGGGCGGCGGGCCGCCGGCCGGACGGCGGACCCGGTGCACGCCGAGCACCGGGCGATCCTCGCCGCGATCACCGACCGTGACGCGCAGGGCGCCGCCGCGGCGATGCGGACGCACTTGATCAACTCGGCCGAGCGGGTCCGCCGGGAGACCTGATCACGGCGCGCCGGCGGAGTGTCGGTGGGACGGTCTAGCGTGGCGGGATGACCGACACGGCTGAGGTGGCGCGCCGGTTCCTGGACACCCTCGAGGCCCGCGCCTGGACCGAGTGGGAGGGGCTGCTGGCCGAGGAGGTCGTGTATGAGTTGCCGCAGACCCGAGAGCGGATCCGTGGCCGGGCCGCGTACCGGGAATTCAACGAGACCTATCCGGGCGAGTGGCATCTGAGCCCGAAGGTGATCATCGGTGACCAGCGCCGGGCGGTGGTGTGGTTCGGCTGGACGCTGCGGCACCAGGGCAGCGCCGAAGGCGGCGATGCGCAGGCCTTCTTCGAGTTCGACGACGCCGGTCTGATCGTCAAGGTCACCGACTTCTGGCCGGAGGCCTACGATCCGCCGGCCCGGCCGGACGGCCTGCTCGAGCGCTGGTAGCCCCTGCGCTTGGTCAGCGCTGCCGGGCGCGATGCCGGCGGACGGCATCCCGGTTGGCGCAGGCCGGGCTGCAGTAGCGTTGCCGGCCGTTGCGGGTCAGGTCGACGTACACCCGGTCGCAGTCGACGACATCGCACCGGCCGAGCCGGGTGATGCCCCGGCCCGCGAGGTGCAGCGCCGTGCCGGCCGCCATCATCGCGCCAACCTGGCGCCCGACGCTGATCTTGTCCGGCCGGTAGTGCAGGTGCCACCCGGTGCCGGCGTGATCGGTCAGGGTCGGAAAGGAGCAATAGGCGGCCGTCATCGCGTTGATCCGCTGCGACCGCTCGTCGTCGTTCGGTGCATCGACGACCGCCAGCCATTCCTGGATCGCCCGACCGACCATCCGGAGATCGTCCGGGGTGATCGGCCGCTCCCGGACCAGCTGATGATCATCACAGACCTGCCGCAGCTCGGTCTCCGTCGCCGGCGGCCGGTTGGCCAGATCCTGCGCCATCACCACCCCACCGACCCCGTAAGGGTTGAGTTGCATAAGACCATTACAGCACGATGGGGGCATGAGCACGACCGGAGACCATCAAGACCACCACTGGGTGACCAGTTCCGAGCACTCGACCAGCGAGGGCCGGATCATCTACCAGTCCTGCGCCTGCGGCCGCTGGCGCGTCCTCCGCCAACACGACCTGACCACCGTCCTCGCCGCTTCGTGATCCCCGTGGGCCGCGGCGAATCGCATTGGCCCGGCCGCGCCGCGATGCCGTACCATCGAGCGTCGGTGCGGCCACCCGGTCGCCCCGGGGCCATGGCGCAATTGGTAGCGCATCTGCTTTGCAAGCAGAGGGTTAGGGGTTCGAGTCCCCTTGGCTCCACTCACCGGTACCTGCCGGAATCGGCTCCCGCCTCGACCGGGCGCCGCTGACTAACGAAACCCCTCAGCGACGGCCTGAATCTCAGCCCTCCGATTACGCCAGAACTCGGTTCCGGCCGAAACGGCGGAGGCGTCGGGCAACACCACGTTCGGCGCCTGAATCCGTCCGTCGATCAATTCGCGAACAATGTCGGCCTGCCCGCCGTGCGCGGCTGTCTCGCTCACCATCCGGATCATCAGTTCCCCCAACGTCGTCTCCTGATCACCCCAGTGCGCCACCCGCCCAGGACTGTTCAGCTCAAGATCTCGGATTGTCGCGTCGGCATGAGCGCAGGCCTTGCAATAGACAGAAACGATGTATTCGGTCGATTCATCTGCGGTGGCCCACATGTCGATCTCGGTATGCGGATCCTCCCGGAACCAGGTCGGTCGCTCGACCGGAGGCCGGCCAAAACACTCCCCCAGATAGCCGTACTCCTCACCCGCCAGGTGCTTCAGCAAGCCCAACAGGTTCGTTCCCGTCGGCGTCATCGGCCGCCGCTGGTCGTATTCCGTCAGTCCGTCCAGTCTGGCGAGCATCGCAGCCCGGCCACCACGGAGTCCGGCCCAGAGCTCGGTTTTGAGGTCAACCATGAATCCCTTCCTCCACGCGTTCTTGGATTCCTGAGGCCGCCGACTTTCGGCCCGGGGCGCAGAAGACGTTTCCCTCGGGATCGGCCCACACCCAGTGACCGGTTTGTCCCGGCGGGCCGATCCGCTCGATCCGCTGGGCACCCAACCGCTCCAGCCGTTCGGAGAGTGCCGGCATCGCGCGTGGGTCGGAGTCGGTCCCGCTGCCGAGCCCCAGGTCGAGGTGGAACTTGTTGCCCTGCGGTGTTGCCGCTCCGTGCTGCACGTGGCTGTTGATGCCCTGGCAGGTGAAGTGCGGCCGCCTGCCGCTCGGGTCCATCAGTTCCACCCAGCCCGGCGAATCCTCGACCACCACATAGCCCAGCACCTCGGCCCAGAACCGCGCGAGCTGTTGGGGATCGTTCGAGTCCATCACCAGCCCGCTCCACGACGCGTTCGTCTGCATGCTGCCTCCTTCGGATCTGATCACCAGACCGTACGGCTCCGCGGTGACATCGATCGGTAGCTGACTCGGCGGATCATGATCATGCTGTGATGCGCCAGCCGGCCCGAATGTCATCTTCGACCGTCATCGTTCCTCCCGGGCCCAGCGTGACAGAGCTTGATCATGATCAGCATTGCCGACCTGCAGACAACCGAGGCTCAGGACGAGTCTTCGTAGCGGGTGGCGATCGCGGCGGCCCGGATGCGGAGTGCGGCTCGCAACGACAGCGGGGCCAGGGCCTCGGCGTCCAGGCCGAGTTGCCACAGTGCCCATTCGGCATGGCGGGAGTCCTGGAAGGTCACCTCCAGTCGCAGCCAGCCGGCCGCGTCGGATTCTGTGGCGCGGGCGGCCAGCACGGTGTTCAGCAACTCCTCCTGCCGCGGCGGATTCAGCCGCAACTGGACGGTGACCTGATCACCGCCGGCCCGGAACCGCGTGCTGCGTTCCCGCCAGATCCGATCAAGATCGACCTGGCTCGGTCGCTCGGCCGGGTCGGGGAGGGCCTCGGCGGCCAGCACCCGGGACAGCCGGTAGGTGCGGTCTTCGCCATCCTTCGTGGCCAGCAGGTAAGCCCGGTCGCGTACGGTGACCAACCCGATCGGGTCCACCATGCGCCACTCCGGCGGCTGGCCCGTCGCCGCGTAGTGGATCCGCAGCCGGTGCCCGGCGAGCACCGCCCGCCGGACTTCAATCATGGTCGCATCGGGCACCTCTTCGGTCACCTGCCGGCGGGAGAGCAGGTCGGTCTCCGGGTCGACGAGAAATCGCTGGGCCGCATCGCTCGCGGTCGCCCGGTGGCCTTCCGGTAGTGCGTCGACCACCTTCCGCATCGCCGAAGCGAGGGCCGAGCCGAGGCCGAACACCAACTCGCCGCGGCCCGATCCGGCGGTCAGCAGGGCCAGCGCCTCGTCGTGGTTCAGCCCGGTCAGCTCGGTCCGGAATCCGGGCAGCAACGCGAACCCGCCGTGCCGGCCGCGCTCGGCGTAGACCGGGACACCGGCCGCGGACAGCGCCTCGATGTCGCGCAGCACCGTGCGGGTGGATACCTCCAACTCGCGGGCCAGGGTGTCCGCCGTCAGTCGACCGCGCTGGCGCAGCAGCAGGACCAGCGAGACCAGCCGGTCGGCGCGCATCCGGGAACTTTAGCGAAATACCTGACCAAGGATGTCGTGATTTGTCGAGAGGCTCATCGAACTGCCCGATCAATCGAATGGAGCTGAAGTGGCATTGGAACGAACGGCGATCAACCCGGTGACGTGGTCGCAGGAGCTGGGATTCAATCAGGGAGAGGTCGTCTCCGGGCACACCCGGACCCTCTACCTCTCGGGGCAGACCGCGATGAGCGGCGAGGGCAAGCCCGAGCATGACGGCGACCTGGCGGCCCAGTTGGCGCTGAGCCTGGACAATCTCGAGGCCGTGCTCGACCAGGCCGGGATGGCCTTGGCGAACCTGGTCCGGCTCAACGTCTACACCACCGATGTCGACCTGCTCTTTCAGCATTACGGCGTGCTGGCGGCGCGGTTGGGCGCAGCCCGGGTGGCGCCGACCACCACGATGCTCGGCGTGACCCGGCTGGCGATCTCCGGCCAGTTGGTCGAGCTCGAGGGGACCGCGGTGGCGTGATTGCGGTGCGCAGAGCGGTGACGATCGGCGTCTACGGCTTCGACGCCGAGTCGTTCCGGCAACGGCTGCGCAGCGCTGACGTACGCCTGCTGATCGATGTCCGTCAGCGCCGGGGCGTCCGGGGACCCGAGTACGCCTGGGCGAATTCACTCCGGCTGCAGACTGCCCTGGCCGAGGCCGGGATCCCGTACCAGCACCGGCTGGAGCTCGCCCCGACCACCGAGCTTCGCCGGGTCCAGTGCGCGGCGGATGACCGGCACGGGGTGGGCCAGCGCTCGCGCCGCGAACTCGCCCCCGAATACACCCGTCGCTACACCGCCGAGATCCTCGACGGCGCCGACCTCACGCCAGTCCTGTCGGCGCTGTCGAGTGGTGGCATAGCGGCGCTGCTCTGCGTCGAGACCGACCCGGAGGCCTGCCACCGCTCCTTGATCGCCCAGCGCCTGGCCGAGCAGCACGGTGTGACGATCGAGCACCTGCGCCCATCGTGACGCATTACGCTGGGTGATCTTTGCGGCTGAATCGGGTGATCGGAATGGGGGCCACCGAAGCGTGAGCGAGCAGGTCGGCAGGGTGGCTCTGGTCACCGGTTCATCGCGGGGCGTCGGCGCCGAGACAGTGCGGGGTCTGGTCCGGCGAGGCATCGCGGCGGTGATCAACTATCGCGACAAGGCCAACCGGGCGGAGGCTCTCGCCGCCGAGTTGCAGGCTGAGGGTGGTTCGGTGCTGGCCGTCCGGGCCGACCTCACCGACGGCGCCGCGGTCGCCCGGATGTTCGACGCCATCGGGGAGAAGTTCGGGCGCCTCGACGTCGTGATCTTGAACGCATCGGGCGGCATGGAGCGCGGGGCCGCGGCCGACTACGCGATGGCGCTCAACCGCGATGCGCAGGTCCGGCTGGTCGAGGGCGCGCAGCGGCTGATGACCGCCGGCGGGCGGATCGTGTTCGTCACCAGCCATCAGGCGCACTTCTACGGCGAGCGCCCGGTTCCCGATGCGTACCGGCCGGTGGCCGAGAGCAAACAGGCCGGCGAACTCGCACTGCGCCGGCTCATCCCGGAGCTCGGCCGATCGGGGCTTCGGCTGACCGTCGTGTCCGGTGACATGATCACCGACACCATCACGGTGAAGATGCTGGAGCGAGCCGAACCCGGCACCGTCGCCGCCCGCGAGGCCGGGGCGGGCTCACTGCTCACCGTCCAGGAGTTCGCGGACACGATCATCGCCGCGACCCTTGATCAGGACACCCCGACCGGCCACACCGTCTACGTCGGCGGCGCCGACTATCTCCGCGGCCGGTCGGCCGACCGCCGGGAAGGACCACGATGAAGAACGTCTACGTCGTCACGCATCCGGAGGCGACGCACCACGTCGAGGGCCTGGTCGGCGGCTGGTACGACTCCGCCCTGACCGAGCGCGGCGTCACCCAGGCCGGGGCGATCGCCGAGGCGCTGGCCGACCGGGTGGGTGCGGCCGAGGTCCAGGTGTTCTCCTCCGATCTTCAACGGGCCCGGCGCGCGGCGGAGATCATCGTCCAGCGGCTCGGCGCCGAGCTGACGATCGACCCCGAGCTGCGGGAACGATCGTTCGGTGCGGCCGGCGGCCGACCCCAGGCCTGGCTCGACGAGCACCTCATCCCCCTTCCCGAGGGCGCCGATCGGCTGCACCACGACGAGGGCATCGACGGCGCCGAGACCCGGCTGGACGCCGCCCGGCGGGCCTACGCCGCGATGCAGCGGATCCATGACTCCACCGGCGAGAACCAGGTGATCGTCACCCACGGCGGCCAGGCCACCTATCTCCTGGCCGCCTGGCTCGGCGTCCCCATCGACTCGGTCGGTCGGGTCCACTTCAAGGTCTCCTCGGGCGGCATCAGCCTGCTCCGCGATCAGGACGACTTCCAGAGCCACCAGCTGACGTTCCTCAACGAGACGAGTCACCTCCGCTAAGACACCTCGGCCGAGTTGATCATCGGCCGTCCGGCTAGCTGCCGCGCAGTTGCGCCCACAGCTCTCTGCCGTGAGCTCAATCCGGTGCCCGATGATCACACCTCTCGACGACATCCGGTCTCCCAGAACTGTCCCGAGCCAGATAGTTTCAGTCACCGGGTCGAGGTTGACGTTGCCGTTTCACACCCGTGGCCGGGATGGCCGGCTCCAAGATCGCACCGAACTCATCGAGGTCGCGCCGGCAGGCGACGACGCGTGGCCGAGGCTGGCGAACCGGGTCCGGCTCGACTACCCGTCCTGGGCGACCGATCCGGACCCGGTTCCTTGATCACTGTCGTGGGCGTCGTCGCGAGCGCAGACCAGGTCGCCGCCGTGTGGGCCGTCCTGCTTCAGGACGTTGAAACCGGCGGTGATCAACTCGGTGCGTAGGGCGGCGGCGGTCAGGTGTCGGCGGTGGGGCTGATACCAGCGGCCGTTGATCATGGTCGCGCCGTCGGCGTCCGTACCGTCTTCGGTGATCTCCTGGTAGCTGATGCCGGTGGCGACGTCATACGTCCCGGGTTCGTAGTCGCGGTCGGGTTCGTGCATCGCGGTCGAGATCACGTAGTAGCCGTTCGGCTTCAGCCGATCCCGGACCGCGGCGAAGACGGCCCGGCGGTCCTCGTCGGTGACGATCGACTGCAGGCAGAAGCTGTCGAGCACCAGGTGATAGCGCCGTTCCGGTGACTCGGCGGCCAGGGTGCAGACATCCTGCACGCCGAATTCGACCTCGACGCCGCGTTCCTCGGCCAGCCGGCGAGCGATCATGATCGCTTCCGGGATCAGGTCGATCGCGTGCACCCGGTAGCCACGGGCGGCAAGGAAGCAGGCGGCCGGGCCGGTGCCGCAACCGTACTCGAGCGCCTCGGTCTCGGCCGGCGGTGGTAACTCGAGCTGGGGCAGCACGCGCTCGAGGAACGGGCGGTTCTGGAAGTGCTCGAAGTCGCCGTGCTCGTCGAACAGGTCGTTCCACTGGGTGTGGCCGGCCTGCCGGATCCGGCGGTAGGCGTTCTCGTGTTCGGCGTAGTAGTACCGCACCTGGACACTCCCTCGAAGATGAAGGTCAATTCGACCGCGTAGTCGCGGCACGATCGACCACCATGATCACGGTCGCCGGTCGATCCCGTCGAACAGATTTCCGATCAAGCCCAGCAGGAACGCGTCGTCGACCGGCTCGTCCGGGATCAGCAGCCGGTGATAGATCGCACCCCAGAGCTGGTCGACGATGATCTGAACGTCGACGTCGGTGCGCAACTGGCCCGCCTGTTGGGCCCGGTGCAGACGATCACCGGCCAGCCGGCGGCGCTCGGCTGAGTAGAGCTTTCGATAGGCCGTGGCCAGGTCGGCGTCGGTCTGTGCCTCACCGATCAGTTCGGCGAGGACCCGGCCGCCCGCGGTCTCGGTCATCACCTGGGCGAAGGCGCGCAGCTGGGCGGTCAGGTCGGCCCGGATGTCGCCGGTGTCGGGAAAGGCGAGGGTCGGCTCGACCGCATGGAAATACCCGTCGAGCGCGAGCGCACCCTTCGACGGCCACCACTTGTACAGCGTCGTCTTGCTGACGCCGGACAGCTTCGAGACCCGCTCGAACGTCAGGTCGGCGATGCCCTCGGCCAGCACCAGGTCGCCGACGGCGCGGAGCACATCGGCCCGGACCTCGTCCGCAGGCCGCCGGCCGCGGCCGCGCCGCGTCGTCACGGCAGCAGCAGGCTCGGCCACGAGGTTCCTCTTCCTGGTCGGTTTCACGGGTCGCGTCAGTCTAGGCAGCGAGTACGTCGTCGGAGGCTGAGCCTTCGGCGTCAGGCCAGACCGCCGTTGAGGTAGATCACCTGGCCGTTGACCCAGCGCGCCGGGCCGGCCAGGAACGCGATCGCCTCGGCGATGTCCGTGGGCTCCCCGAGCCGTTCCAGCGGCGCCGCCTTGGCCAGCCGGTCGATCGTCGCTTCGTCCTTGCCGTCCAGGAAGAGCGGGGTCGCGGTCGGTCCGGGACCGACCGCGTTGACCGTGATGTCCCGGCCGCGCAGCTCGCGGGCCAAGATCAACGTCAGCCCCTCGACGGCGGCCTTGCTGGCCACATATGCCGCGTAGGTCGGCAGCTGCAGCCGCCGCTGCGACGTGGAGACGTTGATGATCGCCCCGCCCGCGCGCAACCGCCGAGCCGCCAGTTGGGCGACGACGAAGGTGCCGCGGATGTTGGTCCGGTGCATCCGGTCGAGATCATCGAGATCGAGGGACTCCACCGTCGACAAGATCATGATCCCGGCGGTGTTGATCACCACATCGATCCCGCCGAAGGCCGAATCCACGGCGTCGAAAGCGGCTGCCATCGCCTGCTCGTCGGCGACGTCACCGCCGACGGCGATGGCCCGGCCGCCGTTCGCGGTCACCTCACTGACGAGCTCCTCGGCCCGAGCCTGGTTGCCGGCGTAGTGGACGGCGACGGCGAATCCGTCGGCCGCGAGCCGCTGCACGACCGCGCGACCGATGCCGCCGGATCCACCGGTGACCAGTGCGACGCGATCGGAGATTGAGGTGGTGGACATGATGACTCCTCAGAATTGAACGCTACGTCCATATAAGCATGAAATGCACGCTCTGTCCATATCTGTGTGAAGGTGGACTCCCGGCAGCTGCTGCTGCGGGTCGACGGCCCGGGTGGCCGATCAGCCGATCTTGGCCACCCGCATGATCTCGGTCCGGGCGACCGCACGATCGCGGAGCTCGCTCAGCGCGGCGCGGTCCGGGTCCTTCAGGTACGCGTCCAGGGCGGCCTCGTCGGGCAGGTCGATCAGCTGCACCTCGTACGGCAACTGATCGGTGTGCTCCGGATTCGACACCCGGGAAACCAGGGTCGCTCCGTGTCGGCCGAGCAGGGCGAGGACCTTGGTCTCGTAGTCGGCCAGGGCTTGCTCCTGACCGGGGTTCGGCCAGCGGAGGACACAGAGGGTGATCATGAAACCAACCTGGGGCCGTGACCGGGTTCGGCCGGGCCATCGCCGTGGCCGCGTTCGCCCACCCGCGGCCGACGGCTGAGAATGGAGTCATGTATGTACCACCGGCGAATCAGATCACCGACGAAGCCGAGCTCCGGGCGATGGTCGAGGCGGCCAGGACGGCCTGGCTGATCACCGCCGGCGACGACGGCGTGCCGGCCGCGACTCTGCTGCCGATCATCTGGCGCGACTCCACGGTGATCGCCCATCTGGCGATCGCCAATGATCACTGGCGCCGGATCCGCCCGGAGATGCCGTGCCTGCTGGTCTGCACCGGTCCGGACTCCTACGTCTCGCCATCCTGGTACGCGGCGAAGGCCGAGCACGGACGAGTCGTCCCGACCTGGAACTACACCGCCGTCCAGCTGGCCGGCACCGTGCGGGTGCACCAGGACCCCGAGTGGTTGCGCCGGGCGGTCACCGAGCTGACCGAGACCCACGAGGGGCGCCGGGATCAGCCGTGGGCGGTCAGCGACGCTCCGGACCAGTTCGTCACCGGGCAACTGCGCGGCATCGTCGGGATCGAGGTGACCGTGACGGCCGTCGAGGGCAAGGCCAAGCTGAGCCAGAACCGGTCCGAGGCTGATCGGGATGGTGTCATCCACGGACTCGAGGCCGAGCCGGACCGTGGCTCGAAGGCCGTCGCCGAGGCGATGCGGGCCCTCGAGCCACGCCCGCACTGAGCTCGGCGAGTGAGGAGGAGAGGGGTTTCGTTCCCTGAACCTGTCGAAGGGCCAAGGAGATCGAGCCTGCCTTCGACCAGCTCGGGGAACGAAACCCGGAACACCTGCGGGACCTGGCCGGCCGAGCCGGCTGGACCTGGGTCACCCAGCGCCCGCTCGGCTGGGGGTCGAACTCTTCGTACTGGAGCGTTGAAGCCCCGGACAAACGAGTGACTCCCCGCCGGACCAGCCGACGGGGAGCCACAACGGTTCTTGATGGACCTCAGATCACGCGGACCTTGTCGGCCTGCGGACCCTTCGGACCCTGAGTGGTGTCGAACTCCACCCGCTGACCCTCGTCGAGGGAGCGGAAGCCGGTCGCCTCAATCGCGCTGTAATGCACGAACACGTCCGCGCCACCGCCATCGACCTCGATGAATCCGAAGCCCTTTTCCCCGTTGAACCACTTAACGGTTCCCTGTGCCATGACTATTCTCCTAGCGATCTCGAAACCGCACCTCGCGGTCTCGGACTGCTGTCGGACGCCAGTACTGCTCCTCGTCCACGCAAATCCCAGGAACGCAGTTCTGACCACGGCTCAAGAAATTGCAACAGCAGGAAGAGTCTTGCACAGAGGCGGCCGTTGTGGGGAGTCGCAATGCCGCGAACCCGTACCGGACCGGCGGCGCGCGGCCACTGACAGGCGTCGATCGCCGGGGGTCCCCCGAGCCCGGTCCGAAGTCGTCCCGTGCCTGGTCAGGCCCCGATGATGACGCGGGCCTGAGTGACTCGGCGCTCGGTGCGCGCAACGTCCTCAGGAGAAGAGCGAATGCCGTGCCGAAGAAGTTCCCGATACGTCTGAATCACGGACCCGCCGATCCGCTCGACCAACTCGGCCGGGTCGGTGATGCCCTCCAGCGCGCCGCCGCCGGCGTCGATCCCGAGCGCCCGCGGCCCGTGCTCCCGGACCAGCCCGGCACTCAGCAGCACATAGCGGGAGCGCGCGTCGGCGGCCTGGGCGATCCGCTCCTCGACCGTCCGAACCGGATCAGCGCCGGCCGAGCTGAGACAGGACTCGACCCGGCCGGGGTCGCCGCCCGACGGATCCAGTGGCTGATAGACCTGACAGGCCTGCAGCGCGCACAGCCAGGCCATGGAGACGTCGCCGTCCATCACGTTGAGCTCGGCCAGGTTGAGTAGATCGAGCCCAGCACCGCCTGGACCTGGTCGCTCTCCCCGGCGGCGGCCACCGTGACGGCGTGCCGGTTGGCCTTCTGGTAGTGCCGGATCGCACTGGCCCACTGCCGCCCGGCGATCGCGTCGTCGCCGCGTTGGATTGCTCTGGTCGCCGCCGACCGTTCACCCTTGATCGAGCGCCAGCCCATCGTTCCTCCCGCGTCGCCGAATGACCCTGACGAGCCTTCCAGAAACGTTCACTCCGGACGAGGGCGGCGCCCACACCGCGAGCCGAGGCATCGGACGCGGTGGGAGACGCGAGCCCGTACCGATAAAATCGTCGGATCTTCTCCTGTTCGCGCATCGGGGCGCGGAACTTCTTCCGACGATCGCGAATGGATCTTTCATGACCGCAGTCGAGCCCGACCGTGCCCGGACGACGCCCGATCCCTATTCGGTACGGGCCGCGTTCCGGTCCCCGCGCCGGCTCCGGATCGAGGTGCTCGGCGGTCTCGTGGTCGCCCTGGCCCTGATCCCGGAGGCGATCTCGTTCTCGCTGATTGCCGGGGTCGACCCGCGGGTCGGGCTGTTCGCCTCGTTCACCATGGCCGTGACGATCGCGATCACCGGCGGTCGCCGGGCGATGATCTCCGCGGCTACCGGCGCGGTCGCGCTGGTGATCGCGCCGCTGGTGCACGAGCACGGTCTGGACTACCTGATCGTCACCGTGCTGCTGGCCGGGCTGATCCAGATCGCGCTCAGCCTGCTCGGCGTGGCGAAGCTGATGCGGTTCATCCCGCGCAGCGTGATGGTCGGCTTCGTCAACGCCCTGGCGATCCTGATCTTCACCGCCCAACTGCCGCACCTGCTCGGCCAGTCCTGGCAGGTCTATCTGTTGATCGCGGTCGGCGTCGGGATCATCGTCGGCTTCCCGAAGCTGACCAAGGTGGTGCCCGCGCCGCTGATCGCGATCGTCGTGATCACCGTGTTCGTCGTCCTGGTCGGCTGGGGCGTCCCGACGGTCGGTGACGAGGGGCAACTGCCGGACAGCCTGCCCGGACTGTTCCTGCCGCAGGTGCCGCTGACCCTGGAGACGCTGCAGATCATCGCGCCGACGGCGTTCGGGATGGCCATGGTCGGGCTGCTCGAGTCACTGATGACGGCCAAGCTGGTCGACGGCATCACCGACACCCGGTCGAACAAGACCCGGGAGGGGATCGGCCAGGGCATCGCCAACGTGGTCACCGGGATCTTCGGCGGGATGGGCGGCTGCGCCATGATCGGCCAGACCATGATCAACGTGAAGCAGTCCGGCGCCCGGACCCGGATCTCGACCTTCCTGGCCGGCGTGTTCCTGCTGATCCTGGTCGTTGTGCTCGGTGACGTGGTCGCGATCATGCCGATGGCCGCGCTGACGGCGGTGATGATCATGGTCTCGGTCGGCACCTTCGACTGGCACAGCATCCGGCCGGCGACGCTGCGCCGGATGCCGCTGAGTGCCACCGCGATCATGCTGGCCACGATCGTCGCGACGGTGATCACGCACAATCTCGCCGTCGGCGTCGTGCTGGGAGTGATCGTCGCCGCGTTGTTCTTCGCGGCCCGGGTGGCGCACTTCACCGAGGTGGTCGACGTGGCCCATCCGGACGAGAACACCCGGGTGTACGCGGTCCGCGGTGTCCTCTTCTTCGCCTCCAGCAACGATCTGGTCTATCAGTTCGACTACGTCGGGGACCCGGCGAAGGTGATCATCGACCTGTCCCAGTCGCAGATCTTCGACGCCTCCACCGTGGCCGCACTGGACGCGATCCAGGTCAAATACCGGGAGAAGGGCAAGGAGGTCGAGATCATCGGCCTGAACGAGCCGAGCCTGGCCTGGCACAGTCGGCTCAGCGGGAAGCTCGGCTCGGGCCACTAGCGTGTCGCCGGCCGCGGCTATCGTTCGGCAGATGGATGCCGATGCGAAGGAGACGCTGCACCGCTATCTGCGGGTGCAGCGGGAGGCCCTGCGGTGGAAGCTGGACGGTCTCGGCGAGCGGGAGTCCCGGCTGCCCGGCACCCCGACCGGCACCAACCTGCTCGGCCTGATCAAGCACATGGCCAGCATGGAGTACGACTACTTCGGGCTGGTCTTCGACCGGCCGGCGCCGGAGCCGCTGCCGTGGCTGGCCGACGACGCCGAACCCAACGCCGACCTGTGGGCGACGGCCGAACAGAGCCGGGAGTGGGTGCTCTCCTTCTACGATCGGGCCTGCGCACACGCCGACGGCACGATCGAGGCGCTCGCCCTGGACGCAGGCGGTACCGTGCCCTGGTGGAGTCCGGAGACCCGGAAAGTCAGCCTGCACCGGATCCTGGTGCATGTGATCGCCGAGACCGCGCGGCATGCCGGGCATGCCGACATCGTCCGCGAGCAGCTGGACGGCCGGTCCGGGCTACGGGTCGACAACTCCAACCTGCCTGATCAGGACGCCGCCTGGTGGTCGGCCTACCATGATCGACTGCAGCGGCTGGCCGAGTCCTTCCCCGCTTCTTCCTGAGCTTGGCCCGCGGATCGGAATCGATGTCGTGATCCGTGGGGTGCGCGTCGTGGACGCCTTCCGTCCGGCTGCCTAACGTCGGTGGAAAGCAGATCCCACCAGCCGCAGGAGGAAGATCATGACCAGCCCGGCAGTGATCTTTGCCAACCCCACCGGAGTGATCGAATACTGGAACTCCGGGATGACCGAACTGTTCGGTTTCGACGAGACGGAGGCCATCGGCGTCACCCTCGACCTGATTATCCCGCCCGACTATCGAGAGCGGCACTGGATGGCGTTCCACGCAGCCATGAAGGCGACGGACGGCGTCGTCGACCACGAGTCGTTCAACGTCCCGACGCTGCACAAGGACGGGCGGACGATCCGGCGCGAGGTCCACCTGCACATCATTCACAACAGCCGCGGCCGGGTGCTCGGCGCCCTGTCCGCCTTCAATCCGGACGAAGGTCCGTCGGATTCGATCGAGCCGCTCTAGCCCACTGGCACAAATCGGGTGCGCAAAGCCTTCTCGTGCCTGATCTGGGGCTCCGGCGGCCGTTGCGCTCCCGATTTGTGTCAGTGGCTCACGCTCAGCGCAGCGGGAGCGTGTAGCGACGGCCGAGCTCGGTCTGTTCGCCGGGCACGAAGCCCAGGGATTCGAAGAGTCGCCGGGACGGTTCGTTGTCCCGATAGATGTCGCCCACCCGCACCGCAGACCAGCCCAGCGCCCGGGCCCGGCCGATTAGGACGGTGATCACCGCGCGGCCGATGCCCTGTCGACGGGCGGCGCGGCAGAGCATGATCGGGACCGCCCCCGGCTGCAGCGTCACGTCTCCGATCGGCCGCCAGACCCCCCGTTCGCCCTGCTGCTCGATCAGATAGAGCTCGCCGTGATCACGGAGGTGTCGGAGCATCCGCAGCAGTCGCACGTCGTCGTACGGGTCGGCCCCGGGTCCGTCGAGCAGCCGGACGGTCTCGAGATCGCGATTCCACTCCAACAGTTCCGCGAGCAGGGACTGGTCGGCATGATCGGGATCGAAGCGCCGCAGCCGCACCGATCCGCGAACCGGCAGGGTCTCCGGTGGGTGCTCGGCGTCGGCAGCAGACACAGCCGCATCCTCCCATCCAACCAAGCAGTTGCAATCGCTGACCGCCGACAGGCCACCGCGACCCGCGACATCGAGGCGATCGGGCTCACGAGATCGGTGCACGAATAGAAGGTCTCGTTCCCTGAGCCTGTCGAAGGGCTGCCCGAGTCACCAAGTCCCCGGCCGGCGCAAGCTCGATCACCTTGGCCCTTCGACAGGCTCAGGGAACGAAGACCGTTGCGTACCCATCCGGCCGAACGCGATCACCGCGACCAGCAACACGGCCACCGCCAGCAGCGGCACCAGATCGGTGCCGGTCGTCCCGTCCGCGGTCAGCCGGCGCGCACCTCGCCGCCGACCAGGACGACGGCCCCGAGGCCCAGGCCGGACAGCGCCATCGTCGCCACGGTCGCCACGAACCACCAGCGCCCCGCCGTCGCCACCAGCAGGATCCCGCGACGGACACCCCGAAGCCAGCCACCTTCGGCTTGAGCTGTTCTCCCCATGGCATGGAGCGTAACGTTTCGAAAGAGATCTTTCTAGATGTTTCTTTCGAAAGATGTGTAGCAGTCCCGATCGCCGGTGATCGGCTTCGGCTCAGGACAGCAGCTTCGCCGCCCGGGTGACGGCGGCGTGGATGGCCTCGCGGGACTGGTCGGTGTCGTCGAGCACGTCGAAGGCGTGCTGGGCGTCCGGCACCTCGATGATCTCCAGCGGCGCGGCGGCCGCGGCGGCGATGAAGTCGGCCACGAAGCCGGCCAGCAGCGGGCGCTCGCGGCCGACCCGGGTGAGCACGATCGGCGGTGCGGCGGCACCGGATTCGGCCACCGCCTCGATCGGGGCGAAGCGGGGATCGAGGTGCAGCCGATCCTCGACCGGCAGCTGCGGTGCCGGCGAGGCCAGCAGGGGATAGCTCAGCAGGATGGCGCGCAGCCAGGCCGGGCGGTCGCGCAGCCAGTCGGCGGCCAGCAGGCCACCACCGGAGAAGACCCAATAGCCGAGCCGGTCGCCGTCCAGCTCCGGGTGCGCCCGGAGCGTCGCTGTGGCCGCAGCGACGTCGGCGGCGGCTGTGACCGCGTCCACGGTCGGGCCTTCGGGTCCGTCGACCACCCGCAGCCGGTGATCGACAACGGCGGCGGCCAAGCCGGCGGCTCGGAGCAGGGCCGCATAGCCGAGCTGGACCGGCCAGCGGCGCGGCGACACCCCAAGATCATCGGGCAGCGGGCCGCCGTGCACGATCAGCAGCACCGGGTGTGGTCCTGGGCCGTCGGGTCGATAGAGGTCGAGGTGATCACCGAGTTGCAGCGGCGGCGGCAGCTCGGGATGGTCGGCGATGAAGGGGCGCAGAAACCGCGGTTGATCGTTCACCACTGCAGTGTGCCTGCCCTTCGACAGGCTCAGGGAGCGTAACCCCGAACGTCCCCGACGAAACCCTCGCGGACTCCTGTCGTCTATTCGTCGACGACGACCAGGGTGACGTCGATGTTGCCGCGGGTGGCGTTGGAGTAGGGGCAGACCTGATGCGCGGCCTCGGCCAGCTCGCGGCCGTTCTCCGGCGACAGTCCGGGCAGGGTGATCTCGAGCAGCACCTCGAGCTGGCAACCGCCCTGGTCGTTCGGCCCGATGCCGACCCGGCCGCCGACGCTCGGGTCGGCGAGGTCGAGCTTGCGGGAGCGAGCCACGGCCTGCAGCGCTGAGTGGAAGCAGGCAGCGTAGCCGGCGGCGAACAGTTGCTCGGGGTTCGCGCCGTCGCCGGAGCCGCCCATCTCCTTCGGGATGGCGAGGTCGAGGTCGACCCGGCCGTCGGTGCTCCGGACATGGCCGTCCCGGCCACTTCCGGTGGAGAGGGCCTCGGCGGTGTAGACGACGTCCATCAGTATTCCTTTTATCGGGGTTCCAGCAGTGAGTCCGTGTGTTCAGCCCGCACGTGGCGGTCAGTTCGTGGTGGAGATCGCGTCGCTCAGCTCGTGCAGTCGGGTGGTGAGGTCGCCGGCGGTCGCCGCGTCGATCCGCAGCCGTTCGCCGAGGCAGCGCGGCACGTCGGCCAGCTCCTCCTGCAGTGCCCGGCCGCGCTCCGTCAGCCGTACGGTCACCAGGCGCTCGTCGCCACCCTCGCGGGTCCGCTCGACCAGGCCACGGGCCGCCATCCGCTTCAGCAGCGGCGACACGGTGCCCGAATCCAGCCCGAGCTGGCCGCCGAGGCTGCTCACGGTCAGTCGCTCCGCCCGCCAGAGCGCTACCAGGACCAGGTATTGGGTATAGGTCAGCTGCCACGGCGCCAGCAGTTCCCGGTACAGCTGGCTCAGCTGTCGACTGGCCGAGTAGAGCGCGAAACAGAGCATTTCGTCGAGCTCCGGCCTCTTCCGCATACCTCAACTATTGCACGCAACTCAATTGCGCACAATTAATCTCCGTCGGTTGCCAGGGTTGGAGCGGCGCTCACCGACCACCCGCGCGGGGGAGCCGGAAACCCGCCCGGCACCGGCAGGATGGGGACATGCGTCATGTCCGGCGGGTCGTGCTGAACGTCGCGTACCTCATGCTCGGGGCCGCGATCTTCGTCGCGTTCGTGCTGCTCCAGGTCGGCGTCGGGCAACTGTTGGTCACCCTGACCACCATCCCGCTGCCGGCGGTGGTGATCATCGTCGTGCTGCCGATGCTCGCGGTCGGCCTGCTGCCCGGCCTGCGGGAGGTGGAGGTCGCGGCCTGCCGCACCCTGCTCGGCGTCGACCGGGAGCTGATCACCCCGGACCGGCCGACCTGGGAACACCGCTGGCGGGCCGCGGCCTGGGTGCTGGTGCACATCTTCGTCGGCGGCGCGATCGGGCTGACCATCGTCGGCGCACCGACCGCGCTGGCCGGTTTCGTGGCGACCGGCGGCAGCGCCATGACGTCGGACGGAAGAGTGACCACCCAGCCGGCCTGGGTGGTGCTGGCCGTCCTGGTCGCGATCGGCTGCCTGGCCGCGGCGGTGGTGATCGCCTGGCTGGTCGGCCTGCTGCTCCGCCGGCTGGCGCCGATCTTCCTCGGCCCGACCTGGCGGGATCGGCTGCAACTGGCCGAGCAGCGGCTGCGGACCGAGACCGAGCATCGCCGGCTGGCCCGTGACCTGCACGACGGGATCGGGCACGCGCTGAGCATCATCTCACTCCAGGCCAGCGCCGGCCGCCGGGTGCTGGAAACCCAGCCGGACAAGGCGGCCCGGTCGCTGGAGCTGATCGAGACCACCTCCCGGAGCGCCGCGGATGATCTTGATCGGATGCTGGCCGTGCTCCGGGACGCCGCCGCGTCGCGCTCGCCGGAGCCCGGTCTGGACGCGGTCGAGTCCTTGGTCACCGCCCATCGCGAGCTCGGCGTCGAGCTGGACGCCGAGGTCGCCATCGCCCCCGGTCTGCCCCAGCTGCTCTCGACGACCTCGTACCGGATCGTCTCGGAGGGTCTGACCAACGCCCGCCGGCACGGCACCGGCGGCCGGACCCGGCTCGAACTGTCCGCGACCGCCGACGAGGTGCGGATCATGATCAGCAACCCGTACCTCCGGCGCCGGCGGCGGTCCGACCTCGGCGGCCGGGGGCTGACCGGCATCCGGGAACGGGCAGCATTGTTCGGCGGGACCGTGTCGGCGGAGGTCGAGCCGGGTGCCGACGGGGACAATGAGTGGGTGCTGCGCGTACGACTGCCGGCGCGATCATCCGCACGGGACGGGAGCAGGGCATGACGTCCGGAACCACGGAGCAGGTCGGCACGATCACCGTCGTGCTGGTCGACGACGAGCCGATCGTCCGGCAGGGACTGCAGACGATCATCGAGTCCGACCCCCAATTGCGGGTGATCGGTGAGGCCGGCGACGGCGCCGAGGCGGTGTCGGTGGTCCGGGCCAAGCGGCCGCAGGTGGTCTGCATGGACGTCCGGATGCCGAACGTCGACGGGATCCGGGCCACCGAACTCGTGCTCGGCCTGCCCGAGCCGCCGCGGGTGCTGGTGATCACCACCTTCGCCAGCGACGAATACGTGTTCGACGCGATGCGCGCCGGCGCATCCGGGTTCCTGCTCAAGCGCGCCGACGCCGACCAGGTGATCTCGGCCGTCCGCACCGTCGCTCGCGGCGACAGCCTGGTCTTCCCGGAGTCGATCCGACAGCTGGTCGGCCAGCACAAGCCGGAGCGGACCGGCTACGTCGGCCCGCCGTTGACCCCGCGGGAGGCCGAGGTGCTGGCCCTGATCGCTCAGGGTTTGACCAACGCCGAGATTGCGGATCGACTGGTGCTCGGGGTCGAGACGATCCGGACCCACGTCAGCGGACTGCTCGGCAAACTGGGGGCCCGGGACCGCACCCAGGCGGTGGTGATCGCGTTCACCACGGGCCTGGTGCCGACGGAATGACGCCCGGGCGCAGCCGACCCGGAACGGCTCGCGTCACCGGAATCGGGCCGGACGGGGTCGGCGTGGCAGACTAGCCATCGCTCGAACGGCCTTGAGATGGTGTAGGCGCCCGGTCGGCGAGCCGAATACGGGGGCAAGACCGGCCTACGACAGGCATGGGAGTGAGGAATGAAGGCGGTGGTGGAATGAGTGCGCCGACGCGTACGGACGACCGCGAATTCAATCCGGTGTACCACTCCTACGGGGTCCACAAGGCCGGCCTGCCGCCCTTGGTGCCGTACTTCAAGGAGTTGTGGCACCGGCGGGGGTTCGCAGCAGAGCTGAGCAAGGCGACCATGCGGGGCGCCAACTCGAACACGTTCTTCGGCCAGGCCTGGCTGGTCATCAATCCGCTGCTGATGTCCGGGGTCTACTACCTGCTGGTGACGATCATCCGGAACCGGCACGACGCCGGGTTCTTCACCCACCTGATGCTGAGCCTGTTTGCGTTCACGTTGATCCAGACTGCGGTCAGCACCGGCGCGACCTCGGTCACCGGTTCCGGCAAACTCGTGATGAACACCGCGTTTCCACGGTTGTTGATCCCGCTGTCGGCGGTCCGGACCGCGTTCTTCCGGTTCCTGCCCACCTTGGTGGTCTATCTGGTCGCGCACATCATCTTCGGCCTGCCCTGGCAACCACAGATGTTGCTGGCCGCGTTCTTCCTGCTCTGCATGCTCATCTTCGGGCTGGGTCTGGCGGCGATCTTCGCCACTCTGCAGGTGTATTTCCGCGACACATCGAGCTTCCTGCCGTATTTCCTGCGGCTCTGGCTCTATCTCTCGCCGGTGCTGTGGAACCTGGACATGCTGAGCAAGATGGATCGCACGATTCAGACGATCGCCCAACTCAACCCGGCCTACCACATGCTCACCGGCTTCACCAGCCTGCTGCAGGGCGGCCCGATGCCCAGCGCCGTCACCTGGATCGCCTCCGCGGCCTGGGCTGTTGGCGCGCTGGTCGTCGGATTCCTGTACTTCATGTCGAGGGAGCGTGATTTTGCTGTCCGTCTCGTCTGACCCCGACAACACCGCGACCGAGCCCGAGATCATGACGGCCGGACCCAACGGTGACGAGGCAGCGACCCCAACCGGCCCACCGCTCGCGGTGAAGGTCGAAGACCTCTCGATCACGTACAAGACGTCGTTCGAGCGGAAGCCGACGCTGCGCCAGGCCCTGATCCGGTTCGGCCGCGGTCAGCGCGCCGTCAAGGAGGTCAAGGCGCTGAAGCACGTCAGCTTCGACGTGCCGACCGGCACCGCGATGGGCATCATCGGCGCCAACGGTGCCGGCAAGTCCACCCTGATGCGGGCCATGGCCGGCATCCTGCCGCCGTCCTCAGGCCGGATCGAGGTCTGGGGCCGGGCCAGCACGCTGCTCGCCCTCGGGGTCGGGTTCAACAAGAACCTCACCGGCCGGGAAAACATCATCCTCGGCGGCCTGGCCGCGGGCCTGTCCCGGAAGGACGTCGAGGAGCAGGCCGACGACGTGGCCGAATGGACCGAGCTCGGCGATTTCATCGACATGCCGATGCGGACCTACTCCTCCGGCATGTCGGCCCGGCTCGGCTTCTCGGTCGCCGTGCACATGAAGCCGGACATCCTGATGATCGACGAGGCGCTGTCCACCGGCGACGCCCACTTCCGGGAGAAGGCCAACGCAAAGATGGCCGAGCTGCGGCAGAGCGCCCGGGCGATGTTCCTGGTCTCACACGGGCTGGGCAGCATCAAGGAGATGTGCACCGAGGCGATCTGGCTGGACAAGGGCAAGCTGATGCAGCGCGGCGAGCCCGGTGAGGTCGTCGACGCGTACATGAAGTTCCTGAAGGTGAAAAAGTCCGCGACGACGACCGAAGACATCTGAGACCCTGGCGCGTGTGCTGCCGACCCTCCGCTCGTTGATCGATCCGACCGCGCTGGCCCACTTCATTTCGATCCGGTACGTGCTCGCGGTCGATTCGTGCGTCCTGGTCCGGTCCTTCGTCAACGACGTCTACCGGGCGAGCGCCGAGTCCGGTGAATTGTTGATCAAGGTCTATCGGGCGGGCCGGCTGACCCCGGCCGAGATCGACTGGGAGGCCCGGCTCAGCCGGCACCTCGCCGATCGCGGGATCCCCGTGCCAGCGGTGGTCGCCGGCCGCGACGGTGAGCTGGTCCAACTCGCCGACTACCCCGAAGGGCCGCGTTCAGTCACCATCACCGAGTTCGCCCGCGGCGACAAGCCGCGACCGCCTTTCGACGGTGTGCTGTATCGGCGCTTCGGGTTCGCGGTGGCCGAGCTGCACGAGGCGGCGCGGCATTTCAGGTGCGATCGGCCGCGGAGTTCGTACGATCTCGGGGCGGTGATCAACTCGACCGGGCCGCTGCGGGACAGTGGCCGACTGGAGCCGGCCGACGCGAAGCTGGTCGAGGACGCGGCGGCTGCGCTGCAGCGAGCACGGTCGCTGATCGGCACCCTGGAGCCCGGCGTCCGGCATGGTGACGTGACGCTGGACAACCTGCTGCTGGACGGCGACCGCATGATCATCTACGACCTCGACCTGGCCGGTCCCGGCCCGCTGCTGGCGGATCTGACCGGCGTCGCCTCGACTCCGCACTGGCCCGACTTCCTGGCCGGCTACCGCGCCGTCCGCTCGCTCGACGATGATCAACTCACCGCCCTGCCCACCCTTCGGCTGGCCGCGACCCTGGACAACCTGGCCTTCCACGTCCTCGACAAGCCCAAGATCATGGGCACCGAGTCTCTCGGCGAGGGCTGGGTCGACGGAGCCCTGGCCGCCTTGCGCGACCAGCTCGCAGACCCGACGGTTTGAGCGGCAGAGATTCGTTCGGTCCTGGTCGATGGGGACGTGAGAGGTTTCGTTCCCTGAGTCTCTCGAAGGGCAAGGCTGGCGGTTGCCGTGAGCACAGGAGAGGCGCTGACACCGGGCCGGCCCTTCGACAGGCTCAGGGAACGAAACCCCTTACGTCCCCATCGCCCGAACGGAGCCTGGTCCGTCGAGGCCCCCCGAGCGTAGGGTACGAACTGCTCGACCAAGCCGAGAGCAGCACCAGCTGAAAGCGTCGAACCTCGACCATGGCTACCGCAGCGGACTCCGTGACCGGCCGGATGGCCGGGCCCCTGAGCTGGGTTCTGGCCAGCCTCGCATCATTCTGCGGGATCGTGCCGGTGCTGGCCGGCGGGCTGGCCGTGCCGCCGCAGCTGATCGTGCCGGTCGCGGTGCTGGCCGGCGGCATCCTCGCCGGATTGGTCGCCGGTTGGGTCCGTACGGCCTTCGACGCCGACTCGAGCAGCCGCCTGCTGCCCGTGGTCGGCACGACGGCGGCCGCGGCGCTCGTCCTGTCCGCAGGCCTGGTCCTGGCGATCATGGTCGGCCTGCCGGTGCCGATCCTCGTCTACCCTGCGGTTGCGGCACTGATCCTTGGCGGAGTCGCCAACGGGACGGCGGGCCGGCTGCGCAGTCCCGGCCCCCGGTTGGTCCGCGACGTTCTCAGCTCACTCGCGCTGCTGGCCGCCGGCGCGGTGCTGCTCGCGGCCGCGCTCCTCCTCTTCTGCACCACCCTCCTCACCTGCAGTGCCTACTCAGGACCGATCTAGCTCGAGACATCCTGAGGGGTAGGCAATCAGCTCGGCGATGGTTGCCGACTGTGACGTTTCCCGGCTGTCCGGACCCCGTTTCGGGCCGGGATTCGTCTCACTCGCCGAGCCCGCTGACCTGATCTCGAGCCGCGACCGGGTCTCTGTCGTCCAGCTTGATCAACTCGGTTGATGATCATCGTCAGTGTGCAGCCAGACCGCCTGGTCGGGCGGCAGGGCAGCGGTGGACAGCGGGCCGCTGGCCAGCAGGATTTCGCGGTGTGGCGGGAGTTCGATCGGTAACTCCGACTGGTTGACGACGCAGCTGAAGCCAGGCGTGCGGCCGAAGGAAAGGACGCCGGGGGGGGGGAGCCAGGTGAGAGGGCCGTCGCCCAGGGCCGGGTGGCTGCGGCGGAGGTGCAGGGCGGTGCGGTAGAGGGCGAGCATCGACGCCGGGTCGGTGAGCTGGGCCTCGGCGGTGAGTGGCTGCCAGGTGTCCGGTTGTGGCAGCCAGGGGGTGCCGGTGGTGAAGCCGAACGCGGGCTCGGTGCCGGACCAGGGCAGCGGGACCCGGCAGCCGTCCCGGCCGCGCTTGGCGTGGCCGGACTGCTCCCACAGTGGGTCACGCAGCAGGTCCTGGGGGAGGTCCTCGACCTCCCAGAGGCCGAGTTCGTCGCCCTGGTAGAGGTACGCGCCGCCGGGCAGGGCAAGCAGCAGCAGAGCGGCGGCCCGGGCTCGCCGGGTGCCGAGATCGAGGTCGACCGGGACCGAGCCGACCCGGGCCAACTCCAGACCTGGCGGGCGACCGTAGCGGGTGAGGTGGCGGATCATGTCGTGGTTGGAGAGCACCCAGGTCGCCGGGGCGCCGACCGCGGCGAAGGCACGCAGGGTGTCGTCGATGATCGTCCGCATCGCCGGCGCGTCCCAGGGCGCCATCAGGAAGTTGAAGTTGAACGTCTGGTGCAGTTCGTCGGCCCGGATGTAGCGCGCCAACCGTTCCGGGTCGAAGACCCAGGCCTCGCTGATCAAGATCCGCGGCTCGGCGTAGGAGTCGCAGAGCCGGCGCCACCGGCGGTAGATCTGGTGCACCCCGTCCTGGTCCCAGGCCGGATGACGGTAGCGGTAGGGCGGAGCGGTGGATGGCTGGTAGTCCGGTGGTAGATCGGGAAATTGTTGATCTTTGACCAGCCCGTGCGCGACGTCGATCCGGAAGCCGTCGACGCCGCGGTCGAACCAGAACCGGATGATCTCTTCGAACTCGTCGGCGACAACGGGATCCTGCCAGTTCAGATCCGGCTGCGAGGGGGCGAACAGGTGTAGATACCACTGGCCCGGACCGCCGTCCGGCTCGGTGATCCTGCTCCAGGCCGAGCCACCGAAGGAGGATCGCCAGTTCGTCGGCGGCTCGGCACCGGACTCGCCCCGACCCGGCCGGAACAGATAGC
Source organism: uncultured Actinomycetota bacterium (assembly GCA_963746025.1). GTDB lineage: Bacteria > Actinomycetota > Actinomycetes > Propionibacteriales > Propionibacteriaceae > Microlunatus. Next base: position 1,154,220 of record CAVUZU010000016.1, read on the forward strand.
GGTTCCGCGCCGGCGATCCGGGTGCCGCCGCCAGGGCGTCCCGGAACCAGGGATGTTGATCACTGGTGTGGTTCGGGACCAAGTCGAGGATGATCTTCAGGTCCAGCTGGTGCGCTTCGGTGATCACCGTCTCGGCCTCGGCCAGAGTGCCGAGGTCGGGATCGATGGCCCGGTAGTCGGCGACGTCATAGCCGCCGTCGGTCTGCGGCGAGACGTACCACGGGTTGATCCAGACCGCGTCGACGCCGAGCTCGGCCAGGTAGGGCAGTCGGTCGCGGAGGCCGGCGAGATCACCGACCCCGTCGCCCGACCCGTCGGCGAACGAGCGTGGATAGACCTGGTAGACGACGGCGGATCGCCACCAGAGATCGGACTGGGCTGTCATCCCTGGATGCTGACACAGCCGGTCGAGCCGAGGGCGTCACGCCCGCCACTGGCGGTCACCGAGCAAGGTCGCTTCGGCGCCGCCGTCGGCGAAGATCACCTGACCGGTGACGAACTGGTTGTCCGGGCCGGCCAGCCAGCCGATCAGCTGACCGACCCATTCCGGTCGGCCCGGGAAACCACCGAGGGGTTGCGGGGCGGCCGCCTCGATCCTGCTGCGCATCGCGTCGTCGGTGAAGATCCAGGCCGCGGCCGGGGTGTCCACGACGCCGGGAGCGACCGCATTCAGCGGGATGCCGGCACCGGCCCACTCGGGCGTCGGGGCGGCTCGCCGTATCCACCCGTTCAACGCGCGCTTGGCGATGCCGTAAGCAGCGTCGCGCAGCGCGGGATCCGCGTCCAGCAAGGCGATCGCGGTGACTTCGTCTCCGTCGGCGCAGGCTTGCAGGACCCGTTCGTCGGCGGGTGCCAGCGACGAGGTCGAGGACACGGCTACGGCCCGTGGGGCAGCGCTGCGCGCCAGCAAGGGGCGCAGCCCTTCGAGCGTTGCGACGGTGCCGAAGTAGTTCGTCTCGATCAGGCCGGTCCGGCCGCCACCGGCGACCGCCAGCACCGCGTCGATCGGCCCGCACTTCGCCACCTGGTCGACCAGCGACCGGCGGCCGGCGGCCGTGGACAGATCAGCGATGAGGTCGGCGTCGCTGAGATCGCAGCCGATCACGCTGGCACCTTGATCACGAAGGATCGCGGCAGTGGCGGCACCGATGCCCGAGGCCGAACCGGTGACGACGTAACGGCGCCCGCTCATCGATCTGCCTGATCAAGATTGCCGGCGGCCGGCTCGTCCTCGAGCTGCGGCACGCCGTTGCGCCGGAAGTAGAGCTGACTGCTCACCTCCGCCAAGATGATCAACGCCACCAGCTTGACGGCACCGATCAGCGGGACGCTGTCGATCGGCATCGTGTAGGCCAGCAGCACCGTGCCCGCCGCGTCCAACAACAACGCGAAGCCCCAGAACATCGTGTTCACCCGCACCACCCGCCGGAAGGCGGGCTTGTCCCGCCACGCGACGTTGATCTGCTCGCGCAGCGTGCCGCCGGTGAAGGTGCGCAGGGCAGACAAGTAGTACGGCGTCCGCAGTAGGGTGAGCAGGATCCAGCCGCCGACCACCGCGGTGATCCAGCCGTCGCGGGCCAGCAGGGTCCGCGGGCTGCCGGTCAGGAACGACACGGCGACGCTGAGCAGCAGGGCGGTCATCACCAGGCCGGCGAGCATGTCGATCCGCCGCTTCGTGATCACCGAATGCACGGTCTTGGCGGCCGGGGCGACCAGGCTCAGCATCAGGGCCGGCCACTGATCGACGCCGAGGGCGCGCAGTCCGTAGAACAACGCGATCGGCAGCACCGCGTTGATCACCAGGCTGAGCACGATCTCGCGTTGCGGGCTCGCCTTGCTGCCGGTCGCAGCCGGGTCACCGGCCAGGGCGGACGGGTTCACCGTCGCCGGCCGAACTCTGGGAAACGCAATCTAATGACCATGCAGTCAATACTATTGACCATGCGGTCACTAATCAACTCAGACGGAAGCCGCCACAGGTAGAGAAGTGCACTGATCGAGGCGTGCTGGTCCTGGGCGCTGCACCGGGCAGGAAGCCGTACCGCCTTCTGGTCGCTTCAGGTCCGGGCTTGGATGCCGCCGAGCAGAATCTCGGCGAGCCCGGCGGCGTAGTCGTGCGGATCGGTGTCGGGATGTTGTTCGAGGTAGGCGAGCATGACGTCGATCGAGCCCTGGTAGGTGACGGCCATGACGCGGGCGTCGAAGTCGCCCAGGCTGCCCTCCGCTTGGCCGCGACGGAACAGTTGCTCCTGGCCGGCGTAGGTCGCCTCGTAGAAGTCGGCTGTCACCCGTTCGGCGCCGTCGGGCCCGTGCAGGTTGTGCACGATGCGGTTCAGCGCGATCAGCTCGTTTCGATGGGTCAGGATCTGCGCGGCGGCCAGCCGCAGGGCCGCGCGGATGATGCCCGGTACGGGCTGGTCCAGGTCGAGGGCGTCGACGATCTGGGTCCGCATCGTCTCCATCGTCGCCTTCGCCGTGGCCTCCATCAGCTCGTCCTTGCCCGTGAAGTAGCGCCAGACCAGACCTTTGGCGACATCGGCGCGGGCCGCGATCCGGGTCAACGACGCGCCCTCGTAGCCGCGTTCGACCACCTCTTCGATCGCCGCCGCCATGATCTGTTTCCGGCGTTGAGCTTCACCGAGGCGTTGCCGCGGACCGCGCGACGGGCGAGCGGGAGTGGTCATGCCGGGGTCGGCTCCGGCGGCACCGGCTTCGCATCCACGGCGCGCATGCTACTGCGCGGATCGGATCGGCCGCTCATGCCCGGATGCTGACACATCCGCCAACCGATGGGGCCGTTCGGGTGTCCGATCCCCGTGCTTGCCGATGGGACGTTCGAGTGTTCGGTCCCCAAGGTCGGGGTCAGAGGTCGGTCCAGGTCCGGCCGGTGATGATCATGGTGGCGACGCCGGTGGTGTGCTCGGCGATGGTCCGGGCCATGGCTTCGGGGTCGTGTACGGCAGCGAAGATGATCACCGGATCGGCCCAGCGGACCTCGCGGACCTCGGCGTTAGCCTGCCGGACCGCGTTCTCCAGCCGCCCGGCCAAGGCAGCCGGTACGGCGATCTCGACCAGGTCCCGGCGCTCCCGGACCAGCACCCCCGCGTCCTCGATCCCGGCCCGCGCCGCCGCGGTGTAGGCGCGGACCAGGCCGCCGGCGCCGAGCAACGTACCGCCGAACCAGCGGGTCACCACCGCGACCACGTCGGTCAGGTCGGCGCCGAGCAGCACCTGCAGGATCGGCGCGCCGGCCGTGCCGGACGGCTCGCCGTCGTCGCTGCTGCGGGTGATCTCCGCGCTCGGTCCGAGCACGAACGCCGAGCAGTGGTGGCCGGCGTCGTGGTGCTCCCGGCGGGCGGTTGCGATCACGTCCCGGGCCGCGGCCTCGTCCTCGACCCGCACCACCCGGCACTCGAACACCGAGTTCTTGATCTCGAGCGTCGCCCGGCCGATGCGAGCCACGGTCCGGTAGCGCTCAAAGATCACCCCTGGGCCAGCCGCCGGCTGAGGAACTCGGCCAGGTCACCGGCCTCGCCGTCCGGTCCGCCGCGACCGACCACCAGCGGCGGCGGCGAGCCGACCAGCCGGGCGCCGCGGAGTCGTTCGGCCAGGCCGCCGGGCACGATCAACACGTAGTACTCGCCGCCCTCGCCGATCGCCACCGACCGGTCCTGCCGCAGATACCAGCCGGACTTGTCGGTCTTGACCTCGGCGCCGCCCGGCAGTCGCGCCCGCAGCGGTTCCGGCGCCAGCCCGCGGTCCCGCGCCGAGGCGACGAACTCGTCGATCAGCCGCTGCGCCTTGACCGACTCGGCTCGCTGCTGACCCTGCGCCAGCGCGATCCGCCGGGCGGCGTCGTCGGCCCGCCCGGAGCCCCGTTCAGTCACCCGGCGACCCTACCGCCGCACGGCGCTTCCCCTGCTGCGCCGAGTGGTGCTTTTCCCACCCGAGATCTGCCATTCGGCGTGGATAGGGTCACTCTCGGCGTACGCATCACCGACGGCCGGCGGACGGACGAGACCACGGCCCGAACCTGCCCCTTGCTGCCCAAGCGTCTCCACCGGAAGACGCGGGCCGCGGCACCCAAGGAAAGCGCCCGGAACGGCCGCGCACCTCGTCCATGCCTTGACGAGACGGCCGCTGCATGTTCTGATAGGTATCAATAGATCGTTTATACGTATCAACTCATCGGGGAGTCACCCAGTGGCAGCGCAGCAGGGAGCACCGGCGGACCTCGCCGTCATCGGCGGCGGGCTGGGCGGAGTCGCGGCGGCGCTGGCGGCGTTGCGGTCCGGTGCGCGGGTGATCCTGACCGAGGAGTCGGACTGGCTCGGCGGCCAGTTGACCAGCCAGGGGGTGCCGCCCGACGAGCACGCCTGGATCGAACAGTTCGGTTGCACCCGCAGCTACCGCGCCTTGCGGGACGCGATCCGCGATCACTACCGCCGGCACTACCCACTGACCGACGAGGCACGGAACGATCCGTACCTCAATCCGGGGGATGGCAAGGTCAGCCGGCTCTGCCACGAGCCCCGGGTCGCGGCGCTGGTGATCGAGCAGCTGATCGGGCCCTACCTGGCCAGTGGCCGGCTCCGGGTGCTGCGCGGCTATCGCCCGGTGGCGGCCGACACCGACCGGGACATGATCCGTACGGTCACGGTCCGCGGCACCGACGGCGACGTCGAGGTCAGTGCGCCGTACTTCCTGGACGCGACCGAGCTCGGTGACCTGCTCGAGCTGGCCGGCGTCGAGCACGTCACCGGCTTCGAGTCGCAGGCGCAGACCGGCGAGCCGTCGGCGCCGGCCGAGCCGCAGCCGGCCAACATGCAGGCGTTCTCCTGGATCTTCGCGCTCGATCACCGGCCCGGCGAGGACCACACCATCGACCGGCCGGACCGTTACGAGCACTGGTCGACGTTCGTGCCCAACGGCTGGCCCGGGCCGCAGGTCGGGCTGGTCGCACCGGAGCCGCGGACCCTGGCCACCGCCACCCGGGACTTCCTGCCCACCGCTGTCGCCCAGGCCGTCGTCGCCGACCAGAGCAAGGATCCCGGTGATCAAGAACTCTGGGCGTTCCGACGGATCCTGTCCCGGCGCAACTTCCGGGCCGGCTTCCTCGAATCCGATGTGACGCTGGTCAACTGGCCGATGATCGACTACGTCGAGGGCCCGCTGATCGGCGTCGACGATGCCGAGCGCGCGCGGCACCTGGCCAACTCGAGGCTGCTCAGCCGGTCGATGCTCTACTGGCTGCAGACCGAAGCGCCGCGGCCGGACGGCGGCACCGGCTGGCCCGGGCTGCGGCTGCGCGGCGACGTGCTCGGCACCGACGACGGGTTCGCGAAAATGCCCTACATCAGGGAATCCCGCCGGATCGTCGCCCGGACCACGATCGTCGAGCAGGACCTGTCACTGGCGGTCCGCGGTGATCGCGGGGCGGTCGACTACCCGGACTCGGTCGGCGTCGGGATGTACCGGATCGACCTGCATCCCTCGACCGGCGGCGACAACTACATCGACGTCGCGTCCTGCCCGTTCCAGATCCCGCTCGGCGCCGTGGTCCCGGTCCGGGTCGGCAATCTGCTCGCCGCCGGGAAGAACCTCGGCACCACGCACATCACCAACGGCTGCTACCGGCTGCACCCGGTCGAGTGGAACGTCGGCGAGGTCGCCGGCCTGCTCGCCGCCTGGTGCCTGGCCAACGGCAGCACGCCGGATGCAGTGATCGACAAGCCCGACCTGCTGGACGACTTCCGGGCCCGGGTGCACGCCGAGGGCATCGAGACCGCCTGGCCGACCGTGCGGGGTTACTGATGAGCGCGGCCCCGCTGGACGGCCGGGAGTTGCTGGCCGGCGTCACCGTACCGATCATCACCACCGTCGGACCGGACCACCGGCCCGACCCGGTTGCCTTGCGACCGTTGCTCCGGGCCATCGCCGCGGCCGGGATCAGCCGGATCATGCTGCTCGGCAGCAACGGCGAAGGTCCGCTGATCCCGACCGATCTGATGGGTCCGTTCACCCGTGACGTGGTCGACAGTTGGCGGTCGCTCGACGCCGGCCACCGGATCGTGGTCAACGTCTCCGCGCCCGGCACCGCCGAGGTGTTGCAGCGTTGCGAAGCGGTCGAGGCCGCGGCGCCCGACGCGGTGGTGGCGAGCCCGCCCAGCTACTTCCGGCACCGTGACGACGAGGTGGTGGCGCACTACGACGCGCTGGCCGACCTGGGCCGCCCGGTCGTGATCTACAACAGCCCGCAGCGCGCCACTCCGCTGACGGTCGCGGCGGCCGCCGAGATCCTGGCCCGGCCGCACGTGATCGGGATCAAGGACAGTTCGTCGGATCCGGAGCTGCTCCGCGCCCTGGTCCGGATCGCCGGCGAGTCGACGGACGCCGGTAAGTCGGTCGGCGTCGGGCAGGGCGACGAGCGGCTCGCCCTGGCCGCGCTGCGGGACGGCGCCGACGGCATCGTCCCCGGTGTCGCCAACCTCGCGCCGGTCGCCGCCCAGCGGCTGGTCGAGGCGTTCCGGGGCGGCGACAACGAGGGTGCGACGGCGGCCCAGGAGCTGCTCGCCCGACTGACCGGAATCCATGGCATCCGGCCCGGAGTCCCTACGGTGAAGGCGATCCTGGCCGATCGAGGACTCCCCGCCACGGCGCTGATGCCGCCGCTGATCGCCTGCACCGCCGCCGAACTGTCGGCGATCAAGGAGCTGCTCGCTCCGGACGCCGATCAGCTGGTCAGCCTGGACCGAGCGAGCGAAATCCCCCGCTGACCGACCGAATCCGAACGACACACCATCCACGACGCGAGCCATCCACAACACAGGGAAGTGACGGATGAACCAAGATCACTCCGGCCCGACGATCAGCCGCCGGGTGTTCGGCACCGGCGCCATCGCCCTCGCCGGCGCGACCGCCTTCGCCGGGCCGGCCGCCGCCGACCAGCCCGAAGATCAGGCCGATAAGGATCAGGCCGACGACGACCGTACGACCGCGTTCTTCGAGCAGACGACGCTCTGGGACGCCGCGGTCGATCCGTTGGAGAACTACCACGTGCACGGCCTCACCGTGCTGCCGGACGACACCGTGCTGGCCGCGACCGAGGGCCGCTACGAGGTGTGCGACGCCGGTCCGCGGGACATCCTGATCCGGCGCAGCACGGACGGCGGCCGCAGCTTCGATCCGACGATGACCGTGATCGCCTCGGTCGACGGCCAGTCCTGGGGCAATCCGACGTTCCTCGTCGATCGCGAGACCGGCACCGTCTTCCTCTTCTACATGCTGTCCGTCCGGTTGCCGGAGAACACCACCTGCTCCGGCGACATCGGTGACCTGCACCTCGTGCACAGCACCGACGGCGGCCTCAGCTGGAGCGAGCCGCAGAGCATCTCCGGCCTGTTCGAACACTTCCCGTACGAGTGGGCGCTGCACGGCCCCGGCCCCGGCCACGGCATCCAACTGGACAACGGCCGACTGCTGCTCAACGTGGCCCATCGCCGGGTGATCGTCGGCAACACCGTCGACGAACGCTGCTACGGCGTCTCGGCGATCTACAGCGATGATCATGGTGAGACCTGGGTCGCCGGCGCCGAGATCCCGGTGTCGATCCCCTATCCGCTGAACGAGGCCCGGCTGGTGCAACGCAGCGACGGCACGATCATGATCAACGCCAGAGCCAGCTCCGGCGGCAACCGGCAGCGGATCGTCTCGGTCAGCCAGGATCGCGGCGCCACCTGGTCCGCACCGTTGCTCGACGGAGCAACCGGGGTCTACAACGCGATCGACTCCGGGATGGTCCGGTACAGCGGTGGTCCCGGTAGCGAGGCGGTCAGCCGGATCCTGTTCAGCAGGCCGGACGCGCCGGTTCGCCGCAACCTCACCGTGTCGGTCAGCTACGACGAGGGCCACAGCCAGTGGTTCTCCCGGGTGATCACCACCGAGCGGGCCTACTACTCCGACCTGGCCCGGCTCTCCGACGGCACCATCCTGTTGATCTACGGCTGCGACGGCGAGATCAACAGCTTCCCGCAGCGGATCAAGCTGGCCCGGTTCAACCTGGCCTGGCTGACCAAGGGCCGCGACCGCGGTACGGACACCTGGTCCGAACGGGTGATCGGCTTCGCCACCCTCGATCCCGGCCCCGGGTCGGCGACATCGCGAGTGATCACCGATCCACTGGCCCGCGCCGGATCGCGGGTCGAACTCGCCGACACCAAGCCCGGTGATCGGCTGGACTACGTGATCACCGCGCCGCCCGGTCGTTATCAGCTGCAACTGCGCTACTTCCGGCCCGCGGCCGGCGCCGCGTTCGAGGTGCTGCTGGACGGGCGGCCGTTGCCGGCGGCGACCGCGTTCGACGCCCAGTCCGAGCTCGCGCCGGGCTACGAGCCGGCGTACCTGGGCGCGGTGACCCTGGACGGCGGCCGGGGCGGCGGCCGGCACCGGCTCCGGTTCGTGATCACCGGCCCGGGCCGCACCGGCGGCACGGCGTTCGGACTGGACAGCCTCAGCCTGATCACCGCTGCCGAGCCGGACGTCCCGGGCGAGGTGCTGGTCGACAACAACCAACTGGGCTGGACGATCGAGGCCGGGACCTGGGGCACGTCGGCGGCCGGCACCCAGGGCGCGTACAGCGCGAACTACCGGCATCATCCGGCCGGCGACGGCAGCGCGGTGGTCCGCTGGACGCCGGTCGTCCCGGTCGACGGCGAGTACGAGCTGCAGTGCTCGCTGCTCGCCTTCTCCAACCGGGCCACCGACGCGCCGTTCATGATCACCCGTCGTGATCAGGATGGGCGCAGCCGGACCGATCTGGTCCGGGTCGATCAGCGGACCGACGGCGAGTGGGACGTCCGGGGCACCCGCTGGAAGTCACTCGGCCGGTTCCGGCTGGCCCGCGGCTTGGCCACCTCCGTGTCGTTGACCGACGACGCAAACGGTTTCGTCGCCGCGGACGCCATCCGGCTGCTCCGGGTCCGCTGAGTCAACGTAGGAGCAGGAGATGAACCAGCGTCGCCGCCGGGCCACCCAGCAGGACATCGCGGAGTTGGCCGGCGTCTCCCAGGCCACGGTGTCGATGGTGATCAACGGCGGCGCCCCGGCCCAGTTGATCAAGGAATCGACCCGGGACGCGGTGCTCGCCGCCGCGGCCGAGCTGCGCTACGCGGCCAATCCGGCGGCCCGCAGCCTGCGCGGCGGTCGGAACCACCTGATCGGCCTGTACACGTTCGAGGCCGTCTTCCCGACCGACGACCGGGACTTCTACTATCCCTTCCTGCAAGGCGCGGAGGAGGAGTGCGCGGCGCAGGGCTACGACCTGTTGCTGTTCACCTCGGCCGGCCGGGATCGGCAGCCGCTGGCCGATGATCAACGGCAGCGGATGCGGATGGCCGACGGCTGCGTGATGATCGGCCGGCACGTCCGGCGCGGCGACTTGGAGCATCTCGCGGCAGAGCACTTCCCGTTCGTGTTCATCGGCCGCCGCGAGGCGCCCGGCACCACCATCCCGTTCGTCGCGCCGGACTACGTGGCCGCGACGATCGAGCTGGTCGGGCACCTGGTCGGCCTCGGCCACCGCCGGATGATCTACCTCCGGCAGGAGGAGGACACCGAGCCGACCACGGATCGGCTGGCCGGCCTCGAGCAGGCCATCGTGCGACACGGGCTGGACCCGGCGGAGATCACGGTGACCACGCTGCCGTCGCCGGCCGAGCTCACCGAGGACCGGATCCGCGGCTGGCTGGCGGCCGGTGCGACCGCGCTGCTGATCGAGCCGAGCGAGGACCACACCCTGGTCTCGACGCTGGATCGGCTGGCGCAGGATTCCACCCTGGCGATCCCGGGCGAGGTGTCGATAGCCCTGCTCGGCGAGCCGCCGTCCTGGGCGCCGAGCCAGCTGGACTGGACCCGGTTCGCGCTGCCCCGGCAACAGATCGCCCGCCGCGCCGTCCGGGCGCTGATCGGGATGCTGGACGATGATCAACCGCAACAGACCTTCGTCGACTGCACCCTGGTGATCGGCAACTCGTGCGCCGCCCCGCCTGCCCGGGGCCGAGGGGCGCTGCCGTGATCGCGATGATCCTGCGTCGGTTGGCGATCGGGCTGCTGGTGATGTGGGGCGCCGCGACGCTGATCTTCGTGATCATCAGGATCGCGCCCGGCGACCCGGCCGCGGTGCTGCTCGGCCCGGATGCGGAGCCCGATCAGATCGCCCGGCTGCGGGTTCAGCTGGGGCTGGATCAGCCGGTGCTGGTGCAGTACGGGCACTATCTGCTGGACACCGTGCGGCTGGACTTCGGCGACTCGTACCGGCTCCGGATGCCCGCCATCGAGGCCGTGTTCGACCGGCTGCCCGCCACCGTTGAGCTGACCCTGACCTCCACCGCGCTCGCAGTCGTCGTCGGGCTCGCCCTCGGCGTCCTCGCCGGGATGCGGCCGGACACGCTGCTGGACCGGATCGTCTCCTCCTTCACCACCATGCTGCAGTCGTTCCCGACGTTCTGGATCGGCATCATGCTGATCTTGATCTTCGCGTTGTGGCTGCGGCTGACCCCGAGCGCCGGGACCGGGACGCCGCTGCACCTGGTGCTGCCCGCGGTCACCCTCGCGTTCCCGTTCGTCGCGATCGTCGCCCGGGTGACCCGGAGCAGCCTGGCCGAGAACATGTCCGAGCCCTATCTGGACACGGCCTACGCGAAGGGACTGACCCGCGGCCAGGCCGTGATCGGCCACGCCCTGAAGAACTCGCTGATCCCGGTGATCACGGTGATCGGCCTGCACATCGGCGCGCTGCTCGGTGGTGCCGTAGTGGTGGAGAACGTGTTCGCCTGGCCGGGGCTGGGCACCCTGATGGTGGAGGCCGTCGGCAACCGGGACTACACCGTGGTGCAGGCGGTGACCCTGATCGTGGCGGGCCTGATCGTCGTGCTCAACCTGGCGACCGACCTCGTCTACCGCGTCCTCGATCCGCGGATCCGCACCGGGAGCCCGGCATGACCGACTCCGCCACTGTCACGCCGCCCGGATTCCCTCAGGCCGACGTCGTGCCGGCCGAGCCGGCCGCCAGGCGCCGGTTGCGGCCGCGGTCCCCCGGCATGCTGGTGCCGCTGGTGATCATCGGCCTCTATCTGGTCGCCGCCGCGATCGGTCCGGCGCTGATTCCGTACGATCCGATTGCGACTCCGTTGGAGGATCGGCTGCGGCCACCGGGCTCGCCGACCGTGGCCGGCGGCACGGCGTGGCTCGGCACCGACGCCCTCGGCCGTGATCTGCTCGGCCAGATCATCCACGGCGCCCGGACCTCGGTGATCATCGGCGTCAGTGTGGTGCTGATCAGCCTCGCCGTCGGCGTCCTGATCGGGGCCGTGGCCGGCTATCGCGGCGGCTGGGTGGACGCGGTGCTGGCCCGCTGCATCGACATCCTGCAAGCCTTTCCCGGCCTGGTGCTGGCGATCGTGATCGCCGGCATCTTCACCCGCAGCCTGCTGCTGGTGATCATCGCCCTGTCGGTGACGAACTGGATCTCCTTCGCCCGGGTCACCCGGGGCGTCGTGTTGTCGCTGCGGGAGCGCTACTGGGTCGACGCGGCCCGGCTGATGGGCGTGCCCGGCCCACGGCTGCTGACCCGGCACGTGCTGCCGTTCACCGCCGGCCCGCTGGTGGCGATGGCCACCCTCGAGTTCGCCCTGGTGGTGCTGGCCGAGGCCGGTCTGAGTTTCCTCGGCATCGGGCTGCCCACCTCGATCGTGTCCTGGGGCCAGACGGTGGCCTCCGGACGCAGCTACCTGGCCAGCGCGTGGTGGATCTCCGCCTGGCCAGGCCTCGCACTGTCGGTGCTGGTGATCAGCGTCGGCGTGCTCGGTGATCAACTCACCGCCCGATTCGGCCGGGCCAAGCGCCGATGACCCAGACATTCCCGCGCAACCAACGGAGGTAGATGATCATGATCCGCAACACCAGGTCGGTGGGCACCAGACTGGCAGGCTGCTTGGCCGGGGCCGTCGCCCTGCTCTTCCCCCTGGCCGCCTGTACGACCACCACCGGGGCCGGCAGCCCAACCGGCCCGGCTCCGCAGGAGATCGTCGCCAGCGGTCAGTATCCGGTCGAGAACCTCGACCCGCACTCGGCCAGCGGCGGCTCCGCCGGCATGGACCTGGTCGCCAAGCACATCTACTCCCGGCTCACCGCCACCAGCGAGACCGGCGAGATCATCGGCGACCTGGCCGAGAAGTGGTCGGCCAACGACGCCGGCGACACCTGGACCTTCCCGCTCCGGAAGGGCGTCACCTTCACCGACGGCAGCGCCCTGGACGCCGCGGACGTCGTCGCCTCGTTCAACCGGTTCCTCGAGCTCAAGTCCCCGCCGTCCGCCAACTTCCCCGGCGTCACGGTCAGCGCCCCGGACCCGCAGACCGTCGTGTTCAAGGCCGAGAAGCCCGACGCGGCGCTGCCGTCGAAGCTCACCACGTTCTATGTGCTGCCGGCTGAGATCCCGGCCACCGACGGTGCGGTCGGCGAGAAGCCGATCGGCTCCGGCCCGTTCCAGGTCGAGTCGTTCGCCGCCGGCCAGGACGTCGTGCTGGTGCCGAACCCCGCCTTCGCCGGCGGCGCACCGACCCTGGCCAAGCTCACGTTGCGCACCATCCCGGAGATCTCGACCCGGCTGACGGCGTTGCAGACCGGTGAGGTCGACGTCGTCTGGGGCGTACCCGATGATCAACTGGCCGAGTTGCAGGCCGTCGGTTCGATCAAGACCGAAGCGGTGCAGAGCGCCGGGTCGTTCCTGATCTGGTTCAACAGCGAGCGGCCGTTCTTCAAGGACAAGCCCGAGGTGCGGCGCGCCCTGTGGCAGGCGATCGACTTCGCGACGATCATCAAGCAGATCTATCCCGAGACCGGATCGCCCGCCGACTCACCCATCGCCTCCACCGTGTTCGGCCACGCGCCGCAGCAACCGGTCAGTTACGACCCCGAGGCGGCGAAGCAGGCCTTGACCGCAGCCGGATTCGACTTCGACAAGACCTATGAGCTGCAGTACCAGTCGCAGTTCAAACCGTTCGTGTCGGCCATGGTCTCCGATCTGGCCAAGATCGGCGTCAAGATCGACGCCCAGGAGAAGGAGCAGGCCGTCTTCATCGAGGACCTGCTGGCGATGCGCTGGGACATCAACTTCCAGCAGGTCGGCACCGCCGGCTACGACGCCTCGACCAGCCTGGGCCGGCTCTACCCGTGCGCCGCGAAGCGCAACGGTTACTGCAATCCCGAGTTGGACAAGCTGCTCGCCGAGGCCGGATCGAACCCGGACCAGGAGGCCCGCAAGAAGCTGTACGCCGAGGCCGGCAAGATCATCTGGGACGACGCGGTCGGCATGTTCCCGATGTTCGTCAAGAACTCCTACGCCTGGACCGCCTTGGTCTCCGGCTTCACCCTCGACCCGCAGGGGCTGCCCGACTTCCGGGCCGCCACCTTGGTCGGCTGACCATGATCACGACGTCGTCGAGCAGGGAAAGGGAGGTCGGTCGATGAGCGTGGCCACCTCCGCGGCCGAGGTCACGGCGACCGATCCGGACCCACGGCTGCTCACGGTCCAGCAGTTGACGGTCCGGATCGGCGAGCTGACCCTGCTCGACGACGTCGGATTGACCATCGACCGGGGCGAGAGCGTCGGCCTGATCGGCGAGACCGGCAGCGGCAAGACCCTCACCGCCCGGTCGGTGATCAGACTGCTGCCGCCGGCGATGTCGATCACCGGGTCGATCGGCTGGCGCGGCACCGAGTTGCTCACCACGTCGCCGGCGGAGCTGCGCCGGCTACGGGGCGCCGAGATCTCGATGATCTTCCAGGATCCGTTGTCCTCGTTCAATCCGACCCAGCGGATCGGCCGGCAGATCGGCGAGGTGCTGCGCCGCCGCGGCCTGCCCGCGACCGAAGTGACGGACCGGACGATCGAGATGATGGACCGGGTCGGCATCCCCGAGCCGGAGCGTCGCCGGCGCAGCTATCCGCACGAGTTCTCCGGCGGCCTGCGGCAGCGGGCCATGATCGCGATGGCCATGATCACCAAGCCGTCGCTGATCTTGGCCGACGAACCGACGACCGCGTTGGACGTCACCGTCCAGGCCCGGGTGCTGGACGTGCTGCGGGAGCTGCGCGCCGAGGAGGGCGCCGCGATGCTGTACGTCAGCCACGACCTGCGCGTCGTCTCCCATGTCACCGACAGCGTGCTGGTGATGTATGCCGGCTCCGTCGTCGAACGCGGCCCGACGGCCCAGGTGCTCCGCCGGCCGGCGCATCCGTACACCTCGGCGCTGGTCGCCAGCGTCCCGGCGGTGCGGACCAAGACCGCCATCGCCGACCCGCTGCCCGGCGCCCCGGCCTCGCCCGCCGACCGGCCCTCCGGCTGCCCGTTCCGGACCCGCTGCTCCCGGGCGTTCGACCGCTGCGTCACCGAACGGCCCGCCCTGCGCGAGCTGACCCCGGGCCGCTGGTCCGCCTGCCACGTCGCCGCGGAGGTGCTCGGATGAGCCCGGACAGTCGGAGCGAGGGTGTTCGTACCCTGAGCTTGTCGAAGGGCGAACCACCTCACCCTGGCCCTTCGACAGGCTCAGGGAGCGAAACACCACTGTTGGCGGCCCACGGCATCCGGGTCACCTTCCCGATCCGCGGATCGGGCTTCACCCGGGAGCGGATGGTGGCGGTCGAAGGCGCCGATCTCGAGGTCGGGGCGGAGGAGACAGTGGCGGTCGTCGGCGAGTCCGGGTCGGGCAAGTCGACGCTGGCCCGGGTGGTGGTCGGGTTGCAGCGGCCGGACGCCGGCACGCTGGAGTATCTGGGCCGTCCGCTGCCGTACCGGCGGAACAAGGGTCTGCGCCGGGACATCCAGATGGTGTTCCAGGATCCGCGCGCGTCGCTGAACCCGCGGATGACGGTCGGCCAGCTCATCGACGAGGCCTGGCGGACCCATCCGGAGATCGCCCCCAGCGGCCCGGTCGCGGCGGCGCTGGCCGAGGCACTCGGTGCGGTCGGGATGAGTGTCGAGTTGGTCGACCGCTATCCGGGCGAGCTGTCCGGCGGTCAGTGTCAGCGGGTCAGCATCGCCCGGGCGCTCGCGCTGCGGCCGCGGGTGCTGGTCTGCGACGAGGCGGTTTCGGCGCTGGACGTGTCGGTGCAGACCCAGGTGTTGCGGCTGCTGGCCGATCTGCGGGTCAGCCATCACCTGTCGATCCTGTTCATCAGCCACGACCTGGCGATCGTGCACCAGATCTCCGATCGGGTGTACGTGATGCGGCGCGGCGAGTTCGTCGAGCACGGCCCGGCGGAGCAGGTGTTCAACGATCCGCAGCACGACTACACCCGAACGCTGCTGGCGGCCGCGCTCGAATTCAACTACGCCGACGAAAGCTGAGGAAGCTCCCGTGAGACCCACGTTGTCACCGACCTATCGAGCGCTGCAGCAGGATCTGAAGCAGGGTTGGAACACCTGGGACACCCGCAGCGTGCTGCGCCAGGTGCTGCTGCCGGAGGGCCTGGCGATCAGCCTCGGCCTGCACGAGTTGTACCGCGGCCGGACCCTGACCACCGCGCAGATCGGCCGCCGGGAGACCGACGACGAGCAGGTACGGTTCGGCCCGCACGACCCGCGCGGCCGGTACAGCAATGTCCGGGTGACCTGGGCCGAGATCACCGTCGACGTCGAGTCGGCCCAGGTCGGCGACGAACTGGTCTGGCTGATCACGCCGACCGCGATGCAGGCCCGGCCGGCCCTGCTCATCGTCGGGATCGCCTACCTGTGGCAACGACCCGGTGTCGTCGACCGCGCCGGCGACGTCCTGGTCGGCCGGTCCGGCGAGCGGCAGACCTCCGTGCACGTCGCCGGCACCCCGGTGACCGATCCGTATGCGGATGCGACGGGGCCGTACCTGGCGGTCGAGCTGGCCGGCCCGGTCGGGGTGAGCACCGGCACCGCCCGGTCGGTCGCGGAGGTCACCGCCCTGGTCCGGGCCGCGGCCGCGAAACACTGCCCGCCGGCGACCACGGAGCTCGAGGAGCATCGCGAACTGGTCCGCGACGCGATCGCCTGGAACACGATCTACGAGCCGTCCGACGACCGGGTGGTGACGACGGTCAGCCGGCTCTGGAACGTCGGCAAGCGGGGTGGCTTTGCCTTGTTCTGTTGGGACAACTTCTTCAACGCGCTGCTGGCCGACGTGCACTCGACCGAGCTGGCGTACGCGAACGCGATCGAAATCTGTCGCGAGGTCACCCCGCAAGGGTTCGTGCCCAACGTGGCGCAGGGCACCGGCCGGGTGACGATCGACGGATCCCAGCCGCCGGTCGGCTCGCTGGTCTGCTGGGAGCTGTTTCGGCGGCACCGTGACCGCTGGTTCCTGGAAGAGGTGTTCGACGTGCTGCTGAGCTGGAACCGATGGTGGTGGCGGGTCCGGCACAACGGCGTGATGCTCAGCCCCGGCTCGACCTGGTTCGAGCCGGAATTCCCCTCCCCGCAAGACATCCCGCGGATCCACCAGCACTTCGGCGCCACCTGCGAGACCGGCGCCGATGATCACCCGGTGTTCCGCGACGTGCCGTTCGACGAGGAGACGAGCCTGCTCCAGGCGCACGACATCGGGCTCAACGCCGAGTACGTCGCCGACTGCGAGGCGCTGGCCTTGATCGCCGCCGAGTTGGGCCGGTCCGAGATCGCCGACGAGGTCCGTGGCCGTGGCGCCGAGCTCGCCAAGCTGATCGACGACCGGCTCTGGGACGCTGCGGCCGGCTGCTATCGGAGCCATTTCACCAACTCCGGCCGGCCGACCGCCTGGCTGTCACCGATGAGCTTCTTCCCGCTGCTGGCCGGGCTCGGTGCCGATGATCATGGAACGGGCCGGGCGGCGGAGATGACTCGCCGCTATCTGCGGGACCCGGACGGCTTCGGCGGTCAGTGGGTGCTGCCGTCGTCACCCCGGTCGGAGCTGGCCACGATGCCCGGGGCGCATTCGTACTGGGTCGGCCGGGCCTGGCCGCCGATCAACTTCCTGGTCCACCTCGGCCTGCGCCGGGTCGGCCTGACCGCCGACGCGGTCTGGCTGGCCGAGCGGTCGGGCGCGCTGGCGATGCTGGAGTGGCGGGATCAGCGGCACATCCACGAGAACTACTCCAGCGAACACGGCCAAGCCTGCGACAAGCCCAACAGCGAACCCTTCCACTCCTGGGGCGCCCTGCTCAGCCTGACGTACCTGATCGAAGCCGGTGACGTCCCCTTCCAGCCGACTTGTCAGAACTGAGGCTGGCTATAGCCAGCGTGGATTCTGACAAGTCGGCACAACTCAGCGGTCGCAGCCGCCTTCCTTGTCGGGGCGGGAGTGCATCCGGGAGTCGTCGGTCAATCCCTTGTACGCATACGGGTCCTGGCCGGCGACCAGCTCGACGTCGCGGTAGTCGTACTCGCCGAAATGATCACCGGCGGGCCGCTTCCAGGGCAGCAGTGACTCGGCGCTCATGTAGTGCTGGGCCAGCGCGCGGCGATAGCCGTGCCGGCCGGAGTTCTGCAGCGACCGGTGCAGCAGGTAGCCGTTGAAGATCAACGCCGTGCCCGCCTTGATCTCCACCGGCACCGCGTCGGCATCGGTGTACGGGAAGTCGTAGGCCTCGTTGGTGCAGTCGAAGCGGGCGTCGTCGGTCTCCCGGTCCGGATAGAGCACGCCGCGCCGGTGCGACCCGGGGATCACCCACAGGCAGCCGTTCTGCACGGTCGCGTCGTCCAGCGCGATCCAGGCCGCGGTCAGGGACCGGTCCCGGGTCGGGATGAAGTGCTCGTCCTGGTGCCAGGCCTGGCCGGGCTTGCCCTCGGACTTGATGAAGAACATCGACTGCATCGCCTTCACGTTCGGCCCGATCAGCCGGGTCAGCACGTCGACAATCGACCGCTGCCCGAGGGCGGCGCGGAACAGCTCCGAACCCTTGTGCGGATAGTGGATGCAGAGGAATCGGCGGAGCAGGTCGTCGTCGGATTCGTCCGGCCGGCGGGGCAGGTCGGTGCCGGCGGCGAACGCCTCGACGATCCGCAGCCCCTCGGTCCGCAGCCGGTCCAGTTCGGCAGCGTCGAACGCGTCCGGGACCAGGACGAACCCGTCCCGGGCAAACCGGTCGGCCAGTTCGTCGGTCGGCTGTTCGGTCCGGCCCATCGCGGGCTGCCGGGACTCGGTGGTGATCATGGTGGTTCTCCTCCTGGGGTCACCACTCATGCTGGTCGCGACCCGGCGCCGAGCCAATGGCGCCGGCCGACCGGATAATGTCGAATCATGATCTCGGGATCGGTGCTGACCGTGCCGCACTACACGGCCCGGGAGGCCGGCTATCCGGCCGGCGCCCGGTTCGGCCCGCGCCGGCTGGCCGAGTTCGAGTTCGTCTGGCTGCTCGCCGGCTCGGCGGTCTGGACGTATCAACCACCCGGCTCGGATCCGCCCGTGACCGAGAAGTTGGCGCCAGGCACCCTGCTGCTGGCCCGGCCCGGCGGGACCGACAACTACGTCTGGGATCAACGGCGCCGAACGGTGCACGGCTACCTGCACTTCGACCTGCCGGAGGTCGGCCCGGACGAGGTCGTGGAATGGCCCTTCGTGCGCCCGGCTCGACCGGGTGGCCTGCTGGACGGCCTCTGCGGCTACCTGCTCCGGTTGTCCCGGCAGGGTGACCCCGACGCCGAGGCGCTGACCACGCAGGCCCTGTCGCTGCTGGTCACGGCCTTCGTCCGCGGCGATCCGCCGGCGGTCGACCGGCGGCTGACCGAAGGGCCGCTGGCCGTCGTGGTCGACGAGGTCCGGCGCCGCTGGCGGGACGGCCCGCGGCCGGTCTCACTGGCCGAGCTCGCGGCCGCCACCGGGATATCGACCGGCCACCTGTCCCGCCGCTTCACCGCCGAGTTCGGCGAGGGTCTGATCGGCGCCCTGGAACGGATCCGGCTCGGCCGGGCCGCCGTCGAGCTGCAGCGCACCGACCGGACGCTGGCCCGGATCGCGGCCGAGACCGGCTTCGGCTCGCCGTACCACCTGTCCCGCCGCTTCGCCGCCGGCTACGGCGTGCCACCGGGCCGGTTCCGCCGGACCCGCGCCGAGCAGGACGCCCTGGCCCCGATCGCCGCCGCCGGCCTGATGCCACTCTGGGCCGCCCTCCAGGATTAGGAAACGATCTAGTGCCGCGGTGCCGACACTAGTGTCGTGTCGCCTAGTGAGCTTGACGTTTGCCGGCGTCCAGGTGCGTGCAGCGCAAGGCCGACGAGGAAGGGATATCGGATCATATCTCGACTGAGGAGAACGCCGCGAGGTGCGTGCCTGGGCGTCGGCAAACGTCAAGCCGTCCAGGCGACACGACACTAGGATCCGTGGCGTGAGTCCGACGAGCCGGCCGAACCATCGGATCGCCGTGCTCGTGCTCGAGGGCGCCAAGCCCCTCGACGTCGGGATCCCGGCGCAGGTGTTCTCGAACCGGCCGACGATGCCGTACGAGGTGCAGGTCTGCGGCGCCGCGCCGGGGCTGGTGACCGGCGGCGACGGGCTCTCGTACCACGTGGCCGACGGCCTGGCCGCCCTGGACCGCGCGGACACGATCTTCGTCCCCGGCTACCGGACACCGGCCGACACGGATCCGCCGGCCGTGGTGGTCGACGCGCTCCGGGCCGCCCACGCGCGCGGTGCCCGGCTGGCGGCGATCTCGACCGGGGCCTTCGCGCTGGCCGGGACCGGACTGCTGGACGGCAAGCGGGCGACGACGCACTGGCACTACACCCAGGCGCTGCGGGACCGGCACCCGCGGATCCAGGTGGACGAGAACGTGTTGTTCGTCGACGAGGGCACCGTGCTCACCTCGGCCGGCGCGGCGTCCGGGATCGACCTGTGCCTGCACCTGGTCCGGCGCGACCACGGCGTCGGGCTGTCCAACGACGTGGCCCGGCGGCTGGTCGCGGCGCCGTACCGCAGCGGCGGGCAGGCGCAGTACGTGCCGCGGAGCGTGCCCGAACCGCTCGGCGACCTGTTCGCCGACACCCGCGGTTGGGCGCTGGCACACCTCGCCGAGCCGCTGACCTTGGCGGCCCTGGCCCGCAACGCCCGGGTCTCGGCCCGCACCTTCTCGCGGCGGTTCGTCGAGGACACCGGCTACACGCCGATGCAGTGGGTGCTCCGGGCCCGGGTGGATCTGGCCCGCGAACTGCTGGAGCGGAGCGACCTGACCGTGGAGCAGATCGCCCATCGGGTCGGCCTCGGCACCGCGGCCAACCTGCGGCTGCACTTCCACCGGATCCTCGGCACGTCGCCGACCGATTACCGGCACACCTTCTCGGCCTTGACATCGCCTGGCGAGATCCTTGCGCAGGATGGCTAAAAGTCAGGCGTGATCCTTGCGTACGGTGTCTTTCGAGCCACTTCCGTGTCTGCTTCCCCGCACCGAGCATGGCAAGTAGCCCGCGCGAAGCTCCGTTCGCGGAGCGAGTGCGGGGGATTGAAAGGGGGTCGCCCCCCTTTGCTCCAACACGAAAGGAATCCCATGACTCGCATTGCCATCAACGGATTCGGCCGGATCGGCCGCACCACACTCCGCGGCCTGCTCGACCGGGACACCAAGCTCGAGGTGGTCGCGGTCAACGACCTGACCGCGCCGGACGCGCTGGCCCACCTGCTCAAGTACGACAGCTCACTCGGTCGCCTCGGCCGCCCGGTCGAGGTCGACGGCTCCGACCTGGTCGTCGACGGACTGCGGATCGCGGTGCTCGCCGAGCGCGAGCCGGCCGAACTGCCGTGGACCGAGCTCGGCGTCGACCTGGTGCTCGAAGCCACCGGCCGGTTCACCGCCGCCGACGCCGCCCGCGGCCACCTCGCTGCCGGTGCCCGGAAGGTGTTGGTCAGTGCCCCGTCGGCCGGCGCCGACGTCACGCTCGCGTACGGCGTGAACACCGAGGCGTACGACCCGGACCGGCACGTGATCATCTCGAACGCGTCCTGCACCACCAACGCGCTGGCCCCGTTGGCGTCGGTGCTGGACGACCTGGCCGGCATCGAACACGGCTTCATGACCACGGTGCACGCCTACACCCAGGAGCAGAACCTGCAGGACGGTCCGCATCGCGACCTGCGCCGGGCCCGCGCCGCCGCCGTCAACATCGCCCCCACCACGACCGGTGCGGCCAAGGCGATCGGGCTGGTGCTGCCGAACCTCGACGGCAAGCTGTCGGGCGATTCCATCCGGGTGCCGGTCCAGGTCGGATCCCTGGTCGAGCTGAACACCACGGTCGCCCGCGAGGTCACCCTGGACGAGGTGCTCGCCGCCTACCGCGGGGCGGCCGACAACAGGCTGAAGGGCATCCTCGACTACTCGGAGGATCCGCTGGTCTCCAGCGACATCACCGGCCAGCCGGCGTCAGCGATCTTCGACGCCGCGCTGACCCGGGCCGACGGCCGGCACGTCAAGGTCGTCGCCTGGTACGACAACGAGTGGGGCTTCTCGAATCGGGTGATCGACACCCTGGAGCTGCTGGCCCGCGACTGAGCCTCGGCGATGGTCGGTGAATTCCCCCCTAGCCTCCGCTAGCCTCGATCTATTCATGATCTTGGCCCCGCTGCCCGATGTCCGTGGCCCGTTCACACTTCCAGGCACAGGTCGCGATTTCCCGGCCGGATCGCCGGTCAGCCGGACGAAAAGACGCACCAGGGGGCGGCGGGGTTGGGGCGTGGTGACGGTGGCGCGGCCGGCTGTCCGTGCTGCGTCCCGGTGACTGCGGTTGATCTCGCGTCGAGCAACCTTCAAAATCGCGCCAGTCAGCCCTGCGCGACCTTGAACCGACAGCCGGCCGCGACACCATCACCACGCCCAACCCCCACCCGTTCCTCGATGCGTCTTTCCGCCCGGCAGACCACGATCCGGTAGCCGGAACCCCGGACCGGGGAACAACCACCCCTGATCTTGAAAGACCGAGGCCAGGGCGGCCCTAGGTGACGACTCACTCACAGTTCCGTGAAGTCGGCCGGGTGCTACCACCCCGGCACTACAATCGGGCGGCCGTCACATTCGGGGAAATCACAGACGCGGAGGGCTTCAGCCAATGCCGGACACACCGGTGGACATGTTCACCTTCTCGGAGGATGAACCGCCGCAGCAGCGCCCGCAACCGACCAAGAAGAAGCGCGGTCGGGTGCTGCCGGGCGTGCTGATCGGCGTGGCCGGCGTGCTGGTGCTGGCCCTGGTGGCCGGCTTCCTCTACGCGGCCTCGCTGAACAAGACCGTCTCGGACAACATCCAGCGGCGCGACGACACGATGCCGGGGGAGTCCGACAGCGAACGGCCGGACAAGCAGCCGTCGCAGGAGAAGGGCGCGGTGAACTTCGTCCTGCTCGGCTCGGACAGCCGCGACCCGGACGACAGCGGCAACGGGCGGTCCGACGTGTTGATCGTCGCCCACCTGAACGCCGAACGGAACAAGGCGTACCTGATCTCGTTCACCCGTGATCTCTGGGTGGACATCCCGGGCAAGGGCAAGGCCAAGATCAACGCCGCCTACTCGTGGGGTGGCCCGAAGCTGACGATCAAGACCGTCGAGTCGCTGACCGGTGCCCGGATCGATCATCTGGCCTTGATCGACTTCGAGGGCTTCATCGAGCTGACCACCGATCTCGGCGGCGTCACTGTCACCAATGATCAAGAGTTCAGCACCCACGGCTTCACGTACCCGAAGGGCGAGATCACCATCTCCGGTGAGGAGGCGCTGTGGTTCGTCCGGGAGCGGAAGAAGCTGAAGAACGGTGACATCGACCGGGCCAAGAACCACCGCAAGGTGATCCAGGCGATCTTGGAGAAGGGCCTCCGGCCGGAGACGATCGCCAACCCGCAGAAGTTCACCAGCTTCGTCGGCGGCGTCGCCTCGCACCTCACCGTGGACAGCGCACTGACCGACGACAAGATCCGCGACCTGGCCTTCTCGCTCCGGCTGCCACCGTCGCAGATCTACAGCCTGCAGGCGCCGATCGCCCGCTTCGGCACCTCGGACGACGGCCAGGCGATCGACATCGTCGACGAGGAGAGAATGGCCGAGCTGTCCAAGGCGCTGCGCGACGACAAGCTCGACGAGTACGTCGCCAAGTACCCGACCAAGGAATAGGGGACCAGGGCCAGGATCCCGAGGGCCACGACCCGGCACGGCGACGCGTAGGAAAGACTGACTCGATGGAGTGGATCCGGGCACTGCGGCTGCTGTGGCGACACGGCTTCTTCCGGCGCCTGATGGCGGTCCGGATCGCCACCCAGGCCTGCGACGGGTTGCTCCAGGTCGCGCTCGCCTCGTACGTGCTGTTCTCACCGGAACGGCAGCCGGACGCGGCCGCGATCGCCGCCGTGCTGGCGATCACCCTGCTGCCGTTCTCCGTCCTCGGGCCGTTCGTCGGCGTGATCCTGGACCGCTGGTCGCGCCGCCAGGTGCTGGTCGTCGTCGACCTGATTCGCGCCGTGCTGGTGCTGGGGTTGGCGGCGCTGGTCGCCACCGGGCTGCGGACCGGCCCGGTCGAGGCGCTGTTCTACGGCGGCGTACTGCTGGCGATGAGCCTGAACCGGTTCCTGCTCGCCGCGCTGTCCGCGGCCCTGCCGCACACCATCGAGCCGACCGAATACATGGTCGCCAACTCGGTGGTGCCGACGGTCGGACCGGCCGGGGCGCTGGTCGGCGCGGCGGTCGGCACCCTGCTCCGGCTGGTGCTGGGCAATCAGGTCCCGGCCTACGCGGCCGACGCGACCTTGTTCATCGTGGCCAGCTTCGGCTACGTGCTCAGCGCCTGTCTGGCGCTCCGGATCCCGCGCCACCAACTGGGCCCGGACGAGCGCGGCACCCGGACCGCCAAGGACGTGATCGCCGGCCTGGCCGGCGCCTTGCGGCACCTGCGCGAACGCCGGCCGGCCGGCATCGGGCTGCTCACCATCGGGTTGCAGCGGCTGATCTTCGGCGTCGTCACGGTCGCCACCATCCTGGTCTTCCGCAACTACTTCCACACCGTGGACGAGGTGAACGCGGCGATCGCCGACCTCGGCCTGTTCGCCGTGCTGACCGGCGCCGGGTTCGTCGCCGCCGCCGCGCTGACACCGTTGATCACCGCCCGGGTCGGCGTTCGCGCCTGGGTGATCGTCGCCCTGTTCCTGTCCGCCGTGTTGCAGGCCTTCCCCGGATCGATCTACACCAAGATCACGTTGATGATCGCGGCGTTCCTGCTCGGGGTCACGGCGCAGAGCGTCAAGATCTGCGTCGACACCCTGGTCCAGGCGCACGTCGACGACGACATGAAGGGCCGGGCCTTCGTGATCTACGACATGATCTTCAACGTGGCCCTGGTGCTGGCCGCCTGCATCACCGCGCTGACCTTCCCGGCGGACGGTCGTTCGGTGCCGATCTTGATCAGCCTCGCGGTCTGCTACGCCCTGCTCGGGCTGGCGTTCCTGATCGTCACCCGCGGGATGGATCTCAACTCGGGCACCGAGTCGATGCGCGCCGTGATCGCCGATTCGGAGACCGTCGCGCCGGCCGAGTCGGCCGCCGACTCGGGGACCGCGGCGGACACCGAGCCGGCCCGGGATCCGGACCAGCGCGGCTGATCATTCCGGCGGCCGGGCAGTTTGGCCCTTCCGGCAGCGGGAGCGCCGCCACCGACTTAGCCTTGGCTGATGCGGATCCGCACACTCGGGGTGGCCCTCACCTTCCTGGCCCTGGTCGGTGCCGGCTGCGGCGCGGGCAGGAGTCGGCGCCGCCGCCCGAGTCCCCGCCGTCCTCGTCGCCCGCGGTCGAGCCCGCGCCGCCGGAGACCCCGGAGCCGCTGTCCAAGGACGCGTACCAGAAGCTGTTGACCGGCTCGGAGAGCACGATCCGCAAGGCCTTCGACCAGGTGCTGGCGGCCAAGTCGCTGGCGCAGGTGCAGTCCGGCGCCGACGCTCTCGACGGCGTGCTGGCGAAGCAGTCCAGCAGCTTCCAGACGACGCTGCCACCGGACCCGGCCGCCGGGGCCCACAGCTCGGCGGCCGCGCTGCTGGCCCAGGCCCAGATCGGCTTCAAGCCGAGCAAGGCCGAGGCGAACGAATGCGGGATCAAGCCGAACGCCACCGAGCAACTCGTCCAGGCCAAGCAGCAGGTGCACGACACCCTGCCCAGTGACCTGCTGAAGGAGGCCGGCGGCGACTTCAAGAAGGCCGGATTCAGCTGGGGCGGCAAGCTGCTGCCGGCCCGGCCGGAGACCCCGAAGGGCAAGAAGCGGCGGGCCGACAACGGCGAGATCGTCGAGCGCAACGGCAGCCGCGGCTACAACCTGCTGCAGATCAAGAACGACTCCACCGACGACGTGGTGATCGCCGCGGTGACCGAGGACCCGAAGGAGCCGATGGCCAGCATCTATGTGCGGGCCGGCAAGAGCACCACGCTGGAGGGTCTGGCGGCGAAGAAGTACACGGTCTACTACAAGTCCGGCACCGACTGGGACGACGACAAGCGGACCTTCACCCGGAGCTGCGCGTTCTCGAAGTTCAGGCAGTCGTTCACCCCGGAATCCAACTGGACGATCGAGCTGCAGCCCCGGATCGGCGGCAACGCCCCGACCGACGAGACCGAGCCCTTCTGAGCCGCGGGCTGCTCCAACCAGCCTTGACGCATGCGGATGCGGACACCCGGGGATGGCCCTCACTCTGTTGAGCCTCGCCCTGGTGGCGCCGCTCGGTGCGGGCTGCACCGTGGGCTCGTCGTCGACACCCTCGCCATCGGCCATCGACTCGACCGCGACGACACCGGCCGCACCGCAGCGACTGACCAAGGCTGAGTACCAGCAGTTGCTGACCGGCTCCGAGACCACCGTCCGCCGGGCCTTCGAGGCCGTGGTCGTGGCGAAGTCGCTGGACGACGTGAAAGCGGCGGCGGAGCGGTTGTTCAGGATCAAGAGGCAATTCCTCGAAACGCTGCCGTACCAGCTCCTGGAAGGAACCCCGAATGCTTCAGCAAGGCCGGCTACCGCTGGGGCAAGAACCTGGTGCCGGACCTGAGCCGAGTTGTCAGAACTGAGGATGGCTCTGGCCAGCACAGGTTCTGACAACTCGGCAGGGGTTGATCACCGGCGGTCAGGCCGCGTCGTAGCTGCGGCCGGAGCCGAGCTCGACGCCGGTGAGCAGCTCGGCCTCGCTCCAGAGCAAGGCCGCGGTACGGGAATCGTGGGCCCGACGCGGGATCCGGGCGGGGCCGGTGGGGCCGACCAGGCCGAACCGGCCGGTCGGTCCGTAGTAGCCGCCGTTCTCGGCGGCCGGGTCGGCGGCCGCGTAGAGCAGCGGCTCGGTGCCGGTGTCCACCTCCTGCGACGGCAGGAACGGGATCTCGAACGAGCGCCGCTGGCTGTCCTTGCCGAGGTTCGGCCCGGTCACCTGCAGGTTGGTCTTGGTGAAGCCGGGATGGGCGCCGACGCTGCGCAGGGCCCAGCCGCGATCGGTGGCGAGCTCGGCCAGCCGCAGGGTCAGCATCAGATCGGCCAGCTTGGACTGCGCATAGGCCCCGTTCGGGGTGTAGCGCCGCTCGGCCTGCAGGTCGTCGAACCGGATCCGGCCGATGTGGGCCAGGCCGCTGCTCATCGTCACCACCCGCGGGGAGTCCGATCGGAGCAGCGTCGGCAGCAGCCGCAGGGTGAGCGCGAACGGGCCGAGGAAGTTGCTGCCGAACTGCAACTCGAAGCCGTCCGCGGTGGTGTGCCGGGTGGGCACGGCCATCACCCCAGCGTTGTTGATCAAGGTGTCGACCCGGTCGATGCCGTCGGCGAACTCGGTGACCGAGGCCAGGTCGGCCAGGTCGATCCGGCACACCTCGAGGCTCGCGCCGGGGTGGCGGGCCAGGATCTCCGCCTTGGCCTGCTCACCCTTGGCCGGCGTCCGGACCGCCATGATCACCTGCCCGCCGGCCGCGGCGAGCCGGGCCGCCGCTTCTTTGCCGGTGCCGCTGTTGGCGCCGGTGACGATGATGATCTTGCCGGTCTGATCGGGGACCTGGTACATCACGTACTCCTTGCCTCACCTGGCCGAAAAGACCAGCGGTCTGTTCAAGAGATCCCACATTAACGGACCATCAGTCTCTTATCAAGAGACCGGCGGTCTGAAATACTGGGGGCATGACCCACTTCCGGCGCGCCCGCAGCGAGGAGCAGCGGGCCGAGCGCCGCACCGCGATCCTCGGCGTCGCCGCGACGATGCTCGGCGACCGCCCGGTCGCCGACCTCAGTCTGAACGAGCTGGCCCGCCAGGTCGGCCTGGCCAAGTCCAACGTGCTGCGCTACTTCGACTCGCGCGAGGCGATCCTGCTCGAGCTGCTCGACGCCCGGTCGGAGGAGTGGCTGACCGCGCTCGAGGCGGCCCCTCGGTCGCGCGGCGCGGTCCTGACCCGGTGCCGCCGGCTGGCCGAACGGCTCACCGATTCGCTCGGTGAGCGGCCGGTGCTCTGCGACCTGATCAGTGCCCAGGCGGCCGTGCTGGAGCGCAACGTGTCGGTCGACATCGCGCTGCAGCACAAGCGCGCCGCGCTGGCCAACATCCGCCGGTTGACCGTCCTGGTCCGGTCCGCGGTGCCGGAACTCGTCGAGCCGCAGGCGATGAAGTTCGCCGCCGCGACGCTGCTGATGGCCGGCGCGCTGTGGACCCATCACCAGCCGTCCGAGGCGATGCAGGCCGCCTATCGCGCCGACCCGGACCTCGCCGCCCTGCGGATCGACTTCTCCGCCGCCCTCGGCGAGTTGCTCACCGTCCTGCTCACCGGCCTCCTCGACCCGAGTTGTCAGAAGTCGGCGTGAGAGGGGTGGTTGCGTCGTTACGATTTTCCGGATCGGTGCCGTTTCGGCACCCCGGCTCGGCGGAGGCCCAACGATGGACGCTGTCAGCGCACCCGATCGTCAATTGACCGACCTGATCGCCGCCCGGCAGCAGGCCCTGGGCGACTACCTCCGGAACGCCCGGCCGCGCGGCAACCGGCTGGCCGTGACCGGCATCGTCTGCAGCGGTGCGTCGGCCGCCTTCACCGCCGGCCCGGCATTCGGCGGCCCGGGCTTCGCGCAGACCGCGACCGAGGTGCTCAACCTGCCGCAGACCTCGGTCGTCTGGCAGGTGCTGTGCCTGCTCGCGCTGATCGTCTCGGTGATCACCACGGTGACGATCAATCTGGCCACCAGCCAGCAGTTGAGCAGCCGGGTCGCGGCGGCGGAGACCTGCGCGGCCGAGCTGGACGGTCTGCGTACCCTGCTCGACTTCGGTCAGATCCCGGTCGGCGACGCCGCCCGGCTCTACCACGGCTACACCTCCAAGATCGGCTTCCTGCCGACCCGCTGAAACCGCTCGCCCGCTGCCGACTTGTCAGAACTGAGGTTGGCTATAGCCAGCCTCAGTTCTGACAAGTCGGCTTCAGGAGGATGACGAAGAGCGGGTGGACCACCAGGTGCGGAGTTCGGACTCGGCGGTTTCGCGGTCGAGCGGGCCGCGGTCCATCCGTAGCCCGAGCAGGAACTTGTACGCGTCGCCGACCGCGCGGCCGGGCGGGATGCCGAGGATCTCCATGATCTGGTTGCCGTCCAGGTCGGGCCGGATCGAGTCCAGATCCTCCTGCACCCGCAGCTCGGCGATCCGCTGCTCCAGATGGTCGTACGCGGTGCGCAGCCGGGTCGCCTTGGCCTGGTTCCGGGTGGTGCAGTCGGCCCGGGTGAGCACGTGCAGCCGCTCCAACTGGTCCCCGGCGTCACGGACGTAGCGCCGGACGGCCGAGTCGGTCCACTGACCCTCGCCGTACCCGTGGAAGCGCAGGTGCAACTCGACCAGCGTGGCCACGGCGTCGATCTCCTCGCTGGAGTAGCGCAGCGCTGCCAGCCGCTTCTTGACCAGCTTCGCCCCGACCACGTCGTGGTGATGGAAGGACACCTTGCCGCCCGGCTCGAACCGCCGGGTCTTCGGCTTGCCGACGTCGTGCAGCAGTGCCGCCAGCCGGTTGATCAGATCCGGCTGCTGCGGCAGCCGGTCCTCCAGTTCGATCGCCTGGTCCAGCACGGTCAGGCTGTGCTGGTAGACGTCCTTGTGCCGATGGTGTTCGTCGCGTTCCAGCCGCAGCGCCGGCAACTCCGGCAGCACCCTCATCGCCAGCCCGGTGGCGACCAGCAGGTTGAGCCCGGCCCGCGGCCGGTCGGTGAGCAGCAGCTTGGACAGTTCCTCGCGGACCCGCTCGGCCGAGACGATGTCGATCCGCTCGGCCATCTCGGTGGCGGCCTGCACCGCGTCCGGCGCCGGCTCGAAGTCGAGCTGGGAGGTGAATCGGGCCAGCCGCATCATCCGCAACGGGTCGTCACTGAAGGACTGCTCCGGCGTCGCCGGGGTACGCAACCGACGCTCGGCCAGATCCTGCAGGCCGCCGTACGGGTCGTGGAACTCCTTCTCCGGCAGCGCCACCGCCATCGCGTTCACGGTGAAGTCGCGCCGGATCAGATCGCCGTCCAACGTGTCGCCGTACGCGACCTGGGGCTTGCGGCTCTCCGGCCGATACACGTCGGCCCGGAAGGTGGTGATCTCGACCACCCACTCCGCCCGGCCGGTGGTGATCTTGGCGCCGATCGTGCCGTACTCCTTGCCGATCGTCCAGACCGCCTTGGTCACCGACCGGAGCAGCCGCTCGATGTCGTCGGGCCGGGCCGAGGTGGTGAAGTCAAGATCATGACCGAGTCGGCCGATCAGGGCATCGCGGACGCTGCCACCGACCAGGAACAGCCGGTGCCCGGCCGCGGCGAAGACCCGGCCGAGATCGTCCGCGACCGGTGCGATCCGCAGCAACTCGGCGACGGCGGTCGCCAAGTCACCCGATTTCGATTGCGCGGCTGAGGAGGTCACGACCGATCACTGTAGCCGCGGTGCGCCAATGGCGGGTCTCATGATCCCGGACCGGACACCCGCGGGGAACGACCGGCACCGGCGACTCGTTCTGATCCTGCAAACCGCGCCGATGCTTTCGTCGAGCAGGGATGACAGTCGGACGACACAGGGCGTGTCTCTTGATCCCTGGGCGCCGCGCAGCCGACCAGGGATCAAGAGACACGCCCTAAGATGACGGAGTGGGGAGTCCGGTGGCTTGGGGGAAAGCGACCGCGGCCCGACGACCCCGGCGACATTCGCGGACCATCCAGCGCCTGTTGCAGGGCGTTCCGTCCGTCGCGGCGTGGCTTCTGCTCGCCGGATTCCTGACCCTCGCGCCGGTGCTGCCGGCCCAGGCGGACGACCCGGATTCGCTGGTGTCGATCCAGATCACCTCGATGACCCCGGCCCTGCCGGCGCCGGACGACACGATCACCCTGACCGGTACGGTCACCAACACCAGCAAGAACCCGATCGACAAACCGCGGGTCTACTTCTGGCGCAACCAGGCGCCGATCACCGACCGGGAGGGCTTCGACGCGGCGCTGGACTCCGCGTCCAACGATCCGCTCGGCGCCCGGGTGACGGCCGACGTGCAGAACCGGGAGCACCTGTGGACCGAGGACGACCCGGACCTCGACCCCGGCGAGACCGCCCGGTTCACCGTGTCGGCGACCCCGGAACAGCTCGACTTCCCGGTGGCCGACGGCATCTATCTGGTCGGCGTGCACGTGTTGACCGGGACGGACCAACCGCCGGCGATCGGCCGGTCCCGGGTCTTCGCGCCGATCATCACCGACCTGCCCGACCAGGTGCTGCCGACCTCGTCGGTGGTGATCTTGAACTCCAAGCCGGCCCGGCTGCAGGACCAGCTCTTCACCGATGATCATCTGGCCGCGGAGGTGGCGCCCGGCGGCCGGCTGGCCGAACTGCTGGCGGCAGCCCGGCA
Source organism: uncultured Actinomycetota bacterium (assembly GCA_963746025.1). Taxonomy (GTDB): domain Bacteria; phylum Actinomycetota; class Actinomycetes; order Propionibacteriales; family Propionibacteriaceae; genus Microlunatus. The sequence goes on from CAVUZU010000016.1 coordinate 1,185,094, forward strand.
GGAAGGGACGACCTTCGCGGTCGACCCGTCGTTGATCGACGAGCTGAAGGCGATGCGGGCCGGCTACCAGGTGCGCGACGCCGACGGCGGTACGACAGCGGGCACCGGCAGCGAGCAGGCCGCGAGCTGGCTGCGCTCGTTCGGCGAACTGCTCGGCAGCCACCCCGGCTATCAACTGCTCTACGGTTCGCCGGACATCGCCGCGCTGGTCCGGACCGATCGCGAGGCCCTGCTGGACCGGGCGAAGGCGGCCGCGAAGGCGGTGCCCGAGACGGCCGAGCTGCCGCTGCTGGTCTGGCCCGGCGACGGGGCCGCCGACGCCGAGACCCTGGCCGCCGCGGCCCGGCTCGACCCGGCCGGGGTCCTGCTCTCCGACGCGACCACCCGGAGCACCGCCCCGCTGCTCCGGGGCGGCGACGGACCGCTGATCATCAACTACCTGGGCGCCTCCTCGCTCGGCGGCCCCGGCCCCGATCCGCGCGATTCGCCCGTCCACCAGCGGGAACGCACGCTGGCCGAGACCTGGCTGCAGGCCAGCACGGAGGATCTGGACGAATCGCTGGGCCAGGTCCGGCTGATCACCACGCCGGAGGAGGCCAGCACCGAGCGGCAGTTGACCGCGCCGTGGCTGCGCCAGATCCCGCTGCCCGACCTGCTCCGGCAACAGCCGGAGAAGCTGACCGACGAGCCGCGGTATCCGAAGGCGGCGCAGGCGGCGGAGCTCGATCACGACGAGCTGCGCCGGGTGGACGAGCTGGCCGAGGCGTACCAGACCTATGTCGACCTGCTGGTCGACCCGGCCGAGGCCAAGGAGGAGGCCGACGCGGCGGTGGCCAAGGCGGTCTCGGCGACCTGGCGCGGCCCGGACTCGGACTGGTCGGACCTGCTCGAGCTCCGCCAGGACCAGCTGGACCAGGTGCTCTCCGACTCGGTCAAGATCGGCCTGGTCGGCCGGTTCACCACCACCGGCCAGAGCGACATCAGCTTCCCCATCACGATCACCAACAAGCTGCCCGGCACGGCGGAGCCCGGCCCCGAGAACGCGATCCGGGTCGGCGTCGAGTTCAACTCGGCGCAGTCCCAGCGGCTGCGGGTGAAGCCGATCGACCCGATCGTCATCCGGGCCAACTCCGAACGGAACGCCTCGATCACCCGGAACACCCAGATCGAGGCCCAGGCCAACGGTCCGGTGATGGTCACCGCCCAGTTGGTCACCGCCTCCGGCAAGCGGATCGGCAAACCGACCCCGGTCGAGGTGACCGTGACCCAGGCCGGCACGGTCGGCTGGGTGATCGCCATCGCCGCCGGCGTCGTGCTGATCGGCACCACCGTGCTGCGGATCCGGCAGGTCGCCCGGGAGCGGGCCCGCGACCGCGACGAGGACGACACCCGATCCCCGCCGCCGGCGGCGTCACCGGCCAGCCCACGTCGGGCCACCCTGGACGCCTCCGCGGCGGCCGGCCCACGGCGGGGCCGCCGATGAACCCTGCCCGATCCTCCACGACGGCGCCGAGCAAGGCTTCGGGGACGGCTTCCGGCCGATCGCCCGACTCGTCTCGGCGAGGCCGTTCCCGACTGCTTTCGGCCACCGTGCTGATGGCCGGTGGGACGGCGGTGTCGCGGCTGCTCGGGTTCGGCCGGTTCGCCCTGCTGGTGGCCCTGTTCGGCAACGCCACCCAGCAGGCCGACATGTTCAACTACGCCAACACGGTGCCGACCAGCATGTACATCCTGCTGGCCGGCGGCATCCTGAACACGGTCCTGGTGCCGCAGATCGTCCGTGCCATCCGGCAGGATCCGGACGGCGGCGACGCGTACACCAACCGGATCATGACGCTGGGCATCCTGGTGCTCGGCCTGCTCACCGTGGTGCTGACCGTCGCCGCCCCGCTGGTGATCTGGATCTACACGCCCGAGTCCTGGCACACGCCGGAACTGGCCCGCAGCTACGACTCGACGGTCCGGCTGGCCTACTACTGCATGCCGCAGATCTTCTTCTACGGCATCCATGTGCTGGCCGGCCAGGTGCTGAACGCCCGGGACCGGTTCGGGCCGATGATGTGGTCGCCGATCGCCAACAACGTGATCTCGATCGGTGTGCTGACCATCTTCTTCGTCGTCTTCGGCAGCGGTGACGGGGTCGGCGCCTTCACTTCCCAGCAGGAACTGCTGCTCGGGTTCGGCTCCACCTTGGGCATCGTCGCCCAGGCGGCGGTGCTGGTGCCGTACCTGAAGGCGGTCGGCTACCACTTCCGGCCGCGGTTCGACTTCAAGGGCACCGGACTCGGCCGGACCGTCCGGCTGGCCAAGTGGACCCTCGGCTTCGTGCTGGTCAACCAGGCCGCGCTGGTGGTGATCCAGAAGGTGGCCGGTGGCGCCACCGCGGAGGGCTCCGGCGGCGGCCTGACCGTCTACATGTATGCCTACGCCGCCTATCAACTGCCGCACTCGCTGATCGCCGTCTCGCTGGCCACGGCGATGCTGCCGTCGGCGTCCCGGCTGGTCGCGGCCGGGGACCTGGCCGGGGTGCGGGACGAGACGATCGGCACAATGCGGTTGCTGCTCACCGCGATGGTGCCGGCGGCGGTGGCGTTCTTCTCGCTCGGCGTGCCGATGGCCGAGTTCGTCTTCGGTTTCGGCCGGGGCATCGACGACGCATACCTGACCGGCTGGACGTTGATGGCGTTCGCGTTCGGCCTGATCCCGTTCAGCCTGCACTACCTCTGCCTGCGTACCTACTACGCGCTGGAGGACAACCGGACCGCGTTCCTGATCCAGATCGTGATCGGTGCCCTGAACGCCTCGCTCGCGGTCGGCATCGTGCTGCTGCTGAACTCGCCCGCCACCACCGCGGTCGGGCTGGCCCTGGCGCACGTGATCGCGTACACGATCGGGTTGGTGCTGGCGGTCGCGATCCTGTCCCGCCGGCTGCCCGGGATGCCGGTCGGCGGCCTGGTCGGTCACGGGCTGAAGCTGCTGCTCGCGGTCGCGCCGGCCGGTGCCGCAGCGTACGGCGTCACCGTCGCCTTCAAGCTGTGGTCGTCGGAGAAGCTGGTGCAGTTGCTGGCGCTGGTCGTCGCCGGCGCCGTGGCGATCGTGATCTTCCTGCTGCTGGCCCGGCTGCTGAAGATCTCCGAGGTCAGCCAGATCCTCGCCTTCGTGCTCCGCCGCCGGCAGCCGGCACCGGCCCCGATCGAGGACGAGGCCAGTATCCAAACGGTGATCCGTCCGCTTCGCGAGTTCTACGGCGAAACGGGAATGCCGGAGCCTAGGATCGAGCCAGGTCGTAACCAGCCTAGGATCGACCCCGATGCGAAGCATCACAGGATCAACCCAGTCCGGTCATTCAGTACGAGTGGCCGCACCACAACGATGTCAGCAAATTCCGGGTCCGAGATGACCACACCAGTCGCGCCCTCGGCTGACACCCCGGACCAACCCGGTCCGGAGGAGTCCCCGAGCGCCGCCGCAGCGACGCCACTCGGCGGCGGCCGACCGGTCTCCGGTCCGAGCCCGGCGGCGTCGATCACCTCGCCCGGCACCGTCCTCGCCGATCGCTATCGGCTGGAGGAGATGCTGGCCGCGGATGACCCGACGATCACCTGGCGCGCATTCGACCAGGTGCTGTCCCGCTCCGTGTCGGTGCACCTGCTGCCGCCCCGCGATCCGCACGCCACCGAGGTGCTGGACGCGGCCCGGCGGGGCGCCGCGGCGACCGACTCGCGCTTCCTCCGGGTGCTCGACGCGGTCTATTCCGACGATCCGCAGATCGGCTCCTACATCGTCTGCGAGTACGCCACCGGCCAGCCGCTGAGCGCGATCCTGGCCCAGGGTCCGCTGTCCGGGCTGGAGGCGGCGTGGGTCACCCGGGAGGTCGCCGACGCACTCTCCGCCGTGCACGGCTTCGGCCTGTTCCACGAGCGGATCAGCCCGGAGACCGTGGTCGTCACCCCGACCGGCAACGTCAAGATCGTCGGCCTGGTGATCGAGGCCGCGCTGCGCCCGGCCCGCGGCGCCGGACCGGAGGGACACGGCGAGCAGGCCGACGTGCACGACCTCGGCCGACTGCTGTACGCCAGCCTGGTGTCCCGCTGGCCGGGCGGCCCCGCGCACGGGCTCGGCCCGGCGCCGGTGCTGGGCGGCCGCTGGGCCACCCCGCGACAGGTCCGGGCCGGTGTCTCCCCGGCGCTGGACCAGGTCTGCGACCAGATCCTCGGCCGCCCGCCGCGGCACCATCTGCCCTCGATCACGACCGCGAACGAAGTGGTCAACGCGCTGACCAAGGTGCTCGGCACGGCCGACGCGACCGGCGACCTGGAGCGCCGGCTGCGGCAGCCGATCCCGCGGGTGACGCCGGACGAGACCGGCGAGATCCCGCTGTCCGAGCAGCCGACCGGGATGATGGCGGCGGTCGACCGGCCGGGGTCACCCGACACCAACCCGACCGAGGACCAGCCGCGGGTGGCCGGTACCCCGGCGCTGCCGATGGCCGGCTCGATCTCGCCGAGCAGCCCGGAATCGGCCCGCTCGACCATGATCAGGCAGCCTCCGCCGCCGAACGGATCGACCGCGCTCATCCCCGCCGTCCGGAACGGCAACGGGACGCCGAGCAAGCCGCAACGCTGGATCGTGCTGCTGGTGGCACTGGTGGTGCTGCTGGTGGTCGGCGTGATCATCGCCAGCCTCGTGATCCGGCCGGCCGGGCTGCCGGTGCTGCCGGGGCCGCAGCAGCCGAGCTCGTCGGCGCCGCCGCCGCCGGCGGCAGATCCGGTGTTGGTGCCGATCAAGGGCGGCCAGGACTTCGATCCACAGGGCGACCCGTCGGAGGAGAACTCCGATGAGGTGCCGAACGCCTTCGACGGCGACCCGGAGACCCGCTGGCGCACCGTGCAGTATCGCAACAACCCGGAGCTGGGCGGCCTGAAGCGCGGCGTCGGCGTCGTCTTCGACCTGGGTGAGCCGGTTCCGGTACGCGAGCTGAAGTTGATCTTGACCGGCGAGGGGACCGACCTCGACATCCGGGTGCCGGAGGACGATCCGGCCGGCACCGAGGAGCCGCCGATGAACTCCGACCGCGAATGGCGGGTGGTCGGCAAGGTCACCGACGCGGGCGAGACCGCCGACGTGACCCTGGACGAGCCGGTCACCACCCGGTTCGTGCTGGTCTTCCTCACCTCGCTCCCGCAGGAGGAACCCCGGCGTTATCGCGGAGGGATCCACGAGGTCGAGGTCTATCGGTGACCGGATCGCCGACCGGCGGTCCCAGCGATCAGGAACTGCTGCGCGCCCATGTCGACGGAGACCCGAACGCGTTCACCACGCTGGTGACCCGGCATCAGGACCGGCTCTGGGCGATCGCGATGCGGACGATGCGGAATCCGGAGGAGGCCGCCGACGCGCTGCAGGACGCCTACATCTCGGCCTTCCGCCGGGCCGGCAGCTTCCGCGGTGACGCCCAGGTGACGACCTGGCTGCACCGGGTCGTGGTCAACGCCTGCCTGGACCGGATCCGCCGCAACAAGGTCCGGCTGGCCGACCCGCTGCCCGAGGATCCCGATCGTGCCGCCGAACTCGGCGTCACCCAGACGGTCGATCCGTTGGAACAGAAGGAGCAACGCAGCGACGTCGCGGCGGCGCTGCTGCAACTGAACGCCGATCAGCGCGCGGCCCTGGTGTTGATCGACATGGAGGGCTACTCGGTCGAGGAGGCGGCGGCGATCCTCGGCTGCGCGCCCGGCACCGTCAAGAGTCGCTGTGCCCGCGGCCGGGCCAAGCTGGTGCCGCTGCTGAAGCATCTGCGGATCGACCCCGACGACGAGGAGCCGGTCCTGGTCGACGCGGAGCCGTCCGGCCCGAAGGTCCGCTCGCCCGGCCGACAGCGCGACGGTCCGGCACCCTGATCCCCATCAAAGGCTTGCTTCCAACGTTCCCTGAGCCTGTCGAAGGGCCCGCAGCAGAATCGATCAGCACCGTGTCCCACCCGCTCGAGCTGTCCTACAACTGGCGAACGCCGATCATCGTGTCGACCGTCGGTCTGGTGGCCTGTGTCACGCTGCTGGTCAGCCAGCGCACTCCGGGCTGGGAGCCGACGATCGCGGTCCTGGTCGGCTGCTGGGTGGTGCTCGTGGTCGTGGTCTGGTGCCGGACCCGCGCGTACCTGGAAGTGGACGGCGGCACGCTGACCGTCCGCAGATTCCACCGCAAACACGTCGTCGCCGGCCGAGAGGTCACCGGGGTCCGCCGCACCCGCACGCTGGCCGGCCCCGGCTTTCGAGTCACCGTCACCGGCGGTGGCAGCCATCTGGTCGGCGTCTCACTGCTCCGCGACGGCACGCCGACGCTGCTCCGCTGGCTCGTCGCGCACGCCCCCCAGGCCACCCTGGACGCAGCCACCGAAGCCTCGATCGAGCGGCTCCGCACCCAAGGCCTGGTTGACTGAATGACGGTGGTCCAGCGATGAATTTGAAGCTGAGAACTAATTTGTGCCCGCTGGGAACCGAGACCCGGGCCGCGACCGTCCAAGACGTCGGTGCTCAGGCACCCGCCCCTGACCGATCTGCCCGTCCTCTTCCCCGATCGAGCCCAAGGAACCCGTTGTGGCCGAACATCTGACCGTTGACGAACTGGCCGACGCCGCGGCCGGTCTCGTCGACGCCGCCCGTGGCGCGGAGATCACCGAGCATCTGGCCGGCTGTCGCCGCTGCGCCGCCAGCCAGGCCGACCTCGACCAGGTGAGCGTCCGGCTCGCCGCCGAACCCACCCCACCGATGCCCGCCGCCCTCGCCGACCGGCTGTCCGCCGTCATCGCCGCCGAGCAGACGCGCCGGGAGACCGGCCGGGCCGGTGCCGACGAGGAGCACCGCTACGAGCTGGCCCACCGCAGCAAGCCCAGCCTCGGCACCCTCGGCAGCGACCTCGCCAAACCGTCCCGGACCCGCTTCATCGGCCGCGCGCTGGTCGCCTGCGTCGCCTCCGCCGCGATCGGCTTCGCCGGATACGCCGCCGGGGCCCGCGCCGGGCTCGGCGAGCCGCAGGCGCTCCGCTCACCGCTGACCAGTAGTGACCTGGCCCCGCAGGCCGAGGATCTCCGGTCCAAGACCGATCTCGACAGCCACTGGCTGTCCAACGCCTGGAGTTGCGCCCGGAAGGTGACCGACGGCCGGATCACCGACATCGCCCGGGTCACCGTCGACGGGTCACCGGCGCTGCTGGTGTACACCAGTTCCGGCGGCAAGTCGTGGGTCACCGTGGTGACCGGCTGCCCGGACAAGCCGCACGCCAGCACCACCTCCGAACTCCCCAACTAACCGCCGAGACGTCACAGCCGCGGCCGTGAAGCCTGTCCTGAGCCTGTCGAAGGGCCGCGGGTCGTAGCTGATCTGACGGGTCGAGGTCGACGCCGGGCTCCACCCGGAGTGTATGATTGCACTTTGCAATCAGTTCTGGTGGATCGGGTAAACTGGCGGCGTTCCGAGCCGGTGATCCGCACCGGTCGACAGGGAGTTCGGCTCCCGGGTGGGTGGGCATACCTCACGGAGGCATGCCCCCATGTTGGAGCCATATCGCACCCTCTGGTCCACCCCCGCCGTCCTGCCGGCCCTGACCGCCGTCTTCGTCAGCGCGCTGCCGATCGGCATGGCCGGGCTGGCGATCATCCTCTCCGTCCAGCACTGGACCGGCTCGTTGCAACTGGCCGGGCTGCTGGCCGGCGTCTTCAGCGCCGGCAACGCCGTCGGCCTGCTGATCCAGGGCCGCGTCCTCGGATCCTGGAACCCAGCCCTGGTGATCATGATCACCGGCCTGGTCTCGGCCGTCGGCTTCGCCCTGTTGATCATCTTCGGGTACGCGGGAGCGACGCCGATGATCATGGTCGCGCTGGTCGCGATCTGCGGCGTCACGGTGCCGGCGATCACCACCGCCGTGCGGGCCTGGCTGCCGCTGGTGGTGCCGGACGATGCCGGCCGGACCGCCGGTTATGCCTTGCTGGCCGCGCTGTTCCAGGGCGCCATCCTGGTCGGGCCGCTGCTGGTCAGCCTCGCCGTGGCGATCGCCCTGCCGGCCGCGAGCCTCGGCCTGATCGCCGTACTGTTGATCGGGTCGGCCGGCCTGTTCCGCTCTGCCGTACGGACTCGGGCCGCCGCCGCCAAGCCCGGCCCGGTCCAGCGGGGCTGGTGGCGGCACGGGCTCGGCTGGCTGCTGGCCGTCAACGGCGGCGCCGGCCTCGCGATGGGCGTCAGCGCGGTCGCGGTGCCCGGCGTGATGACCGCCGCCGGGGTCGCTGTGCTGGCCGGGGCGGTCGCGTCAGCCGGCGCGGTGGGGGACGTGGCCGGTGCCCTCGGCTACGGCTCGCGCGCCTGGCCCGGCCGCCGATGGACCCGGCTGGCCGTGGTCACGGGTGTTGCCGCCGTTATGGCGGTCAGTGGCCCGCTGGTCGCCGGGATCCCGTGGCTGCTGGTGCTGACCGGCTTCTTCGGCGGCCTGCTGGGGGCGCCGATGAGCGTGCTGATGTCGGGCCTGCTGGACCGGGTCGTAGCGACCGAGGCGCTGTCCCGCGGCTACTCGATGATGGTCTGTGCCGGTCTGCTGGCGGCCGCCGTGGGCAACGGTCTGGCGGCGGCCCTGGTCCCCTTGCTGGGCGTCCGCGGCCTGCTCCTGCTGCCGCCGATCGCCCTGTTGACGTCGGCCGCCGTGGCCGTCGTGGCGCGCCGATCCACGGCGGAATAGCTGCACCGGTACGGGCGTTCGGTCACTGTAGGGTTGCGGTGGCGAAAGCCACCTCAGCCCTGCGAAAACGACGCACCACAACAAAGGATTTCGATGAGCAACGTCTCCGGCATCCCGGCCGTCAACGCGATCACGCTTTCCACACCGGCCGCGGCAGCGGTTGCCACCAAGCCGTCCGGCGAGGTGCGGGACGTGATCATCGTCGGCAGCGGCCCGGCCGGTTACACGGCCGCGATCTATGCCGCGCGGGCCGCGCTGAAGCCGCTGGTCTTCACCGGCTCGGTGGACGCCGGCGGCGCCCTGATGACCACCACCGATGTGGAGAACTTCCCCGGCTTCCCCGACGGCATCCTCGGCCCGGATCTGATGGAAAACCTGCGTGCCCAGGCCGAGCGGTTCGGCGCCGAGCTGGTCGCCGAGGACATCACCGCGGTCGACCTGACCGGCGGCATCAAGACCGTGCGGGACGCGTACGGCAACTCCTACTCGGCCCGCACCGTGATCCTCGCGATGGGCTCGGGCTATCGCAAGCTCGGCCTGGCCGACGAGGAGCGGCTGTCCGGCCACGGCGTGTCCTGGTGTGCGACCTGTGACGGATTCTTCTTCCGGGACAAGGACATCGCGGTGGTCGGCGGCGGCGACTCGGCCGTCGAGGAGGCCACCTTCCTGACCCGGTTCGCCAAGTCGGTCACCCTGATCCACCGGCGCGACCAGCTCCGGGCCAGCAAGATCATGGTCGCCCGGGCGGAGAACGATCCCAAGATCAAGTTCGGTTGGAATTCGGAGGTCGCCGAGATCCACGGTGATCACGCGGTCTCCGGTGTGACCCTGAAGGACACCTCGAACGGCGAGCAGCGGGAGCTGCCGATCGAGGGTCTGTTCATCGCGATCGGCCACGATCCGCGGTCGGAGCTGGTCCGCGGCCAGGTCGAGCTGGACGACGCCGGCTATGTGCTGACCCAGCCGGGCAGCACCCGGACCAACCTGCCCGGCGTGTTCGCCTGTGGCGACCTGGTCGACCACACCTATCGGCAGGCGATCACCGCGGCCGGCACCGGCTGTTCCGCGGCGCTGGATGCCGAGCGCTACCTCGCCGACTTGGCGGACGAGGTCACCCAGGTGCCGGTAGCGGCCGGCGTCTGAACTTTCAGAGATCCGGGCCACACTGGCCCGCAGAACCCAGAAGGAAGCAGGAAAGATGAGCGCTGTCACCGAAGTCACCGACGAGAACTTCGACCAGGTCGTGTTGAAGTCGGACAAGCCGGTCATGGTCGACTACTGGGCCGACTGGTGCGGGCCGTGTAAGCAGGTCGCCCCGGTGATCGAAGAGCTGGCCCAGGCGCACGGCGACAAGGTGACGTTCGTCAAGATGGACACGAACACCAACCCGGTGACCCCGGCCAACAACCACGTGCTCGGCCTGCCCACCATCCAGGTGTACGTCGGCGGCGAGTTGGTCAAGGCCTTCAAGGGCGCCAAGGCCAAGTCCGTCCTGCTCGCCTCGATCGAGGAATACCTCTGACCCTCGTTCCCTGAGCCGAGGACTTCTTTCCCTGAGCCTGTCGAAGGGCAGGTCCGATGCAACCTCACCGGCAAGTTCAGTTGATCAGCAGTCCCAGCACGATCGGCGTCGCGACCAGCAAGGTCGCGACGCCGACGCACATCCAGTCGACACCCCGCCATGGCGACGGCAACGCGAAGGTGCGGCGCCGAGCGCCGGCGAAGCCGCGGGCATCCATCGACAACGCGAGTTCCTGAGCCGCGCGGAGGGCGTACACCAGCAGGGCGAAGGTCATCCCGGCCGCATGCCGGACCCGGCCGGCCGGCGACCGGCCCGGATCGAGCCCGCGGATGCGCCGGACGTCGGCCATGGTCCGCCACACGTCCAGCAGTTGCTGCAGCCGGAGCAGGCCGGCCGAGACGGCGACCACGGGCCGGTGCGACAGCCGGCACCGCTGGGCCAGCGCATCGCCGAGCCGGCTCGGCGGCAGCGACGGGATCAGCAGCACCCCCGGGATCACCAGACAGCCGATCCGGGTGATCTCGGCGGCAGCTATCGGCCAGGACTGTGCCGCCAGGAAGCCGCGGTCGGAGAACGCCAGCGCCGACCAGCCGACCGTCAGCGCCGCCAACGTCACCGGAGTCAGCCGGGCCAGCGTGGACCGGACCCCGCGCACCGCGAGCGGTGCGAGCAACACGGTCAGCGCCAGGGTGAGCACCCCGACCAGCCAGTGGTCGACGAAGAAGGAGCCGATCGCCGCGCCGAGCGCGATCAGCAGCAGCGCCGCCGGATTGCACTGTGCGGCCGGCGGATCGCCGGGATCGATCACCGGCGCGATCCGGTGATCGGGCCGAGCGGCCGGTGCTTCGAGGGATGCGCCCAGGGTCAGCCGCTGATCGGTCCGGTCGGCCAGGTCGGCGTCGTGGGTGGCGACGACGACCGCGGTCCCGTCCGCCCGCAACGCCTCGATCACGCCGGCCACCGCGGCCCAGGTCCGCCGATCCTGACCCACCGTCGGCTCGTCCAACAGCACTACCGCGGGCCGGTGCGCCACCGCGGCCGCGAGCGCAACCCGGCGCTGCTCACCCCCCGACAGTTGGTACGGATCCGCACCACGCAACCGATCCAGGCCGAGCGCGACCAGCAGCGCCTCGGCCCGCCGCCGCGCGGCCGCCAACTCCGCCGGGTGATCGGCGAACACCGCCTCGCTGGTCGCCAGCACCTCCGCCGCTACGGTCCGCCGGGTCAACTGCTGCTCCGCATGCTGCGGCTGCCACGCCACCACCCGCGCCAACTCCCGCGACCTCTTCGCCACCCGCCGCAGCGAAATCCCCTCCGCAGTGCGCCGAGTGTGACCTTGTCGACGTGAAGTCGCCGATTCGGCGTCGATAGGTCCACTCTCGACGATCACCTCTCCCTCGCTGGCGGGGAGGAGGCCGGCCAGGACGCGGAGCAGGGTCGACTTGCCGCTCCCGCTGCGGCCCTGCACCGCCACCAGGTCGCCGCGGTGCAGGTCCAGCTCCAGGTCCTCGACCAACGAATCGGCGCGGCCGGAATCCCGAGCACCTCGCGCCGGTGGGCCGAAGGTCAGCCCGCGAACGCGATAGACCAGCGCACGTTCCGCGGCCGCGCCGCGCCCCGGGTCCATCGGAGGGTCGCCCGCCGAGGAGGCAGCTCCTGCTGCCGAGTCTCGTGCACCCCGAGCGAGGGGAGGCGAACCGAGCTCGATCCTCATCGAAGAACTCGGCTCGGCCGGATACGTGCTCGGCCATTCCACCCGGACCGGGTCCGGCGGCGGTTCGCCCGGCACCCAGACCCCGGCCGCCAGTAGCTCGGCGCGCCGCTCGGCCAGCACCGTCCGGGCGGGACCGTCGGCGAGCAGTCGGCCGGTGGGATCGAGGACCAGCATCCGGTCGCAGAAGTCGAGCCAGGCGTCGGGGCGATGGTCGACGACGACCACGGTGATCGGCCGATCGCCGACGGCGCCGATCACCGCGTCCCGGACCGTCGCGGCCCCGTCCGGATCGAGCATCGCCGTCGGCTCGTCCAGCAACAACAGGTCGGGGTCGAGGGCGAGGGCACCGGCCAGCGCGAGCCGTTGCTGCTCGCCGCCGGAGAGCTCAGTGGACCGTCGCGCCGCCGAGTACGGGAAGCCGGTCGCGGCCAGCGCCCGTTCCACCCGATCGGCGATCTCCGGCCGCTCCGCGCGCCGATTCTCCGGCCCGAACGCGACATCGCGGCCGGCATGCTCCGCCACCACCGCGTGCGTCGGGTCCTGCAACAGCAGTCCCGCCCCACCCGGCCGGTCACCTCCAGGCGTACGCAACTCACCGGTCAGCTCGCCCAGGCTCTCGTCCGCCAATCCGGCCAGCAGCCGGAGCAGCGTCGACTTCCCGGACCCGCTCGCCCCGGCCAGCAGCACCCGCTCCCCGGGCCGCAAGCTCAGCGTCAGATCGCGCAAGGTCGGCTCCCGCCGCCCGTGCGGACGCCAACTCAGCCCGGAGACGACCACTTCGCCCGACCCTGAGCCCTTGTCCGTCGACGTGACGACTTCTCGCCCGGATCCAGCGACGCCCGACCCGGATCTGTCGTGATCACCGGCCCTCAGCCCATCGCCGGTCAGGCCGGCCCCGACCGCCCCCGACTCACCCTCACCCGCCATGGATCCTCACCCCACCCCGCACAGACCCAGCGGACCCCGACAGGCTCGCCGACTGTGCCGTTTCCCGGCTCGCCGAGCGCTGCGAAGGCGGGAATCGTCCCACTCGGCGACGGGGCGTTCGTGCTGCTCGGGTCGGTCCGACGTCCGTCCAGGAGTCGCCGATGGCGCCCGACCCGGATCTGCCTTCGGTCGGCCCCCACCCGACGTCGACCGGCATCGATTCGCCGTCACCAGACATGGATGCCGACCCACCCGGCCCCGACCAAATCGGCCTCGACCCGAGTCCGCTTCTCCTCGCCGAGTGGGACGTTCCCGGTTCTCTGATGGTCGCGCAGCCGGGATTCGTCCCACTCGGCGCGTCCGTATGCGATCGAGGACCCGCCGGCGACCCTCGACCCCGCACTCCCGCCCAGCGCGATCGACCGGCTCCGGTCGGCTCGCGGTCCTCCGGCCACGGGTGATCAGATCCGGTGGGCTGCGGCGCGTTCGCGGCCCGGCGGGAAGGGAGCCAGGACGCCGGTGGCGGTCAGGGCCTTGACCAGGGCCAGGCCGACCAGTCCGCCGAGCAGGGCGCCGGAGATCATCATCGCGATGCCGTAGATCAGGATGAAGGGCGGCGCCCATTCCTGGTAGTAGGTCAGCCATTCGTACGGGGTCTCCAGCAGGCCGGCGAGCAGACCGCCGAGCATCGCCGACAAGGCGGTGAAGCGCCGGTAGCCGAAGATCAACAGGCCGAGCTCGACCCCGATCCCCTGGAACAGGCCGGAGCCCAGCGTGCTGATCCCCCACTGTCCACCCAGCAGCGGCTCGACGCTGGCGCCGACCAGCATCGCCAGCAGTGCCGCACCGGGCCGCCGGATGATCAGCCCGCTGACGACGGCCGGCAGCCACCAGAAGCCGCCGAGCAGACCGCCCAGCGGCGGCAGGGCGAGGAAGAGCGGCTGGGTCAGGTTGGTCACCTGCGCCCAGCCGATGAAGGCGATGCCGAACGCGACGCCGATCATCACCGCGGTGATCAGATCGACGGTACGCCAGCGGAGCAGCGGTCCGGTCGCAAGATGCGGGTCCGCTGCTGAGGTCTCGGTGGTCATGATCAGGTCCTTCCAGGTTGTGGAAGGGAAGCCGGACGGATTGCTCCGTCGCGGCTCGAGATGGCCCGACTCCCTACGCCGGTGTCAACCGGATCAGGTTCGAGGGTCTGCGATGTGTCGCACTCTCAGCGCCCCTTGGGCTCGGCGCTCCCCTGTCGTTCACCACCACGATAACTCGCGGACGCGAAACCGGCAGCGTCGGTGCCGGCGGTCCGGCCGCTGAGACTGCCGAAAGTGGATGGCCGGATCGGGTTCCGGTCGGTGCACAGGCTGGGTAACCTGAATCCTTCGACTGCGGGTCGACTCCGGGTCCCGCGATTGAAATCTTGCGTCAGACACGTTTGACAACGGACGTCGATCGGGGACGTTCGCCGTTGCAGCAGGTACGCGCCGGGGGCCCGAAGGCGCGGTTGGAGGAGGTCCTACTCGGTGTCAGGCCGACCCGCAGCCCCGTCCGATCCATCGACTCACCCGAAGCGTGCCGCAGCGCCGCCGAAAGACCCATCCGGGCCAAGACCCCTGGCCAGATCCACCGGCCTCCGCCGACTTCTGGTGATCGGCGCCGGATTCGGCCTCTCGCTCGCCATCAGTACGACAGCGGTTCTCGGCAACCAGGGTTTGTCCACCTCACCGCAGGCGCCCGGCAGCCGGGTGATCATCCCCGGCGTCTGGAAGGCCGGCGCCGAGCAGCCCAGCAAGTCGGAGACCGAACGGCAGGCCGAGGAGCGACAGCGCGAGCTGGAGCAGGCCCGGCGCGAGGCCGAAGAGCGCAGCCGCCAGTCCGACCGAACCGGAGTCGGCACCCTGTTCGATCCCGCCCCGACGCCGACCGGCCCGCCGGCACCGACCGAGGCGCCGGCCGAGCCCATCCCGCCCGCCGACGAGCGGCAGCCGCCGGCGGACGACGACGAGGCCGACCCGCCGGTACGAGAGCCGGAGCGGAGCCCGCAGGGCACGGTGGACGAGCCGGCACCCGCCGCCGACGACGAGGCCCCGCCCACCCCGGAGCCGAAACGGGTCGCGCCCACGAAGAAACCGCGGGCGACCCAGCCGCCGACCAAGGCTCCCCAGCCGCCCCCGCCGACCAAGGAACCCACCCGGGAGCCGGAGCCGACGAAGGAACCGGAGCCCACCAAGAAGCCCGAGCCGACGAGCCGGCCCACCGAGGAACCGGAGCCGACGAAGAAGCCCGAGCCGACCGAGGAGCCGACCAAGCGGCCGGAACCGACCAAGGAGCCCACCAAGCCGCCGACCAAGGATCCCAAGCCGAGCAAACCGCCGACCAAGAGCCCGAAGCCGCCGAAGGCCGGCGACGACGATCGGGAGTGCAAGATCATCGATCTGCTCGGCCTGGTCTGCCTCTGACCCGAAAAGCCGACTGATCCGACATGGGTGCCACCTTTCGGATCAGTCGGCTTTGATCTTGGGAACCTGTGGCCCACCGCAGGACAAGATCAAGATTTCTTGAAGCCGGTTACGCGGAGACCCGTCGGCTCAGTAGCCTTGGCGCGTCGCCGAATCGGTCCAATCGGTTCGTGCGTGTAGTGGTTCAGCCGAAGTCTGACAACGGACGTCGATCGGGGACGTTCGGCCGTTGGAACAGATTCCCGCGTCGGGGGGCCCGATGGCGCGGTGGAGGAGGTCCACTCGGTGCCCGGCCGACCTGCGTTCCCACCGGACAGTTCAGATCAGCCACGGCGCGCCCTGCGGCGGCCGGCCAACGGTTCACCCGACCGTAAGGGCTTCATCGCACGGACCGGCGGAGTCCGCGGACTCCTGCTGATGTGCGCCGGATTCGGTCTGACCCTCGCCATCGGCACCACCACGGTGCTGTACCAATACCAACCCGACCCCGCCGCCGGCAGTGACATCGTCTCGCCGGCCGGCTGGGGCGACGCCGAGGGTGACTCGGATCATGCCGAGGCGGCCCGGCGAGCTGCGGAGCGGCAGGCGGAGTTGGACGAGGCCCGCCGGGCGGCCGATCGGAATCAGCGATCGAGCACGCCCGGGACGGCCGAGCCGGAACCGGACGACAACGAAGGCCCGCCGGTGGGGCCTCGATCGGAGAGCCCTCGCGGGCACGACGAGCCCGACGACGCCGACGATGACAGCCCGGCTCCGCAGCCGCCGAAGTCCGCCAAGCCCACCGAGCAGCCGCGGCAACCGGAACCGACCAAGGAACCGGCACCCACCAAGGAACCGGCACCCACCAAGGAACCCGAGCCGACCAAGGAACCCGAGCCCACCCGGTCGCCCGAGCCGTCCAAGGAGGCCAGCAAGGCGCCGGCACCCAGCGAGCAGCCGGCCCCGAGCAGCACGCCGCCGAAAGACCCGGAGCCGACACCGACACCGACCGCCGAGCCCAGCGATCCGACGCCGTCACCGTCCGCCTCCGCGACGACCGGATCCCAGCAGCCCGGGGACGGCGACGAGGACGAGCGGGAGTGCAAGATCATCGACCTGCTCGGCCTGGTCTGCATCTGACGCCTGGATCGTTCCCTGAACCGGTCGATCGGCTCAGGGAACGTCACCGGGGGTGCCCCCGGATGTGATCACCAGTCGTGCACGGTCCCGTCGGCCAGCCGGTTGTACGGCAGATAGGCCGTCTGGTACGGATACTTGCCGGCCTCATCGACGTCCAGCTCGACCCCGATGCCCGGCTGATCACCGGGATGCAGGTAGCCGTCGTCGAAGCTGAACGACTGCTGGAAGGTCCGGTTCGTAGCGTCGCCGTGCTTCATGTATTCCTGGATCCCGAAGTTGTGGATCGCAAGATCAAGATGCAGGGCGGCGGCCATGCCGACCGGGGAGATGTCGGTCGGGCCGTGGATGCCGGACTTGATCTGGTACTGCGCGGCGAATTCCAAGATCTTCTTCAGGTGGGTGACGCCGCCGGTGTGGGTGACCGCGCTGCGGACGTAGTCGATCAACTGCTCGCTGATCAAGCCCTGGTAGTCCCAGACGGTGTTGAACACCTCGCCGATCGCCAGCGGCGTCGTCGTGTGCTCGCGGACCAGGCGCAGCGCCTGCTGGTTCTCCGCCGGCGTGCAGTCCTCGAGCCAGAACAGGTCATACGGCTCCAGGGCCTGGCCCAGCTTGGCCGCCTGGATGGGCGTCATCCGGTGATGGCCGTCGTGCAGCAGCGGCAACTCCGGGCCGAACTCGCTGCGGACCGACTCGAAGACGGTCGGCAGGTGACGCAGGTAGGCGCGCGTGTCCCAGTCCTCCTCGGCCGGTCGCAGGGCCCGCTGGGCCGGCTCGTAGTCGTAGCGCTTGCCCTCGTTACCGGGCTGGGTGACGTTGGCCGCGACCCCGTAGATCGACTTCAGGCCGGGCACGCCGGTCTGGATCCGGATCGCCCGGTATCCCTGCTCCTGATGGGATCGGACGCTGTCGAACAACGCCTCGGTGTCCTTGCCGCTGGCGTGCCCGTAGGCCAGGATCCCTTCCCGGCTGGCCCCGCCGAGCAGCTGGTAGAGCGGCAGTCCGACCGACTTCGCCTTGATGTCCCACAGCGCCACGTCGACCGCGGCGATCGCGGCCATGGTGACCGGGCCGCGACGCCAGTAGGCGCTGCGGTAGAGGAACTGCCAGGTGTCCTCGATCCGGTGCGCGTCGCGGTCGATCAGCAGCGGCACCACGTGCTCGCTCAGATACGAGGCGACCGCGAGCTCACGGCCGTTCAGCGTGCCGTCGCCGATCCCGGTGATCCCGTCGTCGGTGGTCAACTTCAAGGTGACGAAGTTGCGGTCCGGCGAGGTGACGATCACCTCGGCGCGTTCGATCTTCACGTCTGTGCTCCTACGCTTCGTAACTCGGTGAGCCGGGCTTCGGTGTCCCGGGCAAGATCATTATCCTCGGCCGCCTCCGGGCCGAGCACGGCCAGGGCGAGCCGGACCCGATCCCGGTCACTGCCGGCCCGGGTCAGGGCGGTGATCAACTCGGCCGCCCCGGCGTCGTTGACCAGGTCGGTGCCGAGATGGCGGATCCAGGCCGCCGCAGCGATCGGCAGTGCGGTTCCATGATCAAGTCCGGCGGCTCGCCGGCTCCGGTACACCTCGCCGAAGCGGACCGGGAACTTCTGCGAACCGTCGGCGGCGATCTGGGCCAGCCGGTGCTGGATCCGCGGATTGCCGAACCGATCGCGCAGGGCCGCGGACGCGGCATCGATCTCGGGCTGCTCGAACGGCAGCACCGCGGCGGCGTCCCGCCACGCGTCCTCCATCGCCGCGACACAGACCGGATCGCCCATTGCCTCGGCGATCGTGCTCAGCCCACGTTGCAGGCCGAGGTAGGCGAGCAGGGAGTGCGCGCCGTTGAGCAGCCACAACTTGCGCTGCTCGTACGGCCGCACGTCGTCGACGAACCGGACCCCGGCGACGTCCCAGGCCGGTCGTCCCGCCGGGAAGTCGCCCGCGATCACCCACTCGGCGAACGGTTCGGTGATCACCGGCGCGCGATCGTCCCAGCCGGCCAGCTCCTTGGCCACGACAAGATCATCCGCCGTGGTCGCCGGAGTGATCCGATCGACCATGCTGGACGGGAACGTGACCGATCCGGCGACCCAGTCGGCGAAGTCGGCACCAAGATCACCAGCGAGCTCGAGCACCCGGCCGCGGAGCATGCTGCCGTTGTCGGTCAGGTTGTCGCAGCAGAGCATCGCGATCGGCGCCCCACCGGAGCGGTGCCGGCCGCGCAGCCCGTCGACGATCCGGGCCGGGACCGAGCTGCCGGCCTCGCCGGCGGCCAGCCGCTGCCGATCTTGATCATCGATCCGGTACGCGACCTCGGTCACCGTGGTCGTCAGCACCGCAATCTGATCATCGGCCAGCACCGAGCGCCAGGTCTCGAGATCGCCGCCGGGCACGGCCGCGGCCAGGCTCTCGATCGTCGACGCATGATCACCGTCGGCGGCCCGTTCGATCAAGGTGTAGCGACCACCCTGATCGGTCAGCACCCGGGCCAGCTCGACCTGCCGGCCGGTGAAAGCGGTGATCAGCCAGGGATCGCCCGGCTGATCGAGGTTGGCCCGGTGGGTGTACCAGGCCTGGTGGGCGCGATGGAACGCGCCCAGTCCGAGATGCGCCAGCCGTGCCCGGCGCGGGCCAGGGCCCCCGGTCGAGAGGTCCTCCGTCATCGAGAGGCTGCTTCGACCTCAGCGGGACGGCCCTTGATCACGGCCTCGACGTCGTCGTACTTGCCGTGCAACACATCGTCGAAGGCGACCGGTTGCCCGAGCGTCGCCGACACGTAGATCGCCCGGACCAGAGCGAGCGAGAGCAGCGCCTCCTGGGTGTCGACCAGCGGCCGGCTGCCGTCCTTGATCGCCGCGGCGATGTCGTCGTACTGGCGCAGATGCCCGGCCAGGAAGGAGTTCGGGTCGTTCCGGCTGCCGGAGAACTCGTCCTCGGCCTTGGCGGCGGCCTGCTCGGCCTGGTTGCCCCGGGTCTTCGCGCTGCGCAGGTTGGCGTCGACCTCACCGTCGCCGGCGTGCAGATACTTGAGCTCGTCGTTGTCGATGATCGCCGAGCCGAGCGAGCCGTGCACCTGCAGCCGGACGGTCAGCCCGGGGTAGGCGGCGGTGGTCAGGTGCAGCGCCGCCAGCGCGCCGGACTCGAACCTGATCGTCGCCGTCGCGGTGTCCTCGATCTCGATCCGGTCGTGGGCCAGCTGCGCCGTGTGGGCGAAGATCTCGGTCGGCCGGCCGAGGAACCAGCGCAGCAGGTCGACGGTGTGCACGCCCTGGTTCATCACCGCGCCGCCGCCGTCCAGCGCCCAGGTGCCGCGCCAGTCGCCGGAGTCGTAGTACTGCTGGCTGCGGAACCAGGCCATGCTCGCCATCGCCGAGGTGACGGTGCCCAGCTTCTTCTCCTCGATGATCTTGCGGACCACCTGGCTGCCCGGATCGAACCGGTGCTGACTGATCACGCTGACCACCTGACCGCGCTCCTCGGCGACCTCGACCAACCGGGCGAACTCGACGCCGTGCTGCACGCTGACGTCCAGCGGCTTCTCGATCACCAGGTGCACGCCGGCCGCCAGGCACTCCTCGGCCTGGTCCAGGTGCAGCCCGCTCGGGGTGCAGACCGCCGCCGCGTCGGCGCCGGCGGCGAGCGCCTCGGCGATGCTCGGGTACGAGCCCGGCCGGTCACCGCCCGCCTCGACCACGACCTCGGCGACCAGCTCCATCGCCGCCGGATCGGTGTCGACCAGTCCGGCCACCACGAAGTCCGGGTGTTTGGTCGCCACCAGGGCGTGGTGCTTGCCGATGATGCCGCAACCGATGATCACGATCCGGGTCGGTCCGGGCCCCGCCGTGCTCGTGGGGTCAGTCGTCATCGAAGATTCACTCCTTGGGTGTGGGTGAGGAAGGCGAAGGCACGTGCCGCGCGTCCGAAGGCGGCCGGCCCGGAGAATCCGCCGAGCTGGCCGGCGATGGCGAGATGCGGTTCGAGCGAGGCGAAGCCGTCGAATCCGTGATCACGGAGCCCGGCCACCGTCTCGGCCAGCTGGCCGTCGCCCTCGCCGGCCGGCGTCACCTGGCCGGTGTCGGCCTTGGCGTCCTTCACCTGCAGGTAGGCAAGGTGCGGCAGCAGCAGTTCGAAGCCGTCGGTGTGGGGCCGGACACCGCACTGGACGAAGTTGGCGTTGTCCCAGGCGACCTTCAGCGCGGGCGAGTCGACGCCGGTGATCAAGTCGTGCACCCGGGCCGGGACGTCGCCGTAGATGCCCTTCTCGTTCTCGTGCAGCAGCACCAGACCGGCCTGACCGGCCCGTTCCGCCAGCGCACCGAGGTGATCGATCACCTGGTCCCGGATCGCCTCGACCGCGATCCCTTCGCCCCGGTAGAAGGAGAAGATCCGAATGAACCCGGCGCCGAGCTGCTGGGCGGCGTTGATCGCGGCATCCAACCGCTTCAGCTCGGCCTCGATCGGCTGGGCGACGTCGACCTTGCCGATCGGTGACGCGATCGCCGAGACGCCCATCCCGCGGTCTTGGAGAATGATCTTGAGCCGGGAGAGTTGATCATCGGTCAGCTCGACGATGTTGGTGCCCCAGGCACTGCGCACCTCGAGGTGGTTCGCGCCGAGCGCCTGCAGGACCGCGATCTGTACGACCGGGTCGGGGTCGATCTCGTCACCGAAGCCGGACAACGTCCATGTGGTCACGATTCCTGACCCTAAGCGGGGCTAACCATCGAGGGCAAACGCTTGCCAATACTTGCCATTCACATCGCGGAACTCCCCGCCGACTTGTCAGAACTGGTGCTCGCTATAGCAAGCCTCAGTTCTGACAAGTCGGCATGGCTCAGAAATCGTCTGGGCAGAACGGCGGCCGCGGGGAGCCGAAGGCCCGGTCGAGGGCCCGCACGCTGCCTTCGGTGTGCTCGTCGATCAGGCCGGCCCGCTGCAACGTGGCCAGCGGAGTGCCGCCGAGATAGATCGTGCCGAGGTCGCGGACGGTCAGGCTGATGTCGGCCGCCGCGTCGGTGCGCGCCACGGTCGCACCCTCCGGCCCGGCCTGCACCCGGTAGCGACCGGCCAGTTCCGGCAGGAACGTGTCGGCCACGTCGAGCACCACGTCGAGCTCGGTCGCGTACGTCCGGGCCTGCAGCGACCGTGGGATGTCGGTCAACCGGGCGTACGTCGCGTCGTGCAACTCGGTCTTGATCGCCCGCTGATCGGCGACCAGGTAGCGCAGCGGCTCGTCGACCGGCACATGGTGGATCCGGAACTGCCGGATCAGGTCGAGGTCGAGCAGGAACCGCCACAGCCGAGCGTAGGCCTGCGGAGTCGCCGCGTCGAGATCGTTGATCGTCACCTCGCCGCCGCCGTCGGTCCACTTGGTCCGGAAGCTGGCGAACCCGTCCGGCGTCCCGTCGGCGGTGTAGTGCAGCAGGAACCGGCGGGCGGACGCCCCGCGGCGCCAGGCCTCCGGATCGTGCACCATGCCCTTCCACCACAGTTCGCTCCGGGACAGCGCGCCCGGCCGATCGGCGAAGAACGCGTCCCGCGCGGCCGGCGCCGCAGCCAGATACTCCTCGACACTGACCTCGTCCACGGAGCCCCCACCGAGATCGACCCCGGGCAGGTAGGCCAGCTCGCGGGTCTTGCCGGAGAGGCTGAGCAGCGACGTGGCGCGCCCGTATCCGAACCGCCCGTAGATCAACGACTCGGAGGCCCAGAGCAGGGCCAACGGCTCGACGCCGCGATCGATCACGTCCACCGTCAGCTGATGCCGCATCATCTCGGTCAGCAGCCCGCGCCGGCGATAGCCCGGCGCGACGGTGACCACGGTGACGGCCGCGACCGGCACCGAGCCACCCGGCGTGGCCATCTCCCGCGTGTACGCCCCACAGCTGGACACCCACCGGTCGTCCACCCGATGGCCGAAGTTCCGCTCCGGCTCGAACAGCTCCCGCGACGCCGACCACGCCTCGGCATCGTAGGTGTCATGAAAACCGCGCGCGATCGCGGCAAAGAAGTCGTCCTTGGTCTCGTCAGTAGTCGTGACCAACTCAGGCTTGGCGAGATGCGGCGCGGTACGTGTAGACATGCCCCCAGTCAACATCCCCCGCGACCTCCCCGCACCCCGATATTCGAAATCGAAGAACTACCTGCGGAGGCTTGGGGGGTCGTTCCCTGAGCCTGTCGAAGGGCAAGCCACGGGTCATCAGATCCTTCAACGAACTGACGAGTTCATTCAACGCCGCGATCATGCCTGCCCTTCGACAAGCTCAGGGAACGAACACCCAACCCTCCGCTCGTAGTCTCGCGGTGACCAGCCGTCCGCCACCTCAAGGACCGACACGCCCCGGCGTCACCGTCGCGATCACCCCAACCGCTCCGCTGAGGCAGCCGCAACAGACCCGATCAGCGCTCGGCTGTGGCGGTAAAAATATGCGGTAGCGAAAGGGAGCGGTGGGGTCTGGGGGTCTGTGCGCTGGCGTGGCTGGGTCTGGCGGGAGCACGCACCCCGAACAGCGGCAGCAGGCACCCAAGGCCGCCGCGTGCGGATGGTAGCCAGCGCACCGACCCCCCAGACCCCACCGCGGCAGCCACTACTCCGGAGAAAGGAAGAGATCTACTTGAGGAAGATCTCCACCACCGGCACGGCAACCTGCGGCGGCCGTACGGGCAAGGTCAAGGTCACAGTCCCAGGGTCCTGCGCCCCAGGACTGGTGTTCTGGGCCACCGCGTGCGGATCGGCCTCGGTGAAGGCGATCTCGGACGCGTCGTGCAGGAACTGCGCGTACTCCACCCGACCACCCAGGCCGGCCAGATGGACGTGCTTCAGCGGCCAGGAGAAGAGATGCAGATAGAGCCGGTCGCCGTTCTGGGTGAAGCGGCAGTCGGCCGGCGCGGTGAACTCGGCCGGCCCGGCGCCGTAGATGGAGCGGTCGTTGTAGTCCATCCAGTCGCCGATCTCGGCCAGGGTGGCGCGGGCCCGCGGGTCGATCTCGCCGCGGCCGGTCGGGCCGACGTTGAGCAGCAGGTTGCCGCCCTTGGCCACGCCGTCGATCAGCATCTTGATCAACAACTCGGGTGACTTGTAGTCGTCGTTGTCCCGGTCGTAACCCCAGCTGCCGTTCAGGGTCTGGCAGGCCTCCCAGAGCACGAGCTTGCCGTCACGGAGCATCGGCCCGCTCGGCTGATACTGCTCCGGGGTGACCAGGTCGCCGGGAATGTCCAGCCGGTCGTTGATCACGATGCCCGGCTGCAGTTCCCGGCAGAGCGCCATCAGGGTCTCCGAGTCCCAGTCCTGGTGGCCCTTGCCCGGGGCGCCGCCGTTGGGGTGCTCCCGACCGGGGTAGGAGAAGTCGAAGAAGAGGTAGTCGATCTTGCCGTACTTGGTCAGCAGTTCCCGGACCTGCCCGTGCAGATATTCCCGGTAGCGGGCCATGTCGCGGCCCTCGTTCTGCTCCGGGATGTCGTCGTCCTCACGACGCGGATTGATCACGTCGATCGTGTAGTCGGGATGGTGCCAGTCGATCAGCGAGTGGTAGAAACCGACCTTCAGCCCGGCCGCCCGCAGTGCTTCGACGTACGGGCCGATCGCGTCCTTGCCGTGCGGGGTGTTGGTGATCTTGTAGTCGGTCAGCGCCGAGTCCCACAGGCAGAAGCCCTCGTGGTGCTTGGTGGTCAGCACCACGTATTTCATGCCGGCACTCTTGGCTGTCTCGGCCCACTGCTCGGGGTTGTACAGGTCGGCCTCGAAGTAGCGCAGATACCGCTCGTAGTCCGCGATCTTGGTCTGTTCCCGGTGCATCACCCACTCGTGCCGAGCCGGCAGTGCGTAGAGGCCCCAGTGGACGAACATCCCGAATCGATCATGCGTGAACCATGCGTGGTCCTGCGTCATCGCCGTACTCCTCCGATTGCGTCGGCGCTGCGCGCCGCTCAAATTCATCCGATGATTACGGTAGATCCTCGCAGCGATCGGCGTAGTTCGCCAGAGTTTCGACCAGGTTTCTGCCGGGTTTCTCGGATTCGTCGGACACGCCGTCGGTGGTCCTTGACAACGGTGGAACACCGAGCGGAAGTTGTTGACGACCCCCGATCGCCGGGTTACCTTCTAGCGACGCCAATGGGCATCCACAACGTCACGTGGCTGACCCGATGCGTCAATGCTGTGGCCATTTACGTCGAGCACCGTGCGCTCATCAAGCTGTGGTTCAAGCACTCACAGGGGGAAACACCAGACATGAAAACCCGTACCATTCTCGCCCTGGCCTCGCTGGCCGGGGTCGCTCTGGCCGGAGCCGCGACCACCCAGGCCTCCGCCGATCTCGTCACCCGGTGCGTCGGCACCGGCGGCGCCGTCACCGTTCCGGGTGACCTCGTCGTGCCCGCCGACAAGTCCTGCGTGCTCGAGGGCACCACCGTCGAGGGGAAGGTGACGGTCCAGGCCGGCGCCGACCTGGTCGTCACCGACGGCGTCTTCAAGAGCACCGTCATCGTGGCCGAGAACGGCTACCTGGACGCCTACAACACCGCCATCACCGGCAAGATCACCAGCCGCGGCGGCTACGGCACCACCTTCGGCGGCGGCTCCGGCCTCGCCGCGGGCTACGCCGGCCTGGCACCGGCGGACGACTCGATCGTTCCGTTCGCCTACTTCGAGGACACCAGCATCACCAAGAACGTGCAGTCCGCCTCCGGCGAGCTGTACCTCGGTGGCAGCAAGGTCGCCGGCTCGGTGGCCGGTGACGGCACCGTCTACACCGACGTGATCGACTCGACCCTGACCGGCACGCTGAGCGTGAAGGGCAGCGTGGACGGCTCCGTCGTCTGCGGCAGCGAGATCGACGGCAATGCCACGCTGGACGGCAACGGCACCTTGCAGGTCGGTGGCGGCGGCCTGATCGACGACTGCTCCGACGTCAACTACTTCGGTGGCAACGTCCTGATCGCCAACAACGCCGGCGGGGTCGCGGTGAACGGCAACATCATCCGCGGCAACCTGGGCGGCGAGGGCAACGACCCGGCTCCGACCGGCGCCGACAACCGCGTCCGCGGTGAGCTCTCCGGCCAGTTCGTCGACCTGCAGCCCCCGGCCGCAGCCCGTCGGGCCGCCCCGGAGGATCGCGAACTCGCCCTGCAGGAGAAGGCAGCCGAGCGCAAGGCGGCAGCAGTCGCCGAGGGTGAAGCCGCCGGGTCCGCTGGTCTGTGATCCTGCAGTAGCTCTATCCGGGTCATCCCGGGCTCCGATCTCTTCTTCGGGGCCCGGGATGATCTTGTTTTCTGGGTTGTGAGGCTTGGTTCCGTGGTGGGGTCTGGGGGATAGGTGCGCGGGCAACCATCCGCCCGCGGGTGATCATGGTGCCGCTGCCGCCATCCAGGCGCCCGCGTGCTCCCGCCAGGCCCGTCCACGCCCGCGCACCTATCCCCCAGACCCCACCACTCCCTCTGCTTGCACACTCTTTTGTCCGCCGCAGCCGAGCGCTGATCTGATCTTGCTCCACTGCCTCACCGAGCGCGGATCTTGTCACGACGGTGACGGCTCCCCTTACGCCGCTCCGCCGGTGACTCCCCTTTGAGCCGACTTGTCAGAACTCAGTTGCCCTATAGCGCAACTCAGTTCTGACAACTCGGCGAGGTGGTACGGGCTCCGTATCCGTCATCCACATTCTGTGTCCACATATCCACACCCACAGCCGCATCGCCATGATCATCGCCGCGATCATCCAGTCGCGGTGGCGCCGCCACTTGATCGCCGCGACTTGATCACCGGGACCTGATCTGCACGATCCGATCACCCGCAACCCGATCAGCGCAATCCGATCATCGCGACCCCGATCACCGCGACCCGATCACCGCCTCGCGTCGCTGACTCGGGTCCCCTTCACCGTCGTGATCAAGATTCGCGCTCGGTGTGGCGGGGGGCGATAGGTCCGATCAGCGCTCGGCTTTGGCGGTAAAGAGAGTTGACGGTCAAATGGGAGCGTTGGGGTCTGGGGGATAGGTGCGCGGGCGTGGACGGGCCTGGCGGGAGCACGCAGGCGCCTGGATGGCGGCAGCGGCACCATGATCACCCGCGGGCGGATGGTTGCCCGCGCACCTATCCCCCAGACCCCGACGCGGGAGTACCGAGACCACTACAAGAAGAAGAATCAGCCCTTCACACCAGTCAGAGTGATGCCCTGGATGAAGGTCCGCTGGGCCACGAAGAACAAGATGATCACCGGCAGGATGGCCAGGGTGCTGACTGCCATCAATGGGCCGTACTCCGAGGCGTACTCGCCCCTGAAGAAGCTCAGGCCGAGCGAGATCGTGTACAGGTTCGGGTCGGACAGATAGATCAATGGACCCAGGAAGTCGTTCCAGGAAGCCAGGAACTGGAACAGGCCGACCGCGACCAACGCCGGCTTGATCAGCGGCAGGATCACCCGGATGAAGATCTGCCACTCGTTCGCACCGTCGATCCGGGCGCTCTCCGACAACTCCCGTGGCAGCGACCGCAGGAACTGGCGGAGCAGGAAGATGTACACCGGAACGCACAGGCAGTGCGGGATGATCAAGGGTGCCCAGGTATTGGTCAGGTTCAAGGTTCGGAAGATCTCGAACGCCGGGAACATCGTGACGTAGAACGGGATCATCATGGTGGCGATGATGATCACGAACAGCACGTTCCGGCCCGGCCATTCGATCCGGGCCAGCCCGTAGCCCACCATCGCCGATGAGAACACCGCGCCGACCACTGACAACACCGAGACGATCGCGGTGTTCAGGAAATACTGGCCCAGCGGGAACAGCAGTGCGGCTTGGACGAAGTTGTCGAAGGTGATCTGGCCCGGGAACCAGACGATCGGACTGGCATTGATGTCGGCTGCCGTCTTGAAGGCCCCGGTCACCATCCAGAACAGCGGGACGATGAACACGATCGACAGGCCGATCAGCACCGCGTGCTTGGCCAGGCCGAGCAACAGTCGCGGCACCAGCGGCCTCCGCCGCTGTTCGAGCTTCCGCGGTTCCACATCGGCCAGGGTCTGCGTCGGTCCGCCGACCAAAGACTCGCCAGTTGCCGTATCAGTCATGATCAACTCCCCCCGTAGTAGACCCGGCGGCCAACCGTCCGAAAGACAATCACGGCACTGATGGCGGCCAGTAGAAACAGAACCAAGGCGAATGCGCTCGCATAGCCGACCTTGAAGAATGCGAATAGGTTCTGGTACAGATACAAGCCGGCAACCATCGTCGACCCTGCCGGACGCCCGTCACCGCTGGTGAGCACGAACACCTCGGTGAAGTACTGGAACCCGGCGATCAGCCCGGTGACCAAGGCGAACAACAGATGCGGTGACATGAAGGGCAGCGTGACATGCCGGAACCGGGACAACACTCCGGCACCATCGATCTTTGCCTGCTCGTAGAGCTCGACCGGCACGTCCTGCACGCCGGCCAGCATGATCACCATCAGATTGCCGACCCCCCAGACCGCGATGATGATCAACGCCGGCTTCGCCCAGGCAGGGTCACTCAGCCAGGACGGGCCGGTGATCCCGATCCCTCCAAGCATCGAGTTGACGATGCCGTACTGCGGGCTGAAAACGTAGTACCAGATCACCGCGGTAGCGACCAGCGGCACGATACTCGGAACAAAGAAGAGCACCCGATAGATCGATCGGCCACGGACATTGAGATTCAGTAACAGCGCCAAACCCATCGCCACCACGATGCCGAGTGGCACGGCCCAGATCAGGATGTAGACGGTGTTTCCGAGCGATCGCCAGAACATCTGATCGCCGAACAGGTCGGCGAAGTTGTCGAAGCCGACGAAGCGGCCTGGGGTCAGCATGGTCGCTGAGGTGAAGCTGGCCTGCACCGTCCGAATCACCGGATAGGCGGTGAAGATCAACAAGCCGGCGATCGCCGGTGAGCAGAAGATCAGTCCCCACTTGAGGTTGCTCGCGGCGCGACGGGACATCCGGCGCCGACCGGCGGCGGGTGCGGCACTCTCAACGCTCTCGACCGTTGCCATCGATGATCACCCCACCCGATCGAATCGTTGTGCCTCGCGCAGGCTCAGATTCTTGATCTGCTCCAGCGCCTGTTTCGGCGTCAGTTGGCCATAGACGGCGGCCTGGACCGTCGTCTCCATCTGCTGGTGGTGGAATTCACTGATCGTCACCAGCGGCCGGGTGTTTTCCATGTTGCGCAACGTCTCGTGGTAAACGCCGGCGTCCGGATCGGCGGCGATCTCGGCGTTGACCGCTGCCTTGGCGTAGCCGACCGGGAAGCCGATTGTGTCCCATTGCGATTTGGTGCCCTCGTCGGAGATCGAGAACCACTTGATGAACTCCCACGCGGCGTCGGCGTTCGGCGCGGTGCGCGGAATGAAGCAGGACCAGCCGCCGAGCCACGCGCCCTGGCCCGGCCTGGTTGCGCCCGGTGGCTGGTACGGGAGCAGGGTCGCTCCGATATCGAGGTCCGGATACAGTTGCTTGATCTGCAGCAGGTTGGGGGTGACCAGGCAGGTCATGCCGATCTTCCCGGTGGAGAACGGGTGGATCTGCAACGACGGCGGCGCGATGTTGACAGCGGCCTGCGCGCCGCCGACGGCCTGCGCGGACCGGGTCATCCACTCCAGCGCTCGGACGTTCGGTTCGTCGTCAGTGGTCACCTCGTTGGTGCCAGGCTTCCAGAACTTGCCGCCGAAGGAGTAGCCCCAGGTCAGCATCGAGTTGGCCGCTCCGTACTGGCTCCACGGCAGGATGCCTACCTGGACCGCCTGGCCGCGTTCGACCCGATTGATCTCCCCCGCCATCGCGTCGATCTCCTCGATCGTGGTCGGCGGTCGCTCCGGGTCCAACCCGCACTCGGCGAACAGTCCCTTGTTCCAGAAGAACGGGAAGTTCGCGTCGGCGTCCCACTGGACGCTCCACACCCGATCCTGGTACGCCATGCTCGCCGCGCAGACCGGGAAGAAGTCCTCCAGTCGGATGCCGTCCCGCTCGAAGTAGGGGGTCAGGTCCTTCATCAGCCGGAGCTTGGTCCAACTGGGCGCAAGCGCGGCGTCGCAGAAGCCGATATCGGGCGCCTGGTTGCCGGCGATCGCGGTGAAGAGTTTTTGCTGGATCGTGCTGCCACCGCCGGGCGTCGGTCCGAAGGTGACCCGGACGGCAATGTCGTCCTGAGCATCCTCGAACCGGCGGGCACACTCGACCAAGCCGCTGCCGGTCGTTGAGCCCCAGATGTTGTAGATCTCGATGGTGGTCTTCCGGCCGGGTGCCGGCTCCTTGTTCGGCCGCAGGGTCATCGCGTCCCGGCCGGAGCTGACTACCGTGCAGCCGCTCGCACCGAGCCCCGCGGCACCGAGAGACAGTGCGGCGCCGGTCTTCAGCAACGATCGGCGGGACAACAGCCCTCGTCCGGGGCTTCGGGAATCGCCTGGGGGACTCGAATCTCCGGGACCTCCCGCGTGCGGATCGGCCCCCGGGTCGAGGTCAGCGGCATGGGTCACCGGCTCGCACCTCCTCGTACGTTCACGACGGTCGTTATTGAATCGTTTTGATCGTGGTGAGATCAGCAACACTAGGCCAGGCTCGGCGACCCGGTCAATAGTCCTGCGAGGAGTGCAGCGTGCCGTCCGGCCGCGGCCGGAGACACGTTTCTGGCTCCGCGACTGATACCTTTCACGACCTGTTGGTGGCGCCTCACGCCGAGGCGAACGGGGCGGCCAGATCGGTGAAGGTCCGGTGCTCGTACGCGGCCCGGTGGACCCACTCCGCGACCCCGGGGATCGCCAGCCGGGACTCCTCGTCGGCGCCCAGCAACCGGAGCTCGTCGATCGCGATCTGCCGCGGTTCCGTGGCCGCCACCGCGTCGACCACGCGCATGAAGCCGCCGGTGTTGTTCAACGGGCAGAGCAGTTCGGCGCCCTCGCGGCGGTGGGCGATCAGGTTGTCCAGCAGATTGGCCCGCTCGTAGGTGAGCCGATCGGTCGGCTCGGCGGTCAGCTCGCCGGCGGGTCGCAGCTCGACCAGGTCCTGGGTGTAGAAGAACCGCGCCGCCTGCTCGGTCCCGACGACTTCGACATACGGCGCCTGTTGTGGCTCCTCGGCGCAGAGGGTGAGACCAAGAGTGATCTTGACGCCGTTGTCGGTGATCACGCGGACCACCGACGTGTCGTCGGACTCGATCGCGTTGGCCCGGAACAGATCCACCTCGACCTCGGCCAGCTCCACCGCCCGCTCGGCCCGGCCGAGCCGTAGCGCCGCCGACGTCGCGTGCGCGAGCGGGTTGGTCACCACCCCATCCATCACCGGCATGCCGTCGATCGTCCGGCAACCGGCCCAGGCGGACCGCTGCCAGTAGCTGAAGGTCCGGACCCAGAGGCCGACGCCGGAGATCCCGACCAGGTCGCCCAGCCGGCCGGAGTCGACCATGGAATCGAGAGCCGGGAACGCGGCCGACCCGAGGCTCTGGAAGCCGACCTGACAGACCCGCCCGGTCTCCGCGGCGACGCCGAGCAGCCGGTCGAACTGGGCCATCGTGGCCACCGGCGGCTTCTCCAGCAGGACGTCGGCGCCGGCCCGCAGCGCCACCTCGGCGAACGGCAGGTGGGTGTGGATCGGGGTGGCGATGATCACCAGCTCCGGTCGGGTCCGCTGCAGCAGCTCGGCCACCTCGGTGAACTGCGGCACGGCCGGATCGATCCGCCCGCTGTCGTCCGGTTTGGTGTCGCACACCCCGACCAGCTCGACTGTGCCCTGCCGCGCTTCGATGGCACGCAGATGCGACGCGCCGTACCCGTGAATCCCGATCACCGCGAGCCGCGGCATCCCCTCCGCCATGACTCGTACTCTTTCAGACCTCGATCACCGGCTGATCGGCTACCCGGCCAGCCGTTGCCGAATCCAGCCGAGCAGGAACAGTCCGGTCTGGGCCCGCTGCCGCGGCTCGCCGAGGAACAGTCGCTCGAACTGCGTCTCGAGGTCCTCGGGTCCGGCCAGGTCGCGAAGATGCGGCCGGACCGAACTGTTCGGCGGCAACGGCCGATCGTTGGCGGCCCAGAGCCCCTGGATCAGTCCCCACGAGCTGGTGCTCAGGCAGTAGACGGCCCGCAGCAGATCACCGGCCTCGAGTCCGACCCGGATCTTGTCCTCCGGATGTCGCAGGTCCTCGGCAAGATCAACTTTCAGTTGCTGCGGAGCCCGGTAGCCGCGGAAGACCCGCTCGGCCTCGGCGCGCAGCCGGGACAACGCACCGTCTCGGTCGTAGAGAATGCGACCGTCCAGATAGGCATACACGTGCATCGGATTCTCGATCAGCTGCGCCAGGGCGGATCGTTCGTCGGTGAACGTCCGCTCGACCAGCAGGTCGTCCTCGAAGCCGCGCTCGAACGTCGCCGGGCCATCGACGGTCGCCAGGTAGCGGACATCGATATCGGTGCCGGGCAAGGCGTCGCCGCGCGCGATCGAACCGGTGAGCAGCACCGCACTCACCGCCGGATCCCGCTTCGCCTCGGCCACCACGTTCTCGATCATCCGGGTGTATCCGGCAGGCAATGATCGGCGCGTCCAGTCGATCACCACTCGAAGATCGTCGTCGGTTCCACCCACCGCAGTCCTCCGGTCACTCGGCACGCGCCTCACCGTACGTCCCTGGCTGATCAGTCCTGGGCGAAGCGCCGAACCAATTCCCGGTGTCGGGATGCGAGGAGCGTGCCCAGCGCGGTCCGTAGCGACGCCACGTAGTCCGGGTCGTCACCGTCCAACTCCCCCGTCAGCCGGTCTCTGATCAACTGGAGGAAGTCAGCGCCGGGTCGAGCCGGTCCGCCGGCCCGGACATAGACCTCGATGAACCTGATGGCCCGTTCGTTGATCAGCGCATCGCCCGCAGGCGACTTCGCCAGCTCCCTGGTAGCCCAGGCCAGCTCCGCGTCGAGCCGTTCGATCCGGACGTCGTCCCAGTCGATCAAGCCGACGATCCGGCCGTTGCGGCAGAGCAGGTTGCGCGAGTAGAAGTCGCCGTGTACCAAGCTATGCCCCTGCGGCGAGGAGCCCGGCGAGTCGTTCAGCCGGTCGAGGCCGGCCCGGTGCAACCTGGCCAACAGGTCGGCTGCTCCGTCCAGCTGGACTTGATCATGGCGGTCGAGGAAGGCGCCCTCGATGAACGGCCAGACACTGACCGGGCGTCCTTCCCACGGCACGACCATGGATCCGTCCACCGCCCGGACCGGAGCTGTCACCTCCGGGACACGATCCGCCAACGCCTGAGTCAGCTCGTACGCCTCGGTCAACTGGCCCAGGTCCCGGGAGCGGGGCGATGCCCGCACGATCAGCCGAGGTTCGGTGTCCACCCGCCACACCGCGGCCTCGTCGCCCTGACCGAGCACCGGCTCGGCGGTGATCGCGCGAAGGTCGTAGTGCTCCTCGAGCAGGGCACGCAGGGACTCCGGCAGCACCAGCACCGCTGCAGCGTCTCACGCCCGATCGGCTGCGCCTGCCCCGATCGTGCCCCGATCCCGCTCTGTCGGTCGTACGATCGATCATGAGCACCCAGCGCCGGGTGCGGGTGTGGCCCGCCGTGTTGATCATCCTTGGCGTCGAGGCGGCCGGGCTGACTGCGGTTGCGTTGATCAGCTACCTGACCGAGGACACGTCAGGTGCGCTGCGCTGGGTGCTGCCCGCGGTCGTCGCCTTCGGTTTCGCGATGATCAAGGTTGGCGTCGACCTCGGCAAGGCGGAGCCGCCCTCCCGGCGACGACCCGGCGACCCACAGCCGCCGAGCCGGCGCGGCCGGTCGCCGGCCCTGGTGATGATCGTCGTGCTGCTGCTCGCGGGCAGCGGCATCCTGGTCGGCCTCGGCGCCCGAGCCGGGTTCGAGTGGCTGACCGGCACCCAACCGGGCGTGCAGCGGCTCGCTGAGCCGGCCGAGAGCAACGTTTCCGGGCTCGGTCTGGAGGTTTCCGAGGTCCTGGTGTCCCGGGACTTCACCCGGGTCACCATCGCGGTGATCAACGACACCGAGAACACGGTTGTGCTGCCGCTGTTCCACAACTGCCTGCTGACCTCGGCCGACACGACCCTGCAGGCGAGCACCCTGCCGAGCCGCGGCCGCTGGAGCGATGCCGTTCCGGTGGGCACTCGGACCAGCGGCGTGATCGTTTTCGACGGTCCCCTGCCGGCCGGCGCCGAGAAGGCGAAGCTGAGCTTCGGCACCGTGTTCCGGCACGGCTTCGACGGGCCGGACTCGATCTCGATCACCCTTCCGCTACGGGAATGATCTTGGCGTTCATCCGACCGGTTGCGGCCGGGGATAGGGCGTGTGCAGGTTGCCGTCGAACAGTCTGCGATAGAAGCTGAAGGTTCGCCAGGCGGTAGCGGCATGGCGCCCGAGGATCCCGACGGCCGGCGCCGGCAGGTCGTCGGGCACGTCGCCTTCGGCACACCGTCGGACGAACTCCGCGCGAGCCTGCCAGTTCGGCCGGTCGCCGGCGACAGGATCGACGGGACCCGGCTCCGCCACCCCGCAGACGGCGCCGGCCAGCCAGTGCACCAGCCGCATCGCGGCATAGTCGGCATCGAGCGTCGCGATGCTCTGTACGAACTCGTGCTCGGCGGCGGAGAGGTCGAACCGCGGTGAAGTGGCGAGCCCGAAATCGGTGCAGTAGATCCGGTCACCGTCGGTGCGCAGGTTGCCGAGCTGCCCGTCCAGGTGCAACAGCCGGCGATCTCCGAGGAACCGCACGATCTCGGACAGCTGCCGCTCGAATGCCTCGGCCTTGCCTGCCGGGTCGTCGTTCAGCCAGTCGGTCACCGGGAACGGCAGCTGCTCGGAGAACAGCACGAGACTGTGCGCCGCGGTGCGCAAGCCCTCCAACCGGGCCCGCACCGCCGGGGAATCCTCCAGCGCGGCGACGAGCGCGGCGACATCGGCCGGCCGGGCCGGCAGCTCGAGGCGAACGGGCAACACCCGCCAGTGGTGCAGCACCGGGAACGCTTCTGTCTCGCCGGTCAGGACTCCGTCGGTCACGATCAGGTTGGCGGCGAGTTCGCGCCAGCCGTTCAGGGCCGGCCCGCCGAAGCCGTACCGGGTGATGTTTGGCACGCCGAAGAAGTAGTGGCAGAACATCGGCAGGTCGAACAGGTTTGCTGTGGATCGCGGATGGGCAAGCTCAAGATCGGTCAACGGGATCAGCTTGACGAACACCGGCACGTCGTCGACCTCGACGTTCAGCGAGCCGCCGTGATCTCCGCCGCCTTCGATCAGCGCGACGAGCTCGCGGTCGCTCCGCGCGGCCAAGGACTCCGACACCCGTGCGTGCCGAGCCCGCCGAGCAGCCAGCCTTCGCTGGTCGATCCGTGCGGCGGGCGATCCGGCGGGGTCAGCCGGCACGGTCGAAGTGGGCCGGCTCGTAGCTGGCCGGCTCCGGCGGGGCCGGACGGGCCACCAATCCGGTCAGCCGACTGAGCACCGCGCTCAGCTCGAACCGCCAGCGCACCGTCGATCGGAGCTCCATCCGCAGCCGCGGTGCGACCGGATGCGGCCGGTCGAGCTCGAACCCGACGGACCTCAACCAGCCGACCGGCAGCAGCGGACCCGGCCCCGGCAAGGTGCTGCCGAACGCCTCGAGCGCGCGGTACGAGCGGCGGACGCCCAGCGCGGCGATGGACTGGACCAACTGTTTGCCGACGCCGTGACCGCGGAACTCCTCGACCACGTAGCCGGTCAGGATGACCGCGGCGTCACGGCTCGCCCCGGCGGCGAAGGCCGCATCCTTGGGCAGCAGTTCGGGCGGGGCGGCGAGGAGATAGCCGATCACCTGCCCGGCGTTGGTGGCCAGCACGCCACAGGCGCCCCATTGCCGAGTCACCTCCTCCGCCCACCCGTCGTCGGCGACCCAGCCTCGCGTCTTCCCGTTCGAGTTGGCGGATCCGTGATCACCGTCGGTGCCCGGCCGGGGCAGTCGGTCCAGATCGCGCGCCGTCAGCGGCCGGATCCGCCGGGATCGGATCACGGGGAATCACCGACCGAGAGGCCGGCGGTCGCGCGGGGCCGGGTCAGCCCGGCCGCGAAACCGATCAGTAGACCGACCGCGAGGCCGGCCACCAGCCAGCCGAGCCAGCGACGCCATCGCGGCCCGCCGGCGGGGCCGTGTGCACGCTGCGCCCTTCCCATGCCGCCATGCTAGTGCCGTGGTGCACACTGTCGGTGCCGTTGCGCCACCGCTCGAGTGGCGTGCCGGGGTTGCCCGATGACGAGACGGTACTGCCTGGAGCCGCCGGCGTGAGGCACTCTAGGTGGGGTGACCTCCTCACTTCCCCCCGATCGACCGCCGGGCTCCGCCGACGAGCTCGCCACGCGACGCCGCGACACCCGGCTGGACAACTACATCGACCGCTATGCCGTCCGGACCCACGGCATGACGGCCTCGGCCATCCGAGCCCTGTTCGCCGTCGCCAACCGGCCCGAGGTGGTCTCCCTGGCCGGCGGCATGCCGAACATCTCCGATCTGCCGCTGGACATCGTGGGCTCCTCGCTGCAGCGGCTGGTGCTGGAGGAGGGCCGGGTCGCGATGCAGTACGGCAGCGGCCAGGGCGAGGCGATGCTGCGCGAGGCGATCTGTGAGGTGATGAGCCTGGAGGGCATCTCAGCCCATCCCGATGACGTGACGGTCACCGTCGGATCGCAGCAGGGGCTGGATCTGGTGACCAGGCTGTTCTGCGATCCGGGGGATGTGGTGTTGTGCGAGGCGCCGTCCTACGTCGGTGCGCTGGGCGTGTTCCGCGCCTACCAGTGCGACGTGAAGCAGGTCGGGATGGACCACGAGGGGCTCGATCCGCAGGCGCTGCGCGAGGCGCTGGAGGCGATGCGGCTGCAGGGGAAGCGGGTCAAGTTCCTCTACACCATCCCGAGCTTCCACAATCCGGCCGGCGTGACCCAGTCGGAGCAGCGGCGGCGGGAGATCCTGGCGATCGCCCGCGAGGCCGATCTGTTGTTGATCGAGGACAATCCATACGGGCTGCTCGGATTCGATCATGAACCGCTGCCGCCGCTGCGATCGCTCGACTCGGAGTTGGTGATCTATCTCGGCACCTTTTCCAAGACCTTCGCGCCGGGCTTCCGGATCGGTTGGGTGCTGGCGCCGCACGCGGTGCGCGAGAAACTCGTCCTGGCGCAGGAATCGGCGACCTTGTGTCCGCCGGTG
Source organism: uncultured Actinomycetota bacterium (assembly GCA_963746025.1). Lineage (GTDB taxonomy): Bacteria > Actinomycetota > Actinomycetes > Propionibacteriales > Propionibacteriaceae > Microlunatus. Next base: position 1,221,728 of record CAVUZU010000016.1, read on the forward strand.
TTCTCCCAGTTCGCGGTGGCCAGCTATCTCCGTGATCATGACTGGCGGGGTCAGATCAAGATCTTTCAAGAGATGTATCGGGAGCGCCGAGACGCCATGATCGCCGGGCTCGTTGATCATCTTCCGGCGGGCTGCTCCTGGAACACGCCGGCCGGCGGCTTCTTCGTCTGGGTCGGTCTGCCGGCCGGCTTCGATGCCCAGGCGATGCTGCCGCGCGCGGTGACGGCCCGGGTCGCCTACGTGCCCGGGACCGCCTTCTACACCGATGGTCTGGGCAGTCGTTTCATGCGGCTGTCGTACTGTTATCCGACGCCGGAGCGGATCATCGAGGGCACCCGGCGGTTGGGTGAGGTGCTCAGCCGCGAGGCGGCGTTGCAGGAGACGTTCGGTACGGTCGGGCCGGCCGACCATCCCGGCGGCCCGGTGCAGCCGTATCAGGCGCCGCAGCCGAACCAGAGTTGATCATGCAGATTTCGATCAGGATTGGGAGACCAGGTGACTGACGTCGGAACCGTCGTTGTACTGTCCGGCGGCCTGTCCCACGAACGTGAAGTGTCGCTCCGGTCCGGTCGCCAGGTGGCCGAGGCGCTGCGCGACGAGGGACTGGACGTGGTCGAGTCCGACGTCGACTCCGCCCTGGTCGATCGCCTCGCCGGACTGCCCGGCGCCGTGGTCTTTCCCTTGCTGCATGGGGAAACCGGCGAGGACGGTGCGCTGCGCGAGGTGTTCCGGCTGCTCGACGTACCATTCGTCGGCTCCGATGGCGCCGCCTGCCGGGTGGCCTTCGACAAGTCGATCGCGACCACCGTGATCGCCGAGGCCGGGATCACCACGCCGGAGCAGGTCGCGCTGCCGCACGAGATCTTCCGCGAGCTCGGCGCCCAGGGGCTGGTGGCCGCGCTGGGCAAGCGGATCGGCTTCCCGATGATGGTGAAGCCGTCTCGCAGCGGCTCGGCGCTGGGCTGCACCAAGGTCGCGACCGCCGATGAGTTGCCCGCCGCAATGGTCGCAGCGTTCGCCTACGGTTCGGTCGCCGTGGTGGAGAAGTTCATCGACGGGACCGAGGTGACCGTCACCGTGATCGACCGCGGCGACGGGCCGGAGGCGCTGCCCGCGGTCGAGATCCGCCCCGATTCCGGTGTGTACGACTACGCCGCGCGCTACACCGCCGGCGCGACCCGGTTCCTCTGCCCGGCCGACCTGACCGACGTGACGTCGCGGCACTGCGCCGAGATCGCGCTGGCCGTGCACGAGCAACTCGGCCTGGCCGACCTGTCCCGCACCGACCTGATCGTCCGGCCGGACGGTGAGCCGGTGTTCCTCGAGGTGAACGTCGCACCCGGGATGACCGAGACGTCCGCCGTGCCGCTGGCCGTCGAGGCGGCCGGCTGGGGCTTCGGCGCGACCTGGGCCGCCGTGGTCCGGAACGCCGCGCTGCGGCACCGGGGTCGCGGGTGATTCCGATGCCCGTCACCGATCGCCCGCGTCCGTCGACCGACTCAGGCCGGCTGGTGCCGTTGCGGCGAGCCGGGGTGATCGTGCTCGGCGTGCTGCTGGCCGCGGCGATGGGGGTGCTCGGCTATTGGCAGGCCCAGGTCTACCAATCCCAGGGTTTGGAGGCGGCGGCGCAGCGGGCGGCCGAGCCGGCCCGGCCGCTGACCGAGGTCGCCCCGGTGGGCACGGCCGTGGTCGACGGGTACGGCCGGACGGTGACCATGACCGGCTCGTACCGGAGCGATCTGCAGCTGCTGGTCCGCCCCGACGACGGACAGGTGCGGGTGCTGACCGGCTTCGAGCAGGCCGACGGGAGCCTGGTCGCGGTGGTCCGCGGGGTGCTGCCCGCGGGTGCCGATACCCCACCGCCGGCGCCGACCGGCACAGTGACTCAGGCCGGGTTCTTCCTCCCGTCGGAGGACGACGGCGAGAGCGGTGACGACCGGGCCGGTGAGATCTCCGCCATCCGGGTGCCGCGGCTCGCACAGACCTGGCCCGGGTCGCTGATCAACGGCTACGTCACCTTGGCCCCGGCCGACGCCGACCGGCAGGGCATCGCGCCGGCCGCGTACCGGCTGCCGGATGCGCCGGGCCGGCTGCGGAACGGCGCCTATGCCGTGCAGTGGTGGGTGTTCGCCGCGTTCGCGATCGGGATGTCGATCAAGGTGTCCCGGGACCTGGGCAAGCCCCGGCAACAGCCGCCGTTATCTACGACGTAAGGTCGTAGTCATGCGCGGCGCGTTGCTTCGGTATCGGATCATGGCCTACGTGGTCGGAGTCCTCTTGGTGATCTTGATCTGCGTCGGGGTGCCGATGAAGTGGATCTGGCACGACGAGACTGTGGTGACCTGGACCGGGATGCCGCACGGCTGGCTCTACATGCTGCTGTTGATCACCGCGTTCGATCTCGGGCGGCGGGCCAAGTGGTCCTGGAAGCGACTGATCCTGATCGCGCTGGCGGGCACGGTGCCGTTCCTGTCCTTCGTCGCGGAACGCTCGGCCACCAAGGACGTCCGGTCCAAGCTGTCCCGGCAAGAGGCCGCGGAGCGTGCAGAGGCGCAAGCCGCCGCCGAAGCCGCACCCGATCCGAGTCACTGATCCCGCTCAGCTCGTGTATCAGGGTCGGATTGTGCGGATATATCGACATATAACTTTATTGCTGTATTTATAGAGTTCTTTGGTGCTTAGTCGGCCTTGACTGGTTCACCGTTACGAGCCTGTCGAACGGCAAGCCGGATCGCCAATTCGCGTAGCTCTGTGGAAGCCTCTTGGCCGGTAGGTCGCGCTAGGCGTCCGAGCCGTCGGCGGAGTCGGTCGGCGCGGCCTGTCCCCCGACCGGCGGCAGGTCCATCGTGCCGACGATCCGCTCCAGGTCGTCGACCGTCGCGAACTCGATGACGATCTTGCCCTTGGACTTGCCGAGGTCCACCCGCACCCGGGTCTCGAAGTGATCCGAGAGCCGGTCGGCGAGCTCCGCCACCTTCGGCGCGAACGGCTTGGACCGGCGTTTGCGTACGGGCTCGTCGTCGCTGCCGGTCTCGCCCAGGGCGACCAGCTCTTCGACGGCCCGGACCGAGAGTCCCTCGGCCACTACCCGCTGGGCCATCCGCTCCTGGGCGGACTGGTCCTCCAGGGAGAGCAACGCCCGGGCGTGCCCGGCGCTGAGCACTCCGGCCGCGACCCGGCGCTGCACGGTCGGCGGCAGCTTGAGCAGCCGGATCGTGTTGGAGATCTGCGGTCGGGACCGCTTGATCCGCTGCGACAGCTCCTCGTGCGTACAGCCGAAGTCCTCGAGCATCTGCTGGTAGGCCGCAGCCTCCTCCAGCGCGTTCAGCTGGGAGCGGTGCAGGTTCTCCAACAGGGCGTCCCGGAGCAGGTCGTGGTCCTTCGTCTCCCGGACGATCGCCGGGACCTTCTCCAGCTCCGCCTGCTGGGCGGCTCGCCACCGGCGCTCGCCCATGACCAGCTCGAACTTCCCGTCCTCGATCGGACGGACCACGATGGGCTGCAGCAGCCCGACCTCTTGGATGGAGGCGACGAGCTCGGCCATCGCGTCCTCATCGAAGACGGTCCGCGGCTGCTTCGGGTTCGGCGTGACCAGGGTCGCGTCGATCTCGGCGAAGTACGAACCCTCCGGCACCGGGTGCGCGGGCGCCGCCGGCTCCTGGGTCGAGGCCGGTTCCCGCGGCTCGGTGCGCTGGAACAACTCGCCCAATCCACGGCCCAAACCACGTCGCTCGGCACTCACGGTCATCGGTTCTCCTTAGCTCCACGAAGGGCGATCTCGGTGGCCGCCGCCAGGTACGATTCGGCGCCGGTCGACTCCGGTTGGTAGGTGAGCACGGTCTGGCCGTAGCTCGGTGCCTCGGAGATCCGTACCGATCGTGGAATCACCATCGGCAGCGTCTGTTCGCTGAAGTGCGCCCGGACCTCGTCGACGACCTGGGCCGCCAGTTTGGTGCGAGCGTCGAACATGGTGAGCAGCACCGTCGAGAGTTCGAGATTGTCGTTGAGCTCGCCCTTGACGAGGTTGATGGTCTGCATCAACTGGGACACGCCCTCGAGTGCGTAGTACTCGCACTGGATCGGGATCAAGATCTCGTTCGCAGCGACGAGGGCGTTGAGGGTGAGCAGGCCGAGGGACGGTGGGCAGTCGAAGAACACATAGTCGACCGGATTGTCCCGAAGGTACGTTCGCAGTGCTTTGTGCAGCCGGTTCTCCCGAGCCACCATCGAGACCAGTTCGACCTCGGCGGCCGCGAGGTCCACCGTCGCTGGGAGCACCCGGAGGTTCGGTGCTTCGGGTGACTCGACCACGAGGCTCTCGATCGCGTCGCCGTCGAGGAGCACCTCATAGGTGCCTCGTATCCCGGACCCGTGCTCGACCCCGAGCGCCGTTGAGGCGTTGCCCTGGGGGTCGATGTCGATGACGAGTACGGAGAGCCCACCGAGGGCGAGCCCGGCGGCGATGTTGACCGCCGTGGTGGTCTTCCCGACGCCACCCTTCTGGTTGGCGATGACGATGACCCTGGTCTCGGGTGGGGCCGGCAGCGGGCCGATGATCGGTGTGGCGCGCGGAGCTGATCCGTCATCGACCGGTTCCAGGCCATCGACGCCGGTGCCCGCAAGCTCCTCGATATCTGCGTGATCCAGCTCTGCGTCATCCAACTCTGCGTGATCCACGTCCGCGTGATCCACGTCCGCGTGGGGGACGTCCTTGTGATCCACAGCCACGTCGACGTCCTCAACCTCGGCCACATCGACGTCCGCTTCATCGATGGCCGGGCTTGGCGCCACTTCGGCCGGAAGGGTCGCCGTAGTACCGCCTCCGCCGTGACCCGGCGAGGACGTCCCGTTCTCGGGAGTATGGATACGCACGTCCTCACCGCCGGTTTCCCGTGAAACAACCGGCCATCCAAGAGACGTCGCTCGGTGAGCAACGCCGGGCCAACCCAGACCAGGCGACACCCCCGGCCGCTTGGTCAAGACGTCAAGATCCCCAGATGCAAGCACTTCTTTCCTCCCCTACCTACCGGGCTCACATTACTGGTCCTCGACCGACAATCTCGTCACCCACACCGGCCCGCGGACGCCTCAACTCCTGCCGGACTCCACAGACCCCCAGCTCGGTGCCGATCCGTCGCTGCCAGACCGTTCCCAAGCACGCTTCGCGTCCGTGCCGCCCGGTCGAATCGGTCCTCGATCTGACGATCAGGGCTCCGGGCCCTTGGTCGGATCCTCCGTGTACCTCCCTCGAACACGGCTTCAAGTGGCACACCCGGGCAGCCTCCTGGGACCATTCACGACCTCCGCCGTCTGGGTGTAGCCGCAGTCCGGCCCGTGCCATTGATCCCCCGAGATCCAGCAGCTACTCCGAAGCCGAAGACCAGCGAGGCGCTGTCATGGTGACACCGTGGCGGTCATCGCGCCCACTTCTGTCCGCACGCACGATGGACCCGGCCGATCCTTCGTGCTCTGCTTGGTACACCCGACCGGGCGGTGTCAGGGCGACGGCCAACACCTAGTGCCCAGCGATATGTGGTCGTGCCACGCTCTGTCTGTTCTGACGGGTCGTCCAGCCTGCGCACCGGGAAGAGCAGCCGGCCCGGTGACGTCGCCGATTCCTCAGGTTCCGGACAAGGTCGCCCCGGGTCGATCATCCGGCGGTGTCCACCGGATGCCGCGCTCGTCTCGCCTCGGACACGGAAGACTCCTCCAAGTCCCCAGCTGGATCCGAGTGCTGGCCGAGCTGAGCCCGTACAGCCGGACCGACAGGGCGAGGCCGGCGGCTTGTCGACCGTGATCGAGTTCCCCGGGTCGAGCGAACAGAACAGGACGGCCGTCCAGTCCATCGAGCCGGCCTGGGAGGCCGCCGAGTAGTCACGGCCACTAGCCCTGCGACTAGACCGCGAGGTCCGCCTCAGTGTGTCGGACCGGAACGACCACACTTGGGTCGGGACGGACACCCCGGCTGTTGCACGACGTTCGCCTACCTGGCCATTCCCGCGCGATCTGCGTCGTGGTGACCCTCGGCATCCCTGACGTCCCGGCCGTCGTCGGCCGCGTCTGCGAACGCCGTCCGACCTCCGACGCCGCCCCTACTCGATGGTCATTGACCGGACCTTGAAGTGGGCTGCGTTCGGACGGAGGCCGGTGGTCCCTACTCGTCCAGTCGACGGTGCCCGGCCTCGCCAGAGGGCGCCTTCCTTCTCGGCTGCCCACAACATCACCAGCCGGGCGGCACCTGCGCACCGAGCTCGCTGCCACCCCTGTTGACTAGGGCCGCCCACGCCGAGCCCGTCTTTCCAGATCGATCGTTCATCGACCACACCAAGAGCCCGTCCTGAAGCCGGGGACCTCATCGGGCCGGTGAAGCCCCAACGCCGCACCGAATGTTTCACGTGAATCAGAGGCGCGCCTGAATTTCTCCTTCGCGATTCACGGACGGCACCGGCGCGTCGTTCGCCATCACCCAACTCGCCGGCCTTGATCACCTCGCCCGGGCCCGCGGCGGCCGGCTCGATCGCGGACCGACAGGGCCGACACCGCGCTCGCCGGCGGCAGCCGGTCCGGCCCGGGTGACCCGGTCACTCGTCCCCTCCCTTCAGCAGCAGGGTCCTGGGCTTCGGGCCCGACATCCAGCGCCGATGCACCGAGGAACCAGGACCCGAGGCTGGGGCGGGCATGGCCAGCAACCCCTGCCGGACCCAGCCAGGTAACCAATGAGGACTCGGCGCCACGCCCCACCAGATCAACGCGCGGCTTGGGATGTGGCCGGGCTCCCTCCCGGCCATCTCCGCTATGCGGCTGACGCTGGCAGCGTTGCACCAGGACGGGTGTGGCCGACGACGAGGGTCGGCGGTCACTGATCCCCTCGCCGGAGCTGACCGTGGCCGGGCACCCCGGCGTGCCGGTGCACCGCCTGATCGGCGCTCTCGCTCGGGACCGGCCGCGCGGGTGCTGCCACCTCTTCGGCACAGGCCGCCGGCGGGCATCGTCGCCGTCAAGGTCCCGCGGGTTCACTCGCGTCCCTTCGACGACACAACCACCTCGTCGCCAAGCACGCTCCCCGAAGGATTCCTTCGACCCAGTCCATGACCAGTAGGGGCACCGACCTTGTGCAAGCACCGGCTCGACCTCACCGGACTGTTAACCATAGGAGCCCCAACACCATCGCCGACCACACCGGTCTCGATCTGAAGATCGCGGGACCTGCTCAACGTCAGCCGGTGCCAATGGACGGATCGAGATCCCGGCCCGGGCGCATTCGCCCAACCATCGAACCCAGCGTTGATGACGCCCAAGAGGATCACCGCGCGTCAACGCCGAGGCCGCCGACTCTCATCTCGTCCTCTGCTGACACCGTCGCCCGGATCGAGCACTCCTCCGATCACGCCGCCGTAGCGTCGGGCCCAGGCTGCTCCAACCGCACCTGATCGAGTTCGCGCCGGGTGCCGTGTCCACGTCACCGTGCACTCGGTCCGCACTTCCCGGGGCGCCGACAACGGCTGACGTCGGCCTCTGCATCGGCACTCCTTTCGTTGGCACCGCGCTCCCGATCTCAAGTGACGAACTAACCGTCGACTCGCCCGACCCGTGCGCCCCCTCAGTCCGTGACGGCCCACCAACCTTCGCCGAGGAATGTTTCGGCACCACGTGTCCCGCCGAGCATTCGCGTCGCTCATCCAGGGCCATGCCTTCTCACACGCTGTAGCCGACATCCTCGGTCGAGGGCACCGCGCCGATGTGAGCAGGAGTCGACGGCGGGGGCCTGACATCGAGTCTTTCGAGACTGTCCATCCCCACTAGGTCGGTCCCCACCTCGCCGGCACGGCCCGCGGCACGGACGAACGAGTGCAGGTGTCCTCGAATGGGCTGGCGTAGGTCTTGAGCTGATGCGAGCGAGCCGGAGTGGACCTCTAGCGATCGTCCTCAAGCTGCGGAGTGGATGACCACCACGCCGGTCACCTCCTCGGGTTATCCAATCGTCTGCGTGACCCGCCCGCTGGCCGCGATCGGCACCGCTCTGGGCGTGGTACTGGCCCCCGTCGGTCGCGGTCGGCCACATCGGGCTCATCCAATCTCGGTGCAGCACCGCGGATTCCGCCGTCCTGGACCTTAGCGAGCGAGCGCTTCTCGATCTCATTGTCTGTGTCGTTGGCCCGGTGGTCGCTCAAGAGGGTTTGGATCGCTGATCGGCGACCGCCTCCGGTTGCTAGTGGCGCGTTGCCTAGGTTCCTTGGCAACACACCACTAGCAGGTCCACGGACCACTCGTCCTCGCATCCGGATCACACCGGGGAACTGCTGATGGCCGGTCGCTCGCCAGGCGATGTTTCACGTGAATCGAGCCGAGATCGCCAAGGGCGTCCGTCGCGCAGGAGGGCACGGCACACACCAGTTCCCTACCGGCAGGGAATGAGTACTGGCCCCTTGCCCCGGCATAGTGCTGAAGCTCGGCTTCCTCCGGGAAGTAGGTCGGGTGTCGTTCCCGGTCGGTCGACTGCATCGCGTCAATGTCCGGCAGTCCCGGCGTCTCGGCCGCGCCGGTCGACGTCGAAGGACAAGGTCAGATCGCCCGCCGATCCGCGAGCACCCTCCGATCTATCACCGCGCGACGGACGTCCACCACCCACGCCACCGGCGCAATGTAACGAGGGTCGGTGCCCCACACAGCACAGCGAAGCGCTCCGTCACGACCCAGCCTGGATCCACCAACGAACTACTCATGCCGGTCGGTTCGATCGGTCAAGCGCCGCCTGAACAGTCGTGGAAGGTGGAACCGTCTGGCAGAAACGTTCCCGCGGGAACGTCGCGATCGAGCCCGCAGCTGCGACCCATGCCGGCGGCCCTTGCACGATCCGCCGCCCATCAACTGTCTGTCGCGACCGTTGGTTCAATGCCGCCGGTCGCGGAGTCTCAGAGAAGACAAGGCATGGACTGACCTCGCGAGACCAAACGACCGCGGCAATCTCCCATTCACGCACCGCAACCGAAGCCTGCCGAACGACAACACCTGCTCGCCAGAACAGTGCAAGCACTGAGCCCCGGGAGGCCCAGCTGGGATCCGCAGGCCTCCCGGGGCAAGGAGCTCGACGAGCCAGCAAAGGTGCCTCGCGGTCCTCCAGGGGGCACCTCACCCTTGCTCACAATTGCCACCCATCCGGCGACGGGTCAGCTACCACGACCTACAACCGATCGCCGTCGGATAGAACCCAGGACTCCGAACTCAACTCACCGGACACCGTGCAGGCAGAGACCAGGGTTGGCCATCCACCTCTGCCCGATCCTGCTTCCCCCTAGGCGATAGTCGTGGACGTTGGCACCGTGGGCCCGTCCGACGAGCACCGGCCTCCCTTGCGTCCCCGACTGACGGGTCATCGTGGTCGAGCCGCTCCTCTGCCGCTCGACACGTCTGCTCCGCGGTCGCATCCCCGAAGACGAGGCTCCAGGATGCGCTGCCACCTGTTCCGGCGATCGTGCGGCCCGCGGCCCACAACGAACATGGGCCGGACCGCTCGCAATCCACAGCTCACCGCATCACTCCCGTCCCGCAACCGACTGACCGGGCCTCGGTGATCGGCTTCGACTTCGACGTGACCGTGGCCCTCGCCGCCGACCACCCGGACGCCCCCGGTGCTCTCGAATGGGTTCCCCGATGTCTCAACTCATGTCGCCGGCGATCGTCGTGTAGGCGGCCATCGTGCAACGGTCAGCAGGTCCCAGCGACAGCGCCCGGACACCGATCACACCCCGCACCCGGCCGGCGAACACCGAGGCTCCTCCTGCTGGTCCCCACGTTCCCGCTGCAGTCGGAGTATGACGCGCTGAGGGAGCGTGGATGATCTCGAGGCGGCAGCGGCCGGGGGCCGGGCGGTCAGGTCGGCCGGCCCGGGCGGCGGGTGACGCAGCACGGTCAGGCCCGCGATCGGCACCGGCAGTAGGGTCGGCACGCCGGACAGCTACAGGCCGCCTGCCCTCCCGGAAGGATGCGGCCATGCACCGTCGGCTCGGGCCAGATTGCCTACGTGTGGAGCCGGGGCGATGCCCCCGGCCGCAACTGACTGTGGGAACGCGCCGACTCCCGGACGGCACACGGGATCCGGCGACACTGCGCTCCCTCGGAACCACCGGCAAGCCATTGCCGACTCAAGCGCCGATCGGGCCCACGTGCACGACGGTGGCCGTCTCCGGCCACTCCTTTTCACCCAGCACCAGGACCTCGGCGGTGAGTCCCAGGTCCGCCAACGCCGGGCCGGCGTCCGTCACTTCCTTGGCGGCCGAGGCGCCCTTGATAGCGAGGAGTTGTCCACCGGCGGCGCGCAATGGTGCGCACCACCCGAGCAGCTTGGTCAACGGAGCGACTGCCCGCGCCACGACAGAGTCATAGCGCACGTCGTGATCCTCGGCCCGGGCACGGATCACCCGCACCCGCGGTGCCAGACCCAGCTCGTCGACCACACCCTGCAGAAAGGTCGACCGGCGGAGGAGCGGCTCGAGCAGCACCACCTCGACGTCCGGCCGACTGAGCGCCAGCGGGATGCCGGGCAGACCGGCCCCGCTGCCCACGTCCACCACGGTCGAACTTTCGGGGAGCAGGGTTCGGGGAGCGACCGAGTTCAGGATGTGCCGCTGCCAGATCCCGGCTGCCTCGCGAGGTCCCAGCAGCCCCCAAGCGATACCTCGATCAATCAACATGTCGACATATCGCTCTATTGCTTCAACATGGTCCTCGAAGATCGGATCGAGGTCAGGCCGCGTCACGCGGAGGGAAGTACCACCACGCGGCGGTTGGGCTCCTCGCCCTCCGACTCGCTCGACAGGCCCGCGGCCGCGACGACGTCGTGCACGATCTTCCGCTCGAACGCGTTCATCGCACCCAGCGCGACGCGCTCCGAGCTCTCCTTGACTTCGGTCACCGCGTCGCTCGCCAGATCGGTGAGCTCCTTCCGGCGCCGCTCCCGGAAACCAGCAACGTCCAGCATCAGCCGGCTGCGGTCGCCCGTCTCGGTCAACACTGCCAGTCGCGCCAGTTCCTGCAACGCCTCCAGCACCTCACCGTTCGGGCCCACCAGCGCCTCGGTGTCGGTCAGGATCGAAACATGCGCCCGGTCGCCGTCGACGTAGGTGTCCAGATCGCCGTCCAGGTCCGCGATGTCGAGCAGTTCCTCCAGGTAGTCGGCGGCGACCTCGGCCTCGACCTCCAACCGACTGGTCGGACCCGCGTCAGCGCTGTCCTCAGCGTCGTCGTCCGCGTCATCGGCATCGTCGACCTCGGTAGCGTCGTCCGCGTCCTCGGTCACCACGGATGCGTCGGCCGTCGCCTGGTCCGGCTCCGCGCCGTGATCTTGCTCAGTGGTCGGCACCAGGTCCTCCGTCGTGGGGTCGGCCACCGCCGTCTGGTCCATCTGTCGGGTGTCGTCCACTGGTCCTCCTGATTGTGCGCTCACCGTTTACGTTGCGATCTCGTCTGCCGTCGTGGCTGCTGTCGAACCACCCTCGGCCCATCCGGTTCCTCCGGAACCGTCGCCGGTTCGGCACCCTTGCCGTTCCGTCGCGCGACGCCGTTGGTCGCCGGGTTCTCTTTGCTGGCACGGGATCCGTTGACGGGCACTGTCACCGACTTACCCTTGGCCTTCCGCCGCGCCTCCCACGCCTCGAACGCGGCCGTGCCCGGCGTGGGGTTCCGACGGATCACGTAGAACTGCTGCCCCATCGTCCACAGGTTCGAGGTGAACCAGTAGATCAACACACCCACCGGGAAGTTGATCCCGCCGACCGCGAACGCCAGCGGGAAGATGTACAACATGATCTTCTGCTGCTGCGCGAACTGACCGGTCAACGCCTCCGGCGGCATGTTCTTCCGCATCAACTGCAGCTGCGTGATGAACATCGAGCCGGTCATCGCGACGATCAAGATCACACACAGCACATGGATGCTGGTGATCCCGTTGGCAAACCCAACAGCCATGAACGTGTCGGAGATCCGCGCGCCGAAGATCTGCGCGTTCTGCAGCGAATCCAGCAGCGGCTGGCGGTCCTTCAGCCACTGACCACGGGCGATCCCGTGCGCAGCGCCGTCCAGCACCCGAAACAAGGCGAAGAAGATCGGTGACTGCAGCAACAGCGGCAGGCAGGACGCCATCGGGTTGGCGCCCTCCTCCTTGTAGAGCTTCATCGTCTCTTCGCCGAGCTTCTGCCGGTCGTGACCGTACTTCTTCTGCAGCTCCCGCACCTTGGGCTGCACGATCTGCATCTGCCGGGACGACTTGATCTGCCGGACGAACAAGGGGATCAACAGCATCCGGATGATGATCGTCAGGCAGACGATCGACAACGTCCAGGTCCAGCCGCTGTCCGCGCCGAGCACCGGCGACCACAGCGTGTGGAACAACACCAGCAGCCCGGACACCGCCCAGTACAAGGGCTGCATCAGGGTGCTGCCGAAGTCGACGATCGGGTCGTACCAGGCTTCCATCGGTACGAGCTCCATCGGCAGCAGGGAGATCAGGCCCTCAATCACGTCAACACTCCATCACCGCAGCACTCGGCCTGCTTGCTCGCACCATGACGCTCCATTGTGGTCGCCTTCTCTGCCCGCTCACGCATCTCGCGCTCGAATTCAGGGGTTCCCGGTACGGGATCGAACCCACCCGCGGCCCAGGGGTGACACCGGATCAACCGTCGCGCCGCGAACCAGGAGCCGCCCAGCGCGCCGTGCACCTCGACCGCCCGGAGCGCGTACGCCGAGCAGGAGGGGTAATAGCGGCAGACGTCGCCGTACAGCGGGCTGATCAGCAGCCGGTACGCCTTCAGCAGGCCGATCACTACATACTTCATGGCCGGGTTCGATTCTTGTCGGTCAAACCAGCATGCCAGGCCGAAGAAAGATCCTCGACCAGCCGCTCGGGCCGACCGGCCGCGGCCGCAAACGCGCGGATCACGATCCGCGCGTCGCTCGGCTGTTCCTCGATCAGTCTGGCTGCGCCGTGCCGAAGCCGGCGCTTGACCCGATTCCGCTGCACCGCGTTGCCGACGTTTCGGCCGACGACGAGCCCGACCCGCGGACCGGTCGCGTTCGTCGCGTCGGTCGCGGAGGAGGGTTCAGCCACGTAGAGCATCAGCGTGGAACGTCGGATCTTGCGTCCGGTCGAGATGGTCGCGCAGAACTCCGCGGCGGAACGCATCCGCAGCCGCGCGGGCAACACCCGGACCGCACCCGCTCAGCCCGACAGTCGCGCGCGCCCCTTGCGGCGCCGCGCGGCCAGGATGGACCGACCGGCGCGGGTACGCATCCGCAGCCGGAACCCATGGGTACGGCTCCGACGACGAAGACTCGGCTGGAACGTGCGCTTGCTCACGGGACTGCTCCCATACCTCTAGTACTGAAACTGTGCTCGGAATAGGTCCCGCGGTCTACAGCTAGCGATCACACGGGCACAACGAACCGGGCGCCGGTATCCCGGCAACCGAACCAACGGTACGGGGCTGGAGTCACCCCGGTCAAACCAGTGCAGGTCCGTCACCCCGAACGGTACCTGGCTTCCGAGCCGTCACGACACCCACCACAATTCCCGAGACCCGTCCAGCCGACACGCCGACCAGATAAACAAAAGCCCCGGAGTGGGTTGCAGAAGCACGACGGCCATTGCTACCGTCCTGCATCGCAGGTGATGCGGGATCCCCTGCTACTGGGCTACTACGCCCGGACGGACCCATAGTCATCGCGTGGCGACCGCCTCCTGGGGAGGGGCGGGCGAAGGCATTGCTTCAACTGTTCACAGGTTGTGGATAAGCGTGTGGAAGCATCGCTAGGGTGAACCTGAGTCCAACCGGTCCGGCTGACCGCTGACACAACATAATGGCGGAGTGATCTTCAACGAGCCAGGAGCTGGACGTGTGTGAGTTATCGGCAGCGGAGCTACCGTGAGCGAGCCCGACCGCTCCACCGATGAGAGCCTCCTCGCCTGGCAGCAGGTGCACGCCGAGGCCGAAACCCGGTTGCGTCCCTGGTGGATCACGAGTCGGCCGTTCGCCCTGCAGCAAGATCAGTTCGTCGTCGCCGTACCCAACAACTTCACCCGTGATCAGTTGGAGAGCCGGTTCCGCGAAGAGATCGAATCCAGCCTGCGCCGTCGCTTCGACCGGCCGATCCGCCTCGGTGTCGTGGTGGACGAAACCCTGGAGACCGCCCCGCCGCTCGACCTGGAGAGCGGCCCGGACGACGATGATCATCGCCTCGACGATCCCAACGCCGCCGATCCACACAACCGGCGCGATCCGCATGCGGCCGACGACGACTCCGGCCCGGATCGTGACAGCAGTGGTGGCTATACCTATCCCGAGCCGGCGCCGGAACGACCGCAGTTGGCCGGATTGCATTCCTACGATGCCGACGGCCGGCCGCACGACTCGACCGGCCGGGCCCGGATCGACGGCAACTCGCGGCTGAACCCCAAGTACTCCTTCGAGACCTTCGTCATCGGCGGCTCGAACCGGTTCGCGCACGCGGCCGCGGTCGCCGTCGCCGAGAATCCGGGGAAGTCGTACAACCCGTTGACCATCTACGGCGACTCGGGGCTGGGCAAGACCCATCTGCTGCACGCCTTGGGGCACTACGTCCGCAACTATTTCGACCGGGTCCGGGTCCGCTACGTCTCCACCGAGGAACTGACCAACGACTTCATCAACGCGATCAGCCAGAACAAGGGCGCCGAGTTCCGCCGCCGCTATCGCGACGTGGACGTGCTGTTGATCGACGACATCCAGTTCCTGGAGGGCAAGGAACAGACCCAGGAAGAGTTCTTCCACACGTTCAACACGCTGCACAACGCGCAGAAGCAGATCGTGATGACGTCCGACCGGCCGCCGAAGCTGCTGGAGAACCTGGAGCCGCGACTGCGCAGCCGGTTCGGCTGGGGCTTGATCACCGACGTGCAGCCGCCCGACCTGGAGACCCGGATCGCGATCCTCCGGAAGAAGGCGGCCCAGGAACGCCTCACCGCCGGCTCCGACGTGCTCGAGTTCATCGCCAGCAAGATCCAGACCAACATCCGTGAACTCGAGGGCGCCCTGATCCGGGTGACCGCGTTCGCCAGCCTGAACCGGCAACAGGTCGACATGGCGCTGGCCGAGGTCGTGCTCAAGGATCTGATCCCCGAGGGCGGCGAAGCCCAGATCACCAGCGGCACGATCATGGGCCAGACGGCCGCCTACTTCGGGCTGACCATCGACGATCTGTGCGGCCAGAGCCGGACTCACGCCCTGGTCACGGCCCGGCAGATCGCCATGTATCTGTGTCGCGAGCTGACCGATCTCTCGCTGCCGAAGATCGGCCAGCAGTTCGGCGGCCGCGACCATACGACGGTGATGCACGCCGACCGCAAGGTGCGCAATCTGATGGCCGAGCGACGCAGCATCTTCAACCAGGTCACCGAGTTGACCAACCGGATCAAGAACCAGTCCCAGCGCTGAGCCGCCCGCACTTCCGTTCCCTGAGCCGCCCGCGCTTCGTTCCCTGAGCCTGTCGAAGGGCAAGCAGGGATCGGCCGGTCCTGCCCGGCTGAGCCCGAGAGCGCCCAGTTCGATCTGCAGAACGCATTCTGAGCCGAGTCACGCCCGATACCGCTCCCGGTTTCAGCCTGTCCGCATCCGGCCAGGTCGCTCCGACTCGTCCTTAAGTGGACATAATCCCCAAACCTGAGTGAACAGGGAGAAATCCCACACAGGTGGGGAAAGAACTGTGGACAACTGTGGATCCGAGCCCGCTAGGTCTGGATGAACGGTGGACGCCGCTACCAGCGCCCGCAGCCTGTCCCAAGATCCTCCCCGTGTAATTTTCGTTACTACACAGGGTTATCCCAGCCTCGAACGACATTCCCACCAGCGGATTCGGCGGGTTGTCCCCAGGCTGCACAACCCCTACGACCACTACCTAGATACAACCATCACCTCAAAGGCCGAAAGTCACGCCGCCCGTTCGTTGTGCACAACCTCGAAGCAGGCTTCCCGACCGCCAACCGCGCCGACTTCACAGACCGGACTTCGTCGGTATGATCGTCGGGCACTCGGCGGCTCCGAGCGGATTCGTGCGCTCACAGGCCCCGAGTCTCTGCGGCGTAGCTGCAGTGAAGATGTCCGCGGGCTGCCCGCACTGAATATGCCCGCGGGCTACCCCGCACTGAATATGCTCCGTACGACCAGGTCACCGGTGGTCCGAGGCGCAGGAGGAACCGTGAAGATCCGACTCGAGCGTGATGTGCTGGCTGAGGCCGTGCAGTGGGCGGCCCGAAGCCTGCCCACCAGGCCGAGTGTCCCCATCCTGGCCGGGCTGTTGGTCAGGGCGGATGCATCCGGAGTGACCTTCTCCAGCTTCGACTACGAGACGTCGGCGCAAATCAGCGTCAACGGCACCGTCACCGACGAGGGCGAGGCGCTGATCTCCGGGCGCCTGCTGGCCGACATCTCCCGCTCGCTGCCGGCCAAGCCGGTCGACATCGTCACCGATGACAGCAAGATGGAGATCACCTGCGGCAGCGCCCGGTTCACCCTGCAGGCGCTGCCGGTGTCGGAGTACCCGTCGCTGCCGGAGATGCCGGAAGCGACCGGCACGCTGCCGTCGGACGGCTTCGCCCACGCGGTCGCGCAGACCGTCGTCGCGGCCGGCCGGGACGAGCTGCTGCCGGTCTTCACCGGGATCCGGATCGAGATCGAGGGCGATCAGGTCTCGCTGCTGGCCACCGACCGCTACCGGATGGCGCTCAAGGAGCTCACCTGGGATCCGGGGACGCCGCAGGCCTCGGCCACCGCCCTGGTGCCGGCAAAGGTGCTCTCCGACACGGCCAAGTCGATGACCGCGGGCGACAAGGTCACCCTCAGCCTGGCCTCGGCCGCCGCCGGCGACGGGATCATCGGGTTCGAGGGTGACGGCGCCGCGGGTCGGCGGCAGACCACGACCCGGCTGCTGGACGGCGAGTTCCCGAAGGTCCGGCACATCATGAACTTCGCCCCGGCGCTGACCGTCCGGGTCAACACGGCCGAGGCGATCGCGGCCGCCCGCCGGGTCGCGCTGGTCGCGGAACGGAACACCTCGCTGCGGATGTTGATCAACGAGGGATCGATCACCCTCGAAGCGGCCACCGGTGACCAGGCCCAGGCCTCGGAGGCGATCGAGGCCGTGGTCAATCAGCTCGACGGCGGCGAGATCGCCGTGCCGGCCGCCGGCTTCAACCCGACCTATCTGCTGGACGCGCTCGGGGTCTTCGACACCCCGTACGTCAACCTCTCCTTCACCGCGCCGAGCAAGCCGTGTCAGCTGACCGGTCTGCCCGAACTGGACGGCGAGCCGCTGACCGACTACCGGCACGTGATCATGCTGATGCGGCTGCCGGCTTAGTCGCCGGACTCGGGGAGTAGCCTCAGAACTCCGAACTCCACGACCTCCGAGGACTCCGATGCAGCTGGGATTGATCGGCCTGGGCAAGATGGGCAGCAACATGGCCGAGCGGCTGCGCCGCGCCGGCCACGAGGTGATCGGGTACGACACCAATCCCGAGCTGTCCGCCGCCACCGATCTGCCCGACCTGGTGAGCCAGCTGACCGACAGCCCGCGGGTGGTCTGGGTGATGGTCCCGGTCCAGGCCCTCGATGCAGTGGTCAAGGAACTGGCCGAGATCCTGGCCCCGGGTGACATCGTCGTCGACGGCGGCAACACCCGCTGGGACGGCGACGCCGGCCGGGCGGAATTCCTTGCCGGCAAGGGGATCAAGTTCATCGACTGCGGCGTTTCCGGTGGCGTCTGGGGGCTGGACAACGGCTACGCGCTGATGTGTGGCGGCGACGCCGCGGACGTCGCGGTGGTGCAGCCGATCTTCGACGCGCTCAAGCCCGAAGGCGAGTTCGGCTTCGTGCACGCCGGATCGCACGGCGCCGGGCACTTCGCCAAGATGGTGCACAACGGCATGGAGTACGCGATCATGCAGGCCTACGCCGAAGGCTGGGAACTGCTGGAGACCGCCGACGTGGTGACCGACGTGCCGGCCACCTTCAACTCCTGGCGCGAAGGCACCGTAATCAGGTCCTGGCTGCTCGACCTCCTGGTGCTGGCGTTGCACGACGATCCGCAACTGGCCGAGATCAAGGGGTACGCGGAGGACTCCGGCGAGGGCCGGTGGACCGTCGACGCGGCGATCGACCTGGCCGTCCCGGTGCCCGCCATCTCGGCCGCCCTGTTCGCCCGGTTCGTCTCCCGGCAGACCGATTCGCCGGCGATGAAGATGGTCGCGGCGATGCGGAACCAGTTCGGCGGCCATGCGGTGCAGAAGGAAGCCGCCCAGCTCGACGAGATCTGATCTTGATCTTGTTCGTTCCCTGAGCCTGTCGAAGGGCCAACACGATCGCGCCGCGATCCAGAGGACGATCATCCGGTCTGCCCTTCGACAGGCTCAGGGAACGTTTGAGGCTAGGACGTCCTCGTACCCACCGATCTTGAACGTGATCAGATCCCGGCAGCGATCCAGTTGCTCCCGTTGCTCGTCGATCCGCTGCTCCTGCCGGCGCAGCAATTCCAGCCGCTCCGGCTCGGTGCCGGCGCCGGCCAGCACCCCCTCCCGCTCGTAGTAGCGAAGGGTGTGCACGCTGAGCCCGGTGCGTTCGGCGACCTGGCCGATGCTCAACTCGGCCGACTGCTCTTCCATCCCGCCAGCCTAGAAGGGCGGAGTTGAGCTAGAGCCGACTGTAGGATCTAGCGTCCCGACCATGACACTGCGCTATCGCCGACTCGGCGGCACCGGCATCGAGGTCAGCAGCTATGGCCTCGGCGCGATGATGTTCGGCTCCGAAGGCAATCCCGATCATGACGAATGCATCCGGATGATCCACACCGCGCTGGACGCGGGGATCAACCTCGTCGACACGGCCGACGCGTACGGCGGTGAGAACGGCGAGTCCGAGGAGATCGTCGGTGCCGCGCTGGACGGTCGCCGCGACGACGTGGTGCTGGCCACCAAGGTGCACTTCCCGAGGGCCGACCGGCCCAATCGGCGCGGCAACTCGCGGCTCTGGATCACCCGCGCGGTGGAGGGGAGCCTGCGCCGGCTGCGGAGCGACTGGATCGACCTCTATCAGGTGCACCGGCCGGATCCGCAGACGGACATCGAGGAGACCTTGTCGGTGCTCAGTGATCTGGTGCACCAGGGCAAGATCCGCGCCTTCGGCTGCTCCACCTTCCCGCCGGACCAGATCGTCGAGGCGCATACGGTCGCGGCTGATCATGGTCTGCTTCGCTTCCGGTCCGAGCAGCCGCCGTATTCGATCTTGACCCGCGGCATCGAGCGTTCGCTGCTGCCGCTGTGTCAGCGCTACCGGATGGGCGTGCTGACCTGGGGCCCGCTCGGCTGGGGCTTCCTGACCGGCAAGCTCCGGCGCGGTGAACCGATCGACCTGACCAGCGGCCGGGCCCGGCACGCGCCTGATCGGTTCGATCCCGCCCTGCCCCAGAACCAGCGCAAGCTGGACGTCGTCGAGGAGTTGATCACGCTGGCCGCCGAGCTCGGCTGTACGTTGCCGCAGCTGGCCGTGGCCTTCCCACTCGCGCATCCGGCGGTCAGCTCCGTGATCCTCGGCCCGCGCACCCCGCAGCAACTCGACGACCTGCTCGCCGGCAGCGCCCTCGAGCTCGACGACGCGACCCTGGACCGGATCGACGAGATCGTCCCGCCCGGCACCGACCTGATCGACATCACCTGGAAGCCCCCAGCCCTGACCGACGCCTCGCTGCGCCGCCGGCCGCGGGCAGACCGGGCCGCGAACACGTTGTCACCATGACCGGCGATGGGACGTTCTAGTGTTCATTCCTGAGCCTGTCGAAGGGCAAGCCTGATGATCTTGGCTTCTCGCCCAACTGGGAACGGTATTGATCTGGCTTCCCCTTCGACAAGCTCAGGGAACGAACATCCATACGTCCCCATCGGCCGCTGCTTTCACGTGGTGAGTGACTTCGCGTATCGGTGCGCAGGGACGGAGATCGGACCGTTCGGGCCGGGCGCCTGATGATCGAATCGGCCCTCGTCGACCCAGCCGTTGCGCTCGTAGAAGCGGCGGGCCCGGGCGTTGTCGGCGACGACGGCCAGCCAGGTCCGGTCATGACCGGCCGCGGCGACCCGGCGTTCGGCCTCGGCCAACAGAGCGGCGGCGACACCGGTGCCGCGACCGGACGGGGCCACGTAGACCTGTTCCACCTCGTCCTCGATGATCATCACGAAGCCGACGACCCGGCCGTCGACGTCGGCCACGCTGCTGTCCGGCAGGTGAACAACTACCCGCTGGTCGAACGACTGCCGGGTGCGGACCGCGACCAGCTCGTCCGGGACCCGGCCGCGGTGCGCCTCCTGCCAGCCGTCGTACCAGATCTGCGCGATCGCAGGTGCGTCGTCGGGCTCGGCCTGGCGAACCCGGAAAGCCGAATCGGTCACGACCGTCAGCGTACGATCCCGTCACCGCCCGCGCTGGTCGCAAGACACTAGTCTGGTCGGGTGTTCGTCGATCATCTGCAGCTGGCCGATTTCCGGTCGTACGCGGCGGTCGACATCCCTCTCGACTCCGGGGTCACCACGTTCGTCGGTGCCAACGGCCAGGGCAAGACCAATCTGGTCGAGGCGATCGAGTATCTGTCGACCCTGTCCTCACACCGGGTGTCCACCGACCTGCCGCTGGTCCGGGCCGGAGCCGATCACGCGATCGTCCGGGCCGGGGTCCGGGCCGGGCTGGAGGATCCGCGCCGGTTGCTGCTGGAGCTGGAGATCACGCCGGGCAAGGCGAACCGGGCCCGGCTGAACAAATCGCCGATGCAGCGGCCGCGGGAGATCGCCGGCGTGCTGCGGACCGTGGTGTTCGCCCCCGAGGATCTGGCGATCATCAAGGGCGACCCGAGCGAACGGCGGCGGTTCCTGGACGAGTTGCTGGTCGCCCGCTGGCCTCGAATGGCCGGCGTCCGCGCGGACTACGACCGGGTGCTGAAGCAGCGCAACACCCTGCTCAAGTCGATGGCCGGACGAGCCCGGGGCGGTCGTCGGCCGGGTCCGGAGGCCGAGTCCACGCTGGAGGTGTGGGACTCGCACCTGGCCCGGGCCGGCGCCGAGCTGCTGGCCGCGCGACTGTCGACGCTGACCGACCTGATGCCACAGGTGTCGAAGAGCTATGCCGACATCGCACCGACCAACAACAACGCGACCGCCGACTACAAGGCCTCCGCCGATCTGACCGGTGCGACCGAGACCGAGGCCTTGACCGAGGCGCTGCTCGCGGCCATCCGGGACCGCCGCTCCGATGAACTGCAGCGCGGCGTCTCGCTGGTCGGGCCGCATCGCGACGACATCGTGCTGTCCCTCGGCCCGCTCCCGGCCAAGGGGTACGCCAGCCACGGCGAGTCCTGGTCCTTCGCCCTGGCCTGCAAGCTGGGCAGCTTCCAACTGCTCCGGGACGACGGCATCCAGCCGGTGCTGTTGCTGGACGACGTCTTCGCCGAGCTGGACACCACCCGCCGGGAGCGGCTGGCCCGCGGTGTGCTCGGCGCGGAGCAGGTGCTGGTCACCGCGGCGGTCGCCGCCGACGTGCCCGCCGAACTCGCCGGAGCCCGGTTCACGGTCGCCGGTGGCGCGGTGACCCTCGAGTCGCCCAACCCGCACTCTGATGCGCCCCACCCGGACTCTGATGCGCCGACCACGGACTTTGAATCGACCTCGTCGGGCACCGAGTCGTCGAGTTCGGTCCCTGAGCCGTCACTCTCGCTCCCTGAGCCTGTCGAAGGGCAGGACCGGTGACCGATCCCGCCGGCTCCGACGCCGACGGTGACAGTGAGTCCAACGTCGAGCCGACCGCCGCCGAGAAGGGGGAGCCAGAGCCCGCTGTTGATCATGATTCGACCGGGCTCGACCTGGCCCGTACCATCGCCCGCTCGATCGGCGCCCAGTCCCGCCGCCGGCGCCGCCGTCCCGGTGGACCGGGCTCGGAACGCCGGATGCCGACCGAGCCCCAGTCGTCGGGCGCCCGGCCCGACGACCGGGACCCGCAGCTGCTCGGCCGGGCGATCGACCGGCTGGTCGACAGCCGCGGCTGGTCCACCGAGGTCAGCATGCACCTGTTGCTGTCGAAGTGGCCGGCGCTGGTCGGCTCGGCCAACGCCGAACACTCCCACCCGGAGAGCTATGTCGACTCCGTGCTCACCGTACGGACCGAGTCGACGGCCTGGGCGACCTCGCTCCGATCGATGGCACCGCAGCTGGTCGCCAAGCTCAACGCCCAGCTCGGCGACGGGACGGTGACCCGGATCCAGGTCCTCGGGCCCGACGCCCCGTCCTGGAAACACGGCCGCCGGTCGGTCCGCGGCCGCGGACCGCGGGATACCTACGGCTGAATCTCAGCATGATCACAGGTTCCGGGATCCGTTGGTCGTTAACCTCTGCGGGTGGAATTCACCCTGGACTTCAGTCCCGAGTTGTTGATCGCTTTTCTCACCCTGTTCGTGCTCGAGGTGGTCCTCGGCGTGGACAACGTCATCTTCATTTCGATCTTGGCCAGCAAGCTGCCGGTCGAGCAACAGGCGAAGGCGCGTAACCTCGGCCTCTCCCTGGCCATGATCATCCGGATCGGACTGCTCTTCGCGGCATCCTGGATCATCAGCCTCAAGGCCGACCTGTTCACGATCTTGGGGATGGGATTCTCCGGCCGGGACCTGATCTTGATCTTCGGCGGTCTGTTCTTGATCTACAAGGCGGTCAAGGAGATCCACGAGAAGCTGGAAGGTGCCGAGCCCGGCCACGGCACCGCGACGGCCCGGGCCAACTTCGCCTCGGTGATCGTCCAGATCCTGCTGCTCGACATCGTCTTCTCGTTCGACTCGGTGATCACCGCGGTCGGCATGATCGACAACCTGCTGGTGATCGTCGCCGCCGTCGTGCTGTCCTTCGGGATCATGCTCTTCTCATCCCGCTACATCTTCAGCTTCGTCAACAAGCACCCGTCGGTGAAGATCCTGGCACTGTCGTTCCTGGTGATGATCGGCGTCTTCTTGATCGTCGACGGCTTCGGGATCAAGGTGGACAAGGCCCTGATCTACGTACCGATGGCCTTCGCGATCGCCGTCGAGGCGCTCAATCTGGTCTACCGCAGTCGGCAGCGCCGCAAGCACGGCCAGCCGGACGACGCGGTGCACCTGCGCAATGCCGCGTCCCGCGCCGATGATCAAGAAGCGCTGGCCGCCTCCACCGGTGACTCCGATGGTTCGGTCAATCTTTCGAACCGCCCGGTCAGTGGAGCTTCAGAGACGCCGCAGTAGGGCAGTCGGAGAGAGGGTTTACGTCCCCTGAGCCTGTCGAAGGGCAAGCTCGGTGATCACCTTGGCCCTTCGACAAGCTCAGGGAACGAACAAACACCCCCGAACTGTGCTCGAGGGCGTTCGCGTTGAAAACAAGATCAGCCGTTGCCGGCCGGGGCGGCACCGCCACCGTCGTTGATCGCCATGGTGTGGAAGTTCGGCGCCTCCGGCCGGCTGGTGCTCGCCCGGTCCAGGTAGAACCACGCCGTGGACGCGATGTCGTCGCGCAGTGGCAAGTAGCGGCCGCCGCTGTGCCAGCCGAGGGCCTGGATGTCGACCTTGCGCAGACCGGTGGCGAAGTGGATCGCGTCCTGCACGTGCCAGCGATACATGCCGAACCGCTGCTGGCTCCGATACAGACCGTCCGGCCGGATCACCTGCGGCATCCCCAGGTACGGGGTGCTGAAGGTGGTGTAGCCCTGACCCGGCACGTCGAAGTTCCAGGCGCCGCCGAAGTAGTCCTCGGTGCCGGTGCCGGCGATGGTCGGGAAGTCGGTGTCGTCGTCGAGGAAGAACTTGATCTCACCCTCGCCCCACCAGCCCGGTGAGTTCACGCCCCAGGCCAGGTAGGTGCCGACGTAGTGCCCGGTCCCCTCGACGCCGTCCACCAGCACATGGGTGGTCCGGTCCTCGAGCGGATTGCTCCGCCGCCACTGCGCGTGCAGGTAGCCGCTGCCGGAGTAGTCGTCGCCCAGCTCGTAGCTGACCTGGTAGTAGACGGTGACGTCGGCCTCGGCCGTGTTCTCCACCGTCAGCAGCGCCGACCGGCCGAACGGCATCGGCCAGTACGAGTTGAAGCCGCCGTTCGGGTTGGCCGCGACCATGCTGGAGCTGACCTGGTCGAAGACGCCCCAGCCGCTGCAGAAGAAATCGCCGTACGGGACCTCGATCGCCGGCTCGGCCGCGCCGTCCCAGTAGGCGCGCAGGATCAGGTGCCGCCAGTGGTTGGAGTGGGTGGTGATCCAGATGTGGGTGATCTTGCCCGGCTGATCGATGTCGGCCAGGGTGAACGTCTCGCCCGGCTTGATCACTACGCTCGGCGAGACCTTCCAGCCCAGGCCGAGATCGCGGGCCGCGCGGGCCCCGGTTCCTTCGGTAGCCCGGCCGCCACCGCCCCGGGCGCCGTCGAAGTTCTCCGGACTGATGGAACGGGTCTCTACCTGGCGCAGGGTGGCGAGCGAGCCGATGTCGGGCACGAAAATCTCCTTGATCTCGATGGTCCGACAAATTCAAGCACGCCCGTGTAATCGATTTCAATGAGTGTTCGGGAACGGGTAGGGTTTGCTCCGGAATGCGTGTGCGTCGGCGCTGCCGCCCGGCATCGGCGATACTGCGAGGCACAAGGTCCAACGGCCGGACGCGGCCGCGCGGCAACGACGTCGTGACGCGACGTGGGCTGAACCGAACCGGGAGGTCAGGGATGGCGACGATCTTCGAGGTGGCTGCCCGGGCCGGAGTGTCCCCGGCGACGGTGTCCCGGGTCTACAACGGGACGCCGGTCTCGGAGGAGAAGGCACGGCAGGTCCGCAAGGCCGCCGAGGAACTCAACTTCGTCCCCAACCGGACCGCCCGTGCGCTGCGCCGGCAGGCCTCGGAGGTGATCGCGTTGATCATCCCCGACATCGAGAATCCGTACTTCACCTCGCTCGCCCGCGGCGTCGAGGACGTCGCGCAGGCCGCCGGCTACTCGGTGGTGCTCTGCAACAGCGACGACGATCCGGCGAAGGAAGCCACCTACGTCGACATCGCCGCGTTGGAGAACATGGCCGGCGTGATCATCGCCGCGGTCTCGGAGCAGCCGCGGATCGAGCGGATGATCGACCGCAGCCGGCCCGTCGTCGCGGTGGACCGGCCGATCGCCTTCGACGTGGACGAGGTCGTGATGGCCAACCGGGAGAGCGGCGAGGTCGCGGCGAGGTCGTTGATCGAGGCCGGCTACCGGCGGATCGCCTGCATCACCGGCCCGGCCGACGTCGGCACCGCCCGGGAGCGGGCCGCCGGCTGGCAGGCCGTGGTGACCGAGGCCGGCCAGTTCGAGCGTCCCGAGGACTATCTGCGGTTCGCCAACTTCCGGGTCGAGGGCGGGCGGGAGACGCTGGCCGAGGTGTTGGCGCTCGATCCGGCGCCGGACGCCGTGGTCGCGGCCAACAACCTGATGGGCGTCGGCGCGCTGCAGTTACTGTCCGAGCGCGGCCTGACGCCGCCGCAGTTCGGCGTCGCCGTGATCGGCGAACTCCCGTTCACTACCCTCACCCCGACCGCGATCACCCTGGTCCGGCTGCCCGCCCGCGAGATGGGCACCCGCGCCGCCACCCTGCTTTTGGATCGCATCAACGGCGACAAGTCCCCGCCCCGCGAAGTGATCGTCGAGCACACCGTCGAGCCGGCCACCGCCCTCCGCCGCTGATCTTGAGGTTGACGTTCCCTGAGCCTGTCGAAGGGCAGGTACGGATCTCCCAGGCTCGGTGAGCCGGGGCAGCGGGTTTCGTTCCCTGAGCCTGTCGAAGGGCAAGCCCGGTGGTTCCTCGAACAGGAATGATGCGGATCTGGCCTGCCCTTCGACAGGCTCAGGGAACGAACAACCGGGCTCGGGGAGGCGAAACGACTCAACTCTGCACCGGGCCGGAGCGGAACTGCAGCCCGGCATCGGTGAGGGCCTGACGCAGGATCCGGATCCCCTTCGGTCCGAAGCCGTGCAACGCGGCCACCTCGGCCTCGGTCTGCTCGGCGACCTGCTCCAGGGTGGTGATGCCGGCCTCGGTGAGGGCGTCGTTGGCCGGTCCGCTGATCTTGGGCAAGGCGGTCATCACCCCACTGTTTCAGGTGGTCTAAGGCACCGGCTCAGAATCTGTGCCAACGGCTTGCAGCTGAAATCGATTTCGGGAATGCTGGCCCTGTGCCAACAGCTGAGCCGCGCTATGCATCGACCCACACCCTCGACCCTCAGGCCACGGTGGCCGCGTTCCCGCTGGGCGGGATCGGCACCGGCAACGTCTCGATCGGAGCCCGCGGAGAGTTCCGCGACTGGGAGTTCCAGAACTGTCCCGGCAAGGGCAACCGGCTGCCGTTCACGTTCTGCACCATCGACGTCCGACCCAGCGGCGGCAACGCCGACGCCGCGGTGACCAAGGTGTTGGAGGGCCGGCTGGCCGATCCGCACGAGGGCGACAGCGGCTATCCCTGGGGCGTCGCTGCCGGGCTGCCCCGGTTCAAGTCCTCGGCCATGCTCGGTAAATATCCGATGCTCTCGGTCGAGTTCGAGGACGATCGGGTCCCGGTCCGGCCGACGCTGGAGGCGTTCACGCCGTTCGTCCCACTGGATCCCGCGGAGTCCGGCCTGCCGACCGCGGTGCTGCGCTACCGGGTGCACAACCCGACCGACCAGAAACTGCAGGTCAGCCTGGCGATGTCGCTGGCCAGCCCGGTCGGCATGGAGCGTTGGAAGTCCGACGGGTTCCCGACCTTTCCGGCCGCGCCGACCGCCGAGTTCCGCGAGGCCGGCGGCCTGCGCGGGCTGAGCTTCACCGCGGCCGGCGATCCGAACGACTTCGGCTACGGCACCGCGACCCTGACCACCCGGCACGACGACATCTCGGCCAAGCCGCGCTGGCTGGCCGGCTCCTGGGCCGACGGGGCGCAGGCGTTCTGGAACGACATCACCGCCGACGGCCGGCTCGAGCCGGAGACCCGGGAGAGCTACGACGACCCGCCGCCGACCAGCGGCGCCCGGATCGGCAGCCTGGCGCTGCACCGGACCATCGCGCCCGGGGAGTCGGCGGACTACGAGTTCGTGCTGTCCTGGCACGTGCCCAACCGGCATCGCTCCTGGGACGATCGCGGTGAGCAGGCCGCCGAGGTGGTGCTGAACCACTACGCGACCCGGTTCGCCGACGCCTGGGCCGTGGCCGAGCACGTCCACCAGAACCTGCCCGAGCTGGAGGCGAGCACCCGCGGCTTCACCGACGCGCTGTTCGGCTCGACGCTGCCGGCCGAGGTGATCGACGCCGCCGCGGCCAGCCTCTCGGTGGCCCGCAGCAGCACCTGTTTCATGATCGACGACGGCACCCCGGAAGGTCAGTTCCTGGCCTGGGAGGGAAGTTTCGATCATGAGGGCAGTTGCCTCGGCACCTGCACCCACGTCTGGAACTACGCCCAGACGCTGGCCTACGTCTTCCCCTCGCTGGAACGCAGTGCCCGGCGCAACGAGTTCCTCCGCGAGGTGGAGGAGAACGGCCGGATGCACTTCCGCAGCATGCGGGTGTTCGGCGACGAGAAGCACTGGGACTTCGGCCACCCGGCGGTGGACGGTCAGCTCGGCACGGTGCTCCGGATGTATCGCGAATGGCGGCACAGCGGTGATGATCAATTCCTGACCGAGCTCTGGCCACAGGTCGCCAAATCCGTCGATTTCGCCTTCGACTACTGGGATCCCGACGGCGACCTGGTGCTCGAGTCGGTGCAGCACAACACCTACGACATCGAGTTCCACGGGCCGAACCCGCTCGGCAGTGTGATGTTCTACGGTGCCCTCCGGGCAGCCGCGGTGATGGCCGAGGCCACCGGCGACGCCGAGCGGGCCAAGCGCTACACCGAGGCAGCCGAGCAGGGCGCCGCCGCGATGGACACGATGCTGTTCAACGGCGAGTTCTTCATCCAGAAGCTGGACGACGTCGACGCCTACCGCTACCAGTTCGGTGTCGGCGTGCTGTCCGATCAGCTGCTGGGTCAGTTCCTGGCCCACCTGACCGGGCTCGGTCACGTCGTCGATGCTGATCATGTCAAGACCGCGATCAAGGCCGTCTTCGATCACAACTTCAAGAGCGATCTGTCCGAGCACGTCAGCGTGCAGCGCACCTACGCCTTGAACGACGAGGCCGGATTGATCTTGTGCTCCTGGCCCAACGGCGGCCGGCCGGCGCTGCCGTTCGTCTACAGCGACGAGGTCTGGACCGGGATCGAATACCAGGTCGCGGCCCACTTGATCTTCGAAGGCCTCGTCGAGGAGGGGCTGACCATCACCCGGGCGGTCCGGCAGCGGTTCACCGGCCGCAACCGCAATCCGTGGAACGAGGCCGAATGCGGCAACCACTACGCCCGGTCGATGGCCAGCTGGGCCTTGATCATCGCCTGCACCGGCTTCGACTGGGACGGGACGGCAAACCGGCTCACCTTCGCCCCGGTGGTCGGGGATCGCGGTCAGCGGTTCACCACCGTGTTCACCACCGGCACGGCCCAGGGCCGGATCGTCATCGACGAAGGATCCGCGGAGATCACGATTGATCACGGCACGCTCGACCTGGCCGAGCTGGTGATCGACAACCGGTCCTACACGTCCGATGATGCCAATTCGGCTGGTGATCAGGGTCCGGTGCCGGCCGGCCGGACCGTCCGGTTCACCCCGGCCTGAGTCATCGCAGAGTCACAAAGGAGATCACGAACATGTCGGCGAACACCTCGTACGCTCTTCCCCAGCCGCTGGCGCGACCGGCCGTGGCAGCCAACACGGCCTACCTGATCGCCAGCGGTGATCTTCGCGAGTCCGCCAACGTGGCCGGCTGGCCGACCCAGCTGCAGCTCGAGGCCGGCGTTACCAAGGCGCTGGCGGCGCAGGGCTGGACCGTGGTCCGGGCCAACCCGGTCGACCCGGTCACCGGGCACGGGTTCATCAGCAGCCAGCGGATGGGTCTCGAGGTGTTCAAGCAGATCCCGGCGGACGCGCCGCTGATCGTCGCCGAGGCGGTCTGGCAATACAGCCACCACGTGCTGGCCGGGCTGCGGACCCACCAGGGGCCGATCCTCACGGTCGCCAACTTCGCCGGCGAGTGGCCCGGCCTGGTCGGCCTGCTCGGCCTCAACGCGGGGCTGACCAAGATGGGCAGGTCGTACAGCTCGATCTGGAGCGTGGACTTCACCGACGACTACTTCACCGACGGCCTGGCCGAGTGGGTGCAGAGCGGGACGATCACCCACGACGCCAGCCACGTCCGGACGATCACCGGCCTGACCGACGGCCCGGAGCGAGCCCTGGGCGAGGCACTGGCCGATCAGCTGCTCGGCGAGAAGGCGATCATCGGCGTCTTCGACGAGGGCTGCATGGGCATGTACAACGCGATCTTCGACGACGAACTGCTGAACCAGCTCGGCATCTACAAGGAGCGGCTGTCGCAGAGCGCTCTCTACGCCGAGATGCTGAAGGTCGACGACGCCGAGGCCGACCAGATCGGCCAGTGGCTGACCGACAAGGGGATGACGTTCAAGCTCGGCACCGACGAGGCGACCGAGCTGACCGAGGCACAGCTGCGCTGGCAGTACAAGATGTACATCGCCGCGCTGCGGATTGCCGACGACTTCGGCTGCGACGCGATCGGGATCCAGTACCAGCAGGGTCTGAAGGACCTGGTGCCGGCCAGCGACCTGGTCGAGGGCCTGCTGAACAACGTCGACCGGCCACCGGTGACGACTCGTGACGGCGCCCGGGTGATCGCCGAGGGCCAGGCGTTCCCGCACTTCAACGAGGCCGACGAGGGCGTCGCGGTGGACGCCCTGGTGACCAACCGGGTGTGGACGGCGATGGGTCTCGACCCGGCCACCACGCTGCACGACGTCCGCTGGGGCGAGGACTTCGACGGCCAGTTCGTCTGGGTGTACGAGATCTCCGGCTCGGTCCCGCCGTCGCACCTGGGCGGCTACGACCAGGCCGAAGGCTGGCGGCAGGGCCCGGTCTTCTTCCCGGCCGGCGGCGCCACCATCAACGGCGTCTCCAAGCCGGGCGAGATCGTCTGGTCCCGGGTCTACATCGCCGAGGGGAAGCTGCAGGTCGACATCGGCCGCGCCTCGGTGGTGGAGCTGCCGGCCGAAGAGACCGAGCGGCGGAAGCAGGCCACCAACCCGGAATGGCCGATCATGCACACCGTGCTGCACGGCATCAGTCGGGACCAGTTCATGGCCCGGCACAAGGCGAACCACGCCCAGGTCGCGTACGCCCCGGACGCGGCGACCGCCGACCGGGCCCTGGTCGCCAAGGCCGCCCTGTTTGCCCAACTGGGCCTCCCGGTCCATGTC
Source organism: uncultured Actinomycetota bacterium (assembly GCA_963746025.1). Taxonomy (GTDB): domain Bacteria; phylum Actinomycetota; class Actinomycetes; order Propionibacteriales; family Propionibacteriaceae; genus Microlunatus. The sequence continues at coordinate 1,252,154 of CAVUZU010000016.1, forward strand.
TGCGGCGACCTGGGCGAGGTCGGCAGCGCCCTGGTCCAGGCCTGACCTTCGTTCCAGGAACCCACTGGTCGACGGGGAGGTTTGGGAACACAGCGACACACCGTGCGCGTTGACCATGGTCGCTAATAGGATGCGGAGGCGATGAACCCGCTGAGCCTGCTCTGGACCGACCTCCGGATCCTTGTCGTCGACACGGTGAAAGTGTGGTGGCGGCTTTTCCCGCAGATCGCGGGCATCTATCTGCTGGGCTGGTTGGGCTTCCAGATCGCGCTGAAGATCGCGGCGTACACCGAGGAACTGAACGTCTGGGTGACCATCGGGGTCTTCTCCGCCGGCTTCCTGACCCAGCTGATCCCGATCGTGCTGATCCTGCGGCTGGTCGGCCGCGAACTGGGGATCCGGGAGATGGTGCCGGAGGAGGACAACGCTCAGGACGACCGGGACAACTCGATCACCCACCTGCTGGCCGTCACCCTGCTGCCGTTCATCGGCATCTACGCTGCCTTCGGTCAGCTGAACGACGCGGCGAACGAACTGTGGGTCAACCAGATGGTCCGGACCGGCGCCTTCAGCTCGGACAATGTGCTCGCGACGCTGGGCAATATCGCCAGCGACCAGCCAGTGCTGCTGATCGCGGTCGTCGTCGGGTCCTACATCGTCCGGCGCGCGCTCGACCTGCTGCACGAGAAGACCGGCTGGCGGGTGCTCGGCATCGGCGTGGCGCTGATCGAGTCCTTCTTCATGATGGTCGTCGTGCTGGGTGGCGTCCGGCTGTTCCAGACCGTGATCGGGTGGTTCCGCGACCGAGCCCTGGTGGGTTGGTTCGGCTCCGCCCTGGACGCCGTCCGAGATCTGCTGGCCAAGCTCAACCTGCAGTTGCCGGAACTGGTCGACCAGGTGGTGACCTTCTACCTGGACGAGGTCTGGCCGTCGTTCTGGACGGTGTTCAGCCAGCCGATCATCTGGCTGGCCGTCGCCGCCCTGGTCTACGGCTCGCACGTGATGTCGGTGGCCGAGCTGTGGCGCAAACGGCGCCCGATCAGCCACCGGCTGAAGGGCGCGACCTCGTTCGAGCCGCGGAGTGACAAACGGCAACTGCGCGGGGTCAAGCCACCGTCGGCGCCGGTGCAGCGGGCCCTGGTCGAGTTCAAGGAAGCGTTCGTCGGCGACATCGACGACAAATACCTGCCGACGATCAACTCGGTCCGGCTGATCCTGCGCGCCGGGGTGATATTCCTCGGGGCCTTCATCGCGGTGTACGCCGTGCACCAGATCCTGAACAACTACGCCCACGTCCTGGTGCAGTCCATCGTCGGCGGCCACGACATCACCTTCTGGGTGACCTGGGGCCCGGTCTGGGATCTGCTCTACGGGCTGCCGTTCGAACCGCTGCGGCTCTGTCTGCTCGCGGTCGCGTTCCGGCGCTGCCTGGAGCTGTTCCGGGCCCGGGCCCACCCGGCCGATCGGCTGGCGACGACGGCGGACCCGGTGCAGGTGGCGGCATGAGCACCGACCAGCGTCCGGCGACCAGCCCGATGACGCCGGAGACCCCGGCCACCCGGCGCCGGATCCGTGATCAGCAACTGCAGCGCTCGAAGGTGCTGGCGGTGATCGTTGTCCTCGCCTGCGTGCTAGTGGCCACGGTCGGGCTCCGGGTCAGCGATCCCGGTGATGAGAACTTCCGGGCGGTGAAGGGTGAGCTCGGCACGATGCTGAAGATCGACGGCGTCGAGCTGACCATCAGCGACGTCCGGGTCGGCCAACTGATCGCCGACGGGGAGGAGATCCAGAGCCGCACCACGGGCATGTTCGTGCTGATCCGGGTCGAGCTCGCCAATCCGGACACGCTGGAGAACTACGTCCTGAACCACGCTCAACTGCTCAGCGGCAAGCGGATCTACGATCCGTACGGCTCGCTGACCAACATCGCGGCCGAACCCGGCTACCTGGCGCGCAGTGATTTCCTGTTCGAGGTCGATCCACAACAGATCGACGGGCTCACCCTCCAGATCTGGAACCAGGGCATCGTCTCCGGTTATCACGACCGGGCCCGGATCCACCTCGGCATCACGGCCGGCAACGCCGAGCAGTGGCGCCAGGCGGCCAAGGACGGACTGATCATCAAACAGAGCTTCACCCAGACCGAGGTACTGCGATGACCGGGCCGCAGCAGCCGGGCGACTGGCACCTGCACGAGCACGCCGGGCCACGACCGGCCGAGCACGACCCTAATGTCCCCGGCAACGGGTCGGGCTGGGCCACGCCGGCGGTCGAGCAGCGGGTGCCGGGCCGCCGGCCGCTGACCAGCCGGGGCCGATCCTGGCTGCTCTTCCTCACCGCCGGCTGCCTGGTGCTGATCTACATGGTGATCTGGACCGTGTTCGCGGGTGCCCACACGGAGGACCGCTACGTACAGCTGCCGCCGGGCCAGACATCGGCCACCACGGTTAACCATGCGCAGTATCGGGTGCACAGTCTGATCAAGACCGAACGCATCAACAATCCCAGCGATCCGGAGGATCCCTACATCGCCGCCGCCGGCACGATCTACGTGCTGGCCGAGGTCGAGGTGTTGCGGACTGCCGAGGACGAGCTGTTCTTCTGCACCGCGGACCTGGCGGTCGAAGGGACGCGCAGGATCAGCTCCGGTGGCAACAGCGTCTACCTGGACGGCGGGGAGCTGCCGACCTCCTGCTCCTCGGATGAGATCAAGGTCAATCACCCGTACCGATTCCTGGCGATCTTCACGGTGCCGGCGCAGTTCGCCGACCGGATCTACGGCATCGCGGTCTACTACACCGACTACGGCGCACCGTGGCAGGTGGTTCGGCCCCCGGCCTGAGCGACAACTCTCAGTCGTCGAGGTCGGGTGGCAACACGGTGACCGGCAGTCGGTAGACGAAGGTGTGCCGGCCGTTGTTCCAGGTCTTCTCGCCCGTATCCAGGATGATCGCGTTGCTGTACTCGATCTCACTCACCGCGAACTGCACGTCCTTGGACGGCTCGTAACGCTCACTGAAGGTGAACTCGACCTGATACGGGACCGGCGCCAGGCCGGGGGTGAAGTCGGAGGCACTGTCCAGGCCGTTGCCGTTGCCGATCTGGTCCGAGTCGGCCTCGGGTGTCTCGACGGTGAGCGGATCCTTGGCCAGGAACATGCCGTTGCCGCCGGTCATCGGCGAGATGCTCTCGTCCCCGGTGGTCCGGCCGGAGCCCTTGACGATCAACGTCCACTTGATCGAGTCGTCGTAGTCCTTGATCTTCTGCACCGTCGCATCGGTGAAGGTGAATTCGTACGGGCCGGACTTCACCAGCTGCCCGGGCTGCACCAGCGTGCGCTCATCGGTCCGCACCTTGAAGCCGCCGAGGGCCCAGATGCCGCCGATCACGACGGCGATGGCGAGGATGACGATCCCGGCCTTCGCCACCCCCGGCAGTCCGCGCCGGCCGTCGTTCTGATCATCGTCCTGGGGTGGCTGCCAGCTCGCGTCGACCTCGACGTCATCGAGTTGCGGCGGCATGAACTGAGGCTGCTGACCACCCGGCTGAACCTGCTGCTCCGACACGCGCAGCAGTGTAGTGCCGGCAGGCTCGCCGGCCACCCGGCCGGTGGCCGGTCGAATCTGTGAAACGGCCTCAGGACGCCGTGCGGGGCTCGGGCGTGTACGGGGACTGTCACCCAGGTGTGAAAATCGAGCAGATCCGCCTCTCATCGCCTGCAAATGGCAATCGGTGGTCGATACCCGGCTTCCGAACGCGCGGTTTCGGGCCCGGAGAGGCTAGGATGAAGAGGACAAGTTCGGCGAGCCCGACCGGCGGCAGAGCGTTGGCGCCAGGCCCGGTGTCTTGGCCCGAATCGTTTGACCGCGCCGTCCGCCGCGGAGCCGCATAGCCCCGGGGTCATGGACGGCGCCTGTGTGACAGGAGCCTATCCGCGTGACCGATCACGAGACCGTGACGCCAGAATCCCCCTCCGACGACACGACCCCGGATCTGTCGCAGCTACAGATGCCGGTCTCCGATCTGGAGCCACAGCCGGGGATGGGCGTTCCGGGAGAGTACGACTCGGAGTCGATCACCGTGCTGGAGGGCCTCGAGGCCGTCCGGAAACGACCCGGCATGTACATCGGGTCCACCGGTGAGCGCGGGTTGCACCACCTGGTGACCGAGATCGTGGACAACTCGGTGGACGAGGCGATGGCCGGGTTCGGCAACGAGATCGACGTCCGGATCATGCCGGACGGCAGCATCAAGGTGACCGACAACGCCCGTGGCATCCCGGTCAAGGACCACCCGACGGAGAAGATCCCGGCGGTGACGCTGATCCTCACCGTGCTGCACGCGGGCGGCAAGTTCGGCCAGGGCGGTTACAAGGTGTCCGGCGGCCTGCACGGAGTCGGCGCCTCGGTGGTGAACGCGCTGTCCCGGAAGTTCGAGGTCGAGGTGCGCCGGGACGGGTACCGCTGGACCCAGTCCTTCTCGCTCGGGGTGCCGGACGGGCCGCTGGAGCGGCACGAGGCCACCGACGAGACCGGCACCACGACCCGGTTCTGGGCCGCCGAGGACATCTTCGACACGGTGACGTACAACTTCGACACGCTGGCCACCCGGTTCCGGGAGATGGCGTTCCTGAACAAGGGTCTGCGGATCAGCATCACCGACGAGCGGCCGGACCGGATGGACGAGAACGGCAAGCCGTTCGCCGAGTCCTTCTGCTACGAGAACGGGCTGATCGACTACGTCCGCTACCTGACCGGCAGCAAGGAGCCGGTGCACAGTTCGGTGATCGCGCTGGAGTCCGAGCGGCGCGAGGCCGGGCTCGGGCTGGAGGTCGCGCTGCAGTGGAACATGTCCTACCAGCCGTCGGTGCACACCTTCGCGAACGCGATCAACACCCACGAGGGCGGCACCCACGAAGAGGGCTTCCGGGCCGCGCTGACGTACACGGCCAACAAGTGGGGCGAGAACTGGAGCATGATCAAGAAGCCGGATGACAAGCTCTCCGGTGACGACATCCGCGAGGGTCTGACGGCGATCATCTCGATCAAGCTCGAGGAGCCGCAGTTCGAGGGCCAGACCAAGACCAAGCTGGGCAACACCGAAGCCCGGTCGTTCGTGCAGCAGGCGGTGAACGCCGCGCTCGGCGACTGGTTCGAGCAGAACCCGGCCGAGGGCAAGATGATCATCCGCAAGGGCCAGGCGGCGGCGATCGCCCGGATCGCGGCCCGCAAGGCGCGCGAGGCGGCCCGGAACCGCAAGGGACTGCTCGGTGGCGGTGGTCTGCCGGGCAAGCTGAGCGACTGCCAGTCGACCAACCCGGAGGAGTGCGAGGTCTTCGTCGTCGAGGGTGACTCGGCCGGTGGCTCGGCGAAGGGCGGCCGGGATCCACGGATCCAGGCGATCTTGCCGATCCGCGGAAAGATCTTGAACGTGGAGAAGGCCCGGATCGACAAGATCCTGCAGAACAACGAGGTCCAGGCGATCATCTCCGCTCTGGGCACCGGGGTGCACGAGGACTTCGACATCGACAAGCTGCGCTATCACAAGATCGTGATGATGGCCGACGCCGACGTCGACGGTGCGCACATCCGGACGCTGCTGCTGACCCTGATGTTCCGGTTCATGAAGCCGTTGATCGAGGCCGGTCACGTCTATTTGGCGCAGCCGCCGTTGTTCCGGCTCAACTGGACCAATTCGGCCCACGAGCTGGCCTACACCGACGCCGAGCGGGACGCCTTGTTGCGGGTCGGTGCCGAGGAAGGCAAGCGGCTGCCGAAGGAGAACGCGATCCAGCGCTACAAGGGTCTGGGCGAGATGAATCCCGATCAGCTGTGGGAGACCACGATGGACCCGGACAATCGGATCCTGCTGCAGGTCACGCTGGACGACGCGGCCCGCGCCGACGAGATGTTCTCGATCTTGATGGGCGAGGACGTCGAGCAGCGCCGGGTGTTCATCCAGCGCAACGCCAAGGACGTCCGCTTCCTCGACATCTAGCCGGCCCGAACTTGGCTGAGGGCCCGGAACCGTGTCGTACGTTTCGAAATGATCATGGAGTGACTGAATGAGTGAGCTCGCACCGCCGGCCGATCGTCGGGAGCCGGTGGATCTGCAGGAAGAGATCCAGAAGTCCTACCTCGACTACGCGATGAGCGTGATCGTCGGGCGGGCCCTGCCGGACGTCCGGGACGGCCTGAAACCGGTGCACCGGCGGATCCTCTACGCCATGTACGACGGCGGCTACCGACCCGACCGCGGCTGGAACAAGTGCGCCCGCGTCGTCGGTGAGGTGATGGGTCAGTACCACCCGCACGGCGACAGTGCGATCTACGACACCCTGGTCCGGCTGGCGCAGCCGTGGGTGATGCGGGCGCCGCTGGTCCAGGGTCAGGGCAACTTCGGCTCGCCGGGCAACGACCCCGCGGCCGCGATGCGCTACACCGAGTGCAAGATGGCGCCGCTGGCCATGGAGATGGTCCGCGACATCACCGAGAACACGGTCGACTTCAAGCCCAACTACGACGGCAAGGAGCAGGAGCCGGTCGTCCTGCCGAGCCGGTTCCCCAACGTCCTGGTCAACCCGTCCCCCGGCATCGCGGTCGGGATGGCGACCAACATCCCGCCGCACAACCTGCGCGAGGTCGCCGCGGCGGTGCACTGGCTGCTGGAGCACCCGGAGGCGACCGCGGAGGAGTTGCTGGAGGCCGCGATCGAGCGGATTCCGGCCCCGGACTTCCCCAACGGCGCGCTGATCGTCGGCCGCAACGGCATCGAGGACGCGTACCGGACCGGTCGCGGGTCGATCACCATGCGGGCCGTGGTCGACATCGAGGAGGACAAGTCCGGCCGGGCCCTGCTGGTGGTCACCGAACTGCCGCACATGGTCAACCCGGACAACCTCGCGGTGAAGATCGCCGACCTGGTCAACTCGGGCCGGATCACCGGGATCGCCGACATCCGCGATGACACCTCGGCCCGGACCGGGCAGCGCCTGGTGATCGTGCTCAAGCGGGACGCCCAGCCGCGGGTGGTGCTGAACAACCTCTACAAGCACACCCAGCTGCAGGACACGTTCGGCTGCAACATGCTGGCCCTGGTCGACGACGTGCCGCGGACGCTGCGGCTGGACCAGTTCATCTCCTACTGGGTGGCGCACCAGGTCGAGGTCATCCAGCGTCGGACCCAGCACCGGTTGGATCAGGCGGAGAAGGACGCCCACATCTACCGCGGCCTGGCCAAGGCGCTGGATGCCCTGGACGAGGTGATCGCCCTGATCCGGCGCAGTCCGAGCACCGACGAGGCGCGCGAGGGCCTGATCGGGCTGCTGGAGATCGACGAGCTGCAGGCCAACGCGATCCTGGACATGCAGCTGCGCCGGCTGGCGGCCTTGGAGCGGCAGCGGATCATCGACCGGCTGGTCGAGATCGAGACCCGGATCGCCGACCTCAAGGACATCCTGGCCAAGCCCGAACGGCAGCGGCAGATCATCGGCGACGAGCTGACCGAGATCGAGGACAAGTACGGCGACGACCGGCGGACCCAGATCGTCGCGGCCGACGGTGATCTCGGCGCCGAGGACCTGATCCCGGACTCCGAGGTCGTGGTCACGATCACCCGCGGCGGGTACGCGAAGCGGACCAACACCGATCAGTACCGGGTGCAGCGCCGCGGCGGCAAGGGCGTGCGCGGTGCGACGCTGCGGGTCGACGACGAGGTGGATCACCTCTTCGCCACCACCAACCACCACTGGATCCTGTTCTTCACCAACAAGGGCCGGGTCTACCGGTCCAAGGTGTGGATGCTGCCGGAGGCCGGCCGGGACGCCAAGGGCGGTCACGTGGCCGGGCTGCTGTCGTTCCTGCCGGACGAGGAGATCGCGCAGGTGCTGGCGATCCGCGATTACGAGGCATATCCGTACCTGCTGCTGGCGACCAAGCACGGCCTGGTGAAGAAGACGGCGCTGGCCGCCTACGACTCGCCGCGACAGGCCGGCATCATCGCGATCAACTTCCGCGAGGAGGACGACGAGCTGATCGGCGCCGAGCCGTGCGGCCCGACCGACGACGTGCTGCTGATCTCCCGGAAGGGCCAGTCGATCCGGTTCTCGGCCGGTGAGGACCAGCTGCGGCCGATGGGCCGGGCCACCTCGGGCGTGACCGGGATGAAGTTCCGCGCCGGCGACCAACTGCTCTCGATGACCACCATCCGGGAGCACGCGGCGGAGGACGATCTGTATGTGTTCACCGTCACCGACGGTGGATTTGCGAAGCGGACTAAGGTCTCCGAATACCGTCAACAGGGCCGCGGTGGGCTGGGGATCAAGGCCATGAAGCTGGCCGAGGATCGCGGATCTTTGGTCGGAGGGCTGGTTGTAACAGAGAATGACCAGGTGATCGCCATCAAGGCCAGTGGCCAGATCACCCGGAGCGCGGTGGCTGAAGTAGCGGTCAAGGGTCGGGACACCATGGGTGTGAAGTTCGTTGGCGTACGCGAAGGTGATTCGGTGGCAGTCATTGCACTGAATCCCGAGACAACTGCAGAAGCGGCCGAGTTGGATGGTTCCGAGAACGGCGAGCCCACTGACGCCGAGGGGCAATCGGCGGACGCCGATCCGCAGGACGACTCCACTGAGGCCGTGACAAACACCCCGCAGTCGACGGATGCTGGTGACGCAGACGCTGAACCGGAATCCGGCGGGGCCGAGGAGGATGAGACGTGAGCGAAGGCAACCGGAGCCAGATTCCCCGTGAGGGAATCCCTCCCCGGGGTACGGGACCCGGCGGAGGTGACAGCCCGGCCAACGCCGCTCGGGGTCAGAACGGGGCAGGTCCAGCAAGCCCTGGGCCACGCAACGCACGAGTCGCCACCGGGAACCGACCGGGGATGAATCCCCGACCGGTCTCCTCACCGCCGCCGCAGAACGGGTCGCCGGTTCGGCCGACCAACGGCAATGGCAACGGCAACTACGGGCGGAACGGCTCCGGACAGGGTGCGGGGCGTCCCGGCGGCCAGGGCCAGCCCGGCCCCGGATCCGCCCAGTCGCCGCGGCCGGCCCAGTCCCGTCCGGGGGCACCCGCCCCGCAGGGCGGCGGCGCCGACCCGTCCAAGGAATCGCTGCGGAACAAGCTCGGGCTCGGCCAGAAGCCGCAGCCCGGCGGCACCCGCCCCGGGACCTCAGCCGCGTCGCCCAACGCCAACGGCCCGGGTGTGCCCGCCGGCCGCCCGCCGGTCGCCCGGGCGAATGCGCCTCGGCAGCCGGGGACACCGGCGGCCCGGGTGAACCAGCCCGGCTCCCGTCCCGGTCAGCCGGCCACGGCCCGGACCTCGCCCCAGGTCGATCCCGGCCGTCCCGGCGTGCGCCCCGGTGTTCCGGCCGAGGATCGCACCGAGGTGCGGCCGGCCTCGACGCCGGCCGTACCGTCGCCGACCCGGACCGTCGGCACCGCCGCGTCCGCGGGCTCGCCGACCGACCGGGCTCGCGCCGAGCTCGGCCTGCCGCCGAAGCCCGGCACCGCCCGCCGGACCCGGAAAGCCCGGCTGCGGCTGTCCCGGCTGGATCCGTGGTCGGTGATGAAGACCTCGTTCCTGTTCTCGATCTCCGCCGGGATCGTGCTGGTCGTCGCCGTCTACGCGGTCTGGACCGTGCTCGAGGGCTCGGGCCTGTTCGAGTCGGTGAACGTCATGATCGGCTCGGTCACCGACGCCCCGAACGACAGCACGCCGTTCCGGATCGAGGAGTACGTGAACACGCCGAAGGTGATGGGCGTCGCGGCGCTGATCGCCTGCGTCGACGTGGTCATCCTGACCGCCCTGGCCACCCTCGGCTCGTTCCTCTACAACCTGGCCGCCACCATGCTCGGCGGCCTCGAGGTCACCCTCGCCGAGGACTGATCGGCCCCCAAAATCTCGCGACCCGTCACATCCGCGGCCGTTTCTGCGGCGTGTCGCAGCGGATGTGACGGGTCGGACTCGTTGGAGGCGCAGCCGTTCTCCGGCTCAGTGCCCCTCGGGAAGCTCCCACCCGGTGCCGCACGGCCCACCGGCGGCCGACTCGTCGATCCAGACCTCGTCACCGGCCGGCGTGAGCAGCGGCTGATAGAACTTCGCCACCTCCACGCTGGCCTGCGGCACGTAGTGGAAGATCAACGACCTGCGGAACCGGTGCTGACTGCTGTTGGGCAGTGAGCCGTGCACGGTGCTGCCGTGGAAGAACAACACATCCCCCGCCCGCATCTCGGTCTGCACCGTGGCGAGGCCCGGCGGGATGGTCACCTGGACGCCGGAGAACGACTGGTCCGGGTCGGCCGGCTCCGGGCACTCCAGGTCGTACCGGTGGGAGCCGGGGACCACCTTGAGCCCGCCGTTCTCGGCGTCACAGTCGTCGACCGCGATCCAGGCCGCCAGGCAGGTCTCCGGATGGGACTGCAGAAACAGGTTGTCCTGGTGCAGCGCCTGCCCGCGGGCGGTCGGCGGCTTGAAGTAGAACATCGACTGCGCGGCGAACGACGGCCCGAGCAACTGCTGCACCCGCTGCACCAGCCGTGGCTCGAGCATCCAGCGCCGGGCCAGCCGGCCGACCTCGAGCTCCGGCCGCCGGTGCGGCTGGACGAAGCGCGGGTAGCGGGCCAGCGGATCGTCGTCCGGCACTCCGTCGTTGTGCCCGATCGAGTTGTCCTGTTCCACCTGCTCAGTGAACGCGACCTTGATCGTTTCGATCTCGTCGGCGGTCAGCAGTCCGCGGACGTGGACCACCCCGTTGCGGCGGTAGGCGTCGACCAGGTCGACGTCGTGCTCCAGCAAGATATGTGACATAAACCTGATGATCGACGGTGATCATGAGCTGAGCCATGGAATCAGCGGCCGACTTCATGGAAGATCATGCTGTGGGCATCACTCGGATCGAGTCCTACACGCCGCAGGTCGATTCGGTCGAGGCCGGCCACCTGACCGAAGGGGCCGAGTACGCGACGTACCGCAGCCGGGGCACCACCGACTGGCTGCTGATCCAGACCCTGGCCGGCGCGGGCCGGTTCGGCATGGACGGCACCGAGGTGATCGTCGGCCCGGACTCGGTCGCCCTGCTCCGCCCCGGCACCACCCACGACTACGGCTCCCACCATGATCACTGGGAGCTCCGCTTCGCCCATTTCCACCCCCGCGCCGAATGGCTGGCCCTGCTCGACTGGCCCGAGGCCGCCCCCGGGCTCCGCCTCCTCGACCTCTCCCCCGCCCTGGCCGTGCGGGTCGCCGAGGCCCTGGCGCTGGCCGCCCGGCACTCGATGAGCGGCCTGGCCCGGGCCCAACTGTTCGGCGCCAACGCCGTCGAACTCGCCCTGCTCTGGTGCGACACCCAGAACCCCGGCGAAGGCGAGATGGACGACCGCGTCCTGGCCGTCATCGAACACATCAGCCGCCACCTCACCGACCCGTTGACCATCGCCGACCTGGCCGCCGTAGCCAACCTCTCGGCCTCGAGGCTCGGCCACCTCTTCGCCGAGCAGGTCGGCAGCAGCCCGCAGCAGTTCGTCCAGGCCCGCCGGATCGGCCTGGCCAAGCAGTTGTTGGATCTCACCAACCGCCCGATCGCCGACATCGCCGCCGAAGTCGGCTACCCCGACCCCCTCTACTTCTCCACCAGATTCCGCCGCCAGGTCGGCCTCAGCCCGTCCGCGTACCGGCTCCGGAGCAGGGGCTGAGGAACCGATTTGAGGCAGGTCCTCGTCATGGACTAATCTGTCCGTTCGTGCCCCTTTCGGGCATTCCGCAGTCGCGGGCCTATAGCTCAGACGGTTAGAGCGTTGCCCTGATAAGGCAAAGGTCAGTGGTTCAAGTCCACTTAGGCCCACCCCGGAATTCCAAGGATTCCACCCCCTCTGGTTCATGATCATCGGACCTGAGTTACCAACTAAGTAATGGGTCGCCGCAGCGACGAGCTCGATCTAGGGTGCAGGGATGGTGCTGTGGCTGGAAGCGGTGAGCTTCGACGTGGCGGACGCGCCCGCGGTAGCGGCCTTCTGGGCCGAGTTGCTCGAACGGGAAGTCATCACGGAGCCCGGCGGCGCCCTGGTGCCGGGTGACAACACCCAGGTCGGGCTCCGCTTCGTCACCTCCGCCACCGAACAAGTCAGCCGGCCGAGGCTGCACTTGCACCTGACCAGCAGCCGCCTGGAGGACCAGCAGCGAACTGTTGAGACGGCGCTTCGGCTGGGCGGCCGCCACCTGGCCGTGGGCCAAGGGCCCGACGACCCCATTGTCGTGTTGGCCGACCCGGGCGACAACGAGCTGTGTGTGATCGAGCCGGGCAACAACTACCTGGCCGGCACCGGTTACCTCGGCGAGGTCACGTGTGACGGATCCAAGGAGGTCGGTCTGTTCTGGCGTGACGCGCTGGGTTGGCCGCTGGTCTGGGATGAGAGCGAGCAGTCTGCGGTTCAGTCGCCGCTCGGCGGCACCAAGATCTCCTGGGACTCCTGGGGCGCACAGAAGGTCGAAGCCAAGCGCGGAAGGACCTGGCAGCGCTTCGATCTAGTGACCGCTGACGTCGCCGGTGAGTCGGAGCGACTGGTCTCGCTCGGTGCGACCCGACTGTCCGAGTCGTCTGACAGAGTCGAGTTGGCCGACCCGGACGGCCACGAGTTCAGCCTTCGCGCTGACTGAGAGTCGAGCCACCGATTCCAGTACGCGGGCCGGTCATCACCGGCGGACCCGCACACCGGCGATCAACTGCACGAGGTGACCGGCCAGTTCGGACGTAAGGATGCTGTGAATGTGCTGCGCTCATCCCGAAGAGCTGCCGGCCGAGGTCTTGGACGACGTGGCCAGCGTGGTCGGGGCGGAGGTCACTCCTTTCAGTCGCCTACCTGGAGGCGTCAATGCGGGCGCCAGGCGCGTCCAGTTGGCCGGAAGGGCAGACGCAGTGCTCAAAGCAGAGCCCCGGGCCCACGCCAACCACCTGGACGAGACGTTGCGAGCCCAGAGAGTGGTAGAGCACATGCGTACGTGCGGCTATCCCACCCCGGCCTGGCTCGGAGTGGGCGCCACAGCCACTCATGTCTGGCATCTGATGGACCTCGTCGACGCGGCTCCCGCGCCAGAGCTGACCCCGTCCCTCGTTGAGCAACTGATGGAGATCATCGAGCTCCAGGCTGGCCAAGCCTCCGAGCCCTACGACCACTGGTCGTACACGTGGCGGCTCGCCACCGGTCAGGAATCGGCTGTCGCCGGGCTGGATTTCAACGAGACGCCGGAGCAGTCGCGTCTCCGCCGGTCCGTGGCCAGGCTCTCGGGGTATTCCTCCGTGGTGTCGGCTTTGGTCGAGCGCCTGCGGCTGGTGTGTGCCGAGGTCCCAGCACCACGAGAGACACCTGACATGGTCCATGCCGATCTCAATCCCAGCAATGTCCTGGTCCGTGACGGAGCGGTGGTGGCGGTCGTGGACATCGGGAACGCAGGTAGCGGCACGCGGGCGACTGATCTCACCACCCTCGGGTGGTACACCTTCCAGGATCAGCTGCTGGACGGGGTCCGAAGGCGGCTGTGGACGAGAATCCTCGCCGTGGTCGGCTGGGAGGGGGCGGCGGTGCTCTCAGCGACCAAGATCCTCACGCAGCTTGAGTGGCCCATCCGTCTCGGGCGCCACGATCTCGTTCCAGGGGTGGTCGAGCGCGGCCATCGCGCCCTCGACGAGTTGGACGCGCTTCGCTAGCAGCTCATGATCAGCCGACTAGCCTGCTGGCATGCTCGCCAACACGCGCGTCTTCGCGCTGGTCCGCCCATGGTGAGGCCCGAACTCCGGCCCCTGATCGCCACCCTGCCCGGACTGACTGACCACCCGAACGAGGACTACGCCGCTGCCCAGGGCAACGTCGTCGTCCTTCTGGATGGCGCCGGCATCCCCAAGGAGTTGCCGACCGGCTGCCAGCACAGCGTCCAATGGTACGTGCAGCGCCTCGGACCCGCCCTACTCGACCAGGCGAGCAAGCCGATCGCCCTTGACCAGGCGCTGCGCCAAGCGATCAACGACCTGCGTGCGGTGCATTCCGACACCTGCGACCTGGATCATCCCTACACGCCCGCGGCGACCACAGACAATGGCCGCGCACCAAGACCCACGACGACGCCACCATCGCATTCGTCAACTGCGACTAACCGACTGTGATCGTCCTCGCTGCAACCAGCAGTGGTGAGTCGTCTCGGATCGCGGAGTTGCCTCTGCTTGATCAAAAGCGCCGCGTAGGTGCCAGGTCGCTGAGTCCGGGCACAACGACGGTCGTCGTTATCGTGGTCGAGTGGCTGGTGAGCAGCGACGGTTGATCACCCGATGAGCAGCAGGTTCGCCGCGCTGTGCCATCGCCGCATCAAGGATCACGACGATTCTGGAGGTCATAGATTCGGACCGGCTCCCCGGCGCGACCTTGAACGCCACGACGACGGAAGATCCATCGCTCGCCGGAGGCATCTCGACCGCGATCGGCCAGCTGCATTCCGATTCGCTCCAGGACGCGCACGGATGCCGGATTCGGTGGCCGGATGCTGGCATAGACCGGAATCCCTCGACCTTCGGCCCAGTCCAACACCGCGCCGGCCGACTCGGTCGCGCAGCCTCGCCCTTGATCATTTGGCAGGATGGCGTAGCCCAACGTGATCCCTTGGACCTCGCGCGCGAAGAGCCCGCAGAAGCCCACCAGCCGTCCGTCGGTCCGAGAGATGACCGCCCATGGGCTGTAGCCGAGCCGTTCCTGCTGTGCGCGCTTCGCCTGGATCCACTCAACTGCTACGCCGAGCGTCTCTGCATCCTCGACTTGCAACGTTCGCAGGACGAAGCGGTCAGTGACCAAATGCACGTCGTCCGATTCCATCTCCATCAGGATCACCGATTTCCGAGCGATTTCAGTCTCCATCGCTCTTGACCACAGCCTGCCAGCCTCCGGACTACCCGACGGCTACTGAGCCCGGCGCGACATCGCGTCGGCCAAGTGGATGAGGGAGCGGGCCTGCGTTGCAAGGTCGATCGGAAGGCCGGCGAAGAGTCGGGGTGCACGAGGCCACAACCGGTCCATCTGGTCGACAAGATCATTCAGGGCATCCAGCCCGCTCGCAGCGTTGGGGGCTGTGGGCGGCGGTCCCGAGTTCCGATCTTGATCGACGAACACGTTGATGTCGCGGACGGCACCGATCGTCGAGCCGAGCATCGGCATCCCGCTCCTGGGGGCGGCTGCGCGCGGCGTGCTTCGCGTTCCAGATGAGTGTTGCCCAGAACCAGGGGACGGCATGAGAGGCAACCTCGAATGGAGTCCGCGCGGGCTCCGGGCCGGGAGTCCCGACCTCGGGCTGGGAAGCCTCGGCGGCGACGGCTTCGCGGTCGAAGAGGAGGAGCGACTCGAGCGCGTTGTGAATCCGGCGAAGCAGCCGGTCACGCTCGGAATGACGCACACGGAGCAGTTCCTCCAGCACTCACGGCCCTCCTCAGGTCGATCATGGTGTTGGCCTTGGCACCCAGCTCGTCTGCGTGCTCGGCCTGTTGACGCCGTCGCTGTGCTGCTTCCCGGCCCTTCAGAACCACTCCGACACCTGCACGGTAGTCAGCGAGACCGCCGGGGTGCTGCCAAGCTGGACGAATGACAGGTCTTTCACGCTTCGCCGGCACGACTGCGTTGATCACCGGTGCCGGGTACGGGATCGGACGGGCCTGTGCCCTGCGGCTTGCCGGCGAGGGGGCTCGGATCGCTGTGACGGATCTGGATGAGCCGGCGGCTCATGCAGTGCTGGCGGAGCTTCCGACC
Organism: uncultured Actinomycetota bacterium; assembly: GCA_963746025.1. Lineage (GTDB taxonomy): Bacteria > Actinomycetota > Actinomycetes > Propionibacteriales > Propionibacteriaceae > Microlunatus. The sequence continues at coordinate 1,267,936 of CAVUZU010000016.1, forward strand.
GAAGGCTCCGGTGATCATGTGGCGTACCCGATGGACGTCACTGACTCCGCCTCGGTGACCCAGACCATGGATCGTGCGGTGGCGGAGCTGGGCGGGCTCGACATCCTGATCAACGTTGCCGGCGGGGACACGATGCACGGGGCGTTCGAGGAGACGGAGGACGAGGTCTGGGCGCGGATGTTCGACCTCAATCTGTTGGGTGTGGTCCGGTGCTGTCGCGCCGCGACCCCGCACCTTCGCCGGAGCACGAAGAGACCGGCGATCGTGACGATCAGTTCGATCAACGGGCTGACCGCGCTGGGCAGTGAGCCGTACTCGGCGGCGAAAGCCGGACTCTCCTCGCTCACGGTCAACCTCGCCCACTCGCTCGGGCCGGACGGGATCAGGGTCAATGCGGTGGCGCCGGCCACGATCAAGACCCGGGTTTGGGACGACCAGCCGGGCGGGGCCGACCGGCTCCGCTGGCTGTATCCCCTCGGCCGCGTGGGTGAGCCGGCCGATGTCGCCGCCGCGGTGGCCTTTCTCGCATCGGCCGACGCGTCGTGGATCACGGGCCACCTACTCCCGGTCGATGGCGGACTGTTGACCAGCCATCACACTCCGCCTGCCGACGAGCCGAGCTAATCCTGCGACGCGAAGTCGATCACGAAGGTCGGATACTCCGGTTGGAGACAGGCGCTGCCTCGGTAGCCGAGCCGCTCATAGAACGGAGCTGCGCGGGACTCGTGGGCCTGCCACTCCAGATGGCGCACCCGACCGGAGGCCCATTCCGTCACACCGGCCAACAGGGCCCGCCCGACACCTTCGCGTCGACGCCCTTCGACGACCAGCAGGTCGTGTAGCCGAGCGGTCCGGTGCGCATCTCCGTAGCGGAGATGGGTCCCGCGATCTTGTGCCGCGGCATAGCCGATCAACTCGCCGCAGTCGTCCGCGACGAGCGCCAGCCACAGCGGGTCCTGAAGCAGGGAACTGAACCGGGATCGGGCCACCGGCTCGCCGTCGTCGGTCCCCACGTACGGTGCCAACAGGTTTCACCGGCGACGGGACCGAGTCAGCTCGTGAGAGGCTGAGCGCCGAGTGCGACCACGACAGGAAGCTGACCATGATCACTGAGTTCGCCCGCGATGGACTCTTCACCGCGGCCTGGTTCGGGCTGATGACCGTGGTCTGGCTCGGCTGGGCACAGGAGGATCCGCCGCGGCGCTGGCGGTTGCCGCTCGGCATCGGCTCGGTGCTCGGGATGATCTTGGCGATCGGCTTCGGCGTGCTCACCGTGCTGAACTGGTCGGCCCCGTCGGCGCTGCAAGGCCGCCAGGAGTGGTTCGGCATCCTGGTCGGCGCCGAGTTCGGCGCCGCTGGGCTCGGTTGCCTGGTGCTGGCCCTGCGCAAGTTGAATCGCTGGATGGCCTGGTGGGTCGCGCTGATCGTCGCAATGCACTTCGTGCCGCTCGGCTTCATCTTGATCGATCCCAGCATCGCTGTGTTCGGGGTGATCCAGTCCGCGTTGGTGATCATCGTCGGGGTCCGGCTGCGTGGCTCGACCTTTCCGAGCAGCCGGCTGGTCGGCCCGATCATGGGGGTCACGCTGCTCTGTTACGGCCTGGTTGCCGGCGTCGTTCAGCTCGTCCGAGGGCTGCCCTGAGCAGCTCACGGACGATCCGCGTACGCTCACGAGCGTGAGCTCCCAGCGCCTGTCGTGGAACGAAGGCGACCTGGCTGATCAATCCGGCCGTACAGTGGTGATCACCGGCGCCAACTCCGGGCTCGGGCTGCCGACGGCGACCGTTCTCGGGAGCACGGTGCGCGGGTGCTGCTGGCCTGTCGGTCCGGGAGCGCGGCGAGCATGCCGCCAGCACCGTCCGCGGCGGCGAGTTCGTACTGCTCGATCTTGCCGACCTTTCTTCGGTACGCACCGCCGCAGCGGAGATCAGGCACCGCACCGGGGACAAGCTGCCCATATCGCCTACGGGCAAGCGAAGCAGGCCAATCTGATCTTCGGTCTCGAGCTCGATCGGCGGCTCCGGGCCGCGGGGGACGACCTCCGCAGTGTCGTCGCTCATCCGGGGATGACCGACACGGAGTTGTTCCCGAACTCGATGCGAAATCGCGGCCGGTTGATGCTCAAGGTGAGTCGAGTCCTCAACACCTTGATCACCCAACGGGTGGCGGCCGGCGCACTGCCGGTGTTGTACGCGGCCCTGGCCCCAGACGCCCACGGCTACTACGGCCCTGCCGGACCGTTCGAGATCCGCGGCGGCGTAGGCCCGGCGAAGATCCCGACGTCGGCGACAGCGGAGCCGGTGGCCCGGCGGCTCTGGGAGTTGACGGCCGAGCTCACCGGCATCACTCCGGATCCTGCCTGAGACGACTCGGCGAGCGATCAGAGCAGTGCCCGGTAGCCGGATCTCTCCAGAACGGTTCGGATGTAGCCCTCATTGGGATGTTCGGCCGTGTGGTGGCAGACGTAGCTGAAGAGATACAAGGGCAGCAGGAATTCTCGCTCCTCAGCAGTGACAGTGTCGCGGCCATAGCCGTCGAGCAGCGCGTCGAGGGCGTCGACTCCGTCCCAGAGTGGGATGCGGGCGAAGTCCCAGCGAGGATCCCCGATCTGGGCCTGGCCGAAGTCGATCATGCCGCGGTACGTTTCGGAGTCACAGAGGAGGTGACCGCTCGTGAGATCACCGTGCAGCAAGCGGCCCTCGGTGACGGCGGCGAACAGCGGGCCGGCCTCCTCGAGGTGTCGAGTCAGTCGTTCGCCGGCGGCGTGGTCGAGCAGTCCACGATCGATCAACCGGGAAATGCCGCGGGTCCGCGCGAAGTCGGCGAACGGACACCAGGCCGCGGCTTCGCCTCGGGCCACGTCATGATCAACGCGTAGCGGGCCGAACCCGGGCAGCCGGATCTCGTGCAGGCGGCGAAGATCTTCGCCGGCCGCAGCCCAGACGCCCCGACTGTTCGCGACGGGCGGCGAGTGGTCGGCCAGGGGTTCACCGGGCAACAGGTCCAAGATCAAGCATTCCGGGTCCGGCGAGACAGCCACCACGCTGGGCACTCGGATGTCGCGTCGCCGGCACTCGCGATAGGCCCAGGCCTCACCGAGGACGGATCCGTTGTCGTTGCGCCAACCCGGCGACTTGACCACGACTCGGCGTCCTCCGGGCAGTTCGGCGAACTTCGCGTCCGGACTCTCGGTCGCCCAGACACGCAGCGGTTCGGTCCCGAGCATCCGGACGACCAGCTCGCTCGCCCTCGACTCCCCGGGCGTGAGCAGTCCGTTCCTCGCCGTCATCCTCAGCTCCTCTGTCGCAGGGGCCGAAGCCTGCCGCGGGGACCGATCGACCGCAACCGAATTGCCGGCCGCGTGCCCCCATCGCGATGGAAGAAGTCGCTACCAAGGGACTGACCAGCGAGGCTGTAAGTCATGGGTTGCGACGATTTCTTCGAGGAGGTGGGCTCGGCGTACAGGCTGTCCGGCAGCCCACGTCGGGTCGAGCGGATCGACGGCGGCGCGAACCTCACCTGGCGGCTGACGGCCGGGACGGCTGCCTATCTGATCAAGGAGTTGCCCGTCGAGTCCGGTCCCGCCTTGCTCGACGCGGCGCGGTTCGAACGGGCCGCCTTCGAGGCCGGGATCGTGCCGATGGCCGAGCCGTGCCCGGATGGTACGGGCCGACTGCTGCGGACGTTGACCGGGTCGCGAGGGCACGCCGTCATCGTGCGGGTGCACCGCTATGTGCCGGGACACCCGCCCGAGCGCCCTGTTGACCCGGCGACGGTGCAGCAGGCCGGACGATCCCTGGCGAGGATCCACGAATTCGGCGAGGCCTGGGCCGCCGGGGAATCGTTGCCGGCCAAGCAACTGTGGACCCGGCCCGATCCTCAGCTGTTCCAGGGTTTCATCGATCGCTGGCCCGAGCTCGTACCCGATCCGGACCCGCTGTGGCAGTCTCTCAGCGAAGCCGGGCGACTGGTGCGGCAGCAGACCACCGGGTCACACGTGCTCCGGCCGTCGCACGCTGATCACAAGCCGGACAACAGTCTGGTCGACGGCGATCGGTTGATCATTCTCGACTGGGACGAGGCCGGCTCCTGCGATCCGCGGATCGAGGCACTGGAGACCGCGCTGCGCTGGTCGTGGCTGAAGGACGCTCCCGACCCGATGCGGGTCGCGACCTTCGGGCACGGCTACCGGGCTGCCGGCCGATCATTCCCCACCGTCCGCGAGGTCGATTGGATCAAGTGGGTGGCCGGGATCGCCAGCTGGTACGAGTTCAATGCGCAAAGAACACGAGGCGACTGGCCCACCGTGGCGACGGCGCGCGAGCAGGACGCGCGGTCGACCGCGGAAGCGCTGCTCGGCCTCCGGCACCCGATCGACCGCATCCCGGACTGGACCCGAGCGATCAACACGGCGCTCACCGAAGTGACGGCCGGAACGCTGCCCAACGATCGGTGAACGGCACGAACGGTCCCGGCTCGAGGAAGATCCGCAGCCGATCGTCCTGGCTCAGATAGATCCCTTCGAACAGCCAGTGGCCGTGCACCTGCCCGTAGCTGTAATTGGCCGCGGCCAGGTCGAGCTCGTCCAGTGAAAGATCATGAACGGAGCGGTAGCCGGTGATCATCGCGGCTCCCAACTCGGGGCGGAGCCCCAGCGGCAGAGCGAGGGTCCGGATGATCTCGTCGAGCGGCCAGCGCGCTTCGGTCTTGTCCCAGTCGATCACGTCGACCACCGTGTCACCGACGAAGAACAGGTTCGTGTGCTGGTAGTCGCCGTGGATCTGCTGCACCGACTCGGCAGCGACGGGATGCCGGACGGGCTCAGGATGCGTGTCCAGCCAGGACAGCTTGGTGCGCAGGTGTTCGGTGGCCCAGTGATCACGCTCGTCCGGATCGGGGTGCTCCTCGACGCGGCGGAGCAGGTGCTCGATCTGCGCCGCCGTCTCCGATCCGGAGTGCCGTCGCTCCCCCACGCTCGAGCTGACCGGATAGTCGGCGAGGGCGAGATGAAGCCGGCCGAGCAGTTGGCCCATCGACCACGCGCGCGGCGGGTTCAGTTGATCATGGGGCAGCTGTCCGCCCCGGGCCAGGGCGAAGAGTGAGTAGTACGCGCCGCCGCGCTCGACCACACGGTTTCCATCCGGGTCGACCAACGCGGCTGGGGTGGGTATGCCGCGGTGCCGAGCATGAGCAACGACGTCGTGCTCGTGCTCGATCTGCGACAGGTCGGTCCGCCGGTGGCGCCGCAGCACAACCTGTCGGACGTCGGTCGTGACGATGAAGGTCTCGTTCATCGTGCCGCTGGTGGCGCGATCGATCCGCTGAACCGGCTCGATCTGCCACGCCTGCAGGACGTCGCGGAGCAGGTCGTCAGCCGTCACTCCGCCTCCTCTGCGATCGTCTTGATCCTAGGGGTTCCGCCGGTGATCCAGCTCACCCGATGGATCGTCCACCGTGATCGCGAGTGGGGTTCGTCGGACCGGACAGGAACCCTGACGTGGCCTGAAGAGTCGTAGCCAGGACGCGACTCACTGCGCAGCGCAGGGGAACGAGGACGATCCGATGGACGACTATCCGAACTACAACGACTATCGCTCGACGCAACCGGAGGCCAATTCCTGGCCTCGCCGAAGCGGCGCCGACCCGACGAAACCGTTGCTGACTCCCCGCACGGTCCGGCCTGCCGCTTCGACCAGCTACTCCAACGGCAACGAGGGCGTCGGCGCCCTGGTCTGCGGGATCCTCGGCCTCTTCATGTGCGGTGTCGTGCTCGGCCCGATCGCCATCTATCTCGGCAGTCAGAGCGAATCCGGGATGGCGAGGGCGGGCAAGGTGCTCGGCATCATCGCGCTGATCGGCTGGGCGCTGTATCTGGTGTACGTGCTCGCCAGCAACGCCGGGTCGTAGACCCAGCCGGTTCCCGTGCTCGGTCCCCGCAAGATCACGATCGGCGGATGGCGGTGACCTCGAACTCGAGTTCCACTGATCGTTGATCACGAAGCTGCCGTTGTCCAGCGCGGAGACCATTCGGACGCCCCAGTCCTTGCGATTGACGACAGTCCTGCCGACGAAGTCGACGCGGAGTTCACCCGACGGATCGTTGTCCGTGCGGACCAGCTCGACGTCCAGTCCACCGGCTTGGACACGCCGCGGAGGGTCAGGTCGCCGGTGATCGTGAAGGTCGACGGCCCGGCGGCCTTCACCGCGGTCGAGGCGAAGTTGATGGTCGGATGATCAGCTACTGTCAGGAACTCGCGGCGTAGATGATCATCGCGACTCCGATTGCGGGTCTGGATGGACGCTGCCTGCAGGGTGAGGCGAGCGGTAGAGCTCGTCGGGTCGTCGCCGTTCAGGCTCACCGCGCCGTCGAACTGGTCGAACCGCCCGCGCACCTTGGTGATCTTCAGGCTGCGGACGACGAAGCCGATCCGGACCGCGCAGGGTCGAGGACGTACTCGCCGGTCAACTGGTCCAGCCTGGTGGACGTCGCCAGGTTTCGCCCCTTCTCGTGGATGCCGCCTACCGGGAGCGTCGACGCGCCAGATGGTGGCCGTCTACGCTCTCGATCGGGAAGACACGCGGCGGCGCGGAAACGTGACGTCACGTTCGGCGCGCGGGACGGGTCTAGAGGGTCATGGACGAAACCGAGTGGCTGGCGGAGCGCTTCGAGGAGCACCGGCCAAGGTTGCGGGCAGTCGCGGTTCGGATGCTCGGCTCGGGCGCCGAGGCCGACGACGCGGTCCAGGAGGCGTGGCTCCGGCTCAGTCGAGCCGAATCCGACGAGATCGACAATCTTGAGGCCTGGCTGGTCACCGTGGTCGGTCGGGTCGCGCTGAATCTGCTCCGCTCCCGCCGGACCCGGCGTGAGGACTCACTCGAGGATCGGCTGCCGGACCCGGTCGACGATCGGGCCGGGCGGGCCGACCCCGAGCAGCAGGCCGTGCTGGCCGACTCGGTCGGGCTGGCTCTGCTGGTCGTCCTCGAGACGCTGACTCCGGCCGAGCGGCTCGCGTACGTGCTGCACGACATGTTCTCGGTGCCGTTCGACGAGATCGGCGTGATCCTGGACCGGTCCCCGGAGGCGGCGCGGCAACTGGCCAGCCGGGCCCGCCGTCGGATCCGCGACGGTCACCCGACGCCCGAGTCCGATGTGACCACGCAGCGGCGGGTGGTGGAGGCCTTCCTCGCCGCCGCGCGGGACGGTGACTTCGAGGCGCTCGTCGCCGTGCTCGGCCCCGAGGCCGAGGTCCGCGAGGATTCCGGCGCCGGACTCCAACTCGCGGCCACCGGGGCGGAGAACGTCGCTCGCCGGGCGCAGTCGGTCTCCCGGTTCGGGGTTGACGCCTACCCGGCGATGGTCGACGGCCGGGTCGGGTTCGTCGCCTTCCTCGACGGCGACCTGTACGCGATCGGCGCCCTCACCCACCGCGACGAACGGATCGCCGCGCTCGACATCGTCATCGATCCGCCGCGGCTCGCCGAACTCGACTACACCGTGCTCGACTTCCTCCAGGACTGACACCGCTCTGAATTTCGACCACCCGTTGCGCGGCCATCCCGCCCAGCGCGGCGTGTCGCGGACGCCGAGCTTGACTGGTGGACCAATTCCAGGGCTCAGAGCGCCTGACTGAACTCGGGGGCGATCCAGGCCGGGTGGCGGAGCCCGCCGAGGTGCTGGATGCTCTGGATCACCAGCGGATGTACGAACTCGGCCGACGTCAGCTCGGTCGCAGTCTCGGCCCGCGCCCACAGGATCCGAGCGGCGAGGTCGACGATCTGATCATGGACCTGCCAGCCGGTCAGCAGCAGGAGCACGCTCCGGGCGAGCGCCGTCCAAGGTCGGTCAAGATCGTCGGCCGGCAGGACCCGGACGTCGTCGTCGGACCGGCAGGTCACGGTCGGCGGCCGCTCGACCTCGCCGGACGCCGGCCGTAGTTGCCACTCCCGGGGATGTGCCAGGTAGTGGGAATGCAGCGGACTGGTCGCCTCGATCATGATCAGCTCCCCGATCCACAGCTCCTGGAACTGGTCGGCCGTCGCATCGACGATCCGCCCGTCGTCGAGCTGGTTCCAGCAGTGCACCCAGCTGACCGTGCGGTCCTGCAGCAACAGATAGCCGCTTCGCCGCCGCCAGCCGAACTCGGCCTCCAGCGCCTCGGCGACATGACCGCAGCGCCCGTCGTTCGGCCGGCCGTCCCGGAGCCGGACCTCCGCTCGCAATTCGGCGATCCGCCGGCGGACCTCGGGGTGATCAGGATCGGGCTGGCTCATCTCCCCAGCCTGCTGCCGACTGGCTGCGGCGACAATTCGATTTCCTTCCCGGCGCAGGCTTGTTAACCTCGCCCGGTCAGGTGTGGAAGGGGGTGACGATCGTGTCCGATCCAGTGACAGCGTTGCTCAAGAGCCGCACCTAGACCCTGACACCGAGAGCCGGGGCATGCTGCGAAGCGAATCGAGGCCTCGGTGAATCTCTCCCTGCTACTTCGCCTGCGTCCGTGGTTGATCATGCAGCGGGCCAGGCTTGCGCTCTATCTCACGCTGTTGGTCTTGTCGGCGCTGCTGGCCGTCAATGTGCCGCTGGCGTTCCAACGGGTCGTCGACGACGGCCTCGCCGCGGGCCGGCCACCGGTCGCGTTGACCTGGACCGGACCTTGAAGCTGTCCTGACGCCACGGCTTCAGACCGAACGCCCGCCAGATCTCCGAGACGGTCTGCCGGCTAATTCCGTGCTTGGCGGCCAGGTCCCGGGTCGACCAGTGCGTCGCGTCCGCGGGCACGGTCTCCAGACTCTCCACCACGACCGCCTCGACGACCTCGTCCCCGACCCTGCGTGGGGCGCCGGGACGGGCCGCATCGACCAGACCGTCCAAACGATCCACGGCGAACCGGCGCCGCCATTTCGAGACCGTCACCTGGTGACAGCCCAACTCCTGCGCGATCACCGTATTCGTCTTGCCCTCCGCGCAGGCCAGCACGATCCGAGACCGTGACGCAAGCGCCTGCGACGACTTACGCCGCAGCGTCCACCGCTGCAGCGTGTCCCGTTCCTCCACACTCAGCGTGATCTCTGCTGTCGGTCGGCCCACGCGCCCCATCACGATCTCCCGTTCGCCGCGGACTCCCTTCTCTGCTTGAGAAGTCTTCCACCACGGCAACCCAGTGACTACCACGACGTGCCATCTCAGCACTTTCTTAGCGAATTAAACTGACAGCACACTAGCCGACTGCTCCGAAATAGGTGTCGCTGCGCCAGATGATTCAGGAGATGCGATCGCCGCCCTATTTTCAGCCAGGAACGGATCCCAACCAGGTGGGACTGCGGCAGAACTGAGTTGCGTCCCGGCGCAACTCAGTTCTGACAACTCGGGGATTGGTGGATCAGTAGACCTCGATGTCGTCCAGGAAGACACCGTCGGCGGACTTGGTGAAGGTCCGGGTGAAGGCGATCTTCACGTGTTGGGCCTGGACCGGGTTGAAGCGGATCTCGAACCGGTTGCCCGAGGGGTCGTTCGGCCGGCCGACACCGCCGCGATCGGTCCACTTCACGCCGTCCGTGCTGGTCAGCACCCGCACGGTGTCCGGCCGATAGCCGGAGTATTCGACGTAGCCCTGGACCTCCACCTGGCGCACCGTCTTGGCCGCGCCGAGGTCGAAGGTGAGGTCGAAGTCCTTCTTCTCGTCCGGCTTGCCCTGGATCACGTACGGCCGGCCGTCGCCGAAGTTGTCCGAAATCACGCCGTCGGTCGACTCCAGCCCGGTCGAGTCCGGGAAGCCGCTCGGCGGCTCCCAGGACTTCTGGTACGTCAGCCCACCGACCAGGTTCTGCCGCGGCAGGGCGAAGCCGGTGATCTTGAAGCTGACCAGGCCCGGTGCGGCCTCCTTCAACCGGACGTAGCGGGCCTTCCCGTTGATCGCCGCGAAGTCCTCGCCGCCGTCGGCCTTGGTGCGCTTGACAGCGTCCACCCAACTCTTGCCGTCATACGACGTCTGGATCGTGTATTCCGCCGGATGATCAGCTCCCCACTCGAGGAACACCCCGTCCACCTGATGCTGGGATCCAAGATCAACGACCTGGCCAGCCTTGATCGTCTCGGCCAACTCCTTGCCGGCGAAGGGCTTGCCGGCGGCCGCGTCGAGGACCAGGGTGCGGATCCGTTCGAGATAGGTGACGTCGCCGGTGAAGGTGCCCGGCTTGCTGGCCAGCGCCTTGGCCAGATCCATCGCCAGTTGCGGATGCTGCTCCTTCAAGATCGTGACGACTTCCCAGTCCTCGATCCCGTCGCGCATCGACTCCAGCCGGATGGTTCGCTCGAGCAGGTCCTTGTGCTTCTTGTCAGGATTCACCACCCAGAAGTCGCCCTTCACATCCTGATCATCCATCGAGATGTTCCAGTTGTTGAATGCCCAGTGCAGGTGGCCGTTCGCGCCCCGCGCCGCGGCGAGCCAGCCGATCAGGCGCTGGTAGTACTGCGGCTGATCGATGAACCGGTTGAGGAAGCCCAGCGTCGGAATGTTGCAGTTGTAGAGCCAGAGATCCTTGCCCTCAGCCCGCGCCTTGTCGTAGGCAGCCGGATGGGTCTCGTAGTTGAGCAGGTTCGGGATCACGATGTCCTCGTGCGCGGCCACTTCGCTGGCGACCGGCTCGTGGAAGGTGGCGTCGCCGATCTTGAGCTCCGGCCAGACCGCCTTGACCTTCTCGAAGATCCCTTCCCAACCGGCCTTGCCGGAGGCGCCCTGCGGCTCGTCGCCGATGTGCCCCCACCAGATCTTCTCCCAGCCCTTCGCCTTGACATGATCACGCATGGAGCCGACGTACTGGTTGATCCACCGATCGGCCTCGGCCGACTCCCACGGGACGTACTTCTTGATCGGTTTCCCGTCCGGCCCCGGGGCCAGGATCTCGACGTCCCAGTTGGTCCAGTAGCCCGGGCCGCCGTTGACCCAGAAGCCTTCGAGCCGGCTGACCGTGCCGCGGTCCGTGAAGAACTTGACGACTTCGTCGATCTTGCTCCAGTCGAAGTGAACGGTGCCGTCGGCGTCGACCTTCGTGTCGCCGGCCAGGAACAGGGTGTTCATCGGCAGGGTCAGGTTGTTGTTCCGATAATCCTTACGCAGTTGGGCATAGTCCTCCATCAGCTTCCACCACTCCGGGCTGAACGGGGAGAAGCCGTAGTTGGCCAGCATCGTCTCCACCCCGCTGGGCGGCGGCTGGTGTGACACGGTGCCGAAGAACAGGGTCCACTCGACGTCGGTGAAGCCGCTGTCCTTGGCGTCCGGGATGGTCACCGCCCGGACGTTGACCGACAGCGGCAGCTTCAGGGTGCCGCGATCGGTCTCGACCAGGATCCGGCCGCGATAGATCCCGCCGGGTGTGGACTTCGGGACATAGACCCGGACCCAGATCGGCTGCGCCGTGTTCGCCGGGACCTTGATCGTCCGATCGTTCGACAGCCCGTCGGGGAAGTCGTCCGGCGCGGGGCGGCTCGGTGCGTAGACGTACTGGTTGCCGCCGAACACCGAGTTGTGGTTCAGCGCGGTGAACTTGACGAAGTTGTACGTCAGGTTCGGCGCCTCGATCCGGTGCCGGCCGGCGCTGAGCGGGCTGAAGCTGACCTTGTTGATCGTCAGGTCCTGGTCCGAGCGGACCACGGCCTGCCCGGCCTCGAACTCGCTCCGGGCGGTGTCGAGGGCGAGCGCCGACGACGCGCCGGTGTCGCTCGGCAGCGAATCGGGAAAGACCTGGGTCGACGCCCGGGCGCCCCAGACCTCGGATTTCGGTTCGGCCGCGGCGCGGACCGGGGTGATCATCAGGGCGGCCACACAGACGGTGGCCACCAGGGCGGCGAACAGCGGGTACGGCTTCATCGGCGGGCTCCCTGTCTCTGGAGGCGAGAGCCTCATCTTTGAAGCACGCAAGGGAGATCGACAACCAACCCGGTTAGACCACTTCATCGTTTCCTGTCGGGAGCTTCTATTGGTGGCATGCCGCGGTGGGGTCTGGGGGATAGGTGCGCAGGTCTTCCATCCGCCCGCGGGTGATCTTGGGTGCCTGCTGCCGCTGTTCTTGTGTCCGCGGGCTCCCGCCAGGCCCGTCCACGCCCGCGCACCTATCCCCCAGACCCCACCGCTCCCTTGGCTGTCGCGCTTTTTTACCGCCACAGCCGAGCGCTGATCGGGCTTGCTGGTGCTGCCTCGGCGAGCGCTGGTGCCTCACGGCGGGGGCCGCGGGCCGTGCTTGGACGGCGGGAATCCGGTGCGGCAGGGGGTCTTGGCTGACAGGGTGGCGGCATGAGTGAGGTCGTGTTGCCACTGACCGTGCGAGATCTGACCCACGAGGATCTGTATCCGGGGGTCTGGGGTTGGTCCGACACTCATCTTGCGGGCACGCGCGAGAACATCGATCGGGCCAGGCGTGGCGAGGTCGACTTCTTGCGGTCTGTCCACCATCGGGTGTTCCGGTGGCGACCGGTGGAGTCGACTTCGCCAAGCCCTCGGGGATTCCGGTGTTGTGGCAACTGTCCGTCGACGCCGCACTGCGGTCCTGCGGGATCGGCACGGTCCTGATCCGGGCGCTGGAGCAGCGGATCCGTCACCGCGGTCTCACCGAGGCCGAGTTGGGCGTCGATGAGCAGCAGTCGCGGCCGTTGGCGCTCTACCAACGGCTCGGCTACGTGGTCACCGGCCGTGAACCCGGCGCTTGGGACGAGCAGGATCCGGACGGCACCGTCAGCCGCTACGAGACCATGATCATCGTGCTGCGTAAGCAGCTCGGACCAACGTGATCAGAGTGGGTTTTGGTTGCCTGCCTGGACAGTCGGAGAGAGAGGGTTCGTTCCCTGAGCCTGTCGAAGGGCAGACACGATGCCACTGGTTCGTACGGACTGACGAGGAGTCACCGGGCCTGCCCTTCGACAGGCTCAGGGAACGAACACCCCAACGTCGATCAGTCCGCTGAACCCTGGCCGGGTTCCCGGCCGGTGACCCTCCGAATGTCACCGGCCGGGAGCCAGACGCGGTGCCGGCGGCGGTCGTGCAGTTCGACCAGGACGACCGGGCGCACCCAGCGGGTGACGTGGCCGCGGACCCACTCCTCCCCGTCCTTGGCCCAGACCACCCGGGCCTCGACCTCGATCCGGGTGTGGTCCCGGAGAAACCGGGCGGTCTCCCCCGGCGGCCATTCCTCGTTCTCGACCAACTGCTGTTCACCCGGGGCGAGCTCCTCCCACCAGAACGAATCCCTGACGTCTGACATTCTGTCAGTATCGAACACCTGATCGATTAAACCTAATGTCAGGTGTCCGTGATGTGGGACACGGTGGGTGTCGGTTGATTCCGAGCCCAAGGGTCGGGAATCATCGACCCAAGGTCATGAGTGTCAGCGTCAAGCCCCGGCTCGCTGGCCGGCAACCCTCGCGGAAGCGGGTGGGGTGCTCCGGGTGAGGACCTGGTCCGACACCCGTCGGGCAAGCCACTTCCACGACATGCGGAGGCACCATGAGAAGCAAGGGATCGGCGGAACCGCTGTGGCGAGACCCAGCGGCGATGTTCCGTGCCCGGCTGCACGTTGATCTTGCTCGGACGGCGAGCGCCGTCTGTTGTCCGATGCGCTGACCGCGTCCATCGACAACCCCGCCGAGCCTGCGCACCCGTACCCACCAGAACGGCACCATCGGCTCGGCCCTCGCTGAGGACCACCAATGCCCGAACCCGATTCGACCATTCCCACCCTGGTCCGCCACGCGCGGATCATCGCGGCGACGCCACGGCTGTGGCACTCCGCGGTCACCTTCGATCCGGACTCCCGGTTTCGGACCCATCTGCACTCCGCGCCCGAGTACGAGGCGTGGCTGCAGACCTGGCTGCCCGGCCAGTCGACCGACTGGCACGACCACGGCGCCGGCAGCGGCGTGCTGGTCGTGCTGCAGGGCAGCCTGCTGGAGCACCTGGCCTGGGACGACCTGACCCGGCCGGCCCAGATCGACCCGGAGCCGATCACCCATGAAGCCGGCCGGCCGGCCGAGTTCGGGCCGTTCCACATCCACCGGCTGGTGAACAGCTCGCCCGATCCGGCGATCAGCCTGCACCTCTACCCACCGACGGTCGTCGAGGCTCGGCACTACGCCCGGTACGGCGATCTGCTCGACTCGGTCGACGCCAAGCTGATCGGGGCGCCGCGATGAGCACCCTGATCGCGGGCACGGTCGAGCAGTTGGTCTCCCGACTGCCGGCGCTCAGCCCGACCGAGGCCAGGCACGCCTGGGATGCCGGGGCGACGGTGATCGATCTTCGGTCCGCCGACGACCGGCTCCGGGACGGCGACCTGCCCGGGGCGCTCCGGCTCTCCCCCGACCAGCTCGCCGAGCTCGACCTGTCCGACGAGACCACGGTGATCTTGGTCTGCGCCGCCGGCGACCGGTCCGATCGGCTGGCCGGTGTCCTGCACCGGCGCGGCTTCGGCAACGTGACCTGGGTCGGCGGCGGCTACCGGGCCTGGCTGGAGGCGATCTGGCGGCAGTGGTCGGAGATGCTGGTCTGCGATCCGGGCACCCCGGCGTCGCGGTTCGCCCGGCTGATCAGCCACCAGAGCGCTGCGCCGGCTCCCCTTCGCGACCGCGGGGCCGTTCCGCACCGCGGTTGACCAGCCACCGGAGCAGCGTTTCCGCCGGTCCCGGGCGGTTCAGCCGGTGCAGGATGTTGGCCAGCACGGCCGCGACGAGCCAGGCCGTCAGACCGATCAGCGCAGCCCCGGCCGGACCGACCCGGGCACCGAACCCGAGGAACGCGGTCGACGACAGCAAGATCAGCGCCGCCTCCATCACGATGTAGCAGGTCAGCGAGCGTTGCCCGATCGCGGTCAGTGGCCGGGTCCAGCGCGCCGTCGGCGCAACCCGGTGCCCGATCAGGCCGAAGCTCGCCGCGTAGGCGAAGCCGCCGGCGAGTCCGCTGAGCACGTGCACCGCCTGGGCCCACCAGACGTGCTCGGCGGCGAGCAGCCCGGCGTTGCTCAGCACCAGCGGGATGGCGCCGAAGATCGAGATCGGCAGTCCGATGGTGACGATCCGACGCAGCAGGGGCAGATTGCGGTCGGGTTCTTCCAGCAGCCGCCGGCGCCCGGCCCAGACCCCGGCCAACACGGCCAGTGCCACCGGGAACAGGGTGACGTTCATGATCACCGAGACGAACCAGCTGATCACCCGGTAGAGCAGATCGGCCGGAGCGTAGCCGAGGTGTCCGAGCGCCATCATTTCCGGCGCCTGTTCACCCGTGCCGCCGGAGAGCATCAAGCCGAGAGCCACCGAGGCGAGCACCGCGACTCCGGCCACGATCATGATCGTCTTCCGCAGCGTCCGGTCGTCGCGGACCAGCACCCCGGCCAGCAGTACGGTGATCAGACCGTAGGCCCCGAGGATCTCCACCGGAGTGACCAGGATCGCCATCCCGAGACCGAACACCAGCATCCACCAGCCGCGCCGCCGGACCCGGGCGCGGATCCCGGTCTCCGGTTCACCGCGCCGGCGCCTGCTTTCGATCACCAGCACCAGTCCGTACCCGAGCAGGGCGGCGAACAGCGGGAACGAACGGCTGAAGACGAACAACGTCATGCCGAGGTTGACCAACTGATCGGCCGGGCCGGCCGTTGGCGGCAGCCGGTGGTCGAAGGTCGCCGGCTCCGGTCCGGTGATCAACAGGGGGGCGTGGGCCAGCGCGATCAACAACAGCATGAAGCCCCGGGCCAGGTCCGGGGCGAGCATCCGCGCAGTGGTAGGTCGGGTGAGGGTGTCGGCCATGGAGAGAGTCCAGCAGGCGACTGGCGCGGACACGAGATGCCGACCGGCCAGAACGTCTGGCCGATTGGCCAAGGTGCCATCGGACCATCAGCCACGGAGGTGGCGCGATCGGGCCGGCCCTTCGACAGGCTCAGGGAACGAAACCCCTACGTCCCCATCATCATGGAGAATCGGGCCCAACGGGGCCGGGGTCAGTGACCGATGGAGCTCTCGCGGAGGCGGAGGGTCCAGGGGACGGCGACGGATTCGGCGGGGCGGTCGGGATCGGCGATCCGGGCCAGCAGCAGCCGGAGCGTCTCCTCGGCGAGCAGGTCGAGGTCGGCGGCGACGGTGGTCAGCGTCGGATTGCTGAAGCGGCCCTCGGCGATGTCGTCGAAGCCGGCGATCGCGATCCGGTCGGGCACGGTGATCTTGGCCTCGACGCAGGCCCGGATCGCGCCGATCGCCATCAGGTCGTTGAAGCAGAACACCGCGTCCGGCGGTTCGGGCAGCGCGAGCAGTTGCTCCATCGCCGCCTTGCCGTCGGCCCGGTCATAGCGGGCCACGCCGATCACCAACTCCGGCAGGTACGGCAGCCCGGCCGCCGCCAGGGCCCGCCGGTAGCCAGCCAACCGGACCGAGGCCGTGCCGGCCACCGACTCCCGGCCGATGGCGGCGATCCTGGTCCGGCCGAGTGAGATCAGGTGATCGGTCATGGCGAGGGAGGCGGTGACCGAATCGACGGCGACGTGGTCGTAGCCGGGCGGCACGGCGCGCTCGCCGAGCAGCACCATCGGCACGTCGTCGGCCCGGCTCGCGATGTCGTCCGGGCCGACCGCCAGTGGGGAGAAGATTACTCCGTCGATCACGTGCGACCGCATCCCGTTCAGCACCACCTGCTCGGCCTCCGGGTCGGCGCCGGTCGCGTCCAGCAACAGCAGGTAGCCGAGTCGGGACGCCGCCGCACTGAACCGGGCGCCGAGCTCGGCGAAGTACGGCGAATCCAGCTGGGGCAGGGCAAGGGCGAGGAAGCCGGCCCGGCCGTGCTTGAGCTGCCGGGCGCTCACGTTGGGCTGGTAGCGCAGCTGCTCGATCGCGGCCTGCACCTTGGCCCGGGTCTGTGGGCTGACGTGCTCGTACTCGTTGACCACGTTGGACGCGGTCTTGACGCTGACCCCGGCCAACGCGGCCACGTCCTTCAGCCGGGCAACCATGCGACCTCCTCGGGATCAAGCTAGTCCCGGTCCTCCGTGCCCCGAGCGTCAGCCCTTGATGCCGCTGGTGGCGACCCCCTCGATCACGTAGCGCTGAACGAACGCATACAAGATCAACACCGGGATCGCCGCCACGGTGGCGCCGGCCATCACCACCGGATAGTCGACCGCGAACGCGCCGCGCAGGCTGGACAGACCGGCCGGCAGGGTCATCCGTTCCGGTGAGAACAGGACGAAGATCGGCCAGACGAAGTCGTTCCAGTTGCCCAGGAACGAGAGCACGCCCAGGGTGACCAACGCCGGCTTCGAGATCGGGATCACGATCCGGGTCAGGATGGTCCAGGTGTTCGCGCCGTCGATCAGCGCCGTCTCCTCCAGCTCCCGTGGAATGGAGAGGAAGAACTGACGCAGGAAGAACACGCCGAACGCGCCGGCGGCACCGGGCACCACCAGGGCGAAGATCGTGTCCAGCCAGCCCAACTGGTACATCAGCAGATAGTTCGGCATCAGGAAGATGAAGCCGGGCACGAACATGGTGCCGATCAGCACGCCGAAGATCACGTTCCGGCCGCGGAACTTCATCCGGGCCAGGGCATATGCGGCCATCGCCGAGATCGCCAGCACCAGCAGGGAATGCAGGGTGGCCGCGACGAAG
The DNA here is from genome assembly GCA_963746025.1 of uncultured Actinomycetota bacterium. GTDB lineage: Bacteria > Actinomycetota > Actinomycetes > Propionibacteriales > Propionibacteriaceae > Microlunatus. The sequence goes on from CAVUZU010000016.1 coordinate 1,285,571, forward strand.
GAGTTGAAGGCCCAGAGCAGCACCGGGTTCTGATCTTGGTTGAAGATGATCGCGAAGGCCCGGAGGGTGATCTCGTCCGGGATCAGCGAGATCGGGATCCGCCGCGCGTCGGCCTGACTGCGGAATGAGGTCACGAACATCCACAGGATCGGCACCACGAAGATCAGCGTCAAGATCGCCAGGCCGACCCAGAAAACCGGGCCGTTGCGGTCTCGACGGTACGCCCTCCGTTGGGTCGGCGCCGGCCGGGATCGGCGCGGCGTCTTGGGTTCGACGGTGGTGGTCATGGCTTGCGCTCCCTCATGGCCAGGAAGTTGATGATCGACACGACCCCGAGGCAGATCGCCAGCACGTAGCTCATCGCTGACGCGGTGCCCATGTTGAAGCGGCGCAGGCCCTCCTCGGTCATTTCCATGATCGCGGTCCGGGTGCTGTCACCGGGCCCGCCGTTGGTGACCAGATAGGACTGGCCGAACATGTTGGCGCTGGCCAGGATGGTCATGGTCACGATGAAGACCAGCACCGTCCGCAACCCCGGCAGGGTGATGTGGATCAGCTTGCCCCAGCCGCCGGCGCCGTCGATCTCGGCCGCCTCGTACTGCTCGGCCGGGATGCTCTGGATGCCGGCCAGATAGATCACCGTGTTGAAGCCAAGGGTCCACCAGACGGTCATCCCGACCAGGGCGACCCAGGCCGCCGGCTGGGTCTGCGTCCAACCGATCGGTTGGTACGGCTCCAGCGGCAGGATCAGGTCGAACAGCCGGTAGAACGGCTCGATCACGGCGTTGATCAAGCCGAAGTCGGTCTCCAACAGGTAGTTGAACAACACGCCGACCACGGCGATACCGAGCACGAACGGGGCGAAGATCATCGCCCGGAAGAAGGTTCGGGCCGGGAACCGCCGATTCAGCAGCAGCGCCACCCCGAGCGGGATCACCACCAGGAACGGCACGCTGGCCACGGTGAAGATCGCCGTGTTCTGCATCCCGACCCAGAAGCCTCCCGAGGTCACCGACTCCGGGTCGAACAGATCCAGATAGTTCTGCAGCCCGACGAACGGCTTTCCCTCCAACAGGAAATCCCAGTCGTGCAGGCTGATCCAGATTCCGAAGATCGCCGGCCCGACCACGAACGTGAGCAGCAAGATCACGTACGGGGCACAGAGGGCGTAGGGCGTGAGCGGATGATGCAACCGCAGCCCGCGGCGCCGCCGGGCCGGCGAACCGTCGACCGTCCGGGACGCAGCCTGCTCCTGGACGGTCGTGCTCATCGGCCGTACTTCTTCTTGTTGGACTCGAGGATCTTGTTGCCCTTCTCCGCCGCCTTACCCAGGACCTCGGCGATCGGCTTGGAGCTGGTCATGGCCTCGTTGACGCCGGTAGTCCACTCACCCATCACGTCGCCGACGCCGGGGATCGGCGGGGTGAACTTGATGTAGTCGAGCTGCTTGGCGAACTGCACCACCTCGACCTTCTCCTGGAACTCGGGCAGCTCGCGCACCGAATTCCGGGCCGGCACCATGCCGGCATCGGCCCAGCCGAGCGACTGCTGGGTGATCCAGTTGACGAAGAACCGAGAGGCCTTGGCCTTGTTCTCGTCCGGCTTGGTCTGCCGCGGCAGCACGAACTGGTGCGAGCCGGCCCAGGTTGCCTGGGTGGTGCCGATCTGCGGCACCGGGGCGCATCCCCACTTGAGCTTCTTGTTCTCCTTCAACGGCGTGGTCATCCACGGCCCGTTGATCATGAACGCGCCCTTGTCGCTGTTCAGCGACACCTGATCACCGTCGCCGGCGGCCTTCGGCGGGCTGTACCCCTTGTCGATCAGCCCCTTGAGCCAGGTGATCGCCTTGATCGCCGGCTCGTCGGCGAAGCCGACCGCGGAGCCGTCGTCGGCGACCATGAAGCCGCCGTACTGGTAGACGAAGGTCTGGGCCAGCAGTCCGGCCGCGCTCAGTGCCGAGACCCAGAAGCCCTGGATCCCCTTGGACTTGCACTGCTCCAAGATCGCCATGAACTCGGCCTCGTTGGTCGGCGGCTTCTCCGGATCGGCGCCGACCTTCTCCAGCACGGTCTTGTTGTAGTAGAGACCGGCCGGGTGGATGTCCAGCGGGATCCCGTACCGCTTGCCGTCGTAGAGCCCACCGTCCCAGGCGATCTTCGCGAAGTCGGCCTCGGTCAGCTTCAGCGCCGTCGCGACGTCGTCCAGCGGCTGGATCACGTTGCGGGCGGCGTTGGTGGCCAGGTCGTCGGCGTGCATGATCCCGACGTCGGGGCCCTTGCCGCTGCTCACCGCGGCGGGCAACTTCTGGAAGTACTCGGCCCACTCGATCGAGGTGGTGGTGATCTTGATGTTCGGGTTGGCCTTGGTGAACTGGTCGGTGAGCTTGCGCATGATCGGCCCGTCGCCACCGGTCAGACCGTTCCAGTACGCGAGCGTGACCGGCGGTCCGTCATAACCACTGGCACCACCGTCACCGCTCGGTGCGACCTGCTGCCCGGGCGTGCCGGCCGAGCCGGGGCCACAGGCCGTCAGCGCGAGGCCGCCGGCGGCAACTCCGAGCGCACCGCCGAGCAGCCCCCGCCGACTGATCGACCGCGTCCCTGGGGAGCCGAATGGATTGACCTTCGTCATGTCTTCCTCCTTGAAGCGCGAATTTCCCGGCAATCGAATCGGCACCGGGCTGCGGGTTTGACGGCAGCGAACCAGTCGGTCCCTCCATCGGGCCCGGCTGGTCGATCATTCGGTTACAACGATTACTCGGGGACGATACCTGTGGTCTCTCGAACCTGCAACGGCCCCGGACAACTTCTTTACAACGGTTAACCAGTGCTGTGAGAATGTGGAATCGAGCGGCCGCTGAGCCTGTCCCCATCGAGGGAGTGCGCGGCCCGCGACAGGGATGTCGAGATGCCGGCCGCGCGTCGAGCGCCGGACGACGAGGAGGAACGGTGACCGAACACCAGCAGACCGGAACCCCAACCGCCAGCCGGGAGAAAGCTCGGCTGAAGATCGATCCGGACTTCCGGGTCGGGCCGCTCAACCGGCGCATCTTCGGCTCGTTCGTCGAGCACCTGGGCCGCTGCGTCTACACCGGGATCTACGAGCCGGAGCATCCGACGGCCGACGAGTTCGGCTTCCGCGCCGACGTCGCCGAACTGGTCCAGGAGCTCGGCCCGACGATCATCCGCTACCCGGGCGGCAACTTCGTCTCCAACTACCAGTGGGAGGACGGGATCGGTCCGCGGTCCGAACGACCGGTGCGGCTCGACCTGGCCTGGAAGACGATCGAGACCAACCAGGTCGGCACCGATGAGTTCCTGCAGTGGTGCGAGCGACTCGAGCTTGAGCCGATGATGGCGGTCAACCTGGGCACCCGGGGGATCACCGAGGCCAGCGATCTGTTGCAGTACTGCAACGCCGAGGGCGGCATCGAGCTCTCCGACCGCCGGGCGAAGAACGGCCACACCGATCCGTACGGGGTCAAGGTCTGGTGTCTCGGCAACGAGATGGACGGGCCGTGGCAGATGGGCTTCAAGACCCCGGAGGAGTACGGCCGGCTGGCCGAGGAGACCGCCCGGGCGATGAAGCGGTTCGACGAGACCCTCGAGCTGGTCGCCTGCGGTTCCAGCAACCGGTCGATGCCGACGTTCGGCACCTGGGAGCGGGTCGTGCTGGACCGCTGCCTCGACCTGGTCGAGCACATCTCCGCCCACGCCTACTACGAGCCGGTCGATGGTGATCATGACTCGTTCCTGGCCAGTGCCGAGGACATGGACCGCTTCATCTCCTCGGTGGTCGCGACGGCTGATCATGTCGCCGCCGCCAAGGGCTCGGACAAGAAGATCATGGTCAGCTTCGACGAGTGGAACGTCTGGTTCCAGAAGCGCTGGCAGGGCGAGAAGAAGCTCGAGATCCGGGAGACCTCGGCCCTGATCGAGGACATCTACGACGTCGAGGACGCGGTCGTCATCGGCAGCCTGCTGATCGAGCTGATGCGGCACACCGACCGGGTGGCGATCGCCTGTCAGGCCCAGCTGGTCAACGTGATCGCGCCGATCCTCACCGCGCCGGGCGGCGCCGCCTGGCGGCAGACGATCTTCCACCCGTTCGCCCTGACCGCGAAGTACGCGCACGGCACGGTGTTGCAGCCCGCGATCAGCGGCCCCGGTATCGACACCGCGCGGTTCGGCGAGGTGAGCGCGCTGCACGCCACCACGGTCTGGAACGCCGAGGCGGGGGAGCTGGTGATCTTCGCCGCCAACCGGGATCGGGCCACCGACCTGGACCTCACGGTCGATCTGGCCGGCTTCGATGATCTCCGGATCATCGAGCACGTGCACCTCGCCGACGACGATCGTCGGGCCTACAACTCGCCGGAGCAGCCGGACCGGGTGGTGCCCAAGGCCGGCAGCTCGACCCTCGCCGACGGACGGGTGACCGGCGTCCTGCCGGCCGCGTCCTGGCACTGCATCCGGATCGCCACCAGCACCCGCAACGTCGACTGACAACCCCAAGAACTGCATCATGACGAAGGGATCAACGATGATCACCACCCGCCGTTCACTCCGCACCGCCCTGACGATGATCATGGGTGCGGTGCTCGTCGCCGGGCTGGCTCTCGCCGGCCCGGCCGCTGCCCGGGAACCCCGGCCGGGCACCTTCAGCAACGCGATCAGCGAGGGTTTCGCCGACACGTTCGCCGATCCGTCGGTGATCCTGGGCAAGGACGGCTGGTGGTACGCCTACTCCACCGCCGACCCGCTGAAGTCAGGGGATCCGTCCGGGATCATGCACATCGCCCGGACCAAGGACTGGATCAGCTGGGAATACCAGGGCACGGTCTTCAACGAGTCGAACCGGCCCTCCTGGGCGGCGCCGAACTCCTTCCTGTGGGCACCGGACATCCGTTACATCCAAGGCAAGTACGTGCTCTACTACACGGTGATCGACACCGTGCTGAACGCGGGCGAGGATGAAGCGATCGGCGTCGCGACGGCGCCGACGCCGACCGGACCGTGGACGCCGACCGATGCGCCGGTGATCGCGCCGCGGCCGCGTGACGGCACCTTCCTCGGCACGATCGACCCGGCCGGCTTCACCGACGTGAACGGCGACTCCTACCTCTACTTCGGCGGCTACCACGGCGGCATCTGGGCCAGCAAGGTCAGTGCCGACGGACTGACCGCGACCGGTGAGCTGACCCAGGTCGCGATCGACAACCGCTACGAGGGCGGCTACGTCATCCGCCGCGACGGCTGGTACTACCTGATGGGGTCCTCGGCCAACTGCTGTGCCGGCCCGACCACCGGCTACACGGTCTTCGCCGGCCGGTCGAAGAGCCCGCTCGGGCCGTTCGTCGACGCCGACGGCATCCCGCTGCTCGCCTCGGCGGTTGGCGGCACCACGGTGATCACCCAGAACGGCAACCGGTGGATCGGCGCCGGCCACCATGCGATCGCCACCGACACCGAGGGCCGCGACTTCATCGTCTACCACGCGATCGACCGCGACGAGCCCTGGTTGAACCAGCCGTTCGGGATCAACCGCCGGCCGATGTTGCTCGATCGGCTGGACTGGATCGACGGTTGGCCGCGAGCCCGCGCCGGGGCCGGCCCGAGCGAGGGGCCGCAGCCCGCACCCGTCACCGGCTCGGCCCTGGGCATCGTGGCCGACGATCCGGCGGCAGCCGGCTTCGTCGGACTGAAACAGGGCCCGGTCGATGATCAGGCCGGCAAGACCGCCCTGGTCGACGGGGCCGCCCGGACCAGAGCCGACGCACCGGGGAGTCGGGCGCGGGTGCGGTTGGACGTCCGCACCGACGAGGCGTTGACGATCACGCTCGGTTCGGGGCAGCAGCGGGTCGAGGTGACGGTCGATCCGGCGGAGCAGGAATTGCGCGTCGCCGCCGGATCGAAGCCGATCCGTGGCTCGGCGGCCCTGGATCCGACGCCCGGCTGGCAGTCGGTGATCATCGAGGTCGACCGGACCCGGGTCTCGGTGTCGGCCGGCGAGTCGGATCTGGCCGATCCCGGTGCCGAGGTGCGGCTCGAGGTGCCCGGACTGCGACTGCGGTCCGCGCCGGTGACGCTGAGCGGCGATGGTGCCTTGATCGACAACCTGTCGGTCCGGTCGATCGCGGTGCAGGCCCGGGTGACGGTGCCGACGCCCAAGACCGGCAAGTTGCTCTGGGCCGACGAGTTCGACATCGGTGACCTGGCCGGCTGGGACTGGCTGCGCAAGGATCCGGCCGCGAAGGTCGCCGACGGAGAGTTCACCTGGCCGCTGCAGGCCGGTGACCTGGTCGGCACCACCAACGCCGCCGGTGCTCTGCTGCGCACTCCACCGAAGGGTTCCTGGATCGCCGAGACCAAGGTCGAGCTCGACCTCGGGCTCGACACGGTGCGGAATTATCAGCAGGCCGGCCTGGTGATCTATCGCAACGACAACGATCTGGCCCGGCTCTGCAGCGTGGCGATCTGGAACACCCGGCAGGTCGAGTACGGCCGGGAGTTGGTGGCAGATGATGCCGGCCGGCTGTCGTACGGCGCGGCCATGATCGGCACGCCGGCGAAGGAGACCTGGTTCCGGATCGCCTACCACCGCAATGCCAAGGGCGAGCACCTCTATCGCGCGGCGAGCTCGCGCGATGGCGAGCACTGGACCTGGGGTGCGACCTGGGTGCTGCCGGCCGGCGAGGCACCGAAGCTCGGCCTGGTCGCCCACGGTGGCGCCAGCCCGGCCACCGTCGCCGCGTTCGACTACCTGAGGTTCTATGCCGTGCGGTAGAGCGACCTTCGCTCTCCCGGCCATGATCATCACCTGGGTGGTGATCATGGCCGGGTGCACGGCCCCTGCCGATCCCGTACCCGAAGGAGTCGAGGAGACACCCATGGGATTCACCAACCCGGTCCACGCCAGCAACTTCCCGGATCCGTTGATCATCACCGGTTCCGACGGGGCGCCGATCGAGGACGGCCGCTACTGGGCGTACGCGACCAACGGCAACGGGGCCAACGTGCAGACGCTGACCAGCACCGACCTGGTGACCTGGGAGCAGGGACCGGACGCGCTGCCGGCGCTGCCGGGCTGGAGCGCGCCGGGGAAGGTGTGGGCGCCGGAGGTGATCAAGCATCCGGACGGCCGCTACCTGATGTACTACACGACCCGGGCGCCCGACCCGGAGATCCAGTGTGTCGGCCTGGCGATCGGTGCCGCGCCGGGCGGACCGTTCGTCGATGATCATGACGGTCCGCTGATCTGCGAGGATGATCAGGGCGGCAGCATCGACGCGCACCCGTACGTCGATGGTGACGGGAATCGCTATCTGTACTGGAAGAACGACGGCAACCACGTCGGCGTGGACAGCTACCTCTCGGTGCAGCGGCTGAGTGAGGACGGCACCGAACTGGTCGGCGAGCCGAAGCAGTTGTTCAAGCAGGACCAGCCCTGGGAGGGCCCGCTGGTCGAGGGACCGTTCCTCTGGGAACGGGACGGCACCTACTACCTGTTCTACTCCGGCAACGGCTTCACCTCGCCGGACTACGCGGTCGGCTACGCCACCGCCGACAACCCGCTCGGCCCGTTCACCAAGCACCCTGAGCCGATCCTGAGCAGCAACGCCGTCGCCGCCGGGCCGGGCCACAACGCCTTGTTCGCCAAGGATGGACGGGTCTGGACGGTCTACCACGGCTGGGCCCCGGACGCGGTGGGGGAGTCGATCCCCGGCCGGATGATGTGGCTGAGCGAGGTGATCTTCGGCGACGACGGCAGCGTCACCATCGAACCACCGCAGATCGACTACCCGACCCGACCCTGACGATCAAGGAGGTCGTCCCTGAGCCGAGGACGTTCGTCACCTGAGCCCTGAGCCCTGAGCCTGTCGAAGGGGCAAGCCAGATCTTGAATGCTACTGCGAGGAGATGATCATGCGAATCCGTACCGCCGCCATAGCTGTCGGCGCAGCCCTGACCCTGGCCGCAACCGTGCTACCCGCGACCCCGGCCTTCGCCGCCGGGACCGTCGCCCCCCAGATCCAGCTCAACCGCGACTTCCCCGATCCCGACATCGTCGCCGACGGAAACACGTGGCACGCGTACTCCACCAGTGCCGGCGGGATCGGCACCGTGCCGCACGCGAGTGCGCCCAGCCCGACCGGACCGTGGACCGTCGCCGGCGACGCCCTTGATCACAAGCCGGCCTGGGCCCGGGACAACCACGGCTTCTGGGCACCGGACGTCTCCCGTCGCCCGGACGGCAGCTGGCTGATGTATTTCACCGCCCGGCACGACGCCAACGGGCGGATGTGCCTCGGCGCGGCCACCGCGGCGACCCCGAACGGACCCTTCGTCCCGACCAACGAGAACACGCCGCTGGTCTGCAACGCCGACGAGGGCGGTGACATCGACCCGTCCAGCTTCGTCGACGCCGACGGGAAGCGTTACCTGCTGTACAAGAACGACGGCAACGCGGTCGGCAAGCCCGCGATCCTCTGGCTACAGGAGGTCGACGCGACCGGGATCGGCTTCATCGGCGGCCGGACCGAGCTGCTGCGCAACAGCGCCCCGTCGGATCAGGGCGTGATCGAGGCGCCGACCCTGGTCAAGCGCCCGGAGGGTTACGTCCTCTTCTTCTCCGCCGGGGTCTATTCGCAGGGCACCTACCACACCAGCTATGCCCGCTCCGCGACGCTGCGCGGCAGCTACGGCCGGGCGTTCCGGCCGTTGATCACCACCGAGACGGTGGACGGTGCTGTGAACGGGCCCGGCGGTCAGGACGTGATCGGCAACCGGATCTGGTTCCACGGCCACCTCGCGGCCGGCGGTCGCGGGATGTATACGGCCGAGGTCGGCTGGTTCGGCGGCAACCCGGTGGTTCGCGGTTCTCGGGTCCGCTACGAGGCCGAGCGGGGCACTCTGAACGACTGCGTCGTCCGGGCCACCTCGAGTGCGTCCCAGGGGGAGGTGGTGGCCAAGATCGACAACCCGACGTCCTGGGTGCAGAACACCGTGCACGTGCCGAGCACCGGCGACTACACGCTGCACATCTTCTATGCCGCCGGCTTCGGCGACGCCGAGCACGCCTTGTCGATCAACGGCGGCGCTCCGGTCACCGTGAGCTATCCCAACCGTGGTTGGGAGAACTGGACCGAGGTCGCGGTCGACGTCCGGTTCAACGCCGGCGCCAACACGATCCGGCTGACCCATCAATCCCGCTGGGCCGAGCTCGATCATCTCGAGGTCGCCTGACCCACTCTCCGCCGACTTGTCAGAACTGACGCTTGCTATAGCCAACCTCAGTTCTGACAAGTCGGCAGATCTGGAGGCTGTTAACCATGGCTGTTGATCAAATGAGTCGTCGTAGGGTGCTGCGAGGGTTGGCCGGGTCGGGGCTGGTCGTGACGGTCGCGCCGGCTGCCGCCGGGCGAGCGCAGGCGGCCGAACCCGGTCGTCGACCACCGAACGTGGTGTTGATCTCGATCGACGACCTGGGCTGGCGCGAGTTCGGCTGCTACGGCCACCCGTTCAACGAGACGCCGCGGATCGACGCGCTGGCCGCCGGCGGCGTGCGGTTCACCGCGGCCTATGCGGCGGCGCCGTTGTGTTCGCCGACCCGGGCGGCGTTCGTCACCGGACGCTATCCGGTGCGGACCGGCATCACCGACTTCCTCCGGGCCGAGGCGGCGCCGAGCGCGGCTTTCCTGTCGCCGGAGATCCCGACGGTGCCGGACGTGCTCGGGCCGTTGGGCTACACCACCGGCCTGATCGGCAAGTGGCATCTGACCGAGACCTACAGCGGCCCGTACGCCGAGCGGCCGGGCAACCCGTACGCGCACGGCTTCGACGAAGTGCTGGTGTCGGAGGAGAAATACATCGCCGACGGCGACTACTTCCATCCGTACGACTTCATGCCGTCGGTCGAGGCCCGTGAGCCGGGCGAACACCTGACCGACCGGCTGGCCGACGAGGCGGTCGACTTCCTCAGCCGGCAGGCCGACGCGCCGTTCTTCCTGCATGTCTCCAACTACGCCGTGCACACCAAGCTGGACGCCAAGCCGGAGCTGGTGGCGAAGTACCAGGCCAAGCCGGGCGCCGACGATCCGGCCAACCAGCCCGTGCTCGCGGCCATGCTGCAGAGCGTCGATGAGCAGGTCGGCCGGATCGTCGACGCGCTGACCGAACTCGGCCTGGCCGAGGACACGTTGCTGCTGGTCACCTCCGACAACGGCGGCGCCAACCGCGCGGCCACCGCGCCGTTGCGCGGCGGCAAGGGTGAGCTTTACGAGGGCGGCATCCGGGTGCCTCTGGTCGCCTCCTGGCCGGGCCGGATCGAGCAGCCGCGCCGAACCGACGACACCCCGGTCAGCTCGATCGACATTCTGCCGACCGCCCTCGGTCTTGCCGGTGGGACTCCGGCTGGGCCCGGCCGGTTCGACGGGATCAGTTTCGCGTCGCTGCTGACCGGCTCCGGCGGGCTCCGTCGCGACACCCTGCTCTGGGTCTATCCGCACCACATCGGCCAGACCCATCCGCACGCCGCGATCCGGGAAGGGAATCTCAAGCTGGTCCAGCACCTCCGCGACGGCCGGGTGGAACTCTACGATCTCGCTCGCGATCCCGGCGAGACCGACGACCTGGCCGAGCACCGTCGCTCCGACACCCGCCGATTGCGCCGCCGGCTCGAGGACCATCTGCGCGAGGTCGAGGTGCTGCCCCCGGCGCCTGGTCGCGGCAGCTATCCGGTGCCGGAGTTGCGGTCCGGGTGGGGCGACCTGAGCGGCTTCGACGTGCTGCCGGTCCAGGACGGATCGACGGCCGACGTCACCGTCGAGGACGGCCGGCTGTCCGTGACTGCGGACCGGCCGACCCAGCTGCTCTTCCGCTGCCAGACGGCACCGGCCTCGGACCGGGTGGCGGCCGTGCTCGACGGGGGGACCTTCCCGGCGACCTCCGTCCGGTCCCTGATGTACGTCGGCCTGGCTCGCGACGCGGGCAACTATCTGCTGCTGCGCTATCGACACGACCTCCGCCGGGTGGGCTGGGACCTGTCGGTCGACGGCACCTTGATCACCGCCGGCCGGGAGCCGCTGGACACGCTGGACGGGTTCATCGACCTCTCCGGACCAAAGGCCCGCTTCGGCTTCGTGCTGCGCGGCGCGGTCACGACGGCCTACGCCGACCAGGGCCGCGGCGCCGGCTGGGAGTTCCTGTTCCGGTTCGACACCGGCGGCGCCTTCAACCTCGCCGACCCGGCCTTCCGGAGCACGACTCGCTACACCGCCGGGGTCGCGCTCGCCGCCGGCACCGTCACCCTCGGCGGACTCTCCGCCGCCCGGGCGTCATCGCGCTGAACCCCAGCCGGACAGCAGCGGGGCGAAGATCACTGATCGGAGCAGGTAACAGGACAGTGATCGCGGCCGGTGGCGGTCAGGGCACCGACCAGCCGGCCCGGGCGTGGTGATCGGGAGGAATCGTCAGCGGTTCGCGCCCAGGGGCGGCGGCGCCGTGGATTCGGCGATCTCCAGCAGGCAGGGAATCAGCTGCGGTGGCGGAGGATCCTGACCGTCGATCACCCGGATCAGCGCCTCGACGCCGAGCCGGCCGAGCTCAGGTCCAGGGGACCGCATGATCGTCAGCTCGGGATCACACAGGGCGGGCAGTTCCCGGGAGGCCACCAGTGGCAGCACCGAGACGTCGGCGGGAATGTTGCGCCCGTGCCGGCGGAGCTCGGAGACCAGGCCGAGGGAGGCGTACTCCTTCATGATCAACACTCCGGTGGTCGCAGGGTGATCAGCCAGCAAACGACCGGCCAGCTCGCGGCCCGCGGCGGCGGTCGGACCGCAGCGGAGGATCGTCGGCTCGATCCCGTAGCTCTCGGTGTGGGCGACGAACGCGGTCTCGGCCCGCACGTACGGACCGTAATCGATCATCGACGGATCGGTCCGATCACCGGAGACGAGCACGATCTTGCGGTGCCCGAGGTCGTACAGGTGGGCCAGAGCGTCCCGGATGGTGGCGTCGAAGTCGATGTCGACGTGCACGAACGGCGCCGGGTCAGCGGTCCGGCCGATCATCGCGAACGGCACCTGGGAGCCGGTCAGCGCGGCCACCCGGGGGTCGTCCAGTTGCACCTCCATCAGCAACACCCCGTCGACCAGACCCTGGCCGATCAGCTCGGACAGCTCGGTGGCGTCGTTGCTCACCGGCCAGAGCACCAGATGATGATCAAGTTTGGCGGCGGTCGCGGCGGCACTGGTGAAGAACTCCAGCGAGGACGAGCTGAGGTCGTGGTCCAGGGCCGGATAGGCCATCGCCAGGATGTGGGTGCGCCGGCTGGCCAGCGCGCGGGCGACCGCGTTGCGGCGGAAGCCGAGGTCGGCCATGGCCTGTTCGATCCGGTGCCGGGTGCCGTCGGAGACCGGCTTGGTGCCGTTGACCACGAAGGAGACGGTGGCGATCGACACGCCGGCCCGGTCCGCGACGTCCCGCATGGTGACCATCCGTCGACCCTTTCCGTGATTCCTTGACAGTGTCGATCCGCTCGTTGCAGTATCGACCCTACGCACGAGTTAAGCGCTTTACCGACGTTCGAACTCCAGGACGGGTTCGCTTCCGGCGAGGCGGCTGACACCAGCGAAGGAGCTGTTTCGATGTCCAGGTTGCGGGTGGCCGCGGTGCTTGCCGCCGGTCTGCTGGCGACGCTGGCGGCCTGCTCGCCGGGCAGTGCCACCAACGACGACCCGAACCGGCTCTCCGTGCTCGACTACTACAACGACGAGCCGGACCACACGCTGATCCAGCAGGGTCTGGACCGCTGTGCCGACCAGCTCGGCGTGACCCTGGACCGCGAGTCGGTGCCGGGCGACGACCTGATCGCCAAGGTGCTGCAGCGGGCATCCTCCGACACCCTGCCGGACGTGCTGATGCTGGACAATCCGGATGTCCAGCAGATCGCCGCGGCCGGCGCCCTGGTGCCGCTCGGTCAGCATGGGGTCAGCACCGAGGGGTACGCCGAGGGCGTGGTGTCGGCCACCACCTACGACGGCCACAACTACGGCCTGGTCCCGGTGGTCAACACGATCGCGCTGTTCTACAACACCGAACTGCTCGCCGACGCCGGCATCGAGCCGCCGCGCAGTTGGGCCGAGCTGCGGGACGCGGCCCGGCAACTCACCACGCCGGACCGCTACGGGATCGCGTTCGACGCCGACGCGAGCTACGAGGGTGCCTGGCAGTTCCTGCCGGCGATGTGGACCAACGGCGGCGACGAGACCGACCTGACCAGCCCGCAGGTGGCCGAGGCGCTGCGGCTCTGGGTCGATCTGGTCAACGACGGCTCCGCCTCGCGCAGCGTGATCAACTGGTCCCAGGGAGATGTGAAGGATCAGTTCGTGGCCGGCAAGGCGGCGATGATGATCAACGGGCCGTGGAACATCCCGTCGATGAGCGAGTCACCGGACGTGAAGTGGGACGTGGTCCGGTTCCCGGTCCGAGAACCCGGACAGACCCCGGTCGCACCGCTCGGTGGCGAGGCCTGGACCGTGCCGAACACCGGGCGGGAAGCCAAGCAGGACAAGGCCGCGGAGTTCGTCTCCTGCCTCAGCTCCGAGCAGAATCAGCTGGCCTGGGCCAAGGCCCGCTACACCGTGCCGACCCGGACCGCGCTGATCGAGGACTACGTCGCCGACGTGCCGGTGATGCAGCCGTTCGCCGAGCAGGTGATCACCGCCCGGGCCCGGACCGGCAAGCTCGGCCCGGACTGGCCGGACGCCGCGAAGGTGATCTATGAGTCGATCCAGCTGGCGCTGACCGGTCAGGTCGCCCCGGAGGAAGCGTTCCGGACGGTGATCGGCTGATGAGCGCCGTGACCACGGCGGCCCGCCCTTCGACGGGCTCAGGGAGTGACCGCAAACGCACGCTCAGCCCGGCGAAGCGCCGCCGGCAGCGGCTGGACCAGCTGGCCAAACTCGCCTTCGTGCTGCCGGCCGGCGTCGCGATGCTGCTGCTGTTCGGCTATCCGATCGTGCAGAACCTGATCATGAGCCTGCAGGCGTACGGGCTGCGCACGTTCTTCACCGGCGAGGCGCCGTGGGTCGGGCTGGCCAACTACGCCGAGGTGATCGGCGACCGGATCTTCGGCAAGGCGTTGATCAACACCGCGCTGTTCACCGCCGGGTCGTTGATCTTCCAGTTCGCGATCGGGATGGCGCTGGCCGTGTTCTTCAAGAACCGGTTCCCGCTGGCGCCGACGCTGCGGGCGTTGCTGCTGTTGCCCTGGCTGCTGCCGCTGATCGTCTCCAGCGCCACCTGGCGGTCGATCCTCGAGGCCGACAGCGGCATCCTCAACCGGACCCTGCGCACGATCGGCCTGATCGACGCGCCGATCCCGTGGCTGGCCTCGCCGTCGGTGGCGCTGATCTCGGTGATCATGGTCAACATCTGGGTCGGCATCCCGTTCAACGTGACGCTGCTCTACGGCGGCCTGCAGGACATCCCGGAGGAGTTGTACGAGGCCGGCGCGCTGGACGGCGCCACCGGCTGGCGGGCGTTCTGGCAGATCACCTGGCCCAACCTGCGCGCCGTGGTCGGGGTGGTGCTGGTGCTCGGCGTGGTCTACACGCTCAAGGTGCTGGACATCATCCTCGGTCTCACCGGCGGCGGCCCGGCCAACGCGACCCAGACCCTGGCCACCGTCGCCTATCAACGCTCCTTCGTGGAGTTCGAGTTCGGCCAAGGTGCGGCGCTGAGCAACATCCTGATCGTGATCGCTCTGCTCTTCGCGGCCCTCTATCTGTGGCGGACCCGGAAGGAGGCCCAGTGATGAGAAGGGACACGTCGCTGCGCCGAGCTGTGCTGACCGCCGCCGGGGTGCTGATCCTGTGCGTGATGCTGTTCCCGGTCTACTGGATGATCAACGCCTCCTTCCAGACCGGCGGCAACACGCTCTCCGGCGCGATCTTCCCGTTCGAGCCGACCCTGGAGGGCTACCAGTCGGCGATCGAGGACCAGGGCCAGAACCTGATCACCAGCCTGATCGTCGCCGCCGGCACCGTCGTCTTCAGCCTGGTCCTGGCGGCGCCGTGTGCGTACGGGCTGGCCCAGTTCAGGTTCCGCTGGACCGGCATCGCCCTGCTGGCGATCCTGATCTCGCAGATGATCCCGGGCATCGTGATCGCGAACGCGCTCTACACCGCTTACGAGAGCCTCGGCCTGCTGAACTCGATCCCCGGCCTGATCCTGGCCAACTCGACCGCCGCCATCCCGTTCGCGGTGTTGATCATGCGGTCGTTCATGCTGGCGCTGCCGCCGTCGCTGGTGGAGGCGGCGCGGGTGGACGGCGCCAATCAGTTCCGGGCGTTCGTGTCGGTGGTGCTGCCGGTCAGCCGGAACTCGTTGATCACCGCCGGACTGTTCACGTTCCTGTTCTCCTGGAGCGACTTCCTGTTCGCGCTGACCCTGACCACGACCGCGGACCTGCGGCCGGTCACCCTCGGCATCTACGAATACCTCGGCACCCAGGTGCAGAACTGGAGCGCGGTGATGGCGACCGCCGTGCTCTCCGCGATCCCGGCGATCGTGCTGCTGGTCGCCGCCCAGAAGTACGTCGCCGCCGGGATCGCCGGCGGGGCAGTGAAATGATCAGGCTCACGACACATAGGGGAGTAGGCGCATGACATCACCGATCCGGGTGCTCGTCTGGGGCGAGAATCGGCACGAGCAGGTCGAGCCGCACGTCCGGGAGATCTACCCGAACGGGATGCACACCACGATCGCCGAAGGGATCCGGGAGTTGCTCGGCGACCGGGCCGAGGTGCGCACGACCACCCTGGACGAGCCCGATCACGGGCTGACCGAGGAGGTGCTGGCCGAGACCGACGTGCTGGTCTGGTGGGGTCACGCCGCGCACGGCGAGGTGTCGGACACGGTGGTCGAGCGGGTGCACGAGCACGTCCTGTCCGGCCTCGGCCTGCTGGTGTTGCACTCCGCGCACTGGTCCAAGATCTTCGGCAAGCTGATGGGCACCACCTGCACCCTGCGCTGGCGCAGCGAGCAGGACCGGGAGCTGGTCTGGACCGTGAACCCGACCCACCCGATCGCCCATGGGGTGCCGAACCCGATCATCATCGACCAGCAGGAGATGTACGGCGAGTTCTTCGACATCCCGACGCCGGACGAGTTGATCTTCATCTCCTCGTTCACCGGCGGCGAGGTGTTTCGCTCCGGCTGCACGTTCCGTCGCGGCCACGGCAAGATCTTCTTCTTCTCGCCCGGTGATCAGGACTATCCCGTCTATCACCACAACGATGTCCGCCGAGTGATCGCCAACGGTGTCCAGTGGGCCCATCCGGAGGTGGAGCGGAAGGCCCCGATCCTGCTCCGCTACGAGACCGACGACTTCTTCAACGGCCACGGCTACACCGGCGCGATCAAGACCGAGTCGATCGAAGAAGGCGCCGATGACTGACCCGATCCGGCTGATCCAGGTCGGCGCCGGCGGGATGGGCAAGGGCTGGTTGCGCAACATCGCCGGCAATCCCGACGTCCGGCTGGTCGGGCTGGCCGATCTCGACCTGGCCACCGCCGAGGCGGCCGCGGCCGATCATGGTTTCACGGGAATCGAGATCGCCGGCTCGGTCGGCGAGCTGCTCGATCGGACCGAGGCGGACGCGTTGATCAACGTCACCACCCCCGGCGCGCACCGGCCGACCTCCGAGCAGGCGCTGGACCGCGGTCTGGCCGTGCTGTGCGAGAAGCCGCTGGCCGAGTCGGTCGCCGAATGCCGGTCCATGATCGACACCGCCGCGGCGGCGGACCGGCTGCTGATGGTGTCCCAGTCCCGGCGCTACTTCCGTACTCTCTATTCCTTCGAGCGGCAGCTGGCCGAGCTGGGCCGGCCGGAGCAACTCAGCTGCGAGTTCTTCAAGGCGCCGCACTTCGGTGGCTTCCGGGACCAGATGGACGAGCCGCTGTTGGTCGACATGGCGATCCACCAGTTCGACCTGGCCCGCAAGCTGATCGGCGCCGAGCCGGTCTCGGTGCGCTGCCGGTCCTTCAACCCGTCCTGGAGCTGGTACGCCGGCAACGCGGCGGCCGAGGCAACCTTCGAGTTCGAGAACGGGGCTGTCTTCAGCTTCGTCGGCAGCTGGTGCGCGCCCGGCCTGGAGACCTCGTGGAACGGTCGCTGGCGGGCCAGCACGGCCGCCGGCACCGCGATCTGGGACGGTGATCACGACCCGGTCGCCGAGACCAAGGACGGGACCAAGATCACGGCACAGGTGGGCGAGGAGCCGGAGGGCATCGCCGGCAGCCTGGCCGAGTTCGTCCAGTCCCTGCGCACCGGCACCGCACCGCAGAGCGAGGCCCGGACCAACATCAACAGCGTCGCCATGGTCGAAGCCGCCGTCCGTTCCAGCAACACCGACGCCACCGTCACCCTCTAGCTGTCGGTGGAGGTTTGGGGTTCGCTCCCTGAGCCTGTCGAAGGGCCGGCCAAGGTCGGCCAAGTTCCTTCGACCGATCTCGGCAACGCGGCGCTGATCATCTGTGCCCTTCGACAAGCTCAGGGAACGAAACCCCAAACCTCCTCCGCTACCCGCTCCATCGACTCCGCGCCGGCCAAACCGATGAATCCGACAGTTCGTGGGTTCGGGGTGCGGCGGATGTTCCAGGTGGCGTGACGGGATCGTCCATGGTTGGGACGAGTGGCACGCGGGGAGAATCGGGGTATGACGCAGGTGAAGGCTGAGCGGGCGTTGCCGCTGACCGATGAGGAGTTCCAGGCCTGGGACCGGGACGGCTTCCATGTCTCCCGGGGTCTGTTCGGGGCCGATGAGGTGGCGGCGATCCGGGACCGGTTCGACCGGATGGCGGAGCGGCGGGAGCCGATCGAGGGGCACTGGGCGTACGACAGCGCGGCGACCGATGTGCTCGGCCGCTATCCGCGGGTGATGCATCCGCACGAGATCGACCCGGCCAACGTCGGCATCTACCTGGACCGGCGGGTGCAGCGGGTGCTGCGGCAGTTGATGGGCGAGGAGATCGTCGGCTGCCAGACCATGTTCTACTTCAAGCCGCCGGGCGCCCGCGGCCAGGCGTTCCACCAGGACAACTACTACCTGCTGGTGCAGCCGTACACCTGCATCGCGGCCTGGCTCGCGGTGGACCGGTCCTACCCGGAGAACGGCGGCCTGCAGGTCTGCCCGGGCACCCACCGGATGGACCTCGAGTGCCCCGACCACGCCGACCTGTCGACCAGCTTCGTCGACGACTACGTCGCACCGCCTGAGGGGCACGAGCCGGTCGGCCTGGACCTGGCGCCGGGCGACATGCTGTTCTTCACCGGCAGCGTGATCCACGGCTCACAGCCGAACTCGACCGGGAACGAGTGGCGGCGCTCCTTCATCAGCCACTACATGCCGGTCAGCGCCACCCACATCGGCGGCTGGTATCTGCCGCACATGATGGACTTCGACGGCAATCCGGTGACCCGCGAGACCAACGCCTGGGGCGGGCCGTGCGGCGAGGAAGACAGCCACTTCCGCGGCTTCCACTGACCGTCCTAGGGCGGTCTTAGGTACCTCAGACCGTTCGTCGTGGGCGCCGGCTGCCGAAGATGAGGCAGTTGACTCATGTGCCGGGCCGGGTCTTAGAACGAGGCTTGACTCATCAAGCAGGACACGATGAGAAGGGCACTCCAATGAGCCTCAACAGCGACTACTTCGTCAACACCGTCGTACAGCAGCGCCGCGCCGAGCTGGTCGCCGAGGCCGAGAGCGACCGGCTGGCACGGCTGGCCCGGTCGACCCGGACCGGCGGCTTCCGCCGGCTGCTGTCCTCCCTGGTTCGGCATCCGGTCCCGGCCCCCGCGCCGGTCACGCCCCCGTCCTCCACGGAGGCGGCAACCGATGGGACCGGAGCCAAGCGGGAACTGGTCGGAGCAGGACGGGGCCACGGCGCCTGACCGCCGTGCTCGTCCCGACCAGCTGATGGCGCCGGTCAGCAGCCCAGGAGCCAGTCCTCCCGGGTGAGGCGGTATCCAACCTCACCTTGTGCCAGCTCCTCGGCCCGGCCGGCGGACCCGCGATGGACGGTGCGGACTCGACAGAGTCCGCACCGTCCGATTTTTTGCCCTCATCGATCAGGAATCCTGCTACGGCGCTGCCGGTGGTCGAGCCGGCCGCGCCGGTGTCGCCGCCTCGCCCGGCTGTGCTGAGGTCGGCATCGGGAAGCTCAGTTGCGGCGGGCTTCGGCCTTGGCCCACTCCGGCGCCCGGAGCTTCGCCAGCCGCAGCTCCTCGGCCTCGTCGAAGACGTACCACTCCAGGCTGGGCCGGTCCGGCAGCGCACCCCGCAGGTGCTCGCCGAGGAAGTGCAACGGCGCCTCCCAACCGATCGCCGGGCTGAACTTGTCCCCGTCCAGATCGGTGTGGAAGACGTCGGCGACGGAGGCGTGCTCCAACTCCAGCCAGGTCGCGTCGTCGCCGTCGGCGGTCAGCCGCAGCTCGACCTGGTCGGCCTCGTCGCGGTCCGGCGGCAGCCATTCCACCCGGACCAGATTCGGTGCGTCGCAGGCGAGGATCTTGCCGCTGGCCTGCCCCTGGAAGGCGTACGAGCCATCCTCGACGCTGACCGGGAGGAAGAACCGGTCGATCCGGTCCGGCGTCGTGACCGCGGCCCACACCTCCGCGATCGGAGCGTCGTAGCGCCGCCGGAGCACGGCGGCTCGGGCTGGGCCCTGGGCGATCTCCCGATCTCCCATCGTCCGCTGGACGGCGTCCAGCGTCGTGTCCTGGCCAGCGATCTCAGTCACGTTCTGCTCCTTCAGCTTGGTCGGCGCGCCGCGGATCGGTTCACCGGGCCCCCATCGTAGGTTTCATATAGCTATCTGGCAATATGGGGGTGTGAGTGCCTTTGCCGCCATGGCCGAACCACATCGCCGGCAGATTCTCGACCTGCTGCGGGGCGGCGAACGATCCGCCGGCGAACTGGTCCAGCAGCTCGAGCTCAGCCAGCCCGGCGTCTCCAAACATCTCAAGGTGCTCCGCGAGGCGGGGCTGGTGGAGGTGCGCGCGGAGGGCAAACTGCGGATGTACGCCCTGCGCCCGGAACCGCTGGCCGAGGTGGATCAGTGGCTCGAGCCGTACCGCGCCTACTGGTCCGGCCGGCTCGACGCCCTCGAACGACACCTGAAGGAGAACCCGTGACCGACGGAACCCTGGAAACGATCGACGGCCGTCCCGCCCTGCGCTTCGAGCGCGTGCTCGGCTACCCGGTTGAACGGGTGTGGCGGGCCGTCAGCGAGCCGAAGGAGCTGGCGGCCTGGTTCCCCGCGGCCGTCGACTGGAAGCCCGAGCCAGGCGAGAGCCTGGAGACCCTCGGGATGACCGGCGAGGTGACCGAGGTCGAGCCGCCGCACCTGCTGGCTTGGATCTTCAACGGCGATTCGTACCGCTTCGAACTCTCCGCCGCCGCCGAGGGGTGCCGGTTGATCTTCGTCCACGTCTTCGACAACCGCGACCTTTCGGCGCAGGCCGCGACCGGCTGGAATGCCTTTCTCTCCCGGCTCGAGCCGCACCTCGCCGGCGGCCACGTCACCGAGCAGGACGCGCACCGGGGCTGGGCCGAGACCCACGAGCGCTACGCGGCCGCCTTCGGTGTCGACCCGACTCCGGGCCGGCAGTTCGCGGCGGCGCTGGACGCCGACAAGCCCTGAGCCGTCGACCGGCCGGAGGGGCTGACACGAGGAGTGCCGCAGGCTGCCTTAGGTACCTTAGGCACCTCAGCGGGAGGGTCGTCGGCGAAGATGCGGCAGTTGCCCGATACCCCGGGCGGGGTCTTAGCACGAGTCTGGATACATCGAGAACGAAACGATGTGGAAGGCACTCCGATGAGCCTCACGAACGACTACTTCATCTCCTACGAGGTTCGGCAGCACCATGCCGAACTGATCGCCGAGGCGCAGAGCAACCGGCTGGCCCGGGTGGCTCGCCAGGCCCGGAAGGCCCGGACCGCGCTGCGGCGGCGGCCGCTCGGCTCGCAGCAGCCGGCTCCGCTGGACCCGCACGCGGCACCGGTGGCCGAGCCGGCCGAAGCCCGGACGGCCGCGGACTCGGCCACGGCCGACCGCGAGCCGGTCGGGGCCGGTCGGGTCAACAGCCTCTGAGCATCAGCAGGTGCGTCATGATGACACGATGGCTGGGTGACCCTGGCCCGCGGCTCGAGATTCGGCCATAGCATGCCGAAGCTGATGGTCGGCCGGGCTCCGCAACTTGCGGAACTGCACCGCACCCTGGACACCGCGGCCGCCGGCAACAGTCGGCTGGTGCTGATCGGCGGCGACGCCGGCGGCGGCAAGACCACCCTGGTGCAGGCCTTCGGGCGGGAGGCGATCGACCGACCGGCGACGGTCGAGTTGGGCGAATGTCTCCCGCTCGAAGGCCTGGCCTATGCGCCGGTCAGCCGGCTGCTGCGCGGACTGATCGAGACCTACGGCGCGGACCGGGTGCTGGACTGGGCCGGCGCGGCGCGGGTCGGCCTGTCCGCGGTGCTGCCCGATCTGGTGCCCGCCCCGGCGGCCACCGACACGATGCGGCTGCAGCTGTACGAAGCGGTCACCCAGGTGATCGAACGGGCCAGCCGGGTCCGGCCACTGATCTTGATCATCGAGGACCTGCACTGGGCCGATCAGCCGACCCGGCAACTGCTCAACTTCGTCGCCCGGGCGCTGACCGACTCGCCGGTGATGATCATCATGACCTACCGGAGCGACGAGCTGACTCGTCGCCATCCGGTGCGGGCGTTCCTGGCCGAGCTGGCCCGGCTGCCCCAGCTGCGGCGGGTCGAGCTGCCCCGGCTGAACCGGACCGAGACCGTCGAGCTGCTGACCGATCTGATCGGCCGCGAACCCTCGGCGTCGATGATCGACGTGATCAGCTCCCGCAGCGAGGGGGTGCCGTATTTCGTCGAGGAGCTGGCCCGCGCCGCGGTCGACTGCCGGGACAGCCTGCCGGACAATCTGCGGGACGCACTGAGCGTCCGGATCCAGGGTCTGTCGGAGGAAACCCAGTCTCTGCTCCGGGTGCTGGCGGTGGCGGGTCAGCGGGTCGATCACGACATCCTGGAGGCGGTCGCCGCCCAGGAGAGCGACGCCGCCGACCTTGATCATCGGCTGCGCGAGGCGATCGACGCCCAGGTGCTGCGGGTCGACGCGGCCGGCTACGTCTTCGGCCACGCGCTACTGCAGGAGACGGTGAACGAGGACATCCTGCCCGGTCAGCGGGCCCGGCTGCACGGCCGCTATGCCACCGTGATCGAGCAGCTGCCGCGGCTGTCGGAGCTGGTCCGGGCCCGGGAGCTGGCCCGGCACTGGTTCGAGGCGCACGAACAGCCTCAGGCCTTCCGTTGGGCGTACCGAGCCGCGCGCAGCGACGACGTCGCGGCGCACGACTCACTGCTGATGTACGAGCGGGTGCTCGAGCTGTGGGATCGGGTGCCGGACCCGGCGGGGTTCGCCGGCCCGCGGGCGGAGGTGCTGGAACGTGCCGCCGAGGCGGCCCGGGCCGCGATCAATCCCGAGCGGGCACTCGCGTTGATCAAGGAATCGGTGGCCGAGACCGCCGCCGATGATCAGGAACGGCTGGCCGCCCGGTTGATCTACCAGAGCCGGCAGCGGACCACGCTGATGCGGCCGGGCGCCGTGTCGGATGCCGAGCGGGCCCTGGGCCTGCTGCCGGCCGAGCCGCCGACCGAGTTGCGGGGCGAGGTGCTGGAGCGGCTCTCGGTCTGCCTGATGTTGGAGCAGGGCCGGGCCGACGAGGCGCTGCTGAGGTCTCGGGAGCTGATCGAGGTCGGGATCGCCCTCGGTTCGTCCCGGCTGGAGGCCTCGGGCCGGAACTGGGCCGGGTCGGTGATGGTGGCACTCGGCGACGAGGAGTCCGGGCTGGCCGAGCTGCGCCGGGCCGAGCCGCTGTCCAAGGGCGACGCCGATTCCATGATCAGGTATTTCGTCAACATGTCCGACGCCCAGTACTGGGCCGGCCGGTTCAGTGCCGCGGTGGCGACCGCGCGGGCCGGGCTGGAGGCGGCCGGGCCGCTCGGCATCGATCGGACCATGGGCGTGATGCTGGCCGGCAACGCGGCGGTGCCGCTGCTAGCGCTCGGCAACTGGCCGGACGCGCAGCGGCTGATCGAACAGGCGCTGCGGCTGGATCCGCCGGCCAAGCACGGCGCTCATCTCCGGCTGCTCCGCGGCTGGGTGTCGCTGTGGACCGGTGATCTCGACGGCGCCGAGCAGATCCTGATCGAATACCGCTCGTTGATCATCAACGACGTCCCGGCGCCGCAGTACGCGATCATGGCGATCGGGCTGGAGATCTGGCTGGGACTCTGGCGCGACGACCCGGAGCGGGCCTGGGGCGGCGCGCAGTATCTGTTCCAGAACTGGGATCGGCTGCACGCCAGCATGGTGTTCGAGCCGCTGGCGGCGGCGGCCCGGGCCGCCCGGTTGCTCGACGGCGGCGAGGGACCACGAATCGCCGTGATCCGGCGGCAGTTGGCCCGCTCGGTGCGGACCACGCTGGGCCGGCACTGGACACCGGTCATCGAGGCGGAACTGGCCGGCAGCACCGAGGCCTGGCGGACGGCCTGGCAGCAGGCGGAAGGCAGCGGCGGCCAGGCGGTGATCGGACCGTACACGGGGCTCCGGCTCGCCGAATGTCTGGTCGCCGACCATGATCGATCCGACCGTGCTCGATCCGGCCATGATCAAGAGGTGGCCGGCGTGATCACGGCGGCGCTGGCCGAGGCGGACCGGCTGGGCGCCACCCGGCTCTCCGCACCGCTGCGCGAGCTCGCCACCCGGGCCGGCGTCGCGCCGCAGCCCGCGGAACCGACCGACCCGGCGCCGGCACCGACCGGCCCGTTGAGCAGCCTGACGCCGCGGGAACGTGAGGTGCTGAGCCTGGTCGCGCAGGGCCGGACCAACGGCGAGATCGCCCGCGAGCTAGTGATCAGCACCAAGACCGCAAGCGTGCACGTCTCCAACATCCTGACCAAGTTCGGCGTCACCAACCGCGGCGAGGCCGCCGCCCTCGCCCACCACCACACCCGCTGACCCGTCACCAATTCCCCGAGGACCCGCCCCGGTACTCCTGGCCGGTCCCGACTGTGACGTTTCCCGTCTCCGCAGCGCCGAATCAGCCGGGAACCGTCACACTCGACGAACAGATCCACGCATCGAGACGGAGCCCATGGAAAGCGCAGCCTTCGGGTAGCGGCTCAGCCGTACGACACACCACCAACCTGGGCAGGCTGCCTTCGACAGCGACACTCCCTTGGGACGCATCCTTCCTTGACCACTGCCACGCGACGCCCACGTTCCGAGACCAGCTGTCGGCTGACCCGTGGGTCGCGATCGGGTGCGAACTCGGCGGGCGAGGGTTCGAGGGCCTCGCTTCCTTCTGCGTATCGGTCGAGGAGTGAGGTGTCGACGCGGGCTCGGTGGTGTGTGATTCTTCGGAGATGACGACGGTCTACGACGCGATGGGCGGTCACGACGGGGTGGTCCGGCTCGCGCACGCCTGGCATGCCCGGGTGTTGGCCGACGAGGTGGTGGAGCACGCTTTCAGCCACGGCTTCCGCCCCGACCATACCGAGCGGCTGGCTGCCTACTGGGCCGAGGCGCTCGGCGGACCGAGCACGTACACGGAGCAGTACGGCGACGAGTCGACCGTGGTCCGGCTGCACAGCGGCAACGGCCCGCACGAGGAGATGGACCGCCGGGCGATCGCCTGTTTCGACCAGGCGCTGGACGACGCCGGCTTCGAGGACGAGCGGCTGCGCCGGGTGCTGCACGACTACTTCGCCTGGGCGACGAACACATCGATGGCGCGCTTCCACGGCTCGAAGGCCGACGTACCGGATGGGTTGTCGATCCCGCGCTGGTCCTGGGACGGCATTCAGGACTGAGTGGGCCCGGTCGCGATCAGCAGCACGCTGATCGCGAGCAGGGTGCTGACCGGTGTCTGGACCAGCCGTTCGCGCCGGCTGCGGGAGATCAGGTTCAGCACGGTGCCGACGATGCAGTACGCGAACAGCACCCAGGTGGCTACGGCGATCACCCCCGTGCCGCGCCCGGGCAGCACACCGGACCGGCTCAGCAGCAGGGCGGCGAAGCCGAGATAGAGCAGGATCGCGACCACGGCGGCTCGCCGCAGCCGCGGCGGCGGCACCCGGTGCTGGCCGCCCCAGGCATACTCGCCGATCGGTTGGCCGCCGATGATCAGGAACTGCATCACGGTCAGCCCGGCCAGCAGCGCCAGCGCCACCAGCAGTGCCGCGGTGGTGATCATGGTCGGCCTCCCGGCATCGGGCGCGGGGCCGCCGGGCCGAGTTCGCCGAGCAACTCCTCGAGCCAGCTCACGATGGCCTCGGCGCTCCGCACGCCGTACTCCAGCGTCAACCGCGGATAGCGCTGCACGGCCGGCGAGTCCTCGGTGGCGTCGCCGGCGTCGACGGATCGGAGCGCGGCCAGGTCGGCGCCGGCCCGGCGGTGCAGGGCGAGCAACACCTCGCGCCGCTCCGCGGCTGTCTCGAGCAGACCGAGCAGCAGCACTCGTGCCAGCATCGACGCCTCCGAGTCCTCGGTCGGCTGCGGCTGTTGCATCCACGTCCGCCAGGAGCGCTTGCCCTGCTCCGTGGCCAGGTAGCGCTTCGTGTTGCGCGGCGCCGTCACCTCGTCGACCTGCGCGACGTCACCGGCGGTGTCCAGCTGCCGGAGGGCGCGATGGATGCTCCCGTAGCTCGCGGCGTAGATGTGCCCGAGCCCCGACGCGAACCGACTGTGCACCTCGTACAGCGAAAGCGGCCGCACCAGCAGCAACCCCAGAATCAAGAATCTCACCCCACCAACATATCTCAGAGATATATCGATGGCCCCGCGAAGCTTCCCCCAACCCGCCGAGACGTCATCTCCGCGGCCGTAAAGCCTGTCCTGAGCCTGTCGAAGGGCGGCGTGTCGCGGCGGAGGTGACGTCTCGGCGGGCGGTCAGGTGGCCTCGGCGAGCGCGGCGGCGGGCGGGACCCGGGCGGCACGGAGGCCGGGCAGGATCGAGGCGATGGCGCCGGCCAGCAACGCGACCGCGATCACCACCGCCGTCTGCGGCGCCGACACGGCGAGCACCAACTCGGACATCCCGGCATCCCGGGCCAGCGCGGTGGTGCCGAGGAAGCCGAAGCCGATCCCGGCGGCGATCCCGACCAGCACGGCGACTACGGCCAGCGCGACCGCCTCGATCGCCAGCATCCGGCGCAACTGCCGGCGTTCCAGTCCGAGCGCGCGCAGCAACGCCGACTCGCGTTGCCGCTCGATCACCGACAGGCCGAGCGTGTTGCCGACCCCGATCAGCGCGATCACGATCGCCACGCCGAGCAGCGCCGTCGCCGCGGCCAGCAGCGTGTCGATCAGTTGGCCCATCTGGGCCGCCTGCGCCAGCGAGCCGCCGATGTCGATCCCGGGGCGCTGGTCGACCACCGCGACCACCGCGGCCGACACCGCCTGGGCGGCGGACCGGTCCAGGGCGGACGCCCAGACCGCGGCGACCGGGGCCTTCGGTGCCAGCGCCGCCAGCGCCGAGCCGCGGACCACCAGCGCGAAGTCGTCCGGGATCCGGCTGAACCGGAGCCGGTACGTCGCCTCGCGACCACCTGCGGTCACCGTGACCTGCTCGCCGTCCTCGAGCTCGAGCAGCCGTGCCGTGTACGGGCCGATCAGCGCGACGTCGTCGGCGGCCAGCCGATCCAGCCCGTCCCGGACGACGGACCCCGCGTCGTTGCTCAGGCCGGCGATCGTCAGCGCCGTGCCGTCCGACCCGGCGAGTTCGGCACTGACCTGACGGACCTTCGTCGTGGCGCCGATCCCGCTCACCTTGGCCAGCGCCGGAGCAAGATCACCGGGCAGTGGCTCGGCGCCGGCCGAGACGGTCACGTCGACCGGATAGCGCTGCTGCGCATCGGCGTCCGTGGTCGCCTTCACGCTGGCGGCACCGACCTGCAGTGTCACCACCAACCCGACCGCGATCATCAGCGCGGCACAGGTCGCGGCCGCGCGACCGGGATGCCGGGCGGTGTTGGCGGCGGCGACCCGGCTCACCGGGCCGAACCGGCGCAGCACCAGCCCGATCCCACGGACCAGCGGCGGCACATAGACCGGCGCCGCCGCGACGAGGCCGATGGCGAGCGCGAACGCACCAGCGATGGCCAGCATCAGCACCCCACTCGGTAGGGTCAGGGCGAAGCAGATCACAGCGGAGCCGGCCAGCATCAGGCCGAGGGCGACCAACCCGATGATCATGGTCCGGCGCCGCTCGGTCTGCTGATCATCGACCGGCCGCAGGGCTTCCAGCGGAGTGATCCGGCTGGACCGGGCGGCCGGCACGCTCGCCGCGACGACGGTGACGACCACGCCGACCCCGGCGGCCAGTGCCAGCCGGACCCAGGGCAACGCCAGCCCGTTGCTGATCGAGCCGGACAGGGCCGCGCCGACGGTGGCCAACCCGGTGCCGAGCCCGATGCCGATCGCGGCGCCCACGACGCCGACCAGGAAGGCCTCGGCGAGCACCATCCGCCGGACGTCGCCGCCGGTGGCACCGACGGCCCGCAGCAAGCCGATTTGCCGCCGGCGCTGCGCGATCAAGATCGCGAACGTGTTGGCGATCATGATCCCGCCGACCAGCAGGGCCACGGCGCCGAAACCCTGCAGCAGGATGCCGTACGTGTCGACGCCGCCGGACAGGCCCTGCAGCGTCTGCTGCGCCGCCTCCTCGGCGGGAGCCAGCACCGCGGTGGTCGGCAGCACCGCACGCAGCATGTCGATCACCTGGCCGGTGTCGGCGCCGGGGGCGGTGATGATCAGGTAGCGGACCGACCGATCGGTCAGGGACTGCCCGGGTGTCTGACTGGTCGGCTGCTCGAAGTAGGTCGCGGCGACGTAGCCGGAGTCGCCGATCCCGGAGAACAGCGAGCGGGACTGGTCGACGATGCCGGAGACGGTGATCTCGTGCTCGGCACCGGTCGACGGATCGGCGACCGTGATCACCGAACCGACCCGCAGCCGGTGCTGTTCCGCGGTCGACTGGCCGACCGCGACCTGGCTCGGACCGCTCGGCCAGTCCCCTTCGTTGAGGGTGGCCCAGCGCAGCGCCGGGTCGGCCGGGATCGAGGTGATGCTGAGCTGCCCGGAGCCGTCCGGGCCGCGGAACTGGAAGCCGTCGGTCCAGATCGGCTCCGCGGACGCCACCCCGGCTACCGACCGGATGGCGGCGAGTTGGTCGGGTCTGGACTGTTCGGCGTCGACCACGACGTCGCTGGTCGACAGTGACTGGGTCGCCGCGGCCGCAACCGCGGCCTCTTCGGTTTCCAGGAAGGTCATACAGGCGGACAGGAACCCGACGCTGATGGCGATCGCGCCGAGCACGGCGACCATCCGGCCGGGAGCGTTCCGCAGCTCCCGCAATGCTAGCCGCAGCATCTACTGACCCAGCTCCTTCATCGTCGCCAGGATCTCCTCGGCGTCGGGCTCCTCGAGATCGTCGACGACCCGGCCGTCGTTCAAGATCAACACACGGCCGGCGTAGCTGGCCGCGATCGGGTCATGCGTCACCATCACGATCGTCTGGCCGAGCTCCCGGCTGGCCCGTCGCAGCTCGGCCAGCAGTGCCTGCCCGTTCTTGGAGTCCAGCGCGCCCGTCGGCTCGTCGGCGAACAGCACGTCCGGCCGGGTGATCAACGCCCGGGCGATCGCGACCCGCTGCTGCTGGCCGCCGGACAGTTCGCTCGGCCGGTGGTGCAGCCGGCCGGTCAGCCCGAGCGACTCGACCACGGCCGAGAAATGATCATGGTCCGGCTTCCGGGCGGCCAGGTCCAGCGGCAGCATGATGTTCTCGGCGGCGGTCAGCGCCGGCAGCAGATTGAAGGACTGGAAGACGAAGCCCACCTTGTCCCGGCGCAGCCGGGTCAGTTCCCGGTCGGACATGCCGCTGATCTCGTGGCCGCCGAGGAAGATCCGGCCCGAGGTGATCGAGTCCAGGCCGGCCAGGCAGTGCATCAAGGTCGACTTGCCCGAGCCGGACGGCCCCATGATCGCGGTGAACGTGCCGCGGTGGATGTTGACGCTGACCCCGTCCAGCGCCCGGACCGCCGTAGCGCCGGACCCGTACACCTTGGTCAGGTTGAGCGTCGAGGCGATCACCCGGGACAGCTCCGGATCGGCCGGCGCCTGGGTCACTGCTGCGGTGGACATCAAACGAACTCCTCGGTGGGTGACGATGCACGTCACAACCTAGGAAGTCCGCCGGATCCACACATCGGAGCGCGGACCGGGCCGGGCTACGACCCCGGTCGGAGACAGCTCAACGGTCGACGAGCCCGACCTCGTACGCGAACAGGACCAGGCCGACCCGGTCCCGGATCTGCAACTTGGACAGCAGCCGGCCGATGTGGGTCTTCACGGTGCCCTCGGCCATGAACAGCTTGGCCGCGATCTCGGAGTTGGTGGCGCCGGCCGCGATTTCGTTCAGCACCTCGATCTCCCGGGCCGTCAGCACCTCGAGCCGCTCGTCGGTCTTGCCGGGCAGCGTGCCGGGCAGCTTCGGCACCACATGATCAAGAAGCCGCTTGGTTGCACTCGGCGCGACCACGGCATCGCCGGCGGCCACGTTGCGGATCGCCGACAGCAGCTCCTCGGGGCGCGAGTCCTTGAGCAGGAAGCCGCTGGCGCCGGCCTTGAGCGCGGCGAACACGTACTCGTCCAGGTCGAACGTGGTCAGCACCAGCACCTTGGCGGGGTTGCCCGCGGCCGCGAGCCGCTTGGTGGTCTCGACCCCGTCCAGCTTCGGCATCCGGATGTCCATCAGCACGACGTCGGCCGGGGTCCGTTGCAGCGCGGCCAACCCGATCGCACCGTCGGCGGCCTCACCGACCACCTCAAGATCATCTTCGGCCTCGATCAACATCCTGAAACCGCCCCGCACCAGGGCTTGATCATCGACGAGGAAAACCCGGATGGTCACGCTGAGACTCCTTGTGGCTGGTCGTTGTGCCGCAGTTGTCGGACGTCGCGCGTCACGACGCCGGGTGGCCGCCGCCCAGCGGCAGGGATGCCCGCACGACGAATCCACCCCCGGGCCGCGGTTGTGCGCTGAGCCTACCGCCGTGCACGGCGACCCGCTCGTACATGCCACGCAGCCCGTTGCCCCGGCCGTCGCCGACCACAGCGGCACCGCGACCGTCGTCGGAGATCTCCAGCTCGATGCTGGCCGGCAGGTAGGCGATCCGGACCCAGCTGCGGGCGTTCGGGCCGGCGTGTTTGAGCACGTTGGTCAGCGACTCCTGGACGATCCGGTACGCGGTCAGGCCGAGCGCCTGATTGACCACCGGCCGGTCCCCGTATTCGTTGAACTCGGCCAACTCACTGGTCCGGCGGACCAGGTCCCCAAGATCATCCAGCCCGGGCGTGGGCACGTATTCGGGATCGGACCCCTCGGCCTCGCCGCGGAGCAGCCGGACCATCTGCCGCATCTCGGCCAGCGCCTGCCGACTGGTCTCGGCGATCGTGCCGAGCACCTCCGGCGCCCGTTCCGGCCGTTTGGCCGCGATCGCCTTGCCGCCCTCGGCCTGGACCACGATCACCGACAGCGAGTGGGCCACGATGTCGTGCAGTTCCCGGGCGATCCGCTGCCGCTCGGTCATCGTCGCGGCCCGGTCCCGCTGCGCTTCCTCGGCGATCAACAGCCGCTGTCGTTCCAGCTCGGCCTGGGCCCGCTGCCGCGCGTTGTCCGCCCATTCGCTGCGCCGCCGGCCGAGCAGGTAGGCGCCGCCGGTGATCGAGGCGCAGGCGAAGGCGGTGACGATCAGCAGCGCGCCCTTGTCGAAGTCGTAGCCGTACCGGAACACCCAGCGGACCGGGCCGACCACGGAACCGAACATGGCCAGCGCGAGCGAGATCCGGCCCCAGCGCCGGTCGGTCCACCGGGCGGCCGAGTAGACAATGATCGGCACCACGATGATCGCCATCACCGGCTCGCTGAGCGCGACGGCCATGATCAACGCGATCCCGGCCGCGGCGATCACCGCGAGCCGCGGCAGTTGGCGCCGGATCATCACAGTGGCGGTCAGCGCGAAAGAGAGCGACACCATCAGCAGTCCGGGCGTGCTGGTCAGCCCCTTGTAACCGAGCAGGTACGGAGTGACGCAGAGGATCTGCAACGCGACGCAGAAGGCGAAGTCGAAGGCCCAGTGGGGATCGCGGATCGCCGGCGGGGCGCCGCCGGGAGCCGTGTTCAGTTGGCCTGGGTGTGTCATGACCCGGCCAGACTAGAAGGTGGCCCCGACCCATTCATCGGTCCATGGTCGGATCCAGGGCGTGTCCTGGGTCGGACCGGGCCGCGATCCCTCCGGGCTAACCGCCCTCGTCCTCCCGCTCGGCGGCGCCGATGAAGGTGACCGGCTCGTTGACGTCGTCGCCCGGGTCGACGGTGACCGCGATCGACCCGATGGCGTTGAACGGGACCGCGAAGCCGAGCGTCGCCGTCGCGTCGCTGTCCGGCGGGACCGGTTCTCCGAAGCCGGCCCGCAGGTCGCCGGCGTCGTCGACGATCAACGGCGCGTCCTCGACGCCCTGATACTGCAGGGTGATCAGGGCGTCCTGGGCGTCGAACGGCTCGGTGCCCTCGTTGGTGATCAGTACGGCGATCACCACCAACTCACCGTTGGTCGACTCGGCACCCTTCTCGTGGTCGCCGGCGCGCCGGGCCAGCGGCGTGCCGGAGATCTCGATGGTCAGCCCGTCCTCGAACTCGGCCGCGTCCTCGAAGGTGAAGTCGTCCTCGCCGGGGGGCTGGCTGGTGGTCGGGGACCCGGCCGGAGAACTGGCGGGCGCGAGTGGTGGCGGCTGGTCGGCAGTGCACGCCGAACCGAGCAGTGACAGCCCGGCGACGAGCACCGGGATGATCAACCGGAGGAGTGGACGCCGACGGGTGGCTGACCCCGACCTTGCGACGGCGACCGGTGCGCAAGTCATGCCCACACCGTAAACCGGGCCGAACCGGTTCCCGGACCGCACCGCCGGTCGATCCCGGGCCGTGGGCTGCTGGGTGCTCGGGTCGATTCCGTCATTGGGTTCCTGCACTAGTGTCCCCCTCCTGGCGGGGGGCACTAGGGTGGGCCAGGTGAAATGGAAGGTCTTACTGGTTGTCGGCGCCGTTGCGGCGGGGGTCATCATCGCGGCCCGGCGACGAAACCTCCAGTTGCAGGCGGATGCCGAGCTCTGGGCCGAGGCGACCGACCCGGTGCCCAGTCCGCATCGCTGAGTTGAAGCCGCTGCACCTCGGGTCATCGATCCACCCTTGAATGCATCACTGGATAGTGATATCAATGTACGGTGATGAAAGTGGCCGTCGGCATCTTCGAGGTGCTGGCCGACCCGGTCCGCCGGCGGCTGATCGAGCTTTTGTCCGAGGGGCCGCACACCGCCGGTGAACTGACGGCCGCCGTGATCAGCGAGTTCGGGGTCAGCCAGCCGGCCGTGTCGAACGCGCTGCGGACGCTGCGGGACACCGACGTCGCCGACTGCGAGCCGGACGGGCGGCGCCGGATCTACACCCTCCGGCCGGAGGCCCTGGCCGATGCCGAACAGTGGCTGCACCGACGCAGGTCGATCTGGGCCGGTGCGCTGGAGGCTCTGCAGACCGAGGTGGCTCGCGGCCGGCGCGGTGACCGTTCGGCCGGCGCCGGCCACCGACCCGGGAAGGCGACAGCATGAAACTCGACGACCTCTTCGATCGGTCGGTGAGCCGCACCGGCTCCGGCTTCGACCAGACCTTCCGGCATCGATATCGGACCACGATCGACGATCTCTGGTCGGCGCTGACCACTCCGGACCGGGTCGGCCGCTGGCTCGGCTCAGTGGTCGAGCGATCGGCCGACGGCACCTCGTACCTGATCAACATCGGCAGCGGACCATCCCTGGCCCCGGCCCGATTGGTGGTGCGCAGCTGCGTCGCGCCGACCGAGCTGGTCGTCGACTGGGAGTGGCAGGGTGAACCGGCCTCGCTGGTCTCGGCGACCCTGCGCTCCGTCGATCATGATCAGGTCGAGCTCACCCTGCGACATGGCGATATCTCCTCCGCGGAGTTGGTCGTCGGGTACGGTGGCGGCTGGGAGTGGTGCCTGCTCGCACTCGGGGTCGAGGCCGGAGCCGAGAGCTGGACCGCCGAGCAACTCGACGATCATGAGCGCGCGGCCCAGGACGCCTGGCGACACACGCTGGAAGGGATCGGCTGATCATGGGGTCTCGATATCGACGGGTCGTGCTGAAGCTCAGCGGTGAGGCGCTGGCCGGCAACGACGGCTGGGGCGTCGACCCCGCAGCCCTGGACCGGCTGGCCGACGAGGTGCTCACCGTTCATGATCTTGGCATCGAGGTGGCCGTCGTCGTCGGTGGCGGCAACTACTTCCGCGGCCGGATGGCCGACGCCTGGGGCATCGGCCGCGCCGAGGCCGACAACATCGGCATGCTCGGCACCGTGATGAACGCCCTGATGCTGCGCGGCGCGCTCACCGCCAAGGCGGAGACCGAGGTCCGGGTGATGACCGCGATCGGCATCCAGAGCGTCGCCGAACCCTTCATCCGGCTGCGCGCCATGGCCCACCTGTCCCGCGGCTACATCGTGATCCTGGCCGGCGGCATCGGTCAGCCGTACGTGACCACCGACTATCCCTCCGTCCAGCGCGCCCTGGAGATCGAAGCCGACGCCCTGCTGGTCGCCAAGCGCGGCGTCGACGGCGTGTACGACAGCGACCCCAAGATCAATCCGGACGCCAAGCGCTACGACGACCTGACCTACTCCGAAGCCATTCGGCGCGGGATCTCGATCATGGACGCCGCCGCCTTCGTGCTGGCTGGGGAGCAGAAGCTGACGATGCATGTCTTCGATATCGATGGCAAGGGTGTGATGAAGCGGATCTGCGAGGGTGAGGATCTCGGGACTGTCGTTCACAACTGATCCCTCTCTCTCCTTTTGGGGTAAGTGGACTGCCGCGGTGGGGTCTGGGGGTCTGTGCGCTGGCTACCATCCGCACGCGGGACGTTGGGTGCCTGCTGCCGCGATCTGGGTGTGCGTGCTCCCGCCAGACCCAGCCACGCCAGCGCACAGACCCCCAGACCCCACCGCTCCCTTTGGCTCCGCGTATTTTTACCGCCACAGCCGAGCGCTGATCTGGTCTGTTGCGGCTGCCTCACCGGAGCGGTTGGGGTGATCGCGACGGTGACGTCGGGGTGGGTCGTCCTTTACCGACTTGTCAGAACTCAGGTGCGTCATAGGGCAACTCTTCTGACAACTCGGTGGAGGTGGGGTGTCGGCAGGCGGTGGGGTACCGCAGGATCAGGTGCGGAGGTTTGGGTGTTCGTCCCTGAGCTTGTCGAAGGGCCGGAACGATCGCGGCGTTCCTTGACCCACGCGGATGATTCGCACCTGCCCTTCGACAGGCTCAGGGAACGAACTCCCAAACCTCGCCGCGGGAGTCTGCCGAAACGCTTCAAAGATCAAGAGGGACGCGTCCAGGTCCAGTTCTTGATCTCGGGCAGATCCTCCAGATGATCAACGACGTAGCGCTCGTGCTCGGCGAGCTTTTCCTCGCACCACGCCAACAACGCTGACGCTCCCGGCGGCGTACGGCGAGCGTTGTTGATCGCGTCCATCACGAGGTGGTAGCGCGAGGCGCGGTTGCGGACGGTCATGTCGAACGGGGTGGTGGTGGTGCCCTGTTCGATGAAGCCGCGGACGTGGAAGCGGTCGGCGTCGGGGCGGCCGTGGACCAGTTGGTGGATGGCGCCGGGGAAGCCGTGGAAGGAGAAGACGACGTCGATGTGGTCGGTGAACAGCTCCCGGAAGTAGGTGTCGGAGAGGCCGTGCGGATGATCACGGCGGCGGGGCAGGGCCATCAGGTCGACGATGTTGACCACCCGGATCCGCAGTTGCGGCATCCGGCTGGTCAGGATCTCGGCCGCGGCGATGGTCTCCATCGTCACCACGTCGCCGGCGCAGGCCAGCACCACGTCCGGGTCGCTGGTGCCGTCGTCGTTGCCGGCCCAGGACCAGATGCCACCGCCCCGGTCGGTGTGCGTGATCGCCTCGGTCAGGGTGAGCCACTGCTGCTGCGGCTGCTTGTCGATCACGATCAGATTGACGCAGGAGCGGGACTGCAGGCAGTGATCGGCGACCCGGAGCAGCGTGTTCGCGTCCGGCGGCAGATAGACCCGGGACACGTCGCCGCGGTGAGTGATCACGTTCTGGATCAGGCCGGGCCCCTGGTGTGAGAAGCCGTTGTGATCATTACGCCAGCAGGTCGAGGTGAGCAGGATGTTCAGGCTGGGCACCTTGGCCCGCCAGGGCAGATGGTTCGCCTCTTCCAACCACTTGCCGTGCTGGATCGTCTGCGAGGCGCTCACCATGGCGAACGCCTCGTAGCTGGCGAACAGCCCGTGCCGGCCGGTCAGCGTGTAGCCCTCCAGCCAGCCGTGGCAGTTGTGCTCGCTGAGCACCTCCATCACCCGGCCTGCGGCGGAGAGCTTGACGTCCTGGCCGGTCGTCCGTTCCAGGAAGGTCCGGTCCGACACGTCGAACACGGCACCGAGCCGGTTGCTGTTCACCTCGTCCGGGCAGAACAGCCGGAACCGGTCCGGGTTGCGTCGATAGAGCTCGGCCATCAGTTCGCCGAGCCGTCGGGTCGACTCGATCGCCGTACCGAACTCGTCCTCGGTGACCGCGAAGTCGGCCAGGTCCGGCACGTCGAGGTCGCGGGTCAGCAGGCCGCCGTTGGCGTGCGGCGAGGCGCTCATCCGGCGTGGCCCGGCCGGGTTCGCGGCCAGCACGTCGGACACCGGGCCGCCGGCCGCATCGAACAGCTCCTCCGGCCGGTACGACCGCAGCCAGGCCTCGAGCAGAGCGCGGTGATCGGCGTTCTCCCGGACCCCGGACAGCGGCACCTGGTGCGCCCGCCAGGTGCCCTGGATCTGCTCGCCGTCCACCACGTTCGGGCCGGTCCAGCCCTTCGGCGTGCGGAGCACGATCATCGGCCAGTGCGGTCGCCCCGACACCGCGCCGGCGGCCCGCGCTTGCTGCTGGATCTCCGTGATCATGGCGTACGCCTCCGCCAGCGCATCCGCGAACCGGTGGTGTATGCCGGGAAGATCATCACCGGTCACCTCCAGCACCCGATAGCCGTGACCCGCCAGCAGCGAACGCACCTCGGCCGGGTCCTTCCGGCCGAGCACGGTCGGGCTGGCGATCTTGGCGCCGTTGAGATGCAGGATCGGCAGCACCGCACCGTCGTGCACCGGGTTGAGGAACGAGATCCCCTTCCACGACCCCTCCAACGGCCCGGTCTCGGCCTCGCCGTCGCCGACCACCGCGATGGTCAGCAGGTCCGGATTGTCGAACACGCTGCCGAACGCGTGCATCAGCACGTAACCGAGCTCGCCGCCCTCGTGGATCGAGCCCGGAGTGGTCACCGAGACGTGGCTCGGAATGCCGCCGGGGGAGGAGAACTGCCGGAACAGCCGGCGCATCCCGGACTCGTCCCGGGTCACGTCCGGAAACACCTCGCCGTAGCTGCCCTCGAGCCAGCCGGCGGCGACCAGCGCCGGCCCGCCGTGACCCGGCCCGGTCAGGTAGATGCAGGACTGGTCCGACTCACGGATCAAGCGGGACACGTGCGCGTAGATGAAGGAGAGGCCGGGGCTGGTGCCCCAGTGCCCGAGCAGCCGAGGCTTGATCTGCTCCGGCGTCAGCGGCTCACGGAGCAGCGGGTTGTCCTGCAGATAGATCTGGCCGACCGTCAGATAGTTCGCCGCGCGCCACCAGGCGTCGATCGTGCGGAGCTCGTCGTCGGGCAGTTGATAGGTCATCCGTTCCCCTCGTCGCAGCCATCCGAGTGATCTCCACCGTAGATACCCCGCCGCCTTCCTGGCTACACCTCGTAGGGTTCGAACCATGATCGCGATCGAACTCTTCTTCGATCCGGCGACCGATCGCGCCGTCCGCGAGGTCTGGGCCGCCCTGGAGCGAGCGGAGATCGGATCGTTGGCGACGTTCACCCATGGCCGCCATCATCCCCATCTGACGCTGGCGGTGACCGACGGCCTGACGCGGGTGATCACCGAGCGGCTGGTGGCGGAGTTGCCCGCCCGGCCGGAGATCTGGCTGGACGCCGCCGGCTGTTTCCCGGGCCGCGGTGGTGTCGTCTTCCTCGCCGTCCGGGCCACGCCCGAACTGCTCACGTACCACCAGGCGCTGCATTCGATCCTGGACGAACACGACCTGCCACAGGTTGATCAACTCCGGCCGGGCCGGTTCTTCCCGCACTGCACGGTGGCGAAGCGGCTCGCTGCGGACCGGATCGGCACCGCGGTGAACGTCGTCCGGGATCTGCTGCCGATCAACGGGTCCGCGGCGTCGATCAACTCGGTCGTGGTCGGCAGCGGCGAGGTCACGTTGATCGATCGCCGGTCGGCCCGTTGATCAGCCAGCGGACCGTGCCCGGCAGGGCCAGCGAGACCCAGAGCAGTAACAGTGAACCGGCCGCGATGATCATGATTGGCGTCATGATCATCGGATACCACTCCACCCCCAGCCGTTGCGTCGCGAGCCGCAGCGGCGCCTTCCAACCGGCGGGATTGATCAACAGGCAGACGTAGAGGACGACCGGCCAGCCGACGGCGACCATGCCGGTGGCGATGGCACCGAAGGTGCTCCGGCCGCGGCGGAACGACCGCGCCAGCAGGGCCGAGACGGTGACGCCGGCGATCAGCAGGCCGGCCA
This sequence comes from uncultured Actinomycetota bacterium, assembly GCA_963746025.1. Classification (GTDB taxonomy): domain Bacteria; phylum Actinomycetota; class Actinomycetes; order Propionibacteriales; family Propionibacteriaceae; genus Microlunatus. The sequence goes on from CAVUZU010000016.1 coordinate 1,323,440, forward strand.
GGGTGAGCAGCCGGAACAGCGCCTGGCTCAGGAATCGCCGCATCGCGTACGGTTCCGGACCCAACGCCGCGGCCCGAGCGACCAGATCGCCGAAGGCGATGCCGTTGATCACCAGGAGTGCGAGACCGGCGCAGCTGAGAGTGACCAGGCCGATGGTCACCAGCAGCGCCGGCCGGGGCCGGGTCGTGATCGATGCGCTGCGGGACCGTACCTCCGCACTGGCCGACCGGCCGCCGGCCAGGACGACGACCGCGATCCGGGCCGCGGCGATCAGCACCAGCAGCATCGCTCGGACGTACTGGTAGCCCAGCGGACCCGGCGCGATCTCCGGCATCCCCGCGTCGCCGCCGCCGAAGGTGATCACCCAGAGCGGGTTGGCCCAGGCGGTGGCGGCCAGGAACAGCAGGTACGGCGCCGTGACCAGGCCGAGCACCAGGAACGCCGGGCCGGCGCTGGTCGGCAGCCGCCGCTGGATCAGTCGGTCGGCGATCGTCAGGACAGCGGCGCCGACGATGGCGAAGAGCAGTGGGCCGATCGAGATCGGGACCATCGGGCTGTCGTTCGGTGAGTCCGCCAGCACCATCCACGGGAACGCCATCGGCTCGCCGAACACCGCGACCAGACCGACCACCACCGTGTCGTTGATCAGCAGCCCCAACCAGAGGACGGGGATCCACCGGAGCAGCCGGACGGACAGGCTCAGCCGTGGCGGCACCGGTCGACCGTCGGCGATCATCCTGCCCAGAGTAGTGATCAAAGGCGCACTTGCCTTCGAGCGCGCTCGAAGGTCTAGCTTCGAAACCATGACCCGAACGCGACGTATTCGACTGGGCTACCAGATCCCCAACTTCACCTATCCGGGCGGTCCCGAGCAGATCTTCAACACCGTGGCCGCGCAGGCCCAGGAGGCCGAGGCCTCCGGCTTCGACACGGTGCTGGTGATGGATCACTTCTACCAGTTGCCCATGATCGGCAAGCCGGAGGAGCCGATGCTGGAGGCGTACACCACGCTCGGCGCGCTCTCCGCGGTCACCGACCGGATCCAGCTGTCCACCCTGGTCACCGGCAACACGTACCGCAATCCGGCGTTGCTGGCCAAGATCGTGACCACGCTCGACGTGATCAGCGGCGGCCGTGCGGTGCTGGCCATCGGCGCCGGCTGGTACGAGCTCGAGCATGATCAAATGGGATACGAATTCGGCACTTTCACCGACCGGTTCGAGCGACTCGGTGATGCGCTGGACATCATCGAGCCGATGCTGCAGGGCCGTACTCCCGATCATGACGGCCGCTGGTACCAGGCATACGGGACCCTCAACCAGCCGCAGCTGCGGACCGATCTGCCGATCATGCTCGGCGGCAGCGGCGAGAAGAAGACCTTCGGCCTGGCCGCCCGCTACGCCGATCACCTGAACCTGAACACCTCGCCGGGAGAGATCCCGCGCAAGCTCGAGGCCCTGGCCAGGCGCTGCGAAGAGGCCGGTCGGGATCGGTCCGAGCTGGAGACCAGCTTCCTGGCCATGGTGATCATGGACGAGAACGGCGACGAGGCCCGGCGGCTGCTGCGGCAGCACCTGGCCAAGAACGGGATCGATCTCGACACGATGCCCGACGACGCCCGTCGTCAGCTGACCGACCGGCTCTTCGTCGGCAGCCCCGACGACGTGGCCGATCAGCTGCAACGCAAGGTGATCGAGGCCGGCATCGACGGCGTGATCATCAACCTGCTGCCCAACGGCCACCTGCCGGGCACGGTAGAGATGGCCGGCAAGGCCCTGTCGCCGCTCGTCGCCGGCTGACTCAGCCGGCGCTGGACCGGACCGGGACCTGGGTGCTGAGGAACTGCTCCCAGGACCGGCCGGTCCGTAGCGGATCGGCGAGATCTGCAACTACATGATCTTGGCCACCGGCGGGATCCGCCGGAGCAGGCTGGCCAGCAGCCAGCAGACCGGCACGGACAAGATCAACAGCAGCGCGAACTTGACGATCGCCGGGGCGACCAGGCCCTGCATCGCCACCGCGATGCCGACCAGGACGACCGGGTGGATCACGTAGACGGTGAAGGCGTTCGCGGCGGCGAACCGGCGGATCGGACCGGTGCCCGGCGCCACCCGGCGGAACAGGACCAACAGCGCGGTGCTGACCCCGACCCCCAGGATGGCCATCGCGATGCCGCTGCCGGTCGCGGCCAGGGCCGGATCAGCGGACATCATCATCGGACCGAACACCACCACGCCGACCAGGGACAGGCCGAGACCGACCCAGCCGAGCGAGCCGGGGATCCGCTCCAGCCACCCTCGCCGCGCCACCAGCACGCCGGCCGCGAACATCAGCGCGTACTGCGGCAGGAAGGACGGTGTCGGCAGGCCGATGATCGGCCAGTAGCTGCCGTCCGGCACGAACTGCCGCCACACCACCATCAGCACGCCCATGATCACGATCAGGCCGAGCATGGCGCCGAACGCGACCCACCAGCCGAGCTTGCCGTCGCTTTCGTGGGTCTTCGGAGCGGCGTTGCGGCGCAGGGCGCGACAGGCGGCGTAGATCAGCGAGAAGATCAGCAGCACCTCGAGGAACCAGGTCGGGCCCGGATCCCAGCTGATCAGGTAGTAGATCGGGAACGGCGGCAGGCCGGGCGTGGTCAGGTAACTGTGCAGGTTGGCCAGCGGCCGCAGCAGCAGAACGAAGGCGAGCAGTGGCAGGCCGAGCCGGATCAGCCGGTCCCGGCTGAACGCGCCCGGACCCTTGCGATCGATCGACCTGGGCACGAAGTAGCCGGAGATGAAGAAGAACAGCCCCATGAAGAAGCTCTGGTTGATCACGACGAAGATGTCGAGCACGGAGGCGGACGGATCGGCCGGCGTCTCGTTGTAGTACCAGACCGGGATGTTGCCGTAGGTGACGCCGCTGTGGTGCGCCAGGACCAGGACGGTCAGGGCGATCCGCAGCGTGTCGATCCAGAAGACCCGGCTGCCGGCCGGTCGGCCGACCGGTTCGGCCGCCGCGGCGGTTTGAGTGGGGACGGGATTCATGACGGTGCCCTTTTCGACGTGGATTTCTTGGTGGAGGTCTGGCGAGCGGTCGTCGATCGCTGGCGGGGTGGTCGTTTCGTGCTCGGTCCGGGGTCGGCCCGCACCGCGTGCACGATCAGGTCGGCCAGTTGGTCGGCGTGGGCGACAAGATCATGATCGGGATGATTGCTCCAATAGCCGAACATGGCGTCGATCGACGCCTGCTGGGTGATCGCCATCACCCGCACGTCGAAATCGCGCAGCTCACCGGTCTGCTGCCCGTACTGATACATCTGCTCCAGCCCGGGATAGAGGGCCTCGTTGCTCTCGGCGCCGTAGTGCAACCGCCCGTCCGGCCGACGCAGGTTGCCGGCGACCTCGGCCAGCGCGATCAGACTGGAGCGGTGGTCCAGGGCGTACAGGGCGAGCTCGTGCAGGTGGGTGTGGATGCCGGCGATGGTGTTGTCGGCGGCCAGGATCTTCGGCACGACGGCCTCGATCATGCCGTCGAAGCAGTGCTCGACGACCTTGACCATCAGGGCGTCCTTGCTCTCGAAGTGGTACGAGATCACCCCCTTGGAAACCCCCAGATCCTTGGCGATCCGGGCCAATGACGCGCCGCCGAAGCCGACCTCGGCCAGGGTCTCGATCGCCCCGTCGAGGATCTGCTTGCGCCGGCTCGCCTGGATGAAGGTCTCCGCCTTCTGGCCCTCCGGATCAGAATCTGACTGCATGGCCAGAAATATAGCCTGCGGGTCAGATCATGGGCAATTGGGGCAAACCCTGATTCATCGCCGTGGGTCGGGGTGGCGGGTCTCGGGTTTCGTTCCCTGAGCCTGTCGATGGGCAGGTCGGATCGAGCGGTCCTTCGCCGACCCGATCAACCCGCGGGAACCGGCTCGAGGTCGGGCCGGTCGACTGCTCGATCCGTGGCTCAGCCCGCGGTGGCGCCGGGGCGCGACAGCGCGGTCGCCAGTGCACCCGGATCGTCGATGATCACGTCGGCGCCGGCCAGCTCGAGATCGTGCCGGCGACCGGATCGGGCGTAGCCGATCACCGGCACGCCCGTGATCATGCAGACCTCGACATCGGTGACCGAGTCGCCGATCAGCAGACACTCGGCCCCGGTCCGGCCGAGCCGGGAGAGTGCGCGGCGGATCGGGTCCGGATCGGGCTTCATCAGCTCCGGCCGGCTCGGGACCCGGCCGATCACGTCGGTGACCAGCTCCGTCAGCTGGTGCCGGGTCAGGAACGCGTCGATCGCATCCGGCGCGTTGTTGCTGACGATGATCACCGGCAGGGCCGCGTCCCGGCAGGCCGCGAGCAGACGAACGGCGCCGGCGGTCACCGGGGCCACCCGCGCGGCGTCGACCTCGCCGTCGGTGCAGGCCCGCTGAACCGCGTCGGCGGGCCCGGCGCCCACCCGTTGCTGGGTGGCCCACCGCAGGATCCACAGCGGATCGGTGGTGCCGCGAAGCTCCTCGGGCGGGTCGATCCGGTGCTCGGCCAGGACCCGCCGCAGCCGGGCGGCGATCCGGTCGTCCCGACCGTCGGCCAGCAGCGGGGTGACCGACCCATCGAAGTCGAGCAGCACTGCTCGGGTCGGGGCGAGGATCCGGGCCAGTGAATGCTCGAGTGCGGTCGGCGTCTCGTACCGGAGCAGGGCGATGTCACCCAGCTGGCGTACTTCGGCCAGGTGGACGTGATCACCGATCGGGCCGATGCCGGACCGGATGAACCTGGGCGCCCGCTCGTCGCCGACGACGATCGGCGCGATCGCCAACTGCAGCTCGTCGTATCGGCCCTGGGCCAGAAACCCGGTGAGCACGGTCCCGCCGCCTTCGACCAGCAATCGGCCGATCCCGCGATCGGCGAGATCCCGCAACAGTTGATCAAGATCGACGGCGGCACCGGTGTCCACCACCGTGGCCGGCAGGCCCTTCCGAGTGAGGGTCGCGGTGGCGGACGCCGGAGCGTAGACGAGCTTCAAGGCGTCGCCGGCGGTGAAGAACGCTGCGTTCGGGGCAAGATCACCGGAACGGGTGATCGTGATCTTGGTCGGATCGACCGGCAACCCGCGGGCCAGCCGGGCGGCCCGCCGCGACTCGGACCTGATCATCAGCCGCGGATCATCCCGCCGGATCGTGGTCGCCCCGACCAGGATGGCGTCGTGCCGGGCCCGGACGGCGTCGACCCGATCGAAGTCCTCGGCGTTGGACAGCAGCAATCGGGACGGCGACACGTCGTCCAGGCAGCCATCCAGCGACACCGCGCAACTGAGCGTGACGTACGGTCGATCGGTCATGATCGGCTGCCACGGTGGGTGTGCGACGATCGTGCCAACCGACCCGGTTGGGGTGTGGAAGTCGCCACAGAGGAACAGGGAGACCGATGCAGCGTGGACCCGGGGATGATCACTGGATGCAGATGGCCGTCGAACTGAGCCGGCTGTGTCCACCCAGCGACTCCGCCTTCGCGGTCGGCGCGGTGATTGTGGACGCGGACGGCGTCGAGCTCGCGCGCGGCTTCTCCCGGGAGACCGGACGGGTGCACGCCGAAGAGTCTGCGCTCGGCAAGCTCGGGTCGGAGCCGCGGCTCGCCGGCGGCACCCTCTATTCGACCCTCGAGCCATGCTCGATCCGAGCCTCGCGGCCGGACAGTTGCACCCGGTTGACGATCAAGGCCGGCATCGCGCGGGTGGTGATCGCATGGCGCGAGCCGCCGATCTTCGTCGAACGCTGCGAAGGCATCGAACTGCTCCGTGCCGCAGGGCTCACCGTCGACGTGCTGCCCGAGTTCGAAGCAGCGGCCATCGAGCCGAACACTCATCTCGGACTCTGATCGAGGATCTCGAGACCCAGCACGTCGATCGGGCGGGTCCAGTCGAACGCGTCCGCGACCTGCTCGCCGGCGCCCGGCACGATCGGAGTGAGCTCATCGAGCCGTCCGCTCCGGGGGTCCATGATCGAGACGCCGGCCCGGCGCTGTCGCCGTACCGACTCCGGCCAGATCGGGTGACCGGCCAGCTTCGCGTTGACGAACGGCACGATGATCATCGGCGTACCCGTGCCAACCGTCTCGGCCAGGACACCGTGCGGATAGCTGTCGGCGATTCCGCCGGCCAGTTTGTTCACCGTGTTGAAGGTGGCCGGCGCGACGAGGACCGCGTCGGCGGGCAGCTGTCGCTTCGGTTCAGTCGGCGACCGGTGGTCGGTCAGTAGGGGCACACCGCGGTCGCGCAACGGCACCGGATCCAGCAAACGGAGGGCCGATTCGGTGGCGATCGCCACAGGTGCCCAGGCCCGGCCGATCGCCGTGTCGACAGCCGTCCCGGTCCGGCGGGCCAGCGGTCCGCCGGTGATCACCAGGTAGAGCGTGGCGGATGGGGTCACTTCTTCGAGCGGGGTAGCTCGAACCCACGGAGTCGCTTCTGGGACAGGGCGAGCAGGGTCGATCCGAGGACGATCACGCCGCCGGCGACGAACGGCAGCCCGGCGCCGAATGGGCCGGTGAGCAACCCGGTGAGCGCGTGACTGATCGGGACCACACCCTCGAGCGCGAGCGTCAGCAGTCCCATCACCCGGCCGATCTCCGCCTTCGGCGTGATGGTCATCAGGTGCGCGAGCAGCAGCGTTCCGTACGCGCCGGTGCCGAGGCCGAGCAGCACCGCCATCGCGATCGCGGCCTGCAGCGAGGTGGCAATCCCGTGCAGGATCAGCGAGGCTCCCATCACGCCCAGGGCAGTGAAGGCGAACAGGCCGGCTCGGGGTGGCCGCTTGATGATCAACAACACCGTCGCGGTCACGGCGGCGCCCAGGCCGAGACCGCCGAACAGGTAGCCGACGCCGACCGGTCCCCAGTCGTTCTCGTTGCCGAGCAGCGGATAGCCGACCGTGACCGGGCCGGCGAAGCCGAAGTTGGTCGCGGCGATCACGACCAGCAGCCAGAAGACCGGCCGGTTGGCCCAGGTCGACTTCAGGCCGGTGACGGTCTCGCTGAAAATGGATCGCTCCGACATCATCCGCAGCTCGTACGGCAGCGGTCGCGGCACCCGGAGCAGGAGCAGCGAGCTGACCGACACCGCGAACAGGATCGCCGCCCCGCCGAACGCGGCCGCCGGACCGAACAGCAACAGCAGCCAACCGGTCAGCGGCCCGCCGATCACCAGCACCAGGCGCTGCCCGACCGTGCGCACCGCCGCCATCCGGCTGAGCTGATCGTCGGAGGCGATCCGGGCCGGCACGGCCCCCATGGCCGGAGCGAAGAACCCGTCCAGCGCGCCGAAGATCAGCGCGATCACCAACAGGCCGACCGCACCGAGCGACTCCGCCCGGAGGAACAGCACAGCGGCGAGCGCGATCAGGATCGCCGCCCGCGCGGTGTCGGTGACGAGGATGATCCGCTTCGCGCTGACCCGGTCCGCGATGGTGCCGCCGATCAGCAGGATCAGCAGCCTCGGCACCGAGGCCGCCGCCAGGATCAACCCGGTCATCGCCGGATCCGTGAACTCGCTGGCGACCACCGACAGGGCGATGAAATAGACCTGGTCGCCGAGCAGGGACGAGACGAATCCGACGATCCAACCGACGACGTTACGCGGCGCGTTCATCGGAAAGACGGCGCGGCGCGGAGCGATCACCGCGTCAACCTACTCAGTCCTAGTCGGCTCATCCCTACCCGCTCGTAGCCATCGACTGCACGTCCCGGTCGGCCCCCGTGAGCCTACGAGTCACCTCTCTTTCCAGCCAAGCGGGACGCTCCGATTCTGGAACCTTCCCGCCCTCATCGGTGCGCCCACCGATCTCCCGACAACAGATCTCCTCGCCGAACGACACCCCCGCCCGCTCGGACAACACTTCGGCCAACACCCGCTCGGCAGCATGGTGGCCAACGGACAACGACTTGGAAAGGAGCCCGATCGTGCTGACTGCTTCGGACCGCTCGATGCCGGCCGCTCTGCCAACGGAGCCCGTCATCATCGCGACCTGCCGGTGGGTGTCGTCGGGGGAGACCCATCGGCACGGTCGCGAACCAAGAACGTCGATCCGGGCACGGACCGGAGGTCGGGTGGCCGCCCACGGAGGTACTCCAGGGCCGTGCTCGGATCGGCATCCAGCCTGCCAAACCGGCACGCCGACACGCCCACAGAACAGCGTCCACTTGAGGACATGTCATCAACCGGACATAAGGTTTCCGGCTGGATGGCTGGCGGGTTGGCATAACTTTGGAAGACGCTTTGACCTCCGGCCAGTCGACGTCGACCACTCGATTCGGCGAACGTTCATGGTATCGGTGGCCGCGGGAATGTCAGGTGCTCAGGGATGTAACGGGTCGTGCGTTCTCGCGACCGTTGACGAAGGAGGAACTCGATGACTCAGCTGCGGCGTCAGCTCCAATTCCTGATCGGCACGGTCGTCTGGCTGCGGTCCCCGGCGGCGCGGGACGAGCGTGGGCTCAGCCAGTCGGCCGAGAACGCGATCCTCCTGGCAGGTGCCGTCATGGTGGCGGGGATCGTGATCACCGCGATCTCGGTCTACGTCGCCAACCACATGCCCAAGTGACTTGCCATGAAGGCAACCCACCGGCGCCGGTCGGAACGCGGGGCCGCCGAGTCGGTGCAGCTGGTGCTGATCTGGCCCGTGGTCCTGCTGGCCACCGTCGCGGTGATCCAAGGTGGCCTCTGGCTGCACGGTCGCAACATCGCCGTTCGGGCCGCCGCCGTAGCGGTTGACGAGGCCCGCGGCGCCACCGGCACGACCGATCGGGCCCGCGCACTCGCCATCGATCTGGCGACCAACGCCGGGCTGACCGAGGTCAAGGTCTCGGTGATCCGCGATGGCGATCAGGTCGAGGCGAGGGTGATCGGTCGAGCCGCGGTGATCATCGACTTCGGGCTCGGCCGGATGGACGAGCGGGCGGTCGCCCCGTTGGAACGGGTGCCGGGCCGATGATCAGATCCGGCGGCGGTCCACGACACCCGAGTGATCAACGATCCCAGCGTGATCAACAAGGCGCAGCAACCGTCGAACTGGCCCTGGTGGTGCCCGCACTGATGCTGGTGCTGGGACTGCTGATCGCCGGTGGCCGGCTGTGGTACGCGCGGACCGTCGTCGTCGAAGCCGGGTACGCCGCGGCGCGGGCCGGATCGCTGGCCCGCACCGCCACCGAGGCACGGATCGCGGCCGGATCCGCGGGACGGCAGTCCCTGGCCACCGCCGGGCTCGACTGCGGCCAGGTCCGGGTGAGTGTCTCGACGGCGGGCTTCCGGGTGCCGGCCGGAAGGGCCGCGACAGTCACCGCAACCATCGAGTGCTCGGTGCCGCTGAACGACGTCGTCCTGCCGGGGCTGCCCGGCCGGATCGAGCTGGACGGCACCGGTGCCGCGGCGCTGGACACGTACCGGAGCCGGGGATGAGCGGACTACCCGCCCGCGATCAGCGAGGGCAGTCGATCAGCGTGTACGTCCTCGTCGTGCTCGCCGCGTTGATCATCAGCGCCGGCCTGGTGATCGACGGCGGGCAGCAGGTCGCTGCGGCCAGCCGGGCCGAATCGGTCGCCGCCGAGGCGGCCAGGGCAGCCGGCAACGCCGTGGCGACGGAGCGGCTGGCCGGTCGCAAGAAGGCGTCGGTCGCGGTCCGGGCCGCGAAGACCTACCTGGCCGGGCAGCCGGAGGTGTCGGGCCGGGTCGAGGTCAGCGGCGGGGTGGTCCGGGTGACCACAACGGTCACCCGGCCGACGCTCTTCCTCGGTGCGATCGGGATTCGGACCGTGACCGCCAACGGCTCGGCAGAGGCGACGCTCGTCCCGACCGGGGCGGACGGCTGAGCGCAACCGGCGACGTACGTACCCACAGGGAAAGGGGAGGACCGAATTGCTCAGGATCGAGAAGCGCGGATCGGCCCGGGCCGACACCGCCCCGGAACCCGGGTCGGACCAGGAGTTCCGGGACGGCGCGACGGCTCAACCGCCGCGACTGCCCGGGCGGCGGAACCCGAAGTGGATCGCGCTCGGCGTGATCGCCATCTGCCTCGGTGCCCTGCTGTCGTACGTGATCTACGCCAAGGTCGCGGCCGAGAGTTCAGTGTTGATCATGACCAAGACGGTCTATCGCGGATCGGTGATCATGGCCGAGGACCTGGCCCCGGTCACCATCAGCGGCACCGCCGCAGGTAATGCCGTGCTCGCCGACCAGGCCGACGAACTGGTCGGTCGGACGGCGATCTACGACCTGGTGTCCGGCAGCATCGTGCCGGCTGGCGCGATCGGCGAGGTGATGATTCCGGCCGAGGGCCGGACCGTGGTCGGCGTCCGCCTGGTCGAGGGACGGGCGCCGGTCGGGCTGCTGCACCCGGGTTCCGTGCTTCGGCTGATCGCCCTGCCGCCGGAGGGTGCCGAGCCCGAGTTCGCCGACCAGCACACCGGGGACGCCTTCCCGGCCACGGTGGTCGACGCGATCGACGGTGCGGACGGCATGTCGACGCTGGTGAACGTCGACGTCCCGGCGGATCAGGCCGCGGCCGTCGCGTTCCTCGCCGCCCAGGACCGGCTGGCCGCCGTGCGCGATTTCGACGGTGAGCGCTGAGCGATGGCGATCATCGCTCTCACCGCCGCCGGCGGGGCTCCCGGCGCCACCACCACGGCGGTCGGACTCGCCCTCTGCTGGCCCCGTTCGGTGATCTTGGTCGACGCCGATCCGGGCGCCCATCAAGCGGTGTTGGCCGGGTTCCTGGCCGGGCAGGATCCCGGCGGCCGTGGCCTGGTCCGGGTCGCCGAGGCGCACCGGGACCGTCGACCGCTGCGGGAAGTGATCATCGACCAGGCCGTTCCGCTGGCCGACAACGCGGGCTCGCGGCGACTGTTCCTGCCCGGCTTCGTCAAGCCCGGCAACGCACGCCTGTTCTCGGGGGTCTGGCCGGAACTGATCGAGGCGATGCGCCGGCTGGACGAGTTCGACATCGATGTGATCATCGACCTCGGCCGCTGTGCCGTGGACGGGCTGCCGCCGTCGCTGATCGAGCGGGCCGACCTGACCGCCGTCGTGCTTCGCGCCAGCCTCCGGTCAGTGATGTCCACCCGGGTGTTGCTGTCGACGCTCGAAGATCAGATCGCGGTGACGGGTGGCTCCGCCAACCTGGGCCTGATCGTCATCGGCGACGGTCAGCCGTACTCCAGCCGGGAGATCGCCGCGGCCCTGGGCCGGCCCGTCCGGGCCGACCTCGCGCTGGATGGGCAGGCCGCGGCTCATCTGTCCGACGGGGCTCCGCGACCCCGCCGGTTCGAACGGTCGCCGCTGACCCGGTCACTGCACACGACGGCCCAGTCACTGCGTGATCACTGCGTCGCCACCGACGAATTGGTCGAGGGGTGATCATGGACGATTCCAGTACCGGGCCGGCGTTGGCGGACAACCCGCTGTTCGCGGGCTACGCGCCGGCGGACCAGGCCGGCGTCGCCGAACCGGGCGTCGCGGCGGTCGCCGCCGCCGAGTTCCAGCGGATCGCCACCTTCGGCCGCTCGACCCTCGAATCGCACCGCGAGGCTCTGCCGACCCATGACGTCGACTGGTCCCAGGTGGTCGACCTGCGTCGGCTGGCCTCCGCGGCGATCACCGCCGAGACCGAGGCACTGCAGTCCAAGACCGGCAGCCCGTTGACCGAGACCGACCGGGTGCTGTTGGGCCGATCGCTGATCCGCCGGATCGTCGGTGACCACGTCCGAGCCCTGCACCGGGACGGCGCCGAATTGTGGTCGACGGCCCAGGAGGAGACCTACGTCCAGGCGGTCGAGGACGCCGTGTTCCGGTACGGGCGGCTGCAACCGCTGCTGCAGTTGCCCGATGTGGAGAACGTCGAGATCAACGGTTGGGACAGCGTCATGGTCCAGTACGGCGACGGACGCCGGGAGCGGATGCCGCCGGTCGCCGACAGTGACGCCGAGCTCGTCGACGCGATCCGGTTCCTGGGTCAGAACGGGCAGCCGTCGAGGCCGTTCGACGACGCGCATCCGACCCTCACCCTGGCTCTCGGTGAGCGGTTCCGGCTGCACGCGATCGGGTTCGGCCTGTCCCACCGACCGAGTGTGGTGATCCGGCAACACACCCTGACCACGGTCACCCTCAGCGACTTGGCCCGCGCCGGGACGATGCCGACGGAGGTCGCGCGGTTCCTCGATGCCGCGGTGCTGGCCCGCAAGTCGATCGTGATCTCGGGTGATCAATCACCTTACACCTACAGTGTACACCATGCCGTCAAATCGTAAGCGCGTCGCCGGGTACGTCCGACTGAGCCGCTGGCGCGACGAATCGCTAGCCCCGGAGACGCAACGCCACCGGATCACCGAGTGGGCCGCGTTCAACGGATACGAGATCGCCGAGTGGTTCGAGGACATCGACGTATCCGGGAAGGACCTTGAACGGCCCAGCCTCGCCAGACTCCGCGCACAGTGGCACCACTTCGGCATCGCGGCCGCCGTCAAGATCGACCGATGGGCGAGATCGACCATCGGGTTTAGCACCCTCGCCGACGAGTCACACAAGGCAGGATGCGAACTGGTCGCTATCGACGACAAGCTCGACCTAACCGACCCGCGCGGCCGGTTCGTCGCGGACATCCTCGCCGCGTTCGCGCAGTTCGAGCGCGACACGATCCGGTCCCGCATCCTCGACGGCAAAGCCACCAGCAAGGCGGCAGGCAGGCGCCAGGGCGGCGCACCGCCGTACGGATACCGCAAGGCACGCGACGCCGACGGCAACGCGCTACCCGGCGAGATCGAGCCCGACCCCGGCGAGGTGCCAGTGTGGCGGGAGGCCGCCGAGAAGATCGCCACCGGAACGTCAATGCGCGAGATCACCGCGTGGCTGAACGACGGGCCGCGCGTCACCCTGCGCTACCCGCGCAAGGACGGCACCGGCCCCGGCGTGCTATCCGTCGCCAACGTCCGCCGAGCGCTCACCGGGGAACCCATGGCTGCGATCATCGGCGAGCAGCTACGGCGAGCCGTCATCGCCACCGCCGGACCCAAGAAGCGCGAGGACTGGTCAAACGCGACGACGCTGCTGTCCGGCGTGCTGCGCTGCGGCAACTGCGGCGGGCCGATGGGATCCGGCGTCACCAGCGCCGGAGCGCACCGCTACCGCTGCAGCCGCATGGTCGCCAGCAAGGCATGCGATCGCTCCGCCGCCATACAGGCGTACCTGATCGAGGCGCTTGTCGTCGGCGCGTGGCTCGACGCGAACGAAGACCTGCAGCAGACCGTCGGGGTATACGCCGACGACCTCGACGCCGAGCGCGAAGCCGCGTTGAAAGCCGAGTCGCAGCGGTTGAACAAGATCATCGGCGCGCTGTCCCGCGACGAGCAGCGGGCGACGCTCGACCGCCTCGACGCCATCGACGCCGAGCTAGCCGAGCTCACCACCCGCGACCGAACCCGCATGATGGTGCTCACCGACACCGGGAAGACATGGGGCGCGGTGTGGCACGCCGCCGACACCATCCGCCGCCGCGAGTTGATCACCGAGCGGCTACTGCCGAACGGGCTCACCATCAACCCGGCAGGCGGCAAGATCCGGCCCGTGCTCGAACGGCTCGCCAGCGTGGCGGAGTTCGAACCCGCGTGGTTCGACCCGAGCATCATGACGCCCGCAGACCTGCAGGAATGGCTCGGTGCCGTGTGGGCCGCCGTCAAGCCGCCGAGCCGGTTCAAGCTGTAGCGCCCCGCCCTCAGGCGGCGTCTGCCGCGTCTACCGGCCGTACGTAGTACCGGACGCCGCGCACGGTCCGCAGCGGCCACAGATCCCGCAGCACCGCCGACAGGACCCGTTCCCGGGGCGTGCGCAGATCGGCCGGCGCCGGGACCGATACGTCCCACCAGAACGAACCCATTTCGTCGGCGTCATAGCTCGCCAGCAGCGCCGTCGCGGCGGCGGTGACGGCCGCGTGCGCGTCGCTGAACGTGAACCTCTCCGGCAGCGCGGGCAGGTCGAAGTCGTCGCGCGCGCCCTCAGGTAGCTCCGTCAGCGCCGCGAGCAGCCACCGGGCCGTGTCCTGCTCCATCTGATGCACCGCCTCGCGGTGTGCCCGGGATCGTTCGGTCGAGGTTTTCGGCGCCGGGCGCGGCATCCGCTCCGGCGGGGTTGGCAACTCGCGCGGCAGGGCGAACCGGGCGGCCTTCGCCGCACGGATCAGGTACCAATCAGGCAGCCCGCCGACGGCCGCCACAGTGCGGAGGCCACCGAGGTTCGGATCGTCGGCGTCGGGCACCTCCGGCAGGCGGGGGATCGTCGCAAGGATGGCGGCCGTGACCTCGCCGGCGTCGAGGGTGCGGCCGGAACCACGCTCGGCGACGTGGCCGTCATGGTTGACATGGTTCGGGAGCGCCGCCGGACCGATCGCCTTACCGAGCACGTCAGGGCCGGGCAGCCAGCAGCATTCGTCGCCGACCATCTGCCGCAGGGGCGCGGTGTAGCGGTTCCACCGCCGAGGTCGATGTTGCGAGAGGGCGAGGAGATCTGCGGCTCGCCGGAGCGGGTCAGCAGTCATGGTCGTACCTCCTTGGGTGGGTTGTGCTACGCCGGACAGGCTAGCAGGAGGGTGCACGAACCTGCAACGAAGGGGAAAACTCGACGAACGTACCTAATCTCAACAATGTGAGTTCGGCTAAGTACAGGAATGTAGGGAGAAGAAGAGTATTCCCCTTCGTTGCGCGTTCGTGCACCCCTTTTGGGTCTTTCCGGCGTCTACCCGGCGTCGCCCGCCCCGCAGCGACTCTCGAACGGCACCTCAAACGGCCCGTACGTCCCGACCGGGCGCGGGTCAGCGAGCATCGGGGCAGCCTTCGGCGGCGCCGGAGCGGGCGCGGGCGGCTCGGCGGCTTCCCGCTGCAGCTTCACCAGGAGATCGAGCGTCTTCGTCATCGTCGTCAACTGCTCGGTGATCGCGACGAGCGCGCTATACAGCAGCAGCGTCTCGCGTGAGTCCTGGTCGTCGTCGTCGCGGGAGGATTTCAACGTCTCAGTGAACGCGGCAGTGTGAAGCTTCGGCCCCACGCCGTAGAGCTCGGCGGCGCGGACGGTGATTCGCTTCGGTCGGTCAGTCATGATTGATGCCCTTCGTAGTTTGATCTTGAAATTGGGAAGCCGGGCCAGGGGCGGCGGTAGCCCCTGACCCGGCCGGGTACTAGCCCGACACGTAGCGGGCCGTGAAACGGCGTCCTGCGGGCGCCAGCGAGCCGAATGGACCGGCTCCGTACTCTTCGGGAGTGGTGATCACGCGGTACGTCTTGCCCGCGATGATCACGTTCTCGGCGGCTGCAGGCATCGCCGGAGAGTCGAACGGCACGTACACGTCGAGATGTTCGATCGACAGGTACGGGCGGCCTTCCTCGAACACGTCCCCGGGACGACCAGGGGTCGCCCAGCCGTACGCGGGGATCGGGGTCGGGACTTCCTCCCAGATCTCGTTACCGTGCGCGTCGTTGCCCAGATACGTCAGCTTGATCAGCGTCACCGTGTACCGGGGCTGCACCGGGACCGGCATCAGCCGACCGGCCGGTTCGTGCGGCGCCGAAGATCGTTCAAGATCCCGAGCTCGACGAGCGACCACGACGTAAACGGCGTCGCGGTCCGACTCTCTGTGAACGGCCCTTGCGTCCGGGTCAACTGCTGATCGCCGTCGGGGTTGTTCAGCAGGCGCGCCGTGGCGAGCATGATCACCGCACAGAGCCCGGCGTCCCAGTCCTCACCGTTGACGCCGATGCCGCGCGTGTACGCCTTGGCGGCGGCCGCGACGACAGCGATATGGGCGGCTGCCCGCGTCTCTGTCGAAGCGTCGCCGCCCCACCCGGCGAAGGTCGCAACCTCCGCCGGGGAGGGCAGCGCGGGCATCAGGCGGCGTCCGCGATGACGGCGACGGCCGCCGGACGCAGCAGCGCGATGTCGAACCGCGCCACAACCCGGATACCGAGCTGATCCGAAGCCGCGAACGTCTGATCGAGCAGCACAACCGACGGGGCGCTGTCGCGACCAACGGCGATGAACGACGGATCGAGCACGGCAGCCTTGCCCGCCGGGACATGGCCGCTTACAAAAATTGGCATACCGAAGATCTGCAGCCCGGCAGCGCGGGTGGCATCCGGTGCCAACTGGTACCGGCCGTCAGCGGTCGCCTTCTCCGCCACCAAGGCGTTGTAAGTCGCCGGAGAAACAAGCACCTTCAGGTTCCCGGCGGGCACGTTGGCGGCGAGCAGCGCAGCCTGACCCTTCAGGATTCCGTCGATGGTGTCCGGGTCGGCGTCAACGTCGGTGGTGTTGGTGTCGACGAAGATGCCCTTCATGAAGTTGGTCAGGCCGGTGCCGGTCAGGAACTGGCGGTCGATGAACGACGCGATGTCCTGCACCAGGCGATCCCGGACGATCTGATCGAGCGCGATCGCCGACTGACGCCGCGACTCGTTCGACAGGCGGTTGAGCACCTTCACGGCGGGGCGCGAGGTGGGGAGCAACTCGACCTCGTCGAGAACGATGTCGTCCTCGCCGATGGCGGCGTTCTCGGCGACGTATCCGGCGCCAGTGCTGGAGTTCAGCAGAGGGATCCGGACCGGCACCGCAGAGTCGATGATCCGGGGACCCATAGACAGGAAGACGCTGGCGCTTTCCAGGGGCCGGACGAGCAGGTTTGCGACCTCGCTCTGAATGAGCGTGGTAGCGGTAGAGGTAGCCATTTGAGGGCCTTTCATGATCGAAAAAGGGCATAAAGAAACCCGCTCCGGCATCGGCCGGGCGGGTATGCGCCAGGAGGGCGCTAGGTCAGGGCGTCAAGCCCTAAAGCGATCGGAGAAGGTCCCCGAACGTTGGGCCGGTGGGCTCGTCCGTATCAACGGACTGCTCCGGCAGAGGACTGGTGCGCCGCGCCGCGTAATGCGGCTTCGCTGCCAGCAGGTCAGAGATCGCCTCTGAGAGGCGTTCAGGGTCGGCGTGGTCCGCCGAATAGGGAAGATCGTTCACGTCGGCCAGGCGGCCATCCTGCGCGACCAGCGAGGCCACCAGGCGCCGAGACAGATCGTCGATCTGCGACTCCAGACCGGCGGCCGCCTCGCGGCGTTCTTTCGCCTCCGACCGGAGCTCCTCGACGTACTCACGCGGGAAGCTGTCGGGCTCCGGTTCGCCGTCGACCGGGGCGGGATCGTCCGCTACCGGCTCCGTCGGTTCAACCGACGGCGTGATCACCGGCTCAGTTTCTTGATCAACATCTGTCATGCGGCGTTCTCCTTGGTTACGGCGACCCCGGCCCAGCCGAGAGTTCGATCTAGAACGGTCGAGGCGTCCACACCAGCGGCGAGCAGCTTGGACGCGGCATCAGCGGACGCTGCGAGGCTGCGAGGCTCCACAGAGGCCCACAGCGTTTCGATCAGCCGGTCGTCGACCTCGCCGCCATGATCAACAGCGTCGGCGATCGCCATTGCACGGCCGAAGCTGTCGCCGTAGCTGACCTGCGAGCCCTTGACCCGGCCCGTCAGGCTGTCGAGCGCGACCTGCAGCGACTCGGCGGACGGCGGCGTCGAGGTCGACCCGCCGACGAGGTGCGCCGGAAGACCCGACACCGCGCCGATCTGACCGACCAGCACGGCAGCGAGCGCGCCGTATCCCTGCAGGTCCGCCGCCTCGAACTGGCCAAACTTCGTCTCGGTGTCCTCGCTCAACAGGAAGTCGTCGCCACCGTCGAACATCTCGGCGGCGCTGCCATCGTCAGCCGTCGCGATCTGCAGCCCCGTAGCCCAGCGGTGCGGCCGGGCGTATGACTCGCTGGTCACCATGGCGTCGATCAGTGTCTTGTTCAGCGCGTCCGTCAGCCCGAGCAGATCCTCGAACACGGACACCCCGGCGGTGTCGTCGATCCGGGACCCGTTCACCAGCGGCACGACGGGCACGACGCCGAGCGGGTTGTCGACGCGCTCCAGCACGGTCCACGCGGAGACCGGCACGCTGTCGGCGGCGAAGCTGTTGCCCTGCGCCCGGTAGCGAGTGATCACGTCGCGTTCGAGCACCGTCGCGAAAGCCTCCGTGTCGTCATCCGATACCCAACGCTTGATCGCCGACACCACGTCACCAGTCGCCGGGTCGTGCCTGCAGATCACCGACGCCGGAGACTCGACGGAGATACGCGCGCCGCCCGCACCGGGGCCGACCATCAGATACGACCGGCCGAAGCTCAGCGCGTCCCAAATCGCCTGCCCGGACCGGCGGACCATCCGATTCCGCCGCCACGCACGCCACAGCGCCGCGTCGGGATCCACCGCGTCCCCAGACAGGAACCCGGTCACCGCGAGCCGGTCAGCCACCGACCGCACCATCAGGCGCGGCACGTTGACGGCGAGCTTCGTAATGCGGCCGTCCAGCTTCACCGAATCCGACGGCGACAGGAACGCCAACGGCTGCTCGCCGGCCAAATAGGTCCGCAGCCGCCGCAGCCGCGCCGCGTCGGCATCGAGACGCTGATTCAACAGCACCAAATCGTCGTGAGTAGTCAAATCCCTACCGCCTTCTTCGAATTGAGATAGCGCGCTTCCGAGGCTTCCGGGCGAGCCAGGTTGCGCGACTAACCGCCATGATTGACGCGGCGAGCAGGTCGATATGCCGCGTGCTGTGTTTGCTGGCCTTCGCCGGTAGTCCGGCGTCGGTATGAATTGCGTTCACGTGATGGCGCCGCAAATCGTCGCCGCCGTCGTGCGATATCAGCCCGGCGATCACCGCCGCGCGATAGTCGTGCGAAGCGGCCTTCGCCCTATTCCCGGACCATGGAAATCGCGTCACCGGTAGACCCTCCGAATGGAGCACCTGCAAACTGCGCTCGTAATACGCCGGGTCAGCTGCGATCTCCCGCACGCGGTACCGCTTCGCGGCATCCCGCACCGCCTGCTCAACCTCCAGCATTGGCACGCGCCACTCAGACGCCCCGCTAGGGCGTTCCCACAGCGCGACCGTCGACAGGTGCGGGGTCTCCGACACCGTGGCCGCGACGAGCGCCGTAGCGTCGCCAGACAGCGACCCGTCGAGACCGAGGATCACGTCGGCGCCGTCCGGCACCGGGTGCGGATCCTCGATCGCCGCCCACAGATCCGCCGGGATGAAACTCTCGTCGGTGTTCTGCACGTACCGGGCGAGGCGGGTACGGGTCCACTCCGCGACACTCGTCTTCGGCGGCCGCGACGCGAGCAGATCGTCGAGCTCGATCACCGTTCCGAGCGCACCGCCGTACGCCTCCCGCAGGCACACCATGCAGAACGGGTCATCGCAATGGGTCGCGCTGAACTCGACCAGGTGCACGTCTCGGTCATCCGCCAGCGCCGCATCACGCAGCGACAGCAGCGGCGACGCCTCCGACCACTTCGGTTGAGGCGGCGTCCCGATCGCCAGCACGCCGGACCCCGGACGCTTCCCGCACGACAGAACCGCCGACTCGTACACCTCGCGATGCACGAACCCGATCTCGTCGATCACCGCGATCGGCGCCACGTCAGAACCCTCGACGGCCGTCACGGTCGGCGGTAGCGCGACGATCTCGCTACCCGACGCCGGGACGACAATGCGATCCCGGTACGAGGTGGATCGCTCCGACAGCGCCGGGGACAACTCGACGAGCCGCTTCACGGTGCCGAGCAGCCGCGTAGAGCCCGGCTCCGTCGCGCCGAGCAGCGGCATGTATCCGCCGGGCACGGCCTGGTCGAACGCGAGGTACAGAGTCAGCGCGGCAATCGTCGTCGACTTCGCCATGCCGCGCGGCGCGATCACGAGGTTGTGACGCTTCCGCTCGTCGCCGAGCACGCCGGACAACATGCGGAGTTGGTAGTCGTGAATCGTCAGCGGCGACCCGGCGCCGTGACCCTTCGGGATCTGCAGATGCTCGGCGCACCATGCACGGAAACGCTCGCCGCCGGTCAGGTCCGACAGCCACGGCAACGGCTCCGTGCTGCCACGCTTACGCGGCCCGCGTACACCCATGACAGCACCTCGTTTCCATGATCAACTTCCGCAGGGCGAAATAGTTTGTCTCGGGGCGGCCTACGGACTGCCCGAGCACGACCCGCCGGGGTAGCCCCCCAGGGGTCGGGGCCTAGTCAGACGCCGGTTCGAGCAGCAGCGGCGAAGCGCATGCGCTGCACATCTTCAAGATCAACATCGTTCCCGCGCAGCGAGTTGCACCGACGGCACAGCACCCGCATAAACGACTCATCCCAAGCGTGTTCGGGATAGCGCGAGACAGGCAGCACGTGGTGCACGGTCAGCCGCTCCGTCGCTCCGCAGTCCTCGCACGCCGACACGCGACGCCGCAGCCGCGCCGACACGCGACGCCAACGCGCACGGTTCGCGGGCTCGTTGTGCCAAGTCATCGCCGTGCGTCGGTGTTCGGTGCAGTCCAGTTCGCCGCAGCTACAGACCGTCGGTACCTCAGTCACGCCGAGCACGCACCGTCAGCCGTACCTGCAGCGTGACGCGCGCCTGCCCCGTCTCGGGGGTGTCGTCGGCCGGGCCGGATGCCTCCTCGGCACGCTTCACCAACGGCACGCGCGCCAGGTCGAGCAGCAAGCCGCGCACCTCGGACGCCAGCGCGGCGGCGGCGGGATCCGTCGCGGCCCACACCTCGACGCGCAGCACCGGGCGATCGACGGCACGGTTCGCAGCGGCGCCGCCAGCACGGCCGACCGTGACGAACGACGGCGGCCGCACGCGCGGCACGCTGCCCGACACCGGGACCGGCAGCAGCGGCGCAAGATAGCCGACGACGAGCGCCGTAACATCCGTGAACATCGGACCTCCCGGAACGCAAGAAACGCCCCCGGTGCAGCGGGTCGCGAGGGGCCGGGCACGGCGCGCCTCAAGCGACCCTGCGGCTGCACCGAGGGCGTTGGACTATGGGGTGTTGCGATCGCCACGGCGTGCCCACGGTGGCGGTGTGAAAGTTGATCTTGCTTGGCAACGGGGAAAGTCTCCGGCCCGGCGGTCGGGTTCCACCCCGATGGGCGCCGAGCCGGAGACTCCGTAACGAAAACACAGCGACCCGCTCACCGAGAACATGGAAGGCGAGCCGCATCAACCAGTCGAGTGCCAATTTTCCCGACCGGAAGAGGGCGGGAGGGGCGCGGCCGAAACCGACGGCGCTACCCCTCATATATAGGCGCTACTTCGGACACGCCCCTACTTGATCAGCGGGTCAAGCTTCTCCCCGATCGACTCCGCCCACGCCCGCGCCGGATCCACCGTCGGCGACACCGTACGCAACGGCGACGGATTCTTCGACGGCTCAAACACCCCGAACCCATCCGCCGCGCCCTCGAAATATCCCTCGACGCGCAGCATCACCCGGTCGCCGACCTCCGGAGCCGTGTCCACATTCCGCGACACCGCGTCTTGAACCATCCGCCGATGACGGCGGCAGTACGGCGGCCGCTCCGACGGGAACCACGCCGCCGGAACGATCCGGTATTGCGGCGAACTGCAGACCCGGCACTGCCACACCTCCGGCTTGTGTTCGGCCGGCACGCTGTCGTTCGTCAGCAGCCGCGCTATCGCCGCCTGCACCGACTCGGGAAGCTCGGCGAGTGCGTCGGCGTCGATCCCGGCGCTCACAGCCCCGCCGCCTTGAACGCCGCATCCAACGCACGCTGCAGGACGTACTGTGCATCAGACAGCGCACGCAGCGACGATGCCGCCGCGCTCGACGCCGAATCTTCCCGGCCCGGCGGAGCAACCCAGATTGCACCACGGCCATCGTCGGCGATCTTGATCGACAGGGAGCCGTCGTCGGTGACCTCAATCACGCTCGTCGAGGGCCAGTCCGGCGCCGGCGCATCCGCCGTTGCGAACGTGACCGGACCGGGCTCATAAGTCTTCTTCGATCTGTTCATCTTGTGCCCCGTTCAAATTGAATTTGTGCGGACGCCAGGACGGCGCCGCGTTGCCGACGCCGCAGCGGACGCCGTCTCTCAGGCGCCTTGCGGGGTCGGATGTTCAGTTGTCATTTCGCCTGCGGGCTACTGTGTGCCGTCTATGCGCTTGCTGATCAGGGCGCCGGTAAGACCACCCTGCTGCGAGCCCTGATCAGCTCGATTCCCGCCACCGAACGGTTCGGCACGCTGGAGACCGACTACGAGCTGATGACCCATCTGCAACCGGGCCGGCACAACGTGCTCGCCCTGCAGTCGCGGGTCGGCCACGGCGAGACCGCCGGCGGCACCGCGGTCGGCGAATTCGGGCTGTCCGACCTGATGCCCGAGGCTCTGCGACAGAACCTGTCCCGGCTGATCGTCGGTGAGGTCCGTGGCCGGGAGGCCGCAGCGATGTTCGAGGCGGCCCAGACCGGCCTGGGGACGATGAGCACCACGCACTCCCACTCGGCCGAGTCGACGATGGATCGGCTCGCCTCCCGGGTCGCGCAGGGCGGGGCGCTGACCATCGACGAGGCCTACCGGCAGATCGCGCTCAACGTCGACCTGCTGGTCCACATCCGGCTGGTCGACGAGACCTGGAAGGGCGGCATCCGGCGGCGTTATCTGTCGGAGATCCGACAACTCACCCGCGCGATCGAGAACAACCGCCCGGTCACCCACCTGGCCTATCAGGTGGAGCCGTCGGCGTCCGGACCGGCCGGCTACTTTCCGGATCCGGAATTCGAGGCCGAGCTGATCCCCTTTCGCCGGCCGCTGCCCGATGCCTCCGACGGGTGGTCAGGATGAACGTGATCGTCGCCGCGGCCGCCGGGATGCTTGGTGTCGCAGGGATCCTGGCGGTTCTTGCCGGAGTGCGACGCAGCTGGGGTCCGCCGTCCCGGCGCCGATCCGGGCTGGCCGACAGTTGGATCCGGCTGACCCGGCGTCCACCGGGCCGGCGGGGTCGCCGCCGCGATCTGGTCTTGGCCGGCAGCCTGGCCGTCGGTCTGCTCGTCGCCCTGGTCACCGGGTGGTTGATCGCTGTCCCGTTGGCCCCGGTGCTGGCCTTCGGGGTGCCGTACCTGCTGCTGTTGCCCAAGGCCGACGACGTGATCATGCTCGAGGCGCTCGATCGTTGGGTCCGGTCGCTCGCCTCGACCCTGTCCACCGGCCGGTCGATCACGGACTCGATCCGGACCTCGCGGCGGACCGCGCCGCCCGCCATCGCCGACTCGCTGCAGTTGCTGGTCACTCGGCTGAACAACCGCTGGCCGACCTCGGACGCCTTGCGGCGCTTCGCCGACGATCTCGACTCGGCCGATGCCGACTCGGTGATCGCGGCGGTGATCCTCGCCGATCAACGCGGGGCGACCGGGGCATCCGTCACCCTGCACGCGCTCGCGGACTCTTTGCAGACCCAGCTCAAGGGGCGGCGGCTGATCGAGACCGAGCGAGCCAAGCCCTACATCGTCGTCCGCCAGGTGACCGTGATCACCCTGGTTGCGCTGGGCGGCGCCTTCCTGTTCAACCCGACGTTCTTCGAGCCGTATCGGAGCCCGCTGGGCCAGGTGATCCTCGCGGTGTTGATCACCGGCTACATCGGGTCGTTGGCGATGATGCGCCGCAAGGCCCGGCACCGCACCGGAGACCGGATCCTGATCGGACCGGGCTCATGACCGCCGGACTGGTGTTGTTGGCCGGGCTGCTGGTCGCCGGCGGCATCGTCGCCTGTGTCGCGGCCGCGATCCCCAGCACGCCGCGGTTGTCGGTCGCCCTGGCCCGGATCGAGGGCTCGACGCCCTGGACCGCCGCGGCCGGCCGGGAGCAGGTCGCCGCGGACGGCACCTCGGAGCAGGTCGGTGCCTGGTTGTACCGGCGGCTGCCGATCACCGTGACGCCCGGTCAGCGGCGACGGCTGCTGCTGCAGGACAAGTCGCTGGCCGAGTTCTACGCCGACAAGATCGTGATGGCTGT
The DNA here is from genome assembly GCA_963746025.1 of uncultured Actinomycetota bacterium. Taxonomy (GTDB): domain Bacteria; phylum Actinomycetota; class Actinomycetes; order Propionibacteriales; family Propionibacteriaceae; genus Microlunatus. Next base: position 1,347,343 of record CAVUZU010000016.1, read on the forward strand.
GGTCGGTGCGGTGATCCCGGCGGTCGGGTGCACCGCGATCAGCCTGCTGACCCAGGCCACACCGGCCCTGCCGGTGATCACTGCCCTGGCCGGACTGGTGCTCGGCTTCTTCGTGCCGGATCTGCTGTTGCTGCGGACCACGGCCAGGTCGAAGTCCTCGGCGGTGGAGGCGCTGCTGGTCTACATCGACCTGGTGACTCTGGAGCGGCTGGCCAACGCCTCGGCCACCCAGGCTTTGCACAACGCGGCCCGGATCAGCGAAGTCCCGCTGTTCCGGCAGATCCGGCTGGCCCTCGATCGGGCCCGACTGGAACAGCAGTCGCCCTACGGTGAGCTGCGCCGGCTGGCCGAGCAGCTCGAACTGCCGGAGCTGACCGATCTCGCCGACATCATGCAACTCGACGAGACCGGTGCGGCTCTGGCGGGGACGCTCCGGGCCAGGGTCCGAGAGCTCCGGGACGCGCACAGCAACGCCCAACAGGTCGCCGCCAGCAGCGCCGCCGAGGGCATGACGATCTACATGACCGTTCCGGTGTTGATCTTCGGCCTGATCTTCATCACGCCGGCGCTGCTCCGGATCGTCGGGGGTTGGTGATGATCATGGGCGGACAACACCGTCGGGCGACGGACAACACTGCGGCTCTTCAGGTCGGCCGGTCGTTCGACCAGGCTGGACAGGTGACCGGACCGCACGGGTGCAGACGAGTTCCAGGGGGCGGTGGATGATGGGACGGATCCTCCGGGGCCTCGGCGCCCTGCTCGCTCTGATCGTCGGCGTGGCCGGGGTGCCGCTCGCCTTGATCCTGCTGGGCGGCAACCCGTTCCCGAGTCGGTTCAGTTGGGCCGATCTGGTCGACGCGCTGTTCCGGCCCGACGACGGGACGATCCTGATCGGCTTGATCACGATCATCGCGTGGTTGGCCTGGTTGATCTTCACCGCGTCGGTGTTCATCGAGGTGACCGGCCGGCTCTCCGGCTATCGGATCACGCTCCAGCTGCCCGGAATGGCCGCGCCGCAGCGGTTCGCCGCCGGCCTCGTCGTCGCCGTGATCATGATGATCGCGATGCCGGCGCAGGCGGAGCCGCGGCAGGATCCGCCGCTGGTGGCCCTGGCGGAGCCGGTGGACCACGGCGACTCCGGCGAGCGCTCCGGCACCCCGACTGGCGCGGCCGCCGGAGGGCAGCGAGGTGTTCATGATCGGGGCCCGGGATCGGTGTCGGGCCTGGCCGAGGAGGTCCGGCACCGGGTGAAGGCCGGCGACGATCTGTGGACCCTGGCCGAGCGCTATTACGGGGACGGCTGGGAGTGGCGCAAGATCGCGATGGCGAATCCGGAGCGATTGAGCGGCGGACCGGACGTGCTGGAGCCGGGCTGGGTATTGATCATCCCCGACGTCGAACGACCGGCCGCGGCTCCAGCCAAGACCGTCCGGGTCCGGACCGGCGACTCGCTCTGGGCCATCGCCGACCGGGCCTATGGCGACCCGGAACGGTGGCCAGAGATCTTCCGAGCCAACCGGTTCCAGCTCAGCGATCCGGACGAGCTCGAGATCGGCATGCAGTTGGTGCTGCCATCGCCCGAACCCGCCGATGACGAGGGTCGACCGACCGGAGGACCGGAGTCGCGGGAGAGTCGGAGCGGTGGCGCGGATCCGGAACGGTCCGACCAGAATCCTGTTCCGCCGGGCGAGCAGCGGCGAGTGCCGGGCGGCTGGTTGCCCGCCGGGCCGGGCGATCGTTGGGGAGCAGAACGGACTGCACCGCCCAAGGCCGGGAAGCAGCCTTCAGCCGAGTCGTCGGTCACCCCGCCCCCGACCGCCGACCCTCCCGCATCGGCCGAGCCGCCGGTGCCGACCGACGCGCCTGTTCCGACCGAGCCGATGGTGCCGACCGAGCCGCCGGTGCCGACGGACGGGCCCGTACCGACTAATCCGCCGGTACCGACTAATCCGCCGGTGCCGACTGTCCCGCCGGTTCCGATCGATCCGCCAGCGGTGACGGATGGACCGGGGGGAGTTGTTCCGACCGGGCGGGCCGGTGCGGATGGCGCTGCGCCGGCCGAGGAGTCGGGGTCAGACGTCGAATCGCCGGAGGTGGCGGTGGCCGTCGCCGGTCTGGCCGGAGTGGGCGGTCTGCTGTCCGCGGCCGTGATCGGCGGGCTGACGGCTCGCCGGCGGGTGCAGTTGCAGCGGCGTCCGCTCGGCCGCCGGTTGCCGCCGCCCTCCGCCGCGGCTCGGGCGGTCGAGTCGGCGCTCGGCCGCCGACAGCGGCCGCTGGGTCTGCGCGCGCTCGATCAGGCGCTGCGGGCGATCTCGGCTCACTGCCACGCCACGGCGACGCCGTTGCCGCCGCTCCGCCTCGCCGCCGTCGGTGAGGACGAACTCGAGTTGATCTTCGACGGGCCCGTCGACAGCGCACCCACCGGGTTCACGGTGCGCGGCAACTCGTGGTTGGTCACCGCTGACGATGTCGGCTATCTGCGCACCATCCCGGGCTTCGCCGAGGCGACCCGGCCCTATCCGGCCCTGGTGGGTCTGGGCACGGACGATGCCGGCCGGCCGGTGCTGGCCGATCTCGAGGGCGTGGGGATCTTGGCGGTGGAGGCGGACGACCGGGCGCTGGCTCCGGCCCTGCTGGCGGCGATGGCGACCGAGCTGTCGTTCTCCCCGTGGGCGGACGAGATGATCTTGACTCTGGTCGGTGATCACCCGGACCTGGCCGGTGCACTGGGCCGGCACAATGTGAGCCGGACCGACGATCTCGACGACCTGCTCGACCAGCTCGAGCAGCGGGCGGTGATTCAGCGGCGGGAACAGGCGGACCGACCGGTGGCTCTGCTGCGCAGCGATCCGGATCTGGCCGACCCCTGGGCCCCGGAGATCGTGCTGGTCGATCGGACTCCGACCGAGCGCCAACTGGATCGCATCGCCGACATCGTCGCCGGCCTGCCGGCCGTCACGATGGCCGTCGTCGTCCCCGGTGGATCCGACCGCACCAAGTGGATCCTGCGACTGCGGAGCGCGCCGGACCCGACGGCGGCGTCGGCCGACGATTCATCGGGTGAACCGGACGAAGCTCCGGCGGCGGCCCGGGGCGAGCTGCTGCCCATCGGCACCCTGTTCGAGCCGCAGTTGCTCCGGCCGGCGGCGGTCGACGCGATGATCGAGCTGATCGCCGCGACCGGCACCGAGCAGACCGACCCCGCCCCGTGGTGGTCCCACGACGTGAACGGCCGGCTGCAGCCGCGACGGCGAGCGGGCGACGAACCGGGGACGGTGGACACCTGGCTCGGGCCGGCGCTCACCGATGAGGAATCTCCACCACTCGGCGCCGACCCGCCGGACAACGTGACCCACCTCGGTCGGCGGCGGCGGGACTGGGGAGAAGCGGCGGCGGAGCATCAACGAACGAGGGCAACCATGCAGGGTCAGGGCGAGCAGGGACCGGGACAGGTCCATCACCCGACGCTGCGGATCCTCGGCGCGATCGAGCTCGTCGGAGCCGCGGGCCCGGTGCCGCCGCGCGCCGACAAGCAGTGCCTGGAGTACTGCGGCTGGCTGCTGGAGCACCCGGGCAGCACCGCCCGGGCGATGGCGTCGGCGCTGGCCGTGGCCGAGGGCACGCGGCGGTCGAACATGAGCCGGCTGCGGACCTGGCTCGGGGCCGCACCCGACGGTGACCCGTATCTGCCCGATGCCTACAGCGGACGGATCGCGCTGCACACCGCGGTCAGCTCGGACTGGCATCGGCTGCAGATCTTCACCCTCGGCGGCGTCAACCAGGCCGGCGACGACTCGCTGTTCGCGGCACTGGAGCTGGTCCGGGGTGCACCGCTCGCCGATACGGCGCCGGGCCAATGGCACTGGGCGGAGGAGCTGCGGACCGACATGATCTCGGCGGTTCGTGACATCGGTGTGGAGCTCTGCCGGCGGGCGCTGGACCGGAACGATCTCGACCTGGCTCGCTGGTCGGCGGCCCGGGCCCTGGCGGCGGCGCCGGGCGACGAGTTGCTGCTGGTGGCGCGGATCCGGACCGAACATCAGGCCGGCAACCAGGCCGAGACCGAGCGGCTCGCGCTGCAGTTGGCCGGTCACGCCAGGACGCTCGGCGTCGACCTCGACCCCGACACGGTCCGGGTGCTGCAGCAGGTGATGGAGGGGCAGGTCAGAGTGCGGTTGGCGTGATGGCTCCCGGGGCACGACGCGGGCCTAGCAGCGCTCTGCCCGCCGGCTGCTGGCAGCTCGGCTCGGACCCGGTCGGCCGGTGACGCCAGGATCGTTCTCGCCGGGCCGCGAGTTCGGGGTCGTGGCAGCCGAGACCGTGCAGGTGCGGTGAGCCCTAGGACCGGACGAGTCGAGCGATGGCCTGGGTCGCTTCGCTCAGCTTGGCATCGGCTTCGGCGCCGCCGTTCTCGATCGCACCGGCGACGCAGTGGCTCAGGTGCTCCTCCAACAGTCCGATCGCAACCGATTGCAGTGCGCTGGTCATGGCCGACACCTGAGTGAGGATGTCGATGCAGTACTTCTCTTCCTCGATCATCTTCTGCAGGCCGCGGGCCTGGCCCTCGATCCGCCGCAACCGTTTCAGGTAAGCGTCTTTGTTGCTGATGTAACCATGATCATGTACGTCGGTCATCGCTGCTCCTCCACCACTAACTTACCCCCCTAGGGTATATGGCTTCGGGGGTCGCGTCGAGTGCCGCGGATTCGACATGTCGACATGTCCTCATGTCAATGGACTGCTTTGGTTATCCCCAGCCGTTGTGCGTAAGTACTGGCTCCGAGATCGCGTTGTCAAGTCGGACGGTCGCCGGCCAGGGGAGCCGAGAAACCTCTCCACCGATTTTCATCCACCGGGTTCCGTCGGTGTCATCCCTAGTAGAAAGCGCTTTACCCAGGCGGTTCGGAAGTTGTCCCCAGATTCGTACCCAGGCTGCGCACAACGCTTCCGCGTGTCCTTCACAAGCATCCACGGGTTGTCCCCAGGCCCTGTGGATAACCGACTTTCCGGGCTGCCTCGGTGGGGCGTACGGTTGCGCGAGTTGAGCTTGTTCGGGGGACGGTTCAGGTGCTGAGTCTGCGGGGATGTCAGTGCCTGGGCCTATCGTCATCTGTCCAGTGGCCGTTGCCCTCCGGTGTGTTGCGCCGGGGTGGAGGGGCTGGCGGTGCGACCGTACTTGAAGAGGTTCCGCGACCTGGGCCCGCCGGATGGATCCGGCCGGCTCGGCCGTCGTGGACGGGACGGGAGGTGCGATGAGCGTTGCCGAGGTGATGCCGTCCTACGACGAGGGCCAGACCAGAGCCGCCGACCGCACCCCGCCGCAGGACCTGGCGGCCGAGCAGTGCGTCCTCGGCGCGATGCTGATGAGCAAGGACGCGATCGCCGACGTCGTCGAGGTGCTCCGCGGCGTCGACTTCTACCGGCCCGCGCACGAGCTGATCCACGAGGCGATCCTCGATCTGTACGGCCGCGGCGAGCCGGCCGACGCGATCACCGTCTCCGACGAGCTGACCAAGCGGGGCGAGGCCACCCGGGTCGGCGGCGCGCCGTACCTGCACACGCTGCTGGCCAGCGTCCCGATCGCCGCGAACGCCGGCTACTACGCCGAGATCGTCCGGGAGAAGGCGATCCTGCGCCGGCTGGCCGACGCGGCCATGCGGATCAGCCAGCTGTCGTACGCCGCCGAGGGCGACGCCGACGACATCGTGGACCGGGCCCAGGCCGAGGTCTACGCCGTCACCGACCGTCGCGCCAGCGAGGACTACAAGCCGCTGTCGGAGCTGATGCAGCCGACCCTGGACGAGATGGAGGCGATCTCCTCCCGCGGTGGCGTGCTGGCCGGGGTGCCGACCGGGTTCGCCGAGGTGGACGAGCTGACCAACGGCCTGCACCCGGGCCAGATGGTGATCGTCGCCGCCCGGCCCGGTTGCGGTAAGTCGACGCTTGCCCTCGACCTCGCCCGGACCGCCTCGATCCGGCACGGCCTGACCTCGGCCATCTTCTCGTTGGAGATGAGCCAGATCGAGATCACCATGCGGCTGTTGTCCGCGGAGGCGTCCATCCCGCTGTCCCACATCCGTGGCGGTCGGATGAGCGACGACGACTGGCAGCGGGTCGCGACCAAGATGGGACAGGTGTCCGAGGCCCCGCTGTTCATCGACGACTCGCCGAACCTGACCATGATGGAGATCCGGTCCAAGGCCCGCCGGCTGAAGCAGCGCAACGACCTCAAGCTCGTGGTGATCGACTACATCCAGCTGATGTCGTCCGGCAAGAAGGTCGAGTCCCGCCAGCTCGAGGTGTCGGAGTTCTCCCGGCAGCTCAAGCTGCTGGCCAAGGAGCTCGAGATCCCGGTGGTCGCGCTGTCCCAGCTGAACCGTGGTCCGGAGCAGCGCACCGACAAGAAGCCGATGCTGTCCGACCTGCGTGAGTCCGGCTCGCTGGAGCAGGACGCCGACCTGGTGGTCCTGCTCAACCGGCCCGACCTCTACGACAAGGAGTCGGAGCGAGCTGGCGAGGCCGACTTCGACATCGCCAAGCACCGTAACGGCGCGACCAAGACGATCACCGTCGCCTTCCAGGGCCACTACTCCCGCTTCGTCGACATGCAGCACTAATGGTGTGTTGCCTTAGGCAACGCGCGCGGGACACTAGTGGCGCGTTGCCGGTGCGGCTTGAGGTCGAACGCCCGCCAGATCCGACCGATCGTGGAAGCCGACAGGCCACTACGACGGGCCATCGACGCACGGGACCAATGCGTCGCGTTGCGTGGAGTCTGCTCCAGCGTCGCGACCACCACATCCTCGACCTGATCAGCCGCGATCGACGGCGGCCGACCCGGCCGCTGCTCATCAGTCAACCCGTCCAGACCGAACTCAACGAACCGAGCCCGCCACTTACCGACCGTCTTGACCGAGCAGCTCAACTCACCAGCGACCGTCTTGTTGTCCGCCCCGGTGGCACAGCCCAAAATGATCTTGGACCGCAGAGCCAACGCCTGCGCCGATGACCGTCGACGCGACCACCGCACCAACTGCTCCCGGTCAGAATCAGTAACAACCAGCTCAGCTTTCGGACGTCCAAAACGAGGCACACCCCAATACTGCGACTTATTCCCCGAATTTCTGGCGCAGCACACTTGCGTCGGCCCAGCACCGCCCGGCACGTCGGCGCTGGGTGGAGCTCAGCGGTCCACGACGGGCTGCGTCGCGGGGGTGTCGCTCGCTGCGCCGTTCGCCGCGGTCAGCGGTCGATCCCGGATCGCGATGATCGTCACCAGCAGGGCTGCGACCATCGGCACCATCATGATCAGGTACGTGACTCCGGTCGCCGGGCCGAGCGCGGGGAGCAGGGTGGACCGTTGGCCGGGGTCGAGGTCGAGCAGAGCGACGATGCCCGCACCGGCCAGGTCGGGGGCGGCGGTGTTGATCATGATGGTCAGCACGGCGGCGCTGGCCGCGATGCCGAGGGCACTGGCGATCTGCTGCAGGGTGCCCATGATCGCGGCACCGTGCGGCGTCTCCGCCGGCCCGAGGCGGCGCAGGGTGTCGGTCATCGCCGGCATGATCGCGGCGCCGGAGCCGATGCCGAGCAGCAGGTTGGCGATCATGATCACCGAGTACGAGGCGTTGGCGGCGACGGCGGCCCCGAGCCCGACCATACCGACCAGCCCGGCGGCGATGCCGAACAGCACCACCCGGCGGGCGGACATCCGGTCGATCAGGCGGGTCGCGACCTGCATGGTCAGCCCGGCGCCGAGGGCGGTGGCGAGTCCGAGGGTGCCGGCCTGCAGGGCCGAGTCGCCGCGCACCGCCTGGACGTAGATCGGCAGCACGGTCCCGGTGCCGAAATAGGCCGCGCCGAAGCCGAACAGCACCGCGGTGCCCGGCGCGAAGCCGGGGGAGCGGAGCAGCCGCAGTTGCAGCAGCGGGCGAGCGACCCGGAGCGACCGGCGGACGAAGCCGATCAGCAGGGCGGCGGCGACCAGCAGCGCGAGCAGCATCGGCCAGGATACGACGCCGCCGCTGTCGCCGATCATGGTCGCCGCGAGCACCAGCAGCAGCACCCCGGGGACCAGCAGCACCAATCCGGGCAGGTCGGGCCGGCGGCGTTCGGGGGTCGGCTGCCGCGGCAGCAGCCGGGCGGCGCAGATCGCGGCGATCACGCCGATCGGCAGGTTGATCGCGAAGATCAGCCGCCAGGAGGCCGCATCGACCAGCCAGCCGGCGAGGAACGGCCCGGCCAGCGGACCGATCAGCACCGGCAGTCCGAGGTAGGCCATCATCCGGCCGCGGCGCTCCGGCGGCACCGCGCCGAGCGCGATCGTCTGGCCGACCGGGTTGAGCAGCCCGCCGCCGAGACCCTGCAGCACCCGGAACGCGATCAGGGACTCGACGTTCCAGGCCAGCACGCAGAGCCCGGAGGCGACGGTGAAGATGATCAAGCCGGCCAGATAGACGGGCTTGGCGCCGAACCGGCCGATCAGTGCCGCCGAGGTCGGCAGCACGGCGACGATGGCCACGGTGTAGCCGGTGGTCACCCATTGCAGCACCGGTAGCGTCGAGTCGAACTCGTCGACCATCGCCGGCAGCGCGATGATCGTCGCGACCATATCGAGGACGACCAGCAGACCGCCGAGGACCAGGACGACGGCCAGCCGGTAGACGCCGGTCATCGATGGCTGGGTCCCGGCCGGTCGGGTGCTCATGTCTCCCACACGAATGGCCGGGTCCGCCGCTGCTGCCGGAGCGCGGACGCCCACCAGGCGAGCTCCCGGATGCCGAGCCGGAGCGCCCGCTCGGCGGTGGCGGTCGGCTGCAGCCGCCCGTGCGGATCGAGTTGCGACCACGGTTCGGCGACACCGACCGCCTTGCGGGTGGTCACCGCGTGCAACTCGGCGAACACACTGCGCAGCTGTTCGGCTGCCAGCAGGCCGCCGTACACGCCGTAGGTCACCGGCAGCACCGGCTTGAACATCCACTCCAGGAAGTGGCAGTCGATGGCGTGCTTCACCGTCGACGGGCAGCCGCGGTTGTATTCCGGCGTGATGATCACGAACGCGTCGGCCGCCTGGAGGCGCGGGGCGATCTCGCTCGGCGTCCCCTTGCCACCCGGTCGCAGGTCGGTCGGATCGGGCAGCGTGACCTTGGCCAGATCGATCACATCGACCGCGAACCCGTCGTTCGCCTCGAGCGGCTCGATCGCCCACTCGGCCACCGCCGGCCCGACCCGTTCGGACCGGACACTGCCCTGCAGGACGACGACCCGAAGCGGATCCTGCTGATCATCAGTCGGCATGATCAACACGGTAGAACTTCAACAGCGCTTTAAGTCAACAGGCCGTACGGCTGACCGAGCAGGTGACTGTGATCACTATCAGGCCGTCACGCCAACCGGTCGACCACCAGCCCCGGCGACGATCGAATCCGGCGCGTTCCGGAGTGCCCGGCTCGATCGACGGCCGGTAGCGGTCCAGGTGCCGCGGGAGGCGCCTGCGGTGATCAACGAGCCGGGCATCGCTCCGCAGCGGATCAGTCGGTGCCTGGCCTCGATCGGGCCGATCGAAGTGTCGCGCCAACAGAATTCGACGCTGTCGGTCGGGAGGCTGTCCAGCGCGACGAAGGCGAACTCGGGCAGGACACGACTCGGCCGCGGCTTGCCAATCGCCTGCTCCGCCAACAGATCGCGAGGTCCGCCGGAACGCCGGCAAGGACTCGTTGATCAGCTGCACGGCAGGTGCCAGCAGGCGTGAAGTCGCAAGGCGGTCGGGTTCCCAGGACCGGTCAAAAGGGGCTGTTGGGTCTTCGTTCCCTGAGCCTGGATCCCGACCTATTCTGCGAGAGCACAGCTGAACCGGGGTCAAAGGATCGCCCGCCGGCGTGCACCGAGCGGACAGTTTGGTCCGAGCCCGAGGCCGAAATCCATGCCCCATGGGTCCACTCGGCGGTTGGGCCGAAGTCAGCACGATCAGCACCAGCTGGTAGCACCAACGCCAGCCCACCGTCAGACCGGCGCCCGGCATCGATCCCCGCGGGGCCGCGCCACCCTGCCCGTCCTCGATGCGTCTTTCCGGCCGTCCGGCCGTTCCGAAGCGGTCCCCAGCTGTCTTGCCCTTCGACAGGCTCAGGGAACGAACACCCTTGCTCCGACTGTCGACCGCCCGCGGACCGACCGACACCAGCTCCAGAGACCGATGGCCGGGTCAGGGGACGAAATCGCGGACGCCGGTTGTCGCGATTCCTCTTGGGGATGCAGGTTGCCACGCCGCAGTGGCTGGTAACGCCCGGCCCGAAGAGAAATTGCGTCACCATCGATCCAAGATCATCGGTGGATCCAGGCTGAGTCTGTCGAAGGACCAGCTGATGACCTCCGACTGCTCCCTCGGCTGGTCGAAGGGCAACAAGGCGGTCAACTCCGCCGCAGCTACCCGGATGAATTGACCAGTCTGATGCTCAGGAAACGCTCGAACCGGCCCGAAGGAAGGATTCAGGGTCCTACATCGGGCCCATTCTGGGTCACCGGCTGGCAGGATCGAGGGCATGCCGCCTGATCACGATCGGCCGAAGATGCAGCGGGTCAGCTCCAGCAGCATCCGCGCCGTCGGGTACGACGACGAGCACGGCCGCCTGTTCCTGGACTACGTCGGCGGTGGCCGGTACGTCCATTACGGCGTACCGGCCTCCGTCCACCGCGACCTGCTGGCCGCCGAGTCGATCGGCGGGTACGTCAACCAGGTGATCAAACCGCGCTACCCGGTCGGCGACGCGGACTCCTGACCGGTCGGCGCGCGGCCGATCAGGAGTCGCGTCGGAGTCAGCGCAGCTCGGCGACCTCGGGTTCCGCGGACGGATCGCCCGGCTCGGCGGTCGGGTCGCCGGGCTTCTCGGGCTCGCCCTTGGTGGTGCGCAGCAACGCGGCCAGCACGATCGCCGCGATCCCGATCAGCGCGGCCACGCCGAAGGCCAGTTGGATGCCCTGGTTCTGGGCGGCCAGTTCGCTGGCCCCGGCGGCGGCCGCGGTCTGGCCGCGGATCGTCATGATCGTCACCAGCAGCGCCACCCCGGCGGCACCGGCGACCTGCTGCAGCGTGGCCAGTACCGCGCTGCCGTGCGAGTGCAGATGCGGCGGCAGCGGGTTCAGCGCCGTGGTGAACGACGGAGTGAAGATCGCCGCGAGGCCCAGCGACAGCAGCAGGTGCATTCCGATCAGCTGCCAGACCGGCGTGGTCGCGTTCACCGTGGTCAGCGCCCACATCACCAGCACCATCAGCGACGCGCCGAAGGTCGCCAGCGCCTTCGGTCCGTAGCGGTCGAACAGCCGGCCGACCATCGGCGCCAGCACGCCCATCAGCACGCCGCCGGGCAGCACCATCAGGCCGGTGGTCAGCGGGTCGAGGCCGCGGATGTTCTGCAGGTAGATCGGCAGCAGGATGATCGTGCCGAACAGGGCGAGCATCGCGACGCAGAGCAGCCCGACGCCGGCCCGGAACATCGGGAACCGGAACACCCGCAGGTCGAGCAGCGGGTTGCCCGGCCGGTAGAGCCGGGTCTGCCGCCAGACGAAGATCACCAGCGAGACCACACCGATCGCCAAGGCGGTGATGGCGACCGCGAGGCTGCCGCCGTGGCTGACCTCACCGAGCTGGCTCAGGCCGAACACGATGCCGCCGAAGCCGGGCACCGAGACCAGGATGGACAGGACGTCCAGGCGGGGCCGGGACCGCTCGCCGACGTTGACCAGCTTCCGAGCGCCGTACGCGAGCGCAATCAGCGAGATCGGCAGCACCAGCAGGAACATGAACCGCCAGTTCAGGAACTGCAGGATCAGCCCGGACAGCGTCGGCCCGATCGCCGGGGCGACCGAGATCACGATGCTGACGTTGCCCATCACCACACCGCGCTTGGCCACCGGCACCAGGCCGAGCACGGTGGTCATCAGCAGCGGCATCATGATCGCCGTGCCGGACGCCTGGATCACCCGGGCGACCAGCAGCACGCCGAAGCCCGGCGCCAGACCGGCCAGCAGGGTGCCGGCGGAGAACAGCGACATGGCGAGGATGAACACCTGCCGGGTGGTCAGCCGCTGCAGCAGGAAGCCGGTCGTCGGGATGACGATGGCCATGGTCAGCATGAACACGGTCGACAGCCACTGGCCGAGGCTGGCGGTGATGTGCAACTCGCCCATCAGCCGGGGCAGCGCGACGCCCATGATCGTCTCGTTGAGGATCACGACGAAGGCGGCCACCAACAGGGTGGCGATGATCTTGGTGTACGAGGCGGGATTGCCGCCCGAAGTGGTCGCGTCGACGGATTGGGTTGGCGCGGTCATCCGGTGGTCCTTTGTGACGTCTGGCTGGGTGGGGCAGCAACGGCGCTGGTCATGCATGGTCCGACTTGTGGTCGGACCGAAAGTCATCGTTGGGTGGAACGACTTTCCGCGGTCGATTTAGTCCCGTCCGCGCGGCCCGCTGACACGATTCCGACCGGGCCGGAGGTCCGGGCGCGTGAATTTCTCACATGACGTCAACGATAGGTGCCGCCACCGACACCCGTCACGAGGTTTTCGAAGTCGCCTTCGTGACTCGCCTCACGGGCATCTCCCAGGGCGCCTGTGGCAGCGGATTGCCGGTCTCCAGCAGTGACTTGAGGTTGGCCAGCACGGCCGGCCAGCCGTTCGCGGCGCCGGCGGCGGGATCCAGGTTCTCGTGGGTCAGGGTGAGCCGCACGATGTCGCCGTACGGCTCGATGTCGAAGCTGATCCGCTCCGAGTCCTCGGTCTCCGGTGCGCCGTCTTCGACCCAGAAGAAGCTCAGCCGGCGCGGCGGGTCGGACTCGAGGATCGTGCCGCCGCCGTCGTTCAGGCCACTGCCGTCGATCCGCCGGTGCTCCCAGCGCGAGCCGACCTGCCAGTCGGGCGAGACGTTGCTGTGGCCCCAGTAGGACGCGGACAGGTCGGGATCGGTGATCGCCTCCCAGACCCGCTCCGGCGTGCTCGCGATGTAGGTGACGTAGACGTAATCGGGCTTGTTCGTCATCTCGGCTCTCTCCTTCATGGTCGCGAGCGCGGCCAGCCGTGGTTGCTCGAACCGGCCGATCCAGCGCTCCTGGATCTCGTTGATCGGCACCGGGTTGAGGTAGTGCAGCTTCTGCCGGCCCCGGCGCACCGTGCTGATCAGGTTGGCGGCCTCGAGCAGCGCGAGGTGCTGCGTCGCGGCCTGCCGGGTCATCGCGACCCGTTCGCAGAGCTCGCCCAGGGTCTGCCCGTTCCGCTCCCGCAGGCAGTCGAGCAGGAACCGGCGGGTCTCGTCCCCGAGTGCCTTGAACACCTGATCCGTGGACACAGTCCGACCATAGGCAAGCAAATGCCTGCATGTCAATGTGGCAGTGCCTCACTTCCAGCCGACTTGTCAGACGTGAGGCTGGCTATAGCCAGCGCCAGTTCTGACAAGTCGGCTTGGGGTGGGACAGGGGAGTGGGGACCGGGGAGTGGGCAGGGAGTGGCACGTTTCAATCGGGGCGGGCAGGATGGGGCAGCATGACTCGCCGGCTCCGTGTCGATGATCAATCCGCACCGCTGGCGGTCGCCGGCCCAGCTGGCTCGGCTGGGGGCGACGCCTCGAGTGACCCCGGTCGGACTCCCCGCTTCAGCTGGGTCGGACCGGCGGACGAGGGACGGATCCGGGTCTGGCCGGTCGGTGATCCGGGGCAGCCGGTCTGGGAGTCCGAGGTCGCCGGCGATCCCGCCACCGGCCTCGGGTACGCGGGTACGCCGCTCGCCCCGAGCACCCGCTATCGCTGGCGGGTCCAGGCCGGCGAGGCGGTGGCCGAAGCCGAGTTCCGGACCGCACCCGCCGACTTCCCGGCGGTCGGCCGCTGGATCGGCGCACCGGCCGGCACCGCCGTCGCCGAGCCGGTGCTGCGCCGCCGGATCAGCATCGACCGGCCGGTCGCCGAGGCGGTCTGGCACGTCTGCGGGCTCGGCCTGCAGGGGCCGGCGATCGACGGTCGGCCGGCCAACGACCATCGGCTGAGCCCGCCGTTCGCGGCGTTCGACCACACCGTCTGGTACGTCTCCAGCGATGTCACCGGGCTGCTCGAGGTGGGCGAGCACGAGCTCGAGATCACCCTCGGCAACGGCTTCTTCGCGCTGCCGACGCCGAACGTCTGGAACTGGCACCAGCCGCCCTGGACCGGGCCGCTGCGCGCGGTCGCCGAGCTGGAGTTGATCTTCACCGACGGCAGCCGGGAGCTGATCGGCACCGACGACAGTTGGACGATCAGTCGCGGCGGCACCACGCTGAACTGCTACTACGCCGGCGAGGCCTTCGACGCCACCCTGCCGGCCGGCGACCCGTTGCCGGCCGCGATCGCCGACCCGCCCGACGGACGGCTGCGGCCGCAGGCCCATCCGCCGGTCCGGGTCACCTGGACCGGCTCGCCGTCCTGGACCCGGATCGGCGACTCCTGGGTCGCCGATTTCGGCCGGACCACCGCCGGTTGGGTCCGGCTGCGCACCGATCAGGCCGCCGGACAGCAGGTGCTGATCACTTATGCCGAGACGGCGGAGGCCGATGGGCTGCTCCGGCCGCGGACCGGTCATGTCGAGGGCGATCGGTTCCAGGTCGACAGTTATCGCGGCAACGGCGAGCTTGATCAACACTGGGAGCCGCGGTACAGCTACAAGGGCTTCCGGTACGTGCAGCTGGACGGCCTCAGCCACCTGCCCGATGCCGGCACCCTGATCGCCTGCGAGGCACACAACGACGTCGACCGGGTCGGCGACTTCGAGTGTGCCGAGCCGCTCTTCGTCCGGTTCGCCGACGCGATGGCGCGGACGATCGCCAACAACCTGCACCATCTGCCGACCGACACCCCGAAGTACGAGAAGAACGGCTGGACCGGCGACGCTCAGCTCGGCGCCCCGACCATGCTCAACTTCTTCGATCTGCGCACGCTGCTCGGCAAGTGGCTCGATGATCTTCGGGACAGCATGACCGACGACGGTGCGTTGCCGGTGATCTCGCCGACCGCCGGCTGGGGCTACCACCAACTCGGCCCGTCGCCGGAGTGGACCACCGTGTATCCGTACCTGCTGCGAGAGTTGTACCGGCACTACGGCGACCGGGAGCTGCTCGTCGATCACTGGCCGACCATGATCAAATATCTCGACTGGGAGCTCGACAAGCTGGTCGACGGGCTGCCGATCTCCGCGCTGGGCGACTATCTGGCGCCGGGCACCCGCGGTGTCGGGCCGGACGACTCGGTGCTGACCGCGAGCGCCTTCCTGATCCGGGCCCTTCGCGCGGCGGTCGAGATCGGCGCGCTGGTCGGCCGCAGCGAGGACGGGACCCGGCTCGGCATCGCGGCCGACGACCTGCACGAACGGCTACTGGCCCGGTGCCTGTCGCCGGAGCGCGACGCCATCGTCGTCGGTGATCACTACAGCCAGACCGCGAACGCGACCGCGCTGGTGCACGGCCTGGTCCCGGAGGACGCCGTGCCGGCGGTCGCGGCCCGGCTGGCCGAGGACGTCACCGAACGCGGCAACCACCACAACGTGGGCTGCATCGGTGCCCAGACCCTGCTCAAGGCGCTGACCTGGCACGGCTACGGCGAGCTCGCCCTGGCTGTGGCCCGGCAGCGGACCCATCCGAGCTGGGGCTACTGGTTCGATCAGGGTGCCGACACGATGTGGGAGATGTGGGACGACGAGGTGCGTTCTCGTGATCACTACTTCCACGGCACGGTGGTGCAATGGCTGATCGAGGACGTGGCCGGGCTGACCTGTGGTGATCATGGTTGGCGGGACTTCCGGGTCCGGCCCTGGCTGCTCGGTGATCTTGATCATGCCTCGCACGCGATCGACACCGTCCGCGGCCGGGTCGCGGCGCGCTGGTCCCGGACCGGTGATCGGCTGGACCTCGATGTCACCGTCCCGGCCGGGGCGACCGGCACGGTCTCCGTACCGGGAGTCGAGCTGACGGCCCCGGCCGGCATCGAGCGGAACGACGCCGGCGAGCACGTCGTGACCGCCGGCGACTGGAGCTTCACCGCCGTGCTGCGGTGATCACCGGATCCCCAACGCCGACAAGTCAGTTCGGTGGGCAGGTGGTGCGGCGCGGCGGTAGTCGGCCGGTGTCGAAGTAGCGGTGGACGTAGACCCGGGCGCAGTGGTTCTGACGTAGGTAGACGCCGTGGTTGCTGCCCTCGGCGGTGATGAAGCTGGAGCCGGGAAGTTGGTCCGCGACGTGTTTCCCGTCGGCGACCGGCGTGGCCACATCCTCGGTACCACCGAGCAGCAGCACCGGTGGCGCGCCGTGGGTCCGCAGCGGATGGGTGGGGTAGGGGTCGACGATGGTCAGGCCGGCGCAGCGGGCGAAGTCGAGTCGTGCCTGCAGCCAGCCGACCCGGGGTGCGATCGGCCGCAGCTGTCGTTCGGCCCGACGGTAGGCCTGGTAGGAGTGATCGCCGGCGAAGTCGGCACAGTTCGCGTACCGGTTGATCACC
The DNA here is from genome assembly GCA_963746025.1 of uncultured Actinomycetota bacterium. Classification (GTDB taxonomy): domain Bacteria; phylum Actinomycetota; class Actinomycetes; order Propionibacteriales; family Propionibacteriaceae; genus Microlunatus. The sequence continues at coordinate 1,363,848 of CAVUZU010000016.1, forward strand.
ACGTCGCCGAGCTGGGAGTCGTAGCGGAATTTTGCCGCGTCGCCGCCCTCGGCCTCGACGATCGCCTCGGCCAGCTTGGCGAAATCGGGGGACGTGGGCGGCTGGTCGACCAGCAGCGCGGTCTGCAGTCGGATCTCGTCGGCGGTCACGGTGACGCCCGCGCCGGCCGACGGAGCCGGCAGCGGCTCCTTCGCCGCCCGGGTCAGCAGCGCGTCCCAGGCCTGGCTGAAGTCCCGGCCGTGCAGGGCGCACGAGGTCGTCGTGGCGCACCACCGGGCGTAGTCGCCGAACGCGGCCTCGACCTGGCGGGCCCGCTGCCGGGACAGCGCGGCGAGGCCGGTCCGGGTGTGGTCCGGGACGCTGTCCAGCACCATCCGGCCCGCCTGCCGCGGAAAGAGTTCCAGGTAGGCCTGGGCGTAGACGGCGCCGTAGGAGGTGCCGAGGTAGTCGAGCTTCGGTTCGCCGAGCGCCGCTCGCACGGCGTCGAGGTCGTGGGCCACCTGCCAGGCGTTCAGATGATCGACGACCGGGTTGGTGCTGCGCCGGCAACCGGCGTCCCAGGCCGCGTTCAGCTGTTCCAGCCTCCGCCAGCCCGCCGCGCTCAGGTCGCTGGCGAACGCCGTGGTGCCGATGCCGTTCGGGCAGGCGTAGTGGTGCTGCTCGCCGATCCCGCGGGGGTCGACGCCGACGAGGTCGTACGACTGCCGGAGCTCGGCGAACAGCTCGGGAAACGTCCGCAGCACCGGCAGGGTGGGCGACGGGCCACCGGTGACCACGACGATGGTGCCGCGTTTGGCCCGCTGGTCCACGGCGGGCAGGCGGCCGAGCTCGATCACGGTGGTCGGACCGGCAGGCCGGCGCCAGTCCAGCGGTGTCGCCAGCGTCGCGCACTGCAGTCCGTCACCGCAGTCGGTCCAGTCGGGGCCCGAGCCCGGCCTGGCCGCGGCCCGCTGGAGCGGGATGATCAGGACAGCGCCGATCATGACCAGCGTCATCGCGAGGATCGACAGGGTTCTGGCAATGACGGCAGGCATCGAGATCAGCTCCGGGGCTTCGAGGTCTGGGACACCGTCCACGCTAGGAAGTGGTCGGGCCTCAGACATCTGCCGAACGGCATATCTCCGAGCGGCTACTCGGTTTCGGACCAGGTGACCAGCCCGTGCCGGTGGGCGTGGATCGCGGCCTGGACCCTGGTCCGGACGCCCAGCTTGGCCAACACCCGGGCGACATGGATCTTCGCGGTGCCCGGGGTGATCACCAGGTCGTCGGCGATCTCGGCGTTCGACAGCCCGCTGGCGATGCCGCGCAACACCTCGGTCTCGCGCCGGGTCAGCGGCTCTACCAGCGGCGCGGCCGGTCGCGGCGAGGTGGCGGCGAAGCGGTGGATCAGCCGCCGGGTCACCTGCGGGTCGATCAGGCCCTGTCCCTCGTACGCGATCCGGACGGCGCCGACGAGGACCTCCGGATCGCTGTCCTTCAACAGAAATCCGATCGCCCCGGCGCGCAGCGCACCGAACAGATAGTCGTCGGTGTCGAAGGTGGTCAGCGCGATGACGGCTGGCCGGGGGTCCAGCTCGGCGAGCTGTTCGATCGCGCCGATGCCGTCCAGGTGGGGCATGTGCAGATCGGTGACGACCACGTCGGGCTCGAGCCGGCGGGCCAGCGCGAGCAGGTCCCGGCCGTCGATCGCGGCGCCGACGACGGTGATGTCTCCCGCGGCGGCCAGCAACTGGGCCAGACCGATCCGGGCCGGCTCTTGATCATCGGCGATCAGCACCCGGATCGTCACGGTGCCGCCCCGGACGGAAGGGTGAAGGCAGCCCGCACCGACCAGCCGTGCGGTTCCCTGGGCCCGGCGAAGAACGCGCCGCCCGCCCGGTGCACCCGCTGGGCCATCCCGGGCAGCCCGAATCCGGGGGTGATCGTCGCGCCCGGCCGGCCCGTACCGTCGTCGTCGACGGTGACGACCAGGGTGCCGCCGGCCCGGGCCAGGCCGATCCGTGCCGTTGTCGCATCGGAGTGCCGGATCACGTTGGTGACGGACTCCTGGATGACCCGAAACGCGTCGTGCGGAACGGTTTCCGGGCAGGTCCGGTCGACCTCGACGGTGACGGTGCGGTGCTGATCACTGGCGTCGCGAGCCAGCCCCCGGATGTCGTCGACGGGCACCGCCGGGTCCGGCTCGGCGGCACGGAGCAGCTCCAGCAGTCGCCGGATCTCGGCCAAGGCGACTGCCGACGTGTCGGCGATGGATTGCAGCGGCACGTCGGTCGGCGACGATCGGTCGGCCAGGGCACCGACCGCGCGCAGCCGGATCGAGCTGAGGTGATGCCCGACCGAGTCGTGCACCTCGCGGGCGATCCGGGTGTGGTCCTCGGCCCGGATCCGGCGATGGGTGGCCTCGCGCAACTGGACCAGCTCGTGGGTGCGGTCCCGCTGCACCCGCAGCATCCAGCCCAGGGTGATCGGCAGCAGCGACGTGGCCAGCACCAGGAACACTTCCGACGCGGCCAGCGCCCGATCGTCGACCCAGCCGAACGACACCGTGCAGCCCACGATGATCACTACCAGGGCCAGCCGCCACCAGCCCGTGCGGTAGTACGCCGCCGAGGTCGCGGCGACGAAGCCGACCATGATCGGCACCCCACCCCGAAACGTGGGCAGTCCGAGCAGGGAGGCCAGCACCATCACCGCTCCGATCGCCAGCATGGCGATGATCGGAAAGCGCCGCCGCGCCAGCAGCGGCGCGCACAGGCAGCTGACGACGACGACATGCGCGGCCAGGTCGGCGGTTGACCACGGCCCCGGCGCCGGCTGCCCGGCGACTTGGGTGAGGGTGTCCAGGGCGGGCAGCAGCACCATGATCAGCCAGGCGGTGGCCGCCAGGATGGCGTCCTGACCCAGGGCCGGCAGCCGTCGCCACCCGGCCAGCGGCCGCGGCCAGGCGCGGTGCTGGGCGCTGATCGGCGGGTCGGTCATGCCTGGAAATCGAGGATCCGGTCCACCGCGGCCGACACCGCCGCCGGGCCGGCCGCCAGCGACAGCCGGATCCAGGAATCCCCGTGCACACCGTCGAAGTCCAGCCCGGGGGTGACCGCGACGCCGTGGCTGTCGAGCAGGGCGGCGGCCCAGTCAGTGCTGGCCCGGTGCCGGCCACCGAGTTGATCATGGATACCGGCATAGACGTAGAAGGCGCCGTCCACCGGAGCCAGGCCGGACCAGCCCAGCTCGTCGACCGCGTCCAAGATCACTTTCCGGGCTTGGGCGAAGCCGGTCACGGCCGCTTCGGCCTCCGCGTACGAGGCGTCGGTGAACGCCGCGATCGCCGCATGCTGCGCCGGCACGGGTGGGCAGAGCGCGATGTTGCCGGCGAGGGCGTCGAAGCCGGGGACGAGATCCTCGGGCAGCACCGCCCAGCCGAGTCGCCAGCCGGTCATCCCCCAGTACTTGGAGAAAGACGAGACGATCACCGCCTGTTGATCATGGGCGAAGGCGCAGCTGCCGACCGTGCCGGTGTAGCTGATCCCGTGGTAGATCTCATCACTGACCAGCCGGACACCATGATCACGACACCAGTGCGCCAGCCCGGCCAGGTGATCGTCGTCGATCATGGTCCCGGTCGGGTTGGCCGGCGATGCGACGACGAGACCGGCGACCGGTCCGTCCCGGAGTGCGGCATCCAGTTGCTCGACGGTGGGCTGAAACCGCAGCTCGGGCCCGCAATCGAGCTCGACCACGGTGCAGCCGAGGGAGCTGAGGATGTTGCGGTACGCCGGGTAGCCGGGCCGGGCCAGCAGCACCCGGTCGCCGGGGTCGAACGCGGCCAGGAAGCTGAGCAGGAACGCGCCCGAGGAGCCGGTGGTGATCGCGATCCGGTCCGGATCCAGCTGGAGGCCGTACCAGCGGGCGTAGTGCCCGGCCAGTTGCTCACGCAGCGGCCGGATGCCGAAGGTCTCGCTGTAGCCGAGCGGCAGCGGCTCGCTCATCAGCTCGGCCAGCCGGCGCCGGACGTCGGCCGGCGCGCCCTGGGACGGCTCGCCCGCGCAGAGCGAGATCACCTCCCGCCCGGCCGCCCGCAACTCGGCCACCCGGGCCAGCACCGTCATCACCGTGAACGGCGGGACGCGGGACCGGGCGGACGGGCCAAGACGCTGCATGCCGCCAGCCAACCAGATCCTGCAGCGGGCCTCCGACACGTCGCGCCCGGCCTGCCCCTTCGACCGGCTCAGGACATGCTTCGACAGGCTCAGGGAACGTTGACCCGCGACCGGCCCAGGCCCGTTCCCGCGCTCGCCGAGTGGGACGAATCCAGGCTTCGTCGGGACTCGGCGGAAGAGGGATCACGTCAGGGGCATCGCCCCGGCTGAGCTTCGGGCTACCCGGAAGTCGGAAAATTACTCCGACGTACGACTCGTTCGGCCGGGCTCACCCGTGGGGATCGGCCGGGTTCGTCGCCGGTCCGGAGGTTCATGATCAGGGAGTGGATCCCTGAGATTCGTCACCGATCCACGGCGAAGGTCGCGACACGCCGACGCTCACGGGAGTTGTCGCCGACTGGTGGTCGGATTCCAGGGGCCCACGCGGCTGGTCAGGCGACGACGGGTTCCGTGGCGGCCGCGATGGAGCGGAGCGCCGCCAGGGCGGCGACCCGGCCGGCGCGGTTGGCGCCGATGGTCGAGGCCGAGGGGCCGTAGCCGACGAGCTGGATCCGCGGGTCCCGGGCAGCGGTGGTCGGGGTGTGCTGGTCCAGCCGGGCGATCAGCCGGATCCCGCCGGACTCCTCGCGCAGGTGCAGCGGCGCGAGATGGCCGACCGACGGGCGGAAGCCGGTGGCCCAGATGATCGCGTCGGCAGGCTCGAACCGGCCGTCGGCCCAGCGCACCCCGGCCGGCTCGATCGCGGCGAACATCGGTTGCCGCCGGTACGCGCCCAGTTCGGCGGCCCGCTGCTCCTGGGGCCGCAGTTGCAGCCCGGTCACCGACACCACGCTCTGCGGCGGCAGGCCGTTCCGGACCCGCTCCTCGACCAGCGCCACCGCCGCCCGCCCGTGCTCCGGCCCGAATTCTCCGGTCCGCCAGACCGGCGGCCGCCGGGTCAGCCAGAGGGTCGAAGCGAGCGGGGCCAGCTCGCCGAGGATCTGCACCGCGGACGCGCCGCCGCCCACGACCACGACCTGCTGACCCCGGAAGTCCTCCGGCCCGTCGTAGTTCACGGTGTGCAGTTGCCGGCCGAGAAAGGTCTCCTGCCCCGGGTAGTACGGCCGGAACGGGGTCCGCCAGGTGCCGGTCGCATTGATCAACGCCTGAGCACGCCAAGTGCCCAGATCCGTGTGCACCAAGAGATTTCCGGCCGGATCGCTCTGCGCTCGGTCGACCCGCACCGGCCGCACGACCGGCAGCCCGAACCGCTGCTCGTACCGGGTGAAGTAGTCGGCGACCACCGCGCGGGCCGCTGCTCGCTCGTCGTGCTCCGGCAGTTCCATCCCGGGCAGCGACGCGACGCCGTGCACGTCGGCCATGGTCAGCGTGTGCCATCGGTGCTGCCAGGCGCCGCCGGCCCGGTCGTTGGCGTCGAGCACGACGAAGTCGGCGCCGAGGCGGCTCAGGTGGTACGCCGCCGAGAGGCCGGCCTGGCCGGCGCCGATCACCACCACCTCGACCTCGCGCAGCTCCACACTGCGCAGAACAGCGGGCGGCACCGGATCATTCCGTGAGGTTGATCATGGGATCGAGCGAGGGCTATCGTTGCGGAGCTGATCAGGCAGCCTCCGGTCCGTGGGAAGGGCACAGCCCACCTGAGTTGTTGATCATGAAAGCCGGCTCTTCATCGCCTCCTTTCGCCCGACGACACGGACATCGGGCCCATCGAAAGGAGTCGGCATGCCGACCAAGATGCTCCCCGACCGTCCCCAGTTCGATCATCTGCGGCAGCAGGCGAAGACCCTGCAGCGTGCCGTCCGGCGCGGCGACGCGGCGGCGATCCGCCGGGTCCAGGACTGCTATCCGGGCGGTCTGCCCGCCGATCCGGGCGAGTTCCCGCTCGCCGAGGCCCAGCTGGTCGTCGCCCGTGAGTACGGCTTCGCCAGCTGGACCCGGCTGAAGCGCTACCTGGAGACCGTCGCCGACTTCACCTGGGAGATCACGCCGCGGCCCGATGCCACCCCGGCGGAGGAGTTCTGCCGACTGGCCTGCCTGGCCTACAGCGACCAGGACGGGCTCGATCGGCGGGCCCGGGCCCGCGCAATCCTGGCCGAGCACCCGGAGCTCACCACGGCCGACGTCTGGGCGGCGGCGACGGCCGCGGACCTGGCTTCGGTCCGGCGCCTGGTGACCGCGGATCCGTCGCTGGCCAGCCGCCGCGGCGGTCCGGACGGGTGGAGCCCGCTGTTCCAACTGGTCTACTCCCGGCTCGATCCGGAGGTCGGCGCGGACGACGTGCTCGGCATCGCCCGGCTGCTGCTGGACCAGGGCGCGGACCCGAACGAGGGCTACCTGTGGAACGGCGGTCCGTACGTGTTCACCCTGCTCACCGGCGCCTTCGGCGAGGGTGAGCAGGGTCCGGTCCGGCAACCGCGGCACCCACACTCGCCGGCGCTGGCCCGGCTGCTGCTGCAGGCCGGTGCGGACCCGGTCGACGACCAGGTGCTCTACAACCGGATGTTCCTGCCGGGCGATGATCACCTCGAGTTGCTGTTCGAGTACGGCCTGGCTCGAGGTGCGAATCCCGGCCCGTGGCGGGAGCGGATGAGTGATCTGCACGCCGACCCGGCCGGGAAGCTGCGGACCCAGCTCCGCTGGGCGATCGAGCACCGGTTCGCCGACCGGGTCCGGCTGCTGGCCCGGCACGGGGTCGATCTCCGGGCCCCGTACGAGGACGGCCGGACCCCGCTCGCCATCGCCGAGCTGTACGGCGGACCGGCGGTGGTCGAGGCGCTCCGCGAAGCCGGGGTGCAGCCGCCGGCGGCCGAGAATCCCGCCGACGCCCTGGTCGCGGCGGTGTTCCGGCCCGATCCTGAAGCCGTACGGCGACTGCTCCGGGATCACCCGGACGCCGCCGAATCGGTACGGCAGCGCGGCCAGAACCTGCTGCCGTGGGCCGCCGCCGCGTCCGGTCGCTCCGAGACCGTACGGCTGCTGGTCGAGCTCGGGCTCGACGTCAACGCCCTCGGCCGGTCCGACGTGCCGGTCGACGGGGGCTGGATCGAGACCGGCTGGGGCCAGACCGGCGCCGAGCGGGGCGGCCACACCGCACTGCACGAGGCCGCTTACCGCGGCGATCTGGAGCTGATCCGCACCCTGCTCGAGCTGGGTGCCGACCCGGCCCGGCAGGACACCGATCACCACGCCACGCCGCTCGGCTGGGCACAGTACGCCGAGCAGCAGGGCGAGGACCGGCGGGCGGTGATCGACCTGCTCCAGCCGCTCGCCGCGGGCACCGCCTGACCGGTCGGCCCGACCGACTGCTGATCCGGGCGTTACAGGGCCGCCCGCTCCGCCTAAGCTTGTGTCCCGTGTCGAAGGTCTGCCAGTGTGTTCGCGGCCATCAGCGGCGACCCCTCGGGTCGTCGCCGGCCTGCACTCGGGGAATGCGAACCTGAGGAGACGCCGACCCATGATGCGCACGATGTTCAAGTCGAAGATCCACCGGGCCACGGTGACGCAGGCCGAGTTGCACTACATCGGCTCGCTCACCGTGGACATCGAGTTGCTCGAAGCCGCCGACCTGCTGCCGGGCGAGCAGGTGTCGGTGGTCGACATCACCAACGGCGCCCGGCTGGAGACCTACCTGATCCCGGGCCAGCGCGGCTCGGGCGTGATCGGCGTCAACGGCGCCGCCGCGCACTTGATCAACGTCGGCGACCTGGTGATCGTCATCTCCTATGCGGCCATGGCGGATCAGGAAGCCCGCGAATTCCACCCGACCGTGGTCCATGTCGACGGCGACAACAAGATCATCACCGTCGGCACCGATCCCGCCGAGGCCGCGCCGGGTCTCCTGCTGGGAGGGCGTTGACCATGATCTCCAGCGACCGCACCGGGACGGGTGATGGCTGAACCTGCTCCCTACGGCTCCGCGACCGGGCCGGCCCAGCGCCGGCTCCGGATCGGCGATCTGCAGCGCGCCAAGGAAGCCGGCGAACGCTGGGCGATGCTGACCAGCTACGACCAATACACGGCGTCGATCTTCGAGGCGGCCGGCATCGAGGTGCTGCTGGTCGGCGACTCCGCGGCCAACAACGTGTACGGCTACGAGACCACGGTGCCGATCACGGCCGAGGAACTGATCCCGCTGGCCTGCGCCGTGGTCCGGGCCACCCGGCGGGCGTTCGTCGTCGCGGACCTGCCGTTCGGCTCGTACGAGAGCGGGCCGGAGCAGGCGCTGGCGACCGCGGTCCGGTTCATGAAAGAGACCGGCTGCCACGCGGTCAAACTGGAGGGCGGCGTCCGGGTGGCCGCCCAGATCGCGGCGATCACCGCCGCCGGCATCCCGGTGATGGCGCACATCGGCTTCACCCCGCAGAGCGAGCACGCCCTCGGCGGCTATCGGGTGCAGGGCCGCGGCGCCGGCGCGGCCGCGCTGCTGGACGACGCCCGGGCGGTGGCCGAGGCCGGCGCCTTCTCGGTCGTGCTGGAGATGGTGCCGGGCGAGCTGGCCCGCCGGGTCACCGCGGAGTTGGCGATCCCCACCATCGGCATCGGCGCCGGCCCGGACTGCGACGCCCAGGTGCTGGTCTGGCAGGACATGGCCGGGTTGCGGTCCGGCCCGCTGCCGCGGTTCGTCAAGCAGTACGCCGATCTGGCCGGCGAACTGCAGCGGGCCGCCGAGGCGTACGCCACCGACGTCCGGGAACAGCGGTTCCCGGCCCCCGAGCACACGTTCGGCGATCGCCGGATCACCGCGATCGATCGGAGCGCCGGATGAGTTCACCGCACGCCAACGCGGCACGGTTCCGAGGGGACGCCGATGCACCCGCCCCGCGAAAACACTTCGCTCCGCTCCACCTTTCCGAGGGGACACCGATGAAGGTCGTGCACACGATTCATGAGCTGGAGCAGATCCGGGCGCAACTCGGCGACGCCCAGATCGGGCTGGTGCCGACGATGGGGGCGCTGCACCCGGGTCACATGTCCCTGGTCGAGCTGGCCCGCAAGGTCTGCGACGTCGTCGTGGTGAGCATCTTCGTCAACCCGCTCCAGTTCGGTCCGGAAGAGGATTACGCGCGCTACCCGCGGCCGTTGCAGCACGATCTGGACATCTGCCAGCAGGCCGGGGTGGAGCTCGTCTTCAACCCCGGCGTCACCGACCTGTTCCCGGCCCAGCGGCAGGTCACGGTGCAGGCCGGCCCGCTCGGCTCGGTCTTCGAGGGCTCGGCCCGTCCCGGCCACTTCGACGGCATGCTCACCGTGGTCCTGAAGCTGCTCAACCTGGTCCAGCCGACGATCTCGATCTTCGGCCGGAAGGACGCGCAGCAGTTGGCCAGCGTGAAGCGGATGGTGACCGATCTCAACGTCGACGTCGAGATCGTCCAGGCGCCGATCATCCGGGAGCCGGACGGCCTGGCGATGTCCAGCCGCAATCAGTACCTCTCGCCGCCGGACCGGCAGTCGGCGACCGCGATCTGGCGGGCTCTGCAGGCCGCGAGCGCCGAGGAGACGGCGTCGGCCGCGAAACTGGCCGCGACGGAGGTGCTGGACGAGGCCGCGGCGACGAATCCGAATTTCGTCCTGGACTACGCCGAGGTGGTCGATCCGGAGACCTTCGCGGTACTCGACGACGAGGACAGCGGCCCGGCCCTGCTGGCCACCGCGGCGACGGTCAGCGGCACCCGGCTGATCGACAACACCGAGCTGACGTTGGCCGGGCCGCCGCCCACCGAGGAGGAGGACGGTGACCGGATCGGCGCCTCCCGGAGCGTCCGGACCTGACCCGGAGCACCGGCGGTTCGGACCTGCTGAGCCCAACGCCTTGACCTGGAGTGGGCTCCAGGGGGCAGGCTCGACCTCGTGAGCTTCCAGACCGCCTCCGAACCTGAGCCCACTGACCTGCGGATCGGGGAGGTCGCCCGGATTTCCGGGCTGCCGATCGACACGCTGCGCTACTACGACCGGGCCGGCCTGTTGGGCGATCTGCGGCGCGACGGCGCCGGCCGGCGGGTCTTCGACTCGCTGGCCCTCGGGCTGCTCGATGTCGTACGGCGACTGCGGCGGACCGGGATGCCGATCGAGGAGGTACGGCACTTCGTCGCCCTGGTCCGCTCCGGTGACCGGGAGCGGGCCGGCCGGCAGGCCCTGCTCCAGGTCCACCGGGTCCGGGTGCTCGAGCAACTGGACCAACTGCGGGACGATCTCGCCGTGATCGACTGGAAGATCGCCGCCTACCAGGCCGCCGAGGACGGCACCGAACCGCCGCCGTCACCCAAAGGCTGGCAGTTGCCGCCAGGACCTCGCGCCTGATCATGCCGACCGCGCGCCGACCGCCTCGCTCGCGCGACCGGAGAGACCGTGACCTGATCGCGATCAACCCCGACGCAACGCCCCAGGATCCGCACGCGTAGGAGGGATGTAGTCCGTAACGCTCGGGCAACGGTTGGGGCGACGGACTCGCATTCGACGCTTCTGACCGAGCTCGACGTGTTACTCCTGTGGTTTGCGTGACGCATGGGTTTTGTGATCCGGCGTCCCGGTCGAGGGGAGGCCGCGTCAGATGGCCATTCAAGGTGTACGTGTCCGTGGGCTGAGGCTCCTGGTGGGGCTGGCGGTCGGGGGCGCGCTGCTCGTTGCCGGTTGCGGCACCCAGCTGCAGGTCGCCGATCCGTTGCAGCCGGCGGATCGAGGGCCGGCCGGCGCTCCGTCCTCGTCGGAGTCGAGCCCGCCGGAGACCCCGGCGCCGCCGCGCGAGTCGCCCACCCCGGAGCCGGAGGCGAGCGAGACACCGGCCCCGACCGAGCAGCCGCCCGAGACGGAGAAGCCGTCCGAGCAGACCGAGTTGATCTTGTCCGAGGGTGACTCCGGGGACAAGGTCAAGGAGTTGCAGGCCCGGCTGAAGCAGCTGGACTGGTTCGACGAGTCGATCACCGGCACGTACGGACGGGTCACGGCGACCGGCGTGAAGGGATTCCAAGGGAAGCGGAAGCTGACCGAGACCGGGTCGGTCGACCGGAAGACCTGGGACACCTTGATCACGATGACCCACACCCCGACGGAGGCCGAGCTGGCCAACCGCCCGGCGATCCTGTCCCGCGGCGACTCCGGCAGCAAGGTGCGCGAACTGCAGGCCCGGTTGAAGCAGTTGGACCTGTTCGACGAGTCGATCACCGGCACTTACGGTCCGGTCACGACGGCCGCGGTGAAGGACTTCCAGCGGGCCCGGAGCCTCGCGGTGACCGGCGCGGTCGATCAGCAGACCTGGAACTCGCTGACCGGGCGGACCCGCAAGCCGACCGCGGTCGAGCTGGCCGACGCGGTGCCCAGCTCGTCCACCGCGGGGCTGGACCGGCGCTGCCTGACCGGCCGCGCGATCTGCATCAGCAAGCAGACCAACAAGCTGGTCTGGCTGATCGACGGAGTGCCGAAACTGCGGATGGACGTCCGCTTCGGCTCCGACGAACTGCCCACCCGCGAGGGCACGTTTTCCGTGCTACGCAAGAAGAAGGACGTGATCTCGAACATCTACCACACGCCGATGCCGTACTCGATGTTCTTCAGTGGCGGCCAGGCCGTGCACTACTCGGCCGACTTCGCGGCCCGCGGCTACAACGGCGCCTCGCACGGCTGCGTCAACGTCCGTAACTGGGACGCGATCGTCGCCCTCTACGCCCAGACCCGGGTCGGCGACAAGGTGATCGTCTACTCCTGATCATGGTCGCCGTCCTGCGACATTAGGGGAGGTCGGCGTTGATCAGGTCCGCCAGGACGGTCTGCCATTGGGCGTCGGAGAGGTCGGTCAGCAGCCGGTCCGGCGGGTCTGCGCTGATCACCTCGGGGCATCCAGTGTCCTCGCCCTCGACGACGACCGAGTGCACTTCGCGGTGGGTGCGCAGTTCGAAGACCCGGATCCGGTAGGTCGCTCGGACCATCGGCACCGAGGTCCCCGACCCGTAGCCCGACGGACTGTACGGACCGCAGTCCAGCTCAACGGGTGGTTGCTCGCTCTGCAGAGAGCCGCAGGCGACCAGTTGCACGGCAGCCGGGTCGTCCGGATCGGCCGCCTCCCAGGCCGACCCGTCCGGCAACTCCGGGGTCACGTTCAGGAGTTGACCGGTCTCGCTCGGCATGTTCACAGTCACCGGATGCGGCGCGGGACCCGCGTAGGGTGCGGCGTCGTCGTACGTGGTGCCGTCGCAGGCCTTGTCCAGCTTGTACACGTCGTCGGGTAGGCCACCGGGAAACGTGACGACGATGAATCCCGCACCGATTCCGAACGCCGCGACGAGGGCGACCACGACGACGGCGATCCGGTGTCGCTCCAGATCGTCGGCGACGAAGCTGATCGCGATGAAGACGCCGGCGGCCACCAGGGCAACGCCCATGATCATCATCAACACCGAGTCGCGCACGAGGTCGGCGTCCGGCCCGTCGTCGGAGCTGATCATGGCCTCGAGCGGAAACCAGACGGCCGCGATGCCGCCTACCGCCAGAGCGAAGATCAGCAGCAGCAGCAGAACCGACACCGCAACCTCGCGCAGCACTGCACCCAACGACGACTCCTCGCTCCCGATCCGGTGCTCCGTTCGCCAAACCCTAAGGGGGCCGCTGTCGTCCAGGAAACCCCCTGCCCCCGGCCGGCTTCCGGCGGTCTCGTGAGACGCTCAGGCCCTTATCGGGCAGCAGGATCAAGATCACGCCGCCGGGCCTGCCGCCAGCGCTGCGCGGATGCTGGCGGCAACCTCTGCCACCGACACCGGAGTCGACGTGTCGACCCGGACCAACGGACCCAACGCCATCGGCTCCATCTGCCCGGCCAGGGTCCACCAGCCCGCCCGGGATTCCGGTCCCTGAGGATGAATCTCGTGCCTGGCCCTTGCCAGATAGCGATCCCACGCGAGTTCGGCCGGCACGTCGCACCACAGCTCGACGAGGTGGTCGACGCCGGCGATCGCCAGACCACGCTCGAAGTGCCCACGATCACGGGTGGGGTTGGCGACGGTCTCGACCAGCACCAAGCCCGGGACTTCGGCCGCGAGCAGCCAGATCGTCTCGCCGGTGACGGCCCCGAGCCGCTGGGTCGGGATGGTCCCGACCCCCACGGCGTCGGCCAGGGCTTCCTTGATGCGATCCTTGCTCAGCCACGTGGCACCGAGTTCGGGCGCGAGCGCCCGGGCCAGGGTGCTCTTCCGGGCGCCGGGGTAGCCGTTGATCAACACCATCCGAGTCGCCATGGTGCACGAAGGTATCCAACTGGGAGGCTAGAAGTGGATGGTGACGAAGCGGGGGCGGTTGTTGTTGGCGTCGGCGAGGAGATCCTCACCCTGCTGGCTGTTCACGTTGTACGAGATCACCAGTTCGCCGGGCTTGCTGATGGTGGGATGGGCGGCGACGTTGTACGGCGCGTAGAGGTTGCCGACGCCGCCCTCGGGGGCGGTGTAGACCGCTGTCCGCGGACCGAATGGGCCGGTCGGGGTCGGCGCGGTCGCGACGTAGATCCGGTGGTCGGTGAAGATCGCCGCGGAGGTGGTGGTGAGCACGAACTGGCCGTTCATCGGCGTCACGCTGTAGGAGGCGCCGACATCATCGGTGATCACGACCGAGGAGTCCGGGTCGGACGACCAGCCGGCGCCGGTCCAGAACTCCCAGTCCTGCCGGGTCAGGTGACCGGCCCGGGCTCGGGCCAGGTGCATGGCGTTGTCCTTGAGGCCGTAGATAGAGGTGTAGCGGCCGCACGTCACCAGCTCGGTGCCCCAGCTGACACCGCCCGCCGCGCCGTAGGTCGTGGTGACCTGCTCGACCTTGAAGTCCGGCGAGTAGGTGACGATGTCGGTGGCGATCCAGCCGAAGTTCCAGGGCGGCTCGCCGTCGGTCTTGCCGATCCGATACTCGAACACCCGCAGCTTGCCGCCGTCGACGACGCCGTCGCCGTTCCAATACCAGGGGTCGCCGTCGATCGCGCCGGGCGGCTCGGCGATCGAGTCCGGCTCCTCCCGGGTGCCGCCGGTGATCGTGGTGTCGGGCAGACCGTCCCGGCCGCCGAGCAGGATCGATCCGTGGATGAAGCCGGGCTCGGTCATGCTCTCATCCGGATTGACCGGGCCGAGGAAGGTGTCGTTCATCAGCCAGACCACGTCGTGGCCGCGGACCGTCGTCGAATAGACCCCATCCGAGGCCGCCCAGCCGCCGCGGTTGGGCCAGCCGCCGCCGCCGTTGCCGAAGGCCCGGAACGCCTCGGTCACCTCCGGGTTGGCGGTGGCGGTCGGGGTGCCGAGCGGGCCGCTGGAGTGGTTCGGTGCGCCGGCGCTGCACCGGTCCGCCGAAGCGCCCGTCGGTACGGTCTCGGCCCGCGCCGCCGTACCGAGGAGGCCGCACAGGGCGACGCCGGCGAGCAGTGTCGCGCCGAGGGTCTTGCGAGGTGCTGGTGCCATCTCCGGAGGTCCCTTCCAGCCCGGACCACGCACGGGGGAAGCGCCGCGGTCACGAATTGTCAACGTTGTCAATCGCGTTGCGACGACTCTAGGCAGGCGAGAAATCGCGTGTCAACAGTCCGCGGCGAGCGTCCTAGAATCCCGAGATGAGCACCGAGTCGCCGGCCCCGCCCGGACCCCCGCCGGGGCCGCGTCGGCCGCGGCTGCAGGAGGTGTCGGCCGCCACCGGCGTCAGCATCAAGACCGTCTCCCGGGCACTGCGCGGCGACGCCGGAGTCCGCGAATCCACCCGGCAGCGGATCGTTGCCGAGGCGGACCGGATCGGGTTCCAGCTGAACGACGTCGCGGCCGGACTGCGCCGCAAGGGCCAGGCGATGACGACCATCGGCGTCACCCTGGGCGACAGCGCCAACCCGTTCTTCGCGCCGATCCTGCGCGGCATCCACTCCGTGGCCGCCCAGCGCGGCTATCTGGTGCTGACCGCCGACGCCCAGAACGATCCCGATCTCGAGCGGCGCCAGATCCAGTCCTTCTTCGCCCACCGGGTCGCCGGCCTCGTCATCGCCCCCGTCGGCGACGACCTCGGCTACCTGGCCAACGAGGCCGCGTACGGCTCGGCGATCGTCTTCGTCGACTCGCCGCCGCCCGGCCTCGGCTCATCGATGGACTCGGTGACCACGACCAACGAGGCCAGCACCCGGGCCGGGGTCGAGCAGTTGCTGGCCGGCGGGCGGTGGCGGATCGCCTACCTGGGCCATCCGCGCCGGGGCAGCGGTGCGATGGAGCGCTGGGCCGGCTACGTCGCTGCCCTGACCGGCGTGGGGTTGGCTGTTGATCATGATCTGATCCGCGATGATCTGGTCACCGAGGACGATGCCCGCCGGGCCGCTGAAGACTTGTTGATCAAGGTCCGGCCGGACGCGATCTTCGTCGACAACAACCGGCTCTGCACCGGCCTGCTGCAGTCCCCGGCCTTCGCCGCGTCGCGGCCGGACGTCGTCAGCTTCGACGACTTCCCGTTGGCCGCCTCCTTCGGCATCACGGTGATCGACAGCAGGCCGTACGAGGTCGGCCGCGCCGGCGCCGAACTCCTCTTCGACCGCCTCGCCGATCCCGCCGCCCCGCCGCAGCGCCGCGAGCTGCCCGCGCAGTTGATCATCAACTCCGGCCGCACCTACTGATCGGAGTAGACCGAGCTGCGGCTGATCGAGGGGACGTTCGGGGTGTTCGTTCCCTGAGCCTGTCGAAGGGCCGGCCCGATTTGTGTGTCGGTTCCCTTCCAAGGCGACGATCTCCTTGCCCCTCGACAAGCTCAGGGAACGAACACCCAAACGTGCCCTTCGACAAGCGCAGGATGATCATGATCGCCGGACGAGAACAAGCGATCGCCCTCCGGGCCTGACTCCGGAGGGTGATCGCGGTCCGGAGTCAGGTCCGCGGGCCGCCGCAGGACGGGCCGTTGGCGCCGTCGAAGCGGAGGGAGCCGAAGAAGTCGCGGTAGGTGGAGAAGAAGTTGCCCTTGTCCCGCGGTGCGGTGACGGCCTCGCAGCCGGCGAAGTCGACCTCGGAGTTGAGGTGGATCCAGGAGTCGGTGCGGTTCCAGTCGGATTTCCCGCGGTCGTTCATCGCGCCCAGGTCGGCGACATCGCTCTGCACGGCGATGATGTCGCCGCCGCCGTCCAACCCGGAGAACATGCAGTAGTGGTTGTCCGGACAGCGGTCGTATCCGGTCGCCGCCTGGGCCGGTAGGGCCGGCAAGAACGTCAAAGCCGTGATCGTGCCCGCCGCCAGCAGTGCCTGCAACTTTCTGCCTACGATTTCTCCTCAGCCGTAATTGATTACCATTCCGAGGATTGTAACCGCGCTTTTGCCCCGGCTGGAGGCCGTTCGGCCAGCCGGTTTTCCGAGATTCAGGCCGGCCGGATGATCATGGACCGGCCGGCTCAGCGCGCGGTCGGCGGCAGCGTGGTCACGTCGAGCTCGTCCTGCGCGTACGAGCTGCGCAGCACCTTCTTGTTGAACTTGCCGACGCTGGTCTTCGGGATCTCGGCGACGATCGTCCACCGCTCCGGCAACTGCCAGCGGGCGACCTTGTCGGCCAGGAATTGCCGCAGGTCCTCGAAGGAGACCTCGGCACCCTCGCGGATCACCACCGCGGCCAGCGGCCGCTCGCCCCAGCGTTCGTCCGGCACGCCGACAACGGAGGCCTCGACCACGTCCGGGTGGGCGATCAGGTGCCCCTCCAGCTCGACCGAGCTGATCCACTCGCCACCGGACTTGATCACGTCCTTGGACCGGTCGGTCAGCCTCAGGTAGCCGTCCGGGCTGATCACCCCGACGTCGCCGGTCCGCAGCCACCCGTCGTGGAACTTGTCCGCGTCGTCCACGCCGTAGTAGGCGTTCGCCACCCACGGTCCGCGGACCTCGAGCTCACCGACGGACTCGTCGTCCCAGGGCAGCTCCTCGCCGTCGGGTCCGATCAGCCGCGGCTCGACCGACGGCACGAAGCGCCCCTGGCTCAGTCGATAACGATCAAGGTCGCCCGCGACGGCGCCGGCCGGCGGGCGGGCCAGGGTGCCGAGCGGGCTCATCTCGGTCATCCCCCAGGCGTGCAGCGCGGTGATGCCGTGGGCGTCGAACGCAGCCATCATCGACTCGGGCAGCGCCGAGCCGCCGACGATGACGTCGGTCAGTGACGAGATGTCGGCCGCCGGGTCGGCCTGGAGATGCTGCAGCAACCCGGCCCAGACCGTCGGCACGCCGGCGGCCTTGTTGGGCCGGGCCGCGGCGATGAACCGTGCCAGCGGCTCCGGGGCGAGGAACCGGTCCGGCATCGCCATCGAGCAGCCGGTGGCGAACGCCGCGTACGGCAACCCCCAGGCGAGCACGTGGAACTGCGGCACCACGGCCAGCACCAGGTCCCGGTAGGCCAGATCGAAGACGTCAGGCACCGACACGGCGAGCGCGTGCAGATAGATCGAGCGGTGGCTGTAGACGACGCCCTTCGGCTCACCGGTGGTGCCGGAGGTGTAACACATCGCGGCCGCGCTGCGCTCGTCCACGTCGGGCCAGTCGTACGTCGTCGCCCGCCCGTCGATCAGCGCCTCGTAGGAATGCACCGAAACGTCGAGCTCGTCGAACCCGGCGAGATCGGCCTCGCCGGCGACGATCACCTGCTCGACCGAACCCAGCGCCGGCAGCAGCTTCACGAAGCCCGGGACCAGGGAGTTGTCGACGATCACCACCCGGTCCGCGGCGTGGTTGGCGGTGTAGATCAACTGCTCCGGAAACAGCCGGATGTTCAGCGGGTGCACCACGGCGCCCATCGCCGGCACCCCGAGATAGGCCTCGACATGGCGGTCGTTGTTCCACTGGAAGGTGCCGACCCGATCACCGGCGCCGACGCCGAGGTCCCGCAGTCCGTGCGCCAACTGGGCCGCCCGGGCGCCGACCTCGGCGAACGTCCGCTCCCGGAACCCGTCGTCCGTCGCGGTGACCACACGACTCGACCCGTGCACCCGAGCTCCATGATCAAGTAGCCGCCGGACCTGCAGCGGGATGTCCATCATGGTGCTGGCGAATCGAAGATCTTCGACCATCGAGGCCTCCTCGTCGAGTGCTACGGATACCGCAACCTTGCCTTACGGGATCGGCTGACGGAAGCACTTCGAGACGGGCCGCCGGACCGGGGCCATACGCTGAGGCGATGCGAGTGCGTGCGATCAGCGTTGATCAACTGGTCGACGAGCTGGTGGCCCGGATCGCCGCGTTCGAACCTGGCGAGTGGCTGCGCGTCGCCGTCGACGGCGCGCCGGTCACCGAGCCGGGCCGGCTGGCCGACGCCCTCGTCGACCCGTTGCGGGTCCTCGGCCGGGACGTGCTGCGGGTGTCCGCGACCGACTTCCTCCGGCCCGCCTCGCTCCGGTTCGAGCGCGGCAAGCAGGACCCGGAGGCGTTCTACGAGGACTGGCTCGATGCGTTCGCGATCGCCCGCGAGGTGCTCGATCCGCTCGATCCCGGCGGCACCGGCCGGGTGCTGCCGAGCCTGTGGGACGCCGAGAGCGACCGGGCGACGAGGGCCGACTACGTGACGCTCCGGCCCGGTGGCGTGCTGCTCCTCGACGGGACGCTGCTGCTCGGCCGCTGGCTCCCGTTCGAGCTCACCGTGCACCTCACGCTGACGCCGGCGGCCCGGGAACGGCGGCTGCCACCGGACGAGCGCTGGACCCTCCCCGCGTACGAGCGCTACGACGCCGAGGTCGACCCCGAGACGGTGGCCGACGTCGTGGTCCGCTGGAACAGCCCCGACCGCCCCGCGATCGTCGACCGGCCGGAGTGAATTCAGCCGACCCGTCACATCCGCGGCGATTTTCGCGGCGTGTCGACGCGGATGTGACGGGTCGGCGCGGGATGGGCGACGAGTTCAGTCGGTACTCAACTCAGTCGCCGGTGCCGCGCGGATCGACCACGTCGGCCGCCCCGCCCCCGCCGCGGACGGTCTCGGCGGCCGCGGTCATCAGCTTCCGTTCCAGCGCGATGCCGGAGGCGTTGCCGATCCAGGTGGTCGGCGACAACTCGTGGCCGAGCTCGGTCAACGCCGCGCCGGTCGCGGAGTCGGCCAGGCCGAGGTCGGCCTCGGCGGTCCCGTTCCGGGAGCTCAGCCGCGGTGCGGCGATGGCATCGACCAGCGGCAGGTCGCGGCCGAGGTGGCCGGCGATGATCTGCGCCACCGAGGTGATGATCGTCGCGCCGCCCGGAGTGCCGGCCGTGAGCACCGGCCGGTCGTCCTCGAAGACGATGGTCGGGCTCATCGAGGAACGCGGCCGCTTGCCCGGCCCGGGCAGGTTGGGGTCGGGGACGCCGGGCGTGACCGGCACGAAGTTGAAGTCGGTCAGCTCGTTGTTCAGCAGGAAACCGTGGCCGGGGACGGTGATCGCGGAGCCGCCGGTCTGCTCGATGGTCAACGTGTACGCGACCACGTTGCCCCACCGGTCGACCGCGTTCAGGTGGGTGGTCGAGCGGCCCTCGTACGGCTCGCCCTGACCGTCGCCACTGCCCGGCGGCTCCTCGTAGTCGCCATCGGGGACGCCGAACGGGATCGGCCGCGGCTGCGCCTTCTCGGGATCGAACAACTGGGCCCGTTCATGCGCGAATCCCTTGCTCAGCAGCTCCTTGACCGGCACGTCCGGGATGTCGCCGACATAGCGGTTCCGGTCGGCGAACGCGGTCGCCGAGGCCTCGGCGAACTGGTGCAGATAGGCGACCTCGTCCAGATCGGCCAGCACCACCCCGGACACCTCGAGGTAGGCGTCGAGCAGATTGAGGATGGCGCCGACCGCGATCCCGCCCGAGCTGGGCACGCTCATCCCGTAGACATCGAAGTACCGGAACTTGCTTCGGGTCGGCTTCTGGACCAATGCCTGGTAGCGACCCAGGTCGTCCAGGGTCAACTCACCCGGCTGGACCTCGACGCCGGGGACCGTCGTGGGCCGGCGGACCTCCTTGATCAGCGCGCGGCCGATCTTGCCACGGTAGAACTCGCCGACGCCACGCCGGCGCAGCAACTGGTAGGTGTCGGCAAGATCGGGATTGCGCATCGCGGACCCGACCGCGGGGGGCTCGCCGCCGGGCAGGAACAGCCGGGCCGACGCGGCGAACCTGGCGAACCGCTCGGCATTCGACGCGGTCTGATCATGGAAGTTCTGGTCGACCACGAAGCCCTTGCGGGCGATCACCTCGGCCGGCAGCAGCAGGTCGGCCAGTCGCCGGGTGCCGAACTTCCGCGCCGCGACCGCCCAGGTGGCGAGGGTGCCGGGCACCCCGATCGACTGGCCGGAGTTGACCACCTCGTCGAAGTCGAGGGCGTTCCCGGCCTCGTCGGTGAACTGGGTCTCGGTGAAGGTCTGCGGCGCGGTCTCCCGGCCGTTGATCGTCCAGACCTCGCCCGTCTTCGCCTGGTGGTGGACGAAGAACCCTCCGCCGCCGATGCCGGCGGAGAACGGCTCGGTGACGCCGAGGGTCGCCGCCATCGCGATCGCGGCGTCGGCCGCGTTGCCGCCGCAGCGCAGGATCCGGCTGCCGACCTCGGTGGCGTACGGGTCGACCGAGGAGACCGCGCCGCCGCGGCCGATGGCCTCCGGCACCTTGATCGGCTCGGGGATCGGTTTGCCCCGGTCCGCATGGGCGGTCGGCACTCCCACCACACCGGCGGCGGCCGCACCGAGGGTGGCTGAGGCTCCGGCCGCCAGCAGGGTGCGTCGGGACACGGGACCTGTCATCGCCTGACTCCTTGCGTCGTCTACTGCCCTGTGCCGTCGCCCCCGGGTCTTCGGCAGACCCCCATTCTTGGCAGACGAGGCCGCCGCTGCCAAGCGCCCGTCCGCGCCGGGTGTCGGGATCGGCTCAGCTGTCCCGCTGCCGCGCCGACCGGATCCGGCCGATGATCGAGATCAGCAGGGCGATGATCAACAGGCTGAGGATGACGACCGCGATCGGGCTGGCGACGAACACGGTGTAGTCGCCGCCGGAGCTGAGCAAGGCGTCCCGCAGGCTGGTTTCGGCCAGCGGGCCGAGCACCATCCCGATCAGCAGCGGGGCGATCGGGAAGTCGTAGCGGCGCATCAGGAAGCCCAGCAGCCCGATCCCCAACAGCAGAAACAGATCGAACACCGAGGCCGAGGTCGCATACACGCCGAGGACGCAGAACACGGCGATGCCGGCATACAGGTACGGCCGCGGGATCAGCAGCAGCTTCGCCCACAGTTGGGCGAACGGCAGGTTCAGGATCAGCAGCACGATCATGGCCAGGAAGAAGCTCGCCAGCAGCCCCCAGACCAGGTCCGGGGCCCGTTCGAACAGCAACGGACCCGGCTGCAGGCCGTACTGGCGGAAGGCGGCCAGCATGATCGCCGCGGTCGCCGAGACCGGCAGGCCGAGCGCCAGCAGCGCCCCCATCGCGGTGCCGGTGGTGGCGTTGCCGGCGGCCTCCGGCGCGGCCAGACCCCGGATCGCGCCCTTGCCGAACTGCGGATCCTTACGCCGTTTGTCCAGGGCCTTTTCGGCGCCGTACGCCATGAAGGTCGGGACCTCCGCACCGCCGACCGGGATCACGCCGAACGGCAGCCCGATGCCGGTGCCACGCAGCCAGGCCGGCAGCGCCTCCCGGAATTCCCGCCCCGAGAGGAAGGGCCGCGCGGAGCGCCGGAGCAGGCTCGAGGCAGGGTCCCGCCGGATCCGGGACGCGATGTGGAACACCTCGCCCAACGCCAGCAGTGCCACCGTGACGGTGACCAGCGAGACGCCGTCGAACAGGTCCGGGACACCGAAGCTGAGCCGTTCGGTGCCGGTCACCGAGTCGATCCCGATGGTGGCGAGGCCGAGCCCGAGGACCAGCGACGTCAACCCCTTCAGCACGGAGTCGGCGACCACCGACGAGGTCGCCAGGAACGCGAACAGGGCCAGCGCGAAATACTCCGCGGGCCCGAACTGGGTGGAGATCTCGGCCAGTGCGGGGGCCAGGAACACGACGACGATGCAGGAGACCATGCCACCGATGAACGCGCCGATCGCCGCCGTCGCCAGGGCCTGCGGGGCCCGGCCGGCCCGGGCCATCTTGTGACCCTCGTAGGTGGAGGCGATCGACGAGGCCTGGCCCGGGGTGTTCATCAGGATCGCCATCGTCGAGTCGCCGAAGAGGCCGCCGAAATAGACGCCGGCGAACATGATGAACGCAGCGGTCGGGTCGAGCGCGAACGTCATCGGCAGCAGCAGCGCGACCGCCATCGACGAACCGAGGCCGGGCAGCACGCCGACCGCGGTGCCGAGCAGACAGCCGACCACCACGAACAGCAGGTTCATCGGGGTGAACGCGTGCGCGAACCCCTCGAGCAGCAGGGTGAGCGTGTCCATCACCGACCACCTCCGAGCAGACCGGACGGCAGATCGAGTCCGAGCGCGACGCCGAAGGCCAGGTAGACCAGGCTGCTCACGGTGAGCGCCAGGGTCAGGTCGAACAGCGGCCGCCGGCTGCCCATGGCGCGAGCCACGCACCAGAACAGCAGCGCCGCCGAGACGATCCACCCCGCGAATTCCAGCAGCCCGGCGAACGCGACGAACCCGCCGGCCGCCCAGGCGATCGACCGCCAGTCGGAGAACGCCCGGTAGGGCACCTTCGCCGCCTCCTCGGCCGCGCGCCGCTGCTCCTCCGGCACGTCATCGTCCTCGTTGAAGGTGGCCGGCCGGGCCGGGGTCGGCGTCCGCAGCCAGCTCACCGCGAGCAGCACCGCCACCACGTAACCGGCGATGCCGATGATCATCGGGAAGACCTCGGGGCCCGGCGGATCGGTCCCCTCGGGGACTTCCATCACCGCCACGCCGATGATCAGATAGCTGGCGAACGCGGCCAGGATGCCCGCCATGATCAGCCCGGACCGGCCCTCCCGCCAGGTGCTCAGGCTCACGGCGGTCACAGGCCCAGCTCCTTGATCAGATCGGCGATCCGCTGTTGATCTTGGCTGATGAACCGGGCGAACTCGTCACCGGTGAGATAGGAATCGATCCACCGGTTGCGACTCAGCGCAGCGCGCCACTCGGCCGAGTTCCTGGTCTCCTCGATGATCAGCTTGAGCTCGGCCAGCTCCTCGTCGGTGATGCCGGGCGGTGCCAGCACGCCGCGCCAGTTGACCAGGTCGACCTGGTAGTCGAGCTCGACCAAGGTGGGCAGGTCGATCCCGGCCAGTCGGTCCGGCGCCGAGATCGCCACCGCCCGGACCCGGCCCGCCTCGACCTGGTCGGCGATCTCGTTGTAGCCGGTGACCGCGACGTCGGTCGTCCCGTTCAGCAAGGTCGTCATCGCCTCGCCGCCACCCGACTTGGGGATGAACGTCATGGCTGCCGGGTCGACGCCGACCTCGAGGGCCAGGGCCGCGACGATCAGATGGTCGATCGAGCCGGCCGAGCCGCCGGTCCAGGTGACCGCCTTCGGGTCCTGCCGCCAGGCCGCGACGATGTCGTCGATGCTGCGGTAGGGCGAGTCGGCGGCGACCACGACGGCGTCGTAGTCCTCGGCGACCCGGGCGATCGGCCGCACGTCACTCAGATCCACCGGAGAGTCGTTCAGTTCGATCCCGCCGAGCATCGCGGTCCCGGTGGCCATCACGTTGCTGGCCTGGCCGGTCATGGTGCTGAACCTGCTCAGCCCGATCGTCCCGCCCGCGCCGGGGATGTTGACCACCTGGACGTTGTTCACGATCCCGCCGGTCCGCATCGCCTGCTGTTGTTCCCGGGCGAAGGAGTCCCAGCCGCCGCCGACACCGGCCGGGGCGATGTAGGTCAGGTTGGAGCGCAGGTCGGTCCCCGAACTCGCCGACCGGACGGAGAAGACGACCGCGGTCGCGGTCACGGTGACGAAGACGACCGCGTAGACGATCATGCCGATCAGCTTCGACCTGGTACGGGGTGGGGACATGGCACCTCACTCGACGTCGGGCGGGCTCGGACAACGAGGGGCCCGGTCGCAGCTTCGGCGAACCCCCGAGTTGTCGGACTCCCGGGCAGGTTATCGCACGCCCGTCATCGGTTCGCCGATCACGGCTGACCATATGGTAAGTTTGCTGACCATACGGTTAGGAGCTGAGGATGATGGCGAAACGTCGTGGCCGGGTCCTGGTGCCGGTGCTGGTCGTGCTGCTGGTGCTGGCGGGTGCGGTGACCTTCGTGCTGCGGGAGCCGTCGCCGGTCGGGCACTTCCGCTCCGCCGAGGGCTACGACCGGTTCGATGTCGCGTACGACCAGGCGATGGCCGAACTGCCGCCGCCGCAGCGGGTGCTGGATCTGCGAACCAGCTTCGGCCTGGTCCGGCTCTATCGCTGGGCCGGCGCTACGGACTCGAAGGGGGCAGCGGAGGCGCCGCCCGTGGTGCTGTTGCCCGGCACGGCGTCGGCGACCCCGATGTGGGCCGACAACCTGCCGTCACTGCTCCGGGTGTCCAGCGTGTACGCACTGGACATGATCGGCGAGCCGGGCCGCAGCCTGCAGGCCCGGCCGATCAGCACCCCCGAGGAGCAGGCGCAGTGGCTGGACGAGGCGCTGAAGCAACTGCCGGAGCAGCGGCTGATCTTGTTCGGGGTGTCGCTCGGCGGCTGGAACGTGCTGAACCACGTCGTGCACCGCGTCGACAAGATCACCGGCGCGGTGGTGCTGGATCCGGCGGCGACGTTCGCCGACCTGTCCGGCGAGGCGGTGCTGCGCTCCATCCCGGCGTCGATCCCGATCTTCCCGAAGTCCTGGCGGGACGACTTCAACAGCTGGACCGCGGGCGGGGCTCCGGTCGAGGACGTACCGGTCGCGGACATGATCGAAGCCGGCATGCACTCCTACGCCAAGTCGCTGCCGGCGCCGCAGAAGTTCACTCCGGAGCAGCTGTCCGCGGTCTCCGTGCCGGTGCTGGTGATCATGGCCGGACGGTCGGTGATGCACGACTCCGCCGCCGGCGCGCAGTATGCCGAGCAGCACCTGAAGCAGCGCACGGTCAAGATCTATCCCGACGCGTCGCATGCGATCAACGGCGAATACCCGGACGAGCTCGCCGCCGACGTCGCGACCTTCGCCGAGGACCTGTCCTGATGCCGGCGCGGAAACCCGCCGCGCGGAGTGCCGGGCGCTCGGCGACCTTCACCGAGCGGGCCCGGCGAGCCCAGTTGATCGAGGTGACGATCGAGCTGGTCGCCCGGCACGGCTACGCCCGCTGCTCGCTGCAGCGGATCGCCGATGCGGCCGGCATCACCAAGGCCGCGGTGATCTACCACTACGCCAGCAAGGCCGCCGTGATCAAGGCCGCCTACGACTCCGTGATCACCGCGATGATCGAGCACATCACCGAGCGGATCCTGGCGGCGGAGAGCGCCGAGGGTCGGGTCGAGGCCTATCTCATCGCCATGATCGACTACGTCGCCCGGCATCCCGGCCACGCCCGGATGATCATCGAGGCCATCGTCGAGAGCGACGAGACCGGCGTCTCGGACCGCCCGGAATCGCCGGCCCGCCATCGGGAGCTGGCCAACCTGATCGAAGCGGCCAAAGCTGACGGCAGCTACCGCCCCGACCTCGACTCGACCGCCCTGGCGATCATCCTCGGCGGCGCCGTCGACGGCCTGGCCAACACCGCGCTGGCCGACCCCGATCTCGACCTGACCACCGCCACCAGCCAACTCCTCGACCTCCTCCAGCACGGCGCCGGCCGCCACCCCTGAGCCGACTTGTCAGAAGTGGGTTGCCCTATGGCACAACTGGGTTCTGACAACTCGGCTCAGGGGGCGAGGAGTTCGCGGCGGAGGGCGTGGTGCCACCAGAGTTCGACGCTACCCTCGGGTTCGTCGCCGCCGGGGCACCGACGCCATGACGGGTGGTCCGTGCTCGGCCTGTTCGCCGCTGCTGCAACTCGCGTCCGCGATGATCCAGCCGGCCCTGGTCGACACCGCGTCCCGCCCCGGCTACCTTGGCCTGATCGGCCGGCTGTTCTGGGTCGGCTGGCTGATCTGGTACGGCCTCACCCTCCTCCGCTTTGCGACAGTTCCGGCGACGGCTACGCTCCGCCGCATGACTCCCTTGATCAGCACTCGCGCCGAGAAGCCTGAGTTCGGGTCAGTCATCTGGGAGATGCCGGACTCCTGGCCCACCTTCATGAACCATGACCCGGTCGCCGAGTCGCTCTACAGTGTCTCCACGGCCGCCTATCCCGAGTTGACCGTGATCGCCACCGACGACGACGGGTCGGTCATCGCGCACGGCCAGGCCACCGCCTTCCGACTGGACCTGGACGGCCGGCGCGAGCTCCCCGACACCGGCTGGGACCAGGTGCTGGGCTGGGTCAGCGCCGATCTCCGCAAGGGCGTCGAGCCCGACGTCGCCAGCGCGCTCGAAGTCTCCGTGCACGCCGGCCACCAGGGACGGGGTCTGTCGACGTTGATCCTCACGGCGATGCGGGACGCCGCCCGGGCTCGGGGCTTCGACACCCTGCTCGCGCCGGTCCGCCCGAGCGGCAAGCACCGGGAGCCGGCCGCTCCGATGAGCGAATACGCGAGTCGGACCCGCGCGGACGGGCTCCCCGAAGACCCGTGGCTGCGGATCCACGTCCGGGCCGGCGGCGTGATCGAGAAGGTCGCGCCCGCCTCGATGGTCGTCGGCTCCTCGCTGGCGAACTGGCGCGAGTGGACCGGCCTCCCGTTCGATGCCGCCGGCCCGGTCGCGGTCCCGTACGCGCTCACGCCCGTCCACTGCGCGCCAGACCATGATCACGCCGTGTACGTCGAACCGAACGTCTGGGTCCGACACCGACTCTGAACGCACACCCCCGGCGAGAAGAATCAGCCCTTGGTGGCGCCCGCGGTCATCCCGGCCACGATGTAGCGCTGGGTGAACAGGGCGATGATCATGATCGGCACCGTGATGATCACCGAGGCGGCCATCAGGCCACCCCAGTCGATGCTGGCGTACGCGATGAAGTTGAAGATCGCCACCGGCAGGGTGCGAGTGTTTTCGCCGGACAGCACCAGGGCGAACATGAAGTTGTTCCAGGAGAAGATGAACGCCAGGATGCCGGCGGTCGCGATGCCGGGGGTGGACAGCGGCAGGGTGATCCGGGCGAACGCGGCCAAGGGCGTCAAACCGTCGATCTGGGCCGACTCCTCGAGCTCCTCCGGGATCTGGTCGTAGTAGCCGATCATGATCCAGACGATCAACGGCAGCGCGACGAACATGTGCGACAGCACCAGCGCCGAGTAGTTGCCGACCAGTCGCAGGTTGGCGAACACGTAGAACCACGGCACCAGCAGGCTGACGCCGGGGATGATCCGGGCCAGCAGCACGACGCCGGCCGAACCGCCCATCCGGAACCGGCTCATCGCGTACGCGGCCGGGACGCCGAGCAGCAACGACAGCAGCGTGGACAGGGCGCCGACGATCAGGCTGTTGCCGATGAACGGGGCGAAGTTCTGCTGCCCGAACACGGTGCCGTAGTTGGCCAGGGTCGGCGTGAAGACCAGCGTCCGGGTCGGATCGGTGATGTCCAGGCTGGTCTTGAACGAGGCGAGGACCATCCAGATCAACGGAACGGCGAACCCGATCACGATCACGGTCAGCGCCACCACCCGGCCGATCCGCAACCAGCGGCGCCGATGCCGGCCCGGCCGGGTCCGGCTCGGGCGCTCCAGGTCGGTACGGGGCGTGACGGCGGTGCTCCCTGCGGTGGGATTCACGGTGCCGCCTTTCCACGACGCAACACGAGCACGGCGACCACCGCCACGATCATCAGGAAGAAGATGATCAACACGGCCGAGGAGAGGCCGTACTCGTTGTAGTCGAAGCTGAGCCCGTAGGCGTAGATGTTCAGGGTTTCCACCTCGTGCGCCGAGCCGCCACCCTTGCCCTTGGTCGCATACAGGATGTCGAACGTCTTCAACGCGTCGATGCTGCGCAACAGCACCGCGGCGATCACCGTCGGCGCCAGCAACGGCAGGGTGACGAACCAGAACCGCTGCCACCCCGACGCCCCGTCCACCCGGGCGGCCTCGTCCGGCTCACCCGGCAGTGCGGTCAGCCCGGCCATCAGGATCAGCGTGACCATCGGGGTCCACTGCCAGACATCGATGAAGATCAGCGTCGGCAACGCCTGGTCCGGATCGGAGATCCAGCCCTGGGCCGGGATCCGGACCAGCTCGAGCAGCTGGTTGGCCGCGCCGATCGTCGGCTCGAAGATCAACAGCCACATCATCCCGACCGCGACCGGCGCCGCGACCAACGGCAGCAGGATGGCGATCCGGACCAGCCCCTGACCGCGGAACGGTCGCCACAGCAGCAAGGCGATGATCATGCCGAAGATCAACTCCAGCACGATCGCGCCGACCGTGAACACGGCGGTCCGGCCGACCGCCGGCCAGAACCGCTCCACATCGGTCAGGATCTCGACGTAGTTGTCCAGCCCGACGAAGCTCTTGTCCGCCCGGACCGAGCCGGACGCGTTGGTCAGGCTCAGATACACCGTCCAGGCCAGCGGGAACGCGAGCATGGCGATCACGAAGATCATCGCCGGACCGGCCAGCACCCACTTGCGGTGCCGGTTCAGGAACGTCCCGACGGAGCTCATCGGCGCTCCTTGGCCAGCAGTTCGTTGTATTCCGCGGTCGCCTCGGCCGCGGCGGCCGCGATGTCGCCGCCCTCCTGGCCGGTGACCAGCGGACCGCCGACGATGTCTCGGGCCTGCGGCACCTTCATCACCCGCGGTCGATCATGACCCACCGACCCGTCGAAGCTGCCCTTGATCACCCGGACCAGCTCCGGTGGCAGTTCCGCGGTGCTGGACGGGTCGTCCCAGACCGAGGTCCGGGCGCTCGGCGTCCCCTCCTGCTGCATCCGCAGCGTGATCTCCGGCGACGTGGCCCACTGGACGAACCGCCAGGCGTTGTCCTGGTGCGCCGAGACGTCGTTGATCGCCAGCCCCCACGAGGTCACGTTGTACGGCCGCGATCCGGCGCTGCCGGCCGGGAACCGGGCGAAGCCGACCTGATCGGCGACCCGCGACTTCGCCGGATCGGTCAGGTTGGCGAACAGGCTGTCGGCGTCGGTCAGGAACGCCGCCCGGCCCTGCTGGAAGACCGCGAAGGCGTCCGGCCAGTTCATGTTCGACGTCCCCGGCGGGCCGACCTCGCGCAGCAACTCGGTGTAGATCTCGTACGCCCGGATCGCCTCCGGTGTGTTCAGGGTCGCCGCGGTGCCGTCGTCGAAGTCGCCGCCACAGGAGAACAGATAGCTGGAGAACTGGGTGACCGCGGGGGAGCGCTGGCCGCGGGAGACGAAGCCGAACGTGTCCGGCACCCGTTCCTTGACCTGCCGGGCCGCGGCGATCAGGTCGTCCAGCGTCTGAGGCGGCGAGTCGATCCCGGCCCGCCGCAGCAGGTCGTTGTTGTAGTAGAGGATCTCCCGCTCGGTGATCAACGGCACCCCGTAGCTCCGCTCGCCGTCGCTGACCGCGTCCCGGGCCGACTCCATGAAGTCGTCCCAGCGATACTCCGGATCGCCGGTCCGGTCGGTCAGGTCGGCCAGCCACTTGTTGTGGATGAACTGCCGGCCCTCCTGCAGCGGCCGGAACATCATCACGTCGATGTCGTCGGTGCCGGCGTTGAGTTT
Organism: uncultured Actinomycetota bacterium; assembly: GCA_963746025.1. Taxonomy (GTDB): domain Bacteria; phylum Actinomycetota; class Actinomycetes; order Propionibacteriales; family Propionibacteriaceae; genus Microlunatus. Next base: position 1,393,603 of record CAVUZU010000016.1, read on the forward strand.
CACGTTGTACTGGTCGGACAGCTGGTTCTCGCCCAGCGTGGAGACGGTCACGTCCAGCCCGGTCTCGGCCTCGAACTCCGGGATCAGCTGCTGGATCGCCGTACTCCAGACGTGGTTGGCGAGGGTCACCTTGACCTGGTTGGCCCGGGCCGCGCTGTCGCCGCAGGCGGTCAGCGTGGCTGTCAGCAGCAGCGCCGCAAGCAGCGCGGCCCCTCGGACGACGGTTCTGCCCACAGTCCCCTCCGATCGGCAGCGACTCGAGAAAAATCCGCCGACTGTACGGAATTCTTCCCGGAAGGTTAGCGTTCAGCACCCTAGTACCCCTTGAATCGTGGGGTACGCTCACGCCCGCGCCGATTCCGGCGCTCACCCACGGCACGCAGGAGCGATCCATCCGTATGAGTGTTCCGTCCGCTCAGTCAGAGATCACCGCCGAACAGAACTACGTCGACACCCTCTACGCCCGCCTCGACCACCTCCGCGAGCAGGCCGAGAACCAACTCGCCAGCACCATCCGCGACTCCACCACCGAAACCGACCAAGGGGTACGGGAGCGGCAACACCTCGCCGAGCGCCTGGCCCAGCGCGCCGCCGGCCTGACCGCCGCCGAACGAGGCCTGGTGATCGGCCGCCTCGACACCGACGATGGTGACCGGCTCTATCTGGGCCGCACCGGCATCGCCGACGACAACCGCGATCCGATGTTGATCGACTGGCGGGCCCCGGTCGCCGCCGCCTTCTATCGGGCCACCCCGGCCGAGCGGCTCGGCATCCGGCTGCGCCGACACATTCATCTCCGCCGGCGGGAGGTGGTCGGGGTCGACGACGACGTCCTCGACTTCACCGGCGTCGACGGCGATGATCAACTGACCGGCGAGGCCGCCCTGCTGAACGCGCTGCGACAGGCCCGGACCGGGCGGATGGCCGACATCGTCGCCACCATCCAGGGCGAGCAGGACACGATCATCCGGTCCGGCCTGTCCGGCATCCTCGTGGTGGAAGGAGGTCCGGGCACCGGCAAGACCGTGGTCGCGCTGCATCGCGCCGCGTACCTGCTCTACACCCACCGGGATCGCCTGCAGGACAAGGGAATCCTGGTGATCGGCCCCAACCACACCTTCCTCCGCTACGTCGAGCAGGTGCTGCCCGGGCTGGGCGAGACCGACGTCGTGCTCAGCTCGGTCGGTGATCTCTACCCGCCGCTGCGGACCACGGCGATCGATCCGCCGGAGCCGACGATGATCAAGGGCGACCCGCGGATGGCGGACTTGCTCGCCGCCGTGGTCACCGACTATCAGCGGGCGCCCGAGGACGGTCTGCACGTCGTCGTCGGCGAGGACGAGCACGAGTTGGACGCCGACTTCTGCCGCGGCGTCCGGGACCGGGCCCGGGAACGGGCCGGTCACCTGCAGCTCACCCACAACCGGGTGCGGCCGTTCGTCGTCGGCATCCTGCTGGACGAGCTGGTCGGTCGGGAGATGGATCGGCTGGAGCGGATGATCGACGAGGTCGAGGTGCCCGAGCTGATCGAGGGTGAGGAGGACAAGAGCCTGAAGGACATGCTCGACCCGGTCGGCACCCGGAGGATCCTCGCCGCCTCGGCCGGCTTCGCCCGCGCCGCCGATCAGGTCTGGCCCGAGCTCACCCCGGAGCGGGTGCTGACCGACCTGTTCACCGATGCCGAGTTGCGGCAGCGGGTCGGCGCCGACCTGACCGAGGCCGAGCGAGGCGCCCTGGCTGGTTCGTTCCCTGAGCCTGTCGAAGGGCAAGCCCGGCCGGCATCGAAGTCGTCCCCTGAGGCTGCCGAGGCGCATACCTGGACGGTCTCCGACGTGCCGCTGCTGGACGAACTGGCCGAACTGCTCGGCCCGGCGCAGGAGATGCTCGACGCCGAGGAGGCCCACCGGCGGCGGACCGACGCCGTCCGGGAGGCCGAGGGTCACGAGCTCGACCTGGCCGCCGAGGAGGCGGCCGAGCTGGCCCTCGAATACGCCGACGAGGACTACGGTGAGATCCGGATCGAGGGCTCGGAGGTGCTGGCCCGCTACTACGACGCCGGCGTGATCGAGCCGTTGGCCGACCGGGCCCGGCGAGACCGGGAGTGGGCGTACGGGCACGTGATCATCGACGAGGCCCAGGAGCTGTCGCCGATGGCCTGGCGGGTGCTGACCCGGCGCTGCCCGACCGGCTCGATGACCGCCGTGGGCGATCTCGCCCAGGCCTCGTCCCCGGACAGCCCGCATTCCTGGGCCGGCGCCCTCGACCCGGTGGCTGCCGGGCGTTGGCGGCGGGAGGCGTTGACCGTCAGCTATCGGTCCACCGGGCCGATCCTCGAGTTCGCGGGGCGGATCCTGGCGGCGAGTGGTTCGGACGGGACCGTGCCGCGCGCCGCCCGGACCGACGGCGACGAGCCGTGGACCAAGCCGACCTCGGCCGACGCGCTGACTCGGGACCTGCCCGAGTTGCTGACCGCGGAGCGGGACCTGCTCGGTGAGGGCATCGTCGCGGTGATCACCACGCCGGACCGGGTCGAGGCCTGTCGCGAGTTGGTCCGGACCGTGTGCCCGGAGGCGACCACCTTCGCCGAGAAGGAGTTCCTCGACGCCCAGGTCGCCGTGCTCACCCCGGAGCAGTCGAAGGGTCTGGAGTTCGACGGCGTGATCATCGTCGCGCCGGAGGAGATCCTGGCCGCCGGCCGCCGCGGCTTCGCCGACCTCTACGTCGCCGCCACCCGCCCCACCCGCCGCCTCGGCCTGCTCCCGCTCGCGGACTTCAACCTCTGATCCTTTGAGCGGCAAGCCGCTATCGGGGAAGATCTCGCCGGTTAGTCCCGGTGGGATCTTCCCCAACAACCGGACTCAGCCGACCGGCAACCCGCCGGGCTCCGCGGTCGGTTCCCGGTCCTACGATGGCCCTCCGATCGCGCGAAGGGATGGACTGTTGCCCACCATCGAAGACAAGATCAACACCCTCCGGGAGCTGCACGAGTCCGGCTGCTTCGTGATCCCCAACCCGTGGGATCCGGGCAGCGCGAAATATCTGCAGTCCGTCGGATTTCGGGCGCTGGCGACGACGAGCGCCGGGTTCGCCTTCACCCGTGGCCGGCCCGACGGCGGCGTGTCCCGGGACGAGATGCTGGCCCACCTGACCGACATCGCCACGGCGACCGACCTCCCGGTCAGCGCCGACTTCCTCAACGGGTACGGCGAGGATCCCGATCAGGTGGCCGAGAGCGTACGGCTGGCCCTGGCGACCGGCATCGCCGGCCTGTCGGTCGAGGATTCCACCGGCGACCCGGGGCAGGTGCAGTTCGATCTGGCGACCGCGACCGAGCGGGTCCGCGCGGCCCGGCGGGCGATCGACGAGAGTGGCAGCGGCGCAGTGCTGACCGCGCGCGCCGAGAACTTCTTCGTCGGCAACCCGGACCTGGACGACGCGATCACCCGGCTCACGGCGTACGCCGAGGCGGGCGCGGACTGCCTCTACGCCCCGGCGATCCAGACCGACGAACAGATCGCCGCCGTGGTCTCGGCCGTCGCGCCGAAGCCGGTCAACGTGCTCAACTTCCGGCAGGACCTGACCGTCGCCGACTACGCCGAGCGGGGCGTGCGCCGGATCAGCATCGGCGGCGCCCTGGCCTTCGCCGCCTGGGCCGGCGTCTTCCAGGCCGCATCGCGCCTGGCCGAGTCCGGCTCCTTCGACGGCTTCCCGACCGAACGCCCGCCAGTGAACCTCAACGCCCTGTTCGGCGACTCGTGAGCCGCATTCGCTAGCTGCGCTTGTCGATGCGGACGTTCGCGGAACCCTTCGTCCCCATCACCATCTCGGGTCAGTCGTCGGGGCTGGGCTCGACGGATCGCCGGGCGATCGGGTCGGTGAGGTCCAGCAGGTCGGCGAACTCTGCCAGCACCGCCCTGGTGGTGGCGAGCCGCCGGGCGCCGACCCGGTCGGCGAGAGTCTGTTGCAGGTCGGCGCGGGCTGCGCGGGCGGCCTCGATGCAGTCGCGTCCCCGCCGGGTGAGCACGACCCGGCGGGCCCGGCTGTCGGCCGGGTCGGCCTCGCGCCGCACGTAGCCGAGGGTCTCGAGTTCGACCACCAGTTTGGACGCGCCCTGCTGGGTCATCCCCAGGTCGCGCGCGATGCCGGTGATCGTCGGCCGGTTTCCGATCAGCCGCTGGAACACGTAACCGTGCGCCGGTCGGATGTCGGCATAGCCGGCGGCACGTACGGCGGCGGTGATCATCATGCGCGCCGCCTCGCCGGTCAGCATCGTCAGCGTGGCGAGGTCGAGGTCATCCGGTCGGAGCGGGTCGTCGGGCACATTGACAACTGTAGTTGCATAACTATAGTTGTGTATATGTCCGAGTCGGAATCCGGCGGAGGCCCGCGGCTCGCCACAGCGCGGGAACTGCTGCAGGCCATCGGGTCCGGGCTGACCGGCGACCGGCTGCGCCCGTACTTCCATCCCGACGCGGTCCAGGTCGAGCACTTCTCGCCGATCACTCCGGCCGGCCGCACCCGTGGCCTGGCGGCGATGCTCGCGGCCTCGGTCGAGGGTGCCGAGCTGATGGCGTCCCAGCGCTACCTGGTGATCGACGCCACGGAGTTGGCGGACCGGGTGGTGCTGCAGCTCGAGTGGACCGGTGTCCTGGCCCGGCCGCTCGGCGCGCTGTCGGTCGGCCACGAGTTGCGCGCGGACGTGGCGATGTTCCTCACCTTCGACGAGGCGGGCCGGATCGTCCGGCAGGAGAGCTACGACTGCTACCGGCCGCTGTCCGGCTGACCGGAACCCTCCGCGGCTCACCGTACGCAAATGAAATAGTCTTTCCGCATTACGGCGAGCCACTAGAGAGGTCTTCTATGTCCGAACAGCCCGGCAGCCCGGTGATCGCGATCCAGGTCGGCGCCGTCTCCTTCGTCGACGAGGGCATCGAACCCGTCCTTGATCAATTCCAGACCCGGGCCGGGGTGAACAACCTCTTCCTGGCCACCCCGACCTGGACCCGCGGCACCGGCGGCCGGGCCGTGCCCGGGCACCCGATCCCGGACCACGGCGGGCAGGAATACGACCACGACTTCGTCGGCGGCAACTACGCCACGACCCATCCCGAGTACTACGCCAACACCAGCCTGCCGCCGGTGCCGAAGAACCCCGAGCACCCGGACTTCGACCTGCTCGGCGAGGTGATCACGGAGGCCAAGAAGCGCGGCATCCAGTCCTACGCCTGGATGGAGGAGAGCAGCTACATCCAAGCCGTGCGGGACATCCCGGGGATGCCGCAGACGATGGAGGTCGACGTCTGGGGCCGGCCGTCGTCGCGGCCGTGCTTCAACAATCCGGACTATCGCAACTGGCACCTCGGCATCGTCGAGGACTACGTGCAGAGCTACGACCTGGACGGCCTGGCCTGGTGCTCCGAGCGGCCCGGCCCGCTGAACACGACCCTGCAGGGACCGATGTCGGCCACCGGGATCACCTGCTTCTGCACGCACTGCAGCGCGATCGCCCGGGACCGCGGGCTCGATCCGGAACGGGCCCGGCAGGGCTACCTCGAGCTGCTCGACTGGAACCAGAAGCTGCAGGCCGGGGACCGGCCGAACGACGGCGCATTCACCGCGTTCTGGCGGGTGCTGCTGCGTTATCCCGAGGTGCTCGGCTGGCAGAACCTGTGGACCGAGAGCCAGCGGCAGCTCTACCGCGACATCTACGGCGTGGCCAAGGCCGCGAACCGGAACGTGCAGGTCGGCTGGCATGTCTTCCACGACATCTCGTTCAGCCCGTTCTACCGGGCCGATCAGGACTACGCCGAGCTGGGCAAGCTGTCCGACTTCATCAAGGTGGTCGCCTACAACAACTGCGCCGGCCCGCGCTTCCACCACTGGGTGCACTCGATCTCCCGGTTCCTGTTCGCCGATCTCGGCCCGGAGCAGTCGTACGGGGTGCTGCAGGGGCTGCTCAACTACGACGAGGCCGACCTTGATCAACTTCCGCAGGTCGGCTTCACCGCCGACTACGTGAAGCGGGAGACGGAGCGGGCGCTGGCCAGTGTCGGGCCGGACACCAAGATCTTTCCGGGGATCGACATCGACATCCCGGTCGGCACCACCGCCGCGGCCGTGGCCGATCGGAAGAAGCGCAACGAGAGCGTCACCGGCCTCGCCCTCAACATCGACGTCTCCACCGGCGACGACCTGACGCAGTGCACCCGGGGCAGCGTGAAGGACGCCGTCCTCGCCGCCTTCAACGGCGGCGCCCACGGCGTCGTGCTCAGCCGGAAATACTCCGAGATGTTCCTGGAGAACCTCTCCGGTGCCGGTGACGCCCTGGACGAACTGAGCCTGCGCTGACTGGCACGGATCGGCGACCGACCGCTCAGTGCGACCCGGCCCGGGCGGCGTAGCGCTGCTGGCGTCGGTCTGGACCGGGTCGGCTGCCGCGCTTGATCGCACTGTCGATCAAGGGATGCTGCCCCGCGGTACGACCCAGGCCTGCGGTTGCCCGGTGACCGCGGCAATGTGCTCGAAGTCGGCATCGTAGTGGAGGATGACGGCACCGTGATGTTCGGCGACGGCGGCCGTCAGCAAGTCGATCACGCCAGCCGCCCGGTGGTGGCCGCGGGCGGCCATTCGGACCTGTATTTCCCGCGCCCGGTCGGCGATGGCCTCGGTGATCGGAGGGTTGACGTAGTACTCACGCCGACGCTCGGCGATCAAGGACACGTCCCGGTGGTCGCGCCCCGAGTAGCCGGCCTCGAGATCGACAGTGATGCAGGTCGCCGCGCCGCGGTCTGCGATCAGCCCGGCGATCACCCGGGCGACCTGAGGATCCCGGCCACGTGCCTGGGCCGAGGTGTCGACCAGGTAGAGGCGTCCTGGCCGAGGGCGATCGGTCAACGGCGGGCCCCGCGCATCACAGCCGCGTCCGTGATGTCCGGACCGACCCCCAATGCGTAGGGGTCGTCGAGCAGCTTCTCGATCCGTCGTCGGCGCCCGACGACGAAGGCCAGGGCCGCGTTCACCGTGTCCTTCTTGGTGGTCGTGCCGAGCTCAGCAGCGGCTGCGGCCAGCGCCTCGTCGTCCAGATCGATCATGGTCTTCACGTATACGATGATATATCTCGCCACTCTGGTGCAGCAATACTCGGTGACTAGAACAGGGGTGATTGCTGCACGAGAGGCTCGGTGTCGGCCGGCACGATCAGGCGGCTGCGGGCGGAGCGGTCGAAGCCGTGGCGGCGGCGGAGGGGGGCGACGGTGGCGGCCAGGTCCTCTCGGTAGGACTTCGGCGCATAGGAACCGCGGCCGTAGAGGGACTTGTAGCGGGAGACCAGGGCCGGGTGGGTGCGGCCCAGCCAGTCGAGATACCACTCCCGGACGCCGGGCTTGAGGTGCAGCGCGCCGACGTGCACATTCGTCGCGCCGGCCTCGCTCAACTGACCGAGGGCGGCGTCGAGGTGGTCATGATCATCGGTGAGGTACGGCAGCACCGGCATCATCAGCACGGTGCAGTCGAAGTCATGATCACGAATCGCCCGGACCAGGCCGAGCCGGGCCTTGGTGGTCGGGGTGTGCGGCTCGGCCGAGGCGCGCAGCTCGTCGTCGCCGTAGATCGCGATCGACACGGCCAGGCTGACCGGCACCCGGTCGGCGACCTCGGCCAGCAGCGGAAGATCACGCTGCAGCAGGGTGCCCTTGGTCAAGATCGACACCGGCTTGCCGTGATCGGCCAGAGCCTGGATGATGCCCGGCATCAGCCGGTAGCGGCCCTCGGCCCGCTGATACGGATCGGTGTTGGTGCCGAGGTTGACCCCTTCGACCCGATCACCTTTGCGCCGCAACTCCAACCGCAGTCGATCGACGATGTTGATCTTGACCACGATCTGGGTGTCGAAGTCGGTGCCGGTGTCCAGGTCGAGATAGCTGTGGGTCGGCCGGGCGAAGCAGTAGACACAGCCGTGCTGACAGCCGCGGTACGGGTTGATCGTCCACGCGCCGGGCATGATCGCACTCTGTGCCGACACCTGATTGAGGGCCGACTTGGCCAGCACCTCGTGGAAGGTGATCCCGGCGAACTCCGGCGTCCGGACGCTGCGCACCAGACCGCTGAACCGGCCGAGACCGGGGAGCGCGGAGTCGTCGACCGCATCGACTCGTCGTCCTTCCCAGCGCACTCCACGAGTCGAACACGAGTTCGAATCGATGTCAACAACCGACCGGCTCGGGTCCGCCGCCGAGCCGGGCAGCGAAGCCGGATGCCTCGTCGTCGCTGATCGGCCATGCGCCGGCGCCTGCCAGAGCATCCGGGCCATGCCGTGCTGCCGCGGGCCGTCGTACAGCGAGATCCGGGCACCGGTCGGCGCCTGGTCCCGCCAGTGCGGCACCTGGTCGGCGAACGGCACCACGATGATCGCCTTGGTGGGGTCGCCGCCGGGATGGACCACCTCCCGGTCGAAGCCGAACACCGGTGCGCCGGTCTGGTCCGGCGGGACCCGCTCGGGCAGACACCCGGAGCCGGCCGCAGAAGTCGTCCGCGGCCGTTCGGCCGGTAGCGGAAGGGTTCCGCGCGGTGGCTGACGATCGGCCGGAGTCGACCGCCAACGCCTGCCCGAATGCAACCAGAGCAGCAGCCCGAGCGCGACGGTAGGCCTCATCCGTCGATCGTGCCACGGCGCCCGGACCGCCGAGTCGGCCGTCCGCCCGGGCGAGTTGATCACCGGCGTCATCGCTGGGTCGTAGCGCCGCTACGTCAGCCGACGTAGCCGGGTGTCGCGATCAGGCTGACGACACGCGTCGGCGGCCCGGCCAAGCTCGATGGTGATCATCCGTCTGCGCTGGAAGGACCCCACCCATGGCCGTGAACGAACCGTTGCACCTGGAGGAAACTCAGGCTGTCCCGCGGCGGCCGCGCTGGCCCTGGCCACTGTTCCGGGTGATCGTGCTGCTCGAACTGCTGTCGCTGCTGCTGCAGACCGTGACCGCCGGTCAGCTGCTCGGCCGGGGCAGTCTGGGATCGCTGCACGGAGCCGGCGCCACGCTGGTGCACCTCTTCGCCCTGTTGCTGCTGGTCGCCGCGATCTTGCTGTTCCGGCCCGGACACGGGCCGGCCTGGCCGATCGCGGCCGCGGTCGTGATCTTGGTCGGCGGCATGCTGCAGAGCGCCCTCGGTGGCAGCGGCACGATCATGGCCCATGTGCCGGTCGGCGTGACGATCATCGTGCTGACCACGGCGCTGCTCCTCCGACCGGTGCCGAAGTCCGTCGACCCGGAGGTCGCTGCGGCCGCCGGACGATGAGCACGGCGGTCGCACCGGACCTGGCCGGCGTCGAGTTGCCGGCCTGGTGTCGGGAGGCGATCGCCGGCGAGTTCGTCCGGCTGCGGCGGGTCCCCGGTCTGTCCGAGGACGTGATCACCGAGGTGAGCCGAACCCTGGACCGGATCGTTGCCGGCTGGCTCAGTGAGGCGGCAACTGGATCCGTAGCGCCGCCACCAGGTGTTCGCCGAACATGGTGAGCCGTTCCTCGTCCCGCAGATAGGTCTGGATCACCGGCCGGACGGCCAGATCCGGGTGATGATCAGGTCCGGCCGGCTCCGGCAGCTGAGCCGGATCGAGGATCGTCAGGTCCACCGCGGCGGCCATCGCGGCGTAGCCGGCGGCGCTCGGATGAAGATGATCACCCGGGTCGTACCCGGCCCGCAGCCGGGTCGGATCGGCCGGGTCGCGGACCAGCCGGTCGAAGTCGATCACGGCGTCGAAGGCCCGGCTCGACCTGATCCACTGATTGACGATCCGCCGATCGAGCTCGCCGGCCGGGGTGAAGCCACCGGAGCCGCCGAACGGCGTCAGCGTCGCGCCGATCACCCGCAGCCCGCGGGCCCGGGCGCGCCGGGCCAGCTCGGCCTGGGCCCGGATCAGCTGCTCGGGCCGGACGGCGCCGCGGCTGTGGATGATGTCGTTGATCCCCTCCAGAATGATCACCGTCCGGACGCCGGGCTGACCGAGGGCGTCCCGGTCGAAGCGGGCGAGCGCGCTCACCCCGGCACCGTCGGAGAGCAGGGCGTTGCCGCTGATGCCGGCGTTGAGGACGGCCAGCCGGTTGGGTGACCTCGCGCCGATCAGCGCGACCAACCGGTCCGGATAGCTGAGGTCGGCATCCACCGAAGCCGCCTCGCAGCAGCCCTCGGTGATCGAATCCCCGAACGCCACCACGGCACCGGCCGAGCGGGTCAGCACGTCGACACCGGCGAGGAAGTAGAAGGACGGCCCGATCGCGGTGAACCGGCCGGCCGGCACGTCGGTGCTGGCGTCGCCGGTGGCCCGATAGCTGGTCGTCCAGCCGTGCCGGTGCCAGGTGGCGCGGCCGGTCGGGCCCGGCAGATACAGGCTGATCACCAGGTGGCTGCCGTCCGGCACCGGCAGCGCGACCGGATCCGAGACCACCTCGGCGCCGACCGGGATCGTCGTCGTCGCCGAGCCGTGGAAGGTGATCCGCAGCGGTCTGCCGGCGGTGCTCGCTCCGGCCGTTCCGCGGCGCGGGGCCACCGTGGCGGCACCTATCCGCAGCTCCCGGTCGCCGTACACGTTGCTCAGCCGGACCCGGATCCGGTCGCCGCCGAGGGAGAGATCGACGACCTGCCGGAGCGTCTGATCGGTGAAGCCGGAGGCGGCCGGTTCGGACCTGCCGGCCCGGTCGGCCGCCGTCATCCAACTGCCGACCCAGCCGTAGCCCCGACCGGTCAGGCCGTCGCTCGGTGCGTCGCCGACGAGCAGCCCGGACGCCTGGGCGGTCGGCACCGCGCCGAACACGACGACGGTGAAGGCGATGATCGCCGCCGCCAGCCGCGGCAGACGCTGCAGCGGCACGAGAAGGGCGGCGTATCGAGCCATCGTGACTCCCCCGGTCAGGCCAACCGAATCAAGCAGCACCTTAAGCGTTGTTCGGCCGCGTTCCAATCCCCTGCGGTCAGGTCGCGGTCTGGAAGGTCTGGGTGCCGATCACCCGGAGCAGCTCGAGCTTCGCTCGGGCGTCAGTGCCCTCGACCGGGAAGAACGCCACCAGCTTCACGTCCTCCTCGGGGGTGAGCAGCACCTCGCAGTTCAGCTCGACCAGGCCGACCTCGGGATGCAGCGCGTCCTTGCGGTCCGAGCGCCGTACCGCGACCTCATGCTCGTCCTACAGGGCCCGGAACTCGGCGCTGCGGTCGAGCAGTTCGTGCACCAGCTCGGTGACATCGCGATCACCGGCCCGGCGGGAGTACGTCGAGCGGAGGTCGCTGACGTGGGATGCCGACAGCCGCGGCCAGTCGCGCTCGGGGACCCGGGCGCGCGCGGTGGGCTCGGTGAACCAGTGCCGGACCAGGTTGCGGCCGGGCTGGGAGTTCTCCGGACCGAGCAGCGCACGAAAGAGGGCGTTGGTCCACACCACCTCGGCCACGTCGGTGAAGATGCAGACCGGGACGTTGACGAGCCGGTCGGCCAGCTTGATCAGTCCCGGGCGGACGTGGCCGCCGGCCAGCCGCGGCGGTGGGGACAGGCCGGCCAGGTGGAACAGGTGATCACGTTCGTCGAGATCGCAGCGCAGCGCCCGGGCCAGCGCCACCACGACGGACTCCGACGGCGACGAACCCCGCGCCTGCTCGAGCCGCGAATAGTGATCACTCGAGACGCCGGCGAGCTGCGCCACCTCCTCGCGGCGCAGGCCCGGCGTCCGGCGGCGGAGGCCTTCGGGGAGGCCGACGTCGGCCGGGTGCAGCTTCTCCCGCCGGCGGCGGAGGAAGTCGGCGAGGCCGGGGCGATCGATCACCCCTCCATCCTGCTCGGCCGGCGGCCCGACATCCAGGGAGAGGCTGTCCCTGGATGTGCTGGGCCTGGTCGGCGTGCGGAACCCGGACCACGCTGGCCGCATGACAACCTCCCTGGAATCCCGCACTCTCGGCCGCACCGGCCCCATCGTCAGCTCACCCGGCCTCGGTTGCATGGGCCTGTCCGGCGCCTACGGTCGCACCGATGACGACGAGAGCGTGCGCGTCATCCACCGCTACCTCGACACCGGTGGTTCGCTGCTCGACACCGGCGACTTCTACGCGGCGGGCCACAACGAACAACTGATCGCCCGCGCTCTGCGGGGCCGCAACCGGGATGACGTGGTGCTCTCGGTGAAGTTCGGCGCCCTGCTCGCCCCGGGCGGTGGCGTCAGCAGCATGGATGCCCGCCCGGATGCTGTCCGGAACTCCCTCAGCTATTCACTGCAGCGCCTCGGCACCGATCACGTCGACATCTACCGGCCGGCCCGGCTGGACCGGGCCGTGCCGATCGAGGACACGGTGGGTGCGATCGCCGAACTGGTGGAGCAGGGCTACGTCCGGCACCTCGGGCTGAGCGAGGTCGGCGCCGAGACCATCCGGCGGGCCGCGGCCGTCGCGCCGATCAGCGACGTGCAGCTGGAGTATTCGCTGCTCAGCCGGGGGATCGAGGACGAGATCCTGGCCACCTGTCGCGAGCTCGGCATCGGGATCAGCGCGTACGGCGTGCTGGCGAAGGGCCTGATCGGCGGCGGCAGCAACGGCGTCGGGTCCCGGGCGATGTTTCCGCGGTTCCAGGGTGACAACCTGGACCACAACCAGGCCCTCGTCGCGCGGCTCCAGGACCTGGCCGAGGCCAAGGGGACAACGCCGGCCGAGATCGCCATCGCCTGGGTCGCGGCCCAGGGCGACGACATCGTGCCGGTCGTCGGCGCCCGCCGGATCGAGCAGGTGAGCACCATGATCGACAGCAACCGGATCACCCTGGACGCCGACGATCTCGCCTCGATCGACCAGCTGATCCCGCGCGGCGCCGCTCGCGGCGACCGTTACCCGGCGGAGTTCATGGCCGACCTGGACAGCGAGCGGGTCACCGCCGGCCGCGCGTAGCCACTTCTCAGCCGGCGGTCCGACGCTCCGCCGGCATCCGGAACGCGAACCCGGCGGCCACGAAGATCAACACGGCCCCGACCCCGAACGCCACCGGGTAGGAGACGTGGTCGGCCAACGCCCCGGCGACCAGTGGGCCGACGATCGCGCCGAAGTCGGCGCACATGGAGAACACCGCGACCCCACGCCCGGCCCGACCGCCCGCCGCATCGCCCACCGCGGCGGCGGGCGCGGTGCCGAGGAAGGCCGCGGCAATGCCGTAGCCGCAGAGGATGATCACCAGCAGCACGATGTTCGGCGCGAACGGGATCGCCAGCACCGCCACCCCGGCCAGCAGGCAACCGATGATCATCGCCGGCCGGCGACCGACGGTGTCGGTGATCCGGGCGGCCGGCGCCACCGCAATGGTCTGCACCACCGAGGCGATGGCGAACGTGATGCCGGTCCAGGCCGGTTCGCCGTGCAGCACGTAGACGATCAGCACCGGCACCAGCGAGCTGCGGACGCCGAACGACGTCCAGCCCTGGGCCAGATTGGTGACGCAGGCGGCCTGGAACCGCCGGTCGGCGATCAACTCTCGTAATGGCACCGGTGGGATCGCCGCGTCGGCCGAGCCCGGCCCGGACGAGCGGAGCAAGATCAATCCGACCGTGCCCGCCACCGTCAGAGCACCCGCATAGAAGAAGAACGGCGCATTGAGCGAGATCGTCGACAGCCCGCCGCCGATCGCCGGCCCGGCCATGCTGCCGATCAGGAAGCCGCCCTGGAAGAAGCCGGACGCCCGGCCGCGGCGGTCCGGCGACACCGAAGCCAGCAGCAGCGTCATCGCCGACACCGTGAACATCGCCGACCCGATCCCGCCGACCCCGCGCAAGATCAACAACTGCGGGTAGCTCTGCGCCAGCCCGGACACCCCGGCCGAGACGGCGACCAGATACATGCCGCAGCCGAGCACCAGCCGTTCGCCGAACCGGGTGATCAGCCGCGCGCACAGCGGGGCACTGAGCAGCCGCATCAGCGCGAACGCGGAGATCACCGCACCGACCTCGAAGTTGCCGACGCCGAACGAGCGCGCGAACACCGGCAACACCGGCACCAGCACCCCGAACCCGACCGCGACGCAGAACGAGATGATCCCGAGCACGATCACGGCTCGGGGCAGCCGGGCTCGCCCTTCGGCCGGCGCGGTGTCGCTCACCGCCAGTGGTCGATCAGTTGTCCCGGGCCGTCAAGATCAGCGGGCCGTCGTCGGTGATCGCGATGGTGTGCTCGGAGTGGGCGCCGCGGGAGCCGTCCTGGCTGCGCAGGGTCCAGCCGTCCTTGTCGGTGTAGATCTTGTCCGTGGTCTCCAGGAACCACGGCTCGATCGCGATCACCAGGCCCGCCTTCAGCGGCAGACCCCGGCCGCGCCGGCCGTTGTTGGGCACGTGCGGGTCACCGTGCATGGTGCGCCCGACGCCGTGCCCGCCGAAGTCGGTGTTGATCTTGTAGCCGGCCTTGACGGCGACCTGGGCAATGGCGAAGGAGATGTCGCCGAGCTTGTGGCCGACCCGGGCCGCCTCGATCCCGGCGGCCAGCGCGACCTCGGTCGTCTCGATCAGCTTCAGGTCCGCGGGCCGCGGCTCGCCGACGACGAAGGAGATCGCCGAGTCCGACACCCAGCCGTCGACCTCACACGCGAAGTCGACGCTGACCAGGTCGCTCTCTGCCAGCCGGTAATCGTGCGGCAGGCCGTGCAGCACGGCGTCGTTGATCGAGGTGCAGAGGACCTTGCCGAACGGGCTGGCGCCGAACGACGGGTGGTAGTCGATGTAGCAGGACGTCGCGCCGCGGTCCTTGATCATCTGGTGCGCGATCTCGTCCAGCTCCAACAGATTCGTCCCGACGTCGGCGTGGTTGCGCAACTCGGTCAGCACCGAGCCGACGAAGCTCCCCGCGGCCCGCATCTGCTCGATCTCTGCCGGAGTTCGGTATTCGATCACACGACGATTCTGCCTTGTCATCCGACCGCAAGTGTTCCGGGGCCCGATGACTTCCGGGCCGGGCCGGCATCCTGCCCGGCACCACCCACCCGCAGCTCACCCGCGCCCCGAACTCCGCCCGATCCTGGACCGCTTCCTCGACCAGGTCGGGAGCCTCGCTAGAAGAAGAGGCGGGAAGCGCCCCAGGCCTTGCGGTGCGGCCAGCCGCGGGGCGCGGGCTCGATCGGCGGAGCCTCGGGACACGACTCGGTGCTGGAGCGCCAGAACTCTTCGCCGCGCTGCAGGATCCGCCAGGCGCCGCAGGCGCAATGCTGGTAACAGCGATCACCCGGCTCGACGGTCGAACCGGCCGACCAGCCGTGCGATCCGGCGGGCCGTGGGAACTGATGTGGCGGAAACACCTCCCCATGCTCACGTCACGCCCATATCCAAAACAACCCTTACCGCTCCCGAACACCCGCCGACCCGTCACATCCGCGGCCATTTTCGCGGCGTGTCGCAGCGGAGGTGACGTCTCGGCGACCCGGGTCGAGGAGGTCGGCCCGGGACCTCGTGCGTCCGGGTCACGTCCGGGTGGCGCGGATCTGGGCCGCGAAGGATCGAGAAGTGGACAGTGGGGAAACTGCCGCCGGTCAGTACCGGTGAGATGTTCCCCGATGTCGTCAGTAAGAGAGATCGTCCCGGCGCAGCCGGTTGGGGCGGGGCACGCGGGCGGCGTCGAACTCGGGCAGTTGCTCGCCCAGCGCCAGCGACCACCGATAGCCCGAGTCGAGGGTCCGTCCCGCGAGGTGCGGAGACAGGACGACGTGGTCGAGGCCGAGGAGTGGATCGTCGGCGGGCAGCGGCTCGACGTCGTGCACGTCCGCCGCGAGACTCAGCTCACCGGCGACCACGCGTCGCCGGAGTTCAGCGGTGTCGCAGATCCTGGCGCGCGTGGCGAGCACGACGAGGGTGCCGTTCGGGAGCGACCGGATCAGCTCCGCCGTGACGAGGCCTCGGGTGGAGTCCGTCAGCGGCACCATCGGGACGAAGATCTCCGCATCGAGCGGCAGCCGGTCGAGGAGCCATTCGCGGCGCGCCCCGGCCCGATGGAAGGCCGGTTCGGCGGCGTACGGATCCCAGGCGGCAACGTCGGCGCCGAGGGTGGACACAAAGCTGGCGTACCGGCTGGCGATGTTGCCGGCGCCGAGGATCCGCACCCGCTTGCCCGCGATGGTGCCGCTGGTGAAGCGGAGATCGTCACTCAGTTGGTCGGCTTCGTACTGCCAGCCGGGACCCGGTCCGTCGAGCACCTGCCGGGTGCGTTGCGGGATTCGGCGCAGCGGGCGATCGTCAGGCCGAGCTCGAACTCCGACACCGACTGGGCCCAATACCCCTCGGACGGGTGGGTGATCCGGCGGATGCCGCGCTCGTCGAGCAGCGCGTCGGTGGCCGGATCCGACCCGAACCCCAGCGTGCTGAACGCCTCGCGGAGCGCGGGGTAGCCGGCCAGCTCGGCACCACCGAGACTCCCGCCGAGCCAGCAGAGCCGTTCGACCTGGTCGGACCCGGCCGGAGCCTTCGCGGCGCGGATCAGGTCGACGTCGGTCGCCGGCGCCAGGAGTTGCCGCAGCCGGTCGGCCGACACCGGCCAGATCTTCTCGAATCCCGGGTGGACGACGATCCTGGTCTTCATTACTGCGGGGCGGCGGTGAGCGAGGCGAGGTAGGCCAGGCTGCGCGGCACCTGGGTGGCGACGGAGGGGCTCTCGTCCTCGATGTAGTAGTGACTGATCGACGACTGGGCGGCCGCCTGGAAGATCTCCGGCAGATTCAACTGCCCGTCGCCCAGGGCGACGTCGTTCTCCTGGGCGGTCTTGCCGGTCAGGTCGCCGGTCACCCCGCGGCGCAGGTCCTTCAGATGCATCAGACGGAAGCGCTCCGGGTACGTGCGGAGGAGTTGCGCCGGGTCCGCGCCCGGGAACTGGGCCCACAGGATGTCGAGCTCGAAGGAGACCGCTTCGGGGTCGGTGGTCTGGACGATCACGTCGAAGAGGGTCTGGTCGCCGTGCGGGGCGAACTCGTAGCCGTGGTTGTGATAGCAGAAGGTCAGTCCGTGATCACGCAGGGTTGCACCGACCCGGTTGAAGATCATCGCCGCCTGCTCGGCGTCAGCCAGGTCGAACGGGGACTCATGGGGGATCCACGCGACCCGCACGAAACCGGCTCCCAGGCTCTTGGCGTCGGCGATGATCACGTCCGGCTCGCTCTGCAGGGCGGCCAAGCCGACGCCGTACGAGGAGCAGTGCAGCCCCCGATCGTCCAGCATCCGGCGGAGCTCCGCGGCCGAATGATCGAAGAGGCTGGAGAACTCCAGATCGGTGATCCCGAGGCCCCGGATGAGATCGAGGGTTCCGCTCAAATCCTGCTGGAACTCGATGCGGTACGTGTACGAGACCATGCCGGGCGACAGTGCGAGCGGCTGGGTCGACGGTGACGTCATCGGTGCTCTCCAAGATCATGGTGTCGAGGTTGCTTCGGCATCGTCAACGATCCACGATCGGGCGGACGAAGTCGATCACGTCGTCCAGCACCTGGTCCTGGTTGGTCTCGTTGAAGACCTCGTGCCGGGCCTCCGGATAGATGATCTCGCTCAGCTTGGTGCCGCGAATCCGGTCGATCCCAGCCCGGCTCGGGCCGATCGGCACCAGAGTGTCGGCCGCGCCGTGCACCCAGAGCGTCGGCAGCTCACCGAGGTCACCGCCGTTGTTGATCACGTCCAGGGTGCGAGCGATCGAGCGGAGCATTTCCCGCCGGAACGGGCCGTGCCAGACCAGCGGGTCGGCCGCGTAGACCTCGCCGACCCGGTCGTCGCGGGACAGGGTGGACACATCCAGCGGCTCGTCCGGGATCACCTCGGCGTCGGCCAGCGCGGTCGGATGCCAGGAGCCGAGCACCGGGCCGGACAGGACGAGGGCGGTGAGCCGGTCTGCATGTCGCTGGGCGTAGCGGGCGGCGATCATGCCGCCCATCGAGTGACCGATCATGATCACCGGGAGGCCCGGATGTCGATCCAGGGCGCCATCGACCACAGCGTCCAGGTCGTCCACCACCGGCTCGAAGTCAGTGATCAACACCCGCTCGCCGGCCGACAGTCCGTGCCCATCGTGATCGGGGCCGACTACCACGGCGCCGGCTTCGTTGAGCCGGGCCGCGACATGCGGGTAACGGCCGAGATGCTCGCCGTAGCCGTGCACCAAGATCGCGATCCAACGCGGATCCGCGATCTCCCAGCTGTGCACCGTGATCAGGCCGTGGCTGCCGTCGATCTTGCTGTGCTGTACGTCCGCCATGGTTCGAGCATGCCAGGAAATGATCGGGCCAATCCGGCTTGCCCTTCGACAGGCTCAGGGAACGAAACCCCGAATCTCCGCTCCTGTTCGTCGGCAGGATCGGGAGCTCGTGGGTCAGCAGGAGCCGTCGTACTCGCCGATCGCGGCGACCTTCGAGGCCGACGCGGAGCTCGGGTCGAAGGCGTAGCCGAGCCATTCCCGGGCGAGCCGGCGGGCCAGTTCGATGCCGACGACGCGTTGGCCGAAGCAGAGCACCTGGGCGTCGTTGCTGAGCACGGAGCGCTCCACCGAAAACGAGTCATGCGCGGTCACAGCCCGGATCCCCGGCACCTTGTTGGCACTGATCGCCACCCCGAGCCCGGTGCCGCAGACCAGCAGGGCCCGGTCGGCCTTGCCTTCGGCGATCAGCCGGGCCGCCGCGACGGCGACGTGCGGATAGGCCGTGCTCTCGTCCGCCCCGACGCCGACGTCGATCACCTCGGTCACCCGGTCGTCACCGGTCAGGTCCGACTTCAGGATCTCCTTGTATTGCAGGCCGGCGTCGTCGCAGCCGACGACCACCCGCCAGGTCCGATCGTTGTCGCCCATTTCAGTCCTTCACTTCCTCACGACTCCGGTACAGCTCTCCAACCACGGTGACACAGCGCGCGAACGAGGTCGCACCCGCATCCGGGGTGCCGACACTGCGTTCGGCCAGCGGCCGGGCCCGGCCGACCTTGGGCCGCAGTTGGGCGGTCTGTTTTGCCGCCTTGGTGGCCGCGGCGGCGCCGGCGGTCCAGGCGGTCAGCCAGTCGGTGCCCCGCTGCACCTCGGCCTCGACGGTCTCGGTGAACGGCAGCCAGGCGTCGAGCATGGTCTTGTCGCCCGGCTCGGCGCCGCCGAGCTCGATCAAGGCCTGGTACGAGGCTCGGATCGCGGCCGCCACCGTGCCGGCAGCCGGCGCCCCGAGGTCACCCAGCCCGTTGCCGAACGCGGTCAGGGCCGCACCCCAGAGCACGCCCGAAGTGCCGCCGGCTTTGGCCGCCCACTGCTCCCCGGCCGCCCGGAGCGCGCTCCCCGCGCCGGCCCCGGCGGCAACGGCCGACCGCGCGGCTTCGCTGGCGGCGCTGGATCCCTTCACCATGCCGCGACCATGATCACCGTCGCCGGCGACGGCGTCGATCCGGCCGAGTTCCTCCTCGTCGGCGACCATCGCTTCGGCGATCGCCTCGATCGCGGTCGCGACGCCGCCGGCGATCACCCGGGACGCCTCGTCCGCCTCGCGCGGGTCGGGGCCGGCCGCCGTCGCGGCGTCCGCGGCCTGCTCCGCGGTCCGCCGTACGCCACCGGCATCATCGCCGACTGCCGTCCCTTGGCCGGCGGCCGGCTGCCCCGCGGTCCCGCCGCCCACGACGCCGCGGCGGAAGGTCGGGGTGTCGGCCGGAGCGAGCCAGAGCCGTTCCAGTTCCTCGTCCAGCCAGGTGATCGTCAACGAGCAGCCGGCCATGTCCAGGCTGGTGACCAGCTCGCCGACCTCCGGCCGGACCAGCTCGTAGCCGGCGTCGCGGAGCAGCCGGGCGGCGTCGCCCCAGACCACGAACAGCTCCTCGTACTTGGTCCGCCCCAGCCCGTTCAAGATCACCGCGAGCCGCTTCGGCCCGTCCCCGCCCGGCCCGGCCGGCGCCTCGGCCAGCACGCCGTCGACCAGCAGCTTGGCCAGATCGGCGGCCCGGAAAAGATCTTGCTCGTCCACCCCTGGCTCGCCGTGGATGCCGAGGCCAACCCCCATCCGGCCCTCCGGCACGGTGAACAACGGGTGATCGGCGCCGGGCAGGGTGCAGCCGTCGAAGGCGACGCCGAGGGTCCGGGTGACCGCGTTGCACGCCTCGCCGACCCGGACCACCTCGTCCAGGTCGTACCCCTCCTCGGCCGCCGCGGACATGATCTTGAAGACGGTGAAGTCGCCGGCGATGCCGCGCCGCTTGCCGAGCTCGTCCGGACCGGCACTGGCCACGTCGTCGGTGATCGCGACGTAGCGGGCCTCGATGCCCTCGGCCTGCAACTGCTGCACGGCCAGGCCGAAGTTCATCACGTCACCGGCGTAGTTGCCGGTGGTCAGCACCACTCCCGCGTCGCCGTGCGCCGCCCGGGCCACCGAGGCGGCTTCGGCGGCGGACGGCGAAGTGAAGATATTGCCGACCACGGCTCCGTCGGCGAACCCCGGCCCGACCGTCCCGCAGAACGCCGGGTAGTGCCCCGACCCGCCGCCGGTCACCACCGCGACCTTCCCCGGCCGGGTCGTCGTCGCCCGCACCACCCCACCAGGCACCCCGACCACATAATCGGCATTCGCATCCAAGAACCCGACCAGCATGTCCTCGGTGAAGGACGCCGGATCATTCCACAGCTTCGTCATGCCCACTCCCAATTTCTGCCGACCCGTCAATATCACCCCACAAAACGCTCCGCTTCGCTTCACGTTCCGCGGGGACCCCGACCTCCGCGGCCGTTTTGGCGGCGCGTCGCAGCGGATGTGACGTCTCGGCGATCAACGAATGCGTTCGGAGGTCTCCGGGTCGAACAGATACACCCGCTCCGCCGGCGCTGTCAGCCGGGCCAGGTCACCCGGCGCGTACGTCTCCGCCGCCGGCGTCTGGACCACCACGTCGGCGGACCCACCGGTCAGATCGAGCGTCGCCTGGCCGAACTCCATCAGATGCTCGAAATACTGCACCGTGACCGCGATCCCGTCGCCCTGCTCGGCGCCGGACAGTCGGGCATCCTGCGGCCGGATGCCGACCAGCACCCGATCGCCGTCCTGGCCGCCCGACGCCGTGACCTCGAGTTCGCCGTCGCCGAGCCTGACCCGCCGCCGGTCACCGGCCATGGCCAGCACCCCTTCGAGCACGTTGATCTGCGGCTCGCCGACGAACTGCGCCACGAACAGGTTGGCCGGATCGTCGAAGATCTCGTCCGGGGTGCCGAACTGCCGGATCACCCCGGCGTCCATCACGGCCAGCCGATCGGCCAGGCTCAGCGCCTCCACTTGATCATGAGTGACCACGATCGTGGTGTAGCCGAACTCGCGCTGCAGCAGCTTGAGCTCGCGCCGCACCCGGTTCCGGGCCGACGCGTCCAGGTGCGACAGCGGCTCGTCCAGCAGCAGCACCGGCGGGTTGCGGACCAGCGCCCGGGCCAGCGCGACCCGCTGCTTCTGCCCACTGGACAAGGCGGACGGGCGCAGCTCGAGCAGCTCGGTCATCTCCAGCCGGTGCGCGATGTCGTCGACCAGCCCCGCGGCCCGGGGCACCTTCCGCGCCTTGAGCCCGTACGCGAGGTTCTCCCGGACCGACAGCGGCGGATAGAGCGCGTACGACTCGAAGCCCACCCCGATGCCGCGTTTGCCCGGCGGCAGCTGGCTGATCTCTTGATCACCGATCATGATCGATCCACTGGTCACGGTCTCCAGCCCGGCGATCATCCGCAGTGTGGTGGTCTTGCCGCAGCCGGACGGGCCGAGCAGCGCGATCAGCTCGCCCGGTTCGATCTCCAGCTCGATCCCCTTGACCGCATGGAACTCGTGCCGGCCGCCCGGGTTGTAAACCTTGTTCAGCGCGGCCAGCGTGAGACTCTGCGCGACCTCGGTCGTGGTTGCGGTGGTCATGATCACGCCTCCTTCGGCTCGCGGTCGGCGGCACTGCCGAGCCGCGCGGTGTCACCCTCGCCGGCGGCGAACAGGTGGACGTTGTCGAGCCGGATCTGCACCGTGGCCTGGGCGCCCTCGGCGGAAAGCGGACCGCCGGTGGTCAGGCCGATCAGGGTCGCGCCGCCGATGTTGAGGGAGACCTCGATGTTGCGGCCGAGTCGCTCCGCGAGCACGACCCGGGCCGGGATGGCGGCGTGACCGGATCGGCTCGTGTGCGGCTCGGTCAGCTCGACATCACTGGGCCGGATGCCGACCCGGAGTCGATCACCGCGGGACAGGTCGAGCCGGTCCGGCACCGGGATCCGGAACCGGCTGCCCGGCACGGTCAGCCGGCCGTCGTCGATCAACGCGTCGAGCAGGTTCATCTCCGGCTGGCCGAGCGAGCGGGCCACGAACGTGTCGGCCGGGTGATGCCAGATCTCCGCCGGGGTGTCGACCTGGACCAGCCGGCCGTTCCTGATCACCGCGATCCGGGTGCCCAGCGCGAGGGCCTCCTGATAGTCGTGGGTGACGTAGATCGTGGTCGTGTTCGACATCGCGCCGAGGCTCTTCAGCTCGGCCCGCATCTCCGCCCGGAGCTTGGCGTCCAGGTGGCTCAGTGGCTCGTCCAGCAGATAGACGTCGGCCGGCCGGACCAGCACCCGGCCCAGGGCCACGCGCTGCCGCTGCCCGTTGGACAGTTCCCGTGGGAAACGATCTTGCAGGTGGTTGATGCCGAGCGTGGTGGTGACCTGATCGATCCGCTCCTGCTGCTGGGTCGCCGTGTATTTCCCGGTCCGGCCGGACTTCAGCGGTGAGGCCAGGTTTTGTCGCAGGGTCTTCTGCGGATAGAGCGCGTACGACTCGAACGCCATCGCGACGTTGCGGTGGTACGGCTCCACCCGGGTCATGTCGGTGCCGCCGATGGCGACCGACCCGGCGTCGATGTCGAGCAGTCCGGCGATCGACTTCAGGGTCGTCGTCTTGCCGGCGCCGGACGGACCCAAGATCACGAAGAACTCGCCGTCGCCGATCTGCAGTGAGAGATCATCGACGCCCACGGTCTTCCCGTAGTGCTTGGTCAGCTTGGAAACCTCTACCGTGGACATCAGGACTTCACCGCTCCGAAGGAGAGGCCCTGCACCAGGTAGCGCTGGATGGTCAAGGCCAGCACCAGCGGCGGCAGGGCGCCGATCACCGCGGCTGCCGCGGTGAGGTTGTAGTAGGCCTGGCCGCCGCCGCCGAGGAACTTGGTGATCGCCACCGTGACCGTGCTGGCCGCGGTGTCGCTCAAGATCAACGGGAAGACGTAGTTGTTCCAGGCGAAGATGAACGCGAGCAGGGCGGCCGCGGCGATGCCGGGCCGGACCAGCGGCAGCGCCACCATGACGAAGGCCTGCCGCCGGGTGTAGCCGTCCAGCAGCGCGGCCTGCTCCAGGTCCTCGGGAAGATCTTGGAAGTACGACCGCAGGATCCACACCACCAGCGGCATGGTGACCAGTTGCAGCACCCAGATCATCCCGACCTGGGTGTCGAACAGGCCGACCTGGTTGTAGATCACGAACAGCGGCACGATCACCATCAGCTCCGGCGCGAACCGGAACGACAGCATCTGAAACATCAGGTCGTTGGACCCCTTGTATTTCCACCGGCCGGCGGCGTACGCGGCCGGAATGCCGATCAGCAGCGAGACGATCACCGCGCCGCCACAGTTGAGCAGGCTGGTCAGCAGGGCCGTCTTGTAGTCGACGCTGGTCAGGTCGGTGCCGCGCTGGGAGAGCACGGTGACGAAGTTCTCCAGCGTGGGCGAGAAGACGAAGAACGTCGTGGTCTGCTCCGCTCCCGTCTTCAGCGACAGCAGCACCATCCAGATGATCGGGAACAGGGAGAAGATGAACCACGCGATCAAGATCAGGTCGCCGCCGACGGTGGTCGGGGTGAACCGACGCTGACCGGGCAGCAGTTCGCGAGCCGCCATGACTCAGCCCTCCGATCCGGCGGCGCGGGCCTGGGCCTTGCCCAGCACGCCGACCAGGTAGCGAGCGGTGATGAACACGATGATCCACAAGATCAACATGTACGTCGAACCGCGGGAGTAGTCCATGTTGGTGATCGAGTCCTCGAAGGCGCCGATCTGCAGCGTCCGGGTGGCCACGCCGGGACCACCGGAGGTGAGCACGTAGATGTGATCGAACACCTTGAGGTTGTCCATGAACCGGAAGATCACCGCGACCAGGATGTAGGGCCAGATCATCGGCAGCATCAGCCGGCGGAACATGTAGAACCAGCTCGCACCGTCCACGTCGGAGGCCTCGAACGGCTCCTTGGGCAGCGATCGGATGCCGGCCAGCACCAGGATCGCCACGAACGGCGTGAAGATCCAGATGTCGACCAGGATCACCGAGGCCAGCGCGTTCTGCCGGCTCAGCCAGTCGAACGTCGCGCCCAGCCCGAAGATGTGGTTGAGGATGCCGAACTGCGGATTGAACATCAGCTTCCAGATCACGCCGGCGATCACCGGGGCGATCATCAGCGGCAGGATCAGCACCTTCTCGAAGATCCGGCCGATCAGGCTCGACCGGTTCAGCAGCAGCGCGATGATCACGCCGAGCACCGTCTCCAGGGCGGTCGCCGCGACCGCGAAGATCAACGTCACCCCGACACTGCCCCAAAACTTGGAATCCTGGAGAACCGACTCGAAGTTGGCGAACCAGACGAAGCGCGGATTCGGGTTGACCGCGGCGTAGTTGAGAAAAGTGTAGATGGCGCCGATGGCGAACGGGTAGAGGATCCCGATGATGATCGCCACGGCGGGCACGGAGAGCAGGTACGGCCGCAGCTTGCGGCGCCAGGTCGGCACCTCGGGCGGACCGGTCCGGCCGGGGCGCGAGGAGGTGTCGGAGCCGGGCTGGGTTTCGGTTGTCGTCATGATCAGCCCCCTCAGAGATTGATCTTGGAGGTGTTGGTGCGGGCGAGGCTGTCCAGCCGGCTACGGGCGTCTTCGCCGCCGTAGATGTCCTGCAGCGCGACGGCCCAGTCCTCGGTGGTGCCGAAGAACTTCTTCTGCGGCGAGAACTGGATCTTGGAATCCTTGATCACGGTCTCGAACGCCTCGAGATAGCCCGGCTGATCACTCAGCTGGTTCTTGAACACCGTGTCGAAGACGGAGGCCCGCACCGGGTCGGCGTACGTCCCGCTGCTCACCGCCTTGCTCAGCGCCTCCTTACCGGTCGCCCACTGGATGAACAGCCAGGCTGCCAGCTTGTTCTTGGCCTGGGAGTTGATGGCCCAGGACCAGGTCCACAGGTTGGTCTTGTAGTTGCCGTCCGGTCCCGCGGGACCGGCGTACCAGCCGAGGTTGCCGGACTCCTTGGAGACGCCCGGCCGGTTCTTCGGATAGGTGGCGGAGTCGGCGTCGTAACACATCATCGCGACGCCGTCACCAAGATCGCCGGTGGCCTGCGGATACTCGTACGTGGTCCACGAGGTCGGCCCGGCCCGCTGCATCAGCTCGATCCACTTCTGGTGGAACGCGACCGACCCGTCGGAGTTCATCTGCGCCCGGAACTGGCCGTCCTGATAGACGTAGTCGACGCCACCCTCCCGGCTGAACTGGGTCATGAAGCCGGGATGGATGGTGGCCCAGGACTTGGAACCCCGGGCCGCGACGCCGTACCGGTTCTCGGTCCGGTCGGTCAGCTCGATCGCCAGCTGGATGAAGTCGTCGAACCGGTCCGGCAGGCTGATCCCGCGCTCGTCGAAGAGCAACTTGTTGTAGGTGACCACGTTGTTCTCGAAGCCCCACGGGATGGACCACTGGCCGCCGGTGCCGAGCGGGCTGCCCTGGTTGAAGTCCCATTGGGTCGACTGCCGCAGACCTTCGTAGATGTCCTCGAAGTCGTACTCGTCGTTGGTCGCCGAGGAGTTCTCGATCCACGGCTTCAGGTCCTCCAGCCAGTTCGGCGGGCCGTACTGCCAGATGAAGTAGGCGCCGAGCATGAAGGCGTCGTGCTTGCCGGTGCCGCCGGCCAGCTCGGTATTGAGCTTGGTGAAGTAGCTGCCCTCCGGCACCAGGTCGGTGATCACCTCGATGCCGGTGAGTTCGCTGAACTCCTTCAATAGTGGCTGAAACGCCTGTTGGTACGGGTGCGGAGTCTGCAGCAGCTTCAGCGTGCTGCCGGCCGCCTTCTTCCAGTCGAAGCCGCCGCTGACCGCGGACGCACCGTTGATGGCCGCCGGAGCCCCGCCGATCCCGCAGGAGCTGAGCAGTGGAGTCGCGGCCGCCGCCGCGCCGAGCCCCAGCGCCGCCCGCCGGGTCAGTCTGTGTTCAGCCATCGCTATCTCTCCGTTGAGTTGACGTGTGGCCCCACTTCCGCCGACTTGTCAGAACTGAGGATGGCTATAGCAAGCCTGGGTTCTGACAAGTCGGCTGAAGGTGACCATCATTACGGGATCAGGGAGACCTTGATCGACTTGGTGCCGTCGGAGACGAGTTCCAGGCCCTGCTGGAACTCGGCCAAGGGGAGTTGGTGGGTGCAGATCTTGTCCATCGGCAGCCGGCCGGACTCGATCATCCGGATCGCCGCCGGCCAGCAGTTCGGGCCGAGGTGGGCGCCCAGCACGTCCAGTTCCTTGTCGTCGCTGATGATCGACCAGTCGACGGTGACGTCGTCGCGGAAGACGCCGTATTCGACATAGGTGCCGAGCTTGCGCAGCAGCTTCAGCCCCTGCGGTACGGCGGCCGGGTGGCCGGTGCCCTCGAGGTAGACGTCGGCGCCGTAACCGTCGGTGAGGTCCTTGACGATCGTGTCGGCGTCCTCCTCGGCGATGTTGATCACCAGGTCGGCACCGCACTCCTTGGCGATCTCCAGCTTGTGCGGCGCCATGTCCAGCGCGATCACCTTGGCCGGGTTCTTCGACTTGGCGCCGGCCACCATGCCCAGGCCGATCGGGCCGCAGCCGGCCACCACGACCACGTCGTCGAAGCCGATCCCGGCCCGCTCGACGGCGTGCAGCGAGCAGGACAACGGCTCGGCGAACGCCGCATGATGGGCCGGCATCTCGTTCGGCACCTTGTGCACCAACGCGTCGACGTTGTAGATCATGTATTCCGCCATGGCGCCTGGCGTCCGGCGCTTGAACCCGTACAGATCGTGTGGCCCGCACATCCAGTACTGGCCGCGGAGGCAGTAGCGGCACTTCCAGCACGGGACGATCTGCTCGCTGACCACCTGGTCGCCGACACCGACCTTCCACTTCTCGGCCGCGGCGTCGTCCAGCTGCACAACGGTTCCGGCGAACTCGTGGCCGGGGATCACCTCGGTCTCGGCCCAGGCCGGCCGGGACGCGTCGCCCCAGAATTTCGCGGCCCCGTGGTAGCACTTCAAGTCACTGGCGCAGATGCCCACCGCGTCGACCTTGACCAGCGCCTCGCCCGGACCGGGCTTCGGCACCGGAACCTCTTCCAGCGTGTAATTCTCGGGGCCGTGACAGATCACGGCCTGCATCGTCTGCGGGGTCTCCGCGGGGTTCGACATCGAGCGCCTCCAAGTGATCCACATCGTCCGATCAGCGCGATCGGGGGATGCCAGAACTCTAGCCAGGCGTTCGTACATCTGTCCAGAACAAAGTTGCACAGATTGAGATTCATGCAACTTTGCTCAGCAAGGGGGCGGAGTTGGGCCATACTGTCTGCATGGCGTTGACCAGCGGGTCCGACTCGCCGGCGGAGAAGCCGGCCGAGTTCGGTCGTCGCGGCCGCGGAACCGAGGCCGGCCACTTCCCCTCATCCCTGCTCTACACCGCGGCCAAGATGTACTACGACGAGGAGGCCACCCAGGCCGACGTCGCTAGCCGGCTCAGCACCAGCCGGGCGACGGTGTCGCGGATCCTCGCCGAAGCCCGCCGCCGCGGCATCGTCAAGATCGAGATCATCCCGCCCGACGAGCGGGCCGACTCGGGGCTGGCCGACCGGCTGGCGGTGGAGCTCGGGGTGGACCGGGTCTATCTGTCGGCGCCGCTGCGGTCCGGGCAGCGCAGCGGCGACGGTCTCGGACCGGTGCTGGCTCCCGCGGTGGGCACGGCCCTGGCCGAGGCGGGCCTGGCCTCCGGGGACGTCCTGCTGGTCTCCTCCGGGCGCACGGTTTATGAGGTGGCGCGCTGCGACCTGCCCCCGCTGCCCGGGGTGGTAGTGGCACCGACGGTCGGCGGTCATGATCAACCCGAGGGTTGGTATCAGACCAACGAGATCACCCGGATGGTCGCCGCCCGGATCGGCGGCCGGGCCACCTACCTGTTCGCGCCGGCGCTGCCCGGGCCCGATCTCTACAAGACGTTGATCAAGGACCCGTCGATCCAGCGGGTGCTGCACCTGTGGCCGCGGGCCCGGTGCGTGCTGACCGGCGTCGGTGCGCCGCCGATGGTCCGCTCCGACATGCCGCACTTCGTCCCGGCCGGCTCCGCGTCGCTGGTCGACGCGGTCGGCGACGTCTGCTCCCGGTTCTACGACCGGCAGGGCAAGCCGGTCCGCTATCCCGGCAGCGAACGCCTGATCGCCCTCTCCTTCGCCGAGTTGCAGCGGATCCCGATCACCATCGCCGTCGCCTCCGGCCTGGACAAGATCAACTCCATCCTGGCCGGCGCCCACGCCGGCTACTTCAAGCGGCTGGTCACCGACCCGGCCACCGCCGAACGCCTGCTCGAGGTCGCGGCCGCCTGACCTGCAGATCGCCAGGACACAAACGCGACCGTTCGCGGTGAACGCGACCGTTCGAACGGTCGCGTCTGATGCGTACGGTCGCGTTTGCGCGCGGGTTGGTCGGTGACAGGATCAGGTGCGTGACTAAGTTGCTGCTCGACGTCGACACCGGGATCGACGACTCGCTCGCCCTGCTCTATCTGCTCGGCTCGCCCGAGGTCGAGATCCTCGGCATCTCCTGTACGGCGGGCAATGTGTCGGCCCGGCAGGTGGCGATCAACAACCTGGCCTGGCTGGAGCTGTGCGGCGCGCCGCCGATCGAGGTCTGCCTCGGCTCGGAGATCCCGCTGATCCAGCCGCTCAAGACGTCGCCGGAGACCCATGGCCCGCAGGGCATCGGCTGGGCGGAGTTGCCGGCACCGAGCCGGGAGATCTCGACCCGGCACGCGGTCAAGCTGTGGAGCGAGGTCGCGCGGAGCCAGCCGGGTGAGGTGGTCGGCCTGGTCACCGGGCCGCTGACCAACCTGGCGCTCGCCGTACGCACCGATCCGGAGCTGCCCCGGCTGCTCCGCCGGCTGGTGGTGATGGGCGGATCGTTCGATCATCCCGGCAACACGACGCCGACCGCCGAGTGGAACATCGCGGTCGACCCGGACGCGGCCAAGATCGTCTTCGAAGCGTTCAGCGGGCTGCCGGCCGAGCGCCGGCCGATCATCTGCGGGCTGAACGTGACCGAGACGATCGTGCTGGAGCCGGCGCACCTGGTCCGGCTGGCCGAGGCGGCCGGGTCGACCCCGGTCGAGGCGCCGAGCCCGGACGAGCCGGTCGGCACCCGGTCCCGGGCGAGCAATCCGCTGATCCGGCACGTGACCGATGCGATGCGGTTCTACTTCGAGTTCCACCGGGACTGGAGCTGGGGCTGGTTCGCCCATCTGCACGACCCGTTCGCCGCGGCCGTGGCCCTCGACCCGGACTCGGCCGAGCTGCGCGCCGCGACCGTCGACGTCGAGCTCGCCGGAGCGTTGACCCGGGGCACCACGATCGCCGACTGGGGCGGCAAGTGGGGCCGCGAGCCCAACGCCTGGGTGGCGGTCCGGACCGATCCGGCGCGGTTCTTCGACCAGCTGATCGAGCGGATCGGCCGGCTCGCTCGCCGGTTGCCGGGTGCGTCCGCGGACGGGGCCAAGGCAGACTGACCCTCGTGACCGAGCCCGCGACCTACGCCCGCCTGTCCCGCAGCTACTACCCGACCATCACCGCGCTCTTCACCGCGACGTTGATCATCTCCAACGTCGCGGCCAGCAAGGGCGTCAGCTTCTTCGGTGACCAGTCACTGACCCTGGGGCCGCTGCAGATCCTGCCGCTCAACACCGACGGCGCGTTCTTCCTGTTCCCGCTGGCGTACGTGCTCGGCGACGTGCTGAGCGAGGTGTACGGGTTCCGGGCGGCTCGCCGGACGGTGATCACCGGCTTCGTCACGTTGCTGCTCGCCTCGGTCTGCTTCTGGATCACGATCCAGCTCCCGGCCGCGTCGTTCTACGAGAACCAGGCGTCGCTGGAAGCCGTCATCGG
Source organism: uncultured Actinomycetota bacterium (assembly GCA_963746025.1). GTDB lineage: Bacteria > Actinomycetota > Actinomycetes > Propionibacteriales > Propionibacteriaceae > Microlunatus. The sequence continues at coordinate 1,423,757 of CAVUZU010000016.1, forward strand.
CGTGGTGCCGCGACTCGTGCTGGCCGGCCTGATCGCCTATCTGGCCGGGCAACTGCTGAACTCGGCGGTGCTGGTCTGGATCAAGAACCGCTGGGGCGAGAAGCGGCTCTGGGTCCGGCTGATCAGCTCGACCGTGGTCGGCGAGTTCGCCGACACGTTGATCTTCTGCAGCATCGCCGCCGGCGCGATCGGCATCACCACCGGGGCCGACTTCGTCAACTACGTGATCGTCGGCTTCCTCTGGAAGACCCTGGTCGAGGTGCTGGTGATGCCGATCACCTACCGGGTGATCGCGATCTTGAAGAAGCGCGAGCCGGGTTACGCCGACGACGCTCCGGTGCCCGAGCCGGCCGGACATCCCTGACTAGAGCGTGTCTGACAAATCTTCGCCGCTTCGTGGTCGATGATCTTGGGGTGACGCGTGTTGGCATGATTTCTGATGAGTTGTGGGCAGTGATTGAGTCGGTGCTTCCGTTGTGTCGGTCGGGCCGGCGGGGACGTCCCTGGACGCCTCACCGGCAGGTTCTTGAAGCGATCGCGTGGCGCTACCGGGCCGGTGTCCCGTGGCGGGATCTTCCTTCTGATCTGGGGAAATGGCAGACCGTTTGGCACCGTCATCGGCTCTGGTCCGGTAACGGCACGTACCTGAGGATGTTCTTGGCCGTTCAAGATCACTACGGCCACCACCGCACACCAGACCTCGATCCAGATGAGATTGGACAGGAGCTGGCTGCGCTGCTGGTCTCCGTCGATTCCAGCATTGTCCGTGCTCATCAACATGCCGCCGGCGCCCGGCGGCAGTTGCCCGCCGACAGCGACCTAAAAAAGGGCACCAACGAATTACAAGGATTCCGGTCTGAAGGAGCGTCCCGCCGAACCGGACGATCGAGCTCTCGGCCGGTCCCGCGGCGGGCTCACGACCAAGATCCACGCCATCGTCGATCACTTGGTACGACCCGTCGAGCTGATCCTGACCGGAGGGCAGGCCGGTGACAACCCGCGATTGATGCCACTGCTGGACGGCTACCAGATCACTCGCGCGGCAGCAGGTCTTCCCCCGAATCGACTGCATCTCCTTGCAGACAAGGCATACTCCCACCCATCGACACGGCGCGAACTGCGCCGTCGACGAATCAGCTGCACCATTCCGGAGAAGACCGATCAGATCCAACGCCGACGAGATCGTGGCCGCCGCGGAGGGCGACCCCCAAAGTTCTCCCCCGACCGCTACCGCGACCGCAATGTCGTCGAACGAGGCTTCGGCCGGCTCAAGCAATGGCGAGCGATCGCGACCAGGTACGACAAGTACGCCACTACCTACCTCGGCGGCCTCACCCTCGCGGCCGTGTTCCAACACCGCCGGTGACAATTATCAGACACGCTCTAGGTGCCGATCCGGGTCCGGACGTCCAGCAGCTCGGGGAAGAAGGTGAGGTCCAGCGCGCGGCGCAGGAAGGACACGCCGCTGGATCCGCCGGTGCCGCGCTTGAAGCCGATCACCCGCTCCACGGTCTTCAGGTGCCGGAACCGCCAGAGCTGGAAGCTCTCCTCGACATCGACGAGTTCCTCGCAGGTCTCGTATGCGTCCCAGTGTTGCTCCGGATCGTCGTAGATCACCTTGAAGACCGCGGTCACGGCCGGGCTGGCCTGGTACGGCTCGGCGAAGTCGCGGTCCGCGACCTCGGCCGGCACGGCGAATCCCCGCCGCCGGAGATGACGCAGGAACGTGTCGTACAGCGACGGCGCCTGCAGGTCGGCGGCCAGCTGGGCGTGGGCCTCCGGATCGTGCCGGAACACCGCGGTCATCCCCGGCGTCTTGTTGCCCAGCAGGAATTCGACAGTCCGGTACTGCAGCGACTGGAAGCCCGAGGCGTGCCCGAGCACGTCTCGGAACTGCGCGTACTCGATCGGCGTCAGGGTGGCCAGCACCGCCCAGGCGTCGAACAGTTGCTTCTGGATGTGCTTGATCCGGGCGGTCCGCTTCAGCGCCTGGGCCAGATCATCGGCATCGATCAGGGTGATCGCCGACCGCAGCTCGTGGATGATCAACTTCAGCCAGAGCTCGGTGACCTGGTGCTGGATGATGAAGAGCAGCTCGTCGTGATGATCGGACCGCGGCCGTTGCGCGGCCAGCAGCCGGCCGAGATCCAGATAGTCGGCATAGCTGAGCTCCTTGGCGAGGTCGGTCCGCATGCCCTCCTCGATCGGCCGGTACGTCATCGCGCCACCGCCAGCCCGAGACCGGCACGGAGCCTGCCCGCCGTCTGCTCCGGACTCAGCTCGGTCACCTCAAGCACCAGGTCGTCGATCGCCGCCCGGTCCAAGATCGCGTCCAGCTCGCCCGACCGGTGCAGATGCCACTCCAGCCCGGCCGGGTCACGATCGTGGCGACGATGCAGCCGCTGGTGGATCAGATCCAGGTCGGCCTTCAGCCGGATCACGGCGAGCGGACCGCCGACCGCCTCGGCGTGCCGGCGCCGCTGCTCCTCGGTCTCGATCACCCCGGCCATGATCAGCACCCGGGCACCCGCCGCGCGGAAGTTGCCGGCCACGTCGCGCAGGTTGGTCAGGGTGATCTCGAGGTTGAAGTGGTCGCCGGGTGGCTGGGGCCAGAACCCGCGCAGGGCGTCCAGGTCGACGACGGCCCCGGGGATCCCGTCGCGCTGCAGACTCTCGGCCAGGGCCCCGGCGACCGTCGTCTTCCCGGAGCCGACGGTCCCGTTGATCAACACGGCTCGGAAGTCGGCGTTCATGGACCCGAGGTTAACGGCCTCCGCTCGCCCGGACCCCGTTGCTATTGGCCGCCGACCGGTCGAGGGGGCCGGTTGGGTGTTCGTTCCCTTCGACAAGCTCAGGGAACGAAACACTGCCAGGGACCGCGCCGGGTCACTCGGGACTGCGCTCCGGCCGGAAGCCACGGGCGCGCTGCAGGGCGAGGGCGAGCAGGCCGGTGAGCGCGCCCCAGCTCGCGTTGCAGATCAACATGGCGGTGATCGTCCACGGCATCGCCAGCGGGCCTTGCAGCCGGCCGGTGACGATCGGCGAGGCGATCGCACCGAAGATAGTGGAGAAGACGGCGTAGGCCAGGGCGGCGAACACCAGGGTGAGCACCGGATGCCGCACCCGGGTCAGCCCGACCACCCCGATCCAGGCCGCGGAGATCAGGATCGGCAGCATGATCGCCACGGCCGGCGAGCCGTTGCCGCCGAGGGCCGACGCGATGGTGGCGACCAACGGATGGATCATGGCCAGGACCCCGAGGCCGAGGATCAGCGGCCAATGCAGTCTGGTGATCACGCGCATGAGCTCAACCTAGGCAGCGGCGCCGGTCGCGCCATCCGCCGGGAAGCGTCAACGGGGGTCGCTTCTCGACGATCCCGTCAGCAGGAGCAGAATCAAGCGTCATGGGGACCGAGGAACTGCTGCGCCGGGTCAGGGCCGTGCTGGACGAAGATCAACGGGTCCGGGCGGCCTGGCTGGTCGGCAGTTACGGGCGCGGCACGGCCGACGAGTTCAGCGACGTCGACGTCTGGCTGGTGGCCGATGACCGGGACGGCCTGGTCGAGGACTGGCCCGGGCTGAGTGATCGGATCGCCCCGTCGATCTATCGGGAGCGGCGTGACTTCGGCCCGACGACCCTGTTCAACCACGTCACGCCGGAGTGGCACCGGCTCGATGTCACGATCACCGGCCCGGAGGCCGTGCCGGGCCGGGCCCGCAACCTGGTCCGGCCGTTGCTGGACCGCGATGATCATGCCGCCCGGCTGGGTCCCGAGGCCGAGCCGCTGCAGCCGGACCCGGCCACCGTCGAGCGGTTGATCAAGGAATTCTTCCGGATCCTCGGGTTGACCCCGGTGGTGCTCGGCCGCAACGGCGTGATCGACGCCGCCTCGGGCTCCGGGCTGCTCCGGCAGTTGCTGATCGACCTGATGCTGCAGGACGTGGCCGTACCGGATCGGGGTGGCGCCCTGCACACCTCGTCGCTGCTGCCCCCCGAGCGGCGAGCCCAGGTCGAAGGTCTGCCGCCGATCGTGGCCACCCGGGAATCTGCGATCGCGGCCCAGCGAGCCTGCACCGAACTGTTCCTGCCGCTGGCCCGTGATCTTGCCGCGCGGACCGGTGTGACCTGGCCCGAGGAGTTCGTCCGGCCGGCCCTGGCCCGCGTCCGTCCGCTCGGAGTCGACCCGACCGAGGAAGCACCCGCCTAACGCAGGTCGGCTCGCGGATCCGGAGACCGCTCGGTGAGCGCGTCTCGTACCTGTTCGAGCGTGGGCAGCGGGCCGGTCCGGCCCCACCGATCGCGAAACAGCCGGCAGCTCAACCCGCCGGCCCGACGGTCCTCCTCGGTCGTCGGGAACGCGTCATCGTCATCAACCAGCAGTGTCGGCGACCCGACCATGCCGCGCCCGGCGGCCTGCTCGACGGAATCGATCACGGTCGTGGTGACCGGGAGATGGGTCACCCGCTCCAACAGCTTCAGCAGTGGCGCCACCTGCGGGCACTCCGGCACGTGCAGAATCTCGAGTCGCATCGTGGGCCTCCTTCCGGGCGTGGCCAATCTAACCCCGGCCACCACCACAACGCTGACCGATTCCGGGCCGGCCGGGCAGGCAGGTTACCCTCACCTAACCGGTCGGCGATGGGGAGCGGAGGACGGGTGGCGAAGAAGGACAAGCGGCGCGCGCCGCGCAGCCCGGCCGAGACCGTCAAGAAGCTGATGAAGGCGGGCAAGGTGAAGAAGCGGTGCTGCCGGTCCTCCTCGCGGTGTCGGAAGTGCCCGGTGCTCGCGCTGCGCAAGGCCAAGGCCAAGTTCGTGCCGGCTGCCTGAGCTGTCGGGATCGGGGAAGTTCCGACCGGGTCTGACCGGCACCGGATTCCCCGATGATCGATCGCCGGCGGTGTCGAGCACCCGAGGTATACGTTCCCTGAGCTTGTCGAAGCGCGGGCCCGTTGCGGGAGTTCGGCCGCAGGTCTGGGTCGGCAGCTCCATCGTGCGGCGAGGCGCGCCGGGTGCCAGACTGCGGTGCGTGCCGGACACGTTCACGAAACGGCGCCGGTCCGCCGCGGCCGGTTCGATTCCCGATGTCCTGCAGCTGTTCGTCCGCGAGGTGCGGTTCTATCGCGAAGTCGCTCCGTCCCTCAACCTCCGCGTCCCGGCCTGCAGTCGGGCGGAGATTGCGCCGGACGGCTCCACCTGGCTGGAGCTGGAGGATCTCTCGTCCTGGCGGTCCGGTGCGGACCCGACGGCTGCCGCGGCGGTATTGCGGCAGTTGCACGACCAGTGGGAGGGAGTGGCCGGGCTGCGCTGGGACTGGCTGCCGCGTGCCGATGTCGCGCACCTCGTCGATGCTGTGCTGGCCCGGTCGTGGCTCGCCGGGCGGATGCGTCGCGACATCTCGCCCGGCCTCCGTCGGTTCGGTGATCGCCTGGTCGGGCAGATTGCCACGGTCGAGCGGCGGGCGAACTCGGCCGGCCCGATCACCCTGACCCACGGTGACGCCTCCTTCGGCAATCTGCGCACCTCACCGGACGGCGAGGTGGCGCTCCTCGATTGGGAGGATGTGGGCCTGGGTCCCGGAGTCGCTGATCTTGCCTGGCAGCTGGTGTCGAGCGTCGAGCCGACCTCCTGGGATGCCGCCATCGCTGCGTACGGTTCGCACGAGGGTTTGGCCGCCTGTCTACCCGCGGCTGCCGTTCAGGGGCTGCTGTGCCTGCTCGACGAATCCGAGGACACTGCGGCCGCGGCCGGCTGGGTCACTCGCCTGGCGGAGGTCGGTCGGCGAGCTTGATCGAACCCGGGTAGACCAAGATCACGCATGATCGAGCGAGAGTCCGGACGAGGTCGATGCGATCTGCGCCGGCTCGGAGTCGCGGAGGTCGATCAGCCGGTCGCAGCGGGCGGCGACTCGGGGGTCGTGGGTGATGATCAGGACGGCGGCGTCGGCGGCGACCCGGCAGAGATCGTCCAGCAGCCGTTCGGCGGTCGGTGCGTCCAGGTGTTCGGTCGGTTCGTCCAAGATCAGGATCGGGTGCTCGCCGAGCAGGACCCGGGCCAGGGCCAGTCGCCGAGCCTCGCCGCCGGACAGTCGGGTGCCGTGCAGCCCGACCAGGCGGTCGAGATCCAGGTCGAGGCCGACCCGCAGCAGCACGCCGGCCAGGTGCTCCTCGGTGGCGTCGCTGCGGCCGAGCCGGAGGTTCTCCGCCACCGTGCTGTCGAACAGGTACGCGTCCTGGGCGAGATAGCCGACCGACCCGCGGACGTCGACCCGGCCGGCCCGGGCCGGGATCAGGTCCATGATCGTCGCCGCGATCGTGGTCTTGCCGCTGCCGCTCGGACCGATCAGTCCGACCCGATCACCGGGCCGGAGGTCGAGGTCGAGTCCGGTCGCGACGACCGGACCGTCGGGCCAGCCCGCGGCGACCTGCCGCAGCCGTACCGCTGGCTGATCGGTCGGCTCGGCTGCCGGTCGGTCTCCGGAGCCGACCGGCGGCGCCTCGATCACCTGTCGGACCCGGCCGAGCGCGGTCCGGGTCCGGGCCCGCACCTGCAGCGCGGCGGGGATCGCGGCGATCACCTCGGCCAGGGCCAGTGGGGTCAGCGCCAGCACGGCCAGTTGGACCGGCGGGACCGTGCCGGCGACCACCCCGGCGGACCCGAACACCAGGGCGCCGAGCACCGCCCCGCCGATGCCGAGGGTCTGTCCGGCGGCTGCGACGCCCTGCGCCAGCGCCGACCGGCCCTCCGCCTCGCGCAGCCGGGCGTCCGCCCGCCGGATCCGGTCGAGGGCCACGCTGCGGTCGTACGCGATCAGGTCCGGCGCCGCCTCCGTCGCTTCGGCGACGGCCTCGGCCAGTGCGCCGCGCAGGGCAGCGACCCGTCGATCCAAGCGGGCCGAGAGCCGGCTGGCCAGCACCGGCACGACACCCGCGGCCACGGCCACGCCGGCCAGGGTCGTCAGGCCGGCCGTGGGTGAGAGCACAGTGATCATCAGCTGGCCGCCGATGATCACCAGCGCGGCCGAGACGACCGGCACGATCACCCGGACGATCACGTCCTGCACCGCCTCGACATCGTTGATCATCCGGGACAGCAGGTCGCCGCCGCGCCGACCCAGCCAGGTGGTCCGGGCCAGCGCCCGGAAGCTGTCCAGCCGCAGCGCGGCCTGGGCCCGCAACGCGACGTCGTGCCCGACCAACCGCTCCAGATAGCGGAACACGCCGCGGCCGAGACCCAGCGCCCGCACCGAGACGACCGCGACCAGCAGATAGAGCACCGGCGGGTGCTCGGCCGCCCGGGACAACAGCCAGGCCGACGTCGCCAGCAGCCCGACCGCCGCACCCTGGGCGAGGACGCCGAGCGCGACAGCACCGGCCAGTCGGGAGCGGTCCACCGTGATCATCGCCGGCTCCCAGGATGAGGATGAGGGATTCCGGCCCGACGGGTCCAGCGTCCGGGCCGTCGTGCCTCGAGCCCTTCGCGGGACCCGGCCAGGTCGACGGATCCACATTCGTCGCGAGGCGCGACGGCTCTGGACCGCCCTTCGACAGGCTCGGGGACCGTAGAGCCTGGCTCGGGGACCGTAGAGGGTGGCTCGGGGATCGGGGAGCGTGGCTCGGCAAGGGAGGGCAACGGGGTCGTTCGGGCGGTGACGGGCTCGGGGGCCGTGGGAGCGGTGAGGGTGACGACTCGATCGGCGGCGGCGAGGACGGCGGGGCGGTGGCTGACCACCAGGCCGCCGACGCCCAGGTCGCGGACGCCGGCGATGGCGGCCAGTTCGGTCTCCGGGTCCAGGCCGGCGGTCGGCTCGTCCAGCAGCAGCCAGCGCGCCCCGCCGCAGTCGATCTTGAGCAGTGCGCGGGCCAGGGCGACGCGGCGCAACTCGCCGGCCGACAGTTCGGCCCCGGCGGCGGGCAGCGGCCGGTCGGGGTCAAGCTCAGTGCCGCCGGCCCGGGTCAGCGCCGACCGGATCCGGGCCGACGGAGCACCGGGAGCGCCGAGGGCCACGTTGTCGCCGATCGTGCCGCTGATCAACGCGGGTTGTTGCGGCACCCAGGCGAGCAGGGCCCGCCAGCAGTCCGGCTCCAGTTCGATCAGTGGCGTGCCGCCGACCAGAACGCGACCGGCGGTGGGCTCGCGGAAGCCGAGCAGCACCTGGAGCAGGGTCGACTTGCCGGAGCCGCTGGGGCCGGCCAGGCCGACCAGTTCGCCGGGCCCGAGCAGCAGGTCGACATCTCGAACCGCGTCGTGCGGTGCGTCGCGGAAGCGGACCGAGAAGGCGGTGAGTTCGATCGTCGCCCGCTCGGGGTCGGGCGGGGTGCGGGTGCCGCGGCGGGCCGTCGCGGGCTCGTCGATCACGGCGAAGGCCTGCTCGACGGCGGCCACCCCGTCGGCGGAGTCGTGGTAGTGCGCGCCCACCAACCGCAGCGGCAGGTACGCCTCCGGGGCCAAGATCAACACGAACAGCCCGATCGTCAGGGTCAGGTCGCCCTCCACCACGCGCAGGCCGATGCCGACCGCGACCAGCGCAACCGACAGCGACGCGAGCAGTTCCAGCACCAGCGCGGACAACAGCGCCACCCGAAGGACGCGCAGCGTCTGCTGCCGATGCAGCTCCCCGGACCGGCGGAGCCCCTCGGCCTGGGCCCGGGCCCGGCCGAACACCTGCAGCGTCGGCAGTCCGGCGACCAGCTCGGCGAAGTGCTGCGCCAGCCGGGACTGCGCGGCGAACCTGCGCCGGGTCAGGGCGCTGGTCATCCAGCCGACCAAGATCATGAAGAGCGGGATCAGTGGCAGGGTGAGGACAACGATCAGGGCGGAGAGTGGATCGGTCGTCAGGATCGCGATCCCGATGATCAACGGGACGGTGACGGCGAGCACCAACTGCGGCAGGTAGCGGGCGAAATAGCCGTCCAGCGCATCCAGGCCACCGGTGATCAGGGCCGTCAGCCGGCCGGCCGGCAGGTCCGGGGTGTCGGGCGCGCTGAGCCGAGCGGTCATGATCTCGGTCCGCAGCTGGGACTTGACCTCCGCCCCGGCCCGGGCGCCGACCGTGCTGTTCAGCCAGCTCAGGCCGGCGCGGGCGATGATCGCGCCGGCGAGCCAGGGCAGGGCGGCGAGCACCGGCTCGATCCGACGCTCGGCGAACACCGCTCCGACGGTCGACGCGATCAGCCAGGCCTGGGCGACGATCACCGCCGCCGTGGCCGAACCGATCAGCACGGCGGCGACCAGGAACCGCCGCACCGGCCGGGCCCGCCGGAGCAGTCGCGGATCCACCGGCCCGCGGTCCCGCCGAGTGGCCGCTGACTCAGTGCGCATGTTGATCATCCGGGATCGAGGCGAGAGTGATCCGCTTCCGGAAGACCCAGTAGGTCCAGGCCTGGTAGCCGATCACCACCGGCGTGGCGATCAGGGCGGCCCAGGTCATGATCGTCAACGTGTACGGAGTCGAGGCCGCGTTGGTCACGGTCAGGCTCCAGGCCGGGTCCAGGCTGCTCGGCATCACGTCCGGGAACAGGCTGACGAACAGGTTGGTCATGGTGCCGGCGATCGCCAGGGCGCTGCCGACGAAGGCCCAGCCCTCGCGGCCCAAGTGGTTGGCCAGCAGGCTGCCGATCAGGCCGAGCGCGGCCACCCCGCCGAGCCCCCAGCCGGCCGCCGACCCGCCGCCGAGGTTGAGCCAGACCAACAGGGTGACCGCCAGCACGGCGGCGGCGAGGCCGATCCGGCCGGCGAACCGGCGGGCCCGGTGCCGGATCTCGCCGTCGGTCTTCAGGGCCAGGAACACGGCCCCGTGGGTGAGGAACACGGTCAGCGTGACCAGGCCGGTCAGCAGCGCGAACGGGTTGAACAGGTCGAGCAGCCCGCCGACGTACTCCCCGGTCGCGTCGATCGGCACGCCGTGGGCGATGTTGCCGAAGGCGATGCCCCAGACCAGGGCCGGCACGGCCGAGCCGCCGATGATGCACCAGTCCCAGCGCCGCCGCCAGACCGGATCAGTCCGCTTGCCGCGGAAGTCTAACGCGACGTTCCGCAGGATCAGCGCGACCAAGATCAACAGCAGTGGCAGGTAGAACCCGGAGAACAGCGTGGCGTACCACTCCGGGAAGGCGGCGAAGGTGGCACCGGCGGCGACGATCACCCAGACCTCGTTGCCGTCCCAGACCGGGCCGATGGTGTTGATCACCACCCGTCGCTCGCGGTCGTTGCGGCCCAGGATGCCGACCAGCATGCCGACACCGAAGTCGAATCCCTCGAGCACGAAATAGCCGATCCACAAGAAGGCGATCAGGCAGAACCAGAGCGTGGTGAGTTCCATGATCGATTCCTCAGTAGGCGAAGGTCAGGGGTGCGTCCGCGCCGTCCTTGGACTCCGGCGGAGTGACGTCGGGCAGTCCGGCCCGGATGTATTTCAGCAACAGCCTGACCTCGATCACCGCCAGCGCTCCGTACAGCAGGGTGAACGTGCCGAGCGAGATCGCCACCTCGGCCAGCGTGGTGCCGGGCGAGACGCCGGCGGCGGTGGGCAGCAGCCCGAACACCAGCCAGGGTTGTCGGCCGGTCTCGGTGAAGATCCAGCCGAAGCTGTTGGCGAACAGCGGCAGCAGTGGCAACGCGATCAACACCGGCGGCCAGAGGCGGCCCTGCAGGAAACGGCCGCGACGGGTCACCCAGAGCAGCAGCGCGCCGAGGGCGACCGAGGCCAGGCCGAGCCCGATCATCAGCCGAAACGTCCAGTAGGTGGTCGGGATGATCGGCGAATAACTGCCCGGACCGTACGTCTCCTCGTAGCTGCGTTGCAGTTCGCGAATGCCCTGCACCTCACCCTGCGGATCGCCGGTGCTCAGAAAGGACAGCAGGTAAGGGATCCGGATCGAGAACACCTCGTGCTGGCCGTCCAGGGTGCCGATGGTCAGGACGGAGAACGCGGCCGGCTGTTCGGTCTCGTACAGCGCCTCGGCGGCCGCCATCTTCATCGGCTGCACCTGCACCATCACCTTGCTCTGCGCGTCGCCGCTGACCGTGACCCCGGCCCCGGCGATCAACATCGTCACGGCACCGAGCCGCAGCGCCGACCGGAACGCGCGATGATCATCGGAACGACGCCAGAGCTGCCAGCCGGCCACGGCGACCAGGAAGGCGCCGGCGACGAGATAGCAGGCGAAGATCTGGTGCGGGAAGGTGACCAGCACCACGGGATTGGTCAGCACCGCGACGAAGTCGGTCAGCTCGGCCCGCTCGGTCGCTTGGTTGTAGGTGAAGCCGACCGGATTCTGCATGAACGAGTTGGCGGCCAGGATGAAGTAGGCGCTGAACACGGTGCCGAGCGAGGCGATCCACAGGCAGGCCAGGTGGACGCGCTTCGGCAGCCGGTCCCAGCCGAAGATCCACAGGCCGAGGAAGGTCGACTCGAGGAAGAAGGCGAGCAGTCCCTCCAGGGCCAGCGGGGCGCCGAAGACGTCGCCGACGAACCGCGAGTACGAGCTCCAGTTCATCCCGAACTGGAACTCCTGGACGATCCCGGTGACGATGCCGAGGGCGAAGTTGATCAAGAACAGCTTGCCGAAGAACTTGGTCAGCCTGAGGAACGACTCGTTGCCGGTGCGGACCCAGATCGTCTGCAGGATCGCCACCAGGCCGGAGAGTCCGATGGTCAGCGGCACGAAGAAGAAGTGGTAGACGGTGGTGATCCCGAACTGCCACCGGGCCAGGGTCAGTGCGTCCATCTCGCTCCTCGTCTCGGTCGGCCGTCTCCGCTTCACAAACTACTACTCTGTGTCGTACTAAGCAAAGTAGTAGGATGCGTGTCGTGGCCCTCGGTGAACTGGAACGCAAGGTGATGGAGCGGCTGTGGGATGAATCGGACCCGCAGTCGGTCCGCGACGTGCACCACGCGCTCAGCCAGGAACGGGAACTCGCCTACACGACGGTGATGACCGTGCTGGATCGGCTGGCCAAGAAGGGCGTGGTGCGCCGGGAGCGGGACGGCCGGGCCTACCGCTACGCGCCGGTGCAGAGCCGGGAAGAGATGGTCGCCGAGCTGATGCACACCGCGTTGGAGACCGGCGCCGACCGGACCGCCGCGCTGGTCGCCTTCATCGGCCGGGTCAGCGACAACGAAGCGGCGGCGATGCGAGCCGCCCTGGATCAGTTGGAGGCCGGCCCCGCCGGCGCCGCCGAGGGTGGCACCGGGCGCCGGCGGAGGTCGTCCGGCCGAGCCAACGGCTGAGGCCCCCGGTCGATGGGAGTCACGGCGGCGGCGCTCGGCATCCTGGCGATCATGCTGGTCGGGCCCGGGCCGCTCTGGGTGGCCCGCTGGACCTTCCTGCATCAGGTGCCGCGCGCGGCGGTGGTGCTCTGGCAGGCCGGGACGGTGGCCGCGCTGGTCTCGGTGATCGGTGCCGGCGTGCTGATCACGTTGCCGATCATGGCCGATCCGGGGCTGGTGCTGCGACTGCCGCCGGCCGAGGCGATGATCACCGTGCTGGTCGCCGCGTTCACCCTGGTGGTGATCGTCCGGCTGAGCTGGTCGTTGATCAAGGTCGGCGCCGACACCAGTGCTCGCCGCCGGCGGCACCGGGTCGCGGTCGACCTGCTCGGCCGGACCGACGAGACCAGGTCGATCCGTGGGTTGCGGATCCTGGCCGAGAAGCTGCCGATGGCGTACTGCCTGCCGGGGCTGCGGGAGTCCCGGGTGGTGCTCAGCGCCGGGGCGTTGGACCGGCTCAGCGAGGACGAGGTGACGGCCGTGCTGGAGCACGAGGCGGCCCATGTCCGGGCCCGCCATGATCTCGTGCTGGACGCCTTCCAGGCGCTGCACCGCGCGTTTCCGGTGATGGTCCGCAGCGAGATGCCCTGGCACCGGTCGCAGTTGCTGGTCGAGATGCTGGCCGACGACGCCGCCCGCCGGCGCACCGGGCCGCTGCCGTTGGCCCGGGCCCTGGTCGCGATGGCGGGCGCCCCGAGTCCGGCCGCCGCGCTGGCCGCCGGCAACCAGGACATCGCCCTCCGAGTGGCCCGGTTGGCCCACCCGGACCCGCCCCGCGCCCGCCGGCGCCTGCTGGCCGCCCTGGTCTACGCCCTCTCCGTCGCCCTGATCACCCTCCCCCTCCTGGCCCTCCTCCTTTTCACGCCCTGAAAATCCCGCCGAGCTCCGGGAATCGAGGGCCCGGGATCCGGGTCCGGCGGCCGGGTCGATGATCAACTCGTACAGCACGACCGCGCTCTCCGCCCCGCGGTCGGCGGCGATCGCGCGGCGATAGAGGTCACGGACCGCGGCGGGCAGTCCGGGGTCGATCCCGGCCTCGATGCTGGCGTCGGTGATGTGCTCGATGCCCGCCGCCATCATCGCCGTGTTGCCACCCTGGTCGGGATAGCTGCGATCGAAGTAGGCCCGGGCCATCGCCTGGCCCATCGGGCCCAGTCCCGATGACGGTGACAGGGGTGCGGTCAGACGTGAGGACTCTTTCGTGATCATTTCGGAGCTTCGGGATCGGCGCCGTTGGTCAACCCTCACCCGCGATCCGAGGTCCTTCAAGTGCGCCCTTCACAGTGGGTCACCCACCCCGAGGTCAGTAACCGGGTGGCCTTGACTGCGATACCCGGTCGGGGTATACAGTGAGGCACGAAGGTACCCCTAGGGGGTATGGGTTGCGAGGGAAGGAATCGAAATGACTGTCGCCGAGTACCAGGTGAGCGGGATGTCGTGCGCGCACTGCGAGGCGGCGATCCGGTCCGAGGTCGGGCGGATCGACGGCGTCGAGTCGATCGAGGTCAGTGCCGGAACCGGTGTCCTGGTGATCACCTCCGCCGCGGACATCGCCGCGGATCAGGTGCTGGCCGCGGTGGACGAGGCCGGCTACACGGCACTGCCGAAGTCATGAGAAGCACGGCGCTCCGGCTCGGCGGCTACGCGGTTGCCCTGGTGCTACTGCTGGCCGGCGGCTTCGTCGCCGGCCGGGTGTTGCTGCCGGGCGATCCCGCAGCGGGGCCGGTGACGCAGCCGGCGCCCTCGGCGACGCCGGGCGGCCACGGCGGCGACGAGCACGGCGGCTCCGGCGAACCGGCGCCCAGCGAGTCGGCGCCGGAGGGCGAGCACGGCGGCCACGACTCGGGCGCGGCGAGCCCGGTCCGTGGCCTCTCCCTGGAGCAGGACGGCTTCCGGCTGTCGAAGCCGGCGGCGCCGGACCGGACCGGTCGGGCCGGCACGCTGTCGTTCCTGATCATCGGACCGGACGGCCAGGCGATCACGGACTTCCAGCTCTCGCACGAGAAGCGGCTGCACCTGATCGTGGTCCGCACCGACGGCACCGGGTTCCGGCACGTGCACCCGACGATGGCGAAGGACGGGACCTGGTCGCTGCCCTGGCGCTGGGCGGCGGCGGGCAGCTACCGGATGTTCGCCGACTTCGTGCCGACGGCGACCGGCGACCCGACCACGCTCGGCTACGGATTCGACATCCCGGGCGAGGTCCGACCGGCCAGGGCCGCCAAGCTCAGCACCAGCAGCACGGTCGACGGCTATCAGGTCACGCTGACCGGCGAACTCAAGGCGAGCGGCGAGTCCGCGCTGACCGCGACCGTGACCCGGAACGGGAAGCCGGTGACCACGCTGCAGCCCTACCTGGGCGCGTCCGGCCACCTGGTGATCTTGCGCCAAGGCGATCTCGGCTACCTGCACGTGCACCCCGAGGGCGCCGAGCCGAAGCCCGGCTCGACCTCCGGGCCGGAGGTGACGTTCGTCGCGCAGGCACCGACGCCGAGCCGCTACCTGCTCTATTTCGACTTCCAGGTCGACGGCGTGGTCCGGACCGCGGAGTTCGTGCTCAGCTCGGATCCGGGTGATGCGGGCCAGCAGGATGGTGATCACGAAGACAGTGATCACGGACACGAAGAGGAAGAGCGATGACCACCACCGAGCCGGAGCCGACCAGAGCCGTCGAGCTGGAGATCAGTGGGATGACCTGCGCCTCCTGCGCGGTCCGGATCGAGAACAAGCTGAACCGGCTCGAGGGAGTCACCGCGACGGTCAACTACGCGACCGAGAAGGCGATGATCACCGCGCCGGCCGAGTTGCCGCCGGCATCGCTGATCGACGTCGTGCAGCAGACCGGCTACACCGCGACCGTCCCGGTGAGCCCGGCCGATCGGAATGACCCTGAGGGGCCGGACCCGGCAGACGGCGAGCTGACCTCGCTGCGGCAGCGGTTGATCGGCGCCATCGTGCTCGGCGTCCCGGTGATCGTCCTGGCGATGGTGCCGGCGCTGCAGTTCAACTACTGGCAGTGGGCGTCGCTGGCGCTGGCCGCCCCGGCGGTGATCTGGGCCGGCTGGCCGTTCCACCGGGCCGCCCTGCTCAACCTGCGGCACGGCGCCGCGACCATGGACACGCTGATTTCGATCGGCACCCTGGCCGCGTTCGGCTGGTCGCTGTACGCGCTCTTTCTCGGTACGGCTGGGATGCCGGGCATGCGGCATCCGTTCCGGCTGACCATCGAGCCGTCGGACGGCGCCGGCAGTCTGTACCTCGAGGTCGCCGCCGGCGTGATCATGTTCGTGCTGGCCGGGCGCTACCTGGAGAAGCGGTCCAAGCGGCAGGCCGGCGCGGCGCTGCGGGCGCTGCTCGACCTCGGCGCGAAGCGGGTGGCGGTGCTGCGCGGCGGCACCGAGACCATGATCGATGTCGGCGCACTGGCGGTCGGCGACCGGTTCGTGGTCCGGCCCGGCGAGAAGGTCGCCACCGACGGGGTGATCGTCGAGGGCCGGTCGGCCGTCGACGCGAGCCTGCTGACCGGTGAGTCGGTGCCGGTCGAGGTCGGCGAGGGCGACCAGGTGATCGGCGCGACGGTGAACGCCGGCGGCCGGCTGGTCGTCCGGGCGACGCGGGTCGGCGCGGACACCCAGCTGGCCCAGCTGGCCCGGCTGGTCGAGCGGGCCCAATCCGGCAAGGCGGCCGTGCAGCGGCTGGCGGACCGGGTCTCGGGAGTCTTCGTACCGATCGTGATCGCGATCGCGGTGGCCACGCTGGGCTTCTGGCTCGGCACCGGCGCCGGCCCGGCCGGTGCGATCACCGCGGCGGTGGCGGTGTTGATCATCGCCTGCCCCTGCGCCCTGGGTCTGGCGACGCCGACGGCGCTGCTGGTCGGCACCGGCCGCGGCGCCCAGCTCGGCATCCTGATCAAGGGTCCGGAGGTGCTGGAGGCGACTCGGCAGATCGACACGATCGTGCTGGACAAGACCGGGACGGTGACCAGCGGGACCATGACGCTGCACGAGGTGATCGCGGCCGAGGACACGGATCCGGACCAGGCGCTGCGCCTGGCCGGTGCGGTGGAACACGCCTCCGAGCACCCGATCGCGCGGGCCGTCGCGAAGGCCGCGGCCGACGCCGGAGCGCTGCCGGCGGTCACGGACTTCACGAACCTCGAGGGGCGTGGGGTGCGCGGGAGCGTCGACGGTCGCGAGGTGCTGGTCGGCCGGGAGGCGTTCCTGATTGATCAGGCGGTGACTGTCGATGATCAGCTGACCGCGGCGAAGGAGAAGGCGGAGGGCGACGGCCGGACCGCCGTGCTGGTGGCCTGGGAGGGCAAGGCCAGGGCGGTGCTGGCCATCGGCGACGCGATCAAGCCGACCAGTGCCGAGGCGATCCGCCGGTTCACCGAGCTGGGGCTGACCCCGGTGCTGCTGACCGGTGACAACACGACGGTGGCAAAACGGGTCGCGGCCGACGTGGGCATCGAGCGGGTGATCGCGGAGGTGCTGCCGCAGGACAAGGTCGATGTGATCACCAAGCTGCAGGCCGAGGGCCGGGTGGTCGCGATGGTCGGCGACGGCGTGAACGACGCGGCCGCGCTCGCCGCGGCCGATCTCGGGCTCGCGATGGGCACCGGGACCGACGCGGCGATCCAGGCCGCCGACCTGACCCTGGTCCGCGGCGACCTCCGGGTCGCGGCGGATGCCATCCGGCTCGCCCGCCGGACCCTGGGCACGATCAAGCTCAACCTGTTCTGGGCCTTCGCCTACAACACGGCCGCGATCCCGCTGGCCGCGGCCGGACTGCTCAACCCGATGCTGGCCGGAGCCGCGATGGCGGTGTCCAGCCTGTTCGTGGTCGGCAACAGCCTGAGACTGAGGAGCTTTCGGTGACCGACGTGCACCACCAGCACGACCCGCAGCCCGACGCGGAGCACGGTGATCAGCACGACCACGGCTCGTCCGCCGAGCACAGCGTCGGCCACCCGGGTCACCAGGGAGCAGGTCAACACCACCACGGTGATCATGCCGGCCAGTTCCGCCGGCTGTTCTGGGTGATGCTCGTCCTGGCCGTGCCGGTGATCGCCGCGTCGGCGATGTTTGCGACGATCCTCGGCTACGAGCTGCCGGCCCGGCCGTGGCTGGCCTGGGTGTCGCCGGTGCTCGGCACGGTGATGTACGTGATCGGCGGCCGGCCGTTCCTGACCGGCGCGGTCGGCGAACTGCGGGCCCGCAAGCCCGGGATGATGCTGCTGATCGCGCTGGCGATCACCGTGGCGTTCGTCGCCTCCTGGGGCGCCAGCCTCAGCATCCTCGATCACGAGCTCGACTTCTGGTGGGAGCTCGCGCTGCTGATCGTGATCATGCTGCTCGGCCACTGGGTGGAGATGCGCTCGCTGGCCCGGACCACCTCCGCGCTGGACTCGCTGGCCGCGCTGCTGCCCGACCGGGCCGAGCGGGTCGAGGGCGAGCAGATCGTCGAGGTGGCGCCGACCGAGTTGCGGGTCGGCGACCTGGTGGTCGTCCGGCCGGGTGGCAGTGTGCCGGCGGACGGCCGAATCACCACGGGGACGGCCGACGTGGACGAGTCCATGATCACCGGCGAGTCCCGGCCGGTCCGGCGCGGGCCCGGCGATCCGGTGGTGGCCGGCACGGTCGCCACCGACTCCGGCCTGCGCCTCGAGGTCACCGCCATCGGCGACGACACGGCCCTGGCCGGGATCGGCCGGCTGGTGTCCGAGGCGCAGAACTCTTCCTCCCGAGCCCAGCGGATCGCCGACACGGCGGCCGGCTGGCTGTTCTGGTTCGCGCTCGGCGCCGGCGTGATCACGGCGATCGCCTGGACCGTCGCCGGGCTGCCGGACGAGGCCGTGGTGCGGACCATCACGGTGCTGGTGATCGCCTGCCCGCATGCGCTGGGCCTGGCGATCCCGCTGGTCGTCTCGATCGCCACCGAGCGGGCCGCCCGGGCCGGAGTCCTGATCAAGGACCGGCTGGCCCTGGAGACGATGCGAACCGTCGACGCGATCATGTTCGACAAGACCGGCACCCTGACCAAGGGCGAGCCCGAGCTCGGTGCGGTGGCGACGGCCGGTGATCATGATCAAGCTCAGGTGTTGGCCCTGGCCGCGGCGGCCGAGGCCGACAGCGAGCACCCGCTGGCCCGGGCGATCGTCGCCGCCGCTGCGGAACGCGGGCTGGACGTGCCCACGGCCACGGAGTTCAGCTCCGCGCCGGCGGTCGGCGTCACGGCGGCCGTCTCGGGTCAGCGGATCCGGGTCGGCGGTCCCCGGCTGCTGGCCGACGAAGGCCAGGCCGAATTGGCCGACGTCGAGGCCTGGCGAGCCGACGGCGCGATCATCCTGCATGTACTGGCGGACGGAGTGGTGATCGGCGCGCTGAAGCTCGCCGACGGGATCCGGCCCGAGTCCGCCGCCGCGGTCCGCGGGCTGCGCGATCGCGGCATCGAGGTGGTGATGATCACCGGTGACGCGGAGTCGGTGGCGCACGCGGTGGCCACCGAGCTCGGCATCGACCGGGTCTATGCCGGAGTCCGGCCGGAGGACAAGGCGGCCATCGTTGCCGAGTTGCGCGGCGACGGGCGTCGGGTGGCGATGGTCGGCGACGGCGTGAACGATGCCCCGGCGCTGGCCGGTGCCGACGTCGGGATCGCGATCGGCGCCGGCACGGATGTGGCGATCGGCTCGGCCGGCGTGATCTTGGCCGGCTCGGATCCGCGGACCGTGCTGTCGGTGATCGAACTTTCCCGGGCCTCGTACCGGAAGATGAAGCAGAACCTGTGGTGGGCCGCCGGCTACAACCTGATCTCCGTGCCGCTGGCCGCCGGCGTGCTGGCCCCGATCGGTTTCGTGCTGCCGATGGCGGTCGGCGCGATCCTGATGTCGCTGTCCACGATCATCGTCGCCCTCAACGCCCAACTCCTCCGCCGCTTCTCCGCCGACCCGTCACATCCGCTGCCGAATCGGCGGCGTGTCGCAGCCGATGTGACGTCTCGATGAGACGGTAAGGGCGTGGTGGAGCGGGACCGTGGCACGCCGGCCGAGCAGGTCGACCTTGCCGTCCAACGGTGGGGGGCCGAGTGGGTGGTCCGGGTCTGCACGGAGACGCTTGCGCTCGACCCGGAAGCCGTCGCCGACGGCGAGCCGCTCGAGCTGGCCGTCATGCTGACCGGCCGGACTCGGCTGGATCAGGCCGCCATCGAGGAGACCCGGGCCTGGCTGGCCGGCGGGAAGCCGCCGGGACATCGTTACTGGGCTCGGGTCTGGGCCTGCCGGGCCCTGCTCTACACCTGGGACGAGTTCGCCGGCCCGGCCGTTGCCATGGCCCTGAACGATGATCATTGGCGGGTACGGGAGCTGGCCGGGAAGGTGATCACCAAGCGGGAAGTCCCGGACGCCGCCGACACGCTGGCGACCTTGATCACCGACGACCCGGTGCCCCGGGTCCGAGCCGCCGCCTGCCGAGCCCTGGCCGTCGTCGGCGAGGGCGAACACCTCTCCGCCCTGGCCGCAGCCGTCGACGATCCCGACCACCTGGTCGCGGCCGCCGCCGAACGCGGCCTCGACCGCCTGCAAGACCGCCTCGACCGCCGCTGACTCACTCGGAGTACTGATGATGCGAGGTTTGGGTTTACGCTCCCTGAGCCTGTCGAAGGGCCAGCACGATTGTGCCTGAAATCAGCGAACCGGTGATCATCGGACCTGCCCTTCGACAGGCTCAGGGAACGTAAACCCGTCCTGGATCAGAGGTTGAGAGACACCCAGGCGGGGTCGTGGTCGGTGCCGTCCTTGGTCAGTTTGCGCCGGCGGCCGATGAAGGCGCCGGTCAGCTTCGGCGCCAGGGCCGGGCTGAGCCAGATCTGGTCGATCAGGTCGAAGGTGCGCGGCTTCCCGGTCTCCTTGAAGGTCGAGGTCCAGGCCGGGCTGGCCGGCAGGTCGACGGTGGTCTTCACCGTCCCGAGCTCGGTCGGCGCGGCGAGGGCGTTGACCAGGGTCGACGAAGCGATCGGCTGCAGCGGCGCCGAATCGTGCGTGTCGTTCATGTCACCGCAAACCAGATAGCGCTGCCGGGTGCTGGTCCGGGCCGCGACGATCCGGGTGATCATGTCCACCTGCCGGGTCCGCAGCAGATTGTTCCGCTCGTCCGCGGCCACCGGGTCCGGATCGGTGAACGGCACGAACTTCGACTTCAGGTGGGTGCCGAAGACGGTCAGCGCACGCCGGCCGCGGGAGTCCAGGATCTCCGCCTCGATCAGGTCGCGGGAGAAGATCGGCCCGGACGGGTCGTCCGGGTGGAAGGTCCGCTGCCAGCTGGTCACCCCGCCGAGCGGCCGCCGGGACAGGATCCCGACGTCGATGAAGCGGGCCGAGTCGTTGCCGTCGATCACCATCACGTGCGGGTAGGCGCCGGCCAGGTGATCGCGGTTGAACTCCTTCAGCGCCTCGGCGTGCTCGACCTCCTGCACGATCCAGACGTCGACGTCGGCCTCGATCAGCCGCTCGGCGACCCGGGCGGTGTCCTCAGGCTTCTTGGACAAGATCAACTGGCCGCGCGAGTCCAACCGGAGCCTGCGCTCGGATTCGCTCGCGAACTCGTACGTGGCCGACACTTCCGTGGTCCCCTGGGCGAGCGCCTGGACCGCGCCGTCGAAGTTCCAGCGGTCGAACAGGTTGTTGAGGTTGAACGTCCCCACCGTGACAGCCATCGGTGCCTCCCCGAGCTCTCGTGGCTGCCAGCAACGCTACGCCGGGAAAGGCGGTGCCGCGCGGAATCTGATCAACTGCTGGTCACAACCAGCCCTTGACCTCGGCGAGGCGGGCGGCTTCGACCCGGTTCTTGGTGGCCAGCTTGCGGATCGCGTTCGACAGGTAGTTGCGGACGGTGCCGGGGGAGAGGTGCAGCTGATCGGCTACGGCCTCGATCGAGGCGCCGCCGGCGGAGGCGCGGAGCACGTCGCGTTCCCGGTCGGTGAGTGGATTCTCGCCCTCGCGGAGGGCGGTGATCGCCAGGTCGGGGTCGATCACCCGTTCGCCGGCGAAGGCCCGCCGCACCGCGTCGGCCAGCTCGGTGGCCGGTGCGTCCTTGAGCAGGAAGCCGACCGCGCCGGCGGTCATCGCCCGGCGCAGATAGCCGGCCCGGCCGAACGTGGTCAGCATGATGATCTTGATCGTCGGCATCCGCCGGGTCAGCTCGGCCGCGGACTCCAGCCCGTTGCCGCCGGGCATCTCGATGTCCAGCAACGCCACGTCGGGCAAGGCGTCCAACGCGGCGGGCAGCACCTCGTCGCCGCGGGCCGCCTCGGCCACGATCTCGATGTCGGGCTCCAGCGCCAACAGGGCGGACAGGGCGCCGCGGACCATGGCCTGATCCTCGGCGATCAACACGCGGATGCTCATCCTGCTCCTCCGGTTTCGGTCGGCACACAGACCCGGAGCCGGAAGCCCGGCTCGAGATTCTCGGTGGTCAGGGTCGCGCCGGTGACCTGGCGGACTCGTTCGGCGAGGCCGGCCAGCCCGCTGCCCCGGCTCGGGCCGTGCCAACCAAGATCACGCCCGGCCGGCGCGGGAGTGATCGCCGCGGGGTCGGCCAAGTCCGGCGCCGGTCTGCCGCGGCCGTCGTCGGCGACGGTGAGGCAGATCGTCTCGTCCTGCCGGCGCAGGTCGATCGCGCAGGTCTGCGCCCCGCTGTGCCGGACGACGTTGGTGACGGCCTCGCGGACCGCCCAAGCCAGCACCACCCCGTGTCGGACCGGGGTGCCGTCGAGTCGATCATCGATCCGGGCCGTGATTCCCGCCGATTCCAACATCTCGGCGGCCCCGTCCAGCTCCGAGGACAGCGTCGGCTGCCGGTAGCCGGCCACCGCCTCCCGGACCTCGCGCAGTGATCGACGAGCGACCTCGTGCGCGTCATGGATCTCGGTCCTGGCCCGGGTCGGGTCGGCGTCGATCAGCCGTTCGCCCAGCTCGGTCTTCAGGCTGATCAGCGACAGGCTGTGGCCGAGCAGATCATGTAGGTCCCGAGCGAACCGGAGCCGCTCCTCGGCCACCGCGAGATCGGCCAGCCGACGGCGGGCGTTGGTCAGCTCGGCCACCGTCGCGGTCTGGCCGACCGTCGCCGCGGCCCAGAGGCCGAGCACTCCGGCCGGCAGCCCGATGAAGCCCAGCCCGTACGGCCAGCCGAGGATCAAGATCACCAACGCCAGCCCGACCAGACCGGGGTATGCCTCGCGGGCCGGCAGCACCACGCCCATCGCCACCCCGAGGTGGAAGAACAGCGACAACCAGCTGTAGTCCGTGAACTGGACCAACAGGACGAGCAGCAGGACCAGCCCGATGATCAAGCCCCGGCGCAGCCAACCACCGGCGCGAGACACCGGGCCGGCGACCAGCCGGGCCGGTCGGATCCAGCACATCAGCGCCAGGAAAGCTGCGCTGAACAACACCGCCCCGCCGTAGCTGAGCAGCGACTGCGGCGCCCACGGCCCGTTCTGGACGGCGATCCGGATCGGGTAGCCGAGGAAGATCAGGCTGATCGGGGCCAGCACCTGCCACCACTGCCGAAACACCCGGTCGAACAGACCGACCATCGGACCCACCTCCTCGGATCGGATCGTCCCACGGACGCGCGTCCGGCGAAACCTGCGGTCAGGTCAGCGCCGGCGCTTGATCAACAGCACCACGCCGATGCAGATCGCCCAGGCGAAGTGGCTGAACCGGCCCACCGGGATCAGCGGGGTGGCGTAGTAGATGGCCAGCGACAGCAGCGACAGGATCGAGAGCACCCCGGACACCAGGCCGAACCAGGAGATGCCGCGGGCCCACGACCGGGCCTTCAGGGCGATCAGGCAGCTGGCGACCGCGAACACGCCGAGCAGCGCGACGTGGATCGTGCCGCCGGTGTAGAAGTTGGTCAGTCGCAGGGCCTGCGCGGCCCCCTCGCTCAGTCCGGCCGCGGACAGCGTGGCGTAGACGTTGGTCCCGGCGGAGATGATCAACGACCCGGCGGCGGCGATCCCGCCGATCACGGCGACCAGACGCAGCGTGGCCTGCTCCGGGGCGACCCGAGCCAGCACCTGGCCGACGGTGAGCACGAAGCCGATCAGCAGCAGCGCCGACACGGTGTGGAACGCGGCGTGCGCGGTGATCGCCGTGCCGCTCTGGGCGTAGTACGCCAGCATGGCGGCGGGCGGATCCGTCGGTAGGGTGGCCGGCGCCTGCTGCAGCGGCCGGGTGACGGTGTCGGAGAGCAGGAAGAGCACGGCGAACGCGGCGCCGCAGAGGGCACCGACGGGGTTCGTCGCTCGGGTCGGCGAGGCGGTCGTGGTGGACATGGTCCGGGCTCCTTGCGGTCTGAACATCAGGACAGCTCCGACGCTAGGCCCGCCGTTCCGGCGGCGGCAGTGAGCCCGATCCACGACTGGGCATGACAAATGTCCCTGCTGGCCCCGAGGCGTACTCCTAGGTAGACCAGCCGACCAGTTCGTGCACCAGACGCGCAGCCGGACATCCCTTCCCTTGTTGGCCTCGGCAGTGCCGCCGCACCGTCATGATCATGAGCCATGATCATCCTTCCCTGCCGGCCCATCCGATCTCCCGTCGCCGGGCGTTGGCGGCGACTGCGGCCGTCGCCGGCGGTGCCGCGCTGGCCGGCGGACTGCCCATCATCGCCCGAGCCGCCGACGACCTGGTCATCGACCTGCGCGAGTACGGCGCCAAGGGCGACGGCGTCACCGACGACACGGCCGTCTTCAACCGGGCGCTGGACGCGGTCGAGGAAGCCGGTGGCGGGACGATCATCTTCCCCCGCGGCACCTATCCGGTGGGCAACGCCGAACGGCCGCGGCTGCGGGACAATCTGACGATCATCGGCCGGGACGCGACCCTGCTCAAGGCCGGCCCCAACGGTGCCCTGTTCGTCGCACTGTCCCGGGGCCGCACCGGCTACGGATCCGGTGCCCGGAACGTCCGGATCTCCGGCCTGCGGTTCCTCGGCTCGTACCCGAACAATCGGCTGGTCTGCCCGTTCGCCCTGCATCACGCGAGCAACGTGCTGATCGAGGACTGTGTCTTCGAGCAGGTGCAGGGTTCCCGGCACTGTGTCGATCTGAACGGCTGCGAGGACATCGTGATCCGGAACTGTCGCTGGCTCGGGTACTACAACAACGAGGGCGCGGCCTATCTCGGCGCCGAGTGCATCCAGGTCGACTACAGCTACAACGGCGCCCTGTCCTACAACGACTCGGCCGGCTCGCACGACGGACTGATGAGCCGGCGGATCACCGTGCAGGACTGCGAATTCCGGCCGATCACCGTGAACGGCGTCGACTACCCCTGCCCCAACCCGTTCGGCAGTCACGGGCTCAAGGAGGGCGCGCGCTTCAGTGATCTGCGGTTCGTCGGCAACCTGGTCGTCGACCCGATCCAGGGTCCGTCGCTGGACGACAGCACCGACACCGGGATGGCCCGCGGCGTGGTGCATCTGCCGGCCTCGTCCCGGGTGCTGATCGAGAACAACCGGTTCATCCAGACCAAGGGCCGGATGATCCGGGCGATCTCCTTCGGCGCCGGTGCCGTGGCGATCACCAAGGAATCCGACCCGAACGCGGCGACGCCGATCAAGAAGACCCTCGACGAACCGCTCGGCTGCAACGACATCACGATCCGCAACAACCGGTTCGAGGGCTTCGTCTCAGCGGATGAGGACACGCCCATCCAGCAGGTGATCTTCCTGCGCGGACTGCCGAACGGCGGCGAGATCCGCGACGTGAAGATCAGCGGCAACACGTTTGTCGGTCTCGACCTGGCCGACCATCCCAGCACCCCGGCGATCGAGGCCCGGCACACCACCGGCCTGACGATCACCGGTAACACGCTGGACCGGTCGAGCAAGATCGCGACCATCCACGACACCTGCTCCGAGGTGCTGATCGGCTCGACCAAGGCCGCCCGGATCACCGGCGCCGGACCGGCCATCGACGTCGCCGCCGAGCGCTACCAGGTCGAAAACAACACCCTGGCCGCCGGCAGCCCGAAGCCGGGCTGCGCGATCGAGATCGGCGACGGAACGCCCGGCCGGGTGGTCCGCAACAAGATCACCGGCTTCGCTGAACCGATCCGGCACCCCGACCCGCTGCCGCGCGGCGTCACCGTGCGGAGCAACACGATCAGCTGATCGACTTAGCCTTTGGTCTTTCATCAGGGAATTGGTTGTTCCCCTGGTCCGGGTTTCCGGCACGGAGCCGCGACCTGGAAAGCGTGAACGGGTCACGGACAGCGAGGCCAAGATCATGAAAGATCGTCCCTAGGCCCAATACCGTTCAGTTAGGATGACATCGGTGTAGTTTGGTGGCATGCCGCGTGCTGGATGGAAGAAGCCTGAGACCGGGCGCCGCTTGTCCGACTTGGTGTCGGTGGGGGTGCTGACACGTGTGTTCCCGCCGGGGTTGGTCGATGAGGTGATCGCCGAGGTCGGCCGGACCGAGCAGCGGCATCGTTCCTTGCCGGCGCGGGTGATGGCCTACTTCTCGATCGGGATGGCGCTGTATTCGGAGGGTTCTTATGAGGACGTTCTCGCGCAGCTGACCGACGGGCTCTCGTGGGCTTCGGGGTGGACCGAGACGTATGCGCCGCCGAGCAAGTCCGCGATCTTCCAGGCCCGCGCCCGGCTGGGCGCGGAGCCGTTGAAGGCGCTCTTCGAGCGGGTCGCTGCTCCGATCGGGACGGACGCGATGCCGGGGGTGTGGCTGGCAGGGCGGCGGCTGGTCGCGATCGACGGGATGTGTCTCGACGTCGCCGACACGGCCGTGAACGCCGAGCACTTCGGGCGTCCTGGGGTCAACAAGGGCGAGCAGGCGGCGTTTCCCCAGGCACGGGTGGTCGCGTTGGCCGAGTGCGGCACCCACGCAGTCCTTGCAGCCGAGGTCGGCACCTACGCCGCGTCCGAGGCCGCGCTGGCCGAGCCACTGCTGACCAGACTGGGGCCCGGGATGCTGCTCACCGCCGATCGCGGGTTCTTCTCATACGCCCTTTGGCGCAAGGCATCCGCGACCGGCGCCGACCTGTTATGGCGGGTCCGCACCGACAAGTCTGCCCCGAAGCCCACCCGCCTCGAAGACCTGCCTGACGGTTCCTGGCTGGCTCACCTGCGCCAAACGCACTCCGCTGCCGCACGGCGCGCAGAGCCGATCCCGGTCCGGGTCATCGATTACACCATCGACGACGGCCGCGAGAACCCTGAGACCTACCGACTCTTCACCACCCTGACCGACCCCGACGAGGTCTCCGCGGTCGACCTGGCCGCGGCCTACACCCAACGGTGGGAAGTCGAGTTGACCTTCGACGAACTCAAGACCCACCAGCGCGGACCGCGCACCGTGCTCCGCTCAAAGTCTCCAGACCTGGTGCTCCAGGAGATCTGGGGCCACCTGTGCTGCCACTTCGCGATCCGGACCCTGATGGCCGAGGCTGCGACCCATTCCGGGCACGATCCGGACCGGGTCAGCTTCGTGGCGGCGCTGCGGATCACACGCCAGACCCTCGCCCACCCGGGCGCTTTTCCCCCCTGACAACCCCGTCCGCGACAATCCAGGCTGGCTCAGCTTCCTCCGCCGACTCATCTGCCGGCTCAACCCGGTCCGCCGCCGACGCTCGGCCCCACGCGTCATCAAACGCAAGTACGTCAAGTGGCACGTCAAACGCGCCCACCACGCAACCTGGCCCCAACCCGAGCATCCACCAAACTACGCCATCACCTCACCTAACTGAACGGTATTGTCCCTAGGCCTGCCAGCGGCGGCGGCGCCACTCGCTGGGCGGCAGGCCGTACCGGCGGGCGAAGACGCGGGCGAAATAGTGCGGGTCGGTGAAGCCCAGCCGGCGGGCGATCTGGGTGATCCCGAGCAGGGATTCGGCGAGCAGTTCGGTGGACCGCTCGAGCCGGATCCGTTGCACCCAGAGCAGCGGGGTCGAGCTGAGATGGCTGCGGAACTGGCGGCGCAGCGTGGACGGGCTGACATCGGCGGCGGCGCAGAGATCGGCGACGGTGATCGGCCGGTAGAGATGCCCGCGGGCCCAGGCCATCGCCCGTCGCAGCCGGGGCGGCAGAGCCTCGTCATCGTGCGGCTCGCTGTGCTGCTCGCCGGAGTTGAGCTCGAAGACCAGGATCGAGCCGAGCCGGAGGGCGAGGCCGACCGGCGGCCGGCCGCGGCGCCAGGTCCGGCCGAGGTAGTCGATCAAGGAGGCGAGCCCGGGCCGGGCCCGGCCGTTGCTGAGGAAGGGGCTGTCCGGTACGAGCAGCGGGCCGTCGGCGCGCCAGGGTACGTCGGCCAACGGCTCGTCCGGCTCGTGCGGGACGGCCAGCTCGATCGGATGACCGAGATGATGCCGTGGGATCAGGTGCACGGTGCTGACCAGCAGTGGGTCCCGGCGGCTGGGCCGATAGCGGACCGCGTGCCCCCAGGGCATCCCGACGATGTCGTGCGGCCGGACCTCGAAGGGCTGCCCGTTGACCTGGATCAGGCCGGTGCCGGCGATCACGTGCAGAAACATCCGCGACGCCACCCGGGAGAAGGCGAGCCGTTCGGCATGACTGAGCCGGGTGACGTGGGCGGTCGCGATCACCGGCGCCCACCGGTCGGTCAGCGGCCGGCCGCGGGGCGGGTGACTTCGGGGCGGCGACCTCTCCGGATCGCCGCGATCCTCCGGCGTACCGATTGCAACGGCGCTCACCGCAACGCCCTCCCCCGGGATGCCCATCGACCACAGGCCGCCGAGTCCCACCAGGACTGTCGGGGCGTCCGGGGTCGTCCCTTCACCTTCGATAGTGACTCAAAGGTGGGAAAGTTGCGATGGACAAACGTTCAAACGATCGGTGAAACCCCAGCGAATGGTCGGCCGCGGTTCGCCGATACCGCCGGTACCGGGACAGACCGGATCAGCCGGCGCGCCGCTTCCGGTCGGTCGACCGGCGGAGCCGGCCCCAGGGTTTGAACACGGCCAGCAGCATCGCGATGGTCAGCGCGGTCGGCGAAACGATCGGCGGGTAGATGATGTTCTGCAGGTCCGCCGTCGCCGTCGGATCCTCAGCCAACAGAGCACCGAATGCACCCACCTCCTGCACCCCTCCGCGCAACGACAGCAGCACCAGGGCGGTCAGGATCAGGTTCAAGATCAGCTTGATCAGTACCCACCAGTAGCGGACCACCCCGTACTTCGACCCCCAGCCGAGGAACAGCCCGGTGATCAGGCAGACGACGCCGGTGGTCAGCAGCGGCAGCACAGTGATCGTCTCCAGTGCCTGGAACAGCGCCGCCGCCAGTTGCCGGTCGTCGGTGTTCAGTCCGGTGAAGATCGCGACCGCCATCGCCACGTCCAGGCCGAGCCAGATCCCGGCCGACATGATGTGCAGCAGCAGCACGAGCTTTCGCAGCCCGGGCCGCAGCCGCAGCCGGGTCGGGGACGTCGTCACCGTCGCCGTCGACATGTCGATCACCCTCCTCGGGTCTCTGCTGGCTGCACCGGATGACCCTGCCACAATGCCCGTACCCAATCGGGCCGGACCAGTGATTTCTGTCATCCCGGACCCGGAGCTCGTGTGGCAGAGCAACTAGCGCGTTACGGATCGTGTAAATCCTTGACATGGCCGGTTGCCGGACCCTACGGTCTCTCAATACCCTGCCGGCAGGCTGCGGCGATGAGGAGAAATCACGGCCATGAGACAACGGTCCCAGGCACGACGATTCAGCACCCTGCACCTCCGCGCGGCCGCGGCGGTGTGCGCCGTCGCGTTGTTGATCACCGGATGCAACTCCGGTGGCCAGCAGCAGCCGGGGCAGGGCGGCGGCGAGCAGCCGGTGCTGAACGTGCACGCGAGCTCGACCCCGACCTACCAGGCGAACTTCAACCCGATCTCGGTGACGTTCCTGCCGGGCACCCGCGGGTTGATCTACGAGCCGCTGATGGCGTACACGCCGATGAAGCCGAACGAGGGCCAGCCCTGGCTGGCCGAGAAGGCCGACTTCAACGACGACGGCACCGAGCTGACGCTGAGCCTGCGGCAGGGCGTCACCTGGTCCGACGGCGAGGCGTTCGACGCCGACGACGTCGCGTTCACGTTCAACCTGTTCGTCGAGCAGCCGGCCGCCAACACCGGCGCGCTGCCGGTCATGGGAGCCAAGAAGGTCGATGATCACACGGTCACCGTGACGTTCACCGAGCCGGTGTTCGCCCGGATGCCGAGCATCGGCAACACGACGCCGCTGCCGGAGCACATCTTCGCCGAGCAGAACCCGATGGAATACACCAACGACAAGCCGATCGGCACCGGGCCGTACACGCTGAAGTCGTTCAGTGATCAGGTCTACACGCTGCAGAAGAACCCGAAATACTGGGACGCCCAGTCGATCAAGGTCGAGCAGATCGCTTTCCCGGCGTCGACCACGCAGACCTTCACCACCAGCCTGCAGCAGGGCAAGCTCGACTGGTCGGGTGGCTTCGTGGCCAACATCGACCAGATCTTCGTGGCCAAGGACAAGGAACACAACAAATACTGGTATCCGGGCGACGGGATGGTCAGCCTGCTGGTCAACCAGCGCAAGGCGCCGTTCGATGATCTTGACCTGCGCAAGGCGCTCAGCCTCGCGGTCGACCGCGACGTGCTGTCCAAGACCGCGATGCAGGGCTACACCCCGCCGGCGCACCCGACCGGCCTGGTGCTGCCGGCGTTCGAGTCGGCGATGGCGCCGGACTTCAAGGAGGCGAAGTTCAGCCATGACGCGGCGCAGGCCAACCAACAGCTGGATCAGGCCGGCTACCCGCGGGGCGAGGACGGCATCCGGACCTCGCCGGACGGCAAGAAGCTCAGCTTCGACCTGACCATCCCGTCCGGGTACGTGGACTGGGTGGCGATGAGCAAGCTGCTGCAGGAGCAGCTCAAGGAAGTCGGGATCGAGCTCAAGCCACAGGGCGTCGCGACCCAGAGCTGGGCCGAGAACCGTAACAACGGCAAGTACGACATCACGATCGCCTCGCAGGCCGGCGGCACCGCGCCGTACTTCCTCTACCGCTCTTTCATGAGCTCGGAGTTCAAGGTCGCCGACGACAAGCCGGCCGCCTCCAACTACAACCGTTGGTACGACGCCGAGACGGACAAGTTGTTCGACGCCTACGAGGCGAGCGACGACCCGGCCGAGCAGCAGCAGGCGATCGCCGGACTGGAGAAGATCGTGGTCGAGGAACTGCCGGTGATCCCGCTGCTGCAGAGCCCGAACTGGTTCCAGTCGCGCACGGTCAACTTCGATGGCTGGCCGTCGGAGCAGGACCCGTACGCGTTGCCGGCGCCGTTCTCGTACCCGGACAACCTGTTGGTGATCAAGAGGCTGCACCCGACCCGCTGATCGGAGCGTCGACACTTCCCGATGCGCTATCTGCTACGCAAGGTCGCCCTCTATCTGTTCATCGCGTGGTCGGCGATCACCCTCAACTTCGGAATCCCGAGGTTGATGCCGGGTGATCCGATCGACCTGCTGACCGAGCGGATCGAGGGGACCCTCGACCCGGCCGCCCTGGCCTCCCTCCGGGAGGCGTACGGGCTGACCGAGACCAATCTGCTGTTGCAGTACCGGGACTATCTCGGGTCCCTGCTGAGCGGTGATCTCGGGCTGTCGATCGCCTACTATCCGGTGCCGGTGGCCAAGATCGTCGGTGACGCGATGCCGTGGACGATCGGGCTGATCGGCATCACGACGGTGATCAGCTTCATCATCGGCACCCTGATCGGCGTGCTGCTGGCCTGGCGGCGCGGCAGTTGGACCGACCACCTGCTGCCGATCCTGACCTTCCTGAACGCGATCCCGTACTTCTGGCTGGCGTTGATCCTGGTGTTGATCTTCGCCGTCAACCTCGGCTGGTTCGAGGTCGCCGGCGGCTACGACCCGGCGCTGACCCCGGGCTTCACCGGCGACTTCATCGGCTCGGTGCTCTATTACGCGGCGTTGCCGGCGGTGACCATCGTGCTGGCCTCGTTCGCCGGCTGGGTGATGGGGATGCGGAACATGACCGTGACCATCCTCGGCGAGGACTACGTGACGCTGGCCGAGGCGAAGGGGCTGCCGAAGCGGATGGTGATGTTCGGCTACGCCGCGCGCAACGCGATCCTGCCGTCGGTCACCTCGTTCGCCCTGTCGCTCGGTGCGGTGGTCGGCGGCTCGATGCTGACCGAGGTGATCTTCAACTACCCGGGCGTCGGCTACGCGCTGTTCACGGCTGTGCAGAATCAGGACTTTCCCTTGATGCAGGGCATGTTCCTGGTGATCTCGTTCGCGGTGATCATCGCCAACCTGGCCGCCGACGTGATCTACGTCTTCCTCGATCCGCGGACCCGGCAGGAGGCGGCGTGATGCCCGAGTTCCGTGCGGTCGGCCGGTTGTGGCCGGAGTCGGGCAAGGTCCGGGCCGGCCTGCTGATCGCGATCTTCTTCGTGCTGCTCGCCCTGCTGGGGCCGCTGCTGGCGCAGTACTCGCCGGACGCGACCGGGCCGGACGTGCTGGCCCCGCCGTCCGGGCAGCACTGGCTCGGCACCACCCAGCTCGGCGAGGACGTGTTCGCCCAGTTCGTCTACGGGGCTCGGATATCCCTCGCCGTCGGCGTCTTCGCGGCGGTCATCTCCAAGATCATCGCGGTGTTGATCGGCGTGATCGGCGGCTACGTCCGCGGCGTCACCGACGACCTGCTCTACATCCTCACTGCCGTCTTCCTGGTGATCCCGGGGATGCCGCTGTTGATCGTGCTGACCGGCTATCTGCCTAATCGCGGCATCCAGGCGGTGGCTGTGGTGATCGCGATCACCTCTTGGGCCGGCTCGGCCCGGGTGCTCCGGGCCCAGACGATGTCCTTGCGCAGCAGGGACTTCGTCGAGGCGGCGCGGGCCACCGGCGAATCGCGCTGGCGGATCATCTTCACCGAGGTGATCCCGAACGAGCTGCCGCTGATCGCCTCCGGCTTCCTGTTCATGGTGATCGGCGGCGTGATGGCCGAAGCCGGGCTGTCCTTCCTCGGCCTGGGATCGCTGACCACGGTCAGCTGGGGCTCGATGCTCTACTTCGCGCAGAGCGCGCAGGCCTTCCTGTACGGGGCCTGGTGGTGGTTCGTGCCGCCGGGTCTGGCCATCGCCCTGCTCGGCGCCGGCCTGGCCTTGATCAACTTCGGCATCGACGAATACTCCAACCCGCGGCTGCGCACCGGCCGGCGGCGGCGCCGCTCCGGAGTCGGCCGGCGGGCCGCGGCCCTCGATCTGGCCGCCGCCAGCACACCGGTCGGGGCAGCGGCCACCGGCACCGGAGCGATGGCCGAGGTGGTCGAGGGCGAGCCGTCGGTCGGCAGCGAGCCGGTGGCCGAGTCGGCCAAGGCGGCCGGCCGGCGGACGTTCGACGAGGCCTCGCCGGTGATCCGGGATCACGGCGGCCGGGACGGCGACCCGGTGATCGAGATCAGCCACGTGTCGGTCGACTACCCGACCGACCACGGCGTGGTGCACGCGGTCCAGGGCGTGTCGCTGACCCTGCACCGCGGCGAGATCCTCGGCCTGGCCGGCGAGTCCGGCAGCGGCAAGACGACGCTGACCAACACCGTGACCCGGCTGCTCCGCGCCCCGGCCCGGGTGGTCGACGGCGCGGTCACCTATCACCGGCGGACCAGCAGATCCGCGTCCCCTGAGCCCGGTCGAGCATCGCTCGTTGAGCCGGCCGGAGCTTCGTTCCCTGAGCCGGGATCATCGTTCCCTGAGCCTGTCGAAGGGCAAGCAAGATCAGCCGCAGCTCCCGTCGACACCCACCCGGTCGACGTGCTGAACCTGTCCGAACCGGCCTTGCGCGCGCTGCGCTGGTCCGAGATCGCGATCGTGTTCCAGTCGGCGATGAACGCGCTCAACCCGGTGACCACGGTCCGGGCCCAGTTCGACGACGTGCTGCGGGTGCACCGGCCGCGGATGACCCGGGCCGAACGCACCGCGCTGTCCCAGCAGATGTTGATCAAGGTCGGGATCGAGCCGGAGCGGGTGCACAGCTATCCGCACGAGCTTTCCGGCGGGATGAAGCAGCGGGTGGCGATCGCGCTGGCCCTGGTGCTGGATCCGGACGTGATCATCATGGACGAGCCGACCACCGCACTGGATCTGCTGGTGCAGCGGGAGGTGCTGGATCAGATCATGGCGCTGCGCGACGAGTTCGGCTTCGCGATCGTCTTCACCACCCACGATCTGGCGCTGCTGCTGGAGATCAGCGACTCGATCGCGATCATGCGCGGCGGCGTGCTGGTCGAGTACGGCCCCTCGGTCGAGGTGTACGCCGAGCCGGGGCACCCGTACACCCGATCATTGTTGTCCTCGCTGGCCGACCTGGGAGCGCGACTGTGACCACGACCCAGGCGGACGACTACATCCTGGAAGGGCGGAACCTGATCAAGGAGTTCCGCCAGGCCGGCCGGCGGATCGGGTCCCGAGCCAGGTTCCGCGCCGTGGACGACGTCTCGGTCGGCCTGACCGCCGGCCGGGTGACCGCCCTGGTCGGCCAGAGCGGTTCGGGCAAGAGCACCGTGGCCCGGCTGCTGGCCCAACTCTATCCGTACACCTCGGGCGAGATCCTGCTCGACGCTGCCCCGGCCCGGGCGCTGCGCGGCCGGTCCTTCACCCGGTACTGCGGCTCGGTGCAGATGATCTTGCAGGACCCGTTCGCCTCGCTCAACCCGCTGCACCGGATCAGCCACGTGCTGGGCCGGGTGCTCCGGATCCATGGCAAGGCGACGACCCAGGAGGCGACCCGGCAGCGATCACTGGAGCTGCTGCAGCGAGTCAACCTCGAGCCGGCCGAGCGCTACCTTGATCGTTTTCCGCACGAACTGTCCGGCGGCGAGCGGCAGCGGGTCTCGGTCGCCCGCGCGCTGGCGGCGGAACCCCGGGTGCTGTTGGCCGACGAGCCGGTGTCGATGCTCGATGTCAGCATCCGCAAGGAGATGCTCGACCTGCTGGACGCGCTGCGCCGCGAGGAGAACCTCGCCATCCTCTACATCACCCACGATCTCGGCAGCGCCGAGGCCTACTCCGACGAGACCCTGGTGATGTATCGCGGCGCCGTCGTCGAGCGCGGCCCCAGCCGCGACCTGATCGCCAACCCGCAACACGACTACACCCAACGCCTCCTCGCCGCCGCCCCCGACCCCCGCCACCGCCGCCTCCCCACCTAAACCCGCCGACCCGTCACATCCGCGGCCATTCTTGCGGCGTGTCGTAGCGGATGTGACGTCTCGATCAGAGGGCCAAGGGGTCAGTCCCGGCCGAGCTGTTTGCGTGTCTTCGGCGTTGCGGGCACGGCGGCGGGTGGTGGGCTCGGCGGCGGTTCGGATCGGTCAAGACGCCTCGATCCCGCTCGAGGTCCGATCGGTGAGTCCGGGATCACCTCCCAGCAGACTCCGCCCCACCTCCTGGCACTTCCCCGCCGACTCCGCCCCACCTACTCGCTCTTCGCCGCTCTAACAGCTGGCGTGAACCACGGGAAGTGGGGCGAAGGGTGCGGCAGGGTGTCGGGCTCGTGCTGAGCCGGCGATGATCGGGGGGAACGAGGCGGTAGGCCAGGTTCTTGGGTCGATGGAGGTCGTCCAGACCAGGGGCACCACTTGCCGGCCGAGATCACGGAGGGCGTCCGCTCAGGGTTCGCGCCGAACCGACCCGTCACTCGTGCACCGACACGCCCGCTAAAACGCGTCCGTTGGTGACGTCTCGGCGGGATTGGGGAGGCGTTGACCGAGGTGAAGGGGCGTGGAAGGGTGCTGGTGGAAACCACTTTCTGAAGTGTGGAGCCGACGATGGCGGAGATGACACGGCGCGGGCTGCTCGGGGTGGCCGGTGGGCTGGCTGTGGCCGGGCTCGCCGGGTGTGGGCGGAACAGTGGGCAGCCGGAATCGGGGACCAAGACGTTGCGGGTCGCCTGGTGGGGCAACGACCTGCGGAATGCCCAGACCACCCAGGCCTTCGACGTCTATCTGAAGCAGCACCAGGGGCTCGCGATCGATCCGCAGCCGGCCGAGTTCACCGCGTACTGGGAGCGGCTCGCGACCCAGACCGCCGCGAACGACGCGCCGGACCTGATCCAGATGTCCGACTGGTACATCGGCGACTACGGGGTCAAGGGCGCGCTGCTCGACCTCACCGACCACGTCGACGTGGCCAGGTTCGCGCCCGGGACGCTCGACACCGGCCGGGTCGACGGCAAGCTGGTCGGGATCAACGCCGGCTTCAACACCCCGGTGATCATGGCCCACCCGGAGGTGCTGGAGGCGGCCGGCGTCGCGTTGCCAGACGACAAGACGTGGACCTGGGACGACTACCGGACGATGGCCGTCGAGATCACCGCCAACTCGCCGGACGGTACATACGGGACCGCGAGCCCGTTCAGCGACAAGGCCTTCCAGACCTGGCTGCGGCAGCACGAGGCCGACGTGTTCCAGGCCGAGGGCGGGCTCGCCTTCACGACGGCGGAGGCCGAGTCCTACTTCGCGTTGCTGGCGGATTTCCTTCGGGACAAGGCGATGCCGTCGGCCGAGGCGATCGTGGAGAACGAGGGCAAGTCGCTGGAACAGTCGACGCTGGCCCAGGGGAGGACCGGCTTCGCGATCTTCTGGTCCAACCAGTTGGCCGCGCTGACCAAGGCCGCCGGGACCGAGGTCACGATGCTCCGGCTGCCGACGGTCACCGGCCGGTCGGCCGACCTCAAGGCCTGGTATCGCCCGTCGCAACTGTGGTCGGCGTCCAGCCGGTCCAAGCACCCGGACGAGGCCGGCGCGTTGATCGACTGGTGGGTGAACAGCGTGGACTGCGCCTCGATCTGTCTCGACGAGCGCGGCTTCCCGGCGAACACCGAGATCGCCGCCGCGATCGAGTCGAAGCTGACTCCCGAGGGTCGGCGGGTCGCCGGGTTCCTCGCAGACCTGGAGCCCGAACTCGGCGACACCCCGCCCGCGCCACCGCCGGGCGGCGGCACCGTCCTCGGTGACGTGCTGACCCGGATCCATTCCGACGCCCTGTTCGGCAAACTCAACGCCAAGGCCGCGGCCGACCAGCTGCTCACCGAGTCCCAGTCCGCCCTGACCTGAGTGCCCTGACCTGAGTGCCCTGACCTGAGTGCCCTGACCTGAGTGCCCTGACCTGGCAGTGCCCTGACCTGAGTGCCCTGACCTGAGTGCCCTGACCTGAGTGCCCTGACCTGAGTGCCCTGACCTGAGTGCCCTGACCTGAGTGCCCTGGCCTGAGTGCCCTGGCCTGACCGCGGCCGCCGGCCGGCGCGGAAAATCGGGGTGCGCGATCGACCCGGAGCGGCTGGAATGGTGCGATGAATTGGATCGCGCCGGAGGTGGAACGGCTTCGCGAGCCCGTCGTGGGACCCGAGCGAGTCGCGCTCGACGGCTTTCTCGAGGCCCATCGGGTCGGGTTCCTGCGGCGTTGCGCCGGGCTGACCGGTGACCGATTGGCGGAGCAGTCGGTGCCGCCGTCGGACCTGTCGCTGCTCGGTCTGATCCGGCATCTGTCCGACACCGAGCGGACCTGGATCCGGATCCGGCTCGGCGGCCAGTCGATCACCGCCGACTACCCGGATCCGTTCACCGATCCCGATCCGGCGGTCGCCGCGGCGGACTACGCGACCCTGCTGTCCGAGTGGGAACTCTGCCGGCAGACGGTGGCCGGGCTGCCGCTCGACCGGACCTTCCAGCACCACCGGTACGGCGAGTTGTCACTGCGCTGGCTCTATCTCCATCTGATCCGGGAGTACGCGGGCCATCTCGGCCACGCCGACCTGCTCCGGGAGCGGATCGACGGGCGCACCTTCGACTGAATATTGACCCAGTCCTGCATGGTCATTAGCCTGGCATCGGAAACCACTTTCTCAGCGTGGAGGAACGATGGCAGAAATGACTCGACGCGCCGTGCTCGGCGCGGCCGGTGGGCTGGCGGCGGGGCTGGCCACGGCCGGACTCGCCGGCTGCGGCCGGAACAGTGGCGCCCCGCAAGGCGGAACGGTGACCCTCCAGTTCGCCTGGTGGGGCAACGAACTGCGCAACGCCCAGACCAATCAGGCCATCGCCGCCTACCTGGCGCAGCACGCGGACCTGGCGATCGATGCCCGGCCGGCCGAGTTCTCCGCGTACTGGGAACGGCTGGCGACGCAGACCGCGGCCAACGACGCGCCGGACCTGATCCAGATGGCCGACGGGTTCATCGGCGACTACGGCTCCAAGGGGGCATTGCTCGATCTCGCCGAGCTGGTCGACACCGCGAAGTTCGGCCCGGGCACGCTGGACTCCGGCCGGGTCGACGGCAAGCTGGTCGGGATCAACGCCGGCATCAACACCCCGGTGATCATGGCCAACCCGAAGGTCCTCGACCAGGCCGGTGTCGAGCTGCCGGACGACAAGACCTGGACCTGGGACGACTACCGTGATCTTGCCGCCGAGGTGACCGCCGGCTCACCGGCCGGCACGTACGGCACCGCAAGCCCGTTCAGCGACAAGACCATGCAGGCCTGGCTACGTCAGCACGGTGCCGATCTGTTCACCGCCGACGGCCAACTGGCCTTCACCGCTGCTGATCTTGAGTCCTATTTCGCCCTGATGGACAGCTATCTCAAGGCCAAGGCGCTGCCGCCGGCCGAGGTGATCACCGAGGAAGAGGGCAAGTCGCTGGAGCAGTCCACTCTGGCCGAGGGCCGGGCCGGGTTCGCGATCTTCTGGTCCAACCAGCTGGCCGCGATGACCAAGGCGGCCGGCGGCGAGATCGCCATGCTTCGATTGCCGAGCGTGACCGGGAAGCCGCAAGATCGCCAAGCCTGGTACCACCCGTCGATGCTGTGGTCGGCGTCCAGCCGGACCGAGCATCCGGAGCAGGTCGCCGAGTTGATCAACTGGTGGGTGAACACGGTTGACTGCGCGTCGATCTGCCTGGACGAGCGCGGCTACCCGGCCAATACCGAGATCGCGACCGCGATCGGGCCGAAGCTGACCCCGGAGGGCCGGCGGGTGGCCGACTTCATCGCGGACCTGGAGCCGGAGCTCGGTGACACTCCGCCCGCCCCGCCGCCCGGTGGCGGCACCATCCTCGGCGACGTCCTGGCCCGCGCCCATTCCGACGTCCTGTTCGGCAAGATCACCGGCAAGGCCGCCGCCGACCGCTTCTTCGCCGAATCTCAAGCCGCCCTGGCCTAGCCGTCCCGACCTAACCCAACTATGGTGGGAGAGCGGTTTCTCAGGGTCGAGGAGGGTCGGATGGTTACACGGCGGGACTGGTTGGCCGGGGTCGGTGGGTTGGGGTTGTTGGGGCTGGTCGGCTGCGGTCGCTCCGATACGGCAGGGCCCGGTGGCGGGCCGGTGCGGTTCACCTGGTGGGGCAACGACTATCTGAATCGGCAGACCCAGGCCGTGATCGATCTGTTCACCGCTGCGCATCCCGACGTCCCGGTGGCGCCGGAGCCCGGCGAGTGGTCGACCTACTGGGACAAGCTGGCCACCATGACCGCCGCGAACGACGCGCCGGACGTGATCAACATGGATCAGAAATACATCGCCGAGTACGGCGATCGCGGGGCACTGATGAACCTGCGGGAGGCGGCGGGCCTCGACCTGTCCACGATTGATCAACAAGCGCTCGCGGCCGGCAGCTACACCGACAAGCTGTACGGCATCAGCACCGGCCAGAACGCGTACTCGGTGGTCGCGAATCCTCAGCTGTTCAAGGATGCGGAGGTGGAACTGCCCGACGACGAGACCTGGACCTGGGACGACTACCGGGAGGTCGCCGCCAAGATCGGCCAGGACTCCGGAGGCAAGATCCTCGGCACCACCTATGGCGTCAACGAGGCGTACCTGATCATCTGGCTCCGGCAGCAGGGCCAGCAGCTCTACACCGACGATGGCCGGCTCGGCTATCAGCCGGCGACCTTGGCCTTGTTCTTCGCCGAGCTGCACGGACTGATGACCAGTGGTGCGGGGCCGACCGCCGAGCAGGCCGTCGAGGAGGCCGGCGCCTCCCTGGAGCAGTCCGCGTTCGGCACCAACCGGGCGGCGATGACCTGGTACTGGACCAATCAGCTCGGGTCGCTGGAGGGTACGACCGGCGGCAAGCTGGTCCAGTTGCGTGCGCCGAGCCGGACCGGCGATCCGGCCGCCAACGGCATGTACTACAAGCCGAGCATGTTCTGGTCGCTGTCCGCGCGGACCACCCGGCGCGAGCCGGCGATCACCTTCCTCGACTTCTTGATCAACGACCCGGAGGCCGCCAAGACCCTGCTGGTCGACCGTGGCGCGCCGATCAACACTGCGACCCGGCCGGCGGTGGAGCAGGCACTGCGGCCGGTCGACCTGGAGTCGTTGCGGTTCCTGGACGGCCTGGCGGAAACGATCAAGGAAGCGCCGCCGACCCCGCCGGTCGGCGCCAGTGACGTCCAGAACGTGCTGGCCCGCTTCGTCTCCGAGATCTTCTTCGGCCGGCTCACCGCCGAGGCGGCGGCCGAGCAGTTCACGGCCGAGGTGCAGGGCATGATCGATGGCTGACCGGGTGATCGAAACCTCCGCCGGCGCCGACCCGGTGCTGGCCGGTCTCGACCGGTCCGCGCTGGCGGCCCGGCAGCGGCTCACGGCCGACCCGTCGCGCCGGACGCGACTGATCGACTACCTGACCTCGCTGACCGAGCCCTTCCCGGCGCAGCCGCCGCCGGCCGACGCGGTGATCATCGAGCAGGTGCAGTGCGACGGCTTCCGCCGGGACCGGATCGAGCTGGAAGTGCTGGCCGGGCTGCGATTCCGGGCCTACGTGCTGGTGCCGGACGGCCGCCCCGTGCCGGGTCCGGCCGTGCTCGCCGTGCACGGTCACGGCTACGGCAGCCGGCAGCTCACCGGCCTGCTGCCGGACGGCCAGCCGGATCCGGATGATCATGACGGCCATCACCACTTCGCCGTGGCCATGGCCCGGCGCGGCCTGCTGGTGATCGCCCCGGATGTGGTCGGCTTCGGCGAGCGGCGCAGCGAGGCCGACCGTGGTTATGACGCCGAGGCCGGCAACTCCTGCTATCGGCTCGCCACCACGCTGCTGCTGCAGGGCGCGACCTTGGCCGGCATGCGGGTCGCCGAGCTGCTCGGCGTCTTCGGCTACCTGGCCGGGCGGCCGGACGTGGACCCGGACCGGATCGGCATCGCCGGACACTCCGGCGGTTCGATGCTCTCCATGATCGTCTCGGCGCTGGACGAGCGGATCGCCGGGACCGTCCTGGTCGGCTACCCGAACACGTTCGCCGCCTCGATCCGCTCCGTCCGGCACTGCGCCTGCAACTATCTGCCCGGCGTGCTGCGGCTGGCCGAGCAGCCGGACCTGCTGGAGCTGATCGCGCCGCGGCCGCTGTTCCTGGAGTCGGGCGAGCGGGATCCGATTTTTCCCCGGGCGGGATTCGAGCAGGCGGTACGGCAGGTCGGCGCCGCCTATGCGGCTGCCGGTGCTGCCGATCAACTCGACTCCGACCTGCACCCCGGCGGGCATGAGGTGAGCGGCCGCCGATCCTTCGACTGGCTGGCCCGTGCCCTGACGGGTTGATCTGCACCGGCCGTCGAGCTTGCCCTTCGACCGGCTCAGGAAACGAAACCCTCTCGTCTGCTGTCCGGCCCGGAACGGCGGCACGTGGTTGCATCGTCGATTACCCTCGGCGCATGGACGGCTTCGTGATCAACCGTGAGGACGGCCGCGACGACGGCGAGAACTGGGACCAGAACTACACCCAGTTGCCCGGCGACGCGAACATCTCGATCATCCTCGAGTCGACGACCAAGGAGGGCGTCGGGCCACGGCTGCACCGGCATCCGTACGCCGAGACCTTCATCATCCGCCGCGGCTCCGCCACCTTCACCGTCGGTGACGAGCAGGTGGTCGGCCAGGCCGGCCAGGTGCTGATCGTGCCGGCCCAGGTGGCGCACAAGTTCGCCACCGGCCCGGAGGGCTACGAGGCGGTGCACATCCACGCCGGCAGCGAGTTCGAGACCGAATGGCTGGAGTGACCCGGCTCAGCTCACGTTGAGCGAAACGGTGTGATAGCCGGAGGCGCCGTCCGGCGCCGGCGGGGCGGTCTGATCGGTCTGCACCCGACCGGTGGCGTCGGTGGCGCGCACGGTGATCAGGTGGTTGCCGGGGCTGGCCGCCCACTCGAAGGCCCATTGCCGCCAGGTGTCCGGCCCGGTCACCTCGGCGATCCGGGCTTCCTGCCAGGCGTCGTTGTCGATCTTGACCTCGACCCGGCTGATCCCGGTGTGCTGGGCCCAGGCGACCCCGGCGACCATCACCGTGCCGGCCTTGACGCCACTGCGCGGGGTGTCGATCCGGGACGCGATCTTGATCGGGCCGAGGGCCGACCAGCCGAGCGGCGTCCAGTAGCCCATATCCGCTTCGAAGGTGGTCACCTTCAGTTCGACCACCCACTTGGTGGCCGAGACGTAGCCGTACAGGCCGGGCACGACCATCCGGACCGGGAAGCCGTGCTCGAGCGGTAGCGGTTCGCCGTTCATGCCGATCGCGAGCAGTGACTGCCGGTTCTTGTCGGTCAGCACCTCGAGCGGCGTCCCGGCGGTGAAACCGTCCTGACTCTTGGACAGCACCATGTCCGCACCGGCCTGCGCTCCGGCGGCGGCGAGGACGTCGCGGATCGGATAGCCGAGCCAGGTGGCATTGCCGATCAAGGAACCGCCGACCTCGTTGGAGACGCAGCAGAGCGTGACCAGATGCTCCTCCAGCGGCTTCTCCAGCAACTCGGCGAAGCTGATCGTGATCTCCCGGTCGACCAACCCGTAGACCCGGAGCGACCAGTTCGCCGGGTCGATCCGGGGCACCTGCAGCGCCGTGTCGATCCGGTAGAAGTCCGCGTTCGGGGTGACGTACGGCGTCAGCTCGGGTAGCCCGAGCTCGGCTCCGGCGGGCACCGGAGCGGCCGGTCTGGCGGCTTTCGGCAGCAGCACCCGATCTCGGGCCTCGGTGATCGCCTGGGAGG
Source organism: uncultured Actinomycetota bacterium (assembly GCA_963746025.1). Taxonomy (GTDB): domain Bacteria; phylum Actinomycetota; class Actinomycetes; order Propionibacteriales; family Propionibacteriaceae; genus Microlunatus. The sequence goes on from CAVUZU010000016.1 coordinate 1,466,089, forward strand.
CGCCGGCCAGGGCCCGGCCGGCGACCGTGCCGACCGCGCCCAGGGCGGCGACCAGGATGGTGCTGCCGAGTAGGTTGCGGCGGCTCGCCGAGACCGGGCCGGTCGGCTGGGGGCGCAGCGGCGCCAGCAGCACCCGCAAGATCAGGTACGCGACCACGCTGCCGATGATCATCGGCAGATAGGCGAGCGCCGAGTCCGGACCGCGGGCGCCGATCGCGAGCAGGGCCAGCCCGGCGAGCACCGCGACCGGGACGATCCCGGTGAACCGGACGCGCAGCTCGGCCCAGCCGGCGAAGCCGGCCACGGCCAGGCTGACCAGGGCGATGATCATGATCAGCACCGGCTTGTCGGCGGTGCCCAGCACGGTCTTGCCGAAGTTGATCATCGGCCCGGGCAGGGTGGCGATCACCGCATCACCGACGGCGACCAGCGGCGAGCCGTCGGGGGCGAGCAGGGCTGCGCCGAACTCGGCGATGCCGAGCCCGAGCAACCCGGTGGCGGCGCCGCGTAGCACCGCGATCCCGCCGCGCGGTGCGGACGGTGGCCCGGGCGGCGGCCCGGCGGCCTGGCGCTCGGTGGGCGGAGCTGTGGTCACCTCTCCATGGTGCGCCTGCGCGACGGGCCGGGCAATGCCGGGGCGGTCGCCGTTACCGTTTGACAATATCTCGTATTCTAACGATCCTTAGATTATGAGTCAGAAGGTGATGCCCGGACGAAGGCCGATCGGCGAGGGTGACGGCTGGCGGGACCTCTTCGGTCCCGGGGCGCGGGGGCCGGTGATCGTGTTCGCCGGAGGGGTCGCGCTCTATGCGATCAACGTCTACCTGACCACCAGCCTGCTGCCGAGCGCGGTCGCCGAGATCGGCGGGATGGAGCTCTACGCCTGGGCGATGACGGTCTTCCTGATCGCCTCGGTGATCACCTCGATGCTGGTCAGCCGGACCCTGACCCGCTACGGCCCGCGCGGCTCGTACTGGATCGGGCTCGGCCTGTTCGGAGTCGGCAGCCTGGTCGGGGCCTTCGCGCCGAGCATGCCGGTGCTGTTGGTGGGCCGCGGCCTGCAGGGTCTCGGTGGCGGCCTGTTGGCCGGGCTCGCCTTCGCGGTGATCAGGATGGTGCAGCCGGAGCGGCTGTGGAAACGCTCGTTGGGCCTGACCTCGGCGATGTGGGGCATCGGCAACGTCGTCGGACCGGTGCTCGGCGGTGTGTTCGCCCAGGTCGGGGCCTGGCGCGGCGCCTTCCTGCTGCTGGCGGCCAGTGCCGGTGGCATCGCCCTGCTGGCCCGCCGGGCGATGCCGGCCTGGTCCGAGGCGACGGCCGGAATCACGCCGAGCAGAGTTCCGACCGGGTCGCTGATCCTGCTCACCCTGGCCACCACGGCTGTCAGCATCGCGTCGGTGGTCGGTCTACCGATGATCATGATCGGCCTGATCATCGTCGCGGTGATCCTGGTGATCGGCTTCGTGCTGGCCGAGCGCTCGGGCACGGCCCGGGTGCTGCCGCCGGGGACGTTCCGCCGCGGCTCGGTGTTGAGCTGGCTCTATCTCAGTGTGGCCGTGCTGGCGATCACCTCGACCGTGGAGGCGTTCCTGCCGTTGTTCGGCCAGCGGATCGGCGGCCTGTCGCCGCTCGGGGCCGGGCTGCTGGGCGCCTCGTTGTCCTGGGGTTGGAGCCTGGCGGCGATCCTGAACAGCGGGATCTCCCGTCCCGCCGCCACTCGGGCGGCGCGGATCGCCGGGCCGATCATGGTCGCGGCCGGGCTGGCCGCGTACACGTTCCTGCAGGTCGACGGTGCCGGACCGATCCGGATCGGGCTGTGGTTCGTCGCGCTGTTCGTCGCCGGCGCCGGGATCGGGATGGCGCTGGTGCACTGGATGCCCGCCGTGATGGCGATCAGCCGGGATCCGGCCGAGGCACAGCAGGCGGCGGCCGGCGTCAACACCGTGCAGTTGATCTCCAACGCGTTCGGCTCCGCGCTCGCCGGCCTGCTGGTCGGCCTGGGCGGGCCGGCCATCGTCGGCTCGGCCCAGTTCCTCGGCTACGGCTACGCTGTGGTCGGCGTGCTGGCCCTGGTGGTCGCCCTGCGGGCACTCAAGTCAGGATCGCGAAGGGAGTGATCATGAACCGTCCGGAGTCGACCGAGCTCGACGACAGTGGGGTCTACGATCAGCTGGCCCGGCTCGGCAAGGCGCTCTCCAATCCGGTCCGGCTGCGGCTGCTCGACCTGCTGGAGCAGGGCGAGCACACGGTTGAGGAGCTGGCCCGGGCCGCGGAGCAGCCGGTGAAGAACACGTCGGCCCAGCTGCAGCAGTTGCGGGCCGCGCAGCTGGTCGAGACCCGCCGGGAAGGGGTCCGGATCCACTACCGGCTGGCCGGCCGGAAGGTGTCGAAGTTCCTCGGCGACTTCCAGGGCTTCGCCGAGGAGACGCTGGCCGAGATGAAGGTCGAGCTGGACGAGCTGAGCCGTAAGCCGGGCGGCCTGCAGCGGATCTCGATCAAGGAGTTCCGGCAGCGGCTGCGGGACCAGCAGACGGTGATCATCGACGTCCGCCCGGCCGAGGAGTACGCCCGCGGCCACATCCCGGGTGCGGTCTCCATCCCGCTGTCCGAGCTGCGGCAGCGGATGGACGAGCTGCCCGATGATCATGACGTGATCGCCTACTGCGAGGGCCCGTACTGCTTCGCCTCCGGGAAGGCCGTCGATCAATTGGAGCGCGCCGGCTATCCGGTCCGCCGGCTGGACGGCGGCCTGGCCCGCTGGGTCCGCTCCGGCGGCCGTCTCCAGTCCGCCGGATAAGCCGACTGGTCCGAAAATAGGTGCCCCTGCGCCAGGTGGGACTGCGGCTTGTCAGAACTGAGGCTTGCTAGAGCCAACCTCAGTTCTGACAAGTCGGCTTCAGTCGCGGCCCCAGGTGGTGGTCGGGTCGCGGTGGATGACGTAGTAGGGCTGGTTGGACAGGTCGGTTGCGAGGCCGGGGTACGGCCAGGCGGCGTCCTCGGCGAGCACCTCGAAGAAGTACTGCACCGGATAGGGGCCGCCGGTCACCGCCGCCGGGATGGAGCCGCTGAACGCAACGCCGTCCCGATCAAGCTCAACCTCTTGGTACGCCAGCGCCTGGTTCACCGGCCGATACCGGAGCCGGACTCCGGTCACCCGCTGGTCGTCGGTCTGCCAGCTGATCGGCAGGTCGGCGCCGGGCTGCAGCCGCTCCGGCGGCGTGTGCCGCCCGGTCGGCGCCGCGGCCGTGATCAACGACGCCTCGGTCGCCGCCGGATCCACCCGGTCATCGTCCGCCGCACCGGCCAGCTCCCGTTCCAGGCCGGTCAGGTCGGCCTGCAGCACCGGCCGTCGGGCTGCCCAGGCACCGCGCGAATAGTCGGTCTGACCGAACGGAAGATCATCGACATAGGGCTCGGCGGCGGTGATCACCGTCTCCCAGGCCGCGACCGCCGCCCGGTAGTGATCAACGGCGCGAGCCAGCATCGGCCGGCCGAGCGACCGCAGGGCGTACGCCACGCCGGATCGCAACGAGGCCGCGAAGTGCCGGGCCAGCCCGGCCTGGATCCGGATGTCCGTGGCCATGATCACGAACTCGGGATCGGCGGCGTCGGGCAGCGCCGCCGTCGCCTCGGCCAGCCCGGCCAGGGCGGTGTCGGCCAGGGCGTCCAGCCGGCCGGCGATCTCGATCGGGGTGTGCTTGCCGCGCCGCCGGCCGGCCAGCACATCCGCGGCGAATTCGTCCACGCCGTAGATCAACTCCGGGTCCAGCGGGCTGACGTTGCCGAAGCCGTACGGCGGGATCATGTCGAAGTCGGAGTTGGCCGGCCAGCCGTGCTCCTCGCGGAACGGATCGGAAGCCGGGCCGGTCCGCGGCACCATCGGCACCGGCGTCGCCACCTCGGGCCAGTAGACGTTGCAGGCGGTCGACGGCGCGTGTGCGACGGTGATCAACGGCAGCACCCGGGAGGCCGCGCCGAGCGCGTCGGTGATCGCGCCGGCCGCCGCGCCGAAGCTGCCGCGCAGTGATCGGGTCAGTTCCTCGACCGGGGTGTCCGGCTCGTAGCCGGCCCGGCCGAGCAGCCGATAGGTGTAGCGATACTTGCGCCAGTCGTCCCCGGCCGCCTGCAGCGCCCGATCCCGATAGAGCGCGCGACTGGTCCGGGCCCCGCCGGGTGACCCGGTCGTCGAGCTGTCCTTCTTGCCGAAGAACGACAGCGGTTCGAACCACTCCAGGCCGAGCGCGTCGGCGAACCGGCCGTGCCGGCCGTAGCCCGCGGCCAGCGCCGGGTCGCCCCAGAGCAGCACCCGCTGGGTGCCGGGCCAGACCCGGTGCAGCAGCGAGTACGGCCGGTCGGTGTGCGCGAAGTCGCCGTACCCGTAGCGGGTGAAGCTGCGTTGGCTGGTGGTCTGCGTCCCCTTCGCCCGCGCGTCGGGGTGGCCGGTGCCCTTCGCCGCGTCGCCCGAATCGGTCCGTCGCCGGCCGAGCCGCTCCTTCTCCCGGATCGACGACTGGTGGTACGGCAGCCCCTGGTGCTCGCCCCAGTGCTTGGCGGACAGGGTCAGCGGCACACCGAGATCGGTGGTGATCGCCAGCAGATCGTCGCCGACCCCCTTCGCATGCAGGTCGAGTCCGACGGCCCGACCGACGTCGGGCAGGCCGCCGAGCACGACTCGCCAGAATTCGTGCGTCGGCTCCGGCACGCCGCCCTCGAAGTGCACCCGGAAGGTCAGTCGGCGGACGTCCGGCAGGGCGATCAGCAGTGTCTTCAAGGCCTCCCGGCAGTACGGCGCGTGGCTCGCCGCGTCCAGGCCCCGGATCGGCCAGCGCTCGGTCTCGGCGGCCGGGTCGTAGCGGTAGGCGTGGTTCCACAGCCCCAGCCCGAATTCGATCCCGCGCCGGGTCGCCTCCACCCCGATGAATCGGAGCGTCGCCAGGTTGCGGGCCCGCTCCGCGTCGTCGACGCCGGCTGCGCGGACCTCGAAGCCCGAGACGTCGAGCAGGAACGGGTAGGCGAAGCACAGGTAGTTGTCGGCGACCCGGCGGTCGATCAGGTAGTCGTAGCCGGTGCCGAGGCCGAGGTTGAACCGGTTGAACCGCTGCCCCGCGAGCTCGGACAGATAGTCGGTCCAGAACGACCGGTCGTGCAGCCAGGCCAGGTCGGTCGCGGCCGAGGTGAGGATCCGGGTGATCGCGCGGACCGGGTTGTACGGCCGCTCCAGGTAGTCCCGCAGCCCGCGGAACGCGGCCGGCACGTCGTCGGCGTACCGGGCGATATCGGCCAACTCCAACAGCGCGTAGCCTAGGCCGCGGTCGTCGGAACCGGTGATCGTCACCGTCGAGCCGTCGCTGACCATCGCGAACGATTCCGCGGTCGCTGCGAACTCCGCGCCATGCCGCTGCCGCCACCGGGTGGCGAGGGCGCGAGCCGGCTCGCTGTCCGGCGGGCAGATCAGCAGCCGGAACTCCGGGGCCGATCCCGGCGCCGGGAGCCCGACGCCACGGTCGAGCAGGGTCGCCGTCAGTTGATCTTCGACCCAGGACGCCGCCGGCCCGGGTTCGAGATGGTCGATGGTCATCGTTGGCCCGGGCATCCCTGCACTCCTTCGACCTGCGGACTCAGAACTCCGTCATGCGGAGTTTATCCTAGGGATCGAGATCATCCGGCTTGCCCTTCCACAGGGTCAGGGAACGAAACCCAAACCTCCGCATGGTGTCTCCGGGGCTCGGTCCTGGTCGACGAACCCGCCCAGGGCCGCACACTAGGAGCGAGGCTGTTCGTTCCCCAGCCTGCCGAAGGGCAAGCCAGGTCAGACAACGCTGGGAAATTTGCCAGGCGGCAGGAGGTGCTCGACGGCTAGATTGCGGTGGTGGCCGCGGACAACGACGTAGCTCCGGACGCCGAGTCCTCGCTTCGGGCACGCCTGTGGGGATCGGTGTCGCGGACGGCGGTCTACGTCCGGCTGTTGTGGCACGCGGGTCCGCTGTGGGCCTCGGCGGCGTTGCTGCTGACGGTGGCGGGCGCCGCGACGTCGACGGTGCTGCTGGTCGCGATCGGTGAGCTGGCGAACTCACTGGTCGCTGCGGTCGATCAGGGTGCCGGGTCGGTCGCGGCTCAGGCGACCTGGTGGCGGCTCGGCCTGGTGGGTGGATTGTTGCTGCTCGGGCCGGGGTTGGCGGCGGTGCTCGGCTGGGTCACCGAGGTGGTGACCGCGCGCTACATCGTGCATGTGCAGACCCTGGTGGCCGAGACCGGCGTCCGGCCGCGGGGGCTGGCGGCGCTGGATTCGCCCGGCTTCTCGGGCCGGTTGGAGTCGGTCGTCGCGGCGACCCGGGATTGGACCTTCTGGTTCGGGACGCAGAGCACCTGGACCGTGCTCAGCGTCCGGCTGGGTGGCGTGGGGGCGTTGCTGATCTTGCTGTCCTGGCGCTGGTGGGTGGCGCTGCTGGTGGTCGGCGCGTTCGTGCTGGTGTCCCGGATGTTCACCCGGTGGATCGAGGCCTCCTTCGATCAGGTGCTGACCACGGGCTCGGACGACATGCGGCGGGCGAAGTATGCACGCGGGCTGTTGGTCGAGCCGCCGGCCGGGAAGGAGGTCCGGATCTTCGGCCTGACCGACTGGCTGGTCGAGCGCTATCGGTCGCACTGGTTCGCCGCGATGTCGCAGCTGTGGCCGCAGCGCCGGGTCGGGCTGCGGCCGGTCTATCTGGCCTGCCTGGCGATGGCGGTGGTGATCGGCGGCGCGTTGGCCCTGCTGGCCCGGGATGTGTCGGTCGGTGCGGTCGGGGTCGGCGGCGTGGTCACGATCGTGCCAGCCGTCCTGGCGCTGGAGGCGTTCGGGATCCTCGGTGATCAACAGACGTCACTGACCCAGAACATGACCACCGCGGCCGCGGCCGCCGAGCTCCGGAAGCAGGTCGGGCTGCCGCCCACCCGGCCGGGCACCGAGCTCCTGGTGCCGCCACGCAGTTCTGCTGCCGGGCCGGCCGAAGTCGATCTTGACGCGGTCAGCTTCAGCTACCCGACCCGGGATCAGCCGGTCCTGCGCGGGGTGAGTCTGCGGATTCCGGCCGGGCAGTCGGTGGCGATCGTCGGCGTGAACGGGGCGGGCAAGTCCACCATCGTCAAGCTGTTGTGTGGCCTGTACGAACCCGATCAAGGTCGGGTCCGGATCGCCGGGCTGGATCCGGCCGGCACCGACGCGGCCGGTCGGGTGGCGGCGATCTTCCAGGACTTCGTCCACTACGAGCTCCCGCTGCGGGACAACGTGAGCTTGAGGGAATCGGCGGCGGGGTCGTCCGACGATCTCGAGCAGGTCGGGGCCCGGGCGCTGCAGCGGGCCGGCGGCAGTCCTGTCCTCGAAGCCCTGCCCGGCGGCTGGGACACCGTCCTCTCGCCGGAGTACGAAGGCGGCACGGACCTGTCCGGCGGCCAGTGGCAGCGGGTCGCGCTGGCCCGGGCGCTGGCCGCGGTCGAGCGGGGTGCCGGGTTGTTGATCTTGGACGAGCCGACCGCCGCCCTCGATGTCCGGGCCGAGGTGGCGCTGTTCGACAAGGTGCTCGACGTCAGCCGGTCGGTGACCACGATCCTGGTCAGCCACCGGCTGTCCGGCGCCCGGCGGGCCGACCGGATTGTCGTCCTGGATCCGGAGCGCGGCATCGTCGAGGACGGCAGCCATGACGAACTGATCCGGGCCCAGGGTGCCTACGCGTCGATGTTCGCGTTGCAGGCCAGCAGATTCACCGGGCCCGGCGGAGCGGGTGATCACCGATGAAGCCGCACCCGCTGCGTGGCCTGGGCCTGGTCCTGGGGATGTCATTCAAGGTCAGCCCGCGGCTGGCCGTGCTGACCGGTGGCGAGCTGGTCGGCAAGGTGTTGATGGCGCTGATCCCGCTGTTCATCGGGATCTTCGCCGCCGGCGCCATCGCCGGTGATCTTGGTCGGATGCTGCTGGCCGCGATTGCGTTGGTCGGCTCGACCGCGGTCAACAACTACCTGCAGGTGGTCGGCACCAGCGCCCGGGTCGACCTGATGGAGCGGGTCGGCTTCGCCTTCGACGAGAAGATCGCCCGGATCACCGGCGAGATCGAGACCGTTGATCATCTCGAATCGCCGAAGTACCTTGATCAACTGCAGATCCTCCGGGACGAGGGCGATGCGCTCGGCTCGGCGTACAACATGACGCTGAACATCGTGAACACAGCCGCGTACACGGTGACGATCTTGATCGTGGCCGGCACCGCGGACTGGCGGCTGCTCGTCCTCGCCCTGGTCGGCGCGCCGCGGTTGTTGGCCTCCGGTCTGCTGTCCCGGTGGGGCCGGCAGGCGGAGGAACAGGGCGCCGCTCCGGGTCGGCTCGCCCGGCACCTGGTCGACCTCACCACCACGCCGACCCCTGGGGCGGAGATCCGCGTCTTCGGGCTGCAGCGCCGGCTGGTCGCCCGGGTCCGGGAGGCGCTCACAGCCTGGCGCAGCCCTGGTGTCCGGCACGCGGGTCGGGCCGGGCTGCTCGGGGCGGGCTTCTCGATCCTGTTCTTCGCCGCCGCCGGGGCGCTGCTGGTCTGGATGACGTTCGACGTGCTCGAAGGGCGGTCGACCATCCAGTCGCTGGTCGTCGCGCTGACCGTGGTGCGCAGCCTCGAGGGCGTCAGCGGCACGGTCTCCAACACCGTGCAGGGCCTGGTCCGGGTGGTCCGTAACACAGATCGCTATCTGTGGCTGGAGGGTTACGCGGCCGAGGTCGCCGGCCGACATCAGGGCCGGGAGCCGGTGCCGGCCACCCTGACCAGCGGCATCCGGCTGGACCGGGTGAGCTTCCGGTACGGCGGCGCCGAGCGGGACAGCCTGTCGGAGGTGAGCCTGGACCTGCCACCCGGCACGGTGGTCGCGGTGGTCGGCGAGAACGGGGCCGGCAAGTCCACCCTGGTGAAGATCCTGGCCGGTCTCTACGAACCCGCCGACGGCCAGGTGATCATCGACGGGATCGATCTCGCCGACTACGACACCCTCGCCTGGCGGCGCAGCATCTCCGCCGCCTTCCAGGACAACGCCCGGTTCGAGTTCACCACGGGAGTCACCATCGGTCTCGGCGACGTCACCGTACTCGCCGACCGGAATGAGATCGAACGGGCGGTGCGGGTCGGGGCCTCCGACTCGGTGATCGAATCGCTGCCCCGCGGCCTGGACACCCAGCTCGGCACCAGTTGGGAGCAGGGCGTCGCCCTGTCCGGCGGGCAGTGGCAGCGGTTGGCCATCAGCCGATCGATGATGCGGCCCAGCCCGCTGTTGCTGATCTTGGACGAACCCACCTCTGCCCTGGACGCCGCGACCGAGCATGAGCTGTTCCACCGCTACGCCGCGGCCGCCCATCAGGCCCGCGAGCGGAACGCGATCACCCTGCTGGTCACCCACCGGTTCTCGACCGTGGCCGCGGCCGATCTGGTGGTGGTGCTGGAGCACGGCAAGATCACCGAGGTCGGCAGCCACGACGAGCTGATCGCGGCCGGCGGCCAGTACGCCGAGCTGTACGAACTCCAGGCCGCCGGTTATCGCTGACCGAGTTTCGAACGTGTGTATCATGTGTGTATGGCGAGGGTCAACGTCTACCTCCCGGATGAACTGGCCGTCCGAGCTCGTGCGGCCGGCCTCAATGTTTCCGCCCTGACGCGGGCCGCGATCGAAGCCGCGCTGTCCCGGTCTGCCGGCGACACCTGGCTGACCAGACACACCGGAGGGGTGAGCGGGGTCAGCCACGATCAGGTGATGCGGGCCTTGGACGCCGCGCGTGCTGAGTTCGGCGCGGCCGATGACGACTGACCCGGGCGCAGCGCCCGAGCGGGTGGTGGTGGATGCCTCAGCCATGGTCGACGTCCTGGTCTCCTCTGATCGAGCCCCGGCGGTGATCAGCCGGCTGTCGGGTCACGCCTGGATGGCCCCGGCTCACTTCGACGCCGAGGTCATCTCGACGCTGGCTCGGCTCGAGCGAGCCGCGGTGATCGGCGAGACCACGGCCGGACGGGCCGTCGCCGCACTCCACGAAGCGCCGGTCGATCGGCAGCCGCTGCCCGGCCTGCTCGCCGGCGCCTGGACCCGTCGCTCTGGACTCCGGATCCTCGATGCCCTGTATGTCGAGCTGGCCGAGCAGTTCGGCTGCGAGTTGATCACTACCGATCATCGATTGGCTCGCGTCGTGCCGTGGGTTCGACCTGTCGGTTGATCAACGACGTACGGCTGCCGCTGACGCTCGGCCGTCCGAGTTGTCCAGGCTGCACGAGCGAACGGAACCCGACGTCACCATCGCCGAACTCGGTTACGGAGCCGAGCGTCTGCACGTCAAACTCAGGGAACACCAGCTCCGGTGTGACTTTGGAGTTATCGTGACCGAAGGGGCTCCGAGAGGGGAGATCATGGCTGAATTCAAGGGATCGGGGACGGCCGAGGATCCGTGGCTGCTCAGCACGCCGCCGGGCGGGTCGCAGTATCAGGTGTATCGGGACGAGGCGGCCGAACCGCCCGCGCTGGTTTGCCAGGTGGGCTCGACGGAGCTCAGCTACCAGCTGCGGTGCATCGACGACCTGAAGGCGATGCTGATCGAGCACGGGGACTGGATGCCACTCGGCAACGCCGATGAGCAGAAGCCGGCGGCTCCGGGCTCGGTCGAGGCCTGGGCGCGCGCCGCGGACAACCCGGTCGGTGGCCGGTACGGCCTGCGCAAGGGCTATCGCGGCCGGTTCGCCAACTACGTGCCGCCGGTGCTCGAAGCGCTCGGTCTGGCCGAGCTGGAGCACAATCCGCGCAACAACCGGATGCGCGCGAGCTGAGGTCCGGTCGAACGCAAAGACCCGGTGCCCTGAGGGCACCGGGTCCAAGCGTTTCGCTACTCCGTTTCGGCGGCCAGGTTGATCAACGCCGCATCGCGGGCGCCGCCGCGGCCGCCGGCGCACCGCCGCCCTGTCCGTCGGCGTGCTCGTCGACCTCGATCGCGCCGGCGAACTGCGAGTTGTACAGATCGAAGTAGGGACCGCGACGATCCAGCAGTTCGTTGTGCGTGCCCTGCTCGACGATCGCGCCGTGCTCCATCACCAAGATCACGTCGGCGTCCCGGATGGTCGACAGCCGGTGGGCGATGACGAAGCTGGTCCGGTCCGCGCGCAGCGCCGACATGGCCTGCTGCACCAGCACCTCGGTCCGGGTGTCGACCGAGCTGGTCGCCTCGTCCAAGATCAACAGAGCCGGGTCGGCGAGGAACGCGCGCGCGATGGTCAGCAACTGCTTCTCACCGGCGCTGACGTTGCTGCCCTCCTCGTCGATCACCGTGTCGTAGCCGTCCGGCAACGAATGCACGAACCGGTCGACGTAGGTCGCCTCGGCGGCAGCGATGATCTCCGGTTCGGTCGCGCCCGGTCGCCCGTACGCGATGTTGTCCCGGATGGTGCCGTGGAACAACCAGGTGTCCTGCAGCACCATCCCGATCTGGGAGCGCAGCTGGTTGCGCGGCACCGAGGCGATGTCGGTGCCGTCCATCGTGATCCGGCCGCCCTTCAGCTCGTAGAACCTCATGATCAGGTTCACCAGGGTGGTCTTGCCGGCCCCGGTCGGTCCGACGATGGCCACGGTCTGGCCGGGCTCGGCGGTCAGCGACAGATCGGTGATCAGCGATTGCTCCGGCTCGTAGCTGAACGAGACGTTCTCGAACGCCACCCGGCCGCGGGCGGGCTGCAACACGCCGGTCGCCTCGGGCGACTCCTCCTCGGCGTCCAGCACCTCGAACACGCGTTCCGCCGAGGCGACGCCGGACTGCAGCAGGTTGGCCATCGACGCGACCTGGGTCAGCGGCTGGGTGAACATCCGGGTGTACTGGATGAACGCCTGCACGTCGCCCAGACTCAGCGTCCCGGTGGCGACCCGGAGTCCGCCGACGACCGCGATGATCACGTAGTTCAGGTTTCCGATGAACATCATCGACGGCATGATCGTGCCGGACACGAACTGGGCGCCGAAGCTCGCCTTGAACATCCGCTGGTTGCGGTCGGCGAACTCGGACTCCACCTCCTTGGACCGGCCGAACACCTTGACCAGCGTGTGTCCGCTGAAGGCCTCCTCGATGTGGGCGTTCAACTCACCGGTGTTCTTCCACTGCTCGACGAACAGCTTCTGCGACCGCTTCCCGATCAAGGTCGTGATCACGATCGTCACCGGTACGGTGATCAGCGCGATCAACGCCAGCACCGGCGAGACCACGAACATCATCACGATCACGCCGATCACGGTCAGCAGCGCGGTGAGCAACTGGCTCAGCGTCTGCTGCAGTGACTGGGAGATGTTGTCGATGTCGTTGGTCACCCGGCTGAGCAACTCGCCCCGCGGCTGCTTGTCGAAGTAGCGCAACGGCAGCCGGTTGATCTTGGCCTCGACCTCGTTCCGCATCCGGAAGATCGAGCGCTGGATGGCACCGTTGACGAGGTAGCCCTGGAACCAGAGGACCAGCGAGGCGATCAGGAAGAGCACGACCGCCAGAGCCAGGATCTGGCCGAGCCGGGCGAAATCGATCCCCGCCCCGGGGATGATGTCCAGCCGGGCCGCGATGTCCTGCGGCACCTGCGACGGCGGCAGCTTGCTCAGGAAGCCGGCGAAGATGACGTCCGTCGCCGCGCCGAGGATGACCGGCCCGACCACGTTCATCACGATGCCGACGATCGCCAGCAGGATGGCGCCGGCGAGCAGGAACCGCTCCGGGCCGAGGTGGCCGAGCAGCCGCTTCAGCGACGGCAGGAAGTTCATCGACTTCTCGGCCGGCTTCGGTCCGGGCGGACCGAGGCTGGGCCCGGTCGGCCGGTACTTGGGTCGCTCGGGTGCCTTGGCCTTCGGTTGCTCCGAGATCTCGGTGTTGGTGTCTTCGGTCATGCCGCAGCCTCCTCGGCGCTCAGCTGGGAATCAACGATCTCGGCGTAGGTGGGACTGGTGGCCAGCAACTCGTCGTGCGTGCCCTGGCCGACGATCGCGCCGTCCTCCAGGACGATGATCACGTCGGCGTCGGCGATGGTGGCCACCCGCTGGCCGACGATGATCACCGCGGCGTCCCGGGTCTCGGCCCGCAGAGCAGCGCGGAGCCGGGCGTCGGTGGCCACGTCGAGCGCGGAGAAGGAGTCGTCGAAGATGTAGATCTCCGGCTTCTTCACCAGCGCCCGGGCGATCGCCAGCCGCTGCCGCTGACCACCCGAGACGTTGGTGCCGCCCTGACTGATCGGCGCCTCGAGCTGTTCCGGCATCTCCCGCACGAAGTCCTCGGCCTGAGCGACGCGCAGCGCGTGCCAGAGCTCCTCGTCGGTCGCCTCCGGATTGCCGTACCGGAGATTGCTGGCGACCGTGCCGGTGAACAGGTACGGCCGCTGCGGCACCAGGCCGATCTTGGACCAGAGCGTGTCACCGTCGAGATCACGGACCTCGACGTCGTCCACGGTGACCGAGCCGCCGGTCGCATCGAACAACCGGGGGATCAGCGAGATCAGCGTGGTCTTGCCGGCACCGGTGGAACCGATGATCGCCGTCGTCTGGCCCGGGTGCGCGGTGAGCGAGACGTCCCGGACCACCGGGTGATCGGCACCCGGATAGGCGAACGTGGTCCGCCGCAGCTCCACCTCGCCGTTCCTGGCCGAGGTCAGCGCGACTGGATTCGCCGGCATCACCACCGACGAGTCGGTGTTCAGCACGTCCGAGATCCGTTCCGCGCAGACGATCGCGCGGGGCGCGATCATCAGCATGAAGGTCGCCATCATCACCGACATCAGGATCTGGATCAGGTAGGTCAGGTAGGCGGTCAGTGAGCCGACCTGCATGGCCCCGCTGTCCACCCGCTGGGCGCCGAACCAGAGCACTGCGGCGCTGGACAGGTTCATGATCAACATGACGATCGGGAACATCGAGGCGAACAGCCGGCCGACCGCGATCGCGGTCCCGGTCAGCTCACCGTTGGCCTTGTCGAAACGCTTGATCTCCTCCGGCTCCCGGACGAAGGCCCGGACCACCCGGATGCCGGTGATCTGCTCCCGCAGCACCCGGTTGACGGCGTCGATCTGGGTCTGCATCACCCGGAACAGCGGGCCGAGCTTGCGCACCACCAGACCGATCGAGACCGCCAGCACCGGCACCGCGACGGCCACCAGCCAGGACAGGCCGACGTCTTCCCGGAGCGCCATCACGATGCCGCCGATCATGGTGATCGGGGCCATCACCAGCAGGGTGCAGGTCATCAGCACCAGCATCTGCACCTGCTGCACGTCGTTGGTGTTGCGGGTGATCAACGACGGTGCGCCGAACTGGTTCAGCTCGCGGGCGGAGAACAGCAGCACCCGGTCGAAGATCGCGGCCCGCAGGTCCCGGCCGAACGACATCGCCAGCCGAGCGCCGAGATAGGTGGCGCCGATGGCGGCCACCAGCTGGATGGCGCTGATGGCCAGCATCACCATGCCGGTGCTGGTGATGAAGCCGGTGTCGCCCTTGGCCACACCGTCGTCGATGATCGAGGCGTTCAGGCTGGGCAGGTAGAGCGAGGCAACGGTGCCGATCAGCTGGAACAGCACGACACCTGCGACGAGAGGCCAGTAGGGCCTCAGATAGATCCGGAGAAGCTTGATCAGCATGTGCGTCCTTGGAGTTCGGTGGTCGGTCGTACGGCGCGGACGCGCGACGAGGGGGTCGGTGTCGGGGGATTCGGAGACAGGAAGGTCAGGGGCATGGTTGGGATCCGGGTTCGGAGAGGGCGGCGAAGGCGGTGGCCAGATCGGGTCGATCGTCCGGCGGGCCGGTGGCGTCGATGCCGTGCATCAGCAGATCGACGATGGCGTTCGGGTCGGTGGCCTCGGTGGAGGTGCCGTGCATCCAGTTGATCATCGGGTGGGACAGCGCGAACACCACCGAGCGGAGCAGATGGGCCGCGGCCGGGGCGTCGACCAGCAGCCGATCGGCATCGTCCCCGATCAGGTCGATGATCGTCTCGTTCAACAGCGTGTTGTCGGCGATCATCTTGTCCCGGAACTTCCGGCGGTCGTCCTCCTTGGGCTCGGCCGGCGGGCCGAGGGCGTGCATCAGGGTGAAGCTCTCGATCATCCGCTGCTGCATGATCCGGGCCGCCTCGACCAGCCGGTCGACCAGGTCGTCATCGGTCGGGATGTCGAGGATCCGTTCCCGCGTCACCTCGGAGCTGAAAGCACGCTCCAGCACGGCATCGATCAGCGCCTGCTTGCTGTCGAAGACGCGGAAGATCGTGCCCTCGGCGACGCCGGCGGCCTCGGCGATCTGCTTGGTGCTGACCGCGCGGCCGTGCTCGCGGAGCAACGGCTCGGTCGCGTCGATGATCATGGCGCGGCGGTCGTCCGCGGACATCGGAGTGGCTCTGGGCACGAGATCGAGAGTATATGAGTGAGTACTCACTCACAACTCGATTCCGGAAATTTCTGCAGCGAACCGACACTACGCCCACCCTCGCCATCAGCGCACCCAGCTTCCGGCCGATTCGTGAGCCGGGGGTGGAGCAGATCGCCTAAGCCGACCTGTCAGAACCCAGTTGCGTCATAGCGCAACTCAGTTCTGACAAGTCGGCGTGGGTGGGGGTATCGGAAGGGGGCCCGATCGCGGTGAATCGGCTGGCCGTCCCGTCGCGAGGGGCGGGTTGGGTGTTCCTTCCCTGAACCTGTCGAAGGGCCAGTACGGGTCGTCCAGTCCTTCGGCGTACTGCCCTAGAGCAGACCGACGCCGCGATCGGGCCTGCCCTTCGACAGGCTCAGGGAACGAACACCCAAACCTCCGCCCCTGGGTCTCGGGGGGACCTCACCGGAACCCGGGACCGTGCCGAAGGACGACCGACCCGCGGCGGCGTTGCCGTCGTGATCACTCCAACCGCTCCGGTGAGGCGGTCGCAACAGACCCCACCGCGGCATGCCACATCTTCGACCAGAACCCAGGGGGACGCGACGGGCGAGGGTGGTCAGTCCAGCAGCGGCTGATTCAATTGATCAGGGTCGGACAGATCGAGGAGAGAAGGAGCGGGCGAGTGGGGCAGGGCGTGCAGGGGCTGGCCGGCCGGCGCTTCGCCGGAGTGATCTTCGACCTGGACGGAACGTTGATCGACTCCACGCCGGCGGTGATCCGGTCCTGGACGGCCTGGGCCACGGAGTTCGGGTTCACGGCGGCGGAGTTGGCCGGCTTCCACGGCGTGCCCTCGGCCGACGTCGTCCGACTGCTGCTGCCGGAATCCCTGCAGGAGAAGGCGATCGCGCGGATCGACGAGCTCGAGTTGGCCGACGTCGACGACATTGTGGTGCTGCCCGGTGCGGCTCAGGCGATGCACGACCTGGCGGCCGCCCGGACCGCGATCGCCACCTCGGCGAACCGGATCCTGGCCAAGGCGCGGATCGCCGCCGCCGGGCTGCTGCCGCCCACGGTGATCATCACCATCGACGACGTGACCCGGGGCAAGCCGGAGCCGGACCCCTTCCTGGAGGCGGCCCGGCGGCTCGATCTCGACCCGGCCGACTGCCTGGTGGTGGAGGATGCCCCGAAGGGTGTTCAGGCCGCGGGCCGGGCCGGGTGCGCCACGCTCGCCGTACTCACCACGTCACCGCGCGCCGATCTGGCCGGCGCGGACGCGCTGGTGCCGGACCTCGCCGCCGTCCGGTTCATCCCGGACGGCGACCAGGTCACTCTCGAACTGCGCTGATCACTCGAACTGCGCTGATCACTCGAACTGCGCTGATCACTCGAACTGCGCTGATCACTCGAACTGCGTGATCAGCCGGTCTTCCGGCGGAAGGTCCGCTTGGCTTCGATCTGGCCGTGCGGCTGCACCTGGGGATCGTTGCTGTCGATGTGGTCTTCGCCCTGGCGAGCCTGCTTGGCCTCAAGTGCCTCCCGGAACTTCCGCTTGGTCTCGCTCTCGGCCCCGGCCGCCGGTTGCTTGGACTTCTTGTTCTTGTCGGCACTCATGGGTTCAATTCTTACCATCACGGCTGCGACGACCACCCCTGGCCTGCTGGTGGCCAGGGGTTGGGGTCGTCCGGCCGCTTCAAGGTGGTGGCGTCGGACTCGGTCGCCGACACGGCGGAGACCGGGGTGACGCCCTCCGTCGGCGACCCGAGGGCGACGGATCGCTCGGCCGGGGTGCCGGCGGTGCTGCCGCCCGGTGCGCTGTCGTCGGCGGCGGCCCGGAGCGGAGTCGCCTCGTCCTCGTCCTTGCGCTGATCGGCGTCGGCCGCGGAACCCTGCAGCTTCACCGCGGTCCCGTAGGCCGAGACCTCGCTCAGCGACTGGGTGATCTCGCTGGAGTCGAACCGCAGCCCGATCACCGCATCGGCGCCGGCGGCGGTCGCCATCTCGATCATCCGGCCGACCGCATCCTGCCGGGACCGGGTGAGCAGCGCGACGTAACTCTCGGCCGGATTGGCGGTCCGCAGTTCGCGCGGCAGTTCCCGGGCTCGGGCGACGACGCCGACCACCTCGCCGAGGATCTCGGTCACCGCGCGGCCGGGCACGGTCTCGGCCGTGCTGACCGGGATCGACCGCTTGATCAGTTCCGGCGGCTGCGGGCGTTCCGGCTGCTGCGGCCAGGGCTGCTGCTGTTGCTGCCCGTACTGCGGCTGTCCCTGTTGCCCGTACTGCTGCTGGGGCTGCTGACCCTGGCCGTACGGCTGCTGCGGCTGCTGGGGGTACTGGCCGGGCCGCTGCTGCTGGCCGCCGTAGGGCTGCTGCGGTTGCGGGTACGGCTGCTGGCCGCCGGGCTGCTGCGGGTACGGGTTCGGCTGGCCGTACGGATTCTGGCCGTAGGGCGGCTGTTGGCCGTAGTTGCTCATGCGGCCAAGATAGTGGTCCGGCGATCCCCGCGGCCATGCCTCCGGGATCGCGGTACTAGCTCGTGAGCGCCCCGATGATGCCGACCAGCACGAGCAGCAGCAGGATGCCGACCGGGATCGAGATGATCAGGATCCAGGCGACCATGCCGGGTCGCGGCTGCACCTCGTACCCCATCTTGCCGGAGCCGAACGTGACCACCGGACCGGAGTAGTGCACCTCGACCGACTGACCCGGCGGGATGTCCACGGTCATCGACTGCGGCCCGAACTGCCACATGTAACTGGAGGAGCAGTCGATCTGGTGCTGCCCGGCGTGGGTCGGATAGAAGTTCTGTCCCCAGCGCGCCGTGGCCTGATGCCCGTTGATCCGGACCGACGGGGTCACCATCTGGTCGGCGAGCAGTCCGAACGGCTTGCGCAGGTTGACGACCAGTTGGGACTGGCTGACCGGCTGCTGCGGTTGCTGGCCGGGATGCTGCTGGGCCGGCTGCTGCGCGGGGTATTGCTGGGCGGGGTAGTTCTGGCCGGGCTGCGGGTACCCCTGCGGTTCGGGCTGCGGCCGGCCGGACTGTCCGTAACCGGACGGCTCGGGGTACGGCTGGTGGGGCTGGCCGTATCCCGGCGGGCCGGATGGTGGTTGAGCCATGGGGCCACAGCGTAGGGGTTCCGGTGGTCAGCTTCGCAAGCCCGGCGGATGAACCCCGGGCAATATCGCCGCGAACCTGACGGCGGCGGATCGCGAGCACCGGGTCGCTCCTGAATCGCGACGTCTGGCGACGCCCGGGCACGCACATCGCTGCGTTCTCCTCGGTCGCGATGCGACCCGGCAGCCCTCCCTCGTCGGCCTTGTGCTGCACGCACCCGGACGTCGCCGGCCGCCACGCTTCAGGAGCGACCCGGCACTAGGCTGACCCGGTGAGCCACGAGAGCGACATCGAGGAGTCCGAACAACAGCGGATCCGGACCCAGAAGCGGGCCGACCTGCTGGCCGAGGGGATTCCGCCTTACCCGGTCGCCGTGCCGCGCACGCACAGCCTGGGCCAGGTCCGCAAGGACTGGACCCACCTGGCCGCCGGCGAGGAGACCGACGACGTCGTGTCGATCACCGGCCGGGTGGTGTTCATCCGCAACACCGGCAAGCTCTGCTTCGCCACCCTGCAGGAGGGCCTGTCCTTCGACGATTCCGGGGTCCGGCTGCAGGCGATGCTGTCGCTGGCCGAGGTCGGTGAGCAGGGGCTGGCGGACTGGAAGCGGATCGTCGATCTCGGCGACTTCGTCTCGGTGACCGGCCGGGTGATCTCGTCCAAGCGGGGCGAGCTGTCCGTGCTGGCGACCTCCTGGCAGCTGGCCAGCAAGGCGCTCCGGCCGCTGCCGACGCTGCACAGTGAACTCTCCGACGAGCAGCGGGTCCGTCGGCGCTATGCCGATCTGATCGTCCGGGAACAGGCCCGCGACCTGGTCCGGACCCGGGCGATGATCATGCGCAGCGTCCGGGACACCCTGCACGAGGGCGGCTTCCTGGAGATCGAGACTCCGGTGCTGCAGCTGATGCACGGCGGCGCCCACGCCCGCCCGTTCGGGACCCACCTGAACGCCTTCGACATCGACATGACGCTGCGGATCTCGCTGGAGCTGTTCCTGAAGCGGGCCGTAGTCGGCGGCATCGAGCGGGTCTACGAGATCGGCCGGATCTTCCGCAACGAGGGGATCGACTCCACCCACAGCCCCGAGTTCACCATGCTCGAGGCGTACGTGGCCTGGGGTGATCAACGGACCGTGGCAGAGCTGCTGCGCAAGATCATTCTGGACATCGCCGATCGCCTCGGCAGCCGGGTGGTGCAGACTGCCGCCGGGCCGGTCGACCTCGGCGTCGAGTGGCGCTGGCTCGGCGTCTATCCCGGGCTGTCCGAGGCCCTCGGCGAGGAGGTCACCCCGGATACGCCGGCCGAGCGGCTGCGGGAGATCGCCGGCGAGCGGTCGATCCAGGTCGAGCCGGCCTGGAACGCCGACAAGTTGATCATGGAGCTGTTCTCCGAGCTGGTCGAGCCGACGCTGATCCAGCCCACCTTCATCTGTGATCTGCCGGCCTCCAAGGAGCCGTTGGCCCGGCCGCACCGGAGCGACCCGCGGCTGATCGAGGCCTGGGATCTGATCATCGGCGGCACCGAACTGTGCACCGCGTTCTCCGAGTTGATCGATCCGGTGATCCAACGCGAGCGGCTGGTCCAGCAGTCGCTGGCCGCGGCCGCCGGCGACCCGGAGGCGATGCAACTGGACGAGGACTTCCTGACCGCGTTGGAGTACGGCGCGCCGCCGATGGGTGGGCTCGGGGTCGGCATCGACCGGCTGGCGATGCTGTTCACCGGTGCCGGGATCCGGGAGACGATCTTGTTCCCGCTGCTCCGGCCCGAGCGGTGAACCGGCCGTCCGTCGACCGGTTCACGGTGGTCCCGGCCGCGTACCTGGTCTTCCTCCGGGATGACGAGGCGCTGCTGCAGTACCGGTCCGGCACCGGCTACCGCGATGATCACTGGGCGGTCGCCGCGGCCGGGCACGTCGAAGCCGGCGAGTCGGTGCTGGCGGCCGGGATCCGGGAGGCGGCCGAGGAACTCGGCATCGTCGTCGCCGAGCCGGATCTGGTTCCGCTGTGCACGCTGCACCGGACGGGGAGCGAGCCCGAGGATGTCCGCGGCACGTACGAGGACGAACGGTGCGACTACTTCTTCGTCGTCACCGCCTGGCAGGGCGAACCGGTGATCATGGAACCGGAGAAGGCGGCCGACCTCCGCTGGTTCGGCCTGGACCGGCTGCCCGAGCCGGTGGTGCCGCACGAGCGGATGGTGCTGGAGGCGCTCCGGGGCGAGCGCGCCGGCGGTCGGCGGGTGCCGCCGATCATGATCCACGGCTGGTAGGTATTGCCACGTCGGGCGGGTTCGATACAGAGTGTCAGCCAACCTCGAAAGGTGGCCTCCGATCATGAGTCCCACTGCTACGTTCTGCCGGCCCGTCGCCGCGCTGGCCCTGCTCGCCCTGTCCGTGTTCGCCGCCTGCTCGGCCGGGCCGACGGGGGGCGGCACCGATCAGCCGAGCACTGACCAGGGCGGCGGTGCGCTGGTGGTCGGCGTGACGTCGGACCCGGACACGCTGTTTCCCTGGAAAGCGACCCAGTTCCAGGCGATCAACGTGGTGCAGAACCTGTACAGCACGCTGACCGAGCTGGACCAGAACCTCGAGGTGGTGCCGGGGCTGGCCGAGGAGTGGACCACCGCGCCGGACGGCAAGTCGATCACCTTCCAGTTGCGCGACGGGGTCACCTTCGCCGACGGCTCCGAGCTCGACTCGGCCGACGTCAAGGCGTCGCTGACCCGGATCCAGGACGAGAAGACCGCCGCCGTGGCCGCGGCCACCCTCGCCTCGGTCAGCGGCATCGAGGCGCCGGATCCGGGCACGGTCACGCTCGAGCTGAAGGCGCCGGACGCCGGGCTGATCTCCGGCCTGGCCAGCATCAACCTGGCGATCATCTCGACCGAGGACACCGAGCAGAGCCTGACCACGAAGGCCAACGGCAGCGGCCCGTTCACCCTGGGCGAGCGGGTGCCGAGCGAGTCGCTGACCCTGCAGGCCAATCCGGACTACTGGGGCACCGTGGCAAAGATCGCCTCGGCGGAGTTCCGGGTCATCCCGGACGAGGCGTCGATCGTCTCGGCGCTGCAGTCGGGCAACGTCCAGCTCGCCGTGTTCGACGATCCGCTGGTGGCCAAGACGGCCGAGTCCGGCGAGGTCTCGGTGATCAAGACGCCGCAACTGAGCTATCACGCGCTGCAGCTGAACGCCCGCCGCAAGCCCTTGGATGACAAGAATGTCCGGCTGGCGATCCAGTGCGCGATCGACCGGCAGGCCGTGCTGGACAGCGCGGCGATGAGCGAGGGTGAGGTGATCGGGCCGATCACCTCGCCGGCATACAAGTCCGACCCGAACGCCCGGCCCTGTCCGCAGCGCGACCTGGCCAAGGCCAAGGACTACCTGGCCCAGGCCGGCCATCCGGACGGGTTGACGATCAAGACCATCGTCTCCCAGGGCGAGTACGCGACGTCGGTGGCCGAGGCCCAGGCGGTCGCCGCGCAGCTGGCCGAGGCCGGCATCACGCTGACCATCGAACCGATGGAGATCGGCACCTTCGTCGACCGCTGGGTGGCCGCCGACTTCGACACCGCGATCGCCCTGAACGGCGGCCGGCCCGATCCGGACGGGATGTACGGCCGCTACTTCACCAGCACCGGGAACCTGAACAAGGTCGCCGGCTACTCCTCGCCGGAACTGGACGCACTCTTCACCCAGGGCCGGGAGACCCAGGACGAGGCGAAGCGGAAGCAGCTCTACGCCGACGTGTCCCGGCACCTGGAGGACAACGCGGTCTGGGTCTGGCTGTTCACCAGCTTCACCTTCACCGCGACCACCAGCGACGTCGGCGGGTTCACCCCGATGGCCAACGGATCGATGCAGAGCCTGCGCGACGTCACCCTGAAATGATCATGCTGCGCCGGCTGATCCGGCATCCGATCGTGCGCCGGGTGATCGAGACGGTGCTGATCCTGCTCGGCGTCGCGGTGCTGGTCTTCATCATGCTCCGGGCGATCCCCGGTGATCAGATCACCGCGTCGCTGGGCACCGAGGCCGCCGCGCTGACCCCGGAGCAACGGGCTGCCCTCGCCGCGTACTACGGCATCGATCAGCCGCTGCCGGTGCAGTTCCTGTCCTGGTTGGGAAATCTGCTCACCGGCAACCTCGGCGTCTCCCAGCGGACCGGGCAGACCGTGCTGGAGCTGACCGCCCACGCGTTGCCGATCACCGTCGAGCTCGGCGTCCTGTCGCTGCTGGTCGGCTTGATCATCGGCGTCCCGCTGGCCATGATCAGCGCCTCCCGGCCGGACTCGGTGCGGGACGCGGCCGGGCAGGCGGTCGGCCTGGCCGGGCTGAGCATCCCGGCCTTCCTGCTCGGCTCGGCCCTGCTTGCCGCCTCGGCCCGGTTCCTGGGCTACAACCCCAACGCGGAACGCTTCGCCACCCTGCTGCAGGATCCCGGTCGCAACCTGCAACAAATGCTGATGCCGGCGCTGGTGCTCGGCTTCGGCATCGCGGCACCGATCATGCGGACCGCCCGGTCGGCCCTGCTCGAGGTCCGGGCCCAGGACTTCGTCCGGACCGCCGAGGGCAAGGGCGTGCCGCCGGGTCGGATCCGGCTGCGGCACGTGCTGCGCAACGCGCTGGTGCCGATCGTGACGATGACCGGCATCCAGTTCGGCTATCTGCTCGGCGGCGCCGTCGTGGTGGAGCAGATCTTCTCCGTCCCGGGTATCGGCCGCCAGGTGCTGACCGGGATCAACCAGAAGGAGTACGCCGTCGTCCAGAGCACCGTGCTGGTGATCGCCCTCGCCTTCGTCCTGGTCAACTTGGCCACCGACGTCCTCTACCGCATCATCGATCCCCGGGTCCGGGCCGAATGATCTCCGACCAGAGGTTTCGTTCCCCGAGCCTGCCGAAGGGCGGGCGGTTCGCCATGCCGTTCGGAGGTGGACGAGAGGGTGTTCGTTCCCTGAGCCTGTCGAAGGGCAAGGCTGATGACTCCCCGATCGCACGAGCGAGGCGGCATCGGGCCGGCCCTTCGACAGGCTCAGGGAACGAACACCCTCACCTCCCCATCGCCGGCGCACGGTGCGCCCGAACCCCGAGCTCGCGATCGTTCCCGGAGCCTGTCGAAGGGCAGGCCCGATGAGTACGGATAGCGCGGCGGACCGGGTGGCGGCCGATGCCGCCGTGGTGGCGACCGGCCCGGTCAGCGGGTCCTTGATCGCGCGGCTGGCCCGGAGTCGGAGTGGATTGATCGGATTGATCATCACTGCGGTGGTGATCTTGGTCGCGGTCGGTGGGGTGCTCGGGCTGTTCGGGCATGATCCGGTCGCCCAGGACTCGCTGGCGCGGCTCCGGCCGCCGTCGCCGGAGCACTGGCTCGGCACCGATCAGTTCGGCCGGGACGTCTTCGTCCGCTCGGCCGTCGGCGCCGCCAACTCGCTGCTGGTGGCCCTCACCGCGGTGGCGATCGCCGCCGTGCTCGGCACCGCCGGCGGGGTGCTGGCCGGCTACTTCCGGGGGCCGGGATCGCGCTCCATCCTCGGCGTCAGCAACGTGTTGTTCGCGTTCCCGCCGCTGTTGCTGGCGCTGGCCCTGGCGACGGCGTTCACCCGGACCTGGTTCACCGTGGCCGTGGCGATCGCGATCGTGTACCTGCCGATCTTCGTCCGGGTGACCCGCGGACCGGTGCTGTCGCTGCGCGAGACCAACTTCGTCCGGGCGGCGATCGTGCTCGGCTTCGGCGTGCCGCGGATCCTGCTCCGGCACCTGCTGCCCAACCTGGCGGCGATCGTGATCGTGCAGGTGACGCTGTCGCTGTCCTGGGCGGTGCTGACCGAGGCGGCACTGAGCTTCCTCGGCCTGGGCACGCCGCCGCCGGCACCGTCACTCGGCTCGATGGTGCTGGAGGCCCGGGCGCTGGTCACCGCCGCCTGGTGGACCATGGCCGCGCCCGGTCTGGTGATCGTGATCATGGTGGTCGGGCTCAACCTGCTCGGCGACGGACTGCGGGACGCGCTCGATCCGCGACACGCCACGAGCCGGGCGAGAGGGCGTACCCGATGACGTCGGTCCGGGAAGAGTCGGCGCCGGATCAACCGGCGGCCGGCGACGTGGTGCTGCGGCTCGATGATCTTGCGGTGGCGGCCGGCGACCTGGAGATCATCCACGGCGTCGACCTGACGCTGCGCCGCGGCGAGACCGTCGGCGTGGTGGGGGAGAGCGGCTCCGGCAAGTCGGTCACGATGCTGGCGGTGCTGCGGCTGCTCGGCGGGTTGACGATCACCCGGGGCCGGATCGAGTTCCAGGGTCGTGATCTTGCTCGGCTCGGCGAGGTCGAGCTGCGGTCGTTACGCGGCCGGGAGCTGGCCATGGTCTATCAGGACCCGATGACGTCGCTGAACCCGTTGATGCGGGTCGGCGCCCAGGTGACCGAGGCGCTGCTGGTGCACGGGGTGGCCAAGGACGAGGCGCGGCGGCGCTGCCTGGAACTGTTCCGGCGGGTCGGCATCCCGGATCCGGAGCGCACCGTGCGGGCCTATCCGCACGAGTTCTCCGGCGGGATGCGGCAACGGGTGGTGATCGCGATGGCCCTGGCCCTGCGGCCGGCGCTGTTGATCGCCGACGAGCCGACGACGGCGCTCGATGTGACCATCCAGCAACAGATCCTGGCGCTGGTCGCCGAGCTGCAACAGGAGCTCGGGATGACCACGATCTGGGTCACTCATGATCTTGGAGTGGTGGCCCGGCTGGTCGACCGGGTGATCGTCATGTACGGCGGCCGGATCGTCGAGGACGCGCCGGTCCGGGACCTGTTCGCCCGGCCGCAGCATCCGTACACGGAACGACTGTTGGCCTCGCTGCCCAACCCGGCCGACGACTCCCGGCCGCCGCTGGCGCAGATCCCCGGCCGGCCGCCGGCGCCCGGTGAGCACGACGCCGGCTGCCCGTTCCGGCCGCGCTGTGCCCAGGCTCGCCCGGAGTGCGCGACGAACCCACCGCTGACCCAGCGCGGTGCGACCCGGGCGGCCTGCTGGGTCCCGGTCGAGGAGTGGCGCTGATGCTCGAGGCGATCGATCTGGTGAAGCGTTATCCGGTGCGGGATTCGAGCGGTGCGGAGGTCCAGGCCCTCAACGGGGTGTCCCTCACCGTGGCGCGCGGCGAGACGCTGGGCATCGTCGGCGAATCCGGCTGCGGCAAGTCGACGCTGGCCGAGGTGCTGGTCCGGCTGCAGCCGCCCACCTCGGGCCGGGTGATCTTGGACGGCGTCGACCTCACCGCGCTGCGCGGTGCCGAGTTGCGAAGGCAGCGGCGGAAGATCCAGCTGGTCTTCCAGGACCCGTACTCCTCGCTGCCGCCGCGGCAGACCATCGGCCGGACGCTGACCGAGGTGCTGCAGGTGCATCGGATCGGCGCGACCGCGGCGGCGCGGACGGCCCGGATGCGGGAGTTGCTGGACCAGGTCGGGCTCGCGCCCGGGCACGCCGACCGATATCCGCACGAGCTCTCCGGCGGGCAACGGCAGCGGGTCGGCATCGCCCGGGCCCTCGCGGTCGAGCCCGCCGTCCTGCTGCTCGACGAACCCGTGTCGGCGCTGGACGTGTCGGTCCGGGCCGAGGTGATGAATCTGCTGGCCCGGCTGCGCGACGAGCTCGACCTCGGCTTCCTGTTCATCAGTCACGATGTCGCGATGGTCCGTCAACTCAGTGATCGGGTAGCCGTGATGTATCTCGGCCGGATCGTCGAGCAGGGTTCGTGGCGGTCGGTGCTCGATGCGCCGATCCATCCGTACACCTCAGGTCTGCGCGGTGCCGTCCCGATCCCCGATCCGGCGATCCAGCAGCCGATCACCGCGACCGTGATCGGCGAGGTGCCCAACCCGGTGGATCCGCCCACCGGCTGCACGTTCCATCCGCGCTGCCCACTGGCCGAGGAACTCTGTGCCGAAGTGGAGCCCGCGCTGACCGAGCTGGCGGTCGATCATGCGGCGGCCTGCCACGTGATGGCCCGCCGCTTGATCAACACGCCGGATTGATCAACTGTTGGGGGTGATCACCGAGCCGGTGCCATACCGGCTCCAGACGTCGTTGCAGGCCTCGCAGGCGCTGGCCGGGATCACGCCGACTCGCATCAGCAGGGCGAACATCCAACAGCCGGCGCAGAATCCGACCACGGACTCCAGGGTGGCGAAGATCAACAGGACCACGATCAACACCGTCGCGGCCGTGGTCAGGCCGAAGGCCAGACTGAGCACCGCGGCGGCCGTGGTCAAGATCAAACCGATCGCCTGGGCGAACCGCTTCGGTGGGCCGGGCACGAACTTCGGCAGCCCGAGCCGCGGTGCGATCACCTGGGTGGCCAGCCGGCCGAGCAGGCTGAACCGTGGTCCGGACGCGACCCGCGCCGCGAACCCGACGGCCAGCAGGACGATCAACCAGTGCCAACCGGTGATCAAGGTCAGCACGGCCAGCAGGACCACTCCGCCCGCCACGACCCGCGCCGCCTTTTCGTTGACCGGATTCGGAAATCCCCACACCGACGCCATGGAATAACCCTAGGTCGATCACCAGGCGCGTGGTCGGCCGTCCGGTCCGTGAGACGCCGGTCTCGTTGGGAGCCGTACGACCCCTGGTTGGCGGAACGTGCAGGGATGACGGATCGACCTGACTTCTCCGAACGCCCTGACTTCATCGAGCGGACGGGTCCTTTCTGGGACGGAGTGAACGGCCGGCTACCGATCCCGCGGGCCGCCACGACCCTGGGCTTCGAGTTCCTGGACGCGGACCCGGATCAGGGCACGATCGAGATCGCCTTCACGGCGAGCGAGGACTTCACCAACCCGGCCGGCAACGTCCTTGGCGCTTTCGTCGCCGCAATGCTGTACGACGTGATCGGGCCGGCCCTGCTGACCACCCTCGGGCCGGACCAGTTCCAGGAGACCCTCGACCTCACCACCCACTTCCTCCGCCCCACCCGCCCCGGCCGGCTGCTCGGCCAAGGCCGGGTGCTGCGCCGAGCCGGCGACATCGCCCACCTGGAAGCGACCCTGACCGAACTCGACGGCACCGTGATCGCCCAGGCGACGGCGACCGCCCGGGTGATCCCGCTCGCCGACGCCCGCAACGCCGTCTGATCCGCCGACTTGTCAGAACTGACGTTGGCTATAGCCATCCTCAGTTCTGACAAGCCGGCTTCAGCGGGGGGGGGGGGTATTCGTCGCGGAGGAGGCCGTAGATCGCTCCGTCGTGGAAGGTGCCGTCCTCCTCCAGTGAGTACGAGCGGCGGCGGCCGTCACGCTGGAAGCCGAGTCGCTGCAGCAGCCGTCCGGACTCGTGGTTGTCGGCGATCGTCTGGGCCCCGATCCGGTTGAGTCGCATCGGTCCGAAGCCGAACTGCAGCAGCGCGTCCAGCGCCTCGGTGGCGATCCCGCGGCCGTCGTCCCGGAGGGTCACCGCCCAGTGGATCGCCGTCTCCGTGGCGTACTCGCGGCGCAGTTCGTCGATCAGGGCGCCGGCTTCCGCGACGGTCTGCATCGGTTCGGAGTTGTACCGCTGCACCACCGGGTCGCGGCGCCAGACGAACAGATCTGCGGCGTCGTCGGGGCTCAGCTCGCGGAGCACCAGCCGCTCTCTGGTCAGGGTCGGGAAGGTCGAGAAGTCGAAGACGTCAGTCATCCGGCGGCCTCCTGTGGTTCCTTGACCGACAGCCTGGCAGACCGGTGACCGATCAGGTGCCGAAGCGGCGGAAGTAGAGGTCCTTCAGCTCCGCTTCGAGGGTCGGTGCCGGGCCGTCGACCCGGAGGTACGGCGCCACCACGGTGATCGGCAGCGGAGCGACCGGACCCGGCGCCAGTCCCCACTCGGCCCGCCAGCGGGTGAGCTGTTCCGAGGAGGCCGCGTAGACGATCCGGCCGAGGCCGACCCAGGCATGGGCGGCGGCACACATCGGACAGTGCTCGCCGGAGGTGTAGACGGTCGCGGCCGCGCGGCCGGCAGGCTCCAGGTTGGCTGCTGCCCACTGTGCGGCGGCCAGCTCGGGGTGGCGGGTGTGGTCACCGTCCTTGACCCGGTTGCGGTCCTCGAACCGGACCAGTCCGGCGGCGTCGACCAGCAGCGAGCCGAACGGTTCGTCACCGTCGCCCAGGGCCTCGCGGGCCAGGGCGACGCAGCGTTCGAGGAATCCGAGATCATCACCGGAGACGGGCACAGGCGGCAGTCTAGAGCCCGGCCTCGACCCATTGGTCAGAATTTGAGCGATCGCTCAAAAGTCGGCTAGGCTGGGAGTCGGACGGAGAGGACCAGATGAAGATCGTCATCCCGGGTGGCAGCGGGCACCTCGGACGTTTCCTGTCCCGTGAGTTGGCGCAGGCCGGGCACGAGATCGTCGTGCTGTCCCGGCAGCCGCGGCTCGATCGCGTCCCGGGCATCGTCGAGCGCGGCTGGGACGGGCGGACCCTCGGTGCCTGGGCCGAGGAGCTGGACAGTGCGGCTGCAGTGATCAACTTGGCCGGCCGCAGCGTCGGCTGCCGCTACACCCAGGCCAATCTGCGGCAGATGATGGACTCTCGGGTCGATTCCGCGCGGGTGGTCGGACAGGCCATCGCGAGGGCAGCCCGGCCGCCGGCGGTCTGGCTGCAGATGAGCACCGCGACGATCTATGCGCACCGCTGCGACGCCGCCAATGACGAGGCCACCGGCGTGATCGGCGGCACCGAGCCGGACCTGCCCGACTACTGGGCGTACAGCGTCGACATCGCGCGCAACTGGGAGGCCGAGCAGGACCGGGCTGCAACCCCGGACACGCGACGGGTCGCGCTGCGCACCGCAATGGTGATGAGCCCCGGCCGCGGTGGCGTCTATGACAGGTTGCGGCTGCTGGTCCGGCTCGGCCTCGGTGGGCCGGTGGCGGGCGGCCGGCAGTACGTGTCCTGGATCCATGATCATGATCTGCTCGGCGCCGTCCTCTTCCTGCTCGACCGGACCGAGTTCGAGGGCCCGGTCAACCTGGCCTCGCCCAACCCGCTGCCGCAGGGCGAATTCATGCGACTACTTCGGCAGGCGGTCGGCCGGCCGATCGGGCTGCCCGCCACCCGGTGGATGGCCGAGCTCGGCGCCTTCGCGCTGCGGGTCGACACCGAACTGCTGCTGAAGAGCCGGCGCGTGGTGCCGGGGCGGCTGCTCGACGCGGGCTTCGGCTTCGAATATCCGGACTGGGCCGAAGCTGCGGTTGATCTTGAGCGGCGGACCCGGTCCGGACGGTCGGCCGAGACGGCTCGATCAGTGTGACGGTTTGTTCGTTCCCTGAGCCTGTCGGAGGGCCGGCCAGGTGATCGCTGGGATGCCGTGAGGGTCTTTCCACGGCCGACAGGCTGTGCCGCTCGGCACCGAAGCCAGAGGCGCACCGACCTCCAGCCGCCGATCCCGGTCCCGTCGGGGCGTCGCGCCCCCGGAGATCGTGCCGACCGGCAGGTGTGACCCAGCCGCGGCGCTGGCGTACGACGAGCGAGAGCCGGGCGCCGGTGACGCCGAGCAGAACCGCGGCGAAGGGTGCGCGGCAGGGTTGAGTCAGGCCGATCGGTGCGGGATGGCGGGGAGCAGCAGCGAGGAGTCGCCGAACTCGTGCCACAGATAGCCGCGACCGACCGCCGCGTCGTAGGCCTGCTGGGTCAGCTCGGGTCCGGCGACGGCCTCCACCAGCAGCAGGTGCGATGCGTCCGGGTTGTGCCAGCCGGTGATCAATCCGGACACGGCGCGGACCGGGTGACTGGGGGAGATGATCAAGTCGGTCCAGCCCATCCGTGGTCGTACGGTCCCGTCCGGATCGGTCGCCGACTCGACCGCCCGGGTCGCGGTGGTGCCGACGGCGATCACTCGCCGACGCCGGGATCGGGCGGTGTTGATCATGCGGGCCGTGGCCTCGGGGACCGAGAACCACTCCGGCAGCGGGGCCTCGCCGGCCTCGGTCGAGGACACCGTGGTGTGCAGGGTGATCGGCGCGAGTTGCACGCCGGCGGCGATCAGCCGGGTCACCAGTTCGGTGGTGAACGGCCGACCGGCGCTCGGCATCTCGGCCGAGCCGGGGCGCAGCGCGAACACGGTCTGGTAGCTGGCCATCGGATAGCTGCGCTTGAGGTAGCCGTAACTGATCGGCCGGGCCTGGTGGTCGAGATGGGCCTGCGTCGCGATCGGAGTGTGGACGGCTCCGCGCCAGAGGCGATTGCCGACTCCGGTCGGTGACGAGCCCGGCTCCGGGTACGGCTCGATCAGGGTCACCGTGCCGCCGGAGGTCAGGGTGATCACCTCACCGGCTTCGCCGTCCAGGACCGGCGTGGCGGCGTCCGGATGGCTGCGCAGTTCGATCACCCGGCGCCCGTCGGCCAGCCGGTTGGCGACGTGCACCACGATCGGGCCGTGGCCGGGTCGCTCGGCGTCCAGCTGGCCGGGCAGCGTGCCCGAGTTGTTGATCACCAGCAGGTCGCCGGGCAGCAGCACGTCGCCCAGCTCCCGGAACCGAAGATGATCGATCCCGGCGGCGCGGGCGACCAAGAGCCGTACGCCGTCCCGGGTGAGGCCGCGCAGTTCCGGCGGCTCCGGGGCGGTGCCGTTGTCGGTGACCCGGAACGTCGTCTGCGGATGCTCGCGGAGGATGCTCACCGGTCGGCCTTGATCAACTCGGCCGCCCGATACCGGCCGCTGGCCGGCCGATCGCGGATCAACTGCAGGAAGGTCGGCGTGATCGACTCCGGCAGCGGGCGATCGCTGATGTCCTCGCCGGGGAAGGCTGCCTGATGCATCGCAGTCCGCAGGTCACCCGGATCGATCGCGTACCAGCGCCGGTCCGGCTCCTCGGCGGCCAGCGTGAGCGTGAGGTGGTCCAGGGCGGCCTTGCTGGCACCGTAGCCGCCCCAGCCCTCATAGTGCTCGGCCCCGGCGTCGGACGAGATGTTGATGATCGTCGCGTCCGGCGCGAGTCGGGCCCGCGCCCTGTTGATCAGCTCCAGCGGAGCGATCAGATTGACGGCCAGGATGCGCTCCAAGGTGGCCTGGTCCAGCTCCCGCAGTTGCGGCTGCGGGCTGCCGCCGAGCTCACTGGCGTTGTTGATCAAGACGTCGATCGGGCCGTCACCGGCGGCCAGTTCGACCAGCCGGGCCCGATGCTCCGGATCGGTGACGTCTCCGGCAAGGTGACGCAGTTGGCCGCCGAGCTGGCCGGCGGTCGCGAGCAGCGGCTCCGCGGTGCGGGCCGTGATGGTGACGGTGAAGCCGGCCTGCAGGAATTCCGCGGCCAGAGCCCGGCCCAGTCCGGCCGAACCACCGGTGATGATGGCGTTCGCCATGGTCTCCTCCTTGGAAGTGGAGGATCCAGTATTGAACTTAAAGTCGGCTTGAGATCAAGAGTGAACTCCGGGCGTACTCTCCCGGATCACCACCGACGACTTCGCGGTCCAGACGATGCTCAGTTCACCGGCCGGCTGGCTCGGTGCGGCCAGCGCATGCCGGACCGCCTCCCGGCCGATGTCGGCGAGCGGGATCCCCACCGTGGTCAGGCCGGGGGTCACGTCCTGCACGGTCGGGATGTCGTCGTAGCCGGCCACCGCGATGTCGATCCCCGGCCGCAGCCCGGCCGACCGCAGCGCCGACATCGCACCGACGGCCATCACGTCGTTGACCGCGAAGATCAACTCCAGGTCGTCCGTACCAACCTTGATCAGCTCCAGGGCCCCGGAATAGCCGCCGTCCCGGGTGAACTCGGTGCTGATCACCCGATCCTCCGGCAGCTCGACTCCGTGCGCGGCCAGGCCCTCCCGGAACCCACGGGTCCGTTCGTTCGACGTCTCCAGGGCGTCGCCGCCACGGAGCACCGCGAACCGCCGGTAGCCCAACTCGGCCAGGGCTTCGGCGAGATGCCGGGCGCCGGCCACGTTGTCCATCGCCACGGTGCGGAACGGCAGCACCGGCTGACTGATCATGATCACCCGGCCGCCGGATCGCTCCAGCGAGGCCAGCTCCTCGATCAGCGCCGGCTGGTCAGGATTGCCGGCGATCCGGCTGCCGGCGACGATCATGATCCGGGGCCGCTGGGCGGCCATGGTGCGGACCAGGTCGAGCTCGCGGCCCGCGTCCCGGCCGGCCGCGGCCATCGTCACGGCGAGGCCGGCGAGATCGGCCGCCTCGATCACGCCGGCGGCGATCCGGGAGAAGTACGGGTCGGACACGTCGCCGACCAACAGCCCGACGGTCGAGGTGGTGCCCCGAGCGACCGCCTGGGCGGCGTAGTTCGGCTTGTAGTTGAGTCGTTTCGCGGCAGCGAGCACCCGAGCCCGGTAGTCGTCCCGGACTCGTCGTGCGCTGCCGTTGATCGCCCGAGACGCGGTCGCCAACGACACGCCGGCCTCTCTGGCGACATCGTGCAGCGTGACCGGACTCGGTCCGTTCGGTCGCGGCATGGGCACATTGTTGCAGCCGGGACGCCCCGGGACCGGACAACGCGGCCAAATGAAATGATGGTTCGCGCAGGACTGACCGGGATCGAATCGTCCCAGGAGAGGGGACTCATGTCAGATCGTCCGCCGACCACCCAACCCGGACTCGACCAGGCACTTCGGTCCGCCGCCCGTGCGGCGACCGCCTTGGCGACCGCCGACCCGGCGACCCGGGCGAGCTGGCTGCGGGCGATCGCCGACGAGCTCGACGCAAGCAAGGACGAGTTGGTCGCCCTGGCCCAGGAGGAGACCCGGCTGCCACCGGGCCGGCTGACCGGCGAGGTCGGCCGGACCACCTTCCAGCTGCGGCTGACCGCCGACGCGGTCGAGGAAGGGTCCTGGCTCGAGGTCGCCATCGACCACGCTGATCCGGACTGGCCGACCGGTCCGCGGCCGGACCTGCGCCGGGTGCTGCGCGCCCTCGGGCCGGTGCTGGTGGTGGCCGCCAGCAACTTCCCGTTCGCGTTCAGCGTCGCCGGCGGCGACACGGCCTCCGCGCTGGGAGCCGGCTGCCCGGTGGTGCTCAAACTGCACCCCGGCCATCCCCGACTGTCGGACCGCACCGGCGAACTGGTGCTCGCCGCGCTGACCAAGGCCGGGGCGCCGGCCGGGACCTTCGCGCTGATCAGCAGCGAGCAGGACGCCCAGGCCGCGCTCCGCGATCCGCGGATCAAGGCCGGCGCCTTCACCGGGTCGATCCGCGGCGGCCGAGCCCTGTTCGACATCGCGGCCGGGCGGCCCGACCCGGTGCCGTTCTACGGCGAGCTGGGCAGCGTCAACCCGGTCTTCGTGCTCCCGTCGGCGCTGCGCCGGCAGTCCGAGACCCTGTCCGGTTACGTCGGCTCGTACACGCTCGGGGTGGGCCAGTTCTGCACCAAGCCGGGGGTGCTGTTCGCGCCGCGGAGCCAGGGAATGCTGGACGAGCTGGCCGAACTGGTCGGCGGCGTCGCGCCCGCGCGGCCGCTGAACGACCGGATCGAGCAGGGCTTCAGCGGCCGGCTGTCGGAGCTGCGCGAGCTGTGGCAGCCGGTCCGCGAGGGATCCGCGGGTGCCGACGGGCTGACCCCGTCGCTGTTCGCGACCACCATCGACGAGGCGCTGGACGACCTGGACGGCCTGTTCGAGGAGGCCTTCGGGCCGGCCTCGGTGGTCGTCGGCTACGACGACCCGGCCGAGCTGGTCGCGCTGGCCCGGCGGCTGCCCGGCCAGCTGACCGCAACCGTGCACGGCGACGAGGACGACCCGGTCGCGCCGGAACTTCTCGGCGTGCTCGCCGCGCACGCCGGCCGGGTGATCTGGAATGGCTGGCCGACCGGCGTCTCGGTCACCTGGGCGATGCAGCACGGCGGCGGCTGGCCGGCGACCACGGCCTCCGTGCACACCTCGGTCGGCCCGACCGCGCTGCGCCGCTTCGTCGCCCCGGTCGCCTTCCAGGACGTACCGGCAGCACTGTTGCCGGCCGCCGTCCGCGACGACAACCCGCTCGGCATCTGGCAACGGATCGACGGCAAGCTGACCCCGCCGAGCTAGTCGATGGTGAGCCGTCGCCGGTCCCGCTTGCCGATCTTGATCACGTCGCCGGAGTTGATCATGGTACGGGCCTCGGGATCGGTCAGCTTGGCGCCGTTCAGCGACATCCCGCCCTGGCCGATCAGCCGGAGCAGCTCGCTCCGGCTGGCCTCCGGCCTGGCCCGGCGCAGTAGCTCGATCACCGTCAGTTGATCTTGATCGACGGGGAGCGTCGGCAGGTCGTCGGGCAACTCGCGGGCGGAGAACAGGCTGAGGAACGCGGCCCGTTCGCGGGTGGCCGCTTCGTCGCCGTGGTAGCGCGCGACGACCGCCTCGGCCACCGCCAGCTTCGCGTCCCGGGCCTCCCGTCCGCCCGCGGCGGCCTGCCGGGCAAGGTCGGCGATCCGGTCCGCCGCCAGGTCCGAGTAGACAGTGGCGTACGTCTCGATCAGCGGGTCCAGCAGCCGCATCAGCTTGCCGAACTTGTCGGTCGGGCTGTCGGTCAGGCCGACGTAGTTGCCCAGCGATTTCGACTGCTTCGGACCGCCGTCCAGCCCGGGCGTGATCTTGGTCGTGATCACGACCTGCGGCTCCGCCGCCAGCTTCTGCTGCAGATGTCGCCCCATCATCTCGTTGTAGAGCTGATCGGTGCCGACGATGGTCAGGTCGCTCTGCATGGCGAAGCTGTCGTAGCCCTGCAGCACGGGGTAGATCAACTCGTGCCCGGCGATGTCGGCTCCGGCGGCGATCCGGTCGGCGAACATGTCCCGGGCGATCAGCCTGCCGTGGGTGACCAGGGCCAGCACGTCCAGCAGTCCGCTGACGCCGAGCGGCTCCAGCCACTCTGAGTTGCGGCGGACCTCGAGCAGGTCGTCGTCGGTGCGGAGCACGGTGGTGACCTGATCAAGGTAGGCCGACGCGTTCCGGTCGATCTCCTCCCGAGTCAGGATCGGCCGGGTCTCGGACCGGTCGGTGGGGTCACCGATCCGCGTCGTCACGTCGCCGAGCAGGAAGATCACCCGGTGGCCACGGTCCTGCAGGTAGCGCATCAGCCAGAGGTTGACCGCGTGGCCGAGATGCAGGTCCGGCGCCGTGCAGTCGACCCCGTACTTGATTCGCACCGGTCGGCCGGACTCGAGCCGCTCGACGAACGACTCCCGGCCGACGATCTGTTCGGTGGTCCGGGCGAAATGATCAAGGATTGGTTGTGCTGCTGAAGACATGGAGATCCCTCGGTGAGCCTGACGAATGGGTGAGAACGGGGCTCTGCGAGGGCGCCGGACGGCTAGGAGCGCGACAACACCGGAGCTCCTCCCAGAGCCCGGCTATAGTCGATCGCTCGCTGCGGCACGGGCCGACTTTAACATGCGACGGCTGAGGATCGGGAGCACGAACTCCGGCCGCCGCTCGCCCAGAGTCGACTGCACCATCGAGACCGTTGGTCAGTTCGCAGGCCCCCAGAAGGCATCCTCGGCCGGGCTGTCTTCGGAGAACAGGTGGACCTCGATGATCTTGCCGTCGCGGACCGTCAGCAGATCGACGCCGCTCATCTCCATCGACGTACCATCGCGCCGGCCGGCAAAGCGCACCGGGACGGCGACGAGCTCACC
Source organism: uncultured Actinomycetota bacterium (assembly GCA_963746025.1). Classification (GTDB taxonomy): domain Bacteria; phylum Actinomycetota; class Actinomycetes; order Propionibacteriales; family Propionibacteriaceae; genus Microlunatus. The sequence continues at coordinate 1,502,160 of CAVUZU010000016.1, forward strand.
GTTGATCATGGCCGCACCGTCGACCGTGAGCTGAAACGTCCCCTGGCTGGTCGCCATCATCCCGCCCAGCAACTGACCTACGCCCTCGCCGCCGACGTGGTCGCCGCTGAATTGATTGGCGCCGGGCTGGTGCCACACCACGTCGGGCGCCAGCAGGCCCATCGCACCCGGGACATCGCCCTGGGCCAGTGCGTCGAAGTATTTCGCGGCCACAGCGGCCGGCGTCTGATCAGTCATCGTGATTCTCCTCGGAGTTCGAAACGGACTCCAATGGTTACAATCGGTGACCTGTTACCTCAACGTAACTGTGGAGGATCGATGGCGAATCCGGTGTGGAACGTCATGCTGGCCAGCTGCCCCTCGCGTACGTCCCTGGCGCGGATCGCGAACAAGTGGACGGCGATGATCGTCATCGCGCTCAGCGCGGGGCCGCTGCGGTTCGGTGAGTTGCGCGCGGCAGTGGGTGGGATCAGCGGGAAGGTGCTCGCGGACACCCTCAAGGACCTCGAGCGGGACGGACTGGTCGTGCGCCAGGCCTACGACCAGATGCCGCCGCGCGTCGACTACGAGCTGACCCGGCTGGGCAGGACGCTGCAGCAACCGCTCAGTGCCCTCGGGGAATGGGCCGAGCAGTACCACGACGAGGTCGAACTGGCCCGGGATCAATACGACGAGCGCTCCAGCTCCGAGCTGCCAACCGTGCTGCGACCTTGAGCACACGACGGCGAAGGATCGGAGCATGAACCCCGAGCGGCCGGACGGATTCACCGACCAGGAGTGGCGAGACTGGGCGCAGCGGCGCCGGGTCCGGGACGCCGAGGTACGGCGGTTGCAGGCGGCAGGCCGGTGCTACCAATGTCATGATCAACAAGTCGGTGGGATCCTGCTCGGCCGGGAGACGGTGATCGCGGTCCGCGGTCCGGTGCGGGTGTCGCTGTCGGCTGATCCGCGGGTCGTCGGCCATACGATCGTCGGCTGGCTGCCGCATCTGCCCGACTTCCTCGAGATGGACGACGCCGAGACCGCCACCTTGTTCAACGCGGCGCGTGAGGTCGGCCTGGCGCTGCGGGAGGCGGTCGGTTGTGAGCGGGTCTATCTGGTGACGATGTGCGACGGCGAGCTCAACCATCTGCACCTGCAGCTGATCCCGCGCTATGCCGGCACGCCGATCGGGTCCCGGCGGCTGGTCGATCCGCGGCAGCCGCTGCGCGGTGCGGCCGAGCTCACCACTGCCGTACGCGATCGGCTCGGAGCGAGCTGGACAGCCCCGAGCCCCGCTTCCTGAAGCGGTTCTACGGCGACGGATCCGGGGTGTCCGGGAACGGAGTTTGATCTTCGATTCGGGTGTTCGGCGGGGTAGGTTGTTGATCATGACTTCGACGATCTCCCGGTACGACGACCATGCCGACTGGTACGTGGATTACACCCGCACATGGGGCTCCGTCGCGACGGATTTCCTGCCCGAACCGCTGACCGATCGACGCATCCTCGACCTCGGCTGTGGCTGGGGTCAGCTCAGCCGCACGCTGGCGGCGAAGGGCGCCCGGGTCACCGGGGTGGACCTCTCCGAACGGCTGCTCGGCCGGGCCCGCGAGCTCGAGGCCGAGCGGCCGGCCGGGATCGAGTATCGGCACGGCGATGCGACCCGGTCGGACTGGTGGGACGGCGCCGGGTTCGACGGGGCGGTCTGCAACATGGCGCTGATGGACATGGACGACCTGGCCGGTGCCCTGTCGTCGGTGGCGACGGTGCTCGAGCCGGGCGGCTGGTTCGTGTTCACCCTGTTCCACCCGTGCTTCCCCGGCCGCCCCGATGACGCCGCCACACTGTCCAGCTGGCCGCCGGACCGCGGCTATGCCGCCGAGGGCTGGTGGAGCACCGAGCAGACCGGAGTCCGCGGCCATGTCGGCGCCAACCACCGGAAGCTGTCGACCTACCTCAACGCGGTGCTCGGCGCCGGACTCGAGTTCGTGGAGTTCGCCGAAGTCGGCGACGACCTGCCGCAACGCCTGCTGGTCCACTGCCGCCGCCCCGCCTGACCTGCCCCACCCCGAGTTGTCAGAACTGAGTTGCCCTCTGAGGCGACTCACTTCTGAAGGCCCGAGTGACACAAATCGGGGGCAGAACGCCGGTTCGATCCTGATTTCGCCGGTCGGGAGCACGTTGCGCTTCCGATTTGTGTCACTTGGCGATTCACCGCGTCGTCGGGTGCGACCCGGGTGATCGTCGCCGCGGATCAAGGCGGGCTGGTTGAGGTGCTGCCGGGCCGGAACGCGAGCGGCCAACGCGGCCGGGCGCGCTGAGCGGCGCGCCACCCCTTGGACTTACTCATCTAGCTTGTATGCCCCTGGCGGGGCGCCCGTTCCGGGCTGAAAATGGGGTGGTGGCCGCCCGGTGACGCCGGTGTTTCTATGGTCCGTTGTGGCCGTCATCTAGCTGGGTGGTGGGAACCGCGTTTGAGCCCTTCAATGCTGCCAGCGCCGGCCTGTTCGGTGTGAGCGCGAGGATTAGATTTGCTTCACCCTGGCGGTTCCCTCGGGCGGCGCGTTTCTGTCGGGATCGCTGTCTGGGAAGGGAAGTGGGGTAGGTGTTCACGGAGTCTGAGGACGATGAGGAGATCATCGAGCGGGTCGCCGCGTTGGATATCGGGAAGGCCGAGCTGGTCTGCTGCATCCGGCTCCCGGGCAAGACCAGGCGCCGGCGGAAGCAGGAGATATCGACGCATTCGACCATGGTCGCCTCGTTGTCCGGACTGGCGAACCGGCTGGTCGAGCTCGGTGTCGAGCGGGTCGTGATGGAGGCGACCAGCGACTACTGGAAACCGGTGTTCTACCTGTTGGAGGCCCACGGGCTGGACCCGTGGCTGGTCAACCCGCGCGATGTGAAGCATCTCCCGGGCCGGGCCAAGACCGACCGATTGGACGCGATCTGGTTATGCAAGGTCGCCGAGCGGCAGATGCTGAGGCCCAGCTTCGTGCCGCCCCGCCCGATCCGGCAACTGCGGGATCTGACCCGGTACCGGATCGATCTGGTCGGCGCCCGGAACGCGGAGAAGAACCGGGTCGAGAAGTTGTTGGAGGACGCCTGCATCAAGCTATCCGTGGTCGCCTCCGACATCTTCGGCGTGCGGCCGGGCCATGCTGGCCGCGCTGATCGCCGGCGAGCGCGACCCGAAAGCTCTTGCCGAGATGGCCCGGTCGAGGATGCGGACCAAGATCAGCCAGTTAGAGCAGGCATTCGCCGGGCTCCCGACCGGAGGGTTCGATGATCATCACCGGTTCCTGCTGACCCAGATGCTCGGCCGCGTCGACAGCATCGATACCGATATCGCCGCGATCGACGCACAGATCGAGGCCCATCTGGCCCCTTTCGATGACGCGGTCGCCCGGCTGGACGAGATCCCCGGGATCGGGCCGACCGCGGCCGCGGTCATCATCGCCGAGATCGGGATCGACATGACCCGGTTCCCCACTCCCGCACACCTCGCCTCCTGGGCCAAGTTCGCGCCCGGAATCAAGTCCTCAGCCGGCAAGGCCAAGGGCAACGGATCCACCGGACACGGCAACCGCTACCTCGCCCGCGTCCTCGGTGAGGCCGCCGTCGGCACCGGCCGGACCAAAACCTTCCTCGGCGCCCGCTACCGACGACTCGCCCGCCGGACCGGGAAGAAGAAAGCCATCGTCGCGGTCGGCCGATCCATCCTGATCATCATCTGGCACCTCCACGCCAACCCCGACACCAACTACCACGACCTCGGCCCCGACCACTACGACCGCCACCGCACCACCACAGCCCGAACCCGAACCCACGTCCGCGAACTCCAAGCCCTCGGCTACCACGTCACCCTCCAACCCGCCGCCTAACCACCTGCCTGGCTGGGGCTATTTTCGGATTAGGAGACCGACGCGTCGTCACCTTCGTGATCACCCCAAGCGCTCGGCGAGGCGGTCGCAGCAGACCAGATCAGCGCTCGGCTTAGCGGTATACGAGCTCCCGCGCACAGACCCGCAGACCCCACCGCGGCAGTCACCCCAATTGGCTCAGATCCCGATAGCCCGGGGGTCAGGGCTTGTTGCTGCCGCCGCCCTGGGTGTCGTCGTCGGACTCGCGGAGGTGGGAGAAGTCGCCGAAGTCGGCTTCCTCCTTGGCTTCCCGGGCCCGGCGGGACCGGCCGTGGTCGGTGTCGCCGCGGCGGAACAGTCGGCCGATCGCGGTCTGGGTCATCGTCGATTCGACCTCCGGCTCGCCCCCGTCGGCAGCGGCGCGGCCGGCCGGCCGATCGTCCTGGGCGGCCCGAGACCCGCCGGTGCCCCGATCGGCCCGTCGGCCCGGTGCCGAGGGAGCGGAGCGGACCGCCCGGGTCGTCTCGGTCTTCGGATCCGCCGCCCCGCCCGATGGCTCGGCCGACCGGGCCGCGGTGCCGGGGGACTCGGCCGATCGGCCGGACCGGCCGGTCCGGGCCGAGAACGGCGTGGCCCGCGCGGCGCGCGGCTTGGCCGGGCTGGCCGGAGTGCCGGAGCCGGCGGGCGCCAGGGCGGCGCCGCCGGATCGATCGCTGACCCGGACCACGGCGACCCCGATCACGGTGGTCAGCGGTACGGCCAGGATCAGGCCGATCGAGCCGACCAGGGTCCGGATCACCTCGCCCGCGAACTGCTCGGTCTGCACCACGTCCAGCAGCGGCCGCTGGTAGATCACGATCAGCAGCAACACCGGCAGCACGGCGCCGGCGGTGGCGAAGGCGATCGTGTAGACGGTCGAGGCGATGTGGTCGCGGCCGATCCGCATCGCCCGGGAGAAGAGCCGCTTCCGGTCCGGGTCGGCGTCGGCCAGCTCCCAGACCGCGGAGGCCTGGGTGATCGTGACGTCGTTCAACACGCCGAGCCCGGCGATGATGATGCCGCAGATCACCACCGAGGTCAGGTCCATGTTCGGCGCCGTCGCGGCCAGCACGTAGTCGTCCTCCGCGGCGACCCCGGTGAGGTGCGCCCATTCGGTCGCCATCCAGCCCAGGAACGCACTGAGCACCAGCCCGAACAACGTGCCTAACAGGGCTGTCGTGGTGCGCGCACTGAACCCGTGCGCCGCGTACAGCACCACGAACATGATGGCCGCCGACCCGATCAGCCCGATCAGGATCGGATTCGACCCGGACACCAGGGCCGGGAACATGAACTTGATCAGGATGAAGCCGGCGAACGCCAACCCGATCAACGATGCGAAGCCGCGCCATCGCGCCACCACGACGACCAGCACCGCGAAGATCAGGGCGAACACGGCCAGTGGCAAGGTTCGTTCGAAGTCGGAGAACTGATAGGCCGGTGGTTGCCCGCTCTCGGCCGGCACCCGCATCAGTTTCAGTTTCTGGCCGATCGAGACGCCGGACTTGTAGATCGTGTCGGAGACGGCGACCTGGACGTTCTGCCCCTGCTCGGGCCCTTCGGTCAGCTCGACGGCCAGGTCGGCGCAGACCTGGGTGCTGCCTCCGGTGACCGAACCGGGCAGCCCCTCGCAGGAGATCTCGGTGATGTTGGTGACTTTGCCGGTGACGAAGGTGATGTCCGGCGGATTCGCCAAGCCCGGATCAATCTTGGACTCGACGTCTCGCGGCCAGAGGAAGATCAGGCCCGCGATGGTCCAGATCAGCAGCGGGATCAGGACGACCACCATGATCCGCAGGGCCTTGCGGTGCCGGTTCTTGTCGGCCTCCGTCAGCTCCCGGTCTTCGTCGTGGTGAGTATGTGTGTCCGTCACGCTCTCCGCCTTGTGTCGTGTCTCAGACGCACGACACTAGTGCCCTGGCACGTGAGTCCGTCACCTGATTCAGCGCGCTGAAGCGGCGATCTGCTGCGTTGTCGTCGGTCGATGTACAACCCGGTACGCCTCTCTCCTCCGCCTTGCAGTTCACCACTTCATCCCGCTGACTCAGGCAACGGACTCCCGTGCCAGGGCACTAGTCTTAGTCCCCGTGAGCCAGATTCCGAAGGGTCAGAAGAAAGCTACCCCGTCGAGTCTGCCCACTGCGAAACGCGACAGCGATCTTGGCTGGCCGCGGGATGACTGGGGCGACGACGACTCCCGGTCCGACTCCCGGCGGTATGTCGAGACCAAGGCGCGCAGGGGGCCGTTGGTGATGGCATTCGCCGTCTTCGTCTGGGGACTTGCGGTCACGATCGGCATCGTCGCGTGGGCGAACCGGGCCGAGCCGAGCGCCGGTGCCGGGCCGCGGAGCGCCGTACCGCCGAGCCTGCCGAGCGCGTCGGCACCGGTGAATTCGGATCCGGGAGCCTCCGACACGCCGCCGACCCAGGACCGCTCGGATCGTCCGTCCCGGTCCGATTCGCCCGATGAGGAAGACAACTCGGGCCCGGAGATCCCCGCCGCCGGCAGTGGCACCTACACCCGCCAGCAACAGACCGCCAAGCCCGAATCGGACAGCGGTCTGGTGATCACCTACGACGTCCGGGTGGAGAAGGGGCTGCCGTACAACGTCGACGAGGTCGCCGGGACCATCCACGAGATCCTGAACGACGACCGGTCCTGGACCGGCACCGGGGAGTGGCGGTTCGAGTTGGTCGGGCCCGGCGAGAAGGCCGACCTGCACGCGTATCTGGTCACGCCGAAGACCACCGACAAGCTGTGTGCACCGCTGCTCACCGGCGGCGAGGTGTCCTGCCGCAACGGCGACAAGGTGGTGCTGAACGCGAAGCGCTGGGCCTTCGGCGCCGAGGCGTACGGCAAGGACGTCACCAACTACCGCCGCTATCTGGTCAACCACGAGTTCGGTCACGCGCTCGGCTTCGGCCACGTGGACTGCCCGGGCGAGGACAAGCCGGCGCCGATCATGATGCAGCAGACCAAGGGCCTGGACGGCTGCAAGCGCAACCCGTGGCCCGCCGGGGACGACGACTGAGCCGCTGGAACCCTGAGATGTTGATCTTGCTGCCGCCCTCCGAGGGCAAGGCGGCCGCGGCCCGGCGCGGCCGGCCGGTCGAGCTGGACCGGTTGTCCCATCCGGAATTGACCGAGACCCGACTGGCGGTCCGGGACGCGTTGATCAAGGTCAGCGGGCAACCCGACGCGGTCAAGTTGCTGGACGTCAGCCCGGGACTCGTCGAGGAGGTCGACCGGAACACCCGACTGGACACGCTGCCCGGCCTGCCGGTGGCGCGGGTCTACACCGGCGTGCTGTACGACGCGCTCGACTACGCCGGACTGTCGGTCGCCGCCCGGCGGCGGGCGACCCGCGCGATCCGGGTGCAGAGCGCGCTCTGGGGTCCGGTCGGCCCGACCGATCGGATCGCGCCGTACCGGCTGTCGATGGGCGTCACGCTGCCGGAGATCGGGCCGCTGGCCCGGCACTGGCGATCTCGGCTCGGGCCGACGCTGAGTGGTCTGGCCGGGTCCGGCGTGGTGATCGACTGCCGCTCGTCGACCTACACCGGTGCCTGGCAGCCGGCCCCGGACGCGATCCGGCGCTACGTCGCGATCCGGCCGTTCACCGAGATCGAGGGCCGCCGGGTCGCGATCTCCCATCAGGCCAAGCACACCCGCGGGCTGGTGGCCCGGCTGCTGCTCGAGGCCGACACCCGGCCGCGGACGCCGCAGGCGGTGGCCGAACTGGTCGGCGCCGAGTTCCGCTGCGAGCTGGTTGATCATGGTCGGCGCGGGTTCAGCCTGGACGTGCTGCCGGGGTCCCCGCGGCGTTGTTCGGGGGAGCGCAGCGGAGGAGAAGAACGTCGTGGGGTGGCTCCATGATCACCTTGCGCCGGCTGGACCAGCGGGATCGGCGTACGTTCGAGGCGTCCGGGATGCTGCCCGGGCCGGCCGACGGGCTGCGCTGGCATCCGGAGTATCCGACCGAGAACACGATGACCGGCTACCGGTTGTCACTGGACGCGGGCCAGCCCGAACCCGACGCCACGCCGTGGTGGATGTATCACGTGATCCGGGCCGGTGAGGTGGTCGGCAACACCGGCTTCCACGGCCCGCCGGACGAGCAGGGCACGGTCGAGATCGGCTACGACATCGTGCAATCGCTGTGGGGGCAGGGGATCGCCTCCGGCGCCTGCGCCGCGATCATCGCGATCGCGCGGGACGCCGGCGCCGTCGTGGTGCTGGCCGAGACAGAGCCCGGCAACCTCGGCTCGCAGCGGGTCCTGATCAAGAACGGCTTCCGGACCGAGCCGGCGACCGCGGACCACACCGCGGTGAGATTCCGGCTGACATGGTGACCCGGACCGCGTCCCGGACGGTCACCCTGGACGTCGAGGTGATGCTGGATTCGATCATGCTGGGGCTGCGCCGCGGACCCGGCGACCCGACCCATCGCCGGGTCGGCAACGGCTGGCTCCGCGCCTCCCGCACCCCGGCCGGGCCGATGTTGATCATGCTCAGTCCGGCCGGCGCGACCGTCCGGGCCAAGGCCTGGGGCGACGGTGCCGACTGGGCCCTGGAGCAGCTGCCGCGGTTGCTCGGCGAGCTGGACGATCCGTCCGGCTTCCGGCCGCTGCCCGAGCACGGACCGTTGGTCGAGGCGCACCGGCGGTTTCCCTGGTTTCGGGTCGGCCGCTCCGAGCTGGTGCTGGAGGCGCTGATCCCGGCCTGCCTGGAGCAGGTGGTGACCGGCAAGGAGGCGTTCCGGGCCTGGCGGCTGCTGGTCGGCGAGTTCGGCGAACTCGCGCCAGGTCCGGCGTCGGATCCGGAGTCGCCCGCGTACCGGATGCGGGTGCCGCCCGCCCCCGAGACCTGGGCCCGGGTGCCGACCTGGCGGTTCCTGGCGGCCGGGGTGGAGGAGCGGCGGAGTCGGCCGCTGGTCCGGGCCGCTGGCCGGTCGGCGGCTTTGGAACGGACTCTGACAGCGAGCCACGCCGACTCCGACCGGGCGCTGCGCAGCCTGCCCGGGATCGGGCCCTGGACCTCGGCTGAGGTACGGCAGCGGGCGCACGGCGACCCGGACGCCTGGAGCATCGGCGACTATCACGTCGGCAAGGCGATCACCTGGGCCCTGACCGGGCAGAAGCTGGACGACGATGCCTGCACCGCGCTGCTCGAGCCGTATCGCGGTCACCGGTTCCGGGTCCAGTCGCTGCTCGGCCTGGCCGGCCTGCGGCCACCACGCCGCGGTCCCCGGTTCACGCTGCCGACGCACACCCCGTACGCCACCCGTGGCCGCAGTTGAGCTGGCCGGTGATGATCTTGGTGACGGCGCACTCGGCGGCCGCCACCAAGATCATTCGGATTCCGCTGCCGCTCAGAGCTTGAGCGTGAGGCGGTCGTCGACCGCGATCTTGAGCAGATCGTCGGCGTCGAACGGGAAGCCGTCGATCGGTTCCAGGTAGTTGTTGCCGAAGGCCTGATCGGCGACCACCATCACTGCCTCGCCGTTGGTCCGCTCGATGATCACCGCGAAGCCGTGCTCGAAGGTCGCGACCCGACCCGCCTTGACGTTGTCGTGCTCGCTGACGTCGACCGACTTGCAGCGCCAGGTGCCACCGCAGTCCAGCACGGTGGCTTCCAGCGATTCCAGATCGGAGCCCACCTCGACCTCGATCTGCCCGCCGCCCGCTCCGTCCTGCCAGCCGAACTTCGAACCCAGGTTCCAGCGCACTTCCCGACCGTCATCGCATTCGAGCCCGCGATGCCCGCTGCTCGACCCCTTCTCCAGGTGCCGACGCTGCGGATCGAGCTGGAGCACGGACGCCTCATAGCCCTTGCGCAGTTGGATCTCCATCGAGTTCGTCGGCTCCGGCCCGGGCTTGGCCGTCGACTGGCCCTCTCCCGGGACCGGCTTGGCCATGTCCGCACAGGTGTACTCCCACGCCGGCGGCTTGGCCGCGGGCTCCCGGACGGGCGTCGGCTTCGGGCTCGCCGGCGGGGTCGGCTGGGCCATCACGCCGGTGTCCGGGCCGGGGAGCACGGCGCCGCCGATCATCGGGGCGGCGAACTGCGCGGCCACGATCACGGCCACGGTGCCGAGCACCAGGCCGCCGGCCGCTCGGAGCCGGGAGCGTCGGACCGACTGTTGGGCCCGGGCGAGATCGGCGGCCGGATCGACGTCGCCGTCACCGGCTCGGTCGGAAAGCTGGCGCAACTCCGCGCTCAGCGCTTGCTCTGCTGGGTCCTGTGGGTTGTTCGTCATCGTTCTCCCGATCCGTTGGTTGCGCCAGGACAGCCCGGAGCGCGCGCAGCGCGTCGAAGGTCTGGCTTTTCACCGTCCCCGGGCGGATGCCCAGGTCTGCGGCGGTCTCCTCCACCGAGAGACCCCAGTAGTGGCGCAGCAGCACCACCCGGCGCTGCTTCACCGGCAGGGCTCGAAGCGCCGCCCAGAGTTCGGTCGAGTCCTCGACCGAGACCCCGGTGGGTTCGGCGGCCCGGTCGATCAGATCGACGCCGGTACGCTCTCGCCGCCAGGGCAGCCGGGACTCGTCGACATGGCTGTTGACGATGGCCCGCCGGGCATAGGCCTGCACGTTTCCGGCCCGGTGCACCCGGTGCCAGCTCCGATACAGCCCGATCAGCGCCCGCTGGACGATGTCCTCGGCCTGATGCGTACCGCCACAGAGGAGGTACGCGAGCCGGAACAGTCGGGGTCGTTCGGCAGCGACGAAGGTCGTGAACTCCGCGTCCCGACTCCGCCGCATCCCGTACTCCCGTCATCCGCCCTGACCGCCGGGCCTGCCGGCCCGACCGCCCTTTCACTTCCTAGACGGTGCCCACCACGAATCGGTTGGGTCGTGAGTTGTCAGAATCTCAGGTCGCCTGATCCGCCGGAAGGTCCTTGGCGGGTGGGATTCAGGTCAGGAACTCGCGGAGCCGGGCGGCGAACAACGAGACCTGGTCGAGCCGCTCCAGCGTCCAGCGGAGCCCCTGGTCGTCCAGCGGCCGGCGGCCGGCGGCCACCAGGGAGCCGAAGCCGACCGCGGCGGAGACCAGGACCCGGAAGGCCATGGCCTCGGGCAGCGCGTCGAGGTCGGCCTCGGTCAGCCGCACCTCGGCCCGGTAGCCGGCCGCCACCGCCGCCAACCGGTCCGGATCGAACGGCACGGGTGCCTTGGCGATGGGGCCCGACGCGCAGGACAGGGCCAGGAAGGCGAGATCGATCACGGCGGGGCCGGGACCGGAACTGTCCCAGTCGATCAGCGCCACCGTGCCGGCCGGTGTCAGCACGCTGTTCCAGTGGTGGACGTCGCCGTGCAGAAACACCCTGGTCAGGCCGTCGTTCGGATCCGCGCCGAAGGCCAAGCCGGCGTGGCAGGCGTCGACCAGTCGCTGCCGGAGCGCGCGGTCGGCGGCGGCGACCCGGTCGGCGACCGGCTCCAGCCGGCTCAGGCCGAAGCGGAGCTCGTTGCCGGGCAGCATGCCGGCCCGGTCGATCACCGGCAGCCCCGACTGCGGTGCGGCGGCCGCGGCGATCGCCGCTGTGCCGGCACCGTGCAGCCGGCCCAGGGTCGCGCCGAGCCGGCCCAACGATGCCGGCTCGAACGGGGTCGACCCGCCCGCCACGTAGTCGATGATCAACAACTCGTCGTCCCGGCCGTCCAGCGTGCTGATCAGCCGGCCGGACCGGTCCGGGATCGCCCGCGGGCCAGGGATCCGGGCGCGTTCCAACACGCTCAGCACGGCTGCGTAGCGCTCCAGGCCGTGGCCGATCCGGATCACGCAGCGACGATCTCCGGCGGTCATCCGGAAGACCGGATGATCATCGGAGAAGCGGTCGATGATCGGGTCGGGCAGGTCGTACCGGTCCACGATCAGCCGTCGCAGCTGCTCCGGGTCCGGTGCGATCACCCGTTGACCCAATCCGATACCGGTTCGGATGGCAACTGACGAGTGCGGCACCAGCCTCGATCTTTCATGATCAGGGGGCTTGATTGTTCCCATGGTCCGGGTTTCTGGCTGCCGGATCGCGGTCTGCCGGGTGGAAAGACGCATCGAGGAGCGGCGGGGTTGGGGCGTGGTGATGGTGTCGCGGCGGGCTGCCGGTGCTGCGTCACGCAGGGCTGACTGGGCACGATTTTCAACGTTGCGCCGATCGCTGTCGTCGAGTGTGACGTTTCCCGTCCCGATCGTCGCGAAGCCGGGAAACGTCACACTCGACGCGACATCAACAGCAGTCAACGAGACGCAGCACGGACAGCCGGCCGCGACACCCCACCCACTCCGAACCCTCCGCCCTCGATGCGTCTTTCCACCCGGCAGACCAGCGATCCGGCCGGGAACCGCGACTTCACTGCCAGGAAAGCGTGAACGGGCAGCGGGCAGCGAGGCCAAGATCATGAAGGATCGAGGCTAGGGTGGCCGGAACGAGCTCGGAGGTGATCATGAACGAGGTGCTGCTGGATTCGTTCCGGCACAATAGCTGGGCGACCCGGGAGCTGATCAGATTCTGCCGGCCGCTGTCGGCCGAGCAGTTGGCTGCCCGCGGCGTCGGCACGTACGGCGACATCGTCGAGACCCTGGACCACATCATTCGCTGCGACGGCGGCTACGCCCGCCGGCTGGCCGACCGGACGCTGGCCTGGACGGACTCCGTGGGCATCCGCGAGCTGGATCGGTTGGAGGAGTGGGCCATGGAGGTCGCGGAAGTCTGGGAGGCCGTGCTGGCGTCGCCGTTCGACACCGAGCGGGTGATCATCGTCGACCAGGGCGCGCACGCGACCCGGGCCGGGATCTTCGTGGCCCAGGCGATCAATCACGCCAACCATCACCGGGAACAGGTCTGCGCCATCCTGACCGGGCTGGGCCTGCAACCGCCCGATATCCAGGCCTGGGAGTACGCCTGGCAGACCGGCCGGATCTGGGACCACCAGTCCTGACCGCGGGCACCGTCCCGACCGATGGCAGGTATAGGCCCATCACGATCCGTCGCTGGCGCAGCCGGGTCGAACGGACCGTCCGATCGTTACGTTGCCGGACTCAGGCATTCACGATCGGTCTACGGAGCTGCGCCATGGACGAGCGAACGAACACCCAGTCGACCCGCCCGGTCGCGACCTGGATCTCGAACCCGGGCGATGCGCCGCTGTACGGCTGCACATTCGGTCAGGCCGGGCGCCGGTTCTTCCGCCGCTACGCCGGCTTCTCCGGTCGATCGAGCCGCAGCGAATACTGGAAGGTCAATCCGCTGATCGGCGCCATCCTGCTTTTCGGTCAGTTGGCGGCCAGCGGCGGATTCGAGGAGGCCGGGACCACCACCCAGGTGATCATCGTCGCGATCCTGGTGTTCGGGGTGCTGACGTTCGTCCCGTCCCTCGCGCTGCTGGTCCGCCGGCTCCATGACGTCAACTTCTCCGGTTGGTGGGCGCTGCTGGTGTTCGCCCCGTCGCTGATCTTGTCGGTGTTGCCGTTCCTCGACGACAACGTGGGTTTCTTGACCGTGCTGCTGGGAATCGTCTCGCTGCTCGGCGGCTTGTTCGTCCTGGTCCTGCTCCTCCTGGACAGCAATCCGATCGGCGAACGGTTCGACAATGCGATCCTGCGGTACGAGTTCCCCGGACGCTAGTGGCGCGTTGCCGGCACCGGTTCGGCCGCGATGTTCACTCACGGTTCGGTTACTTGCGTGTCGCGGATTAGGAGGCGTACGGCGCGAGGGGTGTACCTTGCTGACCCATGTCAGTGCGGAGCGCCTGGGACTCGACCCTTTTCCTCGGAGCCGCGGAGTTCTACGAGCTGGGGCGGTTGCCCTACGCCGAGGACCTCGCCGGCGCGTTCCGTAGCGCCCTCGGTGCGGACGGTTCGGGCCGGCTGCTCGACGTCGGCTGCGGGCCCGGCTCGATCGCGTTCCGGTTGGCCGGGGTCTACCGCGAGGTGGTCGGGCTCGATCCCGATCCCGGGATGATCTCCGAAGCCGCCCGGCTCGGTCGCGAGCGCGGGGTGGACAACGCTCGGTTCGTCCGGGCGGTCGCCGAGGACCTGCCGTGCGGGCTGGGCGAGTTCGACACGGTGACCTTCGGCGCTTCGTTCCACTGGATGGATCGGGAACTGGTCGCCGCCTCGGTGCGCTCGATGCTGCGGCCCGGTGGAATGGCGGTGCAGCTCGATTCCGGCCCGCTGGCCGACGGGCCGGCCGGACAGTTCCCGGTGCCGCCGCAGGAGCTGATCCGGGACCTGGTGCGGCACTACCTGGGTCCGGAACGCCGGGCCGGGCAGACGTACGGACTCGTCTCGCCCTCCGACGAGCGGGAGGTCTGGCGGGCGGCGGGTTTCGTCGCGGTCGCCGACGTGCGGGTCCCCGATCGCCGGATCCTGACCCGGACCATCGACGAGGTGATCGCCGGCACCCTGTCCCTGTCCAGCTCCGCGCCGCACCTGTTCGAGGACCGGCTGCCGCAGTTCCGCAACGATCTGCGCTCGCTGCTGGAGGCGGCATCGCCGTCCGGGCGGTTCAGCGTCCCGCTGGCCGACAACACCCTGCACATCTGGCGCCCTGCCTGACGGGAAGTGACCGGAATCCAGCAACCGTTCGCGGATCGGGCCCGATTCCGGCCGGTTTCGCGAACCATTGCTGGATTCCGGTCAGTGCCGCTAGAGCAGCCGCTCCTCGGCGACGTCGAGGTGCCAGCTGACCACCTCGGGCGGTTCGAACTGCAGGGCCCAGTGCAGTTGGTAGAGCATCCGGTGCGCCCAGTAGCGCCGTAGGTCCGACTCCTCGACGCGCTCGGCCAGGACCTGATCGAGCCGCTCTGCCGCCGCGACCGAGCCCGGGCTCGGCTCCTCGGACTGCAGCGCCCACTCCAGGTCGAACCTGGACTTGACCAGGGCGAGGTGCCGATCACCGCGATAGGCGCCGAGGTTCCAGTCGACGACACCGGTGATCACGCCGGCTTCGTCGAACAGCAGGTTGGGCGGGGTGAGGTCGATGTGGACGAGGTCGTCTCCAGTCGGCTCGCCGGGCAGTTCTCGGCCGACCGTCCGGATCGCGGCCAGGATCCGTCGGCTCCGATCGGAATGGCCGGCCAGCACCTCGTGCCGCGGGTACGGATCGCCGCTCTGCCTCAGGCAGAGCGGCAGCGTCGACACCTCCGGGTGCTCGGCCAGCAGGTGAGCGAACCGGTCGTTGATCTCGATCATGGCGTCGATCACGGCCGTGGTGATCTTGGTCGGCGGTGAGCCGGGCAGCCGCTCGTGGACCACGAAGACGTCCTCGCCGAGGGCGGCGATCACCTGCTGCTGCGGGACCGGCAGACCGCGGCGCCGGGCCAGGTCGAGGACGGAGGCCGTACGCCGAGCCTCGGCGAGCGAGCCCAGGTAGCGGGTGACCACGCCCGGAAGTCCGTCCGGCAGGTCGACGAAGATCGCGCCGCCGAGCGTCCCGTCCGCCGCCCGCCCGGTCCGGATCAGCCCGGCCCCGGTGTGCGTGTTGATCGCCTCGATCACAGCCTGGTCGTCGCTCACGGCCCTCCTCGTTCGGTTCAGGGTCTGCAACGTTCGCACAGGCCGTCGACGGGGACGATTGGGTTCGTTCCCTGAGCCTGTCGAAGGGCGGACCAGATCCGTACTTCTGTGGGTGTTCGAAGATCACCGGGCCGGCCCTTCGACAGGCTCAGGGAACGAAAACCCTCTCGTCCCCATCACCCGCCAGGTCAGAGGGTGTTGCGGCGGTTGGTCGGGTCGGTGGCGGCGAGGCCTTCGAAGGTGCTCGAGCCGGGGAGGCGCATGGTGAACTCGGCGCCGCCCTGGGCGGAGTGGCCGGCGATCACCCGGCCGCCGTGCCGGTGCGCGGCCTGCGCCACGATGGACAGGCCGAGGCCGGTGCCCGGGGTGTTCCGGGAGGTGTCGGAGCGGTAGAACCGGTCGAAGACGTACGGCAGATCCTCCTCGGCGATGCCCGGACCCTGGTCGGCGACCCGGAGCCGATCGCCCTCCAACTGGACCCGGACGGTGCCGCCGGGCGGGCTCCATTTGACCGCGTTGTCCAGCAGGTTGGTGACCGCCCGCTCCAGGGTGTCCGCCTCGCCGATCACATAGAACGGGTTCAGCTCGACATCGAAGGTCAGGCTGTGCCCTTCGGTGGGGCCGACGCCCCGGGGCCCGCGCCGCCGGACCCGATCCAGCGCGGCGTTGACCACGTCCCGGAAGTCGATCGGCTCCGGCGCCGGGATCACCCGGTCCTCCCGGGCCAGCTGCACCAGGTCACCGATCAGGGCGGTGAACTCGGCCAACTGCGCCGAGACGTCGTGCAGGATCTCGGACCGGTCCGCGGCCGTCAGCATCCCGGAGTCGGCGTCCGACACCAGCAGCTCGATGTTGGTCCGCAGGCTGGTCAGCGGGGTCCGCAGCTCGTGCCCGCTGTCGGCGATCAGCTGTCGCTGCCGCTCCCGGGAGGACGCCAGGGAGCGCAACATCCGGTTGAACGACTCGGCCAGCCGGCTGATCTCGTCGTTTCCGGCCGCGACCTCGATCGGCTTCAGTTCGTCGGTGGCGGCGACCCGTTCGACGGCTCGGGTCAGGGCGCGCACCGGTCGCAGGCTGGACCGCGCGATCGCGGCGCCGGCGGCGGCGGAGATGATCACGCCGGCGCCGCCGAAGATGATCAACACCAGCCAGAGGGAGCTGAGTGCGTCCCGGGTCGGCTGCAGCGGCCGCGCCAGCACCAGCGCGTAGGAGTCGAGGCCGTTGATCGGCACCGCCACGATCCGGTACGGCTCGCCGTTCTTCGCCTCGCCGGTCCGGGCCGACGGCTGACTCTGCAGCCGGGCGACCGCGAGCTCCTTCGGACCGAGGACGAGCCGGGTCTCATCACCCGGCAGCAGATACACCTGGCCGTCGGCCCGGACCACCGCGGCCGACATGCTGCCTGCCCGGAGCCCGTTCTCGGTCAGCCCGCCGAGCCGGGTCGGATCCCGGGCGACGACGGACGTGAGGTCACCGGCGATCTCGATCAACTCGACGTCGACGGCCTGATAGAGCGACAGCCGGATGGTGACGTAGCCGGCGACGCTGCTGACGGCGACGGCCAGGGCGACGGCGACCGAGGTCAGATAGGCGACCCGGCTGCGCAGCGGAAGTTTGCGCCACTTCTTCCTCAGCGGGTCGACCACGGCCGGCCTCCGACCATGATCACGGTGGGGTCTCGCGGAGCACGTACCCGACGCCGCGGACCGTGTGGATCAGCCGCGGCTCGTGCTCGGCCTCGGTCTTGCGGCGCAGGTAGCCGATGTAGACCTCGAGCGAGTTGGCCGTGGTCGGGAAGTCGAAGCCCCACACCTCGTTCAGCAGCCAGCTGCGCTCCAGCACCCGCCGCGGGTGCTCCAGGAACGCCTGCAGCAGGGCGAACTCGGTCCGGGTCAGGGTGATCGAGCGGGGTCCGCGGAGCACCTCGCGGGTGTGCGTGTTGAGGATCAGATCGGAGAACGCCAGGCTCTGCTTCGACGGGTCGGAGGACTCGGCGGTGGTCCCGGCCCGGCGGACCAGGGCCCGCAGCCGGGCCAGCAACTCGTCCAGCGCGAACGGCTTCACCATGTAGTCGTCGGCGCCGGCGTCCAGGCCGTCCACGCGGTCGCCGACCGCGTCCCGGGCGGTCAAGATCAGGATCGGGACGTCGTTGCCGGCCGCACGGAGCATCTGGGTCGCCTCCAACCCGTCCACCCGGGGCATCATCACGTCCATGATCACGGCGTCCGGCCGGACCGCGGCGAGCCGGGCCATCGCCTCGGCGCCGTCACCGGCCGTGCTCACCTCGTAGCCGTTGTAGCTGAGGGAGCGCTTCAGAGAGTCGCGGACGGCCTGATCGTCGTCGACTACGAGGATGTGCATCGTCCCAGTGTCCTGGCACTCGAGTTCGTCACACAATTCGGCGCGCTGATGCGGCGATCTGCTGCGTTGGCGACACTCCACGAACCTGCTCGCTTCGCTGCGCGGGTTCGCGGGGACCCCGTCCAAGCGTCGGTCGATGTACGACCCGGTACGTCTTCCTCCTTCGCCTTGCAGCTCACCACTTCAGCCCACCGACTCGTGCAACGAACCCACGTGCCAGGACACTGAGTGCCAAACCGCAGCCGCGGTCAGGACGCGACCGGCCGGGTGATCGCCCGGATCAACAGGTGTAGGGGGCCCAGGTCGGGCTTGGTCTCGTCCAGCGCGGCCAGCACGTGGGCGTGTTGGTGCACCGCGGCGCACAGGGTCACCGCATCGGCCAGGTCGATGGTGAACTCCTGGCCGACGTCGTGCAGCAGGTCGTTGATCAAAACGCCGATCCGGGCCAGGCACTCGTCCTTGTACGCCGCGTACTGCCGCCGGACGCTCGGCTGCCGCGCGGCATAGAGCATCAGCTCCTGCTGGATGAAGATCAACTCGGGGTCCGGCCGGGCCGCACCCTGCAGCACGTCCAACGCGGGCGCGATCAGCGCGTCGATCGAGTCGTCCCGGCGCCGCGGCAGCTCGGCGATCTTCGCCAGCGCCGCGTACTGCTGCTCCACCTGACGCCGGAGCAGCGCCATCACCAACTCGTCCTTGTCGGCGAAGTTGGAGTAGAAGGCACCCCGGGTGAAGCCGGCGGCCTCGGAGATCTCCTCCACCGAGGCGCCGATGATGCCGCGCGCCGCGAAGACCCGGACCGCGGCGTCCATCAGTTTGTCCTGCGTCTGAGCTCGCCGGGCCGTCGGCTGCGGGCTCGCTTCGGCCCGCTCGGCTGCCGCCTCCGCCATCGTCTGCTCCCCTCGACCGGCCCTGGACCAGCCTCGACAGTCCAGGACCCTACCGGTCCGACCGGCCCGTGTGTGGTGACGATCACGGCCCCTGGACTTTTGCATACACATCTGTATTCAGTACATTACTGTATCGAGCGTTGCGCCAGGCGGTTGTTCAAGACGGGGGTGGGACATGTCGTCACTGCTGTACCGGCTCGGCCGGTACGCGGTCCGGCGCCGGGTCGCCATGCTGCTGGCCTGGTTGGTCATCCTGGCCGCGGTCGGCGGGCTGGCCGGGCTGCTCGGCAAGTCGTTCGACGACGCGTTCACGCTGCCCGGCACGGAATCCCAGGCCGCCCTCGACTCGCTCTCCCGCACCTTTCCGGAGGTCAGCGGCTCGGCCGCGCGGATCATCGTCGTGGCCCCGGACGGCGGATCGGTCCAGAACGCCGAGGTCAAGACGGCGATCGAGCACAGTGTCGACCGGATCGACGACCTCGACCTGGTGAAGTCCGTGGTCTCGCCGTACGACAAGAACATCGACGGCGCCATCTCGGCCGACGACAGCGCCGCGATCGTCTCGGTCCAGTTGGAGGGTGCCGCCGCCACGATCCCGGAGGACGTCCGCGAGACGCTGCGGCACGAGGCCGACACGATCGCCGCGGAGGTGCCCGGCTCGACCACCTCGATCGGTGGCGAGGTGTTCAGCGAAAACATCCCCAAGCTCACCCCGACCGAGGCGATCGGCGTAGTGATCGCCTTGATCGTCCTGTTCTTCACGCTCGGTTCGCTGCGGGCGGCCGGGATGCCGCTGCTCACCGCGGTGCTCGGCGTCGGCATCACGATGGCGTTGATCTTCGCCGCGACCGGCCTGGCCACGGTCTCCTCGACCACCCCGATGCTGGCGTTGATGCTCGGTCTGGCCGTCGGGATCGACTATGCGCTGTTCATCCTGTCCCGGCATCGAGATCAACTCGCCGCCGGGATGGGAGTGGAGGAATCCATCGCGCGGGCCGTGGCGACAGCCGGCTCGGCCGTCGTCTTCGCCGGGCTGACCGTGATGATCGCGCTGGCCGGCCTGGCCGTGGCGCAGATCCCGTTCCTCACCGTGATGGGCATCGCGGCGGCGATCGGCGTGGCGATTGCGGTCGCGGTCGCGCTCACTCTGCTGCCCGCGCTGGTCGGCTTCGCCGGTGAGGCGCTGCGGCCCAAGGAACGCAAGGCGCGAGGCCGGAAGACCCGGGCTGCGCGGGGGGCGGCGTCGGCGGAGAACAGCGACCCGGTCGAGATCCCGGCTGCGGTGGCGAAAGTGTCGCTGGGCGCGCGCTGGGTCCGGTTGGTGACGAAGGTCCCGGTGATCACCGTGGTGATCGTGGTCGCTGGGCTTGCCGTGATGTCCTTCCCGGCCAAGGATCTGCAGCTGGCGCTGCCGAGCGACGGGGCCGGTGCGCCGGGGGCGCCGGCCCGGGTCACCTACGACCTGATCAGTGATCATTTCGGTCCCGGCTACAACGGGCCGCTGATCGTCTCGACCACCATCGTCACCTCCGACGATCCGCTCGGCGTGATGGACGGCATCGCCGACCAGGTGCGTGCGTTGCCCGGTGTGGCCGAGGTCCCGCTGGCCACGCCGAACCAGAACGCCGAGGTGGGCATCGTCCAGGTGATCCCGGAGACCGCCCCGGACAGCGACGAGACCAAGGACCTGGTGCTCCGGATCCGGGCGCTCAAAGATCAGATCCAGGACGAGTACGGGGTGACCATCGCGGTCACCGGCTACACCGCGGTCGCGATCGACGTCTCCGACCGGCTGGGCAACGCGCTGCTGCCGTTCGGGGTGCTGGTGGTCGGCCTGTCCCTGGTGCTGCTGACCATCGTCTTCCGGTCGATCGCGGTGCCGATCAAGGCCACGATCGGCTATCTGCTCAGCGTCGGCGCGTCGTTCGGCGCGACCGCCGCGGTGTTCCACTGGGGCTGGCTGTCCGGGCCGCTCAACGTGCACCAGACCGGTCCGGTGATCAGCTTCCTGCCGATCATCCTGATGGGCATCCTGTTCGGGCTGGCGATGGACTACGAGGTCTTCCTGGTGTCCCGGATGCGCGAGGACTACGTGCACGGCGCCGAACCTCCGACGATTCGTGCCCGGGCGGCGATCGAGACCGGCTTCACCGCGTCGGCCAAGGTGGTGACGGCCGCGGCCGTGATCATGTTCGCGGTCTTCGCCGCCTTCGTGCCGGAGGGCGAGGGCGCGATCAAGTCGATCGCCTTCGGCCTGGCCGTCGGCGTGTTCGTCGACGCCTTCCTGGTCCGGATGACCCTGGTGCCGGCCGTGCTGGCGCTGCTCGGCCAGACGGCGTGGCGGCTGCCGCGCTGGCTCGACCGGCGGCTGCCGACGTTCGACGTCGAGGGCGAGGCGCTGGCCCACCAGCTCTCCCTGGCCGACTGGCCGCGGCCGGGTGATGATCATCTGATCTACGCCGAGGGGCTCCGGGCCGGGGCCGGCGATCCATTGTCCATCGCCGTCCGGCCCGGCGACCTGTTGATCATGGACGGCCCGGAGGAGGCCACCCGGCGGTCGCTGCTGCTGACCTTGTCCGGCCGGATGAAGCTGCGCGATGCCCAGGCCAGGGTCAAGGTGAACGGCCTGGTGCTGCCGAGTCAGGCCGGCGAGTTGCGCGCCAGCACCGCCGTGCTCGACGGCGACTGGACGGCCGCGGAGCTGGACGAGGCGGTCCGCAGCCGGGCCTCGTTGATCTTCGTCGACGGCGAGGGCAGCCCGAACGGCCGAGCCACCCTCGGTGATCAACTCGAGCTGCTCCGCGATCTCGGCCGGGCCCTGGTCTGGTCGGTGCCGGACCGATCCCGGGTCGAGGAGCTGGTCGGCGGTCCGTACAGCTATCTCACTCTCGGTCAGACGCGTGACCTGGCCCCGATCCACTCCTGATCAAGGAAGTCAGACCATGAACCTGGAACGAGTACGCTCCGGCGGCCGCGTGCGACCGCTCACGATTATCGGCCTGATCCTGATCCCGTTGATCATCGCCGGCGGCATGCTGCTGGCCACCTGGGATTCCGATGCGCGGCTGGGCCGGGTGCAGGCGGCGATCGTCAATCAGGACGAGGCGGTCAAGATCAACGGCCAGACGGTGCCGCTGGGTCGGCAGCTGGCCGGCGCCCTGGTCGAGGGCACTGGGCCTGATGGTGAGGGGGACGATCCGGACCTGCCGAACTTCGACTGGGTGCTGAGTGACGAGGAGGATGCGGCCGACGGCCTGTCGTCCGGCCGCTACGCCGCCGTGGTCACCATCCCCGAGTCGTTCTCGGCCGACGCGACCTCGTACTCGAAGAACGACGGGGACAAGGCGCGCAAGGCGACCCTGCAGGTGGCCACCTCGCAGGTGTCCGGGATCGCCGATCCGGTGGTCGGCCAGGCGATCGCCGCCGCCGCTCAGAACGGGGTCAACAAGCAGCTCACCGAGGAATACCTGAAGAACATCTACGTCGGCTTCAACGACACCGGCCAGCAGTTCGCCGAGGTCGCCGACGCGGCCGGTCAGCTGTCCGACGGTTCGTCCGACCTGGCCGACGGGCTGAAGCAGACCAAGGACGGCACCGGTCAGCTGGCCGGCGGGCTGGCCGAGCTGGACACCGGAGCCAAGGGTCTCGCCGGCGGCGTTCGGGACCTCGACTCCGGGGTCGGCACGTTCGCCGCCGGTGCCGGGGAGCTGGCCCGGCAGACCGCTCAGTTGCCGGCGCAGGTCGGGCAGCTCGCCGACGGTGCCCGGAAGTCGGCGGACGGCGCCGGTGACCTTGCCAACGGCACGGCGGCGACCGCCAAGGGCGCGCGGCAACTGGCGGCGGGGAGCCGGGAATCGGCCGGCGGCGCGGAGCAGCTGGCCGACGGTGCGACGCAGACCGCCGGCGGTGTCGAGGACCTGGCCGGGGGCATCCGCGAGTCCGCGGCGGGCGCCAAGGAACTGGCCAAGGGTGCCCGGGCGACCGCCGACGGCACGGAGCAACTGGCCGACAACGCCCGGCAACTGGGCGACGGCGGCAAGCAACTCGGGGCCGGTGCCAAGGACGTCAGCCAGGGCGCGCGAGACTTCGCCGCCGGGACGGAGAAGCTCGTCGGCGGGGCCGAGGAGAACGCCGCGGGAGTGAAGAAGTACGCGGCCGGAGTGTCGGACTACACCGAGGGTGTCGGCGGGCTCGACCAGGGCCTGAACCAGTATCAGAGTGCGCTGGAGGAGCTGGCGGACGATTGTCCCGCGGGCTTGTCGAAGGAGGAGTGCGCCGGGTTCAAGCAGGGCGCCGGGGCGGCGCTCAAGGCGCTGCGGCAGCAGCAGGGTGACAATCCGAGCCTGATCGGACTGTCCGGCCGGCTGGCGGAGCAGGGCCCGGAACTGGCGCAGGGCGGCGAGCGACTGGCCGACGGTGCCGCGGAGCTGAGCCAGGGTTTGGCCGGCCTGCCCGCGGGGGCGACCAAGCTCGCCGCCGGGGTGGAACAGTTCACCAAGCCGATCCAGCAGTTCGCCGGCGGCTTGATCAAGTTCGCTGCCGGTGCTGATCAACTGTCCGGTGGTTCCGGTCAGGTCGCGGACGGCATCGATGGCCTCGCCGGCGGCTTGAGCCGACTCGCTGACGGCGGTGATCAACTGGCCGGCGGGGTCGGGCAGTTGGCCGACGGCAATCAGCAGCTCGCGGTCGGCCTTGATCAACTGGCCGACGGCGGCGAGAGTCTCGCCGCCGGCACCGACCAGCTCGCGGCCGGCACCAGGTCACTGGCCGGTGGCCTTGATCAACTGGCCGACGGGACCGACCAGTTGGCCGACGGCATGCCCGCCCTGTCGGACGGGATCGGCCAGCTCGCCTCCGGGGCGGCGGACCTGAAGTCCGGCACCGCCCAGCTCAGCGACGGCGCCGGGCAGCTGGCCGACGGAACCGGGCAGTCCGCCGCCGGGGCGGCCGACCTGCATCAGGGGATGATCCAGCTCGCCGATGGTGGCGACAAGCTGGCCGATGGCACCAAGCAGCTGGCCGATGGCCTGGCCGACGGCGCCGAGCAGGTGCCGACCTACGACAAGTCGTCGCGGACCGCGCTGGCCGACGTCGTGTCCACCCCGGTCACCTCGGAGCAGCCGGAGCAGGCCTTCGCCGACAGCGCCACCGCCACCTTCCTGGCCGTGATCGCGCTCTGGATCGGGGCCCTCGCCACCTACCTGATCGTCCAGGCGGTCAGCTCCCGGGTGCTCACCTCGATGAAGTCCTCGGTCCGGATCGCGCTGGAGGGTCTGCTGCCGGGGCTGATCATCGCCGCCATCCAGTCGGTGATCTTGGCCACCATGCTCAAGGTGCTGCTCGATCTGTCGCTGTCCCAGACGGCCGGACTGGTCGGCTTCACCCTGCTCGGCGGTGCCGCGTTCGTCGCGGTCAACCACGCCCTGGTCGCCTGGTTCGGCGGCGTCGGCCGGTTCGTCTCGGTGATCATGGCCGTGTTGGCCACCGCCGGCGCGATCACCGCCGCCGTGCCGGCGATCTTCGACGTGATCCGGCCGGCCCTGCCGCTGACCCCGGCCCTGGACGGGCTGCGCGCGATCGCCACCGACGGACCCGGCGCAGGCGCGGCCGTCGCCGCCCTGCTCGGCTGGCTGGTCGTCGGCGTCGCCGCCGGCTTCCTCGCCGTCGCCCGGCGTCGGATCCTGCCGCCGCTCGCCGTACCCGCGACCGGCTGACGATCTCGGAGGAGTCCGTGGCATGTGGCAGGGACGTTCGAGTTTCGTTCCCTGAGCCTGTCGAAGGGCAAGCGGGATCGTTCCCCTGATCTTCGCCGCAGCAGGAGGGTGGACCCGGCATGCCCTTCGACAGGCTCAGGGAACGAAACACCCGAACGTCCCTACGACCAGCATCGGAAACGCTGGACACTTGATCGCCGGGGTGATGGTGCGGCACGTCTCGTCGTCGACCACACTCGGAGAGTGCCGGACGAGACGAACTATCGAGCTGTGTACGTCCAGACCCGGGGTCGGTTGCGGGCCGACCTGCGTCGAGGCTTGCGGCGGAGAACGGCGGCGGCGAGCGTCGACAGCAACGCGTTCATGATCAGCCGCCGGCCACCAGAGATCTCGGATCGGGCCGTGCCGGGTCACTGGGAAGCCGATCTGATCATGGGCTCGACGGAGTCCGCCGTCGGCACCTTGGTCGAGCGCCCGACGCGGTTCGTGATCTTGCTGCACCTGTCGGGCCGACCGGACGCCGAGACCGTCGCCGTGGCGACGATCGCCGAGCTGCGCCGGCTCCCCGATCACCTGCGTCGGTCGCTGGCCGGCGAACGCGGTAGCGAACCCGCCGACTTCGCCAGCATCCAGCTCGATCTCGAGTCGCCGGTCCACTACTGCGACCCGGACTCGCCCTGGCAGAGCGGCAGCAACGAGAACACCAACCGGCTGCTCCGCTGGTGGCTGGAAGAAGGCACCGACCTGTCCCGGCACAGCGCCGAGGACCTGCACCGGATCGCGGACACCCTGAACCAGCGCCCTCGCCCGACCCTCGGCCTCAGAACTCCCGGCCAGGCCCTGAGCGAACTCCACGCCGGAATCGCCTAGACCCGCGGGTCGGCGGGTCGGCGGTCGGAGGGCGGAATCCTGGGCTGGACGGCGACGCGTTCGGTCGAGCGGAGGACGGGAGACGATGGACGAGTCGCAGACCCGATGGCCTCGGATGGTGCCGATCGCGGTCGCGCTGATCCTGGTGGGTGTGGTCGCGAGCCGGATCGGTCGGGTGGTCGCGCATCGATGGGCCCCGCTCGGGACGCCTTCCTCGGCGGGCTGGTAGCCGGCGTCACCGGCGGGATCATCGCGGGTGTCGTGATCGCCGAGCACCGGTTCGGCCGGGCTGTGGCGGCCGAGCTCGCCGTCCTGGTGCAGCAGGGTGCGGTGCGCATTCACCAGGCGGCCTACTACTAGCCGGAGTGGCTTGCCGTGCAACTTGCCGCGGACCGGCCCGAGGTGCGGCATCCGGAGCAGCGCTAGCTTCGCCAGGCGCTCGGCGAGCCGGGGGATCTGGTCGTCCTCGCCGCTACCCGGAGTTCGGTGGTCGACACTCGCTGGGACCTGCTGGCCGAGGCCCTGCGGGAGGAGGTCAGCCGGCGTTGGAGCATCGCGGTCACGTTCGGCCTGCTGCGCCTGCGCCGGAAGATGCGGCGACACCTGAGAAGCGCGGTCCGCCGCATCGACGATCACCCGGAGTTGTATCGGGCGGGGCTCCCGTACGCAATCCTGTTCGGCCAGTACGGCCGCGACCCCGGACTGGCCCTGGCCGCCGGAGGACGATCCGGCCTGGGTGCCGCCACCCCGTCCAGGCCTGCATCCTCGCGACCACCTACCCCGGACAGGACCGACCCGAGAACCTCGGCTGACCCCGCTGGCCGCCCCGCGTTCGGGGCTGATCCTCCCGGCTCGATCGGGCGCGACCGGAGGCTGCGAGGGCGGCTGTTACCGTGGTGGCAGTGCACGGGAGTCCGGTGAGCCGGGCTGAGAGGGAGTACTCGAACTCCGACCGTTGAACCTGATCTGGGTCATGCCAGCGAAGGAAGCGAAGCAGGAAGGGAACACCGTGTTCCCGCCCTCCCGTGCCGTGGATGCAAGGGGGAGGAAGAATGTCCGAAACGATTTCCGCTGTTGATCTTCGCGAAGATCCGCTGCGGTTCGGTGTCGGCGCGCGGGTCACGGTGGCGGTGATGACCGACCGGTACGTCGACGTGATCATGGACGCGCTGGGCCGGACCGACGCGACCGGCCTGGTCGTGCAGACCGGCGACGTGAGCACCTACCTGGGTGGCGCCGAGCCCGACCTGCTGCGCTACCTGACCGACCTGTCGGCCGCGATCGCCGAGTCCGGCGAGCACGCGGCGATCACCATCCAGCTGTCCCGGGGCTGTCCCGGCGAGGTGCAGTGCGAGCTGCCCGGCGGCGCCGGACCACGGACCGTCGAGGTGCCGGCGGGACGGGTGACGGGACGCTTCGCGAGCGCCGAGTGGGCCCTGTATCCGTTGGCGGACGACGTCCGCGCCGGGGTCGAGCCGGACCACATGCGCGACATCTACGCGGCGATCGAGCTGGCCAAGGACAACGGGACGTTCCGCGCCTCGGAGCACTTCGTCACCCGGCTGGAGGGTGATCTCGGCACGGTGCTGGCCACCGTGTTCGCCGGCTGGACGATGGTCGGCCGTGGGGTGCAGCACGTGACCAGTCACCTCACCGTCTCGCTGAACAGCCCGAGTCATGATCATGTCGACGACTGAGCCGACGGGCCGGCGGCAGCGGCTGCCGCTCCGCGACATCGTGTTGCTGGTGATGCTGGGCGTGGTGTTCGGCTTCCTGTACTGGGCCCTGGTCCAGGGTTGGAACCTGCTCGCGGTCGCGATGGGACCGGCCGGTGATCTTGCTCAGCACCTGCTGCTGGGCGGCTGGCTGCTGGTCGCGCCGATCGCGATCGCGATCATCCGGCGGCCGTTCGTAGGGATCATCGCGGAGGTGATCGCCTCGGTGGTCGAGGTGGTGTTCCTCGGCTCGGCGGTCGGGCCGCTGCTGGTGGTCGCCGCGGCGCTGCAGGGCGCCGGCAGCGAGTTGCCGTTCGCGATCACTCGGTATCGGCGGTTCGGCTGGCTCACCTTTGGGCTCTCCGGTCTGCTCGGCGCCGGCTTCGTGTTCGTCTTCTCCGCGTTCCGGTTCGGCTGGTACGGCCAGGAACTGCTGCTGCTCCGGCTGGCGCTGCAGTTGCTGTCCGGCCTGCTGCTCGGTGGCCTGCTGGCCAAGGTGATCATCGGCGCGCTGCTGCGCACCGGCGTGCTGGACCAGTTCGCGATCGTCCGCGAGGACGGGTCGGCGCGCCCGGCTGCCGTACGTCGTGAACGGTGATCACCCGGTCGTCCGGACCTCCGCGCTGACGGCCGTCTATCCCACCGGCGACGGCGTCGGTCCGGTCGACCTGACCGTCGGTCCAGGCGAGTACGTCCTCGTCCTGGGACCCTCCGGCTCGGGCAAGTCGACCGTGTTGCGAATGCTGCACGGGGCGGTCCCGCAGGCCGTGCAGGCCGAGGTCACCGGCGCGGTGTGGATCGCCGGCCGCCGGGTCGCCGACACCGGCGTCGCCGACCTCGCCGACGTGGTCGGTGTGCTGGCGCAGGATCCCGAGTCCGGGGTTTGCCTGCCCGACGTGGCCGACGAGGTCGCCTTCCCGCTGGAGAATCTGGCGGTCGACCCGGCGGCTATCGGTCGGGCGGTCGATGCCGCCCTGGCCCGGGCCGGCGCGGACCGGCTCCGCGACCACCGGACCGAAGAGTTGTCGGGCGGGGAGTTGCAGCGGGTCGCCCTGGCCGCGGCGATCGCCGCCCGGCCCGGGCTGCTGCTGCTCGACGAGCCGACCTCGATGCTCGACGCCGATGGGATCGACGCGGTCCGACAGGCGATCGACAGTGTCCGCCGATCCACCGGCGCCGCCTGCATCGTGGTCGAACACCGGCTGGACGAGCTGGCCGGTGATCATGAGTCTGGTGATCATGAGTCTGGTGATCATGAGTCTGGTGATCATGAGTCTGGTGATCATGATCGCGGTGGGCTGCCGGAACGCTGGATCGTCCTCGGCCGGGACGGACGGGTCCGGCATGACGGGCCGGCCGGTGAACTCACCACGGGCGAGCTCCGGGAGCTGGTCGGGCAGGGGTGCTGGCTGCCGATCGATCTTGAGCTGCGGGCACTGCTCGGTCCCGTCCGCGATGATCAAGATCGTGGACTTGATCATCCAGCGGTCGTCGAAGCGCTGTTGAGGTTGGTCGGTGATCATCCGCAGACCCCGCTGCCACGAGCGGAATCCGGCGAACCGCCTTCGGCCCTGCCCTTCGACAGGCTCAGGGAACGTTCGGGCGTCGGCCCCGAGGAGAGTTCG
This sequence comes from uncultured Actinomycetota bacterium, assembly GCA_963746025.1. Taxonomy (GTDB): domain Bacteria; phylum Actinomycetota; class Actinomycetes; order Propionibacteriales; family Propionibacteriaceae; genus Microlunatus. Next base: position 1,530,731 of record CAVUZU010000016.1, read on the forward strand.
GACGGCTGGGTCGGGGAGGGCCCGGGGATCGGTTCTTCGGCTGGGATCGGGGCGCGTTCGGGCTCGCCTCTCGACAGACTCAGGGAACGACTGAGCGGCGGCTCGGCGGAGGAGCGAGCGGACGACCGGCTGAGGACGAGTTCGGGCGAGTCGCTGCGGGCCCGGGCGGTGGTGGTGCGTCGGGGTTCGCGAACGCGGCGGCGGGTGGTGCTGGCCGGTCTTGACCTGGAGTTGCGGCCGGGGGAGACGGTGGCGCTGGTGGGGGCCAACGGCAGTGGGAAGTCGACGTTGTTGACCTGTCTGGCCGGGCTGCAGCGGCCCGATGCGGGGGTGGTGTCCGGCCCGCGGCCGGGCCTGGTGTTCCAGCATCCCGAGCACCAGTTCGCCGCGGCCACGGTGCGGGCCGAGCTGGCCCACGGGCTGCCCGAGTCGGCGGCGCCCCGGGTGGCGGCGATGCTGGACCGGTTCGGCCTGACCGGCGTCGCCGACCACAATCCGTACCGGCTCTCCGGGGGCCAGCAGCGCCGGCTGAGCCTGGCGGCGATGCTGCTGCACGACCGGCCGTTCCTGCTCGCCGACGAGCCCGGCTTCGGGCTCGATCGACAGGCGACGATCACCGCGCTGCAGACGCTCCGCGACACCGCACGGTCGGGCCGCGGGGTGCTGTTCTCCAGCCACGATCTGCGGGCCGTCGCCGGTTATGCCGACCGGGTGCTGGTGCTCGGCGGCGGTCGACTATTCGCCGACACCACCCCGCTGTGCCTGCTGCGCGACCCGACGCTGTTGGCGGCGGCGCGGCTCCGGCCGCTCCGGCTGCTCCGCCGCCTCGCCGAGCGGGTGAGCGACGACGCGGCACTGCGGACGATCCTGCAGCGCCTGGACGAGCTGGCCCTGGAGTCCGCGCCACTGTCGAGCCCGACCGGAGATCCCGGCGGTGCTCTGGGTCTTTCCGGCGGTGCGGCGAGCGAGGCGCCGTGATGAGCATCGGCACCGCGCCACGATCGGCGACCCGGGCGGAGCCGAGTTGGCTCGGTCGGCGCAATCCCACGGTCAAGGTGGCCGTGCTGCTGGTCGTTTCGCTCGGCAGCCTGGCTCTGTTCGACCCGTACCCGCTGGTCGCGCTGTATCTGATCGGCGTCGCGGCGGTACGGCTCGCGGCCCGGGTCGACTGGCGGACGCTGCTGCTCGGCCAGCTGCCGTTCCTGCTGTTCGGGATCGGACTGGTCGCGGTCAACGCCCTCAGCCGGCCCGGCCCGTCGCTGCTGCCGGACTCGCCGATCCGGATCACCGCCGACGGGCTGACGATCGGGATCGCGCTGGCCCTGCGCGGGCTGGTGATCGGCGTGCTGACGATCGGGTTCCTGGCCAGCACACCGCCGCGGGACCTGATGGTGAGCCTGGTTTTGCACGCCCGACTCAGCCCGCGCTACGCGTACGCGATCCTTGCCGGGCACCGGATGCTGCACGCGATGCCCACTCGCTGGGCCACCATCCGCGCCGCCCACGCGGTCCGCGGCCCGGCCCGGCGGAACGGCCGGCCGCGATTCGGCCCGGCGGCCTTCGGCCGCGCCGCGTTCGCCCTGCTGGTGTCCTCGATCCGGTCCTCCGAACGGATCGCGCTGGCGCTGGAATCCCGCGGCCTCGGCGACGGCCCGCGGACGGTCTGGCGTCCGGTGCTGCTCGATCGGCCGGACGCCCTCCTCGCGGTGCTCGTGCCTGCCGTCTTCCTACTCGTCATCGCGGCGCAACGGCTGTTGCCCTAGCCCGGCCCTGGTTTTCGTCCGCCAGTTCCGTGGTCCAGCCGACCGCCGCGGCGTGTCGCCGGGATTTGCGCGACTGGTGGTCGAATTCCAGGGCCGCCCCCGGTGCCTGGCGATGGGAACGAAACCCCAGGCGTCCGCATCGGCTGCTGGGCGGAGATGCAGGCTCACCCGGGCAGGGGAGCCGGATTCGTTCGCTGGGGCGATACCGGGCCGGCCGCCGCGGGGCAGGGTGGAGGTCGAGGGTGCCGGTCGCCGCGGCCGGACCCGATGACGGGAGACACCATGATCAACTCGACGGCAGCGGCCCGGCGCACGTCCGCACCGGCCCTCCGGTGGGTGGCTTGGGCTGCCGCCGCCTGGTGTGTCGGCTTCGCAGTGGTGAATCTGGTCCAGGAGGCGTCCGGCCGGTTCGATCATGGTGAGCTGGCCGGTTACGCCGTCGGTCTGGCCGTGCTGGGCCGGCTGGTGGTTGTGCTCAAACTGCTCGGCGCCGGGGCTGCCCTGCTCACCGTGTTCGAGCGCCCGCGGCGGTTGCCGGCGAACCTCCGGCTGTTGCTGATCTGGGGCGCCTTCGGACTGCTGGCCCTGTATTCGGCCGGCAATCTGGTCGAGGCCGGCTACCTGCTGGCCACGAACCCGCAGTTGATCACCGTCCGGTCGCTCGGCTATGTCGGGTTCTTCCTGGCCGGGGCGGTCGGCTTCGGCGTGCTCGCGGTCGGCTACCTCCGCCGGTCCGGCCGGGACCGCCGAGTCGCCGTCGCCGGGTTGCTGGGGGCGCCGGTCCTGCTCGCGCTGCTCCTCGTGGTGATGCCCGCGATCCTCGCCTCGGTCGGCCTGCTGCCCTGCTGATCGGAATCCAGGTTGTCGGCACCCTCCGCGCTCTCATACATCGACTGACCCGACCGGCGACACCTGCCGCTAGGGTCGTCACGGCATCAAGTGCCGGCACGGTCCGAGGAGGGTGTGGATGAGGCGACGGTGGTTCGCGATTCCGGTGGTGTTGATCATGGTCGCGTTGGTCGCCTGCGGGCCGGAGGACAAGCCGGGTGCGCCGGCGACGCCCGGGGCACCGACGGACGCGATCGCGCTGGCGAAGAAGTACGCGCCGCTGGTCATCCTCGGCGAGGGCGAGAAGTACAAGCCGATCGACACCGAAACGTTCATCGAGAAGGCCAAGCTGATGTGGAACCGGGAGAAGTGCTTCGACGAGGAGGTCGACGAACACCCGACCGCCCAGAAGCTGGGCGACCCGGCGGCCTATCGGGCCCGGAAGACGCAGGGCAATACCGCGTGCCTGGGCAAGGAGGACAAGGAGTACAACACCACCGACCGGACCCGGCCGTTCGACAACGAGGAGCTCGGCGAGGAGGGCTACTTCCTCGATGCCGACAACGACATCCACGACGACGGCGACGTGTCGGGTGCGGCCGCGGCGCCGGCCTATGTCGAGTACGTCGAGGGCAAGGACGGCAACGCCGGCCGAGCCGCGTACGTCTACTGGTTCTTCTATCCCTACAATCGCTGGACCAACCCGGCCGGCGGCGTCGGCGGCAACCATGAAGGCGACTGGGAGCGGGTCACGGTGGTGACCGACACCGCCGGCCAGCCGGCCGGCGTGGTGCTCTCGCAGCACCTGACGAAGTGCCTGATGGACTGGAAGACGGTGGCCGGCCCCGACGGACATCCGGTGGTCTATTCCGCGATCGGCTCGCACGGTTCGTACCCGGTCGGCGACGCGCGGTACAAGATCGACGGCATGCCCGAGAAGCTCAAGTTCCTCGAGGACAGGACCAGCACCAAGGGCGAGAAATGGCAGACCTGGGGCAACCTGAAGGAGGTGGCCCAGGAGCCGTGGTGGCGCTATGCCGGTGGTTGGGGTGAGGTCGGCGCGCCGATCAACATCAAGATCCCCAAAGGTCCGAAGATCGAGCTCGACAAGCTGCAGACCGGCCCGGCCGGGCCGAGCCCGATCAAGCACGACCAGATGATCGGCGAGGCGTTCACCACCGACGCCTGTCCCGCCCCGGAGCCCAAGGAGACCCCGAAACCGAAGCCGACCGAGCCGCCGGAGGGCAAGCTGGCCGCGATCGCCCGGCTCGAGGAATACCTGCACGCCACCGGTCGGCACGATGTCACCGCGGCCTGCGCGGTCGCCGCGCCGGACATCAGGCCGCTCTGCCTGATGGCGCTGCCGCAGGCGTTCAAGGAGATGAGCAAGAAGGAACAGGAGGCGCTGCGGACGGCGAAGGTCGACCCGGGCAAGGTCCCGAAAGCGTCGAAGACCAGGTGCGAGGTGCCGCCGGAAGCTCTGCCGGCGGCGACCGGCATGGGCGACGGCACCGCGGTGATGATCTATCTCGACGGCGAGTGGTATCTCACCATGTAGCTCACCGGAAGTCGCGCAGGGCGGCCGGAAAGGCGGTCGGACTCAGGTAGCTGGTCCGGGAGAGCTCCAGGGCGAAGCCGCCGACGGACCGGCTGAACTCGCCGCGGTACGGCAGCACGACCAACTCGTGCAGGCCGCGGCGCCAGGCACCGGCCAACTCCTCGACGTACTTGCCCTCCGGGCTCTCCTGGGCGGCGCGGCTGCGGTCGGAGTCGATCAGCGTCGTCTTCCAGGCGGTGAAGGCGTCCCGCTCGAAGTACGTCCCGAGCTCCATCGGCCACAACGGCGGCTTGCCGATCCGGGTGAACAGGCCCTGCATCGTGCCGGCCCTGCGGCAGCCGTCGAGGCGGTGCCGCCAGGCCCAGAGATCGCGCCAGTTCTGGTCCCAGGCCGCGTCCCAGTCGGCGCGCTGCTGCCTGGAGAGCGGCCGGGTGCTCTGCGGCGGCTCGGGCTCGAGATCGGGAATCTTCGTCGCCGGCTGCAGCCCGTACGCGGAGTGCAGGAACAGGAACTGCAACAAGAACTCGTCATCAACCGTCGTCGTGATGCTCATCTCGCTCGGCCACGGATCGTGCCAGGCGCCAGCGAATCCCTCGGCAAACCGCATGGTCCCACCCCTCAAGTCGACCAACGCTGTTCCCCGATCTGCCTATCTTGCGTCAGATTCGCGCCGAAGGGGAGGCCTGGCCGAAGATCGTCCTTCGGCGGGTGGGCCGGATCGGCTACCGCCGCGGGTGGTAACGCAGGTGCAGCGTGCCGTTGCCGAAGCGGTGCAGCCGGTCCAGCTCGAGGTGGGTGCGGACGTCGGTGGGGAGGTACGGCAGCCCGCCGCCGACCAGGGCCGGGACGGCGAACAGGTTGTATTCGTCGACCAGCCCGGCGCGGATCGACTCGGCGGCGAGAGTGGGTCCGCTGATCGCCAGGTCGTGATCGATCGACTCCTTCAGCTCGCGCACCCGGTCGACGGTCAGTCGCGGCTCGATCGTGGTCCGCGCGGTCGGCGCCTCGGCCAGCGTCGAGGAGAAGACGATCTTGTCGGCGGCCTGCCAGATCCGGGCGAAGTCGATCATCAGGGCGGTCTGCCCGGGCTCGGCGTCCAGCGTCTCCCAGCCGATCATCAGCTCGTACATCCGTCGGCCGTAGAGGTAGGTGCCGGCGCTGCGTTCATGATCATTGATGTAGCCGAAGACCTCGTCGTCCGGCACCGCCCAGTCGAATTTCCCTTCCTGGTCGGCGATATAGCCGTCCAGTGAGGCGATCGCGGTGTAGCTCAGCCGACCCATCGAGTCAGGCCTTCCGTTGGTAGCGGAGATGGAGTACGCCGTTGTCGAAGCGGCGCTCGGACACCAGCTCGAGGTCGAGCCGGACCCCTTCGGGGAAGAACCGGTTGCCGCCGCCGACGATCACCGGGCAGACGAGCTGATGGATCTCGTCCACCAGGCCGGCCTTGATCGCCGTCGCGGCCAGGGTCGGGCCGTCGACGGTGAGATCGTGATCGGATTCGGCCTTCAGCCGCCGTACCTGCTCCGGGTCGAAGCTGCGCTCGATCCGGGTCCGCCGGCTGGTCGGCTGCTCCAGTGTGGTGGAGTAGACGATCTTGTCCGCCGCCTGCCAGACCCGGGCGTAGTCAGAGATCACTTGCGGCTGGTCGGGCAACTGGTCGGCGGTCTCCCAATAGACCATCGTCTGATACATCCGACTGCCGTAGAGGTAGGTGCCGACGTCGGCGTATGCCTCGGTGACGAACGCGTGCACGTCGTCCTCGGTCGCGGTCCAGCCGAAATCGCCGTTCGCGTCCTCGGCGTAGCCGTCGAGCGAGGTGATCATCGAGTAGATCAGTCGGCCCATGGTGGCCCATCCTCCCGTAACCGATTGCAAGTCGAAAGCACTACGGTAGGCTATTATGGTTGCAGAACGCAACTAGAGGAGTGGTGATGGCGGAAACCCATCGGTCGGGATGCCCGATCAATCTCTCGCTCGAGGTGTTCGGGGACAAGTGGAGCCTGCTGATCCTGCGGGACATGATCTTCGGCGGGCGCCGGCATTTCCGCGAGCTGTTGACCCAATCCGAGGAGGGCATCGCCTCCAACATCCTGGCCAGCCGGATGAAGCGCCTGGTGGAGAGCGGCATGCTCACCAAGGCCGACGACCCCAGTCACAAGCAGAAGGCCATCTACAGCCTGACCGAGCGGTCCATCCAACTCCTCCCGATCATGGCCGCTCTGGGCACCTGGGGCACCAAGTGGCTGGACGTCAGCGAGGAACTGTCGATCCGGGCCCGGCTGCTCACCGACGGCGGGCCCGAGTTGTGGGATCGGTTCATGGACGAATTACGGGCGGAGCAGTTGGGCCAGGCCGTTGCGCCGGCGCCGGACGGGAAGTCGGTTCGGGAGCGGCTGCAACAGGCCTACCTTGATGTGGTTGCGGGGCAGCAGGCCTCCTGAGCCTTTCCTCGGGCTCCTTTGGGGGTGCATGCCGCGGCGGGGTCTGGGGGATAGGTGCGCGGGCAACCATCCGCCCGCGGTGATCTTGGGATCTGCTGCCGCTGCTCTTGCGTCGCGGGCTCCCGCCAGGCCCGTCCACGCCCGCGCACCTATCCCCCAGACCCCACCGCTCCCTTTGGCTACCGCATATTTACCGCCACAACCGAGCGCTGATCTGGTCTGCTGCGACTGCCTCAGCGGAGCGGTTGGAGTGATCACGACGGCAACGCCGGAGGCGGCGGCTGGATGAGGTCAGCGCTTTGGGTGGAGGTTTGGGTGTTCGTTCCCTGAGCTTGTCGAAGGGCAGGAGCGATCGCGGGGTCGTTGTGGCTGTTGAAGGAGGCGGCTACTCGTGCTTGCCCTTCGACAGGCTCAGGGAACGAACACCCGAACCTCCACTCACCCCGTCACTCGGTGGAACGTGAGGGATCTCGGCCGGCTCGGTCGGGTTAGTGAGGGGTGCGGGTCGAAGCGAGGGCTTGAGCGCGGGTGAGGATGCCGGGCATGGCCGACTCGATCGCTTGCAGCGTGTCGGTGAAGCCGGATTCCTCGCCGTACCAGGGATCGGGGACGCCTGAGCCGGGGGCGGCGGCGGGGTCGTAGGCGGTGAGCAGGGTGAGGTGGTCGGCGGCCGGGTCGAGGGCGCGGAGCTTGCGGAGGTGGAGGTCTTCCATCGCGATCACCAGGTCGGCGGCGGCCAGTTCGGCGGCGTCGATCCGGTGGGCGACGTGATCATCGGCGTCGTAGCCGTGCTGCTGCAGCGTCCGGGCGGCGCGTGGATCCATCGGTTCGCCGAGCTCCTCGCTGCTGGTCGCGGCGCTGGTGAACTCGACGCCGGTCAGGCCCGCCTCGCGCGCCTGCCGGATGGCGACCCGCTCGGCCATCGGGGAGCGGCAGATGTTGCCCCAGCAGACGAAGATGACGCGTACGGGGTCAGCCACGCCGGGTCTCGCCCTTGTCCTTCAGGAACGCGTTCAGGATGAAGCTGACGATCGAGACGATCAACGCCCCGAGCACCGCCCACCCGAAATTGGACACCTGGAAGCCCAGGCCGACCAGGCCGGCGATCCACGAGGTGAGCAGCAGCATCAGCGCGTTGATCACCAGCAGGAACAGGCCGAGACTGAGCAGCACGATCGGCGAGGTGACCAGGGTGAAGATCGGCTTCACCACCGCGTTCAGCACGCCGAAGATCAACGCGACGATCAACAACGCGATCACCTGGTCGGACAGCGAGTCGGCGGTCAGCGAGATGCCGGGTAGCAGCCAGGTCGCGATGGCGAGCGCGGCCGCGTTGGCCAGCAGGCGGAGAATCATCCTCATGCCACGATCGTGGCACGATCGGCCGACGGGCGCCTCCGGGACGCGCGTTGTCGCACCCTTCGGCCGCCTCAGGGTCAGGTCAGGGTCAGCTTCTCGGCACCGATGGTGGTGTCGGTGCCGTGGCCGGTCTTGACCACGGTCTCGTCCGGCAGGACGAACAGCTTCTCCCGGATCGAGGCGACGATCGTGTCGTAGTCGCTGTAGGACCGGCCGGTCGCGCCCGGGCCGCCGTTGAACAGGGTGTCGCCGGTGAACACCGTGTCCAGGTCGGGGGCGTGGAAGCAGACCGCGCCCGGGGCGTGGCCGGGGGTGTGCAGCACGGTCAGCGTGGTGCCGGCGACCACGATCCGCTGCCCGTCGACCAGGTCGCCGTCCGGCTCGGTGTCGTGGGTCAGCCGCCAGACCACCAGGTCGTCCGGGTGCAGCAGCACGGGGGCCTCGAACCGCTGGCCCAGCTCCGGGGCGAACCGGACATGATCATCGTGGGCGTGGCTGCAGAGCACGGCCAGCACCCGGCGATCAGCCACCACCGCGGCGATGGCGTCGACGTCGTGCGGCGCGTCGATCACCACACACTCGCTGTCGTCGCCGATCACCCAGACGTTGTTGTCGACGTCGAAGGTCTGACCGTCCAGCGAGAAGGTGCCGGAGGTGACGGCATGATCGATCCGGACCGTCGAGGCGGTCACCAGACCACCACCGAGCGCAGCACGTCGCCGCGGTGCATCTTGTCGAACGCCGCCTCCAGCCGATCGATCCCGATCTCCTCGGAGACGAAGGCGTCCAGCGGCAGCCGGCCCTGCAGATAGAGATCGATCAACATCGGGAAGTCCCGGTCGGGCAGGCAATCACCGTACCAACTGGACTTCAGGGCGCCGCCTCGGCCGAACACGTCCAGCAGCGGCAGTGACAGCATCATCTCCGGCGTCGGTACGCCGACCAGCACCACGGTGCCGGCCAGATCCCGGCCGTAGAACGCCTGCAGGTACGTCTCCGGCCTGCCCACCGCCTCGATCACCACATCGGCACCGAACCCACCGGTCAGCCGTTGCAGCTTGTCCACCGGGTCGCCGGCGGAGGAGTTGATCACGTCGGTGGCGCCGAGCTCCTTGGCCGTGGCCAGCTTCCGGTCGTCGAGGTCGATCGCGATGATCTTGCTCGCACCGGCCAGCCGGGCGCCGGCGATGGCGGCCGAGCCGACGCCGCCGCAGCCGATCACCGCGACCGTGTCGCCGCGGCCGACGTTGCCGGTGTTGATCGCCGCGCCGAGGCCGGCCATCACGCCGCAGCCGAGCAGGCCGGCGGCGGCCGGCCGGGCCGCCGGGTCGACCTTGGTGCACTGACCGGCATGCACCAGGGTCTTGTCCGCGAAGGCGCCGATGCCGAGCGCCGGCGACAGCTCGGTGCCGTCCTCCAGGGTCATCTTCTGCTCGGCGTTGAAGGTGGCGAAGCAATACCAGGGTCGGCCGCGGCGGCAGGCCCGGCAGGTGCCGCAGACGGCGCGCCAGTTCAAGATCACGTAGTCGCCCGGCGCCAGGTCGCGGACGCCCTCGCCGACCGACTCGACGATGCCGGCGGCCTCGTGCCCGAGCAGGTACGGGAAGTCGTCACCTATCCCGCCCTCCCGGTAATGCAGGTCGGTGTGGCAGACGCCGCAGGCGCTGATCTTGACCACCGCCTCACCGGGCCCCGGATCCGGGATGTTGATCGTCACGAGCTCGGTCGGTGCCCCCTTGGCCCGGGCGATGACACCTTTGACTTGCTGCGGCACGGCTGCTCCTCGGGTGTTCGCGATCGGACGTCTCAGCATCGTATCTGGGCACCGCCGCGTCCCCATCGACCCGGGCTGCCAGCCCACAGTCAACACACAGGATGCGCCGGTATGGTCGCGGGGATGGAGCAGACCGGATGTGTCGTCGTAGGCGGTGGGCCGGGCGGCGTGATGCTCGCCTATCTGCTGGCCCGGCACGGCATCGAGGTGACGCTGCTCGAGGCGCATCGGGACTTCGACCGCGACTTCCGTGGTGATTCGCTGCATCCGTACACGTTGGAACTGCTGGACGGACTCGGGTTGGCCGACGAACTGCTCCGGCTGGAGCATTTTCCGGCCCGGCGGTTTCGGATGCACACGCCGGCGGGCACGATCGTGACCAGCGACTACGGCCGACTGGAGTCGAAGTATCCGTTCGTCGCGCTGATGCCGCAGGCCCGGTTTCTGCAGTTCCTGGTCGAACGCGCGCTGGAGCTGCCGACGTTCCGCTTGATCACCGGTGCCCGGGTGCGGGAGTTGATCACCGACGGCGACGGCGTGGTCCGCGGCGTCGGCTGGTCCGGTGAAGGTGTCGCCGCCGACGGCGAGCAACGGCTGGGAGCCCCGTTGATCATCGCCGCCGACGGGCGGAACTCCAAGCTGCGCAGGCTTTCCGGGCTGCCGCAGACCAAGCTCGGGGTGGGCAGTGACCTGCTCTGGTTCCGACTGCCCCGGCGGCCGGAGGATCCGCCCGAGGCGGACGTCGACCTCTACTTCGGCCGCCGGAACTATGTCGGCCTGCTCGGTGGTGATCATGACTGGCAGCTCGGCTACACGCTGCCCAAGGGCGGGTTCCCGGCGGCGCGGGCGGCCGGCGTCGAACCGATCCGGGCCTTCCTCCGTGATCATGTCGGCTGGCTGGGGGACCGGATCGAGCTGCTCACCGACTTCTCCCAGACCACGCTGCTGTCGGTGGAGATCTCCCGACTGGACCGCTGGCACCGGCCGGGTCTGCTGTTCATCGGGGACGCCGCGCACGTGATCTCGCCGGTCGGCGGCAACGGGATCCTGATGGCGATCCAGGACGCCGTGACGGCCAGCAACCTGCTTCGGGCGCCACTGCTGGCCGGCGACGATCCGGTCCCGAATGCCGTCCTGGCCAAGATCCAGGCCGAACGACTGCCGGCCATCCGCGAGGTGCAGGCCCAGCAGGCCGACATCGAGGGCCGGGCCAAGCAGGCCCGGGAACGCGGTCGCCCGCTGGTCCCGGGCCGGCTGCTCAAGATCATCACCGCGCTGCCGGGTGCCCGCGCCCGGTCGGCACGCTCGAACGCCTACGGCCCGTACCCGCCCCGGCTGGTGCTGCCCTGACGGTGCCGGTCAGCCCCACTGGCCCGGCTGCTGCCGGGTGCTGACGTTGAGCCGGTTGAACGTGTTGGTGGTGGCGATCCAGAGCACCAGCACGGCCAGGCCCTTCTCGTCGTAGTGCTCCGCGGCGGCGTCCCAGACCTCGTCCGGCACCGGATCCGGCCGGTCGCCGAGCCGGGTGATCGCCTCGGCCAGGCCGAGGGCAGCGCGCTCCGCATCGGTGAAGTAGGGCGCTTCGCGCCAGGCCGGGATGGTGGCCAGCCGCTGATCGGACTCGCCGTTCTGCCGCGCCGAACCGAAGCCGTACTCCAGGCAGGGCGCGCAGCCGTTGATCTGGCTGGCCCGCAGATGGACCAGTTCCAGCGTCGCGGTGGGCACTCCCTGATCGCGGATCGACTGGCCGAGTGCGTACAGCGCCTTGTTCGCCTCCGGGAAGTAGGAGGCCGGGTTCTGGATGCGAGGTTCCATGATCAGGTCCCATCTCGTTGTCACACCGGCCGCGGTCGGACCGTCAACCGGCTGACGGACACCGGCGAGAGGATGTGACAGATGCGGGACGACAATCTGGGGATGGATGAGCCGACCGAGGATCTGCTGACCGCCGCCTTCGAGGAGAACCGGTCGCGGTTGCGCAGCGTCGCGTACCGGATCCTCGGGTCGACCAGCGAGGCCGAGGACGCGGTGCAGGAGGCCTGGCTCCGGCTGCACCGGTCCGAGGCGGAGCGGATCGACAACCTTGGCGGCTGGCTGACCACGGTCGTCTCCCGGATCTGCCTGGATCAGCTACGGAGCTGGAACACCCGACGGGAGGACTCGCTGGACGCGCGGCCGGTCGAGTTGCCCGACGACCAGGAGCGCGGCCCGGAGCAGCAGGCGGTGCAGACCGATGCGATGGGTGCCGCGCTGATGATCGTGCTGGACACGCTGGCCCCGGCCGAGCGGCTGGCCTTCGTGCTGCACGATCTGTTCGCCGTGCCGTTCGACGAGATCGCCCCGATCATCGACAAGACGCCGGCCGCCAGCCGGCAACTCGCCAGCCGGGCCCGGCGGCGGGTCCGCGGTGGCACCGGCCCGGGCGGGCAGCCGGATCAGGTCCGGCAGACCGAGGTGGTCGCGGCCTTCCTGGACGCCGCCCGCAACGCGCGGTTCGACCGGCTGCTGGAGGTGCTCGACCCGGACGTGGTGCTGCGCGCCGATCCGACGGCGGTGGCGGCGGTCAAGACCTTGGCCGGCCGCGGTGCGCCGCGGATCGCGGACGAGTTGCGCGGGGCCGAGGCCGTCGCGAATGCGGTGTCCGGCTCGGCCCGGGCTGCCAAGGTCGCCCTGCTGGACGGGTTCGCCGGTGCCACCTGGGCCCCCGACGGCACGCCGCGGGCGGTCTTCGAGTTCACCATCGTGGCCGGCCGGATCGTCGGCATCGAGCTGTTCGCGGACCCGGCGCTGGTCGGCTCGTTCGAGGTCGAGATCCTGGACTGACCGAGCCGTTGCCGGACCCGCTCCGGTCGGGTACGGTCGCTAGCGGCGTGCTCACAGCGGGGAGGAGACTGCGATGTCGGAGCCAACACCGGAGCCGCGGGACGAGGTGGACCAGCAGCCGATCGGCGCTGATCAACCGGCCGGCGACCAGAGCAAGGATGCCGAGCCGGCGGCGGGGCACGACGGATCGCGGGACCTGACCCGCCGGGCCGTCATCTCGACCGCGGGAGCTCTCGGACTGGCCGGCGCGGCCGTCGCCGCCACCGCAACCCCGGCCGCGGCCGACGGACCGGAGGACGGCATCCCGACCCGGTCGGCGCTGCGCGGCGGCCGGCTGACCGTCTCGGACGAGCCGTTCGGCGAGACCGCCGGCGGCGAGGCGGTGCGGCGCTACACGTTCGGGTCCGAGCGCGGGCTGCTGGTGAAGATGCTGACGTACGGCGCCACGATCCAGTCGATCGAGCTGCCGGACCGGCGCGGCCGGCGCGCCGGGATCACTCTCGGGCTGCCGACCGTGGCCGACTATGAGGACCACAGTCCGTACTTCGGCGCGACGATCGGCCGCTACGGCAACCGGATCGCCAAGGGGCAGTTCAGCATCGACGGGGAGACCTTCCAGATCCCGGTCAACGACGGCGAGAACGCCCTGCACAGCGGCACCACCGGCTTCGACAAGCGGATCTGGGACGCCACGCCGATCGAGGAGGACGACCGGGTCGGCGTCAGCTTCCACTACGTCAGCCCGGACGGCGAGATGGGCTTCCCCGGCACCCTGGACACGACCGTCGACTACACCCTTGATCGCCGGGACCGACTGACCATCGCCTACCGGGCCAGCACCGACCGGCCGACCGTGATCAACCTGACCAACCACGCCTACTTCAACCTGGCCGGCGAGGGCAGTGGGACCGTCGAAGATCAGCTGTTGCAGGTGGCCGCCAGTCACTACATCCCGGTTGGCGACGGCGCCATCCCCCTAGGTCCGCTCGAGCCGGTGGACGACACACCCTTCGACTTCCGCCGGGCCAAGCCCATCGGGCGGGATTTGCGGGTCGGGCATGATCAACTTCTGCGCGGCCAGGGGTATGACCACAACTGGGTGCTCGACGACTACGAGCAGGGCCGGATCCGGCCGGTCGCCGCCGCCTTCGATCCGAAGTCCGGGCGTTGGTTGCGGTGCTGGACCGACGAGCCGGGGGTGCAGATCTACTCCGGGAACTTCCTGGACGGGACCTTCACCGGGTTGTCGGGGGCTGTCTATCGGCAGGGCGACGCCTTCACCCTGGAGACCCAGCACTATCCGGATTCGCCTAACCAGCCTGACTATCCTTCGACCTTGCTTCGGCCGGGGGAGACATACTCGACCACGACCGTCTTCCAGTTCGGAGTCGCCTGATCTTTCGTTGGCCTTTTTGGGGGGCGGCATGCCGCGGTGGGGTCTGGGGGATAGGTGCGCAGGTCTTCCAACCGCCCGCGGGTGATCTTGGTGCCTGCTGCCGCTGCCTTCCTGTCCGGCGCAGACCGGCTGGGCTGGCTGCGCCGGCGCCGCGAGGGCCGGCCGATCGACCTGCAACTGCTCCGCGCCGGCCGGCTCCGGGTGCTGCACCTGCCCGGCGAGGCCTTCGTCGAGTTCCAGCTCGCAGCCAAGGCGATGCGGCCGGACCTGACCGTCGCCGTCGCCGCCTACGGCGACTACGGGCCGGGCTACATCGGCACCGCCCGCGCCTACGACGAGGGCGGCTACGAGACCAGCGACCGAGCCAGCAACGTCACCGCCACCGCCGAGGCCGAGCTGCTCCGCGCAATCAAGGTCCTGCTCGCGGAAGGTTAGCGGGGCCAGCAGCGGGCGGACGCGACTGTTGTCGGCCCGCGCGACCGCTGCGACAGTCGCATCGACCCAGAATGGTCGCGTCTGGTCAGAAGGGTCGCCTGGTCCGCGAGTTTGTGGTCGGCAGGGCGAGCTCGCGCGTCGGGTTGGGAGCTTGGAGTTCTGGCGTCCGCGTGCTCCCGCCAGGGTCACCGCCTGGCTCGCCCCTCGACAGACATCCCAGGTGGGTAGATGTCAAGCGGCTGCCGTGGTGATGTGGTGGGACCAGGCGGTTGTCTCGTCGTAGGTGGTGCCGGTTTTGAGGCAGCCGTGGAGGATGCCGACGAGGCGGTTGGCGAGTTGGCGCAGGGCCGGGTTGTGTTCGACTTTGCGGGCGCGTTGTCTGTCGTAGTAGGCGCGGGCACCGGGCGAGCGCAGGAGCGCGTTGAACGCCTGGCTGGTGAGGGCGTCGATGAGCCGGTCGTTGTGCACGAACCGGGCCAGGGCGACCTTCTTCTTGCCCGACGCGCGGGTGATCGGGGATGTTCCGGCATAGTTCTTCCGGGCCTTCGCGCTGGCGTAGCGGGTCGGGTCGTCGCCGAACTCTGCGAGCACCCGGGCGCCGAGCACCGCTCCCAGCCCGGGCTGGGAGGCGATGATCTCAGCGGCCGGGTGCTGCCCAAAATGGGCCTCGACCTGCCCGTCCATGATCTTGATCTGGCTGTTCAGCACGGTCAGGACCGCGATCAAGGCCTGGACCGTAGCGGCGTAGGCGCCGGCGATGACCTCGGGCCGGCCGAGGTGCTCGGCCCGCAACGCGGTCTGGATCGCCGCCGCCTTCTCGGCGATGTTGCGGCGCCGTGCCCGTTTCAACACCGCGCTGATCTGCGCGGTCGTGAGCCGGGCGGCCTGGGCCGGGGTCGGCGCCTTGGCCAACAGTTCCAGAGCATCGGCGGCATCAAGATCATCGAAGGCGACCAGCGCCGCCGGGAAGTAATCCCGCAGCGCGTGCCGCAGCCGCTGCGTGTGGCGGGTCCGTTCCCAGATCAGCGTCTTGTGGGTCCGGGCCACGACCTTGATCGCCACGGCCAGCGTGCTGTCCCCGGCCACCGGTCGCAACTCGTGGGCATGAGTGCGGACCATGTCGGCCAACACATGCGCATCACCGGCATCACTCTTCGCACCGGAGACACCCAGCCGGTCCCGGAACCGGGCTGCTTGCAACGGGTTGACCGCGAACACCGTGTAATCAGCGGCGACCAACGCAGCCACCCACGGACCGCGGTCGGTCTCGATCCCGACCAACACCTCAACCTCGTCGGCATCCTCCCCGGCCAGTTGCCCGATCATCGTGTGCAGTCGTGCCATCCCGGCCACACCCTCAGGCAACCGGGCCCGGGCCAGCCGACGACCCGAACTGTCCATCACCTCCACATCGTGATGATCCTCGGCCCAGTCATCTCCCACGAACAATCGCAACGGTCCTCCAGGTTTCTCGACACCAACCAACCGGTCCAGCAGCCAGCAGGAGAACCATCAGCGACCTAATCAAACAGTGCTCACACCCAACAACCCGGCGGGCAACGACATCCCAGCAGCGATCACATTCTCCCGACCTACCGGCAAAGGGCACGATCTGTCGACAGGACTCAAACGTCCAGGCTCAAGAAGTGCTCACCCGCCAGTCGGCTACCAACCAGGAGTTTGCCCGATGACTCACTCCCAGAACTGATTAGGCTCAGCCTGGGTCCACCGATGATCTTGGATCGGTGGTGTCGCAATTTCTCTTCGGGCTGGGAGAAACCAGCCGTTGCCGCGTGGCAACCTGCAGCGTCAAGAGGAATCGCGACAACGGCAGCCGCGACGTCGTCCCCTGACCCCTGCTTTCGGCTCTCCGACTTGGCGTCGGTCGGTCCGCAGGCGGGCGACAGTCGGAGCGAGGGTGTTCGTTCCCTGAGCCTGTCGAAGGGCAAGCCCGGCCGTGAATCCTCTCGATTCGGCCTGTTGGCCGGAAGACGCATCAAGGGCGGGCGGTGGCGCGGGCCATGGGGGTGCGGCCGGGTGCAGGTAGGGCGGTGGGCCGGCGGTCGGTGGTGCCGGCTGGGGTCGGATCGTGGTGGTTCGACCCGGGTCGATCTCCGCGGGGTCGGTGAAAGGTGCCGTTGGCACGATTTCGAGTCGCGCGCCGGTTTCGCTGGTGCCGGTTTCGGCAGTTTCGGGGTCGGATGACTCGACATCGTGCCATCGGACTCGCTGAGCTCGGCGCACCCGTCGAGTGGACCCGTTGACCACGGATTTCTGTCTCGGGGTTGGCCAAACCGTCCTCTCGGGACACGCTGGCGGACGGTCAGTGTGATCCCGGTTTGCTGCGGTCTCGCAGAGTTCGTTGGTGGATCCGGGCTCAGGGAACGAGCACCTAACCTTCATCCCGACCCGAGTCTGGGCAACTCACTTCTGGCCGTCGGCGTCGGTGATCAGTTGCACCGAGAGGAGGGTGGTGCCGGAGTCGCGGAGGGCGGCTAGGACGCCGTGCAGGTGGGATTGGTCGGTGATCGGGCCAGTGAGGGTAGTGGTGCCGTCGAGGTGGCGGATGATCATCAGGTTGCCGAACCAGCTGGCCCAGTGGTCGTCGAGATGATCATCGACGTGGAACTCGTAGGCCCTTGGGCCGGGGGTGTCCATCAGGTGCCTCCGGGGTGCAGGAAGTAGAGCAGGTCGCCGGAGCCGGGCTGTCGCGGGTGGGCCAGGGTCAGCCAGAGGGCCGAGCCGGCGACCAGCAGACCGGCCATGATCAACAATCGGTCGCTGCGCCGGTGCCAGGCTGGGTGCTCCCGGCGGATTCGGGGCACGAACTGGAGCACGCCGACGATGCCGTACGTCAGGGCGCCGACGATGTGCAGGACCAGTGGCAGCGGGAAGGCCGGGAGCCCCTCGTTGACCGGGATCAGCGACGGACCGCGTGCTGTTCGACGCCGACGGCCTGCTGGACGGTGACCTCGGACCGCCGGGTACTGCGCCACAGCGAGAGACCGAGGCCGATCAGCGCGATGGCGACGGGTACGGCGAGCGGGCGATTGAACGACTCCGGCAACACCTGCAGCGAAACGGTGGCAATCGTGCCGACGGCGAGCAGGGCCGAGGCCCAGCGGGCGAGCAGGCCGCTGCGGAACAGGGCGATCCCGAAGAGGAGCCCGCCGACCAGGTAGCCGACCCCGGAGAGGGTGAACACCACCTGCATCAGGCCGATGTCGCCGACCGCGGAGCCGCCTTCGGCCACGGCGAGGACGTCCTCGACGTACGCGGGAGCGATGCCGGCCAGCGTCGGCAGCACGAAGCCGCCGATCACCACGACGCAGAACGTGGCGAGATAGCCGAGGCTGAACAACAGGTAGCCGAGCAGGCCGAGGATGCCCATCCGCTGGAGCTGACGCAGATACATGCCGGTGATCCCGGCCAGGGCCAGCATCGCCATCACGACCTTGGCCGCGTTGCGGGCGATCACCTCGGTGGTGACGACCGTGTCGAGGTTCAGCGGCGGGTGGTTGAGCTGGACGGTGAGGAAGATGGCGCCGGCGGCGACGGCGCAGAGTCCGGCCGCGGCGGTCAGCCGATCGGAATTGATGATCATGGAAGGCTCCTGGTTCTGCTGCCGGATCAGGTGTCCGGCCCTGTCCAGGACGCTAGGTTTCGGGGTGGTGACTCCACATCACCAGAGGTGGTGATCAGGGTGGTGATTCCCGCCCGCCGCGCCGAAGGTCAAAGCAGGCGCAACTCACCGGCTCGGTGGATCGCGGCCCGCCGGGTGTTCACCTCGAGCTTGCCGAAGATGTGCTTGGTGTGAGTACGCAACGTGTTCACCGAGATGAACAGGCGGCGGGCGATCTCCGGCCCGGACAGCTCCGTGGCCAGCAGCCGCAGCACCTCGAGCTCGCGCCCACTCAGCCCGTCCGCCGGCGGCACCGGCACCGGCGGCTGAGCCTGCCCGCTCCGCAGCAACCGGTCGGCGTGCTCGCGCTGCTCCGGCTCGGATCGGTGGGCGTAGGCGCCGAGCAGCTCCAGCATCGGCGGGCCCTCGTCCAGGAAGAGTCGCCGAAAGCCGGCCGGTACGCCCGCGGCGAGAGCCGCCGCGAGGTCGGCGAAGGCGGAGTCGGTATCACCGACCAGGTCGTACGCGAGCGCCCGGACCAGCCGGGCCTCGATCAGGCTGCCGCCCCGTCCGGCAGCGGCCGCATCGTCGACGATCCGGTCGAGCAGCCCGAGGACGTCCGGCCCGGCCGCGCCGGCGCCGGGGCGGGCGGCGTCGAGCCGGTGCTGGGCGATCACCAGTCGCGCGTACGTGAGCTGGTCGAACTCGGCCAGGAACCGGGCCCGGTCGGCGGCAGTCACCCCGGAGGCTCGCGCCCAGGTCCACGCCTCGGGCAGCCGACCCTGGACGATCAGGACCCGCGCTCGGGCCGCGGGGATGGGCCGGACGTCGGGGACGAATCCCGGCCGAAAGAGCGACTCGGCCCGGTCGAACTGCTCGACCGCACCGTCGAGATCGCCTCGGGCGTGCAGCAGCCCGGCCATGGCGGTGTGCCACCGGTGCCGGTGCTCCGAGAAGGACGCGAGGTCGCCCAGCTCCCGGGCGGCCCGGAGCAGCCGGTCGGCCTCGGCGAGGTCGCCCTGCTCGCGGAGCACGTCGGCCAGTCCGACCTGCAGGTCGCCGGTGCTGGACAGCACCGGGCCCGGCGCGGCCTCGGCCCGGCCGAGCGCCCGCTCGTACAGCCGTCGCGCCTCGTCCGGACGACCCTGGGCCAGCCACATCCCGGCCAGGACGACGGTCGCGCCGAGCTCGTCAGCCAGTTGCCCGGCCGCATGCAGCCCGGCCACCGCCTGGCCGAACGTGTCCAGGGCGGTCGTGACGTCGCCGACGGCCCAGGCCGCGAGGCCGAGGAAGCCGTAGGCGGCGCCGCGGTCCAGATGATCACCCGGTCCGGCCAGCGCCAGGGCGTGACGGGCCTGGGCGACGGTCCCGGCGACGTCCCCGCGGGCCTGGGCGACGGCCGCGCGATAGACGGCCACGCTGGCCGGGACGCTGCGCAGCTCGGCGTCGTGGGCCCGGATCGCCGTGATCATGGAATCGGAGCCGGCCCAGGGAGCCACGGGCCGGCTGTCCGCGAGCCGGGCCTCGGCCAGGTCGAGCCAGGCCCCGACGGCATCAAGGTCACCGTCGGAGAGCCGGGCCCACGCCTGAGCGGTGGCAAGCAGGGACCGGGCGCTGATCACCGGCTCGGGCAGGGCACTCAGCAGGCTCCGGATGCCGTGCTCCCGACGGTGCTTGCGCAGCTCCGGCAACGCCAGCTCACCGAGATCGGCGGCGAGTTCGTCGTCCCCGCTGAGGATCGCGTGCCCGATCGCGTCGGTGATCATGGCGTGCTCGGCCAGCCAGCGGGCGGCGGCCGCGTGCAGTCGCGCCGACCTCGCCGGGTCCTCGGATCGGAGCCGCGAGCGCAGCGCCTCGGCGAACAGCTGGTGATAGCGATACCACTCGCCCCGATCGTCCAGCGCCACGACGAACAGGTTGTCCCGGTGCAGCCGCTCGAGGACCCGGGCCCCGTCGATGCCGCCGGTGATCACGTCGCACAGCGGCCCGGTCAGCTGGTCCAGCACCGACGTGTCGAGGAGGAAACGGCGTACGTCCTCGGGTTGGTGATCCAGCACCTCCTCGACGAGATAGTCGAGAACGAACCGGTGGCTGCCCGCGAACGCCTCGATGAACGCGCCGACCGCCCCGCGGTCGCCGTCGACGCGACCGCGTACGGAAAGCGCGGCCAACTGCAGCCCCGCCGCCCAACCCTCCGTCCGCGCCTCCAACGCCGCGATCTGCGCCGCATCGAGGTCGAGCCCCATCACCTGATTCAGGAACGCGTCGGCCTCGCCGGCCGTGAACCGCAGGTCCGCCGCCCGGAGCTCGAGCAACTCACCGCGGGTTCGCAGCCGGGCCAACGGCAGCGGCGGATCCGCGCGCGTCGTGATCACCACGGTCACCTGCGGCGGCAGGTGGTCGAGCAGGAACTCCATCGCCCCGTGCACCGCGGCCGAATCGATCACGTGATAGTCGTCGAACGCCAGCACCGTGGGCCCGTCCAGCTGATCGAGGTCGTTGATCAGACTGACCAGGCCGGCCTCGACCTGAACCCCGCGCTCGCTGCTCGCCAGCGTCAACGCCTCGGCACCCGGCAACGGACTCGTCACCTGGACCGCCGCGATCAACTGCACCAGGAACTGCTGCGGATCGGCATCCCCCGGATCGAGCGACAACCACGCCACCCGCCGCCCCTGCCCCCACTCGGCCAACCACTGGCAGACCACCGTCGTCTTCCCGAACCCGGCCGGCGCCGCAACCAGCACCAGCCGCGGCGACCCCACCAGCAGCCGATCCACCAACCGCCCCCGCGGCACCAACTGCCGACGAGGCCGCGGAACCCGCAGCTTGGTGCCCAGAACCGGCATTTCCTCAAGGTAACCCCGCCGCGCCCCCGCGCACCGCCACTTGTCAGAACACCGGGCAGCTGCCGACCATCGATGGGAGGAAAGGTATTCGTTCTTTGAGCCAGTCGAAGGGCAAGCCCGATGACCCGAACTCGCCCTTCGCCAAGCTCAGGGAACGAACACCCAAACGGGTCACCACGACAACCGTCGTGATCACCCTCAACGCTCCGGTGAGGCAGTCGCAGCTGACCAGATCAGCGCTCGGCTGAGGTGGAAAAACCCTTGCCCGCGCACAGACCCCCGACAGTCCCCGCGGCATTCCCTCCAGGGCCCTCAAGAAAAAGACAACTCAATGATTCAGAAGCCGAGAGAGATGAAGACCCGGGCCAGGATGAAGACGATCCCGTTGTTGACGGCATGCGAGATCACAGCAGGCCAGATGGACCCGCTCCGCTCGTACAACCAGGCGTGCACCAGCCCGAGCAGAATGGCCGCCGGCAGCACGGCGTTGATCCCGTGCGCCAGGCCGAAGATGATCGAGCTGAGTACGGCAGCGAGGACGAAGCCCCAGCGGCGGAGCCAGCCGA
The DNA here is from genome assembly GCA_963746025.1 of uncultured Actinomycetota bacterium. Lineage (GTDB taxonomy): Bacteria > Actinomycetota > Actinomycetes > Propionibacteriales > Propionibacteriaceae > Microlunatus. The sequence goes on from CAVUZU010000016.1 coordinate 1,552,148, forward strand.
AGGAAACGCCCCGGAACAGCAGCTCCTCGCCGATCGGCGTCAGCACGGCGCCGAAGAGGAGCAGCAGGCCGAACTGCCACCACAGGCCGCCGGTGGCGGTCTCGGCCATCCCCTGCTGCGGATTGGAGCGGTCGCCGGTGATCGCGACGTAGCTGACCACGACGACGCGGTTGACCAGAAAGCCGGCCAGGCCGCAGCCGGCGCCGATCAGCAGCCAGCGGCCGGCGGGCCGGATCAGGCCGAGTGCGGCGGTCGACCGGACCCGGATCAGACCGGCGACGAGGGCGGCCAGGCCGGCCGAGACCGCTGCGGTGAGCACGATCAGCAGCGTCGGCAGTGCCTTGCCGGAGGTCAGGGCATCCCGGCCGAATGCGATCAAGATCACACCGGCGCTGGCGAACTGGACGGCCAGATAGATCACGGCCGCGACCAACACCTCGGGCAGTCCGATCCGCCGCCCGGCGGCGTTCTGCCCGATGGCGATCTTGGTCCCGGGCGGCGCGTGCGGCGCCGGTCCGGAGGTTCCTACCGGCTGCTCGATCATGAACAGACCCTACGGCCCAGTAGGTTGCCGCGGCACCCCGTAAATGTGACTCCAATCACTGAATCATGATCTATCACCGTACGTAATGAATACCCCAAGGGTCGGGAATATTGTTTTGAGTGGGCACCTTGGATGAGGTTGGATAGTTACCACGGTTCGTAACCGCCTACGATCTTCTCTCACCGTTCGAGGACTCCCTTTCATGTCTGCCGACATATCGGCTCCATCGTCCTGCCCGCCCGTCGATACCAATCAGCCGGATAAGCCCACCCGTTCGGTGGCCCCGGCCGCACCGCCCACCTCGCTGGATCGCCCGCCGCTGATGGCTCCCATCCGTTCCGGCCGGCTCGGGGTCGGCAAGTCCACGCCCGACGGCACTGAACGACGTAGTCGTGTCGCATCCCTGCTCCGCTTCCGGCCCTACCTACGGCCGCACCTGTGGCGCTTCATTCTCATGATCATCTTCGCCGCGGCCGGCATCGCGGCGAGCATCGTCGTGCCGCTGGTCATCCGGGCGGTGATCGACGGCCCGGTCGCGCACAGCGATCGCCCGGGGCTGTACGCCCTCGGCGCGGCCGCCATCGCCATCGGCATCGCGGAGGCCCTGGCGGTCTTCGGCCGCCGCTGGATCGTGTCCAAGGGCACGCTCGGCACCGAGACGTCGGTCCGCACCGACCTGTACGCGAAGCTGCAGCGACTGCCGATGAGCTTCCACGACCGGTGGCAGTCCGGCCAGTTGCTGTCCCGGATGATGAACGATCTCTCGACGATCCGCCGCTTCATCAGCTTCGGCGCGATCTTCCTGATGATCAACATCATCCAGATCGGCGTGGTCACCGGCCTGCTGCTGAACATGTACTGGCCGCTCGGCCTGGTGGTGCTCGCGGCGATCGTGCCGATCACCGTGATGTGCCTGAAGAAGGAGCGCGAGCTGACCCGGCTGTCCCGCAAGATGCAGGACGAGACCGGTGACGTCGCCTCCTCGGTCGAGGAGAGCGCCCACGGCCTGCGGGTGATCAAGTCGTTCGGTCGGTCCGAGCACATGTTCGGCAAGTTCGACGCCCGCGCGACCCAGCTGTTCGACACGTCGTACAAGCGGATCCGGCTGCTGGCCAAGTTCCGTACCTTCCTGGAGATCGTGCCCAGCGCGACGGTGATCATCGTGCTCGGGCTCGGTGCCCTGGCCGCCGGCCGCGGCGAGGTCACGCTGGGCACCCTGGTGGCCTTCATCACCATGCTGCTGTCCCTGGTCTGGCCGATCGCGGCGCTCGGCCTGCTGCTGTCCCAGGCGCAGGAGGCGATGACCGCGGCCGACCGGATCGCGGAGATCTTCGACGCCGAGAACGAGATCACCGACGGTGCGAAGAAGCTGTCGAAGGTCCGCGGCGAGATCCGGTTCGAGGGTGCGGCGTTCCGTTACCCCGATGCCGAGTCCGACGTGCTGCACGATCTCAACCTGACCATCAAGCCGGGCGAGACCGTGGCCGTGGTCGGGGCCACCGGCTCCGGCAAGACCGCGCTCACCGCCCTGGTGCCGCGGCTGTACGACGTCACCGCCGGCCGGATCACGATCGACGGGATCGACCTGCGCGACCTGAAGATCGAGCAGGTCCGGACGATCGTCGCCACCGCCTTCGAGGACCCCACCCTGTTCTCGATGTCGGCCCGGGAGAACCTGACCCTGGGCAATCCGGAGGCGACCGAGGCCGAGATCACCCAGGCCATCGACGTGGCCCAGGCGCACTTCGTCTACGACCTGCCGTGGGGCCTGAACACCCGGATCGGCGAGCAGGGGATGAGCCTGTCCGGCGGTCAGCGGCAGCGACTCGCGCTGGCCCGGGCCGTGCTGGCCCAGCCCCGGGTGCTGGTGCTGGACGACACGCTGTCCGCGCTCGACGTACACACCGAGGCGCTGGTCGAGGAGGCGCTGAAGCGGGTCCTGGTCGGCGTCACCGGCATCGTCGTCGCGCACCGCGCGTCGACCGTGATGCTGGCCGACAAGGTCGCACTGCTCAGCAACGGGACGATCACCCACGTCGGCACCCACGCCAACCTGCTGAAGACCGTGCCGGAATACCGCGAGCTGCTCAGCGCGGACTTCGACACGGAGGAGGAACTGGCCGAGTGGGACCGGCTGGAGTTCGAGGAGGCCGTCCGATGAACCACCCCACGACGCAGCCCTCCTCCGCTTCGCTCCCCCGAACTGCGCCGCGGGGACCCCGGATGACCGCCCTGAAGAGTGCCGAGGACGCCCGGACCGTCGAGGTCGAGGCCAAGTCCAAGCTCACGGTCGAGGCCTGGCGCGGCGTCGGCGCGGAGGAGAACGAGGAGGTCCAGGCCAGCGGCAACCTGTTCCTGAAGCGGCGCAGCCGGGCCTTGCTCGGCAGCCTGATCAAGCCGTACCGCAAGTTCATCGTGGTGTTGATCTTGATCGTGCTGGTCGAGAACGCGGCCCGGCTGAGCATGCCGCGACTGGTCCAGCTCGGCATCGACTTCGGCGTGCCGCCGCTGATGAACGGTGGCGTGGCGACCGAGCTGCTGAAGGTGCTCGGCGTGATGGTCGGCGCGCTGGTGCTGCAGGGCATCGCCCGGTCGCTGTTCCTGCGCCATTCCGGCCGGGTCGGCCAGGAGGTGCTGCTGGCGATCCGGCGCCGGCTGTACCGGCACTTCCAGAAGCTCGACGTGAAGTTCCATGATCGCTACACGTCCGGTCGGGTGATCTCCCGGCTGACCAACGACATCGACGCGATCATGGAGCTGCTGGCCGGCGGCTTCGACGGCCTGGTCACCGCTGTGCTCACCCTGGTCGGGGTCGCGATCCTGTTGCTGACCATGGACCTGCACCTCGGCCTGATCTGCCTGGTCGGCTTCCCGATCTTGTTCGTGCTGGTCCGCTGGTTCTCCAAACAGTCCCAGCTGACGTATCGCAAGGTGCGCGAGCATTCGGCGATGGTGATCGTCCACTTCATCGAGACGATGACCGGGATCCGCGCGGTCGAGTCGTACCGGCGGGAGCCGCGGAACCAGCAGATCTTCGAAGATCTGTCGGAGCGCTACAAGAACTCCAACCTGGTCTCGTTCCGGCTGGTGGCGATCTTCCAGCCCGGGATCAAGCTGATCGGCAACCTGACCATCGGCGCCGTGCTGCTGTACGGCGGCTACCGGGTGATCCAGGGCGACATGACGGTCGGCGTGCTGGCCGCGTTCCTGCTCTACCTGCGGATGTTCTTCGAGCCGATGCAGGAGATCAGCCAGTTCTACAACACCTTCCAGTCGGCCTCGTCGGCGCTGGAGAAGGCGTCCGGAGTGCTGGAGGAGAAGCCCGGCGTGCCGGATCCGGTCGATCCCAAGCCGGTCCGGAATTCGAAGGGCGAGCTGCACTTCGACGACGTGACCTTCGCCTACGTCCAGGACCGCCCGGTGCTGCCGGGGCTGGAGCTGACCATCCCGGCCGGCCAGACCGTCGCGATGGTCGGCACCACCGGTGCCGGCAAGACGACCATCGCCAAGCTGATGGCCCGGTTCTACGATCCGACCGAGGGTCGGGTCACGCTGGACGGAGTTGATCTTCGCGAGATCGGTAACGAGGATCTTCGTCGCTCGGTGGTGATGGTGACCCAGGAGAACTTCATGTTCGACGGTACGGTCGCCGACAACATCGCCTTCGGCAAGCCGGAAGCCACCCGGGGCGAAGTGATCGAGGCGGCCTCCGCGGTCGGTGCGCACGAGTTCATCAGCGCCCTGCCGCAGGGCTATGACACCGATGTGGCCAAGCGGGGTTCCCGGCTGTCCGCCGGCCAGCGGCAGCTGGTCGCGTTCGCCCGGGCCTTCCTCGCCGACCCGGCTGTGTTGATCTTGGACGAGGCAACGTCCAGCCTGGATGTGCCGAGCGAGCGGCTGGTGCAGCGGGCGCTGCAGACGATCTTGAAGGATCGGACCGCGGTGATCATCGCGCACCGGCTGAGCACGGTCGAGATCGCGGACCGGGTGCTGGTGCTGGAGCACGGTCGGGTGCTGGAGGACGGCAGCCCGGCCGCCCTCACCGGCCGCACCGACGGCCGCTACGCCGCCCTGCACAACGCCTGGACCGAATCCCTGGCCTGAGCGGCACTGAACGCCGACTTGTCAGAACTGACGCTGGCTATAGCCAGTCTCAGTTCTGACAAGCCGCAGTCCCACCTGGTTGGCGCCCGTTCCTGGCTTGAAAATAGTGCGGCGATCGCTCCTCCTGCCGCACCTGGCGCAGTGGCACCTATTTCGGATTAGTCGGCGTTTCGGGCTACTTGAGGGAGTTGAGTTTCTCGGTGAGCTGGGTCGGGAGGTAGTCGGCGACGTCGCGGAGCGAGCCGGCGGAGCGGCCGAAGTTGGCGTACTTCTCGTCTCCGGTGCCGAGTTGGTCGGCGACACTGTGCACGGCGCGATAGCCGAGCAGGCCCGGGATGCCGAAGGCGGCGCCGTAGAGCAGCGGGCCGACCACGGCCCGCGGTGGCAGGGATCCCGGCTCGTCCTCCGGGCCACCCTCCAGCACGATCGCGGTCGCGGCGGCGGTGGCAAGGGCGTGCAGCACCGGGTGCTTCCGGGTCAGCCGCTCGACGACCAGGCCGAGCGCCGCGGCACCGCCGACCAGGCCGGCCGCGTGCACCGTGCCCCAGCCGGCGTCGTCGACATAACTGCGTTCCTCGACCGCGCTCGCGGCCTGTTCGAACGCGGCGACCGGCTGCCGCCGGACGGGTTGATCGATCAGCCGTCCGGCGATGAAGCCGAGGGCGAGCCCGGCGGCCCGGGACAGACGTATGGACGCAGACATGATCGCCGATTCTGCCGCACCATCCCCCGACTTGTCAGAACTCAGTTGCCCCAGAGCGCAACTGAGTTCTGACAAGTCGGTGGTGGGACTGTAGGGAGGGCACAAGTCGGGGGGTCGATTGTTGGTGGGGTCTGACTCGACGGAAGTGCCCCGAGCCTGGAAATGTGAGACTTTGGTCCGTTCGGTCCGCTCACGTAGGTGAATCTCGAGGTCAGGAGACAACGCTCAGTGTTCAGGCGCATCGCCATCGTCAATCGGGGGGAAGCCGCGATGCGGCTGATCAACGCGGTCCGCGAGCTGAACGCCGAGCGGGGCAGCGAGATCGAGACGGTGGCGCTCTACACCGAGGCCGAGCGCACCGCGATGTTCGTCCGGGAGGCCGACCTGGCCTACCCGCTCGGCCCGGCGTCGGCCCGGCCCTACCTCGACCTCGCCCGGCTGGAGCAGGCGCTGACCGAGACCGGGGCGGACGCCGCCTGGGTCGGTTGGGGCTTCGTCGCCGAGGACCCGGCCTTCGCGGAGCTGTGCCAGCGGATCGGCGTCACGTTCATCGGGCCCAGCCCGGAGGCGATGCGCAAGCTCGGCGACAAGATCGGCTCCAAGTTGATCGCCGAGGAGGTCGGCGTCCCGGTGGCGCCGTGGAGCCGCGGTGCGGTCGATTCGGTCGACAACGCGATCGCGGTGGCCAACCGGATCGGCTACCCGGTGATGTTGAAGGCGACCGCCGGCGGCGGCGGCCGCGGCATCCGGGTGATCGAATCCGACGCGGAACTGAAGGAGGCCTACCAGCGGACCCGGGACGAGGCCGAGCGGGCGTTCGGCAGCGGCGTGGTGTTCCTGGAGCGGCTGGTCACCGGCGCCCGGCACGTCGAGGTGCAGCTGATCGCCGACGGGCAGGGTACGGCCTGGGCGCTGGGCGTCCGGGACTGCTCGGTGCAGCGACGGAACCAGAAGATCATCGAGGAATCCGCCTCGCCGGTGCTGAGTGCCGCGCAGGTGGCCGAGCTGAAGGCGTCGGCCGAGCGGCTGGCCCTGGCCGTCGACTACCGGGGCGCCGGCACGGTCGAGTTCCTCTATCACCCGGGCGAGCAGCTGTTCGCGTTCCTGGAGGTGAACACCCGGCTCCAGGTCGAGCACCCGATCACCGAGCTGACCCGGTTCGTCGACCTGGTCCGGCTGCAACTGCAGGTCGCGGCCGGTCAGCGGCTGACCGAGGAGCCGCCGGCCGAGCTCGGGCACGCGATCGAGGCCCGGCTGAACGCCGAGGACCCGGACCGCGACTTCGCCCCGTCACCGGGCCGGATCGTCCGGCTCGATCTGCCGCGCGGTCCCGGCATCCGGGTCGACACCGGCGTCGGCGAGGGCGACCCCATCCCGGCCGACTTCGACTCGATGATCGCCAAGATCGTCGCGTACGGGCGCACCCGGGACGAAGCACTGGGCCGGCTGCGCCGGGCAGTCAGCGACACCACCGTGGTGCTGGACGGCGGGACCACCAACAAGAGCTTCATCCTGGAGCTGCTCGATCAGGCCGCAGTGATCGACGGCAGCGCCGACACGGGCTGGATCGACCGGGTCCGGGAGCAGGGCCGGTTGATCACCCACCGACACTCCGGGGTCGCGCTGGTCGCAGCGGCGATCGAGGCCTACCAGGAGGCCGAGGAGGTCGAGCGGCAGCGGCTGCTGGAGACCGCGTTCGGCGGCCGGCCGCAGGTGCAGCACGAGGTCGGCCGCTCGATCGACGTGAAGCTCCGCGGTGCCGCATACCGGCTGGTGGTGGCCCGGACCGGCCCCGAGCGCTACCGGGTCCTGATCGAATCCGGCGACGAGCTGCACACGGTGGAAGCCGAGCTGGAGCGCTACGACGACTACGAGGCGCGGCTGCTGCTGGCCGGCCGCCGGTTCCGGTTGATCACCGCGACGCACGGTCCGGTGCACTTCGTCGAGGTCAACGGGGTGACCCACCGGGTCAGCCGGGACGAGGGCGGCGTGCTGCGCGCCCCGGTGCCGGCGCTGGTGGTCGCGACGCCGGTGCAGGTCGGCGACGAGGTCGAGGCGGGCGCTCCGGTGCTGGTGCTGGAGAGCATGAAGATGGAGACCGTGGTGCACGCGCCGTTCCGGGCGGTCGTACGCCAGCTCGCCGTCGCCGCCGGCGCCCAGGTGGAGACCGGGACGCCGCTGGTCCGGTTGGAGCCGCTGGCCGACGACCCCGCTGCGGTCGTCGCCGCGGTCGCCGGTGTTGATCTTGAACTGCCGAGCCCGGTGGCCCGGCCGACCGCGCCGGAGCGGCTGGCCCGAAGCTATGACGACCTGCGCAGTATGCTGCTCGGATTCGATCTTGATCCGCGGGACGAGGGCCGCGCCCAGGCCGACTACCTGACCGCACGATCGGAGCTCGCCGCGCCGCCGATGGCGGAGGACGTCGGGCTGCTCCGGCTGTTCGCCGACTTCGCCGATCTGAGCCGCAACAGACCGGCTGCCGAGGAGCTGGACACCGAGCTGCGGGTGCACTCACCGCGGGAGCATTTCCACACCTACCTGCAGACCCTGGATGTCGAGCGTGGCGCCCTGCCGGCGTCGTTCGTCGAACGGCTGTCCCGGGTGCTCGGCCACTACGGGATCACCGACCTGGATCGCAGCGAACCGTTGATCGACGCGGTGTTCCGGATCTTCCTGGCCCAGCAGCGCACCGCACCGGACGTGCAGCTGGTCACCGCGCTGCTGCAACGCTGGCTGGCCGAGCCGCGACCGGAACTGCCGCGCAGCGAGGAGGCGCACGCCGTCCTTGATCATCTGGTGCTGGCGACCCAACTGCGGTTCCCGGCGATCGGCGACCTGGCCCGGTCGGTCCGGTTCCGCTGGTTCGACGCGCCGCTGGTGGACGAGGCCCGGGCCGAGGTGCTGGCCAGCGTCCGGGACGAACTGGCCGATCTGGCCGAGCGCCCGGATGCGCCCGGCTACGCCGAGCGGGTCGCCGCGCTGGCCACGATCCCGGAGCAACTGATCAAGTTCCTGGCCGAGCGGCTGGAGCAGCGGGTGCCGCAGACCGAGCCGATGCTGGAGGTGCTGATCCGCCGGCACTACCTGGAGTACGGGCTGCACGAGGTGCGGAACTCCCGGCACCATCGGCGACCGTTCACGACCGCGCGCTACGAGCTGGATCAGCGCAAGACCTATCTGGTCAGCACGATCGGCACCGTGGCCGAGCTCGCCGACCTGCGCAGCTCGCTGGTCCGCGATCTGCGCGGAGCGGTCGGGGCCAAGCCGTCCGGCCACGAGGCGGTGGTCGATCTCTACCTGCACTGGCCCGACGCGCCGGCCGACGTGCAGCAGGCGTCGGACCGGATCCGTGATCTTGTCGCCGCACTGCCGATCCGCAAGCGCTGCCGCCGGATCGCGGTGGCGATCGCCCCGGGCGGGGGTAGGCCCGTGTACTACTTCACCTATCGGCCGCAGCGGCGGACCGTGGTGGAGGACGACAACGTGCGCGGCGTGCACCCGATGGTCGGCCGCCGGCTGAACCTGTGGCGACTGCGCGATTTCATGATCACCCGGCTGGACGCGCCCGAGGACGTGCTGCTGTATCACTGTGTGGCCAGGGAGAATCCGGCCGACGAGCGGCTGGTCGCGCTGGCCCAGGTGCGCCAGTTCGCCGTGGTCCGGGACGACGACGGCGTGATCACCTCGCTGCCGCATGTCGAGCGGGCGATCACCACCTGCCTGGAGGGGATCCGCCGGGCGCGGACCGAACGTGGTGCCGGAGGCGCCCAGGGTGGGGATAGCGCCGCCGGTGCCCGACTGGACATGAACCACGTCTGGGTGACGGTGTGGCCGGTGATCGACGCCGAGGTGGCGGAGCTGACCGCGCTGGAACGCAACATCACCCCGCTGACGGTGGGCGCCGGGATCGAAGAGGTGATGATCCAGGGCCGGGTCAAGGGATCGCACGGGGCGCCACTGCCGGTGGTCGGCCGGTTCTACAACCAGCCCGGGGCCGGCGTGCAGACCGTGGTGGAACGACCGCCGACGGAACAGCTGAAGCCGCTGGACGACTACGCTCAGAAGGTGGTCCGAGCCCGCCGCCGCAACACCGTTTATCCGTACGAGCTGGCCGGCATGATCGCCGGCACCGGCGGCTCCTTCGTCGAACATGATCTTCGTTCGAACGGGACGCTGGGCCCGGTCCGCCGGCCCCGCGGGCAGAACACCGCGGGCATGATCACCGGCGTGGTCAGCACCCCGACCAAGCGGCATCCCAAGGGGATCAACCGGGTGGTGCTGCTCGGCGACCCGACCAAGTCGCTCGGCGCGCTGGCCGAGCCGGAGTGCGCCCGGGTGATCGCCGCGCTCGACCTGGCCGAGAAGCAGAAGGTGCCGGTGGAGTGGTTCGCCGTCTCCTCCGGGGCGCGGATCTCGATGGCGTCCGGCACCGAGAACATGGACTGGGTGGCCAAGGCGCTGAAGCGGATCGTCGAGTTCACCCAGGCCGGGGGTGAGATCAACATCGTCGTGGCCGGGATCAACGTCGGCGCGCAGCCGTACTGGAACGCCGAGGCGACGATGCTGATGCACACCAAGGGGATCTTGATCATGACCCCGGACAGCGCCATGGTGCTGACCGGCAAGCAGACCCTGGACGTCTCCGGTGGCGTGTCGGCCGAGGACAACTTCGGCATCGGCGGCTACGACCGGGTGATGGGGCCGAACGGGCAGGCGCAATACTGGGCCGCCGATCTGGCCGGTGCCCGGGACATCCTGCTGGCCCACTACGAGCACACCTATGTGGTGCCGGGCGAGTCGGGGCCGCGGCGGGCGGACACCACGGATCCGTACGACCGGGACGTGACCACCTTCCCGCACGATCCGGCCGACGGCGGCTTCCGTACCGTGGGGGAGATCTTCTCGCCGGAGACCAACCCGGACCGGAAGAAGGCCTTCAACATCAGGACCTTGATGCGGGCCGTCGCCGACGCCGATCATCCGGTGCTGGAACGCTGGGCCGGGATGGCCGACGCCGAGATGGCGGTGGTGCAGGACGTGCGGCTCGGCGGCTGGCCGGTCTGCCTGCTCGGGATCGAGTCCAAACCCGTGCCCCGGCAGGGCTTCCCGCCCACCGACGGCCCGGACACCTGGACCGCCGGCACCCTGTTTCCAAGATCATCGAAGAAGGCGGCCCGGGCGATCAACACGGCCAGCGGCAACCGGCCGCTGGTGGTGTTGGCCAACCTGTCCGGCTTCGACGGATCGCCGGACTCGATGCGCAACCTGCAACTGGAGTACGGCGCCGAGATCGGCCGGGCGATCGTCAACTTCAAGGGCCCGATCGTCTTCTGCGTCGTCTCCCGCTACCACGGCGGCGCCTTCGTCGTGTTCTCCAAGCAGCTCAACCCGTCGATGACCGTGCTCGCGGTCGAGGGGGCGTACGCCTCGGTGATCGGCGGCGCTCCCGCTGCCGCCGTGGTGTTCGCCGGCGACGTCAACACGCGCACCGCGGCCGATCCGCGGGTGGTCGAGCTCGAGGCCAAGATCGCCGCCGCGCAGACCGATCAGGAGAGCGGCGACCGGGCGACTCTGGCCGCCGAGCTGGCCGAGGTACGCGCCACGGTGCGGACCGAGAAGATCAGCGAGGTGGCCGACGAGTTCGACCGGGTGCACAGCAGCCGGCGCGCGGTCGAGGTCGGCTCGGTGGACGCGGTGATCGATCCGGAGGAGCTGCGCCCGCAGTTGATCACCGCGATCGACCGGGGACTGCGCGGGACCTGATGCCGCCCGGGCCAATGGCAACCGTCGAGGACGTGCACGCGATCGCGTCCGGGATGCCGCACGTGATCCGGGCTCCGGGCGGTCGGGGCCAAGAGATCTATTGGGTCGGGCCGAAGTCGTTCATCATCCTCGGGTTGCCCAAGATCGACGCGTTCGACCCGGAGACGGGTGAGCGCTACCGAGATGTGATCGTTTTCCGGGTGCCGTCGGAGAGCGACAAGGCGGCCCTGCTGCAGGACGAGTCGCGGCCCTACTTCACCACCCCGCACTTCGATCGCGGGACGTCGGTCCTGATCCGTGCCGCGCGGCTCGGCGAGCTCAGCCGGGCCGAGCTGACCGAGCTGATCCAGGACGCCTGGCTGAGCTGTGCGTCGCCTCGCCGGGCGACCGCCTGGCTGCGCGACCAGGAAGGGAGCTGACCCGGCTTAGGCTCGCGTACATGCTCCCCGAGTATTTCGCGATCATCGGCGCGGTCATCTCCTCCCTCGGCGGGCTCTACTACCTGGTCGAGACCATCCGCGGCCGGACCCAGCCCAACCGGGTCACCTGGCTGCTCTGGTGGCTGTTCCCGACGGTGATCTTCGTCGCCCAGCGGGCCCAGGGCGTCGACGAGGTGTCCTGGCTGTCCTTCGCCGCCGGCTTCGCCCCGCTGCTGGTCGTGATCGCGTCGTTCCTGAACAAGAAGGCCTACTGGAAGTCCCGGCCGATGGACTACGGCCTGATGGCCGCGGCGGTGGTCGGCATCATCGTCTGGGCGGTGACCAACGACCCCAACCTGGCGATCTTCTTCGCGTTGGTGGCCGACATCCTCGCCGGCGTGCCGACGTTCATCAAGGCGTTCCGGAATCCCGAATCGGAGAGCTGGATCGCCTACGCGATCAGTGCCGTCGGGTTCGCGCTGGGGATCCTGGCCATGCACGGCTTCAGCTTCGAGAGCAGCGCCTTCGCGATCTACCTCTTCCTGATGAACGCCCTGCTGGCGCTTCTCGCCGTCCGCGGGGTAGCGAAACGTCGCCTGCCGGCGCAACGGGAGGAAGGCCGACGCTAGCCTCTGCCGGGTGAACCTTCGCATGGCCCTGGAACAGACCCGCCGGCACCCGTCCGCGGTGCTGCTCGCGGTCCAGCTGATCGGCGTGCTGATCTATCCGTACATGGACACCTCGACGCCGGGCCGGCTGGCGTTCGAGACGTTCGGGCTGTTGGTGCTGCTGCTCGCCGTGCTGTCGGTACGCGAGCTGCCCGGCCCGACCTGGATCATCGTGGCGCTGGCCAGCACCGCGGCCGGCCTGGCCATCGTCGATATCTTCTGGCACAACGTCGTGGTGCAGGTCCTCTCGGCGGCGCTGCACGCGATCTTCTACTTCTGGGCGACGGCCAGTCTGCTCGGCTACATGCTGCGCGACCGGAAGGTGACGACGGACGAGCTGTTCGCGGTCGGGGCGACGTTCACGCTGGTCGCCTGGGGCTTCGCGTACCTCTTCCTGCTGCTGCAGACCCTGCAGCCCGGCTGCTTCATCGCCGCGGTCAACTCGGCCGAGCCGCGGACCTGGACCGAGCTGCTCTTCCTGAGCTTCACCACCCTGTCCAGCACCGGCCTGTCCGACATCATCCCGATCACCGCCCAGGCCCGCTCGGTGGTGATGCTGGAGCAGCTCGTCGGCCTCGGCTACGTCGCACTGGTCGTCTCCCGGCTGGTCGCCCTGACCACGCTGCGGGCTCGCGGCGACCAGGCCTGACCCTCCTCGAGCCGGCCTGTCAGAACTGCGTTGCGCCAGCAGGCAACTCAGTTCTGACAAGCCGCAGTCCCATCTGGTTGGGGCCCGTTCCTGGCCTGAAAATAGAGCGGCGATCACTCCTCCTGCCGCACCGGGCTCAGTGGCATCTATTTTCGAACTAGTCGGCGGAGGTGCTCAGCCGAGGCGGTGCTTGGCCTTCTTCATGCCGCGCTTCAGATCCTTGGCCAGGTCCTCGCCGGTGTCGGTGATCACGTCCACCGCATCCTCGGCCCTGGCCCGGCCCTCCTGGATCAACTCGTCGATCGCGCCGACCAGTTGGCTGTACCGCTTGTTGCCCTTCGCGTTCCGGGTCGCGAAGCCGACCGCCGCAGCCGCCAGCGCCACGATGATCCCGACGACCAGCCAGCCCGGCATGCCGCCCTTGCCCTTGGATTCAGACACCGCAGATTCCTCTCTCTCACGCCGGATCGCCGGAAGCCGGTCGATCCGCCTTGACCACGATGACACTAGCCCTGTACCCACTCCTGACCTCGGGAACCGACCGTCGGCGGGCTCGTGTCATCGAGACCGCGGTAGCTTGGAACGCCGTGTCCCCTGCAGAGAAGCCCGCGCCGGCGATGCTGGCCGAGATCGCCGAGCGGCACGGCGTCGCACCGAACGCCGTGACCGCGGTCGAGTCGGCCGGTGAGGCGAACTACGTCTATTTCCTCGGTGATCGGCTGGTGCTGCGGATCGCGCGGGACCGGCCCGGCTTCGTCGCCGACCTGGTCAAGGAGGCCATGATCATCCCGGCCGTACGAGAGCTCGGGGTACGGACGCCGGCGATGATCGAGTTCGACGACAGCGGAAGCCTGGCCGAGACGCCCTACCTGGTGCTGGACCGGGCGTCCGGCCGCCGCCCCGAGGTGCCGGAGTTGCCGGCCGGTGATCACTGGGGCCGGGTCTATCGCGAGGTGGGGATCGAGCTGGCCGGACTGCATCGGGGGGCACCGCACGCCGCCGGGTCACCGCTGTTCGGCCGGCCCGAGCTCCGGGTGGACAGCCGGTCGGATCCGCGCGACGGAATCCCGGCGCTCGCAACCGCCGGCCACCTGAACGCCGCCGACGCCGACTGGTTGATCAGTTGGTTCGACCGGCTGGCCCGGTTCCGGCCCGATGATCATGAACGGACGCTGATCCACGGTGATCTCTCGCCGACCAACCTGCTGGCCGATCCGGCGTCGGCCGCGCTGCAGGTGATCATCGACTGGGGTGACGCGGCCTGGGCCGACCCGGCGACCGACTTCGCCAAGCTGCCGCTGCGGGCCGTCCCGTACGCCCTCGACGGATACCTCGCGGCCCACGGCAACGGGACCGCCGCCGACCCGGGGACCCAACAGGCCTGGGCGGCCCGGATCCTCTGGCAGCACCTGAGCTGGGCGATCAACCGGCTCGGCACCGAACCGGCCGCCGGTGCACCCCACTGGAGTGCACCGCCGGCCAGCCGGTTGCTCGATCTGCTGCGATTCTTCCTGACCGATCCGCCGCCGCCGTGGGCCACACTGCGCTGATCAGCTTCGGGCCGCCACGCGTTCAGTGATCGACAGCGGTCCGGCCACGATCCTGGCGGACGGACTTGATCACTCCGTCGGCGGCGCTCCAGACCGCGATCACGATCACGATCACCACTCCGATCATGGTCGTGGTCTGCTGCGCGGACTCCGGCCGAGTCGGCGCCACCGCTTGGAAGAACGCCGAGTTCAGCAGGGTTCCGGAGACGAGCAGGACCACCCCGACGACACCGGCCACGACGGCCAGGGCGGCGTTGGCAGCGGCCAGGGCCGTCGTCCACCGACCACGTCGGTAGAGCGCGATTCCCAGCACCGTGCCGGCGACGGTCAGCACCAGCAGGATGCCCAGCCAGACCAGCCAGCGGGTCGGCTCGAGCACCGGGATGCCGGTGCCGTCGAGCTGGACGAAGCCGGCGAAGCGGTCCCAGCAGACGGCCGCGATCACCACCGCCGCGAAGATCAACGTCGAGGCCAGGTCGGCGATCCCCAGTCCCTTGGGCCGAGGCTCCGGCAGTGAGTCCAGCGACCAGGCAGCGCGCGGCCGCCGCGCCCCGGTGCGTTCGATGATCACGAAGAGAAGCGTGGTCCAGAACACCAGGTGCACCCCGACTGTCAAGATCGCCGTGACGATGGCGCCGATCACCTCGCCGACGGTCGCGCCGCTGAGCACCCGGCCGAGCGCGATGCCGAGCGTTGCGACCGGCAGCGCGATCCAGAGCAGCAGCTTCAGCAACCGCCACCAATCGAGGTAGTACTCCGGGCCGATCAGCTGCAGCGGCCGGTCCAGGTAGCCCGCGGCCAGCCGCTCGGGATCGCCGAGCCCGGTCAACACGGCCCGTTCGGCGGCCTCGTGCGGCTCGCCGTTCGCCGTCCGGGCCTCGATCGCATCCACGATCGAGGCCCGCAGCTCGGCCGCCAACTCGGCCCGGCCGGACTCCGGCACGGAGCGGGTGGCGACCAGCAGATAGCGGTCGGTGAAGTTCGTCATGTCAGTTGTCCTTCGACAGAGATCCGATGGCGGTGCTGAGGGCGCGCCAATCGGCGGTCAGGGCGGTGGCAAGGCGCCGGCCGTCCGGGCTGGTGCGGTAGAACTTGCGCGGCCGGGCCTCGTCGGTGTTCCACTCGCTGGCCAGGTAGCCCTGCTTCTCCAGGCGGCGCAGCAGGGGATAGAGCGTGTTGGCATCCACGGCGAAGCCCCGCTCGACGAGCTCTTCCAACAATCCGTAGCCGTAGCCCGGATCGCGCAGCAGCTGCAGGCAGGCGAGGACGACCGTCCCCCGCCGCAGCTCCTGGAGATGCACCGCCAAGGCCTCATCCGTTGTCATGGCGAACACAATACTGTGTGACACACACTATCGTCAATCACACGTCATAGGTCTACGTACGTTTCGGGGATCGTGGCTCGTCAGACGGCGATAGCGGAGCGGCTCGACGATCGGATCGATCAGTCGGTGACGATCATGGAATGGGGTCGACGACCCGATTCGTCCAACAGGTGCGACACCGGTCGCCAGCAGGGCCGAAGTTGTAGTACTGTCCTGCTCGGTTGCCGGAGGGCACGAACCCCCGAGCGTTCTCTCCGGCAACCGCTACCAACTTCTCGGCCGGCGCGGCGGCCATCCCCAGTGAGTGCCGGTCAGGCGAAATCGAGTCCGGCCACGGCGCCGATCACAGTGACCGCAGGTGGCCGGATCCCCGCACTCGCGGCCCGTTCGGCGATGCCGGCAAGATCACCACGGACCACCCGCATGCTCGGCAGGCCGCCGTCGGCGATCGTGGCCGCGGGCAGCTCGGCCGGCATCCCCTGCTTGATCAACTCGGCGGTGATCGCCGGCAGCGTGGCCACGCCCATCATGATCACCAGCGTCGTGCCGGCCCGGGCCAGTGCCGCCCAGTCGAGAGTGCTGCCGGGGTGATCAGGCGGCACGTGACCGGACACCACGGTGTAGCCCTGGACCAGATCGCGGTGGGTCAGCGGCACCCCGGCCAGTCCGGGCACCCCGGTCGAGGCGCTCACCCCGGGAATGATCTTGATCGGCACGCCGGCGGCCAGGCAGGCCTCCCACTCCTCGCCGCCGCGGCCGAAGATGAAGCCGTCGCCGCCCTTCAGGCGCACCACCAGCTGGCCGGCCCGGGCCCGGTCGACCAGAAGTTGATCAATGGTCTCCTGCCGGGTGGTCCGGCCCCCCGGCACCTTGCCGACGTCGATCACCTCGGCGTCGGGCCGGGCCTCGGCCAGACTGGCCAGCGGCGCCAGCCGGTCGGTGAGGATCACGTCCGCGCGGCGCAGCGCCGCCAGCCCACCGACAGTGAGCAGGTCCGGGTCGCCGGGACCGCCGCCGATCAAGATCACCTCGCCGGTCCGGGTCGGTCCCGCGGCGGTGGCCGTACGACTGGATCGGTGCATCGGCCGGCCCAGCCGGCGGCACCGCTCGGCCAGGTCCTGATCGAGACCGTGATCGTCGGTCGCCGCGACGACCAGCGCCGCCGCTCCGATCGCGCTGTCGGTCACCGGCCCGCGATGCCAGGCGAGCAACTCCCGGTCGGCCAGATCCTCGAGGCTGGCCACCACCTGCTCGGCCGCGACGGTGATCTCGGCCGACGCGCGCTGCAACTCGGCCACCACGGTCAGCGCCGTCGGGCCGCCGCCCACCACCAGCACCGAACAGCCGGCCAACTCGAGCTCATGCACAGCCCCGACCGTACCGGGCGGGACCTGGTGATGCCGCCCGAGCCGGCGCCCATGCCGCCTCGCCGGCGCCGATCAGCCTCCCTCGGTGCCTCTCCCGGTCGGTCAGCTCGGAGTCGACCGGTGCCCTGCCGGGCGACGTAACCCATGCCAGCCGACGCGATCGCCGCCGCGGTCGCGCGGGCCGACAACGGTCGCGCGACCGGCTGGCGGGCTCACGCGACACGACGAGATGAGCGACCCGTAGAGTTCTGCCGTGGACGACGACGCAGGCTCCGGAACTCCGGCCGGGCGGCGCAGGCGCGGGCCGCTGCGGGTGCTACGGATCGCGCTGGTGGCGGTCCTCACCCTGGCGTTCGCCGGGTTGCTGCTGGTGGCGGTCCGCTGGCCTGCCGTGTCGGCCGTGACCTGCCCGGAGTGTTACGGGATGCAGCCGCTGACCTCGGACATCTATGTCGAGCGGGATCTGCCGCCGGCCGAACGGGACCGCGTCGTCCAGGTGCTGACGACGGCGCGGCAACGGATCTCGGCGTTCTACGGGCCGGCGACGACCGCGCCGCGGATCCTGGTCTGCACCACCGCGGACTGCTACCAGCGGATCGGTGGCGGCGGTGAGGCCGGAGTCGCGGTGCTGAACCGGGCCCTGATGCTCGCCCCGCGCGGCGTCACCGAGGTGATCGCGTCGCACGAGTTGTCGCACGTCGAACTCCGGCAGCGGCTGCGCGGCGCCACGGTGCCGCAGTGGTTCAACGAGGGCCTGGCCGTCGTGGTCTCCGATGATCCGCGCTACCTGCGGCCAGAGGGTTCGGGCGATCGTTGCCGGGTCGAGCCGGGCGGCCCGCTCCCGGAGACCCTGGACGCGTGGCACCAGGCCGGCGCCGCGGACGACCGGGTGTACGCCCGCGCCGCCTGCGCCGTCGACCGCTGGGCCCGTTCCCGCGGCGGCCGCGCCGCGATCACCGGCCTGATCGAGCGGCTGGCGAACGGCGAGACCTTCGACCACGCCATCCGCTGACCCCACTCCTCTTCGGCCCGGGGCCTGCCGCGGCGCCGCCGTGCCGGCCGCAACTGGAGCTGGACGACGGCCATCGGATCACGATCGGTGATCAACCGGCAGCCGCGGTGATCGGCGGTCGCGCGGGACCAGCCTGCCCCGAGCTGAGCGCCATCGCCGCGATCAGGATGGGGCGCCGTCGACCGCTGATTCGACCAGCGGTGTGACCGGAATCCAGCAATGGTTCGCCGAAACGCCCCGAAGCGAGGCGATTTCGCGAACCGATGCTGGATTCTGGTCACTATCCCAACCCACCCATCCTGAACCTCGCCATCCACAACTTTGCTGCAGGCCGGTCGATCCGCCGGACTCACGCGCGGTGAGACGCTCCGTTCTGTCGGTCCGTTCGCTACCTGTGGCGAGAATTCGGGCCTCCCGTGCTGGACTTCCACCGCGGGTCGCTACCGGTGGCGAGAAGCGACCGGGCACGTTGCCAGCGGACACGGCTCGGCCCGGGCGCGACCGACGGCTGGCCGCACCAGGCACCGGGCGGTCAGCGGTAAGCGCGGATCCGGGCCAGGTGGGCTTCGGTGAGCCAGGGGGTGGTGGGACTGCCGATGCGCGGGGCCAGGTCGATCAGCATGGCCGCACCGGCCCAGCGCCGGAAGTCCGGATCGAGGTCGTCCGCGGCGGCGTAGCCGGACTTCCAAGCGGCGATCGCCCGGTCCAGAAGTGGCGCCAGGTCGCCGTCCGGGTCGGGGGACAACGCCAGGATCGACTCGGTCCGGGCCCGGTCGAAGCGCGGGTCGCCGAGGGTCGCGTTGGCCCAGTCCAGCACGGCCACGACCCGGTCCTCGCGGACCAGCACGTTGAGTGGGTGATAGTCCAGGTGCAGCAGTCGGCGTTCGTCCGGCCGTTGCTCCCGGAGCCGCCGGCCGAGCTCGTCGCCGGTGCTGCGGCGTTCGATCCAGTCGGGTCCGGGGCGCGGCAGCTCCGGGCCGGTCTGGTCGTTGATCATCCGCTGCAGCCGGCCGAAGTCGATCATCAGCCGCTCGCGTACGGTCTCGTCGGTGGCCGGGTCCAACAGCGCGTCGGCCAGCGTGCGGCCGTCCACCCAATCCATCAGGTACGACGGCCGGTCGGCGTCGATCGCCGCGGCGACCACCCCCGGCACCGGGATCGCTGTCCCGGCCAGCGCCCGGAAGATCGCCACCTCGCGCTCCGCCTGCGCCCGCTGATCATGGCCGAGCACCCGAAGCGCGTAGTCATGATCATCGTCGGTGACCCGCCAGAGCAACGCGTCCGCACCACCGCTGACCGGCTCGATCCCGGTCGGTTCGGCCACACCAAGTTTGCGTAGCAGAGCGGCGGGATCGACGGGTCCTGGATTCTCGGCGGCCGGCATGCGTTCGAGCCTAGTCTCGGTCGTCGCCGGCGGCGGGTCGTCCCTGCGCAGGATCGAGGAGGGCTTCGGTTGGCTCGCTCCCTGAGCCTGTCGAAGGGCAAGTCGGGCCCGCCTTCGACAAGCTCAGGGAACGAAACACCCAAACGTCCCCATCTGGTTGCAGGCGCAGGTCAGCGGCCGGCTTTGGTGCGTTCGGGGGCGAAGGGTTGGCCGGTGGCGAGGGCGCGGAGACCGCAGGTGATCAGCTCGCCGAGCAGGCCGATGCCGATCGAAAACGGGTAGGAGCGGGTCTCGGGGTGGACGCCGAGGTGACCGCCGAGCAGGCCGAGGCCGAAGCTGACCGCGAGGCCGAGGACCCAGACCACCAGGGTGGGCCAGGTATAGCGCTGGTGCAGCACGCCGTCGCGGACGAAGAGGCCGCTGGTGCGGCCGCGGATGGCGCCGAAGATCAGGGCGACGGCGACGCCCAGGGCCAGCCAGGCCACGTCGAGGCCGGTCCAGCCGGTCACCTTGGTCAGGCTGTAGGCGCCGATCGCGATCATGATCAGCGGCGTGGCCACCAGATCCTTCGCGACCAGCGGTTCGCCGCGGAATCGCCGGACGATGGTGTAGATCACCAGCCCGATGATCAGCACCGGGATCAGCACCTCACGCATCTCAGCTCCTGGTCGTTATTTATCACAGTTGGGACAGAAACAGATTAGCACGAGTGGGATAAAATAACCGAATGCCCAAACTGGTCGACCCGCAGCAGCGTCGCCGAGACGTGATCGACGCCTTCTTCCGACTCATCCGCGACGAGGGGATCGAGCGGGCGTCACTGCGCAATGTCGCGGCTGAGGCCGAGCTCAACATCGGGTCGGTCCGGCATTACTTCGACGACTACGACGACCTGCTCACCGCGGCCGGCGAGGAACTGGTGGAGCGGATCAGCGCCCGGCTGTTGAAGCACCTCGACCGGCTACCGGCCGAGGGTGAGCCCGGCCGCTACGAGGTCGCCCTGGACATGCTGGAGGAGTTGCTGCCGCTGGACGAGCGGCGCCGCGCCGAGACCACGGTGTGGCTGGCCATGGTCGAGCGGGCCCGCACCGTGCCCTCCCTCCGGCCCGCGGTGGAGCGGTCGTACGACGGCACCCGGCGACTGGTCCGGCGGATCGTCGACCGGGCCGGGGTGGACCAGCCGGCGGCCCGCGCGGAGGCGATCACCAGCCTGATCGACGGGCTGACCTACAACGGGGTGCACTTCCCGGACCGGCTGACGCCGCGGCGGGCGAGACAGGTGCTGAAGCTGCACCTGGAAGCGCAACTGAACCATAGGATCGGCTCCAGCACGGACTGAGCTCCGGGCCGTCGGGCAGCCCTGCTGCTCCCGACCAACGTCGGCTGCAGCGCAAGGGAGTTCGATGCGACCCCGAGGTCCCTGGATCGTCGCCGGCCTACTGTTCGCCGTGTTGCTGGTCCTGGCTTCCCGGTACGGCTTCCACCGCGACGAGTTCTACTTCATCGAGGGCGGCCGGCACCCGGACTGGGCGCAGCCGGACAACCCGATCCTGGTTCCGCTGCTGGCCGCGGCGTGGCACGATCTGGTCGGCGGCAACCTGATCTTGTTCCGGATCCTGCCCGCGCTGGCCGCTGCCGGGGCGATCCTGATCGCCGCCGCGACCGCGCGCCGGCTCGGTGGCACCGACCGGCAGCAGACCGGTACCGCGCTGGTGACGGCGCTCAGTTCGTTCCCGATGGCGGTCGGTCACCTGTTCTCGATCTCCACCTTCGACCTGCTGCTCACGTCGGCGGTGATCATGCTGCTGATCCGCGCGCTGCGCACCCCGGAACGGCTGTCCGGCTGGCTCTGGCTCGGCGTGGTGACCGGGGTCGCGATGGAGGTCAAGGTGCTGCCGGCACTCGTCCTGGCCTGTTGCCTGGCCGGCCTGCTACTGATCGGCCCCCGCCGGCCGCTGGCCCGACCCGGTCCCTGGCTGGCGGCCGCGATCGCGCTGCTGCTGGCCGCGCCGAACCTGATCTGGCAGGCGACGCACGGCTTCCCGATGCGGGAGATCGCGGCCAACATCGCGACCGGCGGATCGGCTTCGTCGGCGGACCGGATCATGATCGTTCCGATGCACCTGTTGTTGATCGGCCCGCTGCTGTCGATCCTGGCGATCGCCGGGCTGGTCGCCACCTTCGCCAGCCGCCGGCTCCGTGATCATCGGTGGATCGCGATCGGCTACCTGCTGCTGTTGATCATCGTGGTGATCACCGGTGGTAAGCCGTACTATCAGGCCGGGCTGTTTCCGGCGGCGCTCGCCCTGGGCGTGATCGCGAGCTATGACTGGCTGGTCCGGGTCGTCTGGCGGCGGATCGTCGCGATCGCGTTGCTGGTGATCGTCAGCGTGCCGACGGCGCTCTTCTCGCTGCCGCTGGCCCCGATCGGCTCGCCGTTGTTCCAGGTGGCCACCGCGGTCAATCCCGACGCCGCCGAGACGGTCGGCTGGGACGGCTTCACCGAGACCGCGGTCCGGGTCGCCGCTCGGATCCCGGCCGCCGACCGCGCCGACGCGATCGTGCTGGCCCGCAACTACGGCGAGGCGGGATCACTGGCCCGGGCCCGGCGACTCGACGTGTCGACGCCCGCCGGCCCGGCCGGGTCACTGCCGCCGGTCTATTCCGGACACAACGCGTTCGGCGAGTGGGGACCGCCGCCGGCCGCTGCCCGTACCGCCGTCGTCATCGGTGAGTTCGACGAGGCCGAGCTGAGCCGCTGGTTCGGCCGCTGCGAGGTGGCGGAGCAGTTCGCCTCGCCGCCCGGCGTGGACAACGAGGAGGACGGCGCCCTGTTCCGGCTCTGCACCGAGCCGCCGCGGCCCTGGTCCGAGCTCTGGCCGGAGGTCCGCCGACTCGGCTGACGCCGGGCCGGTCGATCTGGCTAATCTGACCACGACCAACGGCGAGTCGGGGTGACAGTGAGGGTTGGAGTCTTCCCTGAACTGTCACGCGTGTGTAAATCTTCACCCCGGATCGGCAGAACCTGCTGCCGGACCGCGACGAACGACATAGTTTGTGCTGAGTTTCTCCGACGTTCTCCAAAGGGGCCGGACATGAATGCCAAGCCGAAACGGATCGTGATCGCGCTGCTGGCCGCGCTCGCGATCCTGCTGCCGATCTCGCTCTCCGGACCGGGGGTCCAGCGGGCGGTCGCCGACGAGCCGACCACCGCACCGGTGATCAAGGTGGCGATCACCACCGACATCGACACGTTCAACCCGTTCCTGGCCATCCTGGCCTCGAGCACGGCGATCCTGCGCTTCCAGTACGAGAGCCTGGTCACCTGGGGCAAGAACAACGAGTCCGTGCCCGGTCTGGCCGACACGTGGGAGACGTCGCCCGACGGGAAGACCTGGACCTTCCACATCCCCGAGGACCGGAAATGGTCCGACAACACGCCGCTGACCGCCGAGGACGCGGCCTGGACGTTCAACGCGATCAAGAGCAACGAGAAGCTGCAGCAGGCCAACGGTGGTCTGGTGGAAAACGTCGCCTCGGTCAGCGCCAAGGATCCGCAGACGCTGGAGATCGTGCTGACCGCGCCGCAGGCGGCCAACCCGGGCGGCGAACTGCCGATCGTGCCCAAGCACGTGTGGGAGAAGGAGGACGCGGCCGCCTACGAAAACGACACCGACACGGTCGGCTCCGGCCCGTACCTGATCAAGACCTACGCGCAGAGCCAGACCGTCGAGATGGTCGCCAACCCGAACTTCTGGCGCGGTCAGGCCAAGATCGGCGGCATCACCTGGGTCTACTACAAGAACGGCGACGCGGCCGTGCAGGCACTGAAGACCGGCGAGGTCGACGTGATCAGCGGAATGACCGCGGCCCAGTTCAAGTCGCTGGACGGTCAGCCGGGGATCAGCACCGTGACCGGTGCCGGCCGCCGCTACTCCTCGATCGCGATCAATCCGGGCGCGATCGACAACGAGGGCAAGCCGCTGGGTGACGGCAACCCGGCGCTGGCCGACGTCAACCTGCGCAAGGCGATCATGATGGCGGTCGACCGGCAGCAGCTGCTGGACAAGGTGATCCAGGGGTTGGGCAAGCTCGGCCAGACCGAGATCCCGACCGTCTACCCGAACTACTACGGCTTCGCGCCGGGCACCGAGCCGTTCCCGTTCGACCCGGCCGCGGCGAACAAGCTGCTGGACGAGTCCGGCTACCAGAAGGGTCCGGACGGGATCCGGCTGGACAAGCAGGGCAAGCCGCTGAAGCTGCGGCTGATGGGCCGCAACACCGAGCCGTCGCACCAGCTGATCGCCGACTACCTCAAGCCGTGGCTGAAGGAGATCGGGATCGAGATCACGGTCTCGATGGTGACGCCACAGGTGGTGAACGACGACTCGACGCTGGGCAAGTACGACCTCTACTTCACCGGCTGGGGCATCGGCCCGGATCCGGACTTCCAGCTGTCGATCAACCAGTGCAGCTCCCGGCCGGCCGCTGACGGCTCCGGCGCGACCAGTGAGAACAACTGGTGCGACCCGGAGTTCGACAAGCTGTACGCCGCCCAGCACACCGAACAGGACCCGGCGAAGCGGGGCGAGTTGGTCAAGCAGGCGTTCAGCATGATCCACGAGTCCGCGGTCAACATGGTGCTCTGGTACGCCGACAGCCTGGAGGCCTATCGCAGCGACAAGTTCGGCGGCTTCGTCCGGCAGCCGGAGGGCCAGGGACCGATCACCGGACAGAACAGCTACTGGGGCCTCTACAGCGTGCAACCGGCCGTTCCCGAGGGCGGGGCCAACCCCGGCTCGACCGGCGGGTCGGGCGGCCTGCCCGGCTGGGCGATCGGCGTCGGCATCGCGGTGCTGGTCGTGATCGCCGGCGGCGTCGTGCTGCTGGTGGTCCGGAACCGGCGGACCGCCGAAGACCGGGAGTGATCTCCGGGGTGATCAACATCGACGGTTCCGTGGCCGGATGAGCATCACACCGGCCGGCGAAGCGCTGGTCACGGAGGGGGAGGCGCCGCGCGGCTCGACGCTGCCGCGCTATCTGCTGGTCAAGGCCGGCGGTGCCTTGACCAGCCTGGCGATGGTGGTCGTCCTCGGCTTCTTCTCCTTCCGGATCCTGCCCGGCTCCGACCCGGCAATCAACATGACCCGGGGCCGCCGGGTCAGCGCCGAGGAGGTGGAGCGGCTCCGGCACGAGTTCGGGCTGGACCAGCCGTTGATCATCCAGTTCTTCGACTTCGTCGGCGACCTGTTCCGCGGTGACCTCGGCTGGTCCTACGTCTACAACCGGCCGGTCAGCGAGTTGATCATCGATCGGCTGCCGGCCACCCTGCTGCTGACCGGCACGGCGGCCGTGCTGTCGATCGTGCTCGGCCTGTGGATCGGGCAGCGGGCGGCGTGGAAGCGCGGCAGCCTGTTCGACAAGGGGCAGACCGGCCTGGCGTTGATCTTCTGGTCGGTGCCGACCTTCTGGCTCGGCCTGCTGCTGTTGTTGATCTTCGGTGGTGGGTTGCGGCTGTTCCCGGCCGGCGGCATGGTCACCCCGGGGACGGACGCGACCGGGCTGGCCTGGGCGGTCGACGTGGCCTGGCACCTGGTGCTACCGGTGATCACAATGGTGGCCGTCGTCTATGCCCAGTATCTGATGGTGATGCGCGCCTCGGTGCTGGAGGAGATGACGTCGGACTACCTGACCACGGCCCGGGCCAAGGGCCTGCCGGAGGACAAGGTGCGATCCCGGCACGCGGTGCCGAACGCCCTGCTGCCGACGGTGACGTTGATCTTCCTGACCGCCGGCGGGTTGATCGGCGGCGCGGTGACGGTGGAGACGGTCTTCTCCTGGCCCGGCCTCGGCTTCCTCACCTTCAAGGGCCTGGACGCGCCGGATCTGCCGCTGCTGCAGGGCACCTTCGTCGTCTTCTCCGCGCTGGTGATCGTGATGAACCTGATCGCCGAGCTGGTCTACCGGCTCCTCGACCCGAGATTGAAGGCGGCATGACCCAGATCACGGCGGTACGGCCGCGCACCAACGCCGCGGCGGAGCGGCGCCGGCAGCAGGCCAGGACGACCTGGGTCGAGTTCGCCCGGACCCGGTCCGGCCTGATCGGCGCCGTGCTGCTGTTGGTGGTGATCGGGCTGGCCCTGCTGACCCCGATCCTGGTCCCGATCGAAACCCTCGACGTCACCCGGATCACCGCGGACCAGAACGAACCGCCGTCGGCCGCGCACCTGCTCGGCACCGATCCGTCCGGCCGGGACGTGCTCGGCATGCTGCTCTGGGGCTCGCGGATCTCGCTGCTGGTCGGCTTCGCCGCGACGGCAGTGTCCATGATCATCGGCACCGTGGTCGGGATGGCGGCCGGCCACTTCACCGGTGCGGTCCAGGCGGTGATCATGCGGATCATCGACTTCTTCCTGGTGATCCCCGGCCTGGTGCTGGCGATCGTGCTGTCCTCGGTGCTCAGCCGCGGCGTGTGGACGATCATCATTGCGATCGGCGTCACCAGTTGGGCCGGCACCGCGCGGGTGGTCCGGTCGCAGACGCTGACCATCGAGGCCCGGCCCTACATCGAGCGGGCCAAGGCGCTCGGGGCCGGCGACGGCCACATCCTCGGCAAGCACGTGCTGCCGGCGGTGCTGCCGCTGGTGCTGGCCAACACCACACTGACCGTCGGCTCGGCGGTGATCTCGGAGTCGACGCTGAGCTTCCTCGGGCTCGGCGATCCGGGCACCGTATCGTGGGGCTCGATGCTGAAGACCGCGCTGGACACCGGCGCCGCGACCGCCGGCTTCTGGTGGTACGTGATCCCGCCCGGCGTCGCCATCGTGATCGTCGTGCTCTGCTTCACCCTGGTCGGCCGGGCCCTCGAAGCGGTCTTCAACCCGACGCTGCGGAGCCGTTGATGGCGGCCGGACCGACCGGTCGCACCGGGCCTGCCCTGGAGTGGCGGGACGTCAAGATCGCGTACCGGACGGCGCGGGACGCCTCCGGCGAGATCGTCGCTGTTGACGGGGTTTCGCTCGCGGTCGAGCCCGGCGGGACGGTCGGCATCGCCGGCGAGTCCGGCTGCGGCAAGTCGACGCTGGCCCTGTCCGTGCTGCGATTGCTGCCGCGGAACGCGGAGATCACCGGGGCGATCGAGCTGGCCGGTGAGGACATCACGACGATGCGTTGGGGCCGGCTCCGGGCGGTCCGCTGGACCGAGGCGTCGATCGTGTTCCAGGGCGCGATGCACTCGCTGAACCCGGTCCGCACCGTCGGCCGGCAGATCGCCGAAGCCCTGGAGTTGCACGGCACCGTGTCGACCAGCAAAGGGGGACGACCCCCTTTGGATCCCCCGCACGCTCCGCGAGCGGACATGGCGGCATCCAAACAGGCCCGCGACGCCCGGGTCCAGGAACTGCTGGCCCTGGTCGAATTGCCGGCCGCGCGGGCGCAGTCCTATCCGCACGAGCTGTCCGGCGGGCAGAAGCAGCGGGTGATGATCGCGATGGCGCTGGCCTGCGACCCCGACGTGATCATCGCCGACGAGCCGACCACCGCACTGGACGTGGTGATCCAGGCCCAGGTGCTGGACGTGCTCAGCGGCCTGGTCCGGGATCGCAACCTGACCCTGCTGATGATCAGCCACGACCTGTCGGTGCTGGCCGCGGTCTGCCAGCGGATCGTCGTGATGCGGGACGGCAAGATCGTCGAGGAGGGCCCGGCGGCGCAGGTGATCTCCCAGCCGCAACACCCGCACACCAAGGAGCTCGCCGCCGCCTTCCCGGTGATCGGCGACCCCGCCTCCAGGCTCAAGGTCGGCCGGGCTGTGGACTCGGCCGAGGCCAGGGGAGCCCTGGCCCGCGCCGATTCCGACCAATCGGCGGGGCCGGTGCTGCAGGTCGAGGACGTGGTGGTCGACTTTCACGCCCGGGGCCGGCACACCCGCGCTGTTGATCATGTTTCGATGGAGTGCCATGCGGGGGAGATCGTCGCCCTGGTGGGGCAATCGGGATCCGGGAAGACCACGCTGGCCCGGACCATCCTCGGTCTGCAGCAGCCGACCTCCGGCCTGATCTCGTACGAGGGCAGGCCGATGCCGACCGATCGGGCCGGCCTGAAGGCGTACCGGCGCAAGGTCCAGTTCGTGTTGCAGGACCCGAGCGCCTCGCTGAATCCCAAGCACAGCGTGTACGAGGCGGTGGCGGAGGGGATCCGGATCCACCGGCTGCCCGGCGACGAGCGGGACCGGGTGGCGACAGCGCTGACCCAGGCCGAGCTGACGCCGCCGGAGCGCTATCTGTCCGCGATCCCGCAGGAGCTGTCCGGTGGCCAGCGGCAACGGGTGGTGATCGCCGGTGCGCTGGCGCTGGAGCCGTCCTACCTGGTCGCCGACGAGCCGGTGGCCAGCCTGGACGCGTCGGTTCGCGGCGAGATCCTGGCCCTGCTGCTGCGGCTGAAACACGATCTCGGACTGGGTGCGTTGGTGATCACCCATGATCTCGGGCTGGCCTGGAACATCGCCGACCGGGTGCTGGTGATGCACCAGGGCCGGATCGTCGAGTCCGGTCCGGTGGAGCAGGTGCTGCTCGAGCCGCAGCACGACTACACCCGGACCCTGCTCAGCGTCGTACCGTCGAAACTGGGCCAGTCGGAGACGGCAACCCGGGGAGACGGATGATCACCGTTCCCGCGCCGGAGATGCTCTGGGAGACCAGCGACGCCGACACCGAGCTGCCCCGCCGGTTCGGCCTCGACTCGGCCGACGCCGCGGTCCGCTGGACCGCCGACCTGCTCGCCGACGACTTCGACCTCCGGCTGCGCACGGTGGACCGGATCGTGATCAGTGCGCAGAACCTGATGGTCTGGGTCACCGCCGATGGTGACCGGCGATTGATGATCAAGATCTGCCGACTCGCGGTGGCACACGACTGGCTCGCGGCCCGGGCAGCGATGGTCAGCTGGCTGGCCGACCGTGGCCAGCCGGTGGCTCGGCCGATCGAGTCACGGACGGGTGATCATCAACTGCTGCGCAGTGGACTGACGGTGGGCGCCCAGCCGGTGCTGGCCGGTGACCTGCTCGACGGCGCCGACCATGATCAGGTACGGTCCGCCGGGCACACCCTGGCCGCCCTGCACACCGACTTGGCCGAATGGCCCGACGTCGCCCGGCTCGCGCACGCCGGAGCCGTGCAGCAGGGTGGCCGCGGCGTCCTCTGGGCGTTGCCGGAGGGCCGGCTCGAGGCGCTGCCGCGACGGCAACAGGACCGGTGGCGGCAACGGATCGCCGAGCTGCCCGAGCTGACCGAACGGCAGCCGACCCACACCGATTTCCGCGGCGCCAACCTGCTCTGCCGGGACGGCCGGGTCAGCGGCGTGATCGACTTCGAAGAGGCCCGGCTGGACCGGGCCGTGGCCGACGTCGCCCACGCCGTCTGCCTGCTCGGCACCTGGTATCACGGCTGGCAGCCGATCTCCGCCGAGGCTCAGCAGGTGTTGATCAACAGCTATGCCGAGCTGCGACCGCTGACCGACACCGAACGGGCCTGGCTGCCGGTCCTGGTCGCCTGGGGGATGCTCGGCCCGGGCTGGCTCGACGAAGCCGAGCGCTGGCTCGATCACCCCTGAGAACCTCAGGTTTCCCGGACCAGCGAACCACCGAACGCCCGCAACGCTCGGGGCGGCTGGTTCGCCTCAGCCCAGCGCTCCCGCAGTTCGTCGGCCAACGCGAGGAACCAGCGTGCGAGCGTCTCGAAGCGCCCGGCCCGCAGGGCGATCTCCGCGAACGAGCTGCTCGTCTGGACGATCTGGGTCCGCCGGCGCACCGCCAGCTCCGGGTCCTGTCCGGCGGCGGCGATCACCGGCAGCCGGTGGGCGCGGATGATGGCCCAGACTGCAGCGCCCGTTGCGATCGCGGCCTCGTAGACCTCGTCGTCGAGCGCGCCGGGCCACCCGCGCGCCAGCTCAGCGCGATAGGCCACGTCCATCGCGGTGATCACCGCGGCGGGCAACACGGACCAGTAGCCGTAGACCGGGAAGGCCAGTCGCAGGCTGGCCGCCTCGAGCGCGAAGTGCCGGAAGCCGGAGCCCTCGAAGTCGACCAGTCGGGCCCGACCGTCCGCGAGCACGGCGTTGTTCGGACCGAGATCGCCCTGGCCGAACACGCGGAACCGCGGATCGGCCAGCGCCAACTGCAGCGCCGCCAGATCGGCCGAAACCCCAGCCGGTGCGGGGAAACCGAGGTCGGCGGCCGCGTCCCGCACCTCCGGCCAGAACTCGGATGTCCGGTCCAGGAACGTCGCCCGCGGCTGCCACGGCTGCTCGACGCCCACGGTCGCCGCGTGCAGGACGCCGGTCGTGCGGGCCAGTGCGACCAGGGCGGCGGTCGCGTCGGCGGCACTCTCGCCGAGCAGCACGTCCTGCACCGACGGCCCGGTGCCGACGTCGGTCATCAGGATCATCCCGAGCTCATCGTCCGCGGCCAGCAGCCGTGGCGCGACGTCGATTACGAGGTCGTTGACCAGCTCGAGACCCCGGCGCTCGTTGTCCAGGGCAGCCGCCGCATCACCCCACGGGCCGGTCTGCTCGCGTCTGGTCTTGATCACGACGGTCGCCCCGTTGTCGAGCGTGAGCCGCCGGACGGGCGCCCAGCCGTCACCGAGATGGGTCGCGCCGATGATCCGTACCTGCTCCCCGAAAGCCTTGGTCAGCAGCCCTTCCGTCGTCCCCCGCTGGTTCTCGTGCACCGGACCAACCTAGGCCCAACGCGTCGCGCAAGGGCCCGAAACCGCCAAGCTGCGGTACGGAAATCCGGTGCCGACGGCGCGGCGGTCTGCCATTCTGAGCGCGTGGTAAAGCTGCACGGCATCGAGGTCTGTCGGGCCGGCTCGGTCGCGGAGGTGACACTCGCGATCGACGTCCTCGACCGGATCTTCGCCGCCCATCAAGAATGGCTCGCCGGCCGAGATCGCAGCGTCGAGACCTTTCGGGCCGATCCGGCCCTGATGGCGATCGCGCTCGACCACGACCGGGTGGTCGGAGCGGTTGGCTCCAACGGCCGAGGGATCAACGTCGTCGGTGTGGATCCCGCGTATCGCGGCCAGGGCATCGCTCGGCGGCTCCTCGGCGAGGCGGAAGAGACGCTGCGCCAGCGTGGAGTACGTCGCGTCCGTCTCGGCAGCGTCGATGCCGCGGTCGACTTCTACCTGAAGTGCGGCTACCTGCCCCAGCTGCTCGTCCAGTTCCGACCCGAAGTCGAAGGCCCGCAACGGATCGTCCAGCAGCTGTTGACCGGCCAGCTTCGCGATCACGAGGTCTTCCAGACCGAGTTCCGAGGCAACCCCCAGCTGTGGGTTCAGGTCGATGCGATCGACTTCGCCTTCAAGGGCCGGATCGAGGCGGTCGCGCCCGGCACGGTCGCCCAATACGTGATGAACAAGGAGTTGTAGCCGACCCGGTGGGTCAGGCCGCGGCCCGGCGGCGGCTGAACACGATCACGGTGCCACCGAGCAAGATCAAACCGGGGGTCCACCAGAGCGGGACGTAGCTCTGGGTCAGGTCATGCAGCAGGCCGAGCAGCGGCGGCGCGCCGGCGATGGCGAGCTGGTTGCCGGCCATGGCCAGACCGAGCATCAGACCGGTGCGACCGGGCGGTGCGGTCTCGGCCACCTGGGCCACCCAGGGTCCGTACCAGCCGAAGGCGGCGAAGCCGAGCACGCCGATGAGCACGGCCAGGATGATCATCGGTGTGCCGGCCGGCAGCAGCGGCAATCCGATCAGGACCACACCGGTGACGGCCATGCAACCGGCGACCGGGCCCAGCCGGGTGTGCCGCGGCCGGTCACCCCAGGCGGCCAGCAGGATCCGGCCGGCGACCCCGGCCAGCTGGACCAGGGCCAGCAGCCAGGCACTGTCGGTGAGCGGGATCCGGTGGGCGTCGCGGAGGAAGATCATCAAATACGTCTGCACCCCGAACTGGGCACCGACCAGGGCGACTCCGGCCAGCAGGATCAGCCGCAACGGCCGGTGCCGGAGCCCGATCGACAACCGTTCCCGGAGCCGGCTGCGCGGGGTGACCGGAGCGCTGACCGGTCGGCGATAGACGATCAGGAACACCAGGCCGGCGACGGCGACGACCACGGCGTTGACGACGAACGCCCAAGGCCAGCCGGACCGGTGCGCGACCACCGGCAACAGCACTGCGGCGAGGGCGCCGCCGAGTGGCAGTCCGGCCTGTCGGATCCCGAGTGCCAGCCCGCGCCGATGATCATCGAACCAGCCGGCCACCGCCTTGCTGCCACCCGGCTGAGCGGTCGAATAGACGGCGCCGATGATCAACAACCCGAGCAGCAGCGAGCCGAAGCCGGATGCGGTGGCGGCGATGACCGCGCCGGCGGCCATGATCAGGGCCCCGCCGAACACGATCAGCCCCTCGTTGCGTCGGTCCAGCAGATCGCCGATGCCGAGCAACCCGACCAGCGTCGGCAGCCCGACGACGGTGATCAACAATCCGACCGCGGTCGTACTCAGGGCGAACGACTCCTGCAGGAACCCGCCGATGGCGCCCAGACCCTGCAACACGAACGAGGCGCCGAGCTGGGCCAGCGTCGCCGCACCCAAGATCATCCAGCGCCGGGACACGTTCACCGGTGCAGCAGCTCGAAATACTGCCAGGATTCCTCGGCGGCCTTGATCGAGGCCCGGGTCCGGGCTCGGTCCACCGCGGCGAGGGCCGACACGATCGCTTGCTGGGCGGCGAAGGCGGCGGTCAGCGACGGAAAGAACGAGGCGCCCTCGCTCGGCACCAGCAGGGTCTCATCACAGAGCCGCTGCATCCGCGGCGGCACGGTGTCGGCGATCAGCAGCACGGTCGCGCCGCGATCCTTGGCCCGTTGGGCCGCGCGCACCGCCGTCCGGTAGAGCCGCCAGAACGACACCACGACGTAGACGTCGTCCGGGTGCAGGGCGGCGATCACGTTGGCCAGGGTCGCGCCGCCGTCGATGATCGCCTGCGCGTCGTAGCCGGCCAGCCGGGTGTTGTGGGCCATCGCCAGGGCGACGCTGGCGTAACTCCCCTCGGCACTGATGAACACCCGGCGCGCCGCGGCGATCCGCTCCGCCATCCGCTGCAGTCGATCATGATCGACCTCGCGGGCCAGGGCGGACAGCGCGTCCAGGTCCTGCCGCAGCGACGCCAGCGCCGGCCCCTTCACCGCCGAGTGGGCCTCGGCCACATCGACCAGCGACAGGTGCGACAGATAGCGGGTGCGCAACTGGCGTTGGAAATCCGGCCAGCCCTCGAAGCCGAGGGTCTGCGCCAGCCGGGTCACGGTCGCCACCGTGGTGCCGGCCGCGGTGGCGACCTCCTGCGCCTTGGCGAACGAGGCGTGCGACGGCCGGGTCAGCAGTTGGTGCCAGACCGTCGCCGCCTTGTCGCCCAACGGCCGGTCCGGCAGCAGCGACTGCAGCCAGGCGTCGACGGTGTCGGCGGCCGGTCTGGCCCGGCGAGGCTTGCTCGGAGTCACCCGGCGAAGTCTAGAAGCTCCCGGCACGATGTAAGACCACTTGCAAGGAGTCTTGTCTGCAAATGTACTTGCGCGATACCGTGCCCGAGCGGTCGACGTACCCGCACGCCGACCAGGAGGTACCGCGATGTCACTCACCGCCCGGCTGGATCGGCTGCCACTCTCTCGCCCGCACTACGCCCTGCTGCTGATCGGCGGCCTCGGCTACACCTTCGACGGCATGGACGCCGCGGTCGTCGCCTTCCTGCTCACCGATCTGCGCGAGGTCTTCAGCGTCAGCAACGCCCAGCTCGGCCTGGTCGGATCGGCCTCGCCGTTCGGCTTCCTGTTCGGCGCCATCTGCGCCGGGGTGATCGGCGACAAACTGGGCCGGCGGGTGGTGATGATGTCGGCCCTCGCGGTGTACGCGATCTTCTCGCTGATCGCGGCCGCGTCGCCGACGTTCGAGGTGTTCCTGATCGCTCGGGTGCTGGCCGGTTTCGGCGCCGGCGCGGAGAGCGCGATCATCGCTCCGTTCCTGTCCGAGTTCGTGCCGTCAGCCCGGCGGGGTGCCTTCATCGGCGCACTGGCCGGCTTCTTCTCGTTCGGCTTCGTCGGCGCGGCCCTGATCGGCCGCTTCGTCGTGCCGACCTTCGACGACGGCTGGCGCTGGGCCCAGGTGATCACCGCGGTGCCGATCCTGATGTTGCTGTGGTGGCGGCGCCGATTGCCGGAATCGCCGCGCTACCTGGAATCGACGGGCCGGACGGCCGAGGCCGAGGCGGTGGTCTCCGATCTGGAGCGGCGGGTCGAGGCGGCCACCGGTCGGCCCCTGCCGGCACCCGATCCGGATCCGAGCCAGCCGATCGCGCCGCGGACCTTCCGGTTCACCGAGGCCTTCCGGTTCCTCTGGTCCGCCAAACTGGCCAAGGTCACTGCGGTGACCTGGCTGATGTGGTTCGTGATCACCTTCTCCTACTACGGCTTCTTCTCCTGGATCCCGACCCTGCTGGTGGATCGCGGGATCGAGGTGACCAAGAGCTTCACCTTCACCTTGATCATCTATCTGGCGCAGATCCCGGGCTACTTCAGTGCGGCGTATCTGAACGAGAAGATCGACCGGAAGCGGGTGATCGCGGTCTATCTGACCGGCTCGGCGATCAGCGCGCTCTGGCTGAGCCAGATGTCCGATCCGGTGTTGATCACCGTGGCCGGGGTGTTCCTGTCGTTCTTCCTGAACGGCACCTACGCCGGCGTGTACGCCTACACCCCGGAGGTGTTCCCGACCTGGCTGCGGGCCACCGCGACCGGGCTGTCCTCCTCGTTCGGCCGGATCGGCTCGATCACGGCACCGTTGATCATCGGCGTCTTCGCCACCCAGCTGGGCTTCGGCGGGGTGTTCGGGCTGACCACCTCGGTGCTCGCGGTCGGCGTGGTCTGTACCCTGCTGTTCGCCGTCCGCACCGCCGGCCGGTCGCTGGAGGACATCACCGAGGCCGAGCTGAAGGGGAAGAGCTGATCATGGCCGACCTGTTGATCACCAACGGTGCGGTGCTGGACGTGGTCGGCGGCGACTACGCCGAGGCCGATGTCCGGATCGCCGGCGGCCGGATCGTCGAGGTCGGGCCTAGGTTGAGCGCTCCAGACACGCCGACCGTCGACGCCCGCGGACGGTTCCTGATCCCCGGTCTGATCGACGCGCATGTGCACGTGATCGCGGCGACGGCCGACCTCGGCTCGCTGAGCACCTGGTCGCCGAGCTACGTCGCGCACCGGGCCGCCGGACTGATGAGCGACATGCTGGACCGCGGCTTCACCACCGTCCGCGACGTCGCCGGGGCCGACTTCGGGCTGCACGACGCCCAGGCGGAGGGGTTGTTCCGCGGGCCGCGGTTGTTCTTCGGCGGCAAGGCGTTGAGCCAGACCGGTGGGCACGGTGATCCGCGGCCGCGCGGCGGAAACGTCCACGACGCGCATCCCTGCTGTGCCGGGCTGTCCCGGCTCGCCGACGGCGTGGACGGGGTCCGGGTGGCAGCCCGGGACGAGCTCCGCCGCGGCGCGCAACACCTCAAGATCATGGCCTCCGGCGGGGTGGCCTCGCCGACCGACCGGATCGACTCGGTGCAGTATTCGACCGAGGAGCTGCGGGCGATCGTCGACGAGGCCGAGGCGGCGAACCGCTATGTCACCGCGCACGCCTACACCGCGCGGGCGATCAACCGGGCCCTCGAGGCCGGCGTCCGGTGTATCGAGCACGGCAACCTGCTGGACGAGTCCTCGATCGCGCTGTTCCGTGATCATGGGGCCTACCTGGTGCCGACCCTGGTCACCTACTGGTCGCTGCAGCGGGAGGGCACCGAGCACGGCCTCAGCCAGGACAGCTGGGCCAAGGTCGCCGACGTGCTCGACGCCGGGCTGCACGGGCTGGAGCTGGCCGTCCGTGGTGGGGTGCCGCTCGCGTACGGCACCGATCTGCTCGGTGGGATGCAGCGGCACCAGGCTCGCGAGTTCTCGATCCGGGCCGAGGTGCAGCCGGCGATCGACGTGATCAGATCCGCCACCGTGGTCGGCGCCGAACTGCTGCAACGCACCGGCGAGCTCGGCGTCATCGCCCCCGTTGCCCACGGCGACCTACTGATCCTTGACCGCGACCCCCTCGACGACCTCGCCGTCCTGGCCGAGTCCCGGATCCGCAATGTGATCCAGGGCGGCCGGATCGTCGTCGCCCAGGTTGACTGAGGCTAGGAAGACTTGCTGAGATACCGGCAATTCTACTGAAATATCAGCAGGTTTACTGGTATTGTGGCAGTCTCAGAGGAGGCCTACGCATGCTGCTGCAACGCCCGTTCGATGTCATCACCACGGCAACTGAGGGCCGGGTACTGGAGGTCCTAGCCGGTGCCGATACCTGGTTCTCGATCGCCCAGGTCTGGAAGCTGTCCGGGGTTCGCAGCAGGGATCAGGTTCGCCGCGTGTTGGCGCGGCTCGCCGACACTGGAATCCTCGACGAGGAGCGGGTGGCCAACGCCCTCCGATACCGGCTCAACCGGGACCACTTGGCGGCCCCACCAATCCTGGAAATCGCATCGATCAGGCAAGCCTTACTCGAACGCCTCAGGGGGGCGCTTGCCCCTGAGTCCGACCTGGTCTACGCCGCCTTGTTCGGCTCCGCGGCGCGGGGAGATATGCACCCGGGTAGCGACATCGATGTCTTCCTGGTCCGAGTGGGTGATCCGCAATCCGGAGAGTCGGGCGACGAGTCCTGGGGATCGCGAGTCATGGAACTCGAAACGCTGATCACTCGATGGACCGGGAACACCGTGAATGTCCTCGCCATGTACGAGTCTGAGGTCAGGTCTGCTGGCGAGGCGGCGGCCCTCGCGAACATCATCCGTGAAGGCAGCTGCCTCTATGGCAGCACGTCATGGCTGTCGAAGGCAGTGGGCCGGGAGGGAACTGAACGATGAGCGGGCGGACCAGGAGTTGCAGTGCGGCCGATCGAGAGGGTCGGATGTGGGTGGCCCGGCAGTTCGCCCTGGCAGCCGAACTGATCGAGGAATTCACCGGCGAGCCTGACGAGGGCACCGTGAACAACGCGTATGTGACATTGTGCGTGCACAGCGGGATCGCCGCCGCAGACGTCGTCTGTTGTGCCCGACTCGGTGAGTACTCGCGCGGTGAAGATCACAAGGCCGCGGTCCTACTGCTGAACAAGGTGGGCAAGGGTCTCGGGAACGCGCTTGCGCGGTTACCGGCCTTGAAGACTGCTGCCGGATATCAGCCGTCGAGCGTTTCTCGACAGCATGTCATCACCGCGCGCCGTCAGTCGGATTTGCTGATGACTACGGCTCGCGGGCTTGCCTGACGTGAGCCTCGGGGCGATCGCCGCAGCGGCCGTCGGAATCCTTGCACGGTGGCGATCCCGGCGATCACCAGGGCGCCGCCGACCAGCTGGGTCGGACTCAGCTGATCCGCCAGCAGTACGGCGGCGAAGATCACCGCGAAGATCACCTCGGTCAGTGCGACGAACGAGGCGACCGAGCCGCCCAGTCGACGGACCGCGACGATCCCGGCCAGATAGGCGGCCACTGCCGTGATCAACACCAGCAGCGCCGCCGGCAGCCACCACGGCAGGTCGGTGGCGGGCAGGCTGACCGGTGCGGTGTTCGCGGTCATCGGCAGCACGCCGAGGCCGCCGGCCGCCATGATCATCGCCGCGCCGACCCCGGTGCCGACCGTGGTCATCATCAAGGGTGGCACCGGCGTGCCGCCGGCGCCCTCGTCGCCGAGGATGAAGTAGCAGCACAGGCAGACTGCGGCGCCGAAGCCCCAGAGCAGGCCCAGCGGATGGACCGTGGCCCCGCGGAACACGTCCAGTACGAAGATCAATCCCAAGATGGCGAGCCCGGCGCCGACGAACCGGCGCGGCGCGGGGCGGGTCCGGGTCCGGGCCCAGTGCCAGCCGATCAACAGCACCGGCGCCGAATACTCCAGCAGCAGCGCGACACCGACCGAGACGTACTGCACCGCGCTGAAGTAGCAGAGTTGAGCCAGCGCCATCGCCGTGGTGCCGTACGCGATCATCCGCAGACCCTGTCGGCCGGTGGGCCGACCGTAGCGCCGGAGCAGCACCAGGCACGGCAGCAGCAACACCAGGAAGGCGCCGCCGATCCGGACGGCGACGATCGCCGCCGGTGACCAGCCGGTCTCCAGCAGCGGCTTGGCCAATGAACCGGAGAGGCCGAACGCCATCGCGGAGAACAGCGCCAACGGCAGCGCCGACCGCGCGCCGGGCCTGCGGGCGGCGGCCGGAAGCGCTTCGGTGGAGGTCATGGCAGCGCCTACGATGGTTCGATGTAAGGAGTGAATCACGCTATGCCCGTGACAGTAGGCGCACCGAATGTCAGGAGTCAAGTGATTTTTGCCCATGACACGGAGACGATCCTGCGCGCTGCCGCCCGGCTGGTGAACACGGACAGTCCGACCGGCGGCGACCTGCTGACCGAGCGGTCCCAGCTGGACGAATTCCTGACCTCGGAGGGCTATTCCGGCGAGATCCTCGGCACCGCGGCCGAGCTGGCCAGGGTCCGCGCCCTGCGGCCCCGGCTACGCGACTTCTGGGGCGTGTCCGACCGCGACGAGGCGGCCGTCCTGGTCAACGAGTTGCTCACCGAGGCCGACGCGCGGCCGTACCTCTCCCGGCACGACGACCTGGACTGGCATCTGCACCTGACCCGGCAGGATCAGCCGCTGGAGCACCGGATCGCGGCCGAGACGGCGATGGCCTTCCTCGACCTGATCCGGACCGATGAGTGGGTCCGGATGAAGACCTGCGCGGCCAGCGACTGCGCCGACGTGCTGGTCGACCTCTCCAAGAACCGGTCCAAGCGGTTCTGCGACACCGGCAACTGTGCGAATCGGATGCACGTCACCGCCTATCGGGCCCGGCAGCGTGCCGGGGGTGTCTGAAGGCAGCTGACCGAAATCCAGCAACGGTTCGCGATTTCGACCCGAGAACGCTCCGTTGGGCCAACGATTGCTGGATTCCGGTCACTGGGCCGAGCTGTCGCTGGGCGGTGATGCAGCCGATCATGATGCCGCGGAGCAGGTCGAGGTCGAGGTCCGGCCGGACCGCACCGGCGCGCTGGGCTCGCTGCAGCAGCGTGCCGACCAGCCGCCAGTATTCGCCGGCCACCTCCGTGTCGCCGTGGAAGGGGTCTCCCCGGACTCGAGTGCGTCGACCAGCGCCTTGTTCAGCGCGGGCCTGGAAGAGCGCCTCCTTGCTCGGGAAGTGGCGATAGACCGTCCCGGCGCCGACGCCCGCCCGGCGGGCGATCGCGTCCAGAGGCACCGCCAGCCCCTGGTCGGCGAAGACCTCTTCCGCCGCGCTGAGCACCCGGGTGCGATTGCGTCGCGTCGGAGGTCATGGCCCGGGCCTGCCGCCAAGCCCGTCGATTGACAACCGGGGCGAGCGTTCCGTGTCTTCGGATCATAAGCAGGCTCAGCGTTCCGTTCAATTCCGAGGGGAGTCTCTTCGATGTCAGCACGCGAAGTGTTCCGCCGGTTCCTCGAGTTGACCGAGCAGAGTGCCTACGACCAACTCGCCGATCTCGACGCCGTCGTCGTCCATGAGACCAGGGATCCGGAGACAATCGTCGCCGAGTTCGCGCTGCACCACCGGCTGATCGAATCGGGCGCGACGGTCGCGCCGTCGTTCGTGATGATCATGACCGTCCGAGACGGGCTGATCGTCCACTCGCGCGACTACGGCAACCCGCTGGCCGGTGCCAAGGCGCTCGGCCGGCTGGATCAGTCGGTGGCGGCCTACTGCTGAGCCGAGGAGCGGACCGCCGCCGGCGTCACCAGATCGCGTCGGCCCACTCCGGGTGATCGATGAACGGGTTCCGGTTGCCCTGGTAGTCGTCGTAGATGAGGTCGTTCCGTCTGGTCTCCGCGGCCGAGACCGGATCGGCGTCGTTCCAGGCGAGCAGCACCGACAGCCGGCCGTGATAGGGCGCCGAGCCGTTGTCGACCTGGTCGTTGAGCTCGAGGTCGGGCTTGCCGTCGTCGCCCTCATAGCGCACCGCCATGTAGAACAGCATCCGCGCGACGTCGCCCTTCACCACGTCCGGCGGCTCGAAGGAGTCACCGTCGCGAAGGCAACCGGAGCACTCGTCGACCGCCGAGCCGCCGAGATCGAAGTCCAGGTTGCCGCGGTCGGCGTTGACCGACACGTCGGTGGGCCGCAGGTGGTGGATGTCGGTGCCCGGGCCGGTCGACGTGCCGAAGTCACCGTGGCTCTTGGCCCAGGTGTGCTCCCGGTTCCAGTCGTCCGGATCGCCGCCGTTGGACGACTTCGGCACCGACCGCCGCGAATAGAGCTCGATCACGTTGTCGGCGTTGGCCGGGTCCTCGTCGGTCCGCTTCAACGCGTCCCAGACCTGGTCGTAGGACAGCTGGGTGTTGCCGTCGATGATGTCGTGCAACGCAGACTTCAGCGCCGCACCGGTCAGGCCGGTCGCCGAGTCGTAGTAGCCGTCGGGCTCCGCGGCCAGCGCCGGCGAGGGCAGGGTCGGCATGACCAGGCCGGCGACCGTGGCCAGGACGGCCAGCAGCGCCGCCCACGTGCGGCGCGGTCGAGTCGTGGTGGATGGATGGGCACTCCGCATGGTGTGGTCCATACCGCAGTCTTGGCGGACCGCGATGCGGGGTGCAAGACCCTGGCCGGCGTGTTCACGGCTTCGTCATGTCGCCGGTACGCGAGCGGCACTAGGACATCAGAGTAGTTTTCCCCGACGCAGTGACCACGATGTACCTTGTGGGAACGGCCGCGATCGACGCCACACCCAGCATGATCACGGCCCGATTCCGCGGCCGCGGAATCCCTCAAGTTCACCCGGACACGGCCATCCCGCGACCGGGTGCCGGCAAGCACGGATACCGACGTGTCCCGACGAGAGGATGTACGAGTGACCGAGGTCAGCGACGCCGAAGTCGAGCTGGTCCAGCTCCTGACCCCAGAAGGTGCGCGGATCAGGCATCCCCGGTATGCCTTCACCGGCGATGACGAAATGATCAAGGGCTATTACCGCGACATGGTGATCACCCGGAAGATCGACACCGAGGCCACGGCCCTGCAGCGGCAGGGGGAGCTCAGCCTCTGGGCCTCCTGCCTCGGCCAGGAGGCTGCCCAGATCGGTTCCGGTCGCGCGATGAGCGACCGGGACTTCGTTTTTCCGACCTACCGCGAGCACGGTGTCGCCTGGTGCCTCGGCGTCGAGCCGGCCAAGTTGCTGGCGATGTTCCGCGGAGTCGATCTTGGTTCCTGGGACACGGTGCAGACCCGGTTCCACCTGTACACGATCGTGATCGGCGCCCAGACCCTGCACGCCGTCGGCTACGCGATGGGGGTGGAACGGGACGGTCAGGTCGGCACCGGTGACCCGTCGCGGGACACGGCGGTGATCGCCTACCTGGGCGACGGCGCCACCAGCCAGGGCGATGTCAGCGAGGCGATGGTCTTCGCCAGCTCGTACAACGCGCCGGTGGTCTTCTTCTGCCAGAACAACCAGTGGGCGATCTCCGAGTCGGTGGAGCGACAGTCCCGGATCCCCTTGTATCGCAGGGCTGCCGGCTTCGGCTTCCCCGGCGTCCGGGTGGACGGCAACGACGTGCTGGCCGTCCAGGCGGTCACCGCCGAGGCGCTGGAACGGGCCCGCTCCGGCAACGGTCCGACCTTCATCGAGGCCTACACGTATCGGATGGGGGCGCACACCACGGCCGACGACCCGTCCAAATACCGGCTCAGCGCCGAGGTGGAGCACTGGCGGCTGAAGGATCCGATCGAACGGGTCCGCGCCTACCTGACCCGGACCGGCGCTGTTGATCATGACTTCTTCGCCTCGGTCGACGACGAAGCACAACGGGTCGCGACCGAGCTGCGACAGGCCTGCCTGACGATGGAGGATCCGGAGCTGGCCGACCTGTTCGACCAGGTCTACGCCGACACCACCCCGTATCTGAACGAGCAGCGGGCCGGCTTCCAGGAATACCAGGCATCGTTCGCGGAAGCGGCCGACGGGGGGCAGTCATGACCAGGATGAGCATGGCCAAGGCGTTGAACGCCGGCCTGCGGCGCGCCCTCGAGGCCGACCCGCAGGTGGTGCTGGCCGGCGAGGACATCGGCAAGCTCGGTGGCGTCTTCCGGGTCACCGAAGGGCTGCAGAAGGATTTCGGCGAGCATCGGGTGATCGACTCACCGCTGGCCGAGGCCGGCATCATCGGCACCGCGGTCGGCATGGCCCTGCGCGGCTATCGGCCGGTCTGCGAGATCCAGTTCGACGGGTTCGTCTTTCCCGCTTTCGATCAGATCGTCAGCCAGGTGGCCCGGCTGCACTACCGGTCCGGTGGCCGGCTGAAGATGCCGTTGGTGATCAGGATTCCGTACGGCGGCGGGATCGGGTCGGTCGAGCACCACAGCGAGTCGCCGGAGGCCTACTTCGCGCACACGCCGGGGCTCAAGGTGGTGACCTGTTCCAATCCGGTCGACGGCTACTGGATGATCCAGCAGGCGGTCGCCTCGGACGATCCGGTGATCTTCCTCGAGCCGAAGCGCCGCTATCACGAGAAGGGCATCGAGGTCGACGAGAGGGCCAGCCCGCCGCCGCTGCACTCCGCCAAGATCGTGCGGCCGGGCCGCGATGCCACCCTGGTGGCGTACGGGACGATGGTGAACGTCTGCCTGGACGCCGCTGCGGCGGCCGCCGAGGAGGGTCGTGATCTTGAAGTGATCGATCTCCGTACCATTGCGCCGCTCGACCTCTCCAGCACGGTGGAGTCGGTGCAGAAGACCGGCCGGTTGATCACCGTGCAGGAGGCTCCGCTCAATCTGGGCGTCGGGTCAGAGATCTCGGCCCGGATCACCGAGCAGTGCTTCTATTCACTGGAGGCTCCGGTGATCAGGATCGGCGGCTACGACATGCCCTATCCGCCCAGTCGGGTGGAGGAGGACTACCTGCCCGACCTGGATCGCATCCTCGATGCGGTCGACCGCTCCCTGGCCTACTGAGGAGGTTGGACATGAAGAACTTCCTGCTGCCGGATCCCGGCGAAGGCCTGGTCGAGGCCGAGATCGTCACCTGGCGGGTCAAGCCGGGCGATCAGGTCAAGATCAACGACATCCTGGTCGAGGTGGAGACCAGCAAGTCCCTGGTGGAGTTGCCCAGCCCGTTCGAGGGAACGATCAAGGAACTGCTCGTCCCCGAGGGTCAGCTGATCGACGTCGGTACGCCGATCGTCAGCATCGACGACGGTAGCGGCGACGCCGAGGACGAGGGCGAGAAGCCGGTGGCCAACCTGGTCGGCACCGGTCCCAAGAAGACCGACACCAGGCGCCGGCCGCGGAAGGGTGCCGCGGCCGCAGAGCCGGGGCCGGTCCAGGCTCATGATCAACTCGCGGCGGCGTTCGAAACCGACGCCCCGGTGTCCCGCCGTGCCGACGAACAGTCCCCGCTGCAACCGGACCACGCCGAGCCCAGCGGTGACCCGCTGCCCGAGCCGGGCCTGGCTCCGGCCGAGCCGGCACCGACCGGTGGCGCCGTGCTGGCCAAGCCCCCGGTCCGCAAGCTGGCCAAGGACCTGGGCCTCGACCTGGCCATGATCACCGGCACCGGTGACGGCGGCGTGATCACCCGGGCCGACGTCGAGCAGGCGGCCCGAGCCGCCGAGGCACCCCCCGCTCCGGAGCCGGTCGAAGGCGACGGCGACTCCCGCTTCGGCTGGTTCGCGGACGCCCCGGTGTTCGAGGAGCGGATCCCGATCAAGGGCGTACGCAAAGCGACGGCTGCCGCCGTCACCTCCTCGGCGTTCACCGCACCGCACGTCAGCGAGTGGGTGACCTGCGACGTGACCGCGACGATGGAACTGCTGGAGCGGCTGAAGCAGCGGCGCGATCTCGGTGAGGTCCGCTGGACGCCGCTGGTGCTGGTGGCCAAGGCGGTGCTGCTGGCGCTCAGCCGGACCCCGGAGATGCACTCGTCCTGGGACGGTGAGCGGGGCGAGATCGTGCTCCGCCGCGGGGTCAACCTCGGCATCGCCGCGGCCACCCCACGCGGCCTGCTGGTGCCCAACCTCAAGGGTGCCCACGGTGGTGATCTGGTCGACCTGGCGCACCGGATCGACAGGCTGGTGCGGACGGCCAAGGAGGGCAAGACCCAGCCGGCCGACACCCACGGCGGCACCTTCACGATCACCAACATCGGCGTCTTCGGCATCGACGGCGGCACCCCGATCCTCAATCCGGGCGAAGCCGGGATCCTTTGCATGGGAGCGATCCAGCGCCGTCCGTGGGTGGTCGGCACCGGTTCCGAGGAGCGGATCGAGCCCCGCTGGGTGACCACCCTCGCCGTCTCCTTCGACCACCGCCTGGTCGACGGCGCCCAAGGCTCCCGCTTCCTCTCCGACGTAGCCACCCTCCTCTCCGACCCCACCCAAGCCCTCCTCTACTAACCGCCGACCCGTCACATCCGCGGCCGTTTCTGCGGCGTGTCG
The DNA here is from genome assembly GCA_963746025.1 of uncultured Actinomycetota bacterium. GTDB lineage: Bacteria > Actinomycetota > Actinomycetes > Propionibacteriales > Propionibacteriaceae > Microlunatus. Next base: position 1,596,169 of record CAVUZU010000016.1, read on the forward strand.
CCGCGGATGTGACGTCTCGCCCTGGCGGTGTGGACGTTCGGAGGATTGTTCCCTGAGCCTGCCGAAGGGCCCAGGGTGGTGGGTTCCGCGCTCGAGGTCGGTCCATGCCGTGCCTTGGTGATGGGTCGGTTGGGTGTTCGTTCCCTGAGCTTGTCGAAGGGTCGGCCGGATGTCACCTGCTCCGGCACGCTCCCGAGCAACCATCACCTTGGCCCTTCGACAGGTTCAGGGAACGAACACCCCCAACTGATCCCGAAAGTACGACGGCTCGCTCCCGGCGCTCCCGGTGATCGGGAACGAAGTCGCTGATCTGCTCGTGACCGCGGCGACTCTGGCACAGTGTGGGGATGAGTGGCGGGACCGGTCGGTGGCGTGCCCTGCTGCGCAAGCTCTGGCCGGAGAATCTGGCGACGCTGGGGCGGGCGTTCGTCCGCGTAGCGCCAGGCACCACGGCGGCCTGTGTGGCGACCACGATGGTGCTGGGCATCCTGCCGGTGATCGTGATGATCCTGTCCGGCCGGCTGGTGGATGCGGTCGCGGCGGCGGACGTGCCGGCGGCGCTGGCCGCGCTGGCCTGGTTCGGCGGCTTCTCGGTGATCACACCGGTGATCGCCGGACTGCACAATTCCGTTCAGGCCGAGCTGTCCCGCCGCTTCGTGATCGAAACCGAGCGTGCGCTGGTGGCCGCGGCGCTGGCTCCGCCGACGATCGGGCACCTGGAGGATCCGCGCTTGAAGGGCCGGATCGACGGTGTGGCGGAGGCGCATCGGGAGGGAGTCCAGCTGGCCGCGGTGGTCTCCGTGTTCCAGGTGCTGCGCTGGCGGATCTCCGGCGTGGCCGCGGCGATCCTGCTGCTGCAGTATTCCTGGTGGATCGCGCCGGTGCTGCTGGTCGGCTATCTGATCTTCACCGGGATGTTCCGGCACTGGTTGGCCACGATCTACGCGGACCTGGACGAGGTCGTCGCCGATCAACGTCGCCGGCCCGAATATCTGCGCCGACTGCTGATGGAGCCGGCGGCCGCGAAGGAGTTGCGGATCTTCGCGGCACTGCCCTGGCTGGACGCCCGGTTCGGCGAATCCTGGCAGGCCGCCATGTCCGGGTTGTGGCGGCGCCGCGGTCGGGCGGCCGGGCCGCTGATGGCCGGCATCCTCGCACTGCTGATCGCGTACGCGGTGGTGTTCGGCTGGGTCGGCACCGCCGCGGTCGCCGGGGTGCTCGGCGCCGGCCAGGTGGTGGTGATCATCCAGGCCGCCAACGGGCTGGAGAGTCTGAGCAGTTATGGCGACGTCGGGGCGCAGCTCAGCCGGGCGGGCTCGGCGTTGCGTCAGCTCGAGGCGCTGTCCGCCGAGCTCACCGACGGCGAGCCGGATGTCGACCCGGTCGATGATCATGGAGTGCGACCGGCAGCGGCGGCTGGGGCGGTGGAGTTCGAGGCGGTGACCTTCCGCTATCCCGGCCGCCGGGAGCCGACGCTGCGGGACCTCGACCTGACCGTGCCGGCAGGCCAGGCGCTGGCCATCGTCGGCGAGAACGGTGCCGGTAAGTCGACCTGTATCAAGCTGCTGACCGGCCTCCATGCGGCCGACTCGGGACGGGTGTTGATCGGCGGCCGACCGGCCCGCGGCGGCCCCCGACGGGCGGCGGTGATCTTCCAGGACTTCGGCCGGTACGAGCTGTCCCTGCGACAGAACGTGGCCTTCTCCGACGACAACGGCCACGACCGGCAGATCGAAGTGGCCCTGGCCGCCGCCGGCGCCGAGGACCTGCTGGACCGGCTGAGCCTGGACACCGTGCTGGCGGCCGGCTATCCGGGCGGCACCGAACTGTCCGGCGGGCAGTGGCAGCGGGTCGCGTTGGCCCGGGCGCTGTACGCGCTGGACCGCGGTGCCGAGGTGTTGATCTTGGACGAACCGACGGCGTCGCTGGACGTCCGGGCTGAGACCGAGCTGTTCGAGCAGTTGCTCGAGGTCACCCGCGGTCGGACCTCCATCCTGGTGTCGCACCGGCTGAACAGCGTCCGGCACGCCGACCGGATCGTGGTGATCGACGACGGCATGATCACCGAGGACGGTGACCATGCATCGCTGCTGGCCGCGGACGGCGCCTACGCGCGGATGTTTCGGCTGCAGGCCAGCCGGTTCGTCACCGCCGCCGATGCCGAAGGTGATCGCGATGCGTGACACGGTGCGGGCGCTCGGCCTGTTGATCAGCACCAGTGCCCGGGTGGCACCGGGCCGCAGCCTGCTGGTCCTGCTCGAGGTGGTGGGATCGGTGGCCGAGATCCTCACCGCGCTGTGGATCGGGATCATCGTCGACGGGATCATCCGGCGTCAGCCGGACCGGATCTGGTTCGGCCTGGTGGCGATGGTGATCACGATCGCCGCCGGCTGGGCGCTCAGCCTGACCGGCGCCGAGGCCCGGATGACGCTGGCTGAGAAGCTCGGCTTCGCCTTCGATCGCCGGATCGCCTGGCTCAACGCGTCGATCCCCAGCATCGAGCACCTGGAGCGGGCCGACTACCTCGATCAGCTGGAGATCCTGCGGTCGACCCGTGGGCTGATCGGGACCGGCCTCGCCTCACTGCTCTGGTCGGTCAACGTGATCGCGATGGCGATCGCGTCGATCACCATCGCCGCGTCGATCGATCCCCGGCTGCTGTTGATCACCGTCAGCGTTGTCCCGGCGATCATCGCCACCCGGCTCCGTAATCGCTGGAACGCCCGGGCCGAGGAGGAGTCGGCGCTGCCGGGGCGTCGAGCACGCGCGCTCAGCCGGGTCGCCCTGACCCCGAGCACCGGCAGCGAGCTCCGGGCCTTCGACGCGCGGGCCACGATCGGCCGCTGGTTGGTGGCCGATCTGGATCGGTGGCGTCGGCCCTCGGTCTGGTCGGCCCGCCGCGGCGGGATCGCCACGGCGATCGAGGAGAGCATTTTCGTCATCGTCCTGGTGGCGGTGCTGCTCTGGCTGATCCTGCAACTGCGCTCCGGTACGGCAGCCCCCGCGATCGCTGTCGCCGTGGTCGCGGCGCGACAGATCCAGTGGACGGTGTTCGGCCTGGTCGGGCAGTTCGGCACGATGGCCGACATCCTGCGGAACGTACGCCGGATGATCTGGCTCGATGATCATGCCGCGACGGTGCGCACCGACTTCGCCGGCAGCCGGCCGACGCCGGACCGATTTGATCAGGGGATCACCCTGGACGGAGTCGGCTTCGCGTATCACGGCGCTGACCGGCCGTCCCTGGACGGCGTCGAGGTGCAGCTGCCGGCCGGGTCGGTGGTAGCCGTCGTCGGCGAGAACGGAGCTGGCAAGTCAACTCTGGTGAAGCTGATCACCGGCCTCTATCGGCCCGGCCAGGGGCGGATCCTGGTCGACGGCGTCGACCTCACCGAGCTGGACCTCGACGACTGGCGCCGGCACGCCACCGCGGCATTTCAAGATCACCTCCGGCTCGAGCTCTCGGCCCAGTACGCCGTCGGGTTCGGTGACCCGGACCGGATCGATGATCGCGAAGCCGCTCGGCGGGCCCTCGGGCTGGCGGTGGCGGACGGCGTACAGGCGGCGCTGCCGGACGGCCTGGACACCCAGCTCGGCGCGCAGTGGCGAGGAGGAGTCGATCTTTCCGGCGGCCAGTGGCAGAAGCTCGCGTTGGCCCGGGCGATGGTCCGCGACGCCCCGTTGCTGCGGATCTTCGACGAGCCCACCGCCGCCCTGGACGCGCAGACCGAGCACGAGCTGTTCGAGCGCTACATCGAGCAGTCCCGCGAGGGTGCCGGCCGCGGCGCCATCACGGTGCTCGTCACCCACCGCTTCGCCACAGTCCGCGACGCCGATCTCGTGTTGGTGCTGGACCGCGGCCGGCTGATCGAGCGCGGCACCCACGACGAACTGATCGCGCGGGACGGGCACTACGCCGAGCTGTATCGGCTCCAATCCCGCGGCTACCACTGACGCCGAGACGTCACATCCGCTACGACACGCCGCAGAAACGGCCGCGGATGTGACGGGTCGGCGGAATTGGGGGTGGGACGGTTTGGATGTTCGTTCCCTGAGCTGGTCGAAGGGCAAGGCGCGATGACCCTCCTCCTTGCTGACTCGGAGGACCGAATCCCTGGCTTGCCCTTCGACAGGCTCAGGGAACGAATCTCAAACCTCCCCCACCAACAACGCCGGGCGCTCAGCCCTTGAGGACTAAGCGGATGGTGAGGGTGCAGGTGTAGGTGGTGACGGAGCCGGCGAGGCGGAGGAAGCCGCCGAAGTGGGTGAGGCGGGTGAAGGTGCAGCCGGGGCCGGTGAGGGAGAGGGTGGTGCCTTCGTCGAGCCAGCGGATGCCGTCGGCGCTGAGCTGGACCCGGAGGTCGATCTTCGCGTCGGCCGGGGTCTGCTCTTCGGCGGTGACGAAGTAGATCGCCTCGTCGGCCCAACCGCACTCGTACGGGAAGGTGTCGAAGTCGCCGGTGAACTCCTGCCGGAGGTCGGTGACGCTGGTGGCGAAGGTGTGCATCACTGATCATTCTCCCGGGCGTAGGAGATCAATACCGAATCGAGATAGAGGTTGACCCGGCGGTCGGTGTCGGCCTCGACGAAGAAGACCGGATTGATCAACTGGCCGATGTTCGCGTAGGGATCGGCCAGGGTGGGGCCGGCGCCGGCGGGGAAGGTGTAGCTGCGCGGCCCGCAGCGGAAGGCGGCGTAGCGGCGCTCGGCCAGGTCGATGGTGAGCGACAGCGGCATCCAGTTGATCTTGTCGTCGGTCTCGTTGTAGATCAACGGTTGCGGGCCGCCGTCGAACCAGGTGGTCGCGGCGGTGCTGCCGTCCGGCTGCCGGATGCCGAACCACTGCGGGTCGATGCCGGCGCGATGCCAGCCCGGCCGACCGTAGTTCCAGGCCTCGTCGTCGGCCTCGGTGCGGGAGTAGAACTGCCAGCGCCGCCGCGGCTCGCCGTCGGTGGCGTTGACGTAGCGGATGCCGGGCATGAAGCGGTGATCATCGTCCTGCAGGTCGATCATCAGGCCGAAGGCCCGCATCGCGTCGATGGCGAAGCCCGGCCGGTCCTGATCGGTGGTGTACGCGAACAGGGCCTCGACCCGGAGCAGCCGCGCCTCGGCCGGCCGGGACAGCCGCTTGATCGCCAGGCTCATGCTGCCGCTCGCGGGCGGTTGGTCCACCGCCGCGGCGGGCCCTCGGGTGGCCAGCCGCAGCGAGTAGGTGCCGGTGGCCGACCCGTGGCTGCCGGCGAACGGGAAGGTCGCGCTGCTGATCATCACCGAGCCCCAGTGCTGCAGGTCGACGATGTCGTCGTGCACCGCGAACCCGGGCCGGACGAAGTTCGGGCGCAGATCGAGCCAGCCGGACGGGCCGTGATCGAAATCGTCCGCGGCCAGGATCCGCGGCAACGGCTCGAAGTAGCCGGAGTAGGCGGGGGCGGTCATGATCACCTCTGGGTGGTGGCGGTGGGCGCGACGGCCGGATCGTCGGTGCCGGGCCCCACCCGAGGCAGCTTAGCGGTGCCGGCGGCACAGATCAGGCAGAGCACGGCGCAGTAGACACAGACCAGCCAGGGCGCGCCGCCGAGGGAGCCGGTCAGCGTGGCCGCCAGCAGCGGCAGGGTGCCACCGACCAGGGCGCCGGTGATCTCCCGGCTGAACGTCACCGAGGTGTAGCGGACCCGGACCGGGAACAAGCTGGACATCATCGCCGCCTGCGACGCCAGCGTCATGTCGCAGCACAAGGTGAAGATCATCACCAGCGCGGCCCAGATGATCACCGGGGTGCCGGTGTCGAGCATGAAGAAGAACGGGAAGAACAGCACGGCCCCGGCGATCGAGCCGATGATCATGATCGGCTTGCCGCCGAACCGGTCGGACAGCCAGCCCGCGGTCGGGATGGTGATCACCTTGAGCAGATTGGCGATGATGATGCCGATCAGCCCGACCCAGGACGGCGCGTGCACCGAGGTGGCCAGGTAGCTCAGCGCGTACACGGAGGGCAGATAGCTGAGCACGTTGGGCGCGATGCTCATCAGCATCGCCAGCGGGATCCGGCTGCCGCCGAGCCGGAACATGTCGGTGAACCGGGACCGGGCGACGCCGTGCTCGGCGACGGCACCGGTGAATTCGGGACTGTCGGTGACCCGGAGCCGGATCAGCACCCCGGCGATCGCGACTCCGATGCTGAGCAGGAACGGCACCCGCCAGCCCCAGCTGAGGAAGGCTTCCTCCGACATCAGCGCCTGGACCCCGAAGAAGACGGCGGTGGCGACCACCGAGCCGACGGCGTTGCCGACGCTGGCGATCGACGCGTTGAGCCCGCGGTGCTTGGCCGGCGCGTGCTCGGCGGAGAGCAGCATGGCGCCGGCGTATTCACCGCCGGCGCCGAGCCCCTGCAGCACCCGCAGCGCGACCAGCAGCACCGGGGCGAGGAGGCCGATCGAGGCGTAGGACGGCAGGCACCCGATCAGCAGCGACGAGACCGACATCAGCAGCAGCGTCAGCAGCAGCATCTGCCGGCGACCGAACCGGTCGCCGAGGATGCCGATGATCACCCCGCCGATCGGCCGGGCGAAGAAGCCGACCGCGAAGGTGGCGAGCGAGGACAGCACGCCGACGGTCGGATCCTCACTGGGGAAGAAGACCCTCGGCAGCACCAGCGCGGCGGCCGTGCCGTACAACGAGAAGTCGTACCACTCCAGTGCGGTGCCGACCGTCGCCGCCAGCGTGGGGAACTTGATGCGTCTGGTCCGCTGCACCATCGCTGCCTTTCCTTGTCCAGGGTGAGGTTCGCCGATCAACGTACGGGCCATTCTCGTGGAAAGTCAATAATTTTGCAGATCTGTCACGTGATGAGTAACGTGACGGCGCATGAGCTCCTCAGTGGATGTGGCGACGCTCCGACAAGCCCTGCGCAGCGCCGACCCGGCGATGTCCCGGTTCAACCCGCTCGCCCGGATCCTGTGTCACGACGACTTCAACTCCGGCCTGCACGGCTGGGTCGAACTCGGCGGCAACTACAACGGCACCGGTGACTACGACTCGCTGGACCGGCACTTCCGGGACTTCCGGCCGCCGCAACTGTCCTCCTGCGACTTTTTCGACGTCGGCACCCACGGCGCGATGTCCGGCACCTACGCGATGAAACTGGCCACCCGGCCGCACCCCGGGCACACGGCGACCGCGATCCGGCGGCTGACCATGAGCGGCCGCGGGCTGTTGCAGATCGAGGCCTACCTGGCGGTCAAGACCGAGGCGACGGTGGGCGGCGACGACGCCGAGAACGCGTTCGGCGACATGGCCTGGGACGGCAACCAGCATCCGTCGGAGGCGCAGTTCGGTGCCTTCACGGTGGCGACCGACCTGTGCGGCGACGGCGGGCTGCGCTATCACAACGTGGCCCGCTACCAGAACGCCGACGCCGACGGCCGGCTGAGGAGGCAGTGGATGTATCCGACCGTGCCGGAGCCGACGCCGCGTGATCATCATCAGGGTCGGGTCGACTACCCGTACGCCGCCGACTTCACCGCGCCGAATCCCGAGGACTGGCAGGTCTTCGGTGAGCCGCAGGAGCTCTGCGTCAACGAGGTGCCGACCAAGGTCAACTGGCACTACCTGCGGTTCTTGATCAACACCGAGACCAGGAGCAACGTCGAGGTGCAGCTGAACGACCGGGTGATGGACTGGCGTGACGTGCCGGTGCCGCCGTACGAGGATCGCTACGGCTCGCTGGAGAACCTGCTCAACTTCTACTTCTCCGTCCGTACGCTCTCGGGCAAGCGCAACTTCCTCTTCCTCGACTCCCTCGTCATCTCCGCGGATTGGTGATCAACAGGATGCGTGAATCACAGACCGCCGTACTGGAACGCGGCGCCGCACTCCATGATCAACTGCTGACCGAGCCGTTCGAGACGGCCTGGGCCGGCGAGGCCCGCTGGTTCGTCCAGGTGCTGGAGCCCGACCCGACCGCCGAGCTGACGATCACTCCGCAGGTGTCGCCGGACGGGCTCGCCTGGGTGGCCCACGAGACCAGGCCGGTGACCGTCTCCGGCGACGGGCTGATCACGATCCCGCTGTCCGACTTCGGTCACTGGCTGCGGCTGGAGGTGCGGCGGTCGGGCGGTGCGACCCCGCCGCGCATTCGCATCTACCTTGCCCTCAAGGAATAATCCACCGTGCTGACACGGCACGCGTAGCGGAGGGAGGCAGATGGCGGGCAGACGCACCACCCTTGGTGATCTTGCTGCGGGGCTCGGCCTGTCGACGAACACGGTCTCCCGCGCGTTGGCCGGGAAGGACGGGGTCAGCGACCGGACCCGGGCGCTGGTGCTGGACGAGGCCCGGCGGACCGGCTACGTGCCGACCCCCGAGCCGGGCGCGCCGGGCCGGAGCCAGCCGCGCTCCCGGACCGTCGCGGTTACCATCCCGTCGGCGACGCACACGTTCTCCGCGGAGCTGATCGGCGCGATCGAGGCCGGCGCCCGATCGGCCGGCTACTCCCTGGACATCTTCAGCACCGAGGAGAGCGAGCGGGAGGAGCAGCAGATCGCTCGCCGGATCGTGGACAGCGACCTGGCCGGGGCGATCGTGATCCCGGTGCAGGGCCGGCCGGAGCCGTGGTCGGGCGTGTTGGCCGACGGGGTCCCGCTGGTCGTCGCCTCCCGCGAGGTGCCGGAGTTGCCCTGCGACTTCGTCACCGCCGACAACGTCGCCGGCAGCTATGCGGCGGTGCGGCATCTGCTGGCCCAGGGCTGCCGCCGGATCGTCCAGTTCGAGGAGGATCTGGCGATCAGCACCATCGGCAACCGGCGCGAAGGCTACGCCCGGGCGATGGCGGAGGTGCCGGACGCGGCCGGCGAAACGATCTTGGTGCCGACCCGGCGGTTCGAGACGGCCGAGCCGCGGTGGCGGGCGACCGAGGCGCACCGCGCCTGCCTGACCCTGCTGGATCACGACCAGCCGTTCGACGCGATCGTCGCCGGTGACGACTACTTCGCCCTCGGTGCCCTGGCAGCGCTGGGCGAGCGCGGCATCCGGGTGCCGGACCAGGTGCGGCTGGTCGGCTACGGTGATCACGCCTACTCGCCGTGGCTGACCCCCGCGCTCACCTCGGTCCGGATCCCCACCCGGCTGATCGGCGAACTGGCCGTGTCCCTGCTGCTGCAACGGATCGCGGGCGATCTCGGGGATCCGGTGCGGCGCCAGCTCAAGCCGGAGTTGATCATCCGCCGGTCCAGCGTCGCAGCAGGCTGATCAACCGACAACGCCGCGACCCGGTGCCCGGGCCGCGGCGTTGCTGAGGTGTGTGGACGGTCAGGACGTGGCGTCGGTGTCGCCGTCTTCCTCGGCGAGCTTCTCCCGGACCACGCGGATGTCGGTGGCGGTGCGGACGTTGGCCACGGCCGCCTCGAGGCCGACCCGGATGATGGCGATCCAGAACAGCACCGGAATCCAGCCGAAGATCAAGGCCAGGATGCCCAGCACCGGGTTGGACGCACCGGTGATCGGCTCGGCGATCGACCCGATCGTGAAGCCGACGATGATCGACATGATCCAGTAGATGACGCCGACCACGATCGCGATCAAGAAGACGAACTTGGCGATGCCGGGGGTTGCGTACTTCGAGAACGACAGGTCGAAGGTCGCGGCGATCGGGTTCGCGTCCGACGACTTCCGCGGCGGGGCGCCCTGTGGCACCGGCTGGTAGCCGTACTGCTGCTGCCCGGGCGGCTGCTGCCCGTAGCCCTGCTGATCACCGCCGAACTGCTGCTGCCCGTAGCCCTGCTGCTGGGCACCGCCGTACTGTTGCTGCTGCCCGTACTGTGGCTGCGCGCCGTACTGTGGCTGACCCTCGTACTGCTGTTGCGGCTGCTGCTGGCCCTGCTGCTGCGGGCCGCCGTACTGCTGCTGGCCCTGCGGTCCGCCGTACTGCTGTTGCGGCTGCTGATTGCCCCAGCCGAACTGGCCGGGGGCGCCGAGCTGCTGCGTCTCCTCCGGTACGGAGCTGGAGGCGGGAGATCCGGTCGGCGACCCCCAGGACGGCTGACCCGAAGCGCTGGGCTGCGAGCTCGCCTCGGGCGCGGGCCCGGAACTGGGCGAACCGGCCGGCGATCCCCAGGGTGTCTGGCTCGGGGCGCTGGACTGCGAGCCCGCGTCGGGCGCGGGCCCGGAGCTGGGGGAGCCGGTCGGAGAACCCCACGGTGTCTGGCCCGAGGGCTGCGCGGAGGCCTCCGGCGTTCCCGGCTGGCCCGATCCGGACTGGCCCGACCCGGACTGGCCGGATCCGGGCGGCGGGGACAGCACCGTCGCGTCCGGATCCGAGGCCGAGTCGTAGGCCCGCGCCGGATGCGGCTCGCTCTGCGAGTCCGCGCCGCCGAAACCCTGGTCGGCCGGATCCTGCTCCGGACGGCTCGGCGTCGGCTGGCCGAAGCCCTGGCTCGGGTCGTTCGCCGGCGTGGACTCGGTCGAACCGCGATCGGACGGATCTCCTGGCTGTTGTGACATGCTCCCAACTATCTCGCAGTTATCACCATGTGGCTAGGACGGGCACGGGCTACGGCTGACCGGCCGACATCCGCCGCCGGACCAGGGACGTGATCAACAGCGCGGCGCCACCGAGGACGGCGATGCCGGCGATGATCAACAGCCAGAGACCGATGTCGGAGCCCGTGTTCGGCAGCTCGTCGTCGCCGGTGTTCGGCGGCTGCCCGTCATCATCACCCGGTCCGTCCCCGGCGGCGGTGATCACGATCGTCACCGTTGCCCGGAAGTCACCGGATCCGGCGACGAGCTTGTGCTCACCGGGGGCGGTGTCCGCCGGGATGACGGCGGTCAGACTGCCGGCGCCGTCGGGCCCGATCGCCAGCGCCCCCAGGTCGGTGGGCTCGGAGTGCAGGCTGACCGGCACCGTGGACCCGGCCTCGAAGCCGGTGGCTTCGACCTGGATCTGATCTCCCGGTGCGGCCTGGCCCGGCTCGACCGTGATCTTCGGCTCGGTCGTCGGCTCCGAGCCGCCGCCGGTGATCGTCACCGGCAGCGTGATCGTGGTCTCGGACGGAGCGGCGGTGATCACCAAGGTTGCCGGACCGGCCGGCACCTCGGCCGGCACCTCGACGGTCAGTGTCGCGGCGCCGTCCGTGACGGTGCCGGTGCCCACCGTGCGATCACCGATCTTGGCCGTCAGCGTTGTGTTGGCCGGAGCCTCCGCGCCGCTGAAGTCGATCGAGTTCCGCGGGCCACCGGTGGTCCGTTCGGTGCTGCCGACCTGCAACTGGGTTGCCTCGCCGACCGCGAGTTCGGTCGGGATCGGCTCGGCTGCGACGGCCCGCTTCGCATACGACGGGCTGAGCGGTGAGGCTGCCTTGACGTACTCGGTCCAGGAATCGAGATCGATCAGACCGGAGTCACGCTTGTCGGCGGCGTCGGCGAGCACATGGAAGTTGTCGCCGCCGGCCGCCAGGAAGCTGGCCGTGCCGATCCGGTACGTCGCCGCCGGGTCGTACGGCTTGCCGTCGATCATGATCGACGTGATCCGCGCACCCTGGGCCTGCGACTCGTCGTAGGTGTAGCTGATGTTGTCCGACACCCCGAGCTGCAGATACGGCCGGGAACCGGTGAACGGCGATCCGTCGGCGTTGGTCTGCCACTGCTGCTCGAGCAGCGTCTTGAACTGGGCGCCGGTCAGGTCCAGGGTGACCAGGGTGTTCGCGAACGGCAGCACGGCCGCCGCGTCGGAGTAGCTGATCTCCCCGGCGTCGAGATCTTCCCGGTTGCCGCCCGGGTTCTGGATGCCGATCTGGGCGCCACCGCGCTGCGGATCCGACAACTGCTCCCGGAACATGTTCGCGACCAGATTGCTGATCGTCGACTCGGCGGCCCGGTCCTCCAGCGGCCCGTCGTCGGTCGCCACGGTGCCGCGGGTGATCGGAGCCGTCGCCTCACCGATCACCACACTGCCGAGCTCCTCGGCCTTGGCCAGCGCGTCGGCGACGATCTCGGAGATCTTCTTGACCCGTGGGTAGTTGTTGATCAACTCCTCGTTCGGGGTCTCGGTGATCTCCAGGTTCTGCACCGTGTACGAGGCGATCTCGCCCGACTCGTCGAACCGCAGCGTCACCTTGCCGAGCAGCGCGCCGTAGGACTCGGCCTGCAGGATCGGCCGGGTCTTGCCCTGCACACCGGGGATCGGGCCGTCCCAGGCGTAGGCCTGGTGGGTGTGGCCGGTGAAGATCGCGTCCACGTCGGCCGAGGTCTCGTTGACGATCTTGGCGAACATGCCGCCCTTCGACACCTCGTCGGCCAGGGTGCCGTTCGGCTCACCCTCGACCGCGCCCTCGTGATATTCGGCGATGATCACGTCGGCCTCGCCGTTGGCCTCGTCGCCGTCGGTCAGCTGCTCTGCGACCCGGTTGACCGCGTCCACCGGATCGCCGAAATCGAGATCGGCGATGCCGTCGGGGGAGACCAGCGAGCGGGTCTCGGCGGTGACCGTACCGATCACGGCGACCGTGTGCCCGGCCTTCTCGAACGTCGCGTACTCCGGCAGCGCCGGGGTCAAGGTGTCCTTCTGGTAGACGTTCGCACCGAGGTAGGACCAGTCGGCCCGGTCGTCGACGCGGCCGGTCAGGTCGGCGAAGCCCTTGTCGAACTCGTGATTGCCGACGGCCGAGGCGGCCAGCTCGGCCGCGTTCAGCACGTCGATCGTCGGGTTGTCCTGCTGGATCGAGGACGCGAACAGCGAGGCGCCGATGTTGTCGCCGGCGGACAGGAACAGCGTGTTGCCTTCACCGGCCTGCTCGCGCTGCTGCTCGATGGTGCCGAACACCGCGACCGTGTTCGGCGACTCCGCGGCGATCCGGCCGTGGAAGTCGTTGATGTTGAGCAGGGTCAGCTCGGCCGCCCCCTCGGTGCCGGCACCGACGCCCATGATCACCGGATCATGATCACTGGATCGGCGGGCGTCGTCGGCGTAGTAGTCGGTCGCCGTGGCGCCGAACGTGGAGTATTCCAGGGCGGCCGACTCGCCGGCGTTGATGTTCCAGACGGCGGCCCCGGTCTTCCGCTCGGCCAGCGCCGAGTTGATCAAGATGTGGTCCAGCGAACCGGCCAGGCCGGAGAAGTTGTACGAGTACTGGTCGGCCGGCGCGGCCTGCTCGAACCCGGCGGCGGACAACCGCTGCAGCGGGTCCTCCTGGGTGTAGGAGTTGAAGTCGCCGAGCAACGCGACCGCGTCGGTGTTGGCGGTCTGCTGCAGGCCGGGCAGCCACTCGACCAGGGCGGTGGCCTGCCGGGTCCGGTCGCCGTTGAAGGCGCCCTGCCCGTCACCGGAGTCGGCGTTGTCGCCGGTCGCGTCGGAACCGCTGCTCTTGGACTTGAAGTGATTGACCACGACCAGGGTCGGCTCGCCACCGTCGGCGGCGGTGAAGCTGGCCGCGATCGGGGTCCGGGCATTGCCGAACGCGCCGCCGTCGCCGGCTGCCGAGCCGAGCGCGTACGCCTTGCCGTTCAGCTTCACCTCGGCCGGCTGGTAGATGATCGCGTTGGTGATGAAGTCCTGCTGATCGGTCGGCTGCAGCTGGTCCGAGGACGGCACGAACGCCCACTGGTCCGATCCGGCGGCCTCGTTCAGGGCGGCCACCAGGGTCTTCGTCGCCTCGTCGGCGTCCTCGCCGAGCCGGGCCGAGTTCTCGATCTCCATCAGTCCGGTGACCGAGGCGTCCAGCTCGTTGATCGCGGTGACGATCTTGGCCTGCTGACGCGTCAGGTCTTCGGCGTCCCAGGCGCCGCGGACGTCGCAGTCGAAGGTGACGTTGGGTCCGTCGGAGCCGGCGGGATCGTTGCCGACACAGTCGGTCCGGCCCTCGCCGGTGGTGCTGAAGTAGTTGAGCACGTTGAACGAGGCGATCGAGAAGTCGCCGCCGACCTGCGGTGCCTCCGGGGTCGCGGCCGGGTCGATCTCGGCCACCTCGTCACCGGCCGCGATCGGCTCGATCGGGTTGAACTTCCACTTGCCGTTGCGCCAGTCGATGATCACCGGCGCGGTCAGCCGCAGTGAGTCACCGACCGTCACGCCCTCGCCGGTCTTCAGGTACGGCAGCGTGTCGGCGGAGCCGAACTGGCGGTTGGTGCCGTCGTCCAGGTTGACCTGGATCGCCCGGTTGGTCGCGGTCTGGGCGGTGGCCTCGGCCGAGCCGGGCCGGCCGGCGTCGGTCGGCTGCACCGGCAGCTGGTCGCCGGCGGCCAGCCCGAGCTCGCCGTACGGGAGCAGCGGGTAGGTGTCGCTGACCAGGAAGTCCTCGTCGCTCTCGTACAGCATCGACTCGTAGTTCTCGCGCTGCGCGGCGGTGTCGGCCCAACCGGTGCTGATCGGCTCCGGATCGGCCAGGTTCGGCCGGGCCGGCTTGACGTCCCGGCCGGCGGCGATCGCGAGCTGGGTCAGGCCCTGGTATTCACCGGCGGTGCCGGTCACCTGGACGGCGTCGCCGACCGCGACCGACCGCAGCGTCACGTCCCCGGTGTAGACGAAGATCGCGTCGGAGCCGGCGGCCGGATCCTTGGCGTCGCCGCCGCTGCCCGGTGCCTGGATGACGAAACCGTTGAAGCCGCGATCGGTCTTCGGATACACGGCGGTGACCACGGCCGGCTCGGTCTGCACCACCTTGCCCTTCAGCGGCGTCTCCGCACCCGTGCCCTGGATGTCGGCGATGGACACCGGTTCGGCCGCGCCGGCGGGTGGCGGGCTGACCAGCAGCAGGCCGAGCGCGAGCGCCACGGCCAGCAGCGACGACAGGGTGATCCGGGCACGGGTGTAGTGACCTGACTGCACGTGGGCTCCTCCGAGCGACCGAGGCCCGCCGAAGCGTTGGTGGGCGGGCATTCCCTGGGACAACCTCTCGCGGTCCGGCCGGCTTCGCAACCCGATCCGGGGAAATTCGCCCAGCCGTCATCTGGCCTGCGGCCGGGCTTCGCGGAAGAAGCGGACCGCATAGTCGCGCAGCTCCCGGACGGCCAGCGAGGCATAGGCATCCTCGCGCCAGACGACGCTGAGGGTACGGAAGCAGTCCGGATGGTCGAGCCGGACCGCGACGGCCGATGCCCGCGGTTCGGCGGTGCGAGCCATCGCCGGCGCCAGCCCGATCCCCAGCCCGGCACTGATCAGGTCGACCATCACCGTCGGCTCGTCGCCCTCGCAAACGACGTCCGCCTCGACCCCGGCGTCGGCGAGCAGCCGGTCGGTCAACACCCGGAGCCAGTGGCCGGGCCGGGTCACGATCAGCCGCTCGCCGGCCAGCTCCGCGACGTCGACCCGGTCCCGGCCGGCGAGCCGATGGGCGGCGGGCACGGCGAGCAGCACCTCCTCCCGGAGCAGCACCTCGGATCGCAGCGCCGACCCGGTGAGCGGTTGGGAGGCGAAAGCGAGATCCAGCGTGCCGTCGCGGAGTTGCCGGGTCATCGCCGCCGGATCGGCCTCGACCAGCCGTACGTCGACGTCGGGCTGGTCGGTGAGGAAGCCGGTCAGCATCGGCGTCAGGGTGCGCAGCGTCTCGGCGGCGATGGTCACCTGGCCGTGCTCCAGACCGACCGCATCCGCGAGCTCGCGGCGCGCGTCGTCCAGCTCGGCCAGGGCGCGGTCGACCCGGCGCAGGAAGGTGGCGCCGAAGCGATTCAGCCGGAGGTTCCGGCCCTGCCGGTCGAACAGCCGCACCCCGAGATCGGTCTCCAGCCGCTTCAACACCCGGCTCAGCGCCGGCTGGGCGACCCGGAGCTGATCGGCAGCGCGGCTGACGTGCTCCGTCCGCGCGACGGCCTGGAAGTAGCGCAGGGAGAGCAGGTCCATCCGCGCACCTTATAGCTCGAAAGTTATGGATGTATCGCGAAATTGGTCTTGGACGGCATAGGTGCCATCTACCTAACGTCTCTGCTGTGCGTACGTCAGCCGCCGTCCCGGGCCCAGCCGCCGCCCCGCGTCGCCGTGGCCTGGCCCGCCGCTTCTGGTGGCCGGTCCGGATCGTGGCGACGCTGCACGGCCTGGCCGTGATCGGCCAGCCGACCTTCGCCGGTGGCTACCTCGGCGGCAACTACGACATGCTCGCCTGGCACGCCCGTGGCGCGGACGTGGTGACCTCGCTCAGCTACCTGCAGTTGATCATCGCGATCGTGCTCTGGATCCTCGGCGGCCGCCGCTGGCCCGCCCTGGCGACCCTGCTCCTGGTGGCCACGGAGACCGGCCAGTATTTCGCCGGTCTGGCCGGCGCGATGGAGCTGCACATCCCGCTCGGCGTGGCCGTCGTGACCGGCTCCCTCTTCCTGGTGATCTTCCTGTGGCGCCCGCAAGCGTGGGGCCCACGCTCCCTGAGCGACCAGGATTCACGCTCCCTGAGCCTGTCGAAGGGCAAGCCCGATCACCTGGAATCCGATCAGTGACCGGCCCCCTGTCGCGGCGCCGGTTCGCCGCCCTGGCAGTGACTGCTGGCGCCGTCCTCGGGGCGAGCGTCGCCGGCTCGAAGCTGCTGGCCGCCGGCGCCGGGACCGGCGAGCTATTGCGCAGCCCGCTGCCGCTGCCATTGCCCTTCCAGCGCCCGCTGGCGATCCCGCCCGTCCTCCGGCCGGCCCGCCGGACCGATGATCAAGGTCGCCCGGCCGATGTCTACGAGATCGTCCAGCGACCGGCGACGACGGAGATCCTGCCGGGCGTACCGACCGAGATCTGGGGCTATCAGGGCATCTTCCCCGGCCCGACGATCGAGAGCCGGAGCGGCCGGACGACGATCGTGAGGCACCGCAACGAGCTGCCGGTGCCGACCGTGGTGCACCTGCACGGTGGCCACACCCCGCCCGAGTCCGACGGCTATCCGACCGATCTGGTGCTGCCGGTCGACGGCCCCGGGCCCGCCCGGCCGGGCCACCACGAGATGAACGACCCGGACGCCATGATCCGCCAGGGCACCGCCGACTACAGCTATCCGCTGCGACAGCGCGCCGCCATGCTCTGGTACCACGATCACCGGATGGACTTCACCGGTCCGGCGGTCTATCGCGGCCTGGCCGGCCTGCACCTGATCCGGGACGACGAGGAGGACGCGCTGCCGCTGCCGCGAGACGACCGGGAGTTGCCGATCATGATCACCGACCGGTCCTTCGACGCGGACGGCTCCTTCCGCTATCCGTCCATCGACCCGGCGCTGCGGGCGATCCCGGGCGTCCAGGAGGACTTCGTCGAGGGCGTCTTCGGTGACGTCATCCTGGTCAACGGGGTGCCCTGGCCGACCCACGAGGTGGCCGCGGTGCAGCATCGGCTACGGATCCTGAACGCCTCCAACGCCCGCCGGTACGATCTCGCCCTCGACCCGCCCCCGCCGGGTGGCGCCGGCCTGGTCCAGCTCGGCTCGGACCAGGGGCTGCTGGCCGCACCGCGCGCTCATGATCACCTGCCGATCGCACCAGCCGAACGCTACGACGTGGTGATCGACTTCGGCCGCTATCCGGTCGGCTCGGCGGTGACCTTGATCAACCGACTGGGCCGCGAAGGCACCGAGCTGATCATGCGGTTCCTGATCACCCGGCGCGGTGTCGAGCACAGCCACCTCCCGGACCGGCTCAGCGAGATCGAACCGCTGGACCGATCGCAGGCCACGGTGACCCGCGACTTCCGGTTCCGCAGCGGCCGGCTGCACGACGGCCGCCGCGGCTGGCTGATCGGCAGCGAGCCGTTCTCGCCGACCCGGATCGACGCCGATCCCCGGCTGGGCGACGTGGAGGTCTGGCGGTTCGTCACCGACCTACACCACCCGATCCATCTGCACCTGATCAACTTCCAGGTCCTCACCCGCGGCAGCGGCGGTCCGTCACCTTTCGACGCCGGCCTGAAGGACACGGTCGACCTGCGTCCCGGCGAGGCGGTCGAGATCATCACCCGGTTCACCGGCTACCGCGGCCGTTACGTCTTCCACTGCCACAACGCCGAACACGAGGACATGGGCATGATGGCCAACTTCATGGTCGTCTGAGCGGACCGGGTGGCGGGCCGACCCTCCGGCTGTCGGCCGGCTCGGTCTCGAACGGCAGCAGCCGCCGGGCGACGAAGCCGGTCTTCACGTCCGGGGTGAGGCCGCAGGCCCGGTAGAAAGCGTGGGTCGAAGGCTCCTTCGACCCGGTCAGTAGCATCACCTTGTAGCAACCGCGGCGCCACGCCTCGCGGAGGGTGTGATCCATGATCAACTTGCCGAGTCCTCGGCCCCGATACTTCTCGTCGACGACGACGTTCTCGATGATCGCGTACGGCGAGGCGGCGCGGGTGAGATTGGGGATGATGTTGAGGTAGGTGGTCGCCACGATCTCACCGTCCTGCTCCAGCACCGACAACTGCAGCCCGGGGTCGGCCAGGATGCGATCGAAGGTCGTCCGGTCGGAGCCGTCGTCGATCACCGGATCGGCCGGGATGAGCTGCCGGTACAGCCGCAGGATCGCCTGGAGATCATCACTCACCGCTGCCCGGAACACGAGCCAACGCTACCGGCCCGGCAACCTGGCGAACGGCCGGCTATCTGGTGCCCTGTTTGGCGTCGCCAATAGCGCACCAGCACCCTGGCTTCGACCAGGTCCACCGATTCCAGGGCAGGAACCGAATGGTCGTGCCGGGGACGCGCGACGCGTACCGCCTCATCTTCTCCTTGTGCGCGTCCTGATCCAACCGGGCCATGTTGTCGCTGGAGTTGATCTACTGGCGGTGGCCAGCGTCAGGTGCTGGCTCCGGTGTCCCTTCGGCCTCCGAAGCCTTGGCGAGCACGCGGTGAGGGCTTCGCTCCCGGTCCTCCTTGACGGCATGTGCCTGGGCTGCCCACTCGTCTCGGCGCTCGGTCTCCGACCGAGGCCACCGGCCGATTGTTCGCGTCCGCTGGCACTCTTGGCGCACTCAGACGGGCAGGACACTCAGCCCTGCGGCGCCTGCTGGCGCCGCCAGTGCCGCAAGATCACCTTCGCCTCGGCGATCCCAGCGCTCTCCAGTGCGGGCACGGCAATCTCGGGGTGCCCCCGGTGCAGGAGCACCGAGGCCACGTTGTACCGAAATCGTTTCGACTCTGCGTCGTTCAGCAGGGGCGCCAGAAGGTCAACGATGCGACCTTCGGCGTGCCATCGGTCCGCAATCTCAACCGCTGCGTCAACGGCGGCGTTCGAGGCTTCCGCATCAGGGTCAGCGCGTAGCCTCTGCTCGGCTTCCAGGAGCAGACGACGCACGGTTTCCCGGTCGTGATCAATCGTCGATTCCACGATGCCTCCTCATCTCCTCGTCCAGAATGTCACAGCCGGTCTCGTACTGCTCTTCCCAGGAGTCGCCCACAAGTGAGTCACGCAGACGTTCGGTGCCGGCGCCGGCTACCCGGCTCTGGTACCGCTTGCTGACCTCGATGTGCACGTCTCGGTCGATCCAGGTCAGGTTGTCGGAACCATGGATCCTCTCGGCGGGAAACCCCGACCGCTCCGGCTTCTGCTGGTTTCTCTCGACGAGATGGTGCAGGTCTTGGCCGGGCCGCGGGCCATGCTCTCGGATGCTCGCGTTGCGGGCAGCGTCGAACGTCCGGAACGGTCGCGACCCGCCGAACTCCTCGGTCAGCGTCTGCCAGCGGCGGTCCTCGGGCTTGTCGTCGGGCTGCTGCTCCCTGCCGCCGTCCTCGCGCCGGCCGGCCGCCTCCGGCTCCGGCTCTGGTGGTGTCTCGGCCACGGAAGCCTTGGCGAGCACCCGGCGAGGGCTTCGCTCCCGGTCCTCCTTGATGGCTTGCGCCTGTGTTGCCCACTCGTCACGCCGCTCGGTCTCCGACCGAGGCCCGAACGGGTCAGCGGACTCACGCATCCCTGGTGGGCGATCGCCCTCGCCAGGAGCGTCCGACCCGCTCGGACGGTCAATCCGCATAGCACCGACGATACCCAGGCATCGAGCGGGACGTCTCCTTCACTTCGGGGGATGGCCAACTTCACCGTCGTCTGCAAGATCAACTGTTCCGTGATCATCGACGGGTGACTGGTAACGCAACATCACGGCGCCCGCTCGAGACCGAAACTGGGACGGGGACTCGTTGCAGGCCCGAGCTGTGCCACCGGCACGGGAGTATCGAGCATGATGACCAGGTCGGGTGCTTGGGTACGACCGAAACAGGAGAGCGCGCTTTGGCTGAACAGGTCCGAGGTGGTGGAGGTACGGGCGGTGGCCGGCGGCGCTTTCCCATCCTGGTGGGGTTGGCGATCATGGTGCTGCTCGTGGTGGCGGCTCTCACCGCTGGCAACCCGGACTGGAATGCTGAACGGGTCGATCTTGGAGTGGCTCGCCGGATCGAGGGCGACGTCATGGCGATGGGCCGGGTCGATGCACCGGTGGTTCTGATCGAGTATGCCGACTACCGGTGCCCGCAGTGTGGAGTGTTCGCCCATGAGACGATGCCGGGTCTCATCGACGAGTACGTCAGTTCCGGCCTCCTGCGTTACGAATGGCGGGACCTGCCGATCCTCGGCGAGGAGTCGTTCGACGCCGCCGTTGCGGCGCGGGCCGCCGGCCGGCAAGGCCGCTTCTGGGCGTACCAGGCAGCGATGTTCAACGAGGCATCGGACCGAGGGTACCTGGAGACCGACCGCCGTCGATTGCTCGACTTTGCCGCTACCGCAGGACTTCCGGACCTGGCCCAGTTCGAGCGGGATCTCGACGACCCTGCACTGGTCGAACAGGTCTATGCCGACGTCGACGAAGCCGAATCGATCCGCCTGACCGCGACCCCCGGGTTCGTGGTCGGGCAGCGCGTGGTGATCGGCGCCCAGTCGATCGAACAGTTCCGACAGGTCATCGACAGCGAACTCGTCCATGTCGGTGCGCGCTGACGGACGTCAGGGTGCTGTTCGAGTGAAGGAGAAGGAGATGTGGCCGTTCCAGCGGCGCTGCCCGGTCGAGCCGGACGAGCGGGTCTGGATCGAGGAGTCGCTGGACTGGCTGATCAGCGAGTTCGGCGCCGACCCGCTGCACCGGGCTCCGGTGCTGCCGATTCCAGAGTTCCTTCCCGCCGTCCGCCTCGGTCAGGCCCACCGCCCGGTCGCGCTCGTCGCGACCTTGGCCCACGAACTCGCGCACGAACGCCTGCTCGGTGAGGGTCGGATCGACCCCGACCGCGCCGACGGTGAACCGTTGACCGATCTGACGACGGTGTTCTTCGGTTTCGGCATCTTCAGCGCCAACGCCGCTTTCGAGTTCAGCTCCTCATCGAGGGGTTGGAGCACCTCGGCGCTCGGGTATCTGACCGAGCGGATGTACGGCTACGCGCTCGCCTATTGGTCGACCCTGCGTGGGGAGCGTCTGGCCGGGCCGTGGACGCAGTATCTCGACACCAACCCCCAAGGCGTGGTTGAAGCAGGGCCTTCGCTACCTGAGTCAACCCAGGAACTCACCGGGATAAGGCCCCACGGTGAACTGGCGCCGGTGATCAACGGTTGGGGCCACCGGTTGATCATCTGCCGACCGGCCCGACGGACAACGGAGCACCGAGCGGGGCGTCTCCTTCACTTCGGGGGGATGAAGGAAGCTTGAAACGTCCCCGCCCGGTGGGTCTTAGAAGGCCGATTCTGGCAGGTCCATGACCGCGTTGTCGGTGCCTTCGGCGATTGCCCGCTCGGCGGTCAGCTTGGGCAGGGTGGTGCGGGCGAACCAGCGGGCGGCGGCGACCTTGCCTTCGTAGAAGTCCCGGTCGGCCGGCTTGAGGTCACCGGTCAGCGCGGTCAGCGCCACCTCGGCGCCGCGGAGCAGCAGCCAGGAGCAGATCAGGTCGCCGACGGCCATCAACAGCCGGGTGGTGTTCAGGCCGACCTGGTAGAGGTCGCGCGGCTCGCCGGCGGCGGAGGACTGCAGCCGGGTGATCATCGCGGCGACGATCGAGCCGACGTCCTCGAGGCCCTTCTGCAGCAGTTCGCGCTCTTCCTTGAGTTGACCGTTGCCGGCGTCGCCGGCCGCGAACTGGCCGATCTGCGCCGACAGCGCGCCGATCGCCCGGCCCTGATCCCGGATGATCTTGCGGAAGAACAGGTCCTGGCCCTGGATCGCGGTGGTGCCCTCGTAGAGGGTGTCGATCTTGGCGTCGCGGACGTACTGCTCGATCGGGAAGTCGGCGATGAAGCCGGAGCCGCCGAAGGTCTGCAGCGACTCGGTGCCGAGCAGGATCCAGGAGCGCTCCGAGCCGTAGCCCTTGAGGATCGGCAGCAGCAGGTCGTTCAGCCGTTCGGCGTCCTCGTCCTTGCGGCCCTCGGCCTTGGCCAGGGCGACCTTGTCCTGGATGCTCGCGGCGTAGAGGACGAGCGCGCGCATCCCCTCGACGGCCGACTTCTGGGTCATCAGCGAGCGCCGGACGTCGGGGTGGTTGATGATTGCGACCCGCGGCGAGGCCTTGTCGGTGGCCTTGATCAGATCGGGGCCCTGGATCCGGGTCTTGGCGTAGTCCAGCGCGTTCAGGTAGCCGGACGACAGGGTGGCGATCGCCTTGGTGCCGACCAGCATCCGGGCGTGCTCGATGATCTCGAACATCTGCCGGATCCCGTTGTGCACCTCGCCCAGCAGCCAGCCCTGGGCCGGGGTGTCGCCGTCGCCGAAGGTGAGCTCGCAGGTGTTGGACACCTTCAGCCCCATCTTGTGCTCCAGGCCAGTGACGTTGACGCCGTTGCGCTCTCCGGTCAGCTCGCCGGTTTCATGATCGAAGTGGTACTTCGGCACGATGAACAGGCTGAGCCCCTTGGTGCCCGGCCCGCCCTCGCCCTCGACCCCGTGCGGCCGCGCCAGCACCAGGTGCACGATGTTTTCGGTGAGGTCGTGCTCGCCGCCGGTGATGAACCGCTTGACCCCCTCGAGGTGCCAGGAGCCGTCGGGCTGCGGAATGGCCCGAGTGCGGCCGGCGCCGACATCGGAGCCGGCGTCCGGCTCGGTCAGCACCATCGTCGCGGACCACTTCCGATCAACGATGTGCTTGCCGATCTTCTTGTCCCGCTCGGTGCCGTTGCGCCACACCGCGTAGCCCATGTGCGGGCCCTCGGCGTACATGTAGATCGACGGATTGGCGCCGAGCACCATCTCGGCCAGGCCCCAGGCCAGGCTCGGCGGCGTCGGCTGGCCGTCCAGCTCGGTCGGCAGCACCACCCGCCACCAGTCCGAGTCGATATAGGCCTGGTACGACTTCTTGAACGAGTCCGGCAGCGGCGCAGTCTGCGTCACCGGATCGAAGACCGGCGGGTTGCGGTCGCCGTCGACGAACGACTCGGCCAGCTTGGTCCGGGCCAGCAGGTCGACCTCGGCCAGCATGGCCTCGGCGGTTTCTTGATCAAGCTCCGCGTACGGCCCCTCGCCCAGCACCCGCTCGGTGTGCAGCACCTCGAACAGGTTGAACCTGATGTCGCGGACATTCGACTTGTAGTGAGACATGAAACCCCTCGACAGACGCAAGTTACCCACCGGTAACTAACGATTATGCTACTCGCCGGTAACCAGGGCAAGTCGTCGGCCTGAGCAAGATCGGCGAGACGATGTCGATCACGGCGCGGATCAGGCGTCCGGGCCGCGGCGACCCGAATTGAATCGCCGGGTGGGGCTCCCGCCCCACCCGGCGGCCACCCTCATCTTCAGGGAGTGAGATCAGCACGGACGGGTAGCTCGGCCGACACTGGCCACGACACGTGGTTTGGTGGACTTACGAGCTTCGCCGATTAACACCCCTGACCTGCCGGATACCGGGGAGACACCCGGCAGAGAGAGAAGCTCATTCTAGATTTCGCGCCCGCTCCGCGATAGTGGTCATTGGGCCTATTTTGTAGCCGTATAAGAGAAATCACGGCAAACGGTTCCCCAGCGGTGTGGCCGCGGGTGTCGGCCGGGCATGATTCGATGTCTTCATGACGAGGTACGTCGCACTGCTGCGCGGTATCAACCTCGGCCGGCGCAAGGTCGCCATGGCCGAGTTGCGCGAAGTCGCCGAAGCGGCTGGGCTCGACGGAGTTCGTACCCACCTGAACAGCGGCAACCTGATCGTCGAGTCCGACGGCAGTGCCGACTCGGTCCGGACGACGCTGGAACCGTTGATCGCGGAGCGGTTCGGGTTCGAGGTGCCGGTCGTGGTGCGGTCGGCCAAGCAGTTGCGCGCCGCGCTGGCCGCCAACCCGATCGAAGCCGCCAACCCGTCGCAACTGATCATCACCTTCTGCTCGGCCGCGCCGTCGACCGCGGCGGTGTCGAAGCTGCGCGAGCTCGCCGCCGATCAGGAGCAGATCGAGGTGCACGGCAAGGAGGTCTTCATCGACTACCGGGGCGGGCTGGCGCGGAGCAAGCTGGCCGCCTCGGGTGACACCGGGGTGATCGCGACGGGCCGGAATCTGCGGACGGTCCAGAAACTCGTGCAGCTGATGGAGTGACGCCGCGCGTGGGGTGGTCGATCGCGGCCGCGACTGCCGGGGAGTAACCCGCGGAGTTCTGGTCGATCCAGCTCCAGGTGCCGGCGCCCGGGATCGGGTGATTTCCGGTGTGGCAGGGGGCCGCTACAGCTGGATTTCGATGCAACCGATCGGCCGCCTGCTGGCGTTAGCGCGGTGTCGACGGCGGCCAAGCTGAGCAGCGCGGGAGAAAACGATCATGGGCCCAGAGTGGGGACTTTTCAACGACGAAGGACTTGTTGAAGGTGATTTCTGGTCTGAGGAATCGGCCGACGCCGCCCGGACCGGGCCCTACCGAAGCCTTGAGCAACTCGACGTTGATCAAGTGTGTGGAGGATGCCGTAGCGGTCGCGCTGATCACTGTGACGAATGTGGAGACGACGAAGAGCACGACGGAGACCATGAAGACGACGATGACGACGATGGCGAGACAGCATGATCACCAGCAGGCGAAGCGCGCGGGAGCGGCCGGCCCCGGCTACCTTGGCTGGTTGATCCGGATCGCGTTGCCGAACGGGTCGCGGCGGCCGCAGTCGATGCCGTACGGCCGCGAGCCGAAGATCTGCTTATCCAAACTGCCCAGCTGATCACAGGCTGCTGGGGCGCATCCAGGCCTTGGCGAAGGAGCTCGGCGCGGTGATCGCCGGCAGGCCGACCGTGCGCCGGCGGAACTCGGTCGGCGATTCGCCGACGATGTGGCGGAAGGTGCGGCTGAACGTGCCGAGGCTGGCGAAGCCGACCTCGAAGCAGATCTCGGTGACGCTCCGCTCGGTCTCCCGGAGCAACCGCATCGACCGCTCCACCCGGCGGCGCTGCAGATAGCGGTGCGGCGTCTCGCCGAAGGTCGCGCGGAAGGTGCGGATGAAGTATGCGTCGGAGACGTGCGCGATCCGGGCCAGCGCGGGGATGTCGAGCGGCTCGGCGAAGCTGCGGTCCATCGCGTCGCGGGCGCGCAGCAGTCGCCGATTACTGTCCTCCGCCGCGCCGCTCACGGCGCCCATCCTGCCTGATCGCGGCGGTCATCCCGGCCCGCCGATCGGACCCGTACCCGATCGTGATCATCCGGGAAATGCTGTTGTCCGGGTAGTGGCTCGTTCGCCACACTGGCCCGGTGTCCGCCACCTTCATGCCCGGGATCGAGCTCTCTCGCCGGTTCTACCAGGAGGTCGTCCGGCCCGTCCTGGTGGCGGAGTTCCCGGAGCTGTCGTACACGGCGGGCTTGATCGGCCCCGGCTCGGAGGTGCTCGGGCTGGACACCGAACGGTCCACCGACCACGACTGGGGTCCGCGGTTGTTGATCTTCCTCGGCGACGATCAGGCGGGCCGGGCCGAGGCGATCAAGGAGGCCGTCGGCGACCGGCTGCCGGAGACGTTCCGCGGCTACCCGACGATCTTTCCGGAGGGCACCCACCGGGTCGTCGTCAGCGGCGTCGGCGACTGGTTCCGGTGGCGGCTCGGGTTCGATCCGCGGCGCCGGCTGGAGATCCCGGACTGGCTTGCGGCGCCGACCCAGGTGCTGGCCGAGGTCACCGGCGGCGCGATCTTCCACGACGGGCTCGGTGATCTTGGTCGGATCCGGGATCAGCTGGCCTGGTATCCGGACGATGTCTGGCGTTACGTGCTGGCCTGCCAGTGGCAGCGGATCGGTCAGGAGGAGCCGTTTCCGGGCCGCTGTGCCCAGGTCGGCGACGACCTCGGCTCGGTGATCATCGCGGCCCGGCTGGCCCGGGATGTGGTCCGGCTCTGCCTGCTGATGGCCCGGCGATATCCGCCGTACGCGAAGTGGCTCGGCTCCGCGTTCGCCCGGCTGCCGATCGCCGCGACCGTCGGCCCGCGGTTGACCGACGCCCTGGCCGCCCGGGACTATCCGGAACGGGAGCGCCGGCTGAACGCCGCCTACGTCGAGGTCGCCCGCGGCCACAACAAGCTCGGGCTGACCGAGCCGCTCGACCCGGAGCCGATCCAGTTCTGGGATCGGCCGTTCTTCGTCCCGGGCGGCGAGCGTTTCGCCGAGGCGCTCCGGGCCTCGATCACCGACCCGCGGTTGCGCCGGCTGCCGCCGATCGGCGCCGTCGATCACTTTATCGACAGCACCGACGCCATCAACGAATACCAGCTACGCGCCGCCGCCACGGCCGCCGTCGTCGAGTGGGATGCCTCACCTCCGCCGACTTGTCAGAACTGAGGATCGCTATAGCAAGCCTCAGTTCTGACAACTCGGCCCGGGTCGGGTTCCCGCCGTCGCGCCGGGTCATCCGGGCCACCGTGATCTCGAACGGTGCGTCGAGGAAGATCGAGAAGTCCCAGTGCCCGACCAGTTCGTCGCGGTGCAGGAACAGACCCTCCACGATCACCACCGTGCCCGGCACCGCGTGCCGCGGCGGCTCGTCGACGTAGCAGTCGTTCGCCAGGTCGGTCCAGCGGCTGCGATAGGTCCCGTCGCCGCCGGGGCCGAACGGTTCCAGTACGCAGCGGCGCAGGGCCGGATAGTCGAAGGTGTCCAGCCAGAACCCGTGCGGTGAATCGCGGCCGCGGCGGTGCCGCTCGGCGCGCAGCCGATGGAAGTCGTCGACATGGATCACCAGGCAGGCCCGGCCGCGTTGCTCGAGCCGCGCCGCCAGGGTTTCGGCGAAGGTCGTCTTGCCGCTGCCGTCGACCCCGTCGACCGCGACCAGCACGTACCCGTTGCCGGGATCCGGGACCTGCTCGGCGATCAGCTCGAACACCTCGATCATCGGTGCAGGCTAGCCCGGCCTGATCCCATCGCGCCCTCAGTGCCCGCTGTAGTTGGGCGCCTCGACGGTCAGCTGGATGTCGTGTGGATGGGATTCGCGTAGGCCGGCCGAGGTGATCCGGATGAACCGGCCGCGCTGCTGCAGGTCCTTGATCGTCGCGGCGCCGGCGTAGAACATCGACTGCCGGAGCCCGCCGACCAGCTGATGGGCGACGGCCTCGACCGGTCCCCGGTACGGCACCTGGCCCTCGACTCCCTCCGTGATCAGCTCGTGCTCGGCGGTGACATCGTTCTGGAAATAGCGATCCTTGGAGTACGAGCCCTGGCGGCCCCGGCCGGACAGGGCGGGCAGCGACGCCATCCCGCGATAGGACTTGTACTGCTTGCCGTTGATGAAGATCAACTCGCCCGGACCTTCGTCACAGCCCGCCAGCAGCGAGCCGAGCATCACCGTGTCGGCGCCGGCGACGATGGCCTTGGCGATGTCGCCGGAATACTGCAGCCCGCCGTCCCCGATCACCGGAACGCCGGCCGGCCGCGCGGCCTTGGCCGCTTCGTGGATCGCGGTCACCTGCGGTACGCCGACCCCGGCGACCACCCGGGTGGTGCAGATCGATCCCGGGCCGACGCCGACCCGGATCCCGTCGACCCCGGCGTCGACCAGGGCCTGGGCGCCGCGGTAGGTGGCGACGTTGCCGCCGACGATGTCGACCCGGTCGGCGCGCGGCTCGGCCCGCAGCTTGCCGATCATCTCCAGCAGGGCCCGGGAGTGGCCGTGTGCGGTGTCCACCACGAGCAGATCGACGCCCGCCTCGATCAGCGCCATCGCGCGTTCCCAGGCGTCGCCGAAGAAACCGACCGCCGCGGCCACCCGGAGCCGGCCCTGATCGTCCTTGCTGGCGTCCGGGTGCCGGTCGGCCTTGACGAAGTCCTTCACGGTGATCAGTCCGCACAGTCGATCATGGTCGTCGACCAGCGGCAGCTTCTCGATCTTGTGCTCCGTGAGCAGCCGGAGCGCCTCGGCCCGGCCGATGCCGACCCGGCCGGTGATCAACGGCATCGGCGTCATCACCGATCCGACCCGTCGGGACGGATCGGTCTCGAACCGCAGATCGCGGTTGGTCACGATGCCGACCAGCCGGGTCTCCTCGTCGACCACCGGGACGCCGGAGATCCGATAGTGCGCGCACAACTCCTCGACCTCGCGCAGGGTCGCGTCCGGCGTGATGGTGACCGGATCGTCGATCATGCCGGACTCGGATCGCTTCACCTGGTCGACCTGGCGAGCTTGATCATCCAGCGGGAGATTGCGGTGGATCACGCCCAGCCCCCCGATCCGGGCCATCGCGATCGCCATCCGGGACTCGGTGACCGTGTCCATCGGCGAGCTGAGCAGCGGCACCTTGAGCGTGATGTTGCGGGACACCCGGCTGCTCGGGTCGGCCTGGGACGGGATCACGTCGGACTCGTCGGGTTGCAGCAGGACATCGTCGAAGGTCAGTCCCAGTTCGGCGAACGTGGGGTCGATCGGTGCGGATCCGGCCATCGCCGGCGGCTCCTCTCCTCGAAGGTTTCGGTCGAGCCTAGGCGCTAGTAGTAGTCAAAGCAACTACTAGCTCTTGACCGCCACTGGGGGACGTTGGGGTGTTCGTTCCCTGAGCCTGTCGAAGGGCCGGCCCGATTCCGTTGCTCCTGCCTGCTCTCGAGGAGCCATCAGCCGAGCCCTTCGACAGGCTCAGGAAACGACCCCCCAACCTCCCCATCGATCGCCGTAGGTTGGCCGGATGGGAGTTGAGGCGAGTCGGGCCGAGGTGGCGGTGATGTGGTTCCGGCGCGACCTGCGGCTGACCGACCACCCCGCGCTGAGCCGGGCCGCCGAGGCCGGTCGGGTGCTGCCGCTCGTCGTGCTCGAGCCGGCGCTGCTCCGGGGCGGGACCCGGCGCCGGGATCGCTACCTGGCCTCGGTGGCCGCACTCCGGGACGCGACCGGCGGCGCGTTGGAGATCAGGACCGGTGATCCGGCGGTCGAGGTGCGGGCCGCGGCTCGCCGGGTCGGTGCGGCCGCGGTGCACCTCAGTGCCGAGACCACGCCGTACGGGCGGCGCCGCGACGCCCGGGTGCGGACGGCGCTGACCGAGGCCGGGGTCGAGTTGATCGCCACCGGCAGTCCGTACGCGATCGGGCCCGGCACGATCTTGAACGGCAGCGGCGATCCGTACCGCGTGTTCACCCCGTTCTCCCGGGCCTGGCGGGAGCACGGCTGGCCCGAACCGGCCCCAGCACCCGAGCCGACCTGGCACACCGACGACGTGAAGTCGGAGCACCGCCGGCTGCCGGACCTGGATGATCATGATGCGGGGGAGCGGCGGGCGCTGGCCCGTTGGCGAGGGTTCGTCGACGAAATGATCAACGGCTACGACGCCGCCCGGGACCGGCCGGATCTCGACGCGACCAGCCGGATGTCGATCCCGCTGAAGTACGGCGAGATCCATCCGCGGACGATCTTGGCCGACGTTGCGGCCGAGTCCGGCCGGGGTGCCGCGGCGCGGCAGAAGTTCGTCGCCGAGCTGGGCTGGCGCGAGTTCTACGCCGACGTCCTGTGGCACCGTCCCGAGTCAGCCTGGCAGGACCTGCGGCCGGAGCTGGGCTCGATGGAATACGCCGACCCGGACCGGGCCGAGGAGTTGATCACCGCCTGGAAACTGGGCCGGACCGGCTATCCCGCGGTGGACGCGGCGATGCGGCAACTCCTCGGCGAGGGCTGGATGCACAACCGGATGCGGATGGTCACGGCGAGCTTCCTGGCCAAGGATCTGCACGTCTGGTGGCCGGTCGGTGCCCGCCATTTCCTTGATCACCTGCTGGACGGTGATCTCGCGTCCAACAACCACAACTGGCAATGGGTCGCGGGCACCGGCACCGACGCGGCGCCATACTTCCGGGTGTTCAATCCGATCACCCAGGGTCGTAGGTTCGACCCGGCCGGCGACTACGTCCGGCGCTGGGTGCCTGAGCTCGCGCACCTCGAGGGGCCGGCGGTGCACGAGCCGTGGCAGGTCGACGACGGCTATGCCGAGGGCTATCCGGAACGGATCATCGATCACGCCGAGGAGCGCCGGGTGGCGCTGGCCCGCTACCAGCAGGCCAGGGCAGCCGGCCCTAGTACACCTAGTCCTCGAGGACGTTGAGTTTCAGGTGCTTGGCGAGCAGTCGTGCCATCCGCATCAGTTGCACGTCGCTGACGGTGGCGCCGGCGATCCCGGCCAGGCCGTTGATCGTGGACAGGTCGGCGCCGCGCAGATCCACGTCGGTCAGTTTGGCGTCGTTCAGGTTGACGGTGCCGACCTGGCAGTTGCGGAAGGCGAGCCGGTTCACCGTCGCGCTGTTCAGATCGAGCTCGTCGATGCCGCAGTCGGAGATGATCACGTCCCGCCACTCCGAGCCGCGCAGGTTGAGATAGCCGAGCTTGCTGTCGGTGATCGTCACGTCGCGCCAGACGGACTCGTACAGCTCCGCCGAGCCGATCCGGGACCGCTCGATGATCATGTTGCGCCAGGAGGACCGCGGTCCGCGGAGCACCGGCGCGTCGACGTCGGACCAGCGGCCGCCGGTGAAGTGGGCGCCGCGCAGGTCGGCGCCCATCAGTTGCACCTGATCGAACTGGCAGCCGGTGAACGAGGCCGCGTTGAGGTCGCGGTCGCTGAAGTCCGCCCGGACGTAGTGCTCGCCATCCCGCATGTCTCCGTCCAGCACCTCCCGCGGATCGGGTGTGGTCAGCTCGCCCAGTTTCACCTTGGTGATCTTCGGCGCCTTCGGCTGCTCGCTCTCCATGCCGGCAACCGTACGTGGCCGGACTGACCACGAGTCCGGTCACCCGCCGGTCATCAACAGGTCACCCGATTTCACTAGGGTTGGCGCCCGAATCCGAAGAGGGAGCGTGCACCGTGGACGGAAACCTGTCGCGACGAGGTGCGTTGATCGGTGCCGGCGCTTTGGCCGGCACCCTGGGCCTCGGCCCGGTGGCGCGGGCCGACGAAAGGCATCGGGGCCGGGTCCGGACCGGCCTCGAGTTGATCATCGACGACGGCTACCGCGACCTGCGCGGCCAGCGGGTCGGCATCGTGACCAACCCGACCGGCGTACTGCCGGATCTGCGGCACAGCGTGGACGTGCTGGCGGCGAGTGACGCCGTCGAGCTGGTGGCGGTGTTCGGCCCGGAGCACGGCTTCCGGGGCACGGCACAGGCCAACGACTCCGAGGGGTTCTTCACCGACCCGAAGACCGGGCTGCCGGTGTACGGCACGTTCGAGCAGAGCGGCCAGGCCCTGGCCGACATCTTCAACCAGGCGAAGATCGACACCGTGCTGTTCGACGTGCAGGACGTCGGGGCCCGGTTCTACACCTACATCTGGACGATGTTCGACTCGATGCAGGCCGCGGCCCTGGCCGGCAAGCGGTTCGTGGTGCTCGACCGGCCGAATCCGATCACCGGCCGGCGGGCGACCGGGCCGGTGCTGCAGCCCGCATACGCCACCTTCATCGGCCGCGAGGCGATCGCCCAGCAGCACGGGATGACCGTCGGCGAACTGGCCGAGCTGTTCAACGCCGAGTTCCTGCCCGGTCGGCTGAGCGGCCCGGTCGACCTGACGGTGCGCTGGATACGCGGCTGGCGGCGTGAGCTGTCGTACGAGCGGACCGGGCTGCCCTGGGTGCTGCCGTCGCCGAACATGCCGACCCTGGACACGGCGTACGTCTACCCCGGCAGTTGCCTGTTCTCCGGCACCAACCTGTCCCAGGGCCGCGGCACCACCCGGCCGTTCCAGCTCGTCGGCGCACCGTTCGTCGACCACCGCTGGGCGGCCGCGCTGACCGCTCTGGAGTTGCCCGGACTCGAGTTCCGCGAGGCGTACTTCAACCCGACCTACTCCGCCGACCCGTCACATCCGCTGCCGATTCTGCGGCGTGTCGTAGCGGATGTGACGTCTCGACCGGGCTGGGATCAGGCGGTCTCGAGCCGGGCGGTCGCAATCTCGAGCCAGAGGTCGACCTCGGCCGGACCGTGATGCCGGATCACCCAGTCCACCTGGCGCAGGGCCAGGTGCGCCCGATAGCTGCGCAGCCGGTCCGCGGGCACCTCGGCCGTGATCAACTCCTCGATCGGCCGCACCAGGGCAAGCTCACCGCGCCAGGCCAGGTCGTACGACAACACGGTGATCGCGAACCACCGGTCGCCCTTGGCCCAGCCGTCCCAGTCGATGATCCCGGTGAGCCTGCCACCGTCGTCGACCAGCACGTTGCCGGCGTGATAGTCGAGGTGCACCAGGTCATCGCCGATGATCACGCCCGGTCCGGACCGGCCGATCTCCCGGATCCGGCCGAGCATGCGCCGGGTCCGATCGTCGTAGTGCTGCAGCGACTCGTGCAGACAGAAGCCCGGTCCGCTCTCCGCCAGGTAGAGCGAGGCCGGCCGATCATCATGTTCGGCCAGCAGCCCGGCCCAGCCGTCGGTCGCCATGATCATCCCGCGCACCAGCCGCTGATCCACCAGGTCCGGCACCAGGCCGGGCAGCCGCTCCTGGATCACCACGTGCCGCTCGCCGGCGCGGGCGATCAGGTCGTAGCGCGGCACCGGCAGGCCGCGGGACCGAGCCAACTCCAGCACCGCCGCGGTGCGCCGCAATCGATCACCGGACTGGTCGTCGCCGTCGCCGGCCGTGGTCAGTACGCCCTCGCGGCCGTCGGGCCAGCGGACGTACGCGGCGCCGACCTGACCGCCGGGCGCCGCGCCGATCAACTCGACCTCGATGCCATGTTCGTCGGCCAGGGCACGGAGCAACCTGGCCGGGGCGATGCGAGGGATGGGCGGCGGGATCTTCGTGGGGTCTGAACCCATGGTTCCTCCAGCTGTCGTCGGGACACGTTCTCCCCACTGACATCCGGCGATCCATGATCGCGATCCACCAGGGGAGGCAGACTATCGGCCCCGTCAATCTTCAGCCAAAAGTATCTCGGTTTCGTTACACTTCTGCCATGACCGGAGGTCTGGCGCGAGATGAGCTGTGGGAGACCGCCACCACGCAGCTCGGCTTCGTCACGGCCCGGCAGGCGACTGACCTGGGCATCGCCAAGGGCGCCCTTCAGATGCTCGTGCTCCGAGGCACGCTGCGGCGGGTCGCCCATGGCGTCTATCGATTTCCGCAGTACCCGGTCGGGGAACATGACGGCCTCATGCTCGCGGTCCTGTGGACGCGCGCGCCAGAGGCCTGCCTGAGCCATGAGACAGCACTCGACGTGTACGGGATCAGCGACGTGAACCCGAACCACATCCACGTCACCGTCGGCAAAGGCCGGCGGCTGCGACGAGCAGCGGTGGAGAACTACGTCATCCACCGGGAGGATCTGGAGTCGGCGCAGGTCGGCTGGTGGCAGGAGATCCCCACGGCCACGCCGCCGACCGCCATCGCGCAGTGCATCGTTCTCGGCACCCCGACCCACCTGCTGCGCCAGGCCATCGACCGAGGCCATGCCCAGGGGCACCTGACCACGGTGGAACGCAATGATCTTGCTCGGGACCTGGAGGGTCGCCATGAATGATCTGCCCATCAGGTCACGCCTGGCATCCTTGCTCGGCGCCCTGACCCCGAAGTCCAAGCAACCAGCTTCGGCCACGGTGCTGAACACAACTGGATCGCACGGGCCGAGGCCATGATCGGCCCGGATGCCAAGGGTGGCCGCCTGGGATGGCTCATCGCCTCCTCGGTGGCCATCGCCGCGGTTCAGCGAGCTGTCGACTCCGATGGTCGCCAGCTGTTCCTGCTCAAGGGCGGGGTCCTGCTTCAGCACCGGCTCAACGTCCCGGCGCGGGCAACCAAGGACGTCGACGGCCTTGTCCGAGGAGACCTGGACGAATTCCTGCTGGCCATCGAGTCGGCATTGACCGCACCGTGGGGCCCGCTTGCTCTGCGCCGAACCGCGGTCGAGATCGTTAACATGCCGACCAAGATCATCAAGCCGCGAAGGTTCGACATCATTCTCGAGCTTCGGGGTGTGACGTGGCGACGCATCCAGTTCGAGGTCTCGTCAGACGAAGCGGGTATCGGTCAAGATCACGAGGCCATCGAGGCGGCACCACTCAGTGGTTTCGGCCTGCCCGATCCTGAGATGCTCGTCGGTATCGCCCTGCGCTTTCAGATTGCACAGAAAATCCACGCAGTCTCCGATCCCCACGATCCACCTGACTCGATCAACGACCGAGCCCGCGACATTGTGGATCTCCTACTGCTCCGTGACCTTGCCGCGATCAGTGGGCGCCCGACACCTCGCGAGATCCAGGACGCCGCAATTGCAGTATTCGAGTCACGAGCCGAGGAAGCTGCACGGCTGGGATATCCGGCTAGGCCATGGCCGCCACTGGATTGTTGCCCATTCACATTGGCGTAACGACTTCAGTCGCGCGGCTTCATCGGCCGGTGTTGAAGCCTCGCTCGCGGAGACGACCGCCGAGGTCAACGCATGGATCGCCGCAATCGCTGAGTTCTGAACCAACCAGACTCAGTCAGACCTCCGATGAAACCCGAGAGCGGCAACAACGGTATCGATCGTGAACTGCTTGCTCAGTTGCAGGCGGAATTCTGATGGCGAACATCCCCGGCCTCCAGATGGCCTCGGTACGGGGACCGTTGTGCCCGGGTCCGGCTCGCACTGTCAGGATGCGGGGATGAGTACGCAGGTCTGGGTCGGCAGGGTCGACCTCACGGTGCGGTGGACGAGCGCCGAGTGGCGCTCGGCCGCGGAGACCTGGATCGGGGATCGGCTGGCCGAGGTCGGGATCGCGATCAAGGGGCCGATCGAGCAGCCGCGGGTGCGGCCCTGGTCGACCCAGTTGACCGTACCGACCGATCGGGGCCGTTACTGGTTCAAGGAGAACAGCCCGACGCTCCGGTTCGAGGCGGTGTTGATCGCCGAGATCGCGCGAGTCGCTCCGGACCGGGTGATCGTCCCGGTCGCTGTCGATGCCGACCGCGGCTGGCTGCTCGGCCCCGACGGCGGGCCGACTGTCCGGGTGACCGGCGCGTCGGACGAGGCGACGTTCACCCGGATCCTGGTCGAGTACGCCGACCTGCAGCGGCTGCTGGTCGATCATCGTGCAGCCCTGCTCGGCGCCG
This sequence comes from uncultured Actinomycetota bacterium, assembly GCA_963746025.1. Taxonomy (GTDB): domain Bacteria; phylum Actinomycetota; class Actinomycetes; order Propionibacteriales; family Propionibacteriaceae; genus Microlunatus. The sequence goes on from CAVUZU010000016.1 coordinate 1,631,500, forward strand.
GCCTGCCGCCGCTGGAACCGGCCGACACCGCCGACCACGTGGACCGGCAGCTGGCTGAGCTCGCGGCGCTGCCCGCCGACCACCCGCTGCACGCCGACGCCGACCTGCTCAGGCTGGCCGCCCGCAACCGGCCGGCGATCGTCGAGGCCGCGGAGCAGCTCGCCGGGTATCCGATCCCGTCGACCTTGCAGCACAACGACCTGCATCAGAGCAACACGTTCGCGGCGCCGGGCACCGAGCCGCTGCGCTTCTTCGACTTCGGGGACGCGGTGTGGAGCCACCCGTTCTGTTCCCTGCACGTGACAGAGCACGCGCTGCGCCAGGAGTGGTCGTGCGGGCCGGAGGATCCGCGGATCGTGCGGCTGATCGATGCCTATCTCGACCGGTGGACCGACCTGGCCCCGCTGCCGGAGCTCCGCCGGCTGGTGCCGCCATCCGCGGTGCTCGCCCGGCTGCATCGTTACAACTCCTGGCACCGCCTCCTGGAGTTCCTGCCCGAGGACATGATCAAGAGCCACGTCGGCTATCTGAAGTCGCTGTTGAGTGGGTAGTGTCCCTGCGCAGGACATCTGCCGGACCAGCCGGCTTAAGGGCGCGCTCGGCCAGCAGGGTTAAGGTCGATCACTCGGACGTTTCGGTAGGATCGTCCGGCCCACCAGCTCCCCTGAAAGAAGGACACATCGGATGATCGCGTTGGCCGGTTCGTATCACTGTGCCGAGCTGACGTCGTCGGACGGAACGATCGAGTTCAGCGGCCGGTTGCGGGGGACGGACGAGCTCGTGGCCGCGATGCGGGACGCCGACCGGGACGCGGCGCCCGAGGCCGACGCCGCCGACGCCACGCTGGCGTTGCAGGCGTACCGGATCTGGGGGATCGACGGCTTCCGCCGGCTGGCCGGCACCTTCGCCTTGGCGGTGCTGGACGCCGACCGGCTGGTGCTGGCCCGGGATCCGCTGGGCGTGGAACAGTTGTACTTCCGCCGGGACACCGACGGCCACCGGATCCGCTTCGGGTCGACCATCGCGGCCGTGCTGGCGGACGGGCCGACGGCGACACCGTCCGCGCGGGTCGTGCACCGCTATCTGTCCACCGGTGCCCTCGACGACCAGCCGGCCACCTTCTTCGAGGGCGTCGAGCGGGTGTTGCCGGGCGAGGCACTGATCGCTGAGCCGAGCGGGATCCGGCGGCAGGCCTTCCTGCGGACCAAGTCCGAACTGTTGCGGGCCCTGGGCGCCCGACCCGGCGACGCGGATCCGGCGGCGGAGCTGCGGCGCCGGCTGCAGGGCTCGCTCGGTACGCCGGAAAAGCCGGTTGCGGTCGTCCCCAGCGGGCCGGGCTCGGCCGCTCTGTCCGGGCTGGCCGAGCAGACGTTGACGCCGGAGTATCCGGACCATTCCGAGGCCGCCGTCGCGGCCCAGCCGGGCCGGGTCCGGCTGACGGCTGATCAGTTCAAGGCCGACTGGTCCGATTTCATCCGGGTCGAGGAGGAGCCGACCGGCTCGGCGGCCGCCTACCTGCACTATCGACTGGCCCAGGACGGGGCCGACTACGGCACCCTGATCGGCGCCGAGGGTGCGGCCCAGCTGTTGCTCGGTGCCGACCCGGCGGCCAATCCGCTCGCCGGCGGGGTCCGGTTGGTCGGGTCCGCGGTCCGCGGTGGGGTCCGGGCCGTTTCCAAGGTAGCGGGCGGCCGGCGGCCCGATCTGGCGATCAGCCTGCTGTCCGACGAGCTCCGGTCCCGCTATTCCGACGAGGGCCCGGCACCGCTGGCCGCCGAAGCGACCCTGCTCCGGGTGGATGCACTGACCACCACGTCGCTGCCGTACCGGCTGCGGTCGCTGGCCAAGACGGCCGGCCGGTTCGGCACCCGTTTCGCGCTGCCGTACCTCGATCTGGACACCGTCCGCTGGCTGCTCGGTCATGACGACGAGGCGCTCGGCTCGCTGCTCGGCGGGAGCCGGCAGGGCGCGGCCGAACCGCCGCAGGCCGATTGGCTGATGCGGATCAAGAACACCGTGTACGACGTGTTCATGAGCGAGTCGTTCGCCAACCGCGGCTACTTCGACCAGACCGCCGTGGTGGAGGCGTTCGAGGCGTTCATCAAGCGGCCGAACAGCACCGCGGCCGCCGTCTTCTGGCGGATCCTCAACGTCGAACTGTGGTGCCGGGAGTTCTTCGACGCCGCGCAGCCGACGCCCGAGGTCAGGATCAAGACCGATCTGGAGGCCAACGAGGGCAAGGCGCTCGACCTGGTGCTGCCCGACGGTCAGTCGGTCCGGCGCTATCCGCTGCGTACGGACCTGTTCAGCGCGAACGATGACCTGACCGGCCGCGTGGTCGATCGGGTCGCCGAGTTCTTCAAGACGCTGTCCGGCACCGACGAGCAAGATCATCGCGCCGCGACGACCGGCCGCTGGTATTTCTTCATCAGCGAGAAGATCGTCGCGATCACCCAGGGCCGGTCGATGTTCGTCTGGGACATCAAGGTCAGTTGGGCGGCGCGGGTGCTGTCCCGGTTCGTCGTCCGGACGCCGACCGGGATCGGCCTCGGCTCGCCGTTCACGATGCAGCTCGCGATCGGCGAGGCCGGGCTGCCCCGGATCCTGTTCGCCTCGGCGGGCAGCGTGGTCGGCAAGCTGGCGGGCAAGCGTGGCGTTTTCTACGACCTGGTCGGCAACGACGTGCGGGCGATCGACGGGCCGACCGAATACTCGGCCTACCCGTCGAACGTGTCGGCCAAGCTGCCGCCGAAGGATCCGGACAAGGTCGCCGCCGCGCTGACCGCCGCGATCCGACCGATTCTGCCGGAGCCGTACGCGAGCACGTTCGCCGGCACCGTCGTGATGGACGCGAATGATCTTGGTCGGAACGCTCTCGGCCAGGACGTGCCCGGCGAGCCGCGGAGGTACGAAGAGATGTTCGCCGACAACCCCCTCGGCCAGGGCAGCCAGCAAACCCCCCTCGCCATCGTCTTCGAACGCTGATCACCGTTCTCTGAGCCTGTCGAAGAGCAAGGACCGCCGCACTCAGGGCCATCCCTAGGGGCTCCCTCCGGGTAGGGCTAACCCGACAACGATCCGGGTGACTGCCTCAATGTGCTCGGCCGCGGTTTTGCGTTGGATAGTTGACATGGAGACGCTGACCGATTTCATCTTGAGTGCCGCTGGTTCCCCGTGGATCTACCTGCTGGTGCTGCTGGTGGCCTGCATCGACGGGTTCTTCCCGCCGGTGCCCAGCGAATCGGTCGTCGTCGCCCTGGCTGCGGTCGGAGTCGCGACCGGTCAGCCGTGGGTGATCGGGGTCGCGGTGGTGGCCGCGATCGGTGCGATCGCCGGCGACAACATCGCCTTCTGGATGGGACGGAAGCTGGGCGTCGGCCGATTCGCCTGGATGCGACGGCCGAAGGTCGCCAAGATCTTCGACTTCGCTCGCCGGCAGCTGCAGCACCGCGGTGCCCTGTTGATCTTGACCGCGCGCTACATCCCGGTCGGCCGGGTCGCGGTGAACATGACCGCCGGCGCCACCGGGTTCTCCTGGAAGCGGTTCTTCCCGCTGAGCATCCTGGCCGGCACCTCCTGGGCCTTGTACTCGATCGCCATCGGCGCCCTGGCCGGCCACTGGGTGAAGGACAATCCGCTGCTGGGAGCCGGCATCGCGATCGTCGCGGCCATGATCATCGGCTTCGCGATCGACAAGATCGTCGGCCGGGTGACCGGACGCCAGGTCCGGTTCAACGAGGTCGACGACGAAGCCGACGCCGAGGGGTCGGACAACGTGGCTTCGCACCGCTCGACCTGGGACGCCGTGCCGGCGGGCGCCGCCAAGCCGATCGAATCCTGAGCTTCGTCAGCCGAGTCGATCACGCCGTATCCGCCGGAAACCCGGCGGAGACGGCGTTTCGGCGTTCAGGTCCGACGGCGTTGCAGGGCGGTGACCTTCGCCCGGAGCTCGGCGACCGTCTTGGCCTGACCGCGCTCGTCGGCGGTCACCTGCTTCAGCTCCTCGGTCAGCGCACTCTGCCGTTCGCGCACCTCGGCCAGCACGGCTGAGGCCGAGTCGAGCTCGGCGGTGGCCTCGTCGATCTCCGCCTTGAGGGCCGTGCGCTCGGCCTTCTCCCGCTCGGCCCGCTCGCGTTCGGCCTTGTCCTGCTCGGCTTTCTTCCGATCGGCCGGCTTCTTGGTCTTGGGCTCGGTGTCGTCGGTCGGCTCCGCCGGTGCGCTCTTCTCCCGCGCGGCCGGCGGTACGGCCGTCAGGGAGAGCGGGCCGAACCCGCCGTAGGCGACCACCTGGTGCACCCAGCCGTTGCGCAGCAGCTCGGCGAACTCGGCATCGGTCCACGCGGCCTGCAGGGTGGAGGTCACCTCCTGCAGGGCGCTCTCGGTCGTGCTCTGGCCGGCCTCGGTGGCGAGCTCGGCGGCACGCCGGGACAGCTGGCGCGCGGCGGTCGACCGTTGGCTGTTCAACTCCCGCAGTTGATCACCCTGCAGGTTCTGCTGGGCCTCGGTCATCGCGACGCCGAGCTCGAGCCAGGACTCGATCCGATCGGGCTCGTGGTGCGCCAGCAGGTTGACCAGCCAGGCCGACTTGGTCGGTTTCCGCAGCGCCGTGACCTGCTTGGCCAGGTCCTTTTCGCCGGCCTTCTTGGCCTGATCGGCCAGCTCCTTGCGTCGGGCGACGAACTCCTCGGGCGCGCCCGCGTACAACTCGGCGGCGATCTCGGAGAAGTCCACGGCGTCGATTCTTCCAGGCCCGTGGTCAGCGGCGCTGCATCGTGGCCAGCCAGGCCGGCGCGCCGTCTTCGTGAAACCTGGTCTGATAGCGGTCCGGCTCGATGGCCTGGACCTGCCAACCGACGTCCGCGCCGAACGCCGAACGGAGTTCCTGCTGGCTCACCCGACGTGGACCACCGGTGCCCGGGTCGACGTCGCTGAAGCAGAGCAGGTGCAGGACGGCGCCGGGCTCGGTCGCCGCGGTCAGGCTCTCGACGTAGCGCAGCCGTTCTTGATCATCGAAGGTGTGGAAGACGCCGACGTCCAGCACCGACGCGAAGGTCTGCTCGAGCCGATCGAGCCGCAGCACGTCGGCGATCAGGAACGTGGCGTCGATCCCGCGTTCGGCCGCCTTCCGTCGAGCCTCGGCCAGGGCGGTCTCGGCGACGTCGACTCCGACGACCGGGAGCCCGAGCGCGGCCAGGTGGAGCGCGTTCTCACCGGTGCCGCAGCCGACGTCGAGCACCCGCCCGCGGAACGCGCCGCGATCAGCCAGCCGGACCACCGCCGGTTGTGGCCGACCGGCGTCCCACGGCGCCGGCCCGTCCTGATACGACGTGTCCCCGTGCTTGCCGGTCAGCCGTTCGTGCAGGGTCGGTGCCCGATCATCGTCCGCTGTGGTGGGGTCTGTCATGGCTACACTGCCTCCCGCTTCCGAGGTCGCGTCGAGTCGATCATGCCTGGCGACGCTTGTCCATCGGCGACCGCGCCCGGACGCGGCGATCCGTGCCAGCTGAATTGCCTGGCCGGGCATTGCCGAACAGTGCGACGATCAACAGATGGTGCACACCGATGATGGCTGTACGCAAGGCGTGTCGGTCCGGCGCGTACGACCGCTTGTCGACCTCGCGGAGTGGACTCCGGAGTGGGCCGAGCGGTTCGCTCGGGCTCGCGCGGAACTCAGCGGAGTGCTGCCCGAGGACGCGACGATCGAGCACTTCGGCTCCACCAGTGTGCCGGGGCTGATGGCCAAACCGATCATCGACATCCTGGTGGTGACCGATCGGCTGCCCGTCCTGGAGACCGATCGGGCGGCGCTGGAATCCCTTGGTTTCTTCTACATTGCAAGGTATTTCGCCGACGATCCTGATCACCTGTGCTTCGGGCGCGACCGGCACGGCCGCCGGGCCGAGAATCTGCATCTGTTCCATCCCCGATCACCGCAGCCTCGATCGAACCGGGACTTTCGTGATTACCTGATCGCTCACCCGGAGGCGGTCGATCGGTACGGGGACGCGAAACGGGCGGCGGCGATCGCCCACCCCGACAACCGTGCGGACTACAGCGACGAGAAGCTGGCGATCGTGCAGGCCCTGCTGCTCGAGTCGCAGGACTGGGCTGCTCGGCACCGCCGTGAAGCTTAACTGCTTCATGATCAACGGAAGTTGAAGTACGGTGCTGTTGCCGATGATCACGGTTCCCGTGACCGAGCAGCGACCTGGAGGTCTTGTGTCCGGATATCCCGTTCTCCTGCACACCGCCATCGATGCCCGCGACTGCCGGGGCCTGGCCGAGTTCTACCGTGAACTGCTGGGCGTGCGCTACAGACCTGGCGACGAGCCGCCGACCGACGGGTCAACGGCCGAAGCCGATTGGCTGGTCCTGGTCGACAGCGAGGGCCAACGGGTGTTGGCCTTCCAGGAGAAGTTGGACACGACTCCGCCGACCTGGCCGTCGGAGGAGGTGCCGATGCAGCTGCATCTGGATTTCAAGGTGCCGACGGTGGATGACCTGGAGCGGCATCGCGACCGCGCGCTCAGGCTCGGCGCCAAGGTCCTGTTCGATCGCTCGAAGGACGGCGGCGAACCGCTGTACGTGCTGGCGGATCCCGCCGGTCACCCGTTCTGCCTGCTCGTCCAGTAGGCATGCGCCGCAACGCTGCGCCGCTACCCGGCCCGCTCGTTCGGGCGGCCGATCGGCTCGCCGGCTACGGCCACGACTGGTTGGTCTGCGGCGGTTGGGCGGTCGATCTGTTGCTGGGGCGGCAGACGCGTGATCATTTCGATGTCGACATCGTGATCTGGCAACACGATCAGGCCGCGCTGCGATCCCACCTGGCCGGCTGGCGGATGCTCGGTCACGACGATGCCGTCGCCGAGGACTGCCCCGATCAGTGGGACGGTCGCCGGCTCGAGCCGCCGGCTCACGTGCATGCGACCACCCCGTCCATGGCCGGCACGGCACTGGATATCCAGATCTGCCAACGGGTCGACGACGAGTGGATCCTGGCCACCGAACCACGGGTCGGGCTGCCGATGGCTGCGTGTCGCGGCGATGCCGCCTGGGGTGGGCTACCGGTGGTCTCGGCGGCCATTGTCGTTTACTACAAGGCGATCCCGCCGCGATGGCGGACGAAACCGCGGCCGGATCGGCGACCGCACGACGAGGCGGATTTCGCCGCGCTGCTGCCAACGCTCTCCTCGTCCCAGCGCGGCTGGCTGCGCCAGGCCATCGCGTCCGATCAACCGGATCACGACTGGCTGCGCCGGCTGTGACCGTCCAGCTCGTCTGGTGACCGTACAGTTCCGACTGTGACCGTCGAGGAACTCCGCAACCTGTTCCGCTTCTTCTCCACCACCCAGTGTCGGGGACGATCGGCCGTCTACGAGACGTTGGCCGATCGGGTGGCCGGTGATGATCAACTACTCCAGTTGGTCATGGCGGCGCCGCCGGAGCAGCGTCGGCCGAGCCTGCTGTTCGCGGCGGTCAACTGGCTGCTCGCCCGAGATCCAGCGGCGGCGCTGCGGAGGTACTACCCGATCCATGGTGGCGACCGACCGGTCGATGATGATCTTTATCCGGCCTTAGTCGACTTCTCCCGGCAGCACCGCGCAGCCCTGTCCGAGTTGTTGGCTCATCGATCCACTCAGACCAATGAGGTCCGCCGCTGTGTCGCCCTGCGCTGGGGCACGAGCCGGCTGGCCGGGCGCTGGCCGGGACCGGTGAACGTGCTGGAGGTCGGCACCAGCGCCGGACTCAACCTGCTCTTCGACCGCTACGCGTACCGGCTCGGCGGGCATGATCTCGACGGTCCCGACTCCGACGTGGTGCTGTCGTCGGAGCTGCGCGGCCCGACGTTCCGGTCGCTGTGGGGTGACGACCCCGTCCCGATGATCTTGCACCGGCTCGGCCTTGATCAGGAGCCCGTTGATCTTGCCGACGAGGATGCACGGCGCTGGCTGGAGGCCTTCATCTGGCCCGAGCAGCTGACCGAGCTGGCGACACTAAGAGCGGCGATCAACGTCTTTCAGACTGGCGAGACGGACGTCGAGCTCATCTCCGGAGATGCCGTCACCGACACCGCCCGGCTGATCACGGACCTGCCGGGAGACGAACCGGTGCTCGTCTTCACCGCAACCCTGCTGAGCTATCTGTCCGCCGCCCAACGCCGCGACTTCGTCGATCAGCTGGACCTGGCCGGGCGGCACCGCCGCGTCGCCTGGGTGTTCGCCGAGTCGGCCGGTCTGGTCGCCGGCACCGGCGTCAGCACCCCGGCTCTTGCCGGACCGTTGTCGAAGGTCGGCGCCGTCTGCGCGGTCGGCATCAGCTTCCGCGCCGGCGATGATCGAGAAGATCACGTCGGCGCCCTCGCCGACCCGTACCTGCGCTGGATCGCTCCCGCCCGGACCAGCGACGACGACTTCGCCTGGGCCGCGGCGGAAGGCCTCTACTGATCTTGAACGCGAAACTCGCTCGATCCGTCGGATGCGCTGCTGTACCGTCCGGCCATGGGCTCCTACTGGGACGGCGACCGGGTGCGGCTGCGCGGAGTCGAACCCGACGAGGCCGATCTGTTGATGGAGTTCAATCAGGAGATCGCCTATCAACGAAACACCGACCGGCTCCATCCACCGCGATCGCGGGCCGGCTATCGCCAGTGGGCCGAAGCCATTCCGGTGACGCCGGATGACGACGAGTTCGGCGTGGGCATCGAGGCTTTGGACGAGGGCCGACTCGTCGGCGGCCTGGGCACTCACGGAATCGACCGGACCTCAGGAGTGTTCTCCTACGGCATCTCGATCGGTTCGGCGTTTCAGCGACGCGGCTACGCGACGGAAGCGATCGTGCTGCTGCTGAGGTACATGTTCGGAGAGCGGCGCTTCCAGAAGTGCGACATCCACATCTACGCCTTCAACTCGCCTTCGGTCGCGCTGCACCGGAGGTTCGGCTTCGTGGATGAGGGCCGCCGCCGCAGATCGCAGTTCTTCGCCGGCATCTATCACGACGTGATCCTGATGGGCCTGACGGTCGAAGAGTTCGCGGCTCAGCACTCCCTGGGGTCGGTGGCCTGAGCGCGGCCGTCCGGTCGGCCATCGATCACTCCAGGCCATCGATCAGCGCCTGGACCGATTCCCGATACTCCTCGAACGGGCCGAGTCAGACCGAATGGCGGCGCTCGTCGAGCTGATCCGGCGACTCGACCGGGCCCGGCAGCCAGCGGCGGTCATGATCATCACGCCCTTGGGTCCCGTAGAGTTGGAGCTCGCCGGAAGCCGTCCGGATCCGATCCTCGAGATGGGCAAGATCAGCTCGGGCCGTCAGTTCGGGATCCGAACCGTCGCGGGCCCGGAACTCCTCCTCCGAGTCCGGTGTCATCTCCAAAGACTGCAGGACAAGCATCCGAATCGCCATAGAGTTCGAGTTGATGGTGCACTTCGATGGAGTCTTCTTCGACCTGTACGAGACCCTCGTGACAGAGTTCGATCCGACGTGGCGGCCGGGGCCCACGACGGCTGATCGTCTGGATGTGCCAGAGGCGGTTTTCACCGAGGTCTGGCAATCGCGACACGCGGACCGGATGACCAGCGACCTGGACTTCCGCACAGTCCTGTGGGAGGCGTGCGCGAAGGCAGGCCACGCGAACGATCCCGAGCGGGGCAAGATCATCGAATCCCTGCACGTCGAACGTCTGGCCGGGAAGGCGAGAACCCTCGTCGCCGTCGACTCCGGCGTACTCCAGGCTCTTGATCAACTCGGCACCGCCGGCCTCCGGCTCGGATTGATCAGCAACTGCGCGATCGAGGAAGTGGCCGGCTGGCCGGACAGTCCGCTGGCGTCACGGTTCGACGCCGTCACCTTCTCGTGCGGGGCCGGGTGCGCCAAACCCGACCCGGCGATCTACCGCCAGGCCTGTCAGAGTCTTGGCGTCGCACCGGGTCGGGCTGCCTTCGTCGGCGACGGCGGGAGCGACGAACTCGCCGGCGCCAAGACAGTCGGTCTCACCGCCTATTGCGCCCGCTGGTTCCTTGATCAGTGGCCGGCCGAGCGTCGCGACCGCGACGCCGAGCGCCGGCGCGGGTTCCCGGCGATCATGGATCCGGCGGAGCTGGTGATGATCACTGGTCGTCCTTAGCCTTAGGGAGTCTCGGATGCTTGGTCGGATAGAGCGCAGTGAGGAACGCGTACGCCTGGCCACCGTCGGCCCGCGGTAGCTGGGCGTATTCGTTCACCAGGTTGAAGACTCGATACCAGAACTCGTCGGCGTCAGCATCGGAGATCCACGCGTAGCGCCGGATCGCCCGCAGGTTGTCGTCACGCTGAGCCGGTTCGGACTCGGTCGCAACGGTCGCGAAGTAGTTCTGCGCCGGCTCGGGCTGATCGGCACTCGGCCCGCCGACGTAGAAGATCCTCGCAGTTCGACCGTAGTAGCGCTCCTCGGTCCCGCGGACCTTGTGTGTCCGGACGACCTTCAGCAGCCCGGCCGCGGTCAGCAGTCCGACGTGATAGGCGACGCTGCTCTTCGGCCGCTCGACGGCGGCAGCCAGCTCCTGCACCGTCGCGGCCCGCTCGAGCAGCAACTCGAGCAAGGTCCCGCGGAGCGGGTCGAACATCGCCTTGACCTCCTGTGGGGAAGTCACGACACGGACGTCCTCGAGCTCGTAATCCGGAAACTGCTGAACGGTCGACATTTTTCGATTGCTTCCGTAGGATCAAGTGATCGAAACATCTGGATTGTTCATCCTGGAGCATATCGGTACGCCCGAAGGGACCCATGGACATGGTTGGGGACGACCGCGACGCAAGATTGCCCGGGTTCGAGCAGCTGGCCGGCGCAGCGGATTGGCGAGCTCTCGACATCGGGGCCGGCGCGTGGTTCGAAGCGCCGTCCCATCGGGCCGGGGCGGCGTTGGTCGACCGACTTCCCGAGCTCGCCCACGGGACGGCTTCGTCGATCGACGTCGACCTGCGCGCGTCGGGTGTCCGGGTCCGGATCAGACCCACGGGATTGGCGGGTCTCAACCGGTCGGATGGTGCCCTCGCGGCGGCGATCTCTGCTGCGGCACACGATCTCGGCCTGACCGCCGACCCGGCCGGCTTGCAGGACCTACGGTTGATCATCAGCACCCCCGATGAGGCCGCGGTCGCGCCGTTCTGGCGGACCGTCCTCGGGTATCGGCAGGACGACGGTGCCCTGGTCGACCCGCTTCGCCGGGATCCGACCCTCGCCATCGAGCAGCTGGCCGAGCCGCGACCGCTGCGGCACCGGATCCATTTCGACCTCGGCGCTCCGTACGCCGAACGGTTCGCCGACCTCACCCGACCTGGAGTCGTCGCCGCCGACCCGGACGGAAACGAAATATGTCTGCCGAGGTCGGACGCCCGCGGCATCGGAACCGAGCCGGAACTGGCCGACTGGTGGGCGATCTACAGTGCGATGGTCTGCTATCCGACTGGCTCCAGCCGGCAGGCAGCCGACCTGGCCCGGGCCGCCGCCGAGCACGCCGATGACACCGACCAGCAGATCCTGATTGATCTCCGTTCCGACAGCGTCACCATCGACTCGGGCAAGGACCGCTGGGAGGGTGCAGATTTCGGCCTGGACCAGGGGTTCGCGGAGTTCGCGCGCCGGACCCAGACATCGGCTCGGCACCGGGGACTCACCGCCGACCCGGCCCGGCTGCGGTTCTTCCAACTGGCCGTCGACGCGGTCGACATCCCTTCAGTGCAAGCGTTCTGGCGCGCCGCGCTGGACTACCGTGATGATCCCAGGAGCTTTGTCACCGACCTCTACGACCCACGCCGGATCGGTCCGGTGATCTGGTTCCAGCCGATGGAGGCCGACGATCAGGCACGGCGTGCGCAACGAAACCGCATCCAGGTCGAGGTCTGCCTGCCTCGCGATCATGCTCGATCCCGGATCGATCGAGCCGTCGCCGCCGGCGGACGGATCACCCACGACGAACCGGCGGCACGGCGAACCACCGTGGCCGACCCCGAAGGCAACGAGGTCCGCATCCGGATCCCAGGTTGACGACTGCCGCGCAGGACTGAGGAGACCATCACCGTGGACTACACCGACATCCCCATCACGGACTGCCCGAACGGATCGGAGGGGGAGCTGTTGCTGTTCGCCCTTGATCGGGTCCATCGTGAGTTCGCCTGGAAGACTGGCGGGCTCGATGCCGACCAGCTGCAGCAGCGGCATCCGCCGTCGAAGCTGACGCTGGCCTGGCTGACCGTTCACCTGACCAGGGTCGAGTCGGATTGGACGGCGCGGGCCGAAGGGCGCACTCACGAATCGACGTTGGACGGTGTCGACTGGGATGCGACCTCCGGCGATCCCGAGCAACTGTACGGGCTGTGGTATCGGACCATCGACCGCATCCGGCGATCCTGGGCCACCATGATCAAGGACGGCGGCCTCGACGGCACCGTCGCCTGGGGTGGAGACGACTATCGGGTGAATCGTCGCCGGGCCCTGGTGGACATCCTCGAGGAGAGTCTGCTGCACACCGGCCATGCGTCGATCGTCCGCGAGGCCGTCGACGGGCTGGTGGGCAACGGCCCGCCGTGATCTTGGCCGGCGACTAATTCGGTTGTCCGGTGAGACGCGACCGACAAGACTCTGCTTGCCATCGATCGGCCGCGGATCTCGGGGTGCGATCGCGTCGAACGGAGTGAAGTTTGCGACCCGAGCTGTTGTCCCTGCCCGAACGGTTTCCAAGATCATCGGCGTACGATCCCGAATGGGTGCTGTCGATGGACATGGGCCCGAATCCCTTGTGGCAGTTGGAAGAGCTCTGGGACGAGCTGAGGCTTCAGCCGGGTCAGCGGGTGCTCGACATCGGCCCGGGCCGCGGCGCCACCGCGGTGTTCCTGGCCCGCGAGGCCGGCGTCTCGGTCGACGCCCTCGACCTGTGGATCCCGGCCGCGGAGGCCGCGGCCAACTACCGGGCCGCCGGGGTCGACGACCTGGTCACGCCGCTGCACGGTGACGTGCGTACCACCGAGCTGCCCGAGGCCGGCTATGACGCGATCGTCAGCCTGGATGCGTGGGAGTACTTCGGCTCCGACGTGTATTTCCTGCGGCGGCTGGTCGCCGCCCTCAAGCCGGGTGGGGTGCTGGGCTTCGTCACGCCCTCGCTGCGCGACGACCCGTACCTGATCGATCCGCTTCCCCTGCTCGCCGACGTCGCCAAGTTCGAGGTGCTGACCTGGCATCCCGCCGACTGGTGGGCCCAGCACACGGCGATGACCGGGGACCTGGTCGACGTCCGGGCCTGGGTGCCGCCGGACAGTTTGGAGCTGTGGCAGCGTTGGGATGAGGCCGTCGACGGGACCTCACCGATGCGGCAGGTGATCACCGCGTACGCGGAGCTGGGTGGCACCCCGCCCGCACTCGGACTGGTGCACGTGATCGGCCGGAAGCGCAGCTGACCTCGCTACGTTGACCCCATGGAATGCGACGACTACCAGCGCGCGGCCTTGCGCACGGCCCGGGACAAGGACGCCCCGGACGAGTTCATGCACCTGATCCTCGGATTGGTCGGTGAGGCGGGCGAGATCGCCGAGAAGGTCAAGAAGCTGGTCCGGGACAAGAACAGCGACCTGGCCCAGCTCGACCGCGACGACATGGCGGCCGAACTCGGCGACGTTCTCTGGTACGCGGCCGTCCTGGCCGACTTCCTGGGTCTCTCGCTCAATGACGTCGCCCAGCGCAACGTCGACAAGCTGGCCGACCGGCAACGGCGCAAGGTGATCGGCGGCTCCGGAGACGACCGCTGAGGCTTCGATCTGGTTGGTGCCCGGCGAGCCGGATACGGTGCAGCGTGGACGTTCGCGAGTTGCAGCCTTCCGATGTTGACGACGTGCGACGCATCGACACCAGATCTCAGGCTGATTCGGTCGCTGTGATCTCAGGACGCGGCCGATCGTTCGCATGGCATGCCGAGCCATTGCGCGAACCGAGACAGAAGATCCACGATGTCGCTTCCTACCTTCGGCACGATTCAGGTCGCTGGCTGGCGGCGTACGTTGCACTTCACGAGTCCACCCTCGTAGGGTTCGCGGCCGTCGAACTGCAGTCCTGGAATCGGCGCCTCATCCTTGCGCACATGTACGTCGATCGTTCGGCTCGCCGGTTGGGCGTTGGTCGGGCACTACTCGGTGAAGTCATCAGCTCATCGCCCGCTTACGCACGCCATCTCTGGCTGGAGACGCAGGACTCCAACGTCTCTGCGATCCGGGCCTATGAGCGGCTGGGTTTCAGCATCGTGGGACTGGACACCTCGTTGTACAGCGATGCGCCCGACAGCGAGATCGGTGTGTTCATGTGTCGACCTCTTCGGTCTGAATGATCGACTTGGTGGGGCATTCGCACGTTCGGTGATCATGAACCATGATGCCACTCTCCCGGTGCGGAAATACTTCCATGATCAATTCACGGAGAGTCCGTGTCCCATCGACCCGATTTAGTCGGTTTCGACCCTGTCCACCTCGTGCCACACTGCTCGGATCGGCGGCGGGAGGCTCTCGTGTTGAACCAGGCCATGGCGCCACTGCGGAATCGACGCTTCACTGTTGTGCTTTCGGGTGAAGGCCTGTCGATGATCGGCGACGGCGCGTTCGCTGTGGCGCTGGCGTGGTTGGTGCTTCAGGAAACGGGGTCGGTCGTTGCGCTGGCGTCGGTCCTGTTGGCTGGAGCGATCCCGGGCGGGTTGCTGATGCTGTTCGGCGGAGCGATCACCGACCGGTTCTCGCCCCGAACGGTCATGTTCTGGTCACACATCGTCCGGGGACTGGCCGTGGGGATCGTGGCCATCCTGGCCTGGACCGGAAGCCTGGAGCTGTGGCAGCTCTACGCGTTCGCTGTAGTGACCGGAGTGGCCGGGGCCTTCTTCGGGCCGGCTTCGGAAAGCGTGCTGCCCTACCTGTTGCCTGCTCAGCAGCTTCCGCGTGGCAACGCGCTCCAAGGTGCCGTCGAGCAGTCCACCATGATCGCTGGTCCGATGCTGGGCGGCCTACTGACGGCCTGGCTCGGTCCGGCCGTGGCCATCGGACTGAATGCGCTCACCTTCTTCGTCGCAGCCATGACGGTGCGCGCCGCACCGCGCAGTGACGCCACCCAGCAAGAATCGATGTCGGCCTCAGCTGTGTTCAAAGAGATCGGTGAGGGCCTGAGCCTCGCTCGGCGGAGCCACGAGGTACGGATCGTCCTGCTGATCGTCGGCGCCTCCGCGTTGAGCTACAGCGGTCTGTTTGCTGTTGGCCTGCCCGCACTGGCTCGATCCTTCTCGGACAACGCCGTGGCACTGGGAACGCTGATCTCGGCGTGGGGTGTCGGTCAACTGCTCGGCACCATCTCGGCGGCGATCACCGGCCTACCGCGCCGCTGGGGGTTGTTGATCATCGGCATGACGGTTGTCGAGGCGACCGCCTTCGCGCTGCTGGGCGTCGCACCGAATGTGTTCATCGCCTCCGGCATCCTGGTGGTGGTCGGCTTCGGCGTCGCCTACTCGAGTGACGTGGCGCTGCCGACCTTCATCCAGACCCGCACTCCCCGGCAGTTCCTGGGACGCATCAGCAGCCTGATCGGCTTGCCGCGCGTTGTCCTCGGGCCGGTTTCAATCGCCCTGCTCGGCGCCGTCCTGGCTCACTCCGTCGGCTGGGGATTCGCGATCGCAGCCATCCCCATGCTCCTGGTCGGCATCCGGCTCTGCCTCGATCCACAAGCCCGAAACCTGCGCACCGACCCGCCGACCACCGAATAGCCCGACTGCCGCCGACCTGGTCACCCGACTCGGGTGTAGACGATTCGCTCCTCGGCGGCGTCGCCCTCCGGATAGTGCCACGTGCCGGCATATTCGGAGTAGTCGTCAGTGAACCGAGCCTCGAAGTACGTCTCCGACTCGTCGCCGCCCAGGCTGACCCGGATCGTCCGGCCATCGAGCACCCAGGTGTAGGTGGCTTCGTTGCCCATGGTGTCCAGGTAGCGAGCGCGCAGCGTGTCGGTCGCATGATCATGAGAGATGTGCTGGAGGTTCGTCAGCTCGGCGCCGTTGACCACGACCCTGACCCTCCCGACCAGGAGCCGACCCTCTCGTACGGCCCGGTATTCAGCGTCGCCGTCGATGTCCGGCCCGGTGACTCGCCACGTACCGCTCAGGTGTCGAACCAGCTCGGTGAGCTTCGGGTTCGCTTCCGTCGTTGCGGGTACGCCGGCGTCATTGGTCTCGGTCATGTTGCTCCTCGAATCGAGTTGGTGGATGCAGTCTTCTCACTCTCGCTACGAAGGGGATGGGTGCAGAAGGACATCCGGCACCGACTCGCCGTCGGCGGTGCGGCCGAGGTCAATTCGATAGCGCGGGGCAAGAGGTCTGGACTAGATTGCACCGGACCTGCCTGCCACCTGCTGACGGCGGGGTTGTGCACACAGCTCGCGCATCGAGGGTTGCTACTCGGCGCACGAAGGAGGGCATGGGCAGATGGAGGCAGCAGCGGCGCGGCGTGCGGTGGCTGCCGCGATATCGACGATCGCATCGTTCGACGTGAGGGTCGATGACGCGGTCATTCTCAACGACTCCAACCGGCTCGTCGTCCGCCTGATGCCCTGCGACATCGTCGTCCGGGTCACGCCCCTGACGCATTTCGCTAGCGCAGAGTTGGAAGTCGAACTCGTGCACCGGCTCACGCAGACGGGTAGCCCGGTTGCCGCGCTCGAGGCTCGGGTCGAGCCACGCGTCTTCGTGCGGGACGGCTTCAAGATCACCATGTGGACCTACTTCGAGCCGGTGCAGGCTCGAGTGCTGCCGCCGGCCGATTACGCGCAGGCGCTGGAGCGGCTTCATGCGGGCCTGCGGCAACTCGATGTCACGACACCTCACGTCATGGATCGCATCGCGGAGACTCAACGAGACGTTGCGAGCCGTGACGTCACTCCCGAACTCGCGGACACGGACCGGGCGCTGCTCGCCGACTCGCTGCACGAGCTGAGTCAGTCGATCATCAACCGGCGCGCTCCCGAGCAGCTACTGCACGGTGAGCCGCACACGTGGAATGTGCTCGACACGAAGAACGGGCTGCTCTTCATCGACTTCGAAAACACCGCCAAAGGGCCGATCGAGTACGACATCGCGTGGGCGCCCCAAGAGGTCGGCGATCGCTATCCGAACGCTGACGAAGACCTGCTGGACGAGTGCCGGGGCGTCGTCCTGGCGATCATCGCTACCCACCGGTGGAGCCGCGGTGATCAACACCCCAGTGGCAGGGAATCGGGATTTGCGTTCCTCAACGCTCTGCGGGATGGCCCGCCGTGGCCGGCGCTCGACGATGTCTCCTGGTAGGGCCCCGCCATCCTGTGCCTGGTCAGAGCGGAGCCCTGATCCTTGGTGATCATGATCGAATGTGCGAAGTAGGTGTAGGCCCGGTCCAAGTATGAGTTGATCTTGAGCAGTCATTCGCATGGCCGTTACTTTCCGGTGGAATGCCGTATGTATCGATTGCGCACCCGTTTGGCCGGAAGACCTACCCGCCCAGACGAAGATGATGCACTTCGAGGTCCGCGTGGACGACGTCGAGGCGGCTGTCACTCGTGCAGTGTCGTTCGGCGCACGTGAGGCGCCAGGGCAGCCAGCCGACCGAGACTCCAGCAGGCTGAGGGTCATGCTCGACCCGGCAGGGCATCCCTTCTGCCTCTGGAGCTGACCTCGGCGCAACGAGCCGCCCTTGATCCAGGAGACGTCAGTTTCGACAGACGCGATGCCGTGTCGGGCCTCAGCCGACGAACGAGATCGCGTTGCCGTCCGGGTCGCGCACGATGAAGTCGGTGCCGCCCCACGCTTGTTTGGTCAGCTTCTGCACGATTTCGGCGTCCGCGGCCCGATACTCCGCGTACAGCTCGCGTACGTTCGGCGTATCGACGAACGCCATGATGAGCCCTTCTCGTTCCGCGGCACCGGCCACGAACACCGGCTCGTCTACGTGCTTCAGGTGCAAGGTCGCGCCGTCGCGCGACACCGAGCCGTAGAACGGCGGGTTGCCGTGCAAGAAGTCGATCCGGAAACCGAGCTGGTCCCGGTAGAACGTGGCCGAGGCATCGATGTCGGCGACGTACAGCACCGGTTTGGCGCACGTGACTGCCGTGTCGTGAGTCTCCGGCTGCTCACTGGTGGGCGGGGCTGCTGCTGTGCTCGCCTTGAGTTCAGCCCAGCTGGCGTAGCCGGCTTCGAGGGCGATGATCTCTTGGGCTTGGGTGAGGGGAAACTTCAGCGCGAGTGCTTCGCGGTCGGACAACGTGCGATAGCGCGCGAGCTGTCGGATGCGACCGCCGATCGAGAAGTTCCCTTCGCGGTGCCAGCGGACGAGCAGTTTCGCCTGCTTCTTGTAGGTTTCGAGCTTGGGCATGGCGCTCCCTCTTCGGTCTTGAAGTAGGTGGGCCTTGCCCTTTCGGCTGCTGTGCCGCTGCGCCCTACGACCGGGTTCGAACCCGCGCCTGCGGCGTTGAGATTAGCACAGCGAATTGGCCCCGGCCGCGTGCACGCGACCATGCTCCTGACGGCTGGCGTGCCGGTGCACGTCGTCTCGGATCGGCGCGGACCTGCTGATGCGTCGATCATTTTCCGGGTGTACGCACCCGTCATCCGGCGGTGGGCTGCTGGAGTCGCGGACACGTTCGAGGATGTGGTGGTCCGGGGCTCTCCGCGATCCCGACCTGGGCAAAGGCCAGCTATTGACCCTTGGTGATCATGATCGAATGTGTGAAATAGGTGTAGGCCCCGTCCGAGTATGTGTTGATCTTGGTGGGCTTTTCGCCTGTTTACAGGCGTCCAGGGTCGCGGGCGGGTCCGTTTCCTGGTGCTGTTCTGTTCCACTGCGTCCAGGTCGTTGTTAGCAGCTTCGTTAGCAACGATGGACCCTCACCGCACCGTGACCTTCACACCGAACTTGATCCGGCTGTCGGTGCCGTGCGGTAGGAAGATGCTCATGATGGCTGTAGCTGATGCGGTGGCTCTGGTTGATGAGGTCAATGCGGCGACGGGCGCCGATCTTGTTCTGCGAGGCATCGCAGCTCAAGGCGGAACTGGCGGTGCGGTGTTCGTGCGGTGGCCGGATGGTCGAGAGGGTGTAGTGACACCGTCGATCGCCCCACTGGCAGCGCTCCAACAGCAGGCTGAACTGATGATCCTGGCGCGATCACGCGGAATCTCGGTGCCTGAGTATCAGCTGGTTGTGCCGCTGGCCGAGCGCCGGGTAGTCGTGCAGGAACGTGTGCCGGGCGAAGTGAAGCGTCTGGACCTGGCAAGGCTGGAGACGATGATCGCGGTGAACGAGCAGTTTGCTGACCTGCTTGCTGATCGCCCCGATGTGCCGGCGCCAATGCTGCTGCTTCGCCATGAGCGGGGCTGGGGCCCCCTGGAGACGCACAGTGCCCGAAGTCGCCGGTTGCTGGACTGTGTGCGTGAGGTGGGCGATGTTGAGATGCACGGGACTGATCTCGTGCATGCCGACCTCAATCACACCAACGTCCTGTTCGACGATGACGACACTTTGACTGGTGTCATCGATTGGGACCTGAGTACGGCTCGGGGGGATCGTCACTTTGGGCTGGTGAAGATGCGCTACATCCTTGAGTGGGAGGCGCCGGACCCCGTCGTGCTTGCACGGTTGGACGAGATTCTTGAGGACTTGATCGAGCCGGAGACGCTGCGGGCGTACTGGGCTCATTGGGGCGTTCGACTGGTGGATTGGACGATCAGCCACTTCGGACCCAGGGACGTGGACCTGCATCTGGGTCTGGCTGAATCACGGCTGCTGGCCCGGTGAAGGGTGCGGCCGGGCAGAGTGGCGGCGGTGCCAGAGCGCCGCCCGGCCGAGGCGGCGGAGGGCCGCCCTTGATCTAAGAGAGGTCAATTCGACAGGGCGGGAGGCCGGTAGTGCAGGAGTGCGACCTCTCCCGGCGATCCGGGTTCGTGGCTCGGTCGCCATGATCAGCGGACGTCGGGTCGAGGGCACGCCCAAGAGCGGGCGCGAACGGGTTGTGAGCCTGGACGGCGGTCAACGTGCTGAAGTCCGACCGTCGCCGGCAGATGGCGGACCTGCGGACCATGGGCACGGACTGGCCAGCGACCGGGCACGTCTTCACGAACGAGGAAGGCGCCCCGGTTCATCCCGACTCGCCGACTGAGACCTTCGCCAAGATCCTCCGGCGGTACAACGCCCCGACCGCACCGGGTCGGCCTGATCAGGTGCTGCCCGCGCCGAAGCCCCTGTTGCCTCCGGTTCGACTGCACGACCTGCGGCATCTGCACGCGACCATGCTCCTGATGGCTGGTGTGCCCGTGCACGTCGTCTCGGATCGGCTTGGCCACGCTGATGCGTCGATCACTCTTCGGGTGTACGCACACGTCATCCGGCCGCGGGCTGACGGTGTCGCGGACAGGTTCGCGGACGCAATCGATGCTGATGATGACGCTCACGACGACGACCAGGGCGACGGCTTTGCCGGGGTGCCGTGTTAGCAAATCCGTTAGCAAATGGGCCGATTCACCGGATGACCCCGAATCAGAGATTGCCTCTGGCTCGGGGCTCTCGGTCACGCCACGCCTGGTCAGAGCCCAGTTATTGAGGCTTGGTGATCATGATCGAGTATGCGAAAATGGGTGTAGGCCCCGTCCAAGTATGAGTTGGACGGGGCCTACTAGGTGATCTGCCGTGTGACGCCGACCGATCATCAGAAGCTTTCCGTGTCCCGCGGTTCGTCACTCCCGACGCGGCGGGCCGAAACCCTCCGTTTGGACACTTCCTTCTTCTGATCCCGGGGCCTTGCGGCTTCCGGTGGATTAGTTCTACACCCGCTGTCAGGGGTCCGCAAGCCTTATCAGAAAGAAACTTCGGGCGATGCGTCATCCACCGGTTGATCCACAGCTACGGGACCGTTACCCACCGTTTGCCGAGGGCTGTCCACACGTTGTGCACAGCCGGCTGGGGATGACGGCCGTCGAGCCCGAGGTCAGCCGATCGCGGTGATGTGCTCGATGATCGCGGTGGTCGAGACCGAGGGGGTGCGGGGGAGGTAGACGACCTTGCAGATGTCGTTCAGGTAGTCGAACTTGCCGGCCCAGTCGTCACCCATCACCAGGATGTCGGCCTTGTGCTCTTCGACGTACTGCCGCTTCAATTCCAGGCTCTCCTCGAGGAACACCCCGTGGACGGACTTCACGTTGGAGATGATCTCCATCCGCTCGTCCTGGGTGAACACCGGGCGGCGACCCTTCTTGGCCAGGTTCAGCTGATCGGAGGAGACGCCGACCAGCAGGTGGTCGCCGAATTCCGCGGCTCGGTTGAGCACCCGTACGTGACCGACGTGGAACACGTCAAAGGTGCCGAACGTGATCACTGTTGTGCCCGCCATGGAAACGCCCTTCGTTCTTGTAAACGTCCGAGCAACTCTACGCGAATACCTCGGACGGCTCGGTGACGACGCCGGGTGGCCCGGAGACTGGACTCTGACACGGTGTCAGGGCGCAGGATTTACCTATGACCACTTCCATCCCACCCGAACGGTTCGCGGCGCACTCCGCGTACAGCGACCCGGGCCGGCACGCCGCACTGCTGCGCGAGCCGGACGGCATCGACGCCATGTGCACCGCGGCCTGCAACCTGGTGTTCCACTACCGCGGCGAGGCCTCCTTGCTGCGGGACGATCGTCGCGACGAGATCAATACCCGCTGGGTCTCGGCGATCCTCGACCTTGATCAAGAACGTAACCCCGGCCCGCTGTCGCTGCCCCGCCCGCCCGGCGAGCGGGTGGCCGGCTGTTGTCGTGATCACTCGCTGCTGACGGTCGCGATGCTGCGGGAGCAGGGGGTGCCGGCGCGGACCCGGGTCGGGTTCGCCGGCTATTTCGCCGAGGACTTCCACCATGATCATGTCGTCACCGAGTGGTGGAACGGGACCCGGTGGCAACGGGCGGATCCCGAGCTGACACAGGAAAATCACCCGTTCCGCGTGCGCGATCTGCCGATCGGTGAGGGCACTCCGTTCGAGACCGCCGCCGAGGTCTGGACGGGCTACCGCGCCGGCCGGATCGATGCCACGACCTACGGGGTGATGCCGGACTCCGAGCTGTCCGGGCCAGGTTTCGTCGCGTTGTACGTACGCCAGGAGGTCAACCATCGTTACGGCAACGAACTGCTGCTGTGGGACGGGATCGGGGAAGGGATCGAGGACGCTGAGACCGACGAGTTGGCCCGACTGCTGCTCGCCGCGGACTCCGGCGATGCCGACGCCGAGGAGCGGCTGGAGCGGCGGTTCCGGACCGATCCGCTGCTCCGGCCGGGCGACACGGTCACCCAGTTCTCCCGGTACGGCGAGCCTTCGGTGACCGTCGACCTGGCGGACGGCCCACCGGCTCGGGCCGAGGTGGGGCAGTAGGGCGCGATCGGGCCGACCCTTCGACAGGCTCAGGGCACGGCACCGACAGGCTCAGGGCACGGAACGTTCTGAGCCGGCGCTGCGGGCTAGCTCGGTCCGGTTGGCGACGCCGAGCTTCGCGTACACGTGGGCGAGATGGGTCTTCACCGTGCCCCGGCCGATGTACAGCTCCGCGGCGATCTCGGGGTTGCTCAGCCCTCGTACGGCGAGCTCGACCACGGACCACTCCGCGGGGGTGAGGCTGGCCCAGCCGTCGGTCGGCCGGTCGGCCCGGCCGCGGGCCCGGAGGGCGCGGTCGACCGCCTGATCGAGAGTCAGCGCCCGGCCGCGGTCGAGCCCGGCCGCGAACTCCGCTCCCTCGGGCAGGGCAGCGCGGCCCGCCTGGTAGCCGGTGTCGCGCCGGGTCCGATCGGCCGCGCCGTAGAGGATGCCGGCGCGCTCGGGCGATCCGGCCAGGCCGGCCAATGCCTCCAGGCTGTCGACACAGTCGAGCACCAGTCCGTGCGCGAACCGCAGCTCGAGTGCCTCCCGATGAATGGCCGGGGCCAGGGCCGGATCGGCCAGTTGCGCCCGTTCGGCGAGTAGGGCGGCCCGGATGGCCGGCATCGAGGCCAGGATCGGCGAACTCTCGGCGTCGTCCAGCAGCGTCGTCGCCGCGGCCCGGTCACCCAGCAGCCGCCGGGCCGTGGCGTGCATGATCAACAGGTCGGGTGGGAAGACGAAGGTCTCCCGTTCGCACCAATTCGCCGCGGCCGCGGGATCGCCGGTCCACAGTGCGATCTGGGCCCGGGTGGCGTACCAGCCCGGGAGGTACGGCGCCTCGCCGGCGCGATCGATCAGCCGCTGCAGGTCGGCCAGCAGCGCCTCGGCCTCGGCAGCCTCACCGCGCAGGGCCAGGATCCGGGCCAGTCCCCAGGTCGCGACGCCGACCCGGGCGAAGTCCTGCAGCGGTTCGGTCACGGACCGGGCCCGCCGGGCCGCCTGCTCGGCACGCTCCAGGTCGCCGACGGCCGCCTGGCTCAGCGCGAGGGCGCAGAGGCCGGTGCCGGCGATGCCGCGGTCACCCCGGGCGAGCAGTCCTGGAATCGAGCGCTCCAGCCAATCGATCGCGTCGGCGTGGGAGTCCCGGAGCGCGTCGACCAGGCCGACGACGACACCACCGCCGTCCCGGGCGAGGTCGTCGCCGTTCGCGCTGCCGTCCCGGTGGCATACCAGAGCCAGTTCCCGGGACCCTGCGAGGTCGTACCCGATCCGGCCGATCGCGACCAATAGCCGGGCCAGCCCGACGGTCGCCCGGTCGCCGACCTTCTCGCCCAGCTCCAGGGCCCGCTCGGCCGCCGGGTACGCGACGCCGGGCTCGACCACGTCACCGACCAGGGCCAGTGCCACCAGGACCCGGGCCTGGAGCGCCTGATCACCCCCTTCGACGTCCGCGGCCCGCTGCAGCAGCCGAAACCCCGGCCGATCACCGGTCAGGTGCCACCACCAGCCCGCGGCGGCGGCCAGGCTCCGGCCGAGCTCGGCGTCGCCACCGGACAGGCACCAGTCGACCGCCGACATCAGGTCGGCCCGGAACTCACGCACCCGGCCACGCCAGGCGTCCTTGTCGGTGGCGAGCAGTGGCTCGAGCGAGGTCAACAGGTCGGACTGGATCCGGGCGTGCCGATGCCGCAGCTCGGCCTCCTCCCCGGCCTCCCGGAGCCGGGCCAGGGCGTAGTCGGCGACAACCCTGAGCAGGTGGTGCCGGGCCCGCGGCCCGGACGTGTCACAGACGACGAGCGACTTGTCGATCAAGCCGCGCAGCGCGCGAAGAAGATCATCGGGCGAGTCGTCGGTTCCCTCCGCCAGGGCCCGTACGCTCTCCACGCCGAACTGCTGGAACGGCGCGAGCCGGCGGAGCAGGACCCGCTCGTGGTCGCTGAGCAGTCGATGGCTCCAGTTCATCGAATCGGCCAGGGTCCGCTGCCGGAACGGCGCCGACCGCGCGCCGCCGTCCAGCAGGGGATGATCGGCATCCTTGATCAACATCTCCGTGATCTCCTGCAGGGACAGGGTTCCCGACCAGGATGCCGCAAGCTCCAGGGCCAACGGGAGCCGGTCCAGATGATCACAGATCCGGCGGGCCGCGATCCGGGTCTCGTCGTCCGCCGCCGATCCGGTCCGATCCAGGAACAGGTCGATCGCCTCGTCCAAGATCATCGGCGCCAGCCGCCAGACCCGTTCGCCGGGCACGCCGAGCGGCTCCCGGCTGGTGGCGAGGACGGTCAGCTCCGGGTAGCGGCGCAGCGCCGGCTCGACGAATCCGGCGACGCCGGACCGTACCTGCTCACAGTTGTCGATCACGATCATCGCCGGCCGGTCGGCCAGTGCGGCGACCACGGCGGCGGGGTCGGATCGCGGCACGGGCGCGGCGATCGCCTCGGCGACCCGGTCGATCACCTGGTCGTCCCGGGTCTCCTCGGACAGGTCGACCCAGACCACGTCGGCCACACCCGACTGTCGGGCGGCCCGGATCGCCAGCCGGGTCTTGCCGCACCCGCCCGGCCCGGCCAGCGTCAGCAACCGGGCCCGGCCGAGCTCCCGGACGACCGATTCCAGCTCCGCTGCCCGCCCGACGAACGACGACAACTCCCCCGGAAGCCTCACCACCATGGCCGCGAGTCTGCCACCTCGTTTCGCGAAGATCGGCCACCTGGCAGATGTAGCGGTACCGGCCGAATAGACAGGATCGAACCACTGCAAGACGCCACAGCAGAGCATCGAGAGGAACCACCGAAATGACTGAGCCGCAGACCACCACCCGGACCGTGCTGGCGAACTTCACCATGTCCCTGGACGGTTACGTCACCGGGCCGGGCGGGCCGGCCGACATGAGCTGGATCATCAAGCACGCCGTCAGCGATCAGGCCCGGGACATCCTGACCCGGATCGTCAACGGCACCACCGCCGTCCTGGGCCGGGTCAACGCCGAGGGCTTCCGCGGTTACTGGGTCCCGGTCGGGCAGGACGAGAACGCCGACCCGCGCGATCGTGCGTACGGGCAGTGGATCGAGGAGGTCGAGAAGATCATCTTCTCCACCACCCAGTCCGAGACAGACTGGAACAACGCCCGGATGATCAACGACGATCCGGCGACCGTGATCCGGGGGCTGCGCGACCAGCCCGGCGGTGACATCGTGGTCAACAACAGCCTGAGCCTGATCCGCGCCCTGCTCGCGGCCGACGAGCTGGACCGATTGATCATCACGCTCTGCCCGGAGCTGTCCGGCGGCGGGGTGCGGATGTTCGAGGACGGTGTCCCGTCGACCTCCTGGGGTCTGACCGATGTCACGACCACCGACAGCGGCGCCGTGATCTTGACCTACGACCGACTCCGCGCCACCTCCTGACCCACCCGCTATGCCGAGTTGTCAGAACTGAGTTGCCCCATGAGGCAACTCAGTTCTGACAAGTCGGCGTGCGGGAGCCGCGGGGGCGCGGAGGTGGAGGGCCCTTCGTAAGGCTCAAGGCGCGGAAGGGTGGGTCAGGGCCGCGGAGGGGTTGAGTTCAGGCACGGAAGGGTCCGCGGGGTCGCCGATGGCGCGGAGGTAGCGGTGGGCGACCGTGCGGAGGCGGTCGACGAGGTCGGGGGGCTCGGTGACTCGGAAGTCGAGGCCGAGCATGCCGATGTAGACGGAGATGGTCTCGACGCTGTCGGCGCCGGTGACCAGTACGCACCGCTTGTCGTCGATCTCCTCGACTAGACCGACGGCCGGGTTGATCCGGGCCAGGACGTCGGCGGCGGGGGCGAGGACCATGATCCGGACGTGCACCTTCCAGCCGGTGGCGGCGACGTCGCGTAACACGAAGGCGGTGTAGTCGCCGCCCGGCAGTGGCACCGGGGCGAAGCGGCGGCCGGTCGCCATCCGCGGCTCGATCCAGTCGGCCCGAAACGTACGCCAGCGGCCCGACTCGCGGCCGACCAGATACCAGCGGCCCTGCCAGGCGACCAGCCGGTACGGCTCCACGGTCAGCGGCACGTCGGCGCCGGGAAAGTCGAAGCGGACCAGCTCGCGATCCCGGACCGCCGCGGCCAGGGTCGCCAGCAGGTCGGCGTCGACCTCGGGATCGGGGTCGGGGTTGTCGGTGTTCCGCGGCCCCTGGGTCGTGGCCTGGTGCAGCGCCGAGACCCGCCGCTTCAACCGGTTCGGCAGCACCTGCTCCAGCTTGGCCAGCGCCCGGGCGCTGCTCTCCTCGATCCCGCCGACCCCGGTGGTCGCCCGCAGCCCGAGTGCGACGGCCACGGCCTCGGCGTCGTCGAGCAGCAGCGGCGGGAGTTTGCCGCCCGCGCCGAGCCGATAGTGCCCGGTCGAGCCGCGGACGGCGTCGACCGGATAGTCGAGGTCGCGCAGTCGGGCGATGTCGTTGCGGACCGTCCGTTCACTCACCTTGAGCCGCTGGGCCAACTCGGGGCCGGACCAGTCCGGCTTCGCCTGGAGCAGGCCGAGCAGGGCCAGCAATCGGCCCGCGGTGTCAGCCACGAAATCCTCCAGCATCTTTTTTCTCAATCAGGAACGAAACGTGCCTGATGAGGATCCAGAGTAGTGCTCATGACGAACCACACTCCGTTCACCGTCCAGATCCCGCAGACCGACCTCGACGACCTCAAGGCCCGGCTCGAGCGGACCCGGCTGCCGCAGGCCGCTCCCGGCGACGACTGGTCGTACGGCACCCCGAACCACTACCTGGCCGGGACCGTCGCCTACTGGCGCGACGAGTTCGACTGGTCGGCCCAGGAGAAGCGGCTGAACGAATTCCCGCAGTACCTGACCGAGATCGACGGCCAGACGGTCCACTACCTGCACGTCCCGTCCGCGGTCGCGGACGCGAAGCCGGTGCTGCTGGTGCACACCTACCCGGGCTCGTTCGCCGACTACCTCGACGTGATCGGCCCGCTGGTCGACCCGGAGGCGCACGGCGGCAAGGCCGAGGATGCCGTCTCGGTGGTGGTTCCCTCGATCCCCGGCTTCGGCTTCAGCACCCCGCTGGCCGACGGCGGCTGGACGATGGCCCGGGTGGCCAAGACCTTCGACAGCCTGATGCGCGAGCTCGGGTACGAGTCGTACGGGGTGCACGGCAGCGACGCCGGCGCCATGATCGCCCGCGAACTCGGGCTGCTCCAGCCGGCGGGCTTCCTCGGCCTGCACGTGCTGCAGCTGTTCTCCTTCCCCAGTGGGGATCCGGCCGAGTTCGAGAACCTCGGCCCGGCCGACTACGCGGCCCTGGAGTTCATGCAGTGGTTCCAGTCGGTCGGCGGCTACAACGGCATGAACGCCGCCCGGCCGCAGACCATCGGTGCGGCCCTGGCCGATTCGCCGGTCGCGCAGCTCGCGTACTCGGAGCTGTTCGAGTCCTTCGGCAACGGCACCAGCCTGGTCACCAAGGATCAGCTGCTGACCCAGGTCTCGCTCTACTGGCTGACCAACACCGGTGCGACCGCCGCCCGCTTCTACTACGAGGAGGCCCGCGCCGGGGCCGAGCCGCAGGTCAACCAGGCGCGGACCGGGATCGCCGTCTTCGCCTCGGACTTCCAGACCATCCGCGCCTTCGCCGAGCGGGACAACTCGGCGATCGAGCACTGGAACACCTTCCCCGAGGGCGGCCACTTCGCCGCCATGGAGCGCCCGGCGGACGTCGCCGCCGACATCCGGGCCTTCTTCGCCGGATAGCTGTCTGTTCCCTGAGCTTGTCGAAGGGCCAAGGTGATCGGGCCCGCCCTTCGACAGGCTCAGGGAACGAAACCCGAACGTCCCCATCGCTCTCCTGCGGTGGGGACGTCTTTTTGCGTCCCATGATCATGAACACCCCAGCGACGCGACCGGGCTCGGCAAAATAGGATGACCGCCATGGCGACGAGGCGAAAAGTAGCGATTCTTGGGGCCGGCATGATCGGCGAGGTGCATCGACGGGCGGCCGTGCTGGCGGGGGCCGAGGTGGCCGGGGTGATGGCCTCGAGTCCAGGACGATCGCGGCAGGTCGCGGACGCCTGGGGCGTCGAGACCGGGTACGCGAGCATCGACGAGGTGGCCGCGTCCGACGTCGAGGCGGTGCACATCTGCACCCCGAACTCCTCCCACGTCCCGTACTCGATCCAGCTGATGGAGGCCGGCAAGCACGTCCTGTGCGAGAAGCCGCTCGGCACCGGGCTGGACGAGGCGCGCGAGGCGGCCGCGGTGGCGGAGCGGACCGGCATGATCAACACCATCCCGTTCGCGTACCGGTTCCATCCGATGGCTCGCGAGCTGCGGGCCCGGGTGCAGGGCGACGAGTTCGGTGCGGTGAACCTGATCCACGGCAGCTATCTGCAGGACTGGATGCTCAATCCGCTGGCCAGCGGCTGGCGGGTCGACCCGGTGGCCGGCGGGCCGTCGCGGGCGTTCGGCGACATCGGTTCGCACTGGTGCGACCTGGCCGAATGGGTGACCGGTGATCGGATCGCCGAACTGGTCTCCACCACATCGATCACCATTCCGAAGCGGCCGGCGGCCACGGCGGCCTCGTTCAGTGCGGTCGAGGGCGACGCCGCCGAGTTGGTCGACGTGACCACCGAGGACAGCGCGTTGATCTTGTTCCGGACGGCGAAGGGGATCGCCGGCTCGGCCGTGATCTCCCAGCTCAGCGCCGGTCGCAAGAACCGGCTCTGGATCGAGGTCGACGGCGGTCGGCAGAGCGCCGTATTCGATCAAGAACTGCCGGAGCAGCTGTGGATCGGCGCCGACGCGCAGACCACCCTGCTGGTCCGCGATCCCAACCAGGGTTCGGCCGAGCAGCGCCGGCTGGCCGGGCTGCCGGCCGGTCACGCCGAGGGGTACGCGCAGTGCTTCGAGCACTACGTCGCGGACTCGTATGCGGCGATCGATGCCAAGGCCGGGAACGGTGAGGTGCCGCAGGGGCTGCCCACCTTCGCCGACGGCGTCCGCGCCGCCGAGATCTGCGACGCCATGCTCCGCTCCGCCGCCGACAAGACCTGGGTCACCGTCGGCTGAACTTCTCCGTACGTGCTCTGAGCCTGTCGAAGGGTCTTGGAGGTGGCCTGCCCTTCGACAGGCTCAGGGAACGAAACCCCAAACGTCCCCATCGACCGGCGCTTGGGAACGCAACCCGGCTCAGGTGGCGGTCGGAGCAGCGGTGCTACCGCGGACGACGAGGTCGATGGCGAGGTCGACGCGGGGAGCGGGGGCGGTGTCGTCGAGGTCGAGGACCATCTGAGCGGCCTGCCGGCCCATCTCGGCGAGTGGCTGGCGGATCGTGGTCAGCGGCGGGCCGGCCCAGCCGGCCATGGTCAGATCGTCGTAGCCGATCACCGACAGGTCGCTCGGGATCGACAGCCCGGCCAGCCGGGCCGCCTCGTACACCCCGAACGCCATCAGGTCGTTGGCCGCGAAGATCGCGGTCGGCCGGTCGGGGCGGTCGAGTAGCTTCTCGCCACCGTGCAGCCCGCTGTCCCGCTCGAAGTCGCCGGCCACGATCAACTCCTCGCAGACCGGCGCGCCGGCCTCCTCCATCGCCGCCCGGAAGCCGGACAGCCGGGCGCGTGAGCACATGGTGTCGATCGGCCCGCCGATGACGCCGATCCGGCGGTGCCCGAGGGACAGCAGGTGCCGGGTCGCGAGCAGCCCGCCGTGCCAGTTCGCGGAGCCGACCGAGGCGACGTCCGGCGCCGGGTCACCGGCCGGATCGACCACCACGAAGGGAATCCCGCGGGCCCGCAGTTGGTGCCGCTGGGCCGGCGAGACGCCGGACAGGACCAGCACGATGCCCGCCGGGTTGCGGGTCGCGGCGCCCTCGACCCACTCCGGACCGGGGCCGGAATGATCACCGCTCTCGGTGACCACGACGCCCAGTCCGCGGGCTCGCGCCACCTGCTGCACCCCGCGCAGGATCTGGATCGCCCAGGCGGTGGAGAACTCGGTGAACACCAATTCGATCAACGGCGCGGAGTCGCGCAGCCCGCGGCGCTGGTAACCGTGCCGGTGCAGCAGCGCCTCGACCCGGGCCCGGGTCGCCTCGGACACCCCGGCCCGGCCGTTCAGCACCTTGGAGACGGTCGACGTGGAAACGTCCGCGTCGGCGGCGATCCGGGACAGGGTCGACCGCTCGCCGGCGCCGTCGGCAGGCTCCAGCGCCACCATCACTCGGCCTCCTCCCCGGGACGTACGCGACCGTGTTCCGGCCAACCCTGCACCAGGTGCTCGGCTACTCGGAACGCGTTGGCGACGATGGTGAGAGTAGGGTTCACGCTGCCGTTGGTCGGATGCAGCGACGAATCGCAGACCACGATCCGCCGGCTGCCCCAGAGTCGTCCGTACGGGTCGGTCGCGCCGTGCCGCGGATCCAGGCTCATCCGGGCGGTGCCGCAGGAGTGTTCGCCGGCCGCCGAGGCCGTGCCGCCGCGGGTCTGCCGCTCGATCTCGCGGGCGCCCGCCGCCTCGAGCCAGCGGATCCCGTGTTCGGCCAGCCCATGCTCCACCTCGACCGAGGCCGGATGGACGTCCTTGCGCAGCCGCGCGCCGGGCCGGCCCCAGCGGTCCCGGAGGTCCGCGGCCAGCGTCACCCCCGAGGCCTCGGCGGGGATCTCCTGACCCATCCCGAAGACCCCGAAAGCGTACGGACGCCCGTCCCGCATCCACCGTTTGTGGCCGGCGCCCCAGGCCGGCACGGCCGAGCCGATCGGGTCGAGCGCGCTGGTCAGCGGCAGCACGCTCATCAGGTCGACGATCACGCCGCCGCCCCACGGGATCGAGCCGGCGTGCACGTGATCAAGAGTGGCGATCGAATGCCCGGGACCGAGCCCGTTCTTCACCGGTTCGTCGACCAGGGCCTGGATGCCGACGAAGCGGTGATCATGGAGATGTCGGCCGAGCTGATCATTGCCCAGGCCGCTGGCCAACAGCAGCCGGGCCGACTCCACCGCCCCTGCCGCCACCACGACGACTTCGGCCCGCACCGTGTGCTGCTGCGGTGAGCCGGACGTGTCGGTGATCAGCTCGACCGACGCGCCGCCGGGATGATCATGGACCGCGATCGCCTCGGCATCGAGGATCAGCTCGGCCGCACCGGTGCCGAGCGCGCGCGGGATGAACGTGTTGTGCGCGCCGTTCTTGGCGTCCACCGGGCAGGCGTGGCCGACGCACTGCGAGCAGCGGACGCAGCCGGCCCGGCCGTGCGCCGGGACGCTGTTGATCGCCAGCGGGATCGGTCCCCAGCCCCAGCCGAGCCGGTCGGCCGCCGCGCCCAGCAGCTCCCGGGCCGGTTCGCTGCCCATCGGCGGCATCGGATAGTCGCCGGACCGCGGCGTCCGCCGGGTCAGCGCACCCGTCGCGCCGGCGACGCCCAGCTCCTGCTCGGCCCTGGTGTAATAGGGCTCAATCTCGTCGTAGCCGAACGGCCAGTCGGCCAGCGTCGCGCCCGGGCGGATTACCGTAGTGGGTGGCCATCGCGAAGTCCTCCGGGAAGAACCGCCAGGCCATCCCCTGCCAGATCCGGGTGCCGCCGCCGTAGGCGTACGCGTTCAAGCCGTACGCCCACATGTCGTCGTCGCCGTCGACGGTCCGCGCGGCACTCGGACCGAGGTCGGCGAGCCGCGGATGCCCGGGCCCGGGCCCGACGACGGACCGGTAGACGGCGTTCCGTTTGCCGTGCAGATGATCTCCACGCAGCGCGTGGTTGCTCCGGGCGACCGCGCGTTCGATGATCAACACGGTCCGGCCGGCCTGGGCCAGCACCTGGGCTGCGACCCCGCCGCCGGGGCCGGATCCGATCACGATCGCGTCGTAGTGCGGTTTCAGCTGCGCGGCGTCCAGCGATCGCGGCAACTCCGGCTCGACCGGCCGCACCCCGTCCGGCACGCCCTTGAAGTCGATCATGGTCAGCCCGACCGGCCGGTGCCAGTCGCCGTCGGGGAGTCGGCTCTGCGCGTAGTAGCCCTCCCAGCAGACCCGGCGCAGGGTCGCCAGGTCGGCGGCCGACTCCGGGTCCTGCTCGAGCCCGTCGAGCACCGCGTCCTGGTCCGTGATCGGCAGCGCGCCGAAGTCGTGCCGGTCCAGGGTGTCGATCAGGCGGGTCAGTCCCGGGCCGGCCCAGTGCAGTTCCGGCCCGGCCCGGCGCAGATAGCTGCCGACACCGCCGGCCCAGCCGCCGGGCCATTCGTCCTCGGGGATGATCCGGTCGATCGCGGCCCGGAAGACGGCCGAGTCGATGATCCGCGACCAGGCCCAGCGCTGCCGGGTGTGGTCGTCGGCCGGATCAGCGCCCGGCCAGGGCGCCACCGATGCCTCCGACGCTGAAGTAGCGGTTGAGCGCGGCGAACAGGATCACCGGCGGCAGCATCATGATCACGGCCACCGCCATCACCGGGCCCCAGTTGGTCGCGTTCTGCTGGAAGAAGGTCTGCAGCCCGACCGGCAGGGTGTAGTTGACGTCGGAGCGCAGGAAGACGACGGAGATCAGATAGTCGTTCCAGGCCATCAGGAAGCAGAAGATCGCGGTGGACAGGACGCCGGGCAGGGCGTTGCGCAGCACGATCCGCAGGAAGCCGCCGAACAGCGAGCAACCGTCCATCCAGGCCGCCTCCTCGAGCGAGATCGGGATCGAGTCGTAGTAGGCCGCCATCATCCAGATCGCCACCGACAGCGTCGATCCGACGTAAATGATCGTCACGCCGCCGAGGTTGTCGACCAGGCCCAGCGTCGAGAACAGCATGAACAGCGGGATCACGGCCGTGACGACCGGCAGCGACTGGACGATGAAGAGGGTCAGCGAATAGCCCGACACCAGTTTGTTCCGGACCCGGGACAGCACGTAGCCGGCCGGTGCGGCGACGGCCAGCGAGATGATCACGGTGACGATCGTGACGCCGAGGCTGTTCTCCAGCCAGTAGTCGACATTGGTCTCGGCGAAGACCATCACGAAGTTCTCCAGCGTGATGCCGGTGGACGCGCTGCCCAGGCCGGGCAGCAGGGAGAGGTAGGCGACGGCGGCGATCGGGATGATCACCACGGCGGTGATCGCCAGGATCAGCACGAAGCGCCACCACTGGCCGCGGTTCTCCGGCGGCACCTTCCGCCGCGGTCGCACCGATGCCGCCTGGTCGGCCGTCGGCTCCGTCAGTCGATCAGTGTTGGTCATTCGATCTCCACCTTCCTGATCTGGCGATAGAGCAGGACCGAGATGACGACCAGGACCAGCGTCATCAGGAACGCGATCGCGACGCCCGGCCCGGTCTGGAAGTTCTGGAACACGGTCCGGTAGGCCATCACCACCAGCGAGGTGGTCGCGTTGACCGGGCCACCGCCGGTGAGCAGGAAGATCGTCGGGAAGTCGTTGACGCAGAAGATCGTCATCAGGATCCAGCTGATGTACGTCGACCGGGAGATCAACGGCATCGTGATCGACGTGAACGCCTGCCAGCCGGTGGCGCCGTCCACCTTGGCCGCCTCGTACACGCCGGTGTCGACCGAGGCCAGCGCCGAACTCATCATCATCATCATGAACGGGAAGCTGATCCACACCTTGAACACGCAGACGGTGATCTTGGCCAGGGTCGGATCGGCCAGGAACAGCACGTTGCCGAGCCCGATCGCCTCGGCCATGATCGGCAACGGGCTCTGCGGCGTGGCGACCAGCCAGTTCCAGGCGGTCGCGGAGACGACCACGGGCACCACCCACGGCAGCAGCAGCAGGATCTTGAACAGCCCGCCGGCCGGGATCTTGGTCCGCAGCAGCATGGCCAGGGCCAGGCCGATCAGCCAACTGCCGAAGACGCCGGTCAGGGTGAAGATCACGGTGAACTGCGCCGAACTCCAGAAGTCCGGGTTCTGCAGCACGCCGACGTAGTTGTCCAGCCCGACGAACTTGCCGAGCCCGATCAGGTTGCCGCTGCGCACCGACTGCATGCCCGCGTACAGCAGCGGGTAGAGGTTGATCAACAGCAGCAGGATCAACGACGGCAGCGCCAGCAGCACCAGGGTGATCGCCGTGCCGCGCATGCCGCGACGGCGGGTCCGCCGGCCGGGCCGGCCGGGGCCGCTGATGCCGACGCCGCGGTGCGCCCGGTCGAAGCGTTGCGCCAGGGTCGTTCCGGACATCTCGAGCCGCCCGTCAGCCCTGGGCCGCGATCGCCTTGACCGTCGCGTCCTGCAGTTTGGTCAGCGCGTCCTTGGCCGTGGTCTTGCCGCCGAGGACGGACTGGGCGAACGTGTCCATCGCCGGCGTGCCGTCGACCGTGGTCACGCCGAGGAACAGGGCATCCGACCCGGGAGCGGCCCAGGTCTTGGCGATCGGCTGGTATTCGGTGATCGCCTTGACCGCGTTGGCATCCTTGCGGAACTCCGGGGTCTCGGTGATCGACTTCAGCGGCGGCAGGCCGATGCCGGTGTTCTTCGTCCAGAGCGGCGCCATGTTCTTGTAGTAATAGGTGAGGAACGCCTCCGACCCCGGCTGGCTCGGCGTGTTGGTGTACATCATGATGCTGTTCGGGAAGTAGAGCATCCCCTTCTTCCCGGCCGGGCTGGTCAGCGGGCTGCCGACGGTCAACTGCTTCGCGATGTCGCCGCCGACGTTGTTGGCCAGGCCCGCGGTGTCGAAGCCCATCCCGTACTTCTGCGCCTTCCACTGCGACTGCGCGTTGTCGCTGGTGTAGGTCGGGCTGGCCGGGTCGACGTAGCCCTTGCTGACACACTCCAGGACGAACTCGATCGCTTCCAGGTTGGCGTCGGTCAGCATGTCCGGCTGCTTGTCGGCGCCGAACAGGCCGCCGCCGTTGTTGATCATCCAGCTGACCAGGATGTGGCTGCCGGTGAACGCCCCGGCGCCGGCCGCGGTGCCGTAGCCGTAGACGCCGATCTTCTTCAGCGCCGCACAGGTCTCGAGGAAGCTCGGCCAGTCGGTCGGCGGCTCCGCATCGGCCTTCTGCAGCAGGGTTTTGTTGTACCAGAGCACCCGCATGTCGAGGTTGTACGGGACCGCCGCATACCCCTTCTCGACCTTCATGGTGTCGATCAGGCCGGGCAGGAAGTCGTCGTAGAGCCCGTCGGCCTTCCAGGACTCGAGCAGCCCGTCGGCGTAGGCGATCTTGTCCTGCGCCTCGAACTGGAACGCCTGGGTGCCGCCGCCCGAGCTGACCGCGGGGCCGGTGTTGGAGGCGACCGCCGAGGAGAACGTCTGGGTGAAGTTGGCCCACTGGATCACCTGATAGGTCGCCGGACTCAGGCCCTCGGCCGGCTGGTAGCCGGCGGTGATCTTCTCGTCCTCGACGTTGAACTCGGTGTTGCCCCAGGGCATGTTCCAGAACTTGATCGGCGCGGTGCCACCCGAGCCGCCGTTGGTCGCCGCTCGATTGCAGGCGGCGAGGAAGCCGGCGAGGCCGACCCCGGACGCGAGGCCGAGGAAGCCCCGGCGGGAGACGGAGGAGCGTGCGCTGGGAGTCGCCATGACCTGTCCTTCCGGGCCCGCTCGATCAGCGGCGGGCCACTGTTCAACTCTGAACGAAAAGTATCGTGCGATCACGAAACAATTCGTGATCCGATTTGTTCAGAATGCGCCTGGCTTCAGGGGAATGTCAACAGGTAGGCATGCCGAGACCCGAGCCGAATTGCACACTGGCTCGGGCTTGGGCGCATCTCTGAGCAGAGAAGAATTTCTACCAGATTACGAAAATATTCTTCCCGTCCGCAACCTCAGGACTGCCACAGGGCGAGGCAGAACGGGTGGCCGGCCGGGTCGAGCAGCACCCGCCAGGTCTCGCCGGGCTGTTGCTCCGGGACGGTCGCGCCCAGCTCGACCGCGAGCTTCTCGGCGGCCGGGATGTCGGCCACCTTGAGATCGAGATGGAACTGCTTGTCGCTGTCGTCGTCCGGCCACGCGGGCGGCGTGTAGTGATCGACCTTGCCGAAGCCGATCGCGGGGCCGCTGTCGCCGGTGATCATGACGGCGTTCTCGTCCTGGTAGGCGATCTTCATCCCGAGCATCCGGGACCAGAAGTCGACCAGCGGTGCCGGGTCGGCGCAGTCGATGGTGAACATGGCGACGCTGGCCGGCGCCGGGGTCTGCTGTTGTTCGGTCATGCCCCGAGTCAATCTCGTCCGGGCCGCGGGTGCTTGGACGAATCCGACATCCCGGATCAGGGCGTGGAGGTTTGGGTTCACGTCCCTGAGGCGGTCGAAGGGTCAAGCACGACCGATGACCTTCGAACGCCCACACTCGGCTGAATGATCTTGGACGACCCGGGCTGCCCTTCGACAGGCTCAGGGAACGAAACCCAAACCTCCACCCCTGCATTCGCGGAACGAGCGGTCAGCCGGCCTGGGCGGCGGGCAGCCGGGCGGCGCAGCCGTAGCGGGCCGGGTCGGACCAGTCGTCGAACGGCTGCGCGGCGGACCGGGTGAGCCGATCGATCGCGCGCTCGGTGGCCACGTCGACCGGGCAGTAGACGGTCATCCGCAGCCCGGCCCGCGGTTGCAGCCATGACTGGTGGTCCGGAACCGAGCACCCGGCGACCGGATGATCGAAGATCTTGGTCCGGCCGCCGGGCAACGCCACCCGGTGTTCCGCCCAGCCGGCACTGAACCGGCCGAGAGGTCGTGCAGTTCGTCGATCATCGCTTGCCAGCTGGGCTCGCCCAGGTGCTCGGCCAGCGCCGACCGGTAGAGCGCGATCAGGTGCGCCGACTCCTCATCCCAGTCGGCCAGCAGGCTCCGCCAGTACGGCTCGGTGTAGGCCAGCCAGAGGTTGTTCCGGCGGCCCGGCGGCAGGCTCCGGGTGGAGCCGAAGAGCAGCTCCGACGGCCGGTTCTGCGCCAGCACGTCGAGCCGGGTGTCGATCACGCAGGCCGGCATCGGGGCGAGCGCTTCGAGCACCCGCCGGGTGGCCGGATCGATCCGGGCAGCGGTGTCCGGGATGCGCCGCGGCGTCGTATCGGCCAGCGAGAACAGATGTGCGGTCGCGCCGCCGTCCAGCCGCAGCGCCGC
Source organism: uncultured Actinomycetota bacterium (assembly GCA_963746025.1). Classification (GTDB taxonomy): domain Bacteria; phylum Actinomycetota; class Actinomycetes; order Propionibacteriales; family Propionibacteriaceae; genus Microlunatus. The sequence continues at coordinate 1,668,927 of CAVUZU010000016.1, forward strand.
GGCGATCGCCTCCAGCACCGCCGCCGAGGGCAGGCTCGTCCCGGCCGCAGGGTGATCACCGTGACCAGCTCCGTGACGCCCCGACCCGCATCCCACCGCACGCCGAGCCCGGTCTCGGGGACCGGCGCGGCGCTGCTGGTGATCCTGCTCGGCGCCTTCCTGGCGACCGGCGGCTTCTTCGTGGTCAACGTCGCGCTGCCGACGATCGGTCGGCAGTTGTCCGTCGAGCCGGGCTTCCTGCCGTTGGTGGTCGCCGGCTACAGCACCCCGTACGCGGCGCTGCAGGTAGCCGGCGGCCGACTCGGTGATCGGCTCGGCCGGCGCCGGCTGTTCGTCGTCGGCTCCTTCGCGTTCGCCGCGGCCTCGCTGCTCTGCGCGGTCGCGCCCGGCTTCTGGACCCTGGTCGCGGCCCGGGTCGTGCAGGCACGGCCGCGGCCCTGTTCGCGCCGCAGGCGTTGAGCACGATCCAGACGATCTTCAGCGGTCCGCACCGGCAGCGGGCGATCGCCTGGTTCGGCTCGACGCTCGGCCTCGCGGCGGCCGGCGGGCAGTTGCTGGGCGGGGTGATCGCCGAACATGATCTTGCCGGTCTCGGCTGGCGGGCGATCTTCGTCGTGGTCGCCCTGCTGGCCGGGCTGATGGCGGTGCTGGCGATCAGGTTCGTGCCGGAGACGACGGGTGCCGCGGTGCGGATCGATCCGGTCGGCGCGATCCTGCTGGTCGTCTCGATGGTCCTGCTGCTGTTGCCGCTGAGCCTCGGCGCCCGCTCCGGTTGGCCGTTGTGGACCTGGTTCAGCCTGGTCGCCGTGCTGCCCGTCGTCGCGATCCTGATCATCGCCGAGCGGCGGATCGAGCTGGTCCGGCCGGGCGCCGCTGCTGCCGTTGTCGCTGTTCGCGCTGCCGGCATTCCGGCGCGGGCTGCTGGTCGCGTTGGCGTTCTTCCTCGGCCTCGGCGGCTTCTTCCTGGTGATCGGCTTCATCCTGCAGGGCGGCCTGGGGCTCGGGCCGCTGGAATCGGCCCTGGTGCTGACCCCGTACGCGCTCGCCTTCCTGGCCTGCTCGTTGATCATCCCGCGGCTGACCCGGCGGTTCGGAGCCCGGGTGATCGTCGCCGGTGGAGCGATCCTCGCCGCCGCCGACGTGATCATCGCCGGCCGGGGCCTGCTCGGCTTCGAAACCCTCACCGGGTGGGCCCTGACCCCCGAGTTGATCATCACCGGGTCGGGCAGAGTCTGGTGATGATCCCGGTGTTCGGCCAGATTGGCCCAGCTGCCGGCCGAGCACGCCGGCGCCGCGGCCGGGGTGCTGACCACCACCAGCAGATCGGCATCGCGCTGGGCGCCGCCGGCTTCGGGGCGGTGCTGATCGCCACCCCGGCCGGCCCGGCGCACTCCTCCGGCTGGGCCGCGCTGACCGTAGGCGTGTTCGCCGGGATGGCCATCCTGGCGGTGATCACCGGCTCTCGCCGCCGCCGGGATGAGGTGAGGAACGTCGCATGACGGTTGGTTGACCGGCGACTGAACAAATGTTTAGTCTCGAAGGGTGGAGACGGACACCGGTTTGATCCGGATTCGGGATGCGGCGATCGACCTGTTCGGCCGGGCGGGCTTCGCCGGCACCTCGGTCCGCACGATCGCCGCACAGGCGGGCGTCTCGCCGGCGTTGATCATGCATCACTTCGGCACCAAGGACGGCCTGATCGAGCACTGCGATGCATACGTGCTCGGTCATGTCGAGCGGTTGCGGGGCGACTTCCTGCGCGGCGAGACCGCCATCGACTCGGTCACCGGCTATCTGGCCGAACGGCCCGAACTGCTGCCGATGACCCGCTATCTGAGCCAGGCGCTGGTCGCCGGTGGCGCGGGGAGCCGGCGGGTGTTCAACCGGATGATCGACGTCGCCCGGAGCAACCTGGAGACCGGGATCGAGGTCGGTCGGATCCGGCCGGTCGACGATCTCGAGATCCGCGCGGCCGTGCTGGCCAGTTGGAATGCCGCGGTGATCATGCTCGGCGACGCCATCGCCGCGCGGCTCGGCGCCGTCGACATCCTCGATCCGGCGATCGTCGATCGGCTCCAGGCCACAGTCATGGACATCTATACCCGCGGTCTGCTGATCGAGGAGGAGAATCCCGATGACGTACGTACGTGAGCTCGCCGACGCCGGATCCGGTCTGGCCGAGGTGGGCGGCAAGGGGCAGTCCCTGGCCGCGATGATCAGCGCCGGGTTCGACGTGCCCAGCGGGTTCCACGTCGTCACCGACGGCTACCGGTGCTTCGTCGATGATCATGGTCTGCGAGGGCCGCTGGCCGAGATCCTGGCCGGGGTGTCGCCGGCTGATCCCGGCACGGCAACCCGGGCGGCGGCGAAGATCGGCGAGTTGTTCGCCGCGCACCCGGTGCCGTCGGCCGTGGCCACGGCGATCGAGAAGGCCTACGCCGATCTCGGCGCACCGCCGGTCGCGGTCCGCTCCTCGGCCACGGCGGAGGACCTGGCCTCGGCCTCCTTCGCCGGTCAGCAGGACAGCTTCCTCAACATCCGCGGCAGGGAGCAGTTGCTGGCCGCGGTCCGGGATTGCTGGGCCTCGCTCTGGACCGACCGGGCGATCGGTTACCGGGCTCGGCACGACGTCGACAGCGAGCAGGTCGCGCTCGCGGTCGTGGTGCAGCGACTGGTCGAGGCCGAGGCGTCCGGCGTGATGTTCACGGTCGACCCGGTCAGCGGCGCGACCGATCAGGTGGTGATCAACGCCGCCTGGGGGCTCGGCGAGGCGGTGGTCAGCGGCGCCGTCACCCCGGACGTCTACCGCGTCGACCGCACCGACCGGACCGTGGCCGAGACCGTCGCCGAGAAGACGATCATGACCGTGCTGACCGAGCGGGGGACCGAGGAGGTGCCGGTCCCGGGGGCGCAACGGACCGAGCCGGCCCTGACCACGGACCAGGCCAAGACGCTGGCCGAGATCGGGATCCGGCTGGCCGACTGGGCCGGCTCCGAGCGGGACATCGAGTGGTGCCGCACCGGAGATCGAGTGCAGATCGTCCAGTCCCGGCCGGTGACCACGGTGCCGACGACGCCGGCCGTGCCGGCCAGCGGTCCGGATCCCTGGAACGACGCCAACCACCATGATCATCTCTGGGCCAACACCAACGTCGGGGAGGCGATCCCGGACGTGCTGACGCCGGCCTCGTGGTCGGCGGTCCGGCTGTTCATGAACGCCACCATGCCGACCGCCGCCATCCCCGGGCTCGAGGGCTACGGCCGGATCGCCGGCCGGATCTATCTCGACCTGTCGGCGCAGGCCAGCCTGATCCGCTCGGTCGGGGTCGGGATCGAGCGCTACCGGTCGATGATCGGCACCGTGTTCGGCCGGATCCCGGACCGGCTGCCGATCCCGACCGTCCGGCTGAGCCGATGGCGGGTGCTGCGCAGCCTGATCCCGGTCGTCGTCCGGATGCGCCTCGCAGTCCGGCGCAACGCCCCCGAGGTCGCCGAGTACGTCAGCGGGCACCCCGAGCTGTGCGAACGCCGCCGGGCCGAGATCGCCGCCATCGACGACCCGGCCGAGCTGGCCCGGCTCTGGCCCGAGGTGCTGCGGCCGGAGCTGGACCACGCCAGCACCATGCTCACCGCCGCGACCCGGAGCACCGGCGCCGCGCCGATCACCACCCCGGAGAAGCTGGCCAAGCTGGTCGGCGAAGCCGAGGCGGCCGCGATCACCTCCGGCCTCGGCTCCTCGGCCGGTCAGCTGGCCAGTCTCGGCCTGATCGCCGGGCTCGATCGGCTGTCCCGCGGCGAGATCGACACCGCGACCTTCAACCGGACCTTCGCCCACCGCGGCCCGCACGAGTTCGAACTCTCCGCGCCGCGACCGGCGGAGGACCCGGACTGGCTCCGCAGCCAACTGGCCGAACGACAAGGGACGCCGGCACTCGACGATCTGATCGGACGCCAGGAGGAGCAGCAGCGGGCGGCCTGGCAGCGGCTCGAGTCGGCGCATCCGAAGGAGGCGCGGAAGCTCCGCCCGCTGCTCGACCGCTGGGCCCGGATGAGCCGGGACCGGGAACAGACCCGCAGTGAGGTGGTGCGCTACTTCTGGGTGCTCCGGGCCTTCGTGGTCCGGGCCGGCGAGCTGACCGGGCTCGGCGGCGACGTGTTCTTCCTCGACCTGGACGAGATCGTCGCCATCCTCCGCGGTGCCCCGGTCGATCGGTCCATGATCATCGAGCGACAGGACGCCTACGACCACTACCGGGCGCTGCCGGCGCCGCCGAGTCTGATCATCGGCCCGTTCGATCCGTACGCCTGGGCGAACCAGCCCGCCCGCCGGACCGATGTCTGGGCGCCCGGCTACTACGCCGACGATCATGACGCGGGGGAGACGATCACCGGCTTCGCCGGGGCCGGCGGCGTGGTCGAGGCCGTGGCCCGAGTGATCACCGATCCGGCCGACGGTGATCAGCTTCAGGCCGGCGAGGTGCTGGTCACCTCGATCACCAATGTCGGCTGGACACCCTTGTTTCCCAGGGCTTCCGCTGTCGTCACCGACATCGGAGCACCACTCTCCCATGCCGCCATCGTGGCCCGCGAGCTCGGTATTCCGGCCGTGGTCGGCACCGGAACGGCGACGATGCGAATCAATTCCGGCGATCGGATCCGGGTCGACGGCTCGGCCGGCACGGTCGAGGTGCTCAGTGGTTGATCTTGATCGTCCGGTGGACCAGGTCGCACCGCAGCTGCTGAACGCGATCTTCCGGCACGGCGAGGTGGCGGTCCGGCTGACCGAGGTGGAGGCGTACGACGGAGCGAACGATCCGGCCTCGCACGCCTACCGCGGTCCTACCCCGCGGAACTCGATCATGTTCGGCCCGCCCGGCTTCCTCTATCTCTACTTCTCCTACGGGATGCACTGGGCGGCCAACGTGGTCTGCGGTCCGGACGGCCGGTCGTCGGCGGTGCTGCTCCGCGCCGGCGAGGTGGTGGACGGCATCGAGCTGGCCCGGTCCCGCCGGCCGGCCACGACCCGCGACCGGGACCTGGCCCGCGGGCCGGGCCGACTGACCCAGGCGCTCGGGCTGACCGGCGACCAGCTCGGCAGCGACCTGTTCGGCGCCGGACCGGTCACCCTGACCCCTGCCGCGGCGGCGCCGGCCGAGGTCACGACCGGGCCCAGAGTGGGCGTCTCGGTCGCGGCCGACCGGCCGTGGCGTTACTGGATCACGGGCGATCCCTGCGTGTCGCCGTACCGAAGGAGCCCGCGGGCGCCCGCGCCAGGCTGATTTCAGGGCCTGCCGAGCCGCCGAAACCGGCTTTTTCCAAGGGATTTCGCCGTAGGGGTTTTGGAAGGGGCCCGGCTTGTGCTTAGACTCCTAGCGTTTGGTAACGGTTTGATAAACGCAGGAGGCAGTTTTCGTGGTACGTCCCCGCCGCGCGGTGCGCCCACCCATGATCGTCCGGATCGCCCGCATCGGGATCCCGGCCGTGGTTGCGGCAGCACTGGCAGCGGGTGTCGCAGTGGCCTACTGGCCGAAGACGGAAACGGTGACCGCAGAGCCACCGATCCCTTCGACCGCGACGCCACTGACCGGCACCCGAGAGGAACGTCCCGACCGGAGCACCGACCGACCGTCGACTCCACCGAATCGGGACCAGGCTGCGGACGACAAGGCTAAGGAGGAAGCGGCCAAGAAGGCTGCGGCGGAGAAGGCCGCGGCTGAGAAGGCCAAGAAGGACGCCGCCAAGAAGAAGGCGGAAGCCCAGGAGAAGGAATCGGGCGACGACTCCGAGGGAGCGGGGTCGCAGCAGTCCGACGGTGACGATGCCAAGAAGGAATCGGACACCGGCTCGGAAGAGAAGTCGGGGGACTCGGGATCCGAGAAGGACTCGAACACGTACCGGGCGCCGACTGATTGGGAGGTCGTCGGCGACCGGTACGTGACCACCGCGCTCAACCTTCGGGTCGAGCCGTCGACCGACGGTGAGATCGTCAAGGTGCTGCCGGAGGGTGAGAAGGTCGAGGCCACCTCGACCAAGGAGGGTGACTACACCCTCGTGATCTACTCCGACGATCCGCGCTGGTTGGCGACCGAGTACCTGTCCAAGACCAAGCCCGAGCCACGGGAAGAGGACGAGAGCGACTCCTCCGGGAGCGACGAGTTCTCGATGGAGCCGTGCCCCAGCGGCTCGAAGATGGAAGAGGGTCTGACCGAGGACGGCATCCGGGTGCACCGGGCCATCTGTCACCAGTTCCCGTCGGTCAAGGACTACGGCGGCGTCCGGTCCGCGGCGTACGGCTACCACGGCTCCGGCCGCGCGGTCGACGCCATGGTGGACGGCGATCTCGGCTGGGAGGTGGCTCGCTGGGTCCGCGCCAACGCCAAGGAACTCGGCGTGATGGAGGTCATCCACGCGCAGAAGATCTGGACGGTGCAGCGGAGCAGTGAGGGCTGGCGTTCGATGGAGGACCGGGGCTCGGCCACGGCCAACCATTACGACCATGTCCACGTGTCGGTCTACGGTTCGGCCGGCACCGGCTAATCCCCGCCGGTCGGATGCTCTGAAGGGCTGAATCCGAAGACCTCCGGGACGACACGGGTGATCACACACCCGCGATCGTCACCGGGGGTCTTCGGGTTTCCGGCCCTTCCGCCGCCGCCGATCGGGGTGGGTGGAGTCAGCTCGGCGATCCGGTCCAGCAGGAATCGTCGCTCCGCCTCGTTGTCGGCCAGCCGCAGCGCCTCCTGGTACGACGGCAGGGCCTCGGCCGGGGTCCAGCCGGCGCAGCGGGTCGTCCAGCTCGACGATCTGCGACCAGTCGATCTCGGCACAGCTCGGGGCGCTGGCGTGCAGGCTCGTCGTGACACCGTTGGCCGTCGTCGTGGTCTCGGCCAGGGTCAGGCTGCGCGGCAGCGTTCCGGCGCCGAACAGACGCTTGCCCGATCCGATCAGCACCGGGAACATTTTCAGCTGGAACTCGTCCACCAGATCGTGCCGGAGCAGCGTCTGGGCCAACTCGATGCTGCCATGCACCTGGACCTCGCCCTCGCCCGGCTGCCGCTTGAGCTCGGCCACCGCTTCGCCGACATCGCCGGTCAGCACGGTCGAGTTGTGCCACTCCGCCGTCCGCAGGGTCCGGGAGGCGACGAACTTCGGGATCTTGTTCCAGCGGCCGCGACCGGGTTCTCATCGCCGACCAGCGGCCAGCTGGCGGCGAAGATGTCGTACGTCTTGCGGCCCAGCAGCAGTGCGCCGACCTGATCGCCCCCCTCGCCGTTGCCGGCCAGGATCTCGTCGATGTACGGCACCATCCAGCCGCCGTGCTCGAATCCGCCGTCCCGATCCTCATCGGGCCCGCCGGGCGCCTGCAGCACCCCGTCCAGCGAGCTGAACGCCGCGACCACCAATCTGTGCATCTGCTTCCTTCCACATCGTTTCGGACCTCTACCGAGTCCGGCGAACGAGGAGCCGCGAATCGACAGCCGGGGCAGGAATTCCTTCCGACCGCTCGACCGGCCTCAGCGGACGCGGCTGAGCTCGATCGTGATCGGCGGCTCTCCGTACGGCGACAGCTGGATCACCGTCGTCGGCGGACGGAGCCGCGGATCGGTCCGGAACCGGTGCTCCAGTTGAGCTTCGGCCGCCTGGTCGCCGGCATCGGCGGCCAGCAGCAGCCGGGCGACCTCGTCGACGTCGGCCTCGGAGCTCCCGGCGCCGACCTCGTCCCAGAGCAGCCCCTCGTGCCCGTACCGGTGCAGGAACTCCCTGATCACGTCGGTCCGGATGAATCCAGGTCCGGCCAGTTCCGTGTCCGGCAGCACGCCGTAACCGTCGGGATCGAGCCGGCCGGCCCGATAGCCCGTCCAGACCTCCGCGGCGGTCTCGAAGAGAGCTCCCTCGCCGGTCGGCAGATCACGGATGTCGAAGTCGCGGGTGCCCGGCTCGAGCTCGGGATCGAACCGCTGCCAGCGGGTGCCGGTCCACCACTCGGCCACGACATGATCACCGCGGAAGTCGGGGTGCGAGTCGAGGGGATCGAAATAGCCGGTGAAGCCGATCCGGGTCCGGGCCGGCACGCCCTGCTCGCGCAGGGCGGCGACCGCGAGCAACGCATGATCACGACAGCAGCCCGCCACCCGGTCGCCGGGCGGTCGCGGTGCCAGCAGCGGGCCCGGGTGTCGTTCTTGATCAAGATCGAGGATGGCCGAGACCCAGCGGGTGTTGATCTCGTCCCGGCGATCTTCGTGGAGCAGCTGCGCCTCGGCCCGATAGTGCAGCACCAGGTTGCTGACCGCGGTGCAGATCTCCTCGATCCCGGACAGCTCACGGAGCAGCGGCCCGTGCCGGCCCGGATCGGAGAAGGGGGAGTGACGGGCGAAGCGATCTCGGCTGGTCATGGGACGAGTTTTCCTTATTTTGTAGGGAGATTTCAGCTCGCACGGTCAACCTCGCCCAGGCACGGGGATCAGTTCTGGACAGATCGGTCCAATACGAGGTAGCGTCTGGGCATGCCGCGCCCGCGAAGCTTCCAGGTCGAGACGGTGGTCGATGCCGCGCTCGAGCAGTTCCGCAGCGGGTCGTACGCGGGCACCTCGACCGAAGACCTGTGTGCCTGTACGGGGTTGTCCCGGAGCAGTCTCTACAACGCCTTCCACAGCAAGGCGGACGTCTATCTGGCCGCGATCGAGCGCTACTCCGAGCTCCGGGCGCGCGAGCAGATCGACTACGTCGAGGCCGCGGGCACCGGTCGCGAACTGGTCGAGCGGATCCTCCGGGAGACGATCGCGGTCCAGTTCGCCAACCCTGATCGGCGGCCCTGCGCCGTGTTGGCGGCGGCGGTCGAGCTCGGCGACTCTGACGAACGGGTCGCTGATCATGCTCGGCGGGACATGGCCGGATTCGCCGCCGCGCTGACCGCCCTGATCGAGCGCGGACAGGTGGACGGCTCGATCCAGGCCGACCGCCCGGCCGCGGACCTGGCCCGCGTCCTGCATGCGATGGTCAACGGGCTGCAGGTCGCCGGCCGGGTGACCAAGGACGACACCTTGATCCAGCGCACCATTGATACCGCCCTCTCGCTGCTCTGAACCATTGGGTACGCATCCCGCGCCCGCACTCAGGTCCACATTCTGAACTGATCAGTCCAAAAGGAGATGTCCGTCGATGATCACCAGCCGCAGCCCGATCCCGGCCGGTAGCGGGCCTGGCCGCTCGACCCGGCTGCCGGCCGGGGTGTACGTGCTCGGTCTCGGTGTCTTCAGCCTCGGCACGTCGGAGTTCATGATCGCCGGGCTGATCCCCGACCTGACCGCCGATCTGGGCATCACCATCCCCGAAGCCGGAGTGTTGATCACCGCGTTCGCCGTCGGGATGATCGTCGGCGCACCGATCATGACGATTCTCACTCTGCGGCTGCCGCGCAAGCTGACCGTGCTCAGTGCGGTCGGCGTCTATGTGGTGATGCATCTGATCGGCGTCGCGGTGCGCGACTATCAGGCCCTGCTGATCACCAGGGTGATCGCGGCGGTGGTCTATGCCACCTTCTGGGCGGTGTCCGCCGTGATCGCCAGCCGGTTGGCCGGCCCGCGGCAGATCGCCCGGGCGATGGCGATCCTGGTGGCCGGGCTCTCCTTGTCCAATCTGATCGGGGTGCCGATCGGCTCCTGGTTGGCGGCCCAGTTCGGCTGGCGGACGGCCTATCTCGGGGTCGCCCTCGCCGCCCTGCTGGCCGGCGTGTTGATCATGGTCGTGGTCCCGGCGACCGCTGACTCCGCGGAGCTTCGGCAGCAGCGCGTGCTGACCCGGCTGCGGGCCGAGTTGGCCGCCTTCACGACGCTGCGGCTGTGGCTCGCGCTGCTCACCACGGCGCTCTTCCAGGGCGGTGTCTTCGCGGCGTTCTCGTACTTCGCACCGTTGTTGATCACGGTCACCGGCCTGCCGCCGGACCAGGTGCCGATCTACCTGCTGGCGTTCGGGCTCGGCGCGCTGGGCGGCACCACGATCAGTGGTCGGGTCGCGGATCGCGGGCCGCTGGCCAACGTCGCGATCAGTCTCACCGCGTCGATCATCGCGTCGGCGGTGCTGCTCGCGGTGAGCGGATCGCCGATCGGGGTCGGGCTGGCGATGATCGGTTACGGGCTGGCCGCGTTCTCGATCGCCGGCGCGCTGAACGCCCGGGTGCTGGGCCTGGCCGGCGATGCGCCGACCCTCTCCGCCGCCGTCAACACCTCCGCCTTCAATGTCGGCAACGCAGTCGGGCCGTGGCTCGGCGGGCTGGTCATCGCGGCCGGGTTCGGCCTCGGCGCACCGGTCGTGGTCGGCATGATCATGTTCGCCGTCGCGCTGCTCGTCGCCGGCGCGTCGGGGCTGGTGGAGCGGCGGGTCGCCGCCGGAGCCGGTGCCGCCGAACCCGAGGCGATCGCGGCCCACGCCCGCCCCGATCGGAGCTGAGCCCGCCTCCGCCATCGACTCAGCCCGGCGGCTGTCCGGGCCTGAAACCCAACCTCAGCAAGGAGAACTCACGATGACCACAGCACTGACCGAGGCCACGCCCGGGCTCGACACCGACGAGTCCGGCCGGGCGGTCCTGGTGATCGGCGGCGGCTCCGGCATCGGCCGAGCGGTCGCCCTCGACTACGGCGCCCGCGGTGCCCGGGTCGCGATCCTCGGCCGGACCGAGGCCACCATCGGCGAGACCGCCGAGTTGATCACCGCCGGCGGTGGCACCGCCCGGGCCTGGGTCGCGGACGTCGTCGACGAGCGGCTCGGTGACGTGATCACCAGCGCCGCCGCGTGGCTGGGCGGGCTCGACGTGGCCGTCAACGCCGCCGGCGTGTTCGACGCCCTGGGCCCGCTGGGCGACGTGTCGCCCGAAGCCTGGTCGAGGGTGATCGCGATCAACGTCACCGGCACGTACGCCTGTCTGCGGCACGAGATCGCCGCGATACGCGCAGCCGGCACCGGCGGTACCATCGTCAACCTCAGCTCCGTCTTCGGCGCCCATGCCCGGCTGCCCCAGATCGGTGCGTACGCGGCGAGCAAGGCGGCGGTCAGCGCGTTGACCCGAGTCGCCGCGCTCGACCATCTCGGCGAGGGCATCCGGATCAACGCGATCAGCCCGGGGCCGTTCGACACCGCGATGTCGATGATGCCGGGGGAGACCCGGGCGGACCGGGACAGTCGGCTGGCCGCCCAGCACCCGGCCGGCCGCGCCGGAACGATGGCGGAGATCACCACCGCGGTCCGCTACCTCGCCTCACCCGCCGCCGGCTACCACGTCGGCACCGACCTGGTGATCGACGGCGGCGCCACCGCCTGACCAAGAGTACGTTCCCTGAGCCTGTCGAAGGGCCCGCCGGATCCAGCACTGGTGTGTGCGATTCGACGATCACCGAGCTTGCCCCCTTCGACAGGCTCAGGACATGCTTCGACAGGCTCAGGGAACGAACTCCTCGCGTCCCCATCGCCGGTGCTGGGCAGGCCCGCGGATCTCCTTGGGCCGTTAGGAACGGAGCTTCGCCAGCGCCCGTTCCCCGGCCGCGGTGCAGGACGGGCCGAGGAGGCCGCGGGTGACGTGCACCCGAAGCACCTCGGCGACGTCGGCAGCGGCCCGCTGGACCCTGGAGCTCAGCGCCTCGGGGACGGTCGAGTCGTCGGGCAGTTGCGCCAGCTCGGTCCGAAGCTCACGGAGTTCTCGGGCCAGCCGGGTGTCGTCGCCCAGCAGTCGCAGCGCCTCGGTCGCGCTCTGCGGCACCGCACCGGCGACCAGGCCGGCCAGCACACTGCACAGCCGGCCGACCGGCTTCCGCAGTTCGGCCGACTCCCCGCGCTCGAAGTCGCCGTCCTCGAAATACACCGCCAGGACGCCCAGCGACTCCCGGCCCGCCTGGTCCCGGGTCCGTGGCGGCAGCGTCTCGTGCCAGGCGAACCCGGCCAGCGGGCGCGATCGCCGGAGATCGACCCAGGGGTCGGCTTCGAACCGATCGGCATTGATCACCTTCAGGTCGAGCCGGTCGTGCCAGGGCTGCGCCGCGAGGGCGTCCAGGCACACCTGCTGCGCCGTCAGTTGGGTGGCGTCATCGTCGGCCGAACACAGGCCGAGGACATCGATGTCGCTCCGTGGGCCGGCTTCGTCCCGGGCGTGACTGCCATGGAGATACAGCCCGAGGCGAATCGGCTCGTAGCGTCCGGCAACCTCCGCCAGCCGTCGGCTCAGTTCGATGATCAAGGTCGACTCCGCCCATCCCGGGTCCTCGTTGAACTCGCCGGTCGGAGACTACCCGAGGCCACTCGCGGGTCCGTGCCCCGCCGTAACCTCGACTCATGATCGGACGACTGCACGAGATCGAGTCCTAGGGTGCGGAGCATTGGGGTTCGTTCCCTTCGACAAGCTCAGCTCAGGGAACGAAACTTCACCCCGACTGGCCGGGGGCGGTGACAACTTCGCCGTGTTCGCCGACCCGATCGGCCATCCGTTCTGCCTGAGCGTCGCTGCGTGTCCGATCAGCCGAGGACGATGGTGATCTTGGGGACGAGCTGCTCGATCCCGCCCCGGACGTTGAGTGCGGAGGGGAATTCGTTCGGGCTCAGCGAAGCCGAGGATCAGCGCGTTCGTGAGTTGCTCTCCTGGGCCACGAGTCGTGGCTCCTCCAGCATGAGGACCGCTGTCCCATGGCCAGCGGGACAGTAGGATCGGCCTCGAGCCTGTGTGCGTCCGGGTGAGGAGTGGCGTCGATGAAGATCAGTCCCGCGAAGATCAGCTCGCCCGATGCATGATCATCCCGAGATCGAGGTGCACCCGGTCACGGCGGACCGGTGGGGCGACCTGGTCGAGTTCTTCGAGCGCAAGGGTCCGCGCGGTGGCACACCGATGCCGGGCTCGTGTTGGTGCATGGCCTGGCGGGAGGAGCAGGGCCCTCGGCCGCTGCGCAAGGCCGCGTTCAAGTCCGCCGTCGACGCCGGCCGGCCGATCGGACTGCTCGCGTACGCCGACGGCCGCGCGGTCGGCTGGGCCGCGGTGTCGCCTCGTGCGGACCAGCCCCGGCTGGAACGCTCCCGGCAGTACGGCCCGCTGCCCGGGGACGAGAACGTCTTCGCGATCACCTGCTTCTACGTCCCGCCGCAGGCCCGCGGCACCGGCATCGGCACGGCGCTGCTCAACGCGGCGATCGACTACGCCCGCGGCTGCGGCGCCTCCGCCCTGGACGCCTTTCCCAAGACCGATGCGGCTCCGCATGTGGCGTCGACCAGGCGGGCCGAGGAGAACTACAGCTGGATGGGCCGCCGATCGTCCTACGAGTCGCGGGGCTTCGTGACGATCCGGGAGGCCGGCAAGCGGCTGGTGATGCGCCTCCAGTTGGACGGCCGCTGACCGTCGCTAGCACCCTCCTAGGGTCAGGCGACGCCGCGGACCCGGAAGTTGCGCCAGCGCACGTCCAGACCCTGCCCGCTGAGGGATCGGCTGCGACCGTTCCGGATCGGCAGCATGGTCCAGATGCCGAAGCCGAGGCAGAGCCGTTCGGGGATCAGGGTGCCTTCGGCCCGATAGACGGTGTGGCCGTCGACGGTCCAGGTCGCGGTCGAGTTGGCCGCGTCGAGGGTGATCTCGCAGGTCCGCAGCCGGGTGAAGTCGTCGCCGAAGTCCTCGTAGGGCGATTCGATCACGTGATAGAACGGGTCCGCCGCTCCCCAGGCCCCCAGTTGCTCGTGCAGTGCGAGGACCCGGGTCGAGGTGCCGCAGACGGCGAACACGCGCCGGCTCACCTCGAAGTCGAAGACGTGGAAGGCGGCCATCGCCCGGCGGTAGTCCGTCGGGTCGCCGCCGAGGTTCTCGATCGCCAGATCGACGGCGAAGGTGGCCTGCCGATCCTTCGGCAGGTCGAACCGACCGGTCGAGAAGATCAAATACTTCGGGCTGTCGCCGGTCTGGAACTCGTCGTCGGCCAGCGAGAACCGGGGGATGGTGACGCGCACCTCGCCGTCGCCGACGGTCACCCTCGCCGCGGGATCGATCGGCAGGTGGACCTCTCCGCCCGGCAGCGGCATCGGCATCGGGGTCCACCGGGCCGGGTCGAGTTCCGGCCCGCGGAGGTCGTCGTACGTGGTGAAGCCTTCATCGGCGGTCATGATCAGTCTCCTTTCGCAGCTACTCACTGAGCAGACCCCCGCCGCCGCGGAAACGTGACGAGCCGGCTAGCCGAGCCGTTCAAGATCAGCTTCGTCGAGCCGCAACGATGCCGCGGCGACGTTCTGCCGGAGATGCGAGATCCGGGTGGTCCCGGGCAGCGGAACGACGGACTGCCCCGCGAGCCGACCGCGATGGTGGACCCAGGCCAGGGCGAGCTGGCCGGGAGCCACGCCGTACCGGGCCGACAGCTCACGCACCAGCTCCGCCCGACTGGATCCGGAGTCCTGGTTCAGCTCTCCGTGACCCAACGGCGAGTGCGCGACCAGGGTGATGCCGAGCTCGGCCAGCACCGGCAACATCGACTCGACTTCGCGCTGGGACAGCGACCACTCCTGTTGGACGGCCTGGATCGGGTGCACCGCGTGCGCCCGGCGGATGTCGTCGACGGTGACGTTGGACAAGCCGAGGCCGCGGATCTTTCCGGCCCGGCGCAGCTCGGCCATCGCCGCCACGGTCTCCTCGATCGGCGTCTGTCGCTGCGATGGTGCAGGTAGTAGAGATCAACAGCCTCAACCCCCAGCCGGCGCAGGCTGCCCTCGATCGCGGTCCGGACCGTGGCCGGGTCGGCTCGGACGCTCCAGTCGTCGAAGCGGCCCGACGGACCCCAATAGACCCCGAACTTGGTGCACAAGATCAACTGATCACGATGGGTCGCGATCGCCCGGCCGACCACGTCCTCGTTGCCGTACATCTCCGCGGTGTCGATCAGGGTGACGCCGGCTTCGACCGCCGTTCGCACCAGGGTCGCGGGATCGCGGTCGGGCTCGCCCCAGCCCTCGTCCCGCAGCCGCATCAGCCCCAGCCCCTGCAACGGAGCCTGCCCGGCACCCCAGAGCGCGTCATCAACCATGCACCGGACCCTAGGACCTCAACAGGACCTGAAGTCAACGTGTGGGTGCGGAGGCGGGCTGAGGCGGAGATTGTCCTGTCGGACCGAGCGCAGGCCCAAATTCCTTGTGTCTTTTGTCACAAGCTGCTTATCGTTCTGGTGTGGGATGGCTGGTGATCGGATATGTGGTCTTCGCCGGCCTGTTGTTGGGACTGGCGGCCCTCTGGTGGGCTGCGAGCCGATGGCTCCGGCGCCGCCGGGTCGGGCTCGACTCGGGAACTGGTCCGTCCGATGACGACCTGATCGAACGGGTCGCCGAGGCGGTACGACAGCGGGCCGAGCATCGCCGAAACGTGTCCGCACTCCGGCATCAGTGCGGGATCCCGATCGAACGGCTGGCCGCAGACCTACGCCGGCTGCGCCGGATCATCGCGGCCGACGCCGTCTCCTCCGCCGCCCACCAGGTCGGCAACCGGCTGGCGTACGACCGGCTGCTGACGCAGTGCTGCGCGATGCTCGGCATCGTGCACGAGCTGGACCGGGAGACCGCCGGCCACGACCGCGACATCGAACGGCTCCGGGTCGAGGCCGAACTCGAACGCGCCGGCCTGATCCTCTCCACCGGCTACGGCCGCGCCGCCTGACCTCACCTGAAGCCGACCGATCCGAAATAGGTGCTCCTGGGCCAGATGATTCAGACGATGCGATCGCCGCCCTATTTTCAGGCCAGGAACGGGCCCCAGCAGGTGGGACTGCGGCTTGTCAGAACTGAGGCTTGCTATAGCAAGCCTCAGTTCTGACAACTCGGCGTTAGGCGAGGAGGTCGGAGAGGCGGCTGCGGATGGGGTTCAGTTCGGACCAGTCGCGGGAGGGGTGGACGCGGTTGGTGAGGAGGACCAGGACCAGGTCGCGGCTCGGGTCGATGGTGATCGAGGTGCCGGTGTAGCCGGTGTGGCCGATCGCCCCTGACTCCGCGAGCCGCCCCATGAAGCCGGTCTGTCCGATCCGGAATCCCAAGCCCTGTTGGAAATCCGGGTTGAGGCCGTCCGGCAGTTGCGGCCGGGCCATCTCGGTCAGCGTCTCGGGACTCAGGCCGAGACCAGTCTCGCCGCCGCGCAGGCCGGTCAGCACAGCGCGGCCGAAGATCAACAAGTCGCTCGCCGGGCCGAACAGTCCGGCGTTGCCCGCGATGCCGCCGAGCGAGGCGGCGTTCTCGTCGTGGACGATGCCGCGGCTGTCCTGGGCCGGCTCCTCCGGCCCGGCCGGCGCCAGGTCCGGTGACCAGGCGATCGGGCGCATCTCGGTCGCCGCGATCCGCTCCCGCTCGATGCCGGCCGCGAGCGGACGGTAGCTGGTGGCCATCCCCAGCGGGCGGCAGATCCGTTCGACCACCGCCTGCCCGAGGTCGAATCCGGTCAGCGCCTGGAACAGCAGGCCGAGGTTGAGATAGCCGACGCAGGAATAGCAGAACCGGGTGCCGGGCTCGGCCTCGAGCGGCGAGTTGAGCACGGCCCGGACCCGGGCGTCGAAGTCGGATCGCTCCCAGAGTCGCTGGATCGCGGCCAGCCCACTGGTGTGGGTGAGCAGCTGCCGGACGGTCACCGCGGATCGCTGCGGGTCGGTCCAGGCCTGGAGATAGTTGCCGACCGGTGCGTCCAGCTCGAGCTCGCCCTGCTGCACCAGTTGCATGATCAACACGGCGGTGAAGAGCTTGGTCACCGAGGCGAGGTCGTACCAGGTCTCGGAGGTCGCCGCGGCTCGCTGGTCGTCCGACACCCGGGCGCCGGCCAGGTCGGCGTACCGGTAGCTGTCGCCGACCGCGAAGATCTCCCGGTCACCGCCGCGGTCCACGCCGCACACGGCACCGGGAAAGAGCGGACGGGGATGAGCGGCGATCCCGCTGCGGAGCAACCGGGCCAGCGGTTCGGAGTCCATGAAATCGACCCTATCCGGACGAGTCGCGGTCCTGCGTTCAGCCCGCGTCGACCTCGCGGAGCACGTCGGGATCGGCGCAGCCGCCGGCGAACCCGGCGATCCGGCGCCGGATGTCGCGGCCCAGCAGCCAACTGCCGATCGGATGCAACAGTGGCCGCAGCCAGGAGGGCCGGCAGCTGAACGTGTATTTCCAGGTCGCCTCGGTGCCGCCCTGGCCGTCGGACACGAATCGCCAGCCACCGCCGAAGGTCTCGAAGAACCAAGGGCCGCGATCCATCGTCATGCCGACGTTGCCGACGTCCCGGCTCGGCGTCGGCGGGGCGTAGGAGACGTACCGGCTGATCATGGAAAGCCCGTGCCAGGACCGGGTGAAGGTCAGGACGCCGCGGCCGGCCCGGGTCGCACCGTCCAGGAAGTGCTGCCGCCGGATGAACGGATCCCAGCGCAGCCGGGTCTCGCCGGTCGTCTGGGAGACGGCGAACGCGACCGCCGGACTCACCGGAACCTGGACCCGAGCTTCCACCTGCGGCATGGAGGTTTTCCCTTCAACGGTAGGAGTTCGGCTGTGGGGAAGGTCATAGCAGTTGGCCCGCGATGCGTTGATCCCGCCAGGTAGACTTATTTCGAAATCGAAAGTTTCGACGCCGAAGCTGCCACTATGATCAACCCCTCGAAAGGACCAAGCATGTCACGCCTCGCGAAGGCTCTACGAAGCCGCCGTGAGCTCAATCGGACCCGCCGTGAGATCAACCGGGCCATCTACACCGCCGCCACCCCGGCGATGCGAGATGAGCTGATCATGGTCGCGCAGCGCAACGGCGTCTTCAGCCCACACCGCTGAACAGAGCTTCTCCCCCTCCCCTG
Organism: uncultured Actinomycetota bacterium; assembly: GCA_963746025.1. Classification (GTDB taxonomy): domain Bacteria; phylum Actinomycetota; class Actinomycetes; order Propionibacteriales; family Propionibacteriaceae; genus Microlunatus. Next base: position 1,686,737 of record CAVUZU010000016.1, read on the forward strand.
AAAGGGCTTCCGGCACCCAGCCGGGAGCCCTTTCTCATGCCCCGATCCGGTCGCAGGGCACGCGAGCGAAGGGTATGCAGGGTTGGGTGTTCGTTCCCTTCGACAGGCTCAGGGAACGGATCGGCGGATCAGCGGACCAGCGCGGCGGCCCGGGCGGCCAGCTCGGGCAACAGGAACGCGATCCCGAGCACCAGCCCGGCGACGTTGGCCAGCAGGAAGAAGACCGACCAGACCAGGCCCGGGATCGGGGTCAGCCCGGCGAGCTGGTCGGCGTCCGAGGCGGTCGCCTGCCGGCGCCGTCGCTGCCGGATCAATTCGATCACCGGCTTGGGGGCGGCGATCAGCAGGATCCAGGTGATCAGATACGCGATCCCGGACTGCACCGTCGGCGGCGCGAACCAGGTGATCGCCACCAGCGCGGCGCCGAGGCCGAGGATCACCAGCAGCCCGTAGAAGTTCCGGATCTGCACCAGCAGCAGCGCGAGCAAGATCAACATCAGCCAGAGCAACCCGACCCCGCGACCGGCGGCCAGCAGCAGGGCGGCCCCGATGCCGACCAGGGCCGGCCCCAGATAGCCGGCGGCCAGCATGATGATCATGCCCGGCCCGGTCGGCCGGCCGCTGGACAAGGTCAGGCCCGAGGTGTCGGAGTGCAGCCGGATGCCGTGCAGCCGGCGGCCGGTGAGCAAGGCCGCGACGCCGTGCGCCCCCTCATGGGTGACGGTGACCAACAGCCGGGTGACCGGCCAGACCGGCCGGATCAGCACCGCGAGCAACGCGATGCCGGCGATGACCATGATCACTTCGGCCGGCGGGGCGGGCTGCACCGACTGAGCCCGGCGGACGATCTCCTGAAGGATTTCCATCGGCTCAGAGCGCCCCGGTGCTCCACAGCACACCGCTGCCGCCGGAGAGCCGGGACGAGAAGGCGATGGCCTGCTCGTCGGTCAGCCCGCTGATGAAGTCGATGATGCCGCGACCCCGACCCATCCGGGCCAGCTCACCGTCGCCGGCCCGGCCCTTGGCGCCGCCCGGACCGTCCAGCTCATCCTGTTCGTTCGGCCGATGCAGACCGTCCAGCCAACCCGGCTGCTCCTCGGCCACTCGCCGGTACGCGGCCGTCGCGACCCGGACCAGGTCCAGCAACCGGCGCGGCGCCCGGGCGGCGTCCAGCCGGTCGGACAGCCACTCGTCCAGCGCGCCGACCAGCCGCTGCAGGATCTCCGCCTGGCCGCGTTGGAACATGGCGAGGTCGGGCCGGTCGAGGATGAAGTACTGATGCACGAATTTCAAGATTGACACCTGGTGCCAAGCCGCCGGCGACAGGTTCACCCAGCCGGCCCGCAGCGTCGGGGCCGGGTCCAGCCGGACCGCGGCGATCAGCTGGTCGATCCAGCGGCCGGTGAAGCCGGAGATCGCCCGGTCGGCCGCCATCGATCCGTCGTAGGGCTGGGCCAGCACGCCGTCGACGAACTCCTCGCCGATCCGGAGCACCCCGGCCTGGAACAGTTCCTCGTCGAAGACCCAGCGGTCCCGGTGCCGGAGCCGGCGGCGCAGTCGTTCGAGGCCGGCACCGGGGGTGCGGTCCAGCCGGTCCAGTTGCTCATCGGTCAGCCGGTCGAGCTGATCCCGATCGTTGCCCCAGGCCCGGAACTCGGCCGAGACCGGCGAGAACTGCAGCACCCCGGATCGGTGGAAGTCCTCGACGTCGTGCAGCGAATAGGCGATGTCGTCGGCCAGGTCCATCACGGAGCACTCGACGGTTTGCTGGCCCGGCCCGAGCATCGGGAACGCCGCCCGCGCGTCGAGCAGCTCGGGCAGGTCGATCACGTACGCGGAGAACTTCCCGGCGCCCGGCCCGTCGGTGCCGATCCGCGCCCCACGCGGCAGCACCGGCCAGCCGGTCGGATGCGGATCCGGCACGACGTAGCGGCCCCACGGATACTTGAGCACGGCCGCGCGCACCGCCGCCGTCAGGTTGAGCCCTTCGTCACCGGGCCCGCGCACCTCCAGCTCGGTGATGATCCGGAACGTCTGCGCGTTGCCCTCGAAGCCGTCGTGCAGCCCGAACCGCTGCCGGGCCAGCCGGTCGAGCACCCGTTCGCCCAGGTGACCGAACGGCGGATGGCCGAGGTCGTGCGCGCTGGCCGCCGCCTGGACGACGACCTGGTCCAGCCCGCCGAGATCGGTCAGCAGCCCGGCCGGCTCGGCCCCGGCCGCCTGGTTCGCGATCGCCCGGGCGACCGCGGTGACCTTGATCGTGTGCGACAGCCGGTTGTGCACCACGCCGACCGTCGCCGCCGAGGTCACCACCTGGGTCACTTCGGCCAGCCGGGAGAAGGACGGCGCGAACCGGATCCGTTCCAGATCGGAGCGGTACGGCGACTCGGCCACCGGGGCTCCGTCCCGAGCATCCTCCTCCGGGCGCGCCCGCGCCTGGCGCGGATCCGATTCCATACCGAGGAAACCTACTGGGCACCGATCCAACGGCTCCGCCGCCACCTGGTTGTCCAACGGCCAAGGGCGAACTACCTTCCAAACAGGAACCGACCAAAGGGGACGACGGTGGAACCGAACGCTGCGGCCGATGCGCTGGGGATTCTGCGCGAGGGAGAGCAACTCGTCCGCCGGCGGGCCCGGCGGCAGCAATTGCTGACCCTCGGCACCCACGCGGTGACGACTGTGCTCTGGGCGGGGCGAAAGGACATCCGCGACCCGGTGCGAAGGCGGGCGGTCGGCGCCGGTTTGGTGCTCGGTATCGCCGGTCTGGGGCTGTGGGAGCTCGATCGGTCGAGGGTGGGCGCACTGTGGTCGGAGCGGGTGGTCCAGCAGCGCCCGGACCTCGCCGTCGGCGAAACCGAACGGCGGGACCCGCGCAGTTCCGACCTGCCCCACGGCTGGGATGCGTTGTTCTCGTTGCTGACGCCGAGGGGGAAGCGGGTGCTGATCATGGGCGCCGCCGTGATGCTGGCGCAGCCGCTCGTCGGGATCGGCTTCCGGCGGAGCCGGCTCAGATATCCCAACCTGGCCGCCGGGATGGTCACGGCGGCGATGTCCACCGCGGTCGGTCTGGCCGGGATGCGGAACCGTCCGAAGTCCGCTGATGACTGAGCCGGTCAGCGGGCTGCACGACCTGTTGCTCGATCCGATCCGGCTGCGCATCGTCGCCGTCGTGGCGCCGGCGACGACCGTGGAGTTACGGCTGGTCCGCGAAGCCACCGGGCTGAGCGAGTCGGCCATGTCGGAGCAACTGCAGACGCTGAGCGTGGCGGGCCTCGTGGAGCTGGAGACGCACCACGCGGGTCGGCTGCGATCGTGGACCTGGATCAACCTGACCATCTCCGGACGGGAGGCGCTGACCGCCCACACCGCCGCCCTGACCGAGATCGCTCGCGAGGCTTCGCAGACCTGAACCGGACTCGCCGGTTCGAGGTAGGGGCCTTGGCGAGGTGGAGGTTTGGGTGTTCGTTCCCTGAGCCTGTCGAAGGGCCGGCCAGATCATGTCCGTAAGGCCCTGTCGAGAGTGGACAACCGGCTTGCCCTTCGACAGGCTCAGGGAACGAACAGGCGCGCGGGCTCGACCTCAGGGCAGCGTCGCCTCGCCCGATCGCTTTGGCAGGATGGCGCCATGAACGCACCGGTCGATCCGACCCAGACCGACGCCTGGCGGACCCTGTCCGACCTGGCCGAATCGCTCCAGCCCGACCTGCGGTCCTGGTTCGCCGACGACCCCGGTCGGGTCGAGCGGCTGAGCCTGCCGGCGGCCGATCTGTGGGCCGACCTGTCCAAGAACCTGATCACCGACGAGGTGGTCGCGGCCCTGCTGGCGCTGGCCGAGCAGGTCGGCCTGCCCGACCGGATCGCCGCCATGTTCGCCGGCGAACACATCAACGTCACCGAGGACCGCGCGGTGCTGCACACCGCGCTGCGCAAGCCGGACGGTGATCAACTCGAGGTGGATGGGCACGAGGTGGTCGGCGACGTCCACGCCGAGCTGGCCAAGGTCTATGCCTTTGCCGAGAAGATCAGGAACGGCAGCTGGACCGGGATCACCGGCAAGCCGATCAGCACGGTGATCAACATCGGCATCGGCGGTTCTGATCTTGGTCCGGTGATGGCGTACGAAGCACTGAAGCCGTACGTCAAGGTCGGCCTCGAGGCGCGGTTCATCTCCAACATCGACCCGACCGACCTGGCCGTGAAGACGGCCGGGGCGGATCCGGAGACGACCCTGTTCATCGTGTCGTCGAAGACGTTCGGCACGCTGGAGACGCTGACCAACGCTCGGCTGGCCAAGGCCTGGCTGCTTGATCAACTCCGCGCGGCGGGAGCGATCGGCGACGGTGCTGATCAAGCCAAGGAGGCCGTGGCCAAGCACTTCGTCGCGGTCTCGACGGCGCTGGAGAAGGTCGAGGCGTTCGGCATCGACCCGGCCAACGCCTTCGGCTTCTGGGACTGGGTCGGCGGCCGCTACTCGGTCGACTCGGCGATCGGCACCTCACTGGCGGTGGCGATCGGCCCCGAGCGGTTCGCCGAGTTCCTGTCCGGCTTCCACGCCATTGACGAGCACTTCCGCAGCACCGAGCCGGCCCGCAACCTGCCGATCCTGCTCGGCTTGATCAACATCTGGACGGCAACTTCCTCGGCGCCGAGACCCATGCCGTGCTGCCGTACGCGCAGTATCTGCATCGTTTCCCGGCCTACCTGCAGCAGCTGACGATGAGTCCAACGGCAAGGGTGTCCGCTACGACGGGTCACCGGTCGGCACGGACACCGGCGAGGTGTTCTGGGGCGAGCCCGGCACCAACGGCCAGCACGCGTTCTATCAGCTGATCCATCAGGGCACCCGGCTGATCCCGACCGACTTCATCGCCTTCGCCAACCCGAGCCACCCGCTGGCGACGGCGACACCGACGTGCACGAACTGTTCCTGGCCAACTTCTTCGCCCAGACCGCGGTGCTCGGGTTTGGCAAGACCGCCGACGAGGTCCGCGCGGAGGGCACGGAAGAGGCGATCGTCCCGGCCCGGGTGTTCACCGGCAACCGGCCATCTAACCCGAAAATGGCCCCGGCGCTGACCCCGGCCGCGCTCGGCCAGTTGATCGCGCTGTATGAGCATCTGACCTTCGTCCAGGGCGCGGTCTGGGGGATCGACAGCTTCGACCAGTGGGGCGTCGAGTTGGGCAAACAACTGGCCCAACAGGTCACCCCGGCCGTCGCCGGCGACGAGTCGGCCCTGGCCGCGCAGGACCCCTCCACCCGTTCGCTGATCTCCTATTACCGGCAGCACCGCCAACCTCCCGCCGGGTGACCCGCCGGTGTCGGAGATGTACAAGCTGGAGCTGAGCGCGCCGGCGACCCCGGGCGCCGTCCTCGACGCCATGATCGGCGCCGGTCCGGGGCTCGTCGCCGCGTACCAGGGCAGCCGGGGCACGCTGGGCCACGGGGCTGGTTCGACATCGATGAGGCAGAAGACGATCCGCCGGATCCGGTGCAGGCGCAGTTCGGCTTCGCGCCGGCGGTGGCGGTCTATTTCGGACTGAGCCGGGCCGGCGACTTCGAGGCGCAGGAGACCGCCGTGCTGCGGCTGGTGCTGGCTGTGCTGGCGCGGATCCCCGGCGAGGCACTGCTGCACGTCGCCCACGAGGAGGTGTGGCTGCTGCGGCGCGACGGCCTGCTCACGGTCGACGACCGGCTCTGGCGGCCGGATCGGCTGGCGCTGCTCGATCAACCCCACGAACGCGCACAGCTGGCTTTTTGAGGACGGCCGATCCCTGCCGCCGCAA
>CAVUZU010000017.1:0-616952 GCA_963746025.1 uncultured Actinomycetota bacterium
CAAGCTCCAGGTCGACGAGCCCGGCATCCCGATCGACCCGGCCGGCCCGGGCATCTGGTCGATCGGCGAGTTCCGGATCTTCGGCGACCGCAGCGAGGTGCCGGGGACGGTCGCCGACGTCTCGCTCACCTCTGCCGACGCCCTGCGCGAACGGGTGACGCCCGCTGACACGGCGAAGCTGGCCTTCTCCAGCCCGAAGCCGATCAGCGACGTCTCGGTGACGATTGCGGGCCAGGCGGTCGAGGCGGTCAGCACGGACGGACTGACCTGGACGGCCAGTGCCGTACTGACCGAGGGCCATCCCGCCGGGCCGGTGCCGATCACCATCGACTACACCACCGAAGACGGCAAGGCCGCGGCGACCGTGACCGGCACCACCGACTTCACCGCGCTCTACTATTCCGATGATCACCACCTGACGGATGTCGGGGGAACGGCCACGGTGATAGGTGCTGACGGCGAACCCGACCCGGGGAAGGTCGCCCACTCGAAGGCCGTGTTCGACGGCAACGTCGCCACGTTCGCCGATGTCGCCGATGTCGAGAGCGAGGCCAGCCTGATCTGGGACCTCGGCCAGGGCGCCGCGGTCTCGATCGACCGGATCGACTTCCTGGCGCGCCAGGACGAGAGAAACCTGGCCAGGATGGAAGGCCTGGTCTTCGAAGGGTCGAACGACCTGAACCAGTGGACCCGGCTGACCGACCCGACCTTCAAGACCCTCGCCTGGCAGAACCTTCCGTCGCTCGACGACGGTGCCTGGCGCTACCTGCGAGTCCGCAACGGCCCGTCGGTCCCGGTCGCGGAGTTCCGCTACTACCTGAACATCGCTGAGCTCCGCGTCTTTGGGAGCGTGCGTTAGGTAGGGGATGTCGCGAATGTGCCCCGAGTTTGACCATTCCACGTGGAAATCCCGGATAGGTTCGGGATCGGGGCACATTCGCGACATCCCGGAGGGGAGACCCACATCGAATAGACGTGGCCTGCGTCGATGGCGGATGGATCGTCCATGGAACCCCTGCGCCGAGTGGACGCCCTGGCCACGATTTCTGCGCTTCCAGTTGCCATTTGCGTCCACTCACTGAGCGGTCCGGCACTCTTCGTCAGCGGGGCGGTGGCGGCGCGGTCGACTCGCGGATCACCAGCTCGGGGGTGGCTACCGAGGCGGGCAGGTCGGTCTCGCCTTCGGTCTGCCGTAACAGCAGGCCGAACGCGCGGGATCCGAGGTCCTCGAAGTCCTGGTCCACGGTCGTCAACGCCGGTCGCCACAGCGAGACCAGGGGCTGGTCGTCGAAGCCGATGATGGAGACGTCCCCGGGCACGTCGAGGCCGCGGTCCGTCAGGGCGCGCATGACGCCGAGGGCGATCTCGTCGTTGCCGCAGAACACGGCGGTGACGTCGTTCCGCCCGGCGAGCCGCTCGCCCCACCGATAACCCGACCGTACGTCCCACTCGGCGTTCATGATCTGCGGCACGGGGGGGCCGGCCGCCTTCAGCGCCGCCCGCCAGCCCTCGGTCCGCCCGGAGTGCTTGCCCTCGGTCGGCCCGGCCACGTGGTGCACGGTCCGGTGTCCCAGGCGGAGCAGGTATTCGGTGGCCCGGCGGCCGGCGGCGCGCTCGTCGATCAGGGCCGCCGGGATCGGGCCGACCCGCCGCGAGCCGCCGCCCGCCACCACCGACGGCAGACCGTCCGGAAGGGACCGCGACGCCCGCAGGCCGGCGCGGTCGAACTCCAGGACGATCACGCCGGCGGTCGGCTGGGACAACGTCAGATCCACGGCCCGCTTCACGTGCTCGTCGGAAGCCGACTCCACCACCGTGATCGACACGGCCATGCCGGCCTGCCTCGCGGCGATCTCGATGCCCTGGATCGTCAGCGCGTAGCCGTAGTTGGCGGTGCCGCCGGCGAGCACCGACACCAGCGTGCGCTGGCTCGAACGCAGCGACCGGGCCGCCCCGTTGGGCCGGTAGCCGAGGGCGGCGATCGCATCGTGGACGCGCTCCTTCAGCTCGGGCGCAACGTACTTGGTACCGGTGAGCACCCGCGAGACGGTCGGGACGGAGACGTTGGCCGCCTTGGCGACGTCGGCGAGCACCGGCGCTCGGTAGGACTTCGGGGCGTTCATGATCGACAGGATAGACGTTTTCCTGAAGTCCGGTTAGGCTGGATAACGTTATCCCGGCGCGCATCGTTCGCGTGCCGATCACGTTGGCAGGGCGGGGGACGCCCGGCTCATCCGTACGTTCTGTCAACCTCCATCAACGCCGCAGGAGGACCAGCCATGGTCGCACTGTCCCGTCGTACGTTCCTCCGAGCCGCTGGCTTCGGAGCCGGCGGCCTCGCCGCCGGCGGAGTGCTCGGCGCATGTTCCAACGATGCGGGCCCGGCCGCGGAAGGTGTCGAATTCACACTGCCGAACTATCGGGCCGCCCCGACCCTCGACATCAAGCCCTATTTCACCAGCGACATCTCGGGCATGCTCCCGATCTACACCGATGCGCCTCAGACGTACTTCAGGTCCGTGGATCGCACACCCGGCTCCGGCGGCACCGTCACCACGTTCCAGCTCACCTGGGGCGACCCGCCCAAGCCGCTCGACAAGAATCCGTATTGGACGGAGCTGAACAAGCGTCTCGGGGTCAGCTTCGAGCCGCAGTTCGTCCCGCAGCCGGTCTACGACGAGAAGTTCTCGACCATGCTCGCTTCGGGCGAGATCCCCGACCTCGTCTTCCTGAACGACCAGAGCGCGGTCAACTTGCAGGGCATTCGCGACGGCGCTTTCCTCGATCTCAGTGAGCTCCTCGCCGGAGACAAGATCCTCCGGTGGCCCAACCTGGCCGCCCGGCAGGAACACATCTGGCAGGCCAGTCTCAAGGACGGCCGCATCTATCAGGTCCCCTCGCTCGTCCCGCCGATCACCAACTTCCCGATCATCAGGACGGATCTGGCCGGGCAGACCAGCATCGGTGCCGCACCGACCGACGCCGACCAGTTGTTGATCATGCTCAAGGAGATCAGTGCCCTCGGCAAGGACTCCGGAGGCCGGGTGGTCTACGGGGTCAACAAGTACGAGCCGATCATGTGGCGGCGGCTGTTCAAGGTCGGCGCCGACTGGCAGCGGGACGAGAGTGGCAAGCTGGTCCACGGGTGCGAGACCGAGAACTTCCGGCTGATGCTCACCTGGCTCGCTCAGGCTTGGCAGGAGGGTGTCTTCGACCCGGTCGCGATGACGACCAACGCCGCGGACATCGTCTCCGGGACAGGTCTGGAGTGGCAGTCCCACGGCATGTTCCTCGGTGCCGCCGGCATGGCCCAGAAGGAGGCCGACCTGCCTGGCGCGAAGATCGACTTCTTCGACCTGCCCGGCTTCGACGGCACCGGCCAGCTGGTGGTACAGAACATCCCGTACGGCCGCTCGACCTGCCTGTCGCACCAGCTCGGGGAAGATGAGGGCCGGCTGCACCAGGTGCTCGACGTCCTGGACTACCTCTCCGCGCCGTACGGCTCTGAAGAGAACCTGTTCGTCCAGAACGGTATCGAGGGCCGCCACTACGACTTCGACGAGAACGGACTGCCGGTCCAGATCACGAAGAACGCGACTGAGCTCGGCGTCCAGTACATCGCCGTGGACTCGGGCGAGCTGTCCTGGCGTGGCCACCCGGCCAACAAGTCGTGGGCCGAGTCGTTCGCCAGGACGATGGAGAGCGCGGCCCAGAAGTCGATCGTTCGTGACCTGGAGGGCCTGGAGTCGTCCTCGGAGACCTTTGTTCGCAAGGGAAATCAGCTGATGGAGTTGCTCAACGACTTCGAGCGCGGGGTCGTCACCGGGCGGGAGAGCGTCGCCGCTCTCGACTCGTTCGTCGCCGATTATCGGTCGGCCGGCGGTGAGCAGATCCGCACCGAATACGCCAGGGCGCTCGACGAGGCGAAGTAGATGAGCGCCCAGACCGTCGCCGACGCCGAGGCGGAGCAGCAGGAGACCTCGGCGCCGGCCCCGACTCCGCCGCAGCGCCGTATCGTCACGCTACGCCAGCGGATCTGGCGCGAACGCTGGATGTACACGTTCATCCTTCCCGGCGCGCTGTTCAGCCTGGTGTTCGCGTACGTGCCGATGCTCGGCAACATCGTCGCCTTCCAGGACTTCTCACCGTTCCGCGGATTCGCCCGATCGCCCTGGGTCGGCCTGGAGAACTTCCAGGCGATCTTCACCGACCCCGAGGTGCTGACGGCGCTGCGGAACACGCTGCTGATCGCCTTCCTGCAGTTGATTTTCGCGTTCCCGGCACCGATCGCGCTGGCCCTGCTGCTCGATTCGCTGCTGTCGAGGAGGATCAAGCGGATGGTCCAGACGATCGTCTACCTGCCGCACTTCCTGTCCTGGGTGATCATCATCTCGGTCTGGCAGCAGGTGCTCGGCGGCGGCGGTCTGGTTGCCAACGTCCTGTCGGACTGGGGAATCGCCGGGTTCAACGCGATGACCAACGCCGACACCTTCAAGCCGCTCGTGGTCGCGCAGGGTATCTGGAAGGACATCGGCTGGGGCACGATCATCTTCTTCGCCGCCATCGCGGGGATCCCGCAGGACCGGTACGAGGCCGCGGCGGTCGACGGCGCCTCGGGCTGGAGAAGGATCTGGCACGTGACCCTGCCGGGGCTGATCCCGGTCACGACGCTGCTGCTGATCCTCAACCTCGGCAGCATCCTCACCGTCGGCTTCGAGCAACTCCTGCTGCAGCAGCCGATGGTCGGGGCGGACGCCGCGCAGGTCCTGGACACCTTCGTCTACTTCCGCGGCGTGCTCGGCGGCGAGTGGGGAGTGGCCACGGCCGCCGGCCTGCTCAAGGGCGTGATCGGAACCATCCTGGTGCTCGGCGCCAACAGGCTCGCCAAGCGCTTCGGCGGCGAGGGGATCTTCTGATGACGACCCAGACCCTCGTGCCACCGAGGGATGCGCACCGCCGCGGTCGGGCCGGGATGCCACCCTGGCTGAATCCGGCGCCGCTATGGCTGCGTACGATCAAGGCGCTGGTGATCATCGTCATCGTGATCACCATGCTCTACCCGCTGGTGTACGTGATCGCGATGAGTTTCGCCTCGCCGGCGCAGGCCCGCGCCGGAGTGATCTTCCCGACCGAGTTCTCGCTGGACGCGTACCGGGCAATCTTCAACGGCGGCACGGTCGCGCGGGGCTTGATGAACTCGCTCTGGGTGACGGTCGTCGGCACCCTGCTCTCGTTGACGGTCTCATCGATGCTGGCCTGGGGTCTCACCCGGACCAAGCAGGTGCCCGGCTCCAAGGCGATCTTGATCATGGTGCTGGCCACGATGTTCTTCAGTGCCGGCATCATCCCCAACTTCCTGCTGATCAAATCTCTCGGCCTGCTCGACTCGCTCTGGTCGTTGATCATCCCGGGCCTGGTCTCGGCGTTCAACATGATCGTCATCCGGAACTTCTTCATGAACCTGCCGGGCGAGTTGATCGAGGCGGCCCGGATCGACGGCGCGGGGGAGTGGCGGATCTTCCTGGGCATCGTGCTGCCGCTCTCGAAACCCGTGCTCGCGGTGATGGGCCTGTTCTACGCCGTCGGCTACTGGAACACCTACTTCAACGCCCTCTTGTACATCAACGACGCGTCGAAGTGGCCGATCCAGGTGGTGCTCCAGCAGTACGTGCTCGCGGGCGTCCAGATCCCCGGCGCATTCGTCTCCCCGGATCAGCCGCCGCCACCCGGCATCACCCTGCAGATGGCGGTGATCGTCCTGGCGACCATCCCGATCCTGCTTGTCTACCCGTTCCTCCAGCGCTACTTCACCAAGGGCGTACTGACCGGAGCCATCAAAGGCTGAGGAGTACGGCCGACCAATGCAAAGGAGCATCATGTCCGACCGACACCAGACCGACCTCAGCCGCGGGCCCAGCTTCGGGCGGCGAACCCTGCTCAGGGGAGGAGCAATCGTCGCCGGCGGCCTGACAGCCGGAGTCGGCGCGATCAACACCGCCCACGCCGTGCCTTTCACCCACCCAGGAATGCTGCTCCGGACGGCCGACCTCGACCGGATCCGGAGCGCCGTCCAGGCCGACCGGGAGCCGTGGCTCTCCGGCTGGAACCGGCTGATCACCAACCGGCACTCAGCGGCGAGCTGGCAGCCGCGGCCGGTCGCCAAGATCATCCGCGGCAACAACGGCACCGACCCCGAGAACTATGCGCTGATCATGAACGACCTGCACGCGGCCTACCAGAACGGGCTGCGCTGGCGGATCGGCGGCGACACCGCCCATCGCGACGCCGCGGTCAGGATCCTCAACGCGTGGTCGGGCACCCTCGAGGAGATCGGCGGCTGGACCGAGGCCTCCCTGGCGGCCGGCCTCTACGGCTACCAGGCCGCCAACGCCGCCGAACTCGTCCGCGATGCGCCCGGCTTCGACCGGGCTCGGTTCCAGGGCATGCTCGCTGACGTCTTCTATCCGATGAACAAGGACTTCCTGGTCCGCCGGCACGGCACCTGCGACGGCCACTACTGGGCCAACTGGGACCTGTGCACCATGGCGGCCGTGTTGGCCATCGGCATCTTCAACGACGACCAGGCCAAGGTCGACGAGATCATCGAGTACTTCTGGAACGGCAAGGGCCAAGGCTCGATCCAGCACGTGATTCCGCACCTCCACGGCAACCTGGCGCAGTGGCAGGAGTCCGGGCGGGACCAGGCCCATTCGATCATGGGCATCGGGTTGATGGCCGAGTTCATGGAGATGGCCTGGAACCAGGGCGTCGACCTGTACTCCGCCCGCGACAGCGCCTTCGCCAAGGCCGCGGAGTATGTCGCCCGCTACAACAACGGGCACAGCGTGCCCTTCACCAAGTTCGTCTGGCACAACGGTCACAACTGCGCCTACAACGAGCACACCCAGATCTCCGATCACGCGCGCGGACAGCTGCGGCCGGTGTGGGAGCTGGTCTACTCCCACTACTACGGTCGGCTCGGCCGTGCGATGCCGAACGTGTGGGAGATGATCGGCAAGGTCCGGCCCGAGGGCGGCGGCGGCCACTACGGCACCACCTCCGGCGGCTTCGACTCACTCGGACTCGGCACCCTGTGCTACGCCCGATGAGGTCCAGCCGCGAGTACGCGGGGTATCTCTACGTCCATTTCAAGCGCGAATCGGCCGACGGTGAGCAGCTCCATTTCGCCCTGAGTGACGGAAACGACCCGCTGCACTTCGACGACCTCAACGGCGGTGAGCCGGTCCTCCGCTCCACCGTGGGGGAGCGCGGCGTCCGCGACCCACACGTCGTACGTTCCCCGGAAGGCGATCGGTTCTATCTGGTGGCGACCGATCTGCGCGTCCACGACAGCCTCGACTGGGACCGGCACGTACGCCATGGCAGCCGTTCGATCATGATCTGGGAGTCCACGGACCTGGTGGATTGGGGAGAGGGCCGGCTCGTCGAGGTCGCTCCGCCCGAAGCCGGCAACGCCTGGGCCCCCGAAGCGATCTGGGACCCGGAGCAGGACGCCTACCTGGTCCACTGGTCCTCGGCGCTCTACCCAGACGATGCGCACGAAGGCGAAAGCCACCAGCGGATCATGTGCGCCAGCACCGGGGACTTCCGCGAATTCTCCGAGCCGCGTGTGTGGATCGACCGGGGGTGGCACACGATCGACGCCACCCTGATCAGACATCGGGGCCTGTACTACCGCTTCCTCAAGGACGAACGAGACCGCGGCGGCCAGGCGCCGCACGGCAAGTCGATCTTCTCCGAAACCGCCGACTCCCTGACCAAGATCAACTGGCAGCCGCTGGCGGAGGGCATCGGCCTGGACGCGATCAGTCGGGGAGAGGGCCCGTTGGTGTACCAGTCGAACACCGAGGACCGGTGGTTCCTCTGGATCGATGAGTTCACCCGGGAACGCCGCTACGTCCCTTTCGAGACGACCGACCTGGCCGGCGGGCGATGGACTCCGGCCGCGGACTTCCGGCTGCCGCAGGACCCGTGCCACGGCGTGGTGCTGCCGGTCACAGCCGATGAGTACGACTGGCTGAGCACCGCGTGGCCTGTCCGTCGAGCGGTTCGGCGACGGTGACGAAGCGATAGCCCTGCCGTTGATTCTGGGCAATCGTCGGTGAGATCGTATACGATCCAGAGATGGTTCCGGATGCGATGACGCCGCTGCCGTTTCGGGCGCTGCCGTACGACGACGGTGGACTCGGACTGCCGTATCCCAGCAAGATCATCGCGGTGCATCTCAACTTCGCCGCCCGGGCGGCGGAGCGGGGGCGGACGCCGGCGCAGCCGTCGTACTTCCTCAAACCCGTGAGTTCATTGGCCTCCGCCGGTGGGACGGTGGAGCGGCCGGCCGGGACGGAGCTGCTGGCGTTTGAGGGTGAGATCGCACTGGTGATCGGGCAGCGGACGCGCCGGGTCGAGCCGGAGCAGGCGTGGTCCCGGGTCGCCGGGGTGACCGCGGCGAATGATCTCGGCGTCTATGATCTGCGCTACGCCGACAAGGGGTCGAATCTGCGGTCCAAGGGCGGTGACGGGTTCACCCCGGTCGGACCGACGCTGATCCCGGCCGGGCGGATCGATCCGGACGGGCTGCGGCTGCGGACCTGGGTGAACGACGCGCTCGTGCAGCAGGACGACACGGGGACGTTGATCTTCGACTTCGCCCGGCTGGTGGCCGACCTGTCCCAGTTGATCACCCTCGAGGCCGGTGATCTGATCTTGACCGGCACCCCGGCCGGCGCCTCGGTGATCAAGCCCGGTGATCGGGTCGAGGTCGAGGTGGACGCCCCCGATGCCGACGATGCGCCGAGCAGTGGCCGGCTGATCAGCACGGTCACCGAGGGCACGGTACCGGTGGCCGAGTTCGGCGCCGGGCCGAAAGTGGACGACGCGACCCGGATCGACGCCTGGGGCAGTGCGGCGGCGGCCGGACTCGGTGATCAACCAGCCGCCATGGAGCCAGCGCTGACCGCCGAGTTGATCGAGGCACTGGGCCAAGTTGGCACCGCTACCCTCAGCTCCCAACTCCGCCGGCGTGGCCTGGACAACGTCTCGATCGACGGTGTCGTCCCGCTGCACCCCGGCAAGCGAGTGATCGGCACGGCCCGGACGCTGCGGCTGGTGCCCCTCCGGGAAGACCTGTTCAAGAGCCACGGCGGCGGCTTCAACGCGCAGAAGCGTGCCATCGACACCCTCGGGGCCGGCGAGGTGCTGGTGATCGACGCCCGCGGCGAACGGGGCACCGGCACCATCGGCGACATCCTGGCGCTGCGGGCCCAGGTGCGCGGGGCCGCCGGAGTGATCACCGACGGCGGCATCCGTGATCATGACGCGGTCGCCGAGCTCGGGCTGCCGGTCTACCACGCCACGGCACACCCGGCGGTGCTCGGCCGCCGGCACGTGCCCTGGGACGTCGACCAGACGATCGCCTGCGGCGGGACCACGGTGCAGCCCGGCGACGTGATCGTCGGCGACACCGACGGGGTGCTGGTGATCCCGCCCGGGTTGGTCGCCGAGGTGGTCGCCGACGCGATCGAACAGGAGCGCCAGGAGACCTTCATCGCCGAGCAGGTCGCGACCGGCGCAGCGGTCGACGGCCTCTATCCGATGAATGCGGAGTGGCAGGAACGCTACCGGCAGTGGCAGCCGCGACCATGATCGAATCGAAGGCCCCGGCGAGCTCGAAAGGCTCGGAGAGTTCCAAGGCCCAGCGCGCCTATGCCTGGTTGGCCGACCGGATCGGCGACGGCAGTTACCCGCCGGGCTTCCGGCTGGTGCTCGGCGCGATCGCCGCGGAACTGGAGATCAGCGTGGCCCCGGTCCGGGAGGCGCTGCGGATGCTCGAGGCCGAAGGCCTGATCACCTACGAGCGCAACGTCGGCGCCCAGGTGGCGATGACCGATCCCGCCAGCTACGTCGACGTGATGCAGACCCTCGGCGTGCTGGAGGGAGTGGCCACCGGGCTGGCCGTCCCGTTGATCACCGACGCCGATCTCGACCGCGCCCGGGAACTGAACGCGGCGCTGGCCCGGACCCTGGACGACTTCGATCCGACCGAGTTCACTCGGCTCAATCTCGAGTTCCACGAGACGCTGTTCGGTCGCTGCCCCAACCGGCACCTGCTCGACCAGGTCCGGCGGACCCGGACCAGGCTGGCCGGGCTGCGCGACTCGACGTTCAGCTTCGTCCCCGGCCGGGCCCGGCTGTCGGTCGCGGAGCACGAGAAGTTGATCACCTTGATCGCCGGCGGCGCAGGCGCCACCCGGGTGGAGGCGGCAGTTCGTAAGCACCGCGACGCGACCCTGCAGGCCTTTCTCGAACACCGCAACGGAAGGAGTCGGCGATGAGGTTCCGGAGCGACCCGGCACAGATCCGGGGGTCGATCGCCCCGGTGATCACCCCGTTCACCGCCGATGGCGCGGTCGACCAGGAGAGCCTGGTCGGGCTGATCGAATGGCAGCTCGGCCAGGGGTCGGACGGGATCTCGATCGGCGGCTCGACCGGCGAGCCGAGTGCGCAGACGATCACCGAGCGGGCGGACGCGATCCGGCTGGTCGCTCGTACCGTCGCCGATCGGGTGCCGTTCGTGCCCGGCACCGGCAGTGCCAAGCTGGACGAGACCCTGGAGCTGACCGCGGCCGCGTCCGAGGCCGGTGCGGATGCCGTGTTGATCATCACCCCGTACTATGCGCGGCCGACCCAGGAGGCCTTGTATCGCTGGTATGCGACGGTGGCCGGGGAGTTCCCGGAGCTGCCGATCATCGCCTACAACGTGCCCAGCCGGACCGCGGTCGATCTTGCGCCGGAGACGGTGGCCCGGCTGTTCATCGACCTGGACAACTTCGTCGGGATCAAGGAGACCACCAAGGACTTCGAGCACTTCTCCCGGGTGCTGCACCGGTGCGGGCCGGAGCTGCTGGTCTGGTCCGGCATCGAGCTGCTCTGCCTGCCGCTGCTTGCCCTCGGCGGCGCCGGCTACATCAGTGCCACCGCCAACCTCGCGCCGGCCGCGTGTGCCGCGATGTTTCGGCACTGGGTCGACGGCGATCTCGCCGCCGCCCGCCGGATCCACTACGGACTGCACCCGCTGGTCGATCTGTTGTTCACCGAGACCAACCCGGCACCGGCCAAGCTCGTCCTGCAGCAGCGCGGACTGATCAGGTCCGGTCATGTCCGGCCGCCACTGATCGAACCGACCGAACCCGGCCGGGCCAAGATCGCCGAACTGCTGGCCGCCGGTGCCGAGTTCCTCAGCCCGACCGCCGAAGGGAGCAGTTGATCATGTCCGACAAGCCCGCGGGAGTGCCCGACTGCTTGCGCCACTACATCGGCGGCAAGCACGTCGACAGCCGCTCCGGCGGCACTTTCGAGGTGCTGGACCCGATGACCAACCAGCCCTATCTGACCGCTGCCGCGGGCCGGTCCGAGGACATCGACCGCGCCGTCGTCGCGGCCCGAGCCGCGTTCACCGAGGGGCCCTGGCCGGGGATGGTGCCGCGGCAGCGGGCCGCGATCCTGACCAAGATCGCCGCCGGGGTCGCCGCCCAGGACCAGCGGCTGGCCGAGCTGGAGACCTTCGACTCCGGGCTGCCGATCACCCAGGCCCTGGGCCAGGCGCAGCGGGCGGCAGAGAACTTCCGGTTCTTCGCCGACCTGATCGTGGCCCAGTCCGACGACACCTTCCAGGTGCCCGGCCGGCAGCTCAACTACGTGCACCGCAAGCCGGTCGGCGTCGCCGGACTGATCACGCCCTGGAACACGCCGTTCATGCTGGAGAGCTGGAAGCTCGCGCCGGCGCTGGCGGCGGGCTGCACGGTGATCTTGAAACCGGCCGAGTTCACGCCGCTGTCGGCGAGCTTGTGGGCCGAGATCTTCGCCGAGGCGGGCGTACCGGAGGGCGTCTACAACCTGGTCAACGGGCTGGGGGAGGAGGCCGGGGACGCGCTGGTCGCGCACCCGGACGTCCCCCTGATCTCGTTCACCGGTGAGTCGGCGACCGGGCAGACGATCTTCGCCCGGGCGGCGCCGATGCTGAAGGGTCTGTCGATGGAGCTCGGCGGGAAGTCGCCGGCCGTTGTCTTCGCCGACGCCGATCTCGATGCGGCGATCGACTCCACCCTGTTCGGCGTCTTCTCCCTGAACGGCGAACGCTGTACCGCCGGCAGCCGGATCCTGATCGAGCGCACCGTCTATGACGAGTTCTGCGCCCGGTACGCCGAGCGCGCCGGCAAGATCATCGTCGGCGACCCGAGCGATCCGGCGACCGAGGTCGGCACCCTGGTCCATCCTGAGCACTGCGCCAAGGTGCTCGGCTTCATCGAGCAGGGCCGGTCCGAGGGCCGGCTGCTCGCCGGTGGCGGCCGGCCGGCCGGCCTGGAGCACGGCAACTTCGTCGCGCCGACCGTCTTCGCCGACGTCGGACCGGAGGCCCGGATCTTCACCGAGGAGATCTTCGGCCCAGTGGTGACGCTGACCCCGTTCGACACCGAGGACGAGGCGCTGGCGCTGGCCAACGCGGTGCGGTACGGGCTCGCGGCCTACCTGTGGACCCGCGACCTGGAACGCGGGCACACCTTCGCCCACCGGGTCGAGGCCGGCATGGTCTGGCTCAACTCGCACAACGTCCGCGATCTGCGGACTCCGTTCGGCGGGATCAAGGCCTCCGGCCTCGGCCAGGAGGGCGGCTACCGCTCGCTCGACTTCTATTCCCACCAGCAGGCCGTGCACGTCAGTCTCGGCCCCGTGCACACGCCCCGATTCGGAGTTCGATCATGACCGATGATCATCCGTTCCCTGAGCCTGTCGAAGGGCAAGCACAGTTGCCGAGTCCACCCGACATCCTGCGCTGCGGCTACGTCGAACTGGTCGTTTCCGATCTTGCCGCCGCCCGGGAGTTCTACGTCGACATCCTGGGTCTGGTGATCACCAAGGAGACCGCCGACGCACTCTATCTGCGGACCCTCGACGAGTTCATCCATCACAACCTGGTGCTGCGGACCGGACCGGTGCCGGCCGCGGCGGCGATCGCCTTCCGGGTCCGCCGGCCCGACGACGTCGACGCGGCTGAGGCCTACTACCGGGCGCTCGGCTGCCCGACCCGACGGGAGCCGGACGGCTTCGTCGACGGCGTGGGCGACGCCGTCCGGGTGATCGACCCGCTCGGCTTCCCGTACGAGTTCTTCCACACGGTCGAGCACGTCGAGCGGCTCACCTGGCGCTACGACCTGCACCGGACCGGATCCTTGGCCCGGCTTGATCACGTCAACCAGGTCACCCCCGACCTCGAGTCCGGGATCGCTTATCTGGAAGGGATCGGGTTCCGGGTGACCGAGGACATCCGGGATGATCAAGGCGTCACCTACGCCGCCTGGCTGCGGCGCAAGCCGACCGTGCACGACGTCGCCCTGACCGGCGGCGACGGGCCGAGGCTGCACCACCTGGCCTTCGCCGCGCCCGAGCAACACCACGTGCTGGCGATCTGCGACCGGCTCGGCGCCCTCCGCCGATCCGACCTGATCGAGCGCGGACCGGGCCGGCACGGCGTCTCCAACGCCTTCTACCTCTACCTGCGCGACCCCGACGGCCACCGGGTCGAGCTTTACACCCAGGACTACTACACCGGCGATCCCGACAACCCGGTGGTCACCTGGGACGTGCACGACAACCAGCGCCGAGACTGGTGGGGCAATCCGGTCGTGCCGAGCTGGTACGCCGAGGCGTCACCCGTGCTCGACCTCGACGGCGTCCGCGTGCCGGTCACCCAGCGCTCCGATCCGGCCGAGGAGGCCGTCACCGTCGGCGCCGACGGCTTCTCCTACACCCGCAGGAAAGTCGGGGACCGCGGATTCAAACTGGGTGATCAACTCTGAGGGGTCCGATGAGGTCGCGGGTCTCAACAGTCCCGCATCGGTCCATGATCAGGATTCTGTCCCGGTGGGCGTCTGCTGCCTGCACTCCGGGCTCCACTCAAATCAGCACGGAACGAAGTCGATCACTCCGTAGAGATGCATGACGATCAACGCCAGGACCATGAGGACGAACCAGACCCCTGCCCTGAACAGCTTGTGCCGTCGGCTTCGGCCGGGTCGCAGGCTTGATATGTTCCTCGAGGCCCAGCTGTTGCATCGTCTCGTCCGGATTGTCGGCGGGAGTCGATTCGTCTCGGTCGCGGTCCTCGATCGACGCCGTACTCGTCGTCGTTGACGTCCGACCAGTCGGCGCGTCCTTGGCGTTGAGCGGGATGATCAGCAACAGCTTGGGCTTCAGCGGAGTGTTCTCGTCCTGAAGAACGCCGCGATTCGCATCGAAGATCAGCCGCCAGGCCGATCGATCGCCGTAGTACCGGTCGGCCAGCGACCAGAGGTCGTCGTGCCTGCCGACCGATGCGTTGGCATGCGCGACCCCGTTCCATGGCTTGACCAGCCCGGATTCTAGTCCGGCACCGGTTCGCGGCCGGCGCGATCGCGACGAGCGGGGCCCTTGGAGACGACGACCGAGCTGAAGAGCTGCAAGGACAGTTCAACACGCGATACTACTCGCTGATCCCTACAAACGACGTAGTCAGCGACAGAGGGTTCGAATTCGCCTGGCATCGCACCCCGCGGAGTTCGCGCTCCTGACACCAGCCGACCGCGACCAGGAATGGGCCAGATGCTTCTCGATTTCCGGTGATCACTTGCCTTCGACCGCGCTCTAACGCCTAGCGTCTGGCGGCATGAAGCTACCCGCAGCGGAACCGCTCGAGGAATTCCTCGGTGAATCGACGCTTATCCCGGCGTTCGTCGACGGCACCCGCACCCGGGCCACGTTGTCCGGCATCGATCCCCATGAATACACCGCGGTCACGGCCGATTTGATCGAGCCTGCTGATTGGCCCGCGCTGTGCGTCGCGGCCAGCCATCGCCACCTCGACCGGGCGGGTTGGGCTGCGGACGAAGGGCGGTCGGTCAGCGCGGCCGGGGCGTTCCGGGCTGCGTCTCGCTGGTTCCACCTGGCGACCTGTGTTCCTCATCCCGATGGTGATCACCATCGCCGGGCTGCCGGCTTGGCCTGGGACAGCCTGGTCGAGGGACTGACCGCGGCCGGCGAGGTGGTGCAGCGGATCGACGTGCCGGGGTCGGCCGGTTCCCGGGGGGCTGCTGCGCCGACCGGCCGTCAGCGGTTCCAGTACGCCGCTGGTGATCATCGTTCCCGGACTGGATTCCAGCACCGCGGAGTTCGCCGTGCTGGCCGACGCCCTGGCCGCCCGCGGGCTGGCCACCCTGTCGCTCGACGGGCCTGGCCAGGGCGTCCTGTCCCAGCGCATCCCGGCGCGGGCCGACTACGAGTTGGTGGTCGGTGCCGCCCTGGACGCCCTGGGCCGGCCGGCCGGGCTGGACCTGGACCGGATCGGGCTGGTCGGGCTGAGCCTCGGCGGGTTCTACGCTCCGCGAGTGGCGGCCCATGAACCCCGGATCCGCGCCGTCGCCACTGTCACCGGTCCGTACCGGCTCGGCCCCTGGGACCAGCTGTGGCCGCTGGTCCGGCAGATCGTCCGGCTGCGGACGATGTGCGCCCCGACGGAAGAGGCCGCCGCTCGGGACTTCACCGAGTTGATCAACCTTGAGCTGGTCGCTCCGGAGGTACCGCAACCACTGTTGGTGGTGGCCGGCGGGCAAGATCAACTCTGCACCGCGGACGAGGCACGTCGGCTGGTCGCCGAGGCACCGGCGGCCGAGCTGCTGCTGGTCGAGGACGGTGATCACCTGTGCGCCAATTCGCCGTGGCTGTGGCGGCCCCAGCTCGCCGACTGGTTCGCCGAGCAGCTCAGCTGCTGACCGACCGGGACCGCCGGCAGGGTGTTCCCGTTTCCGACGGCAAGCTGGCCGCTGAGCGTGCAGAGGCCGGCCACCAATCCGAACAGGCAGCGACGCCGACCGCAGCGAGTCTCAGACCGCCCGGCCTGAACGTTGCGGCTTCGTTGCCTGATTTGGCCAGCCGGCCCGGATCCGTTGACCTAGATCGACGCGCACGTCAAGGGCGCAAACGTGGTCACCGGGTCCGCCTGAGGTCGCGATCTGCCGCGCCCTGGCTCCACAGCCCGTTCCTCCTGATCTGACATAAGTCACTACAGTTCCTGTCGTCCACGCGGCACGGTTATCCGCATGTTGTCACCCGAGGCCGTTGAACATCACTTGCTCCGCGCCGTCTGCGCCGCGGCAGCGGCTGGGGTGAGAGCGACATGAGTCACCAGAACCAGCCGGCAGAGTACGGGCAGCGCCAGCCCTCGCCGGAATGGCGTCGCTGGCAGGTCGCGCGCTGGTGGAAGGTCTACGTCACCGCGTTTCCGGTCCTCGTCGCGGTGATCCTCGCGGTCACGATTGTGATGCTTGGCCCGCGGGCGGTAGCCGCCCTGACCGCGCCGTTCGCCCTCGCGGTGATCATGGTGGCCTTGATCGTGGCGCTGTGGCTCTTCATTCTGGTCGTATTGGTGATCTTCGTTCGGCGGGCTCTTCGCTTCCGCCGGATGTTCCTGGAGATCGGCCCGCAGGGACTTGTGCACCATGACGGACGGACTCTGCGGCGGATCGGCTGGGCCGAGATCGATCGGTTGCTCGAGGCTCAATCGTTGTCCCAGTTGGGTCTCTCGCTCCGTTTCACCGCGGTCTTCCCGGCGATCGCCTTCTCGGCTTTCGCGATCTGCTGATCAATCCCCTTCAACGTGCGGCGGGGCCCTATCGGCACGGTACTGGTAGAAGATCATCCGTTTCCGCTGATCGGCTTGGGCCCATCACCCACGGTTGGGTGAACACTTGTCCGTCCTCGATCTCGGTGTCGGGGTTCGCGTCACGCCACTTCTTCACCTGGTAAGGGATTGTCAGGGTCTCCCACAGATGCCTCGCGTGACTGGCCGCATGACGTCGAACGGGTCCATCACCGGGGCCGCGTCGGGCAACTCTTCGGCGGCAGCTGTCTTGAACCCGGTGAACCGTCCATCGCCACCGACTGCACCGGTTAATCTAGCGACGCCAACATCAACACCGAGCCAGAGCCAGCCACTACCACCGCCGAACGACCCTCACGACGTGAAGATCACGAAGTCCGGCTGCCGTACTAGGGAGGCGACTGCCAGGAAGCTGTGGATGAAGAGCGATGCTTGGACTTCGCCACAGCTCGATCAGCACCTCGCGGGCATGCGTGACTTCCGGTGAAGAGTCGACCGCCTCCGGTTGCGCCACGGTTGACGTTCACAAGCGCGGTTCTTCGCGTGTGTCCAGGAGCGGTGTCCAGCGTTCGTCGGAACTCGCCACCCCCGCGGCGCGCAGGCGTAGACCGATTTCACGTGCAAGACTCCCCGGTGACATGCCGAGGTGCTGCAACCGGCGTACGAGGTCGTGGAATCGAACCTCGTACGCTGTGGGTGCGTGGCCCGAACGAACGAACTGATCGAGGGCCAACGCGTCGAACGCGGCAGCCCAGCCTGCCCAGCTGAGCGATCCATCTAGGTTGCGAAGCGGTCCAGCTCCGGTCCAGTAAGCGATCCGTCCAGGATGAACGACCTCTGCCGTCGCTGCCTTGTTCCCCGGCAACGCCCGGAACTGGTCGATCCGTTTTCCTGTGGCTAGGGCCATTAGTTGGTAGAGAACGAGTGGGCTGAATACAACGTAAGCGACGCCATCACGCGATGAATTCGCTGATCGATCAAGGCTCTTGATCTCGGTGCCGTCGTGGTACACATCGACAATTCCTTCTTGAGGGTACGGGATGCGGAGTCCCGTGAATGCGAGCACCGAATGGAGGAGAGCGTCATGCTCGGCCGTGATAAGTCGACACATAAAGCCCGGCGCGTCGCGCCCGGCGCTGGTGACCTCGTACGAGTACGAACAAGGTGATGTTGGCACACCTACTGCGTCGTTGATGTCTCTTATCGCTGCCGGGTGGAACAACGCGAATGGAGTGCCTCGCAGAGGTATAGGGCCATACGAGAATGGTCCGGACATCGCGACATTCTCGCTTAGCCTCAGTTCGATCTCGCGGAACCAGTCGCTGTTGATCACCAAGCAGTCGAGGTCAATCCACCCGAAGGCTTGCATTTCGGTGCGGAACATCATCTCGTACAGGGCGTTTGGATCAACCGCTCGGTCGAGGTAGAAGACGGGTCTGTGGTATTCGGACAGAATCGCACGCTCATCTGCATCAAGACCGCCGCCTATGAATGCTAGGTTAACGTGATCAGGGATGAAGCGAAGAAAGAGAGCGATCATGTGGACGAGCCCGTGGCCGACATAGCAATACCATGTGGATCCGACCGTCCGAATCGAACGAGCGAACTGCTCGAAACGCCGGTCCTCGTGTACCAGGTCCTCCTGGATTGCGTCTACATCAATATAGCATGGCCGCTCATCGCCTGCACCGGGTAGACCCTGCCGTTCTGCGTTACTCTGCATAATCGCTCCTAGAGAGTAGGAGGACGCGGCTCGTTGGTGGACGCGAGTCGATCGACTGCGGAACGGAGCACGATCTCCCGAATTGGCCACGGGATGCTCATCGCGGTGGCGATGTCCCAGTACGGATGGTATGGGGGAAGGTCAGGGCGAAGCTTCCAGTATTTTGTGACAAATGCATCGGCAGCTTCGGCACCATGCCATCGCCACAAGTTGAATCGACAGTGAGCAACATCAGCCCACGGAGACCCTATACACGCCGCAGACCAGTCCACAACGCCACTAAGCTTGCTGGAGGACCAGACCACGTTTCCAGGGTGGTAGTCGCGGTGAAGAAACCCGACAGGGTCGTCTGGCGGACGCGACTGGAACACCTGCGTACAGCGTTGCCACATGGTGTGCGGCCAATGCTTGCTTGGGCGTCGTGTGGGTTCGCCGACCGCGTGTGGTTCGTAGGTGCCAAGCACCGCTGATGCCGCATCGGCGGAGTGAATTGCCAACAAGATTTCTGCGAGCTGCGCAACCAGCCATGTCCATCCCGTGCGTGGACGAACAATGGGCCTTCCCACCAGGCGAGTCATCAGAATACAGCCGGTGCCAAGTGCGATGCCGTTGTCTCGTGCAAGTATATCGGGTACGGGTACACCAGCACCGCTTGCAATCTGGATTCCACAACTCTCGGTATTGACCGCGTCGGGCTCATCGGGAGGAAAGAGCTTCAATACTAACCGGTGTCGCTTGCCATACGGTGATCTCGCGTCTACGAAGTACACCTTTCCTGCGCGCCTGCCAGGCAATTGCCGTGTCGCGTCGAGGGTCCACCCCCGGCCCAGTTCGCCACATATCCAACGCTGAAGTGCCGTCGCGCTCACGGCCTCCTCGCCCTCGCTTGCGCAATCCACCATGTAACTATACCGTGAGAAGCGCCACCGTAAAGTATGGACAGATTGAACCTTCCACGCGGGCCGGGCATATCCGACGAGGACATCCAGGCGGTCATCGCTGTTCCGCGATCGGGTCGACTCAGCACGTCGAGCGAGGTTGTACGCACCCTTGAAGATGTGCCCGCAGATCACCACAGGGTGGCGGAGTGTGTCGCGGTTTCGTCCGGCACAGGGGCTGTGCACTTGGCACTCATTGCCCTTGGCGTGAAGCCAGGCGATGAGGTGATCGTTCCTGCCCACACGTTTGTCGGGTCAGCGGCACCCATTGTCCACCTTGGTGCTAGAACCGTCTTCGCGGACGTCGACCCCAGAGACACTCTGTATCACTTCAGACACGTTCGCTCAAGCCGTTACTCCGCGTACTCGGGCTGTCATCGTTGTACATCTCAACGGCAGTCCCGCCGACGTCGTCAGCATCGGCAACATCGCAGATCGCCTCGGCATCGCAGTTGTCGAGGATTGTGCGCAAGCGCTGGGCGCAGAGATCTCCGGTCGTCCAGTGGGGACATTTGGCAGCGTCGCATGCTTCAGCCTGTGAGAGGAGAAGGTCATAACCGCGGGTGAGGGGTTTATCCTGACTAAACGACAAAGTGCCGCCGAAATGCCTCGCCAGATTCGCAACCACGGAGAGGCCGTTTCATCGCCCGACAAACGCTTCTATTGGAACCGCGAACTCGGATTCAACTATCGCATCACCTCGATGGGGGGCTGCGCTTGCACGGTCGCAGTTCGACCGTCTAGGCGAGTTGGTCAAGGCTCAAAGGTCATCTGCGGCTCAATACACCAGGCGGCTTCGTGGATGTGCAGCCTTGGTCACGCCTATCGAGGCACCGCACACACGACAGCAGCCGCAGCCCAACCCGCTGCTGGACAACGTCGAGGGCCTTGCCCTCGGCCGTTGGCTCCCGGGTGGCAGGCGCCAGCTCTACCTGCTCTCCGACGACAACAACGGCGCCACCCAGATCACCCGGCTGTACTCCCTGGCCGTCGATCTGCGCTAGTGTCGCGGCCCCTAAGCTGACCGGGTGGATCCAACACTCATCTGGTACATCGTCGGCGGCATCCTGCTGGCCGCCGTGGTCATCGTCGGTTTCGTCGCTGTCGGCCGCCGGTCGGCGCTGCGGGGCCGGGAGCGGGCGCTCGAGTCCGAGACCAGGGACGGGTCCGCGACGACGGAGTCGAGTGTCGACGTCGCCGAGCGCCCCGGTAAGACCGCGCCGGCCGACACCGCGATCGCCGAACCGGGGACCGCTGAGCCCGAGGTCACCGAGCCGGCCGCACCCGAGGTCGAGCGACCGGAACCGCGGCAGAGCCGGCTGGCCCGGCTGCGCCGCCGGCTCGCCGGCTCCGGCAACGCGCTCAGCCGCGGCCTGCTGACGCTGCTGTCCCGGGACCGGATCGACGACGAGACCTGGGACGACTTCGAGGACACCCTGCTCACCTCCGACCTCGGGGTCGGGCCGACCACCGAGCTGGTGGAGACGCTGCGGACCCGGTTTCGGGTGGACGGGATCTCGGATCCGCACCAGGCCCGAGGCATCCTGCGCGAGGAACTGATCAAGCTCGTCGATCCTTCGCTGGACCGCAGCCTGGCCACCCAGCGGGGAGAGACCCCGGCTGTGGTGATGGTGGTCGGCGTCAACGGGACCGGCAAGACCACCACCGTCGGCAAGCTGGCCCGGGTGCTGGTCGCGGAGGACACCGACGTGCTGCTCGGCGCGGTCGACACGTTTCGCGCCGCGGCGGCCGACCAGCTGCAGACCTGGGGCGACCGGGTCGGGGTGCCGACCGTCCGCGGTGACGAAGGCGCCGACCCGGCCAGCGTCGCGTTCGAGGCGGTGAAGGCCGGCATCGAGCAGGAGGTCGACACGGTGGTGATCGACACCGCGGGCCGGCTGCACACCAAGGCCGGGCTGATGGACGAGTTGGGCAAGGTGAAGCGGGTGATCGAGCGCCAGGCCCCGGTGACCGAGGTGCTGCTGGTGCTGGACGCCACGACGGGCCAGAACGGGCTGACCCAGGCCCGGATCTTCGCCGAGGTGGTCGACGTGACCGGGATCGTGCTGACCAAGCTGGACGGTTCGGCCAAGGGCGGCATCGTGATCCAGGTGCAGCGCGAGCTCGGCGTACCGGTCAAGTTGGTCGGGCTCGGCGAGGGCGCGGACGACCTGGCGCCGTTCGAGCCGGAGGCGTTCGTCGACGCGCTGCTGGAGACCCCCGCGGCCGCCGCCTGACGCGGCGGATCGAGGATCGGGGGATCGGAGCGTGAGCATCGAGCTCGTCCGCGAGCTCAACGCCCTGGCCGGCTGCGGCCTGGAGGTGGTCGAGGAGATCCATCGGGGCCAGTCCGGGGCGGTGTTCGTCCGCTGGCCGGACGGCCGGGAGTCGGTCGTGACGACCGCGTTCGCCACGCTCGACCGGATGGAACAGACCGCCGAGGTGCTGGCCGAGGTCCGCGCGCAGGGCCTGCCGGTGCCGCGGCACGAGTTCCTGCTCGAGGTGTCGCCGGGTACGGTCGCGGTGGTCCAGGAACGGCTGCCCGGCCGGCCCCGGGCCGTCACCGACGTCGCCACGGTGGACGCGGCGGTGGCCCTGAACGAACGGTTCGCCGGACTGCTCGACGGACGGCCGGAGGTGCCCGGGCCGATCCTCAATCTCGGCCGGCCGGACGACCCGGTGCCGGCTACGGCGGTCGAGGAGCACAGCGAGCGGGCTCGGCGGCTGGTCGAGCTGATCCGACACGCCGGTCGATCCGGTGAATCCGAGATCGCCGCCGGTGATCTTGTTCACGTCGATCTGACCGTGCCCAATCTGCTCTTCGACGACACCGGCGAGATCTCCGGCGTCGTCGACTGGAACTACGGCGTCGCCCGCGGTGATCGGCGCTACGGGTTGATCAAATTGCTGCACACGCTGTGCTTCGCCGGCCGGGTCGAGCAGGCCGATGCGACGCCGACCGCCGCCGCGCTCGATCACCTGGATCGCCTTGTCCGGGAGCGAATCCCGGGACCGCTGCTGCGCCGTTACTGGGCGCACCACACGCTCACCATGCTCTACTCGAGCCTTCGCTGGGGGACTCCCGAGGCCTTCGAGTCGCACCTCGAACTGGGCGAATCCAGGCTCGCTGCGGACACGTGATCATCCGGGCCGGCGGAGCCGTCCGCGGGGCGGACTTTACACGTCTCTCAGTCCCGAAGGTTGGGCTTGGTAACAATTGCCCACTTCGTCAATCGATTTTATGCAGGATCGATTGAAGGGGGTAACAATGGGCTTCATGGGGTAGTCCTATGCGGGACTGCCCTTCGGTGTACCTACGACGATGTCGGCCAATCCGATGGAGGACCAACGATGGACTCTTCTCAGCTCTCCCGCCGTGGCTTTCTCTACGGCTCCGCTCTGGTTGCCGGTGCGGCGGTGCTGAGCGCGTGCGCGCCTGGCGGGGGGAACAACCCAGGTGGTACTGATCCGACGAGTGGCCCGGGGAGCGATGCCGTCGGCTCGTTCACCGAGAAGCTGCCGAAGCCGGCAGCCTTCCAGCAGTCGCCGAAGCTCGAGGGCGGCAGCCTGCCGCCGGTCGCGGAACGGCTCCCCGAGGAGCCGTACGTCGTCCCGCACAAGTGGATCCAGCCGGGCAAGTACGGCGGCACCCTCAACATGAACGTCTTCTCCGTCAACGGTGCGGTGAAGGCAGAGTCGGACCGTAACTTCTTCTATGGCCTCTCGCCGTTGCGCTGGCTCAATGACGGCAAGGATGTCGGACCGGGCCTAGTTGAGTCATGGGAGTCCAACGACGACGCCTCGGAATGGACCCTGAACTTCCGCAAGGGCCTGAAGTGGTCCGACGGCGAGCCGTTCACCATCGACGACATCCTGTTCTGGTGGGAGGAGTTCGTCATCGAGCAGAAGATGGCCGTCACCCCGCCCGACGAGGCCCGCTCGGGCAAGGGCACCCTGGCGAAGTTCACCAAGGTGGATGACTCCACACTGACCATGACGTTCGACGCGCCGTCACCGCTGACGGCGGACCGGATGGCGATGTGGGTGAACGGGAACATCGGCAAGAACGGCCCGATCTGGCTGATGCCGAGCCATTATCTGAAACAGTTCCATCCGAAGTTCGGCAAGAACGTTCCGGACAACTGGGACACCGTCGGCGGCCTGATGGAGTCCAAGGCCGACTGGCACCGCAACCCTGACTGCCCGACGATGACCGGCTTCATGTGCAAGTCGTTCAGCAACACCAGCGTGGTGCTGGAGCGCAACCCGTACTACTGGTGCGTCATGCCGAACGGCGACCAGCTGCCTTATGTCGACGAGATCCAGATCAACGTCGTCACCGACGCCGAGGCCGGCAAGCTTCAGGTTCAGCAGGGCAACGTCGACTTCTGCAACGGCAACTACAACCAGATCGGGCTGAACGATGTTCAGGGCATCCGGGACAACGCCGAGGAGGCCGGGACCGAGGTCATTCTCTGGGACAGCGGATCGGGCACCGGCTCGATCTTCTTCCTCAACTACGACTACCCGGACGAGGAATTGCGCAAGCTGATCCGGGAGCCGAAGTTCCGCCAGGCGATCTCGTACGCCTTCAACCGCGACGCGGTCCGGAAGGCTGTCTACTTCAACACCGGCGAGCCGACCACCGGAACGCTCAGCCCCAAGGCGATCGAGTACACGCGCGACGACGCCGCCAAGGCGGTGTACACCGAGTGGCGGGACGCCTATGTGGCCTACGATCCGGAGAAGGCCAAGGCGCTCCTGGAGGAGCTCGGCGTCAAGGACTCCAACGGTGACGGGATGCGCGAACTGCCGAACGGCAAGAAGCTCACGCTGCGCCTGGACTGGCAGTCAGATCAACGCCAGGAGCACACGTCGAAGGACAACCAGCTGGTCTCGGACCTCAAGGCTGTCGGGATCGAGATGCAAAAGAATCCGATTCCGCCGCAGTCCTATGAGGACCAGTGGAAGACCGGGAAGCTGATGGGGCACACGAACTGGGAGGTCGGCGACGGTCCGAACCATCTGGTCTACCCGCAGTGGCTGGTGCCGATCGAGTTCACCCGCTGGGCACCGTTGGAAGGCCAGTGGTACCAACAGCTGGGGACCAAGACGGCCGGCACGGAACTTGACCTCGATCCGTGGGAACGACATCCCCCGCGGATGGAGCCAGAGGCGGACGGTCCGATCAAGAAGCTCTGGGATTTCTACGACCAGAGCAAGGTCGAGCCGGACGAGCTGAAGCGACAGCAGTTGGTCTGGGACATGATCAAGGTCCATATCTCCGACGGACCGTTCTTCATGGGCTCCGTGGCGAACTACCCGCAGGTGATGATCGTCAAGAAGGATCTCCGGAACGTGCCCAAGCGAGAGAACCTGGCGCAGAACGGTGCGGTCAACCCGTGGATCCACCCGACGCCAGCCGTCTATGACCCGGAGACTTGGTATTGGGAGAACCCTGACCAACACGCGTGACGATGACGTCCGTTGACAGGCCGTACCTGAGCCAAGGGGGTTCTTAGGATGCTTGTTTTCGTCGCGCGCCGGTTGCTCTACGCGATCTTCACGATCTTCGTGGTGTCACTCGTCGCCTTCTTCATCATCGAGTTGGCGCCCGGCTCCGCGTTGACCGATGAGATCTCGCGACTCCGGTCCATGGGCAACAACGTCTCGGACGAGATGGTGGCGGCCATGGAGGCGCAGTACGGGATCAACGATCCGTTCTTCGTCAAGTACGGAAAGTGGGCCCAGGGATTCTTCACCGGCGACTTCGGCCAGTCGTTCGCCTACCGACAACCGGTGAGCGATCTGATCTGGAGTCGACTGGGGTTGTCGGTGGCGTTGGCCCTGGGCGCGATCATCATCGCCTGGGTAATCGCGATCCCGGTCGGAGTGTATTCGGCGACGCACCGATACAACCTGCCGGACAACGTGATCACCGTGATCCAGTTCGTCGGGGTTGCGGTGCCGGAGTTCTTGCTGGCCCTGGGGGTGATGACGGTGGCCAGCGCGTCCGGGATCGACGTTGGTGGCCTGAACTCCAACGAATACCGGAACGCGCCGTTCAGTGCGGCCAAATTCGTGGATATGTTGGGCCATCTCTGGATGCCGTTGGTGGTGATCGCGGTCGCCAGCACGGCATGGCTGTCCCGCGTGATGCGGGCCAATTTGTTTGATGTGCTCGGCCAGCAATACGTGCAGACGGCCAGGGCTAAGGGTGTCTCGGAGCGGCTGGTGATCTGGAAACACGCGGTTCGCAACGCGCTGCATCCGCTGGTGATGACGTTCGGCACCACGCTGTCGGCGTTGATCTCAGGCGAGGCGATCATCTCGATCGTTTTCGGGTTGCCGACCACCGGACAGGCCCTGCTGCAGACCTTGATCGTCAAGGACACCTATGTCGCGGCCACGTTGCTCGTGCTGCTGTCGGTCCTGTTGGTGATTGGCAACCTGATCTCCGACATCGCCCTGACAATCATCGACCCGCGGGTCAAGTCGACAGACTGAGGGGGAGACTATGACCGGAACCATTCAGTTGACCGGAGCCACCGGGCCCGACGCCGATCCATCCGCTCACGGACCGGCAGCTCAGGAGAGCAAGGTCGGCGAGATTCCGCAGTGGCGACTGATGCTGCGTCGATTCAAGCGCAGCAAGCTTGCCGTGGCCAGCGTGATCATCCTGATCTTGATGTATCTCGGCGCGATCTTTGCTCCGTTTCTGTCGACCAACGACCCGGTGCAGGTGAATCCGGATTACAAGTACGCGGCGCCGAGCTCGTGGACCTGGTCCGGTGGTCCGGCGATCTGTAGCGTCATCCAGGAGATCGATCCGATCAACATCTCGACCACGTACCGGACGGACTGCAACGCTCCCATCCCGGTCAACTTCTTCGGCCCGGGGTACGAGTACAAGTTGTTCGGCCTGATCCCCACGGATCGACACCTGCTCACCGTCTCGGAAGGACGGCTGGTGATCTTTGGCGCCGACGTCAACGGCCGGGACATCTTCAGCCGGACTATCCACGGGGCCCAGGTGTCAATGACGATCGGTTTGCTGGGGGTGGCGATCGCGACCGTGCTCGGTTCGGTCATCGGCACCGTCTCCGGTTACGCCGGCGGGCCGGTGGACAACGTGATCCAGCGGATCATCGAGATCATTATGTCGATCCCGACGCTGCCGCTCTGGGCCACCATGGCCGCGGTGATGCCGCAGGATCTGGCAGTAACCGACCGTTACTTCGTGATGACTATGATCCTGTCGCTGGTGGCGTGGACCGGATTGGCACGCCAGGTGCGGGGCAAGGTGATGGGTTACGCACGGGCCGACTACGTAGCCGCGGCCCGGTCGGCCGGGTCGTCGGGCTTCCGGATCGTCGGCACCCACCTGCTGCCTAACTCGGCCAGCCACATCGTCGCGGTGGCGATGCTGGCGGTGCCGACGACGATCCTGGCCGAGACGGCGCTGTCGTTCCTCGGCATTGGGATGCTCGAGCCAGCGATCAGCTGGGGCGTGCTGCTCAAGGACGCCTCCCGGATCGACGTGCTGCAGCTGTATCCGTGGATCCTGATCCCGGGCCTCGCGGTGATCATTGCGGTCACGTGCTTCCAACTCCTCGGCGACGGAGTTCGCGACGCCGTTGATCCGTACAGCTAAGGGGATGATCATGACGACAGGGACAAACGGCGCCGGCGGCGCAGGCGGAACGGACGACGTGATCATCTCGGTGCGGGACCTGGAGGTGAAGTTCCCGACCGGCTTGGGCGTGGTCAACGCGCTGAACGGGGTGAACTTCGAAATCCCGCGCGGCAAGGTGGTCGGCATTGTCGGCGAGAGTGGCAGCGGCAAGAGCGTCACAGCTCGGGCGATCATGCAGATCCTCGAGCCGCCGGGCCGGATCACGGGTGGCACGATCGAGTTCCACCGGCCGTCCGGCGGGTCTGGCATCTCACAACTCCTCGTCGGCGAAGAGATCGACATCGGATCGGCGGAGACCAGGTCCGGAGGCATCGACATCACCAAGCTCAACCCTCGGAGTTCGGCGATGCGGGCATTGCGTGGCGCGGAGATCGCGATGATCTTTCAGGAGCCGATGTCGTCGCTCAACCCGGTCTACACCGTCGGTGCGCAGATCGAGGAAGCCATCCTGCTGCACCAGACTCCGGACAAGAAGGCGGCGCGGGAGCAGGCCGTGGACATGTTGCGGCAGGTCGGCATGCCCAACCCGGAGCGGATCGCGACTTCCTATCCGCATGAACTGTCCGGCGGGATGCGGCAGCGAGCCATGATCGCGATGGCTCTGTCCTGCCACCCGTCGCTGCTGATCGCGGACGAACCGACGACCGCGCTGGACGTGACAACGGAGGCGCAGATCCTTGCGCTGATGCGCAAGCTGAAGGCCGAAATCGGGATGTCGATCATCTTCATCACGCACAGCATGGGCGTGGTCGCCCAACTCTGCGACGAGGTGATGGTGATGTACTTGGGCCGAGTGGTCGAGCGGGCCTCGGTGGACGAAATCTTCTATAACCCGAAGCATCCCTACACCAAGGCCCTGCTCCGCTCGATCCCGCGGATCGGAGCGGCTGAGCATCAACCGCTCGAGGTGATCAAGGGATCGATCCCGGATCCGTACTCGTCGGTGACGGGCTGTCCGTTCCACCCGCGGTGCCCGAGCTACATCGGTGACGTCTGTAAGGACGTGATCCCCACCGAAACCGTCCTGGCCGGGCCGAGTCTGCACGCGACCCGCTGCCACCTCTATTCCGAGGAGCAGCCCACCGTGGCAGAGCCGGCGAGCACCGGAGGTGCCCGATGACCGAATCAACGACCGACGAGAAACTGCTCGAGGTCACCGATCTGAAGAAGCACTTCCCGATCAAGGGTGGCCTGCTGCGCCGGACCATCGGTGAGGTCAAAGCGGTGGACGGGGTGAACCTCACCGTCAACCGGGGCGAAACCCTGGCCGTGGTCGGTGAGTCCGGCTGCGGTAAGAGCACCACCGGCCGCAGCATCCTGCGGCTGGAGCAGCCGACCAGCGGCCAGGTGATCTTCCACGATTCCGAGCTCGGGCCGGTGGACGTCGCGTCCGCGGACCGGCGGCAAATGGAGCACCTCCGGCCGAAGATGCAGATCATCTTCCAGGACCCGTTCGCCTCGCTGGACTCGCGGATGACCGTCGGCCGGGTGATCGCCGAGCCGTTGTTGATCAACAAGGTGCTGAAGGGCCAGGCCCTGCGGGACCGGATCGCCGACCTGCTCAAGGTGGTCGGCCTCCGGCCGGAGCACGCCAGCCGTTATCCGCATGCCTTCTCCGGCGGTCAGCGACAGCGGATCGGCATCGCCCGCGCGATCGCGCTGGAACCCGAGTTGATCATCTGCGACGAGCCGGTGTCGGCCCTCGACGTGTCGGTGCAGGCCCAGGTGATCAATCTGCTGGAGGACCTGCAGCAGCGGATGAAGCTGACCTACCTGTTCATCTCGCACGACCTGTCCGTGGTCGAGCACATCTCGGACCGGGTCGCGGTGATGTACGTCGGTCGAGTGGTGGAGACCGGGACCACGCGCGAGCTGTTCTACCAGCCGAAGCATCCCTACACCGAGGCTCTGCTGTCGGCGCTGCCGCAGCCGGATCCGCGGAACCGGATGGAGGTGGTGCCACTGACCGGTGACGTGCCGAGCCCGGCCAACCCGCCCTCGGGTTGCTACTTCCACACCCGCTGCCCGTACGCGCAGCCGGTCTGCTCGACCGACACCCCGCCGCTGCGGGATCTTCCCGACGAATCCGGCACGATCCGGCAGGTCGCGTGCCATTTCGCCGAGGAGCTCGACCTCAAGGGTGCCCTGGTACCGTCGGCGGAGACCTCGGATGCGGCATCCGGCGGAAGGGATCCTCTGTGACGACCACGGGAGCATCGGGCGGGACGGCGAAGGTCCGGTCCGGCCGGCCGCAGTTCACCGGCCTGACCACCTACACCGACGCGCAGGGACGGTTCGAGTTCCGCCATCCCGCCGGCTGGATCCGGTCCGAGTTGGACGAACTCGACGGCATGATCGTCCGGCCCGAGGCGGACGAGCAGGCGACCTACTTCGCCGTCAGCGTGACGCCGCTGGAGTTCAGCGTGGTCGCCGACGATCTGCCGATCCTGCGCAGTGGCTTCGACGACGGCCTGGCCCAGTTGGCCGACTCCGCGGTCGAGACGGCCAAGGACGAGACGTACAACAACATCGTCAAGGTGGAGCGGACGTTCACCTTCACCGAGGACGGACAGACCCGGAAGCGCCGGGCCTGGGCCATGTACGCCGACCGATTGCAGTATCTGATCGCCTACCAGGGCGCGACGGTCGAGGAGTTCGACTACTGGCTGCCGATGGGCAACTACTGCTTCACGGCGTTCAACCTGCCGCAGGCACTGTGGTTCGCGACCGATCCCGAGCTCCGCGGCGGGCCGCCGGCCGAGGACTGAGCCGGCGGGCGGTCAGCCGTCGACCGGGCGGCCGTAGCCCGGTTGGTCGGACTTGTCGATGCCGTGCGCGGCGAGGCTGTACAACCGGAGTTCGAGGCCATCGGGATCGGCGAAGCCGACGCCCCAGCCCGACGTCGCCTCGACCACCGGCGATCGCTGCACTCCCTGTTCGTCGAGCCAGGCCGCCCAGGCCTCGGCCGCCCGTGGTCGGCGATGGCGAAGCAGACCGGGTCGAAGCCGGCGACGCCGCGCACCACGCCGTCGTCGTCCGGGAACTCGAAGTCCACCTGGAAGCCGAGCACCCGCTCGTACCAGGCCAGGCTCACCGGCAGGTCACTGACCGGGAACTTCAGGTGGTGGATTCCCGTGATCGCAGGTCTGTTCATCGCTGATCCTCCGCTGCCGGCTCGAGCAGCAAGGGTAACTCGGCGACGCTCGGCAACAGGTGGGTGTGCGGCCGCCGGCCGAGCACCGTCGCGTCGCACTCACCGGTCAGCACGCCGATCACCATCGCGGCCCTGGCGTTGCAGCCGGCCGCAAGATCATTGGGAGTGTCTCCGGCGACCGCGACCTCGGCGAGATCGCGAACGTCGGTCGCCTCCATCGCCCGGAAGATCAGGTACGGCGCAGGCCGGCTGGCCGGGACCTGGTCACTGGTGATCACCGCGTCGAGGTCCGCGCCGACCCGCCAGCCGATGCCGTCCAGGATCGTCGCCGCGATCTCGGTGTCGTAGCCGGTCTGCAACGCGACCCGGACCCCGGACTCGCGAAGCAGCGCGATCGCGTCGGCCACGCCGGGCAGCGGCACCGGTGGCCGGGATCGGTAGCTCTGCAGGAGTTGATCATGGAAGGCGGCGTACCGCTGGTCCAGTTCGTCCTCCCGCAGCGGGCCGGTCAGCTCGGCCAGCAGACCGGCCAGCGCGGCTCGCTTGTCGGTGCCGGTCCAGCGGGCCATCAGCTCCTCGCCGACGGCGCCACCGGTCTGCTCCGAGACCGTGCGGCGCAACGCCGCGTAGACCGCGCCGCCGTCGTCGATGGTCGTCCCGGCCATGTCCAGCGCGGCCAACTTGATCATGAAACCTCCCCGGCCGGTTCGGACAGTGCATCCTTGACGATCCGGAAGTCGCCGCCCGCGCCCTGTTGCGCCGGGCGTTCGTTGTCGATGGTGAAGGTGACCCGGTCGGGCCGATACCGGTCGTCGCCGTACTCCAGCGGAGCGCCCTGGCTGTCCCGGGCGCAGCGGCGTTCCCGGAGCAGTGGCGCGCCGACCGGCACCTCGAGGAGCTCGGCGTCCTGCTCACTCGCGGCGATCGCGTCGATCGTGTGCCGGGCCCGGCGAAGATCAACACCGCGGCCGGACAGGTAGGCATAGATGGAGCCGCTGTCCAGGTCCCAGTCGAACAGCATCCGACCGACCGACTCGACGAAGCTGCTCCGCTCCAGCAGCGCCGGTTCGCCGTCCAGGGTGCGCAGCCGGAGCACCTCGACCACCGGCTCGCCCTCCGGCAGGTCGAGCACGCCGGCGGCGACGGTGTCGGCGCCGCGGCGGGCGACCTCGATCGTCCGCTGACCCGGCGTGCGACCGAGCTGATGAGCCCAGGCGGTGAACGACAGGAAGGTCTCGAACGGCTGCCCCAGGGCGGGGGAGCGGACCACCGGCGGCTTGCCCTGCCCGCCGCCGATCATGCCCTCGTGCCGCAGCGTCGCCAGCGCCTGCCGCACCGTGCCGCGGGCGGCGTTGAACTCGGCGCACAACTGGGCCTCGGAGGGGAGTGCCGAGCCGATCGGGTATTCGCCGCGACTGATCCGGAGCCGCAGCTCGTCGGCGACCCGCAGGTAGATCGGCTGTCTCATGAATCCTGACTATACAAGTTGCCATCGCACCGTGAATGAGCGTTCGGCGAACAGCTTGGAAACCCTGATCGATGTAGGATCAACTTGTCTCTTCTTGTCTAGACAAATGCTCGAACCGCCTTGACCAGGCCACCGGTCGGCGGGCAGCGTAGAGGCCATGGAGACCGCCGCGCAGACAATCCCCGGCCACAGCGACCTGCTTGTTGTCGGCGCCGGCATCGTCGGCCTCGCCCACGCCGTCGAGGCGGCCGCTCGCGGCTGCACCGTGACGGTGCTGGACCGCGACGATCGGGCCGTCGGCGCCTCGATCCGGAACTTCGGGCACATCACCCTGACCGCGCAGACCGGCCGGGCGCTCGCGTACGGGCTCGCCGGCCGTGGGCGCTGGATCGACCTCGCGGCCAAGGCCGGTTTCTGGCTCCGCGAGTCCGGCAGCGTCGTAGTGGCGCGGGCCGAGGACGAGCTGGCCGTGCTGGCCGAGTTCGCCGAGACCCGCGGTGCCGAGCAGGTCCAGTTGCTCGACCGGGCCGCCGTCGCCGACCGGCTGCCGCTGCTCGATCCGGCGACCATCGGCGGCGCCGGGCTGCCGCTGGATCTGCGGGTGGACCCGCGCCAGGCCGTGCCGGCGATCACCGACTGGCTGGCCGGTGCCGGGGTGCGCTTCCACTGGGGCGTGAACGTCCTGCAGGCCGCGGCCGGCGAGGTGGTCAGCACCGCCGGCCGGTTCACCGCCGACCGCGTGATCATCGCGGTCGGCCATGACGTCGATCGGCTGGCGCCCGAGGCTGCGGCCGCCGTCGACCTGCAGCGCTGCCTGCTGCAGATGCTCGAGGTGACGCCGGACCGGCCGGCGACGGTCGAGCCCGCGGTGCTCAGTGGCCTGTCCCTGTTGCGCTACTCAGGATTCGCCGCCTGCCCGTCGGCGCCCGCAGTCCGGAGCCGGATCGTCGGCCAGGATCCGGAACTGCTCCGGCTCGCCGTCAACCTGATGTACACCCAACGCCCGGACGGCGCGCTGGTGATCGGAGACACCCACACCTACGGCCGCACCCATGATCCGTTCGACGACGAGGCGACCGCCGAGTTGATCATCCGGGAGTCGGCCCGGCTGCTCGGCACCGACCGGCTCCGCGTCCGCCGGCGGTGGCGCGGGGTCTACGCGTCGTCGGACCGGACCGACTTCCTGATCACCGATCTCGATCCGGCGACCCGGGTCGTCTCGGTGACCTCCGGGATCGGCATGACCACGGCCTTCGGGCTGGCAGTCGATGTCCTCGACACCTTTCTCGACGGTCGCGCGCCGCACGCCGGGTCCGCCCGGGTCGGGCCGTCAGGGTTGCGGGTGGCGGGCGTCGTAGGCGAGGAAGCGGCGTTGCACGGCGAGCACCACGGTGAGCACGATGACGCAGGTCAGGCCGCCGATCACCGCGGCCCAGTGCTCGCCGAACCAGTTCGCCTCGGCGCCGATCACGAGTTCGCCGAGCCGCGGACCGCCGGCGACGACAACGATGAACACGCCCTGTAGCCGGCCGCGCATCGAGTCCGGGGTGGCCGACTGCAGGATGGTCTGCCGGAACACCGAGCTGACCGCGTCGGCGGCGCCGGCCAGGGCGAGGAAGATCATCGCCGCCAGCAGCGAGCCGATCAGCACGTTGCCCGGCGAGGTCGGACCGGTGATCACCAGCACGACACCGAAGCCGGTGACGGCGAGACCGAACGCCAGGATCGCCGCCGCGATCACCCGGCCCTGGCGGCGGATCCGGACCAGGGTGCCGGAAAACAGCCCGGCCAGCACCGCGCCGACCGCGAAGGCTGCGCCGAGGATGCCGGTGGTCATCGCGCCGCCGCCGATGATCAACACGCCGACCGCGGGATAGAGCACCCGCGGCATGGCGAAGATCATCGCGATCAGGTCGACCAGGAACGTCATCCGGACGTTGGGCCGGGTGGCCAGGTAACGCAGCCCGTCCAGCACCATCCAGAACCCGTGGCCCCGCCGCTTCCCGTTCGGCCGGGTCCCGTCCTTGGTCTGGCCCGCCGCTCCGTCGACCGGCGGCAGGTCAGGCAACCGCCAGAGCGCCCAGAGCGCGGCGGTGAACAGCACGGCGTCGATCGTGTACACCTCGGCGAAGTCCCAGGTGGCGACGAGGATCGCGCCGAGCAGCGGGCCGACGGTGAGCGCGACGTTCCAGAGCACGGTCTGCAGCACGTTCGCCGCCGGCAGCAACAGCGGGTCGACCAGCCGGGGGATGATCGCCGACCGGGCCGGGTTGTTGATCGCGAAGCCGGCCGACTGCAGCGCCACCAGCCCGTACAGCAGCGGTACGGAGTTCAGCTGCAGCCAGGCCTGGACGGCCAGCAGGATCACCACCAGCCAGAGCCCGAACGACGAGGCCAGGGCCACCTTCCGCCGGTCGTAGGTGTCCACCAGCGCGCCGCCGTACAGTCCGAGCACGATCAGCGGCACCAGGGCACAGATGCCGAGCACCCCGACCGCCAGCGTCGAGCCGGTGATCGCGTACACCTGCAGGCCGACTGCGGCGACGGTCAGCTGGGTGCCGAAGTTGGAGATCCCGAGCCCCCACCACAGCCGGCGGAAGGACGGCGAAGTCCGTAACGGCGTGAGATCGAGGAGGAAGGACATGCTGAGACGAATCTAGGACAACCGGTTTCTGATCCATTCACGGAGGCCCGGCATGCGGTCCGCTGAGCGCGAAACCTGTCCGGCATGCCGGAGTTGGCCGTGGAGGTTCTCTCGCCAAGCACCCGGCGGTTCGACCTCGTCCTCAAGCGTTCCCGGTACGAAGCCGCCGGTTGCCCGAGCTATTGGGTGATCGATCCCGAAGCGCCGTCGATCGTCGCCTGGGAACTGGTGGACGGCCACTACGTCGAGGCCGGCCGCGCCGAGGGAGATGCGGAGCTGGCGCTGCGTCGGCCGTTCCCCGTCGTCGTGAATCCGGCCCGGCTGGTCGCCTGAACGCCGTCTCGGATTGGCGGCCCCGTTAGGCTGGCGGGGATAGCCGCATCGCGTGCGATGCGGGACTCGCCATCGACGCACCTTCGAGGAAGCTCGTGTTCGACACACTGCAGGACCGCCTGGCCGCGACGTTCAAGAGCCTGCGCGGCAAGGGCCGGATCACCGAGGCCGACATCGACGCGACCGCGCGGGAGATCCGCCGGGCGCTGCTCGAGGCCGACGTGGCCCTGGCCGTTGTCAAGGACTTCATCGCGGCTGTTCGCGAACGAGCCCAGACTGCCGAGCTGAGCGGCGCGCTGAATCCGGGTCAGCAGATCATCAAGATCGTCAACGAGGAACTGATCAACATCCTCGGCGGCGAGACCAGGACGGTCCGGTTCGCCAAGAACCCGCCGACGGTGATCCTGCTGGCGGGTCTGCAGGGTGCCGGTAAGACCACGCTGGCCGGCAAGCTCGGGCATTGGCTGAAGGGCCAGGGTCATTCGCCGCTGCTGGTCGCCGCCGACCTGCAGCGACCGAACGCGGTCGATCAGCTCCGGGTGGTCGGGGAGCGGGCCGGAGTGCAGGTGTTCGCGCCCGAGCCCGGCAACGGGACGGGTGACCCGGTGGCCGTGGCCCGGGCCTCGATGGACGAGGCCGAGCGCCGGCTCTTCGATGTGGTGATCGTCGACACGGCCGGCCGGCTCGGCGTCGACACGGAGCTGATGCAGCAGGCCGCGGACATTCGCGACGCGGTCAACCCGGACGAGATCCTGTTCGTGGTCAACGCGATGATCGGCCAGGACGCGGTGAACACCGCCAACGCGTTCGCCGACGGGGTGGGCTTCGACGGCGTCGTGCTCACCCAGCTCGACGGCGACGCCCGCGGTGGCGCGGCGCTGTCGATCGTCAAGGTCACCGGCCGGCCGATCATGTTCGCCTCCAACGGCGAGAAGGTCGACGACTTCGACGTCTTCCACCCGGACCGGATGGCGAGCCGGATCCTCGGCATGGGCGACATGCTGACGCTGATCGAGCAGGCGGAGAAGACGTTCGACGCCGAGCAGTCGGCCAAGGCGGCGGCCAAGCTGACCAGCAAGGGCGGCGGCGAGTTCGGCCTGTCCGACTTCCTGCAGCAGATGCAGATGGTGCGCAAGATGGGCCCGCTGTCCAAGATCTTCGGCATGTTGCCGGGGATGGGCGACATGAAGGACCAGATCTCCGGCATCGACGAGAAGGAGGTCGACCGGATCGAGGCGATCATCCACTCGATGACGCCGTCCGAACGGGACAACCCCAAGATCATCGACGGCTCCCGCCGGGCCCGGATCGCCCGCGGCTCCGGGGTCGAGGTGTCGGCCGTGAACAACCTGGTGAACAAGTTCTTCGAGGCCCGCAAGATGATGAGCCAGCTGGCGACCGGCAAGGGGATGCCGGGCATGCCCGGGATGCCGGGTCTGCCGGGACCGGCCAAGCGGCCCACGGCGAAGCAGGGCAAGAAGGGCAAACGCGGCAAGAAGGTGTCCGGGAACCCGGCCAAGCGGGCCGCGGCCAAGTCGGGGCCGCAGCAGGAGGCGGTCGATCCGGCGGCCGCGTTCGGCGGTGGCATGGAACAAGAGCAGCTGGAACAGGCGATCAAGGACTTCCAGTTGCCGCCCGGCCTTGGCAAAATGATCAACAACCAGGGCAAGTAGGTCATGGCGCTGGCGCCCGGACCGAACGCCGACCGGCTCCACATTTCCGGCACGCTGCTACCCGCGGAGGAGTCCGTCGACCTCTGGGTCGTCGACGGACTCCTCCGCGAAGGGCCGGTGGCCGACGCGACCTCCATCGGAGCCGGTGGCTGGATCCTGCCCGGCCTGGTCGACGCCCACTGCCACGTCGGGCTGGACGCGGGTGGTGCGGTGGACCGGGCCACGGCCGAGGTGCAGGCGCTGGCCGACCGGAACGCCGGCGTGCTGCTGATCCGGGATGCCGGCTCGCCGTCGGACACCCGGTGGATCGACGACCGGCCCGACCTGCCGCGGATCGTCCGGGCCGGCCGGCACATCGCCCGGCCGAAGCGCTACCTGCGCAACTTCGCCGAGGAGATCGAACCGGCCGAGCTGATCACCGCGGTCGAACGCCAGGCCGCCGCCGGTGACGGCTGGGTCAAGCTGGTCGGTGACTGGATCGACCGGAGCCTCGGCGACCTCGCCCCGTTGTGGCCGGTCGACCTCGCCCGGGCAGCGATCGACCGCGCCCACCAGCTCGGGGTCCGGGTCACCGCCCACGTCTTCGGCGAGCAGGCGACGGAGGAACTGATCTTGGCCGGGGTCGACGGGATCGAGCACGGCACCGGGCTGACCGACGAGCTGATCGCGATCATGGCCGAACGACAGATCTCGCTGGTGCCGACGATGATCCAGGTCGGACTGTTCGACCGGTTCGCGGCCCAGGGCGAGGAGAAGTTCCCGGCCTACGCCAAGCACATGCGGGCGCTGCAGGCCGGGCATCGCTCCACCATGGCCGCGGCCTGGGACGCCGGCGTGCCGATCTACGCCGGGACCGACGCCGGCGGCTATCAGCCGCACGGCCTGATCGGCACCGAGATCGCCCGGATGGCCGACTTCTGCGGCGCTGCGGGCGCCTTGGCCGCCGGCTCCTGGCGAGCCCGGCGCTGGCTCGGGCAGTCCGATCGGCCGGAGCCGGATGGCCGGGCCGAGCTGGTGATCTATCCCGCCGATCCGCGGGCCGACCTCTCCGTGCTGACCGGACCGCGGCACATCGTGGCCGGTGACACCCATCTCTTCGTCGACGGCTGATCCCGGTGCCGGTCTCGGAAAGAGCTGTGTCGGTAGCTGTTCGCCGCAGGTGTACGGTCCCGCTCCGGCTGCTGCTCGCGTTGCTGCTCACGGTCGGCCTGCTGGCCGTACCGACGACGGCACGCGCCGACGAAGTGGTCGAGACCCCGGTCCGGATCAACGGCACGCCGGAACCGGGCTCGGGATCGGTCGAGCTGGACGGGTCGGTGTTCACGGCCAGTCCAGGCGTCGCTCAGCCGGCGATCGTGCTCAGCCACGGCTTCAACGGCAGTAAGAGCGACAGCGCCGAGTCCGCGCGCCGACTGGCCGGCGACGGCTACACCGTGATCACCTACACCGCTCGCGGCTTCGGCGACTCCGGCGGGCTGATCCACCTTGATCATCCCGACTTCGAGGTGGCCGACCTGACCAAGATCATCGACTTCGCGGCGACCCTGCCGGAGGTGATCAAGGACGGCACGGACCCGGTGATCGGTCTGGCCGGGGTTTCCTACGGCGGGGCGTCGACGCTGTTCGGCGGCGCCGACCCGCGGGTGGACGCGATCGCGCCGGCCTTCACCTGGAACAACCTGCCGCAGGCCCTGTTCCCGCAGTACGCGACCGCCGGGACCCAGGAGTCGCCGGGTGAGGTCGATCCGGTCGAGGCGGCCGGGGTGTTCAAGGCCCGCTGGGCCGCGCTGTTCTTCCTCGACACCCGAAACCCGGAGAGCCCGGATCAGCA
Source organism: uncultured Actinomycetota bacterium (assembly GCA_963746025.1). GTDB lineage: Bacteria > Actinomycetota > Actinomycetes > Propionibacteriales > Propionibacteriaceae > Microlunatus. The sequence continues at coordinate 38,169 of CAVUZU010000017.1, forward strand.
GCCGGATCAGTCCCTCTGCGGCCGGTTCGCCCTCGACCTGTGCCGGGCCTATCTGGAGACCGCCCGGACCGGCCGGCCGAACCCAGCGTTGGTCGAGTTGCTGGGCCGGTCCAGCCCGGACCGGGTGCTGGACCGGATCTCGGCACCGACCTTGATCATCGCCGGCGAGAACGACTCGCTGTTTCCGCTGGATCACGCCGATGCGAACTTCCGCGGGCTGCCCGGATCGACCCCGGCCCGGATGGCCTGGGTGACCGGCGGGCACGACGGCGACATCGCGATCGAGCCGTTGATCGGCGAGCTCGAGTCCTGGTTCGGGCAATACCTCCGCGGCGAGGCGGCCGAGCCCCGCCCGGTGTTCGACGTCGCCATCCCGGAGAACCGGCCGTCGGCCGACGGGGCCCAGCGGCCGGTCGACCAATTGACCAGTGCCAGCTATCCGGGCCGCAACGCGCCGTCGATGCAGCGGGGGTCACTCGCCCTGACCGGCGACCGGCAACGGATGATCGCGCCACCCGGCGGCGTGCCGGCGGCGCTGACCAACCTGCCCGGGCTGGGGCGGCAGATCGCCTCGCTGACCGGGACCGAGGCGTACCGGATCGGCGTCCTGCCCGGGCAGTCGGTGACCTTCACCAGCGAACCGGTCGCGGAGCCGCTGACCCTGGTCGGCAGCCCGCGGGCGAGGGTCCGGCTGACCTCGTCCACCGAGTCGGCCACCCTGTTCGCCGCCCTCTGGGATCTCGGCCCAGACACGTCCGGCGGCGGGTCCGAGCCGACCAGCGCCGTGCTGCCCGGCCTGGCGGTGGCGCCGATCCGGATCGACGGCCTGGAGCCGGGGAAGGCCAAGGAGGTCAACCTCAACCTGGCGCCGATCACCCACCGGTTCGGGCCCGGTCACCGGGTCCAGTTGGTGATCTCCAGCACCGATCAGGCCTACGCCCTGCCCGACCAGGCGGCGGCCTATCAGCTCGAACTGGTCGACGAGTCGCTCGACCTGCCCAGCCTCGCCCCCGAGGTCGAGGTCGCCCCGGTCAGCCACTTCTCGATCGCGGTCTGGCTGCCGATCGTGGTCGGCCTGCTGCTGCTGGCGGCGATCGGCGCGATCGTGGTCGGCCGCCGGCGCGCGGCGGCTTTGGCCGTCGACGGTGCGGAGCGGCCGGAGCTGCGGGACACGCCGCTCGCCGTCGAGGGCCTGACCAAGAGCTACCGGGACCGCCTCGGCTCGGCCCGGGTCCGGGCCGTCGACCAGGTGTCCTTCCGGGCCGAACCGGGCCAGGTGGTCGGGCTGCTCGGGCCGAACGGCGCGGGCAAGACGACGACGATCCGGATGATGATGGGGCTGATCCGGCCCGACTCCGGCACCGCGTACGTGCTCGGCCGGCCGGTCCGGCCGGGGGCGCCGGTGCTGCGATCGGTCGGCGCTCTGGTGGAGGGGCCGGGCTTCCTGCCACACCTGTCCGGGATCGACAATCTGCGGTCGCACTGGGCCGCGACCGGGCGGCCGATCGAGGAGGCCCGGATCGACGAGGCGCTGCAGATCGCCGATCTCGGATCGGCGGCGGGGCGTCGGGTCCGCGGCTACAGCCAGGGCATGCGGCAACGGCTCGGCATCGCCCAGGCGATGCTCGGCCTGCCGCAGTTGCTGATCTTGGACGAACCGGTCAACGGGCTCGACCCGCCGCAGATCAGGGCGATGCGAGCCGTGCTCGCCGACTACGCGGCCTCGGGCCGGACCGTCCTGCTGTCCAGCCACCTGCTGGCCGAGGTGGAGCTGACCTGCAGCCACGTCGTGATGATGCACCACGGCCGGGTGCTGACCACCGGTTCGGTGGACGAGCTGACCGAACGTCACGGCCGCCGGCTGGAGGACGTGTTCATGGATCTGATCGAGGGCAAGGCACCCAGCGGGGCCACGCCGTAACAGATCATTTACGTCGGCCACCCTTGCTATTTGCAATCGGTTGCAATAGCGTGCGGGAAAGGCTTGGCGAGACGTCGTGGTGCGATTCCAGTCAGCGAAATCTCTGTGTTGACACCCGAATCTCGACCGGGGGAGACTCGGGACCATGTCCGCGCGCCGAGCGGGTGGTCCGGGCCGAAAGATGCCATAGGGGCCGATCGTCCAGGGAAGGGCGCTCAGGGAAGAGGGAGGTGGCATGAGTTCGCAGAGGACCGACGCCGCAATCGGCGCCGGGGACGTGGAGCCGACCAACGCCGAGCTTCGGGCCGGTGGCCGAGGCGCCTCCGGTGGCCGGGGTGGCGGCAAGGTCCCGGGCGGATCGCCGAGGGTGCCGGCGGAGCGCAAACTGTCGGCCTTCGCGCGGTTCTGGCGGGACAAACCCCTGCTGCTGCTGGCCGTTCCCGGTGTCGTCCTGGTGCTGCTGTTCCATTACGTGCCGCTGCTGGGCAACGTGATCGCGTTCAAGGACTATCAGCCGTATCTGGGGATCTGGGAAGCGCCCTGGGTGGGTCTGGAGAACTTCGAGATCATCTTCAACGGTGATCCCTACTTCCTGAACGCTCTCAAGAACACCTTGATCATCTCGCTGGTCCAGATCGTGTTCGTGTTCCCGGTGCCGATTGCGCTGGCGCTGCTGCTGAACTCGCTGCTCGGCGAGAAGATCAAGCGCGTGGTGCAGTCGATCTTGTACCTGCCGCACTTCATGTCCTGGGTGATCGTGGTGGCGATCTTCCAGCACATGCTGGGCAACGCCGGCCTCTACAACACCTGGGCCCGACAGAACGACTTCCTCACCATGAACATCATCGGTGAGCCGTCGCTGTTCATCCCGTTGATCACGTCACAGATCATCTGGAAGGACGCCGGCTGGGGCACGATCATCTTCCTGGCGGCGATCTCCCGGGTCGATCTCGACCTCTACGAGGCGGTCGCGGTGGACGGCGGTGGCCGGTTGCGGCAGTTGTGGCATGTGACTCTGCCGGCGATCCGTGGGGTGATCATTCTGCTGTTGATCCTGCGGCTGGGCGACGCGCTGACGGTCGGCTTCGAGCAGATCTTCCTGCAACAGGGGCCGGTCGGGCTCGAGGCGTCGGAAGTGCTGGACACCTACGTCTACAACCGCGGCATCGTCGGCGGTAACTGGGGTGCGTCGGCTGCGGTCGGATTGGTGAAGGGTCTGATCGGCACCGCGTTGGTGCTCGGTGCCAACAAGGTGGCCCACATCTTCGGTGAACGCGGCGTCTACTCGACGAAGGATTGATCACGATGAGCACAACGACGACTTCGCCGCGGAAGAAGCGGAAGCCGGTCACCATCCCGGGCATGTCGCAGAGCGCCCGGCTGCGGGCGATCAACGGGGCGAATCCGCCGAGCATCCCGGTCCGGATCCTGAAGGGGATCGTGCTGCTGATCGCCTCGTTGCTGGTGATCATGCCGTTTGTTGCGGTGATCTCTACCAGCCTGGCCGACCAGAACCAGATCAACGCGGCCGGTGGCTACGTGTTGTTCCCGACCAATCCGACCTTCGCCGCGTATGAGGCGATCTTTCGTGGCGGGGTGGTGACCCGGGCGACGATCGTGTCGATCCTGATCACCCTGGTCGGCTCGGCGCTGTCGGTGACGGTGGTGACGATGCTGGCCTACGCGCTGTCGCGGCCCGGCACCTTTGCCCACCGGCCGATCCTGCTGATGGTGCTGTTCACCATGCTGTTCTCGGCCGGCATGATCCCGAACTATCTGCTGGTCAAGCAGTTGGGCCTGATCGACTCGTACTGGTCGCTGATCCTGCCGACCATGGTGTCGGGGTTCCAGGTGATCTTGATGCGCGGGTTCTTCCTGGAAGTGCCGAAGGAGATCATCGAGGCGGCCCGGATCGACGGTGCGGGGGAGTTCCGGATCCTGACCACGATCATGGTGCCGCTGTCCAAGGCGGCGCTGGCGGTGATCGCTCTGTTCAACGCTGTCTCGTACTGGAACGCGTTCTTCAACGCGGTGCTGTATATCAACTCGACCGAGAAGTGGCCGCTGCAGCTGGTGCTGCGGACCTATGTGGTGGACAACTCCTCGATCGGCGTCGACCTGCCCGGTGACTACATCCCGCCGCAGCAGTCGCTGCAGATGGCCATCCTGGTGGTCAGCCTGGTGCCGATCTGCATGGTCTACCCGTTCCTGCAGAAGCACTTCGCGAAGGGCGTGATCATCGGCGCCGTCAAGGGCTGATCGGACCGTGCCGGGGCCACCCGGGCGGACAAACTAAGGGGAGATTTCCTTTGTCATCGGAACAGGTGAGAGTCGGCATCATCGGGCTCGGCCGCAGCGGCTGGAACATCCACGCCGCCGGCCTGCGCGATCTGGGTGATCAGTTCCAGGTGGCCGCGGTCGCCGATCCACTGGCCGAGCGGCGGGCGGAGGCGGCGAGCGACTTCGGCGCCACCACCTATGTCGAGCCGGAGCAACTGATCGCCGACGAGCGGGTCGAGCTGGTGATCGTCGCGACGCCGTCGCACACCCACGTCCCGCTCGGCCTGAAGAGCCTGCAGGCCGGCAAGCACGTGGTGATCGAGAAGCCGATGGCGCAGAGCGTCGAGGAGATCGACCAGCTCACCGCGGCGGCGGAGGCGGCCGACCGGCAGGTCACCTGCTTCCAGAACAATCGGTTCGAGCCGTCGTTCCTGAAGATCAGGGAGATCATCGACTCCGGCCGGATCGGCGAGGTGGTGCTGATCCGGCGCGCCATCCACCGGTTCGCCCGGCGGGCGGACTGGCAGACGCTGCGCTCGCACGGCGGCGGCGAACTACCGAACACCGTGTCCCACTTCCTTGATCAACTGCTGCTGCTGGTCGGCGACAGCCCGGTGTCGGTGTTCGCCGATCTGCGCCGGACCGTGTCGGCGGGCGATGCCGAGGATCACGTCAAGCTGGTCCTGAAGCCGGAGAAGGGCCCGGTGGTCGAGGTCGAGTCCAGCGCCGCGATCGCGTTCCCGCAGGAGCACTGGCTGATCGCCGGCACCGCCGGTGGCATCGCCGGCTCGATGTCGGAGCTCAAGGTCCGCTGGTTCGACCCGGCCGCGCTGCCCGAGCTGGAGGCCAGTCCGGAGTCGCCTGAGGGCCGCAAGTACGGTCACACCGAGACGATCGACTGGTCGGAGGAGACGATCTCCGTACCGCCGCCGGCCGAGCGGACCCAGAACTACTACCGGGCGCTGTACGCCACGTTGCGCGAGGGCGCCGACCTGTTCGTCACGCCGGCCAGCGTGCGCCGCCAGATCGGCATCATCACCGAGGCCCGGACCCAGACCAACTTCCTGTGATCCACCCACCCATCGATTAAGGACGAGTACGCGTGAAACGCATCGGGTTCATCGGAACCGAGAATTCGCACACTGATCACTTCATCCGACTGCTCAACACCGAGGAACGCCATCCCGGCTACCGGGCGGTCGCCCTGGTCGGCGGCGAGTCCGAGCGCAACCTCAAGCTGGCCGAGGCCGGTGCCATCTCGACCATCGTCGAGACGCCCGAGGACCTGGTCGGCCAGGTCGACGCCGCGGTGATCTGCACCCGCGACGGCGCCAAGCACCGGGAGCAGGCCGAGCCGCTGCTGAAGGCCGGTTTGCCGGTGCTGATGGACAAGCCGTTCGCCACCACCCCGGCCGACGCCCAGGCGGTGATCGCCGCGGCCCAGGCGAGCGGCACCCCACTGGACTCCTCGTCGGCGCTGCGCTTCGTGCCGGAGATCGCCGAGTTCGCGGCGGCCAAGGACGACCTGTTGGACCTGCGTCGGCTCACCGTCGCCGGCCCGGCCGACCCGGACAGCGAATACTCCGGGCTCTTCTTCTACGGCATCCACCACGTGGAGGCCGCTCTGGAGATCCTCGGCAACCCGGTGATCGGTGCCGACCAGCAGGTCGACGTCGTCCGCCGCGGCGACACCACGACGGCCCGCACCCTGATCGGCGAGGTCGAGGTCGAGTTCGTCTTCGTCATCCCCGGTGACGGCTTCCGAGTCCCGTTCCACGCCTACCTGCTCGGCACCGGCGGGATCGAGGCCAAGGAGCTGACCCTCGGCGGCGACTACAACGCACCGTTGCTGGCCAAGTTCGTCGACGTCTGGGAGTCCGGCAAGGCGATCGAGGTCGAGCGTCTGCTCAGCCCGGTCAACCTGCTCAGCGCCATCGCCGACACCCTGCGCGGCTAGTGTCCTGCGCCCCTGGTATCGGATCGCTGGGACCGGGTCGCGCCGCGGCTCGGTCCCAGCGCCGTTTACCTGCCGTGAAGTCCCTTTGCCGACGTGTCAGAACTGAGTTGTGTCCTAGCCCAAATCAATTATCCCAAATCCGTGTTTCGACGTGTGATCTGGTTCACGGTAGGGGGTTGACCGGGGGCGGAGCGTGATCAAGAATCGGGAACGACCTCAAGCAGCAGGGAGGGCCCCTGTGCGGGTGATGACTGTTCGAGGTGGTTATGGAAGACGAACTGGGACGGCTTTCCGTACGCGAGTTGATCATGCGACTGGCGGACACCGAGGATACGATCCGGCGCACGGCGACGTTCTGCCGTGACCGGGACGATCCGGATCGACAACCGGTCAACGGCACGCTGATCGACTTGGCACAGGCGGAGCAACGGATCATCCGGGAGCTTCGACAACGGGAATACCGGGTGGTGCCGGAGGCGTGGCGGACCGAGCGACCCCTGGCCGGCTGAACGAAGAGCCGGCTGAACCTCACTGACGACGCAGGACCCGACCTGGCCTGGCCGGCGTCTGCCGGCCTTCGTGGATCACCAGCGCCCCGTTCACCAGCACGTGCTGGATCCCGACGGGCCGCTGAGCCGGCTCCAGGAACGTGGCCCGGTCGGCGACCGTGGCCGGATCGAAGACCACGACGTCCGCGGCCAGCCCCGGTCGCAGCCGGCCACGGTCGGTGATGCCGATCCGGTCGGCGGCCGCGCCGGTCATCCGCTGGATCGCCGGACCGAGCGGCACGTCGCCGAGGTCGCGCACGTACCGACCGAGCACCCGGGCGTGGGCGCCGTAGGCCCGCGGGTGCGGTCGCCGATCGATCCGGTACGGCAGCGCCGACCCGTCCGATCCGACCAGAGCGTACGGCTGTCGGAGGAAGGTCCGCATGTCCTGCTCGGTCCGATAGCGCAGCACCACCTGGACCCGGTTGCCACCCGACCGGCACAACTCCAGCACCAACTCCGGCTCCGAGACCCCCGATTCGGCCGCCGCCTCGGCCACCGTCCGCCCCTCCCGCGCGCCGCCCAGCCCGTCGGTCCGGGACAGGATCACCCGATCCCACAGCCACGGCACGCCCCGACCCCAGCCGCGGGCCAGGTCGGCCGCCGCTCGGCGCCGGGTGGCCGGCTGGGCCAGTCGCGTCGCCATCGCGGCCACGCCGCCGGCCTGGACCCACGCCGGCAGGTACTGGGTCAGCGCCGAGGCCGAGGCGTCGTACGGATACACGTCGTAGGCCAGGTCGACGCCGGCGGCGCGATGCCGGTCGAACCGGGTGACCAGGTCAGCCGCGCCACCCCAGCGATCGGGATGGTTGATCGCCAGATGGGAGTACTGGACCCGGACGCCGGTCGCCCGGCCGAGCAGCGCCGCCTCCTCGATCGACTCCACCCCCTCGTCCCGGGCGTGGGTCGCGTAGAGCGCGTCCGACCGGTGCAGGGTGTGACCCAGTTCGATCAGTTCCGCGGTTTCGGCGAACCGGGACGGCAGATAGGTCAGGCCGGTGGACATCCCGAACGCGCCCTGGTCGAGCGATTCGGCCAGCAACCGCTGCTCGGCCCGCAGTTGGTCGCTGCCGAGCGTCTCGGCCAATCCGGCCGCGGCGATCCGCAACTGGCCGTGACCGACCAGCGGCGCGACGTTGATCGCCACCCCTCGGTCGGCGAAGGCGGCGGCGTAGCCGGCCAGGTCGGTCCAGTCGGCCTCGATCGGGTCGTCACCGATCCCGGCCAGCAGGTCCAGGTGGTCCCGCCGGTGCTCAGGGATGATCGGAAACGGTGAGAACCCGCAGTTGCCGATCACCTCCGTGGTCACGCCCTGGTTGAGCTTGCTCTCGGCCCGGCCGTCCAGCAGCACGCTGACGTCGGAATGGGTGTGCACGTCGATGAAGCCGGGTGCGACGATCAGGCCCCGGGCATCCAGCCGCTGCGCGCCGGCGACGTCGGTGCCGGCCGGCAGCAGCGCCGCGATCCGGTCGTCCTTGATCAACAGCTCCGCGGGGCGGGCGGGCTCATCGGTGCCGTCCAGCACGCTGCCGCCGAAGATCAGGAACTCGGTCATGATCAGGGCGCGGGGCGCCGGTCCGAGATCCGCCGGGCCGGCACCCCGGCGTAGATGCCGAACGACTCGGTGTCCCGGGTCAGCACACCGTTGGCGCCGAGGATGCAGCCTTCGGCGATCGTGACGCCCTGCACGACAGTGGAGTTGGCACCGAGCCAGACGTCGTCGGCGATGCTGATCGGAGCGGCGGTGGCCGGGGCCAGTGCCATCGGTCGATCATGGCGGCGCGGGTCGTGCTGCACCGAGGTGATCACCACATGGGCGGCAATGTTGCAGTAGGCGCCGAGGCTGACTCCGCCGCCGCCGTAGATCGCACCTCCGGCGGCGAAGTGGCTCTGCCGGCCGACGCTGATCAGGCCGTGTTCGCCTCCGACCGACAGATAGCTGCCGGGGTAGAAGTCGACCTCGGCGGCGAGTTCCAGCCGGCCGTTGCCCTGCAGGAAGCAGTGCGGATAGAACGAGCTGTCCGGACCGATCGTCACCCGGGTCGAGCCCTGACTGTAGAAGCCGCGGCCGAGCCGGACCCGGTCGCCGACGTGGAACAACTCCGGGTGCTCGATCTGCACGTCCGGCTCGATCACCACCCCGGTGCCGCAGTGGGCGAACCGGTCCTGCCACCGCTCGGTCATCGCCGCTCCTTCCAGGCCTCGAGTACGGCCTGCACCAGCTCCTCGCCGGCGCCCGGCCGGGTCCACGAGGTCGGGCTGCGCCAGGTCTCGTAGCCGCCGAGCTCGAACGCCTGCCGGGTCGGCAGGTAACCGAGATGATCATTCGCCAGGCCGATGATCGCCGTCAACCGGTGCGGCGAGTCCTCCTTCAGTCGCAGCCCGTGCTCGACGAACACCTCGCCCGGCAACGCCACCAGACCGAGCTCACCGAGGGTGATCAGCCCGATGCTGGTCGGCCGGGACTCGGGCAGCTCGGCCAGTTCGGCGAGGTTGTGCGCGAATCGGAGACCGAGCGGCCCGGGCACCGGACGACCCCGCGCATAACTGAACCAGGCCGCCGGAGGTCGGTCCGTTCCCCGAACTCCTCCTTCTTCTGTTCCCTGAGCCTGTCGAAGGGCCTCAGCGGCGATGATCGCCGCCGCCAACTCCCGATCGGCGTCGGTGATCGGATAGCGATCGGCCTGGCAGTGCAGGCTGCGGGCGTCGACGACGATCTCGCGACGCCGCTCGGCCATCGCTGTTGCGGCGACCGCGGCGCCGGCGACGGCCTGGGCGACCAGGATCGAGCGCCGGGTCCCGGTCGAGCTGACCCGGCGGTGCGGATCGACGTTGTTGATGTCACCGGAGGCGCCGTTGCTCAGGGCGGCGATCACCTGGTCGCCGAGCTGGGCCCGGACCGCCGCGGCGAACCGGCCGTAGTAGTCGGAGCTGATCATGGTCTCGTCGTCGGTGCCGACGTAGTGCAGCGACAGGTTGGCCCACAGCGCGAACGGGCGGCCGGCGAGATCCTCGGCCAGGATCGCGGTCACCGTCGGATCGGTCGGCCCGGCCGGTCGCGGCTCGCCGGGCCGGGTGCCCCAATGGGTGATCACGAAGCCGTCGTCGGTGAAGTAACGCCGGTTGAAACAGATCCCGTCGACCGTGGCGGTGCCGACCGCGATCGTCGCCGGCCTGCGCCGGGACCAGGCGACTACGGCGGCTTCGGCGATCCGGCCCGGAAGACCTTCCAGGTAACGGCTGTCGACGGCTGCGCCGACCCGGGTCGCGATGGTCGCCGGCCCGGTGTGGGTGTGCGTGCAGGAGATCACCACCCGGTCGGCCGGCACGCCGATCCGTTCGGCGATGATCGTCTTCGCCTGATCGACGAGATGGGACGGGAGATAGATCAGGTCGCAGACGATCAACAGCACGGCCCGGTCACCGGCATCGAAGGTGAAGGCGGTCGCGAGCAGCGGACTCTCCACGTCGGTGGCGAGCCGGTCGTCGAACAGTCCGGCCAGTTCGGTGCCGAGCGGGGGAGTGAGGTCGGACTGGCCCGCGCCGACCCGTAACGGCGCGGCGGGGATCCCGATCGGCGGCGTGATGTCGGTCGTCGCCGCGCCGGCGCGCAGGTCCATGATCATTCCTCCTGTCGCCCCACGATGATTACCGACCGGTCTCGGTCGGCAGCCGATCCAGCCCCGGCACGTCCCAACGATCATCGAAGCCGAGGCCGGTCAGGTCGGCGACGACGTGCTCCCGCTCGGCCTGGTAGAGCCGCCAGATCACCCGCAGCCCCTGCAGCGAGGTGGGACCGTCGGTCGGCACCGGTGTTTGGCGCTCGATGCAGTCGAGGAACTGGCCCAGCTCCCGATCCACGTACTTGGCTTGCGGATCGGTCCGGGTCAGCGTCTTGGCCCCGGCCCGGGTGTGCAGGCGGAGCTTGCCGGCCCGGAGGTCGGCCTCGAGCATCCCCTCGGTGCCGTGGACGTGGATGCTGTAGCCGAGCTTGGTGGCGAGCAGGTCGGTGCCGATCTCGAAATGCGTGTGATGCGGCGTGACCACCAGGGCGGCGGCGGCCTCGGCGCGTTCGATCACCGGATCGACGGTGGCCACGACCTCGAGCCGGTCGGCGAGCAGGTCGAGCCCACCCGCGTGGGTGCCCTCCATGCCTCCGCAGTTGATGATCGCCAGGCGGTGTCTCATGAGCGGCCTTCCCCAAGCTCGGGCTCATTCAGCAGAACGACTGCTTCATACAGTAGAACGCCGATCGAGCGCGGGCAATGGGGCCGGGGACGGATTGGACCGGACGCGGGCGGCTCGGTTACCGGGGCGGGTAGCTGGCGCGGAGGTCAACCTGGGAGTACGTGACGTGCCGGGTCAGCGGATCGGCCGCGAGGGCGGCGTCGGTGACCGGCAACAAGGCATGCGTCTCGTTGAAATGCCGTACATAGGCCTCGGCGAAGTTCACCCCGGCGACCCGGCCGTGCTCGCCGTTGTTGGACTCGATCAGCTTGCGCGCGAACAGGCCGTCGTAGCCCTGCGACGCGAAGCAGTCCATCGCGGCGATCTTCTTCCCGACCACCGGCGTGATGTCGACGTAGAGGTCGTTCCGGACGCCGTTGACGCTGAGCGCGTCGGCGGCGAACGACGGGTAGGAGGTGAAGAAGACCTGGCGTACGTTCACCTCGGCCGAGCCGTCCAGGTTCTTCAGGAAGGTGGCCGCCCGGCCGATCGCCGCCAACGCGGTCATGGTCACCGCGGTGTGCGTGTTGGTGGTGTACGCGGCGTTCAGCGGGTAGTCGCAGATGATCACATCCGGGCTCTCCTGAGCGATCAGCTCAGCCGTCTGGTCCACCACGTCCTCGCGTACCGTGCTCATCGCGTCGTCGAGATCTTGGGTGTGGATCCGGCTGATGCCGACGATCTCCGCGGCCCGCTCCAGTTCGCCCTTCTTGTTGGCGATGATGGCATCGACATCTGCGGCGACGATGGCGGCGTCGGGGTCGTCCTTGCGCCATTCCTCGGCGTACTTGTTGGGATGGATCCGGCCACCGTGGGTCAGGATCACGGCGACCGTCTCGTCGCCCGCCTCCGCGTGCCGGGCCAGCGTGCCACCGCAGTTGGTGATCGTGTCCGCGGGGTGGGCGTAGATGGTCATCAACTTCATGGTGGTTGGCCTTTCGGGCCGGTCGCCGGCCGTCAGCGTCGGCACGCGCAGGAGTCAGGTCGCGCCGCCAGCATTCAACGCAAAACGTTGTTCCATGTCAAGAGGCAGCTATTGGAACGTCAACGACGTCGATCGTATTCGTTCCCTGAGCCCGTCGAAGGGCTGGGCCGAGTCGCCCACTGCACCCACCAACTGAATGCAGAACGATGTTCCATGTCGTGGTGGGAGGTGCGATCATGGGGCGATGATGATCACCGAGGTCCGGGCGGTCCTGCTGACCGGTCCGTGCACCGACGACCCCTGGCTGAGTGTCTTCAAGCAGTGGCGCAGCGTTGCGCTGATCGAGATCGTGACCGACGAGGGCACGGTCGGCGTGGGGGAGACGTACGCCGGCTACTTCTTCCCGGAGAGCGTGCCGCTGATCGTCGACTACGTCCGGCCGATCCTGATCAACGCCGAACCGTTCGAGGCCGACACGCTTGACGTCGGGCTGCTGACCGGTCGGCTCCGGACCTGCTGTCAGTACTGGGCCCGCACCGGCCTCGGTGCGGCGGTGATCTCCGGCATCGAGGCGGCCTTGCTCGACCTGATGGGCAAGCTGCTCGGGTTGCCGGCCCATCGGCTGCTCGGCTCCGAGGAGACGGCCCCAGAATGGCTGCCCGCGTACGCCACCGGCGGCCCGTCCCCCTGGCCGACCGATCGGCTGCTGGCGAAGGTCGACTTCTATCTCGGGCTGGGATTCACCGCGGTCAAGGTGTCCTCGGGCTATCTGGATTCCGATACCCGGGAAGAGATCGCGACCGGCTCGGCCGCGGCGTCGGCCGAGCTGGAGCAGGCCAAGCTCCGGCTGCTGCGTGATCATGTCGGGCCCGAGGTCGGGATCCTGCTCGACGGCCACATGGGGCACCGGGAGGGGCCGACTAGGTGGGACGCCGAGACCGCGATCACGGTGCTGGACGCGGTGGCGCCGTACGGTCTCGTGTTCTTCGAGGAACCGCTGGCCTACCACGATCTGACCGGGTACGCCGAGCTCGGGCGCCGGTCGCCGGTGCCGGTCGCGGGCGGCGAGCAGTTGTCCACCTTCGCCGAGTTCCTGCCGTTCCTGGAACGGCAGGCGTTCGCGGTCGCGCAGCCGGACGCGGCCTGGCTGGGCATGATCGACTTCGTCCGGGTCAGCCGGCACCAGCAGCTCGCCGGCCGCTCGGTCGCTCCGCACGCCTGGGGTGCCGGCGTCGCCGTGCTGCAGAACCTGCACGCCGCGTTCGCCTCGCCGAACACGGTGATCGTCGAGCTGCCGCCGGCCGCCGGCCCGCTGCATCGTGAGCTCTGGGGCGATTCGCTCACCCTGGTCGACGGCCGGGTCGGCCGGCCGGATCAGCCCGGTCTCGGCGTTCGGCTGACCGATGAGCTCAAGGAGCGGTTTCCGTTCCGGCCGGGGATGGAGGAGTTCTCCAGCGTGCCCGGCAAACTGATGCGCAGCTGAGTTTCAACGCTCGATCAGGCTGCCAGGTCCGCGAGAGCCTTCTCGGCCGCCTCCAGGGTGCGGTCGATATCGGCCTGGGTGTGCGCGCCGGAGACGTGGTTCCGCTTCAGTGACATCGGCAGCATCATGAAGCCTCGGTTGATCATGGACCGGTGGAAGGCGACGTAGGCCTCATGATCATTGTCCAGCAGATCCCGATAGCCGGCCGGCTTCTTCGGGGTGAAGTAGAGGTTGAACACCCCGCCGAAGCCCGCTGCGTGCGCGGTCAGCCCGAGGTCGCCGACGATCCGGTCCAGGCCGGCCCGCAGCTGGGCGCCGAAGTCGAACGTCCGGGTGTAGAAGTCCGGATGCTCGGCCAGGTAGTCCAGCGTGGCCAGGGCGGCGGCACAGCCCAGCGGATTGCCGTTGAAGGTGCCGGCCAGCAGCACATTCCCGGTCCGGCCGTTGAAGTGCTCCATCAGATCCCGCCGGCCGGCCAGCCCGCCGACCGGATAGCCGTTCGCCATGCCCTTGCCGAAGGTGGTCAGGTCCGGAGTCACCCCGCACAGCGACTGGTAGCCGCCGAGGGCGTGTCGGAAACCGGTGATCACCTCGTCGAAGATCAACACCGTGCCGGTGCTGGTGCACAGCTCCCGCAGCCCTTGAACGAATTCGTCGGTCGGCACCAGCGCGCCGACGTTGTGCGGAATGGGCTCGAGGATGATCGCGGCCACCTGGCCGTCGTGCTCGTCCAGCAGCGCCTGCACCGAGCTCAGATCGTTGAACTCGGCGATCAGGGTCGACTCCAGCGCCTCGGGCAGGATGCCGGCCGACAGCGGGTCGAGTCCGTACGCCCGATCCGGCGTCGAGATCACGTTCCGGGCGACGGGATCGTGCCATCCGTGGAAGCCGCCCTGGAACTTGACGATCAGCCGGCGGCCGGTGGCGGCGCGGGACAGTCGAATGGCCTGCGCGGTGGCCTCCGAGCCGCTGATCGTGGCGATCATGCTCTCCGCGCTGGGGATGATCGAGCAGATCCGCTCCGCCAGCGCCACCTCGAGTTCGGTCACCCCGAGGCCGGACAGGTCCAGGCCGGTCAGCGCCCGGCTCATCGCCCGGTTCACCGGCTCGGCGTTGTGGCCGAGCAGGATCGCGCCGAAGGCGGCGTGGTAATCGAGATAGCTGTTGCCGTCGAGGTCGGTGAGATAGGCACCCTGAGCGGCGGTGAAGGCGTACGGTTCCCCGATGTAGCGGGTCGCCGAGTTCACCCCGCCCGGGATGACTTTCGCCGCGGCCTCGGCCAACGCGCGTCCCCGCGCTGCGTCGGATGGCTGCCGGATCATGGAGACCTCACCTTCGCGGATACGCTCTGTCGTCTTCGCCGATACAAAGGCGTTACGTGGAATAGTGTTCCATACCTTGCTGATTCTGGGACTATAGCTGAGCCGTCCCACGGGGTTCAATCGTGCTCCGGGCAAGGTCCAACGCTTGACCACGTCGTGTACGTGGAATAAATTTCCATGAAGTCCGGGGGGACCGGACCTCGCTGAAGTGAGGTAGTTCATGAAGAAGCTCACCAGGTTCGGACTAGGCCTCGGCATCGCGCTGGTCCTGGCCATCACGGCATGCACCGGCCCGGCGACGGAGACCCCCGGCGCCCCCGGCACGGGCAGCGCCAGTCAAGCCGGCGGCGGGACGGTCAACATCTATCTGTACCAGGAGCCGGCCGGCATCTTCGGCCCGCTCGCGCCGGCCAGCGGCCCGGACGGTCAGGTCAACTCACTGATCTTCCAGAGCCTGCTCGGTGCGGACCCGAACTTCGAACTGCAGCCGATCCTGGCCGACACGTACGAGATCAGCCCGGACGCCAAGACGTTCACGTTCAAGCTGAAACCGGACCTGAAATGGAACGACGGCACCCCGCTGACCTCGGCCGACATCCTGTTCACCTACAACACGGTGGCCAACCCGAAGGCCAAGAGCGCCTCGGCCAGCCTGTTCAGCAGCATCGTCGGTGCGAAGGAGGTGACCGACGGCAAGGCCGAGACCGTGTCCGGCATCACGGCCCCCGATGATCAGACGGTCGTGATCAAGACCACCGTCCCCAACGTCGGCCTGCTCGCTCAGATCGGTCCGATCCTGATCCTGCCCGACCACGTGCTGGGCGACATCCCGATCGGCGAGCTGTACGACAACGAGTATTTCCGCAATCCCACGGTGACCAGCGGACCGTTCAAGTTCGTCGAGTACAAGACCAGCCAGTACGTCCACGTGGTGGCCAACGAGAACGCGAACCCGAAGCCGAAGCTGGCCGAGGTCTACCTGAAGCCGATGACGTCCGACGTGGCCACCGCCGCGCTGGGCAACGGCGAGCTCGACGTCGCGACCGTTTCACCGCTGGATCTGGAGACGATCCAGGGCTTCGACCAGGTCAAGGTCCAGGAGAAGCTGGGCGCCGGCTTCGTCCGGCTCGGCATCAACCAGTCCCGGGACTACTTCAAGGACGAGCGGGTCCGGCAGGCCTTCCTGTACGCGGTGAACCGGTCCGAGCTGGTGCAGCAGGTGCTGCTCGGCAAGGCGGTCGTGCAGAACTCCGACTTCTACACGCCGCGGGCGCCGAAGGACCTCAACGAGTACGCCTACGACCCGGCCAAGGCCAAGCAGTTGCTGGCCGACGCCGGCTGGGATCCAGGCCAGGAGATCGACCTGATGTGGGTGCCGGGCCAGCGTGACCGCGACTCCAGCGCGACCATCGTGCAGAGCCAGCTCAAGGAGGTCGGGGTCAACGTCAAGTTGCGTCAGGTGCAGCCGTCCGAGATCGCCAAGATCTATGGTGACAAGGACTTCGACATGGTCCTCTACGGTGGCGGCAACTACGCGATCAGCTCCGACAACGTCTCGGTGATCACCGCCTGCGACAAGCACTACCCCAACGGCGGCAACATCAACTACTTCTGTGATCCGGCGCTGGACAAGATCATGAAGGAGGCCAACGGCACCGTCGACGAGGCCAAGCGGGACGCGTTGTACGCGCAGGCGGCCAAGATCTCCAACGAGAAGGCGGACCTGTTCTGGCTCTACAGCCCGTACGGTCTGTGGGCGGTGAACAACCGGCTGCAGGGCTTCCAGGCGCCGGGCTCGCAGGAGGTCAACTTCTGGGATCCGGCCAGCTGGTCGGTGACCGGCAGCTGAGCTCGCTGATGGAGAGACCGATCACGGTGATGGGAGTTGTGTGGGCGCCTATCTGATCCGACGCCTGCTGATCAACATCGGGGTGTTCTGGGTGATCACCATCGCGATCTTCGCGTTGACCCGGGCTACGCCGGGCGACCCGATCGCGATGATGATCCCACCCGAGCTGCTCAACTCCGGGTCGGCCGACTACATCGCGGCCCGCCGGGCCGAGCTGGGCCTGGACCAGCCGGTGGTGCTGCAGTACCTGCACTGGGCCGGCAACGCGATCACCGGCGACCTCGGCTACTCGATGGTCAACGGCCGGCCGGTGACCGAGTTGCTGGCGGAGCGGCTCGGCCCGACCATCGAGCTGATGGGGGTCGGGCTGGTCTGCTCGGTGCTGATCGCGTTCCCGCTCGGCATCATCGCCGCCGTTCGGCGGAACACGATCACCGACTACATCGCGACCTTCTTCAGCCTCGGTGTGGTGGCGTTCCCGGTCTTCTTCATCGCCCTGGTCGCGATCTTCGTGTTCACCCTGCAGTTCCCGATCCTGCCGTCATCGGGGATCACCGACCCGACGGATCCGTCGTTGATCAACACCCTGCGACACCTGGTGTTGCCCGCGTTGATCCTCGGCATCGGCAATTCGGGCCGGCTGATGCGCTATGTCCGGTCCAGCCTGCTGTCCGAGCTGGATGCCGACTACGTCCGGACGGCGCGGGCCAAGGGTGCTTCGCCGCGCCGGGCGGTGCTGCACGGGCTGCGCAACTCGCTGATCCCGGTGATCACCATCCTCGCCTCCGACCTCTCTCACCTGGTCGCCGGCGCCGTGGTGATCGAGCAGATCTTCGCCTGGCCCGGGATGGGCCGGCTCGCGGTCACCGCCGTTCAGCAGAACGACTACTCGGTGATCATCGGGTTCGCGCTGGTCGGCGCGGTGATGGTGTTGATCTCCAACCTGCTCGCCGACATCCTCTACACGGTCGTCGATCCGAGGGTGAGGCTGCAATGACGGTCGCTCCATTAGCCACCGAACGGGCGACGACGGCCGTGCCGACCCGGGGCGGCCACCGGTCGCCGGGCCGGATGGCGCTGCGCCGCTTCCTCAAGCACCGGGCCGCGGTGGTCAGCCTGATCGTGCTGGCGGTGATCGTGCTGGCCGTGCTCGGCGCCGATCTGATCGCGCAGTTCCCGCCGAACGCGACCGACCTGTCCGCCATCCGGTCGAAGCCGACCGCCGAGCACTGGCTCGGCACCGACGGCACCGGTCGGGACGTGTTCGCCCGGCTGCTGCACGCCGGCCGGGTCTCGCTCGGCGTCGGCATCGCCTCGGCCGCGCTGGCCGTGATCCTGGGCATCGTGCTGGGCAGCCTGGCCGGCATGCTCGGCGGCTGGGTCGACGGTTTGATCATGCGGCTGGCCGACATCTTCCTGTCTTTCCCGTCGCTGGTGGTGATGATCGTGCTGGCCGGCATCCTCGGCCCGAGCGTGGTCACCATGATCATCGCGATCGGTGTCTTCCAGTGGCCGATCTGTGGCCGGCTGGTCCGGGGCAGCGCGCTGTCGATCCGGGAGAACGAATACATCCTGGCCTCCCGGGCCACCGGTGCCCACCCGTGGTGGGTGATCACCCGGCACATCCTGCCGGCGGTGCTGCCGCCGGTGGTGGTCGCCGGCACCCTGTCGGTGGCCGGCTCGATCGGGCTGGAGGCGACGCTGTCCTTCCTCGGCCTGGGCATCCAGCCGCCGACCGCGAGCTGGGGCAACATGCTGAACGAAGCGCAGTCGCTGACCGTGATCCGCAACCAGCCCTGGCTCTGGCTGCCGCCCGGCCTGGCGGTGGCGATCACCGTGCTCGGCGTCAACTTCATCGGCGACGGACTGCGCGACGCCCTCGATCCCAAGCAGGGCAGCTGAATGGCCGAGCTACTGGAGATCACCGACCTGGCCGTCGAGTTCCGCACCGACGACGGCACCGTGTACGCGGTCGACGGCGTCTCGTTCCAGGTCCGGGCCGGCGAGATGCTGGCGATCGTGGGCGAATCCGGCTCCGGCAAGAGCGTCACCGCGTTGTCCATCCTCGGCTTGCTGGACCGGCGCAGCCACGTCGCCGGATCGATCACGCTCGAGGGCGAGGAGCTGACCAAGGCCTCCGAGCAGCGGATGCAGGCGGTCCGCGGCGGCCGGATCGGGATGATCTTCCAGGATCCGATGACCGCGCTGAACCCGGTGATGACCATCGGGGCGCAGCTGGTCGAGGCGATCAGGTTGCATGACCCCAAGATCGCCAAGAGTGCTGCGATCGAGCGCTGCCTGGGATTGCTGATGTCGGTCGGTGTCGCCAACCCGGCGCAGCGGCTGCGGCAGTATCCGCACGAGTTCTCCGGCGGGATGCGGCAGCGGGCGATGATCGCGATGGCGATCGCCAACGATCCCGACCTGATCATCGCCGACGAGCCGACCACGGCGTTGGACGTGACCATCCAGGCCCAGGTGCTGGACCAGCTGCGCAAGGCCCAGCGGGAGACCGGCGCCGCCGCCATCCTGATCACCCACGATCTCGGGGTGGTGGCCGAACTGGCCGATCGGGTGATCGTGATGTACGCGGGCCGGATCGTCGAGACGGCCGGCGTCCGGGAGCTGTTCGCCCAGCCCCGGCACCCGTACACGATGGGGTTGCTGGCCAGCCTGCCGACCCTCGATTCCGATCTTGATCGGCTGCACCCGATCCCGGGCAGCCCACCGGACGTCAGCCAGCCGTTCACCGCCTGCCCGTTCCAGCCGCGCTGCCCGATGGCGATCGACCGCTGCCGGACCGAGGATCCGCCGCTGGTCGAGATCGCCGACGGGCGCCTGGCGGCCTGCTTCCGGACCGAGGAGTTGATCGGCCGGACGCCGGAGCAGGTGTTCGTCCGGACCGTCGTCGAGGCCCAGCAGCCGGACGAGCCCAACGAACCCGTGGAGGTCGTGCCATGACCGACATCCTGCGCGTCGAGGGGCTGGTCAAGCACTTCCCGATCCGGAAGGGCGTGCTCCGCCGGCAGGTCGGCTGGGTCCGGGCCGTCGACGGTCTCGACTTCGGCGTCGCGGCCGGCAAGACACTGAGCCTGGTCGGCGAATCGGGCTGTGGGAAGTCCACCACCGGTCGGTTGCTGGCCCGGCTGATCGAGCCGACCGCGGGCCGGGTCTGGCTGGAATCGGACGAGCTGACCGGCCTGCCGCCGGCCCGGTTGCGGGCCCGCCGGCGGGACATCCAGATCATGTTCCAGGACCCGTTCTCATCGCTGTCGCCACGGCTCACGGTGGCCGAGATCATCGCCGAACCGTTGCGGGTGCAGGGTCTGTACCGGCGGGGTGGCCGGGCCCGGGTGACGGAGCTGCTGGAGCTGGTCGGGCTCCGGCCGGAACACGCCTATCGCTATCCGCACGAGTTCTCCGGCGGTCAGCGGCAGCGGATCGGGCTGGCCCGGGCGCTCGCCCTGGAGCCCAAGGTGTTGATCTTGGACGAGCCGGTCAGCGCCCTGGACGTCTCGGTCCAGGCCCAGGTGGTGAACCAGCTGCAGGATCTGCAGCAGCGGCTCGGCCTGGCCTACGTGTTCATCTCGCACAACCTGTCCGTGGTGCGGCATCTGTCCGACCAGATCGCGGTGATGTATCTCGGCATGATCGTGGAGCAGGGCAGCCGGGAGCAGATCTACACCCGGCCGCGGCACCCGTACACCAAGGCCTTGTTGTCGGCGGTGCCGATCCCGGACCCGGAGCGGCGGGAGGATCGGGAGCGGATCACCCTGACCGGTGACGTGCCGAGCGTCAGCAATCCGCCGAGCGGCTGCCGGTTCCGGACCCGGTGCTGGAAGGCGCAGGAGATCTGCACCACGACACCACCGCCACTGCTCGAGCTGACCGGCGACGATCATCTGTCGGCCTGTCATTTCCCGGAGAACGTCGACCCCGCAGTCGGCACTACGATGCGAACTACCGTTTCCGACCAACAGGAGCGCTGAGCTGTGGCACGTGTCTCACCGAGCAAGCAGGCCGCCGCATCGGCCAAACCGCGGGCGCTGGCGGAGAGCCGACCGGCCTCGGCGAACTATCACGCCAACGCGCTGGCCCGCGGCCTCGGTCTGATGGAGCAACTGGCGGAGTCGGACCGGCCGTTGACGCTGAGTGATTTCAACACCACCACCAAGCTGCCGAAGAGCACCCTG
Source organism: uncultured Actinomycetota bacterium (assembly GCA_963746025.1). Lineage (GTDB taxonomy): Bacteria > Actinomycetota > Actinomycetes > Propionibacteriales > Propionibacteriaceae > Microlunatus. The sequence continues at coordinate 58,874 of CAVUZU010000017.1, forward strand.
GTGCGGCTGCTGTCTGTGCTGGTCGAGCTGGAATACCTGGTCCGGGTGGACGAGCAGCCGTCGTTCCGGCTCGGGCACAAGGTGCAGCACCTCGCCTCGGCCTACCGGGCGTCGCTGGACATCGCCGACGTCACCGGGCACTACCTGGCCGAGGCCGCGACCGAGACCGGGCACACCTGCAACCTCGGCGTGCTGGACGGTGATCAGGTGTTGCACCTGTGCGTGGAGCAGCCGGACCGGCCGCTGCGGTTCAACGCCGCGCCGGGCTCGCGTGATCATCTCTACTGCACCGGCCTGGGCAAGGTGCTGTTGGCCGGCCTGAACGACGAGGCGGTGACCGCCCGGCTGTCCGATGGGCCGTGGGAGGGCTTCACCCCGTCGACGATCACCGACCTGCCGGAACTGCTGCGGGAGCTGAAAAAGGTCCGGTCCCGGGGCTACGCGATCGACGACAACGAGCGCAGCACCGGCCTGCGCTGCATCGCCGTCGGGATCGAGATCGAGGGCCAGATGCTGGCCGCGGTCAGCCTGTCCGGGCCGGCGGCCGAGTTCGGCCCGACCCGGCAGAAGGAGTACGCGGCCGAGCTCGGCCGGTTGGCCGAGGCGTTGCAGCAAGATCAGGATTTCGTCGTCGCGATCAGCAATCTGACCGCGCAGCTGCGGGTCTAGTTCACCCTCACCCAAGATCGAGCAGGTTGCAATGATCGACGTTCACACCCACTGTCACCTCAGCGAGCACTGGGGTCCCGAGTGGGAGACCAACTGGAAGCCTGTCTACGGCCACGACTACGTGGAGAAGACACCGGCCGAGTTCGATGCGGCGATGCGGGAGGCGGGGGTCGAGTTGGCCTTCACCTTCGGCCTGCGCGCCACCCGGGCGGGGGTGGACACCCCGAACTCCTATGTCGAATGGTTCTGCGCCAACACCGAGACGCCGACCATCGGCTTCATGGCCCTCGATCTGTGCGACGACGATGTCCTTGATCAACTCCGGGACGGCGTCGCCCGCGGCCTCGGCGGGATCAAGCTCTATCCGGTGCTGGCCCACTTCGACCCGACCGACGAGCAGTACGACCCGTTCTACGCCGCGGCCGAGGAGGCCGGGTTGATCATCCTCTGGCACATGGGCGCGACACCCAGCCCCGAGGGCCGACTGGACATCAGCCAGCCGCTGGTGGTCGACGAGGTCGCCCGCCGGCACCCGGGGCTGAAGCAGATCATCGCCCACCTGGGCCATCCGTGGCAGCGCGAGACGATGGTGGTCTGCCGGAAGAACCGCAATGTCTTCACCGATGTCTCGGCCAGTTGGCACCGGCCGATGGACGGCTATCTGGCCCTGGCCCGGGCCCAGGAGTGGGGTGTGGTGGACAAGCTGCTGTTCGGTTCCGACTATGCGCTGTGGACGCCGACCGAGGGCGTGGCCGGGCTGCGCGAGCTGGCCTCGATGAAGATCCAGGGGATGCCGGAGATCAAGAAGGAGACCCTGGAATGGATCCTCGACGGGGATCCGCGGCCGGCGCTGGGGGTGGCGTGATCATGGCTCCCACGCGCGTGATCGTCATCGGCTCGGGCTTCATCGCCGCCGAGCACCTGTCCGCGCTGCATCAACTGCCGGACGCCGAAGTCGCCGGCATCGTTGATCTTGATCCCGGTCGGGCCGCGGCGGCCGCCCGGGCCGCCGGCGGCGTCCCGTGGGGCGTCGACCTGGCCACCGCGATCACCGACTGGTCGGCCGACGCGGCCATCGTCTGCACTCCGAACCACACCCATCCGGCGATCGGCCGGACCCTGGCCGAGGCCGGCGTGCACGCGCTGATCGAGAAGCCGTTGGCGATCACGCCGGGTGAGGCCGCCGAACTGGTGGAGCTGTTCGAGGGTCACGGCCTGGTCCTGTCCGCCGCACACACGCATCGCTACGCCCCGTATGCGCGGGCGGTCCGGCAGGCGATCGTCGACGGGGCGGTGGGGCGGCCGCTGCAGGCCCGGATCACCCTGCTCGGCGGCTGGATCTGGGGCGACTGGCGCAACTGGCAGATCGACCGGAAGCGCTCCGGCGGCCACGCCCTGCACAACGGGATGCACCTGCTCGACCTGGTCACCTGGTGGCTGGACGACACCCCGACCCACCTGCACGCGTACGGACGCAAGCGGGCCGCCGCCGATCTCGAGGTGCACGACTACCTGATGATCACAGTCGGCTACGCGTCCGGCGCCTCCGCGGTGTGCGAGATGAGCCGGGCCAACCAGCCCCGGGGGATCGGCTACCGGGAGGTGTTCGTGCAGGGCGACGGCGGCACCCTGCGGTTGCCGTGGGACAACGAGGGGACGCTGCACTGGGGTCACGACGGCACCAAGTCCCTGGCCGGCGGGCCGAGCCCGTTCCTGGCTCAGGCCCGGACCTGGCTGGCCTCCGTCCGCGGCGCGGGTTCGGCCGACGGGGCGGCGTCCGGCGGCGAGCCGGCGGTGACCGGCCGCACCGGCCTGGCCGCGGTGGTGCTCGGCGACGCCGCGGAGCGATCACTGGCCACCGGGACCATGATCACGCTGACGGACCACCCGACCGGGGAGGCGGCCCGATGACCGGACCGAACACGCAGGCCGGCGCCGTGCGCCTCGCGACTGCCGGGACGTTGCCGGAGGAGTTGGGTCGGGCTCTGGCCGGCCGCTTCGAACTCGTTCCAGAGGCCGACGATCTCGACGTGCCGGTGGCGTTGATCGGGCGACTGGCCGAGTGGACCGACGATGATCTTGCCAAGCTGGCCGACCGGGTGTCGGGACGGGTGATCATCCCGGCCCTGACCCGGCGTTTCCAGCCCGGCGTCCAGCGGCTGACGGCCGCGGTCATCGGCGGCGAGCTCGGGCTGCCGTGGGCGATCCAGTCCGAGCAGGTGGTCCGCGGGGACGATCCGTCGTCGTTGGCCGACCTGCTGGTCGAGCACACCGATGCCGTACGGTCGATCCTCGGACTCGAGGTACGGTCGGTTGCCGCTCATGCCTCGGCCCCGCTCGATTCCCGGGCCGGGGCCGTCACCGCGACGTTGATCTTCGATCATGATCTCGGGGCGTCGATCACCGTCGGCCGGATCGACGGGCCGACGGTCGGCTCGCCCGACGATCGGATCCGGGTGATGGGCAACGAGGGCGTACTGCTGGCCGATCTCGGCCGACCCGCGGTGTTGATCAACGGCGGCACGGAGAGCCGTCGCTACGGACCGGAGGCACTGGACGGCCTGCTGGACCAGGTCGGCGTCGCCGCCGCGGGAGGCGCCGCTCGAGTGCCGACCCTGGCCGACGCCCGGGCGATCGTCCGGGTGCTGGCCGCGGTCCGCCGATCGGTCGCCGAGAATGCCGTCATCGAATGTGAACCCGTACAAGGAGGATCCTGACCCATGCGTTTCGTCAGCTATCAACGAGACGGTGCGGTTTACCACGGCCGCCTGGCCGGTGACGACGTCGGCTCCGGGGTGATCGAGCTCGGCTCCGGTGATCTGCTCGGCGTCCTGGAGGGCGAGGGTCTGGCCGCGGCGGGGCAACGCTCCGGACCGGAGCGGTCGGTCGACGAGATCACGCTGATCTCGCCGCTGCTGCGGCCGCCGAAACTGCTCGCCGTCGCGGCCAACTACGCCGATCACATCCGCGAGGGCGGCGGCACGCCGATGAACCCGGCGAGCGCGACGCCCCGGCTCTTCCTGAAGCCGTCCACCGCGATCACCGGGCCCTACGACCCGATCACGCTGCCGACGATCTCGTCCCAGAACGACTGGGAGGTGGAGCTGGCCGTGGTGATCGGACAGCGCTGCCGCAACGTGCCGCTCGAGCAGGCCTTGGACGTGGTGGCCGGTTACCTCACCTCGAACGACGTCTCCGCCCGGTCGATCGACGCCGGCTTCGAGCGTGATTCGGAGCACGTGCATCCCTTCTTCGACTGGCTGCTGGGCAAGTGGCCGGACGGCTTCGCGCCGCTCGGGCCGTACCTGTGCACGGCCGACGAGGTGCCCGACCCGCAGGATCTGGAGCTGGTGCTCGAGGTCAACGGCGAGGTCCGGCAGCAGGGCTCGACCAAGGACATGATCTTCGGCGTCGCCGAGCTGATCGCGTTCGCGTCGTCGGTGATGACGCTGGAGCCGGGTGACGTGATCGAGACCGGGACGCCGGACGGCACCGGTGCGGCGATCGGTGTCTACCTGCAGCCGGGTGACGTGATGACGGCTCGGGTCGGCAACCTCGGTGAGCAGCGGACGCCGGTCCGGTCCGCGTGACCGATTCGCTCGACGTCGTGCTGACCGGCGGCGTGATCATCGACGGCTCCGGCGCGCCGGGCTACCGTTCCGACCTGGGCTGGCGGGACGGCCGGATCGCCGCGATCGGTGATCTTTCCGGTGCGCCGGCGGCTGTTCGGCTCGACGTCGCAGGGCAGGTGATCACGCCGGGCTTCGTCGATCTGCACGGTCATTCCGATCTCTCGGTGCTTGATCATCCGGCGGGCACCAGCAAGATCAGACAGGGGGTGACCACCGAGGTCGCGGGCAACTGCGGTCTGTCCGTCGCCCCGGTGAGCCCGGCCGCCGTGGCCGGCGTCCGCGGCCTGCTGAGCATTGTCGAGGTGTCCGAGGTCGGCTGGGCCTGGAGCTCGGTCGGGGAGTACCTCGATCGGGTCGACCACGCCCGACCGAACCTCGGGATCGCCTTGCTGGCCGGGCATCTGGCCATCCGCGCCTCGGTCATCGGTCTGGATCAGCGGGCGCCGCGGCCGGACGAGCTGGCGCAGCTGGGCGCGATGCTGCAGACGGCCCTGGACGAGGGTGCGGTCGGCCTGTCGCTCGGGCTGATGTATCCGCCGAGTGCGTACGGCGGACTCGAGGAGCTCACCGCCCTGGCCGGTGTGGTCGCACGCAACGACGCCCTGTTGGCCGTGCACCTGCGCGACTATGCGGGTGACCTGGACGCCGCGGTCGCGGAGGCCCTGGCCGTCGCCGAACGCTCCGGCTGCCGACTGCAGATCTCCCATCTCACCGCCACCGGCCGCCGGAACTGGGGCTCGGTGCGCCGGGCGCTGGCCGCGATCGATGCCGCCGCGGAGGCCGGGGTCGACGTCGCCGCGGACTGCTACCCGTATCTGGCCGGCAGCACCAACCTGTCCCAACTGGCACCGCGCTGGGCCATGGACGGCGGCCAGGACGGCCTGCGCGCCCGGATCGCCGACCCGGCCGTCCGGTCGAAGATCATCGAGGCGATGACCGATCCGGCGGTCGGCTGGGACGAGATCGTGCTCGGCCGCGTTCCCGGGCGATCGGACCTGGACGGCCGGACCGTGGCCGAGGTCGGAGCCGCCACCGGTCAGCCGCCGGCCGCCGCCGCGGTCGAACTGCTGGGCACTGTGGACCCGGCGATCATCGCCTTCGGCCGGTCCGAAGCTGATCTTCGCGAGGTGCTGCGGCACCCGCGGACCATGATCGGCTCCGACGGCGTCGCGGTCGACCCGGACCGACGGGATCGCGGCCTGCCGCACCCGCGCTACTTCGGCGCCTATCCGGGACTCTTCCAGCGCTACGTCCGGGAGGATCCGGTGCTCACGCTGGAGGACGCCGTGCGCCGCTGCACCTCGGCCCCAGCGGCCCGCGCCGGCCTCCGGGACCGCGGTCAACTCGGTCCCGGGCTGCGCGCCGACGTCGTGATCTTCGACCCGGAGACGATCACCGAACGCTCGACCTACCTCGACCCCTGGGCCGCTCCCGAAGGGATCGACCGGGTCTTCGTCGGCGGCCACCAGGTCGCTTTGCGGGGGACCGTGGAGTCCGTGGGTGCCGGTGGTGCCGTACGCATTGATCATGATCGGGTCAACGCCAGGTAGGCTCAGGGAACGATCCGGCTCAGGTCGTACCGCATCGAGGGAACGAAGCGTCCGGGGATGGAGCCGGAGGGGGCCTCGCCGACCCGGATGGCTCCCATCGCGAGATAGAAGCCTTCGGCGCGTGGCTCGGCTTCGATCTTGAGCGACGTGCAGCCGAGCTCCCGAGCCGCTTCGATCGCGTGCTCCCAGAGCCTTCGGCCGAGCCCGGTGCCGATCGACTCCGGCACCAGCCACAGATTGCCCAACTCAGCCTCCGGCGGCTCGCCGTCGAGACTGTAGAACCCCAGCACCTGCTGCCTCGCCGTGATCACGACGATCCGCCGGGCCACGACGTCGGCTGCGGTGTAGGTCAACTCGGCCCGGCACGCGTCCAGGAACGCCTGGTCGTAACCCCAGTACCCCTTGGCCCGGATCGCGATCTCACCCAACAGTTCGGCCTCGTCCACGCGGGCCGCTCGAAATTCCAGCTTCAGCACAGCGGTCATGCTGCCACTGACGGTGCCTGGTCGGCTCGGCATTTTGGGGCGGTGTCCGAAGTGATTTCGGATGCCTGAGGGCGGCGCGCGGTCGATCGGCTTCGCTCGGTGCCTCGGCTCGACCACGCTAGGCCTCATGAGGGAAATGCCAGATCCAGCGATTCTCCAGTGGGCACTCACGGCTGCCGCCAGCAGCGACGTCATCGAAGCAGTAAGCCTCCAACCCCCGACCCGTGCTTCGGGCACGTTCCGCCTGCGCATGAACGACAGGACAGGACGGACTCCCAGTGATTTTGTCTTGAAGGTGCCGGTGCCCGATGGGATCGACTCGAGCATGATCGCCACCAACGCACGCGCCCTGCAGGTCGCCGCCGTCCACGCACCCGGCGCTCCGGAGTTGGTGGCCGCTGATCTTGCCGGCGAGGTGGCCGGCACACCGGCGACGCTCGAAACCTGGCTCCCCGGCAGCTCCAAACTGCCCGCACAGCTGCATCCTGGACTCCTCGAACAGGCCGGCGCCGCAATCGCCAAGGCACACACGATCACGCTCCCGCCAAGCTCGGAGCTCCCGTACAGGCCCCGCCCGGTCGCGGTCGACGACTTCGCCGCAGACAGACGAGAACAGCGGATGCCTACGACGCCACTACTACAGGAGGCCGATCAACTGGTCCGTGCGTGCGGTGTACCGGACGCCGAATCGGTCTTCGTACACGGCGATGCGCACCCGGGAAACATGCTGTGGAACGAAACCGGCACCGTTCTGATCGACTGGAAGACCGCAGGCGTCGGCGATCCCGGCGTGGACCTGGGCGACCTCCGTTTCCAAGCCGCCCTGCGATACGGCATCGAGGCAGCTCAACCGGTCCTCGACGGATGGGAACGGCAGGCCGGCCGTACGGCGACCTCCGTCGCCTATTGGGACGCCGTCGCCGCGCTGAACACTCCCACCGATTTCGAGGGTGGCACCAGGTCGAGGTGATCACTCAACGGCGCGAGGACTTCCTCCGATCAGCACTCGCGCACCTCTGACTTTGATCCGGCAGCGACTGCAGTCCTGGCGATCCGTTGTGGTACAGCGGGCTCGGGGTCGGAACGACATCGACCAAAGGAAGTGGCACCACAAAGCGGGCCCGAATTGTCACCGATCTCGTGATGCAGAACTGTCACCGATGTCCTGCGACATGACAGCATTTGTCAGTGGCGACCTCTAGAATCGTTGTTATGTTCGATTCGTTGGAGTCGCGGGCGGAGGGGCTCGGACCTGCCGGCATCCTTCAGGCTGCCCGCGGTGTGCACCGCCGCCGGATCGCGATCGAGAACGAACAACTCGTGCTGGCCGTCGCCTGGGCCGATGCGAATCCGGCCGAGTCGATCCATCCCGATCAATTGGCGCTGACCGGTGGGCCGCGGGGTGTCCGACCAGGCGGGGAGGGGACACCGGAGGTCAATGATCTTGCGATCGTGACCTATGGTGCGGCGGTCCAGAAGAGTCATGGTGCGGCGCGTCTTTTCCTCGGGCAGGCGTTGGACCTGCGGCATCGTCATCCTTTGCTGTGGGGCAAACTGATGCGGTGTGAGGTGATCGCGTGGCAGGGCTGCCAGGTCGCCCAGCTCACCCACGACCTGAATCTTGTTCAAGCTCGGTGGGTCGATGAGCAGGTCGCCCGGTTCGCCGGGGTCGTGCCGTGGCCCAAGCTGCGGGATCGGGTCGAGGCCGCGATCATGAAGATCGACGCCGACCGGATCGAGCAGCACGCCAAGGATCGCCGGAGCAGGCTCGGGGTGTGGCTGACCCAGCCCGACGATGACGGACTCCGCGGTATCTACGGCCGGCTCGAGCCATCGGATGCGATCCGGCTGTTCGGCCGGATCCAGGACCTCGCCGACTGCCTGCCCGGCAACTGCGGCACCGCTGATCAACGCCGCGCGACCGCGTTCGCGATGCTCGGCAACGAGCTCCAGGCCACGAAGGTGATGGCCAGGCATCGCCAGCCGGACCTGTTCGAGCAGGAGCTGGCGTTGGCGGTGCAGCCGGTCGAGGGCGAACCGGAGGAGCCGATCGAGGAATCCGACATCCACCCGGCCTTACGAGATCGGCCACTCGTGCCCGACTTCGATCACGCCGTGTTCCAGGCCGCGGTCGAACGTCTCGTCGACGGGCTGGATCCGGATCGGCTGCTGCCGACGACCACGCTGGTGGTGCACCTCGCCGCCGAATCGCTGGACGACGGTCACGGGATCTGCCGAGTGCCCGGGATCGGGCCGACCACGATGGGCGTGGTCAAGCAGTGGCTCGGCCACCACCGGGTGAAGGTCCGGCCAGTGATCGACCTGAACGATCCACCACCACCGGTCGACAGCTACGAGATCCCCGACCGGCACAAACGCCTGGTCCACCTCCGCCATCCGGCCAGCACCTTCCCCTGGTCCACCGCGACCAACGCCCTGGATCTTGATCATGTCCTGCCTTACTTGAGTCGCAAGCGAGGCGGACCATCGGGCCAGACCCGTGTCGACGGGCTCACCCCGAACGCCCGCACCGAACACCGCGCCGTCACCCACGGCGGGTGGCAGAAGCGCACGCCCGACCTCGGCACCATGATCTACCGCGATCCCTATGGTGACGTGTACCTGACCAACCACACCGGCACCCACGATCTCGGCGACGGACCATTCGCTGACGCCATTTGGGCCCTCGCCCAGCCGAGTAGGAGCTTGGGTCTCGTTCCCTGAGCCTGTCGAAGGACAAGGCAGATCGAACTCTCTCTCTCTCTCTCTCTCTCTCTGCTTAGGGCGACGGGGCCGACGGCTCGATAGTCGTTGACGTGATCATGCTCGATAGCGGGTCGGCGGAGTTAGTCCGCATGATCTTGGTGGAACGCGAAGCTGTCGTGATCACGCCACTTCGTCGGCGTGTTGCCGGTGAAAGCCTTCCAGTCTCGAATCAGGTGTGCCTCGTCGGCGTATCCGCACTCCGCGGCGATTGAGGCCAGGACCGGACGTGGCGACCGATTCAGCAGCCTGGCGTGAATGAGTTGACGCGCTGCTCCGAAGCGAGCGATCCGGGAAAGGGCCTTCGGGCCGACCCCGAGGTGCTTGGTCATGCTGGCATGGACGGTGCGTGGCGAACTCCCAAGAGCCTGCGCCAGCGCCTCGACGCTGAGTCGGCCATGGTCGGTGTTGATCATCCGCCAGGCAAGGTCAGCGATCACTGGAACCGGTGGACGATCTGTTCGCCGCGAGATCAGATAGGCATCAACGGCTGCGAACCTGCTCGCCCAGTCTTCGAATTGCTCTACTTTCTGTCGCAGCTCTTCGATCGATGGTCCGAGGAGATCGATGGCGTGGATCGAGACGCCGAACAACTCGCCTGGCGTCGTGCCGAACAGGACTGCGGCACCACGTGGAGTCAACTGAACCGACACGGTGGCTGCGGTGCTTGCATGATCAATCAGTGTTGGAGTCAATTGGAGCCCTGCCACCAACGCCGCATAGACCCGGCGGTGCTGGTCGCCGGGATGCTGAATCTGCACCACCGGATGGTCGCGCAAGCTCAGAATCAGCGACAGCGTCGAGCCGGGCGTGCCGATGTGGACACCTGGAGTGAATCCGCTGAGGATGGTGCCGCTGTAGCTTTCGACCAGCCCGGCCAGGCACGGATGCGGGTGACCCTTGGCGGAGTCCGAGACGGGTGGCATGGTGACACGGTAGCCGCCCGAAGCCTGCGGACCTGGGTGTCGGATCAGGCTGGTATCAGCCGCCGTGCTGATAGATACCGAGGCGATTTCCATCCGGGTCGTGGAACGTAGCCCATCGCGTCCCTTCCGTGTGCACGTCCGCATCGTTCACGCTGCCGCCGGCCTCGCGAATGGCAACGATGGTCTGCTGCAGGTCATCGACCATGATGTGGACTTCGAGGTTGCCTTGATCTGCTGGCGGCCGATCCGTCCAGGTGCCTGATACCTGACCGGTGGAGTCGTCGAAGGCCGCAGACCCGTCGTCTCGACTTCGTACGTCCCAGCCGAAGACCGTCTGGTAGAAGGTTCCGGATCGCCGCGGGTGCTGGCTGGGCATGAAGATGTAGCAGATCTTCCCGTGCTTGGCTGACGACATTCGAGGGCCTCCCGTGAGGTGACGATCCCGCGATATTCGCAGGATCCGTGACGTTCGCCATTGAACAAATCGGCATCACCGTCGCCCGGTTCCGACCATCCTCGATTGTTTGGTGTCGAGGTCAGTCGCTGAGGGCGGAGTCGATGATCTCCTTGGCGATCGCGAGGCTTGCGGTGGCGGCGGGGGAGGGGGCGTTGCGGACACTGGCGACCCGGCCGCGGCGGCTGATCCGGAAGTCGTCGACCAGGGTGCCGTCGGCGGCCATGGCCTGGGCTCGGATGCCGGGCGGGGCCGGCTGGAGATCACGGGTGCGGAGTTCGGGCAGGTAGCGGCGGGCCGCGCGGGCGAAGATGGCCCGACTGGTCGACCCGGCCATCTCGCGGAGGCCGGTCCGCAGATTCTTCCGGGCGAAGCGGCGGAAGCCGCGCCAGCGCAGCAGGGCCAGCAGTTGATCACCGGCGATGTCGCGGCGGCGATAGCCTTCCCGGGCCAGGGCGAGGACCGCGTTCGGGCCGACCAGCACCCGGCCGTCCACCCGGCGGGTCAGATGGACGCCGAGGAACGGATAGCGGGGATCCGGCACCGGATAGATCAGCCCGTTGACCAGCTTGGCCCGATCCTCCCGGAGCACGGCGAACTCACCCCGGAACGGGACGATCACCGGGAACTCGTCGTCACCCGCGAGCCGGGCCAGCCGGTCGGCCTGCAGGCCGGCGCAACTGATCACCCGGTCGAAACCGCCGAGCTCTTCCGGGCCATCGGCTCCGGAGCAGGACAGCCGGACCTCGGTGCCGGACTCGGCGAAGCCGGTGACCGCGAACCCGGTCCGGAGCTCACCGCCGGCGGTGGCGACGTCGTCCAGCAGGGCCCGGGTGATCGCGCCGTAGTCGGTGATCGCGGTCGTCGGCGAGTGCAGCGCGGCGATCCCGGTCGTGTGCGGTTCGATCTCCCGCAACCCGTCGGCGTCGACCAGACGCACCCCCGGCACGCCGTTGGCGCGGGACCGGTCGAAGATCGCCGTTATCCGGACCCGATCTTGCTCGTTGAGAGCGACCAGCACCTTGCCGCACTCCTGGTACGGCAGCCCGCGGTCGGCACAGAACTTCTGTAGCTGCTCGATCCCGGAACGGACCAGCCGCGCCTTCGCCGACCCCGGCGCGTAATACAGGCCGGCGTGGACCACTCCGCTGTTCCGGCCGGTCTGGTGCAGCGCCGGTTCGTGCTCCTTTTCGATCACGGTCACTCGCGCCGCCGGATCCCGCAGCAGCAGCTCCCGCGCCACCGCGGCACCGAGAATCCCGGCCCCGATCACCGCAACCCTCGCACCACCCATGGGCGCCATTCTCGCAGTTACCAGGCGGTCCAGCCGCCGTCGACGACGAGTTGGGTGCCGGTGACGAAGCTCGCGGACGGCGAGGCGAGGAAGACGACGGCACCGGCGATCTCCGGTGCTCGGCCGACTCGGCCGAGCATGGTCCGGCGGCTCAGCCGGCCGACGAACTCGCTCTGCGCGCCCTGGCCGGCCGGATTCGGGAACGGGCCGGGCACGATCGCGTTGACCGTGATGCCCTGCGGCCCGAACCGCGCCGCCTGGAACCGGACCAGCTGACCGATGCCGGCCTTGGCCATGCCGTAGTCCACCGGGTTGATCGGCAGCTCGTCCGGATAGTTCGCCGGGTCCGGGCTGACCACCCCGTACATGGACCCGAACAGGATGATCCGGCCGCCGGCGCCGCGCTCGGTCATCACTCGGGCCGCGGCCCGGCTGACCGCCAGCGATCCGGTCAGGCTGACCCGAAACCCGGCCTCGAGGTCCTCGGCGCCGATCTCGTCGTAGCCCTTGCCGCTGTGGAAGGCCGCGAGATTGACCACGACGTCGAGTCGATCATGGCGTTCCTTGATCGCGTTCGCCTGGGCGTCGACCGCGGCGACCTCGCCGATGTCGAGCGAGATCCCCTCGGCGGCCAGCCCTCGATCGACCAGTTCCTTGGCCAGGGCCTCGGCCCGGTCCGGCACGAAGTCGGCGATGATCACCTGCGCGCCGTGCTCGGCCAAGGCGAGGGAAACCTCGCTGCCGAGCAGTCCGGCACCGCCGATCACCCAGGCGACCTGGCCGGACAGGTCGAAGCGTGCCGACCGGTGGGGCTGCGGATCGGTCATGATCATCCCTTCTCGAACGGCTGGTCCGGGGCCGGCGGCCACCGGGCGGGGTCGACCAGGTCGATCGGTCCGGCCGGGAGCTCGGCCCGGACGCGGGCGATCTCGGCCGCGGTCAGTGGCGGCCTGTCGACCAGTCGGGCGGCATCCTCGATCTGCTCGGCCGACCGGGCCCCGACCACCACTGCTGTCACCCAGGTGTGCCCGAGGACGTACGCGAGCGCAAGATCACGGAGGCTCGCCCGGCCCAGCTCCCGGCCCAGCGCGGCCAGTCGATCCGCGAGTTCGGCTGCATCGGCCGGCCGAGGTCCAGGCCAGTGCCGGGTCAGCGGGTCGGCCAGGATTCCCTGCAGGTACGCGGATCGCGCCGCGATCATGACATCGGGCCGAGCCGCCAGCGCGGCTTCGGCCTCGGTCCCGCACCAGCGGCGATCCAGCAGGTTGTACGGCAGTTGGATGTAGCCGAGTCCGGGCTGGTCGATCGCGTCGATCAGTTCGGCGGGGGAGCCGAGCGAGACACCCCAGCGACCGATCAGCCCGTCCTGCTGCAGCTCGGCGAGGGCAGCCGCCGCCCGGCCGGACCCGGCTCGCAGGTCGCGCGCCCGGTGCAGCAGCACCGTGTCGATCGTGGCGACGCGCAGTGCGGCCAGCGATGCGGCGAAGCTCGCAAGCACGGCGCGCTCGACGTCCAGCGGCGCGGACTCGGCGTCCAGCTCGGTCAACGGCCTGATCTTGGTCACGATCGGCACGGCCTGCGGTTGAGTGTCACCGGCTCGGGTGGCACCGATCACCGCCTCACTGTCGCCGTAGGCCCGAGCGGTGTCGATGCCGGCCACGCCCGCCGCCGCGGCGGCGGCGAGCCAGCGGCCGACCGCCGCCGGCGCCGGCGGCCGTCGTGCACCGCGACCATACGGCTGACCCAGCTGGGCGGCGCCGATGATCAACCGTTCCGACGACACCAGTCGGACGCTAGATGGACCGTCATTCCATGTCAACGAACTGACGGCGGGTGCGCGTCCAGCGATTCCGCCGGTCCGAGGATGATCTTGAGATCGGTCTGGTCAGCGTCTTTGCTCATTGGTACGGTGGTTGCGTTCACTGAAACGACCGCTCGCTCTGGGCGAAGGAGTCCGTGATGGCCGAACCGTTGATCTGGGCCAACCTGCTGCACCTCAGCTACAACATGTGGCTGGACACGCCGAGCGACTCCCAGGTGGCGTACTCACCGGAGCTGCGCTGCGACGACGACCTCTGGGCCGAGCTGACCCAGCGGATGGCGGACGCCGGCTTCACCATGATCGTGATCGACCTCGGTGACGGCGTCCGGTACGCCTCGCACCCGGAGATCGCGGTGAACGGGGCCTGGAGCCTGGATCGGCTCGACGAGGAGTTGGCGCGGCTGCGCGAGCTCGGACTGGAACCGATCCCCAAGCTGAACTTCAGCGCCTGCCACGACGCCTGGTTGGGCGAGTATTCGCGGATGGTGTCGACCAAGATCTATTACGACGTCTGCACCGAGCTGATCGACGAGGCGGCCCAACTGTTCGGACGGCCGCGGTTCTTCCACCTCGGCATGGACGAGGAGGCAGCGAGCTACCAGCGCGACCTGGAGTACGCGGTGATGCGGCAGCACGGCCTGTGGTGGCGAGACCTGCAGTTGTTCGCCGACGCGGTCGACAAGACCGGCGCCCGGCCGTGGATCTGGTCCGATCACGCCTGGCGGCATCCCGACAGCTACTACCAGAAGATGCCGAAGCGGCTGCTGCAGAGCAACTGGTACTACGGTCCCGGATTCACCGCCGACGAATCGGGTCGACCGCGCGAGCTCGGCGACGGCGAGCACCACCTGACCTATCTCGACCTCGATGATCACGGCTACGACCAGATCCCGACCGGCAGCAACTGGAACGTGGCGGACAACTTCAGCCGCACGGTCGAGTTCTGCACCGAACGGCTGGATCCCGCACGGCTGCTGGGATTCCTGCAGACCCCGTGGAAGGCCACGGTCGCGGAGAACCGTGATCATCACCTGGCGGCGATCGACGACGCCGCCAAGGCGATCAAGTCGGTGTCCTGAGGTCAGCTCGCTTCGACCAGGCGGCGGGCGGTGAAGTGATCGGTGATCAGGACGTTGATCCAGCCGCCCTTGGCGGCGGCGCGGATCGCGTCCACCTTGCCCGGCCCGCCGGCGACGCCCATCCGACGGGGGACGGCGAGCAGGTCGTCCGGGCCGATGCCCAGCACCCGATCGCTCAGCCGCGCGTCGACCAGGTCCCCGGCCGCGTCGAAGAAGTTCAGGCAGACGTCGCCGACGGCGCCGAGCTTGATCAGTCGATCAAGATCACGTTGCGGCAGCGCGGTGCCCCAGGAGGCGCGCAGCGGTGACGGTTTCGCGGACCCGATGCCGACCAGGGCCAGGGTGAGTCCGCGCCAGGCCGCGACGGCCTCGGCGATGTAGGGGTCGAGCAGCAGGCCGTCCCGAACCGCCTTGCTGGTCACCACTCCCGGCGCCGGCAGGTAGATCGGTTCGCCGCCGGTCAGCTGGGACAGCCGGTCGGTCAGCCGGGTCGCGCGGACCTGCATCGCCGGGTTGCCGACCGCGCCGAGGGTCTGCACCACCACCTCGGCACCGCCGGTGGTCACCGGCCCGAGCGCATCCACCATCGCGAACAGCGACGCGGAGCGGGAGGTCACGCCGATCCGTTCGCCGCTGCGCAGCGTGCCCTCGAGGTAGCTCGCCGCGGCCGAGCCGATCGACGACAACACACCGGCCTCGCTGTCCGAGGCGGCCTCGGTCACCACCACGTCGCGCAGGTCGAAGGCGGTCCGGACACCCTGCTCCAGCTCGGGATACAGGCCCGGCGGAGTGGCCACCACGGTCCGCACGATGCCGAGCCGCGCCGCCTCCTTCAGCATCCGGGAGACCCGCGACTGGGTCATGTTGAGCCGCTCGGCGATCTCCGGCTGGAGCAGGCCCTCCTCGTGATACATCCGCGCGGTCTTGACCACCAGCGACAGCCGACCGACCGAGACCGGCGGGGCGGTCACCGTCGTGGGACTCATCGCGGGTCCGTCGGCAGCTGGCTTCCCTGGCATGTCGGTACGGTAACAGCGCGCCACCGCCTCGGCCGGCTGATCATTCCGGCGCCTCCGCGCCGATCTTGGTCGCGCCGAGGCCCAGCACCTCTGCCGCGCGGCGGATGCCCAGCTCGGGACTGGTCAGCACCTCGATGCCGACCGAGACCGTGCTGGCCGCGCCGGCCATCGAAGCCTGGGCCAGCACGATCACGTCGTGGCTCTCAGCCGACTCGGTGATCGCCGCGCCGACCAACTCGTCGTGCCTCGCCCGGTCGCCGGAACTGACAGCGGCGAAGGCGCCGTCGACCACGGTCTCGGTCAGCTGGACCGTCCGGCCGGCCCGTTCCGCCCGCTCCCGGAGCAGCGCGGCGGTCGGCCGCACCGTGGTGGGCAGGGTGGCGATCACCGCGATCCGCGTTCCGACGGTCACTGCCCGGTCGGCCATCGCCTCGTCGATCCGGAGCACCGGCAGGCCGAGCGCTCGTTGCAGGTCAGCGGCATACCCCGAGATGGAGGAGCAGGAGAAGATCACCGCCGACGAGCCGGCCGCGGCCGCTGCCCGGCCCAGGGCCGTCAGCCGGTCGGGGACCTGGCTCGACTCGGCGTCCCGGCCCAGGTCGGCGACGATCTTGTCGTCCAGCAGGTGCTGCACCTCGACTCCGGCCAGGTGGCGGCCGGCCAGCTCGGTGAAGGTGGGGATCACCACGGCCCCGGTGTGGATGAACGCGACTCGCGTCATGATCGACTTCTCCCGTCGGATCGAAGCGGCTACCAGGACAGAGAATTCCAGACCGACATCTCGCCGAGCCCGCGGTTGCCCCACAGCCCGTACGGCACCAGTCGGATCGGCAACGGCGTCGGGTCGGCCGGATCGAGTTCACGGTAGAGCTCGCCGGGCGGCACCTGGTCCGGTCGGCGCAGCACCTGTGCGGCGAGCAGCACGTGCCCGGCGAAGATGCCGGTGCCCGGCTCCTCGGCCCAGGTGACGGAGCGGGGGACCAGCACCGACTCGATCCCGACGCCGGCCGGCAGTTCGGCGCTCTCCAGGCAGTAGACCACCGGACCGCGGACCACCGCGATCTGTCCGGTGGCCTCCTCCAGGAAGTGATGGGCGGTGATCAGCCGCGGCGCGATCGGGATCCGGACGGTGATCGTCGCGGTCTCCCAGACCTGGTCGATCACCGCGTAGCCGTGCTGAACGGTGTCGATCAAGGTGTCGTCCACGGCGACGGCTGTGTCCGGCGCCCAGCCGGGGATCCGCAGCCGGATCACCCCGGCGGTCGGCCGCTCGGCCGTGACGGTGATCGTGACGGTGCCGTCGGCCGGATAGTCGGTCTGCTGCTCGACGGTGATCGGCACCCCGGCCAGTGTCGTCTCCGCCCGGCCGGACAGATACTGGTGCACCCAGAGCTCCCGATCGGATCGGGAGTAGGCGTAGTAAGGCAACTCGGCGATCACCCGGGCGATGTTCGGCGGGCAGCAGAAGCAGTGATCCATGTATTCCTGCCGCTCCCGCCGGTCCGACGGCGGCACCACGGTGTCCGCCGGATCGCCGGCCCGCCGCAGCACGTAGGGAAGATCACGGACCTGGCGTACCGGGTTGGTGTAGAAGTAGCGCTTCCCGTCGATGCCGATCATGCCCGGCAGCGCGTTGTAGAGCACGCGCTCGATCTCGTCGGCGAACCGCGCCTCGCCGGTCAACAGCAGCAGCCGCCAGGCCAGCATCAGGTAGCCGAGCGCGGCACAGGATTCGTTGTACGAGGTCGTCTGCGGCAGCTGGTACGGCCGCCCGTAGGCCTGATGGGTCTTGGTGATCATGCTGTAATCCTGGCCCGCGTCCGGCGAGGCGCCGTCGTAGAGAGCGCCGCAGCCGCCGGTGAGATAGAGCTTGGTCGAGACCAGATCGTCCCAGATGCTGCGCAGCGCGGTGATCAACTCCGGATCGCCGGTCTCCAGCGCGACGTCCGCCATTCCGGCGTAGAGGTAGTTGGCGCGCACGGCGTGGCCGACTGCCTTGCGCTGCTCCCGGACCGGCAGCACGTCCTGGTTGTCGTCGCCGCCGTCGGCTCCCTTGCCGCCGTGCAGCTCCAGCAGTCGCTCGGCCAGCACCAGATATTGATCATCACCGGTGGTCCGGTAGAGCTCGACCACCCCCATGTAGTGCGACGGGCAGGTGTTGCACCGGGCGATCGCCGCCGGATCCTCGGCGCAGGTCCGCTGCAGGAAGCCGGCGGCCTTGATCGCCAGCCGGAGGTAGCTGTCCGAGCCGGTCACCCGGTGGTGGACGCAGCCGAAAGTGATCAGGTGGCCCAGGTTGTAGGTCTCGAAGTGCGTCGTCTCGGTCAGCGGCCGGATGCTCGGGTCGAGCCGCTGCGCCGCGGTGGTCCTGGTGTGCACGTAGCCGTCCGGTTGCTGCGCCGCCGCGATCGCCTCGGCGCCGAGCTCCAGCCATTCCTTGAGTTGCGGGTCACCGGTCTCGGCCAGGATCGTGGTCGCAGCCTCCAGCCACTTGTAGAAATCGCCGTCCAGGAACGACGGGCCCTGCCGCGTCCCCTCCGCCGTGCCGGCGGCGATCAGGAAATTCTGATAGGCCTGCGACACCCCGGAGTCGAACATGATCGCGCCCATCGACGGGATGGTGATCCGGACGGCGCGCTCGCGGAGCAGCGCGAGCGGCGACTCTCCCTCGACCGAGCAGGATGCCGCCGGCAGCGAGGTCGTCAGTGCGTGGCGGCTGGAGCTGGTGTCGGTCAGCATCGGTGCCCCTTCTCGATCATGGTGCTCCTCTTCTCGGTCCTGGTGCCGGCGATGATCATGACGACAGCGAGCGCCCGTGCCGTACGTCCTCGAACAGGTCGACCTGGCCCATCTGACCGCCCTTCAGGATCAGCTCGTACGACCGCCCGCCGGCGAGACCGGCCCGGCAGAGCACGACGTTGCCCCACGGCTGGGCCTCGATGGTCAGCTCCCGGACGCCGGCCCGGCGCAGCACGCTGCCGGAGGTGTCGCCACCGCAGCTGATCAACCGGGTCTCCGGCACGGCCCCGACGCAGGCGTCGGCGACCTCGGCCAGCCGGTCGGCGATCTCGCCGTTCCGGCCGGGTCCGCTGAGTTCCCGGGCCAGCGAATGGACGATCACGGCGCTCCCGGCGCCGTGCTGCCCGGCCGCCCGAGCGGCGACGCCGGGCTGGAACAGATCGAGTTCCTGCCAGCCGGCTCGGACGGCGGCCGCGATCTGGTCCCGGGTCCGATCGGAGTAGCTGCCGCTGATCACCACCGTCCGGTCGGTCGCCGGGGTGGTGCTGCTGGGCAGCTCGGCGGAGGGCCGAGGCGACTCCGTGCCGAGGGCTCGAAGGGGCCCGGCCCAGTCCCAGGCTCAGCCCGCCGGAACCGAGCAGGAACCGCGGCCGGGCCGGCTCCGCCAGCGCGGTCCGGGCCACCAGCTCGAGGTGATCATCGGAGAACGCGTCGCAGACCACCGCGGCATGATCACCGGTGTTGATCATGGTCGCCAGCCGGGCCGGATCCCGGTAGTCGGTCCAGGGCACGCTGTCCACCCGCAACCAGGTCTGCCGCCGGATCAGCACCGCCAGGTCGGCCTCGCTGATCGGGGTCACCGGATGCTTCGCCATGGTGGGGTGCCGATCCAGCCGATAGGTCCGGTCGCCGTCGGTGGCGAAATGCTGACCGAAGACGGTGTAGCGGCCGAAGTCGGGCTGGGCGAAGATCATCGGCACCGGCAGCGGCGGGAACAGCTGCCGGGCGATCTCGAGCACCCGGCCGAGGCTGCCCACCTCCGGCGAGGAGTCGACGGTCGAACAGGCCTTGTACTGCACGACTTGCGGCGCCAGGTCACGCAGCCGGGTCAGCGCCGGGGTCACCTCCGCGACCAGGTCGTCCGACGGCAGCGACCGGGAGACTCCGGCGAGGCCGACCACCTGCCGGTCGGGCCGCAGCTCGTCGGGCCGGGCGGCGACGTCGTCCGGACTGGTCAGCAGCACCCCGTCCAGACCGGCCCGGCGGAACTGCAGCAGCGCGTCCACCGATCCGGTGAAGTCGTCGCCGTAGAACCCGACCAGCGGCATCAGCGACGTCCGAACGTGTCCAGGGCGACGGCCAGATCGGCGTCCGTGCGCGCTCGGTGATCAAGTTCCTCGCCGGTCACGGCCGCCTCCCAGGCCGACCGCATCGCCCGTACGCCGGCGGCCGGACCGGTCGGGTGGCCGTGGATGCCGCCGCCGGCGAGCACCAGCAGGTCGGCGGTGCCGGCCATCCGGTAGGTGGCGGCCGCGAGCCCGGGGGACTGGCCGGAGGAGAGGACGGGCAGCGTCTGGTAGCCGCCGAACAGCGGTGCCCGGACCGCGGCGATCGAGGCCAGCACCTGATCATCGGATTCGTAGAACTTGTTCGAGATCCCGTTGGTGTGCAGGTGATCTGCGCCGGCCAGCCGAGCCAGCTTCTGGAACGCCACGAAGTCGATGCCGAGTTGAGGTGATCGGGAGAGGGCGCCGAACATGGCCCGGTGGCCGTGGATCGGCAGCTCGCTGCGCTCCCGCAGGTAGTGCAGCCCGGGCAGCCCGATCGTGGTCACGCACACCATCACACACCGGCCGCCGGCATCGCGCACCAGATCGTGGTTAGCGGCCAGCCGGGAGATGTCGTCGGTGATGTTGAACGCATACATCGGCAGCCGGCCGGTCCGGTCGGCAGATCGCTGTAGCGCCTCGGTGACCACGCTGACCCGCTGCGCCAGCGGCAGGTGCGGCGGGTTGCCCTGCAGTTCGTCGTCCTTGATGAAGTCGATCCCGGCGTCGGCCAGCTCGGTGACCAGGGCGGCGAGTTGCTCGGCCGGCAGCCCGACGCTGGGCTTGACGATGGTCCCGATCAGCGGCCCGTCGGACCGGTCGACCAGCTTGCGGGTGCCGTCGACGCCGAAGGCCGGGCCGGGGTAGGCATCGGCGAACGCGTCCGGGAGCTCGAGATCCTGCAGCCGCAGCGCACCCACCTCGCGCAGCTCGAACAGGTTGCCGGCCACCGCGGCCAGCAGGTTGGGCATTGACGGACCGAAGTTGTGCAGCGGGAAGTCGATCGCCACCCGGGCCCGGCGGGCTCGGGTCCAGTCACCGGCGGCGCCGGGCAGCGGCGGCCGGCCGCTCGGCGGCAGCTCCTCGATCGAGGCGACGGCCGCCCGATGCCGTCGTTTCAGCTCGGCGGTCTCCCGGGCGACGGCGACGAAGGTGCCGCTGGACTGTTCCCCGGCCATCACGTCGGCCACCTGCTCCAGGGGCAGCGCCGTCTCGATCTCGTAGATCGCCCGCACCAGCTCCGTCACCCGTGCCCAACCTCCGTGCTGCGCGTGGACATGCACCCTCGCATTTTCATGCACGACGGTACCACGAAACGACCCCACGGTGGCAGGTCCTCGGGGTCGGCGTGGAAGTCAGCGGTGGGCGTCAGGAGAGCGGAACGCGGCTGAGGTCGGCGTCGCAGGGGCCGGGGGTGGCGGCGTCGATGAAGTGGTCGGTGAGCGGGGACCAGCCGGCGCGGACGGCGGCGGCTCCCTTGAGCAGGGCGATCCGGTACGTGCTCGGGTCGAGCCCGAGTGATCGGAAGAGCTCGGGATCGTTGGGCTGGATCGGGGTGGACTGCAGCACCAGGTCGACGGCGCCGATCGTGATCACCGCGGCGTTGCCCATGCTGACCCGGGCCCCGGTGGCCATCGGTCCGGTATTGACGAAGCTGCCGTCGGTGATCGACTTCACCCGGCCCGTGGCTCGGACCGGCGCCCCGGAGCTGGGCCCGGCTCGGCCGCCGAGCGTCAACTCGATCGTGGCGCCGACCCCGGCCGCGTGCGCCGCCGTGGCCGCGGCCGGATCGCAGAGGGTGCCGATGATCGGCACCCCGGGTCCCGATCGGCGGTCGGCCTCGTCGAGGGCCAGCCGGAGCAGCCAGGTGCCGTCGCCGGGGGAGCCGCCGTTGATGTTGTCGCCGGTGTCGGCGATCACCGACAGGGCCGGGCCGGCGAGGGCGTCCCGGAACGCCTCGGCCGGGGTCGGCAGGGGCCGGGCGAAGCCGTCGATCAGTGGCTCGGCGAAGTCGGTCAGCTCGGTGACCGCGGCCCGGGCCAGCTCCGCCTGCCGCGCCTCGGCGGTGGCGGAGAAGCCGAGGCCGAGGTGCGGCACGTCGGCGTAGGCGTAGCCCGCGTGCACCGTGACATCGAGCAGGTTGTACTCCGCCTCGACGGCGCGGGCCCGGTCCATGATCAACCGCAGTGGCGGATCGGCGGTGGCCTGGGCTGACGGGATCGCCCGACCCGGGAGTCCGCGGTGGACTCGGGTCAGGGTGAGTCCTTCGCGCAGCACCTGGCCCATGAGCATCGCCGCTTCTCGGCCGCGGTCGTAGGTGTCGACGTGCGGGTTGGTCCGGTAGCCGATCAGTCCGTCGAGCTCGGCCAGCCGGGCGGTCCGCAGGTTGGCGTGCAGGTCGGTGACGGCGATGATCGGTGTCCGGCCCAGCCGCTGCCGGAGCAGTGTCACGATCGTCTGCTCGGCGTCGTCGTACCCCTCGGCGACCAGAGCGCCGTGCAGCTCCAGCAGTAAGCCGTCGAAGGCGCCGGCGCGGTCGAGTTCCTGCTCGATCCCGGTGATGATCGTCTCGATCGCGTCCTGGGTGATCAGGCCCGACGGCGTCGCGTACGCGCCGAAGATGCCGACCACCTCGAGGCCGGCGCTCTCGCCACCGGCCAGGAATCCGCCGCCGACCGTCCGGGTGCCGGCGAACTCCGCCACCCAGGCCGGGCCGCGCAGCAGGCCGCGCCGCTCGAAGGCGGCCAGGTCGGTGCGGATCGGTGAGTAGCTGTTGGTCTCGTGGAAGACGCCGATCGCGGCCACCCGCGGGCGGTGCAGAGTCACGTGTCCGTTCCTTGCCTTCGAGTCCTGGTATCGTAACATCACCGAAAGAAACTCAGATCCCACTCAATGAAATGCGCTGGAAAGTCGAGGTGATCGGATGGCCTCCCGGACCGACAGTCGCTCCCAGGTCCTGCGGGCTCGCGCCGTCGAACTGACCCCGGGCGGGGTGCACTCGAACGTGCGGCTGGCCGGCCCGTCGATCTTCTTCGAGCGGGGCAAGGGCGCCTGGCTGTGGGACGCGGACGGCAACGACTACGTGGACTACCTGCTCGGCCAGGGGCCGAACTTCCTCGGTCACGCGCACGACGACGTGATCACCGCGGTGGACTCGGCGATGCGTCGCGGCGGCGTCTTCGGGTCCCAGCACGTGCTGGAGAACGAGGCCGGGGAACTCTTCCTGGGCAGCATCGGCTGGGCCGACCAGGTGCGGTTCTGCGTCTCCGGTACGGAAGCGGACCAGGCGGCCCTGCGGCTCGCCCGGGCCGGCACCGGCCGGACCAAGATCATTCGCTTCGAGGGGCACTATCACGGCTGGCTGGACAACGTCTTGATCAAGACCGTCGGCGGCGTCAGCGGACCGGCCAGCGAGGGGCAGTTGGCGCATCACCTGGACGACTCGATCATCCTCGGCTTCAACGACGTCGACGGCCTGGCCGCGGCGTTCGCGGAGCGTGGCGATGAGATCGCCGCGGTGATCCTGGAGCCGATGATGTGCAACAGCGGCGCGATCCTGCCCGAGGACGGTTATCTGCAACGGATCCGGCAGCTGTGCAGCGACCACGGGACGGTGTTGATCTTCGATGAGGTGATCACCGGCTTCCGGTTGGCGCTGGGTGGTGCGGCCGAGTGGTTCGGGGTCACCCCCGACCTCGCGGTCTACGGCAAGGCGATGGCCGGCGGCTGGCCGGTGGCCGCGCTGGCCGGCCGGGCCGAACTGATGGCGCTGTTCGCCGGCGGGGTGAACCATTCCGGCACCTTCAACTCCTCGGTCCCGTCCTGCGCCGCCGTGACCGCGGCGATCACCGTGTTGCGGCAGGATCCGCCGTACCAGCGGATCGAGGAGCACGGCACCCGGCTGATGGCCGGCATCCGGACGCTCGGCGCCGACCATGATCTTCCGGTGCGGGTGCAGGGACTGCCGATGGCGTTCCACGTCGGGTTCGGCCCGGACGACGGTCCCGTGCGGGACCATGCCGGGCTGACCGCGCTGGATCTGCAGCGCTACGCTGATCTTGTGCCGATTCTTGTTGATCATGGAATCTGGGTCGCGCCGCGGGGCATCTGGTATGTCTCGGCCGCCCACGGGGACTCCGAACTGACAGCGGTGCTGGAACGGCTGGACGCCGCCCTGACCGCCGCGGAACAAGGGTGAGTCGGGCCGTGCGACGACCGATGGCGATCGTCGGGCATCGTGGCGTGATGGCGCACCGGCCGGAGAACAGCCTGGAGTCCTTCGCGCTGGCCGAGGAGGTCGGCGTGGACGAGATCGAGCTCGACGTCCGGCAGACCCGGGACGGCGCGTTGATCATCCTGCACGACCCGACCTTCGACCGGGTCGCGGCGGACGACAGCGGTCGCGGGTTGCCGCCGGTCGCCGAGCTCACGCTGGCCGAGGTCCGCGCGATCCCGCTCGGGTCCGGTCGCCCGGCGCCGACCCTGGCGGAGGTGTATCGGGCGACCACAAGTCAGCTGCAGGTCGAGATCAAGGATCCGGCGTGCGTTCCTGGAGTCGCCGCACTGCTCGAGCAGCAGCCGGAGTTCGCCGCACGGACCCGGTTCACCAGCTTCCAGGCCGACCCGCTCGAGGCGCTGAAGACGCTGCTGCCGGAGATCCCGCGGGGCATCATCGTCGACGGCTATCCGAGTGCGGAGAAGTATCCGGAGGGGATCCCCGAACTGCTGCAGCGGACCGGGTCGGACATCTTCCACTGCGGCTGGTCCGGGCTGACCCGAAAGGTCGTGGACGAGTTGCACGAGTCCGGTCTGCAGGTGCGGGGCTGGCTGATGCGCGAGTTCTCCGACATGGAGCGAGCGATCGAGCTCGGCATCGACGGCACCACCAGCGACGACCCGGCGCTGGCCCGTTCCTGGCACCGGCAACTGACCGCTGCCCGATGATCAGCGCAGCACCCAGCCGCCGTCCACGGTGATGATCTGGCCGGTGATGAAGTCGCTGTCGTCGCCGGCCAGGAAGACGAAGGCACCGGCCAGGTCGGTCGCATAACCCCTTCGCTGCAAGGATTGCAACGGCAGGATCCGTTGCTCGGACTCGGCCTCGCCCGGGTAGTGCCCGACCTCGTTCTCGGTCCGGATCGCGCCGGGCATGATCGCGTTCACCCGGATACCCTCCGGCCCGATCTCCCGGGCCAGCGCGCGGACCAGGCCGATGATCGCCGCCTTGCTGGTGGTGTAGTGCAACGCGCCGACCATCCCGGTGTCGACCATCACCGAGGTCAGCGCGATGAACGACGGGTGGGCGGAGGCGCGCAGGTGCGGATGGGCCTCCTTGGCCAGCAGGAAGGTGCCGCGGACGTTGACCGCCTGGGTCAGGTCCCACTCCTCGACGGTGATCTCGAGCCAGCTCCGATGCGTCTCGTAGGCCGCGTTGGCGACCACGATGTCCAGCCCGCCCCAGAACGCCGCCGACCGCTCGACCAGGCCCGCGACGGCGGCCGGTTCGGCGAGGTCGGCCGGCACCACCTCCGCCTGGCCGCCGGCGGCGCGGAGCTCGGCGGCGACCGCCGCCGCCTCCGCGGTCCGCTCCGGCACCGGCTGGTGCGCGATGATCACCCGCGCGCCCTCGGCGGCGAAGCGCTGCGCCACGGCGGCACCGATGCCACGGGAGGCGCCGGTGATCAGGGCGGTCCGGTCCGCCAGACGTCCGGTCATCGTGGATCGGCGGGGTCGGGCAGCGTGATCATCGGCCGGGGCAGTCCGGGATAGAGCGACCGGGCGGTGAACAGGCGCCCGGACAGCGGATCCGCCGCGGACTGGTCGTCGGTGAAGCCCTCCCGGGCGCTGGTGATCAAGACCTCGCGGCCGTCCGGCCCGCCGAACTCGACGCTGGTCGCCAGCGCGTCGGGATGGTGATCACGGTGTCGAGGATACCGTCCCTGGCGTAGCGGCGGACCTCGCCGGCGCCGTACATCGCGACCCAGATGCCGCCGTCCCGGTCGGCCGCCGGCCCGTCCGGCAGGCCGTCGTCGGCGAAGGCGATCGCGGTCTCGCTGGCGGTCACCGAGCCGTCGGATGATCAAGGAGCTCGAGCAGGGCGGACCAGCCGGCCTGCTCGTAGAAGCGGTGCCCGCCGTCGCCGATCACCAGCCGGCAGGCGTCGGTCGCTCCGGCGGCAGTGTAGATCTCGGCGATCGCCTCAAAACAAGCGTGCACCCCGGCCAGTGGGAAGAGCGGATCGTCCCGGCCCGCCACGACCACGAGCGGCTTCGGTGCGAAGCAACCGACCACGTCGGACGAATCCAGTTCGAGCAGGATGCCCGGCACGTAGTTGTCGGCGCAGTGATAGATCGCCATGATCGAATCCCGGAAGGTGCAGACCGAGCAGGACGGCATGGCGAAGGCGATCCGGTCCAGCAGCGCGGCCGCGTACGAGGTCACGGTGCCGCCGCCGGAGTTGCCCATCAGGCCGATCCGGTGCTGGTCGATGTCGTCCCTGGTGGCGAGGTAGTCCAGGCCGCGGTCGACGTCGAAGACCCGTTCGCCGAGCAGGGTCCGGCCGAGCATCAGGGCGTGCATGGCCGCGTCGTGACAACCCTGGCTGGCGACGTGCTGTTGATCAAGCTCTCGCCGGAGTCCGAAGCTGCGCTGCTCGATGCACAGCGCGGCGAAGCCGTGTCGCAGCGCGCCCAGGGCGAAGTCGCGGTCACCCTCGACCGGGATCGGCGTCCGCTCGTCGGCGAAGTCCCGGCCGATCGACAGATGCATGCCGGTGGAGTGGCCCTGCAGGCAGATCACCGTCGGGTACGGCGGCTCGCCCTGCTCCGGCAGACACAGGTAGCCGACCAGATCGGAGCCGGGTTCACTCTCGAAGCTGAGCTTCTCGATGGTGCCGAGCTGATCGGACTGCCGCCAGTGGGACCGGATGGCCGGTGAGGTCCGGGCCGGCTGGGCTCGGTTGAGCTCTGGCAGTCCGATCAGCTCGGTGATCTTGCTGCGGGCCTGCTCCCGCCAGGCCGCGGGATCGCCGCCGGAGAAGGTCAGCCGGGGCACCATCTCCGCGGCCAGCCGGCGGTGCACCAGCGAGGGGGAGAGGCGCTCCGCGGTCATGATCAGCTCGGCTGATCGAGCTTCGAGGCGGCGCCGGCATCCAGATAGAGCGAGGCGCGCGGGTGGGTGCGCAGCACACTGGCCGGGCAGTCGGTGGTCAACGGGCCCTGCAGGGCGGCCCGGACGGCGTCCGCCTTCTGCGGGCCGATCACCGTCGCCACCATCGACACCGCTCCGGTCAGCGCCGGCACGGTCAGCGTCAGGGCATGCTCCGGGACGTCCTCGAAGGTGTCGAACAGGCCCTCGTCGACCTGCTGCTTCCGGGAGACGTCGTCCAGCCGGATCCGGCGGACCAGCCGAGCGTCCTCGAAATCGGTGTCGCCGGGCTCGTTGAAGGCGATGTGGCCGTTCACCCCGATGCCGAGGCAGGTCACGTCGATCGGCGCCTCGGCCAGTAGTTCCGTGTAGCGAGCGATCTCGGCGTCCGGATCGGCCGTCGTGTCGATCCGCTCCAGGCCGGGCCGCGCCGCCTCGGGCAGCCGATCGGACAGCCACTGGCCGAAGCCCTGCGGATGATCCGTGGCCAGGCCGAGGTAGTCGTCCATGTGGAAGGACCGCACCGCGGTCCAGTCGATCCGATCGTCGGCGCGCAGGTGGGCCAGCATCGCCTGCTGCGACGGGGCGCTGGCGAAGATCACCCGGGCCGAGCCCTGGCGCTGCTGGGCGGCGACGATCAGGTCGGCCGCGGCCGCCGCGGCCCGCCGGCCCGCGCCGTCCTCGGTCGGCTCGGTCACCACGGCTCCGGCCAGCGGACGAGAATCGGCGAGGTCCATGGACGTGTTCCCCTTCACGATGATGATTGCAATCGGTTGCAAGAGACAGTAGCGTGTGGTCCGTTCTCTGGTCAACGACAGCGTCCGGCCAACGGGCGGAGGGGTGTGGGCGGATGACGGTCTCGACCGATCGGGTGGCGGAGATCAGCGCCGTCGCCCGGCAGCAACTCGAGCAGGTGGTCCTCCCGTACTGGCTGGAGCACGGCATCGACGAGGTGCACGGCGGCTTCCACACCTGCTTCGACAACCGGGGCCGGAGCCGGACCGGCACCGACAAGTTCACCTGGTCCCAGGGCCGATTCGTCTGGCTGCTGGCCCACGCCGCCGAGCTGGCCGCGGCCGGCACCCTGGCCGGGAAGCCGGATGATCTTCTCGGGTTCGCCCGGCGCGGCGCGGAATTCCTGGCCGATCACGTGATCCGACCGGACGGCACGTGTTGGTACGCGACCACCCGCGAGGGCGCGCCGATGCACGAGGGTCAGCCCGAATGCAGCGTCTACGCCGACTGCTTCGCCGTGCTCGGCCTGGCCGAACTGGCCCGGGTCGACCGGGACCGGTCCTGGCTCACCCTGGCCGAGCCGGTGCTGCGCCGGGCGCGGGCTGACATCCTGGCCGAGACCGGGCCGACGCCGCCGTACCCGATCCCGGCCGGCTTCACCGCCTACGGACCGAAGATGATCTTGGTCAATGTATTGCTGGCGGCGGGCCGGGCCGACCGCGAGCTCGGTGGTGCCGGGCCGTACGGCGGCTGGCTGGCCGAGGCGCTGGAACTGATGGTGGCGCACCGGCTGCCGGACGGCACCTTCGCCGAGTTGCTCGCCACCGACGGCGCCGCGACCGACTCGCTGCTCAGCCGGCACCGGGTGCCGGGCCATGCCATCGAGGGCACCTGGATGGCACTGGAGGCGATGGACTTCCTGGATGATCATCGGCATCGCGACGCCCTGCTGGCCGGGATCCCGGCCCTCTGCGCCTCGGCCTGGGACCCGGAGTTCGGCGGCCTGCTGCACTACACCGACGCCGCCGGGCCGGAACGGCCGCGCGGCGCCGACTCCGGCAGCCCGTACGAGCAGGGGCTGCAGCGGACCTGGGACACCAAGCTCTGGTGGGTGCACACCGAGGCCGCGGTGACCACCATGATCGCCGCCCGGCGGTACGGCGACGCCGCCTCCCGGGACTGGCTGATCAGGGTCTGGGACTACCTGATCGACACCTTCCCCGGCGGCGACGAAGGGGCGGAGTGGATCCAGATCCGCGACCGGACCGGTCGTCCGCTGGACCAGGTGGTGGCCCTGCCGGTCAAGGATCCGTTCCACATCACCCGCAACCTGATGCAACTCGTCGAGTTGTGAGCGACACCCGCCCGCGAGTCACGCTCAACTCGCCGCGCCGGGCCAACTGCTGCAGCGACCGGTTGACCGTGATCCGGGCCAGGCCGAGCTCGGCCGCCAGCCCGTCCTGCCCCTCAGTCAGCACGGCGACCCCGGTCTCGTCGGCCAACTCGGCCAGCCGCTGCAGCACCCGGGTCGTCGGATCATGCAGCGCGGCGTCGAGATAGTCCGCGCGGGCCAGGTTGGACTGCGTGGCCAGGTGCCGGGCGGTCTGTAGGGTCACCGAGGGCTCCGTCTCGATCAACTGGTGGAACAGCCGGACCGGCAGCCGACGGACCCGACAGGCCGTCAGCGTGGTCCAGGTGTACAGGTGAACGGTGCCGGCGAGAGCCGTCGCCTTGTCGATGACGACCGGCGGGTCGTCGATCCGGACCCGGGCCGATCGCCCGGCCGCCGAGGTCCGCAGCGCGGTCACCCGGCCGGTCTCGACGATGTGCAGCGGATCGCAGGCGGAGCCCTCGAGCGCCAGGATGGTGCCGGCGGCGACCCGGCTCGCCACGGTTCGCGCCGCCACCAGGCGGCAGGCCTCGTCGGACATGCCGGCGAAGAGGGGGATGGCGCGGATCTCTGGATGGCTCTGGCTCACGCCCTCCCATTCTGCCGGGATGGTGCCCTGGCACGCAGAATGCGGCCCTCGTGTGGTTGCAGCAGCCGGTCGTCGGGAGCGTCTCCGGTGGTCAGGGCGAGGTCCCAGGTGCGGTCCTCCGGCGCCCGCAGCGGCACCGGCCAACCGGTGAAGTTGAGCGCGACGAGCGCGTCCCCGGCCGCGTGGCAGCGCCGGAAAGTCAGCGAGCGGTCATCGACGTGCACCGTGCGGTAGGCCCCCACGGACAGCGCCGGCACGGAGCGGCGCAGCCCGAGCAGCCGGCGGTAGAGGGAGAGGGCGGATCCGGGGTCGTCCCGTTGGGCCGCGACGCTGAACTCGGCGGCATCGGGGCGGATCGGCAGCCAGGGCTCGACGTCCGGGTCGCAGAAGCCGTGACCGGGCTGCTCGGTCCACGGCATCGGCATCCGGGCCGGGTCCCGGCCCAGCTCGGGTCGACCGGTCCGCCGGCCGACCGGGTCCCGGACCCGATCCGCGGGCACCTCGACGTCGGGGAGTCCCAGCTCGTCGCCGTAGTAGAGGGTCGGCGTGCCGCGCAGGGTGAGCAGCAGCAGCGCGGCGATCCGGAGTTGATCTTGACCGAGCCGGCCTGCGATCCGGGGCCGATCATGATTGCCGAGCACCCAGTTGGGCCAGGCCCCGGCCGGCAGCAACTCCTCGTACTGCTCGATCAGCCGGGCGATCGTCCACGGCTCCCAGGCGCCCTGCAGCAGGTTCATGTTGGACGGCAGCTGGATCCCGTCGCCGTCGGTGCCGTGGTAGCGGATCAAGGCGGGGATCGGCAGATACGCCTCGGCGACCAGGATCCGGTCGACGGCCGCGCCACCACCCGGCGGCCTCGGATGATCATGGAGGACGCCGCGCAGCGCGCTGATGATCTCGACGATGTCGTCCTGGTCGGTCGAGTGCAGCGGCAGCAGTCGTTGGTACGGATCCATCGCCGCGGACCACTGCGGGTTGATCGGGTTGTCCCGCCGGGCCGGATCCTTGAGCAGTTGCCGGAAGGCGTCGATCCGAAACCCGTCGACGCCGCGGTCCAACCAGCCGCGGAGGACGTCGAACATGGCCTCGCGCACCTGCGGGTTGCGCCAATTGAGATCCGGCTGCTCCCGGAGGTAGGAGTGCAGGTAATACTGCCGGGTCCGGTCGTCCCACTCCCAGGCTGAGCCGCCGAACAGCGACAGCCAGTTGTTGGGCGGGCCGCCGTCCCTGCCGTCCGCCCAGTAGTACCAGTCGCGTTTCGCGCTGTCCGGGTCTGATCGTGATTCGAGGAACCACGGGTGCTGGTCCGAGGTGTGGTTCGGGATGAAGTCGATCAACACCCGCAGTCCCTGGTCGTGCGCGTCGCGGATCAATCGCTCGACCTCGGAAACCGTGCCGAACAAGGGATCCACGGCCAGATGGTCGGTGACGTCGTAACCGAAGTCGAGCTGCGGTGAGGGATAGAACGGCGTGATCCAGAGCGCGTCGACGCCCAGCCAACTCAGGTACGACAGCCGGCGGCGCAGCCCCTCGAGGTCGCCGATGCCGTCCCGGCCGGAGTCGTCGAACGACCGGGGATAGACCTGGTAGAGGACCGCGGAATGCCACCAGGGTGCCGAGCTCGCCATGCATCGGAGCCTAGAGAGACCGCCACCGGCCGTCTGCATCTCTGGATACAGACGGCCGCCGCCGAGCTTCCTAGCGTGGCCCTCGGCAGTCACACCGCAGGAGGTCCGTTGCAGCCCGTACTCATCGCCGTGATCGTGCTGGCGGCGAGTGCGGTGCTGCAGAGCTGCACCGGGTTCGGGTACGCGATCGTCAGCGCACCGATCCTGGCCTGGCTGCTCGGGCCCGCCGAGGCGGTTTCGTTGATCATGGTCTCGGGCACACTGGTCGACGTCGGATCGCTGCTGGCCCGCGGCCGCCGACCGGACCCGGTGTGGCGGGAGGTGGCCCGACTCTCGCTCTGCAGTCTGCCCGGGCTGGCGATCGGCGCCGCGGTGCTGGCCGTCGCCCCCGGCGGGGTCGTCGAGCTGGCGATGGTGGTGATCATCCTCGGCGTGCTGCTGGGTCGGCGATCAGGCCGGCCGCGACGGCGCAGCTCGGTGACGGTCCGGCCGCCGCGATCGCCGGCCTCACCTCCGGCCTGCTGAACACCTCGACGACACTGGCCGGGCCGCCGCTGGCCGTCTATCTCGGCCCGCGGATCCCTGACCCGTGGCGGCAGCGGGACACCTTGATCACGATCTCCTTGCTCCGGCTGCCGATCAGCGTCGGTGCCATGATCATCGCCGGATCTTGGCGAACCCCCGATGGGCTGACTCCCGGCCTGATCGGGGCGGCGGTCGGCCTGCTGATCGGCCGCGCGATCTTCGCCGCCCTGTCACCGGCAGCGCATCGACGGCTGGTGACCGCGGTCCTCATCCTGGCGGCCGCGGTCGCCGTGCTGAGCCTGATCCCGCTGCTGCTCGGCCGGCGGTGACCGGCCGGTCGCAGCCCGGTCGGGCCGGTCTCAGCGGAAGGTCTCGCGGACGCTGCCGCCGACCACGGCGCACCAGGTGGACGGCGACATGACGCCGTCCGGCCGCAGCCGGTGCAGCCGCTGCAGCTTGCGTACCGCGCCGGCGGTGGTCGAGTCGTAGCTGCCGGTGATCGTGGTGCCGAAACCCTTGATGGCCAAGATCGACTGCGCCCCGGACACGGCCGGACCGGTCGCCCCCAACCGAAGGTCCGGTGCCAGCGTCTCCCAGGTCGGTGGGGTCACGGTGGCGTCGACGTCGACCGGGATCCCGTTCCGCGACTGCCAGTCCTGCACGGCGGTCACGGTCAGCGGCCCGAAGACGCCGTCGGTGGTCAGCTGGTAGCCGCGATGGTTGAGCAGATACTGCACCGTGGCGACGCCGGGACCGCCGACGAAGCGCCAGAGGTCCGGCCAGCGCCGGGCCTGATCCATCGTCGCCTCGCCGAGCTTGCGCGCGATCTTGCGGCGCAGCCCGGGGAAGAGGCCGTAGAACGTGATGCCGGGACACTGGGTGGCCCGGAAGTCCCAATGGCCGAAGGTGTCCCAGGCGTGCAGGTCGTACTGCTCGCAGATCGCGACGCAGAGCCGGACCGAGGAGTCCAGCAGATCCTGTGTCGGCACGTCGCTGACGTACGTGCCTTCGTGCTCGATGCCGATCGAGCGTCCGTTCTCGCCGGGGCAGTGGGCCGAGATCACCTGGTTGCCGCCGCTGTCCAGCTGGGCCAGGCTGCCGCGCCGCCCCTCCAGCACGTAGCCGCCGCGGCTGATCGTGAAGTGCTGGCCGGTGTCGCTCCAGCCGTTGCCGTCCAGGTGCAGGTCCTGGCAGTCCCGGGCCAGCTTGATCGCCTGCTCCCACGAATAGTCGGTGACGTTCGGGAAGGCCATGTGATGCAGGATGATCTTGTTGGTCGGGATCGCGCTCAACGGCAGCTCGCCGGCCGGCGGTCGGGCGCCCCAGGCGTCGCAGTCGATGATCCACGGAAACTCCGGGCTGGGGGCGGCGTGGGCCGCGAGCGGCGTCGCGGCACTGCCGACCACGGCGACGGCGGCGACCCTGAGTCCGGCGCTCAGAACGGTGCGGCGGTTGGGCTGAGGGTTGGGGGATTCGGGCCGGATCGGCTCGGGCATCGCAGGCTCCTTTGCTTGGGCTGCGCCGATCGTACGACGGGCTTCGCGCCGTGTCCGGTGATAGCGGGACTAGGCTCGACCCGTGGCCACGACCGCACCCGCACCGGAGCCGCCCCTGGCCGCGCTTCCGGTCCGGGCCGAGTTGCGCCGCCAGTTGCGGCGTCGCCGGACCATCGGCATCTTCTTCGTGCTGGCGCTGTTGCCGCTGGTGCTGGTCGCCGCGTTCCGGTTGGGCGGCGGCACTCCGGGATCGGGCCCGAACTTCGTCGACCTGGCCCAGAACGGGGCGGCGAACCTGACCGTGTTCGCGCTGTTCGCGGCGACCGGCTTCCTGTTGATCATCGTCGTGGCGCTGTTCTTCGGTGACACGGTGCCGGCCGAGGCCAGCTTCGGCACCCTGCGCTATCTGCTGGCCGCCCCGGTGCCCCGATCCCGGCTGCTGGCCAGCAAGCTGATCGTCGCCGGCCTGTTCACGGTCGCGACGATGATCTTCCTGCCGCTCTGGTCGCTGGTGGTGGGTGGGCTGGCGTACGGCTGGAATCCTTATCTGGCGCCGACCGGTGATCAACTGACGATGACCGAGTTCCTGCTCCGGCTGCCGATCATCATCGGCTATTTGCTGATCAGCCTCGCCGTCGTGGCGGCGCTGGCGTTCGCCTTCGGCGTGGTCACCGACGCACCGTTGGCCGCGGTCGGCGGGGCAGTGCTGGTGATGATCTTGTCCGCGATCCTGGACTCGATCCCGGCGCTGGGCCCGATCGCCGAGGGCCTGCCGGGGCACTTCGCGTTCGCCTGGGCCTCCGCGCTGGCCCCGGCGATCGACTTCTCCCGGATGGTCAGCGGGGCCCTGTGGTCGCTCGGCTACGCGATCATCGGCGTCGGTTTCGCCTTCTGGTGGTTCGGCCGCAAGGACATCACCAGTTGATCATCTCGCCGACCGACTACCCGATCGTCGGCAGCAACTACCGCCGGCATCCGGGCGGCTTCGAGAGTGACTGCTGGGTGGTGGACTCCGCGTGGTTCGTCAAGGTCTGGCGCCGCGCCGGACGGGCTGGAACTGCTCGCCCGGTTGCGTTCGGCCGGGCTACCCGTCCCGACGCCCGTCCCGACCAGGACCGGTGAGCTCTTCGGCTGGTGCCGGGGCCGGCCGTACGCGGTCTTTCCCTATCTGGCCGGCCGGGCGGCCGACGATCGAGACACTCGGCTGGCCGCGCGGATGCTGCGCCGGGTGCACGAGGTGGTGATCACGGACCTGCCACCGGCCGACTTCGACGAACCCGAGATCCGGCGGCTCGCCGACCGACTCGATCATCCGTGGATCGCCGGCCGGGCGACCGAGCTGACCGCCAACCTGCACCGACTGGACCGGGCGATCGAACGGGCCGCGGCGAAGTTGGTGCCCCTGGTGCTCTGCCACCGCGACTTCGGCGGTGCGAACCTGATCATCTCCGCGGGCTCGGTGGCAGCGGTCCTCGATTGGGAGCAGGCCGTGCACGGTCCGCGCGAGCACGATCTCTGGGTCGCCGCCGAGGGCCCGGACGGATCCGACTTCCTGGCCGCGTACGGCGCCGGTGATCTTGATCCGGACCACCTCGAGTACGCCCTGCTGGCCCGAGCCCTGCGCGACCTGGCCGCCCGGGTGCTGTCCGAGACGGACCGACCCGGCGTCGACACCTGGGGCTTCCGGCGGATCGCCAAGCTGGACAGCGACCTGGCGATGTTCCGCCCGTTCTGCGGCTAGCCCGGCCGGGACGCGTCGCGTGCTGCCGGTCAGACCAGGTGTCGCAGCTCCTCCAGCCGGGTGCGGGCGAGGTCCAATCCCATCGGGTCGCCGGGGCTGAGCCAACCTTCGGTGGCTCGGGGGAATCGGCCGCGGTAGAGGCTCGCATAGGCGAGGACCGTGTCGCGGAGGTTCTGCTCGGGAGTGACCGACTCGCCCGTCAGCCGGCGGGCACGCAGGGACAGCTCGATCCGGCCGGCAAGCCACTCGGGCCAATCGGTGCCGCCGACCGCGCCGGCTGCGGTCCGGGCGGCGTCGGTGATCTGCTCGGCCAGCGGCGTGGCGGCCGACTCGGCGAGCAGCCGCTCGAACCGGGTCCAGAACCGACCCAGCGACCCGGTCCGCAGCCCGCGCCGTTCCAGCGCGGCCTCGGCCAGGGCGGTGCCCGCCCGCCGGATCATGATCCAGCCACCGATCTGGTCGGTCGCCGCGAGCTGTTCGGCGGCGGCTGCGGCCGCCGCGGAATGGTCCAGCCACCGCGACGTCCGGCCCACGGTCACCGGATCTGCGAACCGATGCCGGGCGGACCAGTCGAGCAGCGCCGCGCCGGCTCCGCTCGGATCGTGGGCCGGGCGTCCGCCGTACATCTTGTCGATGCCGTGCAGCACCCGAGCATCGGACAGTGCGGCGGCGGTGTCGGACGCGCTGCCGTCGCAGAGTCGACGGACCTCCGACACGTCGAAGGTGAGCTTGCCGGCGTCGACGGAGGTATAGATCCCGGCCGATCCCCACAGCTCACTGATCTGGTAGGCACACCGGTCGACATCCGCCGCGACCTCCTGCACCGGACGGTCCTGGCCGATCACCATCAGATCAATGTCGGACAGCGGCCAGTGTTCACCTCGCCCGACGCTGCCGCCGACGATCACCGCGACGACGCCGGGCACCAGCGCTACGGCCCGAACCGCTTCGTCGGCACGCAGCCTCGCCCGTTCGTGCCAACCCAGCAATCGCGGATCCGACGTCTCAGCCACCGGCCCACGATATCCAGCGACCGCCGTGGCCGAGCCGCGCGGGGATTCGAGGTCAGAGGACCTTGTAGGTGACCGAGACGACGCCGGCGCCGGTGCCGCCGATCGCTTCCATGGCGGCCCGGGACAGGTCGAGGCAGCGGCCGGAAATGTACGGGCCGCGGTCGTTGATCCGGACGGTGGTGCTCTTGCCGTTGTTCTTGTTGGTCACCTTGACCCGGCTGTTGAACGGCAGCGACTTGTGCGCGGCGGTGAAGTCGTTGGTGTTGAACTGCTCACCGTTAGCCGTCATCTGGCCCTGCCAGTAGTACGAGGCCTTGCAGGACCCGGACTGGCCGGAGGCGTCGTCGTTCTTCGGCTCGTCGTCGTTGCTGTCGCCCGAATTGCTGTCACCCGAGTCGCCGTCGGAGTCGTCGTCGTCCGACTTCTTCGGCTCCTTGGTGCCGACCAG
Source organism: uncultured Actinomycetota bacterium (assembly GCA_963746025.1). Classification (GTDB taxonomy): domain Bacteria; phylum Actinomycetota; class Actinomycetes; order Propionibacteriales; family Propionibacteriaceae; genus Microlunatus. Next base: position 95,345 of record CAVUZU010000017.1, read on the forward strand.
CACGACCTTGTCCCGCTTCTTCTTGACCACCTTGGACGAGACCAGCCGCTTCTCGGTCTGCTTGCCGTCGACGTAGGTGTATTCCCAGACCTCTTCGGTGATGCCCGTGATGCCCTCGGTGTCGACCTTGGTGTCGCCCTTCTCCAGCGACTTCGTCTTGCGCTCGATCGTCTTGTATTCGTGCTCGATCTTCTTCGACTTGTTCTTGACGTCGACCGCCTTGACGATGATCTTGCCCTTGTCGACGATCGCGGCGCTCGGCTTCGGCGAGACCTGGTCGTCCTTGTCGTAGCCGACCTTCGCCTGCTTCAGGGTGTCCGCGACGGTCCGGGCGGTGGTGGTCACCTTCCGGGTCTTGCCGGCGGCGACGATCGTCACGTTCTTCGAGGTCTCGACCTTGATGTGGATCCCGTCCCGGCTGATCGCCGAGCTGCGCGAGGTCGACAGCCGCGCGGTGGCCGGGATGTTCATCTCCTGCAGCGCCTCATCGACGCTCCGGGCGGTCGTCCAGTAGGCGTCCTTCTTGCCGTCGACGGTGATCGTCAACTGACGCGCGAAGTTGACCGTGATCGTGGTGTCACCCGCGACCTCGGCGCCCAGCGAGGGCTGGACGTCGTCGCGGTCGTTGACCGCGATGCCCTTGTCCCGCAACACGTCGGCCACGGTCCCCGCATGGCTGGTGAACCGGGTGGACTGACCGTCCACCGAGAGATTGACATCATCGGCAGCGGCCGCATAGCCGCCGTATCCGACGCCACCAACGGCAATCAGGCCGGCGATGACTACGGCAGGAACTACTTTGCGCACGATTCTCCAGCGGGTTCTGCGGGTGGGCGTACCAGGTGGACACCCCACGATGGATAACAGAATAGTAACGAGAGGTTCAGGGATTGCAAGCCGGCGAAGGAAACCTTCGCCGAAGGGTCGCACCGGGGTGGGCCCTTGACCCGAGCGGGCGGGCTCGTTAGCGTCAACAGCGATTTACTCAAAGCGATTTTCAGGGGAAGGCCGACTCTCGGTCAGGTCGGGGGTCATGTCCATCGGGGAATTCGACTGAGAGGTAGTCATGTTCGTTCGGGGAACGACCCCTGCACTGAAGCCGATCCTGGTGGCGCTTGCCGGCCTCGCCCTGATGTTCGGCTCGATCACGGCAGCACAGGCGCAACCGACCGAGGAATCCCGACAATCGAGTTCGCAGATCGAGGCGCTGGCTCGCGTCCTCGGATTGTCGCCGGCCGATGCCGAGCAGTTGTTGACCGTCCAGGTCAAGCTGTCCGGGCTGGCCGGCGATCTTGAGGCGAAGCTCGGCGCCGATTCGTCGGCCGGCTCCTGGATCGATTCGGCGACCGGCAAGTTGATCGTCGCGGTGACCGACGCGAAGTCGGCCGATGAGGTTCGCGCCGCGGGCGCGGAGCCCCGTACGGTCAAACATTCGCGAGCCGATCTGGCCGAGCAACGCGCGAAGCTGGACAAGTTCGCTCGCTCCGAGGGCGCCGGCAAGGCCCAGTCCTGGGGCACCGATGTCAAGAACAACAGCCTGCTGATCCGGACCGTCGCCGGCGCCGAGGACAAGGCGACGAGCGCGTTCCTGGCCAAGGCCAAGGATCTCGGCGTCGACGTCAAGGTCGAGCATGTCGAGGGCACTGTGGAGCCGGCCGCCGATCTGTACGGCGGCCAACAGGTCGAGATGACCGGCGGTTACATCTGCTCGGCCGGTTTCAACGCCGAGACGTCCTCCGGTGATCCGATCATGCTCACCGCCGGGCACTGCGCGGCCGACGAGCCGACGTTCTCCCGGGACGGCGTCGAGATCGGCGCGACCCGTGCGTTCAGCTTCCCGGAGAACGACTACGCCTCGGTCGACGTGTCGTCGGCCTGGACCCAGCCGGGTGCCGTCGACAAGTACGACGGCTCGTACGTCGAGCTGACCGGGGCCGGCCTCGGCGCGGTCGGCAGCGCGGTCTGCAAGAGCGGCCGGACCACCAGCTGGACCTGCGGTGAGATCGAGTCGCACGACGAGACCGTCAACTACGGCAACGGCGACATCGTCTCCGGTCTGACCCAGCACACGGCCTGCCTGGAGCAGGGCGACTCCGGCGGCTCGAACGTGAGCGGAACGGTGGCGCAGGGCCTGACCAGCGGCGGGATGCTGTACGACCAGGGCGGTGCGCTGGTCTGCGGTGAGAAGGTCGGCCAGCCGAACGTCGGCTTCTTCCAGCCGGTCGAGGAGGCCCTGGCGGCCAACGACGCCACCCTGGTGACCGGCTGACACACTCCGGCTAGCCGCCGAGGAGGATCAGCTCCAGTAGGTAGGCTTCCTGCCGGAGCAGGTCGGCCGGCTCGGTCCGGCCCGACTCCCGGTACTGCTCGGCGGCGGCTCGACGCTCAGAGATCTCGCCGGCGACGATCGATTCCAGATCGTCGTCGGCGAGTTCGCGTCTGGCCACCTCCGCGGCGCCCAGCCCTGGCACCGTGCCGGCGACGGTCTCCGCAGTGGCCCTGGTCCCGGTCGACGGGGTCCCGGTCGGCGCAGCCGCGGTATCGACGGCCTCGGCGTTCGCGATCGCGGACAGGGCCGACCGGACCGCCCGGACGGCGGCCTGATCGCGGCTCCTGAGAGCCTCGCGGAGGGCGGTCTGCAGCCGGGCTCGAAGGTCGGTCACGCCTGCGAGGGTAGTCCCGGCTCTTCGGCTGGTTCGCGTACCGCGGGCGACTCTGGCAAACTATGCGCTGGTCCTGTTCGGGCGCGCCCTCTCATCGCGCCCGCAGCGGCGACCCCGCCGAGGCCGCGTTCGTCAGTTCCCCACATTGGCGATGTCCTCACCACAGCAGGGCCCTGTCCTCACCCAAATGAGCGCCGTGCCCGCCAAGTTCCAAGGAGTATCCACTCACGTGGCTGTCAAGATTCGCCTGAAGCGGCTCGGCAAGATCCGCTCGCCGCACTATCGCATCGTCGTCGCCGATTCGCGGACCCACCGGGATGGCCGCGCGATCGAGGAGATCGGCAAGTACCACCCGAAGAACGACCCGTCGTTGATCGAGGTCAACTCCGAGCGGGCCCAGTACTGGCTTTCCGTCGGCGCCCAGCCGACCGAGGCCGTCGTCGCGATCCTGAAGCGCAGCGGCGACTGGCAGAAGTTCAGCGGCGACACCTCGCCGTCGGGCATCGAGCCGCAGAAGGAACGGAAGAACAAGACCGACGCCTTCAACGCCGCACTGGCCGAGGCCGGCGACGAGCCGAAGAGCCGGGCGATCACGACGGAGAAGCCCGCGAAGAAGGCTGCCGCCAAGGATTCGGCCAAGGATTCCGCTGAGCCGGCCGAGGCGAGTGACGCGGCCGCCGCGACCGAATCCGCGTCGAGGGAAGCGAGCAGTTCAGTTGAGCCCGCCGCCCCGGCGAGCGATCAGGCCTGATCGTGCTGGCGGAGGCGTTGGAGCATCTCGTCCGCGGGATCGTCACGGCCCCCGACGACGTGCGGGTGCGGGACAAGGACCTGCGGCGCGGTCGACTGCTCGAGGTCCGGGTCCATCCTGATGACATCGGCAAGGTGATCGGTCGCTCGGGACGGACCGCGACGGCACTGCGAACGGTGATCACGGCGCTGGCCGGTCGCGGCGAGCAGGTGCGGGTCGATTTCGTCGATGTCGATCGGAACGACCGTCGCCCCAGCTCCGGGGATCGCCGCCGCGGCGGTCGTCGCTGAGGCTGCACCGGAGAGCGAAGCGAGGCACCCCCTTGCTTCGCTCTTCACGACTTTCTCCGGCACGTTGGGCGAACGGACCTGTCCTGTGCTGATGGAGTGCTGTGGTGATTGAGGTTCTGGTCGGCATCATCGGCCGGCCGCACGGAGTGCACGGCGAGCTCGCCGTCGAGCCGCGGACCGACGAGCCGGCGCTGCGATTCGCGCCCGGTGCGCTGGTCCGGGTCGAGGGCTCGGATCGGTCGTTGACCGTGGAGAGCGCGCGTGATCATTCGGGTCGGCTGCTGGTGCGGTTCCGGGGCGTGTCGGATCGGAACGACGCCGAGGCGATGCGCGGCACGCGGCTGGTCGCGGAGGTCGATCCGGCGACCGGGCCGGGCGAGCCGGAGGAGTACTACGACCGGCAGCTGATCGGGCTTCGGGTGATCGACGCCGGCGGCACCGAAATCGGTCAGGTCGCCGCGGTCGCTCATCTGCCGAGTCAGGATCTGCTCGAGATCGACGCCGACGGCTCGGTCCGGCTGGTGCCGTTCGTGGCCGAGCTGGTGCCCGAGGTCGATCTCGAGCTCGGGTTGGTACGGCTCGCTGACGTACCGGGGCTGCTGGCGGACGAGGCCCCTCTGTCTGACCATGGCGGCGCGTCCGACGACGGTGCCGACTGATGCGGATCGACGTCGTCTCGATCTTCCCGGAATATCTGGCGCCGCTCCGACTGTCCCTGGTCGGCAAGGCGATCGACAACGGCCTGCTCGACCTCGCGGTGCACGATCTTCGCGGCTGGACCCATGATCGGCACCGCACCGTCGACGACACCCCGTACGGCGGCGGTGCCGGCATGGTGATGCGGCCCGACCCCTGGGGTGAGGCCCTGGACCAGCTGGCTCCGGCCGACTCGGACCCGCGCCTGTTGATCATGTCGCCGGCGGGTCGGCTGTTCGATCAGGGTATGGCTGCGGAGCTGGCCGCCGAACAACAGTTGATCTTCGCCTGCGGACGCTACGAGGGGATCGATGCCCGGGTCGCCCGGCACGCGGCGTCGCGGCTGCGGGTGGACGAGGTCAGCATCGGTGACTACGTGCTGAACGGCGGCGAGGCCGCGACCCTGGTGATCATCGAGGCGGTCGCCCGGCTGCTGCCCGGCGTGATCGGCAACCCGGAGTCGCTGGCCGAGGAGTCGCACTCCGCCGGTCATGATCAACTGCTGGAATACCCGGTCTACACGAAGCCGCCGAGCTGGCGCGGCCTGGACGTGCCCGAGATCCTGCTGTCCGGGCACCACGGCAAGGTGGCCGCCTGGCGCCGCCAGCAGGCGCTGGAGCTGACCCGGCAACGCCGGCCCGAGCTGGTGCCGGCCGCGGAACTGACCGGCGAGATCGAGATCCGGCGCGGCGTCGCCGCCGACGCCGGCGAGGTGTTCACCCTGCAACGGGCGGCCTTCGTCATCGAGGGCCAGCAGAACGGCTCCTTCCAGATCCCTCCGCTGACCGACGGCATCGAGGTGGTCGAGGCCGCCCTGACCCGGGACACCGTCCTGGTGGCCCGGCTGCGCGGCCGGCTGGTCGGCGCCGTGATCGGCACCGCCGGCGAGGCGGGCGACTGGATCATCGGCCGGCTGGTGGTCGTACCGGATCTGCAGGCCCGGGGGATCGGCGGCCGGCTGCTGGACGCGGCCGAGGCCGCGGCACCGCCGAACCGGACCGTGCTGAGATTGATCACCGGTGCGGGCAGCAAGCGGAACATCGGCTTCTACGCCCGCCGCGGCTACCGCGTAGTCGGCGAGGACGACACCGCGTCCGGTGCGCCGATCGTGATCATGGAGAAGCCGCTCTCCTGATCGACCGGGTCAGGCGGCCCGTTGTTGCAGCTCGGCGTAGAGGCTGTCCTCGCCGACGAACACGGCCCGGCCCTGGCGGACCGTCTCGGTGATCCGCTCGATCATCTCCGGCTTGTTCGCCCGGACGGCGGCCACCCAGTCCATCGGTGCGCCTGTGTCGGGGTCGGCGTCGACTCCCCAGTCGGCGATCTCGACCAGGATCGGGATCACCCGCAGGCCCGGTTCGGTCAGGTTGTAGGCCACTCGCCGGCGATCGTCGGGATCCTTGTCCTTGCTCAGCATTCCTGCCGTTACCAGCTGCTCCAGCCGGGCGGACAGCACGCTCGGCGCGATCGCCTCCTCCGAGGCGAGGAACTCGTTGAACGTGTGTTTGCCGAAGTAGACGATGTCCCGCACCACCAGCAGCGACCACGGGTCGCCGAAAATCTCCAGGCCGTAGTTGATGGGGCAGTGCGACTTGCCGCTGGATCTCTTCATCAGATTCACCTCTCCGCGGACTTGACTACGATCATCATAGCGGTTAATTTAACTATCGTCATCATAGTGATTGACCCGAGACCAGGAGCCAGAGATGAGCAGCACCGAGATCGAGCAGGGGCGGGACGGATCGTCGTCGGCCGCCGACACCCGGCTGAGCCTGACCGACCCGGCGGTGCGGACCTTCCTGCAGCTGCTGGCCAACGTGCTTCCGGTGTCGGTGATCAACCTGTCGATGTGGTTCGCCGTCACCTTCTTCGTCTACCTGCAGACCAAGTCGGTCTTCGCGACCGGCATCATCGCCGGGATCTTCCTGGTCAGCACGGCCGGCACCGGGATCTTCTTCGGTGGCATCGTCGACCATCACCGCAAGAAGACCGTGATGCAGGCCTCTGCGGCGATCTCGCTCGGCTTGTACGCCGTGGGCACGGTCTTCTACCTGGCGACGCCGGCCGTGGTCTGGCGGGACCCGACCAACCCGCAGGTGTGGGTCTTGGTGGTGGTGCTGATGGCGGGGATGATCGTCGGCAACCTGCGCACGATCGCCCTGCCCACCGTGGTCACCGCCCTCTTCGACGAAGCGCGCCGGGGCAAGGCCAACGGTCTGGTCGGCACCGCCTCGGGGATCTCGTTCCTGATCAGTTCGGTGATCAGCGGCCTGCTGATCGGTGCCGGCGGCCTGCTGGGGATGCTGGTGCTCGCTGTGGTCGTGCTGGGCGTCTCGCTGGTGCACCTGCAGACCGTACGAGTGCCGGAGCGGCTGGCGGTCGTCGCCGCTGGTCCGGTGGACAAGGGGCTCGACCTGCGAGGCACGATCCGGATCGTCGGGCAGACCCGCGGCCTCTTCGCCCTGATCATCTTCACCACCATCAACAACTTCCTGTTCGGCGGCTTCATGGCCCTGATGGACCCGTACGGTCTGTCGATGATGTCGGTCCAGACCTGGGGTCTGGCGTTGGGCGCGCTGAGCTCGCTGACGATCCTCGGCGGCCTGTTGATCACCAAGACCGGTCTGAGCTCCAACCCGGTGCGGCTGCTGCTGTTGATCAACCTGGCCCTGTGGACGGTGACGATCATTTTCCCGATGCAGTCCTCGATCATCCTGTTGCTGGGTGGGATGGCGGCCTTCATGCTGCTGATGCCGTTCGCCGAGGCGTCGGAGCAGGCCGTGCTGCAGAAGGTGGTGCCGTACGAGCGGCAGGGCCGGGTCTTCGGCTTCGCTCAGAGCGTCGAACAGTCCGCCTCACCGCTGACCGCGTTCCTGATCAGCCCGCTGGCCCAGTTCGTCTTCATGCCGCTGATGACCGACGGGGCCGGCGCCCGGCTGATCGGTGACTGGTTCGGCACCGGACCGGAACGCGGGATCGCGCTGGTGTTCGTGATCATGGGAGTCGCCGGCCTGGCGCTGACCGCGTACGCGTTGACCACGAGGCACTACCGAAATCTGAGCAGTCGCTACCGGGCCTCCGCTGCCGGGGAGACCGCACCCGTCGCCGCCGAACTGTCGGAAGTCGATCAAGCCGTGCCGGTCGCCGCGGCGGCCTGACCGCCACGCAGGTCTGACTGCGACCCGGGCCCAGGTGGGCCCCGGGTCGTCGGCCTGTTCCACCGGCGGGCATTATGACCGACCATGAGCATCACCGCCCGCAATCCCGAGGGTCTCTTCCCGCCGTACCCGAACTATGCCCACTCGGTCGAGGTCTCCGCCGGGTCGCGAACCCTCTTCATCAGCGGCCTGAACGGCTTCGAGGAGGACGGGACGACCATGCCGGACAGCTTCGGCGACCAGGCGCGACTGATCTGGCGCCACCTCGGGCGCATCCTGGCCGACGCCGGCCTGACCTACGCCAACCTGGTTTCGCTGCGCTGCTATCTCGCCGACCCGGCGGACGATGCCGAGAACGTGGCGATCCTGCGCGAGCATCTCGGTGAGCACCAGGCCGCGCGGACTGTGATCTGTTGCCGGCTGCTGGAGCCGGCCTGGCGGATCGAGATCGAGGCCGTGGCCGCCGCACCGGTGTAGCCCGGCCCGAGCGATCAGGACTTGTCGAGGAGGCCCAGCAGGCGAGTGGTGGTGAGCGGTCGTTTCACGAAGATCACCTCGCTCCGCAACGCGGTGGAGCCGTGATCACCGGGCGCCTTCGCGACGGTCTCGGCCAGCTCGTCCCGGGAGCGGACCAGCACCCGGCGAGCTCGGGCATCCGGATCACGTTCTTGCCGCCGACGTTGATGCCACGCAACAGGGCGACGAAGGCAGTCACGGCAGCTCCCGGGTCAGAGGGGCAGGTGGAACACGACGATGGCCGGCTCGAAGTCGGGCGAGTGGGTGATCATCAACCGCAGCGTCTGTGCACCGTGTTCGGGGTGGTTGAAGCGGCGCAGCTGGCCGCCGTGGCCGAGCACCGCGTGATCATCCCACCAGGCCGCGAACTCCGGACTGGTCGCCTTGAGGTCGTCGATCATCGTGCTCAGCCGATGATCACCGTCGTAGTCGGCACTGATCGCTCGGAGCCGGGCCACCACGGCCTGGGTGTCCTCCGCCCAGTCGGCCAACCGCTCGCGGGCCTCGGGGGCCTCGAGCAGCCAGCGCAGCATGTTGCGCCGGCCGTCGGGCAGCGCGCCGAAGTCGGTGTAGTAGTCGACGACGGCGGGATTCCAGGCCAGTAGCTCGCTGTAGAGGTTGATCGCGTAGACCGGGTACGGACTGCCGTCCGCCAGGCGCACGAACTGTTCGATCAAGGCGTCCGCCGCATCCGGAGCAGGAGTGGCCGACTCGTGCGGGGTGGCCAGCGAATGCAGGTAGCGCCGCTCGTCGTCGGTCAGCTTGAGCACCTGGGCCAGGCTGTTGAGCACCTGGCTGGACGGGTTGATGTCGCGGCCCTGCTCCAGATACGTGTACCAGGTGGGGCTGAGGCCCGCGAGCACCGCCACTTCCTCACGGCGCAGGCCGGGAGCGCGACGTCGGTTCAGACCCGGCGGCAGGCCCACGTCCGCCGGCTCGATCCGCTCGCGCCGATTCCGCAGGAACTCGCCGAGTTGGCGCCTCGCCTCTGCCGCCATGTCCGGATCCTACGGCGGAATCCGACGGTGGTACATCCAGTTCCAGCACTCGCTGTTCCCGGTTCGCGATGCCCCACAACTGCTGTCTTCCGGGTCTGCCGGATCTCTTCGAATCTGATTCCAGAAGATCACGAACCCAGGAGGAATCATGCAGGACAGGACGAGGATCGCCGTTGTCGGAGCCACCGGGCGGCTCGGCCGCCACGTCGTGGACGTACTGAACGGCGCTCACGAGGTGGTGCCCATCTCGAGATCGCTGGGCGTCGACGTGTTCACCGGGGATGGGCTGGCCGAAGCCCTGGCCGGGGTGCAGACCGTGATCGACGTCTCCACCTTCCCGACCCCTGACCAGGTGGCGGCGACGGAGTTCTTCACCACCGCCGCGCGCAATCTGCACGAGGTCGGCGAGCGGGTCGGCGTGCGGCGGCTGGTCGGGGTGTCGATCGTCAGCACCGACAGGTACGTCACCGGTTACAGCGTGGCGAAGGTCGCCCACGAGAAGGAACTGTTGGCCGGGCCGGTCCCGGTCACGGTGCTGCGGGCGACGCAGTTCTTCGAGTTCGTCGAGCAGTTGCTGGTCTGGACCCGTCGGGGCGACGTCGCCTACCTGCCCAAGATGCGGTGCCAGCCGGTCGCCGCCCGTGCGGTGGCCATCGCGTTGGCCGGCCTGGCCACCGAGGCGACCGGGCCCGACTCGACCGATCCGGCCGGACCGCTGCCGGAGATCGCCGGCCCGCGGGTGGAGGAGCTCGCGGACCTGGCCCGGCAATGGGCCGCGCACCGGGGTGATCAGATCCGGGTCGAGGAGGTGACCGACCCCGCCGATCCCGACCGGGTGCTGGAGGCGAACGGCGGTCTGCTGCCCGGTCCGCACGCGACGATCGCCGGCCCCACCTTCACCGAGTGGCTCGAAGCCAACTGATCAACACTGACCGGATCGGAGAAATGATCATGGAAGAGACGACTGCGACAACGGTGGCCAGGTCCCCCGCCCTGACCCGAGCGCTGCTGACGATCGTCGCCGCGCAGTTCTTGATCGTGATGGACGGCACCGTGGTGACCGTGGGCCTGCCGAACATCGGCGCAGCCCTCGGGATGGCCGACGCCGACCTGAGCTGGGTGCTCACCGGCTACGCGCTGACGTTCGGTGGCCTGCTGCTGGTGGGCGGACGCCTCGGTGATCTGTTCGGCCATCGTCGCGTCTACCGCGCCGGCCTCGGTTTGCTGATCCTGACCTCGCTGGCCGGTGGCTTCGCGATCAACGGCGGCATGCTGATCGCCGCCCGGGTGGGGCAGGGTCTGGCCGCCGCGCTGATCGCACCGGCCGCGCTGTCGCTGCTGACCACCACCTTCACCACCGAAACCGCACGCAACAAGGCGATGGGCGTCTACGGCGCGATGAGCGGACTCGGCCCCGTGGTCGGCCTGTTGCTCGGCGGTGCGTTCACCGAGTACGCCAGCTGGCGGCTGATCATGTTGGTCAACGTGCCGATCGCCGTCGCCATCCTGGCCGGCACCGGGGTGCTGGTGGAAGGGAAGCGAGATCGGGGACGGATCGACCTGCCCGGCGCGATCACCGTCACGCTCGGGCTCGGTGCGCTGATCTTCGCCGTCGACCGGTCCCGGATCGACGGCTGGACCGGAACCGTCGGTCTGGTCTCGGGGCTGACTGCCGTCGTGTTGCTGGGAGTCTTCGCCGTCATCCAGCGGCGGAGCAGGTCGCCGATGCTGCCGCCGGCGGTCCTCACCGGCCGGGGTCGCGCCGGCGCCTATGGCGTGATGCTGTTCCTCGGCGGCGGCATGCTGGCCCTGTACTACTTCCTCACCCTGTACATGCAGGCGGTCAACGACTATTCGCCGATGACGACCGGCCTGATCTATCTGCCCTCGGCGCTGGGCACCGGAATCGGTGCCGGAGCGATCGGCCCGTTACTGGCGCGACGGTGGTCGCCGCGCACGACCACCGTCTTCGGAATGGTGATCGCGACCGCGGGTGCGGTCTGGTTCCTGCAACTGACGCCGGGCCAGAATCCATGGTTCGCGTTGATCCCGGCGCAGGCGCTGACCGGGGCCGGGCTGGGCATCGGGTTCGTGTCGCTGACGATCGCCGGGCTCCGCGGCGTCCGGTCCGAGGACAGCGGCATCGCCTCAGGGGTGCTCAACGCCTCGACCCAGGTCGGCGGAGCACTGGGCTTGTCCATCCTGGTGGCGATCGCAGCGAATGCCGCGACCGGCACCACGCCGATCGCGCTCAGCAATTCCTACAAAGCCGGACTACTGGGGACGGCCGTGCTGTTCCTGACCGCCGCCCTCGTAGCCGGGCTGACACTCCGTCACTCCCCGCGGGCACCGAGCCCAGCCCTCGATTCCCTCAAGCAGCCAACAACAGGAAAGGAAACCGCCATGATCATCAGGCAACATCACTACACCCTCGACCCGGCCGACCTCCCCGAGCACCTCGATCGACGGACGAAGGCGATCGACGCCATCCGGGCAGCCCATCCCGGTCTGGTCCAAACCAGCCTGAACCGGCTCCAGGACGGCACCTTCACCGACACCTGGCACTGGGACACGGCCGAGCATCAGCAAGCCGCGTTCGCCGCGTCCCGGGGGATCCCCGAGATCGCACCGGCGATGGCACTGATCCGGGACAACTCCGCCCAGAACGGTGAAGTGATCGACGAGCACTAGCCGAGTCCCAACCATTCGGGGCGGTCACCAGCACGTGGTGGCCGCCTCGACGGTGCGATGAGTACGTCATTGTCCACAGGTCATCTCTGGGCCTAGGTTCTGTGGATAATGTCGCTGGAATCCTCATGAAATAAGAGAATCACTGGTATTCGAACAGTTGGGCGAATATGATGTGATCATGAACTCGGGGACCACCAACACGATGACACCGGTCGAGCACGCGCTCGGCACGGTCGAGGTCGCCGTCACCGAGTTGATCACCGTCCTGCGTGACGGTGGGCTTGATCACCACGGCCAGGCCGGGCTGCTGGAACTGCTGGACCGGGCCGAAGGGGTGCGCAATCAGTGGCAGGCCGTCGACGCCGAACTCCTCGCCGTCTGCCGTGACCGCGGGATCGCGGAACGGGAATGTCAACGGTCGATGGCGAAGGTGCTGGAACGGCGCTGCCTGATCAACCCGGGTGAAGCCCGACGGCGGGTGCAGGCTGCCGATGCGGTCGGTCCGCGGGAGACCTCGACCGGTATGCCGCTACCTCGACTCCGCGACGCTATCGGCGCGGCGATGGTTGGTGGGGCGGTCACGTCCCAGCAGGTCGCCATGGTCGATGACGTGCTGGGCCAGTTGGACCAGGCCGGAGTCCATGCCGACCAGGTCGCGCAGGTTGAGACCGAGCTGATCGGGCACTGCCAGCTCCGGTACGGGCCGAAAGAACCCAAACAGCTCTGCCAGAAATATCTCGACACCTACGATCCCGACGGGCCCGAACCCAATGAACAACGCAACGAGGATCGCCGGTCCTGGCGGATGCACACCACCGCATCCGGGGCGATGGTCGGCGAGTTCCGGCTCACCCCGGAAACCGGGGCGAAAGCCTGGGCGATCTTCTCCTCCCTGGCCAACCTGCGCGCCGACAAGACCGAGCGCAAGGCAACCACCGACCTACGCAGCCACGAACAGCGCATGCACGACGCCTTCGACGACATGCTCTCCCGCCTCCTCCGAGCCGGCGGACTCCCCGACTCCGGCGGCACACCAGCCACGGTGATCGTCACCATCGACCAGACCGACCTGCTCAACGACCTGGCCGAACGCGGCCTCTACCACCCGGCCACCGGCACCACCGTCCCGTTCGGCACCTGCCCCACCTGCGGCCACCATCCGGCCTCGCCCGACGAACCCGCCGCCCAGCCCGGGGCTATGGTTCCGACCGAGGGTGAACAACGACGGGTTGGTCGTTCCCTGAGCCCGTCGAAGGGCAGGCCCCCTCCCACTGGCCCTTCGACAAGCTCAGGGAACGAAACGGCTCATCCGGACTGTCCTTCGGCAAGCTCAGGGAACGAGACCCCTCAGTCCGACCGTCCATCGACAAGCTCTTCGGGCGAGGAGAACGTCCCACCCCGCCAACCCGTCGATCGACACCCGGCAACCGGCGTGGTCGATGGACAAGATCTCCCGACCGGACCGGCCGGGAAGCCCAGTCATGATCAACCACCAGCCTCGATCCATCCTGCCGGACCACCGGGACGGGTCCGGCGCAGGCCACGGCATGGGATCACCAGTGACGGGACGCTCCTGACCGTGCCCGAACTCCTCACACTCGCCGGTGAGGCCGAGATCTACCCCGTCGTCCTCACCACCCACGGCAAACTCCTCGACCTCGGCCGAACCCGACGAATCGCGAACAAACACCAAACATTGGCGTTGATCGCCCGCGACGGCGGCTGCTCCTTCCCCGGCTGCAACCACCCACCCGAATGGTGCGAACGACACCACGTGATCTCCTGGCGCGACAACGGCTACACCAACCTGCGAAACCTGACGCTGTTGTGTTCCTACCACCACCGCCACTTCCTCGACCGCGGCTGGCTGGTCCGGATCAACCAGGATGGTCTGCCGGAGTGGATCCCGCCCCGCTATGTCGATCCCGACCAGAAACCCATGATCAACAACCGGATCATCGCCCGCATCCACCAAGCCCCACTCCTCACCTGACCCGACGGCAGACGCGGAGTCGCCCGTGCTGGCTGAGAGGGGAACGTGAGGGTTTCGTTCCCTGAGCTTGTCGAAGGGCCAGCCCGATCACACCCGGCGGTGCATCCAAGATCATCCGGCCTGCCCTTCGACAAGCTCAGGAAACGTAAACCCCCGCATTCGTACCGCCGGCTGCTTACTTTCCGATCACCTGCCTCCGGACCGGTCAGCAGCTGATCATGAGATTCGCGTCGATCTCCAGCTCGGGGTGCAGGGTGATCTCCTCGGTCGCCCCGGCGGCCGGATCGAGCGCCGTGATGCCGACGTCGCCGTTGCTACGGATGAAGCCGGGCATAGATCCGCTCCCGGACCCCGACGTGCCGGACCGCGCGTGGATCGGAGAACCAGCACCAGGCCGCGTCAACGACCAGGTCCAAGGGTGTCGTCATGATCAGCTGTCCTTGGGGCGGCGCCGGATTCGGCACCGTTCGGCCGGGGCAGGAGGTTCCGCCAGTCTCCCGTGCCGCCGCGGAGCGTAGAGTGCTGCCCGTGGTTGCACAGGCCGAGATCGGAATCATCGGGGGTTCTGGGTTCTACACCTTCCTGGATGCACCGGTTCGCGTTGCGGTGGAGACGCCGTTCGGGGCGCCCAGCGCCGACCTGGCGATCGGCGAGGTGGCCGGCCGCCGGGTCGCGTTCCTGCCCCGGCACGGCGAGGATCACCAGTACCCGCCGCACCGGGTGAACTATCGGGCCAACTTGTGGGCGCTCCGCTCGGTCGGGGTGCGGCAGATCCTCGGCCCGTGCGCGGTCGGTTCGCTGCGGCTCGAGAACGGGCCGGGCACGCTGGTACTGCCGGACCAGGTGGTGGACCGGACCTGGGGCCGCGCGCACACCCTGTACGACAGCGAAGGCCCCGTCGTGCACACCAGCCTGGCCGATCCGTACTGTCCGCGCGGCCGGCAGACCGTGCTCGACTCGGCCGGTGCCGACACCGGGGTCCCGGTCGACGGTGGCACCCTGGTCGTGATCAACGGCCCGCGGTTCTCGACCCGGGCCGAGTCGGAGTGGCACACCGCCCTCGGTGGCACGGTGGTCGGCATGACCGGCATGCCGGAGGCGGCGATCGCCCGCGAGCTGGCCCTCTGCTACACCACGATCGCGGTGATCACCGATCATGACGCGGGTGTCGATCAGGCCAGCGCGGTCAGCCATGCCGAGGTGCTGAAGATCTTCGGGGCCAACATCGACCGGCTGAAGATCCTGCTCCGCCGGGTGATCGAACAGCTGCCGGCGGTGGAAGCCGACGCGGACGCGACCTGCCCCTGCCGGCGTGCGCTGGACGGATTGACCCTGCCGTTCGAGCTGCCCTGATCATGCCGTCCCGGTTCGATGCCATCCCAGCCGCCTGAGGGTTCGCCGGCGCCGGGCGACGGCGCGCTGCCCGCTTCGGCCCGGGCCGAGATCGGCGCCCGGCCGCTCGGGTTCTATCTGCACGTCCCGTACTGCACCACCCGGTGCGGCTACTGCGACTTCAACACCTACACCTCGGCCGAGCTCGGGTCGGCGCCCGGCACCGGCCAGGACAGCTATCTGACCGCCGTGCTGGCCGAGATCGACCTGGCGCGGCAGGTGCTCGGCGACGGCGCACCGCCGGTCTCCACGATCTTCGTCGGCGGCGGCACGCCGACCCTGCTGCCGCCGCAGTCGCTGGCGACGATGATCACCGCGATCCGGGACCGGTTCGGGCTGGCCCGGGGAGCCGAGGTGACCACCGAGTCGAATCCGGAGTCGATCGGACCGGAGGGGCTCGACCGGCTGCTCGAAGCCGGCTTCAACCGGATCTCGTTCGGCATGCAGTCGGCCGTCGAGCACGTGCTGGCCACGCTCGACCGGGTCCATTCGCCCGGCCGGGCGGCCCAGGCGGTGGCCGAGGCGCGGGCCGCCGGCTTCGACAGCATCAGCCTGGATCTGATCTTCGGCACTCCGGGTGAGTCGTTGGCCGACTGGCGGACCAGTCTGGAGGCTGCGCTCGCCGCCGAGCCGGACCATGTCAGCGCGTACGCGTTGATCGTCGAGCAGGGCACCCGGCTGGCCACGCGGATCCGGCGCGGTGAGCTGTCGATGCCCGACGATGATGATCTTGCCGACAAGTATCTGCTGGCCGAGGAGTTGCTGGTCGACCACGGGCTGAGGGCGTACGAGATCAGCAACTGGGCCCGGTCGCCGGAGCACCGCTGCCGACACAACCTGGCCTACTGGACCGGTGATCACTGGTGGGGGATCGGGCCGGGCGCGCACAGCCATGTCGGCGGCGTCCGCTGGTGGAACGTCCGGCACCCAGCCGCGTACGCGTCCCGGCTGACCGCGGCGGAGTCGCCCGCCCAGGCCCGGGAACTGCTCGACGATCATGATCGACGGGTGGAGCGGGTGTTGCTGGAGTTGCGGCTGGCCGACGGACTGGACCCCGAGGTGCTGACCGACACGGAACGAAGCCGGCTGGCCGATCTCGTCAAGCGGGAGCTGATCATGATCGAGAACGGACGGCTGCTGCTCACCCTGAACGGCCGGCTGCTCGCCGACGGCGTGATCCGCGACCTGCTGGACTGACTCGGGCGATCCGGACGAGAGGGAATCCCGGACCGGTTTTCGAACGGCGATCGTCCTGTCCGCCGGGACTGGCCCTCGCTGATTCTCGCGGTGGTGCCTACAGTCGAATGATGATCATCACCGAGGTCCGACCGTTCCTGCTCGATCGCTACCTGCTGGTCGAGATCCGTACCGACGAGGGCTTGACCGGGATCGGGGAGTCCGGCGCCTGGGGCTTCCTGGAAGCCTCCCGCGGCGCGCTCGATCATTTCGGCCGCTACCTGATCGGCAAATCGCCGCTGCTGATCGAGCACCACTGGCAGTACCTGTATCGCTCCACCCACTTCCGCGGCGCGGCGATCATGGGAGCGCTGAGCGCGATCGACATCGCGCTCTGGGACATCGCCGGCCAGCACTACGGCGTGCCGGTGCACCACCTGCTCGGCGGTCCGGTGCGGGACCGGGCGCGCGCGTACTGTCACGTCTTCGGCGCCAGCCGGCAGGAGTTGCTCGGCGGCATCGTCGCGGCCAAGGAGCAGGGGTTCACCGCGGTCGGGCACCTGACGCCGTTCCTCGACTCGCCGCGGGGTGAGCCGTACTTCGAGACCGAGGCGCAGAAGATCGGCCGGGCGATCGAGGCGGTGCAGCAGTATCGGGAGGCCGCCGGCGACGGCGTCGACCTGTGCATCGAGTTGCATCGCCGGCTGACCCCGGCCGAGGCCGTCATGCTGGGCTCCGGCATCGAGTCCTCGCTGCCGATGTTCCTGGAGGATCCGGTGCTGCCGGACAACCTGGACGAGATGGCCTACGTCGCGGACAAGATCAACGTGCCGATCGCGACCGGCGAGCGGATGACCAGCATCTGGGACTTCGAGATGCTGCTCAGCCGCAACGCCGTCCAGTACGTCCGGCCGGACGTCTGTCTGGTCGGCGGCATCTCCGGCGCGAAGAAGATCGCCGCGCTGGCCGAGGCCCGGCACGTCGGGGTGGTGCCGCACAACCCGCTCGGCCCGGTCTCCACGGCGGCCTGCCTGCAGATCGCGGCCAGCGTGCCGAACTTCGCCCTGCAGGAGTTCCCGACCGTCGACCTGGCCGGCTTCCCGGCCAAGGCGCTCGAGGTGGACTACGGCCACGACGGGCAGGGGTTCCTCACCATCCCGACCACGCCCGGCATCGGGGTCCGGCTCGGTCCGGACGCGGAACGACTGGCCCCGCCCCGGATCCCGCCGCTGACCACGCGGTTGCACGTGGACGGCTCGGTCGTCGATCAATGATCCGTTGCGGCGGCGCCAGAACTCCGCTCAGTCGATGGCATGGTCGGTGGTGACGAAGTCGATCAGCTGCTCCACCACGGTGAGCAGCGGGCGTTCCAGGTCGTCCCAGCTGTGCACCCGGCCGAGGATCGTCTGCCAGGCGGTGGCGATGTCGGCCTGATCGCCGTGCGGCCAGCCGAGGGCGTCGCAGATGCCGGACTTCCAGTCGATCCCGCGCGGGATGTCGGGCCAGGCGGTCAGCCCGACGCGATCCGGCTTGACCGCCTGCCAGATGTCGATGAACGGGTGACCGAGCACCGACACGAACTCGCCGTGCCGGCCGGCCCGGACCTGGTCGGCGATCCGGGATTCCTTGCTGCGCGGGACGAGGTGATCGACCAGGACGCCGAGCCGACGGCCGCGGACCGGGCCGAACTCGGCCACGATCGCCGGCAGATCGTCGATCCCGCCGAGATATTCGACGACGACGCCGACGTGCCGGAGGTCATCGCCCCACACCTTCTCCACCAGTTCGGCGTCGTGCCGGCCCTCGACGTAGATCCGGCTGGGCAGCGCGACCTTGGCCTTCGCCTGGGGCGTCGCGACCGAGCCCGACGCGGTCCGGGCCGGGGCCTCGTTGCCAGCTCGGGGGCGGGTCGGGGCGGTCAGTTCGACCGGCTTGCCGTCGATCAGGAACCCCGGGCCCAACGGAAAGCTGCGTCGTTTGGACTTCCGGTCCTCCAACACCACGATGCCGTTCTCGTAACGGACGATGGCGCCGCAGAAGCCGGTGGTCGCGTCCTCGAGGACGAGGCCGCGTTCGACCGGCACCGGCCGGCTGGTGATCTTGGTCGCCTGCTGCCAGCCGGGAGTGAGCACGTCACTGCGGTAACGATCCTGCGGGGAAGGCACCTCACGACCATAAGACACGACCACGCCCGCCCGGGGGAGAAACCCCGGACGGGCCATGGGTGTCGGAGCCGACGAGACCGGCAGGATCAGCGGCGCTTCTTGCCGGCGTCACCGCCCGGCCACTGGTCCGTGCCCGGGGTCCAGTTCAGGACACTGGCGCGCTCCAGGAACTCATCGGTCGAGATCTCGCCCTTGGCGAAGCGCTCGGCCAGGACCTGCTTGGCCTCGTGTTCGGGGCTGCGGGCTGCGTTGACCCACGGCGGCGGACCGATCTTGCCGCGCCGGGCCAGGAAGAAGGCGCCGCCGATCAGCAGCGCGAGAAAGAGCAAGCACATGATTCCTCCAATGATGGGAAAGGGAAAGAAGGGCGGCGGACCGTCGGCCCAGCGTTCGGGGCCG
Source organism: uncultured Actinomycetota bacterium (assembly GCA_963746025.1). Lineage (GTDB taxonomy): Bacteria > Actinomycetota > Actinomycetes > Propionibacteriales > Propionibacteriaceae > Microlunatus. The sequence goes on from CAVUZU010000017.1 coordinate 114,233, forward strand.
AACCCGGTGTCCAACGGCACCAACAGTGAACTGATCATGTCCACAACTCTGGCTCGCTCGAGGCGGCGAAACATCGCCCGTGGAGCGGCTTTCCGGCTACGCAGCCGGACGTAGTCGCGGTACGCGCGCGTACCGATGTGCGCGCGGGAACCATGCTCTACGCTCGGTCGAGATCCTGGCGATACGACACTGGAAAGGGGCGATGATGGCGCGGTCGACGCCGGCCATCAGGCCGGAACCGAGACAGTTGTTGCTCGACGTGCCACTGGGCCTGGCGGTCGGCTTGCTCACCTGGTGGAGCGTCGTCTTCGGCCGCTGGATGGGCCAGGGCGGCGGGCCGCCGTGGACGCGCGACGAGGGCCATCCGGAGCCGCCCGACGGACCTTATGGTCCGTACGGCCCCTACATGCAGGGGCCCGACGGCCAGTTCGAGATGACCGTGCCGATCGTGATCGGCATCCTGCTGCTCACCGGCGGGCTCGCGCTGCGCCGATTTCGGCCCTGGACCGGCTTCGGCCTGGTCGTCCTCGGGGTCGCTGTTGCGCTGGCCGCCGGCGCCCCCGGTGGAGCGGTGCACATCGCGGCGATGATCGCCGTCTACACGCTGGCCCGGCTGTTCGAGCCGCGGGCCTGGCTGCCCTGGTCGGCCGCGGTGATCCCGATGACCGCGGCCGGGCTGTGGCCGCCGGTCGGCCGCGGCTTCTTCGACCCGAACCGGATCGCGGCGGCGATCTTCGTCCTGGTCCTGCTCGGGCTCGCCGCCACGGTCGGAATGATCCGGCGCACCCGGCGCGAGGCCGTGCTGCAGGAACGCAATGCCGATCTGCGCCGATCGGCGTACGAGGAGCGGTTGCGGATCGCCCGCGAGGTGCATGATCTGATCGGCCACTCGCTGTCGGTGATCAACATGCAGGCCGGCGTCGCGCTGCACGTGCTGGACAAGCGGCCGGAGCAGGCGGAGGAGTCGTTGCGGGCGATCCGGCAGACCAGCAAGGACGCCCTGGCCGAGCTGCGCTCCACACTGGCCGTGTTCCGCGATCCGGGGCGTGCCGAACCCACCGCACCGGAGCCGGGCCTGGCCCGGCTGGAGAACCTGATCACCGCGATGCGGCAGGCCGGCCGGACGATCGAGCTGACCGTCGACGGCGAGGTCGGTGACCTGCCGCCGACGCTGGACCACACCGCCTACCGGATCGTGCAGGAGGCGCTGACCAACGTCGTCCGGCATGCCGGGGACGCCGCCGCCGACGTCTCGATCAGCCGACAGGGCCGCCGGCTGCTGTTGGCGATCGTCGATCACGGTCCGCCGATCCGGTCCGAGACCTTGGCCGAGGGGCACGGGATCTCCGGCATGCGGGAGCGGGCCCGGGCGGTTGGCGGTACGTTGACCGTGCAGCCGCAGTCGGGCGGCGGCGTTGCGGTACGCGCACAGCTGCCGATCCCAGCACCCGGCGACCCGACATCCGGGGACGAGGAGAGCGAACGATGACGATCAGGGTCGGCATCGCCGATGACCAACAGCTGGTCCGGATGGGCCTGCGCGTGCTGGTCGACGCGGAGGATGATCTAGAGCTCGCCGGTGAGGCCGAAGACGGCCGGCAGGCGCTCGACCTGGTCCGCCGGACCCATCCGGACGTGATCTTGATGGACATCCGGATGCCGATCATGGACGGCATCGAGACGCTGAAGGCGATCGCGGCGGACGAGAAGCTGAGCTCCACCCGGGTCGTGATGCTGACCACCTTCGAGAACGACGACTACGTCTTCGAAGCCCTGCACGGTGGAGCCTCCGGGTTTCTGATCAAGGACAGCGAGCCGGAGGACATGGTGCGCGCGATCCGGCTGGCCGCGGCGGGGGAGTCGCTGCTGTCGCCGTCGGTCGCCCGGCGGGTGATCGAGTCGCTGCGGTCCCGGGCGCCTCAGGCCAAGGTGCATCCGCAGCTGGCCTCGCTGACCGACCGGGAACGCGAGGTGCTGGGCCTGATCGGCGAGGGCCTGAACAACGACGAGATCGCCGGCCGGCTGTTCGTCAGCCCGGCCACCGCGCGCACCCACGTCAGCCGGGCCATGATCAAACTCGGTGCCCGGGACCGCGCCCAACTGGTCGTGATCGCCTACCAGTCCGGCCTGGTCTAGCACCGCCTAGCCTCGATTTTCATGATCTTGGCCTCCCTGCCCGGTGTCCGTGACCCGTTCACGCTTTCCAGGTGGAGGTCGCGGCTCCCTGCCGGATCGCTGGTCTACCGGACGAAAAGACGCATCGAGGAGCGGCGGGGTTGGGCGTGGATGGGGTGTCGCGGCCGGCTGTCGGTGCTGCGTCTCGTTGGCTGCGGTTGGTGTCGACGACGGCGATCGGCGCAACGTTGAAAATCGTTCCAGTCAGCCCTGTGTGACGCAGAACCGACAGCCGGCCGCGACACCGTCACCACGCCGTAACCCCTCCGCTCCTCATGCGTCTTTCCGCCCGGCAGCCCAGCGATCCGGCAGCCGGAAACCCGGACCAAGGGAACAATCAAGCCCTCTGATCACGAAGGATCGAGGCTAGCTGGGGTCGGGATGAGTTCGGTCTCGGATTTCCCTTGTTTTGCTGCGATTGTGGGCGGCAACGACTATAATCGAACACATGTTCGAGTCGTTGGAGTTGCGGGTTGCCGGGTACGGCACCGACGACATTTTGAAGGCTGCCAAGGCCGCGCTGCGGGCCCGGCTGGAGGCCGAGAACGAACTACTGGCGTGGACTGCCGCGTGGGCGGACGCGAACTCGGCGGAGTCGATCCATCCCGACCAATTACGGCTGCTGGGCGGGCCGAAGGGTGTCCGGCCGGGCGGGGACGGGACGCCCGAGGTGAACGATCTCGCGCTGGTCGAGTTTGCGGTGGCGATCAAGAAGGGCGAATTCGCCGGCACCCGGTTCGTGGGTGAAGTCCTCGACCTGCGGTGCCGGCTGCCGTTGTTGTGGGAGAAGGTCATGCAGTGTGAGGTGGAGGGCTGGCAGGCCCGCACACTCGCCCGGATGACCCACCACCTCACCCTGGCACAAGCCCTGGTGGTTGATGCCGACCTGGCCGGATCCGCCGGGCTGGTCGGGTTCTGCACACTGCAGAACCGGGCCGAAGCCGCGATCGCGCGGGTCGATGCGGAGCGGGTCGAGCGGGTCACGGCAGAGCGGAAGACCCAACTCGGCGTGTGGCTGTCCCAGACTTCCGATGAAGGGTTGAAGTCGGTGTTTGCGCGGTTGGAGCCGGCGGATGCGATCCGGTTGTATGCGCGGATTCAGGAGATCGCCGACGCGCTTCCCGCCGCTGACCGGTCCGCGGATGAGCGTCGGGCTGAGGCGTTGGCCCTGCTGGGCAACGAGCTGGAAGCGACCCGGATCCTCGCCGAGGCGCGTCAGCCGGATCTGTTCGCGGAGGAGTTCGCTGCCGCGGTGCAGCCGGTCGCTGGTGAGGACCCGGAAGAGCCGATCGAGGAGTCCGAGCTGCATCCGTCGTTGCGGGATCAGCCCGGTCCGTCGGTCGATCTCGAATCCGTGATCTTCAAGGCGGCGATCGAGAAGCTGGTGGCCGGTCTGGACCCGGCGCTGCTGCTGCCGACCTCGACCCTGATCGTGCACATCGCGGCCGAGTCGCTCGAGTCGGGAGCCGGGATCTGCCGGGTGCCCGGGATCGGGCCGACCACCATGGGCACGGTCAAGGACTGGCTCGGTCATGATCGGGTGAAAGTCGTCCCGGTGGTCGATCTGAACAACGTACCGGCGCCGGTCGATGCCTACGAGATCCCGGACCGGCACAAGCGTTACCTGAGGTTCGCCCGGCCGGGCAGTAGTTTCCCGTGGTCAACAGCGACCGGTCGGTTGGAGCTTGATCATTCCGTCCCGTATCGGTCAATGGATGAGGGTGGTCCGCCGGGCCAGACCAGCGTCGATGGCCTGGCTCCGATGGCGAAGCGGGAACATCGCGCGATCACTCATGGCGGCTGGCTGCGGCGACAACCCGAGCCGGGGACGATGATCTTTCGATCACCGCACGGCGACACCCAGCTCACCAACTACTCCGGCACCTTCGACCTCGGCCGCGGGACGTTCGCTCACGCCATTTGGGCCGCCGGCGCACCCACTCGCTGAATCTGAAGTAGGGATCCGGTTGAGCCCGGTGGCGTTCCGCCGGACGCCACGTCACAAATCGGGCCTGCAACTAGAACCACAGCCCGACCGCGTACATGGGCTGGATCCGCGCCGTGTCCAGCGTCGCGGCCGGGCGATCCTTGATCAACTCCCGGACCCGGGGATCGAGGTGGATCGGGGCGCCGGGGCGCCGCGGCAACACCTGGAACTCGAGTTCGGCGGCCGGCGCGCGGAGCGCATACGCGAACGGGCGGCCGGCGTAGAACTGGTCCAGCACGAGTTCACCGTCCACCAGCAGCCGGGCGATGTCGCCGATCCAGTCGATCAGGAGCACGGCCCGGTGCAGACCGGTGAGCGTCTGCGGATCGATGCGGAACCGCCAGCGGGCCGCGGCGTGCCACGCCTCCTCGCGTGGCACCAGGATCCGGCCGTTGCTTCCCGTCGTGATCGGCGGCAGCAGTTCCGGCCGGGCCGGGCGGATCGGGATCACGGTCACGCTGGGTGCGGCGGCATCGCCGTCCGGCTGAAGCAGCAGCTCGGTGTGATCGCCGACGTCACGGAGCTCGCAACGACCGCCGGTCACGGACTGCGGCGGTCGGGTCAGGGGCGGATATACCTCCAGCCGGGCCGGGCCGGCGCAGCGGACGAGGGTGGAGGATCCGGCCGCCGGTAGCGGTTCGGCGTCGGTGATCAGCAACCGCTCCGCACCGTCCAGCTCCAGGGTCCAGCAGCGCCGGGCGGTGGCCGGATCGATGATCAACAACTCCGCCGGACCGTCTCCGTTGAGCCGCACCCGAGCGGGGAACTGGTCGATCCGGATGACGAACTCGTGGCCCGGCCGCCGCTCCACTGTGGCGTCGCCGCGCCGGACCTCGGCCGAGACGGCGCCAGCGATCACCACCTCGGCCGGGATTCCTGGCAGGGCCGCCAGCACGGTCAGGCCGGGCTCGTGGTCGAGTCCGATCCGGGTCAGCGGCTGTACGGTACCGGAGCTGATCGTGGTCGCCGTGGTCAACTCCAGGTTCAGCGGCAGCACGCCGTAGCCACCGCTGGGCACCACGATCGGCCCGGTCGGGATCATGATCGACTTCTCGCCGAGTTCGACCTCGAACCGGAGCGGGCCTAGCTCCGGCAGCGGTGCCGCGGCCGGCTGATGGTTGTTGAAGAACAGGAATCCGGACCGGTCGTCGGCGCGGACCGCCCAGCGGAGCCCGGCCACCTCCTCGGGCAGATCGGTCTCCGGCTCGGGCAGAGAGGTGGGCATCGACGCCAGCCGCTCACCCCACGTCGCCAGGAACAGGTGCTGCTGCCGCAGCAGGTGGAAATGATCACGCAGCTCGCCCTGCGCACCGATCGGGGCGGCGAAGTCGTAGTCGACCTGCGGCAGGTCGTTCGGATAGCCGGTCGCCTGGGATTCCTGGCTCCAGCCGTCCTCGAGCCGGGCCTGCTGGCCGCCGTGATACAGGTAGTAGCCCTGCCAGACCGAGCCGCAGCCGAGCTTGGTCAACGCCATCGCCGCGACCTCGGCCGGCTGCACCAGCGGCCGGCGGTGATAGGCGACGGGCAGTCCGCCGCCGATCTCACAGGTGGCGAACGGCTGCTCGGTCCCCGGTGCGATCTCCGGCGCGGACACCGGGCCGGCGATGCCGGGATCGCGGACCGTGGTGAACTGGAAGTTCGGCGCGCAGACTGCCGGCCAGCCGACGGAAGCATCTTCCCAGAAGGCATCCGCGTAGCCGCCATAGAGCGCCAGCACCCGGTCCAGCGGCAGCCGGGCACCGTCCCAGCCGGTGGCCGTCCAGAGGGCCGGCGCCATCCCCAGTCGTTCGGCCAGCCGGCGCAGCGTCACCAGATGATCCGGCCGGTCGACCAGCTCGTTCTCCAGCTGGATCGCGATCACCGGCCCGCCGTCGCGGTGACAGAGCCCGGTCAGCTGGTCCGCCAGTTCGGCCCAGAACCCTTGTACGGCAGCCAGATACCCCGGATCGTCGGTCCGCGTCCGCTCGCCGAACTCACGCACCACCCAGTCCGGGAAGCCGCCGTACCGCGCCTCACCGTGGCACCACGGACCGATCCGCGGCACCAGGTCAAGCCCGGCCTCCGCACACAGCCGGGCGAAGCGACGCAGGTCCCGCGGCCCGTCCCAGCGGATCCGGCCCCGGTGCTCCTCGTGCAGGATCCACAGCACGTAGGTCGATACCGCGGTGATCCCGCCGGCCCGCATCGCCGCCAGTTCCTCGGCCCAGTCCTCGGGGCGGGCACGGGCATAGTGGTATTCGCCCATGATCGGCAGATACGGTCGGCCGTCTCGGATCAGCCGCCGGGAGGTCGCCTGAATCCGATCGGGCGTGCCGGCCGGCTCGCCCTGACCCTCGATCACCGACTCTCCGGTCGCGTCCGGCTCGATAAGGGCGCGCAGCGACAGACTGTCCTCGGTCACGGATGATCAGCCTTTCACACCGGTCAGCGTGATGCCTTGGATGAAGGTACGTTGCGCGAAGAAGAACACGATGATCACCGGGATCACCACGATCGTGCTGGCGGCCATCAGCGGACCGAACTGGGTGCTGTATTCCATCCGGAAGAAGGTCAGGCCGAGGGACAGCGGATAGGTGTCGGCGTCGGACAGATAGATCAGCGGTCCGAGCAGATCGTTCCAGGACGCCAGGAACTGGAACAGGACGACCGCCGCCAACGCGGGCCTGGCCAGCGGCAGGATGATCCGCCAGTAGATGATCAGCTCGTTGGCACCGTCCAGCCGGGCCGACTCGGACAGCTCCTTGGGGATCGACAGGAAGAACTGACGCAGCAGGAAGATGTAGAACGGGACGCCGAAGAAGTGCGGCAGGATCAGCGGCAGATAGGTGTTGGTCCAGCCCATCGCGCGAAACATGGTGAACAACGGCAGCATCGTCACGTAGAACGGGATCATCATGGTCGCGATCAGCAACACGAAGATCGGCGTCCGCCAGCGCCACTCGATCCGGGCCAGTCCGTACGCGACGAAGGAGCTGGACAGCGCGGCGCCGATCATGGAGCAGCCGCAGATCACCAGCGTGTTGATCAGGTAGCGCAGGAACGGAAAGGCCTGCACGCCGGCGATCACGTTCTCCAGCGTCAGCACCTGCGGAAACCAGACGGCCGGGAAAGCGTTCAGGTCTTCGGTGGTCTTCAGCGCGCCGGTCACCATCCAGAAGAACGGGATCAGGAAGACGATGCTCAGCGCGATCAGCAGCGAGTGCGCGCCGATCCGCTCCAGGATCTTCTGCCACCGGATCGCGGTCCTCGGCCGAGCGGCTACGAGTCGTTGGGTTGCGACAGCCATACCGGGACTCCTCCTATGATCCGCCGTAGTAGACGCGGCGGCCGATGAACCGGAACGTCAAGGCGGTGATCAGGGCGACGATGATGAACAGGGCCCACGCGATCGCGCTGGCGTAGCCGAGCTTCAGGAACTGGAACGCGTTCTGATACAGGTAGATGCTGGACAGCATCGTCGAGCCGGCCGGCGCGCCGGAGCCGCCGGTCAGCACGTAGACCGGGGTGAAGAACTGGAAGCCGGCGATCAGCCCGGTGATCAACGCGAACAACAGATGCGGCGACAGGAACGGCAGGCTGACATGCCGAAACCGGCGCCAGCTGCCGGCCCCGTCGACCCGGGCCTGATCATGCAGATCCTGCGGCACGTCCTGCAGCCCGGCCAGCAGGATGATCATCAGGTTGCCGGAGCCCCAGACCGTGAAGATGATGATCGCCGCCATCGCCCAGTCGGGATCCTTCAGCCAGCCCGGCCCGGTCAGCCCGATCCAGTCCAGGGCGGTGTTGATCGCGCCGTACTGCGGGTTGAAGAAATACAGCCAGACGACGGCCGAGGCGACGACCGGGACGATCGCCGGCAGGTAGAAGACCACCCGATAGATCGACTGGCCGCGCACCTTGAGGTTCAGCAGCACCGCCAGCAGGAGTGCGACGACGATGCCGACCGGCACGGCCCAGACCAGGTATTGGAACGTGATCGCCAACGACGACCACCAGGTCGGGTCGACCAGCAGGCTCTGGTAGTTGCCGCCGCCCAGCCATTCCGGCGGCCGCATCATGGTGGCCGAGGTGAGGCTGAGATAGAGCGAGGCGAACACCGGGTAGGCCGTGAACCAGAGCAGCCCGACGATCGCCGGCGACGTGAACAGCAACCCCCACAGGTGATTCCGGCGTTCCTGGGCGCGCCGCCGGGTCATGATCGCACCACCTCCCGCCGAAACCGGTCCAGCTCGGCGAGCGTGTCGGCCTTGACGGTGCGCAGCGCCTCGATCGGCGTGACCAGCCCGTGGATGGCCCGGTCGACCTCCTCCTCGAACTTCTGGAAGTAGAAGTCGGCCACCAGCATCGACGGCCGGGCGTGCGGCGCCGTGGTCAGCACGTCGTAGTACGGAGCCATCACCGGGTCGTTCTCGACCTCGGTCAGCACCGGTGCGGTGTTCCAGCCGGACAGCGAGCCGACCTGGTCCCAGAGCAACTGGGTGCCCTCGGCCGTCGTCGACACCCAGCGGATGAACTCGAAGGCCGCCTCCGGCTGCCGGGCGCCGGTCGGCACGAAGAAGCTCCAGCCACCGAACCAGGCGCCGGCACCCGGCTCGTTGGCGCCGGGTGGCTGACAGGGCAGCATCCCGGCGCCGATCTCCAGCTCCGAGACGCCGGTCCGGATGTCCCGGAAGTTCGACGCCACCAGCGGCGCCATGCCGACGTTGCCGGTGCTGAACCAGTGCAACTGCAGGCCCGGCGGACTGTGCGCGACCCGCTCGGCACCGCCGACGTCGGTCGCGTAGTCGACGATCCACTGCAGCGCGTCCACCACCAGTTCATGATCGGGAGTGATCTCGTCCCGCTCCCGGTCGTAGAAGTCGCCGCCGAAGGACCAACCCCAGGTGAAGATCGAATTGCCCATCCCGTACGCATCCCACGGCACCGCGCCGATCTTGGTCACCGTCTCGCCGTCCTTGCGCAGGAGCTGGCGCGACATGTCGTCCAGTTCGTCGATCGTTTCCGGCGGCCGCTCCGGATCGAGACCGGATTCGGCGAACAGACCCTTGTTCCAGAAGAACGGGAAGTTGGGATCGGCGGCCCACTGCAGCGACCACATCCGGTCCCGGTAGGTCATGCTCTCCCAGGCCGGTGCGAAGAAGTCCTGTTGGCCCAGACCGGCGGCCCGGAAGTCGTCGGTAAGGTCGCGCATCACCCCCAGCTCCGACCACTGCGCGGTCTGGTGCGGCAGGATCTGGGCCACGTCCGGCGGATTGCCGCCGGAGATCGCGGCGAACAACTTCTGCTGCACGCCGCTGCCGCCCGGGGCGAAGATCACTCGGACGCCGATGTCGGGATGGGTCGCCTCGAACGCCTCGGCGACCTTGATCCAGCCCGAACCGATCGGCCCACCCCACAGGTTGTACAGCTCGATGTTGATCTTGCGCCCGGGCGCCGGCTTCTTGTCCAGGCCGACGTTGCTGATCGGCGGCGTGCCCAGGGTGATCGTGCAACCGGCCTGGGCCAGTAGCCCGGCGGCGCCCAGGCCGCCCAGCAGCCCCAGAGTCGATCGCCGGGTCACCCGCTGACGGCGGGTTGGCTGAACCATCGGAACCTCCTCGTACCTCGTTCGGCCGGTCAGTGATAGAGCTTGATCTCCGCGAGCCGGGCGACCTGACCGTCGGCCCCGCGGACCCGGACACAGCGGACGGCCTGCGGTGGGAAACCGAACGTGCGCAGGAATCCCCCGGGGTTGGGGTCGCTGGTTCGGGCCGCGACCGGGCGCCAGTTCGTGCAGTCGCCGGCGGCGATCTGGAGCTGGTACGAGCGCGGGAAGTCCCGGCCCTGGTCGGCCGCCGCCAGATCGACCCGGCTGACGTGCTCCGGCGCCGGCAGCCGCAGCGTGGTCTCGATGCCGGCGGCTGCCCGGGCCGAGCCGGCGGCCAGGTCGGTGTCGCTCTCCACCTGCAGCTCGGCGAGTTGGAAATACCGGGTGGGATCGCCGGCGCAGGCGGTCTGCAGCTTGGTCGCGTGCACCCGGACATAGCGGTAGGAGCCGGAGACGTCGAAGGTTCGGGCCCGGATCGGCGCGGCCAGTGGCTTGCCGTCGTTGTAGTTCGTCCGGGTCAGCAGCGTCGACCAGCTGGCGGCGTCGTTGCTGCCCTGGATGGTGAAGTCGATCGGGAACGCGTACCCCTCGCATTCCTTGTCGTCGCGAGGAAACAGCCGGACCCGGCTGAGGCTGGCGCGGGCGCCGAGATCGACGTACACCCACTCCGGCGCGGCCGCCTCGGCATGTCCGTTGCTGGACCAGCCGTTGCTGACCCCGCCGCTGTCGACCTTGGTGAAGGTGTGTCCGAGACCGTCGACCAGCATCGCCGGCGACCAACCCCACGGGACCGCCGAACTGGCGCTCACCTGGCGCCCGTGGGCCAGATTGCGCGAACCGACCGGCACCGGGCTCGGCTTGGCCTGCTGGGTCTCGGTCGCGGCGGCCGAGGTGCGTTCGAGCACGTACGCGGTGACGCTGTGCGGACTCATCGCGACGGTTCGGACGAACCGGTCGGTGCCTGGAATGATCACGCTGTCGACCGGGTCGGCGCGCTCGGTCGGACCGACGCTCCAACCGCGCAGGCCGTCGGCGTAATCCTTGTAGTAGTTGCCATGCGTGGCGTCGACGAGATAGCGCGTCAACCGGACCCGTTGGCCGCGGGCGTACGGCAGGTTGGTCAGCCGCAGGTCCAGTTCGGCGCCGGAAGCTTGATCGTTCCAGGCCAGCAGCACGACCTTGCCGCTGGCCGGGTCCTTGGTCACCACCGCCCCGACCGTGCCGTCGTCCGTGCCCGGCCCGGCGAGCGTGGTCGTCAGCAGCGTCGGCTGCAGCCGGTTGATCAACTGGAACGCGTTGTAGGCCGCCTTCTGGTGCCCGTCGACGGTGATCAGTCCCAGGTCGCCGTTCAGCAGCGACGACGGTTGCAGACCCTCCTTCGGCGCGAACCAGAAGATCTTGCTCAGGGCCGGCCGGCGCAGCGCGTCGGCGACCCGGCGCACCGCATACGAGGCGCCCTGGTTGGTGTCCGACGGTGCGCCGGCGCCGCCGGTCATCTGCGGGGTGATGTTCCACTCGGTGACGAAGATCGGCACGTCGGCCCGGCCGGCCGCGTCCAGCCGGGCCTTCGCCTCGTCGACCAGGCCGAAGGTCGGATCCGCTCCATAGCTGTGGAAGGTGGCGAAGTCGAGCGGCACCTCCGGATGGCCCTGCAGGAAGTCGGTGAAGCCGCCGAAGAACGCCCAGCCGCCCTGGGTGCTGGCCGGCCCGCCGATCTTGGCGGTCGGGTCAGCTGCCTTCACCCCGTCGGCGGTCGCCTGATACATCGCGTTGTACTCGGCCTGACTGCCGGCCCAGAAGCCACCAAGATCAGGTTCGTTCCAGACCTCCCAATACCAGCCGGTGTGGCCGAGCTCCTGGTAGTGCTGCACCATCGCACCGACGACCTGGCCCCAGAGTGCGTTGTCGTTGGGGATCGCGTTGCTGTAGCCGGTCGCCCGATCCGCGCCACCCAATACCTCCGGGGTGAAGGCAACTCCCATCAGCGGCGTCATGCCCTGCTCGACCAACGGCAACACGACCCGGTCCAGCTTGCTGAAGTCGTACCGGAGATTCGGCGCGGTGCCGGAGACGACGTTGTAGAAGTTCTCGTTCAACAGGTGGGTGATCGCCACCATCCGGAGTCCGGCTTCGCGGAATCGGGGGTACGACTCGGGCAGCCAGGTCAGCGCGTTGTGCGTCAGATAGCCGCCCTCGTTGGCATTCAGGACCTTCGCATGATCGAACGAGCCCGCGGCCCGCTCGTAGTCGGCGGTGATCGACACCGCTGCCGGATCGGCGGCGGCATAGTCAGCGGGATGGGATGCGGTCAGCAGCCCGGTGAGGAGCAAGATCGAAACGGCGAGCCGGAGCAACGGCATGGCAGGGCCTCCCAGCGGTGCGAGGTCGAGCGGTGGACGCGGGCCGAGAGATCGGGGGTCAGGCCGGCGCTGTCCTCCGAGTCTCGTCCGTGGTGCGGTGGCCAGCTAGTCCGATTCGGGCCGATACCAGCACGATCCTGGCAGCGGCCGGTGCTCGCCGCCGGCGCGGACGGTTGCGTGAACCGGCCGACCGGAGCAGGCTTGACGCGAGAGGGAGTGATCTCCGAGCGAAGGAGTGATCATGGAGTCGACGAAGACGCCGTGCGAGCCCGAGGTGGTCGTCGGGTTCGACGATTCGCCCTCGGCCCAGGCTGCCCTGGCCTGGGCGGCGCGCTACGCCCGGTCCGCGGGCCTGCGGTTGCGGGCCGTGCACGTGCTCGGCCAGGTCCCCGATCCGATGGCCTGGGTGTCCAGCTACGACGCGGCCGGCTATCTCGGCGAATCGCCGACGCCGGAGGACGTCGAGGCCCGGATCAAGGACGTCGTCCGGCAATCGTTCAGCGCGCTGCGACCGGAACCCGACTGGCGCCTCGACTTCGTCTTCGGTTCACCCGGCAAGACCTTGATCAACGAGTCCCGGCGCTCCCAACTGCTGGTGATCGGCACCCGGGAGCACACCGGCATCGAGCGCTTCTTCAGTGGATCGGTGAGTCACTTCTGCCTCAGCCATTCGATCCGTCCCGTGGTCGCCGTACCGGCTCCGGACGAGCCGGACGAGATGGCCGAGGGGAAGTCGTCAGGACACTAGCCGCAGTCCCATCTGGTTGGGCCCCGTTCCTGGCTGGAAATAGGGCGGCGATCGCCGCTCCTGAATCCTCTGGCGCAGTGGCATCATTGTCGAACCAGACCGGCGTCCCGGGCGATGATCGCCGCCTGGGTCCGGGAGGCCAGGTTGAGCTTGGTCAGCACCCGGGAGACATGGGTCTTAGCGGTCGCCTCGCTGATCACCAGTTCGGCGGCGAGTTGGGCGTTGGACAGGCCGCGGCCCAGGGCGGCCAGCACTTGGCGTTCGCGTTCGGTGAGCTCGGTCAGCCCCGGTACCTCGGCCGGCGCGGTGGCGGCCGGCGCCTTGCTGAACTCGGTCAGGATCCGCCGGGTGACCTCGGGCGCCAGCACCCCGTCACCGGTGGCGACCCGGCGCACCGCGTCGATCAGTGCGGCCGGGTCGACGGACTTGAGCAGGAAGCCGACGGCGCCGGCGCGCAGCGCGCCGAACACGTAGTCGTCGAGGTCGAACGTGGTCAGCACCAACACCTGCGCCAGCCGCTCGGTGACGATCGCCCGGGTGGCCGAGATCCCGTCGGTGCCGGGCATCCGGATGTCCATCAAAATCAGGTCCGGCCGCAGCGCCCGGGCCTGCCGGATCGCCGCGTCGCCGTCCGCGGCCTCGCCGACCACCGTGATGTCGCCCGCGCCGGCCAGGATCAACGACAGTCCGGCCCGGATCGCGCCATGATCATCGGCGATGACCACGGTGATCCCCGAATCGGCCGGCCGATCATGATCAGGATTGGACACGGTCGCCTCCGGGGATGATCGCCTCGACCCGCCAGGTGCCGCGGTCGGTCGGTCCGGCGGACAGCCGGCCACCGAGGGCGGCGGTCCGGTCGCGCAGGCTCGCCAGCCCGTGCCCGGCGGACAGGGCCGGATGGATCGGGCCGCCCTTGCCGGCGGTGTTCTCGACCCGGACCAGCAACGGGTCAGTGCCCTCGATGGTCAGCTCCACGGTGGATTCCGGCGCGTGCTTGGCCGCGTTCACCAGCGCCTCGGCGATGATCCGGTACGCCGTCTGGTCCACCGCCGCCGGTACGGTCGCGACGTCGCCGCCGAACCTGATCCGCAGCCCGTTGTCCTGCGCCTGCCGCACCAGCTCCGACACCCGGTCCAGCCGGGGCGGGGCGGCCACCGGCTCGTCGGCCGGGTCCACCTCGTTGCGCAGCAGCATGATCATCGAGCGCATCTCGGCCAGCCCGGCCAGGCTGGAGCTGCGGACCGCCTCCAGCGCCTCCCGGTCGGCGGTCGCATCGGCCGGCCGGGCCAGCGCCGCGCCGGACTGCAAGGCGGTCGCCGACAGATGCGAGGCGATCACGTCGTGCAGGTCCCGGGCCATCGCGGCCCGCTCGGCCTGCACCGCCCGTTGCCGGTCCAACTCGCCGACCCGGATCAGGTCGTCGGCCCGCTGCCGTTCCAGCTCCACCCGATCGGCGGCGAGCCGGGCCAGTTCTTCCTTCTGGCGCAGGTCTCGGGCCCACCACAGCGGGATGACGAAGAACACCATCAGCTGCAGCGCGGCCGCGATCCCGTTCCGCAGGTCGAACAGGGTCACGATCCAGATCGCGAACCCGACGATCGTCGCGGCGACCACCCAGCTGATCACCCGGCGGGCCAGCGGCTTGCCCCACCGGAAGGCGGCGAACAGCAGGTCGAAGATCACCAGCAGCACGCCGATGCTGCCACCCATGGTTGAGTCGGCCAGCAGCATCAGGGAACCGATCACCAGCGCGATCATCGGGTGCCGGCGCTTGATCACCAGGGCCAGACAGCCCACCGTCAGCGGCAGCGCGTGCCACCACGGGTTCACCCGCAGCCAGCCGACATCGCTCCAGATCCCGGCCAGTCCGACCGCGATCAGTCCGAGCCCGGCCAGCCAGATGACGATCGGCGCCCATCGGCTGTCGTCCTCGGAGGAGATCAGCCGATCCAGCCGACCCAGGAACCCGCCGCGCGGGGCGCCCGGGGTTGCCGTCGAAGTCACCTGACCATCTCAGCACAGCCCGGACCCGGAACCCATCCATCGAAGGATGTATCCGCGCGCCGGCACTGTGCCTCTTTCGGCCAATGACCAGGGCCCACTTTCGGCCGATGACCTGGGGCTGTGCGCCCGGCAGGCTGATGATCATGACTCTCATGCTCGCCGGTTCGCTGGCCGTCCTGGCCCTGATCGACTCGACCAGTTTCGGCACCCTGCTGATCCCGATCTGGCTGCTGCTGGCGAGCGGTCGGCCGCGGACCCTGCGGATGTTGATCTATCTCGGCACGATCGTCGTCTTCTACTTCGCGCTCGGCATGATCATCTCACTCGGTGCGGTGACGTTCATGGATCAGCTCAAGGCAGTGCTGGAGACCCCGGTCGCCTCCTTCGTCCAGCTCTTCCTCGGCGTCGGGCTGATCCTGCTCAGCTTCACGCTCGATCCGAAACGCCGGCAGCAACGATCGGACGGGCAGCCGGGCAAGGTCGCCAAGTGGCGGGAGCGGGCGATGGGCGATGCCTCCGGGGGCGGCTCGATCCCTGCCCTGATGGGACTTGCGCTCGGCGCCGCCGCGATCGAGGCGGGCAGCATGCTGCCGTACCTGGGGGCGATCGGCTTGATCACCACCTCGGGGCTGGACCTGACCGGTCGCACCCTGTCGCTGGCCGGCTACTGCGTGATCATGATCCTGCCGGCGCTGATCTTGCTGCTGCTGCGGCTGTTCGCGCACCGCCAGGTCGAGCCGCTGCTGCAGAAGCTCAACGGCTTCCTGAGCAAGCACGCCGCCGGCGCGACCTCGTGGATCGTCGCCATCCTCGGCTTCCTGATCGCCCGCGATGCCTTGTGGCGGCTGGGCGGCATCGGCTGGCTGGTCGATCAGCTCGGCCGGATCACCGGCTGACGTCCGTTGTCAGTGGGTGGTCCTAGGGTTCTGTGCCATGGATCGGGGGAATGAGGAGGCATACCATGTCATCCATGACGGCTCCAGCGACACCGATCGGGTTGCCGTACGGTCGCGCCTTGACGCGAGACGACCTGGCGGCGATGCCCGATGACGGCCATCGTTACGAGCTCATTGACGGGACGCTCATCGTGACGCCTGCACCGAGCTTCGGTCATCAGAGCATCTCAGGAGCGATGCACGTTTTCCTCAGATCAGCCTGTCCGACGGAGCTGGTGGTTCTCTACGCGCCGTTCGATGTCGTCTTGTCGGAGAAGACAGTTTTGCAACCGGATCTCCTGGTTGCCCGGAGGTCGGACTTCACGGCCCGCGACCTACCGACGAGTCCGCTTCTGGCAGTGGAGATCCTCAGCCCGAGCACCCGCCACATCGATCTCGGGCTGAAGCGATCCCGGTACGAAGCGGCTGGTTGCCCCTCCTACTGGGTGATCGATCCAGGTGTGCCGTCGATCGTTGCCTGGGAGCTCGTCGACGGAAGGTACGAGGTCGCCGGCGAGGCCTCGGGCGATCAGACACTCGAGCTGATCGGGCCGTACCCAGTCGAGATCAATCCCGCTCGGCTGCTGAAAGGCTAGGCCAGCGGCAACTGGCGGCGGCCCACCTCGGGCCGCTCGGCCGCGAGTTGGGCATAGCCAGGGGCGATCCCGGCGGCGAGATTCTCCTTCGGGTACGGCCACTCGCCGCGGTCCAAGGCTTCGGCCTGCGGCACCCCGGCCAGAGCCAGCCGCTGCAGCTCGCCGGCCACGGCGGCCACCCGGCCGCGCTGGTCGAAAACGAAGGCCCGGTCCACCGGCTCGCCGTGCCCGGGCACAGCCTGGGTCGCGTCGGTCATCAGTCCGACCAGCCCGTCCAGCGTCGCCGGCCACTCGTGCGGCACGGAGTCCTCGCCCCACCACGGCGCCGGCTCGGCCCCCTCGGCACCGTCGGCCCCCTCGGCACCGTCGGCCCCCTCGGCACCGTCGGCGCCGGCCGATTCGATCAGGTCGCCGGCGAACACCACCTCGGCGTCCGGCACCACGACCAGCAGGTCGCCCTCGGTGTGCCCGCGGCCCAGGTGCGCGATCTCGACCCGGCGACCGCCCAGGTCCAACCCGGCGGCCACCGCCAGTTCGCGGGCGGGCGCTGGCACCTCGGCCGGCAACGCGGCTCGGAGCGACTCGTGGCCGATGGTCGAGACGTCGGCGAACGCGCCGAGCCCGTTGGCGTGGTCGTAGTGCGCGTGCGTCACCACCATCCCGATCAGCGGGACGTCCGTCGCCTCCGCGACCGCCCGCCGGATCAGCTCACCGTGCTCGGCACTGCTGCCGCAGTCAATCAGCAGACAGCCGTCGTCCCCGGCGACCAGGCCGATGTTCACCGTCTCCGGCTCGGCGACACCGACCCAGACCCGGTCCGCGATCCGTCGCCAGGGCCCGATCGTCGCCGTGCCGTCCCGAGTGCTGTCGCTCACCCGGGATAGACTGGCACTCCCCAACTGGGAGTGCCAAACTGCACCCCGGAGAGCGGCCCAGGCGATGAAGGAGGCGTGATGGACGACCGCAAGCTCGATGTGCTGCGCGCGATCGTGACCGACTACGTCTCCAGCGAGGAGCCGGTCGGTTCCAAGGCGCTGGTCGAACGGCACAACCTCCGGGTTTCCCCGGCGACGGTGCGCAACGACATGGCGTCGTTGGAGGAGGAGGGGTACATCACCCAACCGCACACCAGCGCCGGCCGGATCCCGACCGACAAGGGCTACCGGTTGTTCGTGGACCGGCTGGGCACGGTGAAGCCGCTGTCGGTCGCCGAGCGGCGGGCGATCCAGACCTTCATGTCCGGCGCGATGGACCTGGACGACGTGATCCTGCGCACGGTCCGGCTGCTGGCCCAGGTCACCCAGCAGGTGGCGATCGTGCAATACCCGACGATGAGCAGCGCGACCGTCCGGCACATCGAGGCCGTCTCGCTGACCGCGGGCCGGATCCTGCTGATCCTGATCACCTCGACCGGCCGGGTGGAGCAGCGCTCGTTCGAGGTGCCGGCCTACGACGAGGACACGCTGGCCGACCTGCGCGCCCATCTCAACGCCGCGGCCGACGGCCAGCCGACCGCCGTCGCGGCGTCCCGGCTGAGCGACCTGGCCCACCGGCTGCCGCCGGCCCTGCACCCGATCGGGCCGGCGGCGATCGCGGCCCTGCTGGAGATGCTGGGCAGCGAGACGAGCAGCCGACTGGTGGTCGGCGGCGTGCCCAACCTGTCCCGGTTCGGCGACGACTTCGAGACCACCGTGAAGCCGGTGCTGGAGGCGCTGGAGGAGCAGGTCGTGCTGCTCAAGCTGCTCGGCGAGGCCACCACCGCCGACGCGGTCACGGTCCGGATCGGGCAGGAGAATCCGTACAAGGAACTGCGCAGTACCTCGGTGGTCTCCTCGGGGTACGGTGGAACGGACGACCCCTGGGCGACCCTCGGGGTCGTCGGACCGACCAGGATGGATTACCCCTCGACGATGGCTTCGGTCCGCGCGGTCGCCCGCTATGTCGGCCGCTTTCTCTCCGAAGGATGAACCCCGATTCCTGCTGAAGGACGCGAAGGACGCCAGTGCCCAAGATGACTGAGGACTACTACGAGATCCTCGGCGTGCAGCGTGACGCCACGCCCGAACAGATCAAGAAGGCCTATCGGCAACTGGCGCGGAAGCTGCATCCCGATGTCGCCACCGAGCCGGACGCGTCGGACCGGTTCAAGAAGGTCGCCGAGGCCTACGAGGTGCTCCGGGACGAGCAGAAGCGGGACCTGTACGACCGCGGCGGCGACCCGCTCGGCGGCGGCATGGGCGGCTTCAACAACGGCTTCGGTGGCTTCAACGGCGGCGCCCAGGGCTTCGACTTCACCAACCTGGTCGACGCGATGTTCGGCGGCCAGCAGACCCGCGGACCGCGGTCCCGGGTCCGGCGCGGCCAGGACGCGGTGGTGCGGCTGGATCTCGACCTGGCCGAGGCGGCGTTCGGCGCCACCAAGCCGGTCCGGGTCGACACGGCGGTGCTCTGCCCGCGCTGCAGCGGCAGTGGGGCGTCCGAGGGCTCCAAGCCGGTCCGCTGCTCGACCTGTCACGGGCAGGGCGACGTCACCCACGTGCAACGGTCCTTCCTCGGCGACATCCGGACCACCCAGCCGTGCCCGACCTGCCGTGGCTACGGCACCGTGATCCCCGATCCCTGCGTCGAGTGCAACGGCGACGGCCGGGTCCGGCACAGCCGGACGATCGAGGTCAAGGTGCCGCCGGGCGTCGACACCGGCATCCGGGTCAAGCTCGCCTCGCAGGGCGAGGTCGGCCCCGGTGGCGGGCCGGCCGGCGATCTCTACGTGGCGCTGAACGTGCTGCCGCACGACGTGTTCAAGCGGGTGAACGACGACCTCGAGGTGGTCGTGAAGATCCCGATGACCGCGGCCGCGCTGGGCACCGAGGTCCAGGTGACGACGCTCGAGGCCGATCTGCCCGATCCCGATCCCGCGGACACCGCGGTGACCGTGGTCGTTCCCGCCGGGACCCAGTCCGGCACCCGGGTGACGGTCGAGGACAAGGGCGCGCCGCGGCTGCGTGGCAACGGGCGCGGCGACCTCGGCGTCACCCTGCTGGTGCAGACCCCGACCAAGCTGGACGACACCCAGCGCGCGCTGCTCCGCGACCTGGCCGAGGCCCGGGACGAGTCCCGGCCCGAGGGCACCGTGCAGCGGCACAGCAAGGGCGTCTTCGGCCGGATCCGCGACGCCTTCGTCGGTCAGTGAGCCGTACGTTCCCTGAGCCGTTGGTCCTTCGCCTCGTGTCCGAAGCGGTGACATGACAGACCCGCTGTTTCTCTGGTCGGGGTTGGCCGACCCGCTGCCGGCCGTCGGCACCATGGTCGAGTTGGGCGGGCCCGAGGGGCATCACGCCGCGGTGGTCCGGCGGATCCGGGCCGGCGAGACGATCCGGCTCGGTGACGGCCGGGGTCGCGGTGTTGCCGGCACGGTGGTCGAGGCGAGCAAGCGCGGGCTCAAGATCGAGGTGACCGAGATCCTGCCGGTGACGCCGGCCGCGCCGCTGCGCTACGTCGCGGCGCAGGCGCCGGCCAAGGGTGATCGCTCCGAGCTGGCGGTGGAGCTGCTGACCGAGGTCGGTATCGACGAGATCGTTCCCTGGCAGGCCTCCCGGGCCGTGGTCCGCTGGTCCGGCGAGCGGACGGCCAAGGCGCGGGCCCGCTGGATCGCCGCGGCCCGCGAGGCGGCCAAGCAGTCCCGGCGGCTGGCGGTGCCCGAGGTGGCCGAGCCGGTGAGCACCGCCGAGCTGCTCGAGTTGATCAAGGAATCGACCCTGACCCTGGTGCTGCACGAGGCGGCCACCACCCCGCTGGCCGAGGTGCCGCTGCCAGCCAGGGGTCGGGTGCTGATCATCATCGGGCCCGAGGGCGGCATCGCGCCGGACGAGCTGACCGCGTTCACCGACGCCGGCGGCCGGACCGTGCTGCTCGGCGACGGGGTGCTGCGGGCCTCGACGGCCGGCGTCGTCGCGCTGGCCGGATTGAAGCTTCGGTGACCGGATGGGGACTTCGATGAGCGACCCTTCGACAGGCTCAGGACGGAGGTTCGGGTTCACGGTCCAGGCCGGGCTGGCCGGCACCCGGGGCCGGACCGGCGTGATCAGCACCCCGCACGGAGTGATCAACACGCCGGCCTTCATCGCGGTCGGCACCAAGGCGACGGTCAAGGCGGTGCTGCCCGAATCGATGGCCGAGCTGGGTGCTCAGGCGCTGCTGGCGAACGCGTACCACCTGTTCCTGCAGCCCGGTTCGGACATCGTCGACGAGGCCGGCGGACTGGGCCGGTTCATGAACTGGCCGGGCCCGACGTTCACCGACAGCGGCGGTTTCCAGGTGATGAGCCTCGGCGTCGGGTTCAAGAAGGTGCTGGCGATGGACACCGCCGGCCTGGGCGACGACGACGTGATCGCCGCCGGCAAGACCCGGCTGGCGCAGGTCGACGAGGACGGCGTCACCTTCACCTCGCACCTGAACGGTGATCGGCACCGGTTCACGCCGGAGATCTCGATGCGGATCCAGCACGAGCTGGGCGCCGACATCATCTTCGCCTTCGACGAGCTGACCACGCTGATGAACACCCGCGGCTATCAGGAGCAGTCGGTCGACCGGACCCATCGCTGGGCCGAACGCTGCCTGAGCGAGCACGTCCGGCTCAACCACGAGCGGGCCGGCCATCCGTACCAGGCGCTGTTCGGGGTGGTCCAGGGCGCGCAGTACGAGGACCTGCGGCGGCAGGCGGCCCGTGATCTGGTCGCGTTGCGGGCGGCCGGTCCCGACGGTGTCGATCATGACTTCGACGGCTACGGGATCGGCGGGGCGCTGGAGAAGGAGCGGCTCGGCGAGATCGTCGGCTGGGTCAGCGACGAGCTGCCGGAGGACCGGCCGCGGCATCTGCTCGGCATCGCCGAACCGGACGACTTCTTCGTGGCGGTGGAGAACGGCGCCGACACGTTCGACTGTGTCAACCCGTCCCGGGTGGCGCGCAATGCCGCCGTCTATTCCCGGGACGGCCGGTTCAACGTCAACACCGCGCGCTGCCGGCGGGCCTTCGTGCCGATCGACGACGAGTGCGACTGCTACACCTGCGCGCACTACACCCGGGCCTATCTGCACCACCTGTTCAAGGCGGGGGAGATGCTCGCCTCGACGCTGTGCACGATCCACAACGAGCGGTTCATCGTCTCGCTGGTGGACCGGATCCGGGCCAGCATCGCCGACGGCAGCTACCCCGACTTCAAGATCGACTTCTTGAAGCGGTACTACCGAGCCTGAGGGGCTACTTCCCGCCCGGGCGGCAGCAGCCGGGCGCATCGCGGGTCAGATTGCTGACCGGTGCCAGCTGGTCGGCCAGCGTGTTCAGTACCGCGGTCTGCAGCTTGTAGCTCGGCGGCGACACATAGTCCCAGCGGACCAGCTGATTGGTCTCCACGGCCGGCAGCTTGGCGAACGACGCCTTGTCCTTGATCGCCTGCTCCGGCTTGATCGCCTGGGACCGGGTGTCCCACATGATCACGTCGGCCGCGTACTTGTCCGCGTTCTCCCAGCTCAGGTATTCCCAGAACTCACCGTTGTTGGGGTTGTCCGGGGCGATCAGGTTCAGCCCGAGGCTGGTGTAGTAGGCGAGATCGGCGTTGTCCTTGGGGACGGCGACGTACATCATCTCGGTCGCCAGCGCCACGGCTGTGATCCGGAGGTCGGGCTTGGTCTTGGCCCAGTCCCGCAGCCGGTTGGACGCGGCCTCGAAGTCGGCCTTGTCCTTGCTGATCTCCGGTGAGTTCAGGTCGACGCCGAGCGAGGCGGCCAGCTCGGCGTACCGGGCGATCGTCTTGTCCAGCGTCGCGCCCTTGCCGTGGTTGATCTTCACCATCGGCGCGATCTCGGCCATCTTCTTCTCTTCATCGGTCAGCTCGGCCTCGGGCGACCAGGTGCCGTAGACGATCAGGTCGGGCTGCAGCGACGCCAGCTTCTCGATGTCGGCCTGGCCGTATTCCTCGCCCAGATTGGTCACCTCGGCCGGCACGACGTTGCCGGCCTGGGGGTTGGGCTTGCCGTCGACCGGGGACAGCGGGCCGAACGTGCCGACGGCCTTGATCCCGAGGTCCCACAGCGCGCCGGCGGAGCTGGTGTAGGCGACGATCCGCTGCGGCACCGCCGGTGCGGTGATCGTCTCGCCGCGATCGTCGACGAAGGTCCAGCCCTTCGACTCCGGCTCCGGGGCCGCGGTCGCGGCGCAGGAGGCGCCGGCGAGGACGAGCAGGGCGGCCAGGCAGGCCAGCAGTGACCGAATCGGTCGTGCCACGAGTTCCCCCTAGATTAGGACAGGCTTACTTTATAGCTTGTCGTACGGCCGGGATGAAATCCAGCCGGATCGCTTCGAGAGACACGCGCTCGACCTACGATCCCGACAGCGTGCCACGACGCGGCCGCGCCGGCTCGGATCGGGGGAGTGGATGAGACGGAGCGGGTTGACCGGGACCCGGGGTTATTTCGGCGACGCGCGGAGCAAGCCGCTGTTCGGCTGGATCGTCGCCGGTGAGGGGTGGCCTCGGCCTGCTCTGCACCGCGATCTTCGCCGTGCTGGCGATCGGCTGGGTCCGGCAGCCACGCGACTTCGACGACATCACCGCGATCATCGCCACCGGCTTTCCCCTGGTATCTCGTCCTCTGGTCGACCTTGGCGCTGGGTGCGCACCCTCATCGGCGTCGTCTGGGTGATCGCGGCCCACCTGGCCCGCGCCGTCGTGATGCGGCGAGCCCGCTCCGAACCACGCAGGGCTCAGGGAGCGTCGAAGCAGACCGTGCCGGATCTGATCACGGTGCGCGGCCGGCGCTCGTCGTAGAGCGACTCCGGCCGGGCAAACACGTCGTCGGCCAGCACCAGCAGATCCCCGACGGCGCCGACCGCGATCCGGCCCAGGTCGTCGCGTTGGATCAGGGCGGCGTTGACCGAGGTGGCCGAGCGCAGGGCGTTCGGCCAGCCGTCGACCTCGGCCTGCAGCCGCAGTCCGTTCAGTTGATCATCCTGCAGGTCACCCATCAGGTCGGAGCCGAAGCCGATCGGCACCCCGGCGGCCCGGGCGATCGGGATCGAGTCCCGGCCGGCGTCCAGCACCTCGCGGTTCTTCTGCTGCGCCACCGCCGGCAGGCCGAGCTCGGCGCCGCGGGTCCGCATCGCCTCGTACGCGGCGAGGGTCGGCACCAGGAAGGCGCCGTGCTCGGCCATGATCATCGCCGCTTCCGGGTCGAGCAGGTTGCCGTGCTCGACGGTACGACAGCCGTTAGCGACCGAATGGATGATCGCCTCCGGCGAGTAGGCGTGCACCGCCACGTAGGAGCCGCGCCGGCCGGCCTCCTCGGTGGCGACCCGGATCTCGTCGACCGAGTACTGCGGCACCCGGAGCGGATCCGACGGCGAGACCACGCCGCCCGAGGTCATCAGCTTGATCGCGTGCGCGCCGCGGCGGAACCGGTCGCGCACCGCTTGCCGTACCGCGTCCGGGCCGTCGACCACCTCGCACCCGTGACCGCCGTGCAGGCAGAATTCGCTCTCCGGGTCGCGCCGATCGCCGTGGCCGCCGGTCTCGCTCAGGGCGGCACCGGTGTAGAGGTAGCGCGGCGACCAGTAGAGGCCCTCGACGCCGGCCCGGGCGAACGCCGGGTCGCCGCCGGCGACGTCGCGGACGGTGGTGAAGCCGCGGGCCAGGGCCGCGGTCAGCCGCCGGGTCGCCTTGACGCCGACGTAGGTCCGCGGGGTGACCTCCCCGAGCTCCCCGGTCAGGCCGATCGCGAACGCGTGCAGGTGCGCGTCGATCAGCCCCGGCATGATCGTTCCGCCGGCCGCGTCGATCATCCGCTCGCCCGGGGGTCCGCCGGCCGGCGTGACCTCCGGCCCGACCTCCACGATCCGGCCGGCGCTGACCCGGACCCCGCCGTCGAACGGCTCGTCAGCCACCCCGTCGAAGATCATTCCGTTGATCACCACGAGATCGCCGTCGGTGATCAACGCCGGCGCCGTCCGCAGCTCGCCGTGCCGCCTGCTCTCCACCTGCCGCCTGTCCGCCACAACCCCAGCGTAGTACCATGTCACATGCCAAACCCGCCGAGACGTCACATCCGCTGCTTTTTTCGCGGCGTGTCGGAGCAGTAGTGACCTCTCGATCATGATCAAGTTCTGCCGCGAGGAGCGCTGCTGCCCATGATGATGACGACCAGGCCGGAACTGATCGGTGACTTCGGGATGGTGGCGAGCACCCACTGGCTCGCCTCGGCCGCGGGGATGAGCGTGCTGGAGCGCGGTGGCAACGCGGCCGACGCCGCGGTCGCGGCAGGCTTCGTGTTGCAGATCGTCGAGCCGCACCTGAACGGTCCCGGCGGCGAGGTGCCGATCCTGGTCTGGTCCGACTCGGCGAAGACGTTGAAGGTGATCAGCGGCCAGGGCGTGGCGCCCGCCGCGGCCTCGGTTGCCGCGGTCACCGAGCTGGGGCTGGAACTGATGCCCGGGACCGGGCTGCTGCCGGCCACCGTGCCGGGCTCGTTCGGCGCCTGGCTGCGGCTGCTCCGGGAGTGGGGCAGCTGGTCCGTCGCCGACGTGCTCGAACCGGCGATCACCCTGGCCCGCAAGGGAAGTCCGGTGCTCGGCCGGGTCGAGGCGGCGGTGTCC
Organism: uncultured Actinomycetota bacterium; assembly: GCA_963746025.1. Lineage (GTDB taxonomy): Bacteria > Actinomycetota > Actinomycetes > Propionibacteriales > Propionibacteriaceae > Microlunatus. The sequence goes on from CAVUZU010000017.1 coordinate 139,269, forward strand.
GGCGTGGCCGAGCTGTTCCGGACCGAGTGGCCGACGTCGGCCGAGATCTGGCTACGTGGCGGCTCGGCTCCGGCGGCCGGCAGCCGGTTCACGAATCCACTGCTGGCCGAGACGTACGCCAAGGTCGCCCTCGCGTCGGAAGCGGCCGGTGGCAGCCGGGACCAGCGGATCCAGGCCGCGCACGACGCCTGGTATTCCGGCTTCGTGGCCGAGGCGATCGACCGGTTCTGCAGCACCGCCGAGGTGATGGACACCAGCGGTGAGCGGCACCGCGGTCTGCTCCGCGGCGATGATCTTGCCCGCTGGCAGGCACCGGTCGAGGACCCGGCGGTGATCGACTACCTCGGCTATACGATCGCCAAGACCGGGCCGTGGGGCCAGGGCCCGGTGATGCTGGAGCAGTTGGCGCTGTTGCAGGCGGCCGGGTTGCCGGACGTGGAGCCGGGTACGGCCGACTGGGTGCATCTGATCACCGAGGCCAGCAAGCTCGCTTACGCCGACCGTGAGGCCTGGTACGGCGATCCGGCCTTCACCGACGTACCGCTGGCGGACCTGCTCAGCGCCGAGTACGCGAGCGAACGCGCAACCCTGCTCGGCGACACGTCGTCACCCGACCTGCGACCCGGCAGCCCGGGCGGCCGGGAGCCGCGGCTGCCGCGCTATCCCGGTGATCAAGAAGCCGATCCTTCGGCCGGGTCGGGCGAGCCGACACTGCGCGGCGACACCTGCCACCTCGATGTCGTTGATCAACACGGGATGATGATCTCGGCCACGCCGAGCGGCGGCTGGTTGCAGTCGTCCCCGGCGATCCCCGGTCTCGGCTTCTGCCTCGGCACCCGGGGCCAGATGTTCTGGCTGCAGGAGGATCTGCCCAATTCGCTGCGGCCCGGTGCCCGGCCGCGGACCACGCTGACGCCGTCCTTCGCCTTCCGTGAGGGCGAGCCCTGGCTGGCGTTCGGTACCCCCGGCGGCGACTTCCAGGATCAGTGGTCGCTGCACTTCCTGCTGAACGTGATCCATCGCGGGATGAATCTGCAGGCGGCCATCGACGCTCCCGACTTCCACACGCTCGCCGTACCGAACTCGTTCTATCCGCGCGACATCCATCCCCGGCACCTGCTGATCGAGGACCGCTACGACGACGCGGTGATCGCCGAGTTGCGGCGGCGCGGCCACCAGGTCGAGGTCGGCGGCGGCTGGTCGCTCGGCCGGGTCTCCGCCGTCGCCCGGGACGGCGGCTGGCTCAAGGCCGCGGCCAACCCGCGGGGAGCACAGGGCTACGCGGTCGGCCGCTGAGCCTCTCGACGAGAGAAGCATGTGACATTACACTGACCGGATGGAGAGTGTGGAGAACAAGCCCTGGCGTGGGGTTCAGGTCGCGGCGGCACTGCCGTTCCACGACGATCTGAGCATCGATTTCGACTCCTACGCCAAGCAGGTCGCGTTCCTGGCCGAGAACGGCTGCGACGGGATCTGCCCCAACGGATCGCTCGGCGAATATCAGACGCTGACCGACGAGGAGCGGGCCCGGGTGGTCGCCACCGCGGTCGCCGCCGCGCCGAAGGGCTTCTCGGTGATGCCCGGGGTCGGGGCCTACGGAGCGCTGCAGTCCCGGCGCTGGGCCGAACACGCGGCCGAGGCCGGCGCCCAGTCGGTGCTGCTGCTGCCGCCCAACACCTACCGGGCCGACGAGGCGACGGTGGTCGAGCACTATCGCGAGGTGGCCAAGGTCGGGCTGCCGATCGTCGCCTACAACAATCCGTACGACACCAAGGTCGACCTGACCCCGCCGCTGTTGGCCCGGCTCTTCGGTGAGGGACTGATCGTCGGCGTCAAGGAGTTCACCGGCGACGTGCGGCGGGCCTATCGGCTCGCCGAGCTGGCGCCGGGCCTCGACCTGATCGTCGGCACCGACGACGTGCTGCTCGAGCTCGGGATCGCCGGGGCGGTCGGTTGGATCGCCGGACTGCCCAACGCGCTGCCCGACGTGAGCGTCAAGCTCTACCGGCTGGCCACCTCCGGCCAGCCCGATGATCTTGCCGAGGCACTGCCGCTCTATCGCGACCTGCATGCCTTGCTGCGTTGGGATGCGACCACCGAGTTCGTCCAGGCGATCAAGCTGATGATGGACCTGGCCGGGCGGCCGGGCGGCGACTGCCGGCCGCCGCGCGGCGCGCTGCCGACCGAGTCGATCACCGCGATCACCGCGGAACTGCGGCGCGCCCTGGAGAACGGCCACCACTGATGCGATCGAAGCGCGTCTTCCACGCGGTCGACTCGCACACCGAGGGGATGCCGACCCGGGTGATCACCGGCGGCGTCGGTGTGGTCCCCGGCGCCACGATGGCGGAGCGGCGGAGCTGGTTCGCCGAACACCAAGATCAGCTCCGGACCCTGCTGATGTACGAACCTCGCGGCCATGCGGCGATGAGCGGGGCGATCCTGCAACCCCCGACCCGGCCCGAGGCCGACTTCGGCGTGTTGTTCATCGAGGTGTCGGGACTGCTGCCGATGTGCGGCCACGGCACGATCGGCGTGGCGACAGTGCTGGTCGAGACCGGCATGGTCGAGGTGACCGAGCCAGTCACCGTGATCACCCTGGACACGCCGGCCGGGCTGGTCCGGGCCGAGGTCGCGGTCAGCGACGGGGCGGCGACCGCGGTCACCCTGCGCAACGTCGACTCCTTCGCCTACGCGCTCGATCGGTTGGTCGAGGTGCCGGGCTACGGGACGGTCGGCTACGACCTCGCCTTCGGCGGCAACTTCTACGCCATCGTGGAGCTGGCCGAGCTCGGCCTGCCGTTCGATCGGGCCGCTGGAGGCGAGTTGATCAAGGCCGGGCTGGCGATCATGGACGCGATCAACGCGGCGGACCGCCCGGTGCACCCGGAACGGGACGACATCAACGGCTGCCACCACGTCCATCTGACCGCTCCCGGCTCGGATGCGCGGCACTCCCGGCACGCGATGGCGATCCATCCGGGCTGGTTCGACCGGTCGCCGTGCGGCACCGGGACCAGCGCGCGGATGGCCCAGTTGCACGCCCGCGGCGAACTGGCGCTGCACACCGACTTCGTCAACGAGTCGTTCATCGGCACCACCTTCACCGGCCGGCTGATCGACACCGCGACGGTCGGCGGTCTGCCGGCCGTGGTGCCGACGATCACCGGCCGGGCCTGGATCACCGGCACGGCACAGTACTTCCTCGACCCGACCGACCCGTTCCCGGCAGGATTCCTGGTATGAGGAGTCGATCATGAAGCAGGCGCTGCGGCCGCTGAAGCGGGAGAACCTCCGGGATTCGGTGAAGCGGGCGATCCGGTCGGCGATCATCTCCGGCGAGATGGAGCCGGGCCAGGTGTATTCGGCGCCGACGCTCGGTGAGACGTTCGGGGTGTCGCCGACACCGGTCCGCGAGGCGATGCTCGACCTGGTCCGCGAGGGCCTGGTGATCTCCCTGCCCAACAAGGGATTCCGGGTCACCGAGGTGTCGGAGTCCGATCTCGACGACGTGGCCCAGCTCCGGCTGCTGATCGAGCCGCCGATGGTCCGTCAGGTGGTCGGCGTGATCGATCCGGCCGGCATCGACCGGCTGCGGCAGTCGGCGCAAGCGGATCGTCGACGCGGCCCGGGCCGGCGACCTGATCGAGTACGTCGCCTGCGACCTCGAGTTCCACATCACGTTGCTCGGCTACACCGGCAACCAGCTGCTGCTGGACATCGTCACCGATCTGCGGAACAAGACCCGGCTGCTCGGACTGCTGCCGCTGCTGGAGTCGGGCCGGTTGATCGAGTCGGCCGAGGAGCACCACACGATCATGGATCTGGTCGAGGCCGGCGAGGCCGACCAGGCGGAGGCGCAGGTGCGCCGGCACATCGGACACGTCCGCGGACTGTGGGCCGCCCATCCGGAGGAGTAGGAAGTGGCTGCCGACGTCGTCGTCATCGGGGCGGGCATCGTTGGCGCCTGCTGTGCCTACTTCGCCGCCCAGGCGGGGTTGCGGACGATCGTCCTGGACCGGGCCGGGATCGCCGGCGGCACCTCCAGCTCCGGTGAGGGCAACATCCTGGTCTCGGACAAGGAGCCAGGACCCGAGCTCCAACTGGCCCGGTACGCCCAGCGGCTGTGGCGGCAGGATCTGGCCGAGCACCGGCAGCACTGGGAGTACGAGGACAAGGGCGGCGTCGTGGTCGCCGGCAGCGAGCCGGCGCTGGCGGCGCTGCGCCGGCTGGCCGAGTCGCAACGACAGGCCGGAGTGCAGGTCGATGATCTTGGTCCGGACCGGCTGCCGGATCTCGAGCCCGAGCTGGCGCCGGGTCTGGTCGGCGGTGCCTACTATCCCGAAGACGCCCAGGTGCAGCCGATGCTGGCGGCGGCCTGGCTGCTGCGGCTGGCCCGCCGGCTGGGCGCCGAGATCCGTACCGGAGTGGAGGTGACCGGCTTCCTACGGTCCGGCGACCAGGTGACCGGAGTGCGGGTGACCGGCGGTGACGATCATGAGCTCGCGACCGGCTCGGTGATCAACGCGGCCGGCACCTGGGCCGGCGAGATCGCGGGCCTGGCCGGCCTGGGGTTGCCGGTGCTGCCGCGGCGCGGCTTCGTCCTGGTCACCGAGCCGGTCGGACCGCTGATCCGGCACAAGGTCTACAGCGCCGACTACGTGGACAACGTGGCCAGCTCCGACGCCGCGCTGCAGACCTCGCCGGTGATCGAGGGCACGCCGAGCGGCACGATCTTGATCGGGTCCTCCCGGGAGCGGGTCGGCTTCGATCACTCCGTCCCGCCGGTGGTGCTGGGCACCCTGGCCCGGAAGGCGATCGAGCTGTTCCCGGCGTTGGCCGGGGTGCGGGCGATCCGGCACTATCACGGCTTCCGGCCCTATTGTCCGGACCACCTGCCGGTGATCGGCGCCGACCCGCGGGCGCCGGGTCTGCTGCACGGCTGCGGGCACGAGGGCGCCGGGATCGGGCTCTCCGTCGCGACCGGAGCGCTGTTGACGCAGGTGATCACGGGCACGGAACCGGACCTCGATCTTGCTCCCTTCCGGCCGGAACGCTTCGAGCGCGTCGAATCCGAGGTCTCCGATGGCTGATCCCGAGATCACCGTCCGGATCGATGACCGGACCATCCCCGCTGTGGCAGGTCAGAGCGTCGCCGCCGCGTTGATCGGCGCCGGGATCCTGTCCTGGCGGACCACTCGGCGGGAAGGCCGACCGCGCGGGCTGTTCTGCGGCATCGGCGCGTGCTTCGACTGCCTGGTCCGGATCGACGACGCGCCGCCGGTCCGGGCCTGTCTGGTCCCGGTCCGGGACGGGATGATCATCCACACCGACGGACCCGCACCCGGCACGGAGGATCGATCATGAGTACGGAGAGCGCGCCCGCGGTGGTGATCGGAGCCGGCCCGGCCGGGCTGACCGCCGCGGTTGAGTTGGCCGCGGCCGGACTGCCGGTGATCTTGATCGACGCCGGAGAGCGGCCGGGCGGGCAGTACTGGCGGCACTCGGGGTCGACGGCGGACGTGGGGGTTTCGCTCCCTGAGCCTGTCGAAGGGCAGGCCGGGTCGATGGAGTACGTGGGGGGTTCGTTCCCTGAGCCTGTCGAAGGGCAAGCACGACCATCCCGGAAGGCAGCACGAGGGGTGCGATCTGGCCGGCCCTTCGACAGGCTCAGGGAACGAACCCCCTCTCGCCGACTGTCCGCTGTTGGCGGTCCCGTCTTCCGGCGGTTGGACCAGCTGCGTCGAGACGGATTGATCGACTACCGGCCCGGCCGCGAGGTCTGGTTGATCACCGCTGAGGCTGCGGGGCATCGGGTCGAGCTGCGGCCGACGGCCGCGCTCAGGGCGGGGGAACGCGAGTCGGTGCTGGCCGAGCGGTTGGTGCTGTGTCCGGGTGGACAGGATCGTCAGCTGCCGGTGCCGGGTTGGGATCTGCCGGGAGTGATGGCGGCCGGCGGGATGCAGGCACTGTTGAAGGGTCAGCACACGTTGGCCGGGCGGCGGGTGGTGCTGGCCGGCACCGGTCCGTTCCTGTTGCCGGTGGCGACCGGGCTGGCCGGGGCGGGTGCTGAGGTGGTGGCGGTCTGCGAGGCGAATGCCCCGTCCGGTTGGCTCCGTTCGGCCGGGGCGGTGGCGGCGGCGGCGCCGAGCAAGATCATCGAGGGCGCCGGGTATGCGGCGAAGCTGATCCGGCACCGGATCCCGTACCGCAGCCGAACGATCATCGGCGAGATCCGCGGCCCGGATCGGGTCGAGTCGGTGCGGTTGGATCGCGTCGACCGGACCGGCCGGGTCACCGAGGCCGGGATCGCCGAGCTCGCGGTGGACGCGGTCGGGCTCGGCTGGGGCTTCACCCCGGCGCTGGAGTTGATCATGATGGTGGGCGCCGGGACCGAGCTCGGGCCGGACGGGTCCTTGATCACAAGCATCGACGAGGGCCAGCGGTCCACCGTGCCGGGCGTCTATGTCGCGGGCGAGGCCTGCGGCGTCGGTGGCGCCGCGCTCGCGGTGGCCGAGGGTGAACTGGTGGCCCGGACCCTGCTCGACGACGCAGGGAATGCAACGTTCCTGCCCGCCGACAGGCTCAGGGAACGTCGCCCGGGCTACGTCGACCGCGGTCACGAGTGCCCGGCCCACCAGAGCACGGCCCGGCTGAGGCGCCGGATCCGCCGCCAGCGCTCCTTCGCCGCCGCCATGCACCTCGCTCACCCGGTCCCCACGCACTGGCCCGACTGGTGCACCGCGGAGACGCTGATCTGCCGCTGCGAAGAGATCACGGTCGGCACGGCGACGCACGCGGCGGCCGAGCTCGGCGCTGCGTCGGCCCGGGACCAGAAACTGCTCACCCGGTGCGGGATGGGTTGGTGCCAGGGCCGGAGCTGCGGACCGGCGGTCGCCGGCCTCGCCGCCCGGCAGGCCGGCCGTGAGGTGATCGCGGACGACCTGCGGGCGATGTCCAAGCGCACCTTCGCGATCCCCGTCCCGCTCAGCGAACTGGCCCGCCTGTCGGACCCGGTTGAGCAGGAAGGATGATCAGAATGCACCCGCTGAACGAATCAGAACGTGATCTTGGTGAACGCCTTGGTCTGTTCGATCAGCGCGCGCTCGACCGGCAACCGTTCCATCGAGGACGCGCCGTAGAAGCCGTGCACGCCCTTGGTCCGCTGCAGCACGTATGCGGCGTCGTCGGGTTCCGCGACCGGGCCGCCGTGCACCAGCACGATCACGTCGTCCCGGGTGTTCTTGGCCGCAGCCGCCCACTCGTTGCAGAGGGCGACCGAGTCGTCCAGGGTCCGCGCGGTCTCGGCGCCGATGTTGCCGCCGGTGGTCAGCCCCAGATGGCAGACGATCACATCGGCGCCCGCCCCGGCCATGGCCACCGCATCGTCGGCGGAGAACACGTACGGCGTGGTCAGCAGATCCTTCTGCGCCGCCATTCCGATCATCTCGATCTCCAGGCCGTAGCCCATCCCGGTCTCTTCCAGGTTGGCCCGGAAGGTGCCGTCGATCAGGCCGACCGTGGGGAAGTTCTGCACGCCGGAGTAGCCGACCCGGATCAGCTCGTCGAAGAACGCCTCCGGTTGGTAGAACGGGTCGGTGCCGTTGACGCCGGCCAGCACCGGGGTGTCCTGGACCACGGTGACGATCTCGTCCGCCATCTCCAGCACGATCTCGTTGGCGTTGCCGTACGCCAGCAGGCCGGCCAGCGAGCCACGGCCGGCCATCCGGTAGCGGCCGGAGTTGTAGACGATGATCAGATCGATCCCGCCCGCCTCCTCACACTTCGCCGACAGGCCGGTGCCGGCGCCGCCGCCGACGATCGGCTCGCCCCTGGCGATCTTGTCGTTCAGCCGCTGCAGGATATCTGCGCGTGCGATCCGTCCCATGATCAAACTCCCTGATGACTGATGACTGAGAAATAGCGGAATGCAACCGATCGACCATCGCATCGGCGAACTCGGGGGCGTTGACATCCGTGTCGAGCTCGATCAACTCGATCGAACTGCCGGCAAGCCCCGACCGTACGGCATCGAACAACGCGGTGTCGGCGGCCGGGTCGTGGAAGACCCCACCCGCGCCGGCGATCGCCGAGATTCCCTGCAACGGCAGGAAGACAGGCGACGTCGCCGGCCGACTCGCGGACCCTGGCGGCGAGCCGGGCGCCCAGCTCCGCACACTCCTCGGGGGTGGTGCGCATCAGGGTGGTCGTCGCGTTGTGCTCGTACGTCAGCCGGCCAGCGAACCGCTCCGGGATGGTGTCCGGCGGGCCCCAGTTGACCATGTCGAGCGCGCCGACCGAGACCACCGTGGGCAGGCCGGTCCGGGCGGCGGCGCGGAGCCGGTCCGGGCCGGCATCGAAGACGCCGCCGACCAGTTCGTCGGCCAGCTCGGTGGTGGTCACATCGAAGACGCCGACCAGCATCCCGGCGGTGATCAACGACTCCAGGGTGCGGCCGCCGGCGCCGGTCATGTGGAAGACCAGCACCTCGTAGCCGAGACCCTCCAGGCGTTCCCGGGCCCGGGTGACGCACGGCGTCGTGACGCCGAACATGCTGGCCCCGACCAGCGGCTTGGCGTCGGTCGGCTCCGGGGTCGGCGGCGCGCCGACCATCCCGGCCATCGCCGCCGCGGCGTTGCCCATGATCTTGGTCGAGATCCGGTTCAGCCCGGACACGTCGACGATGCTCGGCACCAGGATCAGGTCGGACTCGCCGATGTAGGCGTGGGTGTCGCCGGAGGCGGCGGTCGACACGATCATCTTCGGCAGGCCCAGCGGCAGCCGGCGGAACGCGGCCGAGGCGAGCGAGGTGCCGCCGGTGCCGCCCATCGCGAGGGCCCCGCCGATCCGGCCCTCGGTGGCCAGCCGTTCCAGCACCACCCCGGCGCCGCGGGACATCGTCTGCACGGCGGCACCGCGATCACCGGCCGCTGCCAACTGCTCGACGTCCGCGCCGGCGGCGGCCGCCACCTCCGCTCGGTCGACATCCGGCGGCCGCGGCGGCGGACCGAGGATTCCGCAGTCGATCAGCACCACCTCGACCCCCAGTGCGCGCAGCCGGTCCGCGACGAATGCGTACTCCGTGCCCTTGGTGTCCAGGGTCCCGACCAATGCCACCGCAACCATGACTTCCTCCTCAACGAGTCAGGTCCCCATGATGGAGGACGGCGACGATGCCAACGAGAGCCAATTCGAGAACAATGGTCACTCCTATCACCGTGCACCGGTTCGCGCGGTTGATGGGTGACTGGAGTCTGTCCGCGGGAGCGCTGCACACCCAGCTGGCCGAACGGGTCCGCAGCCTGATCGCCGCCGGCAAGCTGACCGCCGGGCATCCGGCTGCCGTCCGAGCGGTCGCTGGCCGTCGCGCTCGGGGTCAGCCGGAACACCGTCGGCGCTGCCTTCGACGAGTTGCGCGGCGACGGCGTGCTGACCAGCCGGCGCGGTGACGGGACGTACGTCAGCTCGGCCCGGCGCCAGCTGGCGATCCGCGGCGACGACCGGCTGGAGTCGTTCCTGCCGGTCACCGGCCCGACCGTGGTCCGGGACGGGCCGCACCGGATCGACCTGCGCAGCGCGGCCCTGCCCGGGCTGCCGCTGGTGGTGGACGAGCTGCAGCACACCCTCGGCGAGGATCTCCGGCCGCTGGTCGCCACCCACGGCTACCTGCCCAGCGGGCTGCCGCTGTTGCGGCACCGGGTCGCCGAGTACTACGGCCGGCTCGGCCTGCCGACCTCGCCGGACCAGATCGTGATCACCTCCGGCGCGCAGCAGGCGATGTGGATGGTCGCCGTCTCGATGCTGGAGCCGGGCGCGGTGGTGCTGGTCGAGGAGCCGTCGTTCCGGGGTGCGATCGAGGTGCTCCGGTCGGCCGGCGCCCGGCTGGTGCCGATCCGCCGCGGCTCGGCCGGCATCGAGGTGGCCAACCTGGCCCAGGCCGTGGCCCGGTTCCGGCCGGCGATGCTGGTGCTGCAGTCGACCGTGCACAATCCGACCGGCGGGGTGATGGACGCCGATCGGCGGCGCCGGCTGGCGCTCGCCGCCGCCGAGCTGGAGCTGCCGGTGCTGGACGACACGACGCTGGCCGACGCCGTGATCAGCGGGCCACCGCCGATGCCGATGGCCGCCTGGGGCCGCGAGGTGATGACGGTCGGCTCGGTCAGCAAGTCCTTCTGGGGCGGGCTGCGGGTCGGTTGGCTGCGCGCCGACGAGTCCCGGGTGGCCTCGTTCGCTTCGGTCAAGGCGGGGGAGGACCTCGGCACCTCGATGCTGGCCCAGGCCGCGACGGCGCGGTTGCTGCCGCGGATCGACGAGGCCCGGGCGCAGCGCCGGGTGGCTCTCGGCGAGGCCCGGGCGCTCGCGTTGTCGCGGATCGCGGAGCTGCTGCCGGAGTGGCGACCGGTGGTGCCGGAGGGTGGGGCGTCGTTGTGGATCCGGCTGCCGCTGCCGGTGGCCACCGAACTGGTCCAGCGGGCCGAGCGGCTCGGCGTGCAGGTGCTGCCCGGCTCGACGTTCAGCTCGGTGGACGGTCTGGAGAACTATCTCCGGGTCAGCTTCGCCTGTCCGGCCGAGGAGTTGATCACCGGACTGTGCCGGCTGGCGGACGCCTGGCAACTGGTCGCCGGCCGTCGTTACGCCACCCGGCGCGCGGCGGGCCAATAGCCGCTCGATCGACGCCACCTCGGACCGAATTGGCCCTGTCCAATCCGGATCCGCCGACCCAGGATGGTGCGAAACCGATCGGGAAATGAGGGGTACGTCGTGGGTCGTGGTGGATTGACGCCGGCAGCTGGAGTGGTCGCCGAACCGCAGCCGTGGGGCCGGCTCGACTGGATGGTCTCGGGGGCGATCGGCAACTCCGACACGATGACGGTCGGCCGCTGCACGATCCTGCCCGGAGAGCAGAATCCGCCGCACGTCCATCCGAACTGCGACGAGGTGCTGCACGTGTTGCAGGGCCGGATCGATCACCGGCTCGGCGACGAGACGATGCCGATGGGCCCCGGCGACACGATCTCGATCCCGACCGGCACGGTGCACAACGCCCGGAACATCGGAACCGAGCCGGCCGTGTTGATGATCGCCTTCTCCACGCCCGACCGCCAGGTGGTCGGCGAGTAGTGCCAAGCTCAGGACGGCAGGCGTGGCGGCAGCGGAGGGAGTGGGATGAGTCTCGTGACTCCGATGAAGCGCGGGCTGAGTGGGCAGGGCCGGCTGGAACGTCGGTGGGGGATCATGCTGGCAATGCCCGCCATGCTCGGCTTCGTGATCTTCACACTGGGCCCGATGGCGGCCTCGGCGGTGATCAGCCTGACCGACTGGACCATCGGATCGCCGGCCGCCTTCATCGGTGATCGACAACTACAGCAGGCTGTTCACCGGCGACGATCTGTTCTGGAAGTCGCTCGGCGTCACCTGGTACTACACCCTCGGCGCGGTGCCGCTGACCTTGATCGTCGCGTTCGCGATCGCGATGTTGCTGAACGCCCGGGTCCGCGGCCTCGAGCATCTACCGGACGATCTACTACCTGCCGACCCTGGTGCCGAGCGTGGCCAACGCCGTGCTCTGGCTGTGGATCTTCAACCCCGACTTCGGCCTGTTGAACTCCTCGCTGCGCCAGGTCGGGCTGCCGACCTCCAACTGGGTGTTCAGCGAGACCGCGGTGATCCCGTCGCTGATCCTGATGAGCACCTGGGGCTTCGGCAACATCATGGTGATCTTCCTGGCCGGGCTGCAGGGCGTGCCGCGGCATCTGTACGAGGCGGTCGCGATCGACGGCGGCGGCTTCTGGCAGCAGTTCCGGCACGTCACGGTGCCGATGATGACGCCGGTGATCTTCTACAACCTGGTGACCAGCGTGATCGGCACCTTCCAGGTCTTCAACGTCGCCTACATCATGACCCAGGGCGGCCCGAACAACGCCTCCACCTTCTACGTCTACTACCTGTACACGACCGCCTTCACCAAGAGCGAGATGGGCTACGCCAGCGCCCTGGCCTGGGTGCTGTTCGTGATCGTGATGGTGATCACCGTGATCCTGTTCCGGTCCTCCCGGCGCTGGGTCTACTACGAGATGGGGGCGGCGCGATGACCTCACCTCAGCTGAACGCAGCACAGCCGATGGGTGCGACGGCGCCGCCGACCGAGCCGGGTCACGCCGGCCGTCCGGTGCCGGTGCGCGGTCGCCGGACGCCGTTCTCCCGGGTGTCGATCTACTGGTGTTGATCATCGGGGTGGTGCCGACGATCCTGCCGTTCGTCTGGCTGGTGCGCAGCGCCCTGATGGACAACAACCAGATGTTCATCGCCCCGCCGGAGTGGATCCCGAACCCGTTCGCCTGGGACAACTTCAGCGGTGCGATGACCGCGCAGCCGTTCGCCCGCTACTTCCTGAACACCATGATCCTGGAGGTGTTCACCGTGCTCGGCACGCTGATCACCTGCTCGATCGCCGCGTTCAGCTTCTCCCGGCTCCGCTGGCGCGGCCGGAACGTGATCTTCGGCATCCTGCTCAGCGGCCTGATGCTGCCGCAGGCCGTGCTGCTGGTGCCGACGTTCCTGATGTGGGACGCGCTGTCGGCGATCAACACCTACTATCCGCTGATCGTCCCGGCCTGGTTCGGCGGCGCGGCCGGCGGCATCTTCAACGTCTTCCTGCTGCGCCAGTTCTTCCTGACCATCCCGTACGAGCTCGACGAGGCCGCCTACATCGACGGCGCCAACCCGTGGCAGGTGTTCTGGCGGGTGGTGCTGCCGAACAGCAAGCCGGCGCTGATGGTGGTCGGGATCTTCACCTTCATCCGGACCTGGAACGAGTTCCTCGATCCGCTGATCTATCTCAACGACGACGATCTCTATCCGCTGGCCCTCGGCCTGGCGTCGTTCCAGGGCGTCTACAACGCCCAGTGGGGCTACCTGATGGCGGCCGCGACGGTGACCATCGCGCCGATCATCCTGCTGTTCTTCTTCGCCCAGCGATATCTGATCGAGGGCGTCACCCTGACTGGTTTCAAGGGCTGATCAACAACTCCGAAAGGCAATTGATGATCAAACACAAGATCGCTCTGGTCGGTGCCGGGAACATCTCCCGGGTCCATCTGCGCGGCTGGCAGGCGAATCCGGACCGGGTCGAGCTGGTGGCGGCGGCCGACCCGTCAGCCGGAGCGCCGGGACTGGGCCCGGAACGAATACGGTGTCACCACCAGCTATCAGTCGGTGGCCGAGTTGATCGACGCCGGCGGCTGGGATGTCGCGGTGGTCTGCACGCCGAGCCACGTCCGGTCGGCGGCGGTGCTGGAGCTGGCGGCGGCCGGCAAGCACGTGCTGGTGGAGAAGCCGATGTCGCTCGACTTCGCCGAGGCAGCGAAGATGGTCCAGGCGTGCGCGGCGGCCGGGGTGCAGTTGGCGGTGAACCAGAACTTCCGGGACCAGTACGCGTTCGGCCTCGGCCGGGAGTTGATCACCGCGGGCGAGATCGGCGCCGTGCTGGGGATCAGCCAGCAGGAGGTGCAGTTCCGGCAGGACAAGGGCTGGCGGCTGCAGCAGGAGCGGCACGCCCTGTCGGTGATGGGGATCCACTGGTTCGACGGGTTCCGGGTGCTGCTCGGCCGGGAGGCCAGTTGGGTCTCGGCGCGGACCTACTCGTCGCCGCTGATCGACGCCGTGGGGGAGACCGACGCGCACGTCCAGGTGTTCTTCGATGCCACCCCGGTGACGTACCTGCAGAGCTTCTCCTCGCCGCTGCGGCGGACCGAGACCCTGGTGTTCGGCGAGACCGGGCAGTTGAGCCTGACCTACGACCAGGCGGTGCTGCGCCGGCCGGACGGCACCGAGAAGGAGTATCCGAACCCGTTCACCGGCAACCAGCCGCAGACCATGTTCCGCAGCCTGGACCGGCTGCTGACCGCGGTCGAGGACGGGAACGAGCCGAGCAACAGCGGCCGGGACAACCTGCGCACCGTCGCCCTGCTGGACGCGGCCTACCGGTCGGCCGACACGCTGACCGCCGTCACCCTCGAGAACGGACTCCCGGCATGATCACCGCCTTCTCCAAGCCGACCCGCGATGCCGACGCGCAGCGGCGGCTCTTCACCGAGTACGCCGAGCACGGCTTCGACGGCCTGCAGCTCAAGGGCAACCAGTACGGCGACTACGTCGGCACCGCCGACGGCCCGGCCAGGTTCCGGGCGGACTGGGGCGACGAGCCCGGCCACGTCGAGTCCTTGATCACCATGAATCCGCTTGGACTCGGCCGGGATCGAGCGGCTCCGCTCGTTGATCGACTTCGCCGCCGGGGTCGGCGCGCGACGGATCGTGCTCTGCCACGACGTGCCCCGGGAAGGCCTGCAGGACAGCGATCTGGTCGCCTTCGCCGGGCTGTTGTCCGGCCTGGCCGAGGAGGCGGGCGAACGCGGCGTCGTGCTGTCGCTGCACCATCACGCCAACCAGCCGGTGATGCACCGCGGCGACTTCGACACCTTCTTCGGCGCGGTCCGGCCGGGCACCATCCGGCTGACCGTGGACACCGGACACCTGGTCAAGTCCGGGATCTCCGACGTCGCGTCCTTGATCACCGACCTGGCGCCGCAGATCGACAACATCCATCTGAAGGACTTCGCCGACGGCGAGTTCCGGCTGCTCGGCCAGGGCGACGTCGATGTCGAGGGTGCGCTGGACGCGATCAAGGCCCTCGGCGCCGGCGTCACCCTGTGCGTGGACGAGGAGAGCCGGGCCGAGCTGACCGAGGGTCTGCAGGTCTCCCGCACCTATCTCGATGATCATCAGTGAGACTCCGACATCCGGTGCAGTAGCAGGTTCTGATCTACCCGTGCTTGGTGGTGGGGACGTTGGAGTGTTCGTTCCCTGAGCTTGTCGAAAGGCAGGTCGGCTGATCCCTGACGGCACGACAAGGCGCGATCGGGCCGGCCCTTCGACAGGCTCAGGGAACGAAACCCCTCTCGTCCCCATCCACCAACGCTGAGTACTGCTTGTCGGGCGCGAAGGTTTGGCGTTATACTTCGATTCCAGAATATGGGTGTCAGATTCCACAATGTGACACTAAGTCTGATCTTGAGGTAGGGCGATGGAGTCTCCCGGCAGCGCGGCGCTCGCGGAGTATGCCCGTCCACAGGCCTGGGGTGACGTCGACCTGATCGATGCCGACGTCCAGCTCACCGTACCGAGTCTGTCGGCGCTGACGCCCTACCTGGAGTCGCGGTGGCGGGACTACCTGACAGAGTCGGGCATGGGCAAGCCCGAGTCGAACCTGTATCCGGCCGTCGACGGGGTGTTCCTGCCCGGCAGCCGACCGCCGGACGGACCACCCGGATCGAGCCTCGAACTGACCCGGAGCCAGTTGCTCGATCCGTGGCGGACCAGCATCGCGATCACCAACTGCACGTTCGCCGTCGACGCCGTGCACAGCGATGATCTTGCCGCCGCGCTGGCCACGGCGGTCAACCGCTGGCAGTCCGAGCACTGGCTGCAACCGGAGCCGCGGCTGCGCGGCTCCCTCGTCGTACCGGCGCAGAACGCGGCGCTGGCGGTGGCCGAGATCGAACGCTGGGCGGGCCATCCCGAGTTCGTCCAGGTCACCCTGCCGGCCCGATCCCGGGAGCCACTCGGCCGCCGCGCGTACTGGCCGATCTACGCCGCCGCGGAGCGGGCCGGGCTGGTGATCGGCATCCAGGCCGGCGGCGCCAGTGGCAATCCGATCACTCCGGTCGGCTGGCCGACGTACTACCTCGAGGACTACGTCGCCGTGGCGCAGGCGTTCCAGACCCAGGTGCTCAGCCTGGTCAGCGAGGGCGTGTTCGAGGAGTTCGGTGAGCTGCGGGTGGTGTTGATCGAATCCGGCTTCAGCTGGCTGCCCGCCCTGATGTGGCGGTTCGACAAGAACTGGAAGGGGCTGCGGCGCGAGGTGCCGTGGGTCCGGCAGCCACCGTCGGAGATCATCCGGCGCCGGCTCCGGTTCACCGTCCAGCCACTGGATGCGCCGGCCGCGGACCCGACACCTGCTCCAGGTGATCGACCAGCTCGGCGATCCCGGGCTGCTGCTGTTCTCCACCGACTATCCGCACTTGCAGTTCCCGGACCCGGACGCGGCCCTGCCGGGCGGACTGCCGGCCGAGCTCAGCCGCGCGATCCTCGGCGGCAACGCCCGGGACACCTATCGGCTGGCCAGGAGTTGATCATGACGCAGGACGTACTGAGCAGTTCTTCTCACGCGACCCGGGCCGGATCGAGTGGTGCCGAGTCGCGGCGGACCGCGCCGGCGATCATCGACTGCGACATCCACAACGTGCTGTCCCCGGGGTCGCTGGACCGCTACCTATCCGAGCGCTGGCGCCGGCACCACCGCGAGTTCGGGCCGCGCGGCCATCCCGGCTCGGTCTACCCGAAGGGCGCGCCGCACGCCGCCCGGGGCGATGCCTGGCCGCCGTCCGGCCTGCTGCCCGGCGCCGATCTCGACTTCATGCGCGAGCAGCACCTCGACCCGCTGAACGTCGAGTTCGGCATCCTCAACTGCCTCGGCCCGGCCGGCGCCCAGCTGAACGGCGAATACTCCGCCGCGCTGGCCTCGGCCACCAACGACTGGCAACTCGCGGAGTGGTATGAGAAGGAGCCGCGGCTGCGCTGCGGAGTGGTGGTGCCGACCGAGGATCCTGATCTTGCCGCCCGGGAGATCGACCGGATCGGTGATCATCCGGCGTTCGTCCAGGTGCTGCTGGCCGTCCGTACCGCGGAGCCGTTGGGGCGGCGCAAGTACTGGCCGATGTACGAGGCGGCCGAGCGGCACGGCCTGCCGATCGGCATCCACTTCGGTGGCGGTTCGCGTGGCGTGCCGATCTCGGGCACCGGCTGGCCGTCGTACTACATCGAAGATCACACCGGGATGGCGCAGGCCTTCCAGGCGCAGGTTTCCAGCTATGTGATCGAGGGCGTCTTCGAGCGGTTCCCGGCGCTGAAGGTGGTGCTGATCGAGGGCGGGTTCGCCTGGCTGCCGGCGCTGGCCGGGCGACTTGATCATCACTGGCAGCGGCTACGGGGCGAGGTGCCGCAGCTGTCCCGGCCGCCGTCGGACTACATCCGCGAGTCGATGTGGGTGACCACCCAGCCGATCGAGGAACCGCACCGGCCCAGGGATCTGCTCACCCTGTTCGACCAGCTGGGCGGCGTGGACAAGATCATGTTCTCCACCGACTATCCGCACTGGGACTTCGACAACCCGGCCAAGGCGTTCCAGGTGCCACTGCCGGCGCCGATGAGGGAACGCATCTTCACCGAGAACGCCCGAGAGCTGTACCGACTTCCCGGAAGGTAGTGATCACCGCATGACCGCTGTCCGACTGTCCGTGCTCCCCGAGGAGCCGATCGGCCGCATCGCCCCCGAGCTGCACGGCCAGTTCGCCGAGCATCTGGGCGAGTTGATCTATCCGGGGATCTGGGTCGGGCCGGAGAGCTCCGTACCCAACGTCGACGGCCTCCGGACCGACGTGGTGGAGGCGCTCAAGGGACTGCGGATCCCGATCCTGCGCTGGCCCGGCGGCTGCTTCGCCGACGACTACCACTGGCGGGACGGGATCGGGCCGCGGGAAGCTCGGCCGACCCGGCTGAACATCCACTGGGGGATGGCCGAGGAGCCGAACGCCTTCGGCACCCACGAGTTCCTGGCCTTCGCCAAGGTGATCGGCGCGGAGCCGTATCTGGCGACGAACCTCGGCTCCGGCACCCCGCAGGAGATGCGGGACTGGATCGAATACTGCAACCACCCGTCCGGCACCGCGCTGTCGGAGGAGCGGCGGAGCAACGGCGCCGACGACCCGTTCGACATCCGCTGGTGGGGGATCGGCAACGAGAACTGGGGCTGCGGCGGCAACCTGACGCCGGAGTTCTACGCCGAGGAATACAGCCGCTACCGCACCTTCGCCTTTCCCTTCGGCGGCACGGTCAACGCGCCCGTCGCCTGCGGCCCGAACGGCTGGGACTGGCCGTGGACCCGGCGGTTCTTCGATCAGATCACCAGCGGCACCCGGGGCAACCGGCTGGACAAGGTCGAGTATTTCGCCGCGCACTACTACTGCCGTACCGCGGGTACGGCGACCGAATACACCGACTCCCAGTGGCTGGAACTGCTGACCAGGGCGATCGGCGTCGAGGGCGTGATCACCGGGCACCGGGCGATCATGGACAACTATGATCCGGACCGCCGGATCGGTCTGATCCTGGACGAGTGGGGCACCTGGCACCCGCCACAGCCGGACAAGCCGGCGCGCGGTCTGTATCAGCAGAACACGATCCGGGACGCCTGCGTCGCCGCGCTCAGCCTGGACATCTTCCACAACCAGGCCGACAAGCTGGTGATGGCCAACATCGCGCAGTTGATCAACGTGCTGCAGGCCATGCTGCTGGTGGATGAGACCCGGGTGGTCATGACACCGACCTACCATGTGTTCTCGATGTACGCCGAGCATCAGGGCGGCACCGCCCTGCGGGTGATCAGCGATGCGCCGGTGATCAGCAACGGGGAAGCTGGCCGGGAGCTGGCCGCACAGTGCTACGAGGACAAGCGCACCGTCGAGCTGCGGGCCGTCAGCGGGTCCGCGTCGGTTCGGGACGGCCGGCTGTGCCTGACCCTGGTCAACGCGGATCCGAATCTGGAGGCGGAGGTCGAGGTGACCGTCCGCGGTGGTTCTGTTGCGGACGCGACCATGATCACCTTGGCCACGGATGACATCCATGATCACAACACCTTCGAGGATCCGGATCGGGTTGCGCCTGGGGCGGCAAAGTCCGTTGAGGGCAACGGGTCTCTACGCCTGACCTTGCCGGCCGGGAGCGTGAGTCGGGTTACCGGCCGTCTTTGATCTTGATTGGGAGGGTGCCCGCGCCGGGGTCTGGGAGGTCTGTGCGCGGGCAACCATCCGCCCCGCGGCGGTCTTGAGGAGCGCTGCCGCCGGCTGGGCGTCACGGGCTCCCGCCAGGGCCCGTCCACGCCCGCGCACAGACCACCCCGGGCCCACCGCGACCCTGGCTCCACCGCGGGGACTTTGCCCTTCCGTCGCCCTCCAACGCCGACTTGTCAGAACTGAGGATGGCTATAGCCAGCACCAGTTCTGACAAGTCGGCTGAGAGGGACCACTACGACGACGACGGCGACGTCGAAAGGCGTTCAGCCTTCACCGTCGTGATCACCGCGACCGCTCCGGTGAGGCAGTCGCAGCCGACCACATCAGCGCTCGGCTGGGGGAAAATAGGGGCACAGACCCCCAACAGTCCCCGTGGGAGTCACCTCACAGCCACGAGACAAGATCAATAGAAGCGCCAAGATCACTGCACCCCGCTGATCTCGTTCGGAACCTCAGGAAGCTGTACGGAGTCGACCACCTTCTTGCCGGGAAGGTAGATCACATGCACCGTCGAGGTCGCCGGGTCGGTGACCCAGGCGGTGCTGTCTTCGACCAGCAGGGTGGGGCGGGGGTCCTGCCAGGCCAGGGGTTCCTGCCACGGGTCGGTCACCTTGATTCTGGCGGTGATCTTGCCGGTGGCGGGGTCGATCACGTGCAGCCGGCCGTCGGTGCCGAGCACCAGGGCTTCGCCGTTCGGGCCGCGGCCGAGGGAGCGGAAGGAGTAGCTGGTGTCCAGGTCGACCAGCTTCAGTTTCTGTTGTTCGGTGTCGATCAGGCTGACCCGGGTCGGTCGCTCCAGCTCGGCGTCGGAATCGGTCTTGTAGTCGCCGAGCACGATGTCGGAGTGCTCCGAGCCGGCCTGGTTGCCGATCCGGCCGTAGTCGTCGGGGCTGTCGATCTTGACGAAGGCAGCGTCCTTCCAGAGCAGCACTCCGTCGGTGCAGCCGGCCAGCACGACGCCGTTGCGGGCTACGGCCTCGCCGTGCAGATCGGGGCAGTCGTCGCTGCTGGCGACCGGGTTGAGGGCCGCGTCGAGGACGGTCGCTCCGGTCCGGCCCTCTTCCGTGCCGACACTGACGAACAGGCCGCCGTCGTCCAGCGGTACGGCGACGCCGTGGTGCGGGGCGGACGCCGTCCAGGTCGGCGCGACTGGTCCGGCGGTGATCTTGGTCGACTCCAGCACCTGGACCGTCCCGGCGCCGTCGCTGAACAGCGCGACCTTGCCGGCGTGCCGGACCACGTGGCCCGGCTCCGGGGCCGGGTAGGTCGTCTCGGTGAGCGCTGCTTCGTCGGCGTAGTAGTGGTTGTGGTCGCCGTGGCCGACCACCTCGACGCCGGTGTCGAGCAGCTGGAAGCCCTCGCTGGTCGACACGAACAGGTGCCGGTGATCACCGGCGGGGTTGAGCCGGAGGAAGCCCGGCAGCTTCAGGTCGGCGACCGGGTCCAGGGTGTCTCGGTCCAGCACCAGCAGGCCACCCTGGTAGCTGACCGTGATCCGGGGTCCGGTGACCTCGGGGCGTTGGGTGCCGGCGCCGTCGGGTGGCGCGGCCGGATCGGCCGGAGTGCCGCAGCCCCCGGTGGCCAGCACGGTCGCGATGGTGGCCGCGGCCAGGGCCCAGCGCAGGTGTCTCATCAGATCCCCTCTTATTGAAAACCGTTGTCGTTATCGACAAGAGGGTAACCCGGATCGGTGGGATCCGTCGACGGAGGTTCGAAAGCTGGACGGCGCGGGCTCAGCGCGAAGCGAGGTGGGCGAGGACGCGGTCCGCGAGCAACGCCGGCGCCCTGGTCCTGGCCTCGACGGTGAAGCCGGCGACGTGCGGCGACAGCGCGCAACCTCGCCCTCACCGAGTCCTTCGGCCCGATCGCCGACCGGCACGGCAGCACCGTGCCGGCAGTGGCGATCGCCTGGACGCTGTCCTTCCCCGGCCGCACCGGCGCGATCGTCGGGGCCCGGTCGCCGAGCCAGGTGAACGGCTCGATCGGGGCCGCATCGCTGCGTTGACTCCGGCCGATCTGGACGAGATCGCTGCCGCGATCGGGCGCACCGGTGCCGGCGCGGGTCCGGCCCGGCCGGTGACCGGGTCATGATCACCGACGGCCTGCGAGCTCTGGCCACCCCGGCTGGCCGGTTCGGCATGGTCGCGCTGGACCAGCGCGAATCGCTGCCTACGTTGCTCTCCCGGGCCGATCGGCCGGCCGGAGACGCCGACCTGCACGCGTTCAAGGCCGTGGCGGTCCGGGTCCTGTCGCCGCACGCGTCGGCGGTGCTACTTGACCGACCGTTCGGGCTGACCGCGGCCGGCACTCCGGTCGCGACCCCGGCGCCGTACTGCGGTTTGATCTTGGCCGTGGACGACTTCGTGCAGCCGGCCGGGCAACCGGTCCGGGCCAGCGAGCTCGACCCACTGGCGGCAGATCAGCGCCGGGCTGGACGAACCCTGGGTGGTGCTGTCCACGGGGTGGAGCGTCGGGCTTCCTGGCCGGCCGCGGGATCAGGGTCCGAGGCGGCCCGGGCCGACGACTGGGACGCCGCGCTGGCGACCACCGCCGACGACTGGGACGCCGCGCTGGCGACCACCGCGGTGGCGCGATTGCGCCGGCTGCTCGACGTCGTCGGCTGACCAGGCTGCATGGCCGGATCCAATTCGTCCCATCGGGTGCCGGATTGGACCTCGTACTCCGGCCCGGAGGTGTCGATCATTCGAGGAAGGAGGAGCCATGACCAGCAATCCCATCGACAACCTGTCCCGCCGGGCGTTCCTCGGCGCAGCCGGGGCCGCCGCAGCGGTCGGCCTGGCCGGCTGTGGCGGCAGTTCGAGTCGTGACAACAACGACGGCGGCAACGGCGGGGGCGGCGGCAGCGCAAAGCTCGAGTTCATGTTCTGGGGATCCGCCTTCGAGAAGACCGCGATCGAGCAGATGATCAAGGGATTCGAGGAGGCACACTCCGGCGTCACCGTCGACCCGATCCACGTGCCCGGCGACTATCAGACCAAGGTCAACACCCTGGTCGCCAGCGACGACCTGCCCGACGTCGCCTACATGGACGCGCCGACCGCGTACCGGCTGGCCGAGCAGGGCAAGATCACCAACATCTATCCCCACATCGAGAAGTTCGCCCAGCTGTCCGGCCGGCAGCCCAGCAACTTCTTCTGGTACGGCGACAAGCAGGTAGCCGGGACACCGGGAGCGAGCGAGATCTCGCTGCTCTGGTACAACAAGGCCTTGTTCTCGGGCGGCACGGCGATGCCGCCGGCCAGCGCCGATCAGGCCTGGTCCTGGGACGAACTGCTGCAGACCGCGACCCTGCTCACCCTTGATCAGGACGGCCGCAACCCGACCCAGGCCGGCTTCAAGGGCGACAACATCCGCCAGTTCGGGCTGTCCGCACCGGTCACCACACAGTGGACCTGGTATCCGCTGATCCGCAGCAACGGTGGCGACGTCACCGACGAGTCCGGGATGACATACACCCTGAACAGTCCCGAGTGCGTCGAGGTGTTCCAGAACCTGCAAGACCTTGTCTACAAGCACAAGGTCGCGCCGAGCCCGGCTCAACTGGGCGGCGCCGACGGTGCCAACGCGCCCACCACCACGGTGTTGCTGCAGACCAAGCGGGTCGCGATGGTGCTGGACGGTCAGTGGACGCTGCTCGATCTCGGCAAGAGCGACCTGGACTACAGCCTGGGGGTGCTGCCGTCGTACCAGGAGCCGTTCACCATGGAGGCCGGCAGTTGCCGGATCATGGCGTCCAACACGGCCTCGCCGGAGCAGGCGATCGAGTTGTACGTGTACAGCGTCGACGGCTCCAACAGCGACCTGTTCTCGCAGGGGCTGTGGATGCCGGTGGAGACCAAGTACTATTCCGACGACGCCGCGATCAACTCCTGGATCGGCAACGACGTGCACCCGCCCGAATACCGCACCGCTGCCGTCGACTACCGGCTGAACAACTCGATCCGGGACTGGACCCAGACGTTGAAGAACGTGCCCGCGATCCAGGAGGTGGTGACGCCGGCGATGCAGGAGATCGCCACCGGCTCCCGGCCAGCCAAGGAGGTGCTGGACGGCCTCAAGGACAAGGTCGAGCCACTGCTGAAGGGCAAGTACACGATCCCGGAGACGCTGTGACGGTGGCCCCGGAGTCCGACCAGCAGTTGATCAAGAAGGGCTGCGCGCCGGTGCTGCCGAGCCGGCCCGCGGCGGTCCGGCCGGTCGATCTTCGCTCGGTCCGGATCACCGGCGGGCTCTGGGCGGACCGGCAGCGGGCCAACCGGACGGTGAGCTTCCCGCTCGGCTTGAAACGCCTGGAATCCGAGGGAAACTTCAGGAATCTGCGGTTGGCGGCCGGAGACGAGACCGGCGACTATCGGCTGCCGATGTTCATGGACGGCGCCATCCACAAGATGCTGGAGGCGGCCGCCTGGGAGCTCGCCCGGGAACCCGATCCCGAGCTGGAGCGGTTCATTGCCGACGCCACCGAGCTGCTGGAGCGGGTGCAGGACGACGACGGCTACCTCAACTCCTATCAGCAGGCGGTCCGGCCGGGGCCGCGGTACGCGCAGCTGGAACGCAGTCACGAGGTCTATCTGGCCGGACTGCTCGCACTGGCCGGCGTGGCCGCCGACCGGGCCGGGCTGGGGGACCGGCTGCTGGCAGTCGGTCGCCGCTTCGCCGATCACCTGGTGCGGCGGTTCCTGGACAGCCCGAGCGGCGGTGCCGACGGGCATCCGGGCGCGGAGCTGGCCATGATCGAACTGTTCCGGCACACCGGTGAACCCCGCTACCTCGAGCTGGCCCGGGCCATGATCGACAACCGCGGTCACGGCCGGATCGGCGCGAGTCACGGCGGCCTGCGCTATCTGCAAGATCATCAGCCGGTCCGACAGGCGACGGCCACGGTCGGTCACGCGGTCCGGCAGCACTATCTGGATGCCGGGACTGTCGATCTGTTCCTGGAGACCGGTGATCGGGACCTGCTGGACAGTTCCGTCCGGCGCTGGGACGACCTGGTCGCCACCAAGTTGTCGATCACCGGCGGCACCGGGTCCCGGCATCGGGGCGAGGCCTTCGGCGATGGCTACGAGCTGCCACCGGACCGGGCCTACAACGAGAGCTGTGCCGCATTCGCCGCCGTGTTCTGGAACTGGCGGCTGCTGCTGGCCACCGGCGAATCGCGGTACGCCGACCTGATCGAACGCCTGCTCTACAACGCTTTCGCGGCGTCGAGCTCGGTGGACGGATCGCGGTTCTTCTACGTCAATCCGCTGCAGCGCCGGGATGATCATTTCGAGGCCGATGACGACGGCCGTCGGCACGAGTGGTACGACTGCCCCTGTTGCCCGCCGAACGTCATGCGCCTGGTCTCGTCCCTCGGCGGCTACCTGGTGACCACCGGCGATGACGAGATCACCCTGCAGCAGTTCATGCCGAGCGAGCTGACACTCGACCTGCCCGCCGGCCGGGTGGTGCTGGAGGTGGCCACCGACTATCCGTGGCAGGGCACCGTGGTGATCACCGTCCGCGAGGCACCGGACGCGCCGCTGACGCTGGCCCTGCGCCGGCCGGGCTGGGCCGGCGCCGACGCGGTGCGCTGGCGGGTCGGCGACGAATCCCAGGCTGATGATCATGGTGCCGGTTATCTGCGGCACCGGCGGACCTGGCAGCCCGGTGACGTGATCACGCTCGAGCTCGACCTGACGCCGCGGCTGGTCGCGGCGCACCACCGGATCGACGCCCTCCGCGGCTGCCTCGCCGTCGAGCGCGGCCCGCTGGTCTACTGCTTCGAGCAGCGGGATCAGGCGGCGGACGCACTGTTGCCGGACACCTTCCTCGATCCGGGGACGACGCTTCGTGAGGTGACCCGCGAGCTGCCCGAGGTCGGCCGGACGGTCCTGGTGGAGCTCGATGCGGTCGTCGCCATGGCGCCGGGGCGGTCCGGAGCGCTGCCGTACGGTCCGCCGGCGGATCCGACGCTGGAGCGGCGGGTGACGGCGACCGGGCTGCCGTACTTCCTCTGGGACAACCGTGGGCCGGGCGGGCTGCGCGTCTGGCTGCCGGCCTGGACGGGCTGACCTGGTGTACGCCGAGGACAGCTATCGGCGGGCGGAAGCCTTCCTGCCGTGGCGGGTCGTGGACGCGATCAGCGGAACGGCCGGGCCGGTGCAGTGGGCCGAGGATTCCACGCTCGCCTGGTATCGCGTGACCACCGGCCCGGGCTGGCGGTACGTGGTCGTCGATCCGGCCAGCGGCGATCGGCGTCCCGCCTTCGACCATGATCGACTCGCCGCCGCCCTCGGCGCCGCCGACCCCACCCACCTGGACCTCGACGACCTCACCTGGAACCCTTCGTTCCCTGAGCCTGTCGAAGGGCGAGCCGGATGGAAGTTCACCCACCACGACACCCGCTGGCACTGCGACCCCGAAGGATCCAACGCCCGCCCGCTCGCCGAGGCCGAGCGGGACGCCGCCCGGTCCCCGGACGGCCGGCTCGAGGCGTTCACCCGTGATCATGACCTGTGGCTCCGTGATCACCGGACCGGTGCTGAGCGCCGGCTGACCAAGGACGGCACCGCCGAGGCCTACTACGGCCGGCCGGTGCCATCACCGTTGCGCGCGGCCGGACTACCCGGCGCCGGCCAGCCGTGGCGGGAGACCGCGGCGCTCTGGTCGCCCGACGGGCGGTTGTTGATCACCCACCGGATGCACACTGCCGGTGCCGGCCGACTGACGATGACCCGCTCCGGCCGACCGCTCGGCGACCGCCCGGACGCCGTCGAATATCTCTATCCACTGCCGGGTGACCGCAACCCGCCGCGGGCCGAGTTGATCATCATCGAGGTCGAACCCGGCCGGCTCACCCCGGTCGCCCTGGAGCCGATCGAGCAGCTGTACTACGGCAGCCCGGTCCCGCGCGCCGGCCAACGATCGCGGCGACTCTGGTGGTCACCGGACGGCTCGGCCTGCTACCTGCTGCGGTCGTCCCGCGGCTGTCTGCGGCTGACTCTGCACCGGATCGACGCCGCGACCGGGGCGGCGACGGTGCTGGCCGAGGAGGAGTCGGCCACGCCGGTCGACCCGAATCTGACCACCTCGGGGACGCCCAACGTCGCCGTCCTGTCCGGCGGTCGGGAGGTGATCTGGTACTCGCACCGGGACGGCTGGGGCCACCTGTATCTGCAGGACGCCGAGTCAGACCGAGTACGGCAGGTGACCTCGGGCGACTGGGCGGTCGCCGACCTGGTGCACGTCGACGAGGACGCGCGGGCGGTCTGGTTCACGGCGATGGGCCGGGCGAGCGACCCGTACTGGCGACAGCTCCTCCGGGTCGGCCTGGACGGCGGCGAGCCGGAGTTGATCACGCCGGACGATGCTGATCATGCCGTCTCCTTCGCCCCCGACGGCCGCGCCTGCACGGTGAGCCGGGCCGGGCTGGACTCGGCTCCCGTCCTCGAGCTCTGGCGCCCGGACGGCACCGCGATCGGCACCCTCGAGCGCGGTGATCATCAGGGGTTGCTGGACCGCGGCTGGCGTCCTCCCGAACGGTTGATCGCCACGGCGCGGGACGGCAGGACCGAGATCCGTGGCGTGATCATCCGGCCGACCGACTTCGATCCGAGTCGCCGCTATCCGGTGATCGACGCGATCTACGCAGGCCCGCAGACGAACGTCGCGCCGGCCTCGTTCGCCGACCTGGACGAGAAGCACGCGTACTGGCAGGCCCAGGCGATCGCCGAACTGGGCTTCGTTGTGGTGATGATCGACGGGCTCGGCATGCCGTATCGGTCGCGGGAGTTCCGCGACGTGTCCTATCGCGACCTCGGCGACGCCGGCCTGCCCGATCACCTCGGCGCCCTGCGGCAGCTGGCCGAACGCCATCCGCAGCTCGACCTGGACCGGGTCGGGATCTACGGCCACTCGGCCGGCGGCTACGCCTCCTGCCGGGCGATGCTGGCCCATCCGGAGTTCTACCGGGTCTGCGTCTCGTCGGCCGGCAACCATGATCATCGACTGGACAAGGCCTGGTGGATCGAGCGCTACCAGGGCTGGCCAGTCGGTGTTCACTACACCGAGCAGGCCAACCGGACCCAGGCCCACCGGCTGCAAGGCAAACTGCTGCTGATCCACGGCGAACTGGACGAGAACGTCCCGGTCGCGGCGACCCTGTCGCTGGCCGAGGCGCTGGTCGCCGCGGACAAGGACTTCGACCTGCTGATCCTGCCCGGCCGCCCGCACGCCTGCGCTGCCGACCCGTACCTGATCCGCCGGCGCTGGGACTACTTCGTCCGCCACCTCGCCGGTGCTGAACCGCCGCCGTACGCGATCATGCCGGGGTTCAAGACGCCCTGAGCCTAATCAGTTCTGGGAGTGAGTCATCGGGCAAACTCCTGGTTGGTAGCCGACTGGCGGGTGAGCA
This sequence comes from uncultured Actinomycetota bacterium, assembly GCA_963746025.1. GTDB lineage: Bacteria > Actinomycetota > Actinomycetes > Propionibacteriales > Propionibacteriaceae > Microlunatus. Next base: position 166,596 of record CAVUZU010000017.1, read on the forward strand.
CTTCTTGAGCCTGGACGTTTGAGTCCTGTCGACAGATCGTGCCCTTTGCCGGTAGGTCGGGAGAATGTGATCGCTGCTGGGATGTCGTTGCCCGCCGGGTTGTTGGGTGTGAGCACTGTTTGATTAGGTCGCTGATGGTTCTCCTGCTGGCTGCTGGACCGGTTGGTTGGTGTCGAGAAACCTGGAGGACCGTTGCGATTGTTCGTGGGAGATGACTGGGCCGAGGATCATCACGATGTGGAGGTGATGGACAGTTCGGGTCGTCGGCTGGCCCGGGCCCGGTTGCCTGAGGGTGTGGCCGGGATGGCACGACTGCACACGATGATCGGGCAACTGGCCGGGGAGGATGCCGACGAGGTTGAGGTGTTGGTCGGGATCGAGACCGACCGCGGTCCGTGGGTGGCTGCGTTGGTCGCCGCTGATTACACGGTGTTCGCGGTCAACCCGTTGCAAGCAGCCCGGTTCCGGGACCGGCTGGGTGTCTCCGGTGCGAAGAGTGATGCCGGTGATGCGCATGTGTTGGCCGACATGGTCCGCACTCATGCCCACGAGTTGCGACCGGTGGCCGGGGACAGCACGCTGGCCGTGGCGATCAAGGTCGTGGCCCGGACCCACAAGACGCTGATCTGGGAACGGACCCGCCACACGCAGCGGCTGCGGCACGCGCTGCGGGATTACTTCCCGGCGGCGCTGGTCGCCTTCGATGATCTTGATGCCGCCGATGCTCTGGAACTGTTGGCCAAGGCGCCGACCCCGGCCCAGGCCGCCCGGCTCACGACCGCGCAGATCAGCGCGGTGTTGAAACGGGCACGGCGCCGCAACATCGCCGAGAAGGCGGCGGCGATCCAGACCGCGTTGCGGGCCGAGCACCTCGGCCGGCCCGAGGTCATCGCCGGCGCCTACGCCGCTACGGTCCAGGCCTTGATCGCGGTCCTGACCGTGCTGAACAGCCAGATCAAGATCATGGACGGGCAGGTCGAGGCCCATTTTGGGCAGCACCCGGCCGCTGAGATCATCGCCTCCCAGCCCGGGCTGGGAGCGGTGCTCGGCGCCCGGGTGCTCGCAGAGTTCGGCGACGACCCGACCCGCTACGCCAGCGCGAAGGCCCGGAAGAACTACGCAGGAACATCCCCGATCACCCGCGCGTCGGGCAAGAAGAAGGTCGCCCTGGCCCGGTTCGTGCACAACGACCGGCTCATCGACGCCCTCACCAGCCAGGCGTTCAACGCGCTCCTGCGCTCGCCCGGTGCCCGCGCCTACTACGACAGACAACGCGCCCGCAAAGTCGAACACAACCCGGCCCTGCGCCAACTCGCCAACCGACTCGTCGGCATCCTCCACGGATGCCTCAAAACCGGCACCCGCTATGACGAGACGACCGCCTGGGCGCACCACGCCACCTCCGCTGCAGCTTGACATCTACCCACCTGGGATGTCTGTCGATGGGGACGTTTGGGTGTTCGTTCCCTGAGCTTGTCGAAGGGCAGGCCAGACTTCCTTGTCAGGCAAGGCGAAGGTGTCGATCTGGATTGCCCTTCGACAGGCTCAGGGAACGAACACCCAATACGTCCCCCTCGAAAGCCGAGGTGTCAGCGGTACGTTTCCGGGCCGGGGTACCAACCCTGGAGGAGGGGCTCGACCTTGGCCGCGAGTTCGTTCAGCACGTCGGCCGCCGGCCGGGTGCCGAGCTCGAGCTGTTGCAGCGCGGGCGTGACGACCTCGTTGATCGCGGTGGCGTTCTTCAGCCGTTCGGCGTAGCCGGTGACCGAGTGGTCGATCATGTAATCGATCGCCGCGGTCTTGAACTCGGGCGGGTGCACGTCGGGGTTGATCCAGCTCGCGAGGGCCGCTTCGTCGGTGAAGTACTTCTCGTCCACCGGCATCCACAGCCCGGCCCGGAACAGGTCGATGTGCTCGGGATCCATCGCGTACGTGTACAGCTGGAAGGTCTCCTCCAGATGCTCGGCGCCCGACCTGATCACCCGCGGCGTCCGGTTGCGCTGGGTGATCGGCTCCTGGAACGCCGGCAGCACGCCGACGCCGTAGTCCAGGTCGCTCTGACCCAGGTCAAGCAGGGTCCAGTGGCCGTCGATCGCCATCGCGACCCGCTTGGTCTGCAGCAGCACCGTCGTCGTCGGCGCCGAGCCGGAGTCGGCCGCACCGAGCTGGGCCGGGCTCGGCGACACCCGGTCCTGGTGCACGGCGTCCTGCATCCGCTGGAACACCAAGACCGCCTCGGGCGCGTTCAGCAGGCAGCGGGTGCCGGCCTCGTCGGCGATGTCGCCACCGTTGCTGCGGACCAGCGAATACCAGTGGCTCATCGGCAGCGACAGCCCGAACTGCGCGATCTGGTCGGCGTTGAAGCCGGACTCGCTCGGATGCCGCCCCCTCCCGGTCGACGGTCAGCCGGTCCGCGGTGTTGATCAAGGTGTCCCAGTCCCAGGCGTCGGCGGCGACGGCGGGCGGCGGCTCGACCCCGGCGGCGGTCAGCGTGGCCCGGTTGTACCAGGTCAGGATGATCTGGTTGGACGCGTGCGTGCCGAGGTTCTTGCCCTCGGTCCAGTAGAAGTATCTTCCGGACGTCGCCTATCATTGCTGGCCACCAGGGTGTTGATCTTGGTTTCGTAGTCACCAGGGACGTGGATCGGCTCCACCGTGACCCCGGGGTGCCTGTTGTGGGTGTTGCTGCGGCGACGCTAGAACTGGGGAACCGACACCTCGCTGCCGCCGGCCAGCGCGGACTCGTGCGCGCAGATTCCCGGCAGCGTCCAGTCGGCGGCGACGTTCGCATCGATCGCCGGGCTCCGGCGGGCGACGATGCTGTCGATGAACTCGTGTACCAGGTGCGGATGGGAGCCGCCGTGTCCGCCACCGCGGCGCCGGCCGTCCGGGCCGGTCACCGAGCGGACGAAGGGCCGCAGCTCGGCCGGCAGCGAGTCGGTCCGGTCGGGCGGCTCGACCTCCTCGGTGATCACTGTCGGATGCCGGCCGTGGTCGGGCTCGCCGGCCTCCAGCCGGTGCAGCACGCCGGACCGGCCGCGGATCCGGGACCACTCGAAGCCGAGCCGCTCGCCGTACACGTCGAAGCTCTCCAGCTCCTGCCGGACGGTGGCGAAGATCGTCCTGGTCGCCTCGGCCGCCAACGGATACGGCAGGCCGGTCAGTTCGAAGATCGCGGTCTCACTCGGAAACGGATTGCCGTACGGCTCGGTGAACCGGGCCGGCATCCGGCCGGAGCCGAGGCAACGCACGCTGGCCACCCGGGTGCCGCTGATCGCCAGCAGCGGCGCCAACGCGTGGGTCGCGTACAACATCGGCGGATACCACTTCCAGGCCGGCCAGTTCTCGTAGTTGGAGTAGTGGGCGCCGCGCAGCAGTTGCACCGCGCCGAGCTCGCCGGCGTCCGCGATCTCCTTTAGCTGCAGGAATTCCCGGGTGTAGACCGCCGTCTCCATCATCATGTAGTTCCGGCCGCTGGCCCGCTGCGCGGTGATCACCGCCTCGACCTCGCTGATCGACATCCCCATCGGCACCGCGCAGGCACAGTGCTTGCCGGCGGCCAGGGCGGCGATGCTCTGCTCGGCGTGGATCGGCATCGGGGTGACCAACTGCACCGCCGTGATCGAATCGTCCGCGAGCACGTCAGCGAAATCGGTCAGCCGACGGCCGATCTCGTGTTCGTCGCCGACCGAATCCAGTCGGTCCCGGTCCGGATCGCAGAGCACGACCTCGGCCACCGCCGGATGGCTCTGATAGATCGGTACGAACGCGGACCCGAAGCCCAGCCCGACCACAGCGATCGTCACTTGATCATCGGCAGCCACGCGGCGAGCGTACGGCGGACCGACGATCGGCTCCAGATCCAATTCGTGACGATTGGTCCCGTTCCCGGATGGGACAGTGTCTGGGCGGCGTGGCAGGCTGGCGGCATGAGTTCCTACGACGAAGAAGTGCCCGACGCCTCGGAGCAGCTTGATCAACTTCAGCCGGAGGACACGCTGGTCGACCGCGGCGTCGACGACGTCCTGGACGAGGGCTATTCGCCGCCGGAACGCTGGCGGGCGGCGGAGGAGGACACCACGACCGACGACCGTCGCGACAGCGAGGTGCCGGAGGACGAGGACGACGACGGTGAGTTCCTCGACGACGGCGAGGTCGGCGACCTGCGCGCCGGCCGACTGGTCGATCCCAACGGTGGCATCGGCGACGACGTGGACTCGGAACTGATCGGTGACGACGTGGGCATCGACGGCGCGGGGGCCAGCGCCGAGGAGGCCGCCGTGCACGTGATCCCGGACGAGCCGCGGGACGAGTGACCGGCGCCGGGCGGAGCCCGAGGCGCGCTGACGGGATCGATCCGGACGCGGCCCGCCTCCTGGCCAGCGGCGGCGGCGATCTCGATCCCGCCGGCCAGGTCGCCGCGGTCAACGAGCGGACCGGCGCCGGCCTGACCCTGGTCGCGGCGGCCGGCCACGGCGCTTCCGGCGGCGCGGTGTACGTCCGCTGGCCGGATGGCCGGGACGGCGTGCTGACCCGGTCGCCCGTCTCGCCGGAGCGGCTGCGGCAGTCGGCCGACATCCTGGCCGAGGTGCGGGCCGCCGGCCTGCCGGTGCCGCTGCACGAGCTGATCGTCGAACTCGGCGACGGCATCGTCGCGCTGGTCCAGGAACGGCTGCCCGGCGCTCCGGCCCGCCGGCTGGACGCCGTGACGATCGATGCGATGGTCGCCGTCAACGAACGGTTCGCCGGGCTGCTCGCCGACCGCCCCGACGTCCCGGTGCCGGCACTGCGACTCGGGCCGGATCAACCCGACCGGCGCCGGTCGACGCTGTTGGCGGAGCACAGCGACCGAAGCAGGCGGCTGTTGCAGCGGATCCGGGAGATCGGCGAGTCCGCACCGGCGGAGGTTGCCGGCGACGACCTGCTGCATCCCGACCTCACCATCGGCAACATCTTGTACGACGCCGGCCAGGTGACCGGCATCGTCGACTGGAACTGGGGCGTGCGCCGCGGTGATCGCCGTTTCGCCCTGCTCGGGATCTACAACGATCTGTTCTGGAGCACCGGCTATCCCGGTGGCGCCGACCGGGCGGCCTGGGACCGAATCGACGCCGTGGTGGCGGCGACGATCGAGCCCGACCTGCTCCGCGCCTACTGGGCGCAGTTGACGCTTGATCAACTCGGCCATTGGATCGTGGAGGGTCGCACGGAAGCGATCGAACTCTTCCTCCGCTTCGGCGAATACCGCCTGAACTAGAGCTCCGACGTCGTCACTCTCGGAGAACGACCTGGCCGGCGCGACCGTTATCGGTGGGCGCGACGGCTGCAACGGTCGCGCCCACCAAGAACAGTCGCGTCAGGCAAAACGCGGGTCAGGCAACAGCCGCGTCCACCGATAGCGGTCGCGTCAGGACGCCTGTCAGGGCCAAGCTCGGCGAAACCACGACCACCACCCACGCAAGCGGGCCGATCAGAAACCACCATCGCTGAAACCTGCCCCCTGGCTGCTGCCTGAAGGTCTCCACGTCGCCACCGCAACGCGCGGCACCCGGAACGAATGCGCTGCCGAATTGCAGTCCACTCCAGACGTCGATAGCGCAGGCGGATCAGGCTGATTGGGGAAACTAGGCCAGCGGGCCCGAGGAGCGCAGCCGCGATGGGGCGGTGCCGGGCCGGCCGGTCGACGGGGCCGGGCGCCGGTGCCGGTCGGCGGCGAGCAGGAAGGCGAGGCCGATTGCTCCGGCGGCGGTGGCCAGCAGGCTGCGCAGCACCGCGGTCTGATCGGTGATCGAGGTGCCGAGGCCGACCAGGCCGATGATCACGGCGACGGTGGCGAGCACGGCGACAAAGCCGCGAACCAACTCCGACACGCTCACCATTCGACCATGATGCACTATATTTTTCGGCATGCCAAACTTTGTCGTCCGGTGTGCCGTACCGCTGATCATCGTGCTGGCGATGGTCGCTGCCGGCTGCCAGGCGATGCCGGGCCGGGCCGAGACCGGCAAGCCGCTGGTGCTGACCACGTTCACGGTGATCGCGGACATGGCCCGGCAGGTCGGCGGCGACCACGTCCAGGTGGAGTCGATCGTCAAGCCGGGGGCGGAGATCCACGGCTACGACCCGACCCCGAGCGATCTGCGCCGGGTGGCCGAGGCGGACCTGGTGCTGGACAACGGTCTCGGGCTGGAGAAGTGGTTCGAGCAGTTCATGTCCGGCGTCGACGCGCCGCACGTGACCCTGTCCGACGGGGTGCCGCCGATCCCGATCCACACCGGCGAGTCGGCCGGCCACCCCAACCCGCACGCCTGGATGTCGCCGACCGCCGCGCAGACCTACGTCACCGGGATCGAGCGCGCACTGTCGGAACTGCTGCCGCAATACCGGGCCGACTTCGCGGCCGCGGCGAAGTCGTACCGGAGTGAGATCAAGACGATCGGCGACGGCCTCACCAGGTCCCTGGCCGCGGTGCCGAAGGATCGGCGCGCCCTGGTCAGTTGCGAGGGCGCGTTCTCCTACCTGGCCCGCGACGCCGGCCTGACCGAGCGCTATCTCTGGCCGGTCAACGCCGAGGCCGATCCGACGCCGCAGGACGTCGCGGCCGTGGTCGACTTCGTCGAGCAGCAACGGGTGCCGGCCGTCTTCTGCGAATCGACGGTGTCCGACGCGGCTCAGCGTCAGGTCGCGGCCCAGTCCGGCGCCCGGTTCGGTGGCCTGCTGTACGTCGACTCGCTGTCCGAGCCGGACGGGCCGGTGCCGACCTACCTCGACCTGCTCCGGCACGACCTGAGCACGATCGCCGAAGGCCTCGGCGGGGCCGCACCGGCCGGCGGGGCGGCCCGATGACCGCTCCCGAGACGACCACCTCCGGGACCACCCCTCCCGAAGCGACCGGTCCCGAGCCGAGCGGCGACGTGCCGGCGCTCCGGGTGACCGGCCTGACCGTCAGCTACGACCGGGTGCTGGCGGTCGATCACGCCGAGGTCGAGTTGGCGCCGGCCAGGGTCTACGGCCTGGTCGGCGCCAACGGCTCCGGCAAGTCCTCCTTCTTCGGCGCCGTGATGGGCCGGCTGCCGCAGCCGCCAGGAACGGTCGAGATCTTCGGCCTGCCCGGCCGGGGTGCCCGGGAGCGGTCCCTGGTCGCGTTCCTGCCGCAGGCCGACGGGCTGGCCCTCGACCTGCCCTGGAGCGTGGCCGAGGTGGTCGCCACCGGCCGGTACGGCCGACTGGGCCCGACCCGCCGGCCCAAGCCGGCGGACCGGACCGCCGCCCGCGACGCGCTGCACCGGGTCGGCCTGGCCGGCCTGGCCCGCCGCCCGATCGGCGAGCTGTCCGGCGGCCAGCGCAAGCGGGTGCTGATCGCCCGGGCGATCGCCCAGCAGGCCCGGTTGATCATTCTGGACGAGCCGTTCGCCGGCGTCGACGAATCCGCGACGGCGGCGATCGGCGGCGTGCTCCGTGATCTTGCTGTGCAGGACGGGGTGACCGTGCTGCTGGCCAGCCACGACCTGGACGGCCTGGTCGGACTGTGCGACGAGGTGCTGCTCTGGAACCGCCGGGTGATCCGGCGGGGCGAACCCGCGGCGATGATCAAGCCGGAGGCGTTGCTGGACGTGTTCGGGCTGACCGTCGAGGAGTGCTGAGATGGGCTTCTGGGAGTTCTTGATCACCCCGCTCGGCTACGACTTCATGGTGCACGCGTTGATCACCACGGTGGTGGCGAGCATCGTCTGTGCCCTGCTCAGCTGCTGGTTGATCATGGCCGGCTGGTCGCTGATGGGTGACGCGGTGTCCCATGCGGTGCTGCCCGGCGTGGTGCTGGCCTACATCGGCGGCTTCCCGTACGTGATCGGCGCGTTGATCTTCGGGCTCGGGGCGGTGGTGCTGATCGGCGTGGTCCGGCAGCGGACCCGGGTCCGGGAGGACGCGGCGATCGGGATCGTGTTCACCACGCTGTTCGCGATCGGGATGGTGCTGATCTCGGTCACCCCGAGCCAGACCGACCTCAACCACATCCTGTTCGGCAGCGTGCTCGGGCTCAGTCAGGGCGACGTGATCCAGGTCGCCGTGGTCGCGGTGCTGGCGGCGTCCTGGATGATCTTCAAGCGCCGCGATCTCACCCTCTACGTCTTCGACCCGGGGCACGCCCACACGATCGGCCTGCGGCCGGGCCGGATGCGCTGGACCCTGCTGATCGCGCTGGCGCTGACCGTCGTGGTCGCCATCCAGGCGGTCGGCGTGATCATGGTCGTGGCGATGTTGATCACTCCCGGCGCCGCGGCGTTCTGTCTGACCCGCCGGTTCGGCGTGATGCTGGTGCTGGCGCCGGCGATCGCGGCCGGCTGTGCCCTGATCGGCCTGTACGGCAGCTACTACCTGGACCTGTCGCCGGGTGGCGCGGTGGTGGTCTGCCAGGGCGCGGCGTTCGCCGTCGCCGCGGTGGCCGGTGGACTGCGTCGGCAGCTGGCCCGCGGCGGCCTCGCGGGACGACCGGTCCCGGGGTCGCGATGACTACACTCAGACCGATGAGTACGTCGGTGCCGCTGGCCGAGTTGTCCGCGATGGCACAGGACTATCTGAAGCTCATCTGGAAGTGTCAGGAGTGGTCGGACGAGCCGGTCAGCACCAACGCCCTGGCCGGCCGGCTCGGGGTCTCGCCCTCCACGGTGTCGGGCAACATCAAGAAGCTCGCCTCGCTCGGCCTGATCGACCACACCCCGTACGGCGCCATCCAGCTGAGCCGGCAGGGGCGCGATGCCGCGGTGCAGATGGTCCGCCGGCACCGGCTGCTGGAGACCTATCTGGTGGTCCGGCTCGGCTACGGCTGGGACGAGGTGCACGACGAGGCGGAGAATCTCGAGCACTCCGTGTCGGAGCTGTTCATCGATCGGATCGCCGCCGACCTGGGCCATCCGGGGCGCGATCCGCACGGCGACCCGATCCCGGACGCGGAGGGCCGGCTGGAGCGGCCGGCGGCCCGTCAGCTGTCCCGGGTCGAGCCGGGGGACTGCGGCTTCATCGCCCGGATCCTGGACGACGACGCCGAGTTGCTGCGCTACCTGGACGAGCAGCGCCTGGTGCTGGACACCCATGTCACGGTCGACGAGCACCGTCGGTTCGCCGGATCGCTGTCCATCACCCGGGCGGCCGGAGCCGAACACCCGGAGCAACTCGACCTCGGCCTGGCCGCGGCGGAATCGATCTGGCTGACCACCACCCCGCACCGGCACGGGCGCTCGGTCGCTCTCCGGCCCTGATCCGGCCCGATCCCGGGCTGTTCTCCTTGGGCCCCGTTTCTCCTTGGGCTCTGAGGCAGATCTTGATTAGGATGGCGGGATCTGTCCGTACCGAGTGAGGACCACCCTGACCAGTCACGATCAACCGGCCACCCTGGCCACTGCGGGCCAGCTCGCCTCGGCCAACGGAGCGAGCACGCGCCGGATCACCATTCCGAACTCGATCGAGATGGTCAACGTTCTCGGGTCCGCCGACGAGTTCCTGCGCATCCTGGAGCGCGACCTCGAGGCCGAGATCCACGTTCGCGGCAACGAGATCACGCTGACCGGCAAGCCGGCCGCGGTCACCCTCGCGGTCGAGGTGTTCACCGAACTGGTGGCCGTGCTGCGCACCGGCCAGGGTCTGACCCCGGACGCGGTGGAGCGGATCTGCAGCATGCTGAACGCCCGCGAGGACGCCAGCCCGGCCGAGGTGCTGACCCAGAACATCCTGTCCAACCGCGGCAAGACGATCCGGCCCAAGACGCTGAACCAGAAGCGCTACGTCGACGCGATCGACCAGCACACGGTGGTCTTCGGCATCGGCCCGGCCGGCACCGGCAAGACCTATCTGGCGATGGCCAAGGCGGTGCAGGCACTGCAGAGCAAGCAGGTCAACCGGATCATCCTGACCCGGCCGGCGGTCGAGGCGGGCGAGCACCTGGGCTTCCTGCCCGGCACGCTGAACGAGAAGATCGATCCGTACCTGCGGCCGTTGTACGACGCGCTGCACGACATGATCGACCCGGACTCGATCCCGCGGCTGCTGACCGCCGGGACGATCGAGGTGGCGCCGCTGGCGTACATGCGCGGCCGCTCGTTGAACGATGCGTTCATCATCCTGGACGAGGCACAGAACACCTCGATGGAACAGATGAAGATGTTCCTCACCCGGCTCGGCTTCGGCTCCAAGATGGTGGTCACCGGCGACGTCACCCAGGTGGACCTGCCCGGCGGCACCAAGAGCGGGCTGCGGGTGGTGCAGGGCGTGCTGGACAACGTCGACGACATCACCTTCTGCATGTTGACCAACCACGACGTGGTCCGGCACAAGCTGGTCGGCCGGATCGTCGCGGCCTACGACCGGTTCGAGGCGCAGCGCCCCCGGTGACGCGACGAAACGAGACGTACGCACGATGAGCATCGACATCAGCAACGAGTCCGGATTGGAGGCCGACAGTACCGGCCTCGTCCGGCTCGCCCGGTATGCCCTGGAGCAGCTGCGGATCCATCCGCAGGCCGAGCTGTCCATCCTGTTGGTGGACGCCGACGCGATGAGCGCGTACCACCAGAAGTATCTGGGCGAGGAAGGCCCGACCGACGTGCTGTCCTTCCCGATGGACGAGTTGCGGCCGCCCGGCGACGACGAGGATCCGCCGGACGGGTTGCTCGGCGACATCGTGCTCTGCCCCGAGGTGACCAACCGGCAGGCCGCCGAGCACGGCCGGTCGGCCGAGGCCGAGGCCGAATATCTGCTGGTGCACGGGCTGTTGCACCTGCTCGGCTACGACCACGCGACGCCGGCCGAGAAGACCGAGATGTTCGGCCTGAAGGACAAGATCATTGCCGGTTGGGCCGCTCTGCGCGAAGACCGGCACGCCGGCGGCCGGCAACGGAGCTGATCGGACCATGAGTCAGTATCTGGTCCAGCTCGGAATCGCCCTGCTGCTGGCGATCCTGGCCGGCCTGATGGCCGCGGCCGAGGCGGCGCTGTCGTCCTTCTCCCGCAGCCGGGCCGAGAAACTGGTCGCCGATGGCCGGCCCGGCGCGCTCCGGGTGAAGCGGATCGTCGAGGACCCGCCGCGCTATCTGAACACGGCCCTGTTTCTGCGGATCGTCTTCGAGATCAGCGCGATCGTGCTGGTGGCGCTGGTCTTCTTCGGCGTCTTCGGGCTGACCTGGCAGGGCGTGGTGATCTCCGCCGGTTCCATGATCGTGATCTCGTACGTGCTCTGGGGCGTCGCGCCCCGGACGCTCGGCCGGCAGCATCATGATCGGGTCGCCTGCCTGTTCGCCGGGCCGCTGGTCGGGCTGACCCGGGTGCTCGGACCGCTGTCCCAGTTGCTGATCTTGATCGGCAACGCGCTGACCCCGGGCAAGGGATTCTCCGAGGGTCCGTTCGCGACCGAGGCCGAGCTGCGGGAGCTGGTCGACTTGGCCGAGGCGAGCGAAGTGATCGAGTCCGGCGAGCGGCGGATGATCCACTCCGTCTTCGAGCTCGGCGACACCATCGTCCGCGAGGTGATGGTGCCGCGGACCGACATGGTCTTCATCGAGAGCAACAAGACGCTGCGGCAGGCGATGTCGCTCGCGCTGCGCTCCGGCTTCAGCCGGATCCCGGTGATCGGCGACGGCGGCCTGGACGACGTGGTCGGCGTGCTCTATCTCAAGGACGTGATCAAGCGCGTCTACGACAACTCGAAGTCGGAGACCACGGAGCGGGTCGCCTCGGTGATGCGGACACCGGAGTGGTGCCCGGACTCCAAGCCGGTGGACGAACTGCTGCGGGAGATGCAGCTGAAGCGGACCCACCTGGTGATCGTGGTGGACGAGTTCGGCGGCACCGCTGGGATGGCGACGATCGAGGACATCCTGGAGGAGATCGTCGGCGAGATCACCGACGAGTACGACGAGGAGAACACCGACGTCACCCGGCTCGGCGATGATCGATATCGGGTGTCGGCGCGGCTCGGCGTGGACGAGCTCGGCGAGCTGTTCGCCCTCGACCTGGACGAAGAGGATGTTGACACCGTCGGCGGTCTGATGGCCAAGCTGTTGAACAAGGTGCCGATCGTCGGCTCGACCGTGACCTATCACGGCCTGGAGCTGGTGGCCGACCGCTCCACCGGCCGGCGCAACCGGATCGGTACCGTGGTGGTCCGCCGATTGGCGGCGCAGACCGCCGAGGCCCAGGAGATGACCCCATCGGACTCGACCGCGAAGGCCAACTGATCATGAGCACCGCATCATCGTTCCCCGAGCCGGCCCCCTCGATCCCTGAGCCGTCCCGCTCGATCCCTGAGCCTGTCGAAGGGCAGGCCAGCTCAGCCGAGGACGACAAGATCATCAAGCTGGCCCGCGCGGCCCGGGTCCGGACCGGCGCCGCCGAGGGAGCCTGCATTCGCGACACCGACGGCCGGACCTATGCGGCGACCACCGTCGACCTGCCGCACCTGAAGTTGTCCGCGGTGGCGGTGGCCGTCGCGATGGGGGTCTCCTCCGGCGCGCCGGGCCTGGAGGCCGTAGCGCTGGTCGGTGAAGGACCGTTGACGGACGCCGACCGGACCGTGATCACCGATCTCGGCGGCGGCGGCGCCGCCGTGACGATCCTGCAGGCCGACCCGGACGGGAATCTCCGTGACTGACGCGGTCGAGCCGGCGGAATTCCGGTCCGGCTTCGCCTGTTTCGTCGGCCGGCCGAACGCCGGCAAGTCGACGCTGACCAACGCGCTGGTCGGGACCAAGATCGCGATCGCCTCGTCCAAGCCGCAGACCACCCGGCACGCCATCCGCGGCATCGTGCACCGGGCCGACGCACAGTTGATCTTGATCGACACTCCCGGCCTGCACAAGCCGCGGACGCTGCTCGGCGAGCGGCTGAACGACGTCGTTCGGGGCACCTGGTCCGAGGTCGACGTGATCGGCGTCTGCCTGCCGGCGAACCAGAAGATCGGACCCGGCGACAGCTACCTGGTCGGCGAGATCGCCAAGCTGCCCAAGCGGCCCGCGCTGGTCGGCATCGCCACCAAGTCCGACCTGGTGAGCAAGGAGCGGATGGCCGAGCACCTGCTCCGGCTCTCCGCCCTGGAAGGCGAACTGGGCATCAGCTGGGCCGAGATCGTCCCGGTGTCGGCGACCGGCGGTGATCAACTCGACGTGCTGTCCGGCGTCCTCGCCGGGCTGCTGCCGGCGGGTCCGCCGCTCTATCCGGACGGCGAGATCACCGACGAGCCTGAGGAGACCCTGGTCGCGGAGCTGATCCGCGAGGCCGCACTGGAGGGGGTCCGGGACGAGTTGCCGCACTCGATCACGGTGATGATCGAGGAGATGGGCCTGCGCGAGGGCCGCCCGGCGGAGAAGCCGCTGCTCGACATCTACGCCTCGATGGTGGTGGAACGCGACTCGCAGAAGGGGATCGTGATCGGCCATCGTGGCGCCCGGCTGCGGGAGATCGGCACGGCCGCCCGGAAGCAGATCGAGGCCATGCTCGGCACCCCGGTCTTCCTCGACCTCAAGGTCAAGGTGGTCAAAGAGTGGCAGCGCGACGCCAAGCAACTCAACCGCCTCGGCTTTTAGCCCCCCACTTCTGCAGAGTTGTCAGAACTGAGGCTGGCTATAGCCAGCTTCAGTTCTGACAACTCTGCGATCAAGCAGTGCGGCGGAGGAGCGGGAGGCGGTCGATCAGGCCGATCAGGACGTAGAAGCCGGCCACGGCGACGCAAACGACGGCGATGATGCCGGGCGCCATCTGGTGCGGATCGAGGAAGAAGTACGGGATCGGCACCCCGAACGCGGCGTTGGCCGTCCACAGTGTGATCACGTACCCGATCGGGAAGATCATCATCGCCAGCACCTGACGTCCGGTCAGCGGCTTCATCAGCGAGTGCCCGACCCGGACCCCGGCGATCACCACGATCGGCGCCACGACGTGCATCGAAATGTTGGCCCAGAGCGTCGCCTCCTCGGTCCGCAGGCCCTGGGTCGGCACCACCACCAGCCAGTAGGCCAGGCTGGACAACAGGATGCCGGCGATGCCGGAGCGCAGGATGACCTGATATCCGGGCGGCTTGATCGGCCGGGCGATCGCGGCGGCAGTGACCAGCAGCGCACTCAGCACCGAGAACAGCAACAGCACCGGCGTCTTCAGATCCGGTTGCTGGCCCTGCAGCCAGATCCCGGTCAGGGCCGCGATCGGCACCCAGATGTTGATCTTGTAGCGCGGGGTGAAATAGCTCATCGCCGAGTCCGCGAAGATCGACCAGAGCAGCACCGCGCCGAGGGACGGGACGATCAGCACCCAGAACCGGGTCGGGTAGTCGGGGTTCAGCCGGGCCGCCTCGATGCACATGAAGAAGGTGTAGACGACACCCAGCGCGAACAGCCCGAGGAACGGCAGCAGGGCGGCGATGTAGCGGGACACCCAACGATCACCGCGCTCCTGGACGATCGTGTACAGGTTGGTGATCGGGTTCCGGGCCCGCGCGCCGATCAGGCCGCGGCGCGATTCAGCTTCCATTCCGGCGATCCGGATCAGCTCCGCCTCCAGCAGTCGGGCCGACCGGGCCCGGCGGGAGGCGCCCGCGATCATCACCGTCTGGTAGAGCATCAGGAAGACCACCGGCCACGGCAGATAGCCGATCAGGACCGGCGGGAAGCCCTCCTGATAGACGGCGAAGACCGACACCGGCAGGTAGGCGGTGACGATGCCGATCAGCGCCATGCTGACCTGCGACGTGGTCTGGATGCCCGCGTCCTCGGTCTGCAGCAATGCCGACAGCGCCTCGGTCCGGGCTTCCGGATCGGCGCTCTCCTCGGCAGGCTGGTCGTTCATCTCGTCCCCTTCGCACGGCGAGCCCGGCACATCTCCTGGGGAAGTACAGCACGTCTCGGTCCGAGGGACGGCCGATTGACGACTGGAAGGCGTTTTCCATACAGTGGAACGCCCTGGTACAGGAGGGGATCCATGATCAACATCGAGGCCACGGTCGGTCGCCGGCGGTTCCTGGCCGGCTGCGGCGCCGCGGCCCTGGCCGGTGCCGCCGGCTGCAGCGGACCGCAGCAGCAGTCCGCGGGCACGGCGGTCGACGACGCGGCGCTGCCGGCCTACCTGCCGTTCGCCGGGGCGCGGCCCGATCTGCCCGGCGAGGTCGACCGGTGCAGCCCGGCGTTCTTCGACTACCCGGCGTCGCCGCAGCCGTTCGCGCCCGAGACCCCCGGCGACGGGCAGCGGGTGACCGCGATGGTGCCGACCTCGTTCACCGTCCCGCCGGCGCTCGCCCAGAACGCGTACTGGCAGGAGCTGAACCGGCGGCTCGGTTGCGAGCTGGACATCGGCATCACCACCTCGGCCGACTACGACGCCAAGTTCGCCACCACGGTGGCCGGCGGTGATCTTCCCGACCTGTTCTCGGTCGGCACGATCCAGTCGCTGCCGGAATTCATGCACAAGTCGGTGGCGGATCTGACCGAGCACCTCGGCGGCGACAAGATCAAGAACTATCCGGGGCTGGCCAACATCCCGACCGACTCCTGGAAGCAGGTCGTCTTCGACGGCAAGATCCTCGGCCTGCCGATCCAGCGCGGGCTGATGAACCTGCCGGTGCTGTTCGCCCGGGACGACCTGCTCCGCGCGGCCGGGCTGACCGACAACCCGAAGAACTTCGAGGAGTTCCACACGTTGTGCCGGGAACTGACCGACGCGGACCGGAGCCGCTGGGCGCTGACCGACGCGCCGCTGAACTTCCTCCGATCGATGGTCGACCTCCCGAACGTGTTCGCGGTCTCCGGCGCCGGCTTCTCCTGCACCTACACCGACGAGCGGCAGCAGACGGCGCTCGAGGCGGCCCGGAAGCTGCGGGACGAGGGGCTGATCCACCCCGACGGCGCCGCGACCGGCACACCGGTGCAGAAGAACTGGCTCGGGGCCGGCACCTGCGTGCTGCTCGAGGACTCCTTCATCGCCTGGTTCAGTCTCTACACCCAGCACGCGCGGGTGGCCGGCTTCGAGCTGCGCGCGCTGCCCGTTCCCGGGTACGACGGCGGCCAGGGCACCCAGCTGATACCGATCCCGAACGTGGACTTCGCGGCGATCAACCGGAACGCCGGCGATCGGGTCGAAACGCTGCTCAAGATCGCCAACTGGCTCGCCGCGCCGTTCGGCACCGCCGAATACCTGTTCGCGAAGTTCGGCATCGAGGGCACCCACTACCGGCTCGACGGCACCGATCCGGTGACCATTCCCGATCATGGCGACGAGATAAATCTCGGCACCCTCTACCTGGCCGACGCGGCGCGGGTGATCTACGCCCGCGGTCGGCGCGAGGTCGCGCAGGCGGCGCAGGACTACCAGCGGCAGGCGACCCGGAAGGCGGTCAAGGACCCCACTCTCGGGCTCTACTCGCCGACCTTCTCCCGGCGCTCCGACGGTCTGCGCAACGAGTTGGCCGCGCTGGAGATCGACATCGTGTACGGGCGCAAACCGGTCTCGGCCTGGTCGGACGGAGTGGCCAGATTCATGAAGGGCGGCGGCGACGAGATGGTGGCCGAATTCACCGAGGCCTGGCAGCAGGCGGCAGCGCGGTGACCGCGGCCACCGACTCCGCGATCATGATCGAATCGCTCACCGGCTGGGCGGCCGCGGCCGAACGCTACTGGATCGACCCGGCCGGCGACGGTGTGCTCGGCTGGTACGGCTCCGGCTACAACAACTGGGGCGTGCAGACCAACCAGAAGTACTTCGCCGCGGTGGGATCGCTGGCGGCGATCACCGGCGACTCGGCGATGGCGGCGCGGGCGCTGGGGGCGCTCCGGTTCAGCGTCCGCAGCCACCACGCCGGCGGCGGCCAGTGTGCCGACGGCACGGCCTGGGGGCACACCTGGATCAGCCCGCTCGGGCTGGAACGGATGATGTTCGCGGTCGACCTGCTCGGCGACCGGATCGACGCCGACCTCGCGGCCGGCCTGGACCGGGTGCTGGTCAGCGAGGCGGAGTGGATTCGCACCTCCTACCACCGCGGCCCGGCCGTCGGCGTGGTCGGCGACGTCTGGAACGACTCCGGCCGCAACGGGCCGGAGTCGAACCTCTGGACCGGCGCGCTGCTCTGGCGGACCGCGCAGCGGGTCCCCGATCATCCGCGCCGAGCAGCCTGGGAGGAGCTGGCCCGGACCTTTCTGATCAACGGCGTCAGCGTTTCGGCCGACGCGACCGACCTGGCGATCGTCGACGGGCTGCCGATCCGGGACCGGCACCGCGGGGCGAACTTCTTCGACTCCTACGCCCTTGATCATCACGGCTATCTGAACGTCGGCTACATGATCATCTGCGCCAGCAACGCGGCGATCCTGCACTTCGACCTGAAGCGGCGGAAGGAGCCGGCGCCGGAGGCGCTGCACCACCACCAGGGCGATCTGTGGCGGCTGACACGGCCGTTGATCGCCCCGGACGGGCGGGCGTTGCGGATCGGCGGCGACAGCCGGGTCCGCTACGCCTACTGCCAGGAATACCTGCTGCCCGCGCTGTGCTACGCCGCCGATCACCTCGGTGACGCCGGCGCAGGCGACCTGCTGCGGGCCCAGGTCGAGCTGATCCGGCGGGAGCAGGCCGGCAACGCCGACGGCAGCTTCTACGGTGAGCGGCTGGCCGAACTGGCCGCGGCCAGCCCGTACTACTACACCCGGCTGGAGAGCGACCGGGCCAGCGCACTGGCCATGGCCCAGGTCTTCTCCGCCGAGTCGGAGCCGACGCTGCCCCGTTCTCTTTCAACGATTCCGGAGCCTGTCGAAGTGCCGGAAACAATCACCCTGGACTGGGTCGATCATGATCATCAGGCGGTGGTGCACCGCGGTCGGCACCGGCTGGCCTCGTACTCCTGGCGATCGTTCAGCCTGACCCAGGGATTGTGCGTGCCGCTCACCGACAGCTCGCTGGCCGAGTGGGATCTCAACCTGGCGCCGGAGATCCGGCTGCTCGGTGATCATCGCGACGGCCTCGGCGCCGGCGGGCTGGGCCGGCTGTCCCGGCGGGTCGAACGCAGCCGGGTCCGCTCCTTCGACGGCGGCTTCGTCACCTCCGGCACGGTGCTCGAAGGGGCCCGGCTGACCATCCCGGAGGGCTGGTCCGGCGGCGACGGCGCCCGGACCATGATCGCGATCGCGGCGCTGCCGGACGAGCACACCATGATCGGCATCCACCGCACGGTGACCGCCGACTGGTGGGTCGGCGTCGGGACGGTGAAGGGGCTGCACCTGACCGTGCCGAACGACGTCTACAACGCCGCCCGACGCCGGTACGAGCACGGCGGCGGCACCCTGGAGCGCACGCCGGGCGACGACGAATCGCTGGAACTGGGCCGTTGGCTCAATGTCGACGACGTGCTCGGCGTAGTCGGCCTGTGGGGGAGCGGCCAGCTGACCGTGGACCGGTCCGGGCGGCGGCGGGGCGGGCCGCAGCAGTCCCTGTTCGTGGAGGAGATCTGCTTCCCCACCGAGGTTGGGCCGCGGTACGCAGCGCCGGGCAGCGTGCTGGTCGAGCACGCGTTCGCGGTCCTGGCCGGCTGCGGCCGAGCTCGTACCGCCGACTTCGCCGAGCGCAACGGCGCCGGCCGCCAGGACAGTGAGCTGGCGGCCGGCCTGGCCGGTGTCACGGTGACTGCACTGGACGGTCGCCGCTACCGGCTGCTGCTCAACGTCGGCGACCGCGCCCGGCCACCGGTCCTGCCGGCCGGCGCGACCGAGGTCGGCGCACCGGAACCGGGCGGCACCGAGTTGGCACCGGGCCAGGCCGGGCTCTACCGGCTGCCCGACGCCGCCCGCTGAGCCGCCAGCGCCCGGGCCGTCTCGTCCCGCTTCTCGGAGACGATCCGGCGGACCGAGGGGGTCAGCTCGGTCCGGGCCAGCCAGTCGTTCACGGTCTCGAGCTGGGCGGAGCTGTCCGCCAGCCGCGGATAGAGCAGGGTCAGCGCGTTGTCCCGGAGCGAGGTGCCGCGGGTCGCCCAGACTCCGGTGCCGGCCGACATCGCCGCCGCGGCCGCGAGATAGTCGGCCAGATACGGCCGCAGCAGCTCGTCCTGGTCGGGCTGATTGAACCGGAGACAGGTCTGCCGCTGGGTCTCGTTCGGCACGCCGTCCGCCTCCACCGCCAGCCGCCACGCCTCGGTCTTCGCGGCCGGATCGGGCCGGGCCGCGCGGGCCCCGGCTGCCTGCTCGGCCCCGGTGATGGTGTTGTCCCGGGCCGACTCGGCGGTGATCACCGCGTCGTCGATCAAGCCCAGCCGGGCCAGATTGATGATCAGGATCCAGCGCAGGTCCTGATCAACGGCCAGTCCGTCCGGCACCTCGGAGCCGTCCAGCCAACCACGCAGCACAGTCCCGGCGTGGTCATCGAGCGAGGCGTGCGCGTAGGCCTTGGCCAGCGCCAGCTGATGATCAGAACCGGCCTCGGCCTTGGCCAGCAGGCCGGCCAGCCCGTCCTGCCAGGTCCGCCGGGTCGCCGCCCGCCGGTCCAGCGGGGTGTAGGTCTGAGCGGCCTGCAACGCCTGCTGCAGCACGGCCTCGACCGCGGTCAGGTCCGACTCGATCGCGACCCCGCGCAGCACCAGGTCGACGTAGTCCGCCGCCGGCAGCTCGCCGTCGCGGCACAGGTCCCAGGCCGATCCCCAGCAGACTGCGCGGGCCAGCGGATCGTCGATCAGGTCGATCCGTTCCACCAGGGTGCTCAGTGATCGGGGATCCAGCCGGACCTTGGCGTAGGTCAGGTCGTCGTCGTTGAGCAAGATCAGGTCGGGCCGGGTCAGACCGACCAGCTCGGGCACTTCGGTGACCGGGCCGGCGAGGTCGGTCTCGATCCGCTCGGTCCGGACCAGTCGGCCGTCGGTCAGCCGGTACAGTCCGATCGCGATCCGGTGATCACGCAACGTCGGCCATTCCGCCGGGGCGTCCTGCTTGATCACGAAGCTGGTGAACGTCTCGTCGGCGGCGACCGCGAAGTCGCCGCGAAGCGTGTTCACGCCGGCCTGTTCCAGCCATTGCGCGGACCAGCCGGACAGATCGCGGCCGGAGGCGTGCTGCAGCGCGACCAGCAGGTCGGACAGCTCGGTGTTGCCGAAGGCGTGATCGGCGAAGTAGCGGCGGACGCCGGCCAGGAACGCGTCCTCGCCGACGAAGGCGACCAGCTGCCGCAGCACCGAGGCGCCCTTGGCGTAGGTGATCCCGTCGAAGTTCTGCTCCACCGCCTCGAGATCGATCATGTCCGCGGCCACCGGATGGGTGCTGCTCAGTTGATCTTGCCGGTAGGCCCAGGTCTTGCGCTTGTTGCAGAACGTCGCCCAGGCCAGCCGCGGATCGGGATCCAGCCGGCTCTGCGCAAACGTCGCCGCCCACTCGGCGAAGGACTCCTTCAGCCACAGGTCGTCCCACCAGCGCATCGTCACCAGGTCGCCGAACCACATGTGGGCCAGCTCGTGCAGGACGATGTTGTCCCGGTTGTCGTGCGCGGACTTGGTGACCCGGCTGCGAAACACCAGATCGTCCCGGAGCACGATGCAGCCGACGTTCTCCATCGCGCCCATGTTGTATTCCGGCACGAACGCCTGGTCGTACTTGCCGAACGGGTATGGGTAGCCGAACGCGGCCTCGAACACGTCGAAGCCGCCCCGGGTGATGTCGAAGATCCGCTCCGCGTCCAGCTGCGGCAGCACCGAATCCCGGACCAGCAAGGACATCGGTGCGCCGGTCCCGCCGGCCGGGCGGTCGGCGATCACCTGCTCGTACTCGCCGGCGACCAGGCCGACCAGGTAGGTCGAGAACGGTTCGGTCTCGGCGAACTGCCAGCGCGCCAGCTCGGGATCCGGGTCCGCCGACCGGTCGGCCAGCACACCGTTGCCGATCACGGTCCAGTGCTGCGGCGCGATCACCGCGATCGTGAACCGGGCCTTCAGATCCGGCTGTTCGAAGCAGCCGAACACCCGCCGGGCCTCGGCCGATTCGAACTGGCTGTAGCAGTAGACCTTGCCGTCGGCCGGGTCCTCGAACCGGTGCAGGCCGAGTCCACTACGGCTGTACCGGAACTCCGCGGTGACTGTCAGTTCATGATCACCGGCGGTGAGTTCGAGCGGTAGCCGGCTGGCGGCGAACGCGCCCGGATCCAGCTCGGTGTCGTTCAGGGTCGCGGTGATCACCCGGTCGGCGATCGCGTCGACGTGGATGCTCCCGGCCTCCCGGGCGCGGAACCGGATCCTCGCGGTGGAGCGGAACGTGACAGCCGGGTCGGCGACACCGCGGCCCGACAGATCGATCTCGATCTGATAGCGGAAGGTCTCGATCAGGGCCGACCGTGCCATCGCCTCGGCGCGGGTGAGGTTGTCCGGGAACATGGTCTCGATCCTGCCACGAGTGAGAGAGGTTCGATCCCTGAGCCTGTCGAAGGGGCATGGACGATCGGGCCTGCCCTTCGACAAGCTCAGGGAACGACCAGGCAATCGATCAGCCGAACCGGGCCGTGCTGGCTCGCAGGAAGGCCCGCCAGGTGTCCGCGTCGCCGAGATCGTCACCGACGCCGAGGCCGTTGGTGATCTCCGCCGCCACCTGTTTCGTCGCGTCCGCCCACAGACCGTCGATCGGCACCGGCCGATCCCAGACGTGGCTGCAGATCGCCTGCACCGCGTGGATCTGGACCCGGGACTGACCGGTGAAGGTGGACAGCTCGGCACCGGTCTGGCCGTTGTCGACGTGGATGTGGTTCAGGTGTTGATCATCGAAGAGGTAGGTCAGCACGTCCCGGAAATGATGGTGCAGGCTGGCCGCGGTGGCCCAGTAGCGGCGCAGCAGCGGCCGCTGCTGCGCCGCCGGGGCGGTCCGCCACTGGTCGTACCGGCAGGAGATCACGTCGCTGCCCTGGTGCCGGAGCCGAGCAAGATCGAAGGCCCGGCCGGCGTTGTGCCAGGAGGAGCACTCCACCCCGCCGTCGGTCCAGCTGCCGTAGGTGCTGATCGCGGAGACGGTGCTGCCGGTCTGCTCCCGGAAGAACCCGAGCCAGTCGATCAACCGGTCGTAGAACGCGGTGTCGAAGGAGAAGGTCCGGCCCTGGTCGTCCACCTCGTAGCGCAGCGGCGCGTCGCCGAGGCTGTCGTGACCGGTCAGGGCCGATCGGGCGACGCAGGTCGGCCGTTCGCCGTCGCCGTCGGGCCACAGTCCACAGCCGGCGACGCCGAGAGCGGCGAATCCGACCGTGCCGAGCAGGACCCGCCGCCGCAACGTCATGGCAGTGAGCATAGAAGGTGGCCGGACACCACCCCGATCTTGATCTTCGAGCGCTCGGGCCGGTGCCGGGACCGGAGCGGGCGGGACCTGACATAGTTTTCCTATGCGCGTACACATGGGCAGCGATCACGCCGGGTTCGAGTTGAAGAACCATCTGGTGTCGGTGCTGCGGGCGGAAGGCCATGACGTTGTCGATCACGGGCCGCGGGTGTACGACCCGGACGACGACTACCCCGTCTACTGCATCCCCGCAGCACTTGGGGTGGTGGCGGATCCGGGCTCGCTGGGGGTGGTGATCGGCGGCTCCGGGAACGGCGAGCAGATCTCCGCCAACAAGGTAGTCGGGGTGCGGGCTGCGCTGGCGTACGACACCGAGACCGCGGAGCTGTCCCGGCAGCACAACGACGCCAACGTGATCGCGATCGGCGCCCGGATGCACGATTCCGACGAGGCGGTCGCCCTCGTCCGCACCTTTTTGACCACCCCGTTCAGCGCCCAGGAGCGGCACTCCCGCCGGATCCAGCAGATCGGCGCGTACGAGGAGCGTCGGGGCACCGAGGACTAGCGCAGCAGGTCAGGGGCGCCGCGGCCGGCGGCCCTCGGCGCGGGCCAGCAGTTCGGCCAGTACGGACTCGGCCAGCCGGTCGTCCTCCGGCGTCGGCAGCGACACGTCCCGGGCCCGCATCGCCCGGTCGAGCGTGACCAGCCCGGACCCGCCGTCGCGACCGAAGTCCCGGGGCCGGCCGTCACGGGTTTGTTCGGTGGTTTCGTGGGTGGTGGTCGGGGCCGATGCGGCCGCACCTGTCATAGGGAAGAGACTAGTACAAGGTACTGGCACGGCAGCGCGGTTCAGGGGCGACACCGTAATAGTCTCGGTCCCTGCGTTGGGCCCGGTTCGCCGGGACGAAACATGCGGCGTCGGGCTCGGCCCGGCGAGGAAGGTGACATGCCGGAAGGTCATACCCTGCATCGACTGGCGGTCGACGTGACCGCCGGATTCGGCGGCCGGGCGCCTGCGGTAACCAGCCCGCAGGGCCGCTTCGCCGAGTCCGCCGCGCTGCTCGACGGTTCGGAGTTGATCAGCGCCACCGCCCACGGCAAGCAGCTGTTCATCGAGTTCGCCGGTGATCGGCTGCTGCACATCCATCTCGGCCTGATCGGCACGCTGCGGTTCGGTCCGCCGGCGCTGCCGCAGGGTGAGGTCCGGGTCCGGCTGGCCACGCCCGAACTCGTCGCCGATCTGCGCGGGCCTCAGCTCTGCACGGTGCGGACCGCGGCCGAGGTCGCCGAACTGATCACTCGGCTGGGCCCGGATCCGCTCCGCGACGACGCCGATCCGGAGCTGGCCTGGCGGCGGATCCACCGGTCGTCCCGGTCGGTGGCGGCGCTGCTGATGGATCAGGAGATCCTGTCCGGGGTGGGCAACGTCTACCGCGCCGAGGTGCTGTTCCGGAACCGGATCAACCCGCACCGGCCGGGCCACAAGCTCAGCCGCCGCAGCTGGCAGGCGATCTGGGCCGACCTGATCCTGCTGATGCCCAAGGGTGTGATCGACAACCGGATCGACACGGTCCAGCCGGAGCACACGCCGGAGGCGATGGGACGGCCGCCGCGAGCTGACGACCATGGTGGTGAGGTGTATGTCTACCGGCGCAACGGGATGCCCTGCTGGGTCTGCGGGTCGATGATCAGGACCGAAGTGCTGGCCGGTCGAAATCTGTTCTGGTGCGGTCGATGCCAACGTCGCGGATGATCTTCGAGGTGCCGCCCGGCCGGCTCGACGTCGACGACGACGGCCGGATCGTGGCCGCCCTGGCCGGTGACCGCAGCTATCTGTCCGGCGGCAGCGTCGGCGAGGTGATCATCGCCGGCCGGTCACACCGGCCGACGGTGGCCCGGCTGGCGGTGGACGAGGACGAGATCGACGTCGACCTGACCGCGGGTGACGGACTGACCCTCGCGGTCCGGCATGCCCTCGCGGTCGGTTGGGGCTGGCGGGTCCGGCTGTCGAACGATTCGGCGGCGGACCTGGCCGTCGACGCCGTGCGGCTGGACCTGAAGCTCGGCGAGGAGATGGTCGGCCACCCGATCGCGGCCGGAGCCGAGGCGGAGCTGGTGATCCGGCCCCGGGACGGTGCGGGCCCGATCCTGGCCGGACGGCTGGTCACCGGATCGATCGCCGAGATCACCGACACAGGGCTGATCACCGGGCCGTTGCGGCTGCGGCCCGGTGCCGGCTACGTACTGACCTGGCAGTGGTCCTGGTACGACGATGTCGCCCGGCTGACCGAGCGCCGGCGCGGCATCGTGCCCTGGCCGGCGGTGCGGACGGTCGGCGAGCCGATCGACCTGCGCGGCGATCCGGACGCCGCCCTGATCGTGCCGGACGATCTGATCGGCGTCGACGGCATGATGCGCGGGCCGGGCGGCGAGCTGACCGAGCTGATGTCCGACCGGGCCGGACGGTTCCGGATCGAGGAACGGTCGGCTCGCGGCACCGTGACCTTCGATCTCGGCTGGACGGCTCCGATGGAGCAGGCCCTGGGGGAACGGGTCGACCGGTTCCCACCGGCCACCGGACCCGACGCGGCGGCCCTGTCGGCCGCGGACGGGATCGTGCTGCACATGGCGCTCAGCGCCGGCACCGCGACCGATCCGGATCAGGCCACCGACGCGCTCGAGGTGATCACCGCCGGACTGGTCGACGCCGGCCCGCGGACCGGGCTGGACGCGACCCTGCTCTGCCTGGAGCACCACCGCACCGGCGAACGGGATCCGCTGGACCTGGCGGTCGACTGGATCCTGTGCCGCGACCAGATCGATCCCGGGCTCGGCTTCGCGGTCACCCAGGCCTGCCTGGCCCGGGTGATCCGCGGCCAGTCGATCACCGGGATCATCGAACGGGCCGGCGCGCTGGCCGGCGCCATCCCGGACCGGCCGACCCTGCCGCTGGATGCCCGCGGCGTCGCCGAGCTGGAGCTGCTCGCCGCCATCCACCGGAACCTGGAGCGCCCGTCGCCGGCCTTCCGGTCCCGGCTCCAAGCCGCCGGGCCGTACCTGTGCAGCGGCGAGACCGCCCCGGCCCGCCCGGCACTGGACACCGAGCGCCGGGCGGCCCTGGTCGCCGTGCTGCGCTTCGCCGACGAGCAGGCGACGATCGCGGTCGGCCGGGACTGGGCCGCGGCCCCGTCCGCCCTGGCCGAGGTCGCCGCCGGCTACCTGCTCGACGAGGTCGCCGACGCCGCCTCCAGCGAAACCCTGGCCTGGCTCGCCCTGGGCCTGGCCACCTGAGCGACGCGCGTTCCTCGTGCGGGACTCACGCTTCCTGAGCAGTGAGGCGACGGTGGACGGTGCGTCGGGTTGGCAGCGCTGCACGGAGGGGGAGCGGTGTCGACCGATGGCGCGGAAGCTTCGGCGAGTGTCTGGTCGGGCGGATGACCGCGTCTCCGGCTGTACCCCAGCTGGCAGCCGCGCCTTGCGCAAGCCCGTGGAGACTTTCTCGGCAGCGAAGGGGGCAGGTTTCGGCGTCGCTTGCGTCCAGTCCGCCGCTTCCGGTGTCGCGCCCGCCGAGAGTGACCTGATCCACGTCAACCGGCACTTTTCGGGTGGATAAGGCCACACTCGACGCAGGCAGACAGGCGAGCGGGAGGACCTGGGCGACCGGCGACCGAAGCCGGCCCCTTTGCTGCGCTTTTCCGCCGTGCCGAGGCGAGCCCTCCGACCGAACGGATACCCAGTGCCCCCTGAGGTCCGGCCATCCCCGGGAACCCGGATGCGCTCGACGAAGGCCCTGATGTCCTTGGGGCAGGCAGCCGCCGCCGAAGCCGTGGGCGGCGCCGCCTGCGTGTTTCGAAGATCGCCGGGCTCGCCCTTCGACAGGCGCAGAGGCACCCCGACCCCCTCTCCGACAACCCGTCGAGCCCGACCCCCGGTGCGCCGACTGGCGACCTAGCGACGTGAGATCGCTCGATCTAGGTCGACAACTCACCACTCGACGATCACCTCACCCCGGGTGATCGTCGTCGATCGTGATGGTGCGTGCTCTTCGACAGGTTCAGGGAACGAACAATCCAAGGGCACCCTCGCGCCGCAGGAGACGATGAACGTACTGTCGGTCCATGAGGATCGGTCACTATGTCCAGGGCAGAATCATCGAGGGCGGGGAGCGGGTCGGGCCCGTGTTCAATCCGGCGACCGGTCGGCAATCCGGCGAGGTCGCGTTGGCCGATGCGGCCGAGCTCGGTGCCGCGGTCGAGGTCGCCGCCGCGGCGTTCCCGGAGTGGCGGGCGACGTCGCTGACCAAGCGGGCCGAGGTGATGTTCGCCTTCCGGCAGTTGATCAAGACCAGGTCGGCCGAGCTGGCGGCACTGATCACCGCCGAGCACGGCAAGGTGCTGTCGGACGCGGCCGGTGAGATCAGCCGCGGCCTGGAGAACGTCGACTTCTGCGCCGGGCTGCCGCACCTGCTGAAGGGGGAGTACGCCGAGCAGGTGTCCCGCGGTGTCGACGTGCATCAGGTCCGGCAGCCGATCGGCGTGGTCGCCTGCATCACCCCGTTCAACTTCCCGGCCATGGTGCCGCTGTGGATGATCACCGGCGCGATCGCCTGCGGCAACACGGTGATCTTGAAGCCGAGCGAGCGGGATCCGTCGGCCGCGCTGTGGATCGCGGAGCGGCTGACCGAGGCCGGTCTGCCGCCCGGGGTGCTCAACGTGATCAACGGCGACGCCGAGACCGTACACGCGATCCTCGACCATCCGGGCATCGCCGCGGTCAGCTTCGTCGGCTCGACCCCGATCGCCGAAACGGTCTACCGCCGCTCGGCCGAGACCGGGAAGCGGGTGCAGGCGCTGGGCGGGGCGAAGAACCACATGGTCGTGATGCCGGACGCCGACCTGCCCGCGGCCGCCGACGCCGCCGTCTCGGCCGCCTACGGCTCGGCCGGGGAACGTTGCATGGCAGTGTCGGTGCTGGTCACCGTCGGCGACGTCGCCGACCCGCTGATCGAGCTGCTGCAGGAACGGATCGGCAAGCTGCGGATCGGCGACGGCACCGACCCCGAGTCCGAGATGGGCCCGCTGATCACTGCCCAGGCCCGGGACCGGGTCGCCTCCTACGTGGCCGGCGCCGCCGACGAGGGTGCGACCGTGGTGGTCGACGGTCGGCAGCAGCAGTTCGAGGGCGACGGCTTCTTCCTCGGCGTCAGTCTGGTCGATCACGTCAAGCCCGGGATGCGGGTCTACGACGAGGAGATCTTCGGCCCGGTGCTGTCCGTGGTCCGGGTCGACAGCTACGACGACGCCGTCCGGCTGGTCAACCAGTGCCAGTACGCCAACGGCGTGGCGATCTTCACCCGGGACGGGAAGACGGCCCGCTCGTTCGAGTTCGACATCGAGGTCGGGATGGTCGGCGTCAACGTGCCGATCCCGGTCCCGGTCGGGATCTTCTCCTTCGGCGGCTGGAAGCGGTCGCTGTTCGGCGACACCCACATCTACGGCCCGGAGAGCTTCAACTTCTACACCCGGCGCAAGGTGGTCACCACCCGCTGGCCCGACCCCTCCGAAACCCAGGTCAACCTCGGCTTCCCCACCCACTGAGGGGAGGGTCAGTCAGTCCGGCGGTTCGGACCAGGGGTTGATCACGCGTTCGGCGACCCTGGCGAGATGCCGGTCGTTCCTGGTCACGACGAACATCGTGTTGGTGTCTGCGATGGCGCCGATCAGGCAGTCCTTCAGCTTGACGTTGGTCAGCTTGTTGGTCTCGGCCGCCCGGAGCGCGGCTTCGGTGGTGAGCGGCAGGATTCGGCCGTGGAAGGTGTCCAGCACCGCGTCGAGCCAGCCATCGAAGGCACGGGCCTGTTCGGCGTCACGTTCTGGGATGTCCAGGATCCCGCGCTTCAGCTCGTAGACAGTGATGGTGGTGAGGTAGAGCGACTCCTCGTCGTGCCTCCGGACCCAGTCGACGACCACCGGGTTGGCTGTCCGCTTGCGGATCTCAGAGATGACGTTGGTATCGAGGACATACATCAGAGGGCGGCGCCATCGATGCCCAGGCCGACTTCGGGCAGTTCGACGTCGTCGTACCCGTCCAATCGGAGCCGGGAGACGAGGTCGGTCGCCGGACTTCCCTTGAGGCGGCGAAACTCCTCGATATTGATCACCACGTAGGAGACCTGCCCGCGTTCGGTGACGTAGACCGGACCCTGGTCGGCCTTTCGCTTGACCGAGGTCGGGTTGCGGTTGAACTCCTGGGACGAAACGGTGCTCATGCGCGAACTCCCGGTAGTTAGCTAACTACCAACAAGTGTAACCGGCGCTCAGGCGGAGCGGCGGAGGTCGTCGTACCAGGCGACGGAGCCGGCGCCGATCGGGCGGCCGCGGTTGGCCACCCGGGGGGCGACGGCGCGGTCGACCACGTAGCGCAGGATCGGGCGCATGTTGGACCCGTCCAGGGACTCGATCTTGGCGATCTCGTCCTCGGCGTCGGCGTACTCCGTGTTCTTGATCCGTTCCAGATCGCTGTGCTGCAACACGCGGAGGAACCGGCGGTCGCGCAGCATCACCGGCCGCATGAACTTCCGGACGGCCCGGATGAACAGGTCGGAGTCCTCGCCGGACCACCCTTTGAACCGCTCGCTCTCGTCGTAGCCGCCGAGCAGCTGAAAGTTCTCCCGGGACAGCGCGATCCGGCCCATGCAGCCCTTGTGCACACCGGCATTGAGCCGGTAGTCGAGCCGGTTCGAGGCCACGATCGAGTTCGGTCGGCGGCGAAAGATCGCCCGCAGGTAGGCCGCGAAGCCGAAGCCGACGAAGTTGTCGGCATCCACGTTGCACAGCACGTCGCCGCTGGCCAGGGAGTGCGCCATGTTCTTGGCGTGCGAGTGCTGGAAGTAGGTCTGCCCCTCGGAGCGGGCGAATTTCAGGATGCCGGCGTCGCGATACGGCTTGAGCCGCTCATCCGTCGTGATCCACTCGGCCAGGTCGTCCGGCGAGCTGTAGTCGAGCACGACGAACTCCACGTCGTCCGGGCGCGACCAGTCGACGCTGTCCCGCAGGTTCTTGGGCAGGGTCTCCTTGAGATGGTGAGCCCTGCCCATGCAGGTCGTACAAAAAGAGAGCTTCATAGCTGACTGAAAAGCCTTCTCTTCGGTTGGGGCACATGTTACTTCTCCGGTCCAGAGGTGAGACTGTCGCACCTACGGGCTCGTCCGCAAGCTTCCCGCGCCGAGATCGGTCAGTCGTCGGTGTTCCGGATGATCCGACGCGCCGAGAGAAGCTCCGATTCGGGCCGTGCGGCGACGCTTCGTTCGACCGCGTCCAGAATCTGGATCAGATGAGCATGGTCCCCCGAGGCAGCGGCGATTCCGATTCCGGCTCGCCGGTGCAGATCGAGATGGCCGACCTCGGCGACACTCAGCTGGTACGTGCGCCGTAACTCGGCGATCAGCGGTCGGACCAGGGAGCGCTTCTCCTTCAACGACCCGACCTCGCCGAGCAGCAGGTCGAACTCGATTGAGCCGACCCACATATCAGCGGGACCCGGACTGGCGACGGCGCCGGGCGTCGGCCCGAGGTGCGCGAGCCGGTGGGTGTCCCGCAGCCGGAGGGCGAGGATGATCGGCTGCCCCGAGCAGCCGTGTCGCATGATCGGCCATGGATGAACCCTAGGGCAATCCACTCGGCGATACCGACGGCGCCCCAAACCCGGACCGAATCGCAACGGTTGCGTGACCTCGCCAGGACGGGGCCGGCCGAGTCAGCCGGCGGGGTGCAGGGCGGGGTCGTTCGCGGCGAACGTACGGACCGGTCCGGGCCTGGTGTCCCTGGTCTCGAAGCGGACCGTCACCCGGCTCAGTCCGGTGCCCCAGACCCAGCCCGGACCATGATCATCGTGCCGGACGTCCTGGCCCGGATACCAGCCGGAGGAGGGCCGCGGCCGGACCCCGGCGGTGTCCGGTGATCCGGACTCGGTGGGAGCATGATCATCGACCGGATCCCGGTCCGGGCTGGGCGTTCCGGCGATCTCCGGATCATCGCCGAACAGGTCCTCCTGGACCACGTCGGTCAATCCGGCTACCCCGACGCCGAGCAGCCGGATCCCGTTGCTGGTGTCGATCTGGGTCAGCAGGCTGCGGGCGATCGTGGTGATGGTCTCGGTCCGGTCGGTGGCCGTGGCCAGGGTGCGGGCCCGGGTCTGGGTGGCGAAGTCGTGCTGCCGGACCTTGATCGTCACGGTCCGGGCGAACAGCTGCGCGGCCCGCAGCCGGCGGCCGACCTGAGCCGCGTGCCGGTCCAGGATCTCGCCGAGTTGATCATGGTCGACCAGGTCGGTGGCGAAGGTGTCCTCGACCGAGATCGATTTGGCCTCGCGTTCCGGCTCGACCGCGCGATCGTCCCGGGCGAACGCGAGCTCGAGCAGGCCGGTGCCGTGCGCCCGGCCGATCTCGCGGATCAGCTCGTCGGGTGGGATCGCCTGCAGGTCGGCGACGGTGCTGATGCCGATCCGGCGGAGCTTCTCGGTGGTCACCGGGCCGACCCCCGGGATCACCGTCACCTGCATCGGCCGGAGCAGCCCCACCTCGGTGCCCGGCTCGACGATGAACAATCCGTCCGGCTTGTCCAGCTCGGTCGCCACCTTGGCCATGAACTTGGAACTGGCGATCCCGATCGAGCAGGACAGTCCGCCGGTGACCGCGGCCAGCTCGGCCTTGATCGAGGTCACCAGCTCGGTCAGGGCGGACGTGTCGAAGATCACGGGGCCGAACGGGTTCGCGGGCTCGGTGCTGGCGAGGTCGACGAACGCCTCGTCCAGGGACAGCGGCTCGACCCGGGGTGACAGCCGGTGCAGCAGGTCCATCACCTGCCGGCTGGCCTCCCGATAGGCGTCGAACCGGCCGGCCAGGAAGGCCGCGTGCGGGCAGCGGCGGCGGGCCTCGTGGGTGGGCATCGCGGACCGGACACCGTATCGCCGGGCCTCGTAGGAGGCGGTCGCCACCACGCCGCGCTGGCCGGTGCCGCCGACGATCACCGGCTTGCCGCGCAGCGACGGTTTGTCCCGCTGCTCGACCGAGGCGTAGAACGCGTCCAGGTCGAGATGCAGGACCGACGCCTGAGCACGCACGTCCTCATCCTCGCCGATGGGTCCGACGTTCGGCCGCTCGGCGCCTGCCGAAGGAGGTCGGGTGGGGCTGGCACCAGTGCCGAATCCGGGGGTTGGTCCCATGTCGGCGGACCGCCGCTGACGGCGACGATGGCGGGGATCCCGACTCCGGAGGAGAAACCATGAAGACAGCACTGCGCAGGCTGCTGGCCGCGGCCACCGCCGCGATCCTGGCCGTTGCGCTGGCCGTACCGACGACCGCCGAAACCGCCGGACCGGACCCGGCCACGGCCGGTGGGGCGATCGCCCGCACCGAGGACGGCCTGGTCCGCGGCGAGCGGGTCGGCGAGGTCGAGCGCTACCAGGGCATCCCGTACGCGGCTGCGCCGGTCGGCCCGCTGCGCTGGGGCTCGCCTCGGCCGGTCGACGACTGGTCCGGCATCCGCCGGGCGATCCGGCCGGCCGAGCCGTGCGCCCAGGCCGGGGACTTCATCGGCGACCCGCCGAGCACGGTCGAGGACTGCCTCTACCTCAACGTGACGGTGCCGCGTCGGGCCTCCGCCCGGCGGCCGGTGCCGGTGATGGTGTGGATCCACGGTGGCGGCTTCCAGTGGGGCTCCGGCGCGATCTACGGCGCCGAACGGCTGGCCGAGCGCGGCGACGTGGCCGTGGTGACGCTCAACTACCGGCTGAACGTGTTCGGCTTCCTGGCCCACCCGGCCCTGGACGGCGGCCCGGCCCGGTTCGGATCCGGCAATCTCGGGGTGGAGGACCAGCAGGCCGCGCTGCGCTGGGTCCGGCGCAACGCCGCGGCCTTCGGCGGCGACCCGGGCAACGTGACCATCTTCGGCGAATCGGCCGGCGCCCAGGTCAGCTGCAGCCACCTGACCGCACCGGGGTCCCGTGGCCTGTTCGACCGGGTGATCATGCAGAGCGGTCCCTGCACCATGAACTGGCCGTTCGGCGAGGAGTGGCGGGCCAAGCCGCGGGCCGAGGCCGAGGCGATCGGGCTCGCGGTGGCCGCCAAGGCCCGCTGCGCCGATCCGGCGACGGCCGAGACATGCCTGCGGTCGTTGTCGCCGGACGAACTGCTCGCGGCCGATGCCGGCGAGCACGGCCACGGGCCGTCGTTCGGCGGCAACGGGGTGATCGTCGAGGACCCAGCCCGGCTGTTGGCGGCCGGGCGGGCCGCAGCCGTGCCGGTGCTGCACGGCATCACCCAAGACGAGCACGTCACCTTCCAGGTCGGGATGGAGCTGATGATCGGCGGCCCGATTCCGGCGCCGGCGTACGGGCCGACGGTGCAGCAGTTTCTCGGCCTGGATCCGGCCCAGACGGCCCGGGTCCTCCGCGAATATCCGCTGAGCCGCTACGGCGGCTCTACCGGCGGAGCGATGGCCGACCTACTGACCGACTGGGCCTGGGCCTGCCCGGCCATCGAAACCAACACCTTGCTGGCCCGCCGCGGCCCGACCTACGCCTTCGAGTTCGCCGATCGGGCCGCGCCCTGGTTCGCCGGCACGGCCGCGCCGGACTACCCGACCGGGGCGTTCCACGCCGGCGAGCTGCAGTACCTGTTCTCCGGCGCGTACGCCGGCCGGCCGCTGTCGCCGGAGCAGCGGCGGCTGGCCGACCGGATGATCGACTACTGGGCGAATTTCGCTCACCACGGAGACCCGAACGGCCCGGGTGCGCCGTACTGGCCGCGGCATCGGGCCGCCAGCACCAAGGCTCAGGCGCTCGCTCCCGGAGCCGGTGGGATCCGCCAGGTCGACCTGTACCGCGAGCACCGGTGCGGGTTCTGGGCGACGCTCTGACTCGGCGGTCACAGGTATGGCGGCCCGAGGGCCGGCGTCCCGGTCACCGGGCCCGCCGGCCCTCAGCTCCGATCCCGGGTGAGACGATCGCGGCCAATCCAGAACAGAGAGGTGACCGCGATGTCCGGGCGGCCCCGAACGATCGAGCGAGTGCTGGCGACGGTCCGGTTCGGGCCGGCGGAGCTGGACCGGCTGCGGGAGGCGTTCGCGCCGGCGGAGTTCCGGCACTGTGCACCGGACGACACCGCCGGCATCGCCGACGCGTTGCGTACGGTCGACGTCGCGGTGATCGCCGGTGACCTGGACGACCGGCATCTGGCGGCGCCGAACCTGGCCTGGGTGCACTGCGATCACGCCGGCCTGACCAAGTCGGCCCGGCCGGAGGTGTTCGCCCGCGGCCTGGTCGTCACCGGCGCGGCCGGCCGCTCCGCCGCGGCGCTGGCGCAGCACGGCTTCTACTTCGCACTGGCCCTGACCTACGACGCCCGCCGACTGATCGCGGCCCAGGACCGGCACGCCTGGGGCGGCATCCCCGGGTACGGGTCCCGGCTCGGCCTCACCGGCAAGACCCTCGGCGTGGTCGGCCTCGGCTACACCGGCCGGGAGCTGGCGCGGCTCGGGCAGGCCTTCGGAATGCGGGTCATCGGCTACACCCGGAGCGTGATCGAGCCGCCGGCCGGCATCGACCGACTGCTCTGCGCCGACCGCGGCGACACCCTCGCCCCGGTCCTGGCCGAGGCCGACGTGCTGATGCTGGCCGCGCCGCTGACCGACACGACACATCATCTGATCGACGCCCAGGGGCTGGACCGGATGAGGGACTCGGCCTACCTGATCAACCTGGGCCGGGGCGGCCTGATCGACTCCGCCGCACTGCTGACGGCGCTCCAGCAGGGCACGATCGCGGGGGCGGGGCTGGACGTGTTCGAGACCGAGCCGCTGCCGGCCGACTCGCCGCTCTGGGACGCGCCGAACCTGCTGATCACGCCGCACGCGACACCGGCCCTGCCGGACCGGACCCAGCGGGCGCTGGAGATCGTGCTCGAGAACATCGGCCGTTACCGCCGCGGCGAGGCGATGCTGAACGCGCTCACCGAACGCGACGTCTACACCCGCGGGTAGCCGTTCCCTGAGCCGCCTCTCGATCGTTCCCTGGGCCCGGATCCACCGACGAACTCTGCGAGACCGCAGCCGAACCGGGATCACCGACCAGCACGATCCGACCCCAACCGGCACCACAAACCGCCAGCCCACCGCCAGCCCACCGCCAGACCGGCACCCGGCCGCACTCCCATGGCCCGCGCCACCCCGCCCGCCCTTCGATGCGTCTTTCCGGCCAACAGGCCGAACCGAGGAGGATTCACCGTCTGGCTTGCCCTTAGACAGGCTCAGGGAACGAACACTTTCGCTCCGACTGTCGCCTGCTTGCGGACCGACCGACGTCAGGTCCGCAGAGCCGAAGGCAGGAGTCCAAGGGACGAGGTCGCGGCTGCCGGTTGTCGCGAATCCTCTTCAGGCTGCGGGTTGCCACGCGGCAATGGCTGGTTTCGCCCGGCCTGAAGAGACATTGCGACACCGATCCAAGATCATCGGTGGACCCAGGCTGAGCCTGTCGAAGGGCCAACCTCTGCCCTCTCGAACCGCGAGCATCGCCCTGACCAGGCCGGACTCGCACCGGGGCGCCGCCTCGTCGGGCCGGCCCGACCCCCGATCGCCCGGCTCGGCCCGGAACCGCCAGAATGGACGACCTGGCGCGGGGACTCCGGCGTCTGGGAAAGTCTGATCCGGGAGAGCGTGACGCCTGGAACGTCCGGCGTCTGGGAGAGGATTGGATGGAGACCTGGCCAGGACAGCCCTACCCACTGGGGGCGACCTACGACGGCAGTGGAGTCAGCTTCGCCGTCTTCTCCGAGATCGCCGACCGGGTCGACCTGTGCCTGATCGACGACGACGGCGTCGAGACGCGGATCCAGATCACCGAGGTCGACGGGGCGATCTGGCACATCTATCTCCCCGGGATCGAGCCCGGCCAGCGGTACGGCTACCGGGTGCACGGGCCCTACGACCCGGACAACGGCCACCGCTGCAACCCGGCCAAGCTGCTGCTCGACCCGTACGCGAAGGCGATCGAGGGTCAGCCGGACGGCGATGAGTCGCTGTACTCGTACCGGTTCGAGAAGCCGGCGGAGTTCAATGACGCCGACTCGCTCGGCCACACCATGCTCTCGGTGGTGATCAATCCCTACTTCGACTGGGGGCACGATCGACCGCCGGCGCTGCCGTACCACGAGACGATCCTGTACGAGGCGCACGTGCGCGGGCTGACCATGACCCACCCGGACGTGCCGGAGGCGATCCGCGGCAGCTACGCCGGAGTCGGTCATCCGGCCACCGTCGAGCACCTGCTCAAGCTGGGCATCAACGCCCTGGAGCTGATGCCGGTGCACCAGTTCGTCAACGACAGTCACCTGGTCGAAAAGGGCCTGTCCAACTACTGGGGCTACAACACGATCGGCTTCCTGGCCCCGCACAACGCCTACGCCAGCACCGGCCAGCTCGGCCAGCAGGTCGGCGAGTTCAAGAACATGGTCCGATCGCTGCACGACGCCGGCATCGAAGTGATCTTGGACGTGGTCTACAACCACACCGCCGAGGGCAACGAGCGGGGCCCGACGATCGGCTTCCGCGGCATCGACAACGCCGCCTACTACCGGCTGGTCGACTCCGAGAAGGAGCACTACTACGACACCACCGGCACCGGCAACAGTCTGTTGATGCGCAGCCCGCACGTGCTGCAGTTGATCATGGACTCGCTGCGCTACTGGGTGCTGGAGATGCACGTCGACGGGTTCCGATTCGATCTTGCCGCGACGCTGGCCCGGCAGTTCCACGAGGTGGACAAACTGTCGGCGTTCTTCGACATCATCCAGCAGGACCCGGTGATCTCCCAGGTGAAGCTGATCGCCGAGCCGTGGGACCTCGGCGACGGCGGCTACCAGGTCGGCAACTTCCCGCCGTTGTGGTCGGAGTGGAACGGCAAATACCGGGACACGGTGCGCGACTTCTGGCGCGGCCAGCCGGCGACGATGGCGGAGTTCGCGTCCCGGTTGACCGGGTCCAGTGATCTCTACAACCACTCGGATCGGCGGCCGACCGCGTCGATCAACTTCGTCACCGCGCACGACGGCTTCACGTTGCGCGATCTGGTGTCGTACAACGAGAAGCACAACACGGCCAACGGCGAGAACGGCCGGGACGGCGAGAGCCACAATCGATCGTGGAACGGCGGCGTCGAGGGCGAGACCGACGATCCGGGGATCAACCAGCTGCGGCTGCGGCAGCAGCGCAACTTCCTGATCACCCTGCTGCTCAGCCAGGGCGTGCCGATGATCGCCCACGGCGACGAGCTGGGCCGCACCCAGCAGGGCAACAACAACGTGTACGCCCAGGACAACGAACTGTCCTGGATCGATTGGCAGCTGACCGATGATCAGCGCAGCCTGCTCGACTTCACCGCTGGGCTGATCGCGCTGCGCAAGGCCCATCCGGTGTTCCGCCGGCGCCGGTTCCTGGCCGCCGGCGCGGGCCCGGGGCGCGGCGCCGAGCTGGGCGAGATCGCCTGGCTGAAGCCGGACGGGAATCCGATGGACGACGAGGACTGGCAGGTCGGCTTCGCCCGCAGCCTGATGGTCTTCGTCAACGGGGACGCGATCCCGGAGCCGGACGCGATGGGCCGGGCGGTGACCGACGACCTGTTCCTGTTGCTGTTCAACGCGCACTCAGAGCCGATCGACTTCACCCTGCCGGACGCCGGCTACGGCCAGGGCTGGACCTCCCGGCTGGACAGCAACACCGGCCTGCTGGACCAGGAGGGTGCGCCGCAGTGGCAGCCCGGGTCCACCCACGCGGTCGAGGCGCACTCGGTGGTGGTGCTGTCCGCGGCCGTCGTCGAGGCCGCGGCCGCACCGGCCGGCCCGGGCGAAGCGAGCGGGTGACCGAGCGATGACCGACGAGCCGCCCGACGAAGCGACCGAGTCGCTGTTCGTCCAGCTCGACATCTCGATCGTGGTGCCGCCCGGGGTGCGGCCGATCACCCGGGTCTCCGATCTGCTGGCCTCGGCCGTGCTGGACGAGGTGGCGGAGACGGACCGGGTGCTCGACTACGGCACCGGCAGCGGGGTGAACGCGATCCTGGCGGCCCGGCGGACCTCGACCGTGGTCGCGGTCGACATCGTCCCGTCGGCGGTGGCCGCCGCGCGCAGCAACGCGGTCCGCAACCGGGTCGCGGACCGGATCCTGGTGCTGCGCAGCGCCGGCTTCGCCGCGGTGCCCGGCCGCTTCGACGTGATCATCGTCGACGCGACCGAGGTCGACCTGCGGATGCTGCACGACTTCTTCGCCGACCTCGATGATCATCTGGCCGACGGCGGCCGGGTGCTGCTCCAGGTCGCCCTGACCGACGACCTGGCCGAGCTGCTCGAGCTGATCCGGGTGCACCGACTCGATCGGGCGACCGCCACCCAGCGCTCGATCAGCTGGGGCGGCTCCCGCACTCCGTTCCTGGTCTTCCGGCTGACCCGAGCCGGCTCGACCGGCCGGCACGCGGCGGTCGAGCAGTAGTCCGGCTAGGGACGCGCGACACTAAGCGTCACAGCGCCAACTCGGCCCGGTTTCCCGCGGCCGTGACGATCAGGTCGTCGACCCTGAGGTGCCACGGCCGCTCCGTTCCGTCGGCGGTGGCGATGATCAACTCGCCGTCCCGGCGGACCAGGAACCGCGCCGCGCCGACCGTGAGCTCGAAACGATCACCGTCGCCGAACTCGTAGGCCTGCAGTGTCACTCCGTCGGCGTGATCGTAATCGGGCCGGTCCTGCCGCGCTCCCCAGGGCAGCACCGTGCCGGGCCGGACGAACAACGGCAGCGAGTCGAAGCCGTACCGGTCCTGATGCCAGCGCGGCCCTGATCTCCGCTCGCCGGTCAGCGCGTGCGTCCAGATCCCTTCGGGAAGGTAGAAGTCGGCCCGTCCGTCGGCTCGGAACACCGGTGCCACCAGCAGTCGGTCGCCGAGCAGATACTGGGTCTGCACGCCGGCCGCGCCGCGGTCGCCGGGGAACTCGAGCAGCATCGGCCGCATGATCGGAACGCCCGAGGTGTGCGCCTGCTCGGCCAGCTGAGCCAGGTAGGGCATCAGCGACAGCTTCAGCCGGGCGAACTTCCGCGTCACCTCGACCGCTTCGTCGTCGAAGGCCCACGGCACCCGGTACGAGCTCGAGCCGTGCAGCCGGGAATGCGAGGACAGCAACCCGAACGCCGCCCAGCGCTTGAACACCGCCGGGTCGGGCTTGCCCTCGAAGCCACCGATGTCATGGCTCCAGTAGCAGAACCCGGACAGCGCCAGCGAGAGCCCACCACGCAACGACTCCGCCATCGACGCGAACGTGGACTGGCAGTCGCCGCCCCAGTGCACCGGGAACTGCTGCCCACCGGCGGTCGCAGATCGGGCGAAGACGACCGCCTCGCCCTCGCCGCGGACGGATCGCAGCAGGTCGAACACGGTCCTGTTGTAGAGCTGGGCGTAGTAGTTGTGCATCCGGCCCGGGTCCGAGCCGTCGTGCCAGACCACGCCCTCGGTCGGGATCCGTTCCCCGAAGTCGGTCTTGAACGCATCCACACCTTGATCAAGAAGCACCTTGAGCTTGGTCTCGTACCAGTCCCTGGCGTCCGGGTTGGTGAAGTCCACCAGCCCCATCCCGGCCTGCCACAGATCCCACTGCCACACGTCGCCGTCGACGGTCCGGACCAGATAGCCGAGATCCTTGCCCTCCTGGAAGAGCACGGACCGCTGCGCGATGTAGGGGTTGATCCAGACCGAGATCCGTACCCCTTTCCGTTTCAGCCGGGCCAGCATCTCGGCCGGGTCCGGAAACATCGCCGGGTCCCAGATGAAGTCGCACCAGTGGAACTGACGCATCCAGAAGCAGTCGAAGTGGAAGACGCTCAGCGGGATCTCCCGCTCGGCCATCCCGTCCAGGAACGAACTGACCGTCTGCTCGTCGTAGTCGGTGGTGAAGGAGGTGGACAACCACAGCCCGTACGACCAGTCCGGGACCCGGGCCGGGCGGCCGGTCAGCGCGGTGTACTTGGTCAGGATCTCCTTCGGCGTCGGGCCGAAGATCACGTAGTACTGCAGGGACTGACCCTCGACCGAGAACTGGTTCCGGGAGACGACCTCGCTGCCGACCTCGAAGCTGACCCGATCCGGATGGGCGACGAACACGCCGTAGCCGGCATCGGTCAGGTAGAACGGCACATTCTTGTACGCCTGCTCGCTGGCCGTGCCGCCGTCGGCGTTCCAGCTGTCGACGCTCTGACCGTTCTTGATCAACGGGCCGAAGCGTTCGCCCAGCCCGTACACATGATCATCGATGCCCAGGGTGAGCTGCTCCCGGATGAAGTGCCGGCCGTCGGCGTCGGTGATGGCGCCGATGCTGTTCGGGGTCGAGGAGGTGAGGACGCCCGCGTCGGACAGGAAGTCGACCGTCCAGTCGCCGTCGGTCGCGATCCGCGCGGTCAACCCACCGGACCGGAAGGTCGCCGGACCGCCGGCCGGGGTGTTGATCACCGGCCCGGGACCGGTCCGGTTGATCATGAAATGCGGACCTCGATCGCGGACTCCGGTGAAATGCTCGATCCGGACTCCGATCACATCCGCCGCCGGTGCGTCGAAGGTCACGGTGATCACGGGGCGATTCAACGAGTCGCCGCGATGCCGCAGTGGGCTGGTCGGCGCGAACACCGTCAGTGCATCCGCGGCGGCCGCGACCTGGTCGACCGCGCGGGGACGCAAGATCGACACTCCGGGCAACGCCTGCCAGTAGCCATCCGTGAACTTCATGTCAGTTGCCTCCCGATCGAGCGGCTTATCATTGACCTCGTCCGTTGGCAGACAGGAGGGTGATGGCCACCATCAACGACGTCGCCCGAGCGGCCGGCGTCTCCAACTCCACGGTCTCCTATGTGCTGAGCGGCAAACGGTCGATCTCGGCGGAGACCCGGCAGCGGGTCGAAGAAGCCATCCGTCAGTTGGACTACCGGCCGCACGCCGGCGCGCGCTCGTTGGCGTCCAGGCGGACCTGGACGCTGGCCCTGGTGGCGCCGTTGCGGGCCGATGTGAACGTCGGCGTGATCATGAAGTTCGTCACCGGCGTGGCGACCCGGGCCCGCGATCACGAGATGGATGTGCTGCTGCTCACCCAGGACGACCCGCGCGGGGTGGAACGGGCGGCCACCTCGTCGATGGTCGATGCGTTGATCATGATGGACATCGAGGCCGAGGATTCCCGGATCCCCACCCTGGTGGAGTTGCGCCGGCCTGCGGTGTTGATCGGTCTGCCGGACGACGCCCGCGGTCTGTCGGTGGTCGACCTGGACTTCGAGGCCGCCGGACGGATGGCGGTGCAGCATCTGCTCGAGCTCGGGCACACCGAGCTGGCGTTGATCGGCCCGACCCCGACCGTGCTGGGCCGGCACACGTCGTACGCCGACCGGCTGCTCCGCGGCTACCGCCGGACGGCCGAGGGCGCCGGGCTGGCGCCCGTGGTCGAGCTGGCCGAGGCGAGCCACGCCGGCGGAGTGGACGCGGTCGACCGGGTGCTCGGTCGCTGTCCCGAGCTGACCGCGCTGGTGGTGCACAACGAAGCGGCCCTGCCCGGGGTGCTGACCGCGCTGAGCGAGGCTGGTCATCCGGCCGGCAAGGCGGTCAGCGTGATCGCCCTCTGCCCGGCCGATGTGGCCACCGGACAACAAATTCCGCTCACCTCGATCGACCTGCCGGCCGTCCGGATGGGCGAGATCGCCGTCGACCTGGCGATGGCCCGGATCGACGGGATCGACGACCCCGAGATCCGGCTGCTGGTGCCGCAACTGACCGAGCGGGACTCGACCTTCCGGCTGCCCTGATCCGGTCGGCCGCCCGGTAGCTCTCGACTGCCCGGTAGCTCTCGACTGCCCGGTAGCTCTCGACTGCCCGGTAGCTCTCGACAGCACTGATCAGCCCTTGATGGCGCCGAAGATCACGCCCTTGGTGAAGTGCCGCTGGACGAACGGGTAGACGATCAAGATCGGGATCAGCGCCAGCACCATCACCGCCATCTTCACCGGCATCCCGGCGACGGTGCCGGAGGCGCGGGTGTCGGTGGCCGAGGGTCCGCCGGGCAGGTTCGCGCCCTGCAGCACGTAGGACCGGAGCACCAGTTGCAGGGGCCACTTCTCGTTGTCGTTGATGTAGAGCATGGCGTTGAAGAAGGCGTTGAAGTAGCCGACCCCGTAGAACAGTGCGACCACGGCGATCACCGCACCCGACATCGGCAACACGATCTGACCGAGGATCCGCCATTCACCGGCACCGTCGATCCTGGCGGCCTCCAGGATGCCCGGCTCGATGCCCATGAAGAAGTTCCGCAGGATCAGCACGTTGAAGGCCGACACCGCGGTCGGCAGGATCAACGCCCAGTAGGAGTTGATCAGGCCGAGATTGCTGACCAGCAAATAGGTGGGGATCATCCCGGCACCGAAGAACATCGTGATCAGGAAGACGAACAAGATCAACCGATGGCCGAACGAGTTCGGTTTGGACAGCCCGTACGCGGCCAGGATCGACACCGTGGTGGACAGGATGGTGCCGACGGTGGTGATGCCGACGCTGACCAGGGCGGCGCGGGTGACGACGCCACCGGACAGGATCTGCAGGTAGGCCTGCGCGGTCAGCTCGCCGGGGATCACCACCAGGCCACCGGTTTCGATGGTGTGCGCCTGGGTCGAGAAACTGGTCAGCACCACGGTGTAGAGCGGGAAGATCACCAGCAGGACGACGACGGCAAGGGCCACGGCCTTGCCGGCGGAGCCGAGGCGGCTGGGCTCCTCGTCCCAGACCGGGCGGTGCAGCGGCCGCGGGCGGCGCCGACTGGTTGATGCGGACGGCCGGGTCGGCGGAGCGGGGACTCGGGTGGCCGGTCGGGTCAGTTCGGTGGTCATGATTTCTGGTACACCCCCGCTTCGCCGAAGACGTGCGCCAACTTGTTCGCGCCCAGCACCAACAGCAAGCTGATCACTCCCTTGGCCAGGCCGGCGGCGGCGGCGAAGCTCCAGTCGCCGTAGATCACGCCCTGGTAGTAGACGTAGGTGTCGATCACTTCCGACACGTCGGCCCCGACGGCGTCCCGTTGCAGGATCAGTTGCTCGAATCCGACGGTCAGCGAATCACCCAGCCGCAGGATCAGCAGCAGGATGATCACCGGCCGGAGCGCGGGCAGCGTGATGTGCCACATCCGCCGCCACCGGTTGGCACCGTCCGAGGCCGCCGCCTCGTGCAACGCCGGGTCGACCGTGCTCAGGGCGGCCAGGAAGATGATGATGCCCCAGCCAGCGTCCTTCCAGACCGACTGCATGGTGATCAGGATCAGGAACGCGTTCGGGTCGGTCATCAGGTCGAATCCCTGAAAGCCGTTGTTGCGCAGCGTCTGCGCGATCAGTCCGGCGCCACCGACGATCTGCTGGAAGATCGTCACCACCAGCACCCAGGAGAAGAAGTGCGGCAGATACACGATGGCCTGCACCGCGGTCCTGATTCGCGGTGAGATCACGCTGTTCAGCAGCAGCGCCAGGATGATCGGGATCG
The DNA here is from genome assembly GCA_963746025.1 of uncultured Actinomycetota bacterium. Lineage (GTDB taxonomy): Bacteria > Actinomycetota > Actinomycetes > Propionibacteriales > Propionibacteriaceae > Microlunatus. The sequence continues at coordinate 209,438 of CAVUZU010000017.1, forward strand.
GGAAGAAGAACACCAGCTGGAAGGCGGTGATCGTCAGGGTGTTCTTGACCGAGTTCAGGAACAGTGGGTTGTTGAACACCCGGACGAAGTTGTCCAGGCCGACGAACGCACTGCGGAAGAAGCCGGTGTACGGCGAGTACTGCTGAAACGCCATCACGTTGCCCAGCATCGGCAGATAGGCGAAGATCGCCAGCAGCGCGACCGCGGGCAGCGTCATGATGATCAGCGAACGATCCTGCTTGAGCTTGGTCCGCCACGTCCGTCGGCGGCGTGGCGGCGCGCCGGGCTCGGCTGAAGCTGTCATGGACGGGCCCCTGCCTACTGCTTGTCCAGGATTTCCTGGTAGAAGGTACGCAGCTGCTCGCCGCCCGCCGCCTTCCAGGTCTTGATCGCCTGGTCCAGCTCGCTGAGTGGCTTTCGGCCGCGGGCGATGTCGGACTCGAGGTCCTCGAACGGCTGGCCGATGGAGGCGTACTGGCTCGGCTCGGCGATGTTCATCCCGTAGAACAACGGCTCCGCGGCGAACTCGCCGGCCCGTTGCTGCCAGGTGCTGTATTCCTCGACGTAGCCGGGGTATTGCATGTGGAACTCGGCCACCGGCGGGTCCGCCAGGAAGATGTAGGTCGGCTGCAACTCCTTGGCGGCCAGCGAGGTCGGCTCCGGGATGCCCTGGTCGCCCTTCGTGTAGTGCACGCCCTCGACGCCGTAGTTGATCAAATGGAACTCGGTGGTGCCGAAGGGTGCCGCGAGGACGTTGGCGATCTTGAGGATCTCCTCGACCTTCGCCTGATCATCGCTCTGCTTGACGAACGAATACATGCCGGCGCCGGCGCCCTTCCAGTAGACCGGCTTGGTCGCCTCGTTGGCCGAGAGCAGGTCGAAGGGCCGCTGGGAGTAGCTCGGATTGGTGGCCAGATTGTCCCGTAGCGCCTCATGCCAGCCGCCGAAACCGTCGAACATGATCAACGCCTTGCCGGCCTGGAACCGGCTCTTGCTCTCGTCGTCCTTGCCGGCGACCGCGTCCGGATGCACCAGGCCCGCCTTGAACACGCCGGCGGTCCATTCCAGCGCCGCGCGGTATTCCTCGGTCTCCACCCGATGCACCAGGCCACCGCCGTCGGCGAGCTGCCAACTCGTGGTCGGCACGACCGAGTAGGCCATGGTGGCGATGTTCCACGGATCCTCGGTGGCCCACTGGTTCCCGCCGGGGTTGTTGATCTCGACCATCAGGTCGTACAGGTCCTTGATCGTCCGCACGTCCGGCGTGATGCCCAGCTTCTCCAGCAGATCGTCCCGGTAGAAGTTCCCGTTCCCGATCGGGGTGCCGGGGAACGGCAGTCCGTACAGCTTGCCGTTCCAGACGCACGCCTTCCAGGCGTCGGTGGGGATATTTGCCAGGTTCGGATACTTCGTCACCGCCTCGCCCGCCAGAAACGGCGTCAGGTCGGTGAACACGTTCTGCACGATCTCGGTGCCGAACCGGGACGGCAGGTTCCAGCTGGGGACCTGGACCCAGTCCGGGACGTCCTTCGGTGAGGCGAGCACGGTGGCCAGCTTGTCGCCGTAGGTGGTGCCGTCCGAGATCTGAAAGTTGATCTTGCTGCCCAGGATCTCGTTCACGGCCGCGAAATACTGATTGCCGCTACTCGGTGGGATCGTGCCCCAGAGCGGCGTCATCGCGTTGATCGTCAGCCCGCTGCCGGGCGGCGTCGGCACCGAGCGGACCAGCTCCGCGGGCATCTTCGTGTAGCCGGGCGGGGACCCGTGCTGGCTGGGCAGGTCCGGCTTGGCGTAGTCCACCGGGACGTAGTTCGGCAGCACGGTGTCCGGCACCTCGACACCCTGCTCGACCGGACCTGGCGAGCCCGCTCCGGAGCAGCCGGCCAGAGTCGCCCCGGCCCCGAGGGCGGCGGTGCCGAGACCGACGGTGGTGAGGAACGAGCGGCGGTTCAGCCCGCTGCCGAGAGCGCTGGGTGTGGTCATGATCGTCACTTCCTCGTGATCGGAATGGGTCGAGTCGGCAACGCGCGCCGGCGACGGTGCGGCACTGTCGAAGCGTTTCGACAGCAAAAGGCTAAGTCGTCGACCGGAACCTGGCAAGAGGACTCGATCGATTGCGACTCGATTGACACCAATGTGCGGTCAGGAACCACATCGAGGAGATCGGAAACGCTACGTCAGCACCGTGGCCTGTGGCAGAATCTGTTCGAAGCGATTCGAAACAAGGAGTTGGCATGGCCGCCGATCCGGTAGCAGCGTTGCTCGCGGAGCTCAGCATCGAGGAGAAGCTGGCCCTGCTGCATCAGGCGGTGCCGGCGATGCCGCGGCACGGCCTGGCCGCCTTCCACACCGGCGCCGAGGCCGCTCACGGGGTGGCCTGGGAGGGCCTGGCGACCGTATTCCCGCAGCCGGTCGGCCTCGCGGCGAGCTGGGACCGGGACCTGCTGCGCCGGATCGGCGCGGTGGTCGGGACCGAGTTGCGGGCCAAGCGGGCCGGAAATCCCGACATCGGCCTGAATGCCTGGGCGCCGGTGGTGAATCCGCTCCGGCACCCACGCTGGGGACGCAACGAGGAGGGCTTCGCCGAGGATCCATGGCTGACGGCCGAGTTGGCCGGGGCGTACGCGGCCGGGATGCGTGGCGATGACGCCGACCGCTGGCGGGTGGTGCCGACGCTCAAACACTTCTGTGGCTACAACAACGAGACCGACCGCGACGTCAGCGATTCCCAGCTCCGGCCGCGGGTGCTGCACGAGTACGAGTTGCCGGCCTACCGTGGCCCGATCGCCGCCGGCGCGGTCGGTGCAGTGATGGCCTCCTACAACTTGGTGAACGGCCGACCGGCCCACGTGGCTGCCGACCTGCTCGACGAGCTGCGGTCCTGGACCGACGACTCGCTGCTGGTGGTCTCCGACGCCTTCGCGCCGGGCAACCTGGCCGGCTCCCAGGCCTACTTCGAAGACCATCTGAGCTCGCACGCCGCGGCGCTGCAGGCCGGGATGGACAGCTTCACCGACAACGGACGCGATCCGGAGCCGACGCTCGAGCGTCTGCGCGGAGCGCTGCGGGATGGCCTGATCGGCATCGAGGAGGTGGACCGGGCGGTGGCCCGGGTGCTGCGGCTGCGGGAGAGGTTGGGCGAGCTCGATGATCATGATCCGTACGCGGGAATCGGTCCGGACGATCTTGATCGGCCCGAACACCGCACCCTGGCCCGGGAGGCGGTCGCCGCCGGAGTCGTCGTGTTGCGCAACGACGGGCTGCTGCCGCTGCGGCCACGGGGCAGGATCGCGGTGCTCGGTCCGTTCGCCGAGCGGGTGCTCACCGACTGGTATTCGGGCACGCCGCCGTACACCGTGTCGCTGGCCGCGGCGCTGCGCGAGGCCGTCGGGACCGACGGGACGGTCCGGGTGGCCGACGGTGCGGATCGGATCGCTCTGCAGCCGGTCGGTCAGAGCGGATTCCTGCGCAGCGTGCGCGGTCGGCTGGCGGCGGACGGGCTACCGGCTGCGGGTGGTGGGCCGGAGCCCGACGCGATCTTCGCCGTCACCGACTGGGCTCACGGCCTGGTCACCGTCGTCGCCGCCGACGGAAAGCTGTGGACGGTCCCGGACGGTCGCTGGGTCCGCGCCGAGGCCGACCGGGTCGGTGGCTGGGTGGTGCAGGAGAGCTTCCGCCTGCATCGCCATGACGACGGGTCCTGGTCGATCCGCCATCAGGGGTCCGGGAAATGGCTCCGGGTCGATGTCGCGGGCGGGCTGTCGGTCGAGTCCCGAGATCTCGCGGACGCCACCCGATTCCTGATCAGCGTGATCTCCGACGGTCGGGCCGAGGTCGCCGCGGCGACCGGCTGGGCAGACACGGTGATCATGACCGCCGGCAACGATCCGCACCTGCACGGCCGGGAGACCCAGGACCGGCCGGACCTGGCCCTGCCGGAACCGCAGGCAGCCCTGCTGCGGACGGCTCGTGGCGCGTCCGAGCGGGTGCTGCTGGTGATCGTCTCCAGCTACCCGTACGCGCTCGATCGGTCCAGCGCCGGCACCCCGGCGATCGTCTGGACCAGCCACGCCGGGCAGGAGCTCGGCCCCGGCCTGGTCGACGTGATCACCGGGGTGGTCGAGCCCGCCGGACGGCTGGCGCAGACCTGGCCGGCGCCGGAGAACCGACTGCCCGACCTGTTCGACTACGACATCATCTCCAGCCGCGGCACCTACTGGTATTCCGATCAGCCACCCCTGTATCCGTTCGGGCACGGGTTGGGCTACGCGCCGGTGGAGTACTCGGAGCTGACCGTCGACGCCACATCAACTCCGGTCCGGGCGTCCGTGCGCGTCGGCAATCCGGGAGATCGGCCAGTGGTCGAGGTGGTGCAGGCCTACGTCTCGGCACCGACGCACCGGTTGCGGTTTCCGCGTCGGCTCTGTGGCTGGCAACGGGTCCCGCTCGAGCCAGGGGAGAGCCGGCTGGTCACACTCGAGTTGCATCCCGATGCGTTCAAGATCTTCGACGTCACCCGTTCGGAGTTGATCATCGAAACCGGTGACTACCGGCTCGGCCTGGGCGCCAGCGCGGACGACCTCCGGTGCACCGCGGTGCTGCACCTGGACGGTCGGACCGTCGGCCCGCATGACCTGACCGTACCGGTGGCCGCGGCCGCGTTCGATCACTGCGATCAGATCCGACTGGTGCCGCGCGATCCGCTGCGCGGCGAGGTGGTGGCCGCCGAGGACGGTCAGATCGCCTTCGCCGCCGTCGACCTCGGGCAGCATGAGCAACTCGAGCTCCGGATCCGTCGCTCCGGTCGGATCGATGGCCGGGTCGAGGTGACCCTCGACGGTCGCCTGCTCGGCTCATTGCCGGCCCTGGACGGGTGGCGGGCCGCGATCCTGGCGGTCCCGGGCGGCCGCCGCGGCGAGCTTCGACTGCGGCTGGTGCAGGCCACCGTCGACACGATCCGCGCCGTCGGAGCCACCGACGGCTCACGCCCGGCGTCATGATCATGGCTCCGGTTCACGCGGCGCGATCGTCGCGCCGGAGCAGACTCCCGTACAGCGCCTCGACCGCGGCATAGAGATCGAAGCGTTCGCCGGCCCAGCCGGGCAGCACCCGTCGCGCGTCGGGATGACGAAAGGTTTCGACCCGGCTCAACCGCTGGGCTGCTTCCTGCCGGCGCCGCTGGGCCTGCCGGGCGAGTCGGCTCCGGAGCGTCTGGTCCGCCGTGAAACCGGCCGGCCGGACGCACTCTCCGTCCGGCAGCACGAACTCCCAGCATCGAATCCCGGCAATCGACTCCACCGGACGTATCGTGATCCCACCCTCATGGACGCACCCGTGGTGGAACTGGCAGACCAAGATCAGGTTCGCCAGCTCGGTCCGCCACCGTGGGCCCAATGCCTGATGTGGTGGGCCTTGAGCAGCTTGGTGCGCGAACAGCCGGGAAACTGACAGAGACTCTGATCCCTGATCATCAGAGCTCTGCGTTGGCGCCGATTGACCACGCGCTGTCGTTCGCTGACGGCGAGCACGGTCCCGTCCCGGTCCAGCACCGCGGCGAGCAGAGTGCCGTCACAAGCCAGCCGCCGCGCGGTCGCCGGCTCGACCCCGCCGAGGCCGCGGATCCCGGCCCGCGCTGCTTGCGGTGACGTTCCCGCGGGAACGTCTGCGCTCGGCTCCGGCTCAGCAGCCGGCTGCTCGGCCCTATGAGCGGCGAGCGTTTCGACCGAGGTGTGCACGACGACCAGATGCCGGTCCTCGCCGGACAAGTCATCCGGGGTTGCGTTGAGATAGGCCTTGGCGATGTCGATCATCGTGTCGACCCGACGGGTCTCGCCTTCGGCCAGATCCGTCGCGCGGTCAACCGCAGCGACCAGGTGAGCGCCTTCGTCCGCCGCGACCGTGATCTTGAACGTCATCATGCCGTTCTCGCCGACCGTCCAGCTGGGAGGCCGTCATCGTCAGACCGAACTTGCAGAGCAGTTCGTCGTCGATCACGTCGGCCACCCGGGACAGTTCACGCACCTTGGAATACGTCAGTCGGCCCTCGTGGAACGCCGCCGCCACGCGCGGCATCTTGGCCAGCGATCTGGCCACCCGCACTTGCTCCCGGGCCGTCCCCGGCGCCAGTGAGCAAGCCCAGGACAGCCAGTGGGCCAGTGATTTCACGTTCCGCCAGAGCCTGATCCCGCCGGAGGCATCGAATTCAGCGACCAGTTCAAGGAACCGACAGTCCGACTCGGCCTGGATCGAAGCGGCCGCGCAGATCCGGCCGGCCAGCTCGTCCATCCAAGCTCGAAACCGGTCCCGTTCGGCCTCGGAGTCGATTCGAGTCACTACCTCGGTCCGCTGCATTCCGATCCCCCGATCGAACCAGGAGGAACGTGCTTTGTTCCTCGAGACGCCGATCCTGCCGCCGACCACTGACACTCGAGATTGGCCCAGCAGTCGGAGTCTGCGTGATAAGGATGTCGGATGAGTGATCGACCGGGCGACCTGCCCGAGATCGTCGGCGAGCTCGAGATGATCAGTTTCCGGCCGGTGACCGAGGCGGACTTCCCGCTGCTCGCGCGCTGGCTGTCCCAGGACCACGTGGCACGCTGGTGGAATCACGACTTCTCGGCCGCGGGAGTGGCCCGTGACTTCGGCCCGGCCGCCCGGGGTGAGGAGCCGGCGGAGGACTTCCTGGCGTTGTGCGGCGACCTCCCGTTCGGTCTGGTGCAGCGGTCGAGATTCGATGACTACCCGGAATATCGGACCGAATTGTCCCCGTACGAGCCGGTCCCGCCGGGCGCGGTGACCATCGATTACCTGATCGGGGAGCCGGACCGGATCGGCCGCGGCATCGGCACCAGGATGATCATGGCCCTGGTCGACCGGACCTGGACCGATCATCCCGACGCCCCAGTGATCATCGTCTCGGTGGTGGCCGGCAACATCGCGTCCTGGCGGGCGCTGGAGAAGGCCGGTCTGTCCCGGATCGCATCCGGCGACCTGGAACCCGACAACCCGATCGACCCGCCGCTGCATCACATCTACCGGATCGATCGCCCGTCCTGACTCCCTCTCCACTGGCAACTCGGGCGGTCAGCTCCGGACCACTCCCGAGGTGAGCTCGGCGGCGTCGCCGGCCAGCACGCCGTGCTGGTAGCCGTAGGCGTCGTAGCCGCCACGGACGGTCGACTGCACGGTCCGGCCGCCGAGTTCGGTCTCCATGAAATCGGTGACACGTTCCTCCTGCGAGCGGAGCACCGGCAGGAAGGACCCGGTCGTCCGGTCGGCGAAGGTGAGGCGATTGACCTCGGCGAGGCGTTCGCCGATCCGGCCGGCGAAGCCCACCAGGAAGGCCGCCCGGAAGCCCACGGATCGTGAACGCGAGCCGGGCGCCGATCCCGCCGCGGTCCGGGCCAGCGCCTGCTGCGCCTGCACCAGCAGCGAGGTGAAGAGCAGGTCCACGGCCTCGAGGTCGGCCGGATAGCCGATCACGGTGGACAGCTGAAGCTCCTTGTGGAACAGGGCCTTGCAGCGGGTCTGCTCGGCCACGGTCTGCAGCAGCAGCGCCTTGGCATCGGGATAGGGCGGATCAACCGGGACCCGGATCACCGCCGGTCGCCCCGGATCGCGCTGACCGGCGTGTTGCAGGGTGGCGACGTCGATCGCATGCCGGGTGATCAACTCGTGGGCCTTACCGGTGAACGCCGCCGCCTCGGCCTCGTGCGCGGTCGACTCGGCCTTGGCCAGCAGGGCCCGGACCTTGGTCAGGATCGGGTTGCCGTCGGCCGCGGCGACCCCGAGCACCCGCTTGCCGGTCCGGATGCCGGGCGGTGGTTGGACCAGCAGCTCGACCGCGGGCAGGTGGACCAGGAGGTCGAGCAGCCGGACCAGGGTCGGCACAGTGGCAGGGTCGGGAAGCCGGCGCGACCTCGCCCACCGGTCGACCCAGCGTTCGTCCGTCCCCAGCGCCGGGGGTTCGGCCGCCTCGTACTGCCGGCGCCAATGCTGATCGACCGAAGCCAGCCCGTCGACGGCCCGTTCGGCCCCGACGAGCCAGCGAGCCAGGTCGCTCGTTGCCGCGTCGCCGCGCAGCTTCGCCTGTCGGACCAGCTCGACCGGCAGCCAGCCGTGGCCGTATGCCTCGCGCAGGCAGCTCAGCAGGTATCGGCCGGCGATGTCGTACACCACCGCCGGACTGATCGCCGTCAGCTCGTTGATGATCATCGTCGGGTGCGTCCGGCCGACCGACCGCAGCAGCTGCAGCGCCCGGTCGGGCTCGGTCGGCCGAGCCAGGGGCTCGGCTTCGGCGACGAGGTCGGCCCAAACGTCCGCGAATGGTTGATCGCTGCCGCCCACCGGGTGCCGCTCCTGGGCCCGGCGCCGGGATCGCTGCTTGGCCCGCGCGGCCCGCTTGGCCTGGCTGTTCCTGCTCATGACCGAGCAACCTAGACGACGTCACCGACAGTCCCCGACCCACGTCGACCAGTTCGAAACAGGTGCCACTGAGGACGGTGCGGCAGTCAGGGTGCCGTCGGGCCGTCCAGGATGCTCTCGTTCGGCGGCAGGTCATGGCCGTCGATGGTCCACGGCAGCCCGTTGGCGAGCAGCACGCCGGGCCGGTCCTGGCGCTGGACGTGCAGGTGTGGCTCGGTCGAGTTGCCCGAGTTGCCGCACTCGGCGAGTTGCTGCCCGGCCCGGACCCGGTCACCGACCCCGACCTGCTGGCTGCCGCGTTTCAGGTGGGCATACAGGACGTGGCTGCCGTCGGCCAGCCGGAGCACCAGATGGTTGCCGATCACCCAGCGCGGCGGTCCGGCGGACCGGACGATGCTCTCGATGATCATCAGATACAGATAGGCCGGCCAGGACGACCGGCTGCGATGATCACGCTGCCAGTCGTGGGCGCGGACCACGACCGCGTCGGCGACGGCGATCACCGGCTGACCGAAGGCGGGGAACCGCTCGTTGCCGAGGAAGTGTCCGCCGGCCCGGCCGAACTCCGGCCGGTCGACCCCGGGCGGCGCGTACACCAGATCGACCGCATAGGCCTGTCCGTACGCATGCGTGCCGTGACTCGGCACCCGGCTGGTCGGCGAGTTGATCGCCTGCCACGGACCGCGCACCGGTGAGGAGAGGCTGGTCGGCGCCGTCCGGTCGACCGGCGAGACGAACGTGAACAGGACACTCAGCACGATGGCGACGACCCCCGCGGTGGCGGTGATATTCGCGACGCCACCCGGAAGTCTGGTCCCCAGAAGGGTGCCGACCAGGCCGGCGATCAGCGTCGCGGCGATCAGGGTGAGACCCAGATACTGCGCCGGCAGCCGCAGCGCCGCCGCCTGCCACAACCGGGCAGGCGTTCGATGTCGGGTTCGATCGCGTGTCGATAGCATTGTTCAATATTACGTAAACACGTAGGTTCGATCAAGTGATCTTCGGGCGGTCTGCGGCACTGTCCCGCGCCGCGTCGCATTCCGCGCAGTGGGCGTCCGGGCCGTGCAGGAACAACAGCGGATCCGCGCGCAGCCGTGGGACGACCGCGTCCACCACCGCACGCGAGCGCACCAGGACGGCGGCAGCGTGGCCGACCGGTCCGACCGTGGCCCGCCCCGCCAGCCAGTCCTCGATCAGGGCGAACCGCTGGCAGCAGTGATCGTTCTCGCTGTACTCGACCCGGACCGGGCGGCCGTCGCGGAGCACGGTGCACTGCTTCGGCAGCCGGTACGGGACGTCGGCCAGCAGTTCGGCGAGGTGCAGGGTGGTGTTGGCCGTGTGATCAACGCCCAACAGCAGCACCTGTCCGTCGAGGTCGTGCACCCGCCCGACCGGGCTCGCCGGCAGGTGCGGCGGCAGCGGCAGCGGATCGGCGACGATCGCCGGGGCCAGCGGACCGGCCGCGGCGAAGGCCATCGGATGATCACTGCGGAGCACGCCGGGAAGGCGCCAGAAGGTGTCGGCGACGACGCCCAGCTCCGGATCGGCCCGGGTCTCGGCGGGGTTGAACGGCTCGTCGTCCGAGCCGGTCCAGGACGGCATCACCAGGGTGCCCGCCGGGCCGATGGCCGCGTGCAGCGCATCGATCAGCCCGGCCGGTCCACCCTGCACCGGCCGCACGGCCCGGAAGGACGTGTGCACCAGCAACACCGCGCCCGGTGCCACGCCCAGGGCCATCAGTTGCGCGGTCACCTCGGCCCCGGTCAGCTCGGCCCCGGTCAGCCCGGTCATCCCCGGCAACGTAGCCGATCAGCTCGGGTGCTCGAGGAACCGGCTGACCGCGGCGCGGATCCCGGCCGGATCGAGGCCGTGCCGTCGATCATGGTCCTCGGGTTCGCCGTAGCGGTGCAGATCGGGATCGACGACACCGAGGCCGAGCTGCCGGTGCGGCAGATCGGCCAGCGCTCGGGACACCTGGGCCGCCGACGTCCCGGCCAGGTAGGGCTCGACCATGATCACGTTCGGGGCGCCGAGCGTCTGCCGCAGGGTGGCATCGTCGAACGGCCGCACGGTCGAGGCGTAGAGCACCGACACGTCCAGGCCCTCCGTCGCCGGCAACACCTTGTGCAGGGTGGGTCCGACGGCGACCACCGTGCCTCGGCGGCCCTCTCGGAGCAGCATCATCCGGTCGTCCGCGCGGCCGTACGGCTCCGGATTCTGGCCGTCGCCGACCCGGAGGTAGACCCGGCCGTCGCCGAGGGCGGCCCGGCGCAACTGCCGGTCCAGTTCGGCCGGATGGCCGGGCACGTGGATGGTCCAGTCGCGCAACGTGTCCAGCAGTGCCACGTCCCCCGGCGCCTGGTGGGTCCGGCCGCCGGCCGGCCAGTCGTAGGAGCCGTAGGCGCCGACCAGGATGCCACCGAGATCCTGGTGCCCGAAGTCGAGCTTGACCTGTTCCCAGGCCCGCTCGATCACGAAGGCGCCGAAGCTGTGCACGATCGGCCGGAAGCCGGCCAACGCCAGCCCGCCGCCGGCGCTCACCATCAGCTGCTCCCGGATCCCGACGTTGATCACCCGGTCCGGGTGATCGTCGGCGACGGGTCGGAACTGGGCGGCCGTGATCTCCGCCAGCACCACGGCGACCCGCGGATCGGTCCGGATCAGGTCGCTGGTGGTGATCACGAACTGCTCCCGGACATCGTCGGCGTAACTGCCGGTCCAGGAAATCCGCGGCTGGAGGGTGGACTGACTGGTCATGATCATCCTTTCGGTTCGACGTCGGCGACGACCAGGGTCGGCCGGTCCGGTGCGGTGCCGGTGAAGGCGGCGGCCAGGGCTTCGTGATCACGGCCGGACACCTGATGGGTACGCCAGCCCTCCGCGGCGAACCGACCGGCGATGCCACCGCGCCAACCGTGGCTGGAGGAGTGGTTGTCCACCACCACCGTGGTCAGGTTGGCCAGGCCGACCGCGCCCGCGTAGACGACGGCCTCGATGTTGGATCCCTCGTCGAACTCCGCGTCGCCGATCAGGGTGATCACCCGCGGCCCGCCGGCCCGGCGCGTGGCATCCCGCTGCTGAGCCCGGGCCCGCAGTCCGAGTGCGAGGCCGATCGAGAGCGGTAGTCCGTGACCGAGCGAGCCACTGGAGATCTCGACGCCGGGGACCAGTAGCCGATCGGGGTGATGACCGAGCGGCGAGTCGAAGCCGCCGAAGGTGCGCAACACGTCCTCGGCGATGAAGCCCTTCGCCGCCAGCACGGCGTAGTAGGCCATCGGCCCGTGTCCCTTGGACAACAGGAATCGGTCCCGGTCGGGGTCGTCGACGGTCTGCGGACTGACCTTGAGGATGCGGTCGTACAGCACCCAGAGCACGTCCAGCGTCGAGGTCGCGCTCGGCCCGTGCTTCTCGTCCCCGGTCATCAGCCCGAGCAGCCGATTCAGGTCTGCGTAGCTGTTCATGGGGTCAAGCGTGCAACCTCAACCTCGCTTTAATTCAAGCGTGATTTCAATCGGCTAGCCGCAGGGTCTTGATCAAATGCCGGTAGGCGACCTCCGGATTGCCTTCCAGCTCGGTCAGTCCGGTCACCAGACACTGTCGCTGCCGCTCGGTGATCGCCAGCTCGACGTACGGCGTGTCGATCACCGACAGCGCGTCCAGCAGATAGCTGGGATTGAAGCCGGCCAGGTCGACCCGGTCCTCGGCCAGGAACTCGTTCACGGTCGGCAACGTGATGCTGGACCGGCCGGCGGTCGACGACGCCGCGGTCAACGCGCACTGTTGATCTTCGATGCTCAGCCGCAGCGGGGTGTTCCGCTCCAGCACCAGGGCAGCCCGGCGGACCGCGTCCCGCAGCGCGGGCGTGGCCACTCGGACCGTCGTGTCGGGCTCCACCAGCAGCAGCGGGGCGAAATCCGGGTAGGCGCCGTCGATCAGCCGCGAGGTCTGCCGGACCTCGCCGGATCTGCTCCGGCCGGCGAACGAGATGGTCGGCACCCCGGTCGGGTCCGGGTCGAATCCGAGCTCGATCCGGCTGCCCGGCAGCAGTCCGCGGGTCACTGCGGCGAGGCCGCGGGCGGGCACCAGCAGCCGGGCCTTGGCCTGATCATCGGCCGGCTGCCAGTCCAGGCTGCGGACGGCCATCCGATAGCGGTCGGTGGCCAGCAGGGTGAGCTCGGCGCCGTCGAAGTCGAGCAGCACGCCAGTGAAGATCGGCAACAGCTCGTCCCGGCCGGCGGCGATCACCGCCTGGTGGGCCGCCCGGTCGAACTCCGCCAGGTCGATCGTCCCGGCCGCCGGCGGTGTGTCCGGCAGGGCCGGGTAGTCCGCGACGGGCAGGGTCTGCAGCACGAAGGTCGTGCCCTCGCCGGTCAGCTCGACCTCGTTCGCCCCGGCGATGATCGAGATCGGGCCGGGCGGGAAGGCGCCGGCGATCTCGGCCAGCAGCCGGCCGGGCACCAGGGCACTGCCGGTGCGCTCGATCTCGGCCGGCACGGTGATCCGGACCGAGGACTCGTAGTCGAACCCGGACAGCGACACACCGCCGGCACCGGTCTCGATCAGCATGCCCGCCAGGATCGGGGTGGACGGCCGGTTGGGAATGACCCGGGCCACGGACGGCGCGGCCTCGGCCAGCGCGGCAGCGTCGACGACGATGTGCACTCCCGGGACAATAGTGCTCGTCCTTGCGCGGAGCGGGGCGGGGGGTCCAAGGGGGTCGGCCCCCTTGCGCAACAGAGAATACGCTTGCGCCATGTCTGCACCCAAGGCGCGCTCGCCGAAGCCGCTGCCGACACCCGTTCAGTCCTGGCACCCGCCGCTACCCGTGCTGATCATCGCGATTGCGCTGCCGGCGATCGCCGGGCTCGTGCTCTGCTGGGCGAACAGTGTGCCGGGAGCCCAGGTGATCATGGCCGTGGTCGGCACCGGGCTGAGTCTGGTGGCGGCCTCCTTCCTGCTGATCAACGGCATCATCTGCTTCGCCCGGCGAACCTTGATCCCGGCGGTGATCATCGGCGCGGTGCTGCTGGTCGGCCTGTTCGTGCTGGCCGAGTCCGACCTGCCGCTGCGGGCCCGGTTCGGTCTGTACACTGCGACGTTCGACCAGGTCGCCGCAGCACGGCAGCCCGCGATCGAGGGCGTTTGGCAGGGCGCCTGCCCGAACCGGATCGGCAGCTATCCGATCAGCTCCTGTGCCGCGATCGGCACCGGATTCCTCTACTACGAACCGGAGGGCGGGTTGATCAACCGGGCCGGTTTCGCCTTCCTCCCGGACGGTCCGGCCGGCGCCCAGCGCGAGGGCACCGCCACCGAGCCCGGCGGCGAGGGCACGGATCCCATCCAATACCAGCACCTCTCGGGCGACTGGTACTCCTTCGTCGACCCATGGTGATCATGACCGCGGACGCCGAGTTCTCCGACGAGTCGGCCGCTGCCGTCCGGCGCGCCGGTGATCGCCTGCTGGAGGCGTTGGCGACGCAGATCGAGCTGGCCGCGCGGGCTCGTGGTGTCGAGGAACTGCCGGAGCTGGACGACGCCGCCGAGGCGGTCCGGGAGCTGCTCGCCGACTACGCCGAATGTCAGGCCGATCACTGCGGCGTACCGGCACCGTTCGAGGAGCTGGTCGATCTGCTGCCGGAGCCGGACGAGGAGGCCGAATCCTCGCTGATCACCCGGCTGACCCGGACCGATTACATGATCGTGGACGAGCCGGCGCTGCTGGCCGACGGCGGCGAGGCCGGGGCGGAGTCGGGCCAGGCGCCGCCCTCGGTCCTCGACCCGAAGCCGATGTCGGTGCCTCGGGCCATCCGGTTGATCGTCGATGCCCGCGGCGTCGACGGGCTGTGGGGCGCCGCCGGGATCCGGGCGCTCTGGTCGGAGACGATCTTCCTGCAGCCCGATCCGGTGGAGATCGACGACGAGGACGCCATCTTCGAGGAAGAGGAGGCCGATGACGACCCGTTGTCGATCTTCGACGTCGACGGGGAGATCGTCGCCACCGACACGGAGCAGTTCTTCCGCTGATCAAGAACCCCGTCCCACGGCCCCGTTGGCAGGTCTTCGCGCCATTTCCTGCCGCTGCGCGCCGTCTGTAGTGGGTGCGAAGCGGCAGTAGGTGGGGCGAGGATCTGGCGGTCCGGCTTCGCGCGTCGGCGGGCCCGGCGCCGTGGTGCGCGGATCGCGGGGCGTCTTCGCCCCCGGTCCTGCGCCGTCGCACCCTCAGTTGGTGGTGCGGGGCGGTGGTAGGTGGGGCGAAGGCGTCCGACGCCGGGCTATTCGGGTGCGGCGAGGCCGGGGCCTAGTTCCAGGACGCGGGTGAGGGCCATGCCGGGACGGTAGGCCAGGTGGAGGTAGGTCGGCGCGTCGATCACGGCCAGATCGGCGCGGCGGCCGACCATGATCGCGCCCACGTCCGTCCGCCGGAGCGCCCGGGCGCCGCCCTTCGTCGCGGCGAGCAGCGCCTGGGCCGGGGTCAGGCCGAGCTCGCGTACTGCGAGGGCGATCATGAACGGCATCGACGAGGAAAAGCAGGTGCCCGGGTTGCAGTCGGTCGCCAGTGCAACGGTGGCGCCGGCGGCGAGTAGCCGAGCGCCGTCCGGGTACGGCGAGCGGGTGCTGAACTCGACGCCCGGCAGCAGCGTCGCCACGGTGCTGTCCCCTGCGTCGGCCAGGGAATCCACGTCGGCATCGCTCAGGTAGGTGCAGTGATCGACACTGGCGGCGCCGAGCTCGACCGCGAGCCGGACGCCGGGACCCGGGCCGAGCTGGTTGCCGTGCACCCGCAGCCCGAGCCCGGCCTCTCGACCGGCGGTCAGGATGGCGCGGGATTCGTCGGCGGTGAAGGCGTGCAGCGAGTTCGGCTCGCAGAAGACATCGATCCAGCGCGCGTACGGTCTCGCGGCGGCGAGCATCGGACCACGGACCAGGCCGACGTAGCCCGCCCGATCGTCGGCGTATTCGGCCGGCACCACGTGACCGCCGAGGAAGGTTGTCTCGCTGGTCTGTTCGGCGGCCAGCCGCAGCGTCCGCGCCTCCTGCTCGACGGTCAGCCCGTAGCCGCTCTTGATCTCCAGCGTGCTGGTGCCCTGGCTCCGCGCCTCGGCAACGCGGCTGGCGACCAGGGCCCGCAGTTGATCATCACCGGCCGCCCTGGTCGCCGCGACGGTCGTCCCGATCCCGCCACCGTCGTAGGCCGTGCCGGTCATCCGGGCCGCGAACTCGTCGGCCCGATCGCCCGCGAACACCAGATGGGCATGGGAGTCGACGAAGCCGGGGATCACGGTCCGTCCGGCGCAGTCGATCCGCCGGTCGGCCGCGGGCGCGGCGCCGGCCGGGCCGAGCCAGCCGATCCGGCCGTCGTCGGTGATCAGCGCATAATCACGGCGTTCGCCGAGGCCGTCCGGCCCGGCGCCGTCGCAGGTGATCAGCTGGCCGATTCCGGTGATCAGAGTGCTGCTCACCTGGCCGTCCTCCCGTCGGTCCGCCGCGCCGAGCCCGGAATCGGGCGGATTCGTCTCATCATTCCTCCCACAGTCGATCGAGGACGGCCAGGTCCGGCGTCCCGTCCCGGTGCCGACCGTCGGTGACCAGGGTGACACCGTTGACCACCACCCGGCGGACGTCCGCAGCCGTCGCCGCGTACCCGATCTGCTGCGGGTCACAGCCGGCTGTGCGGACCGAGTCCGTTCCGACCACGACGAAGTCCGCCGGTGCGCCGACGGCGATCCGGCCACCCTCCGGCCAGCCCAGGCTGCGATAGCCGGCCGGGCCGGCGGCGGTGATCAACTCCTCCGGGTGGAACCGGCCGCGTTCGCCGGTGATCAGCCGCTCGTTCAGCTCCAGGCCGCGGAGTTCCTCGAACGGATCGATCACCGCGTGCTGGTCCGAGCCGAGTGACAGCGGACTGCCCGCGTCGAGCAGTTCCCGGCCCGGACCGACGCCGTCGGCAAGATCACGTTCGGTGCTGGGGCAGCAGCAGACCCCGGTGCCGCTGCCGCCGAGCCGGTCGATGTCGTCGCCGGTCAGGTGGGTGGCGTGCACCGCCGTGGTCCGGGATCCGAGCAGGCCGTGCTCGTCGACCAGGCGGGTCGGGGTGCGGCCGTAGAACCCGTGGGCCGCCTCGTTCTCGGCCGGCTGTTCGCTGAGGTGGAGATGCAACGGAGCCTGCGGGAACGCCTCGGCCAACGGGGTGAGCGCCGCGGCCGGAACGGCGCGCACGGAGTGGGCGGCGACCCCGATCCGCGACAGTGCGGACTCGCCGAGCTCGGCGACCCGGGACTGCCAGTGCTCGACGTCACCGTCGGAAAAGCGCCGCTGCAGCCGGTCGAGCCGCCGGTGCCCGGTCGGGTCGAGACCGCCGGCGAGATAGCAGGTGTCCAGCAGCGTGATCCGGATGCCGACCTCCTCGGCGGCGGTGATCAGCGCCCGGCCCATCGCGTTCCGGTCCGCGTACCGACGACCGTCGTGATCATGGTGCAGGTAGTGGAACTCGCCGACCGCGGTGTAGCCGGCCAGCGCCAGCTCGGTGTAGACGACCCGGGCCAGCTCGAGGTAGCTGTCCGGATCGAGCCGTCCGGCCAGCCGATACATCGCCTCCCGCCAGGTCCAGAAGGTGCCGCGACCATTCTGGGTCCGACCGCGCAAGGCCCGGTGGAAGGCGTGCGAATGGGCGTTCGCGAGACCGGGCAGCAGCACGCCAGGCAGCCGGTCGTCGGCCGGTTCCGGATCGACGTCGGTGATCACCGCGCCGAACCGTCCGGCCGTCACCTCGAACCGGACCCGACCGGCCCAGCCGTCCGGCAGGAACGCATGCTCGGCCCAATAGCCGACGGGATCGGTCATGGCCGGCCCGCCAGGTCCGCGAGGGCCGCCGCCAGGGCCGTCACCCCGGTCTCGCAGTCGTCGGGTTCGGCCCACTCGGCGGGGGAGTGCGACACCCCGGTCGGATTCCGGACGAAGATCATCACCGACGGGACGCCGGCCCGGGCCAGGATCCCGGCATCGTGCCCGGCTCCCGTGCCCAGCACCGGCACCGGCTGATCAACGTCGCCGAGCACCGTGGCCAGCCGGCTGATCAACGCCGGATCGAACCGGGTCACCGGAGTCCAGGACTCCTCGCTGACCACGCCGTGATCTTCGGCGGCCGCAGTGGTGAGCTCGGCCAGCGCGGACCGGACCGAGGTCTCGCCGGCGCCCCGGGCGTCGAGCCAGGCGGTCACCGCGGACGGGATCGCGTTCACCCCGCCGGGCACGATCCGGGCCTTGCCGACCGTGGTCAGACAGCCGTGCCGTTCCGCCGCGTCGCGGGCGGCCAGGACCAATCGGGCGAAGCTGATCATGGCGTCGGACCGGTCGGCCAGCGCGGTCGTGCCGGCATGATCGGCGACGCCGGTGAAGTCGATGCGCCACCGGCCGTGCGGCCAGATGTCGCTACCGACGGCGACCGGAGCGCCGAGATCGATCATCGCCCGGCCCTGCTCGACATGCAGTTCGACGAAGGTGCCGATCCGGCGCAGCGCTTCGGCGTCCGGGCCGAGCTCGACCGATCGGCCGGCGGTCCGCAGCGCCTCGGCCAGGCTGATCCCATCGGCGTCGGTGAGGCCGAGCGCGCGGTCGGCGGGCAGTTCGCCGGTGATCAGCCGGGAGCCGGCACAGGCGACCCCGAACCGGGCACCCTCCTCGTCGACGAACCGCACCACGCCGATCGGCCGGTCCGGCGTGAACCCCTCGGCTCGCAGCCGATCGACCGCGAGCAGGGCGCTGATCACGCCGAGCGGTCCGTCGAAGGCGCCGCCGTCGGGGACGCTGTCCAGGTGCGAGCCGGTCACCACGGCGCGTCCCGGGCCGGCGTCCGGATCGCCCCACCAGGCCCACTGGTTGCCGGCCCGGTCCTCGGTCAGCGCCAGCCCGCGAGCTGCGCACTGGGCCGCGAACCACTCGCCGAGATCATGATCGGCCCGGGTCCAGGCGAAACGGCGATAGCCGCCCGAGGAGCGGTCCCGGCCGATCGGAGCGATCGCGTCGAGCAGCCCGGTGACGCCGCCGGTCACGCCGGCACCCGATCGCGGTTGTTGCGGGCCAAGAAGTAGTAGAGCCCGCCGGTGACCACCAGCCCGACCATCCAGGAGATGTCCGCGCCGCCGAGCAGTTCGGTGATCGGCCCGGTGTAGAGCTTCTGCGCCAGGAACGGGATCTGGACGGCGATCCCGATCGCGTAACAGGCCAGTGCCCGGACGTTCCAGCGGCCGTACCGGCCGTCCGGGTCGTACAGCCCGTCGACGTCGACCCGCTCCTTGGAGATCAGGTAGAAGTCGATCAGGTTGATCGCGCTCCACGGGGTGAACACCATCAGCAGCACCAGCACGAAATTCTTGAAGTTGTCCAGGAAATCGGCCGTCGCGGCGAGCGCGATGATCACCGAGATCGCGATGAAGCCGGTGATGTAGAGGCCGCGGACCAGCCGGCTGACAGTCGCCGTGCCGCGGAAGCCGGCCACCGTGGTCAGCGCGCACATGAAGCCGCCGTACGCGTTCAGGCTGTTCACCGTCAGCTTGCCGCTGACGATCACCAGATAGATCGCGATCGCCGCCAGGCCGGGCCCGGCGATGGAGCCGAGGAAGCCGACCTGATCGGCCAGGAAGGACTTGCCGCCCAGGGCCGGCAGGGTGGCGACCAGGGCACCGAGCGTCATCGACCACTGCGAGCCGATCACGCTGCCCAGCAAGGTGTACGTGAACGTCGTCCGCGGCTTGGTCCATCGCGGCAGGTAGCGGCTGTAGTCCGCCACGTACGGCCCGAAGGTCAACTGCCAGCCGGCACCGAGCGCGACGCTGAGCAGGAACGGCGGCCAGGCGAACTGCATGCCACCGATCAGCGCGCCGACGTCGACGGTGCGCAACACCTGCACGGTCAGGAAGCCGAAGCCGAGCACGCCCAGCACGGTGGCGATCCGGCCCATCCGGTGGATCACCTTGTAGCCGAGCAGCGCGATCAGCAGCGTCAGCAGGCCGAAGATCACGATCCCGACCCAGGGCAGCTGAACCCCGATGATCTGGTTGATCGCCTGGCCGGACAGCACGGTGCCGGTGGCGGCGAAGCCGAGATACATGACGATCACCAGCAGCAGCGGGATGGCGGCACCGAAGACGCCGAACTGGGCCCGGCTGCTGATCATCTGCGGCAGTCCGAGCCGCGGACCCTGGGCCGAGTGCAGGGCCATCACCGCGCCACCGAGCAGGTTGCCGATCAGCAGCCCGATGATCGCCCAGATCGGGTCGGCGCCGAACACCACGGCCAGCGCGCCGTCGACCACCGCGGTGACCTGGGTGGTCGCGCCGAACCAAAGGGTGAACTGGCTGATCGGCTTCCCGTGCCGCTCGCCGTCGGGCACCACCTCGATCGATCGGGCCTCGATCACCCCGCCGGCCGCGGGTGGTGAGTCCGTCGGCGGGTTCGTCGCTGTGCCGGTCATGATCAGGCTCCCTCGCTGAGCGGGACCCGCACCCCGCGTTCGTCGGCGATCTCCCGGGCCCGGTCGTAGCCGGCGTCGACATGCCGGATCACACCCATCCCGGGATCGTTGGTCAGCACCCGGGCGATCTTCTCCGCGGCCAGCTCGGTGCCGTCGGCGACGGTGACCTGGCCGGCATGGATCGACCGGCCGATGCCGACCCCGCCGCCGTGGTGGATCGAGACCCAACTGGCGCCCGAGGCGGTGTTGATCATGGCGTTCAGCAGCGGCCAGTCGGCGATCGCGTCCGAGCCGTCCAGCATCGATTCGGTCTCCCGATACGGGCTGGCGACCGAGCCGCTGTCCAGATGATCACGGCCGATCACGATCGGCGCGGAGACCTTGCCGGAGGCCACCAGGTCGTTGAAGGCGGCCCCGGCCCGGTCGCGCTCGCCGTAGCCGAGCCAGCAGATCCGGGCCGGCAGTCCCTGGAAGCTGATCCGTTCCTGGGCGCCGCGGATCCACTTCTGCAGCCGGTCGTTGTCGGGGAACAGGTCGAGCACCGCCTGATCGGTCTGCGCGATGTCGGCCGGGTCGCCGGACAGCGCCACCCATCGGAACGGGCCCTTGCCCTCACAGAACAGTGGCCGGATGTAGGCCGGGACGAACCCGGGGAAGTCGAACGCCCGCTCGTAACCGCCCTTCCGGGCCTCGTCCCGGATCGAGTTGCCGTAGTCGAAGACCTCGGCGCCCGCGTCGGCGAACTCGACCATCGCCTGCACCTGCTTCGCCATCGACTCCCGGGCCCGGTCGGTGAACTCCTCCGGCTTCTTCGCCGCGTAGTCCGGCCAGTCGGCCGGGTCGATGTCCTCGGGCAGATAGCTCAGCGGGTCGTGGGCGCTGGTCTGATCGGTGACGATGTCGATCTCGACGCCGCGCCGCAGCAGTTCCACGAAGATCGTTGCGGCGTTGCCGACCACGCCGACCGACCAGGCCCGGCGATCCCGCTTGGCCTGGGTCGCGATCGCGATCGCGGCATCAAGATCATCGGCGATCTGATCGAGGTAGCGGTGATCGACCCGGCGCTGCAGCCGATCACGGACCACGTCGACGATCAGGCAGACGCCGCCGTTCAGGGTGACGGCGAGTGGCTGGGCGCCGCCCATCCCGCCGCAGCCGCCGGTCAGCGTCAGCGTCCCGGCCAGGGTGCCGCCGAACCGCTTCTCGGCCACCGCGGCGAAGGTCTCGTAGGTGCCCTGGACGATGCCCTGGGTGCCGATGTAGATCCAGGAGCCGGCCGTCATCTGGCCGTACATGGTCAGCCCGAGCTGCTCCAGCCGGCGGAACTCCGGCCAGTTCGCCCAGTCGCCGACCAGGTTGGAGTTGGCCAGCAGCACCCGCGGCGCCCACGGGTGGGTGCGCAGCACGCCGACCGGCCGGCCGGACTGGACCAGCATCGTCTCGTCCTCGGCCAGCGTGGTCAGGGTCCGGACCATCGCATCGAAGGACCGCCAGTCCCGCGCCGCCCGGCCGGTGCCGCCGTACACGACAAGATCATCCGGCCGCTCCGCGACCTCGGGATCCAGGTTGTTCATCAGCATCCGCAGTGGCGCCTCGGTGCTCCACGACCGAGCCGTCAGCGTCGTCCCGCGCGGGCTCCGTACCGGCCTTGCACCTTCCATGATCAGCTGCCCCTTCTGATTCGGTCGAGTTCGGTCATCGCAGTGGTCCCGTCACGGCCTGGACCGCGGCGAGCAGGCTGCCGTCGGCGATCACCCGGACGGCGCACTCGATCTCGGGCGCGAGCCAGCGATCGGGACCGGGGCCGGCGACGCCGGCGTCCCGGAGTACGGCGATCGCGGCCGCCGTGGCCGGACCCGGCCGGAGCGGCGCCCGCAGCTCCAGCCCGCGCGCGGCAGTGATCAACTCGATCGCCAGCACCCGGCGCAGGCCGTCGACCGCCCGGCGCAGCTTGCGGCCGGCGGCCCAGCCCATCGACACGTGATCTTCCTGCATCGCCGAGGAGGGGATCGAGTCCACCGACGCCGGCGCGGCCAGCCGCTTCAGCTCGGAGACGATCGCGGCCTGGGTGTATTGGGCGATCATGTGGCCCGAGTCGACTCCGGGATCGCCGGCCAGGAAGGGCGGCAGACCGTGATTGCGAGCCGGGTCGAGGAACCGGTCGGTCCGGCGTTCGGCGATGCTGGCCAGGTCGGCCGTGACGATGGCCAGGAAGTCGAGCACGTACCCGATCGGAGCGCCGTGGAAGTTGCCGTTCGACTCGACCCGGCCATCCAGGGTGATCACCGGATTGTCGATCGTCGAGGCCAACTCCCGGTCGGCGACCAGCGCGGCATGATCAACGGTGTCCCGGGCGGCGCCGGCGACCTGCGGCGCACACCGCAGCGAGTAAGCGTCCTGGACCCGCGGACAGTCCTCGACCTGGTGGCTGGCCCGGATCTCGCTGTCCGCCATCAGGAGCCGCAGGTTCGCCGCGGAGATCGCCTGACCCGGCTGCGGGCGCAGCGCCTGCAGGTCGGCGGCGAACACGTGATCGGTGCCGAGCAGGCCCTCGACGCTCATCGCCGCAGTCAGGTCGGCCACGGTGATCAACGACCGCAGGTCGGCGATCGCCAGCAGCAACATGCCGAGCATCCCGTCGGTGCCGTTGATCAGCGCCAGCCCTTCCTTCTCGGCCAACCCGACCGGCTCGATCCCGGCGGCCGGCAACGCCTCGCCGGCCGGGATCAGCCGAAGATCATGATCACGGACGACGCCTTCACCCATCAGGGCCAGCGCGCAGTGGGCCAGCGGCGCCAGATCACCGGAGCAGCCGAGGCTGCCGTACTCGTGGACGACTGGGGTGAGCCCGGCGTTCAGCACTGCGAGATAGCAGTCCAGGGTCGCTTCGCGGATGCCGGTCCGGCCGGTGGCCAGGGTGGAGCAGCGGAGCAGCATCAGCGCCCGGACCACCTCCCGCTCGACCTCGGGCCCGGACCCGGCGGCATGGGACCGGATCAGCCCGGCCTGCAGCGCCGCCCGGCGTTCGACCGGGATGTGTTTCGTGGCCAGCGCACCGAAGCCGGTGGACACGCCGTAGTGCGGCTCGGTGTCGCCGGCCAGGGCCTCGATCACCGCGCGGCTGCGGCGTACCTCGACCCGGGCCGCCGGGGCGAGCCGGACCGGCGCCCCGTCCCGCGCGACCGCGATCACCTCGGCCGCGGTGAGCGGCCCGATTCCGAGTTCGACCGGCCGGGTGCTGCCGGCGTCGACCGGATCGGCCCCGGTGGCGACAGTGTCCATGGCTCTCATTGGAGTGCAACCGGTGCGGGTTTGGCGAGTACCGCTCCGGCAGGTTCTGTCTCAGATCTGAGACAATGCCGCCATGTCCGGTGCCCCGGCGGCCGACCAGGTGTTGGCCGTGCTCACCCTGCTGGCCCGGCAGCCGGAGCCGGTCACCGCAGGCACGGTCGCGGCCCGGCTGGGACTGCCGCGGTCCACCACCTACCGGCTGCTCGGGATCCTTCGTGATCATGGACTCGTCAGCCATCTGGCCGACCGGCAGCGGTACGGGCTCGGCGTCGCCGCCTACGAACTCGGCACGGCCTATCAACGGCAGGGCCCGCTGCAGCGGATCGCCGGACCGCTGCTGCGCCGACTGGCCGCCGAGCTGGGCCAGCATGCCCGGCTCGCGGTGCTGCACGGCACCGATGTCTTCTTCGTGATCGAGGAGCGGGCGCCCGGCCTGCCGCTGCTGGTCACCGACGTGGGGGTCCGGCTGCCGGCGCCGGTGACGGCCAGCGGTCTGGCGATCCTGGCCGAGCTGCCGGCCCGGCAGATCACCGCGCTGTTTCCGGGACCCGACGCGCTGGTCCAGCGCGATCACCGGGGCCCGGCCACCCCGACCGAGTTGCGCCGGCTGCTCACCGACGCCCGGACCCGGGGCCATGCGGTGGAGGAGGGGATGGTGACACCGGGGTTGAGCACGATCGCCCGGCCGGTGCTGGACACCCAGGATCATCCCGTGGCCAGTGTCGCCGTGACCTTCCCGACCGACCTGGACCATGATCAACGGCAGCGAGTGCTGGCGGCGGTCGGCCGGGTCGCCGACCAGCTGTCGGAGCGGCTCGGTGGTCGTACGGTCTGACCGGATGAGGTCGGATTCGTTCAAGTGATCATGCCGTCCGGCCGATTAGGGTCACCCTCATGCAGGTACGCGGAAGCTTCACCGTCTCCGACTGGACCCAGTCCGATCACGTCCCGCCGATCAGGACCGCGGCGGCGGTCGGCCACGCCACCATGATCAAGACCTTCACCGGTGGGATCGAGGGCCGGGCCAGCACCCAGTTCACCGGCGCCCTGAACACCGAGACCGGAGCCGGCAGCTATGTCGCCCTGGAGTCCTTCGAAGGAACGATCGGTGGCCGCCCTGGCGCGATCAACTTCATCCACCAGTCCTCCACCCACGGCCAGGACCGCTACGACGAGAAGCTGGTGATCGTGCCGGACAGCGGCACCGACGCCCTGGCCGGCCTCACCGGCAGCGGCTCGATCGTGATCGACCCGGACGGCACCCACCACCTGATCCTCGAACTCGCCCTGGCCACAGATCGTCGACTGCCGACAACCTGATTGGTGGCAGCGCGCGCTGAACACTAGACTCAATCGACCCTTCCGGTGACCGAACCGGAAGACGGGGCGTGGCCCAGTGGCTAGGGCACCTGCTTTGGGAGCAGGGGATCGCGGGTTCGAGTCCCGCCGCCCCGACAGTTCGGATGACCGCGCGGCAGGACGCCGCCGGGCTCAAGCGCGGTGGCAGACTGTCTCGACGTTGTTGCCGTCGGGATCGCGGACGAAGACCGCGAAGTAGTTCTCGTGATATTCGGGCCAGATCCGGGGCTGGTGCAGGGTCTCCACTCCCTGGGCCTCGGCCGCGGCGTGGAAGGCCAGCACGGCATCGCGGTCCGGCGCGACGAAGGCCAGGTGGATCGGGCGGTTCGGGAGCTGGTCCGTCCAGCGGCCGATCCAGAAGTCGGCGTGATCCTGCTCGCCGTAACCGATCGCCTCGCCGAAGTCCATCAGTCGGCGCTGGCCGAGCGTCCCCGGCACGGCGTCGTAGAAGCCGGCACTGGCCGCCAGGTCCGCGACCTGGATTCCCAGGTGATCGATCATGACCTGATCATGGCAGGCCGCGGTGACAGCAAGGGACATAGAAATCGCCCCAGCCACGACGGTGGGGCTGAGGCGATTCCTGGGTGGAGCAGATCCCGGCCGAGGAGATCAGGGGGGTTCGGTCGGGATCGGTACTGCGTTTCCTTCAGTGTGCGCGATGACCGACCAGCGCGCTGGCGGCGCTGATCACAACTCGGGCACAGTCCCGGTGGATCGGGCGGCGGCGTATTCCTCGGCGTCGGTGTCCACTCCGACCGGGTCCCACCGGAACACCAGCAGTGCCAGCACCCCGAGCAGCGGGAAGATGGCGATGATCCAGAACACGCCGGTGTTCAGCGCGCCGGCCAGGATCGGGAAGAAGAACAGCGAGATCACCGAGAACACCCGCTTCACCGCCTCGTTGAAGCCGACCCCGGTGCCGCGCAGGCTGGTCGGGTAGCTGAGCGTCGCGTACGACATCAACTGTGCGCCGGGCCCGCCGGCCTGGGCGAAGATGAACACGGCCAGCATGCCGACGGCGACCGCGATCAGCGGCCCGGTCGGGATGCCGACTGCCGCCAAGATCAACAGTGCCGCGGCCTGCAGCGCGAACCCGATCAACGCCAGCCGTCGGGACCCGGCCTTGCTGACCAGGGCCACCCCGACCAGGCCGCCGCCGACGCCGAACACGAGGTTGATCACCAGCGACGACGCGATGGTGATCAACGGTCCCTGCTGGAACAGCGTGGAGATGATCAGCGGCGTGCCGTAGGCGACCGCGTTGTAGCCGAAGGTGGAGAGGACGCTGACGCACAGCGCGACGATGGTGCGGATCCGGTAGATCGGCGACCACAGCCGGGCGAAGGCGGTCCAGTTCGCTGCCGGAGCGGACCGCCGCTCCGTCGTCGCGTCCGGTGCCAGCTCGGCGTCGATCCCGTACGCCGAACGGAGGATGTCCACCGCGCCGCGCAGGTCGCCCTGGTTGGCCAGCCACTGCGGGGATTCCTTGAGAAAGCGCCGGCGGACCAGCAGCACCACCAGCGCCGGAACGGCCCCGAAGCCGACCACGATCCGCCACAGCAGCGGCTGGCCGGACTCCGGCAGCGACAGGAAGGTGATCAGCACCACCAGATAGCCGAAGCCGGTCGCGGCATACCAGGCCGGCGACCAGGCATTCACCCGCTGCGACCGGTTGCCCTTGCCGCGCAGCGAGGAGAACTCGGCCAGGAACGCCATCGCCACCGGCAGATCCAACCCGACGCCGACACCCATCACGAACCGGAAGACGATCAGCCACCACTCGTCCGGCGACACCGCGCAGCCGATCGCCGCGATCACGAAGAAGATCATGTCGGCCATGAACAGCCGATACCGGCCGAACCGGTCGACCAGGATGCCGCCGACGGACGCGCCGACCACGGCGCCGACCATGATCGCCGCGTTGACCACGCCGGTCATCAGGGCGTCGAGGCCGAACTGCCGTCTGATCTCGGTGATCCCGAACGCCAGCGAGGAGAAGTCGTAGGCATCCATGAAGATGCCGCCCAGGGCCAAGATCACCACGGCCGCGGCGCCCTTGGCCGGCCGCGGGCGATCGGCGATCAGTCGCGCCACGTCGGCAGCGGTACGGACCAGTGGACGAGCGGACTCCCGAGTGCTGGATTCGGACACGCCTGGATGGTAGGAGCCGGATCAGGACGCGGGCCGAGTCCGACGAACCGTGAGACGCGGACCAACGCGACTGAGCCTGTCGAAGCCCCACCGGGGACCTCGACAGGCTCAGCTCGACAGATTCAGGAGGCGTCGGCCTTCAGCTGAATTCTGGGATGACTTCCTCGGCGAACAGCTGCAGCGGCTCGTGGTCGTAGGCGACCGCAGGGATGTTGATGATGACGTAGTCGGCGCCGGCCTCGATCAGGGCCGTCACCTCCGCCTTGATCTCCGAGACCGTCTTGACCGGATCGCCGGTCCGGTCCCGCACAGTTTGCGGTAGGCCGCGGAACGCCAGCTCCGTGGCTTTGTCCTTGTCCGCACCGTCGGCGATCGGGTAGACGTTCAGGCCGGTCGACTTGATGATCTCGTCGTAGTTCCGGCCGAGCTTGTCGCAGTGCCCCTTCAGGACGGCCGCCTTGTGCTTGACGGTGTCCGGGTCACCGCCGCCGATGTTGGCGGCGTTGCCGTACTGGGCCACCAGTTTGAGCGTGACCTTCTCGCCGCCACCGCCGATCCACAGCGACGGGTGCGGTTGCCGGACACCCTTCGGCTCGTTGTACGGGCCGTCGATCGAGTAGTACCTGCCCTCGAAGACGGGGTTGTCCTCGGTCCACATCTTGTGGATGATCTGGACCGCCTCGCGGAAGGCACCCATCCGGTCCTTCAACTCCGGCCATTCGTAGCCGTAGGCCTTCCATTCGTGCTCGTACCAGCCGGCGCCGATGCCCGCGTACAGCCGGCCGTGGCTGGCCACGTCGACGGTGGAGGCGATCTTGGCGTAGAGCGAAGGGTGCCGGTAACCGTTGCAGCCGACCATCTGGCCGACATTGATCCGGCTGGTGTCCCGGACCAGCGTGGAGGTGGCCGTCCAGCACTCGAAGGTGGTGTTCTTCGTCGGCTCCGGAACCGTGTGGAAATGGTCATAAACCCAGATCGAGTCCCAGGGACCGGCGTCGGCGGCCTTCGCCACCCCGGTCATGGCCTCGTACTGCTCGATCGGGTCGGCGATGTCGTTGAGATCCATCCGCCAGCCCTGTGGAACGAAGACTCCAAAGCGGGTCGTCACGTGTCAGTCCTCTCCCGAACTGCTGCCTAGAGGTGGCCTTACAGAAATCAGGCACTTGAAACGTGACATTACTCTGCGCCGACCGGCCGGGATTTGGAGCCCTTCAGGGCCGACGCCTACGATGGTGCGGTCTCGCGCGAGGCGGTTTTTCGCCTGCGCCGGGCCGACCTTTCGCCCAACCTTCCATCAGGAGTTTGTACGTGCCGAGCACCGTCGAGCAGCTGAGCCCGTCCCGGGTCAAGATCACCGTCGAGGTCCCGTTCGACGAACTCAAGCCGAGCATGGACAAGACGTACCAGTCGATCGCTCAGTCGATCAACATCCCCGGCTTCCGCAAGGGCAAGGTGCCGCCGATGGTGATCGACCAGCGGTTCGGTCGGGGCACGGTGCTGCAGGAGGCGATCAACGACGCGCTACCGCGGTTCTACGGCCAGGCGATCAATGACAACAAGCTGGCTCCGCTGGCCCAGCCCGACATCGAGGTGACCAAGCTCGAGGACAACGAGCTGATCGAGTTCACCGCCGAGGTCGACGTCCGGCCCGAGTTCGAGCTGCCCGAGCTGGACACGCTGGCCGTCACCGTCGAGCCGGTCGAGGTCGACGAGGAGCGGGTCACCGAGCAACTGGACGCGCTGCGGGCGCGGTTCGGCTCCCGGGAGTCGGTCGAGCGCGCGGCCGCCGACGGCGACGTGGTGACCATCGACCTCGAGGCGAGCATCGACGGCGAGACGCTGGACGACGCCACCGCCGAGGGGATGGAGTACGAGATCGGCTCCGGCACCATGCTGGAAGGGCTGGACGACGCCGTTACCGGGCTGTCCGCCGGCGAATCCACCACCTTCACCTCGAAGCTGATCGGCGGCACCCACAAGGACGAGGACGCCGACATCAAGGTGACGGTGACCGGGGTTGCCGAGCAGGACCTGCCGGAGTTGGACGACGACTTCGCCCAGCTGGCGTCCGAGTTCGACACGCTGGACGAGATGACCGCCGACATCCGCACCCGGCTGCTCAACGTCGGCCGGCTGGAGCAGGCCAGCGACGCCCGGGACAAGGTGCTGGAGGAGCTGATCGGCAAGATCGACTTCGCCCTGCCGGAGAACGTGCTGAACGCCGACGTCGAGGCGCGCAAGGAGCAGATCACTCGGCAGCTCGGCCAGGCCGGCATGTCGCTCGAGCAGTACCTCGCCGAGACCGAGGAGAGCGAGAGCGAAGAGTCCTTCTGGTCGGACGTGGAGAAGCGGGCCGCGGACGCGCTGAAGGCGCAGATCGTGCTGGACAAGCTGGGCGAGGAGCGGGAGATCCAGGTCGACCAGAACGATCTGACCCAGCACATCATCCAGCTGGCGCAGCGGCAGGGCAGCAATCCGCAGGAGATCGCGGATCACATGCAGGAGCACCCGCAGCACATCACTGAATACATGACCGAGATCCGGCGCGGCAAGGCGCTGGCCCTGGTGGTCGACGCGGCCGCCGTCACCGACACCGCCGGCGACCAGGTCGAGTTGGACCGGCTGCAGCCGGACGGCACGCTGGCCGACCCGGTCGAGGAGACCGACGAGGTCGAGGCCCAGGCCGAGCTGGCGATCGAAGAGGAGCCGGTCGCCGCGAAGTCCGAGTAACAATCGTTCCCTGAGCCTGTCGAAGGGCCAGCCAGCTGAGCTGGCTTGGCACTTCGACAGGCTCAGTGCTTTTCGATCATGCCTCGCCGAGCGCCCGGTCGATGTCGTCACCGAGCTGGTCCGGAGCCGTCTGCGGCGCGTACCGCTTGATCACCCGGCCGTCCCGGCCGACCAGGAACTTGGTGAAGTTCCACTTGATCGCGTCGCCGAGCACGCCGCCCTTCTCGGTCCGCAGCCAGCTCCAGAGCGGATGGGCGCCAGCCCCGTTCACGTCGATCTTGGCAAACATCGGAAAGGTCACGCCGAAGTTGAGCTCGCAGAACTCGGCGATCTCCTCCTCCGCACCCGGTTCCTGATGACCGAATTGATCACAGGGGAAGCCGAGGATGACGAAGCCACGGTCGGCGTAGTTGTCGTACAACTTCTGCAATCCCTCGTACTGCGGGGTCAGCCCGCACTTCGAGGCGGTGTTGACCACCAGGGTCACCCGGCCGGAGTAGTCGGCCAGCGATACGTCGCTGCCGGTGATCGAAGTCGCGGAGAAGTCGGAGAGTGTGCTCACCTCGTCAATCTAGTCCGGGCCGACCGGTCGCCGCCCGGGGAGCCACCGGCGCGGGCTCGTGCGCCGTCAGCGAACAGGGGTGGGATGGCCTCTGCCGCGCCGTGCCCAGCGGGTAGGTTCGTGCCCGTGAACGCAGAACAGATGGCGGAACGCGGCGGGGGCTTCGGGCTCGACGATCAGGTCTATCAGTCGCTGCTGAGGAATCGGATCATCTTCCTCGGCACTGAGGTTCGAGACGAGAACTCGAACGCGATCTGTGCCCAGATGCTGTTGCTGAACGCCGAGGATCCGCACAAGGACATCTGGCTCTACATCAACAGTCCCGGCGGTTCGGTCGACTCCGGCATGGCGATCTACGACACCATGCGCTGGATCTCGAACGACGTCGCGACGGTGGCGATGGGGCTGGCGGCCTCGATGGGGCAGTTCCTGCTCTCGGCTGGCACCCAGGGCAAGCGGTACGCGCTGCCGCACAGCCGGATCATGATGCACCAGCCCTCCGGCGGCCTCGGCGGCACGGCGAGCGACATCAAGATCCAGGCCGAGCAGTCGCTGCACATCAAGAGCGTGATGCAGAACCTGATCGCCGAGCACACCGGGCAGACGCTGGAGCAGATCGAGCGCGACTCCGACCGGGACCGTTGGTTCACCGCGGAGAACGCCAGGGAGTACGGGTTCATCGACCACGTGTTCACCTCGGCCGCGCAGATCCCGTCCGACTCGCCGACCCAGTGATCGCCGACGTAGTGAACAAGGAGCACCCCATGAACCCGACCACGTTCGGCGGCGACCCCAGCGGTTACGCGCCACGGATGGACTACTACATCCCGCAGTGGGAGGAGCGCACCTCCTACGGGATGCGCCGGATCGATCCGTACACCAAGCTGTTCGAGGACCGGATCATCTTCCTCGGCACCCCGATTTCGGACGAGATCGCCAACGCCGTGATGGCCCAGCTGCTCTGCTTGCAGTCGATGGACCCGGAGCGGGACATCGAGATCTACATCAACAGCCCCGGCGGCTCGTTCACGGCGCTGACCGCGATCTACGACACGATGCGCTACATCAAGCCCGACATCCGCACGGTGTGCCTGGGCCAGGCCGCCTCGGCCGCCGCGGTGATCCTGGCCGCCGGCACGAAGGGCAAGCGCCTGGCGCTGCCGAACAGCCGGATCCTGATCCACCAGCCGGCCACCGAGGGCGGTTACGGTCAGTCCTCCGACATCGAGATCCAGGCCAAGGAGATCTTGCGGATCCGGGCCCTGATGGAGAGCATGCTCGCCTCCGACACGGGCAAGGACGAGGCGGAGGTCAGCCGGGACATCGAGCGGGACAAATACCTGACGGCCGAGCAGGCCAAGGAATACGGGATCATCGACGACGTCCTGACGTCGCTGAAGGCGATCCCGGCCTAACGGGTCTCAGATCGAAGTCCCGGCCCGCGGGGAGAATTGGTTCCCCAACGTCTGGGCCTCGGGTTACTGTGGTTCGAAAGTCAGACGCTCCAGGAGTGAGGAGAAGGCGTGGCTCGCATCGGAGAGAGCGGCGACCTGCTGAAGTGTTCTTTCTGCGGAAAGAGTCAGAAGCAGGTCAAGAAGCTCATTGCCGGTCCAGGTGTCTACATCTGTGACGAGTGCATCGACCTCTGCAACGAGATCATCGAAGAGGAGTTCTCCGAGGGCGCCGACGTCGGACTGTTGGACGAGTTGCCGAAGCCGGCGCAGATCCGGCAGTTCCTGGACGGGTACGTGATCGGCCAGACAGGCGCGAAGAAGGCGTTGGCGGTCGCCGTCTACAACCACTACAAACGGGTCCAGTCCCAGGCCGCGAACCCGGCTCGGCGGGCCGAGGACGACAATGTCGAGTTGGGCAAGTCCAACATCCTGCTGATCGGTCCGACCGGCTGCGGCAAGACCTATCTGGCCCAGACGCTGGCCAAGATGCTCAACGTTCCATTCGCGATCGCCGACGCGACCGCGCTGACCGAGGCGGGCTACGTCGGCGAGGATGTGGAAAACATCCTGCTCAAGCTGATCCAGGCGGCCGACTTCGACGTGAAGAAGGCCGAGACCGGGATCATCTACATCGACGAGGTCGACAAGATCGCTCGCAAGAGCGAGAACCCGTCGATCACCCGCGATGTCTCCGGCGAGGGCGTGCAGCAGGCGCTGCTGAAGATCTTGGAAGGGACGCAGGCCAGCGTCCCGCCGCAGGGCGGCCGGAAGCATCCGCACCAGGACTTCATCCAGATCGACACCACCAACGTGTTGTTCATCGTCGGCGGGGCGTTCGCCGGGCTTGATCAGATCGTCGGTCAGCGGGTCGGCAAGCGGCCGCTCGGTTTCAACAACGACCCCAATACCCGCAAGCCCGAGTCGGAGGATCCGTTCGAGGATGTCCGGCCGGAGGACCTGGTGAAGTTCGGGCTGATCCCGGAGTTCATCGGCCGGCTGCCGATGATCTCCTCGGTCAGCCCGCTCGACCGGGACGCGTTGATCAGGATCCTGATCGAGCCGAAGAATGCGCTGACCAGGCAGTTCAAGAAGCTGTTCGAGCTCGACGGGGTCGAGCTCGAGTTCAGCGACGAGGCGATCGAGGCGATCGCGGACCTCGCCCTGTTGCGCGGGACCGGGGCCCGGGGCCTGCGGGCCATCCTCGAGGAGGTCCTGCTCAACGTGATGTACGACGTGCCGAGCCGCAACGATATCGCCCAGGTGATCATCACCGCCGAGGTCGTCAATGACAACGTGCTGCCGACCCTGGTGCCGCGGAACAAGATGCCGAAACGCGAGCGCCGGGAGAAGTCGGCCTGAGCCGAAGTTCCCGATTCTGAGCCCCGTCGAAGCGCTCTCCTGAGCGTGCCGAAGGGGGCGTAGTTCAACATGCCGGCAACGGTCTGGCAAACCGATGGCAAACCCTTGCCATTCGCTTGCCATCGAGGCTGGGATAGCCCCTAATCGGAGAGAGAACGACTTTCGGTCAGGACATCACAGTCTGGACCCGGCCGCCGTGGTGCGGTCGGCCTCCAACGAAGGGGGACTTCCCAACGATGGCAGGGTCAACTAGTCTCGCTCGCGTGGGCAAGCGTTTACCAAGGACGGCGAACGACCGGAGTGGATCGGCGATGGCCGAGTCCGGCCCGGCCAGAAATCCGCGTAAGGGACGGCTCCACCGGCTGAACCGGGACAAGCTGCTGATCACGCTCGGGTTGCCGGGCGCGATCGTGTTGATCCTGTTCCAGTACGTGCCGTTGCTCGGCAACGTGATCGCGTTCCAGGAGTACCAGCCGTATCTGGAGATCACCGAGGCGCCGTTCGTCGGGTTGCAGAACTTCTCCTTCCTCTGGGACGGCAACCCCGCGTTCCTCAACGCACTGGCCAACACCCTGATCCTGACGGTGATCCAGACGGTGCTGGTGTTCCCGGTGCCGCTGGTGCTGGCCCTGCTGCTGAACAGCCTGGCCGGCGAGCAGCTGAAGCGGCTGCTGCAGTCGGTGCTCTACCTGCCGCACTTCCTGTCCTGGGTGATCGTGGTCGCGCTGTTCCAGCAGATGCTCGGCAACGCCGGCATGTTGAACACCTTCCTGGTCCAGAACGACCTGCGGATCATCCAGATCATCGGCGTGCCGGAGTTGTTCAAGGCGCTGCTCACCACCCAGGCGATCTGGAAGGACGCCGGCTGGGGCACGATCATCTTCCTGGCCGCGATCTCCCAGATCGATCAGGAGCAGTACGAGGCCGCCGCGGCGGATGGGGCCAACGGCTGGCAGCGGCTGCTGTACATCACGCTGCCGGCGCTCAAGGGTCTGTTCATCCTGCTGTTGATCCTCCGACTGGGGCACAGCCTTTCGGTCGGCTTCGAGCAGATCATCCTGCAGCAGGGACCGGTCGGACTCGAGGCCAGCGAGGTGCTCGACACCTGGGTCTACAACAACGGCATCATCGGCGGCAACTGGGGCATGTCCACGGCCGCCGGCCTGGTCAAGGGCGTGGTCGGCGTCTTCCTGGTGATCGGGGCCAACAAATTAGCCCACATGTTCGGCGAGCAGGGGGTGTATCAGAAATGACCACACTCGATCAGGCCTCCACCGCGACCTCCGGCACGCGGGTGAGAACGACCCGGGGCAAGGGTCGGCCGATCTGGATGGAGAAACCCAACCCGGTCGTCCAGGTGATCAAGTTCATCGCGCTGGCGATCTCGGTGCTGCTGGTGATCATTCCGTTCTGGTCGGTGATCGCCACCTCGTTCGCCGACCAGCAGACGATCAACGAGTCCGGTGGCGGAATGGTGCTCTGGCCTGGCGGGGCATCGTTTTCGGCGTACCAGGCGATCCTGTCCGGTGGTGTGGTCACCCGCGCATTGATCATCTCGATCGCGATCACTGTGGTCGGGACGCTGCTGTCTCTTGCTGCCTCGGCCGGCCTGGCGTACTGGTTGTCCCGGCGGGACGCCTTCGGTGGCCGGCCGACCCTGATGTTGCTGCTCGGCGCGCTGCTGTTCAGTCCCGGCCTGATTCCCAGCTACCTGGTGGTCAAGCAGTTCAACCTGCTGGACTCCTGGTGGTCGCTGATCCTGCCGGTGATGGTGAACGCCTTCAACGTGATCGTGATGCGAGCCTTCTTCCAGGCGTTGCCACAGGAGTTGTTCGAGTCGGCCGAGATCGACGGCGCCTCCAGCGCCACGATCCTGATCAAGATCGTGCTGCCGCTGTCCAAGGCGGTGCTCGCGGTGATCGGACTGTTCTACGCGGTCGCGTACTGGAACGCGTTCTTCAACGCGCTGCTCTACATCCAGAGCACGGACAAGTGGCCGATGGCTCTCGTGCTGCGCACCTTCGTGGTGAATCAGACGACGATCGGCGGCGATCAGGTGGGCATGGCCGAGGTGCTGCCGCCGCAACTGCCGCTGCAGATGGCGATCCTGGTGGTCGCGCTGGTGCCGATCTTGATCCTCTATCCGTTCCTTCAACGTCACTTCGCCAAGGGCGTCCTCATCGGCGCCGTCAAGGGTTAACCCAGGAATCCAGGAGAAAGCTATGTCAGCGAAGACATTTGATCGCCGGTCACTGCTGGCCGGCGCGGGCGGAGCCGCGATGCTGCTCGGCACCGGCACGCTGGCCGGATGCAGCACCGGCGCCGGGCCGGAGGGGAATACGGCCGACAAGAACACCGCCGTCAAGTTGCCCGCCTACGTCCCGTACACCGGCGTCACGCCGGACCTTCCCGGCTCGGACAAGGGCGTCGATCCAGGATTCCGGAACTTCCCCAAGGAGCGGCCCAAGGGCACCGATGGTAAGCCGGGCAACGGGGAGACCCTCACCGGCATGGGAAACATCTACTACGCCGTGCCGCCGGGCCCGGACCGCAACACCTATTGGGCCGGCCTGAACGAACAGCTCGGGCTGACACTCGACCTGCGGATGGTCGGCAACGCCGACTACGAGCAGAAGTTCGCCACCACGATCGCCGGCAATGACCTGCCCGACATGATGCAGATGCGGGTGGTCGCGAACTACCCGCAGCTCCTGGAGAAGCGCTTCACCCGACTCGACGAGTATCTGGCCGGCGACGCGATCAAGGAATATCCGAACCTCGCCAACATCCCGACCTTCCACTGGAAGCCGACCGTTTACAACGGCGGCATCTTCGGCATCCCGATCCCGCGTGGCGCGGTGGGCGCCTACAGCTTCATCCGGCAGGACCTGTTCGAGGAAGCGGGCATCTCGCCGGAGCCGAAGAGCTTCGCTGAGCTGGTCGAGAATGCCAAGGCGCTCACCGACCCGAAGAAGCGCCGCTGGGCGTACGGGATGTGGGGCCAGATCCGCAGCTACCTGCTGATGATGAACGAGGCCCCGGCCGGTGCGAACGGGTGGCGGGAGGAGGGCGGCAAGCTCACCCACACCTTCGAGACCGAGGAGATGAAGCAGACGGTCGCCGACCTGATCGAACTGTGGGACGCCGGGGTGATGCATCCCGAGGCCTTCTCCGATCAGATGCCGTTCAAGAACTACTTCAACGCCGGCACGGTGGCGATCAACGCCACCGACGGCTATCCGGGTTGGACGCAGTACATCCTGGACAACGCGGCCAACCCGAAGTTCAAGCTCGGGCTGATGCCGGTCTACACCCGGGAGAGCGGCGAGCTCGCCCCCTGGCACAAGGGAAACGGGCACTTCTCGGTCACCGCGATCAAGAAGCAGGACAGCCCCGAGAAGCTAAAGTTGATCTTGCGTGTGCTGAACTGGCTGGCCGCTCCGTTCGGCACCGAAGAGTACCTCTACCGGTTGTACGGCGAGGAGGGCGTCGATCACACGATCAACGGCGACGGCGACCCGGTGCTGACCAAGACCGGAATCACGAACACCGTGCTGCCGATCCGCTATCTGGCCGACGCACCCTTCTCGATCTACCAGCCGGGCCGGCCGGACGACGCCGACGTCCAGCACGCGTACCAGACGAAGGTGCTGGAGAAGTCGATCTCCAACCCGACCATCGGTCTCTACTCCAACACGTCCGCCACCAAGAACGCGGTGGTCGAGAAGGCGTTCAACGACGGGGTGAAGGAGGTCATCCAGGGCCGGAAGCCGATGGCCACGCTGGACGAGTTGATCAAGAAGTGGCGGACCGATGCCGGTGACGGGATGCGCACCGAGTTCCAAGATCAACTGCAGCAGGCGGGAGGACCGGAAAGATGATCGATCGCCCGATCAATCGCCGAACCCTGCTGGCCGGAGCCGGCGGAGCGACGATCTTCGGGGTGGCCGCCGGCTGCTCGACCGGCAGCGCACCCGAGGAGAACTCCGCGTCGGCGAACACGGCGGTCCAGCTGCCGACCTATGTCGGGCAGGTGGTGAAGGCGGACCTGCCCGGCACCGAGGAGGGGGTCGAGCCGGCGTTCCACCACTATCCCGCCGAGCGGCCGACCACGGTGCAGGACAAACCGGGGAGCGGGGAGACGCTGACCGGCCTGGGACACATCTATACCGCGGTGCCGCCCGGCGTCGATCAGAACTCCTATTGGCAGGGCCTGAACGACCGCCTCGGGATCAAGCTCGAATGCCAGATGGTCGGCACGCGGACTGGGAGCAGAAGTTCGCCACGGTGATCGCCGGAAACGATCTTCCCGACATCCTGCAGACCCGGGTCGTCGCGAACTTCCCGCAATTGTTGGAGAAGCGGTTCACGAAGCTGGACGAGTTCCTCGGCGGCGATGCGATCAAGGACTACCCGAACCTGGCCAACATCCCGATCCGGCACTGGAAGTCGACGGTCTACAACGGCGCGATTTACGGCATCCCGATCCCGCGGGGCGTGGTCGGCGGCTGCCACTTCATCCGGCAGGATCTGTTCGAGGAAGCCGGCGTCTCGCCCGAGCCGAAGGGTTTCGACGAACTGTTGGCCACGGCCAAGGCCCTGACCGATCCGAAGAAGCGACGGTGGGCTTTCGGGCTGATCAACTCCACTCGGCTCTTGATCGCTCGGCTCAACGGCGAGCCGAACACCTGGCGCGAGGAGGGTGGCGAGTTCACCCATCAGTACGAGACCGAGGAGTTCCGGCAGACCGTCGCCGACATGATCACGTTCTGGAAGGCCGGCGTGATCCATCCAGACGGGGTCAGCACGACCTTCCCGTTCAAGCAGATGTTCAACGGGGGGACGGTGGCGATCAACGCCAACGACGGCTACACCGCCTGGGGCGGCTACATCGTCGAGGGCACGGCGACCCCGGGTTACAAGCTGGGGCTGATGCCGGCCTACACGCGGGACGGCTCCGCGCTGGCCCCGATCGCCTACGGTGCGCCGAACTACTCCGTCACCGGGCTGAAGAAGCAGGACTCGCCGGACAAGATCAAGTTGATCCTGCGGGTGCTGAACTGGCTGGGCGCACCGTTCGGCAGTGCCGAGCACTACTTCCGCAGCTTCGGCGAGGAAGGAGTCGATCACACGATCAACGGTGATGGCGATCCGGTGAAGACGAAGACCGGCACCGCCAACATCGCCCTGCCGATCGGCTACTTCGCCGACGCCCCACGGACGCTCTACCAGCCCGGCCGGCCGCAGGATGTCGACCTGCAGCACGAGTACCAGTCCATGGTGATCCCCAACGGGCTGGCGAATCCGGCCGAGAGCCTGTTCTCCAACACGTTCGCCACCAAGAACACGCCGGCGGACAAGAAGTTCCTGGACAGCCTGTGGCAGATCGTCCAGGGCCGCCAGCCGGAGTCCGACGTGGAGAACCTGATCAACACCTGGCGCACCGAAGCCGGTGTCGGCATGCGCCAGGAGTATCAAGATCAACTGCAGGCCGGTTCCGGGCAGCGCTGAGCCGCTGCCCGAGGAGGAATCATGACGACCCTGCCACTCAATCGGCGGACTCTGCTGGCCGGGGCGGGCGGCCCGGCCGCGCTGCTCGGCAGTGCCGCCGGGCAACGCGAGCTTCTCCACGGCTCTGAGAAGCGATGATCATCCGAACGATCGACCGAAGGGCCCTGCTGGCCGGAACCGGCGGATCGGCGGTGTTGCTGGGCAGCGGGACCCTGTCGTCCTGCGCCGTCAAGAGCGGGGAGGTGCAGAACCGGCCCGAGGACAACGCGGCCGCGGTGCTGCCCAGCTACGTCCCGTACACCGGGATCACCCCGGACCTGCCGGCCAACGCGCAGGGCGTCGAAGCCGGCTTCCACCACTTCCCGGCCGAGCGTCCGTCCGCCGTCGCCGAGCGACCGGGTCGAGGCGAAACCATCTCGGCGATGGGAAACATCTTCTACGCGGTGCCGCCCGGTCCGGACCAGAACAGCTACTGGGCCGGGCTGAACGAGCGACTCGGGGTGACGCTGGACCTGCGGATGGTGGCCAGCGGCGACTATCCGGCGAAGTTCGCCACCACCATCGCCGGCAACGAACTGCCCGACGTGATGCAGATGCGCGACGTGCCGAACTTCCCCCAGTTGCTGGACAAGCGGTTCACCCGGCTGGACGAGTTTCTGGCCGGCGACGAGATCCTGAACTACCCGAACCTGGCCAACGTGCCGACCCGGCACTGGCAGCCGACGATCTTCAACGGCGGCCTCTACGGGATCCCGATCCCACGCGGCGCGATCGCCAACTACGTCTTCCTCCGGCTGGACCGGTTCGAGCAGGCCGGCGCGGACCCGGAACCGAAGGGGTTCGAGGAGTTGAAGAAGGTCGCCCAGGCGCTGACCGAACCGAAGCGGCGGCACTGGGCCTTCGGCGGCTGGACCCAGCTGCTCGAGCTGCTGATCGGGATGAACGAGGCCCCGAACGTGTGGCGGGAGAGCGGCGGCAAGCTCACCCACCAGTTCGAGACCGAGGAATACCGGCAGGCGGTCAGCGACCTGATCGAGCTGTGGAATCTCGGCGTGATCCACCCCGACACGTTCACCGGCCAGGTGCAGAAGTCGGAGAACTTCAACGCGGGCGCGTTCGCGATCGGGTCGCACGGTGGCTACCTGGCCTGGACCCAGCACGTCCTGGACAACGTCGACACTCCTGGCTTCAAGATGGGCCTGATGCCGATGTACACGCGGGACGGCAGCCGACTGGCGGCCTGGCACCTCGGCGACGGCTGCTATTCGATCACCTCGCTGAAGAAGCAGGAGTCGCCGGACAAGATCAAGTTGATCTTGCGGGTGCTGGACTGGCTGGCCTCCCCGTTCGGCACCGCGGAATACCTGTATCGGCTGTTCGGTGAGGAGGGTGTCGATCACACGCTGACCGCCGACGGTGACCCGGTGCTGACCAAGACCGGGATCACGAACACGGTGCTGCCGATCCGCTACCTGGCCGATTCGCCGGCGGTGATCTATCAGGCCGGCCGGCCGGAGGACACCGATCTGCAGCACGAGTACCAGAGCCGGTCGCTGGCGAACTCGATGCCCAATCCGGTGGTCGGCCTGTTCTCCAACGCGGCGGTGACCAAGGCCACCGGCGCCGAGCGGACTTTCACCGACGGTCTGCAGCAACTCGTCCGCGGCCGTCGTCCGCTGGCCGATCTGGACGCGTTGGTCGCGGCCTGGCGCAAGGATGCCGGCGACGCGATGCGGGCCGAGTACGAGGACCAGCTGTAACCGTGATGATCAACTCGAGGAGAGGACTGACCGGCCGATGACGCGCCAGGGACTGGACGAAGATCGCGAACGGTCTCCTTACACGGGATGGACCCGGCGGCACCTGGTGGACCTGGCCGACCGGTCCCTGCTGGCCCTGCGGCCGTGGGCGACTCCGGACCACGCGCGATTCGACCTGCCCGGCCCGTCCTCCGGCTCGGGGCCGATCAGCGACGGCCTGGAGGCCTTCGCCCGGTCGTTCCTGACGGCCGGCTTCCGGCTCTCCGGCACCAATGTCGACCCGCATGATCATGCCGGCTGGTATGCCCGCGGCCTGGTCGCCGGCACCGATCCGGACTCGGGCGAGGCCTGGCCGTCGCTGGCTGAGCGGGGTCAGGCCCGGGTCGAGGCGGCCGCGATCGCGATCGCGCTGCACGAGTCGCGCCGCTGGATCTGGGACGGCCTGCCGCCGCGGGCCCAGGAGCGGATCATCGACTGGCTGGCCGGGTCGATCGGCGCCAAATACTCGTTCAGCAACTGGCGCTGGTTCCAGAACGTCACCCAGGCCTTCCTGCGCTCGGTCGGCGGCCCGTACGACAAGACCGAGTTGGCCGAGAACCTCGAGTTCCTCGACTCCTGCTATCTCGGCGACGGCTGGTACAGCGACGGCCGGCCGGACGGCCGCGGCGGCAACATCGACTGGTACGCCGGCTGGGTGATGCAGCAGTTCTCGCTCTGGTACTGCCGGATGTCGGCCGACGAGGCGGGCATCGAAACCCGGCTCGACACCTACCGGGAGCGGCTGCGGGACTACGTGGCGAGCGCCGACGACCTGTTCGGCGCCGACGGGGCGCCGCTGTATCAGGGCCGCTCGCTGGTCTATCGCTATGCCGCGGTCGGCGCCCTGTGGACCGGCGCGATCTTCGACGCCAACCCGCTTCCGCCGGGACAACTCCGCCGGATCGCCGTCGGCGCGATCCGTTACTTTGCCGACCGGGACGCCTTCGACGGCAACGGCCTGCTCAGCCTCGGCTGGCACGGCCGGTTCGAGCCGATGCGGCAGTCCTACTCCGGTCCGGGCTCACCGTACTGGGCCAGCCTCGGCCTGGCCGGCCTGGCGCTGCCCGACACCCATCCGGTCTGGACCGAGGTCGAGCAGCCGGCCCCGATCGACGGTGCCGACGGCGGCGGGGACAGCGCCCGTCCGATCCGGCCGATCGGCTGGCTGGTCTCCGGCACTCCCGCCGACGGCATCGTCCGGGTGGCCAACCATGGCGTCGACCACAGCACCGCGGAGCCGAAGGCCGAGGCCCCGCAATACAACCGCTACGGCTACTCGACAGTCACCGCCCCGGTGCCATTGCCCGGCGGCGCCACCGACGTGTTGGACAACCAGGTCGCCCTGGTCGACACCGCGGGCCGCTGGTCGCAGCGGCCGATCATCGACCTGATCAGCGTCGATGATCATCGAGCGGAGAGCCGGCAGCTGGCCTGGTTCGCGCGTGTGGAACCGGCGGCAGGCTTCGACCCAGGCCCGGAACTGCGGTGTATCTCGATCCTCCGCGGAGCGATCGAGGTACGGGTGGTCCGGCTCGGGCCCGTCCCGGCGGGGGAGGGCGGGCCCGACCGGCTCATGATCTCCGGCTACGCCGTCCCCCGGAACCCGTACCCCGGCGCCCGCCCCGCCCTGCTCAGCGCCGTCCACCCCCTGACCCCCGGCGGCACCACCGGCACCACCGTCCACCCCGAACAGAACGCCTTCGGCACCGACCTGGAAGTCCCCTGGGTCCGCTTCGACACCCCCGAACCCGCCCACTGGTACGCCGCCGCCATCGGCCTCGCCGAAGCGGCCCCGAACTGGCCGAGCGCCGACGCCGACGACTCCGGGGGCCTCGTCGTCGCCTGGCCCGACGGCAGCGTCGATCGAGTAGCCGCCCCCTGAGCCTGCGAAGGGCAGGTCCGGGGACTCTTCCGTGGGCCTGCGGTTGGGGACGTTTGGGTGTTCGTTCCCTGAGCCTGTCGAAGGGCAAGCCCGGTTCATCGCCAGGCCGCACCGACTTATCCACAGATTCGCGGGGATCGACTTGCAGACCGCACTCTTCCGGCCGATCCTCAACGGATGCCGTACGCCTACATCCTCGAATGCGCAGACGGCACCTTCTACGTCGGCAGCACGCGCAACTTGGAACGGCGGATGGAAGATCATCATCTCGGGTTGGTTGAGGGCTACACCTCGGAACGACGACCGGTCCGACTGGTCTGGTTCGGCGAGTTTGACCGCATTGACGAGGCGTACGCAATCGAGCGCAAGGTCAAGGGCTGGCGGCGCGCGAAGCGGATCGCCTTGATCGAGGGAAGGTTCACCGATCTGCCGGACTTGTCGCGCTCGCACCGCCGAAATGAGAAGAGCCGCGACGATTCGTTCCCTGAGCCTGTCGAAGGGCAGGCCAGGTCCGGCCCGGGCGACGGCTCACGGCAGGACTGATCGGGCTTGCCCTTCGACAGGCTCAGGGAACGAAACACTCAAACGTCCCCATCGTGGAGCCCTTCGACAGGCTCAGGGAGCGAAAGTCCAGGTCTCCTTCGATGGGCTCCCGGATTAAGTCGTGGCGCTGGTCGTAGGCTCTGCTCGTGGGAATTCGGCGACCGGTGAGAATCGAGTGAGCGCGCAACTCGAGCCGGGGACGTCGGGCCGGCCGCTGGATCAAGGGCCGCCGGAGCCGGCTCTGCTCCGGCTGGAGCACGGGCTGTTCCGGTTCTCGTACAACGAGCCGCGCAGCGCCGCCCTGCTGTTGCTGGCGACGGTGCTCGCGTTGCTCTGGGCCAATCTGCCGGGCGGCACGTATCAGGCGTTCTGGCACACCGAGCTCGGAGTGTCGCTGGGCGACGTCGAGTTCTCGATGGACCTGAAGCACTGGGTCAACGACGGGCTGATGGCGTTCTTCTTCTTCGCCGTCGGGCTCGAGGTGAAGCGGGAGCTGGCGATCGGGGAGCTGACCGACCGGTCCCGGGCGGTGGTGCCGGTGCTGGCCGCGATGGCCGGGCTGGCGTTGCCGGCGGTGATCTTCCTGATCATGAACGCGTCCGGTCCCGGCGCCGGCGCCTGGGGTGTCGTGGTGTCCACCGACACCGCCTTCGTGCTCGGCGTGCTGGCCCTGGTCGGTCCACGGCGCGCGGCCCGGCTGCGGCTGTTCATCCTGGCGTTGGCGATCACCGACGACATCGGCGCGCTGCTGATCATCGCGTTCTTCTACACCGAGTCGATCAACCTCCCGGCGTTGTTCGCGGCGCTGGTCGGGTTCGGGCTGATCCTCGGGCTGCGCCGGCTGCGGGTCGCCCGCGGCGCCGGCTACTTCGTCGTCGGCATCGCCACCTGGGTGGCGATGTACCTCTCCGGGGTGCACCCGACGCTGGCCGGCGTGGTGATCGCGCTGCTGCTGCCGGTGTTCCCGCCGAAGCGCCAGGCGGTGGAGCGCGCCGCCCGACTGGCGCGAGCATTCCGGCAGTCGCCGAACGCCAAGTACGAGCGGGCCGCGCGGGTCGGCCTGACCACCGCGGTCTCGGTGAACGAGCGGCTGCAGGTCGCCTTCCATCCGGCGAACGCACTGATCATCGTCCCGTTGTTCGCCCTGGCCAACGCCGGCGTGGCGCTGCGCTGGGACATGTTGACGGCCGCGTTCGCCTCCTGGCTGACCTGGGGTGTCGTCGCCGGCCTGGTGATCGGCAAGCTGGTCGGCATCGCCGGCTCCGCCGCGATCATCACCCGGCTCCGGCCGCGGGCGTTGCCGCCGGGGCTGACCCTGCCGCAGGTGATCGGCGGTGCCGCCCTGTCCGGCATCGGCTTCACCATCTCGCTGTTCATCGTCGACCTGGCGCTGACCGACCCGGTGCTGCAGGACCAGGCCCGGGTCGGCGTGTTCACCGCGTCCCTGATCGCGGCCGCCCTCGGCGCGGTGATCTTCTTCGCCATCCGGGGCCAGACCCGTGATCTCGGTCCGCCGCTGGAGCTGCTCCGGCCGGTCGACCCCGAACGTGATCACATCCGCGGCCGGGTCGACGCCCCGTACACCTTGATCGAGTACGGGGACTTCGAGTGCCCGTTCTGCTCCAAGGCGACCGGATCGATCCGGGAGGTCCGGGAGTTCTTCGGCGACGACCTGCGCTACGTGTTCCGGCACCTGCCGCTCGAGCGGGACCACCCCCAGGCCTTTCAGGCGGCGCTGGCCGCGGAGGCGGCGGCGGAGCAGGGCAAGTTCTGGGAGATGCACGACCTGCTGTTCGCGCACAGCGACGCCCTGGAGCCGGAGCAGTTACGCAGCTACGCCGAACAGCTGGAGCTCGACCTCGAGGCCTACGACGAGGCGCTGCGGACCCGGACCCATGCGGCACGGGTCGCCGACGACCTGATCGACGCCGAAACCTCGGAACTGACCGCGACCCCGGCCTTCTACATCGGCGAAGAACGGCTGATCGGACCGTACGACGCGGCCCGGCTGATCTGGGAGCTGGCCGAGTCGAGGGAGGCGCCCGAGGGGGCGACGGAGCAGCCGGCCGAGGCGAAGGATGAGCCGGTGGACGAACTGGACGAGTCGGCGGACGAGCTGGCCGAGTCGGCGGACGAGCCGGCCGAGCCGCGGAACGCTCCCTGAGCTGTCGAAGGGAAATCGGGCCGGCCCTTCGACAAGCTCAGGG
Source organism: uncultured Actinomycetota bacterium (assembly GCA_963746025.1). GTDB lineage: Bacteria > Actinomycetota > Actinomycetes > Propionibacteriales > Propionibacteriaceae > Microlunatus. The sequence goes on from CAVUZU010000017.1 coordinate 254,180, forward strand.
AACGAAACCCGCACGTCCGATCGATCGGCTCAAGAGTTGTCGGGGGTGCGTCCTGCACGCTTTCCGATGACAGCGTGCACGGTGTCGGCACGGCTGGTCGGCGTGAAGGTTGATCCATGAATACCAGGATGTCCGAAACCCAGGCTCATGATCACCCGGCGCCGACGGTGCTGCGCGGGCTGCTGGCCCGGTGGCCGACCGTCGTCGGGCTGGCGGCGCTCGTCGCGACCGCCGCCGACGGCGTCGACGCCCACATCACCGCGATGGTGATCATGATCGCCGCGCTCTGTTATCTGATCGCCGCCGCCGTCGGCTGGCGTCCGGCCGGCTGGATCGCCGTTCCGGTGATCACCGGCCTGGCCCTGATCGCGATGGTGACCGCCGTCGACGCGATCGTGTTGCTCTTGGCGCTGGCCGCAGCGACGGTCGTGGTCGGCCTGATCCGGCTGCCCCGATCGGGCTGGCGCGAACTGGGACTGCAGGCGGCCGGCTTCGTCGGCTTCGCCGCGCTGGGCTTGACCGCGATGATGGTGACGCCGGTGCTGGCCGCCCACCTGGCTGCGCTGGCCGCGATCGGCCACGGCGTCTGGGATCTGGTGCATCACCGCCGGGACAAGGTCGTCCATCGGTCGTTGACCGAGTTCTGCATGGTGCTCGACTTCGGTCTCGGTGCCGTGACCTTGATCATCACCTGGATCACGCTCGCCGGCTGAGCCACCGCAATCAGCGGCCGACGCTTTCCGGTGGGACCAGTTCGGAGTCGTAGGCGGCGAAGATCTCCGGCATGCTCCGGCCCTGTTGGCGGTCCGGGTTGTGCAGGACGGCGATCAGCTCCCTGATCTTCGGCGTCATGATCAACAGATAGCGGGCGACGATCGGTCCGGCATTCCAGTACGTGTGCACGACGCCGGCCTTGGCCAACGCCGCCCCGCCCGCGGGAACCTCGAATTCCCTGCCGTCGAAGGAGAAACCGAGGCTACCGTCGAGCACGTACCAGGCCTCGTCGTCGCCGTTGTGGACATGCAGCGGCGCCACCGGCTCGGGGTTCCCGCTCCGGGAGACCGGTTGGGTCCACTCGGCCACGACGAAGTCGGTCCCGGCGTCGAGCTCCTGCGTCGCCAGCGCGGGTCGGATCAGCTCGCTCATCGATCGGCCCCCGATCCGGTCGGCGCGGCGATGTGCCAGCGATGCCCGTACGGATCGATCACCCAGCCGGCCCGCAGCCCCTCGGCCGGTCCGTCTTCGACCGGCCGTTCGACCGTCGCGCCGCAGTCCGCGAGGTGCTGGACGAAGGCATCGGCGTCGGTCACCGTCAGCGCGAGCGAGACCGGGTAACCGCCGAGGCTCAGTGGGCTGCGCACCAACATCTGCTCCCACTCGTCGGCCAGATAGAACGTGGCCCGGCCGATCCGGAACTCGGCGTGACCGATCTTGCCGTCCTGCTCCAGGCGCATGATCTCCTCCGCCCCGAAGGCCTCCGCATAGAAGTCGAGCGCGGCGGCGGCTCCGTTGACCGCGAGATACGGGATGACCGACGCCGGGGTCGACGAGGTCCGGCCCGGTGGCGTCCGGGGTTGGTCGTTCATGATCATGATCCTTTCGTAGCGGTCATCGCCCGGCCGTCCTCGACGTGGCGCTTGAAGGAGGCGAGGTTGGCCTGCCAGTGCGCTTGGACCTGGTCCAGCCAGGCCTGGCAGCCGGTCAGCCCGTCGGGGTCGAGCGAGAAGATGCGAACCCGGGCGTCGTCCGGGTTTCGGCGGTCGGTGATCAGGCCGTGCTGCAGCAGCAGCCGGAGATGCCGGCTCATCGCCGAAGGGGAGAGGCCGGTCAGCCGGGCCAACTCGCCGGCCGAGTGCGGTCGCTCACCGAGGAACTCGACAACCTGACAGCGGTGCGGATCGGACAGGGCCTCGAAGGACCGCACGACCGAAATTGTGGACACAGTTGTGAATATTTCACAGGTGAGTCAAGTATTCAACCTCGAAGCCGTCGTCACGACTCCGCGGAATCGTGCCGGGACCGGACCAGGTGGACGACTCCGGCCGCGACGCCGGGCACGATCAGCAGCAGCAGGACCAGCAACGGCAGCGGCGCCCCGGAGACCAGCGCCAGGCCGGCCAGTCCGGCGGTGATCAGGAACCAGGACAGGCCGAGCCCGGTCCGGTGCGCAGCGAAGACGAGCGCCGCGAGTGCCGCCGCCAGAAACGCGGCCAGCAATAGCGCCCGCGGCACGGCGCAGGACCAGCCCTGGACCGTGCAGCTCTGAGCCTCGAGCAGGCTGAGGAGATAGCCGAGGCCGAAGATCGTGCCGGCGATCCCGGTGCTCAGGTACGCCCGCCCCAGCCGCCCGACGATGGGGTGCGGCCGGGAGACGGTACGGCGCTCGGACCGGGTCGAGGTGCTGACGGTGCCGATCGTTGCTTCAGCCATGCTCCCAGCCTGAATTGACGGCGGCCAGAAATCGTCTGGCCTCGGTGCAGCCCTGCGGCTCGGTACTAAGACCGCGGCCGGAGGGCCGGGTCCGACCTCAGGACGTGACCACCCGCTCCAGGTCCTCGCGGTTGTCGGCCATGATCTCCTCCAGCTTCGGCCGGATCCCGGTCAGTGCCTCGGCGGCCGGCACGTTGTCGCCGTACACCTTGGCCATGGCCCGACTGATCTCGTCGGTGCCGGCCTGGAACCAGGAGATCCGGTCGGCGGTCTTGGCATTGGCCAATTGCTCGAGGGCGACGCCGAAGTTCGGGTTCTCGGCGACCAGATCCTTGACGGTCTTGGTCTCCCGGGCAGCCTTGACGATCGGCACGTAGCCGGTGCTGGCGTGCCAGTAGGCGGCGATCTCCGGCGTGGCGAGGAACTTGAACAGCTCCGCCGCCGCGTCCTGCCGGTCCTTGGAGTCGGCCTTGACGATCGACAGCCCGGAGCCGCCGGTCGGCACCTGGGTCCGCTCGGCCTCCTTGCCCAGCATGAAGGCCACGCCGATGTCGAACTTCGCCGCCTGCATCGCGCCGCGCAGGGAGGCGGTCGAGCCGTGGCAGCAGGCGGCGAGGCCGGTGGTGTAGTCGGTCATCGCCTCCTTGGCCAGATAGCCGAACTTCTGCTGATGGATGAAGTCGCGCTGCCAGTCCAGCCAGGCCACGCCGGGCTCCTGGTCGATGGTGATCTCGTACTCCTGGGAGAAGGATCCGCCCCAGGCCCAGATCTGGGCCTGGCCGAACCAGTTGTCGGCGGCGCCGAACGCCATCGCCTGCAGCGGCCTGCCGCTGACCGTGATCTTGGCCAGCTCGGGCGCGTACTCGGCCAGGTCGTCCCAGGTCTTCGGGCCCTCGGCCGGCAGGCCGACCTGCTGGAAGATCTCGCGATTGAAGTAGAACAAGGGATTCGAACGGGCGAACGGGACCACGTAGGTCTGGCCGGCCGCGACACCCTCGCCGACATAGTTGTCCAGGTAGACGTCCAGCGACCAGTCGGCGGTGAAATACGGATCGAGCTCGGCGAAGACGCCGGAGAAGTAGAACTGCAGCCACTGCAGCTCGGGGAAGCAGACCACGTCCGGCACCTGCTTGGCCTGCAGCGCGGCGGTCAGCTTCTGGTTCAGGGTCTGGTAGTTCACCTGCGATTCGGAGACCGCGACGATGTCAGGCTGCGACTCGTTGAACCGGCGCAGCATCTCGTTGATCGCGTCCTGCGGCCCGGCCGTCCACGGGGACCAGAACAGCACCGGGGTGCGGCCCTGGTATTCCTGCGGGAGCTGCAGGTCGGCCTGCTTGAACGCGTTGTTGACCTCGCCGGAGGCGGCCCCACCCGGCGCGCCGCAGGCGGACAGTGCGGCCGCTGCGCCGGTGGCGCCGAGCAGGGTCAGCATCGACCGACGGGACAGGGCTGACGGGACCTTGGGAATGGTCATGATCGACTCCGGTTTCTCGTTCTCGGGTGGGACATTCGGTGCGGCACTGTGATCAGCACGTGGTCGATCAACGCAGCGCGCCGGCGGCCAGGCCGCCGACGATGCGTCGCTGGGCCAGAAAGAAGATGATCAACATCGGTAGGGCGGTGATCACGGTGCCGGCCATCACGGCGCCCCAGTTGTTGTAGCCCTCCTCGGACCGGAGGAACATCAGCCCGATCGGCAGGGTGCGCATGGTGACCGTGTTGGTGGCTATCAACGGCCAGACGAAATCGTTCCATTTGCCGATCAGGACGATCAGCGTTGCGGTGATGATCATCGGCCGGGACAGGGGCAGCACCAGGTGGATCAGCCGGTAGAGGTGGCCGGCGCCGTCCAGCGTCATCGCGTCGATCAACTCAGCGGAGATCCGGCGCATCTGCTGCAGCAGCAGAAACATCGCGAACGCCGTGCCGATGCCGGGCAGGATCAGCCCCTGATAGGTGTTGATCCAGCCGAGATTGCCGATCGTGATGTAGTTGACCAGCAACGTGACATGCCCGGGCAGCATCAACGATCCCAGCATCAGCAGCAGGATCGGGCGCTTCCAGCGGAACGGCACGAAGGCGAAGGCGTACGCGCTCATGATCGCCAACAGCAGCTCCAGCGTGGTGCCGACCGACGTAGTGATCACCGAGTTGAGCAGGAACCGGTCGAACGGTGCGGCGGTCCAGGCCTCGACGAAGTTATCCCAGCGGGGAAACGCCGGCAACCAGGTGACCGGATAGGTGTAGATCTCCTCCGGTGCCTTGAGCGACGTGCTGAACAACCAGTAGAGCGGGATCGCGAAGACGGCGAACGTGATCACCAGCAGCGGATAGAGCAGGACCGGCCGGAGCACCTGGGTCTTCACTGGTAATGCACCGACCGGTCGCCGATCCGGAGCTGGACGATCGTCAACACCAGCAGCAGGACGAACATCAGGGTGGCCGAGGCCGCCGACGCACCGACGTCGAACTCGCGGAAGGCGTCGGCGTAGATCAGCCAGCTCAGGGTGGTGCTGGAGTCACCTGGGCCGCCCTCGGTCAGGGTGGCGATGATGTCGAACGCCTGGGCGGCACCGATCAATCCGGTGATCGAGAGGAACAACGTGGCCGGAGAAAGCAGCGGCAAGGTGAGGTGGCGATGCAGCCGCCAGCCGGAGGCCCCGTCGAGCGCGGCGGCCTCGTACACGTCCTTCGGCAGGTCCAGGATCGCGGTGTAGTAGATGATCGTGACGAAGCCCAGCCGCTGCCACAGGTAGGCCAGCGTGATCGCCCAGACCGACCAGTCCGAGGTCGTCGTCCAGCGCGGCGATTCCAGCCCGACCAGGTCGAACACGACCCGGGACAGGCCGTAGGTGGGGTCGAAGATGAACAGCCAGAGCACACCGATCGCCGCTCCCGGCAACAGATGCGGGGCGAAGGCGATCGTTCGGACGAAGCCGCTGAACCGGATCCGGGTGGCCAGCAGCAGGCCCATCAGGATGCCGCCGACCAGGCTGCCGACCGTGCCGACGCCAGTGAAGATCGCGGTGTTGATCAAGGCCGCGTGGAAGCGGCTGTCGTCGATCATCGACAGGTAGTTCCGCAGGCCGACGAAGGTCGGTGTCGGATCGATCAGGTCCCACTTGGTGAAGCTCAGGTAGAAGTTGTAGATCGTCGGCCAGTAGGAGAAGACCAGGATGACGATCAGATTTGGCGCGATCAGCGCGCCGAAGAGCAGCCCGCTACGCAGGCTGCGGCGTCGGCGGGCGGACCGAGTTCGCGGTGGGGGCGGCGCAGGATCGACTGGCGCGGTGACGGCCGCGCCCCGAACGGCCGTGCTCGTGCTCACGATCGTTGATCATGAACAGCGAAGGTAACGCGCGACCCGCGGATCCATGGCCCGCCCGTGAACACGGACCCACGAGGGCGCGCGCTTGTTCGTTCCCTGAGCCTGTCGAAGGGCAGACCAGATCACCTTGGCCCCCTTCGACAGGCTCAGGGAACGAACACGATCTCCGATCAGTCTCCGGCGGCGAGGGTGACGTCGATCTTGAGGTCGCCGGGAGCTTCAGTCCAGTCGATCCCGCCGGTGATCCGGCCGACCGCCCGAAGATCAGCTTCGACCGACCGGATCCGCTGCAGGGTCTCCGCCGGCGCACCGAACGCGGCATGACTGATCTCGGTCTTCATCGACACCTTGGCGTTGGACTTGGCGCCGCGGATGGCGATCAGCGCAGCGGCGACGTCGGCCAGCAGCCGGGGGTCGCCGTCCGGCGCGTCGAACTCCTCGGCCGCCGGCCAGGGCGCGGTGTGGATCGACCCCTGTTGCCACCAGGACCAGACCTCTTCGGTGACGAACGGCAGGATCGGTGCCAGCAGTCGTAGGATCACGTTCAGCGCCTGGTTCAGCGCGGCCCGGGCCGACGCCGCGGCCGCCTCGCCGGCGGAGCCGTACGCCCGCTCCTTGACCAGCTCCAGGTAGTCGTCACAGAACTGCCAGAAGAACCGTTCGGTCACCTCCAGCGCGCTGGTGTAGTCGAACCCGTCGAAGTGCCTGGTCGCGGTGCTGATCACGGACCGAAGCTCGGCCAGCATGGCCAGATCGGCCGGCTCGCTCACCGTCGCATCCGGACCCGGGTCGGGGTAGCCGAGGATCAGTCGACTGGCGTTCAGCACCTTCATCGCCAGCCGCCGGCCGACCTTCATCTGGGTTTCGTCGAACGGCGAGTCCAGACCCGGCCGGGCCAGTGCCGCGCGCCAGCGCACCGCGTCGGTGCCGTACTTGTCCAGTACTTCGGTCGGCACCGTCGCGTTGCCCTTGGACTTGCTCATCTTCTTCCGGTCCGGGTCGGTCACGAAGCCGCTGATCATGGAGCGGACCCAGGGCAGCGAGTCGTGCTCGAAGTGCGACCTGATCACCCGGTCGAACAACCAGGTGCGGATGATGTCGTGAGCGTTGGTGTTCAGGTCCATCGGGAAGGTGAGCTCGAACAGCTCTGGGTCCCGCTGCCAGCCGCAGACGATTTGCGGCGTGAGCGAGGAGGTGGCCCAGGTGTCCAGCACGTCGGGGTCGCTGACGAATCCGCCCGGCTGACCCCGCTGGGACTCTTCATAGTCGGCCGGCACGTCGGTGCTGGGATCGACCGGCAGCGTTGATTCGTCGGCGAACAAGGGGTTCTGGTAGTCCGGCTCGCCTTGATCGTCGAGTCGGTACCAGACCGGGAACGGCACCCCGAAGAAGCGTTGCCGGGAGATCAGCCAGTCGCCGTTGAGGCCGCCGACCCAGTCCTCGTAGCGGTGCCGCATGTGGTCCGGTACCCAGGCGAGTTCGTGGCCGCGCTCCAGCAGCCGGTCCCGCAGCACGGTGTCCCGGCCGCCGTTGCGGATATACCACTGCCGGGTGGAGACGATCTCCAGCGGCTTGTCGCCCTTCTCGAAGAAGTTCGCCTTCCGCTGGGTCGGCTTCGGCTCGCCGTCGAGATCACCGGACTCACGGAGCAGCCCGACCATCGCCTCGCGCGCGCTGAAGGTGGTCTTGCCGGCCAGCTGGGTGTAGGCGTCCCGAGCCGCGGCCGGGATCCACTCCGGCGCGTCGGACAGGATCCGGCCGTCCCGGCCGATGATCACCCGGGCCGGCAGCTGCAGCTCCCGCCACCAGGTCACGTCTGTCTGGTCGCCGAAGGTGCAGCACATCACCAGGCCGGAGCCGAGGTCCTTCTCCACCAGTGGATGGGTGAGCACCGGCAGTTCCACCCCGAACACCGGGCTGGTCACCGTCTGCCCGACCAGGCCGGCGAACCTCTCGTCGTCGGGATGGGTGAGCAGCGCGGCGCAGGCCGCGATCAACTCCGGCCGGGTGGTCTCGATGTACACCGGACCGTCGGCGCTGTGGAAGGCGATCTTGTGGAAGGCGCCCGGATAGTCCCTGGCCTCCACCTCGGCCTGCGCGATCGCCGACTGGAAAGTCACGTCCCAGACCGTCGGCGCCTCGGCCAGATAGGCTTCATCCCGGGCCACGTTGTGCAGGAAGGCGCGCTGCGCCACGGAGGCCGAATCGTCGGAGATGGTCGTGTAGAGCGTCGACCAGTCCACGCTCAGCCCCACCTGGCGCCACAGGTCCTCGAACGCCTTCTCGTCCACCTGGGTCAACTCGTGACACAGCTCGACGAAGTTGCGCCGGCTGATCGGCAGTTGCCGCTTCGGATCGGGCTTGGCCGGCGGCGTGAAATCAGCCTGGTACGGCACCGTCGGGTCGCACCGCACGCCGTAGAAGTTCTGCACCCGCCGCTCGGTCGGCAGGCCGTTGTCGTCCCAGCCGATCGGGTAGAACACCGACTTGCCGCACATCCGCTGGTAGCGGGCGATCAGATCGGTGTGGGTGTAGGAGAAGACGTGTCCGACGTGCAGCGACCCGGACACCGTCGGCGGCGGGGTGTCGATACTGAACACCTGGTCCCGTCGCTCGGGCCGGACGAACGCGTAGGTCTGGTCCTCGGACCAGCGCTCGGACCACTTGGTTTCCAGCCCCTCCAGGGCCGGTTTGTCCGGCACCGACCGTACCCGCGCGACTACCTCGGGCGCGGTTGCAGCCGGAGGAGTCGTACGTGGTTCGGTCGAGGTATCGGTCATAGCCGTCGATCTTACGGAATCCGGCCGATCGGGCGCACCCTGGTTACTCAGCGGAGTAGGACGGTCCGGCCGGCACGACCGAACCGAGATCGGCGCACCAGCTGTCTGGTCGCCGTCCCCCGATGGACCGCCGGTCACACTAGCAGTCCTCCCGCGATCACGGAACGGCTGATCGCGACCTTGCCATCCAGGTTCCACGATCATCGACCCGCTCACGTGTTGATCTTCAGTTCGATGATCGTGTCCGGCGAATACGACTCCGTATCGAATACACCACTGCACCGAATTCGATGATCAACGATCACTCGTGATCATGCTGTTCTCGTTCGAGTGATCGCTGTCCACGAAGTGATCATTTCTGGTCGTGTCGTCTGGACAGGGACCGGGTCGGCTTCGCTATGGTCGCTGCCAAGGCAGTGGTTGGGTTCCCGTGGTGTGGCTGCAGACCTGCCCTGGGAGCTTCCGTAGTTCTGTGCCTGACGAACCGCTGGGAAGAGGGGTCTGACCACTGGACCGGGGCCGCCCATGGTCTCGGTGAACCAACCCCAAGGAGTGAGATGTCCATCCTGAAGCCGCTGGCTAAGGGCGCCGTCGCTGGAATCGCCGTCGTGGTGACCAGCATCGTCGGAGCCTCGTACGCCAGCGCAGAGCCGTTGCCGACGGACCTGAACGGGGCTGTCGGCACGGTGATCACGGAAGACGCCGCCGCGCAGCTGATCGCCGAGCTCCAGGCGAAGCTGCAAGACGAACTGAGCGAGCAGATGAGCGCCGACGAGGCGACCGAGCTCGCGACGGCCACGGCGGCGAAGCTGTCCGGCCCGATCGAGGACGCGGTGCCCGATCAGGGCACTCTCGATCCGGCTGCCCTGTCCGATCTCGAGGACACCCTGACCGGCATCCTGGAAGACACCCTGGGTGTCGACGTCGATCTGTCGCTCGATCTTGATCTTGGTCTCGACCTTGATCTGTTGGGTGATCTCGACGTGCAAGGTCTGCTGCGCAACCTGCTCGATGGTGTGCTGGGCGGCGGGTTGCCGGGTGCCGGCGATCTGCCGGTCGACGATCTGGCCGGCGGTCTGCTCGGCTGATTCGAGCTTTCCTTCAGGATCGGCGGCGGTCGCGTGGCCCTATACCGCGTTGCCGCCGTCGATCAAGACCACGGAACCTGAATTTCCGCTGATATGAGTCAATGATCCACCGACTCTCAAGCCTTGGTTGAATTACCTCTAGACAGAAAGCCCTTAGGGTTCGTATCTTTATGCGTCGTAAGGCCGTGTATCACCCACTCGGGGGATTGCTCGGGGGATCGAAGGTTTGACTGCTGGTCCGGATCGCGCAGCGATACCGGAGGACCTACCCCGAGGAGTGATCATGTCTATCCTTAAGCCGCTGGTTAAGGGCGTTGTTGCCGGTGTCGCTGTCCTGGCGACCACCATCGCCGGCGTTTCCACCGCGAGTGCTGATACGGGCGGAATCGAACTGACCGGCAAAAAGGGCAGTGTCACGGTGACTCGTGCCCAGGCGACGACGTATCTGGCGGACAGCATGGAGTATCAGCTGTATCGCGAGTTCAGGGAGCACGGAGCCACGCGGAATCAGGCGGCCGCGCTGGCGGACAGGATCACCGACAAGATGCGGAAGGGGATCAAGTCCGGGTTGCCCAGCAAGGGCACGATGAGCACGGCGTCATCGAACAATCTCGAGTCGTCGATGGAGCGGTATCTGGAGCGCACGCTGAAGACCGATGTCTCGCTGAGCATCGACAGCGGGACGCTGACTCCGACGCTGGATCTGCCGGGCGGTCTTGACCTTGCCGGGCTGTTGGAGAAGGTCCTCGGCCTGGTCACCGGGCTGTTGGACACGCTGACCGGGCTGCTGGGCGGCGCACTGCCGATCCCGGAACTGCCGGAGCTGCCGGAGGTGCCGGGAGTCCCGGACCTGCCGGTCGGCGAGTGAGCTGACTGAACGACACACCAGCTGATGGCGGCTATGCGGTCAGTAGACCGTGTAGCCGCCATCGATCACGACCACTGAACCGGTCATGAACGCTGCCGCGTCCGACGCGACATAGACCACGGTCGGCGCGATCTCCTCCGGCATCGCGTACCGCTGCTGCACCGAGTCATCGATCCACCGTGACTTGAATTCCGGCCGGTCGACCGGAGCCATATCAGTCTTGACATAGCCGGGGGCCACGGCGTTGACCCGAATCCCGTACGGTGCCCATTCCGCGGCGAGGGACTTCGTCAGTTGATGCACCGCCGCCTTGGATGCGTTGTACGAGGCCTGCCACTGGGGCCGGTTGACGATAATCGACGAGATCGATCCGATATTGACGATACTGCCGCCGCCCTGCTCCTTCATCTGCCTAGCGGCGGCGATCGATCCCTTCCACAGCGCCTTGAGATTGAGATCAAGCACCAGATCGAATTCTTCGTCGGGCACCTCGAACGTCGGTCGATGAATCGCGATTCCGGCATTGTTGATCAAGATATCCAGGCCACCGAGGGCGGCGATCGAGTCCGCGATGATTCGGTCCGCGTCGGCGACGATGTCACCGGTCACCACCTGGACCCGATGGCCCTCCGAGCGCAGGGTTTCCGCTGCCTGCTCGTTCCGGGCCTCGTCCCGGGCGCTGATCACCACCGCGGCACCGGCTTCGGCCAGCCCGCGGGCGAAGGCGAGGCCGAGCCCGCGGTTGCCGCCGGTGATCAGCGCCTTGCGGCCGTCCAGCCGGAATGTGTCCAGGACACCCATGCCTGTTCTCCTTCTATCCGAGTACGCGATATCTGCGGTTGGTGTAGCCGTTGAGCAACGCCGCGGTGATCAACAAGACACCGAGCGCAAGCAACTGGGTCTGGGTGCCGACATTGCCGGCGAAGGCCAACAAGATGCCCGCATTGAGCCAGCTGATCAGCACCGCCGCCAGGATCACCCCGGACACCCGGCCGATCCCACCGGTGATCGCCACCCCGGCCAGCACGGCGATCGTGATCGCCGGTAGTGCCATCCCGTTGCCCGAGGTCCCGGCATCCGGCCGGGCCGAGGCGAACTGGCCCACGGTGACCACCGCGACCAGCCCGGACACGGCGCCGGCTCCGGCGTAGGCCCAGAACCGGGTGCCGGCGACGTCGATCCCGGACCAGGTTGCGGCGACATCGTTGGTGCCGATCGCGAACAGTCGGCGGCCGTACGGCGACCGGTCGATCAGGTACCAGATGATCAGGGCCGTCGGCAGCAGGAAGATCACCGTCCCGAGCGGGATCAGCGGCAGGTAGCGGCCGACCAGCGGGATCTCGACCGACTGCGCGGTGCCGAACAGGCCCTGGATCGGCGCCGAATTGATCGGTTGCTGGGCGTTGATCACGATCGCGATCGACTTGTAGGCGTAATACGTGGCCAGGGTGGCGATCAGGGCGGGGAAGCGCAGGTAGGCGACCAGGAAGCCGTTCACCGCTCCGAGCAGCCCGCCCACGATGATCGCGGCCAGGATCGAGAACGCCAGCCCGAACCCCCAGACGCCGTACAGGAAGCCGAAGATCATTCCGACCAGGGACACCATCGAGCCCACGGACAGGTCGATGCCGCCGCGGCCGGACACGATCACCAGCAGCTCGGCCAGGCCGAGCATCGTGGTCGGGACCACGGAGATCAGCGCGCCGGCGAGGTAGTCGGAGTTGTACCGACCGGTCAGGCCGCCGGTCGCATCGAGCACGGAGAAGACCACCAGCACGATGACGATCATGATCGCCAGCAGGATCACCCGCTGGGTCAGCACGGCGCGGATCAACCGGTGCGGCAACGGAACGGTCATGACTCGCCCCGCAGCCGCTGGCGCAGCAGGTCGGCGCCGACCGCGATCACGATGAACAGCCCGACGAACAGGTCGCTCAGCTGCGACGGCCAGCCGAGCTGGGTGACTCCCGAGGTGACGCTCTGCACCAGAATCGCGCCCAGCACGGTGCCGAGGACGGACCCGCGCCCGCCGGTGATCGAGGTGCCACCGATCACCACCGCGGCGATCACCTTCAGCTCCATCCCGGTGCCGATCGTCGGCGCCAGGGTCTGAGTGCCGTTGGCGATCGCGATACAGGCCGCCAGGCCGACCAGCACCCCGGTGATCAGGTACGCCAGCGCGGACCGCCGCTGGACCCGGACACCCGCCAACCGGGCCGCGGCCGGATCACTGCCGATCGCGTAGAAGTGCCGGCCACCGGCCGTGTAGCGCAGATACCACCAGGCCAGCGCGGCCAGCCCGAGCATGATCAGGAACGAGGTCGGCAGGCCGAGCGGCCGGCCCTCCTCGCCGCGGCCGAGCACGGCGAGCGTGTCCGGCAGGTTGTTCACCACCTGGGAATCGAAGATCCGCAGGCCGACGAACAGGAACAGGTTCGCGGTGCCGAAGGTGATGATGATCGGGTGCACCCGGCCGAACGCCGTGAGCACGCCGTTGACCAGTCCGAGCGCGGCACCGATCAGGACGGCCAGGCCGAGCGCGACCGGCAACGAGACGTCGGCCAGGGTCAGCCCCTTGGCCACCACCACCGCACAGACCATGATCATGCCGGCGATCGAGACGTCGATCCCGCCGGCGATGATCACGAACGTCATGCCGATGCCCATCAGGGCGATCGGTGCGATGTTGGACAACATCGGCTGCAGTGATTCCGGGCTGAGGAACGCCGGCGTGAACAGGGCCAGCACCAACCAGACCACGGTGATCACGGCCAGCAGCACGACCTCCTGGCCGGAGACCGGCGGCGGCAGGACCCGGCCTCGCGGTCCGGGCCGCGGGCCGTCCTGTCGCTCCGGCGTCAGCAGGCCGGCCCCGGTCACGGCTCGACCTCCTGGTCCTCGGCCCCGCTGGCGGCCGCGAGCACGTCGACCTGGCTCGCATCCGGTCCGAATTCCGCTGTGGTGGTGCCGTCTCGGACCACGATGATCCGATCCGCCACCCGCAGTGCCTCGGGCAGATCGGCGGTGACCACGACAACCGCTGCGCCCTGCTCCGCCAGGTCCGTGACCAGGCCGTGGATCTCCTCCTTGGCGCCGACATCGACACCCTGGGTCGGCTCGGTGAGCAGCACCAGCGACGGGGTGCCGACCAGCTGCCGGGCCAGCACGGCCTTCTGCGCATTGCCGCCGGACAAGGCACCGACGGGCTGAGTCTCGCCGGTGGTCCGGATCGCCAGCCGGTCGATCATGGAGCGGGCGATCTCGCGTTCCTGGCGCCGGTCGAACCAGAGCCGGAACCGACTCAGCCGGCGGATGTGGCCGGCCGAGATGTTGAACGCGATCGACTGGAAGGCGAACAGACCCTGCCGTTGCCGGTCGGCCGGCAGCAGGGCGATGCCGAGGCGTTGCGCGTGCCGGGGCGATCTCGGCCGGATCGCCCGGCCGGCCAGGGTGATCGAACCGCCGGTCGGTCTGATCATGCCCCACAGCGTCGCCGCGATCTCGGCGGCGCCGGAGCCGACCAGCCCGTAGAGGGCGACGATCTCGCCGGCGCGGACGGTGAGGTCGACCTCGCGGAAGCCGTCGCCGGCCAGCCGGTCCAGGGTCAGCACCGGCTCCCCGTTCGCCGTCGTGGGGGTTCGGGTGCGTTCCTCGATGGCGCCGCCGACCATCAGTTCGGCGATCCGGCGGACCGAGAGCTCGGCGATCGGTTGGGTGCCGATCGAGCGGCCGTCCCGCATGATCGTCACCTCGTCGGCGATCCGGAACAGCTCGTCCAGCCGGTGCGAGATGTAGATCACCGCGACGCCGCGCTCGGTCAGCCGCCGGACGACGCCGAACAGCACCTCGATCTCGGCCTCGGTGAGGATCGCACTCGGCTCGTCCAAGATCAGCACGGACGCCTGCTGGGCCAGTGCCTTGGCGATCGAGACCTGTTGTTGGACCGCGATCGAGAGCTGGCCGACCGGCCGGGTCGCGAGCCGGCCGGGCAGGCCGATCAGCTGCAGCAGTTGGTCGACCTGGTCCCGCTGCCGGCGCCAGTCGACCCGGCCGGCGCGGCGCAACTCCCGGCCGGTGAAGATGTTCTCGGTCACCGTGAGCTCGGCGAAGAGCTGCGGTTCCTGATAGACCGTGGCGATGCCGAGGGCCATCGCGTCCGTCGTGTCGGCCAACGTGACCGGCCGCCCGTCGAACTCGATCACGCCCCGGTCCGGCGTCTCCGCCCCGGCGATGATCTTGATCAGGGTGGACTTGCCGGCGCCGTTCTCGCCGACCAGGGCGTGCACCGTGCCCGGCCGTACGGTGAGGTCGGCCGCATGGATCGCCGCAACCCCGCCGAAACTCTTGCCGATCCCGCTGACCCGGACCCGGGGGACCGAGTCGGCCGCCACCGGCGTCGTCATCAGTGGACGACCATCTCAGTAGTCGAATTGATCGACGGTGTCGAGTTTGATCTCCAGGGCCGGGCCGAGCAGCAGCATCTTCTTCGGCTCGTCATAGGTCACCTCGGGCAAGGCGTCGCTGACCTTGTTGGTCGCCGCGAACGGAGTGCCCTGCGCCAGTTGCAGCCCGGCCCAGGCGGTGAGATAGCCGAACTCCTCGACGTTCCAGAGGATCGAGGCCGAGCAGGACTTGTCCTGCAGATAGGGCTTCATCGACTGCGGCGTGCCGACGCCGACCGTGAACACCTTGCCGATCTTGTCCGCGTCCCGGACCGCCTGCGCCACGCCGACGGCCGAGGTGGTGCACTGTCCGATCAGGCCTTTGAGCTTCGGATTCGCGTTCATGAAATCGGTCGCCATCTGCGCGTTGGCGGCCTGATCTTCGCCGGAGAAGCCGACCTCGGTCAGCGTCATCTCCGGGTACTTCTCTTTGACGTAAGCCTTCTCGGCGTCGATCCAGGAGTTCAGGTTCTCCGCCGTCTCGCCGCAGGAGACGATCGCGAACTCGCCGGCCTCGCCCATCGCCGCGGCCAGCGAGTCGATCACCTGGGTGGCGATGCCGTCGGCCGTCGCCTGGTTGACGAACACCTCGCGGACCGAGTTCGGCGCATCGGTGTCGGACGTCGCGACCTTGATCCCGGCCTGCTGGGCCTGCTGCAACAGCGGCGCCATCGAATCCGGGTCGTTCGGCGCGACCATGATCACGTCGACCTGCTGCTGGATGAAGGAGCGGACCACGTCGGCCTGCTGGGCGGCGTCGGCCGTGGTCGGGCCCTGATACAGCCACTCGATCGTGCCGAGGTCCTGGGCCGCGCGCTTGCCGCCGGCGTCCATCGCCTCGAAGTAGGGCGAGCCCTGCAGCTTCGGTACGAAGGCGACCTTGATCTTGTCGCCGCCGGTCTCCGGCGCGGGCTCGTCGTACCGCTGAGTGCAGCCGGTGATCAGCACGGCGAGGACGAACGCGAGCAGGGCCGCGGCAGGGCGAGACGTCTTCATTGAGTTCTCTCCTCGACTCCCCGAGTCGGTTGGCCAAATTTCGAACCACGGTCCGATTCCTGGCCGATTTGAGCGTATGGTCGTGCCCGCGGGGTGTCAATGGTGATGGCCGCCGGAGTCGGACGGTGATCGCCGCCAAAGTCGGACGGTGCGACGGTCTGATGCTCGAAGGAGGGGCGGTGCAGAGACGACAACCGGACGGCGGGTCGCCACGGGTGCCGGCGGTCGGCCGGGCGGCCGCATTGCTCCGACTGATCTCCGGGATGGGCCGGCCGATGCGGATTCCCGAACTGGTCAGCGGCACTGGCCTGCCCCGGACCAGCGTGGTCGGGCTCTGTACGGCTCTGACCGCGGAGCGGCTGCTGGTCCGCGGCGCCGACGGCAGTCATTGGCTCGGGCCGCGGCTGACCGAGCTGGCCGCGGCGGCGCGATCGACCCGGCCGCTCGGCGCGCTGGTCGGGCTGTTGGTCCCGACGTTGCGGAACCCCTTCTTCGGTGTCCAGGTGCAGGAGTTGACCGAGCTCGCCGCCGAGCAGGGCGCCCTGGTCCAGGTCGAGGCGGCCGACGACGACCCCGGACGCCAACGGCAGCAACTCGAACACCTGCTGACGGCCGGCGCCGACGTGATCATGATCAATCCGGTCGCCGCCACCGGCTTCGAAACGGTGATCGAGCGGGCCCGCGAGCGCGGTGTACCGCTGGTCGCGATCGATGCCCGGACCGCCGGTGCCGACGCCTCGGTGACCAGTGACAACACCCAGGCAGGAGCGGCCGACGGGCACTTCCTGGCCCGGCTGCTCGGCGGTCGCGGCCGGGTGGCCGTCGTCGACGGGCAGCCGGTCACGGCCATGGCGGACCGGGTCGTCGGGTTCCGCGCGGCGATGGCCGACTATCCGGGGATCACCGTGACCGACCAGGTCCGCGGGTCGCACGACCGGGCGTCCGGCCGAGCGTGCGCCGAACGGTTGCTGCGCGACGGTCCGGCTGCCGACGGCATCTTCGTGATCAACGACCTGACCGCGTACGGGGTCGCCGACGTGATCATGGAACGCGGTCTCGGAACCCGGATCGTGACGGTCGACGGCTCGGCCGAGGCGGTCGGCCAGGTCCGTGGCGATGGACCGATCGTGGCCACCGCCGCCCAGGACCCGGCCCGGATCGCGCGCGAGGGTGCCCGGCTGGCCGCGGCGCTGCGGACCGGGAGCCGGATCCTGCAGCGCACCGTTTTACTGCCGACTCGTCTGATCACGGCCGAGAGCTGGCTGGACTATGAGCCCTGGGGGTGAGCCGGCCGGCCGGGCGCCGGCGATCGGGCGTTCGGCTCGGGTGCTGGAGCTGCTGGCGCACGACGGGCCGGTGACCGGATCGCGGATCGGCGCGGGCATCGGGCTGGCCAAGAGTTCCACCTCCGACCTGCTGTCGTCCCTGGTGGCGAGCCGGTGGGTCCGCCGGACGGACACCCGCTTCGCGCTGGGGCGCTTGCCCGTCGAACTGTGCGACGGTTTCGTCGGCCCGGAGCTGGACCTGGTGCGGTTCGGCCTGGAGTGGGCCGCCGATCCGATGCTGCACCAGCAGACGGTGTCCGTGCAGGTCGTCCAGGGCACTGAGTTGCTCTGTGTCGATGTCCGGGTCGGCCGGCAGGTGATCGCGGCGACCCCACGCCCGGGTGACCGACACCAGGGGTGGCACGGCGATCATGGTGATCCCGCCTTCGCGGTGTTGGCCGAGTCGACGCTCCGGTCCACGCTCGACCGGTTCGCCGGGTTCCAGGGGCTGACCCTGGAGACCCGGCGCACGATCCTGGACTGGGCGGCGGCCGAGCGCGCTCAGGGTGGTCCGACCCTGGCCCGGCGCGGTGGCCGGGGGAACGACGAGCTCTCCGTACCCTGTGCGGATGATCGGGCCGCCGTGCTGACCGCGCATCTGCCGCCCGGCATCGACCGCCCGGCGTTGGCCGAGCTTGGTCGGGCCCTGACCGGCCTGGCCGAGCGGTGCCAGGGCCGTCGCGATCCGGCCCCGGCGGTGCTCAGGAACGTTTCGTCGCGCCGAGGGTGAAGGTCAGCGGCAGCCGCTCCGGCCGGTCCCGCAGCCGCCACTCGCCGTTGCCGAGGGGATCCATCCGACCCTGGAACGCCTCGTAGGCCGCCGTGTCATGCTCCTCGAACAGGGTCAGGTCGAGGCCGTGCCGGAGCACCGCGGTGATCAACTCGCCGATCCCGTGACTCCATTGAAAGGTGGTCGTGTGGGTGATCCGGTGCTCGGTGCGGACGTACGTCTCGGCGCCGCCCCAGATCAGCGGATCGGTCTCGAAATAGGGATACTCGACCGCCAGCAGGCCATCGGCTCGCTCCGCCACGGCATGGACCATCGGATGCCCGTCGCGCAGGAATAGCCGGCCACCAGGCCTGAGCAAGGCGGACACGACCGCCGCCCAGCGATCGATGTCGGGCAGCCAGCACAGGACGCCGAGGCTGGTGTAGACGAGGTCGAAGTGTCCGCCGGCCCGGCCGGACTCGACCACCGGGTCGAGCGCGGCCACTGCGTTGTAGACATCGGAGACGACGAAGTCGACGGCTGTCCCGGCCGCAGCGGCGAGTGCCCGGGCTTGCTCGATCGAGCCGGGGGAGAGATCGACGCCGGTCACGTGAGCGCCAAGTCGGGCCAGCGAGACGGTGTCGGTGCCGATGTGGCACTGCAGATGTGCTGTGCGGAGTCCGTCGATCCTGCCCAGCCGCCGTGCGTCGAACCGGATCGCATCGCTGAGGAACGCCGGATCGTTGAAGTCGGCCACCCGGTAGTCGGGGGATCCAACGTGGGCGATGGCTCGATCATCCCAGTTGGCGCGGTTGGCGATCAGGTAGTCGGGTTCGGACACCGCCTCATGATCATGGTCGCGTCGGGGACCGGGCAACCGGTTATCGGCGGACCAGCTCGCGCA
Organism: uncultured Actinomycetota bacterium; assembly: GCA_963746025.1. Taxonomy (GTDB): domain Bacteria; phylum Actinomycetota; class Actinomycetes; order Propionibacteriales; family Propionibacteriaceae; genus Microlunatus. The sequence continues at coordinate 273,050 of CAVUZU010000017.1, forward strand.
GTTGCCGGGCCAGCTCGTCCATCCGCTCGGTCGGCACCCATTCCTCCTCGGGCCGCCCGAGGTAGCCGAAGATGCCGGGTCCCTTGAGTTCCGGGGTCAGCTCAGCCGGCCGCGGCACCAGATGGATATGCAGATGGGCGAAGCCCTCGGCCTCGGCGAACAGCATCTGGTACGTCTTCACGCAGTCGACCAGCTGGGGCAACGCCCGGCTCAGGTCAAGCAGCAACGGTCCCAGCTCGGCCGCCGCCGCGTCGGTCAGCTCCGCGTAACTGAGGACATGCCGCGTGGGCAGCAGCACCAGCCAGCCCGGCAGCGCCGAGTTGAACGCGTGGGCGACGCGCCAGTGCTCGGTGCGGATCAGCTGCTCCCGGTCCGGCAGGGTCGCGGCGGCGTTGTTCGTACAGGCGAAGCAGGCTGAGGAGTCCATGGGTTCGCCCATCCTAAGGTGCGCCCTAGACTGTGCTGGCTATGTCACACGCCGATCTTGTCGCCACCCTCACCGCACGCTGGCCCGAGCACCGGGTCGCGCCCAGCCTGGGGCGGATCCGGGCCCTGACCGAGCTGCTCGGTGACCCGCAGCGGACGTACCCGGTCATCCATGTCGCCGGCACCAACGGCAAGGGTTCGACCACGGCCATGATCGAATCCCTGCTGCGCGCCGCCGGGCTGCGGACCGGACGCTTCTCCAGCCCGCACCTGACCAGCGTCACCGAGCGGATCATGATCGACGGCCGGCCGATCGAGGAGGACCGGTTCGACGCCACCTGGGCCGACATCGAGCCGTATGTGACGATGGTCGACGAGCGGCGGATCGACGGCGTGGCGATGACCTTCTTCGAGATCATCACGGCGATGGCGTTCGCGGCGTTCGCCGACGCACCCGTCGACGTCGGGGTGATCGAGGTCGGGCTCGGCGGGACCTGGGACGCGACGAACGTCGCGGACGGTGCGGTCGCGGTGATCACGCCGATCGATCTTGATCACACCCAACTGCTCGGCAGCACCCTGGACAAGATCGCGGGGGAGAAGGCCGGCATCATCAAGCCGGGTGCGCAGGCGATCCTGGCCGGGCAGTCGGTCGAGGCGGCGACGATGCTGCTGGCCCGGTGCACCGAGGTGGGGGCCTTGGTGCAGCGCGAGGGCATCGATTTCGGCCTGCTCGGTCGCACCGTGGCGGTCGATGGGCAGTTGATCAGGATCAACGCCTCCGCCGGGCCGGTCGACGACATCTTCCTGCCGCTGCACGGCGCGCACCAGGCCACCAACGCGGCCCTGGCGGTCGCGGCCGTCGAGGCCTTCCTCGGCATGCGGGCGCTGGAGCCGGAGGTGATCCGGTCCGGGCTGGCCGAGGTCCGGGTGCCGGGCCGGCTCGAGGTGGTCCGCCGGTCGCCGACCGTGGTGCTGGACGCGGCGCACAATCCGCACGGCGCCCGGGCCCTGGCGGCCGGGGTGAGCGAGGCGTTCGCGTTCAGCCCGCTGATCGGGGTGCTCGCGGTGATGCGGGACAAGGACGCGCGGGGTCTGCTGACCGAGCTGGCCGAGGTGCTCGACCGGGCGGTGGTGACTCAGGTGGGTTCGACCGACCGGGGGATGCCGGCCGAAGCGTTGGGCGAGTTGGCCGGCGAGATCTTCGGCGCGGACCGGGTCCAGGTCGAGCCGCGGCTGGACGATGCCATCGAGGCCGCGATCGGGCTGGCCGACACGGACGAGTACGGCAACGCCGGCATCCTGATCACCGGCTCGGTGATCGCGGTCGGCGAGGCCCGGACGCTGCTGGTCGGTGACGAGCCCTGGCCGGAGAACGGCGCCGCACCGGTTGCCGAGCCCGACGATGATGACGAGCCGGACGAGGATGATCCCGATGGCGCGGGCGAGTGGAGCCGGGACGACCTCGACGGGTACGACTACGCACCGCCGGCGATCCGCCGCGCGCCGGCCGAGGATCCGTTGCGGCCGCTGGTCGACGATGAGCCGGAGGGCAACGGCCGGTGAGACTCGCCGCGGACAACCCGATGCGGATGCCGCTGATGATCACGCTGGCCTTCGAGGTGATCGTCTTCGGGCTGTCCATCCCGGTGATGATCTTCATCTCCGGGCTGCCCGGCGGCCTGGCCGGCGGACTCGGTGGCTTGGCTGCTGCTCTGGCCCTGGTGAGCGCCGGTCTGATGCGAACCCCGGCCGGCTATCCGCTCGGTTGGTTGACCCAACTCGCCGGGATCGCACTCGGGATCGCGACGCCGACCATGTTCATCGTCGGGGGCATCTTCGCCGGTCTCTGGATGTTGATGTTCGTCCTCGGCCGGCGGCTGGAGCGGCGGACGACGGCCGGTGATCCGGGGCAACCGGCCGAATGAGCCGGCCCGCGGCATGATCGATAAGGTGCAGCCATGACTGACACGTCGACGCCGCCGGCACCCGAACCACAGCGATCCTTCGTCTTGATCAAGCCCGACGCGGTGCGCCGGGGACTGGTCGGCGCGGTGCTCGGCCGGCTCGAGTCCAAGGGCCTGTCGATCGTCGCCATGGAACTCCGCCAGGTCGACGGTGACCTGTCCGACCAGCACTACGCAGAGCATGTGGAGAAGCCCTTCTATCCGCCACTGCGGACCTTCGTCACCTCGGGTCCCTCGGTCGCCCTGATCGTCGAAGGCGACGAGGCGATCGAGGTGGTCCGGCTGCTCAACGGAGCGACCGATGGTCGCAAGGCGGCGCCGGGCACGATTCGCGGCGACTTCTCGCTGTCCAACCGCGAGAACCTGGTGCACGGATCGGATTCGCCGGAATCGGCCAAGCGCGAGATCGCGCTCTGGTTCCCCGCGCTGGCCTGACCCGGAGGTCACGGTGCCTGACGAAAACGTGACCGTGTCGCGGCGGGAGATCGATGAAGCGACCGACGGCGCGGCCCGCAGCAACCGCCAGCAGAAGAGCTTCTACCTCTCGGCGGAGCTGGTCGAGCGACTGACCGCTTCCTGCTACTGGGCCCAGCGATTCGCCGAGGCCCAGGCCAGCGACGGGAAGGGCGACTCGGTGCACGACTACGTACCCGACAGCGCCTCCTCGCTGGCCGAGCAGGGCCTCTGGGCGGAGGTCCTGCGAATCGAGAAGGCGCTGAACAACGGCAAGCCGTTCCCGCCGGCCCAGGGCCGGCTCAAGTCCGGACCGGGGCAGCGCGGCATCGAGCGGCTGAACCAGCCGAGAGGCGCCCGCCGGAACGTCGGCGGCGGCTCCTGAGGCGGTTGTCAACAGGCTCGGCCCTGAAAGTCTGGTTATCCACAACTTTTGAAGCGGTCCTAGAAGCTGGCCGTATCCAGATGCGATAGTGACCTGCATGGCAGGCCCGACGATGCGGCGGCCGGTGGCTGCGGACCCTCTTCCAAGCCCCGGCAACGCTGCTCGCACCCAGCGCAAGCGCATCGCCCCGGCGATCGCCGTAACCTGCCTCCTCCTGGCAGCCGCCTGCACCGGTCAGCCTCCATCTCCACCCCAGACCTCTGCGACCTCGCCGCCACTGTCCTCGGCCCCTGCGCCTTCGCCCACGCTGTCACCGACTCCGACCCCGACCTCAGCCCGCGAGCGTGCCCTGGCGGACTCGAAGCAGGTCTACATAGACTTCTGGAATGCCCAAGAGCGCTTATATCAGGCCGGCGGAAGCGATCAATTGCCCGGGTATTTGGCCCGTCACCTATTTCCTGGCGGACCCGCCTATGTGGCATACGAGCAGGGCGCGAAATCGTTCAAGGCTGGAGGATTCAGTCGAAACGGTTCGGCCATCCTTCGCGATTTCCGCATCCTTGATCTTACGGCGCTCGATCTTGAAGCTCCTGCTGCGATATGGCAAGTGTGCGTAGATCAATCGGCCGTAACCACAACAAAGGGCGGCAAACCGTTCCAGAATTCGCCATACATTGACGAGCAGGCAACGCTGCATTTGGACAAGGCAAAACGGGAGTGGCAGATCTATTCTATTTCCTCCCGCAAGATTTCAGATCGTCAAGGCTGTCGAGCGGCTGGTCATGCTTAAGTCCATTGCCGTCCGCCTTGCGATCGCAGCGCTGGTAGTCGTGACGTCTGTCATAGCGAATAGCTCGCCCGCGATGGCTAAGTTCTTGTGTCCCGATGGGGAGATTCAAACAGTCATAGCTGGAACGGGCCAGGTAATTTGCACCGTCAAGAAGCCCCGTAAATCGATCGAAGAAGAGGTTGAGGAAGAAGGTAGTAGGAATTATAGCCGCGATCGGCCGGATCCCGAGACTCTTCGGAAATGGAAAGTCCAGGAGAGTGTTGAGTTCATGTGCCGCGAGTTCCAGATCTGTGCTGGCGATGACGTCTGGGAGAGATCGGAGTGCTCGATGGATCCGGATGCTCCGTATGGAGCTGGCCGTGGGCTGCCTGGCGAGCGGTGTCCGACCTATGTCCAGCCAGACGACGAGGATAGCTCTGAGGACGACGACGGGCCGCCAAGGATCTCGCCGGAGCAAGCGGTTCAACAGGTGATAGCCAAGTTGAAGTTCACGGCCGCTACGCCTCAGGTGGGCCCGAATCGGGATCATCACGACCTTCCTTTTGATACGGCAGTGGGCTATCCGGTGTGGTTGTGGACCACCGGCGGCACGAGTCGTGGCTCTGTGACTGAGACTGTCGGTCCGTTGACCGTTGGAATCTCAATTGAGCTGGAGAAGGTAGTTTGGAACCTGGGTGACGGGACCACTCAAGGGTGTGATAAGGGCACGAAGTGGAAGAGGGGTGCTCCAGCCGGATCGAAGTCTCCAACGTGTGGCCACGTCTTTGAGAAGCCGGGAAGGTACACAATCGAGGCGACAACTCACTGGACGATCGCATGGTCTGCTGGCGGTCAATCTGGCTACATGCCCTACAGCATCACGTCTGATCGCCCCTTCGAGGTCGGCGAAATCCATGTCCTTGTCCGATAGGCGGGGTCGGGACAGGGGCTGCTGGTTCGGCGGTAGCCTGACGCTGATTAGTTACTCTCAATCTCGCCTATGGAAGTGGGTGGCGGTGCGCAGCTTAAATCTGTGTCGAATGCTTGGTGTTTTTCTTGCATGCATGTTGCCCGTATTGGTGGGTGGTTGTTCCAATGACAGCAGACCTGCCGACCATGCAGAATTTGCCGAGAAGTGGGTCAACGCGGTCTCTCACATTAGTGGCCAGGATCTGAACTGCAAGATTGCCTACGAGTGGGCAAGTCCAGATATGTATCGAAACTGTCAGGACACATTCACACTTGTAGACGATGCCTATCGTCGGATCCAGGATCGCCTCCAGGCGGAGGGAAAGCGCGATAGTGTCAAGGGCCTGAACGATGTCGACTTCGAATGTCGAATCGATGACGCAGAGGTCAGGAAGTTGCCTAAGTATCAAGAAGGGCTTCCGATCGTATGCGTCGATGAATCTGGCGTTGGTGTACAGGTTTATATCGAGAACCAAGCTGGCCCACCGGATGGCTACCTTGTGGTGACCGTGTGGACGTACCCCAATCCATGGACGACTCCGTAGGCCCTGTGTGGTAGCTCCCGCGAACTGATCCAGTCGAATGTAAGCGTGGGATCTGGCCAGCGGTCGATTTGGCCGCGAGGTCAGGCCGCAACGAATGCCCGAGTCCCGAGTCAGATCTGAAGCCTGGCGTCCCGATGGTCTTGGAGTAGCGGGGACGATCGGTCCGGTCGCTCTACGGGGACCGACCTACCCAACTCCTGGACCGTCAGTCGGGTGTGCCAGGGTTTTGGGGTGCCCCTGCGGGGGGCTGACGGGTTAGCATGCGCATGAGTTCTAAGTGATGCGGGCGGTGCTGTTGGGCCAGCTCGCAGGTGGGGAGTGCCGATGTGTCGTTTGCAGGGCCGGTGCAACCGGTTCGCTGGGTCGACTCCGCTCCTCGCCACACTCTTCTCAGACGTGGACTCGTCGCTGCCCACGCAGGCCCAGATCGGAGTCGGGCGCCGTCTCGGGGGATTCGGAAGGAGGTTTCCGTCCTCGGGGTGAGGCGTAGACACATAGGTTCCATGAAACCTATCGTGATCGGGAGAGGTGGGTGCGATGAGCGATCGTGACATCCAGCGGCTTCAGGCTGGCGAGGAACGTGAGTCAGTGGCCCGCCGGTTGCGAGCCCGGTTCGGCTTGTACGACGGGCAGCGAAGCCAGGTCACCGAATGGCTGGAGGACCGGGGCGGAATACCGATGGCGATCGGAGCCGCGGTACTCGGGGTGTTCCTGCTGATCAAAGTGGTCAGCAGCGTCATCGGCGGCAGCTAACGAGAAGAGGAAAGACCATGGACGGTGAAGTTGATCTGTCCGGTAACTGGGAAAGTTTCTGGCAGGCGGTCACCCGCAGCGCGGGATCCGGTTTCACAACGGCGATCGCTTGGCTGGGGATGCTGGTCATCATCGGCGCGCTGGTGGTGTTTTTCTGGCGCCGCACCCGGGGCCGGTCGGAGGAAGGTACCAGCGGCTGGGTCATCTGGGCGGTCGTCTTCGGAGCGATCCTGGCAGCCCCCGGATTCCTGATGCCGGCAATCCTGACCCTGATCGACGTCGTCGCGAACACCGGAATCGGACTCTGGCAGGCGTCGCAGGGCCAGGCGGGCTGACCGAAAGGCCGGGCCCGTGAACGAGCAGCCGTTGTATGCGTTGACGGACATGACTGGCCGGGAGGCGTCCAGCGCCCGGCAGCAGACCATCGGCCCCGTCGACATGCCCTATCGGGCCTTCATCGTTGGTTGTATCGCGTTCGTCTGCGGAATCGCTCCCACCCTGCTGTTGTGGATCCTCATCGGGCCGATCGCCCTCGTCCTGCTGGGTGTGATGGTCGGCGGCGCCGTCTGGCTTTTCCACGGTGCGACTCGGCGTGGTCTGCAGATCCGCAACTACCAGATGCTGATGAATCGCCGGACCGCCGTGCTGAACCAGTTCATGCTGGGTGCGGTCACGGTCCATGTCCCGCACGACGACTGGACCATGGTCCGTCCCGGCAGCCGACCGAATCCCGACAAGCGAATCCTCCCCGAGGATCAACCTCTCAAGCCCGTCACCACGGCCGCCCGCGTGGCCTCGATCTTCGACTGAAGAGGGATATCCGATGCAGCCTGCGGGGAGACGGACGATGGTGCGACGGATCTTCGGCATCCTCTTGTTCGCCCTGATCACGCTGCTGCTGTCTGGGTCTCCAGCGGCCGCCGAGCCGACCGATGGAACGCCGACCAGAGCGGTGTGCGCCGCCAACAACGGAACCGCCGACTACCAGTATCTGCCGGTGGAACGTTGGTCCGGGGCGACCCAGCAATTGCACGTACGCTCCGCGGGGGGCTTCCCGACCGATTTCGCGCCCCTCCAACGTCAGCTTCAAGGCAGCACCTTCGTCATTGGCGACTTCCTCTACTCGGTGACGACCAAGTTCGTCATGTGGTCGACCGAGTTCTGCCCGCTGCAATCGGTCGGCGCGACCATCGACTCCGCCGCTGCTCAGTTCGGCCGTTCGGTGCTCTCGTCGCCGCTGTTGGCGGGCCTGGTGGTCATCGCAACCGCCGGCCTCCTGCTCCAAGGACTCCGCCGAGAAGGGTCGTGGATGGGCAGGCTGGCCGTGAAGATGGTGATCGTCGGAGTACTCGTCGTCATGGTGGTTGGCGCCACCAACAGCCGCACCGACGAGGCCGGGAGATTCATACCTGGCGAGGGTTCGCCGGGCTGGTTCGCCACCACCATCGATGAGGCAATCACCGAGATCGCTGCTGCGCCGGCGGCGGCGCTGTCGACTCCGAATAGTGACGAAGGCGCCGGGATCGACACCGACCAACTCAGTTGTGGCGCCTACATCAACGCTCTACGACGCGGCTACAACGATTCCGCCAGGGATGATGGGACGTTGATCGACGCGAAGTCTGTACCCGCGCAGACGATCTCCAACCTGTGGCAGGTATCCGGCTATCGGGCCTGGTCGGTCGGCCAGTTCGGCCGGGACAACTTGAATGGTCAGAGCCGAGTCGCCTGCCGAATGCTCGACCACAATGCCGCCATTCCGGCGGGGGTCGGCTCTTACACAATCGAGGGCCAAGGGGCGGCGGACAATCGGTCCGCGGCGACCCGCGCCGATGTGCTTTCCCGCGTGCCAGACCCTCGCATTCCAGTCTCTCAAGTTGGCGTGAATCCCAACGCGCCGGCGTGGCGGCCACTTAACCGCGTGGAGCAGGACAAAGCCTGGATCGCCTGGGCGGCGTGCGTTCCTAACGGAGGCTCGCTTACGAACCTTCGGTCGCGGGATGGGTGGCATACGCCGCGAGGACAGGCTTGGTTGATCGCAGATGAGGGCGCGCGTCGCGGTGCCGAGGAGGGAACTTCAGCGCAACTAAGTTTGGCTTGCTACGCGTTCTTTAACGGTAACGGTGACACAGTCGGCAACATCTTCGACTGGGGCGATGGCGACGCCAAGCTCAAGGAGAACGCCGGGGAGATGCCGGCTTCGATCTACGACTTCATCTCTTCCTTGCACGGATCCAATCTGGGGGCCAGCGGGTCGGCGGTGATCGGCTATCTGCTGTCGGCCATCGGGGTTGCGGCAGTGTTCGGCATGGTCGGTGCGGTGATCATGATCGTCAAGGCCGTCGCGGCGTTCATGCTGCTGTCGGTGATCTTTGTCGCTCTGCTCTGCCTGCTGCCACGAGCCGACAACAACCGACTGATCAAGTTTGTCAAGATCTACATCGGTCTGTCGTTGACAGCTGCATTCGGCGTCTTCATCTTGAGCCTGATCACCCTCTTCACCAACGTCATTCTGAACGTGATCAAGGGATTCGCTGGCCAGAACTCCGACATGGGGTTGATTCTTGGCGGTCTTGCTCCGGTGATGGCCGCGATCGCGCTGCACTTTGCCTTTCAGCGCGCCGGAATGGCTTCACCGCTGACGGTCAAGGGAGCGATGGCGTGGGGTGGCGCGCTGGCCGGCGGTGCTGGGCTGGCCGCGATCCGGGGTGGCGGACAACAGATCATGAGCGGTGCGAAGGATGCGATGAATCGGGGCCGCGAGCGGCTGGCCGGTTCGGACAGTGACGCGGCTCGGGCGAGTCGGCTGGGCAAACGCAACGCCGATCTCAACACCGAGCAGCCGCTGCGGCCGAGAACCGCCGACGCCGGTCCGACCGGGCCGACACCGGAGGAGATCCTCAACGACCCGAACACCTCGCTGGCGCAGCGGCGGGCAGCGGCGCGGCAGAAGATGGCCGACATCGACGGGCTCCGCCAGGACCAGAAGGCGACTCGTCGAGAGGAGGCGCAGCAGGAGCGCGCCGCCCGCCAAGCGCGGATCTCCGGGGTCGCGGAATCCACCATGTCGCAGCGGATGAAGGACCGTGGCGCGGAGGTCGGCAGTGCGGTGCTGGGAGTGGGATCGGCGGCGGCCGGAGCGGTCGGCGCCGCGGGCGCCCGGATCGCTGCTGCGGCCCCTGCCCCGGTACGCCGGTTCGGTCGGTGGTCCGCCGACCAGGCCAGGGTACGAGCCACAGTCTGGGGTCATCGATTCCGGCAGGATCCGGCGCGTGCCATCGGCCGCGCAACGAAGACCATGGCGGCCGTCGGCGGTGCCCTGCTGTTGGGTGCGCCGGCTGGCCTGGTCGGCGGTGCGGTCGCCGGCGTGGTCGTGGCGCGACGGGCCAGCTCGGCGATCCAACGTCGGCGCCGCTCGCACGCGGGGGTACGCCAGCAGCAACTCCGGGACTATCGCGCCCGCGTCTACGCCAGACAGCAGCTCGAGGCGGAATTCAATTCCCTGTCGGCCGGCGGCGGAGCGCCGCGGCGGGGCTCTCCGGTCGCGGCCGGACCCGCACGACGGGCCAGTTCGGCGCCGGCGGGCCCGAGTGGGCCCGGACGGACGGACACTGGATCTGGCACCTGGCCCGGGAACGAGTCGAGAGCGGAGCAGCTGTTGCGCAACGGAGATCGGGGCCACTTGTGAGCCGAATCGAGGGGGCCAGTCGCAGCCGCGTCCACTGAGCGGAGGCCCAGCCCGCGACCGTAGCGAAGGGAGGTGACCGGGATGGCAGACAACGGCGAACCGGCCGGTGCGGCCGGACCATCGTCGGGCGGTCCCTCCCGGTCCTTGTCCTCGGCGAAGCGGCTGGTCTCCCGCAGCCGGTCGGACGGCTCCCTGAGTGGTGACGTGCGGGATGTCGCCAGCCACGCCCGAGCCGGCGCGGAGCTGGGCGGCCGGATCGGCGGCGGACAGGGTGCGGCGATCGGAGCGGTCGTCGGCACCGGCGCCGGTGCCGTCAAGAACGCGGGTTTCCGGCGTCGCGCGCTGATCGTGGCGATCGTCGTGGTCGCCGTACCGGCGATGCTGCTGGCCAACCTCGGCATCACGGCTTCCCAGGTCGGAGGTGCCGTGGCGACCGACTCCAGCATGCGGGAACAGCTGTCCCGCGATACGGTCAAGGCCGAGGGTTTGACCGAGGCGGAGGTGCAGGATTACACCCTCGCCGCCGACGGCTCCGGCACCACCTGGACCGTGCTCGCGGCGATCGATCGCGCCGCCGGCGGCTGGTCCGCGGCCGGCGACCCGCCGTACGGCATCAAGCTGGCGGCCTTCAACACAGCGGCCGCCAAGTTCGGCGTCGACCCGCTCACCAAGGAAACCGCGGACGACCGGCAAGACGCCGGCTTCGCCCTCGGCCGGCTGTTCTCGGCGATGATGCTGGCGGGTCCGGGCACAGACCCACAGCAGGTCGACGCCGGTGCCATGCAGGTGCCCGATCCGACCGATCCCAATCGGTTCATCATCGGCATCAACAAGGAGGATCCGGGCAGCGCCGGCGTCCATGACCGGACCCGGAAGGCGTTCGAGCAGGTGCTGTCCCACCTGCCGATCGCGTCGGCCGCTGACCAGACCCGCACCTTCGACGCGGCCTTCCGGTGGGCGATCGGTCAGAAGCCCGAGCCGCAGCTGGCGCCGGGCTCCTGCACGCCGGGTCAGATCGGGCAGATCGGACTGCCCGGCAACCTGCCCCGGGTGGACAGCTTCACCGACATCCAGATCAAGAATGCGGCGGCGACGATCGCGGTCGGCAAGGCGCTGAAGCTGCCCGAGTTGGCCTGGCGGATTGCCCTGATGACCGCCCTGGTCGAGTCGCAACTGGGCGCCGACGGCTCCACCGCTTCGCCGGACGGCAACCACGACGTCGGCGTCTTCCAGCAGCGGGCCCTGGTCGGCTGGTACGCCGACGGCCGCACCTACGAGGAGAACGTACGCCTGCTCAACGACGTCCAGGTCGGTGCCAAGACGTTCTATCAGGGCCACGAGGTGACCAAGCAGAACATCGCGGACGCGGCCAAGGCCGGCACGGAGCCGGCCGGCCCGGCCGGCTATCACGTGCCCGGCCTGCTCCAGATCGACAACTGGCAGACCCTACCGCCGGGTGACGTCGCGCAGGACGTTCAGCGGTCGGCCTTCCCCGGCCGCTATGCGCAACGGGAGTCCGAGGCCGTGGCCCTGATCAACGCGCTGGGTGAGGTGACGGGCGGTCCGGTGATCCCGTCCGACGAGTGCCAGGGCGGCGGCGGGGAGTTTGCCAACTGCCCGGCGACCGGCTGGCCGTCGGAGCGGGGCCTGAAGCCGGACGCGCTCCGGACGTTGCGCTGCACCAAGAAGCACTTCCCGATGATCACCACCATCGGCGGCTACTACTTCTCCAACTCGGGGGAGCACCCGCTGTATCGGGCGGTCGACATCATGATTCCCGACTACGAGTCGGCGGCGGGGAAACGCCTGGGCACCGAGATCGCGGAGTGGGTCAAGGCGAACCAGCGCCCCCTCGGCGTCATGTACGTCATCTGGCAGGAACGGATCTGGTCGGTGGAGCGGGCCGACGAGGGCTGGCGGCCGTGCGGCGGCGCCTCGGCGTCCTGCTACAGCGGCCCGGACGACTCCGCCGCGCACCGGAACCACGTCCATGTCTCCGTGTACGGCAACAAGGGCATCGTCGACACCGGCACCGGCGACGGGAAGTGGGGCCTGCCCACGGCCCAGAACTACTCCATCGGCCACGGAGTGTGCGTGTCCGGCAGCGACGAATGCTGGGGGTACGGCGGTCACACCGGGCAGGACATGTCGACCAACGAGGGCTCCCCGATCCTCGCGGTGGCTGGCGGCACGGTGAAGACGACGAAGGTGTTCTGCCCGGGACTGACCAACGAACAGCGACGAGGCGACCGCAGCTGCTCCTACGGCCGGCTGGCGGTGATCGACCACGGCGGTGGGGTCGAGACCTACTACGCGCACCTGAACTCGTTCGGGCCCGGCATCCAGGAGGGCATCCAGGTGCGGCGCGGCCAGGTGATCGGCACCGAGGGTGAGCAGGGCAACGCGCAGGGCGCGCACCTGCACTTCGAGGTCCGCCGTGGCGGCGCCGTGATGAACCCGATCACCTATCTCGAGCAGCAGGGCGTGCCGATCCGGTGCTCCCCGCAGATGGTCAACAACGCGGGCCACGTGCCCCAGGGGGACTGCTGAGATGGCTGCCGTACGGAGTTCCACCAGCCTGGTCGGGATCGCACTGGCCGTTGTGATCGTTGTGGCGGTTGTGGTGGGGATTTGGCGATCCGTTGCGGGGGGTGCGCCGGACCAGCCGGTCGGCGCGCCAGTCCCGCCTGCCGTCTCGTCGACCCCGCCGTACGAGCATCACGAGGACGACGGCGAAGCGGCCGAGGAAACCCCGTCCGGTCCGCCACCCACCAACCGGCCCAGTTCCGGCACCGATGCCGGCGAACACGGCAGTCTGCCGGCCGACCAGGAGGCGGTCGTCCGGAAGCGGGCCACGGCGTTCTGGAAGGCATTTTCGGTCCGGGATCCGGCCGATCGAGACACGGCGCTGGCCACCGTGGCGGTGCCGTATCTGGCCGAGCGGATGTCGGTACGCTCCACCTCGCGGATACCCGTGGTGACCCCCGTCCGGTCGGTGATCGTGGACGGTACCTTTTCTCAGGCCACGGTCGTATCCGAGGCAACTGGCAGCAGCACGCGGAACAATTGGTGGTATGTGACGTTGGTATTCGATCCGGTACCGGAAACCTGGTCGGCGCAGGCCTACGAAGAGGCTTCGCCCGGCCTGATCGCCGCCGCCAAGGAAGCCATGAAGAAATCGGAAGGGAGGTGAGGTGAGGTGACCACCCCCATCGGCCTCATCGGGCTCGACCCGCTCGCGGTGCACCTCACCCGGGCCGGGTTCACCGTCGCCTCCAGCCCGGACCTGCGGATCGCCGCGGACCGGGTGCACGACCTGGTCACCGAGCACGGTCCGGTCGGCTGCCTGATCCTGAACCAACTGCGGGTGCAAAGCCTGATCCCGCGGATCTACCGGCACGTGAACCTGACCGTCCTCGGCACCGATCAGCACCCGATCGTGGACGACGGCGAAGGTTACCGCACCTACCAGGTGCGCGCCGGCAGCACGGTCGTCGACGTACTGAAGAACGCCGGCGTGGTCACCGACGCTATCGACCTCGACCAGCTGCCGCCGGGCCTGCAGTTCGAGTCCGACGGCTCGTTGCTGGACCCGAACGTGCCGGACTGGTCTGAATGGGACCCGGACCTACGGTCGCCCCGCCGGGCGGTCGCCGACGATCAGGAGGGCTCCACCGGAGTCGTCCACACCGACGAGGAGTTCTTCGCCGAGTCGGTACGGCGGGCGCTGCGTGGCGGCGCGATCCGGACCGGCCAGGCGGAGGTGCTGTTCACGCTGTCCGGCTCCGGCGGCGTCGGCAAGTCCTCGCTGGCCCTGTCCGTCGCCAACCGGGCCGCCAACCGCGGCCGCCGGGTGGTGCTGATCGACGCCAACCTCGGCCAGCCCGACCTGGCGACGTTCCTCCGGGTGGCCGACGGCGATCTGCCGACCGTGTTCGACGCGGTGCTCGACGACAACGTACGGACCGGCATCATCTCCCCGATCGCCCTGAACCGGACCCGGGACGCCCGGCTGTCCAAGGTGAACTTCGCCTTCGTCCAGGGGCCGACCAGCGAGCAGTTGTTGACCGGTCGGATCACCGCCGAGGTGGTCGCCGGGCTGATCAGCCAGGTCCGGCAGTTCTGCGACCTGGTCGTGCTGGACACCCAGATCCTGGAGCGGGACGACCCGCGCGGACTGGTCACCCAGATCATCGAGCCGGAGCTCGGCGCCGGCGGCTGGGCGCTCGCGGTCACCGGCATGTCGACGGCCGGTCTGTCCAACCTGATCGAGGTGATGGAGCGGTTGCTTCGGCTGGGGGTCAATCCGAGCCACGTGATGTCGTTGATCAACCGGGTGCCGACCAACCTCGCCCTGCACAACCAGGACCGGATCGTCGCCGCCCTGCGCGAACTGTCGGTGCACATCGGCACGATCTGGGAGGACAACGAGATCCTCTCCCGGATGAACGCCGGCGAACTGGTCTCCGACCTGCCGGTCTGCGCCAACCTGATCGACACCGTGCTGCACCGGATCTTCGACATGCCGGTCGAGGCGCCGGTGTACGTGCCGGAGGCCGAGCGGGAGCGCCGTCGGGGCTGGTTCCGGCGGCGTGGAAAGGAGTCCGGCCGATGAGGACCGCGAACGGAACGCGCAAGCTCAAGAACGTCGACTGGTGGGACGAGCCGGACACGCTGCCGGTCGTCGTCGACCCGCGCAAGGGCAAGCTCAGGCGCCGGTTGATCACCATCTACCTGTGGGTGTCGGCGATCTTGTTCCCGTTCCTGATCTTCGCCGTGATCGTCCTGGCGGTACGGATCGTGGCGCCGCCCGCCTCGACCGCCGGTGCCGGCCCGGACAACTCGGTCACCCGGGAGGCGGCCCAGGCCCAGGTGGCGGTCGAACGATGGCTCGGCGCGACCCCGTCGCCGCTGCCCGGCGGCCGGGTGGTCGCCTACACCGGGTCGACCAGCAAGGCGGCGCAGCAGCGGGACAGCCAGCAGAACGATCCGCGCACCTTGACCACCTACTCCTTCGTGCTGGCCGACACCGCCGGCCGGATGTACGACACCAGCATCCAGATGGTGATCTCCTCCGCCGGCGCGGTGGCGCTGGCCGAGCCGGCCCTGGTCCCGATCCTGCCGGCCAACCCGGAAGCGGGCGGCCAGGCGGAATGGCCATGGCCGGGAGTCGCCTCGATCGCCGCCGCACCGGCCTACGCGCAGGCCGTCAACGCCTGGACCAAGGCCTACACCGGTGGCGACGCCGCCGCGCTGAAGCTGGCCGTCGGCGATCCGGCCGCGGATCGGTTCTACATGCCGCTGACCGGGGTCACTTTCACCGATCTGAGCATCGGACAGGTCGGTGCGCTCTGGGCCGATGATCAAGATCGGACCAAGGAGGACAAGCCGCGGCAGGCGCTGCTCCGGGTCTCGGTGTCGGCGGTCTGGGCCAGCCAGCGGACGGCGACCCAGCAGCCGTCGTTGACCTTCGACCTCTTGTTGGACCAGGCCGACACGGCGGCTCCGGCGGTCGTCGCCTGGGGCGCGCCGGGTGCGGAGCTGACCCCGTACCGCAACGCGGTCGGCCGAGATCCGCGGACGGCGACGCGATGAGAAGGGAGCGGTGATCATGGCGGCACAGAAACGGCGCGGCTCGGCGCTGAACCAGTTGTCCACCAAGCCGACCTACTACACCACGCTCGGCCCGACCTATCCGGGCGGCCGCTGCCGGTCCAGCATGGACGGCACCGTGTGGCTCTATCGGTCCGTCCCGCTGAAGCCGGTGGTCGACGCGCGCGACGACAAGTCCGCGCTGGAGGCGATGACGCCGCTGTTCCGGGCCTACGTCGAGCTGGCCGGCCTGGTCGATGCGACGTCGAATCGCCGCTACACGGCGCGGTCGTCCTACCGGCGGACGCACGCGTTGTTGATCAACGTCCAGGAGAACTTCCATCTGCCCTGGACCCATCCGCTCGGAACCTATCTGAACAAGGGTTTCGGCGAGGAGCCGATCGACAACCGGCTGCTGCTGCTCGGGGTGCAGTTGAACGACAAGGTCGGCGGCGGTGGCGGCTTCCGGGACCGGATCGACTCGTTGGCGGCGTTCTTCAAGGACGGCCTGATCCCGCTCGCCGACTTCGACGAGGACTACGCCAAGGTGGACGCCGCGCTGGCCCGCTGCGGCCTGGTGGTGCCGCGGCCGGAGCAGTTCAAGCTGGCCGACGCGTACTGGAATCTCGGTGAGACGCCGGCTACGCCGCGGCTGAACCATCTCGAGCACATGCACGTCTTCCACTCGCCGGATTCGATGCGGATCGCGGAGATCGTCGGCACCGAGAACTGCGAGGCCCTGGAGGCGGTGCCGGGGCAGAGCGCCGTCACCTACGCGTCGGTCACCGAGTTCGACTTCGAGTTCGATTCACCGACCGACCCGATCGCGCACTGGGTGTCGTCGTTGATCGACGAGGGGGCGATCGCGGTGTCGCTGCGTGGCCTGGTCGAGCCGGCCAAGATGACCCGGAACCAGTTGCGGAGCCAGCGGAAGCGGTTCATCCGCGACATCGAGGATCGGCGCAAGCAAGGCCAGCTGTCCCGCAGCGAGCAGGACGAGATGCTGATGAAGCTCGGCCAGGTCGAAGATCATTACGGCAAAGGCGGGGCGAACCCGTCCTTGATCGATGCCAGCGCCCTGGTCGCGTTCTCCGGGATCAAGAGCCTGGACACGTTCAACTCGGCCAGCAACCCGATCCGGTTGGCGCCGATGACGCTGCTCCAGCCGGGCGCGATGGCGGAGACCTGGCTGTGTTCCAACGTGCGGGCCAACCCGAAGCTGCACGACATCCCGGTCCAGGTGGTGGCGGCGTCCGGGATCACCTCGCTGTCCTTCGTCGGCGACGCCGACGGTGCCCTGGTCGGCTTCACCGAGCGGGACCGGCAGCCGGCCTGGCTGTCGCCGAAGGCGGCGTCCGCCAAGGACAAACTGCCGCTGTTCCTCTGCGCCGCCTCGACCGGCTCCGGCAAGACCATGCTGTTGCTCAACCTGGCCGATCAATGGGCCCGGTCCGGTGAGTCGGGCGTGATCATCGACCCGAAGCAGGGCTCCGATCACGCGGCCGTGGTCGAGGCCTGCGGCGGTCAGACGATCCGGCTGGACGACATCCGGTCGGCCGACGGGATCTTCGACCCGATCCGGTTCTCGGCCAGCACCGAGGTCGGCGTCGAGCTGGCCAGCTCGATGCTGTTGTCGATCAACGTCTGGGGTGACAGTTCGGCCAAGGCGCGGGTGGAGCAGCCGCTCGGCGAGGCGCTCCGGTACGGCGTCGAGCACGGCGCGACCTGCATCGGCCAGGCGCTGGAGATCGCCGACCGGGAGCTTGATCATCTGCCGGAGGACATGATCCGCCGGGTGATGTCGGAATCCCGCAACTCGGCCACGTTCTCGGCCTTGTGCGGCACCGATCCGCAGTCCCAGGCGCTGACCGTGGCCGAGGGCATCACGCTGATCATGGTCGGTGACAACCACCTGAACGTGCCGCTGGCCGGCCAGCAGCCGGACGGCCTGGGGCAGCGGACCGCGCTGGCCCTGGTCCGGATGATGGTGTTCGGCTCCGCGGCCGCGCTGCGCTCCCGCGGCGGCGGCTTCGTCTCGCTGGACGAGGCCTGGATGTTCCTCGGCGCCGGTGCGGCCGAGGTGGAGCGGCTCGGCCGGCTGGCGCGATCCCAACGGGTGCTGCCGCTGCTGTTCACCCAGCGGGTCACCGACGCGCTCGAGGCCGGGCTGAAGGGCTACATCTCGCGGCTCGCGATCGGTCCGCTGGAGGACGAGGACGAGGCGATCGCCGCCTGCCGGATCGCCGGCCTCAATCCCGATCGCTACAAGGCGCGGATCATGCTGCCCGGCACCCTGGGTGGCGACTCGCACACCGGCGAGCAGCCGAACTGGGACTCGATGCACGCGTTGAAGAGCCCGCGCAACAGCCAGGTGCTGCGCGGTTCGGTCTTCATCTATCAGGATCTGGACACCCGCGCGGTGCCGACCGAGATCCGGCTGACCGATGACTTCCACCGCCTGGCGTCGACCAACCCGGAGGACGTCGAGGTCCGGAAGCGGGAGCGGGAGGCGACCTTGCGGAAGAATTCAGACGGTGTCCTTGTCTAATCCGAGAATGGGTGCCACTGGGCCCGATGATTCAGGAGATGCGATCGCCGCTCTAGTTTCAGGCCAGGAACAGGCCCAACCAGGTGGGACTGCGGCTAATCCCGATCAAGCGCCGGAGCCCGACCCTGCCGCGCGCTGGCGTACCGCCGGCTCCGGAGTGCCGGCCGGGCTGGCGCTGCTCGACTGCGGCTCGACCTATGATCTTGCGGTCGGCTACGCCGAATTCCGCGAGCACACGGGACTTGATCATGCCGAGTTGATCTCCGAGTTCGTCGTCGCGGCGCCGCTGCCGGCCTATCCGGACGTCGCGACGGAGCATGATCGCCGCTGGCCCACCGTGAACCCGGAAGCCCTGTGGCATCCCGCGTTCTGGTTGCCGACCGAGGTCTGGGTGCGCCAGGTCCGCGACGACCTGGAGGAGCCGGATCCGGTCTGGGTGGTGCGGATCTGTCTCGAGCTGGAGGCGGCCGGCCTGTACCGGCCCGATCGCGGTTGGCGGGACGTGCTGTTCGAGGTCGGCCTGCGGGTCGAGGACGAGGCGGATCTGGACCGGATCAGGTCCTGGCAGGAGGGCCGCGACGATCCCGCGTTGGACGCCGTCGACCTGACCGGTCGACTGGTCCGGGTCAGCGAAGATCAAGAAGCCGGTGATCAAGGAGTCGGTGATCATGAGCGGGAGGACTGGGCCGGGGAGGCGGCCGCCGGATTGATCGGTGACCTGCTCGGCCGGGCCTGGGCGGTGCATGCCGACGAGTTCCTGGGTTGGATCGCCGAGGCCGAGTCGGGTGAGCCGGTACGACAGCGCGCCGAAACCCTGGCCAGCCTCGGACCCGGTGTCTTCGCCGGCGCGGCGGCCCCCGGGATCGATCCGGCGACGGAGTTCTGGACCTGGTTCAGCGACATCGTCGACGACCCCGGGCTGAGCGACGACGCGCTGCTGTCCGGCCCGATCGCCGCGGCGGAGCCCTGGTTGACCGCGACCCGGGCCCACTACTGGCCGAGCGTGGACGCCCTGGCCGAGACCGCCGAACGGGCCGCCGCCGGCTGATCAACCCCGATTCCGCCTCCCGGATCCCTACCGGGATTAGGATCAAGCCTGTGGCTCGGAGTCGGATGCGCGACATCGCCGCACGGCTGGGCATCTCCGAAGCGGCGGTGTCCTTCGCGCTGAACGGGAAACCGGGGGTGTCGGATGATCTTCGGGTTCGGGTCCGCCGAGTCGCCGATGAGCTGAACTGGCGGCCGCATGCGGCCGCTCGAGCGCTCGCCGACTCAAGTGCCCGGGCGGTCGGCCTGGCCCTGTGTCGCGACGACAACAGCACCAGCGGCGAAGGGTTCTTCATCCAGTTCATGTCCGGCCTGTCGACCGGACTGGAGAGCGAATCGATGGCGCTGGTGCTGCAGATCGTGCCGACCGTGGCTGCGGAGGTCGAGGTCTATCGCCGCTGGTGGACCGAGCGCCGGGTCGACGCCGTCGTCGTGCTGAATCTGATCAAGGACGATCCGCGGCCGGCCGCGTTGACCGCGATCGGCTGTCCGGCGGTGCTGGTGGCGGGCCCGTACGCGCCCGCGGGGCACAGCACAGTCTCGATCGACGATGCGGCGGCGATGCGCAAGATCGTCAGCCACCTGGCCGAGCGGGGGCACCGCCGGATCGGACATGTCGGTGGCCCGGAGGAACTCGATCATGTCGAGTTGCGCCGCAGCTCACTGACCCGGGAAGGGCGCCGGGCCGGCATCCGGACCGCGACGGTGCGCACCGACTACACCGAGGGTGCGGGACTCCGGGCGACCGGCTCGCTGCTGCGGCGGAAGCAGCCGCCGACCGCGATCGTCTTCGACAACGAGATCCTGGCCCTGGCCGGCCTCGCGGCGATCTCGGCGGCCGGGCTGCGGGTGCCGGAGGACGTGGCCGTGGTCTCGTGGGAGGACGGGGCGATCTGTCGGCTGGCCACGCCGCCGATCACGGCCCTGGATCGATCCGCCCAGCTGCTCGGTCGCTACACCTCGGCCGCCGTCCTCCGGTTGCTGGATCGCTCCAGCACGGTCTCGGCGGAGCTCGAGTTGCAGCCGGACCTGCTGATCCGGGGGAGTAGTTCCGCTAAACGATTGACCAACTAAGGCGCTTAAGGTTAGCCTCCACCCCACGGGGCCGGTTCGGCCGGAAAGCGGGCGCAGGGAGGCGATCGTGATGGCCGTTTCCGATCTTCGTCCGGCGACCGACCCCGCTGCGCCACCGGATCCGCGGGCACCGTTGGATCGCAGCCGACTGACGGCGCTCGTCACCGACCCGCCGCGTCGCTCCGCGGGAGCACTGATCGGTGCCGCCGGCTATCTCGGCCGACGGCTGTTGATCTATCTCGGTGTCGCCGCCGTGGCGACCGTGCTGAACTTCTTCCTGCCCCGGCTGATGCCCGGGGACCCGGTCCGGGATTACATCCAGGCGACGATGAACGCGACCGGGCGGCCGCCGAGCGGGTTCGAGTTGAAGAGTCTGGAGATCCTGTATGGGAAGCCGGACGAGAACATGCTGGTCGCCTTCGGCCAGTATCTGGGGGAGTTGGCCCAGGGCAATTTCGGGCTGTCCACGTCCAGCTATCCGACGCCGGTGACCGAGATGATCGCCCAGGCGCTGCCCTGGACGATGGTCCTCGGCTTCGTCGTCGTGATCGGCGGCTGGCTGATCGGCACCGCCGGCGGCGCGATCATCGGCTGGCGGCCGGGTTCGAAGTCGGACTCGGTGCTGACCCCGGTGATCATGTTCTTCCACTCCATCCCGACCTACTGGCTCGCCCTGGTGTTCATCTGGTACTTCGCCTACCGGAACTCCTACTTCCCGGCTCAGGGAGCGTACGGCCGCGACGTCGAGCCGAGCCTCAGCGATCCGGGCTTCCTGCCCGACGCGGCCTACCACGCTGTGCTGCCGCTGTTCGTCACCCTGGTGCTCGGCTTCGCCGGCTGGATGTTCGCGATGCGCAACATGATGATCAACACGACCAACGAGGACTTCGTCGTGCTGGCCCGGGCCAAGGGCCTGCCCCAGCGCGACATCCTGTTCCGGTATGCGGCCCGGAACGCGATGCTGCCCAACGTCACCGGTCTGGCTCAGGCGTTCGGCGGGATCTTGATGGCCATCGTCTTCATCGAGACCACCTTCGCCTATCCGGGCGTCGGCCTGTTGTTCAACAAGGCCATCTTCAACCGTGACTATCCGCTGATGCAGACGCTGTTCCTGATGGCGACACTGACCACGCTGATCTTCAACTTCCTCGCCGATTCGGTGTACGTGCTGCTCGACCCGCGGACCCGAGAGGAGCGCTGAGTCACCATGCTGCGGCGATTCCTCTCGATCACCAAGGTCCGGGTCGGGTTGGCGATCTTCGTGCTGATGTTTGCCGTCGGCTTCGGCGGGCCCTGGCTGATGATGGACGTGCTCGGCCTGGATCCGCGGATCGTGGACACGACCCAACTGGCCGCGCCGCCGAGCCCGGAGCACTGGCTCGGCACCACCGCGAGCGGACAGGACGTGCTGCTCCGGATCGTGCTCGGCACCCGCGGTTCGTTGCTGGTCGGCCTGACCTCCGCGCTGATCGCGACCGGCATCGCCCTGATCGTCGGGATCACCGCCGGCTACCTCGGCGGCGCGGTCGACGGCGTGATCAATGCGGTGATCAACATCTTCCTGACCATGCCGTCGTTCGTCGTGTTGTTGATGATCGCGGCGGCATTCCGGGACCTCAACTGGTTGATGGTCTCGGTGATCATCGGCGTCTTCGAGTGGCCGGGCACCGCTCGGTCGATCCGGGCTCAGGCGATGTCATTGCGCGGCCGTGACTTCACCGCGGCGCTGCGGACGATCGGGGAGAAGCCGTGGCGGATCGTGCTGGTCGAGATCGCGCCCCATCTCAACGGTCTCGCCTCCAGTCTGTTCCTGAGCGCGTTCGTGGCCGGGATCTTCGCCCAGTCGGGGCTGGCGTTCCTCGGCATCGGCAACGCCAGCGAATACAGCTGGGGCACCGAGATCAATCTCGCGTCGGGCCAGAACGCCTTGTTCCGTGGTCTTTGGTGGTGGTTCGGCCCACCCGGGTTGGCGATCGCGCTGCTCGGCTTCGCCACCGCCTTGATCAACTTCGGGCTGGACGAGGTGACCAATCCGGCGCTGAGCTCGAAGCGGTCCGCGATCGTCCGGCGGTTCCTGGCCGAGCGACGCCGCCGGCGGGTGGCCCGCCCGGCGATGACGGAGGTGATCGGATGACGACCGTCGAGACCCCGACCAGGCTGCTCGAGGTGCGCGGGCTGAACGTCGCATACCTGACCGAACGCGGCCGGGTGCCGGCCTGCAGCGACATCGACCTGACCGTCAACCGCGGCGAGATCATCGGCGTGGCCGGTGAGTCGGCCTCCGGCAAGTCCACCCTGCTGACCGCGATCACCCGGCTGCAACGGATCCCCGCGGTCACGGTCGACGGCCAGCTGCTGTACTACGGCTCCCGGGGCAACGATCCGATCGACCTGGCCGAGCTGGACGAACCCGAACTGGCCGGGCTGCGCTGGAGCGAGATCTCGGTGGTGATGCAGTCGGCGATGGCCTGCCTGAATCCGGTGCTGCGGCTCCGCGCACAGTTCACCGACGTGCTCCGGGTCAAGGATCCGAGGCTGAGCAAGGCGGCGCTGCGGCAGCGGGTCGCCGACCTGCTGGCGATGGTCGGCATCGCGCCCGACTACATGAACAACTACCCGCACCAGCTGTCCGGCGGTATGCAGCAGCGGTCCTTGATCGCCCTGGCGATGGCCTGCGATCCGGAGCTGGTCGTGATGGACGAGCCGACCACGGCGGTCGATGTGGTGATGCAGCGTCGGATCCTGAATCAGATCCTGCAGCTGCAGCGCCGGCTCGGGTTCGCGGTGATCTTCGTGACCCACGACCTGTCGCTGCTGCTGGAGATCGCCGACCGGATCGCGATCATGTACGGCGGCCGGATCGTCGAGGTGGGCACCGCCGAGCGGGTCTATCGCGAGCCCCGGCATCCGTACACCCGCGGGCTGCGGGACTCCTTTCCGCCGCTCACCGAACCCGTCCGCCGGTTGACCGGCATCGCCGGATCGCCGCCGAACCTGCTCCGACTGCCCGCCGGCTGTGCCTTCGAGCCGCGTTGCCCGGTCAAGATCGATCGCTGTGCCGTGGAACTGCCAGAGCTCGTCGACCTCGATGACGATGCGGTCGCCTGTCATGTCGCCGTCGACGCGGCGGAGGGTCGATCATGAGCGACTCGAACGGAGCGGCTGCGGCGAACGGCCGGCCGGTGCTGGAGGCGGTGGCGGTCAGCCAGCACTTCACCGGCAAATCCAGCACCGGTCACCGGACCAAGATCAGGGCCGTCCGGAATGTCTCGTTGCGGCTGTACCGGCGGCAGATCATCGCGATCGTGGGGGAGAGCGGGTCGGGCAAGACGACGCTGGCCCGGCTGTTCTCGCTGCTGCACCAGCCGACCGAGGGCGAGATCCTGTTCCAGGGCATGCCGGTGGACCGGAGCCGGCGCGGCCGGTCGGACTACTACGCCGAGGTCCAGTTGATCTTCCAGGACCCGTTCGGCTCGCTGAACCAGCTGAAGCCGCTGCGGCACATCATCGGCCGCGCGGTCCGGCTGCACACCGAGGCCCGCAGCCGGACGGAGGTGCGGGCGCGCGTCCACGAGGCCCTGGAGAAGGTGAGTCTGACCCCGCCCGAGGACTACGCGGAGCGGTATCCGAGTGATCTCTCCGGTGGCCAGCGGCAGCGGGTGGCGATCGCCCGGGCACTGTCGATGAACCCGGCCGTGCTGCTCGCCGACGAGCCGACCTCGATGCTGGACGCGTCGATCCGGCTGGACGTGCTCAACCTGCTCCGTGATCTTCGTGATCAAGAAGAGCTGGCGATGCTCTACATCACCCATGACATCGCCAGCGCCCGCTATCTCAGCGACGTGATCGCGGTGATGTACGGCGGCGAGATCATCGAGCAGGCGCCGACCGAGGAGCTGGTGGCCGCGCCGCTGCATCCGTACACCCGGCTGTTGCTGGAGTCCGCCCCGAATCCCGAGCATTACAAGGAGACCGCGGGTCCGGGATCTGACCTCGACGCCGGATCCGCGGAGGAGGCGGAGCCGGTCGACGTCGCGGTCGATCTCCCGGGTTGCCGGTTCGCGGCCCGCTGCCCGCACGCGATGAACCTGTGCGCCGACCGCAACCCGCCCCTGGTCGACGTCGGCGGCCGGTCGGTCGCCTGCTGGCTGCACCTCACCGACGATGCACGCCCCAACCGACACGAAGGAGTGCCATGAAGATCAAGAAGGGCCTGATCGCGGTCGCCGCGGTGGCGGCGTTCGCCCTCGCTGCCTGCTCCGGCGGCAGCTTCGGCAACAAGCCGACGGTCGCCGAGAACGACGGGGTGATGACCGTCGCCATGAACACCAACCCGGGGGTCGGCGAGTCCAACCAGTTCACCAAGAACTGGAACTTCTGGGCCGTCGGCGGCAAGGGCGTGGCACCGGGCATGTCGCTGCTGTACGAGACGCTGCTCGGGATGGACAAGGCGAATCCGGGCAAGCTGACGCCGGCCCTGGCGGAGTCGTACGAGATGAAGGACGGCGGCAAGCAACTCGTCTATCACCTGCGGCACGGCGTGAAGTGGTCCGACGGGGTCGAGTTCACCGCCAAGGACGTGAAGTGGACCTACGACCGGGCGATCGGCGATGCCTGCACGGACCGGGAGAAGGACGAGAACGGTGAGTGGGACTACAAGTGCTGGGTGGCCAGCAAGGTGCAGACGCCGGACCCGTACACCGCGATCATCCAGTTCAACGAGCCCGATCGGCAGCAGGTGCTGAACTTCGCCGCCTGGTATCCGATCTTCCCCGAACACATCTGGTCGAAGAAGGACGTCGACAAGGACCAGAACCTCGACCCGGTCGGCACCGGCCCGTTCAAGGTCAAGGACTTCAAGCCGGAGATCATCAAGTATCAACTCCGGGACGACTACTGGGGCGGCCGGAGCAAGGGCGTGCGCGAGGTGCAGATCATCCCCGGCGCCAGTGTCGGCGCCCGCCAGGCGCAGCTCAGCCGCGGCGAGATCGACTGGACGGTCGGTGCCGCGGCCGGCGTGCTGACCGATTTCGTGCAGCCCGACCCGGACAACAACCACTACCGCTTCTATCCCAACGGCGGCGGCTACGGCGTGATCTTCAACCACACCGTGCAACCGTTCGACGACGTGAATGTCCGCAAGGCGATGCGGGATGCGCTCGATCCGACGAAGGCGCGGGACGCGGCCGCCGTCGGCTACACCATCCCAACCCCGGCGGGCCTCGATCCGACGATGTATGCGCCGGTGCTGACGCCGGAGACGGCCCAGCCGCAGCAGCAGAACATCGAGGCGGCCAAGGCCAGCCTGGCCGCCAGCGGCTACACGGTCAACGCTGCGGGCAACCTGGAGAAGGACGGCAAGGAACATCCGATCACGCTGTACGTCAGCGTCTCCAATGATCAGGACATGCAGGCCGGGCCGATCTTCGTCTCCCAGTGGAAGGAGGTGCTCGGGCTGAACGTGAAGATCCAGACCCCGGCCGAAACGATCTTCAACAAGGCCGCCTCGAAGGGGGAGTATCCGTTGTTCTTCGGCACCGTCGCCGGCGGCACCTCGATGTACTTCGCCTACCAGGGCTACTCGATCCAGAACACGGTCGCGATCGGGGCGGAGTCGCCGTCGGTCAACTACGGCCGATGGAAGAACGCAAAGGTGTCCGACGCCGCTTACGGCTTGCAGAGCGTCGATCCGGGCGACTACGACGGCACCCGGCCACTCGCCTCGGTGATCGCCGAGCAGGCGCTCGCGGAGGCTCCGTTCATCGCCACCGAGGGCACCGGCTATCAGGTGATGTGGAGCAGCCGGAAGTGGGACGGGATGCCCGAGACGGGTCAGGCCGCTCACGTACCGTCGCTGGACAACTACCAGGATCCGATCTTGACCATTCTCGCGATGGCGCCGTCGATGCCGAAGGGATCGTAGGGTCACGCGGCCCGAAGCGCAGCCAATCGGCGACGGCAATCCTCGAGCTTCCCGCCAATCGAGTCGTCCTCGGGTACGTCGGCGTCGACGAACAGGAAGTGGGTGGCCGCGGAGTGGGCAGCGACGAAACCACGCATCACGTCGCCGTGGCTGTTGATCTTCGAGCTGGCCGCGGGCCAGTGGGAGTGAGCGAATTCGGCTCCGAGTTGATCACAGGCGGCGATCAGGTCCGGCAGACCCTGGTCGGTCGAGTGGTTGTCCATGACCGTGATCCGGAGCTGTCCGGAGGACAGTCGGGCACCGTGCGTCGCCGCGAGGCTCCGCAGTGCAAGCTCGGCGAACTCGGACGTGTTGTGGTTGACGATGCAGGCTCGGATCAGACTGGACACGAAAGCAGCCTAGGAGTCGAGCGGGCTCAGCGCTGACCTTTTTCGCCCGACCAGAGATCGAGGAGGGCTGGCCCGATCGCCGCATTTTCCTGCATGGGCAGGGAATGCGTGGCCGTGGGCCAGAACTCGACCGTTGCGTCGGGGCGGAGGGTACGGATCCGATCCGCCGCTCGGGAACCGCCGGCCAGCGACTTGGTGCCGGCGATGTCGACCCGGAGCGGCACCGGGAGGGAACGCCATTCCTCGTCGGTGAGCATCCGCGGTGTGGGCAGCGCGGCCCGGAACCCGGAGGTGCCGCGGTCGATCATGATCGACAACGGGGTCCGGACGCGGACCTCCTCGACGCTGACGCCGCCGAGCTCGGCCAACGCACGATCTTTCCAGTTCCGGGGGAGTGGGAGTTGGGTGACCGTCGCCCAGAGGAGGCTGGACACCGGTGGCGGCCGGAGGACGAGGACGGGCTCGAGCAGCGCGAGGGTGGCGACCTGCTCGGGATGCCGCAGGGCATGGAGGGTTGCGATGGCTCCACCGAAACTGTGCCCGACGCTGTGCACCCGTTCGACCCCGAGCCCAGTGATCAGCTGGGAGATCCATGCGGCTTGATCATCGGAGGTCGCGAGCGGCTTGGTCTGCGTGGACAGCCCCGCGTCACCGATCGCGTCCACCGCGAAGATCGTGCGTCGGCCGATCCAGTGCGGCAGGTTCTCGGCCCACATCGGCACCCCCGAGGCTCGGCCGGGGAGCAGCAGCACCGGCGGTCCGGCAGCCGACGCTGCCCACTCATAAGCTCGGACTGTGCCGAACTCCGTCTCGACGTCGAGCGTCCGGGCCGGATCGGGAAGCGTTCGCAGCACAGCCTGATAAGCGTCGACGTAGGCATCCTGCGCGTCGCGGCTCCGCCATCGCCCGATCTTGGCCGCGGAAGGGGACACGCGCACACCCTGTCATGGATCCTGCTGGCCCCCTGGTCGTGCTCGCGCGGCGCCGAATGCCGCGTAGTACGCCCTCCCACACCGAACCGACGATGGCCGCCATCTCGACGGTGGCCTTCAGTCCGAGCAACAATCCGGTCGCCGTGGGTATCGGCGTACCCTGAGTCCGGGTGGCTTGCGAACGCGGGGTGAGCAGAGGTGTCTGGGATGGACGAGGCTGAGTCGGTCCAGGGACGGATCAGTGCGTTCTGGGATCAGGTCGGCCCGAGCTATGACGGCCCGGACAACGTTGCGGAACCGGGGTCAGCCGCGTATGCGGACTGGCGGGAGGCGATTCGTTCGGTCCTGCCCGAGGCTCCGAGTGACCTGCTCGATGTCGGCACCGGAACGGGGTTCGTGGCGAGACTCGCGGCGGAACTCGGCCACCGGGTGACCGGGGTCGATCTCTCGGAGGGCATGCTCAACTCGGCCCGGCTGCAACTTCCTCGCGCCGGCCTGCCCGTCACGCTGATGGTTGGTGACGCGGTTGACCCGCCGTTCCCGGCGGCGAGCTTCGATGTGGTGATCTCCCGCAGCGTGCTGTGGACACTGCGCGAGCCGGCTACCGCCTTCGCGAACTGGCATCGGTTGCTGCGACCGGGCGGGCGGGTCGTCGCGATCTACGGTCTGGCGGATCGCCCGCCGCGGCCGGCCGACCCGGATCAGGACGCCGAGCCGACGGGGTTGTTTCCGCGGACCTACACCGCGTCCGTTCGCGCCGCGCTGCCGGCGATGGCCCTCACCGCGCACGGTCCGTTGGTGTGGATCGCCAAAGACGCGGGCTTCGTCGGGTTGACGACTTCCCCACTGACCGTCGTCCGTGGCTGGGAGACCTCGCCCGGTTCGGTTCTGCCGTACGCCCTAGTCGGTCGTCGCCGGGTCGAGGACTGACCTACACGGCAGCCCTCCCGGCGGCTAGTTGGTCAGCGACGTGGTGCTCAATCGACGTCGAGAAGATGGCCTGGCGAGCGGGTCGTGACTGAGGTGGGTTAGGGAAGGATCAAGTGCAGACCCATGCCTGCCCTTCGACAGGCTCAGGGAACGAAGATCAACTCCCGCATGGTCCCGCTCGGCCAGACTCCAGCCCAGAAATCAGAGCCCGTGGTTTGGGGTTCGTTCCCTGAGCTTGTCGAAGGGCAAGCCAGATCGGTGATCATCTCGCCTCATCCGTCCAAGGGATCGAGGATGATCTGGTGTGCCCTTCGACAGGCTCAGGGAACGAACACCCAAACCTCCGCACCGTTCAGGGCTGGCCGAGTTGTCCGGATTGTTGATCTTGTTTGGGCTGTGCCAGCTTCCAGATGGCGTGGGCGAAGGTGCCGTAGCCGAGATCGTGGGTGCCGGAGAAGTTGGTGAGGTAGACATCCCCGTGGGGTGCTCGATAAAGCATCACGCCCGGGTCGGGTTGTCGCCGGTTCCAGTCGCCATGAGTGACGGCTCGGTGTTCGGGCCGGCCGTTCGGGGTTTCGTTGTCGATCCGGGTCTGCCCGGGTGGACCGCCACGCATCCGCGGCACATACGGCTGCACATGGTCAAGATCAAGCTGCGTGGTCGCGGTGGACCACGGGAAGGTACTGCCCGGCTGCCGCAGCAACATGTGGCGTCGTTGCCGGTCCGGGATCTGGTAGCTGTCCACCGGCGGTGGGACGTCGTTCAGGTCGATCACCGGCCGGACTTTCACCCGGGTGTGGCCAAGCCAGTCCTTCACGATCCCCATCGTGGTCGGCCCAACGCCGGGCACCCGGCACACACCGTGGCCCTTCTCCAACGACTCAGCCGCGATATGCACGATCATGTAAGCGGTCGGTAGCAGTTTGGTCGGGTCGAGCCGGTCCAACATCCGCTGCACCGCCGCCTGGAAGATCGCCGACTCGACCTCCACCGTCGGCGGCTTGTCCCGCAGGGCCGGATGGACCTCCGACTCCTCCACCGGACCACCGGTCTCGGCCATGATCTCATCGACCGCCGCCGCCAACTCTTCGTCGAACAGGTCGGGCTGGCGGTGTCGGGCACGGAGTTCGGCGGCTTGGAGGTCGTCACCGAGCATGGCGAGGGCTTCGGCCCGCCGTTCGTCGGCGCTGCCGGTCTCCTCGGGCAGGTAGCCGGCGAGTTCGTCGACGGCAGCGTAGAGCCGGTTCGCCTTGACCGCCTCGACCCGGCCGTGGATGCCGCGCATCCCGTCCTGATCAATCCGACCCAACCACACGCCTCGGTCCTTCTTCCGACCCGACACCAGCTGCTCATACCGTTCCGGGTCGATTTTCATGATCGCGGCCAGGGTCCGGTTCTCCAGCTTCGTCCACGGCACCACTCCCGCAAACCGGGCGATCTCGTCATCGACAAGGAGGGCTTGGTCGTAGGTGAGGGGCCGGGTCAGTTTGGCGATCTTGCAGGCCTGCCAGCCGACCACCTCACCACGCACGATCTTGCCCCACAGGAGCGGGAACCGGTGCCGCAGATCGAGGGCGTCGGCGATGAACATCATCCCGCCACCCGTGCTCCTACCGATCTTGACACTGAAATCGACCATCGCCAGATCGTTCACCTCCGGCGTCCCCTCACCACCCGGCCGCACTCCGCACGCAGCGCCGGGCATCCCCAGCTCGCTGGGGTGGATCGACTCCGCCGGATAGATGTCGGCCCACGCTGCGGCCAGGACGAGGAGTTCGTTCTCGGCCAGGATCCGCGCCCGCTGCGCCGCCTGCGCAGCGTCGAGGATGCCGCGGACGTCGAGGCCCGTTGCGCGCCTCTCGAGTGACTCGAACACGTGTTCTATTCTAGCCGTGATCACCGACATCCGCCAGAAATAAGGGAAATCCGGGTCTCCGCAACGGCCAGTTCTGAGCTAGGAGGCGACGGGCCAACAGTCGCGAACGATCCGAGTGGCCGCGGCCTCCAAGCTCTCGTCGGCCGTGATGACGGCCTCGTCCAGTTCGGCGATCGGCTGGCAGCCCCGCCACCAGGCCCGCAGCTCGGTTTCTCCGAAGGCTGTCGCCACCGGCTTCGTCGCGTGCCGGCGAAGGGTCTCCTCGAAGCTGAGGTCCCAGAGGTAGGACCGTCCGACGCCCTGATGGTCGGCGTTCAACCGCGACAGCATCTCGGCGTACCAGTCCGCATTCAGAATGCCTTCGATGATCACGTCGAAGCCCTGGTCCAACAGAAATCTTGACATCACCTCGATCAGCCCGATCGGGTGGCCTCCCGCATCCTGACCCGAGCTCAGGATCTCGCGTCTGATCACGTCCTGGCCGATGATCGCGACCGAGCCGGCCGGTCGTGAGGCCCGGATTGCGGCGGCGACGACCGACTTGCCCGAGCCGCTGCTTCCCCGCAAGGTGATCAGTCGCGTCGAACTGGTACCAACACTCGTTCCCATCCCAAGATCCTTCCGGCCGCCCGTAGAATTCTGGCATGGTTCGCGGCCGCACCGATCATCGTCGCCTGATGGTCTACCACCAGTCCCACGGCGCCGGAGCCGACTACGTGCCATTAGGGCCGATGGTCGCCTCCGGTCGGCTGACCCAGTTGATCATCGCCGCCGTGCATATCACCGATGACGGGCGGGTTGTCCTCAATGATCATGACCATGACGATGCCTACCATGATCGTCTCTGGACCGAGTTGGCCGACGTGCAGCAGGCCGGAGTTCAGGCCCTGGCGATGGTCGGTGGTTGGGCGCCCGGCACCACGAACAAGCTCGATGTCGCGGGCTTCGACAGGTACTACCCGCCGCTGCGAGACTTCCTGGTCCGGCACGGGTTCGACGGAGTGGACATCGATGTCGAGCAGGACATGTCGCTGCCCGGGGTGATCGGTCTGATCGATGCGCTGCGGCGGGACTTCGGACCGGAGTTCGTGATCATCCTGGCGCCGGTGGCCAGCGCGTTGGCCGGCGGCGGCAACCTGTCCGGCTTCGATTACGAGGAGCTGTTCCGACGGCGGGGACAGGAGATCGACTGGGTCAATGCCCAGTTCTACAGCGGCTTCGGCTCGGCCGCCGACGCGTCCGACTACGTCGCGATCATCGACCGCGGCGTCTATCCGCCGGACAAGGTCGTCCTCGGTGTGATCGGCCATCCAGACGACGGCTCGGGCTATGTCGACGTCGCCCGGGTGGCCGGCACGGTCCGTGACCTGTGCCGGCGCTACCCGGACTTCGGCGGCGTCGACGTCTGGGAATACTTCCGCGCGCTGCCCGGCGGGCGTCCGGAACCCTGGCGCTGGATCGACCTGCTGGCCGCAGCGCTAGATCACCAGGCGTAGTCCTCCGGCGCGGTCTTGTGACCGGGGAAGATCCCGTCCAGGCGGTCCAGCGTGGCCTGGTCGAGGGTGAGTTCGACCGCGCGGAGGGCGCTGTCGAGCTGCTCCTGGATCCGCGGGCCGATGATCGGCGCGGTCACGGCCGGCTGGTGCAACAGCCAGGCCAGAGCAAGATCACCGGGCTCGTGGCCGAGCTCGGCGGCCAGCTCCTCGTAGGCGGTCAGCTTGTCGCGGTTCTTCTCGACGAACTGGGCCGAACGGCCCTCGAGCCGACGGACTCCCTGGTTGGTCTTCTTGATCACGCCGCCGAGCAGGCCGCCGTGCAGCGGTGACCAGGGGATGATGCCGAGCCCGTAGTGCTGGGCCGCGGGGATCACCTCGAGCTCGATGCTGCGCTCGACCAGGTTGTACAACGACTGCTCGCTGACCAGGCCGAGATAGCCGCGTCGGTTGGCGGCCTCCTGGGCCTGGGCGAGGTGCCAGCCGGCGAAGTTCGAGCTGCCGCTGTAGAGCAGTTTGCCTTGCTGGACTGCGGTCTCGACGGCCTGCCAGATCTCCTCCCACGGAGTCAGCCGGTCGACGTGGTGGAACTGGTACAGATCGACGTAGTCCGTCTGCAGCCGCTTCAGGCTGGCGTCCAGCGCGCGCCGGATGTTCAGCGCTGACAGCTTGCCCTCGTTGGGCCAGGTGCCCATGTCGCCGTACACCTTGGTCGCCAGCACCGTCCGCTCGCGCCGGCCGCCGCCGCTCGCGAACCAGCGGCCGATGATCTCCTCGGTCCAGCCGCGGTGGTCGGCGCCGCCATAGCCATTGGCGGTGTCGAAGAAGTTGATCTCGTTGTCGTGGGCCGAGTCCATGATCCGATGGGCGTCGGATTCTTCGGTCTGCGGGCCGAAGTTCATCGTGCCGAGGCACAACCGGGAAACCTTGAGGCCGGTCCGGCCAAGTTGTGTGAACTGCATGATCGTGACCCTAGTCGGTGGTTGCGGCGGCCCGTAGCCGGCGTCCCGTTCGGCGGATCGGCCACGTTGCAGCCGTGTTTCCGCCCCCACATGCGGCCACAGCGCCCGCACAGTGCGACCAGGGTGACGGCAAAGAATGGTCCGGCACTTTCGTCCCCATGAACCTTCGGAGACCACTTCCGCTGATCAAACTCGGCTCGCTACTCGTCCTGCTGGCGGGCACCGCCGTGCTCTATCTCTGGGGACTGACCGCTTCGGGGTACGCCAACTCCTTCTACTCGGCAGCCGCCCAAGCCGGCTCGATGGACTGGACGGCTTTCCTGTTCGGGTCGCTCGACCCGAGGAACTCGATCACGGTCGACAAGCCGCCGGCCTCGCTCTGGCTGATGGCCCTGTCGGTCCGGCTGTTCGGGCTCAGCTCGGCCAGCATTCTGGTCCCGCAGGCGCTGCTCGGCGTCGGCACCGTCGGCGTGCTGTACGCGACCGTGCGGCGGACCTCCGGGCACTGGGCGGGCATCACGGCCGGCGTGATCTTGGCGCTGACCCCGGCGGCCGCGCTGATGTTCCGGTTCAACAACCCCGACGCGCTGCTGGTGTTCCTGATGACCGTCGCCGCCTATGCGACGCTGCGGGCGACCGAGCGGGCCAGCGGTCGCTGGCTCGTCCTGGCCGGCGTGCTGATCGGGTTCGCCTTCCTGACCAAGATGTTGCAGGCGTTCCTGGTGCTGCCGGCCTTCGTGATCGCCTACCTGATCGCGGCGCCGACCCGGCTGCGGACGCGGCTGCTGCACCTGGTGGCGGCCTTCGCGGCGATGATCATCTCGCTCGGCTGGTGGGTGGCGTTGGTCGAGTTGACGCCGGAGCAGCTGCGGCCCTACATCGGCGGATCCCAGAACAACTCCGTGCTGGAGTTGATCTTCGGCTACAACGGCCTCGGCCGGATCACCGGTGAGCAGGTCGGCAGCGTGGGCGGCGCGCCCGGCGGCGGTTGGGGCGAGACCGGGCTGACCCGGCTGTTCGACTCGGTGTCCGGTGGCATGATCAGCTGGCTGATCCCGGCGGCGCTGATCTTGGCCGTCGTTGTCGTGATCGCGATCGCCACCGATCGGCGCCGGGCGCCGGCCGAAGGGCCGGAGAACGCGCCGGACTCGGCCCGGATGCGGCTGGCTTCGATCATGGTCTTCGGCGGTTGGCTGGTGCTGACCGGCCTGGTGTTCTCCTTCATGGCCGGGATCTATCACGACTACTACACCGTGGCCCTGGCTCCGGCGGCCGCCGGTACGACGGTCGTTGCCGCGGCGGAGCTGTGGCGGCAGCGGGCCCGGTGGCTCGGCCGGATCGGGCTGGCCCTGGCCACCGGCGCCACCACGGCCTGGGCGGTGCTGTTGTTGGCCCGCGCCAGCGAGCCGTACCCGAGCCTGCGGATCCCGATCGCCGTGATCGGCGGTGTCGCCACGATCGGCCTGCTGTTCGCCGGCCGGCTGCCGCGGTTCGCGGCCCGCGCGGTGATCGTCGCTGCCGGCCTGGCCGCGTTGGCCGGCCCGACCGCGTATTCCCTGAACACCGTCGCCACCGCGCACCAGGGCTCCATCGTCACCGCAGGACCGGTCGAAGGCGGTCGTGGCGGCGGGATGATCAGCTACGGCCCGCCACCGGGATCCCAGCCGGGCGGGGGAGGTCAACCCGACGGGGGCGGTCGACGAGACGGCGGTGCCACCGACGGAGGTGGCCAAGGTCCGGGCCGGGATGGACCGGGCGAGTTCCGGACCGGTGGACCGGGCGGATTGCCCGGCGGCGGAACGGTCAGCGAGGAGCTCGCGGCCCGGTTGACGGACGGGTCGGACGGCTACACCTGGGCCGCGGCGACCACCGGATCCCAGGCGGCGGCGAGCTACCAGTTGGCCACCGGTCTGGGGGTGATGGCGATCGGCGGCTTCAACGGCAGCGATCCGAGCCCGACCCTGGCCGAGTTCCAGCAACTCGTGGCCGACGGCGAGATCCACTACTACCTCGGTGGCGACGGTGACTCGTCGACGGGCTCGGAGGGCGCCCGGAGCCGGCTGCAGAACGGCGGTAGCCGGGTGGCCGAGGAGATCTCGACCTGGGTCAGCGAGAACTTCACCAAGATCACCATCGACGGCGTTTCCGGGTACGACCTGAGTCAGGCGCGATGACCAGCCCGGCGACGCCGGCGCGGACGACCCTGGAGCTGGTCGTCCCGGTGTACAACGAGGCGGTCGATCTGGCCGCCTCGGTCCGCCGGCTGCATGATCATCTGCTGCAGTCGATGCCGTTCTCCTGGTTGATCACGATCGCCGACAACGCCAGCACCGACGACACTTTCCGGATCGCCCGCGGCCTGGAGCAGGAACTCTCCGGGGTCCGGGCGACCCGGCTGGAGTTGAAGGGCCGGGGTCGGGCGCTGAAGGCGATCTGGGCCACCTCGCAGGCCGACGTGCTGGCGTACACCGACGTCGACCTGTCCACCGACCTGCGCGCCCTGCTGCCGTTGATCGCTCCGCTGATCTCGGGCCACTCCGACCTGGCCATCGGCACCCGGCTGGCGCGCGGCAGCCGGGTCACGCGCGGGCCGAAGCGGGAGCTGATCTCGCGCGGCTACAACCTGCTGCTGAAGGGAGCCCTGGCGGCCTCGTTCTCCGACGCCCAGTGCGGCTTCAAGGCGGTGCGCCGAGAGGTGGCCCGGCGGTTGCTGCCGTTGATCGAGGACGACAACTGGTTCTTCGACACCGAACTGCTGGTGCTCGCCCAGCGGTCCGGGCTGCGGATCCACGAGGTGCCGGTCGACTGGGTCGACGACCCGGACAGCCGGGTCGACATCATTGCCACCGCGCTCGAGGACCTCCGCGGAATCGTCCGGCTGGCCGGTGGCCTGCTCACCGGCGGGATCCCGGTGCGCCGGATCGGTGCGGAACTGTTGGCGTCCCGGCCGGTGCCGGCCAGCGCCGGGCTGTTGGCCCAACTGATCCGGTTCGGCGCGGTCGGCGTGCTCAGCACGGTCGCCTACTTCGTGATCTATCTGCTGCTCCGCGACCCGCTCGGCCCACAGACCGCCAATCTGGTGGCGTTGTTGATCACCGCGATCGGGAACACCGCGACCAACCGGCGGATGACGTTCGGCATCCAGGGCCGGCGGCGGATGCTGGCCCACCACGCCGGCGGGCTGGCCGCGTTCGGCTTCGGGCTGCTGCTCACCAGCGGGTCGCTCTGGTTGCTGCACACGGTGATCCCCGGCGTGAGCCGGACGGTGGAGGTGATCGTGCTGATCTTCGCCAACGCACTGGGGACGGTTGTTCGATTCCTGACCCTGCGTCGCCTGATGACCCGGCCGACCGTCGCGCAGCCGTCGGATACAATGCCGAATCCCGGTCCGTGAGATGGCCGGTACCTTCTTAACCCCACGATCTGTGACGACGAGAGGTCCGAGTGACGCTCCTCATCGCCGTGCACTTCGGCGTTGCCATATTCGCGCCCCTGCTGGCCAGGTGGCTGCGTTGTCGCGCCTATTTCGTGTTGGCACTGGCACCGCTGGCGACGGCGGTCTGGCTCGGGCTGCAGGCCCCCGTGGTGCTGAGCGGCGGAACGATCACCGAATCGGTGCCGTGGATCCCGGCCCTCGGCATCGATCTTTCGTTCCGGATCGGCACCCTGCAATGGGTCCTGGCCATGATCGTCTCCGGCGTCGGGGCCCTGGTCCTGTTCTATTGCCGCTGGTATTTCGCGGACGAGGACCCGGCGCCGCGGACCAGCGCGGTGCTGACCGCGTTCGCCGGCGCGATGCTCGGCCTGGTCACCGCCGACGACCTGATCGTGCTGTACGTGTTCTGGGAGCTGACCACCGTCTTCTCCTACCTGCTGATCGGGCACAAACCGACCCGTAGCGCCAACCGGCGGGCGGCGTTGAACGCCCTGATCGTCACCACCTTCGGTGGGCTGGCGATGCTGACCGGCATCATCATGCTGGCCGTCACCACCGGGACGTTCTCGATCTCGGAGATCCTGGCCAGCCCGTCGCTGCAGCTCGCCTCGCCGGTGATCATCGCCGCCGTGATCCTGATCCTGATCGGGGCGCTGTCCAAGTCGGCCCTGGTCCCGTTCCATTTCTGGCTGCCCGGCGCGATGGCCGCTCCGACCCCGATCAGCGCGTACCTGCACGCCGCCGCCATGGTCAAGGCCGGCGTCTACCTGGTCGCGCTGCTGGCACCGACGTTCGCCGGCCAACCCGGCTGGCGGCCGATCGTGCTCACCCTGGGTGCGGTGACGATGATCATCGGGGCCTGGCGGGCGCTGCGGCAGTACGACATCAAAGTGTTGCTCGCCTACGGCACGGTCAGCCAGCTCGGCTTCCTGATCTTCATGTGCGGCCTGGGCACCCGGTCGGCCGAGCTGGCCGGCGTCGCCATGATCATCTCCCACGCCCTGTTCAAGGCCGCCCTGTTCCTGGTGGTCGGGATCGTCGACCGCAGCGCCGGCAGCCGCGACATCCGCCGGCTGTCCGGGCTCGGCCGGTCGATCCCGCTGATCGCCGTGGCTGCCGGGCTGGCGTCGGCGTCGATGGCGGCGGTGCCGCCGCTGATCGGCTTCACGGCCAAGGAGGCGGCCTTCGAGTCACTGTTCTACCTGGTCAGCGGTGACGGCGTCGGCATCCCGCAGTTGACCGCCCTACTGCTGGTCGCGGCGCTGCTGGTCGGCTCGACGCTGACCGTCGCCTATTCACTGCGGTTCCTCTGGGGCACCTTCGCCACCAAGCCCGGCGACCCGGCCGCAGGCCCGGGCGGTCCGGCCGAACCGACCCGGTGCCGCCGGATCCCGGCCGGCTTCGCCGCGGCTCCGCTGATCCTGGCCACCGCGTCGCTGGCCGGCGGCTTCCTCGGCCCGCAGTTGACGGCCGCGCTGGAGCCGGTCGCGGCCGCGGTGCCGATCGGCGCCGAGAGCCACGGGATCGCGCTCTGGCACGGATTCACGCTGCCGCTGCTGATGTCGGCGATGGTGCTGCTGGCCGGGTTCGCGATGTTCCGGCAGCGGGAGTGGTTCGGTCGGGTCCAGGCGACCCTGCCCCGGGTGCCGGACGCCGCGGAGACGTACCAACTGTGGATGCGTGGCCTGGACCGGGTCGCGGTGGAGACCACCGCGGTCACCCAGCGGGGCTCGTTGTCGATCTATCTCGGCGCGATCCTGCTGGTCCTGGTCAGCGCCCCCGGCGGCGTGCTGCTGATCATGAACGACTTCCCGACCGAGTTCCGGATCGCCGACTCGGCGGGCCAGGTGCTGGTCGGCGCGGTGATGATCATCGCCGCGATCGGCGCCGGCACCGCCCGCGGCCGGATGAAGGCGGTCATCCTGGTCGGGGTCACCGGCTACGGCACCGCGCTGCTGTTCCTGCTGCACGGCGCGCCCGATCTGGCCCTGACCCAGGTGCTGATCGAGACCGTGATCCTGGTCGTCTTCGTGCTGGTGCTGCGCAAGCTGCCCAAATACTTCACCAACCGGCCGCTGCACTCCAGCCGCTGGTGGCGGCTCGCCATCGCCGCCGCGGCCGGGTTCGTGATCGCCGCGATCGCCTTCGTGGCCAGCGGATCGCGGATCGCGGTGCCGGTCTCGGCGAGCTTCCCGGACGTCGCCTACGAGTTCGGCTACGGCCTCAACATCGTCAACGTCACGCTGGTCGACATCCGGGCCTGGGACACGATGGGGGAGATCTCGGTGCTGGTGGTGGCCGCGACCGGCGTCGCCAGCCTGATCTTCATCCGGACCCGGAACATCGACCTGACCCGGCTCGGGCGCAAGGGGAACGGGACTGGAAACGGCGGCGGCGGCCTGGTCTGGCTCCGCGGCGGCGTCACCCTGTCGCCGCTGAAGCGGTCGCTGATCTTCGAGGTGATCACCCGGCTGCTGTTCGGCACGATGATGGTGACCTCGGTCTATCTGTTGCTGGTCGGTCACAACGCGCCGGGCGGCGGCTTCGCCGGCGGGCTGATCGCGGGGATGGCGCTGGTCATCCGCTACCTGGTCGGCGGCCGGCACGAGCTGGACGAGGCGGCGCCGATCGACGCCGGCCGGCTGCTCGGCATCGGGTTGATCATCGCCGGGCTGAGCATCGTGGCGCCGATCGCCTTCGGTGGCCGGATCGGTCAGAGCTACGACATCTCCGTCGCGCTGCCGCTGTTGGGTGAGCCGCACCTGGTGACGTCGGTCTTCTTCGACATCGGGGTCTATCTGGTGGTGATCGGCGTGATGCTCGACCTGGCCCGCAGCCTCGGCTCCGGGATCGACCAGCACGAGGAGCAGGACCGCACCCCGACGCCGGCCGGAGCCGCCCGATGAATCCGGTGATGGAACCCAACCTGACGTTGATCATCGTCGGCGGGGTGCTGATCACGGCCGGCGTCTACCTGCTGCTGGAGCGATCGCTGACCCGGATCCTGGTCGGCGTGCTGCTGGCCGGCAACGGGGTCAACCTGCTGTTCCTGGTCGCCTCCGGCGCGGCCGGCGGGGCGCCGATCATCAAGCTCACCCCGGCGGATCAGATGAGCGACCCGTTGCCGCAGGCGATGGTGCTGACGGCGATCGTGATCACCCTCGGGATGGCGGCCTTCCTGCTCACACTGGCCTATCGCAGCTTCCAACTGAACGGCAACGACGAGGTCGCCGATGACGTCGAGGACCGCAAGATCCGCGAGTTGGCCGATGCCGACCTGGCCTCGGCCTCCTACGACGAGGCCGACACCTCGCTGCCGTCGGAGGACGAACGGGTGATCGTCTCCGAGGACGCCCGGCCGCCCGAACCCGACGAGGCCGAGCCGACGGCGACCGGGGGCGGTGGGCGTGAATAACCTGCTGCCGTTGCCGGTCCTGTTGCCGTTGATCGGGGCCGGGATCGCGCTGGCGCTGAGCCGGTATCCGAAGATCCAGCGGATCGTCTCGACCACCGTGATGCTGGCCGTGCTCGCGGTCGAGGGCGTGCTGATCTACCTCACCGACGCGGTCGGCCCGATCGTGCTCTGGGTCGGCGCCTGGCCACCACCGCTCGGCATCGCGCTGGTCGCCGACCGGATGTCGGCGCTGATGCTGATCGTGTCGTCGCTGGTCACCCTGACGGTGTTGATCTTCGCCATGGGATCCGACCTGGAGGAGCGGAAGCGGGAGACCCCGGTCTCGATCTTCCACCCGACCTTCCTGGTGCTCTCCGCCGGCGTCTCGAACGCCTTCCTGGCCGGCGATCTGTTCAACCTGTTCGTCGGCTTCGAGATCCTGCTGTTCGCCTCCTACGTGCTGCTCACCCTGGGCGGCACCGGCGAACGGATCCGGGCCGGCACCACCTACGTGGTGGTCAACCTGCTGTCCTCGCTGCTGTTCCTGGTCGCGATCGCGGTGATCTATGCCGCGACCGGCACGGTCAACCTGGCCCAGCTGGCCGGCCGGCTGGCCGAGCTGCCGGACCAGCTGCAGCTGATCCTGCAACTGCTGCTGTTGACGGTGTTCGCGATCAAGGCGGCGGTCTTCCCGTTGTCGGCCTGGCTGCCCGACTCCTATCCGACCGCGCCCGCGCCGGTTACCGCGGTGTTCGCCGGCCTGCTGACCAAGGTCGGCGTCTACGCGATCATCCGCACCCAGACCGTGCTGTTCCCGGACAGCCCGCTCGGCACGCTGCTGATGTGGGCGGCGCTGATGACCATGATCATCGGCATCCTGGGCGCGGTCGCCCAGTCCGAGATCAAACGGATGCTCTCCTTCACTCTGGTCAGTCACATCGGCTACATGATCTTCGGAGTGGCCCTGGCCAGCACCGGCGGCTATGCCGGCGCGATCTTCTACACCGCCCACCACATCACGATCCAGACCACCTTGTTCCTGGTCACCGGGCTGATCGAGCGGCGCGGCGGCAGCACGTCGCTGAACGACCTCGGCGGCCTGGCCGCGCTGTCGCCGCTGCTCGGCGTGTTGTTCTTCGTGCCGGCGATGAACCTGGCCGGCATCCCGCCGTTGTCGGGCTTCGTCGGCAAGCTCGGCCTGCTCGGCGCCGGGGTGGCGGTGGGCACTCCGCTGGCGTACGTGCTGGTCGCCGGGGGAGTGCTGACCAGCCTGCTCACCCTGTACGCGATGGCGAAGGTGTGGAACCGGGCGTTCTGGCGGTCGGTACCGGACGGGGCGCCGGACGGGAAGGGCGCGCTGACCGTGCGCCGCGGCCGAATCGAACTGCCTCGGGGGATGGTGATCACGGCCGCCTTCCTGGTGCTGATCGGGCTGGCGATCACCTTCATCGCCGGCCCGCTGTACGGCTATGCGGAGCGGGCCGCCGGTGACATGCTGCTGCAACAGCCGTACCTGCAAGCCGTCCTGCCGGAGGGGGTGCGATGACCGACCGGACGGGCACCGAAGAGCCGGACCTGCCGCCGCGCCGGAACGGACTGCAGCCGGCGACGATCATCGTGCTGGCCGTGGTCTGGATCGTGCTCTGGGGCGAACTGTCCCTGCTGATCGTGCTCAGCGGGATCGTGGTCGGCCTGATGATCACGCTGATCTTCCCCCTTCCGCCGATCCCGTTCGCGGGCCGGATCCGGCCGCTCGCGCTGCTCTGGACCCTGGTCCGGCTGCTCGGCGACCTGGTGGTGGCGAGCATCGAGGTGACCCGCACGATCCTGCGTCCCGGCCGCCCGCCGCAGGCCGCGATCGTCCGGGTCCGGCTGCGGTCCGACTCCGACCTCTACCAGACGCTGACCGCCGAGCTGGTCTCACTGGTGCCGGGCAGCATCGTGATCGAGGCGCGCCGATCCAGCCGCACCCTCTATCTGCACGTGCTCGACGTGCAGGACGAAGCTGATCTGGAGCGGGTCCGGCGCGAGGTCCGGACGGCCGAGGCGTGGGTGCTCAGGTCCCTCGGCAGTGCCGAGGAGCGGGCCCGGCTGACCGACCAGGAGGCTCCATGATCGTCACCGTGATCCTGGCCGTCAGCGTCGTGCTGCTCGGCGTCGCCAGTGTGCTGACCTTGATCAGGATGTCGAAGGGACCGCGCACCCTGGACCGGGTGGTGGCAGCCGACGTGATGATCGCGATCGTGATCGCGGCGCTGGCCACCGAGGCGATGATCCACCGGCACACGACGACGCTGCCGGTGATCTTGGTGCTGGCCCTGGTCGGCTTCGTCGGCTCGCTGAGCATCGCCCGGTTCGTCTCCGACCGGGACAAGGCGGTCAAGTGGGACGTGCAGATCGAGGCCGACCCGCGCGAGGAGGACGGTCGATGAGTCCGGTCGCGAACATGATCATGGACATCGCGGGCGCCGTCCTGCTGTTGCTCGGCTCGCTGCTCTGCCTGACCGCGGCGATCGGACTGCTGCGGCTGCCGGACGTGCTGAGCCGGATGCACGCCGCGACCAAGCCGCAGACCCTCGGCCTGCTGTGCGTGCTGATCGGGCTCGGCCTGACCCTGCGCCAGCCGGCGGTGACCGGCCTGCTGGTCCTGGTCGCCTGCCTGCAGTTGCTGACCGCCCCGGTCGCCGCCCACATGGTCGCCCGCACCGCGTACCGGACGCACCAGTTGGACAACGACCTGATCGTCACCGACGAGTTGTCGGAGGACCTGTCCGAGGCCGGCTTCGAGCTGGTCGGCGAGGCTGACACCGACGCCGACGGCACAGCCGCCGGCGGTGCAGCGGACGATCGGCCCAGTTGACCTCTGGTACGCGACACCGGTGGCCGGGGCCGATTACCGTAGCTGCCATGGCGTGGACCGAGATCATCGATGCCGACCAGCTCGAAGAACTGATCGGGACCCCGATCCAACGGGTCCGGGACAAGGTGCGGCCCGCCCTGCACGAGCTCGACCGGGCCTGGCTGGAGGCGTCGCCGTTCTGCCTGGTCGCGACTGCGGCTGAGGACGGCAGTTGCGACGTCTCGCCGAAGGGCGATCCGGCCGGCCGGCTCGCGTACGTCATCGACGACACGACCATCGCGCTGGCCGAGCGGCCGGGCAACCGGCGCGCCGACGGCTACCGCAACATCTTGAGCAACCCGCACGTCGGGCTGATCTTTCTGATCCCCGGCCGCGCCGACACGCTCCGGATCAACGGTCGGGCCCGGCTCGTGTCCGACGCCGACTTCTTCGAGCAGATGGAGGTCAAGGGCCACCGGCCGGTGCTGGCGCTGGTAGTTCAGATCGAAGAGGTCTTCCACCACTGCGCGAAGGCCTTCCTCCGGTCCCGCCTGTGGGAGGCCGATTCCTGGCGGGATCCGGTGCCGTCCCGGGCCGAGATCGCGAAGCGGCTGGAGCGCCCCGAAGCCTCGATGGACGAGCTGACGACCTACTACGGCGAGCTCTACCGGACCAAGCTGTATTCCGCCTGAGGCTGGCGTCGGCAACACCCGCTCCGGCCTGCCCTGATCGGGAAATTCGGCCCGGTGTGGAATACTGGGCCATGTCCAAGGCGCCAACCGGCGCCAGGATTCGACCCGATGACGCACCGAGGTGACAGCTCGAGGCGTCAGGTGTTGGGCACCTTCACCGCGACGTAGGACCAGGTTGCGCCTGGCTATACGACCGCGGGAGGCCAACCCGGGAGTCGACCACTGCAAGCTTTCGCAGCCCGGCCCAGCCGGAGCAGCTGACGAGAAGGCACGTTTGAAACGTGCCCTGAAGGAGTCTGGATGCTCGAACATGAGCCCGACAAGGATCATCCCAACGAACCGACCACGCTGTTCGAGTCGCCGGTCGGTGAATCGCCCGCCGAGCCGGTAGCGAAGCGGCCCGCCCGCCGGCGCCGCGCGGCCACCCGGCCGGCCGGCCCGCCGAGCACGGCACCGGCCCTGGACGTGACCGTACCGACGGCCGAGGCGACAGCCGAGACCGCCGCACCGGCGGCGGAGCCGGCACCCGCGAAGCGGACGGCGAAGAAGACGACCACCCGCCGCACCGCCAAGAAGGCCGCGGCAGCGCCGAAGGCAGCCACCCCGGAGCCGGTCGCGCAAGAGGCCGCCGCGGCGGAGCCCGTCACCCAGGAGACCGTTCCGGCGGAACCGGTCGGCCAGGAGACGGTCGCCCCGGCAGCGGCGGCCGAGGTCAGCACCGAGGCGCCGAAGAAGGCGACCCGCCGGCGGACCAAGAAGGCGGCCGCGGAGCCGAAGGCCGAGAGCCGCCCGACCCGCAAGCGCGCCAGCAAGAAGACCGCCGCGAAGGCTCCGGTGGAGCCGGCCGCGGTCGAGGAACCTGCGGTCGAGCCGGTCATCGCCGTGCCGACTGCGGACGAACCTGATGCGGATGTGCTCCCTGCGGAGGACCTGACCACCGACCTGGCGGCCGCGGCGCCGACGGTCGAGACCGACGCCGAGGTGGCGACCGCCGAGCCGATCCCGGCCGACGAGACCAAGGGCGACGAGGACCAGGCCGACGAGACGGCGGCCGGCGACGATGCGGATCCGATCGCCGAGGCCGTAGCCGCGCTGCTCGGCCAGCCCGAGGCGGAGACCGAGGACGAGGACGAGCCGTCCGACTCCGCGGCGGAGGATTCC
Organism: uncultured Actinomycetota bacterium; assembly: GCA_963746025.1. Taxonomy (GTDB): domain Bacteria; phylum Actinomycetota; class Actinomycetes; order Propionibacteriales; family Propionibacteriaceae; genus Microlunatus. Next base: position 317,293 of record CAVUZU010000017.1, read on the forward strand.
GATGACGCGGGCGACGACGTGCCGGACGGCCATCGCCGCCGGCGTCGTCGCCGGGGCGGTCGGCGTCGCCGCCGTAACGGCTCGGGCGACGGGGACGACAGCAACGACGGCGATTCCGCGGAGGCCGAGGGTTCGGCCGCCGCGGAGCCGACCGAGAAGGCCGACGACACCGAGCGCGCCAGCGACGGCGATCCGTCCGACGGCGAGTCCGAGGGTGACGGCACCCGTCGTCGCCGGCGGCGCCGGCGACGCGGCGGTGAGGGCGACGACTCCGGCTCGAGCTCCGGCTCCAGTTCGCGGAGCCGCCGGGACGCCAAGTCCGAGGTCACCGGGATCGACGGGTCGACCCGGATGGAAGCCAAGCGGCAGCGCCGGCGGGAGGGTCGCGAGGCCGGTCGGCGCCGGGCGCCGATCCTGTCCGAGGCGGAATTCCTGTCCCGGCGCGAGGCGGTCACCCGCAAGATGGTGATCCGGCAGCGGGACGACCTGACCCAGATCGCCGTCCTGGAGGACGACGTGCTGGTCGAGCACTACGTCGACCGCGAGTCGGCGGCATCGCTGATCGGCAACGTCTACCTCGGCCGGGTGCAGAACGTACTGCCCTCGATGGAGGCCGCGTTCATCGACATCGGCCGGGGCCGCAACGCGGTCCTGTACGCCGGCGAGGTCGACTGGGAGTCGTTCGGCGTCAGCGGCGAGGACCGCAAGGTCGAGCGGGTGCTGAAGTCCGGCCAGACGATCCTGGTCCAGGTCTCCAAGGACCCGGTCGGCGCCAAGGGCGCCCGGTTGACCAACCACGTGACCATCCCCGGCCGCTATGTCGTGTACGCCCCCGGCGGCCACCTGTCCGGCATCTCCCGCAAGCTGCCCGACACCGAGCGGAAGCGGCTGAAGGACATCCTCAGCGACCTGGTGCCCGACGACGCCAGTGTCGTCGTCCGGACCGCGGCGGAGGGTGCCAGCGAGGACGAGCTGGTCCGCGACGTGAACCGGCTGCGGGCGCAGTGGGAAGACATCGAGAAGAAGGTCAAGTCCGGCAGCGCCCCGCAGCTGCTGTACGGCGAGCCGGACCTCACGGTGCGGATCGTCCGGGACCTCTTCACCGAGGACTTCGCGGAGTTGATCGTTCAGGGCAACGGCAGCCAGGCCGACTCCTATGACGTGATCCAGGCCTACGTCGCGCACGTCGCGCCGCACCTGGCCGACCGGATGAAGCGCTACCAGGGCGGCGACAACGGCGACCTGTTCGCCGAGTTCCGGCTGGACGAGCAGATCGCCAAGGGCCTTGAGCGCAAGGTGTTCCTGCCGTCCGGTGGTTCGTTGATCATCGACCGGACCGAGGCGATGACGGTGATCGACGTGAACACCGGCAAGTTCACCGGCACCGGCGGCAACCTCGAGGCCACCGTCACCAGCAACAACCTGGAGGCGGCCGAGGAGATCGTCCGGCAGCTCCGGCTGCGCGACATCGGCGGCATCATCGTGATCGACTTCATCGACATGGTGTTGCCGAACAACAGGGAACTGCTGCTGCGCCGGCTGGTCGAGTGTCTCGGCCGCGACCGGACCCGACACCAGGTCGCCGAGGTGACCAGCCTCGGCCTGGTGCAACTGACCCGGAAGCGGATCGGCACCGGCCTGCTGGAGGCGTTCAGCACCCCGTGCCCGCAGTGCAACGGCCGTGGCCTGGAGCTGCACGACCTCCCGGTCGAGACGCAGTCGCAGCCCGACGGCGGCGCCCGCGAGCACAAAGGCGGCGGTGGCGGCGGTGGCCGCGGTCGCGGCGGCCGGTCCCGCTCCCGCGGCGGCAGCGGCAACAGCTCCGAGAACGGCAACTCCCGCCAGGAGTCCGAGTCGAAGGCGGAGCAGTCCGCCTGACCTTGCATCGAATGTGCGGAAAACGACGCGTCCCACGGGGCGCGTCGTTTTCTACATTCTCGGCGGCATCGCGATCCAGCTAGAGTGGCGGAATGCGTGCGGCGTAACGAGGAGCTCTCGGTTCCTCACTCCTTGCCCAGTTCCCTCCAGCTCCTGACAAGGATTCACGTGCCCACGTTCACTGTTCGCGCCTATCGTCCGTCCGACCAGGCTTCCTGGCTGCGCTGCCGGCTGCTCGGCTTTTTCGACACCGACTATTACGACGACGTCTGGACCACCCGCCCGACGTACGACCGTCCCTCCCAGCAATGGGTGGCGATCGACGGTGCGGACGTGGTCGGCATCCTCGATGTCGAAATCGACGGAACGCACGCAACGATCGAGACTGTCGTCGTCCATCCCGAGGCTCGCGGCCGCGGTATCGGCACCGCGTTGCTCCGTCGGGCGATCGACGAGCTACCGGCAGAAGTCGGCAGCCTCGACGCCTGGACCCGAGAGGACGCTGCGGCCAACGCCTGGTACCGCCGGTCCGGGTTCGTCGAGGACCACCGTTACCTGCACGTCTACCTTGATCACGATGACCCGACCGACGGGTTCACTGTGCCGACCGGGATGGCAGGCCCGATGAAGGCGTTCCTGCACGCCGAGATCGGCGACGAGGATCGGCTCCGGGCCGAGTTTCGTCGGGTGTACGTCTGCCGCCGCTACCTCCGGGCGCTCCGCTGATCCTTCACCCGGCCACTCGACGCACCAGAACACGCCGACTGTGACCCGATCCACGCGAGATCGACGATCGGACGTGGAAAGGGTCACACTCGACGCAACCAACCGGAGCCGGCGGGCGGACGCGGCCGACGCCGAAACCTGCCCCCTTTGCTGCTGCCTGAAGCTCTTCACATCGCGGCCGCAATGGGCGGCACCGGGCACGAGCGCCGGAATATCGTCGCTCCAGGCGCCGAAGTCGGCAAGGGGACCAGCCTGACACCAGGTCGTCGGCTCGATCAGGCGCTGTTGGTCTGCCAGGAGCGCTCGATCAGCTCGGTCAGGGCGGGGCGGTCGATCCGGTCCAGGCGGGTCAGATAGAGGCAGCCTTTGCCGGTCTTGTGCGGGCCGAGCCGGTCCAGCAGGTCGGCGTTGCTGGCGTCGTAGGTCAGTCCGTAGAGCGTCAGCGCTGCCTTCCGGGCCGACAGCCCGACCGCGAACCAGGTCCGTTCCTTGCCGTCGGCGGTGGTGTAGGACTGCTGGCCGAAGCCGACGATCGAGTCGCCCCAGAGCACCGGTTCGGCGCCGGTCACGCTGCGCATCAGCTCGACCATCGTCGTCGCGTCGGTCCGGCGCCGGTCGTCGGTGATCGAGGTGAGGTAGACCGCGACCTCGTCGTCGCCGGCCTGGGTCTTCCGGGTGCCGTTCATGATCGCAGTGTCCGCCCGCCGTCTCGGATCGGCAAGATCCTGCCGAGTTGATCATCGACAATCAGGGACGGACCAACACCCGGGGGTACGTCCCGGCCCGCATCAGCGCGAACGCCTCGTCGATCCGGGCCAGCTGCACCGGCGGCGAGAGCAGCCGATCGAGGCCGAGCCGCCGGCCGTGTGCGGTCAGCCAGTCGACGGCGGCGGCGAACTCGCCCGGCGTGTAGTTGTGCACCCCGCTGAACCGGACCCGCCGAGTGACCAGCAGGGCCGGGTCCACGGTGATCGTGCCTGCGGCCACGCTGACCGAGCCGGCGCCGACGACCAGCCCGCCGATGTCGACGGCTTCCAGGGCGTCGGCGAAGGCGGCCGGATTGCCCGAGGCCTCGATCACGATCGGGTACGAGCGATCCAGGCCGTCATCCGGCCGGGCACCGGTCCCGGCCAACAGGTCCAGCCGGGCCGTCGACGGATCCCGTACCTGCACGAAGCAACCGAGTCCGGCGAACATGGCTGCGCAGTAGAACCCGACCGCGCCGGCGCCGAAGATCAACACCGGCTCGTCACCGACCGGAGCCGCCGCCGCGACTACAGCGGCCGCGGTCGCCGTCGCGCAGCCGGCCGGGACCATGATCGAATCCTCGATCTGGTCCGGGATCCGCAACACCGGCACCCGCGGAGTGAGCCGGACCATGGTGGCCAGCGTGCCGCTCGCCAGCGGCGGCTCGGTCACCGAGGCGTGGCCGTACTTGAACAGGTTGCGGCACTTCATGGTCAGCCCGGCCCGGCAGCGATCACACGCACCGCAGGATCGGATCATCGACAGCACCACTCGGTCGCCGACCTGGAGCCGCACGCCGCGCAGGTCGGTCGCACTCGGATCGGCCGAGCGGACCCGGCCCACCCCCTCGTGCCCGAGCGCGGTCGCCGGCGGCGCGGCCCGGTGGCCGAGCACCGTGTGTAGGTCGGAGCCACAGATCGCGGCCCCGGTGATGTCCACATCGATCTCGCCCGGCGCCCGATCGGGCAACTCGAGCTGACGCAGCGTCACCGCACCGGCGTCGAAGACCGCGACCCGGACCCCACCCGGCACGCCGACCGTCCGGTGCGATAGCGGCGCCTCGGCGTGCGACATGGCTGCTCCGATCCGCTCCTGATCACGACCGGCCCCGAACGGCTGACCGTGCGCTTCAGTGTGCCCAGCGGCTACCCCAGCGGCAATGTGCAATGTGCAATGGGGCGATCACGCGGATCCCGGTGCTTAGGGCCGCAGGCCGAATGGGGCGGTCGCCGCCCACGCCCGCAGGTGTTCGATCAACGCCCGAGTGGCCGGCGTCACGTACCGCTGCGGTGAGTGGATCAGAAAGAAGTGGTGCTGCGGCTGGGCGTCCTGCAGCCGGCGGATCTGCACCGAGCCGGCATCCAGCCAGGCCTTCGCCGAGGTCTCCGGCACCAGCGACACCCCGAGGCCCGCGGCCACCGCCTCGTTCACCGCGGTCGTCCCGCCGAGCTGGGCCACGATCCGCGGGTCGTGATCCTCCACCAGGTCGCGCATGATCTCCCAGGTCAGCGAGCCGTCCTCCCGGACCACCTGGGGCAAGTCGGCGAAATCGGCCACCGACAGGGGATCCGGCAGGGTCATCGTCGCGGGGAAGATCACCACCAGGTCCTCGGCATAGAGCGACTCGCTCTCCAGATCGCCCCACTGCGGCCGCCGCGGCGTGATCGCCAGCTCGGCCTCGTCCCGGTCGACCTGCTCGAGCACGTCCTCGGTGTTGGTCACCTGCATCCGGACCATCACCTCAGGATGCTTCCGCTGGAACTCCGCGACGATGCCCGGGATGACGTGATTGCCGGGGCTGGCGGTCGCGGCCAGCCGCACGGTGCCGCGCTGCAGCCCACGGAACTGCTCGATGACGTGCTCGGCCTCCTCGATGTCGGCCAGGATGATGTTGATCCGCTCGTAGAGCGCCACACCGGCCTCGGTCAGTGCGATGCCGGGCCGGGAGCGGATGAACAGCGGCACCCGGTAGTGCTCCTCCAGTTTGCGGATCTGGTTGGAGACGTGCGGCTGGGAGGTGTACACCTCCTTCGCGGCGACCGAGAAGGACAGGTTGCGCGCGACGGCGCGGAAGATCTCCAGCTGCTGCAGCGTCACGGCCATGGCGCCGACCCTACTAGTGACCGGTCCCAGCAGGGTGTCGATCCGTTATCAGGTCATCACCAAAGCCGCATTGACGGCCTTTCCGCGGCGCGCGAATACTCAAGATCAACCCGGCGCAGCGGACGCCGCCAGGAGTGATCAACGGATCGATGGCGACAGGAAAATGATCATGAGCGAGTCACCGCTGAGCCGCCGGACGTTGCTCGGCCTCGGGCTGACGGCCGGCGCCGCGGCCACGCTGGCCACCACCGGATGCAACGGCTCCGGCACCGCGTCCGGGATGGCGGCGCGGACCGAGCTGCGGATCGGCGTCCAGTCGCTGCCGAGCACCCTGGATGCCAACGGCTCGGTGTCGAACTCCGGCATCCAGACCTACCACAACATCTATGACACGTTGATCGCTCGGGACACCAAGGCCGAGACCACCGCCTTCAAACCGGGGCTGGCCACGAAGTGGGAACAGGTCGAGGATCTGGTCTGGGAGTTCGAGCTCCGCGACGACGTCAAATTCCACGACGGCAGCCCGTTCACCGCCGCCGACGTCGTCTACTCGATGAATCGGGTGATCAGCAAGGAGGACCCGGCCTACGCCACCGCGTACGCCTACCTGCTGTCCAACGTCACCGAGTTCACGGCGGTCGACGAGCACACGGTGCGGGCCACCACCAAGCGGCCGGAGCCGCTGCTGGAGCACCTGCTGTCCGATCCCAACTCCGGTGTCTCGGCCAAGAAATACACCACCGAGGTCGGCCTGGACGCGGCCTCGAACAAGCCGGTGGCGACCGGACCGTACCAGGTCGTCGAATACACGCCGGACGTGTCGTTGATCTTGGAAGCGGTGCCCGATCACTGGTCCGGCAAGCCGCCGTACACCAAGATCAGTTATCTGTCGATCCCGGAGATCGCGTCCCGGATCACCGCGCTGAAAAACGACGAGGTCGACTTCATCACCAACATCCCGCCGGACCAGGAGACCCTGCTGGCCGGTGATCGGCGGATCAAACTGGTCGGCGGCGTGGTCGAGCTCTATCACCTCTACCGGCTGAACATGTCCAATCCGGCGCTGGCCGACCCGAAGCTCCGGGCGGCGATGGATTATGCGATCGACCGGGACGCGATCGTCGCCTCGATCTGGAACGGCAAGGCCGAGGCCGCGACCTCGTACCAGTTCGAGAATTACGCCGATGCCCTCAAGTTCCCGGACCGCAAGGACATCGGCTTCGATGTGCAGAAGGCGAAGCAGTTGGTCGGCGAGTCCGGCTACGCCGGCGAGGTGATCGAGATCTACAACGACACCAACTACTACACCTACGCCGACCTGGTGGCCCAGGCAGTGGTGGACATGTGGGCCGACGTCGGCGTCACCGCCAAGCTGGTCCAGGTCGACGACATCCCCGACGACGATCCCGGGTTGGAGATCCGGACCTGGTCCAACCCGCTCTACTATCCGGACCCGATGGGCATGATCGAACGCCACTGGGCACCCGAGGGCGAGGCGGCGAACGTCAAGCACTTCGTCCCGACCGAGGCCTACACCGACGCCTTCAACCGGATGCGCTACGGACCGGACGCGGGCGAGCGGAAGACGGCGCTGGCCGAGATCTTCGACTTCTACCGGGCCCAGACGCCGTTCATCTACCTGTTCAAGCCGTACGAGTCGCTGGGTATGCGGGCCAACATCGACTACACCCAGTCGCCGAACCTGCGACCGTACTGTCTCTCCTTCCGCAACGGCGACATCGCCGAGACCTCGACCTGATGATTCGGGCCGCGTTCATGATCGGGCGGTGCTCATGATCGGGATGGGCGGGTGCTGAGGTTCCTGGGTTCCCGGACGCTGGTCAGCGCGATCACCGCGCTGCTGGTGCTGATCTTCGTCTTCCTCGCCGCCCGGGCGACCGGCAATCCGTTCGATCTGATGTATCCGGACGGGCTGGAGCCGGGCCAGTTGGACCAGTACAACGCCAAGTACGGGCTGGACCGCAGCCTGCCGGAGCAGTTCCTGCTCTATCTGCGCAACGCGTTCGGCGGGGACTTCGGGATGAGCCTGGTCGAGCGCCGACCGGTGACCGACGTGTTCTTCCCGCGGCTGGCCGAGACACTGAAGCTGGGTGCGTTCTCGCTGATCTTCAGCGTGCTGGTCGGCGTCGGGGTCGGCATGGTGCTGGCGCTCTACCCCCGGCTGCGGCTGGTCAAGGTGCTCAGCCATGTGATGTCGCTGCTCTACGCGGTGCCCGGCTTCGTCCTGTCCCTGGTGATGATCTTGACCTTCGGCTTCGTGCTGAACGCGCTGCCGACCCAGGGTGCGGCCACACCGGCGCACTACATCATGCCGGTGATCTGCCTGTCGATCGGCTCGATCGTCTCGCTGTCCCGCTACGTCGACAACAGCATGCGGGAAACCCTGCACCAGGACTTCGTCGTCACCGCGATCAGCAAGGGAACCGGCCGCCACTCGGTGGTCTGGGGACATGTGTTCCCCAACACCGGCGTCCCGGTGATCACCCAGATCGGCATGATCGTGGTCGACATCCTTTCCGGCACGATGGTGATCGAGACGATCTTCTCCTGGCCCGGGATGGGGACGCTGCTGGTCGACTCGGTGATCAACCGCGATTTCCCGGTGATCCAGTTCTCGGTGGTCACCGTGTCGCTGATCGTGATCGCGATCAACTACCTGCTCGACATCGGCTACCTGATGCTCGATCCGCGGATCGGTCGGACCCGAGGGATCGGATGAGTCAACTGACGAGGACCGGGCAGCTCGATGGGCTGGTCCGGTCGATGAGCGGCTGGACCCGGGTCTGTGCCACGGCGCTGCTACTGGTGATCATCGCGGCCCTGTTGGCGAATCTGCTGTCGCCGTTCGACCCGGACCGCACCCTGCTGACCAGCCGGAACGCGCTGCCGATCTTCCTCGACCCCGGTTCGGCCAACCTGCTCGGTGCGGACGCGCTCGGCCGGGACACACTGAGCCGGGTGCTGCACGGGACCCGGACCAGCCTGTTGATCGCGGCGGTCGGCCTGATCGTCGGCAGCCTGGTCGGTCTCACCCTCGGGCTGACCGCCGGCTTCTTCGGTGGTGTCTGGGACCGGGTGGTGATGCTGGCGGTGAACTTCCAGCAGTCGGTGCCGCTGACCCTGTTGATCCTGGTCGGGCTGGTGATGTTCGGCCGCGGCATCGGGGTCCTGATGATCTTCATCGGGCTGGCCCGGTGGGAGACCTACGCCCGGGTGATCCGCGGGCTGGTGCTCAGCGCCCGGGAGCAGCCGTTCGTCGACGCGGCCCGCTCGTACGGGGCACCCTCGCTGCGGATCATCCTGCGGCACGTGCTGCCGAACACCGTGTCGTACTACATCGTGCTGATGGTGCTGAGCTTCCCGCCGGTGATGTTGCTCGAGTCGGCGCTGTCGTTCATCGGGATCGGGGTCCAGCCGCCGACCGCGACGCTCGGCCAGATGATCGGCGAGGGCCGGACCTATCTGGCGACGAATCCGTGGTCGTCGATGGTGCCGAGCGCGGTGCTGGTGCTGATGGCCTACTGCGTGCACGTGATCGGCGAGTGGCTCCGGTCGCGGGTCCAACTCCGGTTCGCGGACTAGGCGATCACCATGACACTCTCAGTCTCCGACCTGACGATCACGGTCCGCGGTGACGGCGTCGACCGGACGCTGGTCAGCGGGCTGTCGATCACGATCGAGGAGTCGCAGACGCTGGCGATGGTCGGTGAGTCGGGCAGCGGGAAGTCGATCACCGCGCTGAGCCTCCTCGGGCTGCTCACCTCCTGGCACGCGGCGTCGGCCTTCACGGTCCGTGGGTGCCTTCGGATCGGCCCGGCCGATCCGGCGGAACCCGGTCCGCGACACGAGATCGAGCTCGGGACCGCCCGGGACGCCGACTTCGACGCCTTGCGGGGGAGCGCGGTGTCGATCATCTTCCAGGATCCGTGGACCGCGCTGAACCCGATCCGCACCGTCGGCCGGCAGTTGATCGAATCGGTCCGCGCGCACCAGCTGGTGACCGCCGCGGAGGCCCGGTCGCGGGCCCTGGACCTGATGCAGCGGGTCGGCGTCCATCAGCCGGCCGAGCGCTTCCACAGCTATCCGCACCAGTTGTCCGGCGGGCAGTTGCAGCGGATCATGATCGCCATGGCGCTGGCCGGGCGGCCGCGGTTCCTGATCGCCGACGAGCCGACGACGGCGCTGGATGTGACCGTGCAGCGGGGCATCCTGCGGCTGCTGGACGAGTTGCGGGCCGACGGGCTCGGGGTGCTGTTGATCACCCACGACCTGAGCGTGGTCGCAACGCACTCCGACCGGATCGCGGTGATGTACGACGGATCGATCGTCGAGTCCGGTCCGTCCCGGTCGGTGATCGCCGATCCGCGGCATCCGTACACCCGGTTGTTGATCAGCTCGGTACCGACGCTGAGCGTGGCACCCGGCAGCCGGCTGGTGACCAAGGCGGACGTGCTGGCCGGCTGGGAGATCGACCCACGGATCGGCCGGTTCGACCCGGAGCAGCGCGAGCACGACGAACTGGTCCGGCTCGGCGATGATCATCTGGTGTCCCGTCGCTTCGTGGCGGGCCTGCGATGAGCACACCGGCGGATCCGTTGCTGGAGTTGCGGGACGTGACGATCTCGTACCGGCTCGGGTCCAATCTCCTGCGGCGCGGCGGATCGCGGCAGCGCGACGTGGTCCGGGACGTCTCCTTGGCGATCGGCCAGAACCAGATCTTCGGTCTGGTCGGCGAGTCCGGCTCGGGCAAGACGACGATCGCCCGAGCCGTGCTCGGCCTGACCGCGGTCCGTCGCGGTTCGATCGCGTTCGACGGCCAGGAGCTGGTCGGGCGGAACGGTCTGGTCGCCAACCATCCCAAGATCCAGATGGTGTTCCAGGACCCGAACAACTCGCTGGATCCGTCGATGACGGTCGGCCAGATCCTGGCCGAGCCGATGATCATCTCGCGGATCGTGCCGAGGTCCGGGATCGAGGAGTTCAGCGCCGAACTGCTCAGCACGATGGACCTGCCGCCGGATGCCCTGAGCCGCCGGCCCTACCAGCTGTCCGGGGGGCAACGGCAGCGGGTAGGGCTGGCCCGGGCGCTGGCGACGAAGCCGGCGTTGATCGTCGCCGACGAGTGCACGTCGGCGCTGGACGTCACCGTGCAGGCCCAGGTGCTGAACCTGATGATGGGCCTGAAGGAGTCGGCGGGCGTCTCCTTCCTGTTCATCTCGCACAACCTCGGCGTGATCCGGCACGTGGCCGATCACGTCGCCGTGATGCAGGACGGGGTGATCGTCGAGGCCGCCCGGGCGGCCGACCTGTTCGCGGCACCGCAGCACGACTACACCCAGGAGTTGCTCGACTCGGTGCCGAGTTTCGGCCAGTCGTGATCTTGATCAGAGATGAGTACGGCGAGTTAGGAGAAAGTCCATGACACGGCAGCCCTTCACCGTCAACGGCAGGGAATACCGGCCGCCGGCCGAACCGGTGGTGGTGATCTGCGTCGACGGCAGCGAACCCGCCTACCACGAAATGGCGCTGGCCGCGGGCCGGATGCCCTGGCTGAGCGGTGTTGGACGGCTGGGCGGGGCCGGGCCGGACGGGATCAGCAACTGGCCCGCGCACTGCGCGATGCCGGCGCTGACCAACCCCAACAACGTGTCGATCGCGACCGGCCGGCCACCTCGTGATCATGGCATCAGCGGCAACTACATCCTCGATCCGGACACGGGGCAGGAGGTGCTGATGAACGACAAGGCCTTCCTGCGGATCCCGACGATCTTCGCCGCCGCGACGGCGGCCGGCCACGACGTCGCCGTGGTCACCGCCAAGGACAAGCTGCGCCGGCTGCTCGGCGCCGGTCTGGTCGAGTCGGGTCCGGCGCTCGACGGCGCGCCCGGCGCCGGTGGATCCACGACGTTCGTCGAGCCGGATCGCCGTGGGATCTGCTTCTCGGCCGAGCAGGCTGATCGGGCGACGGTCGAGGACAACGGCATCGGCGATGTCCTGAACTATGTCGGCCGGCCGGTGCCGCCGGTCTACTCGGCCGACCTGAGCGAGTTCGTGCTGGCGGCCGGGGTGAAGCTGTTGGCCGACCGTCGGCCGGACCTGATGTTCCTGTCGCTGACCGACTACATCCAACACAAGCACGCGCCCGGCACCGAGGTGGCGAACGACTTCTACGCCATGATCGACAACTACGCCGGCCAGCTGGACGCGCTCGGCGCGGTGCTGGTGATCACCGCCGACCACGGGATGAGCGGCAAGAGCGATCCGGCCGGCCGGCCCCGGGTGATCTATGTCGAGGAGGAGACGAACCGGCTGCTGACCGCCGGCGAGGCCCGGGTGATCCTGCCGATCACCGACCCGTACACGGTGCATCACGGGGCCCTCGGCTCTTTCGCCAGCGTCTACGTGCCGGCCGGGGCCGACCCCGCAGTGGTCGGTAGCGCGCTGGCCCGGATCGAGGGAATCCAGGCGGTGCACACCCGCACCGACGCCGCCGACCGGTACGCCCTGCCGGCGGACCGGATCGGCGATCTGGTGGTGCTGGCCGAGAAGGGGTACGCCCTCGGCCGCTACCCGGCCTGGCACGATCTCGGCCAACTCGACGCGCCGCTGCGGTCCCACGGCGCGCTGGGCGAGCTCAACATCCCGTTCCTGATCAACCGGCCGCTGGATCGCCCGGCTGATCTTGATCAGGACATCGCCGAGCCGGCCTGCGTGCGCAATTACGACGCCTTCTGGGTCGCCACCACCGGCCTCACCGGCGGCCGGAATGGCTGAGCCGATCCCGGACCGGCTCCGACGGAACTTCGTCGGCGGCGCCTGGACGAGTGCGGCGGCGACCCGGACCAACCTGAATCCGGCCGACCTGACCGATCCGTTGGGTGAGTTCGCCGAGTCGACGGCCGGCGAGGCGACCGCCGCGATCGACTCGGCCTGGTCGGCGCGGGCCGACTGGGAGACAATGGGGCCGATCGAGCGGGCGGTGATCGTCCGGCGCGCGGCCCGGCTGATCGAGACCGAGGCCGAGACGTTCGCGGCGGCGATCACCCGGGAACAGGGCAAGCGGCTCGGTGAAGCTCGGGGCGAGGTCGAGCGGGCACTGGCGATCATGGAGTTCATCGCCGGTGAGGGCCGCCGGCTGAACGGGATCACCACGCCGGCGGAGGAGCCGCGGACGCTGGCGCTGACGTTCCGCCGGCCGATCGGCGTGGTCGGCCTGATCACGCCGTGGAACTTCCCGCTGGCCATCCCGGTCTGGAAGGTCGCCCCGGCCCTGGTCGCCGGCTGCACCGCGGTGCTGAAGCCGTCGCCGCTGACGCCACTGACCGCGGCCCTGCTGGTCGACGCGTTCGCCCGGGCCGGGGTGCCGGACGGGGTGCTGAACCTGGTCCAGGGTGATCGCGAACCCGGTGCCGCCCTGGTCGATGATCATCGGGTCGCCGGGATCTCGTTCACCGGTTCGCTGCCGGTCGGCCAGGCGATCAACGTCGCCGGAGCGGAGCGGCTGTTACGGACCCAGCTGGAGCTCGGCGGCAAGAACGCGGTGATCGTGCTCGCCGACGCGGATCTCGACGCGGCCGCAACGGCGATCGTGCACGGCGCCTTCGGCCAGAGCGGCCAGCGGTGCAGCGCGACCAGCCGGGTGATCGTCGACCGGCGGGTCAAGGATGAGCTGCTCGGCCGGGTCGTCGACCGCGCCACCGGGCTGCGGGTCGGCCCGGGCACCGCGGACTGGTCCGACCTCGGACCGGTGATCAACAGCGTCCGGCGGGACGCCTGCCTGGACGCCGTCGAACGGGCCGTAGCGGCCGGCGCGACCATACGCTGCGGCGGCGGATCGGCCTGGGTGCAGCAGGACGGGCACTCGGTCGACGGGTACTACGTCGAGCCGACCGTGCTGAGCGACCTGGCCGCGGACAGCGAACTGGCCCAGGAGGAGATCTTCGGCCCGGTGCTCGCGGTGATCGACTGCGCCGGTTTCGATCACGCGGTGCAGCTCTCGAATTCGGTCCGGTACGGGATGTCGGCAACGATCTTCACAGCCGACCAGGCCTCGATGTTCCAGGCGTTGAACGTCTTCGACGCCGGCATGTTGCACGTCAACCGCCCGGGCGTCGGCGCCTACGCCCACCTGCCGCACCTGGGGGCCAAGGCATCGCAATTGGGCGCCCCCGAGTGCTCACCGGACACCTGGAACTTCTACACCGACCTCCGCTCGGCCTGCATCCGCTATTGACCCGGGGGCCGGGTGATCATTCGATGTCGGGGCCGGGGGGATCGGGTTTGCCCTTCGACAGGCTCAGGGAACGAAACCCCTCTTGCCGACTGGGTCTGCGATCGGCCGGCGCGGCATGATGGCCGGATGAGGATCCGGATCGAGGCGGACGAGCTGCCGGGGCGGACCTGTGCGCCCGCCGGGGCAGTCGGGCCGGACGGTGCGGCGATGACGTACCGCAACATCCACGTCGCCGTGCAGGGCCGAGGCCGCGACGAGCTCCTCGAGCCGCAGCCCGCCGATGCGGTGAGCGCCGGTTGGCAGTTGGAGTGTGCGACGAAGGACAGGTCCGGCGCGGTCGATGTCACCGGTCCGCAGATCCAGGGTCGGCCCGGCGAACGGTTCATCTACCTGAGCTGGGGGACCGTCGAGGAGCCGGGCGGCTTCACGATGTTCCGCCGGGCGAAGCTGATGCTGGACGCGATCCCCACGGAGACCCTGGCCGCCGCCGCTCGCCGGGGTCTGCTGGTCGGCTGGCTCGGACTCACCGACCGGTGCGGCGACCCGGTCTGTGCCCGGGTGGTCCCGCCGGCCATCAGCTGGACCGCCGGGCTGGGCTGACCTAAGGCCGCGCCAGCTCGGTGCGGGTGCCGAAGGGGAGGCCGACGAACTCCTTCGGCTGGTCGGTCAGGCCGAGCATCTGGTGCACGTGGCCGGCGACGTCGGCCTGTTCCAAGATCAGCGGTGCGTCGGTGTTGGGCGCGTCGGGACCGCTGGCGGCGATCCAGGCGGTCCGCTCGGCCGGGTGGTCGCCGCCGTGACCGCCCTCGTCGAGATGACCGTGATCGGTCGCGATGATGATCAGCCAGCGCTCGCTGTTCCGGCCGGGTCGCTCGTCGATCACCCGCAACAGCTGGTCCAGCCGGCGGTCGGAGGCCTCGATGAACTCCCGGTAGCGGTCGCCGACGCCTTCCCGGTGCCCGGCCGTGTCGACGCCGTGCTGGTAGACGAAGGTGATCGAACCGGGTTCGGACTCCAGGCCGGCCAACTGCTTCGCGGCGAGGTCGGCGACCTGTTGATCACCGTCGTGCCAGTCGTCGGCCGTCGCGTCCTTGCCTCGTCGCCGGTCGGACAGGAAGCCGCCGCCGGCGAAGATCGGACCGCCGCTGTGGTTGCTCACCAGCGGCTCCCAGTCCGCCCCCGCAAAGGTCTGCAGGCCCGGGAGGGCGCGGGCCGCGACGGTGATGAAGTCCGGATACCGAGCAAGATCATGATCGGTCAGGTCGTTGTCGAAGATCCGGTGCGTCGGCGGCAGCACCCCGGACACCATGGTGGACCAGCTCGGCCCGGAGATCGTCGGTCCCGCCGCATTGACCTGCAGGTCCTGCAGGAATCCCTGCGCCGCCACCCGATCCACCGCCGGGGTGTCCAGCTCGAGCAACGTGTCGTACCGGACTCCATCGATGCCGACGAAGAGAATGTGCGGCCTGGTCATCGAATCGCCTCCCCGCGATGTGATCAGCTCGATCGTAGCAACGCGATCACCGACAGCGATCAATCCCCCGATCGCCGATCGTGATGTCCGGATAACCTGACCGGATGAGGCCCTATGTCGTTGCGATCATCGGTTCCGGACCATCGGGGATCTACGCAGCGGAGGCCCTGTGCCAGCAGACCGACGTCGAGTTGTCGGTCGCGGTGCTGGACCGGCTGCCGGTGCCGTTCGGCCTGGTCCGGTACGGCGTCGCGCCGGACCATCCGTCGATCCGGTCGATCCGGAACACACTGGAGCGCACGCTGAGCCGTCCCGAGGTCCGGTTCTACGGCGATGTGACGGTCGGCAAGGACCTGACCATCGAAGAACTCCGCGGCACGGTGGACGCGGTGATCTACGCCTACGGCGCCGCCAGCGACCGCCGGCTGGACATCCCCGGCGAGGACCTGGACGGCAGCATCGCCGCCGCGGAACTGGTCGCCTGGTATTGCGGCCATCCCGACGTGCATCCCGACCTGGAGCCGAAGGCGGTCGCCGAACTGGACCCGCTGCGGGCGGACCCGCCGGGGATCGATGCCGAGCAGGCGTCCCGACTGGTGGCCAGCACTCGATCGGCGGTCGTCGTCGGGGTCGGCAACGTGGCCCTGGACGTGGTCCGGATCCTGATCCGGCCGACCGCGGACCTGGCCCGGACCGACATGGCCGAGGAGGTCCTCGCCGCGCTGGACGGGCGGGCGGTGACCGACGTGCACGTGCTCGGCCGGCGCGGCCCGGCGAACACCTCCTTCACCACCAAGGAACTAAGAGAGCTGGGAGAACTGGACGGCGTCGACATCGTGATCGACCCGTTCGATCATGCGATCGATCCGGCGTCCATCGGCAAGGTCGCGGCGCGCAACCTCGCCGTCCTATCCGGCTGGGCCGAGCGGTCGGACCGGATGGCCGAGCGCCGGATCCATTTCCACTTCTGGACCAGGCCGGTGCGGCTGGTCGGCGAGGGCCGGGTCGGCTCGGTGATCACCGAGCGGACCATGATCGACTCGACCGGCCGGCTGCTCGCCGCGGGGCCGGGCCCGGAGCTGCCGGCCGACCTGGTGGTCCGCTCCGTCGGTTATCGCGGCACCGCGCTGCCCGGCGTCCCGTACGACCCGGAGATCGCCCGGGTGCCACACTCGGAGGGACGGGTGATCCGCGACGGCTCCTTCGCGACCGGCGAGTACGTCACCGGCTGGATCAAGCGTGGTCCGACCGGGGTGATCGGCACCAACAAGTCCGACGCGGTGGAGACCGTCACCTCGCTGCTCACCGACATCGCCGACGGTGAACTGGTCGCTGGACACGACCGGAATGATCTTGATCGGCTGCTGGCCGAGCGCGGGATCCATCCGCTCGGCATGCCCGCCTGGCGGTTGATCGACGCAGCCGAGATCGAACGCGGCCACCGGCAGGGCCGGGATCGGGCCACCCTGGCCCACCGTTCCGACCTGCTGGCCGCCGCCGAAACCGACCAGCCCGACTAGCGGTCGGCAGAGAGAGGGCGGGGATGGACGTTGCTCTGGTGATCAGCGGAAGGCGAGCCAGAGCACCGCGATCGCCAGCACGGTGTCCAGCACCAGGCAGAACTCGGCCATCGAGCGAGCCACCACCCGGTCCTTCCGGTGGTGGTAGAGATCCCAGCCGGCGTGGGCGAACAGCCCGGCCGCGATCAGCACGGCGGAGATCTTGGGATCGACGCCGGCCGCGATCAGCGCCAACGCCCCCAAGATCACCAGCGCCACGATCTGCAGCGGCAGCCCGTGGGCCGGCTTGCCCCGGCCACGGACCAGACCGTAGACCAACGCGACCACCGCAATCGCGATCATCACCCAGGACGGGTTGAAGCCCGGCACGAAGAAGCCGATGGTGATCAACACGAAGCTGGCTCCGAAGATCGGCCAGGCGGATCCACGCAGGCCGAGGGCGGCGGCGCCCAGATAGACGAACGCGGAGGCGGTCACCACGGCTGCCGCGTCGGTGAGGCCGAATCTCAGCAACGGCAGGACGGTGAGCAGGGCCACGGCGGCGCCGGCGATGGCCGGCCAGCGCCGGGCGACTGCCCGGACGACGCGTTTCGGGCCCGGCTCGCGGGCGGGAGAGGTGGCTCCCTCGATGGTGCTCATAGGAAAGATATACCCCAGGGGGGTATACTGTGTCCAGTGCTTCAGCGAACTTCGCGGAGCAGTTTCAGCTGGTCGTCGATCCCGGGATCCTGGCCCTGCTCGGCGCTGGAGACCACGACGAACCGGCCGACCAGGCTGTAGCACTCCGAGCTCTCTCGCGGGTGGTTGCCCTCGGCACAAACGGTTCGGTCCGCGGCGGTCCCGGTCCGCTCCACGACCTCCCGGTCCCGCTGGTCGGGTTCGGCCAGCATCCGGTCCAGCAGAGCCGCGGCCGTCGCGGCATCACGGAACGCGGCGACCTCGTCCCGGCCCTCGACGTACAGCTCGATCCCCGGTGCCCGGAGTGGCGCGGGAACCACGCCCCAGGCCGATTCGCCGGTCCCCTCGAGGACGACCTGCCGGTCCGACCAGGAGCCGCTACTGATCACCGGGAGCTCGTCGGCATGATCGAAGAGGGTGGCCGGCACGGCCTGGTCCTCGATCCCGGCCAGGCCGGCGACCGCCTTCGTCAACTGGTCCACGGCGGGAACGATCAACGCCCGGGCCAGGTCCGCCGTGCTGCAGGACAGCGAGATCGTGACGCTGGTCCGGTCGCCGAGGGCGGCGATCCCGTGGATCGAGGTGGAACGGCCACGGCCCGACGAGCAGGCGCCCTCGCGCTGGATCACCTGAACGGCCGACGCTCCGGCGAGGTGCGGTTCGGCGACGACCTGCCACGAATGATCAGGATCCTCCGCGATCGCTCGCAGGGCCGTGTCCCGGGCCGCGGCGTCGGCGTACAGCCCGACTCGGAGGTCGACGCTGGTGGTGTTGTCGGAGGGCAGGACGAAGGTGCCCTGGTCGGCCGACACGGCTGCGATCAACCCCGGCGGGGCCGGCTTCTCCCGCTCGATCAGGGTTGCGTCATCGTCGAAGGAGAAGGTGCTGCGGTAGGACGCGTCGTCCAGGATCAGGTCGTGGGCGATCCGTTCCCGGATCAGCTCCGCGGTGGCGTAGCTGATCAACTTCGGATCGTCGCCGACCTGCACCGGCGTGAACGGCCGGCCCGCCTGCCACGGCGGCTGATGGATCGCCGGCCAGGACCAGCGGCCCAGTCCGAGGATGACCGCGACGATGCCGATCAGGCAGAGCGTGATGACGGTGACGCCGCCGCCGATGATCAGCCGGCGCTTCACCGGGTCGGCTCCGGCGGGTCGGGAGCCAGGGTGCCGTCCGGTGCGATGTGCTCGAAGATCTGTTGCACCATGGTCAGCACGTGCGGGTCGTCGACGGTGTAGATCTGCCGCCGGCCCTGCCGCTGAGCATGGATGATCCCGGCCAGCCGGAGCTTGCTCAGGTGCTGGCTCGCCGTGGCGATGGTCACCCCGACCCGCTCGGACAGGGTGCCGACGTCGTACTCACCCGCGGCGGCCAGGGCCACCAGATGGAGCCGGACCGGGGCGGACAGCAGGGCGAAGGTCCGGGCCGCGACCTCCAGCTGGGCGTGGGTCGGGTCGGGGATCATTTCTGCATTCTGCCGCGCGGTCGGTTCGGGCCGTGACGGACCTCACGCCCGTGTCGTCACGATTCGACACTTCCTCACTTGCGAAACTATCAAAGTGTTGTCAGGATGGCTCGGTGCTCAGAACCCTGCGCCCGATCCTGATCTGCCTCGCGATCGCCGTCCCGGCGCTCGTGGTGCGGATCGCGGGCCCGCACCTGCCACCCGCGGTGGGCCTGGTCGTCTTCGGCGCCGGTGTGGTGGCCGCGGCGTTCGTCCTCGCCTGGGCGGCGGAGGCGGCGCAGGTCGACATCGCCGGCGGGCTGGCGATCGCGGTGCTGGCGGTGATCGCGGTGCTGCCCGAGTATGCCGTCGATCTCTACTTCGCCTACACGGCGGGCAGCAGGCCGGAGTACGTGCAGTACGCGGCCGCCAACATGACCGGGTCGAACAGGCTGTTGCTTGGCCTCGGCTGGAGTGTGGTGGTGCTGGTCTCGTTGATCGTGGCCTCGCGGCGGAGCAGGACCTCGATCAAGGCGGTGCTGTTGGAGTCGCGGTATCGGCTGGAGCTCGGCTTCCTGATGATCGCCTCGCTGATCGCGTTGATCATCCCCGGCACCGGGCAGATCCACCTCTTCGTCGGCATCGGCCTGCTGGCCTTCTTCACCTACTACCTGATCCGGGTGTCCCGGTCCGATGACGAGGACGAGCCCGACCTGGTCGGACCGGCGGCCCGGATCGGCGCCCTGCCGGCCCGGCTCCGCCGGCCGCTGGTGGTGATCATGTTCGTCGCCGCGGCGGTCGCGATCATCACCTGCGCGGAGCCGTTCGCGGAGTCGCTGGTCTCCGGCGGTCGGGCGCTGGGGCTGGACGAGTTCCTGCTGGTGCAGTGGCTGGCGCCGCTGTCGTCGGAGGCGCCGGAATTCATCGTCGCGATCATGTTCGCGCTGCGCGGCAAGGCGTCGATGGCGCTCGGCACCTTGATCAGCGCCAAGGTGAACCAGTGGACGCTGCTGATCGGCAGCCTGCCGATCGCCTACCTGGTCGGGGGTGGCGGTCTGTCGTTGCAGCTGGATCCGCGGCAGGTCGAAGAGTTCCTGCTCACCGTCGCGCAGACCGTGCTCGGCATCGCCATCCTGCTCACGCTGCGGTTCCACCGCTGGGCGGCGCTGGTGCTGCTCGCCCTGTTCGCGGTCCAGTTCGCCGTCCCCGGCACCGAGGGGCGGTATGTGATCGCGGCCTGCTATGCGGCGATCGCGCTGGTGTTGATGATCATCCATCGCCGGCAGTTGGTGCCGACGCTGACCGTGCCGTTCCGCCGGCTGGCCTCGATCACGCGAGCGGAGCGACCAGCCGACCGATCAGTTCGGTCAGCGTCCGCTCCGGATCATCGGTGATCCCGGCGTGCACCGGTGACGTCTGCACCACGGTGCTGCGCGGCGCGGTGAGGATGCCGAACCGGTAGAGCAGCCCGTCGTTCTCCCGCGCACTGCCGACCGGCTCGATGCAACGCCGGCTGATCGACTCCGCGGCCTGGCGGACCGTGTCCAGATCGATCTGGTGGTCCAGAGCCCGCAGCCGTACCTCGTCGATCGCGATCGCCGCTGCCAGGTAGTCCCGGTCCTGGCAGTAGATGATCACGCCGATGTTGACGAACTCGCCCCGCTCCACCCGCGGCACCGCCCTGATCACGGCGTAGCTGAAGCCGACGATGCCGCGGCCGGCACTGCCGACGTCCGGATCACCGGCGCTCACTTCAACCACCGATCGGCCGCGGCGAGCCGGGCCAGCAGGTAATCCCGGTAGGCCGCCCGGGCCGACGCCGGGTCCGGCGGTGCCGCAGGATCGGGACGATCCGGCTCCGGCAACAGCCAGGCGTCCGGCACCTCGGCCAGGATCGAGT
Organism: uncultured Actinomycetota bacterium; assembly: GCA_963746025.1. GTDB lineage: Bacteria > Actinomycetota > Actinomycetes > Propionibacteriales > Propionibacteriaceae > Microlunatus. Next base: position 338,017 of record CAVUZU010000017.1, read on the forward strand.
CGAGGGTCGCCCCGTCGAACCGGGCCGCGAGTTGATCATGGACCGCACGCGGGTCGGCGCGACCGGAGAGCACGTGGTCGCCGTAGTTGTACGGGGCCTCGGCGAAGGACTCGGGTCGGCCCCAGGCGTGATGGAACCGTAGGCAGGCGCCGTGATCGATCGCCCACAGCTCGCGATGCCAGACCAGCAGGTTGGTGTTCCGCATACTGCGATCGACGTTCGCGGTCCAGGCGTCCAGCCAGACCAGGGTGGAGGCGAGCGCCCGGTCCACCGGGAAGCCGCGGTCGTAGCCGATCGATCCGGGCAGATAGTCCGATGCGAGGTTGGTGCCGACGCTGGCCGCGATCAACCGCTGCACCTCGTCGTCCGGTTCGGTCCGGCCGATCTCGGCCGCGACGTCGATCAGCGCCAGCTCGGGAGTCCGCAGCTCGGCCCGCCGCGCCAGCCCGGCGACGATGATCTCGGCGACCAGCGCCTTCGTCCCCTGGCCGGCGCCGGCGAACTTCACCACGTAGGTGCCGAGGTCGTCGGCCTCCATGATCGCCGGCAACGACCCGCCCTCTCGCAGCGGCGTCAGGTATGCGGTGGCAGTGATCCGAGGCAGCACCCGGCCAGAGTAGTGCCGGAGCACCGCAACTGCCGATCATTTCCTGGGCCACCGGCTTACCGCCGCCCGGGCCGGAGATTACCCTGGGTGCGGTGCCCTCACTGACGCTCGGCGACGATTCCCTCCAGGTCATGATCGACTTCGGCGACGACGGCCCACCGGCGCTGACCGCCGTGCAGCGGGCCGGGCACCGGTTGGAGCTGGCCCGGCCGCAGCGGTTGGTCGAGGTGCTGACCCTGGCCGACGGCCGGCACAATCCGTCACCCCGGCTGGCCCGGACCACCATCGGGGCCGCCCTGCGCGGCCGCGGTCATGATCGATCCGCCGACGGGTCCGTGCTGCGACTCGAGCTCGCCGAGCCCGGTGGGTTGGCCGCGGAGGTGGAGCTGCGGGTCCGGCCCGGCATTGCCACGGTGACCAGCGTGATCACCGTCCGCAACGGCACCGCCGAACCGATCTGGCTGACCTCCGTGCCGTCCTTCTGTGCCGCCCTCACCGGCCGACTGGACGACGCCGACCTCTCCGCCGGCGAGCTGGAGATCTTGTCCGGCGCGTCCGACTGGCTCGGCGAGTTCCGCTGGAGCCGGGTGCCGGCGCGGGGACTGCTGGTCGGGCTCGACTCACCGGCGCACCAGGTGGCGGGCAAGGGCGCGTTCGTCCAGCGATCCAAGGGGACCTGGTCCACCGGAGCCGAGCTGCCCACCGGCGGCCTGGTCGACACCGGTGATCGGTGGGCCTGGCTGTGGCAGGTTGAGCACAACGGCGGCTGGCGCTGGGAGCTCGGCGATGATCAGGCCGGTCTGTCGCTCGCGGCCGGTGGCCCGACCGAGGCCGATCACCAGTGGAGCCAGCGATTGGCGCCGGGGGAGGAGTTCCGGACCGTCCCGGTCACTCTCGCCGTCGGTGCCGGCTTCGACGACGCGGTCGCCCAGCTGACCGAGCATCGCCGGGCGGCTCGCCGTGATCATCCGGACAACCGGAACCTGACGCTGATCTTCAACGACTACATGAACACGCTGTCCGGCGACCCGACCACGGAGAAGCTGCTGCCCTTGATCGACAGCGCGGCTGCGGCCGGCGCGGAGGCCTTCTGCATCGATGCCGGTTGGTACGCCGACGACGGCAACTGGTGGGACACGGTGGGGGAGTGGCAGCCGTCGACCAGCCGCTTTCCGGGCGGCTTCGCCGAGGTGATCGGCCGGATCCGGGACCGCGGCATGATCCCCGGGGTGTGGCTCGAGCCGGAGGTGATCGGGGTCAACAGCCCGATGGCCGACCGGCTGCCCGAGGCCGCGTTCTTCAGCCGTCATGGCGTCCGGATCCGCGAGGCCGGCCGCTACCACCTCGATCTCCGGCACCCGGCCGCCCGTGATCATCTCGATCGCACCGTGGACCGGTTGGTCGACGGGCTCGGCATCGGCATGTTCAAGTTCGACTACAACGTCGATCCCGGTCCCGGCACAGATCTCGGGGCGGACAGTGCCGGAGCCGGACTGCTGGCCCACAACCGGGCCCACCTGTCCTGGCTGGACGGTCTGCTGCACCGGCATCCGGAGCTGATCATCGAGAACTGTGGCTCGGGCGCGATGCGCTGCGACTTCGCCATCCTCTCCCGGCTGCAGTTGCAGTCGACCAGTGATCAGCAGGACGTCGCCCGCTACGTGCCGATCGCCGCGTCGGCGCCGCTCCAACTGCTGCCGGAGCAGGCCGGCTCCTGGGCCTATCCGGCCGACTGGATGTCACTCGAGGAGACCGCGGCGACCCTGCAGGCCGGGCTGCTCGGCCGGCTCTATCTGTCCGGTTACCTGCATCGGCTCAGCGCCGAGCAGCAGGCTCTGGTGCACCGGGCCGTGGCGGTCCACAAGGAGCTGCGGAGCATGATCAACTCCGCGGCCCCGAGCTGGCCGCTCGGCCTCCCCGGCTGGGACGAACCGCAGGTAGCCCTGCGGCTCACTGGGCCGGACGCGTCATTGATCACCGTCTGGCACCGCGGCGCGGAGCCGGCCGAGCTGAACCTGCCGCTGGCCGGGCCGGCGGTGACCGCCCTGGAGTTGATCTTCCCGTCCGATCTCGACGCCTGGGCAGCGGAACTGATCGACGACGGGCGCAGCCTGCGGCTGACCACCGGCCCGGGCCCGATCGCCGCCCGAACCTTCCGGCTGTCGCACTGACCGCCGCGTGTTCGTTTCCTGAGCCTGTCGAAGGGCCCGCCACGGTTGTGTTTCGCCGACTCGACCAGGGTGGGGACACCTGAACTTGCCCTTCGACAGGCTCAGGGAACGAAACCCCTCACGTCCCCCTCGAGGAGCTGCACCCACGAGGCCTCGTGTCCGCCATGGTCAGTCGGCGATCGGGCCGAGCAGGTCCGTTCGGTTGCGGCCGTTCGGCCGGAGCGAGTCCAGGGCGTCGTGGAGCTGCCGTTCCTCGTAGCCGAAGTGGGTCTCCATGATCGCCTCGATGCCGTCCAGATGTCGGTGCAGCGAGGCTGCGTCAGCCTCCGGGGACAGTTCCGCGGTGAGCGCCTTGATCAGGTGGCTGAGCATGCTGTGGTCCTGCTTCAGCTTGCCGATCACGTCGGCCAGCTCCGGCCGCTCGGCCAGCAGCAGCGGGAAGAGGGTGCGATCTTCGCTGGTGTGGTGCCCGTCCAGCGCCGTGCAGAATCCCCAGCAGTAGATCAACAGATCCCGGCCGAGCTGCTCGGCCCCGACACCTTGATCGATCGCCTCCCGGGCGACCTGGAGGCCGTCGCGCAGCCGCCGATGCACCGCCTGCAACTCATCGAACCAGGCGGCCACTCGTTGATCATCCACGCGGTGCTCCACGGTCCCCTTGGTTCAGGTCCTTGATCGTCCGCTCAAGGTGATCAGCGAGCCGATCCAGGAACCGTTCGCGGAGTTGATCACGCTGTGCCGACGGAGGCAGCGCGGACAGCGCTGCGGCAACGGCGTCGGGAAGGCTGGCGGCGAGTTCGGCGACCCGGCTCAGGAACGGCTCGACTTCGGTCCCGGTTCGTCGTGCGAACCGCTCCCAGTTGCGCCGGGTGATCTGCCCGTACCGCCTGGCGCCGCCGATCGCCATCGCGGTCTTGCGCAGGTCCGAATCGTCATCGATCGGGTCATAGGGCAGCGAACTGGCCAGGTCATACAGCGGGGCCAGCCGCACTTGGCTGCCGGACAGAAGAACGGCGTAGTTCTTCGCGTGGCCATCCGAAGCGCCGAGCAGATAGTTGAGGGCGACAGCCTCGCCGAATCGGCGATGGCTGTCCGAGTCAGCGCGGCCGAGCAGCAGGTCGCTGATATCGGTCGCTGAAGGTCCGCCGTCGGTCTCGTACTTCTTGGCCGCGGGCTCGGAGAGTGCCTGACACAGGTCCTCCTGGTGGATCCGGGTGATCTCGCCTTCGCGCTCGACGCGGTCGTACCGAGTGATGATCACCGCGGCCTGACCGTCGAACTCGAGATAGCGGGTCGGTGCCGTCGGTACGCCGAGCGATCGGGCCGCGGACATGCAGACGTGTTCGACCAGACCCTGGGCGGCGAATCCGCTGACGCCGGGCTTGATGATGTGGGTCGTCGGGACGTTGCCGTGCGCCTCGTACCAGCGTCCGTCCTGTTCGACGACGGCGAACTTGGCCTGTGCTCCGCCCAGGCTCCACCGTTCCCCAGCAACTGTCCAAGAGTCACGATCAGCGCGGAGGCCTCGGATCCGGTGACCGAGTTGATCTTCGCCCAACGGCACCAGCTCGCCGTGGCCGGCGAGGACTTCCTCAACCGCCGGCTCGGGGCAAAGCTGGACGGCGCCGGGACAGTCGCGACCCATGTGGGTCATCAGCGCGACCGGATTTCGGGCCGCGACCCGGAATTGCTGAGCCCAGCGTTGGCGTACCTCGGATCTGTCGGGCAGAAGTCCGTCCAGCCAGGGCAGCGTGCGGTCCCTGAGGTATGGCTCCGCCCGGACCGGCATGGCGAGCGACAAAGGTGTCGGATAACTCAGGCTCAGATAGTCGTCGTGATACCGAAACTCGATCTGATTGGTCTGGACCAGGGTGCCGATCCGCCGACCGGACAGCAGCACGGCAAGTCGCGCTTTCATGACAGTTCACCCAGCACCTGGTCGAGATCGACGTCGCCGGCGACCTGTGCCGGGACCGGCCGGAACTCGATCGCGACGTCGAGCGCCCGGGCGACGTCGAGAACGAGACCGAGTTCTGCGTTGGGATGTCCCCGTTCCAGACGGACCAGCCACTGTCGGGTCACGTGGGCGCGCTGCGCTACCTGGGCCTGGGTCAGCCCGATGCGCCGCCGGCGCGCTCGAAGGGAGGCACCGAGCTCCCGCACCGTGGTGACCTGATCAGTCATGGATGTCACCATACGCTGACATTCCTGAATGTCAACGAGTGCGGACATTTCGGATTGTCATCGAACGCTGACATCAAGCGCGATCAAGACCTCGGAGACAGTTGCGCCCTGTTCACGTGGTGAGCGGTGTCGAGGACGTCGCGGTGCTCGCCGCGGCGGAAGTGACCGAGCCAACGCTCGAAACCGCACTCACGCTGGACGGCATCGAGCGGAGGCCGCGGAGCCAGGCAGTAGGCCGTGCCGCGCGGGCCACAACGGGCCGGTTTGACCCCCCTTCGGCCAGCCGAGTATCTTTGACCCTCGGTGCGTTCCCGCCATCCGATGGCGTGCGCCCGCTCGGCATCGGCGGACCCGGCGCCAATCCCAGTCAGTGTTCAACCCAGACATTGTTTCAACGAGAGTAGGTCAGGCGTGTACGCGATCGTGCGCAGCGGCGGCCGCCAGCACAAGGTAGCTGTTGGCGACGTCCTCGAAATCGACCGGATCAGCGACGAGGCCGGCGCCAGCGTGCAGCTGCAGCCCGTGCTGCTGGTCGACGGCGAGGCCGTCACGTCGGACAAGTCGGCTCTCGAGTCCGCCTCGGTCACCGCTGAGGTGCTGGCCGAGACGAAGGGCCCGAAGATCCGCATCCTGAAGTTCAAGAACAAGACCGGGTACCGCAAGCGCCAGGGGCATCGGCAGCGGTACACCAAGGTCAAGGTCACGGGCATCGAGAGCTGAGGTAGTAGATATGGCACACAAGAAGGGCGCATCCTCGACCCGGAACGGTCGCGATTCGAACGCCCAGCGCCTCGGCGTGAAGCGGTTCGGCGGCCAGCAGGTCAACGCCGGCGAGATCATCGTCCGGCAGCGCGGCACCCACTTCCACCCGGGCGACGGCGTCGGTCGCGGCAGCGACGACACGCTGTTCGCGCTGGTGCCGGGGAAGGTCGAGTTCGGCACCCGCCGCGGCCGCCGCGTGATCAACATCGCCACGGCCGAGCAGGTTTCGGCCTGACCAAGGCGCACCAACCCTCGACCAGAGGGGCGCCAACCCAGGGTGGCCGGGGACTCGCTCCCCGCGCCACCCTTTCTTTATTCGCCGAGACGTCAGATCCGCTGCAAGTCGCAGAGCCAGTCCTGAGCCTGTCGAAGGATGTCGCAGCGGATGTGACGTCTCGACATGACGGTCGCCGGGGATGACCCGGCACGAAGGGACCCGACATGGCGATTCCGAGTTTCGTCGACCGGGTCACCCTGCACGTGTACGGCGGCAACGGCGGCAACGGCTGCGCCTCGGTGCACCGGGAGAAGTTCAAGCCGCTCGGCGGCCCGGACGGCGGCAACGGCGGCAGCGGCGGCTCGGTCATCCTCCGCGTCGACACCAATCTGACCACCCTGGTCGACTACTACCGCGAGTCGCATCGGCGGGCCGGCAACGGCGTGCCCGGGCGCGGTGACCACGCCAACGGTGCCGTCGGCGCCGACGTGGTGCTGCCGGTCCCGGCCGGCACCATGGTCAGCGACGACGACACCGGCGAACTGCTGGCCGACCTGACCGGCGAGGGTACGGAGCTAGTGATCGCCGGCGGCGGGCGGGGCGGGCTCGGTAACGCGGCCCTGGCCTCGGCCGCGCGCAAGGCCCCCGGCTTCGCGCTGCTCGGCGAGGACGGCGAGACCCGGACGATCACGCTCGAGCTCAAGCTGGTGGCCGACATCGGCCTGGTCGGCTTCCCGAGTGCCGGCAAGTCCTCGCTGATCGCGGCGATCTCCCGGGCCCGGCCCAAGATCGCCGACTACCCGTTCACCACGCTGGTGCCGAACCTCGGCGTGGTGGTCGCCGGCGATGTCACCTACACAGTGGCCGACGTGCCGGGCCTGATCGAGGGTGCCAGCGAGGGCCGCGGCCTGGGGCTGGAGTTCCTCCGGCACATCGAGCGCTGCGCGGCGCTGGTGCACGTGATCGACTGCGCGACCTTCGAGCCCGGCCGCGACCCGCTGACCGACCTGGACGTGATCGAGGCCGAGCTGAGCGCGCACGGCGGGCTGGCCGACCGGCCGCGGATGGTGGCGCTGAACAAGATCGACATCCCCGACGCGGCAGAGCTGTCCGACCTGGTCACCGCCGATCTGGAGGCGCGGCGCCTGCGGGTGTTCCGGGTCTCGACCAAGAGCGGCGCCGGGTTGCGCGAGCTGACGTACGCGATGGCCGAGCTGGCCGCGCAGCGGGCCACCGAGCCCGAGCCGGAGCCGGTCCGGCCGGTGCTCCGGCCGAAGCCGGTCGGCGGCGCCGACTTCACTATCCGCCGCGACGGCGAGCTGTGGCGGGTCCGCGGCGAGAAGCCCGAGCGCTGGGTCCGGCAGACCGACTTCGGCAACTCGGAGGCGATCGGCTATCTGGCCGACCGGCTGAACCGGATCGGCATCGAGACCAAACTGCTGGAGCTCGGCGCCGTGCCGGGCGACGGGGTGGCGATCGGTGGCGACGAGGGGGTCGTCTTCGACTTCGCGCCCGGCATCGACGCCGGGGCGGAGATCCTCAGCCGGCGCGGCGAGGACAACCGGCTGGTCCAGGATCGGCCGGCGGCGCAGCGGCGGCGGGCCAAGGACGAGGAATACCACCGGGCGAAGGCGGAGGAGGAAGCCACGTGACCGACGGCTCGGCCGGCGACCGACCCGAGGTGGCCGAGGCTCGGCGGGTCGTCGTGAAGGTGGGATCGTCGTCGCTGACCACGGCGATCGGCGGGATCGATCCCGACCGGGTGCGGGCACTGGTGGACCGATTGGCCGGTGTACGGCTCGGCGGCCGGGAAGTGGTCCTGGTCTCCTCCGGCGCGATCGCGGCGGGGCTGGCGCCGCTGACGCTGAAGACCCGGCCGCGGGATCTGGCCACCCAGCAGGCGGCGGCCTCCGTCGGCCAGGGACTGCTGATGGGTCACTACACCGCGATGTTCGCCGATCATGGTCTCGGCGTGGGGCAGGTGCTGCTGACCGTCGGCGACGTGACCCGGCGCGGCAACTACCACAATGCGTACCGCACCCTGGGCCGGCTGCTCGAGCTCGGCATCGTGCCGATCGTCAACGAGAACGACACCGTCGCCACCCACGAGATCAGGTTCGGCGACAACGACCGGCTGGCAGCGCTGGTCGCGCATCTGGTGCACGCCGACGCGTTGATCCTGCTCAGTGACATCGACGCGCTCTACACCTCCAACCCGCACCGGCCGGGTGCGCAGCGGATCGATCAGGTCCGCACCGACGATGATCTGGCCGGCGTGGACATCTCGGCCCGGGGCAGCCGGATCGGCACCGGTGGCATGATCACCAAGGTCGAAGCGGCCCGGATCGCCACCTCGGCAGGGATTCCGACGGTGTTGACCAGCGCCGACCGGGCCGCCGAGGCCATGGCCGGGGCGAACGTGGGCACCCTGTTCCACTCGACCGGGAAGCGCCGGCCGACCCGGCTGCTCTGGTTGAAGCACGCCAGCGCCGCCCGCGGCGAGTTGATCTTGGACGCCGGCGCGGTCCGGGCCGTCACCGAGCGCAAGGCGTCGCTGCTGCCGGCCGGGGTGACCGGGATCAACGGTGCCTTCAGCGTGGGGGAGCCGGTCGACCTGGTCGCGCCGGACGGTGCGGTGATCGGCCGCGGCCTGGTCAACTACGACTCCGAGGAACTGCCCGGCCTGCTCGGCCGAAACACCGCCGACCTCGCCGCCGAACGCGGCCCCGGCTACGACCGCACCGTCGTCCACCGCGACGCCCTCGTCCTCCTCTGAATCCTCCGAGGCGAGGCCATTCGCAGATTCAGCTCGGTCCGCGGTGCTACGAGATCATCAAATGCAAGCCATTGCTAGCCCCGGATCCCGAAGGTCATCGGCATCGACAAGATCGTCGACACTTTGCACGCCGTGGGCCTGGACCCAGACCTTGAGCAGCCCATTGCCCGCTACTCGATGGGCATGAAGCAGAAGCTCGGCCTCGCCCAAGCGGTCATGGAGGACCAACGCGTGCTGATCCTGGACGAACCCTTCAATGCACTGGACGAAACCAGCGTCGAGAACGTACACCTGCTACTTCGGCAGAAACTGGCCGACGGCTGCACCCTGATCTTCACCAGTTACAACAGTGATGATGTCGCAAACCTTGCCCAATCCGCCTACCGGGTTCGAGAGAGCTCCCTCATCCCGCTCCTTCAGTAGCGCATGGCTCCTCTGACTCGCACAGGTCGACGCGCACATTCCGCCAACCGATCGACCGCCCTGACCCGTGACCCCAACGACCACCGGACCTAAAACCGGAGAGCTGATGATGATCAACAGGCCGAGGCTGATCGTGGCATGAAAGGTGGATTCGATGGGGCACGATAGTGATTCAAAACCGCGGGATGCGCGGGCAACCCGAAGACTGCCTGCCCCTGAGGGAGGATGCCTGATGGCCTCGTCGCAATCAAAGGGTACGTCCGTGTTGGAACGCACGCGGCGGCGCAGACGCGTCATCGTGACGCTCGTCGCTACGGTCGTGATCTTGGTCTGGATCTTGGCCTTGGTGTTGGAAGCCGATCCGCCAGATCAAGCCCAAGCCCGCTGAGGTCAAGGAAGCGATGGATGCCCTGCTCGCAGATGTGCCAAGGTCGAAGATCGTGAATGCTGAGTTCAACCTCGTGTCGGAACTCTTGGGCGCAGCGACCTTACCGACGGGGTCCGTTCCCGTTGGCTACCGCTCGGCGCTGGTCGATGTGCTCTCGGGACAGCCTGGCGTGACCATCACCCCTCCGGTGCGAGATCCGAAGGGGCGATTGTCGACCCGACTCAGCTTCACCCGCGTGGAGTCCGGCGCCCGCGTGACCCAGTCCCTCCACCTCGACCGGAGGTACGAGTACCTCGCGTCAACGACGGTCGTTGAAGGCAGGGAGGAGTCGGGATCCAGGGGTGTCATCGAACGACGCCAGGCCAACGAGGTCCCTCCCGAACTCCTTGCCGAAGTCGGAGACAAGCGCGTGAATCGAGCCATCTGGGACCGATGATCAAAAGCATTCCCCCTCTGACCCTCCCCAGCCGAGTTGTCAGAACTGAGTTGTGCCCTGGGACTACTGGGTTCTGACAAGTCGGTGGTCAGGGGTCTCGGGCGTAACGGTGCAGATCGCGAGCGCGCTTTAACAAGCTGTTCACAAAGGGGCAACTGGCCCGTAATAGCCGATTGACACCGTCGCTATCGGCCACCAGAACAGCCTGGGTGGACCGATACGAGGGGGCAGACGGTTGAGCTACAAGGCCGAGTACATCTGGATCGACGGCACGAAGCCGAGCGCACGGCTCCGCTCGAAGACGAAGATCCTCGCCGACAGTGCCGAGCCGCCGGAGTGGGGCTTCGACGGTTCGAGCACCAACCAGGCCCCCGGTGACAACTCGGACTGCGTCCTCAAGCCGGTCTTCTCCTGTCCGGACCCGATCCGCGGCGGCGACCACATCCTGGTGCTGTGCGAGGTCTACCTCGTCGACGGCACCCCGCACCCGACCAACAACCGGGCCAGGCTGCTGCCGATCGCCGAACGGTACGCCGAGCAGGATTCCTGGTTCGGCATCGAGCAGGAATACACCTTCTTCCAAGAGGGACGCCCGCTCGGCTTTCCGGCCGTCGGCTTTCCCGCCCCGCAGGGCCCGTACTACTGCGGCGTCGGCGCCGATGAGGTTTTCGGCCGCGAGATCGTCGAGAAGCATCTGGACGCCTGCATCGAGGCCGGCCTGACGATCTCCGGCATCAACGCCGAAGTCATGCCGGGCCAGTGGGAATTCCAGATCGGTCCGGCGGGACCGGTCGACGTCGCCGACCACCTGTGGGTGGCCCGCTGGCTGCTCTACCGCATCGCCGAGGAGTACGACGTCGCCGCGACCCTGGACGCCAAGCCGGCCAAGGGTGACTGGAACGGCGCCGGTGCGCACACCAACTTCTCCACCCGGGCCATGCGCGAGGGCTACGACGCGATCATCACCGCCTGTGAGTCCCTCGGCTCGCCGGGCAAGGTCAAGGAGCACATCGCCGACTACGGCGACGGCATCGAAGAGCGCCTGACCGGCGCCCACGAGACCGCCCCACACGACGTCTACAGCTATGGCGTCTCCGACCGCGGCGCCTCGGTCCGCATCCCCTGGCAGGTCGAGGTCGACAAGTCGGGCTACATCGAGGACCGCCGACCCAACGCCAACATCGACCCCTACAACGTCACCCGCCTCCTGGTGAACACCTGCTGCACCGCCCTGGAGAAGGCCGGCCAGGTCTGACCACTCAGGCGGCGGGCCACGCGGTTTCCTCCGATGACCTGACCGGAGGTGGGCCGTGGGTCGGTTCCGCTCGCCCTAGTCGGTCCAGGTGGCCAGGCGGAGGTCGGTGCGGGCGGCTCCGGCCATGATCATCCGGGTGTTGGCCTCGTCGACGCGGGCGACCCACTCGGCGGCCTCGGCCGGCGTCCGGCCATGATCGACATGGCGCTGGATCAGCCGGTCCAGCCGGAGGGTGTCGTCCGGCTCGAGGAACCAGCACTCGTCCAGCTGGTCGGCGACAGCACGCCAGGCGTCGTCGTCGAGCAGCAGGTAGTTGCCCTCGGTGATCACGATCGGGACTCCGGCCCGGACACAGCCGTTGGCGGCGATCGGCTCCTCCAGACGGCGATCGAAGACCGGGACGAAATGATCAAGATCGGTATGCGAGCGGACCCGCCGCAGCAGCTCGAGGTAGCCAAGGGCGTCGAAGGTGTCCGGGGCGCCCTTCCGGTCGGCCCGGCCGAGCCGCTCCAACTCCCGCTGACCCAGATGGAAGCCGTCCATGCCGAGCAGCGCAGCGCGCTCGCCGAGCCGCTCGGCCAGCGCCGCGGCCAGGGTCGACTTGCCGGAGCCGGGCGGGCCGACCAGCCCGATCAGCACCCGGTCCCGGTCGGCGGCGAGGTGCTCGATCCGTCCGATCAACTCGGTCACCGTCACGGCTGCGGCGGCACTGCTTCCGGTGCTGGGCACTGGGCTTTCCTCTCGATCAGCCGGGCCGCCAGGCTCGACCCCAACGGCAGTTCGGTCAGTAGGCTCGCCTGCAGGGCGTGATAAAGGTCCGGCTTGCCGCCCCACAGGGTGCGGGCCGGCCGGTTGTCCGGCCCGAGCTCGTGGTGCCAGCTGCCGTGATCATGATCGATCAGGAAGCGCTCGGCGTAACCGGTCAGCATCGCCAACCGCTCACCGAACACCGGCTCCCGGCTGAGGTGGTGCCAGGTCGCGGTCGCGCCGATGGCCTCGGCCAGCACCCAGTGCGGCCGGGTGCGGACCACCGGCCGGCCGGCCCGGTCGACCGTGTAGACGAAGCCGGCCGCACCGTCGATCCGCCAGCCGCGGTCGAAGGCCGTGTCGTACAGCCGCCGGGACGCCTCGATCAGCCAACTCGGCGGCTCCTGAAAGGTGCTGCGCAGCTCGAGCAGCAGCCGGCTCCACTCGAGCAGATGCCCGGGCGTGACGCCGTACGGCCGGAACTCATCGGCCCGCCGGTCGGCGTTGTAGTCATGATCGACCCGCCAGTCCAGCCCGAAGTGCTCCGGCAGCATCCAGTCTGCGGCCCGCGCGTGCCGGTTGACGAAGGTGTCGGCGATGGCCAGCGCTCGATCCCGCCAGGTCTCGTCCGCGGTCTGCCCGTAGGCCGCCAGCAGCGCCTCGACTCCGTGCATGTTCGCGTTCGCGCCCCAGTACGCCTCGGCGGCCCGGAACGGCCGATCCCAGCTCTCGATCAACGCCCCGTCCCGCTCGGACCAGAACCGGCGGTCCAGGATCGCCAGCGCCCGGTCGAGCAGGTCCGCGGCCCCCGGGATCCCCGCGCGGGCCGCGGTGGCCGCAGCCAAGATCACGAAGGCGTGCAGATAGGCCTGCTTGCGATCACCGGCGCCGTCCGCCGGCACGGTCCCGAAGAACCCGCCGTGCTGTTGATCATGGAAGGGGCTGCGCAACGCAGCCACACCGTGCGCCGCGAGCTCGGCGCACCCGGGCCGGCCGATCAGCACCCCGATAGCGAAGCAGTACGTCATTCGGGCCGTGATCACGCCGTCGATGGCGGTGGCCGGCTCGACCCGGCCGAACCGGTCCAGCCGGCCGAAGCCGACCGGCGACGCGGCCGCCCGGCCGAAGTCGATCAACCGCCGGGCCTCGGCCCAGCCGTCGAAGCGGTCCGAGCTCATCGCCCGTCCCTCGTTCCGACGTTGATCACGATCACCATCAGAGCCGGGGTGATCAAGGTTGTCAATCCAAGACCGGCAGCCAATGCGCCGCCCGAATCCGTAGCCGCGACACTAGGACGATGAATCTTCCGACCACGATGACCGGAGTCACGCTGCCCGGTGGCAGCCGGATCGACCGCGCCGAGGTGCCGGTGCCCCGGCCGGGCCTGGGGCAGGTGCTGATCGAGGTGCACGCCTCGTCGATCTGCGGCAGCGACATCCGGGCGATCTACCGGGAGCACCTCGGCCACGGCGCCGAGGCCTACCAGGGCGTGATCGCCGGGCACGAGCCGGCCGGGCGGGTCGTCGCGGTCGGCGAGCGGGTTACCGAACGGGCCGTCGGGGACCGGGTGGCCTGCTACCACATCTCCGGCTGCGGCCAGTGCGCCGAGTGCCGGCACGGCTACTACATCGGCTGCACGTCGGCCGCCCGCGCAGCGTACGGCTGGCAGCGTGACGGCGGCCACGCGCCGTACCTGCTGGCCGAGGCCGACACCTGCATCCCGCTGCCGGACGAGCTCAGCTACGCCGACGGGGCGCTGGCGTCCTGCGGCTTCGGCACCGCGTACGAGGGGCTGCTCCGGCTCGATCTCTCCGGCCGCGACCGGCTGCTGATCACCGGCCTCGGGCCGGTCGGCCTGGCCGCCGGGATGCTGGCCAAGGCGATGGGCGCCGGCCCGGTGGTCGGGCTCGACGTCACCGCCGACCGGGTCGCGCTGGCCGAGGAACTCGGCGTCGTCGACGAGGCGCTGACCGTGGACCAAGTCGCCGAGTTGGACGCGCTGACCGGCGACGGGTTCAGCGCCGCGATCGACTGCTCCGGCAGCGCGCCGGGCCGGCACACGGCGATCGAGCGGCTGGGCACCTGGGGCCGAGTCGCGTTCGTCGGCGAGGGCTCGACCCTCAGCCTCGAGGTCTCGCCGCTGCTGATCCACAAGCAGATCACTCTGTACGGCTCCTGGGTGACCTCGCTGCGGCACCTGCAGGATCTGCTCGAGCACCTGGTCAGGTGGGGGATCCGGCCGGAGAAGACGATCACTCACCGGTTCGGGCTGGCCGACGCCGAGACCGCGTACCGACTGGCGGACGAGGGTCAGGCCGGCAAGATCTGCCTGTTCCCCCACGGCGTGGAATGACCCCCCGAGAGCCGACTTGTCAGAACTGACGCTGGCTATAGCAAGCCTCAGTTCTGACAAGTCGGCGGAAGAGGGACGCGACGTTGCACTCCTGCAACGGACCGTTCGGTATCTCGGCGCCGGTAGCTACTCTCCGGTAATGTTCCGCCCGATCGAGACCCCAGACCGAAATCGAGGTATTCACCATGCGGTTCACGAGATCGCTCCGGCGTGGAGCTGCGGTCATCGCCGCGCTCGCCCTCGCCGGCACCCTCGCGGCGTGCGCGCAGAGCCAGCGGGACCCGGGCACCGGCGCTCCGTCGGAAGGTAGTTCGGAGACCAAGGAGGCGTTCGTCTTCGCCGCTTCGTCGGACCCGGTCATGCTGGACCCGGCGATGGCCAGCGACGGCGAATCGTTCCGGGTCCATCGGCAGATGTTCGAGGGCCTGGTCGGCACCAAGCCCGGCACGGTCGAGCTGACCCCGGCACTGGCCGAGTCGTGGGAGCCCGCCGCCGACGGCAAGTCGTACACCTTCAAGCTGCGCTCCGGGGTCAAGTTCCATGACGGTACCGACTTCAACGCCGAGGCCGTCTGCGCCAACTTCGACCGTTGGTACAACTGGACCGGGCTGAATCAGAACGAGAACATCACGTACTACTACGGGAAGCTGTTCAAGGGCTTCAAGACGGGCAAGACCGGCGGCATCTACGAGAGCTGCGAGGCGCCCGATCCGGCCACCGCGACGATCAAGCTCAACTCGCCGTTCGCCGGCTTCGTGCAGGCGATGACGCTGTCGTCGTTCGCCATCCAGAGCCCGACGGCGATGGAGAAGTACGACGCGAACAACACCACCGGCACCGTCGACGACACTCGGTTCTCCGAGTACGCGACGGCACACCCGGTCGGCACCGGCCCGTTCGCCTTCGACGCGTGGGAGCGTGGCCAGCAGGTCACCTTCAAGCGGTTCGACGACTACTGGGGTGAAAAGGCCAAGGTCTCCCGGGTCGTGATCAGGACGATCAGCGACCCGCGGGCCCGATCGCAGGAGCTCGAGGCCGGCAGCATCGACGGCTACGACCTGGTCTCGCCGGCCGACCTGGAGCCGCTGAAGGAGAAGGGACAGCAGCTGCTCAACCGGCCGCCGTTCAACATCCTCTACCTGGCGTTCAACCAGAAGAACAAGGCGTTGCAGGATCCCAAGGTGCGGCAGGCGCTGACCTACGCGATCGACCGGCCGGCCGTAGTGAAGAACTCGCTGCCCGAGGGCTCGGAGCCGGCCAAGGAGTTCGTCCCGGATCTGATCACCGGCTACAACGACGGTGTCACCGAGTATCCGTATGACCCGGAGAAGGCCAAGGCGCTGCTGAAGGAAGCCGGGCAGGAGAACCTGACGCTCAAGTTCGCCTACCCGACGGGCGTCTCCCGGCCCTACATGCCGACGCCGGAGGACACCTTCCAGGTGATCAAGACCCAGCTCGAGGCCGTCGGGGTCAAGATCACCCCGGTCGCGGCCAAGTGGACCCCGGACTACCTCGACATGGCTCAGGGCGAGAAGGGCACCGACAAGCGGGACATCCACCTGCTCGGCTGGAACGGCGACTACGACGACCCGGACAACTTCCTCGGCGTCTTCTTCGCGGCCAAGTCCAACGAGTGGGGCTTCGACAACCCGGAGCTGTTCGCGGCGCTGAAGGCGGCCCGGGAACTGCCGACGGTCGAGGAACAGAAGCCGGCCTACGAGAAGATCAACGCGATGATCGCCGACTACGCGCCGGGCGTGCCGATCGCGCACCCGGCTCCGACGCTGGCGTTCGGTCCCGGGGTGGCGGGCTATGTGCCCAGCCCGGTGCAGGACGAGGTCTGGAACACGGTCACGGTCAAGCCCTGACCCCGCGGAGCTGACCCATGGTGAGGTTCGCGGTCCGGCGACTGCTGTTGCTGGTGCCGGTGTTGTTCGGGCTGAGCGTGCTGCTGTTCATCTGGCTGCGCGCTCTGCCCGGCGACCCGGCCCGGGCGCTGCTGGGGGACAAGGCCACCCCCGAGTCGATCGCCCGGCTGAACGAGGTCTACGGCTTCAACAAGCCGGTGCTGGAGCAGTACGTCACCTACATCGGCCGGCTGCTGCAGGGTGACTTCGGGGCGTCGTCGCGGACCGGCCAGCCGGTGCTGGGCACCTTCCTGGAACGGTTCCCGGCGACGATCGAGCTCGCCCTGATGGCGTTGATCATCGCGCTGGTGATCGGCATCCCGCTCGGTTATTTCGCGGCCAAGCGGGCCGGCGGCTTCCTCGATCTGTTCACCGTCGGCGGTTCGCTGCTGGGCGTGGTGATCCCGGTGTTCGTGCTGGCGTACCTGCTCAAGATCGTTTTCGCGGTCGGGCTGCCCGGCGCGCTGGGGGAATTGGCCTTCCTGCCGGCGTCCGGGCGGCAGAACGCGCGGATCGACGCGACCCACATCACCAACTTCTACGTCCTGGACGGGCTGTTGACCCGGGAGTTCGACGCCGCGTGGGACGCGCTGGTGCACCTGATCCTGCCCGGGCTCGCGCTGAGCTCGATCCCGTTGGCGATCATCGTCCGGATGACCCGGGCGTCGGTGTTGGAGGTGCTCAACGAGGACTACGTCCGGACGGCGACGGCCAAGGGCCTGTCCGCACTGTTGATCACCCGCCGGCATGTGCTGCTGAACGCGATGCTGCCGGTGATCACCACCGTCGGCCTGCAGACCGGTGCCCTGCTCGCCGGCGCGGTGCTGACCGAGTCGGTGTTCGCGTTCAACGGGATCGGGTCCTATCTGTTCGACGCGATCAGCGGGCTGGACTATGCCGTGTTGCAGGGCTTCATCCTGTTCATCGCGATCACCTACGCCTTGGTCAACCTCGTCGTCGACCTGCTCTACGGCGTCATCGATCCCCGGCTGCGCACCTCATGATCACCGGAGCCGAGATCATCGCGCGGGGAGGGCTGAGATGGCGACCGTTGACCCGCTGACCGAACGGCCGGCCGCTCTGGCCGGCCTGACCGGGGTGGACGACAGCGACCGCGGCACCAGCCTGTGGCGGGGCGCCTTCCAGCGGATGATCCGCAATCCGGGCGCCATCGTCGGGACGATCATCGTCGCGGTGTTCGTCCTGGTCGCGATCTTCGCGCCGGTGATCGCGCCGTACCAGGTGTCCTCCAGTGAGTGGATCTCGCAGGTCACCCCGTCGGACGTGCCGGGGCCGTCGCCGGGCCATCTGCTCGGCCTCGACCCGTTCGGCTCCGACCTGCTCACCCAACTGCTGTACGGTGCCCGGCAGTCGTTGATCATCGGCGTCGTGTCGACCACCCTCGGGCTGATCGGCGGTGTGCTGCTCGGCGGCGTGGCCGGCGCCTTCGGCGGCTGGGTCGACACCGTGCTGATGCGAGTGGTCGACATCCTGCTCTCGGTCCCGTCGCTGCTGCTGGCGGTCAGCGTCGCCGCGGCGATCGGCCAGTCACCGATGGCGATCATGATCGCCATCGGAGCGGCGCAGGTGCCGATCTTCGCCCGGCTGCTGCGCGGTTCGATGCTGACCCAACGTCATTCCGACTACGTGCTGGCCTCGGAGTCGCTCGGCCTGCGCCGGGGCACGATCGTGCTGGGCCACGTGCTGCCGAACTCGATCGGACCGGTGATCGTGCAGGCCACCCTGACCCTGGCGACCGCGATCATCGAGGTCGCCGGCCTGTCCTACCTCGGGCTCGGCTCGCCGGACCCGGCGATCGCCGAGTGGGGCCGGATGCTGGTCAAGGCGCAGGACCGGTTGCAGAGCGATCCGCACCTGACGCTGCTGCCGGGCGCCTGCATCGCGGTCACCGCCCTGGGCTTCACCCTGTTCGGTGAGGCCCTGCGGGAAGCCCTCGATCCGAAGTCGCGGAGGTGATCATGAGCAGTGAACTTGATCAGCCGTTGCTGCTGGTGGATGCGGACCGACCGCCGGCCGAGAACGAGAATCCTTCGACAGGCTCAGGACAGGCTCTGCTCGAGGTGGACAACCTGAGCGTCCGGTTCAAGCGCCGCGGCCGAGAACCGTTCGTGGCCGTGGACGGAGTCTCGTTCGCGGTCCGGCCGGGTGAGATCGTCGGCATCGTGGGCGAGTCCGGCAGCGGCAAGTCGGTCACCTCGATGGCGATCATGGGCCTGCTGCCACGCCGCTCCGCCGAGATCACCGGCGCGGCCCGCTATCGCGGCCGGGACCTGATCGGCAGGTCCGACGGCGAGTTGGCCGCGCTGCGCGGCCGGGAGCTGGCGATGGTCTTCCAGGATCCGATGAGCTCGCTCAACCCGGTGCTGACGATCGGGCTGCAGGTGACCGAGGTGCTGCGCCGCCACCAGGACATCAGCAAGGCCGCGGCCCGGGACGAGGCCGAGGACCTGCTCCGCCGCTGTGGCATCCCCGACCCCGGGCGCCGGCTGCGGGAATATCCGCACCAGTTGTCCGGCGGGATGCGGCAGCGGGCCCTGATCGCGATCTCGCTGGCCTGCAAGCCGAAGCTGCTGATCTGCGACGAGCCGACCACGGCACTGGACGTGACCATCCAGGCCCAGGTGCTGGAGCTGCTCGGCGAGCTGGTGCACGACCTCGGCACGGCGATGATCATGATCACCCATGATCTCGGCGTGGTCGCCGGACTGTGCGATTCGGTCAACGTGATGTATGCCGGGAAGGTGGTGGAGACGGCCGGCCGACGGGAGCTGTTCGCGCATCCACAGCACCGCTACACCGAGGGGCTGCTGTCCTCGATTCCCCGGCTGGACGCGCCGCGCGGCGAACCGTTGCACCCGATCCCGGGCACGCCGCGGGACGTCGTCGCGTGGTCGAAGGCGTGCGCATTCGCACCACGTTGCCGCTACGCCGACGAGGACTGCGTCCGCTCGGACCTGGAACTTCTCGACTCGGTGCGGCCCGACCACCCGGTTCGCTGCGTCCACCCGGTCGGCAGTGATCGCGCCGAGCCGGGAGGAGTTGAGGAATGACTGACGAGCGGCCGCTGCTGCAGGTCAACGGGCTGAAGGTGCACTTCCCGATCAAGCAGGGCATCGTGCTGGATCGGACCATCGGGCACGTCCGGGCGGTCGACGGCGTCGACCTCGAGTTGCAACGCGGCGAGACGTACGGCCTGGTCGGCGAGTCCGGCTGCGGCAAGTCCACCCTGGGCCGGGCGCTGCTCCGGTTGGAGCGGGCCACCGAGGGCCAGGTGATCTTCGACGGGATCGACCTCGGCAGCCTGCGGCGCGAGCAGCTGCGGCGGACCCGGCGGCGGATGCAGATGGTGTTCCAGGATCCGCTGGGCAGCCTCGATCCGCGGCAGTCGGTGCGCAGCCTGCTGCTGGAGCCGTTGAAGACGCACGGCCTGGCCGAGGGCGACCGGGCCGAGTTCGGGCCGGACCGGCCGGCCAGCCACTTGGCCAAGGCTGAGTCGATGCTGGAACTGGTCGGCCTGCCCGGCTCGGCGCTGGCCAAGTATCCGTACGAGTTCTCCGGCGGGCAGCGGCAGCGGATCGGCATCGCTCGGGCGATGATCTTGAACCCGGACCTGGTGATCGCCGACGAGCCGGTCAGCGCGCTCGATGTGTCGGTCCAGGCGCAGGTGATCAACCTGCTGGAACGGCTGCAGGATCTGCTCGGGCTGAGCTATGTCGTGGTCGCTCATGATCTTGCCGTGGTGCGACACATCTCCGACGTGATCGGCGTGATGTATCTCGGCCGGCTGGTCGAGGAGGCCGACAGTGACGACCTGTACGCCCAGCCGCTGCATCCGTACACGATCGCGTTGATGTCGGCGATCCCGATCCCGGACCCGGAGATCGAGGACCGCCGGGAACGGATCCTGCTCCGCGGCGACCTGCCCAGTCCGGCCGATCCGCCGGCCGGCTGCCGGTTCCACACCCGCTGCCCGTTCCGGCAGCCGGAGCGGTGCGACACCGAGGTGCCCGAGCTCCGCCGGCTCGACTCCCAGCCGGGCCGCCGGGTGGCCTGCCACTATGCCGAGGACATCCTGGCCGGCCGGGTCACCGTCTCCGATCCCGGCCTGGTCGTCCAACCCAACTGACGGAAGCTCCGTCGTAGCCCACCGCACTTGGTAAAGCTAGGCTTACCAAATCAAAGTGGCGAGCAGGGGGTTGTGATGACCGGGCAGACCGTCGAAGTCGAACCGTTCTCGATCCTGCTCCGCCGGGCTACCGCGGAACAGCACGACCGGGCCGAGTCCGCGCCGTTCGTCGCGGCGCTGCTCGGCGGCCGGCTCACGCTGGACGGACTGACCGCGCTGGCCAGCCAGAACCTGTTCGTCTACACCGCGTTGGAGACCGCGGCGGAGCGGTGGCGGGATGATCCCGTCGCCGGCCCGTTCGTGATCGACGGCCTGGACCGGTTGCCCGCGTTGCGCGCCGATCTGCATCGACTGATCGGGCCGGATTGGCCGGACTCGGTCCGGGCGCTGCCGGCGACGACGCTGGCGTACGCGGATCGGATCAGCCGGGCGGACCAGGCGGCCCGGTTCGTGGCCCATCACTACACCCGCTATCTGGGTGACGTCTCCGGCGGCCAGGTGATCGCGTCGGTGATGCGCCGGCTGCACGGCGACCGGGCGGGGCTGGCGTTCTACGACTTCAGCGGGCTCTACGCCGGACCGCTGCGCAACCCGGCCGAGTTCCGCCGGCACTACCGATCGCTGCTCGACCGGGCGCCGTGGAGTGCAGCCGAACGGGCGATCATGATCGACGAGGCCCGGGCGGCCTTCGGCTTCAACCAGCTGATCTTCGAGGAGCTCGCCGGCGACTTCGGCCTCAACGCCGCCTGACCTCAGTCGGCGGAGTGGGAAAAGGTCGAGTGCGGTCAGGGGGAGAGGAGGGCGGCGACGGCGGCGATCGCGGTCGGCACGCTGCTGGCGATCGCACCAGAGATTCCGCTGCCTTTCGGCCGGCTGAGCGCCAGCCGGTCTGCGACGAACAGCACGACGCCGCAACCGAACATGAACAGGCAGCTGAAGATCACCAAGGTGCGGCCGGCGGTTTCCCCGCCGCCGGCCCAGATGATCACTCCGGCCACCGCGCTGATCGCGATGAACAGGTTGTAGAAGCCGACGCAGAACGACCACAGCCGGACCGGCTCGACGTCGCGGGCCGGGATGGCGAACACCCCCTCGTGCACGCCGCGACGACGGAACAGGATCGTCTCCCAGACGAACGCGAGCAGATAGACCACGGCGCTGATCAGCGCGAACACCCAGGCGACGACGGTCAGCACGGTGCTGCACCGCCGTCGACGGGCGGGTTCGGGGCCAGCCGGACGCGGTGCCGGGTCAGCACCACGGCGAGCTCCGGACCGAGGTCGGTGACCGGGGCGTCATCCGGCAGGGCGGCCGCCAGGTCGGCGTGGAAGCGGCTCATCGCGCCGGTCTGGCTGATCACCAGGAAGCCGGCCGACGGGCTGAGCACGGTGAACGTGTGCCAGGCGTCCGGCGGGATGGTGATCGCGGAACCGGGTGTCAGGTCGACCGCTCGGTCGTCGACCTGGACGATCATCCGGCCGTGCAGCAGGTAGTAGGCCTTGGCCCAGCCGGTCTGGTGCGGCGGCGTGGCGGGACCGCGTGGGGCGTCTACCTCGAACACCTCGTAGCCGTCGTCCGTGTCGGCGGAATCGATCTTGATCGTGAGCACCGCGTCCGGGGCCTTCAGCTCGGTGCCCTCGCCGGCGCCGCGATGTCGTACTCGATGGGTCATGGACTGACGCTAGGCCGCCCGGAGCCGGCCTGAAATCCCAGAAATCGGGGGGTTCGGAACAGCTCGGCGGCGCGCATACTGAAGTCGTGTGGGAGGACCGGGCCGACCGAGCTCGGCGGGAGATCACGGCGCTGGCCGCTGCCGGGGCCGGGGTCGGTGAGTTGCACGCCGCGGCGATCGCCCTGGTCGAACGGTCCGTCCCGACCGAGCTGAGCTGCTGGGCCACTCTCGATCCTGAGTCGCTGATGATCACCGCGATGACCAGCGGCACGGTGCGGATCGACCCCGCGTACGAACCGCGGCTGGCCGAGGCAGAGTACGCGCGCGCCGAGCCGCAGGCGTTCGCCGCCCTGGCCCGGCGCGGCCAGCCGATCGCCCGGCTCTCCGACCTGCCGGAGCGGGAGCTCGCCCGGAGCAGTCGCTACCACGGCATCTGGCGGCCGCTCGGTCTTGATCGGGAGGTCCGGGTGCTGTTCGCCGACGCCGGTGCCTGGTGGGGAGCCGCCGGGCTGGTCCGGGCCGGACAGGACTTCAGCCTCCGCGAGACCGAGTTCCTGGCCGCCGTCGCACCGGCGGTCGGCTGCGCGACCCGACTGGCCGTACGCGCGGAAGCAACCCGGGCCGGATCCGGCCGGCCGGCCATCGTGGTGCTCGACGACGCCGGCGAACTCCGCGGCCTGACCGCCGCCGCGCAGGACTGGCGAGACGGCGTGGAGGAGCTCACCCCCGGCCGGTTCCTGGTGATGATGCGGGTGCTGGCGGCGGGCGCCCGGTCGTCGGCCTCGGGCAGCTGCCACGGCCGGCTGCGGGACGCACGGGGCCGCTGGGCGCAACTCGAGGCGAGCCCGCTGATCGGCGGCCCGGAAGGACAGCTCGCGATCACCATCGAGCCGACCTCCGGCGACCGGCTGGTCGTCCTGCTGCTGGCCGCCTACGGACTGTCGGCGCGCGAACGCGAGATCTGTCGCGAAGTGCTGGCCGGCCACTCGACCGCCGAGATCGCCGACCGGCTCTTCATCTCCGCCCACACGGTCCAAGATCATCTCAAGTCCGTGTTCGGCAAGACCGGGGTACGCAGCCGGGGCGAGCTGATCGCCCGGCTCCGGCCGGTCTGCTAGTGTCCTGCGCACGAACTTCGGGCGCAGGGCACCAGCCTCGATCTTTCATGATCAGAGGGCTTGGTTGTTCCCCTGGTCCGGGTATCCGGCAGGGAACCGCGACCTGTGTCTGGGAAGCGTGAACGGGTCACGGACACCGGGCAGCGAGGCCAAGATCATGAAAGATCGAGGCTAGCTCCAATACCGTTCAGTTAGGTGAGGTGATGGCGTAGTTTGGTGGATGCTCGGGTTGGGGCCAGGTTGCGTGGTGGGCGCGTTTGACGTGCCACTTGACGTACTTGCGTTTGATGACGCGTGGGGCCGAGCGTCGGCGGCGGACCGGGTTGAGCCGGCAGATGAGTCGGCGGAGGAAGCTGAGCCAGCCTGGATTGTCGCGGACGGGGTTGTCAGGGGGGAAAAGCGCCCGGGTGGGCGAGGGTCTGGCGTGTGATCCGCAGCGCCGCCACGAAGCTGACCCGGTCCGGATCGTGCCCGGAATGGGTCGCAGCCTCGGCCATCAGGGTCCGGATCGCGAAGTGGCAGCACAGGTGGCCCCAGATCTCCTGGAGCACCAGGTCTGGAGACTTTGAGCGGAGCACGGTGCGCGGTCCGCGCTGGTGGGTCTTGAGTTCGTCGAAGGTCAACTCGACTTCCCACCGTTGGGTGTAGGCCGCGGCCAGGTCGACCGCGGAGACCTCGTCGGGGTCGGTCAGGGTGGTGAAGAGTCGGTAGGTCTCAGGGTTCTCGCGGCCGTCGTCGATGGTGTAATCGATGACCCGGACCGGGATCGGCTCTGCGCGCCGTGCGGCAGCGGAGTGCGTTTGGCGCAGGTGAGCCAGCCAGGAACCGTCAGGCAGGTCTTCGAGGCGGGTGGGCTTCGGGGCAGACTTGTCGGTGCGGACCCGCCATAACAGGTCGGCGCCGGTCGCGGATGCCTTGCGCCAAAGGGCGTATGAGAAGAACCCGCGATCGGCGGTGAGCAGCATCCCGGGCCCCAGTCTGGTCAGCAGTGGCTCGGCCAGCGCGGCCTCGGACGCGGCGTAGGTGCCGACCTCGGCTGCAAGGACTGCGTGGGTGCCGCACTCGGCCAACGCGACCACCCGTGCCTGGGGAAACGCCGCCTGCTCGCCCTTGTTGACCCCAGGACGCCCGAAGTGCTCGGCGTTCACGGCCGTGTCGGCGACGTCGAGACACATCCCGTCGATCGCGACCAGCCGCCGCCCTGCCAGCCACACCCCCGGCATCGCGTCCGTCCCGATCGGAGCAGCGACCCGCTCGAAGAGCGCCTTCAACGGCTCCGCGCCCAGCCGGGCGCGGGCCTGGAAGATCGCGGACTTGCTCGGCGGCGCATACGTCTCGGTCCACCCCGAAGCCCACGAGAGCCCGTCGGTCAGCTGCGCGAGAACGTCCTCATAAGAACCCTCCGAATACAGCGCCATCCCGATCGAGAAGTAGGCCATCACCCGCGCCGGCAAGGAACGATGCCGCTGCTCGGTCCGGCCGACCTCGGCGATCACCTCATCGACCAACCCCGGCGGGAACACACGTGTCAGCACCCCCACCGACACCAAGTCGGACAAGCGGCGCCCGGTCTCAGGCTTCTTCCATCCAGCACGCGGCATGCCACCAAACTACACCGATGTCATCCTAACTGAACGGTATTGAGGCTAGCTCGACGGTAGGGTTCGCCGGCGCGGCCGTCATCGGCCGGCGCGACCGCTGCAACAGTCGCGTTTGCCCAGATCGGTCGCGTCGAGCAGACGCGGGATGCGAACCGCGAATCTGGTGACCCTCGGGGCGGACACGCTGTCGAGTTGGGAGCATCTGGGCCTTCTTGGCAACAAAGGGGGCGGCGAGGTTCGGCGGCGGTCGCGTTGGGTCCGCCCGCCAGCGTCGGGCGTTGATCGTCGAGTGACGAGCTATCGACCTGAGATCAGCACAGACCTGAGATCTGCGTCGCCGCGTCGAAAGCTCGACACTCGATGACCCGACTTCCTACCGGCCGGCGTAAGCGGCCGACAGACTCACCCGGCGCCGAACCCGTGCCCCTTGCCGCTCTTTTCGTCTCCACGTCGCCACCCCCAACGCACGGCACCCAAGATCACGAAGCACCGGCCGGCGGCCCTTCGCCGAGACTGTCCAGGGTCCTGGCACGTTCCTTGACCTGGCCGACCCGGCCCTTTACGGTCGGCGCAAACCAGCCAACGGAGGGCGGCGGAATCATGGACGATCCCGGCAGCACGAACTCACCCCCGATCCCGCGCCGGCAGGCCCTCGGTGCCCTCTCCACGGCGGCAGTCGCTGTCGGCATGGTCGGCGCCCAAGAGCCGGTCCACGCGGAGGCCGCTCCGCCGAAGTCCCCGTACCCCAAGGGGATGCGGCCGACCGAGCTGTTCGTCGTGGACCGGGCCGGGCTGACCGACGACGAAGCGATCATGATCGCTACCCTGCAGGGCCTGCTGGCCCGGCCCGGCCACGGCCGGACGGAGGGGTCGGCGATCTACTTCGACCTGGCGAACGGCTATCAGCTCTGGCTGGCGGACCTGACCGAGAGGTACGACCTGCCGGCAACCCCGGCCGACGGTCCGTGGCGCCTGGTCGACCGGTTCGCCGATCGGGTGGCGGGTTACGTCCTCTACCGGTCCGGCGGCCCTACGATCAACGTCGCGACCACCGTGGCCGGGGCGGTGGGCGGGATCGCGGTGGCCGAAGCCGACGAGCAGTCCGCGATCGATCATGGACTGGGCCGGCTCGCCGACGTCCGCGACCGCGACGACGCGTGGGCCTGGCGGACGTATCGGAGCAAACTGCGGAGCGACCTGGTGGTCGAGCAGAAGGCCGATCCCGAGGTCGGAATGTTCACCCATCAGCTCCGCGACTACGCCACGATGGCCGGCGCGTTCACCTTCTATAACGGCAATTCCGACTTCCGCCGGTCGGTGGTGCAGGACCTCGACCCGGACGCGGCCGTGCTCGGCTGGGGCGACGCCCGGGAGGGTGAGGATGCGTTCGTTGGGGTCTCCTCGGCCGCCGGTGTGGCGTCGATCCCCGCCGACTGGGCCGCGAACCTGGCCTGCCTGTCCGGCATCAGCAAGCCCCGGCTGCGGCAGCGGGCGCCGATCCGGCCACGATCGCCGGGCCGGACCAAACACCAGGTCGCCTTCGTCGTCACCGACGGCGACAACGTGCAGTGGCTGCTGAACGACCTGCCGACCAGCCCGAACTGGTTCGCCGGCCCGCGCCGCGGCACGTTCGACCTCGGCTGGGGCGTGCCGCCGTCGGCGATCGACCTCGCCCCGTCCGTGCTCGACTGGTATTACCGCAACGCCTCCGACGGGCCGCACCAAGACCGGTTCGTCGTGGGTCCGTCCGGCGGCGGCTACCTCTATCCGAGCCGCTATCCGCGCGACGAGTTGAGGGTGCACACCAGCCGGCTGGCCCGGGCGATGGAGCGAGCCGATCTCGGGGTGGTGCAGATCCTCGACTTCGAGTCGTTCGACGACCCGGAGCTGTGGTCGGCCTACCTGCGTCATGATCAGATCACCGGCCTGATCTACCTGGAATACAGCCGGTATGACGGCCTTCGCGGCCGGGTCCGCTGGGTCGAGGACAAGCCGGTCGTGTCGGCCCGGACCATGCTCTGGGACGGCCTGAGCTCACCCGATCAGGTGATCGAGACCCTCAACGCGGCGGCCACCGATCCGACCTCGGCCGACGGCTATTCGGTGGTGGTGATGCACTGCTGGAGCATGACGCTGGACGACCTCGGCCACGTGGTCGACAACCTGGCACCGCACGTCTCCGTGGTCACCCCGGATGCCCTGATCCAGCAGCTGACCCGCTACGTCGACCGCTGACCTGCCGCGGCCGATCGAAGCATCAGTGCTGCTGCTGGTGGGACGTGAGGATTTCGATCCCTGAGCCTGTCGAAGGGCGAGGCGAGTCGACTCTGGAGAGTACGCTCGAAGGGACGCCATCGGGCCTGCCCTTCGACAGGCTCAGGGAACGAAACCCCTCACGTCCCCATCGACAAGCACAATGACCGGATGATCATCCGAATCTTCTCAATCCGGCGCGCGGCGAGGCCGCATCGCTCAGGGAGCGTCGGGTGCTGACAGGGTGCGGGCGAACAGGTCCTGGAGCTCGCGGAAGTGGCGTTCGGCGCCGGCCTCGTCGTACGACGACGTGTCGGCCATCGTGTAGCCGTGCGCGGCGCCGGGATAGACGGCGGTGTTGAAGGTGATCCCGGCCTCCCGCAGCGCGTCGTCGAACGCGGCTATCGCCTCCGGCGGGTTGGCCCGGTCGTTGTCGGCGTGGCCGGCCAGCACCTCGGCGGTCACGGTCTTGATCACCTGGTGCACGCTGTCCGGCTCCTCGGTGACCAGGTTGGCGGCGTGGAACGCGCCGGCGGCCCGGATCTGGTCCGGGTGCGCGGCTGCCGCCCGCAGTGCGAGGATGCCGCCCATGCAGTAACCGGTGGCGCCGATCCAGCTGTCGTTGACGCCGGGCTGAGCGACGAGCAGGTCGAGGTAGCCGGCGATGTCGCGGAGCAGGTTCTCGGTGTTCAGGCCGGTCCGGCGGTTGCCCATGGTGGCGAAGAACGCCTCCCGCTCCCCGGGCTGTCGCAGGTCGGTGGTCGGCGCCAGCTCGGCGGCCCGGCCGGCGCGATAGAACACGTTCGGCGCGAACACCGTGTAACCCCAGCCGGCGATCCGGTCCGCCATCAACTCGATCTGCGGTCGCAGGCCGATCGCGTCGACGAACAGCAGCACACCGGGATGGGTCGTGTCGGCGGGACCGGGCACCAGATAGGCATCGGCAGGCCCGTCCGGCGCGTCGACCATGATCAACTGACCGCCCCAGTTGGTTCCTTCCATGGGACCGACCCTAGCTGCCGGCGAATGCCCGCCGACCGAAGGGTCAGGGCCTCAGTCGAGTTGGGCGAAGACGACAAAGTTCAGGTCCTGCCGCGAACCGTCGGGGTTCAGGTAGCAGCCGACCAAGATCAGCCGGCCGGGCACTGAGGCGTACACCTCGTCGGCCTGCTGGATCTGGTTCTTGGGGTACATCCGGGTCGCCTCGACCCGGTAGCTGACTTCCCCTTGCTCGGTGTCGACGATGATCGATTGGCCGATCTCGACCTCCTGCAGCGGGTCGAACACCCCGCCGCCGGCGCGCACCGTGTGGCCCAGGAGATAGACGGTGTCGGTGGCGTCGGTGCCGGGGCGGCCGCGCTCGGCCCAGCGGTAGACCAGGTCGGTCTCCGGGGGCGTCAGCTCGTTGGTCGACGGATCGGGTGAGATCGCGCCGCCGGCGTCACCGCTGAGCACCTCCGGGATCTCCAACCGGACCAGCTCGGACTGCGGAACCGATCGGTCATCGGGTCGACGGCTGCTCGGCGGATCGGTCGGGACGGTCCCCGATCCGGTCGTCTTGGCGGTCGGCCGGTCCCGCGGCTGCGGTACGGCCTTCGGCGACGGCGAGGCCCCCTCGGCCGCGGCCGAGGGTGGTGCGGTCGCCCCGCCGTCGGCCGGCCCGGCCGGCGGTGCCGCCTGGCAGGCCACCAGGAGCCCGACAGACAGCAGCGCGGCCGTGCCGACCAGCAGCGAACGCAGCAGTCGACTCACGATCAGCGGCGACGGCGCAGGCGCTGCAGCAACACGGAGAGCGCCGTGCCGACGACGCCGGCGCCGATCAGCAGCGGCCAGCCCGACGTGCCGTCCGCCCCGGTGCCGAACCCGGGTCGCGGATCGCTCGGCGGCGTGGGTGCTGGGGACTCGCTCGGCGTCGGTGTCGGGGACTCCGACGGCGCCGGCGACTCGCTGGCTGCCGGGGGTTCACTCGGAGTCTCGCTCGGCGTGGGGGACTCGCTGGGGGTCGGGGACTCGCTCGGCGTCGGCGATTCGCTCGGGGTCGGCGGCTCGCTCGGCGTCGGGGACTCGCTCGGCGTCGGCGATTCGCTCGGCGTCGGGGTTTCGCTCGGCGTCGGGGTTTCGCTCGGCGTCGGAGGTTTCGTCGGCGGTCGGGTCGGCGTCGGCGACTCACTCGGGCCCCGCTGCCCCTTGCACAAGATCACGTGCGAGATGTCCTTGCCCGACGGATGCTCGTACGACTTGCCGGGCTCCGGATTCCAGAACTTCGCATTCTCGTCGTCGCCGGATCCGGCCTTCAGGACCAGCAGCACCCAAGCGCCGTCCGGAACGACATACGGCGTCTGCACCGGCTCGAACTTCACACAGTTGACCCCGGTGTAGCCCTTGTTCTCGAGCTTGGTCTCCCAGTAGTCCGGGGAGTTGGTGTGCTCACCCTTGGCCGTCGCGGTCGGCCGCGACGTGGGATCGGCACTGGCTTGGATCGTGGCGTAGGTGCCGAGCAACAGTGCTCCGGCGATGATCGAACTGACGACTGCCGTGCGTGCAGCAGCGCGCATTCTGCGGACCCCCGAATTCGTAGACTCGCTTCAACCATTGAAGCAAGTGAAACTGGACGGGGGGTGCCACGTTGAGGTCGCGGAAACGGACCTCAACGGTTGGCGTTGACCCCCGAGCGTCACCAATCGCAGGCATGCTATCGCGCTATCACCGCGAGCGGAAGTATTGATCATGCATGTCGCCGGCGTGGTCCGGGACACACCTTCTGGACCGGCGGAGCGAGGCGTACCCTCAACGATCATGAGCGACAACGACGATGGTCAGGCGGGCAGCTACGTCGAGACGGGCGAGTTCAGACGAGACACCAACTACATCACCACCAGGATCACCGCCGACGGTCGCGACGGCTTTCCGGTCGAGGCGGGCCGCTATCGCCTGGTGGCCGCCCGGGCCTGTCCCTGGGCCAACCGGACCATGATCGTCCGGCGGCTGCTCGGGCTGGAGGAAGCGATCTCCCTCGGGTTGTGCGGGCCGACTCACGACAAGCGGAGTTGGACGTTTGATCTTGATCCCGGCGGGGTCGATCCGGTGCTCGGCTACGAGCGGCTGCAGCAGGCCTACTTCGCCCGGATCCCGGACTATCCGCGCGGCATCACGGTGCCGGCGATCGTCGACGTACCGACGAAAGCGGTGGTGACCAACGACTATCCGCAGATCACGATCGACTTCGAGACCGAGTGGACCGCGTTCCATCGCGACGGGGCGCCCGATCTCTATCCCGATGATCACCGCGACGAGATCGACGAGGTGGCGGAGTTGATCTTCCAAGACGTCAACAACGGCGTCTACCGGTGCGGCTTCGCGGGCTCCCAGGAGGCGTACGAGCAGGCCTACGACCGGCTGTTCTCCCGGCTGGACTGGCTGACCGAGCGGCTCCGCGGCCAGCGCTACCTGGTGGGGGAGACGATCACCGAGGCCGACGTGCGGCTGTTCACCACGCTGGCCCGGTTCGACTCGGTCTATCACGGCCATTTCAAGTGCAACCGGCACAAGCTGTCCGAGCTGGACGTGCTCTGGGCCTATGCCCGGGATCTGTTCAGCACGCCCGGGTTCGGCGACACGACCGACTTCGACCAGATCAAGCGGCACTACTACGTGGTGCACACCGACATCAATCCGACCAAGATCGTTCCGGCCGGCCCGGACCTGGCCAACTGGCGTGAGCCGCATCACCGCGAGCTGCTCGGCGGCCGACCGTTCGGCGACGGCACCCCGCCCGAGCCGCCGCGGCCGGGGGAGCTGGTGCCGGTCGAGGCGGGAGTCCCCGAGGTCTGAGTCTGCGCAGCGGACGGGGAATGCTGGCGGCCCCGACCCGGTTGCCTTGATCATGGTGAACAACAAGACACGAGGCGTCGGGGTCTGGCAGCGAGCCGACCAGGTCGAGCCGGAGCTGGCCCAGAATCTCGAGGAACTCGGCTATCAGTCGATCTGGCTCGGCCTGGCCCCCGGAAACCTGATCAAGGTCGAAGAGCTGCTGGCCGCGACCGAGCGAATCGTGGTCGGCACCGGGATCGTCAACATGTGGGCCGACGAGGCGGAGCCGGTGGCCGAGTCCTACCACCGGGTGGCCGGCCGGTTCCCCGGCCGGTTCGTGCTCGGGGTGGGGATCGGTCATCCGGAGGCGACCAAGGAGTATCGGAGCCCGTACGCCACGATCGTGGACTATCTGGACCGGCTGGACGCGGCCGCGGTGCCGCGTCAAGACATCGTGCTGGCCGCCCTCGGCCCCAAGGTGCTGCGGCTCGCTGCGGACCGGACCGCCGGCCCGCATCCATATCTGGTGACGCCGGAACACACCCGTCGCGCGCGGGAGCTGATCGGCTCCGGGTCGTTCCTCGCGACGGAGCAGAAGGTCGTCCTCGATCCCGACCCGACCCCGGCGCGGGAGCTCGGCCGGAAGCGGGTGTCGTTCTACCTGGAACTGACCAATTATCTGAACAACCTGCGCACCCTCGGCTTCACCGAGCAGGACTTCGCCGGCGGCGGCAGCGATCGGCTGATCGACGCGCTGGCGCCGCACGGCGACGCCGCGACCGTCGCAGCGGCCCTGACCGCCCACCTGGACGCCGGTGCGGACCAGGTCGTGGTGCAGCTGCTCAGCCGCGACGGGGTCGATCCGGTGCCCGAGTATCGCGCGATCGCGGCCGAGCTCGGCCGCACGGTGGACGAGCGGCTCACTCGCAGCTGACGCCGGAGGAGACCGCTCCGGTTCGCCAGCTGGCGACCTCCCGGCCGTCCTTGGTCACGGTGACCGTGGTGATCTTGGTCGAGCCGGAGGTACGGGCCTTGGCCTCGATCTCGAGGCCGCGCTCGGCCGCAGCGGTCCTCGCCGCGTCCAGATCCCAGCCGTCGCCGGCGGCGTCGTAGACCTGCTCGATCTGGTCGCAGACGTCGTCGGCGGCGATCCAGCCGGGCACCTGGAACGCGACCACGGCCAACAGGACCGCTACCCCGAGATAGATCACCCGGACCGCCGGGCGGGGAAGGTCGCCGAGCCGCGTCCGGCGGTCGTCGGCGCTGCGGCCGTGGGTGCCGGACAGCCGGACGGTCCAGTCCCGGAACAGGCCAGGCTTGGCGACGATCACCAGGCAGAACAGCGCCAGTGCGCCGAGCAGCCACGGCAGCAGTTGCAGCATCCCCCGACCCTAGCGGCGCGCCGCCCCAATGCCCCATGATCACGAAAGAGATCGAGGGCCAGCGATTCGCGGCGTCAGCCGGGGACAGCGAAACGCCACCTCTGCCGTTGTGGCAGAGGTGGCGATTCGGGTCAGGTCAGTGGGTGGTCGACTCGGTCTTCGTGGTCTCGTCGCCGGCCTCGAGCTCCGGCTGATCGGTGCCCTCGACCTCGTGGTCACCGTGCCCGTTTCCGTGGCCATTGCCGTGCCCGTTGCCGTGCGCCTGGTGCTCGGCAGCCTCCTCGAGCTCGGCCCGGGTCGGCTTGCGCAAGGCGTCCTGGTAGAAGAACCGGGTGGCCAGCCGGCGGGTGTTCTCCGCCTTGACCTCGGCGTCGCGCAGATCGTCGCCCTCGCCGTCCCGGATCGGCTCCAGCGGCAGGTACTCCCGGTGCTGGGTGAGGGTGTAGGCCTCCTCCTGGCTGACCGGGACATGCTGCTCGGAGTATTCGCCGGACGGTGCTCGGACGATGATCCCGGACTCCGCGCCGTGCAGCAGTCGGGCCTCGTCGCGACGCTGCAGGCCGATGCAGATCCGCTTCGTGATCAAGAACGCCAACACCGGACCGACGAACACCGCGACCCGGAGGAAGTTGGTCACCGAGTTCAGCGACACGTCGAAGATCACGGCCAGCAGGTCGTTGCCGCCGCCGGCCCAGAACAGGCCGTACCCGACGATCCCGGCGACGCCGAACGCCGTCCGGGTCGGGTTGTTCCGCGGCCGCTCCAGGATGTGGTGCTCGGAGTTGTCGCCGGTCACCCACCGCTCCACGAACGGGTAGGCGACCAGGATCGCCGGGAACAACATCATCAGCCCGACCCCGGGGATGAAGACGTTCCAGGACCAGGTCGTACCGCCGATGTGGGATTCCAGGCCGGGCATGATCCGGACCGCGCCCTCGACGAAGCCCAGATACCAGTCCGGCTGAGTTCCGGCGGTGATCTCGGCCGGGTTGTACGGACCGTAGGCCCACACCGGGTTGATCTGCATCAGCGCGCTCATCAGCGCGATCACGCCGAACACGATGAAGAAGAAGCCGCCCGCCTTGGCCATGTAGACCGGGAAGAGGGGATAGCCGACCACGTTCTTCTCGGTCCGGCCGGGACCCGGGTACTGGGTGTGCTTCTGGAAGAACACCAGCCCGACGTGCGCGGCGATCAGGCCGAGCAGGATCGCCGGGATCAACAGAATGTGCATCATGTAGAACCGGGAGATGATCAGGTCACCCGGGAACTCCCCGCCGAAGACGAAGAACTCCGCCCAGGTGCCGATCAACGGGACCGACCGGACCAGCCCGTCGACGAACCGGACCCCGATGCCGGAGAGCAGGTCGTCCGGCAGCGAGTAGCCGGTCAGGCCCGCGAGGATGGTGGTCATCAGCAGCAGGACGCCGAGGATCCAGTTCAGTTCGCGCGGCTTGCGGAAGGCGCCGGTGAAGAACGTCCGCATCATGTGGGCGTACATCGCGACCACGAACAGCAGCGCGGCCCAGTGATGCATCTGCCGGACCAGCAGCCCGCCGCGGATGTCGAAGGAGATGTTCAGCGTCGAGGCGAAGGCCTCCGACATGTGCAGGCCCTTGAGCAGTTGGTACGAGCCGTCGTATTCGATCTCGGCCATCGACGGCTTGAACCACAGGGTCAGGAACACCCCGGTGATCAGCAGCACGATGAACGAGTACAGGGCGATCTCGCCGAGCAGGAAGGACCAGTGATCGGGGAAGATCTTGCGCAGATTGGCCCGGCCGACCTTGGCGACGCTGAATCGCTCATCGGCCCAGCCGGCAGGGCCGGCCGCCGCCTTGAGCACCGGACCCGGCTGCTTGGCCGGGACCTGGGCCTGGGTCGTCGGGCTGGCGGTGACGCTTTTGGCTGGTTTCGCCATCAGTTATCACCCTTTTGGTAGTCGCCGTGGGAGTCGCGCTCGAAGAAACTCGGCCCCACCGGCACGGTGAAATCGCTCCGGGCAATCAAGTATCCCTCCGCATCCGTCGTGATCGGAAGCTGCGGCAGAGCACGGGCCGCCGGGCCGAACACCACGACGCCGGAATCGCCGAGATCGAACGTCGACTGGTGGCAGGGGCAGAGCAGGTGGTGGGTCTGGTCCTCCCACAGGCTGATCGGGCAGCCGACGTGGGTGCAGATCTTGGAATAGCAGAGGATCCCGCCGACCTGCCAGTCCCGGCGCGAGTCCGGGATCTTGATCCGGTTCGGGTCCATCCGGACGACGACGATCGACGACTTCGCCTTGGCCTGCTGGAACTCGGCCCCGTGCAGGTCCTCGAGGTTCTCCGGCTGGCCGTTGATCAGCTGACCGATCCGCAGGTCCTGGGCCTTGATCGGGGTATAGGTCACGTCCTGCACCAGCTTGACGCCCTCGGCCCAGATCGTCTTCATGATCGTCTCTTTGCGCGTCGCCGCCACCGGCCACGGGCCGAGGTCGGCCAGCACGATGAGCGCCGGCAGACCCAGCGCACCGAGGGCGCCGGCCAGGCTGCGGCCCAGCACCTTGCGCCGGGTGATCTGGGACTCGTCGATGCCGGCGTTGACGTCGGCGACGATCGCCTCGCGGTCCTCGTCGGTCGACCGCAACTCGTGCCGCTCGTCGCTGATCTCGTGATCGGCCATGATCTGCCGGGACCACTGGATCGCGCCCATGCCGATCAGCAGGATCGCGAGGCCGGCGGTCACTCCGAGCCCGACGTGCTGCGCGTTGGCGTGCAGCGGGCCGAAATCGATGTACATGTCCTTCGGGACCGCGAGGTAGATCACCACGAAAGCGATCGCCAGCACCGGCACCAGACCGAACATGGTGGCGACCTGGCGGGTCGCCCGGTCCGCCGCCTTCGGGTCGACATCGGTCAGCCGCGGGTGATGCTCCTCCAGGCCCGGATCGGGGACCGGGTAGCGGGGATGATCAAGGCCGGTGTCCACGCCGCCGAGGCTGGACGTCGCCAATTCCTTGCGCTGTGTCACTGGGGATTGGGGGTCGGTTTCGCCGCCCCGGGTGTCACTCATTTCGCGCGAGCTCCCTTTGCCGTGATCCAGACGGTGAAGATGACCAGCACCCCGAGGCCGAAGACCCAGGCCCAGAAGCCTTCGCTGACCGGTCCGAGCGAACCGAGAGTCAGACCGCCCTGGTTCGGCTGTCCGTGCAGTTCGTTCAGGTACGCGATGATCTGCCGCTTCTCCTCCGGAGTCATGGCGCGATCGGGGAAGGCGGGCATCTGCTGCGGTCCGGTCTGCATGGCCTCGTACAGATACCGGTTGTCGACCCCGACCAGCGTCGGCGCGTGCTTGCCGTTCGGCAGCGCACCGCCGGAGCCGGCGAAGTTGTGGCAGGCCGAGCAGTTGGTCCGGAAGAGCTCACCGCCACGGGCGATGTCCTCCTCGGACAAACCCTCGCCGCTGTATTCCTCCGGCGCGGGGATGTTGGGGCCGGGGCCGAGCGAGGCGACATACGCGGCCAGCGCGGCGATCTCTTCGTCGGAGTAGACCTTCGGCTTCCGCGGCGCCTGCTGGCCCGGCTGCGCCATCGGCATCCGGCCGGTGCCGACCTGGAAGTCGACCGCCGCGGCGCCGACGCCGATCAGCGGTGGGCCCTGGATGGTGCCGTTGACCTGGCCCTCACCGTTCAGTCCGTGGCAGGAGGCGCAGCCGACCGCGAACAGCGCCTTGCCCTCGGCGATCTGCTGGCTCTTGCCGGTGTCGGCCGAGACCTGCTCCGTCGGCGAGACCAGCGAATACACGCCGCCGATCACGACGAGTGCGAACAACAGCATCAAGACCTTTACGGCCGGATGGCGTCGTTTGGCGGACAGGAAGCGCACGGCGGGGGTCCCTCTCGGTGTGGGGGCTGACCTTGCAGTCGTCGAGCTATTCGGTTGTGGAAAGTTCGGCCGGCAGGGTCACTTGAGGATGTAGATCACGAAGAACAGCGCGATCCACACCACGTCGACGAAGTGCCAGTAGTACGAGACCACGACGGCGCTGACCGCCTGCTCGTGGGTGAAGGTGCGGGCCAGGAAGGTCCGGCCGAGCAGCAACAGGAAGGCGATCAGGCCGCCGAGCACATGCAGGCCGTGGAACCCGGTGGCGAGGAAGAACACCGATCCGTAACCGTTGGCGGAGAGGGACAGGCCTTCGTGGAACAGCTCCGCGTACTCATAGACCTGGCCGCCGATGAAGAACGAGCCCATCACGAAGGTCAGCACGTACCACTCGCGCAGGCCCCACTTGTTCACCTGCAGCAGCGAGCCGGAGCGGCCGACCTGGCCGCGCTCGGCGGCGAAGACGCCCATCTGGCAGGTGATCGAGCTGGCCACCAGCACGCTGGTGTTGAGGATCGCGAACTGGATGTTCAGCAGACCGGTCTCGGTCGACCACAGCGACTCGACGCCGAGGGCGGCGGCCTGGCCGTTGGTGACGTTGCGGATGGTGAAGTAGCCGGCGAACAGCGCGGCGAAGAACATCAGCTCCGAGGCGAGCCACACGATGGTCCCCACGGCCACCATGTCGGGGCGGCCCGGATGCCCGCGCAGCCGGGACTGCGGGATGTTGTGCAGGGCCCCAGCCGGCTTGGCGGCGGCTGCGGTCGTGGAGTGCGTGTGTAGAGCCACGGGGTCATTATGTCTGGGTATACCGGCCCGGTCACGTCGGGGCTGGCAATGTCGAGTGTGTGTCTGGCCACGGTCTGCTGCGCGGTCCTGGATCGCACCCAGCACCAGGGTGCGGCGGTGCGCTACGACCCTTTCGGGAGCCGGCCCGGCACTGCGGTCGGGCCGACCTCCGGCGCGGACAACTGCAGGCCGCCGGCTGAACCCGGTGCCCGCGCGGCACGGTACGATCTCAGCGATTCCAGCGCGACCGGTGAGGATGAGGGCGATCATGGCAACTGAGCAGCAGGCAGGGCAGCACGGCGAAGCGGCGGAGAAGCCGTTGACCGTTCTGCTTTACGCCTCCGACCGGGACCGCCGCGATCAGGTCCGGCTCGCGCTCGGCCGTCGGCTCGCCGCCGACCTGCCGGAGATCCGTGTCCTCGAGGTCGCCACCCAGCCGGCCGTGCTGACCGAGTTGGATGCCGGCGGCGTCGACGTGGTGGTGCTGGACGGCGAGGCCGTGCCGGGCGGGATGGGATTGTGCCGGCAGATCAAGGCCGAGGTGCTGAACGGTCCGCCGGTGCTGCTGCTGGCGGCCCGGCCGGACGACGCCTGGCTGGCCACCTGGGCGCTGGCCGACGCGATCGTCCCGTACCCGGTCGATCCCGTACGCTTGCCGACCGCGCTGGCCGATCTGATCCGCCGATCGACCGGCGCGATCACCTCCTCCGCCCAGACCTGACCTGAGGGAGAACCACCGATGACGGACGACACCGGAGTCGCGGAGCTGACCTGGCCGGACCTGTTGTCGGGCCTGATCCGCGGCGAGGACCAGCCGAGCCGGTCCACCGCCTGGGCGATGGACCAGATCCTCGACGGTGTCGCCACGCCGGCCCAGATGGCCGGCTTCCTGGTCGCGCTGCGGGCCAAGGGTGAGACGGTCGACGAGCTGACCGGCCTGGCCGAGACCATGATCAAGTTCGCCACCCGGATCGAGCTGCCCGGGCCGGCCCTGGACATCGTCGGCTCCGGCGGCGACCGCGCCGGCACGGTGAACATCTCCACCATGGCGGCGATCGTGGCCGCCGCGGCGGGCACCCGGGTGGTCAAGCACGGCAACCGGGCCGCCTCGTCGGCCTGCGGATCGGCCGATCTGCTGCAGGAGCTCGGGCTGGTGCTCGATCTTGATCCCGAGCTGCAGCAGCAGGTGATCGCCAAGGCCGGGATCGGGTTCCTGTTCGCCGCGCACTACCATCCGGCGTTCCGGCACGCCGGTCCGGTCCGACGTGAGCTGGGCGTGCCGACCGCGTTCAACTTCCTCGGCCCGCTGACCAATCCGGCCCAGCCGTCGGCGGTCGCGGCCGGCGTCGCCGACCCCCGGATGGCAGGCCTGCTGGCCGGCGTGTTCGCGTCCCGCGGTCAGCAGGGGCTGGTCTTCCACGGCAGCGACGGTCTGGACGAGCTGACCACGACCACCACCTCGAAGCTGTGGCTGTTCGGGCCCGGCACACCGCTGGTGACCGTGGAGTTCGACCCGGCCTCGCTCGGGCTGCCGCGATCCCGGCCGGAGGATCTGCTCGGCGGCACGCCGGCGGTCAACGCCCGGATCGCCCGGGACATGCTGGCCGGCGCGCCCGGCCCGGTCCGCGACATCGTGCTGCTGAACGCCGCGGCCGGCCTGACCGCGTGGGACGGGCCGCACCCGGACCGGCTGGTCGAACAGCTCGGCGGCAACCTGCAGCGGGTGACGACCGCGGTCGACACCGGGGCGGCGGCGGCTCAGCTGGAACAGTGGGTCAGCCTCAGCCGGACCGTGGCCGGCTGACGATCACTCCTTGATCCGGAGCGATTCCAGGGCTTCCAGGGCCAGTTCCGCCAGCTCCGGATCGGCGTCGTTCGGCACCGAACTGGTCGCCGCGATGAACGAGCCGTCGTCCAGCCGGACCAAGATCACCGACACCTTGTCGTACTTGCTGGCCAGCTGCTTGACGTCGTAACTGACCCGGAAGTTGATCATCACGCCGGGATGTCCGTCCACCGACCAGTCCGAGACGGACAGCCGGCCGAGCCGGGTTTCGTGGCCGCCGAAGAACCGCTGGGCGTAGCGTTCCGCCGCCTTCGCTGCGGTCTTCTCCAGGTCCGGCGAGTTGATCAAGTCGGGGCTGATCTGGGCCAGCGCCACGTTCGCGGACCAGGTCTTGCTGCCGTCGTAACGTGCGTGCACCTCGGCGTTGGCGAGGAAACAGGTCTGGAACAGGTACGGCACCGTGATCGGGTCGGCGTAGAGCCGGTACGGCGGCCCCGGCAGGGTGATCGACGCCGGGCCGAGGGTGGCCGTGCCGTCCTTCGGGTCGAGCTGACCGGTCGGGGCGGCACCCGGGCTGGACTTGGCCGACGGCACCCGGCTGTGCGGCGGCTGCTCCGCCGCCGACGGCGGCCCGCTGTCGCGCCAGATCACCAGGCCGGCTCCGAGGCCGGCGGTGACCACCAGGGTGATGCTCAGGGCGATCGCCAGCACCATCCGGGCCGGCGAGGCGCGCCGCGGCTCCAGTTCGATGTCGAGCTGGTCCGGGTCGTCCAACTCGGCGGGGAGGCCCGAATCGGAGTCGTCCTCGACGAGTTCACCGCGGGCGAGTCGCGCCGCCAGCGCGTCGGGCGGCGGCGCCTTGGGCGATTCGCCGATCGCCTGCGTCCACTGGGCACCGTCCCACCACCGGTAGCGGCCAGCCACCCCCGCCGGATCGGGGTACCAGCCGGGCCTCGGGACGGTCACGGCGACGAGCCTAATCGAGGGGGCAACCCGGCGCCGCGTTGCCTGGATTCCTTGACACCTGGTCAGTCGCCGCTGTCGCTGCCGTCCGTGCCAGCGGGCGGACCGTGGGGCGCGCGGCTGGGCCCGCCGGGGCATACTGGCAGATCATGATCTCCCGCGAGTTGGCCGGCCGACTGGGTCCGCGGCTGGAGTGGAAACCCGCCAACGGCGACCTGTTCTTCATCCCCCGACCGGAGATCTCCGACTCGGTGTTCCTGGTCAGCGACATGGTGGTCGAGCTGGTGGTCCGGGATGCCCGGCCCCGGTTCCATTTCAACGGCACCGTGGAGTGGGCGCTCGATTCGGTCGAGGTGGGCGAGGTCGTCTGGCTGCCTCGCGAAGATCAACTCCGGGACCTGATCGGCGATCATTTCCTCTCCCTGGATCGGGCCGGCGCCGACTATGTGGTGTCACTGAGCGGCCCGGATCGGGCCCATCACACGGCGGCTCAGCCGTCCGCCGCCGACGCGTACGCCACCGCGCTGCTCTATGTCCTCGACCACGCCGGCCGCGACAGTGAACTCCTCGACCGCGCCGAGCCGGAGTAGGCACCGGCCGGACCCGGATCAGCCGAACCGCAGCAGCCAGGTCAGCAGCACCGCGAGGTAGACCCCGGTCAGCATCGATGGAGCGTACGGGAAACCGCCCCGGCGGCCGGCCAGGATCCGGACCAGTCCGAACGCTCCGCCGAGCAGCGCGCCGCAGAGCAGGGCCCAGAGCAACAGGGTCCACGATCCGGCGGCCGCGGCGGCGCCGAGCAGCGGGGCGAACCGGACGTCGCCGAACCCGAAGCCGCCGCGGCTGAAGGCCCAGATCGCCAGGTAGACGGCGCCGGCGATCGCGGCCCCGGCGACGGTCCGGAGCAGCCAACCACCGTCGGCGATGGCGAATGCCGTCGCGACGGTCGCGACCGCCATCGCGATCCAGCCCGCGTAGCTGAGCCGTCGCGGCAACCAAGTGGTGGCACCGTCGATCGCGGCCAGCGACACCCCGAACATGGCCAGCACCAGCCAGACCGCGGTCAGCTCGCGCGGCAGCCAGAACAGGCCGATCGCCGCGGCACAGGCCGTGGCCAGCGCGGTGCCGGCGATGAAACCCGGTCGGATCAGGTCTGTGTAGGGAATCTTGGCCGGCTCGTCCCGGGGCGCACTCCAGCCCGGGTGGTCGTCGGCCTCCAGTTCGAGGTCGTACTCGGGGAAGGAATCGGCGCCGGTCCTGGAATCGGCTCGCGCCCGGCCGGCATCGAGCGGGTCGGGATCGAGCGGGGGATCGGTGCCGGGCGGCGGATCGGCGGTCGGGATCACGGGTGCGCTGCCGTTGCCCGGATCACCCGGCACCGGCTCGGGCAGCAGCCGCAGCACGATCGGCAGACCGGCCCCGACCGTTGCCGCGGCGAGCATGATCAGCAGCGCCGCGAACAGGGGGTCAGGCATCGCTGCCAGCCGAGGGTTCGACCACGAGGCCTGACAGTACTGCCGCCGGCCCGGCCACGTCAGGCCACCGAACGGAGCGTCGACCGATCCGTGGCCCGGCCCGGATCCGTCCTGGCCGGATCGGCCGCGCTCAGCGCCCGGACCGCGGCGGCGACCCGCAGTTGGGTCAGCCGGGTGCAGGAGACGGTCCGGTCGGTGAGCAGCAACGCCAACGCCGGCCGCCGCATCCGCAGATACTCCGTCAACCGGTCGCGGCTCCAGCCGGCGCCGAGCAGCCGGCGCAGGCCGACCCGGACCGGGCCGGCGGGCACCAACTGATAGCGGGTTGCCCGGACGGTCGTCGACGTGACGGACAGCAGTCGTCGGGCCACTTCGACCGGAACCCGATCGGCGGCGCCGCGGCCTGGCGGCGCCAGCAGCGGCCGGAGTTGATCATGGGGCAGCTCGACGAGTTCCGCGATCACGTCGGGTGACACCGATCCCGAGTTGATCAAGAATCTCAGCTGGGCCCGGAACGGTCCGGCGGCCACGTGCGGGTCGGCCTCGGCGGCCGTGCGGGCGGTGATCATGGCGGCTCCTGGGAGGAATCGAGGCGAGCGGTCGTCGCGTGCTTCCAGGACGCCATGGATCGACCGGTTTCGGAGGTCGCGGCTGTCGTCCACCACGGCGGCCTGTTGACCGTCGTCGGCGGACGTTGACCGAGCTTTGTCAGGTGTTGTCCGAGCCGGCCCCGGTGTTGGCCGTGCGCCGCCGCGACCGATGGTTGCCGCCGTCGGCCGGTTCCACGCCCGGCCCCCGGACGTCAGCGGCGCATATTAGGGTCGGGCGCATGAGGACACCCCACGACGTTCTTCTCCTCCGCTCCGCTCCCCCGAACAACGCCGCGGGGACCCCGAAATGAGTGCCGGATACCTGCGCTTCCCCGATGTGAACGATGATCAACTCGTCTTCTGTGCCGGGGACGAGGTCTGGCTCGCGCCGCTCGGCGGCGGACGCGCCTGGCGGCTGACCGCCGACGGTGCGCCGGTCCGGAATCCGCGGTTCTCCCCGGACGGCCGCCGGGTCGCCTGGGCGTCGACCCGGGACGGTAGCTGGGAGGTCTATCTGCAGGAGCTCGACAGCGGAGCGATCCAGCGGCTCACCTACTGGGGGTCGGATCAGACCACCGTGATCGGCTGGCGGGACGACGACACCGTCCTCGCGGTGTCCGCGGCCGGCGAGATCAACCTGCGGCACACGACGGTCCGGGCGGTCGGGTCGGACGGTCGGACCGAGCGGCTCGGGTACGGACCGACGTCGATGATCGCCTTCCATCCGGCCGGAGCGATCGCGCTGGCCAGCCGGTTCAGCCGGCCGCCCGAATACTGGAAGCGGTATCGCGGCGGCACCGCCTCGCGGCTGTGGCTGGATCCGGCCGGCGGCGGTGAATGGCGACGGCTGCTGCCCGACATCGAGGCCAGCCTGGTCGGCCCGTTCTGGTACGGCGACCGGCTGGTCTTCGGCTCCGATCTGGAGGCCGACCTGCCCGGCAATCCGACCGGCCAGGCCAACCTGTATTCGGTGTCGGCCGAGGGCGACGATCTGACCCGGCACACCCAGCACACCGACCGGGACGGCTACCTGCGGGATCCGGTGAGCGACGGCCGGACGATCGTCTACCACGCCCGTGGCGTGCTCTACCGGCTGCCCGATCTGAACACCGATCCGGAGCCGATCGAGCTCAGCCTCGGTGCGCCGCTGCCCGGCCGGCAGCCGCGCCGGCTGGAGCCGACCGATCAGCTGACCCAGCTCCGGCCGGACCGGGCCGGCAACGGCAGCGTGCTGGAGTGGCGCGGCAACGCCTTCTACCTGACCCATCGGGAAGGTCCGGCCCGCGCGCTGGCCGCCGACTCGGCCGTCCGGATCCGGGAGCCGCGGCTGCTCGGTGACACCGGCACGGCCGCGTACGTCACGGACGCCGACGGCGAGGACGCGATCGAACTCCGGGCCATCGACGCGCTGACCCCGCCGCGCCGGATCGCCGCCGGGGAGCTCGGCCGGGTGCTCAGCCTCGAGTCCGATCCGGCCGGCGGCCGGCTGGTCGCGATCAGCCACGACGGGCGGATCAGCCTGATCGACGTCGAGTCCGGAGCGGTCCGGGAGCTCGGCCGGAGCGCCGACGGCGAGGCCACCGATCCGGCGTTCTCGCCCGACGGCCGCTATCTGGCCTGGAGCCAG
This sequence comes from uncultured Actinomycetota bacterium, assembly GCA_963746025.1. GTDB lineage: Bacteria > Actinomycetota > Actinomycetes > Propionibacteriales > Propionibacteriaceae > Microlunatus. Next base: position 381,322 of record CAVUZU010000017.1, read on the forward strand.
CCGACGCCCAGCCACCGCTATCTGATGCTGGCCGACCTGTCCGCGCCGGAGGCCGAGCCGGTGCAACTGACCAGCGGCCGGTTCTCCGACTTCTCGCCGAGCTTCACCGCCGACGGGAAATACCTGGTGTTCCTGTCGGCGCGGACCTTCGACCCGCATTACGACAGCCACACCTTCGACCTGGCCTTCGGCGGGGCGATCCGGCCGCACCTGGTGCCGCTGGCCGCGACCACTCCGGCGCCGTTCGGGCCGAGTGTCGACGGCTGGCCCGTCGCCGCCGTCGACAAGGACGAGGAGAAGGGCGGCCAGGACGACAAGGCCGACCAGCCGGCCGGCTCGGAACCGAAGGTGGTCAGCGACGAGATCGCCACCGACGGCTTCGAGCAACGGTTGATCCCGTTCCCGGTGCCGTCCGGCAGCTACCGCCGACTGCGCGCCACCAAGAGCGGCGTGGCCTGGATCCGGGAGGCCGATCGCGGCGTGCTCGGCTCGGCCCTGGCCGACGTGCCCGGCGAGGGTCCGGGCGATTCGCTCGAGCTGTTCGCGTTCGCCGAGCGCAAGCTCGAGGTGCTGGCCGACCGGGTCGACGGCTACGAGGTGAGCGGGGACGGGACCCGGCTCGTGCTGCGCGAGGGCGACGAGGTCCGGGTGCTGCCGGCCGACCGGGCGGTCAAGGAGGACGACGATCCGGCCCGGATCAGCGTCGACCTGTCCCGGCTGCGGTTCGAGCTCGACCCGGTCGCGGAGTGGCGGCAGATGTTCGACGAGCAGGGCCGGCTGATGCGCGATCACTTCTGGCGGGAGGATCTGGACGGCGTCGACTGGTCGGCGGTGCTGGACCGCTATCGGCCGATCGTCGACCGGCTGGGCAGCCACGACGACCTGATCGACCTGCTCTGGGAGACCGTCGCCGAGCTGAACACCTCGCACGCCTACGTGATGCCGGCGGTCCGACCGGAGCTGAAGGCGAAGCGGATCGGGCTGCTCGGAGCCGATCTGGCCCCGGCCGCCGACGGCTGGCAGATCACCTCGATCCTGCCCGGCGAGACCTCCGATCCGGAGGCTCGGTCGCCGCTGCGCGCCGCCGGGGTCGGCGCCGAGCCGGGGGACCGGATCGTCGCCGTCGACGGCCGGCCGGTGGACCCGGGCTTCGGTCCGCTGGCGGCACTCACCGGGGCGGCCCAGCAGCCGGTCGAGTTGACCCTGCGCCGGCCCGGCCAGGATCAGGACCGGCGGGTGGTGGTGCGACCGCTGGAGTCGGAGGAACAGATCCGCTACCAGGCCTGGGTGGCGAGCCGCGCGGCGTACCTCCGGGACGCCACCGACGGTCGGCTGGGCTATCTGCACATCCCGGACATGGCCTCGCCCGGCTGGGCACAGCTGCACCGCGACATCGAGCTGGCGACCCGGGCCGAGGGCCTGATCGTCGACGTGCGCTACAACCGGGGCGGACACACCAGCCAGCTGGTGATCGAACGGGTGGCCCGCCGGGTGATCGGCTGGGACCTGGCCCGGCAGATCAACACGGCCGAGGAATATCCGGGGCAGTCGGTCCGCGGCCCGGTGATCTTCGTGACCAACGAGTTCGCCGGCTCGGACGGCGACATCGTCTGTGCCGCGGCTCAGGCGCTGCGGATCGGGCCCGTCGTGGGCATCCGGTCCTGGGGCGGTGTGGTCGGCATCGACGGCCGGTTCGGGCTGGTCGACGGCACCGGCGTGACCCAGCCGCGGTACGCGTTCTGGCTCGAGGGCTACGGCTGGGGCGTAGAGAACCACGGCGTCGATCCCGACATCGAGGTGCCGATCACACCCGGCGACTGGGACGGACCGGCCGACCCGCAGCTGGACCGGGCGATCGCCGAGGCGATGCGGTTGCTGGCCGAACGGCCGGCGGCGCAACCGCCGACCCCGGAACCGCCCCGGGCCCGCCGGTGAGCCGCGAGTCAAGGCCGATGACCACCGCCGATTCCGCCGACGAGTCCTACGTTCCGCTGCACCTCGACTGGCCGGGTTGCCTCAACGCCCGGGATCTCGGCGGGATGCCGACCGCGGACGGTCGCCGGATCCGCCGCGGCGCGCTGATCAGGACCGACAGCCACCACCGGCTGACCCCCGATGGCATCGCGGCCGTCCGTGATTACGGGGTCCGCCGGATCGTCGACCTGCGCCGACAGCGGGAGCTGGAGGTCGAGCCGAGCCCGTTCTTCGGCGATCCGCTCTATCTGCATCTGCCGGTGCAGAATCCGGCCGATCCCGATCATGAGTGGATGACGCTGGCGGAGATCTACATCGCGATGCTCGATCTGCGGCCGGCGCTGTTCACGACGGCGGTGATCGCGGTCGCCGACGCCCCACCGGGCGGCGTGGTCGTGCACTGTGCCGGCGGCAAGGACCGGACCGGCCTGATCGTCGCCATGGCGTTGACCGTCGCCGGCGTGCCGACCGAGCTGATCGCGGCCGACTACGCGCTGACCGAGCACCGGCTGGCCGCCGTGTCGGCGGCGCATCTGGAGACCCTGACCGATCCGCGGGAACGGGAGATCGTCCGCGGTCTGCTGCCGACCCCGCCGACCAACATCAGCCGCGTCATCGACCACCTGACCGAGCGGTACGGCAGCGTCGAGCAGTTCCTCGAGGCGGGCGGCATGACCACGGGTCAGCGGTCGGCCCTGCGCGCGCGGCTGGTCGAGGGCTAGACCGCCGGTGCAACCTCGACTCATCGCGACCCTGGTCTTCGGGGTGCCCTCGTTGATCTTGATCGGCATCGTGATCGTCCTGGTCTGGCGGATCCTCCGGCTGCGCCGCACCGGCCGGCGGGTCCGGGGTCAGTGCGTCAACGCGTATTCGGAGCGGAACCCGTTCGAGGGCAGCTCATTGGCCCGCCGACTGTGGTTCTCCACGGTGGCTTTCACCGCGCCGGACGGCGACCGTTATCGGCTCGAGGTGCAGACCCGCGGACACGCCCTCGGCCAGTGGGTCCAGGTCCTGGTCCCGCCGGGAGATCCGGCCAGGGCCCGGGTCGACGAGGTCCGGCAGTTGTGGTGGGCGCCGATGCTGGTCGGCTTCATCGCGATCGTGTTCGTCCTGGCCACCTTGATGGTCAACGCCAGCGGCCTTCCGTAGCCGATCCAGCGGTCGATCAGATGGCCGCGGCGCAGCGTTCGGCCAGCAGCCGGAGTTCGTCGATCAACTCCGGCGGCCCGTCGAGCACGGTGAACGCGACTCCGACCGAGGTGATCATCCAGCTCAGGGCCCAGGGCGAGTCCCCACCGACGTGCAACAGGCAACTGTGCTCGTCGACCGGTTCCAGCAGGCCGACTCCGGTCCAGACCCGGTCGGCGAGCTCGTCGGCCGAGGCATGCAGCCGGACCGTCGCCCGGTACGGCCAGCTCTGACTGGACAACCGCCGGGTGAGGTAGCGGCCGACATCACCCTCCGGTGCCGGCCGGGCGGCGAACCGTGGCCCGGTCGGGCTCCGCGGCCGGAGCCGGTCCACCCGGAAGCTGCGCCAGTCGTCCCGCTCGACATCCCAGGCGACGAGATACCAGCGGCGTTGGAAGCTGACCAGGCTGTGCGGCTCGACTGTGCGCCGGGTCGCCGTCTGATCATGCCGGGTGTAGTCGAACCGGAGCCGCTCCTGGCGCCGACAGGCCTCGGCCACCGCCATCAGGGTCGCCGGATCGACGGTCTCGGCCGGATCGTCGCCGCCGACCCGGACGGTCGCCCGGTGCAGGGTGCCCACCCGGTAGCGGACCCGGGAGGGGAGCACCTGTTCGATCTTGAGCAGGGCCCGCAGCGACGCTTCCTCGATGCCGGCGAGCGATCCCGTACTGGTGCGCAGGCCGATCACCACCGCGGCGGCTTCCTCGTCGTCGAGCAGCAGCGGCGGCAGTTCGGTGCCCACCCCCAGCCGGTAGCCGGCGGTGCCCTGGACGGCGTCGACCGGATAGCCGAGATCACGCAGCCGGCCGATGTCGCGCCGGACGGTGCGGGTCGTGACACCCAACCGCTCGGCCAATTCCGAGCCGGACCAGTCCTTCCTGGCCTGCAGCAGCGACAACAGCCGGAGCAGTCGTCCGGAGGTTTCCATGATCACAACCTTCCGGATCATTAGGACTGATCCTGTCCTAAGAGAATCGTAGTGTGGCGATCATGACGAACTCGACACGGATCCGTCCCTTCCGGATCGACATCCCGCAGGCCGACCTGGACGACCTGAACCGCCGGCTGGCCGGCACCCGCTGGCCGGAGGATTCGCCGGGCCCGGGCTGGGATTACGGCACACCGACCTCGTACCTGAAACGGCTGGCCGAGCACTGGCACTCGGGCTATGACTGGCGCGCGGAGGAGACCCGGCTGAACCAGCACCCACAGTTCCTCTTCGATCACCAGGACCGCCGGCTGCATTTCTGGCACGTCCGGTCCGCGGATCCGGCGGCGACGCCGCTGGTGCTGATCCACGGCTGGCCGTTCGGCGACTTCTCCGCGATGATCGATCCGCTGATCGATCCGGGTTCGCACGGCGGCGGTCCGGCCTTCCACCTGGTGATCCCGACCCTGCCCGGCTTCGGTTTCTCCGGCCTGACTCGCCAACCGGGGGAGGGCGCCACCGACCGGTCCGCCGAGCTGATCGCGGCGCTGATGGCCGAGCTCGGCTACGACCGGTATCTGGCGCACGGCGGCGACGCCGGCTCCTTCATCGCGCCGCAGCTCGGCCGGATCGACACCGAGCACGTGATCGGCGTCCACGTCAACGACCCGATCACCATCCCCTCCGGAGACGAGGACCCGTCCGGTTGGGACGAGGCCGACCAGGCCAACCTGGCCGAGCTGCAGCAGTGGGGCGGCGACAGCACCTCGGCCTACGCCGGAGCCCACGGCCGCTCGCAGACGCTGGCCAACGGACTCAACGACTCACCGGCCGGGCTGCTCTCCTGGGTGATCGATGTCGTGCACACCTACATCGATCCGGCCAAGGAACTGCCCGAGGAGGCGATGGATCGGGACCCGCTGCTGACCTGCGTCAGCATCCTCTGGTTCACCGGCACGATCGGCTCGTCGATGCTGCTGTACAAAGAATCGGAGCAGTGGGGCGCCGAGTTGCCGAACTCCGGGGTGCCGACCGGGATCGCCGTGTTCGCCGGCGGCAGCAGCATCCGCGCGATCGCGGAGCAGCAGAACACGGTCGTGCACTGGGCCCGCTACGAGCGCGGCGGGCACTTCGCGTCGATGGAGGCGCCCGACTTGTTGATCAAGGATCTGCGGACGTTCGTCACCGGCCTGAACTGATCAAGGTCGACCTGCAGCAGAAACGGCGATGCCGGCGAGGATCCTCCTCTCGCCGGCATCGCCGCTTCATGATCAGTGCTTCGTGATCAACTCATCGCTGGGCGCGGACGAAGCCCGCGGCCTGAGCGGCCTCCTCGCTGTTGAACCACACCTCGGCGATGGTCCGGTTGTAGCCGGCGGCCTCGGGCAGGTGGTATTTCATCGAGCGCTCGTTGCCCTTGATGATGTAGCCGGTCGGCGGTTCGGAGCCGACGTAGACACCTTCGCCGTTGTACTTCGCGCGGAGGGCGGCCTCCGCCGGCGACTCCTCGGCCACCGAGCCGTTCACCGCCTCGCCGTTCAGGGCCTCGTGGGCGGCGACGGCACCCGCGGCGGCGTCGGCGTCCTCGGTCAGGTCGGCGGCGACGGCCTCTCCCTCGTCAGCCCCCACCGGGGCGGTGCTGTCGGTGCTGGGCACGTCGGCGGCCGGCGCGTCGGTCACCGCGGTGATCTCCTCGGTCGGTGCCTCGTCGGCGATCCCCGCAGCGAGATCGGTCGAGTCGGCCGGATCGGTGGCCGGTGTCGGCGTCACCATGCCGTTGGCGTGCTGGTTGTCGGCGCGCTCGGACCACGGCGAGCTCGGCGTCGGCGGAGTCGGCGCGTACGGTGCCGACGGACGCGCGGCCTGCCAGCCCTGGTCCGAGCTGCCGAGCAGCTTCTTCACCACGACGGCGGCGACACCGGCGACGACCGCGACGATCGCGATCCGCTTGATCCAGCGGCCCTTCTTCTTCTGCTTCTTCGGTTCCAGCTCACCCCTCGCGGCCTCGAGCACGGCCCGGCTGCGCTTCTCGGCCTCGATGGCGACGGGGCTGCCCGCAGCGGCGTTGAGCGCCTCGGTCAGCTTGGGCAACAGGTCGTCGTGCATCCGCACCCGGGCCGCCTCGACGGCCGGGGACACTCGCTCCAGGGCATCGTCGAGTCTCGGTCCCAGCCGCTCCACGGCGTCGTGCGCGACCTTGGCGCCGCGCTTCTTCGCCTCCGTGGCGTACGGCCCGACCCTCTCGACCGCCTGCTCGACGTACGGACCGACTCGGTCGAATGCCGTCTGAGCAAGCGGAGTCACCCGGTCGGCGGCAGACTGGGCCAGCGGCCCGACTCTGTCTGCGGCTGACTGCGCGAGCGGCCCTACTCGATCGGCTGCATCATGGACCAGCGGTCCAAGACGGTCAGCGGCCGCGTGGATCGCGTCCTCGGCGGCTGGTGCAACCAGTTTTCGGGCGGCGTCCACGCGGTCGGAACTCTTGCGCTTCACGTTTCCTCCGTTGGGTCACCTACAGCTCCTGTCCGGAGCATCTCACCACCGTACCGTTCCCACCGGGGCTGCTGGCTAAGCACGGACGGACCGGGCGCCGGTTGTTGCGCGGCGGGTTGGCGGGGCATGACAGGATGGGCGGTCAGCGCCGGTCGTCGCCTTTGATCGCGACGGTGCCGGCGAATTCTTCAGCCAGTTGACGACAAGACGAAGGGGCCCATCCGTGCCGCAGCAGACCGCCACCCTGCACACCAATCACGGCGACATCGTGCTGAACCTGTTCGGCGACCAAGCGCCGAAGACGGTCAGCAATTTCGTCGGCCTGGCCAATGGCAGCCAGGAGTACGTCGATCCAGAGTCGGGGCAGAAGACCACCGGTCGCTACTACGACGGTCTGGTCTTCCACCGGATCATCGACGGCTTCATGATCCAGGGTGGCTGCCCGCTCGGCACCGGCACCGGCGGCCCGGGCTACGAGTTCGGCGACGAGATCCATCCCGACCTGCAGTTCGACCGGCCGTACCTGCTGGCCATGGCCAACCGCGGACCGGGCACCAACGGCTCCCAGTTCTTCATCACCACCGGGCGGCAGCCGCACCTGAACCGCAAGCACACCATCTTCGGCGAGGTGGCCGACCAGTCCAGCCGGGACGTGGTCGACGCGATCGGCAAGGTGCCGACTGGCCGGCAGGACCGCCCGGTCGACGCGGTCGTGGTCGAGTCGGTCGAGATCAGCGGCGGCTAGGACCGATCAGGTGGCCGGACCCGACTTCACCGCGCCGGCCGATCCGGTCTGCTACCGGCATTCGGATCGGCCGACCGGCATTCGCTGCCAGCGCTGCAACAAGCCGATCTGTGGCGAGTGCATGAACCCTGCCTCGGTCGGCTTCCAGTGTCCCCGCTGCGTCGGCGCCGGGCGAGAGAGCCAACGGGCGCCGCGCAGCCTGTTCGGGGCTCGGCTCCGAGCCGGCGGCGGCATCGTCACCAAGGTGCTGATGGGCATCCTGGTCGCCACCTTCCTGCTGGACATGCCGACCGGTGGCCTGGTGTCGGACTGGCTGGCAATGGCCAGTCTGTACGTCGAGCTGGGCGAGTTCTGGCGGCTGCTGACGTACGGCCTGATCACTGTCGGGTCCGGGTCGTTCTTCTCGATCCTCGGCCTGGCAATGAATCTGCTGGTGCTCTGGTTCGTCGGGCGGACGCTTGAGTCCGAGCTGGGCCCGGTGCGGTTCGCCGCGCTGTATCTGCTGGCCGGGATGGGCGGGGCGACCGTCTTGTTCCTGCTGGCGCCCGCGAACTACGCCTTCGCCGGATCGTCGGCGGCGCTGGTCGGGCTGCTCGCCGCGAACGCGATCTTCAAGCGGCGGACCGGCGAGGACATCCGGGGCGACATCACCCTGTTGATCTTGCTGCTCGCCCTGAACGTGCTGGTCGCGTTCACCTCGTTCGGCTGGCTCGGCATGATCGGCGGCATCATCGTCGGGGCGATCTCCGGCGCCACGATCGCGTACGCGCCACGGGAGCGACGTGGCACCTGGCAGGCGATCGGCCTGGGCGGTGTCGCGGCGGCCTGCATCGTCGCGGTCGCGGCCAAGCTCGTCCTGTTCGCCTGATCTCAGGTCCCTCGATTGATCGGGCCTCGTTGATCAGGCTCTGTTGATCAGGCTGCGGGCACGCTCGGGACGTCCATCGGCTGCATCGGCTGCGTGATCCAGAGCAACAGGCAGACGACGATGGTGACGATCAGGGCGATCACGGCCACTGCGGTGATCATCATCAGCACCTTGGTCGGCACCCATGGCGCGGGGTCGGCGACCGCGCCTTCGTTGGACTGCATCGTGAGTTGATCTTGATCTTGATCCGGCGTCGGCTCGGCGACCGCGGTCGGGGCGGCCGGCTGCCGGTCGGCGGACTCCACGAAGCTCTCGGGGGCCGCTCGTCGGGGCGCCGGCGAGGGCAGGTCCGGTGCGGGGCGACCATGATCAGGCGGCACCGGGACCTGGCCCGACGGTCCGGGTCGATCCGCTGACGGCGCCGCGAATCGGTCCGGTGGCACCTGACCGGGCGGCGGCACCTGATCCTGCGCCGGCAACTGATGGTGTGGCGGTCCCTGATGGTGTGGCGGTCCCTGATGGTGTGGCGGTCCCTGATGGTGTGGCGGTCCCTGATGGTGTGGCGGTACTGCCGGCGCCTCGGCGGGTGCCTGGTCCGGCGTCGGATGCCAACTCCAGGGATCCTGCGGCGGGGGCGGCTGCGACGGGTTGGACATCGATCAGTCGGTGCCCAGCGCGAAGGCGGACTCCAGGTCGTGCTTGGAGTAACTGCGGAAGGCGATGTGCGTCTCGGTGCTCTGCACCCCGATCACCTTGTTCAGCCGGTCCGCGACCACCTCGGCGACCTCCTCCTGGGCACGGACCCGGACGATCGCGATCAGATCGATCTGGCCGGTCACCGAATAGACCTCGCTGACCCCGTCGAGCGCGGCGATCTCTTCGGCCACCTCGGGGATCCGGGCGACGTCGGCGTTGATGAAGACGATGGCGGTCACCATGCGGGTCAGCCTAGCGGCACCGGGTTCCTCCCAGACTCCAGGCGCGCACCCCACCCAACCGCAGTCCCACCCGGCACCTGGTTCGGATCCGTCAGCGTTGCTAGGCTCAGAGCCATAATTGAGCGGTCGCTCAACTGGTCGAAACGGTGAGGAGGTCCAGGGATGGCCGAGTCCCGGACGGAGGCGACCCGGAATCGACTGCTGACCGGCGCGTTGACCTGCCTGCTCGACCAGGGGATCACCAAGGCCTCGGCCCGGACCATCGCCGCGACGGCCGGCGTGAACCAGGCGCTGGTCTTCTACCACTTCGGCAGCGTCGACGCCCTGCTCGCCGCGGCCTGCCAACAGGCAGCCGAACAACGCGTCGCCCGCTACCGGGAGCGACTGGCCGGCGTGACGTCCCTTGCCGACCTGCTCGACGTCGGCCGGGAGATCCACGCCGCCGAACACGCCGACGGCAACGTCGCGGTGCTGGCCCAGTTGCTCGCCGGCGCCCAGGCCAGCCCCGAGCTCGGCCCAGCGACCGCAGCCGGGCTGCGGCTGTGGATCGACGAACTCGAGTTCGTCCTGGACCGGGTGCTCGACGGTACGCCGCTCGGCGGACTGGTCGACGCGCCCGGACTCGCCCGGGCCGTCGCGGCTTCGTTCATCGGGCTGGAGCTGTACGACGGTGTCGACCCGGCTGGCAGCGCCCGAGCCTTCACCGCCCTGGACCAGCTCGCTGCCCTCGCCGCCCTGCTCGACGACCCGAATCCGGTCGTCCGCCGCGCCGTCACCGCCGCCCTGCGGCACGGACTCAAGCAGGGCAGCCGCCCGCGGCCGGGCCGGGTGGCGGCCAAGTCGCCCCGGACGAGCCGATCGCGCGGGGGCCGACGCGCGGCGTCGGGAGGAACGGAGCCGCCGGAAGCTCCGGTGGTCCGAGGTGTGCCGGCGGTTGGCCACGAGCCGGCGGAGCTGAATCGCCCGGACCTGTGATGGATCTCCGATCAGGTCGGCTGGTTCGCCGGTGCCGGGTCGGCCTCGCCGACCGGGCGAACGATAGCGGTCGGAGGCGTCGGTGGCGGGAACCGGCGCCGGAGAACACGTCGAGCGAGACGGGAGGTAGGGGACTGTGACGGAGCCGGGTCTTGTCGTCTGGCCGGCCGGCGGCGACGGGTACGAACGCTCCGAGGTGTCGGCGATCATCGGTGCGGGCGAGGCGGTGTGGGCGCGAGCGACGCGGGATCTGCTGCGCTGGCGGGTGAAGACGGCGAGCGGCTTCACCGTCGACACCGACCGCCCGGCGGCATCCGGTGACCGGCTGAAGATCAGGACCCGGGTGCTCGGGCTCGCCATCGTCGAGCCGGTCGAGGTCGTCGCGGTGGTCGCTGAGCCGGCCCGGGTCGGCTTCGCCTACCGGACGCTGCCGGGCCATCCGGTCTCCGGCGAAGAGGCCTTCATCCTGGATCGAGACGGTGCGCAGGTCAGACTCACGGTCCGCTCGCTGACTCGCCCCGCAGCGCAGCAACCCTGGCGCGCGCTCTTTCCGTTCCTCCGGATTGTGCAACGCCTCGTCCGCCGCCGCTACCTGCGCGCCCTCGGCTGAGGGCGGGCCGCCGCACAGTTTCGCCGTGTTCGCACCGCTTCGCACCACCTTCCTCGAGTCCGCGCCCGATACTGATGGGGCGAAGGCCCAGTTGGTGGGGCGATGCTGCCGGGGTCCCCACCCGACGCCGACACAAGCACAGCGATCATCGCGGCGGGCTCGATGGCAACCGTTTCGAACCTGTCGAAGTCACGAAGGGCTAAAGGGGATGGGACGCCGGCTCCGGCTCCGCACTGAGGTCGAGCAGCGCGGGCAGCCGCTCGTCGGTGATGACGCCGTGCAGCGGCCAGAACCAGTCGCCGTCGATCTCGATGATCCGCACGCCGGGCTGCTCCAGCCAGTCGGCGATGCGTTCGGTCTCCTCGATCCCGGCGGACCCCAGCGGCCCGACCGGCGGCCGTACGGAGTCGGCGGTGGTGACGCAGGCCCGGGCCACGGCCTGCGGGACGTCCTGCGGTCGGGCCAGGGCGGCGCCGGCCAGCCGGCCGTAGCGGATCACGTGGATCTCCCAGCCACTTCGGGTCGGGTCGGCCGCATCGACCCGTCGGGCGGCGACGATCTGCCGGCAGCCGGCGATGCTGCCGACCCGGTGATAGCGGCGGCCGGTCCGGGTCAGCGTGGCCAGCCGGTTCCGGACGGTCGCCGCCTCCTCGTACCGCTGCTGGCTGACCAGCCGGCGCAGCCGGTGTTGCAGCGCGGCGACCGCGGGTCGCACGTCGTCGGAGAGCGCCGTCCGCACCTGGTCGACGATCCGGCCGTAGTCGTCACGGGAGATCGCGCCGTTGCACGGCGAACTGCAGCGCCCCAGCTCGGCCAGCGCGCAGGTCGGCGAGGTCTGGGCCAGCGGGATCCGGGTGGCGCACTGCCGGATCGGAAAGCCGTCATAGAGCGCCAGCATCGCGTCGGTCGCCGACTGCCGCTGCCGGAACGGCCCGAAGTAACTGGCCTGATCGTCGCGCACCGTCCGCACCAGGGACAGCCGGGGGAACGGCTCGGTGGTGATCTTGATCCAGTGCTGCCGTTCCGGATATTTGGAGCGCCGGTTGTAGCGCGGCGCGTGGGTGGCGATCAGCCGCAGCTCGCACACCTCCGCCTGCAGCGGGGTGGCGCACTCGACCGCCTCGACGCCGGTCGACACCCGGACCATCTCATCCATCCGGCGCCGGGACTCCGCCGCGGTGAAGTAGGTGCGGACCCGACGGCGGATGTTGACCGACTTCCCGACGTAGAGCACCTCCCGGTGCTCGTCGTGCTCGGCCACGAACAGGTAGACCCCCGGCGATTCGGGCAGCTCACTGGCCCAGGACCGTTTCGCCCGGCGGCCCGGCGACACCTTCCGGGTGAACTCGCGCAGGTCCTCGATCGTGCGGACGCCGAGGTTGCCGACCCGCTCGATCAGCGCGTGCAGCACGTCGACCGTGGCCTGCGCGTCAGTCAGCGCGCGGTGGTTCGGCGTGGTCGGGGAGTGGAAGTGCCGGGCCAGGGTGGCGAGCCGGCAGTTCGGCACCTCGTCGGCGAGCAGGATCTGCCGGGCCATCGCCGCGGTGTCCAGCACCAGCCAGCGCGGCACCGGGTAGTCCAGCTCGGCGCAGGCCCGGCGCAGGAAGCCATGATCGAATCGGGCGTTGTGCGCGACCAGTACACAGCCGTCGGCGAAGGCCAGGAAGGCCGGCAGCACCTGCCCCAGCCGCGGCGCATCGGCCACCATCCGGTTGGTGATCCCGGTCAGCACCGCGATCAGCGCCGGGATCTCAGACCGCGGATTGACCAGGGTCTGGAACTCGCCGAGCAGCTCACCGCCGCGGACCTTGACCGCGCCGAACTCGGTGATCGAATCGGCATCCGTACTGCCCGTCGTCTCGAGGTCGACCACGCAGAAGGTGACGTCGGACAGCGGCGTGCCCAGCTCGTCGAAGGACGGCTGCACCGCCCCCGGAGCCGTCGCCGTCTGCACCATGCTCCGACGCTAAATCACAGCGGTGACATTCCGGCGCGCAGGGCAGCGCCGGTCACGAATCGGTTCGATCGGCTGCCGGGTGGGCTCGATCGGCGCACACTGAGGGGATGGACATGGACCCGGCGACCACGAACCCCGAGTTCTACCGGGTCGTCTTCGAGAACGAACGCGTGCGGGTCCTCGAATACCTTGATCAACCGGGTGACCGGACCACCCCGCACGAGCATCCCGACAGTGTCATGCACACGCTGAGCGGGTTTCGCCGGCGCCTCGTCGCCGACGGCGTCGAGCGGGAGGTCGAGCTGCCCGCCGGGACGACCCGCTGGATTCCCGCGCAGCGGCATTACGGCGAGAACGTCGGTGACACGGCCAGCCACGCCCTCTTCGTCGAACTCAAGGAAGCTCCGACTCAGGCGGCTCCGGACGCGCTCGGACCTGCCGACAGCTGATCGGCTCGGGCCGTCGGCGTCCGGGCGAACGGTGGTGCCGCGCTCACCCGATCGGCCACCGGGTGTCCGTGGGATACCCGACGGCCAGGTCCCGGGTGATCACGTGCACGGCGTCGGGCCCGACGTTGCGCGCGGTCGCGCCGGACAGGACGACCCCGCTGCGCTCCGGCAGGCCGAGGACCGGCCGCCCGGTCCGCCGGTGATGATCTCGGGCGAAGCCGAGTTGATCATCGGTGTAGTGCGGCAGCACGTCCATCCCGTGCAGCAGATCGAGCCCGGTCGTGTCCACCAGGCCCACTTCGTTCGGGTCCGCGACGAGGGCGATCCCGATGTCGGCGCCGATCAGGACGGCCCCGGCGCTGCCGCCGTACACGGCGCCGCCGCGGCCGAGATGATCACGCAGCGCCGCCAGCAGCCCGGCCTGCCGGAGGGTGTGCAGCAGGCCAAAGGTGTTGCCGCCGGGGATCGCCACGACATCGACCCGGTCGAGCGCCGGATCATGATCATCCGGCGACAGCCAGACCTCGACCTGGTACGGCCCGAGCGCGGCCAAGGCGGCGGTGAGCCACTCGCCGGCAGAGCGTCGGTCGGCGGTGCTCGCCTGGGCGAACGGCCAGACGGCGACCCGGGCGCCGGGTGGGAACGCCTCGGCCCAGAGCCTCGCCTCGTCCTGCTCCGAGCCGCCACCACCGAGATGGATGAGTCCCTGCATCCGTCGATCCTGCCCGGACCGCGCGCTTCGCGAAAGGCAGCGGCCCGGTCAGCGTCGCTGCGACACCGCCTCGACAACCAATGGCAACCCGTCGGCCGCCCGGCCGTCCGTCGGGTCGCGACCGATCACCGTCCGGTCGAATCGCCGCGGGTACGTTGCGTAGCAGTCGTCGACCGAATCCGTCCGATGATCAGCCGCACTCGATGATCACGGTGTCCCGGGTTCTGGCCTTGATCTTCCGCGGCGACTCGTTGTCCATCGGCACCGAGACGGTCGAGTCGGCGGCGGTGTCCACGTCGACCGCGTACGGGATGCAGGGGCCGAGATCGATCAGGATCTCGCCGTTGATCGTCGAGGCCTGCACCGACTCCGGTTCGGCCAGCGCCAGCTCGATGGAGCCGTTCCGGGTGCTGGCGGTCACCCGTGGCGCGGTCGAGTCCTCGACCAGCACCCGGCCGTTGGTGGCGTCGGCGTCGATCGGGCCGGTGGCGGAGGTGATCTCGATGTCGCCGTTCCGCGTGGTCAGGTCGAGGGCGCCGGTCATCCCGTCGGCGGAGATCCGGCCGGCCCGGTTGTTCGCCGTCACCGCGGTGCCGGCCGGCACCTCGATCTCGACCAGCACGCTGCAGTCGAACGCCTCCGCGCTCGGGCATTCCGCGTCGATCCGGCTGCCGTCGGCGGCCACGACGACGCTCGGCTCGAACCCGCTGTAGCCACCGGCGGCGAAGACCCGGACCCGGTCGCCCTTGCCGGCTCGGAACTCCAGCTCGACCCCGTTCCGGCCGGTGCCGACCGTCAGCAGCGTCGGTGCCGGGACCTGGGTGCTGAAGTTGAACTGGCGGGTGCCGGGCAGCAGGTCCTGAGCGATGATCAGGCCGGCGAACACGACGCTCAGCACCAACAGCGGCCCGACGATCAACAGCAGCCGTCGCCGGGCCGGGGTGATCGACGACGGCGCGGCCGGCGGGGGAGTGACGGTGCTGGTCATCGACTGATCCCGAGATAGCGGAGCACGGCCAGCACCCGGCGGTGCTCACCGCCGGCGGGGTTGAGATCGAGCTTGCTGAAGATGCTCGAGATGTGCTTCTCCACCGCGGCCGGGCCGATCACCAACAGCTCGGCGATCCCGCCGTTGGACCGGCCCTCGGCCATCGCCGCGATCACGTCGCGCTCCCGCGGCGACAGGGTGGCGATCGGGTCGGCGCGCAGGCTCCGGGCCAGCAGTTGCTTGATCACCTCCGGGTCGATCGCGGTGCCGCCGTCGGCCACCCGGTGCACCGATTCGATGAACTCCTCGACCTCGGCCACCCGGTCCTTCAGCAGATAGCCGACACCCTCGGTCCGGTCGCCGATCAGTTCGGTGGCGTATCGCTCCTCGACGTATTGCGACAACACCAGCACGCCGATCTCCGGCCAGCGCTGCCTGATCACCAGCGCCGCTCGAAGTCCTTCGTCCAGGAAGGTCGGCGGCATCCGGACGTCGACCACACAGACATCGGGTTGATCTTCGTCCACCACCCGGAGCAGTTGCTCGGCGTCCTCGACCGCGGCCATCACCTCCGCGCCCGAATCGGTCAGCAGGTGCCGCAGCCCCTCCCGGAGGAGGACCGAGTCCTCGGCGATCACGACGCGCATGGCAACTCCGCTCTGATCATGGTCGGACCGCCCGGCGGGCTGTCCAGCTCGAACCGGCCGTCGATTCCCTGCACCCGGCCGGCGAGCCCGGCCAGCCCACCGCCGGCCGACATCCGGGCGCCACCGCGGCCGTCGTCGATCACCTCGACCAGCATCCGGCTCGGGCTGACCCGCGAGATTCGGACGGTGATCTTGGTCGCGGCGGAGTGCTTGGCCGCGTTGGTCAGCGATTCGCTGACCACGAAGTAGGCCGCGGACTCGATCGCCGCCGGCGGCCGCTGATCACCGAGCAGGTCCGGCGCGACCGCGATCTGCACCGGCACCGGCATCCGGCCGGCCAACGCCGACAGGGCCGCGTCCAAGCCGCGGTCGGTCAGCACCGGCGGGTGCAGGCCGCGGGTGAGGTCGCGCAGTTCGGTGATCGCGGTCTTGGCGTCGGCATGAGCCTGGTTGAGCAGCCGCATCAGTTCGGGATCGCTCTCCGCGCCGGCCGCACGCAGCCGCACCTTGGCGCGGCCGATCGCCACCGCGACCGCGATCAGCCGTTGCTGGGCGCCGTCGTGCAGGTCACGTTCGATCCGCTGCCGCTCCAGCTCGGCGGCGTCGACCACCTTGGCCCGGCTGACCGTCAGCTCCTCGACCCGCTGGGTCAGTGAGGTCCCGCCGAGCAGCCGGCGGGCGACCGCGAGATCGACCTCGATCAGCAGCTTGATGATCAACGGCGTGATCACCAGACCGAACAGGACCGCGCAACCGCTGACCGCGGCGGCCTTGAAGAACGAGTCGACGACGATCGGTCCGACCGCCGCCGTGCCGGTGGGGAACTGGAACCAGTACATCGGCAACAGGGCCAGGGTGATCGGCAGCGCGAACGCCAGCACCACACCGCCGCCGGTGACGGAGCTCAGCGGCATCCGGGCCAGCCAGTAGCCGAGTTGGCGCCAGGTGTGCCGGTTGCGCAGGTAGCCCCAGGCGCCGCGGATGATCGTGGTCCGGTCGGGTGGATCGGGCCGGGCGATCACCGCTCCGGTCCCGTCGGCGAGGACCCGACGCTGCCGGTCGCCGAGCCGCCAGAGCAGCCGGCAGGTGATCACGAACAGCGGGATGCCGATCAGTCCCGGAGACGTGACCAGCGCGATCAGGGTGAGCAGCAGCACGCCGAATCCGAGCAGTCCGGTGAGCCCGTCCAGCCACAGCGTCACCCCGGCGAGCCAGAACGCCGGCGACGCCCAGGCGCGCACCGGGTTGGCAGGGATGACGAGGCGGTCCACCCGGGCAGCGTAGTGAGCGGGGTCCGGCCCGGGACAGCGGGCGGGCCGACGAATCGAGGTGGGGTTTACCCGAGGTCGTACCGCATTGTTATGATACGTTACGAACCGTAACGAAATTAGTCAGGGAGCGGTTCTGGATGAACGCAGCACCGGGCGATCTGGCCGCACCGGCCGCGGGCCGGGCGGGCGTCCGGGAGTGGGCCGGCCTCGCGTTGCTCGTGCTGCCGATGGTGATGACCGCGATCGACCTGACCGTGCTGTTCCTGGCCATCCCGCGGATCGTCGCCGATCTGACGGCGTCCGGGACCCAGCAGTTGTGGATCCTGCACGGCGGTGAGCTGGTCGGCGCCGGCCTGGTGCTCACGACCGGCCGGATCGTGGATCGGTTCGGGGCTCGGCGGCTGCTGGCGATCGGCCCGATCGGGTACGGGCTCGCCTCGCTGCTCGCGTCGTTGGCGCCGACGGTCGAGGTGCTGATCCTGGCCCGGATGCTGATCGGCGCGTCGGCGGTCACCCTGGCGCCGGCGGCGATGGCGCTGGCCCGCCGGATGTTCCCCGACGGCAAGCAGTTCGCGACGGCGGTCGCGGTGCTGATGGCGGCGTTCTCGGCCGGGATGGCGCTGGGTCCGCTGATCGGTGGGGCGCTGCTCGAACAGTTCTGGTGGGGCGCGGTGTTCCTGGTCAACGTCCAGGTGGCCGCGCTGGTGCTGCTCGGCACCCGGTGGTTGCCGCGGCCGTCCGGCACCGGGCTGGGCCGGATCGACGCCGCCAGCGTGCTGCTGTCGCTGCTCGGGCTGGCCGGCGTGGTGTACGGCGGCCAGGAGTTGGCCGCCACCGGGCTGTCCGCGCCGAACCTGGCGATCCTCGGCATCGGGCTGATCCTGCTGGTGCTGTTCGTCCGCCGGCAGCGCCGGATCGACGATCCACTGCTCGACCTGCGGCTGTTCGCCTCGGCACCGTTCAGCCTGTCCCTGCTGGTGATCTTGATCGTGATCGTGGCCGATGCCGGCGCCGAGCTCCAGTTGGCCCAGCACCTGCAGGTGGTCACGGGGCTCTCGCCGCTGCAGGCCGGGGTGGCCCTCGCCGTGCCGGCCGTCGTCTCGATCGCCGCGACCGCGGGCGCCGGCGCTGCTGCGGTGGTGGCGGGCGCCGACCGTGATCGCGGTCGCCGCGGTGATCGCCGTCGCCGGCGCGCTGCTGCTCGCCCGGCTGGCCGGCGGGCCGGCGGCCGGGCCGGGCTGACTGATGCTGGCCGCGTCCCTGGTCGCCCTGGGGATGGCGCCGGTGTTCGGGCTGGCCACGGCCCTGGTGCTCGACCATGCGCCCGCCGACCAGACCGGCAGTGCTCAGGCGACCCAGGACGTCAGCGGCAGCCTCGGCAACACGGTCGGGCTCGCGCTCGGCGGCTCGCTGGCCTTCGGTGTCTACTCGGCCGGCCTGGCCGGGCTCGCGCCGGAGGGGCTGAGCGGCGCCGCGCTGGACCAGAGCAGCCAAGGTGTCGGCCGAGCCCTCGACGTCGCGGCCGGCCTGCCCGGCCCGCTCGGCGACGGGCTCGCCGAGGCGGCCGTTGCCGCCTTCGCCGGGGCGACCTCGGCGGCCTATCTGCTGGCCGCGGCCGGGTACGCGGTGGCCGTGGTGCTCGGGTTGCTGTTGCTCCGGTCGATGCGCCCCGCGGCAGCGGAGTCGGCGGTCGACACCGTGGGCTCCGAGTCCCGCGCCTGACCTGGCCTCAGTCTTTGTTGATCAGGGGCTGCGCCGTCGTCGACTGTGACGTTTCCCGGCCCGATCGGCGCCGCGAAGCCGGGAAACGTCACACTCGAAGCAACACAGCCGCGGCAAAACGCAACGCAGCACCGACAGCCGGCCGCGACAACCAGCACCACGCCAACCCCTCGGCCCTCGACGCATCTTTCCGTCCGGCTGGCCGGCGATTCGGCAGCAGCCGAACTGCGCTTGTCTCGAAGCGAACGGTCGTGGACCCCGGACACACCTGACACGAGACCAGGCTCAGGAAATATCGGGGCTAGGGAGCGCGGGGCGAAGCCAGGGTCGAGCCGTCGCGGATGCCGCAGCTCAGCTGGGTCCGCAGTGGCGCCGAATCCGGATCGGCGATCAACTGGAGCAGCAGCCGGACCGCCTCGGCGCCCATCTCGTACCGGGGGATGCTCAGCTCGGTCAGGTCCGCCTCCTCGGGCCGGAACTGGGCCCCGCTCAGCCCGATCAGCGACAGGTCGCCGGGGATCGAGACGCCCCGCCGGGCCGCGGCAGCCCGGAAGCCGGTGGCGGCCAAGCTGTTCTCCAGGACCAGGGCGGTGCAGCCGCGCCGGATCAGCTCGGCCAGGAAGTCGTCCGGGGTGAGTGCAGCGGTCGGCTTGTCCTCGCCCTGGTAGGCGAGCGGCAGGATCGGGGTGTCCGCCTCGCTCAGGCCGTACCGCTGCCGGGCCAGCGCGAACCCGGCCCGGCGTCCGGGGATCGCCTCCGGGTGCCAGGCCCGGGCCATCGCGATCCGGCGGTGCCCCAGGGCCACGGCACGACCGACCAGCCCGGCGGTGCCCTCGGCGTAGTCGCCGGCGACGTAGGACAGTTCGACCCCGGGGAACTCCCGCTTCCCGACGAACACGAACGGATAGCCCTCGCCGGCCAGCCGGGTGATCTCCTCGGAGCTCTCGTTGGTGCCGAGCAGCAGCCCGCCGTCGGCGAGCCGGAGGTGGTTCATGCCGCCGGCGTAGATCGACCGGCGCTGCTCGGCGTTCTTCGCCCCGGTAACCAGCAGCAGGTGGTATTCGGCCTGGTCGGCGGCCTCTTCGATGCCGACCAGGAACTCGTGGTAGAAGTTCTGCGATCCCATCGGGAACATGGCCTCGTAGGTGAACACGCCGATCAGCCGGTTGCTGCCCCGGGCCAGGTTGCGGGCCGCGATGTCGGGGATGTAGCCGAGCTCGCGGACCGAGGCGAGCACCCGTTCCCGGGTCGCATCGCTGACCCGGATCGAACCGTAGTCGCGGGAGTTGATCACCGACGACACGATCCCGGCCGAGACCCCGGCATGCCGGGCGACATCGGCCTGCGACACCCGCCGCGGCCCGGTCCGAGCCTTGCGTGCCACCCGACTTCCCTTCTGCTGTCCCGATCCCAACCCGCCGGATCCGGCGGCGAGTCGTGATTCTCGCCTGAAGCCGGCCGCCCGCGTCGCCGGGGCGGACGTGAACAGGACCTTGACGCATGGCCGAGTTCGAATCTAGCGTATTGGGTAATGCGTTTTATCAGTACCCCAAAGGGCCTGGACGGCCTCCCAAAGGAGTGGTTCCTGATGACGGAGCAGGCGACCGAGGTGCTGGTGATCGGCGGCGGGCTCGGCGGGGTGGCTGCCGCCCTGGCCGCGTTGACGCTGGGCCGTCGGGTGATCCTGACCGAGGAGTCGCCCTGGCTCGGCGGCCAGCTCACCGCCCAGGCCGTACCGCCGGACGAGCATCCGTGGATCGAGCGGGAGTCA
Source organism: uncultured Actinomycetota bacterium (assembly GCA_963746025.1). Lineage (GTDB taxonomy): Bacteria > Actinomycetota > Actinomycetes > Propionibacteriales > Propionibacteriaceae > Microlunatus. The sequence continues at coordinate 401,558 of CAVUZU010000017.1, forward strand.
CCGACCCGGCACTACCGGCGGCTGCGGAACGGGATCCGGTCCTACTACCGGCGCGACTACCCGCTGACCGAGGATGCGCGCACCAACGCGCTGCTGAACCCGGGCGGTGGCGGGGTCAGCCCGATCTGCCACGAGCCGCGGGTGGCGGTCGCGGTGATCGACGAACTGCTCGCGCCGTACCGGTCCGATCGGCAGCTGGTCGTCCTGCTTGATCATGAACCGGTCGCGGCCGAGACCGACGGCGACCGGGTGACCTCGGTCCGGGTCCGGTCCGGACGATCCGGTACGGAGACCACGCTGGCCGCCCCGTACGTGATCGACGCGACCGAGACCGGCGACCTGCTCGAGCTGGCCGGGATCGAGCATGTCAACGGCGCCGAGAGCCGCGACGACACCGGCGAACTGCACGCGGTCGACGGCCCGGCGCAGCCGCTGGACCAGCAGTCGTTCAGCTGGTGCTTCGCGATCGACTACGACCCCGATGGTGATCACACCATCGACCGGCCGGCCGACTACGACTACTGGCGGGCCTACCAGCCGGACTTCTGGCCCGGGCCGATGCTCGGCTGGACCGATCTGGAGCCGAAGACGCTGGCCCCGCGGAAGCGGGCGATCTTCGAGGATCCGGACTCCTGGCGCGGTGTGGTCGCCGGCGATTTCTGGCACTACCGCCGGATCTTCACCCAACGGCATCACACCGCCGGCCGGTACGCGAGCGACGTGACCCTGGTCAACTGGCCGCAGCTGGACTACATGGACGGGCCGATCCTCGGTGTTGATCAAGAGACGGCGGCGAAGCACCTGGCCGGGTCCCGGGCGCAGAGCCTCTCCTTCCTCTACTGGATGCAGACCGAGGCGCCGCGGCTGGACGGCGGCGCCGGCCATCCGGGGCTGCGGCCGCGGGGCGATCTGCTCGGCTCCGAAGATCATTTGGCGCTGCGCCCCTACATTCGGGAGTCGCGCCGGATCAGGGCCGAATTTACTGTCCTGGAACAACATCTGGGCGTCGAGGCCCGGGAACAGGCCGGGCTGCCGGACGGGTCGGAGTTGTTCGAGGACACGGTCGGCGTCGGTTCGTACCGGATCGATCTGCATATGAGTTCGGGGTACGGGGACGGGCCGCGCAACTACATCGATGTCGCCAACTACCCGTTCCAGATCCCGCTCGGGGCGCTGATCCCGCAGCGGGTCGACAATCTGTTGCCCGGCAACAAGAACATCGGCAGCACGCACATCACCAACGGCTGCTATCGCTTGCATCCGGTCGAATGGTCGATCGGTGAGGCGGTCGGCGCTCTGGCGGCGCACTGCCTGGACACCGGACAGTCCCCGCGCGCCGTGCGCAACGACCCGGCCCGGCTGGCCGACTTCCAACACCTGCTGACCACCACGCTCGGGGTCCGGCTGGCCTGGTCGGACCAGGTCCGCCGCACCAGACGCTGACACCGGCCCGACGAGGTCATCCATACCCACATCGGAGTGAACCATGGACAACTCGAGAATCTCCCGCCGAACTCTGATCACTGCCGGAGCGTTGGCTTCCGGCACTCTGATCGCCGGTACGTCGACCGGGTGCACGCCCGACAAGACGGTCGAGTCCAATCGCGGCGCGGCCAACGTGAACGCGAAGCTGCCGACCTATCTGCCGGTCGAGTTGATCAAGCCGGATGTGCCCGGTGATCAGGTCGTGATGCCGGGCTACTACAGCTATCCGGCCGACCCGAAGCCGGCCTTCGACTCGCCGCCGGGCGAGGGGCTCGGCACGATCACGATCAACTATCCGACCTATGTCGCGGCACCGCCCGGGCCGGACCGGAACACCTTCTACGCCCAACTGCAAACCGAGATCGGGGCGGAGCTGGATCTGACGCCGATCCCGAACGCGGACTACGGCACCAAGTTCCAGACCACCATCGCCGGCGGCACCCTGCCTGACCTGATGATGTTCCCGCTGCCGACGCCGGACCAGCCCCGGGTGATGGACCGGCTGTTCACCGACCTCGGACCGTTCCTGGCTGGCGACGCGATCAAGGATTTCCCTTATCTGGCGAACATCCCGACCGTCTCCTGGCGGCCGACGGTGTCCAACGGGACGATCTTCGCGGTGCCGCAGCCGCGGTCGATCGCCAACCACGCGATGTTCGTCCGGAACGACCTGATCGAACAGTTGGGAGTGAATGCCGAACCGGCGGACTACGCCGAGTTCGTCGAGCTGCTGAAGGCGGTGACCGAGCCGAAGCAGAACCGCTGGGCGGTGGTCAACCAGGGTTTCATGATCGAACACATCGCCGAGATGCTGGGCGGCCCGAACGGCTGGAGCGAATCCGGCGGCGTCTTCACCAATGCCTGGGCCGACGAGCGGACGAAGCAGGCGATCAGTCACACCGCGGAGCTGGTCAAGCTCGGCGTCTTCCACCCGGACGCGGCCTCGGCCAGCTACACCCAGTATCGGGACTTCTTCTTCGCCGGGCGGACCGTCTTCTGCAGCGACGGCTACGCGGCCTGGGACCTGTTCGTCCGGCAGCTCGGTGGCCTCGAGGAGGGCACCAAGAAGCTCGGCCTGATGGTGCATCCGGCCTATGACGGCGGCGGCGACGCGCCGCACTTCGCCGGCTCGGGCTTTCAGGCGATCACGGTGATCAAGAAGGGGCTGGGGGAGGAGAAGACCCGGTCGCTGCTGAACGTGCTCAACTTCCTGGCCGCGCCGATCGGGTCCCGGGAGCACCTGCACCGCAAGTTCGGTGTCGAGGGCAAGGACTTCACGTTCCAGGGCGGATTCCCGGTGCTGACCCAGCAGGGCAACACCAACTTCCTGGACCTCCAGTACATCGTCGACTCGCCGACGATCCTCGGCCCGGGCCCGGCTGCCGGCGTCGACCTGCAGCACACCTGGCACCAGCGGTCGACCGCCGAGCTGATCCCGAACCCGACGATTGGGCTCTATTCCGACACCAACAGTCGGAAGGGCAACTCGATCGGCAAAGTGATGACCGACGTGATCACCGGCATCGTGTTCGGCCGGAACACGATGAAGGACTACGACGACGCGTACGGCCGCTGGAAGTCGCAGGGCGGGGACAAGATCGCCGCCGAGTTCGCCGAGGCGAGGCAGGCCGCCGAGAGTTGATCAGCGGTCGAAGAGGTCAGTTCGGCGGCAGGATGCCGCGATCGGCCGCGGCGACCATGATCAGATCTTCGGCGGCGTCCCAGGACAACACCCCGGTGTTGATCACCAGGTGGTAGTGCTCGGCGTCGTTCGGGTCGGCCCGGTAGGCCTGCTGGACGTAGCGGGTCCGGGCCTCGTCGTTGATCTTGCGGTTCTGCTTGGCCTCATCGGCCGAGATGCCGTGCTGCTCCATCGCGGAGGCGATCCTGGCCTTCACCGGGCCGTCCAGCCGGACGTGCAGCGCGCTGTCGACATCGGCCAGCACGATCGCCGCGGCGCGGCCGAGGATGACGCCGCCGGAGCCCTCGGCGATCTCCCGCAGCCGCTGCTCCGATCGTTCCCGGACCAACTGCTCCGGTGGATGGATCGCGGCCAGACTCGGATCGGCGTAGAACGACATCGCCGAGACGTTGGCCAGCCGAGCCCACCAGCCGCCCGGACTCTCCCCCTTCGCCTCCGGTGCGTCCGGCGAGATGCCGAGCTCGGCGGCGATGGCGACCGAGATCGCCCGGTCGAGGAAGGGCAGCCCGAGGCGTGCCGCGACCCTCGGGGCGAGCACGCTCCCGCCGGCGCCGTACGAGGCAGAGATGGTCACGGTTCCCACGGGGCCCAGTCTGCCGTACACCGCCTGCCGTCAATCCCAGGCGGCCGACAACGCCTCCTCCGGCGTGTCGGTGTGGCACAGATCCCAGAAGTCGGCTCCGGGAGCCGCCTCGATCCGGATCCGGCGGCCCGCGGCCCATTCGGCGTCGATCGCCAGCCGCCAGGAATGCAGCCCGGTCCGCGGCGAGCGGTCGTCCTTGGCGACGAACAGCGGGTCGCCGGCGATGGCGTGACCGATCCAGGCCAGGTGCACCCGGAGCTGATGCCGGCGGCCGGAGACGGGTGTGACCGAGAGCAGATCCTGGTCCGGCTCGGCCGCGAGCCGCCGGAACAGGCTGGTCGACGGGTAGCTGCGGACGTGGTCGTAGACCGCCGAATCGGGCACCGACCAGGTCGGCGGGTCACCGCCGACCGTGATCGCGGACCGGTCCGCCGCGATCCGGATCCGGCCCTTGCGGCCGGTGCTCAGCGGCAGTTCGATGGTGCCCTCCGGCGGCAGCCCGCCCGGCCGGACGACGGCCAGATAGCGCTTGTCCGCGGATCGTTGGGCGAACTGCCGGGTCAGCCCGCCGTGCAGCCGGAGGTCCTTGGCGAACAGGATCAGCCCGGAGGTGACCTTGTCGATCCGGTGCACCGGATACAGCGTCTCGCCGGCCTCGGCGGCGAGCCGGACCAGGTCGGTGTCGTGCCGCTCGCCCATCACCGACACGCCGGTCGGCTTGTTCAGCGCCAACACGGCCTCGTCCTCGTAGCAACAGGCCGCGCGCAGCGTCGCCCAGTCGGGCCGAGAGTCCACCGCAGCAGCGTACGGGCCGGCCCGCGGGTGGCTGTCGAAGCGGCTGTCGTACCGGACTGTCAGTGCCACCGGGCAGAGTCGGTGCTGGAAGTGAAACACGGGTCTGAGGAGGACCGATGGAGGAGAGTCTGCACGTCGACTGCGACACCTGTGCCGCCCGCGGCCCGGCCTGTGACGACTGCGTGATCAGCGTCCTGCTCGGGGCGCCGGCCGAGGGCGTCGATCTCGATCCGGACGAGCGCGCCGCGCTGGCGGCCTTGGCCGAGTCCGGGATGGTGCCGCCGCTGCGGCTGATCCCGGGAGCCTCCCGGGCCAATTCGGTCCAGGCGCCACTCACCTGGCAGGATTACGCCTAGGCCGGATCAGGAGCGGCTCAGAATCACCTCAGCGAAACCTGTCGGCCGGTGACCCTTCCCGGCGGACGTTCCACTCTTCGAAACCTGCACCGGAAAACCGGCGTGTCGGGTGTTTGCACGTAACCATTCCGTGACCTAATGTGTCTCCTGCGCGGTAGACATCGCGCACGCTGAATCTCTCACTCGCGAGGCCGCCCACGAAGCGGAGCGACGGGGGAGCCGGGGAACCAATCTTGTGGGGTGAATCGGCGGGCGCGCCGGGCTTGTGCCGGACGCGCGGTCGTAGGGCGAACTTCCCAGCCCGAATCCGTCAGCTCACCTGGTAAGCGTCGAGAGAAGGGAAAGGTTCGCGTGACCGCACGCTCCGTTGGGGCTCGGATGTCATCGCTGATTCGTATCGTGACCCGGAAGGCCCTCTACGGGTTGCCGGCTGTCGTACTCGGAGCCACCGTGCTGGTCGGCGCCCAGGGTCAAGTAGCCCTGGCGGAGCCGCCGCTCACTGTCGAGGATGCGAAGGCCCAGATCGAACAGCACGAGGCCGAAGCGGCCGGGCTGGATCAGGAATACAACGACGTCAAGCTGGAGATCAAGGACGCCGAGAAGACGCTGGCGCAGAAGCAGCAGAATCTCAAGGCGCAGCGTTCCGTGATCGAGAAGCTGAAGAAGATCGTCGGCCAGGTCGCACTGGCCAACCTGCAGAACCAGAGCCTCGGCACCACGGCCCAACTGTTCCTGCATGCCGACACCGACCGGTTCCTCAGCCAGTTGTCGACGGTCGAGAAGATCACCCAGAACCAGAACAGCGCGCTACAGAACTATCAGGAGCAGCAGGCCGCCCTGGTCAACCTGGAGCAGTCCGCCGCTGATGATCTGAAGGCGCTGGAGTCCCAGCGGGACGACCTGAAGAAGATCCGCAAGGAGGCCCAGAAGCGGGTCGACGACGCCGAGGCGATCCTCAGCAAACTGACCGCGCAGCAGCGCGAGCAGATCGAGGCCGAGGAGGCCCAGCGGTCCGAGGAGTCCGAGCGGGCCGCGAGCCAGTCGGACGACGATTCGGACAGCGGCGATTCGGATGACAGTTCCGACGACAGCGATTCCGACGACAGCGATCCCGCGCCGAGCGGTTCGGGCAAGGGTGCGCGGGTGCTCGCCTGGGCCCTGACCCAGAAGGGGAAGCCGTACGTGTTCGGCGCCGACGGCCCGAGTTCCTACGACTGCTCCGGACTGACGCTCAAGGCCTGGGGCAAGGTCGGGGTCTCCCTGCCGCACTCCTCGTCGAAGCAGTTCAAGATGGGCACGCCCGTCTCCAAGGACGATCTGGAGCCCGGCGACCTGGTGTTCTACTACAGCTCGTCCCGGCCGAGCCACGTCGGTATCTATGCCGGCAACGGCCAGGTGTTCCACGCTCCGAACTCACGCAAGCCGCTCGGCTACTCCTCCCTCGACGACATGCCGTACGTCGGGGCCCGCCGCTACGGCTGATCCGCTGAATCTGCGCCCGAACCGGGCCCGAACCGCCCACGTGACCGCTGTCCTGGTCACGTGGGCGGTTCTCGTGGCCGGCTGTGCCGCACCCGCACCCGCGCCAGCGCCGGCACTGACGACCGGAGCGGCGGCACCGTCCCGGGCAGCGGCGCAGCAGACCCTGCGCCGGCTGGCCGACTCGATCCTGGACCAGCGGCAGCCGGACTTCCAGGCGCAGTTCGGCGCCGGCGACGCGACGCTCCGGACCACCGCGGAGCTCTGGTGGACCAACCTCGCCGCGCTGCGGCCGACCCGGTTCGACCTGTCCACCGGCCGGCTGGACCGCGCGGGCACCGGTGACGTCATCATCGACTGGGCGATCCCCGGTGATTCCGGGACGGCCACCCATCGGGCCCGGATCACCTTCGCCGGGGCCGAGGCTCGACTCGCCGCCCTGGCGCCCGCCGAACCGCCCGGGGCACGGCCGATCTGGTGGGCCGACCCGGTCGAGGTCGTCCGGCAGGGACGGGCCACCGTGCTGACCGTCGGCACCGCGGCCACTGGCCGGGACTGGGCCGATCGGGCCGACCGGGCTGCCGAACGGGTGATCAAGGTCGTGCCGGAGTCGCTGCGTCGGGGCTGGTCCGGATCGGTGCTGGTCGAGTTGCCGGCGACTGCGGCTGGCTACGACCGGCTGCTCGGCGGTGACCCCGGCCGGCAGTCCGGGTACGCCGCCGTCGCCTGGGCCGAGGGCATCGCCGATCCGCTGGACCCGGCGACCGACCGGATCGCCGTCCGGGTGGTGGTCAATCCCGACTCGGCCGGCCTCGACCCGCGGGCGGCCGAGCTGTTGCTGACCCATGAACTGACCCACGTCGCCCGCTACGACGCCGGCTCGTCGGCGCCGCTGTGGCTGGTCGAGGGGTTCGCCGATCTGGTCGCCTACCCGGCCCAGCCCGACCTGCTGGCGGCCGCGGAGCAGAATCTGCGATCCACCGTCCGGCGGGACGGCGCGCCCACCGCGCTGCCCGCCGACGACGACTTCCGGGCCGGCAGCGCAGCAGACCTGGACCGGTCCTACCTGCTCGCCTGGTCGGCCTGCCGGTTGATCATCGAGCGATACGGCGCGGACGCGCTGCACCGCTTCGTGGCGGCGGTGGGCGGCGGAACGGGAGTCGACCGGGCGCTGCGGTCGGCCGTCGGCGTCGCCCTGCCACGGTTCACCATGGACTGGCGGCAGAATTTGATCAAGGACGCCGAGTCGTGACGTCGCCGCACGGCGCCCGGCCGACCACGCTGGTGATCAGCAACGACTTCGGGCCGCGGATCGGCGGCATCGAATCCTTCGTCACCGACGTCTGCCGGTTTCTCGATCATGACGTGGTCGTCCTCACCTGCCGGGTTCCGGGCAGCGAGACGTACGACCGGGCCGCCGGCTTCCCGATCTTCCGGCGCGACCCGGTCCTGCTGCCGACCCGGTCGGTCACCGCCGACGCCGTCCGGCTGTTGCACCGGTTCGACGCCCGGCGGGTGATCTTCGGTGCGGCCGCACCGCTCAGCCTGATGGCGCCGGCACTCCGGGCCGCCGGCGCAACCAAGATCATCGGGATCAGTCACGGTCACGAGATCTGGTGGGGCCGATTGCCACCGAGCCGGGCCCTGTTGCGCCGGATGGTGGCCGGGCTGGACCAGCTGACCGTGATCTCGGAGTTCACCGCCGGCGAGTTGGGCACGGCCCTGCCCGGCGCCGATGGCGCGAAGCTGATCATGATGCCGCCGCCGGTCGATCCCGCGCTCTTCCACCCCGACGGCGATTCCGCGACCGATCGGGCTGGCCTGGTGCGCTGCGTCGCCGCCGCGCGGTTCGTGGCCCGGAAGGGGATCGACGTGCTGCTCCGGGCCTGGCAGACGGTCCGCCGGCGGGCCGGCACCGGCTGCGAGTTGATCATCGTCGGCGACGGTCCGCAGCGGCGCCGGCTGCAGGCGCTGGCCCGGCAACTGGGGATCGCCGACTCGGTCCGCTGGACGGGACCGCTGACCAGGGCCCAGGTGGCCGCCGAGCTGCGGCGGGCCGACCTGTTCGCGCTGCCGGTCCGGACCCGGCTCGGTGGGCTGGAACCCGAGGGGCTCGGGTTGATCTTCGTCGAGGCCGCGGCCAGTGGCCTGCCGATCCTGGTCGGCGACTCCGGCGGAGCGCCCGAGACCGTACGGGACGGCGTGTCCGGCTACGTCATCGACCCTCATGATCATCAGCGCTGGGCCGATCGGATGATCGAACTGATCGACGACCCGGGATTGCGCCGGCGACTGGGGGCCGCCGGCCGGGATCACGCCCTGTCCCGGTTCGGCGCCGACCGGGTCCGGACCACCCTGCAGGAGTTGATCAGATGAACGTGATCGAGGCAGAACTGTTCATCCGGGCCGAGCCGGCCCGGATCGCGGCCGTGCTCGCCGACCCGGCCTGGCAGGCCGGCTGGACCCGGGGCTTGATCATCAGCCCGTACGCCGACCGTGGGGCCGAAGGCATGCGGACGGTGCTGACGGGCGTGATCACCGGAAGCTGCGAGTGGTGGATCGAGCCTGTCCCGCACGCGGCGAGCGAGATCGATCGGGCCCGCGGCGCGGTGGTGCACTTCTGGCTCCGGCCGGTCCAGCCCGAGGCGAACGGCTGGTGGCGGACCGGGCCGGCCGCCGGCCGTCGCGCCGAGTTGCACCGGCGCAACGTCGCCCGTCGCTGGCGGTCGGCCCTGTTCCGGCTCAAGGACGCGCTGGAGCACCCTGACCGGGCGTGAACAGCGTGCCCTGCACGTATGCCAAGCGCTCCGTGAACTCGGGATCGGTCATCCGGCGCCCGATCTCCGCCTCGTCGACCTCCTCGATTCGCTCCATCAGCCAGTAGAGGTTGCCGTACGGGTCGCTGACCCGGGCCACCAGATCGCCCCAGAAGACGTGCGTCGGCCGGGTCACGGAGGTGCCACCGGCGGCGACGGCACGGTCGTGTACAGCCTCGATGTCGGTCACGTACAACCGGAGGAAGCCGGGCGTCGGCGGCCAGTCGGGCAGGTCGAACATCAGCACCACCGAGTCGCCGATCCGCACCTCGGCATGGCCGATGCCACCGTTGCCGTCCGGCATCCGGCCCAGCTCGGTGGCGCCGAACACGCGCACCAGGAAGTCGATCAGTCCGGCCGTGTGCTGCCCGATGATCCAGGGCGTCACCGTGTGGTAGCCGTCGGGGACGGGGCTCGGTCGGTTCATCGTGCTCTCCTTCGTTGCGTGCTGTCGTTCCGACGGTAGAAGAAGTTGTGGACAGAGATTGACCACAACTGTCAGGATTCTGGAGATCCCGACGAGAGGACGCGATGCCACCGACCCGGCTGCTCACCCTGCTCTCGCTGCTGCAACCCGGCCGGCTCTGGTCCGCGGCGGAGCTTGCCGACCGGGTCGGGGTCAGCCCGCGGACGCTGCGCCGGGACCTCGACCGGCTGCGCGACGCCGGGTACGCGATCAGCTCAACGACCGGGCCGGACGGCGGCTATCGGCTGACCTCCGGTCGGGACGTGCCGCCGCTGCTGTTCGACGACGACCAGGTGCTGGCCGTCGCGCTGGCGCTGCGGACCGTGCCGGCCTCGGTCGCCGGCCTGGCCGACGCCGCCGACCGGGCCCTGACCAGCATCCGGCAGGTGCTGCCGGACCGGCTCCGGCCCCGCCTCGACCTGCTCCAGGTCAGCCAGGCCCAGCCCGCCACAGCGCCGGTCGATGCCGCGGAGTTGCTGGCCGTCGCCTGGGCGATCCGCCGCCGCGAGGCGTTGCGGTTCGACTATCCGGTCGATGCCGACGACCCGGTCGTCCGCCGGGTCGAGCCGCATCACCTGGTGGCCCGGGGCGGCCGCTGGTATCTGATCGGCTGGGACACCGAGCGCGACGACTGGCGGACGTTCCGGCTCGATCGGCTGCGGTCGCGGACCCCGACCGGACCCAGGTTCACCCCGCGCCCGCTGCCCGCGGCCGGCCCCGCCGAGTTTCTGGTCGATCGGATCGGCGGCGGTCCGTTGCTCTGCCGCGGCACGGCGGTGCTGCGGCTGCCGGCTGAGCAGGCGGCGCCCTGGGTCGGCCCCGAGGCGGTCGTCGAGCCCGTCGGCCCCGACCGGTGCCGGGTGTCCGCGAGCTCCTGGACCTGGATCGGTCTCGCCGCCTGGTTCGCGTTCTTCGATGTCGATCTCGAGCTCAGCGAGCCCGACGAATTGGTCCGGGCCGGCGCGCGGTTGGCGGAGCGGCTGAACCGAGCGGCCGTCCCGGCGACCGACGGATGACACCCTCGCGGTCCGGATGACACCGGCCCGGCTCCGACAACAGCTCGGCCAACACCCACCCGGCACGCTGGATCCATCGCAGCGAACGGGGGAGAGATGGTCAAGATCAGCTCAGCGGGCGAGCCCGCCGTCGGCACCGTCCGGAGCGGATGATCATGAAAGCGGGGCGAGGCGAGTTCGGGCCGGAGGGGCCGATCACGGTGGAGGTCGACTCGGCGCTGTTGGACCGGGCGAAGGCGATGCTCGGTGTGCTGACCGCGCGGCGGGCCGTCGAGCTGGCCCTCCGCGAGGTGATCCGCCGGCGCCGGAGCGAGCGAGACGACCGGCCGCAGCCGTAGCCACGGGTTCGCAGGGGGAGGGGGTGGGGGAGGGGGCTCGGGGAACGGCGACACGTCACGCCGACCGCAGCAGCCCGGACACTAAGGTTGGGCCGGTGAGCGAACAAACGAGCGCCAGCATCCGGATCGGCGCCGCGCCGGAGTCGATCATGGAAGTGATCGCCGATTTCGAGCACTATCCGGAGTGGGTCGACTCGATGAAGAGCGCCGAGGTGCTGACCTCAGCGGAGGACGGGCGAGCCGAGACGGTACGGATGACGCTGCAGCATCCACTGGTGTCCGACACCTACGTGCTCCGCTACGCCTGGCAGCCGCAGCGGGTCGAGTGGCGGCTGGTCGAGGGCACACTGTTGAAGGCGATGGACGGCAGCTATCAGCTGGAGCCGGCCGGCTCGGGCTGCCTGGTCACCTATCGGCTCACGGTCGACGTCAACCTGCCGATGATCGGCATGTTCAAGCGCAAGGCCGAGAAGACAATCATCGACGGCGCCCTCAAGGGGCTGAAGGGGCGCGTCGAGGGATGAGACCATCCCACAACGCTCTTCTTCTCCGCTTCGCTCGCCCGAACGATGCCGCGGGGACCCCGGCATGAGCGTCACCATCGGGGTCGACATCGGTGGCACCAAGGTCGCGGCCGGCATCGTGGACGGCAAGGGTGCGGTGTCGGACCGGCTGGTCGTCCCGACCCCGACGCACAGCCCGCAGGCGGTCGAGGATGCGATCGTCGACCTGGTCGAGGAGCTCCGCGGCCGGCACACGGTGGACGCCGTCGGCATCGGCGCCGCCGGCTGGGTGGACAGCGACCAGGCGACGATCAGGTTCTCGCCGCACCTGGCCTGGCGGTCCGAGCCGTTGAAGCAGCGGTTGGAGTCGCGGATCGAGGTCCCGCTGATCGTCGACAACGATGCGAACGCGGCGGCCTGGGCCGAATACCGGTTCGGCTCCGGTCAGGGGTCGTCGGTGATGATCTGCATCACCCTCGGCACCGGCATCGGCGGCGGCCTGGTGATCAACGGGCAGCTGTTCCGGGGCACGTACGGGATGGCCGGCGAGTGGGGCCACATGATCAGCGTGCCGGGCGGGCATCGTTGCGAGTGCGGCAATCGCGGCTGCTGGGAGCAGTACGCCTCCGGCAACGCCCTGGTCCGCGAGGCCCGGGAGCTGGCCCGGACCAACTCGCCGCTGGCGTACCGACTGTTGGAGTCCGTCGACGGTGACATCGACCAGATCACCGGGCCGGGCGTCACCGCGCTGGCGCTGGAGGGCGAGCCGACCGCGATCGAACTGCTGGCCGACGTCGGGCAGTGGTTGGGCCAGGGGATCGCGAATCTGGCGGCTGCCCTGGACCCGGACCTGTTCGTGGTCGGCGGTGGGGTCAGCGCGGCCGGCGACCTGCTGTTGCAGCCGACCCGGCAGGCGTTCGAGCGGACGCTGACCGGCCGCGGCTACCGGCCCACCGCGACCGTCGCGCTGGCGTCGTTTCGCAACGACGCCGGGCTGATCGGCGCTGCGGACCTGGCCCGGGTCGCGATGAGCGAGCCGCCGGAGTCGGGCAGTTCGGGGTTCTGGCCACGACGGCGGAAGCGGAAGACTCGGCGAATCCTGCGGGGCCGCGGCCAGGTCTGACCGCCGCTCGTCGACCGAGGCTCAGAGAATGGCGCCGTCGTCCGATCCCGGCGGCCGGTGCCGCGGCAGCCGGAAGGCGAGGATGGCGCAGCCGACGACGAAGCCGATGATCGCCAGCAGGCCGGCCCACACCGGCAGCGGCACGCCGAGAATCAGCGCGATCATGGTCAGCGTCGCGTAGGCCAACGAGACCGTCGCCAGCAGCGTCGGCCAGGACGGCCGGGGCAGCGGAGGTGGCGGCTCCGGGACATAGCGTTCATCGTCCGGCTCCGGCTCGCGCCGGGGCGGCGGAGCGTCGAAGACGAACAACGGGTGGTCGTCGGCCCAGGCCGTCGGTGGCACGGCCTCGTCGACCGGATCGTCGTCCTCGGCCGGCGTGATCAACGGCTCGGGGTCGCCCGGCAACTCGGTCGTGGTGTGGAAGCGCGAGATGATCTCGGCGAACTCGCGGTCGATCTCGGACTGGTCCTCGGGGACAAGGTCGGCCGGATCGGGTGGGCTGTCCGGCCGGTCGGGCTCGGGATCGGGCGCGTTCGTCACGTCAGGCCTTCCGATCTACGCCGCTGAGATACCCCTGCCTCGGCCACGATCGCCGAGCAGAACGTCGCCGTACGATCGAAGATCTCCCGGGCGTCGACGTCCATGGTGGCTACATGGTAACTACGGCGGAGCACGATCTCCTCCGCTCGGGACGAATTCACAGTTTCCAGAATCAGTCGGGCCGATGACGGGTCGACCACGTGGTCGGTGGCGGAGCGGAACAGCAGCAGCGGAGCGGTCACCCGATCCAGCTTTCCCCGGACATCGCGCCACAGCCGGGTCAGCGAATGCAGCGCCCACAACGGCAGCCGGTGATAGCCACCCTCGTCGACCCCGGGCTGCGCGATGTCGTTGGTGATGCCGGCCAGCGACGGCGTCAGCCGCTTGAGCACCGGCAGCAGACGCAGCCGTGGGTCGAGATTGCGGACCGACGGGTTGACCAAGATCACGCCCGCCACCCGATCGGCATGTTCGGCGGCCAGCCGCAGCGCCAACGAGCCGCCCATCGACAGCCCGACCACGAACACGACCGGGTGTTCCCGGGCCAGCCGGACGAAGGCGCTGTCGACGCAGTCGTACCAGTCGGTCCATTCGGTGACGTTCAGATCTCGCCAGTCGGTGCCGTGCCCGGGCAGCCGGGGCAGGTCGACCGTGAAGCCGCGCTGCACCAGGTCTTCGGCGAAGGCGCGGAGGGACTTCGGCGATCCGGTGAAGCCATGGCAGAGCAGCACCGCGGCCTCGCCGGTGCCGCCGCGGAAGGGCTCTGCGCCCTCGTTCAGATGGCCGGGTCCAGAGCCAGCGGAAGGACTCATGAGCCGACGATATCCGGCGACCATAGAGTTGGCCCTGCGAAGGAGGCAGCGGATTGTTGTACTTGGTGCTCAAGTGGCTGGTCGTCAGGCCGTTGGTCCGGTTGTTGTTCAGGCCGTGGATGGAGGGTGAGGAGAACATCCCGGCCGAGGGTCCGGTGCTGATCGCCAGCAACCACCTCTCGGCCGGCGAGACGTTCCTGATCCCGGCGATGATCAGACGGACGATGAGTTTCCCGGCCAAGATCGAGTTGTTCCAGGGCAAGTCGGTGCCGGCCCGGCTGCTCGGGTGGTTCCTGCGCAGCGTCAACATCCGGCCGATCGACCGGTCCGGCGGCCGGGTCAGCGCCTCCGACATGGACGCGGTCACCGACATCCTGCGTGAGGGCGGCGTGCTGGGCATCTTCCCGGAGGGGACCCGATCACCGGACGGACGGCTGCACAAAGGCAAGACCGGGGTGGCCCGGCTGGTGCTGCAGACCGGTGTCCCGATCGTCCCGGCGGCCATGATCAGCACCCAACTGGTGCCGACCAAGCGGCTTCGGATCCCCTGGATGCACCGGCCCGGGCTGCGCTTCGGCAAGCCGTTGTATTTCAATCAGTACGCCGGCGCCGGCAACGACCGGGAGGTGCTGCGGTGGATCACCGACGAGGTGATGAACGCGATCATGGAGCTGTCCGGCCAGACCTACGTCGACGCGTACGCGAGCTCGGTCAAGGGGGCCGCCGCCGACGGCCGGGAGCTGCCGGCGCCGACCAAGCTCCGGCCGGGAGCCGGTAACCGGGTTCCTCCGGTGCCACCGGCCCCGGCTCCCCCGCACCAGGACGTGGATCGGGGACGATGAGGCCATGAACGACGAGCTGGTCACCGTCGACCCGCAGCCCCGGCGCCGCGACGTCGGCAGCGGCATCTACTGGGCGCTGAAGAACGTCGTCCTCGGCCCGGGCGTCCGGCGGCTGTTCCGGCCGATCGAGGTCGGGGTCGAAAACGTACCGGCCAGCGGAGCCGGCATCGTGGCCAGCAACCACTTGTCGTACGCCGACTGGCTGTTCCTGCCACTCGCCCTCGACCGGCGGATCACCTTCGTCGCCAAGGCGGACTACTTCACCGGCGCCGGGCTGAAAGGCTGGGCCCAGAAGCGGTTCTTCGCCGGCACCGGCCAGGTGCCGATCGACCGCAGCGGCGGCCGCGCCTCCGAAGGCGCGCTCCGCGCCGGCCTCCGGGTGCTGGAACGCGGCGAACTCTTCGGCATCTATCCCGAAGGCACCCGCAGCCACGACGGCCGGCTGTACAAGGGCCGCACCGGCGTAGCCCGGATGGCCCTGCTGGCCGAGGTCCCGGTGATCCCGTCCGCGATCATCGGCACCGACCTGATCGCCCCACCCGGCAAGATCATCCACAAGGTGATCAGCCCCACCGTCAAGTTCGGCAAACCCCTCGACTTCTCCCGCTACGCCGGGATGAGCGACGACCGCTTCATCCTCCGCTCGATCACCGACGAGATCATGTACGCGATCATGGAACTCTCCGGCCAGGAGTATGTCGATCTCTACGCTCCGACGGCGAAGGAGTTGGCCGCCAAGGAGAAGGCGGCCGACGACGAAGCCGAATCCTCGCCGCAGGCCTGAACTCTTCGTTGGCATCGGAGTGGAAATTCTCGCGGCGCCTGCTGGGGAAAACCGCCCAAGCCGAGCGCTGATCGGCCGCCTCACCGAGCGGGAAGCTGATCATGATGGTGAAAGTGAATCACAAGTCGCTGGACCGTTTTCCGTGCTGGAGTGGAGCTCGGGTGTTCGTTTCCTGAGCCTGTCGAAGGGCAAACCGGAGTCGTCCCAAGATCATTGATCGGCCCGAACTCGGCGCGATCCGTTCCTGCCCTTCGACAGGCTCAGCTCAGGGAACGAACACCCAAACCCTCCGCCCCGGTCCCACCACTCACTCGCCTTCGCCTTCCGCCGACTTGTCAGAACTGGTGCTGGCTATAGCCATCCTCAGTTCTGACAAGTCGGCTGAAGGACGACCCACCCGCGGCGTTGCCTGAGTGAACACCCCAACCGCTCCGGTGAGGCAGCACCCCCAAAAGTCCCTCCAAAGAAAGAGGAAGGGATCAGGAAGCGTCGACGTGCTCCGGCTGGGTGGCGTAGTCCACGACGGGAAATTGGGCCATCCCCCTGATCAGGCTGCCGGGCCGCCGCACGGGCCGCTTGGTCATGGCCAGCCGCCCGAACCGCTGAGTGATCTCCCGGATGGCGATGGTCGCCTCCAGTTTGGCCAAGGGCGCGCCGACGCAGTAGTGGATGCCACTGGAGAAGCCGAGGTGCTCGCCGGAGTTGGTCCGGTCCAGGTCGAAGCGTTGCGGCTGGTCGAAGACCTCGGGGTCGCGGTTGGCGCCGCCGAGCAGGGTGATCACGAAGTCGTCCTTCTTCAGCAGGATGCCGTCGAGATCGACATCCTGCAGGGCGACCCGGCCGGTGCGTTGGACCGGAGCGTCGTAGCGCAGGGTCTCCTCCATCGCGGCACCGGCGAGCTCGGGATCCCGGGCGACCCGGTGCCAGGCGTCGGGGTGGTGCAGCAGGGCCAGGAGGGTGTTGCCGATCAGGTTGACCGTCGTCTCGAAGCCGGCGATCAGCAGCAGGGTGCACAGCGGCACCATCTCCCGCGGTTCGATCTTGTCGCCCTCCGCGGCCACCAGCCGGCTGATCACGTCGTCGCCGGGCTCCTTGCGCTTGAGCTCGAACACTCCGGTGAAGATCCGTTCCAACTGCTGTTTCGCGTCGTACAGCATCGCGGCGTGCCGCAGCGACTGCAGCCCGCCGAGCGCGCTGCCGAACGCGGCGCCGTAGCGGGCGAACTCCTCGGCGTCGGCGTCCGGGATGCCGAGCAGTTCGGTGATCACGGCGATCGGCATCGGCGAGGCGAAGTCGCGGACCAGGTCGAACGGGGCGCCGGCCGGGATCCGGTCCAGCTGTCGCCGGACCACGGTGGTGATCATGGCGTCGAAGCCGGCGATGGCGCGTGGGGTGAAGACCGGTGCGACGAACCGGCGCAGCCGGGTGTGGTCGGGCGGGTTCAGGTCCAGCAGGGAGAGCTCGGCGGTGTCCTGGTCGGTCATCCGGCCGCCGACGCCGAACCGCCGGTCGCGCAGGATCTGATCGCAGAGCGCGTGGTCGGCGGTCACGTAGGCACCCACCGGGGACCGGCTGATCCGGCCGGCGGCGCGGACCGACTCATAGATCGGGTACGGGTCGATCCGGCCGTCCTCGAGATGGAGCAGGGAGAGCGGGTCGCGGCGCAGTCGGCCGTTGATCACGAAGGTCATCCGTTCCCGGATGAACTCCCGCACGAAGGCTGCCTGACCTGCCATGCTGCCCGTCCCTTCCGCCGGTCCTGACCGTCTACAGTAGCCCCGTGTCCGCAACCCTCCCGACGCTCGAAGAACTGCACGCCCTCAAGCCGCTACAACAGCCGAGCTACCCCGATCCGGCCCAGGTCGCCGACGTCGTCGCCCGGCTGCGGGCCCTGCCGCCGCTGGTGTTCGCCGGCGAGTGCGACGAGCTCCGCGGCAAGCTGGCCAGCGTCGCCGCCGGCGAGGCGTTCCTGCTGCAGGGCGGCGACTGTGCCGAGACGTTCGCCGGGGTGACCGCGGCCAACATCCAGGGCAAGCTGCGGACGCTGCTGTCGATGGCGGTGGTGCTGACGTACGCGGCGCAGGTGCCGATCGTGAAGGTCGGCCGGATGGCCGGCCAGTACACGAAGCCGCGCAGCTCCGACGTCGAGACCCGGGCCGGGTTGACGCTGCCGGCCTACCGGGGCGACTCGGTCAACGGCTTCGCGTTCACCGAGGAGTCCCGGGTGCACGACCCGCGGCGGCTGCTGGACACCTACAACGCCTCGGCCGCGACGCTGAACCTGTCCCGCGCGTTCGTCACCGGCGGCTTCGCCCACCTGCGCAGCGTGCACAGCTGGAACGCCAACTTCGTCAAGAACTCCGCCGCCGGCGTGCGCTATCAGAATCTGGCCGACGAGATCGATCGGGCGCTGGCCTTCATGGTCGCCTGCGGGATCGACGACGAAGAGTTCCGCACCGTCGACTTCTTCTCCAGCCACGAGGCCTTGAGCCTGGAGTACGAGCACGCGCTGACCCGGATCGACTCCCGCACCCAGGACCCGTACGGCGTCTCCGGGCATTTCCTCTGGATCGGGGAGCGGACCCGCCAGCTGGACGGCGCCCACGTCGAACTGCTGCGGCACGTACGCAATCCGCTCGGGGTGAAGCTGGGCCCGACCACGACCGCCGATGTGGCGCTGCAGCTGGCCGACAAGCTCGACCCCGAGCAGCAGCCGGGCCGGATCACGTTCATCACCCGGATGGGGGCGAGCAAGGTCCGGGACCTGTTGCCCGACGTGGTGGAGAAGGTGACCGCGAGTGGCCGGCAGGTGGCCTGGGTCTGCGACCCGATGCATGGCAACACCTTCGAGGCGGCCAACGGCTACAAGACCCGCGCCTTCGCCGACGTGATCGACGAGCTGAACGGCTTCTTCGACGTGCACGAGGAGCTCGGCACCTGGCCGGGCGGCGTGCACGTCGAGCTGACCGGCGACGACGTGACCGAATGCGTCGGCGGCAGCGAGGACCTGGTCGAGGCCGACCTGGTGAACCGGTACGAGACGCTGTGCGACCCGCGGCTGAACCGCAACCAGTCGCTCGAACTGGCGTTCCTGGTCGCCGAGCGGCTGACCACCGGCCGGATCCAGCGGCCGAACCCGATCCAGGCCTATCAGCCGGTCGGCGAGTGACCGTGCCGGACTCCGCCGGACCGATCGATCTCCGCTCGGACACGGTCACTCGGCCGACCGAGCCGATGCGGAGGGCGATGCTCGAGGCCGAGGTCGGCGACGACGTCTACAGCGAGGACCCGACGATCGACGGGCTGGAGCGCCACGTCGCGGAACTGCTCGGACACGAGGCCGGGCTGTTCTGTGCCACCGGCTCGCTGGCCAACCTGCTCGGCGTCCGGCTGCTGGTCGAGCCGGGGCAGGAGGTGGTTTGTGACGTCGAGGCACACATCGCCCGGGCGGAGATGGGCGCCCACGCGGCGCTCGGTGGGATCACGATGCGCACCTTCCCGTCCGACCGCGGCAGGGTCGACGCCGCCGAGGTGGCCAAGATCATCGCGCCGTCGGCCGGGCCGTATCTGGTCTCCACCGCCGCGGTCGCGGTGGAGAACACACACAACTTCGGCGGCGGTACGATCCAGCCGCTTGATCAACTCCGGGCGATCTCCGAGCTCTGTCGTGATCATGGACTCGGGTTCCATCTGGACGGCGCCCGGCTGTGGAACGCGCACGTGGCGACCGGGATCGGGCTGGCGGACTACGGCCGGCTGTTCGACACGGTCAGCGTCTGCTTCTCCAAGGGCCTCGGCGCCCCGGTGGGCTCGGTGCTGGTGGCCGACGCCGACCGGATCGGCCGGGCCCGGATCCTGCGGAAGCGGCTCGGCGCCGGTTGGCGGCAGGCCGGGATCCTCGCCGCCGGCGCCCGGTATGCGGTTGACCATCAGCTCGACCGGCTGGCCGATGATCATGCCGCCGCCCGGGCGTTCGCCGTGGCGGTGGCCGAGGCGGCGCCGGCCGCGGTCGACCCCGCCGCCGTCGAGACCAACATCGTGATCATCGACACCGGTGATCACCCGGCCGGACCGATCGCGGCGGCGGCGGCCGAGCAGGGCGTGCGGGTCTCGGCGCTGGGCGTCCGGATGATCCGCGCGGTGACCCACCTCGACGTCGACGCCGCCGGCTGCGCCGCCGCGGGCAAGATCATCGGATCCTTGATCACCGGCTGAACAGGCGGCTCAGGCGGACTCACTCGACCGGGTCTCCCGGAACTGGCGAGGGCTGACTCCCCGGGCTGCCTTGAAGGCGCTGCTCAGGGCGAGCCCGTCGCTGTAGCCCACCCGTCGGGCGATGGTGTCCAGCGTCAGGCCGGAGTCGAGCAGCAGGTCGGCAGTGCGGGCCAGCCGCCACTGCTTGAGGTACGTCATCGGAGGCGAGCCGACCAGGTCGCCGAACCGGCGCGCCAGCACCGACCGGGAGGCGCCGGACTTGGCAGCGAGATCGGCCACCGTCCAGGGCCGGGCCGGGTCCTCGTGCAGCAATCGCAGCGCCCGGGCGACGACCGGATCCCGGTGCGCGGAGTACCAGCCGGGAGCGTTCGCCTCGGCCCGGCTGAACCAGGTGCGGAGCGCCGAGATCAGCAGCAGGTCGAAGAGCCGCTCCAGCACGGCCTCCTGGCCGGGCAGCTCGGTCCGGATCTCCTCGCCGAGCATCGCGGGGAGCGGAGAGCCCCAACGCTCGAGCAGGACCAGGGGCGGCAACGTGTCGACCAGCCGCCGGTTGATCTCGCCGCGCAGGTGGTAGCAGCCCATCAGCAGCACCGTGGATCCGTGCGGATCGTTACCCCAGGTCCGCACCCCGAGCGCCATGGCCTGATCCAGGTCGGCACCGGCGGTGGTCGTCCGGCGACCGCCGGGCAACCAGAGCACGGCCGGAGCAACGCCGGGGGCGCTGGCGAGCGTCACCGGGGTCTCGCCCCGGATCAGCGACACGGAGCCGAGGCCGAGCTCGCGGGTCTCGCCGGCGTCCGGCACGAGCCACGCCGACCCCTGGAGCACCGCGATCAGGCCCAGCGGTGCGTCGTCGGCCATCCGGAACGACCAGGGCGGCTCCATCACGGTCCGGACCAGGAACGCCCCACGGCCCCGCGGCCCGTCCAGCAGGTTCGTCAGCCCGTCCACGTCAGCCCGTCCACGTCAGCCCGTCCACGTCAGCCCGTCCACATCAGCATCGTAGGACGCGCCGCCATGTCTCCGGGACGCTCAGCTATGGGCGGCGAGGCCCGCGGAGGCTTGGCTGGTCGCATGACTACCGACAACGCACGGACCACCCTCGTGGTGGGTGGAACTGGAACCACGGGTCGCCGGGTGGCGGACCGGCTCACAGCCCTCGGAGGCCGGGTCCGGATCGGCGCCCGGTCGTCGAACCCCCGGTTCGACTGGGACGACGCGGACACCTGGGCGCCGGCCCTGGACGGTGTCGCCTCGGCCTACCTGACCTACGCCCCCGACCTGGGCCTGCCCGAGGCGGCTGGGCGGATCCGCCGGTTCGCCGAACTCGCGCGGGGCTCCGGCGTACGCCGTCTGGTGCTGTTGGCCGGACGTGGCCAGCGCGCTCACGTGGCGGCTGAACGGGCGGTGCAGGAATCGGGTCTGGAGTGGACGGTGCTGCGGGCCTCGTGGTTCGCCCAGAATTTCAGCGAGGGCTTCCTGGCCGAGTTGGTCGCCGACGGCACGATCGCCGTGCCGGCCGGGGACGCCCGCGCTCCGTTCCTCGACGCCGGCGATCTCGCCGACGTCGTGGTCACGACACTCACGGCGGCCGGTCACCACGGCCGGGTCTATGAACTCACCGGTCCGCGGTCGCTCGGCTTCGCCGACGCTGCCGCGGAGATCTCCCGCGCAGCGGGCCGCCAGGTGGTCTATCTCCCGATCACCGAGTCGGACTTCGCCACAGCCCTCACGGCGGAGGGCACGCCGGACTCGCTCACCGCCGTCTTCTGCGAGGTGTTCGCCGAACTCCAGGAGGAGCACAACACCAGCACCACCGATGACGTCGAGCGGGTCCTGGGCCGGCCGCCGCGGGCCTTCGCCGCGTTCGCCGACGCGACAGCCGGCGCCGGCGCGTGGTCCGCCGCCGAGGTCCGGACCTGATCGAGAATGACGGTACGACCTATCTGGAGGCACGCCGTGCGAACAACAACCGTGGTGCTCACCTGGATCGTCCGGATCGCCGGGATCGGGCAGATCCTGCTCGGACTGTCGATCTGGTTCGGACCCGGTCTGCGCCTGCTGCCCATCCACCTGCTGACCGGCTGCCTGATCGTGGCCTGCCTCTGGATCCTCGCCGTCCTGGCGGTGATCGTGCGCGGACGGCCGGCACTGGCCGGCTTCGCGCTCGGCTGGGGACTGGTGCTCCCGGCGTTCGGCATGGTGCAGTCGTCGATCCTCGTCGGCCCGTTGCACTGGATCATTCAGGTCGTCCATCTGCTGATGGGCCTGATCGCGCTCGGGACCGCCGACGCGCTCGCGCGGCACGTCCTGACGGTGCGAGGAGGACCAGCGTCCGGGTCCACGCCGTCAGCGAAGCAGCTCTGATCACGGGCCGGCACGGCGCGGTTCGCTGAGGCCGGCCGGGAACAGCACGTGCTCCGGTTCCTGCGCCGCGGCCGGCAAGATCATCGGTTCGCTGCTCGCCGGATGCCGGCGGCTACTGGGCCGCGGCGTAGCCGAACAGGCTGCACACCTGAGCGATGGGCCAGCAGAGCAGTCCGACGATGAGGCCGATCACTCCAGCGATCCGGCCTCGCTGTTTGGCGATCGCGATGATGGCGAGCACGATGCCGACGATGTCGATCACCAGCGCGCCGATGGTGAGCACGAGGGCGAGCACCGGCAGTTCGTTCGGCGACTTGGCGCCGAGATACACGAACCAGGTCAGGGTGATCGACATGGAGATGGTCATCGCGATCACGATGATCAGGCTGGTTACCCCGAGCGCGGACGAGCGGCGGGCCTGGGCACCGGGTCGGTGGCCGGCGTGGGGACCGGCCGCGCCGGGACCGATCGGGCTCTGGTAGAGCGGCGGCGGAGGCGGTCCGGTCGGTGGATAGGGCCTGGCCGGCGGGGGCTGCCCCTGGAACGGATCCGGCCCCGGCTGCAGATCTGGATTCGGCTGCGGATATGGCCCCGGCTGGTGGGCCGGACCGGCTCCGGGCTGGTGATACGGATCAGCTTGCGGGTACGGACCGGACGGACCGCCCGGATACGGGTTCGGCGGCGGGGCAGGTGGCGTGGTCACGGTTCCATGCAAGCGCCTGGCTGGTCCATCGTCCAGTTCATGGCCCGGGTGTGTCCCGGTCCGGGCGACCGGGCGATCACCAACGTTCGCAGAGCCTAATCAGTTCTGGGAGTGAGTCATCGGGCAAACTCCTGGTTGGTAGCCGACTGGCGGGTGAGCACTTCTTGAGCCTGGACGTTTGAGTCCTGTCGACAGATCGTGCCCTTTGCCGGTAGGTCGGGAGAATGTGATCGCTGCTGGGATGTCGTTGCCCGCCGGGTTGTTGGGTGTGAGCACTGTTTGATTAGGTCGCTGATGGTTCTCCTGCTGGCTGCTGGACCGGTTGGTTGGTGTCGAGAAACCTGGAGGACCGTTGCGATTGTTCGTGGGAGATGACTGGGCCGAGGATCATCACGATGTGGAGGTGATGGACAGTTCGGGTCGTCGGCTGGCCCGGGCCCGGTTGCCTGAGGGTGTGGCCGGGATGGCACGACTGCACACGATGATCGGGCAACTGGCCGGGGAGGATGCCGACGAGGTTGAGGTGTTGGTCGGGATCGAGACCGACCGCGGTCCGTGGGTGGCTGCGTTGGTCGCCGCTGATTACACGGTGTTCGCGGTCAACCCGTTGCAAGCAGCCCGGTTCCGGGACCGGCTGGGTGTCTCCGGTGCGAAGAGTGATGCCGGTGATGCGCATGTGTTGGCCGACATGGTCCGCACTCATGCCCACGAGTTGCGACCGGTGGCCGGGGACAGCACGCTGGCCGTGGCGATCAAGGTCGTGGCCCGGACCCACAAGACGCTGATCTGGGAACGGACCCGCCACACGCAGCGGCTGCGGCACGCGCTGCGGGATTACTTCCCGGCGGCGCTGGTCGCCTTCGATGATCTTGATGCCGCCGATGCTCTGGAACTGTTGGCCAAGGCGCCGACCCCGGCCCAGGCCGCCCGGCTCACGACCGCGCAGATCAGCGCGGTGTTGAAACGGGCACGGCGCCGCAACATCGCCGAGAAGGCGGCGGCGATCCAGACCGCGTTGCGGGCCGAGCACCTCGGCCGGCCCGAGGTCATCGCCGGCGCCTACGCCGCTACGGTCCAGGCCTTGATCGCGGTCCTGACCGTGCTGAACAGCCAGATCAAGATCATGGACGGGCAGGTCGAGGCCCATTTTGGGCAGCACCCGGCCGCTGAGATCATCGCCTCCCAGCCCGGGCTGGGAGCGGTGCTCGGCGCCCGGGTGCTCGCAGAGTTCGGCGACGACCCGACCCGCTACGCCAGCGCGAAGGCCCGGAAGAACTACGCAGGAACATCCCCGATCACCCGCGCGTCGGGCAAGAAGAAGGTCGCCCTGGCCCGGTTCGTGCACAACGACCGGCTCATCGACGCCCTCACCAGCCAGGCGTTCAACGCGCTCCTGCGCTCGCCCGGTGCCCGCGCCTACTACGACAGACAACGCGCCCGCAAAGTCGAACACAACCCGGCCCTGCGCCAACTCGCCAACCGACTCGTCGGCATCCTCCACGGCTGCCTCAAAACCGGCACCACCTACGACGAGACAACCGCCTGGTCCCACCACATCACCACGGCAGCAGCTTGACATCTACCCACCTGGGATGTCTGTCGAATGGCAAGCCAGTCGGGTCCGACGGGTGGTGACGTTTTCAGGATTTCGCACACAGTCCCTGATAAGTCCAACAGATAACGAATATCTTGCGGTGAGAACGTTTCCATCGTACGGTGATAGGACACGTCGTCGAGATCAGGGTGGATCATCATGCGAAGACTGGGAGCAATCCTTGCGGCCGGCGCGGTCACGGTCGCGATGGCTCTGTCGGGCTGCGCCGCGGAGACGGCCGGCGGCCCGGTGACGCTCACCTTCCGGCAGTTCGACCCGCCCGCGGAGACGACCGGGCTGCAGGCGGCGGTGCAGACCTGGAACGAGTCGCATCCCGAGGTCCAGGTGAAGCTGGAGACCCTGTCCGGGCCGGACAGTGCCCAGCAGTTCGCCCGCGAGGCCAATTCCGGCTCCGGGCCGGACGTGGTGCAGATCGCCAACGTCAACGTCAAGGACCTGGCCAAGCCCAAGATCCTGCTGGCGCTGGACGACCTGGCGGCCAAGACGCCGCCGGAGACGCCGGTCGACGACTATCTGGCGCTCGATCTGGCTCGGTTCGGCGATAAGACCTGGGCGCTGCCGTGGACCGTGGACACGTTCGCGCTGGCCTATCGCCCGGACCTGCTCGAGCAGGCCGGGCAGCGGCCGCCGAAGACCTGGGAGGAGCTGGCCGAGCAGGCGGTCGCGCTGTCCGACCCGAAGGCGAAGCGGTCCGGCTTCTGTCTGCCCGGCGCCAGCGGCGCGGACTCGGGGCAGTGGTTCGCGATCAACTACTACCTGTGGTCGCACGGCGCCACCCTGGTCAAGGACGAGGGCGGGACGTGGCAGGTCGGCGCGACCGTCGATCAACTGCAGCAGGCGATCGACTGGTTCAACGGGCTGTTCAGCTCCGGGGCGACCGCGAAGTCGATGATCGCGGTGGCCTCGTTGACCGATCCACAGATCGTCGAAGGGCTGGCCCGCGGCACCTGCGCGATGACGATCATGGCGCCGCAGACGTTCCGCAAGGCACGTGAGATCGACCCGTCGCTGCGCACCGCGCCGGTGCCGGACGGGCTGACCGACGGGTCGACCCACCTGGGCGGCCGGATGCTCGGCATCAACGCCTCGACCGATCATCCCGAGCAGGCCTGGGAGTTCATCCGCTACCTGAACAGCGCGGACGCGTTCACCAAGATCGACCAGTATCCGGCCGCGACCACCGTGCTGAACGAGCTGAAGGTGCCCGAGGGCGAGCAGGGCTATCAGCAGCAGTTGCCGCACTCGGTCACCTTCGGCCGCTACATCGCCGGCCCGGTGCCGGTGACCACCCTGACCAAGATCACCAACGCCCAGTTCGGTGCCGTCTACTCCGGCCAGAGCGACAGCCGGGCAGCCGCCGAGGCGATCGTCGGCCAGCTCCAGGCCGAGCTGGCCGCGGGGAAGTGATCACCGAGGTCGCGGTGCGTCGCGACATGCCGGTCGCGGTGCGCCGCCGGCCGTGGCGGACCCGGCTGACCCCGTACGGGTTGGTGGCTCCCGGGATGATCATGCTGGCGCTGCTGTTCGGCGTGCCGGCCGGCTACAACATCTGGCTCTCGTTGCACGAGGTTACCCCGTACGACGCGCTGGGCGACGGCCCGTTCGTGGCCTTAAGCAACTTCGCCGCGGTGCTGGCCGATCCGCAGACGCCGCTCAGCCTCGGCAACACGGTGTTCTGGCTGACCCTGCTCACCGTCGCCCTACGGCTCGTCGCCGGGTTGGGGATCGCGCTGCTGCTGCACGCCAAGGTGCTCCGCCGGCTGCGGCTGCTCGGGCTGTGCCGGACCCTGGTGTTGATCCCGTGGATGATCCCGCCGACGGTGGCGGTGGCCGCCTGGCGCTGGTTGCTGGACGGCCAGTCCGGCCTGGTCAATCAGTTGCTGCTGCGGCTCGGCCTGATCGAGCAGGGGATCCCGTTCCTGGGTCAGACCAGCACGGTCTGGTGGTGCCTGACCGCGATCATCACCTGGCGTGAACTGCCGTTCGTGATCATCGTGCTGATGGCCGGACTGCAGGCGATCCCGACCGAGCAGTACGAGGCCGCCGCGATCGACGGCGCCGGCGGCGTCCGGGCCCTGGCCCACGTCACCCTGCCCAACCTGCGACCGGTGCTCGGCGTGGTCGGCCTGATGATCACCATCGGCTCGTTCAACAACTTCGTCTACGTCTGGCTGACCACCGGCGGCGGCCCCGGCACCTTCACCCAGGTGCTCGCGACGCAGCTCTATTCGTATGCCTTCGTCGACAACGATCTCGGCCGTGGTGCGGCGATCGGGCTGATCATGTCGGCCTGCATGGTGGTCTTCGCCCTGGTCTATCTCGGTCTGTTGCAGCGCCGGGAGCGATCATGAGCGGCGCGGTGGCGGTGCGTCGCCGGAGCAGCCGGATCCGGCCGTACGAGATCGTCGTCCTGCTGGCGGTGGCGGTCGTCCTGCTGCTGATGATCTTCCCGTTCGCCTGGATGCTGCTGACCTCGCTCCGGCCGGCCGCCGAGATGTTCGACCTGCGGGAGATCCTGCCGTCGCGGCTCACCCTGGACGGCTACGGCCGGCTGTTCGCGACCTCCTCGTTCGGTCGGTTCCTGCTCAACAGCCTGGTCGTCGCGCTGATCGCGATGGTCGCCGCGGTGGTGCTGTCCTGCCTGACCGGGTATGCCTTCTCCCGGTTCGAGTTCCGCGGCAAACGGGTGCTGATGGTGCTGGTGATCGCGGTGCACCTGTTCCCGTTCGTCATCCTGATCACGCCGATGTATCTGTTCTTCTCCGAGCTGCGGCTGCTGAACACGTACCAGGGCTTGATCATCGCCTACGTGGCGATCACGCTGCCGTTCGCGACCTACCTGATGATGGGCTACTTCGAGACGGTGCCCAAGGGGCTGGACGAGGCGGCCCGGATCGACGGCTGCTCCACCCTGTCGGTGCTGTTCCGGGTGGTCTTCCCGGTCGCCTGGCCCGGCGTCGCGACGGTGGCGATCAACACGTTCATCGTCGCCTGGGAGGAGTACCTGTTCGCCAAGGTGCTGATGACCGACGAGAATCTGAAGACCGTCCAGGTCGGCCTGTCGAACTTCTTCGGCGAGTTCACCACCCAGTGGGATCTGGTGATGTGCGCGTCCGTCGTCGCCTCGGTGCCGACGATCGTGCTGTTCGCGATCGCCCAGCGGCGGCTGGTGTCGGGGCTGGCGGTCGGCAGCGTGAAGGAGTGAGCTTGATCAACGGGCGAGGAAGACGACCGCCGACGATCCGCGATGTCGCGGCCCGGGCCGGCGTCAGCATGGCCACCGTGTCGCGGGTGATCAACGACTCCGGCCCGGCCTCGCCGGACGCCCGGGAGCGGGTGCTGCGGGCGGTCGACGAGCTCGACTTCGTCACCAGCGCCTCGGCCCGGACGGTCCGGCCGGACGTCCGGTCGATGACCTGGGGACTGCTGGTCGACGACGTCGACTCGCACTATTTCGCCCGGATCGTGGTCGAGCTCGACCGGGCCGCGCAGGAGCACGGCAGCACGCTGCTGGTCGCGGTCACCCAGAAGGCGTGGGCCCGGGAGAAGCACCTGGTCAAGGAGATGGCCAGCCGCCGGGTCGACGGCCTGATCGTGGTCCCGGCCAACGGTGATCTGTCCGGCGAGCGGCAGCGACAGACCGGAGTGCCCCGGGTCTACCTTGATCGTTTTCCGGGTGGTGGGATCGCGGCCGACGTGGTCACCTTCGACTACTACCGGGCGGTGGCCGATCAGGTGGAGAGCCTGTGGCGGCGCGGGCACCGTCGGATCGCGTTCGTCGGCGGCGAGATCGAGACCGATCCGGGCACCCGGCGCTACGCCGCCTGGCGTGACAAACTGCACGAGCACGGGCTGCCGGTCGAGTCGCGGCTGGTCAGCGTCGGTCACGGCGCCGCGGCGACGGCCCGCCAGGCCGCGCGGGACCTGCTAACCACCGAGGATCCGCCGACGGCGATCGTCACCACCACCGGCCTGTTGCTGCTCGGCGTGCTGGCCGCCGTGTCCGAGCTCGGCGCGCAGGTCGAGGTGGCCGCGTCGGAGGACATCAGCGCGGCCTTCCTGTCGCCGGTCCCGCTCAGCCTGGTCGAGGCCGACATCGGCCTGCTCGCCCGCGAGGCCGTCACGCTGCTGGCGGCCCGGATCGACGGCTGGGACGAGGCGCCGCAGACCCGGATCCTGCCGGTCGGCCACGTCCGGCAAGGCTATCCGGAAAAGATCAAGTCCGAAACGATCAAGCCAGAGCCGATCAAGCCAGAGACGATCAAGGAGGAACGCCGGTGACCGGGCCGAACGTGGTGATCATCTACACCGATGATCTCGGCTGGGGCGACCTCGGCTGTCAGGGCAGTACGGAGCTCGCGACGCCGCACCTGGACGCGCTGGCCGCGCGCGGGGTGCGGCTGACCAACTGGTACTCCAACTCACCCGTCTGCTCGCCGTCCCGGGCCGCGCTGCTGACCGGCCGGCACCCGGCCCACGCCGGCGTGGAAACGATCTTGGGCGCGGCGCGGACGGTGACCGGGCTGCCGGCGCAGCCGACGCTGGCCTCCCGGCTCGGCGACGCAGGCTGGACGACGGCGATCTTCGGCAAGTGGCATCTCGGGGTCGAGCCGGGCTCGGCGCCGCTGCGCCGCGGGTTCGGCCATCACTTCGGCTTCCGGGCCGGCTGCGTCGACTACTACTCGCACATCATGTACTGGGGCGGGCAGTACCCGTTGCACGATCTGTGGCACGACGACACCGAGGTCTGGCGGAACGGCGAATACCTGACCGATGTGATCACCGACGCGGCGGTGGAGTTCATCGATGCGACGCCGGACCGGTTCTTCTGTTACGTGCCCTACAACGCGCCGCACTATCCGATGCATGCGCCGGCCGAGGCGATGGCGAAGTTCGCCCACCTGCCCTGGGAGCGGCAGGTGATGGCCGCCATGATCAGCAAGGTCGACGACGGGGTCGGCCGGATCGTCGAGGCGCTGCACCGGACCGGCCGGCTGGACGACACGATCATCGTCTTCTCGTCCGACAACGGCCCGTCGGCGGAGGAGCGGAACTGGCTCGGCGGCGAGGAGATCGCCTACCCCGGTGGGTCCACCGGCGGACTGCGCGGCCACAAGGGATCGCTGTTCGAGGGCGGGATCCGGGTGCCGGGGATCTGGTCCTGGCCGGCCCGGCTGCCGCCGGGCGTGGTCCGTGACGAGCCGGCGATGATGATGGACGTGCTGCCGACCGTACTGGCCGCCGCGGGCCTGCCGGTGACCGACGAGGACGAACTGGACGGCGTCGACCTGACGCCGCTGCTGGCCGACGGTAGCGGGCCGGTGGAGCGGACGCTGACCTGGGAGTACGAGGGTCAGCTGGCGGTCCGGCGCGGCGGCTGGAAGCTGGTGATCGACCCGATGGATCGGTTGGGTCGGCCGCAGCAGCCGGGCCGGCTCCTTTTCGATCTTGAGGCGGATCCGGCCGAGACGACCGATCTGTCCGGTACCCGGCCGGACCTGGTGGCGGAGCTCGCCGCGGCCGCCGCGGCCTGGTCGGATGATCTTGGACGCTGGCGCAACGCCGCGATTCCGACCGGCTGAGACGCGCTCGGCCCGGTCCGGGCGACGGCCCGCGGCCGGTGGCGTACGGTGAGAAAATGCAGATCAGTCATCTCGGACACGCGGCCGTCCTGGTCCAGACCGACCGGACCCGGATCCTGATCGATCCGGGCAACCTCGAGCCGGCCTGGCACGGCCTGACCGATCTCGACGCGGTCCTGGTCAGCCACGTCCACCCCGACCATCTCGACCCGGCCGCCGCGGCCGAGTTGCTGGCGGCGAACGAGCGGGCCGTCGTCTACGTCGAGCCGTCGATCACCGAGGCCGGGCTGCCGTTCGCGGACCGGCTGACGCCGCTCCCGGTCGGCAGCACGGTCACCGTCGGCGAGTTCGGCATCGAGGGGGTCGGCGGCCAGCACGCCGAGATCCATCGGGACATCCCGCGGATCGGCAACGTCGGCCTGGTGCTCCGGGCCGAGGGCGAGCCGACCCTGTTCCATCCGGGCGACTCCTATGCCACCGCACCGGAGGGCATCGACATCCTGGCGATGCCGTCCTACGGCCCGTGGGCGGCGATGAAGGAGACGGTCGACTTCGTCCGATCCGTCGGCGCCGCGCACGGTTTCCCGATCCACGACGAGCTGCTCCATGATCGCGGCCGCGGTTTGATCTCCGGCCGGATCGGGGACATGACCGGCACGGTGCTCGCCGACCTGCGTGATCACCAGCCGCACACCTTCTGATCGACCCGACCTGAACGACGAGATCCCAAGGAGGGAAGCGATGCGAGTCGTCATCGCCGGCGGGCACGGTGCCATCGCCCAACTCGTGACCGAGGGCCTGGCCGCGGCCGGCCACGAGGCTGTCGGCCTCATTCGCAATCCCGATCACGCCGCCGATCTGGTGGCGATCGGCGGCATCCCGGTCGTCCTCGACCTGGAACAGTTGGACGCCGCCACGCTGGCCACCGACATCGCCGGCGCCGACGCGGTGCTGTTCGCCGCCGGCGCCGGGCCGGGCAGCGGGCCGGAGCGCAAGCTCACCGTCGACCGGGACGGTGCCATCCTGCTCGCCAACGCCGCCGAACGCGCCGGGATCCGCCGCTACGTGATGGTCTCGGCGATCGCCACCGACCGCTTCGACCCGGAGTCCGAGGACGTGTACCAGATCTATCTCCGGGCCAAGAGCGAGGCCGACGCCGACCTGCGCGGGCGCGATCTCGACTGGACCATCGTCCGGCCGGGTGGGCTGACCAACGAACCGGGCCTCGGCACCGTCACGGCGGCGGAACAGACCGAGCGCGGTCAGATCCCGCGGGCCGACGTCGCCGCGGTGATCACCGAGTTGTTGATCAACGGCGGGGGAGTGCGGCGCCAGTTCGAGTTGATCACCGGGACGACCCCGGTGACCGAGGCGGTCGCGGACCTCGACGCCACCGGGTCCGGACAGTAGCGGCGAGCCCGCCGAAGATCATTCTTCGACGGGCTCGACGCGCGTTGGGCTGGTGCGGAGTTGCTCAGCTGAGGTGATCCTTGCAGTTGTTCGCCGACTCGATGAGTAGCGCCTGATCGCTCTTGGCGAGCTTGGTCGGTTGGCCATCCCGCAATGCGATCAAGCTCGCCGGCTTGGCCTTGTCGTACATCTCGTCGACCATGCAGGTGGCGAAATTCTTCGCCTTGTCGGCCGGCTGGTTCTGCGTCGTCTGGTAGAACTTCGTCAGGCCGGTGACGATCTCCTCCTTGGACGGCTTGCCGCCGGCTTCCTTCTCGGAATCGTCGCTCGCCTCGCCGCCGCCCGGGGTGCTGGCGTCCCCGCTCGGGGTGCTGCTGTCCCCGCTGGGCGCCGCGGCCGGGCCCGACGGTTGAGCGGCCGGCTGACCCGAACCGGTCTGGCCCTGTGCACCGGCGCAACCGGCCAGCAGCAGCGCGGTGGCGGTCACGGCGCCGGCCAGGGCGATCGTCAACGTACGGATCATCGAGTCTCTACTCCTTCAAGCAGTGCGGTCGTCCGGCGCAGGAGACTAGCGGAGCCGAGGTTCAGCGAGACGGTTGTGGCACCGGCGGCTGGACGCCGAGATCGCTCCAGACGAAGCCCGGAATCCTGCCCAGGAAGGAAGACAGCAGATCCGACAGTCGGGTGATCTCCAGCGTGTCGTGCACCGCGGGATAGGTGACCAACATCCCGCGCGACATGATCAGCTGGGGCGGCCGGGCCCGCAGCAGGAACTCCATCATCCGTGGATGCACCACGTCGTGGGCGAACTTCGAATGACTGCAGGTCACGTCGAACACTGCGTTGAACTCGGTGCTCTCGAAGTCGATCGTGCCGCCGCGGAAGAGCCGGCCGAGCATCGAATCAGCGCCGATGACCAGGTCCGGCGTCGGTGCCGGCAGGGTCAGCGCCAGGATCGGCTGGGCATGACTCTGGGTGTAGGTCTCGGTCCGGTTGCCGCCCTGGCCGTCGGACACGGTCCGGGTGTGGGTGGTCAGCCAGTGGTACATGAAGGCGGTCAACGGCACGGTCCCGCGCGCGGTGCCGGTGATCACCTTCTCGGTCCGCCGGCCGTGCCCCTGCCCGAACGGGTTGAACCCGTCGAATCGCGAGATCAGCGAGTTGTCGACGCCGACCAGATTCCAGTCCTGGCCGTAGAAGCCGAGCCGCGGCACCTTCGGTTCGATCCGGTACGGGCCGAGGGCGGTCCCGTCGACCGCGCCGGCGACGGCGTCCAGTCGCTCCAGATACTGCCGCAGCTGCTCCGGATCCTTGGGCGCGCCGGCCGACACCAGGTTGTCGCCGTCGACACTGAGGTCGATCGCCACCGGATCCTGGTCCCCGTCGGCCGGGCGGCCCAGCTCGGTCACCGCCTGGGCGACGCCGGCGGTGACCGCGGCCCGGGCATAGGCCGGGTCGGCGGCGAGCACCTGGAACGGCAGTCCGGCACCGGCCTCGACCGGCGGCAGCAGAACGCCGCCGCGGGGGCCGACCGCGGTCAGGTACAGCTCCGGCAGCGGCAACGGCAGCTTGACCAGGGCGACCCGTCGTTCGGCGCCGCCGACGCCACCGCCCTCGTAGCCGTAGTCGAAGACCGCGAACGGCCGCCCGGAGGACGTGCTGCCGGTGATCAACTCGTCGGTCTTGCGCTCGAAGCCGCAGTCGAACGGCGGATTGGCCAGCGGCAGCACCGGAGCCAGCGACGGCGACGACTCGAAGGTCCAGCCCAGCTCGCGGATCCGCTTCTTCCACCGTTGCCGGCGGACGATCAGGATCGTGCCGATCGCGACGCCGATCACCACGATCGCGAGCAGCACGACGGGCAGCGGATCGGTCACGGGACCGGCCGTTCGGTGCCGCGACCCTCGGTCGGTTCGACGGGTTCGAGGGCCGGCCTGGATCGGCGCAGCCGCGGCCCGAGTTCGGTCAGATACATCGCAACGACGATAGCGAACCCGCCGGTCACCATCCGCCAGGTCACCGATTCGCCGCCGAGCGTGACGGCGAAGGCCGCGGCCCAGATCGGCTCGCCGGCCATCACCACGGCGGCCCGGGTGGGCTCGATCCGGGCCTGCGCCCAGGTCTGCAACAGCATCGTCAGGGTGCCGGCGATCACGGCCAGATAGACGACGATCAGCCAGTCGCCGCCGGTCGCGGGCAGCTGGATGCCGCCGGGCAGCGCCGCGATCGCGCACAGCCCGCTGATCACCACCAGCTGGACCACGGTCAGGCCGAGGGCGTCGCCGGGCCGGCTCAGCCGGCTGAGCGCGATGATGTGGCCGGCGTAGACGATGGCCGAGGCGAGGGTGAGCAGCTCGCCGTACCCGATAGAGAATCCGTTGAGCGACAGGATGCCCAGCCCGACCGTGGCCAGCCCGACGGCGACCCAGGTCAGCGGCGGGATCCTGGCCCGCAGGATCACCGCGCCGAGCAGCGGCGTCGCGACCACGTAGAGGCCGGTGACGAAGCCGGACACACTGGCCGCGGTGTGCGCCAGGCCGAAGGTCTGCAGCAGCTGCGCGCCCCCGTAGAGCAGGCCGAGCAGCGCGCCGTCCCGGACGATCCGACGATCCAGCCGGAGTCCGAGCCGGTTGCCGATCCGCGGTACGGCGACGATGATCATCACTGCCGCGGCGATCGCGAACCGCACCGCCAGCAGATCGGGCACCGCGATCCGGGTCACGATGTCGGCGATCATGAAGAACGTCGAGCCCCAGGCCGCGGTCATCGCCAGCAGGGCGAGGAAGGCCAGCGTCGCCGGACTGCGCAGCCGCGACACCGGCCGCCCGGACCCCGACTCGCTCAACACGCGGGCCAGCCTACGGCCCCGGCGCGGAGCGCCAACCGGTCAGACCAGATAGAGGGTGACGGTCGAGCCCTTCGGCGCCTTGGTCCGCTCGCCGGGGTCGGAGTAGGCGACGAAGCCGAGGTTGAGGAAGTTCACCGGTGCCGGCTTGGTCTCCACCACGAAGCCGGCGTTCCGCATCACCTCGATGGCGCGGTCCTTCGGCATCGACCGGACGTTGGGCACGGTGATCAACACCGGGCCGAGCGACTTGGTCAGCTCGATCGGGTCGCTCTTGTGGCCACTGCCGGAGTCCGGGCTCTGCTTGATCACCAGGCCGGCGTCGACGGTGTCGGAGTGCTCGGAGTTGATCTTGACCTTGAAGCCGTCGTCGGTCAGCTCCTGCTCCGCCCTGGCGGCCGACTCGCCGGTGAAGTCCTTGATCTTGATCGGCTTCGGGCCCTTGGACAGCACCAGGTCGATCGGGGTCTGCTTCTTCAGCGAGGCGCCGGGCTTCTCGGAGGCCTCGAGCACGACGCCGACGGCGATCTTCTCGTGCCACTTGCCGGTCACTTCGCCGACCGCCAGGTTGGCCTCGGTCAGCGCGATCCGGGCCTGCTCCTCGGTCTGCCCGACCAGCTTGGGCATCTCGTACCGCTCGGGGCCGAGGGAGAGGACGGCGGTCAGCTCGGATCCGCCGAGGATCCGGCTGCCGACGGCCGGCTCGGTGGAGATCACCGAGCCTTTCTTGATCGTCTCGCTGTAGCCGTCGTCGAATCTCACCGTCAGCCCGGCGTCGGCGGCGGCCTGGGTCGCCTGGTCCTTGGTCATCCGGGTCAGGTCGGGGGCGCTGACGTAGCGGCCCTCGACCAGATACCAGCCGGTCACGGCGACGGCGGTGGTCAACAGCAGCACCAGCACCATGATCACGATCCCGCGGCGGCGCCGGCGCTGCGCCCGCAGTTGCTGCGCGGCCAGCCGTTCCGATCCGACGCCGGGGACCGGGGTCCGCTCGGTCGTCTCGACCGCGGGCTGCGGCAGGGTCGGCGGGCCGGCGTCGAAGACCGATGGGGTACGCGGCGTCCGGGCCCGGCGCAGCGTCGGGCTCGCCGGCGACCGGGCCGGCCGGACCGGCTGCCCGGACGGGAGCACCGCCGAGGCATCCGCACCGGTCGGCGACACCGCCATCGACGCCGCGGCGAACCCGGTCGGCGCGGACGGGGCCGATGAGGTCGAGGTCGGGAACGGCGATTCCGGGGACTGCGGCCCGGGGGATTGCGGCCCGGGAGACTGGGGGGCGAAAGACTGGGCACCCGGCCCGGGCAGTGCCTCGGCGAACAGCGGCATCGGCTGGGTCACCTCGGTGCCCGGGTCGTAGCCGGTGGGGCCGCGCACCGCCAGATCCTCGGTCAGCCGTGGGTCGTCCGCGAGCCCCTCCCGGAGCGCGCCCTGGACCCGGTGGATGTGGGTCAGCAACACCCGGGCGTCGTGCGGTCGCAGCTCCGGCTGACGCGCGGCCATCCGGCCGACCAGCGCGTCCAGGTAGGGCGGGATCGGGGCGACCGTCTGGTACGTCGACGGCGCCGGCACGTCGTTGTGGACGTGCGCATAGGCGACCTGGATCGGGGTCTCGCCGGTGTGCGGCTTGCGCCCGGTGAGCAGCTCGAACAGCACCACCCCGAGGCTGTACACGTCGGACCGGGCGTCGGCCTTGCCGGTCACCACCAGCTCCGGCGGCAGGTAGGACACGGTGCCGATCAGCACGCCCTGGGTCGCGGTCGAGGTCTGCGAGCTGACCGCCTTGGCCAGGCCGAAGTCAGCCACCTTGATCTGGCCCCGGTCGGAGATCAGTACGTTCTCCGGCTTGATGTCGCGATGCACCAGGCCGGCGTCGTGGGCGGCGGCGACCGCGCGCACCACGGGCTCGATCAGGTCCAGCGCCCGGTGTGGCGGCATCGCGCCGTCCCGGCCGATCACGTCCCGCAGCGTCTGGCCCTCGACGTACTCCATCACGATGTAGGGACGGCGGCCCTGGCCACCGATGTCGTCGGCGCCCTGATCGAAGACGGCGACGACCTGGGGATGGGACAGCCGGGCGGCGGCCCGGGCCTCGCGGTCGAACTTCCGGGCGAATTCGAGGTCGTCACCGAGGCCGACATGCATCACCTTTACGGCGACGGTCCGGGTGAGCCTCGCGTCGACCGCCTGGTAGACCGTGGCCATGCCACCGCGGGCCAGTCGACGGGTGATCCGATAGCGCCCGTCGAGCACGCGTCCCACCAAGGGGTCGCCAATGCTCGTCATCGTCACGCCTGCTCCAAACACGGTGGGGAAGTGGCCGTGTTGGCCTGCATCGGAGTCTAGGAGGGGACGGGTCGAATGGAGTTCCGGCGCGCCGCGCCCACCTCGAATCGGCCCCTGCGGGCCTCGTTCCCCCGACACAAAAGATCGTCTCCCGAACTGCTCGACTGCCCACCGGACGGTCCGGTCGACCACTCGATTCTGCCTGGTCGCCGAAGTGCGGTCGACCGGCCGGGGACTGTCAGGGGCGGCGGCTAGCGTCGATCGGGTGACGACGACAAGCGGCCTGGACAGTGGCTCCGCCCTCGAACCGGCTCGGCTCGAGCGGGTCAACCGCCGGCTGGCGACCAACCTGATCGCCTGGCTGACCACGGTCGACCGGGCCGGCCAGCCGCACAGCGTCCCGGTCTGGTTCCTGCACGCCTTCGACGGGACGTTCCTGCTCTACACCCGGCCGGACAAGCACAAGCTCGGCAACATCGAGCACAATCCGCGGGTCAGCCTCGCCCTCGACGTCACCGACATCGGCCGGGACGTGATCCGGGTCGAGGGCCGGGCCCGGGTCGACCCGACCGTGCCGCCGGCCGACCAGCAGCCGGCCTGCACGGCCAAGTACGCCGAGCGGATCGGCGCCCTGTTCGACTCCGCCGCGGACTACGCCCGGCTGTTCTCGGTGCCGATCGTGATCGAGCCGACCAGGTTGCTGGCCTGAGATGTCGGCATTCTCATTGCGCGTCTCTTACCTCAAAGCTACCTTTAAGGTATGGCTGACATGCAGGAAGTGACGTTCACCGAGCTGATTCAGCGACCGGTCGATACCGTCGCCAAGCTGAAGCAGTCTCCTCGTCATGCCTTGCGCCTGCACCGTCGCGGCGCTGAGGAGGACCTCGTTCTTGTCGGCGCCACCAGGGCGGCTCAGGAGGAGCAGATCGTCGGTGTCGCAGTCCGCCTGCTCCGCGCGGTCATGAATGACCCGGCGTCCCGGTCCCACTATCTGCTCGACCTGCTTCCCGCGGTCTTTCCCTGGGTGCGTTTTCTTCCCGATGTCGATCGGATCGCGCTAGCGCAGGACCTCGTCGACGTGATGGAGGCTGGCGTCGAGATCGACAACTACACCGCGGTGCTCACCACGATCGAGCAGTGGCGGCACTCCGCCGAGGTATATGCCGACCCAGAGTTGTTTCATGCCCTTCAGGAGGCCCGCCCCGGTGATGCAGGCCCAGTGCCTGCACCGATGGCGTGACCTGCAGCTGTGGCACCCAAGCGGAAAGAACGGGTCGCCCCGCCGCCGGGCCCTGACGAATGGGAGGTGCGGTTCGGGAACAACGAGGCAGTGCGCGGCTGGGAGGGGCTGTGCTCACAAGCTGCTGCGAACACGCGACGCGCCTGGGAACAGCTCCGAACCCGGCCCAGGGTCGTGCCGTCGACTCCGCGGCAGCACCGACTCAAGGGTGAGTTGGGCACCAACCATGGCTACGAGCAGTGGCAGATCGAAGTCACCGGAGCCGGTCGGATCTGGTATTGGATCGACGACGACCAACACACCGTTTGGATCGTCCTGGCCGGTGCCGGTCACCCGAAAGCCACCGAGTAGCGGATGCGGGCGGCGGCTGCTGCACGCTGACGCCCGGCTGAGGTTGTACGGAGATCGCCAGCCTTGTGGGGCGGCGTGTCGCGGAGAGACCTGAACACCGCAGGTCGGGCGCGGACACCACTAGGCTGACCGCGTGACCGCACTGCTGGGGCTCGGCGCCCGACTGCGACTGGCCAGGCTCTACCTGGTCACCGACACCCGCTCCGACACCGGTGATCTGGCCGAGTTCCTGGCGGCGGTGTTCCGGGGCGGGGTCGACATCGTGCAGCTGCGGCAGCCCGGGTTGGGCGCGAAACAGTTGGCGGACGCGCTGGAGGTGGCTCGGGCCGCGGCCGCGCCGAGTCAGGGGCTGGTGGTGCTGCACGCGGACGGGCCGGCCGGACCGGTCGACGCCGACCTGCTGCACCTGAGCCCGCAGGACGGCCCGGCTGCGGCGGCGCGGCGGCAGCTGCACCGGTACGCGCTGATCGGGCGGACCTGCCACTCCCGGGCCGACATCGACGCGGCGATCGCCGACCCGGACACGGACTACTTCAGCGTCGGCCCGATCCATCGGACCCCCGGCGCCCCGGGCCAGGGGCCGGTCGGCCTGGAACTGGTGCGGTACGCGGCCCGCGGCGCCCCGGTCGCCGAGCCGGACTCCAAGCCCTGGTTCCCGATCGGCGGCATCGACGCCGAGACCATCGACGACGTGATCGAGGCGGGCGCCCGCCGGGTCGCGGTGGTCCGGGCGATCACCGGGGCCGACGATCCCGAGGCCGCGGCGGGCCTGCTCGATCGACGGCTGCGGCAGGCCTGGCGGGGCGACCCGGCGATGGAGGCCTACACCTTCGCCGCGACCGCCTGGGCCGGACCGAACCGCTGACCTGAGCGATGATCACTCCCGCAGCCCGGTGGCTGGCCGGCCTGATCGCGGCGCTCGCCCTGATGATCACGGGCTGCGCCGCGGGCGTCGTCGCCCCGGCCGGCGTCGAACACGATGCCGAGTCCGGACTGGAGCTGGTCGAGCTCGATCGGCTCCCGGCGGAGGCGCAGCAGACGGTCGCGTTGATCAGATCGCGCGGGCCGTTCCCGTACCGCAAGGACGGCGCGACGTTCGGCAACCGCGAGGGGCTACTGCCGGACCGGCCGGCCGGCTTCTACCGGGAGTACACGGTGCCGACGCCGGGGGAGGTCGATCGCGGCGCGCGCCGGATCGTGACCGGCGACGACGACCGCATCCTCTACTACACGGATGACCACTACCAGTCGTTCCGGAGGATCCGAACATGACCGAAGATCTCGACGCGCTGCTGGACGGGTCGCGCCGGTCCGGGGTCTACCGGATCGGCCCCGGCGAATCCAGCCTGGCCGAGCGGCTCAGCGCCGCCGGCTGGCGCTCGGTCGTCGTGGTCGAGCCGTTCGAGGACCTGGACGGGTTCTACGACCGGATCGCCGGCGGCCTCGGCTTTCCCGGCTACTTCGGCCGCAATCTCGACGCGTTGTGGGACTCGCTGACCGACCTGATCGATCCGACGGCAGTGATCATCAAGGACTGGAGCCGGTTCGCGGTGCCGCGGCCGCTGGACTGGCAGCGGCTGCTCTCGGTGCTGGAGGACCGGACCCGGCAGGGCGCCCCGTTCGCGGTGCTGCTGACCGGCCCGGAGTGACCAGGCGGGCGCGCCGACCCGAGGGGTTGAACCTGACGTTGCGTCATGTTCTACCGTGCGGGCATGGAAACATCAGCGGTGGCGGGGCTGTCCCTGATCATGGCGACCAACGACGAGGTGGCCCGGGCCGCCGAGTTCCTGGCTGCGCTGGGCCTCGAGGTGACCGGTGACGACGGGTTCGTCGAGGTCAAGGGTCCGTCGATCAGCCTGACGATCATGCGCGGCGCGATGGTCGACGTCCCGCCGCTCGGCGGCCTGCTGCTGCAGCTCGGGGTGCCCGATGTCGACGCGGCGGCGAAGCTGGCGGGTGACAGTGGCGGCGAGATCCTGCTCGGTCCGCTGACCACGGACTGGGGCAGCAA
The DNA here is from genome assembly GCA_963746025.1 of uncultured Actinomycetota bacterium. Taxonomy (GTDB): domain Bacteria; phylum Actinomycetota; class Actinomycetes; order Propionibacteriales; family Propionibacteriaceae; genus Microlunatus. Next base: position 441,820 of record CAVUZU010000017.1, read on the forward strand.
CTCCGCCTACGTCCGCGGGCCGGCCGGGCTCACGGTCGAGTTGATCACCTCGACCGCCGGCTGAGCGATGCCGGACCCGAGCCCGTACTGGCGGATCGGCGAGCTGAGCACGGCGACCGGGCTGACCGTACGGACGCTGCATCACTACAACCAGATCGGGCTGCTGACACCGGCCCGGCGGAGCGGCGGCGGCCACCGGCTCTACTCCGCCGAGGACGTCCGCCGGCTGATGTTCATCGTCATCCTGCGCCGGGCGGGGCTGCCGCTGGCCGAGATCAAGACCGTGCTGGCCCGGGACGAGGTCGACCTGGCCGCGCTGATCGAGCGGCAGACGAAGGAGCTCGAATCGGCCTTGATCGACACCGTGGCGTTCGGCCGGCGGCTGCGGGACGCCCCGATCGAGGACCTGGGCCGGGACCCGACCCGGCTGCGCGAGTTGATCAACTGGGTGCAGCCGAACCCGATCACCGCCCAGCCGGTGGTGTTCCTGGTCTACGCCGACGTCGAGCGGGCGCACCGGACCTTGATCGAGATGTTCGGCTTCGGTCCCGGCGTGATCGCTCGGGGTGCCGACGGCAGCGTCGGGTATGCGGAGGTGTCCGGACCGATGGGCAACATCCGGCTGCACGGACCGCGGTCGGGGCTGAGGGCGCCGGATCCGACCGCGGAACCGTCGTCGATGACCGTCGTCGGCGTGGCCGACATCGCCGCGCATTTCGATCGCGCGGTCCGGGCCGGAGCGAGGATCGAGCGCCCGCTGCGGACCATGTTCGGGGCGCGGGAGTATCTCGCGTTCGATCATGAACACCATCTGTGGTGCTTCCAGCAGGAGCTGTAGCCGAGGCGGGCCGACCTTCGGGTCTGTGCCCGCGGACGACACCCGGCTAGAGTCGGCTGCAGGGCCGCTCTGCATGTCTCCCGGGGGAGGATGAGTCGGATGGCCGATGGCGTGCCTGCTCCTCGTTCCTGGATGCTGTGGGCTGTCGCGGTCGCGGGCATCGGCGTGCTCACCGGCGTCCTCATCCTCGGCCTGGTCAGTAGCCGCTTCGATCAGCCCGGGCTGCGGGCGTTCTTCGTCGGTTGGATCGTCGTGCCGTACGTGCTGAGCGGTCTGATCGCCTGGTGGCGGCGTCCGGCGAGCCGGTTGGGCCCGTTGATGTTGCTGCTCGGCTTCACGATGGCGTTGACCCCGTTGCAGTGGTCGAGCCAGCCGCTGGTGCACAGCTTCGGACATCTCTTCGACATGGTGCCGGCGGCGATGTTCCTGCACGTCTTCCTGGCCTTCCCCCGGGGCAGGCTGACCGGCCGCCCGGAGCGATGGCTGGTCGGCGGCTGTTACGCCGTCACGCTGGGCGGCCAGCTCGTCAAGATCATCTTGGGGGTCAACCCGGACAGCGTGTTCCGGGTGACCGATCAGGCCGCGGCGGCGAACGTGGTCGAGGGCGGACAGCTGAGCCTGGTCGTCGTCAGCCTGCTGCTCGGGGTGGTCCTGCTGCATCGCCGCCAGCGCGGACCGGGCCGGTCGCCGCGACGCCCGGCCACGCTGCTGGCGGACACCTTCAGCATGTCCTTGATCATGCTGGCCCTGTTGTACGTCGCGGGTATCTTCGCGCTCCCGATCCTGGACCTCGTACGCATGATCACCTTCGCCTTCCTGGGTCTGGCTCCGATCGCCTTTCTCTATGCGTTGCTGGACCTGCGGCTCGCCCGCGGCGACGTCGCCGGGCTGCTGGTGGAGTTGCACGACGATCCGACCATCGACCTGCAGGCGCCGCTGGCTCGGGCCCTCCGCGACCCGTCGCTGCGCCTGCACTACTGGCTTCCGGAGCTGGGCGTCTGGGCCGATCAGCACGGTGAGCCGACCGTGCAGCCCCGGCCCGACGACGGTCGCGCACTGCGGATCCTGGTCCGGGACGGGGAGCCGATGGCCGCCCTGAGCTTCGACCGCTCCCTGGAGGACGAGCACGAGATTCTCGACGCCGTCCTGGCCACCGCCGGCATCGCCCTGGAGAATGGTCGGCTGCGCGCCGAACTCCGGGCCCGACTTCAAGATCTTCAGGGCTCGCGGCTGCGGCTGCTCGAGGCCGGCGGGCAGGAACGGCAACGACTGGAACGCGATCTGCACGACGGAGCGCAGGTCCGGCTGGTGGCGCTGTCCCTCGAGTTGGGCTTGTTGGGCGAGGATGCCGGCACCGACTCATCGATGAAAACCCGACTCCGCGAGGCCAAGGCGTCGGTCTCGGCCTCCTTGCAGGAACTGCGGGAGGTCGCCCACGGCATCTACCCAGCCGTGCTGAGCGGCCACGGACTGGGAGTGGCCCTCGAATCGCTGGCCGTGCGGGCCGCCGTGCCGGTCCGCCTCGAGGTGGAGCTGCCCGACCGGCCGCCGGAGGCGGTCGAGGTCGCGCTCTACTACGTCGTCAGCGAAGCCCTCGCCAACATCGGCAAGCATTCCGCCGCCACCGAGGCGCGGGTGCGGGTGCTGAGGTCGGGCCGGTTGATCATGGTCGAGGTCAGCGACGACGGCGTCGGTGTCACCGAGGTGCCGCGGGGGGCCGGGCTCCGGGGCCTGGCCGACCGGGTCGAGGCCCTCGGCGGTCGTTTCGAAGCGGGTCCGACGGCCACCGGTGGGGTGCGCATCCAGGGGCAGATCCCATGTCCCTGATTCCGTTGACGGTCGCCATCGCCGAGGACAGCGTCCTGCTGCGCGAGGGTCTGACGCGGATTCTGGTCGGCGCCGGCCTCGACGTCACCGCGGCCTACGACAACGCCGACGACCTGTTGAACTGGATCCGGGTGCAGCCGCCGGACATCGTGATCGTCGACATTCGGCTGCCGCCCACGCACAGCGACGAGGGCATGCGGGCGGCGCTCCGGATCCGACGTGATCATCCCGAGGTCGCGGTCCTCGTCCTGTCGCAGTACGTGGAACTGGGTTTGGCCCTGCAGCTGTTGTCGGAGTCGGCGGAACAGGTGGGATACCTGCTGAAGGACCGGATCAGCGAGGTCGGCCAGTTCGTCGATGCCGTCCGACGGGTCGCCGGTGGCGGCTCCGCGATCGATCCGCAGATCGTCACGACGCTGCTGCGGCGCCGGCGCAGTGATGATCCGCTGGACCGGCTCACCCCCAGGGAACGCGCGGTGCTCGAACTGATGGCCGCCGGCAACTCCAACGCCGGCATCGCCGAACGGCTGGTGATCACCCAGCGTGCGGTGGAGAAGTACGTCTCCAGCGTCTTCGACAAGCTCGGGCTGCCCTCGACCGGCAGCGAATCGCGCCGCGTGCTCGCCGTGCTGCTCTATCTGCGGAGCTGATCCGGCGCGAAGCCGTACCGGCGATCGGCGGTTTCCGCCCCGGCGACAGGGGAGAAACCCGCCCTCCGACCAGACCTGTCCTCCGGCTGGGCGGCCCGGCCCGAGTTGGCGATTCTGAGGTCAGGCCAGCAACGGCCTCAGAACCGAAAGGCCGTCATGCGTCTCATCCGGCGACATCCCGTCCTCACCTTCTTCCTGCTCGCCTACGTCCTCTGCTGGGCCGCCATTCCGTGGCAGAGCTTCTTCGCCCCCGGCGTCCTGGTCGCGGCCCTGATCGTCGTGTTCCTGACCGAGGGTGTCGCCGGGCTGAAGGCGATGGGGTTGCGGCTGATCCGCTGGCGGGTGAGCTGGATCTGGTACGCGCTCGCGCTCGCCGTGCCGCTGGCCGTGAAGTTCGTGTCCATCGGGCTGAACAACGCGCTGGGGGCACCGCTGCCCGAGATCGCCGAGTTCACCGTCTGGTACGGCCTGCCGATGGCGATCGCGATCAACATCGTCAACCCGATCAACGCCCAGTTGCCGGAGGAGTCGAGCTTCCGCGGCTGGGCTCAGCCGAAGCTGCAGACCACCCGCACGCCGCTCGCGGCGACCGTGCTGATGGCCATCGGGGTGACTGTCTGGCACCTCCCGTTCTTCGTGATGCCCCAGTTCGGCTCCAGTCCGATCGAGGCCACCGCCACGGTCGCGGTCACCTTCTGGTACGCCTGGCTGTTCAACCACGCCTCCGGCAGCTCGTTGATCACGCTGATCGCGCACGCCGCAGAAGGAACGATCGAAACCAGCGCCCTGTGGCCGGCCGCGGCCGACACGACCCGGATGACGTGGCTATGGTGCCTGGTCTGGTGCCTGGTCGCCCTCGCCCTGCTGATCTTCGATCGCCGGTTCTGGACCAAGCCACCAGCCGTCGCCAAGCCGGACCGGAAGACCGCACCGGTCGCCTCGGGGCCCGATCCGGCGGCACCCTCGTGATCCTTGCGCCGGCCCGGCGCCGGCGCTCACCCATCCGCACCCCTCGCCAGCACTCGCGCTGTCAGCGTGGGTCCTACCCAGGAGAACGATCATGTCCGAGTCACCCCTCACCACCCAGGCGGGTCCGATCGCCGTGGCGGCCGGCGGGCTGTTCGCCGTCAGCTCCGTCGCCGCGTTCCTCGTCACCGACCGCAGCGACCTGATCGCCATGCTGACCAACCCGGTCTTCGTGCTGTTCAGCGCCGCCTACGCCGTCGCCTTTCCCTTGTTGTTGATCGCCCTGGTCGCCCTGTACGGGCGGCAGGCGGGCCAGGCCGGCCGATTCGGAGCGATCGCCTTCTGCACCGCCGTCGTCGGCACGATGGGCCTCGCCGGTGACATGTGGTTCGAGGGATTCGCCATGCCGACGCTGACCCAGATCTCACCGGAGATCCTCGGCCTGCCACCCACCTTCAGCCTGCTGCGCCTGGCCTGGCTGGTCAGCGTGATCCTGTTCTCGCTCGGCTGGATCCTGTTCGCAGTGGCATCGTGGCGGACCCGGGTGCTGCCCCGAGCCCTCTCGGTCGCCCTGGCGGTCGGGCTGCTCGGCTTCCAGGCCGCCCTGCCTCCATGGGGGGTTGCCCTCGGCCTCGCCGTCGCCGCGGTCGGGGTCTGGCTGATCCGACAGGACCGGATGGTCGGCCAGGTCCCGCCGACGCCGGCCGTCGCCACCCTGTCGCACTAGGTCCGTGGTGACTGTGGAGGATCGGCGACGGGCCGGCGACTCTGCGCCGGCGCGTCGCCGATCATTCGTCCGGGATGCTCTGGTGGAGGCCACCGGTGCCCTGATCGCCGCCTCGGTGATCGCCATCGTGGTGGCGTTCCTCGGCGGCGGAGACTACTCGGCCAACCTTCGGCTGCTGCTGCTCGCCGGGCCGCCGATCCTCATCCTGTTCGTCGCCGCCCTGGTCCTCCCCACCGTCGCGACCGCCGGCATCGCCGGCCGGTTGTTCCCGAACCGCCGACGGTACGGGGTGCTCCGAAAGATCATCACCGGGCTGCTCACGGGAACCGTCTGGCTCGTGCTGATCATCGCGTCCCTGACCGGATGGATGATCTTGACCGAGCGAGCCGGTCAGTGGGCCGTGACCTGGATCAACGAGCATCCCGAGTTCCCGTAGCGAGGGCCTCGTCGGACCTGATCGCGATTCAGGCCGGGACGAGTCTGCGACCGCGACGGGTGCCCGCCCAGACCCCGTTCTTGATCACCGGTTGCCCGGCCTGCAGCACCCAGTCGATGCCCACCGGCGGCACCGTCGGATCGGTGAAGCTGCCTTCATGATCAACAGTGTCCGGGTCGAGGCAGACCAGATCGGCGACGGCGCCGACGGCGAGGGTGCCGCGGTCCGGGACGCCGAAGATCGAGGCCGGCAGCGAGGTCATCCGGCGGATCGCCTCGGCCAGCCCGATGATCTTCCGGCCGCGGACATATTCACCGAGGACCCGGGGGAAGGTGCCGTACAACCGCGGATGCGGAGTGCCGCCGAGCCCGGGCGGCAGGCCGTCCGAGCCGATCGCGCTGTGCGGCGACCGGAGCACGGTCAGCACGTCCTCCTCGCACATCGTGAACAGCACTGTGGTCACGTGCAGCTCCTCCTCGAGCAGGATCCGGACCACCGTCTCGAACGGATCCAGGCCGAGCTCGGCCGCGAGCTCGGGGACCCGCCGGCCCTCGTAGGCATGGCTGCGGGTGGAGGAGATCATGATCCGCTCGTAGTGCGGATCCGCTTCGGTGCGGAGCCGGTCCAAGGCGGCCGGATCGCGCAGCCGGCGCAGTGCCTCGGCCGGACCGGCGTCGAGCAGCCAGCCGGCCAGGGTCGAGGTGAGCCCGGTCGACGACGCGAGGTAGGGATACAGGTCCTGGGTGACCGGCAGCCCCGCGGCGCGGGCCGCGTCCAGCCGTTCCAGTGCCGGCTCGACGCTGCCCCAGTTGGCTCGGCCGGAGGCCTTGAGGTGCGACACCTGGACCCGGCAGCCGGCCTCCCGGCCGATCCGCAGTGCCTCGTCGATCGCGGCCAGGAGGCCGGCGCTCTCGTTCCGGATGTGGCTGGCATAGACCCGGTCCGGCGGCAGCCGGCGGGCCAGCGCGATCACCTCCTCGGTGTCGGCGTACCGGCCGGGCGGATAGACCAGCCCGGTGGACAGACCGAACGCGCCGGCGTCCAGCGCCTCGTCCAGCAGCCGGCCCATCGCGGCCAGATCATCGGCGGTCGGGGCGGCGGCGGTCGGCCCGATCACCGCCTGCCGCAGGGTGCCGTGGCCGACCAGGTGACACACGTTGGTCACCGTGCCCGCCGCATCGACTGCGGCGAACCACTCGGCGCTGCTCCGCCAGCCGCCCAGCTGTTCGGGCTCGAGGCCGAACAACCGGCCGGGCCCCTGCGCGAAGGTGTCGACGTCGCCGGCCCGGATCGGTGCCAGCGAGGAGCCGCAGTTGCCGACGATCTCCGTCGTCACCCCCTGGCTGATCTTGGACAGGTCGTCCTCGGCCAGCAGCGGGGCGTTGTCGGCGTGCGAGTGCGCGTCGATGAAGCCGGGGCAGACGATCCGCCCGCCGGCATCGAGCACCTCGCCGGTCGCGGTCACCTCGCCGGCCTTGATCACCTCGCCCGGGCCCGCGGCGGCCGGCTCGATCGCGGCGATCCGGTCCCCGGTGATCACCACCGTCCCCGGAAAGGGCTGCCGGCCCGTGCCGTCGACGATCCGCGCGTTGATGATCTTCATCCCGCCGAGTGTACGGATACCGGACGGACCGCCGGTCGACGGCCGAATCGGCCGGCGGCCACGAATCGGGTTGACGATCGAGGGAACCTTCTTCAGGGTGGCGGACACGTCACCGATGGCGGGGTGTTGCTGTTCACCCGCGGAGCGAGGACGGTGATGGCGTGCGAGGGCACCCGGCGAGAGGTCAGGCGACGTGCGGAGTGACCGGGACGACGGTGGGGACGACAACGGGGTGGTCACCCGCCTGCCGCAGCCGCCACCGGCCGAGCAGACCGGAGACGATGACGTCGAGCTGTGGCGCGACCTCCGCTCCGGCGACGAGGAGGCGCTGCGGGTCCTCTTCGTCCGGCACGGTCACGCGGTCTACAACTTCTCCTTCCGGCGGACCGGCTCCTGGTCGGTCGCGGAGGACGTCGACCAGTCGACGTTCACGACGGTCTGGCGACGCGCCGTGACCGGGGATCTCGCCGAGCTCCGGCTGACGTCGGCCCGGCCGATCCTGTTCGCGATCGCGCGCAAGGAGGCCGGCAATCAGCTCCGTTCCGCGCGGCGGCAGATCCGGCTGACCGCGCGGATCGCGGCCGACCGGGACGACCCGACGGCCGACAACACCGACGAGTGGCTGGTCGCGGAGAACGCGATGCAGCAGATCATCGAGTCGCTGCGGATCCTGCCGCAACCACAACGGGAGGTGATCGCGTTGGTCCGCTGGTCCGGGCTCTCGCTGGCCGAGGCGGCCGAGTCGCTCGGCGTACCGGTCGGCACGGTCAAATCCCGGCTCAACCGCGCCCACCGCCGACTGGCCGACACCCCGCTGGCCGGCCTGCTGAAGGGAGGGGACGAGTGACCGGATCACCCGGGCCGGACCGACTGCCGCCGGACCGCGAACTGTCCGACCTGATGGGCCGCGCCGATCGGGTGATCGCCGAGGTCGGTCGGGACGCGGCCTCCGGCCGGCGCACCGGGCGGGTGCTGACCGCGGTCGCGGCGGTCGCGGCCCTCGTCGTGTCGATGCTCGGCGTCGGTGTACTGCACCGCGCCGCCGAGCCGAACGTGACGGCCACCCCGCCGCCGATCCCGACGCCGACCGATCCGCTGGACGGGTCGCTGCGGGTGGGCGACACCGTCGAACTGATGCGGGGCCGGATCACCGTCAACGAGGTGGACCGGACCAAACGCGGCCTGGCGGTGAAGGTCGAGACCTGTGTCACCAACGCGCCGGCCGCGCAGGTTCCGCGGGGCATGTCGGTCGGGGTTTCCGACTGGCTGATGGCCCGCTCCGGAAGCTCCGGGGTGGTCACCGTCTGGACGAAGGATCCTGATCGGATGCCGGCCTACCCCAATTCCTTCGACATCGTCGAGGGCGAGTGTGTCGCCGGCTGGATCCCGGAGATGAATCCACCGGGGGAGGGCGACATCTCGCTGCTCTACCGCGGCGACCTCGGCGAGGCGCGGTGGATCATCGGCTAGTGAGGCGTAGTGGTGCCTACGTCGACTGAACGACAACTCGGCAGATCGCCGCTTCAGCGCGCTGAATCAGGAAACGGACTCACGTGCCAGGCACTAGCCTCGATCCTTCATGATCAGGGGTTGGTTGTTTCCTTGGTCCGGTTTCCGGTTTCCGGCTGCCGGATCGCGGTCTGCCGGGCGGAAAGACGCATCAAGGAGCGGGTGAGGTTGCGGCGTGGTGACGGTGTCGCGGCCGGCTGCCGGTCCTGCGTCACACAGGGCTGACTGGCGCGATTTCGAAGGCTGCGCCGATCGCTGTCGTCGACTGTGACGTTTCCCGTCCCGATCGGCTGCGAAGACGGGAAACGTCACACTCGACGCGACATCAACCGCAGCCAACGAGACGCAGCACCGACAGCCGGCCGCGACATCCACCCACGCCCCAACCCCTCCGCCCTCGATGCGTCTTTCCGTCCGGCAGACCAGCGAACCGGCAAGGAACCACGACCTGTGCCTGGAAGCGTGAACGGGTCACGGACACCGGGCAGCGAGGCCAAGATCATGAAGGATCGGTGCTGACCAACACTTCGTGATCTTGCCGGCGACGCTCCGCGGGACCCCCAAGACCATGAAGCGTGACGCGGCTCACCGTCGAGGCGTGGAACCTCCGGGCCGGTGCCGGACCACCTACTGGCTGACCCTCCGGTCGGGCGAACGCCCGACCACGGGAGGACGGATCGGTGGTGACAGCGGTGATCAGGTCAGCAGGTGCCCTGGACGAGGAGGCGGGTGGCGAGCCTCGGATCGACCCGCACGACGAGTGGTGCGGCGACGACGCCGAGGTCGCTGCCGTGGCGGCGATGCTGGTCGCCTGCGGCTGGCTGAATCTCGAGACCGACCACGCGGCCTACCTGGCCGAGCCGGGACGGTGGACCGCGATCCGCGAACTCTGGGTCGGCTCCGGTCGCCCGACCGCGGCTGATCCCGATTGGGAACTGTTCCTGGAATGCCTGGACTGATGGCCCGTGGGCTGCGGCGACCGGGTGACCCGGGTCACGGCTCCGAAGCGGAACCTCCGGCCGGTGACCGGACAACTCCAGGGCAGCAGACACCGACGTGAGGGGAATCATCATGACGCTTGGATGGCGGATCGCAGGCTCGGCCCTGGTGGCCGTGGCCTTGTCCCTGACGCTGGCTCCCGGAGCCGCGGCCGAACCCAAGGCGGTGCCGAAGGATCAGCCCGGGCTGACCATCGTGTGCCGGGCCGAGGGCAAGTTGACCGGGAAGTCGCCGCTGCCGTCCAAGGGAGACTTCGATCGCTGGCTGTTCCACGTCGAAGGCGACGGGCGCGCCCCGGGCGTACTGCGGTGCAAGATCAAGACGGGCCGGCCCGACGGCCTGATCGTCCGGCCCCAGCAAGATGACACCGTGATCTCGCTGAACGAGCTTCGCGGTCAGCCACCGGCCGCACGCTGACCGGCCGCGGCGCCGGCTGATCGTCGGCACCCGCCGGTACGCCCACCCGGGCCGAACATGAAACCAGGTTCCATTTATCCTGGGGCGATGCGACTGATCGCGGGCGCTTATCCCGCCCTCCCGACCGAGGCCGCCGACCAGGCCACCTTCCTGCGGCAGCTGGCCGAGTCCGACCTGGTCGGTGGCCTGGAGTTGCCGTTCGTGGACGACGAGCAGCGCTGGTCGGCGCGGGCGCTGCCGGCCGACTGGGCGCACGTGGTGACCACCGCGCCGGTGACCGGTCTGCTCAGCCGGACCGATCCGAGCTACGGCCTTGCCTCCACCGACGAGGACGGCCGGCAGCAGGCGGTCGCCGTGACCCGGGCGATGCGGGAGGCGGTGGCCCGGTCCGGCCTGTCGGTGCTGGCGATCGAGCTGCAGTCGGCGCCCGCACGGATCGGCAGCGCCGAGGCGCTGACCCGGTCGCTGACCGAGATCGTGAGCTGGGACTGGGCCGGCGCGGCGGTGCTGGTGGAGCACTGCGACGCGCTGGTGCCCGGACACGAACCCGAGAAGGGGTTCCTGGCGCTGGCCGACGAGCTGGCGGTGACCCGGGAGCTGGGGCTGGGCGTGGTGATCAACTGGGCCCGCTCGGTGATCGAGACCCGGACGCCGGACGGCGCGGTGGCGCAGGTGAAGGAGGCCGGCGACCTGCTGCGCGGGCTGATGTTCTCCGGCGTCGCCGACACCCCGGTCGGCCGCTACCCGGCCTGGGTGGACGCGCATCTGCCGCCCGCGCCGTACGAACCGTCGTCACTGCTGACCGCCGACGAGATCGCCCGCACGCTGGCGGCGGCCGACCGGCCGGCGTTCCTCGGCGCGAAGGTCGGCGCCGGCCGGGACGACCGGACCGCGGCGGAGCGCGCGGCCACGGTGCTCGGCGCGCTGGAGTTGGTCGCCCGCGAGCGGTGACCGGGAGTGGGTGAACCGTCGGGTTCCGGGCACCCGTCCGTAACCGGGATCGCTTATGGTTCGGCCATGGTGCCTGCCGCTCGGGGAATCCTGCTGCTGATCTTGACCGCGGCTCTGGCCGTCGGTGTCGTGCCGAGGCAGGCTGAGGCGGTGGAACAGGTCAGATTCGCCACCTTCAACGCCTCGCTCAATCGCGGCGCGGCGGGAGAACTGCTGGCGGACCTGTCGACGCCGGACGACCCGCAGGCCCGCAAGGCGGCGGAGGTGATCCAGCGCAACCGGCCGGACGTGTTGTTGATCAACGAGTTCGACTACGTGCCGGACCATGCCGCGGCGGACGCCTTTCGGACCAACTACCTGGAGATCGGGCAGCAGGGCGCGGACCCGATCGACTATCTGTACGCGTACACGGCACCGGTCAACACCGGCGTGCCGACCGGCTTCGATCTGGACCGCGACGGCACGGTCGGCGGCGGTAACGACGCCCACGGCTTCGGCCTGTTCGAGGGCCAGTACGGGATGCTGGTGCTGTCCAGGTATCCGATCGAGACCGACCAGATCCGGACCTTCCAGAACTTCCTCTGGAAGGACCTGCCGGGCGCGCTGCTGCCGGACGATCCCGCGACCTCGACGCCCGGCGACTGGTATTCGGCCGAGGCACTGGAGGTGCTCCGGCTGTCGTCGAAATCGCACTGGGACGTGCCGATCCGGATCGGCCGGCGACCGGTGCACTTCCTGGTCGCGCACCCGACGCCGCCGACCTTCGACGGGCCGGAGGACCGCAACGGCCGGCGCAACCACGACGAGATCAAGTTCTGGGCCGACTACGTGTCGTCGCCACGGACCAGCCGCTACGTCTACGACGACGCCGGGCAGCGCGGCGGCCTCCGCCCCGGCAGCCGGTTCGTGATCGCCGGCGACTACAACGCCGACCCGCTGGACGGGGACAGCGTGGCCGGGGCGATCACCCTGCTGCTGGACCATCCCAAGATCACCGACGCCGAGCCGGCCAGCGAAGGGGCGGTGATCGCGGCCGAGCAGCAGGGCGGCGCCAACGCCACTCACCGCGGTGATCCGGCCCTGGACACGGCCGACTTCTCCGACACCGCGCCGGGCAACCTGCGAGTCGATCACGTGCTGCCCTCGCGCGGCCTGCTGGTCCGCGACAGCGGCGTCTTCTGGCCGAAGCCCGACTCGCCGCTGGCCCGGCTCAACGACACCTCCGACCACCACCTGGTGCACGTCGACCTGCTGGTGCCCTGACCTCCGATCCACCGGTCCGCGTCGCATGATCGGTGGAACCTTTCCGGGTAGCCGGCCACTCACCTGGCGACGGCGGGTCCGCCCGGAGTGGGGGTTTGATCATGAGCACAGGAAGCCGAATCATCGGTGCGCTGCTGGCCGGCGGTGCGCTGCTGCTGAGTGGGCCGACCGCGGCGTCGGCCGAACCATCCAGCCGACCGCTGCCGGCGGAGGCTCCGGCGCCGCCGGGCAAGGCTGAATCGGGCGAACCGGGCGGAACCGTGACGGTCGAGCTCGCCGGCCCGTAACGCCTCGGGCACCGAACCCGGGTCGCTCAGGAGCTGCGGTGGGCGGCGATCGTTGCGAGGGTGCTGAGGGCTTGGCGGCCTTCGGGGGTCAACGGCGCGTCGGTGTCGAGGGCGGCGAGGGCTTCGGCGTGGCTGGATCCGATCATGGTCTCGACCTGGTCCCGGGCGCCGGAGCCGACGATGATCTCGCGCACCGTCGCGATCTGATCAGGATCGAGCTCGGGCCGGCCGAACAGCTCGGTGAACCGGGCTCGAGCGATCGGCGCCGCGGCGGCGACGGTGTGCGCGATCAGCACTGTGCGCTTGCCCTCCCGAAGATCATCACCGGCCGGCTTGCCGGTCAGCCGTTCGTCGCCGAAGACACCGAGCAGGTCGTCCCGGAACTGGAACGCGCGACCCAGCGCCGACCCGTACCGGGCCAGCACGTCGAGCAGCCGTTCGTCCGCGCCGCCGAGGCTGGCGCCGAACTGGGTCGGCCGCTGGACCGTGTATTTGGCCGACTTGTATTCGACCACCCGCTCGGCCGCCTCGATCGCGGTCGACAGGTCGTCCGAGGCGAACGGCCGGGACTGGGCCAGGATGTCCAGATACTGCCCGGCGGTGACCTCGGTGCGCATCGACTCCAGCAACGGCAGCGCCCGGCCGAGCGCGGCGGCCGGCAGGCCGGAGCGGTGCAGCAGTTCCGAGGACCAGATCAGCAACAGGTCGCCGTACAGGATCGCGCCGGCCCGGCCGAACGTCTCCGCCGCACCGACCAGCCCCTGCTCCGCGTGCAGCCGCTCGAACTGGCGGTGCGCCGCCGGCCGGCCGCGCCGCAGATCGGAGCCGTCCATCACGTCGTCGTGCACCAGCGCGCTGACATGCAGCAGATCGAGGCTCGCCCCGGCCGCCAGCAGCGGTGCGAGCTCGCGGCCGGCCGGGACGCCGGCGGCGGCCACGTACCCCCAGACACAGCCCGCGGGCCGGATCCGCTTGCCGCCGGCCAGCAGGCTGCGGGCCATCGCGTGCAGCGGTTCCAGGGCGGGATCGATCGCGGCCAGCGTGTCCCGCTGGGCGTCCAGGAACTCGTCCAGGACGGCAGCGACGGCGTCGGTGAACGCGGGGGAGAGCGGGTCCGCCGGATCGAGGACGGCCCGGTCGAGCTGAGTGCGTGCCACCCTCCGAAGGGTACGGAAGGGGCTACTGGTCGCCGAATTCTAGCCTCGGTCCCGGACGATTGGCACGGCGCTGGATCCGTCCCCCGCTGACAACTCGGCAGGGGAGGGGACGTGGGGAGGGAGGGGGAATCGCCGGGGGTCGAGACGTCCGCCCGCAGGGTGAGATCCGGCCACTAGGGTGGAGTCATGCCGCTCGGTCCGATGATCGATTCCGCCGGACCGCTGAGCCGGCCGGATGCCCACGCCACGATCGAGGCGATGCTGGCCGCCCCGGGCGGCCCGCTGTTCTCGTTCGAGCTGTTCCCGCCGAAGGATGATGATCAACGGCGGATGCTCTGGCAGACGGTGCGCCGGTTGGAGGCACTGGGACCGGACTTCGTCTCGGTCACCTACGGCGCCAACGGCTCCAGCCGGGAGCGGACGATCGAGATCACCGAGGCGATCGCCCAGCACACCACGCTGCGGACGATGGCCCACCTGACCTGCGCCAGCCAGCCGGTGGAGCAGTTGCGCCGGGTGATCGGCTGGTACGCGGCCGCCGGGATCCGGCACGTGATGGCGATCCGCGGCGATATGCCGGGCGGCCCGATGGCGCCCTGGGTGCAGCACCCGGAGGGCCTGCGCAACGCCACCGAACTGGTCGAGTTGGTCCGGTCGCTGGGCGACTTCTGCGTCGGCGTCGGCGCCTTTCCGGACCTGCACCCGGAGAACCACGACGCCGACCTCGACGCCCGGCTGCTGGTGCAGAAGGCCGAGGCCGGCGCGTCGTTCGCGATCACCCAACTGTTCTTCACCGCGAGCCGCTACTTCGAACTGGTCGACCGGGTTCGCTCGCTCGGCTGCGACCTGCCGATCATCCCCGGCATCATGCCGGTCACCCGGCTGAGCCAGATCCAGCGGTTCGCCGAGTTGTCCGGCGCCGACCTGCCCGGTCCGGTGGTCGACCGGCTGGAGCGCGCCGGCGACGACCCGGCGCAGGTCCGCGCGGTCGGCATCGACATCGCCACCGAGGTGTGCCGGGACCTGCTCGCCGGCGGCGCGCCCGGGCTGCACTTCCTGACGATGAACCGGTCGATGGCCACCCGGGAGATCTTCGGCCGGCTGCAGCCGGCCGACGCCGAATCCTGATCGGTTCGCGTACCGCGTCCTAGTGTCCTGCGCCCGAACTAGGTGCCGAACTTCGGGCGCAGGGCACTAGCCCTGGGACAAGCTCAGCGGGCGGTCGGCTCGCTGCAGGTGGGCCTCGATCGCATCGGCCGCGGCGGTCGCGCCGCCGGCCGCCTTGAGCTCACCGCGGAAGGCCGCGACCCTGGCCCGCATCGTCCGGTCCGCGGCCACCTCGGTCACCGCGTCCCGCAGCACCTTGGCCGTGACCGTCGCCGGGTCGAGCGCGCGGCCGAGCCCGAGATCGTCGACCTGGTACGCGTTCATGGCCTGCTCGGGCATCTGCGGCACCGCCACCAGCGGGACGCCGGAGTAGAGCGACTCGAGGGCGGAGTTCATCCCGGCGTGGGAGACGAAGACCTCGGCGTGCCGCAACACGGCCGGCTGCGGGAAGTAGGGCCGGACCTCGAAGTTCGCCGGCAGCGGACCAAGATCATCGACGGTGACCGCCTCGCCGATCGCCATGGCCACCTGCCACGGCCCCGACCCGAAGGCCGCCAGACAGGTCCGGAAGAACTCCGGCTGGTCGTTGAACGCCGTGCCCAGCGAGATGAACAGCAGCGGCCGGTCGGCCAGCCGCGGCCGCCAGTCCACGTCGGCCCGGGCACCGAGGTCGGGCCCGACGAAGACGAAGCTGTCGTCGAAGGTGTCCGACAGGGGCTGCAGCCGCCGGGGGATGAAGACCAGGTTCAGCTCGGCCGGCGTCGCCTCGAGCGGCCGCGGCGGCGTCACGCCGTGCCGCTCGGCGAACTCCGCCAGGGTGCCGCGGAGGGATTCCATCGCGCTCTGCATCGACGCGGCCGCCTCGCGGCTGCGCTGATCGACGGGCAGTTGCCGGAACATCTCCCGGCGCGGCTCGAACTCGTCGTTGCCGGCGTAGGTCGGGTTCAGCGCGATGCCCGGCACGCCGAGCTTCTCGACCACCATCGGGGCGGTCATCACCATCTTGTCGAAGCAGACTGCGGCCACCGGGTCCGCGGTCCAGGCCTCGACCACCGGGGTGTACGCGGCGAGCGCGTCCTCGACCATGCCGCCGAGCCGCTCGGCCATCCCGCCGAGCCGCTCGGCCATCCCGCCGGAGCCGAGGTCGAAACCGCTCATCGCGGGGATGCCCGTGCCGGGCAGCGGGATCACCGTCGCTCCGGCGCATTCGACGGCTGCGGCGAACTGCTGCTGGACGGCGTAACTGACCCGGTGGCCGCGGCGGACGAGTTCCTCGACCAGCGGCAGGGTCGGGTTGACGTGGCCGTGGCCGGGGAAGCTCAGGAAGCCGAAATGCATGCTGGTTACCTCGCTGATCGGAAGGACGTGCACCTTCCCTCAGCATATGAGTGAGTGCTCACTCATTCCAGGTCAGTCCGGCGTGACGTGCCCCACGCCGTCAGCCGAGCGAGCGCCGCCAGGCCGCCGCCGGGCCGGCATCGACGGTGACCAGCCGCTGTGTCGCCCGGGTCAGCGCAACGTAGAGGACCCGCACCCCGCCCGGTGATTCGGCGACGATTTCGTCCGGGCTGACCACGATCACGCCGTCGTACTCGAGGCCCTTCGCGGCCAGCGGGGTGACCGGGACCAGCCGGTCCGGTGCGGTGCCGTTGTCGGAGTGGCCTTCCCGGGTGATCAACTTCGCGTCGATCAGCGACTCCCGGAGCGTGGCCAACCGGGACGGTGGCACGATCACGCCGACCGTGCCCTCGACCGCATCCAGCAGCTCGCGGGCGGCGGTGATCACGGTGTCCGCGAGCGCCGCCGGCGAGGCGTCGGCGCGGCCGTCGCCGTCGGCGGTGAACGGGGTGGCGTGGGCGATCAGCAGCTCGGGTTCGTGCCCGACCTGCCGGACGGCGGTCGGCAGGTCGGCGTCCGGCACCGTACCGACCACGACCTTGGCGGCGAGATCGAACACCTCCGCCGGGCTGCGGTAGTTGGTGCTCATCCGGAACCGGCGCACCGGTGCCGTGCCGACCAGTTCGGTCATCGCCCGCTCGGTCTCCTCGGCATCCGGCCAGGAGCTTTGCGCCGGATCACCGACGATGGTCCAACTGGCGCTGCCGCCGCGGCGCCGGAGCATCCGCCACTGCATCGGGCTGATGTCCTGGGCCTCGTCGACCAAGATGTGCGCGTACGTGTCGTGCGGGGTGGCGAACGGATCCTGCTCCGGCCGGTCGGCCAGCCGCTCCATCGTGGTGAACACCTCGGCGACGTCCTCGCCGTTCTCCAGGAACAGCGGGATCTCCACCGAGTCCCGTTCCGGCACCGGTCCGAGCAGCTGCGCCAACTCGTCCAGCAGCGCGCTGTCGGCGACCGACCAGTCCCACCGGCTCGGCGGCGCCGCGGTCAGCCGCGTGTAGTCGGCGGCGAGCAGCTCCTGCTCGGCCTCCGACAGCTGCGATCGGGCCGCCCGGCCGAGCACGCTCCGGTCGGCCAGCCGGGCCAGCGCCGCCGGCGCGGCGAGGTCCGGCCACCAGGCCTGGATGAAGTTGCTGAACGCGGCCGACGAGGTGACCGAATCGTCGAAGTCGGGCCGGTCCAGGTCGGCCTCCCGCGGCCGCCGCCGCCAGAGTGCGGCGAGCAGCGCGGTCTCGGCCGCGTTCCGGGCCTGGTTGAGTTTGTTGTGGGCGAGCACGTCGGACCGGATCCGGGCCAGCGACGGCGCGTCCAGGGTGTAGACCACGCCGTCCACGGTCAGCTGCAGCCGGTCCGGCACACCGGCCGGCGGCTCGTTGATCAGCCGGCGCAGCACCCCGGTCATCCGCAGGCTGCCCTTGATCACCGACAGCGGTGCCGAGTCGTGCCGCAGCCCCGACACGTCGAGCAGATCGTTCGGCACGGTGCCGATCGAGCGCAACGTGACCGAATCCTCGCCGAGCGACGGCAGCACCCGTTCGATGTAGTTCATGAACACCTGGCTCGGGCCGACCACCAGCACGCCGCCGGACTCGAACCGGCGCCGGTTCGAATAGAGCAGGTACGCGGCGCGGTGCAGGGCGACCACGGTCTTGCCGGTGCCGGGGCCGCCACTGATCATGGTGAAGCCCTGCCACGGCGCGCGGATCGCCTCGTCCTGCTCGGCCTGGATGGTGGCGACGATGTCGCGCATGGTGTGGCCGCGGGCCCGGCTGAGCGCGGCCAGCAGCGCGCCCTCACCGACGACGACCAGTTCATCGCCGGCGTGCTCGGCGTCCAGCAGGTCGTCCTCGATCCCGATCACCTCGCTGCCGCGGCAACGCAACACCCGGCGGCGGGTGACCTGCATCGGGTTCGACGCGGTGGCCCGGTAGAACGCGGCCGCGGCCGGTGCCCGCCAGTCGATCACCAGCGGCTCGTACTCGGCGTCCCGGACGCCGATCCGGCCGATGTAGCGGGTCTCGGTCTCGACGTGGTCGAGCCGGCCGAAGACCAGGCCCTCGTGCTCGGCGTCCAGGGTGGCGATCCGTTTCGCGGACTGGAAGGCGAAGATGTCCCGCTCCAGCAGGCCGGTGCCGTCCTCCTCCCGGACATAGCTGCCGCGGTCGGACTGGAACAGCGATCGACCCTCGGCAGCGACGAGTCGGGCCGACCGGGACGCGATCTCGAGGCGCTGGTAGACCCTGTCGACGTGCGCCTGCTCGATCGCGAGTTCACGGTCCACGAGTGCCGCCTGGGCGTCCTGGTCCGACCGGTCGGACTGGTCGGCGGAGGTCGACGAAGAAGTCAAAGGTGTGTCCTTAACCCGAAAGACGAAACACCCCAGTCTACAAACGATCCGGCCTCAGGGCACCCGGGCCGGGTTGAGCCCGTCGTGGCAGGCGTAGGAGGCCAGTGCGCCGGACAGCAATGTCTGGGACAACCCCGGCCCGGCGGCCGAGAACGGGCCCGCGAGATAGAGCCCCGGCACCGGGCCGCGGATCGGTGGCCGGACCAGCCAGCTGTCGAAGCCCTGCCAGGCCAGTCCGCGTCGCCAGTCCGGTTCGGTGGCCGCGTAGTCGTACCGGATCTCGATCATGGTGTCGACGGCCGGCCGGCGCACCGTGATCAGCGGACCGGTGCCCGGTCGGTGCTCGATCACCTCCTGGACCTCCGTTGATCGCGGCCGGTCGACGGCGCGCGCGGTCACGCTGGGAGCCAGCGCCGGTCGGAGCCGGCGCAGGGTCGCGCGTTGCGGTCGGAGCGGCTGGTCGCCGAGCAGCTTTTCGTACACCAGTGGGGGATCGATCGCGCCGATCACCGCCCGGCTGTGCAGCGGGCCGGTCGCGGTGATCACTCCGGTCGCCCGCCCGGCGGAGTCGATCATGATCTCCGTCACCGGGTCCTCGACCATGATCACCCGGCGGGTGGCAAGCCGGCCGAGGAGGATCTCGATCAAGGCCGAGGTCCGGCCGGCCTCGGTGCCGTCGGTGCGGCGTAACGTCCAGCGACCGAACCGGCGCAGCACCGACAGCTCGACCGCGCAGTGGGCCGGAGTCGATCGCGGTGCCGAGCCCAGGGGGTACGCGAGGTCGGCGATGATCGCGGCCAACGCCGGGTGGCCGAAGTCGCCGGCCAGCCGGTCCAGCGACCGGCCGCGTTTCATGATCGACTCGACCGATCGGGTGAGCTGGAACCGCCCCCGCAGTTCCGACTCCAGCCCCAGCGGGCGGAGCGCCTGCCAGACCTGATCGAGATCGTCGACCAGGTCCCGCCAGGCCGCCGCCACCGGGCTGCCGTACCTCTGGCTCAGGGTGCCGAACTGGTCGCCGCGGTCGGTCGGCAGGGCCAGCTCGGTGCCGTCGGCGAACCGGTGGATCGCCGGCGGGGCGGGCACCAACTCCCAGCCGGCCCGGGCCAGCTCGGCCTCCATCGGTCGGCCGCTCTTCCGGAACAGGTCCCGCCAGGCCGCCGGCAGGGTGATCACGGCCGGCGCGTCGTCGACCAGGGCCGGGCCGGGGGAGTCGGCGAGCGGCCGGGCCGCCCAGACCCCGCCCGGCGGCTGCCCGTCGGTGGCCAGGGCGACCCGGTGCCCGGCCTTGGCCAGCCGGGCCGCGGCGGCCAGTCCCGCCAAGGTCGCGCCGACGATGATCACGTCGAAGTCGTCGGCCGGCATGGCCACCGTCCTATCAGACACCTCGCTCACTCCCAGCGGAGCACCTCGTCATGATCAAGCCGGGGCAGCCTCGGATACCAGGAGTCCTGGGCCGCGGGATGGCCGATGTTGACCACCAGGATCGATGACCGGTCGCCCTCGGGGAAGAACTCGGCGTCCAGCCCGGCGGGATCGAAGCCGCCCATCGGACCGGCGCCGAGGCCGATGGCCCGGACGGCCAGGATGAAATAGCCGGCCTGCAGTGCGCCGTTGAACCGGCCCAACTGGTGCCGGGCCTCGTCGTTCGCGGCCAGCTGATCCCGCAGGTCGGGCTTCACCGGCACCACCCGCGGCGCCAGCTCGTGGAAGTCCTTGTCGAACGCGAGCAGCGCCACCGCGGGCGCCGCCAGCGTCTTGGCCCGGTTGCCCTCGTGCAGATGCCGGACCAGTCGCTCCCGGGCCTCCCGGCTCTGGGGGAAGACCACCCGCAGTGGCTGCAGGTTGGCCGCCGTCGGAGCCCACTTCGCCAGGTTCCACGCCTCGGCCAGCTGCTCGTCCGACACCGGGGTCGGGGCGAAGGAGTTGATCGTATGGGCGTCGGTGAACAGGGCCGCGAGCGCCGAATCGTCGATCGGCCGGGTGAGCGCAGGCTGCAGGATGTCGGTCACGATAGTAATCTCCAAGTCGCTAGTAAATTCAAAGTCCCATCGGGGATCATAGCTCGGCGGTTACAGTGGTGGGTATGTCCTCGGCAGGTGAGTTGACTCACGACGCGCAGACCTGCGACGAGTCGTTGGCCCGGGCCTTCCAATTCCTCGGCAAACGTTGGAACGGCGTCCTGCTGGGCACCCTGATGAGCGGCGCGGCGGGCTTCGCCGAGCTGCGCCGGTCGATCCCGGGGATCAGTGACTCGGTGCTGTCGGACCGGTTGTCCGAGCTCTCGGGCGCCGGCCTCGTGCAGCGCACCGTGCGGGAGGGGCCACCGGTGACGGTGGGCTATCGGCTGACCGCGGCCGGCGAGGCCTTGCTGCCGGCGCTGGAGGAACTGATGGCCTGGTCCCGCCGCTACCTGACCGAGGAGCGCTGCCGGGAAGCCCGGCAGGACCGACGCCGCAAGTCCTCCTGACCCGGTCCCCGGATCGTGTTGTCGCTACCTGTGGCGCCTTCCGCAACTCGAGCCCGACCTTCGGATCGACCGGCCTGGCCACGGGCTCGAGGTCAAGATCATGAAAGATCGCGGCCAGCACTGCGTCGCCGCACTAGCCTGCTGCCATGACCGATCTCGAGCACGTCGATGAGCAGTGGCAGCGTGGCCTGTGTGTGGTGGCCCACCCGGATGATCTTGAGTTCGGCGCGGCGGCGGCGATCGCCCGCTGGACCGATCAGGGGAAGGAACTCGGCTACGTCATGGTGACCAGCGGCGAGGCCGGGATCGACGGCCTCGCCCCGGACGAGTGCCGCCGGGTCCGGGAGGCGGAGCAGGTCGAGTCGGCGCGGATCGTCGGGGTGGACACGGTCGAGTTCCTCGGCCTGCCGGACGGGATCCTGGAGTACGGGATCGCGCTGCGGGCAGCGATTTGCAAGACCATCCGGCAGCACCGGCCCGAGGTCGTGATCACCGCCAACTTCCGCGACACCTGGGGTGGCCGCTCGCTCAACCAGGCCGACCACATCGCTACCGGTCGGGCCGTGATCGATGCGGCCCGGGACGCCGGCAACCGCTGGATCTTCGCTGATCAACTCACCGACGGCCTCGAGCCGTGGGGCGGGGTCGAGGTCGTGCTGGCGTCCGGCTCGCCCGAGGCCCGGCACGCCGTGGACACGACCGCCACCTTCGATCGCGGTGTCGCCTCGCTGCTGGCGCACCAGGCCTACATCGACGGCCTCGGCTGGGAGCACTTCGATCCGGCGGAGTTCCTGGAGGGTCCGGCACGGGCCGTCGGCACCCGGCTGGGGGTCGCCCGGGCCGCCGGCTTCGAGGTGTATTCGATGGGCTGGGGTGACTGAGTTGCCTCGGTGCCGCGGACGATTGCCAATCGAGCGACAGTCGTCCATCTAGCCTGGGATCCGGCTGCTGACAACCGCTCCCAACCCACTCCCCGTTCTGTGTGTCCGCCTGCCGGGCTTCGGTCGTGGCGAAGTTCAGCGGTGAATGGATCGGGTGCAGCGGACCAGGAGCCAAGGATCTGGGCGGACGTCTGACAAAAGAGTCCATCGAGAGGCACAATGCACTATGGACAGCGGGGGCGGGGAGTCGGTCACATCGACACGACCTTTTCGGTGGCGACAGCTCGTACCTTTCATCGTGTTAGTAGTTGTGAGTGGGGTCATCGGATACCTGGCGCTGGCGCCCGAGCAGCGAACACCGCTGGGTGTGCTGCCGCTCGCTCTGATCGGTGGTGTGTGCTTTTCAGCGGGGATACTTGCACTGCGGTTCCACGCCCCCAGTACCCGCCGCCTAGTTAGCGCCAGTGGGTCGTTCGTCGTATTTGTAGCTACAGTGCTCGCAGCTGCCGCCATCGATGTGTCACCGCCGTCAACGTCGGATCGGTCTGAATCGCAATTGCCTGTCCAGACGCCTTCGCAGGATGGCTCAACCCCGGCCAGCCCGGCAGCGCAGTATCAGCCCACGATCACCACCCGGCAGTCACTGTGCGCAGGTGGGGTATGGCTCCTTCCGGCGAGCCACCTGAATGAACTCCCGGATCCCTGGGAGCTCACCGGTGAGTGGGTCTATGAGCGGGGTGGTCAAGATGTCGGAAACCGCTACGACGTGACGGTCGAGGGGCCAATCGACCGCAGCGTTGTGTTGGAGTCCCTTCGGGTCTCCAAGCCGCAGAAGATCACGAATACGCCGGAGGAATCGGTCGTCGTTTACAACTGCCTGGGCGCGGGCGAGATGTCGCCACGCGGATTTGAAATCAATCTAGATGCGGTGGCGCCTACTGCGGAGGGAATTGCCGGTGACGAGTCGGAACCGGGGGATCATCGGGTCCCGGCACCGGAGTTTCCGTTCAAGGTGTCGTCGCTCGATCCCGAAGTCTTCCGTCTCTACCCAATGGGCGACGACTGCCACTGCACTTGGTCGCTTGAGCTTACCTGGATTGTAGCGGGTGAAAAGGGGTCTGCCGTCATCTCGCCAGAAGGTAGCGATGGTTTTCGGACCGCATCAGATAGTGTCGCTCTCGCCGTTCCATGGTTCCGCAGGGACCTGCAGAACGGAGGGGAATTGCTGCCGTGCGATGCGCCGGGCGACTGCTGAGCGTCTGATCAGAGTGTCTGGAACCTGATGAACGGGCACAGCGTGGCGCGGATCCAGATCGACTCATTGACGCTTCGATTAGGGCCGCACCGTACTGACTAGGGATCGTTAGGTCAAACAATCGAGTGGCGATCTGACCTTGAAACATTTCCTTCTGCAAGAAAGGGGCCGTCAATGCAACTCCGGTGCGGTTTGACCAGTCGGGCGTCAGGCGTTGAAATCGGATTCCTTGGTTGTTTGTCGAGGGCAGTCGTATTCCTCGCTGGCTCCGCCATGGTGTGGATGATCCCGCTGTCTCAGTGTTGATCATGGTTCGGGCTTGCGGGGTGTCGAGATCGATGGGCTGTGCACCGAGAGGAGTCCTCGCAATCTGGCGGTGGTGGGCGATTCGAGCCTGCCTCGGCGTTCTGGCATCGGCGCTGCTGATTTCCCAGGGCTGCACGCAAGTTACATCCGACCCCGGCAGGGGGAAGCACGAACCGGCTCGAGCAGCCTTCCAATTCATCGACCTTAACCCCTGGGGCGATGGGTCTGCGCATTTCGCGGATGCGACCCTGGCTGTAACCGGGGCATCCTGCGACGGATGGGGTTTCGGCGATCGGGACGATGCGTTCCGGTGCTTCGTCAACGGCGGAGTTTGGGACCCGTGCTTCGTCAAGCCTGACAACCCGACTGCCGTCGCTTGTCTTGACTCTTTGTCCGTTGACAAGGTCCGATATGTCGTATTCAAAGGTGTGCTGGCGCAGCAGGACAAGCGGTTGTCAGAGCCCACTGCCGTTGCAGTGCAACTTGACAATGACGCAATCTGTCAGCGTTCATCCGGCGCCGGCCCAAGTTCGCTTCCAGGGTTCCCCCGATGGGCCGGGTATTGCCGAGGTGGCACGTTTGGCGAGGCCGCCGCGGTTTGGCGAGTCGACGACGACGGGCAGTCCCTGAAGCGCACCGGAGACCAGTGGGAGGTGCCTGTCGAGGTCAGCGAGGGAGAGGTTCATTGGATCGCCGCGGCCCTAGCCTGGCGCTGGGATCGACGGACCTTCGTCTCGTCTCGACCTAACTCAGTCCGCGTCCGGCTGCGCGCTCCTGGTCGCCGCGAGCCTGTGGCGATCGAGGTCCGCGGCTGTCGCACGAGCAGTCCCGTGCGGATCTTGACGCGTTGTCAGTGGGCAGGTGTAGATTGATCCTTGTTCGAACACGCGTTCGATATCGAAACTTGGGGAAGGATCGCGGACGCGGGTTCGACGAACGGCGACGTGTTCGCGGCACGCGCTCCGGCTCGCCTTGGCGTGGATGGACTCGACCCCTGTCCACGCCAAGGCTGCCGATCCGGGTCGAGACCTCCGAACTGTGTTGTTGAACTGACTGTGTCGATCAACGACCAGGCCGCCCCAAATCCCAGGACCAGCTGAACCATGCCCTCTTCTGCCGTCACCCTTGCCAGCGCCGACCCGACCGCACGCCACCCCCAGCCGCACGGCCCCCGCAGCCAGCCGGTGTTGCCGACCTCGTTCCGGCGGGCCGACCATGATCGACTTCCGGCCGCCCTCCGGGCCGACCTGCACCGGATCGAGAGCACCTTGCTCGAGGCGGAGCTGGCCGAGCGGCCGAGCGACCGCTATCTCGCCTCCCATCTCGCGGCACTGCGGATCGGCGCCCTGATCGTCCGGCTCCGCTCGGCCCAGGTGCGGTTCCCGAGTCACCTGTGGTCGCTGGTCACCGCGGTCGCCCCGGAGTTCGGCGAGTGGGCGGCGTTCTTCGCTGCGACCGAGGCCAAGCGGGAGACCGTACGATCCGGGGCGACCTCGATCGTCACCGAGCGGGAGGCGGCCGACCTGCTCCGCGACGCCGGGCTCTTCTACCAACAACTGCACACCCGACTCGCCGCTCAGGCCGAGCGGCCGGGCCGACCGGGATCGGCACGGGAGCCGGCATGACCGGGCGCCCCGCAGCCGAGCCGCGGTCCACGGCGCCGCCGCCCCCGGTCCCCAGTCGGGCCGTGGCCACTAGGCTGCGGTCGAAGACGAGGCTGCCGTCGGTTCCGGCGCTGCCCCCGATCATCGGTCCGCTGGGTACGGCGGCGGAAGGAGGACTGCATGTCGGACGGCACCGCGCCCGCACAGTCCGAATCGCCCACGGCGCTCGGACCGGCCGGCCGAGGGCCGGCGACCGGGTCGGCCCGGTCCGGTCGTCGCCGGCCGGTGACCCAGGTGCTGCTGCTGCGGATCCTGGAGGAGCGGCTCGCCGACCTCGACGGCGCGGCGGCCCTCACCGTGATCGACCTGGGCGGCGGCACCGGCGGCGTGGCGACCGCTCTGGCCGAACGCGGCCACCGGGTGACGGTCATCGACCCCAGCCCGGACGCGCTGGCCTCACTCGAGCGCCGGACCGCCGAGCTCGGCCTGGCCGACCGGATCAACGGTCTGCAGGGCGATGCCGGCAACCTGGCCGACCTGGTCCCGGCCGGCTCGGCCGACCTGGTGCTCTGCCACCGGGTGCTGGACGTGGTGGACAACCCGGCCGACGCCCTGGCCTCGGTCACCGGTGTGCTGCGGCGCGGCGGGATGCTGAGTCTGCTGGTCACCCAACGACATGCCCTGGTCCTCTCCCATGCCCTGGCCGGTCACATCGGCCTGGCCCGCGAGGTGCTGGCCGACCGGAGCCGATTCGATCACGACTCGACGGTGCAACTGGTCCGGGCCGCCGGGCTGGAGATCGTGGCCGAACACGGCATCGGAGCCGCGGCCGACCATGTCGCCGAGGCGGTCGTGGAGTCCGCCGCGGGAGCGTACGCGGAGCTGCTCGCCCTGGAGACCGAGCTCAGCACCGACCCGGCCTTCCGGGCGATCGCCCCGGCACTGCACGTCTCCGCCCGACGCCCCTAGGCTGCGTCGCTCCCACTCCGATCAGCCGAACACGGGGGAGTGGCCGATGCCGGTGATCATGCACGTGGACATGGACGCGTTCTTCGCGTCCGTGTCGCTGCGCCGCCGCCCCGAGCTGCGCGGCACGCCGGTCGTCGTCGGCGGCTTCCCGCGCGGCGTGGTGCTGTCGGCGAACTACGAGGCCCGGGCCTTCGGCATCCGGTCCGGGATGCCGTCCGGCCGGGCCAAGCGGCTCTGCCCGCGGCTGAACTTCATCGATCCGACCTTTGACGACTTCTCCTCGGTGGCGAAGGGGATCGTCGCCGTCTTCGAGTCGGTGACCCCGGTGGTCGAGGCCGCCTCGATCGACGAGGCCT
The DNA here is from genome assembly GCA_963746025.1 of uncultured Actinomycetota bacterium. Taxonomy (GTDB): domain Bacteria; phylum Actinomycetota; class Actinomycetes; order Propionibacteriales; family Propionibacteriaceae; genus Microlunatus. The sequence continues at coordinate 468,146 of CAVUZU010000017.1, forward strand.
ACCTCGATCTGACCGGCGCGCGGCGGCAGTTCAGCTCCCCGTACGCGATCGGCGAATACATCCGGGCCGTGGTCTGCGACGAACAGCAGATCACCTGCTCGGTCGGCATCGGGCCGTCCAAGTTCGTCGCGAAGATGGCCTCCCGGGCGGCGAAGCCGGACGGGCTGATCGAGGTGCCGCCGCCCCGGGTGGCCGACTTCCTGCATCCGCTAGCGGTGGAGACGATGTACGGGGTGGGGGAGCCGACCGCGGAGAAGCTGCACCGGCTCGGCATCCGGACCATCGCCGACCTCGCCCGGACCCCGGTCGGCGCGCTGCGCCAGACCCTCGGGCCGCACCAGTCGCATCAGTTGGTCGAGCTCGCCTGGGGCCGGGACCGGACCCGGGTCACGCCCGGCGTGGCCGAGCGCGGCGTCGGCTCCCAGGAGACGTTCGGTGCTGACACCGAGGATCCGACCGTCGTCCGCCGGGAGATGCTGCGGATGGCGGCGAAGACCGCGCGCCGGATGCGCCGGGCCGGCTATCTGGGCCGGACCGTGACGCTGTCGGTCCGGTTCGCCGACTTCCGCACGCTGACCCGTTCCTGCACCCTGAGCAGCCCGTCCGACGTCACCGACGAGATCTACGCGGCGGCCCTGGCGCTCTACGAGCGACTCGGGCTCGACCGGGCCCGGGTGCGCCGGGTCGGCGTCAAGGTCGGCGGCTTGGTGCCGACCGGGCGGGCGGAACGGCAGCCGTTCCTGGACGACCCGGAGTTCGGCTGGCGGGAGGCGGAGCGGGCGGTCGACGCCGCGGTCGGCAAGTTCGGGCCGACGGCCGTGCAGCGGGCCGTGCTGGCCGCCCCGCGCAACTGGGTGGCCGCGATGGGCCGGCCCGGCCAGCCCGATCGGGAGCGACCTTAGTCACGGTTCGCACCGAGTGTCCTGCGCCTGGTGCGGTTTGAGCCGCCCGGCGGTAGTGTCGGGGTCAGGTCCATCCCGGGCCAGGTGCCAGGGCATCACCTGAGGGGCGTGCCGTGGGTTTTCCTGAGCAGTGGGTAGGCCTAGACTAGGGAGTAAGGCTCACGCCAGGTCAGGGTGTGAGGACCGCACAAGATGCGCCGTTGGCGCTTGGAAGCCGGAGGTGGCCACGTGGCCCTCTCAGAGGAAGAGCAGCGGCTCCTCGAGCAGATGGAAGCCGCCCTCGCTGCCGAAGACCCGAAGCTGGTGAACACCATGCGCGGAACTGGTCCGCGCCGGGTGCATCGTCGGCGGGCCGCCCTCGCGGGCGTTGGATTCTTCGCTGGGTTGGCACTCCTGATCGCAGGGATGTCGACCTATTTGTTCCTCAGTGTGCTCGGGTTCGTGATCATGGTTGCTGCGGCCGTCACGGCGATCTACGCCTGGCAGCACGTAGGCTCCGGCCCGGATCCCAAGTCTGGTGGGGAGCGGCTTCGCGCCCCCCAGCCGTCGGGTTCGGACAACACCCGCAACTTCATGGACAAAATGGAGGAGCGCTGGCGGCGCCGGCGAGACGAAGGATTCTGACCCGAACACCAGACCGACTCAAGGCCCGTCTCTTCTGCTGAGGAAACGGGCCTTGATCATTTGTAGCCCGAGGGTGTGGCTCAGCCGGCGTTGGACGCCTGCACCTGCTCAGCCTCCGCGTACGCCTTCTTCACCTCGGCCGGGATCCGGCCGCGATCCGGCACCCGGTAGCCACGGGCCTGCGCCCAGGCCCGCAGGGTCGAGTTCGCCGGCGGAAGCGCGGTGACGAAGGTGGGGATGCCGCCCCGCCGACTTCCGGTCCGCCGCGCCCGCTCCGCATAGGGCTCGAAGACGGCCCTCAATTGGCTGGCATTTCCGGCCGATAGATCTATTTCGTAATCCGCGCCATCGAGCGAAAAGGTCACGGTCTCGTCGGCGCCCGTTCCATCGAGATCGTCCTGCAGGGTGATCTCAACTCGTCGTGCCATGGAGCCGCCTTTCCTACGTCGATGAATTCGGGCCGTCACTCGGCTCCGAAGTATTCCATTTCCGATGGTGAGACGTCCAGTGTTCGATCGGGACAGCCCGGCCGCTCCGTCCGGATCCGCCGTCTCACCAGGGATGAGGACGAGTCGGCCGAAGCCCGCGGGTCCACTTCCGTACGGCGCGGAGGCCAGGTTTCCGGAAGCTTGCCGCCCTCCGTGCTAATGGCGACGGAATAATGAACGGGGTAACCAAAAGGCGAGGAATCGACGCCAGCGGCTTTGCGGTTCGGCGAGCCCGTAACGCACCGTCCGGGTGATTTCCGGTAATTCATCGAGCTCGTCGTCGGGAGCTGATCGGGCATACCGGGATCGTTCTACCAGAATCGCGACGCTGGTCATTCCGTCGGCCTGATTTCGGTCCAACTGGTCGGCGACTCCGGCGCCGATCTGGCGCGGCGAACCGTCCGGCCAGCGGCCCCCGAGGTCGACCATCGTGTCCCGGATCTCCTGCCAGGCACCTTCGACCCGGTCGAGATCATCCTGGTTGGAGTTCAGCCGGCTGGTCCGGCGACGGATCCGCAGCGTCGCCGGCGCGGCCAGCACCAGCAGCACCAGCAGTCCGATGCCGATCCCCGCCAGGACCTGCAACGGGTCGCCGCCGGTCTGGGTCTGGTCGACCGGGCCCTCGGTGGGAGCGTCGGTCGGTCCGGCGCTCGGCTCGTCGGGGCCGAGGGTCGACTGCTCGGTCGGTACGTCGGTCGGGTCCGGCCCGTCGTTGCCGGCCGACGGCGGCACCGACCAGTCCGGCACCGCTCCGGCCTGGCTGGCCGGCGTCGGCTCGAACCGGACCCAGCCGTAGCCCGAGAAGTACAGCTCCGGCCACGCGTGCATCTTGTGATTGGTCACCGTGTAGGTGCCGTCGCTGTTCCGATCGCCGGGCAGGAAGCCGATGGTGACCCGGGACGGGATGTTGGCGACGCGCGCCATCATGGCCATTGCGCCGGCGAACTGCTCGCAGTAGCCGCGGCGGTCCCGGAGCAGGAAGTTCTCCAACGCCTGATAGCCGCTGCCGGGCAGCGGCCGGGTGTCGTAGCGGTACTCGCCGCCGCGCAGCCGGGCCTGGATCGCGGTGGCTCGCTCGAACGCCGACGTCGCGTCCTTGGTCCACTCGGCGGTCAGATCCCTAAGGCTCTGCGGCAGATCGTCCGGCACTGCGGTGGTGATCGCCGTGTCCTGCGGCGTGCCGGCCGCCGCCAGCGACAGTTGCTCGCTGGTCGGCGCGATGTCGACGCTCTCCACCGAGTAGCTCAGCCCGGCCACCTGGCGCCGCCGTACGTCCTCGCTGCCCATCGCCAGGATGGACAGGGCGCCGGGGTCGAAGCCCCACGCGCCGTCGGCCTTGAAGGTCCGCGGCGCGTACGGCGCCGGCAGATACTCCGACTCGAAGCCGTCGGTGATCGTGATCGAGGTCTCCCGCCGCGGCGCCGGCTCGGTGGTGACGCCGGGGATCTGGCCCAGCCGGTCGCCCGGGGTGACCTGGATCTGCACCGGGGACCAGCCGGCGTTGCCGAACTGGGGCAGCGTGGTCAGTCGCAGGTAGGTGCCGGACTGACGGTTGTTGGTGGTCACCGACCGGTATCTGATCACCGGTCGTTCGGCGGCCTGGGTCAGATTGCGGCGCAGGTCAAGGGTCGGATCGCCCAGCTGCAGCGGACCGTTGCCGCCGGGGCCGCGGCCGAAGCCGATGCCGGACATCGACAGGGTCGGCACCAGCAGCGAGGCGATCACGGTGATGATCAACGCCGGGACGGCCAGGTAGCCGGCCGCCCGCCAGACCACCGGGGCGGCGGCGCCCATCGTCTCCGACGAGTCGAGGGACAGCCCACGGGTCCAGCGCGCGTTGGCGTTCAGCCCGTCGGCGATCAAGATCGCCAGGTAGCCGACGGCGACCAGTCCGAAGCTGAGGATCGACGCGTCCTGGGTCAGCCCCAGCGCCGGCACCAGATAGAGGGCGGTGGGCGGGGCGAAGGCCCAGCCCGGCCGGCCGACCCCGCCGACCAGCAGGTCGGTCAGCACCATCACGATGCCGACCGCGGTGACGAAGATCAATGTCACGCCGTCGTTCGGTTCCATCGGCGAGGTCTGGGTCTGCATGTGCATGATCCCGGACTGCCACAGCTCGGCCAGCCCGCCGTACCAGGTGCTCGAGCTTGCTTCGTTCATCGACCAGGTGAGCATGCTCAGGGCCAGCCCGAGCACGGCGACCTGGATCGCGAACACCACCGTCGGGCCGAGGTGGGCCCGGCGGAGCAGCAGCGTGATCAGCCCGAGGCTGAGGACCAGCAGCCAGCTGAGGACCAGATAGCGGCCGTCACTGGTCAGCGGGCGGATGGTCAGCGACGCCAACAGGACGGCGATGGTCACCGCGACGGTGCTGCGATCGGTGGCGCGCATCAGGCCACCCGGCTCAGCTCGTTCAGGCTGGCCCAGGCGTCGGCGACCGAGGTCGTCCGGTCCGCGCCGACCACCCGCCACTGGTTGTCCAGTAGCACCTTCTTGGCCAGGTCGGCCGCCTCCTTGCGGCGCTCGTCCTCCTCCTCGCCGGCGAAGGTGGCGACGTCCAGGACGATCGCCAGGCCGCGGGCCCGGCTGCCGCGGACCCGGAGCAGCACCTCGGCGTCGGCCGGGGTGAGCCGGCCCAGGATGGCGACGATCAGCTGCCCGGGCCGGTCGGCGTTGGCCGATTCGACCGCGTAGTGCAGGGATCGGGTCGATCGCGCCCGCAGGTCGGTCAGCCGCTCCACCACCAGTTGCCGACTGGCCGAGCTGTGCTGACCCATCGCCCCGCTGATGTGCAGCGGGCCGCCGGCGTCGAAGATCTCGACACTGAACCCGGTGTCCAGGAAGTGGGTGGCCACCGAGCCGGCGGCCGAGATCGCCCATTCGATCGAGTTGTGCATGCCGCGGCCGGCGTGGGCGGAGTCCCGGGAGTCGAGCAGGATGCTGGCACTCGGATCCCAGGCCTGTTCCTCGCGGCGCACCATCAGCTGATCCCGGCGGGCGGTCGATCGCCAGTGCACCCGGCGTACGTCGTCGCCGTGCCGATACTCACGGATCAGCGCGTCGTCGGCACCGACCACGCCGATCCGGTGCGGCTGCGCCTCGCCGGTGCTGCCGGCACCGCCGGCGGCCCGGAGCGGCGGCAGCGGCACGATCTCCGGCGTCACCATCACCTCGCTGGAGGCGACGAACTGCCGGTCCATCCGGACCAGCCCGAACGGGTCCGTGGTGCGCACCATCAGCGGCCCGGTACGAAAGCGGCCGCGAACCCGGCCGAGCAACGGATACTCCACCTCGCGCCGCCAGTTCAGGGTCGCCCGGTCGATCAGGAATCGCGGCCGGTTGCCGAGCTCGCGCGGCACGGCGTCCTCCAGCATCAGGATCCCGATCGGCAGCCGGCCCTGCTGACCCAGCACGATCCGGCCGCGCATTGGCGACCCGAGTGGCACCTGGGCCGGCTCGACGGATCGTTCACAGGACAGCCGGAGCCGGGTCCGGGCCACCAGGATGGCGGCCAGGATCGGCAGCACCAGCAGCAGCAGCCCGAGCCGCATGATGTCTCGCTGATCGCTGACCACCCCGACCAGCGTGACGATCACCCCGACGACGGTGAAGATCCGGCCGCGGCCGGTGAGCAGCTGCCAGAACCGCGTGCCGTGCACCTCGACTCCCGCGCTAGGCCTGGCGGGCCGGCGTGTTCTGCCGGTCGCGCCGCCGTTCCGCCCGGGTCGGTGCCTCGGTCGGATTGCGATCCGGGATGTGCACCGAAGCGACTGCGGTGGAGATGATGTCGGCGACGGTGCGGCGGGCCAGCTGGGCGTCGGTCGACGGCAGCACCCGGTGGGCGAGGACCGCGCCGGCCAATGCACCGACATCGTCCGGGGTGACGTAGTCCCGGCCGGACAGGGCGGCGAAGGCGCGACTGGCGCGGAGCAGTTGCAGGCTCGCCCGGGGCGAGGCGCCGATCCGCAGATCCCGGGTGTTCCGGGTGGCGTTGACCACCGAGACGATGTATTGCTTCACCGACTGGGAGACGTACACGCCGCGGACCGCGGTGATCAGGCCGCGCACGGTCAGGCCGTCGGTGACCGGCCGCAGGTCGGCCAGCGGGTCCGAGGAACCGTGCGAGTCGAGCATGTCCAGCTCGGCGCTCGGCGTCGGATAGCCCATCTGGATCCGGGCCATGAACCGGTCGCGTTGCGCCTCGGGGAGGGGATAGGTGCCCTCCATCTCGATCGGGTTCTGGGTGGCGACCACCATGAACGGCGTCTCCAGCAGATAGGTGGTGCCATCCACGCTGACCTGGCGTTCCTCCATCGACTCCAGCAGCGCCGACTGCGTCTTCGGGGAGGCCCGGTTGATCTCGTCGCCGACCACGATGTTGGCGAAGATGCCGCCCGGCTTGAACTCGAAGTCGCGGGTCTCCTGGTTGAACACCGAGACCCCGGTGATGTCGGAGGGCAGCAGGTCCGGGGTGAACTGCACCCGGCGCACCGTGCAGTCGATCGACCGGCCGAGCGCCTTGGCGAGCATCGTCTTGCCGACGCCCGGCACGTCCTCGACCAGCAGATGGCCCTCGGCGAGCAGCACGACGAGCGCCAGATCCACAGCGCTCCGCTTGCCCTCGATGATCCCCTCGATGGCCTCGCGGACCTCGCCCATCACGCGCACCACATCGGTGAGGGAATACGAACCGTCTCCGGTCCTGGCGTAGCTCAAGGTCACCTGTCCTCCGTGTCCTTGGTTGAACCGTCTCATCGGCACAACGAGTCAGAACGTGTCAATGGGAGAAGTTCCCACGATGACCCTACGCGGTGATTCGCCCTTGCGGTGACCATGGGCCGGTTTCGGGATCTCCCGGTTGCCGGTCGCTGCGGACACCGATGGGGGGAGTTTGGGGTGAATGGGGTGCCAAGTGGAGCGAAGTGGAGTATGGTGGCGGAAAGTGGAGCAGATCGGGCTGAATGTGGAGCCAGGAGGTGCGGACCGTGTTTCTCGGTACCCACACTCCGAAGCTCGACGAGAAGGGCCGACTGATCCTCCCGGCGAAGTTTCGAGATGAACTGGCGGACGGACTGGTGATCACCCGAGCGCAGGATCGATGCCTGGCGATCTGGCCGGCCGCGACGTTCATCGAACAGACCCAAGCCCTGAGGAACGCCCCCTCCAGCAGTAAGCAGGTGCGCGACTACCAACGGATGCTGGCTTCCGGTGCCTCGGACGAGACGCCGGACAAGCAAGGGCGGATCACCATCCCGCCGCATCTGCGGACGTACGCGGGCCTGGACAAGGACTGCGTGGTGGTGGGGGCGATGAATCGGGTGGAGGTCTGGGATGCGGCGGCCTGGGAGTCCTACGCGGGCGAACAGGAGACCGCCTTCGCCGAGATGAACGACGAGGTCTTCCCGGGCTTGTAACCGCGAGCCGCCCGGGAAAGGAGCAGGAACCCACCCGCACCTGCGGTGACAACTGAATAGGCGGTCGACGAAGAAGCAGCGAGCTCGTGTCTCCAGGCTTCAACCCGAATCCGGCTCCCTGGCGCACCTTCCCCGGTGCCAGGTAGCACTTCCCACGGATCTCGGGTTGAAACCTGACGACACGAGCCGCCTGCTTGCCGGCCGTTCGTGGCGGAACAGCAAACGCACAGTGGGGGTCGAGATGAGGCTGATCGAGACGGTTGTACGGTCGGCCGGTCCTGCTCATTTCCGCCCGTCCGGTCGCCGCGGGCGGTGCCGATGACCGACGAACCCCGCCACGTACCGGTCCTGCTGGAGCGGATCGTCGAGCTGCTCGCACCCGCTCTGGAACCGCGCCCGGACGACCGGCAGCCGGTGCTGGTGGACTGCACCACCGGGCTCGGCGGTCACTCCGCCGCGCTGCTCGACGCCTGCCCGGCGGCCCGGCTGATCGGGCTGGACCGGGACCCCGAGGCGCTCGCCGAGGCGACCCGCCGACTGAGCCGGTACGGCGACCGGGTGCACCTGGTGCGCGCCGTCTACGACGAACTGCCGCAGGTGCTGGCCGACGCCGGCCTGAGCACCGTCCGGGCGATCCTGTTCGACCTCGGGCTCTCCTCGTTGCAGATCGATCGCGCCGAGCGGGGCTTCGCCTATGCCGTCGACGCGCCGCTGGACATGCGGATGGGGCAGGACCAACCGCTCACCGCGGCCGACGTGATCAACAGCTACGACGTCACCGAGCTGACCCGGATCCTGCGGGTCTACGGCGAGGAACGCTTCGCCGACCGGATCGCCAAGCGGATCGTCGCCGAGCGGGCGACCGAACCGTTCACCACCTCGGGCCGGCTGGTCGCCCTGCTGCAGCGGGCGATCCCGGCCAAGTCGGCCAAGACCGGCGGACATCCGGCGAAGCGAACCTTTCAGGCGCTGCGGATCGAGGTCAACGCCGAGCTCGCCGCGCTCGAGGCGGCGCTGCCCGCGGCGGTCACCGCGCTGGCGCCCGGCGGCCGGATCGCGGTGCTGGCGTACCACTCGCTGGAGGACCGGATGGTCAAACGGACGTTCGCCGCGGGGGCGACCGACCGGGCGCCGCGCGGCCTGCCGGTGGTGCCCGACGAACTACGGCCGGAGCTGACCCTGCTCACTCGGGGTGCGGAACGGCCGGCGCCGGACGAGGTCGCGCTGAATCCGCGCGCGGCGTCGGCCCGGCTCCGCGCGGCGCTGAAGATCGAGCGCTCGGCGAGCGGGGGCTCGGGCACCGGGGGCGCGAAGTCAGGCGGCTCGAAAGCCGGGAGTCAAGGGATGGGGACGGTTGAGATGGGGGCAGGGGCGTGAGCGCACTACTGGCACCGACAGGCGGTGAATCCGAGGGCACCGACCGGGAGCGGCTGCACACCGTACCGGGGACGCGGCAGGACCCGCCGCGGCTGGCGCCGATGCCGTTCCTGGTGGTGTTGATCGGCCTGCTCGGGCTCGGCCTCGCCGGGTTGTTGATGTTGAACACGTCGCTGCAGGGCCAGGCCTTCGAGACCCGCCAGTTGCAGCGGCAGGAGTCCGAGCTGGCCTACCGGCAGGTCGAGCTGGAGACCAAGCTGGACAAGGTCGCCGCACCGCAGGAGTTGGCCGAGCGCGCCTCGGCTCTCGGGCTGCGGCCGAATCCGTACCCGGTCATCCTGCGGCTGCCGGAGGGCACGATCGAGGGCGACCCGAAGCGGGTGGACGGCGACGAGGTGCCGGGCATCGTGGTCAAGACCCCGGAGGAGATCGCGGCGGAACGGGCCGAGAAGGAGGCCAAGCGGGCCGCCAAGGAGGCCGAGAAGCGCGCCGAGGCGGAGGCCGAACGGCAACGCGAGCAGCAGGAACGCGAGCAGCAGCAGCGCGAGCAGCAACAGGAGCAGGAACAGCAGCGCCAGGAGGGTGAGAACTGATGGCCGCCGACGACCGCCGCCCCCGGGGCCGGCGCAACACGTCGGCCTCGACCCCGACCGGCACCCGGAAGCTCCGGCCCGATGCGGCACGCAAGCAGCGGGCGGCCGCGGCCCGGCCGGCCAAGAAGAAGGCACGCAAGCCGATCCGTCGGGTGCCGCTGGGCAACAGCCCGCGCCGGCTCCGGGTGGTGCTGGTCGCGATGGCGATCGCGCTGTCGCTGTGCGCCGGCCGGCTGCTCCAGTTGCAGGGCTTCGACTCCGCCGCGTACGCGGCTGGCGCCGACCAGTTCACCGCCAAGCTGCCGCTGCTGCCGACCCGGGGCGACCTGGTCGACCGGAACGGCCGGGTGCTGGCGACCACCCAGCCGGCGGTCGCGGTGACGGCCGACCCGACGCTGACCGCGAACACCGCGAAGAACCCGACCCGGGCGGCCGAGTTCGCCGAGGTGATCCTGCACCATCTCGAGCTCGACCGGGCCACCCTGCTCAGCCGGCTGAACAAGACCGACACGCGGTTCGTCTACCTGGCCAAGAAAGTGCCGGCGACCACCTATCTGGCGCTGGCCGCCGAACTGACCGAGAAGAAGCTGTACGGGGTGTTCCGGGAGAGCGATCCGATCCGGGTCTATCCGGCCGGCAGCGTCGCGGCCGGTGTGGTCGGCTTCGTCAACGGCGAGGGCCAGGGCGTCGCCGGGCTGGAGCGCTCACTGAACGGGCAACTGGCCGGCGTGGAGGGTCAAGAGGTCTTCGAGATGGCGCCGAACGGGAGCAAGATCCCGCTCGGCGAGAGCAAGATCAATCCGGCGGTGGACGGCATCGACTACCAGCTGACGATCGACTCCGAGTTGCAGTGGACGGTGGAGCGGCGGCTGGCCCAGCAGGTGCAGAAGGTCGGCGGCGACACCGGCACCGCGATCACCATGAACGTCAACACCGGCGAGATCCTGGCGATGGCCAACTACCCGAACTACGACTCCTCCAGGCCGGGCGACGCCGCCGCGGAGGACCGGGGGAACCGCGCCGTCTCGGCCGCGTACGAGCCGGGCAGTGTGGAGAAGCTGCTCACCGCCGCCGCGCTGATCGACGCCGGGGTGGCCGATCCCGAGACCAAGCTGACCATCCCGGAGCGGCTGGAGTCGGGCGGCGGCTACATCAAGGACGCGTTCGACCACGGCGAGATCGACCTGCTGATGCGCGGGGTGATCGCCAAGTCGTCCAACATCGGCACGATCATGCTGGCCCGGCAGCTGGACAAGGCGAAGCTGCGGGACTACCTGGACTCGTTCGGACTGGGCAAGAAGACCGGGATCGAGATCGCCGGCGAGGCCACCGGCCACCTGCCGGCGGCGGACATGAAGGACTACACCCGGGATCAGATCGCGTTCGGTCAGGGCCTGTCGGTCACCGCGGTCCAGGAGGCGGCGGCGATCGCGGCCCTGATCAACGGCGGCGTCTACCACGCGCCGACGGTGCTGCAGAGTGCCACCGACAAGTCCGGCAAGCCGGTGCCGGTGACCAAGGCGCCGCCGCGCCGGGTGATCTCCGAGGCGACCTCGGACCAGATCCGGGACCTGATGCAGGCCGTCGTCGATCACGGCTCCGACTGGCTGGCCGTCGACGAGTACCAGAGCGGCGGCAAGACCGGCACCGCGCAGCGCTACGACCCGGACTGCGGCTGCTACAACGGCTACACCGTCTCCTACGTCTCGGCGGCGCCGATCAACGATCCGGAGCTGATCACCTACGTCGTGGTGGACAACCCGCAGAACAGCGACACCGGCACCACCGGTGCGGCCCCTGCGGCGACCGACATCATGCAGCTGGCCCTGCCCCGGTACGGCGTCGCGCCGACCACCGCGTGGGCCAAGGAGGAGAAGATCAAGTGGTGACGGGTCCCGTCCAGCACCCGGCCAGCTTTCTCGGCACCACGAGTAGTCGATAGCGTCGGGCAGGTGAATTCCGATCGCCCCCGCGGCTCGGGGGTGCCGCCCACGTCCCGCCTTCCCGAACCGCGCCCGTTGCCCGCGCCCCGCCGGTTGCCCGACCTGTTCGACCGGCCGGAGCTGCCCGACCTGCCGGTGTCTGGGGTCAGCCTGAGCGACCGGCTGGTCCGACCCGGCGGACTCTTCGTCGCGCTGCCCGGGCTGACCACCCACGGCGCCCGGTTCGCCGCGGCTGCGGAGCGGGCCGGCGCGGTCGCGGTCGTCACCGACGCCGCCGGCCGAGAGCTGATCGGGGCCGCCGCGGATCCGGTCGCGATCCCGGTGATCGTGCTGGCCGACCCGCGGACGGCGATGGGAGCGCTGGCCGCCCGGGTGTACGGCGAGCCGGCCGAGCAGTTGACGATGATCGCGGTCACCGGCACCAACGGCAAGACCACCAGCAGTCTGCTGCTCGAGGCCGCCCTGCTGGCGGCCGGTCGCCGGGTCGGCACGATCGGCACGATGGGCTTCCGGCTGGACGGTGTCGAACTGCCGGCGGATCGGACCACGATCACCACCCCGGAGGCGCCGGAACTGCAGAGCCTGCTGGCCGTGATGGTCGACCGCGGCGCCGACACGGTGATCATGGAAGTCACCTCGCATGCGCTGGACCAGGGCCGGACCGATCCGATCCGGTTCGACGTGGCGGCCTTCACCAACCTCGGCCGGGATCACCTCGACTTCCACCCGAGCCTGGCCGACTACTTCGAGGCCAAGGCGCGCTTGTTCACCGCCGAGCGGACCCGGGCCGCAGTGATCAACACCGACGACCCGAAGGGCCGGGTGCTGGTCGACCGGCTGCACGCCGCCGCGATCCCGGTCCGGACGATCGGCACCGCGGCCGACGCCGACTACGCGCCGGTGGCGGTCCGGACCACGGCCGAGGGGACCGCGATCACCGCCCGGACGCCGAGCGGCGGGCGGGAGTTCTGGATGCGGCTGCCGGGCGACTTCAACGTGCGGAACGGTCTCACCGCGCTGGCCGTACTGGATACGATCGGGGCGGGCCGCCATGACAATCTTGCGGCGATCGATCTCGGCGCCGCGATCGCCGGGCTGGCCGCGGACGTTCCGGGCCGGATGCAGCGGGTCCGGCTGGCCGGTGACGCCCCGGCGGTCTACGTCGATTTCGCGCACACGCCACAGGCCATCGCCGCCGCCATCGACGCGCTGCCGGCGGGCCGGCGGATCGTCGTCGTCGGCTGCGGCGGCGACCGGGACCCGGACAAGCGGGGCCCGATGGGTGCCGCGGCGGCCGAACGGGCCGACGTGGTGGTGATCACCGACGACAACCCGCGGACCGAGGATCCGGCGGCGATCCGGGCCGCCGCGTTGGCCGGCGCCCGCGGCACCGAGCGGGCCCGGACCGGCGTCGCGACGGTGTTGGACGGAGGGGACCGTCGCTCCGCGATCGCCGCCGCATTACGGTTGTCCCGGTCGGGCGACGTGATCGCGATCCTGGGCAAGGGACACGAACAGGGCCAGCAGATCGGCACCGACCTGCTGCCGTTCGACGATGCGTCCGTCGCCATCGAGGAGTGGCTGCGGCTGGTGCCGAGGCACTCCAACCGGCGGGGCAAACCAGCGGCTAGCCGGTAGTGGGTGGTGGCTCGTGGGGGCCGCCGGGTCCCGCACCGGTGCGGGGGATCAGAACAGGGAAGGATTTCGATGATCGAGTTGACCACTGGCGAGGTGGCCGACCAGTTGTCCGAGCCAACGGCCGGGGCGTCCGGTCGGGGCTCGGCCGGATCCATCGACCGCCAACGGGTGATCACCGATCTGACCGTCGACTCCCGCGAGGTCCGGCCGGGTTCCTTGTTCGTCGCCCTGCCGGGGGACCGGGTGGACGGCCACGACTACGTCGCCGCTGCCTGGGCCGCCGGCGCCGCGCTCGCCCTGGTGGCCCACCCGGTGGACGGCGACGGGCCGCAGTTGGTCGTGCCCGATCCGCTGCTGGCGCTCGGCCGGATCACCCGGCGGCTGGTGGACAAGGCCCGCGCCGACGGCCTGCGGGTGATCGCGATCACCGGGTCCCAGGGCAAGACGTCCTGCAAGGACCTGGTCGCCCAGTTGCTCGAGCCGACCGCGCCGACAATCGCGCCGCTCGGCAACCTGAACACCGAGATCGGCGTGCCGCTGACCGTCGCCCGGGTCGAGCCGCAGACCCGGTTCCTGGTCGCCGAGCACGGCGCCCGCGGCGTCGGCCACATCGCCTATCTCTGCGAGCTGACCCCGCCGGACGTCTCGGTCGTGCTCAACGTCGGCAGCGCGCACGTCGGCGAGTTCGGCAGCGTCGAGGCGATCGCGCAGGCCAAGGGCGAACTGGTCGAGGCGCTGACCGAGGAGGGCACCGCCGTGCTGACCGCCGACGACCCGCGGGTCTGGGCGATGCGGGACCGGACCAAGGGCCGGGTGATCGCGGCCAGGGTCGGCCACGACCCGGGCACCGACCGCGCCGTTTGGGCCACCCGGCTGACCGGTGACCGGGCCGGCCGCTACGGCTTCACCCTGCACGCCCGGTTGCCGGAGGCCGAAGGCGAGGGGCAGGTCCGGCTGCAGATGCTCGGTCGGCACCAGGTCGGCAACGCGGTCTCGGCCGCGGCCGCGGCGCTGGCCGTCGGGGTGCCGTTCCCGGCCGTGGTCGAGCGGCTCTCCGTCGCCGAGCCCCGGTCCCGGTTCCGGATGGAGCTGTCCGAGCGGTCGGACGGCGTGCTGGTCCTGAACGACGCCTACAACGCCAACCCGGAATCGATGCGCGCGGCCATCGACGCGCTGACCGAGTTGGCCGCCGGCCGCGCCCAGCAGTGGCCGGACGCCCGAATCTGGGCGGTGCTCGGCGACATGCTCGAGCTCGGTGACGTTGCCGACGGCGAGCACCGGGCGATCGGCCGGTACGCGGCCCAGCGCGGCGTGCAGCGGCTGATCGGCGTCGGCGAATACGGCCCGGTGTATGTCGGCGCGGCCCGCAAGGCCGGCCTGGCCGAGGCGACCGCGGCCACCGACGCCGACGAGGCGGTCCAGCTGGTCGAGGCCGCGCCGGGCGACACCGTCCTGGTCAAGGCGTCCCGCGGCCTGGCCCTGGACGTGGTCGCCGACGCGATCCTGGCCGTGCAGCGGGAGGAGCAGGCCGGGGCGGCGCAGCCGGTGCCCGCCGACGCCGTCGAGGACCGCCCGTGAAGACGATCGTCTTCGCCGGCGCGCTCGCCCTGCTCGGCACCCTGCTCGGCACCCGGCTGGCGATCACCTTCCTGGTCCGCAAGGGGTACGGTCAGCTGATCCGTGACGACGGGCCGACCTCGCACCACACCAAGCGGGGCACGCCGACGATGGGCGGCCTGGTGATCATCGTCGCCACCGTCGCCGCGTACGCGGTCAGCCATCTGATCACCTGGACCGCGCCGTCCGCCTCGGCGGTGCTGGTGCTGTTCCTATTCACCGGGCTGGGCGTGGTCGGCTTCCTGGACGATTTCCTCAAGATCAGGAACCAGCGCTCGCTCGGCCTGCGCAGCAAGGCCAAGCTGCTCGGCCAGTCGCTGGTCGCGATCGCGTTCGCCATCCTGTCGCTGCAGTTTCCGGACGAGCGGGGGATCACCCCGGCCTCGAACGCGATCTCGTTCCTGCGCGACATCGACTTCCTGCAGCTGCCGGTGATCCTGGTGATCATCTGGGTGATGCTGCTGATCGCCGCCGCCAGTAACGGAGTGAACCTGACCGACGGCCTGGACGGCCTGGCCTCCGGCGCCTGCGTGATGATCTTCGGCGCGTACACGCTGGTGAACATCTGGCAGTACAACCAGTCCTGCGCCTACGTCGCCTCGGCCGGGCCGAAGTGTTACGAGGTGCGCGACCCGTACGACCTGGCCGTGGTGGCGATCGCCCTGGCCGGCGCCTGCTTCGGCTTCCTCTGGTGGAACGCCGAGCCGGCCAAGATCTTCATGGGCGACACCGGCTCGCTCTCGCTCGGCGGCGCGCTGGCCGGGTTGGCGATCTTCACCCGGACCGAGCTGCTGTTGATCATCCTCGGCGGCCTGCTGGTGATCGAGGTCGCCTCGGTGATCCTGCAGGTCGGGTTCTTCAAGGCGACCAAGGGTCGCCGGCTGTTCAAGATGTCGCCGCTGCACCACCACTTCGAGCTGCTCGGCTGGCAGCAGGTGACCATCGTGATGCGATTTTGGATCGTGGCCGGACTGTTCGTGGCCGCGGGTCTGGGGATCTTCTACGCCGAATGGGTGGCCGGAGCATGATCACATCGACGTTCCCTGAGCCTGTCGAAGCAGGTCCTGAGCCTGTCGAACGGGGGCAAGCCCGATGAGCCCGAGCTGGCTGCCGACCGCGGACGGCGCCTCGCCGTGGCCGCAGGCGCGGGTGATCATCGCCGGGCTCGGCGTGGCCGGCTTCGCCGCCGCCGATGCGTTGCTCGAGTTCGGCGCCCGGGTGTTGGTGCTGGACGATGCCGACAACGAACAGGTCGGCGAGCGGGCCACCCTGCTGCGCACCCTCGACGCCGAGGTCCGGCTCGGTCCGGGCTCGACCGCGACGCTGCCGGACGAGGCCCACCTGGTGATCACCACCGGATTCCCGCCGACCGCGCCGCTGATGGTTCAGGCCGCGGCCCGCGGGGTGCCGGTCTGGAGTGAGGTCGAGCTGGCCTGGCGGCTGAGCCGGCCGAACAAGATCATTCCCTGGATCGGGATCACCGGCACCAACGGCAAGACCTCGACCACGCTGATGCTGGAGGCGATGCTCGCCGCGGCCGGCCTGCGGACGGCGGCCGTCGGCAACATCGGCCGGCCGATCATGGAGATCGTCCTCGACCCGCAGCCGTACGACGTCCTCGCCGTCGAGCTGTCCAGCCACCAGCTGCACTGGTCGGACTCGCTGTCGCTGCACTCCGCCGCGGTGCTCAACCTGCAGCCCGATCACCTGGAATGGCACGGCTCGGCCGACAACTACCGGGCCGCGAAGGCCAAGATCTACGAACGGGTGCAGGCCAGCTGCGTCTACAACGTCGCGGATCCGGCCACCGAGCAGATGGTGATCGACGCCGAGGTGGTGGAGGGGGCCCGGGCGATCGGCTTCACCCTCGGCATCCCGGACCGGTCGATGGTCGGCATCGTCGACGACCTGATCGTCGACCGGGCGTTCATCCCGCAGCGGGCCGACTCGGCGCTGGAGCTGGCCAAGGTGGCCGATGTGCTGCCGGCCGCGCCGCACAACGTGGCCAACGCCCTCGCCGCCGCCGCCCTGGCCCGCTCCTTCGGCGTCCCGGCGACCGCGGTCCGGCAGGGCCTGCAGTCGGTCCGGCTCGGGCCGCACAAGATCGAGACGGTGGCGGTGCTCAACGGCGTCACCTACGTCGACGACTCCAAGGCGACCAATCCGCACGCCGCCGACGCCGCGCTGGCCGCGTTCGAGTCGGTGGTCTGGGTCGCCGGCGGTCAGGCCAAGGGCACCACCTTCGACGAGTTGATCATCAAGCACGCGGACCGGCTGCGCGGGGCGGTGCTGCTCGGGGTCGACGCCGACCTGATCGCCGGGGCACTCGGCCGACACGCGCCGCAGGTCCCGGTGATTAGGGTCGACTCGTCGGAAACTAGGCCTATGGCTCAAGCCGTGTCGGCGGCTGCTTCCCTGGCCAGACCGGGTGATGCAGTGCTGCTCGCCCCGGGTTGCGCCAGCAAAGATATGTACACCGATTACGCCGCCCGGGGCGAGGCGTTCGCCGCGGCTGTGGCCGAGTTGCCGGGCGGGTGAGTCCGGCGGCCGCCCACCGGCGGGGTCGGGTAGGAGAGAGAGGGAGCGACCCGTGGCGACCGTGACCGGCCCGTTCCAGCGCGACGCCGCGGCCGAGTCCACCGACCGCGAGGTCGAGCCGGACCGGCCCGGACTGTTGCCGGGGATGCGGTCGCGGCGGTCGGTCGGGGCCTGGCTGGAGGCCGTCCTGGAGCGCCCGCTGGCCAGCTTCCACCTGGTGCTCGGCGCCACCGGGATCCTGGTCGCGCTGGGCATGCTGATGGTGCTCTCCGCCTCCAGCGTCTCGGCCGAGCTGAACTACGACGACGCCTACTACTACGTCAAGCGGCAGGCGATCTTCCTCGGCATCGGGATCGCCGCCGGCCTGTTGATGATGAAGCTGCCGCCGCGGATCCTGCGGGTGCTGGCCTGGGCCGGCCTGGCGCTGGCCGCGATCCTGTTGATCTTGACCTACACGCCGCTCGGGGTGAGCCGCGGCGGCAACCAGAACTGGCTCTACTTCGGCTCGTCGCTGTTCATGATCCAACCGGCCGAGTTCGCCAAGTTCGCGATTGTGGTCTGGGGCGCCGACGTGCTGGCCCGCAAGGACAAGCTGCTGGACCAGCCGAAGCACCTGATCATCCCGTATCTGCCGGCGTCCTTGATCATCGTGCTGCTGGTGGTGTTCCAGCGCGACGCCGGCACCGCGGTGGTGGTGGCCAGCATCATGGTCGGCGTGCTCTGGGTGGTCGGCGCCCCGCTGCGGATCTTCATCGCCATCGCCGGCACCGGCGTCGCGGGGATGGTCGGGCTGTTCCTGGCCAGCCCGACCCGGATGACCCGGCTGGCCGCCTTCCTCGACCCGACCGCCGATCTCGGCGGCGCCAACGACCAGACCAACGCCGGCCTACTCGCGGTCGCGTCCGGCGGCTGGTGGGGGACCCAGATCGGCGGCAGCCGGCAAAAGTGGGGCAGCCTGCCGGAGGCGCACACCGACTTCATCTTCGCCGTGATCGGGGAGGAGCTGGGGCTGTTCGGCAGCGTGATCGTGCTGGCGCTGTTCCTGATCCTCGGTTATGCCGGGATCCGGATCGCGATGCGCAGCGACCACCCGTTCTTCCGGTACGCGGCCGCCGGCGTTACCGTCTGGTTGATGGTCCAGGCGCTGATCAACCTCGCGGTCGTGCTCCGGCTGCTGCCGGTGGCCGGCGTGCCGCTGCCGTTCCTGTCCTACGGCGGGTCGGCCCTGATCTCGAACCTGATGGCGGTCGGCGTGCTGTTGGCCTGTGCCCGGAACGAGCCGGCCGCCCGCAACTACCTGGCCCGCCGGTCGGGCCGTCCCGTACCCGAGATGACGACTGTGGTCGGGCACCGTAGCCGGACGGCCAAGGCCGTCAAGACCACCAAGCCGGCCAAGACCACCAAGCCGGCCAAGACCACCAAGCCGGCCAAGACCACCAAGCCGGCCAAGACCACCAAGCCGGCCAAGACCACCAAGCCGGCCAGGACGGCGAAGCCCGGCAAGAGCACGAAGGCCGCCAAGGCCACCAAGCCCAGCAAGATCAACCCCGGTAAGGCACGGACCCGATGAGACCACCTCGATGACCGAATCGGAGGCCGCACGCCCGATCAGCATCGTGCCGGAGGCACGCCCGATCAGTATCGTCCTGGCCGGCGGCGGTAGCGCCGGCCACACGTCACCGCTGATCGCCACCGCCGACGAACTGCGCCGGCAGGCGCCGGCGGCGCTGCTGACCGCGGTCGGCACCGAGCGCGGCCTGGAGACCACGGTGATCCCCGCCGCCGGGCTGCCGCTGGAGCTGATCCCGCCGGTGCCGATGCCACGCCGGCCCGGCCTTGATCTGATCAAGGTCCCGGCGCGGCTGACCCGCGCCGTCTCCGCTGCTGCCGACGTGCTGCGGTCGAAGCAGGCCTCGGTGCTGCTCGGTTTCGGCGGCTACGTCTCCACGCCGGCCTATCTGGCCGCGCGGCGGCTCGGCATCCCGATCGTGATCCACGAGGGCAACATCGTGCCCGGTCTGGCCAACAAGCTGGCCGCGCGGTTCACCAGCCACGTCTTCACCTCGTTCCCGGCCACGCCGCTGCCGCACGCCCAGTGCATCGGCCTGCCGCTGCGCCGGGCGATCACCGAGCTCGATCGCGGCGCCATCCGGGAGGAGGCGCGGAAGGAGTTCGACCTGGCCGTCGATCAGCCGACGCTGCTGGTCAGCGGCGGCTCGCAGGGTGCCGCCAGCATCAACCGGGCGGTGCTGGAATCGGTCGGCGAGCTGCTCCGCGCCGGGATCCAGGTGCTGCACGTGCTGGGGCCGAAGAACCTGACCGCCGACACGGTGCAGCGGATCGATCCGGAGACCGGGGCGGTCTATGCGCCGTTGGCGTTCGTGGACCGGATGGAGCTCGCCTACGCGGCGGCGGACCTGATGCTCGGCCGGTGTGGCGCCAACACGGTGATGGAGACCTCCGCGGTCGGCCTGCCTGCCGTCTACGTGCCGTACCCGGTCGGTAACGGCGAACAGCGCCGGAACGCCGCCGGTGTGGTCGAGGCCGGCGGTGGTGAACTGCTCGAGGACGCCGACTGCACGCCCGAGTGGGCCCGGTCCCGGATCCCGGAGTTGATCTTGGACCCGGAACGGCTGACCCGGATGTCGGCCGCCAGTCGCGACGTCGGCCGGACCGACGCCGCCGCGGAACTCGCGACCCGAACCCTGGAGGTAGCACGATCATGAACCTGGAGGTAGAACAGGCATGGGCTTGATCACGCCGACCGAACTGATCGGAGTCGATCAACTCCCGCCGGTGCACTTCATCGCGATCGGCGGCTCCGGGATGAACGGGATCGCCTCGGCCTTCCTCGACCTCGGCTATCAGGTGAGCGGCAGTGATCGACAGGACTCGGGTTATCTGCAGGCGCTGACCCAGCGCGGCGCCCGGACCTACATCGGGCACGCGGCCGAGCAGTTGGGCGACGCGAAGACGGTGATCGCGTCCTCGGCGATCCGGGAGGACAACCCGGAGCTGGCCGAGGCGCGCGCCCGCGGCTTGAGGATCCTGCACCGCAGCGAGGCACTGGGCTCATTGATGCTCGGCCGGCGCGGTGTCGCGGTGGCCGGCACCCACGGCAAGACGACCACGACGGCGATGATCGCCCGGGTGCTGACCGAGATCGGCGCCGATCCGTCGTACCTGATCGGCGGCTCGTTCCTCGGCTCCAAGACGGGCGGGCACATCGGGGCCGGCGACGCGATGGTGGTCGAGGCCGACGAGAGCGACGGGTCGTTCCTGCAATACCCGGCCGAGGTCGCCGTGGTGACCAACGTCGATCCCGATCACCTGACCAACTGGGGCACCCCGGAGGCGTACGCGGACGGCTTCGTCCGGTTCGCCACCAAGCCGGAGCTGAAGCTGCTGGTGGTCAGCGCCGACGATCCCGGTGCGGTCGAGCTGGTCGAATCCCTACGCTCCCTGAGCTTGTCGACGGGCGCCGCGAGCGCTCCCGAGATCATCACCTTCGGCACCAGCCCGGATGCCGACCTGCGGCTGACCGATCTCGAGCTGGCCGGCGGCGGGTCCACCTTCACCTTGACCGACACTCGGCGGGGGAGCGGCGGCCCGGTCCGGCTCGGCGTGCCGGCCCGCTACAACGCGTTGAACGCGACGGCGACGTACGCCGTCGCGACCTACCTCGGCGGCGAGGACGCCGCGGTCCGGGCAGCGCTCGGCGCCTTCGGTGGCACCCATCGCCGGTTCGAACTGATCGGGACCGTATCGACTCAGCGCCCGTCCGATCGCGGAGCGGGCGGGGGTCCAAGGGGGTCGTCCCCCTTGCCCAGCACAGACATCCGGGTCTATGACGACTACTCGCACCACCCGACCGAGGTCGCCAACATGCTCACCGCTGCCCGGCCGGCGGCCGGCGACGGCCGAGTGGTGATCTGTTTCCAGCCGCACCTCTATACCCGGACTCGAGACTTCTGGCGCGAGTTCGCGACCGCGCTGGAGCAGGCCGACGAGGTGATCGTGATGGATGTCTGCGGCGACCGGGAGGACCCGATCGAGGGGGTCACCGGCGCCCTGGTCGCCGAAGCCATGCAGCTCAGCGGCGCGATCCGGCCAGGCGTGGCCACCGTCACCTACCAGCCGGTCTGGGACGAGGCGGCGCCGACCGTGGCCGGCATCGCCCGCCCCGGTGACGTGGTGGTGACCGTCGGCTGCGGCGACGTGACCAAGGTCGCGCCCAAGATCGTCGACGAGCTGCGCCGGAAGTACGGCAGCGAGGCCTGAGGTGAGTCACCCCGAGCCCGACCGGCGGAACTCCGGATGAACCGCACGGCGACGGCGGGCCGGCCGACGACGTCTCGGGCCGGCAGCGCGTCCCTGCTCTACCGCCGCCGCCGCCGGCGCTGGCCGTTCGTGCTGATCGGGGTGCTGGTGCTGGTGTTGGCCGGCACCGCGGTCTGGCTGGTCGGATTCTCCTCGGTGCTCGCCACCAAGCGGGTCGAGGTGCGCGGCATCGAGGTGGTGACCGAGGCCCAGGTCCTCGCGGCGGCCGCGGTCCCGGCGGACCAACCGCTGGCCCGGCAGGACATCGACGGCATCGCCGGCCGGGTGGCGGAGCTGACCCCGATCGAGACGGTCGAGGTGACCCGGCAGTACCCGGACACGATCGTGATCATGGTGCACGAACGGACCGCGGTGATCGCGGTCGACGACGGCGACGCGTACCTGCTGCTGGACCGGCACGGCGTGCCGTACCGCCGGATCGCGAAGCTCCCGGCCGGCGTCCTGCTGGCCGAGCTGAACGCCGGCAACACCCGGCTGGCCGAGCAGGTCGGCCTGGTCGCGGCCGCGTTGCCCGAGCCGCTGCGGAAGAAGGTCGAGGTGATCTCGGCGACCAGCGAGAGCTCGATCGAGCTCGAGCTGAGCAACGGCGACCGGGCGATCTGGGGGACCGCGGACGAATCGGCGCTGAAGGCGACCGTGTTGCTGAAGTTGCTGGAGCGGAAGGGCAAGATCTACAACGTCTCCGCCCCGCATCATCCGGCGATCCGCTGAGACCCTCGACCCCGGATTCAGCCGCGATCATCGGAAACGCGCTCGCAAACTCGCGTAAAGCTGAGGTTCAGGTGGAGGGAATTCCGACTGTTTGGCGTGTCTAGGTGGGGGTGATGGACGCTGCCGGTGACGACCTCTTAGCCTTGCCGAAACGCCTGGTCTGACTCGAGTGCTTCCCCATCGATTCCAAGCCCGGCCGAAGAGTGCGTTCGGCACGGGTCAAACCGGGCAACAACCTGGGTGAGCAGGGTCCAGTAGTCATTGAGCAGGAAAGAGGCGGAGGTTCGTGGTTTCTGCGTCAACGAATTACGTGGCCGTGATCAAGGTTGTCGGCGTCGGGGGCGGCGGGGTCAACGCAGTCAACCGGATGATCGAGGCCGGATTACGGGGTGTCGAGTTCATCGCGGTGAACACCGACGCGCAGGCGTTGCTGATGAGCGACGCCGATGTGAAGCTCGACATCGGGCGGGATCTGACCCGCGGTCTCGGTGCCGGAGCCGATCCGGAGAAGGGCCGGCAGGCCGCCGAGGATCACGCCCAGGACATCGAAGAGGCGCTGAAGGGCGCCGACATGGTCTTCGTCACCGCCGGCGAGGGTGGCGGTACGGGCACCGGCGGCGCGCCCGTGGTGGCCCGGGTCGCCCGCGCCATGGGCGCGCTGACGATCGGCGTGGTCACCCGGCCGTTCTCGTTCGAGGGCAAGCGTCGTTCGGTCCAGGCCGAGGACGGGATCGCGAACCTCCGCGAAGAGGTCGACACGCTGATCGTGATCCCGAACGACAAGCTGCTGTCGATGATGGACAACCAGCAGATCGCGATCCTGGACGCCTTCCGGCAGGCCGACCAGGTGCTGCTGCAGGGCGTCTCCGGCATCACCGAGTTGATCACCACGCCGGGCTTGATCAACCTCGACTTCGCCGACGTGAAGTCGGTGATGTCCAACGCCGGCTCGGCACTGATGGGAATCGGTTCCGCGCGGGGCGAGGATCGAGCTCGGGCGGCCGCCGACATGGCGGTCTCGTCGCCGTTGCTGGAGGCGAGCATCGAGGGTGCGCACGGTGTGCTGATCTCGATCGCCGGTGGTTCGGACCTCGGCCTGTTCGAGGTGTCCGCCGCGGCCACGCTGATCCAGGAGTCGGCACACGAGGAAGCCAACATCATCTTCGGCACCGTGATCGACGACGCCCTGGGCGACGAGGTCCGGGTGACCGTGATCGCCGCCGGCTTCGAGGGTGGTGAGCCGCCGCGCCGACAGCAGGGGATCAGTCGGCAGCCAGGGGTCGGCCAGTCCCGGCCGCAGCAACAGGCCCAGCCGGGCCAGCAGCAACCGGCCCAGCAGCAACCGGCGCAGCAGCCGAGCCACCAGCGGCAGCCCGACGGCACGGTGCCGTCGCAGCCGGGGCCGACCCAGCCGGGGCCGGCCCAGCAGCCCGGGCAGCGTCCGTCCGGTCCGCCGGCTCAGCAACCGGTGCCGGTGGCCCAGAACGTCCGGCCGAACCATCAGCCGAATCACCAGCCGAGCCAGCCGCCGGTACGGTCGGCACCGCCGCCCCCGGCGGACGACGAGCTGGACGTGCCGGACTTCCTGAAGTAGGCGGTGACCACCGGAGGCAGCCGGTAACCACGCAATCACCGGCGACAACGCCGGCGCGACACGGTACGAGGTGCGCGGGATGGGAGTTCTCGGCCGGTAATGTCGATCCCGTCCCGAGACGGACCCAGTATTTCGGCGTATGAGGGATCGACGTGTGAGGGCGGTCAGATGGCGGACAGGTTGAAGCGAGCGGCTGCGTGGCTCGGGCTGGTCACCGACGACCGGTACTCCGAGTACGACGACCAGCCGGGGCAGGACGAGCCCACCGCGGGCGTGCCGACCCAGGCCGGCCGGCCCGAGGACTCCAAGGTGACCCACCTCGAGACCAAGCGGCCGGCTCCGGCCGTGGTGCCGTCGTCGGCCGTGGCCCAGCCGGCCGCCACGCCACAGCCCAGCGCCGCGCCCCGTTCGTCGATCTCCCGGATCATCACCGTGCACCCGCGCACCTACAACGAGGCGCGCACCATCGGCGAGCACTTCCGCGACGGCGTGCCGGTGATCATGAACCTGACCGAGATGGAGGACATCGACGCCAAGCGGCTGGTCGATTTCGCGGCCGGTCTCATTTTCGGCCTGCGCGGCGACATCGATCGGGTGACCAGCCGGGTGTTCCTCCTCTCACCGCCGAACATCAACGTCACGGCCGAGGACAAGGAACGGATCGCGGGCGGCTTTTTCAACCAGAGTTGACCTTTCGGCCGCGGTGCCCGAGTGTTGGGTGCGGCACGGTACTCTGAGCTACGACCTGGTCGGATGTCGAAACGAACGCGAGGCACGTGGCTCAGATGGTCATCATCGGTCTCATCATCAACTTTGTCCTGTGGCTGTTCTTGATGGTCCTGTTCGCCCGGATGATCCTGTCCTGGGTGCCGGTTCTGGTTCGGGACTGGGAGCCGCGGGGGGCCATGCTGGTGCTCGCCGAAGGCATCTATTCGATCACCGATCCGCCGCTGCGGCTGCTGCGCAAGGTGCTCCGTCCGGTCCGGATCGGGTCGATGATGCTGGACCTGGCATTCATCGGTCTGGCAATCGCGGTGAGTATATTGATGCGGATCAACTCGCTTGTGTTCTTCAGCAGCTGACTCTGGCTCATCGCCGGATGTGTGCATTAGGCTCGAATTCGGTACGGTAAGGCAGATGGGTAACGGACGCATCACGGTTCCGAGTTCCGATTGTTTGAGGTGAACGATGACGCTGTCGCTGGACGATGTGCGCAACAAGCGCTTCCGGATGGCCCGCAAGTCGGGGTACGAAGTCCTGGAGGTCGATGAGTTTGTCGACGAGGTCGAAGAGGCCTTCGCACAGCTGATCGAGGAGAACAAGAACCTCAAGAAGCAGGTCGAGTCGCTGCGGGCCGCACCAGTTCAAGACGCCGCCCCCAACGACACCACGATCATGCAGCCGGCTGCCATGCCGCAGCACGACGGGAAGCAGACGCTCGTCGTCTCGACCGGCAAGGAGGCCAGTGCCGCCGTCGTGCGCCTGGTCGAGCTGTCGACCGAGCAGGCGGAGCGGCTGACGGCCGAGGCCGAGGAGGATGCGAACCGGATCCGCGAGGAAGCCAACCGGTCCGCGCACCAGGTGACCACCGACGCCCGGACCCGCGCCGAGCGCGTCGAGTCCGAGGCCAGGGTGAACGCCGAACGGGTGCAGTCCGACGCCACTTCGCGAGCGGCTCAGCTCGACCGCGAGATCGAGCAGCGCCGGATCGACATGTTCAGCGAGCTGGAGCGTCAGCGCGATCAGCTGAGCACCTCGGTCCGCGAGCTGCGGAACTTCGAGGCGAACTTCCGCAGCAACCTGACCGGCCAGCTGCGGCGGCACATCGACACGCTCGAGGCGTCGCGGGCCGAACCGCACGACACGCCGCAGGTGGTGCGCGATCTGGAGGACAAGCCCGAGCGCAGCTCCCGCGACAACAGCCAGCGGAACGGCGTTTACGGCTCCGACAACGACTCGCCGACCCTCGGTGGCGGATCGGCCAGTGACACGCCGCGACTGGACGCCCTGCTCGGCGACCAGCGCTGATCATCGGTACCGCCTGACCGACGTCCGACCCGGACCGAGCCCCGCACCCACGGTGCGGGGCTCAGTCATGTTTCCGGGCGACCGAGCGGCCCGAGGCGGGCGTACCTGAGAGTGTTCGAATCTTCCGCTCCAAGATTCGGGAAATCGGTGACGAAACACCGTCTCATCGTTGAAGATAGAGCGAATCGCCCCTACTCTCCTTGGGTCACTGCTACCCGGAGACTCCGGACGACACCGCAGAACCCCGAAGGGGGGATCCCGATGAGCACTGCCAAGAAGTCCTCGGCGAAGAAGCCGCCGGTCAAGGGCGGGCGGTCATCGGGTTCGGCGTCGACCGGGGCAGCGCGCTCCAGAACTGCGGGATCGAGCGCACCGAAGGCAGCAACTTCGAAGGGATCACGGTCGAAGCGGGTCGACACCACCCCGGCGACCCCGGCCGTACAGAAGCGGGCAGCGAAGTCGGCAGCCAAGCCGACGACGAAGACCGGCCCGACCGCGAAGCGGTCGAGCTCGACGACTCCGACCGCGAAGCGATCCTCCGGGACCGCCAAGCGGGCGTCGTCGAAGCGGGCCCAGAGTTCGACGACCCAACGTCGGTCGACTCAGTCTCGTCCAGCCCCAGCGACCAAGAAGCGGCCAGACACCGGCCGCGCCGCCTCGACCACCAACCCGGCCGAAACAGCCCAGACCCCTCGGAGCGACACCATGCACAGCGACGCCGCACCCGCCGTCAAACCCGTCAAGCCGTCCTCCCTCCCGGTCCGGGAGGGTGAGGATCCCTGGACCAAAGCCGAGCTGGACGAGGTGAAGGAGACCCTCGCCGCGGACATCGAGCGGTTCGCCAGCCAACTCGCCGCGTCCAACGCCGAGTTGGTCGGCATGCTCCGCGACGGCGCCGAGGGCGCCGGCCGCGATCCGGCCGACGTCGGCTCCGCCAACTTCGAGCGGGACGCCGAGATGTCCCTGGTGAACAACGCCTCGGAGATGCTGGAACAGTCCAGGCTCGCGCTCCGGCACATCGAGCTGGGCAGCTACGGCAGCTGCGACAATTGCAGTAACCCGATCGGCAAGGGGCGACTGCTCGCCTTCCCGCGGGCCACCCTGTGTGTCACCTGCAAGCAACGCGAGGAACGGCGATAACCGAGAACCCACCGGCCGGGGATTCATCCCGGCCGCAGACCAGTCTTCTTCGACTGCGGCTGCTCTACGCCGCCGTCGCCGTAGCCGGCGTCTCGCTGGACGTGATCACCAAGACCGTGGCGGTCAGTTGGCTCGACCCGACCCGGCCGGTCCCGCTGCTCGGCGGGTTGCTGCGGTTGCAGTTGGTCCGCAATCCGGGCGCCGCGTTCAGCCTCGGCGAGAACTTCACCCCGGTCTTCGCCGTGCTGTCGGCCGTCGTCCTGGCGGTGGTCGTGATCTTCCTCGCCCGGCGGGTCGGCCACACCGGCTGGGCGGTCGCGCTCGGACTGGTGTCGGCCGGCGTGGCCGGCAACCTGATCGACCGGATCTTCCGGGCGCCCGGGGTGCTGCACGGTCATGTGGTCGATTTCCTGCAGCTGCCGTACTGGCCGATATTCAATGTCGCCGACATGTGCATCACCGGCGCCGCGATCTTGATCATCGTGCTGTCGGTGATCAAGAACATCGGCCTGGACGGCAAGCGGTTGGCCCCGACCCGGCGGTCGGCCGACGACCAGGCCACCCGGGAGACGCCGCACGAGCCGGGCCCGGCGAGCACCGAACGGTGAGCAACACCCGGGTGATGCTGATCCCGGACGGGCTGGACGGCGAACGGCTGGACGCCGCCGTGGCCCGGATGCTCGGCCTGTCCCGCAGCCGGATCACCGGGCTGATCGACCAGGGCCGGGTCGCCCTCGACGGCCAGGCGGCCCAGAAGTCCGACCGGGTCCATGCGCACTCGATGCTCGAGGTCCAGCTGGAGGACGACCGGGCCGAGCCCGGCGTGGTGCCGCAGACCGTCACCGGTCTGACGATCGTGCATGACGACGACGACATCGTGGTGATCGACAAACCGGTCGGCGTCGCCGCCCATCCCAGCGTCGGCTGGTCCGGGCCCTCGGTGCTCGGGCACCTGGTCGGAGCCGGCTTCCGGATCAGCACCTCCGGCGTGCCGGAGCGGCAGGGGATCGTGCAGCGCCTCGACGTCGGCACCTCCGGGCTGATGGTGGTCGCGAAGAGCGAGCACGCATACACCGTGTTGAAGCAGGCGTTCCGCTCCCGGACCGTCGACAAGACGTACCACACGCTGGTCCAGGGCCATCCCGACCCGTTCCACGGCACGATCGACGCGCCGATCGGCCGGCATCCGTCGGCCGACTACAAGATGGCGATCATGGACGGCGGCCGGCACAGCATCACCCATTACACGACGCTGGAGGCCTTCGTCGGCGCCACCCTGCTCGAGGTGTCGTTGGAGACCGGCCGGACCCACCAGATCCGGGTCCACCTGGCCGCGATCCGGCACCCGTGTGTGGGCGATCCGATGTATGGGGCGAACCCGAAACTGGCCGCCCGACTCGGCCTCGAACGGCAGTGGCTGCATGCGGTCCGGCTCGGCTTCACCCACCCGCGATCCCAGGAATACGTCAGCTTCGAGTCCGATTACCCCGAGGATCTGGCGCACGCCCTGGAGATCGTCCGGGCCGGCTGACCAGCCCCGAATTTCGAGCGGTTCGGAGTTCGCTAGTGTCAATCCGTGCGAAGAGCGAAAATTGTCTGCACCCTGGGCCCGGCGACGTCGGCCCCGGAGCGCCTCATCGAACTCGTGTCGGCCGGAATGGACGTGGCTCGGCTGAACATGAGCCACGGCGACTACGCCGATCATGAACGCAGCCTGACCGGTGTCCGCCGGGCCGCGAAGATCACCGGTCGGCCGGTCGGCGTACTGGTCGACCTGCAGGGGCCGAAGATCCGGCTCGGCCGGTTCGCCGCCGGCAAGGAGGTGCTGGCCTACGGTGCGACCTTCACGATCACCACCGACGACATCGAGGGCGACGCGCGCCGCTGCTCGACCACCTTCAAGGACCTGCCCGGGGACGTGAAGCCCGGCGACATGATCTTGATCGACGACGGCCGGCTGATGCTCCGGGCGACCTCGGTCACCGACACCGACGTGGTCACCCGGGTGATGGTCGGCGGGCCGGTCAGCAACAACAAGGGGATCAACCTGCCTGGCGTCGCGGTGAGCGTGCCGGCGATGAGCGACAAGGACACCGAGGACCTGCGCTGGGCCCTGCAGCACGGGGTCGACCTGATCGCGCTGTCCTTCGTCCGCAACGCCGCCGACGTCGATCTGGTGCACAAGATCATGGACGAGGAGGGCCGGCGACTGCCGGTGATCGCCAAGATCGAGAAGCCGCAGGCGGTGGCGAATCTGGACGAGATCATCGACGCCTTCGACGCGTTCATGGTCGCCCGCGGTGATCTCGGCGTCGAGCTGCCGCTGGAGGAGGTGCCGCTGGTGCAGAAGCAAATCGTCACCGCGGCCCGCCGCTGGGCCAAGCCGGTGATCGTCGCCACCCAGATGCTGGAGTCGATGATCTCCGCGCCCCGGCCGACCCGGGCCGAGGCCTCCGACGTGGCCAACGCCATCCTGGACGGTGCGGACGCGGTGATGCTGTCCGGCGAGACCAGCGTCGGCCAGTATCCGGTGAAGACGGTCGAGACGATGGCCCGGATCGTCGACAACACCGAGTCGCACGGCCTGGAGCAGGTGCACGACATCCTCTGGGACCCGCACACCACCAGCGGCGTGATCACCAAGGCCGCCGCCGAGGTGGCCGAGCGGATCGACGCCAAATATCTGGTCGCCTTCACCCACACCGGCGACTCCGCCCGGCGGATGTCCCGGCTGCGCTCGTCCATCCCGGTGCTGGCGTTCACCCCGATCGAGTCCACCCGGCAGGCGCTCACGCTGAGCTGGGGGATCGAGTCGTTCCTGGTGCCGATGGTCGGCCACACCGACGACATGATCCGTCAGGTCGACCGGGCCCTGATCGAGTCCGGCCGGATCGCCGAGGGCGAGCGGGTGGTCATCGTCGCCGGCTCCCCGCCCGGAGTCGCCGGCCACACCAACATGGTCCGGGTCCGCCGAATCGGCGCCCCCCTCTGATCCACCGACAATTCGGTTGATTACGTTACGCGACGTAACGCAATCGCTACACTGGGCGCATGGTGAGCCGGGCCGATCCGCGCCGCGGCGGTCGGCCGCGCAGCCCCGAGATCGACGTGGCCGCGCTGGAGGCGACGGTCGCGCTGCTCGGCGAGACCGGCTATCGACGGTTGTCGCTGGAGGAGGTCGCGCGCCGGGCGGGCACCACGAAGCCGGCGCTGTACCGGCGCTGGCCGACCCGGCAGGCCCTGGTGCTGGCGGCGCTGGCCGGGCGGCTGGGCGGCATCGATGTGCCGGACACCGGCTGCACCATGTGTGACCTGGGCGAGGCGATCGGCGTCTTCGTGGCCGCCTTCCGGCGGCTGCCGCCGGACGTGATCGGTCCGCTGCTCGCCGACTGCGCCGCCGACGCCGAATTGCATGCGGCGTTCATGGCGACGCTGTTCGATCCGCCCCGGGATGCGGTACGGCGGACGCTGACCCGGGCCGTCGAGCGCGGCGATCTTCGTGGTGATCTTGATCTCGAACTCGCCGTCGACCTGCTCGGCTCGCTGGTGCACCACCGGGTGCTGTTCGGGCACGCGCCGCTCACCGACGGAGACGTGGAGACGGCGGTGGAGACCCTGCTCGGCGGCATCGCCGCCGACTACCCGTCGTTGCTCGCGCACAGCCGGCAACAGACCGGCGACGCCGAGCTGCATGCCTTGCACAGATAGGGAAACCGATCAGGGTGCCGGAGAGGGGAGTCGAACCCCTATGTCCTCTCGGACAGACGATTTTGAGTCGCCCGCGTATACCATTCCGCCACTCCGGCCGGAGCCCGGAACATTCTGCCACACGTCGGCCGGAGGTCGCGGATCATCCGGATCCGACGGTCGGAGTTCCCGAGGTGAGTGCAGAATCGGCGCAGTAACACGTCTGCTCTAAAGTGTCACCCGTGACGAACGAGAAGAACGACCCCGCGGCCACCTCGCCCACCCGTGTCCTGGTGGCCGAGGACGAGGTGCTGATCCGCACCGACCTGGTCGAAATGCTCACCGAAGAGGGTTACGAGGTCGTCGGTGAGGCCGGCGATGGCGAGCAGGCGATCGAGCTGGCCATGGAGTTGCGGCCCGACCTGGTGGTGCTGGACGTGAAGATGCCCAAGCTGGACGGGATCAGCGCCGCGGAGAAGATTTCCGCCGAGCGGATCGCTCCGGTGGTGATGCTGACCGCCTTCAGCCAACGGGAACTGGTCGACCGGGCCAGCAAAGCCGGCGCGATGGCGTACGTGGTCAAGCCCTTCGGCAAGTCCGATCTGGTGCCGGCGATCGAGATCGCCGTGGCCCGCTTCGCGCAGATCAAGGCGGTCGAGGCGGAGGTGAGCGATCTCGCCGAGCGGCTGGAGTCGCGCAAGATCGTCGACCGGGCCAAGGGCATGCTGCAAGCCGGTCTCAGCCTGACCGAGCCGGAGGCGTTCCGGTGGATCCAGAAGACCGCGATGGATCTGCGGAAGTCGATGCGCGAGGTCGCCGAGGGTGTCATCGAGCACGGGGCCGGTTCCAAGAAGAAGTAGTGCCGCCGCCCCGCCCCGGCCATGCTTCTGCGGCGAGTCCGTCGTGTAACGAACACGACACTCGGTTGCCGAACCTGGACATGGATGTGGTGAGTCGTCGTAGTGTTCATGCTTGGCAAACCTGCGACGACGTGCCGGTAGGGGCGGCGCCGCAGCTGTGATCCAGCTCGAGGTTGAGCTGCCCAGGAGGAGGAATAGTGCGTAATCGACGGCTAGCGACGGTCGGAGCGGCAACCATTGTCGCCGCGGCCCTGGCTCTGACCGGATGTGGCCAGCGCGGCGGCGACGGCGCCGACCCCGGTGGCGGCGGCGAGGACAAGAAGGTCGCGAAGATCGGCGTGATCGCTCCGCTGACGGGCAAGCTCGCACCGCTGGGGCTCGGCATCCAGCACTCGGTCGATCTGGCCATCAAGCAGTCGAACGAGAAGAACGAGATCCCCGGCTGGACGCTGGAGATCGACCCCAAGGACGACGAGGCGAAGAGCGACGCCGGCCTGAACGCGGCGACCTCCCTGTCCTCCGACGCCGACGTCGTCGGCGTGGTCGGCACGCTGAACTCCAATGTCGCGCAGGGCGTCCAGCCCGTGCTGAACAGCAAGAACATCGCCATGGTGTCGCCGGCCAACACCGGTCCGGGGCTGACCCGCGGCGACAAGTACGACACCGAGCCGAAGCGGCTGTATGCCAGCTACTTCCGGACCTGCGCCACCGATGACGTGCAGGGCCCGTTCGCGGCCAAGTACCTGTACGAGGTGTCCAAGTTCACCAAGGTGGCGACGGTCAACGACAAGAAGACCTACGGCGCCGGCCTGGTCAAGACGTTCAGCGCCGCGTTCACCGAGCTCGGTGGCCAGGTCGTCGCGAACGAGACGATCAACCCCGACGACCGCGACTTCGCCGCCGTGATCAGCAAGATCAAGGCGACCAACCCGCAGGCCGTCTACTACGGCGGCGAGTACCCCGAGGCCGGCCCGCTGAGCCAGCAGATGAAGGCCCAGGGCCTGAACGTCCCGCTGATGGGTGGCGACGGCATCTACGACCCGGCCTACATCGAGCAGGCCGGCAAGGGCTCCGAGGGTGACCTGGCCACGTCGGTCGGCGCCCCGGTGGACAAGCTGCCGACGGCGCAGGACTATGTCGCCGCCTATGAGGCGGCCGGTTACGCCGACCCGTACGCCGCCTACGGCGCCTACGCCTATGACGCCGCCCGCGCGATCATCGAGGGCCTGAAGGTCTCGCTGCCGCAGGCCGAGGACGCCGAGGGTGCCCGCCAGGCCACTGTCGACGCGATCAGCAAGGTCAGCTTCGAGGGGGCGACCGGCAAGGTCGCCTTCGACGAGTACGGCGACAACACGACCAAGATCCTCACCGTCTACAAGGTGACCGACGGGAAGTGGGTCGCGGCCAAGACCGGAAGTTGAGTGGTCGCTCGGCGTGGGACTCCGACCTGATCGGGTGGGGCCCACGCCGAGTGCCATGTGCGGCAGCAGTCGTCCAAGGCTGCCGCCCGGTCCCGGTCGAGTGTCGGTGAGGAGTCTCCTCGGTGGAACTACTTCAACAGCTGATCAACGGGTTGTCGCTCGGCGCGATGTATGCGCTGATCGCGGTCGGTTACACGGTGGTCTATGGCATCGTGCAATTGATCAACTTCGCTCATGGTGAGATCTTCATGCTCGGCGGGTTCGGTGCGGTCACCGTCTGGTTGCTGACCCCGGGCCGGCCGTCCTCGTTGTTGATCTTCCCGTTCATGCTGATCGGTGGCATCGTGGCCGCCGTCGGCGTCGCGTTGCTGATGGAACGCTTCGCCTACCGACCACTCCGCAACGCGCCGCGGCTGGCGCCGCTGATCACCGCGATCGGCGTCTCGATCGTGCTGCAGGAAGTGGTCCGGCTCTTCTTCGAGCGGATCCCCGGCTTTCCCAGCGCCAAGGCGGCGGTGACCTTTCCGCAGATCAATCTGCTCAGCGGTGACGCCGTGCCGCTCGGACCGAGCCTGAGCATCCAGCGCGGCTCGGTCTTCACGGTGGTCGCGCTGATCATCTGCACGGTGCTGCTGTACCTGTTCGTCAACCGGAGCCGGCTGGGCCGCGCGATGCAGGCGACGTCACAGGATCCCGACACCGCCCGGCTGATGGGGATCAACGTCGACCGGATCATCATGATCGCGTTCGGGGTCGGCGCCGCCCTGGCCGCGGTGGCCGGGCTCGCGTACGGCCTGCGCTACACCCAGGTGCAGTTCAACATGGGCTTCCTGGCCGGGCTGAAGGCGTTCACCGCGGCCGTCCTCGGCGGCATCGGCAACATCTACGGCGCGGTGCTCGGCGGCCTCGTGCTCGGCCTGGCCGAGTCGCTGGCGACGATGATCCCGTTAACCGGTGGCGCCTGGAAAGACGTCTGGGCGTTCGTGCTGCTGATCCTGGTGCTGGTCTTCCGACCCCAGGGTCTGCTCGGAGCTCGGGTGGTCGATCGAGCATGAAAGCCGCCCTTCAGTCGCTGATCCCGTCGTCGGTGATCCGGCGGTTCAGCCCGATCGCGTGGATCATCACCATCGTCGGCGGCGCGGTGATCGTGGTGGCGCCGTTCCTGCCCTGGGCCTACAGCGACGACGCCCTGGATGACATGTCGGTCGCGTTCTATCCGTCGGTGATGCAGTTCCTGGCCCTCGGACTGGGGCTGGTGATCATCGCCTGCACCCTGCTCGACCGGCTGCTGCCGCGGCGCAAGAACAGCCGCGCCCCGAGCTGGCAGAAGGGCGCAGTAGCCGCGTCCAGCGGTGCGCTGGTCTACCTGGCGCTGATCCTGATCACCATCTCGCTCGAGCTCGGTGGCTTGATCAACGTCGAGCCGGGCGGCTGGATCGCCCTGGTCGGTGCAGTGATCGCCTTCGTCGGCAGCCGGCTCCTGGTGCCGGCCCCGGAGACGACGTTCGAACAGCTCGAAGCCCCGGCCGTGATCGAGATCCTGGCCGTTGCGGTGCTGATGCTCGCCTCGTTCTTCGCCATCGTCTTCGCCCTGGACTTCCGCGACGGCGGCGGCTTCGTCTGCTTCGTCGCGTTCCTCGGGGTCGCCTTCGCGATCCTGATCCGGTCCGGCGTGATGGCCTGGTATTCGGCGGTCTCCGGCCGGCACCGGGCGGTGCTGGTGATGTCGGCGTTCCTGGTCGCCTTCGCGTTCCCGTTCACCCAGGGCGGCAGCGACACCAACATGTCGATCGCCACCCAGGTGATCATCTTCGCGGCGACGGCACTCGGCCTGAACATCGTGGTCGGCCTGGCCGGCCTGCTCGACCTGGGCTACATCGCCTTCCTCGGCGCCGGTGCCTACGTCTCGGCGATGCTGTCCCAGTCGATCTTCGCGACGATCGACTTCAGCCCGCCGTTCATCTTCGTGATCTTCATCAGCGGTGGGGTCACCGCGATCCTCGGCCTGATCATCGGCTCGCCGACGCTACGGGTCTCCGGTGACTATCTGGCGATCGTCACACTCGCGTTCGGTGAGATCTTCCGGATCGCGATGCGCAACCTGGACGGCTCCGCCGGTCCGGACCTGACCCACGGGCCGAACGGGATCCCGGCGATCCCCGACCTCGACATCAGCGCCTTCGGCATCACCTTCTTCAACTTCGGAAATCCCCGGGCCATCTTCGGCCTGGACCTGGGCCGGTTCGCCAACTACTACTTCCTGCTGTTGATCATCCTGGCGGCGGTCATCCTGATCGTGGTCCGGCTGAACAACAGCCGGATCGGTCGCGGCTGGATCGCCATCCGGGAGGACGAGAAGGCGGCCGACGCGATGGGCGTCAACACCTTCGGGCTGAAGCTGTTCGCCTTCGCCGGCGGCGCCTTCCTGGCCGGGGTGGCCGGCTCGGTCAAGGCCTACCATGACGTCTCGATCAACCCGGAGCAGTACATCTTCCTCGAGTCGGCCTTCCTGCTCTCGGCCGTCGTCCTCGGCGGCATGGGCACGGTGGTCGGGGTGCTGGTCGGCGCCACGCTGCTCAAGCTGGCGCCGGAGAAGCTGCGCGAGTTCGCCGATCTGCGGCTGCTGCTGTTCGGGCTGCTGCTGATCGTGATGATGCGGTTCCGGCCGGAGGGTCTGGTGGCCAGCCGTCGGCGGCAGTTGGAGTTCCACGAAGAGGACGAGGACCTGGCCGAGAAGCACGACGAGGACTTCTCCGATCCGACGCCGACCAAGCAGGGAGCGCCGGCATGAGCATCTCCGACGTACGCGGTGCCGGGCGACCTGCAGCTCGAGGGGGCCGGCGATGACCACCGAGCTCGCCCCGCAGTTGCAGGGCGTGGCCCCCGACCGGCCGGTCCTCTCGGCCCGCGACGTGACCATGCGATTCGGCGGCCTGGTCGCCGTCGACCGGGTCAGTCTGGACGTGAGGCTGGGCGAGATCGTCGGCCTGATCGGGCCCAACGGCGCCGGGAAGACCACGTTCTTCAACTGCCTGACCGGGCTGTATCTGCCGACCTCGGGCCAGGTCACCTTCAACGGTGCCGTGTTGCCGCCGAAGCCACGCAAGGTCGTCCAGGCCGGGATGGCGCGGACCTTCCAGAACATCCGGCTGTTCAACAACATGACAGCCCTGGAGAACGTCATGGTCGGGCGCTACTGCCGGACCAGTTCTGGACCGTTCACCTCGATCA
The DNA here is from genome assembly GCA_963746025.1 of uncultured Actinomycetota bacterium. Classification (GTDB taxonomy): domain Bacteria; phylum Actinomycetota; class Actinomycetes; order Propionibacteriales; family Propionibacteriaceae; genus Microlunatus. The sequence goes on from CAVUZU010000017.1 coordinate 504,293, forward strand.
TCCGAGGCTGGAAGTATCGCCGGGAGGAGCGGCAGACCCGGGAGATCGCGCTCCAGTTGCTCGATTTCGTCGGCATCGGTGAGTCCGCCGAGAACCTGGCCAGGAATCTCTCCTACGGTGATCAGCGCCGGCTGGAGATCGCCCGGGCGCTGGCCACCGAGCCAAAACTGATCCTGCTCGACGAGCCGACCGCCGGGATGAATCCGCAGGAGACCCGGCAGGCCGAGGAGCTGATCCTGCGGATCCGCGATCTCGGCCTGGCCGTGGTCGTGATCGAGCACGACATGCGGTTCATCTTCAACCTCTGCGACCGCGTTGTCTGTCTGGTCCAGGGCCGGGTCCTGGTCGAGGGCACGCCGGAAGTCGTCCAGTCCGACCCCGGCGTGATCGAGGCCTACATTGGAACCGGGCCGACGGAGCCGGACGGAACTGGGCCGGCGGAGCCGGACCGAACCGGGCCGGCGGAGCCGGGCGGCACCGACCTGAACGGCACGGCCGAACCGCCGGGGCCACGTCGTGCCGCCGACGAAGGGGGGCCGCGGGATGCTTGAGGTGAAGGAGCTCAAGGTCGCCTACGGCCGGGTCCGGGCCGTGAAGGGGATCAGCTTCTCGGTCGACCAGGGCCAGGTGGTGACCCTGATCGGCACCAACGGGGCCGGCAAGACGACGACCCTGCGCACTCTGTCTGGGCTGCTGCCGGTCGAATCGGGCGAGGTCTGGTTCGACGGCAAGCGGATCGACGGCACGCCGGCGCACGAGATCGTCCGCCGCGGCGTCGCCCAGTCACCCGAGGGACGCCGGATCTTCCCGCGGCTGTCGGTCGAGGAGAACCTGATGCTGGGCGCGTTCGCCCGGCGGGACCGGGTCGGCATCCAGCGCGACCTGCATCGCGTGTACGAACTCTTCGACGTGCTGGCGTCCCGCCGGACGCAGGCCGCCGGGCTGTTCTCCGGCGGCGAGCAGCAGATGCTGGCGATCGGCCGGGCGATGATGAGCAGCCCGAAGCTGCTGATGCTGGACGAACCCTCGATGGGGTTGTCGCCGATCATGATGCAGCGGATCATGACCACGATCGCCGAGTTGAAGTCCGAGGGCGTCACCATCCTGCTGGTCGAGCAGAACGCCCAGGCCGCGCTCTCGCTGGCCGATTACGGGTACGTGCTCGAGGTCGGCCGGATCGTGCTGCACGACACCGGCGTCAACCTGCTGACCAACGAGAACGTCCGCAAGGCCTATCTCGGCGAGGACTGAACCGGCTCCAGCTCGGTGCTCAGGAGCTGGTCCGGTTCCGCCACCGCAGGTCGGCGATCACCGCGCGGTGATCGGACGGAAAGGTGCCTGCCACCGCGTCACCGGCGATCCGTACGCCCTCGACGATCACCTCCTGATCCTCGTGGCCCGGCCGGTAGAAGATGTGATCGATCCGCTGATCGACCAGTTGCGGCCCGGCCTCCAGCGGCGCCGACGGGTGGCTCGACGGCAAGGTGATCGCCGCGGGGTCGCCGCCGCCCGCGACCCAGGCATCGACCAGCACGTCGCCGACCGACCGCAGCGTCGGCGAATCCGCCGCCGCGTTGAGATCACCCATCAGCAACACCGGGCACGGCCCGTCGAACCGGGGATCGGTGGCCAGGTCGGCGAGTTGCCGACCCTGCGCGATCCGGTCATCGGAATACGCGACGCCGTAGTCCAGACAGCTGGCCACGATTGGCAGCGGGCCGGCCGGATGGGCCACCCGGACGGCCAGCGACACCGGATCCCAGTCGCGATGCCGGGCCGGTAGTACCGCGACCTGCGCGTCGAGGATCGGCCAGCGGCTGAGTACTGCGATCCCGAGCTCGACACCGACGTGATCCGGATCCGCCGGCTCTCGCGGCGGCAGCGGATAGGACGGTTCGGCGAACCGCGCGTGCAGCCCGAGTTCGGTGGCGAGCTGGTCGGCCTGCGAGGTCTCGCCGTCGGCCCACACCTCCTGCAGGGCCACGACATCCGGGTCGGCCAGGCGGAGCGTCTCCACAATGCCCGGCTGCCGATCGCGCCAGCGCGGCCCGAACCGCCACCAGAGATTCCAGGTCATCGCCCGCAGCTTGCTGTCCGCCATCCGTCCGCCCTTCTCCGGTCGGCAGAAGCCGGCCCGGGATCGACTCGGCACCGAGTCAAGCACGGCCCGGCCGACCGTTCTGGCGGGTTTCGGTCAGGTAGTTCTACCGTGAGGTGGAGGTGAGGGTTTCGTTCCCTGAGCCTGTCGAAGGGCAGGCCCGATCACCTAGACCCCTTCGCCAGGCTCAGCCCGGACCTACCGACGAACGCTGCGACACCACAGGCGCACCGGCATCGCCCGCCGGCGCGCCCCGAGCGGACTGTTTGGCCGACCCGAGGCAGGGATCGGTGGTCAACGGGTCCACTCGACGGGTGCGCCGAACTCAGCGAGCCCGATGTCACGATGTCGAGTCACGCGACCCGGAGACGGCCGAAAACGCCATCGAGAACAGCGCACGACTCGAAGTCGCGACAACGGCACCTTTCCCCGACCCAGCCGAGATCGACCAGTCCGCAACCACCACGACCCGACCCAAGCCGGCACCCCACCGTCAGACCGGCGCCCGGCCGCATCCCTTGGCCCGCGCCACCCCCACCGCCAGCCACCGTCAGACCGGCGCCCGGCCGCATGCCTAGGCCCGCGCCACCCCGCCCGCTCTTTGATGCGTCTTTTCCGGCCGACAGACCGCTTCGAAACGGGCACCGCCTGGCTTGCCCTTCGACAAGCTCAGGGAACGAACACTCTCGCTCCGACTGTCACCTGCCCGCTGACCGACCGACACCAACTCCGGAGAGACGAAGACACGGGATCAGGTGCCGACATTGCAGCTGCCGGCTGTCGCGATTCCTCTTGGGGCTGCAGGTTGCCACGCCGCAATGGCTGGTATCGCCCAGCCCGAAGAGCAATTGCGATACCACCGATCCGAGATCATCGGTGGATCCAGGCTCAGGGAACGAGGTTCCTCACTTCCCACCTCGACCGGTCCACGGTGAACCGATGGCAGCAGTGAACGCCGTGCCGGACTCAGTCGCCCAGGGCCGTGGCCAGCGCCAACTCGCGCTGGGCTCCCGCGTGGTCACCGAGCCGGCGCAGGGTGCGCCCGTACAGCTCGCGCAGGTACGCGTCGTCCGGCCGCTCGGCGACCAGCTCGGCCAGGGTGCCGGCCGCCGGCGCCAGACTGGCCGTGGCCGCCTGGATCCGGGCGTGCAGCGAGCGCACGTTCGGATCGCCGGGATCGCTGTCCAGCAACGGCTGCAGCAGATACCGGCTGCCGTGCGGATCGCGTGCCCCGAGCAATGCCTCGGCGAGCCGGAGCCGGCGCACCTCGGCCGGCATCGACTCGGCCGGGGGAGCGGACGCGATCGCCTCGGCCAGGAGCTCCGCCGACTGCGCGCCGGCCACCGCGACCCGACCGTTGATCACGAACGTCGGCGAGGTGGCGACGCCGATCGCCCGGCCGGTGAGCAGCGCCTCACGGGTCGCCCGCTCGACCGGATCCGCGGGTTCGAAGCCGGGCTCCAGATAGACCAGGCCGGCGTTCAGCGGTTCGGCGCCGGGTGGCCGGGGCAGCTGGTAGCGGTCGGCCAGCTCGGTCAGCCGGTCGAGCGCGTTGACGTCGGCGTGCTGCACCAGGTGGGTTCGGAACAGTTCCTCGACCAGCCGGTCCTGCACCTCGGGCCCGTGCCGCAGCGCGGCGGTGATCAGCCGGTGCGCACCCCAACTGCTGGCCCGCCACCGGCCGCCGAAATCACCCTCGATCCCTTCCTCCCGGGCGGAATCGCGGATCCGGCCGCGGTTCTCGTCCACCGAGCCTGGCCCGCACCTGGACAGCTCGTCGGCCACGCCGGGCTGCTCGAGGACCGAGGTCAGCGAGGTCGACCACTGCGGCGCGGTCGGGTCGATCAGGAACGGCCGCCAGCGCACGGTCGCCGGCCGATCAAGCAACCGCAGCGCGCGCTCCAGCCGCCGCTTGCCGATGTAGGCCCAACCGCACAGGACGTCCGCGTACACCTCGATGATCATGCGATCCAGAATAGGCGACACTTGTCCGTTATCCAACAAGTGTCGGATAGCCGACGACCGGCGGATAGGGTGAGAAGTGTGGATCGACGAACCCTGCGCACCCGGGACCAACTCCGGGCCGCGACCCTGCGCCTGCTGGGCGACGACTCCGGCCGGCTCACCATGGCGGCCGTGGCTGAGGCCGCTGACATCAATCGGAGCACCGTGCACCAGCACTACCGTGACCTCGACGAGCTGATCTGCGATGCGCTGGCCGACCGGCTGCAGCGGATCGCCGTCGGACTCACCGAGTGCCCGTTCGCCGACGACCGCGACCGGCCGCCGCGCCAGTTGGTGGCGTTGTTCGACGCGGTCACCGACGCCGAGCCGCTGCTGAGCCGACTGGGTCCGAGCGCCGCCGCCCGGGTGCAACGACAGTTGACCGGATCGCTGGCCGTCGTGCTCGGCGAGCGGTTCCGAGCGGGCCAACGCCCGCCCGGCTTCGACCGCGTCCGGCCCGAACTCCAAGCCGACTTCGTGGCCGCCGGACTGATCGCGCTCGCTCTGGATCGCCGGGACACCGACACCGCGGGCCGGCTCGCCGGCCAGGCCTGGCGACTGATCCGCGGTCACTGATCTGGTCAGATTGCCCGATCAAGCTTTACAGATTGCGATATGAGAGGCAGGATCTATCACATACTGACAATCTGACATGGGGTCATCGTGAATCAGCAGAAGATGCGGGAAGTCCTCGATCGGCTGTCCAGGGGCGAGATCACCCCGGACCAGGCCGATCACGATCTCAATGGTCTGAGCAATCAGGCAGGCGGCGAGGCGACCGAAGTTGCCGAGTCGCTCGAGCCGGACTCCTCGATAGGGCTCCCGGTGTCCGCCGAGGGCCGGGAGTCGCGGCCGTCCCCGGTCACGGTCCGGGCGACGATGAACGGATCGGGTCAGCTGACGGTGGTCGGCGAGCCGATCACCGTTCCTGAGGTTCGTGGCCCAGCCTCGGCGGACATCGACCGCGATGGCAGCGGGTGGGTCGTCGGCAGTCAGTACGCCGACGGCACGAAGCTCACCGTCCCGGCCGACGCCGACCTGATCCTCGCGGTGAATGGGGCGAACGTGGCGCTGCACGACCTGGCCGGAACCCTCGACGCAAAACTCAACGTCGCTGAGATCGTGCTCGACGCCCAGCTGACCCGGGGCGCGTCGAAGATCTTTGCCAACGCTGGGCCGCTAGTGATCAACCTGGCCGCCGGCTCCGACGTCCGGGTGGAGCTGCGGACCGGCTGCCGATGGACCGTGGACCCCCAGGTCAACCAGCTCCGCGCGGGAAAATGGATCGTAGGCGGCGGCCGCGCCTCGCTGATCATCGAAGGGAACCTGGGCAACCTCGAGCTGAACGGTCCCGCCGGTGAGTGATCATCAGCACCGGCCCACCCGGCAGTGCCCGACCTGCGCCGGCGAGCTTCATCTCACCGGATTGGCCTGCGCGGACTGCGGCACCGAGATCCGCGGCCGGTTCACCCGGTGCCACTTCTGCACCCTGTCGGACGAACAACTGGACCTGCTGTATGTCTTCCTCGCCGCCCGCGGGAACGCGAAGGAGCTGGAACGGCACCTGAACGTCAGCTACCCGACCGCCCGCGCCCGGCTCGACGACCTGTTGACCACGATCGGCATCACGCCCAATCCGCCGGCCCGGCCCTCCCGCCGGGAGGTGCTCGATGCGGTCAGCCGCGGTGAGCTGAGCACCGACGAGGCCCTGTCCGAGCTCGCAACGGACAGTCGCTAGCCCCGGTTGAAGGCTCCGGGCGGATCGGGTTTCGTTCCCTGAGCCCGTCGAAGGGCAGGTCAGCTTCGGTCAGGTTGATCCGCTCGAGCATTCGGTCCAGGACGCGCCGGGTGCCGAATGTTGCGCCGGTGACGTGGAGATCTCCAAGCAGCAGCAAAGGGGCGGGTTCGGCGTCGGTCGGGGTCTGATCGGCCCGCTGGCGTCGCTCCACGGTCGCAATCTCGCCGAGAGTGACCTCAGCGACGCGATCTCGCAGATTTCACGTGGATAGGGTCACTCTCGATGGCCAATGCCCCAAGATCAGGTTCGCGCTTTGATCGTCCAGAGCAGCCAGCCGATCGCGGCCTGGCCGACGGCGGTGATGATCACGCCGGGGGCGGTGTCGAGGGGGCCGGGAGTATAGCCGGCGGCCAGCCGGGTGATGGCCACCATGATCACGGCAGCGGCGACGGCCGTGCCCAGGATCGCGGAGATGGCCGCACCGGCGGGCCGCAGCCGCGGCGGGGGAGTGGTCGCGAGGCCGACGGCCAGGCCGGCGGTCGCGGCCGCGGCCGCGAACACGACCAAGCCGCCGTACGGCAGGCCGAAGGCACCGGTGAGCCCGGCGATCAGCGCCCCGAGCACGAAGCCGACGAGTTGGCCCGGCAAGATCACCAGGAACATCCTGACGATGATCTCGCGCAGCTGCGGCCGGTCGCGCCGGCCGGCGAGGTAGGGATTTCCGTCGGCGGCGGATGGTCGAGTGAGCCGGCTCATTTCGCGATGCACTCCTTGAAGTCGACCGGGGCCCGGAAGCCGTCCGATCCGGGCGTACCCAGGTAGGTCGCCTCGACGGCGCGCGAGTCCTCGGTCTCCAGACTGAAGTCGACACCGAACGCGATGCCGAGCTTGACCTCGGCGGCGAAGCCGGTCTTGTCGATCACGTTGTTGTATTCGACGTTGCTGACCGTCGCGTTGGTGTACATCAGGTTCTGCAGCGTGTCGTGCGGCACCAGCTTGTCCGGGAAGGCGGTTTCGGCTGAGACGACGCCACCGTTCGCAAGCCAGGCATCGACGACGGCCCGCTGTTGATCATCGGTGACCTTCAGCATGGTGGTGGTGACGGTGGCATCGCCGGTGCCGTTCTCATCCTTGCCCTCACCGCCGAGGTTGCCCTGGCCGGCCTTGGTCGAGTCGCTGGCCTGGCCCTTCCGGGTGGTGGTGATCGTCACCTTGGTGATCTTTCCGTCTTTGTCCCGGGTGATCGCCAGGCTGGAGCCGAGGAGATCGGAGAAGTTCTTGCCGTAGGGTCCGATCTGACCGGAGCCTTCGCCGTAGACCTCACCGTTGGTGGTCCAGGTGGTGTCACCGTTGCGGTTGTCGGTGAGCTGGGTCCAGGTGTTGCTGCCGCCGAATTTGATACCGGACTTGGCCAGTTCGAGATCCGGGACGCCGCCCTCGTCCTTGCCGTCGCCCGGGTCCTTGCCCTTGTCCTTCTGCTCCCAGGGCAGGTTGACCCCGAGTTCGCCCGAGACGTTCGCGTCGACCTTGATGTTGGAGACGTTCTGGTCCGGCGGCCGCGGCGGGTCGGTCGCGCCCTTGATCGCCAGATAGATCGCATAGCCGCCGTGGGTGTCGTGCCGGAGTGAGTACTGCTCGGCCAGGTACTTGTTCAGCTGGTCCTTCATCGACTTCGCCTCGCCGGCGTTCTTGAAGATCCAGGTGCTGCCGTAGTCGAACTCGACGCCGGCCCCGAACTCGACCTTGGCCCCGGCCGAGAGCTTGCCGATGTCCAGGTCGGCGCCCAGCCCGCCGGTGACCCCGACGCTGCCGCCGTCGGTCGCGGTGTAGGCGACCGTCCCATCGCTGTAGGTGGTCTCGATGAAGCCGGCGTTCTCACCGATCTCGATGAACGCGATCTTGATCACCGAGCTGACCTTCTCGGTCCGCTTGGTGACGGTGCACCGGTCCGGCTTCGGATCGAACGTCGGACGGGTGATCGGGCGGTCGGGCGGCACCCGGTCACACTTGATCGGATTGTCGTTCGCCCGGGCCTTGTCGACCCCCTGAACGAGATCGCAGATCACGTCTCGGACGTAGGCATCGGTGGCCTTGACGGCCGGAGCGCCGACGACGGAGATCACCAACATGGCGGCCATCGCCAGCGCGCCGAGATACTCCAGCGCCGCCGCACCTGCCTCACGTCGTTTCGCGTGCATCATCCGCCCGCCATCCTCGATCGGTTCCACCACGACGGTACGAAGCTTCACGCCGGCAGTCATGGGTCCGCGGACCCAGCGCCGGGCCCAAGATCACCCGGCGACCCGGATCACTCGGTGATCGGGTGCAACTCCATCGAATCGAGCACCTGGCGCTCGAGTGCCGGGTCGTGTTCGGTGGCCAAGATCGACACCGCCACCGACTGCGGATACGGCCAGTGCGCGGCGACGATCCAGACTCCGTTCAACTCCCCGGTGCCGCCGTCGGTGATCGTGTAACGGGTCAGTTGGGCGGTGGTCGCGCCCGGCACGGTGACCTCGCGGGATTCGACCACGGTGAACCCGTCCAGGCCGACCTGCGCCTTGCCGATCAAGGTGCCCATGCCCTGGGCCGCGGTCGCGTACGAGCCGAAGTCGCCCGAGAGACTGAGCTGCTCCGGTGTATCGGGCGCATCCCGGAATCCCATGTTCCACGGGGATTCGACGGCGAACTCGGTGTCCCAACCGGTCGGGCGGTGCACCGTCAGTCGGCCGACCGTCTCGGCGACATAGCCATCCTCGGGGGCGGCGGTACAGCCGCTGAGCAGGGCCAGGACGAGGAGCAGGACAATCGCACGTCGGGTCTTGGTTGATGACATGAGACCTCCGGTCCGCGCAGTCGGCTGTGCCACGCGACACGCTACAGTCACGATCGGGCCGGTTCGCCGATCCGGTCGGCGGAGGAGGTTGCGGTGGTGCTCTGGATCTCCCTCGGCGTCGCGCTCGTGCTCGGCGTGATCGCCTCGCTGTGGCTTCGGACGCGGGGCTATCGGCGGGACGACGACGAGGTGCGGCGCACGGTCAACCCCTGGCTGGTGCCGGTGGTCGCGATGGTCGGCGTCCTGCTCGCCTCGCTGCTGTGGCGGCAACCGCTCGTCGTGGCGATCACCTTCACCGTGGCCTGGGTGTGGGCGCTGACGCTGGCTCTGATCGATCTCGAGGTCCGCCGGCTGCCCGACGTGCTGACCCTGCCGGGGTATCCGGTGTTCGCCGCCGCCCTGACCGTGTGCTCGGCGCTGACCGGCTCCTGGTGGAACCTCGCCGTCGCCGGCATCGCCGCCGCGATCGCGCTGCTGGTCTTCTTCCTGTTGGCCTTCCTGGCACCGGGCGGGGACGGCCTGGGCTTCGGCGACGTCAAGCTCGCCGGAGTGCTCGGCGGCCTGCTCGGCTGGCTGGCCCCGATGACGGCTGCGCTCGGCCTGCTCAGCGGGTTCATCCTCGGCGGGCTGGTCGCGGTGATCTTGCTGGTGGTGCGGAAGGCCGATCGTCGCTCGCATCTGTCGTTCGGCCCGGCCATGATCGCCGGCGCCTACCTGTGGTCGATCCTGCCGCCGATCTGATCGGCCGGTTAAGATCAGCGAGCCACGTCGTGCGGAAGGCGGGTCACCAATGGCGCACAGATCACGAACCTCACGGTTGATCATGCTGGCTGTTGCCACGGCCGTCGCGTTCGCCGGGCTGACGTTCGGCCAACTGCCGGCCCGGGCGGATGATCCGGTGCAGGTGTTGTTGTTGTTGGATGTGTCGGGGTCGATGAACGAGAAGGTGTCGTCGGGTGGGACGAAGTTGGCGGCGGCGAAGGGTGCGTTGAAGCGGGTGGCCGATTCGCTGCCGGCGGGGACCCAGGTGGGGTTGCGGGTCTACGGCTCCAAGATCAAGGAGCCGAAGAACGAGAATCCGAAGGCGTGTCAGGACACGGAGTTGGTGATGCCGATCGGGCCGCTGGAGCGGAACCGGATGTATGCAGCGGTGGATTCGTTCGAGGCGGTAGGCGAGACGCCGATCGCGTACTCGCTCGAGCAGTCGGTCAACGACCTTGGTGATCAAGGTCGTCGGGTGGTGGTGGTGTTGATCTCCGACGGCGAGGAAAACTGTGTGCCGGATCCGTGTCCGGTGGCGAAGAAGTTGGCGGCGAAGGGTGTTGATCTTCAGTTCAATGCGGTCGGGTTCGATGTGAATGCGAAGGCGCGGAAGCAGTTGCAGTGCATCGTGGACGAGACCGACGGGTCCTATTACGACGCCGAGGACACCGACGAGTTGAACGAGTCGTTGGACAAGCTGACCAAACGGGCGCTGCGGCCGTTCGCCCTGTCCGGCAAGCCGATCAAGGGTGCGGTGGGTAGCACCTCAAAGGCTCCGCGGATCACGGCAGGCCACTATCGGTCAACCTACGATCTGAGTGGCACCGATCGGTTCTACTGGATCGAGCGGACCATCCCGCGGTCGACGATCACCGTTTCGGCGACTGTGATCGTGCCGCGGGGCCGGTTGGGCGACCACGAGTCGTGGTCGATCGTCCTTCGCGGACCCGACCAGCCTGTCCCCTGCAGCTCTGAGGTTTTCGGGGAGACCGGTGCCGATGGATCGGCTGCGGTGATGTCTCAGGCGCTGACGTCGACCGGCGGCATCTTCTCGTGTGCCGACGGCGACGTGCTGCTCCAGCTCGCCCGGCTCAACAACAATGTGCCAGGCACTGATTTGCGGCCGAAGGTCGGAGTCGAGATCGTGGTGACCGAGGAGCCGCCGATCACGAACCTGGCGGAGTTGCCGCCGGGCTTGTCGGACACCTCGGTCGACCGGACGCCGGTTGAGCCGGTGAAGGGCGCCGAGAGCGTGGTCGGCGGCGTCGCGTTCTCGGATGCCCCGGTGTTGCGGCCGGGTTCGTACCAGAGCAGCATCGTGGTGGGCGAGACGCTGGTCTATCAGGTGCCGGTGCAGCCCGGTCAGCGGTTGCGGGCGACGTTGGACACTCCGGAGCCGGGCCGGAAGTGGGGTTTCGAGGGTCGCCCGATCGGGGCCAGGCTCTCGTTGTTCTCGGCGAAGCGCGCCCTGTTGGACGAGCAGTTGGACGAGGTCTCCGCGGGTTCGCCGGTGAAGACGGTGCGGACGACGGCGGCGACACCCGAGATCCGGATCCGTAACCGGGAGTTGAAGAATGCGCCGAACGACACCCGGGAAGTGGTGAGCGCGACATTCGGCGGCAACCACTATCTGATGGTCAGTCTCCGGCCCAACGAGAGTGACCTGCTCGGCGTGCTGACCCCGGTCCGGTTGAACATCGCCGTCGAGGGCCAGCCCGCCGGGCTCCCGGTCTATGCCACCCCGACGCCGACCCCTTCGCCGGAGCAGTCGAGTCCGGCCCCGCCGCCCAGCGGCTCCAGCGAACCGAGCGATGGCACCCCGTCAGTGGATCCGGCCGATCCGGGTGCCGGAGCACAGTCCGGATCGAGCGGGCAGCGGATCGTGCTCACCGTCCTGATCGGGGTGCTCGGCGCGGCGATCGTGGCCGGCGTGGTCGCGGTGCTGATCCTGCGCCGCAGGGCGGCGCGGAGATGACCGCCGGGTTCGCCACTGGGGCCAAAGCGGTGCCGGCCGGCGCCGACGCCGCCCCGAGTGACTCCTTTCCCACTAGGCTGACGCCAGAAAGTGGGAAATCAGGTCGTATGCCGGGCGGGAGGCGTGATTTCGCGCCAGCCGCCTCCGGTTGTGGGCACCAGGAGAGAGCACGATGCTGATAGCCGTCCCGGGGTCGTCTGATCTGGACGGTGTGCTCGGAATCGGGGTGGCGAAGGCCGACGCGCTGCTGCGGGCCATCCGGGACCGGTTCGGACCGTTTCGGCACCGCCACGTGCTCGTCCTCAGCCCTCAGCACCTCGACGTCACGGCGCGGGAGCAAGCCCATGTCGTCATCGCATCCGACCCGGCGGTACGGATCTGCGTCCTGCCGTTCCGGCACCACGCGTTGACGCTGTCCCTGATCGGCCGGGCCGTACTGGCCGCGGAACTGCGCCCGGACGGCTGGGCCGATCCCGGTCAGGCCGTACAGCTGGCGAACAGCATCGCCGCCCGCAGCCGCAGCCTGATCTGGCATCCCCGGCTCGGCTCGCTCGACGAACCGGGCAGCACCCTGGGCGAACGGACCGTCGGGCTGTTGCCGGCCCGCAGCTACTTCTACGAACTCGGCTCGCCCGGACTCGTCCCGGCCCGGTCGGGCCCGGGGATCTCCTCGCCGGACGACTGGTACGTGGCCGGACACCCGCCGGCCCCACTGCAGGCCGGGCTGGCCGGCGTGCCGCTGCAGGCCGTGGACTTCAGCCCGGCCGGCTATCGACCCTATGCGGGGAGAAGATCGGTGGAGATCACGCAACTCGCGCCGCCGTACGCCCGACCGCTGGCCGGTCCGACCTGCCGAAGCTGCACGGCGACCCTGGTCGGATCGCAGTGCGCGTTCTGCGGCTGTGGCCCGATCGGAGTACGGCAGCCGGGTGGGGCGTCACCGGAGGCGGAGAGAGGTGTCCTGATATGAACCCCAGACAGCGGCGAGGGCTGCTGCTGATGATCTTGTCGGTGGCGGTCGCGGTGCTGGTCTTCGTCGGCGTGTCCAACTACCTGACCGAGGTGAACAAGAAGGTCGGGCCGATGGTGACGGTCTATCAGGTCACCCAGGACCTGCCGGCGTTCAGCACCCTGTCGGCCGAGAACACCGAACCGGCCAGCGTGCCGGAGCAGTGGGCCGCCGACAACACCGTGCTGGGCGCCCAGGACATCGACGGACGGGTCACCGCGGTCCCGCTCACGGCGGGTTCGCCGGTGAGCACCGACATCCTGGTGCCGGTCAGCAATCTCGACCCCGATGAGCGGGAGATCGCGGTCAACGTGGATGCGGTCACCGGCCTGGCCGGGCGGATCCGGCCGGGCGATCGGGTCGACGTCTACGTGGTGTTCTCCAGCGTGCCGGGCCTGCCGAGGCAGGCGCGGATCCTGGTGCAGAACGTCCGGGTGGTCTCGGTCGCCGGTCAGCAGCAGGTGCAGTCGGCGGACCGGGAGTCGTTGCAGAGCGTCATTCCGGTGACGCTGGCCCTGCGGACCGAGTCCGCGCTCGCCGTCACGTACGCCAACTCCTTCGCCCAGGAGGTCCGGCTGGTCGGGCTGCCGCCGGGCGTGGCGCAGGATCGGAGCAAGGAGACCCGCACCTTCGACGCCGGCCAGCTCGGCGGCAAGGCCGAGCCGGAAGGGGGTGACCGGTGAACCGGGCGGTGATCGCGATCGCCGATCAGGTGATCGTCCAGGAACTCCGATCGAGGCTGGACCAGAGTGATCATGACATCGAAGTGGTGTTCGTCGCGGAGTCGACGCAGGAGACGCTCTCCGCCGTCCTCCGGCACCGGCCGAGCATCCTCTTCGTCCATGATCAACTCGGCCCGGCATCGGTGGTCCCGATGGTTCGGGAGCTGACACTGCGTCATCCCGGACTGGCGGTCCTGGTCGTCACGTCCAATCCCAGCGTCGAGTCCTACCGATCGGCGATGGACGCCGACGCGAAGGGCGTCCTGGATTATCCGTTCGGGCTGGAAGAAGTTGATCATCGGCTCGCCTCGGTGATCGAGTGGGGGGCCACCATGGCCCAGGCCCTGGCCGGGAGTCAGGCGCCCGAATCCAGGAACGGTTCGGCGGGTGGCCGGGTGATCGCGGTCGCCGGAGCCAAGGGCGGACTGGGCACCACCATCATCGCCACTCATCTCGCCTGGGACGTCGTCCGGCAGACCCGCGGGATGCGGGTCTGCCTGGTCGATCTCGATGTGGAGAAGGGCGATGTCCCGAGCTACCTCGATGTCAGCCACCGGGTGTCGGTCGCCGATCTGGCCAAGATCAGCGAGGACCTGACGGCCCGGGCGGTCGCGGACACCGTCGTCGCCCACAACAGCGGCCTGCATCTGCTGCTGGCGCCGACCGAGATCAGGGAGACCGAGGTGATCACCCCGGCGGCCGTACGCCAGATCGTCGCCCAGCTCCGCCGGCTCTATCAACTGGTGATCATCGACACCGGCTCCGCCGTGACCGCGACCCAAGCAGCCGCGGTCGAGTCGGCCGACCAGACCCTGCAGATCGTCTCGGCCGACGTGCCGGCCCTCCGGTCGGCGCGTCGTCAGGTGGTGTTCTGGGAATCGCTCGGCGTGGTCAATCCGGACAACGTCAGGGTCGTCGTCAACCGGTTCCGGCGGCGCAGCGAGATCCAGCAGGACACGGTCGACATGCTGATCCTCGGCGAACGGTCCGAAGTGCTGATCCCGGATCTGGAGCAGGCCCTGGAACGGGCCGGTAACAGCCGGACGCCGAGTGAGGTGCGCAACGGCGTCTGGTGGAAGAGCCTGCGCCGGATCGGCCAGGAACTCGGCGTGATGAACCAGTACAAGCCCGTCGGGTCGACCAACGGGGGCGCTCACCAGCCGTTGCCGGACGCGGTCGCACCGCCCGATCTGGCCGCCGCGGCCGGGTCCGGCCCGGGCCCGGGTTCCGGCACCGGACGACGAGATCGCGAATCGGGTCAGATCGCGGTCGAGAACGTCGTGCTCATCCCGTTCGCTCTGGTCCTGTTGGTCGTCTGCGTGCAGCTCGTACTGATCGGCATCGGCTTCGTCTGCTCGGGCAGCGCCGCCGACGCCGCCGCCCGGGCGGTGTCGATGGGGACTGATCCTGAGGTCGCTGCGCAGCAGGCCGTGCCGGGCCTGCTGGCCGACGGCATCGAAGTCGATCAGGTCGGCGACCGGATGGTGGTCCGGTTCACCTCGCCGTTGCTGGTGGGTGCCGGCGTGTCCCGGACCGTCGCCGTCGAGATCGACCACGACGTCGTGGAGGAACCGCGATGATCATCCGGCGGCGCCCCCGCGAACAGGGAACGGCCAGCATCGAGATGGTCGCGATGGTGCCGCTGGTGATGTTCGTGATCGTCCTGGTGTTCCAGGTCATCACGGCTGCGGTCACGGTGCAGGCGGCATCGCAGGCAGCCCGGGACGCCGCCCGGGCCTATTCACTGGGCGGTTCGCCGACCGAGGCGGCCGAGGCCAGCCTGCCCGGGGCGGTGCGGTTGGCCGAGGTGACCACGTTCGGCCCGCACCACGGTGTCCGGGTCGTCGTCGAGGCCCCCGCGTTCCTGGTGATCGGTGAACGAAAGGTGGCGCGGGAGGTGGTGATGCCGTGAGGAATTCGTTCTCCAGCGGGTTCGCGGGCCCGGCGGCTGCGGGCAATCGGGAGATCGAGGCCGACGACTTCCAGGTGCGCCGGTTCAAACAGATCCTGCTGGACGAGATCGACCTGCAGGAGCTGGCCAGCCTGCCCGCCGAGGAGCGCCGGGCCCGGCTGGAACGCGTGCTGGCGCACCTGATCTCCCGCGAGGGCGTGATCCTGTCCAGCCGAGAGCGGTCGATCCTGATCCGCCGGGTCGTCGACGAATCGATCGGGCTCGGGGTCCTGGAACCGCTGCTCGTCGACACGACGATCTCCGAGATCATGATCAACGGTCATGAGACTGTCTACGTCGAGCGGTTCGGCCGGCTGGAACGGATCCCCTCCGGCTTCACCTCGGAGGAGCAGCTGTTGCAGACGATCGACCGGATCGTCTCCTCGGTGAACCGCCGGGTGGACGAGTCCAGCCCGATGGTCGATGCCCGGCTCCCCGCCGACGCCCGGATCCCGCGCGGCGCCCGGGTCAACGTCGTACTGCCGCCGCTGTCCCTCAGCGGCCCGGTGGTCACCATCCGTCTCTTCCCGCGCGCGTACGGACTGACCGAACTGCTGGAACGGGGCACCCTGGATCGTCCCGTGGCGGAACTGCTCTCCGCCTGCGTCCGGGCCCGGCAGAACATCATCGTCTCCGGCGGTACGGCCTCGGGGAAGACGACCCTGCTGAATGCTCTGTCCCAGTTCGTCCCGGCCTGGGAACGGATCGTCACCGTCGAGGACGCGGCCG
Organism: uncultured Actinomycetota bacterium; assembly: GCA_963746025.1. GTDB lineage: Bacteria > Actinomycetota > Actinomycetes > Propionibacteriales > Propionibacteriaceae > Microlunatus. The sequence continues at coordinate 520,117 of CAVUZU010000017.1, forward strand.
AGCTGTCGCTGAGCCAGGAACATGTGATCCGGCTGGAGACCAGGCCGGCGAACGTGGACGGGCGCGGCGAGATCAGCATCCGCGAGTTGGTCCGCAACAGCCTCCGGATGCGGCCGGACCGGATCATCGTCGGCGAGGTCCGCGGCGGCGAGGCGCTGGACATGCTGCAGGCGATGAACACCGGTCACGAAGGGTCGCTGGCGACGGTCCACGCCAACTCGGCCGACGACGCGCTGTCCCGGATCGAGACGCTGGCCACGATGAGCGACGTCGAGGTGCCGTTCCTGGCGATTCGGGACCAGGTGAACAACGCGATCCATCTGATCATCCAGTTGACCCGGCACTCCGACGGCACCCGGCGGATCACCGAGATGGCGTTCGTTGTCTCCGCCCGGCGCGAGGAGTACCGACTGCATCCGTTGATGGAATGGGATCCGATCGGCCGCCGGTTCCGGCACCACCCGCTGCCGGACCGGCTGGTCCGGGGACTGGAACACGCGGGCGTCGCGGTCCCGGGCAACTGGCCGGCCCGGGTGGACTGAGCCATGGACCTGATCCTGATCTACGTCGGGCTGGCCCTGTTCGTGGTCCTGTTGATCACGGGGATGGCCCAGTTCATGATCAACACGGCCGATCAACGGCGGCTCGTGTCCGCAACCCTCGCCGCCGGTGCCAACCAGGAGTCGGGCCAGTCCCGGTTCCACCGGTGGGACCGATCGTTCGCCGCGACACGGTTGGGCCGGTTCCTCGAGCGCGACCTGCTGTTGGCCGGCATCCGGCAGCCGCCGCTCGTGGTCTTCGCGGCGATCGCGGGGTTGACGATTCTGGTACCGCTGCTGTTGGCCCAGTTCCTGGCCCCGGCGATCGGCGTGGTCGGGCTGGTCGCCGGCTATTTCCTGTTCCGGGTCTGGGTCGGCCGGGCCCGGGACCGCCGGCGGGAGAAGTTCGTGCAGCAGATCCCGGAACTGGCCCGGGTGCTGTCCAACGCGACCAACGCGGGTCTCAGCATCGCGACTTCCTGGCTGGTGGCCGAGGAGGAGCTGGCGGAGCCGGCGAAGTCGGAGATCCGGCGGCTGAACGCGGCGGTCCGGTTCGGGGCTTCGCTGGAGGACGCGATGTTGCAGCTGAACGACCGGCTGCCGTCGCGTGAGGTGCGGGTGCTGATGTCGACCCTGGTGGTCAGCGCGCGGTCCGGCGGCTCGCTGGTCACCGCGCTGCGGGAGATCTCGCAGACCCTGGATGACCGCAAGGAGGTCCGGCGGGAGGTGCGGACGACGCTGGCCCAGGCGCGCAGCACCAGTGTCCTGGTCACCTTTCTCGGCGTACTGATGCTCTTCCTGCTGAACTTCATCCAACCCGGCACCGTCGAGCGGATGACCCAGAACGTGTTCGGCGTACTCGCCCTCCTGGTCGCCTTCGGATTGTTCGGCATCGGCCAGTTCGTGGTGTACCGGATCACCAGGATCGAGCGCTGATGTCTCCCTTCTGGCCCGCGCTTGCGGCCACCGGGGCCCTGCTGCTGTTCCTGATCGGGTATCGAATGCTGCGCGGTCGGGTCGCCGACTACCTCGATGCCTCCGATCTGATTCTGCTCCGGGACGAACGGCGACGCGAGTCCGCGCAGCGGGCATCGCCGCTGGAACGGCTGGCCGGGCGGTTCGTGCCGAGGCTGCGTCGCCTGCTCGGCCCCACGGTGGTCCAGACCCTGCACCGCCAGATCGACCAGGCCGGCCGGCCGGTCGGGGTCACCGTGGACGGTCTGCTCCGCCGCATGTTCATCTGGGTGCTGCTGATGATTCCGGTCGGGATCGTCCTGGTGCTGCAGGCCCAGCCGGCCGCTCTGCTGCTGCTGCCCCTGGTGGCGGTGTTGTTGCCGTTGATGCCGATCGCGGCGCGGGCCCGCCGTCGCCGCGAGTCGATCGAGCGTGACCTGCCCGACTTCCTGGACATTCTCGCCGTGACGGTCAGTGCCGGCATGTCGTTCCGCGGTGCGCTGGCCCGGGTGACCGACCACTTCGCCGGCGCGATCTCGGACGAGGTGCGGCTCACGCTCGGCCAGCTGTCCCACGGCGCGAGCGTCCGGGTGGCCTTCACCGGGATGGCGCAGCGGACCGGGTCGCCTGCTGTGCGGAGCTTCGTCAGCGCCTTCCTGCAGGCCGAGGAGCTGGGGGCACCGCTGGCGACGACCCTGAACCAGATCGCCGTCGACATGCGCCGGGAGAGCGCGCAGGCGATGCGTCGCCGGGCCGCTCAGACCGCACCCCGAGTCACGCTGATCACCTCACTGATTCTCGTTCCGGCCTGTCTGATCCTGATCACCGTCGGATTGGTCATCGGCGCGGACATCGACTTCACGACCCTCTTCGAGTCGCTGTCATGATCGCCGCCGGCACCCGGATCCACGGCGACGACCTCGCCGGTCGGGAGCCGCTGCTCGGCGAGCCGCAGTTCGTCCAGCTGGTGCGCTGGGTGTTCACCGGCCGGCTGGTCTTCCTGGCGCTGGCCGCGCCGGCCGCGTTCCTGACCAATTCGGCCACGCTGATCGGCGGGGTCAGTCTGGTGTTGCTGACCGGGACCAGCCTGCTGCTCAGCCGCAGCGACCGGGTGATGCGACACCTGCTGCGACACCCGCTGCTGGCCTCACTCGATGTGGCGCTGACCGTACTGCTGCTGATCAGCCTGGACACCGGACAGCCGGCCGCGCTGGCCGTGGTCTGTACCGCGCTGGCGACCGGCCTGCTGTTTCCGTACCGGATCCTGATCGTGCTGCTGATCCCGCTCGTCTTCGGCGCCGTCGGTTCCCCGAGCCTGATCGCACCGTCGGACGGCTGGCAGGAGTGGCTGATGCGGCTCACCGGCATCCCGGCCCTGGTCATCGGAGTCTGCCTGATCGGGGCGGTGGTCCGGCGCTATGCCGAACGGATGATCGAGGCCAGGCAGCAGGTGAGCGAGGCGGTCGCGGCGGTCGGCGCGGCCGAAGAGCGTGCTCGGCTGGCCCGGGACATGCACGATTCGGTCGGCAAGTCTTTGTACGGCATCTCGCTCAGCGCCAAGGCGTTGACCCGGGCCATCGGCACCAACCCGGCGGTCGCTCGCGAAGTCGCCGGATCGCTCTCCGCGGCCGCCGAGACCGCGGCCGCCGAGGCGCGTGCACTGCTGGTCTCGCTGCGCTCCGACCAGACCGACCGGCCGACGATCGAGGTGCTCCGCGATGTCGTCGATCGGTGGCGGACCGAAACCGGGATCGAGGTCTCGCTGACCTCGGTGCAGGCCGTCGATGCCGATCCGCGGGTGACCGAACAGATGGAACGGGCACTCGGCGAGATGCTGCACAACATCGACAAGCATGCGCAAGCCGGCCGGGTGGACGTCGTGCTGCGCGGCGACACCGAGTTGATCGAACTCGAAGTCGCCGATGACGGCCGGGGTTTCGACACCTCCGCCGTCAACGGCGCTGAGGACAGCGGCCACTTCGGACTGCGTGGACTGCGGGAACGGGCCGAGAGCGTCGGCGGAACCTCCGAGGTGGAGTCGACCAGAGGAAAGGGGACGACATACCGATGGACAGCGCAACGCCAACTGTGATCGACGAGGCGGAAACGAAGATGATCACCGTCGGCATCGCCGACGACAACGCGGTGGTCCGAGCCGGTATTCGCGGGCTGTTGGCCACCACCACGGACATTCACGTGGTCGGCGAGGCCGGTGACGGGGCCGCCGCGGTCGCCCTGGCCAAGGCCAAGCGGCCCGCCGTGATGCTGCTCGACGTCCGGATGCCGCGCCAGGACGGTGTCACCGCGGCCAGCGAGATCGCGCAGCTCTGCAACGTGTTGATGTTGACCTATTCGGAGGCGCCGGACGTGATCTCCGCGGCCGTCCGGGCCGGAGCCCGCGGCTATCTGGTGCACGGCCACTTCGGCGACACCGAGCTGATCCAGGCGGTCCGGATGGTCGCCGGCGGGATCGGTACCTTCTCCGCGCAGACCCTGGCGGCGCTGTCCAACCCGGCCCCGACGCTGGCCGAGTTGGCGACCCGGTTCGGCCTCTCCGAGCGCGAGGCCGAGGTGATGGACCTGATCGCGAAGGGTTCGGCCAACACCGAAATCGCCCGCGGACTCTTCATCTCCGAGAAGACGGTCAAGAATCACATCAACCGGATCTTCGCCAAGCTTCAGGCGAACAATCGCGGGCACGCGATCTCGCTCTGGCTGGCGGGCCCGCAGTGACCGCGGGCCTCGGTCCATCGCGCGGCGGACGCCCTCCCGTAGGCTTGATCACCGATGTGACGCCGAACGAGAGGTCGATCACGATGCGGGACCGAGGCCGACGATTCGCGCTGCTGGGGGTGGCGATCCTGGTCGCCGTCAGCGGCCTGACCCTGGGCGCTGCGCGGCCAGCTCTCGCCGATGATCCGGTGCAGGTGTTGTTGTTGCTGGATGTGTCGGGGTCGATGAACGAGAAGGTGTCGTCGGGTGGGACGAAGCTGGCGGCGGCGAAGGGTGCGTTGAAGCGGGTGGCCGATTCGTTGCCGGCGGGGACCCAGGTGGGGTTGCGGGTCTACGGCTCGAAGATCAAGGAGCCGAAGGCGGAGAATCCGAAGGCGTGTCAGGACACGGAGTTGGTGATGCCGGTCGGGCCGCTTGATCGGGATCGGATGTACGGGGCGGTGGATTCGTTTCAGGCGGTGGGGGAGACGCCGATCGCGTATTCGTTGGAGCAGTCGGTCAAGGATCTTGGTGATCAAGGTCGTCGGGTGGTGGTGTTGATCTCCGATGGTGAGGAGAACTGTGTGCCGGATCCGTGTCCGGTGGCGAAGAAGTTGGCGGCGAAGGGTGTTGATCTTCAGTTCAATGCGGTCGGGTTCGATGTGAATGCGAAGGCGCGGAAGCAGTTGCAGTGCATCGTGGACGAGACCGACGGGTCCTATTACGACGCCGAGGACACGGACGAGTTGAACGATTCGCTGGACAAGCTGACCAAACGGGCGCTGCGCCCCTTCGCGATCTCCGGAAAGCCGGTCGTGGGCACGGTTGATCAGCAGTCTGCGCCGACGATCGGTCCCGGCCAGTACCAGGACCGGTACGACTCGAGTGGAGAGTCCCGGTTCTATCGGATCGAGCGCACGACGCCCGGATCGAACGTGAGCGTGGCGGCGAGCACGATCGTGCCGCCGGCCCGGGGCTTCGCGAGCGAAGTCTGGGACATCGCCCTGCGTTCGGCCGAAACGATGGAGGTGTGTGACCGCCAGACCTTCGGCGGGTCGGGTTCGGACGGCTCTGCTGACCTGACCACCGGTGCGGTCGCCACCCTCGGCGCGCCCGATCCCTGCGCCGACGGCCCCCTGTACGTGCTGCTCGAACGAGCCGCCGCGGCGGGAGGTCCGGAGCAGGTTCGAGTCGAGCTGGCAGTGGTCGAGGAACCGCCGATCGCCAACCTCGCCGAGCTGCCTCCCGGTCTGTCCGACCCGACGATCGATCGGACACCGGTGGCAGCGGCGAAGCAGGTGCAGGCGGTCGTCGGCGGCGTGGCGTTCTCGGATGCACCACAACTCCGGGCGGGTTCGTACCGGAGTGAGATCGTCGTCGGCGAGACCCTCGTTTACCAGATCGAGGTCCAGCCCGGACAGCGGTTGCGAGCGACCCTGGACGCGCCGCGAGCCGGCGCGGACTGGGGATTCGAGTCCAACTCGCCGGTCGAGCCCGGAATCGCGGTGTACTCGCCGGGCCGGTACGGGCTCGACGACCGGTCGGGCGCCATCTCCGCCGGCAACCCGGCGAAGTCGGTCCGGACCACCGCGGCCACCGCGGAGATCCGGATCCGCAATCGAGAGATCGATCCCAGCAGCCACGAAGCCGCCACGGTCCTACGAACAGCCACCGGCGGCACGTACTACCTCGTGGTTCGGCTGCGGCCGGGCCAGTCCGGCACGCTCGGCGTGCTGACCCCGATCCAGCTCAACCTGGCCGTCGACGGGAAGCCGGCGGGCCTGCCGGTCTACGGGGCGCCGACTCCGTCTCCGGGACCGTCCTCCCCGGCCACGTCCACGCCGGATCCGTCGTCCTCCGGGACGCCGGAGCCGACTCCGCCGGCCTCCGCCTCGCCGGGCCCGGGGGATTCGTCGTCGCCCGGACCGATCGGGAACGGTTCGCCCGGTGTCGGCGGTGCCGTCGCCGCGGTGCTCGGCATCCTGGGCGTCCTGGTGGTCGCCGGCGCCGTCGTCGTCCTGGTGCTGCGGCGGCGAGCCGCGGCCAGGGCCCGCGAATCCGCCGGGTCCGATGGCACCGCCAGGCCCGAAGGTCCCTCCGGTCCGCCGGCGGCCCCCTGATGCTTGGGCCCCGAATTGGGCCTCTGGACCCATGGCTCCGCGGCCGGATCTCCGTAACTTAGTGGTCAACAAGGCAGACCCGGAGAAACCCGGGAGACCACAGGATTCGGCTGGTCAGGCCGGGAACCGGAAGGAATGGAATCATGGAACGACTGTTCTACAACCTCTACGCGTGGCAGCTGACCGTGGCCGACAAGCTGCGGTCCCGGCGGGAGAGCGGCCAGGGTGCGCTGGAGTACGTCGGCATGATCGCGGTCGCCGCGATCCTGATCATCGTCGTGGTCGGTGCGATCAAGGGCCCGACGATCACCAACTGGATCAACGACGTGATCCGGGATGTGGCGTCGGTCGACCCGAACGACAAGACGATTCCGGGTAAGTAATCATCCTCTCGGCGGCCGGGCGGGCCTAAGCCCCGCCCGGCCTTCGGGCGTTCCAAGGAGGGTCTGACGCATGGTGCAGCGGCGGGACCGTGGGTCCGGCCCGGTGACGGCGATCCTGGTGCTGGCGATCTGCGTGTTGTTCTTCGCCGTCGGCGTCGTGGCGATCGGCGCGATGGCCCGCGAGCAGCGGTCCGCCGCCCAACACGCCGCCGACGCCGCGGCCATCGCGGGCGCACAGATGATCATCGACGACCTGTCGGACCTGCTCTCGGGTGGCTTCGAAGACGTGACCGAGCTGCCCGGACTTGCCGGTGCGGGGCAGTGCGGCCAGCGGGGCAACGTCCGAGCGGCCGAGTTGGCCACGGCCAATCAGGCGACGCTGACCGGCTACTGCTGGAACGTCTTCACCGACCGGGTCACCGTGACGGTACGGCTGGACCGCGTCACGGACGAGGGCGAGCAGGCCACCGCCGAGGCCGCGGCCGAGACCAGGTTCGATCTGACCAGTTGCCGGATCGCCGCCGATTTCGCCACCCCGACGCCGACCCCGACTCCCACCCCTACCCCGACGCCGACCGGACCGATCCCGACCGGTCCGCCCCCGCCGCCGCCCCCACCACCGCCGCCCCCACCGCCGGTCGAGACCTCGATCGACTGCGGCTTCGGCGCGCTGGAGTTGATCTTCGATCCGGCGACGCTGCGGTTCACCTTCATCGATCTCGATCTTGCCCTTCGGGAGCTTCGACCCCGGTTGGTCGGCTGATCAGCGGTCGTCGAGCCGACTGCGGATCCAACGGTACGGGTGGAATCCGGGCAGCCGCCGGCCGATCAGGGCGACCAGCACCGGGCCGACGAGCCAGGGCAACCCGGCCAGCAGCCCGGCCGCTATTCCCGCATCGACGGTGACCACGATCGTGGTCAGCCAGCCGACCACGATCGGCACTCCGCCGCCCCAGAGCAGACACCGCAGCCGGGTCCGATCGGCCCGCTCGGTGACGATCACACCGACCACCGCGGCGTAGCACCCGAGCACGATCGCGGCGAAGCTCAGCCGCAGCGGGTCGGTGGTCGCACTGCCGGACAGCGTGGCCGACATGCCCGCGCCGGCGATGATCAGGGAACCGAGTCCCGCGGCCCAGCCGAGCAGCAGGTTCCTGGTCATGTCGACCACCGGGCCGAATCGAGGATCTGGTCGATCCGGCCGGCGGTCAGCCGGTCCGTGCCGAGGACGGCCAGGATCGCGGTCGTGTCCTGGTTGCTGGTGATCAACACCGTGCCGCTGTAGCTGAGCTCGGGCACGACCCGGAACCTGATCGGTGACCGCAACGCCGGCGAGCCGTCCCTGGTCGCCCGGGTCCGGGCCGGGCCGGCCGACAGCTCCGGCAGCCAACCACCGATGCCGGAGGCGAGCAGCAGGCCGAGCACCTCCCGCGGCTCGGTGCCGACCAGATCGGCCCGGGCCGACACCATGATCGACGGCTTGCCGCCCTCGGTCAGTTGCCCCTGCCATTGCCAGCCGCCGTTCGGATGCTGCGCCCGGATGGAGGTCTGGACGTCGAAACCGAACCGGCCGAGGGTCACCCCGACCGCCGTCGCGGCGGGCGCATTGAGCGCGCCCGCGACACCGGCCAGCCCGAGTCCCAGGACAGTGCGCCGGGCCCAGCGCCGCCGGACGCCGGCCGAATCGTTCATGACCACCCGCAGTCGGGATCGTCGGCCAGGGTGCGCGTCGTGCCGTCCGGCCGCGGCGCTACCTGCTGGACCGTGACCAGCCGGGCGTCGGACCATTCGGTCCGCCGGGCCAGCCGGACCTCTTCACTCGCCCGGCCGAGCGCGGTGCCGGACGCGACGCCCTGATAGCGCAGTACGGTGACCGTCGCGGCCCGGTTGAGCCAACCCGCGAGCCGGTCCGCGGCCTTCGGCGCGGCCAACCCGAACAGCTCCCGGGTGGACAGCCCGAAGCCGGCCCGGCCGCTCAGCCAGCGCTCCGCCAGCTCGCGTTCGTCGTCGGTCCGGATCGGCAGCCCGAGGTAGCCGACGGAGATCGACTTCTCGATCTCCAAGCTCTCGGTGATCAAGGATCCGTCGACCACGACCATGATCAACACGGAGGTCAGCCGGGCCGCCTCGTCTCGGCTCCAGCGGACCACGCCGGCGACCGGGCGACCGCCCGTCAAGCCGGTGATCGGCGCGATCACGGACAGCTGCCGGTCACCGGTCCGATAGACCGCCATGGCCGCTCGGTCGCGATCCAGCATCAGCCAATCTTCCTTGCCCGGTGGGGATTCCGGCGGCTCGCCAGCCACCGGGAACGGTGCGGAGTCGAGGGCCAGGCTGCTGTACCGGACGGTCGGTGGTCGGAGGTCCGGGCCGCCCACCGGATGGACCAGCCGGGCGAACAGCGCCATCGCCGACCTGCTCCGGACTTCTTGATCATGTCGGTCCTCGAGCGCCGTCGCGAGCTGCCGGAGGTCCTGGCCGGGCGGCAGCAGCCATTCGGTGTGGGCCGGAACGTCGAGACCGGGCGCGGGGTAGCGCGATCGCCGTACCGCACCGTCCAGCACCGCCGGCGGATCGGTGGCGGTCGGCGGCCCGACCTGCACCCAGGTGTCGCCCGACCGGGCTCGGCTCGTGGTCAGGGTGAGACCGCTCGGCAGGGTCACCGTCTCGGTCCGCACCTCGGGCAGCGACGGGTCGAGGTCGGCCAGGAAGCGGCACCGCGGCTCGCCCAGCCGGACCGGCTCGAAGCTCGGGATCTCGTCGCGGCAGGACGCCAGGCCGAGCGACCCGATCAGGCAGGCGGCACGGGAGACGGCCGCCTGCCGCGGACCGAAGGCGAAGCTCATCAGCCCGGCGATGGCGATCGCGACCAGCCCGATGACGATCACTCGGTCGATGACGCGTTGCCGCAGGCCTTCGCGTTCGACGGGTCGTCGTAGCCGAGCCACCGCATCCCTTTCGCACCCGGTCCAGAGGGGTCGGGCACGACACTAGCCGAAGGGCACGCCAATCAGCCCTGGTTCAGCTTGAGGCCGGGACGGGGATGCCTTCCTCGACCACGATCGCGGTCGCATCGACCGTGCCGTCGGCGTTGACGACCAGGGTGTGCCGGACCAGGTCGGTCCCGGTGACGGTCCACAGCACGACGGACCAACCGTCACCGGCGGCGGCCGGCCGGGGCGGCGTGATCTTGGCGGCGAACTCCTTGATCACCTGGTCCCGGGTCCTGACCTGGTCGGCGTCGGGCTCGGGCAGCCATTCGATGTCCTCGATGCGTTCGACGCGGTAGGACCAGGTGCTGAAGTCGCGGGTGACGTCGACGTACGTGCGTGCGATCTCGGCCGCCTGGTCGGTGGTCGGCCCGGCCGTGCCTTGGACGACGGAGTTGAAGCCCTGCGGGTTGCGGGTGAGGATTGTGACAGTGTCGCGGTCGGACAGGGCGGCGTACATCCGGCGCGGATGATTCGCGGCCCGGTGTAGGACGTCGATCAGGGTCCACCCGGCCAGCCATTCGGCCGGCAGCTCGGTCAGCGTGGTGCGCGACTCGTCCCGGACCATGGTCGCGGCCTCGGGATCGGTCGGCTCCAGCGCCCGGGCCAGCCGGCTGCGCAGGTCGGATCCCTCCGGTGGAGTGCCGCCCGCGCCGCAGCCGGAGCTCGTCAGGACCGCGAGCGTGATCAGCATGACGATGATCGAGAACCTTCTCATGTCCTCTACTCCCTCTCTCGGCGCGGTCAGTCTGCCACGGAACCGGGCCGACTCGGCTCAGGTCGATCGGCCCGGGACCCGACGGGGCTAAGGTCATGATCATGGCCGCCGACAGTGTCGTGTTCGGGCCGGGACCGCACCGGCTGCTGTACAACCAGGTCGACATCGCGCCGCTCGCCGTGGCCGAGTCCTACCGGGCCCGGCAGCGCGGGCTGCTCGGCACCGATTCGGTCGTGGGAGCGCTGTGGATCACCCGGTGTCCGTCGGTGCACATGGTCGGCATGCGCTACCCGATCGATGTGGCGGTGGTCGACCGGACCGGCCGGGTGTTGTTGATCAAGACTTTGATGCCGTGGATCGGTGGCACCCGGCCCCGGCTGCGGGCGAGTGCGACGATCGAGGCCGGGGTCGGATCGATGGCGGACTGGGGCGTCGAGGTCGGTGGCATACTGACGATCCAGCGTCAAGATCAGGATGGCTGACCGGCCTCAGTCGGCGGGGTTCTCCAGCTGATCCTGGATCAGCTTGGCGAAGGCCGCGTGCCCCTTGGCGTTCGGGTGGAAGCTGCTCGGATCGACCGGCATCATGCCCGGTCCGCCCCAGTCGAGATCGTTGAACCAGGGATCGTCGGTGCCGAGACCGTGTCCGTTGAACGCGCCGGTCGGGTCGACGAACTCGACCCCGGCCGCCGCGGCCGCCGACTCCAGGATGTCGTTCAGGTCTCCGGCCTTCCCGTTCATCCACTCCTGATCTTCGGCGAAGAGCAGGTTGCCGTAGTCGTCCTCCGGGTTCTCGGCGAACAACGGCGGGTAGCCAACCACGATGATCCGGGCATTGGGCGCCTTCTGCTTCGCCTTCTGGTAAAGGGCGATCAGCTCCTTCTTCAGCTGCGGCAGCCGTTTGGTGATCCGCTGGTCGTGCTTTTCCTGGCAGCTGTCGATGAAGCCGACCCCGCCCTCGCCGTTGAGCACGCAGTCCCGGATCACGTCGGCGAACCCGAGGTCGTTACCGCCGACCGACAGCGTCACCAGGGAGGTGTTCTCGTCCAGCGCGTCCAGCTGTGCCTTCTCCTCGGTGTTCGCGCCGTTGGGATCGTTGAAGTCGTCGATCACCGCGCCGGAGCAGGCGACGAACCCGTCACCGTCGGCGAAGTCGTTGTCGGCCGCCAGGATCTGCGAGTACGCGTTCTCCGAACGGTGGCACCGGTTGTGATCTTCCTCGTCGTCGTTGAACGGCCACAGATCATCCCGGTCGTCGAAGTCGGTGCCCTCCTCGTAGTCCCAGGCGCCCTCGCCGGAGGCGAAGCTGTCGCCCATCGCGATGTACTTTCCGGCCAGCGCCTGCTGGTACGGCGTCCGGGCGATCCGGTTGATGCAGCCCGGCTGCTGAACGATCGCACAGATTGCCTCGGCGGCCAGCTGTCGGACCTCGCCGGCCAAACCCGCGAACGCAACGGTGAGGACCAACATGGCCGCGATCGCGAGGGCGCCGAGATACTCGAGCGCGCCGGCGCCGCGGTCCCGCACCGCCCCGTTCCGACGCAGCTTGTTGATCATGGTCTGAGGGTATGATCCGGGCCGGTCCAGCGCTTGAGTCCGCGGACCCAACCCGGCTGGGCCCACGGGCCCAACGTGAACGGGAGTAGCCGCGGAGCTACTCCGGAACGGCGGCGATCGCCTGCTGCAACACCTTGGGATCCGGGTCCTCCCGGATGCTGTACGAGAGGAACGCGATCACCGTGTCGCCCCGACGGAAGAACGCCAGGTCGGTGATCAATCCCGGGTTGGACTCCGGGACCTGACGCCAGGTGACGACCTCGGAGCCGACCGAATCCAGCTTCAGCGGCGCGATCCGGAACGTCTCGCTCTTCGTCCCCTTCGTCCCCGTGGCGACGAAGGACGTGCAGTCCGGAACCGCTTCGGACAACCCGGTGATCAGGCGCTCGGCGGAGCCGTCGGTGTAGCTGCGGACGTACTGCTGGACGAACGGACCGAACGGGCCCATCGAGAACCGGACGCTGGCCACGGCTGCCGGCGGCGACGGCTCCAGGTCCACCCCACAGACCTGGGTGCGGTAGCCGCCCTCGGCGTCGTTGCTCAGCCGCCAGTCCTTCGGCAGGTCCTCGACCTTGATCAAGTAGTCGTCGGGACGGATATCCGCCGGTGGCGGAGCCGGCGCCGGCTGGCAGGCGGTGACCGTGACCGTGACGAGGCCGGCGAGCAGTGCCGCCAGGAATCCTGGTCCGCGGCTCCGGCTCGGCCGAGGCTGCTGCTGCCTGCTCATCGGGGGTCCTCCAGTTGACGTTGGATCAGGGCGGCGTACGCCGCCTGTCCGTTGGCGTTGGGATGGAAACTACTCGGGTTGATCGGCAGCATGCCCGGTCCCTTCAGCCTGAGGTCGTTGAACCAGCTGTCGTCGGTGCCGAGACCGTGGTCTCGGAAGGCGGCGGTGGGGTCGACGAACTCGACACCGGTCTCCTGCGCGGCGGAGGCGATGGCGGCGTTCAGCTCGGCCGCGACCCCGTTCATCCACACCTGGTCCGGGGCGCGCAACAGATTGCGGTAATTGGGTGCCGGTCGCTCGGGGAACAACGGCGGATAGCCGACGACGATGATCCGCGCGTTCGGTGCTTCCCGACGAATCTGCGCATAGAGCTTCACCAGGTCGGCCCGGATCTCCGGCAACCGGGCCGCGATTCGTTGACCGTGTTGTCTGCGGCAGTCGGTGCTGCCCAGCTTCAGGTTGCGGGTGACGCAGTCGGTCATCACTTGGGTGAATTCGAGGTCGTTGCCGCCCACGGACAGTGTCACCAGGGTGGTGTCGTCGTCCAGTGCCATCACCTGCGGGTCCTCGCCGGTCTCCTTGTGATTGGGGTTGTTGAAGTCGGAGATGCGCGACCCGGAGCACGCGTTGAAGTCGTTGCCGCCGGCGAAGGTGTTGTTGCTCGCCAGGATCTGCGAGTACGCGTTCGCCGAACGGTGGCACCGGTTGTGTGCCTCGTCGCCGTCATTGAACGGCCAGGGGTCGTCGCGGTCGTCGAAGTCGGTGCCCTCCTCGTAATCCCAGGCACCCTCGCCGGAGGAGAAGCTGTCGCCGAGAGCGACGTAGCGTCCGGTCAGCGCCCGCTCGTAGGGTGAGAGACCGGCGTCGACCCGGCACACGGTCTGCTGAGTGATCGTGCAGATCGCCCGGGCCACCATCGATCCGACCTGAGCACCCCAGAGGGCGATCACCACCGCCAGGATCAGGACGACCGCCACCGCGAGCACGGCGAGGTATTCCAACGTCCCTTGGCCGCCTTCGCGATCCCGCCGCGACCAGGACAAGTTGATCATGGCCATAGGCTAGGGAGGGAGATCACCGGCCGCTTGAGCCCATGGACCCCGACCGGCCTGGGCCCGTGGGCCCACTGATCATCAGCATCGATGGATGATCAGCGACCGAGATCGATCTCCCAGGGCAGTGCCAGGAGGAGCACGATGTTGATCACCGCGAACTATTCGGTCCAGGGGTCCGAGCCGTGCCCGGATGCGGTCGGCAGCACCAGGGCGATGATCAGTCCGGTGAGGAAGAGTGCCACGGCCAGTCCGGTCAGCACCAAGCCGGTGCGGTTGCGACCCGTCCGCGCGAGATTGACGGCGAGGGCCGCGACGGAGATCAGGAAGCCGGGGATCACGGCATAGAGGATGGCCTGCGCCTTCTCCGAATTGATCTGATTGGCCGGCGAGGCGGGCGGGATGTAGAACCCGGTGAAGGCGGCGACGATGATCATGACGATGTTGCCGATCCAGGCGACCAGGGCCAGCAGCCAGGCGGCGGTCCGCAGCTTCATGGCGGGCTCCGTGATCAGGGTCGGTGTCGAACGACTGTCCGGAGGTACGGTATCGCGCCGGACGGCCAACTGGTCACGGAGCGTTCGACGGCGGCGCCGGGCAGTCCGGCTGTGGTGTGACGGCGCAGACCGCGTACCCCGCGAAGGTGCGGAGTTGGCTGCCCCAGCCCGCGATCGCGATGCCGATCACCAGCACGGTGGCCAGGGCGACCACGCCGACGTACTCGAGGACGCGAGCGGTGTGTGGCCGACCCGCCGCGGCTGCTCGTACCCGAGAGTTGATCATGCTTCGACCCTAGGCCGCCGACCCCGGCGGCGCCTGAGCCCGGAGACCCCAACTGCTTTGGGCCCCTGGGCCCAGAGCTCAGTCCCGGCGGGCGATCAGCTGACAGGTGACCCGCGCGGTGCAGACCCGCGCGTCCCGGTCGTCGGTCAGCACCACCTCGAAGGTGGCGATCCGCGATCCGAGGTGCAGCGGGGTCGCGGTCCCGGTGACCCAGCCCGTTCGGACCGCTCGGTGATGGGTCGCGTTCAGGTCGACGCCGACCGCGACCTTGTTGTCCGGCATCCCGTGCGCGGTCGCACCGATCGACGCCAGCGTCTCGGCCAGCACGCAGGACGCGCCGCCGTGCCAGAGCCCGAACGGCTGGGTGTTGCCCTCGACCGGCATCCGTCCCACCACCCGTTCGGCCGACGCCTCGAGCAGCTCCAGGCCCATCCGGGAATCGAGGGCGCTGGTCAGCGCGGCGGCCCATTCGGGCAGTGCGGAGGTCACTGGGACAGGGTAGTCAGAGGGTCGTCGGCCGACCCGGCCGACACTGTCGGCGCGGGCCGCTAGAGTCGCGTGGGTGTCGACCATCACCGAACCTCCGGTCAATGTGAACAAAGAGGCGACCGCTCCCGCCGCAGAGGGCGAGCGGCCGCGGCTGCTGCTGATCGATGGCCACTCGGTCGCCTACCGCGCGTTCTTCGCGTTGCCGGTGGAGAACTTCAGCACCAAGACCGGCCAGCACACCAACGGTGTCTTCGGCTTCACCTCGATGTTGATCAACGTGCTGCGGGACGAGCAGCCGACCCACCTCGGCGTCGCCTTCGACGTCTCCCGGAAGACGTTCCGGTCCGAGATGTACACGGAATACAAGGCCAACCGGAGCACCTCGCCGGACGAGTTCCGCGGCCAGGTCGACCTGGTCAAGGAGGTGCTGAACGCCCTCAACATCGCCCACGTCGACAAGGAGGGGTTCGAGGCCGACGACATCATCGCCACCCTGGCCAAGCAGGCCGAGGCCGACGGCTTCGACGTGCTGATCTGCACCGGTGACCGGGATGCGCTGCAACTGGTGTCGGACCGGGTCACCGTGCTCTACCCGCGGAAGGGCGTCTCCGACCTGGCCCGGATGACGCCGGCCGCGGTGCAGGACAAATATTTCGTGACGCCGGAGCGGTATCCGGAGCTGGCGGCGCTGGTCGGCGAGACCAGCGACAACCTGCCGGGTGTGCCCGGCGTCGGTCCGAAGACGGCGGCCAAGTGGCTGGAGGCCTACGACGGCCTGGAGAACCTGTTCGTGCACGCCGGCGAGCTGAAGGGCAAGGCCGCCGAAGCGTTCAAGGAGCGGATCGGGGACGTCCGGCTCAACCGGCAGGTGAACGCGTTGGTCACCGACGTCGAGCTGCCGCTCAAGGTGACCGACCTGACCCGCCGGGACTGGGACCGGGAGGCGACCCACCAGCTGTTCGACGGGCTGGAGTTCCGGGTGCTCCGGGACCGGCTGCTGGAGACGCTGCCGGCCGAGGAGACGGCGCCGGAGGGCGGCTTCGAGGTGGAGGGCGAGCGGCTGGCGCCGGGTGCGCTGGCGGACTGGCTGGCGGCCCATGCGACCGGCGACCGGACCGGGGTCGATCTGATCGGCCAGTGGGCCTCCGGGGCCGGTGACCTGCGGGCGATCGCCCTGTCGGCGGGGGACGGCGCCGCGGCCTACCTGGACGTGACCGAGCTCGACCCGGCCGACGACGCCGCGCTCGCCGCCTGGCTGGCCGACCCGGACCGGCCGAAGGCGATCCACGACGCCAAGGGCCCGCTGCTGGCGATCTGGTCCCGCGGCTGGCAGCTGGCCGGACTCACCTCGGACAGCCAGCTGGCGGCCTATCTGATCCGGCCCGACCAGCGCACCTTCGACCTGGCCGACCTGACCCTGCGCTATCTCAAGCGGGAGCTGCGGGCCGAGGACGCCGCGGCCGAGACCGGTGATCAACTCGCGCTCGACTTCGGCGACGACGACTCGGGTGCCGAGGCCGCGGCGAACGCGGCGATGATCCGGGCCCGGGCCGTGATCGAGCTGGCCGACGCGCTGGACGCCGAGGTCGAGCAGCGCAACGAGACGATGCTGCTGCGCGAGGTGGAGCTGCCGCTGCAACGCACGCTGGCCCGGATGGAGCAGACCGGGGTGGCGGTCGACGTCGCCCATCTGGAGGGCCTGGAGGGGGAGTTCGGCGCCAAGGTGGCGGCCGCCGCCGAGGAGGCGTACGCGATCCTCGGCAAGCAGATCAACCTCGGCTCGCCCAAGCAGTTGCAGACGGTGCTGTTCGACGAGCTGAAGATGCCGAAGACCCGGCGCACCCGGACGGGCTACACCACCGACGCCGACGCCTTGCAACAGCTGTACGTGAAGACCGAGCACCCGTTCCTGGCCCAGCTGCTGCTGCACCGGGACGCGACCCGGCTGCGGCAGACGGTCGAGGGGTTGCTCAAGTCGATCGCCGACGACGGCCGGATCCACACCACCTACGGCCAGACCATCGCCGCGACCGGCCGGCTGTCCAGCACCGAGCCGAATCTGCAGAACATTCCGATCCGGACCGAGGAGGGCCGGCGGATCCGGGAGGCGTTCATCGTCGGCGACTCCTACGAGACGCTGCTCACCGCCGACTACTCGCAGATCGAGATGCGGATCATGGCGCACGCCAGCGGTGACGAGAGCCTGATCGACGCGTTCAAGTCCGGTGCCGACTTCCACACGGTGACGGCGGCCCGGGTGTTCGGGGTCGAGCCGGGCTCGGTCAACCAGGCCGAGCGGGCCAAGATCAAGGCGATGAACTACGGCCTGGCGTACGGGCTGAGCGCGTTCGGGCTGAGCCAACAGTTGGGCATCGAGGTGTCCGAGGCCAAGGGCCTGATGGATGAATACTTCGAGCGGTTCGGCGGGGTCCGGGACTACCTCCGTTCCCTCGTCGACGACGCCCGCCGGACCGAATACACCGCCACTCTGCTCGGCCGTCGCCGCTACCTGCCGGATCTGACCAGCAGCAACCGGCAGCGGCGCGAGATGGCCGAACGGATGGCGCTGAACGCGCCGATCCAGGGCTCGGCCGCCGACATCATCAAGATCGCCATGCTGGACGTCGAGCAGGCCCTGATCGATCAGGGCCTGGGCAGCCGGATGTTGCTGCAGGTGCACGACGAACTGGTCTTCGAGGTGGCGCCGGGGGAGCGGGACGCCGCGATCGCCCTGGTCGAGGACAAGATGAGCCACGCCGTCGACCTGAGCGTCCCGCTGGACGTCTCGGTCGGCCTCGGCCGCTCCTGGCACGAGGCGGCCCACTGACCCGGGTGGAGCGCGATCTCCACCCGGTTCTCCACCTCTGGGCGGTGGGCCGAGAGGACCGGATTTCCGAGACTGGATGACATCAGATCCCCATCGGGACAGCAGCGCCGGCCGAGGCCGGCCGGGTCGGTCCCGACCACGCGGAAGGTGTCACATCCATGGTGTCCACGTTGATCTCGGTCCTCGCCGGGGTTGCCCTGTTGATCTTCATCTCGCTGCGTCAGCTGCGCTGGCAGCCGGTCGATCTGCGCCGGTTGATCACGATGCCGGTGATCTTGCTCGGCGCCGGCGTGGTGATCGGTGCGCAGACGTACCAGTCCCTGAGTGCCCTGCATCCCGGTGCCGGCGACGTGATGAGCATCGTGGTCGAGCTCGTGCTGGCCGTGGTCGGTGGTCTGCTGATGGGCCGGCTGACCAAGATCGAAACCATCGACGGGCAGGTCCGGTCCCGGCTGACCGGGCCTGGCCTGGCGATCTGGTGCGGCTTCATCGCGGTCCGGATCGGGATGGCCGTGCTGGCCCACGCGACCGGAGCCGAGCTGGCCTCGAGCACCCCGTTGATCTTCCTGATGATCGCCGTCGTCAAGGCCACCCAGGCGTTCGTGATCAGCCAGCGGGTGTCTCGGCACCGGGCCATCGGCACCGGAACCGGCCGCCCGGAGAGCGCTCGGACGGGCGTCGCCGACCGAGCGTGACGGCACGGCGCGAGGTCTAGGATCACCGACGTGACGCACCGGAACGGCGAGCAGGCGGCCTCCCGCTGGGAGGAACCACTGGGCACGCTGCTCCGGTTCGTCGCATTGATCGCGATCGGGTACGGGGTGGTCGCGCTCGGCGGCCTCGCCAAGTCGGTGCCGACCATGATCGCCGCGGTGACCGGCATCGCCGCCATGATCGCGGTCGTGGTGACCGATCGCCGCCCGCCGGGGACGTTCCGGATCATCGTCCTGGCGGCGATGTTGTTCGCGGGAGCGGTGCTCTGCTTCGAGGTGGCGCCGGTGGGTTGGGCGCTGTTCGCCGCCGCCGCGTTCAACCTGATCGGCAAGCCGGAGATCAGCCTCCGGATCGCCGTACCGTTGATCGCCGCGGCCGGCGTCTTCGTCGTCGCCACCGCGCTGGCCGCCACCGACCCCCGGGAGCCGTTCTGGATGTCCGTGGTCGTGGTCGGGCTCGGCGCGCTCGGGTACAGCCGACGACAGCGCCGGCTCCGCCGGCAGCAGGAACAGGAACTGGTCGAGCGCAGCCGGCAACTCGAGGAGCGCAGCCTCGAGGTGATCGCGCAGACCGAGACGGCCCGGGCCGAGACCGCCCGAGCAGCCGCCCTGGAGGAGCGGAACCGAATCGCCCGGGACATGCACGACCTGTTGGCCCATTCCCTCGGCGGGCTGGTGGCGCAGTTGGACGCGGCCGACGCGCTGCTGGCCGCCGGTTGCGAGCCCGCCGCGATCGCGGACCGGATCCGGACCTCACGGCAGCTCGCCGTCGACGGACTGCGGGAGGCCCGGCAGGCGGTCCGCGAGCTGCGCCGGGACGAGTCCGCGGACGGCGACGGTCCGGCGGACCTGGTGGCCCGGCTGACCACGCTCGTCCGCGGCCCGGTCGGTCTGCAGCTCGGGGTCGAGTTCGAGGTGGTCGGCGACGCGCGGGAGGTGCCGCAGCGGGTGGCCGAGGCGTTCACCGCCGTTGCCCGGGAGGCGATGACCAACCTCAACAAGCACGCCGCCGGCCGCCGGTCGGTGATCACGGTGATCTTCACTGTGGCCGAGGTGCGGCTGGAGGTGATCAACTCCCTGCCGGGCGAACCGGCAGCCACCGATGTCGATCATGGACTGGCCGGCACCGGCGGCGGGCTCGGCCTGCCCGGGATGCGGCAGCGGTTCGCCGAGATCGGCGGCACGGTCGCCGCCGGCCGGCAGGGTGATCGCTGGCAGGTCAGCGCCGCCTGGCCGACGACCCAGCCGCCGGGACCGGCACCGGCCCAGTCGATCGAGAGCAGCGGGAAGGCGGTCGAGGCCGAATGAACGACACCGCAGCAGGGCCGATCCGGGTGATCGTCGTCGATGATCAAGACATCGTCCGGGACGGTCTGGTCACCGTGCTGTCGTTGCTCGACGGGGTCACCGTGGTCGGCTCCGGCGGCGACGGTCGCGAGGCGATTGCGCTGGTCGCCGAGCACCGCCCGGACGTGGTGCTGATGGACCTGCGGATGCCGGTGCTGGACGGTGCCCGGGCCACCGAGCGGATCGTCGCCGACCATCCGGAGACCGCGGTGCTGGTGTTGACCACGTTCGACGACGACGCCTCGATCGCCGAGGCGTTGCGGGCGGGCGCCCGCGGCTACCTGACCAAGGACGCGTCCCGGGACGACATCGCGGCGGCGCTGCGATCGGTGGCCCGCGGCCAGGCGACGTTTGGGTCCGCGGTGACGGCCCGGCTGCTCGCCGGCTGGCAGCCGGAGACCGGCGGATCGGCAGCGGCCGGCCCGGAGTCCGGTTCGGTCGACCGGCCGGACCAGGACCCGCGGCTGGCGCAGCTGACGGGACGGGAGCGGGAGGTGTTCCGGCTGATCGGCGCGGGGCGTAACAACGCCGAGATCGCCGACGACCTGTTCGTCAGCGTGGCGACGGTGAAGACCCACATCAACAACCTGTTCGCCAAGCTCGGGGTCCGGGACCGGGCCCAGGCGGTCGCCCTGGCCGGCCGGCTGCTGCCCGGGATCTGAGACGTCGGGTTCGACCGGAATACCGGACGAAGTCGCCGAGGTTGTCCTGCCGGATCCGTCAGCAACGAATCGGAGCAGCGGAGTTCATGATCAACTCATCAGCCGCAGTCCCACCTGGTTCGGGCCGGTTCCTGGCTGGAAACAGAGCGGCGGTCGCAACTCCCGAGTCAGCTGGCACAGTGGCACCCATCTTCGGATCAGTCGTCGTGATCGGCGCGGGACCCGGGATCGGTCAGGCGGTCGCGCAACTGTTCGCCGCGGACGGCTTCGCGGCAGCGGCTCGATCTTGATCACCAGCGGAATGCCCGGCGTCGTGCCGGCCTACACCAGCCTGTCGCTCGGCAAGGCGGCGGCGCGGACGTACGCCGGGATCCTCGCCGCCGCGTACGGGCCGGCCGGGATCCATGTCGCCTCCGTCCTGGTCACCGACACGGTCGGGCCGGGCACGCCGTTCGATCCGGCGCTGATCGCCGCGGCCTACCGGAGTTGCACGCGCAACCACGGGACCGGTGGGAGCTGGTCCGGGTCTTCTCGGGCTGATCAAGTTCGTTCGGCGGCGACTCAGAGCGCGTCGGCGGCCGGGACGCGTCGCTCGAGCAACTGCTCCAGCACCGCCGCGACGCCGTCCTCGGAATTGCTCAGGGTGATCTCGTCGGCGGCGTCCCGGGCCGCCGGATGGGCGCCGGCCATCGCGACGCCGCGGCCGGCCCAGGCCAACAGCTCGGCGTCGTTGGGAGCGTCGCCGAAGGCGAGCACCTCGGACCGGTCGATGCCGAGCCGCTCGCACAGCTGCGCCACGCCCCAGGCCTTGTTCACTCCTTCGGCCAGGATCTCGATGAACGGGGCGCCGGAGTGCGTCACGGCGAATCCGCCCAGGCCGAGCGCCCGCACCTCGGCGACCAGCTCGTCCGGGGTCCGCTCCGCATGCCGCACGACGAACTTCAGACTCGGTTCGGCCAGCACCGCGGCCAACTCGTGCCGGCCCATCGTCGCCGGATCCCGCTTGTGATCTTCGAAGTCGGCGATCGCCCCGTAGCCGTCCTGCGCGACGAACACCTCACCGGCGTCCCGGACGCTGACGAACAGCACGCCGGGCACCCGATCCGCCAGTGCCGCGGCCACGGCCCGTTGCACCGCGACGTCAACGTACGCCTCGAACAGCACCTCGCCGGTGCCGAGGTGGACGCAGTGCGCACCGTTGCCGCACAGCGCCCACTCCGTGAACCCGCCCTGCTCGGCGATCATCCGGGTGCCCCGAGGCTGCCGCGCCGTCACCGGCACCACCTGGATCGCCGCCGCCCGGACGGCATCGAGCGCCGCCCGGGTCCGCGGACTCACCGACAGATCGTCCCGCAGCAACGTCCCGTCGAGATCCGTCGCCACCAGCCGCACCCTGGCACCCGTATCCACGCCCACGCCGCTCACCCTAACCACCGATGTGTCCAAGAACGGTGCCACTGCGCCGGTTGCGGCAGGAGACGTGATCGCCGCTCTATGTTGAAGCCAGGAACGGGCGCCGAGTTGTCAGAAGTGAGTTGGGTCCTGGCACGACTCAGTTCTGACCTCGATCTTTCATGATCAGAGGGCTTGGTTGTTCCCCTGGTCCGAGCTTCATGTTGCCGGATCGCGGCCTGCCGGGCGGAAAGACGCATCGAGGAGCGGCAGGGTTGGGGCGTGGTGACGGTCTCACGGCCGACTGCCGGTTCTGCGTCACCCAGGGCTGACTGACACGATTTCGAAGGTTGCGCCGATCGCTGTCGTCGAGTGTGACGTTTCCCGTCCGATCGGCGGGCGCTGCGACGACGGGAAACGTCACACTCGCCGCGACATCGACCGCAGTCAACGAGACGCAGCACGGACAGCCGGCCGCGACACCCCACCGACGCCGAACCCTCCGCCGTCGATGCGTCTTTTCGTCCGGCAGACCAGCGATCCGGCAGGGAACCGCAACCTGTGCCTGGAAAGCGTGAACGGGTCACGGACACGGGGCAACGAGGCCAAGATCATGAAAAATCGAGGTCTGACAAGTCGGCGGGGAATGGGGAATACGGATAGGGGGCGGTGGGTTGGGGGTGGTCATGGCTGAAACTGCACGATCGGAGTCCGCCCCGCGGTTCAGGTTCCCGTTCTGGGCTCAGGTGCTGGTCGGGCTCGCGGCCGGGATCCTGCTCGGCTTCCTGGCCCGCCAGTTCTCGCTCGACTGGCTGAAGACGGTGCTGGCCACGGTCGGCAGCAGCTTCGTCGGGCTGCTGCAAGTGGTGGTCGTGCCGCTGGTGCTGACCGCGATCATCGTCAGCATCGCCAATCTGCGGCAGGTCACGAACGCGGCGAAGCTGGCGGTGCAGACCCTGATCTGGTTCGCGATCACTGCGTTGATCGCGGTGGTGATCGGGATGACCATCGGTTTGATCACCAACCCTGGGCTGGCCGCCGGCGTCGATCTGAGCGGGGCCGAGGAACCATCGAGCCAGGGCAGCTGGCTGGACTTCCTGAAGTCGATCTTGCCCGGCAACATCCTGGGCCTCGAGGTGGACACGTCGCAGAGCGACGGCGAGATCTCAAGTTCGCTGGACTTCAACGTGCTCCAACTCGTGGTGATCGGGATCTTCGTCGGGGCGGCCGCCCTCGCGGTCGGCAAGAAGGCGGAGCCGTTCCTCGACTTCACCCGGGGTGCGCTGGAGGTGTTCCGGAAGATCACCTGGTGGATCATCCGGCTGGCCCCGATCGGCACCGCGGGACTGATCGGCCGAGCGATCGCCCAGTACGGCTGGGATCTGGTCGCGCCGCTGGCCGTGTTCACCGTCGACGTGTATGTCGGCTGCGCGATCGTGCTGTTCGTCGTCTACCCGATCTTGATCAAGGCCCACGGGTTGAAGCCGAGCCGGTTCTTCGCCGGCGCCTGGCCGGCGATCCAGTTCGCCTTCGTGTCGCGCTCCTCGATCGGCACGCTGCCGCTGACCCAGCGGGTGGTCACCCGCAACCTCGGCGTCTCGGAGAACTACGCCAGCTTCGCCGTACCGATCGGCGCCACGACCAAGATGGACGGCTGTGCCGCGATCTATCCGGCGCTGGCCGCGATCACCGTGGCCCAACTGTTCGGCATCCAGCTCGGCATCCGGGAGTATGTGCTGATCGCGTTCGTCTCGGTGATCGGCTCCGCGGCCACCGCCGGCCTGACCGGTGCGGTGGTGATGCTGACGCTGACCCTGTCCACGTTGGGCCTGCCGCTGGAGGGGGTCGGCCTGCTGCTCGCGATCGATCCGATCCTGGACATGATGCGGACGGCGACCAACGTCGCCGGTCAGGTCCTGGTCCTGGTCCCGGTCCTGGTGGCCAAGCGGAACGGTCTGCTGGACGAGAAGGTGTACGACAGCGCCTCCGTCGACTCCATCGAACGCGAACCCGCCGCGGCCTGAATCCCACCCCACCGCCGACAAGTCCGCGTTTGAGTGGGTGAAACCCTCTCGCTGATCACCTGATCCGGCATTAGTGTCGGTCGGGAGTCCGTCCGCGTCCGAGGGAGCAGCGTGAGCCACGACCAGATCGATCTGTTGAACGCGACGACCCCGGTTGCGCAGCCGATCCTCAGTTCCGCGATCCGTGCCCTCGACCGGCTGGCCGCCCTCGGCGAACCCGTCGAGCCCGGGCTGAAGGAGGCGGTCGCCGCCCTCGACACCGGTCCCGTTGATGATCTTGCCGGCGAGCTGCGCAAACTGGTCGCCCCGCACCTGCTGCTCGAGTTCCAGGTCGGGCCGCGCGGCCCGGAGAACGCCGCGCAGGTCGGCGGGCCGGCCGCGCTCGTACAGGGCGGCTGGCGCAGCTTCCTGATCAGTGCGCACAACCCGGGCGCGGTCGAGTCCGGCTTCTCCATCGAGGGTGGCGGCAGCATGGTCACCTGGGCGAGCGGGATGGTGACCCGGCCCTATCTGCCGGACCGGGTGGAGCACGCGTCGACGATCCGCGACCGCTGGTGGTACGAGCTGTCGCTGGACGGCTCGGGTGCGTTGTCCGGCCGCGAACTGGAGTTCTTCGTGCTCAGCGTCTACAGCCGCGACGCCGGCCCGCGAACCGCGCCGATCAGCATCGGCCGAGCCCAGGGCCCGGAGCTCGACGGGAACCGGCAGGGCGACAGCTGGGAGCAGACTCAGCGGCGCCGGATCGCGACCGCCGGGTCGACCCAACTGGAACTCGAGGTCGACGCGACCCGGGCCCGCGACGTCGTCCTCGACGTCCGGGACAACGACGGCCGGACCTGTATGGCCTCGATCATCGTCCGGGACGACGCCGGCCGGGTCTATCCGTCCCGCGGGCTGCGGCTGGCGCCGGACATGTTCTTCCAAGATCAGGTGTACCGGGCGTCCGGCGAGATCCTCCAGCTGCCCGCGGGCCGGTACGAGGTCACGGCCTGGCGGGGCCCGGAGTACCGGCCGGTGACGACCCGGTTCGAGGTCGACCCGGCCGACTCGACTCCGCTCTCCGTACGGCTGGATCGGTGGATCGACCCGGCCGAGCGCGGCTACTACTCGGGCGATCCGCACATCCACGGCGGCGGCTGCTCGCACTACAGCCAGCCGACCGAGGGCGTCACCCCGGAGACCATGATCAGACACGTCCGCGGCGAAGCGATCTGGGTGTCCAGCGTGCTCACCTGGGGGCCCTGTTACTACTACCAGAAGCAGTTCTTCACCGGCCGCAGCATCAGCCCGCCGGCGACCCTGGAGTTCCCGTCCCACCAGGAGGCGCAGGGCGTCACCTGGCAGCCATCGTCGACCGATCGCGACGGTGAGAGCGTGCTCCGCTACGACGTCGAGATCTCCGGTTTCCCGTCCAGTCACTCCGGCCACCTAATCCTGCTCGGCCTGACCGACCAGGACTACCCGGGCACCGAGGTGCTGGAGGACTGGCCGTCCTGGAACCTCCCGGTGCACCAGTGGGCGCAGGCCCAGGGCGCGTTGACCGGCTTCGCCCACTGCGGGCTCGGGATGGCCACGCCGTCTCGCGAGCTGCCCAACTTCGACATCCCGCCGTTCGCGTCGATCGGCTCCAACGAGCTGGTCGTCGACGTGCCGCACGAGGCCGCCGACTTCATCGCCGGGGCCGAGTTCGGGCTCGCGGCGGAGATGAACGTCTGGTACCACCTGCTCAACACCGGATTCCGGACGCTGATGCTGGGCGAGACCGACTTCCCGTGCGTCTCCGACGAACGGCCGGGCATCGGCCGCACCTATGTCGCGCTGCCGACGGCGCCGGCCGGGGACCGGGCCCTGGAAGAGTGGATCGACGGGCTGCGCAGTCGCGCCTCGTACTTCGGCGACGGCCGGAGCCACGCGTTCGACCTGGCCCTCGACGGCGACCAGGGCCGGGAACAGCGCCGAACCGAGCCGGGACCGGTGCGGCTGACCGCGACGGTCGCGGCGCTGCTGCCGGAGCAACGGCCGGCGCCGACGGTCGAGGGCTTCGATTACGACCTCGCCCCGACCGCCCCGTCGGTCCCCAGCAACGGCTCCAGCGACTGGGACGCCTCCGCCTGGCATCTGGAATGGGCCCGGATCGGCGACACCCGCTCGGTCACGGTCGAGGTGGTCGTCAACGGGCAGCCGGTGGCGACCCGGGAGATCCTCGCCGACGGCTCCGAGCAGGAGATCGCCATCGACCTCGACCTGGAACGTTCGTCCTGGGTCGCGCTCCGACTGCTGCCCAGCCTGCACACCCAGCCGATCTTCGTCGAGATCGGCGACCGGCCGATCCGCGCCTCCCGGCGCAGCGCGCAATGGCTGCACGACTGTGTCGACAAGCTGTGGGAGGTCAAGGAGGGATTCATCCGGCCGGCGGAACGGGCCGACGCGCGCGCCGCGTACGACCAGGCGCAGACCGTCTACGCCGCCCGCCGCGGCGAGAGCGAGGTCGACTGATGTCCTGCGAACCGGGTTGTGCCTGCTGTACGCCCGACACGGGCGAGGCCGCCTTCGTCGTCACGATCAATCCGGAAGGCCGGGTCGAGGCCGCGCGGACCGATGCCGGGATCGACCGGGCGCGACCGGGCGAGTGGCTGACCGTCGCGGTGGCGGTGATCAATCAGGGTTACGTGACCGGCCCGCTGCAACTGCGCTGGTCGACCCTGCCCGGGGTCGAGGTCGACGCGCCGGACACCGAACTCACCGGGGCACCCCGGCAGGACACCCGGTTCCGGGTCCGGCTCGCCGAGCCGGGGGCCGCCGACCTGATGATCAGGTTCTGGGCGCTGGGCTCGCTCGGCGGCCTCGCGAACAAGAACACCGCGTTCCTGTACTTGCGGTGCCGGGCCCCTGCCGAAGTCACGGGACCGGCGACCAACTGAACGCCTCGCGCCACCAGCCGTCGTCGGCGGCCCAGGAGCGCAACGTGTCGAAGGCCGCATCCGCGTTCGGCACGGTCGCCGCCTCCCGCGGCGCGTCGGCCGCGGCGGTGACCTCGATCCGCCAGCGGCCGTCCGCGGCCGAGCTGGCCCGGGCCAGCTGACCGGCCGGCCCTTCCATGATCACGGTCCCGCTCGCCGCGTTCAGCAACGGCCGCAGGGTCACCGGCGTGACGTCTTCGATCGTTTGGCCGTCCTCGCTCCGCGCCCGAAAGTTCGCCATGGGGCCATCCTTGCCGACGGCCCTCGGGTGCGCGCCGGAGCCCCGCTCGCCATCGGGCCGGCCCGGACAGGAGTCGCCGAACAGGAGTCGCCGATCCGAGGCTGGTCGAGCAGGATGCGGGGGAGTTCATCCGCGGGGATGGTGGTCGAGTGGTGCGGCTCGATGATCATGCTCGGGGCGAGAGGACGGTTGATGGGCACGCGCAAGGTCCTCGGCATCGCGGTCGATGACGGGCTGGTCGAGCAGTGGCGCGGTTGGTTCGCGCCGCCGCCGCAGCCGTTTCCGATCGAGTTGCTCGATCCCGGAGTGGCGGCGACCGTGCCGGTGAACCGGGCCGAACCGACCGAGGAGTGGGTCGACACGTTCTTCAGGTACGGCGGCAGCCGGACCTGGTCGAGCGCCCGGATGGTCTGCACCGTGCCGGAGCTCGCCCGTTCCTGGACCTATCCGAAGACCAAGCTGCACCGGCACCGGATCATCGGCCGCGATCATCCATGATCTTGACTTCGGTCCGGTCGTCCGGTCGTGCGGTCGACATGGGTGGGTGCGAAAGTCGGCACAGGTAGAGAAACGGTCCGGTGGGGGTCGGGTGCGGCGCACGGAACTCACAGGTAGAGAAATGATCGAGTCACGGGCCGTGGTCGGCGATCCGTGCGTGCTCGAGTACGTCAGCGGGCGGGAGGGGGCGCGGTCGACTCGCGGTAGATGATCCGGTTGATGGTGGTCCGGTCCGTCGGCTCGGGCGGTGGCTCACCATGGATCTCGGCCAGCAATCGGTGGATCGCGTCGCGGCCCTGCGCCTCGCGGTCGACGGCCACCGTCGACATCGACGGCGTGGCGAACCTGGCCAGTTCTTCGTCGTCCCAGCCGAACACGCTGAGATCCCGCGGCACCTCCCAGCCTCGGGAGCGAGCCCCCCGGACCACCCCCACGGCAACGCCGTCGTTGCCGGCGACGACGGCCGTCACGCCGCAGTCGCTGGGCAGGCCGGTGATCGCGTCGTAGCCGGACTGGGCCGACCAATCGCCGTCGACGACGCCGACCGACCGTAGTCCGAGCTTCTCGACGGTCTCCAGATAGACGCTCTTACGATTACGGGCCGAGGCGAACGTCGGCGGACCCGCGACGTGGAAGAAGTCCCGGTGGCCCAGCGAGGCGAGGTACTCGATGATTTCGCGGACCTCGGAGGCGTCGGCGAGTTCGCCCAACCCGCGCAGTTCCTCGTCGTAGTTGCCGGTGACGACGATCGGCACCCGCCAGGCGTTCCGGCCCTTCAGATCGATCGACGAGATGGACAGGATCCCCTCGACCTGGCCGGACTTCGCCAACTCGTCGATCCGGGCCGAGCGGGCCCGCGATCCGCCTTCGACGCTGACCACCTCGACCTGATATCCCGCCTGGTGAGCCGTCTCCGAGGCGGCCCGCAGCAGCCGGCCGGGGAAGAACGGCCCCGACGGCAGCACGATCGCGAGCCGGGTCGTCCGCCGCGTCCGCATCGAGCGCGCGACGAGGTTGGGCCGGTAGTCGAGAGCCTTGACCGCGAAATCCACCTTGACCCGCGTCTTCGGCTTCAGACTGTCCTTGTCCTGCAGATAGCGAGACACGGTCGTATGTGACACCCCGGCGAGCCGGGCCACCTGATGGATCGTTGCCGGTCGCTTCGGGCCAGGAATTACCACAGAGTCCTCCTCACACCGCCCGCATGCCGGGTCACATTATCACCGGCCGCCCGGGAATTCGACGGAATTCACCGCCGTACGCCCGAGGATGACCAACGGCATTCGCCGGGTAGCGTCTCAGAAAGTGATCGATACCTTGCCGATCCGGACCTCGATCTGTTGCCCTTGACGGTGGCAGAGGTGTTCCGGAAGCAAGGGTGCAACCGCGTGTCACGACTGGCGCGTCAGGTCGGCCGATGACCGGGCCGGTCAGGCGACGGGTGTCCTCGGGGCCTTGCCGGGACCCGTTGGCGCCCGACTCAGATCCCTGCCGTCGTACAGATCCGGAGTGATCTGAGCGGTTCGGCGTGGGCCGCGGCGTCACGCGTGGTGTCCCGGTGGCATCACGGTACGGGTCGATGGCAACAGGATGGCAACCGTTGGCCGTGGGTCTTGACGCCCTGCTCGGGCCGCGATTACCCTCCGGACAGAAAGTGGATCGATCACATTTCGACCGGCCGACCCAAAGGAGCGTTCGTGACCGAGGTCGATGTCGCCCGCCCGGCGCGCGGAGGACGCCACGAGGCATTCGAATCGCCACCCCCACCGCGAATACGCAAGCTTTCCTTGTTCACGCGCTTACGGCGCGATTATCCGGTGCTGCTATTGGCCGTCCCGGGAATGCTCATCATTCTGGCCTTCCACTATTATCCGCTCTGGGGCAATGTCATTGCGTTCCAGGACTACCAGCCCTATCTCGGCGTCGGCCAGAGCCTCTGGGTGGGAGTGCAGAACTTCGGGATCATCGTCAGTGGTGACCCGGGTTTCCTCAACGCGGTGCAGAACACGCTGGTCCTGACGGCGATCCAGACCGTGATCGTGTTCCCGGCGCCCATCGTGGTCGCGCTGGTGCTGCACAGCCTGCTCTCGAACCGGCTCCGGCAGCTCGTCCAGAGCATCATCTACGTCCCGCACTTCATGTCCTGGGTGATCGTGGTCGCCATCTTCCAGCAGGTGCTGGGCGGCACCGGGATGATCAACAACTGGTTGCGGATCAACGGCTTCGAAGCGATCAACATCATCGGCAACGTCGAGGTGTTCCGAGCGCTGCTGACGTCACAGGTGATGTGGAAGGACACCGGCTGGGCCACGATCCTGTTCCTGGCGGTGCTGTCTCAGATCGATCGCTCGCTCTACGAAGCCTCGGCGGTCGACGGAGCCGGCCGCTGGCGGCAGACCTGGCACGTGACGTTGCCGGGCCTGAAGCCGATCATCATCCTGCTGCTGATCCTCAAGCTGGGTGACTCGCTGACGGTCGGCTTCGAGCAGATCATTCTGCAGCAGTCCGCGGTCGGGGTCGATGCGAGCGATGTGCTCGACACCTACGTCTACAACAACGGGATCATCGGCGGCAACTGGGGCGTCTCGGCCGCGGTCGGCCTGGTCAAGAGCGTCGTGGCCCTGACCCTGGTCCTGTTGGCGAACAAGATCGCGCATCGCTTCGGCGAGGAGGGGGTGTATCGGGGATGACTCAGGTCGATGCCGGGAGTCGGGTCAGCACCGGGCCGGGCCGCAAGCGGCGCGAGGTGCTGGTCGGCGGGATGGTGATGCCCCGGATGCCCGAGCGGGTGATCAAGGCGATCTTCCTGACGATCGTCTGCGGGCTGGTGGTGTTTCCGTTCATCGGAGTGATCTCGACCAGCCTGGCCAGCCCCGAGGAGGTGATTCGGGCCGGTGGCTTCGTCCTGTTCCCGACCCAGGGGATCGACCTGTCCGCCTATCGGTCGATCTTCGCCGGCGGGACGGTCACCCAGTCGATCTTGGTGAGCACTTTCATCACCGTCGTCGGCACCGCGATCGCACTGCTCCTCACCTGCACCCTCGGTTGGGCCCTGAGCCGGCGCGGGACGATCGGCAACAAGCCGCTGCTGTTGCTCGTCCTGGTCAGCCTGCTGTTCAACCCCGGCCTGATCCCGATGTATCTCACCGTCCAACAATTCGGGCTGCTGGACACCCTGTGGTCGGTGATCATTCCGACCTGCGTCAGCGCCTTCAACGTGATCGTCGTGCGGGCCTTCTTCGTCGGACTGCCGGGAGAGATCATCGACTCGGCGCGGATGGACGGGGCGTCGGAGTGGAAACTGTTCTGGTTCATCGGGTTGCCGTTGTCGAGAGCGGTCGTGGCCGTGATCGGCCTCTTCTACGGGGTCGGCTATTGGAACAGCTTTTTCAGCGCGATGCTGTATCTCAACGACAGCAGCATGTGGCCGCTGCAATTGGTGCTGCGCACCTATGTCATCAACGGCACCGATATCGGTGCCCAGGACCTCGGCGTCGGTGCCGAGATCCTTCCACCACAGACGTCGATCCAGATGGCGATCCTGATGATCTCGATCATTCCGATCCTGTGTGTCTATCCGTTCATCCAGCGCCATTTCGCCAAGGGCGTGTTGACCGGTGCCGTGAAGGGCTGATCCCCACAATGAAAGGTGAAGAGAGACAATGAAGACTCCTGATTCACGGCTGGTGACCCGACGGGCCATCCTGGCCGGCGGAGCGACGATCGGCCTGGCCGGCGTCGTCGGCTGCTCCAACGAAGGCCGAGGCGGCACGACCGGCACCAATGACGAGGGTTCCCGGTCCCAGGTGCGGCCGGCCTACGTCCGTTACGGCGGGGTCGAGCCGGAGATGGCGGGCGCCGAATACAACATTCCGGACGCGTACAGTCGCTATCCGGCCGATCCGGTCGACGCCGTCACGGAGCCGCCCGGCGACGGCAAGCCGATCACGGTGATGACCTACACCAACACCGCGATCCCGCCACAGCTCTCGCAGAACCAGTTCTGGCAGGAGCTGAACAAGCAGGCCGGGTCGCCGATCGAGATCAGTCTGACTCCGTCGGCCAACCAGGGCTATGATCAGAAGTTCGCCACGACTATTGCCGGTGATCGACTGACCGATATCTTCTTCCTGGGCAATGTGCCGCAGGTCCCGCAGTTGCTGGCGGCGAAGGCGGTGGATCTCACGCCTCATCTCTCCGGGGACAACATCAAGAAGTATCCTTTCCTGGCGAATCTGCCCGAGACGAGCTGGAATTCGAGCATCTTCGGCGGCAAGATCTACACCATTCCTATTCCGCGTGGCGCGATCAGTTCCAATGTCCTTTACAGTCGCGAGGACATGCTCGAATCGGATGGCCTCCAGGCCGAGGTCAAGAGCGCGGATGACTTCATCGAACTGTGCACGCAGTTGTCGGACAAGCGTCGCAATCGGTTTGCCCTGGCGACAGCGCCGACCCAGTTCGTGCGAAACATGTTCGACATGCCGAATCAGTGGAGTGAGACCGGGGACGGAGCTCTGGTCAATTACCGTGAGCACGAGGCCCATGAGCAGGTCTTCGAAATCCTGACTCAGTTGTGGAAGGCGGAACTCATCCATCCTGACGCCTACTCCGGGCAGAACCAGGACATGAAGCTGCGGTTCAACAACGGCTCCAGCCCGCTGGTCCTGGATACGTTCAGCGGTTGGCCGACCTATCTCCAGACCAGGGTCGACAAGAACGCTAGGATCGCGATCATCCCGCCTCCGAAACACGACGGATCCGGCCAAGGACGGACCTGGCTGGGAGGGCCGACTATCGGCACTACCGCGATCAGCAAGGGCGCCGAGGCCCGGGTCGAGACCATGCTCAAGTACCTCAACTTCCTGGCCGCGCCGTTCGGCACCCAGGAGTACCTGTTCCGCTACTTCGGCATCGGGGGCGTCCACCACGAGCTGGTTGACGGCAAGCCGGTGCTCAACGACAAGGGGTTCAGCGAGTCCCAGGTCAGCCTGAAGTATCAGTCCGACGGGCCCTGGACGGTCTTCCTGCCGGAGGTCGAGGGGAGCTCCGAAACCTGTTTCAACGCGATGAAGGAGATCTGTCCGAACTCCCTCCAGGATCCGGTCGCCGGGATGTACTCCGAGACCGACAAGCGCAAGAGTCCGCAGATCAATCTCGCTCTCGACGACATCGCCGAGGACATCATCACCGGCCGCAAGCCGATCTCGGCCTGGGCGCCCGCGGTCAAGAAGTGGAAGAGCGACGGCGGCGACAAGATCGCCGAGGAGTTCGCCGAAGCACTCGCTTCGTCACGCTGATCGAACCGAGAGGAATTCATGACCTCCGACCAACCCGTGCGGTTCGCTGCCGTCGGACTTGATCATGCTCACATCTTCGGCCAGGTCGGCGGTCTGATCGCGGCCGGAGCCGAGTTCGTCGCGCTGGCGACCGACGATCCGGACGCCGCGATCGCGACCATGGTCCGGAATCGTTACCCGGACGTCGAAGTGGCCGACGATCCCGACGAGCTGGCCGTTCGGGACGGCATCGACCTGGTCGTGACCGCGGCGGTGCCGGACCGTCGCGGCCCGATCGCCGTCGCGGCGCTCCGGGCCGGCAAGGACGTGGTCGCCGACAAGCCTGGCTGCGTGAGCCATGATCAACTCGCCGAGATCGAGCGGGTGGTCGCGGAGACGGGCCGGTTCTGGTCGGTGACGTTCTCCGAACGGTTCGAGGTGCCGTGTGTGATCAAGGCGGGCGAGTTGGTCCGCGACGGCCGGATCGGCACGGTGGTGCAGACCCTCGGGCTCGGCCCGCACCGGGTCGGCGACAAGGGTCATCTCGGCGGTGGCGGCGGCCGGCCGGACTGGTTCTACGACAAGGACCGGGTCGGCGGCATCATCACCGACATCGCCTCGCACCAGATCGACCAGTTCCTCTGGTTCACCGGCTCCCGGACCGCCGAGGTGGTGGCCAGCACGGTCGGCAACTTCGCCAACCCGGAGACGCCCGGACTGCAGGACTTCGGCGAGGTGCTGCTGCGCAGCGACAACGCGCAGGGTTACGTCCGGGTCGACTGGTACACGCCGGCCGGGCTGCCGACCTGGGGCGACGGCCGACTGATGGTGCTCGGCACCGAGGGCTACCTGGAGATGCGCAAGTACGTCGACCTCGAGGGCCGGCCGGGCGGCAACCACCTGTTCGTGGTCGACCAGTCCGGCACCGAATACATCGACTGCTCCGCGGTCGAACTGACCTACTACCCCGACCTCGTCCGCGACGTACGGGAGCGGACCAGCACGGCAGCACCGCAGGAACACACCTTCGAGACGATGCGGCTGGCGTTGACGGCCCAACAGAACGCGACGGTCCGCGGCGCGGCACGATGATCACCAGGACAGCGACGAAGACAACGACAACTGAAACGGGGCGGGAGTGACAGCGGGAATGCAGGACGCAAGCAGCCAGGACAAGATCATCAAGGTGGCCGTGGTCGGCTGCGGCGGGATCAGTCGTCGGCACCTGGAAGGCTACGCGAAGACCGGCCGGACCGAACTGGTCGGCGTCGCCGACGTCGTCGCCGGGAAGGCCCAGGCGGCGGCCGAGCAGTACGGCGGCAAGGCCTACGCCAGCACGACCGACCTGCTGGCCGATCAGGAACCGGACCTGGTCTCGGTGTCCACGCCGCCCGGCAGCCACGCCGAGATCGCGATCGAGGTGCTGAACGCCGGCCACTCGGTGCTGCTGGAGAAGCCGCCGGTGCTGTCGCTGGCCGAACTGGACGCGGTGGCCGAGGCGGAGCGGGCCAGCGCGGGTTCGGTCTACGTGATCTTCCAGCACCGACACGGTTCCGGCGCGCTGCGCGCCGCCGACCTGCTGGCCCGAGGTGAGCTCGGCACCCCGCAGGTCGCGGTCTGCGAGACCTTGTGGTTCCGGCCGCGCAGCTACTTCGACCCGGAGTGGCGCGGCACCTGGGTGGGGGAGGGCGGCGGCCCGACCCTGGGCCACGGCATCCACCAGATCGACCTGTTGCTGCATCTGCTCGGACCCTGGAAGACGATCAACGCGACCGCGGTCCGGCTGGACCGGCCGGTGGAGTTCGAGGACGTCTCGATGGCCTCGGTGATCTTCGAGAGCGCCGCCGTGGCGACCGTGATCAACAGTCTGCTGTCACCGCGGGAGCTGAGCCGGATCCGTATCGACACCACCGAGGGCAGCCTCGAAGTCGATCATGTCTACGGCTACTCCGACGCCGACTGGACCTTCCACCCGGCGCCCGCCGCGAAGAAGGCGGCGAGCCTGGGCCGCGACCCGGGAGTCCGGACCGCGACCGGTGCCCTGGTCGGCACCGCCGCCGAGACCGCCGACGGCGACCCGTGGACCGCCTCGGCCGGCGACGACGTGGCCAGCAGCCACAGCGCTCAGATCGATCGGCTGATCGGCGACCTGGTGGCCGGCCGGCCGCACGACACGACCCTGGCCAGCACCCGGCCGACGATGGAATTCGTCACCGCGCTGTATGCCTCGTCGGTCGCCGGCACCGCCGTTCACCGAGCCGACCTGACTCCCGAGCACCCGTTCTACCGGGCCCTCAACGGCGGTCTGCCGGAGGCCGAGCTCGCTGAGTCGTTCGCGATCTGACCGGTGTCCAAGGCGCCGGCTCCGAGTGGCGATCGAGGGCCGGACTGGGCGAGTCTTGAAGAATGATCATGGGGTTCGAACCACGCACTTCGAGGTCACCTGGCAGCGGTCCGACGGTCAGCAGCAGGCCCGCGACGTGTCCGCGGAGTTCTACGACAAGGCCGAGGAGGGGCAGCCGGTCAAGCTGCGGACTGGCGCGGCGAGGTCGTCGGCCTCGAGGTGATGGGGGCGGCGGAGTGGTTCCTGCCGGCGGCCGGCGAGAACCTCGGACACTGGCTGTACCTGGCCCATTTCGGTCTCGGAGTGCTGCTCCGGGGTCTGTTCTTCGGGTGCGCGAAAACGGTCGGAAGCGAGGCAAGAATTGGGCGCCTCGGCAACGAATCAAGTGTTCGACCGCGCACCTGAACGTCAGCGGCGCCGCGTCGTCTATGTCGCCGGTCAGTTGTCGACGGAGCTGGAGCACTTCATCAACCAGACCAGCGAGCTACCTGAATTGATCGAGCGGAAGCCGTGAACGAGCCATGCCGTCCCGACCGGGAGAGCACAAAGTCCGCGCGGACACGGTCGGACGATTCGGTGAGTGACTTTGCCGATCCGCGTCGCGTGGTCTTGGCGCCGACGACGCTCGACGACTTCGCCGAGCTGCGGCGGCTCTTCGACGATCCCGCCTTCCTGGACTGGGGCTGCCGCGGTCGGGCCACCGATCAGCAGATCCGGGAGAAATACTGCGGCACGCGGGCGCCGGACGTCGAATGTTTCCTGGTCCGTGACGCCGACGTGGTCGTGGGACTGGCCCAGTTGCACGTCGCCGACGATGGCGGCGAAGGCGGCGGGCTCGATCTGATCCTGTTGCCCTCGGCGCGCGGTCGTGGCACTGGGCGGGAGGTGGTACGTCGACTCGTCGGGCGTGCGAGGGAGGGGCTCGGCTGCGAGCGGATCACCGTCGATCCCGAGGTCACCAACGGGCCCGGCATCGCGTTCTGGCGATCGGTCGGCTTCACCGAGGTGACTTGTCAGGACGGCGGCGATGATCGAGCCGGCTACCTGCTGATGCAGTGGTCGGGTTCGGCAACCCGACTCGGGCGGTAACCTCCGTTCGGTGACCGACGAGCTGCTGGACCGGGCGAGTTTTCTGGCGACGTTGCCGCGCCGCCGGATCGCGGCCGGGGCGGTGTTCCGGGACGAGGCGGGTCGGGTGCTGCTGGTCGAGCCGACCTATCGGCCGGACTGGATCCTGCCCGGCGGGACGGTCGAGGTGGACGAGTCGCCGGCGGCGGGGTGTCGCCGCGAGGTGCTGGAGGAGTTG
This sequence comes from uncultured Actinomycetota bacterium, assembly GCA_963746025.1. Classification (GTDB taxonomy): domain Bacteria; phylum Actinomycetota; class Actinomycetes; order Propionibacteriales; family Propionibacteriaceae; genus Microlunatus. The sequence continues at coordinate 556,733 of CAVUZU010000017.1, forward strand.
GGCCTGGAGCGGCCGACCGGGCGAATGCTGCTGGTCGATTGGGTCGCGCCGGAGCCGCCGACCGATCCGCACGGCGCGCTGATGTTCGGCTTCGACGGCGGGGTGCTGACGGACGAGGAGATCGCGGCGATCCGGTTGCCGGCCGAGGAATTGTGCTCGTACCGCTTCGTCCCGGCCGACGAGGTCGGCGATTTCCTCAAGCCGCGGAACCGGCGGCGGGTGGCCGCGGCGCTCGCCGCACTGGCCGACGGTAGGGTGCACGAGTTGCCCTGACGCTGACGGGCTCCGGTCTCGCGGTGGGGGAGGCCAAATTGACCCTGCTTTGCCCACGGCGATAGGCTGATGTGTCGCTGTGGCCTGCGCGACCTCGGACGGAGTGGGTCACGCTCGTACACCCTGGGCAGCTGGCAGCACTTCGCGGTCTCGGCGGAACGGTATGTACGGATGGGGCTGCAGCCACGCCGAAAATCTAGTCCAGCCAATATCGGAGCCCTACTACATGACGTCCTCCCTAGAAGCGCCGCCGCAGGTTGCGGTAGACGACTTCAGTTCGCCGGAAGCCTTCCTCGAGGCTATCGACGCAACAATCAAGTACTTCAACGACGGTGACATCGTCACCGGAACCGTCGTCAAGGTGGACCGCGACGAGGTCCTGCTCGACATCGGTTACAAGACCGAAGGGGTCATCCCCTCCAAGGAATTGTCGATCAAGCATGACGTCGACCCGCACGAGGTGGTCAGCGTCGGCGACGAGGTCGAGGCCCTGGTCCAGCAGAAAGAGGACAAAGAGGGTCGGCTGATCCTGTCCAAGAAGCGGGCTCAGTACGAGCGCGCCTGGGGCACGATCGAGAAGATCAAGGAAGAGGACGGCGTCGTCACCGGTCAGGTGATCGAGGTCGTCAAGGGCGGTCTGATCCTCGACATCGGGCTGCGCGGCTTCCTGCCGGCCTCCCTGGTGGAGATGCGCCGGGTCCGGGACCTGCAGCCGTACGTCGGCCAGGAGCTCGAAGCCAAGATCATCGAGCTGGACAAGAACCGGAACAACGTCGTGCTGTCCCGTCGCGCCTGGCTCGAGCAGACCCAGTCCGAGGTGCGGCAGAGCTTCCTCACCCAGCTGCAGAAGGGCCAGATCCGCAAGGGTGTGGTGTCCTCGATCGTCAACTTCGGCGCCTTCGTCGATCTCGGCGGCGTGGACGGCCTGGTGCACGTCTCGGAGCTGTCCTGGAAGCACATCGATCACCCCTCCGAGGTGGTCGAGGTCGGCCAGGAGGTCACGGTCGAGGTGCTGTCGGTCGAAATGGACCGGGAGCGCGTCTCGCTGTCGCTGAAGGCGACCCAGGAAGATCCGTGGCAGGCGTTCGCGCGACTGCACCAGATCGGTCAGATCGTGCCGGGCAAGGTCACCAAGCTGGTCCCGTTCGGTGCGTTCGTGCGGGTCGAGGACGGCATCGAGGGCCTGGTCCACGTCTCCGAGCTGGCCGAGCGCCACGTGGAGATCCCGGAGCAGGTCGTCCAGGTGAACGACGATGTGATGGTCAAGATCATCGACATCGACCTGGAGCGGCGCCGGATCTCGCTGTCGCTGAAGCAGGCCAACGAGAGTGTCGACGTCACGGCGGAGGAGTTCGATCCTGCGCTGTACGGCATGGCCGCGACCTACGACGATCAGGGCAACTACGTCTACCCCGACGGCTTCGACCCGGAGACGGGCGAATGGCTCGAAGGGTACGAGGAGCAGCAGACCGCCTGGGAGCAGCAGTACGCCGAGGCGCACGCCCGCTGGGAGGCGCACAAGAAGCAGGTGGTGGAGGCCGAGAACGGCGAGGCCGCAGCCGCTGCTGCGCCGTCGTCGGCGTCGTACTCGTCCACCACCGGCAGCGCCGGTGGCGGCGGCAGCACCGCTCCGGCCCCCAGTGCCCCCGAGGGCTCGCTGGCGTCGGACGAGGCACTGCAGGCCCTGCGGGAGAAGTTGACCGGCAGCGCCAACTGATCAACTGATCAATCGAACGGCCCCGGACGCAGACCTTGCGTCCGGGGTCGTTCGTCTCTCGGCTTCGTCGGAGGAGAGTGGATGCGGATCGCGTTGACCGGAGGCATCGCCTCGGGCAAGACGGCGGTGTCGGAGTTGCTGCGCGCCAAGGGCGCGGTGATCATCGACTCCGACGTGCTGGCGCGCGAGGTGGTGGCGCCCGGGACGCCCGGCCTGGCCGCCGTCGTCAAGCGGTTCGGCCCCGGCGTGCTGGCCGACGACGGATTGGATCGGGCCGCACTCGGCAAGATCATCTTCGGCGACCCGCAGGCCCGTCGTGATCTTGAGTCGATCACCCATCCGCTGATCCGGCAGCGCGCGGCGGAGCTGGAACGCGCCGCGCCCGACGGCGCGGTGGTGATCCAGGTGGTGCCGCTGCTGATCGAGGCCGGGCTGGCCGAGGGCTTCGAACTGATGATCGTCGTCGACGCCGACCCGGCCCAACAGCGGGAGCGGCTGCGCCGCCGCAACGGCCTCGACGAACGGCAGGTCGAGGAGCGGCTGTCGGCCCAGGCCACCCGGGAGCAACGACTGGCCGCCGCGGATCTGGTGGTCGACAACACCGGGCCGGCGGAACGGCTGCCGGCCGAGGTCGACCGGTTGTGGGCCGGGGTCAACGAGCGCAGGACACGGTGGTCCACGACATTCGGCACGTGAAGTGACATACTCTCCGGCGGACCCACCTGCGGCCGGTTGGTCGGCCGCGGAGCCGGGGTGTCGAACATAGCCGATGATGTCGGCTGAGCCCGTAGGAGGACTCGCGTGGAGTGCCCACGATGCCGAGCCGAACTACCCGAGGTCGCGCACTTCTGCCATGTCTGCGGTCTGGACCAGCGGTCCAGCGACCAGGCACGACGCAAGGCGTTCGCGGTCAAGCCGGATGAGCCGGTCGCCTCGTTCGCGCTGATCTCGACGATCATGCCGCGCGGGGTCGGGCAGCGGCCGCAAACGTACCGGATCGCCCTGGTGATAGCGCTGGTCGTGGCGCTGGTCGCCGCGATCTTCGGCGCATTGCCGATCGCCGTCCTGGTGGCGGCGTTCGCGATGCCGGTGATCTACATCGTCTATCTCTACGACGTGAACATGTGGGACGACGCCCCGGTCCCGGTGACCGCGATGGCGTTCGGCCTGACCGGCGTGCTGACGATCGCGTTCACGATCATCTGGACCGGGCTCCGTGGCCCGCAGGTGATCACCGGCGATCTGTCCGGTGTCGCCAGCGGGCCCACCGTAGGTGGCCTGCTGCTGGCGGCGCTGCTGGTGCCGGTGATCGGCGAGGCGATCCGCCAGCTCGGTCCGGTGATCTTGGCCAGCCGGCCCAAGTTCGACGACCTGATGGACGGGCTCACCTTCGGCGTGATCTCCGGCGTCTCGTACGCGACCTTCGACACCCTGGTCCGGCACTGGAGCCTGCTCACCGGCGGGTTGCAGTCGGCCGACCCCGGGGTCTGGGTGCCGCTGATGTTCCTCGAGGGCTTCGTCAAGCCGTTGATCATGGGCACGGCGACCGGCATCGCCTGCGCCGAGTTCTCCGGCCTGGGCCGGGGCTACGACGGCTTCACGCCGCGCTACTTCCGTGGCCTGGCCGAGGCCGTGGTGGCCAACATCGCGTACGCGGCCGGGTCTTACCTGTTCTCCTTCCTGGGCAACCTGGCCCTGAGCATCTCGCTCAACGTGGTCTGGGGTGTGCTGATCCTCGGCATCCTGATCCTCCGCGTCCGGACCGTGCTGCACGCCGGCCTGATGGAGGCGGCACTGGAGCGGACGGCCCGCGAGGCCGGGATCGGCGAGCACGGCGAACTCGAGTTCTGCGCCCGCTGTGAGATGCCGCTGCTGGAACACGCCGCGTTCTGCAACGCCTGCGGTACGGCCGTCCGGGTGCAGCCCAAGGCGCACCGGGCCAAGGCGATGGCCGGCGCGGCGGCGACCGCCGGCGCGGCCGTCGCGGGTGACGGGCAACCGGAGGACACGTTGATCCAGGAGCGGAACCAGCCGTCCGCAGGCACGGAGCAGGCAGTTGCCCCGGAGCAGTTCGAGGCCGAGCGGCTGCCGGACACCGACCAGCCGGAACCTGTGACCGAAACACCACCACCACCACCGTCGTCCGAACCGGACCGCGGCCAGGCTGAGGAGGGCCGGTCATGAGCCAGCAGCCGGGCCAGTGGGGTCAGCAGCAGCCGCAGGGCGGGCAGCCGGGATGGCCGCCGCAGCAGGGCCAGCCCCCGCAGCAGGGTCAGCCGCCGCAGCAGGGTCAGCCGCAGTATCCGCAGCAGGGCCAGCAGCCGCAGCAGGGTGGCGGTTGGGGGCAGCAGGGCGGCTACCAGCAGCAGGGCGGGTATCCGCAGCAGGGTGGCTACCAACAGGGTGGCTATCAGCAGGGCGGCTACCAGGGGCAGCCGGGCGGCTACGGCGGCGGAGGTCAGCAGCGTCCGCCCGGTGGGCCCGGCGGCCAGCAGCCGGCCCAGCGCAGCAGCGCGATGATCATCGGCATCGTGGTCGCCGCGGTCGTCCTGCTGGTGGCGGTCGGCGGCATCTTCATGGCGCTCAACCGTGGCGGGGAACCGTCGGCGACGATCACGCCGACCAACACCGCACCGCCGACCGAGGACCCGTCGGAGGATCCGTCCGAGGATCCGTCCGCCCCCCCGTCGGATGACCCGACCCAGCAGCCGTCCAGTAACGACCCGAGCGACGACCCGACCGGCGGTGGCGGCGGCGGCAAGGCCGTCGACCTCGGCAACGGGGTCAGCGTGACGCTGGCGAGCGGCTGGGGCCTGGCCGAGAAGCATGCGAACTCCTTCGAGTTCTCCAACGGCAGCGACGCGTTCTACGGCCAGTCGTTCGTCGGGGCGTCGGGGACCGCGTCGCAACTGTGCGACGGGTTCATGAAGAGCGTGGCCAAGGACATGACCAACACCAAGTTCCAGGCCGCCAAGACCATCGACACGGGGGGCAGCCTCGACGCTGCGCAGTGTGGGATGACCGGCACCGCCACCGGCAGCGGAGGATCGGTTCCGATGGGGGTCGCCGCCGTGATCGGCAAGAATTCCGACGGCACGGTGGGGGCGGGCTGGTTGGTCTACGACAAGTCCACCAAGGACCAGGCCATCGAGGACTACAAGTCGATGGCCACCTCCATCCTGCAGTCGCTGGTCAGCTGACCGCTGCCGCCCGGCGGTCATCGCGCTCGTCACCACCGCGGTCGGGTTGCTGGCGGCCGTCGGTGTGGTTTTCCTCGTCTTCGGCGACAGTTTCGATGACATCCAGGAGCTGTTGCAGCCGGTCGGAGCCTCGGGGCCCGGGGGGGATGGTCGATCTCGGCCACGGCGTCACTGTGACGGTTCCGGACGGCTGGGCCATCGAGGAGTCGGCAGCGGAGGATTCGCGGTCGAAGAAGGTGGAGCGTGGCCGGTTGATGGTCCTGGGTCCACGTTCGCCGAGCTGAGCCAAGAGCCGGCCGAGCGCTGCGACAGCCATGGCCGGGTATGGGCTCACCAACGCAACGTTCACCGACGCCACGGTCCGGACCGCAGGTGGTTGCGAAGCGGTGCGATGTGAAGTGACCGGAACGGCTACCGGAATGTTCGGGTCCGGGGCCGATCAGCCTGCGGTGCGTCGTCGCCGGGACCGAGAACGACATCATCGGAATCCTGTCGCTGCACTACAACCCGGGTCGACCAAGGATCAGACGATGCAGGACTTTGCCGCCATGGTCGAGTCGATGTGGGAGTCGATGCTGGACTGAACCAGGCCGCTGTCGGTGCCGGGTCGTAGGCTCTCCAGCATGCGTCCGCTCGACGACCTGATCCGTACCGTGGCACCGTTCAAGGTGCATGCCGACTTCGAGCCCGGCGGCGACCAGCCGACGGCGATTGCCGACCTGGAGCGCCGGATCGGCGCCGGCGAGCAGGACATCGTGCTGCTCGGCGCGACCGGCACCGGCAAGACCGCGACGGTGTCCTGGCTGGCCGAGCGGTTGCAGCGGCCCGTGCTGGTGATGCAGCCGAACAAGACCCTGGCGGCCCAGTTCGCGAACGAGTTGCGGCAGTTCTTCCCGAAGAACGCGGTGGAGTATTTCGTCTCGTACTACGACTACTACCAACCCGAGGCGTACGTCCCGCAGACCGACACCTACATCGAGAAGGACTCCTCGCTGAACGAGGAGGTCGAGCGGCTGCGGCACTCGGCCACCAACTCGTTGTTGACCCGGCGCGACGTGGTCGTCGTCGCCACCGTGTCCGCCATCTACGGCCTGGGCAGCGCCGAGACCTACCTCAACCGGATGGTCCAGCTCCGGGTCGGGCAGGAGATCGAGCGCGACAAACTGCTGCGGGAGTTGGTCGGCGTGCAATATGTCCGCAACGACCTGGCCGGCACCCGCGGCACCTTCCGGGTTCGCGGCGACACCCTCGAGGTGTTCCCGAAGTATGAGGAGATGGCGGTCCGGGTCGAGTTCTTCGGCGACGAGATCGAGGCCCTGTCCACGATGCACCCGTTGACCGGCGAGGTGATCTCGGAGGACCAGGAGGTCTTCCTGATGCCGGCCAGCCACTATGTCGCGGGACCGGAGCGGATGGAGGCCGCGATCGTCAAGATCGAGGCCGAGCTGGCCGAACGGCTGGCCGAGTTCGAGCAGCAGAACAAGCTGCTCGAGGCCCAGCGGCTGCGGATGCGGACCAGCTACGACATCGAGATGATGCGTCAGATCGGCACCTGCTCCGGGATCGAGAACTACTCCCGGCACATGGACGGCCGCGGTCCGGGCGAAGCGCCCAACTGTCTCCTCGACTACTTCCCCGAGGACTTCCTGCTGGTGGTGGACGAGTCGCACGTCAGCATCCCGCAGATCGGCGGCATGTACGAGGGTGACGCGTCGCGGAAGCGGACCCTGGTCGAGCACGGGTTCCGGCTGCCCAGTGCGATGGACAACCGACCGCTGCGGTTCGAGGAGTTCGTCGAACGGATCGGCCAGACCGTCTATCTCTCCGCCACCCCCGGTGACTACGAGATGGCCCGCTCGGACGGATTCGTCGAGCAGCTGATCCGGCCCACCGGCCTGGTCGATCCCGAGGTGGTGATCAAGCCGACCCACGGGCAGATCGACGACCTGATGGGGGAGATCAAGGTCCGGGCCGAGAAGTCGGAGCGGGTCCTGGTCACCACCCTGACCAAGAAGATGTCGGAGGACCTGACCGACTATCTGCTGGAGAACGGGATCAAGACCCGGTATCTGCACTCGGAGGTGGACACCCTGCAGCGGATCGAGCTGCTCCGCGGGCTGCGCACCGGAGCGTTCGACGTGTTGGTCGGGATCAACCTGCTGCGCGAGGGCCTCGACCTGCCGGAAGTGTCGCTGGTGGCGATCCTGGACGCCGACAAGGAGGGTTTCCTGCGCAGCGCCAAGAGCCTGATCCAGACCATCGGCCGGGCCGCCCGAAACGTGTCCGGCCAGGTCCACATGTACGCGGACAAGATCACCGACTCGATGGCCGCGGCGATCGAGGAGACCAACCGGCGGCGGGAGAAGCAGGTCGCCTACAACAAGGCCCACGGGGTCGATCCACAGCCGCTGCGGAAGAAGATCGCCGACATCACCGACATGTTGGCCCGCGAGGACGCCGACACCGACGACCTGCTGTCGAAGCGCGGCGGGCGGCGGCAGAAGGCGGCCGTGCCGGCGTTGGGCAAGGCGGCCGACCTCAGCGAGCGGGCCCGCGAGCTGGCCGGCCTGCCGGCCGGCGACCTGGCCGATCTGGTCCAGGACCTCACCGACCAGATGCACACCGCCGCCGCGGATCTCCAGTTCGAGCTCGCCGCCCGACTGCGGGACGAGATCTCCGAGCTGAAGAAGGAGTTGCGCCAGATGGTCGAGGCCAACCGCTGATCCTCCCTCCTCGAGTCACCGTTCCCGGCGTGATCTGACCCACACCGCCCGGCGGCCCGGAATAGCGGGTCCATAGCCTGGCGCTGTAATGACTGGCGGCGATTGTGGACCCGCGGGGCCTGTCAAATTTCCCAGGCCGGGTGAGTCCTGGAACAATTGCGGCCCGGAGGGGAGTATTCCCACGCGTGGCGTCGTCATCACGGCGGACGGCGAGTCGCAGACGTAGCGACTCGGCGGCCCCCGGTTCCCCGGCCGGATAGCAATCCGGCGGAAGAGACCTCCGAGACGGTGAGCCCTTGCCCCGAATCTCGGAAGGTTCTGAATGGACGTTCATCTGTATGCCTGGATCATCACGGTCGCGGTGACCGTGGCCATCCTGGCTCTCGACGTCTTCGTCATCGGCCGGCGGCCGCACGAACCTTCGATGAAGGAAGCCGGCATCTTCATCGCGATCTACATCGCGCTGGCGGTGATCTTCGGGCTCGCCATCTGGGGGATCTCCGGTCCGCAGTACGCGGGCGAGTTCTTCGCCGGCTGGCTGACCGAATACAGCCTGTCGATCGACAACCTGTTCATCTTCATCATCATCATGGGCGCGCTGAAGGTGCCGCGGCATCTGCAGCAGTTCGCGCTGATGGTGGGCATCGTCCTGGCGCTGGTCTTCCGCGGCATCTTCATCGCCCTCGGCGCCGTGGTGATCGACGCGTTCGCCGGGGTGTTCTTCCTTTTCGGCGCGTTCCTGATCTTCACCGCGGTCAAGCTGGTGATCGACTACCGCAACCACGACGATGACGAGGAAGCGCCGGACAACATCGCGATGCGGTGGGTCAAGCGCCGGATCCCGTCGACCCCCGAGTTCCACGGCACCCGGGTGGTGCCGCGGATCGACGGTCGCCGGATGGCCACGCCGATGCTGATGGTGATCATCGCGCTGGGCAGCACGGACCTGATGTTCGCCCTGGACTCGATCCCGGCGATCTACGGCCTGACCCAGGAGCCGTATCTGGTGTTCACCGCGAACGTGTTCGCGCTGATGGGCCTGCGGCAGTTGTACTTCCTGCTCGGCGGGCTGCTCCGTCGCCTGGTCTATCTGTCCCTCGGACTCTCGGTGATCCTCGCCTTCATCGGCGTCAAACTGCTGATGCACGCCCTGCACGCCACGCCGGTGCTGTCCTGGATCGGGATCGACCCGCACCTCGTGCCGGAGATCCCGACCTGGCTCTCGCTGATGGTGATCATCGTGGTGCTGGTGGTGACCACGGTGGCCAGCCTGATCAGGTCGCGCTGGACCGACGACCACGCCCCGGCCGAGCCGGCCGAACCCGCCGAAGGGCTCCGCTGACCCAGCCGGCAGTCAGCCGGGCAGGGATGCCAGCAGCGCTTCGATGCGTTGCCAGGTGAGCGCAGCGGCGGCCGGTTCGTGGTCCGGGAGGCTCGGGTCGGTGTAGAAGTGACCGGCACCCGGGTAGGTGTAGCAGGCCGCGTCGGCGCCGACCCGGGCGGCACTCTCGGTGAATCGGGCCAGCCGGTCGGCCGGTGCGAACCGGTCGTCCACCGCCGCATGGGTCTGCACCGGGGTCCCGGCCGCGACCCCCGCCGGCACCTCCGTCGTCGCGTGGAAGAAGATCGCGCCGGCGGCTTCGAGCCGCTCCGGCCAGAGGGTGCTGATCACGCCGACCCCCATCGAGAATCCGCAGAGCACGGTCTCCGGCGGCAGCGCCCGGAGCGATTCGCGAGCCCGGCCGATCACGGTCTCCCAACCGATCCGCTTCTGCAGCGCGAACCCGGCCTCGAGTGTCGGGATGCCGTCGGCGCCGTCCGCGACGGCGCCGCCGAACAGGTCCGGGACCCCGACCCGGTGGCCGGCCCGCCGCAGCCGGTCCGCGGCCGCCAGTTCCACCGGCCGCAGCCCGAACGTCGAGTGGAAGATGATCACCGGGACCCGCCCACCGCCGGGCCGACTCATCGGCGCAGCAGGATCGCGTCGAGCACGCCGGGGAATCGGGCGTCGAGATCCGCGGTGCGCAGGGTGACGAGTCGGCGGGTTCCGTCCGCGCGGATCGTGATCACCCCGGCCAGTCTGAGCACCTTCAGATGATGCGTCCGGGTGGACTTGTTGATCTCCAGTGGGATCTCGCCGCAGGCGACGCCGTAATCGACCCGCGGATGGGCGGCGAGCTGACGGATCATCGACAGCCGCACCGGGTCGGCCAGCGCTCGCAGCACCTCGTCGATGCTGATCTGATCGCGCTCCGGAGCGTCGATCACTTCTGCCGCACTGCTCATGACCGCCCATTGTACGATCCCCATGGAAGTTTGATCCAAATCGTACTACGATCACGATCGAACTATGCGATCACTGTTCGTGTCCGCTTCGAGGGGCTTCCATGACACCACGTCTCTATCTGCTCGCCGCCGGCACGTTCACGATCGGCACCACGGCCTACCTGATCACCAGTCTGTTGCCGGCGATCAGCTCCGAGCTGGGCGTCAGCCTCGCCGTCGCGGGACAGTTGTCGACGACCTTTGCGCTGGCGTACGCGATCAGCGCGCCGGTCGTCGCCACGATCACCGGCCGCTGGAACCGGCGAACCCTGCTGGTCGCCGCGTTGTTGATCACGGTCGCTGGCAACCTGATCTCCGCGGTTGCGCCCGACTTCGCGGTCCTGGCCACCGGTCGGGTCCTGTCCGCCGTCGGGGCGGCGGCGTTCACGCCGACCGCGACCCTGGTGGCCGCCGGCCTGCTGCCCGATCGGCGGGGCCGCGCGGTCGCCATCGTGTTCGGCGGGCTGACCCTGGCGATGGCCGCGGGCGTGCCGGCCGGCGGGTTGCTGGCGCCGCTGTTGGGCTTCCGCGGGGTGCATGCCGCGGTCGCCGTGCTGGGCCTGGTGATCGCGATCGCCGTGGCCCGGGTGGTGCCGTCCGTTCCGGCGCCCGCCGCGGTCGGGCTGCGCGAGCGGCTGGCGGTCGCCGCGGATCCGCGGGCGCTCGCCGTGCTGGCGATGAGTGTGATCGGGGTGGTCGCCGCGATGACCACCTACACCTACCTGGTGCCCTTCCTCGGCGCGGTGACCCAGGTGCACGGGCCGGTCGTCATCGTCCTGCTCGTCACCTACGGCGTGGGCGCGATGATCGGCAACACCCTCGGCGGCCGGGCCACCGACCGCTACGGCACCCGGGCCGTGCTGTTGGCCGTGTTGATCGGGTTCACGGTGCTCGTCGTGATCCTGCCGTTCGCCGCGCAGACCGTGATCGGTGCCGGGATCCTGCTGCTGTTGTGGGGGATGTTCGGCTGGGCCTTCAACCCGCCGGTACAGACCCTGCTGGTCGAGATCAGCGGCCCGCGCGCCGGGCTGTTGGTGTCGCTGAACGCGTCGGCGATCTATCTGGGCAGTGGCATCGCCGGCGGCCTCGGTGGCGTGGTGATCGGTCTCTCCGGAGCCGGCCTGCTGCCGTACGTCTCGGCGGGGTTGGGATTGCTCGCGCTGCTGATCGGCATCGCCACGGTGCTGCGCCGGCAGCGCGTCGCCACCCGGCCGAAGGTCGGGGCGGGCTCAGCCTGACCCGATCACCGTGCGCGGCCGCATGGCGGTCAGCGCGTCGAGGCCGCTGATCCCGGTGCCGCGGTCGAGCCACTTCGCCGACGGCAGAGGAGCGGAGCTGTCCGGGCGGTCGACAGTCGCCCGGACGGCCGAGAGCCGCCGCCGGACAGCCGGCGGCGGCTCCTGGTCGTTGCCTCGGTCAGGCGGCGGCCGTCACCCCGGTCGTCGCCGTGGCCGCGGCCGGCTCGATCGCCGCGGCGACCAGGTCGGCCACGTCGGTGGTCAGCCGGATCTGCACCGCCTCGCGGACCTCGGCCGGGACGTCGTCCAGGTCGGGTTCGTTGCGCTGCGGCAGGAACACGGTGGTCAGGCCGGCCCGCTGGGCGGCGAGCAGCTTCTGCTTCACCCCGCCGATCGGCAGCACCCGGCCGTTCAGGGTGACCTCGCCGGTCATCCCGACGTCGGACCGGACCGGTCGGCCGGTCGCCATCGAGGTGATCGCGGTGACCATCGTGACGCCCGCGGACGGGCCGTCCTTCGGCACCGCGCCGGCCGGCACGTGGATGTGGATCTGCCGGTCCAGCACGGACAGGTCGGCGATGCCCAGCTCGGTGGCGTGCGCCCGGACGTAGGACAGGGCGATCTGGGCCGACTCCTTCATCACGTCGCCCAGTTGCCCGGTCAGCGTCAGGCCGCTCTTGCCGTCCACCGCGCCGGCCTCGATGTAGAGCACGTCGCCGCCGAGCCCGGTCACCGCCAGCCCGGTCGCGACGCCCGGCACCGAGGTCCGTTCGTGCGACTCCGGGGTGAACCGCGGCCGGCCCAGGAAGTCCCGGAGGTCGGCCAGATCGATGATCAACTTCTCCGGTTCCCCCTCGTTCTCCGGGACCTCAGCATCGGCCAGCTTGGTGGTCGCCTTGCGCAGCGCCTTGGCCAGCAGGCGTTCCAGCTGTCGTACGCCTGGCTCGCGGGTGTAGTCGGCCGCGATCTCCCGGATCGCCTCGTCGGTCAGGTCGACCTCGTCGGCGGTCAGTCCGGCCAGTTCCCGCTGCCGCGGCAGCAGGAAGTCCCGGGCGATGGCGATCTTGTCGTCGGCCGTGTAACCGTCGAGGGTGATCAACTCCATCCGGTCCAGCAGTGGCTGCGGGATGTTTTCGATCACGTTCGCCGTGGCCAGGAAGATCACGTCGGACAGATCGAGATCGAAGTCCAGGTAGTGATCACGGAAGGTGTGGTTCTGTGCCGGGTCCAGCACCTCCAACAGCGCCGCACTCGGGTCGCCGCGGTAGTCCGAGCCGACCTTGTCGATCTCGTCCAGCAGCACCACCGGGTTGAACGACCCGGCCTCGCTGATCGCCCGGACGATCCGGCCCGGCAGCGCGCCGACGTAGGTCCGCCGGTGGCCCCGGATCTCGGCCTCGTCCCGGACACCGCCGAGGGCGACCCGGACGAACTTCCGGCCCAACGCCCGGGCGATCGACTCGCCGAGCGAGGTCTTGCCGACCCCGGGCGGTCCGGCCAACGCCAGCACCGCGCCCGAGCCTCGGCCGCCGACCACCGACAGGCCGCGCCCGGCCCGCCGAGCCCGTACTGCCAGGTATTCGACGATCCGCTCCTTCACGTCGTCCAGCCCGTGGTGATCGGCGTCCAGCACCTGGCGGGCACCGGCCAGGTCGGTCGAGTCGGTGGTGATCACGCTCCACGGCAGCTCCAGCACCGTGTCCAGCCAGGTCCGGATCCAGCCCGACTCCGGGCTCTGATCACTGGACCGCTCCAGTTTGCCGACCTCGCGCAGGGCCGCGGTCCGGACCGCCTCCGGCAGGTCCGCCGCCTCGACCCGGGACCGGTAGTCCTCGGCCCCGTCCGGCTCGTCCTCGCCGAGCTCCTTGCGGATCGCGTTCAGCTGCTGCCGGAGCAGGAATTCGCGCTGGCTCTTCTCCATCCCCTCCCGGACGTCGTCGGCGATCTTGTCGTTCACCTCGACCTCGGCCAGATGGTCCTTGGTCCACTCGATCAGCGCGGTCAGTCGCTCTGCGACGGCCGGCGTCTCCAGCAGTTGCCGCTTCTGCTCATCGGTCAGGTACGAGGCGTAGCCCGCCAGGTCGGCCAGCGCGGACGGGTCGGTGACCCGGTTGACGGTGTCGATCACCTGCCAGGCGTCCCGCCGCTGCAGGCTGGCCACCACCAGCGACCGGTAGTCGCCGGCCAGCGTCCGGATCTCCTCGGTGTCGGTGTCCTCCTCCGGCAGCTCTTCGGCCTCGACCCAGAGCGCGGCGCCCGGCCCGGACACCCCGGAGCCGATCTTCGCCCGCCGCTCCGCCCGGAGCACCGCCGCCGGCTCACCGGTCTGCAGCCGTCCGGTCTGCACGATCGTCGCCACCACGCCGTACGCGGCGTAGCGGTCGTCCAGGCGGGGCGCCACCAGGAGATGTCCGTCGCTGCTCGCCCGCGCGGTGTCGATGGCCGTCCGCGAGGTGTCGTCGAGCTCGATCGGGACGACCATGCCGGGCAGCACGACCAGGTCGTTCAAGAACAGAACAGGGAGTTGCGTAGACATTGCTTTCAGCCTCCAGTCAGCCAGTCGCTCGTGAACAAGAAGTTGAGCGTCATAGGCTCAAGGCGTCCGGCCTCCGGTTTCTTCCACCCGTTCTCCATCAGCGAACACTCGGCGGGTCGTCGCCGACCCGCCGAGCCGGATCGCCGGTGCCGAGGTTTTCGGGCCGACGGTGAAACAGTGGCTGTGGTTCGCGCCAGGTACGGAGGTGACCCGCTGAACTCGGGCTGCGGGTCGACTCCCGAGCGGGCACGCGGATCTTCCCCGACGACCGATGATGGGACTTCTTGTGCGGACGAAGCCTCAGAACACCCTGATCCCCGCCCTGCTGGTGCTCGCGCTGGCCCTGGTCGGGCTGACGCTGGCCGGCCCGAGCGCGGTGGCCGAACCGGTCCAACCGGCGCCACGATCAGCCCCGGACGGGGTCCGGGTGACCCTGATCACCGGCGACCGGGTCGAGCTGGCCCGCGGCGTGGTGCGCCTGACGCCGGGCCCGGGCCGGGAGGGCATCGGCTTCGCCGAACGGAGGTCGGCGGACGGCCGGTTCAGCGTGATCCCGGCCGACGCGCTGCCGCTGGTCGGCGCCGGCCGGCTCGACCCACGGCTGTTCGACATCGCGCTGCTCCGCGCGGCCGGGTACGACGACGCCCGCCGCCCGGACCTGCCGCTGATCGTCCGGTACGCGGGCGTCGGGGCGAAGCAGGGGCTCGGCACGACCGGGGCCAGGGCCGGCCTGGACCTGGCCAGCATCCGCGGCGGCGCGATCACCGCCGGCAAGAGCGGCGCGGGCTCGTTCTGGAGCGAACTCAAATCCGGCCGGGCCGGCATCGACCGGGTCTGGCTGGACGGACCGGTCCGGGGGCAGTTGGACCGCAGCGTGCCGCAGATCGGGGCGCCGACCGCCTGGCAGAGCGGCTTCACCGGCCAGGGCGTCAAGGTCGCCGTCCTCGACACCGGCATCGACGACAGCCATCCCGACCTCGACGAAGCGGTCGTCGAAGCCAAGGATTTCACCGATTCCGGCGGCCCGGCCGACGACGTCGGCCACGGCACCCACGTCGCCTCGATCATCACCGGCAGCGGCGCCGCCTCGGACGGCAAGTATCGAGGGGTCGCGCCGGACGCCCGGCTGCTCGTCGGCAAGGTGCTCGGTGCCGACGGCACCGGGTCCGAATCGCAGTTGATCGCCGGCCTGCAGTGGGCGGCCGCCGGTGCCCGGATCGTCAATCTCAGCCTCGGCAGTTGTGCCACCGACGGGACCGACCCGGTGTCGGAGGCGGTCGACACGCTGACCAAGAGCCACGGCACGCTGTTCGTCGTCGCCGCGGGCAACCATCCGGCGTCGCCGGAGAGTTGCTTCAACGACGAGCGGGTCTCCTCACCGGCAACCGCGGACAGCGCGCTGGCGGTGGCGAGCGTGGACCGGAAGGAGCGGCTCAGCCCGTTCTCCAACCTCGGGCCGCGGGTCGGTGACGATGCGGTCAAGCCCGAGATCTCGGCCCCCGGCGACTCCATCGTTGCGGCCAAGGCGACCGGCGGCGACGAGGATCCGACCGATTACTACACCAGCCAGTCCGGGACGTCGATGGCCGCGCCGCACGTGGCCGGCGCGGCGGCCCTGCTGGCTCAGCAACATCCGGACTGGCGGGCGACGGAACTCAAGGCGGCACTGATGGCGTCGGCGAAACCGAATCCCGAGCTCGACGTCTTCGAGCAGGGCGCGGGTCGGGTCGACCTGACCACGGCGATCAAGCAGACCGTGCTGCCCGAGCCGGCGGCGCTCAGCTTCGGTCTGGCCGAATGGCCGCACGACGACGACAAGCCGCGCACCGAGCGGCTGACGTACCGCAACACGTCGGCGACGCCGCGGACGCTCGACCTGGCGATCGCCGGGGACGCACCGGCCGGCATGTTCGCGGTCAGCCCGGCGCGGCTGACCGTCCCGGCCGGCGACACGGCGAGCGTCACGGTCACCGCGGACACCCGGGTGTCGTCCGACGACGGACTGTTCGGCGCCTGGGTGACCGCCAGCGACGGCGACACGCTGGTGGCTCGGAGCCCGCTCGGGGTCCACCAGGAGGTCGAGTCGTACGACCTCACGATCAAGGCCCTGGATCGGGCCGGGAAGCCGGCGACCACGCCGGTCCACCTGCTGCGGCCGGCGGACCAGGAGGTCCGATCGACAAACCTGGACGGCAAGCCGTTCACGGTCCGGTTGCCGGCCGGCACCTACGACCTCACCGCTCCCGTCGCCACCGACCGGCCCGACCCGACCCCGGACGACCTGACGCTGGTCGCCCGGCCCGAGCTGAAGCTGACCGAGGACACCGAGGTGGTGCTCGACGCGCGCGCCGGCAAGCCGGTCCGGGCGGTGGTGGACAGCAAGACCGCGAAGCCCAGCGGACCTTCGGCGGTCTGGGTGAGCATCGGTGATGACTTCGCGCGGATCCGCGGCGGAGAGGTCACCGACCTCTACGCGACGCCGACCGGCCGGGTCAGCAGCTACTCGTACGAGTTCGGCTTCGCCGGTGCGCTGGCCGAACCCGAGGCGGCCGGGCAACCGCCGCGGGGCTATCTCCTGGCCCGCCGGATCGAAGACCGGATCCCCAAGCCCACCTTCAAGTTCGGCGGCTCCGAGCTCGCCACCGTGACCACCCAGCTGCACGGCGAAGGGGTCGCCGTCAACCGGCCGGGGACGCTCACGGTCGCCGTCGCCGACGGTGATCACCGGATGCCGTTGGCGGTCGCGGTGCCGGGTCGGCGGATCGACCGTTACGCGGCCGGCCCCGGGGTGAAGTGGAACAGCGAACTGGAGACCGACCACAGCTTCGAGACCGACTTCCTCACCTCGCCCGGCGTCGGCTTTCGACCGGGCCAGAAACGCAACCGGCACTGGGGCCGGGGCGGGTTGGGACCGGCGCCGGTGATCGACTTCTCGCAGGGGCAGCTGTGGGTGGTGTCCCGGCTGTTCTCCGCCGCCACGCCCGGCCATCACACCGGTCTGCAGTCCTACGACGGGGTCGCCGCCAGCAACACCCTGAGCCGGGATGGCGAGGTGATCGAAAGCAACGAGGATCCGGGTGGCGGCACGTTCGACCAGCTGGATCCGGAGCAGCCGGCGACCTATCGGTTCAGCACCCGGGCGACCCGCGCGGTGGACTGGTCGACCCTGGCCACCCGGGTCGACGCGTCCTGGACCTTCCGCGGTCCGTTCGAGGACTATCACCGGGTCCCGACGCTGACGGCGCGCGTGTCCGGCGCCCTCGATCGGCTCAACCGGGCACCGGCGGACCAGCCGTTCCCGCTCCGGGTCAGGGTCGAGACCGGCATTGGGCAGACGCCGGCCCTGGACAGCGTTGCCCTGCGCGCGTCGTTCGACGACGGCGAGACCTGGACGAAGCTGCGGCTGACCCGCGACGGCGACACGTACCGGACGACGGTGCCGCCCCCGCCGTCGGACGCTCGCTTCGTCTCCCTGCACGCCACCGCGGCGGCTGCCGACGGGACCGCGGTCGAGCAGACCGTGATCAGGTCCTACGAGCTCGTCCGCGAGCGGTGATCGCGAAAGGGGGTTCGGCCCGGAGTCGGAGGTTCGGATTGGACCGGGATCCGGTGCCCAGCTGCCCGTAGGTTGACGGCATGGAATCACGAGACTTCGGACGATTGGGTACGGTCAGCGCGCTGACCCTGGGTGGCGGCGGCATCGGCGCCGTCTGGGGCAGGACGACCCGGGAGGAGTCGGTGGCGACCGTCCGGGCCGCGATCGACGGCGGCATCACCCACCTGGATGTGGCTCCGAGCTACGGCGAGGGGCACGAGGCGGAGGTCGTGGTCGGCGAGGCGCTGCGCCAGCAGCCGGCCGACCGGGTCATGATCACCACCAAGTTCGGTCTGCCGGATGACGATCAGACCGACTTTCCGGCGCGGATGCGACGCAGCCTGACCGAGAGCCTGTCCCGGCTGGGCCGTGATCGGCTCGACCTGTTCCTCTGGCACTCCCAACTGCGCCCGGCCGACGGTTCGGCGCAGGCACCGCGGACCACCCAGTGGCAGGTGTTTCGCGACGAAGTCGTGCCGGCGTTCCTGCAGTTCCGCGAGGAGGGGCTGATCCGGGCCTGGGGGATCACCGGGGTCGGCTTTCCGTCGGCGGTGATCGACACGCTCGGCACAGACCCGCGACCGGACGCCGTCCAGGTGGTCGTGAACGCCCTCGACCAGACCGGCGACATGTGGGTCTTCGAGGATCAGGGCCAGCCGGCGAACGGTGAGATCGTGACGGCGGCCCGGGCGGCGTCGGTGCCGGTGATCGGGATCCGCGCGGTGGCGGCGGGGTCGCTGACCGATGCCCTGGACCGCGAGGTCGAGGCCGGCCTGCCGGTCGCGGTGGACTTCGAGCGAGCCGCCGGGTTCCGGGCACTGGCGGCCGAGCTGGGGGAGTCAGCCGCGTCGCTGGCGCACCGTTACGCCCTCAGTGTTCCGGGCGTGGCGACGGTCGTGCTCGGGGTGAAGAACCGCGCCGAGCTCGCGGAATGCCTGGCCGCCGAGGCGAAGGGTCCACTCGGCGAGTCGGAGTTGGACGCGGTGCGCCGCGCCGGCTGAGGACGACTTGTCCGTAGAACCTTGACTCCAGATCTCGGCTGCTGGTGAAATCTCCACATAACCTCCGTGGCGGGTCGCGCCCGGACGGTAGGGGAGGTCGATGAGGATGTCCAGCAGACGTACGAAACTCGGAGCGATCGCGGCGGTCTTGATCATGACGATGGCACTCGCGCTGCCGTCGGGCAGCGCCGCGGCGGACCCCGGCCAGCAGCAGCAGTGGCGCGGCTATTGGGTCGATTCCTTCAACGCCGGGATCTACAACCCCGCGCAGGTGACCAAGCTCGTCGCCGACGCCCAGCGGGTCAAGGCCAACGCGCTCGTGGTCCAGGTCGGCCGCGAGACCGACTGCTTCTGCAACGACTCCGGCTTCCCCCGGACGCAGGCGGCGGGCGTGGATCCGGCACCGTACGACCCGCTGGCCGAGGTGATCGACCAGGCCCACGCCGCGGGCCTCGAGGTGCACGCCTGGGTGAACTCGACGATCCTCTGGCGGAGCCTGACCCCGCCGACGAATCCCGAGCACGCCTATCACGAGCACGGCGTGACGGCGACCGGCCGCGACCGCTGGATCAACCGCCGGGTGGACGGCGAAGAGGTGATGGCCGACCGGGTCTTCCTCGATCCGGCGAATCCGGACGCCGTGGACTACCTGGTCAACGGGATCGCCAGCATCGCGCGCAACTACGACATCGACGGCATCAACCTGGACTACATCCGCTACCCGGACTACAGCTCCGTGACGACGACCAGCGAATGGGGCTACAGCGAGACCTCGATCGCCAGGTTCCAGGCGGCGACCGGGCGGACCGACGTCCCCGATCCGGCCGACCCGGAGTTCTCCGACTGGCGCCGCGCGCAGGTGACGTCCTACGTGCGGAAGATCTACCTGGGGCTGTACGCGGTCAAGCCGTCGGTCCGGCTGTCCATGGACGGCATCACCTACGGCTACGGCCCGCAGGGCACCGCCGGCGGTTACCAGGCGACGCGGACCTATTCCGAGGTGCTGCAGGACTGGAAGGGCTGGCTGGCCGAGGGAATCATGGACACCAACATCGCGATGAACTACAAGCGCGACAGCCGGGCCGACCAGTCGGTGATGTTCGACCAGTGGAGTGAGTTCCTGGCCGACAACCAGGGCCGGCGCAGCGCCGTGAACGGCCCGGCGCTCTATCTGAACAGCATCGAGGAGAGCCTCGCCCAGGCCCGCGACGCGCTGGCTCCGACCGCCGCCGGCAATCGGGTGATCGGCTGGTCCGGCTACTCCTACGCCAACGCGAGCGCGCTCGCGGTTTCGGACCCGGCGCAGGCCGCCGCGCAGCGGGACGCGCTCGCCGACGCCCTGGCCGCGGACCTCTTCGCCGAGCCGGCCGCGGTCCCGGACATGCCGTGGAAGTCCCGGCCGACCAGGGGACACCTGCAGGGCAAGCTCGAAATCCGGGGCGGCGGAGTCCTTGACCAGGCCGCAGTGACGCTGACGAGTCTGTCGACCGGTGACAAGGTCGTCCGGCGCTCCGACGGGTCCGGCTGGTTCGGGTTCGTCGACGTCAAGCCTGGCCGCTACCTGGTGCAGGTGAAGCTGCCCTCGGGCGTGCTCGGCAAGCCGGTCACCCCGGTCGAGGTCCGCAAGGGCAAGCTCGGGACCGTACGGCTCGGGCCGTTCCGCACCATCGGCTGAACGGGAGTCTGGTAAAACGGACCCGGTGACTTCACTGGAGCGGGTGTTGTGGATCGGTGGTCCGTCCGGCTCGGGCAAGACCACCGCGGCCCGGCTGCTGGCCCGGCGGTACGGGTTCCGCTGGCACAGCAGCGACACGAAGACCTGGGACCACCGGGACCGGGCGATCGCCGCCGGTGATCCGGTCGCGATCGAATGGGAATCGCTGACCGTCGCGCAGCGGTCCGCGCTGTCTCCGGCCGAGCAGCGGCGGCTGCAGCATGATCGCAGTCCCTTGACCCTGGAGGATCTCGCGGCGCTGCCGGACCGGCCGTCGGTGATCACCGACGGGACCCCGTTCACGCCGGCCGTGGTCGGCCCGGCCCCGCTCCGTCCGCCGGTGCACGCGGTCTGGCTGTTCGCCGACGCCCAGATCCGCGCGGCCCGGAACCGGGGCCGCGGCTGGGGCGGCGCCGGCAGTCCCGCCGACCTCGATCGGGCCGCCCGGATCGCCGAGCAGGTCGACGCCGTCGGCGGCACCAAGATCATCACGAGTGATCATGCATTCGCCGAGCAGACCGTCGACGCGATCGTCCGAGCGTGTGCCGACTGGCTTCATGATCAACCGACGGCGACGACGATCAAGGAGCGGCGGGACCTGATTCGGCACGGCAACGCCGCGATCGTCGGCCAGTACCGCGCCGGCCTGGCCCGACCCTGGGCCACCACCGATCCGGCCACCATCGTCCGCGCCTACGACTGCGAATGTGCCCAGCCGACCTGCACCGCCCTGATCGACCTGCCGCTGACCGACTTCCCGGATCCTTTCGATCACGACGCGCCGGCGGTGACGGCGCCGGGCCACCGCGGTTGACGCCGGTGTCCGGAGGCCTTCACCGTTCTCGGCCGGAATCGATTCATGCGCGACTCATGGCTGGCGAGCCACCAGCACTACCCAGCGATGACTCATCCGCGGCAGCGGCGACGGGGAGGTATCCGAGTCCGGGTGCAATTCAACGGTGACTTAATCACGTGGACTCGCGGTTTTCCGTACGGTGCTGCGACGGGCGCGGTGCAGTACGGCGAACAGAACCGTACCGAGGATCAGCGCTGCGAGCGCGATCAGTGGCGGCATCGGGCCCAAGTCGTCCACCAAGCCGGCGATGGCCCCCTGGATCCCGGCGGCGGTGTCGATCACCGGGTCGGAGGGGTTACCGTCGCCGAGAAAGAGGCGCAGTTCGTAGCTGCCGTAGTAGCCGACGTACAGGCCGACCAGGATGACCAGTACACCGCTAAGTCGGTTGATGATCGGCAGGATCCGCCGAACCGCGCTGGCAACCGAAACACCGGCCAGTGCCACGGCCACCGCGAGAACGCCAACGATCAGCGCCATTCCCACGCCGTAGGCCACATAGGCCATAACGCCGCCGATCACTGAACCGGCGCGGAAGGTTGCGCCAGTGACGGCGAGGAATGGGCCGATGGTGCAGGACAACGACGCCACGGCGTACGCCAGCCCGTAGCCGAACATCGTTCGTAGGCGCCGCGTGGGGGCGCCTGTTACCGGGCTCGGTACCATGATCGTGATCTCCCGTCCGGTGAGCAGTAACCCGCCGAACACGAGCAGCGCGATTCCGATCAGGACGGTCAGGAATGGCAGGTAGGCCTGGAGCCAGGCGGCCAGCGGAGCGATCACCAGTCCGAAGACGCCGAAGACCGCGACGAATCCGGCGGCCATCATGATCGTGGCGGCCAGGGCGCGGGACAGTGCCTGCGGTTGGCTTATCGCTTCGCCGCTGCCGGCCACCACCAGGGAGAGATAGGCGGGCAGCATCGCGAACCCGCAGGGATTGACGGCCGCGACAAGACCTGCTGCCAACGCGAATCCGAGGATTCCCGGATCGATCACGGTGCGGTCAGCCCGGCGACTTTGGCACCCAGCTCGGCCTCGGACAACTGCCCCTTCACCACCTCGACCGAGCCGTCCGCCTGGACGAAGGCGTATGCGGGCTGATAGGTCACCTCGAAGTGTCGCCAGACCTTCGCGTCGACATCGGCCAGGTGTTGGAACGAGCCGAGGTCGTACTCGTCGACGAATCTCTGCATCGCGGAGATCTCGTCTTGTGCTGCGACGCCGAGGAAGGTCACCGACCCCTCGTTGGCCTTGGCTGTTGCCGCAACGCCCGGCGCTTCGCGCTGACAATTCGGGCACCACGGTGCCCAGAACCACAGCACCGCAGCCTTGCCGGTGAGGCTCTCCCCGGAGAAGGTCGTGCCGTCGAGTGTCTTCGACGTGAACCGCAGTTCCTCGGGTATCGGCGATGGCACCGCTGTGCTTGCCGTCCTTGAAGGGGTCTGAGGCTTCGGTGCAACGGTCTCGGTCGGAGTCGGCGATTGCCTCTCGGGCGTCGCCGAGGTTGACGCAGCCGGCGCTGTCGCGGATTCGGGCTGGGTAGTCCCACAGGCCGAAAGCACGACTGCCAAGGAGAGCACCAGACAGACTCGCCGTCCAGGATTCATGTCCACATGATGCCTGAGCCTGCCCCCGCAACGGGCCTCGAGACGACCTTACGGTTCGGTGACATCCGGAGTTCACGGCCGGGCTTCCGGACTCCAGCAAGATCATCACGAGTGATCATGAAACCGCCGAGCAGACCGTCGACGCATCCGACCTGCACCGCCCTGATCGACCTGCCGCTGACCGCCTTCCGCACCCCGTTCCTCCCAACCCCCCCACGCCTGCTGGCCCCCGGCCACTTCCCGCCTGACCCGCCACAAACGCAGATGGTGGCGGGAAGGGTCTGGGCGGGCGATAGCCTGCCTGCGAAGGTGCTCCTGCGCCCTGCCGGATGCCACGGAGTTCATGCCGCTACGGAGATCATCACGATGAACCCTGATATCGATCGCGCGACGTTCCGAGCCCATCTCAGCCTGTCCCGGCAACTCCTCGAGGACGGCGATCCGGCAGCGGCCGACGCCGAGGCCGCGCGCGGCGAACGGGTGGCCGAGCGCTGGGCGGACCTGGGCCGGATCATCGACCTGCTCAAACCGCTGCTGGACGACACCGAGCCGGAGTCGATGCGGTTCGCCGCGGCGTCCTATCTCTTCCAGCACGGCTACGGTGAGGACGCCGTGCCGATCCTGGAATCCATTCGGGACGATGACGGACTGAACGCCGCGGCAGCCCGCGCGATGGTCGACGAGTGGCGCCGCGACCGGGCCGACTGATCGGGCCGACCGACGGGCCCGCGACGTCCTCAGTTGGCGGAAGCGGCCACGCTGCGCGCCGCCGGACGGCACAATTGTCTTTTCCGACCATGCTTGCGTGGAGATCCGACTCAGCCGATTCGGATCGGCGGCTCCAGCGATGTGAAGATGGATCGACGGATGAATGGCGCCGCCGGATGGAGCGTGGGTCTGGTCCTGATCATGGTCGCGCTGGCGGCGTGCGCACCCGGGTCACCGGCCGATAGCCCGTTGCCGCCGGGCGCACACGTGGACGTCAAGCACTACGCGGGTGACTACACCCAGGGCAACTTCTCCTACTACTTCGCCATCCAGGGTGGCGCGTTCAATTGCGGGATCGTTCCGGCGACCGGCGACGGCCCGGGCTCGGTGGCCTGCTACGGCGAGCTCCCGGAGGACCCCGGAGCAGCGCCGAGCGGGAAGGGTCAGGTCCAGGCCAACTCGATCCTGCTGGACCGCGACCGGAAGGCGCGGTTGGCGATCTCGGGAGATTCTCCGAACCTGAAGTTCAAGGAGCTGCCGACCGGACAGGTGCTCGCGTTCTACGGCGTCGCCTGCGCCAGTGAACCGGAGGACACCGTGAACTGCGTCAACGGAGATCACCAGTTCACGCTGCGACCCGGGTTCGTGGACCTGAGCTGATCACCAGCCGCGGGCCCGCCACACGCCGAGCTGCGGCCGCTCGACCGCCAGCGTGGTGTCGTCGCCGTGCCCGGGGTGGACCACGGCAGGATCGCCGAAGCCGCCGAAGATCTTGGCCTCCAGGTCGTCCATCAGCGACCCGAAGTCCTCCGGTCCGCCGGTCTTGCCCGGCCCGCCGGGAAACAGGCTGTCGCCGGTGAACAGGTGATCGACTTCATCGGAGCCGCGATAGACCAGGGTGATCGAGCCCGGCGTGTGGCCGACCAATCCGATCACGGCCAGCGACTCCTCGCCGAGCGCCACCACGTCGCCGTCCCAGACGCCGGTCAGGTTCTCCACCCAGGCACCGGTCGCGATCGCGTCCAGGTCCGGCCGGCCGCAGACCAGTTGCGCCTTCGTCGCCTCGGCGACCTCGGCCAGGGCCTGCCAGTGATCCTGGTGCCGGTGGGTGGTGACGATCACCTCCGGCGGCTGATCACCGATCACCTCGAGCAGCCGTTCCGGATCGGCGGCCGCGTCGATCAACACCGATCCGGTCCGGCCGCGCAACAGGTACGCGTTGTTGTCCATCGGGCCGACCGAGAGTTTGATCATGGTGACGGTGTCCGACAACCGGACGGTGACCGGTGGGCCCTCGGCGGTGACGTGATTCAGTCCGGCCATCGATGGACTCCTTTCCAGCGTGCTGATCAAGGACGCCTCGATCAGTTCCTGATGATCAGAAAGCCGGCAGGGTGAGCCCGTCGGCGCCGCTCAGCCCGTCGGTCCCGGAGCGACCGGTCAACCAGCCGAGCAGT
This sequence comes from uncultured Actinomycetota bacterium, assembly GCA_963746025.1. Taxonomy (GTDB): domain Bacteria; phylum Actinomycetota; class Actinomycetes; order Propionibacteriales; family Propionibacteriaceae; genus Microlunatus. The sequence continues at coordinate 581,680 of CAVUZU010000017.1, forward strand.
TGCGGCGCCGGGCCGCGCACCTCGCGAGCCTCGCCGGTGGAGCCGACGGCCACGGCCTCGCCGCCGTCGATGATCAAGGACAGACTGGGGAAGCCCTCCCGGGCGCGCAGCCGGAGCGAGCACCACTCGATCAGCCAGCCGGCGACCGGTCCGTCGATCGCGGCGATCTCGTAGCCGATGTCCAGATCGACGTGGTGCAGCACCACCTCGGTCAGCCGGGCCAGCGGCAGCAACCGGGCCGGCACCGTGGCGCCGCCGCGCAGGGTGACCGACTCCGACCACTTGCCGGCCGCGTCGACCTCTTCCATCCGCTCCCAGAGCCGTTCGGCGGCGGTGTCCAGATCGATCTGCAGGTCCAGCCCGGTGCGGCCCGACCCGTCCTCGATCTCGGCGTCGCGCTGCTGGTCCGATTCGTACATCTGACCTGGGGTGCCGCTGACGGCACCGCTGAGCAGTCGGCTCAGCGCGTCGGCCTGCCGGGCGACGTGGCTGCCGACATGACCTCGGCTCCAGTCGGGCAGCCGGCTCGGGCTGCGCCAGTCCTCGTCTGTCACGGCGATCGTGTCGCCGAGCAGTTGGGCGGTCGCGGACGACATCATCCCGCGCAGAGTTTCCAGCTGTTCGGCGGCTGGATCACCAGGTGTGTCCGCGGAGCTCATGCGCAATAACCTACTGCCGCGCTCGGACTGTGGGACGGCGACTCCGGATTCAGCGCGACCGGATCCGGACTGTCAGTGGACCGGCATAGCATGACCGACGTGGCTGATCGACTGATGATCCGTGGTGCCCGAGAGCACAATCTGCGCAACATCTCGCTGGACCTTCCGCGCGATGCGCTGATCGTGTTCACCGGCCTGTCCGGCTCCGGCAAGTCGAGTCTTGCCTTCGACACGATCTTCGCCGAAGGGCAGCGGCGCTATGTCGAGTCGCTGTCGGCGTACGCGCGGCAGTTCCTCGGCCAGATGGACAAGCCGGACGTGGACTTCATCGAGGGCCTGTCGCCGGCCGTCTCGATCGACCAGAAGTCGACCAACCGCAACCCGCGGTCGACCGTCGGCACGATCACCGAGGTGTACGACTACCTCCGGCTGCTCTACGCCCGGGCCGGCCGGCCGCACTGCCCGCAGTGCGGCGAGCCGATCAGCCGACAGTCGCCGCAGCAGATCGTCGACCGGCTGATGGATCTCGAGGACGGCACCCGGTTCCAGGTGCTGGCCCCGGTGATCCGCGGCCGCAAGGGTGAGTACGTCGAGCTGTTCCGGCAGCTGGCCAGCCAGGGCTTCGCCCGGGCCAGGGTGGACGGCGAGCCGGTGCAGCTGACCCAGCCGCCGACCCTGGACAAGCAGAAGAAGCACGCCATCGACGTGATCGTCGACCGGATCGCGGTCAAGGCGTCGGTGAAGCAGCGGCTGACCGACTCGGTCGAGACCGCGCTCGGGCTGGCCCAGGGCGTGGTGTCGATCGACTTCGTCGACCTGGACGCGAAGGATCCGCTGCGCGAGCGGCGCTACTCGGAGAAGATGGCCTGCCCCAACGAGCACGACATCGCGATCGAGGAGCTGGAGCCGCGGCAGTTCTCCTTCAACGCACCGTGGGGCGCCTGCCCGGAGTGCTCCGGGATCGGCACCCGGATGGAGGTCGACCCCGACCTGGTCGTGCCCGATCCGGAAAAGAGCCTGTCCGAGGGGGCGATCGCGCCCTGGTCGTCGGCGCACATCGCCGACTATTTCATCCGGCTGATCGACGCGCTGGCCGAGCAGGCCGGCTTCAGCACCGACACCCCGTGGGGTGACCTGCCGGCCCGGGTGCAGAAGCTGTTGCTGCACGGTGTCCCCGGTCAGCTGCAGGTGCGCTACAAGAACCGGTACGGCCGGGAGCGCAGCTACAACGCCAAATACGAGGGCGTCGTCTCCTACATCGAGCGGCGGCACGCCGAGGCGGAGAGCGACACCTCCCGGGAGCGGTTCGCCGGCTATATGCGGGAGGTGCCGTGCAACGCCTGCGGCGGCGCCCGGCTGAAGCCGTCGTCGCTGGCCGTCACCCTCGGCGGCAAGAACATCGCCGAGGTGTCGGCGCTGTCGATCGACGAGGCGGCCGCCTTCCTGTCCCGGCTGGAGCTGACCGCCCGGGAGCGGCAGATCGCCGAGCGGGTGCTGAAGGAGATCAACGAGCGGCTCCGGTTCCTGCTCGACGTCGGCCTCGACTACCTGTCGCTGAGCCGGCCCACCGGCAGCCTGTCCGGCGGCGAGGCGCAGCGGATCCGGCTGGCCACCCAGATCGGCTCCGGCCTGGTCGGCGTGCTGTACGTGCTGGACGAGCCGAGCATCGGGCTGCACCAGCGGGACAACCGGCGACTGATCGAGACCCTGGTCCGGCTGCGCGACCTGGGCAACACGCTGATCGTGGTCGAGCACGACGAGGACACCATCCGGACCGCCGACTGGGCGGTCGACATCGGCCCGGGCGCGGGGGAGCACGGCGGCCACGTGGTCGTCTCCGGGACGGTCGACGAGTTGCTGGCCTGCGAGGACTCACTGACCGGGGCCTACCTCTCCGGCCGCCGGGAGATCCCGCTACCGGCCCGGCGCCGGCCGCAGTCGGAGGACCGCAAGATCACCGTGCACAACGCGGTCGAGCACAACCTGCGTGACATCACGGTCTCCTTCCCGCTGTCCCAGTTGATCGCCGTCACCGGCGTCTCCGGTTCGGGCAAGTCGACCCTGGTGAACTCGATCCTCTACACCTCGCTGGCCAAGCGGATCTACAACGCGCGGGACGTGCCCGGCCGGCACCGGACGATCAGCGGCGCCGACCAGATCGACAAGGTGATCCACGTCGACCAGTCGCCGATCGGCCGGACGCCGCGATCCAACCCGGCGACCTACACCGGCGTCTTCGACAGCGTCCGGAAGTTGTTCGCCGAGACGCCGGAGGCGAAGGTGCGCGGCTATCAGCCGGGTCGCTTCTCCTTCAATGTCAAGGGCGGCCGCTGCGAGAACTGTGCCGGCGACGGCACGATCAAGATCGAGATGAACTTCCTGCCGGACGTGTACGTGCCGTGCGAGGTGTGTCACGGCGCCCGGTACAACCGGGAGACCCTCGAGGTGCACTACAAGGGCAAGACCATCTCCGAGGTGCTGGACATGCCGATCGAGGAGGCGGTCGCCTTCTTCGCCGCCCTGCCGGCGATCAACCGGCACCTGAAGACGCTGCTCGACGTCGGGCTCGGCTACGTCCGGCTCGGCCAGCCGGCACCGACCCTGTCCGGTGGCGAGGCGCAGCGGGTCAAGCTGGCCAGCGAACTGCAGAAGCGATCCACCGGCCGCACCCTGTACGTGTTGGACGAGCCGACCACCGGCCTGCACTTCGAGGACATCCGGAAACTGCTCGGCGTGCTCGGCCGACTGGTCGACGCCGGCAATACGGTGGTGGTGATCGAGCACAACCTGGACGTGATCAAGACGGCCGACTGGATCATCGACATGGGTCCCGAGGGCGGCTCCCGCGGCGGCACCGTGATCGTCGAGGGCACCCCGGAACAGGTCGCGGCCGACCCGGCCTCGCACACCGGCGGCTTCCTCTCCCGGATCCTCGACGGCCGGCACATCCCGGTCGGCGACGCCCAGCCGGACATCTTCGCCGCCGACGCCAAGCCGGCCAGCAACGGCCGCGCGGCCAGCACCAAGGCGGCCGCGGCCAAGAGTTCGACCCGGCGCGCGTCCACCAAGACCGCCGCCAAGTCCACCGAGTCGTCGAAGTCCGCGCCGGCGTCGAAGTCGGCGGCGGCGTCGAAGTCGGCGGCAAGCCCGAACGGGCGCGCCGCCACCAAGACGGCCACCCGGAAGGCACCGGTGAAGAAGACCGCAGCCAAGAAGGCGGCCGCGAAGAAGACGACCGCGAAGAAGGCGCCGGCCAAGCGGCGCTGATCCGAAGACCGGGCCTGTGGTGTCGTCGATAGGGACGTTGGGGTTTACGTTCCCTGAGCCTGTCGAAGGGCCGGCCAGATCACGCCGTGTAGGCGCGTTTCGATGATCATCGAGCTTGCCCTTCGACAGGCTCAGGGAACGAAACCCCTCAACTCCCCAGTGTCTAGCTCGCCGATCCCGGGCACTAGGGATTTCTCTGACTATAGTCAGAGGATGGATGAAATGACGGCCGTGGCGACGGTCCGGAGCTTCAACCGCACCGTCACCCAGCGCGTCGGCGCGCTGCGCGAGCGTTATCTGGCCCGACAACGGCCGCTCGGCGAGGCGCGGGTGCTCTGGGAGATCGGCGATTCCGGGTGCGATCTGCGCGACCTGCGATCCCGGCTCGGTCTGGACTCCGGCTATCTCAGCCGGATGCTGGCCTCGCTCGCCGCGGCCGACCTGATCACCGTGACCGCGGCCGAGGCCGACCGGCGGGTCCGGGTGGCTCGGCTGACCGCCCGCGGCCGAGCCGAACGGAAGGTTCTGGACCGGCGCAGTGACGAGTTGGCGCGGTCCATGCTGATGCCGCTCGGGGATCATCAACGGGCCCGGCTGGTCGCCGCGATGGCCGAGGTCGAGCGGCTGCTGACCGCGGCCATGGTCGAGATCACGCCCAGTGACCCCGAGCATCGAGACGCCGAGCGCTGCCTGTCCGCCTACGTCACGGAACTCGACGAACGGTTCGAGTCCGGCTTCGATCCCCGGCGGAGCATCTCGGCCGGCGCCGACGAACTGCGCGAACCGCGCGGCCTGTTGTTGATCGCCCGGCTACGCGACGATCCGGTCGGCTGCGGTGCGCTGAAGTTCCATCGGGATGGGCCGGCCGAGATCAAGCGGATGTGGGTCGACGGCTCGGTCCGCGGCCTCGGCGTCGGCCGGCGACTGTTGGCCGCCCTGGAGGACGCGGCCGCGGACCGGGGCGTGCGGCTGCTGCGGCTCGAGACCAATAGGGCCCTGGGTCCGGCGATCGCACTGTATCGCTCGGCCGGCTACACCGAGGTCGACCCGTTCAGCGACGAGGCCTACGCCGACCACTGGTTCGAGAAGCGGCTCGAGCGCCGCTGACGCCGGACGGCGGCACGGGGTGATCCATGATCGATGTCACTACCGGCGGCCGTCATCGGTTGCGAGATTGGGATGGGTCAGGGATCTCGATCGAGGAGCCAGCGTGCGCAACGTCAGTCGACGTGTCTTTCTCTCCGGCGTGGCGGGGGTCGCCACCACGACCGCCGTGGCGGCCGACGCCACCGCCGATGATCAACAGTGGTCGGGGAGGGGACTGCTGCCGTACCGGCTGCGCAGCGACTATCTGACCGATCCGCTCGGCATCGAAGGCCGGCAGCCGCGGCTCGGCTGGTTGCTGGCCGGGCCGGGCCGGGATCGCCGGCAGACCGCGTACCGGATCCGGGTCACGACCACGGCAGTCGGGCCGAGCAGTGCCGGCGCCACGCAGGTGCTCTGGGACAGCGGCCGCGTCGAGTCGGCCGACCAGCAGGCGATCAGGTACGGCGGCCCGGCGCTCGAGCACCGGACCCGCTACTCCTGGACGGTCCGGGTCTGGGACGAAACGGGGCAGGCCGGGCCCTGGTCCCGGTCGGCGTGGTTCGAGACCGCCCTGCCGGCGGGCGAGGACTGGCCGGCGCAGTGGATCGGCAGCGGGGTCGAGCTGCCGCTGCCGACCCGGACCCTGCCGCCGGCCGAGTACGTCGACGATGCGGTCACCGGGAAGGTGCTCGGCCAGACCTTCCACACGGCCGGTCCGATGGTCGCCGTAGCGGCCTTGTTCGTGAACCGCGGCGACGACCCGGCGACGGTCATGCTGCGGCTGCGCGCCGGTGGACCGGACGGTGATCAACGCGCGGCGACGGAGGTGACCGGCCTGGTCGGCGAGTCGGCCGCCCGGATCGACCTTGATCAACCGCTGCCGGCCGGCGACTACTTCCTCGAGGCCACGTCGGACAGCCCGGACCTCACCTGGTCCAGTGCCGACGGCGACGGCGACCCGAATCAGCCGCGGCCGGACTCGCCCTATCCGGGCGGCGACGCCTACCAGGACGGCACGAAGCTGCCGGCGCGGGACCGGTGGCTGTACGCGCTGCCGCCCGACCCGCCGGCCGATCCGCTGCTCCGGACCACGTTCTCGCTGCCGGCGAAGCCGAAGACGGCCCGGCTCTACCTGGTCGGACTCGGCCACGGCCGGGCGTTGATCAACGGGCATCGGGTCGACGACATCGCGCTGTCGCCGCCGGCCACCGACTTCGACCGTCGGCTGCTGTACACCAGCCACGACGTGACCCGATTGCTCCGGCGCGGCGCCAACGCGCTCGGTGTCGCGCTCGGACGTGGCTTCTTCGCCAGCCGAGCGGCCGACTCCGACGGCAGCAACCTCTACGCCTGGACCGGTGAGCCGCGGCTGCTGGCGTTGCTCGAGGTGACCCTGCCGGACGGGAAGACGATCACCGTCGGCAGCGGGCCGGACTGGCGGCAGACCGAAGGCCCGGTGATCTTCGACGGCGTGTACACCGGCGAGACGTTCGACGCCCGGCGGGAGGCCGAGCTGGCCGGCTGGGCCGAGCCGGGCTTCGATGATCACGACTGGCCGGCGGCGGCGATCATGGACGACCCGGGCGGCCGGCTGGAGGCGTACCCGAACCAGCCGGTCCGGACCGACGCGCCGATCCGGCCGACCAAGATCACCGAGGTCGAGCCGGGCACCGTGTTGTACGACTTCGGCGAAGTGACCACCGGCCGGGTCCGGCTCCGCGGCCGGCTGCGCCGCGGCACCAAGATCACGATCCAGTATCACGAGAAGCTCGGCCCGAACGGCCGGATCGAGATCGGCCCGCCGGCCAGCGTGTTGAATCCGTCGATTACCGGACGGCACCAGCGGGACGAATACCTGGCCGACGGGGGCCCGGTCGACTGGCAGCCCTGGTTCACCTATCAGGGATTCCGCTATGTCGAGGTCACCGGCGGACCGGCGCTCGACGTGGTCGCGGTGCCGGTGCGCAGTGATCTGGAGCGGACGATGCGGCTGAAGATCGACGAGCCGGTGCTGCAGTGGATCGTGGACGCGACCGTCCGGACCAACCTGAACGGTCTGCACGGCCAGCCCGACATCGCCCCGATGTACACCAAGCTGGGCTGGCTGGGCCAGCCGCGGCTGGCCGGCGCGACGCTGCTGAACGGGTTCGACAGCGCTGCCTGGCTGGCCAAGTGGCTGGACGACATCCGGGTGTCCCAGTCCGAGTCCGGCGGGCTGGGGATCATCGCGCCGCTCGGCCCGTTCGCCGCGGACTTCCCGATCTCGCCGTCGGTCACCGGCAGCTATCCGCAGCTGGTCCGGCAACACTGGCAGCACTACGGCGACCGTGGCATCGTCACCCGGCACCTGCCGGCGGTTCGGCGCTACGCCGAGTGGCTGTTGGCCAGCCTCGAGTCGGGCGACGGGCTGGCGATGGACGTTTTCGCCGACTGGTATCCGCCGGCCGAGCAGCACGAACCGGGGCAGCCGCACGATCCGCAGCCACCCGAGGGCGGCTTCCTGATCGGCACCGCGTACGTGATCGAGACCCTGCGCGACCTGGCCGCGTTGGCCGAGGCTGCCGGCGAGGATGCCGAGGCGACGGACTGGCGGGCCCGGGCGGAGAAGTTGATCAACCGCTTCAACGAGGCCTTCCTGGACCGGACCGCCGGGATCTACCGGACCGAGCAGACCGACAAGTATCGCCAGGCCAGCAATGCCGTCCCGCTGTACCTCGATCTTGTTCCGGCGGAATACGTGCAGCGGGTCGCGACCCGGCTGGTCCAGGACGTCGAAGATCATGATCGGCACCTGAACACCGGCTCGTTCGGCACCCTGGCGCTGCCGTACGCACTGTCCGATCATGGTCATCCCGAGCTCGCGCTGGCGGTGCTCGGCCAGCGGAGCTATCCCGGCTACGGCTTCTGGCGCAGCCTCGGTGGCACGACGCTGTGGGAGAACTGGGAGACGACGTCCCGCGGCCACAACGACTCGACCCTGTCCGGGCCGGTGCAGTGGCTGCTGGCCCGGGTGGTCGGGCTGGAGCTGCTGGATCCGGCCTGGGCCCGGTTCCGGGTTGCGCCGCGGGCGATCGGCGAACTGCCCGCCGCGTCGGTCGCGCTGGACACCGTGCGCGGCCGGATCGCGGTCGACTGGCGCCGCCAGGGAAAGAAGTTGATCATGAACCTGCGGGTCCCGGTGAACGCCGTCGCGGAGGTGACCCTGCCCGGCGAGGAGACCGTACGACTCGGCTCCGGACAGCACCGTCTGGTCGGGGGTTCCGCTCCCTGAGCCTGTCGAAGGGCCGAGGTGATCTTGCTTGCCATTCGACAGGCTCAGGGAACGAACCCTCCTCGACCCGCATCGCCTTCGTCAGCCTCAGCGAACGAAGCCTTTTCCCACGGCAAGCGCCAAGATCAGAAATTGGGGCCGCGGTCGGTTGCCAGTCAGCGGTCGGCGGCCTGATGTCGCAGCAAAGCACGGCGGACCAGCCCGTTATGGCTGCTGACGTCGGCGACCAGGGTCAGGATGCGGCCCCTGCCGGTGGCGGTCACGCCGTGGTCGGTCCCGCCGACCGACCAGCCCCGGCCCGACGGCAGCCGCATCGTCAGGGTCAGCGTGTCGGCGAGTTGGGTCGGATCGGCGATCGCGATCTCGGCGACCCGGTCGCGGGAGAACAGCGCCGAGAGCGAGCACATCTGGTCGGCCGTCGCGGTGATCGGGCCGGCTGTCACCGAGCCGCGGCCGAAGAAGTTGGCGCCGAGGAAGCCCCGGTTCGGGACCCAGGCCGCCTGGACCCGAGTGTCGTTGGCGATCACCTCGACCCCGGGATCCCGGGCCAGCTCAGCGGTCCGCTGCACCGTCGCCCGTGGAGCCAGCAGCCAGGCATAACGGGCATCGGCCGGATCGTTTCCGTGATCGAGCCAGGCGGTCTGGTAGCCGCGGGTGATCGGGGTTTGATCACCGCCCTGGCGGATGTCGCTCCAGTGGCCGGTCCGGTCCTCGCGCCGGACCTTGATCGTCCGCGGGCCGTCGAGGAAGACGTAGCCGGCCGTGCCGTCCAGGGTGAGGTGATCGACTCCGGTCAGGGTGGCGGACCAGCCCGGCACGGCGGAGTCGTCGAGCTCGGTCCCGTTCACGTGCCACCGGTCCGTGCCGCCGACCGGGACCCGGCGGTTCTCCACGATGGTCTCGATCGGTGACCCGCTGCCGGCGGTGATGCCCGCACCCAGACACAGCACGCCGTGATCGAGGCCGAACCACGACTGCCGGGCCCGCATCTCGGACCGGAAGCCGCCCTCGTGATGCACGATCGAGGCGTACCGGGCGCCGCGGTAATGATCACCGTCGTAGTCGCCGCCGACCATGCTGCCGCCGGTCAGCTTGCCGAAGCCCATCATGGTCGCCAGCGCACCGCCGAGGATGTCGTTCTGTCGTTGGCTGTCGACCGTGGTCCCCGGCAGCCGATAGGGGTCGACGGTCGGCCAGAAGCCGTCGGTGAACTGTCCGTCGCCGTCCCCGTCCAGGTACAGATAGACCGCTCCCGAACCCTGGTGCCAGGGCCGCTTGTTCTCCCCGCCGGACATCACCTCGAAGCGGGCGATCCGGCTGCTGGACAGGGCCAGCCCCACCGCCCAGCCGGGGCGGCGCAGCACCGCGCGGTCCATTTTCGGGAAGACGACGTGCTCGACGGGTTCGGCGACCGGGCGCGTCGATGAGTTCATCAGTTCCTTGATCGCGATCAGGCCCGGGACGTCGACGGACTGGCTGAGCTTGCCGTACCCGTCACGTTCGATCCAGCCGCGGACCCGACCGCGCCACTCGGCCGCGACGGCGGGCTCGACGCCGCGGGCGAACTCCAGGATGCGCGGCAGGCAGCCGTAGCCGGTGCCGTGGTCGGAGGCGTCCTTGCGTGCGACGGCGCGGCCGCGGACCGCGCTCATCATCGCCCCGTTGAAGATCCAGGGCGCGTACGCGTGCCGCACCGAGCCGACCATGTTCGCCACTCGCGGGTCGGTGAGCTGCCAGCTGCTGTTGCCGAGCAGGCTCAGCAGTTGCGCGGTCTTGGACAACTGCACGGTGCCGTAGCTGCCGGTGTAGGCGACGACCCGGTGCTGGACGAACGAACCGTCGGAGTAGAGACCGTCCTCGGTTTCGACGAAGCCGAACGCCACCGGTGCGGTGTCCCGGGCGATCGCCACCCGCTCGGCGTTGTCACCGAGGATGCCGCGGACGGCGACGTTGCAGCAGAGGTCGAGTCGGTTGGCGCCGGTCGACGGCTTGTGCCGATCGTCGTGTGCGGGATAGTTCCAGCCGGGGTCGGGCACGAAGTGATCGATCGCGGCCAGCAGGTCGGTCCGCAGCTCGGCGGGGATCCGGTCGAAGAGCAGCGTGCAGATCCGGCCGATCCGCCCGGAACAGGCGATCTCCCACTGGAACCACTCGTCGCCGTTCTCCCACTGGCCGGCGTGGTAGGCCAGCTCGTGCGTGGTTCGGAGCCCGTCGATGATCACCAGCTCGACGGCCTCGGCGCCGGTGGTGGAGCCACCGGGCGTGGCGTACGCCTTCGCCAGGATCTCCAACCGGGACAGGGTTCAGACGATCGTGTCGGCGTCGTCGACGTCGAGCGCGAGGTCGTTGAAACCCCGGCGCGGTCCGGTGCCGGGTCGACCGTCCTGGTCTGCTGCGACGTCATCGTCGCCCCTTGCTTCGTGATCAACCGGCAGTTGATCGAGTCAGCCCGCAGTCGGTCACCTTGCATGATCAACTGCAAGCGATTGCAAGAACAGTAGGCCGAGATCGCACTGCTGGCAAGAGGAAGGAATGGCCTGGCACGAACGCGCCCTGGGACGGCCGGCAGGGCAGGAACGCGCCTCCGAGGCGAATGCCACGACGGGAACTTGATCTTGAAAATCAGCGGGCTAGAGCCGGCGCGAGGACAGCACGCAGAACTCGTTGCCTTCCGGGTCGGCCAGCACGGTCCAGGAGGCCGAGCTGTTCTGGCCGACGTCGACCCGGGTGGCACCGAGCTCCTCCAGTCGGGCGATCTCGGCGTCCCGGTCCTGGCTGCTGTGCGGCGCGAGGTCGAGGTGGATCCGGTTCTTGACCTGCTTCGGATCGGTCACCCGGACGAAGACCAGGCCGGGCGGCACCTGCTCCCAGGGCATCGCCCGGGTTTCCTCCTCGCTCTTCAGATAGCCCGGGACGAGCACCACCTCGTCGTCGGCCTCGTAGATCTTCTGCCAACCGATCGCCTCGGCCCACCAGCCGCCCAGCGACCGTGGGTCCGGGGTGTCGATCACCGAGCTGTACCAACGCAGCACCATCGTCGTCTCCTCTCGCCTGTCCTCAGTCGGATCGTAGAGACTCCGTCCGACGGTCGGCGGACTTCGTCAGCCGCAGGTAGATGCCGGCCGCGGGCGCCATCAGCACCGCCGAACCGATCAGCGCGACCGGAATCGAGGTCAGCGTCGCCAGACCGCCGAGCGGCGGGCCGCCGACGACCTGGCCGATCGCGTCGGCCTGGCCGTTCATCGACAGCACCGTGGCCCGGGACCTCGACTCCAGTTGGCGGTTCAGCCAGGTTGCCTGGATCGGGTACGCCACCGAGCCGGCCGCGTTCCGCAGCCACAGCGCCGCCATCGCCGGCCAGAGGTGACCGGACAGGGCCAGCGTGAGCACCGCCGCCACCTGGAACGCGGTCAGCAAGGCCAGCACGACGCCCGGCCGGACCCCGGCGACCAGTCCGGGTGCGATCCGGTTGACGACGACACTGCTGATCACCGAGATCAGTGGGCCGATCATGGCGAAGATCGCGAACCAGAGCGCGGGATCGGCGACGCCGAACACCGTCGGCAGAGTGAAGGACTCCAGCACCCGGGCGGTCCAGAGCCGGTCGATCGCCTCACTGGACAGCCCGAACAGCAGGCTGATCACGAAGAACCAGCGGACCAGCGGCCGGCGCCGGACCTGGCCGAGTCCGGTCCGGAAACCCGCGGCCAGACTGGACCAGCCGGCCCGCGCGCGAGCGTCCGGATCGGGCGTGAAGTGGCGTTCGGGCATGATCACCAGCAGCACCGCGGTCAAGATCAGGAAGCCGACGCCACCGACGATGATCGGCAGTTGCAACGCGATCAGGCCGAGACCGCCGGCGACCGCGGTGCCGGCGAAGGTCAGGCCGAGGCTCAGCTGATGACCGCGGGTGAGCACCGGCTGGACCGCGTCCACGCCCACCTCGTCGGTGATCCAGGCCTGGTTGGCGCCGGAGATGAAGGTCCAGCCGAGGCCCCAGATCAGCTGCGCGACGAGGATCGCCCAGAAGTTCGGCAGCGCACCCTGGAGCAGGATTGCGGCGCCGATGACCGGCAGCCCGATCAGGACCGAGAGCCGACGGGAATAGCGGTCGGCGATCACCCCGGTCGGGATCTCACCGAGGAAGCAGGCCACCTCCATCGCCGTACCGATGATGACCAGCTGGAAGGGCGTCAGCCCGACGACCTGCACCTGGTAGACCATCACCAGGGTGAACGCGAGCGCATGGCAGCCGGCGAACCCGGCATCGAAGAGGTAGTAGGCGCGCGCGGCATCACCAGGACGGCGGAGCCGGCGCACGAGAGTGATCATCAAGAGCTCCTGAGCGTGACGAGGACCCGGATGGGGTCGCTGAGATCGGCCGTCCGGAGCCTCCGGGGGCCGGGTCGTCTCGCCTGCAGCCGCGGGTCATGGTCCGCGCGCAAGCCGCTCAGGAAGTGAAACGCATGGCCGAACCCTACCGCGGAACCCTTGGCCGGGGCACTGGGATTTCGGGCATCCGGATCGCCGCAGCGGTCGGCGGCCGGGGGTGTCACACGGCCGGAGCGACAACTGGGCCAACCGCTCACCGGCTGCTCGGCTGATCGTCGTGTGTCGGCCTTCGACCAACCCCAGGTCACTCCACGAGCTGCAGCTCCTCGACCCGCAGCGCCGATCCTTCCCGAAGTGGCTCCCACACGCCGGTCGGCTTGAAGCCGTCGGCGACATAGAGCCGGCGTGCGGCCTCGTTGCCCTCGGTCACATGCAGACTTACGCCGAGCCCGCGGTCGCGGCACCAGTTCACTAAATTCTCGAGGAGCCCGGCGGCGTACCCACGGCCGCGTGCCTCGGGCGCCGTCCACATGCCCCAGATGTAGGCGACGGAGCTGTCTGGGGAGTGAAGACGCCACCCATCGTGACCCCTCGGCCGTCTTCCAGCACCACCAGGAGACCCTTCGGCCCGCTGCCGCCAGAAGTCCTCCGTGAACGCCTGGGCCTCGGCGAGCGTCGTTCTGAAGGCGTCGGGAGGGTCGGCCAGCGCCCGCAAACTGACGTCGCGGAAGAGGGCCCGGTCGTCAGGGGTGATGATGCGTCCCTCGACGTTCATGGCACCGAGAGTGACAGCAAACCGCGTCGACCGCCACCAGATTTCGCAACCGCTAGTCGAGTCTGTTCTACGGCGATTTAGGGTAGGTCAACGCCGGCTCTGCGCCATTACACGATAACTCGGTTTGTTCGAGCACGTGCCAGTGGTCGACGCCCATGCCCATCCGGTCGTGCCGGTGCTGGCCTTCACCGATCAGGAGACCAGCAGGCTCAGGCGGACTGTAAATCGTGAAGCGGTCGAAATCGGTCGCTGTTGAGCCCTAGCATGGTGTCTCGGCCCCAACCACTGCGTCCATCTTTGGATTGCCTGGTGGCCGACCCAAAGGATCCACGATGTGGGATAAATTGTTGTCGCGTCGGCGTGTCGCTGAACCTGTTCGGGAATGGATCGATGACGCGCGAAGGCTCCGGGCCAAGTCCGTCGATCTTCGTTCGGCCGATCCAGCGGTTCGTCGCCGTGCCGCCCGGAAACAGTCTGATCGATTGGCTGCGCCTTACACGGCGCCGGCGCCTAGCGGCGTTGCCATCGATGAGTATTCGATCATGGCCGGCCATGGCCGGCCGATCAGGGTGCGAGGTTATCGACCCGCGGAGGTGCGAGGGTCATTGCCGACGCAGATCTGGTTACACGGCGGCGGCTTCCTTTCTGGCGCAGTCGATGAGCTTGTCAACGATCGCCTCTGCGCGGCGCGTTCGGCTACGACCGGTGTCCAGATCCTTTCGGTGGAATACCGGCTCGCGCCTGAGCATGCCTACCCCGCCCAGGTCGACGATGTTGTCGCCGTGTTCGACTGGGCCGTCTCCGATCGTATGGCGCGGGCCGATCCGAGCCGGATCGGGATCGGCGGCAACTCGGCCGGGGGCACCATCGCCGCATCGGCCGCCCTGCGGATCCGAGATACCCGACCGGTCCCGTTGATTCACGTGTTGCTGGAGGTGCCGCAAACTGACCTTCGAACCATTCGGACTCTCGGCGACCGCCTTCAATCTCAACGAAGGGCCGGTCGCGACCGGGGATGCTGATCTTGGGCGAGATGTCAGGCGTGTGTACCTGCTGCCCGGCGCGGCCGATTCTTATGCAGTGCCGCTGGATGCTGATCTTGCCGATTCGCCGTCGACGCTTGTACCCACGGCCGAGTTCGATCCGTTTCGCGACGGCGGAGAGGCGTACGCGGCACGCTTGCGTGATGCCGGTGTGCGTGTCACCTCGATCAGGGGCATGGGACATCTGCACGGGTCGTGCTCGCTGACCGCGCGGTGGGACGGCGCGCGACAATGGCAGACCTCGGCCGCAGCTCCAATGTTGCGCAGCTACAGCACACGAAGCCCGTAGTGACCAAGCAGGACCTCACACAACCAGTCGGCGCACCCTAGGAGAGTTCGCCGACGATCTCGGCGAGGGCGGGGGAGGATTCGGGCCGGCACGACCTGGACCGATATTGGGCTGCCGCCCTACCTGAGCGTCTCCAGCTTGCTGCGACAAATGTTGGCTGTTCGGGCGGTAGGTGCCCAGTACACGACTGGGATGGGAGAGCTAGACGCAGCCACCGTGCTTCGCCTCTCGGGATCGAAGATCGTTCAATGCATCGACGGGCCGAAGGTTTTGGCGGAACTCGTCTGCCTCGCCGACGGAAGCTTCTGCTCAGCGGGATCGTGCCCGACGCGGGGGATCCGGATGAAGGCTGGGGCTGGGTCGGCCGCCCCTGGATGCTGCGCATCCAATAGACGTCGAAATCCTTGCAGCGCTACACCAATGACCCGATGGGAGTCTGGGGCGCCAGACTGCGTGGTAGGCCTGCCCATCACGCAGCCTGGGTGGTTTCCCGATGCATGCGAACTTTCGGATCAGCCAGGTGAATGGTGCGCCCGCGAGGACGAATATTGCGACCGGTAACCAGACTGACGGGGCGTTCGTTTCGACCGTGACCCCCTCTGGAATCGCGAGTGCGAAGAGCCCAACGGCGCTGGCGGCCACCATGCAGCAGATCAGCATCCCGGTCACCGCGGCGGCCATGTGCCCTTGCCGTCGCCCGAACAGCGACTGCTGCAGGCCGATGGCGGCGCCCGCCAAGCCTCCCGCGACAGTTGCCGGCAACACACCTACCACCACTCCACCGATGACGACGAACGATGCAACAATCGCGAAGTTCTCAATCGGATACGAATAGACGGAATGACCGGTCAGGTTGTAGAGCACTTGGGCCGTGGTTCCAATCCCGACGATCAGCCACAGGTACACGAGCGCAGATCCAAATCCGATCCCGGCACCGACCAAGAAGCCACGCGCCAGCGCCAGGATCCGAGATGAGGGCTGCGGTCCGAACTCCAGAGTTTCGGCCATCCTGCAAGCCTCCCTTTGCCAGTTTCGCCCCCATCCTAGCCGGATCTTGAGCGATCGCTCAAAACGGTGGTGAGGAGGTGCGGCATCCGGGCCACTATGGACGGCTCGGCTCCCCCAAGTGAGCCAGGGAGTCCATGGTCGCCCCTGGTCAGCCTTCTGGGGACGGGTTCCTTCACTGGACTTTGTGAACGTGAAGTGCTGTCCTGCCTGGTTCGGTCGCGACCACTGACATGATCGATCGCGTCAGGTGACCAGGGCTGACCACGGGAGGTATGAGCCGTCGAAGGGCGGCTGCCGGGTCGTTAGTCGGTCGACGATTTCGGCGCAGGTGCCTTTGGCGGCTGCGATCAGGTCTGGCGGATAGTTCCAGGCTCTGGCGTGGGCGTCGAACTCGTCGCGGTCGAGAACCGTGACGGGTCCGTTTCCTGTTTGTGTGACGTCGAGGTCAAGATCGATGAACTCGATAACCGCGCCATTGCGACGGTTCGGTGTGGTGATGTCGATGTAGACACTGTCCGGAACCGCGCCGGCTGGCGTCGAGGGCACGATATAGGCCGACCACGGCTGACCGATGGGGATCAGCCGAAGACCGGGGATCGCCTGGTACGGTCCGGCCGGCGTGTCAGCGATGAGACCAGCCGGCATCCAGAGCCACGTGCCGGCATGGTCGGTGCCCAGCTCGTAGGATCGAGTCCGGCGATGAAAGTCACCGGTCCACTTTGTGGAGACGACCTCGACCTCAGGCCATCGCTGGGGAGGGCCAGACAGATCGGCCATCACGCCAACTCGCGAGCGGCCGAGAAGATGCTGGCTGCGTCGACACCAGCCCAGCCCACGAGTTCCTGGCTGGTTCCGGACCCGTGCACGCCTTCAACTGACCGGTGCTTCACATCTGCTGGACTCAGATCGGGTACGGGCAAGCTCGCCATCACGGGCAGCATCAGCTCAGCTGCGATTCGTAGAGTCCGACGGGGTTGCCGGCGGGGTCGTCGATCAGGATCTGGCGCCCGCCTCGGCCCTGGACCGTGTCCAGGCGGAACGTAGCGCAAGCGTTCTTGAGCCTGTCAACGGTGGCGTCAAACTCATCGAAGGCAAGCTGGATGCGGTTCCAGCCACCAGGTTCGGGAGTACGGCCGTCCGGCAGCCGCCGCCCGGCCGAGCTGGTCGGTCCACTCAATTGAAGAGCGAGGCCTCCACGGATGACCTGGGCGAAATGGGGCGGGTCGTGGTGGCCGAGGGTGAAACCGAGTAAGCCGGTGTAGAAGTCGATCGCCGCTTGCACATCGTCGACGAGGTAGCGGACCGAGAATTGTTCGTCCACAAGATCACCTTCCGGGGAGATCATTGAGTACGGGGATCAGGAAGCCGATGCGGGTGTCGAGTTCGGCCGCGATCCGTTGGAACGAGGGGTAGTCGTCCTCGGGTTCGGGGATGCTCCAGTGAACCATCGCGGGGTGGTGGGCGAACTCCGGGCAGACCTCGCGCAGTCGATCACAGAGGCTGATCACGAATTCGAAGCGCTCGGCGGTCAGGGTGTCCACGTGCCGTGGCGAGTGATCGGCGAGGTCGATGCCGTACTCGCGCAATGCGCGGGCGGTGTACCGATGCAGTGGTGTGGGGTTGTTGCCGGCGCTGACGGCGATCACATGATCACTGGCGCGATGGCGCAGTAGCGCCGCAGCCATCGGAGACCGGGCGCTGTTTCCGGAGCAGAGGAAGGCGACCCGGATCGGCCGGCTGGGCGGTGTCACTCCGGTGTTGTATCGCAGGCCCGGATGCAAGGCGGTGGCGGTGCCGGCGAGGTATTCGGCGCAGCGGGCGAGGTCGAGGTGGTAGTAGATGTCGCGGCTGTCGGCGTTGCTGCGTCGGGTGGTCACGATGTCGGCCGAGCGCAGCTTGCCCAGATGGTAGGAGACGAGGTTTTGCGGGTGTTCGGTTGTCGCCATCAGTTCCCGTACTCGCCGGTCGCTGTGGGCCAGTTCGCGCAGCAATCGCCAGCGAAGCTCGTGTCCGGCGAGCTGGACGAAGGCTGGTGGTGAGTTCAGGTCCGAAACCATGGACAAATAATACATCAATATGATTCGATGCATCTATGTACCCAGATCCGTCCTTCCCGCGGCTGCTGTACGAGGAGCGACTGCGTACCGCGGATGCCGCTCGGATTGCGACGATCGTGCGCGGTATGCATGAGTTCCGGGTCCGGCAGGTCGCCGGCGAACTGCTGATCCGTGCCGGACTGTGGCTCTGGCTGGAGGACTGCCTGGCCGAACCTAGCCCGCCGGCGGCGAATCACCCGCACTGATTGGAGAATCGCAATGACCGACACCGTGGGAGTGCGCTACATCGTGGACGATGTTCAAGCGGCACTCGACTTCTACACCAAACAGCTCGGATTCACCGTGGAGCTGCATCCATCACCCGGGTTCGCGATCATCGCCCACGGCCCGCTGCGGTTGGCCCTGTCCGCACCGGGCGGACCCGGCGGCGGAGGCCAAGCGATGCCTGACGGACGCGTGCCTGAACCTGGCGGCTGGAACCGGATTCAGATCCAGACCGACGATCTGGCGTCAGCCGTCGATCGGCTCACGTCGTCTGGCGCGGCCTTCCGCAACAAGATCGTCGAAGGCCGTGGCGGGAAACAAATCCTGCTCGAAGACCCTGCCGGCAACCCGATCGAGCTGTTCGAGTCCTATTAGTAGGCGCATCGGCCCTGCGAAAGGTGGGACTCGCAGCGGTGCCGGAGGACAAGATCGTCAAGGGCCGCATACATCTCGACGCCGAAGCGCCGAACCGGATCGCAGAGGTGGATCGACTGGTGGCCATGGGGCGCGCGACGATCGACGCCGGCCGTACCGTGCTGCTCACCCCGAGGGCAACGAATTCTGCGTCACGACCCCGACTGAGCCGACTTGTCAGAACTGAGTTGCGCTACAGGGCGACTCCGTTCTGACAAGTCGGCGTCCAGAGGGGTCAGCGGTAGGCGCGTGACTGAAGTTCGTACAGCTCGGCGTAGAGGCCGCCCTGACGGACCAGCGTGTCGTGATCGCCGAGTTCGCGGATCCGGCCCTGGTCCAGGACGACGATCAGGTCGGCCATCCGGACCGTGGAGAACCGGTGCGAGACATGCAGCGTCACTCCACCCCGGCTGCGGGCGTCGCCGGCGGTCGCGGTGAAGCGTTCGAACAGGGCGTGCTCGGTCTGCGGGTCCAGCGCCGCGGTCGGCTCGTCCAAGATCACCAGCAGCGGGTCGGATCGGATCAGGCCGCGGGCCAGCGCCAGCCGCTGCCACTGCCCGCCGGACAAGTCGGTGCCACCCCACGCGGTGCCCAGCTGGGTGTCCAGCCGATCCGGCAGGCCGTCGACCACCGGCCCGGCGTCGGCCCGGGCGATGGCGTCCTCGATCGCCTCCAGATCGTCGATCCGGGACAGGTCGCCGACGCCGATCGCCTCCCGGGCCAGGAACTCCAAGGCGACGAAGTCCTGGAAGGTGGCGCTGATCCGTTGCCGCCAGCCGGCGGGATCGAACCGGCCCAGCTCGGTGTCGTCGATCATGATCGACCCGGCGTCCGGGCGATAGAAGCCGGACAGCAGCTTGACCAGGGTCGTTTTGCCGGCGCCGTTCTCGCCGACCAGAGCAACCACCGAGCCGGCCGGCAACTCCAACGAGACCCGGTCCAATACGCCGCGGCCATGATCACGAGCAGGGGCCCCCGGATAGCCGAACGATACGTCGATCAGTGTGATGCCCTTCGTCATCCGGTCCGGGATCGGCGCCGGGTGCTCGGACCGGTGCCGCGCCGTCGCCGCGTATTCCTCCAGCCAAAGCAGCCGATCGGCTGTCTTCAGCCCGTACGCGAACTGAGTGCCGTACGCGACGCCGATCATCACCATAAAGCCGAGCTGCGTGGACAGTCCGACCACGAGCACGACATCGCCCGGTGTGGCCTGGCCGGACACTGCGAGCATGATCACCACCACGATCGAGGAGATGTAGGCCGCCGCCGAGATCACCGAGTCCAGCAACCTGAGCCGGGCGGCTCGCCAGCCGGCCGCGCTGCGGATGCCATTCACCTCAGCGGCAGCCTCGTGGTGACGTGCGATCAGGGCATCGACCGAGCCGAAGATCCGCAACTCCTTGCCTGTATCGGCCGCCGTCCCCACCTCGAACAGGTGCCGTCGCCGTCGCTCGGGTTCGCTGGTCACCTCGGACGCGGCGATCTCCACATCCATGCTGCGGCGGCCGATCAACACCGACACGACTGCGATGATCAGCAACCCGAGCAACACCGGATGGATGGCGGCCAGCATGACCGCCGAAGCGACCAGACCAACTAGTGCCCGGATGATCCCAGCGGTAGAATTGATCATGGTGCCGAGGCCGTCGCGGTCCTCCCGGATCCGCTGCATCTGGTCCAGATAGTCCGATCGCTCGTAGTGGGCGATCCTGTCGGTGCCGCCGGCGAGTTCCATCAACCGGCGGTCGGCCAGCGCCCGGGACCGCTCCATGACCACGAAGACGAAGGCGACGTAGACGAAGACATTGACCAAACTCAGCCCGATCATCGCCGCTAGGGCCACGCCGGTGATCAGGCCGAGCCAGAGGTCGGTCGCGACCACGGCGTCGATGATCAACTTCCCGCCGTACGCCAGCACCGGCCCGGCCAGGGCCATGATCACGCCGGTGATCAACTGGCCGGTAGCGTGCAGCGGCGCCGACCGGAAGCCGAAGCCGATCGTGATCAGGTAGGCCCGGAGCATCCGGGCGGCCCGGTCCCGTCCCCTCGTGATCAGACCCTTCTTGATCGGGCCGGCTTCGGTCGTGTCCGTCGTGGTCATGCTCGTCTCCGATCGGCGAAGCGTTCCGCCTGCAGGGCGAACATCCGGGCGTAGGCCCCGTCCGCCGCCAACAGCTCGTCATGGGTGCCGTCCTCGGCGATGCCGCCCCGGCCCGATTCACCCCGGCCAGATTGATCACGGGCCGGGTTGAGGACAACGATCCGGTCGGCGCGCCGTACGGTCGAGAACCGGTGCGAGATCAGCCAGGTGGTCAGCCCTTCGGTCAGCTCGAGGAACCGGTCGTAGAGTTCGGCCTCGGCCCGGACGTCGAGGGCGGCGGTCGGCTCGTCCAGCACCAGCACGCGGGCCCCGGCCTGGACCGCGAACATGGCCCGCGCCAGTGCCACCCGTTGCCACTGCCCGCCGGACAGGTCGGTCCCGCCGGTGTATTCCCGGGACAGCACCGTGTCCCAGCCGTCCGGCAGCCCGGCGATCACCGCCTCCAGGCCGGCCCGCTGGGCCGCCAGCTCGAGCCGGTCCCGGTCACCGGCGAACGCGGGGGCGCCGAGCGCGATGTTGTCGGCGACGCTCAGGTGATAGCGGGCGAAGTCCTGGAACAGTACGGCCAGCCGGGATCGCCAGCCGGCCGGGTCGAGCTCGCGCAGGTCCGTGCCGTCGACCAGGATCCGGCCCGAGGTCGGGCGGTAGAGGCCGCTGAGCAACTTGACCAGGGAGGTCTTGCCGGCCCCGTTGCGACCGACCACGGCCAGGGACCGGCCGGCCTGAACCGTCAGGTCGAGGCCGTCGACGGCAAGCGCCTGGGCGTTCGGATAGCGAAAACTCACCCGGTCGAACCTGAACTCCCGCTGCGGCAACTCCACCGGTACCTCGCGCTGCGCGAACCGCTCCAGTGCCGGGGTCGACTCGTGTTGGGCCGGCTCGTGTTCGGCGGCGTCGAGCCGGTCCGACATCGCCAGCACCTTGGGCACCAGGACAGCGGCGGCTGCCAGATGCGCGTTGTCGTCGTCGAAGGCCATGAACGAATTGGCCCCCGCGACTGCCTGGACGAAGACGGCGACCGCGGCCAGGCTCAGCGGGGTGAACGGTCCGATACCGATCCCGGCCCAAACCAGCACGCCGTACGACACTGAGTTGACGACCATGATCGCCAACACCGCGGCTCCGATCGCAACGATCCGCGGCCGGCGCGCCCGCCAAACCGGCAGCATCGCCCCCAGCCAGGTCCGCTCGAATCGCGTGATCAGCCAGTCCAGCAGCCCGAGGATCCGTACCTCCTTGGCCGGTCCCGCCGATAGAGCAAGATCACGCAGATACTCGGCCCGGCGTAACGCCGCGCTCTGCCCGTACACGACTGCGCCGACCTTGACGTACTCGCGCTGCATCAGGACCAGCGAGATCGGCCAGATGATCAACCAGAGCACGCCGAGCCACCACTGCAGGGCCAACAGGACCACTGCCGAGCCGACGGCGCGAAACCAGGATGGCGGGGCACGTGGCAGGGCCTCGACGGCGCGGCTCGGTCGGTTGGCGTCGGAGCCGAGCCCGCGGGCGATCCGGATCTCGTCCAGCGTCTCCGGGTCCTCGAGATGGGCGATGCCGTCCGGCTGGCCGACGGCCGCCATCACCCGTTCGGCGAGATGACTGTCCAGCTCCCGGCCGAGCGACTCGGCCGCCGCCTTCGCGATCGGTGCCACGGCCCGATCAATCAGCACCAGGATCCCGATGATCACCAACAGCCACGTCGTCTCGGTCATCTCCGCGGAGCCCGCGCCGCCCGCGACGGCGGTGGGGATCGAGCCGATCAGCAGGCCGGTCAACACGGCCGCCACTACCGGCAGCGCGGCACTGAGCAGGATCGTCACCGCTAGCACGGCGGCCAGTCGCGGATTCAGTCGCGGCAGCAGCCGAACGATCGCGAGCATGCCAAGCGCCGACCGGGACAGCCGCTCCACCCGAGTTTGCAGCATCATGGCGCCACTATGACATCAATTTGACGTCACGGCAATGTATAAATGCGCTACGTGGCGGTCATGACCACCGCTTGGAGGGGCTGCCGAAGAAGCGCCACGTGCAGTACGGATCGGTGTGGCCGGGGCATCGGCATGGATGTGTCGAGGTGATAGGCATTTGTTGGTCGGATGACAGAGCGCGGTGATGCCGTGAGTGATGCGCGATGTTTGCCTGGGTCTGGGAGCAAGCCGGAGCCGCGAAATGTACCGCGGAGGGAGCATGTGGCGGCCGGTATCGGCTGCTGGGGCCGGCGGAACGCACTGTTCAAGTCCCGTCCGGTCAATGGTCGTGGAACCCGCTACCAGGTGACATCGTCGTGTACGGGTAGCGCGGTACAGGTCCGGCGGTCATGTTTCCATCGTCTGTGCGGTGAATGGGGACGGGGACGATCGGCTCGCGCTACCCGACCTTCACGACGCCGTAATCTGGGATGCCGAGACGCTCGGGCACCGGAATCGGGGACGCTGCCGTCCGAGCGGTGCGGCGTGGTCGCAGGATTCCGTGGATACACGGCATACGTTTCGAACGCATGCTCAAGAGACGGGGGAGCCTGGTCCGTCGGGGCGCAGTCGCCGGCCACCTAGGATCAGGTCGACCAACTCGGCCACTCGCTGTTCGGTGACCCGCTCGGTGCCGCCCGGACCGGCCAGCATGACCAACGGGTAGATCTGGCGGGTGACGTCCGGTCCGCCGGTGGCGGAGTCGTCATCGGCCGCGTCGTACAGCGCCTGGATCACGGCCGTCGTCACGCCGGTCACGTCGAGGTTGCTGCGGTACAGCTTCTTCAGCGAGCCGCGGGCGAACACAGAGCCCGAACCAATTGAGTGGAACTCGAGTTGCTCGTAGCGGCCGCCGGTCGGGTCGTAGGAGAAGATCCGGCCCCGGTTTTCGACCTGGTCCCAGCCGGCGAACAAGGGCACCGCTACCAGGTCCTGCATGGCCAGCGGAAGGTTGCCGCGGACCATGGTGGCCAGGCGGTTTGCCTTGCCCACCAGCGACAGCGGCGATCCTTCGAGCTTCTCGTAGTGCTCCAGCTCGAGCTGGAACAGCCGAACCAGGTCGATCCCCAGTCCGACTGAGCCGGCGAAGCCGACCAGCGAGAACTCGTCGGCTAGATAGACCTTCTCGAGATCGTGCTGGGCGATCATGGTGCCCGCGGTGGCCCTCCGGTCACCGGCCAGCAGGACACCGCCCTCGAATGTCGCGGCCACGATTGTCGTGCCGTGCGGAGCCAGCGAGCCGGCATCGCCGCTGCCGAATTCATGGGCCCGCGCGGTCGGCATTACATGAGGCGCGACGGCGGTGGCGAATTCGTAGAACGACGACATACCGACCCTGAGATATTCCGGTGACAGACCTATCGACGAGAGATTGCTCACAGCACACCTTTCGGAACGTAGCTCATGATGTTCTCAGCCCGAAGCTTCAATGAAGATCATAACTACCAGTGCGTCACCCTCCAGGCCTGGTGGAGAGGGGTGCGGCAGGCAACGGCCCTGATTATGTACGCTCACCTCCGCTGTCGAGGCACGCCCCTCGGGCCCGTGTGTCAATGCACGTCCCTCGGGCTCGTGTTCTGGATCTGCTGGTTTCGATGCGTCCAGTAGTAGCGTCCATCGTTAATACAGGGGCTCCAGCGAGATCATGATTCCGTCATAGATGCGCCTTTCGGCTACGCAGAGACCGGTAGCGAGCCTGATCAACCATCCGCCGTTTCACCATCCCCACCGCTGACCCTGATCACTGGAATTTACTCCGTCCGTGGTAGGTCATATAATTTCCATCGGTGGATGAATCCAGGCAGAGTCCGTTGTAGGCGTTCGTAATTCTGAACGGCCCCGGGCGGATACACCTGCACGAGCACGAGCCCCTCGGAATCCTCAGAATTCGGCTGTGCAGCTGGCGCCGCCAGGTCGCACCCACGTTCGCTCACACCAGCTCCCATCCACCTCGACTGGGTCCTGCATCGATGCGTGACGACGAAAGTACCGACTAACGGCGGTCCCGGTCTTGTACCGAAACGCAGTTTCGACATCAGGGCCGCCGGCCGGTGATCGGGCGAAGCCCAGTTCGGAATCGTGGGGTTGAGGTCTTGATAGCCTGCATTCCAGCTATCCATATCTCCTCGACGACGGCCCGGAGCTGACCTACTCGGAGCTTCCCTACCCAGTGTTGTTGCGCCGGGAGGGGCGCCCTGGGTCCGCGGGCACGAGAGGGCAACCTGTGCCTTTGGTCCAGGTGACAACCGAGCATTTCTATGTCACACCTACCCGCTGCCGTAGCCTCTGGTACGCGGTCAGCCGACCGTCGTGCGGCCGTGAGCGCGTCCAGAACCGCGGGGAGCATTCGGCGCATGGTGTCGTCGTTCACCTGTCGAGGGCGGGGCAGGTCGCGCACGAGCCCGTGTCGAACCCGGCACTGTCGGTGATATTGACCCGAATCTGCAAACGGAGCATAAAGTTCGACTGGTCTGACAACCGAATGGACCTGTTGATCGTCTTTAACGGCGGCAAAAGAACAGGACCGGACGGAATGCCTGGAGGGCGATGAACAACCGTGACGCGGAGTTCGCCGACTACGTCGCCGCCAATCGGACCCGCTGTCGTCGCGCGGCGTACCTGTTGTGCGGCGATTGGATCCTGGCCGAGGACATCGTCCAGCAGGCGTTGTTCAAGCTCTATCAGGCCTGGTATCGGGTCAAGCAGGACAGTCCCGACAGCTATCTCCGGCGGACCATCAGCCGCACCGCGATCGATGAGTGGCGCCGGGCCTCGCGCCGCAGGACGGTGTCCTACGACGTCTTGATCGACCTCGCGACCGATGTGGCCCCGGTCGGCTTCGAGGAGCGCTCGGAGTTGCTCGACGCCCTGCAGCAGTTGCCCGTACGACAGCGTCAGATCGTCGTCCTGCGGCACTGGTGGGGCGCACCGGTGGCCGAGGTGGCACGGGACCTGCGAATCAGCACCGGGACCGTGAAGACTCAGACGGCCAGGGCCCTGGCCCGGCTCTCGGCGATCTTGACGGAGGGCCCGGACCTGACCGACAGCAGCCCAGAGAGAATCGAGAAACGATGAAACAGCAGAACGATCAACGAGTGATCGACTTCGACTCGTGCTTTCGTGGCGAACCGCCGGAAGGAAGCGCCGACGATGATCTTGCCCGAATCCGGGCAAAGCGTCGCCGCCGGCGGCAGACGGCGGGCGCCGCCATCTGCGGAGTCACGGCACTGGCGCTGTCCTTCGTGCTGATCACCAGCCTGCCAGGATCGGATCCGGTCGGGGTACCGGCGGATCAACCGTCGCCGGAATCGACTCTGCGATCCGACGGCGGCCAGGACGTCGATCGTGAGGCCCGCGAACGCGAGCAACGGGAACGGGCACAGCGCGAGGAGGCCGAGCAGCGTGCCCAGGAACGGGCGGTGAAGGAGGAGGCTGCGAAACGGGCCAGGGAAGAAGAGGCACGAGTCCGGCGAGAGGCCGAAGAGCAGGCCGGCCGGGACGAGACCTACTGGCGGAAACGCGAGCAGGAAGTCCAGGAGCGCAGCGCCCGCGAACAAGCAGAGCACCACGGTGCGGAGGAGAAGTAGGCGGCGCCGACCGGCCGGCCCAGCCGATCGGGCGATCGGCGCGCAGGCCAGCGATCACCGTCACGAGTACCGCTGTGGACCAAACCCCTTCATGTGATCACAAACCGACGTGCGGGACGAGCCTCGGCCGGCCTTCTATCCGTTGATACGGTCGTTCTATGCCGGAACGTGATCTACGAGTGTGTTTTGTGGGCGATTCGTTCGTCGCCGGACTCGGCGACACGTCAGGACTCGGCTGGGTTGGACGAGTCACGGTTGCTGGACTCGCTCGGGGCTTGCCACTGACGTCCTACAATCTCGGTGTTCGACGCGACACGTCCGTTCTCGTTAGCCGCCGTATCGCTCAGGAAGTGATACCCCGTCTCGAACCTGCAACAGACCCCCGCATCGTTTTGTCGTTCGGCGTGAATGACACCACGCTGGAGAATGGAGTTCCTCGCGCCGGCAGTGCCGAGACTGCGGCAGCTCTGAGAAGGTCCGTGCTCGCTGTTGCTCCTATTCGCGTGTTCCTGGTCGGTCCGCCGGCGGTGGATGACGACGCACAGAACCTACGCATCAGCGCGCTCAATGAAACCCTTCGCACTGAGGCGGGCCTCCTTGGCATCGCCTATGTCGACAGCTTCACGCAAACATCCATCGACGCGACATGGCGGCAGCAAGTACGAGACGGGGACGGGTCCCACCCCGATGCCCAAGGCTACGAAAGTCTTGCCGAGATAGTTGGCGGCCCCGTACTCGACTGGTTGAGCTAGAACTGGCTCACCAGTAGCTCACCCACCATCCCTGTTGGGGCGTCGTGCGGCAGGTCACGGTCCTGAGCCAGACTCCTTCGCTGGTCGTCATCGGCTGAAGGCAATGACCGGACCCTGCATTGACAATCGCCCAGTTCTGGTGCCGCCAATGCTCAAGTCCATAGTCGCTGCAGAAGCTTACCAACTGGGTGTCGAACTGCCCGGAATCGGACAGGCACTGGTTTCGGGCCAGGCTCATGAGATAACCACCGTTCCACCAGCCCCATCGTTGGCCACGGTCCGAACTGTTGCAATAGCCCATGTAGACCTTGTATGAATCCAACGTGCCGGTGTCAGGGCCGACATCAAGGCATAACCCTGTCGCCTGGTTGCGGATCTTCAATGGTCCGGGGATGCCCGGCGGCACTGCTTCTGCTGCGGGTGCCTCGCTTCGTGGATCCGCTGTTGCGCTGACGGCACCTACCGCCATAGCGAGCATCCCGAGCGTCGCGCCCAGGACGGCCACGACGACACGCTTCCAGATCTGGGCACCAACTCGTCGGCTGCGCATTATCTCGGTCTCCTTCCAGTGTCGAGCTTCGCGGTGACGATCCCGAACTTGATCTTGCTGGTGGTGCGAGATGGCATACCGACTCCTTCTTCGATATATCGGAACTACCTTCTCCATCCAGGGGTAAGATCAAGCGCGAACTCAAGGCTTGTACCGAACCGCAGATCAAGGACGACGCAGCAGATCGGACCCACCTGCAGAATTCCGCCGTCCCACCCCGGGACGCAATGGTGACGCTTGACTTCAAGCGAACTTGAGGGCTTTGTATTGAGGGTATGAAGATCACGCACGTCACGCTGCCGGTCCGGGATTTAGGCTCGGTCGCCCAGTACTACGCGGCGGTGCTGGGACTTCCGGTGGACCGGGAGTCCGACTCGATCAGGATCCGGGTCGGCACGACCGAGCTCAGGATGACTGAAGATCCCGGGGCGGTGGGGGACCACCACTTGGCATTCCTGATCCCCACCGGTCGGTACCAGCCCGCCAAGGAGTGGCTGTCGGCCAGGACGCCGTTGTTATCCCTCGACGGCAGCGACGAATTTGAGATGTCCGCGGCCTGGAACGCACGATCGCTGTACTTTGAGGGACCCGATCGGTCAATTCTGGAATTGATCATGCGCCGGGACCTCGCCGACTTCCGATCCGGACCGTTCACTAGTGATGACCTTCTGTCGGTCAGCGAGGTGGCGGTCGCCGTGCCGGATGTCGCTGAGGCTGCGGACCGTCTGGATCGGGACGCGGGGATCGAGTCGTACTGGCACGAGCCGACTGAAACGTTCGCTCCGGTCGGCGGGATCGACGGCATGCTCATACTCGTTTCGCCCGGGCGGCGGTGGTTTCCGACTGATCAGCTGCAGGCAGAGCAGCAGCCGATCCTCGTCGAGGCCACCGGCGGTCGCCCCGGCCGGTTCGCGATCGGTGACCTGGCTTGGCTGACGGTCTCGGTGTGACAGAGCCGGGGCGAGGTACTCGGTTGGTGGGTCGGACGTACTCCTCGATCTGGTGGATGATCGAGGAGTACGCCGCTGGGTTCACGCCGTGTAGATGGTGGCGATGGTTCCGGAGGGGTAGGGTTTGGCGCTACAGAGCGTGAGTTGGCGTTGATCGGTCAGGTTGGAGAACATCGATCCGCCCCGCCCGGCTGCAGTGGGATTGATCTTGAGCCAGTACTGGTCGACCAGGTCGGCGGTGATGAGCGACTGGAGTGTCTGGACGCCCCCGAAGGCGACGATGGCCTTGCCATCGGATTCCTTGACCTGCCGGATCTGATCAAGGTCGGCGACGGTCGAGTTCGGCCAGGGGCTGACGTCGAAGGTCTGGTCGCTGGACAGGATCACTTTCGGGCTCGAGTTCATCCAGTCGGCCAGGTCGCCCTCGGCGGACATCCAGTAGGCCCACGACCCGAAGGACTTCCGGCCGAAGACGATGGTGTCGGCGACGGCTCGGAGTTCAGAGGTGAACTCGTCGCCCAGTTTCGGGTCATTGACGATGAAGTCGAGTTCGTTGTTCGGGCCGGCCATGAAGCCGTCCAGGCTGACATCGTTGAACGCGATCAGTTGTCTCATCGTGGAGCTCTCTTTGATTCGGTCGAGGCAGGAAATTCGGTCGATGCCGGATCCACGGTGGCGGCAGGGATCTCGGCGTTGGAGTAGTACGGATTCGTGAAGGGGAATGCTGTTGAGATCCAGTGCCGCAGTGCGGCATAGACCTTGGTGTAGTAGCCGAGCGCGTAGGCGTTGGGAGTGACCCACCAGCTGACATCGACGTCGAAGGCGGCCAGATTTTCGGTGAGTGGTTTGCGCCGGCCCATCGGATAGAGGTAGCAGCAGCCGAGATATAGACCGTCAGCATCGTAGGTTACGTATGTGAAGGAGTCGTTCTCGCGAAACTCGCATTCGTGCCAGACGAGATCGATGTAGTTGAAGGCCTCGGTGACCGGCCCGGTCGGCCAATCTCCGCCGCGGGTTCGACGAATGAGGTCGATGCTGGGGTTGATGCCCGCGACGTCGTCGTGTAGGTGATTCCGGGTGATCGGGATGGCCTGGACATCGTCGTAAGTGAGTTCGGTCGGCGCCGCCCAGTCGGCTGGCACCTGGAGGCGGTTGACCAGACCGGTGTAGTCCACGATGTCTCCTGATCAGACTGGTTGGTAGTGCAGGAGGACGACGCCGGTGTCGTCACGTTGCACGTCGGTGAGACGGAATTTGGTCTCGAGCGTGTCGTGGGAGATGAAGTTGGCCGGGTCGGACGCGCCGCGGAACAGCGGGTGCATCCAGATGATCATCTCGTCGAGGAGGTTCTCGCGGATCAGGGTGGTGGTCAGCGGGCCGTAGCCGTACTGCACGATGTTCTTCCCTGGTTGGTCCTTCAGGTTTCGGACCAGGTCGGGGAAGTCGCCGACTTTGGTGACGGTGGTGTTGTTCCACGCCGGGTCGGTCAGGGTGTCCGAGGCGACGTACTTCGGCAGGGTGTTCATGCGGTCGGCCATGCCGGTGTCGTCGGTCCTCGTCGGCCACGCGTTGGAGAAGCTCTCATAGGCTCGGCGTCCCATGATGATCGCGTCCGCGCCGAACAACAGGTCGAGTGTGCGCTGGGCGAGAGTCTCGCTTCGGTAGTCGAACACCCAATCCTGCGGGACCTGGACGACGCCGTCGATTGTCAGGTAGGTCGAGTTGATGATCTTGCGCATAGCTGGTTCCGATCTCGTTAGGTGATCTTTCATTGAGGTACGGGGACCTTCGGTGCTGCTCTGCAGTTTCAGGGCGCGGGTCTCCACCGTGGCGGACGGAATCGACGGTTTGTCGACCGTCGGTGGGGGCGCGCGAGGACCGGGTGCGGGATCGCGCGATAGCCGATCACCAGGGTGGCCAGCGAGGTCAGCACCTCGTTGACAGCTCTGGGTGCGTGGGCGTCGAAGTCATGTTGCTACGTTCGCAGAAGCACCGTGTCGGAGGGAAAGGCCGATCATGCATGACAGCCGTGCACGATTCGAATAACCGGGACAACGCCGTTCACCCACACTGGGAAGTAGTGAGTCTGAATCCACCGCATCGATGCGATGGAGTACTGAGGAGTGATCATGGAACCCTTGAAGATTCGCCGAGTGGTCACTGGGCACGATCCGGCGGGCAAGTCTCGCGTGGTTGACGATCGCGAGGTCAAGCCCGTTATGTCCGCGCTGATGCCCGGCTATGCGACCTACCGGCTGTGGGGCCAGGACGTGCGCCCCACGCTCCCGGACGACGGCTCGCCGCCCCGCGCGGAGGCCTACTTCCCGCCCCGAGACGGATCGCGCTTCGTCATCAACACGATCCCGCCAGGCGACCAGCCGTCTCCCGCGGATCTCGATCCGGCCGCCGCCCTGGCCGAGTTGGAACTCCAAATGCCGGGCGCCATGGCGTACATGGAGACCGATAACCCGGGTATGCACACCACTGACACCGTCGACTATGTCCTGGTCGTCTCCGGGGAGGCCACGCTGGAACTCGATGACGGCGAGCAGACGACGCTACGCGCTGGCGACGTCGCCATCCAGAACGGCACCCGGCACGCCTGGCGCAACTACGGCACCGAACATTGTGTGCTCGTCGGTGTCGCCATTGGTGCGAATCGCATTCCGACAACATGAGGTTCGCAGGTCCTCCTCCGGGCGTCGTTCCATCCTGACGACCGTGGCAGGGCGATCGGTGTCTGCGGTCAACAACGGCGTAGCCCGGACCTCGGGGCTCGTGGCCGTTTGTCGCGCTGTACGACGTACTTGAAGCATCAGTCAGTCGACGTAGCCGTAGACCTGACGAAACTTGCCGTCCTGAAGTATTTGCCGCGCCGTATCCGGACGCGACCGTGGCACCGTCGGGTCCGGACAGGTTCCATCAGGCTCAGGGTCCGCTGCCTCCCGGGATGCCACCGCCGCGACCGTCCGGCCGCCGGTAAACTTGAACTAGTCTCAGCAGGTCGGCGGAGGATCTGCAGCCAGTCTGCCCGCACCAGTCTTTAGATCCAACGATGCGGCACGGTGCGAAAGGCAGCCCGGTCGGCGATATCTCCCGGCTGGCCATTATTGCGGAATGGCCTCACTGCATCGCGTCGCCGCCTTGCCGACTCAGGGTTTCGTGAGCGTCGGGATTGGGTGATCCAGCCCGCCGCGTTGAGGACGACGCACCAGAGGAGCACCATCACGAGAAAGCGAGGCTGGCCGTCGGCGATCATGGTGTCGGACCACCACAGGGAGGCGTTCGGGAATGATGTCAGCGACGGCCGGGTGGCCGGAGCGTCGAGTCCCAAAAGAGTCTGCAGGCCCAGTGGAATGATCATCGTCATCAAGCCAGCAATGACTGGACGGCCGATCACTGTGCCGAGCCCGAACCCGATCAGGCTCGCCACTGATTGGGCCACGAAGGATCCGGCGAAGACCGGTCCGGCGTACTGCCAACCTCCGCCGTTGGACGCGGTCACGACCGTCGTGATCAGCACGCCGACCGCAGCCATGATCACCGCGTAGCCGAACACGACCGGGAGCAACCGAGCTACCCGGAGCGGGGACCAGCCGCGGCAGCTGGCACCCAGGACGGCCGTCACCACCGGCACACCTACTGAGATCAAGCTTTGTGCGATCGACGACGACGCCGACAACGAGGCGTCCCCACCAAGGGCTGTCAACGGTGTCGTCACCGCGGCTGCGAGTAGCCCTGTTACGGAGATGAGCAAGATCGGTAGCGGGGGCACTTGAGTCGGATAACTCTGGATGTGCGACAGCCCTGGACCCGGGTTCGTAAAACTCATGGTGCAAGCCTGTGAGTTCAAGTGAACTTGAAGTCAACGGCACCAACAATCATTTCGTCGGTCCGGCCACCGAACGAGGGGTAGCCGAGGAGGTGTCTGTTTGGGGACTCCTCAGGTCCGTGCTCGAAGTGCGGAGATGATCCTGAACGTGTTCTTCTCTCGAGTTGGGTGCCGGGCGAGCTTGACCACCGGCGCATCGCTGACTACACCACAGAACGGCCGCTGCCAGCCGCCGAACGACTCGCCCGTCGTGGTGCCATCGACTCACCCGGGCCGAGCGCGCTGATCCATTGAGTGACGACGCCGTCGATGAACTCGTCGGTGATCTCGGCGCGGTCGAGGAAGTGCCGGGTGAGGACAGGCCCGTAGAGCCGGGTGTATTGGTCGTCGTGGAGCTGGATCCCGGAGGGCTCGAGCAGCTTGTTCAGGGCGGCGTGGCGGTCCTGGCCGATCCTGACCAGGGCGGCGGCGCTGTCGGGGTCGTGATCCGCCTGGGCCGCGATGGCGAGCACGGCGGTGCGCATGGCCGGCACGCTGACCCCGGCACGCAGGCTCTTCAGCCACGCCGTGGCGACGGTGTGCACGTCGGGCCCCGGCGTGGGGTAGTTACCCAGGTCGGGGCCGTCGAGGACGATGTCGACCAGCACCGCGGCTCGGGTGGGCCAGTGTCGATAGAGGGTCTGTCGGGTGACCTCGGCCCGCTCGGCCAGTAGGGCATAGGTCAGCCCGGACGGCCCGACTTCTCGGAGCAGTTCTCGTGCGACGGCGAGCACGTGGATACGGGTGCGTTGTACGCGCGGGTTGGTCAGGGCCGGCTTGCGGCGGTGAACGGGTTGCTGTGCCATGCGTTCACCATACAAGAATCATACGCAATGTGTGATGGACCTCTCCCTTGAATCGCACACGGTGCGTGCTAAACAGGATGCAATCACACGTACTGGATGATTCAGACGTGGGAGTCGCGGGCCAACCGGCCAGCGATCATGACAACCGGAAGACAGAATCATCATGTCCACTCACACCGTGCTCGAAAGCTTTGCCCGGACCCGCATCGGCACCGGCCCCGGCCTCCTGGTCGCCCATGGGGCGGGCAACAGCATGGCCAATACCTTCGGCCCTATCCTGGAAGGTCTCGCCTCCCGTTACACGGTCGTCGGCATCGACTATCCCGGCAGCGGCGACACTCCGCGCGCCGCCGGCCTGCTGTCCCTCGACGAGCTGGCCGATCAACTCGTCGCCGCGGCCGACGCCGAGGGGCTCGACCGGTTCGCGCTGTCCGGGTTCTCCCTCGGCGGTGCGGTCGCCATTCGGGCCGCCGCCCGGCACCCCGAGCGGGTCACGGCACTTGTCGTGACTGCGAGCATTCCGCATCGCGACAACCGGATCGCGCTGGCCACCTCGGTCTGGCGAAAGATCGCCGAGTCTGGTGATCGTGAGCTGCTCGCCGAATTCCTGCTCTTGATCTCTGTCGGCACCCGGGCTCTGGAAGCGGTGCCGCCCGAGCAGCTACCGGAGATGCTGGACTTCGCCGCCGCAACAGCGGCCGAGGGCAGCCCCGAGCAGGCCACCCTTGCCGGCCAGGTCGACGTCCGAAACGACCTCCCCAAAGTCAAAGTCCCCACCCTGGTCATCTCGACCGCCAAGGACTGGCTCACCTCGACGACCTTGCACCGCGAGATCGCCGACACCATCCCTGGCGCCGAACTCGTCGAGATCGACACCGGCCACCTACCCATGGTGGAACGACCCGACGAGTGGCTGAAGCTGATCACCGACTTCGTTGATGATCATCACGCGTAACCATCGGCCGAACCCGGCGGGATGAGTTGATCATGCCCGGTCTCGGCCCCGAACGGCTTCGGGGTCGAGGCCGCTAGTCGGCCATGATCAACATGAATTGGTGATCGGCAGGGGACCTCACAGGACAGAGAGACAGGCACTGTCTGTCCTCGGCTGGGCCGGGAACGGAGACGTCGCCCACGCGGCGGTGACTGTTGGCGACGGTTGGCTCCTGAGCAAGCGGTCACGGTCCTGGTCCGGCCCGAGACACAGGGTCTATGCGGGCTGGGCGACTGGCCGTGGGGGAGAGGTCTGCTCCAGACGGCTCGCGGCCCGGGCTACCCTTCGTTCCCTGATGACGCGGCGAGCGAGGCGCTCCCGCTCTCCGATTTGGACCCGCTCCGCGTACAGCTGGTTGGGCTGGTCGGGATTCATTAGTTCGTACATGATCATTCTCCTCGGTGAGGGACTGTGTCCCTGTTCTCCTTCTTTCCGTTCTACGAACGGGATGGGCCGAGAAGGACACCTCGGTACGAGTCGGTTCGTTCATGCATGGACGGCCTCTGTGGCCTCGATGCCGGGCTGGTCTGCCAGCCCTTCGCTCCCCTGAGTTTGTCGAACGGAGGTTACGGAGTTGCGTCTCGTGAGATCTGCGGTGCTGTTCCGTGGACTTCTTCGTCGGCCTGGTGGATCGCGATCAATTCATCGCGATAGCGATGGTCCGCGTCGGGGTGTTCATCGGCGACTTGGGCGCCGTGGTGCCACCACTGCATCAGGCCGTGGCCCAGTTGCTGGCCGGACTTGGTGTGGACGCAGTGGGCGTAGTCGGGGATTTCGACCAGGGCCTGGCCGAGGAGGACCATGGTGGCGGTCCAGTCGGCGTGTTCGGAGGAGGTGCGGTCCTTTGGTGCGGTGGCCAATAGACGGACCGCATGGCAGGCCATCATCCAGTCGCCTCCGGGCGTCGCGGCGAAGTTGCGGTGCAGGGTTTCGATCAGCAGCGGGCCGAGGGGAAGGCCGGTCCCGACGTCTTCCACGGCGATGATCCGCAGTCGGCGCCACAAGTGTTCGGCGACGTCGGGGGAGGTGGTGTACATCTCGTACGCGGCGAGCACTGCGTTGTCGACGTTGCTGCGTCGGATCTCCTTCTGCAGCACAGAGACGAGGTCGTCGACGGCGATGCCGTGCGGGGAGACAAGCTGGGTGTACGGATCTTCGGTGTAGTGCGGCGGTCCGTAGCGTCTTGCCACGTTGACCACTCCTTCCGGTTCGGTTCGTTCGACACGT
>CAVUZU010000018.1:0-135880 GCA_963746025.1 uncultured Actinomycetota bacterium
TCGCCCCACTGAAGAAAGACACTCTGACTAGGAATTTAACTGGAGGATCGATCGCGTTGGGCTCGTTTCCTCAAACGTTGGCCATGTCAGTGGCCATTGTTACGATGCGAGACATGGCCAGGCCGAAGAAGCAGCCCGAGGGCGACGAGTTGAAGAACGTTCGCGTCCGCGGCGGCTCCTATCAGGTCCGCGTGTACGCCGGGCCGGACCCGGTGACGGGGAAGCCGACCTACATCAGCGAATCGACAAGTGATCCCCGCCAGATCCGGCTGATTCGGACGAAGCTGCAAGCCCAGGTGGACCAGCAGCGCAGTGCCGCAACGAACGCGACGCTGTCGTACACCATTGAGCATTGGCTGGAGGTCGCTGAACTCGACTACCAGACCAGGGAGGGATACGAGGGGTACATCCGGCGAAACATCGGTCCCGCACTTGGGGACCTTCCCATTTCCAAGATCAGAACACAGGTCCTGGAATCGTTCTACGCCCACCTGCGCCGCTGTCGCCGTCGTTGCGATGGTCGGCCGTTCATCGAGCATCGGATCGATGGCCCGCACGAGTGTCGCGCGGTGGAACATCGTCGCCCGCGCCACCGCCCGCCGGACGGCTGGCTTGAGGACCACGACTGCGACCAGACCGCCTGCAGGGTTACGGAGTGTAGGGAGCACGTCTGCAGCCCGCTGGCCAGCAGCACGGTTCGCCAGATCCACGCGATCATCAGCAGCGCACTAGACGCCGCTGCGCGCTGGGAATGGGTTCCGGTCAACGTTGCGAGGTTGGCGAAGAAGCCCAGACAGGATGCACCGCGGCCGAAGCCGCCGTCGCCAAGCCAAGCCGCCGAGATCGTCAATGCAGCCTGGGCGGCAGACGAGGACTGGGGCACGCTGGTCTGGACCGTCATGGTCAATGGACCACGGCGCGGAGAGGTGCTGGCGCTCCGCGTCCAAGACGTGCTCTTCGACGAGGGAGTGCTCGTGTTCGAGCACAACTACTTCGTACGCGGTGGTCGGAAGGGGATCAAGGACACCAAGACCCACCAGATGAGGCGGCCGGCGCAAGACCAGGCGACCTTGACGGTCCTCCGTGCGCACATAGAGCGGATCAGAGAACGGTGCGAGCATCTCGGTGTTTCGATAAGCGGTGACACGTTCTTGTTCTCCTACAAGCCGGATCACAGCGAGCCCGCGAATCCCGACGGTGTCACCCGACGGTTCGACCGAATGTGCACTCGCCTCGGCATCGACAGCCACATGCACGCGTTACGCCATTACTCAGCGACGGAGTTGATCCGAGCCGGTGTTGACATTCGCACCGTAGCTGGCCGATTGGGCCATGGTGGGGGCGGCACTACAACACTGCGGGTGTACGCCGCGTGGGTTGCCGAGTCCGACAAACGTGCAGCGGGGTTACTTGCTGACAGGCTGCCTCGCCCGCCTGGCTGACTGTTGCCTTATCAGGGCGGACCAGGCCACCTGTGAAGTGGCGCACACACGGGGATCCGGTGCGTGGTTGTTCGCCGATGTGCGGGGTCCGACGGTGCCGTAGTTACTCAATTGGTTGCCCACCACCTCCGCCGGCCCACACTAAGCCGCGCCCCCCTCGTAGGCCGGAGCGGAGTGGGTCAAGGGTGGAGCGAAGCGGAATCCAAAGGACGCCGTAGGCGCCCTTTACCCACGGAGTGGAGGCCGAAGACTGGTCCGTAGAGGGGGACGCGGAACTCAACTCGTAGAAGCTGCACGAGGGGCACCCCGACGGTAAGCTCACTCAATGGGACGACAGCGGCCGCGGGTGAAGCGAGCCAGGTTTGGCATGAAACGTCGGGACGACACCTCCGATCAGCCCAGGTCACGACTGCTAGGACACCAGTGGGAGCCCCACGACGTTTTTACACCTGGCGGTATCCCCCTGGCGGAGAGCAACGTCTATGTAGCAAGGGATGAGGCGGAGTCGGGGATTGATCGGTCGTTGCGTCGGAACTGGTGCCCGGTTCTTTATGGAGACTACGGAGTAGGAAAGACGACTCTGATTCTTCGATATTTCGCCGATCGCGAGGAGTCCGGTCGGTTGGTCTACGTTCCGACTGCCTCAGGTCTCGAGATGCCTAAGTTGTTCGAGCTCCTATTGGAGAAGCTTGACTACTCAGTGGAGACTGAACGAAAGCTCACCGATAGCGAATCTGTAGACGGCAGCTTTAACCTCACGGTTGTAAAAGTAGGGGCCAAGTCATCCGGCGACAAATCCGTCACGCGCCGGCTCGT
This sequence comes from uncultured Actinomycetota bacterium, assembly GCA_963746025.1. Taxonomy (GTDB): domain Bacteria; phylum Actinomycetota; class Actinomycetes; order Propionibacteriales; family Propionibacteriaceae; genus Microlunatus. The sequence continues at coordinate 2,259 of CAVUZU010000018.1, forward strand.
CGTAACCTCCCCTACGGATCCGACTGTAATCAGATTGATCAATGAAGCTGAGTTATCCATAGTTATCGATGAGATGCATACGGCTAGCGATACATTCCGGTCGGAACTGGCTAGCTTCATCAAGTCGACACGAGTCGCTGCGCCGAAGATTGATCTTGTGTTTGTCGGCACGAGTGCTGACGCACTCAGGCTCGTCAGCTCCGATCCGGGTATCGATCGATTTATCAAGGACACGCATGTGCCTCTGATGTCGCCTGCGGAATCGGCCATCCTCGTACGCCGAGGCTTCAGCAGGCTACGGATCGAGGTGTCCGACGCGGTCGTAGACCTCATGGTCGAGGTATCCGCGGGCGCGCCATCGATCCTGCAGTCCCTTTGCCTCGACGCCGCCGAGTCAGTCGTAAGTTCGGGACGCAAGCGGGTGCAACGTGAACACTTGGTTGAAGCCGTTCAGCGCTATCTCGCCGATAACAGTGGCCGAATGTTGCGAAAGTACTATGGAGCAATTGAAACCCAGGGGATAAAGCGGTACCGGAAGCAAGTTCTAATCGCTGCGGCCATGCATGACAACGACTACGTCACAATGGAGGACCTACGACGGGCGGTGTCGAAGGCACTGGGGGAGGATGTTATTGCATCTGCACTGAGCGGTCCATTGCGTGATTTGAAGACACCTGAGTATGGAGAAGTATTGAAGGACGTTGAGCGTGGCGGTGGAAGAAACAGAATCCAGAACGTCACGAGCTTCACGGACCCGATGATGAAATCGTTCGTCCGATTTATAACGACCCTCGACAAGACGCGCATTGTTCCCGAAGATGAAGGCAGGGAACTTATGGGCATTGATGAGTAACGACGGGCCGCCTACTCGTGGTGAGTTAATCGGCGCGGCCCGCAGCGAAGCGAGGACACGCGCCGGTTGCGCCGGCGGAGCCGGCGCCTTGATGTCAGTAGAGGTGAATCCGGCAGCAAGGTCTGGTGGATGATCAGCCGATCTCGGTGGCGACGGTGCGGCAGAGTTGAGCGGCGTCCTGCCCGGTTTGGGCTACGTCAAGGAGGAGCTTGAGGTAGTCGCGGTACCGCGCCACGTCGTTTGGCTCGGAGATGTCGAGGTCTCCGAGCGGCGTTTCGATGGCGATGATGTCATCGGTGAGGTCCCAGCCGTTGAAGACCAGGACGGGGAGCTGCTGGTCGAACGGAATGATACCGATCGTCGCCGTCGACAGAGTTTCGGCTAGGCGGGCGACGTGTTCGAGCTGGTCGCGCATCACTGGGGCAGGAGCGAACCGGTTCCTCAAGGCTCCTTCGCCGATCAACAGGATGATTTCCCGGCCGGGTTCGTAGAGGATCGCCGCTCGGCGCATGCGAGAGGCGATCATCCGCCCGACCTCATCAGGTGTCGCGCCGGAGTCCAACGGTCCACCGGGGAGGCTGAGCAACGCGCGGGCGTAGTCGGCTGTTTGCAGGAATCCGGGAATCAGTAGTGGCTGATAGCTCGCGATGATCTTGGCTGCATACTCCGCGGCCGCGACGGCATCTTGCAGGGCAGCAACGTTGCCGTCGTCGGCGAACATGACCTTGTAGGTCGAGTACTCGTGCCGTGCCCGCTTCAGTAGCGTTACGAGCTCATTCGCGTTCGCGCCAGTCAGGTCTGCCCAGGCTTTGAGGTCTTCCTCGCTGGGTAGCTGGCGTCCGGTCTCAAGCTTGGAGACTTTGGGTTGCCCCCAGCCCGGGCCGAGCTTGGCGACAAGCTCGTTTCCGGTCAGCCCCGCGTCGAGCCGCGCCTTGCGGAGCTTCTCGCCAAGCGCTGTCCGGGCCCGGATGCTGGGGGTCACGGTTGATCTTGTCCTTCCTCAGACAGCGACGCGCTCGCGGAGCTGAGTCGTGTTCGCGATGTACTGGCCGACTGGGATCGACAGGTCGAGCGCAACGTCGCGCCAGCGCAGATGCTGCGCGACGGTCTCGTCGTCAGTGACATGGTCGGCATGCAACGGCCGGCCCTCGCTGTCGTATGCCATGACCCACAGTTCGTCATCGAGCAGCCAGAAGTCATGCCCGGTTGGTAGACCAGCCGGCCAACCATCGTTCTTGCATGGAATGACGCGGATATCTTCGCCGGCGGTGAGCGCCGGCTGGTATCCCCACGCCACCTCGTACTGGATGTACGGGGTCAGCGGCTCGGTGACAACGTGCACCCGCTGCAGGGTCCTGCCCGCAGCGATGTGCCCGGTGATCATCGCCGACCACTCCTCGTCGGCCGGGTCGAAAGGAATCGTTCTCTCGCCGGCCTGGAAGGCATCGAACTGTTCTTGTTCAGCCGACACGTCATAGTGCTGCAACGTCTCAAGCCGGAACCACGACCTTGTGACCTTCGCGAATAGCCCGCCGAACTCAGGACTAGTGAGGCTGACTCGCTCGGTCATGATCACGCCTTGAGCTGAGCCACGGCCCGCAGGAGCGTCTCCCGCGGGATGGCCACGGCCAACTCATCGTCTGCGATTCCAACGAGTTCAGCGACTGTCGCATCGTCGAGCACCTTGCCTTGCACGACCAGTACTGACGCATCTTCTCCGACGTAGACGGCGGGGCAGCTGCCGTTCTTGCAGCCGTCTGCCCGAGTGATCTCTGTGAGCTTCATGTCTGCACCCTTCTCCCGCGCTCTCGGCGCATCGATTCCGATTGCTCCCAAGCATGACATGGATGGCAGTCGGAATCACCCTTGGCACCAGGGAGAATATTATGCTCTACTGGGGACATAGATTCTCATCACGACGAGAGGGTGCAGTCATGACGATCGAGACACGGGGGACTGATGGCGATGCCGTTCGCAACGAACTGCGAGAGCAGGGTCGGGAGCACGCGCTGCGGAGCGCTCTGCGGAAGCGCGCAGCGAACGTTCCAAGCTTGACGATTCCGGAGGCGGCGGCACTGTGCAGCGTCTCTCGTGAACACCTTTACCGGCTTGTCCGAGCCGGCGCCTTCCCGGCAGTACGAATGCAGGGGCGTTATGTCATTCCCGCCGCAGTCGTCGAGCAGCTGTTCAACTCCGCGGCCGCGAGCACCGAGGCAGTAGACGTCTCGGAATGGGCGGTCGGCTGGAACGCGCAGCCGGGAGGTGCGAGATGACGGCGATTAATCGAGACCGGCCCCGCCCAGGCGCCAACCAAGCCGGGGCCGGTTCTCCGATCACTCAGCTAGGAGCAGCGGAGGTATCCAGCATGTCGTATGAGTCGGTGTCGCCGGCGGCGTGGGTGCCTCGGTTGGGCACGTTGCAGGGGTTGTCAGGTGATCGGGCTGCGTTGGTTCGCAGTCTGTTCGAGCTGGCGGCGTGGGTTTGTGATCACCCGGAGTTGCCGTTGCCGATGGTGTCTGCGCGGGTGCCGTCGGGCTATCACGGTTGGCAGGTGGTCGACCAGGTCGCCGCGTCGGTCGATGCCGAGCCGTTCACTGAGTTCGAGCGGCGTAAGTACGCGGTGGAGGCCGGATTCGGTCCGGTCCGGTTGTCGTGTGTGGCGTACGGGTCGCGGGTGCTGCGCCGTTCCGGGGTCGGGGGTGCGCGATGAGGTTCACGATGCCGTCGAGCAAGGAGCATGTGTTCCTGCGGGTTCCGGCCTTCCTGGGCGTCGCGTGTTTGATCATGGGCGGCCTAGCGATCCACGCGAACTATGCGGATGGCTGGTGGGGCGTGGTCGCCGGGGCCACGCTACTGGCGGTGGTGATCATGGTCGTGATCAGCGCGCCGAAGGGTTACGCGTTGTCGGCCGGCCTGGTCGCGGTCGTGGCCGGACTGTTCTGGCAGTTGCAGCGCTACGGAATCCCCGGCGCGCAGTACGCCTGGATCATGATCGCTGCCGGCGTCTTGACGCTGGCGATCACTGTGTGGGTCCTGACCCGGAAGCAGACCGGTTCCCAGGGCAAGGTCCGTGACGAGTCGAAGAAGCTGCGCCGCCAGGACGGTGTCGCATCGAAATGGCAGCTGTTCAAGACCGGTTCGGCGTTCATGCTCCGCCTGCGGGCAAAGGTGCTGCGTCCGGCATTGCGGCTGTTGCCGTCGTGGCGTCGGCTGCTGGTCCCGGCGACCGAGCTGGGCACGCCGCTGGCCCGTGTCGGCGTCCAGAATGTGTGGTCCTCGGTCGAGGACGTGACCCTCGTGGTGGGTGGTCCGCGTAAGGGCAAGTCGGGCATGTTGGGTTGCCGGATCTTGGATGCGTCGGGCGCGGTGATCGCCACGTCGACGCGGGTCGATTTGATCGACCTGACTGCCGGGGTACGCCGGCGACAGAAGGGCCCGACGTATGTGTTCAACCCGTGCGGGTTGGGCGGGTTGGAGTCGACGGTCACGTTCGATCCGCTGTCGGGGTGTGAGGACTTCGCCACGGCGAAGCGCCGCGCGAGTGACATGGTCGGCGCGGGCCCGACGGGCGGCGATGGTGGTGAGCGTGAGTACTGGCTGACTCAGGCGGCGCGGGCGTTGTCGGTGATGATGCATGCCGCGAAGTTGAGCGGTTCCTCGATGTTCGATGTGCAGCGGTGGATGGCGGCGCCGGACACGTACCGGGATGCCGTGATCGCGGTGCTGGAGCAGTCGACGGCCGAAGCGGCCGAGGGCGAGGCCCGGCAGTTCTTCGAGACCAACCCGAACACCCGTTCCAGCATCACCAGCACGGTCTCCCCGGTTCTGGAGTGGCTGGCCAGCCCGACCGCGGTCGCGGCCGCGGAGCCGGGCCGGACGTTGGATGTTGAGCGGCTGCTGGTGGAGCGCGGCACGATCTACATGCTGGCCGAGGAAGACGGCCTTGTCGCCCCGCTGGTGACCGCGTTGACGGCGCATCTGGCGCGGGAGGCCCGCCGGATCGCCGGGAACATGCCCAAGGGCCGGTTGGACCCGCCGTTGACGTTGGTGTTGGACGAGGCCGCGATCATCTGCCCGATCCCGCTCGATCGGTGGACCGCGGACATGGGCGGCCGGAACATCACCATTCACATTGCGGTGCAGGGCCGGACCCAGCTCCGCGAGCGGTGGGGCAATACCGGTGCGGGAACGATCATGAACAACGCCGCGAACTTGATGATCATGGGCGGTGCGTTCGACGAGGACGACCTCAAGGCCTACGTGCTGTTGATCGGTGATCGGGACGAGGAGACCGATTCGGTCAACCACACCGAACGGTCCCGCTCGACCAGCCTGCGCCGTGATCCGATCATGGGCGCCTCGCAGCTCGCTTCGATGCCCAAGGGCGAGGTGGTGTTGGTCCGCAGCGAATCCCCGCCCGTGGTCGGCCGTACGCAGATGGTGTGGAAGCGCCGCGCGGTGAAGAAGTGGAACCGGAACATGGACCGGTTCGAACGCGCCCGCGCCAAGGAGGCCCGCCGCCTCGAAACCGCCACCGGCTCGACCGGTCTGGTTCAGGTGTCGTTCCGCGATGGATGGGCCGGATTCAGGGCCTGGCTGGTCGACCTGCGCACCCGGATCGCCACGCCGCCGCCGGTCGATCCGACGATGCGGACCCGACGGATCGGCGATACGCCGACCAGCCCGGTCGATTACAGCGAAGACAGCTACCCGTTCCCGACCGAGGAACGACGCCACCTGGTGGTCGTCCCGCCGGCCGATGACGAGCAGGAGGATCAGCGATGAGCGTCCGTCCGATCACGGCCTTCGTGGTCGAGTGCGATCTGTGCGACCGCGTCGCCACCGACTATGACGATGCCGAGCAGTGGTTCGAGTCTCGCGATCAAGCGATCAAGCTGCTCGACGACGGCCCGGAACCGGATGAGGGCCGCTGGTTGATCTTGAGCGACGGCCGCGCGTTCTGTGACCGTCACGCCGCATCAGCGCCAACCGTGCAGACCGGGCCGGACCTGTTCGAAGCGGTGTCGTCATGAGCACCGACCAGGAACGCCTGGCCCGGTTGGAGAAGGCCGTCCGTGGTTTGGGCCGGGAGGTCGAGGCGACCCGGACCGCTCAGGCCGGCCTGGCCGACATCGAGGTCGTGTCCAAGATCGGCGCCAAGGTCGCCCAGACCGCCGAAACGGTCGTGGAGCTGGCCGCCGCGCTGGAGGTCCTCACCGCGGCGAAGCAGAAGGAACCGGTGCTGTCGTGGCTGACCGGGATCGGTGAGCCGGCCGAAGCGCGGATGGTGCTGGCCGATCTGGACGGGTGGCTGCGCAAGGTCTATCTCCGCTACGGCGACGCCGAGCTGCCGGAGTGCTGGATCTGGCACCCCGAAGTGATCGAAGAACTCATCTGGCTGCGCCAGGCGTGGCGGGCCGCCTACCAGGGCGAGCCGTCCATCCGGGCGGTCGGGGACTGGCACGACCGGCACCGGCCCGGCGTAGTCCGCCGGATCAGCGGCTACGCCGGCAAATGCCGCCTGACCAGCCACCTCCACACAAGACAGCAGGAATACGACTCGACGGTGCGGGTTCCGGCCGACGACGCCGCGGGACCGATCGCGGACTGGTGGACCCAAGCCCGCGACGACCACGCCCCGGAACCGACAGCCGAGCAGCAGCAGGAAGCGATGGCGGCGATCAACCGCCGCGCCCGCAAGGCAGGAGGGAAGTCATGATCAACGACTGGGAAGAGTTCTGGCGGACGGTCGGCAGCGAGGAGTGGCTGACCGCCAAGGCCCTGCTCGAACTGTCGCCCGCCGTCCGGCGCGACGCGGCCCGGTGGCTCGGTGGCACTGACGACGAGCGCGGGCCGTGGCAGGCGTGGGTTGATGATGTCGAGACCAGCGGTCGCGGTTGGAGCAGCACCGAGGCCCGGCTGTTTGAGGTCGTCGCGAGCCTGACGACCGGCCGACCGCTGGACCTGTCCACGCTGGCCTACATGGGCTCGTGGGAGTCCGAGGTCTGGGCTGCCCTGGTCGACTGGGGCACGGGCGGCAACAACCGAGAGCACGCCGGCCGATCGCGGGTGATCCGATCATGAACCCGCTCACCCAGCTCGACCCGATCATGATCGGCACTGCTGGCGCCGGTCTGATCGCCGTGGTCGCGATCCTGGCCGTGACCATCCGTCTGGTCCGCCGCGCGATCCGTAACGGTGCCGGGCCGAAGATCGGCTTCGGAGTGACGGTGGTGATCGCGATCGGTGTCGCGGTCGCCGGCGGCGTGAAGTCGTTCGATGCGGTCGCGCACCAGTTCGGGAGCCCGTTGGTGCCGCTGGTTGCCGATGGCATGGTGATCGCCTGCACCGCACTCAGGTTGGCGGCGATGACGAAGGGCTGGCGCATTCCCGGCGCCGCGCTGACCACGTATGTGTTCATCGCCGGGTCGGTGATCATCAACACGACCGCCGTCGACGGCTGGGCGTTGAAGCTCGGCTTCGCCCTCGCGCCGTTGGCGTATGCGGTGCTGGCCGAGATGCTGGCCCACCTGGTCCGGCTGCACATGAAGCTCTCCGAGCCGGTCTCGACGTCCCGGATTCCGGCGGTGAAGTGGTTCGTGTCGCCGATCGTGACGATGCGGATGTGGGTGCACATGAAGCGCACCGACGCCACCGACCCGCGCGCCGCGCGCACGCTGATCAAGCAGGTCGAACGGACCGGGTCACGGCTGTCGGCGGTGTGCCCGTCGACGCCCGGCTGGCTCCCGTTCGGCCCTGCCCACGCCGCCCGCGCGGTCGCCCTCGGACGCGATCCTTGAAGGTCTGCTGACACGCGCCGAGGTGTCCGCCCTGCTGCCCGCGGACGACAGCCGGTTGTCACCCGCCAAGCTGCTGGCCCGGATCGACCGCGCCACCACCTCCGACGCCGACCACCAAGCAGATCGCCAGGCGACCGCTGACCAGGCCGGCGCGGGTGGGCCGGTGCGGCCCGCTGCTGCTCTGGCAGTGCACCGCCCTGCTTCCGTGACCGCTTCCACTGCCGCCCCGGCTACTGCTTCCGAGAGCAGTGCACCCGCCGCACCGGACGCACCCCACGAGACCGCCCCGGCGCCTGCTTCCGACAGCGCCCCGGCCGATGCCGACGATGCCGCCCTGGTCGCGTTCCTGCACCGCCACGCCGCCGCACGCAACGCCGGCGAACCCCTCGCGATCCGCGAAGTGCAACGGCTCATTTCCTCCGGCTGGTCCAAGGCCAAACGCATCCACGCGCTGACCGACTGGACCGATGCCGAGCCCGACGAAAACCACGACTCCCAGCCACGACAGGAAAGGCAGCTCCAACTCCTCACCAGTTCCAGCGATTCAGATTCCAACGAGTCTCAGACCGAGCATCAGGAGAGCCGAGCATGACGAGTCACCAGCACCAGAGTCAGCAAGCGATTCAGCAGGTAGTCGAGTTCTCCAAGGCCAGTGATTTGAGCAGGACGAAGGAACAAGATTTTCAGATCACACCTTGGCATCACGATCTGATGGTGGCCCTGCGGGCCGGGTTCGGGGGCGTCCGATGATGTCGGTCAGCTCGGGCCACCGGGCCGGATACCTGACCGATCAGGTCGGCGCAGGGCGGGAGAACTACTACACCGGCGCCGTCACGGCAGGGGAACCTCCAGGCCGCTGGCAGGGCCGTGGAGCCGCCGCCCTGGGCTTGGCCGGCCTGGTCGACCACCAGGACATGCAAGCCCTGTACGAGCGGTTCCTCGACCCGCGCGAGGCAGCATTCACCAACCCCGACCAGTGGGACGGCGCGCCCACGCTCGGTCATACCGGCAGGGCCTATCTCAGCGAGGACGAGATCTATGCCGCTGCTCTTGAAGCGGACCCCGGTGCAGACGCCGAACGCAGGGCCGCCCTGCGGGTCGAGGCAGGGCAGAGGGCGCGGAAGAACGTCGCCTTTCACGACGCGACGTTCTCCGTGCAGAAGAGCGTCACGGTGCTGCACACCGCTTTCGAGGCGCAGGCGGTGCAGGCTGAGCAGGCGCTGTCGGAAGCGCGGGGCGCCCTGGCCGAGGCACGGCGGGGCGGCAGCGGGGCAGCAGTGCACCTCGCCGAGGCGGCGGTGCATCGGGCCGAACGCGAGGCCGCCTCGTGGGCGGAGTACGTCCGCGCGGTCGAGGATGCGATCTGGGCCGGGAACAACGCCGGCCTGGAGTATCTGGCCGAGAAGGCCGGTTACAGCCGGGTCGGGCACCACGGCGGCAATGCCGGCCGCTGGGCCGACGCGCACGACTGGGTGGTGGCGTCGTTCTTCCAGCACGACAGCCGGAACCACGATCCGCAGCTCCACATTCACAACGCGATCCTGAACCGGGTTCAGGGGCGGGATGGGAAGTGGCGCACGATCGACTCGACCGCGCTGCACAAGTTCCGCGGCTCGGCCGGCGCGATCGCCGAGCGGGTCATGGAGCAGCACCTGACCCATGCGCTCGGTGTCCGGTTCGCGACGCGGCCGGACGGTAAGGCCCGCGAAGTGGTCGGTATCGACCCGTCGGTGATGGCCCTGTTCAGCTCGCGGCGGACCGCAATCGGGAAGAAGGCCCGCGCGTTGTTCGCGGAGTTCGAAACCAAGTTCGGCCGGGAGCCGAACGCGCTGGAACAGAAGAACCTCAAGCAGCAGGCCACCCTCGCCACACGGCCGGCGAAGTCGCACGACGGCGAGACCGTCGGCGAACGGCTGGAGCGCTGGGACCGGCAATTGCGGGCCGAGGTGGCCGGCGGGCTGGCCGAGGTCGCCGAAGGAGCCCTGGCCGCCCGCGACGACGCACCGGCCGGGGAGGCGTGGACCGAGACTGCGGTGCTGCAGGCCGCGCTGGCGAAGGTGCACGAAACGCGGGCGGCGTGGAACCGGTCGGACCTGACCTGGGCCATCAGCGACAGCCTGCCCGACCAACTCGGCAACCTGTCCGCGGCCGAGACCGTCGAGCTGCTGGAGCGGCTCACCGAGGACGGGATCAAGCTGGCGACACCGCTGGAGCCCGTCCGACCCGGCGGGGCCGTGCTGCCCGCCGAGCTACGCCTAGCCAACGGCGAATCGTCCTATCAGCCGCCCGCCGGCCGCGTCTACGCCACACCGGGGCACCTGCACACCGAACGACTCCTCCAGACCGCGAACCAGGCCGCCGACCGCCGCGCCCTGTCCCTCGACAATGCCCGCGGGCTGATCGACCGGATCGCAGAGACCGGCGTCGAGCTGGGCGCCGACCAGCGCGCCGCGATCGCCGGAATCCTCTCCTCCGGCGCCCGGATCGAAACCCTGATCGGACCGGCCGGAACCGGTAAGTCGTTCCTGCTCGGCGAACTGACCAAGGCCTGGGAAGACCCGCACCTGTGGGGCGGGCACCGCCGCCGCGTCGTCGGTCTGGCGACCGCCCAGATCGCTACCGACGTCCTCGCCGCCGAAGGGCTCACCGCCCGCAACGTCACCCAGTGGCTTGGCGTCCAGGACCGGATCGCCAACGACGAAGCCCGCCCGGAAGAGCAGGCCTGGCCCCTGGCCGAGGGCGACCTGGTCGTGGTCGACGAATCCGGCATGGCCGACACCAGCGACCTTGCCCGCATCCATGCCCACGCCGAGGCCGCCGGGGCCAAGTTGCTGCTGGTCGGTGATCAGCGCCAACTCTCTGCCGTCGGCGCCGCCGGAGGCATGGACCTGGCCGCGTCCGCCGGCCCGCGCTACGAACTGACCGAGACCCGCCGGTTCACCGAGCGATGGGAAGGTCAGGCGTCGCTGCGGCTTCGTGATCATGACAGGTCCGTGCTGGACGAATACCACCGGCAAGGCCGCGTGATCGACGGCGGCGCGGTCGAGCAGACCGAGGCCGCCGCCGCCCGCGCCTGGCTCGCCGACACCATCGAAGACCGGCGGTCTTTGCTGATCGTCGACACCAACGAGCAAGCAGCACGGCTGTCGGGTGATCTTCGGGCTCGGCTGGTTGATCTTGGACTCGTCGACGACACCCGGACCGTGCAGCTCGGGCTGCAAGGGCTGTTTGCCGGTGTCGGGGATGTGGTCCAGGCGAGGGAGAACGCCTGGCACCTCGACGGCTACGAAGGTAACCTGCGCGCGCCACGGAACCGTGACGAGTACAAGATCACCGAAGTCCACGACGACGGCTCGATCACCTGCGCGCCAATGGACCGCGGTTCCGGTCAGCCGGTCGACGGCGAGACGATGCGGCTCCCCGCCGACTACGTCGCCGACAAGGTCGCGCTCGGCTACGCCTACACCGTGCACGCCGTCCAAGGCGTCACTGTCGACACCACCCACACCGTCGCCACACCCAGCACCGGTGCGGATGCGCTCTATGTCGGGATGAGCCGCGGTAGGTCCGCGAACACCGCCCACGTCGTCACCCTCGCCCGGCCCGCCGACGCGGCGACCGGCGAGGTGCTCGAAGCCGTGCACCGAAACCCGCAAGCAGTGCTCGCAACGATCATGGAAACCGACGACCCCGAACTGTCCGCCCTCGCCCAAGCAGCCCAAGCGGCCGAGGACAACGAGGCGGTGCGGACGCCCGGAGAACTGTTCGCCGACGCCTGCGAAATCGCCGTCGCCAACCGAACGGCCGGATGGCTCGACCAAGCCGTCCAAGACGGCACACTCACCGCGCACCAGCGCGCCACCATCGCCGCCGAGGACGGAGCCGCCACCCTCTCCCGACTACTTCGCCAGGTGGAGGTCGCAGGGCACGACCCACATTCGGCACTCACCGAAGCCATCGCGCGACGTGATCTTGACGATGCTCGCCAGATCACCAACGTTCTGCACCGTCGAATTGTCGACCACCACGCCCTTGAACCGTTCGGAGACGAGTTCCGCGACTGGATCCCGTTGGTCGACAATCCGCAATGGTCGACCTACCTGCAAGAGCTGGCAACGCAGGCGGACCGTCGACGAATCGTCCTCGGCGAAGAGGCCGCCGAATCGCGACCACAGTGGGCGATCGAGACGTTGGGCGAACTGCCCGACGATGAAACCGAACGGTTGCGCTGGATCAGGAAAGCAGGCAACGTCGCTGCTCAGCGCGAATTGACAACCTTCGATGATCAGGCCGAAGCGCTCGGCGGAGCGCCGGCGCCGGGCCAAGTCGAGGCTTACGCGTCATGGCATTCGGCCTGGCGTGCGTTGGGTCGGCCGACGGCGGATCGAGCCGAGGCAGAGATGAGCACCGGCCAGCTCCGTGTCCGTATCCGGGCCTATGAGCGGGAGAAGACCTGGGCGCCGGCCTACGTCGGCAACCATCTCGCCGCGACCCGCCAGGCGGCCGAGCAGCGCCGTAATGACGCCGTCCTGATGCGGGCCGAGGCCGACAACGCCACCGATCAGGCCGAACGGGACCGGCTGCTGGAGCAGGCCGACGAGGCGGCCGCAATCGCAGAGCACTTGGAGATGCAGGCCGAGGATCTGGCGGCGGCGGACGAGACCCGCGCCGACTGGTACGCCCACACGGCCGAGACCCGCGCCGCTGCCGAGCGGGCAGCGGCCGAGCTGCCGCACCGCCACGACGCCGCCCTGGAGGAAGAGCCGGTCACGGCCGAGGAATGGCTCACTGCCCGACGCGAGTCGGATGCGATCGAGGACCTGCACCGCGACATCACCGCCGAACACGAGATCGACCAGACCGAACACGTGCGCGAGGCCGACCTCGCCGCCCTCCGGCCCGAACCCGACGACCAGCACACCGACGCCTACCCGTTCCCCCGCGACACCGACGCCGACCGGGCAGAGGCCGCCGAGACCACCACGGCCGACGTTGTCGAGGAGCGGACGCCGGAAGTATCGGCCGAACCGGTCGCCGACATTCGGGCCGAGCACACCAGCACGGATGCGGCAGAGGGTGACGGCGTGCTGGAGGTGCCGACCGCGGCGGAGACGGCCGACTCGGTCCGTCGAGCCCGGGCGGCGTTGCTCGAGTTGCGGCACCGCGAAGCGGTCGAGGCCGATCACACAGCCGAGGAGCAAGCCGAAGACGCCGACCTCTGGCACGCCCACCACGTCTCTGTCCTCGCCGAGCGGCACGACCGACACCAGTCAGACGATGCCGATGATCACACCAGCACCGGACCCGTGCTCGAACGCACTTCCCGCCACTGACCATACCCATCGGAAGGAAAGATCATGTCCAATCCCACGTCATCGCAGCCACACCAGCCCGTTGGACGGGCTGATCTTGCTGCTGCATTGTCCGACATCTACCGCGAGATGGTGCGTGCCGCCGCGGTGGAGAGCCGGGTCCGGGCTGAAGCAGGATTCAGTGATGCCACGTCGCAGTTCGAATGGAGGCTTGAGCGAGCCGTGACGCATGCCAAGGTCGCAATCGGCCAGACCCACGACCTGGGTATTGACGGCGGCCCGATCGTCGACGAATCCGCCGCGGACCAGATCGCCATCGAACTCCCGCAACTCGACGCGCAGATCGTTGCCGCCGATCGCCGGGACCAACGTGACGATTTGATCATGGTCCGCACCCACGCGGTGGCCGCAGCGGCGGCCAGGCGAGCGCGGACCGTGCTGGACAGGTTGATCACCGAGCACGGCTACACCCACGAGATTCTGCCGTCGGTGTGGGCCGATCTTGACGATCGGATCGACCGGATCGCCACGTCGATCCGGGTCAACCTCAGCGAAGCACAACGGCCGAACTTCCGTGAGATCGTCCACAGCGACTGGCTCGATGCGACCGCCGGCACGGATCACGAACTGATCGACTCGGCCGCCGCCCAAACGACCGCCGCAACGGCGGGCGATCATGAAATCGAAGCAGCCGACCTGTTCGATCGGCTCGTCAACGCCGATCGGATCGAGGCACTCACTCTCGGCATCGATGGATGCGATCCCGAATCGAACCAGCGGCGAGCTGATCTTGCCCGACAGATGATCGAGGAGAACACACGCCGATCCGAGCGCGCCTACGCACGCGCGCATTGGACGTCGGAGCCGAACGTGCCGGACCCGTTCGGCCTGCCTCTGGTCAACCAGCACGACGGCGACCTGGCCGCCGTTGTCGCCGATACCGGATTCGACTGGGCTGTCAGCCAGAGCATGGGTGTCGGCTACCACCGGACCGAGTTCGTCCATGACGAGGACGGCCAGCGCTACGTCACGATCGAGCCCACACCGGAAGAGACCGCGGAGCTGCGCGCCGAGACGAGCAGAATTGTCCAGCGCATCGAGGACATGGACGACTACGAGACCTACAGCGACCAGGGACCCGACCACGTCGACGACGAAGCCGTGGAGGACTGGTTCGTCAGTGCCCCGGTTGAGCGTATCGACCGGTTCGACGACCGGCCGGCGGTCGACGGCCGACCCGCCGCCACGCCCGACAACGCCAACGACAATCCCCGCGCAGCCCAGACTCACGACCGTGATCGCCGCGACGACATCGCCGCGCAAACCACGATCGACACCGGATACGACACCGACGAAGACGATCACACCGCCGGCCCGGCCTCCATGGCTCATCGACCGACAGCCGCCGACCGCGCCCGCACCGTCGACACCCGGCTAATGGCCACAGCTACAGCCGTGCTGAGCCCGCCGAACCCGGACACGATCCAGGCCGAGGCCCTCGACGTCACCGATCGGGAGTACTCCGACGCCGAGCTGATGGCCAGGATCGACGCGGCCATCGCCGCCGGCGACATGTGGGTGTTCGACCCAAACGCTGAGACCGACCACGTCGACGAACCCGCGGAGCTCAACGACCCGGTGCACAACACCGGCGACAGCATCCGGCGCATCGAGACCGCGGACACCGACACGGCGGAAGTCGGACGGCGTGCGCAAGAGGCGATCCGCGAAGTCCAGTCCCGCCAGGCCGACCACGAAGCCGAACAACAAGCCCAGGACGATGACCTGGACCGCTGGCACACCGACGACACCGCCGCCACGCTCGAACAGCAGCACCACGACGAGCACAGCGCCACCTACGGCGACTGAAACCCCGTCAGGCCCGACGATGTCGTACCGCCACCCCTCCGGCCAGGCACCCTCTCCCAGAGCCGGGAGCACCGCCCTACGGGCGGAAAAGACGGGTGCCTGGTCGGGTTCGGCGGCCTGGTGCCAGCCCGGTCCCTCCGAGATCAAGTGGGTGCTCGCCTGACGGACGGCGGCGCTCCGCAAGCTCCGCTTATTTCCTTGTCCGCCAGCCGAGCACCCACTTGATCTCGGAGCCTCTACCGGGCCGGCATGCGACAGCTGTCGGCTGGCCCCCAACGAACGGGGCTGCCGCCACCCAACGGCCACCTGGATGGGAAGGGATCGCAATGGCAGTCAACACCACCGAACACGACCAGCCGACCCGAACCGCCACCGCCGAAGCGTGGATGCACACCAAGATCAGCGACACCCCAGGCCCGTGCATCCTCTGTGACCAGCCCGCGATCATGCGCCACCCCCAGACCGGCGAGCCGTGCCACCTGGTCTGTGCCCAGGCCGAGGCCGATGCGATCGGCGAGCTGTGGTGCGAAGCGACGAAGGAGAAATGATCATGACTGATGAGACGTGGGACGCCGACACGATGGTCGTCTGGATCAAGAAGTCCCTGGACGCGCCGACGCTCGATGAGGCAAGGCAGGGTCTCGGTTACCTCGATGCGATGTATCAGGCGGCGATCTTGCTGCGCGGGAGCGCGTTCTGGGCTCTGGTTGCTCGGCGACTGGTCGACGACGGCGTGCTGGATGAGACTAAGCACGGCCGCTGGACCAGTGCTCTCGACACCGAGCCGACCCGTGTGGCTGATGTGCCGGGTGATCAGTCGTGAGCGGCCAGCGGGCGTTGTATCGGCCGGCGATGAAGAAGCGCCGGTTCGGGCACGACAGCACGACCGCTGTCGACGCGTTCTCTGGGTTCGGTGGTCTGACCGAGGCCATCCGGCGGGCCGGGTTCGACGTGATCATGGCCGCGAACCACAACGAGTACAAGGTTGAGATCCACGAGGCGAACCATCCCTATGCGGAGCACTGGATCGCCGATCTGGCCAATCCGGACTCGGCGAATTGCCACTCGGCGCGGGACCTGCCGCCGGCCGACATGTTCACCGCCGGAGTTTCCTGTGTCAACCATTCGATGTCCAACACCCAACGCGCCTACCAGCACGGTTTGACGCTGTTCGACCTGGACGATCCCGACTATGAGGACCGGGTCACCCGCTCGGAACGAGACCGAGCTACTGCGAACTGTGTCCTGCACTACGCCGCGGCGCACCATCCCCGGTTGATCTTGGTCGAGTGCACCACACAGCTCCAGTCCTGGGGCAACCTCGTCCCCGGCAGCCGCAAGATCGGCGACGGGTCGACCTACCGGTGGTGGCTCAACCAGTTCGACATCCTCGGCTACAAACACCGCGTCCTGTTCCTCAACAGCATGTTCTTCGGCGTCGGGCAGTCCCGCGATCGTGGCTACTGGATCTTCTGGGACAAGTCCATGCCTGCGCCGGACCTTGATCACCGGCCCGCGACCTGGTGCGAGCGGTGCGACACGACCGTGGAGGCCGTGCAGACGTGGCGCACCGGGATCCCGCCGAGCGGCACGGTCTGTTACGGCAAGCAGTACGACTACCGGTGCCCGTCCTGCCGCACAGTGACCGTGCCGCCGTTCACGCCGTCGTTGGATGCGCTCGACCTCACCAATTTGGGCACCCGGATCGGTGACATGAAGCTGAAGACGATCAAGGTCAAGAAGACCGGCGAGGTCTACCGGGCGCCGATGGCGCGGGCCACGATGGAACGGGCCGAGCGGTGCCGCCGGAAATTCGCCGAGTTCCCCGCCGTCCTGATGCCGGCCAAGGCCGTGCGCGGGATCGAGCGGCACCCGTGGCAGCCGATGGCGACCCAGACCAGCCAGCAAGAGACCGCGATCCTGTCCACCGGCGCGATCATGCAGATGGCCAACACCTTCGAACACCCCGGCTCCGAGTGCCGCACCCGCGACCTCGCCCAACCGCTCTGGACCCAGCCCGCCAGCAACTCCACCGCAATCCTGACCCCGCCCGTCGCCATCACTGGCCAGGTCCAGGCGGCGCACCGGCACAACGGCGACGGGAAGCACCCCACCTTGCCGATGGACACCGTGACCGCGACCCACGACAAGGCGGTCCTGCTGGCTGTGGACAACTTCCAGGGCTCACCCCGCAGCGCAGCCGAGCCGCTGCCGACCCAGGGCGGCTCGGAGACCATGGCGCTTCTGTCGGCCGGCGTCGTCCCGTTCCGGCAGCACACCACTCCGACCAGTCACGCAGAGCCGATGCCGACCATGACCGCCGATCAGATCCCCGGCCTGATGTTCACCGGCTGGCACGAGCAGACCGTCACCGCCGGAGCCGCCGCCTTCCAGGCGGCTGTGTGGGCCGCTCGGCTGGCCGAGATGGCCCTCAAAGACTGCTACTTCCGGATGATGGCCGCTCACGAAATCGGCCGAGGCTCAGGCTTCGACGTCGACTGGAACGGCCAGAAAGGCAGCTTCAAAGTGTGGGCTCAGCCCGGAACCAGGTCGACGGCTACGGCAACGCCGTAACCCCGGCCGTCGGCGAGTGGATCAGCACACGCCTACGGGCCGTTCTTCACCGAGAGTCCGTTACCTGAAGGACTCTCCACCACACGGACAAGAGAACCCCTGTCCCGTCGCGGGGCAGGGGTTCTCTTGTAGCGGAGATTCAACCGGCGGCTCGACGGACTTCGAACGGAGGTCCGCCCTGACGTCGCCAGGCCCAGCGGAGGGTCGCCGCCGCACCCTCAGCGACCAGGTACCGATCAAGATCAACCCCGCGCCATTGCATGGCTTCCTTGTCAGCAGCGAGGAACTCGCGCTCGATCAACTCCTCGTGCGCCCGCCGGGTGGTGTTCGTGACCGGCGCCATCGCCGGGCTGTATCGACCGTTGAAGAACTCCATCCATCCAGCGGCACGTCAGGGCGACTCCGGCCGCGTACAAATCAGTCCGACCGAGTACCTCGGCCTCCTGCCACACGGCAGCAAACTCGGCACGGGGCACCCGCAGATTCCCCGGCGGGATCTGCTCGATCTCGTGCCCCTGCACGTCCATACCGATAGCGTCGCACGGACTACTGACACAGATGAACCCACTGCCGGGCCCAGCAGGGTCGGGCGAGCCCTGATCGGTCTGGGCGACGACCTCGTCGGTCGCAGCGTTGGCGTCCGGGCCCTGCGCGGCGGGATCGACACCACCGACTCCGTCCCAATCGTCACCGCGCCGATATAGCCGCCGCTAAAGCCGCGGTTCTCTGTTGGCCGCCGTCTTGTTGACGAACCTGTCACGACGGCACCCCAATTGAGGGCTTCGAATCACGAGCCTCCAAGCAAGGCAGAGCGAGAGGCGGCATCCCTACTGGGATGCCGCCTCCGCATAGCCGGGGCCTAAGCCTTGGAAAAAGTGTCCTTCGCGAAATAGAAAACCACGACGGTTCCCAACAGAATAATGAATTCGTTGGTGTATGGCGACCCAACCAGCATGGATACCAGAAGCAAGATCATGAGCCCAACGACGATGACCAATCGAAGATGATTGGACGAAGGGAACTTGGCCTTTGTGCGGGTCGGCTGGTGGAGATCCAAGAGGGATGATTCATTCGGCGGCTCACTGAGAGAGTCGCGGTCCTGATCGGGCGAGGTGATCGTCACGAGGCGTGTGGCCTCGACCTGATCGGGCGAGGGGATCGTCACGAGGCGCGTGTCCTCCGGCGCTGTGGCCGCTCCCGGGTTTTCGATGGCAGTCTTTGTGACTCCTTGGTCCGAGGTTGCCGTACCACTGGCTGGGCCAAGGTCCTCAGGGCCGCTGCTGGTGTTCATTGGGTCACCCACTTCTTTTGTTAGGGCGTCACCTAATAATGACGCACTCTGAATTTGGAGGCCTCGGTTCGAGGTCTCCGCAGGTTGGAACTAGATCAAAGTGCTGTGAAGTTCCGCTACAATTCATTGGTTGACCCTTTCTTGTTGTGCGCTTCACCTAAAGATGACTCGCTCTGATTGATTGGTTTCTGGATCGTGAACGTAGATCGACTTACCCTCGTGCTGCACCTCCTCTACGAACTTGTGAGTACTGATTGCTCGGCGCAAAATCTCCGTGAGCGTGACCGCCTCTTGAGCGGCCATTTCGCGCAAGGCGCTGAGAACCTGGGTTGACAGGTTGACAGAGATCTTCTGGTAGCCGGCTCCCATCTCGAGGGACTTCCTTTCTAGTGACCCGATGGATGTAGGGGCGCTTGCAGGCGGGGAACGGGTGGACAGCAGCATCCTCTTGCCTCCTCTGAGACTCAATTTGTACTCCTACTGTATTACAGGGGTCGCCAGTGGCCAACCGCGGGTCGTGCATGGGGGTCCGCGGCCGGTGGGAGTCACGGGCACTGACAGAGGAAGATGGGCTCTAGAAACTGCCGCGGCCGTGACCGGTGCGCGGTGCCGTAGGTATTCGTTCCAGGCTCTGAGTGCGATGGGAGGTCCAGCATGAGCATTCGCCTTGTGGTCGACAGATACACCGGGGACGACTCCGACAAGCTAACCGCGACGCCTCGGGCTGCGCACTGGACCGGCGGCCACACAGTGGCGCCACCGGACGCCGACCAGCACCGTGCCCTCCTTTGGGCCAGGCAGGCCGTGAAGAACTCTGCTCGCCGCACCCAGGCGGCAATCGCTGACGCGGGCACCTGCTGGCAGGCCGCCGTCGAGGGCGTGTGGTGGGTGTCAGCTCTGGACGACCTGCTCACGCACCTGGTCGGCGAGGGGATCTACGTCCGCCCGCAAGGACGATGATCACGGCCGGATCGTCTACGGGCTCCGGTGGCTTCGGAGCCTGCATCTTCACGACATTCGGATCAGCGGAGCCGCCGGTCCGAAGAAGCCCTTCTTCGGTGGCGGAGAGGGAGGTGGTCTCTTCATCAGTCCGGAGAACCGCTGGCTGCCCTCGGCCGAAATGGGGCAGTTGCGCGATCCCAACAGCAAGTGGGAGATGGCTCAGCGGGCCACCTACAACGACGTGGTGGCCGGCACCCCGCTGCATGGTCCGATCGTGTCTGCCATGGTGTGGTTCGATCGGATCGACTCGGCGAGCCGGCTTCCGCCACGCGGGGCGCCGAAGGATCCCACCGTCCTGGACCGGTGATCGCCGGGCCGACCATCGCTGCAGGATCGACAACACAGAGGCCGTTCAAGGATTTTCCGCGAGTCGCTCATGCTCAGGAAGGGCGTAGTTCTTCGGCCGGGATCCAGGTGATGTTGCCGTTGTGGTCGCGGACGCGTCCGAGCCATTGCCCAGCGTCGCGGATCCAAGCGTCGAGTTCGCCGTCGGTGTGCCATTCGGCCCGCTGGATCGGTCGGGGCGGATCGACGCGGCGCACAGTGGTGGGGTCGCGGGGTCCGCGGGCGTCGTACTGGATATCGAGATCGGTCTTCATTTGCTGTGCCTGGGCCTCGGTGAGTCGGGAGCCTCGCCAGCCGTTGACGGCTCCGTCCCAGACACCGAAGGTGTCGTCGTTGTTGCCTGTTGGCCGCACGGTGAATCTGCCCAGCATGGGCCCCACGATAACCCGATATCGAACGTATGTTCTACTCTCGGGTGTGGGAGGTGGTGTCGGGTGGCGTACGACAATCCGCCGGTGAAGTGGTCGGAGTTGGAGCGGCGGTTGTCGAGCCGGGCCCGCCCGGACAGCGATGGCGGCCGGCCCGCTGGTGGTGACGGAGGAGACAGTCCGGCCTGGTCACAGCACCGCGGCCCGTACGTACCGGCGGCGCTGGTTCAACGGCAACCTCGGGCGGCGGCGGTGCCGTACGCCGAACTGCATGCGCATTCGACGTTTTCGTTCCTGGACGGCGCCTCGCAGCCGGAGACGCTGGTGGAGACCGCGGTTGAGCTGGGCCTGGCCGGGTTGGCCCTGACCGATCATGACGGCTTCTACGGCGCAGCCCGGTTCGCCGAGGCCGCCACCGCCTACGGGCTGCCAACAGTGTTTGGTGCGGAGCTGTCGCTGGGCCTGTCCGGCCCGCAGAACGGTGCCTCCGATCCGGAGGGCACCCATGTATTGGTGCTAGCCGAAGGGCGGGACGGTTATCACCGGTTGTCGGGGGTGATCACCGATGCCCAGCTCGCGGGCGGTGAGAAGGGCCGGCCGGTCTATGACCGCGAGGCTCTCGCTGCACGCGGTCGTGATCACTGGTTCGTGCTCACCGGTTGCCGCAAAGGCTCCGTCCGGCAAGCGCTCACGGCCGGCGGCCACTCCGACGGCCCGACCGTGGCGGGCCGGGAGCTTGATCAGCTTCTCGTGCTGTTTGGCCGGGACCGGGTCGCGGTCGAGTTGATTGATCATGGCCACCCGGATGATTCGACGATCAACGATGTGCTCGCCGATCTGGCGGCCGAGCGGGGTGTGCCGGTCGTGGCCACGAACAACGTGCATTACGCCCGGCCGGCCGAGCACAAGATCGCCGCCGCGTTGTCGGCGGTGCGGGCCCGCCGGGATTTGGATGCGATGGATGGCTGGCAGCCGACGTCGGGGATGGCGTTCCTGCGGTCGGGGAAGGAGATGGCGGACCGGTTCCGCCGATATCCGGACGCTGTCGCCCGGTCGGTCGAGCTGGCTCGGCAGTTGGGGTTCGACCTGCGCCGGGCGAAGCCGAAGCTGCCGCTGCGTGACGTGCCGGAGGGTCATACGCCGACTTCTTGGTTGCGGCAGCTGGTGTTCGCTGGCGCCGAGCTCCGCTACGGCACCCGCACGGATCGGCCGGACGCGTATCGGCGGTTGGAGCGGGAGTTGGCGGTGATCGAGGAGCGTGGGTTCCCGGGCTATTTCTTGATCGTGCATGGGATTGTCGAGTTCGCCCGGACCAACGGGATCTTGTGTCAGGGGCGGGGGTCGGCGGCGAACTCGGCGGTCTGTTATGCGTTGGGGATCACGGCGGTGGATTCGATCTTGTATGGGTTGCCGTTCGAACGGTTCCTGGCCGCGACGCGGGAGGAGGAGCCGGACATCGATGTCGATTTCGACTCCGACCGGCGCGAGGAGGTGATCCAGTTCGTCTACGCCAAGTACGGGAGGCGCAACGCCGCCCAGGTCGCGAACGTGATCTCCTACCGGCCGAAGTCGGCCATCCGTGACGCCGCGAAAGCGTTCGGGTTCTCACCCGGCCAGCAGGACGCCTGGTCGAAACGGGTCGACGGCTGGTGTGGTTCCCCCCGAATCGTGGAGGGTTTCCTTAGGCGGCGTCCCGGTTGAGAGCCGCGTTCTCGTAGTTGATCGGGCTGACCTGGCCGATGGTGGAGTGTCGCCGGTCGTAGTTGTAGAAGCCGTAGCACCAGTCCAGCACAACGGCCCGGGCCTGGTCGATGGTCTGGAACTCATGTCGCGATAGGACTTCCCATTCCAGTGAGCTGAAGAAGGCTTCTGCGGCGGCGTTGTCGAAGCAGGACCCGACCCGGCCCATCGATTGCCGGATCCCCATCCGCCGGCACAGCTTGGCGTGACTGGTCGCGGTGTAGGTCGACCCGCGATCGGTATGGAAGATGATCTTGTCCTCATCTCGGTCCCGCCAGACCACGTCCCGGCCGCCACGGCAGGTGACGGCCATCCGGATCGCGGCGCACGCCAGCTCGGCGTCGGGGTGCAGGCTGGTCGCCGCCCCGAGGAGTCGCCGGCTGTAGAGGTCGATCACCGTGGCAAGGTAGAACTTTCCTTCCCTCGTTGGGATCTCGGTGATGTCACCACACCACTTCACGTTCGGCCGATCAGCGGTGAAGTCCCGCTTCACCAGGTCGGGGAACTTCGGCGCGGTTTTGTCCTGCCGGGTCAGCCCGTTACGTCGTTTGATCTTCCGGGCGACCAAGCCTTGCCGGCGCATCGAGTCCGCGACCGTCTTCTCACTCACCGTCCAGCCGGCATCGCGCAGATCCCCGACCAGCCGCGGCGAGCCGTGCAGCCCACGAGCCTGTTTGAACGCCTCCGTCACGGCCGCGTCGAGCTCGGCCCGGCGCTGCTGCCTCGGTGTCGGCGGCCGGTCCAGCCACTTGTAGAACCAGGACACGCTGACCCCGAGGAGAGCGCAGCACACGGCGATAGGAACCCGCCACAACGTCCTCTGGTCGGCGATGAAGCGTGCCACGCTCACTTCGTCGCCTCCTTGACCCACAGGACCACGGATCGCTTGAGCACATCACGCTCCATCCGGAGCTCGGCGTTCTCGGCCCGGAGCCGTTTCAACTCCTCGATATCGCCCCTGGACAGGCCCTCGGTGCCTTCCTTCTCAGCTCGGGCCCGGTTCACCCAGTTACCCAGGGTGCCCTCATTCACCCCAAGATCACGAGCGACCTGAGCGATCGGCTTCTTGGTCTCCTCGACGATCCGGACCGCCCCATCACGGAACTCCCGGTCATACTTCGTTCGCTTCTCTGGCATCGCTACTCCTTATAGCCGATGCCTCCACGGTTTTGGGGGAACCTCATGGTCCCCGGAGATCGCCGCGGATACCGGTGATGACGGCGGCATCCCCCAGAAGGTGTCCTACCTCGCGACGAAGTTGTTGCAGTTCCCGCGGCATTTGGGGATCCATTCGGGCGGGATGGTGCTGACCGAGCGGCCGGTGGGGGAGGTGGTGCCGATCGAGCATGCCCGCAAAGAGAAGCGGACGGTGCTGCAGTGGGACAAGGACGACTGCGCGTTCATGGGCCTGGTCAAGTTCGACCTCCTCGGTCTCGGCATGCTCGCCGCGCTGCAGTACTGCATCGACCTCATCCGCACCCATACGGGCGAGGACTGGTCGCTGCACACCATCCCGAAAGAGGAAGCGGGGGTGTATGACCAGTTGTGCCGGGCTGATTCGATCGGGGTGTTCCAGGTCGAGTCCCGCGCCCAGATGGCGACCCTGCCCAGGTTGTTGCCGCGCCGGTTCTATGACCTGGTGTGTGAGATCGCGCTGATCCGGCCCGGTCCGATCCAGGGCGGAGCGGTGCATCCGTTCATCCGCCGCCGTACCGGCGTCGAACCCGTCACCTATTTGCACCCGAAGTTGCAGCCGGTGTTGGAGCGGACGTTGGGGGTGCCGCTGTTTCAGGAGCAGTTGATGCAGATGGCTCAGGCTGTCGGGGAGATCTCCGGCGATGAGGCCGATTTGCTGCGGCGGGCGATGGGATCGAAACGGGGGATCGAGAAGATCAACTCGTTGAAGGGCAAGCTGTACGCCGGGATGGCCAGGAACGAGATCGTCGGCGAGATCGCCGATCAGATCTATGACCAGATCGAGGCCTTCGCCAACTTCGGGTTCGCCGAGTCCCATTCGATCAGCTTCGGGCTGCTCGTCTACTCGAGCACCTGGTTCCGGCTGCACTACCCAGCCGCGTTCCTGGCCGCTCTGTTGCGGGCCCAGCCGATGGGGTTCTACTCGCCCCAATCGCTGGTGGCTGACGCCCGCCGGCACGGCGTCGAGGTCCGCCGCCCGGACTTGCACCGCTCCGGCGCCACCGCCGGCCTGGAGCCGATCGCTGACGGGCAACAACTCACCGGCCCGACCGGCCGGCCGGAATGCTTGACCGACCCTCAACCACCCGTCGGGCCGTTCGACCCGAACGCTCGGTTCGACACCGCCGTGCACCGCCGGGACGGCGCGTTCGCCGTCCGGCTCGGGTTCGACGAGGTCCGCGCGATCAGCGCCAAAGACGCCGAACGGATCGTGACCGAACGCGACACCAACGGCCCCTACGCGTCGATGGCCGACCTGGTCCGCCGCGCCGGGATCACCGCACCCCAGGTCGAGGCGTTCGCCACCGCTGGCGCGTTCGATTGTCTCGGCCTGGACCGTCGCCAGGCCCTGTGGGAAGCCGGGTACGCCGCGCAGGAGCGGGCCGACCGGCTCCCCGGCCTCGTTCCGGATCTGGCGCCGCCGATGCTGCCCGGGATGGACGACACCGAGACCGACATCGCCGACCTGTGGTCGACCGCGATCACACCCGACAGCCACCCCATGCAACGCATCCGCGACCACCTCCGCACGGCCGGGATCCTGACCGCCACCCAGCTCCGCACCGCCGTTGACGGCGCGTACGTGCGGGTCGCCGGAGTGGTGACCCATCGGCAGCGGCCGGCGACCGCGTCCGGGGTGACGTTCATGAATCTCGAAGACGAGACCGGCATGATCAACATCGTCGTCTCCATCGCCACCTGGCAAGCCAACGCCACCGTCGCCCGCGCCGCCCGCGCCGTCATCGTCCACGGCCGAGTCCAACGCACCGGCCAGGTCACCAACCTCAACGCCGACCGCTTCGAAGACCTCCCCCTCGCCGCCACCACCCGATCCCGCGACTTCCGCTAGACCCGGACACGTCTGCACGAAAGCGCGCCGCTCCTCTTGTCCACACTCGGGATCACCGCCCTCCGGGCGTACAGGCCTGCGTGGCTGGGTTCGGTGGCCTGGTGCCAGCCCGCTCCCTCCAGCTGCAAGAGGGGTCTCGCCGTGGCGGACGGCGGCGCTGCGCAAGCTCCGCTGATTTCCTTGTCCGCCAGAACGAGACCCCTCTTGCATCTGGAGCCTCTAGCGGCCCGGCATGCGACAGCTGTCGGCAGGCCCCCAAAAGAACGGGGCTGCCGCCACCCAACGGCCACCAGTCGAGAGGCAGTCGTCATGTCGAAGAAGATCAAGAACACCAAGACCGTCGAAGAACGCCGAGCCCAAGCCGACGCCCTACAGGCCTCGATCACCGACCAGGTCGAACAGTTCCGCAACTCCGACGAGTGGCTCCGCTTCCTCGACTTCACCCGCTCGTTCCACTCCTACAGCTTCAACAACCTGATTTTGATCATGACCCAGTTCCCGACCGCCTCACACGTCGCCGGGTTCCGACAGTGGCAGGCCAAAGGCCGGCAGGTCCGCAAGGGCGAGAAGTCGATCAGAATCTTCGGATTCGCCGAG
The DNA here is from genome assembly GCA_963746025.1 of uncultured Actinomycetota bacterium. Classification (GTDB taxonomy): domain Bacteria; phylum Actinomycetota; class Actinomycetes; order Propionibacteriales; family Propionibacteriaceae; genus Microlunatus. The sequence goes on from CAVUZU010000018.1 coordinate 28,056, forward strand.
AAGAAGACCCGCCACACCGACGACCCCGACGGCCAGGACGAGACCGCCGACGGCGAGACCGGGCAGCGGGTCGTCCGCTACTTCCCGGTCCTGAGCGTGTTCGACATCAGCCAGACCGACCCGACCGACCCCGACGCCGACGACCCATCCCGTCCCGCTCAACTGCTCACCGGCGAAGACCCCAACGGGATCACCGAGGCGGTCACCGATTACCTGACCGGACAGGGCTGGACGGTCACCCGGGAACCCATCGCCGGCCGGGCCAACGGCTACACCAGCCCGCACGACCGCCGCGTCGTCATCGATGCCGACCTCACTCCGGCCCAGGCCGCCAAGACCGCCCTCCACGAGGCGGCCCACGCCATCCTCCACGCCGACAACACCGACCATGATCAGCAACACCGCGGAGTCCAGGAGGTCGAAGCTGAGTCCGTCGCCTACGTGATGGCCGGCCTCCTCGGCCTCGACACCGCCGCCTACAGCATCGGCTACCTCGCAGGCTGGTCGCACGGTGACTCCGACACCATCAAAGCCACCGCGAGCCGAGTCCTGCAGACCGTCCGAAACCTGACAGATGCACTCACCGGCGAGGACGCCGAGCACACAGCTGCGTGGCAGCCCGGCTGGTGCGACGATGGAGTCATGAGAGTGATCGGCCGCATCAGAAAGCTCGACGAGAACGGAACGCCGGTCGAGCCCTCCGAGACGGACGAGGTGAGCGCCGAGGGAGACGACTACCCGACCGCGCTGACCCTGGCCAAAGAGAAAGTTCCTGACGGCTGGCAAGTCCTGTCGTCGACTGTTCCCGACCATCTGCCGAGCTGAGCCATGGCGGTCGGCAGGGTCGACTGGGCTCGGGTCGCCGCTGAGTACCGGGCCGGAGCGACCTTCGCCCAGCTCGGCGCGAAATGGGGCAGGGACCCGACCGGTATCCGGTTGGCGTTGATCCGAGAAGGCGTGCAGCTGGAGAACGGGCGGGAACGGACCGCCCGCGGCGCAACCGCCGCCAGGGCACGCCGCACTGCCGAAGCGGCCAAGCGGCACGCCGAGGTCAGCAAGTTGCATGCGGACGGCCGATCCGTGGCTGAGATCGCCGAAACAGTTGGCTACGCATCAAAGACGGTGCGGCTGCTGATCGGTGGGAACAAGTGGCGTGACGACTACGCCGTCCGGAATGCCCGGGTGGTCGAGGTCTATCAGGCCGGTCACACCGTCAAGGAGACCGCGAGAATCACGGGTGTGCAGCCGACCCAAGTCGGTCGGATCGTTCGACGAGCCGGCGTCTCCCGACGACGCGGGCCGGCACCGAAACCGGCAGCGTCCGGCCGGAGCAGCCTGGCCGCAAACCCTGGAGCCCGAACCGGAAACTCTCGGGCTGGGGGAGCATCGCGGCCGTACCAGTTCACCGCTGCGGACATGGCCGCGGGCCAGCAGGCTTCGGCCGCGAGCAGCAAGGCCAAAGCGGCCCAACGACAGGCCGAGGTCAAGCGGCTGCACGATCTGGGGCACTCGCCGGAAGCGATCGCGCGAGACACCGGCTACAACGTCCGATACGTGGTCAGGCTGACCGCCACGCCTCGCAGCGTGATGCGCGAGAAGCACGCAGAGGTTCAGCGGCTACACGAACTCGGCCACTCGCCCGAAGCCATCGCAGAACAGACCGGCTACAGCCTCGGCTACGTGTGCCGCCTGACCGGCGCGAAACCCCGCAGCGAATGGCGCGAGAGACACGCCGAACGCGCCCTGCAAGTGATCAAGACCTACTCCGCCGGCCACACGATCGACCGGACAGCCGAACTGACCGGCATACACCGATCGCAAGTCGGACGGATCGTTCGGCGGGCCGGCATCGTGCGGCGAGGTACGGGTCGGCCCAGGAAGGTGAGCGTCCGACAAATTGACCACGCTGCGGGTAGCAATCGTGAGCGCGATGACTTGCGAACCTGCCCTAGCTAGGTAACACGCCACGATGAAGTCGATGAATCTCGAATCGTGTCCACGGTCGAGCCACATTTACTTGGAAGACGCCCGAACAGACCATCGACTCTCACGTGGGGGTTCAATCGGAGCGATCCCTATGCCCAGAAAACTCCAACAAGTACATACGAGAGATGGCTGCCAAGTAGGTTTGGAAAATCCGGATCCGACACCTTGAGCGTCGCCTGCGAGGCAGTCGCTATGATGCACGCCGCAAGCCCAGGTCAGTGTAGCGTTGGTGCATGGCAATCATTATGGCTGACCGCCTAGTCAAGGACTTCTTCCGGCGACCGGCCCCGTCCGGTCGAACTGGCCGGCTGCGGTCGTGGTTCGGCCAGCGTGAGAGAGTTAGAGCGGTCAACAATCTCAGTCTTACTATTGACCGGGGCGAGGCAGTTGCAATATTAGGACCAAATGGTGCCGGAAAGTCTACGACAGTCAAGATGCTGGCCGGAATCTTGGTTCCCACCTCAGGACAGGTTGAGATCGCTGGCCTCGTCCCTTGGCGTCATCGTGGACGGAACGCCTGCAATATCGGGGTCGTGTTTGGGCAGCGTTCTCAACTGTGGTTTGACCTTCCCGTGCGACGCTCCATGGAGGCGATCCGTGGTCTCTATTCAGTTGGTCTGGCGGAGTATGGCCAGAGGATGAACGAATTCGATGATCTGTTGGACCTCGGCTCTTTCCTGGACACGCCGGTCCGGGCATTGTCACTCGGCCAGCGGATGAGGGCTGAACTGGCCGCGGCCACACTCTACAGGCCGCCGATACTGTATTTGGATGAACCCACCGTGGGCTTGGACGTGGTGGCGAAGGCCGCCATGCGTGAACTTGTGGCAAGCCTCAACACCCAAGAGGGCACGGCTGTCATGCTGACAACTCATGACATGGACGATGTGGAGCAATTGTGTGAGCGCGTCCTGATTATTGACAAGGGCAGCATGCTCTACGCGGGTGACCTGCCTGATCTGAAGCGACGGTTTGTTCCCTACAGGGAACTAATCGTGTCACCTCGCTACCCTGAGGATGCAATCCAGGTTGACGCAGATCCCGCCATTCGTATGAGTGAAGCCGGATCTTCGACAGTCGTACTGCGCTTCGATCCCAGGCAGATTTCTGCGCCAGCGCTCATCCACTCGGTGTCGAGCCAGATCGAGATATCAGATCTGTCGTTAGTAGATCCCAAGCTCGAGGACGTTGTGCGGCGCATCTACGGGAGACATCGGTGAGAGGATTGTCGGGGGTGGCGGCGATGGTCCGTCTGGGCGTACAAACGGCACTACATTTCCGCACTAATGTTGTCATCAGTGTTGTTGGCGTTTCCCTCCAAACCATCCTCTTCGTTACCGTTTGGCGCAACGTCTACGGCGAGCGACAATCGGTGCAGGGGGTGGAGGTCGAGAGAGCCGTTGGCTATGCAATTCTGGCAGTTGCAGTCACGCATCTCGCCCTTCCCTTCCGGCTCTCATCACTTCCCGATCGGGTTCGAATTGGTGCGATCGCCACTGACGTGATTCGGCCCCTAGGAATAGTCGGGCAAAACCTAGCTCACAGCGTCGGAGAAAGCGTGGCGGCGCTGCCTGGTGTCGCATCCGTCATACTCCTTGGGTGGACCCTTGGCGGCCTTCGCGCAGCCGCGAGTACGGAGGCAATGGGCCTATTCATACCCAGCGTGATGCTCGGCCTTCTCATGACGTGGATCCTGAACCTTACCGTGGCTACTGTCGCGTTCTGGACAACGGATACGCGGGGAACGCTATACATCTACCGCACCGTCACCACCTTCTGCTCGGGTGCCATCGTCCCACTATGGTTCCTGCCTGCGCCTATCGGCGACGTGATTCAAGTCCTTCCATTCAAATTCCTTGTATTTGTGCCACTTGAAATTTGGTTCGGTCAGGCTACCGTTTCTCAATCCGCAGTGCTCCTTGCACAACAATGTGGTTGGCTTGTGGTGCTGCTCGGCCTTCTATTCGGAGTATCCCGGCGAGCGCTCCGTGTCGTGGTGATCAACGGTGGCTAGAACATGGAGAGTCTTCTGGATACTTGTTCGCCTCAGTCTGGATACGGAGCTGCAGTACAGAGCGAACCTCGTTCAGTCCCTAGTCGGTGGCGCAGCGGCACAGTGCACTCATCTGCTGTTCATTGGCGTGTTACTCAACTCGTTCGGCGCTATCGGTGGTTGGGGCGCAAATGAGATAGTATTGCTTGTCGGAATTCGTATGGCCAGCCATTCAATATATGCCTTCTTCTTCCGTCGGGCTGCCGATAATGACTCGGTCGTCCACACGGGCGAATTTGATCGCTACTTGCTCCGCCCGGCGCCCGTACTTCTTCAATTGCTCACTCGACGGTTCAACCTCCAGCAGATTGGGGACGTGATCATCGCCGTAGCAGTACTTGCTGTTGCGATCCCCAACGCACCAGTTCAATGGAGCATAGGGCTCGGTCTATACGGCATCGCTGCAATCATAGGTGGCGGCCTCATCGAAGGGGCACTGCAGATACTTCGCGGAGCAGCGGCGTTCCGGCTTCGCAACACGGAGTCCCTCACTGGCGCCATAGATGCCGTTATCGGAACCTACGGCAACTTTCCACTTCAAGTATTCGGCACCGCCGGCGCCGCGTTCTTCACTCTCGCAATCCCGCTTGCCTTCGTGGCATGGGCGCCAACGGCAATACTCGTAGGACGAGAATCGGACCTTTGGTTCCACCCTGCCGTTGCGTGGGCTTCCCCACTAATCGGAGTAGCGCTGATGGCTCTCGCTATCGGGATCTATCATCTCGAGTCTCGGCAGTATTCGAGCCCGGGTAGTTAAGGACCCGCTGTCAATCGACTCGACTGAGCATGAGACATCCAGAGCAGGCATTCAGAAATTGCTAGACTGACGAGGAGCAGATTCGATACCCTGTTCGATTCCCGCCTCCGCGACTCTTGTGCTCGTTTCGTGGAGATACTCGAGCTTCTGTGGCGACAACAGCCGACGGAGCGCTCCTGGCAGTAGTGTGCCGAGCGCCCGACGAGCGAGGGGGGTATCCACGCGAAGAGTGTGTTCTGTCGTATAACCCATCAGGAAGCCGGTAAGCCAGCACTCGAAAAGGATCGCTTCGCCCAATTCCGAATCCTCGTGGGCGTCCGCCTGTACACTTGAACGAAACCGTGTCACCAGGTCCTCAACGCGAAGCCCCTGACCCTGCAAGTAGTCAATGGTTGCTAGCTGGGGATTGAGCTGATCTGAAGTCGCCCGCGAAGTGACCGATTCGAGATCCCTAAACTGTAGCGAGGCGATAATAGAGGGAGTGAAGGTCTCCGTTGAGGTGAACGAATTCTCGTCGCCCGTGTCGTCCGAGAAGCAAACAGATCTTCGCAGGCCCCGTCGTATCTTATGCGGCCAGATGCTTGGAATGTATGGGGAGTCGTGCTCCACAATGTTCGGAATGCATATCAGTGGACGAGCGCCTTGCTGACGGAGGTATCGGTCAAGCACAATGGAATCGTTGTTGTCGGGGAGGTCGGAACCATCCTCTTTGAGCAGGGTCTGAGAGAATCCGAGAGCAAGTTTTGATGGGAGCACGACCGCAAGTGGCCCGACGACTTCGGCTGGCGTGGCAAAACTGCTGCCCGTGCAGGCAGCGATACGACAGACCTGGGCCGTTTGTGTTCCCCATTCATTGAAGAGATAGATCGGTCGATCCGACATCTTCGCCACAACATCACGCAAATGCTCGATGAATCGCCTACATGGCCTGGCGTCATCCTGAATTACGAGATGATGGGTGGCCATCGACGGATCTGCCTGTGACCACGCGACAGCCGCAGTTCTCAAGGCCGACGGAGCATGTGTGGGGTGAGGATCATACGCAATCCGCGGAGCTAGCCCCTCGAGTTCGCGGGCCAAGTTCTCAGCCGACGCCTTCCTGGTCGGGTGGGCCATGACGGTTGCCGTGAAGGCCAAGTTGATTGTTGCGTCGCTCAATTCAATCATTCCTCCCGCAACGGTGGTCGATCGCACCGACTCAACAGGGCCGCAGAGTTGCCATTGCTAGCTGACTCGATTATCGAGTATACAACGTCCAGAACATGATATGCGAACTGATATGACGTGCGATTGGGACGTGTTCCGTCGGCAGCCATTACCATGTCAAGCATGCCGCGGCCGTAGTGGTCGTTCGCTCTATTGTCGGACTTGACAGAGCGCAATGCGCCGCAGTCTTCACTTTCAATTGAGACGTCTCCCGAGTATGTACGTGGATCCGGGAGGATGAGGGTTCCTTCAGTTCCGTAGACTTTGATATATGAGGCGGACGCCGCTGTGTCGAAGCTGGCTGTGAATAGAGCCGCAAGGCCGGATTCAAATTTGATCGTGCTAACGACATGGGTATCCACGAGGACTGGTACTACCGCTCCGGCCTCCGGTCCGATTTCGATTCGTCGCGACTGAGTCATCCGATGCGAGGTGCCGTATACTCGGTCGACGCTTCCGAAAAGGGACACCAGGGAACTGACAAAGTAGAGTCCCGGGCTAAACAATGGCCCACTCCCTGGCCCACTGTAGTATTTTCGGGCGAGCGGTCTGGTGGACTCGTATCCAGGCGAAAGGAACTTGGCTTCAATCGACACGGGTTCGCCAATGTCACCACTTTCAAGCGCTCGGCGCCCCGCTTGATGTGCACTTCCGAGGAAGGTGTCGGGTGCCGAGCCCAAGAGTAGCCCACGCTCCTCTGCGAGTTGGACTAGTTCTGTCGCCGCGCCGCGGTCGGTGGCTAGCGGCTTTTCCGTGTAGTAGTGCTTTCCCGCACGAATCGCTCGCAATCCGATCTCGGAGTGCGCGGCCGGCGGAGTAAGGTTCAAAATCAGATCCACATGTGGCGAGTGGAGTAGTTCTTCGGTATCGAGTACTCGTGGTATGCCGTACGTCTCGGCTGCCCTCTGAGCGCGACCGCCATCGGAATCTGTGCAAGCTTCGAGCCGGACATGTGGAGACTTGCCGAGTACCTGCATGTACTTGCTACTTACCTCACCACATCCAATAACACCGATGCGCATTGTGACACTCGCTTTCTAGTTATTTGCCCAGTCTTTGAGCATTCGTGTTCCGATAGACGTTGGCGGTGGCATGCTCAGGCCATGCGTAGCTCCTTTTGAAGATGTAGCGTTGAGAACCATCTCTCGGGGAATCCAGTGGGCCGTTGTGAATTCCCCGGCCAGGCTTGTGTCTATAGGCTCCCGCATGTCGGCCGTCGCGGAAAATGCGAGGAGCAATGATTGCGGAAATGGCCACGGCTGGGATCCAAGGTACGAGGTCCCATGAATGTGGATACCTAGTTCCTCGTAAACCTCGCGTATGACTGCGGCCTCGGGACTTTCGCCTGATTCGATGAACCCAGCTGGGAGGGAGGCCCAGCCATTTGGCCGTCTCGGCTTCTGCCCAATGAGAACGTGGGTTTGGGTGTCGCTCTCGACAAGGCATATTACGGCTGGATCCATTCGCGGGTGTGCGCTCAAGCTGCATCCTAGGCAACGCAGCATTCTTCCACCAATCGTGGCCGTGTACTTCCCTCCGCATGCAGGGCAGTGCTTCGTAGCCTTGCGCCACTCGAGGAACGCGAGAGCAGCTGTGAACAAGCCGCAGTCGAGATCGGAGAGTCGATGCCCAACCTCTTGTAGATTGCTCCATCCTTGCTGAACTGGATAGCATTTACCCATTGCATCCGCCGCGATTGTCCAGTAGGCAGTACCAGAGTCGACCCCGAGATAGACGGCTGCCCTGAGAGCGTCAATACCTATCTCAGATGCTGGGCGATGGACAATCTTGAAGTCCGATGCGATAGGAGCTCGACCAGCTTGGTCGATTCCGAAGACCGTGCCAGTCTGCCAAGCAGTCGTCAGCTGCTGTGGACTCCGCCGCCAGACCTTCCCCCGTGCTGCCCCCCAACGGGAGAGTTCCGGAGCCTCCGTCAGTGTGAATCCGCTCCGCGACATTCAACCTCCCCGCCAGGCCCGTCGTAATCTTGGGATTGTAGCTGCTCAGCAGATGATCCGGATGGAGGAGTACTGGACTCAACGCAAGGCAACGAGAGTCACTTCGGTGCGGGCGCTGACCAGTTCGCTTGGGGTCGACCTGATGAACGGGGTTCGTGTAAGCCACCGCCGGATTCCGCCCCTAGCGGCGGGTGCGGCTTCAGGCCCGGGTCCCCGAACGGGTGGTGCAGTCTCGGACACCTTGGTCCCGAAGCACCTCGGGCACACAAGATCATCGGACTGCTCGGCCTGAGCTGGGTTGTCGATGGCCGGTGTCGTACGGGTCTGCACGCCACGGATGTCGGACAGTTTGTCGGACACGACCCACACCAGCCGCGTCCCCTCGTAGGCGCCAAACTCAGGGCTCCGGGCCGTGGGTCAAGGGTTTCAATCCGAAGGACGCGCAGCGCCCTTGACGCGCGGCCCGGAGACCGGAGACTGGTCCGGAGAGGGGACGCGGCGAACCGTGAGAAGGTTGCTTGATGACTGATGGCGTTCCAACGCTGGTGGTCGTGTCCGGACCAGCTGGCGCATTTGGCAAGACAACACTTGCACACAAACTCGCCCGGGCCGTTGGCTGCCCGGCGATCTGCCGGGATGAGATCAAGGAAGGCATGGTCCATGCCAACCCAGGGTTCGAAGCTGGACCGGGCGACGCACTCACTCAGCGAACCTTGCCCACCTTCTTCTCCGTAGTTGAGACCTTGCTCCGCGCTGGTTCGTCGGTGGTAGCCGAGGCGGCATTTCACGATCAACTATGGACTCCGGGACTGGAGCCGTTGGCCTCGATCTCCAGGATTCGCGTGATCCGCTGCGTGTCTGACCTTGAGGCTGCCGGTGCCAGGGACATCCGGCGGCACTCCGACAATCCGGTGCGAAGAGCCCACTCGGCGCAAACGATTGGTCGCCGGGACGGCTCCTTCGTGCCGATATCCATGGACGTTCCGAAGCTACTGGTGGACACGACCGACGGCTATGACCCGTCGTTTTCCGAGATCCTGAGCTTTGTCAACCGTACCGACAAGCAATAGACGGCGCGGCCCGCAGCGAAGCGAGGACACGCGCAGTTGCGCCGCGCTTGCGCGACGCCTTGTTCGGTGAGAGATCCTTCCGGCAAGCGTTGATACCGAGCAGTGCGGGTCTCGGCGCGGTGCCCGTGGAATCATTCGTGGTGCGAAACGGTGTCTACTGCCGCCTATAGGAGTGGTCGCGTGGCGAACTGGGAGCCACCTGTGACGCTTGGAGGGGGCAGGAGACCACCCAGACGGGTGCCCTCATAATCCGCCGCTCAGAGTTCTGGGCGCGTTGACTCTGAGGTGTTGTCGGCAGGCTCTTCCCATGGCCCGTACGGGTTTCGCAGTAGCCGCACAAGTTTGCTCAGTGGCAGTCCGTAGCCGGCGATGGCGCTCTCGCGTATCCAGGCCGCTTGGCCCCAAGATCGGAAGCATTTGGTGCTCGGCGTCGCTCAATGGACGCACTTTTTCGTAGCCGGCGAGGACGGCCGAGCGGATGCTCTCGGCCCGAGGGTCTCCGATTGGTCCGGTGTGGCGCAGGCAGTAGGCGATGTCGTAAGTGCGCCAGCCGAACCCGCAGAGGTCGAAGTCGAAGATTCCTACGGTTCCGTGATCGGTGTAGTGGCAGTTCAGGACTTGGGGGTCTGCATGGATGATGCCCCACCGTGCAGGCCCTCGACTGAAGTCTCGGAGCTGGTCGCCGACCTGGATCGCGGTGCTCTCGATGAGGTCGGCGACTTCAGAGTCGGCCTGGGCCAGGGCCGGCCGCATGCGCTCCAACGAGTGGTTGAGCAAGGTTTCCGCATCGAGGGAATAGCGACTGTGTGGGGTGGCGAAGGTGTCGGCGCCCACGTGGATAGCGGCGAGGGCGGCGCCCAGTCGTACGCCTTCCTCGTGTGTCAGGGCCTCAATGTTGATGGGGCGGCCTGGGCACCATGAGAAGAGTGCGTAGTGTCGGGTCCCTGTTGGTGACTGCCAGGTGCCGAGGGTGTCGCCGTCGCGCTGTTCAGGGGGGGGGGGGGGGGGGGGGGGCGAGACTGGTGCTCGGAGCTTGCTCAGGTGAGTCAGGAGGTCGAGCTCGAACCGGAGGTCGTCAGTGTTCCTGATCCAGGGCTTGTCCTGGCCGTAGATCCGAAAGGCGTAGCGCCGTCCGTCGGCTACGACGGTGTAGGTGTCATTGACTCCGTGCGCGATCAGCCTGACGCTTGTAGGTCTGAGGGCGTAGTTGTTGGCGATTAACTGGCTGGCCTCGGGCGCGCCGAGCACGGGGTCGGGATCATGGTCTTCTTTCATGGTCCTGAGCATCCTTCACCTGGGGGCGTGGAGCGTGAGCCTAGTTCGGCATCGTTGACGCCGCCACAGTGCTTGAGGAAGCTGCAAGATGCGGTGCGTGGCGCGGCGACGTCTGTCCATGGCTGTGTCCATGAACAGAGGGCTGTCCATGGCACTCATGCCACCAGCGACGCGGATGAAGCCATCGCTGACTAGGAGTGGCACGCTTGTCAGTGCCGATCTGCTGACTACGGATCAGAAGGCGAGAGGTTCTCCGCCGGCGTGTGCGGCGCCCGCTGCACCAGTAACCGGCAGCGGCCGCCCATCCCTGCAAATCGGTCGAACGCCTCAGCCTCGGTCATTCGACACAAATCTCCTCGGAACCGTTCCATGTCGAGCCTTCCACTTGGAGCGCCGACGCCCCCTGTACCCGCCACTGAGGCACGGCTATGACCGGCTGCCCGCCTTTGGCACTAGCGTCCAATGCTTGCCCTTGCTCACGCCGTAGCGCTCGCACCAGACGTTCTCGCCGTTAAGCAGCAAGGTGAGCCCATGGGACCAACGGAGCACGAACTCGCCGACGCCGAGCTGGCCGGCCAGTCGCCTTGCGATCCTGACGGTCGGGCTGTCGTAATCGGCGCCAGGGTCAAGCCACATCGCGGCGCCTGGGCAGGTCATTACAAGAAGTCGACCATGTCTTGGCCAATCGACGTGCGTGTAGTCGACAGCCTGCGCGATCCAGCCCGCGTAGTGCTTAGGACTCCGGTACTTGGGCAGTTCCATCTTGAACTCGAGCCCGAAGGCGACGTTGGGATTTCGCCACAACTGGGTGTCGCGCGGTCTGATGATCGCATCGATTCGCAGTCGTCGGCCGGAACAGTGGGTGCCCGTAACCTCTCGCTCAATCTCGAACCACGGCTGAAGTCTCTCAAGAACACGATCAGTCATTTCGCGCTCTGAACTGAACTGAGTGAGAGACAGCTCGGCTTCAAATGGGCGGCCAGGGACATACTCACAAAATGGACTCGGCTCACCAGCGAGTGATCGAAACTCCGGCAGGTTCAACTGCGCCACGGTGTGTCCCCTTCAGTGCGACGTCGACGTTCCTCCACACGGTAGGCACAGAGGCTGACGAACCACCGGAAAGCACGCAGTCGCAGGAGCAACTTCGCTGCAGGCGAAGTGGTGGCCACTCCTAAGAGCTTTGAACCGACCGAAGACGACACCGCCCTACGGGTGGGAAGCACGGCACGGCTGCGTTCGGTGGCCTGGTGCCAGCCCGGTCCCTCCAGCTTCAAGTGGGTGCCCGTCTGACGGACGGCGGCGCTCGCAAGCTCGCTTGTTTCCTTGTCCGCCACCCGGGCACCCACTTGAACCCGGAGCCTCTACCGGGCCGGCATGCGACAGCAGTCGGCAGGTCCCCAAAAGAAGGGGCTGCCGCCACCCAACGGCCACCAGTCGAAAGGTCAGTCGCAATGTCGAAGAAGATCAAGAACACCAAGACCGCTGAACAGCGCCGCGCCCAGGCCGAGCAGCTCCAAGCCTCGATCGCCGACCAGGTCGACCAGCTCCGCAACTCCGAGCAGTGGACACGGTTCCTGCTGTTCGCGCGGTCGTTCCACTCCTACAGCCTGAACAACCTGATTCTGATCATGACCCAACATCCGACTGTGTCCCGGGTGGCCGGGTTTCGGCAGTGGCAAGCGAAGGGCCGGCAGGTCCGCAAGGGGGAGAAGTCGATCAAGATCTTCGGCTACGCCCAGAAGAAGATCCGCAACGACGAGGACCACGAGACGACCGAGGACACCGACAGGGCGGGGGAGCGGGTCGTGACTTACTTCCCGGTGCTGAGCGTGTTCGACATCAGCCAGACCGACCCGATCGATCCCGACTACGACCCCGTGACCCTTGCCGAGCAGCGGCTCAACACGGACGATCCTGACGGGATCGCCGAAGCTGTTACTGACTACCTCACCGGCCAGGGTTGGATCGTCGAGCAGAAGGCGATCCAAGGCGCTGACGGATACACCGAACCCAAGGCACGGCGGGTCGTCATCGACAGCACTCTTTCCCCTGCCGATGTGGCATCCACCCTGTTGCACGAGGCAGCCCACGTGATCCTGCACGCCGAAGAACTTGCGGCCGAGTACCACCACCACCGGGGGATCAAAGAGACCGAAGCGGAGTCCGTCGCCTACGTCGTCGCCGGCCTCCTCGGCCTCGACACAGCGCCCAGCAGCATCAACTACGTCACCGGCTGGACCGACGGCGACACCGATACGATCAAGGACACCGCGACCCGAGTCCTCGACGCTGTGCGGACCCTGACCGACGCACTGACCACCAGCCAGGAGACCGAGCACACCGCAGCGTGAATCCGACCGGTTGCGCCGCGGTCGACGGACCGCGGCGCAACCGTCGTAACGGACCGCTACAACGCCAGCCGACGGCAAATGGACTTACTGAGTACACCGTAGACCGGGGGCCCTGCTGAACCGGTCCGATGCAAGGCAGGGTTGAGCCGTCGGACAGCCCAGGATTGCTCGGGCCAGGCGTATTCTCCTGCAGGAGAAGGAGTGGTTATGACGGACGACGATGTCCCAGGGGCGGCGGCCTCGCCGGGTGCCCTGCTAATGGCGCTGCCCGGCAGGGCCCGCTCTCGAACCCAGGCGTTAAAGGCGTTCGAGGAGGACGCCGCGGCCCTGCGTCGTCGATTGAATCCTGCATTCTGGTCACTGTTGGTCCCGGAGGCCAAGGACGTGTATCGCTGGCGCGTTCAGCTCGAGTGCGGATGCATCAACGAGCTCTATACCCGCGGCAAGGACCGCTACCCGGATGAGAGCAGCAGCCTCGACCCCATCACCCAGTGCCGCCTGCCATCGGGCGAGCGCTGGTGCTCGAACGATCACGGCGAAGTCCAACCGGTGTACCGCGACATCGTCGAGTGGATCGAGCCCGAGATCAAGGAGTTCTCACCCGACCCGGAGGAACCGATCTACGCGGAGATGGACACCGATACGTGGGCGAAGATCCGACACACCGAGCCGCACTCCTCGGCGTTCTGGCGCGTCAGGCTCTCCTGCGGCCACTTCTACGACCACGTCGTGACCGACGTGGGCTGGCAGCCCAAGAACGGGCCCGAATTGGCTTCTGCGGAGCGCACGGCCGAGATGCGCCGCGAGCTCGAAGAGGCCTGGGCCAAGGAGGGACAACCTGGCTGGCCGAAGGAGGGCCCTGAACGCGACCATGTCGGGAGAATGCTTGACCTCCGCTGGCCGCGACCCGAGCCCGACCAAGCCTGCCGCACGTGCTGGTACGCCAGGCGCATCAGCGGCTATCAGAGACTCGGCTGGCTGGTCCCGAAGTCAAAGCCGGCAGAATCGCCGTCGCCGGACGCCGAACGGAAGAAGACCGAGGCCCGGCTCGCGAAGGCGGAGGCCGAGGTCCGAAGGCTGCGCGAGCAACTGAGCTTAACCCCCCACCAGCCCCGGAAACTGAGCTAACGCTAATCGTAGATGGCACGGTCGGCTGGGCCACTACAACGCGTCGGTTCTCGGCCGTGCACGACGGATCGGTGCTGTCGACACGGGACGGCTCGGCCCGACGTCTCGGGACGAGGGCTCCACGCAGCGAGAGTGAGACCGGCCCTCAACCGAGCCTGCGGGTACTCGGGAGAGCCGGTCTGTTGAGATCAATGGTAGGCCCGATTCCCAACGTGTGCAGGAGAACCGACGAACCGGACGGGCCGGTGCCCGAACCGTTACCAACCTGGTCCCAGCGGGCAGCTCAGTGCACCCATCCAAGTTGGTCGACGTGCGGAATTGGACTCGAACCGACCGGCAGATGTCAGATGACGGGCGCAGAATCGAGATTCTGGATTCGCTTCGAGTTGGAGGGCTGAACTGTGGGGCTCAGAGACAAGTTGACCAGGTTGTGGCGGGAACAGGTTGCCGCCGATGAACCGCCGTCCGGTGCGGAAGTCATCGCTGGGCCGGCCGAACCGGTAGAGGTTCCGGCCGTCGATCCGTCGGCACCGAAGGAGACACGGCAGCAGCGGCGCGCACGGGAACGGGCCGAGGCCAAGCAATCGCGTCCCACTGACCCGCGGCATGACACTTAACTAGGTTTCGAGCTACCGCCAAAATGGGCCACCGCGGTGCCAGGCGTGACGATCCGGTGGGCGAAGCCCAGCGATGTTCCCGCGATCCGGCGGCACGCGGCGACCGCCGGCGTACAGCTGGAGGACGTCATGGCCGCCGCGATCCGATCGGGACTCACCGGCGCAGCCCTCAGGGCCGGCCTGGCCGGCAGCGGCCCGCCAGCGTTCACACTGGCGTTGATGCTGGGCCGGCGCGATGCTCGCCTGATCGCTGACGGGATCATGGCGGCCGCCGTCGTGCTCGTTGCCGAGGACGACAGCACAGGGAAGGCCGTCGGGTCGCTCATGGCCTACCCGCCGCCGATGGTGATCGAGCAGCACGTCCAGGCCGTCAACGGCGACCTCGGTCTGTTCCAACAGGGCCTGATCGGGTTGGCCAAAATCAAAGCCATGGCCGTCGACGAGGACCGCCAGCGCGGCGGCATCGGGGCCGCGCTCCTCGGCTGCGCGTGCGACCTGTTCATCGAACACGGCTACTTGTGCATCTACGGCCAGACCGAGGACCGGCCGCACTTAGTCCGGTTCTACAAGAGCGCCGGGTTCAGTGTGAGCACCAGATCAACCGGCCGACTTCATCCACGTCTTCGGCTTCCACAGCGGCATCGACCCCGGTCCCGGGAAACGGGTCTTCATTCGCCATGTTCCCGAGGCGTCGACCGGGGTTGAGTGGGGAGCCGTTCCGCCCGGGTGATGCGGTCAGGCCTCATCTTCCTCGAGCAGCTCGTTGGCGATCTCGCTGGCATCAGAACGGTGCGGTGAGTGACCATGATCATCTGTCAATAGGTCTGTCAATACGGGGGAGTCGGATGATGGCAGATCTGCCACTTCAGACACGTTGGGTGCCACGGTTTCAGGCTCAGGACACGCCTGGCGAGGTGAGTCCTCAGACTTTCAATCCGCGGGTTGTGCGTTCGAGTTCACGGCCCACCACTGTTGGCAAAGTACTGAGACTAGCCCCGCAGTGCAAAAGGTCCTGTACCTTGACCAGCATGTTGCGGATCCCGCGTGGCGCCGATCCGCTTGTGGCGTCGTGGTAGAGCACTGGAGGCAGGATGTGAGCGACCGTCCGAACATTCCAAATGCGGTAAAGCGCATTGTGCGTCAAAGGTGCGGCTACGGTTGTGTAATCTGTGGGTTTCCCATCGTCGAGTATGACCACATGGCTGGAGGCTGGTCAACAACACGGCGGCATGTAGCAGAAGAGATTACGCTATTGTGCCCCAATCATCACAGCGAAAAGACCAGAGGCTTCTTGTCGGCGAAGTCAGTCGAGTTGGCAGACAGTAGACCCGCGAACCTCCAGACCGCATTCACGCCGGGATATGCAATGGCATATGGTGATAGCGCGATTACTGTGCAGATCGGCACGACGGAATTCACGCTTAGGCGTGGGATGAGGAGGTTCGTTGGGGTCGTCGTTGACGGAATTCCAGTGTTCTCGACTCGTGTCGAGTCTGGTCGTCATCTAGTGTCGGTTGTTGTTCTCGATCTGGCTAACCGAGTACAACTGTTGCTGGATGACAATGAACTGCGCTTCAAGACGTCAAACTGGGACGCGGAGTTTATTGGCTCGACTTTGACGATCCGGCACGGTCCTCGCGATGTTGCCTTACGGGTTCGATTCTCCGTGCCGGACCGGGTCATATTCGACCGCGGTCGTCTCCTGTGCAACGGAGTTGAAATAGACACCGAAGGCCAAGCGGGCCCGTTCGCGTTCAGGAGATCCAAATTTCAAGGCCGCGATGCAGGGATTTCTCTTGGCGTGCATGCAAAGGCCATCGACGCCTCGCTTCGGGCCGAGAATGTGATCCGCAAAGAGGGTGGTTGGTGTGACAACCGGATCGGCTGGCTGGCAGCTGAAGTGCGAGGCAGTGTCTCGACGCGAGCCGAACCGTTCGTCAGGAACTGGCGCATCGGCCCAATCCTTGACTGGAAGTGGATATTCTGATCGAACCTTCGGCATGGCTGATCTGGTGTTACACTCTAGGCTGTGACTCAGTCGCAAGAGGACAAGGCAGGCGCAGATGGAATTATTCATGTCGCGCTCGATGAGTCATTTGACCCAATGGTTTGCGTTGGTGCCACGGTCGCGGAGTCCGATTTCGCGACGATTAATGGTTCGATCCAGCGACTGTATGAGGAGATCACCGGCTATAGCTGGCTGGACGAACTGGATTCCTTCCAGCGTTTCAAGTCTGGCGGATTTCACATGTCGAATGACTCGGCTGACGTCGCTGGTCGATTCGTCCCATTCCTTGGCCACACCTTGGGGTTCAATTCTTATCTCTTCTTTTCTGAGGTCGTTCCGCTCGGAAAAGTGAAAACGACCCTACTTCTCTATCGGGAACTGATAAGAACAGTGTTGCGCCGGTACCGGGGGAGGCGCGTTATAAAAATGTATTTTGAACAGAATAATGAGCTCCAGCACTACTTTGACCCAGTCGTGAGGCACTGTCTGCGATCTCTAGGAAGGCGCAAACCGCTCGTCGAAGTGAGTATCACGCCAAAGATGCAGCCGCATCTCCTGTCAGTGTGTGACTATACGATGCTCACCTTCTCTCGTTGGTACAAGGGGTACAGGCAGTGTGCGGCAAGGACTCAGTCGCCAACTGACTTCACCTGGCGCAACCTGAATGTGCTGCGGAGGTCAATCTCGCTAATACGTTCGATAGATGATGGCGGCCATACTTTCTCCCGACGGGACCTGCCCTTCAATCCTCTGGTATGATATCGCTCGGATGGGGGTGACGCCTTGGGCGTGCTAGGACGCACGCGACAGGAAGTTAGATCAGGCACTTCGGCTCACCTCCATCCTTTAGTCTGGAACTCGAATGGCAGTCACAGTTGATCACATCGAACGCAAGATGGGTGTTCCGCGAGGAACACTTGACAAGACTGCTCGGATTCTTGAGGCGGGAACAGGGTTCACGATACTGAAGATCCCTTCAAGGCGAGGCAGATTTCGTCGCGTGGTTCGCCTCACGACAACGCTCGACTCAATCATAAAAGGCCTTCGGCGCAGCCTTGAAGCTCAACTGAGTTTCGTTCCGCGCGATAATGTTCATGGGTGCGTAAAGCAGCGTGGCATACTAACGAATGCGCGCGCGCATGTGGGGCAAAAGGTGGTTCTCCGGATCGATATTCGTCGATTCTTCGAGTCGATATCGATCAGTCAAGTCGAAGATGCGCTTCGCATGTCAGAAACTGAGCCTGAATCGAGTGCGCTTGTTGCACGATGCACGACTCTAGGTGGATTTCTCCCGGTGGGGTTCAGTACGAGCCCACTACTCGCGAATATGATCTTCGATGGCACGGACGCCCTTCTTGGTGACTGCGCCAAAGCCTATTCCCTAAACTACACTCGGTATGTCGACGATTTGACATTCTCGGGAGATTACCTCGATGATCAGATTAGGTCCGATCTTGAAGGAGTTCTGAGGAGCCAGGGTTGGGAGATACAAGACCGAAAGACACGCTTCATGCGTGCCGGTCACGCACAGTACGTCACCGGACTGTCGGTGAACGACCCCGACGGCCCGCATATACCCCGAAACATGAAGCGGTTCCTGCGGCTTGAAGTCCACCACGTAGTGCGATCCGGCTTTGGGGCATCGGTCCTCGGGAAGCGTAAGCTCCTGGGCCATATAAATCATGTGAAGCATGTAGATTACAATCTTGGCCAGGAACTGCACGACGCCATCCGATCCGCAGGCTTATTGGTCGGGCGGCCCGACGATGAGAGTCCCGAGGACGGCCTCGAACTGTTCTGGGAGGACATCGGTATCGACTTCTAGTGATATTGAGCCCCGCGGCCCGCGCAGGTCAGCCTGACGTCCGTACGCGTGGGCGCAGTGACGCGAGAAAGGGAATACGCAGGACCGACGCAGACCGTTCCTAATAGTCACAGCGGCCGGAGAGTCCCTGCTACGTGAGGCGACGCTCGCCGCCAAGCTCGACGAAGATCTGGCGCGCGATGTCTCCAGACGCGCTCACTCAGCTTACGGAGTCGCTCGACACCATCCGGGCCTCTCTCGCCTCCCGGAGAGGACTGTGACACGATGGCACGACCGGCGGCAGCGTCATCAAATTTGCCGCCTGATCTTCAAGAACACCGCGACCCGAGTCTTCGGCGCCGGCCGGGCCCTGACTGATGCGCTGACCGCGCGAAGAGACCCACGCACGTCGCAGCGTGATCACATCGGGTTAGCGGCAAACGACCGTGCCGCGGCTCACCCAGACGTTCACTGACTAGGGTGAAAGAATCTCGTGATGACTGCGTACCAGAAGTACCGACTCACGAACTCCTGTCGTGGCTGAGAACCGGGTGGCGGGCAGCGCCTATCCCGGCCTGGACGCCGTCATTTTCGATCTCGACGGCACGTTGTTCGATCACCAGGCGTCGGCTCGGCGCGGTCTCGGCCAGTTCCTTGGTGGACTCGGCGTACCGGTTACCGAACCGCTTCGCTTGTTCTGGTTTACGGTCGAGGCTCGCCACGTTGACCGATGGCTGAACGGCGAGATCAGTTGGCTGGAGCAGCGCAGGCGTCGTCTCCGCGACTTTCTGCCAGCCGCGGGGCTTGGCGTGCCGGCATCTATTGATGAGCTCGACGTGTTGTTCGAGGTCTATTTCGATGCGTACGAGGCTGCATGGGCCGCGTTCGAGGATGCCGAGTCCGTGCTCCTCCAGCTACGAGCCGACGGTGTCGGCGTCGCTGTGCTGACCAATGGGGTTCATGATCAGCAGGTCAGCAAGCTGGCCAGGATCGGGTTGCTCGACCTCGTCGGCAAGGTGTGGGCGTCGGACGACCTTGGAACGGCGAAGCCCGATCCAGCGGCGTACCTCCGGGTGTGCCAGGACCTCGGCACAGCCCCGAACCGCACTGTGCACATCGGCGACAACTACGCCCTCGATGTAGCCGGAGCCGAGGCTGCCGGCCTTCGTGCGATCTACGTTGATCGAGAGGGCACCAGTGCTCCCGCCCATTCCGCCCGGGTCACCAACCTTCGCGACGCCCTAGCCCTGTTGAGAGTGGCTGAGGGCACCGCTCCGGAGGGCAGAGCACTATGAGCGGCACGCCGGTCGAGCGATCTCGCGTGGAGCCTTTCGTGGAGCCAACTGGTGTCAACGCTTGGGTACAGGAGTCGCCTCCCGGCGGACTGGGGTGTACTGGTGAGCCTCAGGAACACGGGTGTCTGCGGATTGCTGCGCTCTTTTAATCCGCAACACCTGTCCTCGAGCGCCGGCGCCGAGGGCAGAGCTGCCCGGCGGAGGTCGGAGATTGGGCCGGAGATGGGACGTAGCGAGCCCAGGTCCAAGAACGGCCAGACGGTCCGATTGTGACCAAGATCATCTGTCCATTGTTCTGGCCATACACGTCCCGATGGCCATGGCAAGGATGCCACACTAGGCAATAATGATTGGTCGTCTGACTAGGTATTACACGCTAGATGTCAAGGGTCAGGCGACTCATAATCCTCCGGTCGCGGGTTCAAGCCCCGCCCGCCCCACCAGCGATCAGAAGGTCGACTAGGTATCTCACTGCCCGGCGCCGCAGTCGCGGATCCAGGCGTCCAGTCTCCGTCGGCTCGCCACTCGGCCGATGTACAGCCTGGGCAGGGCTCACGCGACGAACTGCCGTCGGGTCGCGCGGACCGCGGGCGTCGTAATGGAGATCAAGATCGGTCCGCGTTTCGTGTGCCTCGTTTCTCAGAGAGACCGTTGGCGCGCCGACCGCTGCCGGCTTCGTCCCGCACCCCGTACCTGCCTCGCCGTTGTCTGACGGTCGGACGGTGACCCTGCCACATGGAACCCACGATGGACCGAATCGGCGAGGAGGTGCATTGAGATGGCGTACACCAAATCCGCCAATGCCGTGGTCGGAGCTGGAGCGGCGGCTGTCGAGCCGGGCGCGGCCGAGCAGTGACGGCGGCCGGCCCGCCGGCGGTGACAGGTTGACCGAACTATGCGACTGAACCTCCGCACGTCGAGACGTAGGTGCGTGTGCTCCCCGTAGCGGCGGGGTGGCACACGATGAGTCCGGTTCAGGCGTACGACGCCGCTTGCAGTGTGTAGAGCTCCGCGTAGCGGCCGCCCTTGATGATCAAATCTTCGTGGCTTCCGTGCTCGGTGATCCTGCCGTCGGCGAGCACGATGATCAGATCGGCGAAGCGGACGGTCGAGAAGCGGTGCGACACCAGGACGGTGATGGCTCCGGTTCGGGTGCCGGATCGGGCCGCGTTGGCGTACCGCTCGAACAACGCGTGTTCGGTTGGTGCGTCCAGGCTTGCGGTCGGCTCGTCGAGGATGATCAACAGCGGGTCGTCGCCACGCATCATCGCGCGGCCGAGCGCCAGCTTCTGCCACTGGCCCGTCGACAGGTCGACGCCGTCTGGCCAGTCGGAACCAAGCTGAGTTGCCAGGCCCTGCGGAAGATCATCGGCGAGATTGGCGGCGCCAGCGCGGTCGAGCGCCGCCGCCACTGCGGGCTGCTCGTCGAGCTTGGTCACGTCGCCGATACCGACCGTCTGCTGGGCGGCGAGCTCCGGCGTGGCGAAGTCCTGGAAGGCGGCTGTGGTTCTGCGCCGCCACTGCTTGACGTCGATCTCGGCGAGGGAGGTGTCGTTGATCAGGACCGCACCAGTAGTCGGCTCGTACATCCGGGTCAACAGCTTCACCAGGGTGGTCTTGCCCGCTCCGTTCTCTCCGACGACAGCCAGGACGGTGCCCGCCGGGATGTCCAGCGACAGATCGTGCAGGACGGTGCGATCGGTGCCGGGGTAGTCGAAGGTCAGCCGGTCGAGCGTGATCCCCTTCGTGAGCGTGGCAGGTGGCTCACGATCACCTGGCAGTTCGGCCGATGCGGCGTAGTCACGCAGCCACAGCAGGCGGGTGGCGGCCCGGAGCGTGCCGCCGAGCATAGCCACCTCGAACACGGGGCCGATGATCATCTGCGCGACCTGCCGGGCGAGGTAGGCGGTGGCCACGACGTCGCCGATCGTGGCCGCACCGGTTGTGGCGCGCCACAACATGAACCCGATCGCGAGGACGTACCCGATCACCAGGAACGTCTGCCACACCGAGTCGGCGATCGCGACTTTGCCGGCCGCCCGAAGCAGCGGTCGGCGGGCGTCCCGCGCCGCTGCCGACATCCTGGCCCGGAGTGCGTCGTGCAGACCGAAGACGCGTATTTCCATGCCGGCGTCTCGATCGCGCAGTACCTGCCGAAGATGTCGGGCGAGCCGGCTCGGCGTCGCGGACTGCTCCTCGCCCGTGGCGTATTGCCGCTCCCTCCAGGTCGCGAGCAGGATTGCCGGCAGCGCGAACGCGGCGACCAGCACGAGCCAAGGATCGAGCCAGACAAGGACGATGATCACCCCGATCCCGCCGACGATCTCGGTCACCACCATCAGCAACTCGGCCAGCGAGGAGGCCAGCAGGGTCTGGCTTCGGCGAACGAGCTCGAGCTTGTCCTGATAGTCGGCGCGTTCGTGGTGTTCGATCCCCGGGATCGACGCTGACGTTGCAGTGATCTCGCGATCGAAGGCAAACCCGACCCGTTCGGTCAGACCGGAGCGCAGGTAGAAGCTGATCGAATTGGCCAGCTGTGAGACGCACTGGATGCCGGCGATGAGGGCCACTCCGACCACCACGGCACGAGCGTCGGCGCCGACGACGCCGTCGGTCAAGAACTTCAGGCCGATGGTCGTGATCGGGAGGACCAGGATCCCGAGAACGTCGAGGGCCACCGTCCACGCCGACCGCCAGGGCTCGGCTCGCACGGCCGTCCCGATCAACAGCCGGATGGCTCGCCAAAGCTCACGCATGATCATCCGCCCGGCTCGCGAATCGCTCGGCCTGCAGGGCGTAGAGCGAGGCGTACGTTGCGCCGGCGGTGATCAATTCCTCGTGCGACCCGTCCTCGACGATCCGGCCACCGGCGAGGACGATGATCCGATCGGCCCGCCGCACGCTGGACAGCCGGTGCGAAACCAGAATGGTCGTCACGTCTTTGGTGAGATCGAGGAAGCGGTCGAACAGGTCGGTCTCGGCGCGGACATCGAGGTGCGCCGCCGGCTCGTCCAGGACCAATAGGCCCGCACCGGCACGGACCGCCAGCAGTGCCCGGGCCAGCGCGATCTTCTGCCACTGCCCGCCGGAAAGATCTGTGCCGTCGGTGTAGTCCCGAGCCAGCACCGTGTCCCAACCGGCCGGCAGGGTGTCGAGCAAGTCGCCGCCGCCGGAGTCGCGCAGGGCCCGCGCGAGCTCGTCTGGGTCGTCGGCGAGGTCGAGTGCCCCGAAGCCGATGTTGTCACGGAGCGAAAGCTCGTAGCGCACGAAATCCTGAAAGATGACCGCGACCCGCGCGTTGATCATGATCTGGCCCTGGTCGGGTGCGTACAAACCGCAGAGGAGCTTGATCAACGTGGACTTGCCGGCTCCATTGGCGCCGACGATCGCAACGGACTGGCCTGGCGGAATCGTCAGCGACACGTTGTCCAGCACAGGGGTCGGACGTCCTCGATAGGCGAACCGTAGCTGGTTGATCCGGACCGATGCCGGCCCCGCCGTGGCGCTCGGCTCGGTTCGCGACGGATCCCCACCACCTAGGCGCTGATCGAGGGCGACCACGGCTCCGATTCCTGTCAGCGCCTGGCCGAGTTCCCACGACTGGTAGTCCAGCGTGCCCTGCGCCTCGGTGGCGATCACCGCTGGCACCAGGATGACCAGCGCGGCCACCGACAACTGCCCATTCCAGGCAGCCCAGGCCAGAACTCCGAGCATGATCAGGTGAGTCACCAGAAGGCCGCCTGCCGCGGCGGCGATCGCCCGCCGGCTGACTCGCCGCTGCCGCCAGATCTCCGGCATCGCCCGCAGCCAGGCGCCGTGATACTGCTCGGTCAGCCAACCGGCCAGGCCGAAAACGCGCACCTCCTTCGCCGTCGGTGCGTCGACGGCGAGGCCGCGGAGATAACCCGCGCGCCGAAGGCCTGTCCCGCGCTGATGGTGCACGGTCATCGAGGCCCGGAGCATGGGAGCGCCGAGAACGTGGTCGTAGACCCGCCACGCGACTAACAAGATCAGCGGCGCCCACCACGAGAAACCCAACAGGATGAGGAACGCGGCGATCCCCTGAATGCGGACGTGCAACACGTGCTGGAGATGGGCGACCGCGCGCTCAAAGAGGCCCTCGTCGTCGTAGCCCTCGACGGCCGCCAGTTCGGCTGCCACAGTCGGGTCCTCGAGCGGCGCGACCGTCGCCGGTCGCGTCGTCGCAGCAGCCAATGCGTCGTGCAGCAAGTGGGTGAAGCGCGCCGACAACGCACGGCCCGCATAGCTGCCCGCCGCCTCCGCGACACCGCTGCCCAGAAACGCGGCGGCGATGATCGCCAGCGCCACCAGCGCCCGCCCACCGTTCGGCGAAGCCATGCCGTCCGAGACGGCCGCCGGAATCGCGCCGATCAAGCTCCCCGTCGCCAGAATTATTGCCGCCGGCATCAGCGCGCGAAACACGGTAAGCCCCGCGACGGCCAGCGTCAGCAGACGGCCAGACCGCCACAGGAACTTCGCCAGCATGATCAACTGCTGCCACCGCTCGGCGATACGAGCACACCCGCCGCGCAGCGCCTCCATGCCGAGCACAGTAGACCGGGTCCATGATCGTTGACGACTGGTTTTCGGGGAGTCCAGAATCGACAGGTTCGGCCAATGGCCCGGAGGGCGTCGCTGACTGGCTCGGCCGGTTGGCCGACAGCCGGGCCAGCGGCCGGCCCTGAGGCCTCCGGCCAGGATGCCGCTGCGCGAAGCCGCCAATTCACACTTACGGAAATCGAATGCAGAGCGAGGAGAGCAGTAATGGCATCAAAAGTGACTAAGGGAAATGCGATGGTGTACTCGGCCGCTACCGAGTATGTGCTGGGAATGACAAAGCGAACCGGAGGATCCGGGCGCGCGCCAATCAGCGAGAAGAGCACTACCAGACCAAATTGACAAGCGCGCGGCTGACGAGAAGGCACGGATCGAGCGCCAAGAAGAGGAACTGCGCGCCCATTGCCGCGAGATGGAGAGCGGTGCCAAGGAGTTGTGCAGCGACCTTGAGGCCGGGTTGATGGACCCGAAGGAGGGCGAGGAGTCGCTCCGGCGGCTGTTCCGGGGTCTGCGTGCGGCTCGAGCAGATCTTGCACAGCTGCACGGTCGCGGCTTCTCGGGATGATGTGGGAGGGTTTTCCGATATCGAGCCGACCTTCTGCAGCTGCGGCGGTCTCGTCGGTGTTGCATGTGCAGGTGCCGGAGAGTGCGAATTTGGGGGAATCGATCATGATTGACGCGGTGGACGCGAACTCGTTTGAGTGCGCAGCGCGGGACGTCGCGACCCACTACGGCGTGAAGGTCGAAGACGTGGTCCCGGTGCCCGTTCAAGGACAGGTCAACTTCACGGCTTACCTCGGCAGCGAACTGGTCGTGCGCATCCCACGTACTCCGAGGGCGGCGGAGCAACTGTCGAAGGAAGCGCGTGTCATTGGGCTGGTTCGCGATGCAGGCATCCCGACTCCAGAACTCCTGTGCCATGACGAATCGCTCCGCGTGGCGGGTTTGCCGTATGTGGTCCAGCAGCGGGTGCATGGCGTGACCCTGGCCGATCAACGCCCTGATCCTGTCGCCCTGCGGCGCACGTACGAGTCCCTCGGGCGGGTTCTGACGAGCCTCCATCGGATCCGTCGCAACAGCACCGGTCCGATCGAGTCGGTCCCGGAGCCATACCCGTTCTCCGTGACGGAGTTGGTCCGCGACCTTTCGGAGGCGGGTGAGATCGGAACGCTGCAACGCGACTGGCTCCTCGAGTCGTTCGAGCTCCTCCAGCCGGACGGCCCGTCGTCAGCCGACCCGGTTCTCCTTCACCGTGATGTGAGCGAGACGAACGTCATGGTCGATCGCGACGGGACTGTCACGGCGTTGCTGGACTGGGGATGTGCCGAGTGGGGCAATCCGGCCCGAGATCTCGTGGGCCTTCGGATCCGATCACTGCCCGGCTTGGTCTCCGGATACCGTTCGGCGGTCGGAGATGCGCCTGCGGGAGATCCCGAACGCACGCTCGAGCGCGACGCGCTGTGGTATTACCGCTACCTGGCGCTGGCGCGGCTCCTCAAGCGACCTTCCACTTCGGAGGACCGCAACTGGGCGGCGCCACGCAGCGCGTCGCTGGTTGACTTCCTCGAGTTCACGTCCAGTGCGGACACAGAGCCGTGGTCCAGCTTGCTCCGACCATTCTTGCTGCGCGACCAGTCATGATGGAAGGTCGCCGAACAGGCGTCCCGGAACTGTCCTGCTGGCTTCGAGCTGGAGTCGACTCGGCGCGTCAGCAAGCCCGTTCTTGGAACAAGGCTGATCCTGGAACTTCCCCATAAATCCGTGAGGGTGGGCGCTGAAGTTAAGCGGCAGAATTGGCGGTACGACCCATTGCCCAACCGACCTCTTGGTCGCACCAATAACTATCCCGGAATGCGATCAGCAGGTGTAAGCGTCATGAATCCCCAGTCCCCAGTGACCACGCCCCCACGGGTGGTGGAGCAACGATCCCACGCCCGCCCCGAGCGGCGTGCGTCACCACCAGCCGGTCATGCCGACGCGCCAGTCCTCGCCGCTACGGAACGTCACGATAGCCCGGAACCTCACCTTGGACGACGAACTTTCCGGGTAGGCACCCGACCAGGCCGGGCCGCCGTTCGACTCCACAACGCCTCGAGAACACTTCACCGAGTCGGTATTGCCGCCATCGAACGAGACCAACAAGGCCGGTGTGTCTCGCTTGAGCGTCTTTCCGCTCCACCGAGCCCAGCCGTACCAGTGTCCGTTGATCTTCCCCCGCCGCACCTCGAGTTTCAGCGGCCGGTGATCCGAGCCGTACAGCTTCTTCACCGCAGTCGAAACCTGGGTGGCTCTCGTCGGGTCTGCACAGGACGCCGCTGACGCCGATGGCGCGATGACTGCCAGTCCGGTCGTGAGGATCGCAGCAAAGGTGATCATGAAAATTCTCCGCATTGTTCTCCCTTCCACGGCCGGTCTTTCAGCTTGGGTCCCGCATCGGCCGAGTCGTCACGATAGGCAGGAACGGGAAGTCGCGTCGATGCGTGTTGCCCAATGGCCCCATAACCCGAGCACGTCGCCGGCGTGGTCATCCGCCGACGATCTTGATCACGAATTCCTTCTCGCCGCCGATGCCGTGCCGCCCCGTCGCCCTCGAGCCGAAATGGGATGGCTGTCCACTGCCAATCGTCAAGTCGGCGTGGCAGAGTAGTGCTGTGTCGGCATACACCAGGTCCCAGGGGGCCAGCAGCAATCAGTCGTTGGCCCGGGGCCTGCACATGCTGCGTCTCCTTGCCGAGAACGGTCCGCTCACGGCAACCGAGATCGCGTCGCGGCTGGATATCCATCAGAGTTCGGCATCGAGGAGCCTGGCCGCGCTGATCGCGACCGGATACGTCCGCAAGGGCGCTCGTGGCCGATTCGAATGCACTTTCGGTGTCCTGGGGTTGGCGGACTCGCTTGGCTGGCAGCCGTTCCTCACGCAGCTGGAGACCGCAGTCAGACACGTCATCAAGACCAACGAATACCCCGACATCACGATCGCGTTCAGCATGCGCTGTCAGCACGATGTCCTGCACCTGTTGCGATCACGCTGGGGCCGAGTCCACTCGTTGTGGAACGGCGGGTACCCGCTCAACGTGTCCGCCCCCGGGCTGCGACTGTTGATCGACCTCCCCGATGACACCGCGATAGCCATCCTCGAACGATCTCGCGAACGGCTGGGCTGGGGCGGACGTCCAGGGGTGGTTCCGAAGACTGCCGCCGATACCATCGCACTGGCCCGCGACCTGCTCGCTGACGAGGTGCTGCTGCTCGACGGCTGGCTGCGGCCCAACCACGCGACTGGCGCCATCATGATCAGAACGCCCGAGCCGAGTCCCGTGTCGTTGGCGATCGTCGACGAGGCAGGCCGGATGGGAGCAGCCGCGCACACCTTGCTGCTCCACCGTGTCCGTCGAGACCTCGAATCCCGGCTGCAACCAACCGCCCAGTCGTAAGGGACCAGCTGGTGCCGCCGATCCGTTGCAGGGACGCTACGGACGAACGCGGATGATCGTCTTCCCCTTGACCCGCTCGGTCGGGTTGAAGGCGGCGACGGCATCGCCGAGTGTCGCTACGTGCCGATGTTGGTCCGCAGCCGCCCGTCTCTTACCCGCTGGACGACCTTACCCAGTTGGGCACGATCGGGCACGACGACGTAGTCGACCGCCCGGCCGCCGACCGGCCGCGCCGCCGGCAGACCGGTGACGGTCACCAGCGTTCCGCCGGCTCGGATCAGGCTCGCGGACCGCTGCTGGATGTCGCCGCCGATCACGTCGAAGACAAGATCAACTCCGCCGATGTCTTCCAGCGTGTCGTGGTCGAGGTCGACGAACTCGTGCGCGCCGAAGTCGAGCGCTGCCTGCCGGCCGGCGGCGCGTCCGGTGCCGATCACGTACGCGCCTGCTTCGCGGGCGAGCTGCGTCACCATCGATCCGACTCCACCGGCCGCCCCGTGCACGAGGACGCTCTGCCCCACCTGGAAGCGGCCGTGCACGAACAGCCCTTGCCACGCGGTGAGGCCGGAGATCGGCAGACTCGCGCCCACCGTGAAGTCGACATCGCCGCTTCAGTGCCCATCGCTCCGGCGGGCAGCGCAAGGTCGCTGCGCGAGCGTGATCGGCATTCGGCGCAAGGCTGGGCGGGCGGTCAGTTCGCAACAGGCCCCGGACTGAGCACACTGTTGTCGAGGTCGGCCAGCAGGAGTCGGTACACGTGGAGGCGCAGTCCGTAGTACTTGTCGGTCTCGCCGACCCACTCCATACCAATCCGGGCCGCCACGGCAGCCGCCCGGTGGTTGTTGGGTCGCAGGACGGCGAACAATTCGTTCACGCCATGGGTGAAGGCGTAGTGCGCGAGTGCGTGGCCGGCCTCGGCTCCGTAGCCGCGCCCCCACAGCTTCGGCAGAAATTGATATCCGACCAAGAGATCTTGGTTGTAGGGAGGCATCGGGACGAAGGAGGCGCCCCCGATCAGGGCGCCATCCGAGCGTTCCAAGATCGCCCAGTGGCTGTCGGCAAGGCTGTCGCGCTCCTCGCTGCCGGCGATCCAACCCTCGAGGACCCGGCGCATCGATGCGAGGTCGGTGACGCGGTCCATGGCCGGTGCCAGCCAGCGGGTCACCTCCTCGGTGCTGAAGATGTCGAGGGCGGCCGGTGCATCGTCGGTCAGCCACGGTCGAAGCTCCAGCCACGGCGTTCGGATGACCCGGCCGTCGACCCTGATTCCATGATCATCTGCTGGCATCGGGATCATTCCTCCGAGGTGAGATTTGGCGGTTCGTTCGCGTTGCTAGCCTATGACAACTGGACTAAAGGGATCAGTTTGCAAACCCTGATCGGTGGCCGACCGAGCTCAGTCGCTGGCGAACGACTCGATGTGGGCGAAGGCCATGTCGAGGGCAACTCGCATCGGGCTCACATCGTGCGCCGTCTGGGCCAGCAGATAACCGCCCTGCAGGGCCGCGAGTAGCCCGGCTGCCAGGGCCTCGGGCTCCGCGTCGGGCTTGAACACTCCGTCGTCGGCGCACCGTTTCAAGGCCTGGCTGAGCAGGGTTCGCCAGGCCTCGAACAGCATCGCGAGGGTTTCTCGGGCGACGGTGTCCTGGTCGGCCACCTCGTTCGCCAGGGACCCGAGCGCGCAGCCGTAGGCGCCGTGTTGCGGCGAGTTGGCCCGAACGAGTGCGGTGCCCCATCGGCGCAGGGCGCCAAGCGAACTGATCCGGCCCAAGCTGGCCTGCTCGCGGTCGATGACGCGCTGGCCGACGGTATCGATGACACCGCGGACGAGCTCGCCCTTGTCCTGGAAGTAGTGATAAAGCTGCGACTTGCTGATCGCGCTGGCGGCGACGACGTCGTCCAGGGTGGTGTTGTTGACGCCCTGGACATACATCAGGTCGGCCGCCACGGTCAGGATCTTGGTTCGTGTCTGCGCACCGCGAGCAGTCAGGCGTCTGTTCGCCGTCTCGTTCGCGTTGTCCGACACGTCGGGCATTCTACTGATCAGGGTGACGAGCTTGGTTGCGCTGATCGGCCTTAGTGGCGTTCAGGTGGTATGTTCATAGATCAGTTGGACTATAAAGTCCAGTAACCTCGACGGAGGCGTGGGATCGTTCACCCGGAATCTGGCGATGGAGCTCGCCGAGCATCAGATCCGGGTGACGCCGTGGCGCCCGCCGTCGTCGCCACTCCGCTCCACGAGGGATTCGTCCCGTTGGACAAGATCGACGAGACGATGCGTGGCTTCGAGGCGTTTCATCCCCTCGGTCGCGTCGGCACCGCCACCGACATCGCCGACACCATCATGTTCCTCCTGTCCGACAGCACCAGCTGGGTGACGGGAGCTATCTGGAACGTCGATGGCGGCGTCATGGCCGGCCGCAGCTGAGCTCACCGGTCGGTGCAGCGCAGCCGCCCGGCCAAGGGTCGGAGCTACTCTGCCCCTTGGATTCAGACTCGGCGGACCACGAGCGGCGTGCCGTGGACCCGGACGTGAAAGGTGGCCCCCGGTGGGTGAGGACCTCGATTCCCTGGACGCGATCCGGGAGGCGATCATTTCCGACCCGGCGAACGCGACCGCGACCGAAGCCCGGTGGAAACCGCTGTACGCGGCCGATGTCAACGCCCGCGTCGTGATCATCGGTCAAGCGCCCGGTCTGCGGGCGCAGGAGTCGGGGGTTCCGTGGGACGACGCCAGTGGCCGAACCTTGATCAATTGGCTCGGCGTGACCGAGGAACAGTTTCGTGATCCATCCCTGTTCGCGCTGCTCCCGATGGACTTCTACTTCCCGGGCAAGGGTGCGCACGGCGATCTTCCGCCGCGCCGTGGGTTCGCCGAGCGCTGGCATCCGCCGATCCTGCGACTGCTCGAAGGCGTGCAGGCCACGATCTTGATCGGCCGGTACTCCCAGCAGCATTACCTCAAGGGCCGGGACCGGCCGAACCTGACCGAGACGGTCCGGGCCTACCAGGACTACTTGCCGGAGATCTTTCCGCTGGTCCATCCGTCGCCGTTGAACTTTCGCTGGATGGCGAAGAATCCATGGTTCGACTCGGTCTTGCTCCCCGATCTACGGGTCAGAATCAAGCAGTGCATCGGGTGAAGTCGAACGATCCGTGCTCATGGACGAACAGTGCGCCACCGATCGCACCCGTGAACAGTCCGTAGCCGAGGACTCGGCCGCACGTGGAGTCAGGCAGGATTCTTCGCACCCACAGCTTGATCAGGCCGCCGAGGCTGCCGCTGGAGGTGGTGAAGAGGGAACCGGCGATCACCGCAATCGCCAGCCTTCGCGCCAGAATTCCATCGCAACCATCGGTCTTTCGGGCCGTGCTTCGGTGGCGCCGACATGGTCATAGCCCCCTCCCGAGGACCAACTAATGCTCGTCCATCCTCCTCCCCGGCGGTCCGCAGGCCGAGCGCCTTCGAAGCTGTTTGCCCTACGTCGGCCGCCCAACTGGCCAATAACGGACGCACGGATCTGGCCCTGTCTCCGGGCCGGTCGGGTCTCTATCGTGAGGCGGGTCGTGCCGACCGGCGCGGGAGTTGTCATCGTGGCGTACGAGCTCGAAGGGAGTCGGATGGAATTCCGGCACTCCGATCAGATCTGGCGGGACTTTCCCGAACTTGTCGCCGGCGCGGTGATCGTCGATGGCATCAGCGACCAGCCGGTCGTGGACAGGGCCGTGGCGACCTACTTCGATCAGGCCAAGGCGAGGCTGGCGAGTGCGCCGGAGGGGGAGTTTCCCGAGATCCAGGCCTGGCGGCGAGTTTTTGCCCGGATGGGTCTGAAGCCGACGCAGTACCGGTGTGCGGCCGAGTCGTTGTTGCGGCGGTTCCGGAAGGACGGCACGCTGCCGCGGATCCATCCGCTGGTCGACCTGCTGAACGCCGTCTCGATCGCGCACGCCGTACCGATCGCGGTCTTTGATCTTGATCAGGTCACCGATCGGCTCGAGGTCGGGTACGCCGCAGGGGACGAGGTCTACCAGACCTTCGCCGGCGCGACGGAGCATCCCCAGCCCGGAGAGGTGATCTTCGCCGACGAGGCCGGACAGGCGCACGCGCGGCGGTGGACCCATCGGCAGAGCGTGCGGTCGGCCGTCAGCAGCCGGACGGTGCGGGTGTTGATCGTCATCGAGTCGCTGCACGACGGGGCCACGGCCGACGTACCGGTCGTGCTGGATCAGGTGGTCGACCGCGTGACGTCGCTGTGGCCGGCAAGCCCGGTTGCGGCCGTGCTCACCCCGAGCAAGCCGAGCCTGCGAAGCTAGTGCCCTGGCAGGTGAGTTCGTAGCTGACGGTGGAGGTAGCGGTGCGGTTGGACCTGGAGCGAACCCTGCTCGCCCGGACCAAGATCAATCCGGTCTTCCGGAACACGCCATAGTACGAGCGCGAGCCGCTGAGCGAGGCGCTGGGCGGCCGGTTGATCCTCAAGGTGGAGACCCTGAACCCGGGTCGCTCCTTCAAGGGCCGAGGCACCGAGACCGTTTTCGCCCGCCTGCAAGAAGGACGGACCACCGATGCGGTCGTCTGCGCGAGCGTGGGGAATGTCGGGCAGGCAGTCGCATTCGGCGGCCGGCTACGCGGCATCGGGGTGACGGTGGTTGCTTCGTCGGCCGCCAATCCGTTGAAGCTCGAGCGAATGAGGTCGCTCGGCGCGAACGTGATCTTGGTGGACGGGGAGATCGAGCGGGCCCTCGAGACCGCGACGCAGTTTGCCGAGGAGACCGGCGCGTTCCTGGTCGAGGACAGCTCGGACCTCGGGACCTGCGAGGGAGCGGGGACGATCGGTGTCGAGCTCGCGGAGCTGCCTGGTGACCTCGACGCGGTGCTGATCTCGTTGGGCGCGGGGCGATGGCGTCCGGCGTCGGCCTCGCCCTGAAGAGTCTGCGCCGGGGCACCGAGATCATCTGCGTCCAACCCGAGAACGCCCCGGCGATGACGCTGGCCCTGCGAGCCGGCCGGCCGATCGAACCTGGCCGGTGGCGACCGGTTCACTGGCCGGACCGTCGCGACGATCTTGTGCGGCAGCAACGTCGCGCCGGCCGATTTCGATCGCTGGATCGCTGACCCGGAACGGGCTCAGATCGCGACCGCCACCTCGTGATGGGCGACCGTCTCGTCCCAACGGCTGAGCGCCGCGCGGGCTGCATCCGCCACCACGGCCTGCTCGAATTGATCACCCGCGAAGCCGCGGACCGCGGCCAGATCGGCGAAGAAGGTGATCGAGGTGAACCCCACCTCATCCCCCGCCTGGAGGCGTAACAGCCGTGCTCCGTGAAAGCCCGGCACCGCCGCGAGGTGCTCGCGCACCTCGGTCTCGTAGTGCTGCTGATACTCGTCGGCGGAGCCGGCCGGAGCCCAGCCGTGCCAGACGCGAGCGATCATGTCGGACTCCTTCGCGGTTGGTGCGGGCCCGGCGTCCAATCGCTGGCGGTAGGCACTGACGCCACGGGCGCGGAACCGATAGCCTCACTTGCCGTGGGGACGATTCCAGAATGGCTGATGCTCGTGGTGACCCTGATCGCTGCCGGGGTGGTGGCCTGGCTAGCGTACGAGACCCGGCGCACCGCGAAGGCGTCGGTGGTCGCCGCTGCGGGCGCGACCGAGGCGCTCCGACTGGCCAGATCCGAGGAACTGCACAGTCGGCAACTGGTGGTGGAGGCGATCCGGACCAGGATCGACGGCCAGGCGCCGACGATCACCATCGTGCCGCATGATCAACTTCGGGTGGTCAACGACGTCGAGCGGCCGATCCGGTTTCCGCAGGCCGATGACAAGCCCATCTTCATCGCGGTCGGCTTCACCGTCATCAACGACAGCGCGACGACCGTCGTCCTGCGCCGGCGGACCGTTCCCTCGATCGAAGGTGCGCCCGAGATCGATGCGACGGTCGTGGCGCCGGGGCAACGGACATTCGTCGCCGCGGAGGTGCCCCGCTCCTTGGCCGAATGGCGGGCGGTCGCGGACTGGGCGGCCACCGGTGACGGTGACGAGGCTGACTTCCGGGCCGCCAACTCGTTCGAGCGGGACGCGCGGATCGTCTTCTCCTCTGTGATGGCGGCCGATGACGGGGTGGCCGACGAATACGCGTTCCGGCTGGTCGGGTCGCCCTTGACGCCGCTTGCCGAAGAGGGCACCTACGACTGCTTCGAAGCTGATCAGGTGATCGGCCGGGCGGTCCAGATCGTTGCCGATCCGCGGCGACGGACCTACTACCTGTCGCGCAGCAAGGGTCAGGAACTGCCCTCGCCGGATTCGCTGCGGGCCCTGAACTGAAGAGGGTTGCCGGAGAGAACGCTCGGGGGTTCGTGCCCTCCGGCAACCGAGGAGGACAGTACTACAACGTGACCGATGTGTGTAGCACCTCGCCGACGGGGTACTGGGGGACGGCACGGGGTCGGGCGTCCTGGAGGCGTGGCATGAATGGAAGTGCGGTTGCGGAGCACGACTGGTACCTGCGGGCGCGGGTCCGAGTCGTCGCCGCCATGAAGACCTCGGCCGGTCGCGGGCTGGTGGTACGGCCGCCGCGGTACTGGCGGATCGGCGAGGAGGCGGAACTCTTCCAATGGGGTCGGGCCGGCCGGCCGGTCGATCGCGATGACTGGTGGACGGCCCGCGATCCCGATGCCGCCTACATCCTCCCCTCCACCGCGGTCGAGGTGCTCGAGATCCTCGACCAGACTCAAGATCAACAAGCGGGCCGGTAGCCGCATTCACCCGGACGGGGGACTGCGGTTGCCTCGCCGTGGGGAGGCGTGCTGAGCCGGCCGCGGCGACAGTTGCGCCATGGGCGACGAAGATCAGCAGGGCCGCGGAATCCGGGTGTCGCTGATCGGCCTGGGGTGCGGCCTCGGCCACGCGGCCCTGCACGCCTGGTGGACGATCACCGGGCCGCCGCCGTTCGTGCGGGCCGAGTCGGTGTTCGTCGCCGGTTGGCCGCTGGTGCGGGTCGCCGTGCTGGCCGCCCTGACCTGCCTCGGTATCGGCGCCGGTGTGATCGGCCGGTGGAGCCGGGCGCTGCGGTGGGCGTGCTGTGCGATCGGCTGGCTGGCCGCGGCCGCCCTCGCTGCCTACGGACTGCTGCTCTGGCCCGGCCTGGCCCAGTTGCTGATGGTGCCGTTCGGCGAACCCTTCAGCGGCGACCGGCTCGGCACCCTGCTGCTGCGGGCGCTCGGCACGGCGACGGCCGTGCTGACCGTGGCCAGCACTCGCCCGCTCATCCGCGGCCTGCGACACGGTTGCCCGGACTGTGGCCGGGTCCATGGTCGCTCGCCCGAGAACCGGGATCAGCCGACCCGTGGTTGGGCCTACGCCGGCGCCTATCTGGCGATCTTCGGTCTCGTCGTGCGGCTGGCTCCGGTCGTGCCGGACTGGGTCCGCGACGGCGGGCTCACCGCGATGCTGCTCGGCAAGACCTCCGGACATCCGCTGGAGACCGTGGAGATCGTCGCGAACGTCCAGTGGGGTCTCGGACTCGGCATCGCCTCGGCTTCCTACGCGTCACTGACCAGGCCGGAGTGCACCATCGGCAATCGGCTCGCCGTGATGCAATGAGTCCATGATCAACAGCCAGACCTTCGCGATCAGGCCGGCGACCCGCGCCGATGCCGATGAACTGTTCCGGCTCGCCGGCCTGCTGGCCACCTCCGCCGTGCCGGAGCGCGCGGCCTTCGAGCGCTCCCTGGCGGCCATGCTGGCCGACCTGAATCAGCGAGTCCTGGTGGCCGGTCCCGGATCGGCCACGGAGTTGGTCGGCTATCTCTACGGCCTCACCCACCCGGCCTTCCATGCGAACGGCAGCATCGGCTGGATCGAGGAGCTCTACGTCGACGAGCGGTGTCGCGGCAGCGGACTGGGGCGGCAGCTGATGGAAGCCTTCGAGCAGTGGGCGGCGGAGACCGCCGATGCGACCTATTTCGCCGTCGCCACCAGGCGGGCCGGAGACTTCTACCGGTCGATCGGCTACGACGAATCGGCCGGCTACTTCAAGAAGCTCCCCGTCCGGGAGCAGAAATGAGTCCCGGATCCGCACCCTGGAGGGGCCAGGCGAGCTAGCCTGAGTCGGGTGAGGCCGGACGACGCCGCTGTCGTGCACACTCCACCCCTGGGGGGCGTGCACCGGCTCGTTGCCGTGCTCCAGGTCGCCAGCTGGCGACCGGCGATCGGCGGGTCCGGGCTGTTGGTTGCGCTGGGGTTGGCCGACACGGCCAAGGACTGGGATGTCACGGTGGACGCTCCGGTCGAGGCCGTGATCGCGACACTGGACCGAGCCGGCCTGAGCTACCGCGACGAGACACTCACCGACGGGATCTACGCCTCGGATCGGCGCCTAATCTTCGATGGTCCGATCGATCTGCTGGTGAACTTCGCCATGCGCGGGCCCGACGGGGTCGAACGGCTGCCGACCCGGGTCGCCGGCTGCTGGTGTGGGCTGCCGCTGGGCGATCCGGCGATCTGGGCTCGGGCGTACCGGCTGCTCGGCCGCGACGCCAAGGCCGAGTTGCTCGAGCAGATCCTGCACTGCAGTTGATCAACCGCCGCGGTACGGGTCGGCTTCGAATCGGTACGCATCGCCCCGGTAGCTGTTGTGGCCGAGCAGCACCGGGCTGCCGTGCGATCATAGGCGACCTCGCGACCGACCAGGACCGGACTGCCGGCCGTGATCTTGAGCTGGGCCGCGAGTTCGGTCGAGGCGGCGTCCGCCTGCACCGAAGACGCGCTGCGCTGGATGATCACCCTGCAGCGGGCCTCCAGTTCCTCGTACAGGGAGCGGTCGGTGAGGTCCGCGTGCAGCAGCGGCTCGGCGATCGACAGTGGGATCACGTTGGCATCGACGCAGATCGGCGTCGAGTCCATGCCGCGCAGCGGAGCAGGGCGAAGACGTCGTTCTTGATCGACAACGGCGTCCCGGGCCAGGTGGGTCCGGCGGACGCCGGTCCAGAGCCGTTCGTCCTCCGGCCAGTCGACTCCGGCGAGCCGGAACCCGGCGGGAGTACCGGGGAAGGCTCGGACCTGGTGCGGTCGACGGCGGCCCGGATCGTGTTGCTCGAGGCGGCGGCCGGTGATCCGGTCGCGGCCGGGATCATCGCCCGGCATGCCCGCCGGGCCGCCGACTACGTACGAGCGTGCGCGGCCAAGGTCGGGCTGCGGCCCGACGAGCGGATCGCGGTCACCCTCGGCGGCTCGGTGCTCGCGAAGGACGACGTCCTGCGGCGCGAGACGGTCGACGAGTTGATCAAGGAACTCCCGGCCGCGGTGGTGATCACCGAGAACGCCGTGCCCATCCTGGGCACCATGCTGGATGCCCTGGCCGAGGGCGGCGTCCGGCCCGGACCCCAGGAACGAACAAATCTGCTCCGCTGGGAGCACGGTCGGTTGATCAGGGGTGTCCCGCACCGAGCGCCGGCGCCGGGAACGCCGCGACGATGCCGCTCGGTCCGGCGCCCTCCGCACCGCCGAAGTTCTGGCCGACGACGAACAGGGTCGGATCACCTTCCCGGTTGAGGATGCAGGCGAAGGCACCACGGTCGAAGTCGACGGTGTCCAGGATCTCGCCGCCCTCGCTGACCCGGCGGCAGTGGCCGTTGCCGACGTCGGCATACCAGACCGCCCCGGTGGCGTCGAGGCAGATGCCGTCGGGATGATCACCCGGCGTCGCCGCCCACACCCGGCGATCGGCCAGCGTTCCGTCCGCGGCGATGGTGAAGGCCGTCAGCTGCTCCGCGTACGACTCGGCCACGACGAGGGTGGCTCCATCGGCAGTGACCGCCATCCCGTTCGGGAACCAGAGGTCGCCGGCGACCTGGCT
The DNA here is from genome assembly GCA_963746025.1 of uncultured Actinomycetota bacterium. Classification (GTDB taxonomy): domain Bacteria; phylum Actinomycetota; class Actinomycetes; order Propionibacteriales; family Propionibacteriaceae; genus Microlunatus. Next base: position 65,433 of record CAVUZU010000018.1, read on the forward strand.
GACGGTGCCGTCCGGGGTCACCAGCGCGACGATGCCCGGGCTGGGCTGACCGGCCGGGAAGTCGAAGCCGATGTTGTTGACGTAGGCGTTGCCGCGCCCGTCGACCACGATGTCGTTCCACGGTGTGCTGGCCAGCGCGGAGAGATCGGCGTAGGTGGTCAGCGAGGCGTCGGGCTCACGGCGCAGCACCTGTTGCTGGGTGGACGAGACCAGCAGCAGCCGCCCGTCCGGGGTGAAGTCGATGCACAGCGGGAACGACTGCACCTCGGCCTCGATCGTCTCGGCCCCGCCCGGGGTGTCTTCGCCGGGCACGACGGAGATCACCCGGCCGCGACCCCAGTCGGAAACCCACAGCCGACCGTCGTGCCACCGCGGCGACTCACCGAACGCAATTCCTTCGATCACAAGGTCCATGAAACTGAGACCTGGGCCGGCACCGAGACTCATCGGCCCGTTTCCCGAATGTCGCCACCCTTGTGGGGGAGTGGAGTTCACCCCGTGACGGGGACCGGTCGGCGACCGCAAGCCGGGATAGTCGTGCCGTGTACCACGGAGAGTCGCGACCGGATGATACGGACGGCAGGTCCGGATCGGGCGGGCGCTTGGGTGTCAACCCCAATCGTCCCCGTTGCCGGTTGCTGCGTGGGCTGCTGCGTGTGGCGGTGCTCGGGGTCGCAGCCGGTGGCCTGCTCACGGCCCTGTTGATCATCCTGCCGGCGCCGGACGAGCTGCTCAGATTCGCCGGGGTGGCCGCGACCGAATTGTCCCTGATCATCACAGTGGTCGGCCTGCTCGGCCTCGGACTGGCCGCGCTGGCTCGACGGGTCGGGCTGCGGAGCATCGCTCGGGTGGCAGCCGCCGCCCTGACCGCGACCTTGCTGCTGTCGTTGCTGCCGCTCGTCTCCGGGCTGCGGACCGCGGCGGACCAGGACGTCTCGCTGTCCCTCGCCGACTATCTGCCACGGCCGGGCGCCGAGGTCCCGTCGGAGACCGTGACCTACCGCGCCGCGGCGGGGCCGGCAGAGCCGCTGCGGCTGGACATCTGGCGTCCCGAGGCGAGCCCCGGCGCGCGACCGGAACGGCGTCCCGCCGCCGTGCTCGTGCACGGTGGCGGTTGGGATCAGGGCAGCCGCGGCGGCCAGCCGCTGGCGGGCTGGCTGGCCGGGCGCGGGTATGTCGTCTTCGACATCGACTACCGGCTGGCCACGGCGACCGATCCGTCCTGGCACCACGCCACCAGCGACGTGAAATGCGCGGTCGGCTGGGTGGCGGCTCAGGCCGGTCGGTTCGGGATCGACCCGGCGCGGATCGGCCTGCTCGGTTGGTCGGCCGGCGGGCACCTGGCACTGCTGGCCGCGTATGCCAGAACCGAGCCGGCCCTGGCGGCGCACTGTCCCGGCGGGGATCAGCCGGTGGCCGCGGTCGCGGCGCTGTATCCGGTGACCGATCTGACTGCGCTCGTCGCAACGCCGGTGCCCTGGTGGGACCGGTCGCCGGACGTACGGACCCTGGTCAGCCGGTTCGTCGGCGGCACACCGGCGACTGTCCCGGACCGCTACCGGGTGGCTTCTCCGATCAGCCAGGTCACGCGGGGTGTGCCACCCACCTTCCTCGCCCACGGCACCCGTGATCAGACCGTTCCGATCGGCCAGTCGCGGGACCTGGCGCGGCGACTGGCAGCGCTCGGGGTGCCGTGCCGGCTAATCGAGTTGCCCGGCTCGAACCACGGCTATGACCTGCTGGCCGGCGGTTGGAACACGCAGACCACGCGGTCCGCCCTTGACCGGTTCCTGAGCACTTGGCTCCGCCGCGTCCCGCAGTGATAGGCAAGATCAACTCCCGACCAGGAGGCCACCTCCCGTGACCACATCACCGGAAGATCGAACTCCCGTCGGCCGCGGCCGGCCGCACCCGGGTGCGGTCTCGCGGAGCTCCACCGTGCCCTGGGCCTGCGGTGCCGCTGGCGCCTGGTCACTGGGCTACGGCCTGCTCGGGCTGGTCTGGGCCCTCGGCGGGCCGGGCTTCCCGTTCGGCGGACCCACCGACGACACGTTGCTGGCGGCGCTGCCCGCCGGGATCGCCGGACCGCTGATCGCCGCGACCGGGCTGACCGGTGTCGTGCTGTCGCTGATCATGATCCGGAGCCGAGGTCCTGGCGGCGTCCGGCCGGTCATGATCATCGCCGGCGCCGCCCTGGCGATCACCCTGGCCGTGGTGCTGCCAGGCCATCGGCCGTTGATGGCGGTGGCCCGCACGCCGTTGGTCCTGGTCGGCGCTCCGTTCGGTTGGCCGGAGCAGCTCAGCCTCGGTGAATTCTTCGCCAGCATGTATCCCTGGCCGGTGATCAACGAGTTGCTGCTGATCTTCGGCGGTCTGCTGTGGGGGCTCGCGACGATCAGCCTGCTCCGGCGCATCGGCGTCAGGTGCGCCGACTGCGGCCGACCGGCTCACCGGGCGGCCTGGACCGAACCGGCCCGCGCCCGGGCCTGGGGCGGCTGGGCGATCGGCGTCGCGATGATCATCCCTGTACTGTACGCGCTGACCCGCTGGGCCTGGGTGTTGCGCCTCCCGCTCGGCTTCAGCACCGAGGAGCTGCGGGCCGAGGAGCTGGAGAGCCCCGGCATCTGGCTCGTCGGTGCCGGCTTGGCCACGCTGGCCGTCGGCGGCGCCCTGCTGACCCTCGGTCTGATCCAGCGCTGGGGCGAGATCTATCCCCGGTGGATCCCGTTCCTGGCGGCGAAACGGGTCAATCCGCGCACTGCGATCATCCCGGCGTCCATCGCCGCGATCTTGGTCACCTCCGCCGGTCTGGCCTATCTGCGGCGGATGCTGTCCGGCGGGGCGAGCCTGGACTGGGGCACGGGTCCGTCCCTGCTCTGGCCGGTGTGGGGGATCGCCCTCGCCGCGGCCACGCTGGCCTATCACCTGCGCCGCCGCGGCACCTGTGATCATCCGCAACCCGGACTTCCCGGATGATCAACGACAGCGACGCCGCTCCGAGCGTCCTCCGGTGTTGATCACCAAACGGATGCCTCGATCGGGCAACGCGTCGACGCTTCCTGAGCCGGTTGAAGGGTAAGCACCATCGCCGCGAACGTCGGAGGTGATCGACGGTCAGCCGCGAAACCGGCTGCCGGAACCCTGGACCTGATGAGGGACGAATGAATGTCAGCGACGATCGACCGACCAGCCACGCGCTCCGGCTGAAGGCCGAACTGAGCCGGTACCAGGACCGGCTGCGGGACGCGTCGGAATCGGCGCCGACGACAGGGTGCTCGACATCGGCTGCGGAGCCGGGGCGACGACGGGACGCGGCCGGGGCGGCAGCTCGGCCAGCGCTCACGGTGTCGACCTGTCCGCCCCGGTGATCGCGAGGGCCCGCCGGCTCGCCGTCGCGGACGGCCTGCTCAATGCGACTTTCGAGCGGGCCGATGCGCAGGCCCACCCGTTCCCCGCCGAACGATTCGACCTCGGCATCAGCCGGTTCGGCACCATGTTCTTCGCCGATCCGGTGCTGGCGTTCGGCAACGTCGGCCGCGCCTGCGGCCCGGCGGGCGGCTGGTCCAGCTGGTCTGGCAGGACGGTGATCGCCAGGAGTGGGCCACGGCGATCAGCGCGGCGCTGTCCGACGGTGCGGCCGGACCGGTCACCGGCGCACCGTTCTCGCTGGCCGACCCGGGCACGGTCCGCGAGTTCGGCGTGGCCGGCTTCACGGACGCCGTGGTGACCGAACTGAGCGCACCGGTCCACTGCGGATCCCAGGACGACGCGTACGACTTCGTGACCGGTCTGGAACTGTCGCGCCGGCTGATCGCGGAGCTGGACACCGCGACGGTGCCGGCCGTCGGGTCCGCTCAATGGCGCGGTGATCGTTTTCGGTAGGCCCGGAAGGGCACCCGGGGCGCGATCCCGGTCCAGTCGCCGCTCTCCAAGCGGCGCAGGCTCAGCGCGAGGTCGAACGTCAGCCAACGGCTGAGCTCGGGATGCTGCGGATGGTCCCAGAGCCCATACGGCCCGCGTAGTCCGGTGATGAAGTCGGCCAACTCACGGACCCGCGGATCGTCCAGCGACGCGCCGGCGCGGGAGGCGAGATCGAGAATCATCGCAAGATCGAAGTCCGCGTAGAAGGTGAAGAAGCCCTGCGGCGTCTCCCGGCCGGTCAGCCTGGCGACATCGGTGCCGAGCGACCAGACCTCGCGGGTCTCCCGCTGCAGCAGCAGATCCAGCGGCCGGCGAACGTGATCACTCGTCGCCAACTCCGGGTGCAGGACCAGGCAGGCGATCGCTCCCTGCGTCGTGGTCCGGCAGCCCTGCGCTCCCGGCAGTTTGCGGTAGCCGGCAATGTAGCCCGGCTGCCCGTGCGATTCGCCGACCGGCCAGGAACCGTCGGCCAGTTGGACGTCCAGCAGCCACTGATAGGCCCGCTCGGCCCGCGGGTCGGTCGCGTACCCGGCCATCGCCAGACCGCGCAGCGGCAGGGCCACCTGCAACGGCGCCATCGAATACGCGCCCGGCTCGTTGCCGCGCCGGAAGTTGCCGAGCGGGAACGAACCGTCGGGCTGTTGCTCGGCGAAGATCCGCTCGGCGACGGCGGCGACCCGCGGATCGGCCGCGGTCCGGCCGAGGTAGGCCGACCGGCAGAGCGACCAACCGAGTGATCGAAAGGACCGTTCTGCTCCCTCGGCCGGATCATGATCATCCGCGTCCCGCTGGGCCGTCGCGTCCAGCAGTTCCGGGTCCGTCGGATCGACCTCGAGCAGCTCGGTCAGCACCCGGGCCCGCAGCGCAGCGGAGGGATCGCTCAGCAGCAGTGCGGCCGCGTCCATCACGACAGCACCCGCCTCAGCTGCGGCGCGGTCACGGTGGTCGCCATGATCAACTCCCGGGGCGGCCCGGTCGCGACCACCCGGCCGCCGGCCGGGCCGCCGCCGGGTCCCAGTTCGACCAGCCAGTCGCAGCTGGCCAGCAACCAGGGATCGTGTTCGACCACCAACACCGTGTGGCCGCCCTCGACGATCGCGTCGAGCGCCCGCCACAACGCCTCGACATCCTTCGGGTGCAGGCCGACGGTCGGTTCGTCCAGGATGAACAGGGTCGGAGTCCGGACCCGCTTCGACAGGGCCCGGGTCAGCTTCACCCGTTGCGCCTCGCCGCCGGACAGGCTCCTTCCCGGCTGGCCGAGCCGCAGATAGCCCAGCCCGAGCGAGCAGGCGACGTCGACCCCGCGGGCCACGGCCGCGACGTCGGACCAGAGGTCGCCGACCTCGGTCAAGGTCATCGCCGCCAGCTCCGACAGGTCGTGGCCACGGACCGCGATCCGGCGGATCGCCCGGTCGTAACCGGTCGATTCGCAGGCATCGCACGGGCTGTCGATCGACGGCAGGAAACCCAGCTCCTGGGTGACATAGCCGCGGCCCCGGCAGGCCCGGCAGTTCGGCATCAGGTCCTTCTCGGTGAGGTCGAGGTCCTCGACCTCGTCGGACTGCAGGAACGCCCGCCGGACGGCCGGCAGCACGCCGAGGTGATGCCCCACCGACTGCCCGCCGAGCCGGGCCTGGCTCGAACAGACCGTCCTGGCCGGGGCGTTCTCGATCAGGTCGTGCCGGCCGGGATTGACCGCCTCGTGGGCGACCGAGGTGGTCAGCGTCGGCGGATCCAGGGCCCGGCCGACGGTGTCGATACAGAGCGTGGACTTCCCCGAACCGGACGGCCCGCAGACCCCGACCAGGACGCCGAGCGGCAGGTCGACCCGGTCGCCGGCCAGATTGTTCTCCCGCGCGCCGTGCACCCGGAGCCAGTCCGCCGGCGTTCTCGGTGTCCGGTCCGGCACCGGCGCATAGGCCGGATGCAGCGCCCGGGCCGCCCGGGACCGCTTCGGCAGCACGGTGCCGCCCTCGGCGCCCGACCCGGGGCCGAGCACCAGCAGTTCGTCCGTCACCTCGAGCAGGTCCGGGTCGTGATCGGTCAGGATGATCGTGTTGCCGCTGTCCCGCAGGGTCGTCAGAACCATCGCCAGCGACCGGATCTCCGCGGGGTGCAGGCCGCGGGTCGGCTCGTCCAGCAGCACGGTCATCCCGGTCAGCTCACCGCCGAGCAGCCCGGCCAGCTTCACCCGTTGCGCCTCGCCGGCGGACAGCGACGCGGTCGGCCGGTCCAGCTGCAGATAGCCGAGCCCGACCTCGTCCAGGAACCGCAACCGCCGCACCGCGACCGTCCTCGCGGTGTGCACCCAGGGCGGCGCGTCCGGCGGCAGGTCGAAGCCGGCGACGAGGGCCAGCACGTCGACCAGCGGCAGCTCGTGCAGCACCTGCCGGTTCGCCGGCCCCAGCCGCACCTCGAGGAACTCGGGCCGCAGCCGGCCACCGCCGCAGTCCGGGCAGCGGACATGATCAAGATAGAGCCCGCCCTGGTCCCAGTACTTGATCATCTCGAAGAATCCGGGCCAACTGGACTGGTCGGTGCTGGGCCACGGCCGGCGCCCGTCCTCGCCGTACAGGAAGGCCTGCTGTTGCGGCTCGGTCATCTCCTCCCAGGTAGTGGCGAACGGGTCGAAACCCCAGCGGTGCGCCAGGCCCTGCACCATCGCATAGCCGCCGCTCTCCGGCTTCGACAGGTACGACTGCGGAAAGTAGCCGGGCGAATACATGGCCCCGGCGCACAACGGCTTCTCGGGATGGATGATCAACCGCTCCGGACGCAGCACCGGGAGCGTGCCCAGGCCGCGGCAGCCCAGGCAGGCCGACTCGTAGGTCAGCCCGGAGAAGTGGTTCGGCTGCAACTGGCGGCGGGCGCCCGAGCCGGCCCGGGCCAGCAGCACGCCCAGCTGCAGGCTCACCTCGGTCGCCGAGCCGATGGTCGACCGCGGGTTGTTCAGGTCCCGGTCCGGCCGGATGAAGACGGTGGGCCCGATGCCGGCCACCGATCCGACCTCGACGGTGGGCATCTCCCGGACCGACTGTCGTTCATACATCGACAGGCATTCGAGCAGCTGCCGGTGGGCCTCGGCGGCGAGCACGTCGATCAACAGCGATGACTTGCCCGACCCGGAAACCCCGACGATGCCGGTGATCTTGTTCTTCGCGAACGTCACCGACACATCCCGCAGATTGTTGGCCACCGCGCCGGACACCGCGATCGCCGGCGAGCCGCGCGCGGCCTTCCGGGCGGTGCCGCGCGGGCGCGGCCGCTTCGGTCGTTTCACCGCCGGATCGGGGCCCGCGCTGATCAGCCGCCCGCCGGCCGGGCCGCCGCCCGGGCCGAGTCTGATCACCCAGTCGGCCAGGCCGATCAGGTCGGGGTGGTGCTCGACGACCAGGACGGTGCAGCCACGATCGGACAGGTCGCGCAGCACGGCGGCCAGCCGGCTCAGGTCGGCCGGATGCAGCCCGGTCGTCGGTTCGTCGAGCACCACCAGGTCGCCGCTTCTGGCCTTGGCCAGCCACTTGGCGATCTTGATCCGCTGCGCCTCGCCGCCGGACAGGGTGGTGGACGGCTGCCCCAGCCGCAGGTAGCCGAGGCCGATCCGTACCAGTTGATCAAGGATCGTCCGGCAGGCCGGGTCGTCGCCGAGCAGCTCGGCGGCCTCGTCGATGGTGCTGTCGTACAACTCCGCGATCGAGTACGGCCGGCCGTCGGTCAACGTCACCCGCGCCGAGAGGACGTCGTCGCCGAACCGTTGTCCGTCACAGCTCTCGCAGGTCTGCCACTCCGAAGGCAGGTGCGGCAGTTTCAGCTCCACCGCCCCCATCCCGGCGCAGGTCTGGCAGGCTCCCTCGGCTCGGTTGAACGAGAACGCGGACGCCGACAGCGGTGTGGCGGCGGCGAAGCGGCGCCGGACGTGGGTCGCCGCGCCGGTGTAGGTCGCGGCGTTCGATCTCGGCGTCCGACCGATCGGTGCCTGATCGATCACCACCGCGCGCAGCCGCGGACCCTCCAGTTCGTCGCACTGGACGGGCTTCCCGGCCTCGATCGAGGCGACCAGCACGTCGCCGACCAGCGTCGACTTGCCGGCGCCCGACGGGCCGGTGACGACGCAGATCCGACCGGTCGGGATCGTCACGTCGAAGCCGGTCAGGTTGTGCGCCCGAGCGCCGCGTACGGTCAGGAACTCCTGATCTTCGGCCGCCGCAGCGATCCGGTCCGCCGGTGGCCGGCGGCCGAAGAACCACTCGCCGCTCGCCGCTCCCGAAGTCAACAGCTCGGCCGGCGTGCCCTGGAAGGTGATCCGGCCGCCGCGCTCGCCGCCACCCGGACCGAGCTCGATCACCTCGTCCGCTTCGGCGATCGCCCACGGATCGTGCTCGACCATGATCACCGGCCCGCGCAGCCGGCCGAGCCGGCGCAGCAGCCGGCCGACCTGGACGGCGTCGAGGCCGATCGTCGGCTCGTCCAGGACGTGCAGCAGGTCATCGATCTGAGTGGCCGCGACGACGGCGAGCCGGACCCGCTGCGCCTCGCCGCGGGAGAGCGTCGGCGAGGACCGGCTCAGCGGCAGATAGCCGACCTCCAGCTGCTGCAGGGCGGACAGTCGGACCCGGACCTGATCCAGCACCGGTCGGGCCGCTTCCGGCAGCCGCAACCCGGCGAGCAGTTCGAGCAGCGCTTCGGCCGACAGGTCGAGCAGGTCGGTCAGCGAGTGATCATCGAGCCGGTGCTGCCGGGCCTGCGGATGATCGGGGAAGTCGCCGGGTTTCAGCTCGGGAATCCGCTCGCCGCACCGACCGCAGTACGGCCCGCGCGCGACTGTACGATCCTCCCCGCCCGGGCCTCGGATCCGCAGCAGCGACGTGCCCAGCGCCCAGGCCTGATCCAGCACGGAGCGGATGATCTTGTGGCTGGTGTCGGGGCCGACCTGGCCCACCCGGACCTCGATGTCGTGCGGTCGGTCCGGATCCAGCTCGGTCGCTTCGAGGGCGGAGAGCAGGGCTCCGTCGACCGTCACCGCGTCCGGGTCGAACCGGTGCCGGAGGTGCTCCAGCAGCCGGCCGTGCCGGCCCGGCACCTGGCGCAGCAGCGGGACGATGATCATGATCTCCGCGCTCGTGGCGGCCAGCGTCGCCAAGATCACGTCGAGGTCCTGCACCTCGGTGCCGACCCGGGTGCCGACGTCGGTGCCGCAGGCGGCACAACGGCGCGGGGCGAAGACGGCGTAGACGATCCGCAGCAGGGGCAGGATCCCGACGGCGGTGGCGACGGTGGATCTCGGATTGGTGTTGACAGCGTTCTGCCCGACGCTGACGGCGGGCCGGAGACCGTCGATGGACCGGACCCGGGCCGGTCGCACCTGGGAGAACAGGGATCCGAGCGACGCCGACTCCAGGAACCGTCGCCGGGCCTCGCTGTACACGGTGTCCATCACCAGCGAGGACTTTCCCGAGCCGGAGACGCCGACGACCGCCGTCAGCCCGCGCCCGAAGGTCACGTCGACGTTTCGGAGCGAGTTCTCCTCGGCTCCCCGGACGCGCAGCGCCCAGTCCGCCTTCCCCATACCGACCAGGATCGCGCAGACCACCGACATTCGCCCGAATCCCGTCGCCGAGGGCAGGGGCACCGCACCGGGCCGCAGCGCGGATTGGGAGAATGCCGGGTCATGGAGACGTACCCGGTTCGCCGCCAGGAAGTCGCGATCCCGGTCTCGGTGGCCGGCGCCGGGCCGGCCGCGGTGTTCGCGCCGGGGTTGTGCAGCACTCAGGCCGACCTCGCTCCGTTGCTCGAGCAGTTGCGCGGATTCCTCCGGCTGGCGACGTTCGATCATCGTGGGCACGGGCTGAGCAGCGGCACCGATCGGTACGGCTACGCCGACTTCTCCGCCGACGCCGCGGCGGTCGTCGACTCCCGGCCGGTGGCCGAGCCGATGCTGCTGCTGGGCCACTCACTGGGGGCCGATCTGCTGCTCGACTACGCCGCGGCGCTGCCCGGCCGGGTGCGCGCACTGGTTCTGATCGACGGTGGCACGCCGCTGTCGGCCTCGATCCTCACCGAGTCCGAGTTGGCCGCGATGCACGAGGGGCTGAGTAGCCCGGAAGCTCTGGCCGAGCAGCGATCCCTGGCCGGCACGCCACGCCAATGGCTCCTCTCCGCCGATCAGACCCTCGCCCTGCAGCGGGAGATCGATGATCATCGGCGGACGGCTGCCGAGCGCTTCGACCAGGTCGCCGGCCCGGTCACGATGATCATGTCCGAGTTCATGGCCGGCACGTCGATGGCCCGGGCCGCGGAGATCAACGCGACCTGGCGCGATGCCGTCGACACGTTGGCCGCCGATCGGCCGCCGATCACCGTGCGGCGGATCCCGGCCGGTCACGATCTGGTGCTGACCCACCCCGACCAGGTCGCCGGGCTGGTCCGGGAGGCGGTCGCAGAAATCTCCTAGGACGACCGAGGCGGGGGACGTAAGCTACCGACGTGGCGTGATCTTCGAACGGATTCTGTTCGAACCCCAGGGACGACGGCTGTAGCCCTCGTCGAATTCACCCATTCCTCGGAGATCACCTTGCCCAGCACCGATACACGCGCGCGTACGGATTCGGCGCGGCGCATCCTGACCGAACTCAACCGCAACCACGGCACCCGATTCCGGCTGAGCGCCGAGGCCGTCGGGGGAGTGAACGACACCTGGCTGCTCGACGCATCCGACGGGGGCCGGGCTGTCCTGAAGACGGGCTCGTGGAGCCTGGACCACCTGCGTCGGGCCGCGGCGGCCGTCGAGCAACTCCGGGCCCGCGGCTACCCGACCCCGGAGTGGCTGTTCACCGGAGCGATCGACGGCGGGCCGACATACCACGTGCAGGCCTTCGTCCCCGGCAAGCCGGGCGGGACGCTCAACCGCACCGAGGCTCAACTGCTGATCGAGCTGATCGAAGGTCACGCCGGGCTCGATGTCTGGCCCGATCGCGACTGGTCGGCGTACGTGGCGGCCGACTTCGCCAACTGCGCAGAGGAGCTGCGGCGCACCGTGCCGGCGGTCGTCCCGTTGGTCGAGCGGTATCAGCGCCTCGTCACACGACTCGGCCGGATCTCCTTACCTGGTGGGGATCTCGTCCACGGCGACTTCCACAGCGGCAACGTCTTGCTGAATCACGGTCGGGTGAGTGCGGTGATCGACATCGAGGCCTGCGGCAGTGGCACCCGAGTGATCGACTTCGCCTGGCTGCTCCGGGACTGCTACGTCGACGAGGACGGCGACCCCGAGGTGCGACTCATGATCAGGAGGGCCGGCGAAGCCGTCGCCGGGCCGGAGGCGTTGGCCTTCTGCGCCAGCACGACAGCCCTGGACAGCCTGCGCTGGCAGGCCCAGCACCGGCCGGACGCGATCTCGTTGTTGCTGGCGGGCTTGCACCGGCTGGTCGCCGATCTCGCCGTCGAGTGCCCCCAGTGATGTGTTTCCGAAGACACACCACTGAGTCACCGGTCATAGGATGCGATCGTGCCCGCTTCGACTGAACCGATCGATGACTCGGGCGGCGACCGAGGCCAGCAGTCGTCGTCCTATCCACGGTGGACGGGCTCCAAGCGCGGCGAGGCCCGACGTCGCGACCTGCTGGAGAAGGTGACCGCCGACGTCGCCGCGAACGGGCTGGTCGACTTTTCGTTGCGTCGGGCCGCGGCGGCGGCCGGCACGACCCACAAGGTGCTGCTCTACTACTTCGACGGCCCGGATGATCTTCTGGGCGAGGCGATCAAGCAGCTGCGGCAACGCCGCGGTGAAGGCTTGCGGGCCGTCGCGGAATTGCCGAGCACGATGTCGCTGGCCGATCGATTGCGGGCCACCTGGCCGAAATTGGTCCGGGCCGAGGCGAACCTCTGGGTGATCACCCAGTCGATGGGTCTGGTGATGTACGACCCCGAGCGTTACGGCCACCTCGGCCGGGACGAGGGCCAGCAATATCACGCGGTCCTGCTCGGGATGTGCCCCCCGCACTGGGCCGAGGAGCGGAAGCGCGAGGTGGTCGAACTCATGCTGGCGGTGTTCCGCGGCCTGTTGCTGGACGCCCGGGTCCGCCGGACTCCGTTGGATGACGCGCCGGCGTTCCGAGCGCTGCTCCGAGCGCTGGAGGACGAGGAGGCCCGTCGCCCGTAGCCATCGAAACCGGCCCGGGTCGCGACCCTGGACATCAAGTGAACCGCGTGGTTCACTTGATGGCGTCAGGGGTCGCGTACTCGTCAGTTGGGGGTAGCACAATGTCAAGCCACAAGATCGACTTGTCCTGCGGGACCATCGATTATCAGGACAACGGCGGCAGCGGACCGGTGATCGTCCTGCTGCACGGATTGCTGATGGATCACACCCTCTGGACCGATGTCGCGCACCAGCTCGGTGATCGTTATCGCTTGATCATTCCCACGCTGCCGTTGGGTGCGCATCGTCATCCGGTGACCGACAGCGCGGACCTGTCGCTGCGTGGGTTGGGCCGACTGGTGGCCGAGTTCCTCGACCGGCTGGAGTTGCGGGACGTGACGCTGGTCGGCAACGACACCGGTGGCGCTCTGGTGCAGCTGGTCGTCCGGGACGGGAATCCGCGGGTCTCCCGGATCGTCCTGGCTTCGTGCGAGGCCTTCGACAACTTCCCGCCCGGGGCGTCCGGCGCGACCCTGTTCCTGACCGGCAAGCTGCCCCCGGCGCTGTTCGGGGCCTTCATGCAGCAGATGCGGCTGAAGCCGCTGCGTCGGCTGCCGATCTCGTTCGGCTGGCTGACCAAGCTCGGCGACGGCGTCGTCGCGGGCTGGCTGGAACCGAACCTGACCCGGCCAGAGATTTGCCGGGACACCGTACGCCTGCTGCGCGCCCTGGCGCCCGGCCGGCCATTGCTGCTCGAGGCCTCGGAAGGCATCTCGGCGTTCACCGGTCCGGCCCTCGTCGTCTGGGCGAGCGAGGATCGGGTGATGCCACCCGAGCACGGGAGCAGACTCGCCGACCTGCTGCCGCAGGGTCGCCTGGTCGAGGTGCCGGACAGCTACACCCTGATTCCGTTGGATCAACCGGTCCTGCTGGCGGCCGCGCTCGACGACTTCCTCGTCACCAGTGCGAACTCGGACGCAACGTCGCCCGAATCGGTCTGAGGTCCGCCCTGCGTCGGATTCCGGGGTTGCATTCCGTACCTGGGTACGGGTTTAGCGTGGAGTCATGACGACTTCGCAGGACCTCACCCGGGCAGGGCCGGACCAGGGCTGGGCCCCGGCTGCGTGCACCTTGCCGACCGTCGATCGACCGCTCCGGATCGCGGCGTTCGACGAACTGTTCGCCGACTCGGTCGTCGCCGTTGATCGGGTGGCCGAGACATCCGTACAGCTGATCCTGGCCGAGGACGCCGCCGATCGGGCCCGTGATCTTGCGGAGCGGGAGCGCCGTTGCTGTTCGTTCTTCGAATTCGGGTTCTCGGCCGAGGCGAGCGGCGCGGTGGCGATGCTGGTAACGGTCCCGGCCGCGCAGATCGCGGTGCTCGACGCGTTGGCCGCCCGGGCTGCCGCCGTCGCCGGCTTGGACGGTCGGTGATCATGACGGATCACTGTCCGGGCCTGCGCCCGGGCAGGTCGCGGCCGCGGCCGGGGTGAACCTGCAGCCGCTGCGCTACTAGAGCGGCGAGGTCTGCCGGCGGAGCCGGAGCGGAGTCTCGGCGGGCATCGGCTGTATCCCCGTCGAGGCGGTCACGGTGTTGCGGGTGATCAAGACCGCGCAGCGACTCGGCTTCAGCCTGGACGAGGTGGCGGACCTGATGGACACGGCCCGGCACTGGCACGGACCGGGACTGCTGCGGCGGGCCGAGCAGAAAGCGGCCGACGTCAAGCGTCGGATCGCCGATCTGCAACGGATCGCGGAGATGTTGCGGGACGCCATCGAGGCCGGCTGTGCGGACCTGATCGTATGTGCGCGACGTCCGGCTGCCCGCTACCTTTCGCCGAGTTGGCCGACCGGGACCGTAGTGTCCGGTCATGATCATCGCGCGCTCGATCGGGTTGTTCCCGCTGGTCGCGATCGCCGAGATCGGCGGGGCCTGGCTGATCTGGCAGGGCATCCGGAAACACAAGGGCTGGATCTGGGTCGGTGCCGGCTCGCTGTCCGGGCGATGATCATCGACGGCTTCCGGCCGGCCCGGTGGGACGTCGCCGGGCCCTGATCTGCCTGGCCGGTGTCGCCGCGATCATGTATGCGCCGCGCACCACCTCTTAGATTCCCTTTCCTCGACGTACCGGCGCGAGTTGGCTTACCCTGTCCTTGTTGCGCCGGGAGGTCGCCCCTGGGTCCGCGGGCAGGACTGAGTCCACCTCCTGATCACCGGCTTACCTTGATCTCGGCTACTTCCTTGGCCTGACTGCGGACCGCAGGCCCGAAAGGAAGAGTCATGTCCGCGCGACGTCGGCGCCGCCCTGGCGTCACACTCTGGGTGGAACCGCACCGGTTCACTACGCCGGGCCGGATCGATCGAGAACTCCTGCTGCCATTCCCGGCGCTGCCGCCGAACGAGATCCCGGGGCCGACGCCTCCTGCCAACCCGGCCGGGTTGGCTCCGCCGGGCACTCGTACGACTTCGGAGTCGTAGCGCGCCCGGGCCACTAGGCTCCTCCTTCATGAGCGAACCTGAGCGGACCAGTCAACCGGACCGCCTGGATCAGCTCTACGAGATCTCGACCCACTACGCCCGGAGGTTCCCCGAAGGCGACACGCCTCTCGGCTACCTCTCCAGGCTCACCGAGGAACTCGGCGAAATCGCTGTTGAGGTCCAACGCCTGGAAGGTGCCCCGGCGAAGGTCGCCAAGCACGGTCACGGCAACCTGCCCGACCTCGCCAGCGAGGTCGAAGACCTGATCCACACCGCACTCGGCCTGATCCAGCACTACCAAGCGGAAGCCGAGCTCGACGCCGTGGTGGCGAGCCAGCACCGAAAGATCACCACTACGCCCTGACCCCTCTGGGTGCGTCCTCGACTCGTCGATCGCCTTGGTGTCATGCATCTGATGAGTGGGGCTTTCTTACACCGTTCCACCCGACACGGCGGCCCGGCCGTTGCGCCAGGTGCCCGGCTGCCAGGAGTTCATGGGCCCCAGACCCCTGATCGGTCCGACCTCCGGGAGCCGTTTGGCTAGTTGATGGGTAAGTGAGGGGTATCGTTTCCTGATCCTGTCGAAGGGCAGGCCAGGTGATCTTCAATGCACAGCGGGCGAGATCGTGCTCGCCCTTCGACAAGCTCAGCCTGGATCCACCGATGATCTTGGATCGGTGATGTTGCAGTTCCTCTTCGGGCTGGGAGAAACCAGCCATGGCCGCGTGGCAACCTGCAGCGTCAAGAGGAATCGCGACAACCGCAGCCGCGACCTCGTCCCTGACCCCCCGCCTTCGTCTCTCCGGAGCTGGATTCGGTCGATCCGCAGGCAGGCGACAGTCGGAGCGAGGGTGTTCGTTCCCTGAGCTTGTCGAAGGGCAAGCCAGGCCGTGCCCCTCTCAGTTCGGCCTGTTGGCCGGAAATACGCATCAAGGGCGGGGTGGCGCGGTCCGCGCGGGGTTGCGGCCGGGCGCCGGTATGGCCGGGTCGTGCTGGTTCGGCCAGGTCGATCTCGGTGGGGGCCGGGAAAGGTGTCGTTGTCACGACTTCGAGTCGCGCGCTGTGACAGGCTCAGGGAACGACACCTCTCGCGTCCTCCTCGGTCAGCACGGGCGACTCCGCGTCCGCCGTCAGGTCAGGTGAGGAGTGGGGCTTGGTGGATGCGGGCGATGATCCGGTTGTTGATCATGGGTTTCTGGTCGGGATCGACGTAGCGGGGCGGGATCCATTCCGGTAACCGTCGATGTTGATCCGGACCTGCCAGCCCCCGGTCGAGGAAGTGGCGGTGGTGATAGGAGCACAGCAGTGTCAGGTTTCGCAGGTTGGTGTAGCCGTTGTCGCGCCGGGAGATCACGTGGTGTCGTTCGCACCATTCGGGTGGGTGGTTGCAGCCGGGGAAGGAGCAGCCACCGTCGCGGGCGATCAGGGCCAGGGTTTGGTGTGTGTTCGCGATTCGTCGGGTTCGGCCCAGATCCAGCAGCTCACCGTGGGTGGTGAGCACGACGGGGTAGATCTCGGCCTCTCCGGCGAGTCGGAGTAGTGCGTCGACGGGCAGGAGTGTCTCGTTGCTGGTGATCCCGTGCCGCCGTTTCGCCCGCCGGACCCGTCCCGGTGGTCCGGGGCGGCGGGTCGGGGCGGGTGGTTGGTCATGATCGGGCTTCCCGCCCGGCCTGGTCGGGAGTCCTGGTCGATCGGCCGCACCTGTAGTCGGGTTCTCCTGGTTGAGCTGGCAGCCTGGGAGGTTCTCCTCGCCTGAGTTGGCTGTCGAAGTCCAGTCGGGGTGAGGGGTTTCGTTCCCTGAGCTTGTCGAAGGGCCAGGTCGATGGGGCCTGCCCTTCGACAGGCTCAGGGAACGAAACCCGCTCGCGGTTCGCCTTCGGCATGACGGCTGGCTTCGGGCTGCGTGGGTGGGCCCGACCGCGGCTCGGGCTCGTCAATGTCGGTGTCGCCCACTGTCGGGTCGGTCCGCACTGTCGGGTCGGTCCGCGCAGCCGGGTCGGTCCGCGCAGCCGGGTCGGTCCGCGCAGCCGGGTCGGTCCGCGCAGCCGGGTCGATGCTCGCCGCGGCGTCGGCCTGGGGTGTCGGGTCGGTCGATGCGGCCGGTTCGTCTCGGCAGTCGCCTTCTGATCGATCTTGTCGGCCCGCAGGTTGCCCAGCGAGGAGAAGATCGCCCACGCCTTCGCCCCGGTCTCCGGGGTCAGCCGGAACTCACCGACCATCGCCCCGGACCGGGTGGTGTGCATCCGCCAGAACCGGCGGTCCTCGTTGCGCTGCTCATTCGGCTCGGGCCCGTCCGGATCGTAGGCGTCGAGATACTTCTGACAGAGCTGTTTCAACTCTTTCGGCCCGTACCGCCGGCAGTGCCCGATCAGCTCGGTCTCGACCTGCGCGACCTGATCGGCACGCACTCCGGCCTGATCCAACTGACCCAACATGTCATCAACCATGGCGACCTGCTGTGACGTGACCGCCCCCGCCACCCTCGCCGCGCCGATCTGATCGCGGACCCGGGGTAGCGGCATACCGGTCGAGGTCTCCCGCGGCCCGACCGCCTCAGCAGCCTGCATCCGCCGCCCAGCCTCCCCCGGATTGATCAGACAGCGCCGTTCCAGCACCTTCGCCATCGACCGTTGGCACTCCCGCTCCGCGATCCCACGATCACGACACACAGCCAACAGCTCGGCATCAACAGCCTGCCACTGATTACGCACCACCTCGGCCCGATCCAACAGCTCCAGCAGCCCGGCCTGGTCGTGGTGATCAAGCCCACCGTCACGCAGCACGGTGATCAACTCGGCCACGGCGACCTCGACCGTGCCGAGCGCGTGCTCGACCGGTGTAGTGGCGGTGGCGGTCCCCGAGTTCATCATCGCAACATATTCGCTCAACTGTTCGAATACCAGCGATTCTCTTATTTCACGAGGATTCAGCGACGTTGTCCACAGAAGGATCCAGCCTGAGATGACCTGTGGACAACTCCAGCCTGCGGCAACTGGGGTCGGGTTCCCTGTCCACCATTGCGGCAATTCGGCAGGCCGGAAAAGCACTGGCTCCGTGAGCCCTTGGTTGCAAGAATCGGTTGTCCCGCGCCGAGACGGAAGGTCGACGATGTGATGGATTCCAGTTCCGCACAGCGCGAGCTCTGGGACGGTGTTGCTGCCGGGTACAGCCCGGACGAGGCAGTGGAGACCGAGGCGGTCACACCGATGATCGACTTCCTCGCCGAGTTCGCCGGAGACGGCGCCGCGCTGGAGTTCGCGATCGGTGCGGGGCGGATCGGTGTGCCGCTGTTTCGGCGCGGGGTGGCGGTGGCCGGCATCGACGTGTCGCCGGCGATGATCGAGGTCCTGCATGCCGCCGTCCCCGCGGCCGAGTTGCCCGCGACCGTGGGGAGCATGGCGACAGCCGATGCCCCGGGCTGCGACTATCAGCTGGTCTACCTCATCTACAACGCGATCAGCTGCCTGCTGGATCAGGACGAGCAGATCGCCTGTTTCCAGAACGCCGGCCGCCACCTCCGGCCCGGCGGCCACTTCGTGATCGAGGTCTGGGTGCCGCAGTTGCGCCAGTTGCCGCCCGGGCAGACCCTGGTGCCCGGCACGGTCACCGACACCTTGCTGATCATGGACAGCTACGACCTGGTCACCCAGCGCCTGTTCTCGCACCGCTACCAGCTGGCGGACGGCAAGGTGATCGCCGCCGGCGGGACCCCGCACCGTTACGTCTGGCCCTCCGAGATGGACGTGATGGCCAAGCTGGCCGGGTTCGAGGGCGTGCAGCGCTACGCGGGCTGGGATCGGGCCGAGTTCACCGGCGACAGCACGTCGAGCGTCTCGGTCTGGCGGAAGCCGAGCTGATCATCCAGCGACCGATCCACACCGGATACGCCGCGACGGCTGAGGAGATTCGGCGGCCACGGTCATGATGATCAGTATGAAGGCGTGGATTCGCGAGCGGGGCCTGTTCCTGACCAATATCGTTCTGTTCCTGGTGTTCTCGGTCGGGATGGTGATCGCCGGCTTCCAGGTGTACAACGCCGATCGAGGTGATCATGGCCAGGCCGCCGCAGGGCTGCTGGCCTACCTCTCCAGCGGTGAGTTCCTGGGGGCCACGTTCGAGAACTGGGAGAGCGAGTTCCTGCAGATGGGCAGGTACGTGGTGCTGACCGCCTATCTGCTCCGGAAGGACTCCTCGGAATCCAAACCGCTCGGCAGGCCGGCGCCGCAGGATCAGGATCCGCGGACGGACCGGGACCGCCCGCGGGCCCCGTGGCCGGTGCGTCGCGGTGGCTGGGTGCTCAAGCTGTACGAGAACTCGCTGTCGATCAGGTTCTTCGCCCTGTTCGCGGGCTCGGTGTTGCTGCATGCGGTGGGCGGCGCCAGTTCTGGTTCGAATCCCTGCAGAACTGGCAAAGTGAGTTCCTGGCCATCGCGGTGATGGTCGGCGCCTCGGTGTTCCTGCGCCAGCGCGGCTCGGCGGAATCCAAGCCGGTCGCCGCACCGCACGGCGAGACCGGCACCTGACGTTCCGGACATTGATCTTCCCTGACACTGTCTTTTCCGACACGGGGTACGCGGGCGTCCTTGTTCCCCGGACTCGCGTTCGGGGTACAGGGTCGAGCATGAGAGCAGTGACCTGGCAGGGCAGGCGAGACGTGCGGGTCGAGGAGGTCCCCGACCCGGTCATCCAGGAACCGACCGACGCGATCCTCCGGATCACGTCCAGCGGGATCTGTGGCTCGGATCTGCATCTGTACGAGGTCCTGGCGCCGTTCATGACCGAGGGTGATGTACTCGGCCATGAACCGATGGGGGTCGTGGTCGAGGTGGGATCCGCGGTGACCGGGCTGGTGGCCGGTGATCGGGTGGTCGTGCCGTTCCAGATCGCCTGCGGTGACTGCTTCATGTGTGGCGCCGGCCTGCAGACGCAGTGCGAGACCACCCAGGTCCGTGATCTTGGAATGGGGGCGATGCTGTACGGCTATACCAAGCTGTACGGCCAGGTGCCCGGCGGGCAGGCCGAGTATCTTCGGGTGCAGCGCGCCGACTACAACCCGATCAAGGTGCCGGTCGGTCCGCCCGACGACCGCTTCCTTTACCTCTCCGATGTGCTGCCCACCGCCTGGCAGGCGGTCGAGTACGCCGACGTCCCCGACGGCGGCACGGTCGCGGTGCTCGGCTGCGGCCCGATCGGCGACATGGCCTGCCGGATCGCCGCGCATCGCGGGCTCCGCGTGATCGCCGTGGACTTGGTGCCGGAACGGCTGCAACGGGTCCGTGGGTTCGGTGTCGAGGTTCTCGACCTCCGTGATCATGACGACCTCGGTGCGTCGATCAGGGAGCTGACCAAAGGCCGCGGCGCGGACTCGGTGATCGACGCGGTAGGCATGGAGGCGCACGGATCGCCGGGCACCAGACTGGCCCAGCAGTTGGTCGGACTGCTCCCCGGGGTCGTCGCCGAACCGCTGATGCAGAAGGCCGGCGTCGATCGGCTCGCCGCCGTGCAGACCGCGATCGACATCGTCCGCCGCGGCGGCACCATTTCCTTGATCGGCGTCTACGGCGGCATGGCGGATCCGCTGCCGCTGCTGACGATGTTCGACAAGCAGCTCACGGTGCGGATGGGTCAGGCCAACGTCCTCCGCTGGGCGGACTCGATCATGCCGCTGCTGACTGACGACGATCCGCTCGGTGTCGACGAGTTCGCCAGCCACCGGCTACCGCTCGACCAAGCCCCGCACGGATACGAGATCTTCCAGCAGAAGAAGGACAACGCCTGCAAGATCGTCCTCACGCTCTGACCCTTGGGTGCGGCGTTTGGTTCGCCCGCGTCCGGGTACCCAGCAGCCGGGAGGAAAGCAGTCCGATACCGACCAGCCGCTACGAAAGGAACTCAGATGCCTGACCAACGCGATGTCGTGCAGCTGATCATGGATGACCACCGCGAGGTGGAGCGCCTGTTCGAGGAGTTGCGGACCAAGCGGACCGACCGGCCGTTGCTGCTGCCGCAACTGACCTCGCTGCTGATCGCGCACAGCCGGGCGGAGGAGTCCGAGGTCTATCCGGCGGCGCGCGATGAGGCGGGCGAGACCGACGAGGTGGCGCACAGCCAGGAGGAGCACGAAGAGGCCGACGCGATGCTCGAGGAGTTGGCCGGTCTCGCGGTCGACAGTGCGGAATTCGATCGGAAGCTCGACGAGTTGATCAAGGCCGTCACGCACCACGTCGAGGAGGAGGAGTCCAGCGTACTGCCTGGCATCAGGCAACGGCTCTCCGCCGAGCGTAAGGACGAGCTCGCCCGGGCCTTCAGCGAAGCGCGGGAGCAACACCTCGGCGACCGTCCCGGCGAAATGACCCGGGACGAGTTGCAACAGCAGGCGCAGAACCAGGGCGTCACCGGGACGAGTTCGATGAGCAAGGCTGAACTCAAGGAGACCGTGACGCCGGACTGATCACCGCCCGGCCGGGCAGCCGACATTTTCGACCGAGAAGTTGTGCGGACCGGCCTGAGTGGGTAAAGGAACAGGCAAGGTCATTCGACCGTCCGGGCGGTCGATCGGCCTAGGTCTCGGCGGTTGAGCTCACAGCCGTTGGGGCCGAGCCCCCTGCTCGGTGTTGCCGGGATCGGTGATCGTCACCGAGGTGGCGGCCCGTTTCTCGTGGAGGGTGGCGATGCCGGGCAGGGTGCGGGTCTCGATCAGCCGCAACGCCACCGTTCGCAGCTTGGTGTTGGTGTGCTGCGAGTAGCGAGCGAGGACGGCGAACGCGCGGTCGGCGTCGAGGTTGTAGCGCTCCATCAGGATGCCCATCGCCTGACCGACCAGTTTCCGCGCATCGACCGCTTCGGCCAGGGTCTCCTCGTGCCTGGCCCGGGTGACCGCGATGGAAGCGTGCCGGGCCACGATGTAGGCGATCCCGATCTCGTCCTCGCCGAACACCCCGGGCTCGGGATGACCGGCCAGCACCACGCCGGCGGGTCGGCCGGCGATCAGGAGTCGGATCGCGAGCAGGCTGCGCAGCCCTGATCCTGCGCCGGCGGCGGCCAGCGGGGCACACTCCGGCCAGTGGGTCTCGGTGGTCAGGTCGGACACGGTCACCGCGGTCGAGGCGTCGAACGCGGTCTGGATCGGGCCGCAGGTGTCGCAGGTCTCGGCGATCCTGGCGATTGCGGCGTCGGTCGAAATGGCGATCTCGAGTCGGTCAGGGTGCTTGCCGAGCAGGATCGCCGCGGCGGTCGCCCCCATGGCTTGCAGCGCGAAGGTGGCGACGGCCTCGACCGTCTCGTCCACCGTGCCGGCTTCGTGCACCGAGCTGCTCAACTCGTCCAAGGGCAGGATCGAGCGATAGCCGTTCTGGCCTGTCATGTCGTTGACGCACCTCATGAATCTGATGCCACCCGGCGGTCTATTTCACCGGTCAGACGCTCGGCCGTGCTGCGCCTTCAAGTGCGCAGATCGGCCAGCACAATCTTGCAATACCGAACCGCCTCAAAACCAGTCCCCGCACCGTGATCGGCCGCACGACTTGCCGGAGGTCCGAGAGCCGAAGTCAGTGAGTTACGAAGGCCTCCGAACCCGGTTCGGTCGGCTACTGTGAAAGAGGCTGCTCGAACAGCAGTGGCGGCAGCAGTGGCGGCGTGCCTGCCCGGACGGCTACGAGGGACGGGTCATGCCCAGAGAACGTGATGAGATGCTCGCCGAATTCGCCGCGCGGGCCAGCGCTGCCCGGACCGTCGACGAGACGGTGGAGGAGATCGTCAGCTTCGGCGTCGGCCACCTGTCCGCCGACCACGGCGGCATCACGCTGTGGCGGCAACGAGGCCGGCTGGAATCGGCCGGCGCCACCGACTCGATCGTGGAGCAGGCCGACAAACTGCAGCACGCGCTGCGCGAGGGACCCTGCGTCCAGGCCGCCGAGGAACTGCGGCACATCGTCTCGCCGGACCTCGAACGGGACAGTCGGTGGCCCATCTGGGGACCGCAAGCCGCCGACCTCGGCCTGCGGAGCATCCTCTCGGTCGAGTTGAACACGGGGCCGCGCCGGCTCGGGGCGCTCAACTTCTACGGTGCCACCCGGTACAACTTCACCGAGGCCGACATCGAGCTGGCGCACTTCTTCGCCGCCCATGCGGCGGCCGCGCTGGATGCGACCCTGACGGCCGCCGGTCTGCGAACCGCGGTCGACACCCGGACCGTGATCGGTCAGGCCCAGGGCATCCTGATGGAGCGCTATTCGGTCTCGTCGAAGCAGGCCTTCTCGGTGCTGCTCCGGTATTCCCAGGACAACAACATCAAGCTCTACGATCTCGCCCGGCGGTTGATCGACAGCGACGATCTCGACATCGCCGCGAACCGCGTGAAGGCTGAAGGGTAGTCGGATCAGCGCCGGGGCTCGGTGAAGACGCAGAACTCGTTGCCCTCGGGTGGGCCACCGCGATGGTCATGATCATTCCGCCTTTCGAATCGCCATCAGCCTCGCAGCGCCGGTAGTACCTCGGTCCGGTACAACTCCATCATCGGTTTGTAGTGCGGGCCCATGTTGGAGATGTAGAGCTCGTCGAACCCGGCCTCGAGATAGGGCCGGAGGCCAGCCAGATGCCGAGCCGGATCCGGCCCGCAGGGCACGGACTCGCGGGTCGAATCGGCGGTCACCAGGGTCGAGGCCTGCTCGAAGTGGCGCGGCGACGGCAGCACCTGGGCCAGTTCACCGGGCAGGCCGCTGTTGGCCCAGAGGCGGTGCGCGATCTCGACGCCCTCGTCCTCCGTGCCGGCGTAACAGACCTTGCTGCCGGCCTGGGCCGGCTTGCCGGGGCCGGCCTGCTGCCGGAAGCGCTGCAGCAGTTCCTGGTCCGGCGAGGTCGTGATGTAGCCGTCGCCGATCCGGGCCGCGAGGTCGGTCGCATCCGGCCCGAAGCCGGAGACGTAGACCGGCGGCGGCTGCTCCGGCCGGGTGTAGATCCGGGCCGTGTCCAGTGTGTAGTGACGGCCGTGGTGAGTGACGAAGCCCTCCTCCGACCAGAGTCGCCGCATCACGTGAACGGCCTCCTCGAGCATCTCCAGTCGCCGGTCGGCCGTCGGCCAGGCGGTGCCGAGGATGTGCTCGTTCAGCGCCTCGCCGGAGCCGACCCCGAGCACGAACCGGCCGTTCAACAGGACAGCGCTGGTGGCCGCGGCCTGGGCGATGACGGCCGGATGGGTTCGTACGGTCGGGCAGCTGACGGCTGTGGTGACCGGTAACTCGCAGACCTGGGAGATCGCGCCGATGATCGACCAGACGAACGGACTCTGTCCCTGCTGGTCGTTCCAGGGATGGAAATGATCACTGATCCAGAGCGCTTCGAAACCCGACTCCGCGGCCAGCCGCGCTTGCTCGACGAGCTGGGCCGGAGTGTGTTCCTCGGTCGACAGGAAGTAGCCGATGCGCATGGGTATCTCTCCGTCCGTTCAGGCGGCGACGAACCGGTGCGTCTCCTCCTCGGCCCCGACCTGATCAAGCTGCTTTCGCAGGCCGGTGAGGATGCGCCGCAGCGACCGGGAGATCTGCATCTGGCTGACCCCGATCTCGTCGGCGATCTGCTGTTGGGTCTTCTCCTCGAAGAATCGGAGCCGGACGATCCGCCGGTCCTCCGGCGACAGGTTCACCATCGCCGACCGCAGCACGCTGCTGATCTCGATCCGGCCGAACTGCGGATCGGTCCGGCCGAGGACGGCGCCGAGGGTCGCCGATCCGTCCTGGCCCGGCCTGGGTGCGTCGAGGGAGGTCGGATGGAAACAGCTGCCCGCGGCGGAGGCCTCGGCCACGTCCTTCGCCGATTCGCCGAGCGAGCCGGCCAGCTGGCGGACCGTCGGCGTCCCGCCCTGATCCTGGCTGAGCGTGTTCCAATCGTCGACGATCTTGGCCTGCAACTCCTGCACCCGCCGCGGCGGTCGGACCATCCAGCCATGATCACGGAAATGCCGTTTGATCCGGCCGCGGATGGTGCTGATCGCGTAGGCGCGGAAGTCGCCACGCTCCGGATCGGCGCGACCGGCGGCCTCGACCAGAGCCAGACAGGCGACCTGATCAAGGTCGGCCGCGTCGATGCCGCGGTTGTGATAGCGGCGGGCCACGGATTCGGCCAGGTCGAGATGGAGCAGGACCACCTGCTGCAGGCAATCGCGTCGTTCCGCGGGATCCGCAGTGCCGGCACGGCGCAACAACTCAGAAGTCCGGGCCGATTGATCATCAAGGTCTGCTGCGGTGGGCTGCGATGGTGCTGTGCGCGTGATCATCAGGTCCCCTCACGGACTTTCTCACGTCGCGGCAGCTGCTCAACCACGGTTGTTCTGTAGTTCTCCAGCCAAGCACTCCGTGATCGAGAAGGCAAGTCCCCTACCGATTTCCGCTCCGGTTCCGGTGAAGATCAACGACAGCGACCCGGGTGCCGGAATCCCGGCGTTTGACACTCCGGGCGACCGGGTAACGCCCGAAGCATCGGAACGAGAGCGAGGGACGGAATGCCTCAGGAAGCCTGGAGTGACAAGCGGGAACGCCAGTACGAGCAGATCAAGGAAGGCCTCCAGAAGCGCGGCCGCAAGGAGGACACCGCGGCTGAGATCGCGTCCCGCACTGTGAACAAGGAACGCGCCCAAAAGGGTGAATCACGCACCGCCAGCCGATCATCGGTCAAGGACGTGTCGTCGGGTCATCGTGGTGGAAAGCGCTCTCACAATGGCAGCAAGGGCCGCACCCGTGAACAGTTGTACAACGAGGCCAAGCAGCGCGGGATCAAGGGCCGGTCGAAGATGAACAAGGATCAACTCGCCAAGGCGGTCGGGCGTTAGCACCGATCGGCCCGGGCCGCTGTCCTCGATCAATCGAGACAGCCGATGTCGATCATGATCAAAGCACCGACGAGGGGAGTAAGCCCGATGACTGCCACCGTTGCCGATCACGTGCTCGAGCGACTGCGCGCCTGGGATGTCGAGCAGGTCTTCGGCTATCCGGGTGACGGGATCAACGGACTGCTCGGCGCTTGGAGTCGAGCCGGCGACCGGCCACGGTTCATCCAGTCCCGGCACGAGGAGATGAGCGCGCTCCAAGCCGTCGGCTATGCCAAGTTCACCGACCGGGTCGGGGTCTGCGTGGCGACGTCCGGGCCAGGGGCGATCCATCTGCTGAACGGGTTGTACGACGCCAAACTCGATCATGTCCCGGTGGTCGCAATCGTCGGTCAGACCGCGCGCACGGCGACCGGTGCCTCGTATCAGCAGGAGGTCGACCTGCCCGCCCTGTTCGCGGACGTGGCGAGCGACTACCTCGGCGTGATCATGGTCCCGGAGCAGTTGCCGAATGCCGTGGACCGGGCGATGCGGGTCGCCCGGGCGCGGCGGGCGCCGACGGCGTTGATCATCCCGGCCGACGTGCAGGAGTTGGAGTACTCGGCCCCGGGCCACGCGTTCAAGATGACCCCGTCGAGCCTCGGCCTGGCGCCGGCCCAGTCCTGGCCCGACCCCGAGGCGCTGGCCGAGGCGGCCGAGCTGTTGAACGCTGGCGAACGGGTGGCGATCCTGGCCGGTTCGGGCGCCCGGGGAGCCCGGGCGGAGCTGATCCAGGTGGCGGACGTCCTCGGTGCCGGAGTCGCGAAAGCCCTGCTGGGCAAGGACGTGTTGCCCGACGATCTCGACTGGGTCACCGGCTCGATCGGGTTGCTCGGCACCCGGCCGAGCTATCAACTGATGCAGGACTGCGACACCCTGCTGACGGTCGGTTCGAGCTTTCCGTACAGCCAGTTCCTGCCCGAGTTCGACCAGGCGCGGGCGGTCCAGATCGATGACGATCCGAGCCTGATCGGGATGCGCTACCCGTACCAGGTGAACCTGGTCGGCGACGCCGCGCTCACGCTGCGCGCGCTGCTGCCGCGGCTGCGGCGCAAGGAGGATCGGTCGTTCCGCGAGCGGACCGAAGATCAGGTCCGGCGTTGGTGGCGGGTGATCGGCGAGGAGGCCGAGGTGTCGGCCGATCCGATCAATCCGATGCTGCCCTTTGTCGAACTCAACGACCGGCTGCCGGCCGACGCGATGATCACCGCGGATTCCGGGTCGGTGGCCAACTGGTATGCCCGGTGCCTGCGGCTCGGCTCGGACCACCGCGGCTCGCTCTCCGGCACGCTGGCCACGATGGGCGCAGCGGTGCCGTACGCGATCGGCGCCAAGTTCGGTCAGCCGGGCCGGCCGGTGATCGCCTTCGTCGGCGACGGCGCCATGCAGATGAACAACCTGGCCGAACTGCTCACCGTGCGCCGTTACTGGGCCGAGTGGGCCGATCCGCGGTTCGTCGTGATGGTCCTGCACAACAACGATCTCAACCAGGTCACCTGGGAACTGCGAGCGATGGGCGGCACGCCGAAGTTCGTCGAATCGCAGGCGCTGCCGGACGTCTCGTACGCCGACTTCGCGCGCGGGATCGGGTTTGAGGCGCTGACGGTCGACCAGCCGGACCAGGTCGGCCCGGCCTGGGACCGGGCGCTGGCGGCCGACCGGCCGGTGCTGCTCGACATCCACGCCGACCCCGACATCCCGCCGATCCCGCCGCACGCCACGCTGGAGCAGGTGACCTCGACGGCGGCGGCGTTGATCAAGGGCGACGAGGACCGCTGGTCGGTGCTGCGCAAGGGAATCCGGACCAAGTTGCAGGAGGTCCTGCCCGACTCCGGTGGGGCCGGCTCGGCGGGACGTGATCACTGACCCGATGGCGTCCATCATGATCATCCCCGGCCTCGCGGTGCGCGGCTACGCGACGCGGACCGCGGACGACCTGGTCGCGGCGGGTCACTCCGCGCGGCTGGTCGATCCGGTCACCTGGCGGAACCTGCCCGACCGCCTCGAACCGTACGGCCGCCGGATCGCGACCGAGATCGACCGGGAGGGCGCCGAGATCGATCTGCTGATCGGGCTGTCGGTGGGCACCCAGGCCGCCGCGGTCACCGCCGCGTCGACGCCGCTGGTGCGGCGGCTGTTGTTGATCAGCCCGACTGTCGATCCCCGGCTGCGGTCTCGGCGCCGGTTGTTCGGAGCGTTCCTGTTCGGCGGCGAACCGAAGGGGCCGGGGCTGGACCAGCAGCTGCCGGACTGGGCCCGGGCCGGACCGGCCCGGATCTATCGCGGCTTCGAGTCCGCGATCGGACTGCGGCTGGAGGAGAGGCTGCCCGACGTCACCGCGGAGCTCACCGTCGTCCACTGCGAGTTGGGCACGCTGGGATCACACGGCTTCGCCGCCTCGCTGGCCGATGATCATGGCGGTCGGCTGGTGATCGTGCCCGGTGCCGGCCACTCCTGGCCGACTGGCGACAGTTCGGGCTTCCCCGGCCTGCTGAAGCAGTTGCTGCGATGACCGGACCGTCGGCCGACCGGACGGTCGCCTCGTTCGACTCGGCCACTGCCCTGCATGCCGGGGTGGCGGCGGCACTGGCCGGACGAGGCGCTGCGGTTCGGCGAACGGCACGCACCGGCGTTGCTGCGGGCGAATCCCGGGGTGCGACTGCACCAGATGCATGATCAGGTCCAGGACGAGCTGATGGTCGCCGAGATGACGTACTTCCGGGTGAAGTGGCAGCGACTGCCCGCGGCGTACGCCCGCTATCTGACCGAGGTGCTCGCGCCGGGGGTGCGCCGGTGATCATCATCGAGGACGAGTCGGACTGGCCGGTGACCACCGTGGCCGAGCGGCACGTGTTCCAGGCCGGCGCCCAGGGTGGCCTCGAGCCGGCGGCGCACCAGGACCGACCGCACACTCCGACCCCGGACGACACCGCGGCCGAGGCCGAGTGGGGTGCTGATCCGGATTTCAGCGCGGCCGTGGCGGCCTGGTGCGCCGACCATGATCATCCGCTGGTCCGGATCGGCTATCGGGGACCGCAGGCGCCAGCGCACGCCGTGGCGACGATGCAGCGTGCCTGGCACCGGGAGCGGGGCGAGTCGGTGGATCGCTTGGTCGTGCCCTCGTTCATCCTGGTCGATCCCTGGCGCATGATCAACACAGCCTCGACGCCGTACTGGACCTTCTTCTCGGTGCAGCCTGCCTGGCTGGTCTGGATGATCATCTGCGCCGGTCCGAACCGTATCGGGAGGTCGCGGTGATCCCGTTCCAGCACGGCAGTTCGTCGACCGGGATCGCCACGCCGAAGGACTGGGCGCGGGTGATCAGATCGCACGGCGCCGAACCGAGCTTTCCCGGGCTGCGGTTGAGCGAATTCCCGCACGACATCGGCTATCTCGGCCGCTACGGAACCGCGCTGCGCCGGCTGCCCGCCGCCTGCTTCCCGTGGCGTCCGTACCCGGTCGGCATCGGGTTGGCCACGCTCCGGGCGGCCGGACTGATCACGGCCGAGCCGGTCACAGACTGATCCGCAGCGGCTTCATCGACGGATTGCTTCGTCAACGAGATCGGGTGACTTCAGCCATCCCGCGGTCCCGTCCCTGGCCAGCGCTTCCGTGCTCGTCGACCGTGTTGCCCCGATGATCATGAAAGGATCGACGCTAGCGGCGGAAACTGACGGCGATCCGTTCCAGCATGGCGGTGTAGGTGCGCCACCAGGCGTCGTCGCCGATCGCGGCTCGATCGGAGCCGGCCCGGCCGTCGATCAATTCGCGCAACACCTGGAGCTGGCCGGCGTGCATGGCCGTGTCCTTCAGCACCCGGGACAGCAGGGCGCCGAGGGTCGTCTGTCGTGATTCCTCGGGCCACCAGGGCACGCTCGCCGGGGCGGTCGGGCCGAGCTCGCCGAGGACCAGGTCGGCATGATCACCGGCTCGGCGGTAGAGCCCGACCAGGTGATCGCGGGACTCGTCGGCGGTGGCCCACAGGTCGTGGTTGGCCCATCGGTCCTGATCGGCGGCCTGGTCCTCGATCCAGGGCAGTCGCACGCCGAACGGCCGGCCGGCGCACGAGCCGAGGTAACCGGCCTCGATGCCGATCAGATGCTTCAGCACGCCGAGCAGGTTGGTGCCGGTCGGCGTCATCGGGTGCCGGAGCTGGTAGTCGTCGAGCCCGTCCAGAGAGTCGAGCACCGCACGGCGACAGTCCCGCAGATACCCGTGATCATCCGAGCTGATCGGGGTGCTGGGCATGGCGATCATCCTACGGAGGTGATGGTGGCGCTATCCGTAAGGAAATGCTTACGATTGCCCGCATGGATGCACTCGACGTGCTCGCCGACCCTTCCCGGCGGCGCATCGTCGAGTTGCTGTCCGGCGGTGAGCTGCACGTGGAGCGGATCGCCGCCCATTTCGACTCCAGTCGGCCGGCCATCTCGCAGCACCTGGCGATCCTGGTCGACGGCGGAGTGGTGGACGCGCGGCGGGAGGGGACGCGGCGGTACTACCGGCTCAACCCGGTGCCGCTGGCGGCCGCCCGGGACTGGCTCTCGGCCCAGACGGACCGCTGGACCAGGGTGCTGGACGCCCTGGAGCACGCCCTCGACCAAGGAGCCGTCTGACGACCACTCCGCCGGCCGGCGCCGGCACCCTCGGAATCGATCATCACGGCAGCTTCCGGCTCGGCTTCGACCGCACCCTGCGTCACCCGATGCTGAAGGTCTGGGCGGCGCTGACCGATGCCCGGTTCTCGGTGTGGCTGCAGGGCTGCCGGATCGAGCCGCGGATCGGCGGCGAGGTCTTCTTCGACTTCGGCGAGGAGGTCTCGGCCACCGGCAGTGTCGTCGCGCTCCGGCCGGCGGGCGACACCGATCCGACGGTCGAGCTGATCTACACCTGAAACTGGACCGGGCTGCCGACCTCGTACGTCAGCTGGCGGTTGGAACCGGTCGCCGTCGGCACCCGGCTGCTGCTCACCCATGCCGAGTTGCCGCGCGAGCCGGCGACCGATTTCGCCGTCGGCTGGCACATCATCCTCGACGTTCTGGACCGCTACTTCGCCGACCGGAGCTGGGACGACGTGGGGGACTCCAACGGGCCGCTGGCCGAGCACTACGCCCGAGCCTGACTGGACAAGCTCCGCTGCCTCTTCCGGAGTTACCATCCAGAGGTGCCAGAAGATGAAGACCGTGCGATCGGTGAAGTACTGACGCGACTGAGGTCGCGATTCCCCGAGGTCGCGGAGGACACGCTGGTCGATACGCTCGGGGCAGTTCACAAGAGGTTCGAGGGGAACCCGATCCGTGATTTCGTCCCGGTGCTCGTCGAGCGCGCCGCCGTCACCGAGCTCAGGAAGGGCAGCCCGCCGGCCACGGCCTGACCTGCCCCGCCCCGGCGGCGCAGGAAAATGAGATGCCGGGTCGCCCATCGATCAGCTGAGCGCTTCGGTGCTGCCGGATCGGTGAAGATCGGCTGGTCGCCGGGCGACGGGGTACGCGTGGTCGAGCAGTTCCTGATCACCGGTGATCAAGGCCCGTCGAGGTACCCGGCGCCGAGGCCGCCGGCGCCACAGCACTGGCCGAGGTTCTCCAGCCGTGGACCGACCGATTGGATCTCCACTGCGATCATTGAATCTGACAGCGGGTTCGTCAGGTGGTTCCGGCAACCGATGATGGAGAGTGGGCCTGTGGGCGAGCGAACCGGGGCACGCGGGGTGCGGATGATCGACGTCGCGACGTCGCTCGGGGTGTCACGCGCCACGGTGTCGCTGGTGATGCGGAACAGCCCACTGGTGTCGGAGAAGACCCGCACCGCGGTGCTGGCCGAGGCGGAACGGCTCGGCTACGTCTACAACCAGGCCGCGGCCAATCTGCGGACCCAGCGCAACGACCTGGTCGGGCTGGTCATGCCGGATGTGATCAACCCGTTCGTCGCCGAGGTGTCACTCGGCGTGCAGGAAGTGCTGGGCCAGGTCGGTTTCTTCGTGATGATCGCGAACACGGTCGACCGGCTCGAGCTACAGGCCCAGATTCTTCGTTCCCTGGTTGAACATCGGGCCGCCGGGGTGGTGACCATTCCGGCGCTCACCTCGACCGCCGACGCGTTCGACGGGATCCGGCGCAGCGGTCTGCCGACCGTGACGTTGCTGCGCGACCTGGTCGGCCTCGAGCTGCCGTTCGTCGGCACCGACGAGGCGGCGATCGGCCGGCTCGGCGCCGAACACCTGATCGGGGTGCACGGGTGCCGCCGGGTGGCGTACTTCGGCGGTGACCCCCTGGCCTCGCCGCGGGTCGGCCGGCTGCGAGCCTTCCACCGGGCCGCTGCCGATGCGGGGGCCGACTGGGACGAAGCCTGGTCCGAGCCGGTCGAGGCGACCGTCGACGCGGCGTACGAACGCGCCGGCCGGCTGCTGTCGGCCGGGGTGGTGCCACCGGCCGGGCTGCTCTGCCACAGTGACAACCTGGCCTACGGCCTGGTCCGCGCGCTAGGTGATCATCGGGCGCCCGGTGATCATCGGGCATGCGGTGATCATGGCGACGATCCGGTGTCGGTGCTCGGCATCGACGACCTGCACCAGTCGGCGATGTGGAATCCGTCGATCAGCAGCATCGCCACCGACCCGGTCGAGCTGGGCCGCGTCTGCGGGCGGGTGTTGCTCGCGGAGATGGGGCAGCCGGTCTCCGGCAGCCGCCGGCCGACGGCGCCCGAGGTGCACGCCCGCGCCTCGTGTGGCTGCGCCTGATCCCGGCCCGACCCGACTCATTGATAACTCCGGGTGATCGATTCAGTTCGACGATGCTGCTCCGGTGGCAACCGACTTCGGTCAGAGTTGAGTTCTGATCAGGCGAGGAGAGAGTGCCGTGTCTTCATCAGTGCTGTTCATGTCGGTGTCGCTCGACGGGTATGTCGCCGGTCCGAACGACGGGCCGGACGATCCGGGCGGCGACCACTTCACCCTGCACGACGGGGGCCTGACCGCAGCGGGCAGCCATCAGACCGAGGCCGGAGTCCTGGATGAGATCCAGGTGCACCAGGTCCCGGTGTGCTGCTCGGCGGTGGGGTGCGGCTGTTCGACGTGTTGCCGGCGCCGATCGAGCTGGCGCCGCTGACCCACGCCGCGCGGTGCGCCGGGCCCGGTGGGTCCGGCGCCGTTTCCGGGCGGTCCGAATCCCTGCCGGATGCTTGACGGCGGCATTTAGATCGATCTAAATTGACGGACCAGGCCGCCCGTCTCCCGGAAGGACAGGGATGTCCCCAGCCGTCCGCGCCGACCGACCGCGCTCGTCCCCGGCGCGCCGGGCTCGCTGGCATCGGCGCGAGGACGGGGTCGGCTATGTGATGTTGCTGCCCAGCCTGCTGCCGTACCTCGCCTTCGCGCTGTTGCCGATCAGCTGGCTGCTCTGGTTCAGTTTCCAGCGCTGGAACGGATTCTCGGCGCCGCAGTTCACCGGGGTGGTCAACTATCAGCGGATGATCGGCGACGAGCAGTGGTGGTTCGCCGTGCTGAACACCCTCAAGTTCGGCTTCGGCCGGTTGATCATCGAGATCCCGGTCGCGCTGGTGCTGGCCTACATCTTCTTCCGCGGCGTCCGGGCCGGCACCGCCTATCGGACGATCCTGTTCCTGCCGCACGTGCTGTCGCCGGCGATCATCGGCATCATCTTCGTCTTCCTGCTCCGGGAGACCGGTGGCCCGGTCAACCAGCTGCTGATCGGCTCGGGGTTGGTCGACGCGCCGGTCCGGTTCCTCGGCGAGGCCGGCAGCGCCATGGGCAGCCTGATCGGCGTCGGCGTCTGGGCCCACCTCGGGATCAACCTGCTGCTCTTCTTCGCCGGCATGATGACGATCCCGAACGAGCTGCTGGAGAGCGCTTCGCTGGAGGGGGCCGGCCACGCCTCGACACTGCGGCACATCGTGCTGCCGATGCTGGCCCCGGTGACCCGGGTGGTGATCTTGATCTCGATCATCGGCACGCTGCGCAGCTTCGACCTGGTCAAGACGCTCACCGACGGCGGTCCGGCCGGCGGCACCGAGGTGATGTTCACCTACCTCTACCGGTTCTTCTTCGAGCCCGATGCGGTGCCGCAGATCGGCTACGCCGCCGCGCTCGGCATCACCGCCAGCGTGATCGTCGGCATCATCTCGGTGGCCTATCTGCGGCTCAGCCGGAGCGGCAGGACCGCGCCATGACGGCCCCCGAAGCTGTCCGCTCCCTGAGCCCGTCGAAGGGCCGGCCGGATCGCTCCGAGCCGTCGTCTCGGTCGGTGATCGCCACCCGGACGCCGCGCCGGCGCCGCAGGGTCAGCCCACTGATGATCCTGTTGCACCTGATCTTGATCGCGGCGGCGTTGATCATGCTGTCGCCGCTGGTCTTCGGGCTGCTCGCCTCGGTCACGCCGCTGGACCAGATCCTCAGCCGGAACGGCGGGATCCTGCCGCGGGTCTGGGAATGGGGCAACTACGTCCAGGCCTGGACCACCGCCAACTTCTCCCGCTACTTCGTCAACAGCCTGATCGTCACGGCGCTGGTGGTGGTGCTGGACACGCTCGCCTCGAGCATGACCGGCCACGTGCTCGCCCGGCGCCAGTTGCGCGGCCAGCGGTTCCTGGAGGGGCTGTACGTCGGCACCCTGTTCGTCGGGCTGACCACCGCGACGCTGTTCCCGCAGTACGTGATCGCCGAGGCGCTGGGGCTGGACAACCTGCTCGGCATCGCCCTGGTCCAGTTGGCCGGGATCATGCTGGTGCACATCTTCCTGATCAAGGCCTTCGTGCTCGGGCTCGGCACCGAGATGGAGGACGCGGCCCGGGTCGACGGCTGCGGTCTGTTCGGCACCTACTGGCGGGTCACCTTCCCGATGATGCGGCCGATCCTCGCCACCACGGTGATCCTCGGCTTCCAGGCGTCCTGGAACAACTACCAGGTGCCGCTGGTGTTTTCTCTCGCCGCGCCCGACCTGCGCACCCTGGTGGTCGGCGTCAGCGCGCTGCAGTACGACGCCGCCGAGGGAATGACGCCCTACAACACGGTGCTGGCCGGCGCCAACATGGCGCTGGTGCCGATCGTGGTGATCTTCATCGTGCTGCAGCGACACTTCGTCCGCGGCTGGACCGAAGGTTCGGTGAAGGGATGAGGGGTTCGGTGCAGGGATGAATGCGATCTTCGCCGCCGACGGCGCGCTGTTTCGGGCCTGGTCCCGCTGGTGGTTCTGGTCCTGGACCAGCTGCTGCTGGGTCCTGTTCAGCCTGCCGGTGATCACCATCCCGGCGGCGACCTCGTGGTTGATCACCCAGCAACGCCGCTACAGCCGCGGCGAGACGTCGCTGAACCCGGCCGAGACGCTGCGCCTCCTGTTCGGCCGGCTGCTACCGACGCTGCCGCTGGCCGGTTGCCACCTGGCCGTGGCCGGACTGGTGATCATCGGCCTGTTCGGGCCGTCGCCCGGCGGGCCGTACGGCTGGCTGGTGTTGATCACCAGCTCGGTGGTCGGTGTGACCTGGCTGCTGCTCGCCCCCTGGACGGTGTTGATCTTCGAACGCACCGGCCGGACCGTCGAATCGATCCGGGCCGCCTACCGGCTGGCGCTGGCCCGGATCGACCTGGCTGTGACCGGGACCGCGGTCGTCGCCGCGGCCGGCTTCGCAGCCGTCCTGCTGTTCACCCGGGTGCCCTTCCTGGGCCCGCTGCTGGCGCTGGCGGTCCCGGCGGCCGTCGCCACCTTCTTGATCATGCTCCACGACCGCGCGAGCCTGCTCGCGTCCCGAGATGAGGATCACCGATGACTGCTTCAGCACTGACCCGCCGAGGTTTCCTGGGCGCCCTTGCCGCAACCGGTGCCGCCGCGGCAGCCGGCTGCAGCGGTGGCCCGGGTGGCTCGGCGGGCGGCCCGGCCGGCGGCGGGCCCGCCACGATCGTGGTCTGGGACCGCGCCGGCGCCCATGCCAAGGCCCGGCAGGAGTTCTTCCGGACCTGGAACGAGGGCGAGGGCGCGTCCCTCGGCCTCACCGTCCAGTACGAGCCGCAGGCGACCGACAAGTACGAGGAGATCGTCCGGGTCGGTTTCCAGACCAAGCGAGCGCCCGATCTGTTCCACAGCCCGTCCTCGCAACTGGGTGCCTTCGTCGCCGCGGGATGGGTGCTGCCGCTGCCCGACCTGGTCGACCAGGCGGTGCTGGACAAGGCGGCGCCCTATCACCAGAAGAACAGCGAGTTGGTCTGGGGCGGCGTGCCGTACGCGGTGCCGACGACCGCCTTCACCAACCGGCTGGTGATCAACACCGACCTGTTCACGAAGGCAGGTCTGGATCCCGAGTCGCCGCCGAAGACCTTCGCCGAGGTCCGACAGGCGGCGGCCGCGATCACCAAGATCGGCCAGGGCGACGCGTTCGGCATGATCATTCCGATCAAGGCGACCGGCTTCCGGCAGTGGAGCGTCGACATCCCGCTGATGGCCGGCGACCCGGCGCTGGCCCAGTTCGGCCTGTTCAACGCCGCCGCGCAGCAGTACGAGTCGGCCAAGTACGCCCCGGTGGTCGAGCTGTACCGGGCCCTGATCACTGACCAGACCGCCTATCCCGGTGCGGCCACGCTGACCGGCGACGTCGCCGCGAACGCCTTCGGCAAGGGCGAGGCCGGCATGTATCTGACCAGCAGCGCCATCGTCTCCTCGCTCGCCGACCTGGGCAGCAAGGTGTCGGCGGTGGCCGCGCCGCTGCCGGTGCCGGACGGGCAACAGCTGGCCCGGTCGCCGATGAACGCCGGCTACCCGTACGCGATCTCCTCCACCAGCAAGAATCCGGAGCAGGCGGCCAAGGTGTTCGAGGTGATGGTCGGCGACGGGATCCAGGAGGCGCTGGCGGCCAAGGCCGCCCCGCCGATCAACGACACTGTCTGGGACTCGGCCGCGATCAAGGACAACACGTTCCTACAGCAGTACCGGCCGGCCGATCTTGATCAACAGTGGCCGAAGACGCCCGGCGGCCTGCTCCAGGTCGACGGCGAGAAGGTCGACCAGACGATCGAGAAGCTGTTGCTCGATCCGGCCGCCGACCTGGACGCGGCGCTCAGCTCCATGCAGCAACGGATGCAGGACGCCTACGACGCCGCGGTGCAGAGCGGCGAGGTCGACCCGCAGGAATTCAGCGCGTGAGCCCGAGCGCGGACGGCACCGTCGCGGGCCGGCCCAACATCCTGCTGGTGCTGGCGGACCAGTGGCGCGGACAGGATCAGGGCTGGCTGGACGATGCGCGGGGCCGGGCCTCGGAGGTCCGGACACCGCAGCTCGACCGGCTCGCCACCGAGGGGGCCGCGATCGCGGGCGGCCGCTCCAGCGCCCCGGTCTGCGGACCCAGCCGGGCCAGCCTGGTCACGGGATCGTTGCCGCACCAGCACGGGGTGGCGGCCAATGATCTGCCGCTGTCGCCGCGGCTGGACACGCTCGGCACCGCCCTGTCCGACGCGGGCTACCGGACCGGCTGGATCGGCAAGTGGCACCTGGCCGGCCTGCCCCGGGACAAGTGGGTGCCGCCCGCCGCTCGACCCGGCATCGAGCACTACGCCGGCGTCGACTGTTCCCATGATCACGTCGACGGTCACTACTACGTCGGCACCGAGAGCGCGACCCGGATCGACTTCACCGGCTACGAGCCGGAGGTGCACACCGAGCTTGCGATCGAGTTCCTCGAGGGGCTGCGACAGGTTCCGGGCCCGCGGCCCGATCCGTTCTTCCTGACCGTCTCCTACAACCCGCCGCACGATCCGTACGACTCGGTGCCGGAATCGCTGCGCAGCTATGCCGATGTCGACCCGACCGTGCCGCCGAACACCCCCGACACCGACGCCCAGCGCAAGGTGCAACGGCTCTACTGGAGCGCGATCACCGCGGTCGACGCGCAGTTCGGCCGGCTGCTCGCCGCGCTGGACCGGCTCGACCTGCGGCGGAACACGATCATCGTCTTCAGCTCCGACCACGGGGATCTACTCGGTGCCCACGGGCTGCGGGCGAAGCAGAGCCCGTACGCCGAAGCGGTCCGGGTGCCGCTGGTGATCACCGGTCCGGGCATCCCGGCGTCCCGCCCGGCCGGGCTGCTCGGCTTGGTCGACCTGGCGCCGACGCTGCTCGGGCTGGCCGGGCTGGCACCGATCGGCGGCTACGGGCAGGATCTCAGTGATCGACTCCGGACCGGTGCGGACCTGCGGCCGGAGTTGATCATCGGCAACTGGGTCAGCTGCGACAACGGTTACGACCAGGGGATCGGCGAGTGGCGCGGGCTGATCTCCGACGAGCTGACCTACGCCCGCACCGTCGACGGTGAGCCCTGGCTGCTCTACGACGACCGGGCGGACCCGTGGCAGCTGCGGAACCTGGTCGACGACCCGGCATCGGCCGACCGGGTCGCCGTCGCGGACGCCCGGCTCGGCGCGCTGCTGGCCGAGACCGGGGATCCCTTCCACAGCGCCGAACTACTGCTGGCCGAGGTCGGCATGGTCGAGGACTGGAACGCCCGGGAGACCGCCCTGCGCGGCGACCGGGCCCGCGTCCTGCCGCTGCCGGTTCCATGATCACGAGGAGATCGATTCATGACCGACCGTCCGAACGTGCTGTTCGTGATGACCGATCAGCAGCGGTTCGACACGATCGCGGCGCTGGGCAACTCCGAGATCGCGACGCCCAACCTTGATCGGCTGGCCGCCCGGGGCGCCGTCTTCGAAAACGCCTATTCGACCTGCCCGGTCTGCGTGCCGGCCCGCTACACGCTGCGCAGCGGCTGCGAGCCGACCCGGACCGGGATCTTCGACAACTCGGTGCCGGAGGGTGCGCACGCGACGATCCGGGACCGCTGTGGGCCGTACCTCGGCGAGGCGATGGCCGGCCTCGGCTACCGCACCTTCGGCGTCGGCAAGTTCCACACCACGCCGTGGAACGCACCCGTCGGGCTGGAGGTGCAGCGGCACAGCG
This sequence comes from uncultured Actinomycetota bacterium, assembly GCA_963746025.1. Classification (GTDB taxonomy): domain Bacteria; phylum Actinomycetota; class Actinomycetes; order Propionibacteriales; family Propionibacteriaceae; genus Microlunatus. The sequence goes on from CAVUZU010000018.1 coordinate 103,781, forward strand.
AGGAGTTGTACGAGACCCCGGAGCAGCGGGCCGGCGACGCGTACGCGTCCTGGATCGCGACCGAGCATCCCGAGTTCGACTGGCTCGAGGCGCTGATGGGGGAGCGGACCGACATGTACTACATGCCGCAGCTCAGCCCACTGCCGGCCGACTGCACGGTCGAGTCGTGGGCGACCCGGGAGGCGATCGGGCTGCTGGCGGTGGACGACGACCGACCCTGGTTCGGCTTCGTCTCCTACATCGGGCCGCACCCACCGTTCGCGCCGCCGCTGCCGTACAACCGGCGGTACGATCCGGACCGGATGCCCGACCCGGTCCGCGGTGAGCTGGCCGTCGACCACCTTGATCAACACATCCCGTGGATGAACCACCTGGTCTACGCCGAGGACGTCGATCCGCACCGGGCCAGGGCGCTGAAAGCCCGCTACTACGGCGAGATCAGCTACATCGACGACTGCATCGGTGACCTGCTGGACGCGGTGCAGCGAAGACCCGACGCCGACAACACGGTGATCTGTTTCTTCGCCGATCACGGCGACCTGCTCGGTGATCATCACGGCTGGCAGAAGGAGAGCTTCTTCGAGGCGGCGGCCCGGGTGCCGTTCCTGATCTCCTGGCCCGGCCGGATCGCCGCCGGCGAGCGCCGCTCCGACCTGGTCTGTCTGACCGACCTGTTCGGCCTGGCGACCTCGGCGGCGGGGCGGCCGGAGCTGCGGCAGGGCAGCGATCTGCTCGGCCTGCTGTCCGGTACGGCCGCGCCCCGGGAGACGCTGTTCGGCTACCACGGACGGCCGGGCACCGACCGGTTCAAGGCGATGGTGCGGCAAGGTGACCTGAAGCTGATCTGGCTGGCCAACGGCGGCCACCGGCTGCTGTTCGATCTCGCCGCCGACCCGGACGAGATCAAGCCGGTGCAGGCCGAGCGTCCGGGCGATGCGGACCGGCTGACGGCGGCCCTGGCCGGGCGATTGCGGGCCGACGGGGTGGTCGATGCCCTCGACGGTGATCGGCTGCGGGAGTTCCCGTACCAGGAATGGCCGCTGACCCGGATCCACCAGTTCGATCGGTCTCGCGGCGTCAACGGTTTCGGGCCCACGCCGGCCCGACACTGGTGTCCCCCTCCTGGCGGGGGACACTAGACTCACTCGTGTGACCCCTGCGACGTCACCGTCCGATCAGGCTCCGCCGACGGGACCGGCGGGGTCGAAGTCCCGATTCCGCAGGTGGGCACCGGTGGCCGGCGGTGCGGTGGTCATCCTGCTGGTGGTGATCGTCACGATCTTGGGTCTGCTCGGTGCCTTCGGCGGTGCCGGGTCCGGACGATCGAGCCCGACCACCCGCCTGTCGGTGGTCGACGATCGGATCGCGTTCGAGATCAAGGTGCCGCCGGGCACGATGATCAGCGGGTTCTACAGCGGCGCCCGTCGCGACTGCCAGATCGCGGAGATCGACTTCTCCGATCACGGCTTGCGCGCCTACGCCGCCGCCCGCACCTGTGAGAGTCCGGCCCGAGGCCGCACCGGCAACGGAAACCATGGCACCTACCGGACGATCGCCGACGTGGCCGCACCGAAGGCCGTCCAGCGAGTGGACAGCTGGTTGGGACCGGCCGACGTGTTCAGTCAGGATTACTACGAGTGCACCAACGCGTGCCGGAACTACACCGAGCCGGTCGCCGTCGTGATGTTGCAGCAGCCGGTCAATCCCGACTTCCCGACCTTGGTGCTGATCAGCACCAAAGGTGAGCTCGACCGGGCTGCGCTCACCCGGATCGTCCGCGATCTCGCCGAGCCGACGAAGTAGCCGGCTCGGCGATCAGAGGCCGACCAGGCCCAAGATCAACAGCACGGTGGCGATCCCGGAGGCGAGCGCCCGGACGTGGTTGGCCGCGGTCCACTCGCGGCTGTAGCGGCCCCACTGCTCGGCGATCTCCGGGCCGTCCGGGTCGGCCTGGTCGAGCGCATTGTTCCGCGGCACGTTGTAGGCCATGGTCAGGATCGGGCTGCCGACCAGATAGATCACGGCGCCGATCACCAGCAGCCAGGTCGAGCTTCCGCTGGACGTGATCAACGCGACGATGATCAACACGATGCTGAGCAGACCGGTGCCGAACAGCACGATCATCAGCGGCGGCCGGACGACGGTGATGTTGAACGACTGCATCCCCCGGGTCGCCGCAGTCGGGCCGAGCGTGTCGAGCCCATCCATCACCGCCGCGGAGAAGGTGAGGTAGAAGCCACAGGCCAGGCCGCTGCCGAGCGCGGTCAGCAGCCCGATGATGATCAACAGACCCGACTCCGCCATCGATTCGACCATGAATCCTCCCCATTGTTCGTGCCCGACCGGAGATCAGGCAGCTACACCGTACCGCCCGAGACCGGACTCCAGCAGTGCGAACGCCTGACCGCCGTGATCGCGGACCTCACGGGCGATCCGGCGCAACGGGACGCCGGCCAGCACCCGCCGTCGGACGTGGCCGATCAGGCTGCGGTGGACCCCGATCAACGCATGGCCGACCACTGCGGCGGTGATCGGATCGCTGTCGTCCTCGGCCGCCAGCAGGGTGGCCAGATCCTCGGTGTACCGGGCGAAGGCGCGCTGTTCCCGGACCAGCAGCGTCGGACTGTCGCTGATCACCTTCATCCGCACCTGCAGTTGCGCCAGCGCCGCCGCCTCGTTCGGCTCCAGCGAACCGAGCAGGCCGCGCTCCTGGAGCAGGAACCGGCGGACCGCGGCCAGCGCCGACGTGCCGGATTCGCGGGTCCGGACCGCGTCGATGAGTTGATCACCGTAGGCCTCCAACGGCGCGTAGAACAGGTCCTCCTTGGTCCGGAAGTAGTTGAACAGGGTGGCCTCGGAGACCTCGGCCTCGCGGGCGATCTCCGCGACCGTGACCTGCTCGAAGCCGCGACCGGCGGCCAGTCGCCAGGCGGTCTCGGTCAGCCGGGCCCGGGTCTGTACCTTCTTCTGCTCACGAAGTCCCACAGGAGAAATCTAGCACCAAAGTTGGTGTAGCACTAATTTTGGGGTTACTCTACAAATCATCGTGATCGACCGGATCGCGGGGATTCTCAGGAGGAGACATGTCATCGTCATCCGACGTACTGGAACTGCTGGATCGGTGGGCGGCGGCCGAACAGGCGAACGACGCGACGGCGCTGGAATCGGTGCTTGCCGCCGACTTCGCCGGGGTCGGTCCGGCCGGCTTCGTGCTGACCCGGGAGCAGTGGCTGGTCCGGTTCGGCAACGGTCTGCACAACGACGCCTTCGCCGTCGAGGAGCCGCAGGTCCGGGAGTTCGGCGACGCGGCCGCGGTGATCGCGGTGCTGGCGCAGCAGACCCGGTTCGCCGGCCAGGACAACTCGGGCCGGTTCCGGCTGAGCCTGCTGGTCGTTCGCGAAGCTGATCAATGGCGACTGGCCGGGGTGCACATCGGACTGCTGCAGCCGCCGCCGGTGCCGGGACAGGGGAACTGATCATGACCAACGGGATGCGGCTCAGCATCAGTCTGAGCAACCAGTCCTGGGCCGAGGGTCCGACCCGGCTGCGACACAACCTGATCAAGGTCGCCGAGGCCGCCGACGCCGCGGGGATCGACACCCTCTGGGTGCCGGACCATCTGCTCCAGGCCGATCCGACGGTGTCGCCGGACGCGACCGACATGCTGGAGGCGTACACGACCCTGGGCTTCCTCGCGGCGCGCACCGAGCGGGTCCGGCTGGGCACCATGGTCACCGGAGTCACCTTCCGCGCACCGGCCTTGTTGATCAAGGCCGTGACCAGCCTGGACGTGCTGTCCGGCGGCCGGGCCTGGCTCGGCATCGGCGCCGGCTACCACGGCGGCGAGGCCGATCGGATGGGGCTGGAGATGCCGCCGGTGGCGGAGCGGTTCGAGCGGCTGGAGGAGACCATCCAGCTGGCCCGGCAGATGTGGCGGGGCGATGAGACGCCGTTCGAGGGCAAGCATCTCAAGCTGACCGGCCCGGTCGGTAGTCCGTTGCCGATCAGCGATCCGCATCCGCCGATCTTGATCGGCGGCGACGGGGAGAAGAAGACGCTGCGGCTGGTCGCCCGGTACGCGGACGCGTGCAATCTGTTCGACATCCCCGATGGCGGACAGACCGTACGGCGGAAGCTGGCGGTGCTGGCCCGGCACTGCGCCGACGTCGGCCGGCCGTACGGCGAGATCGTCAAGACGATCGGCACTCGGCTGTTGCCGGGGGAGTCCAGTGCCGACTTCGTCCGCCGGATGGCGGCGCATGCCGCGCTCGGCTTCGATCAGGTCGGGCTGGTGATGTCGCAGGCCTGGACCACCGAGACGATCGCCGTGCTGGCCGAGGCCGTGCCCGGACTGGCCCGACTCGAGCCCAACCGGGACCCGGTCGACGGCTCATGATCACCGACCGCAGCGCACCGGTGGGCGGTCAGCCCGGGCCGACCGCCGACCGGCGGGCACTGCCCTGGTGCCGGCGGCGATAGCTGGACGGTGTCATGGAGCGCTCGCGGAAGAACTCGTTCGACATATGGCTCTGATCGTAGTGACCGGTCGCCCTGGCGATCTTGGACAGCGGCATGTCCGTGGTCGACAACAGGTCGGCCACGGCCATCAGCCGGACCTGTCGCAGGTAGCGGTGCGGGGTGGTGCCGAAGTGGCTCTTGAACATCCGGGTGAAATAGCTGGCCGACATCGACACCGCATCGGCCATCTCGTTGATGGTCAGCCGGCGGCCGTATTCCCGGGCGATCAACTCCACGGCCGGGGTGAGCGGGAACTCGTCGGCGGCGGCCGGGTGTCGCGGCGTGAGGGCCCGGGTGACCCCGCCGAGGCCGACGATCCGGTCGCCGACGAAGATCGGCCACTTGGTGGTGACGAACCAGTCGTACGATCCGTCGACGTTGCGGACCAGCTCGACCAGATCGATCACCGGCTCGCCGCGCTGCAGGACCTTCTCGTCGTAGCTGCGGTAATGATCAACCAGGTATTCGGGCGAGATGTCCTCGTCCCGCAGACCGATGATCTGATCGGAGCGCGCGTAGCCCATCAGTCGCACGAAGGCATCGCTGCACATGATGAAGCGGCGTTCGTGATCTTTGGCGAAGAACAACGTGCCGACTTCGTTCACCGCCTGCATGGCGGCCTGTCGGTAGACCGTGTCGAGCTCGGCCGAGTCTCCCAAGAGTCCTCCTCAGTCCCTGCCGGGCCACGGGGCAACGTCGCACCGTCCGGTCCGCTTCTCCGGCAGATTATCAACCGGGGCAGCGATTCCCTCGCCGACCCGGAGCGGGGCGAGGCCTGACCTCGATCGGTCTGTCCGGTCAGGTGTTCAGGATTTTCCAATGATGAGGGTATTTCTTACAAGCCGTTCCAAGGTCCCGGCCGGTAGCGTCCCGAGGCATAACACAGCGATGTGAAGGGCGGTGGACGCAGTCATGATGACACCGGAGCCGGCGAACGGGATCGGCGGACCAGGCATCTCCTTCGGCAGTTGGGCCTTTACCTTCGGTCCCTTCGCCGAGCAGCCGTGGTCGTTCGAAGCCGTCTGTCGTTACCTCCGGAAGGTCGGCTACGACGCCGTCGAGATCAACGGATTCCGACCGCACCCGCATGACGAGGACTTCGGTTCGGCGGCGGCCTGCGCCGACCTGCGCCGGATCGTCGATGATCACGGTCTCGGGATCTCCGCGTACGCGCCGGACTTCACAACGGTGCCGCCGGCCGAGGCGCCGCTGGGGGCCTACCTGCAGCGACTGGATTCCGTGCTCGCCTTCTGCCGGCGGACGGGCATCCGCTCGGTGCGCACCGACACGGTGACCGCACCGGACGCGGTGCCGGCCGAACTCGCCGAGGAACGGCTGGCCCAGCTCGTCACCGCGTTCCAGGCGGGCGCCCGGCGCTGCGCGGACGACGGAGTCGTGCTGCTCTGGGAGTTCGAGCCGGGGTTCTGGCTCAACCGTCCCAGTGAGGTCGTCCGGCTGCTGACCGAGGTCGACGAGCCGAACTTCCAGGTCCTCTTCGACACGGCGCACGCCTACGCCGGCGCAGTGGCCGGTGCCCGGCACGGCGCCGAGCCGGAGTTGCTCGCGGGCGGCGAGGTGGAGTACGCCCGCCGGCTGGCTCCGTGGCTGGGACACCTGCACCTGATCGACGGCGACGGCTCGCTGCACGACGACGACACGAGCAACCATCTCCCGTTCGGCACCGGCCGGGTGGACTTCGCCGGGGTGCTCGACGCGCTCGGGCCGGACGTGACCGAACTCCCGTGGTGGACGGTCGACTTCTGTTTCTGGCCCACCACCGAGGCCGACGCCGGGCCGGCGGTGCCGTACGTGCAAGGGTTGCTCGACGCTGCGCTGGCCGACCGCGCGGCCGCTCCGGCGACGTCATGACGGCCACCGAGGTCGCGTTGCCGGCGCCGACCCAGCAGCCCGAGCCGCGACCGCCGCGCGGCCGGTCGGCCCGTCGCCGGGAGGCGGTGGCCGGCTATCTGTTCCTGGCTCCGAACGCGACCGGCTTCCTGCTGCTGGGTCTGCTGCCGATCGGGATGGCGCTCGGCCTGACCTTCACCAATTGGAGCCTGGGCGGCGACCCGGAGTTCATCGGCGTGGACAACTACGAGCGGGCGCTGCGCGATCCGCTGTTCTGGAAGGCGATGCGCAACACGCTCTACTTCTCGATCGGCGCGGTCCCGGTCGCGGTGGTGATCGCGTTCTTCATCGCGCTGCTGCTGAACCAGGCGGTGCGCGGGCTGGCGATCTTCCGGACCGCCGTGTTCCTGCCGTTCGTCACCCTCACGGTCGCGATCGCCGTGGCCTGGACCTGGATCTACAACCCCGACGTCGGCATCGCGAACTTCCTGCTCGGCCTGGTCGGCATCGAGGGACCCAACTGGCTGGCCGACACCAACTGGGCGATGCCGGCACTGATCGTGATGAGCAACTGGCGCGGCGTCGGCTATCCGATGTTGATCTTTCTCGCGGCGCTGCAGGCGATCCCGCGGGACTACTTCGACGCGGCCCGGGTCGACGGCGCCAACTGGTTCCAGCGGATCCGCTACATCGTGATCCCGATGGTCTCGCCGGCGACGTTCTTCATCTTCGTGACGTCGTTCATCGGCACCCTGCAGGCGTTCGACCAGTTCTACATCATGACCGAGGGCGGCCCGGCCTTCAGCACCACGACCATCGTCTACTACATCTACCAGAACGCCTTCGTCTTCTCCCGGATGGGCTATGCCGCCGCCCTGGCGTTCTTCCTGTTCCTGGTGATCTTCGTGATCACCGCGGTCCAGTGGCGGCTGAGTCGACGATGGGTCTACGGCGAGCCGCGGCAGGCCGAACGTCGCCAGGTCCGCCGCGAGCGCGGGGCCGGACGATGACGGCGATCACGTCGGCGGCGACCCCGACCCGGCGGCCGCGCCGACCGGGCCGGACGGTGCACACGGTCGCGGTGTATCTGGCCTGCACGCTGGTCGCGCTGGTGTTCGTGGCGCCGTTCGTCTGGATGGTGCTGTCGTCGTTGAAGAGCACCGGGGAGATCTATCAGTTCCCGCCCTCCTTCCTGCCGGTGGAGTGGCGCTGGTCGAACTACGTCGAGGCCTGGAACGCGCTGCCGTTCGACCGGTTCTTCCTGAACAGCCTGATCGTCTCCGTCCTCTCCACCCTCGGCGCGGTGTTGACGTCGTCGATGGCGGGCTACGCCTTCGCCCGGCTCCGGTTCCCCGGCCGGGACAAGATCTTTCTCGGCTATCTGGCGACGATGATGATCCCGTTCCCGGTGTTGATGGTCCCGCTCTACATGATCATGCGGTCGCTCTCGCTGGTGGACACCTTGGCCTCGCTGATCCTGCCGGCGATGTTCACCGCGTGGGGCACGTTCCTGATGCGCCAGTTCATCATGGGCCTGCCGACCGAGCTGGAGGAGGCCGCCCGCGTCGACGGGGCCGGCTTCGGCCGGATCTACTGGCAGATCGTGCTGCCGCTGATCACGCCGGTCATCGCCACCCTCGGGATCTTCACCTTCCTGTGGACCTGGAACGAGTTCCTCTGGCCACTGATCATGATCAACACGATGGACACCAAGACGCTCCCGGTCGGCCTGCTGGCCTTCCAGACCCTCAACCCGGGCCGCACGCCGTGGCATTTGATCATGGCCGCGTCGACGCTGAGCGTCCTCCCACTGCTGCTGATGTTCGTCATCGGGCAGCGCTATTACGTTCGCGGCATCGCCATGACAGGAGTAAAAGGATGATCCCCGAAACACGAACCGGGCCGACCCGGCGAGGCTTCCTCGGCGGCACCCTGGGGGCGCTGGCCGCGGCCGGCCTGCCGTCGTTGGCCGGCTGCAACCCCGGCGCCGGCGACCAGGGCCCGCTCACCCAGTGGCAGGCGTCGTCCTGGGAGAGTGCCGAAGAAATCGAGAAATGGCAGCGCTTCACCGGTGAGTACTTCGCCGCCCAGCATCCCGACGTGAAGTGGAACATCGACTTCGGCGTCCCGTTCAACGACTTCTTCCCGACGCTGCAGACGACGATCGCCGGCGGCGGCGCGGTCGACCTGTGCTGGATGCACGGGCGGTTCGTGCCGCAGTTCGCCGCCGCCGGACTGCTCGAACCGCTCGACGACCTGATCACCGCCGCGCCGCCGGACGGTTGGCCGGACAGCTACTTCGCCAGTCAGATCGACGGGTTCAAGTTCGACGGCAAGCAGTACGGGATGCCGTACGACATCGTGGCCGGCGGCCTGTACGTCAACGTCGACTGGTTCAACCGGGCCGGGGTCGACCTGCCGACGGCCGACTGGTCCCTCGACGACCTGCTCGAGGCGGCGATCACGCTGAAGGCCGCCGCCAAGGATCCGGACAAGTCCTGGGCCATGACGCTGCCGACCTACACCGTGCAGATGTATTGGTTGGTGCGATCGTTCGGCGGTGACTACTTCACCGACAACGGCACCGTCAGCCACCTCGCCGACGACGGCACGATCGCCGCCATCCAGTATCTGTTCGACGCCATGCACAAATACAAGGTGATGCCCACGCCGGGCGACCTGAACACGGTCGACGCGGGCGGCGCCGGCGACTTCGCGCTGTTCGGCTCGGAGCGGGTGGCCATCCTGACCCAGATCAACGACTCGGCGTTCGTGATCGACGACTTCGTCGACGGCAAGTTCACCTGGACCGCCGCGCCCACCCCACGCGGCACGGCGGGCCGGTTCCAGCAGGTCGGCGGGTCGGCGTTCTCGCTGCCGTCGACGAGCCGGGCGCCGGAGGTCAGCTTCGAAGTGATGAAGCAGCTGATGGCCGACCCGAAGACGCTGCCGGAGATCTCCCGGATGGGCTCGATGGTGCCGGCCCGGATCGGCTTCGGCGACAACGCGTACCCGCCGGAGAAGACCGTGCCGCGGAAGGTGTTCGACGCGGCGTTCTTCGGGCCGGTCGAGCAGGACGGGGTCGTCCTCACCTTCCACGAGCGCTACGCGGAGTGGGAGGCGTCGGTCTACTCGGTCAAGATCGACGAACTGTGGACCGGGAGCCGCGACGACGTCGGGGCGGTGCTGCAGGAGATGGATCAGCAGACCAAGGAACTGATCGGCTCCTGATCAGCGGACGCGACGACGAAGGAGAAGGCCGTGACAGAAGGAGGAACTGTGCCAGAAGGAGGAGCGGGACGAACGGTCGAGGCGCCGTTGTACCGGCTGCTCGCCGCCACGATCGAGCTGACCTGGCTGGCCACCCTCTGGCTGGTCGCCTCGCTGCCGGTGATCACCGCACCGGCCGCCACCGTCGCACTGTTCCGGCTGGCCCGGAGCCGCTCCAGGGACCGGGTCGGCGCACGGCAGTTCGTGGCCGCACTGCGCGCCGGCTTCGGCCGCTCGACCATGATCGGCGGCCTGTGGCTGGTCGCCGGCGTGGTGGTGGCCGGAGACCTGTCGGCGCTCTCGGCCGCACCGGACCCGGTGCGGGTCGGTGCCGGCGCGATCTTGATCGCGGTCGGCGTCGGCTACCTGGCCGCGACGCCGTACCTCTTCGTCGCGTTGGCCGAGACGGACGGCACCGGGCCGCGGATCGTCCGGGCCGCGGTGCTGGCCACCCTCGGCACCCCGGCCACGGCGGTGCGCTGCCTGATCGTGCTGGTCGGCTGCGGCACCGCGGTGATCATCGCGTGGCCGCTGATCTTCGTCGTGCCGGCCCTCGGCGCGTCCGTGTTGGGCCGGCTGTGCCACGGGCCGATCACCGCCGCGACCGTCCTGGCGGCTCGATGACCCGGCGGCCGAACATCGTCTTCGTGCTGACCGACGACCATGCGGCGCACGCGCTGAGCTGCTACGGCAGCGCGATCACGACGACCCCGCAGTTGGACCGGCTGGCGGCCGAGGGACTGCGGTTCACGAACGCGTTCTGTACCAACGCCCTGTGCACGCCGAGCCGGGCGTCGATCCTGACCGGGACCTACAGCCACCGCAACGGCGTCTACACCCTGGACGACAAGCTGGACAACCGGCAGCCGACATTCCCGATCTTGTTCCAGCGGGCGGGCTACCAGACCGCGATCGTCGGCAAGTGGCACCTCGGCCACGGCGAGCGGCACGACCCGGCCGGCTTCGACTACTGGAACGTGCTGCCCGACCAAGGGATCTACGTCGACCCGGAGCTGATCGAATCGGGCACCCGCACTCGGCACCGGGGCTACGTCACCGACCTGATCACCGACCTCGGGCTCGACTGGCTGGACCGCCGCGATCCCGAGCGGCCGTTCCTGCTGCTGCTGCAGCACAAGGCCCCGCACAGCCCGTGGGTGCCGGCCGAGCGGCATCGCGGCCTGTTCGCCGACGGCCCGGTGCCGGTGCCGTCGACGTACGACGATGATCATGAGGGCCGCGCGACAGCCGCCCGGATCGCCAGGATCCGCGTCGACACTCACCTCAGTGCCGAGGAGCTGAAGGAGCCGGTGCCCGCCGGGCTGACCTGGTCCGCGGAGCGGCAGTGGAAGTACCAGCGGTTCATCGCCGACTATCTGCGCTGCGTCGCGGCGGTCGACGAGAGCATGGGCCGGGTGCTGGACTGGCTCGACGATGCCGGCCTGGCCGAGGACACCATCGTCGTCTACACCTCCGATCAGGGCTTCTTCCTCGGCGACCACGGCTGGTTCGACAAACGCTTCATGTACGAGGAATCACTGCGGATGCCGCTGCTGGTCCGCTATCCGCGGGCGGTCCCGGCCGGGGAGACCCGGGACGCGATGGTGCTGAACCTCGACTTCGCGCCGACGCTGCTGGACTATGCGGGGGTGGCAGCACCGCCGGATACGCAGGGTCGCAGCTTCCGCCCGGTCTGCGAGCGCGCCCGGGTCGAGGGCTGGCGGGACGCGTTCTACTACCGCTACTGGGAGCATCTGTCGGCGATCTCGGTCTGCGCCCACTACGGCGTGCGCACCGCCCGGCACAAGCTGATCCACTACTACGGGGAGGGCCTCGGCACGACCGGTTCGAGTGCGGAGTCGATGACCCCGGAGTGGGAGCTGTTCGACCTGGCGGCCGATCCGCAGGAGTTGATCAACGTGTACCAGGACCCGCGTTACGCCGACGTCCGGGCCGAGCTGACCCGGCTGCTCCACCGGCTGAAGGCCGAAGCGGGCGACGACCGATGAACCCGGACAGCGGCCTCCGGATCGGCGTGATCGGAGCCGGCATCATGGGCACCGACCACGCGCTGCTCGCCGCCCGGACCGTCGCCGGCGTCCGAGTCACCGCGGTCTGCGACGTCGACCGGGAACGCGCGACCGCGCTGGCCGATCGGCTGGACGACGCTCGGGTCGCCGGCTCCGCGCTCGAGTTGATCGCGGCCGACGACGTCGACGCGGTGATCATCGCGGCCGCCGACGCCAGCCACGCCGAGCTGACACTGGCCGCCGTCGCCGCCGGCAAGCCGGTGCTGTGCGAGAAGCCGCTGGCGCCGACCGTCGACGAGTGCGCGGCGATCGTCGCCGCGGAGGACGCCGGCGGAGCGCGGCTGGTGTCGGTCGGCTTCATGCGCCGGTTCGACCCGGCTCACGTACGGCTGCGGCAGGCGATCGCGGACGGCGCCGTCGGCCGGCCGGTGCTGGTGCACTGCCGCAGCCGCGGCGTCTCGTCCGCGGCCGGAGCCAGCAGCGTATCCAGCATCACCGGCTCGGCCATCCACGAGTTCGACACCGTGCCGTGGCTGCTGTCCGCCCCGGTCGTCGAGGTCGGCTGGCACGCCCCGGCCTCGGCCGTCGACGGCTGGCACGACCCGCAACTGATCCTGCTGCGCACCGCCGACGGGGCCCTGGCCACCATCGAGGTCTTCCTCAACGCCCGATCCGGCTACGACATCGGCTGCGAGGTCGTCGGGACCGAAGGCTCCGGGCAGCTTCCGGTGGCCGCCGACGTCGTGCTGACCAGCGGGCTGCGTCGTTGGACGGCGCAGCCCGCCGACTGGCGGCCGCGGTTCGCCGCCGCCTACCGGCTCGAGCTGCAGGCGTGGGCCGACGCCATCCGGCGGGGTGAGCCGGCGGCGCTGGCCGACGCCCGGGACGGGCTGCGGGCGACCGGGGTGGCAGCCGCGGCGGTCGGCTCGATGAAGGACGGCGGGGCCTGGCTGCCGGTGGACGCCGGACCCGGCGACAGCGGGGTGCTGCCGCCGTGAGCCGATCGACGATCGAGGCGGTGCGCGCGATCCGGCCCCGGCTGCCGGACCCGATGACCGCGCCGGGGCTGCGCTGGGGCGTGCTGGGCAGCGGCTGGATCGCGGACCGGTTCGTGGCCGCGCTGCGAGAGCACACCCGGCAGACGGTCGTCGCGGTGGCGTCGCGGGAGCCGAACCGCCGCTTGTCGTTCGCCGATCGGCACGACCTCCCGCGGACGTACGGCGACGCGGCTGCACTGGCCGCGGATCCCGGCGTCGAGATCGTCTACGTCGCGACACCGCACCCCGCGCACCTCGAGGGGGCGCTGGCCGCCATCGACGCGGGCAAGCCCGCGCTGGTCGAGAAACCGCTCGGCCTCGACGCCGACCAAGCCACCCGGATCGCCGACCGGGCCCGGGCGGCCGGGGTCTACTGCGCCGAGGCGCTCTGGACGTTCTTCCTACCGCGCTTCGACGTGGTCCGCCAGGTCCTGGAATCGGGCGCCATCGGCGAGTTGCGCACCGTCCTGGCCGAATACGGCGAGTGGCTGCCCGACGGCCACCGCGCGATGGATCCCGCGCTGGCCGGTGGCAGCCTGCTGGACCTCGGCAGCTATCCGGTGGCGCTGGCCGCGCTGCTGCTCGGCGAGCCGGTGCAGGTGCTGGCCACCGGCGAGACCAACCGGTTCGGCGTCAACGCCCAGACCGGTGCGCTGGTCCGCGACCGGGCCGGTGCGCTGGCCGTCCTGTACACCGGGCTCGGTGCCTCCACCCCGACCGCCGCGACCATCGCCGGCAGCCGCGGGGCGATCGAGCTGCCCGGGCCGTTCTACCAGCCCGGTGACGTCGTCGTCCGGACCTGGGCCGACGGCGAGATCCTGCGCTACACCGAGCCGGCCGTCGGGCACCAGGCGCTGTGCTGGGAGGCGGCCGCGGTCGCCCGGGACCTCGCGGCCGGCCGGACCCAGTCGGCGGAGCGGCCGCTGGCCCACTCGATCGCGGCGCACCGGCTGATGGACACCGTCCGGCAGCGGATCGGCGTGGTGTTCACCGGTACCTGAACGGCCGGCCAGGTCGATCGGCTCGGTGCGAGGCGGCCGTCAGCCGCGGTCCTCCTGGCGGGCGATCGAGCGCCGGGCGAAGATCAGATAGCCGGCGAAGCCGATCACCAGGGCGACGGCAACGCCGAGGTTGGCGTAGGCCCAGTCGCCCTCCCGGCCACCGATCGGGCCGAGCAGATAGCCCTGCCAGCCGAGCCAGGGAGCCGCGGTGTTGGTGACCAGACCCCAGCCGAGCACGGTCCCGACGATGATCAAGGTCACCGGCAGGGCCCGGACGTCACCGTAGCGGCCGTCGGTGCGATAGAGATCCTGCTCGACATAGTCGGTACGACGCAGCGCGATGTCGGCCACCATGATCCCGCACCAGGCCGCGACCGGGACCCCGAGGGTGATCAGGAAGCCCTGGAACGGACCGAGGAAATCGCTGGCGAAGAAGACGATGTAGACCGATCCGATGATCATCAGGCAACCGTCGATGCCGGCCGCGACCCAGCGCGGGGTGCGCAGCCCGGCACTGAGCAACGCCAGGCCGGAGGAGTAGATGTCGAGCACGGCCCCGCCGACCAGGCCGAGCACCGCGACGACCACGAACGGGATCAGGAACCACGGCGGCAGCACCGTGGTCAGGGCGCCGATCGGGTCGCTGCCGATCTGGCTGCTGAGGTCGGCCGAGGAGCCGGCGAGCAGCACGCCGAAGATCAACAGCAGTACCGGGGCCAGGGCCGCGCCGAACGTGGTCCAGCCGACCACCGCCGGCCCACTGGACGACCGGGGCAGATAGCGGGAGTAGTCGGCGGCGAGATTCACCCAGCCGAGACCGAACCCGGTCATCATGAAGACCAGGGCGCCGATCACCTGCGGCATCGATCCCGCCGGCAGCGAACCGATCGTCGTCAGGTTGACCTGGTCCAGCACCAAGATCGCGTAGACCACGGTCAGCACTCCGGTGATCACCGTGATCACCACCTGCAGTCGCATGATCAGGGTGAAGCCGAAGACGCCGCTGACGAAGATCAACGCGGCGACGACGATCAACGCGACGATCTTGGTCGCGGTGCCGCCGTGCCAGCCCAGCGCGGTGAAAACGGTCGACGTGGCCAGCACCGCGAGCGAGGTCAACGCGGTCTCCCAGCCGACGGTCAGCAGCCAGGAGAGCACGGCCGGGATCCGGCCGCCGCGGACGCCGAACGCCGCCCGGGTCAGCACCATGGTCGGCGCGGACCCACGTTTGCCGGCCAACGACACGAAGCCGCAGAGGGCGAACGAGACCACGATGCCGACGATGCCGACGGCGATCGCCTGCTGCGCCGAGATGCCGAAGCCGAGGACGAAGGAGCCGTAGCTGATGCCGAACACCGAGACGTTGGCGCCGAACCAGGGCCAGAACAGGCCGCGCGGGCGGCCCTTCCGCTCGGCCTCGGAGATCGGGTTCAGGGCGTTGGTCTCGATCCCGCCGAACACGCGGGAGGACCGGCCGGCGGGTGGCCCGGGGTCGGGCTGCTCCGGATCAAGGTGCCCCGGATCAAATGGTGCGGAACCTGACTGCGCGGAGTCGGCCATGGAGTGATCATGACACGATCCGCGCCGGAATCAGCGTGGCTGTTCGGTCACCGGATTCCGGAAGTCCTCGTACAGCCGGTCCACCTGCCGGCGCCACTGCAGCACCTCGGCCCGGTAGCGGGCCAGCTCCGCCGGCGGCGTCGCGGCCGCGAGGTTGGTCGTCTCGCCCGGGTCGGCGGCGAGATCGAAGACCTCGTCGGGACGGAACCCGTAGTGGTGGATGTATTTGATCGAACCCTCGATCCGGGCCAGGCAGCGGGCGTCCTCGAAGCAGCTGATCATCACCGGCGGCCGACCCGCCTTGCTGAGCAGCGACGGCGACCGGTAACCGCCGCCGGTGATCCGGTAGCCGAGCAGGTCGGTGACGGTCGGCAGGGTGGCCGGATGCTGCACCGGTGTGGTCAGCCGCTGCCCGCCGCCGAACCGCTGTGGATCGTGGACGATCAAGGGCACCTGGACGCCCTCCTGATAGATCGTGTTGTCGTGCTGGCGCAGCCCGTGCTCGCTGAAGCCCTCACCGTGATCACCGGTGATCACGAACACGGTGTCGTCGTAGAGACCGAGGTCCTTGAACTGCTGGATCACCTTGCCGACGAAGCGATCTTGGTAACGCAGCCCGTTCAGGTAGTCGTTCAGCTCCGGATCGTCGGACAGTTGCTCGGTCTCGAAGCCGTCCGGCATTTTGTAGTCGTGGTGCGCGGTGACGGTCAGGTAGCCGAGCAGGAACGGGGTCTTCGGATCGCGCTGGATCCATTCCCGGCTCGGTTGCAGCATCACGTCGTCCTCGTAGCCGAAGTAGTTGGCCGACGAGAACCCGTCCTGCGGCAGGTCCTCCAGGCCGTAGAACTCGTCGAAGCCGAACTGCTGGGTGATCACGTCCCGGCGGCGGTCGTAGGACTCGGTGGCGGACTGGAAGAAGGCCGACCGGTAGTCCTGCTGGGACAGCAACTCCGGCAGGCAGCGCGCGGCAACGCCCCGACCGCCGGTTCCGTCGCCACCGGCCTCGCTGTTCTGGGTGTCCATCGGTGGCTCGACGCCGCAATAGGTTGCGGTCAGCGACTTCGAGGTGTGCGGCATCACGGCGTAGGCCTGCTCGGCGACCAGGCTCGTCTCGGCCAGGGCGGCCAGATTCGGGGTGATCGCGAGATCCTGGGTGTACGGCGCGGTGGAGATCGCCCGGTGGGATTCGAGGGTGATGATCACCACGTTGCGGCGTTCGGTCTTCGGCCCGGCCGTCAAGGTGGTGCCGGTCGGCGGGGTGATCGCGGCCGGCTCGGGCAGGTCCTGCGGCTTGGTCGCGGCCGAATCCTCCAGGCCGCTCAGCCCCACCGCGAGCACCGGGGCGCGGGAGAAGTAGCTGGGCGAGGACGGCCCGCTGTAACAGGAGCCGAGCAGCAACGCGGTGGTCAGCGCGACGACCGGGATCAGCGGCCGCCCGGTCGCCCGGCCGGTCCTGGTCGGATCCTTGCCGATGATCAATCGGGTGATCACGGCCGGGCCGGCGATCGCGTACCCGACGGCGCCGATCAACAGCAGCGCGAGCTCGGGCCGGAGCTCGGCGGCGACGAGACCGGAGATCTCGGCGGCGGAGCCGATCGCCGAGGTCAGCCGCTCCAGGGTCAGCGGTGATCCGGTGCGCTGGAAGTAGACATGGAAGCCGGTGCTCACCGCGGCGACGATGATCGCGGTCAGATGCATGATCACGAAGGCCACCGGCCGGGCCGGCGTCCGCCGTCCGATTGTGGCGATGATCACAAGCCAGGCCAGCCCGAAACCGGCGCCGAACATCAGATCGGAGCTGAGTTGGTCCAGCAGCTCCAGTGGTCCGGACGGCCAGCGCGCACTCATCCTGATGATCTTCAGCGCGACACCGTAGCCGGCGAGGGGGATCAGCAAAGTGGCCAGATATAAGGCGGTTCGACGATCCAACAATCCGATCCGGGTGGAGATCTGTTGATCGTCGGCGGCGGTCGAATGGCTCGTCGGCTCGGCGGTCATCGGTGCCACCGTACCAACCGGTGGCGAACCGTTCGCCGACTGGTTACCCCGCGGTCGTCGTCCGTTCGGAACGCCTGAAGATCAGGATCAGTGCCGCCAGCAAGATCGCCAGACCGAGCAGTGCGGTGGTGGAGGCGATCAGGTTCTGCGCCGGTGACCAGGTCAGCTCGACGTCGGCCCCGCCCGGCAGTTGCTTGTACGGCGCCACGACCACCCAGCCGACGAACGCCCAGCCGAGGATCTGGAACCACAACGGAAGCCCGCGGGGTGCGCCCACCTGCCGCGGCAACAGCGGACCGGCCAGGCACAGCCCGAGCGGCACGATCCAGACGAAGTGATGGCTCCAGGAGACCGGCGAGGCGAGCAGCCCGGCCAGCCCGCACAGGGCGACCCCGAAGCCGGTCATCCCGCGCCGGTGCCAGAGCAACCCGACCCAGGCGCCGAGCAGCGCCACGACGGCGCAGGCGGCCAGCGCGATCAGCTGGCTGGGCCGGCCGACGCCGAGCACCCGGACCACGTCGGCCATCACCGACTGGTTGGTGAAGTAGACGAAGCTGTTGCCGAGCCCGGTGTCGCCCTGGGCCAGCCGGCCCCAGAAATCCAGCGAGGTCCGGGGCACGACGACGGCGGTCACCAGGGTGACCACCGCGGCGCTGCCGATGCTGATCAGTCCGGCCCGGCGCGGCGCGTCCAGGCCCTTACGGCCGGCGCCGAGCAGGAACAGCCAGAAGATCGCCGGAGTCAGCTTGACCGCGGCTGCCAGACCGGTCAGCACGCCCGGCGGCAGAAGTCGCCGGCCGGGCAGGATCCGCGGCCCGGGAACGAGATCGAGGATGGTCAGCGCGACCAGGAAGATCCCCACCTGACCGAAGCTCAGCGTCTGGTTCACCGGTTCGGCGATGAAGATCACCGCCGCGCCGATCAGCGACAGCCGCGCCCCGCCGAGGCCGTACCGATGCAGCACGGCGAGGATCGCCAGCACCCCGCCGATCGTCCAGGCCACCTCGACCGCGGCGAGCGGCAACAGCGACAACGGTACGGCCAGCAGCGCGGCGAAGGGCGGATAGAGGAACGGCAGCGAGCCGGGCAGGTGATAGGGATCGCCGCCCTCGAGCAGGGTCCGGCCGGCCAGTCGATAGACCTCGAGGTCGACCATCACCGGGTTCCAGGGAAACAGGGTGCCGCCGCGAAAGGACGTCGAGCCGACATAGAGGCCGACCAGGATCGCGGGCAGGCAGATCAGCACCCCGGTCAGCAACCGGCGCCAGCTGAGCGGCGGGCCGGGTTCGTCGCCGGTGAACGGGTCGGCGGAGTGGGGTGGGTGCCGGTCCGGCCGCGGTGCCCCCGGTCGCCCCGAGCCCCGCTGCCCTGATCCCCGGCGCCCTGATCCCCGACGCCCCGAGCCCGGACGCGTCGAACCCGACCGAGGCGCGCCCGGTCTGCGTGTTGACGTGCCCATGGGTCGATCTAACCAGTCCTCGCCGATCCGGGTGACCCGAACCCGCGGACCGGAGCCGAGTGACGGACGACACGGTTGACCTCAACTCGACTTCAGGTCGCACCGTTGATCCCATGAAAGCCATCAGATTGCACGCCTTCGGCCCGCCGGAGAACCTGCGCCTCGACGAACTGCCGGACCTCGACCCCGCCGCGGGTGAGGTCCGGATCGCGGTCCGGGCCAGTGGCGTCCACCTGCTCGACACCGTGCTGCGCCGCGGCGAGACCGGCGGACCGCTGCCGCCGGGGGCGCTGCCGACGGTGCCGGGCCGCGAGGTCGCCGGCACGATCGATCGGGTCGGTGCCGGTGTCGACGACGAGTGGCTCGGCCGCCGGGTGGTCGCGCACCTGGGCATGGTGCCGGGCGGTTACGCCGAACAGGCGGTGACCGCGGCCGATCGACTCTTCGACCTCGATGCGCTGCCCGGCCTGGTGTCGGCGGCCGACGCGGTGGCGCTGGTCGGCACCGGCCGGACCACCGTCGGAGTGCTGACCGGGGCGGCCCTGACGGCCGACGACACGGTGCTGATCCCGGCCGCGGCCGGCGGCATCGGTTGGCTGCTGGTGCAGGCGGCGCGGACGGCCGGCGCCGGGGTGACCGCCGCCGCGGGTGGCGAGGAGAAGCTGCACCGGCTGCGCGAGCTCGAGCCCGACGAGTTGATCGACTACAGCCGGCCCGGCTGGGCCGATCGGGTGCAGCGGCAGCCGACCGTGGTGCTGGACGGCGTCGGCGGCGAGGTCGGCCGGGCCGCCTTCGAGCTGCTGGCTCCCGGCGGCCGGCTGGTGATGTTCGGCTATTCCTCCGGTACGGCGACCCGGGTGACCACCGACGACCTGGTGGACCGCGGCGTCGGCGCCTCCTGGGGCTTCGGCTTCCCGCGCGGTAGCGGACCGGAGGTGTTGCGGCCGTACGTGGCGGAGGCGTTGCGCCGGGCCGCCGCCGGCGAGTGGCGGCCGCTGCTGAGCGCGTACCCGCTGGCCGACGCGGCCCGGGCCCACGCCGACCTGGAGCAGCGCCGCACCCTCGGCAAGGTCGTCCTGGTCGGAAACACCAGCGACTGAGTCAGCGACTCCTCTTGGTTGGTGCAGGTTGCTATAGTGCATCTTGCACTAACAAGGAGGAGTGGATGGCTCGCGGTCACGACCTGGTCGGGCTCACGGTGCTGGCGATGCTCTCGGTGCGGGACGGGCACGCGTACGAGCTGCAGCGGTTCATCGTCGAAACCCACAAGGACTACGTCACCGGGCTGCCGCGCAGCCTGTATCACGCGGTCGAGCGGCTGAGCCGGGACGAGTTGATCACGCCGGCCGAGACGCTCCGGGACGGCCATCGGCCGGAGCGGACCGTCTACCGGATCACCGACGAGGGACGGGCCCAGCTGGCGGCGCGGTTGCGGACCCTGATCGAGGTGCCCGAGCTGGACCGGCGGACGTTCGTCGCCGCCGTTTCGCTGCTCGGCTGTCTGCCCGCCGGATCGGCCCGGGCCGCGCTGCGTACCCGCGCCGCGACGATCACCGGTGCCGTCACCGCGTTGACCGGGCAGCTCGCCGCGCTCCGCGAGGAAGGACTGCCGGACCTGCTGCTGCTCGAGCTCGAGTACGAGCGCGCGGTCCAGCAGGCCGAGCTGGACTGGATCGACACGGTGCTGGACCGGATCGACCGCGGCGACCTCGAATGGGCCGGCACCGTCCGGCAGGACCTCCTGGCCGACGTGCTCCGCGAACCGACCACCGACCACGAAACCGGGAGGACTTCATGATCAACACCTACACGCCGGCGCCGCCGACCGAGGCGGCCGAGCAGGTACGCCAGCTGCTGCACCGGCTGACCGAGACCTGGAACGACGGCGACGCCGCCGCCTACGCCGAGCTGTTCACCGAGGACGCCGACTACATCACCTTCTTCGGCCTCCGGCTGCGCGGCCGGGCGGCGATCGAGGAAGGCCATCGGGAATTGTTCAAGCAGCCGATCAAGCTCGAACCCGACAACGGCAGGGCCGACCTGAAGCCGCTCGCCGCGGGTGTGGTGTTGATCATCTCCAGCGGCGGTTCGACCGTCGAAGGTCGGGCCGACCCGAGCCGGGACTCGGTCGTGACGCTCACCGCGGTGGACACCGCCGACGGCTGGCGGTTCGCCTCGTTCCAGAACACCCGGCGCAGTGATCCCCGTGGCTAGGGCACGGAAGAAGCTGATGGTCGAGGTCGCCGGCCAGATCGACGCCCCGCTGGACCGGGTCTGGCCGGAATTGCGCTCCGGCATCACCGCGACCGAGACCGAGGGCACGACGTTGGCCTACCAGGGCGGCTGGTGGTATCGCGGCGAGTGGTCGGCCGAGCCCCACGGCGCCGGGACCATGATCATCCACCGGGTGTTCGACGTCGCCGCCTGGCTGCGCTGGGGCGTGCCGTTGGCCAACCGCTTCTTCATCGGCTTCGCGGAGAGCACCCGGACCGGCTTCGAGCAGGGGATCACCGAGCTCGCCCGCCGGCTCGACACCACCGCCCGCTTGATCACGGTGCCCGACCGAAGCCGACTTGTCAGAACTGAGGATGGCTCTGGCCAGCACCAGTTCTGACAGGTCGGCTTCAGCCGGTGCGGCGGTGGGTCCAGTGGCCGCCGAGCATGGTGGCGTGCACCGGCATCTCGCGGAGTTGCTCCCGAGTCGCGGTCAGCGGATCCAGGTCGGTGATCACCAGGTCGGCCTGGTCGCCGGGCCGGACGGCGGCCCGGCCGCCGGTCGAGGCGTCCAACGCGGCGGCGACGGTCAGCCGTTGTTCCGGGTGCCAGGGCTCTCGTCCGTCGCCGGTACGGTGCACCGCCGCGGCTATCGTCAGCCAGGGGTCGAGCGGCGACACCGGAGCGTCCGAGCCGAGCCGCAGCGTGCCGCCGGCGGCCAACAGGCTCGCATACGGATAGGCGCGCGCGGTCCGGCCCGGCCAGTGCCGGTCGGCGACGTCCCGGTCGGTGATCACATGATCGGGCTGGACGCTGGCGATCACGCCGAGGGCGCCGAACCGGGCCAGGTCGTCGTTCTTGATCAGCTGGGCGTGCTCGATCCGGCCGGTCCGCCCGGCGGCCGCGAATGCGTCCAGGGCCAGGGTGTTGGCCCGGTCGCCGATCGCGTGCACCGCGCATTCCAGACCGGCCTCGCCGGCCTCCTTGATCATCGTCGTCAGCGAGTCCAGGTCGTACTGCAGAATGCCGTGATCATGATCGGCATCGGCCGGCTCCGGGTACCGGTCCCAGCAGGCGGCGGTGCGGGTGTTCAGCGATCCGTCGATCATGATCTTGAGCGGTCCGCCGGTGAGCAGCCCGGCGCCGTCCGGCAGCGGCCGACCGGTCCGCAGGCCGAGTCGGATCGCCTCGGCCAGGTGCGGCGGATACAGCCCGCACTCGACCCGTAGCGACCGGGTGCCGGCGGCGACCCGCCGGGCCCAGACCTCGTGATTGGCCTGGAATTCCAACTCGACGATGCCGACCAGACCGCGGGCCGCCGCGGCCCGGGCCGCCGCGTCGGCCAAGCCGTCGGACCGGTCACCGACCAGGTCCGAGATCGCCTGCAGCACAGCGAAAGCCGCGTCCTCGCGGATCAGCCCGTCCGTGCTCGGCGTGACCCCGAACCGGCGGCAGGCCGCGGAATTCAGCCAGGCGCAGTGCAGGTCATTGGAGGCCAGCACGACCGGCCGGTCCGGCACCGCCCGGTCCAAGGCGGCCAGGGTGGGCCGGTCGGTCCAGGCGGCATCGCGGAAGCCGTACCCGGTGATCACCGGATCGCTGCCGGCAGCGTGGCCGGCGGTGAGTTCGATCACGTCGGCGGCGGAGCTGGTCCGGGTGAGATCGATCCGGCGCCGGGCCAGCGACCACTGATCGAAATGAACGTGCCGATCCCACAGGCCGCGCAGCACGAACCGGCCCTCGAGATCGATCGACTCGACGTCCTCGGTCCGGTCCGTGGCGTCGCGGACCCGGCCGTCGGTGATCAGCAGGTCGGTCGGTGGATCGGACTGCGCACCGACCAGCCGGAGATTGCGCAGCAGCAGTGGTGGCGAGGTCATTCGGTCGGTTGGGCCAGCCAGCCGCTGATGGTCCGGCCGACGCCCGACTGCGCGTTGCTCGGCACGACAGCGATGCCGAGGTCGAGCAGCAGTGGATGGGCGTTCTCCATCGCGTGCGGCCGGCCGACGACGGTCAGCAGATCAAGATCGTTCGGCATGTCGCCGAAGGCGGCGACGTCGGCCAGTGCGATGTCCAGGTCGGCGCACACCTCGGCCAGCATCGAGGCCTTGCTCACCCCCAGCCGGCTGAGCTCGATCAACCGGGACCCCGGCATCGAGGAGTGCGTCACGGTGAGCACGTCACCGATCAGCTCGGTAGCCGCGGCCGCCAGGTCGTCGGAGCTCCATTCGGGGTGCCGGGCCAGGATCTTGACGTGATCAGCCTCGAGCACGAGGTCCTCGGCCCGGCCGACCCGGACCGCCGGATCGTCCTCGTCGTCGTCGGTGATCAGATAGCCCGGCTCGTAACCGAACCGCTTGCCCGCCTCGAAGCCGAACCGCAGCTCCGGCAGCTCGCGGCGGAGCAGCCGGATCGCATCCCGGCCGAGGGTCCGGTCGATGGTGCGCGACCGGAGCACCTGCTTCTCGCCCAGGTCGTAGAGCACGGCGCCGTTGCTGGCGATCACCGTCGGATGCGCACCGGGCAGGTCGCTGATCACCTCCAGCCAGCGGACCGGCCGTCCGGTGGCGAAGATCACCGGGATCCCGGCCCGCTGCGCGGCGGCGACGGCCTCCGCATTGACCTCGGACACGGTGCCGTCCGGTGACAGGAAGGTCCCGTCCAGATCGGAAACGATCAAGGCCGGCGCGGCCTCGGCCTTGCGGGTGATCATCTCGGCCGTCACAGGGTCAGAGCCTGGACCGCGGCGACGGTGGGCCACCGCCGGACTGCGACGGAGTCGGCCCGCCCGACTCACCGGGCGACGGCGACCCCGACATCGAGGGCGTCTGGCTCGGTGATCCGTCCGACGGCGAGGGAGAGCCGCTGCTCGGGGACGGCGACCCGCTGTTCGGCGACGGCGACCCGGAGGACGGCGACGGTGAACCGGACGACGGTGGCGGCGAACCGGAGGACGGTGGCGGCGAACCCGAGGAGGGCGGCGGCGAGCCGGAGGGTGGCGGTGAACCGGACGGCGGCGGGCTCGCGGTCGGCGGCACCGGCGGTGGCGGCGACTGCGGCGGCTGGTTGCGGAAGATCAAGATCGCGATCAGCACCGCCAGCGCGGCCAGCAGCATCATCAGCAGCCAGGAGATCAGGATGGTCGCCCAGCCGGCCCGGGAGTAGCGGCCGGGCCAGGGCAGCGGCCAGAGCCGGGCCAGCCCCGGCTTGATCCGGTCGATCCAGTACAGCCGGTAGTCCGGCCCGGCCGGCCGGCCCTGCATCGGCAGGGTGACGAGGGTGACCTCGTTCAGCACTCGTTGCGCCTCGGCGGCGGCGGCCGGTGACCCGTCGTAGGCGAGGGCCGCCCACGGCGCGGCCGGCTGCCCGTCCGGTGAGATCGGGTCGTCGTCGTCGGTCTGGAAGCGCCGGCCGAGCCGGCCGGAGTCCTGGCCCTGCCCGCCGCGGGCCAGCACGGTGTCGATGTGCATCTGATTGACGACGCCGGCGAACCGGTCGCGGGCGGCGGCATCGCCGGCGGCACCCTCGGAGAGCAGCACGATCATGACCGGTACGCCGCCCGACGGGGAGTCGCCGTGGCCGGTGTAGACCACGCCGGACTGGCTGGCGGTGAGCCGCGCGTCGAGCCAGAATTCGCCGATCTTCGGCGGATCGTCGGGCAGCAGCGGGTGGACCGGGACGTACTCCGGCTGCCCCGGCGGCGGTTCGGGTGTTGACATCGCCCTCTATCTCACCACATCGACGGGCACCCGCCCGCTACGTGCGCCGCACCAACGGGAACGGCCGCCGGACGAGTGTCTCGGCAGCCAGAGCCTAGTGCCGAGGGTGTCCCAAGCGGTGGGGCCTCCCTGTGCCGTACCTGTGAATCCGGTCCGCGACCTGCGTAGGTTTGAAGGCCTCGCGCCGGCTGAGCCGGTCCGGTGCTGGAATAGGGCCGCGGAACGGGCGCTGCCACGTGCCACGGACCCGGGCCCGGGAAACGGGGTCTGCGAGAATGACTTGGCGCCGGGGCACCGGTAGGTTCGTGGTGGCAAGCGGGTCCGCCGCGTCGTTCACGGGTGGTTCGCTGCGCGGCAGACGAAGGATTTACGAGGAGACTGAGTGAGCAGCGCGACACAGGGCCAGCAGCAGACCCAGGGTGCCAATCAGAAGGTGGCGCAACTGCTGAGCGAGGCCATTTCTCAGGTGCAGCGGGTCATCGTCGGCCAGGAACACATGGTCGAGCAGTTGATGGTCGGCCTGCTGGCCAAGGGACACATCCTGCTCGAAGGTGTGCCCGGCGTCGCCAAGACGCTGGCGGTCCGCAGCTTCGCGACCGTGGTCGGCGGTGAGTTCGCCCGGATCCAGTTCACCCCTGACCTGGTGCCCTCCGACATCGTCGGCACCCGGATCTACAAGGCCAGCCAGGAGGGCTTCGACGTCGAGCTCGGGCCGGTCTTCGTCAACTTCGTGCTGGCCGACGAGATCAACCGCGCACCGGCCAAGGTGCAGTCCGCGATGCTCGAGCTGATGGCCGAGAAGCAGGTGTCGATCGGTGGCCGGACCCATCCGGCGCCCAACCCGTTCATCGTCATCGCGACCCAGAACCCGGTCGAGTCCGAGGGCGTCTATCCGCTGCCCGAGGCGCAGCGGGACCGGTTCCTGCTCAAGGTGGACGTGCCGTATCCGCGGGGCAACGAGGAGTTCGAGATCCTGCGCCGGATGAGCGTCGATCCGCCGTCCTCGAGCCCGGTGCTCAATCCGGAGGTGGTCCGCGATCTGCAGCGGCGGGCCGAGGACGTGTTCGTGCACAACCTGGTGGCCGAATACATCGTCCGGCTGGTGCTGGCGACCCGGACGCCGGGGGAGTTCAACATGCCGGACCTGACCTCGGTGATCCAGATCGGCTGCAGCCCGCGCGCCACCCTCGGCCTGGTCGCCGCGGCCCGGGCGCTGGCGCTGATCCACGGCCGCGACTATGTGCTGCCGACCGACGTCCAATCGGTCGCCAGGGACGTCATGTCGCACCGGCTGGTGCTGGGCTTCGACGCCGTCGCCGACAACATCAACCCGGCCCAGGTGGTCGAGCGGATCGTCGCCATGGTGCCGCCGCCGACGCCGGTCTGGAACAACAACCAGCAGCAGGGCTCGCCGAACCATCAGCAGGCGCCTCAGCCGGACTTCCACTAGGCGGGTCGTCGTTGTCGTCAGGAGCACCGCAATTCCCGCCCCCGGCCGGAGGCCCAGCCTTTCCAGCCCCGTCCGGAGCGCCCGCGTTTCCGCCGCCGGCCGGACCGCCGGCCATGCCGCCGCCGTCCGGACAGCCGCTGGACTTCGCCGAGCCGACGTCGACCCAGGCCGCCGAGCACGGGGCGTTGTCCTCGGTGCTCGGCATGCCCACCCGGCCGACCATCCCGCTGAACAAGCTGGCCCCGGAGGCCGCGCTGCGCCGGCTCGAGCTGGCCATCGTCCGCCGGCTCGAGGGCTATCTGCAGGGTGATCATCTCGGCCTGCTGCCGGGTCCGGGCACCGACGCCAACGACGCCCGGGTCTACATCGCGGGCGAGGACGACGTGCGCAAGATCGACTGGGCGGTCACCGCCCGGACCACGATCCCGCACGTACGGGACACGATGTCCGACCGCGAGCTCGAGGTATGGGGGCTGCTCGACGTCACCCCGTCGATGAACTGGGGCACCGAGGGCGTGACCAAGCGCGATCTCGGCATCGCCGCGATCGCCACCATCGGCTTCCTCAGCCAGAAGATGGGTGACCGCTTCGGCGGCTACATCATGCGGCCGGAGACGCTGCGTCGGCTGCCGGCCCGGTCCGGACGGGCCGCCCTGTACGGGCTGCTGCGGCGGATGTTGACCGAACCGTTCGTGCCCGACCATGCCCACGGCCCGATGACCCTGGCCGCATCGGTCGAGCAACTCTCCCGGACCCAGCGCCGGCGTGGCCTGCGGGTCGTCGTCTCCGACTTCCTGACCCCGGGCGACCATGAGCTGGACCCGAACGTCGAGCCGGAGTGGGAGCGGTCGATGCGCCGGCTCGCGGTCAAGAACCAGGTGCTGGCGATCGAGGTCGTGGACAAGCGGGAGATCGAGTTCCCCGACGTCGGCGACATGCTGATCCGGGATCCGGAGACCGACTTCGAGCGCTATGTCAACACCGGTGACACCGGCGCCCGGGCCCGGATGGATGCGGCCAGCGCCGCGCAGCGGGAACGAATCCGGATCGCCCTTCGTCGGGCAGGTGTCGGGCACATCCAGTTGCGTACCGACCGGGACTGGGTGCAGGACATCGCCCGGTTCGTCCTGGCGTATCGCCGGGTGGCGAGTATGTTGCACGCACCGCCGCAGGGAGTGGCCAAGTGACCAATGTCGTCGACGCGATCGTCGACTTCTTCGTGAACTTGACGTTCATCTCGGTTGATCGGCTGTTCGCACTGCTGATCATCCCGCTGCTGATCGCGGCGTACATCTTCGCCCAGCTGCGGAAGAACCGGCGCGGCATGCGGTTCACCAACACCTCCATGTTGGAGGCGGTGATCCCGAAGCAGTCGCAGTGGCGGCGGCACCTCGCGGTCGCGTTGTCGATCCTCAGCCTGGTGATGCTGACCTTCGCCTGGGGGCGGCCGGCCACCAAGGTCGACGTCCCGCGGGAGCGGGCGACCGTGGTGATCGCGCTGGACTCGTCGCTGTCGATGCAGGCGACCGACGTCAAGCCGACCCGGCTGGACGCGGCGAAGCAGGCGGCGATCGATTTCGTCAAACAACTCCCGGACAAGTACAACGTCTCGGTGGTGTCGTTCGCCGGATCGGCGACGATCCTGATCCCGCCCACGCTGGACCACAATTCGGTGCAGAACGCGATCAACGGGATCAAGCTCGACGATTCCACGGCGATCGGCGAGGCCATCGCCACCTCGCTCCGGGCGATCGGTCAGGCGCCGAAGGATCCGAACGACCCGAACAACGTCGCGCCGGGGGCGATCGTGCTGCTCAGCGACGGCACCAACACGGCGGGCCGCGCGCCGACCCAGGCCGCCGCCGCCGCGAAGAGTGCCAGCGTGCCGGTCTACACGATCGGGTACGGCACCGAGAACGGCTTCGTCGACCTGGACGGGAAGCGTGAGCCGGTCCCGGTCGATCATGAGTTGATGCAGCGGATCGCCAAGGACACCGACGGTCAATACTTCCGGGCGGCGACCGCGGACCAGTTGAAGACGGTCTACGAGAACATCGGCTCCGAGGTCGGCTACGAGAAGTCGAACCTGGAGGTCACCTCCCGCTTCGCCGGCTTCGGCCTGGTGTTCGCGGTGCTAGCCGCACTCGGCGCGATCTCCTTGGGGGCGAAATGGCCGTGATCAGCATTCCGCACGCGGCGCCGGGCGCCGGGCCCGATCCCGTCGAAGGAGGCCCGTCATGACTCCGATGATCGCCTTCCTGGCACCGGAGCGGCTGGTCTTGCTGCTGCTGATCCCGGTGCTGGTCGGCCTCTACCTGCTGCTGATCCGGCGGAAGATGAAGCGCAGTAACACCTCCGGCCGGAGCATGTTCGACTTCGTGATCCCGCGGGAGCGGACCTGGCTGCGGCATCTCGCGGTCGGGCTCGCGGTGCTCAGCCTGGCCAGCCTGACGGTCGCGTTCGCCAAGCCCAAGGACGAGGTCGCCGTGCCGCGGCAGCGGGCGACGATCGTGGTCGCGATCGACGTCTCGCTGTCGATGCTCGCCGAGGACGTCCAGCCGAACCGGCTCGACGCGGCGAAGGCTGCCGCGGTCGAGTTCGTCGACTCACTGCCGAAGAAGTTCAACGTGTCGCTGGTGTCCTTCGCCGCCGCGACTTCGATCGTCGTCCCACCGACCCTTGACCGCTCCGCCGTCACCACGGCGATCCAGGCCCTGGAACCCGACCAGGGCACGGCGATCGGCGACGGCATCTACACCTCGCTGGCGGCCTTGACCCAGGTGCCACCGGACCCGGACGACCCGAAGGCGGTGGTGCCGGCGCGGATCGTGCTGCTCAGTGACGGCAAGACCCAGATCGGTAAGTCCTCCGCCAGTGCCGCGGAGGAGGCGAAGGCGAGGAAGGTCGAGATCTACACGATCGCCTACGGCACCGACACCGGCACGATCGAGATCGGCGGCCGGGTCGAACGGGTGCCGGTCGACCGGGCCGAGATGCAGCGGATCGCCAAGATCACCGGCGGCGAGGCGTACGAAGCACGGTCGGCGGGCCAGCTCAAGGAGGTCTACGCCGACATCGGCACCTCGGTCGGCACCGAGAAGGTGGAGCAGGAGGTCACCGAACGCTACGCCGGCTTCGGCCTCGCCTTCGCCGTCCTCGCCGCAGTCGGGATGATCTCCCTCGGTGCCCGCTGGCCTTAGCGCGTTCGTCTGTCAGCGCATCGGTCTACGATGGCGACAGGACGGTTGGTGCGCGCTCTTCAGGTCGGCAGACTCCACCGGAGTTGACGCCACGGGCAATCCGTGCCGCGCTCCTACCCGAGGAAGTCGGCCATTTCGACAGCGAGTTTCGCCAAGTGATGGCCGAGGCAACGGAAACCCTCGACCTGACAATCGTGCATTCCTTCCTACGCCGCTGGCAGATTGTGGCGTGGTCCTCCCAAGATCCGCGAGCTCACCGTCGAATGCTGGAGAACGCTGATCTGCTCGACGCGGGGCAGGAAGTTCCTACCGAACCGTGGAGTGTGACGAAGGCCAGGCTCGGCCTTTAGGTGTACACCCGGCAACGACCCGAGTCGAACCTGAGGACTCACACCTTTGGGACACAGGACGAAGGCATCGTGGTCTTTCTGATTCTTGATCAGCAACGCCGCGTCGTTGTCTTGCGGTCCTTTGGATAGCTTGACGGGTCTCCTCACAGGATTGAGGCGAAGGCGGCTGACAAGGCCAGCGCGCCGCCGCCGAGCAGGGTCATTCGTTCGGTCGGGTCGGCCATGATCACGGTCGGGGTGACTCCGTCCCGGTCGGGACTGTAGGCGACCAGCCAGCGCTCCAGCAGGGCTCGCATCCGGGCGCCGCCGGCGCAGACGTCGCCGTGCATCAGGTACGTGCCGGAGGCGATCATCTGCTCGTTGTTGGCCATCCCGACGGCGAGGTTGCGGGCATAGAGTTCCAGCAGTTCGATGGCTCCGGGATGATCTTGGTCGACGAGCCGGCTGAGGATTCCGCAGTCGATCAGATCGGGGTCGGGCAGGCCACGTCGGTCGGCCTCGCCGCGCAGCCAGGTCAGGGTGGCAACCGTCTCCCAGCAGCCGATCCGGCCACAGGGGCAGCGTGTGCCGTTGAGATCGACCACCGTGTGCCCGTACTCGCCGCCGGCGCCCTGCTCGCCGCGGACGATCTCGTGATCATGGACCAGGCCGAAGCCGAGGGCCTCGCCGGTGTAGACCGAGGCGAAGCTGGCCCGGCCACGTCCGTGGCCGAACCACTTGTCACCGAGCGCCTGCACCCGCGGATGATGATCGATGTAGACGGGGAGCCGCAGTTCGGCGCCGATTCGGTCGGTGGCCGGATAGTGGTTCAGCACCGGCGCCAACTGGAGCGAGATGATCGAGCCGGTGGTGGTGTTGATCGTCCCGGAGGCGGCGATACCGACACCGTGCAGGGCCGCGTCGTCGAAGCATTCGTGGGCGACCTCGAAGATCGTTTGCTCGATCTTGGCCAGCGGCTGGTCTGCGTCGATCGCCCGCTCGGCCTGCCGCCGGATGGCGCCGTCGACCCCGAGCCGGGCGCCGATGATCGCGTGCGGCGCGATCCGCATCGAGCCGAGCTCCAGTCCGTCGGGCCGGAACCAGACCGGCCGGGCCGGTTTGCCGCCGGCGGGGGAGGCGGCGACCGTCGCGCCCTCGGCCAGGGTCCCGTTGTCGATCAACGGCTGCAGGATCGGGGTGATCGTCGCCCGGTTCACCTGCAGGGCTCGGGCCAGTTGGGCCCGGGAGGCCGGACCGTCCCGATGGAGCAGTTCGAGCACCCGGGACCGGTTGGCCCGCCCGATCGAGGCCGGGCTGAGCAGTCCCGGAGACCGGGTCGGACTGATCGTTGCCACCATTCACCTCCACTCTCGTAGCTGTCGTCGTACCTGCGTGGTGCTGCCGCACCATCATCGCGGTGGTAACGCGATCGTCACCGCGGCCTCTGGACGACCTCGAACCAAGTATGTATGGTTTCACAACAAACATACTTCAGGAGGAGTCCGAGCGATGGCA
Organism: uncultured Actinomycetota bacterium; assembly: GCA_963746025.1. GTDB lineage: Bacteria > Actinomycetota > Actinomycetes > Propionibacteriales > Propionibacteriaceae > Microlunatus. The sequence goes on from CAVUZU010000018.1 coordinate 134,929, forward strand.
GAGACCGGCCGGCCCCGGATCGGAGTCGTGGGCGGCGGCATCCGCGGCTCCGTGTTCGGAGCGGCGATCCGGCAGCATCCGCGGGCCGAGCTGATCGCGGTCTGCGACACCGATCCGGGGGTACGGGAGCGAGTCGGCGGCGAGCTCGGCGTGCCGAGTCATCCGGACCTGGAGGCGATGCTGGCCGGTCATCCGGAGTTGACCGCGGCCGTGATCGCGACGCCGGACTTCGCCCATCGAGACGCCGCGGTCCGCTGCCTGGAGCGCGGCCTGGACCTGATGATCGAGAAGCCGCTGGCCACCACCGTCGCCGACGCCGACGCGATCGTCGCCGCGGCCGAGGCGGCGGACGCGAAGATCATGATCGCGTTCGAGAACCGCTGGAATCCGCGGTTCGCCGAGGTGCGCCGGCAGCTCGCTTCGGGCGAGGCCGGGGCGGTCGTCAACCAGGTGGTGAACCTGAACGACACGATCTTCGTGCCGACCTCGATGCTGGCCTGGGCCGAGCACAGCTCACCGGCCTGGTTCCTGATGCCGCACAGTCTTGATCTGGCCTGCTGGCTCTCCGGCAGCCGGCCGGTGAGCGTCTTCGCCCGTGGCGTGCAGCGCCTGCTGCCAGGCCTCGGTATCGACACCTGGGATGCGATCAGCGCGACCTTCACCATGTCCGACGGATCGATCACGGTGCTCCATTCGCAGTGGGTGCTACCCACCTCGATGCCGGCGGTCTTCGACTTCCGGTACGAGCTGAACACCGACCGGGCGAGCTATCGGCTGAACATCGCCGACAGTGGGCTGACCCGCTACGACGCCACCGCGGGCCAGTGGCTGCAACTCGGCAACTATCGGCATCACGGCGAGTTGCGCGGCCTCAGCGTCGACATGATCGACGACTTCATCACCCTCCTGAACGGCGACGACCGGGACGTCCCCGACGTCCGGACCGGCCGGC
>CAVUZU010000019.1:0-54982 GCA_963746025.1 uncultured Actinomycetota bacterium
GAGGCAGGTCCAAGTCGCGACCGATCGCCAGCCGGACCAGTTCCTGCCGGTATTGGTTGCTGGTCGCGTCGAAGTACAGGGTGCCGGAGGCGTCGCCGCGGTCGGTCACCGGCGCGAACGAGCGCTGCCCGAGCTGCCAGGTGAGCCAGTCGTGCGGCAGCACCACGGTCCGGGTCCGGGTCGCGTTCTCCGGTTCGGCACGGGCCAGCCAGCGGATCTTGGCCACGGTCATCGAGGCCACCGGCACGGACCCGGTCGCGTCGGCCCAGGCCTTGGCGCCGCCCAGCTCGTCGATCAGGTCGACCGCGTCCTGGCCGGACCGGTTGTCGTTCCAGAGCAGGGCGTCGCGGACCAGCTCACCGTCCTCGTCCAGGGTGACCATGCCGTGCTGCTGGCCGCCGACCGCGATGCCTTCGACGCCCTCGAGCAGGGCGGGGTCGGTGGTCGCCTCCCGAAAGGCATCCAGCCAGGCCTGGGCCGACACCTCCGTCCCATCCGGATGAGGTGCGCGGGCGGTCCGGACGACGGCGCCTGTCTCGGCATCGCAGATCACGATCTTGACCGACTGGGTGGACGAGTCGACGCCGGCGACGAGCGGCATGGTGATCTCCCCTTTGCAGGTGGATAGCTGTGGGCTGCGGTCGAAGGCGTTTGTCCCCTGATCCTGTCGAAGGGCAAGCCGGGCTGGCCCGGAAGTCTCATCGGGTTTGCCCTTCGACAGGCTCAGGGAACGCACAAGTCCCGGACCTCAGGCTCCGACGATAGCGTCCGGATCCGCTGCGCCCGTGGCCCCCTGCCCGATGATCTCGCCGCGCTCGATGATCTCCAGTTCGGAGTCGCGGAACGGCCGCAGCACGTCGTCGGCGACGTCGCCGGTCACGGCCAGCCGATGGACCTGGTCGAGGGTGGCGAACCGGACCAGCGCGGTGCTGCCCAGGGCGGCGGCGGTGGCCAGCACCAGGATCGTCGTTCCGGCGCCGACCTCCGCCTCGGAGACGGCCGCGGCGGCCGGAGTCTGCTGGGTCAGCCCGTGCTCGCGACTGATGCCGCCCGGGCAGATCACGCTGACGTCGGTGTGCAGCCGGCGGAGTTCGGTGAGGGCCCAGTCACCCTCCTGGGCGCGGGTCCGGGCCGAGACCGTACCGCCGATGTTGTAGACGGAGAGCCCCGGAGCCCGGGACAGCACGATCGCCACGTCCAGTGAGTTGGTGACGATGGTCAGCCCGGTCAGGTTGTCGGGCTCGGTGACGATCAGCTTCGCCAGGGTCAGCGTCGGCTCCCCGGCGCCGAACAGGATCGTGCCGGCCCGCGGTAACATGTCCCAGACGGCGCGCGCCCAGCCGTGATCGGCCGGGTCGACCGCCGCCGGTTGGCCGAGTGCCAGGATCGGATCCGGGTCGGTGCTGACGGCGCCACCATGGACCCGCCGCAGCCGGCCGGACCGCTCCATCGCCCGCAGGTCGCGACGAATGGTCTCCGGCGCGACCTCGAGCCGGTCGGCAGCCGTCAGCACGTCGATCCGGCCCTCGGCGGCCAACCAGTCCGCCAGGGTCGCCTGTCGGTCTTCCGCGGACATCACGTGCTACAGCTCGATCGATCGATCCAGCCCCGGCCGCAGTTGCAGCTTGCGGCCGGTCCCCGCCCGGAACTGATCGATCGCCCGGCCGTAGTCGGCGAGTGGAAACGCGTGGCTGACCATCGGTGCCGCGTTCAGCACCCCGGCGGCGAACAGCTCCACCGCGCGCTCGTACGAGTTCAGCACGGCCATCGAGCCGACCACGGTGAGCTCGTCGTTGTAGACCCGGAACGGCGAGAACCCGGCCCGGGCCTCGGTCGGCGCGACGCCGAACTGCTGGAAGGTGCCTCCCCGGCGCACCCGGCCGAGCCCGTCCTCGATCGCACCGACCGCGCCCGTGCAGTCGATCACCACGTCCCAACCACCGGTCCGGGCGACCTCCTCGGCCGACTCGGCCAGCTGGTCGATCCCGACCTCCCGGGCCGCCCGCAGCCGGTCCGGATTGCGATCGACGACGGTGACCGAGGCGGCTCCGGCCCGCGGCGCCAGCTGGGCCATCATCAGGCCCATCGTGCCGGCGCCGTAGATCAGATAGTGCTCGCCGAGCCGTCGGGGCAGCAGGTCGTAGCCGTGGATGGCGCAGGACAGCGGCTCGATCAGCGCGGCCAGCTCGAGGTCGACACCGTCCGGCAGCCGGTACACGTTGCGCATCGGCGCCAGCATCAGCTCGGCCGCGGAGCCGTTGGTCCGGGCCACCCCGGATCCGTCCCAGCGTTCGCACAGGTTGGGCCGGCCGGCGCGGCAGAACGTGCATTCGCCGCAGGTCAGCGTCGGATCGACCGAGACCCGGTCGCCGGCCGTGAATTCGGAGACCTCGGCGCCGACGGACTCGACGATCCCGGAGGTCTCGTGACCCGGGGTGATCGGGAAGACGGTCGGCTCGAACTCGCCGTCCAGGACGTGCACGTCGGTGCCGCAGATGCCCACCGCGGTCACCCGGACCACGACCTCCCGCGGCCCGGGCTTCGGATCTGCTACCTCAGCGAGCTCGAACCGACCGGGTCCGGTGAAGACGATCGCCTGCATTACTTGACCGCTCCCATCGCCAGGCCCCGGACCAGCCGCTTCTGCGCAATCCAGCCGGCGATGATCACCGGCAGCACCGCGATCGTCGCCGCGGCCGACAGGACGGCGAGGAACTGGCCGCGACCGTCGACGAAGCTGCCCAGGAACGGCGGCGTCGTGCGCGCCACCACGGCGGTCAGCAGGTTGGCCAGGAAGTATTCGTTCCAGGCGAAGATGAAGCAGATCAGGGCGGCGGCCGCGGCACCCGGAGCGACGATCGGCAACGAGATCCGCCACAGTTCGCGGGAGTAGGACGCCCCGTCGACCTGCGCCGCCTCGACCACGGCCCGGGGCACCTCGGCGAAGAACGATCGCATCATCCAGATCGCCAACGGCAGGTTGATGCCGAGATAGAGCGCGCCGAGCCACCACAGGTTGTCCAGGCCGCGGACCACCTGCAACAGCAGGAAGACCGGGATGATCGACGCCGCGACCGGCATGAACCGGGTTGAGATGAAGAAGAACAGCGCATCCTGCCACTTGCCGATCGGCCGCACCGACAGCGCGTACGCGGCCGGGATGGCCAACGCCATCACCACCAGGGTGGAGATGATCGACACGGCCGCCGAGTTGGCCAGGTAGAGGCCCATGCCGCGCTCGAAGACCTGACCGTAGCGATCGAAGCTGAAGTCGGCGATGATCTTGGGCGGGAACGCGGCGGCGCCGGCCTCGGACTTGAAGCTGTTCAGCAGCATCCAGAGCACCGGGAAGAAGAACAGGAACACCAGCACCCAGGTGACCCCGGTGACGATCACGCCACCGACCTTGCGTTTGGTGAACCGGCTGCCGCCCCGCGCCACGGCGGCGCGGGGTTCGGAGGTGGCGGCCGGCATCGTCGTGGTGGTCATGCTCGTGCCTCCTCGTTGAAGACGCGGAACAGGGTCCGCAGCGCGATCGTGGTGACGATGATCGTCAGGATCACAGTGATCACGCCGTACGCAGCGGCCTCGCCGATCTCCTGACCGATGAAGGCCCGCTCGTACAGCAGGTAGGGCAGGGTCTTGGTGCCACCGGTGCCCTTGGTCATGATGTTCACCGGGTCGAACACCTGGATCATCATCACCGTGCCGAGCAGTGTGGCCAGCTCCGCGTACGTGCGCAGGTGCGGCAACGTCATGTAGCGGAAGGTCTGGATCGGGCCGGCGCCGTCGACGTCGGCCGCCTCGAGCACCTCGCCGGACTGCGACTGCAGCCCGGCCAGCAGGATCAACATCATGAACGGCGTGTACTGCCAGGTCAGCGTGAAGATGATCGTCAGCATCGGGAAATTGGTGTTCCAGGCGACCGGATCGACGCCGAAGAAGGACAACCCGTAGTTGATCATGCCGGTGCCGACATCCAGCATCGAATACTTCCAGATCAGCGCCGCCGCGGCCGGCATCACCAGGAACGGCGTGATCAGCAGGGTCCGGGCCAGGGCCTGGCCGTGGAACTTGCGGTCCAGCAGGATCGCGAAGATCAATCCGAGCACCAGGGACAGCAGCACCGACCCGCCGACGATCAGCACCGTGGCCAGCGCCGACGGGAGGAAGACCCCGTTGGTGACCACGGCGATGTAGTTGTCGAAACCGGCGAACCCACGTTGCTCCGGCCGGGCCAGATTCCAGTCGGCGAAGGAATAGACGATCGTCGCGATGAACGGGACCTGGGTGATCACGATGGCGACCACCAGGGCCGGCAGGACCAACTTGCGGGCGAAGATCCGCTCCTGCAGCTCCTGGCCGACCAGCTTGACCTTGATCTTCTTCGGCTTGGTCGGCTTCGGGTCGGTGGCGGACCGAGCCGGTGCGGTTGTTGTGCTCATCGCAGTGCCCTCACTCATTGTTGCTTCTGCTTGTCACCGGCGCGCTGCGCGATCGCCTGCGCGTCGTTCAGGGCACCGTCGAGATCACGGCGGCCCGCGATCACGTCCGCGATCAGCTGCGAGGTCTGATTGCCGACGTCCTGGAACTCGGGGATGGTGACGTACTGGATCCCGATCCAGGGCTGGGGAGCGACGCCGGGCTGCTTCGGATCGACCTCCTGGATGATCTCCGCGGTCAGCGGCGCGAACGCCTCACCGGATGCCTTGTAGTCGGGGATCTCGAAGGTGGAGGCGCGGGTGCCGGACGGGATCCGCGGCCAGCCCATCCGCTCGCCGGCCAGCTGCACGTACTCCTTCGAGGTGGCCCACTTGACAAACTCCCAGGCCGCGGCCTTCTTCGCCGGATCGGCGTTCACGCTGGCGTTGATGCCGAGGTTCCAGGACCACAGCCAGCCCGACTCTTCGGTCTGGTCGACCGGAGCGCGGACGTAGCCGAAGTTGCCCTTGTTGGGGCCGGACTCCAGCGAGCCGGCCGCGGAGGTCGCGTCGTACCACATCGCCGCGCCGCCGCCGGTGACCAGGTTGAGGCACTCGGTGAAGCCGTACGAGACCGGGTCGGGCTCGCCACTGTCCTTGAGCGTGCTCATGTAGAACTCGATCGCCCGGTGGAAGCCGGGTGCGTTCACCTGGGCGTTCCAGTTCTGGTCGTACCACTGCCCGCCGTAGGTGTTGACGATCGTGCTGAGCGGCGCGAACATCTCACCCCAGCCCGGCTTGCCGCGCAGACAGATGCCCGCCCGGCCCGGCGTCTTGAGCTGTTTGGCGTAGTCGGCGACCTGTTGCCAGGTCGGCCGCTCCGGCATCTCGATCCCGGCCTGCTCGAACAGATCCTTGCGATACATCAGGAACGAGGACTCGCCGTAGAACGGCATCGCGTAATACCGGTCGTTGTAGGAGACGCCGTCCAGCACCGGGGTGAAGATGTCCTCGGCGTCGTAGGACGGGTCCTCGGCGGCCAGGTCGGTCAGATCGACCAGCCAGTCGTTCTGCCCCCAGATCGGCACCTCGTAGAGGCCGACGGTCATCACGTCGTACTGGCCGCCCTCGGTCGCGACGTCCTTGGTCGCGGCGTTGCGCAGGTCGTTCTCCTCCATCATCAAGGTGTTGATCTTGATGTCGGGATGAGCTCGCTCGAACTCGGGGATGAGCTGGGCCAGGTCCTGCATCTGCGGGTTGTTGACGCTGGCGAAGGTCACCGTCGTCACTCCCGGTTGGTTGCCGAGGCTGCCGAAGCCGGCGCAGCCGGGGAGGAGTAACACCATCCCGGCCGCGAGCGCGACTGGTGCCAGCCGGGTTCTGGATCGCGTGGTCGTGGTCATCGAAGGTCGGCCTCCCTGCCGCTGCTCGCCGAAGACAGCCGCCGCGCCGTGTCAACGCCGACTCGCTGCCCGTTTGTGACCATAACTCATTGAAACGTGCCCGGTCCAGACCGAACAGTGTCTGAAATTGCGATTTCGATGCCCGAGTCTGGGGGAAACTGGGGCCGATCGTGTTTGAATGGTCGCGTGGCGACTGCCGAGAGTTTGCCGATGTTTGCGCCGCAGCGGCAGCGGGCGATCGCGGATTTCCTGCTGACGGTGCCCGGTCGAGATGTGAGTGTGGCTGAGATCGGCCGTCGACTCGGGGTTGCCGCCGAGACCGTACGGCGCGATCTGGAGGTGCTGGCCCGGCGTGGCACCGTGCGCCGGGTGCGGGGCGGCGCGCGGTTGGTCGATGCGACGCCGTTCGAGCAGGCACTGGCGGCCCGGCATGCCGAACAGCGGGCGGAGAAGCTGGCGATCGCGGACCGGGTGGCGGCCGAGTTGCCCGCCGACGGGGTGGTCGCGCTGGACTCCGGTTCGCTGACCTTCAACTGCGCTCAGGCGATGATCAAGGACAGCGGCGTGGCCGTGGTGACCAACAACCTGCCGGCGGCGCAGTATCTGGCGCAGTCATCGACGCTGACGGTGATCACGCTGCCGGGCCTGATCCGCGGCCTCACTTCCGCCGCGGTCGACGCCGCCACCAGCGCGCGGCTGTCCAGTCTGGCGGTGGATGTCGCGATCATCGGGGTGAACGGGCTGACGCCGAAACGCGGCCTGACCACGACCAACCCGGAGGAGGCCGCGGTCAAGCGCGCGATGCTGCTGGCCGCTCGCCGGCGGATCGTGCCGGTGATCTCCGGGAAGGTCGGCCGGGATTCCTTCTGCGCCTTCGGAACGCTGAGCGATGTCGACCTGATCATCACCGACTCGGGTGCCGACCCCGAACTGCTGGCCGAGCTGACCGCGGCCGGGCCCGAGGTGATCGTCGTCGAGCCGGCCGCAGTCGGCTGATCATCGCCCGGCTGATCAGCGCGGGTAGTCCGGCAGCTCAATGTCGTTGGCGAAGTTGTCTGTCAGCTTGATCATCAGGCTGAGCAGGAACTTGTTGGCGAAGGTGAGATTGCGAATGCCGATCTTGAACTTGGACGGGGGAGCGAGGAACGGTCCCGCATTGCCGGACCGGGCGATCTTGGCATAGTGGTGCATCACCGTGGTCTAGCGCTCGAAGGCCACCTGGTGATCACCCTCGGCCAGTGCCAGTTCGCCGGCCAGGACATGTGCGCCGACCAGGGCCAGCCCGGTGCCGAACCCGCCCAGGGTGTTGCCGTATGCGGCGTCGCCGACCAGCGCGAACCGACCCTTGGTGTGCTGATCGACATGCACCCGGCTGATCGAGTCGAGGTAGAAGTCGTCCTGGTCGGGCAGGGTTGCCAGCAGCTCCGGCACTCGCCAGCCGACGTCCTGGAACGCGTTGGTCACGATCCGTTTCTGTTCCTCGGTGTCACGCCGGTCGTAGTCCAGGGGCGCCGAGGCGAACACGTACAGCTGCGGTGCCTTCGTCCCGCCGTCGGTGATCATCCGGCCCGGCGTGTTGTACATCGTGCCGACCGACCGACCGTGCCCCGGTCCCGAGTTGGCCCCGTGCTGGGTCGGCGTACCACCGACGACGGCGTAGTAGTAGCCCAGGTGCCGGACGTATTCGGACTCGGGACCGAAGGCGAGGCGACGCACGCCGGAGTGGACCCCGTCGGTGCCGACCACCAGCTCGAACGTCTCGGGGTCGCTGTGGGCGAAGGTTGCCTCGACTCCGGAGTCGGTCTCGACCAAAGAGGTCAGTTGATCATCGAAGAGGTAGCGACAGGAATCGACGGTGCGCTGGTAGAGCAGGGTGGCCAGGTCGCCGTGCAGGATCTCGACGTCCCCGCCGGAGAACTCGCCGGGGATGATGGCCTTGACCCGGTCCTGATCATCGACGATGTGCAGGTCGGTGCGCCCCGTCTGCAGATCGTGGACGGCGTCCCACAGGTCCATCCGGTCCAGCACGGTGCGGTGCGTCACGCCCTTGAAGTCCACCGCCTGTCCGCCACCGCGCAGCGCCGGCGCCCGCTCGACGACCGTGACCTCGTAGCCGTACCGGTCGAGCCAGTACGCGAGAGCGGGTCCGGCGACGCTGGCACCGGAGATGAGGACCTTGCGAGTGGACAGCTGTTCCCCCTTGAAATTAATTGTGTCCGGTGGACACAGTTAAAGTGTATGGTAGACACAGATTCCTCGTCCAGCAGCTGTCGGAAGGACGCCATGGACCACCGCGAGACCGTCACGTTGCTGTGGCCGGACCCGCAACCGCCGAAGCGCGGGCCGAAGCCGCTGATCACCCTGGACCAGATCGTGCAGACCGGGATCGACCTCGCCGACGCCGACGGCCTGGACAACGTCTCCATGCAGCGGATCGCCGATCGTCTCGGTGTGACCAAGATGTCGCTCTACCGGTACGCCCCCGGCAAGGCCGAACTGTTGGCCCTGATGCTCGATCGCGCTCTCGGTGCTCCGCCGGATGATCTTGTCGAGGCGGTGGACTGGCGGCCGGCGCTGCGAGCCTGGGCCCTGGCCATGCACGATGGGCTGGCGGCGCACCCCTGGGCGGTCGCGCTCGCCGTCGGGGTCCGTCCTTTCGGCCCCAACGAGCTGGGCTGGACCGAGGTCGGGCTGCGCCTGCTGCGTCATACCGAACTGGGCGGCGCCGGCCGCCTCGACGCGCTGGCCCTGGTCGCGATCCACGTGCGCGGCATGATCCAGCATTCCGGCGGGACGGCCGACGACGGAGTCGAGAGCGGCATCGGCGAGATCATGGCCGCCGTCCTCGAAGCCCGAGCCGCCGACTATCCGGAGGTGTCCGCCGCCTTCGCCGAGGCCGCCACGACGGGCGGCCAGGACGAAGCTCCGGGCTTCGGCCTGGAACGCATCCTCGACGGACTCGATCGCTACATGATCGGCAGCGAAGCGAACCACTGATCACGCTGTGGCTCGCCCTTCGACAAGCTCAGGGAGCGTTGCTGGCGATCTTGCTGACGGTGAGGGCGAGGCCCAGGTCGTCGAAGCGGGCCCAATGGGCGCCGGGACTGGTCTCGGTGATCTCGACCGCGAGGACCTCGTCGGCGACAAGGGTTCCGTGCTGGCGGAGGGCGGCGGCCATTTCGGGGTCGGCGGACCAGCTGAGGCGGATCCGGTCGGTGACCTCGAGGCCGGTCTCCTTGCGGGTCTCCTGGATCAGCCGGATCGCTTCGCGGGCGAGGCCGGCGCTGATCAACTCCGGGGTCAGCTCGAGGTCCAGAGCGATGGTTTCGCCCTGGTCGTTGAGGATGGACCAGCCTTCCTTGGGGTGCTCGGAGATGATCACTTCGTCGGCGGTCACCTCGGTGCCGCCGTCATGATCGACCGCGGCGGATCCCTTGCTGGACAGGGATTCGGCCAGGGTGGCGGCGTCGGCGGCGGCGATCGCGGCCGCGACCTGGGGAGTCTGCTTGCCGAAGCGTTTGCCGAGGGCGCGGAAGTTGCCCTTGGCCTTGTATTCGACCAGGTCGCCGGCGCCGGTGAACGACTCGACCGCGCCGAGGTTGAGCTCGGCAGCGACCTCCGCCCGCAGCTCCGGGCCGAGGCGATCATGGCTTGCGGTCGGGATCAGGGCGCGGCCGAGCGGTTGGCGGATCTTGATCTTGGCCTCGGACCGGGCGGCGCGGCCGAGCTCGACCAGGCGTTGGGCCAACTGCATCCCGGCGTCCAGGTCGGCGTCGCGGGCCGACTCGTCGGGTTCCGGCCAGGAGGCCAGGTGGACCGAGTCGGGGCCGTCGGGATCCGTACCGGTGAAGAGGTCCTGCCAGACCCGTTCGGTGAGGAACGGGGCCACCGGGGCCATCAGCCGGGTGAGCACGTTGAGCGAGTCGTGCAGGGTTGCCAACGCGCCGGGATCACCGGACCAGAAGCGGCGACGGGAGCGGCGGACGTACCAGTTGGACAGGTCGTCGACGAAGGTGGTGATCAACTGGCCGACGCGCTGCAGGTCGAAGTTCTCGTAGGCGTCGGTGACCTCGGTGGCCAGCCGGGCGGTGATCGAGGTCAGCCAGCGGTCGAGGACATGATCTGGCTGGCCCCCTTCGACAGGCTCAGCACGACGCTTCGACGGGCTCAGGGAACGATCGGGGGTCCAGTCGTTCGCCTTTGCATACAGGGCTTGGAAGGCGACGACATTCCAGTACGTCAGCAGCACCTTGCGGACGGTCTCGGTGATGGTCGAGTGGCCGACCCGGCGGGAGACCCAGGGTGAACCACCGGCGGCCATGAACCAGCGGACGGCGTCGGCGCCGTGCGCGTCCATCAGTTCGATCGGGTCGAGCACGTTGCCCAGGTGCTTGGACATCTTGCGGCCGTCCTCGGCCAGGATGTGACCGAGGCAGACGACGTTCTGGTACGAGGTCTCGTCGAAGACCAGGGTGCCGATCGTCATCAGGGTGTAGAACCAGCCGCGGGTCTGGTCGATCGCCTCGCAGATGAAGTCCGCCGGATAGGCCTGCTTCAGCTGATCAACAGAACCAGCGGCGTGCGGATAGCCCCACTGCGCAAAGGGCATCGAGCCGGAGTCGAACCAGGCGTCGATCACCTCCGGCACCCGCCGATAGGTCCCCGCCTCACCCGGCCGGGTGAAGGTGACGTCGTCGACGAACGGCCGGTGCGGGTCGAGCGCCGACAGCTCGGTCCCGGTCAGCTCGGACAGTTCGGCCAGTGAGCCGACGCAGATGATCTTGGTCGGGTCGGCGTCGTTGCGCCAGATCGGCAGCGGGGTGCCCCAGTAGCGGGCGCGGGACAGGGCCCAGTCGACGTTGTTGTTCAGCCAGTCGCCGTAGCGGCCCCACTTGATCGTGTCCGGATACCAGGTGGTGCGCTCGTTCTCCCGGAGCAGCGCGTCCTTGATCTTGGTGGTCCGGATGTACCAGGACGGGAGCGCGTAATACATCAGCGCGCTGTGGCAGCGCCAGCAGTGGGGGTAGGAGTGCTCGATGTCGATCTTGCGGAACAGCCGGCCGCGGCTCTCCAGATCGTCGATCAAGGCGTCGTTGGCGTCTCGGAAGTAGACCCCGCCGACCAGGTCGAGACCTTCGTCGAAGCGGCCCTGGGTGTTGATCGGGTTGATCAACTCGACCCCGTTGCGGCGGACCGATTCGAAGTCGTCCGCGCCGAACACGGTCGCCTGGTGCACCAGCCCGGTGCCGTCGGTGGTGGTGACGTAGTCCTCGGTCACCACGAAATGGCCGCGGCCCGGCCAGTCGACGATGCTGAACGGGCGGTCGTACGTCCAACCGACCATTTCCGCCCCGCTGAGGCTGCTCTCGATTCGCCAGCCGTCGCCCAGTGCGGACCCGACCAGGTTCTCCGCCACCACGACCGACCGCTGTTGATCATGAGCGGCGACCACGTACGTGACGTCGGCCTTGACCGCGACCAGCGCGTTGGACGGCAGCGTCCACGGCGTGGTGGTCCAGATCAGCAGGTCCGCGTCGCCGGCGTGCGGACCGGAAGTCAGCGGCAGCCGGACGTAGACCGACGGGTCGACGATGTTCTCGTAGCCCTGCGCCAGCTCGTGGTCGGACAGGCCGGTGCCGCAGCGTGGGCAGTACGGGGCGACCCGGAAGTCCTCGGTCAGCAGCTCGGCGTCGAAGATCTTCTTCAGCGCCCACCAGACCGACTCGACGTAGCTCGGGTTCATCGTTTCGTAGGCCTGGTCGAGATTGACCCAGTAGCCCATCCGCTCGGTCAGCTCGACGAACGCGTCCACGTGCCGCCGCACCGACTCGCGACACTTCGCGTTGAACGCCTCGACGCCGTATCGCTCGATGTCCGGCTTCCCGTTCAGCCCCAACTCGGCCTCCACGGCGAGCTCCACCGGCAGCCCGTGGCAGTCCCAACCGGCCTTGCGGTCCACCCGGTGGCCGCGCATCGTGCGGAACCGCGGGAACACGTCCTTGAACACCCGGGTCTCGATGTGGTGGGTGCCCGGCTTGCCGTTCGCGGTCGGCGGACCCTCGTAGAAGGTCCACGGCTCACCGTCGGCGGTCTGCTCCAGCGAACGGTCGAAGGTCCGGTTCCGCTGCCACAGGGCGAGAATCTCGTGCTCCATCGCCGGCAGATCGATCTGCGGCGGGACATTCTGATAGCCGGCGGCGGGTCGGGAATCACGGGTGAGTTGCTCAGTCATGGCGCGACGATGATATCCACCGGCGGAAGTCTCAGGCACCGCTTCGGGTGGGTGCGGCCGGAATGCCGTCGGTGGTGCAGGATTGTCGGGTGAATCAGGACCGTGGCAAGAGCGCCCGCCGACCCGACCCGCAGCGTCGTAGCGAGGATCGGCGGGGCGGCGAGCGACGCACCGAGTCGGGCGGCCGGGAGCGGCCGGACCGCTCCGGCGCGCCGCGTTCCGGCGGCGGTTCCGGCGACCGCGCGCAGGGTGACCGCCCGTGGAGCGACCGTAAGAAGGATGACCGTAAGAAGGACGACCCGTGGGCCGACCGCGCGAAGGGCGACCGGACGAGCTCGGACCGGACGAAGAGCGACCGCTGGAAGAGCGACCGGCCGACCGGGGACCGCTCCGGTGGCGACCGAACGAGCTCCGACCGGGGCAAGAGCGACCGTTGGAAGGGCTCGACCGGCGATCGTGCGCGGGGTGACCGCTCCGGTTCCGGGGGCGCGAAGGACGGTCGCTGGCAGCGCGACCGCCCGTCGGGTGACTCCGGCTCGGATCGTGCTGCGGGTGATCGTTGGCGGAGTGATCGTCCGTCCGGTGATCGGGCCAGGGGCGAGCGCTCCGGCTCGGGCCGGGACTCGGGTGATCGTTGGCAGAGTGGGCGCCCATCGGGTGATCGTGGGCGGGACAGCCGCTCGGGTTCTGATCGTGGTGCGGGTGATCGTTGGAAGAGTGATCGTCCGGCGGGCGATCGTGCCCGGGGTGACCGCTCCGGATCCGGCGGTGGCGGCGGCGACCGGTGGAAGGGCGATCGGCCGTCCGGTGATCGGGGCCGAGGTGATCGTTCGGGTTCTGATCGTGGTGCGGGTGATCGTTGGAAGAGTGATCGGCCGTCCGGTGATCGGGGCCGGGGTGATCGCTCCGGGGCCGATCGTGGCGCCGGAGATCGCCGGCAGAGTGACGGGCCCCGGAATGATCGGTACGGGTCGGACCGCGGCCGATCCGATCGCCCCCGAACCGATCGTGCGGGGTCTGACCGTGATCGTGCCGGGTCGGATCGTGCCGGGTCGGATCGTGCGGGTTACGGTCGTGGCGGGTCCGACCGATCGCGTGGCGACCGTCCAGGGTTCGACCGGTCGAGGAGCGACCGACCGGGTGCCGATCGTCCGGCGCCGCCCGGGCTGGGGCGTCGCGCCGACGAGCCGAAGCTGCCGGCGGAGGTCGATCAAGGCGAGTTGCCGCGTCAGGTTCGGGCCGAATTGCGTGGTCTGCCGAAGGAACTGGCCGAGCAGGTCGGTGGCTTCCTGATCATGGCCGGCCGGCTGATCGAGGACGATCCGGAGCAGGCGTACGCCTTCGCCGAGGCGGCCCGGCGTCGGGCTGCCCGGCTGCCGATCGTCCGCGAGGCCGCCGCCGAGACCGCCTACGCGGCGGGGAAGTGGGAGGTCGCGCTGGCCGAGTTCCGGGCGATCCGGCGGATGTCGGGCAACCACGACGTGCTGCCGGCGATGGCGGACTGCGAACGGGCGCTCGGCAAGCCGCAGGCGGCCCTGAAGCTGAGCAAGGAGGCCAAGGAGCTCCCGCTGGAGCCGGATCAGAAGATCGAGATGCTGATCGTCGAGGCCGGTGCGCGGCGCGATCTTGATCAGCACGCCGAGGCGGCGCGGCTGCTCCGGGCCGCCCTGGACAGCCTGCGGCCGACCGAGCGGACCCGGACGGCGATCGCCCGGTTGCGCTATGCGTACGCCGATGTGCTGGCGGACCGTGGTGACGAGGCCGTCGCTCGGGACTGGTTCGCCGCCGCGGCCGAGCTCGATCGGGAACAGCTCACCGACGCGGCCGAGCGACGCGACGCCCTGGACGGGGTGGTGATCGACTTCGATCTGACCGAGCCCGAGGTCGAACCCGATTCGGACAGCGATCCGGAGTCGGACGGCGATCTTGAGTCGGAAAGGGATCTTGAGTCGGAGGCCGATCCTGAGTCGGACAACGATGATTCGCCTGCCGATCCCGGGTCCGATGGCGATGCCGACTCGAGCGCTGATCTTGAGGCGAACGCCGATCTCGAGTCAGAAATCGAACCGGAACCGGAGGTCGACGCCGAGTCGAACGCCGCTCACGAAGCGGACGCCGCGGCGGAGTCGGAGGTCGATCTCGGGTCGGAATCAGATCTCGAGCCGTACGTCGAGGGTGATCCGGCAGCCGCCTCCGACGCGGAGGACGACACCGAGTCCGAGGGCGACGCCGGTCCCGAGGGGGAGTCCGTCCCAGAGGGCGTACTCGAGGGTGAGACCGAACTCGACGACGCCCCCGACCCCGCGGACGGTGGCGAGCAGCGTCCCGACGGGCTGTGACCATGGCCGCGATCATCGACTCCTACGACGCTGCGTTGTTCGACCTGGACGGCGTCGTCTATCTCGGGCCGGAGCCGGTGCCCCATGCCGCGGACGGCCTGAAGCGGCTCCGGGACCGTGGGATCAAGATCGGCTTCGTCACCAACAACGCCGCCCGGCCGCCGGAGACCGTGGCCGAGCACCTGCGTGAGCTCGGCATCGAGGCAGCCACCGAGGATGTGGTCACGTCGGCCCAGGCCGGCGCCAGGCTGCTGGCCGAGCGGTTCGGGGCCGGGGCCCGGGTGCTGGTGGTCGGCGGCACGGGAGTGACCGTCGCCCTGGCCGAGGCCGGCCTGGTCGGGGTGCGCTCGGCGGACGACGGCCCGGTCGCGGTGATCCAGGGCTACGGCGCCGACCTCACCTGGGATCAGCTGAACGAGGCGGCGATCGCGATCCAGCGCGGCGCGTACTGGCTGGCCACCAACACCGACCCGACCCGGCCGACCGACCGCGGCATCGTGCCCGGCAACGGCGCCGCGGTGACGGCGGTGCGGACCGCCGTCGGCGTAGACCCGGAGGTGGCCGGCAAGCCGTACCCGCCGCTGATCACCGAGACCCTGCGCCGGACCGGCGCCGAGCGGGCGATCTTCGTCGGCGACCGGTTCGACACCGATATCGCCGGCGCCGTCGCAGTCGGCCTGGACAGCCTGTTCGTGCTCAGCGGATCCTGCGGCGTCGCCGACCTGCTGCAGGCCGGGCCGGCGGAACGACCGACCCATCTCGGGCTCGATCTGACCGCTTTGCTGGACCCGCCGCGCACAGTCCGGCGCGACACCGATCGAGCGACCTGCGGCCGGATCACGGCGCGGCTGCAGGGCGGCTCGATCTCCTTCGACAGTGGGCCGAACGACCGCGACGAAGCGCTCGATGCGCTCGCCGCTCTGGCCGATCTGGCCTGGTCCGCGGCCGACCGGGGAACCCCCGCGGCGGCGGCCGAGGCGGTCGCCGCACTGGGCAGGCTGCACCCGGAGTGAGTACGGTAGGACGACCAACTACCTCGGGGGATCGACCGATGGAGGGGAACCGTGGTCGTCGAGGCAGTACACAATTATCTGAATACGGTCGGCGGAATCGGCCGGACCACCAAGGCCAAGGCGAGGGCCGCGGCGCGATCGCTGCAGCACTCGATCAGCGCCGAGGTGGAGAAGACATCGGGCCGGCTGGGCCTGGTCCGCGCGGACGAGTTGGCGGAGATCCGGTCGGAGCTGACCGAGATCAAGTCCGAGTTGGCCGACGCCAGATCCGGTCTGGCCGATGCGCGGTCCGAGCTGGCCGAGTTGCGTGGTCGGACGGAGCGCTCGCCCGAAGCGGGTCCGGACCAGTCGGGCGCGACGTCGAACGGCGCGCCGAAAGCGGCCGCTGTAGCGTCGGCGCCGGCCCGGTCGGCAACGGCGAAGAAGGCGGTCCGGAAGACCGCGGCGAAGAAGACCGTCGCCAAGAAGGCCGCCCCGAAGAAGCCGGTGGCGAAGAAACCGGCGGCCTCGAAGGCGCCGGCCAAGACAGTGGCCCGGAAGACCCCGGCCAGGAAAGCAGAGAAGGCGACCGAGTGACCGAGCCCCAACCAGACGAACCGGATCAGCGTCCGCACACCGGCGTCGACCAGATCGACGACGCGTTGACCGAGCTGGACGGCATCGCCGATCAGCCGGTGGCAGATCATCACGACCGGTTGTCCCGGGTGCACGAATCGCTGCACACGGCGCTGCACCAGCCGGCCGAACGGCCCGACGAGCCGGTCACCGGCTCGTCATAGACCTTCGCTGGTCGTGGTCCGGCTTGATCGGGCCTTGGTGGACCGTGGCTTGGCCCGATCGCGGGGACAGGCGCGGGAACTGATCGTCGCCGGCCAGGTCCGGGTCGGCGAACGCCCGGCGCACAAGCCGTCGTTCGACGTCGATCAGCGGACGGTGATCGCCCTCCGGACCGGTGATCACTATGTCTCCCGGGGAGCGCACAAGCTGCTGGGTGCCTTGCAGGATTGCGCTGTACAGCCGTCCGGCCGGGCGGTGGATGCGGGCGCCAGCACCGGCGGATTCACCCAGGTGCTGCTCGAGGCCGGCTGCGAGCGGGTGTACGCGATCGACGTCGGTCATGATCAACTGGCGCCGTCGCTCCGGTCCGACCCGCGGGTGACGGTCTGGGAGCACACCAACCTCCGTGATCTCGAGCTCGGCCACGTCGATCACCGGCCGGTCGACCTGCTGGTCGCCGACGTGTCCTTCATCTCGCTGCGCCTGCTGATCGAGCGTTTCGCCGGGGTGCTGCGGGACGACGGGACCATGCTGATCATGGTCAAGCCCCAGTTCGAGGTGGGCCGGGCGGACCTGGGCAAGGGCGGTGTCGTCGCCGATCCTGCGCTGCAGCAGGGGGCGGTGGCCGGCGTGTCCCGTACCGCGGAGGAGCTCGGCTGGCACACCGTCGACGTCGTGCCCAGCCGGCTGTCGGGCGGCACCGGCAACCTCGAACACTTCCAGCATCTCCGCCGCTCCGCACCGCCGACTTCTCAGAAGTGAGTTGCGTCATAGGGCAACTCATTTCTGACAAGCCGGCGTAAGCGGGTAGTTGTGGGGGCGCCCACCTATGCTGATGTCTCGTGAGCCAGGCCGAGCAGGGGCGCCGTCGTGTCGCCGTACTGACCCATCCGCAGCGGGACGAGGCGATCACCGCCGCCACCCGGCTGGTGACCGGGCTGAGCCGCTCCGGGGTGATCGCGGTGCTGCCCGACGACGACGCCGCGGTCCGGTCCGGCCGGCTGCCCGCTGACATCGAGGTGGTCTCGACCGACACCGCCGACTCGATCCGGGACTGCGAACTGCTGATCGTGCTCGGCGGCGACGGCACCATCCTGCGTGGCGGTGAGTGGGTGGTCGACGCCGACATCCCGTTGCTCGGCGTCAACCTGGGGCACGTCGGCTTCCTGGCCGAGGCCGAATCATCGGAGATCGACAACATCGTCGATCACATCGTGGACCGGTCGTACACGGTCGAGGAGCGGTCGACGATCGACGTCCAGGTGCACACCGCCGGCGAGGCCTGGAGCTCGTTCGCGATCAACGAGGTGACGATCGAGAAGGCCGCCCGGGAGCGGATGCTGGAGATCATGGTCGAGATCGACGGCCGGCCGCTGTCCCGCTGGGCCTGTGACGGTCTGGTCGTGTCGACGCCGACCGGTTCGACCGCGTACGCCTTCTCGGCCGGCGGGCCGGTGATCTGGCCGGACGTCGAGGCGCTGCTGCTGGTGCCGCTCAGCGCCCACGCGTTGTTCGCCCGGCCGCTGGTGCTCGGGCCGTCGTCTCGGGTCGTGGTGCAGGTGCTGGACGGATCACAGACGCACGCGGTTGTCTGGTGCGACGGACACCGCACCACCGACGTACGGTCGGCGACCCGGATCGAGATCAGCCAGGGCCGGCACCGGCTCCGGCTGGCCCGGCTGTCCCAGTCGCCGTTCACCGACCGGTTGGTGAACAAGTTCGGACTTCGGGTCGAAGGCTGGAGAGGCAAGGCAGCCGAACGGAGATCGTCACCATGATCAGTGAACTGCGGATCACCAATCTCGGGGTGATCAACTCGGCCACCATCGAGCTGGATCCGGGGCTGACGGTCGTCACCGGCGAGACCGGTGCCGGCAAGACCATGATCGTCACCGGGATGGGGCTGCTGCTCGGCGCCCGGTCCGATCCCAAGGCGGTCCGGCTGGGAGCCGACCAGGCCCGGGTCGAGGGCCTCTTCACCGGTCCCGACAAGGTGACGAAGGCCCGGGTCGACGAGCTCGGCGGTGAGCTGGACGGCGACGAGTTGCTGGTCGCCCGCCAGGTGACGGCGGCCGGGCGTACTCGGAGTTGGGTCGGCGGTGCGCAGGTCCCGGTCGGCGCCGGCAGCGTGGTGGTCGAGGAGTTGATCACCATCCACGGCCAGTCCGAGCAGCTGCGGCTGACCAGTCCGGACCGGCAGCGGGAGTTGCTCGACGCCTACGCCGGCGACGCCGTCGGCTCGGCCTTGATCGGCTATCGGGAGCGGTACGCCGAGCGGCAGCGGGCCCGGACCGAGCTGACCGAGCTGACCGAGCAGGCGCAGAGCCGGGCTCGCGAGATCGACCTGTTGCGGTTCGGCCTGGCCGAGATCGAGAAGATCGATCCGCAGCCCGGCGAGGACACCGATCTCGCCGCCGAGGCGACCCGGCTGCAGCGCAGTGACGACCTGCGTCAGTCGGCCGCCCAGGCGATGCTCGCCCTGGCCGGCGCCGACGACGAGGCGGGCGGTGCGATGAGTGCGATCGCCGAGGCCCGCAAGGAGATCGACCTCCTCGCGGCCACCGACCCAGGCGCCGACAAGCTCCGGGTCCGGATCCACGATGTCGGCTATGCGCTGACCGAGCTCACCTCCGCGGCCGCGGACTACCTGGGCAGCCTGGAGGCCGATCCGGCCCGGCTGGAACAGATCGCCGAACGACGGGCCGACCTGGCCACCCTGACCCGGAAGTACGGCAGCGACTGCGACCAGGTGCTTGCCTGGGCCGCCGAAGCGGCGAACCGGCTCACCGGGCTGGAGTCCGGTGACGAGCGGATCGACGAGCTGACCGCCCGGCTGGCCGTACTGGACGGCGAGCTGACCGAGCTGGCCGGCACCATCGGCGTGGCCCGCCGCCAGGCGGCGCAGCAGTTCGGCACCCTGGTCGAGTCCGAGCTGGCGGCGCTCGCCATGCCGCACGCCCGGCTGACCTTCGCCGTCAGCCAGACCGACCTCGGACCGCACGGTGCCGATGCGGTCGAGCTGTTGTTCAGCGCCAACCCGGGCAGCGAGCCGCGCGGGCTGGGCAAGGTCGCCTCCGGTGGCGAGCTGTCCCGGGTCCGGTTGGCGATCGAGGTGATCCTGGCCGCCGAGTCCGGCAACCGCGGCACCTTCGTCTTCGACGAGGTCGACGCCGGTGTCGGCGGCAAGGTCGCGGTGGAGATCGGCCGCCGGCTGGCCTGCCTGGCCCTTCACGCGCAGGTCGTGGTCGTCACCCACCTGGCCCAGGTGGCGGCCTTCGCCGACCGGCACTACGTCGTGATCAAGGCCGACGACGGTCAGGTCACCACCAGCGGCATCCAACCGGTCGCCGATGATCAACGCGCCGCCGAGCTGGCCCGGATGATGGCCGGCCTGGACACCACCGATTCCGCCCTGGCCCACGCCCGCGAGCTGATCGAGACCGCCCGCCAGGCCAAGGCGGCGAAGCCCGCGCGCACCCGCAAGAAGCGCACCGGCGCGAAGTGAGCGGCGGTCCGACGGCTGAGGCGGATCGCGATCTACGGGCATGGGGTTTTGCGACCGGGCAGGTGCGCGCTCGACCGAATGGCGGGACGTCTGCCGCCGGCCGCAGGGCACCTTGCCTCGATCTTTCGCGATCTTGGTGGCGACGGGCTGGACGGACCAGCCGGACTTTCGTCCTGAAGGGAAAGGCGGGATGGTTGACGGTCTCGTGGACCCCTTCAGAACGAGGCACTCCCGGGTGCAGTGGCATCCCAGTCGCTGCGCGATCTCAGCGGCGCAGTCGCTGCGAGACGAGGCTTTCGTCCTGACGACCCACCGTCACAAATCGGGGGCGCAACCCGGTCCCACCTGGCGATTTCGGTCCTCACGGGGCGTTGCGCCCCCGATTTGTGCCAGTGCGTCAGGACTGGCCATCGCAGCTCGTCGCTCAACCGCACTGGGGACCGATCTACCCCCGCGCGCTCGAAGGATTGGCCGACCTCGGGCTCGCCTCGACGGTCGACAAGGCGGTGCTGCGTGGGGCAGGCCTGACCGACCGTATCGGTACCGCACGCATCGAGGAGCGGCTCTGAGCAGGATCAGGCCGGGCGGTAGCGCAGCAGGTGGCTGGAGTTGCCGATGAAGTAGAGGTCGCCGCTGCGGTCCAGGGCGAGGTGGCGGGCGCCGGATCCGTCGCCGCTGCCGTCGAAGATCACCTGAGGGCGGCGGGTGCGGCGATCGAAGCGGAAGACGCGGTTCGCGGTGACGCCGAACAACTCGTCGCCCCGGAACAGCAGGACGTGATCATTGCCGTAGCGGCTGCCGTCGGGGTCCTCGAACAGGACGGAGCGATAGCGGATGACGCGGCGGTCAAGATCGAATTCGAAGAGGACGTTGTCGGCCAGGCCCAAGAGCAGGCCGTGCTCGTCGATGATCAAGCCGGCCACCGTGGTCGCGCCGCGCACCGGTACGGTCTCGAAGATCACCTGGCGCGACTGCGGATCCCAGGCGAAGAGCTTCCCTTCCGGGGTGACCGGATCGATGCCGTAGCCGCCGTTGATCGAGGTCCCGCCGACGAGCAGGCCGTCGTGCAGCACCAGCGACACCGGGGTCTGGTCCTTGATCACACCGGCGAACACCTCGATCTCGTTGCTGTCGGGCTGCCACAGGGTGATCGCGCCGCCGTGCTTGCCGGTGGTCGGGACGCTGGCCACCGCGACCTGGATATCGCTCAGCTGGACGAAGCACTGCGGCCGATTCTGATGATGACCTTCAAGATCAACAGCCGCGCCGGGATTGGTCCCCATCGCCCAGGGCCGGTCGAGGTCGTAGCGATACAGCCGGCCCTGCGGGTAGCGTCCGAAGACGAGATCACCGTTGAACACGCCGAATCCCTCGACCTGGCTGGTCCCGTCCAACAGTTCGAATTCGGCCGGCTCCGGGTCCCACCGGCCCAGCCCGGGCGGGCTCAGATAGGCGCCGCAGTAGATGTTGCCGTCGGGTCCGGCGCTGATCGCGACCAGTTGGGCACCGGACCCCATCAGCTCCGGCTGCAGGTAGTAGTTGCCGCGGGTCGCCGGGTTGAAGGCATAGATCCGGCCGTTGTTCCAGTACGTGAGCGCGATCGACAGACCGGGATGGGCCGGGTCGGCCAGATCGACCCAGGCCCAGGTCTCCGGGGTCGCGTTGGGCGCCCAGCCGGTCGTGGCCAGCGCGCCGGTCCTGGTGTGGTAGGTCTTGATCACGTTGCCGGAGCGGACATAGACGGTCGCCGAATCCTGCGGGTCGAGCGGCGAGACGCCGTAGCCGCTCACCTCCGGGATGGTGTCGATCCACTGATTCGACCCGGTGTCTCGGACGTAGGCCCGGCCGCCGGTGATCACGAACAGCAGCGTGCCGCGCAGGTTCAGGTCGAGGATGTCGGCCGCCACCGGACCGTCCGGCAGTTCGACCTCGGAGAACGTGTCGGCGGCGGGGTCGTAGCTGGCCAGTCGCCCGTTGGGCTGGGTGCCGCAGTAAATCAGATCACCCACCTGCTGGACCGCACCGATGTATTGCTCGCCGGCCAGGGCCTGGCCGTGGTTCGTGGTCGCGCGGGTGGCCGGATCGTAGGAGAGCAACAGCCCGCCGGGATAGGTGCCGATCCAGAGCTTTCCGTCGTCGCCCGCGCGCAGCGCCCAGATCCGCTCGTCGGCGCTGACCACGCCGAGGTGCTCGACGTCGTCTGCGCCGGGCACGTACCGATACAGCTCGGCTCCGTCCGAAGTGCCGAAATAGACGTCGCCGGTGGTGGGGGAGATGCTCAGATTGCGGCCGATCGAGGCGCCGGCGGCGATCCGGACATCGAGAATCGTCTGCCGGGACTGCAGATCGACCACGGCGAACTCGCCCGGCGTCGTCGCATTGCCCTCCGCACACAGGTACGCCAGCGGTCGGCCGTCCGGGCCGTCGGCGATGGCCGAGCTCTGGGTCTGCGTCTTGTGCACCGGCTCGCCCAGATCGGTGATCCGGCCCGGGCTGTTGCCGGGTTCGGCGGCGGCGGAGTGCGGGACGGAGCTGATGGCCAGGGCGGCCAGTCCGATTCCGCCGGCCTGCAGGAGCGCGCGTCGATTGGTCGTGTTGTCCATGGGATCCTCCGTCGGCACCAGGCCTCGAAGCTATTACAGCATGGCATCTCCAGCAATAGATGCTGTCCGTAATTGGACGGATGGTTGGCCCGAGTCAGCTCGGCGTGGCCTGGCCGAGCTTGATCAACTCGGCGCGAGAGCTGATCTTGAGCTTCTGGAAAACCTTGCGCAGGTGGTAATCGACGGTCCGCGGGCTGAGGAACAGCTGGGCCGCGATCTCGCGATTGGTCAGGCCCTCGCCGACGCCGACGGCGATCCGCAGCTCCTGCGGCGACAGCCCGGTCAGGGCCGAAACGGCCGGGTCGGTCTCGGGGGCCGGCGGGCGACCGCGGGTGGGGTCGGCGGGCGACCGCGGGTGGGGTCGGGCCCGGCCGTCCGGTCACCGCCGCCGGCGGCCCGCAGCTCGGTGGCGGCCCGCTCGGCCCAGCCCAGGGTGCCGACGGCCAGGAAGTCGTCGGCCAGGTAACGGTCCAGGGCCGCCACGTCACGGGCCTGTTCGGCGGCGCACCAGGCGCCCAGGAAGGCGCTCGTGTCGTCGTGGTTCATGATGTCTCCCCATCAGGTGGATCCGGGTTGATCGTCGTACCTCGACGCTACGAAGCGACCGACCCGCTGCGGTATCCGTGAAATCGCCAGTCCCCGTCCGACTGGGCCGCCAGAATGTGTCGCGTCGTTCGTCGAAAACGGTCCGGGCGAGCTAGTGTGAAAGCCCGTGGGACATCGCGCGCCAATCACGAAGCATCTGTTCGTCACCGGTGGTGTCGCCTCCTCGTTGGGTAAGGGACTGACCGCCTCATCACTGGGCAACCTGATGGTTGCTCGAGGACTGCGGGTCACGATGCAGAAGCTGGACCCCTACCTCAACGTGGATCCGGGCACCATGAACCCGTTCCAGCACGGCGAGGTCTTCGTCACCGAGGACGGAGCCGAGACCGACCTGGACATCGGGCACTATGAGCGTTTCCTCGACGTCAACCTGTCCGGCGAGGCCAACGTCACGACCGGCAAGGTCTACTCCTCGGTGATCGCCAAGGAGCGCCGCGGTGACTACCTCGGCGACACCGTCCAGGTCATCCCGCACATCACCAACGAGATCAAGGAATCGATGGTGGCGATGGGCGGGCCCGAGGTCGACCTGGTCATCCACGAGGTCGGCGGCACGGTCGGTGACATCGAGTCGCTGCCGTTCCTGGAGGCCGCCCGGCAGGTGCGGCACGACCTCGGCCGGGACAACGTCTTCTTCCTGCACGTCTCACTGCTGCCCTACATCGGTCCGAGCGGCGAGCTGAAGACGAAGCCGACGCAGCACTCGGTCGCCGCGCTGCGCCAGGTCGGCATCCAGCCGGACGCCATCGTCTGTCGCTGTGACCGGGAGATCCCGGACTCGGTGAAGCGGAAGATCTCGCTGATGTGCGACGTCGACGACTCGGCGGTGATCTCCAATCTCGACGTGCCGAGCATCTACGACCTGCCGGCGATGCTGCACGAGCAGGGTCTGGACGAGTACGTGGTGCAACGGCTCGGGCTGGAGCCGCGCGCGGTCGACTGGACCCGCTGGAACGACCTGCTGGACCGGGTGCACAACCCGACCGAGGAGGTGACGATCGGGCTGGTCGGCAAATACATCGACCTGCCTGATGCCTACCTGTCGGTGGTCGAGGCGCTGCGCGCCGGCGGGTTTGCCAACCGGGCCCAGGTGTCGGTGGTCTGGGTGCCGTCCGACGACTGCGCCACCACCGAGGGCGCGGCCAAGGTGCTGGCCGATGTGGACGGCGTCTGCGTCCCCGGCGGCTTCGGGATCCGTGGTGTGGAAGGAAAAGTCGGCGCCATCCGGTATGCCCGGGAAAACCAGATCCCGATCTTGGGCCTGTGCCTGGGGCTGCAGTGCATGGTGATCGAGGTCGCTCGTGACCTTGCCGGGCTGGAGGGTGCGGACTCCTCGGAGTTCAACCCGGGCACCGAGCACCCGGTGATCGCCACGATGGCCGAACAGGTGGCGATCGTCTCCGGCGACGGTGATCTCGGCGGCTCCATGCGGCTCGGCTCCTATCCGGCGAACCTGGTCGAGGGTTCCCAGGTGGCGAAGCGGTACGGGACCACCGAGGTGGCCGAGCGGCACCGGCACCGGTACGAGGTGAACAACGCCTACCGGGACAAGCTCGAGGCGGCCGGGCTGGTGATCAGCGGCACCTCGCCGGACGGTCGGCTGGTCGAGTTCGTCGAACTGTCCTCGGAGCTGCATCCGTACTTCGTCGCGACCCAGGCCCATCCCGAGTTGAAGTCACGGCCGACGGATCCGCATCCGCTGTTCGCCGGCCTGATCGAGGCGGCACTGGAGCGCAAGCTGTCCACCCGGCTGCCGATGGATTCCGGCGCGTGAGATCACCCCACGGCGTTCTTCTCCTCCGCTGCGCTCCCCCGAACAACGCCGCGGGGACCCCGAAGTGACCGGAGACCCGGCCAGCGATGATCATGGTGCGGTGGCCGAATTCGAGGTGCTGGACGATCTCGCCCTGATCGATGATCCGCAGGCCTGGTCGGTGCTCGGCACCGACCAGCTCGCCACCGGCCGGAAGACCGCCTACCTGACCGACCGGGTCCGGACCCCGGACGGGGAGTTGATCGACCGGGAATACCTGCTGCACCCGGGTGCGGTCGGCGTGATCGCGCTCGATGATCATGATCGGATCGTGCTGGTCCGGCAATACCGGCACCCGGTGCGGCACCGGCTGATCGAGCCGCCGGCGGGCCTGCTGGACAACGGCGACGAGGACTATCTGGTCGGGGCGCAGCGGGAGCTGGCGGAGGAGGTCGGGCTGGCCGCGGGGGACTGGCGGGTGCTGGTCGACCTGTTCACCTCGCCCGGGATCAGCAGCGAGTCGCTCCGGGTCTACCTGGCCCGCGACCTGTCCGCCGCGCCACTGCCGGACGGCTTCGTGCCGCACGCCGAGGAAGCGCACATGGACGTCGTCCGCGCCTCGCTGGACGACCTGGTGCGGGCCGTGCTGGAGGGCCGGCTGCACAATCCGACCCTGGTCTCCGGCGTGCTCGCCGCCTGGGCCGCCCGGACCCGGGACGGCTTCGATGATCTTCGCCCCGCGAACGCACCCTGGCCGGCTCGCGAGGCCTCCCGCCCCTGACCAACCGGCGGTCAGGGGGTGACAACGGTCCAGAGTTGCTCGCAGGGAAGGGGATCCAGCTCGTCGCTCACTTCGTGGTCGACGGTGACCTGGAGCCCGCCGAAGCGGCGGCCGATCGCCTGGGCGTAGCTCTCGGCGGCGGACACCTCGGCCCGGTAGTCGTGCAGCAGGTGCGGCCCGAACCAGACCCGCACTCGACGTTGCTCCGGTGGCGGCTCGGTCTCGTTCATTCGCCGTCACCGCCCGGCGCAGCGGCGAGCGCGGAGGTGGCGATCTTCGAGGCCCGGCCCTCGAACAGGAAGCCGGGTGGGCAGGCCAACGCCGTCTCGATCGCCCGCGCGGTCCGGGTCGAGCAGGTGTCGCGGTGGCCGAGGACGAGGAAGTTGGCGGTGCCCGGCAGGATGCCGGCCTTCTTGGCCAGGGCGTAGCCGGTCTTGATCTTGTAGAACGTCATGTAGTCCTGCAGTGCGTCACGGGAGCGCAGTCTCACCATGATCTCCATTCGGTGTGAGTCGGAGGACTTCATCTAAGCAACTGAGTCGTAGGTCGTCAACGACATTCGACCAGTAGATTCTGGGTGAATCGGCCGACGTCTGCACATGTGCCGACATGGCTCCGGCGTACGCGCGGCGGCGCTGTAGTTTGTGCCTATGGTTCGCAGCAGGTCGGTGTTCGAAGACGCGTGGCGGCGCGGGTGAGCGCGCTGTCCGATCGACTGGCGCAGGCCAAGGGGGAGCGCAGCATCGACGACGTCGTGACCCGGGCCGCCGCGGCCGGCCACCGGATCGACCGGTCCGTCGTCGCGCGCTACCTGAACGGGGAGCACGGGCCGCGGCCCCGTCAGGAGACGCTGTCGGCCCTCGCGGCGGGGTTCGAGCTGGACGCGCGAGAACTGCGGGCGCTGGTCGGCCGGCCGCCCGGTGAGCTGGGGCCGTACGTGCCGACGTCGGAATCGGCCTCGCTCACCACCGAGCAACGCCAGGCCCTGGATCAGTTGATCAAGGCCATCACGCGCGGGGCGAGCGGTGGCCGGGAGCCTGATGCGGCCGGCCGAGATCACCGCGACGAGTCGGACGGCACGACACTGTCAGAGCGGCGTAGTTGGCTGGACTCCGAACGGCGGGTCGCGAGTCGGCGGTCGGTGACGCCGCAGAGCGAGGAAGCGGACGAGGAGTAGGGCATGGACGCACACCCGTGGCGGGCTCTGCGGAGCATGCCGGGGGTGCGGGTCGAATGGTCCAAGGACGATGCGCTGCTGCAGGGCGCCGATGCCTGGTGGTATCCGGAGCGCGATCTGATCTTGATGGACGTCCGGACGAAGCAGGTCGTCAAGCGGTCCGCGCTGGCGCACGAACTGGCTCACCGGGAGCGCGGAGACCGGGCCTGTGAAGGCCGCGCTGCCCGGCGCCAGGAACTGGCCGCCGACCAGTGGGCGGCCCGCTGGCTGATCGGGATCGAGCCGCTCGCCGAGGTGCTCCGCTGGACCTCCTGCGAGGTCGAGGCCGCGACCGAGTTGTGGGTCACCTTGCACCTGTTGCGGGTCCGGCTGGCCCACCTGCAGTCGGCCGAACGCCGCTTTCTCCGCCGACGGCTGGACTCCGCCTGAGCGGTCAGAGCTGCGCCAACTGCCGCCGCACCTGGTCGAGGATGTCGTGGCCGTGCCGCTCGTAGTCCGGATCGCCGTGCCGGCGGGACCAGACCACGGTGCCGAGGGCTTGGTGGGCGCCGCGGCACAGGATCAACGCCTGCTCGTCGGCCGACAGGGGATGGCCGTAGCCCTCGAAGAACGCCGCCGACAGTTCCGGGCGATCCCGCCACTCGGCGAACACCATCCGCTCGAAGTCGCGGACGTAGAGATCGATCTCCGCGCGGCCGAAGTCGATCATGGCCAGCGTGCCGTCGTCGGCGACGATCCAGTTGCGCGGTTGGTTGTCGTTGTGGATCGAGCCGCGGCGCGGCTCCGGCAGCCGGGCGAGCTCGTCGATCATGGACCTGATGAAGGCGACGTCGCCGGCCGCGAAGGCGTCGGGCTGCTCGATCAGCCAGTCCTCGATCTGCCCGGACAGCGGCGCGGCATGATCGGCTTCGGTCCCGGCCGGGACGAGATCGTGCAGGATCCGGGTCAGCGCGCCCGCCTGCCGGTACGCGTCCGGGGTGACGGCCGTGCCGGCGGTGCCGGGCAACCGGTCGGTGATCATGATCTTGGCATCGTCATCGGCGAATCGCAGGGTCGGCGCCCGGCCCGGGCCGAGCCGTGGCGCCCAGTCACGCAGCGCGGTGACCTCTCGGTCGTGCACCGCCTGATGCCGGTTCCACTTGCCGATCCAGCCGCCGCCGCGCGGATCGGCGAACTCGATCACCACCGACTCGCCGTTGGGCCAGGAGAGATCAGCGACCTGGCTCGATCCGGGCAGCTCCCGGCGAGCGATCCGCTGCAACTCCCGTCGCGACGCGTCGGTCTCGTCGATCCTGGTCACGATCGCGAGCGTATCGTCGGTGCTGCCGGCTGCCTGCCACCGAGGGGGACGGGCCTACGAATCTCGCGATCGCCGTCACCTTCGGGGTCACCATGATATCATGTGCTATCAGAAACGAGGTGACGGCATGTCAGATTTGCTGATTCGGGGTCTCGATGACGGTGCGGTCCAGCGGGTCGACGCCAACGCAGCCCGGCTGGGTCTGTCGCGCAACGAGTATCTGAGGCGGGAGATTGCCAAGCTCGCCGAGATCCGTGACCGACCGGTGAACTGGGATGATCTTGCTCGTTCAGCCGCGCTGTTTGCGGACGCGGCCGATGAATCTCTCCTGCGCCAGGCCTGGACGTGACGGAACTCTGGCTTATCGACAAGTCAGCGCTCGTTCGTCTTCATGCCTCGCCCGACGCCGATGAATGGCTGAGCCGGATCAATCGGGGGCTGGTCCGGATTGCAACCGTCAGTCTTCTCGAACTCGGCTACTCCACAAGATCAGGTCCTGATTGGCAGCTAGGAATTCACGGACCACCGGTCGCGGACCTGCCGATCGAGAATCTGACGCCACCCATGGAGGCGCGGGCAGTAGAGGTGCAGGGACTGCTCGCCGACCAGAGTCACCATCGAGCTGCCAAGGTTCCAGATCTGGTGATCGCTGCGATCGCCGAGTTGGCGAACCTCACGGTGCTGCACGTGGACAAGGATTTCGACCTGATCGCGGCGATCACCGGACAATCGGTCAATCGGCTCCGCGGAGAGTTTTGAAATCACGGTCCATCGTGTCGGGGCGAGCAAGGAGATTCGGCACCGGTCGATTCGTGCCGTGAAGTCTTGAGTGACGTCCGTGAATCGATCATCGAGTCCGATGATGACGTGACGGTCTCGGCACGTGCTCGCGGCCGAGACTTGAGACATGACGACTCTGACAGAGCCTTCCGCGCCGGCCCTGCCGGTGCACCGGAGCTACTTCCATTCGCTGCGCGACGGTCGTTCCCGCTGGTGGAAGCCGGTGCTGATCAGCGTGGCTACCGTGCTGAGCTACCTGGTGCTGAACGTGCTGCTGACCGTGATCGCGTTCGGCATCGAGGCGGCCACCCGTGGTGTCTCGGTGGTGGACGTGATGGCCGGCTCGACCGGGATGACGCCGCTGCTGTTCGGCTCGGCGTTGCTCTCGTTGGCGGCCCTGTTCCCGATCAGCGTGGTGCTCTACCGGTTGCTGTACCGGACCCAGCCGCTCGGCACCCTGTTCTCGGTCGAGGGGAGGTTCCGCTGGCGCTGGGCCGGCCAGGCGACCTTGATCGCGATGGTCGTGATCGGCGTCGTCAGCGCAGCCGTGCTGGCGATCGAGCCGCGGGTCCTGCTCACCGACGCCGGTCCGCCGGCCAATCCGTTGCCCTGGGTGCTGGTCGCGTTGTTGATCATGCCACTGCAGGGCGCGGCCGAGGAGGTCGCCTTCCGCGGCCTGCTGGGCCGCAGCATCGGCGGCCTGTTCGCCCGCGCCGGAGTCGGTACGGTGATCGCGCTGGCCGTCTCCTCGGTCGCCTTCGGCTCGGCCCACCTGGCCGGTGACCCCTGGCTGATCGCCTACTACCTGTTGTTCGGCCTGCTGATGGGCATCGTGGCCTGGCGGACCGGCGGAATCGAAGCCGCGGTCGCCCTGCACGTGGTCAACAACGTCCTGATGGGCACCGTCGGCTCCGCCCTGGACCGCTCGATCGAAAGCGGCATCGACCGCAGCGCCGGCACCGGCGGCCCCTTCATCCTGATCCACCTGGGCACGCTAGCCCTGACCGGCACGATCTTGATCCTGGCCGGCCGCCGCCTCGGTGTGGCTACGACCAGCCCGGGGCGCCGCGTTTGATCAGCGTTGGGTGATCAGCGTTGGGTGATCATCGGGCGGGTCCGGTCAGGCGATGGGGACGTTTGGGTGTTCGTTCGCTGAGCTTGTCGAAGCGCGCTGGTGATGTTGTCTGCCCTTCGACAGGCTCAGGGAACGAAACCCCTCTCGTCCCCATCGACAGGCTCAGGGAACGGTTGAACTCACGCGTTGTCGGTGTCAAAGGCCTGACGCAGATCATCCAGTAGGGCGTCCTCACCTTCCAGCCCGATGGACATCCGCAAGGTCCCCGGCTGGATCCCCGCAGCCAACCTCTCGTCATCACTCATGTTGAAGTGCGAGGAATTGAACGGAGTACTGACCAGAGTCTCCACCCCTCCGAGACTGGTCGCTTCGACCCCGACCCGAAGCCGCCGCAGCACCTCCCCGGCCCGTTGATCACCTCCGTGCAGCACCACGGTCAGCATGGCTCCGGAGGCGTCCGGCATCACCCGGCGCACCACCGCCGCGTCCGGATGATCATCACGCCCCGGATAGACCACCTCCCGCACGGCGGGCTCCTTGGCCAGCAGGTCGGCCAGCACGGCGGCGGTCCGGCAGCTCTCGGCCAGCCGCACCCGGAAGGTCCGCATGCCCCGCCAGAGCAGGAAAGCCGCGTGCGGATCGGCGCAGCCACCGAAGGTGATCAAGCGCCGTTGCAGCTCCTCATGCAGGTCCCGGTCGGTGGTGGTCGCGGCGCCGGCCACGACGTCGGAGTGACCGGCCAGGAACTTCGTAGCCGATTCCACGACGACATCGGCGCCCAGTTCCAGCGGCCGCGTGCAGTACGGCGTGGCGAAGGTGTTGTCCACCACGAACCTCGCCTCCGCGGCATGCGCCGCCTCCGCGACGGCCGGCAGGTCGAGCATCCGCAGCTGAGGATTGGAGAGCGTTTCGCCGTAGACGACGGCCGGTCGGTGCTCGGTGATCATCCGCCGCCAGTCGTCGGTGTCGTGGGCGTCCACCCGGATCACCGTCACGCCCAGCGCCGGCAGGTCGCGGCGCAGCAGATCATCGGTGTCGCCGTACGTCTGCCGGGCGGCGACCACGGTGTCGCCGGCCCGGACCAGGGTGACCAGCGTGGTGGCGATCGCAGCCATCCCGCTGGCGAAGATCAACGACTGGCCGGCCCTCTTCCCGTCAGCGCCGGCGCGGCCGACACCGTGCAGCCGTGCCACCTCGGCCGCCGCCGCATCGACCGTGGGGTTGTTGAACCGTGAGTACCAGGTCTCGTGCAGCCCGCCGGCGCCCTGGATGTCGGCGTAGGCCTGATCATCCAGCTCGAACGTCGTCGTCTGATAGATCGGAGGAATCACCGGATAGGTCCGTGAGGTGTGGGCCCGCCCGGGCCGGTACGCATCGTGCTGATCCATCCCCGCACGGTAGCGCGACCGGGCCGGAAACCCCGCGTCGTCGGACTTCCTGCGCCGCCACCGCAGCGAGGTCTATGCTCGCCCCGTACTGTCCGGTTGCGGGTGGGTGATCAGTCTGGAGGACGGATGAGAGTCGGAGTGCCGGCCGAGGTGAAGAACAACGAATTCCGCGTGGCCATCACGCCGTCCGGGGTGCAGGAGTTCGTCACCCACGGGCATCAGGTGGCGGTCCAGTCCGGCGCGGGTCTCGGGTCCTCGATCACCGACGAGGAGTTCGTCGCGGCCGGTGCGGAGATCATCGATGATCAGGAACGGCTCTGGGCCGAGTCCGAGTTGATCTTGAAGGTCAAGGAGCCGGTGCCGGACGAATATCACCTGCTGCATCCGGACCTGCTCCTCTTCACCTACCTGCACCTGGCGGCGAGCCGGGACTGCACCCGGGCCTTGCTTGATCACCAGGTGACCGGGATCGCCTACGAGACGGTGCAGTTGCCGGATCGCTCGCTGCCGCTGCTGGCGCCGATGAGCGAGGTCGCCGGCCGGCTCGCCACCCAGGTCGGTGCCTATCACCTGATGCGGACCGGCGGTGGCCGCGGGGTGCTGATGGGCGGTGTGTCCGGGGTCTACGCGGCCAAGGTCGTGGTGATCGGCGCTGGGGTCTCCGGCATGAACGCCGCCGCGATCGCGCTCGGCATGCAGGCCGAGGTGCTGTTGCTGGACAGCAACATCGAGAAGCTCCGCCAGGCGGACCGGATCTACCAGGGCCACCTGCAGACGATCGCCTCAAACACCTACGAGGTGGAGCGTGCGGTGCTGGACGCCGACCTGGTGATCGGCGCCGTGTTGGTCCCCGGCGCCAAGGCGCCGACCTTGATCAGCAACGACCTGGTGTCCCGGATGCTGCCGGGCAGTGTGCTGGTCGATGTCGCGATCGATCAGGGCGGCTGCTTCGAGGACTCGCGGCCGACCACGCACGCGGAGCCGACGTACCAGGTGCACGGATCGGTGTTCTACTGCGTGGCCAACATGCCGGGTGCGGTGCCGAACACCTCGACCTACGCCCTGACCAACGTCACGCTGCCGTACGCGATCAGTCTGGCCGACCACGGCTGGCTGGACGCGGCCCGGGCCGACCCGGCTCTGGCCCTTGGCATCAACACCCATGCCGGCGAGTTGATCTACGCACCGGTGGCCCAGGCACATCAGCTCAGCCATCGGTCGCTGGCCGAGCTGCTGGCCTGATGCCGCCGCCGGACGGACCCCGATGATGATCAAGGAACTGGTTTCCGGTTATCTTGATCATCTACTGGTTGAGCGTGGCCTGTCGGGCAACACCGTCGCGGCCTACCGGCGCGATCTCGACCGCTACCTGAGTGAACTGGCCGCCACCGGGGTGACCGAGCTGGAGGCGGTCACCCCGGCCATGATCAGCGAGTA
This sequence comes from uncultured Actinomycetota bacterium, assembly GCA_963746025.1. Classification (GTDB taxonomy): domain Bacteria; phylum Actinomycetota; class Actinomycetes; order Propionibacteriales; family Propionibacteriaceae; genus Microlunatus. Next base: position 32,591 of record CAVUZU010000019.1, read on the forward strand.
TGCGAGCGGGCTGGCCGAAGGGGTCCGGGACGACGAGGACCCCGATCGCTGGCGGCATCGGCCGCTCTCCCGGGCCAGCGTGGCGCGGGCCGTGGTCGCCGTCCGCAATCTGCACCGGTTCGCCGTCGAGGAACGGCACACGGAGCAGAACCCGGCGGCCGAGGTGCAGCCGCCCGCTCCGGCCCGACGGCTGCCCAAGGCCCTGCCGTTGGACGCCGTGCAGCGACTGCTGGAGACGCCGCCGATCGACACGCCGCTGGGCCTGCGGGACCGGGCCCTGCTGGAACTGTTGTACGGAACGGGAACCCGGATCAGCGAACTGGTCGGTCTCGACGTCGACGATCTTCGCCGGGCGCTCGACCTGCCCGACGAGGAGACGCCGGCGATTCGCGTGCTGGGCAAGGGCAGCAAGGAGCGGTTCGTCCCGCTCGGCAGCTATGCCCGGGCCGCCGTCACCGCCTATCTGGTGCGCGGTCGCCCGGAGTTGGCCCGGCGCGGTCGCGGGACGCCCGCCCTGCTGCTCAATGCCCGCGGCGGCAGGCTGTCCCGGCAGAGTGCGTGGACGATCCTGCGCTCGACGGCGGAACTGGCCGGGATCGCGGTCGAGATCTCGCCGCACACCCTGCGGCACTCGTTCGCCACCCATCTGCTGGACGGCGGAGCCGACGTGCGGGTGGTGCAGGAACTGCTCGGCCACGCCTCGGTGACAACGACCCAGATCTACACCCTGGTCACGGTGGATCATCTCCGCGAGGTCTATCTGACCGCCCACCCGCGCGCCCGGTAATCCCTTACGCTCAAGGGCCGGCCATCTTTGTCGCGACCCGCCCCGCGGGCTGCGACCTTTGGCGGTGCGCAGGGCTGACACTGGTCTTGTCGGGGACGGTGTGACAGGACTCAGGCGCATCGGCAGCCTCCTATAGCCTGTGTCGATGGCCGAACTCCGACACGGACACTAAGCTTCGGCGAAGCGCGCTGACCAGGGAGTGCGTGTCGAGGCAGATCCGAACACCGGGGCGGAAGGATGAACGTGGACGATTCCACCGAAATCGGTGGCCGCCAGCGGCCGTCGGCCAATCTCTATGAACCCAGCCTTTATGAGCCCAACGGATCGTCCACCGACGAGTTGTTCGTGGTCCCCGACGCCGATCCGGACGAGCCGGACGAGGTCGCCCCGACCAACGGCGACGGCGGGACGAACAAGTCCACGGTGCCGCCGATCAAGGCCTTCGACGCGCAGCGGAAGGCCGCTACCGACGGCAAGGGAAACGCCGTCGGCGTCGGCAAGCCGGGCCTGACCGGACGACCGTTCCCGGAGTTGCCGCCGATCTCGGACTGGCCGCGGACCCGGCCGGCGATGATCATCGCGATGTGCAACCAGAAGGGCGGCGTCGGCAAGACCACGACCACGATCAACCTCGGCGCGGCGCTCGCCGAGGGTGGGATCAAGGTGCTGTTGGTCGACTTCGACCCGCAGGGCTCGCTCTCGGTCGGTCTCGGCGTCAACCCGCACACCCTCGAGCTGAGCGTCTACAACCTGTTGCTGGGGAAGGACACCGAGCCGGACGAGGTGATCTCGGACACCAGCGTCGAGGGTCTCGACGTGCTGCCCAGCAACATCGATCTCTCTGCCGCCGAGGTCCAGTTGGTCTCCGAGGTGGCCCGGGAGCAGACCCTGCTGCGGGTGCTGGAGAAGGTCCGGGACGACTACGACGTGATCTTGATCGACTGCGCGCCATCGCTTGGGCTGCTGACCGTGAACGCGCTGACCGCGGCCGACAAGGTCATCATGCCGCTGGAGTGCGAGTTCTTCGCGCTGCGCGGGATCGCGCTGCTCACCGACACCATCGCCAAGGTGCAGGACCGGCTCAATCCGCGGCTGGAGATCCTCGGCATCCTCGGCACGATGTTCGATCCGCGGACACTGCACAGCCGGGAGGTGCTGGAGCGGGTGGTGCAGGCGTTCGGTGAGACCGTCTTCCACACCGTGATCCGGCGCACCGTGAAGTTCCCGGAGACCACCGTCGCCGGCGAACCGATCACCACCTATGCCACCACCTCGCCCGGGGCGGCCGCGTATCGATCGCTGGCCAGGGAGGTGCTGGCTCGATGCCACGCCGGGTGAGCCTGCCCGGGGCGTCGGAACTGTTCCGGCCGACCCGGACGGACGAGCCCGCTCAGCCGGCGACCCGAGATCAGCCGGCCGAGACCAAGATCTCCGATCGCCGGGACCCGGTCGTGCGGTCCGATCAGGCGACGGCGGTGCATCCGCGGCGGGCCGCGGCGGACGAAGCCGTGCCGACCCCCCGTCCGGTCCGCGGATCGGGCCGGGTCCGGCACGAGGAGAAGATCACGGTGTACGTCAGCTCGGACGAACTGCTGGCTTTGGAGCAGGCGCGGCTGACCCTGCGGGCCCGGCACGGGATGGCGGTGGACCGCGGCCGGATCGTCCGGGAGGCGATCGCCGGCGCCCTGGCCGACCTGGAGCAGCACGGCGACGACTCGGAGCTGATCCGGAGGCTCGGTCGGTGACGTCAGCCCGGGACGAGTTGCTGGAATCCGGGTCGGACGCCGAAGGAGCGGAGCGGGCGTCCTTCAGCGTCCACCTGGACAACTTCGAGGGTCCCTTCGATCTGCTGTTGCAGCTGATCTCCAAGCACAAGATGGACATCACCGAGGTGTCCCTGTCCCGGGTCACCGACGAGTTCATCGCCCACATCAAGGCGGCCGGTGGTGCCTGGGATCTGGAGCAGACGAGCTCGTTCCTGGTGGTGGCCGCGACGCTGCTGGATCTGAAGGCGGCCCGGCTGCTGCCGTCGGGCGAGATCGACGATCCGGAGGACCTGGCGCTGCTGGAGGCGCGGGACCTGCTCTTCGCCCGGTTGTTGCAGTACCGCGCGTTCAAGATCGTCTCCAGCTGGATCGCCGGGGTGCTGCTGGAGCAGGGCCGGCGCTATCCGCGGCAGGTCGGGATGGAGCAGCACTTCACCCGGCTGATGCCGGAGGTGACGATCGGCGTCTCGCCGGAGCGGTTCGCCGAACTCGCGGCCAAGGCGATGACGCCGAAGCAGGCCGACGTGCTGTCGCTGGCCCACCTGCACGCGCCCGCGGTGAACGTCCGGGACGAGGCGGTCGTGCTGGTCGACCGGCTGCGCCGGGTCGGTGCGATGACGTTCCGGGCGCTGACCGACGACGCGGCCGACCGGCTCACCGTCGTCTGCCGGTTCCTGGCGCTGCTGGAGCTGTTCCGGGAGGCGGCCGTCGCCTTCGAGCAGCTCACGCCGCTGGGGGAGTTGACCGTACGCTGGACCGGCTCGGCCGAAGGCGACCTGACCATCTCCGACGAGTTCGACGTACCGCAACCGCCGGAGGGGGACACCGCCGACGGGGACATCGCCGACGGGGACATCGCCGACGGGGACATCGCCGACGGGGACGCGACCGACGGAGACGCAACCGAGGAGGGTGCGGAGGAGTCCACGGAGCCGGCAGCCGTGGATCCGGAAGCCGCCGAACCGGACGTGGAGCAGCGTGGCGAGGACATTCCGTGGGACGACGATGATGATCAGGAAGGCGATCGTGACTAGTCCGAAAGTGGATGCTACTGAGCCGCCTGCGGCAGGAGAGGCGATCGCCGCTCTCGCTTCAAACCAGGAACGGGCCCAACCGGGTGGGACTGCGGCTGACCAGATCGCCGAGCGGGCCGACGAGATCGTCGACCAGGATGGGCCGGGGAAGCCCGTCGAGCAACCGGCCGCGGCGCAGCCGGCCGCCGAAAAGCCGGCAGTTGAGATGCAGCCGGCGACCGAGGAATCGACGACCGGTGACCCGGCGGACGATGACCCGGCGGACGATGACCCCGCGAACGACGAGCCGGCGGACGTGGAGCCCGCGGACGAGGAGCCGGCTGAAGATCAGCGGGACGCCGCAGAGCAGGACACGCTGGTCGAGGTCCCCAAGACCGAGGACATCCCGGGCGCGCTCGAGGCCCTGCTGCTGTTGGCCGAAGAACCGATGAGCGAGACAGTGCTGGCCCAGGCGGTCGGAGCGCCGGTGCACGTCGTCGCCGACGCGTTGGCCGAACTGGTCGCGTTCTACGACGAGACCGGCCGGGGCTTCGAGTTGCGTCAGCTCGGCGGGGGCTGGCGCTACTACACCCGGGCCGAGCACGCCGACCTGATCGCCGGCCACGTCCTGGACGGAGCCCAGTCCCGGCTGTCCCAGGCCGCGCTGGAGACGCTGTCCGTGATCGCGTACCTGCAACCGTTGTCCCGGTCCCGGGTCTCGGCGATCCGCGGGGTCAACGTCGACGGCGTGATCCGGACCCTGCTGGCCCGCGGTCTGATCGTCGAGGCCGGGGCCGACGCCGAGACCGGCGCGGTGGTGTTCTCGACCACCGACTACTTCCTGGAACGGATGGGCTTGTCCTCCCTCGACCAACTGCCCGAACTGGCTCCACACCTGCCGGAGGCCAGCGATCTGGAGGCCGAGTTGTCCCAGTTCGCGACGATCAGCCAGGCCGCCGAGTCGGAGCCGGAACCGGCTGAGGCGGTGCCGCCTGCGGCCGACGCGGCACCGGCCCTGATCGAGTCCGCGCCGGAAACCGCGGCCGAGGATTCCGAATCGACCGACGCGCCGCAGCCGCCGGTGTCCGCGGCGTCGCCGGTGTCGGGCTCGTCGCCCGACTCGCCGGAGTCGCCGGCGTCGCCCGATTCCCCGGAGTCGCCGGCCTCGCCCGGATCGCCGAAATCCCCGGACCCCATCGATCCGGACCCCATCGATCCGGTCCCCAGCGATCCGGACCCCATCGATCCGGAGCCGATCGACCAGCCTGCCGAAGCGTCCGCGACGGCAGCCACGGAGCGACCGGTTGACCCCACCGCTAGGCAGGATGCGCTCGATGAATGACGAGGGAATCCGGCTGCAGAAGGTCCTGGCGGCCGCGGGAATCGCGTCCCGGCGGGCGAGTGAGAATCTGATCATCGAGGGCCGGGTCGAGGTGAACGGCCGGACGGTGACCGAGCTGGGCACCCGGGTCGATCCGGAGAAGGACGTGGTCCGGGTCGACGGGTCCCGGATCCCGCCGCCGCGGCACCACGCCTATGTCGTGATCAACAAGCCGCGCGGCGTGGTCTCCACCATGGACGACCCGGAGGATCGGCGCACGCTGACCGACTATCTGGGCGGCCGGCGGGAGCGGCTGTTCCACGTCGGTCGGCTGGACACCGACACCGAGGGCCTGCTGATCCTCACCAACGACGGCGATTTCGCGCACAAGCTGGCGCACCCGTCGTACCAGGTGCCGAAGACCTATCTGGCCGAGGTCGCCGGCGTGGTCAGCCGGGAGACGATCCAACAACTGCGGACCGGAATCCGGCTCGAGGACGGCCCGGTCCGGCCGGATTCGGTCAAGCTGGTCTCCACCGCGGCCGACAGAAGTCTCGTCCGTTTGACGTTGCATGAAGGCAGAAACCGGATCGTCCGCCGTACCATGGAAGCTGTCGGACATCCGGTCCGCCGGCTCAGCCGGATCGGGATCGGTCCGGTCCGACTGGGCCAGTTGAAGGTCGGCGAGCTGCGCGACCTGTCCACGGGCGAGTTGGGTGAGTTGCTCGACTTGATCAGCAGGGCAGACTGAACTCCAAGCCCCGGTGAAGGAGTGCGGATGGATCGCAGGATCTTCGGTCTAGAAACCGAATACGGCGTAGCTTGCACCTCCGGCGGGACCCGGCGACTCACCCCGGACGAGGTGGCGCGGTATCTGTTTCGCCGGGTGGTCACCTGGGGTCGGTCCAGCAATGTCTTTCTGCGTAACGGATCACGGATCTATCTCGACGTCGGATCGCATCCGGAGTACGCCACCGCCGAGTGCGACGACCTGATCCAGCTGATCGATCATGACTCGGCCGGGATGCGGATCCTGGAGGATCTGATCATCGACGCCGAGCAACGGCTGCTCAGCGAGGGCATCTCCGGCGACATCTATCTGTTCAAGAACAACACCGACAGCCATGGCAATTCGTACGGCTGCCACGAGAACTATCTGATCTCCCGGATCGGCGACTTCTCCAAGATCACCGACGTGCTGGTCCCGTTCCTGGTCTCCCGGCAGTTGATCTGCGGCGCCGGCAAGGTGCTGTACACCGCACGGGGCGCCGAATACAGCGTCAGCCAGCGGGCCGAGCACATCTGGGAGAGCGTCTCCTCGGCGACCACCCGGAGCCGGCCGATCATCAACACCCGGGACGAGCCGCACGCTGACCCGGAACGCTACCGGCGGTTGCACGTGATCGTCGGCGACTCCAACATGAGCGAGACCACGACGCTGCTCAAGGTCGGCAGCACCGAGTTGGTGCTGCGGCTGATCGAGGCCGGCATCGGGATGCGCGACTTCACCCTGGAGAACCCGATCCGGGCGATCCGCGACATCGCGCGGGACCGGACCGGACGGACCAAGGTGATGTGCGCCAACGGCCGGCTGATCTCGGCCCTGGAGTTGCAGAGCGAATACTTCGAGAAGGTGTCGGAGTTCGTCCGCCGGGACGGGCTCGGCACCCCGGCGATCGATCTGGTGCTGGACCTGTGGGAGCGGGCGTTGCGCGCGGTCGCCGAGGACAAGCTCGGGTTGATCGACACCGAGATCGACTGGGCGATCAAGTATCAGTTGCTGGATCGCTACTCGGCCAAGCACGGGCTCGATCTGGCCGATCCGCGGATCGCCCAGCTGGACCTCGCGTACCACGACATCCGCCGCGAACGCGGCATCTTCTCGCTGATGGAACGCCGCGGCACGGTCGCCCGGGTGACCACCGACCCGCGGATCTTTCGGGCCAAGTCGGTGCCGCCGCAGACCACCCGGGCCAGGCTGCGCGGCGACTTCATCGCCGCCGCCCAGCAGTCCCGCAGCGATTACACGGTCGACTGGGTGCATCTGAAACTGAACGATCAGGCCCAGCGAACGGTGCTCTGCAAGGACCCGTTCGTCTCCGTCGACGAACGCGTCGACCGCCTGATCGCCTCGATGCGCCGCCCCTGAACCCGCGGTCCCACCTGGCTGGGACCCGTTCCTGGCTTGAAAATAGGGCGGCGATCGCAGCTCCTGAATCATCTGGCGCAGTGGCACCTATTTCGGATCAGTCGGTCGTTGGGGACCGGGCCGGGTAGGGTTTGCGGGTGCGTTTCTCCCTCAAGTCTGTGCTCGCCGCTGCGGCCGCGGTTTCCGTTCTCGCTCTCGGTGCCTGTGGCACCCCGGATCCGGGGGCGAGCGCGACGCCGTCGAGCAATCCGAGCGCCGTACCGAGCAGTTCCGGTACGCCGACGCCGACCCCGACGCCGGAGAAGGTGACGCCGTCGAAGGACCTGTCGGCGGTCAAGGCGTCCGGTGCCTACGGCAAGCAGCCGAAGGTCGATTTCAAGGCGCCCTGGGGGATCGAGGAGACCAAGACCGAGGTGCTGGCCGAGGGCAAGGGGGCCGAGGTCCCCGAAGCCGGCCCGGTCGAGGTGAACTACTACGGCGTGAACGGGCGCACCGGCAAGGTGTTCGACGAGTCCTTCAGCAAGGGCCAGTCGATCGCCTTCGACGTGGACGGGGTGATCCCCGGTTTCAAGAAGGGCCTGGTGGGGCAGAAGCAGGGCAGCCGGGTGGTGATCGCGATGCCCGGCAAGGACGGCTACGACCAGTCCGGCGGCACCCAGGACGGCAGCATCCAGGTCGGCGACACGCTGATCTTCGTGGTCGACATCGTCGCCCTCCCGCTGTCCGGCCCGCAGGGCGAGGCGGTCAAGCCGGCGGCCGGTCTGCCGACCGTCGCCGACAAGGCCGGCAAGCCCGAGATCACCATCCCGAAGTCCGATCCGCCGAATGACCTGAAGGCCCAGACGTTGATCAAGGGCAAGGGCAAGAAGGTCACCGAGGCCGATCAGGTCACGATCAACTACCGCTGGGTCGCCTGGAAGGACGGCCGGCTGCTGGAGGAGACGTACGGCGCCAAGCCGGCGACCACCGCGCTGGCCGGCCTGCTACCCGGCATGGTGAAGGGGCTCACCGGCCAGACCGTCGGCAGCCGGGTGCTGCTGGTCGTCCCGCCCGCCCAGGGCTATCCGGACGGCAATGAGAAGCCCAAGATCGAGAAGGGCGAGACGCTGGTCCTGGTCGTCGACCTGCTGTTCAGCCAGGCCGGCCAGTAACCACCCACGGTCCGCGGGGCAGCCGGGCCGGATCGAATCGAGGCAGCAGTTCCTCGAGTCGCACCGGCTCACCGGGTCCGGCCAGCGCGAGCGATCCGGCGATCATGCTCAGCACGGCCGCCGGTGTGACGCCCTGCTCGGCCAGCCGGCTCAGCGTCACCGCCCCGTCCCGTTTCGCCAGCCGTACGCCCGCGGCGTTGACGGCCAGCGGGACGTGGGCATAGGTCGGCACCGGCGCACCGAGCAGCCGGCTGAGCCGGGCCTGGGCCGGGGTCGCCTCGAGCAGATCCTCGCCGCGGACCACCTGATCGACGCTGCTGTCCGCGTCGTCGACCACCACGGCGAGGTTGTACGCCGCGCCGCCGTCGTTGCGCCGCAGCACCACGTCATCGACCACTCCGGTGAGCTTCCCGTGCAGCAGATCCACCGCCGTCTCGGTGCCGCCGCCGCGGAGCCGGATCGCCGGTGCCCGGGCCGCCCGGCGCTCGGCCCGCTCGGCGTCGGTCAGTTCCCGGCAGGTGCCCGGGTAGCGTCCGGATGTCCGGTGCGGAGCCGAGGCGGCCTCGGCGATCTCGCGGCGGGTGCAGAAGCACTCGAACGTGTCCGCTTCGATGGCCGCCAGCACCTGGTCGTAGCGGTCGTGCCGGGCGGACTGGACCACCGGCTCGCCATCGAAGGTGATCCCCAGCGCCGCCAGGTCCCGAGCCTGTTGCTCCGGGTACCCGGGCCGGACCCGGCCCTGATCGAGATCCTCGATCCGGAGCAGGAACCCACGGCCCGTCGACCGGGCGAACAGCCAGGCCAGGACCGCCGTCCGCAGGTTGCCCAGATGCAGCTCACCGGTCGGGCTGGGAGCGTAACGGCCGGCGGACACGGCGCCGATCCTAGTAGCCTGTCGCGCCTAAGATGCGACGTTTCGCGACGCCCGGGCACGCACCTCGGTGCGTTCTCCTCGGTCGATATATGACCCGATATGTCTTCCTCGTCGGCCTTCCGATGCACGCACCCGGACGCCGCGAAACGCCACGTTTTAGGCGCGACAGGCTACTAGTGTCGTGGTGACAGCATCCACTCCATGGTATCGATGGTGATACCATGGGTGTCATGCCGATGACCCTCCGATTGACCGACGCTGAAGCGGAGGCGCTGCGTCGCCGAGCCGATCATGAAGGCCGGTCGATGCAGGAGGTAGCCCGCCAGGCCGTCCGCGAGTACGTGGAGCAACACAGTCGCGGCGACTTGCTGGACCGGGTTCTCGACGAGGAACTGCCTCGGTATGCCGAGGCGCTGGAGCGGCTCGGTCAGTGATCTACCTGACATTGCCCGAGTTGATCCACGTTGCAGAACGGGCCCTCGGCGGCCCGGCGGCGGTGCGTGATCATGGCTTGCTCGAATCAGCGCTGGCACGACCGCAGACAGTTGTGTACGGCGAGGAGGCCTACCCCGAGCTTGAGCAGAAGGTGGCGGCGCTGCTGCACTCGATCGTCAAGAACCACGCGCTCATCGACGGCAACAAGCGGTTGGGTCTTGCCGCCACCATCGCCTTCCTCGGCATCAACGGACGTCGCCTGACGCTCACCAACGATCAGGCCTACCAGCTGATCATGGACGTGGCGGCGGGGAGGGTGGACGACATCGGTGCGATCGCCGCACGGCTGGATAACGCAGTCTGGTGAGCGTGCCGGCTGAGCTGGATCCGTCCTTGTTGCGGCGATTCGGACTGGGTGATCGAGTCCGAGCCGAGACCATCCGGGAGCGGCATGGGCACAAGGTGCTGCGGCTGTGGACGGACCGGGGATCGTTCGTGATCAAGCTTTGGACGGACTCCGCGTACGCGTCCGAGATCGGCGCCTACCGGCTGCTGGCCGACCTGGCCGTGCCGACGATCCAGGTGCTGAACGCGACCGGATCGGCGCTGCTGTTGGAGGATCTCGACCGCAGCGATCATTGGCGGCTCGCCACCGAGGCGGATCTGCAGAGCCCGATCAGGGCGGTGGGCCTCGCCGAGTGGTATCGGCTGCTGCATGCCGCCGGATCGGCGCCCGGGCCCTGGCACGACGACCTCCCGGGGGAGTACGACGACCTCTCGGTCGACGCGCTGCGGCGGACCGGCGCGATCCTCGACCTCGAGCGGGAGCCCGCCTGGCAGCGGGCGACGGAGATCATCGAGCGGCTGGTGGCTGCGACGCACCAGTTGCCGCAGACCTTGATCTACCACGACTTCCATGTCAGCAACGTGGCCGTGGCGCGGGACGATGCGCAGCGAACCGTGATGATCGACTTCCACCTACTGCGGACCGGCACGGCCGCGAGTGATCTTCGCAATGTGACGGGTCAGCTCGATCCGCGGGCTCGGCCGGTCTTCCTGGAGCGGTACGGCCCGATCGCCGAGGCGGAGTCGATCATGGACGCGCCGCTCGCCGTGATCGGCGCCCTGTGCGGGCTGGACCCCGGTCGGCCGAGGCTGCCGCGCTGGGCCCGGACGCTGCGCGACGAGGTGCTGGACGGCACCCTGGATCGCAAGCTCAACTCTGCCCTGGAACTCGGCTGAGCCCGACCGCTCGATGAGCGGGCGAGCGATCGGCCGGCACGGCCGGGCCGGAGCTGTCCCGGACCCGCAGCGTCATCGGCAGCCGTACCCCGTGCCGCAGTTCGGCGAACCGTTGCGGCGTCGGGCCGAGGAGGTAGTCCAGGGTCAGGTCGGCCATCGTGTCGAGCGGTGACGCCAGGGTGGTGACCGACGGGACGAAGCGGGCAGCCTCGGGGATGTCGTCGAAGCCGACCACGCTCAGCTGGTCGGGGATCCGCAGCCCGGCCCCCAGGGCGGCGGCCAACAGCCGGGTGGCCAGGTCGTCGTGGGAAGCCACGATCGCCGTCGGCGGGTCGGCTCGGTCGAGCAGCCGACGCAGGGCCGCGGCGGCACCGGCGGACGACGAATCGCACCGCTCCACCGGACCGTCGGCCAACCCCGCCACCGCCAGTTGATCATGGAATCCGAGCTCCCGCTCCGCGCCGGCCAGGGCGCTGATCGAGTTGACGAAGGCCAGCCGGCGATGGCCGAGCCCGACCAGATGCTCGGTCGCGATTCGGGCCGCGGCCCGATGGTCGGCGGTGATCCACGGCGCCCCGGACTGCGGCTGGTGAGCCGGATCGACCAGCAGGTAGGGAAGTGCGTTCTCCTCCAGCCAGGCCGACTCGCGGTCGTCCAGATCGATCACGGCGAGCACGACACCGCGGGACTGCCGACGGGAGATCAGTGCGAGCCAGTTCGCCCCGGCATCCCGATTGGTCAGCACGATCGACACCGACCGGCGGGCCGCGGCCTCGTCCAGTGCCCGGAACAGGGCCGCCAGATAGGCGGACTTGAAGTTCGGCACCACCAGGTCGACGAGCTGTGGCGTACGGCGGTCGACGAGTTTGATCTCGTACCCGGCCGCCGCCAACAGGGGCTGCACCCGCTGCCGGGCCTCCGGCGACACGTTGGCCCGCGCGTTCAGCACCCGGGACACCGTGGAGACCGAGACTCCGGCCCGCCGCGCGATCGTCTCCAGCTTCGCGGCCGGCGCCGACGTCGCCGACGTCGGCCGACGCCGCCTCGTCATCGGACCTCCACGCCCACAGCGTACGGGCTGCACCGTGGAATTTGCATGATCTTGACCCGTCGCCGAAACCCTTTGTAGAAATCGGTTACTGAGGCCAACGGCGCTCCGGGTGATGAGAGAGGTACAGGTCGATGACGACTGACGCAGCAATGGTGGGACTGTCCCGACGTTCCTTGCTTCGGCTGACCGGGGGCGCCGGTCTGGTGGCGTTGGCCGGGACCGGATGCAACCGCTTCGGTGGCGGTGGCGGCACGCCCTCGTCGGACGAGATCAACTTCGTCTGGTGGGGCGACGCCGCGCGGGCCGAGTCGACCGAGGCGATGCTCGACCTTTTCAAGCAGCAGCACGCCGGGGTCACGGTGCGGACCGAATACCAGGACAGCGGGCCGTATGCCGACAAGCTCGCCACCAGGTTCGCCGCCAACGACGTACCGGACCTGTTCGCGCAGCGACGGGACTCGCTGCGCGAGTATGCCGATCGTGGCGCGTTGCTCAACCTGCGCGAGCACTCTGACCTGCTCAAGCTCGACGACGTCCCCGAGACGATCCAGCAGATCGGCATCGTCGACGACGCGATGTACGGCATCCCGGCGGGCCTCAACGCGGTCGGCTTCGTGATCAACAAGAAGCTGACCGACAAGTACGGCGTCGAGATCCCGGACGGCGACACCTGGTCCTGGGACGACTACTTCGCGATGGCCGGGGCGATCACCAAGGCCAGCGGAAAGAAGGTCTACGGCGGTGACATCGACTTCGGCACCCTGCAGAACGTCGTCGTCTTCGTCCGGCAGACCGGCGAGGAGCTCTACCACCCGGACGGCACCCTGGGCGCCTCCACCGAGACGATGAATGCCTGGTTCTCCCTCTCGGTCGAGCAGCGGCAGACCGGCGCGCTACCGCCGGCCGGCTTCGTGGAATCGCTCGGCGGCGGCGCCGAGCAGTCCGCACTGGCCAAGGGGACCGTTGCCTCCCAGGTCATCCCGACCAACAACATGAAGGCCAACAACCGGGTGGTCGGTGGCAGTCTGCAGCTGAACCGGATCCCGGGCGAGGTTCAGGGCCGGCGGCGCGGGATGTCGATCGACACCGCCATGTACTGGTCGGTCGGCACCAAGTCCAAGAACATCGACGGCGGGCTCCAGTTGCTCGACTTCCTCACCAACAGCGTGGACGGCAACAAGGCGGTCGGGCCCACCCGCGGCGTGCCCGCCAGTGCCACGGTGGCCGAGGCGATCCTCGACTCCTTGGATCCGGACGATCGGACCTCGGTCGACTACATCACCGGCCTGAGCAAGGAGCAACTGCCCGAGTCCCGGCCCGATCCGGTCGGCGGCTCGGAGATCGCCGACGTGATCGCCAACCTGGCCACCGAGGTGATGTTCGAACGGGTCTCGCCCGCGGACGCGGCCAAGCAGTTCACCACCCAGGCGGCCGCGATCCTGAAGGACAAGAACAAGTGAGTCGCCGCCCCCGCCGGGACTGGTCGGGGTATGTGTTCCTGCTGCCCTGGTTCGTCGGGATGTTGTTCACCGTAATCCCGTTCGGGGCGTCGCTGTATCTGTCGTTCACCGACTACAACCTGCTGAACGCACCACGTTGGGTCGGCCTGGACAATTTCGTCGGCATGATCAACGACGAACGGCTGCGTTCCTCGCTGGTGGTCACGTTCGTTTACACCTTCGTCAGCGTCCCACTGTCACTGCTGGCGGCACTGGTCGTGGCACTCCTGCTGAACAAGGGGATCCGTGGGCTGCCGATCTATCGGGCGGTGTTCTACCTGCCGTCACTGCTCGGCGGCAGTGTCGCGATCGTCATGCTCTGGCGTCAGGTGTTCGGCACCAACGGCATCGTCAACGCCTTCCTCGGCCTGTTCGGAATCCAGGGACCGAGCTGGGTGTCGGATCCCAAGACCGCGCTGTCGGTGTTGATCATGCTCAACATCTGGACCTTCGGCGCCCCGATGGTGATCTTTCTCGCCGGGCTGCGTCAGGTGCCGCTGATGTACTACGAGGCGGCCGCCGTCGACGGCGCGTCCCGGTGGCATCAGTTCCGGCGGATCACCCTGCCGTTGATCAGCCCGATCATCTTCTTCAACCTGGTGCTGTCCGTGATCGGCTCGCTGCAGACCTTCACCCAGGGCTACGTGATGAGCAACGGGTCCGGCGGCCCGGCCAACTCGACCCTGTTCTACAACCTGTACCTCTATATCCAGGGGTTCAACCAGTTCAACATGGGCTACGCCTCGGCGATGGCCTGGCTGCTGTTGATCATCGTTGCCGTGTTCACCGGCATCAATTTCCTGGCCCAGCGCTACTGGGTCTTCTACGAGAGCTGAGTCGCCATGGCCACCGTCATGATCAAGGAACCACGGGTCCGGCCCAGTCGGTCGGCGGACGATCTCGCCCACGTCGAACGGCTCGGCAGCACCCGGGGGACCCGGTTCTTCCGGCATATCCTGCTCTGCGCGATCGGTGCCGTGATGATGTATCCGCTGCTGTGGTTGCTGTCCAGCTCGTTCAAACCCGACACCGAGATCTTCACCGATCTCGGCCTGTTGTCGACCGAGTGGCGATGGGACAACTACGTCGAGGGCTGGACCGCGCTGCAGTACCCGTTCGATCTCTACCTGGTGAACTCGTTGATCATCGCCGCGCTGACCATCGTCGGTAACCTGTTGTCCTGTGCGATGGCCGCGTACGCCTTCTCCCGGCTCGACTTTCCGGGACGGAAGGTGTTCTTCGCGTTGATGCTGGGCACGCTGATGCTGCCGGGGCATGTGCTGCTGATCCCGCAGTACATCCTGTTCTCCCAGTTGGGCTGGTTGAACACCTACCTGCCGCTCGTCGTGCCGAACTTCCTGGCCAGCAACGCGTTCTTCATCTTCCTGATGGTCCAGTTCATGCGGGCGCTGCCCCGCGAACTGGACGACGCGGCCCGGTTGGACGGTTGCGGTTCGTTCCGTACCTTCTGGCGGATCATCGTGCCGCTCTGCACCCCGGCGTTCGCGACCACCGCGATCTTCACGTTCATCTCCACCTGGAACGAGTTCTTCTCGCCGCTGCTCTACCTGACCGACGCCGAGCTGTACACGGTCCCGCTGGCCCTGCGGCAGTTCATCGACTCGGAAGGGCAGAGCTCGTGGGGCCAGATGTTCGCCATGTCGGTGGTCTCCCTGGCCCCGATCATCGGCTTCTTCATCGCCGGCCAGAAATATCTGGTGAAGGGCATCGCGACGACGGGCCTGAAGTGACCGCCCCGACGACGAGTCCGTCGTTGATCATCGCAGGCACGCCGGTGGCCGACTACCGGCCGGGCGACGAGCTGCCCGAGAGCCTCTCGCCGCGCCCCTTCCTGCATCCGGTGCGGACCAGGTCCGGCGTCTTGCTGACGGCCGATCAGCCGCCCGATCACCGGCATCACCTGGGGCTGTCGCTGGCCCTGGCCGACGTCGACGGTAGCGACTTCTGGGGCGGCCGGACCTTCGTCGCCGGGCAGGGATCGGTGCCACTGGACAACCACGGCCGGCAGCGGCGCCGCTCGATCCGGGCCGAGCCGGGCCGGATCGAGGAGAAGCTGGACTGGACCGACCCGGCCGGTGCGGGGCTGATCACCGAGCGCCGGATGATCACCGCCCGACCGCTGGATCGAACGGCCTGGGTGCTGACCTGGTCCAGCGAACTGCGCGCGCTGCGGCCGTTGCGGATCGCCTCGCCGGCGGTCAACGGCCGGCCCGGCGCCGGCTACGGCGGCATCTTCTGGCGGTTCCCGGCCAAGGGGCGGACCGAGGTGAGCGGCCCGCTGGGCGACGGCGCCGAGATGATCCACGGCCACCGGGCCACTTGGCTGGTGGTCCGGCACACCGGCCCGGACGGCGGCGCCGGCACCGTCGTGCTGACCGAGCCGGGCAGCCGCGATCCCTGGTTCGTCCGGGACAGCGGCTACGTCGGCTGCGGGCCGGCCCCGGCGACCGACCAGCCGGTGCGGCTGGCCGCCGACGAGCGATGGCCGTGCCGGCTGACCTGCGTGATCATCGACGGCTGGCACTCCGACCCCGAGTTCTTGATCGACGCCGCGGTTCGCGCGGGCGAGGCATGATCAACTGTCACCATCCGATCCGCGGACCTGATCCTCAGATCGGCCGGCCGCGGGTTTCGCCGATCACCCGGATGCCGATTGCGACGAAGGCGAACATGACCACGCCGAGGACGAGCCCGCCCTGGACTCCGGCAAGACTGACCACGGCGCCCGCCAGCACGGTGCAGCTGGTGAAGCCGAAGTCCCGGGCGATCCGGTTGGCCGCGAGTCCGACCTCCGGTGCGTCGGCGACGTCGACCAGGACGGCCGGAAGCAGGCCGAGCATGCAGCCGCCCGCGATCCCGATCGGCACTGCGGCCGCGAAGAAGGCGATCATGGAACCGGTCCAGACCGCGACCGTGAGTACGGCCATCGCCAGCACTCCGGCCCCAGTGCCGAGCAACACGACCGGTCGTCGGCCGTGCCGGTCCGACCAGCCGCCGCCGACCGCGGTGACCGCGACCTCGATCAGGTAGGCCGCGGTCAGGAAGATCCCCACCATCGATCCGCCGAGGCCGATCCGCTCGGCAGCGATCAGCGGTACGACGGTGAGCGAGATCGCGCCTCGGGCACCCTGGCCGATGCCGCTGACCAAGATGGCGAAAATCGCCCTCGGGTTGCCCATGCCGGGCAACCGCGGCCAACCCAGTCGCGGTCTGGTCGGGTGCCGCAGGGTCGGCAGGACCAGCCAGGCGAAGACCGAGCAGATCGTGGCGAGCACGCCGCAGACCGCGAACGCCAGCCGGTTTCCGGTCGTCCCGATCCCGATCGCGGTGACCAGACCTCCGGTCAGCGGGGCGAGCGCCGAACCGGCCGTCATGGCGGCTTGGAAGCGGCCGACCGCCGATCCGACCCGTCCCGCCCCGGCGCTGCCGCCGGCGATCGGCGAGGCGACGCTCGTGACGGCGCAGCAGATCGATGCCGCGCTCGAAGGGCTGGCGGAGATCGACGCGGCGCGCATCGTGTTCGTCGACGGACGGCACCGGCCGGAGCTTTCATCGGTCGCCAACGTCAAGGGCGTGACGGTCGGTCCGCTCAGTGCCGGCTTGCCCAAGTCTGAAGGGCTGATCGAGATGCAGTCGCCCGGGCAGGAAGCGGTGGTCGCGCTCAACACCGCCTTCATGACCGACGGAGCCATCGTGCGCATCGCCGATGGCGTGCAGCTGGCCCGGCCGCTGCTGGCCGTGTTCGTCAGCGCCGGCAAGCAGGCCCGCCTGGTCACCACGCGCAACCTCGTGAAGCTGGGCCCCGGCAGCAAGGCCACGCTCATCGAGGCGTATGTGGCACTGCCCGGCGCGTCGGCCGGCCAGACCAACGCGCTGAGCGAGGTCGTGCTCGGCAAGGCCGCCCAGCTCACGCACGTGAAGGTCACGCTCGGCGCCGGCACGCATCTGGCGAGCTGGATGACGGCGCTGGGCGCCCAATCGCTCTATCGCGCCTTCCACCTCACCGCCTCGTCCAACGTGGTGCGCAACCATCTGCTTGCGCATTTCAAGGGCGAGGGCGCCAAGGTGGACATCTCCGGCGCGTTCCTGGGTCGCGGCAGCGAGCACATCGACACCACGCTGGTGGTCGATCACGCCGTGCCCGGCTGCGAGAGCCGCGAGCTGTTCAAGGGCGTGCTCGCAGACAGGGCGCGCGGCGTATTCCAGGGCAAGGTGATCGTGCGGCCCGATGCGCAGAAGACCGACGGCAAGCAGATGGTGCAGGTGCTGATGTTGTCGGAAGACGCCGAATTCAATTCAAAGCCGGAACTGGAAATCCACGCCGACGACGTCGTGTGCGGCCACGGTTCGACCGCGGCGGAGATCGATGCAGACCTGATGTTCTACCTGCGCGCACGGGGTATACCGTCGGAAGTGGCCCGCGCCATGTTGATCGAAAGCTTCATCGGCGAGGCCATCGACAAGGTGGAGGATGAGGCCCTGCGCGCCGCGCTGATGGGTATTTCGGTGGGCCGGCTGGCGGAGCTGCCGGCCTGAGCACCGACCTGCTCGGCAGAGGATGCCATGAACAAGATGACCAAGGAAACGGATCTGAAGGGCGGCCCGGCCTATGACGTGGCCGCCATACGCGCCGATTTCCCGATCCTGGCGCGCGAGGTCTACGGCAAGCCGCTGGTCTATCTCGACAACGGCGCTTCGGCCCAGAAGCCGCGCGTCATGCTCGATGCCGTGCAGAACGCCTACGGCAGCGAATACGCCAACGTGCATCGCGGCCTGCACTACCTCTCCAACACGGCGACGGCCAGGTTCGAGGAGGCGCGCGAGACCGTGCCGTTTCTCAATGCGTCCTCGACCGACGGGATCATCTTCACGCGCAACGCCACCGAGGCCATCAACCTCGTCGCCAGCTCGTACGGGGCCATGGCCATCGACGAGGGCGACGAGATCGTGCTGTCGATCATGGAGCACCACTCCAACATCGTGCCGTGGCACTTCCATCGCGAGCGCAAGGGCGCCGTGCTGAAGTGGGCGCCGATCTCCGACAGCGGCGAGTTTCTGCTCGACGAGTTCGCGAAGCTGCTGACGCCGCGCACCAAGATGGTCGCCCTGACGCACATGTCGAACGTGCTGGGCACGGTGGTGCCGATGAAGGAGGTGATCGGCCTCGCGCATGGTCGCGGCATCCCGGTGCTGGTCGACGGCAGCCAGGCGGCTGCACATACCAAGGTGGATGTGGCCGATCTCGACTGCGATTTCTACGTCTTCACCGGCCACAAGACCTATGGGCCGACGGGCATCGGCGTGCTGTA
Source organism: uncultured Actinomycetota bacterium (assembly GCA_963746025.1). Classification (GTDB taxonomy): domain Bacteria; phylum Actinomycetota; class Actinomycetes; order Propionibacteriales; family Propionibacteriaceae; genus Microlunatus. Next base: position 51,209 of record CAVUZU010000019.1, read on the forward strand.
CGCCAAGAAGACGCGCCTCGACGCCATGCCGCCCTACATGGGTGGCGGGGAGATGATCGAGAGCGTTTCGGACCAGGCCATCACCTATGGCAAGACACCGCACAAGTTCGAGGCAGGAACGCCCTCCATCGTGCAGGCCATCGGGCTGGGCGCGGCGCTCGAGTACATGATGCACATCGGCCGCGACCGCATCGCCAGCCACGAGCACGAGCTGAAGGAATACGCGCATGCGCGGCTGGGCCAGCTCAACTGGCTCAAGATCTACGGCCAGGCCGGGGACAAAGGCGCGATCGTCTCTTTCAACATCGACGGCCTGCACCCACATGACGTGTCGACCTACATCGATCGGATGGGTGTGGCGGTGCGTGCCGGCCACCACTGCGCGCAGCCGCTGATGGGCCGGCTCGGCGTGACCGCCACCTGCCGCGCCTCGTTTGCGATGTACAACACCAAGGCCGAGGTGGACGCGCTGGCCGAGGCGCTCATCAAGGCGCGGGCGTTTTTTGCATAGTCTGGCGTGGATGCCCGCCTGGGCGGGCATGACGAAGAGTGAATGTCATGCGACAAGATCCGATCGACCGGATAACGCAGAGGCGTTGCCAGAGGCAGCGACGGCTACCGCCACGGCTGCGCCCGGGTCGTCCATTCCGCCCGAGGAACTGGAGCAGCTCACCGCCGACATCGTCGCGGCTTTGAAGACGGTGTATGACCCGAGATCGAGCCGACATCTACGAGCTGGGACTGATCTACAAGATCGACGTGGACGACGACCGCAACGTGGCCGTCGAGATGACGCTCACCGCGCCCGGCTGCCCCGTGGCTGGCGAGATCCCGGTGGGGTGAAGAACGCCGTGGCCTCGGTGGGGGCGTGGGCCAGGTGACCGTGAAGCTGACCTTCGACCCGCCCTGGGAGCAGAGCCGCATGTCGGACGAGGCGCGTCTCGCTCTCAACATGTTCTGAAGGGTCGCCCGGGGTCGGACTTCTCGCTGACGCGGATGCGTTGATGAATGGCGAGCCGAGGGGTCGACCCCGCGCGACCATCCCACTCCTGATGACAACCTCCGCGCCCTGGTGAGGTCGCGATGTGGAGGACCGTGCATGCAGATCGGGATGTCGGTCTCGGGCGCATGGGCGCCAACATCGCCCGCCGGCTCATGCGCGCCGGGCCATCGCTGCGTCGTCTACGACCGCGACCCCGAGCCGGCCGCCGCTGGCTGGCGAGGGCGCGCAGGCCGCCGACAGCCTCACGCGCTGGTCAAGACGCTGCGGCGCCACGCGCCGTCTGGATGATGCTGCCGGCCGGCGAGGCGACCGAGGGCGCGGTGTCGCGAACTTGGCGGCCTGCTCGCGCCCGGCGACACCATCATCGACGGCGGCAACACGTTCTGGAAGGACGACGTCCGCCGCGCGGGTGAGCTGGCAAGCCAAGGGCCTCCACTACGTCGACGTCGGCACATCCGGCGGCGTGTGGGGCCTCGAGCGCGGCTACTGCCTGATGATCGGCGGGGAGGCCGGCCGTCGTCGAGCGCCTCGATCCGATCTTCGCCGCGCTGGCGCCGGGCGCGGCGACAATCCCGCGACGGCCACCCGCGAAGGCCGCGATCCGCGCGCGAGCGGGCTATCTGCATGCGGGCCCAACGGCGCCGGTCACTTCGTCAAGATGATCCACAACGGCATCGAGTACGGCATGATGCAGGCCATGGCCGAAGGCTTCGATATCCTGAAGCAACGCCAACTCGCCCAAGCTGCCGCCCGAACTGCGCCTCGACATCGACGTCGCCGACATCGCCGAGGTCTGGCGCCGCGGCAGCGTCGTCACGTCATGGCTGCTCGATCTGACCGCGGCCGCGCTGGCGGAGGACCCGCAGCTCGCCGGCTATTCCGGCCACGTCGAGGATTCGGGCGAGGGCCGCTGGACGGTGCAGGCGGCCATCGAGGAGGCGGTGCCGGCCGAGGTGCTGACCGAGCGCGCTCTATACGCGCTTCCGCTCGCGCCAGGATCACACGTTCGCCGAGAAGGTGCTGTCGGCCATGCGCAAGGGCTTCGGCGGCCACGTCGAGCCGGAAGGGTGGCTGAGACGCGGGTGATCGCGCATGACGCAGGGTCAAGCCGCGGTCATCGTGCTGATGGGCGTGTCGGGCTCCGGCAAGAGCACGAGTGGGCACGCGCTTGTCCGGCGCTCGGTTGGGAATTCCGCGATGCCGACAGCTTTCACCCGCCGGCCAATATCGACAAGATGAGCCGGGGCGTGCCGCTGACCGACGGGGACCGCGCGCCCTGGCTGGCTGCCATCGCCGCCTGGATCGACGAGCGGATCGCGCAACGGGGAGCCTGGCATCGTCTCCTGCTCGGCGCTCAAGCGCGCTTACCGGCAGGTGATCGTCGGCGCGCGAACCGGCGTCGGGCTTGTCCACCTGCGCGGTAACTTCGACCTGATCGCGGCCCGCATGGCCGCCCGGCGCGGCCACTTCATGCCGACATCGCTGCTGCAGAGCCAGTTCCAGACGCTCGAAGACCCGGGCCCCGATGAGCGGCCGCTGGTGGAATCGGTCGCGCTGACGCCGCGGCGCGTGAGCGCCGTGATCGCCAGGTACTCGGGCTGAAGCTGCAGGCGGAGGCCTGGAAGTGCCTGGTGCTCCCAGCGGTCAATCCACGCAGCCTCGCACGCCGATGATCGCCAGATGTTGCCAAGCGCAGAGCTTGATGATCGATTGCTGAACAAGATCTGAAGCCATGGCACCCGCAGCATGAGCATCAGCCAGGAACTGCTCGACTTCCTCACGGAGCAACTGCAGCGCCTTGGCCATATCACGTCGCGGCGCATGTTCAGCGGCGCCGCGCTTGTACTGCGACGGCGTGATCTTCGCCCTGGTGCTGCGCGACACGCTGCATTTCAAGGTCGACGATGCCAATCGCGCCGCCTACCAGGCAGAAGGGCTGGGAGCCCTTCACCTACGAGGCGCGGGGCAAGCCGGTCGTGAGTACTGGGTGCTTACTGGCGCGCGCCGGATCGCCTGTTCGACGATCCCGACGAGATGCTGGAGTGGACGCGCTCGGCGGTGGCGGCGGGACGACGTGCGGCAGCCAAAAAGCCGGCCCGCAAGCCGGGGCGATGAGGGGTCAGACCCCTCGGCACCGTACGTGATTGGGATGCTGGGGTAACAGCAGCGAGGGGTCTGACCCCTTTATCAATCGTCCTCGGGCCACAAGGGGCGCATGGGTGCCGAGGCGGGCCGGGGGGCGCTGCCAATGGGCTGGTGTTTGCGACAGCAGGGCGGGGACGGTCGACGTAGGTCAGGCGGCCCAGGGGCGTTTCCATCTCGCCGAGCAGATCGGCGATGTCGGCCTGTTTCGGATCGGGCGCATCGGCGAGCCGTTCTCGAGCCGGCCGAGGCCGGTCAGCCAATGGCCGGTCTGGGCCAGCGATAGGCGGACATGCCAGGAGCCGCCTTCCGTGGCCTTGCGCATGAGCGCGGCCATGACGCCCAACGCCATCAGGTAACCGGTGGCGTGATCCAGTGCCTGGCAGGGCAGCTCCCGGGGTCCTTCGACGCCGGCGGCTTCGGCCTCGGCATGATTGATCCCGCTCGCGGTCTGCACCAGCGAGTTGAAGCCGCGCCGGTTGGCCCAGGGCCCTTCATGCCCATAGGCGGACAGCGTGACGACGACGATGCCGGGGCGCATGTCGGCACACGCATCGGGCGAGAAGCCGAGCGCAGCCAGGCCGCCGGGCCGATAGCCCTGCACGAACACGTGCGCCTGCCGCAGCAGC
>CAVUZU010000020.1:0-78535 GCA_963746025.1 uncultured Actinomycetota bacterium
TGATCACCGCTTCGATCGAAGCCGTCCACGCCAGTCTCGAGAGCGGTCTTCCGTACGACCTCTGATCAACTCCGAGAAGGAGCAGCCCCATGCACAGCGATCCAGGATTCTCCCGTCGACCGGTGCTGACCCGGCGGTCGGTGTTGGGCCTCGGCGCCGCCACCGTCGGCGGGTTGGCCCTCGGCGGCTGCGTCAGCGCCAACGACGCCGGAACGCGGCGGCACCGGCCGGCGAGGACGGCCCGTTGAAGCCCGGCGCGCAGCCGAGCGGGCAGTTCACGATCATCGACGACAACACCAACACGACGTTCCAGGCCTCGACCATCGCCGCCTTCGAGAAGGCGACCGGGATCAAGGTCGCCTCCTACACCCAGGGCAACTTCAACGATCTCCATGATCGTTACGCGACCCTGTTCGCGGCCCAGGACTCAGCGTCGACGTGGTGATGACCTGGGCCGGCTGGTCGGCGGAGTTCGGCCAGGCCGGCTGGTTGCAGGAACTGGACCCGCCGCGCTGCCGGCCGATCTGATCAAGCCCGCGCTGGACGCGGTCAGTTGGCAGGGCAAGGTGTACGGCCTGCCCAAGTTCTCCAGCGTGCAGACCATGTTCTGGAACAAGCCGCGTTCGCCGAAGCCGGCCTCGATCCGGACACCGGCGCCGGAGAACTGGGACTACTTCGTCGCCGCGGCGAAGAAGCTCACCACCGATGATCATTACGGCTATGCGTGTGACCTCGGCAATGCGGCCGGCGCGTACCAGAACTTCCTGCGGATGCTGCTGCTCAACGGTGGCGAGATGTACGACGCCGACTATCAGCCGATCTTCAACAGCGAGGCCGGCGTCGAGGCGCTGACCCGGCTGGTCGAACTGCTGCGGCTGCACAAGGTGATGGATCCGTCGTCGCTGCAGATCAGCCACTCTTCCGATCTGGCCGATCTGTTCGCCCGCGGTGACGTCGCGACGGTCTTCAACTGGCCGTTCCAGTGGGCGGTCGCGACCGGCGAGAAGTCGTCCCTGGACGCGGCTGCGGTCGGCAACGGACTGATCCCGGGGATCAGCGTCCGGTCGGCGACGATCGACGGCGCCGAGGGGCTCGCGATCAACAAGTTCTCCAAGAACAAGGAAGCCGCCCTCGCCTTTCTGCAGTTCGTCGCATCCAGCGAGGTGCAGCGCGAGATCGTGGCCAAGGAGGGTTGGTTCCCGGTGTCGGAGTCGGTGTTGACCGACGCGGCGAGCGTCAAGGCGCTGCCGGTGCTGACCACCTATCAGGAATCGACCAAGTACGCCTCGAAACGCTACGGCACGCCCTGGTCGAGCGAGCTGGACCAACTGCTGTCGGTGCAACTGAACCAGGCGATGAACGCCAAGATCACGGCCCAAGGAGGCCTGGACGCAGCCGTCACCGGCACCTTGGAACTGGTGACCAAGTACCTGCCGCGGTGACCGGATGGTCGTTGTGGCTGGCGGTGGGTACCGCTGACGGAGGGGTGTGATCATGAGCCTGACCGGCCGGATGGACATCCGCCGGGTCCGCGATCTGCGGTTCGGCGTGCTGATGGCGCTGCCCGCGGTCGCGATCGTGGTTGCCCTGCTCGGCTATCCGATGGGTTACGCGCTCTACATGTCGGGGTTCCAGTGGAACGACAAGATCGCGGTGCCCGGCCCTTCGTCGGGCTCGGCAACTACGCCGACCTGCTCACCGACGGGCAGTTCCTGGCCTCGTTGGGGCGGACCCTCTGGTTCTCGGTGTTCACGGTCCTCGGCGGGGTCGCGCTGGCGGTCGCGATCGCGGTGCTGCTGAATCGGAAGTTCCGCGGCCGAACCGTCGCCCGGGTGTTGTTGCTGGTGCCCTGGGCGGTGCCGCCGGTGGTCAACGGGATCATCTGGAAGGTGATCTTCGACGGCCCGGGCGGGATCGCGAACACGATGCTGATCAGGCTCGGCCTGGTCACCGACCGGGTGCAGTGGCTGGCCGATCCGGGGCTGACCATGAACGTGTTGATCTTCGCCGAGCTGTGGAAGCTGCTGCCGTTCCTCTGCCTGCTGATGTTGGCCGGCCTGCAGGGGATCCCGGCCAACATCTACAAGGCGGCGGTGATCGACGGCGCCGGTCCGTGGCAGCGGTTCACCCGGATCACGCTGCCCAATCTGCGCGGCCCGATCCTGTTCGCACTGGTGGTCCAGTCGATGTGGTCGCTCAAGGTGTTCGACACGATCTTCGTGCTGACCGGCGGTTCGGGCGGACCGGCCGAAGGCACCACGACGATCAACTTCCTCGCCTACCTGACCTCCTTCAGCTATCTCGACCGCGGCTACGGCGCGGCGATGGCGGTGCTCACGATGGCCCTGGTGATCATCGTCACCGTGGTCTGGATCGCGATCTTCCGGCAGCGCGGCGAGAGCGGAGGACGATCATGACCGGCCGGGCTCGTCGGCGAATCGCCGGCATGATCGTGCACCGGCTGCTCGTCGTGCTGCTGCTGGTCTATCTGCTCGCGCCGTTCTGCTGGATGGTGATCTACAGCCTCTATCCGCCGGAGGCGTTGCAGGGTGACGGGTTCCGGATTCGGCGAGGTCACCCTGGACTCGTACCGGCGGCTGTTGTCGGACGGCTCGTTCCTGGTGCCGATGGCGAACTCGGCGATCGTCGGGATCGCCACCACGGTGATCACCATGACGCTCGGGTCGGCCTGCGCCTACGTGCTGGCCCGGGCCCGGTTCCGCGGCCGGCAGGCCCTGCTGCTGGCGATGCTGACGGTGCAGGCGATCCCGGTGATCGTGCTCGCCGTGCCGCTGTTCATCCTGTTGCGGGCGTTCGGCGGCTACGACCAGTTGATCGGCCTGATCATCACCTACACCGCCTTCATCCTGCCGCTGGTGGTGTGGATGATGGTCGGCTTCTTCGCCGAACTGCCGCCCAGCCTGGAGCGGGCGGCCCGGATCGACGGCTGCAACCGGCTCCAGGTGATGACCCGGATCGCGGTGCCGCTGGCCGCGCCCGGGATGGCGGCGACGGCGATCCTCGCCTTCATCACCAGCTGGAGCGACTTCTTCCTGGCCAAGGTGCTGACCACCAGCAAGGCGGTCACCCTGCCGGTCCGGACCGCCGCGTTCCAGGGACTGTTCGCGATGGACTACACCTCGGCGGCGACCGCCGGCGTGATCACCGCGGTGCCGGTGTTGATCTTGGCGCTGTTGGCTCAGAAGTGGATCATCCGTGGCCTGGTCGAGGGCGCGGTGAAGGGATAATCATGGCCGAGATCAGACTGGTCGGCGTCAGCAAGGCCTACGGCCGCGGCAAACGGTCGGCGGTCGCGGTGAGCGAACTCGACTACACCATCGCCGACGGGCACTTCGTGTCCCTGCTCGGGCCGTCGGGCTGCGGCAAGTCGACCACTCTGAACATGATCGCCGGGCTGGAGGACGTCACGTCGGGAGAGATCCTGATCGACGACCGCCGGGTCGACGACCTGGAGCCGGACAAGCGGGACCTGGCCTTCGTCTTCCAGGACTACGCGCTCTATCCGCACCTGAACAGCTACGACAACATCGCGTTCGGGCTGCGGATGCGGAAGGTGCCGCGGGACGAGACCGACCGCCGGGTCCGCGACGCCGCCCGCCGGCTGGACATCGAGCACGTGCTGGACCGCCGGCCGCGGCTGCTGTCCGGCGGTCAGCGGCAACGGGTCGCGCTGGCCCGGGCGATCGCCCGCCGGCCGGCGGTGTTCCTGTTCGACGAACCGCTGTCCAACCTGGACGCCCTGCTGCGGGACCAGACCCGGAGCGAGCTGAAGTTGTTGCACGCCGAGCTCGGCGCGACCAGCGTCTACGTCACCCATGATCAGGAGGAGGCGATGACGCTGTCCGACCAGATCGTGGTGATGAGCCGGGGGAAGCTGGAGCAGTACGGGACGCCGTACGAGATCTATCACCGGCCGGCGACCGAGTTCGTCGCCTCCTTCGTCGGCAAACCGCGGATGAACCTGCTCGACGCGGAGAGCGCCGAGCGCGGCCGCGCCGTGATCACCGGCACCCGGCTCCGGGTGGAGACCGGCGCCGACACCGAGGGCGCGGTCCGGATCGGCCTGCGTCCCGAGGAATGTGCCCTGAGCCGGGCCACGACGGAGGGCGAGGCCGACGGGGTGGTCCGGGTCGTCGAACCATTGGGCAACGTCTCCGACGTGATCGTCGATCTCGCCGGGATCCCTTTCACCGCGCGGATCCCCGGCTTCGGCGAGTTGCGTACCGGCGACCCGGTGATGATCGACACCAGCCACGCCACCGTCCACCCTTTCGACCCCACCACCGGCCGCCGCCTTTAGCCGCTCATCACCACGACACTAGTGTCGGCGCACGACACTAGCCCTTGATCGCGCCGGTGATCACCGCCTTGGTGAAGTGCTTCTGGATGAACGGATACATGATCACGATCGGGATGATGGTGCAGACGACCGCAGCCATCTTCAGGGAAGCCGCCGGCGCGTTGTCCATCCCGGCCGTGATCGCTGCCGCCGCGGCGGCTTCCTGACCACTCGGTCCACCGCCACCGGCAAGCAGCCACTGCTGGATCAGCACCTGGATCGGCTTGGTCTCCAATCCCGGCGTGTAGAGGATCGCGCTGAAGTAGGTGTTCCAGAAGCCGACGGCGTAGAAGAGTCCGATCACGGCCAGGATCGCCTTCGACATGGGCAGCACCACCAAGGCCAGGATGCGGAAGTCGCCGGCGCCATCGATCTTGGCCGCATCAATGACTTCGCCGGGAATGCTGTTCATGAAGAAGGCGCGCAGCACGATCAGATTCCAGGCGCTGAAGCAGACGGGCAGCAGCAGCGACCACATGTTGTTCAGCAGGCTCAGGTCCTGAATCACCAGATAGGACGGATACATGCCGGGCGCGAACAGCATGGTGACCAAGATCGCCGTAAGCAGCTTGCGATGCCACACCGAGCCCGGCCGCGACAGCCCGTAGGCCGCTCCGACGGTCAGCACCAGACTGAGCCCGGTCCCGATCGCGGTCAGCATCAGGGTGAACAACAGCGACCTCGTCACCGCACCACCGGAGAGGATCTCCCGGTAGGCCTGGAAACTGATCTCGCTCGGCAGGAACACCATGTCACCGCCGGCGCGGGTGAGCGCGTCATTGGTCGCCAGGCTGGTCGCCACCACCGCCCACAACGGGATCAGCACTGCGGCGGCGTACAGGGACATGAAGAGGGCCTTGCCGGCCTTGGTGGCAACGGACGGTTCCTCGTCCCAGACCGGACGCTTGCTGCGTCGCCGGGGACGATCGGTCAGAGTCGTGGCAGTCATGATTTCTGATAGATCCCTTGCTCGCCCAGACGGTGCGCGACATGGTTCGCGGCCAAGATCAACAGCAGCCCGATGAGGCCCTTGAACAGGCCCGCGGCCGTGCCGAGGGATTCACCGCCGGAGGACAGAATGGTCCGGTAGTAGACAAAGGTGTCCAACACCTCGGCGGTCTGCCAACCGACCGATTCGCGTTGGAGCTGATATTGCTCGAAGCCGACCGTGAGGATCCCGCCCAGTTGAAGAATCAGCAGCAGGATGATCACCGGGCGGATCCCCGGCAACGTGATGTGCCACAGTCTCTGCCAGCGGCTTGCTCCGTCGACCGCAGCCGACTCGTAGAGGGCCGGATCGATCGCCGACAGCGCCGCCAGGAAGATGATCATGCCCCAACCGGCGTCCTTCCAGGTCCACTGCATCCAAGCCAGGAACATGAAGGTATCCGGATCGCGCATGATGTCGAGCCGATCGCCGCCCATGCCGACCAACCACCGACTGAACAGACCCGAGGGACCGAGGATCTGCGCGAAGACGCTCACCACCAGCACCCAGGAGAAGAAGTACGGCAGGTAGACGATCGACTGGAACACGCTGCGGAGCCTGGTCGAGATGATGCTGTGCATCAGCAACGCCAACCCGATCGAGACCGGAAAGACGAAGATCAACTGCGCCAGCGCGAACTGCAAGGTGTTGATCAAGGCGGGGACGAAGAACGGGTCCTCGAACAGCATCTTGAACCAGGTGAACCCGATGATCGGGTTCTCCCACAGCGGCCGGTACGGGCTGAAGTCCATGAAGGCGATGACACTGTAGGCCGACGGCGTGTAGAAGAAGACGGCCAACTGCACCAGGACCGGCAGGGTCAACAGGAGCAGTGGCCAATCCCGCCGCAGCCGTTGCCGCAGTGGCATCTTGCGGGGCTGTCTCTCGGTCACTTCCGGCGCTGTCTCGGTGGACCGATCCTTCGACGTCGCAGTGATGGTCACGAGTGCCCACTACCGCTCTTCGTCGAGGCTCTGATACGCCTTCTCGTAGAACGCCCGGGACTTCTCGCCGCCATCGGCCTTCCAGGTCTCGATCGCGTCATCGAGTGCGCTCAGTTCGGCGCGGCCGTTGATGATGTCGGTCACCTTCTCGGAAAACACCTGTCCTGCCTGGTATCCGGCCGTGGGCTCGGTCAGCTTGAGGCCGGTGAACAGGTTCCCTTCCAGATAGGGCTGGACGGCCTTGTCGAACTCGAATCGGTCCCTGATGTACTTCTCCGGGCCGTCGAGGAAGTTCTGGGTCTTGCCACTCATAGCGGTATAGGAGAAGGAGTCCTGGAACGACTTGACCGCCGCCTCGGTCGGTGCGGGCCGGCCCGTGTCGTCGTACTCGAACTGCTCACCTTCGAAGCCGAACACGATCGTTTCGTATTCCTTGGTGCCGAAGGGTGCCGCCGCGTAGTTGCACACGTCCAGCATCTCGGCGATCCCGTCCTGCTCGAGATCCTTGCTGAAGAACAGATAGCCACCGACCCCCGATCCGGCGAAGTACACCGGGTCCCGGCCCTTGGTGGTTAGCGGTCCCAGGGCGCTGATCTCGAAGTCGGAGTTGCTCGCGTTCGCCTGCTCGATCAATTGCGGCCACCGCGCCCAACCGTCCTGGTCGAACAGCAACTTGCCCGCGTACTGGGCCGCTCGGGAGTCGAAATCCGCGGTGCCGATGCCGGGATGTCGTAGGCCCTCATCGGTGAGGGTCCGCTGGAACTCGACCCACTCCTTGTACTCCGGGCGCTCGTAGTCATTGACCAGTCCCGAGCCGTCCCAGAACCAGCCACTGTTGGACAGCCCGAACCAGTTCCTGGTCATGTAGTCGGTGCCGCCGACGGCCCATTTGCCGGCCTTGTCGTCGTTCCACGCCCGCGCTGCATCGAGGAACTCCTCGACCGTGGTGGGTACCGCCAGTCCGGCCTGCGCCAGGAGGTCGGGCCGATAGAAGAGTCCATTGCCCGGTCCGGCGGCCAGGGTCCACGGGACGGCATAGATCCCGGCTGTCTCCTGGGGATTGTCCGGGTCGCGGGACCAGACACATTCCTTCCACGCCTCGTCGCCACGTCCGGCCAGCAATGGCCAACGCTCGGAGATGTCGCCGGAGACAACCTCGGTGAGGTCAGCGAAGCGATTGATCACCGTTTCGTTGAAGTTCGGGTCACCGCCGGTCATCCAGCCGAAGAGGAGGATCGCATCGCCGAACTCGTTCGCCTGGATCCACTGCATGGACGCATCAGGGAAGGCTTCGCCATCGGTCTGAACAAACTCGATGTTGGTGCCGGTGACTTCCCGCATCTTCGTGAAGTACGGTGAATTCTTGCCCTGGACCGGGCCCCAGTTCGGGACGTACACCTGGTATTTGCCGCTGTTGCTGGGCGGGTTCGCGATGGCCTGCGGCGCCGGATTCGGATACCTGAGAAAGGCGCTGGGATGATCCGGCGGATCGCCGACCAAGTCAGGCTGGACCGGCAGCGGCCATTCCTTGTAGCTGGGCAGAATGCCCAGACCTGCATCGACTTTCTGCGCGTTGCCCTCCCCGCCGCTGACCTCTCCGCAGGCGGAGAGCAGCGGTAGGCCGGACACACCGGCAAGACCGAGCCCGGCGGCCTTGAGCAGTGAACGTCGCTGGAACGAGGATGGGTGGGATGGCTTGTCCATGTCGAGTCCTCATCGTCGAGTGGTGAAACGGATGCCGAGCCCTCCGCCGTCAGGGACACGCAGGCTCGCGACGAAGCTACGATCACCGTCAGGACTTTGTCAACAAGTGAAACAAGATGGTTATCGTATTCGCCATCAGTACTCATCTTCCGGACAGGTAGGCTCCGGACCCTGAACAAAGCAAGGAGGATGTGATGGCGCAACTGGTGGCCACACCCGGGGCCAGTGCCGGGACGTGGCCAGCACTCGGCAGACTGGAGCGGACCACCCTGGCCGAGTTGATCGTCAACGGGCCCAAGTCCCGCGCCGAGATCGCCCGGAAACTCGGCATGTCCCGGGCGAGCCTGACCCGGGTCGCGCGCTCACTGGTCGATCAGGGATTTGTCACCGAGGGGCCGCTCGAGATGCGGGGAGCGACCGGCAGGCCGAGCGAGATGCTCCGCGTCAAGCCCGGATCGCGCCACTTCCTCGGAGTGAAGCTGACCGCCGACGCGCTGTACGCCGTGGTCACCGACCTCGCCGGCCAGATTCAGTCGTCACACACCGAGCCACTCGTGTCACGGGCGGTCGAGGACGCCGTGGCGCAACTCGCTGCCGTACACCAGCGGCTCGAGGGCGACGTGCCCGGGATCGCCGCTGCCGGGATCTCGCTTGCCGGTGACGTCGCCCTCATCGACGGGCGCCAGGTCGTCCTCGACTCCCCTTTTCTCGGCTGGCGCGATGTCCTGCTGGCCGACGAGCTTCACGAACGCCTGGGCATCCCCGTCTCCACCGAAAACGACGTCCGATCACTGACCTCCGCCGAACACTGGTTCGGTGTCGGAGCGGGCTACGACTCGATGGTGCTGATCACCATCGGAGTCGGCATCGGAGTGGGCATCGTCGTCGACGGATCGGTCGTCAGCGGCGCCCACGGCAAGGCCGGCCGGATCGACCACCTGATCGTGCACCCGGACGGGCCCCGCTGCGGGAACCACCGGGGGTGCATCAGTAGCTTCTTGACGAACTCCGGAATCGTCGGCGCCCTGCGAGCCCCGGGTCTCGACTACGAGGGAGTGGTCGGGCTGGCTCGGAACGGTGATCCCGCCGCTCGACAGATCTTCTTCGATGCAGGGCACGCGCTCGGTGTGCTGGTGGCCACCCTCGCCAATGCGCTCGATCCCGAGAAGATCGTGATCACCGGCGACGGCATCGCCGTCACCGAACTGGCCGGCACCGTCATGCGCCAGTCGATCGACCAGCACCGGCATCCTCCCGGCGCGCCGATCGCCGTCGACATCCAACCTTTCGAGTTCGTCGAATGGGCGCGGGGAGGCGCCGTCCTCGCCATCCGCCACTGCCTCGACTTCTGAAGCCGTGAGCCATTACTGGTATTCGGCCCGGCGGCGGATCAGGGTGTACAGCAGGTAGCCGGCGGTGCCGGCGGCGACGGCGATCGCCGCTGCGAGCAGGTGCCAGCCGCCGGGTTGCTGCAACTCCAGGAACCGCGTGAACAGGGGCACCGCCAGGGCCAGCACCAGCGCCGCGGCACAGCCGCAGACCAGTAGCACCTTCCACCACACGTACGGCCGGGCCACGACCGCCAGCGCCGCCAAGGCGAGGCAGAACAGGGTGATCGCGGCGGTGGTCTGCGGCAGTGGCGAGCCGTAGCCGTCCCGCGCGAGCGCGATCAGATACACGGCGAACGTCGGCACCGCACAACAGATCCCGGCCGGGATGGCGAAGGTGAGGACCCGCCGGACGAAGTTCGGCTGGGCCCGGTCGAAGGTCGGGGCCAGCGCCAGCAGGAAGGCGGGCAGGCCGATCGTGAACGCGTTGATCAAGGTCTGATGGATCGGCAGGAACGGGTACGGCAGCAGGTCGCTGCCGCTGAGCCGTGCCCACAGCGCGCCGATCGTGATCACCAGAGCCAGGGTGATCGCGTAGATGGTCTTGGTCAGGAACAGGTTGGAGACCCGGCCGATGTTGCCGATCACCCGGCGGCCCTCCGCGACCACGTGCGGCAGGGTCGCGAACTCGTCGTCGAGCAGCACCACCTGCGCCACCGAGCGCGAGGCCGCCGAACCCGATCCCATGGCGATGCCGAGATCCGCGTCCTTGAGCGCCAGCACGTCGTTGACGCCGTCGCCGGTCATCGCCACGGTGTGCCCGCGGGACTGCAGCGCCTTGACGAAGGCCTGCTTCTGATGGGGTTTCACCCGACCGAAGACGGTGGCCCGCTCGAGCAGGTCGGCCAGCTCCGTCGGGTCCTCGGGCAGCCGGCGCGCGTCCACCGGCTCGGCCGCGCCGTCGACGCCGAGCTGAGCCGCGACCGCGCCGACGGCGGCGGGGGAGTCGCCCGAGATGATCTTGACCGCGACGCCCTGCTGCTTGAAGTAGTCGAGCGTCGCCGCCGCGGTCTTCCGCAGCCGCTGGCGGAGCACCACCAGGGCGCAGGCCCGGGCACCGCTGACGCCGCCGGCGGTCGACGCCGACTCCGCGGTGATCAACACGAGCACCCGCAATCCCTGGGCCGCGAGCGCCTCCGCCTCCATCGCCACCGGGTCACCGGGCTCGAGTAGCACGTCCGGGGCGCCGAGCAGCCAGGAGCCGTGCTCGGTGAAGTGGGTGCCGCTCCACTTGCGCGCCGAGGAGAACGGCATCGCGTCGACCACGGTCCAGCCGGGGTCCGTGATCTCCAGCGCGGACAGGTGATCGGCAACGGCCCGCATGGTCGGGTTGGGGCTGTCGTCGGCGGCAGCCAGCGCGGCCAGTGCCTCCGCCGCGGCCGGGTCGGTGATTCCGACGACCGGCCGGATCGAGTCGACGTCCATCCCGCCCTCGGTCAACGTCCCGGTCTTGTCCAGGCAGAGCATGTCGGTCCGGGCCAGCCCCTCGATCGCCGGCAGTTCCTGGACCAGGCAACGCCGGCGGCCGAGCCGGATCACGCCGACCGCGAACGCGACCGAGGTCAGCAGCACCAGGCCCTCCGGGATCATCGGCACGATGCCCGCGACCGTGGAGACGATCACCTCGCGCCAGCGTTGCAGATCGCCGGCCTGGCTGATGATCAGCAGGATCGCGATCGGCACGATCAGCCAGTTGATCATCCGGATGAACCGGTTGATGCCCTCCCGCAGGTCGGACCGGGCGAGGGCGAACTTGCTCGCCTCCTCGACCAGCTTCGCGGCATAGGACTCCGCACCGATCCGCTCGGCCCGGAACAGTCCCGTCCCGGCCACCGCGAACGAGCCGGACCGCACCTCGTCGCCCGGCTCCTTCGCCACCGGGTCGGCCTCGCCGGTCAGCAGCGACTCGTCGATCTCCAGGTTGCGCGACGTGACCACCGGCCCGTCCACCACGATCCGGTCGCCGGATTCGATCAGCACCAGGTCGTCGCGGACGATCTGGTGCGGCTCGATCTCCAGCACCTCGCCGGCCCGCAGCACCCGTGCCTTGGCCTGGTTCAGCAGCGACAGCCGGTCCAGGGTTCGCTTGGCCCGTACCTCCTGAACGGTGCCGATCAGGATGTTGGCGATGATCACGCCGGCGAACAGTCCCTGCTTCCAGCCACCGAAGCTGATCGCGATCACGGCGAGCAGGCCGATCACCGCGTTCAGCGGGGTGAACAGGTTGGCGCGCAGGATGGCCGAGAACGGGCGAGACGTGTGCCGTTTCGCTACGTTCACGGCTCCGGCCGCGACCCGTTCGGCCACCTCCGCGGCGGTCAGGCCACGGTCGTCGGTCGGCAGCGTTGTCCTGGTCGTCATGCAACTCCCGCGGAACTCCTGGGCTACGTCCGGCCGGTCCGGTCGTCTTGGTCTCCGCTGGGACCAGACTCCACCAGCCGGGCCGCGGTGTCGATCGGTCTGCCCCGAGTGTCGTGGTCGGGTTAGCCCTAGTGCCCTGGCACGTGAGTTCGTTGCCTAATTCAGCGCGCTGAAGCGGCGATCTGCTGCGTTGTCGTCAGTCGATGTAGGCACCACTACGCCTCCCTCCTCCGCCTTGCAGGTCACCACTTCATCCCACTGACTTAGGCAACGAACTCACGTGCCAGGACACTAGTTTCGGCTGGTCGGCTACCAGGGCAGCGGGCCGGTGGCGTCTCGGAAGGTGCCGCTCGGCTGATCATGGTCGGCCAGGGCGGTCTGCACGACCACGGAGGCACCCTGCTCCACCGGCTGGCTGCCGCGGTGGCCGTTCAGATCGGTGGCGGTGTAGCCGGGGTCGACGGATGTGAAGGTGATCTCCGGCAGCGCACGGGCGTACTGGGAGGTGATCATGTTCAGACTGGCCTTCGAGGACGGGTAGACCAGGCCGTGCAGCGTGGACTCGAACCGGTCCGGATCGGTGGTGATCCCGAACGAACCCATCCCGCTGGAGACCATGATCACCCGCGGTCGGTCGGCGGCCCGGAGCAACGGTAGGAAGGCATGGGTGACCCGGACCGGTCCGAGGACGTTCACGCCGAACACCGGCAGGAAGTCCGGCGGTACGGTGTCCGCCGGCGCGGACCGGCGGCCGCCGATGCCGGCGTTGTTGATCAAGACGTCGAGCCGGCCCGACGCCGACTCCACCTCCTTCGCCGCGGCGGCGACCGAGCCGTCGTCGGTCACGTCCAACTGCACCGGCCGGACGGTGCCCGGGCCGGTCAGTCTCGCCGCGGCCTGCCGGCCGAGCTCCGGGTCGCGGGCGCCGAGCCAGACGGTCCAGCCGGCGGCGGCCAGCCGGCGCGCGGTCTCGTAGCCGATGCCCTTGTTGGCCCCGGTGATCAGGGCGATCTGTGCGTTTGTCATGTCCCCGACCCTGGTCGCGTCCCGGTCGGGGCACCAGGGAGGTCGCAGCCTGGGACTCGTCGTACCAGGCTCGGCCCGGGCCGGCGGGGCACAATGGGCGGCATGAACCGCGCCGAACTCGCCGCCGTGCTGAAACGGCACCGGGCTCGGATCTCCCCGGACGACGTCGGGCTGCCGAGCCACCGGCACCGCCGGGTGCCGGGCCTGCGCCGCGAAGAGGTGGCGCAGTTGGCCGGGTTGAGCGTCGACTACGTGGTCCGGCTGGAGCAGGCCCGCGGACCGCGCGGCCGACGGATCAGGTGCTGACCGCGTTGGCCAGGGCGTTGCGGCTCGATCGCGACCAGGCCGACGAACTGTTCCAGCTCGCCGGCAGCGCGCCGCCCCGATCCGGGGGTGATCGACGAGCTGATCCGGCCGAGCGTGCAGCGGCTGATCGACCGGCTGTCCGACCTGCCGGTGATGGTGATCAGCGCCAAGGGCGACGTGCTCGCCTGGAACGCGCCCGCCGCGGCGCTGCTCGGCGACTGGTCCGAGCTGCCGTACCGGGAGCGGAACATCATCTGGCAGCGGTTCCTCGGCGATCCCGGCCGGGCCCGGGTCGCGGCGAGCGGCGAGGAACGAGAGCTCACCGCGGCCCAGTCGGTCGGCAGCCTGCGCGCGGCCGCTGCCCGCTATCCCGACGATCCGGGCATCCGGCAGTTGATCACCGAGTTGCAGGCCCGATCCCCCGAATTCGTCCGGCTCTGGCACTCCGGCGTCACGGCGCCGTGGCGGATCAACCGGAAGACGATCGAGCACCCGGTGATCGGAATGCTCACCCTGGACTGCGACAGCCTGCTGCTGCCGGACTCCGATCAGGTCGTGATCGTCTACTCCGCCGAGCCCGGCACCCCCGAAGCCGAGTCCCTCGCCCTGCTCCGCGTCCTCGGCACCCAACACTTCAACCCCGCCGCCCCCTAGCCGAGTTGTCAGAAGCCAGTTGCGCCCTGGGGCAACTCAGTTCTGACAAGTCGGCGGGGTGAGTCATTAGGCTGGCCGGCAACCGAGTCGAGGGGGAGTCGCGTGACCGATGGACCGGCGCTACGGGCGCTGCGCGAGGACGATCTGCCGTTTCTGGAACGGCTGAGCACCGACCCGGATGCGCTCGGCCCGTTCGAGTGGCCAGGGTTCACCGATGTCCAGCGGAATCGTCGCCGCTGGGAGGAGGACGGTTTCATCACCCCGACCTCCGGCATGGTGGCGGTGACCGACGCCGACGACACGGTGGTCGGGATGGTCGTCTGGAAGTCGGAGGGGCGCGGCGTGCCGGTCGGCGTCACGTACGAGATCGGCATCGCGCTGCTGCCGGAGCACCGGGGCCGCGGGCTGGGCACCGTCGCCCAGCAGTCGTTGATCGACTATCTCTTCGATCACACCACGGCCAACCGGATCGAAGCGACCACCAACGGTGAGAACTACGCCGAGCAACGGGCGTTGGAGAAGGCGGGCTTCACCCGGGAGGGCCTGATGCGGGGACGCTCGTTCATCGGCGGCCGCTATCACGACACGATCATCTACGGCCTGCTCCGGGCGGACGCCCGGCCCTCGTCCTGATCTTGATCATGCGGCCGTGGGTCGGTTGATCGGAGTCGGGGCGACGTGGTCGAGCGGTCAGCCGGCTCGGTGCGGCGGCCGGACCGGTGGCGCCAGTGCGGCGAACGTCCCGCCGGTCAGCGCGAGCAGTCCGGCCAGCGCCAGGACTGATCCGCTCAGTGCCACGTTGCCGTCGGCGGTGTCGAAGGTGTCGCCCAGTCCCATCCCGATCGGGAAGCCGGCGAACCAGCCGACCATGATCATCCCGGCGGTCAGCAGCAGTCCGGGCGCCAGCAACTGCTGGCGGGTCAGCGTCCGAGCCGGCCGTGCCACGCCACAGAACACCAGGAAGCCGACCGCCGCGGCTACCGCGAGGATGCCCCAGCCGATCAGGAGGTGCACTCCGGTCCCCTCCTCCGCTGCGGCCATGGCGGCATAGATCTCGTCCAGGGTGGAGCCGGGGACCATGGCCAGCGGACCCCAGACCGTGACGTCCAGCAGGCCGACGGCGACGACGACCAGGATCGCGAGCGCGAACCCCGCGCCGTAGGCCCAACGGATCGGCGTCGGGGCGGGGACGGCGGACCGGACCGCCGTCGGCACGACAGGACTGCCGGATCGGATCCGGAACACGCCGATCACCATCCAGCAGCCGGCGAGCACCCCGATCGTGATGATCACAGTCATGATCACGCCGAGCGCCGACCCGGTGACGTAGCCGTGCAGAGTCGAGCCGGCGGCGAGCAGGACGGCGGCGGTGAGCAGGGCAGTGGCCCATCGGCCGCGACGCTGCCGGAGTTCGGAGCGGGGCAGACCGGTGATCATGGGGTCGGTCCGGTCGATCGAGAGCACCGTGCCGAACGCACCGGCGAGCACCGCGTAGGGGGAGAGCCCGAGCTCGTGGACCCCGGCGAGATCGGCCGACCACTCCTCCCGATAGCGCCGGCGCAGCACGGGTGGCAGGGCGAGCACGGCCAGCCGAACTCCGGCGGTGACGACTCTCATGCCTCGGCCGCCTTGGGCCAGCCGCGGGGCCGTCGTGGGTCGGCCCGCAGGCCGGCGACCGCAGCGATGGCGGCCACTCGGCCGTCGGCCGTGAGCGTGTAGTAGCGGCGCCGCGGTCCGGTCCGCGCGTCGTCGGTGTCCCATTCGGAGCTGACCCAGCCGAGGCGCTCCAGCCGTTCGAGGATGGGGTAGACGCTGCCGGCCGGTCGGTTGCTGGCCTTCACGACGGCCAAGCCCCAGACCGGAGCGGGATCGGCCAACAGGACTGACAACACGTCGCCGGTCGCCGGGGTCAGCCGAGTCAACGGTTCCATGGACCAACTCTAGCTATATAGAGATAGTCCTTTCAAGGATGCCGGCCTGCGGGTCCCGAGTCCTTGACCTTGCTACCGCCGGCCAGTTGCTCGGTGTGCCGTCATGCAGCAGCGGCCAGCCGTCCGCACCCCAGGTCAATCGATCCATCATCAACTGGCGCGGGCCGACCGTCGGCAGCGGGTTGCCGGCCGAGTCGAAGCGGGCGCGGCGTACGCGTGGTAGAAGAGCATCTCGGTGGCTGTGCCGCCGATCCGTACGGTGGTCAGGAACTGGTGGCCGGGGGAGAGGAAGGACTCGTCCTCGCGCAGGATCGGATCGCCGCGCTTGCCGGCGCCGAAGTCGGCGGTGGGTGAGTCGGCCCGGGCCACCCCGACGGCGTAGTGACCGTTGGCCGGGTAGAGGGCTCCGCAGTAGAGCAGGTAGTACGCCCCGTCGCGGAAGATCATGGTCGGCGCCTCGACCGAGTTGCCCTCCCAGGGCAGCGTGACGTTCAAGATCGGCTTCGGCTGGTGGGCCAGCTGGAGCCCGTCCGGCGACAGCTTGTCGATCATGATCCGGCGGTTGCCGATCTCCTTGTACAACAGGTATCGCTGGCCGTCCGGCGCGGCGAACATGGTGGCGTCGATCATGCTCACCGCCGGGTCCTCGCCGAGCGGTTCCGCGCGCAGGGTCCAACCCCGGTCGAGGCTGTTGGACGTGGCGACGAAAAGTTTCGCGAACTGGCCGGGGCCGGGCCGCATCGAGAAGTAGGCTACCCAGGTCCGGCCGATCCGGTACACCTCGGGCGCCCAGGCGTCGACGTAACCGGGCGGGATGGTGAGGAACCGGCCCAGGTCCGACCAGGTGTGGCCGGCGTCGGTCGACCGGGAGAGCTTGAGCCCGGTGCTGAAGACGTACCAGCTGTCGCCGCGGACCACGACCCCCGGATCGGCGACCGAGCACTCCATCAGCGGGTTCGGATAGTCGCCGGCTCCGGCCCGGACGGCGCACGGGGTGCCAGCCGAGGTGTCCGCGGCCGCCGTGGGCGTACCGAGGAACAGGACGAGGACGACCACCAAGGCCAGGATTCACTTCATCGAGCCTCCCGAGATCGGCACCAACGATAGGGGGGTACGGCGAGCACTTGGGCCGGCTCAGTCGTCGAGTTCGGCATGCAGACCGAAACTGGCCTGATCGAGATGACCGTGCATCGCCCGCTCGGCCCGATCGGGGTCGCCGGCCTCGATGGCGTCGATGATCGCGGCGTGCGCGTCGGCGACATGATCAATCGTCTTGCCGGCGTTCAGCCAACCCCGCCAGCCGACTACCCGGGCGTCGTAGAGCAGGGCGGCGACGGCATCCATCGACATCAGCACAAGATCATTGCGGGCCGCTTCGGCGATCGCGCGATGCAGGGCGATGTCGGCCTCGAGCAGCTCGGGCGAGTCCTGTGGCAGCCCCCGCCAGGCCGTGAGGTGTTGCCGCATCGTGGCGACGTCGTCGGCCGTAGCCCGGGTCGCGGCCAGCCGCGCGGCGCCGACCTCGAGCAGCCGGCGGTAGTCGTGGAACTGCAGCACCGCGTCCGCCTCGCGCCGCATCCGGGAGCGGAACATGCCCTCCAGATCGGCGGCGGTGGGCAGCCGGGTCACCGTGGCCCGGCCCTGGGCCCGGGTCAGCCGGCCCTGTCCCGCGAGCTCGGCGATGGCCTCCCGGACGACCGGGATGGACACCCCGAAGCGCTTGGCCAACTCCCGGGTCGGCGGGATCGGATCGCCGGCGGCCAGTTGCTCGTCGTCGAGGTAGCGGCTGAGCATCGCCACCACCTGGATGGACAGCGAGTGCCGCTGGACTTCGCTCTGCATGATCATGCTCCGTCGTCGGATCGGCGCCGTCAGCGGGCGACCGGCTCGTCGACCGAGGTGTCGCCGTGCCGCCCGATCGCGAGCACCGCGCCGATCGTACAAGCGCAGCACAGCACCAGGTAGAGGCAGACCAGCCAGGGCGTCTGGTTGCCGAGCAGCACCAGCCCCGACGCGATGAAGGGGGTCGGCCCGGCGATCAGCACGCCGTTCAGTTCCCGGGCGACCGCGACGCCGGAGAAGCGGTAGCGGACCGGGAACAGGTTGACCAGCATGGCGCCCTGGGCGCCGGCCATCGCCCCGAAGCCGAGGCCGAACGCCAGCGCCATCACGATCGTCGCGATCACGACGTTGCCGCTGCCCAGCCCGAGGAACAGCGGGACCACCCAGACGATGGCGAACGCGGCGCCGAGGATGAAGACCCGGCGATAGCCGAGCCGGTCGGCCGCCAAGCCGAGGAACGGGCAGAGCAGCATCCCGGTGAACGCGGCGATCAGCACCGGGATCAGCGCCTCGGTGCGAGCCATCCCGATCGTGCTGGTCAGGTAGCTGAGCGCGAAGGTGTTCAGCAGGTAGGCCCAGGCGTTGTGGCCGGTGATCGACAGGAAGCCGAAAAGCACTTGCCGCCAGCTGCCGCGGAAGAGTTCGCTCAGCGGCAGTTGCTCCCGCTGCCGGCGCTGCGCGGCCGACTCCATCGCGGCCACGTACTCCGGTGTCTCGTCCAGCCGGTTCCGGATGTAGAGGGCGATCACGAAGAGCACGGCGGAGATCAGGAACGGCACCCGCCAACCCCAGGAGAGCAGCACGTGGTCGGGCAGCCCGGACACCGCGAGGAACGCCAACGTGGCCAGGGCCGAACCGCCGGCCGTGGCCGCGTTCGGGATCGCCGTATACAGGCCGCGGCGCTTGCGCGGCGCGTATTCGGCGATCAGCGTGATCGCCCCGGCCAGCTCGGCGCCGGCGCCGAAGCCCTGGATCAGTCGCAGCAAGATCAACAGCAACGGTGCGAGCACGCCGATCGAGGCGGCGCCCGGCAGCACTCCCATCAGCACCGTGGCCCCGCCCATCAGCGCCACCGACAAGATCATCGCGGGCTTCCGGCCGACCCGGTCGCCGATCTGGGAGATGATCACGCCGCCGAGCGGACGGACGAAGAAGCCGACCGCGAAGGTGGCGAACGCCGCCAGCACCCCGGCCGCCGGGACCAGCTCCGGGAAGAAGAGGTGGTTGATCACCAGACTGGCCGCGGCGCCGTAGAGCGCGTAGTCGTACCACTCGATCAGAGTGCCGATGGTGCCGGCAACGACGGCCTTGCGGGCACCCGGGGTGAGCCGGGTGGACTCGGCTGCGCGGCTGGGTTCGGCGGGGGTGCTGGACACGGGTCTCCCTACGTCGGCTGCGGTGCCGGAACGGCCTGACTCCCGTAACTTATCTGAGAAGTTGATAGGTTGCATCCCTGACTCCGTAGGAGGCTGCATGACCGCATCGACGCTCCCGGCCGCTGCCGCCGACCGCCTGGCCCTGATCACCGAACGGCTCTACACGCCGGTCCTCGGCGATGTGCTGGACGCGATCGGCCGGTTGCACCAGTTCCTCCCGTCGCGGATCCGGGCGCTGCGACCAGGGATGAAGGTCGCGGGCCGGGCCATGCCGGTGCTGACCCGGGACGTGTTCGGCCGGGGCGAGCGACCCTTCGGGCGGCTCACCGAGGCGCTCGACCAGCTCGAGTCTGGCGAGGTCTACCTGGGCGTGACGGGGCGGTCCGAGGCGGCCTGCTGGGGCGAGATCCTGACCGCGACCGCGCGGGTCCGCGGGGCGGTGGGTGCGGTGCTGGACGGACACCACCGGGACACGCCAGCGGTGCTGGCGCAGGACTTCCCGGTCTTCTCCCGCGGCAGCTACGCCCTCGACTCCGGCCCGCGGACCGCAGTCGTCGACTACCGGGTCCCGGTCGAGCTCGGCTCGGTCCGGATCCGGCCCGGCGATCTCGTCGTCGGCGACATCGACGGAGTGTTGATCATTCCCCAAGAGATCGAGGACGAGGTCCTGGAGCGGGCGCTGGAGAAGGCGTCGGCCGAGAATC
Organism: uncultured Actinomycetota bacterium; assembly: GCA_963746025.1. Taxonomy (GTDB): domain Bacteria; phylum Actinomycetota; class Actinomycetes; order Propionibacteriales; family Propionibacteriaceae; genus Microlunatus. Next base: position 19,585 of record CAVUZU010000020.1, read on the forward strand.
TGGTCCGGCGGGAGATCGAGGCCGGCATGTCTTCGACGGACGCCTTCGCCAAGTACGGCGTGCTGTAGCTCGGCGACGCGCTATTAGGGTGTGATCGTGGGTCAGATCTCAGCGAACCTCGCGGCGGTGCAGGGCCAGATCGAGCGGGCCTGTGCTCAGGCCGGCCGGGACCCGTCGGAAGTCCGGCTGCTCCCGGTGAGCAAGACCCACCCGCCGGAGTTGATCATGGAGGCGTACGGCGCCGGGCTGCGGTTGTTCGGCGAGAACCGGCCGCAGGAGCTGGCCGCCAAGGCCGAGCAGTTGCGGGACGTGGCCGACCTGAAATTCGCCGCGATCGGGCATCTGCAGACCAACAAGGCGAAGTTGATCACGGACTGGGCGAGCGAGTTCCACGCCCTGGATTCGATCAAGGTCGCCGAGGCGCTGGACCGGCGACTGCAGCAGGCCGGGCGCGGCCTGGACGTCTTCGTCCAGGTCAACTCCTCGGGCGAGGAGCAGAAGTTCGGGCTGCCGCCGGAGGAGGTGGAACGGTTCGCGGCCGCCCTGTCCGCGTACTCCTCGCTCCGGGTCCGCGGCCTGATGACGCTGGCGATCTTCTCCGATGATCAGGAGCGGGTCGGCCGCTGCTTCGCCCTGATGCGTGATCTGCGAGAGCGGCTGCGCAACAGCGACCCCGCCGCCGGCAGCTACGACGAACTGTCGATGGGCATGTCCGGTGATCTCGAGCAGGCCGTCGCTCACGGCGCGACGACGATCCGGATCGGCCGCGCGATCTTCGGCTCCCGGTTGGCGCCGAACGACTACTGGCCCGGTGCCGGCCAGTAGCCCAGCCCGTCCTCCCCGGGGGATGACTGGTTAAGCTTAGGGAAACCTAAGTCAAGGGGGATCAATGAGGGGTCTGTTCGCGCGACTGGCCGTCGTCCTGCTGCTGGTCGGGCTGACCGGGTGCCAGTCGGTGGCCGGTCCGGAGACGGCGCCGAGTCAGGCCTCCGGCGGACCGTACCGGACCATCCGCCACGCGATGGGCGTGACGGTGATCCCGACCCAGCCGCTCCGGGTGGTCGCGCTCGATCAGACCTTCGTCGACGCGGTGCTGACCCTGGACACCGAGCTGGTCGGCTACACCACCTACCGGGCGATCGAGGGGGACCGGCTGCCGGAGTACCTCGGCCCGGTGCTCGACCAGGCGGCGAACGCGATCTCGGTCGGATCGCTGGAGGAACCGAGCCTGGAGAAGATCGCCGAACTCCAGCCGGATCTGATCTTGTCGGCCAAGGTCCGGCACGAGAAGTTGTACGACCAGCTGTCCGCGATCGCGCCGACCGTCTTCAGCGAGACCACCGGGGCGCTGTGGAAGGACAACCTGCGGCTGGCCGCGCAGACCCTCGGCAAGGAGCCGCTGGCCGAGGAACGGATCACCGCCTACACCGAACGGGCGACCACGATCGGCTCGGCGATCAAGGAAGCGGCGGCGGGGGAGCTGCCGGACATCTCGATCGTCCGGTTCGCCGGTGAGCCGACGATCCGGCTGTACGTGGAGAACTCCTTCTCCGGTCTGGTGCTCAAGGACGTCGGCTTCGTCCGGCCGCAGGGGCAGCCGAACTCGACCGACTCGATCGTCGTCGACGTCAGCCAGGAGAACATCCCCGACCTCGACGCCAGCCACATCTTCGTCGCCACCTGGGCCGATCCGTCGGCGGCCGAGGCCAAGGACAAGATCACCGGGAATCCCTTGTGGAACAGGCTGACCGGCACCAAGCACGACGTCGCCGACCTGACCTGGATGAGCTCGGTCGGCCTGCAGGGCGCGCACGCGATCCTGGACGACATCGCCAAGTTCTTCGAGGTCCCGCCCGCCGCCGACCTCCGCTGACCTCTCTGCCGTTGTAACGCCGACTTGTCAGAACTGAGGCTGCCTATAGCCAGCCTCAGTTCTGACAAGTCGGCTTTGATCAGAGGTTGTCGATGGGGATCGGCGGTAGGTCGTCGGCGGGGGTGAAGCCGAAGACCCGGCCGAGGAAGTAGAGCTGGGCCTCGATCGCGGCCTGGATGTTCTCGGCGCGGCGGAAGCCGTGGCCCTCGCCGGGAAAGATCACCATCGCCACCGGGAGACCCTTGGCCCGGACCGCTTCGGCCATCGTCTCCGCCTGGTTCGGCGGCACCACCTTGTCCTCGGCGCCCTGCAAGATCAGGATCGGCGCGTTCAACCGGTCGACGTGGTGGATCGGCGAACGATCGTGGTAGGTGTCCAGGGCCTCCGGGTACGGGCCGACCAGGCCGTCCAGATAGCGCGCCTCGAACTTGTGCGTGTCCTTGGCCAGGGCCTCCAGGTCGCCGATCCCGTACCGGCTGAGGCCGACGGTGAACCGGTCGGTCGAGGTCAGCGCCCGCAGCGTCGTGTAACCGCCGGCGCTGCCCCCCTCGATGGCCAGCCGGCTCTCGTCGGCGAACCCCTGCTCGACCATGGCGGTGGCGCCGGCGACACAGTCCTCGACGTCGACGATGCCCCAGGCGCCGCGCAGCCGCTCCCGGTATTCCCGGCCGTAGCCGGTGCTGCCGCCGTAGTTGACGTCCAACACGGCGATGCCGCGAGAGGTCCAGTACTGCACGCCCAACCGCAGGCTGGCCGGCGAGAAGACGGTCGGGCCGCCGTGGCTGCGGGTGATCATCGGCGGCAGCGTGCCGTCCGGCGCGGTGAAGTCCGGGTTGGTCGGCGGGTAGTACCAGCCGAAGACCGGGCCGGCCTTGCTGGTCCAGGAAACCGGCATCGGGATCGAGATCGTCTCCCGGGGCAGCGTGACCTCGCCGGAGGCGCGCAGCTCGGTCCAGGACGGCTTGGCCAGCTCCAAGATCATCAGGGCCTCGGGCCGGTCCTCGTACCGCAGCACGGTGGCCACCCGGCCGGACCCGGCGGTCAGCGATCCCGGCTCGCCGCTGTCGGCGAAGGGCAGCAGCTCACCGGACCGGAGGTCGAGCCGGCCGATCCCGGCGGCGCCGTTGCGCCGCCAACTGCAGACCAGTTCGGTCTCGTCGATGATCACGTACGGGGTCTCGCCGAGCAGCCACGGCGGATCGCAGAACTCGGCCTCGGCCTGGTGCAGCGCGCGGATCGAGGCTCCGTTCCAGGCGTACAGGTTCCACCAGTTGCTGCGGTCGGAAACGAAGATCAACTCACCGGTCGGCAGCCACTCCGGATAGATCGCGGACTCGGTCGGGCCGCCGGCGACGGGCACCAGTTCGCGCACCTCGCGGCCGTCCAGCCGGGCGGTCATCAGCGCGGTGCTGTCCCACGGCATGTTGGGGTGATTCCATTCGACCCAGGCCAGCCGGTGATCGGGACCGAGCCGGGGAGCGGCGTAGAAATCCGCGCCCGAGCAGAGCACCGTGCCGCCGGTCGCGTTGTCCCCGGTCGCATGGTCATCGGCCAGGTCGACGGCGACGATCGTGTTGATCGGCTCGGCGTCACCCTGGTGCTCCTCCCGCACCGCCAGCAGCAGCCCCTGCTCGGGGTAGAGCCGCAGGTCGGCATAGCGGAATCCGCCCTCGGGGGTGAGCGGCACCGGAGTCGCTCCGGGCTGGTCGATGCGATACAGCCGCTGGTCGGCGTAGTTGACGAAGACCACGACGCCACCCACCGCGGCATAGGCGCCGCCGCCGTACTCGTGCACCCGGCTCCGCACGTTGTACGGCTCCACGGTGACCTCGGCGACCTGCCCGGCGCCGTCCCGCCGCCAGATGCCGGTCCGTCCGCCCTGCTCGGCCCGGGATTCGGTCCAGAAGATCAGGTCGCCGTCGATGATCGGCGGGCCCAGACTGGTCGATTGAGCGGTCATCAGGTGCGGGGTGACGGGCGAGGACCACGATCCATACGGCTCAACCGGCATGACCTCCACCCTAACGGGCCCAACGTAAGCGCTTGCCGGAGTCGTACCCGCTGGTGCAGTTGTTGCGGATGGTGCACAATGGGTGACGATTCACCCGGAGTGTGCCGAGTCGAGGATGTCGGGGAAGGCAGCCCTCTGGCGCCGGTAAGCACTGGGAGGATCAATGAGCACAACTCGTGGCGTCCTGTACGTCCACTCTGCGCCCTCGGCGTTGTGCCCACATGTCGAGTGGGCCGTCGGAGGCGTTTTCGGCACGCCCGTGCGGCTCGATTGGATCCCACAACCGATCGAGCGGGCGAGCTACCGCACGGAATATTCCTGGTCGGGTCCTGCGGGCACCGGCGGGAAGCTGGCCAGCGCCCTCAAAGGCTGGCAGCGACTGCGATTCGAGGTGACCGAGGAGGCGACCGCCGGCTCGGAGGCCGAGCGCTATTCCTACACGCCCACGCTCGGCGTCTTCCACGCCATCACCGGGATCCACGGCGACATCATGATCCCCGAGGACCGGATCAAGCACGCCATGGCGACCGCCTCGCTCGGCCGCCGTGAGCTGACCGACACCCTGGACGAGTTGCTCGGCAAGGCCTGGGACTCCGAACTGGAGCCGTTCCGCTACGCCGGCGACGGCGCCCCGGTGCGCTGGCTCCACGAGGTTGTCTGACCTGAGCCGGGGTCGCCTGACCTGAGCAGGGTCGTCTGACCTAAGCCGGTTCGTCTGGCACCGGCCGGGCCGGGCCGGTGCCGCGTACCCGGGCCAAGATCACGCCGGCGGCGATCAGGATGATCACGCCGACCCCGGCCCAGACCAGATACGACGCCGCGGTGGAGGCGTAGTCGGCGAAGGCACCGAGGCCGGGCCGGGCGACGGCGATGCCGATCCCGCCCAGGCAGCTGATCGCCGACCCGATCGTCGCCCGCACCGCCCGCGGCGCTTCGTGATTGACGAACACCTCCAGCGTGGTCCAGCCGAGGGCGTAGCCGAAGCCCATCATGATCAGCCACGCCATCGGTCCGAGCCCCGGAGCCAGCCCGGTCAGCGCCGTGGTGGCGAAGACGATCACGAAGCCGGCGCCGATCGCGATCCGGCGCCGCCGGTCGGTGACGAAGCCGGCGACCAGCCCGCCGATCACCGAGGCGGCCGCGTAGCCGGCATACATCAGCCCGGACGCCGCCGGGCTGAGACCGAGCTCGAGCACCAGCGGCTGGAACAGGATCTGGATGCTCCAGCCGTAAAACAGCATCAAGATCGACAACAGCACGGCCTGCCGCAACGCCCGGCCGGTGAGCGCCGAGCGGAGATCGCCGATCACGGTCCGCAGCGTCGCCAGGGTGCGTTGGGATCCGTGGATCTCGGGCAGCAACAGGGTGAGCAGCAGTGCGATGGCGGCCAGCGCGGAGGTGACGCCGAACGGCAGCCGCGGATCGACGTCGTAGAGCAGCCCCGCCGTGACCAGCGAGGCCAGCACCGCGGTCTGCCCGATCGCCCGGATCAGGCCGAACGCCCGGGTGGTGTTGATCTTGAGGTCGTCCTGCTCGACCAGCTCGTACAGGTAGGCCGAGCCGGCGCCGGAGGTCAGCGCCCAGAGCACGCCCCAGACCACCCAGACGACGAACAGCACCTGGATCGAGTTGATCTGGGTGATCGCCGCGAACGTGATCACCGCCAGCAGGCAGATCAACTGGTAGGTGCGCTTCCGGCCGAGCCGGTCGGCGATGATGCCGAGCGGCACCTCACAGGCGACCACGACGATCCGGAACACGCCGTCGGCCAGCACCGCGATCGTGATGCTGAAGCCGAGGTCCTTCAGATAGATCAGCCACAGCGGAAACCAGAACTGGACCTCCAGCAGGAACTGGGTGATCGCGAAGACCCGGATGGAACGACTCCGCAGTACGGTCCTCACGCTGACTGGCTGCGTCGGAAGAAGAAGTACAGCGCCACCAACAGCAGGGAAATGACGCCGGAGCCGAGCAGGATCGCGTCCGAGGGCTGCGAGGCGAACCAGGTCGTGGCATCACCGCTGGTCACATCGTAGCCGGCCAGGCCGGGATCGGCGGCCATCATCCGGCCGAACTCGGTCACCCCGAGCGCGGTGCCGAGGATGGACGTGACGCCGATGCTGAGCAAGATCAGATCGGTGAACAGGGTCGACCGGGCGGCGCGTTTGGCCGCCAGATCGGCCAACCGCTGCTCGCAGACCTGCACCTTGTACAGCACGGGTTCCTCGATCAGGCGCTGGAAGTCCCAGCCATCGAGGATGGCGTCCAGGCCGGCCCGGATCGACCGCTTGAGATAGCGGGACAGGTCGTGCAGCTCCATGATGATCAACTGGGCCCGGCGGGACAACTGTTCGAGGTTGGTCCGGAGCTGGTTGACCTGACCGGCGCCGGAGGCGACCAGCGACTCGGCCAGGACCAGCGCCAACTGGTTGCCGATGCCCTCCAGGGCCGCGTAGAAGTACTGCGCGTAGCGCATCGACTGCCACTCGTCGTGGAAGGTGTCGAGCATCCGGCCCGAATTCGGACCCGGTTCGACGAAGAGGTAGTTGAGCCAGCGGGTCAGGTACCGGATCTCGCCCGCCATCAACTGGTCGGCCGGCACGGCCGCGTCCTCGTTGGTGGTGATCGCGTCCTTGATCCAGTGCCGCAGGAACGGTTCGGTCCGGGCCGTCGCCTCGTCCAGCACCAGGCTCCGGGTCACCCAGTGCACATGGCCGCCGACGAAGCCGGTGCCGTCGTCCTCACCGGGCGCCTCGTCGACGTAGGCCCCGTCGGAGTCGGCGTCGAGGAGCCGGCCCAGCAACGGCACCAGATAGCGGTCGTGGCAGGCCGCGGCCAGCTCGGTGCCGAGCGCGATCGCCTGCTCCTGCAGCGTGTCGAGCTGGGCGGCGACCTGCCGCGGCGCGTCGAAGTCAAGCAGGTCGTCGACCGCCAGCAGCACCTCGAACAGGAAGATCCCGTGGTCGTAGACCCGGCAGCTGAGCTCCAGGATGTGCGGGCCGAACTTGGCCGCCAGCGGGGCCGAGACCGCGCCGGTGAAATGATCTTCGGAGAAGACGGCGGTGATCAACTGGTGCGGCCGTTCCAGCGCGTCCTTGTCGATGGTCTGGTAGCGGTTGAAGCCAGTGGTCTGCACCTGGTGCTCGAACCTGATCGTCGGCGGACCGACCGTGTCCGGGGTGTCGGCCGGGATGATCGGATCGGCCTCGATCGCGTCCTGCTGGGCTTTCCAGAAGTCGGCGTAGCCCAGCGGATCGCGCTGGGTGGCGCCGGGCGAGGTGAACAGCCCGACGGTCGCCGGGGCCAGCAGCCGGAGTCTGGTCATCGGTCCGCACCGTCCTCGGCGCCCAGCCGGAGCGCTCGGGCATCGACCTCGAGCACCCGGCCGGCCGCCGGTCCGTCCAGCACCTTCACTTCGACCATGATCGACTTCGCCGGTGGTCTCGGCGATCCGTCGACGAACGGCTCCGGCCACTTCAGGACCAGCGCGCGGGTGCCCGGCGGCGTGACCAGCGTGATCTTGTCCTGGTGATCGATCAACGGAACCAGCCCGGTGTTGTCGTAGGGCTGCAGCGCCACCTCGTCCCGGGCTGCGCCGTCGGCCAGGCCCGAGGTCAGCTCGGCGTACTCATCGGTCTTCTTGTATTCGGCCAACGCCTGATTGAACCCGGCCAGCAACTTCTCGGAATCCTTCTTCTTGGGGAACAGGAAGTGCATGCCGCCGACGCTGCCGAGTAGCGGGTTGTCGCTGTAGTCGAGGAAGTCGAACCGGCCGCTGTCGTACTCGAAGCGTCGGTCGGCGAGCACCGCCTGACCGGACGCCCGGCTCTCCGGCAGTAGATCGATCTCGCCGCGGGCCAGCGCCTGGAAGGCTTCGAGGCTGGAGTTGTAGGGGACGAAGTTGTCCACCGCGTCCTCGAGCTCGGGCCAGTAGTCGTAACCGGCGATCCGGCCGATCCGCAGCTTCCGCAGATCGGCCGGGGTGTCGACTGCGGCCGGCTTCCGGGTCTTGTCGTAGAACAGGACGTAGTCGAAGTCGATCAAGGGATCGGACAGGTAGTAGTCCTGCTGTCGTTCGGTGCTGCTGGCGAACGGGAAGGCGCCGAAGGTCTCACCGCGCCGGGTCGCCTCGAGTGCCAGCGGCCAGGTGCTGAACGTGACCTGCGGCTGATAGCCCTGGCCCTGCAGCACCTGGGTGACGATCTGCGCGACCGGCCCGCCGTCCGGCAGGTCGGGCCCGACGAACGGGGCCCAGGGCCCGCTGGTGATCACGATCGGCCGCGGCGGTGACGCCGGTGCGGTCCGCAACCCGCTGGCGATGATCCAACCGGCCAGGCCGATCAAGATCGCGAAGATCAAGATCGGTAGCCCACTGCGAAGGACGACGGACGCCCAGGATCTGCGACGACGGACCCGGTTGTGCACCACGGCATCCTAACCACCTGGGGTCCGCTGTCCCCGGGGCCGAGGGTCAGCCGGAGCGGCGCGGCCAGACGCCGAAGATCAGGCCACCGGCCACCACGCCGAGCCCGATGAAGCCGAACAGGCCGGGCAACTCGGCGCCGAGCACCAGGCTGGCGGCGAGGGCGCCGACCGGGCTGAGGGCGTAGAACAGGCCGGAGCGAGCGGCGCCGAGCCGGGGCAGCGCCAGATACCAGGCCACATTGGCGCCGACCGCGATCGCCAGCGCGAGGTAGAGCAGGGCGATCAGGTCCTGCGGCGCCCGGGTCACCGTGCCGAAGGCGGCGGGACCGTCGACGATCAACGCGCCGATCACCAGCACAACCGCGCCGGAGAGCACGACCCCGGTGGTGGTGGCGAAGGTGCCGAACCGCCGGATCAACCGGACGGCGAGCAGCGTGTAGACCAGCTCGCAGCCGAGCGCGCCGAGGCAGAGCAGGATGGCCGAGGGGGACGCGGCGCCGGCTCCGGTGGTGATGCCGGTGCCGACGGTGACGATCAGCGCGCCCACCAGCACCTGGGCCGAGGGACGGCAGCGGACCAGCAGCGGCGCGACGACGGCGAGCAGGACCGGCGTCGCGGCGAGCACGGTGCCCACCAGCGCCGGCGCGACCTGGTACGACGCCGCCACCAGGAACAGGTTGAACCCGGCGACGCCGAACAGGCCGAGCAGCGCGAGATCGAGCAGGTCGCGCCTGGCCGGTCGGACCCGGGGCAGCCGGCGGCCGATCAGCAGGGCCGGCAGCAGAACGGCGGACGCGATCAGGTACCGGGTGGCCTGACCGGTGATCACCGGGATCTCCCGGATGCTGGAGGCGACCGGAGCCGAGGTGCCGATCAGGAACAGCGCCAGGGCGGCCGCGGCGGCGCCGACCAGCCGGGAACGGCCGGCCGAGCGGGTCTCGGCGGCGGTGCGGGTCGAGGTTGTTCCGGTCACGCCTTCAGCGTGCTCCCGAACAGGCTTTAGCACCAGCAATGGCTCAGTAGGTCAGTGTTAAGCTGAAGTGCATGCTCGATCTACGTCAACTCCGCGTGCTCGCGGCCGTGGCCGAGTCCGGCTCGATGACCCGGGCCGCCGCCCGGCTGTCGTACACGGCGTCGGCGGTGTCTCAGCAGATGGCCGCGCTGGAACGCCAGGTCGGCGCCCCGTTGCTGGTCCGGCATGCGCGCGGGGCCCGGTTGACCGAGGTCGGCCGGCTGCTCTGTGAGCACGCCGCGGCGGTCGACGATCGGCTGCGGACGGCCGAGCGCGAGGTCCGGGACCTGATCGAACTGCGCGCCGGCCGGCTCCGGCTGGGCGCCTTCGCCAGCGCAGCATCGCGGCTGATCCCGGACGCGATCACCGAGTTCCGGAGCCGGCACGCCGAGATCACGCTCAGCCTCGACATTCTCGATCCGGCCTTCGCGGTCGAGGCGGTGACCGCCGGCCGGCTCGACCTGGCCGTCGTCTTCGACTATCCGCCCGGCCCGACCCTGGACGTCGGCGACCTGACCCGGGAGGTGCTGCTCGACGACCCGGTGCTGGTGGCCGTCCAACCCGGGCATCCCTGTGCCGGCGAACTCGTGGTCAGCGTCGCCGACCTCTCCACCGAGCCCTGGATCCGGGACTGCGGACCGGACCCGATGTGCCGCGACATGCTCGACCGGTTCTGCCGGGAGGGTGGCTTCAACCCGACGATCGCGTTCGAGGCCGACAACTATCTGACGATCGGTCGGCTGGTCGAGGCCGGCGTCGCCGTCGCGCTCGTTCCAGGGTTAGCGGCCGATCAGATGCCCGAGGGCGTTGTCCTCCGACCGCTCGCGCCGACGGTGACCCGACGCGTGTCGGCGGTCTCCCGAGCCGGCGCGGCGCCGAGCGTGGCACAGATGATCGCTGTGCTGCGTACGGTCGCCGCCGGCCGGGTGTCCACCCACTGATCGAGACGTCACATCTGCCGCGACACGCCGCAGAAACGGCCGCGGATGTGACGTCTCGGCGGAAGTTGGGGGTCGGTGTCAGGCGGGGTGGATCAGGCGGTGGGGGTGGCGTGGGCGTTGGTGAAGGCGAGGGCGACGTTGTGGCCGCCGAAGCCGAAGGAGTTGTTGATGCCGACCAGATCGCCGTCGGGGAGGGTGCGGGGCTCGGTGGCGATGTCGATCTCGAGGCCGGGCTCGGGGTTGTCCAGGTTGATCGTCGGCGGCACGACCCGGTGGTGCAGGGCGAGCAGGGTGGCCATCGACTCCAGGGCGCCGGCGCCGCCGAGCAGATGGCCGGTCATCGACTTGGTCGAGGTGACGATCGCGGTGGTGTCCTGGCCGAGGGCCTCGCGGACCGAGCGGGCCTCGATGCCGTCGCCGGTCGGGGTCGAGGTCGCGTGGGCGTTGACGTGCACCACGTCGGCGGCCGACAGTTCGGCCTCCTTCAGCGCCTTGATCATCGCCAGGGCCTGGCCGTGTCCGGACGTCTCCGGGGCGACCATGTCGAAGGCGTCGGCAGTGATCCCGGCACCAGCCAGCTCGCCGTAGATCTTGGCGCCGCGGGCCTGGGCGTGCTCCAGGCTCTCGATCACGAACATCGCGGAGCCCTCGCCCATCACGAAGCCGTCCCGGTCGACGTCCCACGGCCGGGAGGCACGTTCGGGTTCCTCGTTGCGCCGGCTCATCGCCTGCATCTGACCGAAGGAGCCGATCGTCATGGCGTGGATCACGGCCTCGGTGCCGCCGACCATGACCACGTCGGCCCGGCCGAGTCTGATCATGTCCAGGCCGAGGGCGATCGACTCGTTGCTGGACGCGCAGGCGGAGATGGTGGTGTGCACGCCGGCCTGGGCCTTGATCTTCAGGCTGATGTTGGCCGCAGCCGCGTTGCCCATCAGCATCGGTACGGCCAGCGGGCTGACCCGCCGGACGCCCTTGTCCCGCAGCGTGTCCCAGTTGCCGAGCAGCGAGCCGAGGCCGCCGATCCCGGTGCCGACGGCGACGCCGAGCCGCTCCGGATCGATCGGGTTGTCCTCGCCGAACCGGTAGCCGGCGTCGGTCCAGGCCTGCTCGGCGGCGATCAGTGCGAACTGGGCGTTCCGGTCCAGCCGCCGGGCCGCGACCCGGTCCAAGATCTCCGTCGGTTCGACCGCCGCCCGGGCGGCGATCTTGACCGGGAGCTCGGCGACCCAGCCGTCCTCGAGCTTGCTGACCCCCGACCGGCCCGCCACCAGCCCGGCCCAGGTGCTGGCGACGTCCGCGCCCAGCGGGGTGGTGGCTCCTAGGCCGGTGACAACGACACGGGTACGAGACATGAGTCGGGGATCGCCTTTCTGATCAACATTCGGGCGTGATCAATATGGTGCGCGTGATCAATCTGGTGGGACGGCCGAGTTTGGTCCGTGGGCCGTGACGGGGTGTGGCCGCGGCCCACGGACCGGCGCGTCAGCGTATCGCTGCGATACGCCTTTGCGGGTTACGACGACGCGCGCTCGATGTAGGCAACGGCGTCGCCTACGGTACGGAGGTTCTTGGCCTCCTCATCCGGGATACTCACGCCGAACTTCTCCTCTGCGGCGTAGATGATCTCCACCATCGACAAGGAGTCGACGTCAAGATCATCGGTAAACGACTTGTCCAGCGCGACATCGCTGGCAGGAACGCCGGCGACCTCGTTGACGATCTCGGCAAGATCGGCGCGGATCTCTTCGGTGGTGGCCATGGGCTGATGGTCTCCTAGGTTTGGACATGCTGGTTGGACATGATCTCTGGATTGGGTGGTGCGGTCGCGGTCGCCCGGTCGGGCGGCCGCTGGCTGAGTTCAAGGAAGGACGATCACCTGCCCGGCATAGACCAGGCCGGCTCCGAAGCCGATGATCAAGGCGGTCTGACCGCTGCGCGCCTGCCCGGACTCGAGAAGCGCCTCCAACGCCAGCGGGATCGAGGCCGCGGACGTGTTGCCCTGATACTCGATGTCCCGGGCGACCACCACGCGCTCCGGCAGCTTGAGCGCGCGGAACATGGCGTCGACGATCCGCAGGTTCGCCTGGTGCGGCGCGAAGACGTCGATCTGGTCCGGCCCGACGCCGGCCCGGTCCATCGCCTCCGCGGCGACCTTGGCCATCGTGTACGAGGCCCACCGGAACACCGGATTGCCGTCCATCCGCAGCGTCGGCCAGTCCTGGTGGTTGACCCCGGTCTGCCGGGCGGCCACGTCGAACGCGGCGGTCTGGGTGATCAGGTCGGCCTGATCACCGTCGGAGCCCCAGACCACCGGACCGATGCCGGGCTCCTCGCTCGGCCCGACCAAGGCCGCCCCGGCGCCGTCGGCGAACAGGAACGCGGTGCCGCGATCATGCTTGTCGGTCATATCGCTCAACCGCTCGGCGCCGATCACCAGGACGTGCCGCGCGGTGCCGGTCCTGATCATGGAATCGGCCATCGCGATCCCGTAGCAGAAGCCGGCGCAGGCCGCGGAGATGTCGAACGCGGCCGCGCCCTTGGCCCCGAGCTCGGCGGCGATCCGGGTGGCGATTGCCGGAGTGGCATGGAAGTGCGTGACGGTGGAGACGATCACCACGTCGATCTGTCCGGGGGCCAGCTCGGTCCGGGCCAACGCCGCCCGAGCGGCCGCCACCGCCATCGCCTGGACGGTTTCGTCCGGCCCGGCCCAGCGGCGCTCCTTGATCCCGGAGCGGGTCTGGATCCATTCGTCGGAGGAGTCGATCATGGTGCAGATTTCGGCGTTGGTCACCGACCGCTTCGGCCGATAACCCCCCACCGCGTAGATCTTCGAGTACGCGGAGCCTTGCGTCACCTGGAGCGTGGATGTCATCGGCGTTCCTCCGTACCGGCGACGGTCCCGACGGCCGCGCCCCCCTGTGCCTGATCCTGTTGCGGTGCCTGCTCCGGTTGGTCCGGTGCTTCGATCGCGGCATGTTGATCAATGAAGGCGCGGGCCTCGGGCAGCTGGTCGGGCGTGTTCAGCGCGAACAGCTCAACCCCCTTGAGGTTGCGCTTGGCGATCCCGGTCAGCGTGCCGGCCGGCGGCAGTTCCAGCAGTCCGGTGACGCCGAGGCCGGCCATCGTCGCCAGGCACAGGTCCCAGCGCACCGGTGCGGCCACCTGCCGGACGAGCCGGTCCAGCACCTCGCGGCCGTCGCCGACGACCTGGCCGTCGGCGTTGGACAGCAGCCGGGTCCGCGGGTCCTGGGTCGCGATGCCGGAGGCCAGCGCGGCCAGCCTGGCCACCGCCGGCTCCATGTGCACGGTGTGGAAGGCTCCGGCGACGCTGAGCGGGATCAGCCGGGCCCGCGGCGGCGGGTCGCCGGCGAGCGCGGCCAGTTGCTCGGTGGTGCCGGCCGCGACGATCTGTCCGGCGCCGTTGTTGTTGGCGGCGGTCAGCCCGTGCCGTTCGATCGCCGCCAGCACCTCGTCGGGCTTGCCGCCGATCACGGCGGTCATCGAGGTCGGCCGGGCCGCGCTCGCCGCCGCCATCGCCTGGCCCCGCTCAGTGACGAAGACCATCGCCTGTTCGGTCGAGATCACGCCGACCCCGGCCGTGGCCGTGATCTCGCCGACCGAGTGCCCGGCGGCGACGCCGATCTTCGGATAGGCCTCGGCCGCTTCGGGGAACAGCTCGGCGGCCGCCAACAGCCCGGTCGCGACCAGCAGCGGTTGGGCGATCGCGGTGTCCCGGATGGTCTCGGCGTCGGCCTCGGTGCCGTAGCGGGCGAGGTCGATCCCGCTCATCTCGGACAGCCGGCTCAGCCCGGCCGCGAACCGCGACTCGGTGAGCCACGGGCGCAGGAAGCCGGGGGACTGGGCGCCCTGTCCGGGCGCGACGATCGCGAGCACGGGCTCAACTCTCTCCCGGACGGCCCCGGAACCGGGTACCGGGACCTGACGAAAGTCCCGCCGACTGGTTGTGGGAACCCTACAAAGGGGTGAACAGACGCGTGATGCCGCTCACGGTGCCCTAGTGCGCTGCGGTCGGCGTGCCCCAACTGACGCGGCCGCCGGCGGAGAGCTCGAGCCGGTCGCCGGTGGTGGTCAGGTCGCCGCCGGCGATCAGCCGTCCGAGCACGTCGCGGACGGCCCGGTCGAACCCCGCGGCGTCGGCCATGTGCGCCCGGGAGAAGCCGCGCTGGGAGTGCCGGCCGTCGAGGTAGTCGTCGATCGTCGGCCGCCACGCCTCGGGGCCGCACTGGCGTTCGTCGGTCCGGGTGAAGAGCGCGCGCTGCTCGAGCTCGTCGACCAGGTCGTACGGCCGGTAGTCACGGACCGAGGAGAACTCCTGGAAGATCGGTCCGAGCGCCTCGTCGAGGGCCGGCGGCCCGCCCCAGCGGCGGTCGACGAGCGCGAGCACCCCGCCCGGCGCCAGCACGCTCGCGATCCGCGGCAGCATCACGTCCCAGTCCATCCAGTGCAGGCTTTCGCCCGCGGTGACCAGCGCGTACGGCGGTGCGAGCGGTGCCTCTTCGGCGGGACCGACCTGCCACCGCAGCGCCGGGTGGTCGCCGTCGGGGAGCTCCCGTCCGCGGCTGATCATCGCGGCGGAGAAGTCGACCGCGTCGACCCGGTCCAGCCGAGGGGCCAACCGGCGGGCGAGATCGCCCGTCCCGCAGCCGAGGTCGAGCACCGTCCGTGGGCCGTGCGAGGCGAGCTGCACGAGCAGGTCGATCGCCTCGGCCGGATAGGGCGGGCGGTGGTGATAGCTCGCCACCACCTGCTGGTCCTTGAATCCCGCGCCGATCTCCGTACTCAGGTGTGCTGGCTTGGCCGTCATAGGACCATCTTGCCTACTGCGACTCCGGCATCGGCTGGATCGGCGGCGACTGACAGTAGCCCCGCAGGGCGGCCTGCAGGTGCGCGTCGTCGAGTTGCACCGAACCGCCGCGGTCGACGTGGCCGCGGCGCCAGTCCTCGATCGCCTCGTACGCGGCGTGATCGAGATGGTCGATCCGGAGGTGCACCCGGACCGCTGCTCCGGCCGGCACCGAGCGCAGGGTCCGGACCAGCGAGGCGACGCCGAGGAAGACCAGTGAACCGCCGAGCTGCACGGTCCAGACCCCGTCCCGCTCGGTCGCCGTGACCGTGGCCCGGGTCAACCGGTAGACGACCCGGCCGATCGCCAGCAGCAGCCCGGCCAGCACGCCCTCGGCCAGGCCGACGACGGCGACGCCGAGGGCGGTGACCAGATAGACCAGCAGTTCGTCGTGCCGGCGCAGGGTCTTGATGTGGGCGAGCTGGATCAGTTTCACCCCGGTGACCAGCAGCACGCCGGCCAAGGCCGCCATCGGGATCTGCTCCAGCAACGCCCCGGCGACCAGCACGAAGCCGGCGATCCAGACGCCATGCAGGATCGCCGCCGCCCGACTCCGGGCCCCGGCGGCGACATTGGTCGAGCTGCGCACGATCACTCCGGTCACCGGCATCCCGCCGAGTGCGCCGGAGATCGCGTTGGCCGCGCCCTGGCCGACGAGCTCCCGGTCCAGATTGCTTCGCGGCCCGCGATGCAGCTTGTCCACGGCGACCGCGGAGAGCAGCGATTCGACGCTGGCGACCAGGGCGACGGTGAGTACGCCGACCATGATCGCCAGTGGCGTGCCGGCCGGCAGCGCCGGTGGGATCAGGCTGCGCAGTGGATCGTCCGGCAGCGCGACCCGATCGACCGGCAGCAGCAGGACGGCCGACAGTACGGTCACGGCCACCACCGCGACCAGCGGGCCGGGCACGGCTCGCGCTCTCGGGATCCGCGGCCAGATCAACAACAGGGCGACGGTCAGCACGCCGATCAGCACCGACGGTGGATGGTGGCCGACGATCTGGCCGGGCAGCACGGCCAGGTTCTTGATCAACGAGCTCTGCGGCGAGCCGCCGAGCACCACGTGCAGTTGTTGGAACGCGATGGTCAGGCCGATGCCGGCCAGCATGCCGTGCACCACGGCCGGCGAGAGCGAGAGGGCGTGCCGGCCGATCCGGGTGACGCCGAGCAGGAGCTGCAGCAGACCGGCCGCGCAGGTGATCGCCGCGGTGGCGGGCCAGCCGAACTGGCTGACCAGGCCGGCCACGATCACGGTCAGTCCGGCCGCCGGACCGCTGACCTGGAGCACCGAACCACCGAGCGCCCCGGCGACGACGCCACCGACCACGGCCGCGACCAGCCCGGCGATCAACGGCGCCCCGGACGCCGCAGCGATCCCCAGCGAGAGCGGGATGGCGATCAGGAAGACGACCAGCGAGGCCGGCAGGTCGTGCCGGAGCACGGATCGCAGTGATCGACTGCTGGTGCGGACCGGGTCGGTGTCGGCGCAGGTCTGCGTCGTCAATTGATCATGGGATCGCGATCCGGTCCGGACTGATCGAGCAAGGGTTCGTACAAGATCATCGAGGCTCTCCCGGTCCGCAGATTCTGGCCGCTGTGGGCCGGCCCCGAGCCCGGCATCTGCCCTGACAACTCGGCAGCGCGCGATCGAGTTCCCGGATCGGCGAAGCAGCGTCCGGGTCCTGTCGAAGGTCAGCCGGTCAGCCGGTCGAGGTCAGGGGCGCTGCCGTCCGGGTTGCCGAAGCTGATCTTGTTCTCGCCGGCCTGCAGGTCGACCATGACCTGCACCGTCTGCGGCGTGTTCCAGTCGTTGTCGTTGGTGCCGGGGGCGTTCAGCCAGGTGGTCCTCCCCTTGACCGTGATCTTGGCCAGGCGGGACGAGTCGGCGGCGACGTAGTCGATCGTCAGCAGGTAGCTGCCGTCGGCCGGGGCGGTGATCGACGGGAACGCCATCGTGCCGGAGCCGCCGATGTAGCCGGCCTTGGCGCCGCCGGAGCAGTCGGTGCAGTCCGAGATCACGGCACCGCCGGCGAGTTGGTTGGCGGGATCTTCCGCCTCGTACGCCACTGGTCCGGCCGGGCCGGGAGTGGTCAGCCGGAGCGGCGCGCTGGGCGCGGAGCGGTGCCGGTCGCCGATCGCCCGCACCTCGAACCGGTAGCCGGTCGCCGGATCCAGGCCGGTGATCGTCGCTTCGGTGTCGGCGGTCCGCAGCACCTGCTGGCCGTTGATCAACACCGCGTAGTCGGGCACCTCGCCACCGTCGGTCGCCGGCTGCCAGGCCAGAGTGACCCGGTCGGCGTCGGCAGTGGTCGCCCGCAGCCGGGTCGGAACGGACGGCTCGGCCGCGTGCGGCTTGCTCGGCCGGACGGTGAAGAGTTTCGAGCCGTGGGCCGGCAGTTCGGCCCGGACGCCCGAGCGCTCGACTCCGAGATCCCTGCCCTGCCAGACATCGCGGACCTTGGCCGGCCCGTCGAAGCCGAGCTCCCGCCAACCGGCCGCGACCTGGGCCGGCTCACCGGCCAGATTGAACAGCGCGACGGTGTAGCTGCCGTCGTCGTTGCGGGCCGACCAGACCTGCTGCTGCGACGACTGGCTCAGCGGCCGGGCCGGGTGGCCGCGCTGGTTGATCGCGATCACCTCGCGGTTGGTCAGCAGGTGCTTCCCGTAGGCGTCGAGCTTGGTCAGGTCGTCACCGATGTAGAGCGGTGCCGCGACGATCGACCAGAGCGTGAGGTAGCTCTGCCGCTCGGCCTTGGTCAGCCCGTCCATCTCGCCGTTGCCGACGTTGAGCGTGTCGAGATTGGGCCAGAAGCCCGGCCCCGCGTCGTCCAGCCACTGCACGGAATCGTGCCAGCGTTGCTTCACCGACTGATCCCACGTCACCAGGGTGTCGCAGTAGCACTCGACGTCGGTATTCACCCGGACGCCGTTGGACCACTGCTTCCACTGGTCGGCGTAGCGGTGGCTGATCGACCAGGAGATCAGGAAGTTCATCGGTCGCCCGGTCTTCGCGATCGCCTTCGACCAGGCCTCGATGTCGGCCCGGTTGTCGTAGTTCTCGCCGCCCTTGAACGAGCCCGGGCCGACGCCGTCGATCTTGATGAAGTCGACGCCCCAGTCGGCGAAGACCTCGACGATGCTGTCGGCATAGGCCTGCGCACACGGGCTGTCATAGTTGATCTTGTACGACATGTCCCAGCCGTTGGTGGTCCGCAGGTCGTCGTAGACGAGGTCGGCGGTGGTGCAGCCCACGGCGCCCTTGATCGGCGTCGTGCCGTCGCGATAGACGTCCTTGCCCAGGCCGACCACGGTGTAGATGCCGAACTTCAGCCCGCGATCATGGATGTAGTCCGACAGCGATTTGATCCCGCTCGGGAAACGATCTTGGTTCACGGTCGGCAGCCCGTGCTCGTCCCCGCCGGACTGCCAACCGGCGTCGATGTTGATGTATTCGTAGCCGAACTCCGCCAGGTCCTTCGCCATCACGTCGGTCTGGGCCTTGACCCGGTCCTCGTGCAGCCAACTGCCTTCGCCGTCCGGGTTGACGCCTGGATATTTGGTCGCCTGCAGACTCCAGCTGCTCCAGCCCAGGTAGGGCTTCGCGGCGATCACCGGGCCCTCGTCCCGGGTCGGCGCGACCGGTTCGGCGACGGCGGGCGGGGCGGCGGTCAGGCCCGCGGCGATGATCACCAAGGTCAGGGCGGCCGCTGCCAGGCGGGAGAGTCGGTGCCGGCGGACAGGATTCGGATGCGTCATCGCAGTGCCTTCCAGAGGGTCGGTAGATCGACCGTACCGGCACTTACTTCACATCGTCAAATATTCAGGTACGGCCACTGGCCCGAACTACCGACCGGAGCAGGGCGACGGCGGCGCCGCGGGCCCAGTCGACGAAGCTATGCGACCGGGTGCCGATCCGGCACCGGTCCGCGGCGCCGAAGACATGATCATGGAACTCTTCCCGCATCCGGGTCTCGTACAGGTCGAAGTCGGCGACCCCCTCGCCGACCACCTGGACCACCTCGGGCCCGACCAGGTTGACCACGGTGGCCATCGCCCGGCCGATCGCGGCGCCGGCCTGTTCGAACGCGGCGACCGCGGCCGGCTCCCCGGCGTGCGCAAGGCGCAGCGCGTCGTCCCAGGTCAGTCGCCGTTTTCCGGTGCCGGTGCGGATCTCGGCCAGGATCGCCGCCGACGAGGCGACGGTCTCCAGGCAGGCGCGCCGGCCACAGCTGCAGCTCCGCTCCGAGTCGGCCATCGGCAGGTGGCCGATCTCGCCGGCCACCCCGAACGCGCCCTCGACCACGTCACCGTTGAGATGCAGGCCGCAGCCGATCCCGGTGCCGATGGTGATGATCGCGAACGAGGCCGTGTCCACGCCGACCCCGAACCAGTGCTCGGCGATGGTCAGCGCCCGGACGTCGTTCTCGACCAGCACCGGCAGCCCGGTCCGCTGCCGCAGCAGTTCGGCCAGCGGCACGTCCTGCCAGCCGAGCCGGGCCGAGGCGCGGACGACCCCGCCGCGGCTGTCGACGTCGCCCGACACCGCCACGCCGACCCCGAGCACGCGTCCGGACAGCGCGCCCGCCTCGGCCCGCAGCCGGGCCACCACCTCGGTCGCCGCCGCGACGACAGTGGCGACATCGTCACTCTCCGGCTCGATCCGGTGCTCGGCCCGGATCTCGGCCGCGAGGCCGGTGATCACCCCGATCAGCTCACCCGGATTGATCTTGATCCCGATCATCAGCGCGGCGTCGTCGACCACGGACAGCGGATTGACCGGTCGGCCGGCGGCCGACGCGGTCCGTGTCGCCCCGTGCCCACGGACGACTCCCGCCTCGACCAGCGGCGCCACGGCCTTCGTCACCGCGGCGAAGGACAATCCGGTGGCGCGCGCGATCTCCACCCGTGGCACCGGACCGCGGGTGAGCAGGTGGGTGAAGACGTCGATCGAGGCCGGGCTGATCAACGGCAGCAATGGTCGATCGGCGAGCGTCACTGACTCGGTCGTAGCACACCTCGATTCCGGGTGGTAGGGGACCTGGGCACTCTACCCAGGCCCTCGTCAGCCCCAGTCAGGTCAGGGACGTCGGATCCACGTCGCGCTCCGGCCCACCGAGTCGGGTTCGACCCGGCCCGCCGCCTTGAGTTGATTCAGCACCAACCGAATCGTCTGGTCGGAAACTCCGGGCAGTGCTGTGCGGATGTCGGCGATCTGGAACGACGGTGGTGCGTGATTGACCACGTAGTCGCGGACTCTGTCCTGCTTGCTGCCGTCGAACCGAGCACTCGAGGTCAGGGAGGCGAACTCTTCATACGATCGGGCGACCAAGTCGGTGAAATATCGCAGCCATGGCCACGGATCGTGCCTGGCCTGGTGCCAATGCACGGTCGATCCGAGCAGCGCCGCATAGTACGCGGCTGCGGACCGCTCGATGGACGTTTCGAGCGAGACGTAGCGGGTCACCTCATAGTCGGCGTCCTGGAGCAGCGCGTTGGTCAGTGCCCGAGTGATCCGACCGTTTCCATCGAGGAACGGGTGGATGGTCAGCAGATCGAGCGCGAACAGCCCGATCATGATCACGGGGTGATGTCGAGCATCCTGCTGAGCGGTGAGGTAGCGATCGATCAGCTCGGCCACGTAGCCCGGTGTATCGGTCGCCGAAACCGGAGTGAACCGCTTGACCCTGGTACCGTCCGGAAGTCGATCGACGACGAGATTGTCAGCGGTCTTGAACGGACCGCCGGAGACTTCGGTGTACTGGAACAGCAGCCGGTGCAGATGCATGATCAGTCCGACGTTGAGTGGATGCCAAGGTTCGCGATAGAGATAGTCGAGGGCCGCCCGGTAGCCAGCCAGTTCCTGCTCGCTGCGCGTTCGAAGATGCTCGGAGTCGCCTTGGACGATCTCGGCGGCGCGCCGCCGGTCATCGACGACCACTCCCTCGATCGCGGACGAGGCCTCGATGCTGGCGACTCTGGCTCGGTCGGCCAGGCTGGTCAGCAACGACGGCAACTTGTCCCGGTACAGCGCCTCGCTGCCCCGGCCCGTGTCGATGATCCGGAGGTCCGCTACGACAGCAAACGGAACCGCTCCGACCAGGGCGTCAAGATCGATGAAGGACTTCACGAAACTAACTCACCAATCTACTAAACTAACTAATCGATGGGGCAGATTAGTTAGTTTAGTCAGTTCTTTGGCGGTTCGGCGGGGCGCCACACCCGGTGCAGTCCGACCGCGGTGAAGCCGGCGGCGAGGGCGTCGGTCAGGTCCTGGTCGCGTTCGTAGCCGACCAGGGCGCGGCCGGGGAAGACCAGCTCGGCCATGATCATGAGCTCGGTCCAGCGGTCGGGCTCGGTGGCGGCCCAGACATTCGACACGGCGACGACGGTCCCGGTCCGGTGCAGCACCGCGCCACCGGTCAGTCGGCCGTCTCGAGCGCGGGCCAGGATCCGCAACTCGGGCAGCCGGAGGGCCGGCTCGGTCAGCACACCGACGTAGTCGTGCCGCTCGCTCCACTCCGCCAGCAGCGCGGGCGTCGTGATCACCGACCAGTCCACGGGTGGGCGGGTCGCCCCGGACCGGGGCGCCGGGGCGTGGATCCAGGTCGCGTCGAACAGCACGGTGAAGCCGTGGTCGCCGAGCTCGAGATCGACGAAGTTGTCGGCGATCGAGGAGTCGAACCCGGGGCCGAGCAGTTCGATCACCCGGGCCGGGTCCAGCCCGGGCCGCAGCGTCATCGCTCCGGAATGCCAGGGCGGACCCGGATCGGTGCCGAGCCACAGCCCGTCGGCGGTCCGGAATCCCTTGCCGTGCAGGCCGTACGTCAGCTCGTACCAAGATCGGCTGGCGCCGATCGCCGCCGTACGGTGATCATCGAGCGTGGACACGGCGCCGGCTCACTGCTTGATCAGCCGGCCGAGGGTGAGCGCCATCCGCAGCGTGTACGCGTCCCGGGGATCGGTCGGGCTGTAGCCGGAGACCTCGTGGATCCGGCGCAGCCGGTAGCGCACCGTGTTGGCGTGCACGAACAATCCCCGGGCGGCGGCCTCGACCGAGTTGCCGTGATCAAGGAACATGATCAACGTCTCCAGCAGCCCGCCGCCGGCCTTGGTCAGCGGCAGATACACGTCGTGGGCCAGGGTGCGGCGGGCGTGCCCGTCGCCGGACAGGGCCCGCTCCGGCAGCAGGTCGAGGGCGTCGACCGGCCGCGGTGCTTCCGGCCAGGCGGCGGCGGCGCGAAATCCGGACAGGGCGCCGCGGGTGCTGGCCGGCGCGTCCATCAGGTGCTCGACGGCCGGGCCGACCACCACCGGGCCCGGCCCGAACCGATCGACGAACCGGGCCGTCGCCTGCGCCGCCCGGCCCGGCTCGGCCAGCTCCGTCCCGCCCAGGATGATCGCCAACCGGTCGCCCTGCACGGCGCCGAGCATGTCCAGACCGTCCTTCGTGGCGGCGCGCCGGATCGATTCGACGGCTTGGTTCGGCTCCTTCTCCGGCGCCGGTCCGACCACCACGACGACCGTCGTCGCCGAGCCCCAGCCCAGCGTCGAGGCGCGGGACAGCACCGCCTCGTCGGTCTCGCCGCGGAGCACCGCGTCGACCACCAGCGCCTCCAGCCGGGCGTCCCAGGCCCCGCGCAACTCCGCGGCACGGGCGTAGATCTCGGCGGCGGAGAAGGCGATCTCCCGGCTGTAGTGCAGGATCCCGGCGTGCAACACCGGCCGGTCGGCCCGTGGCATCAGCTCGTCGATCTGCTGCTCCACCACGTCGATCGTGGTCCGGACCAGCTCGACGGTCTGGTAGAGCGAAATCTTCCGGGCCAACTCGCGGGGCGCGGAGCCGAAGACGTCGATGGTGCTCGGGTCGGCCGGGTCCGGCTCGCTGAACCAGCGGACGAAGCCGTCGATGCCGGCCTGGGCGACCAGCGTGATCCAGGACCGGTCCTTGGCGTCCAACCGGACGAACCAGGGGTGCCGCGACTCCATCTCGGCGACCGTCGCGGTGGCCATCGCGCCGGTGACGGCGGCCAGCCGGCGGCCGATCGCGGCGCGCGTCTTGGCCGAGGGAAGCAGCGACTTGATGATCCCTCGAGTGGTCGCGGCCATGCGCTGAGCCTATTGCGCCGCCTCCCCGGGGTCGAAACCCGCCGACCGATCCGCGCGGCGCCGAGGGACGGCCGCACCACTAGAGTGCGAGGGGTGTGGACGACAGGGAGGGCGCGGGGTGAGTGACGTCGAGACCCGGCCGGGGGAGTACGCCTGCGGATCGTCCGGCGCCGACGGCCCGGAACACCTGCTGCTTCCCGCCCGTACGGTCTGGCTGGGCAAGACCACCCAGGTGGCGCGGGCGCTGCCGGACCGGACCGTGCGGATGATCGGCGCCTGGTGCTTCCTCGATCACTACGGCCCCGAGGACGTCAGCGACTCGCCTGGGATGCGGGTCTGGGCCCACCCGCACACCGGCATGCAGACTGTGACCTGGCTGCTGGCCGGCGAGATCGATCACGCGGACAGCCTCGGCAGCCGGGTCCGGGTGCGGCCCGGCGAGCTGCATCTGATGACCGCGGGGCGCGGCATCGTGCACAGTGAGCTGTCGCCGGCGGACAAGCCGGCGATCATGCACGGCCTGCAACTCTGGCTGGCGCTGCCCGGCTCGGCCCGGTTCACCGAGCCGAGCTTCGTGTCCCATCCGGAGCTGCCGGTGATCACCGGCGACGGGGTGACCGGGATCGTGCTGCTCGGCGAGCTCGACGGGGTGGCCTCCCCGGCCGCCACGTACACGCCGTTGCTGGCGGTCGATCTCGAGCTGCGTCCCGGCGCCTCGATCACCGTGCCGCTGACCCCGGAGTTCGAGCACGGAGCCTTCACGGTGAGCGGGGCGGCCGACGTCGCCGGGACCCTGGTCGAGCATGATCAACTGCTCTATCTCGGCACCGGCCGGCAGGAACTGGTGCTGCACAGCCGGGACGGCGGTCGGGTCCTGCTGCTCGGCGGCGAACCGTTCACCGAGGAGATCGTGATGTGGTGGAATTTCGTCGGCCGTGATCATGACGAGGTCGCCGGCTACCGGCAGGCATGGCTGCATCGGACCGACCGGTTCCCGCCGGTGGTCGACCGGTCCGAACCGGTGATGGAGGCGCCGACGATGCCCAGTGTGCCGTTGCGGCCGCGGCCGCGGCGCCGCCCCTGAGGCCCCCGAAGCTGACAGCTGCGTTGAGATCGTCCGGCTGGCCGGGCACCGAATCGAGAAAGGGAATGACCGTGGATCCCGTGGTCGCGTTGCGAGAGATCGGCTTTCTGTTGGAACGGAGCCGGTCCGACACCCACCGGGTCAAGGCCTACCGGCGGGCCGCCGATGTGGTGGCCGCGATGCCGACCGGCGAACGCGATGATCACCAGCAGCGGAGCAGCTGGGCCAAGGTGCCGGGGATCGGGCCGAAGACGGCCGCGGTGATCGGCCAGGCGATGGCCGGCTCGGTGCCCGACTATCTCGCCCAGTTGCGGGAGGCCACGACGCCGCTGGTCGAGGGCGGCCAGGCGATGCGGCAGGCGATCAAGGGCGACCTGCACTGCCACTCCGACTGGTCCGACGGCGGCAGCCCGCTGGACGAAACCATGATCACCGCCCGGTCGCTGGGCCACGACTACTGCGCGATCACCGACCACTCGCCGCGGCTCACCGTCGCCCGTGGCCTGACCACCGAACGGCGGCGACAGCAGCTGGCGGTGATCGAGGACCTGAACGAGGCACTGGCCCCGTTCCGGATCCTGAAGGGGATCGAGATCGACATCCTCGAGGACGGCACCCTGGACGGCGAGGACGAGCTGCTGGCCGACCTGGAGCTGGTGGTCTCCAGCGTCCACTCCAAGCTGCGGATGGATTCGGAGTCGATGACCCACCGGATGGTCGCGGCGATCGCGAACCCCCGGACCAACATCCTCGGTCACTGCACCGGCCGGCTGATCCAGGGCGATCGCGGCACCCGGCCGGAGTCGACCTTCGATGCCGAGGTCGTCTTCGAGGCGTGCCGGACGTTCGGCGTCGCGGTGGAGATCAACTCCCGGCCGGAGCGGCGGGATCCGCCGACCCGGCTGCTGCAGTTGGCGGTCGAGATGGGCTGCCTGTTCTCGATCGACACCGACGCGCACGCACCCGGTCAGCTGGAGTTCCTGGCGTACGGCTGCGAGCGGGCCGAGGCTGCCGGGATCGACCCGGACCGGGTGATCAACACCTGGCCGGTGGAGCGGCTGCTGGACTGGTGCGCGGCCAAGAGTTCCGCTCGATAGGGTCGAACCGTGGACGATCCCGATCTTGCCGCCGACCTGGTCCGAGCCGCGGGCACGCTGGCCGCGAAAATGCTGGCCGACGGCCTGGAGACGCATTACAAGACGTCGGTCTCCGACGTCGTCTCGGCCGCCGATCATGCGGCCGAGGAGCGGGTGCTGAGCCGGCTGATCGAGCATCGGCCCGACGACGGGGTGGTCGGCGAGGAAGGGGCCAGCCGGCCCGGCCGCCGGACCTGGTACATCGATCCGGTCGACGGTACCTACAACTTCCTCAACCAGATCCCGTACTGGTGCTCGGCGATCGGGCTGGCCCAGGACGACCGGCCGGTCGTCGGCGCGGTCTACTATCCGGCGATGGACGAGCTGTGGGTCGGCGGCCCCGACGGGCCGACCACCCGGAACGCCGTACCGGTCGCGCCACTGGTCGACGAGCCGCTGGACCAGATCTCGGTCTGCACCTACCTGCATCCGAACCGGTTCGACGACCCGGACATGTTCGAGCCCTGGCGCGCCGTCATCGCCGCCACCGCGACCATTCGGATGCTCGGCTCGGCCTCGATCGACCTGTCCGGCGTGGCAACGGGTCGTTCCGGGCTGTTTCTGCAGAAGAATCTGAACCTGTGGGACTGGCTGCCCGGCGCTGCCCTGGTCCTGGGCGCGGGCGGCGCGGCCGAGATCGTTCCGCACCGCGGGCAGAACTGGAATCTTGCTGGGTCTCGTCAGGCAGTGGCCGAAGCCACCGCCCTGATCCTCGCGAGCTAGTTGTTCTGGTCTCTTTTCTGGCTTGATGGGGACTGCCGCGGTGGGGTCTGGGGGATAGGTGCGCAGGTCTTCCATCCGCCCGCGGTGATCTTGGGATCTGCTGCCGCGATCTTGGCGTCGCGGGCTCCCGCCAGGCCCGTCCACGCCCGCGCACCTATCCCCCAGACCCCACCGCTTCCTTTGGCTCCCACATACTTTTACCGCCACAGCCGAGCGCTGATCGGACTTGCTGGGACTGCCTCACCGGAGCGGTTGGGGTGATCACGACGGTGCCGCCGGGGCGGGTCGGTCGTCTTGAAGCCGAGTTTGTCAGAACTCAGTTGAGTCATGGGGCAACTCACTTCTGACAACTCGGGAAACGAGGGTGCGCAGGGCGCCCGATCTGCCGCGGGGTCCCCGCGAGACCCGGGGCGGAGGTTTGGGTGTTCGTTCCCTGAGCTTGTCGAAGGGCAAGTGCGATTGAGGTGTGGCTGGCCGGGTGAGCGATCGAGGATGTGGATGATCTTGCTTGCCCTTCGACGGGCTCAGGGAACGAACATCCGAGCCTCCGTCCGACATGATCGGGCCGACCCGGACGCCTTACAAAAGTCGGTTGCTGAAATGGCTGTGTGAGCGGGGCGGCGTTCGGCTGTGCAGCAAGGACTGCTGCATGCTGGAGTTTGGGTGTTCGTTCCCTGAGCTTGTCGAAGGGCAAGTGTGATTGAGGTGTTGCTGATGGGGTGGGCCGTCGAGGATTTGGATGATCTTGTTCGCCCTTCGACAAGCTCAGGGAACGAACACCCGAACCTCCGCCCCGACGTGATCGCGGGGACTGCTGCACCGTCGTGACTCGGCCAGCGCTCGGTGAGGCGGGCGGAGGGAGGCTTGATCAGCGCTCGGCTGTGGTGGAAAAACTACTGCTGCCTCTCTCAGGGGAGCGGCGAGTGTTGGGGGTGTGTGCGCGGGCGTGGACGGGCCTGGCGGGAGCACGCGACGCTGTGTCGCGGCAGCAGGCACCAAGATCACCGCGGGCGGATGGTTGCCCGCGCACACACCCCCAACACTCGCCGCGGGAGTCCCCGAATGCGCAGTTAAGCGGGGTCGGTGAGGCGGGCGGATCTTGGCGAGGTCCCGTCGGGGTAGCCGGAGCTGAACACGGCCAGGGGGATCTGGCTGCGGGAGAGGCTGAGGCGGGATCGGAGGGCGGCGGCGGCGAACGGGGCGTCGATCACTTCTGAGCGAGGGGAGACGCGTTGGGCGTGGTGGTGGGCGTGCAGCCAGCAGCGGAGCAGGGCTCGGCCGGCCTCGATCACCTCGGCGGCGCCGATCCCGGCGGGATTGGTGGATCCGTCGGAGCCGCCGGCCAGGCGCGGGTCGGCGACCAGGACCAGGTGATCGACGCCGGCGAAGTGGGTGTCGGTGTCGCGTTCCAGTGGGCGGTCGCCGGTCCGGGCCTGCCAGAGCAGGTCGAGGGCGGTGCCGACGAAGGCCACGGATCGGACGGTGGCCCGCTGCCGGCCGGGTCGGCGGAGCCAGGATCGCGCGACCCGACCGACGCCCGGCGGCAGGCCGAAGGACCGGACGTCGAGTCCGTCGCGGCGCGTCCGGGCCTCGGCCGGGGTGAACCGCAGCCAGGTGATCAGCTCGGTCAGCACCAGCGGGTGCGACGTCAGATAGCCGGTGCCGAGTCGGAGCAGCCGCCGCATCGCGGGTGGATCGAGGCGCCGCAGTTGCAGCCAGGGCGGCAGGTCGCAGTCGTTGAGATCGGCCCAGATCTCCGGGCCGGGGATCAGCCGGCCGCGGAACACGGCCCGCTCGGCCACGTCTGCCGTCGTGAAGGGCAACACATCGGCACCCGGGGCGAGCTCGATCCGGGCCACCGGCCGGGCGAAGTCCGGCGCCCCGTCCAGCTCGAGCTCGTCGACCTCCTCCGCGGCGGCCAAGATCGTGATCATGGTCCGCAGCCCGTCCTCGGCGGCGACGATGGTGAAACACTCCAGCCAGGCGCCGAGCGCGAGCAGCGTGTCCCGGCCGGTCTGATCACCGGCCGGCAGGGTGCGCCGCGGGTCCACCGCAAGATCAACACCGCCGTCCCGGACCCGGGTCGCCCAGGGCTGCGTGTTGTGCGCCGACGGTGCCCGGCCGGCCGCCCGGATCAGCGACTCCAGGTGATCATGGTCGACCGGGGTCACCGGGCGCTCCTCGGATGGGTCACCGGCCGGCGATAGAACGTGTAGCCGTGCAGGGGCTGCCCGCCGACCCGGGTCAGTTGCCGGGCCGACGCCGGATTGTCCCGGCCGATGTAGGTGGCCCGGATCCGCCGGTAGCCGCCGGCCAGCAGGTTGGCGTACAGCTGCCGGATCAGCAGCGTGATCACCCCGCGACCCTGCAACCCGGGCACGGTGCCCTGGACGATCCCGATCGCCTCGCTCCGGTACGTGCTCCGGGTGATCAACAACCGCAGCAGCTGCAGTGGCCCCATCCGGCCGCCGGTGCGCTGCAGGAACAGGCTCAGGTCCGGGACGAACAGCACGAACGCGACCACCCGGCCGGCCTCGTCATAGGCGAGCAGCAGCAGCTTCTCGTCCAGCAGGTAGGCCAATCCGTCGGTGGCCAGCGCCAACTCGGCCGGGGTGATCTCGGTGTAGTACGGAAGTTGATCAAAGCTCGCATTCAGCGCGACCAGCAGCTCGGCGAGCTGGCGCCGGATGACGCGCCGGCGGCCGTACTCGATCCGCAGCCCGGCGGCCCGCCAGTCGGCCGGGCTCGGCGGTCCGCCGCAACGCTCCACGGTCGCGGCGGTGATCGGCACCTGCCAGGTGTCGGCCGGGAACCACTCCTGATAGCCGTGGGCGGCGTAGTCGATCGGGTAGTGGCCGGGGTTCCAGGCCGAGTCGACGAAGCCGCGGTCGGCGAAGCCGCTGGTGATCACGCCGCCGGACTGGTTCGGCAGCAGGTTGACCGGGCCGAGCAGCGCGGCCCGGTCGGCGTCCGTGGCGCGCCGATCCAGGTGCACGGTCAGCGCGCCCAGGGCCGTGGCATCGGCGAACTCGCACAGCCCGAAGAGCTGCAGCCGCTCGCCCAGTTTCGTGTCCAGCTTGGCATCGTGGTGGCTGATGCAGCGGCCGACGGTCGCGCCCGACGCGTCCCGGGCCAGCCAGAATTCGACCGGCCGGCCGAGCGCGTCGCCCTTGGTCCACCAGCGGCGCAGTGTCGGCCGTGGCACCGGGACGTAGCGATCGGCCGGGTGCAACCGCAACGGCAATTCGACGAACTCGGCGAAGTCGCGGCCGGTCAACACCGGCACCACCCGGGGCAGCGCGGCCGGGATCATCGGGCGCCCGGCTGATCGTCCTCGGCCCGCCAGCGCCCGTTGGTGTAACCGCTGGGATCGCTTGTGTAGAAGCGAATGAAGCCGGCGTCCGCCGGGCGCCGGCCGGTCCGCGGGGGCGCCGTCAGCATCCAGCGCACCAGGTCCCGATGGATCGGCGTCCGGGCGAAGGCGGTCAACTCGGCGTGGCTGGTGTAGCCGATCAACAGCCCGATGCTCCACGGCCGGACCCAGTAGGAGTGGTGCCAGCAGTAGCCGGGCGCGGCCCGGAGTTGTCGCACCACCCGGGGCCAACGCAGGATCTGGGTGATCATCGGCACCGGGCCGCTGAAGCCGTTGAGGCCGACGAAGACCGCCTCCGCCTGGGCCTGCCGTGGCCCGGCCGAGAAGTCCGTGCTCCTCATCGGTGACCGTCCTCGCGATCCACCAGGTAGACGTTCTTGATCTTGGTCCGGGCGGTCGAGAACGGGCCGCCGCCGTGATCATGGACCAGCACCTGCAGCTCGGCCGAGGTCGGATCCTCGGTCAGCGACTGGGCGAAGTCCCGGGACACCGAGGCCAGATGCCGGATCACGCCGGCCGTGGCCCGGTCGGCGAGGTCGGTGCGCTCGCGGTCGGTCAGCTCGGCGCGCGGCCGCAGCTCGAGATGCAGCGTCGGCCGGGATTCGGCGTCGCCGATGTCGTCGACGCTCAGCTTGAACGACTCGATCCGGTCCGCGTACGGATTGTCGTCGTAGAGCCCGTTCTCCACGTCCAGCGGATAGATGTTCGCGCCCAGGTAGGAGATCGTGGAGTCCTTGCGGCCGAACAGCAGCACGAACGGCAGCTTCATCCGCTGGTTGGCGAACGCCCGCTCGAAGCCGTACGCCAGCCGGGGAAACGCCGCGAGCCGTTCCCGCATCTCCGGGAAGGTGATCAAGATCGCCTCGTCGCCGATGTTGTAGCGCAGCTTCGGCGCCAGCACCGCGGTGGAGTTGATCGTCACCAGCAGCTCGTGTTCCGGCGTGGTCTCGAAGTAGGTCTCCAGCGGGTTGTACTGGAACACCATCGGCGTCCGGTCCTCGTCCGGGCCGAGCAGCGCGTGCCGTACCTCCGGCTTGGCCAGCAGCACCCGCCGGATCCACACCGCCAGGTCGGTCTCACCGCCCATCCCGATGGTCAGGTCCGAAGCACCGTAGCCGGAGTAGACCCGGACGAACCGTTCCTCCAGGTAGTCCCGCAGCCCCTCGGTCAGCGCCTCACCGCCGACGAAGCCGTGCAGCGTATGGCGGTCCCAGTCGAAGTCATCCTCGTCCAGCCGGTCCCGCAGATGCTTGAGGAACGGCGGATAGGCGCTGATCAAATAGACGAAGCCGGGGCCGAAGTGCCGCAGCGTGTCGACGATCTTGTCCAGCTCGGGCCCGGTGTTCTTCACCATGGCGACCCGGGCCATCGCGATCCCGGTGTTGGTGCCGGTGGCCCAGGCGCCCATCGAGAAGGCGTTGATGCAGAACAGTCGCCGGGAGCCGAAGAGCAGCGTGATGTAGCCGGCGACGTTCTTGTGCACGGTCCGCAGTTCGCGCCGGGACCGGACCCAGTTGAACGCCTTGCCGGAGGAGCCGCTGGATTCGTCCACCACCGTGCCGGCGGTGACGATGGTGCCGTGCCAGCAGCGTTCGGCCTCGCTGTAGGCGCGGACGTAGCTGTCCTTGGCGGTCGCCGGATAGCTGGTCAGATCCCACCAACGGAACCGGAAACCATGATCAGCCAGGAACGCCGAGTAGGCGGGGACGTCGAGGTTGGCGTGCTGGCAGGTCATCCAGGCGTTCAGTCGGGCGAACCGACCGAGCGCCGGATGGTAGTTACGGGCGGTGAAGCGCCACAGTGCCGGATGCGACCGATAGACGCCGTAGACGGCGGTCAGCGCGGCCGAGCCGGCTCTCAGTGCGGTCCGTCGGATCCGCGAGCCCAAGGCCATCGACCGAGTCTAGGGACCGAGAGGTCCGGCGGGGAGGTTTCAGCCGGTGGCGGTACGGGCGACGGAGAGGGCGGACGGGCCGTGGATCTCGATCTCGATGCCGTCCGCCTCGACGATGTCCAGCGCGTGCCGGACCAGCCGGACCTGATCACCGGACCGGTGCAGGTCGACGTCGAAGCCGCGGACCCGTTGATCGAATCGGGTGTCGGTGGACCAGTAGCGCAGCCCGACCCCGTACACGTCGATCCGCCGGACTCCACACCAGCGCAGGATCTGCAGGGCACCGAAGATCACGTTGTAGCCGTGGCCGAGACCGATCCGCGGATCCCGGGAGAAGGTCTCGTAGTCGAGCATCCGGATCGCGATCAACCGATCGTCGACGATCCCGGCCTGGTGCGCGATGTCGGCGTTGGCGGCGAAGAACCTGGTCCGGGACAGGTACGGCAGCAGGGCATCCGGCTTGGTCGCGATGAACCGCTCGTCCTGCACCCAGCACAGATCGGCCATCGCGTCGTGCTCGGCCATCAGCTTCAGCCCGGCGTTGACCGTGACCACTCGGACCGACGGCCGCGGCCGCCAGTCGCTCGCCGTCGGACCGTTGCCGACCAGATCGATCGACGCTCCGGCGAGATGATCACGCAACCGCGTCAGCGCGCTCGCCATGCTCCGCCTTCCCGCCGCGGTAGATCTCGTCGTAGATGCCGACCACCCGCTCGGCCGACATCACCCGCCAGTAGTAGTCGTGCGACGCGTCCATCCAGTCCGCCAACAGCCGGCGATCGGAGGCGAGCCGGCCCAGTTGCTCGGCGAACTCGTCCACATCGGTGCGCAGGAACGGCGGCGGCTCGTTGGTCTGGAACCCCATCGCGAACGCGGCCAGCGACAGCTCGTCGGCGCCGTTGACGACGACGTTGCCGGCCGCCATGCCCTCATAGGACACCAGGTGGAAGCCACCGGTCAGGATCTCGTCGATGCTGACGTCGGCCACCGTCCGGGTCGCCGAGAGCCGTTCCGGGGAGACGTCGGTGACCCGGACCAGCTCGAACCGCCGGTTGTCGGCGAGTGCCTTGAGCAGCGCGTCGAAGACCGGTGAGGTCTTGCTGCTCCACCGGGCCCGGGACGGCGTCGACGGCGAGAAGACCACCCGGACCGGACCGTCGAACCGTGGCCGCGATCGCCGGTGCGGCGTGAGCCAATCCCGATACAGACAGTTCGGCACCGGTGTCATCGTCGGGAACAGCCGCGGATGGATCTGCGACACCGCCAGCCGGGCCTGCCACTGCAGGCCGAGTGCCTCGGAAAGATCATGGTAGATCGGTCGTTCCCGGGTCGGCGAATGCACCTGATAGATCAACGTGCGTTCGTTGATCCCGTCGATCGCCGCCAGCCAGGACAGCGCGAACGGGGCGACCAGATTGTGGACGTGGATGACGTCGGCCTCGGCGACGTGCTGCTGCACCAGCTCGGCGTCCAGCGGATTCGGTCGGACCGGGATGCAGTTCACCGACATCAGGTCCCGGAAATGACCAAGATCACCGGTGCGGAAGTGGACGGCATCGTAGCCGTACAGCTGATTCTGCGCGCGGGCCAGCATGCCGGGCGCCCCGGCCAGCGCGGAGCCGGACAGGTGGACGATCTTCATCGTGGTCTCCAAGTAGGCGTCCTGGCTGCCGGGGTCTGGATCCGCAGCCGCGCGCCGCGTTCGATCAGGCGTTGCAGCAGGACGGCCGGCCGCTCGGCGCGGATCAAGGTCTCGTGGCTGTAGAGGAAACGGGAATGGACGGCGATCAGCAGTGACAGGTCGATCAACCCGTCCAGATACTCGGCGAAGCTGGACAATTTGCTGGCGTCCAGCTCCTCGGGGGTGACGCAGACGATGTCGATCTCGGAGTCGACGCCGGTCGGCAGTTCGTCGATCTCGCCCTTGATCGCGAAGTGGTAGCCGGGCTGCCGTTCCACCGAGCCGCTGACCAGGGCCTTGATCTGGGCCAGCGCCTCGTCGGGCTCGGTGAACGTTGCGGTGAAGGGAATCCGCAGGTCGGCATAGGACTCCGGGTCCACTCCGTCGGCGATCAACAGAGCGTCGACCTCGGCGAAGCAGGACGGTGGGAACGGGCTCGGCCGGGTCAACACGGCGACGGTCCGGGTCCGGCTCCAGGTCGAGGTCACCGACAACGACGTCCGCGTCGGCGGATCCAGCACGATGACCAGGTTGCGCTGCTCGGTGAACTGATCGACCGTCGGCGCGATCCGGGCCCGGGACACCAGGCCGAAGAGATCTTGGACCGAGGTGAGCTGCGGATTGCGCTCCTCGATCAGGCAGACCAGGTCGCGGTTCTTGGACGGGAAGACCCGGCTGCCGAGCTCGTTGGCCAGGGCGGTGACGTCCGGATCCCGGTTGACCCGCCAGACGGCGATGTGGTCCCAGCGGGCGACCCGAAGCGGATCGGCCCAGACCACCCCCCGCAGCGCCTCGAAGAAATCGGCCGAACCCGGCTCGATGTCGATCTTGGAACTGACCTTGAGCCGGAGTGCGACCGGGACCCGGCTGCCCTGGTGATCGAGTGGCTTTCGGACGATGCTGAACCGTAGCGCCTGGTAGTAGCGGTTGCGGCGGATCCGCTCGTTCTTGGTGATTTTCTGGACCAGCTTGTTGTGCGCCAGAGTGCGGACCAGATTTGCCACGGGCAAGACCGTACCAGTCTCAGGTGGACCGCCTGATCCCCGAATCCGACCCGGAGTTCGTTCGACAGGTTCCGACCATCTTGTCGTCATCTCCCGTTCATCTTGGCTGATCCGGATGGGCCGCGATCGCCATGATCAACGACGATCATGGCGATCAACGGCCCGTTCCCCATCCGGAGTCGGATTGTCAGTCCCAGGCCTGGGCGATCGTCTGGCGGGTGATCTTGGCGCCACTGACGGTGGAGACGGCGAGACAGGTGACGCTGTTGCCCTCGGGATAGCGGCAGTGCTGCTCGAAGGCGACGCCGGTGTCGTCGGCGATCAGCTGCGGCACGGTGTGCACGATGTCGCGGCCACAGATGTCGCGGAAGTAGGCGCCGATCTCCGCGGTGCCGGTCAGCACCTGGGGTGCGGCCGGCGGATGGTCACGATCGACTACGGTGACGACCGCGTCGGCCGCGTACATCGCGGTCAGCGCCGGAGCGTCGCGGTGGGTGACGGCCTCGACCAGGGCGGCGGTGTCCAGGCCCGGCCGGGCGGTGGTGGTGCTCATGATGATCTCCTCAGGATTTGACGGGTGGCTGGTGTTGATCAAGGTCGGGCTTCGAGCACGAGATTGACCGGGGTGCTGGCGGCGACCCGGACCCGGCTGAAGCCGGCGTCCCGGAGCACCGCGTCGAGGACGGCCGGCCCGGCCTGGGTGCCGAGGGCACGACGACCGTCCTGGTCCAGCGACGCGGGCGTGCAGATCATGGTCGAGGCGCCGTAGAACACCCGGCCGAGCGGATGCAGGTTGTCCTCGATCCGGTCGCCGGCCATCGGCTCGACGACCATCAGCGTGCCGTCCGTGCCGAGCAGTCCGCGGGCGGCGCGGGCCGCCGACTCCGGATCGCCCAGGTCGTGCAGGCAGTCGAACATCGTCACCAGATCGGCCGAGCCGGCCGGCAGGGTGGACGCATCGGCCACCTCGAAGGTGATCCGGCCGTCCAGACCGGCGGCCGCGGCGCGACGCCGAGCGACCGTGATCGATGCCTCGTGGTAGTCGAGGCCGAGGAAGGTCGCCCGGTCGAAGGCCTGGGCCATCAACACGGTGGAGGAGCCGTGGCCGCAGCCGACGTCGACGACCCGGCCGCCGCGCTCCAGCTTGGCGACGACGCCGTCCAGCGCCGGCAGCCAGGCGTTGACCAGGCTCTCGACATAGCCGGGGCGGAAGAACCGCTCGGTGCCCTCGAACAGCTCCGGATCGTGCTCGTGCCAGCCGAACCCTTCGCCGGTACGGAAGCACTCCTCGATCTGGTCCACGGAGCGCAGGGTGGCCAGGGCCAGCTGCATCGACGCGGCGAAGAACGCCGGGCTCTCCGGTTGGGCCAGGGCGAAGGACTGCTCGGGGTTCAGCGACCAGGTGCCGGCCGCCGGGTCGTACCCGACGTAACCGCCGGCGGCCTGGCCGGCCAGCCACGGCCGTAGATAGGTGACCGAGGTCCCGGTCCGCAGCGCCAGGTCCTCGGCCGTCACCGGTACGCCGTCGGCCATCGCCCGGTAGAGACCGAGCCGGTCGCCGAGGACGACCAGGCCGGCGTTGAAGGTCGCTCCGAGGTCGCCGATCAACTGGCCGATCAGGGCGTCGAGCCGGTCGGCGTCGACGGCGCCGGGACCGGTGATCGTGGTGGACATGCGGGTCTCCTCTCGTCGGTCCGCCGTACTGCGGACCGGTTGTCGCCGAGCGTGTCCGGGCCGCCGTCGATTCACCGTCAAAACGCCGTCAATGCGAGAGCCGGGGACTTACCCTGGTGAGATGCTCCGCTTGCGGATCTGCGGTCCGATGGCCGCCGACCTGGCGGGGGTCCCGGTCGCCCTGCCGAGCAGCGAACGGGCCCGGGCACTGATCGCCTGGCTGGCTCTGCACCCCGGACCGAACTCCCGCGCCGCGGTCGCGGCCGGGCTGTGGCCGGAGGCCGACGCCGACCGGGCCCGGGCCAATCTGCGGACCGCCGTCTGGGCGATCCGGGCCAGCTGGGGTGACGCCGGGACGCCGCTCGAGGCCACCCGCAGCACGTTGGCGTTGATCGACGTCTCGAAGGATGTCGACGACGACCCCTCGGCCGAGACGGCTGCCGACGAGTTGCTGCCCGAGCTGACCGACGACTGGGTGCTGCAGGCCCGCGCGGAGCTGGCTGACCGGCGGGCCCGGCGACTGACCGAGGTGGCCGACCGGGCCGAGGCGTCCGGCGCCGTGGCCGATGCCGTCCGCTGGACCCGGCGGCTGACCGAGCTGCGGCGGCTGGACGAGTCCGCCCACCGGGCGCTGGTGGAACGGCTGCTGCTGGCCGGCGAGCGGGCCGAGGCGGTGCTGGTCGCCCGGGAGTTCGCGGAGCGGCTGCACCGGGAGGTCGGGGTCCGGCCGTCGCCGGCGACCCGGGCGGTGCACGCCCGCGCCCGAGGTGGCCGTCGGTCGGAACGGCGGACCGCCGTCTTCGGCCGGTCCGAGCAGCTGACCTGGCTGACCGAACGCTGGCGCGAGGCCGCGAACGGCCGCGGCCAGGCGGTGCTGCTGGCCGGCGAGGCCGGCATCGGCAAGACCACCCTGCTGGCCGAACTGGTCCGCCAGGTCGCCGGTCAGGGCGGTCACGCTGCCGCGGCGTCCGGCATCGACGTGGCCGGCGAGACGCCGTTCGCGGCCTGGCTCGAGCTGGCCCGGTCGCTGGCCGGGGCCGTACCGCAGGTGCCGGCCGCGGCTACCTGGCCGGCCGAACTCAACCGGCTCTCGCCCGGGCTGGGGGCCCGGCTCGGTCATCCGCAGCCGCCGTCTCCGGCGACGGCGCCGGAGCTCGAGCGGCTCCGGGTCTTCGAGGCGCTGCTGCGGCTGGTGGAGTGGTCCTGCGCGGAACGGCCGACGCTGCTCGCCGTCGACGACGCCCACCGGGCCGATCGGGCCAGCCTGCGGCTGGCGGCGTACGTCGGTCGCCGGCTGTCGGCGCTACCGGTGCTGCTGGTGCTGGTCCGCCGGGACGGCACCCGGCGACCGGATCTGGACGAGTTGATCGCCGATCTGACCGGCCACGGCGTGCCCGTGCACACCCTCGCCGTGCCGCCGATCAGCGACGCCGAGGTCGGTGCGCTGGCGCGCTCGCTGCACGATCTGGACGGTGACCGGGTGGCGAAGGTGATCGGCGCGGCCGAGGGCAATCCGCTGCTCGCGGTGGAGGCCGCCCGGACCATCGTCGCCGGCAGCGACGGACCGCCGCCCAACCTGCGCGCCGCCGTCACCGCCACCCTGAGCCGGTTGCCCGAGTCGACCGTGGCGCTGGTCGAACTGCTGGCCGCCGCCGGCCGGCCGCTGTGGCCCGCGGAGCTGCGGCGGCTGGACCTGTCGACCGGTGCCGACCCGGTGACCGGCTCCGACGGCCTGCTGGCCCGGCGCGACGGCCGGCTCGGGTTCCGGCACGAGCTGCTCCGGGCCGCGGTGTACTCGGGTCTGCCGGATCCGACCGGGCTGCACGATCGGCTGGCGGACGGGATCGCGCCGACCGAGCACGTCGAGCGGGCGCACCACCTGGCCCGGGCCGGCCGGGCCCGGGAATCGGGTCACCAGCTCGCTGCCGCCGCGGCCCAGGCCCGGGCGGTCGGGGCGCTGGACGAGGCCGCCGAGCTGCTGCAGCGTGCGGTCGCGGTCGACCCGGCCGACGGCGAGCTCTGGCTGGAGCTGGAGGAGGTGTACGCCTGGGCCAACCGGCAGCCGGAGATGGAGGCCGCCTGGGCCGAGGCGATCGTCCGGTTGCCGGCGGCGGCACTGGCCGAGGCCTGGTGCCGGCGTGGCCGCCAATTCCGGACCGTCACCTGCCATCCGGCCGAGTCGCTGCTGGCGTACCGGACGGCCCGGTCGCGGATGACCGACGACACCGACCCGGCGCTGCTCGCCGACGCGTTGGTCGGGCTGGCCTGGGGCGACGCCGTGGCCGGCTCCGGCGCCGAGTGCGAACGGCTGCTCGCCGAGGCCGCCGCGGTGGCCGAGCTGACCCCGCAGCTGAGCGCCGATGCGCTGGAGATCCGGATGCAGGGGCTGATCCGGCAGGCCCGGTTCGCCGAGGCGGCGGCGTTGGTGGCCGACCCCGCCGACCCGGTCGTCCGGCAGATCGAGTCCTTCCCGGACCGTGCCCACACGGTGCTGGTGAACGCCGCGTGCGCGCTGGTCTGCGACGGCCGGGACGAGCCGGCCCTGGCGCTGATCGACCGGGCCTATGCCGCCACCGCCGCGGTGACCGGGCTGGCCCTGAAGACCCTGGCGGCACGGGCGCAGTTGCTGGCCCGGCTCGGCCGGCACGACGAGGCCGCCCGGGCCGGGGCCGAGGTGCAGGCCTGGGCCGACCGGATCGAGGACCCGGTGCTGGCCGCGACCACGACCCACGACCGCGGCCTGCTCGCGCTGCGGGCCGGCCGGTACGCCGAGGCGGCCGACCTGATCGGGTCCGGACTCGACGGCGGCGCGGAGGTGAGCCGGGTGTCCGCCGGGCTGATCCGGGCCGAGGCGCTGGCCCTGGCCGGCGATCCGCGCGGCGCGACCGGGCAGCTCCGCGCCGCGCTGCAGGAACCGGTCGGCCGCGCGGATCAGGCGTGGGCGCTGCTGCCGCGGGTGGCCTGGGTGCAGGCCCTGATCGCGTACGCCGAGGGGAACCTCGCCCTGACCCGGCGCCGGCTCGCCGAGTCCGGGGCCGCCTGGCACCGGGTCGCCGAGAGCGCCGCGGGCGAGGCCGGCGACGGCTATCTGGCCAGCCTGGTCGATCTGGGCCGGCCGCCGATCATCGGCCTGGTCGAGCCGGCCCGCGAGCTGGCCCGGATCGAGGCGTTGACCGCCCTGGTCGACGCCGGCCCGGCCGTCGTGGCCGTGAGGTGAGGTGAGGTCGATGCCATCGTTCACGCTGAGCCGGCACAGTGCCGGACCGGTCGAGGCGGTCTGGAAGTTGCTGCACGATCCGGCTCGGTTCCCCGAGTGGTGGCAGGGCGTCGAGACGGTCGAGGTCCGGGCCGCGGCGCCGGGCGACGCCGCGTACACGATGTGGCCGGCCGGCTATCCCGACTTCCCGATGGACCAGCGGCTGCAGGCGACGCCCGGCCGGGTCACCATCTCCTGCCTGGTCTCGGACCTGACGTTCGTCTGGCGGCTGCGCGAGGTCGGCTCCGGCACCGAGATCGAGGTCACCGTCGACCTGCCGGAGCGGGAGGCGCACCGGCTGGCGGACCAGCGACAGCTGATCGATGCCTCGTTGACCACCCTGTCCCGGTTGGCCGTCGACGACTGAGCCCCACCGAACGCCGACTGACAAGTCGGCTGGAGTTGGTGTCGTCGTAACCTCCAGGTCGTTTCGGACCCCTCTGCTGGGGTACGCGTGCGGCCGGCGGATCGTGCGCTTTCTGGTTTCGAGCCACGGGGGTGGTGCATGTCCGCGACGTACGACGACGCCCGGACCCGGTTGACCCGGGTCGGCGGGCGGGTCGGGCTGCTCCGGGTCGCGTTGCCGGCGGTGATCGCGATCGCCGCCGGGTTCGCCGGGCTGCTGCCGCTGAACGGCGACGTCCGATTCGAGGCCGGGGTCGAGCAGACCTCACCCCGGCCGGTGGCCGACACGTTCACCCATCGTCCGCTGGTGTACCGCCTGATCATGTCGGCCGCTTTCAGCCCGGCCCGGCTGTTCGGCGAGAGCAGCCGCGCCTTCGAGCTGGCGATGCAGGTGACGGCGCTGTTGCTCTGCGCGCTGGCCTCGCTGCTGCTGCACCGCGCGCTGGTCGAGCGCGGGCTGCCCGCCGCGACCACCCGCCCGTTGGCGATCGCGGTCGGCGCCGGCGTCGGTCTGCAGGGCGCGGTCTCGGTCTGGGAGCCGGACTGGCTCGCCCTGGTGCTGACCGTGCTCGCCGTGGCCGTCGGCCTGCTCGGTCGCGATGATCGGCGGACCTGGCTGGCGGCGGTGGCCGGCGCCGGAGTGCTGCTGGCCGCGGCGGCGTCGATCAAGATCGTGACGCTGCCGATCGCGCTGATCGGCCTGGTGCTGATCGCGATCTTGGACCGGCGGCGGGCGATCGCCGCGACGGTGGTGGCGGCGGTCGCCGGAGTCGCCTGGGTCGGGCTGACGGCCTGGCTCTGGCCGCGGGAGCTGAGGTGGCTGGCCGAGCTGTCGGCGTTGCAGCCGCCGAACACCGAACCGGTCTGGCGCGCGCTGCTCGGCCTGGGCTGCGCGCTGCTGGCCTGGCCGGTGACGATCATGCTGCCGGCCGCCCTGGTCGTGCTGTTCGCCGGGCGGTCGGTTCGGACCAAGATCGTTCACGGGTCGGTGACCGCGCTGGTGCTGCTGCTGGCCCTGCTGCCCGCGGTGGTGCAGCAACAGTTCTTCGTCTATCACTTCGCCACGTTTCCGGTGATCACGGCCGCCGTGCTGGTGCTGGCCGTGACGCGGACCGACCTGGCGACCGCGGCTCGGCTGGTGATCGGCACGGCGGTTGCCGCACTTGCCACGGCGGTGATCATCAGGTTGCCGGCGTCCTGGCGGGTGGATCAGCCGGCGGCGTTCGTGGTCGGCCTGGTCGCCGCCATGATCATCGCCGTGCTGGTCGTGCGGGGTGGCGATCGGATCGTCGGCCCGGTGTCCCGGATGGCGCCGGGGGCAGCGGCCGTGGTCTGCTGCGCGACCATGATCGGCATCGTCGCTCCCGGACCGACCAGCACGACCCCGCTGACCGAGGTGCCGCAGACCGGATTGATCAACATCTACACCGCCGAGGCGACCGATCACCGGCAGGAGACCGCCCGGCAGGTGCGGCGGCTGATCGGCGTCGACACCCCGGTGCTCTATCTCGCCTTCGGCGACACCAACTATTTCGTCCGCAACCCGACGCCGTGCGGCTATCCGGCGTCGGTCTGGTTGCAGCGAGCCCGCTACAACCCGCCCGTCGTCGACACCTCCAGCTACGCCGAGAACCTCGCCTGCCTGGACGATCCGGAACCGAGGTTCCTGCTGATCGACGGCGGCTGGTTCCAACTGCCCAAGCAGCCGGAACAGGTGCAGCGGATGATCAACAGCCGGTACGAGTGCACGGGTGCGGCGGAGATCGACGGCCTGCTGATCTGCCCTCGCCGCTGACCCGTTGACCGGTCCAGTAACGCCGGAAGCGGCTACGCGCCGGCGCCCTCCTGGGCCACACCGGCGACCGCGGTCGGATCGCCGAGCTGATACTGCTGGTACGCCTCCGCGGCCGCGTGCCGGTCGTACTTGCCCTCCCGGGCCAGCGTCTGCAGGGTGGCGACGACGATCGCCTGGGCGTCGACCTGGAAGTAGCGCCGCGCCGCCGCCCGGGTGTCGGCGAAGCCGAACCCGTCGGTGCCGAGCGAGCACCAGGTGTGCTGCACCCACGGCGCGATCTGGTCCTGCACCGCCCGCATGTAGTCG
Source organism: uncultured Actinomycetota bacterium (assembly GCA_963746025.1). Taxonomy (GTDB): domain Bacteria; phylum Actinomycetota; class Actinomycetes; order Propionibacteriales; family Propionibacteriaceae; genus Microlunatus. The sequence continues at coordinate 61,151 of CAVUZU010000020.1, forward strand.
CTGACCGCGATCACGGGGCCGGGCCGGCCGTGCAGCACCTGGGTCACGTACGGCCACAACCGGTCCTCGTCGGGATGGTTGAGGTTGTACTTCTCCACCTCGACCGCGTCCCGGCGCAACTCGTTCCAGGAGGTGACCGACCAGACGTCGGCCGACACGCCCCAGTCCTCGGCGAGGATCTTCTGCGCGAGGAGCGCGTTCGGCATCGCGACGCCGGAGGCCAGCACCTGGGCCCGCGGCGCGTTCTCGTCCTGCTTCGGCGAGGCCGAGTAGTGGTAGAGACCCTTGAGCAGGCCTTCCACGTCCAACTCGGCCGGGGCGCCCGGCTGATGCACCGGCTCGTTGTAGACGGTGATGTAGTAGATCAGGTTCTCGCCCTCGAGATGTTCATCGTCGGTGCCGAAGCCGTACATCCGGCGCAGGCCTTCCTTGATGATGTGGCCCACCTCGAAGCCGAAGGCCGGGTCGTAGTGCACCACCGCCGGGTTGGAGCTGGCCAGCAGCGGGGAGTGCCCGTCGGCGTGCTGCAGTCCCTCGCCGGTCAGCGTGGTCCGGCCGGCGGTGGCGCCGATCAGGAAGCCGCGGGCCAACTGGTCGGCCATCGCCCAGATCGAGTCGCCGGTGCGCTGGAACCCGAACATCGAATAGAAGATGTAGAACGGGATCATCGGCTCGCCGTGCATCGAGTACGCCGAGCCGGCCGCGATCGTCGAGCCCATCGCGCCGGCCTCGGAGATGCCCTCGTGCAGCAACTGGCCGTCGGTGGATTCCTTGTACGACAGCAGCAGCTTGCGGTCGACCGAGTCGTAGGTCATCCCGTGCGGCGAATAGATCTTGGCCGTCGGGAACATCGAGTCCATGCCGAAGGTGCGGAACTCGTCCGGCGCGATCGGCACGATCCGGCGGCCGATCTCGGGATCGCGCATCAGGTCGCGGAGCAGCCGGACGAAGGCCTGGGTGGTGGCCACCTTGGCCTTCTCGCCGGCCGACTCCATCAGCGGGGCGTACACCTCGTCGCCCGGCAGCTTGATGATCGTCGGTTTGACCCGCCGCTCCGGCAGGTAGCCGCCGAGCGCCTTGCGCCGTTCCTGCAGATACTCGTACTCGTCGGAATCCGTGCCCGGGTGGAAATACGGCGGGTTGTAGGCGTCGGCGAGTTGATCATCGGCGATCGGCAGATAGAGCCGATCCCGGAACGCCTTCAGGTCGTCGGTGGTCAGCTTCTTCATCTGGTGGGTGGCGTTGCGCGCCTCGAGCGCGTCGATCGTCCAGCCCTTGACGGTCTGGGCCAAGATCACGGTTGGCTGGCCGACGTGCTCGGTGGCCGCCTTGAACGCCGCGTACACCTTGCGGTAGTCGTGGCCGCCGCGGGACAGATGACGAAGATCATCATCGCTCAGGCTGGAGACCAGCTTCTGCAGCCGCGGGTCGCCGCCGAAGAAGTTCTCCCGGATATAGCCGCCGTTCTCGACCGAGTAGGTCTGGAACTGGCCGTCCGGAGTGGTGTTCATCTTGTTCACCAGCACCCCGTCGCGATCGGCCGCGAGCAGCGGATCCCAATCGCGGCCCCAGAGCACCTTGATCACGTGCCAGCCGGCGCCGAGGAAGATCGACTCCAGCTCCTGGACGATCTTGCCGTTGCCGCGGACCGGTCCGTCCAGTTGCTGCAGGTTGCAGTTGATCACCCAGGTGAGGTTGTCCAGCTCCTCCCGGGCGGCGAGGCCGATCGCGCCGAGCGACTCCGGCTCGCCCATCTCGCCGTCACCGAGGAAGGCCCAGACCTGCTTGTCGGCCGTGTCGACGATGTTGCGGTTGAGCAGATACCGGTTGAACCGGGCCTGGTAGATCGAATTGATGCCGGTCAGGCCCATCGACACGGTCGGGAACTCCCAGAACTGGGGCATCAACCGCGGGTGCGGGTAGGAGGACAGGCCGTTGCCCTTGCCGCGGGACACCTCCTGCCGGAACCCGTCCAGGTGGTCGGTGGTCAGCCGGCCCTCGAGGTAGGCGCGGGCATAGATGCCGGGCGAGGCGTGGCCCTGGATGAAGACGTGGTCGCCGCCGCCCGGATGATCCTTGCCGCGGAAGAAGTGGTTGAAGCCGACCTCGTACAGGCTGGCGGCGCTCTGATAGGTGGCGATGTGACCGCCGACCTCGAGCCCCTTCCGGTTGGCCTTGCTGACCATGATCGCCGCGTTCCACCGGATGAAGGCGCGGATCCGGCGCTCGACGTGCTCGTCGCCGGGGAACCAGGGCTCCGACTCCGGCGGGATGGTGTTGATGTAGTCGCTGCTGCGCAGGGCGGGCAGCCCGATCTGCCGCTCGCGGGCGCGCTCCAACAGCTTCAGCATGATGAACCGGGCGCGGTGCTTGCCCTGCTCATCCAGCAGGCCGTCCAGCGACTCCAGCCATTCGCTCGTTTCCTCGGGATCGATATCGGGAATCTGCGACGGCAGACCCTCGGCGGTGATGGCCGGTCGAGGTCCGGGCTTGGCCATTGAAGGCTCCTCTTCATCAACTCCCGGCGGGGTGTGCCGGGACCCTGCACTCACGGATACACCCAATCCTGTCACTCCGGTGGAAGGAAGTCTCAACCGCGTCCCAGCGGACGAATCGCCCCCGGTGCTCCGCGGCAGACGTACTACCTCTTGCACCCTCCTCGGCCAAACTCGTGCACCATCGTCGGGCAGGTGCGAGAATTTGTGCGAGACTCGCCGAGGCGTGTCCAGGGTTCCCCCAGGACGTACGGCTCTGGCAGGCTGGGCGCCACGTATTAGTTCCGTCGGGTTCGTCCGCGTGGCCTGCGGGCGGGACCGGGGGAGAGGGAATCGAGTGGAGGCAGGGGAGTGAGCTCGTCAAGGCCCGAGGCCGAAGGGCCCGGGGACAACAAGCTGGGTTTGACCAGCGGGCAGGTCGTGCAGGAACTCGGCTGGGACGAGGATGCCGACGAAGACGTCCGAATCATGGTCGAGGACGCGATCGACGGCGAGTTGTTCGAAGAGGTGATGGAGGCCGCCGAGGTTGTCCTGATGTGGTGGCGCGACAGCGACGGTGACCTCGCGGACGGTTTGGTCGACGCATTGACCGACCTGTCCGAGGACGGTTACGTCTGGCTGATGACCCCCAAGGTCGGCCGGGAGGGATTCGTCGATCCGACCGAGGTGAACGAGGCCGCGGTGTCGGCCGGGCTCTCGGTCACGATCGGCGTGTCGGTGTCCTCCGACTGGGCGGCGAACAAATTGGTGCGGCCCAAGAGTGTGCGGCGGTGACGGCGTAGCCCAGCCCCGGACCGGCGATCGCGCGCCGGATTTCGTCACCCGCAATCAGCACGGACAGGAACTGCGGCTGTCCGGGTTCCGTGGTCGGCGGGTGGCCCTCATCTTCTATCCGTGGGCGTTCTCGTCGATCTGTACGTCGGAGCTGACCGAACTCCGGGAGGCCCAGCCGCGGTTGGCCGCTCTCGGTCTCGAGGTGCTGGCCGTCTCGTGTGACCCGATGTTTTCGCTGCGGGCGTACGCCGACGCCGAACGGCTCCCGTTCGAGTTGCTCACCGACTGGTGGCCGCACGGCCGGATCGCCGGCGACTACGGCGTCTTCGACCCCGAACTCGGCTGTGCCCGGCGGGGCACCTTCGTCGTCGACCCGGCCGGAGTGCTCGAGCACGGGTCCGTCACCGCCATCGGCGAGCGGCGCGAACTGCTCTCGATCCTCGCCCCCGCCTGAGCGGTCAGCCGGCCGCGATCGCCTCGATCTCCACCAGCAGCCGCGGATCGGCGAGCCCACCGACGATCAACAGCGTCGCGGCCGGACCGGGCTGCGGCACGGCCCCGCCGCCGGCCTGGAAGAACCCTTCCAGGTTGGCCGGGTCGGTGAGATAGATCGTGTATTTGATCACCTGGTCGGTGCGCAGGCCCGCTTCGTCCAACACCGCCTGCAGATTGCCGATCGCGATCGTGGTCTGTTCGGCGATGCCATCGCCGACCGTACCGTCCGCGGCGATGCCGACCTGACCGGAGACGAAGAGCAGCCGCTCCGGCTGGGTGATCAAGACGCCCGGGCTGAGGAAGGGCTGCGGGGCGATGCTGGCCGGATTGAGGTGAGTGATCATGATCGGATCCTGTCCTGTTGGATCGTTCCCTGACGGAGCTGCCGTCCCGGAATCGGTCGAGACCGGCGGCTCGGGGACCCGGTCCGCACCATCGAAACCCCGAACTGGCACCAGGATGCACGGCGGCACTGACAGCCGGTCGCCGCAACGATCCGGCGCGGAGCCCGATGGCCCAGGTGGTGGGCGATACTCGCGGGATGACGATCACCCGGTGGAGGTTCCAGCGTTGGGCGGCGCTGGTGGTGACCGGGCTGCTGGCCGCGGCCGGCTGCTCGCTGCTGCCACCGGAGCCGGTGCCGCTGGAGCCGTTCGGCGACTTCAGCCTGACCACGACCGGCGGCGTCGCCGGGATCTACCGGGAGCTACGGATCTCCGCCGACGGCACCGCCTTGGTGCTCTCCGATGATCCGGCGGCCGGCCGGATCGGCGCGGCGACGATCGATCGGCTGCGGCAGTTGCTGGAGTCGGAGGAGTTGCGCCGCGACATCGCACGGCTGCAGGCCGACCGGGGCGAGTCGCGGTGTTCGGACGCGTTCCGGACGACCTTGCGGATGGGGGAGTTGAAGCCGACCTGGTCGGATCCCTGCGGCATGGTGCCGACGCCGGCGCTGGACCAGCTCGACGAGATCGTCCAGCCGTTCTGGAAAGGCTTCTTCGAGGAGCCGCTGCCGGAACGGCCGGCACCGCCCCGGATCGACATCGAGGAGGTACGGTCCGGCAAACCCACCGGAGTGCGGGTCGAGATCGCCTCGGGCCAGGCCACGTTGATCGAGGGCGGGACCCGGGGCCAGACCCGTGAACTCACCCCCGAGCAGCTGTACGCGCTCCAACTGTCGGCCGCCGCGCCGCCGTGCCGGCCGCAACAGGTGCTGGACGACGGCCATCGGATCACGATCGGTGATCAACCGGTGTCCGCCGTGGTCGGCGGTCGTGCGGGACCGACCTGCCCCGAGCTGAGCGCCATCGCCGCGGTCGGACTGGACGCCGTCGACCGCTGATTCGACCAGCGGCGTGACCGGAATCCAGCAACGGTTCTCTGAAACGGCCCGAACCGAGGCGATTTCGCGAACCATTGCTGGATTCCGGTCACTATCCCCAACCCATCCATCGCGAACCTCGCTATCCCACAACTTTCCGGTAGGCCGGTCGATCCGCCGGATCCGCGCCAGAACCCTGGTCGTGAACTCGATCGATGACCTGCTCACCAACGACGGACTGATCGCGCCGCGGACGGCGGTGCTGCAGCGGAGACTGCGCCGCCTCGCTGAGCGCGGACTGGTGGTCCGGCTCTTCCCTGGCGTATACGCCGCGACCGGTCGCGCGGGCGAGGTCGAGACCCGGATCCGCGCCGCGGCGCTGTGGTCGGGCGATGGCGTGCTGACCGGGTCGGCCGCGGCCCGGGTCACCTTCCCGCCCGAGCTCCCGGTGACCACGATCTCGATCACCGGCCGCGCTGACCGGAACCCGCCGCCCGGGATCAGCCGGTGCCGGCACCGGCTACCGCCGAGCATGATCATCGAGCACCGCCGGCAGGTGCTGCAGGACTCCCGGGACGAGCCCTGGTCGGCGGCGGAACGGATGCAACGTCAAATTTTGCTGCGCAGAGCCAAGATCACCGGCTGGCGGACCAACGTCGAGGTCTGGTGCGGCCCACGGCACTGTTTCATCGACGTCGCCTTCCGCGGGTCGCGGGTCGCGATCGAGGTCGACGGCTACGAGGTGCATTCGCAGCGTGCGCAGTTCGAACGGGACCGGCAGAAATGGAGCGATCTCACCGCGGCCGGCTGGCTGGGCCTGCACTTCACCTGGCACCAACTGACCGAACAACCCGACTGGGTGATCGCCACGATCCGGGCGACGCTTCGGCTACGGCGCTGAATTCCCTTGGTCAGCGGGGCGACTGGCCGATCAGGTGTCGCAGCTTGTCCGGGTTGACCGTGCCGTGGATCGCGATGATCGTTTCGTCGTTGATGATCAACGACCAGATCGCAGACACGGTGCCGTCCGGCTCCCGGGCGCAGAGCGCGGGCTGGCCGCCGACGTGCACCAGGGAGAGGTCGAGACCGGATTCGGTCAGCTTCGCCAGGGCGCCGATCACCAGCCGAGCGGTCCGGTCCGCGCCGGTGATCACCTGCGGGAACCCGCGACCGGAGGCGCCGCCGTCGCCGACGAAACGGGCCTCCGGCAGCAGCAGCTTGATCAGGCCGGGCACGTCGCCGTCGCGGCAGGCGGCGACGAACGCCTTGGCCAGCTGGTCGCCCTGTTCCCGGGAGGCGGGGAACCGCTGCTGCTCGGCGGCGAGATGATCACGCGACCGGACGCCGAGCTGCCGGCAGGCGACGGTCGTCTTTCCGATCATGGTGCCGATCTCGCCGTACGGATAGCCGAACACCTCGTGCAGTACGAAGACCGCCCGCTGCTCCGGCGTCAACCGCTCCAGCAGCACCAGGAACGCCGACGACGCGGACTCGGTCCGAGCCAGTTCGTCGCCCGGATCGAGGTACTCCTCGACCAGCGGCTCGGGCAGCCACGGCCCGACGTATCGCTCCCGCCGCGCCCGGGCGGACTTCAGCTGGTCGATGGCCAGCCTGGTGGTGATCGTCGTCAGATAGGCGCGGGCCGAGTCCGGCTGGACACCGTCGTCGAGGGCTTGCCGGAACCGCAGCAGGGCCTCCTGGACCACGTCCTCGGCGTCGGCCACGCTGCCGAGCAGGCGATAGGCCAGCCCCTGCAGATAGGTCCGATGCTGCCGGCTGGCCTGGGCCAGCAGGTCCGCGGTCACGAACTCGCTCCGGCTGTCACGCCCCGGCACGGCTGCCTCGTCAGGAGGGTGACAGCCGTCGATCGGAAGGAAAGAGTCATGGAAATCGCCGCTTGGATCGTATCGATCGTGCTCGGAGCGGTGTTCACGATATCGGGGATCGCCAAGGTGTCGTTCTCCCGGGAGCGGCTGATCGCGACCGGGCAGACCGGCATCGCGCCGTTTCCGATGCCGCTGGTCCGGGTGGTCGCCGTGGCCGAACTGCTGGCGGTGGTCGGCCTGTTCGTGCCCTGGCTGACCGGGATCGCCCCGATCCTGACCCCGCTGGCGGCGCTCGGCCTCGGAGCCGTGATGACCGGAGCGGTGATCAGCCACGCCTCGCTCCGGGAGCCGAAGGCGGTCGCGGCCAACGTCTCCTTGATGTGGCTGATCGCCTTCACTGTGGCGGTCCGGCTCGGCCAGCTCTGATCAGCGTTTCGCTCCGTAGAACTCATGTCTTGACATGAGAATCGGTCGGGAGTTGTCTTCGACTCGGGAGAGCCGATGGGCCTCGACCGAGCCGGACGAAGGGGTGGCCGACGTGGCAACGGACAAGATGGTGGATCGGCGCCGGTTCCTCCAGGGCACGGCCGCGGTCGCGGCGACGGCGGCGCTCGCCGGCTGTCAGTCCGCCGATCGGACGCCCGACAGCGGGGTCCAGGGCACGGGCGTCACCCTGCCCACCCATCGAAAGCTGTCCGCGGTGGAACCCGCGCTGCCGCGGGACGCCGCCGGAGTGCCCGACGGCTACCTCGAGTTCCCGCATCCGGCCGAGCCGGTGGTCGACACCCCACCCGGGAAGGGCGGCACGGTCACGGCGATGCTCGGGCTGGCCGGCGGCGTGACTCCGAAGCCGTTGACGGCCAACCCGTGGTGGCAGGAGTTGAACCGCCGGCTCGGCGTCCAGCTCGACATCACGGTGGTGCCGCAGGAGTATCCCGCCAAGCCACCCCGCCGTCGAACATCGTCGGCCAGCCGACCTGGACCTATCGGGCCGACGTGATCGAGAAGTTCGGCGCCGACATCGCCGAGGCGACCAACGCCGACCAGGTCCTCGCGCTCTGCCAGGAAGTGACCGACGCGAAGGCGAACCAGTACGCCTTCGGCCAGGCCTTCGGCGTGATCAAGGCGCTCGCCGCGGCGATGTTCTCGGCACCGAACAGTTGGGCGGTCAAGGACGGCGCGTTCACTCATAGGTATGAGACCGAGGAATATCGCGCCGCGGTCGAGTACACGGCGAAACTGTGGCAGGCCGGAGTGCTGCACCCGGACTCGTTCGGCGCGGCCAACGCCGGAACTGCAGAAGGCCGGGACGATCTCGTTGTTCCAATGGGGCGGCGTCGGCTATCGCGGCCTGCTGCGGGAGAACATCCCTGGTCTTCGGCTCGGCTTCTGGGCACCACCACTCGCCGAAGGCGGCGGCATCGCGCCGAAGCGGCTCGGCACCGGGACCTACAAGCTCTGCGGGATTCGCAAGCAGGAGTCCAAGGACCGGGTCCGAGAGCTGCTCGGCGTGCTGAACCTTCTCGCCGCACCGTTCGGATCGGCCGAGTATCAGTTGATCAAGTTCGGCGTCGAGGGCGAGCACTTCGGTTGGGACGAGACCCTCCGGGCACCGTTGATCAACACCAACTACGGCGAACAGAAGATCGATGTCGGCTATCTCGCCAGCGCACCGTACGAACTGTTCGATCCGGGCCATCCGGAGGCCACCCGGGAGATGTATCGGCACCAGCAGGAGACGATCCCGACCGGCTTCACCGACGCCTCGATCGGGTTGTATTCCGAGACGTTCGACAAGTCGGGTATCGCGCTCAACCAGGCGGTCGACGACACCGGCAACAACGTGATCCAGGGCCGAGCCGGCCTCGACGCCTGGGACAAGGCGGTCGCCGCCTGGAAGGCCGCCGGCGGTGATCGGATGCGGACCGAGTACGAGCAGGGATACGCCGAACTGTGATCCGGCACCCACCTGCCGTCGGTCACGCGGTGCCGGGATAGTCTTGTCGTGGCTGCCAATCCGGGAAGCTCCAGTTGTCCTCGCTGACCCGGAGGTCTCCCGCTGCCGTCACCTTCTGGATCGCCCGCGCTCGCTCGGCGGTCAGGTCGGTCGAGAGCTTCCTGAACGCGGCCCGGATGTCGGTCACGTCACCGGAGAAATAGCCCTGGACCAGGTCGCCGTAGCCCGGCTTGATCTCCCGCATCTCGGCCAGCACCTGGGCTACGGCCGGGTTGCGCACCACCGGCGACGGGGCCAGAAAGACGGACTCGCCGTACCAGGTGATCAACTTCTGGTACGCCGGGTGTACGTCGGCCTCGGCGACCACGCTCAGGTCGGCCGGCACCGCCGAACTCTCGGCCACCCCGATCGCGAACTCCTTGGTGGTGAGGAACTCGGTCATCAGCCGGCTCGCCTCCGCGGGCCGGCCGGACTTCGCGGAGAGCCAGAAGCTGCCGCCTGCAGGTGGGGCATAGGACTGCGGCTGATGCTGGCGGGTCGGTACGAGGATCGGTGCCACCCGCAGCTTGTCCTGCAGGTCCGGCAGATCCCGCCGCAGGTAGCCGGGCAGCCAGGGACCGTCGAACCAGTACGCGCTCGCCCCGGCAGCCCACCTGGCCTGAGCCTGGACCCCGGTCAGACTCAGACTGGCCGGATGCATCAGGCCGTCCGTATGCAGCGAGTGGACGAATTCGACCGTCTCGACGAACTCGTCGGCGTGCCAGGCGTATTCGCCGGTGCGCAGATCGATCCCGCCGACCCCGGTCCAGCCGGCCGCCTGGGCGAGGTCCTCGATCTCCGGCCCCATCCGGTTGCCGACCCCGAGCTTGGACAGCCAGCCGTAGACCTCTCCGTCCGAGGCCTGCTGCACCGCTCGGCACGCGGTCCGGAACTCCTCCCAGGTCGCCGGCGGCTGGTCGGGGTCGAGTCCGTACCGGGCGACGGTTTCGCCGAGATACCAGACCGGCGCCCAATACTGTCGGGCCGAGGTGATCGGAAACGAGTAGGACTTGCCGTCGAAGACGTGGATCCCTTCGATCTGCGACCCGGCCGGTAATCGCTCGACGGCGGAGCCGAGGGCCATCGGCTGGAACCAGCCCTGCTTCTGCAGGACGGGGACCGGCACCTCCAGCCCGGCCAGCACGTGCAGGTCCGGCATCTGATCACTCTGCCAGGCGAGCTGGAGCGACTTCCCGATCGTGGTCAGCGGTTCATAGTGGATCTCCACGGCCGGCCCGCCGCCCTGGGTGAACGCCGAGGTCTGGGCGGCGAAGAGATCCCGCAGTTCGCCGTTGTTGTGCCAGAGCTTGAGCGGGCCGCCGCCAACGCTCGGCCCGGCCGGCGAGCTACAACCGCCGGCCGCCGCGGCGGCGGACAAGCCCAGCAGCGTCAGCAAGGTGCGACGGTCCATGATCATCGCCCACTTCGGTCCGGCAACCGGCGGTACGGACTGCGGCCGTACGGCTCGGCCGGGCCGTCGTAGCGACTCATGATCGACTGCAGCCGGTGTTGGGCGTCCGCCGGCCACCAAGGCGGCGGTGGTTGGGCCTTCCGGGCCATCTGGGCCTGCATCGGTTCGGGCAGCGACTCCAGCTCCGGCTGGTACCACAGCGTGATCAGCCGGCGTCGTTCGTCGGTGTTGTTGGCGTGGCCGGCGTGCAGCAGCCGGGCGTCGGTCACCAGCAGGTCGCCGGCCTTGATCGGCACGTCGACCTCGTCCGGGCGGTCGCCGAACTCCGGCGCATCCGGGTCGGCGCCGGCCGACAGCTCGCCGCGATCCCGGGAAAGCACGTCGTGCAACGGATTGTGCGTGTTGTGCGACCCCGGGATCACCCGCAGGCAGCCGTTCTCCCGGCGGGTCGAGTTCAGGTAGTACATCAGCGAGATCTGGCAGGGCTCGGGTCGCAGACTCACGTCGTCCTGCCAGGTGAACCAGTCGTAGTGCCAGAACAGCCGCGGCCCACCGCCGGGCTTGCTGATCACCCAGCCGTCGGAGAACCGCGGCCGATCCCAGCCCAGGGCCGCCAGGGCTCGCAGCGCCGAAGGCAAGGTGATCAACTCGGGGTAGAGCGGATCACTGCTGATCGGCACCATGCTGCCGGTCGTCCGGTTCCGGGCCCCGTGCTCGGCCTGCTGATCATCGACGACGCGATCGGTCGTCTCGATCAGCCGGGTCCGGAGAGCGTCGTCCAGGACCTCCGGAATGATCACGAAGCCGCGCTCGACGAATTCTCGTCGAAGCTCGACGCCAACCGTAGTGGTCATAGTGCTCCCGATCCGTGACTTGTCCGATGCTCCGACGATAGAGAGACCGATCTGTCCAGTGATAGTGAAATCCGCCGCGATACTTGACTGATCCGCCGACAGTGTGGAGATTATGGTCGGGTGAACCTCCGGGTCGGTGTGGCTGAGCGCGGCGCCGAAGGGCTGCGCGTCAACCGGCCGCACGGCTCGGGCGATCATGTCGTCGTGGCGTTCCTCGGTCCGGCGATCATCGGTCCCGGCCGGGCACAGCCGGTGAGCGCCGGCGACTGCATCGTCTGGCGGCCGGAGACGCCGACCACCATCCAGGGCGACCCGGTGATCATCAATCACTACGTCCATCTGCCGACCGAGCTGGCGGAGCTGGCGCTGGCCCGGTTCCCGGTCGAGACGGATACGGTGCTGCGACCCAGCTCACTGGACTTCCTGCCGGGCATCCTGACCCGGCTCCGGGACGAGTGGGCGCGCCGCGATGTGCACGCGGAGCGGGCGATCGAGCTCGGCGTCGAGGAACTCTTCCTCCATCTGCACCGGCACACCGCGATCCGGTCCCGCGCCACCCCGCACGATGCCCGGCTCCGCGACATCCGGCTGCGGGTGCAGCTCGATCCGACCGCCGCCTGGACCGTCGAGGGGATGGCCCGGCTGGCGTACCTGCGGCCGTCCCGGTTCGCCGCGCTCTACCGGCAACTGTTCGGCCGGTCGCCGATGGCCGATGTGTTGGAGACCAGGCTGGAGGCCGCCCGGCACTTCCTGATGCACTACAACATCTCCGTCGCCGAGGCCGGCGCCCGGAGCGGTTTCGCCGACCCCTCGGCCTTCTCCCGCCGGTTCCGCACTCGCTACGGCAGGTCGCCACGGGCCTACCGCGCCGACAATCGATGATCATCGGCGCGGCGGAACGATCACTCGTCCGGCGGTCCCGGGCCGGTCAGTCGTGGTAGATCCGGACGTAGTCGAACTCGGCCCGCAGGGCCGGGTCCTTCGGCGACCAGCCGCAGGCGATCAGCCCGAGCCGTAGCTCGCCGCCGGCCGGCCGGGTGTAGACCGTGCCCCAGGTCCAGTTGCGGCCGTCCCGGCTCGATGCTCCGCGCAGTAGGCGGACCCCGGTCGTCGGATCCCGCTGCTGCTGCAGCCGGAGCCAGGTCACCTCACGCCCCGGCGGACCGGTGAAGGAGGTGCCGGTGAACACCCGCGGCCCCTCGTCGGTCGACTCGGTCGTCTCGCGCACCAGCCGGGTGTCCTGGATGACGTTGCGCCCGTGCACCGCGGAGATCAGATACTCGTCGTCGCTGCCGTACGCGATCAAACCCGCGGTGGGGAAGCCGAACAACGGCTGCTCGCCCAGCGGCAGTCGGATCCGGGTCACCACGTCCCAGTTGTCCTGCTCCGGCGCCGGCCGGGTCACCACCGAGGCGACGTTGGCGGCACCGATCAACTGCCCCTGCTGCAACGGAAAGGTCAACCGGCCCCGCCCCACGGTTGCCGCGGGCTGCCTGGTCCAACTCCAACCGGCCGGCAGGCTGCTGCCGCTGAACTCGGTGCTGAGTTGTCGATCAAGGTGCCCCAGCCGGGGGAGCGGGACGGAGTGCGCAGCCGCCTCGGCGAGTTGTGCGACGCTGACGTCGTCGACCTGCAATCCCGAACCGTCCGACAAGATCGACAGCGGTCCCTCGGCCGCGGCCCGGTCCCGACTCAGCACCAGCACCGGGTCGCCGTTCGGTGAGTCGCTGATCATCAGGGTCGCCCGGCCGTCCCGGATCCTCAGCCACAGGTGGGTCCACTGATCGACGTCGATCAGGTCGGGCAGCCGCGCTTGGTGGGTGTTGCCGTCCGCGCCGGTCAGTCGTACGGTGCGCGTCACGCGGTCGACACCGACCCGCACCTGGTGCGGCGGGTCGCCGATCATGACACTGGCGCCCGTCGCCCGACCGGTCAGCCGCAGGGTGGCGCGGACCGAAAGATCACCGGCATATTCCTGCCTGGTCTGCAGTTCCGACCGACTGCCGGCTGCGACGGCGTAGCCACCGGCCGGCTCGGTGCCGATCGTCCAGGCGTCGCCGCCGAGCCATTCCGGCCCGATCCCGTCCTCGAACGCCGTCGCGAGCAGCCCCCGAACCTCTGGTGCCTCCTCGGGCGTGGCCGAGGCACCGGCGCCGGCCCGAACGCTGGGCCAACCGTCGATCCAGTCGATCCGGTCGAGCATCAGATTGCGCCGCAGCCCACTGCTCGGCCGGCCGTCGTCGAGGTAGGCATGATCACGGTCCGTCGCGTGATAGGCCATCCAGTCGCGACCGGCGAGATCGGTGACGGTCGCGTTGGAGCCGGTGCCGACCCAACGGTTGCCGTTGCCGGCCAGGACCGGGGTGCCGCCGGGTCGCCGGTCGAGCAGCGGCACGCCGGCCCGGTCGGCGAACGGGCCGAGGGGCGAACGGGAGCGACCGACCCAACTCGCATAACCGCTGACCGTGCGACCCTCACAGCAGTGATCGGACGACGCGAGCAGGTAGTACCAGCCGTCGTGCTGCACCACGTACGGTCCTTCGAGGTGGGCCTCCTCGACGATCTTGGTCCGATCGCCGACCGGCCGGAGCCCGTCCGCGCTCAGCGGCTGGACATGGATCCCGCCGTTGAAGCCGCCGTAGTAGAGATAGCGCCGGCCGTCCAGCGCCGTGAGCACGTCCGGCGCCAGGATCGCCTCGGATGACCAGGTGTCGCCCGGTGGACGCTGGTATTGCCGAGGTGGGATCAGCGGCGCGTCGGTGACCGTCCACGGGCCGGTCGGCGTCGGGCCGGTCGCGACTCCGATCCCCTTGTTGGGAAGGGGATAGCCGGGGATGTCGATGCCGACGAAGTAGAGCCGGTATTCGTCGCCGAACGCCTCGACCGCGGGACCCCACACCTCCGATCCGGCGTCGAGCCAGCTCGGCCAGTTGGCCTCGCCGATGCCGTCTCCGACGAAGGTCCAGTTCACCAGGTCCGGTGAGGACAGGGTGGGCACCGTGTGCCTGGTCGTGCTGCCGCCGATCAGTCGGGTCCGGGTGCCGTAGGCGTACCAGAGACCGTCCCGGCCGCGGATGATCGACGGATCGGGGAAGTCGTCGGCGGCCGGCGTGCCGACCGGGTTGCTGAAGGTCCGCGACTCCGGCGTCGCCGGCACCGCTGCGGCGGGCGAGATCGCCACCGTCGGGAGCAGTGCCCAGGCCAGGCCGAGCAGCGTGAATCGTCGTCGGGTCGAGGTCCGGAAAGCGTTCGTGATCATGGTCCTCCCCGACCGTCGACTTGTCCGATACGGCGACGATAGGAAGTCCGGTTGAATCCATGCTAGTGATATCCGCCGCGATACTTGACTGATCCGCCGACGGGAAGTCGTGATGTCTAACTGACCAAGTCCCGTTTCCGCGCGATACCGTGAGCCGTTCGCCCGCGACGTGTGGAGGTGCCCGGTGAAACGGAAGGTTCGCAAGCGGCTCGAGGCCTTCGTCCGAGACCGTACCGCCGAACTGTCCGACCCGGGGGTCGCGGCGTCCCATCAGGCGCTGCTGAAGCTGACCGAACTGCTGCGCAAGGAGGCGGCGAAGGAGTCCACCTGGGACTGGATCGAGGCTGCCGCCCTGGGCGGCTTCGACGGCGACGGCGGCGAGCGCTGGGCGGACGATCTGATCGGCGAGAACGTCTTCGGCGACGACCCGGAGTCGCAGGCCACGACAGTGATCACCGCCATCCATCAGGCGCTGGCGCTCGCGCATGCCGATCACCCGGACTACGACGCCGCCTGGAGTCCGCGCCGTCGCGGATGATCGTGATCAGCGGTCGGCTGGGTCAGCCGAGGCAGGGTCGCCACCAGCGGCCCGGCCGGCTGCTCACCCTCCGCCAGGAACTCCAGCAGTGTGCGCCGACCCGGCTCCGCCACGGCCTCGAACACATCCATGACCAAAAATGGAGAAGGCGCATCGACGGACCAACGGATACGTCAGAGGTGGCGCGTAGGGTGCTGCCGTGGCTGACGATGACGTGATGCTTCGCCCGATCGGCGAGACCGACCTGCCGTTCCTGCAACAGTTGATCAGCGATCCGGCGGACGTCGGATCCTTTATGTGGCAGGGTTTCCGGGAACCCCGCGAATGGCGGTCGCGATGGCAGGCCGGCAGTCTGCTCGGTGAGTCCGGCGGCGTGGTGCTGGTCGTGGCCGGCGGTGAGCCGGCCGGGTTCATCTCGTGGGATCAGCACCAATGGTTCGGCCGGCCCTGCTGGAGTCTCGGCATTCAACTCGCCCGGGCGGTGCGCGGCCGGGGGATCGGCACCCACGCGCATCGGCTGCTGGTGGACTATCTGTTCGCCCAGACGCTGTGCCATCGGATCGAGGCCTACACCGAGAGCGACAATGTCGGCGAACGGCGGGCCCTGGAGAAGTCCGGATTCTCGCTGGAGGGGACCCTGCGAGCCGTCGCCTTCCGCGACGGACGGTGGCACGACGGCGTGCTGTACGCCCGCTGTCGCTGACCTGATCATCGGACGAGACGGGTGATCGTGAACCTCTCTTGGCAGCAGGCACTGGCCTGGCGGATGGGCCGTCACCACCTCGTCGATCGGGCCGGGCGCGAGGATCTGCTGGCTGTCGTGGAACGGTTGTGCGGCCTGCACGGACAGGTGCTGTCGGCAGTGGAGTTGGCCTTGTGGGCCCGGGTCGACGGACTCGACCGTACGGATCTCCAGGACGCGCTGTGGGAGCAGCGGACCCTGGTGAAGCTGTGGGCGATGCGCCGGACGCTGCATGTCTTCGCGACCCGTGATCTTGGTCTGTGGATCGCCGGACTGCGGGGCGACGACCGCCCGCACCTCAAGTCGTGGATGGAGCCGAGTGACCTCTATGCCGCAACCGACCTGGTCGGCAAGTTGTTGGACGGCAAGCTGCTCACTCGGGCCGAGCTCGTCGAGCAGGTCGAGCGGGCCGGCTCGAAGCCGTTGGTCGACTACGTGGCCGGCAACTGGGGCGGTGCGGCCCTGAAACGAGCCTCGTTCCAGGGCAGGCTGTGCTTCGCGCCGAGCCTCGGGCCACAGGTCCGCTTCACCAACCCGGCCGGCTGGATCGATGGCGGCGTGACCGTACCGGCTCCCGGCGCCGCCCGGCTGGAGATCGCGCGTCGCTACCTGACCGCGTACGCGCCTGCGACGGCCGGCGAGCTCGGCGGCTGGTTCGGCGGTGCCGGGCGGCATGGCGCGCAACTGCTGACCGAACTCGGCGACGAGGTCGTGCAGGTCGAGCTGGACGGCAAGTCCTACTGGATCCTGGCTCGTGACCTGGCCGAGCTTGCCTCGACCCAACCGAAGAACGTGGCCCGATTGCTGCCCGGATTCGATCAGTGGGTCGTCGGATCATCGTGTCGGCTCCCAGCAATGCTCGATCAGGTGCACCGACCCCGGGTCCGCCGGATGCAGGGCTGGATCTCGCCCGTCCTGCTGGTGAACGGCAAGATCGTCGGCGTCTGGAAGCAGCAGCGGAAGGGCAACCGCCTGCTGGTCGAGCTCGAGCCGTTCGGCCGCCTTCCCAAGTGGGCGGTCAGCAAGCTGGAGGCCGAAGCAGTTCGGTTGTCGAGCTTCCTCGGCGGCTCCCTCGAACTAACGTGGCGCCCATGACGATCGAGGTACGACCGGCGACCAGCTTCGCCGACGTCGCGACGATGCTCGGGCCGAAGAAGAACCCGGACGCCAGCGTCTGCTGGTGCCTCAGCCACCGCGTCGATTCCAAGACCAACAAGGCGCTGGTCGGTCTCGACCGCGCCGACTACGTGCGCAACCTCTGCCGCCGCAAGGTGCCGCCCGGCGTGCTGGCCTACGACGCCGACGAGGTGGCCGGCTGGGCCGGCATCGCCCCGCGAGCCGAGCTCCCGGTGGCGCGATCCACCAAGATCAAACCCGTCGACGACCTGCCGGTCTGGTCGGTGTTCTGCGTCCGCGTCCGCTCCGGATTCCGCGGCCGCGGGATCTCCCACCAACTCGTCGCCGGCGCCGTCGACCTGGCGCGCAGCCACGGCGCACCGGCCGTCGAAGCGATCCCGGTCGACAACAGAGGCAAGAAGGTCGACCTCACCATGGCCTTCGTCGGCACCCGCACCCTCTTCGAACACGCCGGCTTCAGCAAGGTGGCCGACACCGACTCGGTCACCGACGGCTTCCCCCGCGTCGTGATGCGGCTCTCGCTCGACTGACCTGGTC
>CAVUZU010000021.1:0-1317905 GCA_963746025.1 uncultured Actinomycetota bacterium
AAGCTCGGAAGGGGTCATTTGGCTACCAAAAGACTACGACGGACGCGCCATGCAGTCAATCGTCCAGCCCATCAATGATCAAATAGCGACGATGAGCACCGTGATCAGGTCCCACGAAGTGGAGCCTTGTCTGGCGTTGAGATTGAGATCTTCATCCCCTGATTCCGGATTCCCCCTCACTCCGAAGGGGTTGTTTCCGGAAGCGCCCATCGTCGTGATCAAGGCTCACGACCATACCCGTAGCGCCAGCCCGCTGACCCGGACGAGTTCGGCCCGGGAGGCGCCGTCTCGTGCCGCCTGGGCGACGCCGCTGAGGATGGACATCGTGTACTGGGCCAGTGCCACCGCATCGGTTCCCGCCGGCAGGAGTCCGGCGACGACGTCGGCGCGGATCCGGCCGGCCAAGGCGTTGACCTTGCTCCGACGGAGCCGGCGAAGACGCCGAGCGATCGTCTGGCTGGTGGTTCCGGCGTCACCACTGATCACCAGGCATCCGGTCGGCAGGCCACGTCGGGTGTAGCGAGCTGGGGCCTCGGCCAGGATGCGGGCGGCGGCCGATTTGGCGGTGGGCTCCTCGGCCAGCGCGGCTTCGATGAAACCGCCGTACTGTCGGTCGTAAACGCCGACCGCTTCGGTGAAGAGTTGCTCCTTGCTCCCGAACGCGCCGTACAGGCTGGGCGTGCCGATGCCCAGCTCCTCGGTCAGGTCACGCACCGAGGTGGACTCGTAGCCGCGGCGCCAGAACAGCCGGATGGCCTTGTCCAGCGCAGCATCCCGATCGAACGATCGTGGTCGTCCGGGCATCGACGTCACCATCCCCACATTGTATATCGCTCGCTACAGAACCGTGCTACGGTCCAACTATAACGATCGCTACAGAAAGGTGGTTCGACGGATGCCGGTGGCAGTGTTTCTGATCGGGTACGCAATCTTCGCGCAGGGAACCAGCGAACTCATGCTCGCGGGCCTGCTGCCCGAGATCGCCGATGATCTCGAGATCGCCATCCCGCAGGCCGGGATGTTGATCACCGGATTCGCGATCGGCATGCTGATCGGCGCGCCCATCTTGGCCATCCTGACGCTGCGCTGGCCTCGGAAGCGCGCCATGGTGGCGTTCCTGATGATCTTCGCGGCCAGTCACGCGTTCGGCGCGCTGACCACCAGCTACGAGTTGCTGCTCGCCTCCCGGTTCGTCGGCGCGTTCGTGTACGCCGGATTCTGGGCCGTCGGCGCCAGCAGTGCGATGGCCCTGGTGCCGGAGAACCGCCGCGGACGTGCGATGAGCGTGGTCGCCGGCGGCTTGACCGTGGCCACCGTGATCGGACTGCCGGCCGGCGCCTGGATCGGGCAACACCTCGGCTGGCGCGGCGCGTTCTGGGCCGTCGCCGGACTCACCGTCATCGCGGGCATTGCGGTCATCGCTGCCGTACCCGAGAGTCGGCCGACCGATCAGCCGAACGTCCGCACCGAACTCCGCGCATTCACCACACCACGGCTGTGGCTGGCCTACGCCATGACGGCCGTCTCGACCGCCGCACTGCTCGGCACCTTCTCCTATCTCGCCGCAATGCTGATCGAGACCACAAGACTCCATCCCGGCTGGGTGCCCGCAGTGCTGCTCACCTACGGACTCGGCGCACTCATCGGGATCACCATCGGCGGTCGCGGCGCCGATGCCCGGCCGATCGGAACGATGGCGGCAGGGTTCACCGGAGTGCTGGTGCTGTCCGTGCTGCTGGCGCTCGGCGAGGAACACATCATCGCCGTCGTGATCTTGGTCTTCCTGCTCGGCCTCGCCGGCTTCAGCACCAATCCAGCCCTTCATGCCCGGGTGTTCGTCCTGGCCCCGGCAGCGCCGACCCTTGCGGTGGCCGGAAACGTGTCGGCCTTCAACACCGGCATCAGCATCGGCCCCTGGCTCGGTGGAATCGCACTCACCGCCGGCCTCGGCTACCCCTCGGTCAGCTGGATCGGCGCCGGTCTCGCCGTCATCGCGCTCCTCCTGCTCGGACTCGAGGCCAAAGCCTGGCTCCGACAACACGGCCGTCAGCGAATCCCAAGCAACCAACACTGACCGTCGGAAGAAGGACCACCGGCGCAGCCGGGAGAGGTTCTGCACTGGAAGTGCCGCCGGCACCGGCCGGTTCAGTCCGGAGGTGATCAGCTGGGCACTGACCGGCAGAAACTGGACGACGCCATCCGAAGCAACAGCTGACCTTGATCGTGGGTGGAATCGCTGGTGCTCAGAGTTTGAGCGTGAGGCGCCGGGGTCGGCTGGGCCAGCACGCCGGTGTCCGGGCCAGGGAGCACGGCGCCGCCGATCATCGGGGCGACGAACTGCGCGGCCACGATCACGGCCACGGTGCCGAGGACCAGGCCGCCGGCCAGCCGGAGCCGGGAGCGGCGGATCGATTGCTGGGCCCGGGCTAGAGCGCGGCCATCAGCGTGTGCCGCGCGGTGCCGGCCACGGTGGAGTTCACCGCAGGTCAAGGCGACCGGGAAACGCTTCAGCACGGCGTTTGCGCTGCAGCTGACCATCAGGTGCGGCCTGCTCATTCGAGTCGCGCTGTGCCCGCCGTGTCCGACCGCCGTGAACCGACCGTCGACAAAGCGTCGATTCGGGTTGACACCGTGACGCGGTGATCAGTATCAACCTGCGAGATCGAGGGACGCGGCTGCTGCTCGTCGCCGACCAGGCCCACGCCGGGCGTGGCTGCGGGACGGTCGTGATCGGTGACTTCCAATCACGATCCCGCGATCCGAACCGAACCCTGCCTGCCACGGAGGGAGGGTTCGATTGCGGGGGTTGGGACCCGCATCCCACAATTCCGGACTCGACGCCGGATGCCGGCGACAACGCGGGTGTGCATCGGGAACCCTGCCCGGCGTGACATCCCAGGGGAACGGCGCCACTCCGATCGTGAGGATCGAAGCGGTCGGGTTCGTCCAAGCAACGAATGATCAAGATTGAGAAAGGACGTGGTGTGTCGTGGACGACACTACCGACAGCACTGGGACGGCGGAGGCAGGGTCGAGTGACGAGGCCAGGGTCCTTACGCTCGTTCGGCGATGGGCCGAACTTGAACGTATCCAGGACGCCGACGGCTTCGACGATCTGTTGACCAGCCGGTTTACGGGCATCGGACCGGTCGGGTTCGTCTTGGACGCGCAACAGTGGGCGGACCGTCATCGTGGCGGGGGAGTGATCAACCAGGCGTTCGAGGTCACCGATCTGGACATCGTGATCGAGGGCGCGACCGCGATCGTCCATGCCGTCGAAACCCAACAGACCACCGCACGGGGGCACGAGAACAACGGATCCTTCCGTGCGGGCCTCACCCTGGTTCGGGTCAGCGGCCATTGGCGGATCGCCCGCATCCAACTCTCCGGCCCGATGATCGAGCCCGGCCATGCGCTGCCCTTCGCCGGATAGCCACACCACACAGAACAGGGATCGCATGGCAGCGTCGCAATGGTTGGTTGCAGTGGACTCCATCCGCCATCGCGGCGGCGAACCGGCCAGCCCTCAATGAGAATCCGAAGGAGTCAGCATGCGCAGGATCGTCAATTCCACCTACATCACCTTGGATGGGAAGATTCAGAATCCGCAGGATTGGCCGTCGGTGGGCTAGGGGAACATTGTGGACTACTCCGGTCTGATCAAACGCCTCCAGGTCCCGGCCGGCTGGACCGCGCCGACCGAGCTGATCTATGACGATGTCCGGGCCAGCGCAATCACCCGGGATCACCTGAGAGACGATGTGGCAGGCATCAACGCCAGCATCGACCTCATCCGCCGGACCCGCGGCGGACCCTGGCCTTCCGGGCCGGTCAGCGAGGACTTCAACTATGTTGATCTCGTCTGGCATGAGTGCGAGTTCCGGGAGAACGACTCCTTCACCTACGTGACCCATGACGCGGTCGGCCGATACGTCGGTTGCTGCTACCTCTACCCCATGGGCCGGCGCAAACCGCTCACCGAGGAACTGGCCAGGTTCGATGTCGATGTCAGCTGGTGGGTCACCCCGAACGCCCACACGCACGGCTACTACACCAAGGTGCACGCCGCGCTGCAGCACTGGATCACCACCGCGTTCCCGTTCACGAACCCGTACTACTCCAACACCAAGATCCCAGCCGCCAAGGATCTCGCCCCGACCGAGCGACCTGCATCGACCGAACCCAAGGGAGAACAACAATGAGACAACTGATCGTGTTTAGCGACGTCAGCCTGGACGGCTTCATGGCCGGCCCGAACAACGATCTCGACTTCGTCGTCAACGACCCGAAATTGGGCGACGAATTCACCACGGAGCTCCGCGCCGTGGCCGACACCATCATCTTCGGCCGGAAGTCGTTCGGGTCGTGGGGCTACTGGATGGCCGCCGAGGGTGATCTGGCCGACTGGATGAATTCCACCCCGAAAGTGATCTTGTCCAGCAACCAGGCCCTCGACGTCAGCCCGTGGCCGAACTCGACCGTCGCCGACCTTGATCAGATCCGCAAGCTCAAGGAATCCGACGGCCAAGCCACGGGCGGTCTGGTTGCCTTGATCGCAACCGTGGCGGCGTCCGCGTGCTCGGCGCCATCGGCGGAGCCGCGTCCATCGAAACATGTGACGGCTCCCACACGGCCGAGTCAGACTTCGTCCTTCTCCAACCGACGCAAGCGGACCCATCGCCCACCGAAGCAACTCGCACGCCGATTTCGACGCCCAAGGTGCAAGCCTGCATGATCCTCGGCGCGTCATTGGACGCCGTGTACCCAGGTCGCTACACCGAATTCGGTGTCGACAGCAATGAATGGAAATCTGGTGCCAATGCCTGCTGGGTCATACCTGGGGCCGTGTTTGATAACTCAGCGGCGACATTGAGGATATTCTCTGCCGATCATTTCGATGTGCAATCGCCCGGAAAAGGCTTTCGGAAGACAACGATCGCTGACGTCGGTGATCAGGCCGTTCTCTTAACGAAGAGCGCGGCCGCAGACTACCTCTACGTGAGAGCTGGTGAGCACGCGTTCGTTCTTACGTTCGATAAAGGACTGGAGCCCGAACTCGAGATCGTTCGCGAGATCATCAAACGGCTGCGCTGACGCCGGGGAACTGATGATGCTTATCGGCCTGGATGGTTGTCGGTAGCCCGACACGATCGACTTACCTACGCTCGCGCGCGGATGCGGCAGCTGTTGATGGCTGCGGCGAGAATGATCGCTGCGGCGATGGTGAGGCTGATCCGCATTCCGGTGAGGAAAGTCTCCGGGTGGGCGATGAAGGCGCCGAAGACGGCGATGGCGACGCCGCCGCCGACTTGGCGGAAGGTGTTGAAGACAGCGCTGGCGGTGCCTGCGCGTTCGGCGGGAACGCCTTCGAGTACGACGCTTGTGACCGATGGCATCGCCAACGCACCCCCTGCTCCGATGGGGATTGCGCATACCGCGGTCAGGAATGGAAGTCCGAGGTGCGCGGTCAGGACCAGGCTCAACAGACCGACGGCCATGATCAACAGACCGGCGACGACGGGTACGCGAGCGCCGAATCGATTCGTGATGGGACCGCTGGCCAGGTTGCCGATGATCGCGAAGAAGGCGGATGGCAGGAAGACCAGTCCGGCCAGGAGTGGTGACAAACCTAGGTGTTGCTGAAGGTAGAGGCTGACGATGAAGACGTTGCCGAAGTGGCCGACCATGAAGGCGAATCCGACCGGCAAGGCGAGACGGAAACCGTGGGCCTGGAAGAGATCCAACGGCATCATCGGATGTCGGCTACGGGCCTGTACCCGCAGGAACGCTGCTAGCGCCGTCGCGGCGAGAACGAGCCCGACGATCACTCGTGGACGGGTGAAGCCGGCGTGGCCCCCTTCGATCAGCCCGTACATCAGGCTGGCCAGGGCGGTGACGGCCAAGATCTGCCCGACCCAGTCGAACTGTGCGGGACGAGTCGGCGACGTCGCCACGGTCCGGAGAAAAATGATCATGCCGGCACAGACAGGAAGGTTGATGATGAACACCCAGCGCCAGTCGATCGTTGTGAGGAGGCCGCCGAGGGGTGGGCCGAGAAGTCCGGCCAAGGCTCCACCGACGGCCCAGACGCCGAGCGCACTCGCTCTCCGGCGAGGATCAGGGAACGCTTCGCGGACCAGCGACATCGAAGCGGGCAGCATGACGGCCGCCGCCGCGCCCTGGATGCACCGCGCAGCGATCAACAACTCGATGGTGGGTGCGGCCGCGCAACCCGCTGATGCCAGGCCGAAGGCGAGAGTGCCAAGGCCAAGGGCTTTCTTGGCACCGATCCGGTCGGACAGGTTGCCCGCAAACAGGAGAAGCGCTGCGAACAACAGGGTGTAACCGTCGATCAGCCACTGCTGGCCGGTGGCGCCGCCGCCGAGTTCGCTCCTGATTTTTGCCAGCGCGACGTTGATGATCGCGATGTCGAGAGTGATCAGGAAGAATGCCAACGATGCAATCGTGATCACGATCCGCCCGGGGGTCGCATCCGAATGAATCCATGTCACCGACGACATTATTGCCTGATCAGTCGTCACCGATCGGTAGGGCCGACCGGCCCAGCTTCCGCGGCTGTGAGGACCAGCGAAAGGGGACCGGTCGGCGGCTATTTGTAACGATACGGGCAGACGGTGGCGTGAGCCTGCTTGCACCACCGATTTGCTCTGACAGCGGCAACTGATGGCGGCCAGGAAACCGGACTGGATAGGAGATTGATCTTGACTACGAATGTTCCGCGGGTGGTCGTGATCGGGGCCGGGATCGGCGGACTGTGCCTGGCGCAAGGGCTGCGACGGGTCGGGGTGGACGTCACCGTCTATGAGCGCGACCAGAACCGTGATGCGCGGTTGCAGGGTTACCGGCTCAGCATCGAACCGCCCGGTGCTCGAGCACTACGGGAGTGCCTGCCCGATGCGCTGTGGGACGCATTCCGTGCCGCCTCGGGCGACCAGGGCGACCGGATGGGTGTCTTCACCGAACAGCTGGTGCAGCTGATGCAAGAGGATCCTCGATCCGGGTCCGACGATCCGGATGGCGGTTCGCACGCGGTGAGCCGGTTCAGTCTCCGACAGATCCTGCTGTCCGGACTGGACGATGTCGTCAAGTTCGACAAGGAGTTCGTCGAATACCGGCGCACGGATGCCGGGGTGACGGCATGCTTCGCCGATGGCAGCACAGCCTCCGGGGACCTGCTCGTCGGTGCGGACGGCGCCCGTTCCCGAGTATGTGGCCAATTCCTTCCGCAGGCCCGGCGGATCGAGACACCGGCGATCGGCATCGGCGGCAAGCTTCCGCTGACAGACGAGATCCTGGAGTGGTTGCCGGACTTCCTGACCCAGACCAAGAACATGATCTTGCCGCGCCGAGACTTCCTCTTCACCGCCGTATTCCGCCGCCGCCACTCGCCCCCTGGTACTTCGGTCCCTAACACAGCCCTCCAGGCTGTGCTGCAGAACGTCGACGACAACGACTACATCATGTGGGCCTTCGTCGCCCACGAGCGGTCTCTGCACGATGTCGCCGGCCTACGCGGTGAACCATTGCGGCAGCGCGTGGAGCACCGGATGCGGGACTGGCATCCCGACCTGCGTCGACTGATAGCCGAGTCTGGGGCGGTGGAGCAGTTCAAATTCGCCGCGGCCGGACGGGTGCGGCCATGGCAGAGCGGTGACGTGACCCTGCTCGGCGACGCGATCCACTACATGCCTCCGGTCGGCGGAATGGGTGGCAACGCGGCACTGCAGGACGCGGCGACACTTACCAAGGCCATGGCCCGGGTCCAGCACGGCGAACTGACCCTGCCAACGGCGCTGGCCGGTTATGAGGCGGAGATGCTGCGGCGCGGTTTCGCGACAGTGCGGGAGACCCGGCTCTACACGGCGCTGGCGATATCGCGCAGCGCAGCGCTGCGCCGGATCGCCCGCGGCTTCTTCCGGTTGTGCGGATCCGTCGCACCACTGCGTCGAGCGGTGTTTGACGACTAGTAGCGTGTCGCCGCTAAGGGCGGTGGTATTTGGTGGATAGTGGCATCGAGCAGTCTTCCCCCTGCTGAAAGGTGCTTTTGATGCCTCGTCCGAAGGTGTATGTGGTTCGGTTGTCGGTGACCGATCGCGAGAAGTTGATCAAGGTGGTGTCGACCGGTCGTCATCCGGCGCAGGTGGTGCGGCGGTCTCGGATCCTGCTCGAGCTGGATGCCAATCATGGCCCGGTCGATGATCGAGCGGTGATCGCTGAGCGGCTCCGGGTTGGGGTGAACACGGTGCGCGGGGTCGCGAAGCGGTTCGTTGAGACCGGCGGTGACGTCACGGTCACGGTGAGTCGGAAACCGCGGGAGTCGCCGCCGGTGCCGTCGATCATCACCGGTGAGGTGGAGGCCCGGCTGATCGCTTTGGCCTGCACGTCCCCGCCTAAGGGTTACGCTCGCTGGTCGTTGCGGCTGCTGGAGGACCGGGTCGCGGCGTTGACGGATCTGCCCGACCTGGATCACTCCACGATCGGGCGGGTGTTAAAAAAACGGAACTGCGTCCTCATCTGAAGAAGTGCTGGACGATCCCGCCGAGAGCCAACGCCGAGTTCGCTGCCCGGATGGAGGACATCCTCGCGGTCTATGCCCGACCCTACGATCCCGGCTGTCCGGTCGTTTGTATGGACGAAAAGCCCTACCAGCTCCTCGGCCACGTCCGCGAACCGGTCCCGGCCCTGCCGGGCAGGGACCGGTTGGAAGACAACGAATACGTTCGAGGCGGGACCTGCTCCATCTTCGTCTGGGTCGAGCCGCTCCGCGGCTGGCGACGAGTCGATGCACAGCCGCGGCGCACCAAGATCGACTGGGCCCACCAGGTCGAGCGCCTGCTGACCACCGACTACCCGGACGCGGACAAGATCATCTTGGTGATGGACAACCTCAACACCCATAGCATCGGCTCACTGTATGAGGCATTCGATCCCGAGCATGCGTTCGCACTGGCCCAGCGGCTGGAGATCCACCACACCCCGAAACACGGCTCCTGGCTCAACATCGCAGAGATCGAACTTTCATGCCTGACCCGGCAATGCCTCGACCGCCGAATCGGCGACCTCGACCTCCTCAACACCGAACTCGCCGCTTGGCAACACGCCACCAACCAAGATCAACGCCAGGTTGACTGGCAATTCACCACCACCGACGCCCGGATCAAGCTCCGCCACCTATACCCACAGAATTAGACGCGACACACTACTAGGTGTACTCGGCCGGGACGTTGGTGACACTCCGGCAGGGTTGTTGACGTGAGGAGGACCTCCGGGTGCGGTGGAGATAGCCGTCTTCAACCGATCCAGGAGGTCCTCATGTCCCACCGTAACGCGACTGACTGTGCACGGTAGCAAGCTGCTCGTTCAGCGGGTCTGTGAACAGGGCTGGCCGATAGCTCATGCGGCCAAAGCTCAGGGAGTCTCACGACAGTGCGCTCACCGCTGGGTCAACCGGTACCGGGCCGAGGGCGAGGCCGGTCTGGAGGATCGTTCATCTCGGCCACCTAGGTGCCCGAACCGCACCCCGGCCGCGGTCGAGTCCAAGATCATCAAGCTCCGTGAGACCGAACGCCGCGGCCAGGACTGGATCGGCCCCGAACTCGGGGTCCCGGCCCGCACCGTCTGCTGCGTCCTGCGCCGCCACCAGACGCCGTACCTGGCCGATTGCGACCCGATCACCGGTGAGGTGATCCGGGCCTCCAAAACCACCGCGATCCGGTATGAACGCGATCATCCCGGCGACCTGGTCCACATGGATGTCAAGAAGATCGGCAAGATCCCCGATGGCGGCGGCTGGCGGGCACACGGCCGGCAGATGGGATCAACCGCGGCCAAGAAGAAGGCCCGGATCGGCTACGACTACGTCCACTCACTGGTCGATGATCATTCCCGACTGGCCTACTCCGAGATCCTGCCCGACGAGAAGGGCACCACCTGCGCCGCCTTCCTCCTCCGCGCCGCCGTCTACTCCGCCGATCACGGCATCAACCGGATCGAACGCGTGATCACCGACAACCACTGGTCCTACCGCCACTCCGCCGCGATGGCCTCGGCGATGGCCTCAGCCATCGCCCGGATCGGCGCCCGACACAAGTTCATCAAACCCCACTGCCCATGGCAGAACGGCAAGGTCGAACGCTTCAACCGGACCCTCGCCACCGAGTGGGCCTACCGACAGATCTTCACCAGCAACACCGAACGCGCCGAAGCCCTTGCCCCTGGCTCGAGTTCTACAACACTCGACGCCGACACACCGCACTCGACGGCCTCCCACCAACCAGCCGCCTGTAACCAACCTCATGGCCGAGTACAACTAGTCGTTGCCCAGGGCAGGCAGCGCGCGGAGGGTGCGGGCCAGCAGGATGCCGACCGCTGTCAGGACGACCGCTGTGATGCCTGCGGTCACGTGGAGTCCGCTGGTGAAGGCGTCGCGGGCTGCGTCGAGCACTGCGGGCGGCACGTTACTGCTGACGGCTTCGCCGAGTGAGCTTCCGCCCTGTCCGCTCATTCGGCTGGTGTAGATGGCGGTGACAACACTGCCTAGTAGGGCTATTCCCAGCGCGTAGCCGAACTCGTTACTCGTCTGCGTCAGCGCCCCGGCGGCACCGGCCTTCTCCGGCGGAACCGAGCCGATCACGAGGCCCGTGCCCAGTGTCACCAGCGGCGGGGCGCCGATGCAGGTGAGCGCGAACGCGACCACTAGTACGGCGGTTGAGCTCGCCTGGGTCATCACGACCATTCCGATCACTGTGACGGCGAGGCCGGCCGGGATCAGCACGCCTGGACGGACCCGGCGGGCCAACCGTGGCGTCACCTGGAAGGCCACGGTTGAGGTGATCATGCCCGGCACCAGCGCGAACCCCGCGGTCAGCGGGGTCATCCCCTGAACCAGCTGGAAGTATTGTGCGAGGAAGACCATCACGCCACCGGACAGCATCGAGTAGGTCAGCATGCTGCCGAGCGTCATGCTGAAGGTTCGCCTGGTGAACAGCTGTACGTCGACCAGGGGGTCGGCCAGTCGGCGCTGCCGTTGTACGAAGAGCCAGCCGATGATCACGCCCACGGCCAGGGTCGCCACGCTTACCGGGCTTACCCCGTGCGAGGCCAACTCCTTCAGCCCATAGATCACCGGCAGGATCGCGGCCAGCGACAGCAGCACACTCGGTAGATCGATCCGGCCTGCCGTCTTGTCGCGGTACTCGGGTAGCAGGAACGGTCCGACGGCAAGCAAGATCGCCATCGCCGGCACACCGACGAGAAAGGCCGAGCCCCACCAGAAGTGGTTCAGCAGAACGCCTCCCACGATCGGGCCGACGATGGCACCGACGGTGAAGCATCCGGCCCAGACACCGAGGGCGGTCGCCCGCCGGCGGGCGTCGGGAAACATCGTGGAGATCAGCGACAGGGTGCACGGCGCGATCGCGGCGCCCGCGATACCCAGCACCGCTCGGGCACCGATCAGCATCTCGGGACTCACGGAGAAGGCCGCCACGACCGACGCTGCACCGAACACCGCGGCAGCTGCCAGGAGGAGCCGGCGTCGACCGAGGCGGTCGCCGAGGTTGCCCATGGTGATCATCAATCCGGCCACCATGAACCCGTAGATGTCGAGGATCCACAGCTGCTGGCTGCCGGTCGCACCGAGTGCCTCGGTCACCGCCGGAATGGCCAACAGCATCACGAACAGGTCCAGCGACACCAATAGCGTTGCGAGACAGAGAATGCACAGCCCGACCCATTGCCGTCGGCTTGTCGTTACGGCCGTGCTCTCGGTGATAGTCATGAGTCGAGTCCTTTCAATGGGGCGCTTGCCACTAGAGCCGCGTCGGCCGGATGGCCGCCGGGTAGATCGAAATCACGTCGCTCAGAGCTACCGGCCTCTCCGTTCGTCTTGGCGTCGGGACGGCGGTAGGTGAGGACGGCCAGGCCGGAGTTGTAGGTGCACACATCGCCGAGTTGGAAGGAGGCCTGCGCTCCGACAACGCCGGCCTGGTCGCCCGGCTCGGTGTTGCCGGCCAAGAGCGGGTGCAGCCAGATTCGCAACTCGTCGAGCAGCCCGTCCTCGATGAGCTGACGGGTCACCGGGCCGTAGCCGTACTGCAGGATTTCGCGGCCCGGCTTGGCTTTCAGGTCGCGGATCTGATCGATGACGTCGCTGCCGGTGAGGACGGTCGTGTTGTTCCAGATCGGCTGATCCATGCCGTGCGACAGCACGTATTTCGGGATGCTGTTCATCCGGTCGGCGACACCGTTCTCATCAGTGGCGGTGGGCCAGAATTCGGTGAAGCTGTCGTAGGTTTGACGACCCATGATCAGTGCGTCGGCATCGAACAGCTGATCGCGAATGGCCTTGGCGACGTCGCCACTGCGATAGTCGAAGGTCCATTCCCAAAGTCGCTGAATGACACCGTCGAGGGACATGTAAGTGGCATTGACAATGCGCATTTCGGATTCCTGTTCTGCAGCCCGACGTTTTGTTCGGGCTGACCTGTAGGTAGTGCGATCGGATGACGGCTGAGACAGGGGCTGTATTGGGGGCCTCACCGCAGGGTTGGAGCGAGATCCAGCAGAGTCAGTTCTGGCCAACCCTCTTCGGCGGCGAGGCGGGTGACGTCTGCTGCCAGGTCGGCACCGACACCGGTGCCGGCGACGAACAGCCGGTTGGGGTCCGCTGCCAGCTCGGCGGCGTGATCGGCGGCCCAGCCGACCATCTCCCGCGCGGTCGCTAGTGCATGTTCGTACACCGTCGACACAGAGTGGGCGAGGACTACCAGGCCATGGCGCAGACAAATCTGCCGGCACTGAACGTCGATCTCGCCGCTGTCTACGTCGCTGGGGAAGAACACGAGCAGGGGCGGGCTCGCCATGCCGGCGGTGGCCAAACGCGGCGAGTACAAGCTGGCCCAGATCGGGCCCTCGCCGCCGCGGAGTTGGACCGCAGCGGTGTGTGGGGCCTTGGGTGTCCTGGACATGGCAGTAACACTTGCACCGGGAATGTGTCGGAGGGAAAGGCCGAGTGCGCATGGCTGTCGTGCACACTCGGCATCACCGAATGAACCCGCACGAGTCGTTGGTGGCGCAGAATGTTCGGCATGACCGATGGCAGTGAACTCGCCGACGTGCTGGCGATGAGGCAGACGCCGGATGCGATCGAATTGCGCCACCTGCGTTCATTCGTGGCCGTCGCCGAGGAACTGAACTTCGGCCGCGCGGCGACCAGTCTCTACCTGTCCCAACCGGCCCTGAGCCGTCAGATCCGGTCCTTGGAGCGACTGGTGGGGTGCGAACTGCTGCGCCGTTCGACCCGTCGGGTGGAGCTCACCTTGGCGGGCGAGGCGCTGCTGAACCGGGCTCGGGCCCTGCTCGCCGACCTGGACAGCGCGGTGACGATGACCCGCTCAGTCGGCGGCGAACTGGTCGGACGAGCCAACCGGATGTGGGCGCCTCTGGTCGGCGAGGGTCGCGACGGTGAGTTGGAAAGGTTGCGTACGGCCTACGAGGGTATGCTCGCCCAGACAGCGGTCCCGACTGACGTCGTGATCCTGCCGCTCAACGCGGGGGGCGTTCCGGCGCTGCACGTGACCGCCGACGCCGCGGGAACACCGTCGGTGCTGCACCTTCATGGCGGCGGCTTCGCCATGGGGTCGGCCTACGGCTACCGCGCCCTGGCCGGTGCCTTGGCGTTGAACACGGGTTCCGGAGTGCTGGTACCCGATTACCGGCTGGCGCCCGAGCATCCGTTTCCGGCGGCACTGGAGGATGCCCGAAGCGCCTATCTGTGGTTGCTGGAGCAGGACATCCCGGCCGCCGAGATCATCGTCAGCGGGGACTCGTCTGGTGGCGGTCTGCTGATCTCGCTCCTGCTCTCGCTGCGTGACCAGGGATTGCCGCTGCCAGCCGGTGCGGTGTTGCTCTGTCCCGGACTCGACCTCGCCGCTTTCCTCGACGGGACCTCGGCGGTGGCGACGGACAAGGACTTCGAGACGTTGTCGCGGATCCTCGCCTGGTATGTGCTCGACCACCCGGTCGATGATCCGCTCATCAGTTCATTGGACGCCGAGTTGAGCGGGCTACCACCCTTCCTGATCCAGGCCGCGACAGGTGATCCATTCGCGCCAGAGGCCCGGCTGCTGGCACAGCGGGCAGCCGAATACGGAGTGGCGGTGGTGACGGAGCTGTATCCGGTGGACACGCACAATTTCCAGCTGTTCTGGTCATTCCTGCCAGAGGCGCAGGAGGCCCTGACGAAGATCGGGGAATTCGTCACCCGGACCAGGACGGCCCCGGAACAGCTTCGTGACCGGGCGATCCGAGACACCTGACGTGAGGTGGCACTCCGAGTTCGCGAACCCACCGTTCCAGACCGTGCTGCGGGAGCGAGCACTCAGACGATTTCACACCCTGGTGACCCGCGATGATCGTGAGGTAGGCCTGCGTCGCGGGCGGCGCCCGGGGTCAAGGCTGGCCGGAGGCCACCCCGTAGGGGCTATGGTCTTGGGCCCGTGGTGCGTGCCCAGCCGGCGCTGCCCAGGACACGTACGGACCGGCTTGCCGCCGGTGGCTACGCCGGAACTGGGCCCAAGATTCCGAAGAGAGCATGGCCGCACATTAACCCGCGTCACCGTCGACAAACCGTCGATTCCTTCCGCCAGCATGGTCGCGATGAACGGTCGCGGGGGACGACTTTGACTCAGGTCGGACTGTTCGGCGCGCCCGCCTCCCGGCTGGCCCGGGCAAGGTTGCCAATGAGCGACGCGGCGACATCTCAGACAACCGGGTAAGTACCGGGCCGTCCTATCACTTGGGTGCGGCGGGACACGGAATTCAGCGACCAGCGGTCAGTTCTCGCGAGCACAGGAAAGGAACCATCGTATGCCGAGGCGTCAGATCGGGTGCTTGATCGCCATTGTGGCGACGGCGATGTTGTCGGGTTCATGCGCAAGGCTCCCGGGCACGGAACCGATCAATCTGCCAACACTCAACGCTCCCACACGGTGGCGGGACACGCCGTCGCCGAGCCCCAGCCGGCCGCAGGCGACCAGCAGCGGGACCTCGCCGACACCACGCCCGACCCGGACCCCGGGCGCGTGGGAGCCGACGCGTCGCTCACGGACCGGAGAACTTGATCTTTCGAAGATGCGGGACTGTTCCGCGCTCGATGGCGTTCCGGTCACCCGGTGGCAGGTGAAGAGGGGAAAGCCGGTCGCCGAATACTTCAATAAGTCGGGGACTCTGGACTGTACCTGGGCTCACAGACAGCCGCCTTACTCGCTGACCGTGATCATCTACCAAGAGTCGATCTACGAAACCTCGATCTTCTCCGACGCGGAACCGAAAGAGACAGAGGTCCGCGGCTTCCCCGCCTGGACCGGGTCGAGGATGACCGGCCGACCTACCTGCGAGATCGTAATCGACACCCACGAAGAGCAGCACCTGGCGATCACTTACAATGTGACCGGCCCAATCAAGGACAACACTGTGAATTGCGCACATCTTCCCGATATCGCGTCGGAAATTGTCAGTTCCCTGGATTGATACAGGTTGGCTTAAGCGGTGGGCAACTGCGGTGTTGCCGCTGCACCATGATCGAACGCTCGAAGGCTCGTGGGATAGGACCAACGGGTATGCGGTTTGTATGGTCTGTACGTGACGGCAGACATGTCCCCGCTGAGCGTTGATCGAAACGATCATCGATCCATGAACACGACACAAACCAAGTCAGACCGGCAAATCGCAGGTAGACCAAGTCGGCCCCGGCCGGCGTGCGTCGGGCCCGGGGATCCCGCGCATCACTGATGGCGCACTCCGTTCGCAGTCGGCGTCCGGCACTACCTCGAGATGGTGGTTGCGATGGCCGTCAGCATGTACCTCCTCGGACCCTTTCGGAGATCATCGGCTCGGCCGCTGGAGCCGGGAGCGACCCTAGCTCGGCACGACGTTGCTGCCCTGGGTCGACGGTGATGTTTCGCTGACAACCCGCAGTTGCCATACGTCGTCCGCAGCGGGATTCTCTACGAACGCGCGGAGGAGCTCCAACTCCGACTGGGTGATCGCCACTTCTTCGGCTACGAGTCCGATGAACAAGGGTCGCTTCAGCGAGCTCTTCCTCACCGACGAAGTAGTAGACCCGTACTGCCGGCCCTCCTTTCGGGTCGAGGGTAGGGCCGTACGTCGGGTCGGCGCGGGGCCGGATCGTGGCCCCGGGCGCGGCCGTCACCAGGTGGCTCCAGTCACGCGGC
Source organism: uncultured Actinomycetota bacterium (assembly GCA_963746025.1). Lineage (GTDB taxonomy): Bacteria > Actinomycetota > Actinomycetes > Propionibacteriales > Propionibacteriaceae > Microlunatus. The sequence continues at coordinate 16,257 of CAVUZU010000021.1, forward strand.
AGCTCCGCTGGGGCCCAGCGCGCCTCGCCGTCCACGAACGGTAACTCCAGCCCGCCGATCAGGTCGGACTCGGCGAGGTGACGCATGAACGCGGCCGGTCGACCGGATCGGTTGGGGCGCCGGGATAGGCGCCGGGCGATCAATCGCGTGACGTCAGGTAAATGGAACGCTTTCATGCCCGCGTTCTCCCCGTCCTTCCGGTGAGGCGACAGGTGGAAGCCTTCAGTGCGGGCTGGCGCCATCGCTGCGAGGCGGGATGATCCGTGTCCCCGGCAACCTCTAGATGATCTTGCACGAGTACACCTTTCCGTGCTGGTCCTTGATCAGCAGCTTGAGGGCGTTCGCGGACTGGTGCGGTGGCTTTCCGTGCAGCTTCCCGCTCACCTTGCACACCAGGGACAGGCCGGTGCCCCGCTTGGGTCCGTGATCGTGGGCTCGAGCCACGGTGCGGACGACCGCCGGCTCGATCACCCGAGTGCCGAATCCTTCTCCTGGCACAGTCTTGGGCTCGGCCGCTGCGGCGGGGAGCAGTGTCAGGGACAGGGCCGTGGCCGCGATGAGCGCCCCGGCGATTCGCCGTCCAGTGATCATGATGGGTGATCCTTCCGTCGTTGGCATCTGCCCTGTAGTTGTCCGGACCCTGGCTCGAGGTTCCACCGCGACGGAGTGATGCGGGTCACCCCTATCCCTTGGATCAGTCGAGACTCTCCAGGAACAGCTCCCAGTCCGGGTCGGCCGCGGTCGGGCGCCCGGCCCGGTGCCAGAGATCGCGCACCGCGCTCCACCGCCACGGCTCCCTCTGATAGCCGGCCACGTCCCGATCCGGATCCAGCCAGCCGCAGCCCTCCAGCATCGCCGCGACGGCGGCCAGCTCGGTGTCCTCGTGAAACCATTCCTCGGCCCCTCGCCGGGACCGGGCTCTCTCCTCACCTCGTCGTCCGGTAGGCGTTCCGAGCTGATCATCGCTGCCACCACCACACCTCTCTTTCCCGTTGCCGGGACCTCCGTCCGACCGGATGGTCGGCTGCGGGTAGGTGGTCCGGGATCGAGGAAAAGGTTCCGCCAGCGCCGGCGGGCCGGCTCACTCGAGGAGCCAGCGCGCCTCGCCGCCGAGTTCGCCGTAATAGACCAACGAGATCTCGCCTTCTCCCGGCGGATCCATCGGCGGGATCCAGCCGATGACGCACTCGCCCTGGCTGATCCGGGCCGACTCGGGATAGACCGGCTTCAGGTCCGATTCCTGCGCCGAGGCCAAGGCGATCCCGGATAAGTCGTTCCGGACCGCCATCCAGTCGCCGAGGCGGAGCTGCAGTCCGTTCGGGAACCGGTCAGGCGGCGCGTCGACGACACAGGCCTGGATCTTCACCGCGACGCCGCGCCCGGTGCCGGCCACCTCGCTGACGGTGATCTTGGCGTGCTCGAGGTCGGCCGTCTCACCCACCCGCAACAGCTTGAGCGACGGCCCTCTCGACGGCACGTGGCCCGGCGGTGTCACGGTCACGGGCGGCGTCGCGGTCACGCTCGGGGCGACCGGGTGGCTCAGCAGGTCGACACCGAGGGCGGCCACGACGGCCGCCGCCGCGGCAGCGATGGCCGGGACCACATAGCCGGTACGACGACGCCGGACCCGCGGCGCCTTCCGTCCGACCTCGGCGATGACCCGATCGGCGCGGCCCATCAGATCGGACCATTCGCGTTCGGGCGGCAGCCGATCGGGCTTAGATCGCTGAGTCATCGGGGACCTCCCTCGAGCAAGCCGGCCAGCGGCGTATCCCGCAACCGGCAATGGGCCCGGTTGAGCCGCGACTTCACGGTGCCCACCGGCACGCCGAGGGACTCGGCCGCCTCGGCCAGTGACAGGCCGGACCAGCGCACCAACGCGATCACCTCCCGCTGCTGCTGTGGCAGGATCTGCAGCGATTCGTTGATCTGGCGCATCGCGGACTCCGCGGCCAGCCACTCGTCGGTGTTGTCGGCCGACAGATCGTCGCGGCCGGCCGCGATCCGGGCCGCCAGCCGGGCCTGCCGCCGGGCCGATCGGAGCTGGTTGGCCGCCTCCCTGCGCGCGAAGGCGAACAGGATCGGCCGCGCCGACGGCAACCGCAGCTCGGCGAGATCGCCCGCGACGGCCCGGCGCCAGACCGTGGTGAAGGTCGACTGGGCGACGTCCTCCGCGACGGACCAGGAACCCGTCCGCCGGAAGGAGAAGTTGTAGACCGCGTGGCCGTGCCGGACGAACAGGGACCGCAGCGCTTCCTCGTCACCGCCCCGTAGGTCCGCCCAGAGGACGAAGTCATCGGAGCCCGCGCCATCGGAGCCAGGATCGTCGGGTTCGGCCCCGACCGTCGGCGGCGGCTCCGGAAGGCGGCCGACGACACCGTCGCCCCGATCGTCACTCCGCACGTAGCCTGACCTCTCGCCGGGTGCCATCGCACCTCCATCACCATCCTTGCCTCGCGGGTGAAGTGCAAACCCCGTCATCGGTGGAGTGTCCATCATCTTTGAGAAGGTTCCCTCGGCTCTCGATCCGCTGGAATGACCCGATCCGGCCGCCCGTGGCCGGGTCGTCAGAGGTCCGAACACTGGGCCGGATGAAGATCATCAACGCCCGGATCGTCGACGGCACCGGCCGAGAAGCCTGTCCCGGAACAGTGGTGATCAACGGCGAGCGGATCGTGGCCGTCGAGCTGGCGGGGCAGTTCCGGGAACCGAGCTCCGCTCGGCCGAGAAGGGCGTGATCGACGCCGATGGTCGGATTGTCTGCCCGGCCTTCATCGACGCGCATTCCCACGCCGACAACGCCCCGGTGCTGGCCGAGGACGACCTGTCCAAGATCAGCCAGGGTGTGACGACGTGATCGGTAACCGCGGCTCGTCCAACGTCCAGAATTGCGGTTTTCTAGCCGGTCCGGCGTGCGCCGGGTTGGGTTAGGCAGGGCGGGCGACGAAGGGCCGCTGCCGAGCGGTCCGGCCTGCACGGCCCGCCTTACGGGCTGCCTTCTGCTTAAAGGCGTGGCGGAGCGGCTTGATCGCCGCCATGTAGAGCGAGCCGAGCCGGTCGTTGGGGCGGATCAGCACGGTGCAGTTGGCCACCTAGGCGGCGAACTCGTCACCGGTCTGGAAGATCCGCGAGATGCGTCCCAGACCGGCACCGTCCGCGTCATCGTACGGCTGGCCTCGTGGTCGGACCTTTTTCCACTCCCAGCACCGGCCGTTGGCACCTACCCGAACGCCACGGCATCGGCGACGTGCAAAACTCCCTGGCAGGCGCTATCCAAGATGTCTCGAACCCGCGCGGCGGTTCCGGACTGGCGAACAGGATGGTCCCGCAAACGGGCGACCAGAGGCGTGCTCGGAGACCTCGGGCAGCGCGATGGTGATGCGGTGCACGTCGTCCCAGGTTGCCATAGGTGCAGACGATAGACCCGGCGCCGGCACCAAGCGGGCCTGAACGCGCTTCAGCAGTTCACCACCGAGATCGACGGCCAGCGCGTGCACTTTCTCCACGTTCGGCTCGACCATGCCGGACGCGCTGCCGCTCGTGCTTGTCCACGGCTGGCTGGGGGTCCGTGCTGGAGTTCCTGGACGTCATCGAACCGCTGTCGCGGGACTTCCACCTGGTGATCCCTCGGTTTCCCGGCTTCGGCCTGTCCGGCCCGACCATGCCATGCGGCTGGGACGCGCACCGGGCTGATGAACAAGCTGGACTATCCGCCTTACGGCACGCACGGCGGCGACTTCCGTTCCGCCATCACCCAGGGCATGGCCGTGGCCACGCCCGAACACATGGTGGCCGTGCACGTGAACTACCTGCCCACGCCACCCCGCCGAGGGCGTCGAACTGTCCGAAGAATGTGCAGTCGGGACCGCTCACATTGGCCGACCTCGACCGGGACGTGGCGTGGCGTGGCGTGGTCCAGCGTCAGGTGCTGGGCAACAGGTGCGGCAGCCGCCCTCGCCGAGGGTGTACCGGGCTGATTTCGAGCCAACAGCGGTCCGCGGGCTCGGGTCGATGCTCGCCGGGCCCGGGCTGGGCGCCCGCTGACTGCAGGACGCTGCTCACTGGCATCCTGCCCGATCCGCGAGACCCCGAACATAAAGGTGCCGACTGGTTCGGTCACTCTGGTCTTTGCTGGTGAGCAACTCGACGCGAAGATCCGCTGGCTCGGCTCCGATCGCAGATTGACACGCAGCGGGCCCCATGGCTCCAGATCTCGGTCCGCAGGGGTCATTGGGCCCAGATCTGGCTGGCCGCCGCTAGCGCGTCACCCTGGTACGGCGTCGGTGGCTGGTCACTGGACATCACCTCGAGTGGCCAGGCCAGGCGTAGGGTCGCACCAAGGCGGGAACTCAGACTTGAATAGATGCCCAACACATCGCGGCCAGCGTCCACCAGGGCGACATAGAGCCACGTTCCGGTCGGTGAATCGGCCCGCGGACCACGCCAGGCTCGATGCAGGCTGCGTACATGATGTCGTCTGGCTTCGGTCACCAGAACATCATCGGCCTGGCTCGGATCGGGCGCGGTCGCCGGCTCCTTGGGGCAGAACGGGTGAATTGACGGTGGTATATCGCTGACAACCCGCAGTTGCCATACGTCGTCCACAGTGGGTTTCTCTACGAACGCGCGGAGGAGCTCCAGCTCCGACTCGGTGATCGCCACTTCTTCGGCTACCAGTCCGATCAACAAGGTCGCTTCAGCGAGCTCTGCCTCACCGACGAAGTAGTAGACCCGTACCGCGTCGAGGACTGGATCAGAAAGCCTTCCCCCGAGTCGACAACACAAGTTCGTGATCTTCGCGTAGGTGATGACGTCCACGGTATTCACCACCTTTCTGTGCACAGATCGCGTGACGGGCGCGTCTGGCATACCAGCCGGACCGGTCCGTCGAGATGAAGTTGATCACGACGATGGTGCTCAGCCGATCACAATATCTCGGACCTCAGTTGCCCCACTCGTACAGTCCAACGGGGTTGCCGGCGGGGTCGTCGATCAGGTTCTGGCGCCCGCCGTGGCCCAGGCCGTGTCCCGGCGGAACGTGGCGGCAGCGTTCTTGAGCCTGTCAACGGCTGCGTCGAGGTCGTCGACGGCGAGTTGGATGCGGTTCCAGCCGCCGGGTTCGGGTGTGCAGCCGTCGGGCATCGGCTGACGGGCCAGGTTGCTCAGTCCGCTCAGTTGGAGGTGGGATGGTCTGGGCGAAGCGGGGCGGGTCGTTGTGGTGGAGCAGGGTGAAGCCGAGCAAGCCGGTGCAGAAGTTCTTATCGCGGGCCCTCGGGGCGCGCGGCCGAATAGCCAGACATGGAGACGAGTTCGAACCTGACCACTGATTGGATAGTGGTGACCGAGTAGCTGGGAGGCTGTGAGCGTGCGTAAAGTCGGCGGAGTCGTGTTGATCGTTCTGGGGTCGCTGATCGCCTTGTACTTTATAGTCCGCGCGGTGATCGAGTTCTTCGTGGTGGACTTCGGGGACCCCGGTAGCTATCAGGACGCGTGGGGCGGACCGACACTGTTCGGTGTGCTGGCCGTGCACTGTGGTCCCGGCCTCATCTGTGCAGTGATCGTCGTCCTCTTGATGATCCGGCGTATCAGGGGACCGCGACGAAAGAAGGAGCCGACAATGTCAACACAATCGTCGCCGTAGGTCAGCTCCATTCGGCCGTCACCACGGTGAACGGTCCTGGCCGGGCGGCATCGAGGTCTCTCCTCATTCTCTTGGGCCTCGAAGTGGGTGACGGCATTCACCGATTTGAGCGGAGTCAGGTGAACCGGAGCATTTCCGGATCCGCGATAGCGGAGGGTTCTGGTCAGCCGTGACCGACTAGGCCGGTGGTGTTGTCACACATCGTCGTTCTCTCGGACGCGGCGTTTGCTACGAATTTGACAAGCTCGGTCGACGCCTAGAACGTTCCGACCATCGCCCCGGCGAACACCAACCTCCCCACGACGATGCTCGCGGGCAGATCGCAAACGGTTCCGCTGACGCATCCACCACGCCGCTACCGGCGGCTATTCGCCGAGCTGTGGCTGGGTGATCGCAATCCGTGTAGGTCCGCCCATCCGGAAATTGCGGCGGCGATCTCGTCAGGACGGTCCTCGGTGGCGTGATGCCCGGCCTCGCCGCAAGAGCTGATCTCCAGCGCGGCGATGTGGTTCGCGCACCACTCTGACATCGCCTCGCCGATGAGCAGCGTGGGGGAGCCGGTGAAGGTCAGCAGCAGCTTGGGTACCTCGGCGCTGGCGGCCAACCAAGCGTCATAGGCCTCGATGCGAGCGACAAGCTCAGCGGGCTCGCCGCCGAGCGGCAACTGGCGCGCCCAAGCGAGGATGGGCCGCCGGCTGTCTCTGGTCGGGTAGGGCGTTAGGTAGATCGTCAGATCCTGGTCGTCGACCGGATTGAGCACGCCGCCGGTGAATGCTTGGCGGACGAACAGGTTTTGGTCGAGCACCATGTCCTCACCCACGCCCGGTGTGCGGATCGCCTCGGATCGTTTGCGCGCCTGCGGCGATAACTCGTCCCAGTCCATCGGCTTGACGATGCTTTCGAAGAACGCGAGACCGAGCACCCGGTCGGGGTGCCGGGTTGCCCAGTCGAAGGCGAGCGCGCCGCCCCAGTCATGTCCAATCAGGACGACGCGGTCCAGGGCAAGGGCGTCGAACCAGGCGTCGAGATAGCGCGCGTGATCGGCGAAGCTGTACCGAATCTCGGGCTTGCCAGAGCGCCCCATGCCGATCAGGTCGGGAGCGAGTAGGCGTCCTGGGCCCACACCGGGCAGCACATTGCGCCACACGAACGAGGAGCCCGGATTGCCGTGAAGGAAGACAAGAGGGGTTCCGCTTCCGGTGTCCTGGTAGTGGATGGTCGAGTCGATGGCGAGGATGTCAGGCATAGCGACCTCTTTCAGCTGTCGGTGGGGTCGAGCCGGGTGTCGAGCAGGACCGTGAGATCACGAACGAACGCTGCTGTACGGGGGTCGTCGGTACCACCGAGCGGCGTGAGCAACTGATCGACCAGCGCTTTCACCGTCCGCATCGCGGGTCCGACGACTTCATGGCCACGATCGCTGAGCGCCAGACGCACGGCTCGGGAGTCACCCGGATCTCGCACGCGCAAGAGCAGTCCGTCGGCGTCAAGGCCGCGGGCGAGTTTGGACACGTACAAGGCCTCGAGGCCGGTGTGATCCGCCAGCTCGCGTTGACTCGGCTGTCGGCCGGCACGGTCCATGCCGTAAATCGAGGACAAGATTACGTATTGAGCGTGGGTCAGATCCAAGGGCGCCAGGGCTCGGTCAACGGCGCCCCGCCATTTCATTGAAAGCCGCCAGACCAAATAGCCGGGTGTCGGGTCAGCTGAAGGCATGGCAGATACTGTACATGGCTATTATGTACATGTCTTCTATCGTCTGTCCTGTCAGGCTGATCCGCTACCTAATTCGCTACGCTGCACACCGACTTAGGCTGCGGATCAGCCTGACAGGGCACTAGCAGGGCGGGATAGTGGTCCTCAGTGGTGCACTCTGGGCCGATAGGTTCCCGGCCTTGTCCCAGGCTTGGATAGTGAATGTGTAGGTTGCACCGCAGCTGAGGCCACCGTGGTAGACGTCGGTGAGCAGGAGCCAGGTGGCAGGTTTGCCGCCGATCAGGGCGAGCCGTTGGTCGGCGAAGATGCGGTAGGTCTCTTCCACGCCCCAGTTGTCAGTTGGGGTGTTCCAGGCGAGCCCGATCGACGTGCCGGTGCCGTCCTTGGCTAGGCGGAGGTCGGTCGGGGCGCTTGGTAGCTGGGTGTCGGCGAGGGTGCTCGCCCGTAGCGTTGCACCAGTACCGAACTCGCCTCCGGCCGGCCGGGATTGGACTTCGAAGGTGTAGGTGGTGCCCGGCTTGAGCTGGGTGATCGTGACCGCTGTCGTGGGGTCGTAGACGCCGGAAAGCCAAGTTCCATTGACGAGCACGCGGTAGAACTCGGCTCCGGGCACTCGGGTCCAGGCGAGTGAGATCTCGTCGAACCCGGTGCCGGTGACATGGAGGCCGTCAGGAGCGGATGTAGTCGCTGCAGTCGCGCTGGGAACTGCAGCCGTGGTGAAGGTGAGGGTCGCGGTCAGGCAGGCTGCCGCCATCATCAAAGCACGCAGTGTGGACAACACGAGATGTCCTTTCCAGGGGGGAGGTCCAGTGGGTCCGTTTCCAATAACCATCCGCTGGTCCACACGGACTGGGAAGGGCCGCGGTTCAATTCATGGGTCCTTTGGTATCAGCGCATCTGATCAACGATCAGGGTGACCGGGGCCGTTCGGCAGCTGGTCTCGAGCCGTCACGGTCGGTGCATCACTGTTCCGTCGATGGCCGCTTTGTGCACTATTGTCTGGACCGCGACTCGCTTTCCAATGTGGAAACTGGTACCGTTCGGGAAATCGATCAGGAGGGAAGCACGTGATGACAGATGCGGATCGGGCTGCTGCGCGGCTCCAGGCCGGTGCGATGGCTAGTAGGGCTGTTGCCGGAGCGGATTTTCGACCGTTTCGGCGGGCGGTGATGGTTGGTGCGGTTGTTCAGATCTTGATCTTCGCCGGGTTCGGGTTGGTGTATGCCTACGCGTGGAACTCGGTGACGGCTTTGAGCGTATTCGCCGTCGGCGTCGTGTCGTCGGTGCTGCTGAATCGGTGGGTCACGGCTCGTCGTTCGGTGATTCCGGCTGGGCTTGGCCGGTTCGACCGGATTTCGCAGCGGTTCATGCTAATAGGCGGGGTCGTATTGGTCGTCAGTGCGTCGTTGCTTTCGCCGCCGATGGGTCTCGAGTTGGCCGACGTGGGCCCGCTCGGGCTCCTCGTTGGGCTGGCGGGTGTCGTCTTGACCGTTCCTCGGCTTGTGTTCGGTCTGTGGCTCGGTGGTGGGCATCGGTGAGCTTGGCGGATCATCTGGCGGACTTGGAGCCGGTTTTGGCGTCGCCAGTTCGATATTCAATCGTCGCAGCTCTGAGCAGTGTCGATTCGGCGACGTTCAAGATCGTCAGGGAGGCGTTGCAGGTCTCTCCATCGGTTCTGAGCAAGCAGATGTGGGCGTTGGCGGAAGCAGGCTTGATTGCTGTGGACAAGGTCCCGGACGGCCGGGTCGTCGTCACGCTTCTCCGGCTGACTCCGGACGGGCGATCAACCTTCACGCGTCATCATCGCGCCCTGGAATCGATCGCGCAGGGACTTGATCAGCAGTCAGGCGACCCGACCAGCTGAACCCAGTGCCCGGTGCGGAGAGCTGTCCCACGGTGATCAGCAGGGTCGCCACCCCCGCTGCGGCGATGCGGCTCAGCACGGTGGACATCGGTCGGATCCTTCCGGTTGCGATCGTTCTTATGGGATACGACTGCTCCCGACCGGGATTTGTTCTGGGGAATTCTCAGTCGTGGGTTTCGAGCAGGCTCTGCAGCTCCCATCTGGCCCGGTGGATCCGCGACTTGACCGTCCCGAGTGGCAGTTCGAGCACTCGGGCGATCTCGGTGTAGTCGAGCTCGGACACGTCGCGCAGCACGAACGGTTCGACCAGCTCGGGCTGACGCGTCCGCAGCTTCTCGACCGCCTTCAGCAGGGTCCACTCGGCCGCCCGCGATCACGCTGGTCCGAGCATTACTCGGCCGGACCGGCGCCTCGATCAGCTGCTCGGTCTGGCCGCGCCGCTTGAGCGAGGAGTACGTTTCTCGGGCGGTGTTGCTGGCGACTGCGTACAGCCAGGTGGTGAACCGGCTATTGCCCTGGAATCCGCCGATCCTCCGGGCCACCTTGAGTAACGTCTCCTGGCTCGGCCAGCTCGGCCACCAGGCTGTCTCGTTCGGGGCTTCCACGCTTCCTCGGCGTCCTGCCGGCAGTGCAGCATCCGGCCACAGTTCCGCAGCACCTGCGGCCGGACTCGCGCCAGCAGGTCCTCCAACGCCTCCGCATCACCCGCCGCGGCCCGCCGCGCCAGTGTCTCGATCTCACCGTCCGCATCGGTTCGAGCCATATCGGCAGCCTAACGATCGCGCTCTTGCTCGGCCGTGCGGCGTAGCGTCGCCGTCACTCCGACCGGATCAGCCCGCCGTGGTAGACGAGGCCATACACCTCGGGCTCGCCGGGCCGGCTGATGCGTTCGCGGCCTTCGAAATGCGTCACGTCTCCCCGTGACTCATCCGCGTAGCACCATCCCGACACTTCGGTGGCGAATCCACCGAGGAATCGTCCTTGCTCGTACAGATCACTCAATGCCGTCATGATCACCCGCCCGGCGACCTCGGCGCAGATCGCCTCACGATCAATGATCCAGCCGTAGCAATTCATGGCCCAGACAGGCAGTCCGCGGAACCAGACGGTCTCCTGTCCGATGAAGTCCCAGCCGCCGAAGTACGAATCGAGGTAGCGCCAATCACCGCGCTCGTATCCGAGATCATGCGACGCCGGACGAGAGGACGCACCGGGGTCGCCACCCGACACATACGTCCGGGCCTTTGCCTCGACAATGAAGCGCTCGAGATCGTTCACGTTCATCGGCACAAGCTAACCGAGACTGCCGACAGCGATCCCTCTGATCGCGGCCGCGTGGAGACCAGGCCGTATCGACGCCGCGCCGGTAGTTCATCGTCTCCGGTCTGGGATGGTCTTGTTCGTCCGGCGGTGGCGTCGGATCAGGCTGCGGTGTTTCCGTTGGCTGTTGCTCTCGCCACGTCCTATGCGCCGGTGGAAGAAGACTTTGGGGACTCGTTCGGCGACATCCTGGCTGATCCGCGGGCGACAGTCCTGGTCGCTGAGGAGAGCGAACGGATCGTGGGCTATGTCCACGCCCTTGTGCATCCGGCCTTCCACGCCACCGGGCTGATTGTGGTTCCCCCCGAATCGTGGAGGGTTTCCTTAGGCGGCGTCCCGGTTGAGAGCCGCGTTCTCGTAGTTGATCGGGCTGACCTGGCCGATGGTGGAGTGTCGCCGGTCGTAGTTGTAGAAGCCGTAGCACCAGTCCAGCACAACGGCCCGGGCCTGGTCGATGGTCTGGAACTCATGTCGCGATAGGACTTCCCATTCCAGTGAGCTGAAGAAGGCTTCTGCGGCGGCGTTGTCGAAGCAGGACCCGACCCGGCCCATCGATTGCCGGATCCCCATCCGCCGGCACAGCTTGGCGTGACTGGTCGCGGTGTAGGTCGACCCGCGATCGGTATGGAAGATGATCTTGTCCTCATCTCGGTCCCGCCAGACCACGTCCCGGCCGCCACGGCAGGTGACGGCCATCCGGATCGCGGCGCACGCCAGCTCGGCGTCGGGGTGCAGGCTGGTCGCCGCCCCGAGGAGTCGCCGGCTGTAGAGGTCGATCACCGTGGCAAGGTAGAACTTTCCTTCCCTCGTTGGGATCTCGGTGATGTCACCACACCACTTCACGTTCGGCCGATCAGCGGTGAAGTCCCGCTTCACCAGGTCGGGGAACTTCGGCGCGGTTTTGTCCTGCCGGGTCAGCCCGTTACGTCGTTTGATCTTCCGGGCGACCAAGCCTTGCCGGCGCATCGAGTCCGCGACCGTCTTCTCACTCACCGTCCAGCCGGCATCGCGCAGATCCCCGACCAGCCGCGGCGAGCCGTGCAGCCCACGAGCCTGTTTGAACGCCTCCGTCACGGCCGCGTCGAGCTCGGCCCGGCGCTGCTGCCTCGGTGTCGGCGGCCGGTCCAGCCACTTGTAGAACCAGGACACGCTGACCCCGAGGAGAGCGCAGCACACGGCGATAGGAACCCGCCACAACGTCCTCTGGTCGGCGATGAAGCGTGCCACGCTCACTTCGTCGCCTCCTTGACCCACAGGACCACGGATCGCTTGAGCACATCACGCTCCATCCGGAGCTCGGCGTTCTCGGCCCGGAGCCGTTTCAACTCCTCGATATCGCCCCTGGACAGGCCCTCGGTGCCTTCCTTCTCAGCTCGGGCCCGGTTCACCCAGTTACCCAGGGTGCCCTCATTCACCCCAAGATCACGAGCGACCTGAGCGATCGGCTTCTTGGTCTCCTCGACGATCCGGACCGCCCCATCACGGAACTCCCGGTCATACTTCGTTCGCTTCTCTGGCATCGCTACTCCTTATAGCTGATGCCTCCACGGTTTTGGGGGAACCTCAGATTGTGGTTCCCCCCGAATCGTGGAGGGTTTCCTTAGGCGGCGTCCCGGTTGAGAGCCGCGTTCTCGTAGTTGATCGGGCTGACCTGGCCGATGGTGGAGTGTCGCCGGTCGTAGTTGTAGAAGCCGTAGCACCAGTCCAGCACAACGGCCCGGGCCTGGTCGATGGTCTGGAACTCATGTCGCGATAGGACTTCCCATTCCAGTGAGCTGAAGAAGGCTTCTGCGGCGGCGTTGTCGAAGCAGGACCCGACCCGGCCCATCGATTGCCGGATCCCCATCCGCCGGCACAGCTTGGCGTGACTGGTCGCGGTGTAGGTCGACCCGCGATCGGTATGGAAGATGATCTTGTCCTCATCTCGGTCCCGCCAGACCACGTCCCGGCCGCCACGGCAGGTGACGGCCATCCGGATCGCGGCGCACGCCAGCTCGGCGTCGGGGTGCAGGCTGGTCGCCGCCCCGAGGAGTCGCCGGCTGTAGAGGTCGATCACCGTGGCAAGGTAGAACTTTCCTTCCCTCGTTGGGATCTCGGTGATGTCACCACACCACTTCACGTTCGGCCGATCAGCGGTGAAGTCCCGCTTCACCAGGTCGGGGAACTTCGGCGCGGTTTTGTCCTGCCGGGTCAGCCCGTTACGTCGTTTGATCTTCCGGGCGACCAAGCCTTGCCGGCGCATCGAGTCCGCGACCGTCTTCTCACTCACCGTCCAGCCGGCATCGCGCAGATCCCCGACCAGCCGCGGCGAGCCGTGCAGCCCACGAGCCTGTTTGAACGCCTCCGTCACGGCCGCGTCGAGCTCGGCCCGGCGCTGCTGCCTCGGTGTCGGCGGCCGGTCCAGCCACTTGTAGAACCAGGACACGCTGACCCCGAGGAGAGCGCAGCACACGGCGATAGGAACCCGCCACAACGTCCTCTGGTCGGCGATGAAGCGTGCCACGCTCACTTCGTCGCCTCCTTGACCCACAGGACCACGGATCGCTTGAGCACATCACGCTCCATCCGGAGCTCGGCGTTCTCGGCCCGGAGCCGTTTCAACTCCTCGATATCGCCCCTGGACAGGCCCTCGGTGCCTTCCTTCTCAGCTCGGGCCCGGTTCACCCAGTTACCCAGGGTGCCCTCATTCACCCCAAGATCACGAGCGACCTGAGCGATCGGCTTCTTGGTCTCCTCGACGATCCGGACCGCCCCATCACGGAACTCCCGGTCATACTTCGTTCGCTTCTCTGGCATCGCTACTCCTTATAGCTGATGCCTCCACGGTTTTGGGGGAACCTCACAGGACCATCCACAACGGCATCGAGCACCAATCGGCCACCGATTCCAGCCCGGCCGACACCGGCGCCTTCACTGAGGCCTAGCTCCCACCGCTACAGCCAAACCAGCACCCGTCAGGCCGGCTACATCCGCGGCTCCGGCGCAACAGTTCCGTATCCGCCGGCGGCGCTGGTCAGGCCTGCTGGCCGCCGCTGCCCCTGGCTCTAGTCGTGAGCATCATTCTCGGCTCGGTCTTGAATTGAGGAGACCCCCGATGCGTCTGCTGCGTCCTACCGTTGGTCGCATGAGCACCGTGAGGCGCGAGGTTCAGGTCGACATGCCGCGCTTCTGGTGGCGAGCGCACCCTCGCGATGTTGAGCGATGGGTCGCGCAGGACCCGGACATATGCGACGGCCGCCAACGCTGGCCCGATGGAGATGATCAACGCTGGTCACTGATCGCAGCTGCAGTCGCGGCGGTCGGCGATCAACTCGGCGCCGGCGTGTGGGTTGCCCGGACAAGCCGCGAGGACTCGGCGGTAGATCACGTCGTCACGATCGATATCGCGGCCGACCTCACCACCACCGAGCTCAAGATCACCAATGCATGGGTTCGGTTCGAGGCTACGAAGGACGATCCCTGGCACGCCAGCCAACGGCCGACACCGGTTGTGGGTGACCAGACTGCACTTAGGCGACCATGCGATACCCCTGCCGGCCATGTCCTTCCCTGCGCGAATCCGGACGATTACAGGGTCGCTGGCGGACAGGTCAGCGGGATGTTCATCGCAATCTGGAGAGGCTCGATCGGATCGAATGGTCATGACTTCTGACCAGTCAGCCGGTGCTACCGCTCGGGCCTCGAAACCGCAGCCCGCGGCGAGTTCCGATCCCCCGACCTGATGAGTCGGGACAGAACGGGTGGTACGTCCGTGTCGCTTCCCAGATCGCGCCGGAGCAGGGCGAGATACTGGTGGTATGCCCTACACCGATCGAGACATCAATGAGTGGATGTCGACGGCCTCGCTCATGTACGGGAACGTGCCGACCGACGAGACGTTCGGACCTGCGAACGAAGCGGCCGCCAGTCTCATCTCTGGATCGGGACTCCTTGGCGCATCCGACCTCTTCGATCACCTGATCACGGTCGGATACTCCCAAGCGCTGCAAGACGTGCGGAATGGCGAGTACGACGAACAGGTACAAGAGTGGCGGTCGCTGAAGTACTCGGAAGACGAGTAGAAACTTGACACCCAGGTCTGAAGATCACTCTCACCGCACCCATAGCTGTTGCAACTGTCGAGGGTTCTTGATCATGATGAGGAAGCGGTCAGTTGTGCCAGCATTGCGGAGTGGTGGCACTGTATGAACGACATGAGGGCGGGGGCGACCGAAGGGCCCGGAACTGCGGGTCAGAGCTTCGTCAAAGGAATCTTCGAGCTGCTCGGGTGGGGCGTGTCGCCCAACCCCGAACATGACTTGGGAACCGATCACTGGCTGATGGCTCGCGATTCTCGTCGAGTCGATCTCCGCGCCCTGGTGGGCGCACAGGTCAAGTCAGGGCCATCTTGGTTCGAGGAGCCAGGTGTACACGAGGAGTCCAGCGGCTGGTGGTTTCGGGAGCAGGATGACAGTCACTTCAACTACTGGACCAAGCACAGCGTTCCGCATCTCCTGGTCCTCTTCAACTTAGAGTCGAAGACGGCGTATTGGGTCCAGATCACGGCTGACCGAGTTATCTCGACTGGAAAAGGGAACAAGATCTTTGTGCGGGCCGACTCGACGGTCGACGAAGAACATCGTGATCAGCTTGAAGCGGTCGCCATGTCAGGTGCCGTGGTTCCTGACTGGGAGGGCAGCGCATGGTCGCCCGGACAGATGATCAGCACGACCGCACTCCTTCGATACGCGCTGGCAACACCCCGGCTTGTGGCCCCGCATCCCAACTCCGGTCCAGCAGACATCACGGCACACCAGGCGGTGGCGCTGCTCACCCAGCTGCGGCTGAGCGATCTGTCATGGTTCGCCAGGACGACACCACTGGCCGACGCGGCTGCAGCGGCCGATAGCGATGACTGGACGTGGCGGTTCTATGCCGACCTCCACACCTGGATCAGCCAAGGAACGGTTGAGTCGTTGATCCGCCCTCTCGAGACTGCAGCAACGTCTCACGACCGCTCCGCGGCGGTGGTTTGCCTTTCCCACGCCTACTTCGAAAACGGGCGCATCACAGAAGCCCTCGAGGTTCTTGATCATGAAATCGACCACATCGACGATGAGGCCAACCCGGTGGACCTCGCTTGGCTCCAGCTGCACCGGGCGAGGTGCCTAGCCGAGAAGGGCCAGCTGGGTGAAGCGCACGTCGCTGCATTGGCAAGTGTGACGGTCGGACAAACGGCAAGCCACGACCCGACCGCGAGAATGATCGCGGGCGCGGCGATTGAAATGATCTTCCAGATCAACGTCGCGGAGCCTGCCAGGGATGAGACGCCACGTCGCGAATTGGACCAGGTCGACATCGGGCAGACATCTGAGATCGCAGTCGACCGAGAGAGTGGACGGGAGGATGCGGTAAGTAGCGCGGCTGATGATCGAGCAGCACGGAGCATCGAGGACGTCGTGCGTGGCCAGGACACCGTAGCAGCCTGGTGGCGGTCGCAGGTGCTGGCCACCGGTCTCGGGAAGCAACTCGACGAGGACTTCGCGGCGTGGGCAAATGACAAGACAACGACCATCGGCGATGGCGATCTCGTGTGGAGCAGCCTTCGCTCCGCGATGCTGCTGGCGGGACTCGCTGCCGATACCAAGTCCTGGCGATACACAGCCTCACTGCTGGCGCGACGTCAGCTGATGACCGCACAAGTCGGCGAAACCCCGGTCTGGACTTTGGACCTACTGCGGTTCTCCGGTTCTGAAAAGTCGATCAAGCTCGCCGTCGACCGCCTGCTGGAGTCCGGCCCTGTGGACCCTGTCGTCGCCGCGGCCAGCACGGTCGATCTCGACCAGTCCACCCGGACGTCCCTTCGCGCCGATCTCACATTGGTTGAGCGAGCAGCGGATGTTCTCGCAGAACTGGACGCCGATCGCCATGCCCGCTGGGCCATCCGCGCGCTCGGCAACGGAACAGATATCGAGCGCCGGTTCAGACCGAGATTCCTTGTAAGAGAAGCGATTGTGAGCATGCTCGCTGCCTTAACGGTCGCGGCATCGAGCGAGGTCGGTGCTGAGATCCGGCGACTCGTCGTCTCTTTGCCCCCCGTTGATGATGACTTGACCGGGAGGCGGTACGCCAGCTTGATCGAGTTACTCGAGGACAGCTGGACGGATGATGAGATCGAGCTGCTCAAAGTGCGCAGTGGAGACGTGGATGAGCTCGCCAGCGCGATAGTTCGACTTGCAGCCCAGAAGGACTCTGAGGTTCGCGCGCGTCTGGTGGAACGGATCGCTGCCGGTGAGCTCACAGCACTCAGCAACTACGGCAACGTCACAGACCTTCCCCGTGCAGCTGCAGCAGGAATGATCAAAAGCCTCGCCGGCAAGGTCCGCGCAGAAGTCGCTGAGGCCCGACGAGGAGCCTACGGGTTTGGCGGACATGATCTCCTCCGGACCCTCGTGCTCCTGAACGTGTGGCATCCAGAGGTGTCCGATTGGGCCCCCTGCATCGAAGCGTTGGAGGAGCCGCGATCTGCCCCTGCCCATATCGCCGGCGCAATCGCACTGCTGGGTGCGACCCCGCTGGAACGAGTGCCGCCAGAGGTGAGGAGACAGATCAGGAGTCCGTTGGAGACGATCCGGGACCGAGAGCCGGATGACCTGGGATTCCTATCCCGCCGGATTGATGTCCGCGGGGCAGCTGCACTGGCGGTAGGCCATCTCTTCCCATCTGATGTCACCGATGGGTTTCTCTGCCAGCTACTGCTTGGCGGATCAGAGCAGCGAGCGGCCGCAGTCAGGATCGTCCTTGCTACAGAGCAACCGTCTGCGGCCGTACTCCTGGCTTCGCTCGCCGGCGATCCCGATGCGTCGGTGCGGGCCACCGTTGTTGAGGGAGCGGCACACTGGACCGCAAAGGGAGTGCCAGGAGCTTCGAAGCTTCTCGATGACCTCTTGGGGCAACCTGGGATCAGGTCTGACATCTACGCGAGCCGCGCACTCCGCCACCGCTCTGAGCTGCCGAATGTGGTTGCTCTCGTAGAGAAGCTGGCCAGCAGCCGGTCGGCGATCGTAAGGGCTCGAATCGGGCATATCGCCAGAGGGGAGCATTAGGTTCGAGTCACGGGTCGGTCCCGCCGCCGTCACTTCGTTCCTGGTGCCTGTAGCTGGTCGTCACGGGTCGAGTTGTGCTCGTCGCCCGCCCAGAAAGTCGGACACCCGGGCTCGAATCCGTGGGTGCATGTCCAGGTGGTCGACGACGTCGGGCCGTACCCACTGGACCGTGTGGGACTCGCTGCTCGCCGCGAGAGGTCCCTCGATCAGTTGGCATTTCACGCAAACGCTGAACTCTTGACGGACCTCGCCGTCGTCGTAGGCCATGACGTGGTCAGGATCGGAGTAGACCCCGATGATGTACTCGGCGAGCACGTCAAGACCGGTCTCCTCCCGGACCTCCCGGATCACCCCGGCCCGGACCGACTCGCCCAGCTCGATCTGTCCGCCTGGCAGTGCCCACAGACCGTTGTCGACGCGGCGGTGGAGCACGATCCGGCCGTCCGGGTCGGTGACGATGGCCGATGCGGTCACGACGAGCGAGTTGGCCGCTGGTGCTGCGTGATCGCGCCAGTAGTCGATCCGGCCCATGATCAATGCCAGTCGCTGTCTGGGATTGTCGTGGTGGTTCCCCAGATGCTTTCGAAGTGGCCGGCGAACCGGGAGAACAGGCCGGCGGGGCCGAGTCGGCGAAGGCGCAGTAACGGGGCTGAGGCGCCTGGTGTGGCGTGTAGGTGTGGGGTGACGAGCATTTGATCATCGAACCGAAACACTGAGTTGTACAGCGGAAGATCTTGGTAGCGGATCTCGAAGCCCTCCAGGTCCCGCAGTTCCCGGAAGTACTTCAGCGACGTGCCGATGCGGGCGACCAGGGTGATCGGCTCGTCCTCCTCGGCGTCGCGACGCGCGACATGCTCCGACTTCGGGTCAGCGATGATCGCTCGGACGCGGCACCCGGCCTCGCACTTCTCGATCAGCGTGGTGATCAACTGTGGATGGTCGAGGGGAAGGAAGTACAGGGTGTATCCCAGCAGGTCGATCTGCTTGTCCGCGGCTTCGATCGTCTGCCACCAGGCCTCGGTCGAGAGATTCGACCGGTATGGGTAGGTGGCGGTGATCTCGCCGGCGGCGTTGGCATCGGGGGTGCGCCTGGCGCCCGGCCAGAGGAACTCTTCGTCTTCGCTGAGGTGCTTGGCCGCGAGGAACCGCTGGCGCGGGTGCGGGACGCGGCCGCCGATCCATCGGCTCACGGTCTTGGGGTCCTTGCCGGTGACGGTGGCGAGATCGGGGACGCTGACGTCGGACCGGGCCATTGCGGCGAGCAGTCGTTCGTTTGCCATGCGCACCTCCGCACGATACCTACTGGGACGTTTATTTTACACATAAGCGTCCTATACGTCCCACGAAGATGGTTCCGGAGTCCCGCCGAACTCGGCGATCGTCAGGTATGAACGATGCGGATGTCAGAACGTCGACCGTGCGGGAGCGCCGGGTTCGGGTCTGGTTCGGCGAGCACCTGCTGCACGACTACCGGGCCGGCGCGGTCGCTGCACAGGAGTACGCGACGGCGATCGGCCGACGGTTTCCCGGTCTCGCGGTGACGGTTGACGACGACGTGACCGAGGAACTGCGACCACTGCCGTGCGAGCAGCTTTGGACCCTCACGCCTTGACCACCGTCCGTCTGACCAGATATCAAGAATCCACCTAGCGGGGAGGCCTTCATGATCATTCGACGACTCGGGCTGGCGATTGGAGCAGCGGCGCTGATGCTGACCGGACTGACCGTGCCGGCGTCGGCCGAGGATCCACCGACGAATCTTCCGGCCGCCTACACCGGCTGCAAGAACGGTCTCTACTGGGCCGGTGGAACGACCGGGTACAAGTCCTGGGCGAAGTGCAGCCTGGCTGGCGGGCACGACTTCTACGCGTTCGCTGAGTGCCGCGAGGGCTACACCCGGACCGGCCCGGAGTACCCGACGAACGGCAAGTACACGTCGTGGACGCGGGGCGGATGCCCGACGAAGCCACGAAACTACTCCCAGCACATCGTCAATTGAGTCGCCGACTCCGGGCCTGGGTGATCGGTGCCGTCGCTGTCGCTGTGGCGGGCGCCGCCGCCTTCGGGTTCGTGTACGCCGCCCGCCATCCAGGCCCGACGGCCACCGACCCTGGCACGCTGAGTCCCCGGTCGGGTCCGCCCAGCGAGGTCGAGGAGACCGACGAGGAGGCCATCTTGGCCCAGGCCCAGAGCTTTCTCCGCAAATCTGCCACGGGTAACGTCGTCGAAGCGTGCCTGCCTGTCACCGACAATGGCGGGATCTTGAACCCGTGCGAGAACGACCTCAAGAAGCGAACCGATTTCAAGACGCTCAGACGGCTGGACCCGAACCTCGAGGTGATCGGTTTCGATCGGTCGGGCGACGTCGTGACGATCACCGGGAAACACCTCCAGCCGGCGACAACAGTAAAGTTCTCGATCCAGGTCATGCACACCGATCGAGGGGAGTGGAAGGTTCGAAAGCTGAACGGAAGGCCGATCACGTACGAAGGTGACTTCGAGGTCCGCTGATCTTGCTGCGTACTCTAGCGATCCGGAGGTTGGGGACGTAAGCGGTCACGCTTGTGAATGCCACGGCTGCCGTCCTCGCGTGCTATGGAGGCTGAAGGCTTGGTTGGCTGCCGCGAGAGGGATGAGCGGTCGCATGATCAGTAACAGTGTCGATCTCGCGGTTCACATGTTTGGAGTTTGAATAGCGGCGGCGGTTGTAGCTGCCCGGCGCCGCATCACGGAATGGTTGATGGATCCGGACAGCGACGGCGTCCGAGGTCGTGAGTCCGAGTTGCGATGGTGATAGCGCACGTTCGGAATGGAAGACCTGGGCGGTCACATTCGTGTCCTGCTCGCCGGGGTGGCTCGGGAGTGGGTGTTGGGCGAACACCTGACCGGCCGCGACCGCGGTGTCGGTCGCGGTGACTAGCGTTCCGGTAAAGGGTTCGAGGATCCGCGCAGCACGACCGGCCAGGACTCGGTCGGTGATCCATCGCGATTGCACCGGTGGTGGGAGACGCCGCCAGGTCCTTGACTTGAAATCGGCCGGGAATCGTTTCGAGTGCAGCCAGTGCTCCCGATCAACGTGGGTGGCAAGAGTCCACGCCGTCCGCGCTTGGAGCAGTAGATCTCGGGGCGTCGGTGGTGGCGATTCGTCGGCGTAGGGAGCGATGACTCCGACTTCGCCGCGAAGCAGTCGTCGATCAAGATCATCACGTTGGGTACCGTGTGCGGTGACGATTGGGATGTGATCGGGTCCGATGAGCTTGCGGAGCTGTCCGGTCGCGAGCATGCGAGCGACTTCACGTGCCTCCCCGCGCGAGACCGCCCGCTCCCGGGGCCGCTGATCGCCCAGCAGAGCTTCGTCGATCGTGTCGAGAAAGTTCCGCAGGAACCACTGGCGCATCAGTTGCGACCGAACCGGGTTGTTGCTGGACGTCCCGATCAGCTCGAGCGTGCGTCCCACACCGCAAGCCGAGGCGATCCGGTGCACACCGGCCGCCGCTGTCGCCGCATCGGTCGTGGCGACAGATTGGACCACGGCGACCGCCTGCAACGCAGCTCGTCCTCTGATCCCAGTGCGGTCAGCGATCTCGGAGGCCAGTCGTTCGGTGAGTGCGGTGTTCAGGCTGATTGCGCCGCCGCAGATTGATGCGGCGAGACACGCGTCGAACGTGTCGGTGTAGCAGGTCCGCAGGTACTGGACGGTCCATGAGTCTCGGTACCGAGCGGGCCAAAGTTGGAGTGAGCGAGTTCGGCCTGCGAGCCGCGCTGATCTTAGGAGTTGCCTCGCTGCGAAGGCGCCATCTCGGCGGCCGGCGGATGCGACACTGAGAACGACTGCAGCGAACGGGTCGCTAGATGTTGCCCGGGCGTTCACGAAGCTTGCCCATGTCGATGCTGAACTCGGCGAGGACCTCGGCGGGGGTGAGTTGCACGGCGAGTTCGGTCAACGTCCTATCGAGAACGGACTGCGCTCGAGCGACGTCGAGCTCGAGCCGGGCGTCGAGTTGGTCAAGGCTGGCGGAAGGTCGTGGGTCGGTCATGTGCTGATCTCCTTCACTGAACCGAGTGCCGCAGCCTGGCCGGCTCGTCGTACTTCGCACGTCTTCTGGCGTGTCCTGTGGACTGCTATGGGCGGCGCCATTCGGTTGTGGATCGAGCGTCCTCGGAGTCGTCGTGCTCGGTTCCCCGTAGCTCGACTGGGTCGACAATGAGGTGCGTGACCGATGCCGCGCCGGCGCCGCGGTGGCTTGCACCAGCCGTCGACGAGTCAACTGGGACTCTTGGCGCCGTGTTGCGGCGGCGTTCGGTGGATGTCGCGACCAGCGCTGAGGTCCTTTGGAGATCAGGAACCCGCCATCAGGGCATGGCTGTCGACCCGAGCCGCCATCAGTCGAGAAGGGCTAAATCTCTTCGAGGCGTTGCAGCCACCAGACTCGGGTGTCGATCGGATTCCGAGCAAACGGTTTCTTGATCGAAATGGTCGTCCCACCCAAGAGTCGCCGCCAGGTTCGATCAGGCTGTCCACACGTCTTTCAGATCGAGGGGCCTACCTCTCCCGTGAGTGAGGGAGATATGGCCGTGACGGTTTCGATGCGGGTGATGTCGGCCGGCGACGGCTACCGGTATCTGTTGCGGTCTGTGGCGGCGGGGGATGGGGATCGGCTGTTGTCGACACCGTTGACTCGGTACTACGCGGAGAAGGGGACGCCGCCGGGTTTCTGGCTCGGCGCGGGTGTCGCGTCGCTCGCAGGTGGGCAGATCCGGACGGGCGATCGAGTGTCGGAGGCGCAACTGCAGCTACTGGTCGGGATGGGACGCGATCCGATCACGGGCGATCCACTGGGTCGTGCATTCCCGGTGTACCGAACCGTTGCGGAGCGGATTGCTGATCGCGTTGCTGATCTTGATCCAAGTCTCGGGACGGAGCGACAACGTGCAGTAGCAGCGATCGAGGCCGAAGAGAGTGCGCGCGGGACTCGGCGGGCGGTGGCTGGGTACGACTACACGTTCAGTGTTCCGAAGAGCGCATCTGTGCTCTGGGGGTTTGCAGACGCGGGGACGCAGGCGTTGATCATGCAATCGCACCATGCCGCGGTTGCGCATGTGGTTGCGTTCATGGAGCGTGAGGTTGCATCCACCCGTGCCGGCGCAACCGGCCCAGACGGCGCCGTTGCACACGTCGACGTGACCGGGCTGATCGCGACGGCGTTTGACCACTACGACTCTCGGATTGGGGATCCGCAACTGCACACGCACGTGGTGCTCTCGAACAAGGTCAAGACAGTTCTGGATGGACGCTGGCGGTCACTCGCAGGGCGGCCGATGCACGCGGCGACCGTCGCGATCTCGGAGCACTACAACGCAGTCCTGGCCGACGAATTGACCAGGACGCTGGGTACTGGCTGGGAGCAGCGAGACCGTGGTCGGGACCGGAACACGGCCTGGGAGATCGCCGGAGTGGGTGAGGAGGTGATCATGGAGTTCTCGTCACGATCCCGCGCGATCGAGGTGGAGAAGGAACGGCTGATCGCAGTGTACGTCGCGACCCACCGCCGGCAGCCGACGTCAGTGGTCGTGATCAAGCTCCGAGCGCAAGCAACCCTGGCGACCCGGCCGGCGAAAGTGGATCGTTCTCTGGCGGAGCTGACGGCCGGGTGGCGTGTCCGGGCTACCGGTCTGCTCGGCCAGGACGCCGGCGGGTGGGCGCAGTTGATTACCGGCAACCCGGCACCTCGCATGTTGCGGGCTGATGATGTTCCGCTCGGCCTGATCGATGATCTCGGTAGGGCGGTGGTCGAGGCGGTGGGGGAGAAGCGGTCGACCTGGCGGCGGTGGAATCTGATGGCCGAGGCCTCTCGGCAAACCATGGGCTGGCGGTTCGCCACAGTGCAGGATCGTGAGGCGGTCGTGGGGATGATGGTTGAGGCTGCTGAGCGGCTCTCGCTGCGGCTGACTCCACCCGAACTTGCGACAAGCCCGGCCGAGTTCCGGCGGCCGGATGGGAGTTCGGTGTTCCGACCGAAGCACGCGACCGTTTACTCCTCGGAGCAGCTGCTCGCCGCGGAAGATCGGATCCTCGAGCGCGCACGGACAGTGACAGCACCGACGGTCAGCGTGGAGACGGTCGATAAAATCACGTCCCAGCCAGACCGCGACGGCCAGTCGCTAAGCGACGATCAGATCGACGCGTTGATCAAGATCGCGGTGTCGGGCCGTGGTGTGGATGTATTGGTCGGGCCAGCTGGAGCGGGCAAGACCACCGCGATGGCCGCCCTCCACAGAGCCTGGGAGTCCGAGCACGGCGCCGGCTCGGTGATCGGGCTGGCGCCATCGGCGGCCGCAGCCCAAGTGCTTGGCGACGATCTGGGGATTGCGACGGAGAACACCTCGAAATGGTGGCACAACCACACAACCGGGGGCGTCACGTTCGACGCCGGGCAGCTGGTGATCATCGATGAGGCGACCCTGGCCGGCACCCTCTCTTTGGACCGGATCACCAACCTTGCGGTACAGGCGGGTGCGAAGGTGTTGCTGGTTGGTGACTATGCGCAGTTGCAATCGGTGGATGCGGGCGGCGTCTTCGGGATGCTGGTCGATGATCGGAGCCACGTCGCAGAGCTGGTCGAGGTCCATCGATTCGTCCACGGCTGGGAGAAGACCGCATCGCTGGCATTGCGACACGGCCATCCCGAGGCCATCGACACCTATCTAGAGCACGATCGGATCCACGGTGGTGCCACGGATGGCATGATCGACGCCGCCTATCGGGCCTGGCGGTCAGACCGCGAAGCCGGCCTAGCGACGGTGCTGATCGCCGAAACCCGAGAGGACGTCACCCACCTGAACGCCAGAGCCCGGGCCGACTTGATCATCGACGGCACAATCAAACCCGGCCGTGAGATCACCCTGTCCGACGGAACCGCCGCCGGAGCCGGCGACCTGATCATCACGAGGCGCAACGACCGGCGGCTTCGTGACCGCAAGGGCTGGGTCCGCAACGGCGACCCTTGGACAATCACCGCGGTCCGCGAGGACGGCTCGATCTCAGTCCGACATGCCGGACATGCCGGTGGAGGATCCATTGTCTTGCCTGCCAGCTATGTGACGGAAGCTGTCGACCTGGGATATGCCGTAACGGCACACCGGGCTCAGGGCATCACAACCGATACCGCCCACATTCTGGTCGAGCCAACAACGACGCGGGAGAATTTGTATGTCGCGATGACCCGCGGCCGCCGGGCCAACACCGCCTACATTGTGCTGGATCGGCCTGATGACGCGCATGACGAGCCGCACCCGGGCGATAATCCGAATGCGACCGCCCGGAGCGTTCTGTATGGGGTGGTGCAGCACGTCGGCGCCGAGCTGTCCGCACACCAGACGATCACCGCCGAGCAGGAAGCGTGGGGTTCGATCGCGCAACTTGCAGCCGGGTACGAGACCATCGCCGCCGCCGCCCAGCATGACCGCTGGGCCACACTGATCGGAAACTGTGGACTCACCGGTGATCAGGCCAAGGCGGTGATCGATTCTGACGTGTTCGGCTCGCTGACCGCCGAGTTACGCCGAGCCGAGGCGAACCACCACAACATCGATCAGTTGCTGCCTCGCCTGGTGCGGGCAAGACCGCTCACCGATGCCGACGACCTCGCGTCGATCCTTCATCACCGCGTGGCCAACGCGACCTCAAGACCGGCCCGGACCAACCACCACAAACGCATTTCGCCTCGGCTCATTGCTGGGCTCGTGCCCGAGGCGGTTGGGCCGATGGATGCCGGCATGAGCCAGGCGTTGGAGGAGCGGCGGGATCTGATCGAGGCACGCGCCGACGCCGTGCTCGATGGCGCACTGGGCGCGCAGGCGCCCTGGACTGGTGATCTTGGCGACACACCGGAAGACCCGCGGCAGCGGCGCGCGTGGTGGCAGCATTCGCGTGTAGTGGCCGCCTACCGGGACCGTTACAAGATCACCACCCGAAGTGCCTTCGGCGCGCCGGCCGAGACTACAGCCCAGAAGATCGACTTCGGTCGCGCCAAGATCGCTCTCGACGCGGCACGCACGCTCACCTCCGCAGACCAGGCCGGCCGACATGCGGCGAAGGTGCACCGTCACGGCCGGGCTTTGTGATCATGCCGACGTTCGCGCGACGAGCTCATGAAGATTCGCTCGCGAGCCCGCACGACGACGCCAATTGGCGCCCATTCGGTAACTCCAAAGTCACCGCGGCCCGCACCGAGCTCGTATGACTAAATTGGCTGCCGCACGGCGGTTCAGCAAGAGAGGTCCGGAGGGATCCGTGGCCGACGTGGCTGGGGAGCCTCGTGCACCAAGCCTCGGCGAATGGTGCGCCCGGCTGCCGGTGTGGAGTGGTCAAGGAGCTCAGTCACGTCCTCAGCGGTGCTCACCATGCGCCCGATTCCGCGCTTGATCAACTCATTCGATCCGGCACTGGTCGCGCTAGTGATCGGGCCGGGAACGACCCCGACACCCCGACCCAGGTCTTGCGCGTATCTGGCGGTCAGCAGGGCCAAGGACCGATGGCTAGCTTCGGTGATCACCGTGACGCCACAGAGTGCGGCGAGGATCCGGTTCCGGGCCTGGAACCAGTGCCGCGCCGGCGGCGTACCTGGGGGCAGTTCGCTCATCAGCAGGCCGACCTCGCTGATGCTGTGGAGGAGGTCGCGGTGACCGGTCGGGTAGGGACGGTCCAGCCCACAGGGCAGGACCGCGATCGTGGCCCCACCCGCAGCGAGCGCAGCCTGGTGCGCGGCCGCCTCAACCCCATACCCGCCCCCGCCGACGATCACGCGTTCGGCGTTGGCCAGATCGGCACCGAATTCGGCTGCGACGTGCTGGCCGTAGGCGGTCGCGGCACGAGAACCAGTGACAGTGACCCGATCACTCAGCGGAGCCGACAGAAGCGATGTCGCACCCAGCGTCCACAACACCAACGGTGTTTGATTACCCAGGTCCAGCAGCGCGGCCGGGAAGTGCCGATCGCCGGGAAGCAGCGTGTCGAACCCCGCGCCCGCGGTTTGGTCGATCATGGAACGTGCCGCCGCCGGATCGGGTAGGGGAGCGACCCGACCCTGCCACGCCTCCGCCTCGGACAGCACCGGTACGGCGCCGTCCTCCCGGCAGAGCCGGAGAGTCTCAATCGCGCCGACCGAGGCGACCAGGCGCCCGGTCAACGCATCGGCCGGCGCTGAGACCATCGCCAACACCATCCGCGCAGTCCGCTCATCGGCTGCGAGCTGTGCGATGCCATCCATGATCAGAACCTCCCGGAGCGGTGGACACCAGCCAGGTGCGTCGCACTCCCCGGGCAGTGTGGTGGTCAGGCACCGTGCGGTCTACTCATTGTTGGCGAGTGCAGATACCCTGAACGCAGCGATCTTCCATACATTGCCACCGCCGGATGCGGTAGCACGATCTGTCCTCATCGATGCGGGGACGGTCCTCTCAGAGTTCTTGTCGCTCAATTCGACGAGAGGACCGTGCTGTGATCAGCCTCCTGTACGCGCTCGCCAGTTGCGTTCGTTACTACCTGCGCCAGTCCATGCCCACCAACATCATGCTCGACACACTGCGCACTCGCCGCAGGCTGAAGTGGGGCGTTCCGGCCATGCTTCTGGCCGTGCCCTATCTATCGGCGGCGTATCTCTTCACTGTCATGATCGATAACGGTGCACCCGGCTGGGTCCACTTGTTCGTTGTCCTGTGTGTGTGGAACTCGTTGAAATTCTGCTGGAACGGCGTGATCAGCGTCGTCTGCCTATGTCGGGCCTGGACCACGGACCGGCGACAAGGCAAATGCATGCGGATCAAGGATCCTGCCGCTGCGAGCAGCGCTGACATGTAGATGCGGTTGTCTCACGTTGCCGGTTGGGCAATCTCGCTTTTGGCTCCTGCTGTGACGGTGTCGTGCTCCCAGGTTCGAGCGGTGGCGTCCGGATCGAACGTGGCGGTGGCGGTGGCGGCGTCGGAGGCGGTGCGAGCCCCGTCGTAGTTGGCGAGGACGCTGTCTGTCGTGTCGCCTACCTCGAGGTTGGAGGTTGTTGCTTGCGGCAAAGGCTGATCTTGTTCTGTTGGCCCGCCGAAGAGCTCGAACAACTGGTACCGCTATCTCCGAGTCGCAGACGGTCACGATGCCAGCCTCGCCAACCCATGATCGATTCGTACGTGACGTGGTCACCGACCACTGATATCATCATCAACCACATGAGGCGCTGACAATCCAAGCCCTGTCGGACAGCGGAGCAACGGTTGAGCGAGGGGCACTGCGACGAGGCAGGATCGCCGGAAGTAGGCGGGTATGGCTGCAGAGAGACTTTCGTGGCAGCGTTGGCTGTTCGAGTATGGTCGAGGCCACGGCATGGCGATAGCACTCGCCTTGGTGGGAGCAATCGGTGGGTCTGTCCTTCCAGCCCTAACCCCGTTGGTCGTGCGTCACGTTGTCGACGACTTTCTAGTTGCCGGGGAGTCTGGCGGATTGTTCTGGATACTTCTGTTGGTAGGGGCTGGATTTGCTCGATTCGGTCTAAGTCTGACACGCAGATACTACTCGAGCAAGATAGCGACGACAATCGGGCATCGACTCAGAACCGACATCTTCGACGCGGCCCTACAGTCAGACGGAAACCAGCAAGACGCACAACAGATCGGCACAACCATAAACCGCGCGACGTCCGACGTGTCTGCTGTGGAGCGTTCCGTAGACGCTGCACAACAGCTGGTCACGAATATTGTACTGCTGGTTGTATCTGCAGTCATGCTCGTATTTTTGTCGCCGATGCTATCGATGATCGCGCTTCCAATGATCCCGGCGCTCTATCTGATAGCAAAATTCGCCATGACTAGGTTACAGGCGGCGTCCCAATCATATTCGCGTGCCGGCGATCACATAGCCAGCCTAGTCGATCAATCGGTCCGTGGCGCACTCATATCCAAGACATTTGGAACCGAAGGTCTTGAACGCAGGAGGATCAACCTCGCAGCGTCTGAGCAATACAGATTGGGAATTCGTCGCAGAAATCTGAGCATGTACTTTATCCCGACTCTTTCAGTTGTACCTGTGGCCGGACAGCTTGGGGTACTCGCGTTCGGTGGTTGGCTAGCGTTGACGCAAGCGATTTCAGTCGGCACCTTTATTGCCTTCGCGGCGTATCTTGGTATGATGGTCGGCCCGATTCGCATCATGGTAGGCCAGCTAACGCAATGGACGCTAACCCGGACCGCGATCGAAAGGATCTGGCAACTCGTTCGCGTGAGACCTACGGTCGTTGATGGTACCAATCATTTGAACCTGGACGGGACTACGAAACCGCCAGAAATCGTCTTCGATAATGTCTCACTTGAGTACGACAATGGTCGAGTGAAGGCGGTTAGAAATGTCACATTCCACGTAGCGCCTGGGGAAAAGGTTGCGATCGTCGGAGAGTCAGGATCTGGAAAATCGACGCTTGCCATGATGCTATTGCGTATGTATGATCCAAATTGTGGAAAGATTTCAATCGATGGCATCAACACCAAAGATATGACGTTGTTGTCATTGAGGCGGAGGATCGGCGCCGTGCTCCAAGATAGTCAACTGTTTACTGGCACCATTCGAGAAAACATTGAATTTGGATCGCATGGCAACTGTGACATGGAAGCCATCTTAAATGCTGCTAGATTATCCGGTGCCGATGAATTTGTACGTCGGCTGCCTCAATCCTACGCCACGAGTGTTGGAGAAAGCGGTATGGCGCTTTCCGGCGGTCAAAGGCAGCGGATTGCGCTAGCCAGGGCGCTTGTTCGGCAACCCTCAATAGTGATCCTCGATGACGCAATGTCCGCTGTCGACGCGGGGCTGGAGGCCGAGATCGTCGAGTCGCTGCGAGACAGCCTCCGGGGCAGAACAGCTTTGCTGATTGCAAATCGAAGGAGCACTCTCGCACTGGCCGACCGAATCGTCGTGATCCGTGGAGGAACGGTTGTCGATTCCGGCACTGATTCAGAACTTCTCAGCCGCTGCCCGTATTATCGATCTCTACTTTCTGGAAGTGGATCTGAGAACAATCCAGAAGCGTGTGACGTCGCCGACGCCCTCAGCGGCACACTTCTATCGGGTCTATCGGGCGATGCTGGTTCCGCTAGGAATGGCGATGGTCTGGACGCCGGATTCGCTGAGGAACGTCCGCGGAATGCATTAGCGAACCCAATTCGCGCAAGAATAGCTCCTCTCCTCGTGCTCAAGCCACTGCGCGTTCTTTTGATCGGAGCGTTCATAGCGTTAGCATTGGACGCTGCGGTCCAAATCGCATGGCCGTACATGACGGGCGCTGTAATTGATCGCGTTGTCATAGAAAGGTCATCAGAAGCGCTGGTGGCGATCTGTGTCATTGCGTCGATCACCCTAGCAGTATTGTGGGTGGCAAGACACCTCCAGGAGCGCCTCCTGGGAGAAGCATCGGAGTTGGTATCTCTTCGGCTAAGGACATCCGTTTTCGGCCAACTACAGAAGTTGGGCTATAGTTACTTCGAATCGACTGGCCCTGGTCGGATAATTACGTCACTCACGACTGATGTTGATGCAGTCCGAGGCTTCGTCCAGATCGGTGTGTCCCAGGTTGTTGTGTGGTCGGTGACCATTGTCGGTGTCGCAGTGGCGATGCTCGCAACGGAACCGATGCTCACCCTGGCTGCGCTCATTGTGTGTATCCCGTTGTTTGCACTAAGTGTATTTCAGCGTCGCGTAGCGGCTACGAGGTACAACACCGCGCGGCTCGGTCTTGGAGAATTGAACGCAGCACTTCTTGAGTACGTGCAGAGCGTCCGGGTCGTCCAGGCGTTCGGTCGTGAGAGCACTGTTAGAAGCCAGGTCGGTGAGAAGTCCTTGGCCTACTCCAATTTCCAAATGAGCGCCCAGATGAGTGTGGCGGTCCTGCTTGCATTCGGATGGGCCTCGGTGGAGTTTGCGACTGCTGGGGTCTTAGGAATGGCAGTGCTAAGTACGGGCACTAGTTCGGTGACTGTTGGTTCCGTTGCTGCGTACATGCTCTATATCCCGTTGCTATTTGGGCCAATACAGAACCTTTCGCAGCTTGTAGATTCGTGGCAGCGATGCAAGATCGGACTGCGACATTTAAGTGATCCAATGGAGTCCAATTCCGTGATTCCTGTGGAAGTGAATCCGAAAGACGTACCGCGTGGTCCGATCAGAATCGAGTTCAGAGATGTACGATTTTCGTACGCACCGGGCTCATCGGAGGTTTTGCCGGGAATAGACCTGGTCGTTGGAGCAGGTGAGACGGTCGCACTCGTCGGACATAGTGGGGCTGGAAAGTCAACTATTCTGAAGCTCATTACGAGGCTCTATGACCCGACCGGTGGCGCGATAGAAGTGAACGGTGTTGACCTTCGAGAAGTAGATCCAACTGCATACCGAAATAGGATTGGCGTCGTTACGCAAGAGGCCCACTTGTTTCCGGGGACAGTTAGAGATGCGATTACATACGCGAAACCGGACGCGACAGATGCCGATGTGTGTAGGGCCGCTGTTCTCAGCGGCGCCCATTCCATGATTTGTCGCTTGCCCGGCGGGTATGCATCTCAGGTTGGTGATGGAGGGCGAAATCTTTCATCCGGGCAGCGGCAACTCATTGCGCTCGCGCGCGCACAGATCGTTGCTCCGGATCTGCTGCTCCTCGACGAGGCTACGGCCTCCCTGGACATCGCGAGTGAGGCAGCCGTAGGTCGGGCGATGCGAGAAGCCGTCATGCACAGAACGTCCCTGATCATTGCTCACCGGCTAACAACGGCAAAGTGGGCCGACAGGATCGTGGTCCTAAAAAACGGCGAGATTGCGGAGTGTGGCTCTCACGAAGAACTCCTCGCTGAGCAAGGACTTTACGCTGACCTGTGGAGGATATCGACAACAGGTTAAGGACCTCTCCGAGGGATTGGACAAATTTAGTGAATTTTCGTGCCATCCTATTGGTGGCAGGGTCGGCGGGCATCGAATCGTGGAGTTATGACGTGGTATGGGATTGAGCGCCAAGCGGGCTTTTTGTTTGTGTATGACACAGCAGGTAGGTTATTAGACGCGATTCCGGAGGAAGGGCTCGCAATTTCAGATCAGGACGTGGAGCGTATTGTTAAGCGGGCTGAACAAGATGGCAGATATGATCGTCACCGCGCTCCCGCTCGTCGATTCTTCGACTCCAGTACAGATACCTGGACAGACGTCCCGGTCGCTAAGGATGTCTAGGGCCGGAACAGTGTAGTCAGGCGCATGGCTGTGTGGCTTGGCTACGGGGTAGTGAGCTGCACGATCCGTTAGCCTTACGGCGAGGGCGATGTTGTGAGCCGCAGGTCGTCGTATTTGCCGTTCAGGACGTCGTCGAAGGCGACCGGCTGGCCGAGCGTCGCCGACACGTAGATCGCCCGGACCAGGGCGAGCGAGAGCAACGCCTCCTGGGTGTCGACCAGCGGCCGGCTGCCGTCCTTGATCGCCGCGGCGATGTCGTCGTACTGGCGCAGATGCCCGGCCAGGAAGGAGTTCGGGTCGTTCCGGCTGCCGGAGAACTCGTCCGCCGCTGTGCTGGCCTCGGCCTGATTCTCCCGGGCCGCCGCGCTGCGCAGATTGTCGGCGACGGCGCCGTCACCGGCGTGCAGGTATTTGAGCTCGTCGTTGTCGATGATCGCCGAGCCGAGCGAGCCGTGCACCTGCAGCCGGACGGTCAGTCCGGGATAGGCGGCGGTGGTCAGGTGCAGCGCCGCGAGCGCGCCGGACTCGAACCTGATCGTCGCCGTCGCGGTGTCCTCGATCTCGATCCGCTCGTGTGCCAACTGGGCCGTGTGGGCGAAGATCTCGGTCGGCCGGCCGAGGAACCAGCGCAGCAGGTCGACGGTGTGCACGCCCTGGTTCATCACCGCGCCGCCGCCGTCCAGCGCCCAGGTGCCGCGCCAGTCGCCGGAGTCGTAGTACTGCTGGCTGCGGAACCGGGCCATGCTGGCCATGGCCGAGGTGATGGTGCCCAGCTTCTTTTCCTCGATGATCTTGCGGACCACCTGGCTGCCCGGATCGAACCGGTGCTGGCTGATCACGCTGATCACCTGACCGCGCTGCTCGGCCGTTTCGACCTGCCGGGCGAACTCGACCCCGCGCTGCACGCTGACGTCGAGCGGCTTCTCGATCACCACGTGCACCCCGGCGGCCAGGCATTCCTCGGCCTGGTCCAGGTGCAGCCCGCTGGGGGTGCAGATCGCCGCCACGTCGGCGCCGGCGGCGAGCGCATCGGCGATGATCGTGTACGAGCCTGGCCGGTCACCGCCCGCCTCGACCACGACGTCGGAGACCCGCTCCATCGCCCTCGGGTCGGTGTCAACTAGTCCGGCGACCACGAAGTAGGGGTGATGGGTCGCCACCAAGGCGTGGCGCCTGCCGATTATGCCGCAGCCAACAATCACAATCTTGACTGATTCATCTGAATCAACTTGGGAACGACTCCTCATGCCGGTCAACCTCTCTGGCCCATCGCGGAAAGAGCCTACAATCTCCACACATTCGGATGATCGGACAGGGATCCGCACGTATCGAGAACATCGGGCGCGGTCGCAATGATGCGACTCAGTTCGTATTCCTTGTGCGCTTGGACGATCACGACCATATCGGTGCGTGCTAGAGCTTCGTCAAGGTTCGCGACCCCATCTAGAACAACTCCATTGATGTGAACGCTACTAACGCGAGGATCGTGAAATGAGATAGCGAGGCCGGCCCGGGACATCTCTGCGAGAAGTTCACACCCAGGAGAATTGCGAACATCGGCAACGTCAGCCTTATAGCTCACACCGAGAACGAGTACGGATCTATGGCGACCGTCACCGAACCGCTCGATGAGCCTTGATACGATCCGTGAGCATGCATACTCCGGCATTCTTCGATTAACTTCTATCGAAGCGTTCAGGATCTCTAGAGGACGGAAGGTCTTCCGGCTCAACCAGTCCACAAGATAACATGGGTCTACGGGAATACAGTGCCCGCCAACGCCAACACTGGGGTGAAAGGGATGAAACCCGAATGGCTTGGACGCAGCGAGCTCCAGAGATTCCCAAACGTCAATCTCAAGATCGCCGAATACCTGAACAAGTTCGTTGACGAAGCTTATGTTCACAAGCCTGTAGCAGTTCTCAATTAGCTTTGAAAGCTCAGCCTCTTGCGAGCGCGCAGCCACAATCACCTCCTTGACAAACGACTCGTAGAACTGCCGTGCGACTTCAGCAGATCTTGGCCCGACGGCACCGACGACCTTGGGCAGCTCTGACACGCTCGAATGGATTCCCGGACTAATGCGCTCGGGAGACACAGCAAGGAAGAAGTCTCGTTCGGCGGCAAATCCACTCCGCTCCAGTTCCGGCCGGATTAGACACTCAAGTGTCCCGGGAAAGGAAGTGGACTCCAGTACCACCAGCATGCCGGGACTAAGTATCTCGCTCAGTTCACTCGATGCTCGTCGCAATGGCGCCAGATTAGGAGTCCCATCGTGTGCTATTGGAGACGGTACACATATCAGTTGTGTACGGGCAACGGACAAATCCTGGAGATTGCTTGTTGCACGCATGCCGACAAGATGTGAAAACTCTGGGCTAACTCCGTCTACTGACCCATCTCCGCGAAGTTCTGCAATTCGAACCTCATCAACATCATAGCCGACCACTTGGTAGCCGGCTGTAAGAAGCGCCTCTGCTATGTGGAGTCCCACATACCCGAGTCCGAGAATGCCAACGGCTTCAAGTCGACCATTCACGCGGACTCTCCAATCGTCAAGAGGAAGAAATGGCCCAATATTGGACTCCATAATAGTGCGTCCACGACCTAGCTGAAGGGGCTGCCGCCTCGCCTGTCATTCAGAACCTTCGACAACTAGGTCCCGCGGCCGAGAAGCCCACCGGCGACACGCCTGGAAATCACGTGAACTAGCCCGAGGCAGCGGTTGATGATCGGGGCGGCGGCATGTAAACGAGGAACGGCGTTCCGAAAGGAAGTCAACTTCGGCTGGCCGCCCGTAGCGCGCCCGCTTCGCCAAGCATTAACGAACGCCATAGCGTAGCCCTTGCCATTCTCGTGCGCCACCACGAGTGATGGCTCAAACGCGACCTTCATGCCCAACGCATCAAGTGAAGCAACAATGCTGTTATCACCACCGGTCTCCATTGATGCGAACCCACCGCAACGAGCAAATGCAGTCGTGAGAATGGCACTGTTTCCGCCGGCAAAGAACCGCACTGGATCTCCAGGTGAAAGTGAGCTGTAGCGCTGATCGTACCTCACTTGTCGTGCCGCTGCCAGCAGGGAGGTATCCCATGCCAAGACCCTACCGGTAATTGCGGGAACTGACTCCGAAAGGGCATTGGATACGACCACGAGCCAGTCGGCACGAGGAATAGCATCATCGTCAAGGAATCCAATGGCATCTCCTGCGGCAAAAGCTGTGGCAATCTGCCGGCAGCGTCCCGGGCCAAGGACAGTCTCTGACCGAAGTAGGACGATGTTGAATGGCAACTCGTCGGGTAAATGAACGGGCGGCCGCGATGCATCGTCAATTATGATCACCTGACATATCGAAACTTCCGTTGATGTCAGTCGAACGTATTCCTGACACGTACTCAGGGCCGCGAGACACTGGCCAAGATGTCTCGGGCGATTAGATGTCGGTATTACTATGGAGATCTGTACCATTGCCTTCTCCAATTTTCGACTAGATCGCACCAATCTTCGGGATGTCGAGATGGCAGGTATGTCCGGCGGATCGCGTGGCGAGCAATTGTCCACGGCGACGGCGCAGATCTTACGGTGCCGAATCCTAGGACACGGTTGGACAAGAGACGGCCAGCTGGAATTCCTCCATAGGGGTAGGCAAACAGCTTTGGCCGGGCACCGGTATTTGCGAGCAATTCACGGCTCGCGGATTTGACCTCGTCTCGTGCAAGGCGATCAGACATGTTTGAAAGCCGCAGATGTGACTTGGTGTGCGATCCAATGACGTGTCCTAAAGACTGCATCGCCACGACATCTGGCCATGTCATCCATTCCTGGTGGTCAACTGGATCAACTGTTGCCGACGTCAATCGGTCGGTTATACAGAACAACACCGCGTGGATGTTGTAGCGGTCGAGGATATCCTTGGCTGCATCCATAAAACTGCGATGTCCGTCGTCGAATGTAAAGAGGATGCTCGGCTCGGCCGGTGGTCGGAAGTTGATCGACAGATCACGAGGATCGACGACGTGGGGAATCCCATGCAAAACAACCTCAATGCCACGAACTAGGTCATCGGGCGCAATCTGAGTGTAATGGGATGGGTGCGGCACCACCTGATGAAAGTAGAGAACAATTGGCCACCCAGCTGCCGATCCAATGGCGGGATTCATAAACCAAGAGTGAGACACTATGACTCCTATGGAAGCGAGATGGAGATTGCGAAATTGTCAAGTGCTTTCACAATTCCTGATGGAATAATGGCAGCAGAATCAATCCTTGTGAGGGGATTCAAGCGGGATGGAAGAGACCGCCGACGAGGCGCATTCCACGCCATGGTGCGAGGTGAGGAATAGAATCTTCGGTTAAGAGCAGAACGCCGCCGTGGCAGTTGAATTCAGAGGACCATGGACGCGGCTCACCTTGAGTGTGGCCACGCAGGGTCAGTACTGCCGCATTCGCAGACATTGTGACGCTTCCATGGGATGGTCTTAGTCTTTGCGCGAACAGATCTCTGAGAGCTTCGTGCTCGCTCCTTCTCAACTGGCCTATCACTGCACAGGTTCCGTCCGGAACATACAAACTTGCTCCGCAGAGAACGATCTCCTCGGGGTAGGTGGTAGGGCACGAAAGTACCAGGTCGACGACGGAGATCATGAAGTCCCTATTCTCATTCGGAGGCTTGGCTTAACAGGTGGGACCAGGTCTCATCGACCTCACGGCGAAGCTTGGACTTGCACGCCGTGCCCCGGTTGCTTACACGCATCATATTGGAGTGCGAATCGAGATCGAGATCGAGAATCGATCCAAGCCGACCAAGGCCAGCGGAAGTGCACATGGAGCGATACTCCACGACTGTCAGGGTCTGTGATTCGCGAGGGGACCAATTCATCCACGGCTTGTGCCACGCGATCCACTTTTCCATGGCGTCCTCGAATGTACGAGGACGCCATGGGCGATCGCCAGACCAGTCCAACATCGAGGCTGCCACATCGACCGGATGTCTAACAATGAGGACCCAATGTGCCTCAGGCGCGCAGGAGTACAGCGCCGAGAGCTCTAGCATGTATTCATTGTATTTGTCACCAAATAGATCAGTGGAACCATACGCCTCACGAACTATTTGCCTCCGAATGTCGATTGGCCCACGCTGTGTTCCGGCCGCGACATGTTCAGCGGTGCGACGCAGCGACCGCTCGGTCTGGACGAGCCAATTCTCAACGCCTCGTCCGCGTGGAGTCTTGCGACGCAATGCCCATATAACTTCGTCAGCCCGGAAGTGTCTTGCATTCAAATCCTGTCGCGTTAGCCAACGGTTCAGGAGATATGGCAGCTTCCCATTTATGGTGAACATGCCACCTTTGAGGCCGACGGCCCGATTTAGTACGGCAGCAAGTGCAGTTGACCCTGAACGCTGCGAGCCTATCAGGAATATGGGTCGGAGTGACGTCATGACTACCTCAAGTAGTTAGTTGGCTGATCCAGCTTGTGAGTCGCGATAGACACTCGCGTGTCGCAATTTCTCCACCCTCCGAGAATCCGTGACCATGGGGTGCGTGACGTTCGGCGGATGTTAGTACTTTACCTCGCCGCCAATGTGTCTCGAGGCTCAGAAATCCAGTGTAGTCATCCGTCGCTAGGCGATGAAGAATTTGTGGCCAATCGAGCATTCCGTCACCTAATCGAGTGTACCGCCGGCTGTCCAGGGGGTCTTTTACGTGAATATGGCGAATATACCCTCTGGCGCTCCAGTATGCGTCTGGCAACGACGTCGTTTCGTATCCGCTAAATAGGCTGTTCCCTGGATCCCACAGGATTCCTATTGATTCATTGCCAAGCTCGTCGAGTAGATCCAGGGCGTGACGAAGCGTTGGGGTATTTGTGCGTGTTCCTGTTTCCACGAGCAGAGGCACGTCGCCACGCCTGGTGCCCAGGATTTGCCCGAGAACGCGGGCCGCCTCCCGCGGGTTAGGATCGCCGGTTCTCAAGAAGGAGAATATTCGTAGATGGGGCGCCGATAGGGTCGCTGCATGTGACTCATAGACGTTTAGCTGGTCGGCAGCGGATCTGTACTCGCTGTCACTGATTGGCAATGGAACTTTGAAGGTTGGCGGCGCATATCCGGCGATTGCTGTACTCGTGCGCTGGAGTGTCGCATGAACATCGTTCAGGAGCTCGATCGTAAAGTGCTCTGGTGCATGTCCGAAAACTGACCGTAACTCAATGCCCGCTAACCCGAATTCCTTGGCAAGCCTTATAACTTCGTCCAAGTTCTGAGAGACCTCGTCGTTGATCACAGATATCTTCATTGATTCCCATTCGCAGTACAAGCTCGAGACGGTCCCGCGTAGCGATTGTATCCTGCAATGTCGCCCCAGTCGAGTCATCGCAATTGCTGTTGTTGTGAGTTAAGGTCAGGGTCGTGTGAGGGAATACTCTAAGTGGAGGTGCGTGGTTCGGTGTCTATCACAAGCAGATCCTCAAGTGTCGTGAGTGACAGTGGCGGGATTGTAGCGACTAGCCATCCACTGGCGACCATGGCTGGCGGCGAGGTGCTGGCCGCCGGCGGAAATTGTGTCGATGCAGCGGTAGCTTCCCTCTTCACCCTTACCGTTGTTGAACCAATGATGGTAGGTATCTTGGGCGGAGGCCTGTGCCATCTGCGGACGCCGAGCGGAGAGCACATAATAGTTGACGGTCAGTGCTGCATTCCGACTGGAGCTGAATTGGTGCGCAGCCCGGCGCTCTCGTCTGGACCGGGGTCGGTCGCGACGCCTGGAGCTCTAATGGCGTGGTGCGATCTGGTCGATCGGCACGGAACACTTCCGCTCGAGTCCTTGCTCAGGTCGGCGATACGGCATGCACGGGACGGCTACGCGGTGTCGCCGAGTCTCCGATCACACATAGTGGACGGCTACCGCGGTATTGTTCGTGACCCTGGTCTAGAGAAGGTTTTTAGTCGCGACGGAAAAGTGCCGGCGGTTGGGGATCGAATAGTGATGGACGACTATGCGGAGACGCTGAAGTTGATTGCTCGAATGGGCAAGGAGGCGCTGTACACAGGGGGCCTTGGAGGCCAGCTGGTTCAGCATTGCGCAGCTAGCGGTGGATATCTCCTGGAGCGGGATCTTGCGAGCTATGAGATTCATTACGGTGCTCCGTTGGTGGGCAGATATGGCGACTATTCGATTCTCGCCCCGCCGCGACCTTGTTTGGGTGGCTGGTTGCTTCTTCAGATGATGGAAAGGTTGGAGGCACGTCGGGGGATGTTCGAGGGATTTTCTTCCGCGAGGGACTTGATGGCGCTGTATGAGGCGATCTCAAACGGATTGGAATCTCGATGTGCGATACTTTCGGACTCGCGTACGTCGTTGAGGGAGTCGAGCGATACAACGCATGTCACCGTTTCGGATGCGTGGGGTGGAATTGTATCCTCTACCCAAAGTATCCACGATTCTTTTGGTGCAATGTGTGTCGTGCCTGGGACAGGGCTGATCGCCAACAACTATATGGCACACTTTGGCGAAGCCGGCCGGTACGGGGGGCTAGGAGTTCGGCGCGTTCAGTCTTCCATGGCACCTATCGTCGTACTGCATAATGGCGTACCACTTTACGCACTAGGACTGCCCGGCGGAGTCCGTATCTTTGGCGCTCTAGGCCAGATTCTGATAAATCTATTTGAATACGGTATGCCCTTGCCGATGGCGCTAGACGCTCCACGAATTTGGGGGTGGCGTGGCGAGGTTGAGATAGAGCGCCCGTTCGGGTCTGAGGTCGTACACACCTTGCGCCGGGCGGGTTTGAAGGTCCAACTTGTGGAGAACGTGGGCGGCGGTGCGAGCGGGGTCGAGCTAGCGGGCGGACGGCCGACAGGGGCCACTTGTTGGCGAGGAGATGGAGTTGCGGTCGGCGTCGGTAAGGCGGTTCTTAAGATGTCATAGGACATGGATGGGGAGCGGCTTCATTTGGGGCGTGTTTCTGGGTAAGGGGCACGCGAGACCATCTCGGTTCGAGTCATGAGGTCGACCATTCCACGGCCAGGGCTGTATCGTGATGTGCAAAGCGGGCGATTCTCGGACTCGGTGGCTGGTGCTAGGTCCGAGATGTCGAGGATGGACACCGTGAAGCTTGCGTAGCGTTGGTGAGTTCGTACACCAACGGCGACTCGGTGTCTGGCTTGGTCAGATCGGCACCGAGCTGAAGGAGGGATTCCATGTCGACGATGTGCCCGCGGCTCAGACTGGATCATCAATGGCGTGTCAGGTGATCCCGGCCAGCTACAGCCGTGCGGCGTGTTGGGTGTGAAGCCTCGCCTGGCCGGGGCGTCACGGGCCGGGCTGGCTGGTTCTTGCAGCGTAGTCACCGAACGGACCCCACGCAGCCACCGAACAGACATGCCATAGCGTCCGTTCAGATACACGGAGACCACAGTCCGCCTCGTAGGTTGGGAACCGGACCAGGCTCGGATCGCCAATGAGCGGGTGCGGGTTCAGGGTAGACCCTCGAGTTCACGGGTCGTGACCTGACCGAAAAGCTACCCGGTTGTGTGGTTAACGGGCCATCGTGACTGGCACGTCACTGCGACGGTAGTCCCTGTCAAGTGCTAGTCCCAGTCGGGAATAGATCGTTTCCACGAAATGGGGCCCGGAACACAGGCCACGGCGCGGCGCAGGACCTCGCTTCTGCACAACCACCTGTTCGCCGCTTCATCCAGACACCTCGGCTTGGTCGGGCAGGCCGGTCGGGCTCGATCCTGCCTCGACCCAAGCCTTGGCCAGCCACCATCATGGAACCCTCTGGGATGGGCTTAGCTCCAGGATCAAACATCCTCGCAGCGGCACCCTCCGTGCCGCAGACCCAGGATGTAACCTGCGTCGTCCAGCGGCTCCGGCCTGCCCAGCAGCGCACGCGATGCGTGTGGCGCTGCACCTGTGCACGAAACTTTAACCCCAGCAGTTGGATCTGGACGCGCACACATAATCATCTTATGATAAGGGGTCAAGGGATAGCGATGGAGTTCGCCTGGCGCGCGGGGTACACCGAGGCCGAACCGATTGGGCAATGCTCCGTCACCAGAGGATGGAGTGCAGAATGACAGTCGAACCGACGGCACAGGATCTCGAAATTCACAAGTTGGCCCCAAGTGAATTTCAGGTACGGACGAGAAACGTTAGTAGAGATATTGACGAGCTAGTAGACAGCATCCGTGTCAATGGCCAATTACAACCGATATTGGTGTATGTCGCGGATGACGAAGATGACACCTACAAGATAGTAGCGGGACAGAGACGTTGGCTGGCGATGAAGGCCCTTGGAATGCGGACGATACGCGCCCTTGTTCTGGGTATGCCACCGGAAGATACGACTGCGAGAGCGATGTCGTTGGCCGAGAATGTCATCAGGCGAGATGTTGACACCAAAGACAAGGTGGATGCGTGTACAGAGCTCTATCGGAAATACGGCACTGTAAAGGATGTATCAGAAGCGACGGGTCTTCCGATTTCAAAGGTGCGCGACTATGTTAAGTTCGATCGACTGAATAGCGAGTTAAAGGATGCAGTAACGTCTGGCACCATAGACATCCGGCCAGCGATGCGATTACAAAACTACGCCGATGAGCACGGAATGTCCGACTCGGACATTCAAAGCGCTGCTAGCGCGCTTTCTGCCATGACGACCGCACAACAGCGGGACTACTTGCAGGCGTTAAGGGACAGCGGCAGCTTACCGCTGGATCCTGGGCCTGGCGAAGCTTGCAAGGTGCCTGGCGATGTGCACCAGATCATCGCGAACATCCGAGGTGAGACTCATCGGCGATTGAAGGAAACGGTCAAATACAAGCAAACCACCCAAGAAGAACTAGCTGGTCAGATCATCGAGGAATACTTTGCCGCATCCGAGGGTCTGCGAGAAGCCAGCAGTATTTGAGCGTTCGAGTCCATGGTTTGCATTGTTGCTCACGTTCCGCTCAGACGGTGTAACTCGTGTAGAACGATCTCCGATGGATCGTCGCCATCTGCGACCCCAAGATTCCAGACCGGGACTCGACGCACTACCTCGCGCGGGAGGGGGTCACCTAGGTGTAGAGGCGGCCCGAAATCATAGTCAAGCCATGGGTCAAGCGACGCAACCGCCGCGGCTGGTAGTGCCGAAGTAGCCGTAACCTGCGTTAACCTGCGAGAAGACGTCGACGAATTCGTACGCTCGAGGAAGAAGATACCGGCAAGTTCAGCCTCAGCAATCAACCGACCGTTCAGTAGCCGGCCTAGCTGCCCGCCGCACAGTGCCATCTTTCCAGCCGAGTTTA
The DNA here is from genome assembly GCA_963746025.1 of uncultured Actinomycetota bacterium. Taxonomy (GTDB): domain Bacteria; phylum Actinomycetota; class Actinomycetes; order Propionibacteriales; family Propionibacteriaceae; genus Microlunatus. Next base: position 58,428 of record CAVUZU010000021.1, read on the forward strand.
CCCACGGCCGAGGCTGAATGCTTTCCGCTCGCCGATTCAGGTCTGGAAATCTTTGGCCAACCTCCGGAAGGAGTCTAACTACCGGGAACACTGACCTGACCGAATATTTCGATGGCCCGGAACATCGCAGTATAGGCTGATCATCATCCAGCAGCCGAAATAGCGATGTGGCGTGAATTAGGCTGAGCGCTAAGGTTGTCTTTCCGATGCCTTTCCGACCGCAGAATAGAAATGCCAATCCCTGTACTTCAACTGCAGAAGCATGCATCGGAAACCAACCGAAGTGCCTAGTTGCGCACCTGTTAATCTCACGTATAGCAGCGACCGCTGAGTACAAAATCGAGGCACGATCCGACAGCCCCAGCACTAGCAGAGTGCGCTCAGCTTCCAGAAGAATGAGAAGGACCGTTTCGCCTCCCTCGGGCCGGACGACCTGAACGAGCCCATCTGTATACCACAACAGTCGGCGTTCCTTGCCACCGGCTTCGCGCACCACCTTGCGCTGCCATGGCAACCCAATGGCATCAATACGATGTCCATCGGGAGGAACTATGAGCACGGTTAGGATCAGATCAGCCTGCGAAATGGGCGCGCCGACGTAGGCTGGCCAAAAATAGTCCGCTACTTGCTCGAGAAAAGTCACATCCGCACATCTGACCCCAAGACTGTAGTCTGGGCCCGCAAGTGAACGGACTGGCCACGTCTGAGATTGGCGAACTAGCTCGGTTGCTTGGAGGATTACATTCCTAATCTTCATCCCCTCCCTCAGGTCACAGCGACTCGGTTAGAAATCTGCAAGGGGAGCCAACTCGTCCAACGAATGGACGACCGCATTAGGTCGTACAGTGTGACGCCCAAATCCGTGGTGCCGACGATCGATCCAAATCGTCGATAAACCCGCGGCAAGACCTCCCGCAATATCTGACTCGAGGTCATCGCCGACCAGCCAGACTTGCGGCGGCTCACAGCCAAGCTGGGTGACTGCGTGCAGGAAGATGGCGACATCCGGCTTCGCAAAGCCGATTTCGCCCGAGACAACAATAGAGGAAAACAACTTGTCGAACTGGAGTACGTCAAGCTTTGACCGCTGCGAGTCTGAGGCCCCATTCGTCACTATGCCGAGTCGAGCGTGCCCTGCAAGGTGTTCCAGAGATGTTCTGGCGTCTGGATATGGACGATAGGCCCGCCGCTCGAGTGCGTGGTGTCTAAGAACAACGGCGCGCAAGAGCTCATCTGAGTAGACGCCGAATGACCGCAGCGTCCGGCGCCATGTCTCCGTTACGATCCAATCTCCCGAGACGTCGCCTACTAGCCACGCTCGACGATGCTCCATCCAGATCCTATCGAACACTCGTCGATTCTCAACCTCCACTTGACGGCCAGATGCAGACAAATCGCCCGCGACTTCGCCGCAAAGACGGACCAATTGCACGTGAAACGTCCCCGAATCCAAGATGGTGTTGTCTAGATCAAAGAGAATCGCCCGCGGCCGGGGAATGACAGATAGTGACTCGCTATGTCCAAGGTCCACGATCCGAATCATATCACTTCGCTTCCGACTGAGAGATCATCAGAATCCACAACGAGGCAATAAGGTCAGATCCAAAGAGACTGCAGATTCATGTCCATGAGAGCTTGCCTATAGGTGACATTTGTGATCCCATATTCGAAACCCGTATATCGAAGTGGAGGGTGGTTGGCAATGTCACCAAGCCACGTTATTGACACGCCTGTTAGTGGGCTGCGAATTAGGGTCCGACTGACAGATGGGGAGTATTCATCGCTGATGACCTGGCTGACGCATTCCGAACAGCAACATGACTCCGCAGGGCCGGAGCAACACGGCGAGATTGTTCTGGCCCAAGGTGATGTTCGAGCGATCGAATACCAAGCCGCGCCGGCGCGTCTCACCATCTCGGGTCCGGACCTAGACAATCTCGAAGAAGTTCCGCGCCTGGGGGTCCTTCTGAGCGTGTGGCGATTCATTGCACTATGTGCAGATCATGCGGGATATGCCCAGCTGCATGCATCCGCGGTAGAGATGCCCTCTGGGCAAACCGTAATTTTCGGGGACGACGATGGATTCATTGGTCCTCAGGAACGTTCTATTAAGACGCTGCCAACGATCGTTGCGATGCTGACCGGAGGTCGGTTCGTAGGGGACGAACTGCTCCTATTCGACCGCGCCACACAGACGATTAGGGACACTCCGAATCTGCCGGTGCGTGTCAGGGAGGAGTGGCGAAGAATAGCTCTTGACCTGGGTGCCAGACTTACTCCAAGCAGACTGCTCTATCGGCCGCACGAGATAGGCCGCGTGACAAACGGATCCGCGCGACCAGATATTGTGGTCTATCTTCATGTAGCTGGTCGATCCTCCTTCCGCCGGCTGTCCGATGCTGAGTCATTTCAACGGGCACTGATTACGGCAACGGCTCACCAGGCAAAGTTTCTCCGACCTGAACTCGATCGAGCTCAGTTTGAAACGGGCCGTGACTTCACTGAGGCCAAGAACATTCGTGAATGGACCTCGTTGGTGCTTAACAGGTTCCCTGGAGCCAGTGAGACTGCAGCGTCCGTCGGAAGCCTGCCCTCGTGGCATGTAGAGGTTGACTGCGACGAGCAGATCGTCGAAGCAATTCGCCTATTAGACAGGATTCGGGAATGAAAGACGTCGACAGCAACACAGACCTGGTAAGTCGAAATTACGCCACGGGGCAAGCGCTCGACGAGCGAATCCGCATCCTCAGAGCGTTCAGCGGTCGGGACCTTGTGCCGTGGAGTCTCGGACTAATCCAACCGAGGGGCGATGAGCTGGTGCTCGACGCTGGATGTGGCACAGGCAACTTTCTCTTGCCGTACTCGCGCGCTATCCCGGACGGTGTGGTTACTGGAGTGGATCTCTCCGACGGCGTGCTTCGCGAGCTAGGGGACAAGGTTGCTGACCGTCCGAATATTAGGCTTGAGCGGGCTGATGTTGAAGACCTTCCGTTCCCAGCCGATAGTTTTGACATTGTAATGGCAAACTTCATGCTGCAGCATGTCCGGGACATTGTGCGGGCCCTCTGTGAGTTCAGAAGAGTTCTGAGACCAAAAGGCAGACTGATGCTTGTAACGGGATCTGTTCGATCGAAGGGAGAGATCTACAAGCTCCACAGTCAAGCCGTGTCGGAAGTCTGGCCCGAACATCCGGATGAGGAAAGAGGGATGACGAGATTTAGCCTCGAGAATGGTCCGGAAATGGTGAGAGGTGTGATGGACAACGTTGTAGTGACGGTCGCGGAAGACACGCTGCAGTTTCCATCCGTCGATGGTTTCATGACCTACTATCGAAATTCTGTCTGGGGTCACTCGATGAAGGGAGCAACCGAATCCATTCGAAATGCCGTACTAGCGAGGGTCAAGCAGGCTGCGGTTGGACTGTTTGAGACGAGCGGTCAGTTCACCACAAATGCCATAAATGGCGCCTTGATTGCGTCCAAGAGGATATAGGATGGGTGCCACGGCGGCGGGTCAGAATGCATATATTGCGTGTGCTTCAGGAATTGCGGAGGCGTTTCAAGACCTTGAGAACCATCTCGATGTCGCTTGGGTTGCGGGAAGTCTCGCCACGGGGACCGCGTGCTGGCCGTGGAGTGATATCGACCTCCGGGTACTCCTGCGTAGCTGGAACCGCGAGTCTCTGCGTGCATTGCACCTCAGTCTGGCGGGTGCGACTAGGGGTCATGACATCGACGTTGGAATCCATGTTGGCTGTACAAACGATACTGGTGGCCTAGACGAAGTCGTGCTTGCGCCGCGTATCGTGGTGGACAGAATTTTCGGCGAAACTCAGTGGGTTCTTTGCGGTGACTCGGGATTGATAGGTGGCTCGGAGCACGTAGGAAGAGTGGGAGCAGTACGAGCCCTTGCGTCTGTTAGAGCTGAAAACCGGCGTCGCGGCTTTCTAAGAATGAGCGGAAGGTCTAGTTTTCCTGAGGATCGGAAGATCGTACGGAGCACTATGACAGCAATTCGCCTTGGACTTATTGCCAGTATCGGCAGCCGGCTGCCAAGTTGTAAAGCTGAGATGGTTGCACTTACGGGTGATCTATTTCCCGATGTTGAGCTCGCCTGCGTCCACCGGTACCTGGATATTCGGTCTGACTGGCTTGGACGGACACCTTCCGATTGGGACGACGTTGTAGATGACTGCGTGGATTTTGTCGAACTGGCTTCTCGCAGATTTCTCGAACACGCCCGGTATTCTCTTTCGTCGGCATGGGAGCAGTGAAGGATAAATGTCCTATGGATCAAAATGGCACCATCGGGTTCAGAACCGGTCTTGAAGCAATGTTGACCCGTAGTCACCTGCGGGCAAGTGAGCCTCCTGAGATCCTCAAAATCGGCGGAATCGGCATCGTAGTTGTGTCGAACTTGGCAGATGCGTGCGAGGGTCTTGCACGTTGGGTGCCAGGAGCTGAGGTAGTCAAAGGGCAAGGCTGCGACTGGTTCGACCCAAAGATGTGGAGGTTGTCCATCTGGTTGGTATCGAACGCACACGAAGCCGAAAGCGCATTCGTTGACGGCGGCGTGCCGGGCGTCGTGGAGAAGCGCCATCCAGCGCTATTCGTAGATGATGGCGACCAGACGTGGTACTGGCTAGACGAGGCAGGTGTCGTGGTGCGTGTTAAATTGCCAACAAAGTCAGTGGACCTGTTCGCAGATTCGGAAAACGCCGCCTTGTACTGGGGAAGAAAGGTTGCTAGACAGCTCTGGCTCATTTCGATGCGTGCATCTGGGAGTACGTGCATTGCTCACTCCGCTGCGGCTGAGTTGGAAGGCAACGGTGTGCTTATTCTCGGCCCCGCAGGAGCCGGAAAGACTACCGCAATGCTAGCTCTTGTTCGGGACCTGGGGTGGAATTTCGTAAGTAATGATCGAGTAGTCATCATCAAAGATGATCGCGGCGTAGCCGCCCACAATTGGCCGAGCGTAGTGGACGTAGGTCCCGGCACGTTGGCTTCGAGATATCTTGATCCCGGTCTCTCCGCCGTTAAGTCGCGATGTGCTCGCTCAGGCAAGCGGAGGTTTGAGGTCGCAGACATCCTGCAGAAGTCACGTATTCGATCTTCGTGTCAGCCCAGCATAATTCTATTGGCCGGAATTGACCTGGACCATGAAGAGTCCAGCTGGCACGAAATATCGATCATGGACGCCGAGCGAACCTTGCGCGTCACAAGCATGTACATGCTCGACGAGCCGAGTTTCGAATGGCTTCCTCACTACGGGATGGAGAAACGTTCCGTGCAGAATCCCATTTTGCATGATATCTTGAATTCAATCACAGCTGTGCGTGCAATACAGATCGGGCGTGGCCACGAGAGTCTCATGGAGGCACTGCAGAGTGCTGTAAATGGGAGCTAGGCGGAAGCAGTGAGAGATCAGAGCGATTCACACACCGCGAGAGCGGCTCGGTGTATTCTGGGTGTAGCACTTGGTGATGTGATAGGCAGGCCTGGTTCCGGGCACACCCCCGAGTCCATCATTCATTCGTATGGTGGATATCTGCAGGGACTAGTTCCGGCGGTACGAGGTCCTCAGAAGATGTCTGAACTCCGATGGCGCGTTGGCGAAGAGTCGGACGACACGATCGAGACGGTTGCAGTGTCTCTCAGCATTCTGACTGCCGGAGGACTGTGCAGGCGATCCATTGCCTCGTGGCTGAGCTGGGTCCCGGCGAAGTACGACTCTCGTGGTGGAGGATTGCGTCGACTGCGGGAGGCTAGATCCATCGATCATCGGGCGACGGATGGGTCCGGTCCCGGTGCAGCAATGCGGAGCGCTCCGATTGGCATCCTTGGAGTTGGCACGAGCCTGATCGAGGTGGTGTCGAATGCGATCTCAGCTAGTTTGCCAACGCACGGTAGTTCGCTTGGAGTTGCGGGTGCGGTGGGTGTTTCTGCAGCGGCATGGTGCGGATTGAGTGGTGGAACTGGAATGGAGATGGTGAGCTGTGCCCAACAAGCCGTATTTCTGGCGGTGAAGGATCGGGGCAACTGGAAGGATGCCGCTGACCTCGCTAATGGAATTGCCGTGGCAGCGGGAATAGTGGCGTCGGTTGGCCTGACTAGGTACTCGGCTCTGTGGGCATCATTGGATGCCTCAGGACTGTCGGGTAGGGGAGCCATGGCAGTTGTTCCTGTCGCGATAGCGATCGGCGCTCTGAGCGAGTCGGCGCGGGAAGCGATACTCGCCGCGGCGAACCTCGGTGGCGACGCAGACACTGTGAGCTCGATCGCTGGATCGCTAGCGGCAATTAGTGAGCTGGCCTCGATACCGGCTGAATGGCGCGATGCGGTGTTCCCTGTTGGTGCAGACTCCTTGGAGCTACTTGGACGGCGCCTTGCGCTAGTGAGCGAATTGGGTGGTAAGGGGCCCGCATGTACGAGCGCAGGCTGGATCGTGGACCGCCCGACCCAGTGTGCAAGGTGCCCAGGCATCGCAATGGCTGAAGGCGAAGCCGGCAGAATCTGGCCGAGCATCTCCGAGGAGGGGCAATAATGCGTGTAGCACTAGTGATGAGAGATATGGCGACCATGAGTGGGTCCCGCGTTCTGATTTCGGACTTGGGTCGCGCGCTTGTTAGGGCTGGCATCGATACAACGACTATATGCATGCACCCACTACACGCTGGTGTCGATCCTGCTGGCCTGGCGGTCGTCGACAGCTGCGACGGGCGTATCGCACGCGCAACCGCGATGATGAATGCGCTGGAGACAGCGCACGACACGCGCCCAATTGATCTAGTTCACGCGAGCTACACCCATGGTCTGCTGGCGGCGTACGCGTTCAACTGTGCATATGACGTCCCGTATGTAGTACAGCTGCACGGTGGAGAGATGTTGAAAACCAGCGCAGCGAAATGGAAAGAGAGCTACTTTAGAGTGGCATTGACAAGGGCTTCCGCAATCACGTCAGTCGCGGCGCACCTGCCACAGCAGTTGTCGAGATCCGTCGGCCTCGATTTACCCGATGTCGATATCATCCATGCTGGCGTTGACCCAGATTGGGCAAGCGGAACATGGAGAAAAGTCGGCTCGCTTAGGGACCGACTGGGACTAGGGGGCGACTCAAGACTGGCCGTCTTTGCTGGCCGCATGGAGGCGCTGAAAGGTCCCGAGGTGTTCTTGGAGACTTGCGAGATGATGATGCCGACAGACGCGAAGCTTCACTACGTCATGATCGGGTCTGGACCGCTAGAGGACAAGTTGCGGTCGTGGACCCGGAGTCATGGGTGGTCTGAGCGCGTGCACTGGTTGGGCGGGTTGCCACACCATGAGATGCCGGGCTGGCTTGCACAGGCGGACGTTGTGGTTACTCCATCAACGTTAACTGAGGGCTCGGGCAACTCGGTGATGGTTGAGGCTATGTGCGCCGGAACACCAGTTATCGCGACCACTGTGCCGTCTGTGCCAGACTTGATTACGCACGGTGACAACGGCCTCCTGGCTCGGCCAAACGACAAAGCCGATTTGGGTCGGCAGATTCTCCGCATTCTCGGAGACCAGAGACTCGCACGACGAGTAGTCCACGGTGGCCGCCTGACAGCAGCGGCGCACTCATGGTCGAAGATCACCGAGGCATATCTCGCCTGTTATAGACGCGTAATCGAAAGGCACGAGTCGAGTCGCGATTGACAAAGGAAGTTGCCCGGCGGACTTAGAAGGAGAGTGAACGTGAAGGTATTGGTATTTTCAGCGCACCCGGACGACGAGACGCTAGGTTGTGGAGGTACACTTTTGCGCCATCGCTCGGACGGGGACGAGTTGCATTGGTCCATTTTCACCCGCTGTGTCGAGCCCTACTGGACCAGAGACGTGATCGATCAAAAGTCTGTCGAAGTCGACGAGGTCGCGTCTCGATATAGAATGAAGACTGTCGCTTGGTTTGACTATCAGTCAGCGTGCCTGAGTTCCGTGCCAGATGGCGAGATCCTAGGCAGAGTGGCCGACGTAACAGGCCAGATTGAGCCAGACATTGTATACGTAGTTGACGGCTCTGATGTCACTCGGGATCATCGGACGGTGTTCGATGCCGTGACGACCGTCATCAAAGGTAAATGGCTGGCAAAGTGGGGTATTCGGCGACTCTTGAGTTTCGAGACGCTGTCTTCGACCGAAGCTGGAGCACCGTTTGCTAGGCGTCCGTTTGTGCCAAACGTCTACCATAATATTGGTGAGTATATCGATGAGAAGGTCGCGATCTTTGGATTGTATGAAACAGAGAGACAACGCGAGCCCTACGCGCGGACGGAGTCTGCAATTCGCGCTCTGGCACGATGGCGTGGGTCGAATGTGGGAATTCTCAACGCCGAAGCATTCATGTTGCAACGGGAACTCGGAAATGGATCTGACTAAGTGTGTGGGCTGGTGGCGCACCAGCCTCATCTGTCCGTAATGGCGGAGGGCATATCATATGTTCGAGGACACGTTCAGAAATGCGAAGGTTCTGGTCACTGGCGGGCTGGGAATGGTCGGGAGCTCTATTGTCCGGCTCCTGTCAGAAGCGGGCGCGGTTACAACAGTTATGGACAATGGGGAAGCCTACCCATTTGACTACGGTCGCCGCTACGGCGGCTTGGAGTCATCGAGTCACTTCATCGCGAAGGATATACGGGACTACTCTGCTGTTGCAAGGGCCGTCCAAGGTCAAGAGTTCGTTGTCCATGCCGCTGCCTATGCGGATGTAAGCGCATCGATAAGAGACTACCGAGAGGACTTCGAATGTAACGTGTTGGGGACGATGAATGTGCTGGAGTCGGCGCTGAAGGGAAGTGTTCAACGCGTTCTATACGTATCATCTGCGAGTGTATATGGTGCTGGAGGATTCTCGACTACAACATTTCGCGAGACGGACAGATTGGACCCGATATCGACTTATGGAAACTCAAAGCTGTGGGGGGAGGGTCAGTCCCGCCTGTTCGCATCACTGTATGGCTTGAATACCACATGTGTCAGGTACTTCAGTGTCTACGGACCACCGCAAGTGCCGAAGCCTGGCAGTCAGAGCTGGTGCATTGCGATCTTTGCGATGCAGGCAATGTGCGGGGTGCCCATGACTGTCATGGGGGACGGAACTCAGATCCGTGACTTCACGTACATTGACGACATAGTCGAAGGAACGTTGAGAGGACTGGCCTCACCAGCGACGGTAGGAAAGACCTACAATCTTGGGACGGGACAGAGTACGAGGGTAGTGGACGCGGCCCAAAGGATAGCGGAGACCCTCGGTAGTGGCGAGATTGAATTCATGGGTCGGCCCAAAGGGGATCCTGAGGGCGGACATGCGGACACAGACAGGATCGAAGATCTATTGGGCTGGAGACCAAGGATCTCGTTGGCCGAAGGAATACAGAGATACCTGAACTGGCTAAAAGAGAATCGTGATCTTATACCTGAGTGGATTTCTGAACGGAAGTGTTGATATATGTCTCAGACGGTGCTGCTGGTTGGTGGCTGCGGATACATAGGTTCGGTTCTGGCGGAAGAGATGGCGCGCGAGGGATGGCGCGTGCGATGTCTCGACGCCATGATATACGGCGGCGATCCGGTGCAGTATATGGCATCTGGCGCGGAAATTATAAAGGCGGATGCTCGTGACCCTGACGAGGTCGGCAGGGCAATGGATGGCTGCGATACGGTTGTTCACCTTTGCGGCCTTGTGGGAGAGCCGGCTTGTTCGCTCGCGGGCGAGCTGGCGTTGGAAGTGAACTTAGGCTCGGTACTCGTTGCGGCTGAGGCTGCTCAGAGTGCAGGTGTGCGTCAATTCGTGTTCTTGTCGACGTGCAGCGTGTATGGCGCGCAAGCGGGGGAGCTAACCGAAGACTCGGAATTGACACCTGTTTCACTGTATGCGTGGACGAAGGCAGCGGCAGAGCGAGAATTGGTGCGCCGATACAGTGACTCCCTGGCCGTGACGATACTGCGGCTTGCCACGGTCTACGGCCTTTCGCCACGTCCGAGATTGGACTCGGTGATCAACCGTATGACAAGCGATGCAACAGTTGAGGGAAGGATCCAGGTACTGAGTGCCGGGCAACGGCGGCCCGTGGTACATGTTAAGGATGTCGCCTCCACGATACTGGCGTGTGCGAGCCAGGACCTAGGAAAGAGTCCACACATTCTCAATGTTGGGTCGAATCGACAGAACTATACGATACGGGACATTGCGAGGGAGGTGGCGAGCTGCCTTCCGTCCGTGGAGATTGAGGAGACACTGAGGCGGGAGGACACGCGCGACTATTCTGTGCGTTTTGACCGACTGACTGACGCCGCAGGTCGTGGACCTCGATACGAGATCCGCGATGGCGTGCTAGAGATCAATCGTGCAATTGCGTCGGGAAGGATCTCGGACGTCGGGTCAGACCGGTTCAACAATCTGCTTGGCTTGAAGGCTGCACTGGATGTTGGCGCAGTTCGGACAACACATCGGCCGGATCTCTGGCGCAGTTTGATGCAGCTACAAGATGCCAACCTGACTAGTAAATCTGGAATCGAGGGAGACGAATGACAAGCTTCAAGGTACGCGATGACTTCATCCCGTTTATGACTCCGAATATTGGAGAGGCAGAGCGGCGAGCTGTAGATGAGACGCTTCGGTCAGGTTGGCTAACGACCGGCGATCGTGCTGAGGAGTTCGAACACAGATTCGCCAAGGTGGTGCAGGCAGAGTCGGCGCTGGCGACAAACTCATGTACCGCCGCTCTGCACCTTGCGCTTCAGGTGCTTGACGTCGGTCACGGCGACGAGGTCATAACGACTGGATACACGTTTCCGGCAACCGCAAATGTGATCCGACAGGTCGGAGCCGTACCTGTATTCGTCGATGTGGAGCCTGACACACTGAATATGGATATGTCCCTGGTTGAGGATGCTATCACTGAGAGAACACGTGCGGTGATACCGGTCCACCTTGCTGGTCATCCGTGCGACATGGCTACTCTAATGGAGATCTGTGATCGCCGGGGGGTCGCTGTAATTGAGGACGCTGCGCACGGTCTGGGCGCTAGCATCGACCAGGTGAGCATCGGGGGGCATGGTAATCTGACGGCCTATAGCTTCTATGCGAACAAGAACCTGACCACAGGTGAAGGGGGGATGTTGACAGGACCTAAGGAATTGACCGACAAGGCTCGCTTCTACGGCCTGTTTGGAATGACTAGAGACGCACGTGCTCGGTACGGGCAACGCGGCGAGTCTGCGTGGAAATATGAGTGTGTCTACCCGGGACTCAAGTACAACATGAGTGATATTGCAGCCAGTATTGGAATCAAGCAACTCGATCGTTTTGATGAGTTCCAAGAACAGCGACGGAGAATTGCCAAGTTCTATAGCAATGCCTTGGGTAACGTAGACGGACTCTTGCTACCGACCGAGCGTGAGAACGTCCAACACGCATGGCATCTGTATATGTTGAGACTTGACGAAGCCGTCTTGGGTGTTTCCCGGCAAGAGGCCGTTGAAGGCCTGCAGAAGCGTAATGTGGGTTGTTCTGTGCACTTTGTTCCATTGGTCAGGTATCCGATCTATGGCACCTGTCGTGTCGTTGCGCACGGTAGCGAGACGGTAATGGAAGAACAATTCGCCGGCGAGGTTTCGATCCCCGTCAGTCACTCGCTAGACCTGAAAGAGGCGCAGTATGTGGCGGATGCGGTACTGGACATACTGGCCAGGTAGTAGAGCCTTCTGCGGAGGGCAATAGGAGAGCTAGGCCACGACATGCGAATTGTGTTGTTTGGGGACGGACGCTGGGCATCGTCCACGCTGGACCGTCTGGTTAGCAGTGGTCACGAGATCGCGCTCGTTGTGGGCCGCGTGAATCCGAGCTCAGTGGATCTTGTGCAGTGCGCGGAGAAGTACGGGATCGATGTCGCGGCCCCGGAACGCATTAACGGATCGGAAATAGTCGGCTTTCTCGAGGACCAGCGCGTCGATTTGGCAATTTCGGTTGCATATGATCAGATATTTCGGAGCAGGATGATCAATGCTCCGCGTCTTGCCTTTATCAATTGTCATGCGTCCATGCTTCCATATTATCGAGGGTGTAACCCCATCAACTGGGCGCTGATCAACGGAGAAGCATCCACAGGTATATCTGTCCACCATATCGATTCCGGAATCGACACGGGCCCAATTATCATTCAGAAGGAGATTGGCATAGCCTGGACGGACACGTACCGATCGGTGCTGAACAGGATCGTGGAATCAGTTCCAGACGTGGTAATAGGTGCCATCGATCACTTGGTTCAAGGGACGGACCCCCGCATTCCCCAGCCATGCAGGAATGCATTCTATTGTGGCCGTTGTCGTGAAAGTGAGACTCCGGTGGACTGGAGTCGAGCGAGCAAGTCTCTCTACGACCTAATTCGCGCTGTTTCATCGCCGGCGCCTGGTGCGTTAAGTTCCGTTCATGGAATTGGTGTTCGGATTCAGCATGCGAGATATGAGCTGAATTGGCCCCGCTATACAGCTAACCCAGGTGAGGTGGTATCGCTCGCCGACGATGGAGTGGTGGTGAAGACTGGCGACTCGTCGATTGTATTGACCGAGATTTCAACCGACGACGGGTCACGAAGCTTTGAACCGCGGTACCCAATTGGGACAAGGTTTGGCACTGAGACTTAACAGTCACCAGCGCCTGAAGGATGATTCTGGGAGGTCATCAATAATCTTGACCGGGTCGTTGCTCCCAAGCCACAGGTCGTCGGCCACAAATGTGGAGTGTCTGAACTTTGGCATTGCACAATGATAGTAGGGCCTAAGCGCATCGTGGAGGACCACAAATCCTTGAAACGCCAGGAGGGCTATTGATGACTGAAGGCATCGTCGCCGCTTGCGTCCATCCACAATGATCACATCAAAGTTCCGTCGGAGCACCGAAGGAAAGCTAACATATTGGTCCAGATTGGCCATGCGATCCTGCATATGTCCGCGCTGCGGTAGTAGCGGTCCAGAGTCGAAGACAGTACAGTGTAGACCCGACTGTGCTTCCCGGAGCTGCTGGACTTGCGCTGGGCTTAGTGCTCCGTTGACGTAGATGGTAGATCCGTTTCGGTCCTGAATCTGATGAGCCATATATTTCAAGTAGTAGTCGCGATCGTACTCTATAGAGAACCAACTGTATTGAATTGATGCACGAGTGAGATCATCAGAGAAACTTATGGTGCTTAATCCGGAGCCCCATTCGAGCACTTGCAATGGTCTGGGCGCGACAAGCTCCGCTTGCTTAAGGATTAGGTATCCGACGTGTTCGGCGTCGCGGTGTGTCATCCATGCGCGCTGGCTGGTAATCCTACTTGACCAAGGTCCGAGAATGTCGAGTCGTTCGATCACTTTTGCGCCCCTTACTGGGTCGGCTGTGGGAGTCTTCTGACGGATTGGATTGTGCCCGGCAAGTTGGGTTATGAGTGGCTAAACCTTGAGTCGCACGGGTATCGCCGCCGAGGTTTGCACAGGTCCCCATCCTTCTGCTTGTTCGCGAACAGCGAGCATGAATGATGCGGTGTTTGACGGTGGCTCCGGTTGCCAGACTTGACTCGGTAGGACTAGTCGGATTGCCGTGTGGCATCCGCGTGTCCAGCACGAGTGCTGCACTTGATTTGCATGGATGCTGTCAGTTGGAGACTTGTCTGCAAATTCGACCTCGGAGTTGGCGTGGCAGAATATTTCGTATCTGTTGTCTTGAAAGTAGAATGACGCCCCGATCATCATTCCCTGAGCTACACCTGAGAAGTCCAGGGTAATCGCTAGCCTTGACCCTTGCAGATCGAATGATATTGTGCACACCATTTTGCTGCCTGGTGATTCCCTGTAGATGTAGCGGCCTGCAGGGTCGCCCTGCGATTTCTGCCCTAGAACTCGAACTGTCGCCGGCGGATGGCTAGTTTGAGAGCCTAACAGATCTAGCCGGGTTGGTCCTAGCTGATTAATAAACTGTGCGATCGATCTACTCCGGATCACTAGTTCACGTGCGTTAAGCTCGGTGTCTTGCGGCAATCCTCCGTCCAGTCCGTCCCACCAGAGATTAACTGGCGATCGTACGTGTAGGGGGATGTAAGGCGTTGGATCGATTGAGATGAGCTGCATCAGTACAGCACGCAAGAAGTTCACTGCGTCACTTGCATGGTGGTCTTCAATCAGCGTCGAGAATCTGCCACGGTCAAATCTTGGGTGACGGCATAGATTCAGAAAGGTGGCAGCCTCGTCAAGTCGGATGGTCGCCATCGGCAATGGATATGGGAGTCGAACGTAGTCTTTGTAGGCGTGAGCGCAGTGTATAATGGCTGCCATCTCAAGGTTGGGTATCCTTGTTCCAGTCGGAGCCCACCGTGCCAAATCTCGCGGCGCCAGGTTTCTGCACAGATGATCATATGTGATATGGCTAACGTTGAAATCCTCGAACACTTGCCTTGCGGAGTGTCGGTCTGCTTTAGGCTGTGCGGTGCCCGTCTGGAGGAGACGAGGTGCGACAGTTACGTCGAAGCGAGAGTGTACTTCCAGGAGATCTTTCTTCGGGGTTCGCAATATTGCGTACTCCGCGAGGTGATTGGTCTTTCCGGTGGGGGTGAAACCTAGGCAGGTAGCCGCACGGACGAGTGTATCGAGGTCGGTAGCGATGACGTCGAGGTCACGACTCGGTCTCATTGACAGTTGCTCTCCCGTAATGGCATGCATCACGGGGCCTTTTAATACGATCACCTCCCCAACGCCACCCTGGCGGCGGTACTCACTAGACAGCAACGTGGCCAACTCCGAAATGTGCCTTACGTTCCGAATGGTTTTGCGATGCATTTCCCAGGCCGCTGTAATGAGTCGATTCGGCGCTGTGTGGGAGAGGGTAAGCTTTCTCAGCAGGCGCCCAGATAGTCTGTGCAGTGCAACTGCGTCAAGGAAGCTGTCTGATGGGATGCCTAAAGGTCGGGGGATATAGTCGCGAGGGTCGAGAGTCCATATCAACCAGCGCATCACCAGATCCCTGTCGTCGGTAATCATTGGATGTCCCGAATCCAATTGCGCGGACATGGAATATCGGCCAGTGCGGTAGAGATCTGGGATTGAGTGGGAAGGGACTCGCCGCGCATGGTGCTGGCTTGTCGTAGGTGGAATTCGGCAATGATGTCATAGGCCTGCTGAACATCGAGCTCGTTGCGGGACATCGAGACTAGGATGCATCTGTATACAGCATCGAGATCGACTGCCAATTTTGTCCAATAGAAGTCTTTGCCGTACCTGAGTCGACTCGATGAGCCGCTAGTCCAACTTGGGATGCGCCTGGACGCAAGTATTGCGGGGATTTGGTTGAAGATGCCTCCCTCGGCGGACATTCGCAGCCACGTGTGATAGTCCTCCGATACAAACGTGGCAGGGAATGGAGTCGCGAGTGCCAATGACGTGCGGACGGCAACGGTGCTTGTACAGCTCGCAAAGCCTGCTATTGTGGCGATTTGTAGCCAACTCGCCATGCCGGTTGGCGGCGCCTCACTTGCGGATAGTATCTCGCGAATCGATGGTGTAACAGTATTGACGTCGACCGGACGGGAATCCTCGTCGATGACGTTGAATTGTCCGTATAGGAAGTCGCATTTCTTGTGAACGGCGAAGTGCTCGAGCGTCCGCTCGAGACGATCCGACGCAGCGATGTCGTCGCCATCAAGAAACAGCTGTATTGTACATTCCAAGTCGTCCGCTCGCTGTACACCCAGGTTGCGGGCGGCTCCCGGTCCTAATCGGTTTGGGCCAGTGAACTGGAAATGCAGCCGTGTCGGCTCGAGAGCCTGAAGTCGGTCAAAGCACTTTTGAGTTTCTGAGGCGGTCTCGCCGTCGCTAACTACTATGGCTTCCCATTGCCGGACCGATTGTGCGAGGATGCTCTCGATACACTCTTGCAACCAGTCTGTGGCTCGGGGATGGTCACTTTGGAATGGGACTACAAAGGCGGCTTTCGCTCTCATGGTGGTCCTCGGAGTATATGGGATGCCGGATCGAGGATGGTGCGCTGCCCGGACTTGTGAATAGCATATCTGTGCAGGAATGAGGTGATCAAGTGAGATGATGGGTGAACCGTGCTCCAGAGGTCGCGCAGCTTTCCTAACGTTGTTGCAAGCGTTGGAATGCGAATCGATCCACATCTTCCGGGAGGTGGCGGCGACCTTCGCCAACCCGGTGCTGCTGTTCTCCGGCGGCAAGGACTCCGTGGTGATGCTGCATCTCGCGGCGAAGGCGTTCTGGCCCGCCCCGATCCCGTTCGAGGTACTGCACGTCGACACCGGGCACAACTTCGAGGAAGTGATCAAGTTCCGGGACGAGTCGGTCGAGTTCTACGGCGCCCGGCTCAAGGTCGCCTCGGTGCAGGACTACATCGACGACGGGCGGCTGGCCGAGCGGCCGGACGGCACCCGTAACCCATTGCAGACCGTCCCGCTGCTGGATGCGATCTCGGCCGGCAAGCACGACGCCGTGTTCGGCGGCGGCCGGCGCGACGAGGAGCGGGCGCGGGCCAAGGAGCGCGTCTTCAGCCTGCGGGACGCCTTCGGCCAGTGGGATCCGCGCAATCAGCGGCCCGAGCTGTGGTCGCTCTACAACGGCCGGCATCTGCCCGGCGAGCATGTCCGGGTGTTCCCGCTGTCGAACTGGACCGAGCTCGACATCTGGGACTACATCTCGGCGGAGAAGATCAACTTGCCGTCGATCTACTACGCGCACGAGCGCGAGGTGATCAGCCGGGACGGGATGTGGATCGCGGTCACCGCGGTGACGCCGCTGCGGGACGGGGAGAAGATCGAACTCCGCTCGGTCCGCTACCGCACGGTCGGCGACATGTCCTGCACCGCGGCTGTGCTGTCCGACGCGACGACGGTGGCCGACGTGATCACCGAGGTCGGGTTGAGCACGATCACCGAACGTGGCGCGACCCGCGCCGACGACCGGCTGAGTGAGGCCGCGATGGAAGATCGCAAGCGGGAAGGGTACTTCTGATGCCGGCTCATCCGGCAAGCTGGCGATCCAACAGCATGTCTATTGACAGGGATGCTTGCGCGTCAGAGTATCGGAATAGGTCCCGAATTGAGCGTGAGGCTTGGAAGCTTCTCAAATTTGGCGACATCTGCGAGAGGGTAGACAAGGTAGCGCTGTAGCCACCAACCTGAGATGCGGTCGAGGATGGGATATTCAGAACTGCTTAGGAGGGAGCCCGAACTGCATCGCGAAGCGACCGAGCGATTCTGGATATGCCGACCGGATTATCCGGGGACAACGAGGAATCCAGTCATGCAAGCGGTGTACTCGCCATGTCCTTGTGGTGATCTTCTGATCTTCTTAAGATCGAAAACGAGGGGAGCAGGCATTGATAGGGTTCAGGAACGGAGTTACTCGAGTTCGCAGGGAATTCACAGTCGGACGGAAGGCAGCGCGGTGACAATGTTAGGTAGAGGGTCGAGATTCCTGTCGGCCTACATGAATATTCCAGGGGACCGGCGAACCTTTCGGTTCAGGCACGATCAGTCGATTGCATTATGGGAGGTCTCGGGGTCGGAGGTTCGCCTTAGACGGGTATGGGAACTGGAACGTGTCACCGGTCAGAAGCATCACTACCTTCCGCTCTACCAGCCGGGTCTAGCCGTGAGCCTAATAGAGCAGTTTCTCGATGAGGAAGGGATTGCACTGGAAGATGTTGATGGCATCTGGGGCACTCCGGGCTTGCCGCGATCTGTTCCGGTGGTTAAGCCGCCGGGTGCGTCTGGTTTTGCCCTCCATGCATTGAGTCACCTATTCAGCGGGATCATGCTCGATTCGCAGTGCTTCGAGTCAGATACAATATTTGGACTTGCCGTCGATGGTGGTCCGGACTATGTCATCGACGATGCTGGGCCGCTGCACTGGTATGTGGGATGCGTTTCGAGGGAGGGCAAGATCGCGTACTACCCGGTGGAGTCACCTGGGCAGCTTTGGCTCGCGGCATCCCGGACGTTTTCCATGGAGCCGGGTTCCCTGATGGCGCTCGCGACGGCTACATCGTGTGACTTGGAGTTCGATGTTGATGCGTATTGGGCCAATAGATATCTCTTCGGGAAGCTTGACGTGTTCCCGCATCCGGCGATCCCGGCCCAACAGTTCGTTGATACCCTCATCGATGTAGCGACGAGAAGAGGCTTGCGCAGTTCGAGCGGTGACGAGGTCGATCGCTGGTGCTCCAATGATCTAACGATGAGCGCCGTGATGAAAACGGTGAGTCGAGCTAGCGAGCTTATAGTCGCGCGAAATATCCGAATGCTTGAAGCGGAGTCCGGCATGGCGACCTCCGGCGCATATCTTTCGATGACAGGAGGTTTCGCGCTGAATTGTCCATCGAATTCGTCGATGTTGAAGCAATTTGGATTTAAAGGCTTGCTTTCTCCGCCGTGTCCAAATGATAGCGGCCAAGCGCTCGGTATTGGTCTTATGCAACTCTATTCTTCTGGGGCTCTGACCGGCCGCCAGTTCAAGTTTGAGAACGCCTTCTACGGTTCCCCACGTATTCGGCTCAAGGAGTCGTGTGAGGCACACTCTCAGAAAATTCGCAAACTGTCGAAGGCGAATTCGGGAGAGTTCGTCAAGGATATCATTGAAGGTCCGGTGGCCTATGTTTCGGGTGCGGCTGAGCTCGGTCCGCGTGCGCTGGGTCACCGTAGCCTGCTCGGCGATCCCAGGAGTCACGAAGTGAAGGATGCCTTGAATACGATCAAGCGGCGTCAATGGTGGCGCCCGGTCGCACCGATCGTCCTATTGGAGCATGTTGAGGAGTGGTTCGATGATTGCTTCGATTCTCCATACATGCTAGAAATCGGTTGGCTGAAGCCTTCAAAGCGGCGACTTGTTCCGGCCGTTGCGCACCTCGATGGCACGGCGAGGGTGCAGACAATTGATCATGCGACTGATGCTGGCCTCTACTCGTTGATTTCCGCCTTCTACGACCAGACTGGTGTTCCGATGCTTTGCAATACGTCATTAAACGAGAAGGGAGAGCCGATTGTGAATGATGCTGGTCAAGCATTGACATTCTGCATTCGTCGCGGTGTGCGAGTTGCGTATGTGGATAGCTATCGCGTTGAGGTGGAAAATGATAGGAATTGGTCGAGAAGTAGGCGCAATTTCCGGTTTCTTGATGTTGATTCTTCCGACGTGTTGAACTTGTGGAACTCCTGGCCAGAAGATCTCACTGACCGTGCGCGCTATATGTTAACCCGGATGCCTAACGTTGATGACGTTGTGACTAATGCCATGGCTCCGGCGCTGAATGACGTGGCGGAGGCATGGTGCGAGGAGATTCCAGGGCTTGCGCTGGTCGTAGATGGATTCACGCGTAGTTTGCGCCCTGACCCTGGCGAGCGCTCGACTGCGTGGGAAGGCGTGGTGCTGTCGGAGTAGCGAACCGCCGCCACGGACCCCACGGCTGCGGCGCCTCGTCCGGATTTCGGACTCTGATTCGAGTGGGACCTTGAACCAGCTGGTGGACTGTCCTGAAGGGGATTCTGTCTCATTGCGAGCGTTTACGCGTGGCAGGTAGTAGGCGGAGGGCTTGCGCTGGTGTATCGAGGGGACTGTCCGGTGGGTGATCGGTAGCGGCCCAGCGATCGCTGAGGGTGCTCGAGAGATCAGTGTCGGAGAGCGCCTGTTGCGTTTAATGGAACAGTTCTGGATGAGTCTGGGAGTCCTGAAGTGGAGCCCTTCTTCGCGGTTGAGATCAAGAACCTGGTGAACCTGTATGGGCGTGTCCCTATCAGCGGTCACCCGATGCCACCCGACCTGGCGACAACACCCCGGATCATCAATGACAGGCGCAGTAAGTCATACGAGGCCCGGCGACCACGCCCTCAACACCAAGGGGCCACCAGAAAGGTAGCAGGTCTGTTGTTCTGGTCGTCGGGGCCGGGCGCACCGTCGGATAGTACGGTAAATACGTGGCAAGGTCGGTTGCCTAGCCCCGCTCCCGTCGATATTCTCCCTAATCAGAGTGCGAATAGACGTGAGGGTGCCGTCACCCTCTCAAGGTGGTAGCGCGGGTTCGAATCCCGTCGGGGCTACAAGCGGAAAACCGCCTCTCACTAGGATTGATGCCTGTGGGAGGCGGTTCTCGTCTGTCCGGCCGGCAACGGCTGAAACCGGTGTCTACGGTCATTTCTGGCTAATACGTGGAGAAGCTTTCGAGGGCTGGTCGCGCCGGGCGAGGGCTGCCTCGATCCGGCGCCGGTTGCTCTCGACGTCTCCGTCGAGGCACTTGGCCTAGATCTTGAGCAGGACGTCGACCGAGTGACCGGCCCACTCCGTGACCTGGGTGGGGCTGACGCCGCCGTTGAGCCAGGTTGACACCGCGGCGTGGCGGAGGTCGTAGGGTCGAGCGGCGATGGGGAGGGATCCTGCGCGGTCGCCGAAGACCTTGGTGCGGGCATGGGTCCAGGTTCGGTTGACGGTGAATACGGGCAGGTGATGGTTGGCACGTTGGGCCGGCGAAGAGTCGGCCGTAATTTGTCGTGCCGAACTTCCCGACTACCGGGCGAGGCTCGCTGACCGTCGACGGGAGCAGGCCGAGCAGGACGAGGCAGACAGGATCACAGCGGCCCAAGCGGCGACCGCGTTCAATCTGACGACCGATCAGGTCCGGCAATGATTCGTAGCGCCGCCGCGCCGAGGTCTCCCGCCACGCCTGGGCGACGTCGCCGTACTGGAAGAGGTCCACCCGACCGCGTTTGCCGACCGGCCGGAGGCAGCCCCCGCTTTCTGTTGCTGGGGGAGTGGTTCCTTCTCCGAGGCGGGTGGATCAGCCCTGGATGCTCATGGCGTCCGCCGGCTTGCTAGCCGGGCACCGAGTACGCCGCTGAGCAAGTAGCTGCTGAAGCGGCCAATGGGGATCAGCCACCCGGCGGGCTCCCACCGGAAGTAGGCCGGCGTGAGCAAATTGGCCGCCGCGGACACGAGGCCGAGCACGCCACCGGTCTTGCCGAGCAATCCGGCCTCACGCGCGGCGACGACGGTCGCGGCCGTGAAGACACTGTTGGCCACACCGTGGATGGGTCCACCGAAGACGAACACACGCCGGGTAGTCGCCAACAACTCTGCGTCGCTTCGTTCCTTCGGCAGGGTCAGGCTCGCCTGGACGGCCGCCGAGGTGGTGAGGGCGGCCACCGCGATGCCTCCCGCCACCAAAACGGCTCCGCTGAGCAGTCGGGGGTGCCGGGAATGCTGCGCTGCGGTCCGTGTCATCGCGGCCACATATCGGGATTGGGCCAGGATCGACGCTGCCTGGCAGGCAACGTTGAAGCGTGCTGCTCGCCGGCTTTTTGTGTAGTAGGTGCGAGTGTCTTCAGCGGACGAGCCTGGCCCGGGGAAAGGGCCCTTGGCCAGTCGGCCGGCACCGGCGATCGCGGCAGTGAACAGCAGGCCCGCCAGCGGTCCGCCCAGCCCGCCGGAATCCCGGACTGCCCCAGACAGCGCCGCACTGGTCTTTCTGATCATGGTCGAGTCCTCCTGGCCGGTGGGCTCCGGTGTGAGCCCAGATCCGAGTGAGGACCGGCGAGCCGGAGAAACGTCGCAGTGACGGCCTCGCCGCGCACATTCGCCAGATTATCCTAAATAGCGGGCTCAATCCGTCGATGATCATCGTCCCAAATCAGCGATGCCAGCTCTATCACCGCCCGGGCTTCAGAGTCCTGCATCAACCAAATTCGAAGACTGGCCCGAGCATGGCGATCTCTTGAGGTGGGACTGGGACCTGGCGTTCCCTCCACGTGGACGGATTGCTAGCGCTCCGCGGAGGCCCGGGGAGCGCTGCTGGTGTCGGCGGCCTCACCAATGAGGTTTTCGCGGCCCCACACTTCCAGGGGGAGCAGGGCGTTGTTGAGCTGCTCGCCCAGCGGAGTCAGGGAGTACTCGACGTGTGGCGGCACCTCGTCGTATACCTCGCGGTGCACGATCCCGTCGGTCTCCAGTTCGCGCAGGTGCGTGGTGAGGACCTTCTCCGTGACACCTTGGACCTGGCGGCGCAGTTCACCGAAGCGGTGCGGGCGCTCGCTCAGGGGCCACAAGATCATCATCTTCCACTTGCCGTTCAGCACCGACAGCGTCGCGTCCAGCCCGCACGAGTACGCGCCCGGCCTGCGTGTGATCGGCACGACAAACCCCCTTCAATCTGTCTCTTCACTTACCCGGACGTAAGCCCCCACTTCCAAGTGCGTACTTGAAGGTGCCCTGACCTCCCGCCCAGACTAGCCGTCATGTCCGATCACTCGAACAAGGCGCTCACCGTCCTGGGCCTCGGCGACATGGGCTCGGCCCTGGCCCGCTCGTGGCTTGCCGCCGGGTACGCCGTCACGGTCTGGAACCGCAGTGCCCGACCGGTCCCGGCAGGAGCTTCGGTCGCCGCGACCGCAGCCGAAGCGATCAGCTCGAACCCGCTCATCGTCGTCTGCCTGCTCGACGACGCTTCGGTACGCGCGACCCTCGATGGCATCGACCTCACCGGTCGTGACATCGTCAATCTGACCACCAGCACCCCGGCCGAAGCCCGCGCACTCTCCGAGTGGATCGCCGCGCGCGGTGGCCGCTTCCTCGACGGTGGGATCATGGCCGTCCCGTCGATGATCGGCGTCGCCGACTCGGGCGCGTACGTGTTCTACAGCGGTTCGGCAGACCTGCGCGGAACCCATGCCGAGGCCTTGGCCGTGCCTGCCGGCCTCAGCTACGTCGGTGTGGACGCCGGGTTCGCGGCCCTGTACGACATGGCCCTGCTCAGCGCGATGTGGGGCATGTTCGCCGGAGCTGCGCACGCCTTCGCCCTGGTCGGGAAGGAGGACATCTCACCGGTGGAGTTCGCACCGCTCATGGTGGCCTACCAGCAGGCGATGGCCGGATACGCGTTCGGAACCGCCGCGCAACTGGAATCCGGCGACTACTCCGAAGGCGTGGAGTCGAATCTTGCGATGATGGTCACGACGAACACGACCTTGTTGCGCACCGCCGACGAACAAGGCGTCAGTCCCGAGCTACTCACGCCCTTCATGGCCCTGATGGAGCGCCGGGTCGCTGAAGGTGGCGGGAACGAGTCGAACACCGGCGTGGTAGACCTCCTGCGCCGATGACGCGGATGCCGACGAAGTGGTTTCGTTCGTGGTTGAACCAGATCAGCTGTCGATGCTCAGACACCGTCTCCTGGTCCGTACTCATCGTGGAACTTCAGTCCAGGCCCGCCAGCCTGCATTCCAAGGGTGGCGGCACGGCCCTTGGGTTCTTCCCAAGCTTCTTGCCGGCCTAGCGCGGTGATGTCCAGGTAGTAGGAAGTGCAACCAGACTGCTCGATTCCTCTCGCGAACGCCGAATATGTGTGGTAGACCGTGTCGCCATCACGGAGGAAGGCGCTGATTCCCGGCCAGTCTCCGCGCAGGTTCGGCGTCCAGGGCATGCCCGCCTGTTCGAGCTCGGCGTCGTTACGGAAGTTGCGCAGTACGGGCGCGACCCGATCGTCGAGGGTCGCATGGAAGTCACGGTTGAAGTCGCTACCGGCAGAGGAATACCACGGGAAGGTCCAGCCCATCCGCTTCCGGAATCCCGCTATTTTTTCATACGGAGCACGCGAAATCGCCGCGAGCGTAGTGTTACGGATATGCAGCTGGGTAAGGTTTCCGATTTCGTCCGCGGTAGCCGAACAGCTCGGACAGCCGACATCACGAGAGTGCTCGACACCGTTCTGATCAATGTCGTAACTCCACATGAAGTGATGAATGATGAGTTGGCGACGTCCGTCGAACATGTCGAGTAACCCGAGCTGTCCATCGGGCCCCTCGAATTCGTAGTCTTTCTCCACCCGGACCATCGGCAGCCGACGTCGATCGGCGTTCAGTCGATCTCGCGCTTTGGTGAGTTCTTTCTCCTTGTCCAGTAACTCTTTACGGGCTTCCAGCCATTCCTCGTGAGTCACGATCTCCGGCAGGTTCATTGGTCCTCCTTGGTATCTAGACGGTGATTCTCATCGGACGTGTCGGGACGTGGTCGCGTGGTCTCCCTTGTCGGGATGATCAGGATCAGGAGCGGCGGCACTTGGGGGCGGCCGGAGTGCGGCTACGGCGAGGATGGCGAGTCCAGTCATCACGATTACGCTGAGGCTGGCGGCCGTGTGCAGTCCTGTGCTGAATGCCTCTCGCGCGGACTCGAGCAGTCCCATCCCGAGCGCGCTCGGGAGGTCCGACGCCGCTGAGGTAGCGGCGGCTAAGCTGTCGCGCGCCGCGTCTCCGGTCCCGACTGGAACGCCGGCCGGGACAGCGATCTGGGCGCGGTAGACGCTCGTGCCGACGCTGCCCAATGCCGCCACTCCGAGGGCGATTCCGAGGTCGCCGCTGGTCTGCGACATCGACGCAGCTGACCCGGACTTCGCGGGCGGCGCGAGCCCCACGACGAGGTCGATGGCAAGGGGAGCCATCGCTCCGATACCGAAGAAGACGAGGACCACACCGACGACCTCACCAAACGGTCCAGCCGTACTGTCGACCTGGGTGAGCAGAATATAGCCGGTTGCCGCTAGCGTCATCCCCGCGGCGACAACGTACGCTCGGTGTAGCCGCTGCGCAATCGTCGGAGCCAACAAGGAACCCGTGACCATGGCCAGAGACCCGGGTGCCAGCCACAGCCCGGCCTGCAACGGGGAGAGCCCTTTGACCAATTGCAGGTCCTGTGCGACCAGAAACATGATCCCGCCCTGGGCCGCTACCCCCAGGGTGAGGACGACGAGCGCCGTGCTGAACGCGCGGCTACGGAACAGCCGCACGTCGAGCAGTGGCTCGGGCAGACGGCGCTGGCGGCGTACGAAGACCACGGCGAATGTGAGCCCTGCAACGATGCTCAGTACCGGCATTGTCACAGGAACATCCTTCGTCAGTTCCTTGAGTCCGTAGATGGTCGGAAGAATGGCGGCCAGTGACAATGCGACACTGGCCGGATCCAGCCGACCGCCGCTGGTGTCACGATATTCAGGTAGCAGGATCGGCGCGGCGATCAGTACCAGCAGCATGACCGGAACGCCGAGGAGGAAGACCGAGCCCCACCAAAAGTGTTCCAGCATGAGCCCGCCGAGCAATGGGCCAGCGGCGGCGCCGCCCATGAAGCAGCTGGTGGAAACGGCGATGGCCCTGGCTCGCTGCCCTGGGTTGCGGAACATGTTGCTGATCAGCGCCAAGGTGGAGGGCATCAGGGTCGCGCCGGCGATGCCGAGCAGAGCGCGGGCCCCGATCAGCATGCTGGGGCTGCTCGCGTACGCGGCTACCACCGAGGCGACCCCGAAGGCGGCCGATCCGATCAGGAGGAGCCGTCGGCGTCCGATCCTGTCTCCGAGCCTGCCCATGGTGACCAGGAATCCCGCAATCATGAAGCCGTACATGTCGGTGATCCACAGCGTCTGCGTACTGCTGGCGTTCAGGTCAGTGGCGAGTTGAGGCACTGCCAGGTAGAGCACGCTCATGTCCAGGGCCAGCAGCAGAGTTGGGAGGGCAAGCACGGCCAGCCCGACCCACTCACGATGCCCTGCTCTGGGCACGTCATCGATCGTTGAGTCCGTGACGCTCATCGTGGTTCTCCCATGGTTGCGCGTGGGTTGTGATGTCTTCATGACACAAGCGCCAGGGGTTACCCGTCCAACAGATTCTCAGACTGTCTTGACAACCAACGGTTGTCACCTACGTTGAAAGACATGGATCTCGACTTGCCGCAGGTCCGCGGGTTCGTCGCGGTCGCCGAGCAGCTGCACTTCAGTCGGGCCGCTGCAATGCTGTTTGTCACCCAGCAAGCATTGTCCAAGCGAATCCAGCGGCTGGAGCAGACCATCGGTGAGCCGCTGTTCGTGCGCGACAAGCACGGCGTGGTGTTGAGCCCAGCTGGCGTCCGGTTCTTGCCGTTTGCCCGCGACCTGGTCGCGGCGGCCGATGCCGCAGCAGATGCCGCACGATCTGAGGCACTACCGCTGTACCTCGACGTCTGGGGGCATCTTCAAGCCCCGCTGCGCCTGGTGTCCCGCATGACCCGCGAGAATCCTGACTTGTTGGTCGAGGTCAGCATGCGCCGCAGCTTGGGCGCCGCGATCGATGCGCTGGGGCGCGGCGAGATCAACGCCGCCTTCGGTCGCGTCCACGACCTGGCAGAGCCGTGGCCGGCAGGACTGAGTAGTCGACTCATCTATCTCGAGCGGGACGCGATCGGCCTCCCCGCTGAGCATCGCCTCGCCAACGCTGACCTCGTACGGACCAGTGACCTCCGGGGCGAACGGCTGTGGATGCCCGCCGCGGCCACTCCCCCGGAAGTGATGGGATTCTGTCGCCGATTCGCCGAACACTGTGGGATGGAACTGCACACCGGTGGACACAATCTGGGGCCCGATCACGTGCTCGACACGCTTCGCTTCGATCCTGCCGTATGCACGTTGGTGGGAAGTGACTGGATAGTCCCAACCGACACTGGCGTCCGGAAGGTCCCGCTCCAACCGCGGCCATGTTTTCCGTGGTCACTGGTATGGCGCGAGGGTGAGCAACACTCGCACCTGCCACGATTGCTCCACTTTGCCGAGCAGACCGGACGCGACGAAGGCTGGCTTGGCTACCACCCTCACAGTGACTGGGTTCCCGAGGTCGACATCCCGGACCTCACCCGCGACTGAGAAGAGCCACCTGGAACCCACACACGTCGGTTCCGGCTATCCGGCGACCTGCCGAGCGGCGTACAGCAATGCCCCGCAGCCACGATCAGAAGCCCCGCTGTTAGCAGCGCCGTAAGACCGGTCCACGCAGTCTGTGACAACCCCCAAACATGTCCATGATCAATCAATCCTCTGCTGCGGTTGGCTAGCGAGATGTGCTGTCGTCGGCTGGGAGTGCGGCGACGGTGTAGGTGGCGTGGCGGTCGAGGTTGCCGCGGGATCGGTTGCAATGAACCAGTTCCCCTTGGGATCACAGGCTCGGCCAGCGGACAGTCGACGTTAAAGAAACCGCTCTTTTCATGTTGGGTCGCCCCGATCGTTTGAGACACTCGGCTGGTGACTGACCGTGACGAAGGAACATTCGATTACGCCCGACTGGCCGAGCACTATGACCGAACTGAGGTGCTACTGGACCAGCTGGCAAACAGAGTTCCGCCCGCCGAGCTGGAGCAACTTCACGAGTTCCTCGAGGTCGGTGAACCAGGCGAGCTGTTCGACAATCTGGCTGCCTTGTTCATCAAGGAACAGCTCCCGGTCTCACGCGAGGAATATGACGAACTTGCTGCCCTCGTGAAGTGCATCTCCGTCGACGATCACCCCTTTCTCAGGCCCGACATGCTCGCTAGGCTCAATGTGGCTCCGAACGAGTCTCCGGCTTCATAGACGGCTATTGGTACAGCCGTACTGAGTGCTCCAAGGAGGAGAACACTTCCACGGAATCAGGGTGTCAGTTCCGACGCTTGATCAGCAGCACGACACCGACGCAGATCACCCACGCAGAATGGCTGAGTGAACCGCCCCGGGGTCCGGAGACTTCATTAGTTGGAAGATGGAGTTATGGCACGTCCGTCGAAGTATCCCCGCGAGTTGCGGGAGCGTTCAGTGCGTCTGGTCGCCGAGGCAATGGAGCGCGACGATTACGCGACTGAGTTCGAGGCGATCCGCACGATCGCGGTCCACCTCGGGATCGGGTCGGCCGAGACCGTGATGCCATGAAGTCGTCCGCGATCGAACTCAGCGGCCCCCCGAGACCTACGCCGACATGGCACGGGCGATCACCTGTTCGCTCGGGCGGCCGATCTGTCCTGGCGCGTCGAGCACCGAAGCAGTCGTGCGATGTTGTCGTTCCCGAATCCGGCTGTGTGCCCGGATCGCTCGCTGCAAACCGGGGAACAGGTTCGAGCATTGTCGCGCTTGCGGTCGAAGTTCGAGCCCTTGCCCCAGTTCGTTTGCGGGGCATACGGCCCAGATCCTTCAGTCCAGGTGTCTTCCATTCCGGCGTGGGTCAAATCAGTCCGTGGAGTAACGATTAGGTAACACCTGGAGCGTCCCATTAATTGTCATGAGTGTCCATGAGTATCCATAAGTGTTCAGGAGTGTGCGGGAGTGTTTGGCCGTGGCCGTTAGGCCGTCTGGCTCATGACTTAGCTTGGGTCATACTCGATTTCATGATGCATTGGGAGCAGCGAAAGCGCGTCGGTGACGCCTTGGAGCGACGAGTAGCGGACTCACTTCGAGGGCGGGGCTGGCATGTCAATGCGTGGGGTCAAGGTGTTCTTGATGAGCCGGTCCGTCAGGCGCTCCGCACCACTGAGAGCTTCGCGCGGTGGACGCCGGACTTGGTGGCCGCCCGCAACCGTACGGTGTGCTTTATCGATTGCAAGGCGAACATGACTGGCCGTGCCAGCCGGCGGCACGCAATCGAGCGAGCGGCGGTGAGGGCGCACCTTCAATTCGTCGCCTGGAACAACCTGCCTATCTACTATGTTTTCGACAACCTCGGTGTCGCGACTCCGTACGACGTTCTAACGGCGGGCGTGCCGGGCGCGACACCACGGGTTGGCTCGGGAGCGCCCTACTTTCTGGTCAGTGCGGCGAATGACCGGTCGTTCGATTCGATCTTCGGGGACTCGAATCTTGATGCCGCCTAGCGTGTGTTTCTCGGGTCTGCTGGATAAGGACGCTCTGGCGAGGTACGGCTGGCCCTAGAGACCCCATCTACCTCGCGGCACACATCCGCTGTCAGTGGTTGTGCTGCCCGCCTCCGGATCGGTGGCGGTCCCCATGTCGTCAGCTGGCGCGGGCTGTGGGATCGATAGAACCCCGATGTCGGTCCACGTGCCGTTGGCCGCGATCCTCGACCACGGCGTTCAAGTTGGATCGTGAGCCCAGAAACACAGCACTGGACCGATACCGTCGCAAGCCTGACCAAGTGGGGGTGCCGTCGGAGTAGTGCCAACGAATTCATGACAGGTTGCCATCGGCTGTTGTTCTGATCGCAGGGCGGGCGCTGTCGGAACTGTTACGGCGAATACGCGGCCAGTTCGGTTGTCTGGTCCTGCTCCCGCCGATGTTATCCCTTGTCAGGGCATGATTGGTCATGAGATTGGTGCCACCCTCTCACGGTGGTAGCGCGGGTTCGAATCCCGTCGGGGCTACAAGTGGTAAAAGCCCCTCACTAGGCAGAACGCCTGGTGAGGGGCGTTTCTGTGGGTCCGGCTGTGAGCGGTTTGAAGCGGGCATCTACGGCTGTTCACGGCCAATACGCGTCCAAGTTTCCTGGGGCGGGTGAGAGTCGAACGAGCGCCGCTTCGATCCGTCGCTGGTCGGTGTCTTGTCGCCGTCAGTGCACGTGGCGTAGGTCTTGGGCAGGACGTCGACGGAGCGGCCGGCCCAGTCCGCGACCTGGGTTGGCCATGCTGCTGGTGAGCCGGGTCGACATCGCGGCGTGCGGAGGCCGTATGGCGCGCTGTGATCGGGGCAGTTTGCACGGTCACCGAAGACTGCTGTGCGGGCACGTGCCGAGGTCGCTTCACTGTGAAGGCTGGTCGACCGGTCAGCGGCATGGTCATGCAGACGCGGCCATGAAGCCAGGAATCGCTGAGCTCCGGGGCGTTGTGGCGGGGTCGACGGTTGTGCTCACCGCGGATCCGGTCCAACTCGGTCGTACGGCAGGATAGTGAAATGATCATGACCTCCGGTCAATGGTCGTACCGCCCGGAAGTCGCCTTGATCGAGGGTGAAGATCGTGGTCGTGCCATGGCGATCGGCCAAGATCATTCCGATCGCATCCGCAAGATCAAGTTCGAGTCTTGCGTACTGCGAACGGATCTCGCGTGCTCGCCCGAGGTCCGTCACCTGGACGACGCCGAGTCGGTACACGCCGTCTAGCAACCGCTGTTCCAGGGCCTCCACAACATCGAGCGCAGCACGAAACCCGGCCTGCCGTTGGACGAGATGGTCGAGTTCGGTCAGGACCAGCGGTGAAATGAGCAGGGGTAGGTCCATGATCGGCCTGGCCAGGGTGTGCTCCGGCTGGGCCTCGTCGAACGCCGCCAGCAGACCAGAGGTATCGGCAACGATGATCACCGCCGCGCTGCACGCTCTTCGATCTGTTCGGCAAGCACCGTGTCCTGTTCGGCCGCCGACAACACGTGATCGCTTCTGAAGGTGGGTAGTGGCTTGGTGTGTTTATTCCGGGTCGATCGGTCGAGCTCGTTTCCGATCGCTCGTCGGATCAGTTCTGCCTTGCTGACGCCTGTCGCAGCGGCTTCGGCGGTCAGGCGGTTCTCCAGATCGCTCGGCAGGTAGACAGTCGTCTTGTTGATGCCATATATGGTACCTCCCGCAGTTGACCCCAGTCGGAGTTGGCTACGACTCGCCGAGGGCCGCCGTCGACGAGCCGTTCTTGTCGCCAAGACAGGCCCAACATCGGAGTGTCCTGGCAAAATACCCGCACGAGCCGCTCGTCTGGGCACCCAGTGAGGCCCCGTGGAGGTCGCATGCGGTCGCTGGCCGATAGGTTATGGGCGCATGGCGAAGAGCAAGCGTCGGCGTGCCGAGAAGGTCAGGCGCCAGGCCGCGAACGTACAACGAGCTCGGGCGAAGGAACGCAGGCAGCTGCTCGAAGAAGCCCAGCAGCGGGCTGCCAGTCTGTTCGCTCCCGGGACGCCGATCGAGACAATTGTGGAGCTGGTCAGCGAGGGATACGCCGACGAGTTACTGCCAATCGGGACGGTACAGCTGATGGCGCAGGCACGTGATTCGGTCGACGACATGGCCACCATCGCGAGACTTCTCCGCGAACGAACGGCGGATCGGCCCAATCGAACGGCACTGACTTTCTCCGCCCAGGCGGCGTACCTAGCGGGCGATTACCCGGCCGCCCGATCCGCCATGGAGGAGGCGTTCGGCCAGGTGGACCGCGACGAGTATGCGTGGGACTACGCCGCTTACCTTGGTGCGTTCGGCCGTCCGTCGGAGGCCGTCGACGTGCTTTCCGATGAGCTGGCCGGTCTGATCGATGAGCCGGATGCGGTCGCGACGCATGAGTACGCGATCGAAGAGGCATACCGCCGGATCGCCGGCCACGGGTTGGCTGGCGAGTGTCCGTGCGGAACAGGTCGGCAGTGGCGGGACTGCTGTCGAGCTCGCGACCTCGCCACAGTGGAACGGTTCGGCGACCGGGAGCAGCTTTATGCCCTACGGACGGCGCTGCGCGATTTCGTCGAAGAGCCGGACTTCGCGGCGGCCGTCGCGATCCATGTTCGCGACTGGCTGGACAGAGTCGATGCGAGGTCGTGGGAGGCCTCGGTTCAGGACGGGCTGGACCGGTTGGCGATCGAACACGCATGGATGGTCGCCGGGGTCACCGACGACGAGGACGATGACGCCGACAACCTGCTCATCGCGTTGGCGAACGATCCGCGGACGGACCCAGGGATAGCCTCTGATGCCCGGCTGTGGAACGAGAACGTTCGGTACGGTCTGTGGCAGGTGGAGGACCCGAGCTCTCGGCCCGGGGTGCACTGTGTCGAGCTGTGCACCGGTCTCAGCATGTACGTAGCGTTCGCGCCCGAGCAGCTGGAGCACACGCCCAGGTGGAGTGTGCTTGCGGGAGCCGTCGTGCCGATCGGCGGCGCCTGGCGAGCGACCGGGACCATGATCTCGGTGACGCCCTCCGAGGCCGACTCCTTGATCGAGACCGTGCAGCACGCCGCTGAGGATCTCGTGCACACCTTGGCGGGGAAATCGAGCGGCCAAGGTTCGCCGCCGCCGCACGGCAGGGCCGAACCGTTGTCGGTTTACGCCTACGCCGAGGAACCGGCGAGTCCTCGGACCGCGAAATTCATCAGCACGGTCGTCGGTTCGCTGCTCCCCAGACTCTTGAGTGACGTACGCACTGCGCGCGAAACACCTCCGACGCTGACGAACACCGACGGTGACCTGATGGAGCTGATCACTGCGACGATCACCGTCTCCGATCCGAAACGCGTCATCGACGCTCTCTCCCGCCGTCCGGACTTCACCGTCGATGACGACACCATCACGTGGTACGGCCTCGAGGTGCCCAAGGAACGGCGTCAGGCCATGCTTGCCGAGGCAAGCGCTCAGCTCGGCGGTGCCTTGATGGCCGACGATCCCGACGAACCGCAACGGTGGGTACGCGGCCAGATCACCGTGACCGGCGACCGGCTTGAGATCGAGGTGAACTCACAGCGCCGGCTCGATCGGTTCGTCGCGATCCTCGAACGGGTCGGCGACGGACACGCGGTGGTCGACACGACGCGAATCGACCCGGCCCAGGACCTGCCGTGGACCGCGACCCATCGGCCGGCCAGGGGCGGCGCCGCACCACCCCAGGAGGGCTGGGAGAATCAGTGGCTGTCCGAGTCCGTGCCCGCCCTCGGTGGCCTGACTCCACTCGAGGCCGCGGAGTCCGTGGAGTTCGGCGCACCGCTGGAAGCCCTGCTGCGGCAACTCGAGTACGACGCCGACATGCTTGCGTTCGCGGGCGAGCGGGGGGTCGACACCAAGTGGCTCCGCGACCTGCTCAGCATGCCCAGCTGATTACGAGCTCAAGATTCCGCGCCAATACGTGGCGAAGTTCTCTCGTGGCTGGTCGCGCCATGGCAGTGGGGTTTGCTGAACTTGTGTCGGGCGCCGATCCGGGCGATGGCTGAGGCCATCGCCGAGGCCATCGCGGCGGAGTGGCGGTAGGACCAGTGGTTGTCGGTGATCACGCGTTCGATCCGGTTGATGCCGTGATCGGCGGAGTAGACGGCGGCGCGGAGGAGAAGGCGGCGCAGGTGGTGCCCTTCTCGTCGGGCAGGATCTCGGAGTAGGCCAGTCGGGAATGATCATCGACCAGTGAGTGGACGTAGTCGTAGCCGATCCGGGCCTTCTTCTTGGCCGCGGTTGATCCCATCTGCCGGCCGTGTGCCCGCCAGCCGCCGCCATCGGGGATCTTGCCGATCTTCTTGACATCCATGTGGACCAGGTCGCCGGGATGATCGCGTTCATACCGGATCGCGGTGGTTTTGGAGGCCCGGATCACCTCACCGGTGATCGGGTCGCAATCGGCCAGGTACGGCGTCTGGTGGCGGCGCAGGACGCGGCAGACGGTGCGGGCCGGGACCCCGAGTTCGGGGCCGATCCAGTCCTGGCCGCGGCGTTCGGTCTCACGGAGCTTGATGATCTTGGACTCGACCGCGGCCGGGGTGCGGTTCGGGCACCTAGGTGGCCGAGATGAACGATCCTCCAGACCGGCCTCGCCCTCGGCCCGGTACCGGTTGACCCAGCGGTGAGCGCACTGTCGTGAGACTCCCTGAGCTTTGGCCGCATGAGCTATCGGCCAGCCCTGTTCACAGACCCGCTGAACGAGCAGCTTGCTACCGTGCACAGTCAGTCGCGTTACGGTGGGACATGAGGACCTCCTGGATCGGTTGAAGACGGCTATCTCCACCGCACCCGGAGGTCCTCCTCACGTCAACCACCCTGCCGGAGTGTCACCAACGTCCCGGCCGAGTACACCTAGATCCTGACGCGACGGATCGGCGTCAGCTACCGACGGCTGTTCATCCGGTCCCAGCGGGACTAGTCCTGCAGGATTTCGGACACGAGACAGAAGTTGCTATCGCCATGCACTGTCCGTTGACCAGGATCGCACCGCGGGCTCGTTGAGCGACGACCGTCGATCTACCGGACAGCCTCGCCTGGACCTCGACGTTCAAGGAGTCCGGCCACCCGCGCACGTTCGACCTGATCGACCAGATCTGGCTGAGCCAGGGCCTGGCACCGAAGATGACCGGCGGCTTTCATCGGCCGGCGGCGCAAGCTGAGCCGGGACGACACCGATCACGACCCCGCATGGGGTGAGCCTGGACAGATGACCCATCGTCCGCGCAATAGCCGATTCGGCAGGTCGAGGGCGATCACCTGCGGAACCTCGCTGCTGCCGGCCCTCATGATCATCTGGCCATGACTCTGCCCATAAATGGCGGGGCTGTCCATGGCACGGATGGCACTCCGGCCACAGTTAGCATGGTTCTTGCCTTCGAGCCGGCGTCGATCACGATGATCACGATCACCTGACGAAGATGATCATGGTCCCGGGGTGGCCGCGGTCTCGCGATTGGACACACCGATTGCGACGATGTCCCGGCTGTGTGAATATTGATCTGCGACTGATCGGGGCGGACGCAAGATCACTTCCGACTCCTGACCGGGCGTACTGCTGAATGTTGGCGAGCGTTGGCTGAGGAGGAGTATGACCGCGCCCCGACCTCGTGCCGGTCAGCGTGGCCTCACATTGGCCGCCATTGGTCGTCGTGCCAGCGTCTCGCCGGCCACGGTCTCGAAGGTGATCAACGGCCGCTCTGATGTCGCGCCGGGCACCCGCCGTAAGGTACAGGCGATACTGGACGCATACAATCATCCGTCCCGCAACGGCGAACGCGGACAGCTCGTCGACGTGGTGATGATCGATATCGACGATCCGTGGGCCGCTCATGTGCTGTCGGAGATCGAGCGGGCAGCACGCGAGTCGGGCCTGGCTATCATCCCGTCGGTATCGGGAACGCAGGCGATCTCCGATGATCTTCTGACGCGGTTGCTCCACCGGGAGAACCGCGGCCTGATCACGATCTTTGCCGACCTGGACGAGGTGCAGCAAGATCGCGTACGGACCCATGGGATCCCGTACGTGGCCGTCGCTGGGGGCCGGCCCGCTACGACCATGATCGAGGTCGACTTCCGGGCCGGTGTTCGGGAAGCTGCTGACCACCTCCTCTCGGGAGGCCATCGGAAGATCGGGATGTTGCTGGGCGCACGGAACCTGAGCTTCTCTGAACAACGCCTCCTAGGACTCGAGGACGCGCTCAAGCAGGCTGGCGGCTCCCTCGATCCGTCACTGGTGCGCTGGGGTCGCTTCGATCAGCAATCCGGGGCCGATCATGCCCGGTTCCTGCTGGAACTGGATGATCCCCCGACCGCAATAATTGCCGGTTCGGACACGATGGCGATCGGTGTATACCGTGCGATCGAAGGCAGTGGATTGCGGGTCGGGCACGACGTCGCGGTGGTCGGTTTCGACGACCGCCCCGAGGCGCGGTGGCTGACACCACCGCTGACCACCATTCGGATGCCGCTGGGCCAACTTGCCGATGCTGCCGTCGCCCGGCTGATCGGCGCCGAGACACGTCCCGATCAACCTACCCGCCTTCCCGGAACGTTGATCATTCGAGAAAGCAGCTCCGGTTCTCGACAGTGAGTTGCATGATCGAAACATGTTTCGAACGAGGTTGATCCATTTCACGGCTGCCTTGGACCGCGTATTGTTCAGCGCCGAAGAGTCAGTCCGCAAGGCCCAGTATCCAAAAACGAAGCAACGACTTCGATTCGAGGAAGCACTAGTCGAATTGACCCAGATGAATCCCGCGCTCCCCGTTCGCTTCGGGTTGGTGCGCGCACTGTACGGATCGCCCAAGGAGTGGCAGGACGTGCACGCGCCGTGGCGCGACCTTGTCGCCACTGATGACTTCCGGCATCGGCCCGGACTCACCCCCGAGCAGCGCACCGCGCTCGCGTACGAACGGCTGCGGATTCTCGACGGGAGGCTGGAGTCCGCGGTCGAGCTCGCCGGCGATCCGGCACGACTAGCTGCGATGCACGAGTGGACCGCCCTGGTCGACGGGGGACTGCTGATCGTTTCCAGCATCCACTACAACCTGTTCCTGGGCAGCCTGCTGGACCACGACCCGCCCGGCGGCGTGGACTCCAACGACCCTCGCGGCCGGCCGGATCTGGCCGAGTACGTCGGCGCGCGGCCGGTCGGCACCTTCTTGTGCACCGAGCTCGACCACGGCAACGACGCTCCGGCGCTGCAGACCACTGCGACGTTCGACCGGACTACCGGTGGGTTTGTCCTGCACACGCCCACCCTCGGCGCGGCGAAGTTCATGCCCAACACCGGTCCATACGGCGGCGCGAAGGTGGGCCTGGTGGCCGCCCGGCTGATGATTGACGGGGCCGACCACGGCGTGTACCTGTTCCGCGCACCACTAGTCGGCATCGACGGACTGGTCGCCGGCGTCACCACGGAGCCTCTGACGGAAAAGTCCGGTAGCCCCGTCGACCATTGCCTCACCACGTTCGACCGAGTGCCGCTGCCCGGCGAGGCGATGCTCCAGGGACCGCATGGCCGGATGACGCGCGACGGCGCCTTCACCAGCGAGTTGGGTAGCCGGCTCGAGCGCATGCTCCGTTCCATCGACCGTGTGACCGTCGGCAAGTTGTGCATGAGCGGGGCGGCCGTGGGCGGGGCGCGCGCCGCAATCGCGATCGCGATTCGGTTCAGCCAGCAGCGGGCCATCAGCGCGGGCCGCGGCGATGAACGGGTGCCCGTGTGGGCGATGCGCAGCCACCACGGCCCGCTGGTGAGCGCCCTGGCCTCGGCCTACGCGATGACGGCCCTGCACCGCACGGCCGTGGAGCGCCTCACGACGTCACCACCGGCGGAACGGGAAGCCGTGGCGCGCGATGTGGCCATCACCAAGGGCTGGATCACCTGGCAGGCCCGCGAGATCGTGACTGAGTGCCGGGAACGGTGCGGTGCGCGTGGTCTGTTTCCGGCGAACCGGCTCGCCGACCTGCGCGCGGATGCCGAAGGCCTGATCACCGCCGAGGGGGACAACCTCGCCATCTGGTGGAAAGCCGCCGCCGAGATGCTGTTCGGCCCGACACCCGCACCGGCGCCTGATTCGAGCGGCAGGGAGCTGGTCGACCCCCGCTTCCTGGTCGAATTGCTGACGGCGGTGGAGCACTTGAACCTTGGCCGGGCACGCGCGCGGCTATCGGCTACCCCGCCCGCGGCCGGCGGCGGGACGGGGACGACGTCGGCCGGAGCCTCTTTGGCACGCTGGAACTCGGCGACGCCTCACGCGCTGCGCGCGGTGCGCGCGCACGCCCAACGCCGGGCCGCCGCCGCGTTGCTGACGGCTGCCGACGAGTACCCGACGGAGAACGACGGTCCCTCCCCGTTGTACGACGTGCTGCGGCTGTTCGCCTGGGAGTGCCTCGCCGAACACTCCGGCGACCTGCTCAACGCCGGGTACCTGGACGGTGACCACGTCGCCGCTCTGCCCGACGCCATCGAGGACGGGATCTCCGCTCTCCTGCCCTGGGTGCCGGACCTGATCAACGCCTTCGAGATTCCGGAGGCCGTCCTGTCCGGCATCCCCATCGCTGGGGGCCGCCCCAACGAGGGACTTACGACCCCCGCCAAGGAATCCGCGAATTGATATCACACCTGCATGCAGATTGCACCGGTTATTTGCTCGAAATAACTTTCGAGTTTATCGGGAGCGCAGAGTTTGACGCGTCCACAAAGCTGGCAATAGCGTTCGATGCGGTTCGTTTAGAGGCCGAGACAATTCTACGTTGGGACGGTGTTGCATGCGCAAATTGGCGCGATTTCTGTTTGCTTTGTTGTTAATTCCCATTGCGGGCTTTCTGATGGCCTCGCCGGCTGCTGCTCTGCCTGTTCATGGGCTGCCGGACGCTTCGCCTGCTGGGGTCGGCGGTCTCCTCGGCGGTGACGGCCTCCTCGGCACCGAGGGAGCCGACCTGACCTGCGTCATGGCCGGAAACGCGGAGATCACCCCTGGCGTCTCCCTGCTCGACAATCAGGAGCAGCAGGTCGAGGGTGTCGTGAAGGGCGGGTCGGAAGTTTCGCCTCTGACGCCGTGCACCTCCGTGACCGGCATCCCCTACAAGGGTTTCACCATGGTGGGCGGTGGATCCGGTACCACCACCTGTAGCACGGCCCTTCTTGGCGGCAAGCTGCACGGCACGGGCGAAGTGACCTGGGACAACGGCGATACCTCGACCGTCGACTGGACACTGACGCTCGTCGGTCCGGCGCCGGTGGTCGACGCCACGATCCGCAGCGGGGCGCTGGAGGGCGCAACACTCGTTGTTGCGGCAGCACCGAGTTCCTTCACCGGGAACTGCGCCCTGAATCCCTTGACCGAATTGGGCTTCGACGGCGCCGTCGAGATCGTCAACGTGTGACGTAATCGTCGCAATTCTCCGAGCACGCGTGCACCCAGAGACGTCCCGAGTCCTAGCAAGGAACGGGAGCTCTGGGTGCCTGCGCTCGCCGGGATTAATGGCTACAGATATTGGACTGATTCGTGCTTGCTGGGACCCAGAAGTCAGGGGCGTCCATTACTGGATTCAAGGCCGCTGATATCGCTGCCGCCGCCCGCGAAGTCCGGCGTGCGGTGCACGTCGTGAGGCATACCGAGGACGGCCGGTTGGGTGTTGTCGCCGCCGATGGTGCGATTCCGGACGGTTGCGAGGTCCTGGGGACACTGCCGGGACTGTACCCGGAGTGGCTCGGCGAACGGTCGTTCGGTGCCGCTCACGGTTCGCGCTTCGCCTACGTCGCGGGAGAGATGGCCAACGGGATTGCTACGACCCGTTTGGTGCGGGCGATGGCCGAGGCGGGCATGGTTGGTTTCCTGGGGGCAGCCGGGCTGTCTCCAGACCGGGTGGAGCGCGAGGTCGACGAACTCTCCACCGCGCTGGCGGGACGGTCCAACTGGGGTGTGAACCTCATCCACTCGCCGAACGAGCCATCGGTTGAGGAGAGCGTTGCCGATCTGCTGGTCCGGCGCCGGGTTCCGATCATC
Source organism: uncultured Actinomycetota bacterium (assembly GCA_963746025.1). Classification (GTDB taxonomy): domain Bacteria; phylum Actinomycetota; class Actinomycetes; order Propionibacteriales; family Propionibacteriaceae; genus Microlunatus. The sequence goes on from CAVUZU010000021.1 coordinate 97,148, forward strand.
TCGGCGTCGGCGTTCATGGACCTGACCCCGGCCGTCGTACGTTGCGCGGCTACCGGGTTGCACACCGATCCCAGCGGTCGCATCGTCCGCCGTTCACGCCTGTTCGCCAAGGTGTCCCGGCCGGAGGTGGCCGAAAAGTTCCTGTCGCCCGCGCCCGCGGAGCTGCTCACCGTGCTTGTCGAGAGGGGGCAGCTGACGGAGGAAGAGGCCCGGCTGGCTGCGAGAGTCCCGGTCGCCGACGACCTCACCGCCGAGGCCGACAGCGCCGGCCACACCGACCACCGGCCGCTGGTGTCGCTGCTGCCTGTGCTGACGGGCATGCGCGACGAGATCGCCGGCCGACATGGCTATGACCGTGCCGTGCGGGTCGGCGCGGCCGGAGGGCTTGGCACGCCGGAAAGTATCGCCGCGGCGTTCGCACTCGGCGCGGCGTATGTGGTGACGGGCACCGTCAACCAGGTCGCCGACGAGGCCGGCATCTCCGACGCCGCGAAGACGATGTTGGCCCAGGCCGACCTGGCCGACGTGATCTCGGCGCCGGCGGCGGACATGTTCGAGCTGGGCATCAAGGTCCAGGTATTGCGTCGCGGCACGATGTTCGCCACCCGCGGTACGCGGCTCTACGACCTGTACCGCACCTACCCGTCACTTGAAGCTCTGCCGGACGGTGAACGCGACTGGCTGGAGCGGCAGGTGCTCGGCAGGTCCGTCGACCAGGTGTGGGACGAAGTGCTGCGGTACTGGCGGCGGCGCGATCCGGAAGAGATCACCAAGGCCGATCGGGACCCCAAGCACCGGATGGCGTTGGTGTTCCGCTGGTACCTCGGACAGTCCATCCGGTGGGCGATCGACGGAGACGTGGCGCGGCCGATGGACTACCAGATCTGGTGCGGCCCGGCGATAGGCGCCTTCAACCGCTGGACTGCCGGCAGCTTCCTCGCCGGTCCGGGCAACCGCCCGGTCGTGCAGATCGCCCGCAATCTCATGGAAGGGGCCGCGGTGATCACCAGGGCGCACCAGTTACGGACTCACGGAGTCCCCGTCCCGGCCAGCGCGCTCGGCTTCGTACCCCGTCCACTGTCCTGAGTTAAGAGAGGCCATGCCGGACATTCCTCCACCACAAGTGCCGATCGCGATCGTCGGTGTCGGTGCGCTCATGCCCGGCTCGTCCGATGTCGGCGGCTTCTGGCGCGACATCCTCAACGGCCGGGATCTGATCACCGATGTGCCGTCCACGCACTGGCTGATCGAGGACTACTACGACTCCGACCAGACCGCACCGGACAAGACCTACGGTCGCCGCGGCGCCTTTCTGTCCGCCGTCGACTTTCCCTTGCTGAAGTACGGGATCCCGCCCAACACGCTGGAGGCGACGGACACCACCCAGCTGCTTGCGTTGCTGGTTGCCGAGCAGGTGCTGACTGACGCCGTCGGCGGCGAGCTGAACCGCCTCGACCGCGATCGGGTCAGCGTGATGCTCGGCACCGGCGCGCTCGAACTGCTCTACAGCATGTCCAACCGGCTACAGCGGCCGGTGTGGCTGAAGGCGCTGCGCGAGCACGGCGTACCCGAACCGGACGCACAGGCGATCTGCGAACGCATCGCCGACCACTACGTGCCCTGGCAGGAGGCCACCTTCCCCGGACTGCTCAGCAATGTGGTGGCCGGGCGGATCGCCAGTAAGTTCGACCTGCACGGCACCAACCACACCACGGACGCCGCCTGCGCCAGCTCACTCGCCGCGGTGTCCAGCGCGGTCAACGAACTCGCGCTCGGCAAGGCCGAGCTGGCGATCGCCGGGGGAGTCGACACCCTCAACGACATCGTCATGTACCTGTGCTTTTCCAAGACCCCGGCGTTGTCGCCGAGTGGTGACTGCCGGCCGTTCTCCAACGCCGCGGACGGCACGCTCCTCGGTGAAGGACTCGTCATGCTGGCCCTGAAACGACTGGACGACGCCGAACGCGACGGCGACCAGGTCTACGCCGTGCTACGCGGCATCGGTGCGTCCTCCGACGGTCGTTCCACCGCCATCTATGCGCCACTGCCTGCCGGCCAGGCCAAAGCGATCCGGCGCGCGTACGAGTCCGCCGGCTACGGGCCCGACACCGTCGAGCTCGTCGAGGCGCACGGCACGGGCACCAAGGCCGGTGATCATGCCGAATACACCGCACTGCGGGAGACCTTCGGCGGGACCGGTCAAGAAGGCGGGCCGTGGTGCGCTCTCGGCTCCGTCAAGTCGCAGGTCGGGCACACCAAGTCGGCTTCCGGCGCGGCCGGCATGCTCAAGGCCGTGTTGGCGCTGCAGCACAAGGTGTTGCCGCCCACGATCAAGGTCGACCAGCCGAACGCCGAGATCGACTTCCGCACCGGGCCGCTCTACCTGAACACCGTTGCCCGTCCCTGGGTTCGCGACGCCAGCCGGCCCCGCCGCGCGAGCGTGTCCAGCTTCGGGTTCGGCGGCAGCAACTTCCACCTCACCCTGGAGGAGTATGTACCGGGCGACGACTCGGCGGCGCGGTCAGCGCCGCGTTTCCGGGCAACTCCCACGGAGCTGGTGCCGTTCTGCGCCGATTCGCTGGAGGACCTGGTCGCCGAGCTGGATCGGGCCACGGACGAGCACGGCGATCTCGCGACCATCGCCCACGCGGCACAGCAGGCTTTCGACGCCGGGCGTTCGTACCGGCTCGCCGTCGTCGCCGAGACCGCTGGGGACCTGGCCGGCAAGCTGCGCCAAGCCACAACCTTCGTGCGCAGGGATCCGCAGGGCGCCTTCAGCGCACCCGGCGGCGTGCACTACGCGTCCGGTCCGGCCGCGGCGGGAAAGACTGCCTTTCTCTTCTCCGGGCAGGGCAGCCAGTACATCGGCATGGGCGCGGACGTGACCATGCACCTGCCCCAGGCACAGGCGGTCTGGGACCGCGCCGCGGCACTACCGATCGGAGATCGGCCGCTGCACCAGGTCGTCTTCCCCGTGCCAGTCTTTGACGACGCCGATCGTGCGGCGCAGCAGGCCCTGCTGACGCAGACCGAGTGGGCGCAGCCGGCGCTCGCCGTGCAGAGCCTCGCTCTGCTGTCGGTGCTGGCCGCGGCGGGCGTACATCCAGACGCCGTTGCCGGGCACAGCCTCGGCGAGCTGACCGCGCTGCACGCGGCAGGCATCTTCGACGCGGACGCGCTGGTGCAGCTGACGCGCAAGCGCGGCGAGCTGATGCGGGACGCCGCGGCCACCCCTGGCGCGATGCTCGCCGTGGTCGCGTCCGGCGAGGAGATCGAGGCAGCTCTTGGCGAGGGCGGGCTGGACGACCTGTGGATGGCCAACCTCAACGGCCCGAAGCAGACCGTCTTGTCCGGTGCGGGGGACGCCGTCGAGGCGGCCGAGCGCACTCTCACCGGTGCCGGTCTGTCCGCGAAGCGGCTCAGCACGGCCACCGGCTTCCACAGCCCGCTTGTCGCTCCCGCGAGCGAACCGTTCCTGGACTTCCTGCGCACCATCCCGTTCGAGCCCGCGCAACGAGAGGTCTACGGCAACACCGACGCGGCCGTCTATCCGACCGACCCGGAGGAGGCGCGCCGCCGGGTGGCCGACCACCTGGCCCGGCCCGTGCGCTTCGCCGACGAGATCGAGACCATGTACTGCGACGGGGTGCGCACCTTCGTGGAGGTCGGCGCCGGCGCGGGGCTGAGCCGGCTGGTCGGCGACATTCTCGGCGAGCGGGAGCATCTCGCGCTGAGCCTCGACGCCAAGGGCCGGCACGGCCTGACGAGCCTCCAGGACGCCCTCGGCCGGCTGGCCGTGCAGGGGATCGACGTGGACTTTGCCGCGCTTTGGACCGGCTATGCCTTACCCGCCGCTGAGCCAAGCGCGCAGACCGACGAGAGGCCGCAGATGACGACCACGATCCTTGGCAGCAACTACGGGCGCCCCTATCCGCCGCCCGGTGGCGCGAGCGAACTCCCACCGCCCAACGCCGAGGTCACGGCTCCCGAGCACCAGGCGCCGCCGCCGGCCCAGCCACCCGTGTCGCCCACGGCACAGCCGACCCCGCGGTCCGCGGCTCCGGCACCGGCTGCGGAGTCCGCCTCCGCTCCAGGAACTGCCCCGGCTTCGACTGCCGGCCCCGCCGCTGCGCAGGCCAGGGCGCAAGCCGCGCAATCCCCGCAGGTGACAGCGCTCATCGAGGCGCAGCGGCAGACCGCCGAAGCCCACGCCAGGTACCAGCAGCAGGCGGCCGAGGCGCACGCGACGTACCAGCGGCTGATGAGCGAAAGCCATCTCGCCTTCCTGCGAGTGTTCGAGAGCACCTACACCGATCAGACGGCTGTGCCCGTCGACGCCCCAGCGCAGTCCGCCGTCCCAGCGACCCGGGCCCTTGAGTCGGCTGGTCCCGCCCCGGCACAGTCCGCCGCGCCGCCGGCCCCCGGGACCACCGCGCCACCCGCCCCCGAGCCGGCCAGCCCGCCGCAGGAGAACCCGGCGGAGCCGATGGTGGCTGAGCCCCGGGCGTCGATGGACTTGGAAGGTGTGCTGCTGGGCGTTGTGGCGGACAAGACGGGTTATCCGGTGGACATGTTGGCCTCAGACATGGACCTCGAAGCTGACTTGGGTGTGGATTCGATCAAGCGGATAGAGATTCTGGCTGCGTCGCGTGAGGAGATTCCTGAGTTAGTGACGTTGGAGGCTTCGGAGTTGGGACGTCTTCGTACGATCCGCGACATCGTGGGCAAGTTGAGTGAAGCCACCGGTTCGGCCCCCGGTGCTGGTGGCGTAGCGGCCGCGGAAGAACCCGGCGGCGCCGTCGAGCCGGCACCGGTACCGAACGGTGTCCTCCGTCATCATGCGGTGCGTGCCGTCCCCGCTCCCGCATCGGGCCTGGAACTGGCCGGGCTGAGCGGTGGCCCCTTGGTCATCACCGACGGCGGCACGGGGATCGCCAGCCACGTCGCCGACGGCCTCAAAGCGCACGGTCTGTGGGCCACCGTCGGCAGCGAGATTCCGCAGGACGCGTGCGGCGTGATCTTCCTCGGCGGGCTGCGCGAGATGTCGACACCGGCGGAAGCGCTCGCGGTGCACCACGAGGCGTTCCAAGCGGCCAAGACGCTCGCGCAGCGGCTGCGGGGCGGCGATGCCGGGGTGTTCGTCACCGTCCAAGACACCGGGGGCGACTTCGGTACCAGTGGACGCGCCGGTGTACGGGCCTGGTCGGGTGGGCTTGCCGCGCTCACCCGCACCGCGGCGAAGGAATGGCCGACGGCGTCGGTGAAGGCCATCGACTGCGAGCGCGCGGGGCGTACACCCGAGGCCGTGGCCGAAGCGATCGTGGCGGAATTACTCACCGGTGCCGACACCCTAGACGTCGGCCTGCGGGCCGACGGTGAACGCCTGACGCTGCAGCAGATCGAGATCGCCGCCGCCGACGGCGCCGCGCCCCGGAATGCCGGCCCGGAGTCGGTGATCGTCGCCACCGGTGGCGCCCGCGGAGTCACCGCCGCCGCGCTGCTCGCCCTGGCCAGGGCCGGACAGCCGCGGATCGCGCTACTCGGCCGGAGCACGCTGGAAGGCGAGCCCGCGGACCTGGCGCAGGCGACGGACGAGGCGACGCTGAAGCGCGCGCTCATCGAACGGGCCCACCGGGAAAGCGGTGGCCCCGCGCCGGCACCGGCCGAGATCGCCGCCGCCGCCGCCCGCATCCTCGCCGGCCGTGAGGTGCGTGCAAATCTCGCCGAGCTGGAAGCAGCCGGTTCGAAGATCAAATACTTCGCGGTGGACGTACGGGACAACGCGGCGGTCACTGCCGCGCTCGACGAGGTACGGCACGAATGGGGACCGGTCACCGGGATCGTGCACGGCGCCGGTGTGCTCGCCGACAAGAACATCGCGGACAAGCCCGACGATCAATTCGACCGGGTCTTCGGCACCAAGACCGGCGGGCTGCTGGCAGTGCTGGCCGCCACCGCGCAGGACCCGATCGACACATTGTGCCTGTTCTCGTCGGTGGCCGCGAGGTTCGGCAACACCGGCCAGTGCGACTACGCCATGGCGAACGAAGTGCTGAACCAGGTAGCCTGCGCCGAGCGGGCGGACCGGCCGCAGTGCCGGATCAGCGCCATCGCCTGGGGACCGTGGCAGGGCGGCATGGTCGACCCCGCGCTGCAACGGCACTTCCGCAGCCACGGCGTTGAGTTGATCCTGGTCGCCGACGGGGCGGACGCCTTCGTCCGGACGTTCACCTCACCAGCCCCCGACGCCCAGGTGATCGTGGCCGGCGAGGGCGTAGCCGAGATCTTCGGCGGCGGAGCGCAACCAGAGACCGCGGCCGCGATCCGGCTGACCGGCGAAGCGCACCCGCAGCTGGTCGACCACTCGATCAACGGCACCCCCGTGCTGCCTGTCGCCGTGGCGTTGGAGTACCTCACCGCCGCCGCCCGGGCCTGGCAGCCCGCGGCGACCGGTCTACGCAAGGTCGGCGTACTGCATGGCATCACTCTCGACAACCTCGATGGTGCCGGCCACGCGTTCGTCGTCCAGGGGCAACGCGCCGGCGCGGTGGATCCGCTGACGTTACGTCTCGTCGGGGCCGACGGTGTGCCGCGGTACAGCGCCGAGGCGATGGCGGCATCCGCACCCGGAGATTGGACGGCCCCGGCGGACCTGCAGCCGTTCGAACGGGCCGAGATCTACGACGGCCATGTCCTCTTCCAAGGAGCAAGGTTCCACGCTCTGCTGTCGGTCGACGGTAGGTCTGCGGCCGGGGCGGCCGGCACCCTCGTGGGCCTGCGGGAATTGGGCTGGGACGAACGGCGGCCGTGGTGGACGGATCCGGCCATGATCGACGGCGGCCTGCAGCTTGCCGTCCTGTGGGCGGAGCAGGTGCTCGGCGCGGCAACGCTTCCGATGTCGGTCGACGAGTATCGCGTGCACAGCTCCGGCCCCGCTACCGGTCGGATCCGCTGCGTCGTCCGTGCCGGGGACCTCCGGGATGATCGCGCCGGCTGCGCAATCGGATTCGTCGACGAGGACGGCTCCGTCCGCGCTGAACTGCTGGGCGTGTCGCTGATCAAGCGCCCGTCCTGACCGTCGCGATCCGAGAGGAGACGTCCCCGCATGCGATTCGAACCGATCGCTGTGGTCGGCCAGAGCTGCATCCTTCCGGACGCATTGAACGCCCGCGACTTCTGGCGCAACATCGAAGCCAGCCGGGTCAGCCTGTCCCAGGTGGCCGACGAGCGCTGGCGGCTGCCCCGGTCACGGGTGATGGGCACTCCGGCGGACTGGACCGACCGTACGTGGACCGACCAGGGCGGTTACGTGCGTGGCTTCGGGTCCATCTTCGATCCGGACGGATTCCAGGTCGAGCCGGAGCGGATCTCCCGGCTGGACCCGGTCTTCCAGTGGGTGCTGCACGGCGCGCGGGAGGCGTTGCGCGACAGCGGGCACGACGGGCCGCAGCCGCGGACGGGCCTGGTTCTCGGCAACCTGTCCTTTCCCTCTGCCGCGATGGCGCGGTACGCCGAGCAGGTGTGGCGGGGTGCCGGACCCGACGCCCGTCCAGACCCGTGGAACCGCTTCTGCTCGGGCCTCCCCGCGCACATCGCGGCAAAGGCGCTGGGCCTTGGCGCGGGTGCGTACGCGCTCGACGCCGCATGCGCGTCCTCGCTGTACGCGGTCAAGCTGGCCTGTGACCGCCTGCAGGACGGCACGGCGGACCTGATGCTGGCCGGTGCTGTCAACTGCGCCGACGACCTCTTCATCCACCTGGGCTTCTGTGCGCTGTCCGCGATGAGCCGTACCGGCCGCAGCCGTCCGTTCGATCAGGGCGCCGACGGGCTCGTCCCCGGGGAAGGAGCGGCGTTCACCGCACTGATGCGACTCGAGGATGCGGTCGCGCAGGGGCGGGAGATCCTCGGCGTGATCCGGGGCGTGGGCCTGTCCAACGATGGCAGCGACGGCGGGCTCCTCACCCCCTCGGAGGACGGCCAGGTACGGGCCATGCGACTGGCGTACGAGTCGGCGGGGATTGACCCGCGCTCGGTGTCGTTACTGGAGTGCCACGCCACCGGGACACAGGTCGGCGACGCGGTGGAGATCCGCGCCATGAGCCGCGTCTTCGACGGCGCCGACGGCCTGCCGGTGGGGTCGGTCAAGTCCAACTTCGGCCACCCGGTGACCGCCGCGGGCTTGGCCGGGCTACTGAAGGTGCTCGGCGCGATGCGTGCGGGCATCCGGCCGGCGACGGTCGGCGTCGAGGAGCCGACGTCCGCGTTGGACGGCACCGGGTTGCGGCTGCTGACCGAGAACGAGCCCTGGGACGGCCCACGGCGGGCCGCGATCAGCGCGTTCGGTTTCGGCGGCAACAACGCCCACCTGATCGTCGATGCCTGGGAGGGTACGGACGTTCGTCCGGCGCACCCCAACCAGTTCTCTGGGCGGGCGGCAGCCAACACCGGCGACCCCGTGGTGATCGTCGCGATCGGCGCCCGCGTCGGTTCCGGGGCAGACCGCCACGACCTGACGCGGGCACTACTGGACGGCACGGGATCGATTGACCCACCGTCGTCCGGTCCACGGACGACAGTGGACGTCGACATCGACGGGCTGCGCTTCCCGCCCCGCGACCTGGAACGTGCTCATGCACAACAACTGCTGATCCTGGCGGCTGCCCGGGAGGCAGTGCGCGATACGGCCGTTCCAAAGGAGCGCACCGTGGTGCTCGTCGGAATGGGCTGCGACCCAGAGGTCGCGCGGTACCACGCGCGCTGGCGAGCGGCGACCTGGGATGGGGATGGGGACGCGTACGCGCCCTCGCTGGACGCTCCCGGCGTGCTCGGCACGATGCCCAACGTCGTCGCCAACCGGCTGAACGCGCAGCTGGACCTGTCCGGGCCGGGCTTCTCGGTCTCCGCGGAAGAGGGCTCCGGGCTGGTGGCCCTCGGTCTCGCCGCGCGGGCGTTGCGCAGGGGGGAGGCCGACTCGGCCATCGTCGGTGCGGTGGATCTGTCGCACGAGCCGGTGCACCAGGCCGCGCTTGCCGAACTCGGCATCGATCGGACCAGCGGCGACGCCGCGGTCGCGCTGGTGCTCAAACGCCTGACTGACGCGCGCCGCGACGGTGACACCGTGCTCGCGCACCTGGACGAGCTCGGGGACGAACCCGCAGACATGGTCGTCGGTACGCGGCGCGAGGGTTCCGTGCTGCCTGGCTTCGACCCGGAAGCGCTCTTCGGCACGGCGCACGCCGCCACCGGCCTGGTCGCGGTGGCTGCTGCCGCGCTTGCGTTGCACCATCGGGCGGTGCCGGACGATTCGGGCCGGCGTGCCGCGCCCGGGCTGGGCATCCGTTCGGCGGAGGTGATCGTCGCCCCGCTGGAGGCGCCATCGGCCGAGGTCCGGCTGCACGCCGATGACACGCCGGCGGCCTGGCTCGGTGGGCCTGCGCCGCGGCTGCATGTCTACTCGGGCCAGGACCTAGCGGACGTCCTCGCGGCGGCGGACGTCGGCCGGGAGTCCGACGCAGGGTCGGCGCGCCTGGTCATCGCCGCGGCCGGCGCCGCCGAACTGGCCGAGCGCTCCACTGCCGCCCGCCGCTGGCTCACCGGTCAGGGCATCCGTCCGGACGGCGTGGCCTTCCGTGAGCGGCCGTTGGACGGCACGGTGGCCTTCGTCTACACCAATGGCTCAGCCGCGTACCCAGGCATGGGCCGCGAGCTGATGTTCGCGTTCCCAGAGATCACCGCGGAGCTCGAGGTCAGATGTGGCCCGCTCGAGGGGCTGGTCGGCTGGGCCTACCGGCGTCCTGCCGACGGCTTCCGGCCTCGGCACCCGCTTAACCAGATGTGGGGTGCGGCGCTGCTCGCCCAGCTGCACACCGAGATCACCCGCGGCGTGCTCGGCATCGAGCCGACGGCGGTGTTCGGACACTCCTCCGGCGAGTTGGCCTCCTTGGTGTCGATGCGCGCCTGGCGCGACGTCCGCTCCCTGGTCATCGATCTCAACACCTCTGACGTATTCACCCACGGCGTGGTCGGCGACCTCGACGCCATCCGTAGCGCCTGGGCCAAGTCCGGCATTCGTGGTGACCGCTGGGCGAGTTACATCGTCACCGCTCCCCTCGACCAGATCCGCGAGGCGCTCACGGGTAACCCTGCCATGCATCTGATGGCGGCCAATGCCCCTGACGTGTCCGTGGTCGGCGGCGAGGAGAGCGAGTGCGAACGGGTCCTCGCCGAGCACCCGGCCTGGGGTGCGATCCGCCTCGACTACGAGATCGCCGCGCATGCGCCGGAGCTCGAAGAGGTGAGGGAGGAATGGTGGCGGCTGCATTGCAGGACGACCGACGAGGTGCCCGGTGTCCGGTTTTACGGCGGTGCCTCGGGTGAGCCGTATGCGCTGACGCAAGAAGCGGTCGCTGACGCCCTGACGGCGCAGGCTGTCGGCGCCGTCAACTTCGACACGATGGTCGAACGCGCGTACGCCGATGGAGCGCGGATCTTCATCGAACACGGCCCACGGGGCCTGTGCAGCGACTGGATCGAGCGGGTTCTCGGCGACCGTGAGCACCTGGCCGTCCCGCTGGATTCCTCGGAAGGCCACGGCATCCGGCGGCTGATCAGGTCGGGGGCCGAGTTGGTCGCCGCGGGCGTGCCGCTACGGTCAACAGGCCTGTTCGACCACGTCGCGCACGTCAAGACAGGGCGCAACTCAACCGGTGCGGTGCTGACCGTGCCGGCCCACCCGCCCGCCGTCCAGGTCAAGCCGGTCCCAGCGCATTCCGACCGGGCACTATCGGTCGACGGTTCGGTCGCCACCGGTGCCGCGGCCGGTCTGGACCCTGCGTATGCCGATGCCGAAGAGATGGCCCCGGCGCCGTGGCTGCCGCCGGTCTCGACACCCGCGGCCATGCCAGCAGAGCCGGCGCCGGAGCCGGGCTGCGAGCCCACCTCGCCGCCGGCTACCGAACCCACCCCGGCTTTGGCTACAGCGGCGGACGGGGAAACGCCTGCCGCCGCCGGTACCCGGACGGAGCTGGTGGTCGAGGCGACGGCCGCGCATCAGCGCGGGCTGACCAGCGCCCTGCAGGAGTTCCTGACCCAGCAGACAACGGTCCACCACGATTTCCTCGCGATCCGGCAGCGGGCCCAGATCGCTCTGCTCCGCGGCCCAGCGGCCGCACTACCGGGGCCCACGTTCGACCGGGCGGAGCTCGAACACCTCGCTGGCGGCCGGGTCTCCGAGCTCTTCGGCCCGGCGTTCGCAGTGCAGGACAGCCGCGAACGGCAGACGCGGATGCCCCAGCCGCCGATGTTGCTGACCGACCGGGTCACCGGCATCGACGCCATTCCTGCGTCGATGGGCACCGGCACCATCTGGACCGAGACCGACGTACGCCTGGACGGCTGGTATCTGGACCCCGCTGGCCGGATGCCGGCCGGGATCACGGTCGAGTCCGGCCAGGCTGATCTCCTGCTGATCAGCTGGCTCGGTGCCGACGTGCTTGACGACACCGACGGCCGGGTCTACCGGCTGCTCGGGTGTGACCTGTCCTTCCATGGTGGCCTGCCGCAGCCAGGGGAGACACTGCGCTTCGAGATCCACATCGATGGGCATGGCGAACACGAGGGCACCCGGCTGTTCTTCTTCCATTACGACTGTTACGCGGGCGACGAGCTGCGCCTGAGCGTTCGGAACGGGCAGGCCGGGTTCTTCAGCGAAGCCGAGCTGGCCGACACCGGCGGCGTGCTGTGGGGTCCAGCCGAACACGCGCCCGACGTCACCGCCCCGCTCGCCCTGCCCGAGTCGCCGGCCTATACCGCCCGCCGGACGTTCGACGCGGACCAGGTGCGGGCCTTCGCCGACGGCCGTCCCGCCGAGTGCTTCGGCCCGGAGTGGAACGCGACCCGGGCGCACGTACGCACCCCCCGGATCAGCACCGGCCGGATGCTGCTGCTGGGCGAGGTGCCCGACGTCGATCCAACCGGCGGTCCCTGGCAGCGCGGCTATCTGCGGGCGGAGACCGCCATCAGTCCGGACGACTGGTTCTTCGCCGGCCACTTCAAGAACGATCCCTGCATGCCGGGCACGCTCATGCTGGAGGGCTGCCTGCAGGCGACGGCGTTCTACCTCGGAGCGTTGGGATTCACCACCGACCGCGACGGCTGGCGCTTCGAACCTGCGTCCGACACCGCGAGCCGGATGGTCTGCCGCGGCCAGGTCACCCCGCAGAGCCGGTTGCTGACCTACGAGGTGTTCGTGCGCGCGTTATCCGACGCCGACGGTCCGCTGGTTGTCGCGGACGTGCTGTGCACGGTCGACGGTGTCAAGGCGTTCCTCGCCTCGGAGCTCAGCTTGCGGTTGGTGCGGGACTGGCCGCTCGAACACTGGCGGCGGCTGGGACCACCCGCGCTGCAGGAGACCGGTGAGCCGGTCGCTCTGGCCTCGCTTGGCGGACTCGTCGGGCAGCACGACACCGCCGACATCACCTACGGGTACCCCGCGGTGCTGGCCAGCGCCTGGGGCCGTCCGTCCGAAGCGTTCAGCGGAATGTACGGGCCCGCGGAGGACACGGGCACGGTGCCCCGGCTGCCGGGACCGCCGTACCTCTTCATCAGCCGCATCGTCTCGGTCGACGGCCCGCCCGGCGAGTTGCAGGCCGGGGTCGCCGTCGTGGCCGAGTACGACGTTGGCGCGAAGAGTTGGTACTTCGAGCAGAACGGCGGCGAGACCATGCCGTTCGCCGTGCTGATGGAGATCGCGCTGCAGCCGTGCGGCTGGCTTGCGTCGTACGTGGGCTGCGCCCGGGGCTCGACGACGGACCTGCTGTTCCGCAACCTCGACGGCACGGCGACGATCGACGGCGTTGTGGGACCAGATACGGCCAGGGTGCGCACCCGGGCCGAGCTGCGCGAGATCTCGCAGCTCGGCGACATGATCATCGTGTCGTTCGACGTGACGGTCACCGCTGACGACACGCCAGTGTTCCGTACCTCGACTGTCTTCGGCTTCTTCCCACCAGAAGCCTTCGCCGACCAGGCGGGCCTGCCCTGCACTGACGCCGAGCGACACCGCCTCACGGAGCCGGGTGACCGCACCCTCGCACTGCCGACCGGCCAGGTGGGACCAATGTTGCTCATGCTCGACCGCGTCACCGGCTACTGGCCCGATGGCGGTGCGGCCGGGCTCGGGCGGCTGCGCGGCGAGAAGGACGTCGATGGCGACGAGTGGTTCTTCAAGGCCCATTTCTTCCAGGACCCGGTGCAACCAGGCTCGCTCGGTGTCGAGGCCATGTACCAGTTGCTCCAGGCCTATCTCAACGAGACGGGCGCCGCCGACAGCATCCAACACCCCCGGTTCGAACCCGTCAGCCCGACCAGCCCGGTGTCGTGGCGGTACCGCGGCCAGGTCGTACCGGCCAACGCGTGCGTCACCGTCGAGCTGGAGATCAGCGAGACCGGTACCGACGAGCGTGGCCGGTACGCGATGGCGGTGGCGTGGCTGTGGGTCGACGGCAAACGCATCTACCACGTACGCGACCTCGGCATGCGCGTGGTGGAGTCGTCTGCCCCGGACAGCGGCGCTGCCGGCACCGAGATCGTGCTCTCCGCGGCGACCGACACCTGGCTGCATGATCATCGGCCTACCTGGACGATTCCGACGTTGCCCGCGATGTCCACGCTCGACCTGCTCGCCCGGGCGGCACGGGCGCATACCGGGCGGCCCGTGACGGCCATGCGCGACGTACAGCTGCACCGCTGGGTCCGGGTCGCGGATGCGGCCCAGCTCAAGACCGAGGTCGCCGCCGTCGACGGGGCAGGCGGCGCCGAACTCACCGTGACGCTGCTGATGTGGCGAGCGGCGCGGACTGCGGCACTGTCCCGCTATGAACCGGTCGCGACGGGGACTGTTCACGTCGGCGAGCCGGTTGCTGATGCGCCGGCCCCCTTCGGGCAATTGTCGGACGCCGTGTCCGCCGACGATCCATACGCCGCGGGGGAGCTGTTCCACGGCCCCGCCTTCCAGTTCCTGGTGTCGGTACGCGAAGGCACGGGCGGTGCGTCCGGTGTGCTGGACGCCGGCCGCGGCACGGTGCCGCGTGGCCTATTGCACCAGGGATTGCTGGACGCGGCCCTGCATGTGATCCCGCACGACCAGCTGTGCCGCTGGTCCGCCGAGATCGACGCTGATATGGCCGCGTTTCCGTACCGCATCGCGGCGTTCGACAGCTATGCACCGCTGCCGGACACCGGCGAGGTTCAGGTGGAGGCCAGGTTTGCCGGCTTCGACGCCGAGGACCGGCGGCTGCCGGCCTTCGACGTGCAGCTGTCCGCCGACGGGCGACTCTTTGCGGCCTATCGCCTGGTGGAGATCCTCGTCCCGAAGGGCCGGATCGCGATGGCCGATCCAGTCCTTCGGCGGACGTTCCTGCGCGACCGGCGGTACGCCGGCGGGATCGGTCTGTCGGTCACGCAAGACGCGGTGACGTATCTGTCGGCGGACGACGTCGACCGGTTCGACTGGCTGGTGGGCACCGTGGCAGAGGTGTATGGCCTCCCAACGGGGGTGCGCGGTCGCGACCACCTGGCCGAGATCGCGGTGCGCGATCACGTCGGCCGGCACGTCGGCGTGCACCCGGCGGAGGTCGCCGTGGCCGACGACCTCGCACGCGCCTGGCCTGCCGACCGGCCGCACGAAACTCTCCAGCTAGACGTCGCGCAGCAGGGCGAGCAAGTCACCGTGCGCTCACAGCCCGTCTCGCGCCGGAACCGATGATAGGTCCCTACGATGCCGGTGTGCTGATGAGCCGGCTGCTCCCGGAAGCTGTCGAGACGGCTGAACGCTTCGATGATGACGAGGAAGTGATGTTGTTTCCCGCTGAGGTGGCACAGGTGTCAGCGGCCGTGCCGAAGCGGCGTGCCGAGTACGCAACGGTGCGTGGGTGCGCACGAGCGGCACTCGCTCGGTTGGGCCGGTCGCCCAAGCCGGTTGTGCGCGGAGACGAGGGCGCTCCGGTTTGGCCGGAGGGCGTGACCGGAAGCATGACTCACTGTCCCGGGTATCGGGGCGCGGCAGTTGCGGAGGCGGCCTGGACTGCAAGCGTCGGGATCGATGCGGAGGTGCATGAGCCAGTTCCCACCGGTGTGATCGATGCGATTTCGCGCGTGGAAGAGCGGGCTGAGCTAGCAGCAATGCCTGAGGGATTGCACTGGGATCGAGTGCTGTTCAGCGCGAAGGAGAGCACCTACAAAGCTTGGTTCCCGCTCACGGCAGAGTGGCTCGGGTTCCACGAGACATCCGTCAAACTTCGCCGAGACGGCACCTTCACCTCGCACCTGCTTGTCCCCGGCCCGACCGTCGGCGGGAGACGGATCGACCGCTTTGCGGGCCATTGGATGATTGAACAAGACCTGGTGCTCACGGCCATTGCGATACCGGTGCTTTACGCTCGGGCGAACCGGAAATAGAGGTGATTCCGGCCGTCGACGGCGACGGCCGGTTCGTGTTCGAGCAGCGTGAAATGAGAAATTGTCAAGACCTGGGTGCACGATCCGTCCCGCCGCACCAGCGGTTGGTATCCCGCCGTTCCGGACATCTTTCGCGCTGAGGCGGACCGGGAGCCCTCGCGCGTTTGCTGAGCGTGGGATCCTCATCACCGGCCGGTCGCTGGATCGGGCGTGAGCACACCTGGCGTGCGCTGGAAAGGCGAGGGGTGGTGTGACTCTGCTCGGGTCGTGGATGAAGACGCCGCCGCGGTGCAGTTCGACATATCGGTACTCGCTGACCGCGGTTGTCAGGTCGGCGTAGTAACGATCGACCAGCGCGAGCAGGTCTGGGGTGGTGATGTTTCCGCAGGTGATCAGGATGCGCGCGGCTGCTGCCTGGTGAGATGCAGCACGCGAAAGTTGTCGTCCTTGGTCACAACGATTCGGTTCTCGCGATTCGCGATCGCTGCGATCTCCAGGTCGCGGAGTGTCGTGCCGCCTGGGCACTGCTTGACATGCCGAGCGTCGTGACCGTGCTGCCCAGGTGCGCTGCGAGTCGTAACGGCAGCTGCTGGTCGACGACGGCGTTCCGGTCACCCGGTGGCAGGTGAAGAAGGGGAAGCCGGACGCGAGCCGAATACCTTGAGAAGTCGGGAACCCTGGCCTGCACTTGGGCCCACCGACAGCCGCCGTACTCGCTGACCGTGATCATCTACCAGGAGTCGATCTACGACACCTCGATCTTCTCCGACGCCGAGCCGAAAGAGACAGAGGTCCTCGGCTTCCCCGCCTGGACCGGGTCGAGGATGACCGGCCGACCCACCTGCGAGATCGTGATCGACACCCAAGACCAGCAGCACCTGGCGATCACTTACAACGTGACCGGTCCGATCAAGGACAACACCGTGAATTGCGCCCGTCTCCCCGATATCGCGTCGGAAATGATCAGCGCCCTGGATTGACTCGGCCAAACTGCTGCTCACCTCGGTCCGCAGCGGTCATCGGGCCCAGACCGGGCTGGCCGCCGCCAGCGCGTCACCCTGGTACGACGTCGGCTCCTGATCATGGGACATCACTTCGAGCGGCCAGGCCAAGCGCAGGGTCGCACCAAGGCGGGAACTCAGCCCCGAGTAGACGCCCAACACGTCGCGATCAGCATCCACCAGTGCGACATAGAGCCAGGTCCCGGTCGGTGAATCGTCCTGCGGCCCACGCCAGGCTCGATGCAGACTGCGTACTCGATGTCGTTCTGCCTCGGTGGCCAGGACCTCGTCGGCTCGACTCGGGTCGGGTGCGGTCGCCGGTGCCTCCGGGCAGAACTGGTGGGTCGATGGTGGTAGCTCGCTGACAACCCGCAGTTGCCCTACTTCGTCCGTGGCTGCGTCTGCTACGAACGCGCGGATCAATTCCAACTCCGACTGCGTGATGCCCACATCCTCGGCTACCAGCCCGATCAACAATGTGCCTTCAGCGAGCCCGCCCTCGCCGACGAAGTAGTACACCCGTACCGCGTCGAGGACCGGATCGGACAACCTCCCCCCGAGTCGACCGCACAGGTTCGTGATCTTCGCATAGCTGATGGCATCCACCCTGACCTCAGTTGCCGACCTCGTAGAGTCCGACGGGGTTGCCGGCGGGGTCGTCGAGAAGGATCTGGCGTCCGCCCCGGCCCTGGACGGTGTCGTTCCGGAACGTGATTCCGACGGCCCTGAGTCGGTGGACCGTGGCGTCGAGGTCGTCGACGGCGAGCTGGATGCGGTTCCAGCCGCCAGGCTCGGGAATGCGACCGTCGGGTATCGGCTGACCGGCCGAGCTGGTCGGTCCGCTGAGCTGAAGCGTCAGGTTTCCGCGTACGACCTGGGCAAAGTGTGGTGGGTCCTGATGGAGGAGTGTGAAGCCGAGCGGCCCGGTGTAGAAATCGACAGCCGCCTGTACGTCGTCGACGAGATCGCGGACCGAGAATCGTTCGTCCATGAGATCACCTTCCTGGGATGCCGTTGAGAACGGGGATCAGAAAGCCGATTCGGGTGTCGAGCTCCGATGCGATTCGGCGGAACGAGGCGTAGTCGTCGTCGGGTTCTGGGATGCTCCAGTGCACGATCGCGGGATGGTGGGCGAAGTCTGGGCAGACCTCGCGAAGCCGGTCGCAAAGGCTGATCACGAAGTCGAACCGGTCGGCGGTCAGGGTGTCCACGTGCCGCGGTGTGTGGTCGGCAAGGCCGATGCCATATTCGCGCATCGCGCGGGCGGCATGCGGGTGTAGCTGGGTCGGGTTGCTGCCAGCGCTGCTGGCGGTGACCTGATCACCGGCGCGAAGGCGCAGCAGCGCTGCCGCCATGGGGGACCGGGCGCTGTTTCCGGAACAGAGGAACGCGACCCGGACCGGTCGCCTGATCGGCGTCGATCCGGCGTCGGATCGTAGGCCGGGATGCAGGGCAGTCGCGGTCCCGGCCAGGTATTCAGCGCACCGGGTCAGATCGAGTTGGTAGTAGACGTCGCGGCTGTCGGCGTTGCTGCGACGAGTGGTCACGATGCCAGCCGAGCGCAGCTTGCCCAGGTGGTAGGAAACGAGATTCTGTGGCTGGTCGGTTGTCGCCATGAGCTCACGGACGCGCCGATCGCTCTGGGCCAGTTCGCGCAGCAACCGCCAGCGGACCTCGTTGCCGGCGAGCTGGACGAAGGCCGGTGGAGTGCTGGTGTCCGAAACCATGGACAAACAGTACATCAATATGATTCGATGCATTCGTGGACCCGTCGTTCCCGAGACACGTACGGCCGGCGGCGAACCACCCGCAATGATTGGAGAATCACCATGACGGACACGGTGGGCGTGCGCTACATCGTGGACGACGTCCAAGCGACGCTCGGCTTCTACACCGATCACCTCGGGTTCACGGTGGAGCTGCATTCATCGCCTGGGTTCGCGATCCTTGGTCATGGCCAACTTCGCTTGGCTCTGTCCGCGCCGGGCGGGCCAGGCGGTGGAGGTCAAGCGATGCCAGACGGACGGGTGCCGGAGCCCGGCGGCTGGAACCGGATCCAAATCCAGACCGACGACCTGGCGGCCGCAGTCGACCGGCTGAAGTCGTCGAGCGCGACCTTCCGCAACGAGATCGTCGAGGGTCGCGGCGGTCGGCAGATCCTCCTCGAGGATCCGGCTGGCAACCCGATTGAGCTGTTCGAGTCCTACATCTGAGTGACTTCGGTGGCGCGGACCTCGAAGTGCGCGCGGTCTGACGTCCGGAAGCCCGGTGCACAAGGGTTTCGCCTGCGCCGGCTCAACGGCATGGCGACGTGTTCGAACCCGGCTCCTGGTTGGGTAGCGGTGACCGAATGCTGAGGAGGCTATGAGCGTGCGTAACGTCGGCCGGGGTCGTGTTGACCGTTCTGGGGTCGCTGATTGCCCTGTACTTCATCGTCCGCGCGGTGATCGAGTTCTTCGTGGTGGACTTCGGCGACCCCAGTAGCTATCAGAACGCCTGGGGCGGACCGACGCTGTTCGGAGTGCTGGCCGTGCACTCTGGCCCCGGCCTCATCTGTGTGGTGCTCGTCGCCGTGCTGGCGATCCGGCGGATCAGGCGATCGCGTGGCGCGAAGGCGCCGACGATGTCGACCCAGCGGTCGCATGCTCCGCGCCGAAGGCTTCCCGAGCGGCCTGCGAACTCTCGATCCGGGTCGTCGCGACTGCGGCGAGCCGGAAGGCAGTCGATGCCTGGATTGCCGGAACATGCGCCCTCGACGCCCAACCACGGTCGGGGTTCGCGCCGATCATGCCGACACCGATCTGTGCATGACTCACTGGTTCCTCCTCGGTCGACGACTTCAACCGAACGAAGGCTCGTGTCATTCCGTAACTCCGGCCGGGAGCGAACCTCACCACTCCGACGTTGAAGGTCAATTGCGTGCGGATCTCCAGGTGAACCTGACCGGCTCCGGATCCGTGTGAGAGAAGGAAGGGCGGCGAACCGCCGCCGACTTTCGAGGAGGAAAGATGTCACAGGACCTGATCGACAGTCGACAGTTGATCATCCGGCTGGCCTACCTGCCACTTGGAGTCGTCCTGGCTCTTGGGTTTGTACTTGCCGGCTGGGTGACGACCGCTGCACCATCCACCGATGATTCACGTGCGGGAGCGGCGACAGCCTTGATCACCGAACACGGGTGCGATGCGACGATGGATTGACCTACTGCCTGGACAAAATCCGAAATGCCTGTCTCCCTCACCCCTCGGGCCCGGGCTGCGATTGTCGTAGTCAGCGGAGGCGGGCCAGCAACAGCAGGATGCCGGGCAGGCCCGCGATCGAGGTCATCACGATTGCGGCCGTAGCGATCTGGTCGGTGGCGATCAGCGGAGTGGCCAGCGCCGTACCCAAGGGCAGGGTGCCCTGCATCAGCGTGCGCAGCACGGCGAAGGTCCGGCCGTGCAACTCGGCCGGGATCCGGCGCATCCGCAACGACTGCGCCCAGACCGTCATCGGCGCACTGAGCAGGCCGATCAGCAGGAAGCCCGCGCCCAGGGCGAACAGGTCCGGGACCAGCAGCAGGCTCAGATAGCCGGCCGCCGCGAGGGCCTGCACGGTGCCGATCGCGCGGACCGGCGACCGTCGCACCCGGATGGCGCCGGCCAGCACCGCACCGACGATCTCGCCCGTCGCCAGCAGCGCGAGCAGCAGCCCCAGGGAGGCCGCGCCACCGGCCAGCGTGGTCTTGGCCAGCCAGGGAGCGACGACCAGCAGCATCCCCTCGGCGACGTTGAAGGCCATGAACGCGACGGTGGTCCCGATGATCACGGGGTCCCGAAGCACCGAGCGGATCGAAGATCTTTTGGGTACGGGCTCGGTCGCGGCAGGTGCGTCGAGGGGCAGCCGGATCCGGACCAGCGCCAGCGCGAAGATCAAGAACGAGACGCTGTCGATCGCCAACACGGCCGGGGCGCCGATCACACCGACCAGCAGACCGGCGGCGGCCGGGCCGACGATCCCGGCCACGCTGAAGCTGAGGGACTCCAACGCGTTGGCGGAATCGAGCTCGGATTCCGGGACCAGCAAGGGGATGGCGGCCGGGAAGCCGGCCAGCGGGATCATCCGGAGCAGGCCGTAGATCGCCGCCGCGACGAACGGCAGGAAGTCCGGCAGTATGTGCAGCGCCGCGGTGATCGGGATGGCCGCCATCACTCCGCCGCGGAAGACGCTGTCGATGATCAACACCGTCCGCTTGTCGAACCGGTCGAGGATCGGTCCGGCGAGCAAGCCACCGAGCACGACCGGTGCCGTGTAGAGCAAGGCCAGCAGCGGCAGCCGGAAGGCCGGATCGGGCCCGGACAGCACCAGCCAGGACAGGGCGACGAAGGTCATCCCGTCGCCGATCGAGGAGACGGTGGCACCGAGCCAGAACCGGCGGAAGTCGGCGATGGCCAGGATCCGGTGATAGCGAAGCATGAGCAGGGTGTCCTTCGGACCGGGCGGCACGGAGGCCCAAGCCTGCCGAGCCGCACCGCTTCCGGTCTTGAACTTCCTTGCGCCGGTTGTCACCGCGGCTTCCTAGACTGACCGGATGCAGACCACGGTCCGGCTGGCGACCGGCCCCGGGTTCGGGCTCGACGCCGTCACCTGCACCGATGACCACACCCGCTGGTCCGCACCGGAGGCCGAGTTCGATCATGAACTGGTGCTGGTCCGGCGGGGCCGGTTCCGGCGCCGGTCCGCGGGAGTCGAGGCGGAGATCGATTCGACCCTGGCCTACCTGTCGGCGTCCGGCACGGAGGAGCAGTACGCCCATCCCGCCGGCGGCGACGACTGCACCGTGATCACGTTGCGGCCCGCCCTGTGGCAGACCCTGACCGGCGACCCGGACCGGCTCGACCGACCGACGGTCTACGTGGACGCCGAGCTGGACCTGGCGCACCGCAGGGTGCTGGCGGCCGCCCGCGGCGGCGATGTCGACTTCGGTGTGGCCGAGGAGCTGCTGGGCCTGATCCACCGGGCGGTCGGGCAGCTGGCGCGGATTCCCGACGGCGATGGTTCCGGCCGGCGGCGGCTGGTCGATCGGGCTCGAGCGGCGATCATCGACGGCCATCCCGAGGCGGCCGAGCTGCTGCCGTTGGCTCGGCTACTGGCCGTGTCGCCGTACCGGCTGAGTCGCGCCTTCACCGTCGAGCTGGACGTGTCCCTGACCCGCTACCGGAACCGGACTCGGGTGGCCCGGGCGCTGGACCGGCTGGAGCAGGGAGCGCCGAGCCTGGCCGATCTCGCCGCCGAGTTGGGATTCGCGGACCAGGCCCACCTGACCAGGACGATCCGGCAGCACGTTGGCCGTACGCCGGTCACGGTGCGCCGGCTGCTGAGGGCGAGCCGTCGCGAGGACACGGATCAGAACAGCAGCGGATCGACCGCGGCGGCGACAAAGAGCAGCGCGAAGTCAAAGGCCGAGAGGTCGAACTATGGCGAGTCTCCTCGCAGTGTTTGACGATCCCAGCCAGATATCGCAGCCGCAATCTCGTCGGGGCGATCCTCCGTGGCGTGATGCCCGGCGGCGCCGCAAGAGATGATCTCCAACGCTGCAATGTGGTTCGCGCACCATTCGGTCATCGCTTCACCGATGAGGAGCGTGGGGGAGCCGGTGAAGGTCAGGAGCAGCTTAGGGATCTCAGTGCCGGTGGCCAGCCAGGCGTCATAGACCTCGATGCGAGCGACAAGTTCGGCGGGCTCACCACCGAGCGGAAGTTGGCGTGCCCAGGCGAGGACGGGCCGGCGACTGTCTCTGGTCGGGTAGGGCGTGAGGTAGATCGCAACCGCGTCGGGAGCGTAGGTGCTGACCTTGATCACCCAGCGGCCGCCAACGGCGAGGCCGCCCGCCGGCTGGTGTCCACATCAAAGCCGGCGAGCGGGCACGCCTCCAAGGCCCTGGATCAGGGGATCAAGGTCAGGTCTCTAGCAGGGCGGGATGGTGGTCCTCAGTGGTGCGCTCTGGGCCGACAGGTTCCCGGCCTTGTCCCAGGCTTGGATGGTGAAGCTGTAGGTTGCGCCGCAACTGAGGCCACCGTGGTAGACGTCGGTGAGCCAGAGCCAGGTGGCCGGTTTGCCGCCGATCAGGGCGAGGCGTTGGTCGGCGAAGATGCGGTACGTCTCTTCCACTCCCCAGTTGTCAGTCGGGGTGTTCCAGGTGAGCCCGATCGACTTGCCGGTGGCGTCCTTGGCTATCCGGAGGTCGGTCGGGGCGCTTGGCGGCTGGGTGTCGGCGAGGGTGCTGGCGCGCAGGGTGGCGCTGGTGCCGAACTCGCTGCCGGCCTGCTGGGCCTGGACTTCGAAGGTGTAGCTGGTGCCCGGCTGGAGTTGAGTGATCGTGACCTCCGTCGTGGGGTCGTAGACGCCGCCTCGCCAGGCACCGTTGACGAGCACGCGATAGAACTCGGCTCCAGACACCCGGTTCCAGGAGAGTGAGATCTCGTCGAAGCCGGTATTGGTGACGCGGAAGCCGTCTGGGGCGGCCGCGGTCGCTGCTGTCGCGCTGGGAGCAGCAGCGGTGGTGAAGGTGAGGGTCGCGGTCAGGCAGGCTGCCGCCATGATCAGAGCACGCAGTTTGGACAACACGACATGTCCTTTCCAGGGAAGGTCCAGTGGACCTGTTTCTTATAACGATCCACTGATCTACACGGACTGGGAAGGGCTGCGGTTCAAAGCTTGCGGGTCTCTCCGTTGCCAGGGTCTCTAGGCCTGTTTGACGGGATTCTTGTGACAACCGTCAGTACCGGAGCAAGTCGATTCCGCCTAACGTGTGGCTTTCTGGAACCGCATCCGCCAGTCACCCGAGCGCGACGCTCATCCCTGGAACGCGATCGGCATCGGAATTCGGCAAGACGAAGATCAAGAAGTGGAGGTGCAGATGGAAGGCGAACACGGCGAGACCTGTCGTGGTGCGGATCAGGGTTTGATCGACTCGGCGGCCGGCAGGTTGCAGGATCTGATCGCACGGACGATCGACGACCTCACCGATGAGTTGGTCGAGCGGCCGGAGTTGACGGGTGACGGCGAAGCTGCGGCAGATCCCGAGTTACGCGGTCGGCTCCGAGAGTGGGCCTTGATCAAGGTCCGGATCGCGAGGGCGGCGGGCGTCGGCCTGACCGACGCGGTGCTGCATGCGCGCCGGCATGGAGCGACTTGGTCAGCCATCGGTGCGGCCTGTGGGATCAGCCGGCAGGGCGCTTACCTGCGTTGGCGGGAGTACGAACGGAGGGCCGTGATGACAAACCAGCGAAGCGCGTTCAAGGGAGATCCGTGGCGGACGAGTTGATCAATGAGGACCCGCCGGCCTCGCCCGGCGGGCCCGCCGATGAGGTGGAACTGAGATGGCTACGGGCTTGGGGGCAAACGCAACCCGGAAAAGGGCGACGCGATCGCGGCAGGTCGGCGTCGCCGGCCGGTGGACAGGGTGAGCGGCGGATCGACGTCGGACGCTCCGACGACCATCCGGATGGCGATGACGGACCGCCGACACCCGACGCCGCTTAGCCAGGCTGAGCCGGACGCGGCCGGACCGTGTCTGAGGAACCAGCATCGGGTGGGCGGAGTTCGGACACGGCGAGACGCCGCGCTGGTTGACCGGGCTCCCGCATTGTCCGGTCGGAGATCCTGACGAGGCCCGCCTTCTCGGCGACCCGGATGGAGGCCGTGTTTGCGACATCGGCTTCGAGGATCAGACAGGTCAGCGACAGTTCGGCGAAGGCCCAGGACACGAGCAACTTGACGGCTCGCGAGGCGATGCCTCGGCCGCGGGCAGCGGGAAAGACGCTGTAGGCGATGGCCCCGGTACGGTCCGGTGACAACTTGAGGTTGATCAGGCCCACGGGTTCATCGGACTCGTGGTCGATGATGATCATCGGTGTGGCGGCGCGACTCGTCCGGGCCTTCGTTTGTTAGCGCTTGACCCGCTCAACGTCCACCTTGCGAACCCTAGTGGGGATCGCCGCAGGACCACTGGTCTGCGGCGGCCGAGGCCGTCTCATGATCAACAATCGATCGGCAAGATAGCCGGCCATGCGCAGGTGCACTCGCCGCCGCCCGCTTCCGGTCAGTCCGGGGGTTACCCAACGTTTCCGGCCCTGATCCGACTTAGGGATGAGCAACGCCCTCCACCAGGAGGTCACGATGGCCGAGTCGCACGAAAATACCGGTGCACCCGTGAGCGGTCGAAGCCCGTTCGTGATCGAGAGTGCCGACGCGGATCCGCCGCATCGAAAGAACTGCGTTCGGCGGCTGACCTGCATGAGTTCCGCGACATGAACCCGCTCGATGATCCCCGGGCCGAGACCTTCGTGCTCGGCCTGGCAGTCATCCCAATGCGAAAAGGGCGACGCACGTCGCCGCCGACCGAGTACGACCTGATCCGTGACGCGTTGAAAAGGCTCGCCGAGGCCAAGCCCGACCGCCGATGCGGGCGCCGTCGAAAATGAAGCCGGCCATGATCCGCAACGGATCCGATCCTCCGACGAGGACGCATCCGGCCAGGCTGACCTCAGCCGCGTACCGGATGGGCCTCAACTGCAGCGTCGATGTCGATCAGCCGGTCGATGAACCCGCCAGTGGCACTCTCCCAGACTCCGCGAGGTTGGCAGGGTTGGTCAGGACAGCGAGCTCGGACAGTTGCTCGGTGAAGGGCTCGGGGCGGAGTTCGGCGATGCGGAGCAGGATGTGTTCGGCGCCGGCGTAGCGGCCCAGTTCGGTCGCGATTTGCTTGATCGAACCGGTGATCATGACCTGGACGCGGTCACTCCGACCGGATCAGGCCCCCGTGGTAGACGAGGCTGTACACCTCCGGTTTGCCGGGCCGGCTGATGCGTTCGCGGCCTTCGAAATGCGTCACGTCTCCCCGTGACTCATCCGCGTAGCTCCATCCCAACGCCTCGGTGTCAAATCCACCGAGGAATCGTCCTTGGTCGTACAGATCACGCAACGCCGTCATGATCACCAGCCCGGCGACCTCGGCGCAGATCGCCTCACGATCACTGATCCAGCCGTAATAATTCATCGCCCAGACGGGCAGTCCGCGGAACCAGACTGTCTCCTGGCCGATGAAGTCCCAGCCGCCAAAGTACGAATCGAGGTAGCGCCAATCACCGCGCTCGTACCCGAGATCATGCGATGCCGGACGAGACGACGGACCGAGGTCGCCACCCGACACGTACGTCCGCGCCTTTGCCTCGACGATGAAGCGCTCAAGATCGTTCACGTTCATCGGGGCAAGCTATCCGAGACCGCCGACAGCGATCCCTCTCATCCCGGCCGCGTGGAGACCGGGCCGCATCGACGCTGCCCCGGCAGGTGGTCCCATTCCGATGTGCTGGCGCTGGGTGATGGCCCTCGGCCGGTGCGTGGGCGCGATTGCTGTCGACAGGGGATAGGCCTGGACCGGGGTCGGCCCGTTCAGTGATCCATTACGGGCGATAACGGTCGACTGCGGCGACTGATCGCGGCTAGTCCGGCCGACCGGCTATGGTCCGGTCGGCGTCGTTGATCATCTTTGCCTGGTCCGGGCGTCCGGTCGGCTGGTGGGGACGGCCAGTTCGAAGTCGGAGGGTCCCTCGTAGCTGGAGGTGGCCAGGTCGGGCCTGATTGCTCTGAGCGACTCCAGGTCGACCTCGAGACCGAGGCGTTCGGCCTCGCGCAGGACAGCGACGACGCCGGGGAGTTGTCCCATCTGCTCGAAGACCGACAGGCTCTCGTAGGGGCCGCGGGCAACCAGTTCCCGGCCGGCCTCGATCCGTCCGGTGACGATCCGCGCACCTGGCAGGGCCCACCCGTCCGGCACTTCTCGGGCGACCGGCCAGCAGGTCAGCATCCTCGGTGCGGTGTCGTCGTCGCCCAGCTCGAGCGACACCCACGACGGCCCGATTGGCGGGTTCCCGTCGGCAGTCAGCTCCTTGACCAGGGCCACCTCCGGATCTTCGCGGGGTGTGCGCGGACTGTTGCCGGCGAGCATCTCGGCAGCAAGCTCTTGGGCGCGAGCGATGGCAGCCTCGTCGAACACGAATTCGAGACCGACCCAATGGCAGGGCTCGAGTGGTCGTTCCTCCACGGTCACGGGTGTTGTCGTACTCGATCCCGTTGCGGCTTGGTTCTCGAGTGTGGCCAGCATTTCGAGGTCGGACAGCTTCGCCAGTTTTCTGGTGTGCTCGTCCTGAAGACGGGACCGTTCGGTGGCGATCACGTCGCTGATCTCGGCCTGACCGTCAAGGATCCGTCCGACATCGGGGAGTGGTAGGTCGGCCCGTCGTAACGCGGCGAGCTTCATGGCCTGCGGTAGTTGGTCGGCGGTGTATCGGCGATACCGGGAGGAGGGGGCGACCTCCGCCGGGGTGAGGATTCCCTGCTCGTCGTAATGGCGAAGAGCTCGGATGGTCAGTCCGGTCAGTGCCGCGAACTCGCCGATGTTCATCATGAACCCATTGTTGAGCCCTCTCCCAGCGAGAGAGTCCAGCAATCACCGAACGAAGATCAGCGTGGATGCACTGATCGTTCGGTGGCGTCACGCCGGACGGGTTCATGACGGTCCGCATGACTGCGGGCGCTCTGGGTCAGGGACGGAGATAGCAGCCGACCAGCACGCCATAGCTGCGTTCGCGTTCGTCGCTACTGGGACGAAGCTCATCGACGACCCGCTCGAGGTGGGCTCGCAACTCGGTCGCTTGGCGTGCTGTCAGCCGCACCGTGCGGTGGACCAGCAGCGCACCGGAATCCGTGGCGACCTCCTCGGCGGTCGAGGCGAACATCGCTGCCATGCTGTCTCGGTTCTCGACCAAGATCTTTTCGGCGACGCGGACGTAGTACTGCTCTGTGCCACCCCGAACTGTTCGGGTGCGTTCGCGGCGTGCGACTCCGGCCGCCACGAGTACTCCGAGATGGTGCGCGACGTTTCCTTTGTTGGTTCCGATGCGGTGACTGAGCTGGCTGATCGTCGCCCCCGATCCAGGATCGAGTTCCCGCCAGATGCGGTGCCGCAGCGGATGGGCGAACGCGCGCAGTTGTGCCAGTTCGGTGATCTTGACGACGTCGCTCATGTGGAAAGCGTTAAGAGAGTTCGACGCTTTGTCAACCGTTGACGTCCACTTGTGTGCATGACCGAACCGATCACTCAAGTCCAGGATCTCGTCCGCGAGCGCTATGTTCTCGCCGATCGCGCGGTACAGATTGCCGACGCGCTTAGCGGTTTCAAGCCTTGGAGGTTGGAGGCCGAGGTCGCGACGCAACTGACCGCCGCACTGCGGCGGGCGTCGCAGGACAAGCACCTGGCCGTCCGTCACTACCCTGGCGGCGTCCCGGCCAGGCAGGACGAGAGCGAGCAAGCCGCCTTCTGGTCCAACACGGCCCGACGCACCGCCGGGGGGATGGCGGATGTGCGCCGCGTCCCCGGAGTGAACGCCGCCGTTCTGGCGATCGGCCCGTCGCTGTGCAGGTACGACGACACGGTGTCGTTCGTCTCTGCCGCGTTCGCGCTCGCCGCCGGTGCCGAGTTGGTCGTGCTCGACGTGCGCGACTGCATGGGCGGGACGCCCGACACCATCGCGTACCTGATCAGCCATCTCGTTCCGGGACTGGTCCACCTGCAGGACGTCGTGGACCGAACCGGGAAAGGTCGAACGTACTCGACCACTCCGGGATTGCTCGCCATCGGCCCGGAGGTGCCGGTCCGGGTGTTGACCAGTGCACGCACCTTCTCGGGCGGCGAGGAACTGGCCTATGACCTGCAGGTGCTCGGCCGGGCCGAGGTCTTCGGTGAGATCACCAGCGGCGCCGCCCACCTGCGCGAAGTGTTTGACCTGACCGACTCACTGCAACTGAGCCTGCCGGTTTCCCGGTCGGTGAACGCCGTGACCGGCACGAACTGGGAGGGCGTGGGCGTGCAACCGGACGTCGTGTGCCCGGCCGAGGAAGCACTCGAATGTGCGCTCGGACGCTGAGTTGAGGTGACCGTTCGGTCGCAGGAAGCCGGCGTACGAGCGGGGCAGCGGGTGGACAGCGGTTGGTCTGGCAGGTGAGCAGTCGGCCCGGCCAGGATCAGGTCATGGCTGAAATCGAACCGTGCGCACGGATCATCGATCATTCGCCGCTGATCTCGAAACCCCTTCACTGCAAGCGGATCCGTAACCGAGAGGAACTCCATGACGCCCAGAGTCCACAGCCGCCCGCCCGGTTGGCGGAGGTTGATCCGGGAGATCATCAACACCACCTACCCGGCGCTCGACGGTGACTCCAAGCGTTCCGATCACGGACGTGCCAGTCGCTCTTTCGTTGCCGAGTGCCTTGCCGGCGCCCTCGAGCGGCGTGAGCCGTGGGGTGTCTGGGGAGGCGAGCTGTTCGTGTCCGGCGTCGTAGTGGCGCGGAAGCGGCCGCGGGGTCGGCCGCGCATTCCGGTCGCCAAGAGAACCGCGGGCCGCTGAAGAGGCCCGCGACGCGATCCTGATCAGCGACAGAGGGCACAGCGCCGCGATGGCTAGTAGAACCGTCGCCGGAGCTGACTTTCGATCGTTTCAACGGGGCGGTGATGGCTGGTGCGGTTGTTCAGATCTTGATCTTCGCCGGGCTCGGGTTGGTGTATGCGTACGCGTGGAACTCGTTGATGGCTATCGGCGTCTTCGCCGTCGGTTTGTTGTCGTCGGTGTTGCTGAATCGGTGGGTCACCACTCGCCGTTCGGTGATTCCAGTCGGGCACGGTCAGTTCGACCGGATTTCGCAGCGGTTGATGCTGATCGTCGCAGCCTTGAGCAGTGTCGACTCGGCGACGTTCAAGATCGTCAGAGAAGCGTTGCAGATCTCATCATCGGTTCTGAGCAAGCAGCTGTGGGCTTGGGCGGAGGCAGGCCTGATTGCTGTGGACAAGGTCCCGGACGGCCGGGTCGTCGTCACGCTGCTCCGGCTGACCCCGGACGGGCGATCAACCTTCACCCGTCATCGTCGTGCCTTGGAATCGATCGCGCAGGGACTCGATGAGCGACCAGGCGACCTGACCAGCTGAACCCAGGAAAACGAAGGTGAGGGCGGTGCTGCGCCGGCTTCAGCGCGCGGCGGCGCGGGCGGATCGTAGGACCTCGCGGGTGATCAGGATGAACTCGCGCAGCCGTGGGTCGGTGGAGCCGCGGGGCCAGACCAGGGCGGTGCGGGACGGCTTCAGGTCAGTGACCGGGATGTAGACGACGTTGGGATGTCCCAGGTAGTCGGCGAAGGAAGGCACGGTCGGGTGGACGATCTTGCCGCGGGCGATGAGCGCCACGACCTCGTACGGCGTGCGTGGCTGCCGGGCTCGACGGATCGGCCGGCCGCTCGGGGTGCGGGACGGGACGAGTTCCTCGATGAGTTCTTCAGGACCGTCGAGCGGTGCGACCGAGTAGTCGGCCACGTCCTCGATCGAGACTCGGGCGCGGCCCGCCAGCGGATGTTCGCGAGCGACCGCGAGCACTCGGGGCTCGCGGGACAGAATCGGACCTATGGTGATGTCGGGCCGATCGATCGGCAGCCGGAGCGCCAGCACGTCCACCTCGCCGCGTCGCACCGGCCCGAGGGGATCGGGGAAGGGGAGTTCGCTGATCCGGAGCTCGCAGTTTCCGTGACGTGCTTCGAAGACGTCGATGATGGCGGCCAGGTGTGGACCACCGGCGATGCCGTAGATGCCGAGCCGGAACACTCCTTCCAGCCGAAGGTTGGATTCTCGGGTCCGGGCGAGCACCGTCATCAGTTGCTCGTAGGCCGGTCCGAGGTCGGTCAGGAGCCGCTCGCCGAGTGGGGTCAGGGAAGCTTGGCGACTGGTGCGATGAAGCAAGCGCCCACCCACCTTGCGTTCGAACGCGCGCAACACCTGACTGACCCGTGACTGGGTTAGGCCGAGTTGTTCCGCGGTCCGGCCGAAGTGCAACTGCTCGGCAAGGATCAGGAAGACCTGCACCTCGCGCAATTCCACTGGCGTCGTCATCGATTAGTGATGCTACTCGCAGCCAGCTGGGATCTCACCTTGATCATCTGACCCGGTTGGCGTGACGCTGAAGCGGCTAGCACGAGTTCGCGATCGGCTGTCTAGGCAGACGCGGCGGTCCGGACGGTCAGGTCCAGAGGAGCAATCTGATGACACTCGAGTACGAAGGCAAGATCGCGATGATCACCGGTGGGGCTTACGGGTTGGGCCGGGCGACGGCTCGACTGTTCGCCGAGAGAGGTGCCCGGGTCGCGGTGGTCGACATCGACGGTGATCATGGCCGGGAGACGGTCAAGCTGATCGAGGAGTCCGGTGGTCAGGCGATCCTGGTCGAGGCCGACGTGCGGCGCGAGGCCGAGGTTGCCCGTGCGGTGGCGGAGACGGTCGAGGCGTTCGACGGTCTCGACATCGGCGTCAACAACGCGGGCATCACGCACACGTCCACTCCGGTCACCGAACTCGAGGACGACCTGTTCGACGATCTGTTCGACACCAACGTCAAGGGTGTGTGGCTCGGGATGAAGTACGAGATCCCGGAGTTGCTCAAGCGCGGCGGCGGCGCGGTGGTCAACATCTCCTCGGGCTGGGGGATGACCGGTGCCGCAGGGATGGCGTTCTACGTCGCCACCAAGCACGCGATCCTCGGGCTGACCCGTTCGGCGGCGCTCGAGTTCGTCGACCAGGGTGTCCGGGTCAATGCCGTCTGCCCCGGCGGCATCAAGACCGGCATGTACGAAGAGTTCGCCCGGATCAATCCCGAGCTGGTCCAGCAGACCGGCGCGGCGCATCCGATCGGCCGCAACAGCGAGCCCGAGGAGATCGCCGAGGCCGTGTTGTTCCTCGCCTCGGACCGAGCGAGCTTCGCCGTTGGCAGCGCCTTCGCGGTCGACGGCGGCTACACCGTCCCCTGACCATGTTGTCCGCCGGGCGAGTTCCGGGTCATCGGTGTTTCGCCGCACCCAGAACTAGCTCGAAGGCGTCACGGCCGGGTTCTCAGCAGGTGTGCCTGCAGGTCCTGGAGGTTCGCGGCCCGAAGGTCGGACCTGGCGCCGGGCCGGCCGGGCCGGGGCGGTTTGGTTCTTGCAGACGACTGCATCGCGGAGGGATCAGCGGGCGAGGCGCTCCACAAGATCCGCTCGACGAAGATCATGCTGGTCCGGCGACCGTAGCGTGTCGAACAGTTCTAGGGCCTCATTCCAACACCCCCGAGCTGCCTCCGGTTGGCCCTGGGCGGCGAGAACATCGCCGAGGTGCGTCTGAGCCACACAGGTCAGCCAGCGATCCGCGGCGGCCTGCGACAGGGTCAGTGCCTGTCGCAGGAAAGTCTCGGATTCCCTGGGCCGGTTGAGCCGGAGCAAGGCCTGTCCCAGGGTGTCCAGGGTGTAGCGATGGAAGGTGTCGGATTCCGGAACCAGGCTCAAGACGCGCCGACAATTCGCCACTGCCTCCTCGACCTGTCCCAGTTCAAGCTGGGACATGGCCAGATTGCCCAAGCTTCCGGCCTCGAGGTCTGGGTCGCCGGTCCGCGCCGCGGTTCGGGCCGCCCGCTGATGATAATTGAGGGCGAGTTCGCCCTGCCCAGTCGACCACAGCACGACTCCGAGATTGGTGAGAGTGATCGTTTGTCCGGCATCGTGGCTCTCCTCCTCGAAGAGTGCGAGGGCCTCTCGGTTGTGCCGTTCGGCTGACCTCAGTTCGCCGAGCTCTGTGATGACCCAGGCGAACTGGACGAGGGAGATGGCAATAGCGACTCGATTGCCACTGCGACGGGCGCTGGCGAGACCAAGCTCTTGCAACTCCAGGAGATCGGCGGCGTGATAGCGCTGTCGTAGGTGCCGTGGGATCAGTTGTGCGATCTGATAAGCCGCACGGTGTGCGCCGCTGTCGGCCGCGGCCCGTACCAACGCGCGCAGGTTGACCAGCTCGAGGTCGAACCATTCGACTGCGCTGTCCGCATCGGCGAAGCGGTCCGGCACTATTCCGGGCCGTATCGGGTCGAGCTCCGGCGTCAGATAGGCAAGGCCAACCAGCCGATGGGCGAGCGCGGCGGTGTGGATGGTGTAGCTGTGCAGCCGCTCAAGCGCTGCGGCTCGATGATCCGCGGTCTCCTCGGCCCGGCACAGCTCGACGGCAAGAGCGCGGAGCAGGTCGTGGGCCTCGTATCGGCGCCGATCCAGCGGTCGGGCGAGGTTGCCATCGATCAATCGGACGATCAGTTGCCGGGCGCGGGCCGGAGTCTCTCCGAGCACCGCGGCCATCGAGCCGACACTGAACGTCGGTCCGGGATGGAGACCGACCATCCGGAAGCATCGCCGAGTCTCCTCGTCCAGCGCCCGGTACGACCATGTCAGCACCGACCGGACGCTGGCCTCCTCATCGCTCAACTCGAGCAGATCCAAGGCAGATGAGGAGTCGCGGATCTGCTCGAGGAAATCCGTCACGGTGCCACCGGGAACCCGTACCGCCTGCTTCGCCGCCACAGCCAACGCCAACGGCAGATGAATACAGACTCGGGCCAGCCGCTCCAGGTCCTCTGGATCGCTGGCGACGTCCGTGGCGCCGAGTGTTTGGGCTAGCAGAGCGACGCTGTCCTCAGGGTCAAAGGGCCCGACCTCGATATGCCGTGCTTGCTCCCGAACTGCCAGCCCAGTGAGCTGGCTTCGACTGGTGATCACGACATGGCTCGAGCTCCCCGGCAGCAGCGGCCGGACCTGACCTGGGTCGCGGACGTTGTCCAGGAGGAGAAGAATCCGCCGCCCGGACACCAGGCTGCGCAGCAGGGCAGACCGCTCGTCCAGGCTCTTCGGGATCTGTTCGCCGGTCACTCCGAGGCTCCATAACACCCCGTGCAACGCCTCTTCCGGGGAGACCGGCCGGTCCGGCCCAAAACCGCGAAGATTGACGTACAGCTGGCCATCCGGAAAGCGGTCGCGGTTGCGGTGGGCCCACCGCACGGCCAATGAGGTCTTGCCAGCCCCGCCGGTGCCGTGCAGGACAACGATCTCTGGACGTTCCCGTTCCCCGGTCAGGGCCGTGTCCAGCTCGGTGAGTTCCCGCCCGCGGCCGGTGAACTCGATCAGCTCAAGCGGAAGCTGACGCGGCCGCGCCTCCGCCATCGGCAGAATCCCCGTGGACGTGGCGGCAGGTGCTCCCCCGATGAGCAACTCGGCGTGCAGTTCGCGCAGCTGTGCCCCCGGATCTGTGCCCAGCTCCTCAGCAAGGGTTGATCTCAGGAACTCGTACCGCTCCATTGCCTCGGCCGCCCGCCCAACCTGGGCCAGCGCGGTCAGCAGGCGAAGCCACAGACTCTCTCTGAGCGGATGCTGATCGGCCAGCGCTATCAGGCTGGGCAGGATCCCCTCAACGTCTCTTGCGGCTGTGCGCAGGTCGGCCTGGCGTTCCCGCAGCTCCAGATAGTCCTCCACCAACCCGGTGCCGTACTGCGCTACCAGCCAGTCCCTTTTCACGCCGTCAAAAGGGACACCGCGCCAAAGCGCCAAGGCGGACTCCACCAGAGGCAGTGCCAGGTCGGCGTCGGTCCCGGCTGCGCGCGCCTCTCGACAGAAACGTTGGAAAAGGTGGGCATCGATCTTTTCAACCGGCACCGCTAGTCGGTACGAATCGCCGTCGGTGGCGATCAGCTCGGGCAGGGAACGGCGCAACCGAAATACCTGGGCATGCACCGCTGCCCGCGGCGCAGCTGGTAGATCCATGCCCGACCAGAGCGCCGCTTCGACCCGATCCGGGTCCACCGCGGCCGGCGCGGCCATCGCCAGCACGGCGACAAGAGTGCGCTGTCGCAATGCCGGCAGAGGAATTGGCGCGCCCGCCCGAATCACCTCGACTGGCCCCAGCACCCGAACTTCAAATGGCTCCACGCCTTGGCCTCTCTCATCACTCCTGACCGAACCTCGATGCTCCGTGAATGGTTCCGGATCGGAGATCCTGCATCAGTACCGCGTGCTAGCGGCTCGGCTCCTGCGACTGGCAGCTCGTTCGGCTGGAATCGTACAGACCAAGCCCGCGCCGCCACCGCACCATTCCATGAGGTTCCGTGGAGGTCACCATGAACCTTCTGATCAAACCACTCGATCCTGATCACTGTAGGTTCCGGCCACCGACACGGTTCCGCATACGAGCGAACCGACCGTCGACAAAGCGTCGATTCGGGTTGACATTGTGCTGCGGTGATCATCATGAACCTGCGAGGTCGAGGAAAGCATCTGCTGCTTGTGGGAGTGGCTGTCGTGATCATGGCAGCGATGGGCTGGGCCGGCGTCGGCTACGCGGAGCCACGTAGCGCTGCCGTCGTACGGACCGACTCGGGGGCGGTCCGGGGAATCGTCGCCGATGATCACCGGCTGTTTCGAGGTATCCCGTATGCCCAGCCGCCGGTCGGGCAGCTCCGCTGGCAGTCGCCGCAGCGGCCGGACCGGTGGTCTGGCGTCCGTGACGCCAGCCAGCCGGCTGATCGGTGTTTCCAGCTCTCGCCCGGCAGCTTGGTGGCGCAGGGCTCGGAGGACTGTCTCCATCTGAACGTGACCACGCCGGGGACCAGGCGACACGGTCTCAAACCGGTCATCGTGTGGCTGCACGGCGGCGGGCTCAGCTTCGGGTCGGCGAACGACGACGACGCGCACCGGCTGGCCCGGGACGGCGACGTCGTGGTGGTGAGCCCCAGCTACCGACTGAGTGTGTTGGGATTCTTCGGTCACCGCAGGCTGTCCGACTCGGGCGGATTCGGTCTGCAGGACCAGCAGGCCGCACTGCGCTGGGTGCAGCGGAATGCCGTCGCCTTCGGCGGCGACCCACGGCGGGTGACGTTGATGGGCGTATCGGGCGGCTCCCAAGCGGTCTGCATGCACCTGACGGCGCCGGCGTCGGTCGGTCTGTTCGATCGCGCGTTCATGCAGAGCGGTTCGTGCTCGATGACGATCCCTCGGCACGGGCTCACGCTGAACGACCCCGGCGGCGGCCCGCTCGTATCGCTGGCCGAGGCCGAACGACACGGCGCGGCTGCGGCGACCACGCTCGGCTGCACCGACCCCGCCACCGCCATCGCCTGCCTGCGGACGAAGTCGCCGGCGGACCTGTTGACGACCTGGCAGGGTGCCGTCATCCAGACACCGGCGGCATTCGGTGGGCCCGTCTTGCCGACCGATCCACGGGTTGTCCTCGCTCGTGGGGATTTCCACCGGGTGCCGGTGATCACCGGCACGACCCGGGACGAAAGCACGGTCAATGCCTCGTCGCTGCCGCAGCCGTTCACCGACGAGCGGTATCGCGGGCTGCTTGCCGAGTCGTACGGCGCCAGAGCTACGGCGGTCGCTGCCGAGTATCCGAGCAGCGACTACATTTCGCCCGGGAAGGCCTGGAGCACGCTCTCAACGGACCGGATCTGGACCTGCCCCCAGCTGACCGACGCCCGGCGGATGGCCAGGTGGACACCCACCTACGAGTATGAGTTCGCCGATCGGAACGCGCCGAGGGGCTATTTCACCTTCCCCGATGACGTCCCGGCGGGCGCGTTCCACAGTGCAGACGTGGCCTACTTCTTCGACGTCGCCGGCTTCGAGACCCGCTTCACCCCGGCGCAGCAACGGCTGATCCAGCAGATGACTGGCTACCTGTCCCGGTTCGCCGCCACCGGCAATCCGAACGGCCGCGGCCTACCGGTGTGGGACCGGCTGCTCGGATCGAACGTGCAGTCTCTCGCACCCTCGGCGGTCGGCCCGGTGGACGTCGCAGCCGGTCATCACTGCGCCTTCTGGGCGAAGTCACGTTAGCCGTTGGCGGCATCACCGGCCGAAGGTGACCTCGTCCGGTGTCTGGGCCTCGCCGTCCAGGTATGCCGCGTCGAAGGCGTCCGCACCGAGGGCGGCCCGCGCGGCCGAGCTGATTCGTTCGAGTTGCACGCGTTCGGAGGGTGCGGCCGGTGCGGAGGTCGCCCGCCGGGCGGCGTCGGCCGCCCCCAGCAGCCGGGCCGACGCCTTGTGGTCTCCGGCGAGTCCGACGGCCCCGGCGAGTCCCTCCATCGCCATCGCGACGACACGTAGCGTGCCTTGCGTCCGTGAATCGCGGTACGCGGCGAGGTGTAGGCGTTCGGCCTCGGCGGCCCGGCCGCGCGCCTCGGCGAGGTAGCCGAGCTCGATCAGCACCAGTCCCCGGTGCAGGGGTGGTGTCTTGCCCTCTTCGTCCGGCCCAGCGTCGCGTAGCAGCTTGGTCAGCTGCGGTTCGGCGAGATCGTGGTCGCCCTGCCGGCGCGCGGCGAAGGCCGCGATCATCGCGGCGAAGGTCTCACCCACCCGGAAGCCTTGCCCGACGGCCAGGCGAAGGCACTGCTCACTCAGCTCACGCGCCCGCGGGTAGTCGCCCCGTTGCAAGGCGATCCAGCCCTGCGAGCCCAGCCTTGCCGCCACGTCCGACCACAGACCGAGCTCCTCGGCCAACCGGAGTCCCTCATGGTTCAGGCCGTCGGCCCGGTCAAGGTCGCCGACCATCTCGGCTCGGCCGGCGAGCCGCCCGGTGGCCTGGAGCAGGCCCCAGCGGTCGCCGAGTTCGCGGAACAGTTCGGCGCTGCGCTCGCCGTCCCGCACGATCGCGTTTCCGTCGTCGCGGACGTAGCCGAGTCGGGCCCGGGTGCTCAGCGCCGCGGCGAGGCCCCACCGGTCACCGCTGTCTTCGAACCCGGCGAGGGCCCGTGCCAGTCGCTGATCGACGGCCGCAACGTCACCGAGGTCCAGCTCAGCGTGGGCCAGGAACCACTCGGCTCTGGCCCGATCCACGGGATCGACCACCCGCTCACAATTCCGCTCGGCTGCCGCGGCCGGTTGCCCGACCAGAATCTCGAATCCGGCCAGCCACGCCGCGGCCTTGGCGCGGACCGCTGGGTCCCCGGCACTGACCGCGAGTGCGGCACGCAGGGAACGCTGGGCCTCCGCCAGCCGCCCGCGCAAGAACCAGTACCAGCTCAGGGCGACGACGAGCCGCAGCGGCCGGTCGGCGTCACTGCGCCGCGCCGCATGATCCAACGCGGACCGCAGGTTCGCCGCCTCGGTGTCGAGCCGCAGCAGCCACTGCCGCTGGTCGGGCCCGTACAGCTGCGGCTCCGCCCGAACGGCCAACTCGGTGTAGTACTGGCCATGCAGGTCGCGCACGTCGTCCATCTCGCCGGCCTCTTCCAGTCGCTCGAGGCAGTAAGCCGCGACCGATTCGAGTAGCCGATAGCGCGGCCCGTCTGGGCCGTGCGTGACCGTCACCAGCGACCGGTCGACCAGCCGAGTGAGCAGGCTCGCCACCTCACCCGGTCCGTCACAAACCACCTCGGCGGCGGTCAGCGTGCAGCCGTCGGCGTGCACCGCGAGTCGCCGCAGCACGACACGCTCCGGCTCGGTCAGCAGGTCCCAACTCCAGTCGATCATCGCGGTGAGGGTTCGCTGGCGTACGGGACCGTCCCGCCGGCCGGCGCTCAACAGCCGGAAGCGGTCGTCCAGCCGGGCCACCAGTTCGTCGACCCCGAGCGCCCGGACCCGGGTCGCCGCCAGCTCGAGCGCCAGCGGAACACCATCGAGCCGGCGACACAGAACCGCGACCGACCGGGCCGTGTCCTTGTCCAGCGCAAACCCGGGTGCCGCCGCGTGCGCCCGGGCGACGAACAACCGAACAGCCGATGACCGAGCGAGCCTCGTGGTGTCGTCACTGTCAGCAAGATCAGGTACGTCGAGCGGCGGCACGGCCCAGACCGTCTCACCGGGCAGCCCGAGCGGCTCCCGACTGGTCGCCAGAATGGACAGGCCGGGGCACCCTCGGAGCAGCCGGCCGGCCAATTCGGCGGTCCGGTCGACGACGTGCTCGCAGTTGTCGAGGACGAGCAGAGTCCGCCGACCCTGCAGCACGTCGATCAGTCGATCTGAGGGATCCGCGCCGCCCTGGATGTCCAGTGCCGCCAGCACGACGTCCGCTGGTCTGGTGGTTGACCCGGGTTCCAGACCGCCCAGCTCGGCCAGCCACACCCCGTCGGCGAAGTCGTCCACCAGGCCGGCCCCGACCTCAAGTGCCAGCCGCGTCTTGCCGACGCCGCCCGGGCCGGTGAGCGTGACCAATCGATCGGTGCCGAGCCGGGCCTGGACGGCCGCCACGGACCGGCCCCGGCCGATCAGGTCCGACACGGCCGCGGGCAGATTGGTTCGGAGCCGCATTGTGGCCGATCCGATCGCCGGCGCGAGCGCAGGATTTCGGCCCAGGATGGCGCGGTGCAGAGCCACGAGCTCCGGACCGGGATCGAGTCCGAGTTCCTCGGCGAGCCGGGCCCGATGCTCAGCGTAGGAGTCCAACGCCTCACTCGGTCGACCCGACCGATACAGAGCGCGCAGCTGTGCGGCCCGCAGCCGCTCCCGTAGCGGATGGTCGACCAGCAACTCGGTGAGTTCGGCCGCCAGCTCGACATGCTCGCCGAGCTCCAGCCGCGCCTCGGCCTGATCCTCGAGCGCGGCCAACCGCTCCTCCGTGAGCCGCACGGCCGCCGGCCGGATGAACGGTTCTTCAGCGAAGTCGGCGAACGCCGGCCCTCGCCACACGGCCAGTGCTGCGGCGAACAGGCCGGCCCGCTCCCGCGGATCGGTGGTCGCCCGGGCCTGTGCGATCAGTGCGCGGAAACGGTCGACGTCCACCGCGGCGACATCGAGCCGGAGCCGATAGCCGGGCGGCGGCGACACGACAAGTCGCCTGCCGCCCGGCTCGGCGGCGTCCAGAACCCGGCGCAGCTGGGTGACTTTGCCGGACAAGGTGCCCGAAGGGTCGCCCGGCAGGTCCTCGCCCCAGAGGGCATCGATCAGGCGCGCCGCCGGAACCGGGCGACCCTCATGCACGAGGAGATGGGCCAGCAGGGCGCGGACCTTAACGCCGGGGACCTGGACCGGCTCGCCGCCGGCGTTCCACACCGCAACCGGGCCCAAGATTCCGAAGAGCATGGCCGCACAGTAACCCCAGGTGACCGTCGACAAACCGTCGATTCCTTCCGTCACGGTTGAGGCACGTGATCAACGAACACTTCAGGAGACCCGATGCGACGCATCATCAACTCCACGTACCTGTCCCTGGACGGCGTCGTGCAACTTCCAGAGCGTTGGACCTTCGATTACCGCGATGAGGCGGCGGACAAGTTCGGCCATGAGCAACTCGCCAGCTGCGGTGGCGTGCTGATGGGTCGGAAGGCGTACGACATCTTCGCCGCGGTCTGGCCGGAGGCGCGGGAGTCGACCGGTATGGCGGACCGGATGAACGCCTTGCCGAAGTACGTCGTCTCCGACAGCCTCACCGAACCGGAGTGGAACAACACCACGGTGATCAAGCGCGCCGATCTCGCGCAGCGGATGCAAGAGTTGAAGCAGGAGTCCGGCCAGGACATCATCCAGTACGGCTACGGGCAGGTGACCGCCTCGCTGCTGCGCGAGGGTCTGCTCGACGAGCTCCGGATTTGGCTGCATCCGATCTTGGTCGGCGGCAACGATCCGACAGCCCTGCTCGCCCACGTCGGCGCCGAGGCCAGGCTCCGGCTCACCGACGTCAAGTCCTACGACTCCGGTCTGGTCATCCTCAGCTACCAACCCGCACCTGCTGGGTGACGACGCACCAGCGCACGTTCGAGACAAGAGGAAGGGTATGTGTTACGTGATCATGGATCTGTACCTCACGGACCGATCCATAGTGATCACCGAAGGGGCTCCAGAATCGGCGCGGGCACCGCTTGACTCCTCGCTACCGATGGCGCCAGGTTCCGGCTCACTCCGACCGCAAGGGTGAGTCCGCCGGATCCGTCGCCGCAGAGATCAGCCAGCTCGGGGGATGCCAGCGGCACAGCCTTCGACCGTCGACAACGCCGGGGCGCTGAACCTGCTGCAGCCGCGCACGAGTTGTCCGAAGATCAATGTGACCGACTCTTCTCGGTGAATACCAAGCGTCTGGCTGTGCATAAAGCACGAGATCACGGCCGGCACGGTAATGGCGGCGGGGCATCGTGAACGTCACCAGCGTGTGGGTAAGCGATGTGGGACACCAACCGACCGTTTGTGGCCGGCTGGGCGAGTTCACTGGAGTGGTTCGCCCGGTCGGCCAGCGGGGCGTCCGTCGGTCAAGGACGTCGACCAACCGGCGGCGACGTGCTCGCTCCCGGAGCCAGAGGCGACAAACTG
Organism: uncultured Actinomycetota bacterium; assembly: GCA_963746025.1. Classification (GTDB taxonomy): domain Bacteria; phylum Actinomycetota; class Actinomycetes; order Propionibacteriales; family Propionibacteriaceae; genus Microlunatus. The sequence continues at coordinate 137,770 of CAVUZU010000021.1, forward strand.
GGCCCGCGGTCGCTGATCCGAGCGGCTACCGCAACCCGGCTGCCTCCGCCGGCGTGAGTAGTGGCAAGGGAAGGTTTCACAACATAGGAGGAACCAATGCGCGTTTCAGCGTGGATTCGCCGTGGTGCCGGGCTGCTGTTGGCGGCCGGAGGTCGCAACCGCGACACTGTTCGTGGTCACGCCTGCGGCGACAGTGCCGCCGTGGACGAAATACAAGGGAAAAGTCATCGCGATCGGCGGACTCACGATCCGGTCGGCACCGTCGACGCACACCAGCAACAAGGGCATTGTTGCGAACGGGACGACGGTCACGATCGACTGCAAGGTGCATGGCACCTCGGTCGGCGGCAATCGGCGCTGGTATCGGCTGACCAACGGCAAGGGCTGGGTCTCGGCGCGTTACGTGACGAACATCGGTTCGGCGCCGAGGTACTGTCCGATCGATGACACCGCCGGGGGCGGGACCAGCCACACCACCGCAGCGGTCAACCGGCGCCAGGGTCCGCACCTCAACGACGCCTGGTTCGGAACACTGCCGAAGGGCACGGAGATCCACGTGATCTGCTCCGTGAAGTCGACAGCCAGGGTCGGCGGCAACTACACGTGGTTCCTGTTGACCGACAGGAGTTGGGTCACCGACGCGTACCTGAAGCGGGTTGTGACCCGGCCCTCGAACTGGGGGCTATGTACCGTCTGATCGATCAGCAACATCATGCCGCTCTCTGGTCGCGCCGCGGTCGCTGCCGCCAACGCCTGGGACGGCGACGACGAACGAGATGCCACACCCTGTATTGATGTCGCCGGTCTCCGTGCCGAGATAGCCCAAGCTGCTCTCTGAGGCATCTGCATCACTGCGGCGGCCGATCCGCAGTGGCGTGAGGCAACCGGACACGCAGAAATGGTCATGGGAGCGTCTGGCCTTGCATTGCAAGGGTTTCTCGCGCGCACTGATCCATCGCAATCAGCCGGACCACGAGACCATGCCACGTAGGCCTGAGTCGAATCAGGCCTCGTACACAATGCGGCGGCGTCCTATCCGTGAGGAAGGCGGAGGTGTTGTCGGCGGTGATTCTGTCGGAGCAAAGCGACGTCGTTTGTTCGTGAATCTCGACGGCACCTCGCGGATCGGTGGGGTGGTCGGTTGCGAATGTTGACGTCGCTGGCGGGGTTGTGGTGAGAGGATCGGCGCGCTCGTGAGGAGCCGCCAACGCTCGGCATGTCGAAGGTTGAGTTGTACGCCGCGATCCGGCAGGACTCCCGTGCGGGCTTTTCCGGGCGAGGTCTAGAACGCAAGTACGGTGTCGGTTGGCGCACGGTGCAGCAGGCACTGGCGGCTCCGTGGCCCGACCCGCGGAAGAAGTTCCCCAGCCCGGCGAGATTGACTTCCAGCCCCACCGAGAGACGTCAACTTTCATGGTCGAGATCAGTCAGATTTGTGGATTTGATCGAGCCGCCTGATGATCGCTGACCGGTTCTTCAATGGCAGGTGTTTGAAGCCGTTCGCCGAACAACGGCCATGATCATGACCGGGCAGGCCGCCAGATCTTGAGTACGACCCTGGGCAGGCGAACGCTGAATAGGCCCGCGGGCGAGACCTCCGTGAGCACACGCCGCAGGTCAGCAACAAACTGTCGAGTCGATCACCGAACAAGTGCGGGGCTGAGGACGATCGGGAGAGTACGTCGGCGACCACGTCGTCGATCGATCGGGTCAGTAGCTCGACATCCGGTACTGGCAAATCCTCCGGCCCGGCATAGCCGCAGCTGCGCAGGATCTCAGCCTCGCCGCTCGGAGACGTCTCCCGAACGGTCTCGGTCGGCGGTGGTTGGGCAATCGCCGCCGATGCCGCTTCCTTCCTCCTGGCGGCCTTGTGCTTTGCCCGGATCGCGCTGCCGGCGGTTCCCCCTCGCGCCGCGGACGGCGAAACGATGCTTGGTGACCTCAAGCACGGCTGGCGCTACTTCAGCTCCACCCCTGGATCTGGTCTGTGACTCTGGCCTTCGCCACCTTCAATGGCATCAGCGGGGCGCACAACCTCGAACTGGCCGGACAACTCCGCCGGCAGATCGAGATCCTGGACGGCCTGGCACGGGTTCGGGCGCTTGGCCGGCGCAGTGGGCCCACGCGAGGGCCAGTCCTGGTGAGGGCCGACGTCCGACTCGACCCGCACTCGAGAGAGATACGGCGTGGTAACGACTGATTCTTCTTTCCCGCAATGAGTTTGCTGTGCTCGAGGAGCTGCTACGGGCCGAGGAGGCGCCGTGTCGGGTCGAGGCTGGCCGGAGGCCACCCCGAAGGGGCTTGGTCTTGAGCCCGGCGAGGATGCTGCCAGTCTTTGGGCATGCCGACAGCGGCTCAGTGACCATCCGTACGTCGTTGGCGATGATCACATCTAGCTTTAGTGCCTTCATTCGGACGACGTCTTCTGAGTTCTTGGCGGTCCATCCCCAAACCTCGACTCCGGCCTCGTGATACCAGCGGACCCGAGCGACGATCAACGAGTGGAAATCCGGCAAGATGATCTCGTACTTCGCCGCGTGGTCAGCCACCGAGTAGCCAAACGGCGAACCTGTCGGACCGATGATTGGGGCGTACTTGGCTCGTGTTCCGAGCGCAGCTTCCGCATTGTCGAGCGATTCCGGATACCAGGCCGCGATTACCACATCGCTGGGAGCCTCGGCCACAACCGTACGTCGCAGCACCTCGACTTGGTGTGCCGTCATCCCGCGCGGAACTTCTATGGTTGCCACCAGACCCAAGGTCTTGGTCTCCCGCACCCAGAACAGCAATTGCGGCACGACCGTGCCGGGTGCGCACGTGCGAAGCTCAGCAAAGGTGACCGCTGAGACCGGACCGGTGCAGTCAGTTGTGCGGTCCAAGGTCGTATCGTGCAACATCACCGCGTAGTCGTCCTGAGTGAATTTCACATCGCCCTCTGCCACGGTTGCGCCGTACTGCTTCGCGTACTGCAACGCTTTGAGGGATTGCTCTGGGTAACCGGGGACTCCAGTGGCGCCTCGGTGGCCACCAGCGGTCCAGGCCATGGCCGGAGTAGGGCCGAGCGCAGCCAGAGCTGCTAGGACCAATGCCATGGCGACGATGATGCGTTCGACCTTCACGATTCCCCCAGTGATTTCGGGCACATGTCACCAACTCGGCGGATCAGCTGACTGATCCGCCGAGCTGATCGACCAATTGGCCGACCACCTCTCGACCCTTGAAAGCTCATCGGCCCTAGGAGAAAGGACGGTGGAGCCGTCGGTGGTAAGAAGCGTGCTGTAATCCATCGGGGGTTGCCGGTATGGGAGATGTCGGTGAACAGCACCCCCGCGACGTAGGAATTGCCCACCTCCAGTGGCTGCTGCCCTTCGGGAAAAAGCGGCGCTCCTCCTTGCCGCGGAAGACCCATCCGCCGGTCCCAACGGTGAGAGATTCAGGTGCCTTAACGCCGCTCTTCAAACTCGGGCGCTGCCACAGAACCTTCTCGGTCTTGAGGTCGACTTGTCGGGGATTACGCCTTCTCCACGCTTCACTTCTACTTCTTGTGGGGCGAGTCGCCGTTCGCCCGTGGCCTTCATCCGAATGACGTAGTCGGCATAGGTCGCCCAGCCATTCACGGTTCCGTCAGGAAAGGCCGCGAGGCCGTGAGCGACTACTGGCTGGGCAGAGACGGGTGAGCGGGACGTGTCGCCAGAGCACGCCGTGAGTGCCGCTGCGACGGCTAGCCCCACTCCAGCAGTGGCGACTGCTGCCCGACCGGAAAGTTTCTAGTCATGACTCAACCACCTAGCTGTAGTGCCCGTCGATATTCGCAACAAGATTCGGTCCGAAGAACTCCCTGGACGCTAAGTAGGTGTATGGATCCGCGTTGCCGCACTATGGTGTGCCAAGAACGTTGGATTCGGTGAAGGAGTTGGGTCAGGACCGAGCCGAATGGAACGCTATTTCATGCCCATGGCGGGGTGCCCCCGGGTGACGGATACCGGTGGAATTCCTTCATCGTGGGTGGGGTCATTGCCGCGAGGCCGGATGATCGTGTCCCCGGCAACCTCTAGATAATCTTGCACGAATACTCCTTTCCGTGCTGGTCCTTGATCAGCAGCTTGAGGGCGTTCGCGGACTGGTGCGGCGGCTTCTCGTGGAACTTCCCGCTCACCTTGCACCGGAAGGACAAGGCGGTCCCTCGCTTGGTTCCGTGATCATGGGTCCGGGCCACCGTGCGTACGACCTCCGCATCGATCACCGTCCTGCCGATCTCCTCTCTGGGAACAGACCTGGGCTCGGCCGCCGCGGCGGGGAGCAGCGTCAGGGACAGGGCTGCGGCAGCAATGAGCGAGCCGGCGATTCGCCGTCCGGTGATCATGTGGGTGGTCCTTTCGTCGAAGGTCTCTGCCATGGAGTTGTCCGCACCCCGGCTCGAGGTTCCCCTACGATGGAGTGACGCGGGTCACTACGATCCCTTGGTTCAGTCCAGACACTTCAGGAACAGCCCCCAGTCGCGGTCGGCCGCGGTCGGGCGCCCGGCCCGGTGCCAGAGATCGCGCACCGCGCTCCACCGCCACGGCTCCCTCTGAAAGCGGGCCAGGTCCCGATCCGGATCCAGCCAGCCGCAGCCCTCCAGCATCGCCGCGACGGCGGCCAGCTCGGTGTCCTCGTGAAACCATTCCTCGGCCCCTCGCCGGGACCGGGCTCTCTCCTCACCTCGTCGTCCGGTAGGCGTTCCGAGCTGATCATCGCTGCCACCACCACACGCCTCTTTCCCGTTGCCGGGACCTCCGTCCGACCGGATGGTCGGCTGCAGGTGGGTGGTCCGGGATCGAGGAAAGGGTTCCGCCGGCGCCGGCGGGCCGGCTCACTCGAGGAGCCAGCGCGCCTCGCCGCCGGGTTCGCCGTAATAGACCAACGAGATCTCGCCTTCTCCCGGCGGATCCATCGGCGGGATCCAGCCGATGACGCACTCGCCCTGGCTGATCCGGGCCGACTCGGGATAGACCGGCTTCAGGTCCGATTCCTGCGCCGAGGCCAAGGCGATCCCGGATAAGTCGTTGCGGACCGCCATCCAATCGCCGATGCGGACCGGCAGTCCGGCCGGGAACTGCTCGGGCGGCGCGTCGACGACACAGGTCTGGATCTTCACCGCGACGCCGCGCCCGGTGCCGGCGACCCCGCTGAGGGTGATCTTGGCGTGCTCGAGGTCGGCCGTCTCACCCACCCGCAACAGCTTGAGCGTCGGCTCTCTCGACGGCACGTGGGCCGGCGGTGTCACGGTCACGGGCGGCGTCGCGGTCACGCTCGGGGCGACCGGGTGGCTCAGCAGGTCGACACCGAGGGCGGCCACGACGGCCGCCGCCGCGGCAGCGATGGCCGGGACGACATAGCCGGTACGACGACGCCGGACCCGCGGCGCCTTCCGTCCGACCTCGGCGATGACCCGATCGGCGCGGCCCATCAGATCGGACCATTCGCGTTCGGGCGGCAGCCGATCGGGCTTAGATCGCTGAGTCATCGGGGACCTCCCTCGAGCAAGCCGGCCAGCGGCGTATCCCGCAACCGGCAATGGGCCCGGTTGAGCCGCGACTTCACGGTGCCCACCGGCACGCCGAGGGACTCGGCCGCCTCGGCCAGTGACAGGCCGGACCAGCGCACCAACGCGATCACCTCCCGCTGCTGCTGTGGCAGGATCTGCAGCGATTCGTTGATCTGGCGCATCGCGGACTCCGCGGCCAGCCACTCGTCGGTGTTGTCGGCCGACAGATCGTCGCGGCCGGCCGCGATCCGGGCTGCCAGCCGGGCCTGCCGCCGGGCCGATCGGAGCTGGTTGGCCGCCTCCTTGCGCGTGAACGCGAACAAGATCGGCCGCGCCGACGGCAACCGCAGCTCGGCCAAGTCCCCTGCCACGGCGCGGCGCCAGACCGTGGTGAAGGTCGACTGGGCGACGTCCTCGGCGACGGACCAGGACCCGGTCCGCCGGAAGGCGAAGTTGTAGACCGCGTGGCCGTGCCGGACGAACAGAGACCGCAGGGCGTCCTCGTCACCGGCCCGCAGGTCCGCCCAGACGCCCGAGTCATCGGGGACAGGATGATCGGGTTCGTACTCGACCGTCGGCGGCGGCTCCGGGCGGCGGCCGACGACACCCTCATCCCGATCGTCACTCCGCACGTGGCCTGACCTCTCGCCGGGTGCCATCGCGCCACCGTCACCATCCTTGCCTCGCGGGTGAAGTGAGGTGTCCATCATCACCGAGAAGGTTCCCTCGGCCTCGATCCGCTGGAATGACCTGATTCGGCCGCCCGTGGCCGGGTCGTCGGAGGTCCGAACAATCGGCCGGATGAAGATCATCAATGCCCGGATCGTCGACGGCACCGGCCGAGAACCCAAAATCCCGGAACAATGGGCGATCCACGGTGAGCGGATCGTGGCCGTCGAGCGGGCCGGGGTAGGTCGGGGACCGAGCTCCGCTCGGCCGAGTAGGGCATGATCGACGCCAGTGGTCGGATCGTCTGCCCGGCCTTCAACGAAGCTCATTTCCACGCCGACAACGCCGCCCGATCCTGGCCGAGGACGACCTGTCCAAGATCAGCCAGGGTGTGACGACGGAGATGATCGGCAACTTCGGCTCGTCCCAGGAACAGTGGTTTCCGGTGGCAACAGCAAGGGCGAGCAAGATCGAGAAGTCCAGCTCTTTCCCGGTTGTTCGGACTCGCGCCAGGACTGAGTGAGCACGATCGTCAGCTCTGGCGTCGTGGCGAGAACCCCCTGGTCGCGGAGGTCGAAGGTGGCCCAGGTCTGACTCATGGTGATGATGAACCGCTCCAGGCCGTCACGGCCGCACCAGATCCCGCCCAGGGAAGGCCATCGGCCTGAGAGCGCCACTCATTCGGGTGATCGAATCAGGGCCCGCCGGATGCGCAAACCCCTGGCCTTGAGCCGCCCGAACCCGGAACGTGAGGTCCGGACGATCATTACTCATCCCGCTGGTAGGGCTGCCTTCCATTGCATCTCCATCTGCCGGAGCAGGACCGGGTAGACGAAGGCGTAGCGCCTCGAGCTATCAATCTCCGCGAGGCCCTTGATCTGCTGAGAATGGTGGACAGTGCTGAGTCGGAGTCAGTGTGTCGTGAGCACAGGGGCTCCCCGGTGCTCACGATTCGGGCTGGTGCGCCGCGGTCGAGCGTTGGGAGCAGGCGTTGGGAGCAGGCGTTGGGTCAGCGCGAACGGCGCTAGGTGGTTGACCGCGAACCGGAGCTCGTGGCCGTCGACGGTGAGCTGTCGGCCGGTGCCATCGGGCTCGCCGGCGCCGATCCCTGCGTTGTTCACCAGCACGGAGAGGTGATCGGTGACTTGAGCGATCTCGTCCGCCAGGTGGTGCACTTGTGCCATCTCGGCGAGGTCGGCTCGCACCGTGTGGATTGAGGTGGGGGTCGCGGCGAGCGAGCTTGCAAGCTCGCTGAGTCGTGTGGGGTTGCGCCCGTGCAGGATCAGCGTCAACGCGGGGCGGGCGGCCAGAGCGATGCTGATCGCACGCCGAGTCCGTCGGTCGACCCGGTGATGACGATGGTGGGACTGGACATGGCCTACTCCTCGCCGGGAGAAGTGCTGAGTAGCTGTTGGATCGCGACAATGTCCTGATCGGTGAGCACCGGCTCGGTGGCGAGCACGCGGTACCAGATCAGCCCGAACACCAGGTCTGCGGTCAAGTCGGCACTCAGGCATTCGGCCTTGTCGCCACGCTCGGACGCCCGCGAGACAAGGGTTTCCATGGCTGCGCGGCGTTTCCAGAGAAACCCCTCCTGGAACCGGCGGCGGAAGTCTGGGTCGCGCTGCGCCTCGCTCATCAGCGAGCGCAGAACCGGAATCACCCCCGGGTAGTCCAGCAGGGCGGCGGAGTCGCGCAGGAACACGCCGAGGTCGGCCGCGAACGAGCCCTGATCTGCGACGGAAACTGTCAGGTCGGCCTTCAAGGCTAGGGCTTCCAGGAGAAGATCGGCCTTGGTCGACCACCAGCGATACACCGTCTGCTTGCCGGCGCCGGCTCTGGCCGCGACCCCTTCGATCGTGAGGTCCTGGTAGCCGACCTCGGATGTCAGCTCATAGGCCGCAGCCAGGATCGCCAACCTGGTCGGCTCACTGCGCTTCCTTCCTCGTGGCGACGGCGGGGAACTGGTCATGAACACACCCTACCCACTTTCGAGACGCTGCGTCTAGAAATGGTGCTACTGTTGACGAGACGTCACGTCTCGAAACTAAGGAGTCTGCAATGCCCACCACACTTGTGATCGGTGGAACATCTGGGGTTGGCCTGGCTGTCGCCCAACAGCTGTCTCGCCGCGGAGACGCGGTCCACATCGCCGGACGCGGCCAGGACCGCATGACGGAAGCCGTTGCCGCGATCGAGCATGCGCACGGCCACGTCCTCGACGCAGGTAGTTCGGAGGCCGTGCGGCAGGTGGCCGCGAGTATCGCTCCGATCCAATACCTCGTGATCACCCTCTCCGGAAGCGGCGGGTCCGGACCGCTCGCCGAACTGACGGTCGATGACCTGCGTCGTGCGTTCGACGAGAAGTACTGGCCCACCGTCACGGCCATAAAAGCGTCACTCCCGTACCTTGCCGAGGATGCCTCCGTCACGCTCGTCGGAGCAGTCACTGCCCGGACAGCCATGCCAGGTACGGCCGGGATCGGCTCCCTCAACGCTGCGGTTGAAGGTCTGGTCCAACCGCTGGCGGCCGAACTGGCACCGATCCGAGTCAATGCCGTCTCTCCTGGCTACATCGATACCCCCTGGTGGGACGGCCTCGCCCGCGAGGACCGGGCGGCCTTCTTCGACAATGCTGCCGCAGCATTGCCGACCAGGCGGATCGCCACCGCCCCCGACATCGCCGAGGCCATCCTGCTGCTGGCCACCAATCCCAACTTCACCGGAACCGTCATCGAAACCGACGGCGGAGCACGCCTGACAGCGTGAGTTCTGTCCGCTGACCACCTGGAGCTGGTAGCGAGTGATCATTCAGGCAGTAGGGCCGTGCATTTGATCTCGGCGGACAGTCCTGGCATGGCCAGGGCGGCCACGCCGATCGCGGTCCAGGTCGGCAGCTGCTCCAGATTCGTGAAATACCGATCTTTCACTTCGATGAAGAGCTGCAGGTCTCGCATGTCGGTGTGGTACGTGATCAGGTCCACGACATCATCAAACGTGGCCCCAGCTGCACTCAGCACCTTCTCGACGTTCTCGAAAGCCTGAGCGAACTGCGCCTCCTTGTCTTGGACCGGATTCCTTCTTGGCAAGGGCGGGTCGCGCCTCCAGGGCGAAGGTGTTGCCGTCAGGGTCCTTGAACCAGGCAACCTTGCCGGTGCCGTGCCGATGGATTCCTCGTGCGTCGGTCTCGAGTTCAGTTTCGTGGTACTGCTCGAACGTCACGCCGTTGGCGCGTAACTCGTCGATAATCTGCTCGAGGTGGATCACCAGCCAGGTAGCGAGCGTTGCCGGGGACCGCCCTGCGCTGGTTGCGGATTCGTAGAGGTGCAAGGACGTTCCGCCGCCGCAGGCATAGGTCCGGCTGTGGTCGAGTGGATCCGCGGTGCCGCGAAGGCCGAGCTTTCCTTCGTAGAACTCGACCGCCCGGGCCAGATCGGAAACGGCGACCGATGCCCGGACCTCGAACTGGCTCAGACTCATGATCTTCGTGCTCCTCAACCTTGATCATCGGGCTGGGGTCGGGTGTCAATCGACGACCGAGCCGGCGGTGATGTTGATCACCGTTCCCGTGGTCGCGGCTGCTCGATCGGAGGCGACGAAGGCCGCGGCTTCGGCGACGTCGGCGAGCGTCGGCCACCGCTTCAGCAGTGTGCGGTCGGCCGGGGCCGCGAGGAACTCGTCCATCGTCACGCCCAGCCGGTCGGCCCAGGGCTGGAAGGTCACCCGACTGTGCGAACCCTGCCGTCCCGCTTCGGGGATCATGTCGGGCTGAAGGCAGACGACGCGAACACCGCTCGGCCCGAGCTCCGCCGCGAGCAGGCGGGTCATCGCTTCGATCGCCGCGCAGGTGGTGCTGTAGCCCAAGGTGCCGGGCACGGTGAGGCGTGACCCCGAAGTCGACATCGACAAGATTACAGGGCGTCCAGGCGGGCGACTTCGGCGGTGCCACCCGCAGTCCGGATCTCGTCGGCGACTGCCTCCAGGGTGGCCGTCGTCCGACCGACCAGGTGAACGCGCGCACCCTCGCGGCCGAAGACCCGGGCGGCCGCACCGCCGATTGCTCCGCCTCCGCCGTAGACGATTGCGGTCTTTCCCTCCAACATCAGCATCTCGGCTCCTCATTCATGATCAATCCCGGTGTGGATCTTGGTCAGCTTCGACGCTTGATCAGCAATACGATGCCGATGCAGATCATCCATGCGAATTGGCTGAACCGGCCGAGCGGGATCAGCAGGGTAGCGGCGTAGATGGGCAGGGACAGCAGCGACAGGATTGAGATCACTCCGGACACTAGCCCGAACCAGGAGATTCCGCGGGCCCACGGCCGGGCCTTCATCGCGATCAGGCAGCTGGCGACCGCGAAGACGCCTTGCAGGGCGACGCAGATTGTGCCGCCGGTGTAGAAGTTGGCCAGCCGCAGTGCCTGCGCGGTGCCGTCGTCGAGTCCGGCGGCGGACAGGGTCGCGTAGATGTTGATCGCGGCCGAGATGATCAACGACCCGGCGGCGCCGATCCCGCCGATCGTCGCGACCAGGCGCAGGCTGGCCTGTTCCGGCGCGACCCGGGCCAGTAGCCGTCCGAGGGTCAGCACGAAGAGGATCAGCAGCAGGGCGCACACGACGTGGAATGCGGCGTGTGCGGTGATCGCCGTTCCACTTTCGGTGTAGTACGCCAGCATGGCGGGTGGTGGATCCGTCGGTAGGGTGGCCGGCGCTTTCTCCAGCGGTCGGGTGATCGTGTCGGAGAGCACGAAGAGCACGGCGAACGCGGCGCCGCAGAGGGCACCGACAGGGTTCGATGCTCGGGTCGGCGAGGCGGTCGAGATGGACATGGTCCGGGCTCCTTGCAGTCTGAACATCGGCGAACTCCAGGCTTTGATCGAGGAGCTCTGTGCGTGTCGTTCCGACTTCCGGCAGCAGTGGGAGCAGCACACGGCCAGCAGAAGCGGTTCGGTGTCAAACGCTTCGACCATCCGAGGCTCGGCCGGCTTCAACTGGACTACGAGACCCTGTACCACCCCGAAGACGATGAACAACTCGTGATCATCTACTCCGCTCGGCCAGTAGGTCGACCCGCAGTCCGTCCGTGTCCACCGGGACCGTTTGCCCTTGTTCGGGTCTGCATCGCGGGCCCGGCGCTGGTGATACGCAAAGTCCGCCGGGCCGGGGATGGCCGGCCGGCAGTGGTCAGGACTTGTGTTCCATAGCGAGCTATGCAAAAATCATAGCAGGCTATGAAAACAGCTAGAGAAACCGAGCTAGAGAAACCGAGCTAGAGAAACCCGGATAGAGAAACCTGGAGTGAGGAAGCATGACCACCATCACCACTGCTCGCCGCACCGGCGGCGGGAAGAAGATCCGCGGCCGGCAGCGCCTGGCCCATCTGCTGGCAGGCTTGGCGCTGGTCGCCTACGTCTACGCGCCGGGCGGGCTCGGTCCCGTACTCGAGGCGGTGGTCCGTTGGGTGGTGCTGCCCGGTCTGGTCGCGTCCGGCGTGCTGATGTGGCAATGGCCGAAGATCCGGCGGTGGATGCGCCGGCGCGGGGGTCAGTCGTGACTGATGAGCAGTTCCGTCGGGAGTCATTGGGCTATCAGGTGAACCATGTGGCTCGCCTGCTGGCGCAGGCCCTCGCCGTCGGCATCGCGCCGTACGGCGTCGTACCGGGTCAGTTCGCCCAGCTGCTGGCCCTGTTCGAACAGGATGGCTTGACCCAACGCGAGCTGTGTGACCGGGTTCGCGTCGAGCAGGCCACGATGGCGAACACCTTGAAACGGATGCAACGCGACGGTTTGGTCCGCTGCGTCCCGGACCCGGACGACGGCCGCCGGATCCGCGTCTATCTGACCGGGCGCGCCCGCGAGATCGAACACGACCTCGTCGCCGCCGCCCGCGGCGTGAATGCCGCGGCCACCAGCGGGCTCACCGAAGCCGAGATCACCAGCTACCAGAACCTGACCGCGCGCCTCATCCACAACCTCGAGGCCTGACGCCCGACGAATCGGTGCGCCACCGGGCCCACCCCAGAAGGAGACATCACCATGGCACATCCACCTGTGACCCTGATCAACGCATTCGAGGTCCCCGAGGGGCAAGACGAGGCGTTCGTCGAGGGATGGGAGCGCAGCCGCGCGTTCCTCAGTCAGCAGCCCGGATACCTGTCCACCCGACTGCATCGCGCCCTCGTGCCGGATGCGGAGTTCCGGTTCGTCAACGTCGCCCAGTGGGAGTCGGCCGACTCCTTCCGCGCGGCGACCGCACAGCCGGAGTTCCAGACTGGCGGCCTCCCGCAACGATTCCACGCCTCCCTCTACACAGTCGTCCGCGACGACAGCCCGGTGGAGCCCTCGTAACCATCGTTGGTGGGTCCTCGTAAGTCTCTCTGAGAAAGCGCCCAGCCCACCGGCGTGGCTGATGCGCCTTTCACGTTCCAAGACGGCCCGCAGTCCGGCTCACCTTGGAGTGTTCCCGCTTTTGTGGACAGGTTTAAGCTGCAATTTGATTGACGTTTGTATATCTTAGCTCGCGCTCTCGCGCTCTCGCGCTCCCCCTCTCGCGCTCTCGCGCTCTCGCGCTCTCGCGCTCTCGCGCTCTCGCGCTCTCGCGCTCTCGCGGTGTCAAGTAGTAGATGGCGGATCGTCGCCTTTCGGTGTTGTAATAGAACTCGACCCAGTCGAGCGTTTCCTTTTGAGTTGCTCGATGGTCGGCCAGGGACGAGTGTGGATGAGTTCCATTTTGTAGGTGGCGAAGAATGATTCAGCGACGGCATTGTCATAACAGATCCCGGTCCGTCCGAGGGATCGGAGGACGTGGTTCTTCTGGCAGTAGGCGGCGAATTCGTGGGAAGTGTATTGAGTGCCGCGTCGCTGTGGAAGGTCACGTCTTTCGGGTGGTTGCGGCGTTCCAATGCCATCGTGAGGGCGTCGGTGATCAGGTCGGTGCGCATGTGGTCCGCGATCGCCCAGCCGACCACGGCTCGGGTATGCAGGTCGATCACGGTCGCCCGGAAGGCCCAGCACTGAACGTAGGTGATGTCGCCGCACCAGACCCGGTCCGGGGACGGGCGGTGAAGTTCCGGTTCACCCGGTCCGGCGCTGGGGCCGGCTTCTTGCCTTGCACGGTGGTCTTCTTCCAGGCGCGGGGATGCCGGCCCTTCAGCCCTGCGGCGACCATCAGCCGCCAGACTCGTTTACGTGACACCTTGTGACCGACCGCGGCCAGGCCGGCGCGGATCCGGCGCACGCCGGGGTTGCCCCGCAGCCGGGCGTGGAGGTGCTTGATGATCGCCGCCGGTGCCTCATCGGCGCTCTGGTGGTCGCTGACCGGTCGGGACCGCCAGGCGTAGTAGCCTGATCTTGACCTCCGAGCTGGCCGGCTCGAACACCGCCGCCGATCACATCGCCGTGGAGATGGCGATCGCCGCGTTGCCCGAGCATGCCCGCCCTCGCCCGAGCCGAACCGGCAACCCTGCGCTACCGGGCAAGGCAACAACCCGAAAACCCCGAACGCCGCAAACCATGATCAAATCAGCAACACGCCACAGCCCCGCGAAAGATTGAGGTTAGTGGACACCGGTGAATAGCTGCCCTGATTTCACAGGGAGTTTGGATATGGGTTCGACACACGGAGTTTCACCGAGGAGTACAAGTCCCAGGCGGTATCTTTCGTTATCGATGATGGTCGTTCAATTGCCGAGGCCGCTCGCAATATCGGTGTCCACGAGATGACGTTAGGGAGATGGGTGAAGAAGGCGCGTGATGCACGTGACACCGGTGAGTCTCGACCGGTGACACCATTGAGTGATTCCGAGCGGGCCGAATTGGAACAACTCCGGGCCGAGAACGCCGAGTTGCAGATGCAGGTCGAGTTCGCAAAAATGTAGCGACCTGGTTCGCGAAGGGAAAGCAGTGAAGTTGCTCCTATCGCGGACTGGGCTGATTCCGGACTCTTTCCTGTCGCGTTCATGGTAAAGGGCTCGTGTCGCACGCCGGGACCGCTCTGTTGCGGGACTTGGCCCGGAAGTCAGGGCTGGTCACCGGGTGGCCCTGGGCCGAGAACCTCAAGAACAACTACGACCAATCTTCCCTTACAAACAAGGCACTTCCACCCATTTCCAGCCCATGTCACCAACTATCCATGAACCCCTGACGCTAGGTGCCGCTGGGCATCGCTGTGGCTGTGGCTGTGGCTCAACGCCCGCGTCTTTCCGGCCATCGACCGCCCGACAGCCTGGCAACCTTCTAGAGTCGACGGCATGAGTGATGACGTCCGTAATGTGCAGACTGCCCTCTCCACGATCGCTGAGCAGTGGCAGCCGCACCGCCTAACGAGCATCAATGACTATGACCTCAAGGTGGTCAAACTGCAAGGAGAATTCGTCTGGCATACCCACCCCGACACCGACGAGCTGTTCATGGTGATTCGCGGTCAGCTGACGATCCAGCTTCGGGATCGCGACGTCGTCATGCGTCCGGACGATGTGTTCGTGGTGCCGAAGGGCGTCGAGCACTGCCCGAAGGCGGTAGAAGAAGTGCACGCGATCCTGTTCGAACCGAAGGGCACGGTGAACACCGGGGACGCGGGTGGCGACATGACCGTGCAACTCCAGGAGTTCAGCTAGTCCCGAACCCTGGGGCCGAAATTTCAGCGTCTGGTAGCCGGATTTGGATCCGGTCAGGATTTACGCCCCCCCGGTGGCGGCGCGCCGACAATCGGTAGATTGCGATCGACCGACCAACCCTGCCGGCCATTGTCCGTCGTGGCCGATCCGCGGACAGCTGATCACCATGACCCGGGATATTCCTGGTCCTCGCCGGCCCAGAGTCGGCCGCGACTATGGCGATCGAGGGTTCGGATATGTCTCATCGACTCTCTGGCGGCCCGGTGCTCCGACACGTTCGACGTCCTGATCGACAGCCGTCCCCGGTCGGTGCCGATGGGCCGCCACCCAGTGACATTTCAAACTGTGACGGGCGTCATGCCGCTGGTTCGGCGCAATGATGCGTCTCGCTTATGCCTGCGTTGCCGATCTTGCCGTTGTTCGGCATCGTCGTCGTCCTTGACCATGAGATCTACCGGGAGGCAGCGCGGGCCGCGCGATCCCGATCGGGGCACTGTCAGCAGGTATTGGGGGAACAGTCATGTCACAGTCAGGGACATGGGTCGTCATCGTCACGGGCGGCGCACGAGGTATCGGCAGGGCGGCGGCACAGCGACTGGCCGAGGCTGGCCTCGACGTTGCGTTGCTGGACATCGCCGAGCAG
Organism: uncultured Actinomycetota bacterium; assembly: GCA_963746025.1. Lineage (GTDB taxonomy): Bacteria > Actinomycetota > Actinomycetes > Propionibacteriales > Propionibacteriaceae > Microlunatus. Next base: position 153,226 of record CAVUZU010000021.1, read on the forward strand.
ATCCCCGGCTATCCGCAGTCGCTCGGAACCGCGATCGAGTTCGAAGCATCGGCGAGATGGTGCCGGCGGATTCAACGCCATCCCGGTCACTGGCCAGGAGGTCGGTGCGGCAGGCGGCGTCTTCTGACGCCCCGCCCTCAAATTTCGTGCTCACGAAGAACGCGGTGCGCCGATCGGTCGGGGTGTGGTGTCGGACGCTGGAGGTGGTTGATGGAATGGCGTGAGATCGAGATCTTTCTGACGCTCGCTAATGAGCTTCATTTCAAGCGGACGGCCGATCGTCTCCATCTGTCTCAGGCCCGGGTGAGTCAGACCGTTCGGGCGTTGGAACGCCGGCTGGGGAATCGGCTGTTCGAACGGACCAGCCGGCGGGTGCGGTTGACCCTGCTGGGTGAGCAGTTCCGGGACGACCTGCGTCCGGGGTACGAGCAGATCCTGCGGGCCTTCGAGTCGGCTCGGGGCAACGCCGGAGGGGTCACCGGCGAGGTGCGGATCAGCATGATGAGCCTGCTGGTGGGTGGGCGATGTTCGGGCAGATCAGCCGCCGGTTCGAGGATGCGTATCCGTTGTGCGGGATTCAGGTGAGCGAGGCCGACACGAAGATCGGACTGGATCAGGCCCGCGACGGGGTTGTTGATCTTGTGGCGGCGTACCTGCCGCTCACGCAACCTGACCTGACGATCGGGCCGATGCTCTCGCGGCGGGAGCGCGTGCTGCTGGTGGCGGCGGATCATCCGCTGGCCACGCGGGATCACGCCACGGTCGAGGAACTTGGCGACGTCACCGTCACGGTCGTCGCCGGGATGCCGGTGGAGACGCTCGACGCCGTGGTGCCGACTCGGACGCCGAGCGGGCGATTGATCCGCCGCACGCCGCTCGGCCGGGCCAGCTCCATCGTGTCGATGGTGGCCAGTGGTCGCTTCTGCCACCCCACCGTGGCCGGTTTCCTGGCGGCGTACGGCTATCCGGGAATTGTCGAGGTCCCCATCGGCGAGCTGCCGCCGCTGGAAAGTGCACTCGTCTGGGCCACCAGCCGTGAGTCGCTCGCCATCCGAGCCTTCTCCCAGATCGCCGCTGAAGTCATGACCCCGGACCGTCCACCGGAGTCCGAGTAGGGACTCGCTCATCGCCCAGCACGTCGACCATGGCTCCCGACGCCCTCCGCCAGCGATCCATCCGGTCCGAAGGCCGTCGCCCGAGACACGGCTTCCCACGAGCTGAGCTCGGTCTGCTGGGCGTCCAGGCTACCGTTGATCATCTCGACCGCGTCACTGCCGAGCGGAAGCCGCAACGGCGGCTGGTCAGCGTTCAGCGCGGTGAGGATGGCGGCGGCAGCCTTGGCCGGGTCGCCCGGCTGGGCGCCGTCGCCATTCCGAACGTTCTGCCGGGTGACTCCGACGGTTGCTGCATACGCCTCGTCCTCGGTGCTGAAGTACGCGGCCCCGGCACCGAAGAGATTGGTCCGGAACGCGCCGGGCTCAACGATCAGGACGTCGATGCCGAATGGACGCACTTCGTCGGCGAGCGCCTCGGACAGTCCCTCCAGCGCGAATTTGGTGGCGCTGTAGGCGGAAAATCCGGCGAACGAAAATCGGCCGCCCATGCTACTGATCATGACGATCGCGCCGCTCCGCCGCTCGCGCATGCCCGGCAGGACGGCCCGGGTCAGTGCTGCCGGACCGAACACGTGCAGTTCGAACAGGTCTCGAAGCTCCGTGTCGGTCGTTTCCTCGACCGCGCCGACTTGGGTGCGTCCCGCGTTGTTGACCAGCACATCGATTCGGCCGTGCCGGGCGGTCACGTCGGCCACCACAGCATCGATCTCGCCGGAGTCGGTGACGTCCAAGGTCATCACGTCGACTCGATCCGGCGCCGCCGCGGCCAGGTCGGCAAGTGCAACGGGCCGGCGTGCGGTCGCCACAACGTAGTCACCGGCCGCGACGGCTGCCTCGGTGATCGCACGACCGAATCCGCTACCTGCACCGGTCACCAACCAGATCTTCATCGCCGGCCTCACTCTTAGTCGCTGATGCTCTGTCAACATCATGGTCGCCGCCAAGGACATCGCCGAACAACGGCAAGATCGATAACGCATCCATGAGCGAGGCTTAATGATGGTCGGAATCGCCACCGACCTCCACGGAGGATCGAGCATCCCTGTGCCGAGGTGATGCACAGGTCGCCGACCTGCGCTGACCAGCGAGGCTGTCGAGGAGACCGCGGCATGTGCTCGGGCGGCTTGTCCGGGAGAGTCCATGTCGCGGTTAGAATTGGAGTGGCGCCGGAGAGTGCCACCGGGTTCACGGGTAGGACTGAGTCCATCTCCGAGGTTTGGCTTCACCCCAGTTGGAGGACGTCTTCTTCAGGGCCGGCTCGTGGACCGTCGGCTGCTGAGGAGAGTCATGCCCCAACTCCCGCCGCAACCGAGTCTTGATCAGTTACGCCAGCAGGCCAAAGAGCTACTCCGGGCGGCGCGGTCTGGTGATCAGCGCTCCGCTGAACGGGTCGGGACGTCACCGACTCTGGCATTGGCGCAGCTGGAGATCGCCCGCGACTACGGCTTCGCCAGTTGGCCTAAGCTCAAGTCCGAGGTCGAACGTCGCGAAATCCTGGACAGCCGCGACGCCGGACGGCTGCGCCAGTTGATCGCTGCACAACCGGAGCTGGCGACCGAGGAATTGGTCAACTGGTGTGATCATCAAAATGGCGCCGCGCCGTTGAGCTATGTCGCGATGATGCGTTATGACACCGCGGACAGAGTTTGGTGCGACCGACCGGGCACTGGTGAACTGGCCCGGCTACTGCTCGCGGCGGGGGCTCCCGTCGAGGGCGATGCGGGCGCTGATGAGACGCCGTTGATGACCGCGGCCAGCTACGGCGACGCGGAGGTGGCCCGAGTGCTGGTCGAGGCGGGAGCCTCGCTGGTGGCGGTGTCGTCGGACGCTGCTGGGGGTGTTCCGAATGCGACGGCGTTGCGGCATGCCGCGGTCTTCGGGATGACCGAGGTGGTCGATGTCCTGATCGGAGCTGGGGCGCGGGTCGACAGCCTCTCCCTGGCCGGAGCGGCTGGCAATGTTAGCGGCTGGCTGGGGCCTGACACTTCTCCTGCTGATCGGGTGCTGGCGTTGGTGATGGCCGCCGATCACCAGCGGTTGAGCACTATCGATGCCTTGCTGAGCGCGGGCACGCCCGTCGATGCCGAGGACGCGATCTGGGGTCGCCAGGCACTCCGGGTCGCGGCCGGCAACGGGCGGGTCGACAGTGTCCGTCATCTGCTCGGGCACGGTGCAGACCCGAACCACCGCGATCCCCAACACGGGCTGACGGCACTCCAGTGGTGCCGTCGCAGTCGATCAGGTTTTGCTGATGACTCCGGACACGGCCTGGTCGAAGCACTCCTGATCCCCGTAACCGCGCACGGATTGTGACTGTCACTGCTGACGACTCGCGTTGGCCCGACACGACCGCTGTCGGGCGCACGGCTGGCCAACCGGACCGCCTGCGGAGAATATGCGACGAACTTGGCGTCAGGGGTCAACAATCTCTTCATCCTCCCTAGCCAAGTGGCGAATGAATCAGCAGCGTAGCCAACCTCTCAAGGTGGTAGCGCGGGTTCGAATCCCGTCGGGGCTACAAGCGGCAAACGCCCCTCACCAGGCAGAACGCCTGGCGAGGGGCGTTTCTATGTGTCCGGCTGGGTGCGGCTAGAAGCGGCATCTACGGGTGTTCTCGGTCAATACGCGGTGAAGTTTCGCGATTGACCCAACCTGTCAGCTTGCCTCTCGGAAAGATCAAGATCAGGTATGCGAAGCTGACTGGGTAGACGATCTCCACCGCAATCTCGACGAGGAGTGCGACCAGACGGCACGAGGCGATTGGCCGCGTTCTTCGCCTACGGCGGGGTGCGGTGCGTGGGCGTCAAGGCGGCGATGAAGCGCCGTGCGACCTCGGTCATCTCCTGTTGTGCGGTGGACGGGTCTTCGGCGGCGACGAGGTATAGGGCGGCTTCGTCGGCGACAGCGATCAGCGCGTGGGACAGTGGCCCGACCGGCCCGCGGTCGAATTCGCCTGTGGCCATACCCCGCTCGAGTGCGGTACGGATCAGGCCGAGGACATGCCGCTTGCAGATCTCCCGCCACCGGCTCCAGCCGAGCACCGACGGACCGTCGAGCAGGACGATGCGCTGCGCGGCCGGATCCTGGCACATTTCCAGCCAGCGCACCATCGCGGCATCGAGCATCGAGCTCGCGCTGTCCGTCGCGGCGGCTGCCCGCATCAGCTCGGCGGCGATATCGCGCTCGACCTCTTCGACGACGACGGCGAAGAGTTCGACCTTGTCTCCGAACTGGTGGTAGAGCGCGCCCCGGCTGACTCCGGCCGCGGCGACGATCGCGTCGGTGCCGACCTGGTTGAACCCGAGGTCGGCGAACAGGACGCGTGCGGCTTCGACGAGTGCGCGTTTGGTAGCTGCCGTCCGGTCGGCTTGGGTGCGGCGCGCAGGCCGATCTCGATCGTTGGCCGAAGCAGCCCCTTGCCCGAGACGAGAATTTTTCATACAGTCTGCCTGTAACTTTCGTGCAGGTTGTCGGTTTCTCACTCAGTATAGGAGCCAAGGTGCCCTCTCTCGAACTACCTTCCGGCGCGGTGCGCTACGACAGCTACGGGCCTGAGCAGTCGGTGGCGCCGCCGGTGGTGTTGGTGCACGGCCTGCTGAATGACGCTGCCGTCTGGGCAGACGTCGCGGGGCTGCTGGCTGAGCAGGGCATCCGGTCCTACGCGCCGGACTGGCCCCTCGGATCCCACCCGGTGCCCCGTGATCCTGACGCTGATCAGTCACCCCGGGGCATCGCCCGACTGATCGTGGAGTTCATTGCCGCCCTCGAGCTGCACGCCGTGACCCTGGTCGGCAACGACACCGGCGGAGCCCTGTGTCAGTTCGTGATCGACGAGGATCCGAGCCGCATCGCCCGGCTTGTCCTCAGTAACTGCGACGCCTTCGAGGTATTTCCGCCCAAGGCTTTCGCGCGACTGTTCGCTGCCATGCGCAGCGAACGACAGGTCGCCTTCCTGGCCCGGCTGATGCGCATCCGGCCAGTGCGCCAGTCCAGCCTCGGCTTCGGGCCGTTGGCCAACAATCTCCCGGCCGAGCTGACCGCCCGGTGGATCCGCCCGCTCAACGAGAACCCGGGCAGCATCCCCGACCTGGCGAAGTTTGCCCGCGCCGTCGATCCCGGCGAACTGCTCGAGCTGTCCACCCGGCTGCACCGATTCACCGGTCCCGTCACCTTGGCCTGGGGGACCGACGACGACGCCTTCACCGAGGAACTCGGGCGCCGCCTTCAGCAGGCGTTCAGCAACGCCACCTTCGTCCCGATCCCGGGCGCGCGAACGCTCACCCCGCTCGATGCGCCCGAAGCGCTCGCCGAACAGATCGCCGCCATCGCCGAGCGACCTGCGTAGTGGCGCATCGCAACGATCCGGGTCGCGATGTCGATCTCGGCACAACTTCTTCGTCGGTTGGTCAAACAACGCAACGACGGTAGGAGCACCGATGACCGTTCCGGCCCTACGGCGTCCTGCCTCATCGGCGTTCGCCATCCGGCAGTCCCCTGCCACAGATCAAGGAGCTGATCCAGAGTGACCATCGAGAATGCACCAGAACCTGTGATCAGCGATCGCGCCACCTTCGAGGCGGAGCTGGTCGAGCTGCGGACCAAGGAGAAGGCGCACACCCGGGCCGGCGACGCCCTCGCCGCCGCCCGGCGCCGACTGCCCGTGGTCGAGGTCGATCCGTCCACCCCGTTGATCGGTGCGCACGGACCGGTGCCGCTGATCGACACCTTCGAAGGTCGGCAGCAGCTGATCACGTACTACTTCATGTGGTACCCGGGCCGCCCCGCGGCCGATCAGTGCGAGGGCTGCACCTGGAACAACACCCAGCTGGACGAGCTGTCCTATGTCCGCTCCCGGGACATCACCTACGCGGTGTTCTGTCAGGGCTCGTACGAGGAGAGCATCCGCTACCACGACTTCATGAACTGGACGATGCCCTGGTATTCGGCCGAGCCGTCGCTGGAGACCCTGCTGGTCGGCCGCCAAATCGGAAGCATGCACGTGGTCTGCTACCTCCGCCGCGGCGACCGGGTCTTCGAGACCTACTGGACCAACGGCCGCGGCGTCGAGGCCGTCGACATCAACTACCGCCTGATCGACCTCACCATCTATGGACGTCAGGAGCCGTGGGAGGACTCACCACCAGGCTGGCCACACCACCAATGGGAGACTGATGCCGGGATCGTCGACGTCCACCCGTTCCGGACCAGCGGCCGCCCCATCGCCCAGTGGCCGCGGATCCACGCCGGGCGATCAGACGACCTCACCGATGGCGCTACCCCCACGACCGCGACGGCATCGAACTCCAACGGATGCGGCGCGTGTGGATGAACCGTCCGAGCACGAGACCCGAAATCTGCGGAACGAGATCTGGAGTGTCATGAAGTACGTCTTGCTGGTCTGTGACGACGAGATCGACCCACCCACGATGGAGGAGATGGGGGCTGACCCGGTGCACCGGGTCTGGGAGGAGAAGATCCGCGGCTCCGAAGTGTGGGGTGCCCGGCTGCGGCCGAGCGTCAACGCGACGACGATCCGCGTACGCAGCGGAGAGGTGCTCGTGTCCGACGGCCCATTCGCCGAGACCAAGGACTTCGTCGGCGGCGTGGTCGCCATTGAGTGCGACAACCTCGACGACGCCATCGCGATCGCCGCCAGCCACCCCTACGCACGCCGCGGAAGCGTCGAGATCCGCCCAGTCTGGGAATGATCAACAGCGACACTGTCAACGTACGCGGGTGGGTTCCGTCCTCATGGTCGTTGCAGCTGACCTGTGCTGTATCTCCGATGTCGAATCCGGTCCGGCTGTTTCGTCGTGGCAGGGTCTGGCCACTGCGATCGCGATCCCCGCGGCGCTGTCGCTGCTGACCACTACCTTCGGTGAGGGTCCGCTGCGGGATCGGGTGCTCGGGCTCAACGGCGCGCTGCTGTCTGGCGGGTTTACGGCCGGGGCGCTGGTCGGCGGTGTGCTGGTCGGTGTGTTGAGTTGGCATTGGGCGTTCTGGCTCAATGTCCCGATCGCCGTGGCCATCCTCATCGCCACCCCGTTCGTCGTGCCCGCGGACCGAGGCAGGGCCGGGACACGGCTGGACATCCCAGGTGCGATATCGGTTACCGCGGGCCTGCTGGCGTTCGTCTTCGGCGTCACGAACCGGATGCCGGCCGCGGTCGTCGCCGGTCTGGTCTTGCTGGGTCTGTTTCTGGTGATCGAACTCCGTGCGAAGGCGCCACTTGCTCCCGTGCGGATCTTGCGGCGGGCAACGGTCAAGTGGGGCAACCTCGGCGGCCTGCTGGCGCTCATGATGGAGAGCGGGTTGATCTTCCTGCTGACCCTGTAAGAACAACGACACTCTCGGGCTTCCGACAGTGGTCGACCGGGCCTCCTGGCAGATCGAACGGGACGCCCTGCTGGAACGAGAGAAGCGGGTCGGCGTCGCGGCGTCCTCGCCGCGTGCGGGACGGTCCGCTGCCTGGTGCTGTGCGGCCAGGCCGGGCGCAGCCATCGCTGACAGTGCGCAGGCTGCTGGCGCTCGGACTGCTCCTGCTCGGCGGAACGATCACGGCCGGCTGGTTCGCCGGATTCCGATGGGGATGCGCGTGGGCGATACGTTCTAAAACGATGGCCTCCTGGGCACCAGACCACGCCACCCAGCCGGGAAACCAAGACGATGTCCCAGCACCGACACCACCACTTCCGGCGGCACCATCACCGCCAGGTCAGTCGACGTAGGCCGCGAAGGCCGCTCGGTCGACCTCGCCGACCGTCCACAGCCGGGATCGAGCCGCCACAACTCCGGCCAGCGTGCCGGTCGCGGCTGTCGGTAGGGTCGGCGTCGCGGCCCGGACGAACTCGCCCCGCCGGTGTTCGAGCACGTACGGGCGGTGGAGAATGACCTGGCCCTGCCTGATGAACTGGTCCCCGACCGCGACCGGCCGACCGTGCCAGAGTGCCACGTCGCGGAGTTGCCCCATCTCTGCCGGGGTGGGAATCGAGGACCAGGACGTGCCGTCGTAGTGGATGGCCAGAGGGCGCGCCTGCCCCGGCCCGCCGCCGTGGGCGAGCCCAACCGCCCAGATGTCGGCCGGACCGGCGGACACCAGTTTGGTCAGGACCTGTGAGCCGCTGGACGGGACGTCGTCGACAAAGGTCCAGGCCTTGCCGTCGAAGTGCGCCAGTCCCGGGTTCAGCCCGAGCCAGGCGTCGGTCGCCGACTTCACGAGCAGCGCGTTGCCGTTCATCGTCTGCTCCAGCCCGGCGGACAGCGAACGCCAGCGGCCACGGGCATACCGATAGACGACGCCGTGTTCAGCGCCGTCGACCTCGGCCCAGCCGGCTACCCAGACCGACCCGTCCGGCGCGACTACGACCTCGGCGAAGCCGCCGGTCCGGACCGACGGTGGGCGGACCAGCCGCCAGGCCCGACCGTTCCAGCGCAGCACCAGTGGCTTCTGCAGCTGCGGGTCGGCGAGGTCGACACCGACCGCCCAGACTTCGTCGGCTCCGGCGACGGCAACACTGTGCAGCCTGGAATGGGTTCGGAGCGGAGTCGGCGTCGCGACCCACCGGCCGCTCTGCCAGCGCACCGCCAGCGGACGAGTGTCACGGTATCCGTTCAGCATCGTCACGCCCACTGCCCAGGTCCCGGCCCGGGTGCTGTCGACGCCATCCAGGTCGGTGTCTGGGAGCTTGACCGGCGCGTTGGTCCAGCCCAACGTTGGCGGACCGGCGGCCGCGCGTTCCATTCCGGTCGTGATCGCCCAGCCGAGCCCGGCCAGCCCGGCCGCTGCCAACAGTTCGCGACGTTTCATCCTCTTCGGTCCCTTCGGTCGCAGCTGCGGCAGATCTTGGTGACCCGTACACTCCAGCTGTCATCTGATCGTGGTCACAATTCCTTCGCGGCCAGTCCAAGCCGGTGTTGATCAGGGCAACTGCCGGGCGTGATCGACGATTCCGATCTTCACCAGGGCTGATGAGTCGAGTACCTGGCCGGCCCTGATCTCGTCGTAGTCCCGGGTCGCGATGGTTCGCTGCCCGAGATAGGCCGATGTGGTTGGATCGAAGATCAACTCGATCCGGGTGCCGTTCGCCAGTGTCTTCGATACCGCGGTGCCGGTTCGGCCGGCCTCGTCGGTGACGCCATTGATCACGGTGGTGCCCGAGACCTCGCTCAATGCCCGGAATACAGCGGCCATCGTTGCCGGCGCCAACGATGCCTCGCGCAGCAACTCGCCTGCCCTTCGGAAGGTCTCGTCGTCGACCGGGTTCTTGGTGCCGGCACCTTGTTGACGTAGCAGGGCCAACATCGCGGCCGGGTCGTCCGGGAGCCCGGACGTGTAAGCAGGGGTCGGCGTACATGCGGTGATGATCACGTCCGGTCCTTTGCGGACCTTGGCCTTGCCGTCGATGCAACCGGGCAATGTGAGGTCGTCCCCGCCGTTCCTTCCGTCGACGGGTCGTGACCTGATCAGGCCGTCCCGGGTGCCGTCCACGGAAAGCCAGACCTGTCGACGATCGATCTTCAGCTGGCCCGTGGCCGGCTGAACGACCGGACCGGTGAGGTTGGCAGTCAACGACTCCAGATAGAGGAACTGATCACTCTCGGCGGACTGGCGTTGCTGGGCGTAGGAGGCAGCGCGGTCCAGGATCTCTTCCGCCGCGGCACGGGGCGGAGCCGCGACCAACTGGGTGATCACGACGACGGCGGCGGTCGCCAAGGCCAGCCCACCCCCTAGCGCCGCCGTAAGGCGGTACGGATGCCGGCGTTCATTTCGTGGCGGCGGGTGGATGCCCCGGATGACTCTTTGGCGAAGAGTTACCGGCGGTTCCGGTGACGGCGTGTCCAGGGTCGTGCCGAACTCTTCCAGGATTTTCAGATCATTCATCTCATCACCTCGGAGATGTCTTGCGTGGCGCGGTCGCCAAGCGCCGCTCGAACCTGCTGTCGGGACCGGTGCATTCGAGAGCGCACGGTGCCGATCTTGATGCCGAGCGTCTCGGCAACTTCTTGATAGCTGAGCTGTCCCCAGGCGATCAGTAACAGCACGTCACGATCCCGGCTGGACAATCGTCGTAACGCCTCGGCCAGAGCAGACCGGCAAGCCTGCGCGGCGACCGCAGCGGTGACTCGATCGTCGAACAGTTCGACCTGTTCCGGCACACCGCCCGTTGACCGGGCCAGCGCCCGGTACCGAGTTCGCTCGGCCCGGTGTCGACGGGCGATCTCCCTGGTCACGATCCCGAAGAGCCACGGCCGCGCGTCCCGGCGGCTGGGGTCGTAGGAATCACGCCGGCTGAACGCTGCCAGGAAGGTGTCGGCGACGACGTCCTCCACGAAGTCAGGACCGACCCGGCGGTAGGCGTATCGGAAGAGCTGCGGTGCGTACCGGTCGTACAGCGCGCCGAACAGGTCGGGCGAGCGACGAGACTGCTCGACAATCGCCGCGTCGCTGAGCTCTGGGTCAATCACGGCACTCATGGCCCGTCCCACGGTGCGTGGTTGGCCAGCATCGGACACGTCATGGGCGGTCCTCTCCTCGTCCTACACGATGACTACAACGAGGTATCTGCTTCAGTCGACAATCTGGTTCATTCCGCTGCGCCGAATTGCTCAGCGTGGCGTGGGCGATCTGAGTGTTCATCGCCCAGGCATGTCAACCGCCAGGAGTCTGAGCGGCAGGCTGCGCGCGCTGGCTGATCGGCGATTGGTGGTTCGGCGTCAACGAGGTCATCGTGCACCGCCAGTTCCCCTCGATGCGGAAGAAGACTCCATGGCCGCGTGTGTTCCTGGGTTGCGGCCCAGCTGACGCCTCGTCGGCCGAGGTTTCAACTACTGAAGGGTTCGCAGGGCCTCGGTCGGCGACATTCGTGCGGCTCTCATCGCTGGCCAGGCTCCGGCGATTGCACCGAGCACGGCTGCGGCGACTGCGGCTCCGGCGAGGATGAGCGGATCGAGTTGGATGGGCCAGCCGCGGCTGGTGACGTAGGCGCTGGTGGCGGCGGCTCCGAGTCCTGCGCCGGCGGCGCCGCCGAGGCCGGCGAGGAGGCAGGCTTCGGCGATGAACTGGCCGAACACCATGCTTCGGGTTGCGCCGAGCGCGCGGCGGAGTCCGATCTCGTTTCGGCGTTCGAGGACGGCGATCACCATGGTGTTGGCGATGCCGATGGCGCCGACGAGCAGGGCGACGGTGCCGATGCCGAGGAGCAGGCCGGTGAAGGCCTGGCGGGCCGCGATCTGGGCGACCAGGGCATCGGACGGGCGGCTGACCGCGATCGCGGTCGGGTCGTTCGGGTCGACGGTTTGTGGCAATACTGCACGGATGTCCTCGACGGCGTCGGGGGCGGACCGTTCGTAGATCCGGGTGGGCCGGCCGTCGAAGCCGAGTAGCTGTTCTGCGATGGGCCAGCCGATCAGTGCTGCGCTGTCGATCTCGTTCGCGAGCGGGGCGTCGGCGAGGATGCCGATCACGCTGAACCACTCGCCGCCGAGCAAGATCAAGACGTCGGGATCGGGATGAGTCAGACCGAGTGCGGCGGCGGCGTCGGCGCCGAGCACGACGGCCGGGTAGCCGGCGGTTGCGGGGTTCAACCACTGGCCGGTCATGATCGTCAGCCCGAGAGTCTCGGGCAGGTCGAGGTCGGTTGCGTACACGCCGATGCCGCCGCCACGGTTCGGCGGGATTTGGTCGGAACGGAATACTTCGGCTCCGGGCACCTGCCCGATCGCGGACACTGCCGCCACAGGGCCGATCCGGGCCACCATCGCCGGTGCCTCCTTCGGCAGCACGGCCTGTTCGCCGAAGGCCGTGCGACCGGCTGACACGGTCAGCATGTCGGTGCCCATTTCGTTCAGCACGGCGTCAAGATCGGCCCCCGCGGAGGCCGAAATTCCGACGACGGAGACCATCGCGCCGATGCCGATCGCGATTCCCAGACCGGAGAGCAGCATCCGGGCGCGGCGGATCAGCAGGCCGCGCTTCGCGGCGGCCAAGATGTCGATGAGGGTGTTCATTCCGGCCTCCGATCGGCCTGAACGATGCCGTCCAGGATCTCGATCCGCCGCCCGAGCTGTCCGGCCAGTTCGAGGTTGTGAGTGATCACCACGACCGCGGTCCCTTGCCGGGACAGGTCGAACAGCACGTCGATGAGCTCTGCTCCGGTGGCGCTGTCCAGGCTGCCTGTCGGCTCATCGGCGAGCAGCAAGGAAGGGTTGCCGACGCACGCCCGGGCGACCGCGACTCGTTGTCGTTCGCCACCGGAGAGTTGTTCGGAGCTGTGACTGAGGCGGTGTCCCAGGCCGAGTCGTTCGAGCATCGCGGCGGCCCGGTTGCGGCGGTTCCGTCGCGGTGTCCGGGCGTAGACGAGGCCGTCGGCGACCGCCTCAACGGCCGGCACACCGGGCGGCAGATGGAACTGCTGGAAGACGAAGCCGATCCGCCGGGCCCGGAGCCAGGACAGGTCTCGGTCCTTCAGCCGGGTGATGTCCTGACCCTCGATGAGGACCCTGCCGGTGTCTGGCCGATCCAGGGTTCCCATCAGGTTCAGCAGCGTCGATTTACCGGATCCGGAAGGTCCGACGATCCCGACGAGTTCTCCGGGGTCGACCGAGAAGGTCACGCCGCGCAGGGCTGCCACGGTGTCGTCGTACGTCCGATGGACGTCGTCGAGTTCGATCAATGCGGCGCTCATGACGCGGCCGTTCCGACGACGGTGCCTTCGGCAATACCGTTGCCGGAGATCTCGACGCGACCAGCGGCGAACATCCCGGTCCTGACCGGCACGACGTTGCGGCGGGCGCCATCGATGACCTCCACGCCGTGGCCTCCTTCGCGCAGAGCGAGAAGGGCCGCGACCGGCACCGTCAAGACGTTGTCTCGCCGCTCGCCGGTCAATCGGAGCTGCACCGGGGCACCCGTGATCCGGCCGAGCGCCTTCTGGTCGGCGATGGTCATCGTGAGTGCCACCGTCGACTCCGCCGAGGCGTCCGATCCGCTGGCGCCGGCTTCGGGTGCGGCCGCGTCGATCGTCGTACCGATGGCGCTGACCCGCCCCGTGACCGAGGATCGATTCGGCAGAGACACCGGGACTGAGCCTCCGATGCGAACAAGACCGACCATCGCGACGTCGAGATCCGCGGTCACGATCCGACTGGTCGATGTATGAGTGAGGACGTTGCTGCCGGCGGCGATCGTCTGTCCCGGCGTGACCTCAACTGTGTCAACCCGGAGCGCTGTCGGCCAGAAGACGACGCGGCCGAGTTCGACATCGCCGGTGCATTCAAGACCGTTGTCGTCTTGCCATTCCCGGACAGCGTCAGCGGTGGCCTCGGTGTAGTGGCGGTCGACCTGAAAGTCGTGATATCCGAGCCGGCGGAGGTTCACCTCGAGCTGGCGTACGTCTCGCCCTCGGACTCCCGGCTCGAGGTCGCGATATGCGGGGAGCGGTCCGAGGAGCAGCAGCACCGGCCGGTTGTCGACCGAATAGAGCCGCGCCCCGCGACCGAGCGTCGTGCCGGGCGCGGGCAGAGCAGTGACGGTGCCGGGGAGCAGCGTCGGCAACGGATTCGGCATTCCGTAGCCGATCTCACCGTCCACCGTGTGAGTCTCGGACAGATCGGAGCGCTCGACGATGGCGGTCGGTGGCAGAACCGGCCCGGGCGGCGGGGCGGGCGGCGGGCGCAGGACGACGGCCGCCGCGACCCCGCACCCGATCAGCAGCAGAGAAACCACCGTCAGGATCCAGCGTCGGGACTTCACTTGCCGCCCTTTCCTTCGTTGAGGAGTACGGAGCACTCGCGGTCGGCGGCCTTGAAGCGTTCGTCGTTGATCAGGTCCTTCGGGATCCGCAGGCCGTTGGCGTCCGGATCGGGAAAGTCCGGGAACCCCTTGTCGCGGATACAGCCGGCGTAGGCACGCGCCGCGGCGGGATCGAGAGTGCGATCCGCATTCTGGTTCGGCGGCGCGAACTCGGCACAGAATCGCAGCGCGGCCCGGGTCCGGTCGTCCTTCGCCGGGATTTCGACCTGCTCACCCGGCGGCGGATCGGCCACGTCGACGCCGTGTTCTCGAAGACAGGCGGCGAAGCGCTGCGGGTTCTGGTTTGCGGACGCGCTTGGGGTCGCAGTCTGGCCGGGCGACACTCCGGTCGCGACGCCGTTGCCGTCTTCGTCAGCCGCACAAGCCGCGGTCAGGGTCAGTGCGACGAGCGCCAGGGCAATCGCTCCGTGACGTGATCTCATCAGAATCTCCTCTCCAAAGGTTCTCGTCGGACACTAGGAGGGAGCGGATAAATCGATCATTAAGGCGGCGTCTTGATCATTTCTTTAACACTGTCCGGGGATGATGATCGGGTGCGCGTACTCGTGGTCGACGATCAGGTCCTGCTGGCCGACGCCGTGGCGGAGGCGCTGCGTCAGGCCTCGATCGCGGTGGACGTCGCCTACGACGGCGCATCCGCACTCGACCGCATCGTTGTCAACAGCTACGACGTGGTGGTCCTCGACCGTGATCTTCCCGAGGTCCACGGTGATGACGTGTGCACAGAGATCATCGCAGCGGGCACCGGCACTCGGATCCTAATGCTGACGGCGGCGAGCGCCGTCCCGGACCGCGTCGCCGGCCTCGCGCTGGGTGCCGACGACTATCTACCGAAGCCGTTCGACCTGAGCGAACTGTTGGCCCGCGTTCGGGCACTCGGCCGCCGCAGCGGACCCGCGCGGGGACCCGTGTTGGCCCGAGCCGACCTCCGGCTTGATCCTCATGCAAGAGAGGTGCGACGTGGTGATCGGTTGATTTCCCTGTCTCGTAAGGAGTTCGCCGTGCTTGAAGAGTTACTGCGGGCCGAGGGCGGAGCTGTGTCGACTGAACAGCTGCTCGAACGTGCCTGGGACGAGCACGCCGACCCGTTCACCAATGTTGTTCGGGTCACGGTGCTCAACCTGCGCCGAAAACTCGGCGATCCGCCGATCGTGGACACTGTGCACGGTGTCGGATATCAGATTCCATGATCACGCCGCAGATGTCCGTACGATCCCGGCTGACCCTCGTCTACGGCGCAACCCTCCTCGCCGTGACCACCGCTCTCGTGCTCCTCACCTACCTCCTGGTCCGACACTCGATGATCGCGGAATTCCAACGCCTGAACATGATCAACCTCAAGGACAAGCGCGGCTTCGATCTGCCACCCGGCAAGATCATCGCCGTTGAAGTCGACGGCACGCCGATCACGCTGGCCGATCTCAAGTCACGGATCACCTTGGAGCAACAGCAAGCCCTGGACGCGACCACTAACAGCCTGTTGACCATCTCCGTCACCACCGCCATCGTCGGCGGCCTCGTTGCCCTGTTCGCGTGCTGGCTGATGTCGGGGCGCGTCATCCGTCCACTGCAGTTGATCACGGGCCTCGCCGAATCCATCGCCCACAGCAGCCTCGACCGCCGGATCAAAATGGCGGGGCCGTCCGACGAACTGAAGCGACTCGCCGACACCTTCGATGCCATGCTCGACCGGCTCGATCACTCCTTCGACGGCCAACGCCGATTTGTCGGCAACGCGGCACACGAACTACGCACCCCGCTCGCGGTCAGTCGCACCCTGATCCAGGTAGCGATGCAACGGCCGGTGACCTCCGCCGATCTACGCGAGCTCGGAGACAAGCTGCTCAAGATCAACACCCAACAAGTACAGCTGACCGAATCACTGCTGACCCTGGCACGCTCGGAGCAGGCTCTCACGGAGATCAGTCCGGTTGACCTCCGCTCGGTAGTCCTGGACGTGGTCGAGCGATACCGGGAAGCCGCAACCGACGCGGACCTCGAGCTGATCGCCGACCTGTCAGCTGTCGTCGTACCGGGTGACACCGTCCTGCTCACGCAACTGGTGACCAATCTCGTCGCCAACGCCATTGCCTACAACCGGCCCGGCGGAAAGGTCATCGTCACAGTCGCGCCGACTGCGTTGGGTGACGGACTGATCATGGTCGACAACACCGGCGAGCTGATCGATCCAGCAGAGATCGCGGAACTCTTCGAACCGTTCCACCGACACGGCCGACAACGGGTCGGCGACCACGCGGGGCTCGGCCTCTCCATCGTGCGATCCATCACGCACGCCCACAGCGGTCAGGTCGCCGCGACCGCGCGCCAGCAGGGCGGCCTGAAACTACGGGTCGAACTCCCCGGGCGATCTCGACAGCCCGCGATCCCGACCTGACTGCGTGACCGGTTGGCCGGGCCGACCGAAGTCGTGGATCATCGGCCGGTTCAACTGTCAAGACGGCCAGTTGCACCTGCCGGCAAGACTCGGATGTGGCCCGTTCGCCCAACTGTGTCAGCGCCGGGGCCAAGCACGACCGGTCACGCTGGAGGTCCGCACCGGGTCGGTGCTCCGCGCTCCGGCCAGCCTTCCGTCACACTTTGGACGCCGGGCGCAGGCGAGTCGACGACATCGGCGAAGGTCGTCCGGAACTCGTCGAATCTGCCCTCGCCGTCGACTCCGGCGACCCGGCGTTCGATGTTGCGGACGACTTCGTCCGACAGCCGCATCACCCCACGGCCGCGATCGGTCGGGACGATCAACTTTGCCAGGCGGTCGGCGTTCTCGACGCGCCGCTCAACGTACCCGATCGCTTCGAGTTCGTCGACGATTCGGCCGATCACCTGTTTGTGCCGTCCCGATCGACGCGCGAGCTCGGTGGCGCGAGTGCCGGCTTCGTCGAGGTGGGCGATGACCGCGCCGTGCAGACGGGTCAGCTCGGTGTGGCCGGCCTGCTCGAGCCGTTCGTACAGCTCGTCCTGCACCGCGAACAGCAGACGGGCGGCGAGGACGCCCATTCCCGGCTCCGGTTCTGACGTCACGATTCAGATTGTATGTTCACGTGATAGTCACACTATGGGACTATCGAGTTTGGCCTTGGAGGCTTTCGTGACTGATGTACAGCTGTTCACCCCCGACGACGTCGCAGGCTGGATGAAGGCGCAGGGCCGCGAGATCTACCTCCACGCCGCGGGGAAACCGGTCTCACCCTGATGAAGACGGTCTGGGGTCCGCTGGAGCTGGCTGAGAGTGACGACTTCGGCCCGTTCTTCGACGCGCTGGCCGACGACGTCGTGTTCAGCACCCTGGTCGGCGAGATCCGCGGCAGGGACACGCTGGTCAGATACTTCGGGCACGTCGCGGAGACGATGGAGTTTGACCCTTTCCAGTGACCGTTCGAGTACTACACCGACGGTGACAAGGTCGTCATCGCAGGCAGCGAGATCTTCACGATCATGGACACCGGACGCACCCACCAGGCCGACTGGACCTGGATCATCACCCTGGACGCCGGCCGAGTGACCCGGATTTCACACATCCAGAACCTCGACCGCGTCTCCCACTTGGTCATCGAAGCCATAGCCAAAGCCCAACCAGCCTGACCCGGAACTGAACCGCGATGATCAGCATCCATGCACCGTTGGCTCGCAGCCGAGCGGGTTGCTCCATGTCAGCCGGAGTGAGCCGTTCGGATTGTCGGGTGTGACTCTCACACCAAGGTCGGCGCAGGCCTTCTCCGTGGACATTGGCAAGCTGCGCCGACTGGGCCCAATGTGGCTCAATGGGATCTCTTAATCCGCGGGTTGTGGGTTCGAGTCCCACGGGCCCACCTCGTAGATCCCTTAGATGCAAGGCTTCCTCGGAGCTCCAGACCAGCGCAACCTTGCCGACGAAGCCTTCGTGTAGTCATTCGTGGTGCGAGTTGGCCCGAGGTATCTCGTGCATCCTCAGGTGGATCGGCTTGAGGAACTCAGTTGCGATCCAGCGCTGCACGACCCCCGGAGGCTCGGTGTCGTCGACGAACCCGACCAAGGCCGACCGCTTGTAGCTACGAGCACGAACCCGGGGCGCCTCCGGCTATGACGGACCCGGATCACCCCACTACGAACCGTTCCCGCGCAGGACACCGACAATTGATCCGGTCATTCTGGCGAGACTGACAACCTGGTTGAAGTCTCGGCTCGTATCGCTCGGTGGACGGAACGTCACCTGGCGAGGGGGAAGTCGATGCACGGGAGATGGCGACGCGCTGCAGCAGCGGCGGTGGCGAGCGGACTGGCGATTGTCCTGATGAGCACGGTCGGGGGCGCGGCGAAGGACTTGGGCGGGCCGCCGTCGGTGCTGGACCGAGAGGTGCATCGGGTCACGCTGATCACCGGCGACCAGGTAACACTGTTTCCCGGGCCGAAGGACTCCTGGCAGACCTCGGTCGAACCCGGCAAGGACCGCCGGGGCGTCGTGTTCCGGACCGAGCGCAGCGGTGACCAGTTCTACGTGATTCCGTCCGACGTCGCGGCTCTGGTGGCGGAGGGCGCGCTGGACCGGCGGCTCTTTGACGTGGCCGGATTGGCGGCCGACGGGTACGGCGACCGCGATACGAAGGCGATTCCGCTGATCGTGACCTACAGCGGCAAGGCCGGGCGGTCCGCGGTCGAGTCGTCGGGGGCCGGTCAGATCCGGGCCCTGCCGGCCGTCGATGGGGCGGCGGTGCGCGTCGACAAGAAGGACGCGGCCGCGTTCCTGGGGTCGGTGGCCGGGTCGCGACTTGTGGCGGGCGTCGAGAAGGTGTGGCTGGACGGCAAGCGCGAGTTGCTTCTTGAGGAGAGTGTGCCGCAGATCGGTGCACCGGCCGCGTGGGACGTCGGCTACACCGGCGACGACGTGAAGGTCGCCGTACTCGACGGGGGAGTGGACGCGACCCACCCCGACCTCACCGGGCAGGTCGCAGAGTCCAAGAACTTCTCTGAGTCCCCCGGCGGTGATCCTGCCGGGCATGGCACCCACGTGGCGGGCACCGTCGCCGGGACCGGCGCCGCCTCCGGCGGCCGACGCAAGGGCGTGGCACCGGACGCCACCATCCTTGCCGGCAAGGTCTGCGAGGACACCGGCCAATGTTTCGAATCGGCGATCCTGGCCGGCATGCAGTGGGCCGCTGCCGAGGAGGACGCCGACATCATCAACTTGAGCCTCGGCGGCGCCGACACACTCGGGATCGACCCGCTCGAAGAGGCGGTCAACACGCTGACTGAACAGACCGGCGCACTGTTCGTCGTGGCCGGCGGGAACGAGGGGCCTGCGGCCGGCACCGTGCGCTCGCCGGGAAGCGCCGACGCCGCCCTCACCGTCGGTGCCGTCGACAAGTCCGACGTACTGGCCGAGTTCTCCAGCCGCGGCCCCCGCGTCGGCGACGGTGGACTCAAGCCGGACCTGACCGCGCCCGGCGTCGACATCGTCGCGGCCAAGTCGGAGGCCGCCTCGATCGGTGAGCCAGTTGACGAGGTCTACCTGCGGCTGTCCGGCACCTCGATGGCCACCCCACACGTGGCCGGAGTAGCCGCGTTGCTGGCTCAGCAGCATCCGGACTGGGAGGCTGCCGAGCTCAAGGGAGCGCTGATGGCCTCCGCCAAGCAGCACCCCGACCAGAGCGTGTTCGAGCAGGGCGCCGGACGAGTCGACGCCGCCGCCGCGATCGAGCAGTCGGTGTACGCCACCACCCCGAGCCTGTCCTTCGGTACCGCGAGGTGGCCGCACGAGGACGATGAGCGGCTCACCAAGACCCTCACCTACCGCAACGTCGGGAACGCTGCCGTCAGCCTCGAGCTGACCGCCAGCCTCGTCGGACCAGCCGGCGAACCAGCACCGGACGGCTCGATCTCCCTGAGCGCATCCGAACTGGAGATCCCAGCCGGTGGCCAGGCCGGCGTCGAGGTCACGGCGAAGACCAACCACGAAGGGCCTGACGGCATCTACACCGGACGGGTCAGCGCCACCGGCGCCGACGGTGTCGCCCTCACACTTCCGGTCACCGTGATCAAGGAGGCGGAGAGCTACGACCTGACCCTGCGCCACCTCGGCCCCGACGGAGAGCCGGCCGGCGAAGGGTTCAGCGGCCTGTGGGGCCTCGACACGGAACTGTCGGCGGAGAACCTGTGGGAGGCGGACGGGGAGGTCACGATTCGGCTGCCCGTGGGCCGCTACCACCTCGATACGCAGATCTACGGAGCCGACGGCACCAGCCTCTACCACCTGGTCCAACCCGTCGTCGCGCTGGACCAGGCCACCACGATCGACCTGGACGCCAGGACCGCCAAGCCGGTGACACACAGCGTGCCCGATCCGAATGCCGTCCGCAGCATGCTCGCGCTGACGACCACGTTCGACAACGCCGACGGGAGCACCGGGAACAGCCGAAGCAACGCTCTCTATGTTGTCGACCGCCCCGAGGTTCGCTTCTTCACCCGATTCCTCGGTGGCGGCCGGCCTGCGGACGAGTTCGTCGCCACCGCCGAATCAGAGTGGTCGGGCGGATCGGACAGTGCGCCGACCGGCTACTCGTTGCTCGACTACCGGCTCGGTGGCTACTTCACCGGCCACACGATGTCGCCCCGGGACCGGGACCTGGCGAAGGTCGTGTCCAAGGTGCATGCGCCGGGCATCGTGGCAGACGGCTCCAAAGGGTGGCTCGCGATCGTGCCGGGTGATGGCGGCGGGGCGCCGACCCTCCTCTTCGACGGTCGACTGCCGGTGACCAGGACGCACTACCTGCACGCGGCGCCAGAGGTGGAGTGGTGGAGCCTGCTGATGGTCGAGGAGCTCCCGGGCGAGGCCACCGCGACGATGTCCAGCAGCGACGTGTCGACATACCAGGCGGGCAAGACCTATCGCGACCGTTGGAACGCGGCGGTGCTCGGCGTTCGCGCCGACGGTCTGACGGCCGTGCGCACGGACAACAGGCTCGACTTCAATGCGTCGCCGTTGGTCGACAGCGGAGGCCACCAGGCGTTCTACTTCACCGCCGAGGCGCGCTCCACCAAGCTCTACCGAAACGGACGGCTGCTGGCCGAGAAGGCCTGGCAGGTGCTCAGCGTGGAGGACCTGCCCGCCGAGCGCGGTGACTTCCGGCTGGAGTTCAGTGTGGTCAGGGACCCGGCACTCAGCGGCCCGCTCACGACCCGGGTCGACTCGGTGTGGACGTTCAGCTCAGCGGCGAGCGGCAACCCGGGCGACAACCCGCTGCCGCTCTGGGCGGTCCGCTACCAGCCGAATGTCGATGACTTCAACGCGATGAAGCGGCAGGCCGTAACCAGGCTGCCGATCCGAGTCGAGTCCGAGCTCGGGAAGGACGCCGCGAAACTGCGCAAGGTCGCCATCGAGGTCTCCGGCGATGACGGGAAGACCTGGCGGAAGGCTCGGGTGACCCAGACCGGCGACGGCCGCTACCTGGCCACCTTCGCTACGCCGATGGGTGAGTCGGTGTCGTTGCGCGCCAGCGTGGCGGACAAGGAGGAAAATACCGCCAAGCAGACGACGATTGCGGCCTACCGGCTGCGCTGACGCCCGATCGCGGACGTCGGCGGCCTCAGCTGCTCATCGCCGCCTCGGCTAACCCGTTCACTGACCTCAGCCCGGCCAACTCGACCCGACACCACGACCACAGCGTGGCGGTTGATCGACGAGCTGAGCCTTCGCGGCCCGCTGGTGGCTGGTTGACCCGGCGGACCCGGCCGGGGTCGCTGAGCTGTTCGTGGGCGGTGAGGATTGCGGTCGTGCTCTGAGGCGGTGGTCTAACTATGCCGAATCTGGGAGTAGAGACAGCCGTCACAGGTGCGCTTTCGTTGTGAGACACCTGGTCTGCACCGGCGGTCGGCAGGTACCGGCCAGACATGCGAATGCAGTTAGTTAGGGTGGGACACGATGACCTCCGATGACAGCGTGAGTGTGGTAACTCACGTCGTCGCGGAGGTCTTCGCCTACGTCACCTGGTCAACCTGACGAGGAACTCCATCTAGTCGGCATGTCCTTTCGAGTGGACCTGTCTCGAATAACGATCCACTGGTCTGCACGGACTGTGAAGGGCTGCGGTTCAGAGCTCGCGGGTATCCCGACAAATTCCGGCTGGGAATAGTGATGTGCAGTATTCGGCAGACCGGATATGGTCCGGTCAGCGTTTGTTGATCATCGTTGCCCGGTTCGGCCGTCCGGTCCACTGACGGGGATGACTAGCTCGAAGTCTGTGTGTCCTGCGTAGCTTGGGGTAGGCAGGTCAGGCCGGAATGCTCTGAGCGATTCGAGGTCGACCTCGAGACCGCGGCGTTCGGCCTCGGCAGGACGGCGATGACGCCGGGGAGTTGTCCCATTTGTTCGAAGATCGACAGGCTTTCGTAGGGGCCTCTGGCAACCAGTTCTCGGCCGGCATGGATTCATCCGGTGACGATTCGCGCACCCGGAACGGTCCACCCGTTCGGGATATCTCGGGCGACTGGCCAGCAGGTCAGCATCCTCGGTGCGGTCTCGTCGTCGCCCAGCTCGAGCGAGACCCACGACGGCCCGATGGGCGAGTTCCCGTCGTCGGTCAGCGCCTTGACCAGGGTCCCATCCGGATTATCGCGGGGTGTGCGCGGACTGTCGCCGGCGAGCATCTCGGCAGCGAGCTCTTGGGCGCGTGCGATGGCAGCCTCGTCGAACACGAATTCGAGACCGACCCAGTGGCAGGGCTCGAGTGGTCGTTCTTCCACGGTCACCACGGTTGCCGTCCCCGATCCCGCTGCGGCTTGGGCTTCGAGTGTGATCAGCATTTCGAGGTCGGACAGCTTCGCCAGTTTTCTGGTGTGTTCGTCCTGAAGACGGGACCGTTGGGTGGCGATCACGTCGGTGATCTCGGCATGACCGTCAAGGATCATCGATCCCCGCATCAGCGGTGGAGATCTGATGCTGCAGGTGTGCGCCGAGGACTCAGTGGTTGCGTTGCACGCGGCGCGCCAGCTCATCCGGCTCGCCCGCGACCAGGCACGCATTCGGTGGCTGCAACGCGGCTTCGGCCCGTCTGCCGCGAGACGTCGGTTACGGACGCCGCGCAACCTGTTCGGGCAGATGGACGGGACCAATAACCGACACCGGCACGGCGTCGATCGAGGCGACGGTGTGGCTATCGGACGACACCGAGCCCGCGTGGCTGCGGCACGGCACCTATGTCGTCGTACGCAGATCAGGATGGACCTCAGGGGCTGGGACGCGACCGCGCTGCTTGATCAGGAGCGAGTCCTTGGTCGTCGCCGAGATTCGGGCGCGCCGCTGTCGGGCGGGGACGACGGACGGCCCCGGACTTCGGGGCCCGGTCCGCCGACGGCCGGCCGGCTATCGATCCGCGGTCGCACCTCGGCTTGCCCAGCCGGCGTTCAACGACGGCGCGACGATATTTCGGCGGGGCTACTCGTACCACGACGGCATCGTTCCGGAGACCGGTGACCTCGATGCGGGCCTGTTCTTTCTGGCCTTCGTCTCCGACGTGAGCGCAGAGTTCGTGCCCGTCCAGCGGCGTCTCGCCGAGCAGGGTTTCACCTCGGTATCTGAATTGTGACTCGCTTTCCATTTGGGAAACCTGTTATCGCGACGGAAAGGCTGATTCAGGAGGTAAGTGGCTAGTCGGGCTGTCGCTGGTGCGGATTTCGACCGTTTCAGCGGGCGGTGATACTGGTGCGGTTGTTCAGATCTTGATCTTTGCCGGGTTCGGATTGCCTACGCCTATGCATGGAACACGCTGATCGCGGTGGCCCTGTTCGCCGTCGGGGTGGTGTGGTCGATCCTGCAGACCCGGTGGGTCACGGCTCTCCGTACGGTGATTCCAGCCGGACTCGGCCGGTTCGATCGGATCTCGCAGCGGCTGATGATGATCGGCGGGGCGGCCCTGGTGGTGGCTGCCTCGCTGCCCTCACCGCCCCTCGGGCTCCAGTTGACCGGCGTGGGTTCCGCCCGGGCTCCTCGTTGGGCTGGCGGGTGTCGTGTTGACGGTTCCGCGGATTGACTTCGGCCTGCGTCTCGGCAGTGGACACCCGTGAGCCTGGCGGATCATCTGGCCGACTTGGAGCCGGTTCTGGCATCACCGGTTCGATACTCGATCGTGGCGGCATTGAGCAGTGTCGACTCGGCGACGTTCAAGATCATCAGGGAAGCGTTGCAGATCTCGCCATCGGTTCTGAGCAAGCAGATCTGGGCCCTGGCGGAAGCAGGTCTGTTTGCTGTGGACAAGGTCCCGGACGGCCGGGTCGTCGTCACCGTTCTCCAGCTGACTCCGGAAGGGCGAACAGCCTTCACCCGTCATCGTCGCGCCCTCGAATCGATCGCGCAGGGACTCGATGGGGCCACGTGACCAGCTGAAGCAAGGATTCGAGCGTAACGCCCGAGAGGACGGGGTCCATCCCCTTGCGTATCCCGATGCACTTCGGCAGTTGCAATCTCGGGGGACGGTGATCGTTGCCGCGATTTGTGGTTCTAGAACCATTGCAGATCGGGAAACTCCGTGAGGGAGTGCTGAACAGCGGGGGCATCCAAGCCGTGACCGCGGACCAGAAGATACTTGCCGCTGTTGTCGTTGAGTAGACGGAACCTGCCGTTCTCCAGACTGATGGTCCGCCAGATCTGGTCGGCGAATCCGCTATTACAGGGGGTCTGAACGACGGGCGTGTTGTTCGCGTTCCCCCTCGCAACCAGGCACTGGTTACTGTTCAAATTCCTGATTTGATCTCGATAGCCGGGGGTCGGGATGCTCCAGTACTGGTCGCGCAGCGCGGTGCACGTGTATTGAACAGCGGGCGCGTTCGCGGCAACACCCCTGACGGTGAGGCACTTGCCGCTATTGCCGTTGCGCAGAAGGTAGTAAGGGGGGTAGACGGCGAGCTCAGAGCTCTCCGCTGACGCGGTTGCCTCCGAGTGGTCCGGGGCTGCTGGTGCGGCCGCAGCGGGCGCGGTGAACGAACCTGCCAAGAACAGGATCGTGACTAGGGCCGTGAGAGCCCGGATTGCTCGCTTCATGCAGTGTCCTTCAGGTAGACCGGATGTGATTGAAAGAACGCGACATCGGGTCACTGACTCGGCGCTGACTCCGACCGCAGCAACTGTGCGGGTCGGTTGACCCACTTCGATAGTGAGTTTTGTCATCTCTGTGAATCCGAGGCGATACAGTCCGACCTCCAGAACATCGCTGCCATCACTCAGCTCAGGTGGGCCGCGAGGCGGTCAATGCCGTGATCCGTGCAGGTCTAGAACCATTTCTGATCGGGAAAGTTCCCGGCGGAATGCTGAACATCAGGGGCATCCTAGCCCTGGCCACGGACCAGAAGGTATTTCCCGCTGTTGTGGTTTGACAAACCGAACCAGCCGTTCTGCAATTTGGCGTTCTACCAGTATCGACGAGTCTTCCAATGACCTGCTTGTGACGCCCAGAACGCTCCGTGGCACTCGACCATGGCGATTAGAACGTGGCGAAAGTCGTTCCAGTTGGGCCTGGTCGCATGAGAGCCCTGATCGACGATGATCACCCGACGACGTGGTCAATCACGCCAATGAGGTCTGCGCGATTCTGACCAACCCGGGCATTGAACGGGGGAGTATGCCTGAGGTTCCGGTCCGATCAGGGACACCGAGGTTGGTCCCTGCCTGGAGTTGCTCCGAAAGCCTCATCTCTCGCTGATCTGCGGTTTCGGCTGGAATTGCAGCTCGACTAGTGGTTCGTAGTTAAAATAAGTATACGGTTGTGGGATGATTGGTGGATGGCGAATCGTCCTGCTGTCGCGTTGCTGTTGCGTCCGGGTGACCGGCGGAAGTTGGAACATTGGGTGAAGGCTTCGGTGGTGCCCGCTGGTCGGGCCCGGCGGGCCAGGATCGTGTTGTTGTCGGCCGACGGGATTGCGAAACAGGAGATCGCGGCGCGGGTCGGGGTGACGCGGCCAATTGTGGACAAGTGGCGGGTTCGGTATGTCGAACGGGGCATGGCGGGGCTGTTCGATGAGGACCGGCCCGGTCGGCCTGCCAGGGTGGATCAGTCCAAGATCATCACCGCGACGCTGAAATCGCCGCCGAAGAGTCTGGGCGTCACCCACTGGTCGTCTCGGCTGCTCGCGCCGCGGCTTGGGTTGCATCACAGCACCGTTGCTGCTGCCTGGAAGGCCTACGGGGTGAAGCCATGGAAGGCTGAGACGTTCAAGTTCTCCACCGATCCGGAGTTGGAGGCCAAGGTCGTCGACATTGTCGGCCTGTATCTGAACCCGCCGGCGAACGCGGTCGTGCTGAGTGTGGACGAGAAGTCCCAGATCCAGGCGTTGAACCGGACCCAGCAGGTGCTGCCGATGCGGCCCGGGCATGCCGAGCAACGCACCCATGACTACATCCGCAATGGCACCACGACCCTGTTCGCCGCCCTCGAAATCGCGACCGGCCGAGTGACCGGGCAGTGTGAACAGCGACACCGGCACACCGAGTTCCTGGCATTCCTGAAGCACGTGGCACGCACCTACCCGGGCCAGGAGTTGCATCTGATCATGGACAACTATGCCACCCACAAGAAGGAACCGGTCCGCCGCTGGCTCGATCAGAACCCGCGCATCCAGGTCCACTTCACCCCGACCTCAGGCTCCTGGCTGAACCTGGTCGAGGTCTGGTTCGGCATGATCGAACGCCAAGCCCTCCGCCGTGGGGTCTTCCCCTCCGCTCGAGACCTGATCGGCAAGATCCGCAACTTCATCACCGGCTGGAACCAACGAGCTCACCCGTTCATCTGGACCAAGACCGCAGACGAAATCCTGGCCAAACTCAACGTAAACAAACCTCAACTACGGACCACTAGAGACTTGTCACGCCTACTCCATCCCAGCCGTCACCAATGTCACGAACCGCAACATCTGGCGCTCGGCTGTGGATAAGCCGTGTAGGAGGTGATCAAGCTGCGGTCTCGCAGGAGTCGCCCAGGTGACGTTAACGAAAGTTTTACTGACCGCCGCATACCGTCGCGTTCCATGATGACTGCGCGCATCGCCGCGATGACCGCGATTGTTCTAAGTCTGGGCTTTGTCGGAATCGCGCCGGCGTCGGCTGGCAGCGAGGTGATCCGCGAGACCGTGTACGTGCGCTCGTCGGTTGACACCGATGCCGACGGGCAGCGCGACCGGATCGCGGTGGAGGTGGTGCGGCCGCGTTCGACGGCGCGTGGTGAGCGGGTCGCGGCGATCATGACCGCCACGCCGTATACGACTACCCGACCGCTGCTCTCCGGCTGGTACGACGACTACTTCGTGCCTCACGGATATGCATTCGTCGAGGTCGCGATCCAGGGCACGGGGCGGTCGGATGGCTGCCCGACGATCGGCGGACGCCCGGACACCGCGAGTGTGGCGGCGGCGATCGGCTGGCTGACCGGACGGGTGACAGGCACCGATGCGTCCGGTCACTCTGTCCGCGCGACGTGGAGCCTCGGCCGGGTGGGGATGGTCGGGCTGTCCTACGACGGGTCGCTGGCGAACGCGGCTGCGGCGGCGGACATCCCGGGACTGCGCACGATCGTGCCGATCGCCGGCATCTCCAGTTGGTACGATTACGCGCGCGACCACGGCATCGGCTACGACGGTGCGCTCGGCACCCGGTACCCCGAATACCAAGCGCTGCGCGTCGTCAGTCCCGCGATGCGCGAGCGGTGTCTGGACATGATCACTGAACTAGGTGATCGGGCGGCGGACGACACGTACGACTACACGCCCTCCTGGCATGAGCGAAACTACCGGGTCGACGCCCATCGGGTGGATGTCCCCGTTCTCATCGCGCACGGGCTGTCCGATCCGAAGCTGCGCACCAGTCAGTTCGCCCGCTGGTGGGCAGACCTCGGTGAGGCCGGCGTACCCCGCAAGCTGTGGTTGCATGCGGGCGACCATGTCGAACCCGACCAGATCGACTCCGCACGGTGGCGGAGCACGTTGCACCGGTGGATGGATCACTGGCTGTACGGGGTCGACAACGGGATCATGGCCGAGCCGCGAGTCGACATCCAGCGGCCCGACAGCGCGTGGGAGTCCTACGACCGCTGGCCACAGCCCGGATCGCGGGCGCAGCGCCTCTGGCTGACTGCCGGGGGCCTGGCTTCTCGGCCGGCGCCAAGGGGCGCGACCGAGCGGTTCACCGACGGTGAGAGCCAGCTGGCGTTCTCCGCTGAGCCCACGGAACAGCCGCTCCGGCTGTCCGGGACGCCACGGCTCGAGGTCACGATCAGCGCGGACCGCACCGGGACGCCACTCACCGCCCTGCTGGTCGCCTATGGGCCCGGTGTCCGGCCGACGGTCCTCACCCGCGGCAGCATCGACACGCAGAACCGATACTCCCTCAGCCAGGCCGTACCACTCGACCCAGGGCGGGACTATCAGGTGAGCTGGACGCTGCACCCGCTCGACGTCGTCGTACCAGCCGGACACCACCTCGGCCTGGTTCTCCGCGCCAACGACCCCGGCATGATCGTGCCCGATCCCGCCGGAGCGACCGTCACCGTCCAGCTGCGGAGATCCAGCATGACTCTACCCATCGTCAGCAGCTGATACCCCGACTAGCGGCAATACCGTTCAGTTAGGATGACATCGGTGTAGTTTGGTGGCATGCCGCGTGCTGGATGGAAGAAGCCTGAGACCGGGCGCCGCTTGTCCGACTTGGTGTCGGTGGGGGTGCTGACACGTGTGTTCCCGCCGGGGTTGGTCGATGAGGTGATCGCCGAGGTCGGCCGGACCGAGCAGCGGCATCGTTCCTTGCCGGCGCGGGTGATGGCCTACTTCTCGATCGGGATGGCGCTGTATTCGGAGGGTTCTTATGAGGACGTTCTCGCGCAGCTGACCGACGGGCTCTCGTGGGCTTCGGGGTGGACCGAGACGTATGCGCCGCCGAGCAAGTCCGCGATCTTCCAGGCCCGCGCCCGGCTGGGCGCGGAGCCGTTGAAGGCGCTCTTCGAGCGGGTCGCTGCTCCGATCGGGACGGACGCGATGCCGGGGGTGTGGCTGGCAGGGCGGCGGCTGGTCGCGATCGACGGGATGTGTCTCGACGTCGCCGACACGGCCGTGAACGCCGAGCACTTCGGGCGTCCTGGGGTCAACAAGGGCGAGCAGGCGGCGTTTCCCCAGGCACGGGTGGTCGCGTTGGCCGAGTGCGGCACCCACGCAGTCCTTGCAGCCGAGGTCGGCACCTACGCCGCGTCCGAGGCCGCGCTGGCCGAGCCACTGCTGACCAGACTGGGGCCCGGGATGCTGCTCACCGCCGATCGCGGGTTCTTCTCATACGCCCTTTGGCGCAAGGCATCCGCGACCGGCGCCGACCTGTTATGGCGGGTCCGCACCGACAAGTCTGCCCCGAAGCCCACCCGCCTCGAAGACCTGCCTGACGGTTCCTGGCTGGCTCACCTGCGCCAAACGCACTCCGCTGCCGCACGGCGCGCAGAGCCGATCCCGGTCCGGGTCATCGATTACACCATCGACGACGGCCGCGAGAACCCTGAGACCTACCGACTCTTCACCACCCTGACCGACCCCGACGAGGTCTCCGCGGTCGACCTGGCCGCGGCCTACACCCAACGGTGGGAAGTCGAGTTGACCTTCGACGAACTCAAGACCCACCAGCGCGGACCGCGCACCGTGCTCCGCTCAAAGTCTCCAGACCTGGTGCTCCAGGAGATCTGGGGCCACCTGTGCTGCCACTTCGCGATCCGGACCCTGATGGCCGAGGCTGCGACCCATTCCGGGCACGATCCGGACCGGGTCAGCTTCGTGGCGGCGCTGCGGATCACACGCCAGACCCTCGCCCACCCGGGCGCTTTTCCCCCCTGACAACCCCGTCCGCGACAATCCAGGCTGGCTCAGCTTCCTCCGCCGACTCATCTGCCGGCTCAACCCGGTCCGCCGCCGACGCTCGGCCCCACGCGTCATCAAACGCAAGTACGTCAAGTGGCACGTCAAACGCGCCCACCACGCAACCTGGCCCCAACCCGAGC
Source organism: uncultured Actinomycetota bacterium (assembly GCA_963746025.1). GTDB lineage: Bacteria > Actinomycetota > Actinomycetes > Propionibacteriales > Propionibacteriaceae > Microlunatus. The sequence goes on from CAVUZU010000021.1 coordinate 183,156, forward strand.
ATCCACCAAACTACGCCATCACCTCACCTAACTGAACGGTATTGCGACTAGCGGAGGTGCTCGGCGGGCGGAACACGCGCCCTTGTCAGCGGCCCGGGCGATGATCTGAGCCCGAAGTCCTCGAAGGGCTGATCTGCGAGCCGTGCGACCAGGTCGAAGAAGCCGAACGCGAATTCGACCGGATCAGCGCCGGCTGGAGCCCCCGGACAGCTGAGGCCGATCGGTCAAATGTGGCCCGTTCTCGTGATCTTGCTCGTGGTGTCGGTCGTGCTGTCCGTCGTCGGGTTCGCCCTTCAAGGCCTGTTCTGGCTTGGCGTGATCGGGATCGTGCTGTTCCTGGGCACGCTCGTCTACCGGATCGGGCGGCAAGGCACGGCCCACCCCAAGACGTAGAACTAGGAATCTCGATCGACGGCTGTAAAGGTTGGCGGCACAATGTCCGAGCACGTGACAAAGCAGAATCCAGCGGCGACGGGTCCGTGACGGCCTGCGAAGAGGGAGATCCTGATCATGGCAACAGTTCACACCGGCCTGGCGATGTCGTTGGACGGGTTCGTCGCCGACCGTAACGGAAGCCTGGCGCGGCTGGCGGACCCGGCTCCTGAGGACGGCAGTGATGCGATGAAGGTGTTGATCGAGGAAACCGGCGCCGTGATCATGGGCCGGCGGACGTATGAGATGGCCGCGGACCCTGACTGGTTCGTCGGCAACTACGAGTTCCAGACCCCTATCTTCGTGCTCACCCACACACCGCCGCTGGTCCTGCCCAAACAGGACGAGCGACTGACGTTCACCTTCGTCACCGACGGGATCGCGGCCGCGGTCGACCAGGCGAAAGCGGCCGCGGGATCCAAAGCGGTCAAGGTGATCGGCGCAAGCACTGTGCAGCAGATCCTGCGGGCCGGTTTGGCGGATGAACTGCACGTCGATATTGCGCCTGTGCTGTTAGGGGCTGGGCTCCGGTTGTTCGATGACCCGGAACTCGATGGGATCACCCTGTCCAAGATCAGCGTGCGAGAGTACGGGTCGATCGTTTCCCTCCGCTACCAGGTCATCAAGTAAGCGAACTGCTTCCGTACGCCACCGGGACTGTCGTCCAGAAACGGTCTCTATGAAGATCGGCTGGCCGAGCAACTCTGGCCGGATCGCGACCCTGAGGCCGGCTTGGTGTCGCTGCACACCTGCATCTACCGGCTGCGGCGCTCGCTCGGGGGACGACGGGGTCCGGCTGCACCGGAAGGGTGACGGCTTTCGGCTCGAGGTGGATTCGGAACGACTGGATCTCTATCAGTTCGAGCAGTTGGCCGAGGCTGGCCGGGCGGCGCTGCCGGCTGGTGATCATGAAGTCGCCGCGGACCGGCTGCGGGCCGCGCTCGGACTGTGGCGTGGTGAGCCACTGAAGTGGCCTCGACGTGACGGTGGTGCAGGAGTTCGCCCGCGGGCTGGAAGAGACGCGGCTGGATGCCACCGAGTGGTCGCTGACCGCCGATCTGGCGCTGGGGCGGCATGAGGAGGTGTGCCGGGAGACCGAGCGGTTGATCGCGAGGTATCCGTTCCGGGAGCGGTTCTGGGTGCTGTCGATGCTGGCCCTGGTCCCAGCCGGGCGGCAGTCGGCGGCATTGGAGCGGTATCGCGAGCTGTTCCGGCGGCTGGACGATGAGCTGGGGATCCAGCCGTCGCCTTCGGTGCAACAGCTGCATCAGCAGATCCTCGACGGTGATCAAGGAGTGATCACCACGCTGCCCGATCGGCTCGCCGGGGGACAGACGGTGACGGTGCCGCGCCAGCTGCCGCCGCCGATCGGCCGGCTGGCCGGCCGCGAGGCGGAGCTGGAGCGACTCTCCCGGCCGGCGCCGCGGACCGGTCCGGCGATCACCGTGATCACCGGCCAGGCCGGGATCGGCAAGACCACGCTGGCCTTGCCCTGGGCGCACTCGTCGATGACGGAGTTTCCGGACGGCCAGCTGTACGTCAACCTGCTCGGCTTCGACGCGTCCGGGCGGATCCGGACGGTGAGCGAGGTGGTCCGGACCTTCTTGATCGGCTTGGGCATCGCCGACCGGGAGTTGCCGCGTACCACGGATGATCAACTGGCCCTGTTCCGGACCCTCACTGCGGATCGGCGGCTGCTGGTGCTGCTGGACAATGCCCGGAACACCGATCAGGTCCGGCCATTGTTGCCTGCCGGGCCGCACTGCCGGGTGGTGATCACCAGCAGGGACCAGCTCGCCGGGCTGATCGCGATCGAGGGCGGGGAATTGCTGACCCTTGATCTGTTGGAGACCGAAGCGTGCGTGCGGCTGCTGAGCGGTCGGATCGGTGTGGGGCGGATCTCGACCGATCGGCCAGCGTGGCCAAGATCATCGAGTCCTGCGGTCGGCTGCCGCTGGCTCTGGCCCTGGCCGCCGCTCAGGTCGCGAGTCGGCCGAAACTGTCCCTGGCCGAGGCCGTCCGGTCGATCTTCGATCCGCGTCGCGGTCTGGATGCGCTCGAGATCGGTGAGGACGCGGCGAGCCTGCGGCAGGTGTTCTCCTGGTCCTATTCGACGGTCGACCCGGCCGGGGTGTGGCTGTTCCGACTGCTCGGCGTGCATCCCGGCCCCGACCTCAGCGCGGCAGCCGCGGCGAGCCTGGCCGCTGTCGATCCCGGTGAGGCGCTGCGATTGCTGGACCAGTTGACTACTGCGAATCTGCTCACTGAACACCTGCCGGACGGCTACCAGCTGCATGACCTGCTCCGGGAGTACGCCGCCGAGCTGGCCCAGGCGGTGGACGGGGCCGAGGAGGTCGACCGGGCCACCCAGCGGGTTTTTGATCATTACCTCCGGACCTCACATGCCGGAGCGATGGCCTGGGACCCGACACGGACGTCGATCGCCCTTCCCCCGCCCATCCCTGGCGTCACCCCGGAGTCGCTGCCGGGCACTGCTCTGCTGACTTGGGCGCGGACCGAACACGGCGTCCTGCGGTCGGTCGTCGAATGGGCAAAGCGACTCGGCCTCAACCGCCATGTCTGGTGTCTGGTCTGGTCGCTGCGCGCCTACCTGGCGACGTTCCGGCCGCCGCAGCCCGACCTCCCCTTCGAGCTGGCCGCGGTGGAGTGTGCCCAGCGTCTCGGTGATCGGGAGGGCGAGGCGGAGGCCCGTCGCTTCTTGATTCTCTGTTACTCCGAACTGGGCCTGCCGCGGCAGGGGATGGAGCAGGCGGAGGTGGCGCTGCGGCTCGCGGATGAACTGGACAGCGCCCGGCACCGCGCCGCGGTGCTGAAATCGCTGGCCACACTGCACTGGTATGAGGGCGACCTGGACCTCGCGCTGGACCTGCTCGGACAGGCACTGCACTGGAACCGGATTTGGGGAGATGAACCCAACATCGGGAAACACTGAACCTGATCGGGTTCTATGAGGCCGAACGTGGCAACGGAGCCGTCGCAATACCGCTGTGCCACGAGGCGATCACCCTCATGGCGCGACACGGCGACCCCACCGAGGCCGACGGATGGGACAGTCTCGGCCTCGCCTATCGAAGGATCGGAAGTCCGGAGGCCTCGGCCGAGAGTTGTCGGCGGGCCATCGAGCTCTTCCACCGGGTGGAACTCCATCACGGAGCCGGCTATTCCTGGGTGGCGCTGGCCGATCTCCAAGAGGAAAACGACGAGCCAGGGGCGGCGGCGTCGTCGCTGCGGGAGGCGTTGGCCGTGTTTCGGGAGTTCGCCCCACACAAGGTCGAAAAGGTTCATCGCCGGTTGATCCGGACCATGACGGCGCGGGATGCCAGCGCACCGCACCCCCTGGCCGGAGATCGGATCCGCGGCAGCGCCATCCACTGACCATCAGAGTCGGGCCTGATCAAGATCGTGATGGCGGGCCGTCCGGCGCCAGATCATCACGGAGTTGCTGTCGCGAGGTTTCGAGACGGTCCTGATGCGAGGACTCGAGCACTTCTTGCCCAGCTTCGTCCTGGTCGGTCACCCTGACTCCGTCCGGTAGTTGGGCGGCGCGCCGGCGGCCAGGAGTGCGGCGACGGTGTAGGTGGCGTGGCGGTCGAGGTTGCCGCGGGAGCGGTCATAGCGGCGCGTGCAGGCGGGCCGGGCGCGACGCCACGGGTTGGCTCGGGAGCGCCCTACTTTCTGATCAGCGTGGCGTATGACCGGTCGTGTGATTCGATCTTCGGGGACTCGAACGTCGTGGCCTAGACGCGGTTCAACGTGTCGGCTCACGACCTCTTTGGGATGAGGCGTGGCTCTTCGATGACCTGATCAAGGTCCTCTTGAGTCTGCAGGACGTGGGTCCGGACGAGGTCGCGTGCGTGGGCGTGGCCACGTCGGCGGATCGCCTCGACGATGGCCCAGTGCTCGTCGATGGAGCGTTGGTGCCGCGCCGTGGCCACGGTCGAGAAGTAGAACCTGGTCCGGGCGGCGAGGCCGTGCACCTGGGCCGAGAGCAGCGAGTTCTGGGAGGCGTCGGCGACAGCGGAATGGAAGGCCGCGTTGAGCCGGGCGAACTCGACCGGATCTGCCGTCCGTTCCTGCTGCTCGACGATCGCTGTGATCAGGGCTAGTTGATCAACGGTCCGTCGCTGCGCGGCGAGTTCGGCCGAATACGGCTCGACATGGGCCCGGAGTTCGAAAAGATCAGCCAGCTCCTGTGGACTGCGGGACCGGACGAAGGCTCCATGATGTGGTCGTAGGATCACCCAGCCGTCCGCCGCGAGGGCGCGGATCGCCTCCCGCAACGGGATATGGCTGACCCCGAGGTGCCGGCCGAGATGCTCGGCGTTCAGCCGGGCGCCCTCACCGAGATCACCGCACAGGATCGACTCCTGGATCAGGTCTCGGATCCGGTCGGCCGTGTCGCCCTCGCCGCGTTGGGTGGCGAGCCGGGGCAACCGGCTCAGATCGATGCGGGGATCAACGGACACCGCTCGAGCCTATAGGAAAGTGATCACAGATTTGCGAGACCAATCAGCCTGGATCAGCGTTACACAACGGGAACATTCTGTTACTCGGCTGCAGCAGCACGATGATCCTATAGGGATCGTTGGGCCGCTCGCACGGCCTCCTACGGTCCGCTCCGGCAGAGATGAGGCACCACGATGAAGGCAGTTCCACTCCGGCCGATCCCGGCGCTCGCCCTGCTGCTCGGGGTCGTCCTGTTCCTGACCGGATGCGGCGCCAAGGTCGACGAAGCGGGATCGACCAGCGCTGCCGCGTCCTGCGTCGACACCTCGGGGGAGTCGATCAAGGTCGGGTTCCTGAATTCGCTGTCGGGGACGATGGCGATCAGTGAGAAGACGGTGAACGACGCGCTCAATCTCGCGGCCAAGGAGATCAACGCCACCGGCGGCGTGAACGGGAAGCAGCTCGAGATCGTCACCGAGGACGGCGCTTCGGAGCCGACGACGTTTGCCGAGAAGGCGACGAAGCTGATCAAGAGCGACTGCGTGGCGGCCGTGTTCGGCGGCTGGACGTCGGCCTCGCGGAAGGCGATGCTGCCGGTGTTCGAGTCCAACAACTCGCTGTTGTTCTATCCGGTCCAGTACGAGGGACTGGAGGCGTCGAGGAACATCTTCTACAGCGGCGCCACTACCAACCAGCAGATCATCCCGGCCCTGGAGTACCTGAAGGAGTCCGGGGTGAAGAGCCTGTTCCTGGTCGGCAGCGACTACGTCTTCCCGCGCACCGCGAACAAGATCATCAAAGCCTACGCGGCGGCTAACGGCATCGAGATCCGGGGCGAGGAATACACGCCGCTCGGTGACACGGAGTTCTCCACCATCGTCAACAAGGTGGCGGCGGCCGACGCGGACGCCGTCTTCAACACCCTGAACGGCGACTCGAACGTTGCCTTCTTCAAGCAGTACAGCAACGTCGGGCTGACCGCGGCGAAGCTGCCGGTGCTGTCCGTGTCGATCGCCGAGGAGGAGGTGCAGGGGATCGGCAAGCAGATCCTGGCCGGCCAGCTCACCGCCTGGAACTACTACCAGACTGTCGACAGCCCGGCGAACGATAAGTTCGTCAGCGCCTTCACCGACGCCTACGGCGCCGACCGGGTCACCTCCGATCCGATGGAGGCCGCCTACACCTCGCTCCATCTGTGGAAGGGCATCGTCGAGAAGGCCGGCGCCTTCGACGTGCCCGCCGTGCAGCAGGCTGCCGGCGGCGTGAGCTTCGACGCCCCGGAGGGCAAGGTCACCGTCAACGGGGACAACCACCATCTGGCCAAGACCGCGCTGATCGGCAAGATCAACGGCGAAACCGGACTGATCGACGAGGTCTGGAGCTCGGGCAAGCCGATCGAGCCGGACCCGTTCCTGACCACCTACGACTGGGCCAAGGGCCTGGCCGGCAGCTGATCCGAGACCCGGACCACGACCATGATCACCGTCATCTCACAGGCCTTCGCCGGCGTCAGTCTGGCCTCGATCCTGCTGCTGATCGCGCTCGGTCTGGTGCTCACCTTCGGCCAGATGGGGGTGATCAACATGGCCCACGGCGAGTTCATCATGGCCGGCGCCTACACCGCCTTCGTGCTGCAGCAACTGCTCGGAACGCCCGAGATCTCGCTGTTGATCGCCCTGCCCGTCTCGTTCGGCGTCGCCGGGCTGCTCGGGCTGCTGTTGGAGGCGACCCTGCTGCGGCGGATGTATCACCGGCCGCTGGACACGCTGCTGGTCACCTGGGGAGTCGCGTTGATCCTGCAGCAGGCCGCCCGGGACATCTTCGGCGCACCGAACGTCGACGTGGCCGCCCCGGCGTTCCTGTCCGGTTCGACCATGATCTTCGGCGCCGCGGTGCCGAAGGCCCGGGTGTTCATTCTGCTGCTGGCGGTGATCGCGGTGATCGCACTGTCGCTGCTGATCAAGCTGACCAGTCTCGGCCGCCGGATCCGGGCCACTGTGGAGAATCGGTCGCTCGCCGAGACCTCCGGCATCGCCACCCGGTCGATGGATCGACGCACCTTCTTCCTCGGCTCCGGGCTGGCCGGCATCGCCGGGGTGGCACTGAGCCAGATCGGCTCGATCGGCCCGACCCTCGGCACCGGCTACATCGTCGACGCGTTCCTGGTGGTGGTCGTCGGCGGCATCGGGCAGCTCCGTGGTGCCGTCCTGGCCGCGCTCGCGCTCGGTATGCTGCGAGCCGGGCTGGAGTTCTGGGACTGGTCCTCGGCCACCCTGGCCCGGGTCGGGGTGTTCGTGGCGATCGTGATCTTCCTCCAGCTCCGGCCGCAGGGGATCTTCACCGTCCGGACCAGGAGCCTGGCGTGAAGTGGCTGGCCGGCAAAGGTTGGCGTGGCTGGGCCGGGCTCGGCCTGCTGGCCGCGATCCTGCTCGCGGCTCCGGCGGTGCTGACGGACTTCCGGCTCGACCTGCTCGGCAAGTATGTCTGCTACGCGATCGTGGCGATCGGGATCGGTCTCGCCTGGGGCAAGGGCGGCATGTTGGTGCTCGGTCAGGGGGTCTTCTTCGGGCTCGGCGGTTACGCGATGGCGATGCACCTGATGCTCTCCGACGCGGGCCCGGGCGGAGTGCCCGACTTCATGCAGCTGTACGGCGACGGCCGGCTGCCCTGGTGGTGGGAACCGTTCCGCAACCCGGCCGCGACCATGATCGCGATCGTCCTGGTGCCGTCCCTGCTGGCGGCGGTCCTCGGCTACGCGACCTTCTACCGGAAGGTTCGCGGCGCCTACTTCGCGATCTTGTCCCAGGCGCTGGCGGCGGCGTTCGCGATCTTCCTGGTCGGCAACCAGGTCAGCACCGGCGGCACCAACGGGCTGACCAACTTCCGGTCCTTCTTCGGCTACGACCTCTACGACCCGGCCAACAAGCTGATGCTGTACCTGATCGCCGTCGGGGTGCTGTTGATCGTGATGGTCGGCTACCGGCAGCTCTCGGCCAGCCGGTACGGCGAGCTGCTGGTGGCCTGCCGGGACGCCGAAGGTCGGGTGGAGTTCCTCGGCTACTCGCCCGCGATGATCAAGACCGTCGGCTACGTCCTGGCCGCGCTACTGGCCGCCGTCGGCGGCGCCCTGTTCGTGCCGATCGTCGGCATCATCTCGCCGGCCGACGTCGGGATCGTGCCGTCGATCGGGCTGCTGATCGGGGTCGCCATCGGTGGCCGGAGCACGCTGTTCGGACCGGTTCTCGGCGCGATCGCGGTCGCCTGGGCGGAGACAAGTCTGTCCGAACAGTTCCCCTCGGCGTGGACCTACGCCCAGGGTTTGCTGTTCATGATCGTGGTCGCGTTCCTGCCCGGTGGGCTGGCCTCGATCGTCGGGATCGCCCGGCGGCTCGTCCCGGCGGCTCGACGAGGCAGGACGGATGATCAACCCGTCGCGGACGCTCCGGAACCGGCGAAGGGAGTCTCCTGATGGCCGAGGACTACCTGCAACTGACCGGGGTCACCGTCACGTTCGAGGGGTTCACCGCGCTGGACGCGGTCGATCTGACCGTGCTGCAATCGGACCTGCGATTCCTGATCGGCCCGAACGGCGCCGGCAAGACCACCCTGATCGACGCGATCACCGGCTTGTCCGGCTGCACCGGAATGATCGACTTCTCCGGCCGCCGGCTGGACGGTCTGCGGATCGCCCAGATCGTCCGGAGCGGGGTCGGCCGGACCTTCCAGACGGCCAGTCTGTTCGACGAGCTGACGGTGTTGCAGAACCTGGACATCGCGGCCGGCGCCGGCCGGCACCCGCTGTCCCTGCTGCGCCGTCGCCGTGGCGTGCCGGCCGAGCTGGCCGAGACCCTGGAGCTGATCGGTCTCGTCGACCGGGTGGACGCGCCGGCCGGCGTGCTGCCGCACGGCGAGAAACGCTGGCTGGAGATCGGCATGCTGCTGGCCCAGCGATCTCGATTGTTGCTGCTGGACGAGCCGGTGGCCGGGATGAGCGCGGCGGAGAAGGAGAACACCGGCGCCCTGCTGCACCGGATCGCCGAGGACCGGACCGTGATCATCGTCGAACACGACATGGACTTCATGCGCGCCTTCGCCAAGTCGGTCAGCGTGCTGGCCCAGGGCCGGGTGCTGGCCGAGGGATCGGTCGCCGAGGTGCAGGCGAACCGCGAGGTGCAGCAGATCTACCTCGGCAGCCTGCAGCTGCTCGACGACGACGATCCGTCCGGCGGGCTCGAGTCGCGACCCGGGCCCCAGGCCGTGCCGGCGCCGGGCGGTGTCCGGTAATGCTGCGGCTGGAACGGATCCGGGTCGGCTACGACCGCACCGATGTGATCGAGGACGTCACGATCGACGTGCCGACCGACGGCGTCACGGCCGTCCTCGGGCACAACGGCGCCGGCAAGACGACGCTGCTCCGCGCCGCCATCGGACTGATCCGGCCACGCTCCGGCCGGATCGTCTTCGACGGCGACGAGATCACCCGGCTGCCGCCGCACCGCCGGGTGCGGCGGGGGCTGGCCTATGTGCCGCAGGGGCAGCAGTGTTTCGGCCAACTCACCGTCGCGGAGAACCTGCGGCTGGTCGCCGACCGGCGGCGGCACGACGTCGGCGAGATGCTGGAGCTGTTCCCGGCGCTGCGGCCGCTCCTCGATCGTCGCGCCGGCCTGTTGTCCGGCGGTCAGCGACAGCAGCTGGCGATCGCGCGGGCGCTGCTCACCCGGCCGAAGTTGCTGATCTTGGACGAGCCGACCGAGGGGATCCAGCCTTCAGTGGTCGCCGAGATCGAAACGATCATCACGGCGCTGGCGACCCGTTCGGGAATGTCGGTACTGCTGGTGGAACAACAGCTCGGCTTCGCCCTGCAGCTCGCCGATCTCTACTACGTCCTGGCGTCCGGCCAGGTCACCGCTTCGGGCACCGGTGGTGAGGCGGCCGACCGGACCGTACGGGAAGCGTTGACCATTTAGCCGGCAGCGACGGAATCGCTACCAACACAGGAATCCGGCAGGAGAGGAGGCAGCATGTTCGAGACGGTGTTGATCGCCAACCGCGGCGTGATCGCCTGCCGCATCATCCGGACCGCGACAGCGATGGGGTGCAAGACGGTCGCGGTCTATTCCGACGCGGATGCGGCGGCGGCGCACACCCGGGCGGCCGACCTGGCCGTCCGGCTGGGCCCGGCGGCGGCGGCCGAGTCGTACCTGCGCGGGGATGCGGTGATCGAGGCCGCCCTCGCCACGGGCGCCGGCGCCATCCATCCGGGCTACGGGTTCCTGTCCGAGAATGCGGACTTCGCCGCGGCGGTCCGGGCCGCCGGGCTGATCTTCGTCGGGCCGACCCCGGAGCAGTTGCGGTTGTTCGGCGACAAGCAGGCCGCCCGCGAAGCCGCCCGGGTGGCCGGGGTGCCGCTGGTGCCGGGGTCCGGATCCCTCGGGTCGGTCGAGGAGGCGGTTGCGGCGGCGGCGTCGATCGGCTATCCGGTGATGATCAAGGCGGCCGGCGGGGGCGGTGGGATCGGCTTGGCGGTGGCGCGCGATGCCGACCAGGTCGCCGCCGGCTTCGCGTCGGTGGCCCGGCTGGCCGGGGCCAACTTCTCCTCCGCCGGGGTCTTCCTGGAGCGCTACGTCGGCCGGGCCCGGCATGTCGAGGTGCAGGTCTTCGGTGCCGGCGACGGCCGGATGATCACGCTCGGCACCCGGGACTGTTCGCTGCAGCGACGAAACCAGAAGGTGATCGAGGAGGCGCCCGCGTTCGGCCTGGATCCGGCGCTGACGGAGCGATTGCTGGCCGGTGCCACGGCGCTGACCGGTTCGGTGGGCTACGCCTCCGCCGGGACGGTGGAGTTCCTGCTCGATGTCGACCGCTGCGAGCCCTCCTTCCTCGAGGTCAATGCCAGGCTCCAGGTCGAGCATCCGGTCACCGAACAGGTCACCGGGGTCGACCTGGTCCGGTGGATGATCATGCTGGCCCGCGGTGAGGATTCGATGTTCGCCGGGCCACCGCCGACGATCACCGGGGCCGCCGTGGAGGCGCGGATCTATGCCGAGGATCCGGCCGCCGGCTATCGGCCGAGTTCCGGCCTGCTGACCGAGCTGGCGCTGCCGCGGGACAGCGTGCGGGTCGACGGCTGGGCCGAGACCGGGACCATGATCACCAACCACTACGACCCGATGATCGCCAAGGTGATCAGTGCCGGGGCCGACCGGGCGGCCGCGTACGCGAGCCTCGGCCGGGCCCTCAGCGAGACCAGGATCTCGGGCATCGCCAGCAACGTTGATCAGCTGCGAGCCGCAGTCGTCGACCGGCGGGTGCTGGCCGGCGACCACAGCACCGCGACGCTGGCTTCGATCGACGGCGGGTCGGCCCGGATCGACGTCGTCCGCGCCGGTGCCCAGACGACGGTCCAGGACCTGCCGGGCCGGCTCGGCTACTGGGCGGTCGGGCTGCCGCCGTCCGGGCCGATGGACGACCTGTCCTTCCGGCTGGTCAACACCGCCGTCGGGAATCCGGCCGGCGCGCCTGCGCTGGAGGCCACGCTGACCGGGCCGGCGCTGCGGTTCACCGTCGAGACGGTGGTCTGCGTCGGGGGTGCGACGACCGAGCTCACGCTGGATGGCGTACCGATGCCGATGTGGCAGCCGATCACCGTACCGGCCGGCGGCGTGCTGGACCTCGGCACCATCGGCACGCCTGGGCTGCGCAGCTACCTGGCGATCCGCGGTGGGCTCGACGTGCCGGACTATCTGGGGAGCGCGGCGACCTTCACCCTGGGCGGGTTCGGCGGCTACACCGGGAAGGCCGTCGCGGTCAGCGACGTGCTGCGGGTCGGGCCGCCGACACGGGAGCTGGCCGAGCCGGCTGAGGTACCGCAGTCATTACGTCCCGAGCTCGGGTCCGACTGGGAGTTGGCGGTCAGCGAAGGCCCGCAACCGGCGCCGGAGTATTTCACCGACGGCGACCTGGTGCAGTTCTACACGGTGGCCTGGACCGTCCAGGCCCATGCCAACCGGACCGGGATCAGGCTCAGCGGGCCGCGCCCGGCCTGGGCCCGGGAGGACGGTGGCGAGGCCGGGCTGCATCCGTCCAACCTGCACGACAACGCCTACAGTGTCGGCACGCTGAACGTCTCCGGGGACACCCCGATCCTGCTCGGCCCGGACGGCCCCAGCCTCGGCGGCTTCGCCTGTCCGCTGACCGTGATCCCGGCGCATCGCTGGAAACTCGGCCAGATCCGGCCGGGTGACGTGGTCCGGTTCACCCCGGTCACCGAGATCGCGGCAGCCACCCTGCGAGCCGACAGCGCCGGCCGGGCCAGGCACCGGATCCCCGACCTGCTGCGGACCGGTGCCGACGCAGACCGCGGCGTGCTGCACCGGCTGCCACCCGCCGACGGACGGCCGGAGGTGACCTACCGACGAGGCGCGGAGGACAACATCCTGGTCGAGTACGGCGAGATGATCTTGGACCTCGGGCTCCGGCTGCGGGTGCACGCGCTGGCCACGGCACTGGAGCAGCTGCGGATGCCCGGCCTGATCGACATCACCCCCGGAGTCCGGTCGCTGCACCTGCATGTCGATCCGGACCAACTGACCGCGCGGGTGCTGCTCGGCATCCTGATCGAGATCGAACGGTCCCTGCCGCCGACCGGTGAGCTGGCGGTGCCGAGCCGGCGGATCCGGCTGCCGATGTCGTTCGACGATCCGGTGGTGACCGAGGCGATCCATCGCTACCTGACCAGCGTCCGGCCGGATGCGCCCTGGCTGCCGTCGAATCTGGAGTTCATCCGCCGGATCAACGGCCTGGACTCGGTCGACCGGGTGGCCAAGATCATCTTTGAGGCCGAGTATCTGGTCCTCGGCCTGGGCGACGTCTATCTCGGGGCGCCGCTCGCCGTACCGCTGGATCCGCGGCACCGGTTGGTCACCACCAAATACAACCCGGCGCGGACCTGGACCGCCGCCGACACGGTCGGCCTGGGTGGCCAGTACCTGTGCGTGTACGGGATGGACTCGCCCGGCGGTTACCAACTGGTCGGCCGGACCGTGCCGATCTGGTCCGGGTACGGGCAGCGCGGCGCGTTCGAATCGGGCCGGCCGTGGCTGTTCCGGTTCTTCGACAAGATCAGTTGGTATCCGGTCGAGGCGGCTGAGCTGACCGAGCTGCGGGCGGAGTTCGCGGCCGGTCGGCTCGAGGTGGAGATCGACGAAGGCAGCTTCGGCATGGCCGAGCACCAGCGGATGCTGGCCGATCATGCGGCCGAGATCGACACCTTCCGGGCCGGGCAGCAGGCCGCCTTCGCGGCCGAGCGGGACGCCTGGCGGGCGGCGGGCGAGTTCGACGTGGCCGAGCCGGAGCCGATGCTGCCGGACGGTCCGGAACTGGAACTGGCCGACGGGGCCGAGGTGCTGACCGCGCCGATGGCGGCCGGAGTCTGGCGGATCGCCGTCGAGGCGGGCCAGCAGGTGAGTGCGGGGGACGTGATCATGATCTTGGAGGCGATGAAGATGGAACTGCCGGTAACCGTGTCCGCTGCCGCGAGGGTGATCGAGGTCCTCGTCGAACCGGGGGCCCAGGTCTCGCCGGGCACCCCGCTGATCGTGATCGAGGCCGCCGCATGACGGCCGTGGAGCGGGTTCGCAGCGGCTACCAGACGATCGCTGAGCTGGACCGCAAGGAGATCTGGATCAGCCTCCGGGAAGAGGCGGATGCGGCTGCCGAGGCCGGCCTCATCGACCAACGAGTGGCCGCCGGCGACCGGTTGCCGCTGGCCGGCCGGCTGCTCGCGGTGAAGGACAACATCGACGTCGCCGGGCTGCCGACCACGGCGGGCTGTCCGGGCTTCGGCGGCCCGCCGCCGGCCGACGCGACGGTCGTGGCCCGGCTCCGGTCGGCGGGGGCGATCGTGATCGGAAAGACCAACCTCGATCAGTTCGCGACCGGGCTGGTCGGCACCCGCAGTCCGCACGGGGCGGTGCGCGGTGCCGACGACCCGGACCGGATCTCCGGCGGGTCGAGCTCCGGTTCCGCGGTCGCCGTCGCCCTGGGCCTGGTCGACCTCGCTCTCGGCACGGACACGGCGGGCTCCGGTCGGGTGCCCGCCGCGTTCCAAGGTCTGATCGGGCTGAAGCCGACCCTGGGACTGGTCCCGAACACCGGCGTGGTGCCGGCCTGCGCCGACTACGACGCGGTGACCGTGTTCGCCGCCGAACTGGGTCTGGCGGCCGAAGCGATGTCGATCATGATCGGCACCGACGCCGCCGACCCGCGGAGCCGGCCCTGGCCGGACACGGTGCCGCTGGCCGGGCCGGCCGCGCCGCGGCTGGGCATCCCTGGCGATGATCAGCTGGCCGCCCTCAGCCCCGAGTACGCGGCCGCGTACCGACGCGCCGTGGATCGCCTGCCGGAACGCGGGATGACCGCGGTCAGCGTCGATCTCGCCGAACTGCTGAAGGCGGCGCTGTTGCTCTACGACGGTGCCGTCGTCGCCGAGCGGTACGCTGCCGTCGGCGCATTCCTGGACACCGAACCGGAGGGTGCCGACCCGGTCGTCTCCGCGATCATCCGGGCCGCTGCCGACCTCCCGGCCCACCAACTCGTCACCGACACCGAGACCCTGCTGATCGCACGTCGCCGGGCAGCCGAGATCTTCGCCGACGTCGACGCGCTGTATCTGCCCACCACCACCGAACACCCGACCCTGGCCGAGATCGCGGCGGAGCCGGTCGCGATCAACCGGCGGCTCGGTACGTACACCAACTTCTGCAACCTGCTCGACCTCGCGGCGGCGGCGATCCCCGCCGGAGTCGCCGGTCAGCTGCCCTTTGGTGCGATGCTCGTCGCTCCGGCGTTCCATGATCAACTTCTGCTCGACCTGTCTGCTCGGCTGATCGGCACCGACCTCGGCAGCACCACCCTGGTCGGCGAAACGGTCGATCTCGCGGTGTTCGGTGCGCACCTGCGCGGCCAACCACTGAACTCGGAACTGCGCCGGCTCGGCGCGGGATTTGTGACCGAGATCGAGACCAGCGACGCGTACCGGTTGCTGGCCCTGGACACCCGACCGGCCAAGCCGGGCCTGGTCCGGGTGGGCACGGGCGGGGGTGCACGGATCAGTGGCGAACGCTGGCGGATCTCGGCCGGCGCACTGGGTAGGTTCGTGGCCGACCTGCCAGCGCCGATGAGCCTGACCAAGATCGAACTGAGCGACGGTAGCGAGATGGTCGGATTCGGCTGTGCTCAGGACGCCGCCCGCGAGGGTCGAGACATCACCCACTACGGCAGCTGGCTGAACTACCAGCACACGACCAGCTGAGTGGTCCACGAGAGATCACCAACACGCTTCGCCATGCCGGGTGGTTCGCAGCAGCCCGATCGTTGACAGTCTCGTTCCCGGTGGCCAGCGCGCTCCACGCACGACCACTTCATGGCCAGCCGGGCGCGGTGAGCGATGGCCTCGGTGCAACGGAACTGACGCTTCAACGCGTTGGTCCCGGCAAAGGAGCGAACTTGCTGCTTGTCGGGTTGGGCACGAAAGTGATGCCAGCGCGACCTGCTCCCACTGTCCCTGAGGTGACCTCCCACTCGTTGTCATGAGTGTCCGAAGGTGACGCGTTGGAGAGACGCGTCGCACGACGCCGCACGACGTACTGACGGCAGGCGAGCCGGGCGCGACGCCTCGGGTTGGCTCGGGAGCGCCCTACTTTCTGATCAGTGCGGCGCGTGACCGTTCGTTTGATTCGATCTTCGGGGACTCGAAGGGCGCGGCATAGGGGTACTCGGCCGACAGGTTGGGGACGTGGGTCTTGTGGGTTGGGATGATCTTCCGGATTGGTGGAGATGTCTCGTCTTCACTGCCAGGAGGCGTGCACGGGCCACACTCGGTTGACGGTGACGGCCGGCAGATGGTGGCGTTCGCCGACGAAGCGGGGGCCCATGATCATCAGGGCACGTTTGGGGGATTGGTCCGCAGGGTCGGTCGATCGACGGGCTGCCGGTATCCGGTGAAGTCGTTGGCGCGGTACCAGCTCAGGGCCGCGGTCAGCGCGCCCGGCTCGCTGAGCCGCCGAAAGTACTCGGCCCATCGTTCGGGACTGACCCCGGGCAGTTCCGGCGGTCCGCCGGCAAGAATTTGTGTCTCGAGCTCGGGTGACGGACGTCGAAACATCGCCATGTAGGCCGAGCGCTGACGTTGGGTCGGATCGTCGCGGAGGACATCGGCGAACGCCGCCAGGTGCGGTACGGCGATGGCGCTCAGGCTGTTCACTCGGCCAGGATGCTGAGCCGCGACGATCCACCCGACGGCGGCGCCCCAGTCGTCGCCGATGGGCTAGTGGTACAGCCGCAGCGGGCGCGGTGAGGGACGTAGCCAAGAACACGATCGGGACAAGGGCCGTGCGGGCCCGCTTTGCTCGCTTCATGCGGTGTCCTTCAGGTAGATCGGAGTGATCGAAAGAAGGCTGGATCGGATCACTGACTCGGCACTGACACCGACCGCCGCAACTATGCAAGCTGCAGCCCTACGTCGGCAGTAATTCCTGCCAGCCTGTGTCGGCCCCGCCCGAATAGTTGGGTGATTCCTCATCTTCAGCAGGCGCTGAGTCGCTGCACGGCCAAAACGTCGGGCGATCGATCGGATCCATTTCGAGGGGACCAAGCGTGCCGTCATCGATGTCCAGGCCAGAGCCGGCATCCGGCAAGCCGGGATCTACCGGCCGCGGACCGAAGACTTCATGCGGTGGAGTGACTGACCGGACGCCGGAACTGACGTCGGCGAGGTGAGTAGTCCCTTCGGCTCGTAAGCATCCGCTCCCATCCGTCCGAGTTGTGGGAAGTACAGGGGAGTTGCGACGACCAGCAGAGACGGCCAGCAGGATTCAGCGCGCGGTGTATCCGCCGTCGTTGCTCAGCACCGCACCGGTGATGTTGTTGGATTCGTCACCGGCCAGGAACAGCACGCTGGCAGCGATTTCTTCGGGTTGCGCGATGCGTCCGGTGGGATGCGCTTCGCGGTATTCGTCCATCTTCTCCGGATCGGTGTTCGCGGCCAGCGGGGTATCGACGCTGCCTGGGGCGATGGCGTTGATCCGGATCCCTCGACGGGCGTAGTCCAGGGCGGCGGAGCGGGTCAGGCCGACGACGGCGTGCTTGCTGGCCGAGTAGATCGACTGCTGGGCTGTGCCCACCAGCCCCAGGGTCGACGCACCGTTGACGATCGTCCCGCCGCCGCCGGACAACATCATCGGGATCTCCCATTTCATGGACAAGAAGGTGCCGCGTGCATTGACCGCGAACACGCGATCCCAGTCGTCCAGCTGTTGCTCGTGCAGATCGAGGGCCGGGTGGATGATGCCGGCGTTGTTGAAAGCGCAGTCGAGGTGTCCGAAGCGGTTCAGCACGGCGTCGCCCATCCGGGCGACGTCATCGGCTTCGGTCACGTCGACCCGCAGGGCTAGGCAGTCCCGGTCCCCGAGTTCGCGGCAGACCGCGGTGGCACTGTCGATGTCACGATCGGCCACGATGACCTGCGCCCCGGCACCGGCAAACGCCATCGCTGTGGCCCTTCCGATGCCGCTGCCTGCGCCAGTGACCAGGGCGACCTTTCCTGCAAAGCGTCCATTAGTCATAGACCGAAACTAGCCACAGTCCGAGAAGGACGCCATCGCTTCATGCCTTCCGAATGGTTGAGACGCGGCGACAACCTCCCGACATCGTCAAGGTCCTGGCCCTGTCTGTGGCTAGCCCTGACGCTCGAATCGCAGGGGTCTGCGATCCGGCGAAGATGGACCGTTTATGGTTCTAGCAGGGCGGGATGGTAGTCCTCAGCGGTGCGCTGTGCGCGGACAGGTTCCCTGCCTTGTCCCAGGCTTGGATGGTGAAGTTGTAGGTTGTGCCGCAGCTGAGGCCACCGTGGAGACGTCAGTGAGCCAGAGCCAGGTGGCAGGTTTGCCGCCGATCAGGGCGAGACGTTGATCGGCGAAGATGCGGTAGGTCTTTTCTACACCCCAGTTGTCGGTGGGAGTGTTCCAGGTGAGCCCGATCGCCTTGCCCGTGTCGTCCTTGGCCAGGCGGAGGTCGGTCGGGGAACTCGGCGGCTGGGTGTCGGCGCGGGTGCTGGCGCGCAGGGTGGCACCGGTGCCGAACTCACCTCCGGCCGGACGGGCCTGGACCTCGAAGGTGTAGGTCGTGCCCTGCTGTAGTTGGGTGATTGTGACGCCGGTCGCGGGGTCATAGACGCCCGATCGCCAGGCACCGTTGACGAGCACCCGGTGGCACCAGCCACCAGGCACCCGGCTCCAGGAGAGTGAGATCTCATCGAACCCGGTGTTCGTGACGTGAAGGCCGGCAGGAGCGGCCGCCGTCGATGCGTTGGCGCGGGGTGCAGGAGCGGTGGCGAACGCCAGTGTCGCGATCAGGCAGGCTGTTGCCATGATCAAGGTGCGCATCTTGGACAACACAATGTGTCCTTTCGTGGGGGAGGGTCCAGTGGGCAGGTTCCAATGGGTTTCCACTGAGCTACACGGATTGCGCCGACTCGAGGTTCAAGGCACCAGAGGATGATCGATCCGCGTGGCAGCCAGCCCAGTGGTCACGGCTCGAGCCGTGACGCGCTGCGGATGGAACGGCGTCAATGGTTCTCAGTCCCGAACTCTGGGGACGGCGCCGCGGCGATCTCGATTCGCAGGTTCAGACCGCCCTGCTGGCGCGCGGTCGCCGCGACTTTGGCCGCTGTGGGCGTGCACGATGGACCGCACGATGGATAGGCCGAGAACGGCGTGTTGGCCGATTCGTTGGGAACCGCGTCGGCGGAACGGCTCGAAGAGGTCAGCAACCTCTGCTGGATCGATCAGGTCGCCGGGGTTTCGACCACGAGCGATCCGGCACCCGTTGAAGTCGGCGTGACCGGCCGCCGGGCCGGTTGTAGGCGATGGCATTGGAGACGAGGTTCGTCACCAGTTGGGTGATGAGGACGGCGTCACCCGGTATGACAACAGGCGCCAGGTCCGTGATCAGCTCGACGTCCGCTTCGGTGGCGGCATCCCGGTATCGATGGAGCACCTCGACGCATACCGTGCGGAGGTCGACCGGCTCGAGGTCGGTGAGGGTTTGCTCCGCGAGGGCCAGGGTCAGCAGCGATTCGGTGAGCTGTGTCCGTTGGATGTTGATCTTGAGCAGCTTGTCTCCGAGGTCGCGTAGATCGGTGGAGGCATTGGGTCGTTGCATCGCTACCTGGATCAGGGCGCGGCTGATCGCGAGTGGGGTGCGCAGTTCATGGGCGGCGTTGCCGACGAATCGACGTTGGCCGTCGAAGGACTGATCGAGCCGGTCGAGCATCGCGTCGAAGGTGTCGGCGAGCCGCTTCAGTTCGTCGGGCGGACCTGCCATTCTGATCCGACGGTGGAGGCTGCTGTGAGCGATCGATTCGGCGAGGTTGGTGATCAACTGCAATGGACGGATCATCCGCCCTGACATCAGCCAGCACGCGATCAGCGATGACCTAGCCCGGTGGCAGATCGAGGCCGCGTTTGTCCTTGAGGTTGATCAATTCAGGCGTTGGAACTCCGCGGTCATTGAGTGTCGGACCAGGAGGTACGTGACGAGTACGAGAGTGGTGGTCACGGCGAGGAAGGTTGCGCCGTAGACCAGGGTCAGGCGGGACCGTACGGATGTCTACGGCGCGATCATGAATCTGATACCCGACACCGTGCACGGTTTCGACGATCGGGGGATCGCCAGTTTCGGCGCAGGTTGAGCACAGTGACCCGGACGACATGGTGAACGGGTCGGCGTTCTCGTCCCAGGCACGTTCGAGCAATTGTTCGGTCGAGACGGCTCCGCCCTCGGCCCGCAGGAGTCCTTCAAGCACGGCAAACTCCTTACGGGACAGGGGAATCAACCGATCACCGCGGCTCACCTCTCTCGCATGAGGATCGAGCCGGAGGTCGGCTCGGGCCAGCACAGGTCCCCGCGCGGGTCCGCTGCGGCGGCCGAGTGCTCGGACGCGGGCCAGCAGTTCGCTCAGGTCGAACGGTTTCGGTAGATAGTCGTCGGCGCCCATCGCGAGGCCGGCGACGCGGTCCGGGACGGCGCTCGCCGCCGTCAGCATCAAGATCCGGGTGCCGGCGCCCGCGGCGACGATCTCGGCGCATACGACGTCCCCATGGACCTCGGGAAGGTCACGGTCGAGGACCACCACGCCGCAACTGTTGATCATGAGCCGATCGAGCGCGGATACGCCGTCGTAGGCGACGTCCACCCCGATCGATGCCTGACCCAACGCTTCCGCCACGGCATCGGTGAACAACACCACGCCCCGCATCGAGAATCTTGCCGCCGATGGGAAGCCGCCAGGTGTGGGTCGGCTGGTCGTCTCGTGCATGGTGTCGGTCGACGGCGTCATGGAGTCACCCGAGTGGTCCTTTCCCTCCTTCAGTCCTGATCTCGGCCAGCAGGTCCTGGACGAGCTGAGGGAGGCGGACGTCTTGGTGATGGGCCGGGCGACCTATGAGGGCTTCCTGGGGTATTGGCCGACGGCCAGCGACGACTCCGGGATCGCGGAACGGATGAATTCGCTGCCCAAGCTGGTGGCGTCGAGAACGCTCACCTCGGCCGAGTGGAACGCTTCCGTGCTGGCTGATCCGGTGCCCGACCTGATCAAGCTGAAGGCTGAGCGCGACGCCACCTTTCTGGTCCTGGCCAGTGCCGATCTGGTCTCGACGCTCACCGCCGCTGCCTTGGTCGACGAATACCGGATTCGCGTCTGTCCGGTTCTCTGAAACTCGTTCAGGAGATATCCAGCACCGCCTTGCCGGCTACGCGGCGGGCGATGAGCGCGCCGGCGGCCTCGGCGTATTGGTGCCAGCTGCCGCGCCAGCCGATGTTGACGGTGGGTTCCTTAGCGGCGACGAGGCCGACCAGGGTGGCGAGATCGGGACCGATGGGGCCGCCAATGAGGAAGGAACTCAGCGACTTCGGCGGCCCGATGGTCGAGCACGGCGGGAACGCGGAGGCAGGCGCCGCGAGCCTCGGAACCGACAGAGTCCAGGACGTACGCGCCGGCGTGTGCGGCGAGCTGGACGGCGAAGCGGCCGACACCGCCGCCGGCTCCAGTGATCAGGACGCGCCGGCCGAGGATCGGGCCGGATGCACGTAGCGCCTGCAGGGCCGCCAGACCCGCGACAGGGAGTGCCGCTGCTTCGGCGAGGTCGATCGTTTGCGAGACCTCAGCGATGGCGCTGAGGTCGACCGCTACCTGTCCGGCGAAGCTGCCGCGGGCCATGCCGATAATGTCTTCTCTGTTGTTTGGTGAGCGACCACCGATCACCGATTCGAAGGCCTATTGGGATTCGTCGGGGGTCGGGTCGCGTCAGGCTACGGGCATCCGTGAGTCAAGGTGCCCGTACGGTGAGCACGACCTTGCCGACGGTGCGGCGTTCGGCCAGATCATGGTGTGCCCGGGCGGCCTCGGTCAGTGGATAGCCGTCGGTGATCGGCACGTGCAACTGTCCCTCGGCCAGTTGACCCAGTAGTGCCGACACTTGCTCAGCGGCATCGTTGTCGGTGGGCTGGACCGTGAAGCCACGCAGGGTGAGATTGCGCTGCAGCAGTGATCCCAGCTGCGTCTGGTCGATGGTGCCAAGATCACCTGAAGCGAAGCCGTACAGGACGTGCCGTCCATGATCGGCCAGCAGCCGCAATGCGGCGGCGAGCACCGGACCGCCGACGCTGTCCAGGACCACGTCGACGCCATGGTCGTCGGTGATGTGACGGATCCGACTCGGCCAATCGCCAGTCGAATCCAGCGCGGTGGCTGCGCCGAGAGTGGGGATCAACTCACGTTTGGCGGCGTTGCCGGCCAGTCCGATCACCCGCGCGCCACGCTGGACCGCCAGCTGGACGACCAGCGCTCCGATACTCCCCGCGGCGGCCGTGACCAGGACTCGGTCGCCGGGCTCGATCCGCCCGGCCTCGACCACACCGAGAGCGGTGATCCCGGAGCCGAGAACGCCGAGGGCTGATCCGTCATCGATCATGTCCGGCACTGGGATCGTCCGTACGGCGTCGACGGCGACCCGCTCCGCGTATCCGCCGGACTGCAGCCGCACCACGACTCGAGCGCCGAGCCGGGGCTGGGTGACGCCTGCCCCGTGCTCGGAGATCGTGCCGACCACCTCGCGACCGAGGACCGCCGGCAGCCGGAGCGGAGCGGGGAACGCTCCCGATCGGATCAGCGTGTCGGCGAAGGTCACCCCGGCACTGCTGACGTCCACCAGCACCTGGCCGGGCGCCGGAACAGGTTCTGCAAGATCAGCAGGTCGGAGGACCTCAGGTCCTCCGGTCGAATCAAGAACGATGGCTCGCATGGCCGGCCTCTCCGTGATGATCATGGGAGTCGAGCCAGGCGCCGCCACGCATGATCGTCGGCGCGGTGAGCTCGTTCATGGACCACCAGGCCTGGATCCGGCGCGGCGTGAGTTGCAGGTAGCTGAATCCCGGCGCCTTCCGGCCGTCGATCGCGGAGACCTTGGCCAGAGCGTCGGCGATGTCGTCCTCGATCGCGTCCGCCGAGACGACCTCCAATGGACCTTCGATGATCACCACGTCCGTCGTCGAGTCCAGCGCTACCCGCGCCCGGCCGGGCTCACGGGCGTTGTCGGCCGTGCGGTGGCCGGTCGGCGTGGCCATGATCACCCGGCTGTCGTCCCAGACGAAGGAGAACGGCACGAGGTGCGCGATCCCGCCCGACGCCGTTGCGAGCCAAAGCTTGTTCTCGGCCCGGAGCCGAGCCAGGACGTGGTCCTTCCGCTCGGTGACCGTCCGGCCCGGTTTTGCCCAGGCGCCAGCCGACTGTCCGCCGGCCGTTGTCGTCGTTACCATGCCACTCCTCCTGTAAGAAACGCTTCCGTCTCTTGTAAACGTACTGTGGCAAGATAAGAAACACAACCGTTCGTTATTAATCGCCACCGTCGGTAGGAGGATCCATGAAATCGATCGACCGCCCGGTCACCCGCCGGCGAGGGGACGAACTGGACCGGGCCATTCGGCAGGCGGTGTTCGAGGAGTTGCTGGAGCGTGGCTACAGCGAGCTCACGATGGAAGGCGTTGCCAGCCGGGCCGGCACCGGCAAGGCACCGCTCTATCGGCGGTGGCCCAGCAAACGAGAGCTAGTCCTCGCCTCGATCGAGTTCATGGCCGGAGTGACCCGCGACCCGCCGCCGGACACCGGCACGCTGCGCGGTGATCTCCTCCGACTGCTCGGTCGGATGACCGCTGCGACTAGCAGCGTCGCCGAACAGGCGGCCAACACGTTGATCTGGGAACGGGGCCGCCACCCCGAAATCGCCGACGCGGCTGTCGAGCAGTTGATCAGACCCCGGCTCGACTGGATCCGGGACACCATCGCGCGGGCAGTGCAACGCGGCGAAATCCAAGCACCTGCCTCACTCGACCTGATGGCGCGGATCGGACCCGCCATGATCATCCAGCACCTGCTCGAGACCGGAGCGCCGCCCACGCGTCACCGCCTCACCGCGATCGTCGACCAGGTCCTGCTTCCTGCCCTATCCGGCTGACCTGTCGCCGGGCGGCAGGTGGTTGAACCGGACCCGTGC
Source organism: uncultured Actinomycetota bacterium (assembly GCA_963746025.1). Classification (GTDB taxonomy): domain Bacteria; phylum Actinomycetota; class Actinomycetes; order Propionibacteriales; family Propionibacteriaceae; genus Microlunatus. The sequence goes on from CAVUZU010000021.1 coordinate 206,663, forward strand.
GGTTCGTACTCCTCTGCGAAAGATCTGTTCGTGACAGCGCCTGTCAGGAGCCGACGCCAACGGTCCGATTAACGCGCCGACCGCCCCAATCGAGTTCGTCGAACCGTGACCTGTTCATGGCGGCGATCCCGTTATCGTCGATCAGCCGGCCGGAAGTGCTCGCTCAAACTCGGCGAGGTTGGCAGGGTTGGTCAGGACAGCGAGCTCGGACAGTTGCTCGGTGAAGGGCTCGGGGCGGAGTTCGGCGATGCGGAGCAGGATGTGTTCGGCGCCGGCGTAGCGGCCCAGTTCGGTCGCGATTTGCTTGATCGAACCGGTGATCATGACCTGGACCCGGTTGACAGCCTCCATCGGCAGCCGGTAGGTGGTCTCGCAGTAGTGCTGCATCGCCTGCCGGCCGCGGTCGTGGTCGTCGTCGACGTACACGGTTGCAAACAGTGCCGGGGTCACGGGGCGGCCGGCGGCGTGTTCCTTGATCACCGCCAGTCCGTCGGTGAAGGTCGCCGGGTCCGGCGGGTAGGGCAGCCAGCCGTCATACCTCCGGCCGGCGCGGACCAGGGCGCCGGTGGTCGACGAGCCGAGCCAGATCGGTGGGCCGCCGGCTCGGGCCGGCTGTGGGGTGGGCGGCAGCCAGTCGTAGTGCAGGCGACGGCCGTGGAAGTCGGTCGGATCGGTGCCTGACCAGAGCTGTTTCCAGAGCGTGATGATGTCGTCGAGACGGGACACCCGGGTTCGGAACGAGACGCCGGTCAGCGCGAACTCCGGTTCACTCAGACCGGGGAAGCCGGCCCCGACGCCGACGATCAGTCGGCCGCCCGAAAGCAGGTCAAGCGACGCGATCGCGTTGGCCGCCAGGACTGGATCGCGCAGCGCGGGCAACAGAACGGCGGTGCCGAGGGTGACTCGTTCGGTGGCAGTCGTCAGGGTGGCGAGCAGGGTGAGTGGTTCGATCCGGGCCCGCACGATCGAGTCGCCGGTCCAGATCGAGTCGAAGCCGAGTCGTTCGGCGGTGATCGCGGTGTCGATGATGCTGTGGGCGGTCCAGCCTGATTCCAGATGGGCCCGGCCGGCGGGGAGAAGCAATCCGATGTCCATGCCGCCCAGCCTCGTCGCGGCCGGGTATGCCGACAATTCCCGGCGGGGAATGGTGAGGTGGGATCTGGGAGCGGGCTGCTCGACCTGCGCCGGCAATGCGACCGCGCGTTCAGCTCAGCTCTTACGTTGTTCTTCGTCGTTTCTCGACGCCATCGACCTCGGCCTGATCTAGGCAAGGTGGCAAACTGAAATGAGACCCCGTCCCGCGGGAGCACACCGCGATGACGATCTCCGCCATCAACGCAGTCCGAACGGCCACGCGACAGACGGTCGAGGCGGGCACCGCTCGCATCCTCTATACGCGTGATCTTTCCTCGACACAGCCCCGACGTGCCGCCCGCGACAGTAAGGGCGGCCTACGCGGACTGGTCGGAACGGCCGCGAAGGACGCGGGCGAGATGATCGGGACCGGATTGCTGCGCCTTGTCATCGGCCGGACCGACTTCTGGCGCCAGACCGCAGAGGGCGTGCTCGATTTCTCCGGACGCAGATCCATGATCGACTTCGGCAGCAGCGGCAGCATCCAGGTCGGAGACCAACAATGGGTTGGACACTCCGGACGTGTCCTGGCCACCCCCTCACAACCGTGCAAGCTCAGGTAGCCACACCACTGTGGTTGATCGACCTGTTCGCCGGGATCACCGGCTCCGAGGAGCGCGAGCCCGAGGAGTCCGATCCTCCCGGCCAGCGCCACTTCACCGTGACATCGATCTGGCCGAGGCGTCCGCCGCGTCACCCGACGGGATGGCTGGCCCGGCGCAAGGTCGGTTCGAATCTCTGCACCGGCTGACCGCCGACGTCTGGTTGGACGACACGCACCTCCGACAGGTCCGATTCGTCGACGGGACACAGATTTGCACTCTCGCGCTCAGCGACTTCGGGACCGACGTGGACGGGTTGGACTGGACTCGCTTGTCGACGTTCCGCTGATGCGAGACGCAGCTGGATCCCCAGTCTCGAACCCACCCTCAGGACCCAACCCACCCTGGTAGCCGAGCTGCAGGCGGTGTACGCGACCCGGACGGTGACCACCATCAGGCGCGGGATGTCCGGGATTCAATTTGCGTCACAAACTAGTTTCAGCACGTCACTTTGTGTATCAGCTGACACCCAAGGCGATCTTCGCCAGGAGTCGCCCCCCAGCACTCGAGTGGTGGGATCGTGCTGGTCCCGGGCCTGGTCGAGCTGCTTGCGGGTGATCATTCAGGCAGCAGTACTGTGCATTTGATCTCGGCGAACATTCCTGGCATGGCCAGGGCGGCAACGCCGATCGCGGTCCAGGTCGGCAGCTGCTCCAGATTCGTGAAATACCGATCCTTCACCTTCATGAACAGCTGCAGGTCTCGCATGTCCGTGTGGTAAGTGATCATGTCCACGACATCATCGAAGGTGGCCCCCGCTGCGCTCAGCACTTTCTCGACGTTCTCGAAAGCCTGAGCGAACTGTGCCTCTTTGTCTTCGACCGGTTTCAGCTGTTCGTCGCGCCCGAGTTGGCCGGCCATGAACAGGAGCGGCCCGGCCTTCACGCCGGGCGCATACCGGAACTGCTGATGAATGTCCTTCATGTCCTCGGGAACGACAGTCTCTCGTCTGGGCATGTCTCTGGTCTGCCTCTCCGTTGTGCGGCTGACATCCGTACAGCGCGCAGGTTGATGTTGACGTTCGTCCAGTGGTTCAAGACACCAGTGCCGGGAACATTTTTTCGGCCATGTTCGTTGAGGGCAAGTGCTGCCGATCTGTGCGGTACTAGAACCAGTGTTGATCGCGGTAGTAATCGCAGGAATGCTGAACAGCTTGGGCGTTCAGAACGTGACCACGGATCAGGAGGCACTTTCCGCTGTTGACGTTCCACAGATAGAAGCGATTCCTGTTCACAATCCTGGTGATCCTCCATTGCTGGTCGGCAAATCCAGCGCACTTGGTCTGAACGACAGGGGTGTTGTCTGCGAGTCCCCTCGCTACCAGACACATACCGCTGTTCCTATTCCTGATCTGACTTGGAGTGCCCACGACCGGAATGGTCCAGTACTGATCGTCCAGGCCCGTGCACGTGTATTGGACAGCGGGCGCGTTCGCGACGGTACCTCTGACAGTAAGGCACTTGCCGCTGTTGGCGTTGCGGACGAGGGACGAGGCGATGACAGGATCCGCCGCTGACGCGCTTGTTGCCGCTGAGAGGCCGGGGGCTACTGGTGCGGCTGCGGCGGCGGGCGCGGCGAAGGAACCAGCCAAGAACAGGATCGGGACGAGGGCCGCCAGGGCCCGCTTAGCACGCTTCATGCAATGTCCTCAGGTAGCTCGGTTGTGTTTCGAATGAACGCTAAATCGGGTCATTTTCGTGGTGTGGATCCGCAGTCACGCTTCCAGGGCGAAGGTGTTGCCGTCAGGGTCCTTGAACCAGGCAACCTTGCCGGTGCCGTGCCGATGGATTCCTCGTGCGTCGGTCTCGAGTTCAGTTTCGTGGTACTGCTCGAACGTCACGCCGTTGGCGCGTAACTCGTCGACAATCTGCTCGAGGTCGATCACCAGCCAGGTAGCGAGCGTTGCCGGGGACCGCCCTGCGCTGGTTGCGGATTCGTAGACGTGCAAGGACGTTCCGCCGCCGCAGGCATAGGTCCGGCTGTGGTCGACTGGATCCGCGGTGCCGCGAAGGCCGAGCTTTCCTTCGTAGAACACGACCGCCCGGGCCAGATCGGAAACGGCGACCGATGCCCGGACCTCGAACTGGCTCAGACTCATGATCTTCGTGCTCCTCAACTTGATCATCGGGCTGGGGTCGGGTGTCAATCGACGACCGAGCCGGCGGTGATGTTGATCACCGTTCCCGTGGTCGCGGCTGCTCGATCGGAGGCGACGAAGGCCGCGGCTTCGGCGACGTCGGCGAGCGTCGGCCACCGCTTCAGCAGTGTGCGGTCGGCCGGGGCCGCGAGGAACTCGTCCATCGTCACGCCCAGCCGGTCGGCCCAGGGCTGGAAGGTCACCCGACTGTGCGAACCCTGCCGTCCCGCTTCGGGGATCATGTCGGGCTGAAGGCAGACGACGCGAACACCGCTCGGCCCGAGCTCCGCCGCGAGCAGGCGGGTCATCGCTTCGATCGCCGCGCAGGTGGTGCTGTAGCCCAAGGTGCCGGGGACGGTGAGGCGTGACCCCGAGGTCGACATCGACAAGATTACTCCCGAGCCCTGGTCGACCATGTGCCGGGCCACGGCTTGGGCGGTAATGAAGGTGCCCCTGGTGTGCGCGGTGATCGGATGTAGGAAATCGTTCAGGGACAGCTCGGTGAACGGAACTCCCTGCACATGGACTATCCCGATAGCATTGAGCGCGACGTCGATGCCGCCGTCGGCCGCCACTGCCGCGGCGTGCTCGCGGACCGCGGCCTCGTCCAGGGCGTCCAGGCGGGCGACTTCGGCGGTGCCACCCGCAGTCCGGATCTCGTCGGCGACTGCCTCCAGGGTGGCCGTCGTCCGACCGACCAGGTGAACGCGCGCACCCTCGCGGCCGAAGACCCGGGCGGCCGCACCGCCGATTGCTCCGCCTCCGCCGTAGACGATTGCGGTCTTTCCCTCCAACATCAGCATCTCGGCTCCTCATTCATGATCAATCCCGGTGTCGATCTTGGTCAGCTTCGACGCTTGATCAGCAATACGATGCCGATGCAGATCATCCATGCGAATTGGCTGAACCGGCCGAGCGGGATCAGCAGGGTAGCGGCGTAGATGGGCAGGGACAGCAGCGACAGGATTGAGATCACTCCGGACACTAGCCCGAACCAGGAGATTCCGCGGGCCCACGGCCGGGCCTTCATCGCGATCAGGCAGCTGGCGACCGCGAAGACGCCTTGCAGGGCGACACAGATTGTGCCGCCGGTGTAGAAGTTGGCCAGCCGCAGTGCCTGCGCGGTGCCGTCGTCGAGTCCGGCGGCGGACAGGGTCGCGTAGATGTTGATCGCGGCCGAGATGATCAACGACCCGGCGGCGCCGATCCCGCCGATCGTCGCGACCAGGCGCAGGCTGGCCTGTTCCGGCGCGACCCGGGCCAGTAGCCGTCCGAGGGTCAGCACGAAGAGGATCAGCAGCAGGGCGCACACGACGTGGAATGCGGCGTGTGCGGTGATCGCCGTTCCACTTTCGGTGTAGTACGCCAGCATGGCGGGTGGTGGATCCGTCGGTAGGGTGGCCGGCGCTTTCTCCAGCGGTCGGGTGATCGTGTCGGAGAGCACGAAGAGCACGGCGAACGCGGCGCCGCAGAGGGCACCGACAGGGTTCGATGCTCGGGTCGGCGAGGCGGTCGAGATGGACATGGTCCGGGCTCCTTGCAGTCTGAACATCGGGACGTCTCGGACAAACTAGATCCGCCGTTCCCGGCCGCGGTAGTGAGTCCGATCCACAGCCCACCAGGGACATTTGTCATGCCCGGCTGCGCCAGATCCCGCAGAGTCGGGGTCGGCCAGTCTTCAGCCGGTGTATCGGGTGATCCATAGTCCTTGGTTCTTGTCAGTGATGTAGATGTAGCCGCGGCGGTCCACGACGACGTCTTCAGTCTGGACGACGAGGTCGCCTTGGGGCAGGGGGCCGTAACGCTGGGTGGGCTCTGGTGGGATGAAATAGCCGACTTCACGGATCAGGTGGGTGTTGGCGACGTCATAGATGCGTAGCCCGGCGTTGAAGTGGGCGAGGTAGAACAGGTCGCCTTGCGGTTGGACATCGGGGTGGTGTTGGTGGTGGTTCATGTTGTGCGGGCCGCGCCAACCGCCGCGGGTCGTGAAGTCCGGGTACGGGGCTCCCGGTGGTGGGACCGGTTCGGGGAACAGGGCGCGAAGGTGCGGTGTCGTGGGGTCGGTGATGTCCACGATGGAGGCGTGGTGTGCGGGCCCGGCGCCGTAGTTGACGTTTTCCGAGTTGGCGAATGCGATCCCGCGGTCAGGCAGCGGCAGGACGCCGTGCACGCCGAACTGGGCGTGGAACGGTGGGCTGAATGGCAGGTGGCCGATCCGACGGGGTGCCGAGACGTCGGAGATGTCCAGCACGATCAGTCCTGCTTCACCGTAGGGGAGGTAGGCGAGGTCGCCGGTGATGTAGGGCGGACCGTGTAGCGACACGTGATGCCCGGTCGCGCAGCATGGGCTCGGCCGACCGGGTGCGGCGAGTGGGGGTTCGGTCTCGTGCTGCCCCGGCACCCACCAGCGTCCGGCTTCGCGCGGGTGCTGCGGGTCAGCGATGTCGAGGATGACGTAGATGTTGCCGCGATAGCCGGCCATCCCGGCTGCGACGTGAACATATCGCCCGCCGGGATAAAGGTTGCGGTGGGAGCCGGTACCGCCGGTTTGGAAGTGGCCGAGCCGTTTCGGGCGCACCGGATCGGCGATGTCCCAGAGGTACAGCCCGTCGGCGAAGGAAGCTGTCGGGTCGCCACCGAAGTTGGGGAACACCTGTTCGAGCGCGGTGACCATCAGATCGTCGTGAAGGTCGACCTGGAGGGTCCAGGTGTTCGCTGGTCCGCGGACGAACGCGACGACCTGCGGTTGTCTCGGATTCGTGACGTCGAGGATCGTCCAGCCGGAATGCCAGACGTGGCCGAGGTAGAGATACCAGCGGTCTTGCTTGCGGCGGATGGCCATCTTGAATCCTGGTCGGCCGTCGAGGTCGCTGTAGCCGATGACCTCGACGTTGTGGGCATAGCCGCCGTGCGGCCGGGTGGGTCGGGGCGGGTGCGCGGCTGACCGTGGGTTTGCGTGTCCGGTCAGCCCGGCAACGGCGGCCGTACCGAGGATGGCTCTTCGTGACACAGGTTCCATTCCTCCAGGCTGGAACCTGATGGCCCGGTGTCCCAGGTCGTGTCCGACCCTGGGCCTGTCAGGACCAGGCAAATCCCGGTAATACTGGGCTGATGGCTGAAGTGGGTGCGTTTCTGAAATCATGCCGGGCCCGGTTGTCACCCGAAGATGTCGGTCTTCCGTCGGGCGGCGGCTACCGGCGAGTCGCTGGTCTACGGCGCGAAGAAATCGCCACTCTGGCCGGGGTGAGTGTTGACTACTACACCAGGCTGGAGCAGGGACGCACCGGCGGGGTCTCGGCGAGCGTGTTGGACAACGTCGCTGCGGCGCTGCGGCTGAGCCACGATGAGCGTGACCATCTGGATCGACTCGCTCGCCCGGTGGGCAGCACCAACAGATCGGCTGCCGTACGGCCCGGCCTGCGGCAGCTGTTGAACGCGATAGGTGCCGCCACACCCGCATTCGTGCTCGGCCGCAGGATGGACATTCTGGCCTGGAACACGCTGGCAGCCGCACTGATCATCGACTTTTCCACGCTTCCGTCGAGGGAGCGCAATCTCGCTCGGCTGGTGCTCCTGCACGAAAAGGTGCGCAAGCTCTATCCCGATCGTGAACTGGTGGTCCGCAACACGGCCGGATTTCTGCGTTTCGACATCGGTCGCCACCCCGACGACAGCGAACTCCAGGCACTGATCGAGGAGCTCTGTGCATGTCGCTCCGACTTCCGGCAGCAATGGGAGCAGCACACGGTCAGCAGAAAGCGATTCGGTGTCAAACGCTTCGACCATCCGACGCTCGGCCGGTTTCAGCTGGACTACGAAACTCTGTTCCATCCCGAGGACGATGATCAGCTCTTGATCATCTACTCGGCTCGGCCGGGAACGACCGCCGAGCAGAAGTTGGCCGGCCTCGTCCGGGTGGTGCATCAGCCGAGCGGCGCGCCGGCTGAGAAGGTCGGCAACGAGGGCGGTTCCCTGCTCGACCTGACCACAGGTCGCCGCGTCACCAAGATCATCTCCTGAGCCAGCCTGGTTGCTGCCTCGGTACGCGATTCCCCCCCCCCCCGCCGACCAGAGCCGCGAGGCCGCCCGGATGTGGAACGGCTGGCCGAACGCCCTGCTGGAAGACTTCGAACCAGAGCTGCCGCACCTGTCCATGCCAAATCGACATGACCTGCATGCCAAATCTTCGCTTTTCGAATGCCCTCGATTGCGCTTCCATGGAGTCACCGAACGAATGGAGGCAAGGTGCGTTACAGGACGCGGAACTCTTCCAGCACAGCTGGAACGGCCCGGACGAAACGGTCCGCCTCGTCCTCGAGATCGCCGGCGACCTCGGCCGCACCCCGGCGCAGCTGGCCCTCGCCTGGATTGCCGCCACCCGGCGCGGAAACGTCATCCCGCTGCTGGGCATCAAGAGCCTCGCCCAGCTGGACGAAAACCTGGCGGCCGCCGACCTGCACCTCGGCGACGACCAACTCCGCGCCCTCGACAAGGCCAGCGCACCCACCCTGGGCTTCCCACGCGACCTGCTCCGACGCGACAACGTCACCAACGGCACCTACGGCGATCAACGGCGCCTCGTCGACGACCGCGGCCCGAACCGACGCCGCAACATCTAGTTCTGAGCCGCCGCGACGAATCGCTAGAAAGGACACGGTGTTCCCTTCATGATCAACAATCTTCCGACTGCAGACCTGTTCCGTCGGCGTTACGAAGAACGACTCGGTGCGGCCGAAGATCAGCGGCTGTACGAGGAGTTCCTTCGCACTCACAGAGAATTGAGATTCCGGTCCCGGCTCGCGGTGAAGATGCGGCAGGCGGCCGATCGGCTGACGAGGAAACGTCCGTCCAGTGCGGCCGGCTGCCAGTGGTCCTGTCCTGTGCTTGGGCTCGAGGGAAGCCACCAAGATCACAACGAGGTGAGCAGTTCGGTCAACCGAAGTGGGTCAGGCGTCCGTCGTCGACCAGGACGGCGTCGCGGAGTGTCGTCTGCAATCCAATGATCGTCACCGGCTGTTGTCGGCCCGGTGGCGGTCAGGGCAGGGTTCGGAGGGCTTCGGTCGGCGGCATTCGGGCTGCCTGCGTGGCCGGCCACGCGCCGGCAATGGCGCCTAGCCTCAGGGGTTCATGGATAGTTGGTGACACGGGCTGGAAATGGGTGGAAGTGCCTTGTTTGTAAGCGAAAAGTGGCTTAGCGCAGTCAAGCTTCTCTTCAAAGAAAGATACTTCCAGGTGAAGCGTTGCAAGCCGGGTCGACGGATCGTGGTCAGCACGGATGGTAAAGGGCTCGTGTCGCACGCCGGGACCGCTCTGTTGCGGGACTTGGCCCGGAAGTCGGGGCTGGTCACCGGGTGGTCGCGAGTATTGATCGGCACCTACAAGTTGCCGCCGTTGCATCAGCCCGGGCAGGTCTTGGCAGATCTCGCGGTCGCGATCGCTGACGGCGGTGACACCCTCGCGGATTTGAGAACGTTGCGGGATCAGTCCCGCTTGTTCGATCTCGTCGCCTCAGACCCGACCGCCTTCCGGGTCGTGAACAAAAGTCGATGCCGCGGCCCTGGCCCGGCTCCGTGAAGCCCGGATGGCGGCGAGAACCCGGGTCTGGGCCGCTGGCGGCGGACCGGACCTTGCGGTCGGTCTGTCCTTGATCAAGATCGCCTGCGTCGCGGCGCCTCGGCATCGCCCTCGTCCCCCAGCCGGTCACCCCTCGCACTTCCGGCATTAGTGACGGTCCTCAAACTGCGCGGCGAGCAGGCACCGTTCGTCGCCACGCTGGCGGTGCTGGACTCGGCCGAAAGCCGGGCCGTACTTCGTGCGCCCGATCGAGTTGGTGACGGCTTCGGTATCGCCCCGTTCACCTCCCACCATCGAGAGTGGAACCTGTGTTCGATCCCTGCCGTTCGACGCGGCTCAATTCATGTGACTCAATTCACCCATTGTGCGAGCATCGCGAGTATGCCTGAGTTGACCTACCTGGAAATGACGCATCCAAGTGAGGTGCGCCCATCGACGTCTGCCGTACCGGCGCCAGTATCAATGCGACCGATCAGCGGCGAGAAGGTCCGCGCGCTGACGCTCGCGGTCGGGCGTGACTTCGATTGGCCGAGCCAGGGATGGTCTGACGAGCGATGGTCCGACTTTCTGGCGTCGTCCTCGTTGCGGCATTGGGCGGGCGAACTCGGCGGCGAGACGATAGGGCTGCTGTCCCTGAACGTGGAACTCGTTCCAGACATCGAGATCGACTCCTTCGGTCTCGTGCCCGGACGGATCGGGCAAGGCCTAGGCGGCCACTTCCTAACCGCCGCACTCCACCTGGCGTGGGCACTTCAGGCCGAGCGAATCTGGCTCCACACCTCCAGCGACGACCACCCCAACGCGCTGGAGAACTACCTCGCGCGAGGGTTCCGCGAGTTTCCCTCGGACCAGTCCAGCTGCTCGTCAGGAAACCCGATCGAGTGGCCATAGGTGCGCGCTTTCGCACGGTCATCGCTGTGGCGATGTGTCCGGACAACTTTCCAGGGCCAGTTGAACCTGGTTCGGTTGCCGTGCGGAAAATGGCAGCCATCCGGAACGCTCATGCCTCCGTGGTGGTCGCAACACCGATGACCGGACAGTCGCCGGGATGATCAGTGGGTCAACTGGTAGACGGTGAGTTGTTGATCTTCGGTGGTGATCAGCCAGCGCTCGTCGACCGCATGGATGAGGCCGAGCACCGGCTCTCCTCTGTCGCCCCGCGAGCGCCCACAACTAGCCGCCAACGATTGCCGACAGCGTCAGTAACGGGATCTGTTCCCCGCTGGGCAGTGGAGTCGCCGAGGACAGCATGTGCGCCATGACGCGACGACCGTCAGGTCCGTTCTCGGTCCAGGCGAAGTAGGTTCGCCAGGATCGGTGTCCTTTTCTGTGCTCGCGTCGAGAACGACTGGGTACCCGGGGGAGTCAGGGGATCGTCATCGGTCGTGGCGATGCCCAGGATCTTGTCGCCACTCGATCCCACCGCCTCGATGCCGGAGACCGTCCAGAGCTTCTTACCGTCGCTCGCATCGAGGGCGACGGTCCCGACGGCGGCGGGCGCCCGGTCGGTTTCTTCGGAGGCGACGGTGACCAGGACGGTGGACTCGGTGGTGAGTGCGACCGACACGTGGGCGAATTCCGGACTTTCGGCCGGTTCATGCCGTACGGAGGGCACCAGCACCGTCGACCAGATCGGACTCCCGTCGATCGTGGAGAACCTGGCCACCCCGTACTCCGGACTGACAATCTGGTCCTGGCTGTAGCACTTGTTCAGATTCGCCTGGCACCAGTCCCGGGTGTAGTCGCCGGCGATCACCGTCCCGGCCCGGTCGGCGACTCGCGGTGTTCCCAGCTGGACACTGGCCGCCGTCACCTTCTTGGACAGCTTGATCTTGCTTCGACAGCCGCCACCGTTCGCGGCCGTCGGTCCCGATCAGGTACGCCGGACGCTCGGAGGAGGCGGGTACCACACCGTCCCCCCGCAGCGCCACGACGGACGGCTTGGTATCGCCGGTCGAGCCCCAGATCCGCTCGGCGGTGAGCTCCGGTTCCGCCGGCCCGTCGTAGATCGGGGGGCTGCTCACGCTGGGTTGCGATGCCCCCGGGGTCGGCTGCACCCGCGTCGGGGCCGCCGGATAGATTCCGGTGAGTTCGGGTTCGAATGTCTTGAACGCGGCGAACAGATGACGAAACCCGGAAACGATCTCCTCCCGTCCCTCGATCGTCGACAAGAATCCCTCCGGTGGATAGAAGATGATGATGCGTCCGTCGGGAGCCCACAGTTCCGCCCAGTCGTCGATGTCATTGTGTCGGAGGAGCTCGAAGAATTTGCGAACCGTCCCGAGATGATCTCCGCTAGATCCACGCGACGCCAGGGTTTGCATTGTCGTGACCTCCTGGGGAAGCGACAGAGCGACCGACCACATCCGTGATCAAGCGAGTCGCTGTTGTTCTGTCAACAATGGTCGCCACCAGGGCCAGCGCCGAACAACGGCAAGATCGACAACGCAGCCATGAGCGAGACTGAACGATGGCCGGAAGCAGCACCCACCTGGTCCCGGGTTGGTCGCGAGACTGGTCAGGGTCCCTCGGGGCACGCTGGTGTTCGTTGCCGATCAATCGCGATCGTCGTCGTCACTTTGAGCAGGTGCCCGTCCCACAATCTCCCTTCCAGACGCGGTGGCCGTTTTGGACCTTGGTCTGGTTGCGGTGGAGTCGGCGCCGTCGTTAGTGGCGCAACCGAGTCTGCGGGTACTCGGGAGAGCGGTCAGTTGACATCCACGGCAGGCCCGATTCCCAACCAGTGCAGGGAGACCGGCAAAAACCGGCGGCGGCTGAACACGCCGATCCGTCCCGGACGACTGCGAAGATTGTCCCCATGGAGAACGGGCCGGCACCAGAGTCGATTCTGCTCGCCGTCAAGCTCACGATCCCACCGCCGCAGCACGCGGAAGTTCCGAGGGACCGCCTGCTGCACCGGTTGCAGGCATCCCGGACGCGGTTGGGGCTGGTTGTCGCCCCGGCCGGCTGGGGCAAGACACGGCTGCTGTCGCAGTGGGCAACCGCGCCTGGGTGTTCGCGCCGGGTGGCCTGGCTGTCGTTGAACGTCTCAGACGACGACGCACATCGCTTCTGGACGTACCTAATCACCAGCGTCCAGCAAGCGACAGGGCTGGGCGATGCTGCCCTGCGGGCCTTGTCCGCCTCCGCCGTCGATCCGCTGGCGGTTGCCGTACCGCTCCTGCTCAACGAGCTGGCCGAGACCGCGCATCCGGTCGTTGTGATCCTCGACGACTACCACGTGCTCGGCGACGCCAGGATCCACGAGGGCGTTGAGTTCCTGGTCAGCTATCTGCCGACCAGCGCGCAGCTGGTCGTTGCCGGTCGGGCTGATCCGCCACTGCCGTTGGCCCGGCTCCGCGCACGGGGAGAACTGACGGAGCTGAGGGCCGGCGACCTGCGCTTTACAGCCGAGGAGTCGGCGGCGATGCTCGCTGCCTCCGGCCACGCGCGGCTGACCAACTCGACCGTGGACAACCTGTGGCGACGGACCGAAGGCTGGGCGGCGGGGCTTCGGCTGGTGGCCGTGACGCTCACTGAGTCGGACGACGTGGACTCGGCCGTGACCCGCATTCACGGCGACGACCGGCACATCGTCGACTACCTTTCCGAGGAGATCCTCGACCAGCTGGCGCCACTGGACCGCGAGTTCCTCGTCCGTACCTCGCCGCTGGAGCAACTGTCGGCCCCGTTGTGTGATGCGGTGCTGGGCCGTGGCGGCTCAGCGGAAGTGCTGGATGATCTCGTCCGCCGCAACTTGTTCCTCCATCCGCTTGACCACCGTCGCCGCTGGTATCGCTCCCACGGGCTGTTCCGCGAGGTCTTGCGAGGCGAGCTCGACCGTGGCCCGGCGGACCTCGTCCCGGAGCTGTTGGGTAGGGCCGCCGCCTGGTACGCCGACCAGGGCGAGATCGAGCAGGCGGTGCGTTATCGGCTGGCCGCCGGCGATGCCGCGTCGGCCATGGCGCTGCTCCGTGCTCACGAGACGTGGTTTTTCGAGCGCGGTGCGGCGAGCATCTACCTGGAGCTGGGGGAACGCTGCGTGGCGAAGAGTGCTGCGCCGGATGTCCAGGTCCTGCTGATGCTGGCGTACGCAGCCGCGCTCTGTGGTCGCTTCGACGACGTCACCGCCTGGTGTGATGCCGTGCAGCCGATGGTGAGCGACGACCGGGACCGGATCGATGGCTGGCACAGCGCCCTGGCCAGTGTGCTGACCATGCGCGCGGCCTACGGCCACGGGCAGCAGGAGGAGGTCGGCATCGCTGTGCTGGAGGCGCAGCGCGCGGCTGACCTCGAGGACGATCCCACCCAACCCGGCTTCGTAGTGTCCCGGGTCGCACTGGGCAGCACCCAGATGCGAGCCGAGCGCTACCGCGAAGCTGTCGAAACCTTGCGGGAGGCGTGGGCCTGCCCGTCCAGGCAGCTGCTGCCCACTCCGGTGCTGCTCCAGGCGACAGGTCTGTACGGGCTGGCCCTGCTGCATCTCGGCGAGGTGGAGCAGGCGCGCGCTCTGGTGCAGGACGCGGCCGCACGCGCCGCCGGCTGCGAGCAGGCGTGGGGCGATGCCGCCGCCGCCTCGGTCACCTGGCTTCGTCTGGTCGAGGGCAGGATCGCCTATCTGCGTGCGGATCTGAGCCAGGCCGCGATCACCCTCCGCCGCGCGGCAACCTTGGCCGAGGTCTGGGGGCGGGCCACCGAGCTGGTGATGTCGCTCACGAGTCTCGCCGAAGCCGAGGTCGCCGGCGGCAACCGGCCCGGCGCGCGGGACGCGCTGACCCGGGCGCGGGAGGTCGCTGACACCGAACCCTGTCGGGCCACCGCAGTGGGCGAGCTGGAGAGGGTGGAGAACCGGCTCGGGCGCGGGGCGATCCGGGCCGCCCGCCGGGTCGGCCGGCTCGACGAGGAGCTCACGGACCGGGAGCTCTCCATCCTCCGCGCCCTGGCCGGGCAGCCGTCGCAGCGGGAGATCGCTGCGACGATGTTCCTGTCCCTCAACACAGTCAAGGGCTACACGAAGGCCCTCTACCGCAAGCTCGGCGCCGCCTCCCGGGCCGAGGCCGTCCACCGGGGACGGCGGCTCGGGCTGATCTGAGTGCCAGGGGTCAGCGCGTCGACGCGCCTCGCCGGTGCCACCGGCGGATCGCCCATCCGGTGAGGACCAGCAGGCCGCCGACGCTGGCGTACGCGAAGCTGTCGCCCAGCAGGACGTAGGCGGGATCGTGCCCCCGGGTCGGCACCGACGTGACGAGGGTCTGATCGGCGGCCACGAAGTAGTCCGGCTTGTAGCCGAGCAGCCGCCCTTGGTCGTCGGTCGCCAAGGAGATGCCCTGTCGGGTGGCGCGCACCAGCGCCGCTCCGTTCTCCACCGCCCGGAACGGCGCCTGATGTGCGTGCCAGGCCGCCGCGCTCTCCCAGTCACTTGAGGGGAGCAGCAGGATGTCGACGTCTGACCGACCGGCCTGGCGGAGCAGGTCGGGGAAGAAGTCGTCCTGGCAGATGCCGGTAGCCAGCCGGCCGTAGGGCGTGTCGACGGAGGGGATGTCGCCCGGGCCGGGCAGGTGGCCGTCGCCGGGCGTCGGCTTGGCCTTCAGGTAGTCCCAGACCACCGATCCACTCGGGTCCAGCAACACCGCGTGGTTCGTGTTCCTGACACCGCGCTCGGGATCGGGTCGGGCGAGCAGCACGATCATCGACACCTGCAGGTAGACCTGTTCCTGCCGGGCCAGTTCAGCCGCTCGGGCCACCACCGTCCGCTGATCTTCCTCCAGGACCAGCGCCGCGGCCTCCGACCAGGAGATGATCTTGGCGCCGGCCCTGGCCTCGTGTTCGGACCGGGCGAACAGATCATCGAGAACGGGAGCCAGGTGGCTGTCCCGCACCGCTGCCCGCTCTGCGGTCGTTCGGGCACCACCCTCCGGCGCTGCGTACGCCAGGTCGGACAGCCCGCGGTTCGGTGCCAGCGCGGCGACTCGAACCGTCTCGCTGGTAGCTCCGGGGAAGGCGAGGCGGATGCCGCCGAAGGCAAGAGTCGCACTCAAGGCGGCGAGGAACACCATCGGGCCGACGGTGGCGGTCCGGTGCGGCAGCCCGCTCTCCCACACCTGGTTGACCACGGGCGCCAGCCAGGAGACCAGGAAGGTCAGGCCCCAGATCCCCGTCAGGGACACCAGCTGGACCAGCGGCAGGTTGGCGTACTGGGAGTAGGCGACGCTTCCCGCCGTGCCGAAGGGATTTCCGAACGTGGCCAGGAACTCGGTAGCCGTGACGGCCAAGGGAAAGACGAGCGTGCGCGAAGCGCTGCCGAGTCGAGGCGCCAGCAGGCGGTCCACGGCGTAGGGGACGGCTCCGCCGATGCCGAGCCCGACCACGAACAGCACATAGTCGAGTCCGGCGGCGATCGGGAAGAAGCCGCCGCGGAGGGCCACCAGCGAGCCGAGCGATATCACGACGACCAGCGTGGGCAGGGCGATGACGAGACGCTGCGTGCGGCTGAATCGCAGCAGCAGGATCGGTGCAACCCAGGCGACGACCGGCACCAAGGTCTGGAGCGCCGCAAACGGCACCATCGCCGCACCCAGGACCAGCCAGACCCAAGACCAGCCGCGAGCGAGCCGAGGCTGACGGGATCCGTCGTCGGCCCTCTCGGGGTCCTGCTGCTTGAGGCGTTGTGCGGTGGCAGTCATCGCAAGGCCCCCTCGGAAGCATCGGCGACATCGACCAGCAGGAGCACCCGGGCGCCGACATCCCACAGCTGGGTCACCAGGGCGCGTAGTGCGGCCTCATCCGGGAGTCGACAATGCAACATGCTCTGATATCGGCGCCGGCACACGCGTACGTCGTCGAAGCGCTGGTCGAGCAACTCCGCCACCGCATCCGGCAGCTGGCTCTCGATGATCACGTAGTGGGTGGGTGTCATGGCTCGTCCTCACGTCACCAACGACGATCCCCTGAACCGGCGGGCCGCACACCACCTCACGAGCATGACCACCCGGGGTGGTCGTCCACGAGAGTCGTCGAGGGGCGGTGGCGGTGGAGGCTACGGACGGATCTCGAAGACCGCGGCTGAAAACGGCGTTACCGTGCCGCTGGTAGCCGGTTGAGCCTGCGGATCTGATGATCGAACGCCGCGGCGGGCACGTACCGTCGCAGCAGGGAGACCTGTCGGGCCGAGGGGCCGGCCGGGTTGCGCAGCCGAGGCCGGTGGGTGGTGGCGGCGGTGACGATGGCGGCGGCGACGACGGCCGGGGCGTCGCCGTTCTCGATCCCGTTTGCCGCGATGCGCCGTGCCGCAGTCCGGCGATCTTCATACAGGTCCAGCGGCCGATCCGGATTCACCGCGTTGGTCTCGAATGCCGTCCGGGTATAGAAGGGCTCGACGAGGAGGACTCGGACTCCGTGCTCCCGTACCTCGTGGTCCAGCGATTCGCTGTAGCCCTCGAGTGCGTGCTTCGTCGCCGCGTACAGCGCCATGTAAGGGGCCGGCATCAGGCCGAGCACGGACGACACGTTGATCACCCGTCCGGTGCCCTGCCGGCGCAGCTGCGGCAGCACGGCGTTGATCATGCGGATGGTGCCGAAGACGTTGACGTCGAAGATGTGTCGGGCCTGCTCGATCGAGCTTTCCTCCGCCGCGCCGGCCGAGCCGATGCCGGCGTTGTTGACGAGCACATCGATCCGACCGTGTTCGGCGATCACACCGTCGACGACTCGGGCCACCGACTCGTCGCTGGCAACATCGAGGTCGACCATGGTGACTCCCGCGGCCGGGGTCACCGTGGCGGCGTTGCGGCTGGTGCCGACGACCACGAAGCCCTTGTCGGCGAGTGCCGAGGCTGTGGCCGCGCCGATTCCTGCGGCGGCTCCAGTGACGATGGCGACCGGTTGATCACTCATGGTGACTCCTTGCTGGGATTAGATTATGATCGTAATATAACGTTATCACGGTTTCTCGAAGGAGACAGCAGAGCAATGGCTCGGTATGACAAGGAACACAAGCGACAAACCCGGGAACGCATCATCGAGGCCGCCGGTCGGAGACTGAAGGCAGACGGCATCGACGGCTCGGGCGTCTCGACCCTGATGGCCGACGCCGGACTGACCAACGGCGCCTTCTACGCCCACTTCGATTCCAAGGAAGACCTGGTCGGTGCCACGGTGACCGAGGAACTGCGCCGCCAGGCAGCGGACTTCCTGGGGAGCGTCACCACGCGTGACGAACTGGCCCAGTTCGTCGTGAACTATCTGTCGCCGGAGCATCGGGACCATCGGGCCGACGGTTGTCCCTCGGCCGCCCTGCTCGAGGAGTTGGGTCGCTGCGACGTCGCGACGAGGCAGGCCTACACGGCTGCCGTGGGAGAGTTGCTCGACCACCTCACAGCCGTGATCGGCGAGCTGGGTCCGGCCAATCGGGTCAAGGTGTCGAGCGCCTACGCGTTGATGATCGGGACGATTCAGCTGTCCCGCTCGCTGACCGATCCGGTCCTCGCCGACGCCATCCTGGAGGAGAGCATCCACAACGTTCTCGGCATCCTCGGGCTGAGCCCGTCGACGCCCGGGTCGAAGCACTCCTGGGCTGAGGATTGACTGACCCTGCCTGTGGCCAGTCGTGCAGCAGTTCCCGCTCGAAGGGG
Organism: uncultured Actinomycetota bacterium; assembly: GCA_963746025.1. Lineage (GTDB taxonomy): Bacteria > Actinomycetota > Actinomycetes > Propionibacteriales > Propionibacteriaceae > Microlunatus. The sequence continues at coordinate 224,740 of CAVUZU010000021.1, forward strand.
ACCGGTCAGAAGCTTCCGCCGCTGAGGTCCAGGGTGATCCCGGTGCAGAAGGATGAGATCGGCGACAGCAGGTAGAGTGCCGCGCCGGCGACGTCGTCCGGGAGTCCCGGGCGACCGACCGGGAGGGATCGCACGGTCGCGTCCTGGGCCTCGACCGGCGTGAACGTCGCATGAAACGGGGTGTCGGCGATGAAGCCGGGGGCGATCGAGTTCACCAGGATTCCGCGCGGGGCCAGCTCCTTCGCGGTCGCCCGGGTGAATCCGTCCAGTCCGGCTTTCGCCGTCGCATACGCCACTGCTCCTTGGCCGCCTCCGGTGCGACCGGCGAGTGAAGAGATATTGATCACCCGGCCGCCCGCCGGCATGTGCCGCAGCACGGCGCGGGTGCAATAGAACGCGCTGGCGAGGTTGAGATCGATCACCTGGTGCCAGTGCTGATCGGACATCTCGGAGACCGGGACCCGGGCGACCAGGCCGCCGCTGTTGTTGATCAAGCAGGTGATCCGGCCGCCCAGTGCCGCGGCGGCCCGGTCGACGACCGAGTCGACGGCGGAGCTCGATGTCGCGTCCAGGGCGAAGTCGTGGGCCGTTCCGCCTCCGGCGACGATCTCGTCGATCAAGGACGTCGCGTCGTGACTGTGATGGGTGATCGCGATCGCCGCACCCGCCCTCGCCAACGCGAGCGCGACGGCTCGACCGATGCCGACGGCACCGCCGGTGATCAGCGCGGTCTGTCCGTTGAAGTCCAGTTGCACGGGTTCCTCAGCTCGTCGGGTAGATGGAGACATCAGGCACGTGGGCTCGGGCCGGGAGGTCGAGCAGGAGCTGGATCACGCTGGCGACGTCGGCGGGCTGGAGGGCCCGATCCAGTTCTTCCCGGCTTGGTCGAACGGGCCGCTGAAGCACCAACGGCGTGTCTGTCATGCCGGGGTAGACGACACTGACCCGGATGCCATTGGTCTGCTCCTCGATCGCCGTGGCGTGGGCGAGGGCCGCGACTCCGGCCTTGGCCGCCTGGTAGGAGGCACCGGACGCATCCGGTGCGTGGACCGAACGAGACGCCACGTGCACCAGCAACCCGCCGCCATGGCTGCGAAAGGTGGGCAGGACGGCTTGGGTCAACAGGAAGGCCGAGTCCAGGTTCGTTCGCAGCATGGACGACCACGCCTCGGGGGTGAGGTCTCGCAGCGAGCGGCCGGGAAGGTTGCCACCGACACAGTTGATCATCGCGGTCAGCGTCGAGTCCTGCTCCGCGAGCGCGACGGCGGCGGCGCAGGCCGCCGGATCGGTGGCATCGCCGGCGACCGTCTCGGCCTGCCCACCCGCCTCCCGAATTATCGCCGCCGTGGCGGCGAGCTCGCGCTCCCGTCGCGCCAGCAGGACGATCCGGTGACCGGCTGCGGCGGCGGTCTCGGCGACTGCGCGTCCGATTCCGCTGCTGGCCCCGGCCACCAGGACGGTGCCGTCTGTGTTCGACATCTGTGCTTCCTCCAATGGGTTACGGGTGATCGATCGTGTGAGCCGGCATGCCGTCCGGTCAGAAGAGGCTGGTCTTGGCGACGCGACGGGCCAGCCAGTTCGCCAGGATGATGAGGATCAACCCGATGACGGACTTGAAGAGCCCGATCGCCGTGGCGTAGGAGATCTGCGGGATGGCTGATCGCAGGCCGACCTGATAGACGTAGGTGTCGATCACCTGAGACACCGACAGGTTCAAAGGGTTCTGCATCAGCAGCACCTTCTCGAATCCGGACGACAGAATCGCACCGAGATTCAAGATCAGTAGCGTGATCGACACCGGCATCACGGCCGGAAGGTCGATGTACCAGATCCGGGCCAGCCGGGTCGCGCCGTCAACGGTCGCGGCCTCGTGCAACGCCGGATCGACGCCGGCCAACGCTGCCAGATAGATGATCGCCGAATAGCCGAGGGTCTGCCAGGCACTCGACCAGACGTAGATGTGGCGGAAGTAGTCGGGGTTGCCCATGAAGTCGACCGGCTGTCCTCCGAACAGGTGGACGACCTGATTGACGAGTCCGCCGGTGGGGTCGAGCATCATGATCAGGATCCCGACCACGACCACGGTCGAAATGAAGTGCGGCGCGTAGGTGATCAGCTGGATGCCGCGGGAGTAGAGCTTGCTGCGCACCGCGTTGAGCAGCAGGGCGAGGAGGATCGGAAGTGGGATCAGGGCGAGCAGCTCGTAGACATTGAGCAAGATCGTGTTTTGGATCAGCGGCCAGAACTGATATGAGGTGAAGAACGTCCGGAAGTGTTGCACGCCGACCCAGGGCGAGGCGTTGATCCCGAGCGCGGCGGAGAAGTTCTTGAACGCGATCTGGATGCCGTACAACGGCAGATAGAGGAAGACGAGGACATAGCCCAGGGGCGGGACGAGCATCACGTACAGCCGCCAGGATGCCTTCAGCCGCTGGAGCGGAGTTCGCCGCCGGGATCCGGGGCGTCGCCGGGTCGTAGCGCGGTTCGAAGCGTCGCCGATCATCTCCAGCCGCTCACTTGAGTGAACCAATGAGGGCCCCCTTGACAAAGTGCTTCTGCACGAACGGATAGGCGATCAGCGGCGGCAGCATGGCGACCACGATCAACGCGTACTTGAGCTTGTCGAACAGTTCCTCCCGGCGGATCAGCTCCGCGGCGTCCATCCCGCCGACCTGGGACGGGTCGAGCGAGTTCTGGGTCAAGATCTCGCGTAGCACCAGTTGTAAGGGAAACAGGCTCTGATCGGTCAGGTAGACCAGCGCGCTGAACCAGCCGTTCCACTGCGCGATGCCGTAGAAGAGGAGATTGACCGCGATGATCGGTTTGGACAACGGCAACGCGATTCGGAGCAGGAAATCGAAGTCGTTGGCGCCGTCCACCCGGGAGGCCTCGAGCAGCTCATGGGGAAGAGTCAGCTGGTAGTAGGTCCGGGTGATGATCACGTTGAACACGCTCATCGCTGCCGGCAGGATGATCGCCCACCGGGTATTGAGCAGTCCGAGCTGTTGCACGATGACGTAGGTCGGGATGATTCCCGCGGAAAAGACGGTCGGGATGAGGATGACGAACATCAGGACCCGGCGGCCATAGAGGTCGGATCTGGACAACGGATAGCCGGCGAGCACAGTCAAGGCGGTCCCGATCAGGGCGCCGGCGATCGAGTAGATCACCGAGTTGGCGAATCCGGTCACCAGAGCCGGCGAGGACAGGATCGTCTGATAGGCGTCCGTGGTGAAGCCGACCGGCCACAGCCATACCTGTCCGCCCCGGATCGCGTCGGCGCTGGAGAACGAGGACGACATGACGTAGATCAACGGATACAGGACCGAGAGCGCGAATATCGCCAGGACGCTGTAGTTGATGAGGTTGAACGCGCGGTCCGAACGCGGCTCGGCGATCCGCCGACCCGACCGTCCGATGCTCGGCGCCCGACTAGCCTGCGCGGTTGTCATAGGCCTGTTGATGGGCCTGCAGGTACGGATCCAGGCCCATCGAGTTGATCTTGTCGACGTACGTCGTCCAGACCGCGTCGTCGTTGACGTCGAGTTTCGCGGTCGAGAATTCAGCGATCGACTGCTTCACCAGATTCGACAACGAGACGGCGGTGTCAACGACCATGCCGGCGACATCGGGGTTCAGGATCACCGGCGGCAGCTCCCACTCCTTCGGCTGCTGCAGCGGCTCGTACTGGGTGGTCGCTCGATAGAGATTGGCCTCATAGGTCGGATTGTCGGGGTTGATCTCCTGCCCGAGCCGGAACCCGTTGGACCGGAACATCAGCGAGTTCTGGTTCCAGGACGTGCCGACCGGGGCCGGCCAGGTCTTGGCGTTCCACAGCGCCTGCTGGCCCAGAATGCTCTGGGCGCCCTTCTTGCAGAGGTACCAGTTCTTCTCCTGCTGGCCGGCATACGCACGCAGCGTCACCTCCAGATCCAGCTGGACATCGGCCCACTTCATCAAGGTCGACGGATCCTCGCACTTCGACGTGATCACGAACGAGTTCTCGACGATGCCGCGGTAATACATCCAGGGCGTGGCACGGACGCCGGCCGGACCTTCCAGCGGCAGCAACGGCTGGTAGCTCCGCCAGCGGGCGTCGGCCGCGTTGCTGCCGACGTCGATCACCTTCTCCGGGCCGGAATGGCGCAGGACGCCGATCCGGAAGTGATCCTTCGCGTCATCCAACCGTTGTAGCGACTCCCTGGTCGTGGTGAACAGCTGGGGGGTGAGCGTCCCGTCGTCGTACAGGCTTCGCAGGAATCGCAAACCCTCCCGCCACTCGGGCTTGTTGGCGACGAAGTCCACTCTGCCGTCGGTCAGCCGCAACCATGGTTCGCCGGGGTTGTAGAGGAACGAGTTCATGAAGAAGCGATCGATCTGGTCGTTCTGCGGCGCGGCCGTCGGACAGGCCAACGCCACCAGATCCCCGTGCCCGTTGACGTCCTGGTCGACCATCGCCTTCAGCATCGTGCGGAATTCTTCGGTGGTCCTGGGCGCCTTGAGACCGAGTGTTTCGAGGAACTCGCTGTTGACCCAGGTGCGTGTGTCCGAGGCTCGGCAGTGATAGCAGTCATTGAGGCCGTAGGCGGCGTAGATCTTGCCGTCGGGGGCCTTGGCCAGGGTCTTGGCGTCCGGATAGCCGGCGTACAACTCCTGGACCCGAGGGGCATAGCTCTGGACCAGATCATCGAGGGGCCGGAAGACACCTTGCTGTCCGTACAAAGCGATCTGATCCGGGCTGAACGGGATGCTGAGGAACGCATCCGGCAGGTCTCCGGCGCTGATCATGGCGTTGATCTTGGTCATGTCCTCGCCGGCCGTGTTAACCGTCAAATAGTTGATCTTGACGCCGGTCTGCTCTTCGAGCCACTGGGAGAACTCGTTCTTGTTCCAATCTCCCACCACGGCTGTGTCCTGGTTGACGACCACGGTGAACGCCTTCGAGCGGTCCGCGATGGAGCTGATCTTCCGGACCCTGGGACCGACATAGTCCTTGGGGTAGGCGGCTCCGGAGATTTCCGGCGGCAGCTCGACGGCCGCACCGCCGCTTTCGTCGGCGCCGCCGCCCGAGTTGTCTGGTCCGCACCCGGCCAGGAACAACGTGCCGGTGGCGGCGGCACCGATACCGGTCCGCAGGAGATCGCGACGCGACCACGCTCCAGTCGAGCGGCCTGGCGGCCTGAGGTTGTCGGGGTACATGCTGGGTTCCTCCTTGAAGCAGCGTGCTTGATCAAGAGCTGTCGCTCAGGAGACGTCGATCAGGTGTGATCGATGCAAGATCGCCTCGGCGATGCGCATGGTCTCCAGGGCGTCGGTGAAGTTGGACGACGGCTGCTTCCCGGCACCCACCGCCTCGATGAACTCGGCCGTCTTCTGGCTGAACCCGCCGAAGACATGAGGTGCCGTCGAACCGGCGACTTCTTGTGCCGTGGTCGTGACACCGGCGACGTCACCGTCGGTGTAGAGGTGTCCGGTGCCCTCGAGATCGAGTTCGGCGCATCCCCCGGGCGCGTGCAGCTGGACCTGGAAAGCCCGCCGTCCGCTGGTCCAGCTGTTCACCAGCAGGCCCGTCGCGCCGGTGTCGAAGACGAGTTGAGCGGAGAAGAAGTTGATGTCGGGGGTCCCGACCCGGCGGATCACGCTGTGCAGGTCCACGACGGAACCGCCACAGATGGCCCGCAGGGTGTCGATCGCGTGCACTCCGTCATCCATCATGTGATCCCGGGCGCCGAGCATCGGATCGGGCTGGCACTTGTAGAAGGTGCAGATCGCGTGGGTCACCGGTCCGCGGTCCGCCAAGGCCTGCCGCGCATGGGTCAGCAACGGTGCCGCGCGACGCTGAAAGCCGACCTGGGTGATGCAGCCGTTCTCCTCGGCCAGGTGCTTGAGCACGGTCGCCTGGTGCAGGGTCAGGCCGAGCGGCTTCTCCACGAAGAGGTTGATCCCCTGACGCAGACACCAGCACCAGATGTCGTACATGAACTCGGGCTGGCCGATGGCGTACACGGCATCCGGCGCTGTCGAGTCGATCATCTGGCGATAGTCGGTGAAGCGCTTCTCGATGCCGTACTTGTCGGCCGTGCTGTTCAACCGCGACTCGTCAAGATCACAGACCGCGGCCAGCTCCGCGTTCGGCTCATCGGCCAGCGACGGGTAATGGACTCGGTTGGCCATCCCGCCCGCGCCGATCATGGCTACTCGTACCAGTGGCTGGGTCATCCTCGGTTCTCACCTTCCGCGTTCTCGATCATGGACTTGAGATAGGCCAGGTCGGCGGCGGTCTTGGCTTCGAGGTCGGACTCGTCGGTGTATTCGGCCGGTAGGCAGACCGGGCCTCGGTAGGCATGATCACGGAGGTGCCGGGCCGCTTCGGGCCAGGAGCAGAGCCCGTCCGGCCCTTCGACGAAGGTGATGTCCCACTCGACCGCGCCGTCGGTACGCCGTTCGCTGCGCCGTTGGTAGGCGTTCTTGAAGTTGACCATCGCCAGCCGATCCCACAACAGCTCCAGCGTGTTCACCGGTCGCTTGCAGGCCAGGCCGTCGTGGGCGGCGTCCCAGATCGCCACCACGGCGTCGGGGTCGTAGTCGGCGATCAGGTGGGCCAGTTCGGAGGAGTCGGCAATGTAGAAGTCGTGGTGGGCCTGGATGCCGATCTTGACGCCGTACCTGAGGGCGATCGGGACGAGTTCGTCGAGGTCGCGGCGAATGTGCTCCTTCGTCGCGACGAAGCCGTCGCCGTCGATCGGGACCATGATCCGGACCAGCTCGATCCCTTGCGCCGCACAGGCCGCGAGCCGGGGTTCGTCCGGCGTCGTCGCCACGCTGGCCACGCTGACGCCGTGGTCGGCCAGGACCGCTACCAGATCGGCGAGAGACGCCTCGAGGTTGTCCAGATCGACCTGGTATCCGGGCCGCAGCGGGAACTCGACGGCGTTGAATCCCATCCGGGTCACGAGTCCGGCCAGTTCCTTCGTGGACGGAGTTCGCCAAGGCTTGGTGAAGACGGCCCAGGTCGCCGGGCCGGGTTCGGTGGACGGCTGCTGCATGGTTGTCGTGGTCATCACTACTTCCTGGATCGTTGGCTTGGTGGTCCGCTGGAGGCACGCTCGATCAACGTCGGCTGCATCAGGACGGACCTCGGAAAGACATGGCGACCGGCACGCTGCTCCCCGGTGATCACCCGAATGGCGTACTCGGCCATGGCGGGCAGCGGTTGCCGGATCGTGGTCAACGGCGGGTTGTAGAGCGGGGCCAGGATGATGTCGTCGAAGCCGACTACGGAAACCCGTGGTGCGTCCGTTCCGGCTTCGTGCAGGGCGGCACAGGCCCCCAGCGCATACATGTCGTTGATCGCGACCACGGCGGTGGGCGGATCCCGACGGTCCAACAGGGCCTGCATGCCGCGCCGCCCCAGGTCGCTCGGCTCGATGTCACCGAACCCGTCTCCCGAGTCGGCCCAGATCAGGTCCTCGTCCAGGGACTGCCCGGTCTCGGCCAGCGCACTCTCGTAACCGGCCAGTCGGCGGCGCCGGCTGACCGTGGCCATCGCGCCGCTGATGAAGCCGATCCGCCGGTGTCCGAGACGGAGCAGGTGTTCCGTGGCCAATCGCCCGCCGGCGAAGTTGTCCACGCTCAGATTGATCAAGCCCGGCGGGTCGTCGACCTGGGATTCGCGGTCGAACGCGACCAGCAGCGGTCCCTCACGGATCGCCTCGCCCACATGGGCCAGCGATGGCAGCGAGCTGCCCAGAACGATGGCCCAGACGCCGCTGGCCCAGAGTTCCTCCACGTAGGCCCGCTCCCGCTCGGCGTCCCGTTCGCTGTTGCACAGCAGCAATTGGAGGTTGTGCCGCAAGGCTTCGGATTCGATCACCTGCGCCCAGTGCCCCCAGAACGGGTTGGCGACCGAAGGAACGACCAGGCCGACGGTCGAAACCTTTCCGGTCCGGAGGCTGCGAGCCACCCGGCTCGGACGGTAGCCGAGCCGAGTCATCGCCTTCTCGATCTTGGTCCGGGTCTCGGCCGACATGCGTGAGTCCCTGCCATTGAGCAGGTTGGAGACCGTCGACGGTGACACCCTCGCCGCGGCTGCGACGTCCTTGATCGTGACCACGGAACCGCGACCGGTATGCGCCGAGTCGTTGTTCCTCATCGGGCCCCCTAGGTGTATCGATCTACCTGCCAGTCTCAGGGAGTCGCTTCGGGCCCGTAACCTCGCGTGCCGTCATGCGGGACGGCCCTGCCAGAACGACCACCAGGGCCGAATAGTAGAACGATGCATCTGTTGCCCTAGCCCGACCGAGGATGCCCGTGGAACTGATCATGACGTTACGTCGACGGAGCGAAATCTTCGCCGGCAGCGGTGACTGGAGCGAACTCACCATCGGTCGTGCGTTCTGCCCGGAACAGACGGCGCTGATCATCTGCGACCTGTGGGACAAGCACTGGAGCCGGGGCGCCACCACCCGGGTCGCCGCCCTGGCACCCCGCGTCAACGTGCTGGCCACGCGGCTGCGTGGCCGGGGCGCGCTGATCGTACATGCGCCGTCCGAGACGATGGACTTCTATCGCGACCATCCGAGCCGCCGACGGATGGTCGACGTGCCCCGACTGTCCTCGCCGCCCGGACCGAGCCTCACCGATCCACCGCTGCCGATCGACGATTCCGATGGCGGGTCGGACACCGGAGAGTCCGTTCCCCGGCGGGTGTGGACCCGTCAGCATCCTGATCTCAAGATCGCCGAATCCGATGCTGTCAGCGACGACGGGGAGGAGATCTACAGCCTGTTTCGGCTGGCCGGGATCCGCGCCGTGTTGATCGCCGGCGTCCACACCAACCTGTGCGTCCTGAACCGTTCCTTCGCGATCAAGAACCTCGTTCGGTGGGGCTTCCACACCATTCTGGTCCGCGATCTCACCGACGCCATGTACAACCCGGCCAGGGCGCCGTACGTCAGCCATGATCGCGGCACCGAACTGGTGGTGGAACACATCGAGAAGTACTGGTGCCCGACCACCCTCAGCACCGAGATCCTCGGGTGACTGACGCATCCGGAGGAGGACGATGATCACCGTCTATCTCGTACAGCAGGTTCGGTCCCGGCTGGTCGACTTCGGCGTTGCAGAGTTGGGCGAATGCCTGACGGCTGCCGGCTTCACCGTTCGCGGACCGCACCGGACGCTGTACGGAGATCCCTCCCAAACGCCCACGGTCGTCGTCCGGCTGGTCAACGACCAGTCGGAAGTCGCGGCGTTCGAGGCGGGTGCGGAGGGCCGGGACGAGGAGCAGTATCCCGATGAGAGCTTCACGGTCGAACGATCAGGTGAGGTGATCACCGTTTCAGCGGCGCACGCCAGGGGGCTGATGTATGGCTGTCTCGAGCTGGCGGACCTGATCCGGACCGGCCGCTGGACCGAGGCCGACCTTTCGATCCGCAGGTCGCCAACGCTGCACGTGCGTGGGATCAAGTTCAATCTCCCCTACGAGCCGTACAGCAACGGAGATCCGTTCCGGCAGAACGAACAGACCGCTCTCGATCTCGAGTTCTGGCGGGCCTTCATCGATGAACTGGCGCGGAGCCGCTACAACTGCCTGAGCCTGTGGTCGCTGCACCCCTTTCCGCTGATGATCAGTTCGCCGGCCTTCCGGGCGGCGAATCCGTACTCGGATCGAGAAATTGCCGAGCACGAGGCGTTCTTCCACGCCCTCTTCGATCATGCGCTGGCCCGCGGAATCGACATCTACATCTTCACCTGGAACGTCTATCTGCCTGCGCCGATCGCGGCCGGCCTCGGCCTTCCGGCCGCCCTGGCCAACAGCAGTGAAGGAACTTCGCAGGTGAACCGCTGGGACACGGCGCGTGCCCGGCAACTCGCACCGATCGTGGGGGACTACTTCGAGGAGATGATCTTCCGGCTGTTGATCACTTATCCGCAGATCGCCGGAATCGGCACGTCGGGCAGCGAGGCGATGACCGGGACCGGAGCAGGAGCAATGGCTCGCCGACACCTACCTGCGGGCCATCGAACGGTCGGGGCGGCGGGTGAAGTTCATCCACCGAACGAACATGCAAACAGTTGCCGATATCGATCGGATCACCCGGCCACGGATACCGCCAGCCAGGTTCTACTTCAGCTGGAAGTACTCGATCGCCCACTGTTATTCCCACCCGCGGCCGGCCTTCGAGCAGTCGCAACGTCCCTGGGACGGTCTTGATCACGACGACGCCCAGATCCTTTACACGGTTCGCAATGACGACGTGCACACCCACCGCTGGGCCGACACAGAGTATGTTCGGGAGTACGTCCGCGGAATGAGTGAGAACACCCGGGTGCACGGCTTCTACTGGGGTGCGGACGGCTATCTGTGGGGGCGGGACTTCCAGCACGTCGATCATGGTCACAAGGACTGGCAATGGGACTTCGAACGACATCGGCAGCAGTTCCAGCTCTGGGGAAGACTCAGTTATGACGTCGACACACCGACCGAACTCTTCGCGCGGCTCGCCGTAGCCGAGTTCGGGGACGACGCGGCACAGCTCCATGACGGCCTGCAGGCCGCCTCCATGATCATCCCCGCCGTGAACCGGCTCTGTTGGCGCGACTTGGATTTCCAATGGCATCCGGAGGGCTGCTTGACTCGGGACGGCTTCCGGACCGTGCTCGACTTCGTCGACAGCCGACCGATGCCGGGGGCCGGAACCGTCGGCATTCGAGAGTTCGTCCGGTCCAAGCAGGCCGGAGAGGGCCTCTCCGGGTGCGAAACACCGCCCGACGTGATCGCGCGACTGAGGCAGGCGGCAGACCGGGCCGAGGCCCGCGTCGCCGAGGTCGAGCAGCGCGAAACTCCGTGGCGGCAACCGCAGGCGACCTGCGCGCTGCTCGATCTGAGGGCGACGGCGGCGCTGGGCCGCTACTACGCGGCCAAGATCGCCGCCGCGGTGGAGCTCGCCGAGACCATGATCACCGGTCGAGTTGGTGGGGTCGACCGTGCCGTCGAGCTCTTACAGGAGGCCGTGCGGCACTGGACCGATCTCGGTCAGCACTGGAGCGAGCATTACCAGCCCTACCGAATGGCCCGAGTCGCCCGCGTCTTCGGGTACCCGTTCTACCTCGAGGACGTACGCCGCGACATCGATCTCGCCCGAGCGGTCGCACTTGAGATGTCGTAGACCAGCTCGTTTGCCTCGGTGAGCGCTGTCTGACCTCTCCAGAGGTTCCTACCGAACTGGCACCGCTGGATTCGTGCTTGGGGTCTGAGATATTCCGTACGCCTTACGGTATATTCGTCGGATGGTCCGAATGGTTCCGATCCTGCCCTGCGCCGACCTCGATCCTGTCTTGCGGTTCTACCTGTCCCTCGGCTTCCACCAGACCTACCGTCAAGACCGGCCCTATCCCTGCTTCGGCGTCAGCCGTGGCGACGGCTGGGACCTGCAGTTCGGCGGCATCGAGAGCTTCGACCCGGAGAGCAACTGGAGCAGCGTGATCATCCCGGTCGCCGACACCGGCGCGCTCTACCAGGAGTTCGCCGCCGGGCTGCGGGCGGAGTACGGAAAGCTGCCGCTGTCCGGCTTTCCGCGAATCACCCGTCCCCGGCGGAAACAGGGCATGACGGCCGGCTTCTCCGTGATCGACCCCGCCGGCAACTGGCTCCGGATCGCCGCGGGAGAGGAAGATTCGGGCGATGGCTCGCGGCTCGAGCGAGTGCTGTTGAACGCGGCCCAGCAGGGCGATTCGCGTGGCGACGTCGGGGCCGCGATCACGGTCCTGGAGTCCGGACTGCGTCGCCACTCCGGAGCCAGTGATCAGGAGAGGCTGCCCCTGCTCAGCTACCTCTCCGAACTGCTGGTCCGCCAGGGCGCGAACGACAAGGCACGGACCGTCCTGAATCAGATCGACGGACTGTCGGCAGACCCGACCGAGGTCACTGCCGAACTCGCCGAGGTCCGTGCTCAGCTATCCGTGCCCGAACCCGGACCCGTCGTCGATGATCACGAGGGTCGTCGAGATCGGGCGATCCTTCCAGGCTCTGATCTGCCGCCGAGCCACTACTGACTGCTCCTCAGTAGTCGACTCCAGGCCCGTTCACCCCGATGAGTACTGCGGCGGGGATGATCAGAAGGCCGATGCCGACCACCGCCGCGACGATCACGAAGTGACAAGTAGCCGGTGGTCGGTGCGTACCTGGCCCGATCGCGCCGGATAGGAGAGTACGAAGGTCTCCCGCTGCCGTCGGCTCAGGAGGCGAGGTGGTCGCGGATCTGCGGACGGAGCATAAAGTTCGACCGATCTGACAACCGAATGGACCCGTTCGTCGTCTTTAACGGCGGCAAGGATCGAACCAGCCGGAATCCCTGGAGGGCGATGAACAACCGTGACGCGGAGTTCACCGAATACGTCGCCGCCAATCGGACCCGCTGTCGTCGCGCCGCGTACCTGCTGTGCGGCGACTGGATCCTGGCCGAGGACATCGTTCAGCAGGCGTTGTTCAAGCTCTATGGAGCCTGGCACCGGGTCAAGCAAGACGGGCCCGACAGTTATCTCCGGCGGACCATCAGCCGGACGGCGATCGATGAGTGGCGCCGGGCCTCGCGCCGGAGGACGGTGTCCTACGACGGCTTGATCGACCTCGCGGCCGATGTGGCCACTGTCGGCTTCGAGGAGCGCTCGGAGTTGCTCGACGCCCTGCAGCAGTTGCCGGCACGACAGCGTCAGATCGTCGTCCTGCGGCATTGGTGGGGTGCACCGGTGGCGGAGGTGGCACGCGATCTACGGATCACGACCGGGACGGTGAAGAGTCAGACGGCCCGGGCTCTGGCCCGGCTCTCCGTGATCTTGACGGAGCGCTCGGACCCGGCCGCCAGCAGCCCAGAGAGGATCGAGAGAAGATGAACCAGCAGAACGATCAACGCGTGATCGACTTCGAATCGTGTTTTCATGGCGAACCGCCGGCAGGAATTGCCGATGATGATCTTGCGCGAATCCTGGCGAGGCGCCGCCGACGGCGGCAGACCGCGGGTGCCACGGTCTGCGGGGTCGCGGCACTGGCGTTGTCTTTCGTGCTGATCACCAACCTGCCGGGATCGGGTCCGGCCGGGGTTCCGGCGGATCAACCGTCGCCGGCATCGACCCTGCGTCCGGACGACGGTCGGGACGCCGATCGTGCCCGCGAACGTGAGCAACGGGCACGGGCTGAGCGTGCGGAGGCCGAGCAACGTGCCCGGGAACAGGCGATGAAGGAGGAGGCCGCGAAACGGGCCAGAGAAACCGAGGCACGAGTCCTACGAGAGGCCGAACAGCGGGCCGGCCGGGAGGAGTCGTACTGGCGGCAGCGCGAGCGGGAGGTCCAGGAGCGCGGCGCCCGCGAGCAAGCAGAGCAAGCTGGCGCAGGGGAGAAGTAGGCGGAGCTGGACCGGCCCCGGGGCTGTCCGGAGACGCGGCAGGGGTCGAGCCGAGCCCGTTCCGGCCTATCGGTTGTCTGCGCATCCGGGTCTGTCGTCATCGGGGCCGGACGCCGTCGAATCACCGATGATCTCGGACCCGGGTCTGACGAGCTCCAGCCAGCCGGTCCGGAAGTGCCAATGGCCGCCGCGTCGGAGATGATCATCGATCGCGCGCTCGAGCGAGGTCGTGCGGGGCAGCCCGGAGCTGTGCCCGAGGGATCGGGCGAGGATCGCCTCGACGGTGGGCTGGTCGCCGTTCGCGGGATCGGGCTCGTCGAGCAGCGTGAAGCGATCTTGGAATCGGAGCAGGTTCGTGTCGGGGTTGAGGTAATCGCGGAGCTGCGGGTCGAGCACCCAGGACACGCAGGTCGCCCACCGGAGCGGCTGTTCCTCCGGGAAGTGTGTGGCGAAGAACTCCGGTGCGGCGGCGAATGACTCGTCGCACGACTCCGGGGTCAGCCGGCCGCGGGGAATGTGGACGCCGAGTGCCAGGTCGCCGTTCGCCGGCCCGGATTCGGTGTCGAACCAGCAGCGCTGTCGCTCGTACAGGAGCCGGCCGACCCGGTAGAGCACGCCGCGGAAGTGGGTGGTCAGCCATTGCTGCGCGCTCAGCCCACCGGTGCCGTTGATCGACCGGTGGTAGAACAGCTGCGTCGCGAGCTCGGCCATGGTCGCCGTCGTGACTTCGTCCGGTATGCCGCGGGCGTTGTTGAACGCGCGCAGTGCGGGCACGTGGGCGAGGAACACCCAGACGTAGAAGTAGCGGCCCATCGCCGCGGACGGGGCCGGCCAGCCATTGACCGTTCCGGTGCCGCCCATGGTCTGCTGCAGCTCGTGGCAGCAACGCTCCAACAGCCACCAGCGGTCGGGGTGCCGCTTCGGATCCGGGCGTTCGGCAGCGATCTCGGCCTGGTCCTCCGGAACGACGCGGAGACTGGTCAGCAGCTCGGTCAGGTCGCTACCGGGGACGGCGACAGGTTCGGGCGGGGGCCCGAGGCGATCGAGCCGGGCCAGAACGGTGTCGGAGTCCGGTGCCAGGCCGAGCCGGTCCCGGACTCCGGCTCGAGCCGCGGCCGTGCCGGTGTCGTCGGCGGCGGTCATCCGGGCTCCCCGATGATCATGATCGTCACCCGGATCACGAACGCCATGATCACGAATGCTTGTTCGGCTCGGCGAAATACAGCTGAGCCACGTCGGTCGCACCCTCGTAGTGCTGCCGGAAGCTCGCCACCGCCTCGGGGCGGACGTTCATCAGATCGTCGGCGACCACCATCGGCTGGTACGGCATCGGCATGGTCCCGATCAGCCAGACGTTCTCGTCGTGGGCCTTGAGGATCTCCCGGCCGAGGCGGAGACGTTCTTCGTCGTTGGGTGCGACCTTGAGCTGCTCGTAGATCGTCAACAGGTTCTTGATCAGCTCCGGCGGCTCGGCGGAGTCCTTGTTCTTGGGGTCGTAGCTCCACCGGCCGAACCGTGGTGCCCAGTAGCAGTACTCGGTGTTCGGTACGTACCACAGCGGGTCGATGTCCCACTGGTAGCCCGCGAACGAGTAGCAGATGATGTCGAAGTTGCCTCGCGGGACATCGACGTACCAACGATCCTGGCTGACCGTTTTGATCACTGTGTCGATGCCGACGTCAGCCAGGTTGCGCTTGGCGTACTCCAACACGGTCTGTTGGTCCAGGCCGATGCCGACGGCGAAGGTCAGCATGGTGAAGCGCATCGGCTTGCCGTCCGGCCGCAGCCGCATCCCCTGGTCGTCGCGTTCGGTCAGTCCGGCCGCGTCCAGCCGCTTGTTGGCCTCGGCCGGGTCATACTCGATGAAACGCTGACCGAAGCTCTCCTCGAAGTAGGCGTCACCCACCTGTCCGCAGGGGTGGACCGGTTTGCCCTGACCGGCGAGCAACGCGTTGTTCAGCTCGGCCCGATTGATCGCGTGACTGAAGCCGGCCCGGAAATCGAGCTGCTGGAAGAGCTCGGCGATCACTGGGTCCCGATGGCTCTGGTTCGGCAGGATCGAGGTGTTGGCGTCGGGCTGCCAGCGCAGCACCCGGAACGGTTTGGTCTCCTGGTTCTTGATCAACACCGGCAGCGCGGTCTCCGGCAGGTCCCACAGCGCGAGGTCGAGTTCGCCGTTGGCGGCCCGGAGCCCGATCGCGTCCAGTGACAGCACCTGGAAGCTGGCGGAGTCGATGTAGGGCAGCTGTCGCCCGGCGTCGTCGACCTTCCAGTAGTACGGATTGCGGTCGATCCGGCCGGTGGTGTTCGTCGCGTTGATCGTCTTGACCAGCCGCCAGGGCCCGAGCACCGGCCGGTCGGGATTGAGGTGGCGATTGGCCTTGGCCCAGTAGAGATCCATCCAGGTCGCCGACGATGTCTTCTTCATCTCCGCGTCAAGATCACTCTTCTTCGCCAGCTCCTGGTGGAACTGGGACAGGTAGTGCTTCGGCTGCAGCACGGAGCCGCCGAACGGCGCGAAGCAGAGGTACTTGAGGAACAGCGAGTGCGGTGCGGCGAAGGTCACGGTCAGGGTGAGCTCGTCCGGGGCGGCGAAGACGGCCTTCTGGTCGGCGACCGTCAGCCAGGCCGGAAAGATCGGGTTCAGGTCCTTGTTCTTCAGCACGTTCTCGTAGACGAACATGAGGTCGTCGGTGGTGAACGGCTTGCCGTCGGACCACTTCAACCCCTGCCGGAACGTAAACGTATACATTCGGCCGTCCGGGCTGATCTCCCACTTGTCGGCGAGGCCCGGCTGGGCCTGGCTCGGTGTGGTCGGGCTCCATTCGGTCAGGCCGCCGAAGGTCAGGTAGTTGCTGCCGGTTTCGCTCGGATTGGCCTGGGCTCGGCGCATCGTGCCGCCGTAGACCCCGAGCGACTCCTGCATCGGCACCACGAACGGGTTGGCCGGCAGGCGCTCGGCGAGGTCGGGGAGCTTCCCCTCGTCGACGAGCTGCTGCAGCATCGGCGCCTGTTTCTGGGTCGTGTCGATCGCGGGACCGGTGTTGTCCCCGCCGGTGTCGGGGTTGATCTCGAGCGCCGAGCAACTGGTCAGGGTCGCGGCGGCCGCGGCGGCCGAGCCCATTCTCAGGAAATCACGGCGGTCCAGGGAGCGGCTCATGGTGTCTACCTCACTCGGATGCGGGGCCGGCGGGTGGCGTTGAAATCGATTTCGTACGACGCCGGACGAAGCCTCTATCTTCTGAATATCGGAAATACCTTCGACGAAAGGAGATTGCTAAGAATCTAAGTCGGGAGTCGTGCGCCCGTCAAGGGTTGGCTGCGGTAGATCTGCACGCTGGTGGCGTCCTCGTGACGGACCGCCACCTGGTCGTATCCGAGCCTGGTGATCAGGTTGATCGATGCGGCGTTGCCGTGGTCGTTCGTAGCCCAGACGGCAGGAAGCTGCAGGTCGACAAGCCCGTACCGGGTGATCGCCTGAGCGACCTCGCCGCCAATTCCGTTCCCCAGTTCGGTCGGGTGAGCAGGTAGCCAAGCTCCCAGCCGTCGACTTCGTCGCTGGGAGAAGGCTTCAATTCAGCATGGCCGATAAACGATCCGTCGCGTTCAACCGCCCAAACCGGCAAATCTGTTCTCGCGGTAGACCAGCGAGAAGATCGGCGGAGATGAGAGGGTGCAGACGTCATTTCTCAGGGGTGCCGAATGGTGTGGTGTCAATCTTCTGACGGTGACTGCTTGGGCGCATAAATGATCATCATGGCGCCGCCCGGTAGGTCGCGACGTCGACGAGTTGGAGATCCGTGCGCCCGTTCAGGTTCTCGAACAGGTGTCCGCCCTCGTTCATGATCACCGGGTGGACCAGGATCCGGTATTCGTCGACCAGGCCGGCGTTCAGGGCCTGGACGAGTTTCGGGCTGCCGAACGTGATGATGTCACCGCCGGCGCACTCCTTCAGGGCCTTGATCTGGCGCTGCACATCGTGCGTCGGAAGTTCCTTGGCCGGCTCGTGGTCGCCCCATGGGAGGCTCTCGCCGGGATCGGAATAGTTGCTACCGACGAACTGATCACCCTTCTGGGGCGCACCGGTCACAACCAGCTTGGGCAGTGTATTGACCAGATGTCCTATGCGGAGGGCGACGTCGTTGACGTCGGGCCATTCGTTCACGTACGGCCACTTCCTGCCCAGGTCCTCGTACGTGCCGCGGCCGAACATGATGGTGTCCGCGCCCTCGAACGACGCCAGGAGCGCTTCGAGTGACTCCTCGATGCCGGGATGTGCCCATTGCATGAAGTCCGTTTCGTCTCCGGACACCGGTCCGGTGACGATGTTGTTCGCCGTACTGTGAATAGACACGATGATCCTGCGCATGAACGTACCTTTCGAGTGTGCGGAGCCGAAGGGTCGGCAGTCGACAGAGGGTGGCCGCTGCCGCCGACCAGGAACTCCTGCGCGGGGCTGTGTTCACGAACCGTGTGCACCTCGACGTGATCTCTGCAACGGCAGCGTACGCAGTACGGTACTTCGTACGGCAGCTAAGGTCCAGACTATGCACGGAGCGGATTTGTCACGCGTCCTTGCGCTGCTGTGGCGAACCGCGGAGCGACCGAGCCTCGGGGGCCGGCTGTCGGTCAGTCGGATTGTCGAGCGAGCCGTCGATCTTGCCGATAATGGCGGTCTCGAGCGGGTGACGATGCGCGCGCTGGCTGAGGATCTCTCGGTCGGCACGATGTCGCTCTACACCCATGTACCGGGCAAGCCGGAACTGCAGGTGCTGATGCTCGATCACGTCTACGGCGAGGACCTCCATCGAGTGCCGGCTGTGACCGGCTGGCGAGACGGCATCATCGAGATCGCGCACAGCGATCGGGAACGCTTCCTGCGGCATCCTTGGCTGCTGCAACTGACGGCGACCCGTCCGCCGTCCGGGCCGAATGTGACTGCCAAGTATGACCGGGACCTGGAGGCGGTGGGCCGCGGCGCCCTCTCTGCGGTGGAGGTGGATGCGGCCATGATCATTCTGGACACCTTCGTCCAGGGCGCGGTGCGGAGCGAGGTTGCCGCTGGCGCTGCCCGCGCTGACGGCTTCACCGATGCCGACTGGTGGCAGGCCCATCAGCCTTACTGGTCTCGGGTGCTCGACCCAGAGCACTTCCCAGCGATCCACCGGCAGTTCGTCGCCGTTGGCCGGAGGGATCCTGACACCGATCACCGCTTTCTGTTTGAGTTCGGGTTGGATCGGCTGCTGGACGGCATCGAGGTACTGCTGGAACGAAGATCGCGCGGCCGGGGATTGACGAATCCCGTTTCGGGTGCGTCACCCAGCCGAGTCCAAGATTGATCATGATCACGTCGAGCACACGGTCAGGCCCGGACTCTGCTTAGCCGGCGGCACCGCCAACGCCTGCCGACCAGGAAGCCGAAGCTTCGGTAGAGGTTCAGGGCGAACTGGTTCGCGGGATCGACGCCGAGCGTGCAGATGAGCTGGAGGAGAGCCAGGCGGAACTCGAGCCGAGCACGCATCCTGAGCGTCCCTTCGGGATCTGGACACCGGCGCAATTACCACGTACCGTACGCCGTACGGCGCCTTGACTGTCGTGGTGTCGTACAGAACTCCAGCAACATCCGGCTGGCAACGCGGGGCAGTCACAGGTCCGCCTCTCGATCTGCGAACGATTGAACCCTGGTTCCAAGCAACACGAATCTGGAGACCTGATCAGGATCGGCATCAACGAAGGCGCTATGGCCTGGGGCATCGGAATGGGCTAAGAGGCCGCTGCCAACGAAGGCAATGCCATCGCGAACCAAGACTGCTGCAGGTCGACCGGATCCTCCGGTGATACATCACGGACGAACAAACTACCGACGACCTCACTCCAGACGGAGACGCCCGATGACCATGATCGACCTTGACGACCTCAGGGCGTACCTCGACAACAAGATCACCGAGCAGGACCGGGCACTCGTCGAGGCCGGCGATCGGGAGGTCACCGACTTGACCCGGGTCGCGGACTGCGCCCGGCGGCAATTGCTGGCGGAGATCTGCAAGGACCTCGAGTGGATGGGCCTGTCCGGCTGCACGCCGGAGTATCCCGAGTCCGACGACCTCGACGAGCACGCGGACCCGAACATCGACGAACTCGATGACGGATTCGAACCGTTCGACAAGGACGCCCAGGTTACTTGCGAGCTGCGCCAGTTCGAGCTCGATCATCCGGGACCGGAGCTGACGTGAGAATACAGGCATCGATCATGGTCCTCTCGTGCCTGTTGATCAACGCAACCGACCGGCTCCACTGGTCTCGGAAGGGCATGAAGAACGCCGCACCGCGACTGCTCGCTCAGGCTATGTCCCGGCGCCGAGTCGACAGGGCCAACTCGGTCTCGGTATCGATCAATGCCGATGCGGTGCGGTGCTGCGGCCATGCGCCCGCCGGGGCAGTCCCATTCGGACACCGGCACCAAGATTGTGGACATGCACTCGCCCTTGGCCGTCTGCCTGACCCGAGTACGGGGCAGGCTCCGCGGGACGGGACGGGGAACGTCCGTCCACGGCGAATCGGAGGAAACGATCAATGAAGCGATTCCGGCAGGTGCTGCTGGCGATCATCTTGGCCGTCGGCATGATCGGCGGGTAACCGTCGCGCCGGCCACGCCTGCCTCGGCGGCGACGCTCTTTCCCTGTGATCCGTAGCCAGGCCGGTGCAGTTTGCACGGTCTTTCCATGACGGCAGACATCTCCTCTTGGCGTGGAGTCGACATGATCATCAACCTATGAATACGACACATTCCCAACCCGACTTGCAGAAGCCCGCGTCTGGCTGGTGGCACAAACCCATCGTGGTCGGCGTCCGGCACTACCTCGAGATGGTGATCGCGATGATCGCGGGCATGTTCCTCCTCGGACCGGTCACCGAGATCATCGGCTCGGCCGTCGGCGCCGGGGCGGTTCTCGCCCGACCCGGCGTGGCCGCCCTGGTGATGGCGACCAACATGACCATCACCATGACCTTGTGGATGCGGATCCGCAGGCACCGATGGGCACCTATCGCCGAGATGGCAGCCGCGATGTATGCGCCGTTTCTGTTGCTGCTGATCCCTTACTGGGCCGGCCTGGTCGACGCGACGGTCGTGCACACCGGCGGGCACCTGCTCATGCTGCCGGCCATGGCCCTTGTCATGCTGCGCCGGCGCCACGAGTACACCGGCCACCACCACACCGCCTAGGCGTTGCCGAGCCTGTCCACTCCGCCCCGATGCCGAGTCGCCGCATCTCCTCGCCTTCGTTGGGCCACAGCCATCGTCCGTGATTCCGCGGTGGTCGATCCCGGCTTGTCTCCGGCGTTGACCACGGACTGAGCCCCCAACTCCGCAGCGTCGGGCGTGGGTCTCCATGTGGCCAGCAACTGGTCGCGGCGTCGTTCACAGCCGTTCTGGTGCCACCGTGTCGTCAGGCCTCGGCGGCCGACGCGGCCTCGATGCTCGGCTTGGTCTCCAGGTCCGCCTCGACGGTGTCGTGATCGCCGCGTGACCCGAACAGTGCTGCCTTGATGGTTGCGGGGAGTTAGGGCCGGGTCGTGTGGCGGGCCACAGTCGCGTAGCCGACCATGGTGAGCGCGGCTGCAGCCGCGAGGCCGTGGAAGGTGGGCCGGAGTCCGAGGGTGTTGATGATCGGCTGGGTGAGGACGGGGGAGAGGAATTGTCCGGCGAAGAGGCCGGTGGTGAGGATTCCGATGGCCCGACCGCGGACGGTGTCGCCGGCGAGGGCGATGATCCAGGTGCTCAGGGTGGGTCCGGCGATGGCGAGGCCGGCCGCGGTGATCATCAGGCCCGCGACGATGGACCACAGGCTTTCGGCCAGGGACAGAATGGCGAAGCCGGCGGTTGGAGCGGCGAAGGCGACTGCGATCAGAGCAGACGGAGCGACGTTCTTGCTGAATCGCTGGTAGAGCAGGGATATCGGAAGCATGGTCAACATCATCAGGGCCAAGATCATGGACGTCTGGAGCGGGCTGGCACCGAAGTCGGTGGCGAGCAGGCCTGGGATCTGGGTAGGGATGACGTAGAACAGCAGCTGGGTCATGAACATGGCGGTGACGGGCGCGATCAACCATCGGCCGAGCCGTCCTGTCCCTGCCGGATCCGCGCTGGTGGATGTCTGGGCCGGACGGATCCGTGGCAGGAAGATGAGTGCGGGTAGGAACAGTACGGCTCCGGCGAGGTACATCAGGAAGGCCTCTTGCCAGCCGAGGGTGGCCAGAGCTCCGGCGCCGAGCATGAACAGCAGTCCGCCGGCGGAGCTGGCTGCTTGTTGTCGGCTGAGGAGTTTGCGCCGACCTTCTTCGTCGAAGAGGTCGCCGACGAGCCCGGTGACGCTGGTCATCAGTAACGCGATGCTGGCGCCGAGGACGAGCCGACCGGCCAGGATCGCGGGAAGGTTTGGTAGCCAACTGCCGCTGGTGCCGGCGATGGCGAACCCGGCCAGGCCGACCAGCAAGATCGGTTGGCGGCCAAGGCGGTCACCGATCCAACCGGCCAGTGGTGACAAGATCATGATCGCGAGCGCGTGGATGGACAAGATCATTGCGGTGAGCATGGCCGCGTTCGGGGTGTCGGCGAACGCGGCACGGATCTGGGGCAGGGCGGGGGCGATGGTGGCGCCACCGAGCATCGGAACCAGGGCGGCGGCGATCAGTGTGGCTTGGGCCAGTGGGCCGGCGCTCGCCGGCGCAATCGGTGGGCGTTGGAGGGTGATGGTCATGATTGGAGCACCGCCTCGATGTCGAGTTGGATGTCGATCCGGTCGCCGACCATGGCGCCGCCGGCTTCCAGGACCCAGTGGAAGTTGATGTTGAAGTCGCGCCGGTTGATGTCGAAGGTCGCGGTGAGTCCGGCCCGGAGCAGGCCGTCCTGGTCCGGGGTGAAGCCGTGGATCTCGAGTTCTGCGGTGACGGGACGGGTGACGTCCTTGATCGTGAGCTCGCCGTCGATCCGAAGGCCGGCCGCGACGGGCCGGAGTCCGGTGGAGTTGAAGGTCAGGGTGGGGTAGGTCGTGACCTCGAGGAAGTCCTCGGATCGCAGGTGGGCGTCGCGTTGGGCGTTGTTGGTGTCGACCGATGCGGCGTCGATGCTCATCGTGACGGTGGATTCGAGCGGGTTCCCGGCGGCGTGGATCTCGCCGATGAGGTCGCGGAACTGCCCGCGGACCTTGCTGACCAGGTGTCGCGCCGTGAAGGAGGCGCTGGAGTGGATCGGGTCCACGGTCCAGGTCCCGGCGACGTAGCCGGGAAGGGTGAGGGCGGATGCGTCGGCGGTCGGGATCGTGTGGTTGCTCATGGTGGTGGTTCCTCGGGTTGGTGGGTGGGGTGGAGCGGGGAATCGAGAGTCCGGATCGTCGTCTGATCCCTGCCACATAATCAGCATTGCTGATATAGATGTATCAGGAGTGCTGATACAGTGTCAAGCATGGGTCAACCAATCGACGTCTTCCTCTACTTGCAACATCTGGTCCGGGCGGAGCTACGTGAAGCGCTGACGGATCTTGATCTCACGCCGGTCCAGAGCACCGTGCTGCAGTTGGTCGACCGCTCGCCCGGCGGTTCGTCCGCCGATCTTGCGCGCCAGACTCAGGTCACGGCGCAGACGATGCACCGGATCGTCGGCGACCTCGAACGCCGCGGGCTCCTCGATCTGCAGGCCCGGCCCGGCCATGGCCGGATCCGGGAAGCCCACCTCACCAGCGAGGGGCGAGAGATCATGGCCGCGGCCGATCTTCGGGCCCAGGTGATCGAGGACCGGATGACCGAGGGGATGACTCAGCGGCAGCGCGACCAGTTGCTGCAGTTGCTACGGCTCTGCGTGCGCGGTCTCCGGGCCAGCGGCCACCACGCGTCCAGCACCGATCACTCGGAATGATCACTGTGGCCGGGGTGGACACTGTCAGTTCGCGGCATCGCCGCGCTTGCGGGCACGGTAGGCCGTGACGTGCATGCGGTTGGCGCAGTTCCCGGTGTCGCAGAATCGCTTGGACCTGTTCTTGGAGAGATCGATCAACACGTCTGAGCAGTCGGTGGCTTCGCAGGTCTTCATCCGGGTCCATTCGTCGGCGCGGATCAGATCGAGGAAGGCCATTGCGGCCTCAGCAGCGATCCACTGCTCCAGCGGCTGGTCCAACCGGGTCAGATGTAGGTGCCAGTCCAGGCCGTCGTGGCGGCTGAGGTACGGCCGTGCGTCGGTCTCTGCAAGGAGTCCGTTCACCAGATCGGCAGCTTCGTCTCGATCCGATGCGTACCAGAATTGGCGGAGCTGGGGCCGCAGAGACCGGACCTGATGCAACTCCGCCGGGGTGCCGAGGAGCTTGCCGGAATAGCTGCCCCAAGAGAGGAAATCGTCCAGTTGGTCCCGCTCGGTGAGCTGGTCACCGGTGGTGGGACTGTCGGTGTTGACCAGCCGCGCGGCAGACCGCAACGCGGACTCGGTGTCACGGGCGAAAATCATCTTGACTCCTGACTGGATCGCTCGATAGTGTCACGGTCATTCGCAGTCGTTGTTCATGACACGGTGATCAGCTTATGCACTCCACAAAGACACCATCGAACACTCGGGGGACTGGCAACCATCGGATCTCGGTGTGTCGGAGAGGAAACCACGTGAGGTCAACGAATGACCGGTTCCGAATGGGCCTACGAGGCTTGGTCGGTGACCTACTGGTGATCCCGACCCGCGGCGACGACCTTGTCTGATGACCGAAACCAAGATCAACCGCACGACGAAGGCAGTCGTGGCGAATGCGGGCTTGATCATCCTCGGAGTGCTGGCCGGCGTCGTGATCGTACTGCCGCTATCCCAGGCGACCGCGGAATCCCCGCTGACCGCCACGGGGATCGCAACGTTGTGTTACGTCGCGGCGGCCGCGGTCGGCGTCAGGTGGCTGGCCTGGCTGTTCATCCCGGTGGCCGTGCTGGTGTCAATCTTCGGGGACATGCTGCCCTTCGGTCCTTGGTGGGCTGTGCTGGCCGGGGTGGGCGCGTTGCTCCTGGGCATCGGTCTACTCAGGCGGAAACGGGCGACTCTCGCCCAGGCCGCCGCGATGGTCGGCTACTTCGGGTTGGGCGTACTGGGACTGTTCGTGGCACCAAGGCTGGGGCTGGCGATCGCCGGTCTCGCCTTGGCCGCCCATGCCGGATGGGACTGGTGGCATTACCGCCGGGATGTGGTGGTCGCTCGATCGTTCGCGCTGTGGTGCATTGGACTCGACCTGACCGCAGGCGGGATCTGTCTGGTCCTTGCGGCAACGACGTCATGAACGAGCCCCACAAGAAGTGTTGCCCTTCATTCAGTGATCGAAGCCCAAGGAGCGAATCATGGCCGCGATCTATACCTTCGACGTCTTCTGTACTCTCGACGGCTTCGGCTCTTACAACGAGCACGGCGATTGGGGCGGTTACTGGGGCAAGCAGGGCCCGGAATTCCTCGATCGCCGCCTCGCTCTGTACGGCGAGGACCAGCGAATCGTCTATGGAGCCAACACGTACCGGGAGTCGGTGCGGTTGACCGATCTGGGAACCGCACCCGAGGTGAATACCCGGCTGCGGAACCTGCCGACGATCGTGGTGTCGAACAGTCTCGAGGGTCAGCTCGCCTGGCCGAGCGCCACGCTCGTACGCGGCGACGCGGTTGACGTCGTCCCCCGGCTCAAGGAGGAGTCGGACGTGCCGTTGCGCTCGGCCGGCAGCTTGTCGCTGAACCGGTCGCTGATGGCGGCGGGACTGGTCGACCGGATCCAGGTAACGATCTTCCCGGTGGTCTCCGGCCAGACCGGGGTGGAGCCGATCTTCGCGGGCGCTGCGGATTTCGATCTTGAGCTGATCGAGAGCCGGACGCTGGACGGTCATACCCAAGAACTCATCTACCGTCCTACGGTCCATCGATCATGACCGCAGCGCGAGGGTCCAGGGACCCGGCCGATCGAGACCGTCGGCCAACAGCACGAAAGGGCAGCGCCCGTGACGATCACTGAGACCAGGGCCGGCTGGCGTGCGTGGGTGGGGTTGGCCGTGCTCGGTCTGCCCACCTTCCTGGTCACGATGGACTTCTCGGTGCTCTACCTTGCCGTGCCGCACCTGACCGCGGACCTGGCGCCGAGCGGCATCCAGCAGCTGTGGATCGTGGACATCTACGGTTTCTTGATCGCGGGATTCCTGGTCACCATGGGCACGATCGGTGACCGGATCGGCCGAAAGAAGCTGCTACTGATCGGTGCCGCCGTGTTCGGCCTAGCCTCCATAGCTGCGGCGTTCTCCACCAGCCCGGAGATGCTGATCGCCAGCCGCGCCTTGCTCGGTGTGGCTGGGGCGGCGGTGACACCGTCGGTGTTGGCGCTCGTCACCGGGATGTTCACCGATCCGAAGCAGCGCAGTCGGGCACTGGCGATCTATCTGACTTGCTTCATGGGCGGTGCGACGCTCGGTCCGGTGGTCGGCGGCGTGCTGCTGGAGTTCTTCTGGTGGGGTTCGGTGTTCCTGGTGGCGGTGCCGGGAGTCGTGCTACTGCTCGTGGCCGGTCCGTTCCTGCTCCCCGACCAGAAGGCTCCGGAGCCGGGTCGGCTCGACCCGGTCAGCGTCGTGTTGTCCCTGGCGGCGATCCTGCCATTCGTCTACGGGCTGAAGGAGTTGGCCCGCAACGGCTGGGCGTGGTTCCCGGCAGCGGTGCTGGTGATCGGCATCGCAGCCGCGGTGGTGTTCGTCCGACGGCAGCGGCACCTGACCCACCCGTTGCTCGACCTGCGCCTGTTCGGCAACCGGACCTTCAGTTCGGCACTGACCCTGTTCTTCGTCACCGCCGCGGTGGGCGCCGGCACCATGCTGCTGGTCACGTTGTATCTGCAGAACGTCGCCGAACTCACCCCGCTCGCGGCCGGCATGCTGCTGCTCGTGCCCAACGTGTTGATGATCATCGGCAATCTGACGACCCCGGCGCTGGCCAATCACATCCGCCCGGCCTATCTGATCGCGGGCGGGCTGATCATCGCGGGGGTCGGCTACCTGATCTTCAACCTAGCCGGCTCGACGACCGGGCCGATCCCGATCTTCATCGCGATGTGCGTCGTGATTGTCGGGACCGCGCCGTTGGCGGCGCTCTGCAACCATCTCGCGATGGGAGAGGTACCGCCGGAGCGGGCCGGATCCGGGGCTGCGATCGTTCAGACGACGACGGAGTTCGGGCTCGGACTCGGCATCGCGACGCTCGCCGTACTCGGGGCCTCGGTGTATCGGCGCAATGTCGAGGGCGCGCTCGGTGTGATGCCGGCCGAGGTTGCAGCCGCGGCCCGAGAGAGCGTCGACCGGGCGGTCGCCGTGGCCGGTCAGCTGCCCGCCGAGCAGGCCGAGGTGCTGCTGGCCGCGGCCCGCGCCGCGTTCACCTCTGGCCTGCACGTGGTCGGCATCGTCAGCGCCGTCATCTACGCCGGCCTGGCCGTGCTCACCATCTGGGCTTTCAAGCACGTACGCAACCTTTCCGGCGGAGCTCCCCACACCACCAAGGAGGGTCAGACCGACCCGGGACTCGAACCGGCGGCCTAGCAACCTCCACCATCAGGCCGACACTCGACCGAGACTGCGGCGAGGAGAAAATGATCACTAGCGAGGAAGTCATCCGCCAGGCAGCGGGCGAGGCGCTGAGGGAACCTTCCGACGAACCAGGATCACGGCCGGCCGGCGCTGACGATGACCGGCGCTGGACGATCACTGTTCCGATGCCCGACGACGCCGTCGAACTCGGCCGCGTGCACGCCGAGGTATGGCAGGACGCCTACGCCGAGATTCTGCCGCCGAAGGTTCTCGGCACCATGAATGCCCACCGATTGGCCGGGGTCTGGAGCAGGGACCTCGCGGCAGCCGCTGCCGAGTTCCCGATGATGACGTTGATCGCCCGGGACCGGATCGACAGAGCGATCATCGGGTTCGTCAGGGCGGGCCCGAGCCGGGACGAGAACCCACCGACGCCGTGGGAGCTGCGCGCGATCAACCTCTTGGAACGAGCCCGGGGCACCGGCCTGGCCGACGAACTGGTCCGCCGAGTCGTGGGGGACCGGCCGACGTCCCTCTGGGTCTTCGAGAAGAACCGCCGCGCGCGAACCTTCTACCAGCGGCACGGGTTCACCCCCGACGGTGCGAGCAAGGTCCGGAGCGGATCGGCGGTCGAGGTCAGAATGGTGTGTGGCTGACAGCATGACCGATCCGCGAACCTGTGACCCTCGAAAGGCAGGCCCCGATGCCCGGAGAAGAAGATCATGAAACGTTGGCAACAGCAGCTGGGAGATGAGCAACGGATGGCTTCTCGACTCTTTGCAATCACTTTCGACGCGAACGACCCGGATCGTTTCTGGGCCGGCCGACTCGGCCGAGAGGCGATGCCGGACTCTGAGCGCGGTGTCGTGGTGCGGCCCGGCGAGGCCGGCCAGCCGCGGATCAGATTCCGGCGGGCGCCGAACGAGAAGCTCGGGCAGAACCGGATGCACTTCGATCTCGTACCGGATGATCATGATGCCGAGGTCGCCCGGCTGCTCGAGCTTGGCGCGGGCCGAACCGGCCTGTCGCCGCCCGGTGACCACTGGGGGGGGGTGGTGCTGGTCGACCCGGACGACAATGAGTTCTGCGTCAGGTCTGTTGAATCGTGATCTCGATCTCTCAGACCTCACCGATCATCAACCAAGGACGAGCAGACCGACCCAGGATTCGAACCGCGGGTCTGTCAACTGCCGCCACCAGGCAGCCGCAGTCAACCCGAGGAGCCTGAGACTCTCATGATGAACGACGACGGAACCCAGATCCGCCAGGCGGCGGCGGGCGACGCCGACCTCGTCCGGACCATGGTCGGAGAGATCGCGGCACATCAGGGCCAGGCCGACACCGTCACGATCACCACCACACGCTGGAGTGAACTGCTCGGCCGCCCAGACGTCACCGTCCTCATCGCCGAACGCGATCATGAACCTGTCGGGTACGTCTCGGCGGTACGACGTCTCCACCTGTGGAGTGGGACCGACGTGATGGCGATCGACGACGTCTACGTCCGTGCGTCGTTCCGCGATCTCGGCATCGGCCGAGCCCTGATGACGGAAATAGCCCGACTCGTCGCTCCCGAAGGGCTCATCATCACCTGGGGTGTGCAGCCCGGCAACAAGGACGCCCAACGGTTCTACGACCGCCTCGGCGCGACCCTGCGGACCAAGATCATTGCGACCTGGACACCCCATGCTGACCGGCACTGACGGTGATCGGCCATGGCCGATCACCGTCCGGCAGCCGAGGACGCCAACGAACTCGATCACCTGCGACTTCGTCGTTGGCTGCGACCGAGCACGCGGCGTGGTCCGACCAGCGCAGTTGGTCCGAGCTGCAGATGTGGTGTCCGAGATCTTCCACGGAACCTCGTCCGGCGCCGCGTACCTTGCCGGGCCGAAGATCGATTGATGGCTCCTAGAGGAGGTGCCCGACAACCGCCGGCGCGGCAGTGGAATCCATTAACGGTTGCTTTCGCCATGGTGGTGGCGGGAGTGGCGGTGCTGGTCTTGATCATCACCGTGAGTGTGCCTTCGATGTGGGCCATGGTGGAGAGCGTTCGCCGTGGAGGAGAACCGGAGGAGGAGTCGTATACCCCGATCACAGACACCGGTGGACCGGCTCGGGGGCAGGCACAGGCGTTCAGTGAACTACTGCGAGCTCGTGGACTCGCTTGTTCGGATGAGGACCTGGAGAAGGTGTTCAGCCGCGGCTGCTATCGCAAGGACTTCGACCACGATGTGCAGGTCGAGTTCCTCGGCCCCGTCGACGGCACTCTTGGTTCGGTCAAGATCAACGTCGACTTCATCGGCGCTGAGGACCAGGCCCATGCCCACCGTGCATTCGACGAACTCGTCGGCGACTTCGCGGAGGCGTCAGAGTTGAGCGCGGCTGACGCAGAACTAGTCCGCACAAAACTGGCGGGCGGCGGGAATGTGGACTTCAGCACCTACTGGGGTAGGGCATCCCTGCGGCGCACCACCGAGGCACGTGCCTCGATCACCCTCCGTCGCGGCAGCTGGGCGCCGCCCGATCTCATCTCGGTCACGCTGCCCGGCAACCTTTCGACGGTGGAGTGGGTTGCGGTGCAACACGACTTTCGCTGCGACCAGCAAGGCGAATGGCACCTCGATTGCACCAAGGGTGACGATGAGAACTTCAAGATCGTCGCCTCCAGGTCCGTTCTGAGCGGGCTGAACCATTTGTACGTCAGTGCGGCCACCGGGCCCGACGACACGGCGATGGATATCGCGCTGGCCGATGCCGGTTCGGTGCTCGATGCGCTCGGCGGGTCGCGGGCGGCAGCGGTGAAGGGCTGGTTCACTCAGCACCGAACCGCCGCCGGCGGGATGGCCTACGTCGGTGGACTGCAGACCCGCCTCGCCGTCACTGACACGAGGCAGCTGCACATCGTCAGTTTTGACCTGCTCTCGCCGTGCCTACACTCCAAAAGGGGCAGGTTCTGTTGATCCCGAGCCTCGGAGAACTGCGAACGACTGGGCCATCGCGGCCACCTTGTCCCGTCACTACCATCGGGACTGTTCTGCGATTTGATCAGCTCCGCCTGCTTCTGGTTCTGCACCCCGGGAGGCCGACTCAATCGTCCAGGTCTGGCGGCAGCACCGTGACCGGCAACCGGTAGACGAACACGTCCCGCCCGTTGTGCCAGGTCTTCTGGCCAGTGTCGAGTATGTAGTTGTTGCCGTGCTCAAGCCTGTTCACGCTGAATTGGACGTCCTTGGACGGCTCGTAGCGTTCGCTGAATGTGAACTCGACCTGATACAGGACCGGCGCCAGGCCGGGGTTGAAGTTGGCGGCGCTGGTCAGGCTGGCGCCGTTGCCGATCTTGGCCGAATCTGACTCGGTCGTCTCGACCGTGAGCGGATCCTTCGCGACGAACATGCCGTTGCCACCGGTCTCCGGCGTGTTGCTCTCATCCGCAATGGTTCGGCCAGTGCCTTCCATGATCAACGTCCACCTGAACGAGTCGTCGAACTGCTTGACTCTCTGCGCCGTCGCGTGGGTGAAGGTGAACTCGAACGGGCCGGACTTGATCAATTGTCCGGCCTTGATCGACGTGCGTCCGTCGGTCCGAACCTTGAAGCCACCGAGCGCCCAGATGCCGCCGATCACGAGAGTGATAGCGAGGATGACCGACGCGATCTTGCCCGCCCGGGGCAGCCTGCGGCGACCGTCGGACCGTTCGGCGGTCCGGGGTGGCGGCCAACTCGCATCGATATCGGCATCGTCGTACTGCGGTGTGACCTGGGACTGCTGGTCGCCCGGCTGAGCCCGCGGCTCCGACCTGCGAGTCACTCGACCTCGACTCTGACCTGAGTTTCGAAGAGCAGGCACTAGCTGCTTGCTGACGCTGCGGTCCGGAAAGCATCGGTCGGAGTACTCAGGATCCCCGTTGGGTGGTTGCACTGCGGGAACCCACCGCTGCCCGTCCGACCACCAGCGACCGTCGTCCGACCGACCAGGCTGCTGCGTCATGGCGTAATGGTATCCGCTGTCAGGGGCGAAGGTCCACATTACTCCTGAGCTTGTAGCGGTCTTTAGGCGCCGAGCCGGCTGCATGAGCCGGCCACTCCGCAGGCGGTGACGATCACGGCCCACCCGCGTCAGAAGAACCTTCCGTCAACGGTCGGCTGTGCGGCAGCACTTCGGCTATTGACAGGTGGGTGGTGGGTGGTGGTGTACTTCAGGGGCTGAGTTCACAGCCGTCCCGGAACGGGAGTTGCCGCAGCGAAGCCGCGCTCCTGGGGCTGTTCGCCATGGCCGGGTGATCATGATCTCCCGATCCGTCGAAACCCCAACTCCTGAGCGAAAACACGGTCGGCACAGTGAACCGGAGAGCAACGACAACGATGGGTGCGACATCGCAAACCCCGGTCCTTCACCGATCCCGACAGAACGGCCGATCGGAAACACGAACTGACAGGGCCGAGATTGTTGCCGAGTTGTCGAAACTGCGGGTGGAGGGGACGGTGTCGTGGCGGTGTTGATGATCTTGGTTGATGTGGTTTCGGTCGAGGGCCTCGGGCCTCGGGACCGAGTCGGCTGCGCACCGCGGCCGGGTGATCGATAGCGATGGCGACCAGCCCTGCCGATCACTCGGCCACCAGTCCGGGCGTTCCCTGGACTCGGTGTTCTGCGGATCGCAGATCTGCCGCGTTGACCCGAGCTGACGGCACGGACCGGGGGGATCGGTCCGGGTCAGCGCGGTGCACTGAAGGACCGGTCCGGGGCCGGCTGCGGCCGCTGCCGGGCCCGGCGACTCGGCGCTGGGGGAGTGGCTGTGTTGCTCCGCCGTCCTGTCGCGGCTGGGCGTGGCGTCTCTCGTCCGGGACGAGGTGACGGTTGAAGGTCGGATCGAGGAATTGATCATCACATCGGCCATCCGGGAGGGGTTGGTCGAGAACGACCGGCGCCCCTGGTGACGCGGCGAAGCTCGTAAGGCCCACCGGACCCACCCCATGGCACATCCGCGGCCGAGCTACCCGTCCGCAAGCCGGGGGCTTCCGGCTGGCACGGGTCGGGCTGGCAGCACGCCACGCGGGACTATGGCGTGCGCGTAGGCTTCAGCTAGTTCCGGAATCGACGACATCCCGGCTTGAGGTGCCAGCCATACCGGCCCGGTCCAGGGCGGTCTGATGGCCAGATTTCCGTCCTGGCGTCCCCGCCACTCCCGACATTGACGCACGGAGTCGTGTCCGGGTCCGCAACTCTGACAAGGAGCCGAGATGACCGGCACATTCGACATCTACCAGGACAACTCCGGCAAGTATCGGTGGCGCCTGACCTCGGCCAAGGCCCGGGTCATCGCTTCCGCCGACGACACCTACGACACCAAGTCGGCAGCAATCACCGCAGCGCGTGCGGCCAAACGGACAGCGACCGGTGCGGACATCTTCGACCGCACCGGCTGGGGCCCGCCGGAACGGGTCCTGGTGGCTGAGGCTGACGCCTCGCACAGCAAGATCGCGGCCCGCGGCCGAGGGGGCCGAGTCGTGGCGCGGTGATCTTGACTGACCAGTCCGAATCCGGTCCCGGTCCATTCAGCTCCCTGATCTGCACCGGTAGGGTCCGAAGGGCCGGCGGCCGCCGGCATGGGCGGAGGAGGACTGGTGATAGGCAACAAGGCTGTGACCTATGTCGGTTCGGGCAAGGTCGAGGTCCGAAACATCGACTATCCGGGGCTGGTGCTTCGCGACGGACCGGGCGTCAACCCGGCCAACGTCGGACGGAAAGTGCCGCACGGCGTGATCTTGAAGAACGTCGCCACCAACATCTGTGGCAGTGATCAGCACATGGTGCGCGGCCGGACGACCGCGCCGGAGGGTCTGGTGCTGGGTCACGAGATCACCGGCGAGGTGGTCGAGAAGGGACCCGACGTCGAGTTCATCGAGGTCGGCGATCTGTGCTCGGTCCCGTTCAACATCTCCTGCGGGCGCTGTCGCAACTGCAAGACGGGTAAGACCGGAATCTGCCTCAACGTGAATCCCGACCGGCCGGGGTCGGCCTACGGGTACGTCGACATGGGTGGTTGGGTCGGCGGCCAGGCCGAGTACGTGATGGTGCCGTACGCCGACTGGAACCTGCTGAAGTTCCCGGACCGGGACCAGGCCATGGAGAAGATCCTCGACCTGACGATGCTCTCCGACATCTTCCCGACCGGCTATCACGGCTGCGTCTCCGCCGGGGTGACCACCGGTTCCACGGTCTACATCGCCGGGGCGGGCCCGGTCGGACTGGCGGCGGCGACGTCGGCGTTCCTGCTCGGAGCGGCCGTGGTCATCGTCGGCGACCTCAATGCGGATCGGCTCGCCAAGGCCAGGAGCTTCGGCTGCGAGACCATCGACGTCTCCCAGGGCGAACCGCAAGATCAGCTCGAGCAGCTCCTCGGCGTCCCGGAGGTGGACTGTGCGGTCGATGCCGTCGGGTTCGAGGCGCGTGGGCACGGGC
The DNA here is from genome assembly GCA_963746025.1 of uncultured Actinomycetota bacterium. Classification (GTDB taxonomy): domain Bacteria; phylum Actinomycetota; class Actinomycetes; order Propionibacteriales; family Propionibacteriaceae; genus Microlunatus. Next base: position 258,171 of record CAVUZU010000021.1, read on the forward strand.
CGGACGGTGCGGCCGTCGAGAAGCCGGCCAGCGTGTTGAACTCGCTGATGGATCTCACCAAGGCCGGCGGCTCGCTCGGCATTCCCGGGCTCTATGTCACCGGTGACCCCGGCGCCCAGGAGGAAGCGGCCAAGGTCGGTTCGCTGTCCTTGCGGCTCGGCCTCGGTTGGGCCAAGTCGCACGCGTTCTACACCGGACAGTGCCCGGTGATGCGGTACAACCACCAGTTGATGATGGCCATCTTGCATGATCGGGTGCAGATCGCGAAGAACGTCGACGCCACCCCGATCCCCATCGAGGACGCGCCCCAGGGCTACGCCGATTTTGATCAAGGAGCGGCCAAGAAGTTCGTCCTCGATCCGCACGGACTGATCCGGGCGGCCCATTCCGATCAGGCGGTGAGCGCGTGACGGACTCGATCAGCGAGCCGGCGCTCGACTATCGCTGGTCGGCCTTCCCGGAGGATCCGGAGCGCGCGGCCGGCTGGGCCCACCACGGCGTGGCCGTCACGACAGACGGACGAGTGGTGACCTTCGCGCCGTCGGGTGACGAGGTGGTGATCTCCGACGCCGATGGACATCAGCTGGACCGCTGGTCCACCGGGCTGACCGAGGGACACTGCATCTCGCTGTCGCGCGATGACGACGGAGACCACATCTGGATCGCCGACCCGGGCTCCAAGATGGTGGCCGACTCGCCGGGAAGCTATCACGGCGTCACTCCCGGTGATCATGGTCGAGTGGCGAAATTCGACCTGGCCGGGCGATTGGTGCTCGAGCTGCCACTCCCGGATCACCCGGCCTATCGCGAAGGGCGCTTCGCTCCGACTTCGGTCGTGGCGGATGCCACGGGCGACGGCGGTACCGGCGATGTCTGGGTCGGCGATGGCTACGGGGCCAGCCTGGTCCATGTCTACGGTCCGGATGGCACCTATCGGCAGACCTTGCCGAACGAGTTCAAGTGTCCACACGGCTTGATCATCGACCGCCGCCGCGACGAGCCGGAGCTCTATGTCGCCGACCGGGAGAATCAGCGACTGCAGGTCTTCGGCCTGGACGGCGAGTTCCATCGGATGTCCGGTGAAGGGCTGCTCCGGCGGCCCTCGGCGTTCGCCGTCTCCGGTGAGAAGTTGATCATCGCGGAGTTGGAGGCACGGGTGGCCGTGCTGGATCTCGATGATCAACTCGTCGGCTACATCGGTGCCGACGATCAGGCGGTCTCGCGTCCCGGCTGGCCCAACGCGATCTCCTCCGACGAGTTGACCGTGCGTCCCGAGCTGCAGCCGGGCCGGTTCAACTCTCCCCATGGTGTGGCGGTCACGCCCGATGGCAAGATCGTCGTCGCCGAGTGGCTGATCGGCGGTCGGGTGAACCAACTGAACGGTGACGCCGATTGACGATGGGGTCATCGTGAGCGACACCGATCACCCAGCGCTCGACGCGATCTTGTTCGACCTCGGCGGTGTGCTGATGAACTTCGGCGGGCTGCAGCGGCTGGCCGAACTGTCCGGCGAAGCGGATGGTCCGGCGCTGCGCACGAAATGGGTCACCTCGAAGTGGGTACAGGCCTTCGAACGTGGCCAGTGCGATACCGACGCCTTCGGCGAGGGCGTGGTCAGGGATTGGGGACTCGATCTCACGCCCGCCGAGTTCGTGGCTGACTTTGTCCGATGGTCCGCCGGACCGTTTGCGGGAGCGGTCGAGTTACTTCGCAGCCTGCACGGGACCATCCGGCTGGGATGCCTGAGCAACACCAACCCGGCGCACTGGCAACAGCACCTCGACCGTTGGGGTCTGGTCGACTACTTCGACTGGACCTTCGTGTCGCACGAGCTGGGGATGATGAAACCTGATCCGGAGGTGTTCCAGCACGTGATTCGTACGATCGGTACGTCGGCCGATCGGCTGCTCTTCTTCGACGACTGCAACGACCATGTCCTGGCGGCCAGAAGGTTGGGAATCCGGGCCGAGCTGGCCCGAGGCGTGAGCGAGGTGCAGGACGCACTGGTCTCGCTGCTGCCGGCGTATTCGAGCGCCAGCCGGCCCAGGAGAACCGCCTCGCCGGCTGAGCTGTGATGACAAAACTCACTGTCGACGGAGCGTGGCCAGCGGGCGCAGTGGCGGCCGGTGGTGTCGGCCGGGTCGGAGCGGGTCAGCGGGTCGAGCCGGCGGTTCCTGAATCCCCGACCGGAAGATGATCATGACCTTCAGCTACACCCTCGGGTCGGATGAGGTTCGGTCGGCGTCGGCTCGGCGGCTTGCTCGGTGCAACCTCGGCGGGTGCAGACGACGCCTGAGCCCGAGATCGAGATCGAGATCCGGCCTGACGGCACCGTCCTTCGGCCGTCCCGAGGGTCGGCCGTCGAGACCATCCTGCCGAGCGAACTCGACGCGCTGCGACTGATCACCCGCGGCGAGCCTGAATGGGACGCCGAACTCTCGTTGCCCAACACCTATCGGATCAGGATCGGCGACCGCAGGCCGGTGTTCGGCCAGATACCGGGGCCCGACGGGATGAGCAGCGCCCAACCAGAACTGAGTGCGATCGGGATCATCGCGGAGTCGGCTTTCTGACCGGAGCAGACCCGTACCGGCACCTGGCACCGGGCACCGGAGCGCCGACCGGCCCGAACGCCGCGGGCTGTGAGTGCCAGCGGCATGAAGGAACCGGTCCGGCCGGCTATCACTCACGGTACGGCCGCTCGGCGTCACAGGGGCAGATTCGCCCGGATCGGCACCGCGCCGGTCAGTCGCGGGTCAGACCGGTCGATCGCCACGGCCGGCCTCGTCGTACCGGTCGCACTTGACGAGTCGGTTCCCGACCGGGAAGTCGGGTGGGTTCGGCCAACCGGCACAACTCCATCACGGGTGGGCAACGGCCGGCGAACTTGCAGCCGGCCTGATGGAACTCGCGGGCCTCGGTCGCGCCGAGGCTGATCCGTCGTATCCAGGCTTCCTTGTCCTGTGGCGCGGGGCTCCGGGTCGGATGTCCGGTGAAGGGCTGCTCCGGCGGCCCTCGGCGTTCGCCGTCTCCGGTGAGAAGTTGATCATCGCGGAGTTGGAGGCACGGGTGGCCGTGCTGGATCTCGATGATCAACTCGTCGGCTACATCGGTGCCGACGATCAGGCGGTCTCGCGTCCCGGCTGGCCCAACGCGATCTCCTCCGACGAGTTGACCGTGCGTCCCGAGCTGCAGCCGGGCCGGTTCAACTCTCCCCATGGTGTGGCGGTCACGCCCGATGGCAAGATCGTCGTCGCCGAGTGGCTGATCGGCGGTCGGCTGAACCAACTGAACGGTGACGCCGATTGACGTCTGCTTCTGAACGTGCGCTGCTTCTTCTTGCCGAATCGTTGGCGTGGTATTCGAGCGTGGCGCCGATCCAGAATCGAAGATCAGGGTCTGCATCGATCGCGTCCTGATCAACCGTGATCCAGCCTTCGCCCATTGATCGGCCCTTGCCCATCTCAGCCCGCTGCATGCCCGGCTCTGTCTGATACGTGCCATCGCCTTCGAACGCAGGTTGATCATGGTTGGCCAGATGTGCTTTCAGCCGGTCAGAGGTCCGGTTCGTCGGTGGGGTACGCCGGGACCGGTTCTCCGGGCTCGGTGATCTTCATGAGGGCCTGGCGGACTTGTGCATAGGTGGACTCCCCGAGGGTTGCGGCGTGCCGCCGCTCGATGTCGGCGATGATCTCGTCCGCCTGGCGCTGCTCGTCTAGTCCGCGTTCGGTCGGCACGATCAGCTTCGCGCGGCGATCGTCCGGATCTGGTCGGCGATCGACATAGCCGAGTTCCTCGAGTTCGTCGATCAACCGGCCGACGATCTGCTTGTGCCGGCCGGAGCGTCGGGCCAGCTCCGTCGCCCGAACGCCCTCCGCGTCGATGAACCCGAGGATCGCCCCGTGGCGGGGCCGTACGTCGGCGTGCCCCCGCTCGGCGAGATGCGCGAACACCTCGCCCTGCACCGCATACAAGAGGCGTACGGCGAGGATCCCAAGGTCAGGCTCCTCGGTGAGCTTCCGGGCGCGGTCGCCGGAAGAACGGTCCATCATCCCCACACAGTATCCGCTCGAGTCAGTCACAATTTGTGATAGTCACAATAAGTGACTAATCTGTATGCAACCGATATCTCCCTGAAGGGAACGTGATGAACCGAACCGTCCTGATCACCGGCGCGACCGGCAACGTGTCGAGCGCCCTGATCGAGTCACTCAAGGGATCCGGGCTCAGCCTCCGCGCACTGGTTCGCAATCCGACGAGGACTGCGGAGTTGACCCGCCATGGCCTCGCGGTGGCCGTCGGCGACCTCGGCGACCCGAGCTCACTTCCTGCTGCCTTCGCAGGGGTGAACGACCTGTGGCTGCTGACCGCGATGGATCCGCGCGCGCCGGAGCACAGCATGAACGCCGTGTGGGCCGCTCGTCAGGCCGGCGTGGAGCGGGTCGTGCGGATGTCGGCGATCGGCGCCTCCAACGACGCGCCGACCCGCAACGGACGCCTGCACGCCATGGCCGACCACGACCTGCAGACCTCCGGTCTGCGCTGGACCATACTGCGCCCCCACGCCTTCATGCAGAACCTGCTCTGGCAGGCGGACCGAATTGCCCGCGACGGAGTCTTCTCGCTCAACATGGGGCAGAGCCGGCTGGGCGTGATCGACGTCCGAGACGTCGCGGAGGTCGCGGCCGAGATCCTGCGCGCGGAGCCGGGCCGGCACAGCGGCAAGATCTACACCCTGTCCGGACCGGAGGTCCTGAGCTACGACGAGGCGGCCCGGCACCTCGGGCAGACACTCGATCGGAAGATCCATTATCTCGCTGCCACCGGCAAGCAGGCTCACGCCGGAATGGTCGGCAGCGGCCTCTCGCCCTGGCTTGCCGGGATGCTTGTCGAATACGGCGAGGCGATGACTTCCGGCTTCGGTGACTACACGACGAACGACGTCGAGGACATCCTCGCCCGCCCGCCGCGCTCCTTCTCCGACTTCGTGCGGGATCACGCGGCCGTCCTTGCGCATTCCGGCCTTTCGTCCGATCGCGAAGGTTCATCGTGACGACCACGACGACAATGTCAACGACACCGGCAAACGCCGACCGGACCGGTGCGGGCAGCCAGGTCACGGTGCTGGGCCTCGGTGATATGGGTTCGGCCATGGCGAAGACCTTGGTCGATCGCGGATATCGCACTACGGTCTGGAACCGCACACCGAGCAAATGCGCACCGTTGGTCGAAGCCGCGGCAACGACGGCGGAGGCGGTGGCGGCGAGCCCACTCGCCTTGATCTGTTTGCTGGACAGCGCAGCGGTTGACGAGCTGAGCTCCGTCGATGCCGCGGTCACCGGCAAGGTGCTGGTGCATCGGCGTGCCCACCCACGGCGGATCTCCTATGATCTTGCCATCGAGGTATTCGGCTGATCGGCTTCTGCGCGTGCTCAGACTGGTTCACGCGGAAGGGTCGACGTAGTTGACTTCGCCGACCGGGTTGCCGGCTCGATGGTCGCCTACCCACCCTTGTCGACCTTGATGGGATAGGCCGCCCAAGGAGGGCGAGTACCCCACCCGGTCCTGGTTCGCTCGACGTCCAGGCCGGCTGATGGACGACCTGATCGCCCACCGGCAATCCATGGGCGTGGAAGTCGCACGGATGCGAGAGGTCAAGGACCTGATGGACCGGCGAATCACCGGCGGCCACGGCGAGCCCGGGATTCTCGAGCTTGTCCGAGGAGTTGCCGAAGGGACGCTGAGGTAGTTTGCGATTGTTGACCACGATCGACACAACAGGCCGATGAGATCGACGATCTCCTGCATGCGTCAGACGTGCGGTGCGGGAGGCGTGACGAGCGCCGGTAAGATCAACCGGTCCTGCACCGGTCAAAGACGAGTACGGGAGATGCTGACACATGGATCAGGGCACTGAGACCGAACGTTTCCGCGAGCTTGGGCAACAGTTGCGTGTTGACTCCGTTCGTGCGTCCAGCGCGGCCGGGTCAGGGCACCCGACCTCGTCGATGTCGGCGGCCGATCTGATGGCGGTGCTGCTCGAAGGTGGATACCTGCGCTGGGACACCGACGATCTGACGAACCCGGCCAACGACCACCTGATCTTCTCCAAGGGACACGCGTCGCCGCTCTACTACTCCATTCTGAAAGCCGTCGGCATCCTCGACGACGCTGAGCTGTTGACGTTTCGCCAACTGGGCAGTCGATTGGAGGGGCACCCGACGCCGCGGATCCCGCCGACCGATGTGGCGACCGGCTCGCTCGGTCAGGGTCTGCCGATCGCCGTCGGTGTGGCGCTGGCCGGCCGGCACCTCGACCGGATCGACTATCGCGTGTGGTGCCTGTGCGGTGACTCGGAGATGGCCGAAGGCTCGATGTGGGAAGCGTTCGAGCACGCGGCGTTCAACGGGCTGAGCAACCTCACCGCGATCATCGATGTCAACCGGCTCGGCCAGACGCGCGAGACGATGGTCGGCTGGGATCTGGGCCGGTACAAGGCGCGGGCCGAGGCGTTCGGCTGGCACGCGATCACGCTCGACGGGCATGATGTCGACGCGGTGCAGGCGGCGTACGAAGAAGCGATCAGGGTCACCGATCGTCCGACAGTGATCATCGCCAGGACCAAGAAGGGCCGTGGGGTCAAGGCCGTCGAGGACTTACCCGGCAAGCACGGCAAGCCCTTGGACAATCCCGAGGAAGCGATCAAGGAACTCGGCGGCGAGCGGGACATCCACGTGCAGTTGCAGCGTCCCGCCGCGGCCAAGCCCCATGAGTTCGGCGTCTCCGACGGCAAACTACCCTCCTGGAACGTCGCTGAACAGGTCGCCACCCGGCAGGCGTACGGCGAGGCCCTGGCCGCGCTGGGATCGATCCGCGGCGATGTCGTCGCGCTCGACGGAGAGGTCTCGAACTCCACCCACTCCGAGCTGTTCCGCGAGGCCCACGAGGACCGATACTTCGAGATGTTCATCGCCGAGCAGCAGCTGGTGGCTGCAGCGATCGGAATGCAGGCGCGCGGGTGGGTGCCGTTCGCCTCGACTTTCGCTGCGTTCTTCTCGCGCGCTTACGACTTCGTCCGGATGGCAGCGATCTCGCAGGCGAACCTGCGACTGTCCGGCTCCCATGCCGGAGTCTCGATCGGCGAGGACGGCCCGTCGCAGATGGCGCTGGAAGACATCGCATCGTTTCGGGCGATCCACGGCTCGACTGTGCTGCATCCCTCCGATGCCAACCAGACGGCTCAGCTGGTTGCTCAAATGGCAGATCGGGAAGGAATCTCGTTCCTGCGAGTACTGCGCGGCAAAACAACCGTCCGCACGCCGGCTCAGGAGAAGGTGGTGATCGGCGGATCCCGCACGCTGCGGGAGGGCCGCAGCATTGCCGTCATCGCCTGCGGGATCACAGTCGACCAGGCCGCCGAGGCAGCGGAAGTCCTTTCCGGCGAGGGAATCCACGCCCGTGTGATCGATGCCTACTCGATCAAGCCGATTGACACCGAGACGATCCGGGCCGCCGCGCGTGACTGCGGTGCGATCATCACCGTCGAAGATCACTGGCCGGAGGGTGGACTTGGTGACGCAGTGCTGGAGGCGCTCGCTGAGACCGCCGACGGCGTACCGGTGCACAAACTCGCTGTGCGTCGGATGCCTGGCTCGGGCAAGCCCGAGGAGCTGCTGCATCAGGCCGGGATTGATGCTGACGGCATCGTGGCCGAGGCGCGGAGAATCTCCGCAGGCTAAGACCGGACCGTGGCCGATGACGCTGACTCGGCACCTTGACGCCGGTCGGCGGGCTCGCCTGCATGCGATTGGTGCGGGACTCAAAGTGGTGGGTCAAAGCGCGCGGAGGGCACTCCCCAGGGCAACCGACCCACTGGCCGAGACTCCCTCTTACCCAAGGCGCACACGCTCGTTACGGTTGCGGACAAGACACCTGACCGGCTCGATCACCACGGACCAAGGACTCGATGACTATCGACACGGACGCGCACGGCGGTCCCATCGCGAGCGACCTACTGGGTGGTGTGGTGCCGGTGGCACCGACGGTGTTCACCGAAGACGAGGAGTTGGACCTCGACGGTCAGCGGCGGGTATGCGACTACCTGATCGATGCCGGGGTGAGTGGGATCTGCATCCTGGCCAACTACTCCGAGCAGTTCTCACTCACTGACGACGAGCGGCAGGCGGTGCTGGAGGCGACTCTGGATCAGGTCGCCGGGCGGGTCGCCGTCTGTGTCACCACCAGCCACTACAGCGCGCGGATCGCCGCCCAGCGCAGCCGCCAGGCCGCTGAACGCGGCGCGGACATGATCATGTTGATGCCGCCGTTCTTCGGCGGGACCATGAAAGTGGCCGAGGAGGCGCTGCTCGGCTATTTTCAGACCGTCGCCGATCGGCTGACCATCCCGATCATGCTGCAGGACGCACCAATGAGCCCGACGCCGTTGCCCGTGAAGGTCATCGGAGAACTGGCGACCAGGATCGACCTGATCACCCACGTCAAGATCGAAACTCCGCAAGCCGCGGCGAAGATCGCGGCACTCACCCAGTTCCGGAACGTTGTGCCTGGCTTGTTCGACGGCGAGGAGGCGATCACCCTGATTCCGGACCTGCAGGCGGGCGCGGTGGGCACCATGAGCAGCTCCTTGGCGGCTCGGGAGTTGGTTTCGATCGTCCGTCTCTGGGCGTCCGGTGATCGGGATGCCGCTGAGGCGGGTTGGGAGTCGTTGCTTCCGTTGCTGCACTACGAGAATCGGCAATGCGGACTCACCGCGGCCAAGGCTGTGCTGGCCGAGGGTGGCGTGATCCGCAGCGGAACGACTCGCGCCCCGTTTCCCAGGCCCCGTCCGGAATCTCTGGCGGAGCTGATCAAGCTGGCCAGGAAACGGGAGATCTTCGCCTTGAACTGGGCTTGACCCTCCGATCAAGGGAAGCCGATCACCCGATCTGGCCGAGGGATCAGTGGGCGGCTGCCATGATCAACCGGCCGGCACCGCGCGCAGGTCAGTCGGCGGCTCAGACCGGTCGATCGCCGCCTCCTGCCTCGTCATACAGGTAGCACTTGACGAGCCGGTTTCCGACCGGGAAGTCGGGCGGGTTGGCCGTCCGACACCGCTCCATCACGTGCGGGCAGCGGCTGGCGAACTTGCAGCCGGGCTGATTGAACTCGCCGGCCTCGGTCGCGCCGAGGGTGATCTGGCGGGTCCAGGCCGCTTTGTCCTCTGGGGCGGGCTCCGGGATCGACTCCTTGAGCAGCTGCGCGTACGGGTGCGCGGGGTGATCGAGCACCTCTTCGACCGGGCCGGATTCGACGACGAATCCGCGCAGCATGATGGCGATCCGATCCGAGATGTAATACGCGGTCGCCAGGTCATGGGTGATGTAGATGACTGTGACGCCCTCGTCGTCGCGGAGTCGCTTGAAGACGTTGACGATCTCCATCCGCAAGGAGGCGTCGACCATCGAAACCGGCTCGTCGGCGACGATGACCTTCGGATTCGGGATCAGCGCCCGGGCCACGGAGACCCGCTGCAACTGGCCGCCCGACAACTCGTGCGGGTAGCGCTGCTGGACCTCCGCGAGGCTCAGACCGACCGTCCGCAGCGCGGCATCCGCCGCCTCGGCGGCCTCGCGGCGGTTCTTCGCGACCCGAAAGTTCAAGGCGGTGTCGATCAGGTACTCCTGCACGTGCCGCAGCGGGTTGAAGGTCTCGAACGGATTCTGGAAGACAGGCTGGACCTCGCCCATGAAGGCCTTGTGGCCGCCTGACCTGATCACCTCCGCCACCGGCGTCCCCTGGAACCTCACCTCGCCGTCCGTGGGGGCCTGGTCGCCCATCAGGACGCGCGCCAGAGTCGTCTTCCCGCTGCCGCTCTCGCCGGCCAGCGTGAAGATCTCGGGCTTCTCGGGTGCCAGTCGCAAGGAGACGTCGTTGACGGCGACGAGCCGACTGCCCGCGAGCAGCGACCCGATCCGGAATGTGACCACGGCGTGGTCCAGCTCGAACAGCGGCGGCGCCGGCTCGGTGGCTGTCACCGAAGTTCCTCCGCCCGGTTCGGGTCGACGGCACTGCTGGCCGTCGTCAGGTCCGGCTGGGGCACGACGAGGCCCTCCTCTTTCGCGACGGCGTGACAGGCGACCCGGTGCCGGTCGGGGAGTTCGAGCATCTCGGGGACCACCGTCCGGCACACGTCCATGGCCGCCGGACACCGCGGGTGGAAGCGACAGCCGGCGGGTGGGTCGGAGAGGTTCGGCGGACTGCCCGGCAGCGACACCCGGGCCGAGCGTTCTCCGATCTTCGGCAGCGACGCGATCAAGTGTTTCGTGTACGGATGTCGCGGCGCTTGGAAGATCGTCTCGGTGACACCTTCCTCCATGATCCGCCCCGCGTACATGATCATGACGCGGTCCGCGACGTTGGCGTGGACGGCCATGTCGTGGGTCACCAGCAGGACCGTGTTGCGGCTCTCGGCCTGGATCTGCTTGAGCATCTGCAGCACGCCTCGCTGCACCACCACGTCGAGGGCGGTCGTCGGCTCGTCGGCGATGATCAAATTGGGCTGGAAGATCGTCGCCAGGGCGATCGCCACGCGTTGACGCATGCCTCCCGAGAGCTGGTGGGGGAACGATCGAAGGACTTCCGACGGCAGCCCGAGCCGCGCGACGTGGGCATTCATCTCGGCCCGGAACTCCGCGCGGTTGTCGATGCCCCGGTGGGTGGCGACGATGTCGGCGAACGTGTGCAGGATCCGGCGGACCGGATTCAGCACGCTCATCGAGCCCTGCATGACGTACGAGATCTGTTTCCATCGCATCGTCTTGCGCAGCTCGTCGCTCGTCATCGACGCCATGTCGCGATCGATGCCGGCCGCGGTGTAGCGGACCTCGCCGCCGACGACGCGGAGCGGGTTCTTGATATTGGCCGAGATGACCTTGATCAGCGTGGTCTTCCCGCAGCTCGATTCACCCGCGAGACCGTAGATCTCGTTGGGATACAGGTCGAACGACACCCCATCGACCGCCCGCACCGTTCGGGAGACACCGTAGGCTTCGGTCTGGTAGTACGCCTTGAGGTCCGTCACTCTCAACAGGGGTTTCATATCAGGCTCCGATCAGCCGAAGTCGGGTGCGCGGATCGATGTACTCGTTGACGCTCGACATCAACAGATACAGGCCGACGAACAGCACCATCGCCACCAGCACCGGGGCACCGATCCACCACCAGACGCCGGCGACCAGTGCCTGGTGTTGGTTCGCCCAGTAGAGCGAGGTGCCGAGGCTCGGCCGGCTCAGATCCGACAGGCCCAGGACGCTCAGGGTGACCTCCATGCCCATCGACCACAGCATGTTGTTGATCGTGGTCGCGAACACGATGGGCAGGACGAACGGCAGGTGCTCGGCGATCATGATGCGCCACGCGCGCGCCCCGCTGTAGGACGCTGTCTGGGTGAACGCCCGCTCCTTCAGGCTCAGCACCTGGGCCCGGATCAGTCGTGCGTCCCAGGGCCACCCGAACAGTCCGAGGAGCACGGCCAGGAGATAGATGTTGAGCTGGCCCTTGAACAGAAAGCCCAACAAGATCAGGATCGGCAGCAGCGGCATCACCACGAAGGAGTCGTTGATCGACATCAGCACCCGGTCGATCCAGCCTCCCCGATAGCCGGCGGTCAGCCCGACCACGATCGCGATCACCCGGCTGATCAGAGCGGTCATCAGGCCGAGCAGCAGGGAGTTCCGCACGCCGAAGGTCATCCACCAGAACAGGTCCTGCCCGCGCGAGGTCGTACCGAACGGGTGCTCGAGCGAGGGGCCCGAGTCCATGGCGACCACGAAGGTCTTGTCGGGTGGAAACGGCGATACGAACGACAGCAGCACCATGATCAGGATCAGCCCGATCATGGCGGAGGCGAAACGGAAGCGGACGTCGTACTTCAGGAGATCCCGGATGATTTTGATCATGAGCCGCCTCACTGGTGCCGGACGCGCGGATCAAGCAGCGGATAGATGAGATCGATCACGAAGACGGCTGTCGCGACACCGATGATCGAATACAGGGTGACTCCCATGATCAGTGAGTAGTCGTTGCGGAACACCGCCTGGAGGGCCAGCAGCCCGACGCCCGGATACCCGAAGACGACCTCCATGATCAAGGCACCGGAGAAGACGGTGCCCAGATCCAGCCCCAGTCCGGTGACCTGCGGCAGCATCGCATTCCGCGCGATGTAATGCGGCAGGATCCGCCTCGGCGCGATGCCCGCCGTTTCGGCGTAGACCACATAGTCTTCGGAGATGACGTTGCTGGTCAGCGCCTTCATGCCGACGAACCAGCCGCCGAAACCGACCAGGACCAGGGTCAGGCCGGGCAGCGCCGCGTGCCACAGATAGTCGAGGATGAAGGTCAGCGTGAACTCCGGCCTCGTGCCCACCTGGTAGGCACCGCTGAACGGGAAGAGCGGCAGGACGTAGGCGAAGACGACGAGCAGAATGATCGCGATGACGTAGTACGGGATCGGACGGACGGCCTGACTCGCCACATCGACGACGCCGAGCAGGCGCTTCCGCGGGTAATAGCTCGCCAGCACGCCGAAGAGGTTGCCCAGCACCCAGGACAACAGGGTGGCGGCCAGGACGATGGACAAGGTCCACGGCATCGCCCGCCCGACCAGCTCGCTCACGGGCGTCGGGAAGCTCGACAGGGACGGTCCGAGATCGCCGCGGAGCAGCCTGCCCCAGAATGCGAAATACTGCTGGATCGGACTTCCGGACAGCCCGTACATCTCGGTCAGCGAGTCCCGCAGATGCTGGATGGCCTCCGGATCGATCGACGAGCCGCTGCTGGTGATCAGTCCGATCTGCGACTCGACCGGACTGGTCGGCGACAGTCTCGGGATGATGAAGGCCACCGTCACACCGATGAAGATCACCACGAGATACTGCACGACCCGAGGAATCAGGTATCGGAGCAGGAATGTCCGCACTCGCCCTCCTTTGTGGTTACCGGGTCGTCGATCAGCTCTTCGGTTTGATCTTGGTGAACATGTATTTCGTGTTGCCCCAGTTGGGCACCGGATTCGTGTACGGGTTGTCGACCGTGGGATAGCCGTCGAAGAACGTCGTGTCACAGACGGTGAACACGTTGTAGCTCATCATCGGGGTGACCGGCATCTCGGCGGCCGCCAGCTTGATGAACTCCTGGCCGAGCTCGATCCCCTTCGGATCGTCGAAGTCCAGGCTTTGGATCTCGGTGATGATGCGATCCAGTTCGGGGTGCTTCCAGCGCATCGTGTTCGAGCCGGTCGCCCGTTTCCCGGACGGGACGTAGAACCTCGAGTGCCACGAGTTCAGGAAATAGAACAGGTCGGGGTGGCCGCCCCAGGTCTCGATCGTCCAGCCGACCGCGGCCGAGTAGTCGCCCGGGCCGACCAGGTCGCCGGTGTTGTCGCGGGCGTCGTGGCTCGCGTCGATGCCGAATTCCTTCCAGGACTCCACGACCATGCTCGCCGCTCGATTCATGGTCGGGTTGCTCTCGGCGGCACTCAACAGCGCGATCTTGAACGGCGAGCCGTCGGGCAGCGTCCACTTGTCGCCGGACTTCTTCATCCCGGCCGCCAGCATCAGTTGTTCGGCGGCCGCCAGGTCGTGCTTCCACCAGCCGCGACCGAGCGCGGTCTTGATCTGCTCGGGGTCGGTCGGGACGAGGTCGCCGAGGGTCTTGCGCGCCTCCTCCGCGACCCGATTGGACGCTTCGGCGTCAAAGGGCTTGTACGGGGTGCCGCCGACGTCGATGGTGAACTCATTCAGCCAGGACTGGAGCGGATCGAAGTAGTACTGGGGATAGAGCCCGGTCGGTGGGACGTGGATCGCCGAGAGCGTGGCGGCGCCGCGATACGAGGCGAGGGACACCCGGACGATGTCGATCGCCAGCGTGAGCGCCCACCGGACTTCCTTTCGATCGAGGCCCGGCTTCTCGTTGTTGTAGATGACCATGGGCAGGGTGGGGTCCGGGTGCGCCCACGGGAAGCTCTTGAACCAACCCACCGACGACTTGCTCTCCTTGGCGAGCTTGATCATCCCCTCGGGCGCGAGGTCGTGGATCACGTCGAGATTGTGCTGGGTCTGGGCGATGACGCGCTTGTCGCTCGGGCCGGGCGCGGTGTACATGGCGTACTTCGGGCCGGGCTCGCCGATCAGCCCCATCGACGTCTTCTGCCAGTCCTCGCGCTTCTCCCAGAGGTACCAGTTGCCGTTCGGGTCGAAGTCCTTGAGCTTGTACGCACTGAGGCTGACCGGCGGATTGAACTTGAAGGCCAGCGGGTCCGATTCCTTTTCGAAGATGTGCTTCGGCATCATCCAGCACGCCGCCCACCGGACCGTGAAGTACGCATGGAAACGCGAGTTCGCCTGCTTGAGGTTGAACACCACCGTGTACTTGTCCGGCATCTCCATGCTGGCGACATTGCCCCGGAACTGCCCCGTGTAGGACCACCCGTCATTGTTCATGTGGAGGTCGACCGTGTAGTGGAGGTCCTCGGCGGTGAACTCGACCCCGTCGCTCCACATCAGGCCTTGCCTCAGCTTGACGGTCATCTGGGTGAAGTCGCTGTTGTAGACCGGCTTCTCCGCCGCGCAGGCGTTGTCCCAGACGCCGTTCACGCCGGCGTCGGGATCGATGTACCAGAGCGCGTCGAGCGCGATCTGCTGGAGCCCGGTCGATGCCCCGGTGAATCCGGGTCGCCACCGGTTGAAGTCGTCCGGGGTCGTGATCCGCCCGGTGGGGTTCTCCAAGATCAGACAATCCTTGCGCTGCACACCAGGAGCGACTTCCTTCGTGCCGTCGGGGGCTGGAGCATTGTCCACGGGCTCCTGCCCGGGGCCCTGCGGGGGAGCGCCCCGGTCAAGGTTGCAGGCGGCGAGTCCGGTGGTGGCGGCGGTGGCGGCCGCGGCCGCCAGGAAACCGCGTCGGGTGATCGGATGCATCATCGTTGTTCCTCCGATTCGGATGAGTGGGTGCGACCGGTCACGAACCGGACCGTGACAAAGGAGTGGGCCGGGATCGTGACCGTGAGAATGTTCTGGGAGAGGCTGACGCCGTCGTAGGCGACCGGCGCGACGGCGTCGGGAGCCTCGCGCGTGTTGTGGGACTGTACGGAGTCGGCGCTGAGGATCCGGGCCGAGACGTCCGACGGGTCGCCGCCGCGTAGGTCATAGGCGACGGTGTGCTCGGCGTTGGGTTCAAGGTTGGTCAACGAGATCAGCGCGCTGTCGCCCTTGGCGGTCGCAGTCGTCGTGACCATTCGCACCGTCCGGTCGTCGTAGCGCGCCGTCGGTGTGGCATCGAGCAGCTGGACATCGAGCCGGGCGGCGTCGTGATGATCTTTGTTCATCTCGAAGACGTGGTACGTCGGCGTCTTGATCAACACGTCGTCGTCGGTCAGCAGCATGGCCTGCAGGACGTTTACGGTCTGGGCGATGTTGGCCATCACCAGTCGCCCGGCGTTGCGGTGGAAGGCGTCGAAATGCAGGCCGGCGATCAGTGCGTCCCGGAGGGCGTTCTGTTGATAGAGGAACCGGGGGTTGGTGCCCGGTTCGACCGCCCACCAGGTGCCCCACTCGTCGAGCACGAGGCCGATCCGGCCCTCGGGGTCGTAGACATCCATGACGTTGCTGTGCCGTTCGATCATGGACTCGACCCGCCAGGCATTGGCCAACGACTCGAGATACTCGTCGGCGCTGAAGTCGGTGGCGCTGCCGTGCTTGCGGTTCGTCAGCCCGGTGTAGAAGTGGAACGAGACGGCGTCGAAGTAGTTCTTGGGGTTGCAGCCGCAGCCGTAGTCGCCCATGGTCTGCATCAGCGACTGCGTCCACGTGTAATCGTCGCTCCGCGCCCCGGAGGCGATCTTGTACAAGACGTTGCCGTCGTGGTTGCGGCAGTAGGTGGAGTATTGCCGGGCGAGATCGGCGAAGTAGTCGCCGCGCATGTGGCCGCCGCAGCCCCACGTCTCGTTGCCGATGCCCCAGAACTTCACCCGCCAAGGGTCCGCCTGCCCGTTCGCGCGTCGCAGGCTCGACATCGGCGCGTCACCACTGCGGGTCAGGTATTCGACCCACTCGGCCATTTCGCGAACGGTGCCCGAGCCGACGTTGCCACTGATGTAGGGCTCGGTGCCGAGTTGCTGGCACAGCTCCATGAACTCGTGGGTTCCGAAGCTGTTGTCCTCGACCACATCGCCCCAATGGGTGTTCACCATCGACGGTCGGTCCTGGCGCGGCCCGATCCCATCGCGCCAGTGGTATTCGTCGGCGAAACAGCCGCCGGGCCACCGTAGATTCGGAATCGCGATTTGCCGGAGGGCCTCGACGATGTCGGTCCGGATGCCCCGAACGTTCGGAATGGTCGAGTCCTCGCCGACCCAGATCCCGCCGTAGATGCAGGCCCCGAGGTGCTCGGCGAAATGGCCATAGAGGTGCCTGCTGACGATGGGGCCCGGCACGTCGAGATTGATCACGGCGCGTAACTGGGACACAGATTCTCCTCGGTTGTGGACGGAACGCACTGGACAGGTCCGGATCGGGCGGGGCTTATAGTCGTGTGGTGACAGCGATGGCGGACGTTGCTCGTCGGGCGGGTGTTTCGACGATGACCGTCTCTCACGTCATCAACGGGCATCGTTACGTGCGGGACGAGACGAAGGCTCGGGTGCTGGCCGCGATCGCCGAACTCGACTACCAGCCGAACCTGGCCGCCCGAGCGCTCCGGCGCGGACGGGTGGGCGCGATCGGGCTCGCCGTCGGCCACATCGAGCACGCCTACAACGCCAACCTCGCCCACACCGTCACGGCCCAGGCCTCGGCACTCGGCTACCACGTCGCGATCGAGGCGACCGGTGGCGATCTGGACAGCGAGGTAGCGACCTGGCAGCGCTCGCCGTTGTTCTACGACGGTATGTTGATCAACGCCAGCCAACTCGAGCGGCTGCCGGACGGTGTGCGCGATTTTCCCGTGGTGTTCCTCGGCGAGAGCATGTCCGATCCCGCCGTCGATCATGTGGCGATGGCGAATTCCGAGGGAGCGCACCTGGCCACTCGACACCTGCTGGACCAGGGCTGCCGAAGGATCGCGATGGCGGGCAGCAGCTCGACGACCCAGCGCATGGTCACGCTGCGCACCGAAGGCTATGTCAGCGCGCTGACCGAGGCCGGACTGCCCGTCGACCCGGCGCTGATCGTCAAGACCGCGGACGCCCCGCCGCAGCAGATGGGGGCGGCCACGATCGCCACGCTGGTGGCGGCCGGCACTCACTTCGACGGTGTCGTCTGCACGACCGACAGCGTCGCGCACGGTGTGCTCCGCGGCCTGGCCGAAGCGGGCCTGGACTGCCCGCGGGACGTCCGGGTGGTCGGCTTCGACAACCTCTCCGACTCCAACTACACCGTGCCCAGCCTGACGTCCATCGACCCCGACGACGAGGGCCTCGTGGCTGCGGCGCTCGGCATGCTGGTCGAGCGTATGCAGGGATTCACCGGCCCAGGCCGAAGCATCACCGGGACGTGTTCGCTCATCGAGCGAGAATCCACAGGTTGACTCCTTCGTCTGCCCCTTCATTGGCGCCGACATCCTTCTTGTATCGATAAACCAAAAGCGGTTGCTCAGACTCTAAGGGACGCATTGCCCGAGCGGAAGGGGTCGCGTGCCGGGAGGACTCAAGGATGGTCAGCGGTCCAGGTCTCCCAGCCCGGATCGAGACCGGGTCGTGATCGGCGTGCGGTGATCATATCGGCGACGCTCGGGTCCGGCTCGGCCGCTCCGAAGCGGTTGATCAAGGCGATGAATTCCGCCCGCGGCAGCAGGCCGTCGTCGACCATTTCCTTGGCTGCAACCCAGCACACCGCGCGTTCGTCCGGCGGGAGGTCGCCGAGATGATCATGCAAGGCGGCGCGTGACCGCTTGTCGAGCCGAACCCGTGCGTACGTCGTCGAGGGTGCGTTCGGCACGACGAGCGCCGGCACCGGCTGACCGATGAGTTGCGGAACCTCCGTGGCTGCGCCGGACACCCGGATCACGAACCGGTCTCGAGGGGCCAGTCCTTCCGGGGTGAGGTCGTAGCCGGCCAGGCCGAGTCGGTGGCTTCGCAGGATGCCGCCCGGAGAGGTGGGCTGCTGCACAATCCGCGCGGACCGGACCCGCCCGTCCGGTGCGGCGTCGAGTCGGAGCTCCAGCGTGTTCACCCCGGGCGTGGCAAGCCACGTCTCAGCCCAGCCAGCGAGGTCGGCGCCGGTCGCTTCGGCGAGGGCGCGGACCAGGTCGGCCGAGGTCGACTCGGTGAACGCGTTTCGCTCCAGCCACAGCCGGATGCCGGCTCGGACGGCGGTCTCGCCGACCTCGGTGCTGAGCTGACGCAACAGCGCAGCCGGTTTCGAATACCGGATCGACGGATGGTTGGCGTTGATCACCGAGGCCGTGTCCGGTCGGGTGTCGGCTCGGTGGGCGCCGGCACCCTCGATCACCTGGAACGCCGGCCACGGATGCAACTCCGGCGCCAACGACTGCATCGCGAGGTGGCCGAGGTAGGTGGCCAGTCCTTCGGACAGCCAGCCGTCGCAGGACGCGGGTCCGGTCAGGCCGCCGAACCAGGCATGGGCGGTCTCATGGGCCACAGCCCAGAGCACGTAGCGGCGCTCGGCGGGGTCGAGGCTGGCCTCCAGCAGGCTCTCGTTCAGCAGGATGATGCCGCCGAAACTGCCACCCAGCGAGGCATAGCCCGGCACGAACACCACGGCCAGGTTGTCGAACGGGTAGGGGACACCGAGGGCCTGCGCATGCGCGGCCGCACAGTCCGCGACCAGGCGTCCGATCGGTGAGTTCTCCACCTGCGCCGTGACCGACTGCCGGCCGTAGCTGATCGACTCGAGGGCGGGCTCGGCCCCGGCCGAACTCCGGACCTCGGTCCAAGGGCCCGCAGCCACGGTCAGTTGCTGAGGGGAGAGCGGAAGGGTCCGGGCGAAGCGCCAGCGCCCGGCTTCGCCGGCCGGCGGTTGATCAACAACTCGGCCGTTGCTGACACAGGACCAGCCCGCCGGCGCGATCACGCTGACCTCGATCGGTGCCCGGCCGGCGCCGTCGAAACAGGGGAGCAGGCGAGCGGCGGGCGTCGGGACACGCGGCCGAAAGAGCTTGCTGTGCACATAGTGTCGTTCCGCGTCGTCGTCGCGGTCGACATAGCGGCACAATCCGTGCCCGTCGTCGCTGTCCGAAATCTCGGCCTCGACCCAGAGTCTGTTCACCGGCCTCAGGTCGGAGAGCCGGAGTCTGCCGTCGGCATACATCGCCGTGGCCAATTCAACACCGTTGAGGGTGATCCGTCGGAGTTGATCAACATTGAGATTCGCTGCCACGCAGTCGATCGGGGCGGGCACCCGAAACTCCACCTCGGCCCGCAAGACGACCAGACCGTCGGTGCGCGAGAAGTCGAGTTCAAGCCGGTAGCTGAGAACGTCCACGTCGACATCGTGGGGGATCAACCAACTCGAAGGTCCAGCGTTGCGCCTGGAGAAGTTCACCAGCAGGGCGCACGGTCGACACCACGCACCGATCGGCTCCGATCATCCTGCTGCTCCGATCATCCTGCTACGGTCTCGCATCATGCTGGTGGCCGTCGGAACGCAGAACCCGGTGAAGATCGAGTCCGTACGTCTCGCCTTCGCGGCCAGCTGGCCGACCGAGGACTGGATCGTCCGCGGCTGTTCGGTCGACTCGGCGGTCGCCAACCAGCCGATGTCCGACGACGAAGCCAGGCAGGGCGCGAAGACACGAGCCGTCAACGCGATCGCGACGCTGAACGCCGACTACGGGGTGGGTCTGGAAGGCGGGTTGCAACAGGTCGACGATGATTGGTTCAACTGCGGCTGGGTCCATGTCGTCGATCCGAACGGCCGGCAGGGGATCGGTGCGACGCTGAAGATGATCGTGCCGCCGGCCCTGATGAAGATCGTCTTCAACGGCCACGAACTCGGCCACGCCTGCGACCTGGTCTTCGACAGCACCAACACGAAGCAGGACAACGGGCACTTCGGCCTGATGACCAACAACGTCATCCATCGAACCGGTGCCTTCCGGGACGCCGTGGTTGCCGCCCTCGCGAGTTTCCTCCACCCGGAACTCCAGTCCCGACATTTTTGATCATGGTCCCGAGTGTCTGTTCGCCGTGCTGGGCTGATCTTGGACGCCAGCACATCGGGACCACCGTACCTTCACCTGTGTCTGTCTATGTCATCATGATCAGGACGCTGAACGAACGATGATCACGAAGGAGTACGGGGATGGAGTACAGGCAGCTCGGCCGGTCGGGGCTCAAGGTCTCGACGATCACCCTCGGCACGATGGGATTCGGCGGCACCGGCTGGGCGAGCCCGGTCGGTCAGCTCGACGTGGCGGCGGCTCGGCGACAGCTCGACCTCAGCCGGGAGGCCGGGGTCAACCTAATCGACACGGCCGACGTCTACTCCAACGGCCTGTCCGAGGAGATCCTCGGCCAGGCGATCGGAGCTGATCGGGACTCCGTGCTGCTCGCCACCAAGGTGCGGGGAGCAATGGGTGCGGGGCCGAACGATGACGGTCTGTCCAGGCACCACATCATCCGCGCGGTCGAGGCGAGCCTGCGCCGGCTCGGCACCGACTACATCGATCTCTACCAGGTGCACGAATGGGACGGGGTGACCCAGCAGGAGGAGACCCTGTCGGCGCTGGACGCGTTGGTGCAGTCGGGGAAGGTGCGCTACCTCGGCTCGTCCAACTACACCGCCAGGCAGCTGATGAAGGCCTTGTGGATCTCCGATCTGCACGGCTGGGAGTCCTATGTCAGCCAGCAGATCCACTACACCCTGCAGGCCCGCGAGGCCGAGAACGAGCTGATCCCGATCTCGATCGAGGAAGGGCTCGGCGTGCTGGTGTGGAGTCCGCTGGCCGGCGGCTTGCTGTCCGGAAAATACCAACGAGGACAGGATGCACCGGAGGGCAGCCGGCGGTTCCAGGGCTGGACCGAGCCGCCGGTCAACGACGAGAACCGGCTCTACGACACGGTGGGTGTGCTGGTCGAGATCGGCCAAGATCACGGTGTCTCGGCCGCCCAGGTCGCCCTCGCGTACACCCTCGCGAAGCCGGCGGTGACCTCGGTGATCATCGGGGCTCGGACCGAGGAACAGTTGCGCGACAATCTCGCCGCCGCCGAGCTGACTCTGTCGGCCGAGCAGCTCGACCGACTGGACACGGTCAGTCAGCTGCCGTTGCTGTATCCGTACTGGCATCAGGCCGCCACCCAGCCGGCCCGGTTCAGCCCGGCCGACCTCAGCCTGCTCGGCCGGCACCTTCCCTCCTGAGCGGCGAAACGGGTATTCACCGGCCCTGTTTCCAGCGCGGCAGAGGCTATAACGTCCAAGGGCCAAGGCAACGGCGACAGACATTCGCAGCTGGAAGGAACCCCAAACCTGGAGTACGTGCGCCTCGGTTCGCGGCTGCCGTGGGACATCTACAGTTATGGGAATTTCGAAGAGATCGTCGGTCGGGCCGTGCAGAAGCCCCCGACTACCTGTGACCGGTCGGGGTCAGCGACCTCAGCGAGTAGGGCCGCCGCCGGCCACCGGTCGGACCTCGACGCCGCCACCCTCCTGGCAGGCGGGGTTGAGCCGGGCGATCGCCAGTGCGGCGTCGAGGTCGGGGGCCTCGAGCAGGTAGATGCCGGCCACGATGTCCCCGTCGCCGAGGTACGGGCCGTCGGCGATCGTGTCGCCGCGGACCGACGTCGCCAGGTCGCGTGGGGTGAACGCCCAGGCCGCGACCATGGCGCCGGTCCGTTCCAGCGCCTCGGCATGCCGGTCGCAGCTCGCGGTGTCTTCGGCTGTGTGGTTCGGTCGGTGGGCGGAGTCGGTGTTGTAGATCAGAACTGCGTACTGGGCCATGGTGGGCCACCTTCCGGTCTCGATGTTTGGTGCTGACACCACTACGTCGAAGCCGCGCGACGAACTGGACAGCCCGGCGTCGAATCTTCTTTCGGAGATTTTCTGGCGCCCGGTGGTCCACACCGAGTGGCCCGTTCGACGAGTTGACATGAGCGAAGATGGGGCCACGTTGAGCGCCGGCGAAAGGATCAAGATCATGGCTCAGTACGCGGTGCTGATCTACAACAACGACTCGGCCCACCGGCCGGACCGCACCGCAGCGGAGACCGCGACCAGTGATCAGTACGCGGCGGAGTTGGAGCGATCGGGCGCACTGGTGGCGGCGTGGGCGCTGACCCCGAGGGCGATGGCGGCCTCGGTCCGCGGTGATCTGGTGACTGATGGCCCGTTCGTGGACACCAAGGAGATCGTGGCCGGCTTCTACGTCCTGGAGGCCGCCGATCTCGACGCCGCGGTGGCGATCGCCAGACTCAACCCGGCCTGCCAGGAGGGCGGCGGCGTCGAGGTCCGGCCGATCGCCGGAGGCGGGGTCGTGCCGCGGCCGGCCGGATGACCGATCGGGCTGCCGTCGAGGCGGCGATCGTCGAGGCGCACCGGCGGGAGTGGGGGCTGGTGCTGGCGGCGACAATGCGTACCGCCGGTGATCTTGATCTGGCGGAGGAGTGCGTGCAGGAGGCGTACGCGGCCGCCTTGCAGAGTTGGACCCGTGACGGGATCCCCAGGAATCCGGCAGCCTGGCTGACCACGACGGCCAAACGGCGCGTGCTGGACGCGATCCGCCGGCAGTACACGCTGCGCTCGAAGTTGCCGCTGCTGGTCGAGCCGGAATCCGACGTCGAGGACACCGCGATGGACGAACTGATCGAGGACGGTGAGGATCCCGACCAGGTCGTGCCCGATGAGCGGCTGCGGTTGATCTTCACCTGCTGCCATCCGGCGTTGGCGCCGGAGGCGCAGGTGGCGCTCACCCTGCGGCTGGTCTGCGGGATCTCGACCGTGGACATCGCCCGAGCGTTCCTGGTGCCGGAACCGACCATGGCCAAGCGGATCACCCGGGCGAAGGGGAAGATCGCCGGCGCCGGGATTCCGTACCGGGTGCCTGGATCGGCCGAGCTGCCCGACCGGCTGCAGTCGGTGCTGGCCGTGGTCCACCTGGTGTTCAGCACCGGGCACACCGCGCCGTCCGGTGCGGCCCTGGTGCGGGTCGACCTGGTCGAGCGGGCCATCCAGCTGACCCGGGTGCTGGCGACCCTGATGCCCGACGAACCGGAGGTGCACGGACTGCTGGCCCTGTTACTGGTGACCGATGCGCGGCGAGCGACCCGGCTGGCCGCCGACGGACGGTTGCTCCGGCTGGAGGAGCAGGACCGATCGCAGTGGGACCGGGCGGCGATGGCCGAGGCCCACGAGTTGATCATGAAGCTGCTGCGCGGTGGACGGGTCGGTCGGTATCTGCTCCAGGCGGCGATCGCCTCGCTCTACGCGCGGGCCCCGACCTATGACCGGACCGACTGGCCGCAGGTCGTCACGCTGTACGACCGGTTGCTGGAGATCTGGCCGTCACCGGTGGTCGCGCTGAACCGGGCGGTGCCACTGGCGATGGTCGCCGGCCCGGCTGCCGCGCTGGCCGAGGTCGAACGACTCGAGGCAGCGGGGGAGCTGGCGGAGTATCGGTACCTGCCCGCGGTCAAGGCGGATCTGCTGCGGCGCCTCGGCCGGACCGCCGAGGCGGCCGACGCGTACCGCACGGCGCTCGAGCTGACCGACAACGAAGCCGAGCGGGCCTACCTGACCGAACGGGTCGCGGAGGCGAAGCTCGACCTCCCGGGCCGACCTTGATCGTTCCGGGCCAGGCCGGGCTCGGACCCGAGGTCGAGCGTCCTCGTCAGCCTCGAGGAGCGCGGTTCATGATCATCCGGTCTTGGCCAGGGTCGGGTTGGTCGAGTTCCGTCTCGTCGTCCGTGATGGCCCGGGTGCCCGCCCGCGGTTGCGGGCCGGGACGGCGGGAGACGCCGGCGTGTCGGATGATCCGGCCGACCTGGGTCGGATGCACGCCGGTCAGCCTCGCCGTCGCGCGGGTGCTGTGGCCGGCCCGGTAGACCGCAAGCACCCGGGAGTCCCGCGCGCGGTAGTCCGGACGTGGGACGGCGATCAGTTGTCGCACCGTGCGGGTGACGTAGCCGGTGGCCCGGACGATCTCGGGGATCTGCAGCCCTGCTGGTGCAGTCGGCGTACCTGCGCCTGCCGCTGTTCGGCCGCGGTCCTGCATCGGGCCGCATAGCCGGCGACCCCGCGAGTCCGACGGATCCCACCGTCCTCCCGACCAGGACCCGCGGCCGGACCGGACGAGCGTCAACCTCGACGACCACGCCGGCGCCCGAGCCGCCGCCCAGCATCTGGTCGACCTGGGTCACCGCCGCGTCGGACTGGTGGTCGTCTGCGGCACCGAGCACAGTGGCATCGTCGAACCGGCACAGTTGCAACCCGACTGGGTGCTCGGCGAACGGCTCCGTGGTTGGCTCGAGCCGCTGCACGCGGCCGGGCGCAGCCGGTGATCGCGGCCCATCCGGTTGGACGGCTACGACGCGGCCGCACGCGCTGCTCCGCACCCCGGATCGCCCCACGGCCGTGCTGTGCTTCTCCGACACCAAGGCCCATCACGTCCTCGCCGCCGCGAACGATCTCGGCCTGAGCGTCCCGGGCGACGTCTCGGTGATCGGGTCCGACGACAGTCCGTTGGCGCTGACGCTGCGGCCGGAACTCACCACGGTCCACCAGGACATCGAACAGAAGGGGCGACTGGCCGCGACGGCACTCAGCCGAGCCATGCAGGACGCTTCGGTCGGAGGAGCCGGCGTCCAACACCTTCGACTGCCCACCGAGCTCGTCATCCGCGCCAGGACCGCCGCACCTCGACGCCGGTGATGATCAGCCGCGGAGCAGGAAGGGTCGACCGATCCAGCCTCCCTCCTCGTCCGCCGGATCGGGAACGATGCCGCTGAGCAACAGCTTTCGGTCGGCGACACAGGCGAGGTCGGCCATCCCCTTCGGTCCGTCGAGACGTCGGGTGATCTTCGACCCGGAGAGCCGAAGCACCGTGATCGCGTTCGGCTGTTCCGTCATGGACGGATGCTGGGCCCCGACCGCCCAGCAGACACCGTTCGCCACGGCCAGCCGGTGCAGCCGGAGGAAGGGCGGGAGGGCGATCTCGGTCCAGTTCGAGCCGGCCCGGCAGAACAATCTGACCTCGGCGCTCCTAGCCGGGTCGAGAGTGATCAGATACAGGAACCGGCCGGCGGCGGCGCAGTGGTAATGCCACAGGTTCTCGGTTCCGGGCGGACTGGCCGCCGCCGTCCAACCGGACCGGGTCCGGCGCAGCAGCCGGGTGCCGGCGGTCGCCCAGTCCGTCGTACCGCTGCCGACCTTCAACAGTTGCAGCTCGCTCGGAACCCCGCCGGGCTCGTCGACCGGCTGTTCGGTCCAGCGGGCGGCGGCGGCGGCGTGCAGCGGCCGGGACAGGCAGTACGGGCGGAACCCGACGCCGGTCTCCGCCGGTCGGTAGCCGGTCAGTTCGATCCGGCCGTTGATCAGGAGCAGGGATCCGTAGTCGGCGTACCGCGGCAGGGACGCAGTGTCCAGGGTGCGCCAACGGCCGTCGTGGCCGAGATGCCCGACGACCGTGCTGCCGTCGTGAACGGGCAGGGTGACATCGTTGCGCTGGCCGACGATCCAGAGCCCGTCGGCGTCCGGTGCGATCGCCTTCCCCCAGGCCAGGAACGAGTCCGGCAGTGCCACCGGCGCCCAGGTGCGGCCCTGCAGCCTGCGCAGGATGGCCCGCCGGCGCCAGTCGTCCGGCGTCTCGCGCAGTTCCTCGAATCCGATCGCCCAGCTGCCGGAGCGGCCGGTCTCGATGGCGTCGAACCGGGCCGCCTTGGGCCAGCCGGCCAGTTCGACGAAGGGGCCGGCGGCGGCCGCCGGTGCCGGGCGGGTCGAGGCCCCGACGATCGCGGCTCCGGCGGCTCCGGCGGCGAACTTCAACACGGTACGGCGATGCATGGTGTGGACTCCTCCGTTGAGGATCGCCCTGATCGGGCAGGCGCCCCCATAACGTGAGCCGGACCGGATCCGTGACAACGAAACTCGCTGTAACGTGCGACCGGTTGCTGGCGTTAGTGCGGTGTCGACGGTCAATCCGGCCGTCGCCGGGGCGCAGGGCGGAGGCACGATGCCAATCAGGCTGGAGTTCGCCGATTGGGCGCGAGAACAGACCACGGCACTGTTCCGGCGCGCGCTGATCCTGACCGGGGACTGGCACCGGGCCGAGGATCTGGTGCAGGAGACGCTGACCCGGATGTGCGGGCGGTGGCATCGCATCGATCTTGATCAGAACGTCGCCGGCTATGCGATGCGGACGTTGTTTCACGTGTTCGTGTCGGACCGGCGCAGCCGGCGGGGCGAGGTCGTGCTGTCCGATGTGCAGCCCGATCAGCGCGAGCCAGGTCGTGATCATGACGTCCGGATGGATCTGGCCCGGGTGCTGGCCGCACTCAGCCCCCAGGAACGGTTCGTGCTGGTCGCCCGCTATCTGGATGACCTGAGCGTCGAAGAGGTCGCGACGATGCTCAACCGAAGTCGATCATGGGTTCGCACCACCGCCCACCGCGCCACCCGGCGCCTCCAGCGCACCGCCGGTCCACTGGCGAGCCTACTCAGCTGACAGCAAGGAGATGATCATGGAAACCGACGAACTGGACACCCTGCTGCGGCGAGCCGATCAGCTGGACCGGCCCGTGCCGGTCGAAGCGCTGATCGAGAAGAGCATGCACGGCGCTCGCCAGCGGGCGCGGAACCGTCGGATGGCGGTCATCGGCTCGCTCGGCGCGTCCCTGGCTGCGGTCGTGGCCATCGCCGGTCTGGCCCTCGGACCCGGCCCGAGTGTGCCCATGTCGCCGGCGGGGACCGCCAAGCCGCTGCCGTCGCATACCACGCCGCCCTCGAACAGCGATCAGCAGGCGAATCTGCCGACGACCGCCGAACTGAAGAAGATCACCGAGGCGAAGCTGCCCGAACGGATGACGCTGCGCCAGATCAGTACCGAGGGTCTCTGGGGGACCGGGATCACCTTCGAACTCGGCGACCAGGACGGGTACGGTCTGGCCGGCGTGGGGATCGACCGGGTCTCCTGGGCGGCCGACAAGCAGACCTGCACCGCTGCCGCGACGGTGACGTGTGTGCAGCGGGCGGTCGCCGGCGGCGTCGTCTGGATCGCTCGCGATCAGGAGAAGCCCGGCGATGCGACCCGCTACAGCCTGATCCGGCCGGACGGCACCAGGGTGTCGTTCTTTCAGCGCAACCAGCTCGACGGCCAGGTGGATCGCGATGATCTCCCGTTGTCCGACCGGGAGGCGATCAAGTTGATCACCGCCGCGGACTGGCACGAGCACCTGGACCGGCTGCCGCTCGAGGCTCCGTGGGAAGGGCAGGGCAACCGGTAGCCCGCTGCTGCCCGCGGCATCGGCACCCGGCCGGAATTCCCGACCGGGTGCCGATTCCGGGCGGAGCACAGCCGGATCGAAGGACTCGGGATCGCGGTGGACGAGCTGATCGAGGTCCCCGGCGTGATCGCCTACTTCGAGTTCGATGATCCCGACGGGCACCGGCTGAGCTGCTACACGGAGGCGTGAGCCTGAACGAACACCCTCGCTCCGACTGTCGCCGGCTCACGGACCGACCGACGACATCACCGATCCAAGATCATCGGTGGATCCGGGCTCAGGGAACGAAGCAGTCAGGTGTGCTCGACCGCGGCCCGCTCGACCGGCAGCGCGGCGACGTAGCGCTTGATGAAGGCGTCGAAGCCGGCGACGTCGGCCGGATCGGGGTCGACGGTCTCCAACTCGGTGCCGGCGAAGACCTCGGTGTCCAGGAAATCGCCGAGGCTCTGATCTTTGCCGCGCTGGATCAGGTAGGCGGCGAGCACCGCGATGCCCCAGGCGCCGCCCTCGGCCGCGATCTCGCCGACCGACACCGGCGTGTCGATGGCCGCGGCGAGGAACCGGTTGGCCACGCCCTTGGTCCGGAACAGGCCGCCGTGCGCGAACATCCGGTCCAGCCGGACGTCCTCGGCCTTCTGCAGCACGTCCATCCCGATCCGCAGCGTGGCGAGGGCGGCGAAGACCTGGCTGCGGATGAAGTTCGGCAGATCGAAGGTGCTGTCCGGCAGCCGCAGGAACAGCGGCCGGCCCTCCTCGAGTTCGGTGATCGGTTCGCCGGACAGATAGTTGTACGCCAGCAGCCCGCCACCGTCCGGAGCGCCGTCCAGCGAGGACCGGAGCAGCGTCTCGAAGAACTTGGTCGAGTCGGCCTCGACCCCCAACGCGGCGGCGAATTCGGCGAACAGCCCGATCCAGGCGTTCAGTTCGCTGGCGCCGTTGTTGCAGTGCACCATCGCGACCAGGTCACCGGCCGGCGTGGTCACCAGGTCGAGCTCCCGGTGCACCTGGCCGAGCGCGCGTTCCAAAACGATCATGGCGAAGATGCTGGTGCCGGCGCTGACGTTGCCGGTCCGCGGGGCGACCGAGTTGGTGGCCACCATGCCGGTGCCGGCGTCGCCCTCCGGCGGGCAGAGCGGGATCCCCGGCCGCAGCGTGCCGGTCGGATCGAGCAGGGCGGCACCGGCCTCGGTCAGCTCGCCGGCCGGGTCGCCGGCGCTCCGGATCGTCGGCAGCAGGTCGGCCAGCCGCAACTCCAGACCGCACTCAGCGGTCAGCTCGTCGAACCGGTCCAGCATCCGCTGGTCGTACCCGCCGCTCGCGATGTCGATCGGGAACATGCCGCTGGCATCGCCGACTCCGAGCACCCGCTCGCCGGCCAGCCGGCCGTGCACGTAACCGGCCAGCGTGGTCAGCTGGCTGATCCGGCCGACGTGATCTTCACCGTTCAGGATCGCCTGGTAAAGATGGGCCACGCTCCACCGGTGCGGGATGTTGTAGCCGAACTGCTCGGTCAGCTGCTCGGCCGCGTCGCCGGTGTTGGTGTTGCGCCAGGTCCGGAACGGGGTCAGCAGCTCACCGTAGGCGTCCAGCGCCAGGTAGCCGTGCATCATCGCCGAGATGCCGAGCGCGCCGACCGTGGTCAGCTCGACGTCGTAGCGGTCCCGGACGTCGGCGGCCAGCGCGGCGTAGCTCTCCTGCAGCCCGGTCTGCACCGCGTCCAGCGAGTAGGTCCACAGCCGGTCGACGAACTGGTTCTCCCAGCCATGGCCGCCGGATGCGATCGGCAGCCGATCGGGTCCGATCAGCACGGCCTTGATCCGGGTCGAGCCCAGTTCGATGCCGAGCGCGGTACGGCCCTCGGCGATCGCCTCGCGGATCGCTGCCGGTTCGTTGATCATGTCAGCCTCTCGTTCCTGCCGATTGCCTTCGGGTGAGGCTATGACACGCCCCTCGCGGCCGACACCGCCGGTCTCACTCGCCGGTGCAGCCGGTCTCACTCGTCGGCCAGGCCGGCCCAGGCGGCGCGGCGCCGCTGTTGTTCGTCCGGATCGGCCACCGGGGCGGCGGCGAGCAGCCGCTGGGTGTACGGGTCCACCGGCTGGGTCAGCACCCGGTCGGTGTCGCCGGCCTCGACGATCCGGCCCTGTCGCAGCACCGCGATCCGCCGGGTCAGCTGGCCGACCACGGCCAGGTCGTGGGAGATGAACAGGCAGCTGAAGCCGAGGTCGGCCTGCAGGTCGGCCAGCAGCTCGATGATCGTCTGCTGCACCGAGACGTCGAGGGCGCTGGTCGGTTCGTCGGCGATCAGCAGGCCGGGGTTGTTGGCCAGCGCCCGGGCGATCGCCACCCGCTGCCGTTGGCCGCCGGACAGCTCGTGCGGCAGTCGTTCGGCCAGGTCGGCGCCGAGCCGGACCGCGTCCAGCAGCTCGATCACCCGGCGCCGGCGTTCGGCCGGCGCGACCCCGGCCAGCTGCAGCGGCTCGCCGATGCTGCGGCCGACCGGATGCCGCGGATTCAGGCTGGAGCCGGGATCCTGGAAGATCATTCCCAGCCGCGCCCGGGCTCGACGGAGCTGCCGGTGGTTGGCCACGGTGATGTCGGATCCGGCCAGCTCGACCGTGCCCGCCGAAACCCGGACCAGCCCGGCCAGGGCCCGGCCGACGGTCGACTTGCCCGACCCGGACTCGCCGACCAGGCCGACCAGTTCGCCGCGGCCGATCCGCAGGTCGACGTCCGCCGCGGCGATCACCGACCGGCCGAATCCCGAACCCGGGTAGCTGACGGTGACGCCGCGCAGCTCGGCGACCGGCGGCTCGGTCCGGGTGCCGTGATCGGACTCCGGGGCGGCCTCGGGCCGGTCGGTGGTGACGGTCAGTCCGGCCAGCTTGGGCACGGCGTCCAGCAGGGAGCGGGTGTAGTCGTCCCGCGGGTGGCCGAACAGCTCGCGGACCGGAGCGGACTCGACCAGTCGGCCGGCGCGGAGCACGGCCACGTCGTCGGCCAGGTCGGCCACCACCCCCATGTCGTGGGTGATCAACAGGATCGCCATCCCGAGCTCGTCCTTCAACTGCCGCAGCAGCGCCAGGATGCCGGCCTGGATCGTTACGTCGAGGGCCGTGGTCGGCTCGTCGGCGATCAGCAGCCGGGGCCCGTTGCCGATCGCCATCGCGATCATGCACCGCTGCAGCTGGCCGCCGGACAGCTCGTGCGGAAAGGACCGGGCGATCCGCAGCCCGTCGGTCAGCCCGACCTGGGCCAACAGCTCCCGGACCCGGTGCCGGGCATCGGTCGCGGTCAGCTGCGGGTCGTGCACCCGCAGCGCCTCGGTGATCTGCCAGCCGATCGAATAGACCGGATTCAGCGCGCTGGCCGGTTCCTGGAAGATCGTGCCGATCAGGTTGCCGCGCAGCTGCCGGAGCCGCTCCGGGGCCGCGCCGAGCAGCTCCTCGCCGGCCACCCGGATGCTGCCGCTGACCCGGGCCGTGCCGGGCAGCAGCCCGAGTACGGCCAGGGCGCTGACACTCTTGCCGGAGCCGGACTCACCGACCAGCGCCAGCACCCGGCCGCGATCGACCGCGAAGGACGCGCCGGCGACGGCCTCGACCTCGGCGCCGCGTCCGGACCGGGGCCGGAACGCGACGCCGAGCTCGTCGACCTGCAGCACCGGTGCGGTCATTGCTGCAGCGTGACCTTCAGGTAGTTCGGATAGGCCGGGAAGGCGCCGATGACGAAGTTCTGCACGTTGGAGCCGTGCAGGAAGGAGTTCTTCGTGTACGTCAGCGGGATGACCGGCGCGTCCTCCATGATCAGCTTGTCGATCTGCGCCCAGAGCTTCTCCGCCGCCGCCGGATCGATCATCGCGGTCGCCTCCTTGATCAACTGGTCCACCTCCGGGTTGCTGTAGCGGGAGGTGTTGTAGTTGCCACTGCCGATCTGGCTGGACGCGAACAGCGGCTGCAGGTTGCCGTTGGCCGACGGGAAGTCCGGCTGCCAGCTGCCGAGATAGAGGTCGTAGTCACCCTTGTCGCCGGTCGCCGCAGCCGTCAACGCGTTGGAGTCGAGCGGTCGCAGCTCGACCGTCACACCGGCCTTGGCGAAGCCCTGCTGCAGTGCCTGTGCCTTGGCCTGCTGGGAGCCCTCGTCGCTGACGATCAGGGTCAGCTTGAGATCATCCGCGTGGCCGGCCTCGGCCAGCAGCGTCTTCGCCTTCTCGATGTCACCGTCCTCCGGCGCCGGGTAGAGATCGTAGGTCTCCCGGCCCGGAATGCCCGGCGTGATCAAGGTGGTCGCGTAGTCGCCGGAGATCGGGCCGCCGACCGCGGTCAGGTAGGCCTTGCGGTCGGCCGCGTACTGCAGCGCCTGCCGGACCTTGACGTCCTTCAGTGCGCCCCGCTGGGTGTTCAGCGAGAGGAAGGACAGGGCGCCGGGCTGGGAGGTGACCAGCCGTTCCTTGGTCTGCGGGTTGGCCTGGGCCTGGGCCAGCTGGGCCGCCGGCACGAAGCTCGAGCCGAACGCGTCCTTCGCCTCGCCGGCGTCGGCGATCAACGCCTGCGCGGCGACCGTCTCGTCCTGGCTGAGCTTGAAGGTGATCTTGTCCGGACCGGCGGTCCGGATCTGGTCGGTGTCCCGGCTCCACTTCTCGTTCCGGGTCAGCTGCATGGCCACGCCCTGGTCGTACTTCTCCACCGTGTATGGGCCGGACGCCGCCGGCTTCAGACCGTAGGTCGCCGGATCGGTGTCTTTGGCCTTCGGCACCGGGGCGAACGCGGGCGTGGAGACGACCCAGGGCCAGTCGCCGTACGGCACGTCCAGCTGGAACTCGATCGTCTGCTCGTCCGGCGTCTTGATCGACGCCAGTTCCTTGCCGTCGTAGGGACCCTGGTAGTCGGCCGCGCCGGTCAGCAAGGTCTTGTGGTACGAGAGCCCGCCGGACAGCTCGGGGGCGAAGGTCCGCTCGATGCCGTACTTGATGTCGGCACTGGTGATCTTGGTGCCGTCGTCGAAGAACAGGTTGTCCTTCAGCGTGTAGGTCCAGGTCTTGCCGTCCGCACTCGGCTTGCCGGTGTCGGTGGCCAGATCCGGCACCACGGCCGGCGGCTTGTCCGCGCTGATGTCCCAGGTGGTGAGCCGGCGGTGGATCAGCCCGTTGGAGGTGATCGCCAGCCCCTGGCTCTTGGCCGGGTCGAAGCTCAGCTCGGTGGCCGCGTTGAAGATCGTCAGGGTGCCGCCGGTGGCACCCGGGCCGGTGCTGTCCGGGCCGCCGGGTCCGGCGGAATTGGCGTTGCAGCCGGCCAGCGCCAGCGCCGCGGCGATGATCAGCGCTCCCGCCAGTTTGAGCCGTTTCATGATCGGTGTCCTTTCGTAGGTGGAGCAGCTAGCTAGCGCACGGCGGCCCGTCGAGCCCGCGGGTCGAGGAGTCCGTAACAGAGGTCGACGGCCAGGTTGGCCAGGATGATCAAGAACGCGGAGAACAGGGTGACGCCGACGATCACCGGCAGGTCGAGGTTGCCGACCGCATCGAGCAGCAGGGCCCCCAGCCCGGGCATCGAGAACACCTTCTCGGTGATCACCGCACCGCCGAGCAGGCCACCGAGATCGAGCCCGAACACGGTGGCGATCGGCAGCAGCACGTTGCGCAACGCGTGCCGCGGGATCACCCGGCTCTCCGGCAGCCCCTTGGCCCGGGCGGTCCGGATGTAGTCCTCGTTCAGCACCTCGAGCAGTTGCCCGCGGGTCAACCGGGTGTAGATCGCGGCGTTGATCAACGCCAACACGCACCAGGGCAGCACCAGGTGCCAGAGCCAGTCGATCACGCCGTCGCCGATCGGGGAGTAGCCGCCGATCGGCACCATGTTGAGGGTGAAGCCGAACAGCAGGATGCCGAGCAGGCCGACCAGATAGGAGGGGGCCGAGACGCCCGCGATCGAGATCGTCATCAGCGATCGGTCCAACACGCTGCCGCGGCGCAGCGCCGAGACGGTCCCGGTGCCGACGCCGATGATCAACCACAGCACGGCCGCGCCGATCGCCAGCGACGCGGTCACCCCGAGCCGGTCCAGGATCAGGTCGGTGACCGGTGTGCTGAGCCGGAACGAGTAGCCGAAGCAGGGTGCGGCGCACTCGATCGCAGCCGGCCCGGAGCCGAAGGTGCGACCCGCGACGATGCCGACCACGAACTCGGCCACCTGGACGAACCACGGCGAGTCGAAGCCCATGAAGGTGCGGGCCTGGGCCAGCCGCTCCGGGGTGCACGGCCGGCCGCAGGACAGCTGCGCCGGGTCGGCGGGGGAGAGGTAGAACACCGCATAGGTGACGACGGTGAGGATCGCCAGCACCAGCAGGATGCCGCCGATCCGGCCGAACAGGTAACGGAGGAAGGTCATCGGCCGATCCCCGCCCGGGTGTTCGCCGCGGTCCGCGGATCGAGAGCGTCGCGCAGGCCGTCACCGAACAGGTTGAAGCCGAGCGTGATCAGGAACAGGGCACCGCCGGGGAAGATCAGGAACATCGGATCGGTGCCGACCCAGTTGATCGCCTCGCCGATCGACCGGCCCCAGGCCGGCGTCGGCGGCGGCACCCCGACGCCGAGGAAGGACAGCGCCGCCTCGGCGCCGATCTTGCCCGGGATCGAGATGGTGGCGAAAACGATCACTGTCGCGGCCAGGTTGGGCAGCAGTTGCCGGAACAGCACGTGGCCGGCGCCGCCGCCGGCGATCTGTGCGGCGATGACGAAGTTGCGGTTCTTCAGCACCAGCGTCTGGGACCGGACCACCCGGGCGATCATGGGCCAGCCGAAGAATCCGATCACGACGATGATCAACACCGGTTTGGGCAGCCAGCCCGGCACGATCGCACCCAGGGCGATCATGAACACCAGCCCGGGGAAGCCGAAGACCACGTCCGTGGTGCGGCTGAGGATGCGATCGGTCCAGCCGCCGAAATAGCCGGCGACCAGGCCGATCACCACGCCGATCAGCACCGAGACGATCGTCGCGGCGATGCCGACCGCCAGCGACGTACGGGAGCCGTGCACGACGATCGCGAACAGGTCCCGGCCGGTCAACGGTTCGACGCCGAACCAGTGCCGGGCGCTGATCCCGCCGCCGAACCCGGCCGGTGCCCCGGTCGGGTCGAGCGCCGCCAGATCGTAGGTGTAGGGATCGTGACCGGACAGGGCGGTGATCACCGGTGCGAGCAACGCGGCGAGGACGAAGACGGCGATCGTGATCGCGCCGAACGCCGAGCCGCGGTCGGCCCAGAGCAGCCGGACGAGCTGCTGCGGCCCGCGCTCCCGGTGCAGACCGTCGGCGTCGGCGACCACGTCGGTCATCGCACGGCACCCCCAATCCGGTCCCCGAAGTCAATTGGTCATCTCGGATCGTGCCACGAACCGGCCGGCCGACGGCACACCGACCGGCTGTCGGACCGGGAAACCTGCTCCTGGACAGCCGAATGGTGGGGACGTCTGGGGTTTCGTTCCCTGAGCCTGTCGAAGGGCCGGCCCGATGATCCCGAAGCGCACCAGCGGGTGATCTGGTCGGCCCTTCGACAGGCTCAGGGAACGAAACCTCTCGTCCCCTTCGACCAGCTCAGCGGCGCGTACCCGTTGCCCGTGGTCGGGTCAGTCGGGTCGTGATGGTGTAGTCCTTGGCCGGCCCGGTCACGTCCCAGGTGATCATCAGCGCCCCGGGATCGGATGCGACGTCGATCAGGCCGGCGTAGTGGTCGGCGCCGCAGGGGTGCTGGACGGCGATTCCCGGGCGCCAGTCGTGGAAGTAGCGGCCGTCGGCGAAGGTGACGATCCAGCCGCCGGCCCGCTCGATCAGGTAGAGCGTCCGGGTCACCGGGGTCCGGGCTTCGCCCCAGCTCAGGATGCCGGTCTCCGCCCAGCGGATCCGTTCGTCCTCGGCGGTGAAGATCATCTCGCCGGTCACCTGACCGTGCCGGCCGTTCAAACGATCATCGATCTCCCGCTCGTACGCCCAGACGCCGAGCAGCCGCGCCACGTCCGCGGGCAGGGCGGTCTCGAGCCGAGTCACGACTCGACCTGGTCCGGACCGGTCGGCGGCAGGGTGCCGGCAAGGCGGGCGGCGGCGGTCGCCATGTGGGCGGCCATCGCCGAGGCGGCCGCGTCCGGGTCGCGGCGGCGCAGGGCCTCGTACACGGCGGCGTGTTCGTGCACCGCGAGCCGGGCCTGCTCGGGGTCCTGGACAGCCCGGTCGACCCAGACCCGGAGCAGCGACCGGACGAGTTGCAGCAGGTCGAGCAGCACGGCGTTGCCGGTGTTCGACGCCAACAGATGATGGAAGGCGAGGTCGGCTTCGACGAACGCGGACAGGTCGTCGATGCCCGCGCGCATCCCGTCCAGGTGCCGGCCCAGCGCCGCAAGTTGATCATCGTCGAGGCGTTTCGCGGCGAGCCGGGCGGCGAAGATCTCCAGCCCGGACCGGACCTCGATCAACTCACGGGTGCTTCGCTCGCCGATCAGCACGCCCCAGCGCAGGGACTGGGGGAGCAGTTCGCTGGCATTGCCGCGGAGATAGGTGCCGGAGCCGGGGCGGACGTCGACGATGCCGAGGATCTCCAGCGCGGCCAGCGCCTCCCGGACCGCGGACCGGCCGACGCCGAGGGTGCTCGCCAGTTGGCGCTCCGGCGGCAGCCTGGTCCCGGGCGCGATCGATCCGCCGGTGAACAGATCCAGCAGCCGGTTCGCCACGGCGGACACGGCGGTGCCGGTCGGCAGCGTGCCGAGCGCGGCACTGATCTCCGCCGACTGATCGCGGTACGCGGGCATGCCGCAAACCCTAGTGCCCGACTGTGGGACTGCGGCTTGACAGGTCGGCACGAATTGGTCAACCGGTTGACAGATCGAGGTGAGTGGGATCAGGATGCTGGGTTATGAGGGCAGCGCAGAGTGGCCAGCACCCCCGCACGCAGACCGGGCAGCAGCTCGCGACCGAGCAGACGGCGATCGAACGATCGACCATCCGGAAGATCTCGATCCGGTTGGTGCCGTTCGTCGCCCTGATGTTCTTCATCAACTACCTGGACCGGACCGCGATCGGCTTCGCGGCGCCGAACGGGATGAATACCGACCTGGCGCTCTCCGCGGCCCAGTTCGGCTTCGCGTCCGGCGTCTTCTTCATCGGCTACATCCTGTTGGAGGTGCCGTCCAACCTGGCGCTGCACCGGTTCGGCGCCCGCCGCTGGCTGGCCCGGATCATGATCAGTTGGGGCATCGTGGCGGCCCTGTTCACCTGGGCGCAGGGCTTCGAGCAGTTGGTCGTGCTGCGCTTCCTGCTCGGCGTCGCCGAGGCCGGCTTCTTCCCCGGCGCCATCCTGTTCCTCAGCTTCTGGGTGCCGGCCCGGCACCGGAGCAAGATCCTGGCGCTGTTCTATCTGGCGCAGCCGCTGACCACGGTGATCGGGGCGCCGCTGGCCGGGGTGTTGATCAACCAGCACGGGGTCTTCTTCGGCCTGGCCGGCTGGCGGTTCATGTTCCTCGGGGTGGCCATCCCGGCCGTCGTGGTCGGCGTGATCGCCTGGTTCTACCTCAAGGACGGACCGAAGGACGCACGCTGGCTGGACGACGCCGAACGCGGCTGGCTGACCGGGGAACTGCAGGCCGAGAAGGACGATACGTTGCGTCCGCACACCTCGATCAGGCACGCGTTCGGCAGTGGCCGGGTCTGGTTGCTGTCGATCATGTACTTCGGGTTCATCTACGGCCTGTACGCACTCGCCTTCTTCCTGCCGACGATCATCAAGGGCTTCCAGGAGACGGCCGGGACGAAGTTCGACGTCCTGCAGCAGGGCCTGATCACCGCGATCCCGTACCTGCCGGCGGCGGTGGCCCTCTGGCTCTGGTCCCGCGACGTCGCCCGGCGTGGCCTGCGGACCTGGCACATCGTGATCCCGGCGGTGGCCGGCGCGATCAGCATCCCGCTGGCCCTGTTCGCGCAGTCGCCGGCCCTGACGATCGCGATCATCACGATCACCGCGATGTCGATCTTCTCGGCGCTGCCGAACTTCTGGACCCTGCCGACCAGGTTCCTGTCCGGTGCCGCGGCCGCGGCCGGGATCGCGTTGATCAACACCGTCGGAAATCTGGCCGGCTTCTCGGCGCCGTACGTCACCGGAGCGGTGCACGACCTGACCGGTGGTTACCAGGTGCCGATGCTCATCGTCGGCGGCTTCCTCGGCCTGTCGGCGATCTTGATGCTGGTGCTGAACCGGCAGGGTAGCGTCGCTCCTCGAGAACCCATCGAGGAGGCACGATGACCCGATTGTTCAACGATCCCACCGAGTTCGCCGACGAGTTCGCCGCGGGATTCGTCGCCGCGAACCGACAGCTGGTGCGCGCGGTGCCCGGCGGGGTGGTCCGGGCGACGGAGATCCCGGCCGGCCAGGTGGTCGTGATCACCGGCGGCGGCTCCGGACACTACCCGGCCTTCGGCGGATTGGTGGGCCAGGGGCTGGCGCACGGGGCGGCGCTGGGCAACATCTTCGCCTCGCCCTCGGCGCAGCAGGTCTACTCGGTGGCGAAGGCGGCCGAGACCGGCGGCGGGGTGTTGTTCAGCTACGGCAACTACGCCGGTGACGTGCTCAACTTCGACGCCGCCCAAGATCGACTCCGGGCCGAGGGCATCGCCTGCGAGACGGTCACGGTGACCGACGACATCTCCAGCGCGACCGCCGCCGAGCGGGCCGGACGGCGCGGCGTGGCCGGTGGACTCTGTGTCTACAAGATCGCCGCGGCCGCCGCCGAAGAGGGCCGGGAGCTGGCCGAGGTGGTCCGGGTGGCGCAGTCCGCCAATGACCGGATCCGGTCCGTCGGCGTCGCCTTCGCCGGCTGCACCCTGCCCGGCGCCGGCGCACCGCTGTTCGAGGTGCCGGCCGGTCGGATGGCGGTCGGGCTCGGCATCCACGGCGAGCCGGGGCTGTCCGAGACCGCGGTGCCGACCGCCGATGGGCTGGCCGAGCTGATGGTCGGCGACCTGCTGGCGGAACTGCCCGCCGGGGTCGCCTCGCCGGCCGAGGCTCGGGTGGTGCCGTTGCTGAACGGGCTCGGCTCGGTGAAGTATGAGGAGCTGTACGTCGTCTACCGGCGGATCGCCCAGTTGCTGGCGGCGGCCGGCGCGGAGATCGTCGATCCGCACGTCGGGGAGTTCTGCACCAGC
Organism: uncultured Actinomycetota bacterium; assembly: GCA_963746025.1. GTDB lineage: Bacteria > Actinomycetota > Actinomycetes > Propionibacteriales > Propionibacteriaceae > Microlunatus. Next base: position 296,796 of record CAVUZU010000021.1, read on the forward strand.
CTGGACATGGCCGGCGCCTCGCTGACCCTGCTCTGGCTGGACGACGAACTGGAACCGCTGTGGACCGCGCCGGCCGACACACCCGCGTACCGGAAGGGCTCGGTCGCTCGTGCAGCCGTGACGGTGTCGGACGAGACCGCCGACACCGCTGAGCAGGCGGTCCCGGAAGCGACCGAGGAATCCCGCGCCGCGGCCGTGATCATCGACGCGGCCCTGGACGCGGTGCAGATCGTGCTGGACCAGACCGCGGACGAGCTGGGCCGGCTGGACGCGGTCGCGGGCGACGGTGATCACGGCATCGGCATGCAGCGCGGGGCGCGGGCCGGGCGATCAGCCGCCGCGGAAGCCCTGGCCCTCGGTGCCGGTGCCGGTGCGGTGCTGACCCGGGCCGGCGATGCCTGGGCCGACCGGGCCGGTGGCACCTCCGGCGCACTCTGGGGCGTCGCGTTGCGGGCGCTGGGGGAGCGGCTCGGTGACACCGAGCGGCCATCAGCACGCTCCGTGGTCGACGCGGTCGCCGCGGCCCGGGACGGCATCGTCCGGTACGGCAAGGCTGAGGTCGGCGACAAGACGATGGTGGACGCCCTGGTCCCGTTCACCGACACCCTGGCCGCCGCGGTGGACGGCGGCGCGACCCTTCCGATCGCCTGGCGCCAGGCTGCTGCCGCCGCCGTCACCGCGGCCGCCGCGACGGCGGAGTTGCTGCCCCGCAAGGGAAGGGCGCGGCCGCACGCGGAGAAGAGCCTGGGCACGCCCGACCCCGGCGCCCACTCGCTCGGCCTGATCGTCCGGGCCGTGGCCGACGTCCTCGACGCCGCGGCGGCCGAATGATCTCCTCGCCCATCAGTTCCGCGCCCAAGATCACCATCGGCGTCAGCCTGAAGATGTATTTCGGCCAGGCGCGCACGCTGGCCTGGTGTCGAGCGGTGGCGGCGATCGCCCGGGATCGGGCCGAGCTGCTGCGGACCGAGGTCGAGCTGGTGGTGCTGCCCACCTTCCCGTCGCTGGTGCCGGTGATCACGGCGATCGGCGATGCGCCGGTGACGGTGGGGGCGCAGGATCTGCACTGGGCCGACAGCGGCGCCTACACCGGCGAGGTGTCCGGTGCCGAGCTGGCCGAGATCGGGGTCCGGGCGGTGGAGATCGGGCATGCCGAGCGGCGCCGGCTGTTCGGCGAGACCGAGGACGTGATCAACCGCAAGACCGTCGCCGCGTTGCGGCACGGGCTGGTGCCGCTGCTCTGCGTCGGCGAGACCGAGCGACTGCCGGCCGCGGAGGCGATCCCGATCGTCCATGATCAGATCGCCGCGGCGCTGGCGGGAGCGACCGATGGTCGGGTGATCATCGCCTACGAGCCGGTCTGGGCGATCGGCGCACCGGACCCGGCACCGGATGACCACATCCGGACCGTCTGCGGAGCGCTGCGGAACCGCTCGGACCGCCCCGGCACCTCGGTGATCTACGGCGGCGCCGCCGGACCTGGGCTGCTCGGCCGACTCGGCGACACGGTGGACGGCCTGTTCCTCGGCCGCTACGCCCACGACCCCGAAGCTCTGCGCACCGTGCTGGACGAAGCGGCCGGACAAATCGCCGGGAACGGGACCTCGACATGATCAATCCCAGTGAGAGTGATCGTTCCCTGAGCCTGTCGAAGCGTCGTCCTGAGCCTGTCGAAGGGGGCAGGCCCCATCACCAGTGCCCTTCGACAAGGTCAGCGAACGAACACGCAAACGTCCCCATCAGCCAGCCCAGCTGCGAACACGCAAACGTCGCTGTGGACCTGATCGGCTTGGGCAGCTACGCGTTCTTCTGGCGGCACTCCGATCGGGCTCCGGAGCCGTTGAGTCTCGAGGACGAGCTCCGGCAGACCCGCGACGCGGGTCTGGGCCGGTTCCAGATCTGCGACTACGGGCCGCTGCTGGACTTGTCCGAGGCCGAGTTGCGGCGGGCGAAGGCGGTGGCGGACGAGTGTGGGGTGCTGATCGAGCTCGGCACCAAGGGCGTCGCGGTCGATCACCTGGCCCGGTTCGTCGAGCTGGCCGTGATCTTCGACGCGCGGCTGCTGCGCAGCATGGTGCTGCCGGCCGATCTCGATCATGGACTGACCGGGGTCGAGGACGGGCTGCGCCGGATCCTGCCGCGCTGCGCCGACGCCGGCGTCACGCTGGCCCTGGAGACGTACGAGCAGCTGTCGTCCACGGACCTGGTCGCCCTGGTCGAGCAGGTCGGCGACCCGGCCCTCGGCATCTGCCTCGACCCGGCCAACAACGTCGCCGGGCTGGAGCAGCCACGGGACGTGGTCGAGCGCTGTGCGCCGTACACCAGGAACGTGCACATCAAGGACTTCGCCTTCACCCGGTCCGGCGGCTGGATCGGCTTCACCCTGGAGGGCACGCCGCTCGGCGACGGCCGGCTCGATCTTGATCATCTGCTGGCCACGGTCGATCCGGTCGGCCGCGGGATCTCCATGATCGTCGAGCACTGGCTGACCTGGCGCGGCGACTTCGCCGAGACCGCCCGGCTGGAACGCGACTGGACCGATCGCACGATCACCCGACTAGAGGAGCAGCTGACATGACGAACGCATCCGACCAGCAGACCGGCCCGCTGACGATCGCCGTGGTCGGCGCCGGCGGCAAGATGGGGATGCGGGTCTCCAACAATCTGGCCAAGACAAGCCATCTGGTCCGCTACGCCGAGACCTCGCCGGCCGGCCGGGAGCGGGTCACCGCCGCCGGTCGGCAGGTGACCGACTCCGCCGCGGCCGTGCCGGGCGCCGACGTGATCGTGCTCGCCGTCCCCGATCTCGCCCTCGGTCCGGTCACCGAGCAGTTGGTCCCACTGGCCGACCCCGGCGCGATCGTCCTCACCCTCGACCCGGCCGCCGCCTACGCCGGGCTGCTGACCACCCGGGACGACGTGATCATGGGGGTCGCCCATCCCTGCCACCCGTCGCTCTTCCTGCAGCGGGCCGGCGCGGCGGAGTGGGCCGACACCTTCGGCGGGATCGCCGCTCCACAGGACATCGTCGCCGCGATCGAGTCCGCCGACCCGGCCAAGAAGTCGATCTTGGAGGCCGTGGTCCGGGTGATCTACGCGCCGGTGATCGACGTGCACTGGGTGACGGTGAAGCAGCTGGCCCAGCTGGAGCCGACTCTGGTCGAAACCGTGGCCTGCATGGTCGGCCGGCTGCTGAACGAGGCCCTGAACGAGGCGGTGCACACGATGGGAGTTCCCGAGCCGGCCGCCCGCGCCATGCTGCTCGGCCACACCCAGATCGCCCTGGCCAACGGCCTCCGTGGCGACAACCCGTTCAGCGACGCCTGCCTGATCGCGATGGACTACGGCCGCGAGGCGATCGTCAAGGACGACTGGAAGAAGATCTTCACCGACGAGGAACTGGACCAGAACCTGGCCCGGATGCTGCACCTCGACACCATCACCCGCTGATCAACGCCAACTTGTCAGAACTGAGGCTCGCTATAGCCAGCACCAGTTCTGACAAGTCGGTGTGATTGGGTGTCGGGATGGTGGAGACGAGCGTGGTTGTCGCCTGCGGTGCGTGTCAGGTGTTCTGGGAGGAAGGCGACACCGCGACCTGCTCCGTTCCGGGTCACGAGCACCGGCGGCACGAGTTGCATCGGCATCGGGACCGGGTCCTGCTGCCCGACGGGACGACGGTGATCGCGGTCTCCTTCGATGCCGCCGATCCCTACCTCCGCGACCACCCACCCGACCACGGCATCTACTTCGATCAACGCTGGCAGCCGCCCTGGCCCCATGATCAACTCGACTGGCCCGACTTCGGCGTCCCGGCGGATCCGGAGTCCATGATCACGACTCTGCGCCGGGCCCTCGACCGGGCCCGCGCGGGGGAGCGGGTCGAGCTCGGCTGTCTCGGCGGCCACGGCCGCACCGGCACCGCGCTGGCGGCCCTGGCCGCCCTCACCGGACACCCCGCCGCCGACGCCGTCGCCTGGACCCGTACCAACTATTGCGCCAAAGCCATCGAAACCCCGGCCCAGGAGTCCTTCATCGCCCACCTCAAGCCGACCAATCCGAAATAGGTGCCACTGCGCCAGATGATTCAGGAGCTGCGATCGTCGCCCTATTTTCAAGCCTGATCGGGCCCAGCCAGATGAGACTGCGGCTTGTCAGAACTGAGGATTGCTATAGCAAGCACCAGTTCTGACAAGTCGGCGAAGGTGGGGGTCAAGGGTCAGCGGGCGGCGAGTTGCTTCTCCAGGTCGGCCTGCACCTGGTCGCCGCCGCGCTTGTGCCACTCGGTCCGGAAGGCGGCGAAGTCCGACATCGGGCGCCGGCCGGAGACGATCTGATTGATGTAGTCGTCGCCGATCTTCTCCAGCACACCGCCGACCCGGTCGCCGACCGCGGACGGGATGCTCGCTACCGGGTCGTCGAAGCCGTCCGCCGCCAGCGCCTCGGCGAAGGCCAGGGCGTCGGAGTAACCCGTCGGTGTGCCGGGGTAGTAGTAGGCGTGCGGGTATTGGGTGAGCCCGGTGAGCTCGGCCTGCAGCGTCGGATCGTCGACCGAGGTCGGTATGTGCTCGTCGTTGTAGTTCCAGTGCCTACCCTCGATGCCGAACCGGTTGGCCATGTATTCCTTGGTGCCGAAGCAGGCGCTCAGATAGTCGATGCAGCGCAAGATCGTCTCCACCCGGCCGGGCTGCTGGGCCGCCTTCGCCGAGATCCCCCAGCGGGAGAACCAGCCGCTGGTCTTCACCCACTTGCATGTCCCGCCGTCGTGACCGGGCGGCAGCAGGGTCCCTATCCCACCGCCCTTCTCGATCATCTGCCGACCCTCGGCGGTCGCGGTGAACGCCCAGCCGAGGCCGCCCTTGGCGATCCCGATCTGGTTCGAGTTGAACATGCCGAGGACCTTGATCTCCTGCGCGTCCAGGGCCAGCGCGTCCGGGTGATAGCCGCCCGCTTCCCACAGCTCGCGGCACCAGGTGATCGCCGCCTCGTACTCCGGAGTGTCCACCCGCGGCACCAGCTTGCCCTCGGTGAGCTGCCACTCCGGGCCGACCCGGAACATCGCCAGGATGAAGGCCATGATCGATCCGGGGAAGGCGCCGATGCCGTACGGGGTCTGACCGTTCTGCGGTGGGATCGCCTTCGGGATGTTGATCAAGAACTCGCGGAACTCCTCGGCGTTGGCCGGCGGACCGGAGAGCCCGATCTTCTGCGCCCAGTCGCCCCGGTAGATGAAGACCGTGTCCACGGCCGGCACCGGGTTGGTGACCCCCATCACCCGGCCGTTGATCATGGTGTTCTTCCAGGCGTCCTCGGCCGTGTTGGCTGCCAGGTTGGGATAGTTCTGCATCTTGTCGCCGCCGAGGAAATCGGTCAGATCGGCGAACGCGCCCTGCTTCAGCGCCTTGTCGCCGATCGGGTTCGGCAGCAGGTTGGTGACGTCCGGCAGATCACCGCCGGCCAGCAGGGTGGCCAACTTCGACTCGTACGCGTCGGACGGACCCCAGACCATCTTCAGGTCCATCCCGAGCCGCTCGTTCAGGTCCTTCCAGAACGGGTTCTGGCCGACCGGCGGGGGCGGCGGTGACCAGATGATCGAGAACATCGACATCGAGCTGCCGTCGCCGGGCTGCTCCGGCCAGGAGGCGCGCAGTGGGTCCGGCACCTTGGCGTAGGCGTTCGGCAGACCGGCGACCTTGCTCTTGATCTCGCCGTCCACCGGCGGCGCCGGGATGAACTTCGGCACCTGGCCGGTGGCCCCGCCGCTGGCCGCGGGCTGTTGCGCGCCGCCCTCGCCGGTGATCGCCGAACAGCCGGCACCGAGCACGGCGAGCGAGCCCAGGCCGGCCTGCAGCAACCGGCGGCGGCCGAGCAGTCCTCCGCCGGGCGCGGTGCCCGACAACGATTGGTGATCACTCATGGTGGCCTCTCTGCGTGTGCCGGCGATCAGCCCTTGATCGCACCGGTCAGCACGCCCTTGGTGAAGTACTTCTGCAGGAAGGGATAGACGAGCAGGATCGGCAGTACGGCGAGCACGACGACCGCCATCTGTACCGACTCGGGCTGTGGTGGGGTGTGGTTCGGGTCCTCGATCTGCGGCATCGGGGATCCCTGCACCACATAGAGATTGAGCACCAACTGGATCGGCCACTTGGTCGAGTCGTTGAGGTAGAGCAGTGCGGTGAAGAACGTGTTCCAGTAGCCGACCGCGTAGAACAGGGCGATCACTGCGCTGACCGCCTTGGACAGCGGCAGCACGATGCTGGTGAAGATCTGCCGGTCGTTGCAGCCGTCGATCCGGGCCGCCTCGATCAGCTCCCGGGGCAACTGCAGATAGAAGTTGCGCAGCACCACCAGGTTGAACGCGCTGATCAGGCCGGGCAGGATCATCGCCGCGTAGGAGTCGAGCAGGCCGAGGCTCTTGATCAACAGGAAGTTGGGGATCATGCCGGCGCCGAACAGCATGGTGAACAGCGCCAGATACAAGATCACCCGCATCCCCGGCAGGTCCGCCGTCCGGGTCAGCCCGTAGGCCATCATCGAGGTGGCCACCATCGAGCAGGCGGTGCCGATCACGGTCACGCCGATCGAGACCAGCAGGGCCCGCGTGACGATGCCGCCGCGCAGGATCGAGCTGTACGCCTCGAGGCTGAAGACCCGCGGCAGCAGGCCGCCGAAGTCGACCTCGGCCGAGTCCGCCAGCGAGACGGCGATCACGTTCAGGAACGGATAGAGCATCAGCACCGTGATCGCGACGATGACGATGATCTTGAGGGCCTGGACCGGCATCGGCGGCTTACCGACCCAGATCGGCCGGGTCTCCTTGATCCGCGGCCGCCGGGCCCTGCTGCGGGAGGCGGGCAGCACTTCAGTGGCGTCGGCCATCAGAACAGTCCCTCCGAGCCGAACCGTTTGGACAAGGAGTTCGCGCCGAGGACCAGCAGGGTGCCGACGACGCCCTTGACCAGACCGACCGCGGTGGAGAAGCCCCAGTCGCTGCCGATCACCCCACGGAAGTAGACGAACGTGTCGAGCACCTCGGCCGCGTCGGCACCGACGGTGTTGTACTGCAGGTAGATCTGCTCGAAGCCGACCGTCAGCACGTCGCCCAGCCGCAAGATCAACAGCAGCAGGATCACCGGCAGCAGTCCGGGCAGCGTGACGTGCACGATCCGGCGCCAGGCGCCGGCGCCGTCGACGGCGGCGCTCTCGTACAGCTCGGTCGGGATGGTGGTCAGCGCGGCGAAGAAGATGATCGTGCCCCAGCCCGAGTCCTTCCAGATCACCTGCGAGGTGATCAACAGCTGGAACGTCTCCGGGTTGCTCATGATGTTGGCGTGCTCGAAGCCGATCTTGCCGAGCAGGTCGGTCAGCACGCCGGTGCCGCCGAGGATCTGCTGCCAGATCGAGATCACGATCACCCAGGAGATGAAGTGTGGCAGGTAGACGATCGACTGCAGCCATCGCTTCACCCGGGTGCTGATCAAGGAGTTGAGCAGCAGGGCCAGGGCGATCGGCGCCGGGAAGGCGAAGATGATCTGCAGCAGCGACAGCTGCAAGGTGTTGATCACCGCGTGACCGACGTCGGGATCGCTGATCAACCGACTGAAGTTCTCCAGCCCGACCCACGGGCTGTTGGCGAAGCCGAGGAAGGGGGAGTAGTCCTGGAAGGCGGCGACGTTGCCGAGCATCGGGACGTAGGCGAAGACCACGAAGAAGATCAGACCGGGCAGCACGAAGGCGTACATCCGCCAATGCCGCCGGGCCAACAGCCAGCGACTGTGCCGGGTCCGGGATCTCGGGATCCGTGCGGTCGGCGGTGGCTCGGACGGCGATCGGTCGGCCGGGGTGGGTCGGGCGACTCCGGACCGCGCCGGCACCCGGCCCAGCGTCCGGCTGGCATCGCTGGTCACTGACGCTCCTCGTCGCTCAGCTTCTTCCTCGGCCCCATCGTCTGCCCGTCGCGTCGGCGGCCACAACCGCCAGGTTTAGACCAGTTGTGGCACAATCCCGCTGATCGGGCGGCAGACTGGTTCAGCACAGTTGGGTAGGTTGGGCCGCACTCGGCCGGACGGGAGGCTTCCGGTGCGCGAAGATGGAGGCCGGAAGGAGACCGCGGTGACGCAGGATTCGGTGACCTCGAAGGTGGACCTGGTCCGCACCCAGCTGCTGAACCTCATCGATCAGACCGAGGAGGGCACGGCACTGCCGTCCGAGCGCGCCCTGGCGGAGCGGTTCCAGGTGGCCCGGATGACGCTGCGCCGGGCGATGGATGATCTTGCCTACGACGGGCTGCTGGTCCGGCAACACGGTCGCGGGGTGTTCACCGCCCGGCCGAAGGTGGCCGGCCGGCTCGCCGTCACCTCGTTCACCGAGGACACCCGACGCCGCGGCCTCACCCCGGGGACCCGGATCATCGCCTTCCGCAAGGGCCGGGCCGATCGCAATGTGGCCCGGCAGCTGCGGATCCCGGTCAACGACTTCGCCTACTTCTACTCCCGGCTCCGGCTGGCCGACGGCATCCCGATGGCGCTGCAGCACTGCACCCTGGTCGCCGACGCGGTCCCCGACCTGACCGAGGAGGACCTGGCCGGATCGCTGTACGAGTCGCTGGAACGGCGCTACGGCGTCAAGATCAACGGGGCCACCGTCGACCTCGAAGCGGTCACCCCGGATGCCCGGACGGCGGAGCTGCTGGACATCCCGATCACCCAACCGTGCATCCAGTTGCGGGGATTCGGACTGGACCAGAGCGGCCGGGTGGTGGAGATCGGACGCAGCCTCTTCCGCGGTGATCGCTACCGGCTGAGCAGCTCGTTCTCCCGGGCCGAGCCCGGCCCCCGGCGGGCCGCTGCGAAGACGCAGTAGCGCACCCGCGGGGACGGAGGAGCTCATGATCAGCTGGTCTAATCCGGATCACCGGGGTGGCTGTCGATCGTGCTCCCGGCCGAATAACTTCGACCCGACAGTACGGAGTGCCGTTGTCGGGCACCGAACCACGAGGCGGTCATGACGCGCTGGATAGCGATCGACGCGGGCCAGACGGCGGTCCGGGTCCGGGCATCATGGTCGCCCGAGCCGCTGGTCGCCGCTGGGTTCCGTGATCTCGACGACGATCCGGTCGCCGCCGCACTCGGCTCCGTGCGACCGGTCCTGACCGTGCTCTGCCGGCCCGAGCTGCGGCGGTCCGATCAGCCACTGGTGGTGGCGATCGGCCACACCGGCCTGCCGGAGTCCGCTACGGAGCTCGAGGAGCTGGCGGAGTTGATCGCCGAAGCGCTGGTGGCGGACGCCGATGTCGATCAGCGGAGCTCGTCGATGATCGACGTCCGGCTGTTCCCCGACTCCGTCACCGCGCACGCCGGAGCCCTGTCCGGACGGCCCGGCGTGGTGCTCGCGGCCGGCACCGGCGCGGTCTGTCTCGGCGTCGACCAGACCGGCCGATCGGTGCGGGCCGACGGCACCGGGCACTGGGTCGGCGACGAGGGCAGCGCTTTCGATCTTGGTCGGGCCGGCCTGCGGCTGGCGGCCCGGCACGACGACGGCCGGCAGCCGGCGCCGGTGCTGCACGAAGCGGCCCGGCGCTATCTGCTGGACGATCTTGGTCTGGCGGGTGAGCTCGGCCCGGCACTGCGCCGGTTGTGCTGGGTGCCGGACCGGGTCCGGCTGACCGCCGCGTTCGCCCGCCAGGTGATCGACTGCCACCGGGCCGGGGATCGGCCGGCCGGCGTCCTGCTCGAGCGGGCCGGTGCCGCGCTGGCCGAGACGATCATGGCGTGCTGTGCCCGGATCGAACCGCCGCCGGCCGACCGCCGGATCGCCTGCGTGGGTGGGATGTTCGCCGGCGACGATCTGCTGCAGTCGCTGGCCGCCGCGCTGGAGCTGCCCGACTGGCAGCTGGTGTCGGCCGACGGCACGGTGCTGGACGGAGTCGTCCGGCTGGCCCAGGAACCGAACGGAATCCACTCCTCGCTCGGCTACCTCCGGAAAGGACCCCGATGAACGCCTCGGAACGAATCCGCTCCACCTCGCTCAACGGTGCCCCGGCGACCCCGGTCCGCGCGTTCACCGACCAGATCCCGCGGAACGGGCTGATTGTCTCCTGCCAGGCGACGCCGGGCTCGCCGCTCCGGGAGTCGATGATCATGGCCCTGATGGCGGAGTCGGCCGAGCTCGGCGGCGCGGCCGGGGTCCGGGCGAACGGTGCCGCCGACGTCGCCCTGATCAGTTCCCGGGTCTCGCTGCCGCTGATCGGGATCAACAAGCTGGGCGATCCGGACGACGTGTTCATCACGCCGACCGCGGCAGCGGCGTTGGAAGTGGTCGAGGCCGGCGCGACGATCATCGCCATCGACGGGACCGAACGCCGGCGGCCCGACGGCACCGACCTGGCCGAGCAGATCGCCCGGATCCGGGATCGCTCCGCCGTGCCGATCATGGCCGACGTGGACACGGTCGAGGCCGGCCTGGCCGCCCGCCGGGCCGGCGCCGACGTGATCGCCTCGACGTTGTCCGGTTACACCGATGCCGCCGGCCCCGGCGGTCCCGGACCGGATCTGGAGCTGGTCACCGCCCTGGCGTCCGCCCTGGACTGCCCGATCGTCGCCGAGGGCCGGATCCGCGACGAATCCGAAGCCCTGGCCGCCCTCGCCGCCGGCGCGTACGCGGTGGTCGTCGGCAGCGCCATCACCAACCCGGTGCTCACCACCCGCCGCTTCGTCGACCGCCTCGGCACCTTCGCCGAGACGGTCTGATCCACCGGTCCCTGCACGGTCGATGGGGACGTCAGGGTCTACACGCCCTGAGCCGGTCGAAGGGCAGGCCACAGCTCCTCACCGACCCGTCACATCCGCTACGACACGCCGCAGAAACGCCCGCGGATATGACGTCTCGGCGGAATTCCGGGGCTGGTGCCGCCGCACCGACCGATTCCGGCTCCCGAGAACTTCGCCGACCCGTCACATCCGCGGGCGTTTCTGCGGCGTGTCGTAGCGGATATGACGGGTCGACGAGTCGCTCGGGGCTTGGCGGGTCGGCTCAGTCGGGGATCATCGCGGTGATCACGGATTCGGCGACTGCGCGATCGGGGCGGACCTTGATCAGTTCGTCCCAGAGGGTGGTGTTGCGGTCGCGGAGGGACAGGGTGGTGGCACACCAGGCGGGGGCCCAGCCGAGCTCGAGGCACCAGGCGCCCCAGCCCGCGTCGCCGGAGCTGCCCCAGAAGGACCAGCGGTCGAAGTCGAAGGAGCGGAACCAGCCGCCGTCCAGCTCTGGCCGGCCGCTCCGGGTCTGGATCCGGACCAGGTAGTCGGCCAGCCGGTCGGCGCCGTGCCGCAGTCGTTGATCATCGAGCACGGCGGCGGCCTCGTGCAGGCCGAGCAGCGCGAAACCGGTCGAATACAGCTGATCCGAGGCCGGGTCGCCGGTGCGGAAGATGATCGGTTCCTCGGTGGTCCCGTACTCCTCGTTGGTCTCGGCGACCTTGAACAGGTGGATGCCGCCGGCCTCGATCTCCGGGATCCCGCCGCTGTGGTCCTGCTGGCTGAGCAGCGCCTCGACGACAGCGGTCAGCCAGTCGCGGACCTGATCGGTCGGGTCGATCCGCAGCTGCCAGGCCAGCGGCAGCAGGATCCGGGCCAGCTCGGTCACGTCGTTGCGCCGCCAGCCGCCGGGGAACGTCTCCATCATGGTGATCAAGCCGGTGCGGGTCCGGTCCAGGAACGGTTGGTAGCCGGTCGCCTGATAGGCCCACTGGTAGCAGGCCCACAGATAACCCTCGAAGTGCGAGCTGAGGTTGATCACCGAGCCGTCGAAGTAGTGTCGCCAGCCGTTCTCGGTCAGCTGGGGCAGGTCGATCCGGTCGCCGCGGAAGCCGGTCCGGCCAGTGGTCCGGAAGTTGGCCGTGATCGCGGTGAGCAGCTGTTCGTCCCAGTCCTGGGTGCCGAGTGCCGAGCCGGTGAGCAGCCAGGCCAAGATCACCCGGGCGTTGTCGTCGCCGTAGTTGGCGATCTCCCACGGCGGGATCCCCGTGCCCCAGCCGATCAGGCCGTACGCCGGATGCTCGGGATCGGCCCGGTCGCCACCGCACAGTCCGGACGGGCCGCGCAGGTAGTCGATCAGGTTCCGGGCGATCTGGTGATCAGTGGTGGGCCCGGCGCCGGTGTCGAGGGCGAAGGCCATCGCGGTCTCGGCCACGCAGTCGGCCCGCAGCGCCATCCGGGCGCGCTGCCGGCCGTCGGACTGGATGCTGGACTCGTATCCCTCGGACACACCCCAGGTGCCGTCGCCAGCACCCGCGGGCAGCAGCCCGATGTCGGCGGCCTCGCCGTCCGGCATCAACTCGCGGACCTTGCGTTCCTGATCTTGGGTGAGCAGCATCCGGGACCCCCGCAGCCAGTCCTGGTACGCGATCACCGCGGCCGACTCCGCGTCGTCGGGCAACGGCTGATCACGGTCGTAGCGCGGCGTCACCACGGCGGCGCCGATCAGCGTGATCTCGTCGGCACCGGGCCGCAGGATCCGCAGGATCCCTTGCCACAGGGCGATCCACCCCTGATACGGCTCGTACCGGGCGCGATCGAACCGGCTCAGCTGGCTGGTAGCGACCAAGATCGACGACTCGGGCAGCCGGTACAACAACGACTGCGCCGACTCGGGCAGGCCGAAGACGGCCGTGTCGAAGCCGGCCACGTGGGCGAGCCAGAGCAGCGTGTCCGGCTGGCGGCTCGGGAGATAGTGACAGGCGTGGGCGGCGAGCAGCCCGAGCTTCGGACCGAGCCGCGGATCCTCGATCACCACCCGTTCCAGGACGGCCGTGGTGGGCTCCGCGTCCAGCCCGGGCAGCGATTCGGGGAACTCGACCAGGACCGAGAGCCCCTTCTCGGTCACGGCGGTGATCAGCTCGGGCGGGAAGGAGGTCCGTACGTCCGGGTAGCCGTCGGCGAGCACCAGTACGGCGGCCCCGGCTTCGGCCGCCGTGATCGCCGTCGCCGGGTCGTCGTAACGCGGCGGCTGATGATCAGCACGCTCGAAGGCACGGTAGAGATCGTTGTCCGCGGCACAGCAGAACAGGAAACTGGTCATGACCGACCACGCTAGTGATGATCACTCCGGTGATCACCCAACCCCACTAGACCACTCGTCCCCGCGGGGATTTGGGTCAGTCGCCGGTGCGGCGGAGGACCTCGCTGAGGCGTTCGGCCGCGGCGATCACGGCCGGGGCGTGCAGCCGACCGGGTTGCCGGGACAGCCGCTCGATCGGGCCGGAGACGCTGACCGCCGCGATCACCTTGCCGGACGGGGATCGGACCGGGGCCGAGACCGAGGCGACCCCGGGCTCTCGTTCGCCGACCGACTGGGCCCAGCCGCGCCGCCGGACCGCGGCGAGCGCGACCGCCGAGTAGCGGGAGCCGCGCAGACCGCGCTGCATCCGGTCCGGTTCCTCCCAGGCGAGCAGCACCTGGGCCGCCGAGCCGGCACTCATCGTCAACTGGGTGCCGACCGGGACCGTGTCGCGCAGGCCGGAGGTCCGCTCGGCGGTCGCCACACAGACCCGGTAATCGCCTTGCCGGCGGAACATCTGGGCCGATTCGCCGGTGATGTCGCGCAGCCGGGCCAGCACCGGGCCGGCCGTGGCGAGCAGCCGATCCTCGCCGGCCGCGGACGCCAGCTCCGCCAGCCGTGGACCGAGGATGAAGCGCCCTTGCAGATCTCGGCTGACCAGTCGATGATGTTCCAAGGCGACCGCGAGTCGATGGGCCGTCGGCCGGGCCAGCCCGGTGGCAGCCACGAGACCGGCCAGCGTCGTCGGACCGGTCTCCAAGGCCCCCAGCACCAGCGCGGCTTTGTCAAGCACCCCGACACCGCTAGAGTTGTCCATGTCCTGATACTGCCGTCTCGGATGCTGGAATGCAAGTCGACATTTGATGGCTCCGGCGCGGTACTAGTACGAGATACGCCGGCGATGAGCCTCGGATTCGTTGTCCGAATGGACGCGGCCGAAACAATTTTTTCATTCCAGAGGAAGTGACGATCAATGGGCAAGACGCTGAGCGAGAAGATCTGGGACGACCACGTCGTCCGATCCAAGGCCGGGGAACCGGATCTGCTCTACATCGATCTTCACCTGGTCCACGAGGTGACGAGCCCACAGGCCTTCGACGGACTCCGTCAGGCCGGCCGGCCGGTGCGGCGGCCCGACCTCACCCTGGCCACCGAAGATCACAACACTCCGACGCTGAACATCGACCAGCCGATCGCCGATCCGGTGTCGCGGACCCAGGTCGACACGCTGCGGAAGAACGCGGTCGATTTCGGGATCCGGCTGCACAGCCTGGGTGATCTTGATCAAGGCGTGGTGCACATCATCGGCCCGCAGTTGGGTCTGACCCAGCCGGGGATGACGGTGGTCTGCGGCGACTCGCACACCTCCACCCATGGTGCGTTCGGGGCGATCGCGTTCGGCATCGGCACCTCCGAGGTCGAGCACGTGCTGGCCACCCAGACGCTGCCGCAGGCCAAGCCGAAGACGATGGCGGTCAACATCAACGGTGAGCTGCCCACCGGCGTGGTGGCCAAGGACGTCGTGTTGGCCTTGATCGCCAAGGTCGGCACCGGCGGCGGCCAGGGCTACATCGTCGAATACCGCGGCTCCACCATCGAGACGATGTCGATGGAGGGTCGGATGACGATCTGCAACATGAGCATCGAATGGGGTGCCAAGGCCGGCCTGGTCGCACCGGACCAGACCACCTTCGACTATGTGCAGGGCCGGCCTCATGCGCCGACCGGCGCCGACTGGGACGCGGCGGTCGACTACTGGCAGACCTTGCACACCGACTCGGACGCCACCTTCGATGCCGAAGTCGATCTTGATGCGACGCAGCTCACCCCGTTCGTCACCTGGGGCACCAATCCCGGACAGGGCGTGCCGCTGTCGGCGAACGTGCCGGATCCGGAGGTCTTCCCGGACGCCGACGACCGGATCGCGGCGACGAAAGCGTTGGAATACATGGATCTGCGGGCCGGCACCCCGATGCGGGAGGTCAAGGTCGACACCGTCTTCCTCGGTTCCTGCACCAACGGCCGGATCGAGGACCTGCGCGCCGCCGCGACCGTGATCAAGGGCCGCCAGGTCGCCGACGGGGTACGGATGCTGGTCGTGCCCGGGTCGGCCCGGGTCCGGCTGCAGGCCGAAGGTGAAGGCCTCGATGTGGTCTTCAAGGAGGCCGGCGCCGAGTGGCGGGCGGCCGGCTGCTCGATGTGCTTGGGGATGAACCCCGATCAGCTCGCGCCCGGCGAGCGGTCCGCGTCGACGTCGAACCGCAACTTCGAAGGCCGGCAGGGCAAGGGCGGTCGGACCCACCTGGTCTCGCCGCCGGTCGCCGCCGCGACGGCGGTCACCGGAACCCTGGCCGCGCCGGCCGACCTGCCCGCCGCCGTCTCGGCCTGATCGTCTTTAAGGAAACGTGATCACGATGGAGAAGTTCACCACTCATACCGGGACCGCGCTGCCGCTGCGGCGGAGCAACGTCGACACCGACCAGATCATCCCCGCGGTCTATCTCAAGCGGGTGACCAAGACCGGCTTCGAGGACGGGCTGTTTGCGGCCTGGCGGGCCGATCCCGAGTTCGTCCTCAACCGGCCCGAGTACGCCGGCGCGACGATCTTGATCCCGGGGCCCGACTTCGGCACCGGATCTTCCCGCGAGCATGCCGTCTGGGCCCTGCAGAACTACGGCTTCAAGGTGGTGATCGGCTCCCGGTTCGGCGACATCTTCCGCGGCAACTCGGGCAAGGCCGGGTTGTTGATCGCGGTCGTTGACCAGAAGATCATCGAGGAACTGTGGGAGTTCGTCGAGGCCAACCCGAGCCTGCCGCTGACCGTCGACCTGGCCGAGCGCAAGATCACCGCGGACGGATTCGAGGCGTCGTTCGAGATCGACGACTACACCCGGTGGCGGCTGATGGAAGGGCTGGACGACATCGGCCTCACCTTGCGACACGAGGATCTGATCGACGGCTTTGAGCTCGACCGGGCTGCCTACAAGCCGGCCACACTGCCGGCCAAGGTCGACTCGCTGGGCTGATCGGCGGTTCGCGGAGGGGCCGAATCGGCCATTTTCTCTTGCGACACGGCGAATTCTGTGCCGTTGGTGTTTGTCAGGACGCGTCGACTTCCCTAGCGTTGATCCTGCAGACGTACGGTACGGCTGCCCATGGGCCTACAACAAGGCTTGGAAACTGGTTCGTAAGAAGGGAAGCTGTGAACAAGGCTGAGTTGATTGAGGCGTTGTCGACTCACTATGAGGGCAACAAGGCCGAGGCGGCCCGGGCGCTGAACGCGGTGGTGCAGACGATCACCTACCAGACGGCGGGTGGCGAGAAGGTCTCGATCACCGGGTTCGGTGTCTTCGAGAAGGTCCACCGGTCTGCTCGGATGGTGCGCAACCCCCGGACCGGCGAGCGCAAGCGCGCCAAGGCCACCGCGGTTCCGCGGTTCCGGGCCGGCTCGGACCTGAAGGCCTTCGTTTCCGGCGCGAAGAAGGTGCCGAAGGCGTCGGCCAAGAAGGCCGCGGCCAAGACCACCGTGACCGCGACGAAGAAGGCGGCCGCACCGGTCAAGCGCGTCGCGAAGGCGGCCCCGGCGAAGAAGGCGCCGGCCAAGAAGGTCGTGGCGAAGGCCCCGGCGAAGAAGGCTCCGGCCAAGAAGACCGCGGCGAAGAAGACCACGGCGAAGCGCACCGCCAAGCGCTGAGCCCGTCGTGATGTAGTTCCGAGAATCCGGGTCGACCGATCGGTCGGCCCGGATTTTCATGCCCCACAGGGCAACGAGGAAGGTCAGGCGCTGCGGGTCCAGGAGTTGAGCACGGCCCGGGTTTCCGGCCCGAGATCGTACCGGCCGATCTCGGCAAGATCATCCTCGGTGTCCACGTCTTGTCGGGCGTCCGGCACCGATCGGCCGATGGCACTGTCCAGCAAGGGAACCGCGCCGCTGTCCCGGTGGGCCGCCGCCGATCCCGGCCCGAAGTGCGGATCCAGGCCGACCCCGTCGGCGATCAGCATCGTGGTGCCGATCCCGTCCGCGTCGGCCAGGAAGCTGCGGGGCTGTGCGCCGGCGGCGGCGATCACACCCTGGAGCGACTCCGCGCGCAGCGCCGGAAGATCGGCGACGCAGGCCAGCACCCGACGGATTCCCTGCCGACGCAGCGCTTCCTCGCCGAACCGCAGCGCCTGGTTCAGTCCCGTCGGCTCGGCCTCCTCGACCACCTGGACGGCCAGCCCGTGATCATCGAGTCGGTGCTTGAGGCCCGGTTCGGCGGTCACGATCACGGTCCGGGCGGACTCGGACAGCACCCGTACCGTGTCCAGCAGCATCGCCAGCACCAACTCGCGGCGGAGCGGACCGGGAACGGTCGCCAGCCGGGTCTTGGCCTGTCCCAGCGGCTTGATCGCGACGACGGCACCGAGCTCGACCCGGTGGTCGGTGCGGATCAGCTGGGGTGATCTCTCCATGGCAGCCATGGTGCCACTGCCACACCAAACTGCCCGCGTCACCCTACTGTCGTGGTGCCGAGGTCCTGCAACGCTTGCCGGCGCCCAGGCACGCACCTCGCCGCGTTCTCCTCAGTCGAGAGACGACCCGGTATCCCTTCCTCGTCGGCCTCGCGATGCACGCACCTGAACACCGGCAAGCGTCACAGCACCTCGGCACCACGACACTAAGGTGATCCTGGTGGAGACATCCAAACGGCTGCCGGACGTGGTGGCCCGGGTCGCCGAACCGGGCGAGCCGGCGCTGCGGCGTACGGTCCGGCTGCTGAACGCCGTGCTGGGTCGATTGACCCGGCGGGACTGGCGGGACGAGCAGAAGCTGCCGGCCCAGGGAGGGCTGGTGATCGTCGCCAACCACATCTCCAACGTCGATCCGTTGGCCATCGGGCAATTCGTCACGTTCGCCGGCCGCTGGCCGAGATTCCTGGCCAAGGAGTCGCTGTTCCACGTGCCGTTGTTCGGGACGTTGATCACCCGCTGCGGACAGATCCCGGTCAGCCGCGGTAGCGGCCGAGCCGGGCAGGCCCTGGATCGGGCGATCGACGCGGTACGATCCGGCCGCGCCGTGATCATCTACCCGGAAGGAACGATCACCTTGGACCCCGACCTCTGGCCGATGGCCGGCAAGACCGGTGCCGCCCGGGTCGCGCTGGCCACCGGCTGTCCGGTGATCCCGATCGGCCAGTGGGGCGCGCAGCAGATCATGTACGGCAAGCGGATCCACCTGCCGAAGTTCCTGCCGCGCAAAACACTCCGACTGATCGTCGGCGATCCGGTGCCGCTCGATGATCTTCACCGACAGCCGGCCAGCGCCGACCGACTCCGACAGGCCACCGATCGGATCATGACGTCGATCACCGGGCTGGTCGCGGAGCTGCGGCAGGAGCCCGCGCCGGCCACGGCCGGACGACGGAACTGGCTCGACGAATCCCGAGGAGAAGAGACCCGATGAGCAGCCTGGCCACCCGGGTCACCGTGATGGGGGCCGGCTCCTGGGGGACGGCGTTCGCCGTGGTGCTGTGCGACGCCGGTCACCAGGTCACGCTGTGGGCGCGCCGGCCGGAACTGGCCGACAAGATCAACACGCAGCACTGCAACCCGGACTACTTCCCGACCATCGACCTGCCGGACACGCTCCGGGCCGAACCAGACCCGGACCGGGCGATGCAGGGCGCCGAACAGGTGGTGCTGGCCGTGCCGGCGCAGTCCTTGCGGACGACGATGGCCCAGTGGCGGATCCCGGCCGATACAACGGTGATCAGCCTGGCCAAGGGGATCGAGCTCGGCACCGGCTATCGGATGAGTCAGGTGATCGCGGAGGCGGCCGGGATCGCCGACGATCGGATCGGGGTGGTCACCGGACCGAACCTGGCCCGGGAGATCGCCGAGCGGCAGCCGTCGGCCAGCGTCGTCGCCAGCACCTCCCAGGACACTGCGGTGCGGCTGCAGCAGCTCTGCCACACCAGCCGCTTCCGGGCCTACACCAACAACGATGTGATCGGCTGCGAGTTGGCCGGAGCGACCAAGAACGTGATCGCCCTGGCGGTCGGGATGGCGGCCGGACTCGGCTTCGGCGCCAACGCGACCGCGTCGGTGATCACCCGTGGGTTGGCCGAGACGGCCCGGCTCGGGCTGGCGTTGGGCGCCGATCCGTACACCTTCTCCGGTCTGGCCGGCCTCGGTGATCTTGTCGCCACCTGCTCCTCGCCGCTGTCCCGTAACCGGACCTTCGGCGAGGAGCTCGGCTGGGGCCGGACCGTCGCAGAGATCACCGGCGAGACGCGGCAGGTCGCCGAGGGGGTGAAGTCCTGCTCGTCGATCCAGGACCTGGCCCGTCGGCACGGCGTGGAGATGCCGATCGTCGACCAGGTCGCCGCGGTGATCGCCGGCACCATCACGGCCAAGGAGATGATCGTGGCCCTGATGTCGCGGTCGGCCAAACCGGAGCGCTACTGATCCGGCAGGCCGCGGTGGGTGCGTAGCCGGTCCATGATCATCGGCACCGCCTGGCCGAGCGTCCGGTCCCGAGTCCGGCGCGAGCCGGGGATCGGCAGCCGCAGCGTCCGGCCGTCGGCGAGTTGCAGGCCGAGCCCGTTCGGTCGGCGGCCGACACCGAGGATCTCCGACCAACTCAGCCGCAGCTTGATCCGGCCGTAGCGATAGTCGAGCCCGGCCGGCCCGACCTCGAGCCGGGCGAGCTGGCAGCTCACGGCCCGGTAGCCGACGATCACCGAGCCGACGACGACCAGGGCCGGAACGATCGGTGGGATGGTCGGCCCGAAGCCGCCCGGCCGGGTCAGTTGCGCGGCCAGAACCAGCGCGACCCCGAGCACGGTGCAGCTCAGCACACCGATCCAGCGGTTCCGCTGAGATCGGGCCAAGGTCCACCGCACCGGCTCGTCTGATGCCGTCACCCGGCCTCCCTTCCCGATGGGCCGGCCCTTCCCGTGCGCCGGCCCTTCCCGATGGGCCGGC
Organism: uncultured Actinomycetota bacterium; assembly: GCA_963746025.1. GTDB lineage: Bacteria > Actinomycetota > Actinomycetes > Propionibacteriales > Propionibacteriaceae > Microlunatus. Next base: position 316,821 of record CAVUZU010000021.1, read on the forward strand.
ACAGTGTGCCAGCACCCGCTGTCGTCGCGCTGACGCGTGATCACGTCCGGTGGCGGTGCTGGACCGGTGATCCGGCCGAGCGGCAGAATCGAGGAACTGTGGAGATCCGAGTTCTGGGTGAGGTCGAGCTCTGGCGAGACGGCCGGCGGCTTGATTCGTTGGTGGACAAGCAGCGCGGTCTGCTTGCGGTGTTGCTGGCCGCGCCGGGGCTGACGGCGTCGCAGGATCTGTTGATCGATCAGCTCTGGCCCGATCGGGATGCCGAGGCTGCGGCGGCGGCCCTGCACTCGTGCGTCTATCGGCTGCGCAAGTCACTCGACGCCGATGCGGTGCAACTGCGGCGCAAGGGCACCGGCTACCGGCTCGAGGTGGCGGCGGAGGTGGTGGATGCGCATCGGTTCGAGCGGCTGATCGACTCGGGTCGGGCCGCGCTCGGTCGCGGCGATCATCAGGACGCGGCGCAGCAGCTGCGGATCGCGCTCGACCTGTGGCGCGACGAGGCGTTCGCCGGCCTTGATCTGGCGACTGTCCGGGAATGCGCCCGATCGCTGGGCGAGCTACGGCTGGATGCGGCCGAGTGGTGGTTGACCGCTGAGCTGGCGTCGGGGCGTCAGGAGGAGGTGTGCCGGCAGGCGGAGCAGTTGATCGCGGGTCATCCGTTGCGGGAGCGGTTCTGGGAGCTGGCGATGGTGGCCCTGGTGCGGGCCGGTCGGCAATCGGCGGCGCTGCAGCGTTATCGCGAGTTGCACCGGGTGTTGGACACCGAGCTCGGGATCGAGCCGTCTCCGCCGGTTCAGGAGTTGCATCGGCAGATCCTGGCCGGCGAGGCGGAGCTGTCCGGTCCGATCCCCGACCGCCTGACCGGGCGGCGCACGATCGCCGTGCCACGCCAGTTGCCGCGGGCGAAGGGCCGGTTCGTCGGTCGGGAAGGAGTGCTGGTCGAGCTGACCGCTCTGTCGCGGAGCCCGACGAGCGCTGCGGCGATGATCACCGTGATCACCGGGCAGGGCGGCATCGGCAAGACCACCCTGGCCCTGCACTGGAGTCATGCCATGATCGAGGACTTCCCGGACGGGCAGCTGTACGTCGACCTCCTGGGGTTCGCCGCGTCCGGCCAGATCCGTACGGTCGGCGAGGTGGTCCGGGGCTTCCTCGTCGGCCTCGGCATTCCTGACGCCGAGATCCCGTCGGCAACCGATGATCAACTCGCCCTGTTCCGCACCGTGACCAGGGACCGACAGCTGTTGCTGCTGCTCGACAACGCCCGCAACGTCGATCAGGTCCGTCCGCTGCTGCCGTCCGGACCCGGCTGCGGTGTACTGATCACCAGCCGTGATCAACTTGCCGGCCTCGTCGCGACCGACGGGGCGCAGCTGATCCCGCTGGGCCTCTTCGACGACGATGAATGCCGGGACCTGCTGGCCGGGCACATCGGTGCCGAGCGGATCGCGAACGACCAAGCCGGTCTGAGCAAGATCGTCGAGACCTGTGGCCGACTGCCGCTGGCCCTGTCGATCGCCGCTGCTCGGGTCGCCGGCCGGCCCCAGCTCACGTTGGCCGGAGCCGTGGAGTCGTTGTTCGACCCGCAGCGCGGGTTGGACGCCCTGGACGCCGGCGATGCGGCGGGCGACGTTCGCCAGGTGTTCTCCTGGTCCTACTCGACCCTCGAGCCGGACGAGGCACGGCTGTTCCGGCTGCTCAGTGTTCATCCGGGGCCGGACCTCAGCGCAGCGGCGGCCGCCAGCCTCGCCGCGATCGAATCTCCTACAGCGCTACGCCTGCTGGACCGATTGATCACCGCGAATCTGATCATGGAGCAGCTGCCGGGACGCTACCAGTTGCATGACCTGGTGCGTCAGTACGCGCTGGAGCTCTGCGACTCGATCGATGGCGACGCCGAGCGACGCGAGGCGGAACTCCGGGTGCTTGATCATTATCTGCGGACGGCCGCCCGATCCGTCGCCACCGACGATCCCGCTCGGACCCCGATGGAACTGCCGCCGCCACAGCCGGGAGTGATCGCCGAGGACCTCGGCCGCAACACCTTGCTGACCTGGTGCCGGATCGAGCATGACGTTCTTCGGGCCGTGATCGACCTCGGACAGCGGATCCGCGCCGATTGGCACGTCTGCGGAATCATCTGGGGCATCCGGACGCATCTGGCCACGTTCCAGCCACCGATGTCGGGCCTGCCCTTCGAGCACGCCGCGCTGCGGTCGGCCCAACGGTGGGGCGAACCGATGGCCGTGCTCGACGCGGAGTGCTATTTGATCTACGGAACAGCGACGTTGGGTGACCTCGACCAGGCGTTCGACCATGCCCGGCACGCGAGCGTGCTCGCGAACGAACTGGACCGACCCAGGGAACGCGGTGTCGTTGCCGCCGCCATCGGCCATCTCCATTCGGTCCGGGGGGATGAGGATGCGGCACGGGAGCAGGACGAAGAGGCCGTCCGGTGCTTCCGGGTGAGTGGCTATCAGCGAGGTGCGGCGAAGGTCTTGAACTCCCTCGGATCGGCGGAGGCTCTGCGAGGGAACCAGGTCGCGGCTATCACCTCCTTGGAGGAGGCGGTTGCCATCTATCAGCGGCTCGGTGACGACATCGGTCTGGCCGAGATCCTGGACAGTCTTGCCGTCGCGTACGGAATGAACGGAGAGATCGCGACTGCGACCGAGACGTTCCAACGGGCCATCGACCTCTTCCAGCGGACCGGCTTCCACCGCGCCCCAGGCGACTCCTGGGTGCGCCAAGCCGATCTGAACCAGAAGAACGGCGAATCCGCAGCCACGCGGCTGGCATTGCGGCGGGCCCTCGCCATCTACACGGAATGCGCGCCGGAACGGGCGGACCGAGTCCGTAGCCGGTTGATCCGCTCTGCCACCACGCAGACTCCGGCAGCGCGCGGCCGCGCCTCCTGATCGGACGCACGCCTGCGCCGCAGGGATACGGCGGTCTGGGATGATGCGGTCGCAAGGTTGGTGTCCGGCGGCAGAAGCAAGGAACTGTGCAGATCCGAGTCCTCGGCGAGATCGAGCTCTGGCGAGACGGTCAGCGGCTCGATGCCGTCGTCGGCAAACAGCGCGCCCTGTTGGCCGTGCTGCTGGCTTCGCCGGAGTTGACCGCGTCGCAGGATCTGTTGACCGATCAGCTCTGGCCGGACCGCGATCCGGAAGCCGGGCTGGTCTCGCTGCACACCTGTGTCTATCGGCTGCGGAAGTTGCTCGGGAACAGCACCACTCGGCTGCACCGGCAGGGTGACGGCTACCGGCTGGAGTTGGGCTCGGACGAGGTGGATCTGCACCGGTTCGAGCAGTTGGCCGACAGCGGGCGGCAGGCGCTCGCCCGTGGTGATCATGAGCTCGCCGCGCAGCACCTGCGAGCCGCCCTGGCCCTGTGGCGCGGTGAGGCGATGGGCGGCATCGACATCGCCGTCGTCCAGGAATATGCGCGGGTCCTGGACGAAGCCCGGCTGGACGTCACCGAATGGTCGCTGACCGCCGACCTGGCCCTGGACCGGCAGGACGAGGTGAGCCGGGAGACCGAACGGCTGATCACCCGCTTCCCGTTTCGGGAGCGGTTCTGGGAGCTGTCGATGCTGGCCCTGGTCCGGGCCGGGCGGCAGTCGGCGGCACTGCAGCGGTACCGCGAACTGTATCGACAGCTCGACGACGAGTTGGGCATCCAGCCCTCGCCGTCGGTGCAGAAGCTGCACCAGCAGATCCTCGACGGTGATCAGGGAGTGATCAGCGAGCTGCCGGAAGGGCTCACCGGCCGGATGACGGTCGCGGTGCCGCGGCAGTTGCCGCCACCGCTCGGCCGATTGGCCGGTCGCGAGGCCGAACTGGCCCAACTCTCCCGGCCGGATCCGCGGACCGGTCCGGTGATCACCGTGATCACCGGCCAGGCCGGGATCGGCAAGTCCACGTTGGCGCTGTCCTGGGCGCACAGCGTCGCCGACCAGTTCCCGGACGGCCAGCTGTACGTCAACCTGCTCGGCTTCGACGCCGCCGGCCGGATCCGGACCGTCGGCGAGGTGGTCCGGATGTTCTTGATCAGCTTGGGCATCGACGACCGGCAGCTGCCACGGAACACCGATGATCAACTGGCGCTGTTCCGCACCCTCACCACGGATCGGCGGCTGCTGGTCGTGCTGGACAACGCGCGGAACGCCGACCAGGTCCGGCCGCTGCTGCCGCCCGGATCGAGTTGCCGGGTGGTGATCACCAGCCGCGACCGGCTGGCCGCACTGATCGCGATCGAGGGCGCGGACTCGGTGCCCCTCGATCTGTTGGACGCCGAGGCGTGTGAGCAGTTGTTGACCGGCCGGATCGGGGTGGAGCGGATCGCGGCCGACCGGACCAGCGCCGCCAAGATCATCGAGTCCTGTGGCCGGCTGCCGCTGGCCCTGGCGCTGGCGGCGGCCCAGGTCGCCAGCCGGCCGAAACTGTCACTGGCCGAGGCCGTTCGATCGATCTTCGATCCACGCCGCGGCCTGGACGCGCTCGAGATCGGCGACGCCGGCGCGAGTCTGCGCCAGGTGTTCTCCTGGTCCTACTCGACGGTCGACCCGGCGGCGGCGCGGCTGTTCCGGCTGCTCGGGGTGCATCCCGGCCCGGATCTCAGCGCGGCCGCCGCGGCGAGTCTGGCCGCGGTCGAGCCCGGCGAGGCGCTGCGTCTGCTGGATCGGTTGACCACCGCGAACCTGCTCACCGAGCACCTGCCGGCTCGCTACCTGCTGCACGACCTGCTCCGGGACTACGCCGCCGAGTTGGCCCGGGCGGTGGACGGGCCGGAGGAGGTGGACCGGGCCGGTCACCGGATTCTTGATCATTACCTGCAGACCGCCCATGCCGGCGCGATGGCCTACGATCCGGCGCGGACTCCGATCACCCTGCCGGCCCCGGTGCCCGGCGTCACCCCGGAACTGCTGCAGGCCGCGGAGTTGATGGACTGGGCGCGCCGCGAGCACGGCGTGCTGCGATCGGTCGTCGCGTGGGGGAAGCAGCTTCGGGCCGATCGCCACGTCTGGTGTCTGGTCTGGTCGCTGCGCGCGTACCTGGCGACGATGCGGCCGCCGCTGCCGGACCTGCCGTTCGAACTGGCGGCCATGGAGTGTGCCCAGCGGCTCGGTGATCGGGAGGGCGAGGTGGAAGCCCGCCGCTTCCTGATCAGCTCCTACTCGCTGCTCGGCCGGCCCCGGCAAGGGCTGGAACAGGCCGACCTGGCGCTGCGACTCGCAAACGAGTTGGACAGCCCCCGGCACCGCGCCGAGGTCCTCCGGTCGCTGGCCTTCCTGCGTCAGAACGACGGTGACGTCGATCTCGCGACGGACCTGCTCCGGCAGGCCCTCCACTGGCACCGGATCTGGGGACACGAGCCGGCCACCGCGAAGACGCTGAACCTGCTCGGGTTCTTCGAGGCCGAGCGCGGCAACGGTGCCGTCGCGATCCCGCTCTGCCGCGAGGCGATCACCCTCTTCGAGCGGCACGCCGACCCGGCCGAGCCGGACGCCTGGGACAGCCTCGGCCTCGCTTGCCGGGTGACCGGTGATCCGACCACCTCGGCCGAGAGTTATCGGCGAGCGATCGAGCTCTACCACCGGTCGGGATTCCACCATTCGGCCGGCCATTCCTGGGTCGCGCTGGCCGACCTGCAGGAGGAGTACGACCAGCCGGAAGCGGCCCTGACCTCGCTGCGTGAGGCGTTGACCGTCTTCCGCGAATTCGCCTGGCAGGAGGCCGAGAAGATCCACCGCCGGTTGATCCGGACGATGACCTCACGGGGTGCCGCGGCCCCCGACCGCGCCTCCTGACGGCCGCGACCGGATCGCGATCAACGAGTAGAAACGCGGCGTCGCTGTCAGCTGACCGATCGAAGGGCCTGATCAAGGTCGACCCACAGGTCCTCGACGTGCTCCACGCCGACGGACATCCTGATCAAGCCCTCCGGTACGGTCCGCAGCTCGCCCGGCCAGCGGCGGCGGCGTTCGAGCATCGACTCGACGCCGCCGAGGCTGGTCGCGAACACCCACAGGCGGAGCCCGTCGATGAACCGGTCCGCGGTCGCGGCATCGGCCAGCTCGATCGACAACAGGCTGCCGAAGCCGGCCATCCCGGCCCGTGCGCGATCATGGCCGGGATCATCGGTCAGGCCGGGATAGCGGACCCGGTCCACCCGGGGATGGGCGGCCAGCCGTTCGGCCAAGATCATCGCCGAGGTCTGGGCCGCGGCCAACCGGATCGGCAGCGTCCGCAGCCCGCGAAGCACCAGGTAGGTCTCCAGCGCACCGGGGATCGCGCCACCCAACCGGCGGCCCGCGTCCAGCCGGCCGTAATGATCATGATCATCCCGTTCGGGCACCACGACCGCCCCCAGCAGGGCGTCGGAGTGGCCGGAGATGATCTTGGTCGCCGAATGCAGCACCAGGTCCGCGCCGAGCTCGAGCGGCCGCTGCAGCAGCGGGGTGGCGAAGGTATTGTCGACCACCAGGGTCGTGCCCGGGTCGCGGGCGGCGGCGATCGCGGCCAGATCGGCGACCTCGATCATCGGATTGGTGGGCGACTCCAGCCAGATCAGCTCCGCCCCGCGCGCCGCCGCCAGGAACGCCTCGGCGTCGGCCGGGTCGGCCTCCCGGACCGTCCAGCCGTGCCGCTCGACCCGCTGCGCCATCGCGGCGGCGACCCCGAGATAACAGTGCGCGGGCCGGAGCACCACGGTGCCCGGGCCGAACAGGTCGAGGATCGCCGAGCCGGCCGCCATCCCGGAGGAGTAGGTCAGGCAGCGGCCGCCCTCCAGCCGGCCGATCGCCTGCTCCAGTGCCTGCCAGCCCGGATTGCCGTATCGTCCGTAGCCGACCTCACCGGTGTCCGGTCGCGGCGCACCGACATAGGTCGCGGCGGGCACCAACGGCTGGTTCAGCGGCGCGTCCGGGACCCGGTCGGGCCGGCCGGCGGCGACGGCGACAGTCTCGGGACGCCAGCCGGATTCGGCTGCGGAATCGGTCATGGAGACCAGTCTTCCGGTGCCTCACTGGGGGACACGCCCGGGGTCGGAGCGCTGGGCGACTCGGCTCCGGGGTACTTGGGTAGGGTCGGCACGATCGACACGAGCCCGATCGTCAACAAGGGGAGAACCTGATGAGTGATGTCCTGACCCGGCCCCGGGTCGCGGTCGTATTCGGCGGCGTCAGCAGTGAGCACAACGTCTCCTGCCTGACCGCGGCCGGCGTGCTCGGCGCGATCGACCGGGACGCGTACGACGTGATCGGGGTGGGCATCACGAAGACCGGCCGTTGGCTGGTGATGCAGCCGGACGCGGTCGCGGCGCTCCAGGTCAGTGACCACCAGTTGCCCGAGTTGACCGAGACCGCCGAGGACGCGGTGCTGGTCCGCGGGGTCGCCGGCAGCGAGTTGGCGGTCCGGGACCGCAGCGCGCTGGCCAAGGTCGGCCCGGTCGACGTCGCCTTCTCGCTGCTGCACGGTCCGTTCGGCGAGGACGGCACGATCCAGGGCCTGTTCGAGATGATGAACACCCGGTACGTGGGCGGCGGCGTGCTGGCCAGCGCGGTCGGGATGGACAAGCACTACATGAAGCTGGTGCTGGCCGGCTCGGCCGTCCCGGTCGGCCCGTACGTGGTGATCAGCCCGCAGCAGTGGCAGAGCGATCCGATCGCCGCCCTGGACGCGGTCGCCGCGCTGAAGTACCCGCTCTACGTCAAGCCGGCCCGCGGTGGCTCCAGCCTCGGCATCAGCAAGGTGGACGAGCGGAGCCAGCTGACCGCCGCGATCGAGGAGGCCCGCCGGTTCGATCCCAAGATCATTATCGAGCAGGCCTTCGTCGGCGCACGGGAGCTGGAGTGCGGCGTGCTGGCCGACATCGACGGCGGCCGGCCGCACGCGAGCAAGGTCTCCGAGATCAGGATGCACACCGACTCCGGGTTCTACGACTTCGAGGCGAAATACCTGCCCGAGGAACAGGTCGACCTGGATGTGCCGGCCGACATCGAGCCGGCGATCGCCGAGGAGATCCAGCGGCTGGCGATCGAGACATTCGAGGCGATCGGCTGCGAGGGGCTGGCCCGGGTCGACGTCTTCCTGACCGCCGAGGGCAAGGTCGTGGTGAACGAGATCAACACCATGCCGGGCTTCACCGAGCACTCGATGTTTCCGCGGATGTGGGCGGCCAGCGGGGTCAGCTACCCGGAGTTGGTCGACCGATTGATCCGGCTCGGCCTCGAGCGCCCGCTCGGCCTGCGCTGATCCCCGTCGGTCGCGCGGAGGCAATGGGTGGCGCAGGGTCGGGGGCCGGTGAAGTCGGCGGACCGGGCGCTGGCGGCGATCGACCTGGTCGCGACGCGGGGATCGGCCAGCTTCGCTGAGATCGCGGCGGCGCTCGGGCTGCCGCGGTCGAGTGCGCACGGACTGCTCAGCACGCTCGTCGATGCCGGCTGGTTCGAGGTGTCGGCCGAGCCACGGCGGTATCGGCTCGGGCTTCGGGCCTGGCAGATCGGGCAGCGCTACGACGGGCACCGGCTGTTGCTGGAGAAGGCCCAGCCCTATCTGGACCGGCTGGTCGCCGCCACCGGCGAGACCGTACAGCTGGCGCGGCTGGACGGCGTCGAGAACGTCTACATCGGGATCAGCCTCTCGCCGAACCCGATGCGGATGGCGTCCTCCGTCGGGATGCGACTGCACGCCCACGCGACCGGCATCGGCAAGGCGCTGCTCAGCGTGCTCGACGAAGCCGAGGCCCGGGCCCGGCTCGGCGCCGTGGTGCTGCCGCAGTTGACGCCGCGCACGCTGATCGAGGTCGACGACATCCTCCGGGCGGTCGGCCGGGCCCGCGAGCTGGGCTTCGCCACCGATGACGAGGAGTTCGTGTCGGGGTGTCGCTGCGTCGCCGTACCACTCACCACCGAGCGGGAGACCGGCATCGCCGCGGCGATGAGCATCACCATGCCGACCGCGCGGACCGACGACTCCTGGCCGCACGGGCTCTACCCGCCGCTGCGCGAGGCGGCGCAGGCGATCCGCGCCGAGCTGGGCCTCGCCGGCGCCCTCTCTCCCTGAGCGCACTGTTGCACGTTGCGGCCTGGCACGTGGGGACCTTCAAGCAGCAGCAAGGGGGCAGGTTTCGGCGTCGGGTGTGTCTGATCGCCCGCTTGCGTCGCCCAATGGTCGCAATCTCTCGCCGAGTGGTGAGTTGTCGACGCGATGAAGGAGATTTCACGTTGCTTGCTCACCAGTCGAAGAGCTCCGCCCGACGTAAGCGGGCGGACACAAACGCGACCAGCGCCGGCTCCCCTTTGCTGCTGCTGAAGGTCTCCAGGTGCCCAGCCCGACGCGCGAGATCGTCACGACGATCGCAGATTTGCAACCCACGTCCGTATACGTCCTCGCCGCGAGCTTCCTGGGAGGCGACTGTTGCAGCGATTGCCCGCGCCGAAACAATCGCGCCGGCGAATCCGACCACGCGCTCTGACCGCGCCGTTGCACGTCGCGGCGGAGCATGCCATCATCGGGCGGTTTCACAATGATGAACCTCGATTCACATCCGTGAACGACCCCGGTGATCGACGGAGACTCCCATGACCACGACGTCGACGACGACCCTCGCGCACGTCATTCGCAAGGTGACCGCTCGGCTGATCCCGATCCTGTTGCTGATGTACATCCTGGCCTTCCTGGACCGGTCGAATCTCGGCTTCGCGAAGGCCGAGTTCCAGGCCGACACCGGCCTCTCCAATGCCGCGTACGCCCTGGGCGCCGGCATCTTCTTCCTCGGCTACGCGGTGCTGGAAGTGCCGAGCAATCTGCTGATGCGCCGGGTCGGGGCGAAGGCCTGGCTGGCCCGGATCATGATCAGTTGGGGCATCGTGTCCGCGCTGATGATGTTCGCGGTGAACGAGCCGTCGTTCTATGCGCTGCGGGTGCTGCTCGGGATCGCGGAGGCGGGCTTCTTCCCGGGCGTGATCTATTACCTGACCCATTGGATCCCGGTCGAGCACCGGGCCCGGGTGAACGGCCTGTTCTACTTCGGGGCACCGCTGGCGTTCATCTTCGGCGGTCCGCTGTCCGGGCTGCTACTTGATCTTGACGGCCTCGGCGGGCTGCACGGCTGGCAGCTGATGTTCTTGATCACCGGGGTGCTGACGATCATCGTCGGCCTGGTCGTGATCGGCTATCTGCCGAACGGGCCGAAGGACGCGCGCTGGCTGACCGAGGATGAACGGTCGACGCTGCTGGCCGCAATGGAGTCCGAGGACGGGTGGAAGGAGGAGCATTCGCCGCGCGGCGCACTCCGGGCGCTGGCCAATCCGGGCGTGCTCTACTTCAGCGTGATCTATCTGACGATCCAGTTGGCGGTCTACGGGGTCACCTTCTATCTGCCCACCCAGGTCGCCGGCGTGGTCGGCCAACAGGTCGGGTTCGTGGTCGGGTTGATCACCGGCGCGGTCTGGACGCTGGCGATCGTCGGTGTCGTGATCGCCACCCGGGTCGCCGACCGGACGGGGCGCCGCCGCACCATCGCGGCGGTCGCGCTGGCCCTCGCCGCGGTCGGCATCCTGCTCTCGGTGATCTTGAGCCAGCCGGTGCTGGTGTTGCTCGCGCTGGCTGTCGGCGCCGCCGGGTTCATCGCGGTCCAGCCGGTGTTCTGGACGCTGCCGACCTCGTTCCTGGTCGGGGCCGCGGCGGCGTCGGGCATCGCGTTGATCAACTCGATCGGCAGTCTGGGCGGCTTCCTGGCGCCGATCGTGAAGAACTGGGCGGACGGCGTCTGGGGAGCCGCCGGAGGGTCGATCATGCTCGCCGTGATCGCGGCCTTCGGTGCGGTCCTGATCGCGTGCAGCCACCTGGTCTCGGCCGGCGTCCGGACGATCGCCGAGCGCCGAGAATCCAACCAACACAACGAAACGGCCTGACGGACGACGTGCACAGAAGCGCCCAGCAACAGGAGGAGCAACGATGAAAGCGCTGCAGTTGACCGAGATCGGGCAGCTCGAGGTGGTCGAGCTGCCCGACCCGGAACCCGGGCCGGGTGAGGTCCGGCTGCGGATCGTGGCGACCGGGATCTGCGGCTCCGACATCCACGGCTACACCGGCGAGAACGGCCGGCGGCACCCGGGCCAGGTGATGGGGCACGAGAGCGTCGCGGTCGTCGATGCGGTCGGCGCCGGGGTGGACGGGTTCCGGGTCGGTCAACCGGCCACCTTCAATCCGGTGCTGGTGCCCGAGGCCGAGCTGGCGGAGTTCGCCGGCCGGGAGCAGTTGGCGCCCGGCAAGCAGGTGATCGGGGTGGCCCGGGAGGTGGTTGCCGCATTCGCCCAACTGCTCTGCGTACCGGCTCGCAATGTTGTGCCGCTGCCGGACTCGATGCCGATCGAGCTCGGGGCGCTGGTGGAGCCGCTGGCCGTCGCGGTGCATGCCGTCCGGCGGGCCGGGGTCGGCGACGACGACCGGGTGCTGGTCGTCGGCGGCGGACCGATCGGCCAGTCGGTCGTCCTGGCGCTGCGCCGGGCCGGCGTACGGCGGGTCGTGGTGACCGAGCTGGCCGCGTCCCGCCGGGAGCTGGTCGAGCGGCTCGGCGCAACGGCGCTGGATGCCGCGACCGCCGATGCGGCCGCGGTGTCCGCCGTGCTGGACGGCCCGGCCGACGTCGCCATCGACGCGGTCGGGATCGAGGCGACCGTCCGGCTCGGCCTGGAGTCGACCCGGCTCGGCGGCACGGTCTGCCTGGTCGGCATGGGCGCACCGAAGCTGGGGTTGGACGCCTACCTGCTGAGCACGGGGGAGCGGACGCTGGTCGGCAGCTTCACCTACACCGCGGAGGATTTCGCCGCCGCCGCGGCCTGGATCGGGCAGGCACCGCCGGAGGCGGCCGAGTTGATCACCCGGGTGGTCCCGTTGGCCGACGGCGCCGCCGCGTTCGCCGAGCTGGCCGGCCGGGCGGACATCCCGGGCAAGGTGTTGGTCCGACTGGACGACACAGATCGAGTGGAGGGACAGCGATGACGCAGCCGACGATCCGCGAGGTGCGGGCGACGACGGTCCGGGGCAAGGGGGCCGACTATCACGACCAGTCCGGCTACCACTGGATCGACGACCACATCGCCACCCCGATGGCGGTCTATCCGGAATACCGGGAGTCGCGGCAGTCGTTCGGGCTCAACGTGCTCGGCACCCTGGTGGTCGAGATCGAGGCGAGCGACGGCACGGTCGGGTTCGCGGTCACCACCGGCGGCGAGATCGGGGCCTGGATCGTCGAGCGGCACCTGGCCCGGTTCCTGGAAGGCCGGCCGGTCACCGATCTGGAGCGGATCTGGGATCAGCTGTATCGCTCGACGATCTTCTACGGCCGCCGCGGCGTGGTGCTGAACGTGATCTCCGGTGTTGATCTTGCTCTGTACGACCTGCTCGGCCGGCTCCGCGGCGAGCCGGTTTACGCCCTGATCGGTGGGCCGGTCCGGGACGAGTTGCAGTTCTACGCCACCGGTGCCCGGCCGGACCTCGCCAAGGAGCTCGGCTTCATCGGCGGCAAGATGCCGCTGCACCACGGCCCGGCGGAGGGCCAGGAAGGCTTCGTGAAGAACCTGGCGGCACTGGCCGACATGCGGTCCCGGGTCGGCGACGACTTCTGGCTGATGTGGGACTGCTGGATGTCTCTCGACGTCGAGTACGCGACCCGGCTCACCCACGCCGCGGCCGAACACGGCCTGAAGTGGATCGAGGAGGCGCTGATCCCGGACGACTACTGGGGTTACGCGCAGCTCAAGCGGCAGGCTCCGCCGGGGATGTTGATCACCAGCGGCGAGCACGAGGCGACCCGCTGGGGATTCCGGCAGTTGCTGGAGACCGGCGTCGACATCATCCAGCCCGACGTCAACTGGTGCGGCGGGATCACCGAGTTGATCAAGATCTCGGCCCTGGCCGATGCGCACGGCACAATGGTGGTGCCGCACGGGTCATCGGTGTACTCGTACCACTTCGTGATCACTCGGACCAACAGCCCGTTCGCCGAATTCCTGATGATGCACGAGACGGCGGAAGAGGTGGTGCCGATGTTCGCGCCGCTGCTGCTGGGTGAACCGGTGCCGGTGAACGGCCGGCTGCGGGTCCCGGAGACGCCCGGCTTCGGGGTCGAACTGAACCCCGAGGTGCCGCGCGACCGCCCGTTCAGCCACTGATCCGGGCGGCCGCCCGGCGCCGGCCCCAGAGCGCCCGCACGGCCAGCAGCAGACCGATCGCCAGCCCGCTAACGGCCAACGGGCGCCAGCCGAGCCGCCACCAGCCGGCGTCCGATCCGCTCGTCTCGAAGGTCGGGTGCTGCAGCGTCTTGGCGACCCAGGACGCGGTCGCGGAGCCCTCGGTCTGCTCGATGTCGCGCAGCGCGCCGTCGAAGGCGTACTCGGGCCCGGTGTGCAGATGGACCGGTCGAAGCCCCACCGGCAGGCGCGCCGCGAGGCCGGCGTCCCGAGCCGCCGCGGCGCCCGGGACGATCAGCCGGTCCAGCTCGCCGGCGACCGACCCGAGCTCGGCGCGGGGGATCAGGACCAGACCGTGCCGGGTCCGGATCGGCCGGCCGTCCAGCGTGACCGGCACCGTCCGGGCGAGATAGGACAGCTCGGTGTAGGGGCGGAATGCGGCGGCGACCTCGGTCTCGCCGATCCCGTCGGTGAGCAGCACGCCGAGGTCGGGTCGGTCCCAGCGGAACGCCGCGCTGAGCAAACCGATGGCATCGGCCGGGGCGAGCCGGACCGGGGTGATCATCGCGGGGACCTCGGGGGAGTAGGCCGGCCAGGCGACCGCCGCGGCCGCCCGGGCGGCCGCTTCGGTGCCGGCGGTCCGCTCGATCACCCGCAGCGCGCCGTCGACGCCGGACAACACGCCGGCCGTGGTGATCACGTCGCCGTCGTCGACGTAGCGGACGTCGTCGCGCCACTCGACCTGCGGATGATCACGGCGCAGTCCGATCAGGCCGAGCCAGTGCGAGGTGGCCGGGCGGCCGGCCAGCAGCCCGGCCTCGGCCAGGAGGCCGGCACCCACGCAAACGCTGACGAACAAGGGGTTTCCGGCATCGGCCCGGTGCCGCAGCCAGGCCACCACCTCGGCCGCGCCGGGCTCCTTCAGTTGCGGCACGATGATCACGTCCGGCCCGTCGGGCAGCAGCGTGTCCAGCTCGGCGAACGACAGGTCGGGCAGCAGATCGACGCCGCCGGCGAGCGGCATCGGCGCCCGCTCCGGCGCCACGGTGTAGACGTTGAACTCACCGCTGGCGGCCAGCGTCTCGTACGGCGCCAGGGTGTCGGCGATGTTGCTGCCGTCCCGGCCGAAGGCGACCACGGCGGTCGGCTTGGCCGGGTCGTGCCGGCGCGGTGCCGGTGGCTCGGTCACCGCTGTGATCGGCGGCTGATAGACCTCGCCCGCCGCGCGCGGGACCAGGACGGACCCGACCAGGACGGGCGCCAGGACGCCGACCCCGATGATCGCGAGGACTCGGCCGGCGGATCGCTTGCGCATGGTGACCCCTAAGAGAGTAAGTCGAACACTATTGTACGAGTTAAGATAACTCGAACACTGGTGTTCGACAAGTGGGGAATGGTCCGGAGTCAGCAACCTCCGCGGTCGGGGTCGTGGGCGGTGATCACCGGGGCGAGCTCGAGCAGCCCGTCGCCGGGCGGCTGGTAGCGCTCCGGCACCCGGACCTCGATCAGCGCGGCGCGGCCGATGGCGGTGAAGATCGAGCCGCCGGCCGCGTCCTCGGGAAACCAGTCGATGCCGTTGGCGGAGAAGCAGCTCACGCCCGGGACCATCGCCGCCGGCCGGCTGACGCCACAGCGCAGCGTGATCGTCGGGGATCCCCACGCTGCCGCGTACCGACCGGGGGAGACCTCGCGCCGGGACTGCCCCAGCAATTGATCGGGCAGCGCCGCCATCAACTGATCACAGGCCGCGACGGCCTCGCCGGTGGGGGTCGGCTCGTCCAGGGTGACGGGGCCCGAGCAGCCTGCGGTGACCAAGATCAGCGCCGTCAGCAGCAGGCCGCGACGCCGGGACGGACGGTTCAGATGTGCACCACCGGGCAGGTGACGGTACGGGTGATGCCCTCGACGGTCTGCACCTTCGCGACCACGAGCTGGCCCAGCTCGTCGACGTTGGACGCCTCGGCCCGGACGATCACGTCATAGGGCCCGGTCACGTCCTCGGCCAGGGTGACCCCTTGGATCGCCCCGATCTTGGCGGCCACTTCAGCTGCCTTGCCGACGTTGGTCTGCACCAAGATGTACGCCTGTACCACCATCGTGTCGGTCTCCTTGTCCTCTGCACCGGACCGGCCTCGACCTGGGGAAGCGGCACTGCCGGTTGCAGTCACGCTACCGCGTCGGTCGCCGGCACGCGACCGACATGTCGCGACCCGGGCCGGAGGGTGTCATCGACCGCGAAACAAGGCTGTCGCATTGTGGTCGACGTCGGCTCGACCCCGCTCCGGCGGCGGTGCTGATCATGGTCCGTGGCGCCGATCGTCTCGCCGGCCGGACAGCACCCGGGGTCGCCGACACCCTGTCTGCCGCGGACGGAAGGATGTGCGCTGACACCGGCGGGCCGGGCCGATCACGGTCAGGCGCGACCGGTGCGTGCTGGGCATGTGGCGGCCGGACAGGGTGGAAGGAATCAGATGGGTGAAACGACGATCGCCGAGCTGGGCGAGTTCGGACTGATCGACCTGATCACCGAGGGGGTGCGGGACGCCCCGGAGGTGGAGGTCGGCCCCGGCGACGACGCCGCGGCGCTGCAGCTGGACTCGCCGGTGATCGTCTCCACCGACATCCTGGTCGAGAACGTCCACTTCCGCCCGGCCTGGTCGTCCGGCTCCGACGTCGGCCGGAAGGCGATCGCCGTCAACGTCGCCGACATCGAGGCGATGGGCGGCCGGGCGGTGGCAGTGACCGTCGCCTTCTCGGCGCCGGCGGACACGCCGGTGGCCTGGGTCCGCGAGTTCGCCACCGGGTTGCGGCAGGAGTGCGCGACCGCCGGGGTGCACCTGGTCGGCGGCGACGTCACCGGTTCGCGCGATGTCACGGTCTCGGTCACCGCGCTCGGCGTGACCGACGGCCGGGACCCGGTCCGGCGGTCCGGCGCGGTGCCCGGCGAGGTCGTCGCCGTCTGCGGCCGGCTCGGCTGGGCCGCGGCCGGGCTGGTCGTGCTGGGCCGGGGCTTCCGCTCGCCGCGCGCGGTCGTCGAGGCGCAGCGGGTGCCGGCCGTCCCGTACGGCGCGGGGGCCGACGCCGCCGAGTCCGGTGCCACCGCCATGATCGACATCTCCGACGGTCTGCTCGCCGATCTCGGCCACGTGGCCCGAGCCTCCGGGGTCACCATCGACGTCGACACCTCCGCCTTCGAGATCGCCGACCCACTGCGCGCCGTGGCCGCCGCCACCGGCACCGACCCGCTGCGCCTGGTGCTCACCGGTGGCGAGGACCACGCCCTGGCCGCCACCTTCCCCGACACCGGCGCGGTCCCCGAAGGCTGGCTGGTGATCGGCACCGTCCGGGCCGGCGACCCCGAGGTCCTGGTCGACGGCAACCTCTGGACCGAAGAGTCCGGCTGGGATCACTTCCGCCGCGCCTGAGCCGGGCGGCGGCTGGCCGAGAGAACCCGTCCTGCCCGGCTGCAGGTCGATCCCGGACAGCTATGGGGGTAGCCTCACCGGCAATCGACCGGCTGGCGGGATGTCGATAGCCTCCAGACTTTTCTAGCGTTCAGGCATGTTGACACCACTGACCCAAGCGGGTCCGTCCATCCGAGCCGCCATAGCTACCGCACTGGCCACCACCCTCGTGGTGACTGGCGCAACGATCGGCACGAGCGTCGCGAACGCAGGTCCAGGATCGGCAGACGGCGCCCCGCAGTCCACCGTCGGAGATGGGCTGCGGGGTCGGCTGCTCGACGACAAGCCGCTGCGGACGATCACGTCCGCCGACCTCCGAACCGAACTCGCTGCCGAAGGTTTCGTCGGCGCCGCGTCGGTGAAGTACGGCATCTCGACCTACCAACTCACCTACGCCACCGTCGACTGGCGCGGCCGGCCAACGGTCGCGACCGGCCTACTCGCCCTACCGGAGCGGAAGGCGGGCCGACGCCTCGCCACCGTCTCGTACACCCACGGCACCGAGCTCGCGAAGGCCTACGCACCTTCGGTTTCGACCGATCTGTGGGCCACCGGACCAGCCCATGCCTACGCGGCGTCCGGCTTCGCCGCAGTGGCTCCCGACTACCTCGGCCTCGGCGACGGGGACGGTCAGCACCCGTACCTGCACATCCCGTCGGAGACGACCGCGACAATCGACATGTTGCACGCGGCGCGGGCGTTCGCGCAGCTGAACGATCGCGTCCTGCTGCCCGACCTCTATATCACCGGATTCTCGCAGGGCGCCTCTGCCGCAACCGGCCTGGCAAAGGCCCTGCACCGTGGTGCTGACCGCTCGTTCCGCGTCGTCGCGGTCGCCCCGATCAGCGGTGTCTACAGCATGCGCGCGGTGGAGCTACCCGCTCTGCTCAGCGGCGGCGACATTCCCCATCCGAAGCTGAGTGTCGGCTACACCGCGTATCTCCTCACGTCCTGGAATCGGATGCTGGGCCTGTATCGGGATTCCTCCGAGGTGTTCCAGCCGCCGTACGATGACGGCCGGATCGAGCGAGTGCTCGACGGAACGCATGAGGCGCCGGAAATCCTGGCCACGATCCCGGACAACGTACGCCAGCTCTATACACCGCATGCGTTCGAGATGATGCGCCACCCGACCGGTCGATTCGCCAAAGCCCTGCGAGAGCATGACTCGTCCTGCTCCGACTGGTCACCCCGAGTCCCGCTGCGGCTGCTGTACGGATCGGGTGACAACGAGGTCCTCAACGCCAACACCACCTACTGCGAGCGGAAGTTCGCTGCCAGCGGTGCCGCGGTAAAGACAATCGACCTCGGCGCCACCGTGGGACATCTCGACTCAAACCGAGTCGGCACGGCGGCCACGGTCCGGTGGTTCTCGTGGCTGGCCGAGTAGCCGCTGGCGGGTGACCAAGTGGCTCAGGGAACGAACACCCAAGCCCAGGCGGCCGTCAGGTCCGGCGAGTCACCGGCGCGAGGGGGTCGCGGGGGGTGCCGAGGAAGAGGGGGAGGCCGCCGTGCCAGTCGGGGGCCTGGCCGGCGAGCAGTTCGGTCGGCGTCTGGCCGGCGATGGTCCGGCAGTCCCGGGAGAGATGGGCCTGATCGGCATAGCCGGCCTCGGCGGCCAGCTCGGCCAGTTGGGCGTACGGCCGGCGGCGGGCCAGGCCCATGAAGCGCTGCAGTCGGAGGATCGAGCGCAGGGTGGACGGGCCGTAGCCGAAGAAGCGGTGGCTCCGCCGCTCCAGTTGCCGCTCGGTCATCGCGGTCTCCGAGGCGAGGTCGCTGATCCGCCAACTGTGCTGGGCCAGGGCGCCGCCGACCACGCCGGCCCAGGGATCCTCGGTGTCGATCCGCCGGCGCAATTCCCGGGCCGCGGACTCGAGCACCGCCACCTGCGCCGCCTGGCCGGCCGCGTCCTCCAGCCGGGCGGTCACCGTCCGGGCCGCCCGGTCACCGGTGAGATCGGCCAGGCCGACCCGCCGATTCCGGATCTCGGCCAACGAGGTGCGGAACAGGTCGGCGACCAGACCCGGCCGGAACCTGATCCCGACCGACTTGGTGCCCGCCGGCAGGGTGAAGGTCCAGGAGCCGGTCTCCGGCCCGCACAGCACGATCCCGACGCCGTCCAGCCACATCAGGTCGACACACCCGTCCGGGACCAGCCGGTGGGTGCCCTTGATCTCGGCGGTCCAGGAGCAGACCAGCCGATCGGCGAGATCAGGCGCCACCGCCCGGGGCACGTACCAGCTCATGATTTCGCAGCGTAACCCCGACCGCTGACACCGGCCGACGGCAGACCGGACGGGTGGGCCCGGGCGGCGTGTACCGGGGCGCGGAGCGGGTCCGATCGCGTAGGCTCGACGACTATGGCGACCCGCGCGTCTTCCCCGTCGCGGTCTCGAGCCTCAAGCGGTTCCCGCTCCGGTTCGAACTCGCGGTCGAGCGGAAGCAAGAAACAGTCGACGAGATTGAAGAACGTGCCCGGCCGGTCGACCACACGGTCCCGGTCGGGTCGTGGCTCGTCTCGGAAACCGCAACGGAGGTCGCTGCCGCAGCTGATCGGCGCCGGTCTCGGCGCCGCCTGGATGGGACTCGCCGGCGCTCTCGGCAACGGCATCCGTCGGCTCGGCACCGAAGCCAAGGAGCTCGATCCGGGGCTGCGCCGGGACGGGGTCGGCCTGTTCCTGATCGGCGTCGCGGTCATCCTCGCCGCCGAGTTCTGGTGGGGACTGCCCGCGCCGGTCGGCCCGATGATCAAGGTCGGGGTGACCAGCGTGATCGGCACGCTGGCCTACGCCGCGCCGATCCTGTTCGCCCTGATGGCCTGGCGGACGCTGCGCCGGCCCGACCGCAACGGCCCGGCCGGCCGGCAGATGATCGGCTGGTCGGCGATCACCCTCGGCCTGCTCGGCTTGATCAACATCGCCCGTGGGCTGCCCCGGACCGACGCGCCGGAGCGGCTGCGCGAGGCCGGCGGCGTGCTCGGCTACATCTCCTCGACCCTGCTGGCCGACCTGCTGACCGGCTACGTCGCCGTGCCGCTGCTGATCCTGTTGCTGCTCTTCGGCCTGGTCGTGGTGATCGGGATCCCGCTGCACCAGGTGCCGGACCGGATCCGCGCGCTGCGCGAGTTCATGCAGCGTGATCATTCCGAGGAGACCGAGGACCGCGGCAAGGGGTACGGCGGTGACGAGGCGTACGAGCAGGTGCTGACGATCGAGGCCGAGCCGGCGGCCGAGCTGACCACCGGCCGCGAACGCGACGACGTGCCGGAGTTCGAGGACGAGGCCGCGGAGCCGACGGTCATCGTCGACGATGCGGGCGAGCCGGAGCTGGGCGACGGGCGCCGGCCGGTGACCGCCGGACTGCCGCCGGGGGTCACCGTGCACGGCGAGGACTCCAACCTCGAGCCGCCGCTGCACACGCCGATCCCGCAGCGGGTCGAGCAGTTGCAACTGTCCGGCGACGTGCAATACCTGCTGCCGGACTCGGAGGTGCTGAAGCAGGGGAGCGTGCACAAGGCGCGCACCGAAGCCTCCGACGCGGTGGTGCACCGGCTGACCGGGGTGCTGCAGCAGTTCGAGATCGATGCCAAGGTGACCGGCTACACCCGCGGCCCGACCGTCACCCGCTACGAGGTCGAGCTCGGCCCGGCGGTGAAGGTGGAGAAGGTCACCGCCCTGACCAAGAACATCTCCTACGCCGTGGCCAGCAACGAGGTCCGGATCCTGTCGCCGATCCCGGGCAAGTCGGCGATCGGCATCGAGATCCCCAACACGGACAAGGAAGTCGTCTCCCTCGGTGACGTGCTCCGGTCCAACCGGGCCCGCAATGATCAGCACCCGATGACGGTGGCGCTGGGCAAGGACGTCGAAGGCGGCTTCGTGACCGCCAACCTGGCCAAGATGCCGCACCTGCTGGTGGCCGGCGCGACCGGCTCCGGCAAGTCCAGCTTCATCAACTCGATCATCACGTCGATCATGATGCGGGCCACCCCGGACGAGGTCCGGATGATGTTGGTCGACCCGAAGCGGGTCGAGCTGACCGCGTACGAAGGCATCCCGCATCTGGTCACGCCGATCATCACCAACGCGAAGAAGGCGGCCGAGGCGTTGCAGTGGGTGGTCCGGGAGATGGACCTGCGCTACGACGACCTGGCCGCGTTCGGCTTCCGGCACGTGGACGACTTCAACAAGTCGGTCCGGGCCGGCTCGGTCACGCCGCCGGAGGGGTCCGAACGGGTCCTGGCGCCGTATCCGTACCTGCTGGTGATCGTGGACGAGCTGGCCGACCTGATGATGGTCGCGCCGCGCGACGTCGAGGATTCGATCGTCCGGATCACCCAGCTCGCCCGCGCCGCCGGGATCCACCTGGTGCTGGCGACGCAGCGGCCGAGCACCGACGTGGTGACCGGTCTGATCAAGGCCAACGTGCCGAGCCGGCTGGCGCTCTCGACCTCGTCGATGACCGACTCCCGGGTGATCATGGACCAGCCCGGCGCGGAGAAGCTGGTCGGCCAGGGCGACGCCCTGTTCCTGCCGATGGGATCGAGCAAGGCGGTCCGGATCCAGGGCGCCTGGGTGACCGAGTCCGAGGTGCGCTCGGTGGTGGAGCACGTCACCGAGCAGTTGAAGCCGGTCTATCGCGAGGACGTTACCGAGAAGCCGGCGGGCTCCAGCAAGGTGGCCGAGGACATCGGCGACGATCTCGAGCTGGTGCTGCAGGCGGTCGAGCTGGTGGTCAATCTGCAGCTCGGCTCGACCTCGATGCTGCAGCGCAAGCTGCGGGTCGGCTTCGCCAAGGCCGGCCGGCTGATGGACATCCTGGAGACCCGCGGCGTCGTCGGCCCGTCGGAGGGCTCGAAGCCGCGCGAGGTGCTGGTCAAGCCGGACGACCTCGAGGCCGTGATGGAGAATCTCCGCACCGGCTGACCGCGCGACACCGGGCTCGGCCGGGAATGACGTCCGGCCCGCGCGCTTCCGTGCGGGCCGGCGCCTGGATCAGTACGCTGCGCCGATGTACTACATCGACTTCCTCACCGAGGTCCATCGCCGGCACCGCCCCGCCGCCTATCTCGAGATCGGCGTCGCCAGCGGCAAAAGCCTGCGACTGGCCGACTGCCGGGCGGTGGGCGTCGACCCGGCGTTCGCGATCACGACGCCGCTGGACAACGACGTGGCCGTGCTCCGGACCACCAGCGACGAATACTTCAACCGCCCGGATCCGATGCAGGTGACGAGCGGGCGGCCGTACGAGCTCGCCTTCATCGACGGCCTGCATCTGTTCGAATTCGCGCTCCGGGACTACATCAACACCGAGCGGCACTCCAGCGCGCACGGCGTGATCATCCTGGACGACATGTTCCCGCGGACCGTCGACGAGGCCGCCCGGGTCCGGCACACCGACGCCTGGACCGGGGACGTGTTCTGGATCATCGAGGTGCTGGCGAAGTATCGGCCGGAGCTGACCGTGGTCGGCGTCGACACCCAGCCGACCGGGCTGCTGCTGGTCCTCGGCCTCGATCCGGCCGACACCACGCTGACCGATCACTACGACGAGATCCTGGCCGAGTTCCGGCGCTCCGACCCGCAGCCCGTACCGGAGCGGATCCTGGACCGGTCCACGGTCTTCCCGGCGGCCCGGCTGCTCGAGTCGGAACTGATCGAGGCGACCCGCTCCGCCGAGTCGCCGGCCGAGATCCAGGCGAACCTGCAGCGGATCGCGGCGACCCGACTCGGCGCCGACTTCGTCACCGCTTGAGCAGCCGCCGCATCTTCCGGTAGACGGTCCGGGCGGTGATCCGTCCGGACCGGCCGTTGGCTGCCGGGTGCTGCACCTTCGGCTCGGCCGGCACGGCGGTCGGCTTCGGCGCGGCCGTTGGCTTCGGGTCGGCGGCTGCGGGCTTCGTCCGGGCCGCCGGGCGTGGCTTGGGCCGGACCTGGATCCGGCCGAGCGGTGAGATGTCCAGCACCAGGTCCAGCGGCGTGTTCGCGGCGCCGAACTTGGTGGACAGCCCGACCTGGCCGCTGAGCCCCGAGACGTAGGCCTCCAGCCGGGTCACGCCGCCGTGCTCGACGATCCGGGCCGGCAGCCGTAGGCCGCCCAGGCCGAGTTCTCCGGCCAGGTCCGTGCCGGGTTCGGCGGCGATCCGGGGGAGGGTGAGCCGCAGCAGCGTCCCGCGAGCGGAGTCGGTGATCGTCGCGTCGCCGGCGTCGGCCTGCTGCACCAGGCTGCTCCGCCGACACCCGACGTCGAAATGCAGCCGGTCGCCGATGGTCAGCACGCCGACCGGCCGGCCCTCGATGATCGCGCCACTCGGCGCCGCACCCCGCAGCGGGGCCTGGGCTCGGAGTCCGTCGCCGACCAGGTCGCCGTACAGCTGATGGATCGCCGTCCCGATCGGCCGACCGTCCGCGTCGGACCGAGGATCGATCTCGGCCCGGATCCGTACCTCACGGGTGCTGCCGGGGTCGCCGGCGCTGAGCCACTGCGTCTCCGTCGGCAGGATCAGCTCGACGCCGTGCACGGGCTCGCGCACCCGGAGCACCGCGACCGGCGCCGGCTCGGTCTCCGCCAGGCCGGCGACCCGGCCGGTGCACTCGAGCAGCAGCCGGCCGTCGGTCCAGTGGGTCGTCGGCGGGTCCCAGGTCAGGGTCACCGGATCGTGGGATCGCTCGAGGCCTCGCAACCGCTCGGCCACCCCGCTCTCCTTCTCCAGTCCGTCCACCGGGGCCGGCTGCCACTGATCGCGGCCGCGGATGTCCAGGCCCGGATAGCCGACCAGGACGGCGATCTCGGGTTCGCCCGCGAGCAACGGGACCCGGGTGTCCGGGGTGATCGTCTCCGGTGTGGCGGCGACCAGCCGGCGTCGGATGAGCACCGCGGGTTCCCGGACCACGGTGGCCCGCAGCTCGTCGGCCGCGGCCGGCCGGCCGAACAGGATCGGGTCGGTGTAGGCACCGGCCAGGCCGACCGACCGGGCCACGACCAGGTCCGCGTCCTGGGCGAGCAGCCGTTCCAGCGACTCCGGCAACAACCGGTCCTCCGGTCGTACGGCCAGCAGCCGGTCGGCCTGGGCCGCCTGCACCGCCGCCGCCCAGAGCGCCGTCTCGGCCAGCCCGGCGTCGTCACCGGCGACCGGCACCGTGACGACCCGCAGGTTCGGTCGTCGGCGGGACTGCCCTTCCAGGGCACCCCAGGTCCCGTCGGACCGGTACGGAACCGCGACGACGACCTCGAACTCGTCCTGCCGCAGCGACTGCCGGTCGCAGGAGCCGAAGAGCGCGGCCAGGTCGGCCGGCTCGGTGACGGAGATCAGCACACTCACCAGGGGGGTCATGCCGGCCCATCCTTCACCGCCGAGCCCGTTCCTGGCGAGGCCGCCACGCCGCGAGTCGGTGGTCAGAAGTCGGGACCCTAGGCCGGTGGTAGACCTTCATCCTGCTCACGTTGTCATTGAGCGAACCCAGATAGTGCCTCGGCAGAGACCAATTGGCGCGGTACTTGCGTCGCGATCCAGAATTTGGACGCTGTGCAGCTGCCGTACTTGGACACCGAGCTGACCATGAATGCATTCGAGACGGACAGCCAGATGGTGTATCCCGATGAGTCGCACGTCCCGTCGTCACCGTAGATGGTGTCGGAGTATCCGTGGTAGTTCATGTCGTCGTAGAGCCTGACCAGTTTCGTTTCGGCGGCGACTCCGGCTCGGCCTCGTCGTGCTGAGCTGAGATGTTGGCGGGCGTCGTCCTCCGAAATTCTCGAGCAGACCGGTCAGGACGGGGAGTCCTCCCCCGCCGAGGCTTTGCCGATCAGAGTCGAACAGAACTCACCCGTCCTCGGCTCGTCCGTTTGTGCCGAGGCGGGCGCCGCGCCGACCCCCAGGAACAGTCCGACGGCAATAGCGGACGCCGGCGAACTGGTGTCGCGAATTCTCTTCATGGATCCGACCTTTAGAGTGGTGGTAGGCCCTGATCTAGCTTACGTTGTCGTTGAGCGAGCTGAGGTAGTGTCTCGGCAGATACCAACGCGCGCGGAAGGTTTCATCGCGATCATAGAAGAGTGCAACGGTGCAGATCCCGAATTTCGATATCGAGCTACACGGGAATCCCAGTTGCTGGGGAGTTCGATCAGATACCTCGCCTTGTCGCAGGTTCCCTCGTCGCCATAGATGGTGACCGAGGCACCTTGTAGTTCATGTCCTGCCAGAAAATGACCAATTTCGTCTCGGCCGCCACGCCGCAACCGACTGTTTGATCTCGGCTGTCAAGAGATATCGCGACAGGCTGTTCATCGGCTGACCTGCCCGGCCGACTTTGCCCGGAGGGAGCTTGCCGATCATGGGCGAGATTGCCCCGTGGGACTCCGATGGGGACGTGAACGGTTTCGTTCCCTGAGCCCGTCGAAGGGCAAGCCAGGTTCACCCTTCGACAGGCGGCAGGGAAAAAACGTCAAGCGAGACGTCGAGAGGAAAACGCAGCACCGCGCGAAGGCGAAGCGAGGGTAAAAAGCAGGTGATGTAAGGGAATGTGGGAAAGATTAGGAGGGAAAGAAAGGGGAGGGGGGGAAAGGAAAGGGGGGGGAGGATCAGCAGGTCGCGACCGGCTCCGCCTCGGCGAGCCGGAATTCGGAGCGGGCATCCAGCAGCAGCGGGATCAGGCCGCGGGTCGGCTGGGCGAGCGACACCAGGCGGCCGTCGCCTGCCGCGCTGGACGTGATCCCGTGCAGGGCGAGCGTGCCCTTCAGTTCCGTGTACTGATCACCGGACAGCTGATAACCGCACATCGGATCCGCCTCGACCTGGTCGGCTGAGGTCGGGATCATGTCGTCCTGGCCGCCGAAGTAGATCACTCCGGACTGCTCGGCCCCGGCAATCGTCTGCTGCTCCGCGGCGGCCGCCGTCTCCTTGATCAACAGCTCCCGGTTCTCCTGCACCATTTGGATGCTGCCGATCGCGCTGTTGTAGTTGACGGTCACCCGGCGTCGGTTCAGCAGTGCGGCGTCGGCCTCCTCCTCGTCGTTCAACGGAGCGTTCGCCGTCTCGCTGAGCATGCCGACCACGTTGACCAGGCCGGCGTAGTTGCGCAGGATCCGGCCTTGCCCGTCACCGGCGATCTGCAGGTACGGCTCGCCGTCCTTGATCAACTGGCCGTAGATGCCCGCGGTGTAGCCGAGCGAGGTGACCTGGGCGGAGGCGTAGTCCTGGCTCATCTGCTTGGCCAGCTCGTAGGCACCCGGGTCGACGTTGCGGTTGCGCGGCCACAGGTGCAGCAGATCGGTCACGTAGTGCTCCCGCGGGCCGTACTCGTGCAGATCGTTCAGGGTGTCCGGCCGCCAGTCCCGGATGATCTTGAGCACCGCCTTGGCCTCGGGCGTCGCCCCGGCCAGGTAGTCGCGATTCACGTCGGCGCCGGACGCGTTCTCGCGGGTGTCGGCGACCCAGCCGTCCGGATTGGCGTTGATGAACAGCACCGTGGTCCGCTCCAGGAAGCGGATCACGCTGGCTTCGGTGCTCAGGGCGAGGTCGCGGGCCAGCTGCATGCAGGCTTCGCGGCCGGACGGCTCGTCGCCGTGCACCGAGCAGACGAACATCGCCACCGATCCGTCGGCCGCTTCCTCGACCGACCTCGGCGCCGGCGCACCGACCGATACCAGCTGGACCGGCCGGCCCTCGATCGTCTTGCCGACGTTCTGTACCGCGACCCGGTCGCTGGCGGCGTCGAGCGAGCGGTAGTACCGCAGCGACTGCGGGTGGGTCGTCCAGGACGCACCGTCGGACTTCTCGAACGGCGTGGGCAGCTCGTCCGAGGCCGCGGCGAGCCTGCTGCTCAGCTTCGGCTCGGCACCGGGTTGCGGGTTCGGCTGGGCCTGGGCGGACACGACGAAGGTGGACGTCAGCAGCGCCGCTGTAGCTGCCGCGGCGACGATGAATCGGCGTTTCATGACACGGTTCCCCTTAGAGTCTCGGCCCGGCCGACCCAGAGGGTGTCGTCGACCGGACCTGACGTGTGATGGACGCAAGCCAAATTGGCCCGCCCGGGTCTGTCAATGGCCGGCGAGCCGGGGTGGAGTCGCCGATAACGGAAGCGTCCACCAGCGCTGTCATACTGGGTCGGTCATGACTGCAGAGACCCGCCCCGACACCCTCACCTCGGTCCACCTGATCACCCTCGGCTGTGCCCGGAACGAGGTCGACTCCTCCGAACTCGCGGCCCGCCTCGAGGGCGGTGGTTTCCGCCTCGTCGACGACCCCGAGGACGCCGATGCGGTGATGGTGAACACCTGCGGCTTCATCGAGGCCGCCAAGAAGGACTCGGTCGACACCCTGCTGGCCGCCGCGGACCTCAAGTCCGAGGGCAAGGCCCAGGCCGTGGTCGCGGTCGGCTGCATGGCCGAGCGGTACGGATCCGAGCTGGCCGAGTCGCTGCCGGAGGCCGACGCGGTGCTCGGCTTCGACGACTACGCCTCGGTGGCGGAGCGGCTGCAGTCGATCCTGAACGGGGAGCAGCACACCTCGCACGTGCCGCGGGACCGGCGGACGCTGCTGCCGATCTCGCCGGTCGACCGCCAGGCGGCGGCCGGCGCGGCGGCCATCCCGGGCCACGCCGTCCCGGACCTGCCGACCGGTCTGGCCCCGGCGAGCGGCCCGCGGGTGGTCCGCCGCCGGCTGGACGGAGCGCCGTCGGCGCCGCTGAAGCTGGCCTCCGGCTGCGATCGTCGCTGTACGTTCTGCGCCATCCCGTCCTTCCGCGGCGCGTACGTGTCCCGGACGCCGGCCGAGATCGTGGCCGAGGCGCGGTGGCTGGCCGAGAACGGTGTCCGCGAGGCGTTCCTGGTCAGCGAGAACTCCTCGTCGTACGGCAAGGATCTGGGCGACATCCGGCTGCTGGAGCGGCTGCTCGGTGATCTGGCCGCGATCGACGGCCTGGACTGGGTGCGGGTGTCGTACCTGCAGCCGGCGGAGACCCGGCCGACCCTGGTCCAGGCGATGGCGTCGACCCCGGGCGTGGTGCCGTACTTCGATCTGTCCTTCCAGCACGCCTCCGGGCCGGTGCTGCGGCGGATGCGCCGGTTCGGCCAGGCCGAGACGTTCCTGGACCTGATCGCCTCGATCCGCGCGCTCGCCCCGCGGGCCGGGATCCGGAGCAACGTGATCTGCGGCTTCCCGGGCGAGACCGAGGAGGACGTGCAGATCCTGTCCGATTTCCTGGTCGCCGCCCGGCTGGACGCGATCGGCGTGTTCGGCTACTCCGACGAGGACGGGACCGAGGCGGCCGGTTTCGACCAGAAGGTGAGCGAGGACGAGATCGACGCCCGCCGCAACCACCTGACCGACCTGGCCGACGAGTTGGTGGCCGAGCGCGCCGAGGAACGGATCGGCGAGCCGGTCCGGGTGCTGATCGAGGAGATCGAGGACGGCGAGGTGATCGGCCGCGCCGAGCACCAGGGTCCCGAGGTGGACGGCTCGACCACAGTCCGGGGCCTGTCCGATCCGAAGCCGGGCGACCTCGTCGCGGCGACGGTGATCGGCACCGACGGTGTCGACCTGATCGCCGACGCCGACGGCCCTGATCGCCGAGGCGCCGAGGCCCGGCGTGACCGCTGAGCATCCGGCCGAACCCGCGGCGACCGTCTCGCCGTGGAACCTGCCGAACGCACTGACCGTGCTGCGGATCATCCTGGTCCCGATCTTCGCCTGGATGCTACTGGCGCATCCGGACGACCTGGTCTGGCGGATCGTCACCACCCTCGTCTTCGCCGCCGCGATCGGCACCGACTCGATCGACGGCCACCTGGCCCGGAAATACAACCTGATCACCAGCTTCGGCAAACTGGCCGATCCGATCGCGGACAAGGCGCTGACCGGGATGGCGTTCATCGGCTTGTCAATCATCGGCGAGCTGTGGTGGTGGGTGACCATCGTGATCTTGGTCCGCGAATGGGGGATCACGATCATGCGGTTCGTGATGCTGCGGTACGGCGTGATGGCGGCCGGCCGGGGCGGCAAGATCAAGACCGTGGTGCAGTCCGCCGCCCTGATCATCGCGCTGCTGCCGCTGCCCGGCTGGGCGCTGCCGATCTCCTGGACCGTGATGGGCGCAGCCCTGATCCTGACCGTGATCACCGGAGTCGACTACGTGCTGGAAGCCCGGCGCGTCCGCGCCGCCGGAAAGTCCCCGGCGTGACCGACCCGGCCGCTCGGGCGATCGCCCGGCTGACCGAGCTGGGCCAGACCCTGGCGACGGCCGAGTCGCTGACCGGTGGATCGATCGGAGCCCGGCTGACCGACGTGCCGGGCGCCTCGGCGGCCTACCGGGGCGGGCTGATCGTCTACGCGACCGAACTGAAAGCCGAGTTGGCCGGCGTGGCCACCGAGACCTTGGCCCGGGACGGCGCGGTGGCCGAGTCCACCGCCGGCGAACTGGCGGTCGGAGCGGCCCGCCGCTGCCGGGCCGACTGGGGACTGTCCGCCACCGGCGTGGCCGGACCCGACCGGCAGGAGGGCCATCCGGCCGGCACGGTGTTCGTCGGCCTGGCCCGGGCCGGCCGACCGATCGAGGTCCGTCGGCTCGGCCTGGCCGGGGACCGGGCCGAGATCCGGCGGCAGACCGTGGAGCACGCCCTGGCCCTGCTGCTCGACCACCTCGGCTGATTCCCCGGCGTGCCGGAGCGTGGTGGCCACCCGATGGCGGCACGTGCGGTCGGACATCGGCTCCCCGGCCCGCGGCGCCGATTGCGAGGAGCCTCGAGTTCGCCGGGGTCGGCATCACTCCTGGCGGCGGATCGATGGAGGACAGGCCGGTGCCGGTAGCCCTCGCCGCGCTGTCGGTGAAGGCGCGCGCCGGACCTTACGCAGCTCCACCCCGGCTTCGACGATGACCCCGCAAGGTCGCCGCCGAGCTCTGATCCCGGGGTCGGCCAAACCACTCGGTCCGACGCACCGTTCCGCTCTTCTCGGAATGCGAGCAGCCTGCGGAGTGTTGGGGTGTGGTGTGCGTGAGTTGTCGGACGGGGTAGGTAGAGTTTCGGGTATGCGACCGGAGGATTCGTTGAGACCAGTGCTGATGCGCGAGCTGATCGGCGAGTCCTTGCGTGAGGAGCGGGTCGCCCAGGGCAAGACGCTGCGCGAGGTGTCGAAGACGGCCCGGGTCAGCCTCGGCTACCTGTCCGAGGTCGAGCGCGGCCAGAAGGAAGCTTCCAGCGAACTGTTGGCTTCGATCTGCGGCGCCCTCGAGCTTCCCCTCTCGGTCGTGTTGAGCACCGTCAGCGAAAAGCTGGCCCGCCAGGAACTGCTGGCCAAGGTCCCGACGATCCGCCCCGTCGCCCGCGTCGCGGCTGCCTGACCCACCCGGCCCCACTTCCTGCGGCAAGTCCCCACATCTGTCGCTCCGTCGTTGCTGCGGGGATTCTCGGTCGTACGACTTCTCGGCGCCGACCTGCAGATCTGCGGCCACTCCTTGAGCGCCTGACTCCCCGCGAACGGCCCGGTCCCTACGGTCGCGCTGCGCTGTCGGGCTTCGGCTGTGCGCGCGACGGTTGTCGGTGGCCGCGATTGCTGTGGCAGTCGCGTCCACTGGTGACAGTCGCGCGGCTGGTTACGCTCGGCTAGCGGGCGCGGATACAGACGCGCCGATGTGGGTTGTCCGTCGTGCCGGTTGTGCTTCGACAGCGCCGGTTGGCCGCGGGCACTTGATCGATCCAACCTGGCCTGCCCCTTCGACAGGCCCAGGACCTGCTTCGACAGGCTCTGGGAACGACGGCTGGCGATCAGCCCTTGACGGCGCCCGCAGTGAGGCCGCGGACGAAGAACCGCTGCAGGGAGAAGAAGACCAGCATCGGCACCGCCATCGAGACGAAGGCGCCGGCCGGCAGCAGTTCGCGGCCCTGGCCCTGGGCGCCGAGCAGTGCCTGCAGGGCCACGATCACGGTCGCGCTGTCGCCCGAGCCGAGGAACAGCAGGGCGATCAGCAGATCGTTCCAGACCCAGATGAACTGCAGGATCGCGAACGCCGCGATCGCCGGCACCGACATCGGCACGATCAGCCGCCAGAAGGTCTGGAAGTGGGTCGCGCCGTCGATCTTCGCCGACTCGATCACGGTGCCCGGCAGGGTCGACATGTAGTTGCGCAGTGTGTAGATCGCCAGCGGCATGCCGAATCCGGTGTGCAGGATCCAGACCGCCAGATACTGGCCGTTGATGTTCAGGTTGTTCGGCCCGAGCAGGTCCAGCATCGGGACGAAGGCGACCTGGATCGGCACCACCATGACGGCCACGATGACGATGAACAGCACGTCGCGGCCCCAGAACTTCATGAAGGTGAACGCATACGCCGCGAACGCCGCGAACATGATCGGGATGATTGTCCCCGGGATCCCGACCACCAGGCTGTTCAGGAACGCGCCGGCCATGTTTCCCGAGCCGGTCAGGACGCCGCGGTAGTTCTCCAGGGTCCAACCGCTGCCGAAGGGGTTGAACAAGGCGGTCCACCAGCCCGTCGACACCTGGTCGTCGACCGGTCGGAACGAGGTGATCAACAGGCCGATCGTCGGGATGGACCAGAGGATCACCAGCGCGATCATGACGATCCAGGCCGGGATGTTCCGCGGCTTGATGCTAGGTCCGTCAGTCATTTCGGGGTCCTCGCGAAACGTGGAGCGAAGCGGAGCGTTTCGTGGGGTGAACACTCATCGCATGGCCTCCTCTTTGCGGAACGTGCGGACTTGGTAGATCAACACCGGCGTGACGGCGATCAGCAGCACGACCACGATCGCCGACGCCACTCCGGACTGGGAGTTGGCGAAGATCTCCCGGAAGAACAGGTTCGCGATCACATCCGTGTTGTCCCGGCCGTTGGTCATCACGTACACGATGTCGAAGACCTTCAGCACCAAGATCACCAACGTGACGAAGACGGTGACCATGGTGCCGCGGATCTGCGGGATGACGATCCGGGTGAAGATCTGGAACTCGTTCGCGCCGTCGATCCGCCCCGCCTCCAGGGTGTCCTCCGGCACGCCCTTGATCGCCGAGGACAGCAGCACCATGCCGAACCCGACCTGCAGCCAGATCAAGATCACGATCAGTAGCACGTTGTTCAGCCGGAGCTGGGTCTGGCTGAGCCAGGAGATCGGCTCACCACCCAGCCCGGTGACGATTCCGTTCAGCAGACCGGTCTGCGCCTGGCCGGCCGGATCGAAGGCATAGATCGCGCCCCAGATCGTCGCCGCGCCCACGAACGAGATCGCCATCGGCAGAAACACCAGGCTCTTCGTGACATTCTCGGCGCCGGCCGGCAGCCGGTCGGCGAGCACCGCGACGATGGTGCCGAAGAAGACCACCGCGACCGGAACGATCAACAGCCAGAGCAGGTTGTTGATCATCGCCGACCAGAAGTTGGGGTTGCTCAGGATCGACGCGTAGTTCCCCAGTCCGATGTAGGCGGTGCTGTCGGCGTTGGCGAAGCTGTAGTTGATCGTCTGCACCGTCGGATAGAGCAGCATCAGTCCGATCAGGCCGACCCCGGGCAGCAGGAACGCGTACGGCAGGATCCGGCCCGACAGCCGGTCCGGCAACGCCTCGACGAACATGTTGATGAAGTAGAAGACCGCCGCGGCACCGCCGAGACCCAGGATGACCGCCAGCACCCCCTGCAACAGTTTCGGGAAATACTGCGGGTAGTAGGCGAACGCTTGGAACATGGTGCCGATGCCCGCCATCAGCAGCCAGATCGCCAGCACCGCGATGATCAGCCGAAGGGCCCTGGGCAGCTTCCGGATGCCGGTGTCACCGGTCGGGGTCTCCGGTCCCGCGGCGGAGCGCTGTTCCTGCGCCTCGTCCGCGGTCACTTCGGCCACGACGCCTCGATCTCATTCGTGACCTCTTCGGTCGACTTGGTGTCGCGGACCCAGTCGACCATTCCGGTCCAGAAGGAGCCGGAGCCGACCGCCTTGGGCATCAGGTCCGACCCGTCGAAGCGGAACACGTCCGCGTCGGCGGCCATCTTGGCGATCTTGCGGGTCGTCTCGTCCGGATACTTGCTCTGGTCGAAGGTCTTGTGCGGCGACAGATAGCCGCCACCGGCCGCCCATTCCTGCCCGAACTGGTCGGAGGTGAGGAACTTCATCACCTCGATCGCATCCGGGTCGTTGCCGTTGAAGAGGCCGGCCAGGTCGCCGCCGCCGAGCACCGGGCTGCCGGAGTATTCACCGTCGTAGCGGGGGAACTTCATCACGTCGACCTTGTTGTCCAGGTCGGCCTGCACATCCTTCGGGTAGAAGGAGTAGGCGAAGTTCGCCTGCCGGTGCAGCAGGCACTTCGGCGGATTCTGGAACGCCGGATTCATCGCGTCACCGAACGGGGTGTTGATCACGCCGTCGGCGCCGCCGAAGACGTTGCCGTCGGTCTTGATGATCTTGCCGAACGCGTCGAAGGCCTGCTGGACCCGCTTGTCGTTGAACGGGATCCGGTGGCTGGTCCAGTCGTCGTACACGTCCGGGCCCCACATCCGGAGCATGTATTCCTCGATCCAGTCGGTGCCGACCCAACCGGTCGACTGATCGGCGTTGAAGCCGATGCACCACGGCGCGATCCCGGAGTTCCGGATCTGGTCGGACACCTGCTCCAGCTGCTGGATGGAATCCACGTCGGTCGGGTAACCGTCCTGCTGATAGGCCTTCGGCATCCAGACCACGCTCTTCACCGCCATCCGCACCGGCGCCCCGTACACCCGACCGTTGAGCCGGGACGATTCGAGGAAGCCGGGGACCAGGGTCCGGTCGATCGCGTCGTAGTCGAGGAAGGTGTCGATCGGCGCGACCTGCTTCTGTGCCGCCATCTCCAACAGACCACCCGGCTGCGGGAAGAGCGCGATGTCGGGCATGTCGCCGCCCTGCACCCTGGTCTTGATGATCGTCGCGAAGTCGGAGGAGCCGGTGTAGGAGACGGCGATCCCGGTGCGCTGCTCGAACGCCATCAGTTCCTTCTCCAGGCCCTCCTGCTCCGCACCGCTGAAGGAACCGAAGATCTCGACCTGCTTGTCACCGTCGGCCGATCCGCCGGCAGCCACCACCTCGCCGCCACCGCCGCCGTTCCGGTTGCTCGCATTCGGATCCCGCAGGCAGCCGGCCAGCCCGAACACCAACACCAGGCATCCGGCGATCACGGCCAGTAACCGCTTCGTTTGCGATCTCATCTATCACGCTCGCTTCCCCACGGGGCGCAGTCGCCCGCCGGATCGACCAGTCTCTTATCTCTACTCTCTCCGGCGGCAACTGTCCACCGAACGCGCCAAACCCGTGAACGATCGACGCGGCTGATTCAAGATCGTTATTCGAGCGTGCGGTGAGATCCGGATTCCATGATCAAGAAGCCGATCCCGCCGCCGGCCGGATCCGCAAGCCTTGTGGCGTCATCACGAATCCCGCATCCTGAAGCGCTTTCCGGACCGGTTCGGAACCGAAAACATGATCACCATCGGCGCGTTGTACGGTGAGCTTGCCGAGCTGACCATGACGCACCGCAGCGGCCAACGCACTGGCGGCGGGGCCCAGCACCTCCGGTCGGTCGGCGAAGCTGAGCAGCGTCCGACCACCCCGCTCCACATAGAAGATCAACTGGCCGCCGACCAACACCACCAGCGCTCCGGCCTTGCGGCCCGGCCGGTGACCGGACCGATCCGGCCAGCCCAGCGCCGCCCCGTACGGATTCGCCGGATCGCACGCCGACAGCACCAGGGCCGTCGGATCCGCGGGCTCGGCCGAGGCCGCGCGCAACCGGTCCACCGCGCCGGGCAGCGCGAACTGGGCCGCGCCGAGGCCTTCGATGAAGTAGCCGCGCCGACACTGACCGGATTCCTCCAAGGTGGCCAGCGCCCGGTAGGCGGCGCCGAACCCACCCTCGGTGCCCTCGGCGGTGACAGACCCACGGGTGACCACCCCATAGCGGTCCAACCAGCCGAACACCTGGTCGGTGAACCGGGCCGAGGACCTGTTGCCGCGACCTGGATCGCCGACGTGAGACGAATCCTCTCGGGCTTCGGACTCGCGATCGATCAGGGACCACCGGCCGGCCGTGGTCGGCGAGGCGTTGATCCGGGCCACCACCCGGGCCCGCAACTGCGCGCGCAACTGCCCGCGGTGGGTCCGGCTGCGCGGCGCCGGCCGGCTCCGGTGGGCACCGCCGGTGACCCGGGCCCGGACCGGCGCGAACGTGTCGCCGGTGATCAGGCCGGACCAGACCAGCTCCCACAAGGCGGCCTCGTAACCGGACGCCTCGTCGTCGTCACCGAGCCGCCGGGTCAACTCGGTCAGGAACGACGCGCCACCCGGCTGGAACGTCGAGAGCAACGCGACCGCGCGGTGGTCCTCGGGCTGCTGCTTGGCCGGCGGCGGCTCCATCCCCGGCAGCAGGAACCGAACCCAGCCGTCGGAGTCGCCGAGCTGGCCGTCGCCGACCCAGCTGACCTCGCCGGCGGTGATCAACTGGTCGAGCTGGGACGGGTGATAGTCGGCGACCCGGGCCGGCAGGATGATCGACTCGACCGCGCTGGCCGGGACCGGGTAACCGGCCAGCGATTCCAGCGCGGTGAGCACCGCATCGGAGCCGCGGCCCGCCCCTGTCGATGATCGGAGCCCGACCCCGTGCCAGTCGATCAAGAACCGGGCATAGGCAGCTTGCTCGACCGGCTCGACCTCACGCCGCAGCAACGCCAGGGTGCGCCGCTTGATCAGGGCCAGCACCCGGTGATGGCAGTACTGGCGCAACTGGGACCGGTCCTCGGCCAATTGGATGAACTGCCCGGCCACCACGGAGCCGTCGTCGATCAGCCGGCGGCAGGCGTCCTCGACGGTGCGGAGCTCGAGCCCGTACCGGTCGGCGACGGTCTCGGCGACGAACGGACCGTGCTGCCGGGCCCAGCGCAGCACCAGGTCGTCGATCGGCTGCGGCACCGGTTCGGTGAAGGAGGCGGCGACCCCGGGTGGCACCGGGATGCCCAGCCCGTCCCGCAGCCGGGGCACGTCCTCGACCACCGCGACCTGGTCGGTGCCGGCGATCCGCACCTCGACCAGCCGGCGGGCGGCGATCAACTCCTTGACCGCGCTCTCGTGATCGAACTCCGGATGATCGAGATCCGGCCGGGTGCGCAGCGCCAGCTCGGCCAGGGTGTACGGCCCGGCGGTGCGGATCAGGTCGTACAACTGCTCGACGGAGCGGGCCTGCCGCTCCTCGCTCAGCCCCTGCAGGTCGGCCTCGCAGGCCGCGATCACGCCCGGGTCGAGCAGCTGTTTCAACCCGTCCTTGCCGAGCAGCTCGGCCAACAGGGTCGCGTCCAGGGACAGTGCCGCGGCCTTCTTCTCGGCCAGCGGCACGTCACCCTCGTAGACGAAGGCGCCGACGTAGCCGAACAGCAGCGACCGGGCGAACGGCGACGGCTCACTGGTCTCCACCTCGACGACGCGGAGCTCCCGGCTGGCGATGGCCCGCTGCACCTTGATCAACTCCGGCAACTCGAACACGTCGGTCAGGCACTCCCGCATCGTCTCCAGCACGATCGGGAAATCGGGATATTTCGCTGCCACACCGAGCAACTGGGCCGATCGCATCCGCTGCTGCCAGAGCGGTGACCGGGCCCGCGGGTCACGCCGGGGGAGCAGCAGGGCCCGGGCCGCGCACTCCCGGAACCGGGAGGCGAACAGGGCCGATCCGCCGACCTCGTCGGTGACGATCTGTTCCAGTGCCTCGGGATCGATGATGATCAACTCCGGCCCCGGCGGGTCGGACTCCGTGTCCGGGATCCGCAGGATGATCCCGTCGTTGGTCGCCGTGGCCTGGACCTCGGCACCATGCACCTCCCGGGCGGCATGCTCGATCGCCAACGCCCACGGCGTGTGCACGCCGAGCCCGAGGGAGGAGTGCAGACAGACCCGCCAGTCGCCGAGCTCGTCCCGGAACCGCTCGAAGATCACGGTCCGATCGGTCGGCAGCGCTCCGGTCGCCTGCTGCTGCTCGCCGAGATAGCCGATCAGGTTGCGCGCCGCGTAGTCGTCCAACCCGGAGCCCTGCAGCCGCCCGGTCGCCGCCTCGGGGTCGAGGCCGGCCAGCTCGCGGACGAAGCCGCCGAACGCGACGCCGAGCTCGGCCGGCCGAGCCGGCGCGTCCCCCTTCCAGAACGGCAGCCGTCCCGGCTGGCCGGGAGCGGGGGTGACCAGCACCTGGTCGTGGGTGATCTGTTCCACCCGCCAGCTGGTGGTGCCGAGGGTGAACACGTCACCGACCCGGGTCTCGTACACCATCTCTTCGTCGAGCTCGCCGACCCGACGGCCCGGCGTCCCCACCTCGCCGACCAGGAAGACGCCGAACAGGCCGCGGTCCGGAATGGTGCCGCCCGAGGTGACGGCCAGCCGTTGCGCGCCGGGCCGAGCGCTGAGCTGCCCGGTCTCGCGCTGCCAGACCAGCCGCGGCCGGAGCTCGGCGAAGTCCTCCGACGGATAGCGCCCGCTGAGCATGTCCAGCACGGCGTCGAATGCGCTCCGCGGCAGGTCGGCGAAGTTGGCGGCCCGCCGCATCAGGTTGTAGACGTCGTCGGCCGCCACGTCACCGCCGGCGGCGATCGCCACGATCTGTTGGGCCAGCACGTCCAGCGGGTTACGCAGCTCGGCGACGGCCTCGATCGCGCCGGCCCGCATCCGTTCCACCACCACGGTGGACTCGATCAGATCGCCGCGGTGGTTGGGGAAGAAGACCCCGCGGGACACCGCACCGACCTGGTGCCCGGCCCGGCCGACCCGCTGCAACCCGCTGGCCACCGACGGCGGCGACTCGACCTGGACCACCAGGTCGACCGTGCCCATGTCGATGCCCAACTCCAGCGACGAGGTGGCGACCACACAGGGCAATCGGCCCGACTTGAGGTCGTCCTCGATCTGCGCCCGCTGTTCCTTGCTGACCGAACCGTGGTGCGCCCGGGCGACGATCGGCGTCGTGGACCCGTCCCGCCCGGTGGAGGCACCGGACTGCGCCATGATCTCGGCCGGCGGCCCCTTCTTGGCGGTGGACGCAGCGGGCTCGGCCGAGTCGCCGAGCCGCTCGGCGTGCAGTTCGTTGAGATGCGCGGTCAGCCGCTCGGCCAGCCGGCGCGAGTTGGCGAAGACCAGCGTGGTCCGGTGCCGGCCGATCAGGTCGAGGATCTTGCCCTCGACGTGCGGCCAGATCGACGGCGGGCGGCGGTTGTCCGCCGGCTCCAGGTCCTCGGCGGACTCCGGTTGCCGCGGTGCGACGGCGGCCTGCAGATCGCTCATGTCCTCGATCGGGACCACGATCTGGAGCTCCCACGACTTGTGCGCCGGGGGAGCGACGATCGTCACCGGGGCGGTGCCGCCGAGGAAACGGGCCACTCGCTCCGGCGGTCGTACCGTCGCCGACAGTCCGATCCGCTGGATCTGGTGCGCAGCCTCGACGCACGGTTGATCGGTGGCTTCGGCGGAGCCGGACACCAATTCCTGCAACCGTTCCAACGACACTGCCAGGTGTGCGCCGCGCTTGGTGCCGGCCAGCGAGTGCACCTCGTCGATGATCACCGTCCGGACCGAGGCCAGGGTGTCCCGGGCGGCGGAGGTGAGCATCAGGAACAGCGACTCCGGCGTGGTGATCATGATGTCCGGCGGCCGGGTGGCCAGCCGCCGCCGGTCCGCGGCGCTGGTGTCGCCGGACCGGATGCCGACCGTCACGCTCGGCATCGGCTCGCCGAGCCGGCCCGCGGCCCGGCCGATCCCGGCCAGTGGCGCCCGGAGGTTGCGTTCGACGTCGACCGCCAGCGCCTTGAGCGGCGACACGTACAGCACCCGGCAGCGTTCCTTGGCCGCCGGCTCCGGCTCCCGGATCAGCCCGTCCAATGCCCAGAGGAACGCGGCCAGCGTCTTGCCGGATCCGGTCGGCGCGATCACCAGCGCATTCTGGCCGGACGAGATCGCCGACCAGGCCCCCGCCTGGGCCGGCGTCGGCCCGGCGAAGACGTCGCGGAACCAGGCCGCGGTCGCCGGAGCGAACGCGGCCAGCGGATCTGCGGTCCGGGAAGCCATGGATCCATCCTGCACCCGGCCACCGACAGCCCTGAGTCAGCTGTGCCCGTGAGGCTAGAACGATGAGGTGACGGCGTCGGCGATCAGCCGATAGTCCATTCCGTCCTTGCCCAGGTAGCGGATCGTCTCATCGGAGACCCGGACCGGGTCCTGGTCGCCAACTTGGACCTGGTCACCGGTCGAGATCAGGTGCCCGGGCCCCGGTGGGCGCAGATCGGTCCGTAGCAGCAGCCGGAGCACGTCCAGCTTGTCCTTCTTGAGCGGTTTCTCCTCCGGCTCCTCGTCGCGATCCTGAATAACGAGGGTGCCGTCCGGTCGGAGCTCGTGTCGCCTGCCCGAGGGCCTCCCCTTGAACAGCCGCTCGACGACGATCCGCGGCAGGTCGGGTTGGTGGTCCGGAAGCGGTCCGGCGAAGCGGTCGAGTCGGACCTCCTGGAGCAGGCTCTCCAACTCCTCCAGGGCCTCGCGGTCCGAGGTGATGCAAGGAAAGTCTCCGGTCAGCCCGCCCATCCGAAATGTCGTCCGGCGCGAGACGTCCCCGATCTGCTGGCAGACCTGAGACTCGGTCTGGTCCAGGTCCCTGGACAGATCCTCGCGGAAGTCGGCGGACTCGAGCAGCGTTCGCAGCCGGTCCAGCGTGGCGGGCTGGATCATTCCCGCACTGGCGTTCACGTTCAGGTGCAGAGCGGCTCCGTCGCTGAAGCCGCGGATCTCGTAATAGAAGATGTTGCCGAGGAAACTGGTCAGGACGAAGTCACCGAAGGGCTCGCCCGGAGCCGGCGCGGCTCGGCTCGGTCGGGGGTCCGGCGGCAGCAGGGCGCAACCGGACGCCAGCCCGGCGGTCAGGCCGGCAACAGTGAGCCGGGCAAAGGCTCGTCGGGTCAACACGGGCGACACCTCCAGGGAAACGCTGGTTGGTGCCGTTAGCCTGCCGCTGCCGGCTGACAGCTCACTGACACGGACAGATCGATGCTCCGGCACGAGTGAGCTGTCAGTCTGCCGCCACAGACCTTGGCCCCGGACACGTCGAGTGGACGGATGAGGTGCTGCTTGCCGGCGGTCGTGAGCGCCCGGAACGGCCGAATGCGCCAGGTGGGAAAGGGTCAGAAAGTTTCAATCGCGGGTAACTCGATGACGCGGCGCATTGAACCGCTTAAGCTACCCCGGAACCCCCGGCACCCCAGGAGGACGAGAGATGCGCTTCACCCCCCGCGTCGTCGCAGTGCTGGCTGCGGCGACGTTGCTGTTCGCCGGTTGCTCCGGCGGGCGCAACGCCCAGCAGCCCGGCACGGACAACTCCGGTGTGCAATTGGACAAGGACGGCTACGCGTTCGTCACCGGTGAGGGAAAGCGCGGCGGCACCATCCGGGTGCTCGGCCAGCCGGAGTTCTCCCACCTCGACCCGAGCATGGGCAACGACGGCGGCGTGAACAACTTCTATCGGTTGATCTACCGGACGCTGGTCACGCCGGCGAACGAGCCGGGGGAGGGCGGGAACAAGATCGTCCCCGACCTGGCCACCGACACCGGCCGGCCCAACGCCGACGCAACCGAGTGGACCTACACGCTGAAGGACAACATCTTCTTCGAGGACGGTACGCCGATCACCGCGGCCGACTTCAAGTACGGGCTGGAACGCTCGATGGACCCGGCGCTGCGGATCGGCTCCGACTTCCACGTCCAATACCTGGCAGGGGCCTCTGACTACAAGGGCATCTACAAGGATCCCAAGGGGCTGGATTCGATCGAGGTAGTGGACGAGAAGACGCTCACCTTCCACCTGAACCGCCCGGTCGCCTACTTCCCGGTGGTGGCGATGTCGCCGCCGTTCACGCCGTTCCCGGCGGGGAAGGTGGCCAACGTCCGGCAGATCGACGAGAAGCCGATCGCGTCGGGTCCGTACAAGATCGAGAGTTACGACCGCGGCTCCCAGCTGACCTTGATCAGGAACGACAAGTGGGACCAGGCCACGGACCAGGTCCGGCCCGCGCTGCCGGACTCCTACGAGTTCCTGTTCGGCATCGACGCCAGCACGGTCGACGACCGGATGGTGGCTGCCCAAGGGGAGGACGCGAATGCGGTCGGGGTCTACTCGATCCAGCCGTCCACCCTGGCCAAGATCCAGACGCCGGAGCTGAAGGCGCGGACGGTTCGTGATCATCCGAGCTGCACGTTCTATCTGTTCCTGAACATGGCCAAGAAGCCGATCGACGACCTCAAGGTGCGGCAGGCGATCAACTACGTGATCGACAAGCAGAGCGTGATCACGGTGACCGGCGGACCGCAGGTGACCACGGTGGCGACCGACATGCTGCTGCCGAGTGTGCCGGGCCGGGAGGAGTTCGACCTCTACCCGACGCCGGACAACAAGGGTGACGTGGAGAAGGCGAAGCAGTTGATGGCCGAGGCCGGCTACGCCGACGGCTTCAAGGTCACCATGGATGTCCGTGGGCTGCCGAAGTGGCAGGCCCAGTCGGAGGCGATCCAGGCGTCGCTGGCCAAGATCGGGATCGAGGCGAAGCTGAACGTGATCGACGCCTCCACCTACTACGAGGTGATCCAGACCACGGCGAAGCAGCACGAGGTCGGGATCACCGGCTGGTGCGGTGGCGGTCAGACCGGGGAGACCCTGCTGTCGCCGCTGTTCGACGGCAAGCGGCTCTACCCGACCGGCAACAACAACAACAGCCAGCTGAACGATCCGAAGATCAACGCGCGGTTCGAAGAGATCGCGAAGATGAGCAACGTGGACGAGCAGAACGCCGCGGTGGCTCAGTTGAACCGGGAGATCATGGAACTCGCGCCGGTCGTGCCGCTGGTCCGGGACACCCCGCTGCAGCTCATCGGGCCGAACGTCGGCGGTGCCTTCGCCCACGCGGGGATGACCGGGTACGTCGATCTGACCTCACTCGGACTGAAGAACCCCGAGTCCTGACACAGTGAGCGCTCCGTCCCAGCTGACCGGGCCGGCCGACCCGGTCGGCCCGGGCGGATCGCCCGGGGGTGATCGGACCGGTCCGGCGCTGCCGCGTCGGCGGCGGTTGCCGCGGTTGCTGCTCGGTCGGCCGGCGACGGTGATCAGCCTGGTCTTCCTGACCCTGCTGGTGCTGATGGCCGTCTTCGCCCCGGTGCTGACGTCGATCGCCGGGCACGACCCGTACGCGTTCGACGAGACCGCGATCGATCCGAACCTCGGCGGGTTGCCGATCGGCCCGCTGGGCGGGATCGGCGCCGAGCACTGGTTCGGCGTCGAGCCGCTGAACGGCCGGGATCTGTTCGCCCGGATCGCTTACGGCGCACGGTTCTCGCTCAGCATCGCCGTCCTGGCGACGATCGTGACGACGACCATCGGCGTGCTGCTCGGCACCCTGGCCGGCTACTTCGGCGGCCTGATCGATCAGGTGATCGGCCGGGTGATGGACTTCCTGATGGCCTTCCCGTCGCTGATCTTCATGATCGCGATCCTGTCGGCGGTGCCGGAGGCCAACCGGATGCTGATGTTGATCATCGTGCTCAGCCTGTTCGGCTGGCCGCAGTTGGGCCGGGTGGTGCGGTCTCAGGCGATGTCGGTGCGGCAGCGCGAATTCGTCGAGGCGGCGGTGGCCTCGGGAGCCGGTCGGGCCCGGATCATCTTCGCCGAGGTGATCCCGAACCTGTCCGGCACGATCATCGTGATCGCCACCCTGATGCTGCCCCAGTTCATCGCCACCGAGGCCGGGCTGAGCTTCCTCGGCGTCGGTGTCCGGCCGCCGGATCCGTCCTGGGGACAGATGATCTCCGCCGCCGTCCAGTGGTATCAGACGAACCCGATGTACTTCGCCATTCCCGGCCTCTTCCTCACCTGCACCGTGCTGTCCTGCATGGTGGTCGGTGATCACGTGCAGCGGATCTTCGCCAGGCGGGAGGGGGTGTAGCCGCCATGATCGGTTATCTGGTGCGCCGGATCGGCTTCGCCCTGTTGACCCTGTTCGGGGTCTGCCTGTTCACGTACGCGATCTTCTTCGTGCTTTCGCCGGACCCGGCGGTGCTGATCTGCGGCCAGACCTGCAGCCCGGAACGGATCGCGACGATTCGCGAACAGCTCGGCGTCGACCAACCGTTCCTGATCCAGTTCGGCACCTTCCTCGCCGGGCTGTTCGTCGGCCGTAGCTACGGCGATGGCGCGGCGGCGGTGCAGTGCGCGGCGCCCTGCCTCGGGCACAGCTTCCAGTCCGGGCAGAACGTCGGCACCATGATCGGCGACCGGATCGAGGTGACGATCACCCTGGCGGTCGGGGCCTCGATCATCTGGCTGATCTGGGGGCTGCTGTCCGGAGTGCTGAGCGCGCTGCGGGCCGACACCTGGGTGGACCGGTCGTTCAACACCGTGGCCCTGGCCGGCATCGCCCTGCCCAACTATTTCGTCGCGCTGGTGCTGCAGTTCGTGCTGGTGGTGCAACTCGGCGTGCTGCCGTTCCCGACCACGGTCCGGTTCGTCGAGGACCCGGCGTTGTGGTGGGACAGCTTCATCATGCCGTGGATCGTGTTGGCCCTGATGTACGCGGCGATGTACACCCGGCTGACCCGGACCAACGTGCTGGACACGCTCAGTGAGAACTATGTCCGGACCGCGCGGGCCAAGGGATTGCCGCCGGTCCAGGTGGTCGGCAAGCACGTGCTGCGGCCGTCGCTGACTCCGATCATCACGATCTTCGGGATGGACGTCGCGACACTGATGGGAGGCGCCCTGATCACCGAATCCGTGTTCGGTCTGAACGGCATCGGCAAGATGGCCCGGGACGCGATCAGCACCAACGACCAGCCGGTGATCATGGGCTTCACCCTGGTCGCGGCGTTCTTCGTGATCACCGCCAACATCGTCGTCGACCTGCTCTATTCGGTGCTCGATCCGCGGATCCGGGTGAGGTCACGATGATCACGCCCGAGGAACACCGCAATCTGATCGAGGTGACGGACCTGACCGTCCGGTTCCCGACCGCGGACGGCGGGATCGCCACCGTCGTCGACGGGCTGTCCTTCGCGGTGGCCCCCGGCGAGGCGCTCGGCCTGGTCGGCGAGTCCGGCTCCGGCAAGTCGATGACCTCGCTGGCGATCATGGGTCTGCTGCCACCGGCCGCCCAGGTCACCGGTTCGATCAAGTTGTACCGCCCGGGCCAGCGGGACGGCGTGGAGTTGGTCGGCCGCAGCGATCGCGCCATGCGCCGGATCCG
Organism: uncultured Actinomycetota bacterium; assembly: GCA_963746025.1. Classification (GTDB taxonomy): domain Bacteria; phylum Actinomycetota; class Actinomycetes; order Propionibacteriales; family Propionibacteriaceae; genus Microlunatus. Next base: position 360,767 of record CAVUZU010000021.1, read on the forward strand.
CGGCGACCGGATCGCGATGATCTTCCAGGATCCGCTGTCGTCGCTGAATCCTTACTACACCGTCGGTGATCAGGTCGCCGAGGCCTACCGGGCGCATCGCGGCGGCTCGCAGCAGGCGGCGAAGCAGGCTGCCGTGGCTGCCATGGAGCAGGTGCACCTGCGCGATCCGGCGCGGACGTACCACCACTATCCGCACCAGTTCTCCGGCGGCATGCGGCAGCGGATCATGATCGCGATGGCCCTGGTCTGCGAGCCCGAGCTGCTGATCGCGGACGAGCCGACGACGGCGCTGGACGTGACCGTGCAGTCCCAGGTGCTGGAGTTGATCAGGGAGGTGCGGTCGACGACGGGGACCAGCCTGCTGTTCATCACCCATGATCTGGCCGTAGTCAGCCGGGTCACCGACCGGGTGTTGGTGCTCCGGTACGGCGTCGAACAGGAACTGCGAACCACCCGGGAGCTGTTCTCCGATCCGCAGGCGGACTACACCCGGATGTTGATCGACGCGACGCCGCGACTGCAGGACGTCGACGAAGTGGGTGAGGCGCGGTGACCGAGCCGACGGCCCGTCCGGTGATCTTGGCGGCGGAGAACCTGATCAAGGACTTCCGGGTGTCCCGGCGTGGCCGGGTGCTGACCAGCCGGCGCAACTTCCGCGCTGTCGACGATGTGACGCTGACCGTCCGGGAGGCCGAGACGATCGGCCTGGTGGGGGAGTCCGGTTCCGGCAAGTCGACCACGGCCCGGATGGTCGGCCGGCTGGTCGATGTCACCACCGGCCGGGTCAGGTTGGGCGAGGAGGATGTCACCACCGCGACCGGACCGGCGCTGCGCGAATTCCGGCGCAGCGTGCAGTTCGTCTTCCAGGATCCGTACTCCAGCCTCAATCCGCGGCAGAACGTCGAGGAGTTGGTGTCGGCTCCGTTGCGCTACCAGGGGATCTCGACCCTGGCCGGATCGGTGACCCGGGTGAAGGAGCTGATGGAACGGGTCGGCCTCGATCCCGATCATTCCCGGCGCTACCCGGCCCAGTTCTCCGGCGGTCAGGCGCAACGGATCGGGATCGCCCGGGCGATCGCCTGCAACCCGAAGGTGATCATCTGCGACGAGCCGGTGTCCGCCCTCGACGTGTCGGTCCAGGCCCAGGTGCTCCGGCTGCTGACCGAGCTGCAGGCCGACTTCGGCTTCAGCTACCTGTTCATCTCGCATGATCTTGCCGTGGTCCGGCAGGTGGCCCACCGGGTCTGCGTGATGCAGGACGGCCGGGTCGTCGAGGAAGGTGATCGGGATCAGATCTTCGCCGAGCCGCGGCACGACTACACCCGCACCCTGCTGGCCGCGGTGCCGACCATCCCGGCCGAATGGGAGCAGGAGCGACGGACGAGGGAAGGCAGAGGATGACCGACAGCCCGGCTGACACCGGACCGGCCGACGCCGAGCTGCGGCGGATCTACACCGAGGAATGGGAGTGGCGGACCACCGAGCTCGGCCGCCAGTCCTGGCGGTCGACGGAACCGGATCCGTTCCTGCCCGACGTCGGACCGGACGCGCAGCAGCGGCGGCTCGAGCGGTGGCGGTCGACCCTGGCCGAGGTCGAGGCGATCGATCCGGACGCGTTGTCGGAGCAGGAGCGCACCAACCGCGAGGTCTACCTTGATCAACTCCGGACCCTGATCGACCAGCAGCGGTTCCGCGGCTACGAGGCTCCGGCCAATGCCGACAGCTCGTTCTGGAACAACCTGATCGAACGCGGCCGGCGGCCGATCACCGATCTCGATCATGGCCGGCGGTGGCTGAGCCAACTGCAGGACATCGGTGATCATCTCGGCCAGCAGATCGAGAACATGCGGGCCGGCCTGCGCCGCGGCTTCGGCCCGCCGAAGATCACCATGACCGGCCGCGAGGCCACCGCGCGCACCATCGCCGAGGCGGCCGACCCGGCCAACCTGTCGTTCGTCCAGGCGCTGGACGGACTGCCGGCCGGCCCGGAGACGGACGCGCTGCGCCGCGAGGCGGTCACCGTGGTGGCTGAGCAGGTGCAACCCGCCTTCCGTACCCTGCTGGCGTTCCTCACCGACGAATACCTGCCGAACCTGCCGGCGGCGATCGCCGCGGTCGACATCGCCGGCCGGGACTTCTATGCCGCCCAGCTCCGCGAATACACCACGCTGGAGCTGACCCCGGAGGAGATCCACGCCATCGGGCTGCGCGAGGTGGACCTGCTCCGGACCGAGATGCGGGCGATCGCCGAGGAGACCGGCTTCGACGGCGACGTGGACGCCCTGTTGGCCTTCATGCGGACCGACCCGCAGTTCTACGTCGACACACCGCGGGCCCTGATGCTCGAGGCGACCTGGCAGGCGAAGAAGTTCGACGCTGTGGCGCACCGCTACTTCGGCCGGGTGCCGCGGCAGCGGTTCGGCATCGTCGAGGTGTCGCCCGACCTGGCGCCGTTCTACACGTTCGGCCGGGGCAGCGTCGACCGCTACTTCCTGAACACCTACAGCCTGCGCGACCGGCCGCTCTACTCGCTGCCGGCATTGACCCTGCACGAAGCCGCACCCGGCCACGCGTTCCAGATCCCGATGGCCCTGGAGCAGACCCAGCATCCGGAGTTCCGCCGCTCCACCTACATCTCGGCCTACGGCGAGGGTTGGGCGCTCTACACCGAGCGGCTCGGTGTCGAGATGGGGATCTACGAGACGCCGTACGAGCTGATGGGCATGCTCTGCTACCAGATGTGGCGGGCAGTCCGGCTGGTGATCGATCCGGGCATCCATGCCCTCGGCTGGTCCCGGGACCGGGCCCAGGCCTTCCTCCGGGACAACACCGCGATCGGTGAGCACGAGGTGATCACCGAGGTGGACCGCTACATCGCCTGGCCGGGCCAGGCCTGCGCCTACTATCTCGGTGAGCTGGAGATCCTGGAGCTCCGGGCCCGGGCCGAGAAGGAACTCGGCGCGGATTTCGACCTGCGCAACTTCCATGATCAGGTGCTGTCCCTCGGCTCAGTCCCGCTGAGCGTGCTCCGCTCCGAGATCGAACGCTTCATCGCCCGTGGCGGTACGTCCCCGTACGCCGAGATCCCCTAGCCCGATCGTTCATGATCTTGAGCTCGAACCGGAATCGGGGTCGGGTTCGGGGTGCGGAAGTCGTCACAGGTAGAGAAATGTTCTCGGGCCGGCGGACGGTGACCCCGCGGCGAAACTAGATCCAGCCGTGGCGGCGGGCGATACCGATCGCGTCGTGCCGGTTGGCGGCGCCGATCTTGGAGGTCGCGGAGGACAGGTAGTTGCGGACGGTGCCGACCGAGAGGTGGGTCCGTTCGGCGATCTCCTCGACCTCGGCGCCCTCGGCCGCCAGCTCCAGGACGTCCGCCTCGCGGGCCGACAACGGCGACTCGCCGGCGGCGATCGCGTCGGCGGCAAGATCGGAATCGACATAGCGGCCGCCGGCGGCGACGGTCCGGATCACCTCGGCCAGGGTCCTGGCCGAGGTCGTCTTCGGTACAAAACCACGCACGCCGGCGCTCAGCGCGGACTTGAGATAACCGGGCCGGCCGTGGCTGGTGACGATCACGATGCCGCAGCCGGGCTGCTCGGCGGCCAGCCGACGGGCGGTCTCGATCCCGTCCAGGCCGGGCATCTGCAGATCCAGCACCGCGACGTCCGGCCGGTGCTTCGCGGCGGCGGCGAGCGCCTCGGGGCCGGAGGCGGCCTGAGCGATCACCTCGAGATCATCGGTCAGATCGAGCAGCGCGGCGAGGGCGTCGCGGATCAGGTTCTCATCGTCGGCGAGCAGCACGGTGATCATGATCAGTCCTTGTTCGGCAGGGTCACCAGCAGGGTGAAGGTGTCGTTCGCCCGGCGTGCTTCCAGCCGGCCGCCGAGCGGGACCAACCGCTCGGCGAGTCCGGTCAGGCCGGAGCCGTCGCCGGCCGGCTCGGATGAGACACCGTTGTTGATCACTTCCAGTCGGGACCAGGCCGTGGCGCGGGAGACCGAGATGGTGCACTCGGTCGCGGCGGAGTGCCGGATCACGTTGGTCACCGCCTCACGGACCGCCCAGCCGAACGCGGTCCCGACGGATTCCGACAGGGTCAGGTCCTCGCCGAGCACGGAGCAAGCGATTCCGGCCGAGTCGAGCAGCGCCCGGGCGCCCCGGAGCTCGTTGCCGAGATCGGCCTGCCGATAGCCGGCGGCGACGGCCCGGACCTCGGTCAGCGAGTCCTGAGCCAGCCGGCGCACCTCGAACATGGCGGCGGCGGCGTCATCGGGCCGTCGGGAGGCCAGTTCCGCGGCAAGTTCGCTCTTGACCGCGACCGTGGCCAACACCCGGCCGAACACGTCGTGCAGGTCGCGGGAGAAGCGCAGCCGCTCCTCGGCGACGGCGAGCCGGGCCGCCGTGCCGCGAGCCTGATCAAGCTCTCGGACGACGCGCAACATCCACGCCGACGTCGCATAGATGCTGAGCCAGATCGGCGGCCAGATGAACATCGGGAAGGACAGCACGAGCACGTGCCGGAAGCCGTGCGGCAGCTGGATGCCGACCATGATCACGGAGCAACTGAGACCCAGCAACAGCACGCGTCGTGCGGTCAGCGCTGGCACCCAACTGGCTGCGACTCCGGTGACGATCATCGCCTGGGCCAGGACCGTCGTGGTGAGGAATCCGAAGTCGATCGGTCCCCGGATCAGACCGAACCACACCACCAGCAGTACGGTCAGGGCGAGTTGTCCCGCGGCCAGCCGACGATCGATCGAGCCACCACCCAGGGTCCGGTGCAGCATCCGCAGACAGAGCACCGTGAGAGCGACGTACGGAATGATCGGCAGCCACGCCGACCAGTCGACCGGAGCGCCGGCCAGGAGTTGGACGGTGTAACTCACCGGCGGAACCGCCGACAGCGGGTAGAGCGACCATCTCATGTAGACGTCGAAGCGCTCGGGCTGGGTCCGCTCCCGCCACGGCTGGTACGTCCATTTCACAAGGGACAGCATGTCATTCACCCGCGCCGCGCTCTCAGCGACGCGGATCCCAGTGGAACGAGCGCCGCGCCCACAGCGCGCCGATCATGATCCAGCCGAGCATGATCAGCACCGGCCGGACCGCGGCCACGAACGTCTCCGGCAGGCTCAGCTGGGCACCGTCCGGACCGATTCCGGTCAGCCCGAGCCGGAACAGCTCGACCACCGGCGTCAACGGCAGGAACTGGGCGAGCTGTTGCACCAGTTCCGGCATGAATTGGAGCGGGAGGCTGATCCCGGAGAAGAACAACGGCACGAGGATCATCGGCAGGGTGGTGATCTGGGCCGCCTCCACGGTCCGGGTGAAGCTGGTCGATGCGATCGCCAGCAGCGCCCAGGTCGCCGTGCCCAGGACCAGGGCGATCGGCAGCAGCACCGGGTTGATCATGGTCGACAGGTCACCGAGCGCGGCCGCCGCGGCGACGCCGAGGACGAGCTGGCCCAGCAGCACGATCAACAGTGGCACGGCCATCCCGGTCATGATCACCCAGGTCGGCGACTCGCCGCTCTTCAGCCGCTTCAGCACCAGATCCTGCCGGCGCGCCACCAGGCTGGTGATCAAGGTGTAGTAGACCACGAAGGTCAGCCCGGCGCAGGCGATCATGGTCACCACGGTCACCCCGAGCGGGCCGCCGCCGCTGATCATGGCGAACAGGGCCACCATCCCCAAGGGCAGCAGGATCGTGTTGACCAGCGCGGTCCGGTTCCGGACCAGCAGTCGGGACTCGGCGCCGGCCAGCGAGCGGACCCGGCGAAGATCGAGAGCGAGACTCATCGGGACACCTCCGGAGCGCCGACCCGGTGCGGATCGGTCGACGAACGAACGGCTGACGTCGAGGCGCCGCGCGGTGTGTCCCCGTCGGCGATGGCGAGGAAGGTCTGCTCCAGCGACGCGGACCGGGCCGACAGGCCGACCAACTCCCGCTCGCCGGCCCACTCGAGCAGTGCGGCCAGCGTGACCTGCAACCGGTTGGTCTCGATCCGGATCCGGGTGCCGGAGTCGATCATGCTCACCCCGGGCAGCCGGGGCAGGTCACCGGCGGGGCGCTGGAACTCGATTTGGGCCGGCTGGTGCGCGACGATCTCGGCCAGCGTGCCGGCGGTGACGATCCGGCCGCGCCGCATGATCGCGATCCGGTCGGCGAGCCGTTCCGCTTCCTCCAGATAGTGGGTGGTCAGCATGATCGTCGTGCCGGCGTCGAGCAGTCGGCGGATCAGTCGCCAGGCCGCGTGCCGGCTCTCCGGATCCAGCCCGGTGGTCGGTTCGTCCAGGAACAGCACCTCCGGCCCGCCGAGCAGGGCCAGGGCGAGGTCGAGCCGGCGGCGCTCCCCGCCGGACAGGGAGCCGACCCGCACCGCCCGGCGCTGCTGAAGATCGACTTCGGCCAGCACCTCGGGGACCGGGCGGGCGGTGGTCAGCGTGCCGGCCCACATCCGGGCCGTCTCCTCGACGGTCAGGTCGTCGGAGAAGCCCGCCTGCTGAAGCATGATCCCGAGTCGTGGCCGGAGTCGCGGTGCCTCAGCGTACGGGTCCAGGCCGAGCACCCGGACCGTGCCGCCGGTCGCCGCCGCCAGACCTTCGATCACTTCCAGCGCCGACGTCTTGCCGGCGCCGTTGGTGCCCAGCAACGCGTACAGCTCACCGCGCCGGACGTCGAGATCGATGCCGCCGACCGCCTCGAAGGCCGTACCGGAGCCGCGATAGCTGCGGCGCAGCCCGCGGACCATGATCACCGTGTCGTCGTTCATGGCACCAGCTTGCCCGGCGGATCGACTCGCCGATCATGATCAGCTCACCGGTTCGGGTGAACCCGTCACGCCGGGCCGACGCTGAGCAGGGCGGCGGCCACTGAAGGTGGTGCAGCTGCCGAGCCGCCACCGGGCCGAGACTGTGCCGGTCCGGGTCACGTCGGTGAACCCGGCGGCCCGCAGCCGCTCCGGGATCCGGTCGTCGGCGTTGTCCCGGATCCGCTCCGGCAGTCGCCGGTCATGCGGGCCGCCGGTGAAGTCCAGCAGGTGCAGCTCGCCGCCGGGCCGGAGCACCCGCAGTGCCTCGCTCAGCGCCCGGGTCTTCCCGTCCTCCTCCAGGTGATGGAACATCAGCGACGACAGCACCCGGTCCTGGCTCTGGTCGGGATAGGGCAGCTGGTCTGCGTAACCATGATCGAACTGCACGGCCACGTTGCGTCGCGCCGCCTTCCGGCGCGCATTGGTGAGTGCCAACTGATCCGGGTCGAGCCCGATCACCGACGTGGTCGGCCGGTGCCGCTTGACCCGGAGCGCGAGGTTGCCGGTGCCGCAGCCGATCTCCAGCACGTCCGTCCCCGGCTCGATCCCGGCGCGGTCGACGAGGTAGCGATGCATGGCCGAAACCCCGGCCAGCCGACCGAACAGGTCGTAGAACGGGAGCAGCCGGTGCTGTCCCATCGCGGGAATGAAGTGGCGGTGTTCGGGCACCTGGTCTGGCATCGGTCAGGTCCCTTCATGGGATGATATTCGGGTGAGTGCTGACAGCCTTCCCTGAAGCGGTACGGGGGACAAGGGAGCATCTCCGGACAGATCGGGACGATCTTTAGATTCACACGACACGGGCCGCCGGATCGGCGGCGCCCCGGTCTTCGGCTACCGCCGGCAGCCCGGGATGCCGCCGGTGATGGTCCTCCGGCAGGACCACACCGCGATGCCGGCCCGGGCCGTGCCGCACGCCCACGACTTCTTGGTCCTCGGCTTCGTCGTCGCCGGTACGGGAGCCGTCCGGCTCGACGGCCGGGACTGGCGGCTGCAGCCCGGCGACCTGTTCCTGGTCGCGCCGACCGAGGTGATCGACGTCGAGCACGCGGTGGCCGAGCCGGGCCCGGTCGAGACCTGGACCGCGTTCTTCCCGCCGGACGCGATCGACCCGGCCGCGTTGCGGGCCTGGCGCAGCCATCCACTGCTGGCGCCGTTCGTCCGGTCCGGCGGCGGGATCCAGCGGATCCCGGTGCCGGAGCCGGAGCGGCAGCGGCTGGTCGGCCACTATCGGGAGCTCGATCGCGAGCTCCGGGACCGGCGGGACGGGTTCGCCGAGGCGGCGCTGGCCCGGCTGACCCTGCTGCTGGTCGACGTCCGCCGGCTCGCGACCGATATCCCGGGTGGCCTGCGGCTGCGGGACGAGCCGCTGCTGGCCGACACCTTCGACGTGATCGAGGCCCGGTTCGCCGAGCCGATCTCGCTCCGCGACGTCGCGGCCGCGGTTGCGGTGACCCCGGCCCATCTGACCACGGTGGTCCGCCGGAAGTCGGGCCGCACCGTGCAGCAGTGGATCACGGAGCGACGGATGATCGAAGCCCGGCGGCTGTTGGCCGAGACGAACCTGACGGTGGCGGCGATCGCGGGCCGGCTGGGCTTCACCGATCCCGGCTACTTCGGCCGCGTGTTCCGCCGTGATCACGCGGTGTCGCCGCAGGCCTGGCGGCAGGATGCACGGGCCGAATCCGTACCGAGGAAGGGCTGAGGAACGTCGGCGGCGGGACTTCGACCTGCTGCAGCCATGATCGTCAGCGGCGGCGGGTAGGGTCGCCCCGAGATGAAAGAGACCGAACTCTGGGCCCGGCTGAACCGCCACCTCGGCGAGGGGTATGCCCGCGTCTGGGCGGCGGAGCACAGCATCACCGTGCTCGACGGACGCACCGTCCAACAGGCCCTGGACGAGGGCGAGCGGGCGAAGGTGATCTGGCGCGCCGTCTGGGCCGACCTGGAGCTGCCGGCTCGGGAACGCTGAGCGCCGGGGCTGCCACCGGATCGCGATCGAGCACCGCGATGTCGGGAACCCGCCAGCCCGATCGGCTCGACGGTGCTGGACTGGGTGGATGACCGGAGAGAGCGGGCTGGCGCGGCTGCCCCGGCCACTGCGCAACCGGGTGGATCCCGCGGGCGAGGTGTTCGCGACCGAGCACCGCGGCACGATGTACGGCAATCGGGGCGTGCTGCACGACGACGACCTCACCCTGGTCCGCCGGCACCAGGTCCGCCGCTGGATTGTCTGCGTGCTCGAGTTCCGCGGCCGCCGGCGGCCGATCCTGCGACCGCGCCGGTTCACCGAACTGTTCTTCCTCGACGAGGCGGTCGCCCTGGCCGCCGGGCATCGGCCCTGCGCCGAGTGCCGGCATGCCGACTATCAGCGCTTCCGTACCGCCTGGACGGCGGCCCATGATCTCCCGGCGGCACCTTCGGCCGACGAACTCGATCGGGTCCTGCACCCGCAGCGGCTGCTCAGCGACGGGGTCCGGATCACCGAGCCCGGTGAGCTCGCCGGGCTGCCCGACGGGGTGTTCGTACGCTGGCAGGACGGCAACTGGCTGTGGCACGCCGGCCGATTGCACCGCTGGAGCCCGGCGGGCTACACCGATCCGCGGGACCCGTTCGACGGGCCGGTCCCGGTGCTGACCCCGCGGTCGACGGTCGCCACGATCCGGGCCGGGTACCGTCCCGGCGTGCATCCGTCGGCGGATCCGCGGTGAGGTGTCCGCGATACTGGCCGGATGACCCTGCGTGGAACTCGGCTCGGGATGGCCGTGGTCGTCGTCGCGCTGCTGGTCGCCGGCTGCGGCCCGGAGCCGTTCGAACCGGACGGAGCCCAGGCGGCGGAGGCGCGGGTGCGATCCTGGAGCGCGATCGACCGCGCCCTGGCCGACGTGCGCGGGGACCGGGAGCCGGTTGCGGCGGCCCGGTTCGACGGCTGCCACACCGGCCAGAACAACTGGAAGATCAAGGACGAATACCAGCACGAGTGCTCGGTGGTCGGGTCGCTGCTGGTGCCGGCCGCCGGACTGGCCGGGGTCAGCCAGGCCCTGCAGACGATGAGCAGCCGGCTCGAGGACCTGGGCTGTACCACGACCGGGCGCACCCTGGCCCAGATCGATCGTGAGTACTGGGCGCAGTTCCGGACCCGTCCGGACTACCGGCCGGGCAGCCTGCCCGAGGCGGACTACCAGTGCGGCGACGTCCGGGTCACCGTCGCGCCGACCGACCCGATCAAGATCAAGCAGGGGCTGTTCCCGACCGCCCTGCTCGGCCTGGACGAGCTGCGCGACGAGCAACCTTACCCGGCGGACACCGATCGCCGGGCCGAGTCCGACGGCGCCGCGATGTTCTGGATGATCACCGCCGACACCCGGTACTACGCCACCAGGTTCTGACCGTCGGTAGGGGTCGTTCTTGATCATGGTCGGTCCGGGTACGCGATCATGATCGAGCTTGACAGTCGTCGAGAGGGTTTCGTTCCCTGAGCCTGTCGAAGGGGCAGCCCCATGATCTCGACTCCGACATGATCACCTGAAAGGCGGCCCGATGCGCTACGAGGATCTCCTGACCGCCGACGAGCTCGACCTCCGACTGGCACCCCGCAACGCCGAGCGGCGGTTGGCGTTCGGCACTTCCGGCCTGCCCTACGGCGACTGGGCGGGCGCCGCCCGGGACCGGCTGACGGCACTGCTCGGACTGCCGGGTCGGCCGGCCGGCACCGACGCGACGGTGATCCGCACTGTTCTGGATCACGGGGTCCGGGTCGAGGTGCTGCGGTTGGAAGCCGAACCCGGGCTGAGCCTGCCCGGCTATCTGCTGTCGCCCGATGACGGCTCGGCGACCGAGGGCCGGGTCGTGCTCGCGCTGCACGGGCACGGCGAGGTGGAGACCTCGCTGGCGGTGGACGGCGTGCACGAGGACTACCACCACCGGTTCGCCCACCGGTTGGCGCTGGCCGGTCACCGGGTGTTCGTCCCGGAACTGCGCGGCTTCGGCGCGTTGTCCAACCCCGCGATCCAGCTGCCCGGCACGACCCTGCGCTACTGGCGCTGGGATGCGCCGATGGCGTACAGCCTGCAGACCGATGCCTTCCTCTACGGCCGCTCGATGCTCGGCGAGACGATCGCCGACCTGCGACAGTGGGAGGCCTGGCTGGCCTCGAGCCAGGCGATCGAGACGATCGACGTGGTCGGCATCTCCTGGGGCGGTGATCTTGCCTGCAGCTATCCGATCTTCTCCGACCGGGTCGGTTCGATCTTCGCCAGCGGCAGCCTCGGCAGCTTCACCGAGGTGTTCCGGACGGCCGGGAACGCGCCCGCCCACTGCCTGCCGGGCGTGCTGCCGTGGCTCGATCGGTCCGACATCGCCGGGCTGAACGCGCCGATACCGATCGCCCTGCACTACGGCGAACTCGACGTGCCCGGCCCGGGCAATCATTCGGCCGCCTACAACGACTCGGTGCCCGGCTCGATCCCCGAGCTCCGCATGATCTACGCCGCCGCCGGCGGGCCGGAGCCCGAGCTGATCATCTCAGCCGGGCTCGGGCACGAAATGGATCTGGCCGCACTGACCGACTGGCTCGGTCGAGTCAGGTGATCATGGTCAATACCGGTCGGGCAACGACGGCCAGCGCTCGCACGCCCACATCGCCCAGGTCGCGTGCCCCGGCGGTGCCGGGGGAATGACGTCGCCCTGCCATTCCTCCCGATCCGGCGCCTCGAACCGCAGGTGCCACTGCCGGAGCTCAGCGTCGCTCATCAGGAACTGCCCCGGCATCGTCTCGTACCGACTGCTGATCCGGCTGCGCTGTTCCGGATAGTCGATCGGCAGGTAGACCACCTGGGCGCGGAGTCCGAGGGTGCCCGCGATCCAGCGCAGCGCCGAACGTTCGTCCTTGCTCCAGAGGCCGAAGTCGAAGATGACGTCGACGCCCAACTGCGCGGCCCGCATCCCGATCTCCAGGAGTTTGCCTTCGATCTGGATCCGGTGGTCAACGCGTTCCTGCGATCGCCATCGCGTCGGGTCGTCGCCACTGAAGATCGCCATCTGCCATTCGTCCGGGGTCAGCCGAAGGGCGGACTCGCTGATCTCCAATTCCTTGGCCCGCGTGGTCTTCCCGGCACCGGGCAGACCGACGATGAGATAGATGATCACCCGATGACGGTATTCCATCCGCTCGGCTCAGGTGATCATCATCGGACCTCGGGCCTGCAGCTCGGCGATCGCGGTGATCGAGTCCGGTTGCCGCGGATCGTCGTACGCCAGCCGGTTGGTGGACCGGACGCCGCAGCACAGGCAGCGGTGCCGGACCGCGATCCCTTTGCCCCGTGGCTGGATGAGGTGCAGCGGCGCCATCGGCCCGCCGCAGGCCGAGGCACGATCACCGGGGATCTCGGCATCGACATGCCGGGACCACAGACAACCGGGACAGTGGTTGCGGTAGCTCCCGTTCGAGAGTGGGGTCACGTGATCACCGCAGTGGACGCACGTGAAGGACTGGTTTTCGCTGCTGCGCGACATTCCTGCTCTCCGCGGTCGAAGTAGTACGACTGCGAAGGCGGAGGGTTCCGTGTGTTCTTCCCCTGGCGGGGGACCGGGCTTGAGGAGAGAGTGACTCGATTCACCGCCCGATGGTTGGGCGATTACTTCCGGTTCCTGCTTCACCGCACAGGATGCGGATCCGAACCTCTGTCAGGTTTGCTGGGTTGTCCTGACCACTGTCCATCAGCTCGTGCCGATGGCCACCGGTAGGTGTCATCTCGTCTCACCGGCTAGGGCGCCGTCCCCTCTCAACAGGTAGCGCGATGGTGCACCATCGCTGGCGGCTCCTTCCCGATCGGCGGCCTTCCATGATCACGAAAGGCCAGGCTTTGGATCACGATAGGCCAGGCCGGTCCCGGGACGCGCGGCAATTACGTGGCGGCGAGGCACTGGGTCCGCAGGGTGTCCAGGCCAGGCCCCGTCAGCTGGTCGGCGAAGGCGATCCGGCCGGCCATCACCATCGTCAGGGCGAGCGTCGGTCCGGTGATCAACGGACCGGCTCCGGTCTCGAACGGACCGTCGGTCGCAGTCAGCCGCAGCCCCCTGATCGTCGTCCTGCTGGCCACGGTGAAGTCGGTCCGGGCCAGGAAGCGGGCCAGTTCGGTGAGCGTGGCGATCGGTGCCGCGGTCCGGATGCGGAGCGGGTGGCGGATGTCGTGGGCATGAATGACGGTCTCGCCGAGCCAGCCCAGGGGCGGCGTACCGAACGGGGCGCGTCGCGGCTCGACGACCGCCCGGAACCGACGCAGCGTCTCCGCCGGGGTGGCGCCGAGCTGCTCGGCCAGCCGGGCGTCGTTGTGCCGGGCGAAGTCGAACCGGGCCGCGATCACGCTGCGGATCCAGCGCGGCATGGTCATCACCGCACCCGAGGTGAGGTGCGCGACCACCTCGGCGACCGACCAGCGGCCGCAGAGGGTCGGCAGCTGCCACTGGGCATCGGTGAGCCGGGCGAGGTCGTCGGCGAGCGCCGCGCGCTCCGCGCCGATCGCCGCCGAGGTCTGGGCGGCACTCCACTGGGTCGGCGGTCGTCGGATGGGCTGCACAGGTTCAGGATTCTTTCTCATGCCTACCCAGACGTCGCCGCAGCCACGAAATCGTCGCTCCGGCCGAAGATCGGTCCTGCACCCGTACGGGAGCCGACCGGGACGACCGTGGATCCGGCTGCGGTCAGGACTGTCCGGCCCAGTCCGGATCCCGTCCGGCCAGGCCCAGCGCGCGGTCGAACGCCGGGCGATCGTCGGCCACCCGGACCTCGGCACCGTAGGCGCCCATGGTCCGACCGAGCTCGGCGGTCGCGGCGACGAGCCGGAGCAGTTCGGCTCCGACCTCGTCCGAAACCCGCAACGGTTGTCCGGCGCTCCGGGTCAGATCCCAGCCGTGCAACATCGCCTCGGCGAACGCCATCTGTCCCACCAGCTCGGCCGTCATCTCACTGCCACCGAAGCTGACACTGCCCTGCCAGGCATCGGACCTGGCCCAGGCCGTGCCGAGCTCGGCCAGGTCGCCGGTGAGCTGGTCACCCCAGTCGCCGCCGGTCGCCTGTAGCCCCTCACCCCAGGGGTTGTCCGGGTCGAGCGGATCGCCCCGGCCGATCCGGACCAGCGCGTCGACCGATCCGGTGAAGTGGTTGATCAACGTCGCGGCGTCCCACTCCTGGCACGGTGTCGGTGCGGCCGGGTCGAGTCCGTCGATGTCGCGGATGGAATCGGCGACCGTTTCGGTGGCGATGGGGAACAAGGATGCTGTCGTCATGGCCATCAGTTTGGCGGCTTCAGCGCCCCGGCACTTGAAGGAATCCGACGTCTTGGACCCGCCGTCGCCGAGGACGGCGTGTCGAGTGGCCGTTCGAACGTGTGTTCGCCTAGGTTATCCACCGAGGGGTACGAGATTTTTGCCTCGTCCACAGGTTTGCCAAACGCTGAACCACTGTCAGCGGTTCTGTTTAGAGTCCGGACACGAAGACCACCAACGACAGCGGAACGTGGCCCAGGGTTCGAGGGAATCCAGCGGGTTCGAAGGAGAGATCACCATGCCAGCAGCCACCAAGAATCGGGATATCGCAGCTTCAGCCAACAAGGACCGGGACAAGGCGCTCGAGGCTGCGCTCTCTCAGATCGAGCGACAGCACGGCAAGGGCACCGTGATGCGCCTCGGCGACGAGGTCCGGGCGCCGATCGAGATCATCCCGACCGGCTCGATCGCCCTCGATGTCGCTCTGGGCATCGGCGGGCTGCCGCGTGGCCGGATCGTCGAGATCTACGGTCCGGAGTCCAGCGGTAAGACGACGCTCGCCCTGCACGCGATCGCCAACGCCCAGGCCAAGGGTGGCATCTGCGCCATCATCGACGCCGAGCACGCGCTCGATCCGGACTATGCCGGCAAGCTCGGCGTGGACACCGACGCGTTGCTGGTCAGCCAGCCGGACAACGGCGAGCAGGCGCTGGAGATCGCCGACATGTTGGTCCGTTCCGGTGCGCTGGACCTGATCGTGATCGACTCGGTCGCCGCGCTGACGCCGCGCGCCGAGATCGAGGGCGAGATGGGCGACAGCCACGTCGGCCTGCAGGCCCGGCTGATGAGCCAGGCGCTGCGGAAGATGACCGGCGCGCTCAGCGGAGCCGGCACCACGGCGATCTTCATCAACCAGCTGCGGGAGAAGATCGGCGTCATGTTCGGCTCGCCCGAGACGACGACCGGTGGCAAGGCGCTGAAGTTCTACGCCTCGGTGCGGCTCGACATCCGCCGGATCGAGACTCTGAAGGACGGCCAGGACATGGTCGGCAACCGGACCCGGGTCAAGGTCGTGAAAAACAAGGTCGCGCCGCCGTTCAAGCAGGCCGAGTTCGACATCCTGTACGGCCACGGGATCAGCCGCGAGGGCAGCCTGATCGACCTCGGTGTCGAGGCCGGGCTGGTCCGGAAGGCCGGCGCCTGGTTCACCTACGAGGCCGACCAGCTCGGTCAGGGCCGGGAAAACGCCCGGGGCTACCTGCGCAGCAATCCCGATCTGGCCAACGAGCTGGAGAAGAAGATCAAGGAGAAGCTCGGCATCGGTGCCCGGGTCGACGAGCCGGCGACGGAGGTGCCGGCCGGCATCGATCCGGTGACCGGCGAGGTGGAGTTCTGAGTTGACCTCCGCCGACGACCCGGTCCGCCAGGCCAGGGAGTGGCTCGAGGCTCGAGGTGCGGACCCCGATCAGGCCGACGGCCCGATCGGGAGGCGCGAGCCCGCAAAGCCTCGGCCTTCGTTCCCCGAGCAACGGCCTTCGTTCCCCGAGCAGGGGAGTTTGTTCCCTGAGCCTGTCGAAGGGCAAGCGGGATCTTCCCTGGAGCCGGTCCAGGGCGTTTCGTTCCCTGAGCCTGTCGAAGGGCCGGCCGGAGTCTCGGCCGATCTCGCCGAAACATCGGACAGCATGGTGGCCGACCGTCGGTCACCGAAGGCTCGATCGAGCCGGCGCCGCCCGACCGGCGATCCGGACGAACGGCACGACGGTCCGGAAGCCGATCCCGAGGCGCTGGCCCGGACGATCGTGCTGCGCAAGCTCACCGGGCAGGCCCGGACCAGGCAGGAACTGGCGAAGGCGCTGGCCGACCGCGAGGTCCCGGTCGAGGCGGCCGATGCCGTCCTCGACCGGATGGAAGAGGTCGGCCTGGTGGATGACCGCAGCTTCGCCCACGACTGGGTCGAATCCCGGCAGAGCCGGCGCCAGCTGTCCCGCTCGGCGATCAAGCGGGAGTTGATCACCAAGGGTGTCGACCGGGACGACATCGACGAGGCGCTGGCCGAGGTCGGCGACGAGGACGAGCTCAACGCGGCCCGCGCCCTGGCCGAGAAGAAGGTCCGGGCGATGTCCAAGCTCGAGCCGAAGGTGCGGTATCGACGGCTCGCCGGCGCGCTGGCGCGACGCGGCTTCCCGTCCCACGTAACGACACGGGTGCTGGGAGAGGTCCTGGCCGACTAATCCGTAGATGCCCTGCGCCAGATGATTCAAGAAAGGCGATCGCCGCTCTATTTTCGGGCCAGGAACGGGCCCCAGGCAGGTGGGACTGTGGGCCGACCAGGCACGATTCGACCGGCGCGATCCGAGCGGGATCGGCGGCCGCCCGCGGCGCGGCAGCGCACGTCCCGACCACGCTTGACCCCCATCGGGCGGCCGACCTACGCTGCCAGGGAGGGTTGAACTGCACGCTTGATCGATGTGAATGAAACACCACGCGCTGGTGAGCACGCGGTGAATGATGAACTGACATATCGCAAGGTCGCTCGTAGAGCGAGGTCTGATTGAGGGTCTTTCCCGTGGCATAACCGCAGCTCGCGGCAGCCTGCCCTTGATCGGCCGGATTCGCAGCACCCTCGCCGAGCCCACGCGTCAGCGTGGAGAGGGGAGTGCGCCATGGGAGCGTTCGAGTTCCTGGTACTCGCCGGACTAGTGATCCTGATCGTGGCCGTGATCATCGCTGCGGTCGTGCTGCGGCGATCCGGTGTCCGAGCCACCGAGTCCGATCGCGCGGACCAGGCGGCCGCGAACGAGGCCTCCCGCGTCGCGGCGAACGAGGCGGCGCAGGCCGCGGCCAACGAGGCTGCCCAGGCCGCGACGGCCCGGGCCGAGTCCTGGGCGGCCCAGGTGCGCGAGGACGCCAGGTCCTATCGGGACCAGGTGCGGGCCAAGGCCGACGACCTGCTCGAGCTGGCCAAGGGGCAGCGCGCCGAAGCCGAAGCCGATCTTCGGACCCGCCGGGCCGAGCTGAAGGAGCAGCGGCTCGAGCTGGAGCGGCGGGAGCAGCGACTCGTCGATCGGGAAGAGCGGCTCGACGCCGAGGCGCGGCAGATCGACGAGCGAGCCCACCATCTGGATGAGTTGCGGACCGGCCTCAAGGCCGAGCAACGACGGCTGGTCGAGACGGAGGCCGAGCAGGCCACAGCGCTGGAACGGGTCGCCGGCCTCAGCGCCGAGGAGGCCAAGGCCGAGCTGGTCGCCACGGTCGAGGCGGAGGCGAAGCGCCAGTCCGTGATCGTCACCCGGGAGATCGAGCGGGAGGCTGCACGCGAGGCCGAGGCGCGAGCCCAGAACATCATCGTCGGAGCCATCCAGCGGGTGGCCTCCGAGCAGACCTCGGAATCAGTGGTGACCGCCATCCACCTGCCCGGGGACGAGATGAAGGGCCGGATCATCGGCCGCGAAGGACGCAACATCCGCACCTTCGAACAGGTGACCGGCGTCAACGTGATGATCGACGACACCCCGGAATCGGTGCTGTTGTCCTGCTTCGACCCGGTCCGGCGGGAGATGGCCCGGCTGACCCTGACCGACCTGGTCGCCGACGGCCGGATCCATCCGGCCCGGATCGAAGAGGTGCACGAACGGAGCAAGGCCAAGATCAACGAGCAGTGCCTGCGGGCTGCGGAGGATGCGCTGGCCGAGGCCGGCATCTCCGACCTGCACCCGGCCCTGGTGCCGATCCTCGGCACGCTCAAGTTCCGCACCTCCTACGGGCAGAACGTGCTCAAGCACCTGGTCGAGTGCGCCCACGTCGCAGGCCTGATGGCCGCCGAGCTCCGGCTCGACGTGGCGACCTGCCGCCGGGCCGCCTTCCTGCACGACATCGGCAAGGCACTGACCCATGAGGCCGAGGGGTCGCACGCCCTGGTCGGCGCCGAGCTGGCCCGCAAGTACGGCGAGCATCCCGACATCGTGCACGCCATCGAGGCGCACCACAACGAGGTCGAGCCGCACACCGTCGAGGCCGTGCTGACCCAGGCGGCCGACGCGATCAGCGGTGGCCGGCCGGGCGCCCGGCGGGAGAGCGTCGAGGCCTACGTGCAACGGCTGGAGCGGCTGGAACAGATCGCCGCCGCCCACGACGGCGTGGACAAGGTGTTTGCGATGCAGGCCGGCCGCGAGGTCCGGGTGATGGTCGCGCCGGAAGCGGTCGACGACATCGCCGCCCAGGTGCTGGCCCGCGACATCGCCAAGCAGGTCGAGGAAGAGCTGAGTTATCCGGGCCAGATCCGGATCACGGTCGTCCGGGAGTCGCGGGCAACCGAGACCGCCCGCTGACCCGGATCAACGGCTGACCCGGATCAACGGTTGGCGGCGTCCGAGGCCGCGACCGGCGTCGGGGCGACGGGATCGGGCGCGCCCACCACTGCCGCTCCAGGCCTGCGGGGCCGCGCCCGGCCGGACGACTGCAGTCGCCGTTCCAGCAGCCCGGCGACCCGGGTCAGAGCGTAGTTGATCACGATGTAGATAACCGCGATCACCATCACTGACGGGATCGTGTTGGCGTACGCCGACCCCAGGTTGCTGGCTTGCTGCAACAGGTCCTGGAAGGTGATCCAGCTGCCGAGGGCGGTGTCCTTCAGGATGACCACGAGCTGGCTGACAATGGACGGCAGCATCGCCGTGATCGCCTGCGGCAGCTGGATGGTGAACAGCGTCTGGACCTCGGTCATGCCGATCGCCAGACCGGCTTCGCGCTGCCCGCGGGGCAGCGAGCCGACGCCGGACCGGACCAGCTCGGCGATCACCGACGAATTGTAGAAGAACAGCCCGGAGACGACGCCGAAGAACACGCCACCGTTCCCGGTGAACCCCAGCACGTACAGGCCGAAGAAGTAGGCGAACAGCATCATCATCAGTACCGGCACGGCGCGGAAGAACTCCACGAACACGCTGCAGACCGCCCGCACGGCCGCGTTCGGTGCGAGCCGGCCGATGCCGAGCAGCACGCCCGCGATGATCGACAACACCACCGCGGTCACCGCGGCCCCGAGGGTAAACGCCAGACCCGGAACGATGTACTGGGTCCAGGTGCTGCGGAGCATGAACGGATACCACTTCTGCGGCGCGAACTGGTTGTTGGCCGGGTTCGCCAGGGCGACGGCGATCAGGACCAGGATCAGCGCGACCAGCAGCAGGGCGGCGACGCCGATGATCCGGTGCCGCAGTCGCGCCTTCGGGCCCGGTGCGTCGAACAGAACAGTAGGAGCTGCGCTCATCGTTGCACCGCCAGTCGCCGGGACATCCAGGTGAAGAAGATGCCGAGGGGCAGGGTCAAGATCACGAATCCGGCCGCCATGATGAGGAAGATCAAATAGAGTTGGGACCCGTCGAACTCGATCATGCCGCGCATGGTGTAGGCGGCCTCCGCGACGCCGATCGTCGCGACCACCGTGGTGTTCTTGGTCAGTGCGATCAGCGTGTTGCCGAGCGGGGCGACGGCGCCCCGGAACGCCTGGGGGAGCACGATCGAGGTCAGCGTCGGGACGAACCCGAGGCCGATCGAACGGGCCGCCTCGGCCTGTCCGGGCGGCACCGTATTGATGCCGCTGCGCAGCGCCTCGGCGACGAACGACGCGTGGTAGACCGACAGCCCGAGCAGGCCGAGCCGGAACGCGCTGTCGGCCAGCGAGGTGGGGGAGTTCGGGTCGGCGAACTGGATCTGCAGCGTGTTCGCGAGCCCGAACAGGCAGAAGAAGACGATCAAGGTCAGCGGCGTGTTCCGGATCAGCGTCACGTAGCTGGTGCCGACGGCCCGCAGGATCGGCACTGGGGACACCCGGCAGACCGCGATCACCGTGCCGATGATCAACGCGCCGACCGCCCCGCCCAGGGTGAGCTTGATCGTCATGAAGAACGCGCCGACGACGTCGTACCGGCTCAACAGGCTGGTCAGGTCATCCACGGTTCACCTCCGATCGGTCGGGAGCACGAGGTTCATCGAGACATCGGGCTCATCGGACACGTCGGCCCGCCGACCGGGCCGGCGGGCCAACGTTTCGCCAAGCTCAGGAACAGGCGTCCGGCTTCGGCGGGTTCTTCGTCTCGTCCGGAGTGAACGACTCGCCGACCGTGTCGGCCAGCGCCTTCTTCCAGGATCCGTCGGACACCATCTTCTCCAGTGCCGTGTTGATCTTGGTGCACAGCTCGGTGTCGCCCTGCTTGATGCCGACGCCGTAGCGCTCCTCGGTGAACGGCTTGCCGACGGTCTTCAGCTTGCCCTTGTACTGCTCCTGCGCGGCGAAGCCGGCGAGGATCACGTCATCGGTGGTCACCGCGTCGACCTGGCCGGCGCTCAGGGCCTCGACGCACTTGGAGTAGGTGTCGAGTTCCTGCAACTGCACCTGCTGGGCGTAGTCCGTCTTGATCTTTTCGGCCGGGGTGGAGCCGGTCACCGAGCAGAGCTTCTTGCCGTTCAGTGTCTCCGGGCCGGTGATGTCGGTGTTGTCGGCCCGGACCAGCAGGCCCTGACCGGCGATGAAGTACGGCCCGGCGAAGGAGATCTTCTTCTTCCGGTCATCGGTGATCGAATAGGTGGCGAAGATCATCTGCACCTGTCCGCTCTGCAGCAGGGTCTCCCGCTGAGCGCTCGGCGACTGCTTGAACTCGACCTCGCTGTAGCCGAGCTCCTTGGCGACATAGCGGGCCACCTCGACGTCGAAGCCGGTATAGTCCTCGCCGACCTTCAGGCCGAGGCCCGGCTGATCGAACTTGATGCCGATCGTCACCTTGCCGCCGGCACCGCCGGTCGCGGGGCCGCCCGGATCGGCGGTCTGGGTGTCGTTGACACAGCCCGCGAATGCCGCGGCCATCCCGAGACTGGCCACGATCGCCACTATGGCTTTCTTGATCTTCATCGTTTCCCTCCAGCTTCATCGGCCGGATGGGCCGATGTTGATTTGTTGTGCGTTGATTCAGTGGGTCAGGATCTTGCCCAGGAAATCCTTGGCGCGTTCGCTCTTGGGTGCGGTGAAGAAGGTCTCCGGGTCGGCTTCTTCGACGATCGCGCCGTCGGCCATGAAGATCACCCGGTTCGCAGCCTTCCGAGCGAACCCCATCTCGTGGGTGACGACGATCATGGTCATCCCCTGCCGGGCAAGATCGACCATCACCTCGAGCACCTCGTTCACCATCTCCGGATCGAGGGCCGAGGTGGGCTCGTCGAACAAGATCACCTTCGGCTCCATGGCCAGCGCCCGGGCGATCGCCACCCGTTGCTGCTGACCGCCGGACAGCTGTGCCGGATATTTGTCGGCCTGGTTGCCGACGCCGACCCGGTCCAGCAGTTCCTGAGCCCGGGCCACGGCCTGCGCCTTCGGCAGCCGCCGGACCTTGATCGGGCCGAGCGTGACATTGTCCAGGATCGTCTTGTGCGCAAAGAGATTGAACGCCTGGAACACCATCCCGACGTCGGCCCGCAGTTGCGCCAACTGACGACCCTCACTCGGCAACGGCTTGCCGTCGATGGAGATCGACCCGTCCTTGATCGTTTCCAGCCGGTTGATCGCCCGGCAGAGCGTCGACTTGCCCGATCCGGACGGTCCGATCACCACCACGACCTCGCCGGAATTCACCGTGAGATTGATGTCCTGCAGCACATGCAGCGGGCCGAAGAACTTGTTCACCTGGTCCAGCACCACCAGCGGAGCGCCGAGCGACTGCGGCGCGACCGAGTCTCCCACGGTCGGATCCGTCAGATCGACACCATCGTCGGTACCCGGCGCAGCCGGGACCGGATCACCGGATTCGGTCATGGGCCGACCCTATGCGACCGCCTCGGGACGAGGTGGGAAATTCGTGTTGAATTTCGGTTACGTCCGGGCCGGCATGATCGATCATGCACCACGAATGCCCCACTGACCGGCGAACGAGTCGCCAGGTTGCAACACGATCACGTCGGCGTGGGTCACCCCGGGGTTGAACGCGTCCGGACCGCAGGTCATCGGTTCGACCGCGATCGACAGGTCGCGCCGGTCGGCCCCGGTGTAGACCTGCAGCCAGCCGAACTTGGCCTCGGCCCACAGCTCGGCCCAGCGATCGCCGAACTCCAGTCGGACCACCCAGCGGCCGTCGTCCGCGGCCAGGTCGGTGAACGCCGTGTCGAGGTTGTTATCGGCCACCGGATCACCGGCGCGCAGGTCGTAGCTGCTGCCGTTGACCGGCCGGAGCTCGATCGGCAGCAGCCGGTCGTCCACCTCCAGATAGCGCCCGGCCGGCACGGTCAGCGCCACCTCGTCGACCGTCTGCTCGCCGACCGTCAGGTACGGATGCGCGGCATAGCCGAACGGCACCGGGCCGTCACCGATGTTGGTCACCGCCACCTCGACCAGCAGCCCGTCGGCGGAGACCCGGTGCCGCAGCGTCGCCTCGATCGTGCTCGGCCACCCCGGCTGCGGATAGACCCGGACGGTCTGCTCGAGCCGATCGGCGGTGTGCTCCACCAGCCTCCAGGGCACGTGCCGGACCAGGCCGTGGATCGCGTTGTGCCGATCGGGCTCGGTCAGCGCGAGCTGTTGGTTGCCACCCCCGAAGGCGTACCGACCGTCCCGGATCCGGTTCGGCCAGGGCAGCAACTGCTGCCCGCGGCCGCCGTGCACGACCTCCTCGGCGGCGAACCCGCGGACCACGTCCCGGCCGCCAACCTGGTACGACCGCAGCGTCGCGCCGACCTCCGTGATCACCGCCCGATGGTCTCCGGAAGTGATCTCGTACTGCTCACCGGTGGGCATGGTCGTCGGCAGCTGGGTCACGAGCCGAGACTCTACTGGCCGGCGGTCCAAGCGGCTCGGGAGGCAACGGTCCGCCGTCCCGGGTTGAATTCTGCACTGGTCCAGGGCATTACCCTGGTCGCATCATGTCGACCCCTGTTCTCCCGCGCACGTACCAGATCCGCACCCACGGGTGCCAGATGAACGTCCACGACTCCGAGCGGCTCGCCGGACTGTTGGAGGACGCCGGTTATCGGCGTGCCGACACCGACGACCAGGCCGACGTCGTCGTGTTCAACACCTGCGCGGTCCGGGAGAACGCCGACAACAAGTTGTACGGCAGCCTCGGCCACCTGCTGCCGACCAAGAAGGCGCACCCGGGGATGCAGATCGCCGTCGGCGGCTGCCTGGCCCAGAAGGACCGGCACACCATCATCGAGAAGGCGCCCTGGGTCGATGTGGTGTTCGGCACCCACAACGTCGGCGCGCTGCCCACCTTGCTGGAGCGGGCCCGGGTGGCGGAGGAGGCCCAGGTCGAGATCAAGGAGGCGCTGGAGACCTTCCCGTCGAACCTGCCGACCCGCCGCGACTCGGCCTACGCGGCCTGGGTGTCGATCAGCGTCGGCTGCAACAACACCTGCACCTTCTGTATCGTTCCGGCGCTCCGCGGCAAGGAGACCGACCGCCGGCCCGGCGACATCCTGGCCGAGATCCGGGCCCTGGTCGCCGAGGGCGTGCAGGAGATCACCCTGCTCGGCCAGAACGTCAACGCGTACGGAGTCGAGTTCGGCGACCGGGCCGCGTTCGCCAAGCTGCTCCGGGCCTGCGGCGGGATCGACGGCCTGGAACGGGTCCGGTTCACCTCGCCGCACCCGAAGGACTTCACCGACGACGTGATCGCGGCGATGGCGGAGACGCCGAACGTGATGCCGCAGTTGCACATGCCGCTGCAGTCGGGGTCGGACTCGGTGTTGCGTCGGATGCGGCGCTCGTATCGCAGCGAGAAGTTCCTCGGCATCATCGACAAGGTCCGCAGCGCCATGCCCGCGGCGGCGATCACCACTGACATCATCGTCGGCTTCCCGGGCGAGACCGAAGAGGAGTTCGCCGACACCATCGAGGTGGTCAAGGCGGCCAGGTTCGCCGGCTCGTACACGTTCCAGTACTCGATCCGACCCGGCACCCCGGCCGCGACGATGCCGGACCAGGTGCCGAAGCCGGTCGTCCAGCACCGCTACGAACGGCTGGTCGAGGTCGTCGAGGCGGTGGCCTGGGCGGAGAACAAGACCCAGGTCGGCCGGACCGTCGAGGTGATGTTCGCCGAGGGCGAAGGCCGCAAGGACGCGGCGACCGCCCGGATGTCGGGGCGGGCCAGGGACAACCGGCTGGTGCACGTCGCGGTGCCGGAGGATCCCGAACTCCGGCCGCGCCCGGGTGATCTGGCCGACGCCGAGATCACCTACGCCGCGCCGCACCATCTGACCGCCGACGCCGGGATCGGCAACCTCCGCCGGACCCGCGGCGGAGACGCCTGGTCGACCCGTCGGTCGGACGGTGCGGAGGAGCGTCGCGTAGTCGGTCTCGGCATGCCCGCGGTCGGCGCGCCCAACCCGGTCTGAGGCCCGATCGGCCGCGTTCCCGGCGTACGGTCAGCGCGCCGTGCCACCATGGGGGCGCGGGTGACCATCCCCCTGACGGTCACTGGCGAATCTCCGAACCGACCAGGAGTAATACAGATGCCAGCAGAGCGTTTCGTGGAGCAACTCAATGTCCAGATCGGGCACGAGTTCTCCGCTCACCAGCAATACATCGCCTGTGCCGTCTACTACGACGGCCTGACGATGCCCCAGATGGCCCGGTTCTTCTACGCCCAGGCGTTGGAGGAGCGCGGTCACGCGATGATGATGGTGCAGTATCTGATCGATCAGAGCGCACCGGTCCGGATCCCGTCCGTCGATCAGCCGATCACCGATTTCGGCGACATCGTGGCACCGGCCGAGCTCGCCCTGGAGCAGGAGAAACGGGTGACCGGCCAGATCAACGAGCTGACCAAGATCGCCCGGGAGGAAAACGACTTCGCCTCCGACCAGTTCATGCAGTGGTTCGTCAAGGAACAGGTCGAGGAGGTCGCGACCATGGGTGACCTGGTGGCGGTCGTGAACCGATCCCGGAGCAACGTCGAGGCGATCGAGGAGTACGTCCAGCGGGAGCAGTTGGGCCGCGCGGCGGACCCGTCCGCACCACCGATCGCCGGCCAGGGCTGACACCTTCCTGATCGCTGGGCCCGGCTGATGTAAGAATGTCGGCCGTGCCTGACGATTGGGATTGGTTCTGGGCCAGCGAATACGGCCGCGACCGGATTCTCCGCGAGGAGGTCGAGTCGCTGTCGTACCAGGCGTCCGCGGCCTCCAGCCGCGCCAACCGGATGCAAAGCCAGCTGGCGCGGCTGCAGGGAACGCTCGAGTCGCGGCTGACCGCGCTCTCGAAGGCGTTCGACGCCTATGTCGAGCTCGGCGACGTGCGGGAGCAACTGGCCGGCTATCCCGACACCTCGGCGATCCGGCGGGACGTGATGGCCGCGATCGAGCAGTTGTCCAAGGGACTGCCGGCCAGCCCGATCGATCCGCGCGGGCTCGACTACTGGCTGCCGTACGCCACCAATACGGTGATCGACATCGTCTCCGCCGGCACCGGCGCTCAGACCGGCGGCACCGGGACTGGTGGCGACAGGGCCGGCACCGCGGGTCGGCCGGCGGCGCCCCTCGGCCCTGAGGCGAAGCTGTTCGTCGTCGTCGCGGTCGGTGCGCTCGGGAAGGGTGAGCTGGTCGCCGACCGGCTACCGGGGCTGTTGATCAGCGACCGGGTGCTGACCGGAAACCAGGTGGTGCTGCTGGATGCGGCCGTCGCCGGCGTCTACGGCCCCGTACTCGACACCCTGGAGTCGGCGTTCCGACCGATGGTGCAGGGCACCGATCCGGCCGGCTGGCGGGACTGGATCGCCAAGACCTCCGACTCGACCAATGAGGATCGGATGCTGGCCTGGCTGCGCGGCCAGCTGGCCGGCCCCGGTTCGCCGGCGACGCCGTCGGCCGGGGCGGCGTGGGCCGCACAGGCAGCCGGCCCGTCGGCCTTGGCCAAGCAAGAGGCCGGGAAGAAGTCCGGAGAGCAACGGACAGCCGATCAGCAGGCCGCGGACCCGGGTGCCCCGCTGCGGCAGCTGGTCTCGAGCATGATCGGCTCCGGCTACGGCGACGAGGGCGCGCTGCTGGCCCGGGCCCGTGAGCTGCGGTGGCAGATCGAGCATCCGGGCCAGAGCCGGCCGGAGTCTGAGCAGGGGCCGGCGTCGGCCGAGGCGCTCGACCGGTTGTCGCACTATCTGCAGACCCTGCCGGTCGGATCCCCGGCGCAGCAGACGATCCTCGGCTGGCTCGCGCCAGGCCTGCTCACCACGATCGACCCGCTGGCCGCCACGCCGTCCCGCGCCCCGGCCGAGATCACGGTACGCACCTACTACGGCCAGGTCGAGGTGACCGCGGCCGGACCCGACGCGGCTCGGTCGCAGCAGGTGCTGGCCCAGGTGGAACAGTCCGGCGTCGTGCCGCCGGGCCGGCTCTACGGCTACGGGATCGCCACCGGCGCCGCGGCCGTGCTCGCCCTGGTGCTGGCCCTGGTCGGTCAGCCGGTGCTCGCCGTACTGGCGGTGATCGCGGCTGTCGTCTGTGGCGTGCTGTGCGTCCTCCAACTCCGGGCCCGGCAGCAGGCCGCCGACGAGTCCAAGATCGCCCTTGATCAGGTGAACCAACAACTCAACGAAGGGGTTCAGCGGGCCAAGCTGGCCGACACGGCCGCGATCGAGACGGCGCAGGAGCGGGCCCGTCTTGCCGACCACCTCCGGCACCAACTGACCAACCGGCCGGCCGCAGCAGCGGCTTCGGCCGGGGACCCGTCGCTGACCGGCTGACGGTCGGCAATCACCGCTCGGGCGGAACCGGCCCGGGCAAGCAACGAGGGGCCGCCCAGGGACGGCCCCTCGTCGTGCTTGTGCCTAATGTTGGCGAGGAAGGTCAGGCTGGCTGCTCCGGCTCATCCTGCTTGTCTCCGCCGAGGAAGTTCCCGGCCTGATCCTTGACGAAGTCAGCACCTTGATCGATCTGTTCCGCGTGCTGTCCGCCGGTCTTCTCGTCGACAAAGTCGGCGGCCTGGTCAATGCCCTGGTCTACCGACTCCTGGTTGTCGCCCAACATGTCCTTGGCCTTGTCGAAGATACCCATCGGACCTCCAATCCTGCACCGGTACCGGCCACCGCTCTGGCAGCCCCTGCAGGTCTCGCCGGCGAACCGGCCCACAGCACCTGCGGTACGCCTCCTTTCTACCGTTTCCGGACCGGGCTGGCCAGTACCCGCGGTTCGCCGGGGCGTTGCGCGACGCCTCTGCCGCCGCGGCCGGCTCGTCGGGCAGACTGCTGCGGTGACGATCGTGCTGGTGGGGCCGACCGCGTCGGGCAAGTCGGCGCTCGCCGTGGCGATGGCCGAGCGGCTGACGGCGGCCGGCCGGCCGGCCGAGATCGTCAACGGCGACTCGATGCTGGTCTACCGCGGGATGGACATCGGCACGGCGAAACCGACGCCGGCCGAGCTGGCCCTCGTGCCGCATCATCTGGTCGACGTCTACGACATCGACAAAACGGCGACGGTGGCCGAATTCCAGGGCTTGGCGCGGGCTGTGATCGAGGACTGCCGAGCCCGCTCCGTGCTGCCGATCGTGGTCGGTGGCTCCGCCCTGTACCTGCGCGCCATCGTCGACGACTTCCGGTTCCCGGGCACCGACCCGGAGCTGCGCGCCGAGTTGGAGGCGGAGCTGGAGCGGCACGGGCCGGAGCCGTTGCACCGGCGGCTGGCCGGCGTCGATCCGGCTGCAGCGGAGCAGATCGAGCCGCGCAACGGCCGCCGGGTGGTCCGAGCGCTGGAGGTGATCGCGCTGACCGGCGAGCCGTACCAGGCGGCTCTGCCGAGCCATGTCTCGATCCTGCCCGATGTCGCACTGATCGGGCTCGACGTCGACCGGGCGACCCTCGACCGGCGGATCGCCGACCGGGTGCACGCCATGTGGCGGCAGGGCTTCGTCGAGGAGGTACGACAGCTGGCCGCGCGCGGTCTGCGGGACGGGCTGACCGCCTCCCGGGCCCTCGGCTACCGGCAGGTGCTGGCTCACCTGGACGGGGAGATCGACGAGCAGCGGGCGATGGCGGACACGATCACGGCCACCCGCCGGTTCGCCCGGCGGCAGGATGGCTGGTTCCGGCGGGATCCGCGGATCCGGTGGTTGCCGTACGACGCGCCGGATCTGGTCCGCCGCGCCCTCCTGGCGGCCGAGTCCTGAGCACCGCGCGGCGGGCGTCGGCCACCGTGGAAGACTGATCCGGTGCACAGTTGGTCGTTCGCCAAGGGACATGGCACCCGCAACGACTTCGTCATCCTGGTCGACCGGGAGGATCTGCACGATCCGACGCCGGCCGAGGTGCGGTTCGTCTGTGACCGGCGGGCGGGCATCGGCGGGGACGGGCTGCTCCGCGCCGTCAAGGCCGGCCGGGTCGAAGAGTGGGACGGCGATCCCGATCTGTGGTTCATGGATTATCGCAACGCCGACGGCTCGATCGCGGAGATGTGCGGCAACGGGGTCCGGGTGTTCGCCCGCTATCTGGTGGACAACGGATTGGCCGAAGGTCCGACCGTCCCGATCGCCACTCGGGCCGGGCTGCGCGAGGCGCTGCTGCTGCCGGACCGCCGGGTCCGGGTCGCCGTGGGCCGGGTCTCGGTGTCGGCGGAACCGGTGACGATCACGGCGGCCGGCCTGCCCGGGCCGGTGCCGGCGACCAAGGTCGTGGTGGGCAATCCGCACGCCGTGGCTTTCGTCGACGACCCGGCCTCGCTCGATCTCACCCGCGCGCCCTCCTGGAGTCCGGCGGAGGCCTTCCCGGACGGGGTCAACTGCGAGTTCATCCGACTCACCGGCGTCCGCCGGCTGCAGATGCGGGTGTACGAGCGCGGGGTCGGCGAGACCATGTCCTGCGGGACCGGAACCGTCGCCGCGGCCGCCGCGGCCGCGGCCCGGCTCGGCGAAGGTGACCGGCCGGTCACCTTCCGGGTGGACATCCCGGGCGGCACGGTCGAGGTGGAACTGGCCGGGGAGGCCGGCGCTGAGGAGGCCTTCCTGACCGGTCCGGCCGAGATCGTCGGCCACGGCGAGTTGCTGGTGCCGGAGGGCTTGGCCTGACCCGACTCGGCTGCGGAACGATCGGACTCAAATCGGTGGTTCGGGGTTGTCCGGCGTGAGACTCTAGAGGCGATGACATCAGCCGCAGAGAATCCGATCGACGATCAGTTCGTCGATGACCCCGACGCCCCGATCAGCCCGGCGTCGCCGCTCCCTGACCCCGACCCCGAGGGCGGGGGGTTCGACGGGCACCAATGGGACCTCGAGGACCGGCTGTCACTGCGTCGCGTGGCCGGGATGTCGACCGAGCTCACCGACATCACCGAGGTCGAATACCGCCAGCTGCTGCTGGAGCGGGTCGTCCTGGTCAGCGTCTGGACGACCGGCAGCGAGGTCGACGCGGAGAACTCGATCAGCGAGCTCAAGCTGCTCGCCGAGACCGCCGGTTCCGAGGTCCTGGAGGGCGTGATCCAGCGTCGGCAGCGGCCCGATCCGGCGACCTACATCGGCAGCGGCAAGGTGGACGAACTGCGCCAGGTCGTGGTGGCGACCGGCGCCGACACGGTGATCTGCGACGGCGAGCTCGCGCCCGCCCAGTTGCGCAACCTGGAGGACCGGGTCAAGGTCAAGGTGATCGACCGGACCGCGTTGATCTTGGACATCTTCGCCCAGCACGCGAAGAGCGCCGAGGGCAAGGCCCAGGTCGAGCTGGCCCAGCTGCAGTACCTGAAGCAACGGCTCCGTGGTTGGGGTGGCAACCTGTCCCGCCAGGCCGGTGGCCGGGCCAGCGGCGGCGCCGGGATCGGCGGCCGTGGACCGGGTGAGACCAAGCTGGAGACGGATCGGCGCCGGATCCACAGCCGGATCGCGAAGCTGCGGGCCGCGCTGCGCGAGATGGACTCGACCCGGGAGACCAAGCGGGCGGAGCGGCGCCGGCACGAGGTGCCGTCGGTGGCGATCGTCGGCTACACCAACGCCGGCAAGTCGAGCCTGCTGAACCGGCTCACCGGCGCCGGGGTGCTGGTCGAGGACGCCCTGTTCGCCACCCTGGATCCGACCACCCGCCGGGCCGAGACGACGGACGGCCGGGTCTACACCCTGACCGACACGGTCGGCTTTGTCCGGCACCTGCCGCACGATCTGGTGGAGGCCTTCGCCTCGACCCTGGAGGAGTCGGCGCAGGCGGATCTGCTGGTGCACGTCGTCGACGGTTCCGATCCGGATCCGGTCGGCCAGATCAAGGCGGTCCGCACCGTGCTCGGCGAGATCGGCGCCGCCAAGGTGGCGGAGCTGATCGTGATCAACAAGGCCGACCGGGCCGATGCCGATCAGCTGGTGACGCTGCGCAGCCAGTTCCCGGCGGCTGAGGTCGTCTCGGCCCGGACCGGCCGTGGCATCGACGAGCTGCGGGCCCGGATCGAGGCGGGGCTGCCGCGGCCGGAGATCGAGGTGACCGCCCTGATTCCGTACGAGCGCGGCGATCTGGTGAATCGGATCCATCAGGCCGGCGAGCTCATCGACTGTGATCACACCGCCGAGGGCAGCTTGATCACCGCCCGGGTGAACGCGCAACTGGCCGGGATGTTGGAGCCGTATCAGGTGGCCCCGGCCTCCTGATCGACGTCCCTCGGACCCGAGAACGATGGACGTGGCCGGCGCGGTCGAGGCGGGTGGCCTGCTTCGGCACGAGGTGCTGCTCGAGTGGTATCGCTATCAGCCAGGGCCACCGGCAGCCCTGCCGCGGCACGCGCACGCCGAATATCAGCTGAACCTCAATCTCGACCAACCCTGCGGCATCAGCTACCGCGGTGGCTATCACGCGGTCCCACCGAACCAGCTGACCGTCGTCATGCCGGGCGAACCGCACGAGCCACGCGATCCGGTCGCCCTGGACCGGCCTTCGCAACACCTCACCCTGTACGTGCGGTCGAGCCTGATGGAAGCCGTCGCCGGGCGGTCGCTGCCCACGTTCAGCGACCTCGCGATCGCCGACGGTGCGACGGTGCGCTCCTTCGCACGGACCTTCCGCGCGGTCCGTGACGCTGCCACCACCTTGGACCAGGAAATCCAGCTGGTCGGCTGGCTCACCGGGCTCGTCGAACGGCACGCTCAGGGTGGCAGTGGCCGGCCGAATCAGCTGCCACACCGAGCCGTGCTGCGGGCCCGCGAATACCTGCACGACCACTACGCGGAGAACGTCATGCTGCAAGAGCTCGCGGACGTGAGCGGGCTGAGCCCGTACCGGCTCGGCCGGCTCTTCGCTGCCAGCGTGGGGGTTCCGCCGCACGCGTACCAGCTGCAACTTCGGATCGAGCGGGCGAAACGCCTGCTGCTGGCTGGGCGATCGGTGAGCGACACGGCGCACGAGGTCGGCTTCTTCGACCTCAGCCACTTCAGCCGCCACTTCAAGCGCCAGGTCGGGGTGTCGCCGGGCCGCTACGCGGGCGGCAAGAACGTACATCTCTGACGGCCGTTCGTGCTCGTAGGTTTGGTGGCCATGACCTCCAGGATCTGGCTGATCACCGGTGCTTCGTCGGGCCTCGGCCACGCACTCGCCCGAGCCGCCCTCGCCGTCGGCGACACCGTCGTCGGCGCCGCTCGTCGGACGAACCGGCTCCCCGCCGGCGCGGAGCCGCTCGAGCTCGACGTCACCGATCCCGCTGCCTGCGCGGCCGCGGTCGCCACGGTGATCGAGCGGTACGGTCGCCTCGACGTGCTCGTCAACGCCGCGGGCCGGGCCCTGATCGGCGCCGCCGAGGAGACCACCGATGATCGACTGCGCGCCCTGATGGACCTGCAGTTCTTCGGGCCGGTCAACCTGACCCGGTCGGCGCTGCCGCAGCTGCGGGCCCAGCGCAGCGGCGCGATCGTGCAGTTCAGCAGCCTCGGTGGGCGGACCTCGTTCGCCGGGGTGAGCGCATATTCGGCGACCAAGTTCGCGCTGGAGGGCTTCTCGGAGTCGCTGGCGGCGGAGGTCTCGCCGTTCGGCATCCGCGTCCTGATCGTGGAGCCCGGCGCGTTCCGGACCGGCCTGCACGGCGACGCGATGCGGCTGACCGAGCCGATCGAGGCGTACGACGACATCGTCGGGCCGGTCCGCCGGATGCAGCAGAACTTCGACGACGCGCAGCCCGGCGACCCGGCCAAGGCGGCGCAAGCGATCCTCGACGCGCTGGTCGCCGATGCGCCGCCGCTCCGACTGTTGCTCGGCAACGACGCCACCGACGCGGTCGGCAGCGCATTGGAACGCAATCTCGCCGAACTGCGTGCCTGGGAAGGAGTCTCCCGGGGAACCGATCTCGACGGCTGATGGCTGTTGATCATCCCGCCGACCGCGTCCTGGGCGCTCGTCGTCGGTGCGGCCCCTTAAGGTTGACGGGTGGTGGCCGAACCGACGACGAAGACGAGCGACGCCGACACAGAACAGCCGGGTCATCGGCGCGCGCTCGAGGCCGCCGTCTCGGGCATCGACGGCCAGGAACGGCCGGGCCAGGTCGAGATGGCCGACGCGATCGCCGAGGCCTTCGACTCGGGCCGGCACCTGCTGGTCCAGGCGGGCACCGGAACCGGCAAGTCGCTCGGCTATCTGGCGCCGGCCCTGGTCCGGCTGGCCGAGGGTTCGGCCGATCGGATCATCGTGGCCACCGCGACCCTGGCGCTGCAGACCCAGTTGGCCGACAACGACATCCCAGCCGCGTTGACGGCGGTCGAGAAGGTGGCCAAGAAGCGGCCGCGGCACGCCGTGCTGAAGGGTCGGACCAACTATGCCTGCCTGTACCGGGCGCGCAGCGGCGGAGCCGATGATCAGGGTGCGCTGTTCGGCGTCGATGATCTTGCCTCGACCCTGCCGAGCGCCGGATCGGCCGAGCCGGATTCGGCCCTGGGCGCGGAGGTGCTGCGGCTGCGGGAATGGATCGAGCAGGAGCACGACCGGACCGGCGTGGCCGATCGGGACTCGGCGCCGAGCCACTCCGAGAAGGGTTGGCAGCAGGTGTCGATCCCGGTCCGGGAATGCCTCGGCGTGCAGCGCTGCCCGTACGGTGACTCGTGCTTCGTCGAGCGCTCCCGAGACGTCGCGCGGGCGGCCGACCTGGTGGTCACGAACCATGCGCTGCTGGCGATCAACGCGATGCACGGCGAGACCGCGCTGCCCGAGCACGATGCGGTGATCATCGACGAGGCCCACGAACTGGTCTCTCGGGTCACCGGCGCGGCGTCGTCCGAACTCAGCCCGCAGCTGATCGAGCGGGTCGGGCGCCGAGCGGCCTCCTATCTCGAGGACGAGGTCGCGCTCGATCTGCTGGAGTCGGCCGACACGCTGCGGAAGGCCCTGGACGAGTCTCCGCTGGAGCGGATCGAGGATCCGGACTCGGCGTTCGGGCAGGCCTGTGCGGTCGTCCGGACGGCGACACGGCGGGCGGTCAGCGAGCTGACCAGTGGTGGCGAGAAGGCCGATCCGGATCAGCGGCAGGCCGCGGCGGTGGTGAAGGAGATCTTCGACGTCGCCGAGCGGATGGCCGCGATGAGCCCGCACGACGTGATCTGGGTGACCGAACGCGAACGGTTCGGGCGCGAGGCCTGTGTCGCACCGCTGTCGGTGTCGGGGCTGATGCGGGCCAGCCTGTTCGGCGCGCGGACCGTGGTGCTGACCTCGGCGACCCTGAAGCTCGGCGGCGACTTCAACGCGATCGCGGCCTCGGTCGGGCTGCGGCCGGACGAACGGGACGAGACCGCGGTCGCCGAAGTCGATCACGACTCCGGCGACGACCAGGACGACGACGAGAAGGCCGACCCGAATCGGCCCCAGCCGTGGCGCGGCCTGGATGTCGGGTCGCCGTTCGACTATCCCCGGCAGGGGATCCTGTACATCGCGACCGATCTGCCGCCGCCCGGCCGCGACGGCATGTCGGACGCGACCCTGGCGGAGATCGCCGAACTGGTCTGGGCGGCCGGCGGGCGTACCCTCGGGCTGTTCTCCTCCCGCCGGGCCGCGGAGGCGGCGGCCACCTTCGTCCGCAAGCAACTGCCGAAGCAGACGATCTTGTGCCAGGGCGACGCTCAGCTGACCGAGCTCAAGCGACGGTTCGTGGCCGAGGAGGAGTCGAGCCTGTTCGGCACCCTCTCGCTGTGGCAGGGCGTCGACGTGCCCGGAACGACCTGCACCCAGGTGATCATCGACCGGATCCCGTTCCCCCGGCCGGACGATCCGCTGCTCGTGGCGCGGCAGCGGGCGGTAGCCGAGGCCGGCGGCAACGGCTTCATGGCGGTCGCCGCGACCCATGCCGCCCTGTTGCTCGCCCAGGGCACCGGCCGGCTGATCCGCCGGCTCAGCGATCGCGGTCTGGTCGCGATCCTCGATCCCCGGCTGGCCACCGCCCGGTACGGCAGCTACCTGCGGGCCTCGCTGCCCGCCTTCTGGCCGACCCGCGACCGAGAGGTCGCGGTCCAGGCCCTGCGCCGCCTCGTCGAACGCGCCAAGCAGGACTGAACGGCGAAGCCCCGGCCCGCATCTGCGGGCCGGGGCATCGCCTGGACGATCAGTCGATCACCGGAGTTGATCTTGTCGGTCAGCTGACCCGACGCAGCACGGCGACGACCTTGCCGAGGATCTTGGCGTGGTTGCCGTCGATCGGGTCGTAGGCCGGGTTGTGCGGCATCAACCAGACCTGCTGGCCGGTCCGCTTGAACGTCTTCACCGTGGCCTCGGTGTCCAACAGGGCGGCGACGATGTCGCCGTTCTCCGCGGTCTGTTCGCGCCGCACCGCCACCCAGTCGCCGTCGCAGATGGCCGCGTCCACCATCGAGTCGCCACGGACCTCGAGCAGGAACAGTTCGCCGTCGCCGACCAGTTGCCGGGGGAGCGCGAACACGTCCTCGACCTGCTCCTCGGCCAGGATCGGCCCACCGGCGGCGATCCGGCCGAGCACCGGAACGTGCACCGGCGCCGGGAAGCTGTTGCCGACCTCGGACTCGTCGAACTCCGACTGGGATGCGGCGGCCACCGACTTGGCGACCGCAGCCGCGGCCGGGTCACCCGGCAGCAGCACCTCCAGCGCGCGCGGCCGGTTGGGGTCGCGGCGCAGGAATCCCTTGGACTGCAGCACCTTCAGCTGATGGGCGACGCTGGATGAGCTGGCCAGGCCGACCGCGTCACCCATCTCGCGGATGCTCGGCGGATAGCCGCGGGCCTCGACGGTTTCCTTGATCACCTCGAGCACCCGGCGTTGCCGCGGCGTCAGGCCGGCGGCGTCGATCGGCCCGTCCGGCAGCGAGCTGACGGTGGCGCCCAGTTCGGCCGCGACATCGGCGTCCCGGGGACGCCCCCGGCGTCGCGGAGGATTGCCGGCCGGCGTCTCGGCTGCCGTGGTCTCGCTGCGACTCGACGTCGAGCCGCGCTTCTTCTCCGATGGATTGTCGTCGCGCTTGGCCATGTGCCTGACAGTAGAGAAGCCCGCAGACAAATTCAAACATCTGTTCGACCCGGCGTGTCGGGTCCGCCGCCGATCCCGGCGAAGTCGCGCTCGGAGTCGATTGTCAGTGCCGCCTGTTTCACTCTCGGACATCGGGAACGACACACCCGAACACGCGTGCGAATGTGCTTGCTTTCGACCAAGGCGAGTGTGCATTATCAAACACATGTTCTATCGAACATCAGTTCGATCTGGGGAGAAGGAGTAGACGATGGCGACAGCAGCCCTGATCGCGAATCCGACCCGACGGGCCGATCGAAAAGGCGCGGGGTCTCGTCGTCCGAGCCGTGGAGCAGCCCGAGAGGCTCAGCCGTGGGCACAGCCGCGGACAGCGGTCGCCGGTCCCCGGGTGCGGCAGCTCGATCCGGCGGTGGCGCGGTCCTGCCGGATCGATGGCACGGTGCCGATCCGCGACCTCGACTTCGACTGGCGGCTGACCCGGCGCGGGGTCACCGTGATCATGATCATCGGGCTGGCGATCGCCGCCGCGGCACTGACCGTGATCGGTGCGACCGTGGCCCGGGTCACGGCCGACGACTATCGGCCGACGGTGCAGTCCGCGGTCCGCTGATCTGGCGCCGACGGCCGGATGCCGGCGCCGTTCAGGACGGCTGGTCCGGCTGGTTGATCACGATGGTCCGCATCAGCTTGTCGGCGAAGGTCTGCCGCTTCTCATCCCAGAGCGGCCAGAGAAAGCCGACATAGGCTATGCCATCGAGATAGTGGACGATGTCGCGGAGAAACGCATAGCCGGCGCCGATCGGCTGCCCGGTCTCCTCACTGATCAATTTGATCTTGGTGACCCGCTTGCCGAGCGACTGTCCGGTGCGGCCGCCGGTGAGCCACCGGTTGTAGATGTTCCAACCGAGCGAGACCAGCGAGAGCACGCAGATGACGATCATCCAGACCGACAATGAAGTCAGGTCGGGCACATAACTGTTGCCCTGCTGCACCGAGGTGATCATCGAGCCGATGAATCCGATGTACCAGATCAGCACGACGATCGAGACGACGTAGCCCGGGATGTAGTCGATCACATTGGCGCCGACCCGCTTGCCCCAGGATGCGTAGTCGGGCCGCTGCATCACGGGTGGATAGGGCATCGGTGGTAGTTGGGCGGGGGGATAGGGCGACCCGGCGTACGGGCCGAAGTCCTGCTGCCCCGGCTGTTGTCCGGGACCATGTGGCGATGGGTAGGGCTGCTGCGGCGGTTGATACGGCTGCTGTTGGGGCGGTTCGTACGGCTGCTGCTGCGGTGCCTGCCGCTCCGGGCCGGGCGCATGCCACTGCTGCTCCGGCCGCGGTTGGTCCGGCCGGGGCTGATCGGATGCCTGCCAGGACGGGCCGGCCTGCTGCCAGCCCTGGTCCGAGGTCGGCTCGGCATCCGGGGCGGCCGGTCCGTGGTTGGCCGGGTCGGGGTTGGCGGGATCGGGATTCGATCGGGGGGCTCCGCGCTCGCCCTGCTGCCCGGGATCGTCGGGTTGGCTCACTCTGTGACCTCCGCATCGGACGTGCCGCCGGTCCCGGCGGCCCCGGGAGGGGAGCTTAGTGCCACCGTTCGGCCCGCCGGCACTCGGCGACCGCCAGCCGGGCCGGCCCCGCCGACGAGCAGCACCGGCCGGGTGCAGAATGGGCCGCATGGCCGGTCGACTGCGCGAAACGGATGGCGACGCCGCCGCAGTTCCTCGACCCGACGGCGCGGCCACCTCGTTCCGCGCGGGTGCCGGCTTGAAGTATCTGGCCGGGTTCTTCGGCGGCGGGATCGCTCTGAGCGCGATCTATGCGGTGAGCGGCCACGGCATCCCGTGCCCGCTGCGCTCACTCACCGGGTGGGAATGCCCACTGTGCGGTGGCACGCGGCTGGGCAGCGCGCTGCTGCACGGCGACCTGGCTGCCGCGTTCGGCTACAACCCGCTGATCTTCGTCGGCCTGATCGTGCTGACCGTGGTCGGCGTGCTCTGGATCGTCGAAGCGCTGGGCGGTCCCCGG
The DNA here is from genome assembly GCA_963746025.1 of uncultured Actinomycetota bacterium. Classification (GTDB taxonomy): domain Bacteria; phylum Actinomycetota; class Actinomycetes; order Propionibacteriales; family Propionibacteriaceae; genus Microlunatus. Next base: position 398,278 of record CAVUZU010000021.1, read on the forward strand.
GTCCGGCCACCGGCCCGGATCGCGGCCGCGCTGCGCACCATGACGCCGACCCGGTGGCTGATCGCCGGGCTCGTCCTGTCCTTGATCTATGTGCTGGCGCGCAACCTGCTCTGAGGCCGTTTCCGGGCCCGCCCGGCCCGAATTCTCCCGGTGTGATTTTCCTCCCGATACCGCTTGCACAGCGCGCGCGGGCGCCCTAGGGTCTACATATAGTAGTCAGGGGATGGGCTTCGTCCCACAGGTTGTGGTGAGCGGGCCCCGGGGAGAGGAAACCATGCACTGCCCGTACTGCCGGCACACCGACTCGAAGGTTCTGGACTCGCGCACCGCGGAGGACGGCTGCAGCATTCGGCGACGCCGCCAATGCCCGTCCTGCTCGCGACGGTTCACCACGATGGAACAGATGCAACTCGTCATCGTCAAGCGCAGCGGCGTCGTCGAGCCGTTCAACCGGGACAAGGTCGTCTCCGGCGTCCGCAAGGCCTGCAAGGGCCGACCGGTCGACGAGGTCCAGCTGGCCCGGCTCGGCCAGGTGGTCGAGGACACACTGCGCGCCTGCGGTCAGTCGGAGGTCCCGGCCGATGAGGTCGGCGTGGCGATCCTGGGTCCGTTGCGGGAGCTGGACCAGGTGGCCTACCTCCGGTTCGCCAGCGTCTACAAGCAGTACCACTCGCTGGAGGACTTCGAGTCCGAGATCGCGATGCTGCGGATCGAGTCCGAGCCGCTGGGCATCGAGCCGCTGATCCCGGATCAGATCGACAACAAGGTCAGCAACTTCACCCCGCACAAGCTCACTCCGGGGCGCACGGAATCCTGAGACCTCCCGAGTGTCAGACCCGGGGTGCAAGATCAGAGCTGTGCAGGATCAGAGCCGTGCAGGATCAGAACCGTGCACCAGGCGAGAGGAACGTAAACGAATGACGGAGCGGACCCGATCGATTCCCGACGGCGCCGGCACGGCGCCCAAGGGGCTGCGGATCGAGCGTGTGTTCACGACGGCCGGTGTGCACCCGTACGAAGAGGTGACCTGGGAGAGTCGCGACATCGTCCAGACCAACTGGAAGACCGGCGAGACGATCTTCGAGCAGCAGGCCACCGAGTTCCCGGAGTCCTGGAGCGCCAACGCATCGACGATCGTCGCCACGAAGTATTTCCGTGGCGCGCTCGGTGCCGACAACCGGGAACGCAGCCTGAAGCAGCTGATCGATCGCGTCGTGATCAGCTACCGGCGAGCGGGGGAGCAGCACGGGTATTTCGCGTCCCCGGCCGACGCCGAGGCGTTCGAGCACGAGCTGACCTGGCTGCTGCTGCACCAGTACTTCTCGTTCAACTCGCCGGTCTGGTTCAACGTCGGCACACCGTCGCCACAGCAGGTGTCGGCGTGCTTCATCCTGGCCGTCGACGACTCGATGAATTCGATCTTGAACTGGTATCGCGAGGAGGGGCTGATCTTCAAGGGCGGCTCCGGCGCCGGCGTCAACCTGTCCAGGATCAGGTCCAGCAACGAGCTGCTCAGCTCCGGCGGTACGGCCTCCGGCCCGGTCTCGTTCATGCGCGGCGCCGACGCCAGCGCCGGGACGATCAAGTCCGGCGGTGCCACCCGGCGGGCCGCGAAGATGGTCGTGCTCGATGTCGATCATCCCGACATCGAGGAGTTCATCGAGACCAAGGCGCGCGAGGAGGACAAGATCCGCGCGCTCCGCGAGGCCGGCTACGACATGGACCTCGGTGGCCGCGACATCACCTCGGTGCAATACCAGAACGCCAACAACTCGGTCCGGGTCACCGACGAGTTCATGCGCGCGGTCGAGGAGGGCACGGAGTTCGGGCTGCGGGCCCGCACCGACGGCCGCGTGGTCGACACCGTCGACGCGCGTGGGCTGTTCGACAAGATCGCCAAGGCCGCCTGGGACTGCGCCGATCCGGGGATGCAGTACGACGACACGATCAACGACTGGCACACCAACCCCGAGTCGGGCCGGATCAACGCCTCTAATCCTTGCTTCACCGCCGACACGTTGGTGCACACGGACAAGGGCCTGCTGCGCTTCCGCGACCTGCTCGAACGGGCCAACCTCGGCGAGGAGTTCGGGGTCTACACCCACGACGCCACGAACCCCGACGCTCCGGCGCACGCCATGGTGTTGACCTCGCCGAACGCATTCATGATCACCGGCCGGAACCCGATCGTGCGATTGCGGTTCAACTCCGGACTCGAGGTCCGCTGCACGCCGGGTCACCGGATCTGGACGACGAACCGCGGCTACGTCGAGGCCGAGCATCTGTCGGCCGAGGACAAGGTCCTGGCACTCGATCTCCCGACCCCGGCCGTGAATGCCTCTTGGGCGCTACCAGAAGCAGCGCTGCGGGCGCTGCGTTCGGCCAAGGGAGAGCGCAGGGACTCGCTCGATCTGCCAGAGGAGTGGAGTTCTGATCTTGCGCACTACCTTGGTTGGTTGATCGGCGACGGCACCACCTCGCAGACGGTCAGCACCATTTACGGCAGCGCTGAGGACCGGACCGAGATCCTGCCGCGGCACGGCGATTTCGTCACCCGGATCAATTGCGGCGTGACGCCAAAGCTCAGCGAGCAGGCGAATGGCACCGCGCAGTTGCGGTTCGGGCGGCAGCAGTTCTTCCGGTTCCTCGCCGGCCTCGGCGTGGGCCGGGCGGTGGCGAGTGGCAAGTCAGTTCCCGAGGCGGTGTTCCAGGCACCGACCGAGATGGTGGCCGAGTTCCTGCGAGGACTCTTCGATGCCGACGGCACGGTGGTGCTCAATCAGGCGAAAGGCTCCTACGCAGGCCTGGGATCGGCGTCCCGCGCGTTGTTGATCGGCGTGCAGCGGCTTCTTTCGACCTTCGGGGTGACCAGCCGGATCTATCAGGTTCAGGCCGGCAGCGACGACGGATACGCGCACCGAGGGCCCGACGGCTCGGTGACCTACTACCGGCGGTCGGCCGGTTACGACCTGCGAATTACCGGGAGGGCACTCGATCGATTCGCCGCCGAGGTCGGGTTCTCATTGTCTCGTAAGGCGGCGTTGCTGTCCGAGGCGGTCTCCTCCAGGACGGCGTACGACACCGATCAGACAGTGCGCTTGGTGGAGCGCAGCGACGAAGGCATCGAGCTCACCTACAACCTGGCCGAGCCGCGCAACCATTCTTATGTTGCCAATGGAGTGGTGGTGCGGAACTGCTCGGAATACATGAGCCTGGACAACAGCAGTTGCAATCTGGCCAGCCTCAATCTGCTCAAGTTCCTGGGCGACGACGGGGCCTTCGACGGCGAGAAGTTCGAGCGCGCGGTGGAGTTGATCATCACCGCGATGGACATCTCCATCTGCTTCGCCGACTTCCCGACCGAGGCGATCGGCGAGACCACCCGGGACTTCCGCCAGCTCGGCATCGGATATGCCAACCTCGGCGCGCTGCTGATGGCCACCGGTCATGGCTACGACACCGACGGCGGGCGCGCGTTCGCCGCCGCGATCACGTCGCTGATGACCGGCGCGTCCTATCGGCGGTCGGCGGAACTGGCCGGTGCGGTCGGCCCGTACGCCGGCTTCGCCCGGAACGCCACGGCGCACCGCCGGGTGATGCGCAAGCACCAGGCCGCCAACGATTCGCTCCGGTCGGTCGGCGTGCTGGACGACTCCGTGCAGCAGCGGGCCACGGCGGCCTGGGACGCGGTGATCAAGCTCGGTGAGGAGCACGGCTACCGCAACGCGCAGGCCAGCGTGCTCGCGCCGACCGGGACGATCAGCTTCATGATGGACTGTGACACCACCGGCATCGAGCCGGACTTCTCGCTGGTCAAGTTCAAGAAGTTGGTCGGCGGCGGTTCGCTGCAGATCGTCAACCAGACCATCCCGCGGGCGCTGCGCAAGCTGGGCTACGCCGACGAGACCGCCGAGGCGATCATCGAATACATCGCCGAACACGGCCACGTGATCGACGCGCCGGGGCTGAAGCCGGAGCACTACGAGGTGTTCGACACCGCGATGGGCGAGCGGGCGATCAAGCCGATGGGCCACGTCCGGATGATGGCCGCGGCGCAGCCGTTCCTGTCCGGCGCGATCTCCAAGACGGTGAACCTGCCCGAGACCGCGACGGTCGAGGAGATCGCCGACGTCTATCTGCAGGGTTGGAAACTCGGACTGAAGGCGCTCGCCGTCTACCGGGACAACTGCAAGGTCGGCCAGCCGTTGAGCGACGGCAAGGCGAAGAAGAAGGATCAGCCGGCCGAGGCTGCGACGATCGAATACCGGCCGATCCGCAAGCGGCTGCCGAAGACCCGGCCGAGCCTGACCACGTCGTTCTCGGTCGGCGGTGCCGAGGGCTACATGACCTCGGGTTCCTATCCCGACGACGGCCTGGGCGAGGTGTTCCTCAAGCTGGGCAAGCAGGGTTCGACCCTGGCCGGCGTGATGGACGCATTCTCGATCGCGGTCTCGATCGGCCTGCAGTACGGCGTGCCGCTGGAGACGTTCATCCAGAAGTTCACCAACCTGAAGTTCGAGCCGGCCGGGCTGACCGACGACCAGGACATCCGGATGGCGCAGTCGATCATGGACTACATCTTCCGCCGGCTGGCCCTTGATCATCTTCCGTTCGAGCGCCGGGCCGAGCTCGGCATCTATACCGCCGGCGAGCGGGCCCGCCAGGTCGAGACCGGCTCCTACCTGCCGGCCGAGGACTCGGACCAGGTCAGCGAATCGGAATCGTTGAAGAGCTCTGAGTCCGACGCCGAACCGGAGCTGGCCGACGAGCCCGCCGCGAAGCCGGTCGAATCGTCCGTGCACACCACCGCCGAACTGATGGAGTCGATCTCCGGCTCCAGCGTCGACGCGCCGCTCTGCTTCAGCTGTGGCACCAAGATGCGGCCCAGCGGCAGCTGCTACGTCTGCGAAGGCTGCGGCTCGACCAGCGGCTGCAGCTGAGCCGACTGGGCGGCGACGTTGATCACCTCGTCGAGGACCTCGCGGGAGTTGATCAGGTCTCTGATCATCCCGTCGATCCGCTCGCGCTCGGCGGTCAGGTCGTCGACGAGGCGCGGGGTGGCGATCTTCGAGGGGCCGCCGTCGGCGTCGCGCAGGCAGGGGAGCAGCTCGGCGATCTTGGTGCTGTGCAGGCCGGCGGCGAACAGCTCCTGGATCAAGATCACCCGGTCGACCGCCCGTTCGGAGAACTCGCGGTGCCCGCGGTCCGCTCGGAGACCAGCAGACCCTGCTGCTCGTAGTAGCGCAGTGAGCGCTCGCTGACCCCGGTGCGCCGGGCCAGTTCACCGATCCGCATCTCGTCGCCTCCCAGGACTTGAACCTGACATCAATGTCAGATCTTACCGTCGGATCATGACGATTTCCACGACTCCCCGCGAACCGTACGACTACAGCCCGATCACCGAACGCACGCCGATTCAGTGGCCCGGCGGCGCCAAGGTCGCGGTCTACGTCGGCCTCAACATCGAACATTTCCTGATCGACCGACCGTCCACCACGCTGGTCCCGGCCACCACCCACCTGGTGCCGGACGCGCTGAATCACGGCTGGCGCGACTACGGCACCCGGGTCGGGATCTGGCGCACCATCGAGAGCCTGGACCGGCACGGGTTCCGGGCCAGCGCCTTGATCAACTCCGACGTAGCCGCCCACTACCCGCAGATCATCGAGGCCGGGCGCATCCGGGACTGGGCCTGGCTGGCCCACGGTAGGACCAATTCGATCTTGCACGGTGACCTGGCCCTGGACGAGGAACGTGCGCTGCTCACCGACATCGTCGAGACCATCGAGATTGCCGTCGGCCGTCGGCCGAGCGGCTGGATGGGGCCCGGCCTGACCGAGACGTTCAACACCCCCGCGCTGCTGACCGACCTCGGACTGAGCTACGTCCTGGACTGGACGAACGACGATCAGCCGTACCGGTTGAAGGTGCCGGGCATGATCAGCGTCCCGTACTCCGTCGAGCTCAATGATCTTCAGGTCTTTCCGCGCGGCAGCACCGGCCCGCAGTTCGTCGAAATGATCATCGACGCGTACGAGCAGCTGCGGGCCGACTCGATCGACAGCGGCCGGGTGCTGCCGATCGCGTTGCATCCGTTCGTGATCGGCCAACCGCACCGGGCGAAGTATCTGGACCAGGCCCTGGCCTACCTGGCGGCCCAACCGGACAGCTGGCTGACCACCAGCGACGAGATCGCCGAACATTACCTCGGCGCCAGCTCCGCTCCTTCGTGATCTTGGGCATCGGTCCGACCTCGGTTGGCTTCGTGGGAAAGAGGGTTTCGTTCCCGGAGACTGTCGAGGGGCAGGTCTGATCGCGGCGCCTCGGTCCGGTGTTCCAGGTCACACCTGACTTGCCCTTCGACAGGCTCAGGGAACGAACCCGTCTTCTTCCCCTTCGACAGACTTCGAGAGCGCCACGCCTCGGACTGTCCCTGCAATCATCGGATCGCGTCGGTGAGCGGGATGCGGCGCCAGGACGACCCGTCGGACACGGCGAGGCACGGCTTGCCGCGGTGGCCGTCTGCTACCTGGATCAGCGCACCGGGGGCATCGGCCGCCGGCGGTAGGGTCGCGACGGTGTGCGGGTGCAGCCGCGCGGCGTGGGCGAACACCGTGCGGATGTTCGCGTCGGCGCTGCCGATGTCGCGGGAGTTGTCCGTCGGCGGGACCAGGCCCGCGACACTGGCCTGGAACGAGACCACCTCGTTGGTCGAGGTCGTCGAGCAGAGGATGTTGGTGGCCGCTGAGCCGGACTGGTTCGCTGCGACCACCTCGATCCCGCCTTTGACTCCGGGGCCCGAGCCCGCCGCGAGGGCGCTCTCCACCAGGTAGCCGCCGAAGCTGTCGTCGGCCGCGATTCCGTCGGTGGCCGTACTGACAACCCGCACGGCTGCGTTCTTGGCGCCGGCGAGCTGAAGCCGGGTGAAGCGGCCCGGCTCGGACTCGACGAACGAGTCCGGACCGATCGCCCCGGCGGCGACCAGGCTGTCCTGCTCGAACACGTTGCCGACGGCATTGGACTCGCTCAGGGTGCCGGCGATCCGGACCGGTGGCCCGGCCGGGTTGGGGTTGGCCGAGATGACGTTGCCGAGTACGGCGAGCCGGCCGGCGTCGGCGTTGACGACCACGGCCGCGTGGCTGGAGGACTTGCTCAGATTCCAGTGATCGAACGAGTTGGCCGTAATGCTGATCTTGTCGACCGGCTGATCGAACCGGATGCCCGAGCCGTCGATCCAGTTGAAGGTGTTGGCCGTGATCGTGACATTCTTCGCCGAGGCCCCGCCGGTGAAGTGGATCGCGTAGCGGGGCGGGTCCCAGGCTCCGGGGGTCGTATCGAACCCGCCGATCACGTTGCCGGTGATGGTCAGGTTGTGGCCGCCGGCGTCGATCTGGATGATCGCGTTCCCGGTTCCGTTCTCGATCACGTTGCCGCTGATCGTCGAGTTGGTCAGGCTGCCCTTGAACAGCCGTCGTCCGATGTCGAGCACGTTGTTGCTGATCACCGCTCCCCGGAAGTCGCCGTCCGGAGCGCCGTTGAACACGATGGCGTCGAAGTTGGAGTGGAAGTGGTTGTCGGTGATCAGCCACTTGCGCAGGCCGTACGGGAGCAGATGGACGCCACTGCCCTGAACGCCTTCCGTGGGCCAGGAAATGGTGATGCCGGTGCTGCAGACCGCGACCTTGTTCTTGGTGAAGAGGAAGCCACGGCCGACGCTCTCGATGGCGCGCTGGAAGCGGAGGAACGAGCACTCGACGATGGTGACGTCGGTGTCGTCGGTGTTTGCCGTCCGGGCGACGTGCAGCGCGACGTTGTTGTCGGTCTTGGCCGGCGCGTCGAACGCGACGCCGTGGATCCCGCCGAGCGACGCCTCCCACCGGATGCCGACGCCGTCCTGATGGAAGATGATCTTGGACGGCTCCTCGCCGAACATGCCGTAGCCGCGCAGCACGAACCGGTTGAGGTGCTCGCCCGGCGTCTCGTACTCGTGATCACCGACGACGAGCGTCGAGGTCACCTTGTATTGCCCCGGCGGCAGGACGACGATCTTGTTCTGCTGCTGGCGGGCGGCGTGGATCGCTGCCTGGATGGCGGCGGTGTCGTCGGCCACACCGTCGCCGACGGCGCCGAACTGCTGCGGGGTGAGCGCGGCTGAGCCGTCGGGGTTCTTCGTGTCCGGCGGCGTGGGCTCGGCGTGGGCCTTCGTGGCGCTGGCGGCGAGCAGGCCGAGCCCGGCGGCTCCGGCTGCGATCATCCTGCGGCGGTTGAGGTTGAGGTTTTCGTCGGTCATCGCTGCTCCTGTCGGTGGGATCCTGCGGATGGGTTCGGCTCGATCAGTCGGGAACCGAAACGGTGTCGAATCGGGGCAGCCCTTCGCCGTCGGCCAGGAACCCCTCGATCCCGCTCCGGGTGGCGAAGACGTTGTTGACGAACATGGGATACATGCCGACGGCCTCGTTCCAGATCAGGGCGGTCGCGTCGGCGTAGGCCTGCTGCCGCACCGTTGGATCGACGGAGGTGCCGGCTTTCTTCAGTAGCACGTCCAGGTCCGGGTTGCAGTAGCCGGTCCGCTTCGCCGCGCAGGGGTAGAGCCGCCCGAGGTTGTACGAGGCGTCCAGCCCGAGGGTGCCGACCTGCTGGATGTTGATGTCCCAGCGCAGGGCCAGCAGGTCCTCGGTGTAGACGGCCTGCTCCTTCTCCAGGACCTCGGCCTTGACGCCGACCGCCGCCAGATCGGAGACGACGGATTGCACCCACTGCCGGAACTGGGCCTGGGAGAAGTGGAATCGCAGGGTGGTGTTGTCGAAGTCGAAGCCGGCATCGACGAGGGCCCGCTGCGCGGCCGCCGGGTCGTAGTCGACCGGCTGCTGGGGTGCGTAGCCGAAGACCGTCGGCGCGACGACGGAGTCCGCGGGCTTGCCACTTTCCGGATAGAGCAGGGTGATCAACTTGTCGAAGTCGACCGCCTGCCACAGCGCGCGGCGGACCTTGGCGTCCTGCAACGCGGGCGTCGTTGCGTTCATCCACATCGTGATCACCGCGGAGCCGGCGGCGGATTCGATCTTGATCTCGGGATTGCTGCGGAGTTGTTGGACGTCGTCGTCGGAGATACCCCAGATGATGTCCAGTTCGCCGGTCCCCAGCGCGGTGACCCGGGTGGACAGCTCGGGGATGGATCGGATCGTGAGCCGTTCGATCTTCGGCTTGTCGCCCCAGTAGTGCTCGTTCGGGACCATGATCAGGTCACCGCCGGGCGTGAAGGACTGCACCGCGAACGGTCCCGACGTGACCGGCGTGCCCTGGTAACTGTCCACGGCGGCGCCGGCCGGGGTGATCATCACTCCGGTCAGCTTGGCCGGTAGCGCCGGGTCCGGGTCGGCCGGCGCGAAGGTCACGGTGCTGTCGGTCGCCGCGACCTCGACGTCGACGAAGTTGGCCGAGAACGGGCTGTCCGACTCGACCGTGCGGGCGAACGCCGCCGCGACATCCGCACCGGTGATCGGGGAACCGTCCGAGAACGTGATCCCGGTCTTCAGCGTGAAGGTGAATTCCGTCGCGGTGTCGTTGGAATCCCAGCTCTCGGCGGCGACGCCCTCGAACTCGCCGGGGCCGGTCGTCCGCAGCAACGGGCTGTAGAGCTGGATCGCCGCGACCCGGGTGCCGCCGTCGATGGCCAGCTTCCCGTTCGGATCGATCGACTCGATCGGGAACTGGCCGGCGACGGCGAGCTCCCCGCCGTCCGCCGCACCGTCAGCCGGCGGACCCTCGGCCGCGCCACAGGCAACGGCGACGACCAGGGTCAGCAGTGCTGTCGCCGCGGTCGCGGCGTGCCGAAGGGATGTCATGGCCTCACTCCTCGCTGAGTTGTCTGGCTCTTCCTGCGGTGTGATCTGCGGTCCGGGCCTGGGCCGGCGGTCAGCCCTTCAGGGCGAGCTGCACCAACACCGTCGCCGGACGTTCCGGCGACGCCCCGGTGAACGACAGCCGGAGCCAGCCGCCGAAGTTGGCCAGCTCGATGGCGGTGATCTCCTGGTCGGCGGTGATCACCCGGGGGTCGCCGCGGTCGACCCAGTGCAGGCCGTCCGGTGAGATCTGGGCCTGGACCGACAGTTCTGGATGATCACCCTCGACCTGGACGAAGAAGACGGCCTCACCGGCCCAGCCCGCCTCGTACGGATGGGTAGGGTGATCGGCACTGATCTTGAGCCGGCGTTCGATGACGGAGGTGGCGAAGTTGAGCACGGAGAGGCCTTCCGGACTGGATCAGTCGGTGGAGTAGACGACGGAATCGAGGAAGAGATTCACGCTGCGATTCGTGTCGGTCTCGACGAAGAAGATCGGGTTGATCAGGTTGGTGATGCTCTTGTACGGCGTGACCAGCGTCGGCGCCAGTCCGCGCAGGTCGAAGGTCCGGTCCATGCTCTGCAACTCGACGTACTCGCGTCGCCGGTAGTCGATCAGCAGCCGGAAGTAGAGCCAGTTGATCTTGTCCGGACTTTCGTTGTACAGCAGGTCCTGGTCGCCGTCGGGCAGCCACTGGAAGGCGTCGGCCGAGCCGTCGGGGAAGCGCCGGCCGTACCAGAGATTGTCGACCCCGGGCCGCTGCCAGCCGTCCTCTCGGCCGTAGCACCAGTCCTTCTTGGTCACCCCGTCGGCGACCTTCCAGTACTGCCACTTCTTGGTCAGCTTCCCGTTCACGGAGTTCACGTAGCGGACTCCGGGCATCCAGCGGTATTCGGCGTCCTGGACATCGAAGTAGAAGCCGAACGCCCGCAGGTCCTCCTCGCCGAACCCCAGCCGGTCCTGCTGCGGCGTATAGGCGTACCAGGCCTCGATCTGCAGGTGGTGCAGGTCCGGGTCGAAGTTCGACAGCCGCTTCAGCGCCACCCCCATGCTCCCGTTCGCCGGCTTCTCTTCGTACCGATTGGCGACCGGCTTCGTGTTCAGCTTCAGCGAGTAGGTGCCCTCCATCGAACCGTGCGTGGCGGCGAACCGCATCGGCGCTGCACTGATCATCGACGGCGCCCAGCTCGCCAGGTCCACCTCGGACGGATGGTGGCGGTAGTCGTCGTTGACGAAGTTCGGGGTCAGGTCCAGCCAGCCGTTGAATCCCCGGTCGAAATCGTCGTAGGTGACGATGGTCCGCAGCGGCTTGAACTTCTCCAGACCGCGTTCGTACTGAATGACCTTCTGCACCGTGCCTCCAGGGCGATAGTGGTGGATTGTTGCCAGTGGCGCGTTGCCTACCGCTAGGGCTTCCAGGGCGGTAGGAGAGAGATGGTGTCGAGCTGGAAGGCGTGGTCGTCGGTGCCGGGAGCGGGCCCGTGCACCAGGAATTCGAGCCGCACCGGTCGGCCCGCCCGGACCATGATCATCCCGAGGTCGACGTCCAGGAACGGGTCGCCGGCCGACGTGTTCACGACCCCGCCGCGGCGCTGCCCGTCGACCTTGATCACCACGTCGGCGCCGGCGGCCGGCCCGGGGGCGCGGAAGCGGCAGCGCAGCCGGCGCCGCCCGGAATCGGCCGGCACGATGCTCACCCGGTACGCGTCGTTCGCTGCGGTGGCCGGAATGTGGGTGGCCGCCGAGCCGGCGGCAGCCGGGTCGATGATCATCGGCACGCGGGGGAGGGCGGACTCGGAGCGCAATCCTTCGGCCTGGCGTTCGCCGCGGAGGCCGACCGGCCCGGTGCCGACGGCGTCGCGACCCTGGGTCAGCCAGGCGAGGTCGAACCGGGCGGCGACGACCTCGAGCGTCTCGGCCCCGGACCCACCGAGCCGGCTGTAGAGGAGGAGCAGCGTGCCGTCGTCGAGCCAGACGAGGTCGGAATAGCCGGCGCGGGTGTCGTCGACAATCCGTCCCCAGGACCACGATTTGGCTCCGTCGTAGCTGATCCGCGCATACATCGTGCGCCGCTCCGTGCCCGTGACCGGGCCGCTGTAGACGATCCGTTCGACGCCCGACCGGTCGACGCGGGCCGCGAGCCCGGAGGTGACGCCCGCGTGCGGGGCGATGTTGGTCTCGACCACGGCCGCGGCGAAGGTCCGGCCGCCGTCCCGGCTCCGGGCGACGGCCCGGCTGGTGTTGCTCGGCCCGCCGGCCAGTCTGGAGTTCATGATCACTTCGCCGGTGGCCAGCGGGGCGATCCGTGCCTCGTTCAGGCCGAGCCCCGCGTGATCCGGCACCACGCCGCCCCAGATCCAGCTCCGTCCACCGTCGTCGCTGGCGATGACACTTGCGGTGTAGCCGCGTTCGGCGGCGGGCACCTCGATCGACCGGCGATGCCATACCTCGACCAGGAGCCGGCCGTCTGCGAGTTGGATACCGCGGCCCGGTCCGGGCAGGTGGAACGTCCAGGCGTGCGGGTTCTCGGCGAACAGGTGCGTCAGCTCCGCGGGATCGCTCCAGCTGATCCCGTCGTCGGTCGACGTACGCCGGAACACCCTCGAGGACCGGCCCCGGTCGTTCCAGGCGTAGCAGACCGTGATCCGGCCGGTGCGCCGGTCGACCACCGGGGTGGGGTTGGCCCAGCCGCCGCCGTCGTGCCGCTCGAGGTAGGTCGTCGGCTCCCAGGTCCGGCAGCCGTCGACGCTGCGGCGAAGGACGAGATCCTTCGGTCCGTCGTCGGCGCTGGCACCGACGCGGGCCTCGCTGAACGCCAGGATCGTGCCCGCCGGGGTCGTGTCGACGGCGTGGACGCGGAAGTCGACCCAGCCGTTCTCGCCGCGGGTCCACAAGGTCGTTCGCTCGAACCGGCCAGGCCGGTCGCCGGGGCCACGGGACGGGTCAGGTCGCTCGGCCGCGGCCCGCGCGGTGGAACCGGCCACGATCGCCGCGGTGATCGAGCCGGCGCCGGCCAGCATGGTTTGCCGCCGGGTGAATCGTGGCGCGGTCGGGCCCTGGTCGGTCATCGCGGTCCTCCTGGATCAGGCCGGGGTGGCGCTACCGAATCCCCGGGGACGGGGACGCAGTCCAGGTACAGCTGACGTGCCGTACCGGATTCGTCGGCAAGGAGCTCGAGCAGCAGCCGTACGGCTTCGCGGCCCATCTGCTCCCGCGGGATGCTGAACCGGGTCCACTCCCGGGCCGTGGCGTTGACCAGCGGCGGGTCGCCGAGGAGAACGACCGACAGATCCTGCGGGATCCGCGCGCCGACCGCGGTGGCGGCGCGTTCGACGGCGGAGATCGCGCTGTCGTCCTGGCTGGGCTCGACCAGGATGGCGGTGATCCCGGCCGCCAGCCACTCCGAGATCCGGGACTCGCCGACCAGGTTCGATCCGCTCAGCGGGTGGATCAGGATCTGGTCCACCGGGATGCCCGCCTGCTCGAGTCCCCGCCGGAAACCCGCCTCGCGGTCCCGGGTCCATTCCTGGTCGTGGGCCACCTTCAGATATGCCAGCCGCCGATGCCCGAGGCGGGCCAGGGAACGCACCACGTCGCGGGTCGCGCCGACATAATCGGCCGCGACGTAGGACAGGTCCTCGCCGGGCACCTCGCGCCGACCGATGAAGACGAACGGGAAGTCTTCGCGGAGTAGCGCGGCCAGGTCGTCCTGGTGCAACTGACGGCCGAGGAGGACGCAACCATCCGCCACCTTGAGCCGGTTGACCCCGCCGGCATAGATCCGGCGGTTGCCGCCCGAGGTGGCCGAGGTGAAGAGCAGCAGGTCGTAGCCGTACTCGGCGGTCGCTTCTTCCACGCCGAGCAGGAACGGGAAGTAGAAGTCACGCTGGTCGACCGGGAAGACCGGCTCGAAGGTGTAGACGCCGAGCATCCGGTTGGCCCCGCCCTTGAGGCTGCGCGCGACGGCGTTGACCGCGTACCCGAGCTCGGCGGCCACCGCCAGCACCTGCCGGCGTGTTTCCTCGGCGACCAGGTCGCTGGCCGCACCGCCGCTGACGACCAGCGACACCGTCGCCTGGGACACACCGACACGGCGGGCGATGTCCACCTGCGTCGCGCGTCGTCGCTGAGCCGCCATCCCGGGTCCTTAATACGTATTAGTTCACCGAATCAACAGATTACGGAGCGATGGGGAGAACCGTCAAGAGGTTCGAGGGCCGGCGAGATCGCCCGCGTGGGTCGGGTGTGGGTCGTCGAGAGTGTCCTTTTCCACGTGAAATCGGCTGTTGTCGCGTGGAAAAGGCGACTCTCGGTGAACTTGCGACCCTTCGAGAGGCGTAAGTGGCCGACGGACCCAGCCGTCGCCGGACCCGGCCCCCTTTGCTGCTGCTTGAAGGTCTTCACGCCGCCACCGCCACATACAGCACGGCTTCAGCGCGGCACCTTGCGGCGATCGGGCAGGCCGAAGGCCGGGTCGCTCACGCCGTCCTCGCCCGACTCCACCCGGCCGGCGAAGCGTCGCTCGTAGGACGCCGCGCCGTCCGCGGTGAGCGTGAGGTCGTACCAGAGTCCGCTGGAGCCGAGCGACCAACGCCGCTCGGCCTGTCCGCCCGCCTTGACCTCGAGACTCCACGGACCGCCGCGGAGGTAAGCATTGGCCACGAACCGGACCCGGGTGTCCGTCGGGCCTGGATTGCTGACGCTCACCACGACGTCGCCCCGGCGGCCGTCGGGCCGCACCTCGATCTCGGGTTCCGCCGGGCCCCGGGCGTTGCCCTGGAACAGCCGGAAGAACCCGTTGGGGGCATACACCTGCAGGGCGTAGTCGCCGTCGTCAGCGCCGAGGTCCCACTGGTCGGTCAGGTCCTTGCCGGCCTCGACGGTGTAGCGGCGCGGGATCCGGTCCAGGTGGTGCAGGTCGTAGACGTGGAACACGGCACCGACGTCGCCCGTGTTGCGGAAGGTCAGGCTGAGCTCGGTCCCGGCGGCATCGATCCGCGCCTCCGTGTGCAGCCGGTACGGCAGCGCGCGCGAGTAGCGGACGCCCAGTTCCTGGTGCAGCGGTTGCGGTTCGGCCGGCGGCTCGGCCGACGGAAGCGTCCGCTGCCAGGCTTCGACGGCTTCGTAGTCGCTCATGTCGGGCAGGTCGGGGAACGGGGCGTCGTTGGGCGCCTTGAAGTCGAACGCCGTGGTCAGGTCGCCGCAGACCGCACGATGCCAGGGGCTGATCGCCGGCACCGTGACGTCGAATCGCTGCTCCAGGAACCGGCCCACCGACGTGTGATCGAAAACCTCCGAGCTGACCCAGCCGCCCTTGCTCCACGGCGACACCACATACATCGGCACCCGTGGGCCGAGGCCGTACGGGCGGACCGTGCCGCTGATCGTGTCGTCGGCCTTGAGGTACTTGCGGTCGGGATCGGAGAAGTACTCGCCGTCCAGGCCGAGGGTGGCCTTGCCGGCCAGGGATCCGTCCTCGTTGTACGACGGCGGCGCCGGAGCGGGGACGTGATCGAACAGCCCGTCGTTCTCGTCGAAGGTCAGGAAGAAGACGGTCTGCGCCCAGACCTCGGGGTTGGCGGTCAGCGCGTCCAGCACCTGAGTGGTGAAGTGACCGCCGTGGTACGGGCTGGACGGTGCGCCCGGATGCTCGGACTGGATCCGGCTGGGCAGCACCCAGGACACCTGCGGCAGCGCGTCGTCCTGCACGTCGGCGGCGAGCTGCTCGATCGACCGGTGCGTCATCCCGTTCTCGTACAGCGGGGAACCGGGCTCGGCGGAGCGGAAGCTCTCGAACGCCAGACCGCCGTGCATGGCGCCGGTCCAGTTGTCGTTGGGATCCTGGTAGAAGCCCCAGCTGACGCCGGCCTCCTGCAGCACGTCGGGCAACGTCTGCCAGCGGAAGGCCGACCCTTGATAGGTGTAGCCGGGTTCCGGCAGCGCACCGGTGATCCAGCAGCGCAGGTTGTTGGGCTCGGCATCGGCGTCGGTGCAGTTGATGCCCTGGGCCGCCAACTCCGGGTTGAAGTTGGAGCCGGACCAGAAGACGATCCGATTCGGATCGGTCCCGGTCGTCACCGAGCAGTGATAGGCATCGCAGATCGTGAACGCCTCGGCCAACGCGAACTGGAACGGGATGTCGTCGCGGGTGTAGTAGCCCATCGAGTACGGCGTCTTGTGCTGCGGCCAGAAGCCCAGCTTCCCCTGGTTCCAGGCGGCCTGCGCGTCGGCGAACGCATGCGGCGTCGAGGGCAGCAGCAGCGCGTTCACCTTCTCCTTGTCCATGTGATACGGCGGGATCTCCCGAGTCCCGTCCGACTGGAACCAGGCCGATTTTCCACTGGCCAAGGGGACCGGGAACCGGTCGCCGAAGCCACGAACACCGCGCATGGTGCCGAAGTAGTGGCCGAAGCTGCGGTTCTCCTGCATCAAGATCACGACGTGCTTGACGTCCTTGATCGTTCCGGTCTGCACGTTGGCGGGCACGGCCAGCGCCTTGAGGATGCTGGGCGGGAACACGCTGAGCGCGGCCGCCGCGCCCGTCGCCTGGGCGCCGCGGCGCAGAAAGTCGCGCCGACTCGAAGCTTCATCCATCACGTCTCCTGGGATCGTCCGCAGCGAGGTGGTTGACGCTCAGCACCAGCCTGCTGGAGCGCGGTATCCCGCGCCAGCCCAAATCATGAACGCCGCATGCCGAGCCGGTAACACAGCCGACCACAAGGTACGTCGCCCGAAGCACATAAACGCGACCGTTCGATCGATCCGCGACCGTTCGAACGGTCGCGGATCGATCGAACGGTCGCGTTTATGGTGGCTAGTGGGGGAGCGGGAGCCAGGAGTGGCGGCCGGTGGCGTCGCGGAGGTAGAGGCCGATCGTGCCGTCGGTACGGAGTTCCGCCAGCTCGGTCGGGCCGGCCGGCCAGGCCGTTTCGGCCACCGGATGCCCCGCGGCGTTAAGCCGGTGCAGCCGGTCCGGCCCGGCAACGGTGATCAATTCGTCGCAGCCGGCCAGGGTGGTCACGGCCGCGCCGGTGTCGCGACGCCACCGGATCGTGCCGTCCGGCGCGATCCGGTAGACGGAACCGGCGCGGGTGCCGACGACAAGATCATCATCGCTCTCGATCACCGCGGTGATCACGTCGCCGAGGGCGCGGTCCCAGGCCCGTTCGCCATCCGGGCGGTAGGCGGTCAGATGGCCGTCCCAGCCGCCGAAGACGGCCAATCGCTCCCGGCTCGCCGGCAATGAGGCGACCGCGGAGGCGCCGGAGCTCTCCACGCCACGGGTCCGGAACAGGGCGCGGCCGTCGGCCCGGATCGCGTGCCAGCTCCAGTATTCGGTCGCGGCGATGATCTCGTCCAGGCCGTCCCCGTCAAGATCGGCCGCGCCCGCCGCCGAGGCCGCATGGACCACCTCGTAGCGCCATCGGAATTCCCCGGCGCCGGTGAACGCCTCGACCTGGCAGCTCTCCGTCGCGATGATCACCGACGGTGGCCCGTCCGCGTCCAGCCGAGCGGAGAAGGCCGCCCGGACCGTCGCCGGATGTCCCATGTGCGGTTGGAACGTCTGCCGCCACAGTGGTTGGCCGTCGATGTCGATCACCGCGAGTTCGCCGTCCGCCTGGCCGACGATGATCGCGGTCCCGTCCGGTCCGCCGCCGCGTCCCAGCGCCGTCACCGCCGCCTTCGTGGGGGAGTGCCAGAGCCGGTGATCGCCCTGGTAACAGGAGACGCCGGACGCGTCACCGAGCAGCAGTCGATCGGTGCCGTCACCGGTCAGGTCGGTGACCAGGCCGGCGGTGGTGCCGTCATGATCGAATTGCCAGCCAGTGGGAACGCCGGAGGTTTCGTTCCCTGAGCCTAATCAGTTCTGGGAGTGAGTCATCGGGCAAACTCCTGGTTGGTAGCCGACTGGCGGGTGAGCACTTCTTGAGCCTGGACGTTTGAGTCCTGTCGACAGATCGTGCCCTTTGCCGGTAGGTCGGGAGAATGTGATCGCTGCTGGGATGTCGTTGCCCGCCGGGTTGTTGGGTGTGAGCACTGTTTGATTAGGTCGCTGATGGTTCTCCTGCTGGCTGCTGGACCGGTTGGTTGGTGTCGAGAAACCTGGAGGACCGTTGCGATTGTTCGTGGGAGATGACTGGGCCGAGGATCATCACGATGTGGAGGTGATGGACAGTTCGGGTCGTCGGCTGGCCCGGGCCCGGTTGCCTGAGGGTGTGGCCGGGATGGCACGACTGCACACGATGATCGGGCAACTGGCCGGGGAGGATGCCGACGAGGTTGAGGTGTTGGTCGGGATCGAGACCGACCGCGGTCCGTGGGTGGCTGCGTTGGTCGCCGCTGATTACACGGTGTTCGCGGTCAACCCGTTGCAAGCAGCCCGGTTCCGGGACCGGCTGGGTGTCTCCGGTGCGAAGAGTGATGCCGGTGATGCGCATGTGTTGGCCGACATGGTCCGCACTCATGCCCACGAGTTGCGACCGGTGGCCGGGGACAGCACGCTGGCCGTGGCGATCAAGGTCGTGGCCCGGACCCACAAGACGCTGATCTGGGAACGGACCCGCCACACGCAGCGGCTGCGGCACGCGCTGCGGGATTACTTCCCGGCGGCGCTGGTCGCCTTCGATGATCTTGATGCCGCCGATGCTCTGGAACTGTTGGCCAAGGCGCCGACCCCGGCCCAGGCCGCCCGGCTCACGACCGCGCAGATCAGCGCGGTGTTGAAACGGGCACGGCGCCGCAACATCGCCGAGAAGGCGGCGGCGATCCAGACCGCGTTGCGGGCCGAGCACCTCGGCCGGCCCGAGGTCATCGCCGGCGCCTACGCCGCTACGGTCCAGGCCTTGATCGCGGTCCTGACCGTGCTGAACAGCCAGATCAAGATCATGGACGGGCAGGTCGAGGCCCATTTTGGGCAGCACCCGGCCGCTGAGATCATCGCCTCCCAGCCCGGGCTGGGAGCGGTGCTCGGCGCCCGGGTGCTCGCAGAGTTCGGCGACGACCCGACCCGCTACGCCAGCGCGAAGGCCCGGAAGAACTACGCAGGAACATCCCCGATCACCCGCGCGTCGGGCAAGAAGAAGGTCGCCCTGGCCCGGTTCGTGCACAACGACCGGCTCATCGACGCCCTCACCAGCCAGGCGTTCAACGCGCTCCTACGCTCGCCCGGTGCCCGCGCCTACTACGACAGACAACGCGCCCGCAAAGTCGAACACAACCCGGCCCTGCGCCAACTCGCCAACCGCCTCGTCGGCATCCTCCACGGCTGCCTCAAAACCGGCACCCGCTATGACGAGACGACCGCCTGGGCGCACCACGCCACCTCCGCTGCAGCTTGACATCTACCCACCTGGGATGTCTGTCGCGCCGGAACCGGTCCGATCACCTTGGTGCCGGGTTTCGTCGATGGGGACGTTTGAGTGTTCGTTCCCTGAGCCTGTCGAAGGGCGGGCCCGATCGCCTTGGCCCCCTTCGACAGGCTCAGGACATGCTTCGACAGACAGGCTCAGGGAGCGTGAACTTTCGCTCCGACTCACCGACTCGGAGATCACCCTCGAGCCGTCCCCGGCGGCGAGGGCGGCCAGGTCCAGCACCAGCCGGCGATCGCCGAGGGTCAGGTGAACGATGCCCCCGTCCCGATCGATCGCCGCGTCGTCCGGACCGTCGGTCAGTAGGTGCACCGCGGTCCGGGACTCGCCGTCGGACAGATGGCCCGCGGAGACCTGGCGCAGCACGGTGACCTGCGGCTCCGCGTACGGATAGTCCGGCCAGTTGGACCGGCGGTACGGCTCCGCGGCCTGCTCGACCCGCCAGCCATTGCCCGGCGGCGCGGTGATCAGCCGCAGTCGCTCGTTGCCCATGATCACCGTCCAGTGATCATCGGCTTGCTCGGCCCGGCCGACGGTGCGCCACAGGGTGTGCGCCTCGACCTCGCCGGGCTGCACGGCGGTGATCGTGTCGACCACCAGGAAGCCGAGGCCCGGCAGCAGGATCACCGCCCGGGTCCAGTCGCAGTCCGACAGTCCCGGCACCGCGATCACGGCGATCGAGGCGTCTTCGCTTTGGTGCTGCCAGCGCAGGCTCGCGTACGGTGGCCGGGCCGAGGTCTCGCCGTCGCGGAAGATCAACACGGTGTTGTGGAAGTTGGCCGAGATCTTGTCGTAGTCGGCGTCCTCGAGCCAGATCCGGTCGCGCGAGGTGAGCCGGACGATCGCGCCGGCGTCGACATGGCCGTGGCCGCCGATGCCGACTCCGTCGATCAACAGGTAGCGGTCGGCCTCGCCGATCCCGTCCCGCAGTGCGAGTTTGTCGAAGCCGTCGGCCGGCGCGGCCGGTTTCAGGCTGGCGACGAAGGCGTCGTCGAGGGGCTGGACGTCGATTGGGCTGAGCCCGAACAGGGAGTCGTCCCGGGCCCAGTCGGACGCGCCGTAGTCGTGCCCGATCGGCATGATCCCGAGCGCCGGCGGGTCCGGCATCGAGGCCAGCTTGCGCGCCACCAGGGACTGGGTGGCCGGGTCCCGCAGCAACCATGCGGCCGGCGCCCAGTAGCCGAGTTCGGCGTAGTTGCCGTCGTAGCGGGACGCGTCGCCGTGCGGCACCTGGTGACCGAGGTTGTCCATCGCGGTGATGCCGCGGGCCAGGGTGGCGGCGCACCAACCGTCGTCGACATAGGAAGGGTGCGGGCGGACCAGCGCGTACCGCAGCGTGTGGGCGAGGGTGAGCCAGCCGTAGCTGTCGCAGTCCTCGACCGGCTTGGTCGCGGTGAGCTGGGGCGCGAAGCACTCGTCGGCCATCGCGACCCAGCGCTCGGCCCGGTCCGGGTCGTGGGTGTTGGCGATCATGGTCGCGCCGAACAGCAGCCCGAGGGCGGCGAAGGTGAAGTGGTTGTGCCGGGCCGGATGGCTGGCGGTCGCCCGGTGCATCACCCACTGTTCCTCGCTGTTGCCGAGATAGGCCAGCAGGTGCGCGACGATGTTGCGCCGGTCTTCGGCGGTGAAGGTCGGCGAGTCCTTGATCGCGTGCCAGCCGGTGATCATGCCGACCGCGGCGAAGTCGGCGTCGAATCCCCACCGGCCCCACTGGTCCGGCTGCCAGCCGGCGGTCTCGGCGACCTGGTCGGTGAAGATCGCCAGGTAGCGCTCGGTGAACTCGGGATCGCCGGTCAGCTGGTACATCAACGCCAGCTGGTTCAGATAGGGCGTCATGCCGCGATGCGCCCGGGTCCGGTACGCCTGCACCGCTGCGGCCCGGAACTGCGCCGGCTCGGGATCGGGGGACAGCTGCGGATGCCGGCGCCGGTACGACTCGGCGATCGTCACCCGATGCAGCCGCCGGACAGCGACCTGCCCGGACTCGATGATCAACTGCTGCTCGAACTCATCCAGCGCGCCGGCCAGGTCGGCGTCGGAGCTGACCCCGATGATCACCGCGTCGACCCCGTCTCCCCACGGGTCGGTGAACGTGCGCAGATAGCTGCCGCCGACGCCGGGGAAGTTCCGATCCACCGGCACGCAGAGGGCGTGGTAGAGCTCCGCCAGTTCGGCGTTGCTGTCCACGTTGCCGATCATGATCCGGACCGGCGGTGAGTCGGCATGCGACCTCGGCCGTGGCGGTCGGGCCTGCTGATCATGAACGGCGGGCCAGCCGGCGGGGATCGGTGTCGTCGTCGCCTCGGTCACTCCGGCGGAGCGCGCGGCAGCGGCGATCCGGTCGGCCAGCCGGCGCCCGGCGGCCAGGCCGTCGGGTGAATCCGGACAGCTGATCATGAACAAGGCACCGGAGCCGTCGACCAGCCGGAACGACTCCGGGCTGGGGACCTCGGCGATCTCGGTCAGTGCGAGGGGAAAGGTGCTGTTCAGGTCGGCCCAGCTGGGCAGGGAGCGCATCGATGTCCTCGGGTGGCGAGTGGGACCGCGTCGTCGCAGCACTGTAACAATATTTGGACGTACTTAACTAGCTAATGTGACTGGTCTTATCTACGATGAGGAAGCCAACAGAAAGGAGCTGAAATGGATCGACGCGGATTCCTTTTCGGCACATCACTCACCGCCGCGGCCCTCGCCGGCGGACTGTCCGGGTGCACCGACCAGACCGGACAGCCCAGCGCCAGGGAGGCCGGCAGCGGTGAGCTGCCAACCCGGGTCCCGTTCGAGTCCGTGAAAGCGGACCTGCCCGAGGTCGCAGGTGGTGTGCCTGCCGCCTATTTTTCGTATCCGAAGAGCCCGGTCAAGCGTGACGGGTTCCCCCATCAGGGCGCCTCCGGCCCGATCACCGCGCTGCTGCAAGGAAACTCGGCGGTCACCCCCAAGGGCAGCAACAAGTGGTGGCAGAAGCTCGAGGAGTCCTCCGGCTTCAGCTTCGACATCAGCAGCGTGATGTCGGCCGACTACCAGAACAAGCTCCAGGTGACCCTCGCCGGCGGCGAGGTCCCGGACCTGGTCCAGATCATCAACGTCCCCGGCCTGCCCAGCGTGCTGGACAAGTTCTTCGCCGATCTGACGCCGTATCTGGCCGGCGACGCGATCAAGGAATATCCGGGACTCGCCTCGATTCCGACCGACACCTGGAAGATCTCGCAGGTCAACGGGAAGATCTGGGGCGTCGCGCAGCCGCGGCCGCCGGCCGGGACGATCGCCAGTTATCGGGGTGATCTGTTCGCCAAGTTCGGCATCACCGAGACGCCGGAACTCCGGGACGGGAAGGACTTCCTCGATCTCTGCGAGCAGGTGACGGACGCCAAGAACTCGATCTTCGCGATGGGGGCCCGGCCGGCCGGCTGGATGGTGCCGGCGATGCTCGAGATGATGGGCGCCCCGAACCAGTGGCTCGATGAGGGCGGCAAGCTCACGTACGTCTGGGAAACCGACGTGATGAAGGACGCGCTGGACCAGGTCGCCCAGATGTTCAAGAAGAGCTACATCCACCCGGACTCGCCGTCGGCCGGCGCGGAGAACTTCACCTGGTGGCAGAGCGGCCGGACCTCGATCTATCTGCAGTCGTTCGCCGGTTGGGGCAGCTACGGCAAACAGTTCCCGGATTGGAAGCTCGACGCGTTCATCCTGCCGAAGTGGGACGGCGGCGGCCCGGCCGACAAGCACCTGAGCGTCGCCGGTTACGGCGCGTACGTCGCGATCAAGAAGGGCAGCGAGGAACGGGTCAAGGAACTGCTCAAGTTCTGCGACTACGTGGCCTCACCGTTCGGCACCGAGGAGCAGTTCCTGCTCAACTTCGGCATCGAGGGCACCGATTACAACCGGGCGGGCGGCGGCGATCCGGTCGCGCTACCGGCCGCGGTGACCGACACCCCGCCGGGGCTCGCCTACATCGGCGCCCAGAGCTCGGCGGTGATCTATACGCCGAACCAGCGCGAGATCGTGCAGAAGAGCTACGACTACCTGAAGAAGGTCCTGCCCACCGGCGTTCAGAATCCGGTGCTCGGCCTGTACTCGGAGGCGTTCGTGACCTCTGGCGCCAGCGCCGCCAACGACGTCAACACGACGATCGACGAGATTGTGATCGGCCGCAAATCGGTGGCCGACTGGGATGCCCAGCTGGACCGCTGGCGCAGCCAGTCCGGTGATCAACAGCGTCAGGAATACCAAGAGGCGCTGCAGAAGAAGTAGTCGCCAACCTTTGCCAAGGAGCTGAAATGGATCGGCGCGGATTTCTTTTCGGCACATCGCTCAGCGCCGCGGCAGTCGTTGTCGGCCTGTCCGGGTGCACCGACCAGACCGGGCAGCCGTCCAGCCGCGAGGCCGGTAGTGGGGAGCTGCCGACCCGGGTCCCGTTCGTGGTGCAGCCGGATCTGCCGGAGGTGGCGGGCGGTGTGCCGCCCGGCTACTTCAGCTTTCCGGCCGAGCCGGTGAAGCGCGAGGGGTTCCCGGTCCAGGGAGCCTCCGGGCCGATCACCTCGCTGCTGCAGACCGGCGCGACGATCGCCCCGAAGAGCAGCAACGTCTGGTGGCAGCAGATCGAGGAGGCCTCCGGCTTCACCTTCGACGTCACCGGCACCCTCTCGGCCGACTACCAGGCGAAGCTCCAGGTGACCCTGGCGGGCGGCGACGTCCCGGACCTGGTGCAGATCGTCGGCGTGCCGGGACTGCCCGGTGTGCTGGACAAGTACTTCACCGATCTCACGCCGTACCTCAGCGGTGACGCGATCAAGGAGTATCCCGGCCTGGCGGCGATCCCGACCGAGACCTGGAAGATCGGGCAGGTCAACGGCAAGATCTGGGGCATCGCACAGCCGCGGCCGCCGGCCGGCACGATCATGACCTACCGCGGCGACATGTTCGCCAAGGCCGGCATTACCGAGACGCCGGAGCTGCGTGACGGGCAGGACTTCCTCGACATGTGCGAGCAGGTCACGGACGCGCGCAACTCGGTCTACGCGATCGGCTCCGACCCGGCCGGCTGGATGGTGCCGGCGATGCTGGAGATGATGGGCGCGCCGAACCAGTGGCAGGACGACGGCGGCAAGCTCACCCACGTGTACGAGACGGAGGTGATGAAGGCCGCGATCGACCAGGTGGCCCAGATGTACAAGAAGAGCTACCTGCATCCGGACTCCAACTCGGTCGGCTCGGGCAACGTCACCTGGTGGCAGAGCGGCCGGACGTCGATCTACCTGCAGGCCTTCACCGGCTGGGGCGGCTTCGTGCGGCAGTATCCGGACTGGAACGTCGGCGCGGTCATCCTGCCGAAGTGGGACGGCGGCGGCCCGGCGGCCAAGCACCTCGGCGTCGCCGGCTACGGCGCCTACGTGGCGATCAAGAAGGGCAGCGAGGAGCGGACCAAGGAACTGTTGCGGTTCTGCGACTTCCTCGCCTCACCGTTCGGCACCGAGGAGCAGTTCCTGCTCGCGTACGGCATCGAGGGCAAGCACTTCAAGCGCGAGGGCACAGATCCGGTGCGCCTGCCCGCGACCGACACCGACGTCGTGCCGGGGATCGGCTACGTCGGCAGCCAGGGCGCGACGGTGCTCTACACGCCGAAGAACGAGGCGATCGTCCGCGAACAGTACGAGTACCTGAAGGAGATCCTGCCCACCGGGAGCACCAACCCGGTGCTCGGGCTCTACTCTGATGCCGCGGCCACCTCGGGCGCGACCGCCACGACGACGATGAACGACCTGATCAAGGAGATCGTCGTCGGCCGCAAGTCGACCTCCGACTGGGACAGCCAGGTCGACCGCTGGCGCAGCGAGACCGGCGACAAGCAGCGGGAGGAGTTCCAGGAGGCCTTGCAGCAGAAGTAGCCGCCTCCGCCCGCTCCCGCGGGAAACCGGGTTCCGCACGCTTAGGATGACAGCCAAGTCACAAGATCACCTATGGTTCAACGACACGGTGCGGTGGAAGGGGTCTGAGGCATGTCGAATTCTGGCGGGGTGGAGCAGGGCACGGCCGATCCGGGCGGGACGGTGGCCGGCAGGTTGTCGATGGGCATCCGGGTCCGACTGTCCGGGCTGATGCTGGGCGAGTTCTTCGTCTGGGGCGCGTGGTTCGTCACGTTGGGCACGTTCCTGACTCAGCGGATGGGGGCCTCCGGTGGCGAGATCGCGCTCGCCTTCCTGACCCAGTCGCTCGGGGCGGTGATCGCCCCGTTCATCGTCGGGCTGATCGCGGACCAGTTCTTCCCGGCGCAACGCATCCTCGGCGTGCTGCACGTCCTCGGCGGCGTGCTGCTCTTCATCGCCTCGTTGATCACCGACTTCGGGCCGTTCTTCGTCGTCATCCTGATCTACATGATCTTGTTCATGCCGACGCTGGCGCTGGCCAACTCGGTGTCGTTCCGGCAGATGCACAGCCCGGAGACCCAGTTTCCGGCGGTCCGGGTGTTCGGCACCCTCGGCTGGATCATCGCCGGTCTGTTGATCGGCTTCCTCGGCTGGGAAGGTGGCCAGACGCTCGACTGGACCTTCAAGATGGCTGCCGTCGTCAGCGTTGTGCTCGGCATCTACTGCTTCACGCTGCCCAACACCCCGCCCGAGGGCAAGGGTCAGCGGCGTACCGTTCGCGACATCCTCGGCCTGGATGCCCTGGCATTGTTGAAGAATCGGACCTTCCTGGTCTTCTTCATCTCCTCGATCGCGATCTGCATCCCACTGGCCTTCTACTACAACTTCACCAACCTCTACCTGAACGAGATCGGGATCGAGGGCGCCGCCGGGCTGCAGACGATCGGCCAGATGAGCGAGGTCGCGTTCCTGTTGATCATGCCGTTCCTGATGAAGCGCCTCGGGGTCAAGATCACCTTGGCGATCGGCATGGGGGCCTGGGCGCTGCGCTACGTGCTGTTCGGCTTCGGCAACGAGGGCGCGCTGTTCTGGATGATCATCATCGGGCTGCTGCTGCACGGCGTCTGCTACGACTTCTTCTTCGTCGCCGGTCAGGTCTACACCGACAAGTTCGCCGGGCCCGGGCTGCGGGCGTCGGCGCAGGGCCTGATCACGCTCGCCACCTACGGCGTCGGCCTGCTGATCGGTTCGCTGATCTCCGGCCCGATCGTGGACGCGTTCGTCACCGGCGAGGCCTCGCACAACTGGCTGCAGATCTGGCTGATCCCGGCCGCTATCGCCGCCGTGGTGCTGGCGGCGTTCTGGCTGCTGTTCCGGGACTCGAAGACAGGCGACGTCGTACGGTAGGGGACACTTGACCCGGATCGAACCACCGGGTCAGGAGTCGAAGTGCTGGGAGTCCTCGAGGGCTTTGTCACGATCATCGTGGTCATCGTCGTCGGGATCGGGCTGGCGCATCTCAAGATCGTCGACGTGTCCGGCCAGGTGTTGCTCTCCCGGATCGCGTTCTACGTGGCCAGCCCGGCGTTGATGATCACCGTGCTCGGCGGCACCGACGTCAGCACCCTGTTTTCGGCCAACCTGCTGGCCTCGATGGGCGGTGTGGCCGTCACTACCGCGCTGGCGCTGATCCTGTTCCGGGTGGTCTGGCGCCGGACGGCGAGCGAGACCATGATCGGGATCTTCTCCGCCGTCTACGTCAACGCCGGCAACCTCGGCCTGCCGATCGCCGCGTACGCCCTCGGTGACGCCTCGCTGATCGCGCCGATGCTGATGGTCCAGCTGGTCGTGCTCGGGCCGGTCGGGGTCGCGGTGCTGGACCTGACCACCCGGCCCCAGGACCCCAACCACTCCCGGCGCCGCCGGCTGCTGCGGCTGGTCGGGCAGCCGCTCCGCAACCCGCTGATGATCGCCTCGCTGTTCGGCCTGCTGCTGTCGATCACCGGCTTCGAGCTGCCCCGGGTGATCAACGACCCCCTGCACCTGGTCGGTGGGATGGCGGTGCCGGCCATGCTGCTGGCGTACGGCATCTCGCTGCGACTCGGCCCCTTGCCGGGCCGCGGCGAGCCGCCGATCCAGATCGGCGCGCTGGTCGGGCTGAAACTGATCGTGCAGCCGCTCACCGGTTTCCTGCTGGCCAAGTTCGTGCTCGGCCTCGACCCGCTCGGCGTGCTGGCGGTGACCGTGATCGCGGCCCTGCCGACGGCGCAGAACGTGTTCACCCACGCCGTCCGGTTCGATCGCGGCATCGTGCTCGCCCGGGACACGATCTTCCTCTCGACCCTCGGCTCGATCCCGGTGATCGCCATCCTCGCCGCCGTCCTCAGCTGAAGTCGGCGGTGCGGGATGGGTAGGGTCGCGGAATGAGCGGGTTTCCTGCGGTGTATCCGATGGCTGGGTTGCCCGGCCGGGTCAGCGTGTACGAGGTCGGGCCGCGGGACGGGCTGCAGGCGGAGGCGGCGATCGTCGACACCGCGACCAAGATCGAGTTCGTCCGGCGGCTGGTCGGCACCGGGCTGCGGACGGTCGAGGCGACCAGCTTCGTGTCGCCGACCCGGGTGCCGCAGTTGGCCGACGCGGCCGAGGTGCTGGCCGGTCTCGACCTGGCCGCGGCCGCCCACCCGGTGCTGGTGCCGAACGAGCGCGGCCTGGACCGGGCCCTGGCGGCGGGGGCCCGGGAGATCGCGGTCTTCGTCAGCGCCACCGAGCGGTTCGCCCGGGAGAACCTCGGCACCGACCGGGACGGCGCGATCAGACTGGCCGAGCCCGTCGTGGCCAGGGCGATCGCGGCAGGGCTGGGCGTCCGGTGTTACGTCTCGATGTGCTTCGGCGACCCGTGGGAAGGGGCGGTGCCGCCGGCGGCGGTCGCCGGGGTGGTCGGCCGGTTGGCCGGGCTCGGCGTGCAGCGGTTCAGCCTGGGCGACACGATCGGCGTCGGCACCGCCGGCCAGGTGGTCGCGCTGCTGGCGGCGGTGGACCGGACCGGCGTCACCCGGGAGCGGATCGCCCTGCATTTCCACGACACGTACGGGCAGGCGCTGGCCAACGTGATCGCCGGGCTGACCGAGGGGATCACCGAGTTCGACGCCGCCGCGGGCGGGCTCGGCGGCTGTCCGTTCGCGAAGTCGGCGACCGGAAACCTGGCCACCGAGGATCTGGTCTGGCTGCTGCACGGTCTCGGCATCGAGACCGGGGTCGACCTGCCCGCGTTGGCGGCGGTCAGTCACTGGCTGGGCCGGCGGATGGGGCGGCCGTCCACCTCCCGCGTGGTGACCGCGCTCACCGGCTCCTGACCCGCCGCTGACCAGCCCCGGCGGCCGTCCGATGCTGGGATGCGCCGCCCCGTGCCGCGACCCGGCGGAGCCGCTGGGATAGGTTCGCGAGTGGAGGTGGGATGGATGCCGGATTACGAGGACTTTGACATCGATCGAAGTACGGCCCAGGCGTGGGCGGAGTTCACCGACCGGTTGGCCGAGGTGGTCTCGATGATCGACGAGTCCGGTGATCTGACCATTGGGACGGTGGCCGACTCCGGCGGGCCGCCGCCGTTCGTCAGCTTCGCCTCGGACGCGGCCGAGTCGGACGGGCGGCCGCAGATCCGCTCCGAGGCGGCCAGCAACGCCAATCTCGGTGACACCTTCCAGCTCGCGCCCGCTCAGCTGCACGCGATGGAGGAGCTGGGCTGGCAGTCGCCGACGGCCGAACCGGGCGGGTCCAGCAACTTCTGGGTCACCCGGTCGCAGGAGGAGTCGGACGAGATCAGCCGGCTCGCGGTCGGTGCGCTGCGGGACGTCTACGGCGTGCTGCATCCGGTTTTCCTGGCGCCGAGCCAGCTGGCCGAGGTGCTCACCTCCCGGCCGTCCGAGGTCGAGGCCGCGGATCTGCCCGAGTCGGTGGTCGCCCTGCTGCCGGGCAGCCGGGAACACCTGGACGAGCTGATCGACGCGGAGCTGACCGACCTGCTCGGGCACCCGCCGATCCGCGACTCCGAGGGTGACGTGGCGATCCGGGTCGGCTCGACGATGGTCTTCCTGCGCAGCGCCGGCGACGGCCGCGAGATCATCGTGTTCTCCACCGTGGTGCACGAGGTCGACGGCCGGTCTCGCGCCTCGGAGGTGCTGAACGACCTGAACAGCGAGGCCCGCTGGGTGAAGTTCCAGCTGATCCGGGACCGGGTGTTCGTCAGCCTGTCGATCCCGGCCCGGCCGTTCGTACCGTCTCATCTGCGGCAGGCGGTGCGGATCATGTCCGAGGTCGCCGACGGGATCGATGACGAGCTGGCCAACCGGCTGCGCGGCCGGACCACCTTCGGCGAGCATGACGACCCCCGCTGAATCGATCGACGGCACGACAGCAGCCTCGGGGACGGCCGAGAATCACGTCGTGATCATCGGCTCCAGCAGCACCACCATCCGACTGGCCGAGGAGCTGGAACGCACCGGCGAGCGGGTGATCGTGATCATCCACGGCGCCGCGGATCCGGGGGTGATCGCCGACCTGGAGCTGATCGGGGCCGAGGTGATGGCGAGCCAGCTGGTCCGCCCGGCCGAGCTGCGGCGAGCGGGGATCCTGCGGGCCAAGGCGGCGGTCGTGGTCGGTGACGACGACGTGTTCGCGATCCGGGTCGCGCTGGCCATCGAGGAGCTCAACCCGGCGGTCCGGCTGGTGATCGAGCTGACCAACCCGCAGCTCGGGTCGCGGCTGGGGCCGCTGCTCGGGGAGCACGTGGTGCTGTCGTCGGCCGAGCTGGCCGCGCCGACGTTCGTCGCCGCCGCGCTGGCTTCGGCGTCGGTGCAGACCTTCGAGATCGCCGGCCGGCGGGTGGTCGCCGGCCCGCGGACCGACGTCGGCGGCACCGAGCTGGCGGTGCTCGGCGACACGGCCTTGTTCGGCATCGATGCGGTGCTGCCCCGGACCGGCGACATCGTGCTCGGCACCGAGTTGATCGGCGAGGATCGGCAGGCACACCGGTCGGGCGTGATCGGGGCGCTGGCGTACGTCTTCGACCGGCGGATCCGGATCGTGCTGCTCGGCCTGGTGATCTTGATCGTGCTGTCCACGCTCTATTTCCGGCTGGCCGGCTCGGACTGGGTGACCGCGCTCTACCGGGCGCTGACCGCCTCCACCGACACCGGTCTCGAGGCCGACGACCTGAGCATGGGCTTCCGCTTCGGCGCCGTGCTGATCCAGATCTTCGGACTGGTGCTGTCCGCCGGCATCACCGCGGTGATCGTCGATGCGTTGCTCAGCTCCCGCTTGGCCGTGCTGACCGGCGGGGTCCGCGGCCGGCCGCGACATCACGTCGTGGTCTGCGGGCTGGGCCGGATCGGCACCTCGGTGGCCAGCCGGCTGCGGGACCGCGGGGTCGCGGTGGTGGCGATCGAGCGCACCGACGGGACGCCCGGCGTGCTCTGGGCCCGGCAGTCCAAGATCCCGGTGATCATCGCGCCGGCGACCGACACGACCGCGCAGCAGGCGGCCGGCATCTCCCGGGCCGCCGCGGTGCTCGCGCTGACCGACGACGACGCCGCCAACCTCGAGATCGGCCTGGTCGCGCGGGAGGCGAACGAGGACGTCCGGGTGGTGCTCCGGCTGTACGACCACGAACTGGCCGACCGGATCGAGCGCCGGCTCGGGCTGCGGCCGACCCGGAGCGTGTCGATGCTCGCCGGTCCGGCCTTCGCCGCGGCGGCTCTGGGCCGGCGCAGTGAGGTGATCTTCCCGGTCGGTCGCCGGGTGCTGCTGTTCACCGAGGTGACCGTACAGCCCGGTTCGGCGGCGCCCGGTCGCCGGCTCGGCACCCTGTCCGACCCCGGCTCGTGCACCGTGCTGGCGTACGCGCCGGCCGGCGGCGACTGGACCTGGACCCCGGCCAACCCGCCGCTCAGGGCCGGCGACCGACTGTCCGTCGCCGCCACCCGCTCCGGCCTGGCCCGCCTGCTGCTCGCCACCAAACAACTCAACTGAAGCCGACCAATCCGAAATAGGTGCTACTGCGCCAGATGATTCAGGAGAGGCGATCGCCGCTCTATTTTCAAGCCTGATCGGGCCCAAACCAGTTGGGACTGCGGCTTGTCAGAACTCAGGCTGGCTCTAGGCAGCCTCAGTTCTGACAAGTCGGCGGGGATCGGGGGGATCAGTCGATGTCGACGATGCCGGGGTGGTCGGCCTCGACGGTGATGCTGGCCCGGGTGGAGATCGGGGCGCCCTCGGTGGTGACCTGCGGGACGACGCGGTAGTCGACGGTCAGCCGGTCCCGGGCGACCCGGACCCGCTGGTAGCCGCGCTGCACGTTGCCGAACTTGATGTGCGGATTCTCGGCCATCCAGATCCGGGCCCGGTTGTCCAGGTCGGTGCCGTTGCCGCCGGAGGTGATCGAGGTGCCGAGGAACTCGGTGCCGACTGTGGCCGAGTGCTCGTCGGAGAAGTCGAGTTTCAGGTCCGCCGCCGCGCTGCGGTGCGCGTCGCCGGTGATCACCACCAGGTTCTTCACGTCGCGCTCGGCGACCTTGTCGTAGAACCGTTGCCGGGCACCGGCGTAGCCCATCCAGTTGTCGGTCGCGTAGGACTCGCCCTCGCCCTCGGTGCCGTCGGCGTCGAAGGTGACCGACTGGTTGCCGATGATCTTCCAGGTCGCCGGCGTGTTGGACAGTCCGTCGACCAGCCAGGCCTCCTGGCGATCACCGAGGATGGTGCGCTCGGGATCCCACCGCGCGTCGCAGTCACCGACACAGGGCTCGGCCTGATCGGCCCGGTACTGCCGGGTGTCGATCATGTTGAAGTCGATCAAGGTGCCGTACGGCAGCCGTCGGTAGAGCTGCATGTCCGGGCCGCTCGGCGTCGAGCTACGGCGGAACGGCAGGTGCTCCCAGTACGCCTGGTACGCCGCCGCCCGGCGAGCCAGGAACACGGCCGGGTCCTGATCCGGCTCGGTGTCCAGCTGGCTGATCGCGTCGGCGTAGTTGTTCTCCACCTCATGATCATCGGGGACGGCCAGCCACGGTGCGCTGGCATGGGCGGCCTGCAGCAGCGGGTCCGTCTTGTACTGTGCATGCCGGACCCGGTAGTCGGCCAGGCTGAAGATCTCCGCCGCCGGCAGGTGCGACCGGCCGGGCAGCTCCGACGGTCCGGCGCCCTCGTAGATGTAGTCACCGAGGTGGGCGACCAGGTCGAGCTGCTCGGCCGCCAGATGCTCGTACGGGTTGAAGAAGCCGGCCGGCAGGTTCTGGCAGGAGACGAAGGCGAAGATCATCTCCCGGTTCTGCTGCCGGGGATGCGGCGCGGTCTTGGTGCGGCCGACCATGCTGACGTACCGCTCGGCCCGGAAGCGGTACCAGTATTCGCGGCTCGGCTCGAGACCGCGCAACTCGACGTGCACGCTGTGTGCCTGCGCGGCGCGGGCGAAGGTCCGGCCGCGTTGCTCGATGGTGCCGAAGGACGGGTCGCGGGCGATCTCCCACCCGACCTCGACCGGACGCGACGACATGCCGCCGTGGCCGTCCAGTGCGGTCGGTTCGATCGCCAGTCGGGTCCACAGCACGACGCCGTCGGCGGTCGGTTCGCCGGAGGCGACGCCGAGGGTGAACGGGTCCCGGGGCAGCGGCCGGGCCGCGGCCGTGCTGGTCCAGCCGAGGCTGCTGGCGGCGACGACGGTGGCACCGCCCAGGCCGAGCAGGCCGCGGCGGCTCAACGGCCGGACGGTCGGGGTGGATCGGGGAGTGGGGGCGGGATTGGTCTCGGGCACGGTGACTCCTGAGCAGGCGCGCGGGTCGGTGGCACCTGCCAGTACGTCAGCCGTGCGTGAGGTCCGGGTGACGCCGTCGCAACGCTGGACGGTCCGATCAACGACCTATCGCGCAAGTTGCGCAGACCACAAGACGTCAGGCGGCCAGCCGGTTTCCGGCGGATGACGTCGAGCCGAGAGCAAGATCAACAGCAGGGGACGATCGCCCCGACGGCGCCGTTTCGGGTCAGACCGCCCGGCCTCGGATCGCCTGCTCCACCGCGGCCATGGCGAGCAGCCGGACCAGGTCGACGGGGGCGTCCACGGCACCGGTCGCGGCGGCGATGAACCCGTCGCCGTCGCCGGAGGTGTGCGCCGGGACGATCGCCCGGGCCAGCCCGTCGTGCGCGCCCTGGGCGGCCCGCAGGCAACCGATCTTGTCCAGCCGGGCGTTGGTGATCACCACACCGATGGTGGTGTTCTGTTGATCAAGGAAGCCGGCCGCCGCGCGGAACGCCGCCGCGGTCCGGTCCAGGGTCGCGGCCAGCGCCGAACCGTCGGCGTCGATCGACCCGAAGGCGTTCACCGCGCAGACCGCGGAGACCACCAGGTCGCCGTCGGTCAGGGTGACCGAGCCCAGCCCGCCGGCCTGCGCCGTGCCCGTGATCTTGCCGACCGTCGCGCCCGTTCCGGCACCGATCAGCCCGTCGGTCGGGCCGTCGGCCGTCGCGGTCGCGGCGGCCCGGTAGCCATCCGCGGCGCCGGGCCGGACGGCCGGATCACCGATCGCGAGGTCGTACAGGGCGAGGGTGGGGACGATCGGCACCACACCCGCCGGCGTCGGCACACCAAGACCCTGCTCGGCGCAGTAGCGCATCACCCCGTCGGCGCTGGCCAGGCCGAAAGCGGACCCGCCGGTGAGCACCGCGGCGTCGATCCGGGCCACCGTGCGTTCTGGGGCGAGCAGTTCCAGCTCCCGGGATGCCGGGGCGCCGCCGCGCACCTCGGCCGAGGCCACGGTGCCTGCCGGGAAGATCAGCACGGTGCAGCCGGTCCGCGCCGTCGGGTCGGTCCAGTGCCCGATCCGTACCTGGTCGACCCCCAGCGTCATCTGATCAGCCGAACAGCTGGTCGCCGAAAACGATCACCACGATGCCGAACAGGGTAGCCGCCGTGACGACCCCGAAGCAGGCGACGGCACCGACCGCGGCGATCGGGGTCGGCCGGGTGCCGGCGGCGCCGGCCGGTAGGCCGCCGTACCAGCAGCGCAGGCCGAGGGCGAACAGGGCCGGCAGGCCGGCACCGAGCAGCAGCCCGACGGCGACGACCTGCCAGAGGGCCTGGGCGGAAGAGATCAGGATGTCCATCAGGCGGCCAGTTTCGTCGAGGGTACGGATTCCTGGCCGCCGGGCGGCTCGTCGGTCCAGACGTCGTTGACATTGTCCTGGTGCACCGGGCGCCGCCGGGACCGGATGAACATCAGGGTGGAGGCGAGCACCAGGACCGCCGAGACGATCCCGATGCCGAACACGCCGCCGACCAGGTGCGCGATGAACCAGCACAGCGCGCCGATCAGCGCCGCGGCGGGCAGCGTGATCAACCACGCGATCCCCATCCGGCCGGCGATCCACCAGCGGACGACGGCACCCTTGCGGCCGACCCCGCTGCCCAGGATGGACCCGGTCGCGACGTGGGTGGTGGACAGCGCCATGCCGAGGTGGCTGGAGGACAGGATGATCGCGGCCGCGGCGGACTGCGCGGCCATCCCCTGCGGCGGGACGATCTCGACCAGCCCCTTGCCGAGGGTGCGGATCACCCGCCAGCCGCCGACGTAGGTGCCGGCCGCAATCGCCACCGCGCAGGCGATCTTGACCCAGAACGGGATCGAGTGCAAATCAGTCCAGGTGCCGGCGGCGATCAGCGCGAGGGTGATCACGCCCATCGTCTTCTGCGCGTCGTTGGTGCCGTGTGCCAGCGAGACCAGGGCGGCCGACCCGACCTGGCCCCAGCGGAATCCGGAATCGCGTTGTTGCTCGGGTAGTTGCGCGGCGATCCGGAAGATCAGCCGGGTGCCGACGATCGCGATCAGCCCGGCGACCAGGGGCGCGGCGATCGCGGGGATCATCACCGAGACCAGCACGCCGCTCCACTTCACGCCGGCCGGCCCGAGCGCGGCGATCGCGGCGCCGATCAGGCCACCGAACAGGGCGTGCGAGGACGAGGAGGGCAGCCCGAACAGCCAGGTGGCCAGGTTCCACAGGATGCCGCCGACCAGGCCGGCGAAGACGATGGTGAGGATCGGGGTGCCCATCAGGCCGGCGATCGGACTACCGTCGCTGCTCTGGATGTTGACGACCTTGTTGCTGACCGTGAGCGCCACCTCGATGGAGAGGAACGCGCCGACCAGGTTGAGCACCGCAGACGCCGCGACGGCGACCTTCGGCCGCAGCGCACCGGTGGCGATGGTGGTCGCCATCGCGTTGCCGGTGTCGTGAAACCCGTTGGTGAAATCGAATGCCAAGGCCGTGACTACGACGACCGCCAGGATGATCCAGACCTCAACGGGCACGGGATCATCGTGCGGGGTAACACCGGGATTTGTCGAACCGTACCCGTAACCGGCAGGAATCGTTTACCTACAGTTCATCTTGTCGGCCGCGGTGAGAAGCCTCACCGGACGTGCCCGACCCGAACCCCGCGACGTCGTTCGCCAACGATCGCCGGCGCCGTTCAGCCGATCGCTCGGATCGAGTCGATCGATACGGTACCGGTTGACGTGCCCTGGACGGGATCGATCCGGAGCTGCCGGATCCGGCCGGTGAACTCGGGATTCGGCCGTAGATCGATCAGGTAGGTCTTGAAGTCCGCGTCGTTCGCGGTCACCGTGATCGCCGCGCGCTTGGTGCCGTCGATGACCGGATCGTCGTCGGTGCTGAAGTAGACCACCAACTGCGTGTCAGTGGTCTGGTTACGCATCCGTACCTCGATCTGTCCGTGGTCGGCGGAGGAGAGACCGAGCAGGTCCGGGGTCACGATGCCGGGGTCGTCCTGGTTCACGGTCAGGTTCAGCGCGCCAGCGGACACAGTCGCCAGCGCCTTCCGTACGGTCACGGCTTCGAAGTCGCCGTCCCGGTCGAAGTTCCAGTTCGTCTTCCCGGAGGCCGGATAGAGCTCCTCGGCCAGGGCCAGGTCGTCCTGGCCGTCGGTCAGCGGCAGCGTCCAGCCGAACGTCTGGTGATCATCGATGAACTCGGCCCGGTCGAACGATTCGAGGACCGTCCGGGCGTCGGTGTTCTTCGGGTATTCGCGGTGGGCGAGCTCATACAGTGGCATCAGGTTGTAGTCGATGGCGCTGGCGACGTAGTACCCGGTCCGGGCACCCGGATCGGCCGTCATCAGGAAGTCGTCGTAGATCTTGAACGGCAGTTCGAGGTTCTCCCCGCGCGGGCCGACGTAGTCGAACCAGTCGCGGCGGCCGTTGTTCTTGGCGATGTCGGCCTGCAGGACCAGCAGTTGCAGGTGCAGGAAGGTGTAGTGCAGCCCGTTCCCTCCCGCCGTCCGGCTGCGGTCCCAGATCTCCCCCGGCTCCGGCAGCGGGGCACCGTGGGTGTAGGTCGGATCCCCGTGGAACAGGTCACCGTCCGCCACACCACCACCAAGATCATCCGGCATCACGATCGCGCCATTGATCAGTTCCTTGAGGTCCTTGTCGTTCTTCGGCGAATCGAGTTGTTCCTGGATCATCCCCCCGTCGCGGAGCGCGGCGCCGATGGCCAGCAGTCCCAGGTTGTGCGCGGACAGGTGGTTGCTGAAGTAGTTCCCGCCCAGGTAGGTCCCGGGCTCGCCGCGATAGCGGCAGACGCCGTAGTCGCAGGTCTCTGTCTCGGTCTTGAAGATGTTCCGGCTGATCATGGTTGCTGCGGCCATCTTCCGGAACGACCGCTCCATCAGCCGCCGCTCCGCTGCCGGCAGTCGGTCCCACACCATCGCGTACGCGTCGGCGAAGATCGGCACCACCCGCCCGATGACCAGGCCCATCTGGTGTGGGCTGCCCCAGCCCGGATACTCCCCGTCGATCGCGTCCCGGGCCCAGAGCCGGAGGATCTCCCGGGCCTTGTCGGCGTAGCGGTCGTCACTGGTGATCCGAGCGGCCAGCGCCAGGCTGCGGGCGTCCTGCGCCTGCGGCCTGGCCTTGCCGAAATAGGTCTCGTGATTGTAGGACTGCTCGGGGACGTACGTTTTCGTCAGCGCTGCATCGGCCGCCGCCTTCGTCCTCAACCACGAACTGTAGAAGGGTTCCTGGCGTTCGGTGACGCGGCGGATCGCCCGATCGATCTCCGCTGCCGTGGTGAAAATCGTCGGCCTGTTGCCGCCCGCTTCGGGTGCCGCCGCTGCCTGGGGGATGGTGGACAGGATCAACATGGCCGCCGTCAGCAGGCTCAGCAGGGCTGTGACCAACCTGTCCGAGCGCAAGCGCGGCGGCGAGAACTTCATCAACATCGATGCCTCCGAATTCCGCCGTGAAGCCGGCACTGGTGTTGGCGAGCCTGCACCCGGCGTCACGCCGATGACCAGACACGGAGCCGAACCGGTCAGAACCAGTCAGGTCGAGGACCGGAGTTCCAGTCGCGGATGAAGCACCACCTGCTGGGTGGCGTGCGGCGCCGGGCCGAGCCGGGCGATCCGGCGCAGGCACAGCATGACCGCCGTGAACCCGACGTCCTCCTTGGCCGGAGCGACGGCGGTCAGCGGCAGGTCCTCACTCGTCAGTTCGTCGTCGTAGGTGATCACGGCTAGGTCGTCCGGAATCCGCACGCTGGCGATCCGGGCCGCCTCGAGCAGATACAACGCGGCCTCGTCGGGCTGGCAGATCACGGCGGTGACTCCCCGCGCCCGAAACTCGACCAGGGCCTCGGTGACCTGGACCCGATGGTCAGGATGATCGATCTGGCCGAGCCAGCGCAGTCCGTGTTCGATGAGCGTGGCTCCGGCGTCGACCACGGCGGTACGCAACCCGGCTCGGACCGGTTCGTAGGTGGGCGAGACCGGCCAGCCGAGCATGCCGATCCGTCGATGGCCCCGGTCGAGGAGGTGTCGTCCGGCCAGTCGCCCGCCTTGACCGTGATCGGAAACGACCGCGTCGACGGCCCGGGTCGCGAAGGCCTCGGGCACGCGGCGCTCCAACAGGACCACCGGCAGGTCCACATCCTGCAGCGCCTCCAGCACTCGGTTGTCGCCGAACCGGTGCAGATTGGGTGCGATGAGCAGGGCGTCGACCTCGAGCTGGAGGAGGGTACGGACCCGTACCGCCTCTTCCAGTTGCGGGTCCGGAGCCTCACCCAGCACCAGCCGCAGGCCGGTCAACTCGGCCGCGCGCTGGGCAC
This sequence comes from uncultured Actinomycetota bacterium, assembly GCA_963746025.1. GTDB lineage: Bacteria > Actinomycetota > Actinomycetes > Propionibacteriales > Propionibacteriaceae > Microlunatus. The sequence continues at coordinate 436,523 of CAVUZU010000021.1, forward strand.
CGGCGAGCACCCTGGCCCAGTAGTAGCCGCGCTGCGGGATCAGAAACCCGATGGTGCCGGTGCGGCCGGGGCCGTGCCCGCGGTTGGTGCGCAGTCCCAGAGCGGCCGTACGCAATTCGTCGACGATCGGACCGTTCGGCGCCCAATCCTCGATCGTGGTCGCGCCGCCGTGGATCCGGCGTAGCACGCCCAGCCCCTCCAGCGCAGCCAGGTCCCGTCGTGCCGTCGACTCCGAGCAGCCCAAGCGCGTCATCAGGTCGGCGAGCCGGACCACGCCGTGCAGCCTGAGCAACCGGATGACTTCGCGCTGCCGCTCCCGTACCAACACGGCGTCAGCCAATCACGGGTCCGAATCCTGGCAATGGTTCGTCAGCTCCGGCGCGATCGGGGCCTATCGCAAAACCATTGTCAGATCGGCGACATCCTCGGTTACCGTCCGGGCATGCCGTCACCGCTGACCGAGACCCGCACCCTGACCGAACTAGCGGCGCAGGTCCTGGCCGAGGGCCGGCCGGTCGAGCTGGACGGTGCCGAGCTGCTGGTCGGCTGGGAGAACGCGGTGATCAAGACCGGCGACGGTTGGATCTATCGGTTCCCGCGGATGGGCCCGGCGGCGTACCAGCGGGAGTTGATGATCTTGGACCGGTTGGCCGGGACGCTGCCGGCTCCAACGCCGGAGGTCGCCTGGACCGGGCGACTGACCCCGTTCGCCGCGTACCGGACGATCGAGGGCGCGACGGCCGACTCGGACGCGCTACGGCAAGCGCCTGCGGAGGTCCGCCGGTCGACGGCCGCATCACTGGCGGCCTTCCTGGTCGCCATGCATGATCGATTCGACGAGACCGAGCGCGCCGAGCTCGGGATCGGCACCCAGAATCCTCAGGCGGTCGTGACCGAACTCGAGGAGGTCCTGCCCGCACTGCCGGCGCCGACTCGAGACGCCCTGAGCGCCCTGCTGATGGCCTACCAGGCGACGGAACTGGCGGCCCCGGAGCCGCGGCCGGTGCTACTGCACGGCGACTTCCACTTCGGCAACCTGGTCCTTGATCAGCCGACCGGTGTGGTGGCCGGCGTCTGGGACTTCTCCTGTGTCGAGTACGGCAACCCGGCGAGCGACCTGCGCTACCTGATCGGCGATCGGTCCGATCTCGCCGGGCTGATCGCCGACTGCTACGCCGAACTCACCGGCCGGGTGCTCGACCTCCAGGGCGCCCGGCTGGTCGGTGCGTTGGAGGAGGTCACCGACGCGCTGGCCGAGGACCGGCCGATCGATCCGGTGCTCCGCGCCTACGGGTTCTGACCCCCGCGCCTGCCCTTCGACAGGCTCAGGGAACGAACCCTGACGTCCTCATCGCCAACGTACGGCGGACCTCGGCGCCGTTCGGTCAGCCGAGGGCGGCGGAGACCACCTCGCGCGCCGCCTGCTGCACCTCGGCCAGATGATCTTGGCCGCGGAACGACTCGGCGTAGATCTTGTAGACATCCTCGGTGCCGGACGGCCGGGCCGCGAACCAGGCCGACTCGGTGATCACCTTGAGGCCACCGATCGGCGCGGCGTTGCCCGGCGCCGCGGTGAGGATCTGAGTGATCGGCTCGCCGGCCAGTTCCTGCGCGGTGACGGCGGCGGCGTCGAGCCTGGCCAGTTTCGCCTTCTGCTCCCGGTCGGCCGGCGCGTCGATCCGGGCGTACGCCGGGGCACCGTGCTGATCGGTCAGCTCCGCGTACAGCTGGCTGGGGGAGTGACCGGTCACCGCGGTGATCTCACTGGCCAGCAGGGCGAGCAGGATGCCGTCCTTGTCGGTGGTCCAGGTGCTGCCGTCCAGCGCCAGGAAGGAGGCCCCGGCCGACTCCTCGCCGCCGAAGCCGATCCCGCCCGAGCGCAGCCCGTCGACGAACCATTTGAACCCGACCGGCACCTCCAGCAGCTTGCGGCCGAGTGCGGCGGCGACCTTGTCGATCATGGACGAGGAGACCAGCGTCTTGCCGACGGCGGCCGCGGGATTCCACTCCGGCCGGTTCTGGTACAGGTATGAAATGGCCACGGCCAGGTAGGCGTTCGGGTTCATCAGCCCGCCGTCCGGGGTGACGACGCCGTGCCGGTCGGCGTCGGCATCGTTGCCGGTGGAGATCGCGTACGCGTCCTTGTTCTTGATCAAGGACGCCATCGCGTCGGGCGAGGAGCAGTCCATCCTGATCTTGCCGTCGGTGTCCAGCGTCATGAACGCCCAGCGCGGATCGACCGCCGGATTGATCACGGTCAGGTCGAGGCCCAGGTGCTCGGCGAGGTAGCCCCAGTAGCCGACGCTGGCCCCGCCCAGCGGGTCGGCGCCCAGCCGCAGCCCGGCTTCTCGGACCGCCGGCAGATTGAGCGCGTTGGCCAGGTCATCGCAGTAGCGGCCGAGATAGTCGAACCGCTCGACCTGTCCGTACGCCTGCGCGAACGGCGTCCGCCGGATCGGCGCCGGGTCGCGGAGCAACTCGTTGGCCCGGGCCGCGATCGTGCCGGTGGCGTCGGAGTCGGCGGGTCCACCGTGCGGCGGGTTGTATTTGAAGCCGCCGTCCCGGGGCGGGTTGTGCGACGGCGTCACCACGATCCCGTCGGCCTGGGCCGAGGCGTCGCGATTGTGCACCACGATCGCCCGGGACACGGCCGGGGTCGGGGTGTACTCGTCGGTCCCCTCACAGCGCACCGCGACCCCGTTGCCGACCAGCACCTCGATCGCGGTCTGCCAGGCCGGCAGCGACAGCGCGTGGGTGTCCTTGCCCAGGTAGAGCGGGCCGGCCACCCCCTGGGCCGCCCGATACTCGACGATCGCCTGCGTGGTCGCCGCGATGTGCGCCTCGTTGAACGCGGTGTCGAGGCTGGCACCGCGATGTCCCGAGGTGCCGAAGACGACCTGCTGGCCGGGATCGTCCGGGTCCGGCCGGAGATCGTAATAGGCGCCGATCACGGCGTCGACGTCGATCAGGTCCTCGGGAAGCGCCGGCTGACCGGCTCGCGGATGCGCCATGGACCCATTCTCACCGAGACCGGTGGGGCGCGCGGGCGTGGGCTTTGACAGGATGTGGGTATGAGTTCGTCAAGCTTCAATCCCAGGGGAGCGGTCGACCTGTCGCAGCTGGCCGAGCAGGCCAAGCAGCGTGCGTCGGGCGGCGCCCCTCGCCCCGGCGGTGCGGCCGGTGGCAGCTATGTGGTCGAGGTGACCGAGCAGACCTTCGAGGCGGAGGTGATCCGGCCCTCGGTGCAACATCCGGTCGTGGTGGAGTTCTACTCGCCGCGGGTTTCGTCCGGTCAGCAGTTGTCCGACACGCTGGCCGCGGCGGCCGCGGAGGCCGGCGGCAAGTATCTCGTCGCCCGGCTCAACGTCGACGCCGCGCCGCAGATCGCGAGCCAGCTCGGGCTGCAGGCCGTGCCGACCGTGGTCGGCGTGGTCGGCGGCCAGCTGGTGCCTCTGTTCCAGGGCGTACAGCCGGCGGACCAGGTCAAAGCTGCCCTTGATCAACTGGTCAAGGCCGCGGTGGCGAACGGCATCGTCGGCCGGGCCGAACCGGTCGGCGGACCCGTCGACGAGGACGCCGAGCCGGAACCCGATCCGCGGTTCGCCGCGGCCGACACGGCCCTGGAACGCGGCGACTTCACCGCCGCCGAAGCCGAGTTCGACAAGCTGCTCGCCGCGAACCCGGGCGACGCTGAGGCCAAGGCCGGCAAGGCCCAGGCCGGGCTGCTGGCCCGCTCGTCCAACGTCACGCCGGAGGTCGTGTTGGCCGCGGCCGCCGCACCGGACGCACCACTGCAGGTGCAGTTGGACGCCGCGGACGTGGAGCTGGTGGCGGGCCAGGCCGACGAGGCGTTCGCCCGGCTGATCGAGCAGATCAAGCGCCGGGCCGGCGACGAACGCGATCAGGTACGGCTCCGCCTGCTCGACCTGTTCGAGACCCTTGGCAACGCCGATCCCCGGGTGCAGAAGGCCCGCCGCAACCTGATGGCCGCCCTGTTCTGAGAGGCTGACGCTCCCTGAGCCGGTCGAAGGACAAGGCTCAGGGAACGAGCCTGCTCACGGCGGTGGGGCGGTGGAGGCGCGGACGACCAGCTCGGGGCGGAACAGCAGTGACCGGCCCGGGCGGACTTCGGTGTCGTCGAGCCGTTGCCGCAGTTCGGTGAAGGCGGCGCCGGCCAGGTCGGGCAGCGGCTGCCGGACCGTGGTCAGCGGCGGCGAGGAGAGGTCGGCCAGCACGATGTCGTCGAAACCGACCACCGACACGTCGCGGCCCACCTCGAGCCCGGCGTCGCGGACGGCGCGGCAGACGCCGAGGGCGGTCATGTCGTTGATCGCGAAGATCGCGGTCGGCCGCTGCCGCCGGGACAGGAGCTCGGCCGCAGCCTCCTTGCCCAGTTCGGCGGCCTCGACGTCGCCGAGTTGATCATCGCCGGCACCTCGCCAGCGGAGCACGTCCGACTCGGCGATGCCGGCCCGCTCCAACGCGGTGAGGAAGCCGTGCAGCCGTTCCCGCCGGTTGATGCTGCGCAACGCACCGGAGACGAAGGCCACCCGGCGGTGGCCGAGCCGGACCAGATGATCACCGGCGAGCTCGCCGCCGACCGCATTGTCGACCGAGATGCTGACCAGCGAGTCCGGGTCGTCGGCCTGCGCCTTGCGGTCGAAGGCGACCAACCGCAGACCATGATCAACCAGCGGCAACACGTGCTCCAGGGACGGCAGCGAGGAGCACAGCACCACGCCCAGCACACCGTCGGAGATCAACTCGGAGACGTACTGGTGCTCCCGGTCAGGATCGCGTTCGGAGTTGCAGAGCAGCACGTGATAGCCCTCGGCCAGCGCCGCCGACTCCAGGTGCCGGGCGAACGCACCCCAGTACGGGTTGCCGACCGACGGCACCACCAGCCCGATCACCTGGGACCGGCCGGTGCGCAACTGCCGGGCCGCCCGGTTGGGCCGATAGCCGAGCTCCTTGATCGTCCGCTCGATCCGCTGCCGGGTCTCCGGCAGCATCCGATGCGTCCGCCCATTGAGCAGGTTGGACACTGTACTCGGCGACACACGGGCGGCCGTGGCCACGTCCTTGATCGTGACGTCGCTCAACCCTGACTCCTTGCTCGGCCGAGGTACGAACCCGTTGCGCCAAGATGGTGCAACGATGCATGACTCAATCACAGTAGCGCCATTGACTCTTCTGTCAATCATTGCCTAGTCTCTAGTGCATCGTTGCACCAGAGCGGGTGCGATCGATGCGAGAGGGCGATCATGGACCTATCCCGGCGGACTCTGCTTGCAGCTCTGGGCCTCGGTGCTCTCGGCGCGGCCGGCTGCTCCAGCGGCGGCGGCTCGGTCGGCGCGACCGACGGCCCGGCCAGCGGCGAGATCACGTTCCTGACCGCGATCTTCGAGGGTGCAACCGGCAAGGAGACGCTGGAGGGGCAACTGCTGCCCAAGTTCCGCGAGGCGCACCCCGACGTGACCGTGAAGATCGACTACACCAACTACTCGGCGCTGAACGAGAAGATCACCACCGGCCTGGCGAGTGGTCTGCTGCCGGATGTGCTGACCCTCGGCGTCGGCTGGGTGGAGCCGTTCGCGTTCAAGAAGGCGATCGCGGCGCTGCCCGAAGAGCTGGCCACCCGGTACGGCTACCAGGAGCGGGTGCTGAAGCCGTCCCGGTTCGACGGCACGCTGTATGCGCTGCCGATCGTGCTGGACACCCGCTTCGTCGCATACCGCAAAGATCATTTCGCCGAGGCCGGGATCACCGAGGTGCCGAAGAACTTCACCGAGCTGCGTGCTGCGGCCAAGGAGCTCGCCCGGTCCGAAGGCGGCAAGCTCAGCCGGGCTGGGCTGGACCCGTTCACGATCGACCTGCGGCAGTGTTGGGAGACCTTCCTGTTCGCCGCCGGCGGCGAGCTGTTCTCGCCCGACGGTCGGCAGGTGCTGTTCAACAGCGACGCCGGCGTCGGCGCGCTGCAGTATTTCCTGGACCTGATCGCCGACGGGTCGGCGTCGTTCGACCTGAAGACGGCGCAGGGTCAACCCAGCACGCTGCAGCAGGGATCAGCGTCCATGATGATGGTCAACAACTCGCTCTGGATCGGGATCGAGGCGGAGAACCCGGAGCTGATCAAGGACGACAAGATCGGCTCCTTCCTGCTCACCGACACCCGGCCGGCGATGCTACAGGGCGGCACGCTGGTCGCACAGTCGGCCGCCAGCAAGAACCCCGCCGCGGCCCGGGCGCTGGTCGAGTTCCTCGGCTCCCCGGACGTGATCTTGCCGGCCTGTGAGCAACGCGGTGCGGTTCCGGCGGTGGCCGAGCTGGCCGATTCCGACTACGTCAAGGGCAACGCCTTCGTCGACTTCGCGCTGACCAATCTTGATCAGGCCTTCTCCGAGGGCGGCACCCCGGCCTGGATGGAGATCCGGGAGAAGATCAAGCCGACCCTGGAATCCGCCGTGGTCGGTCAGCAGTCGGCGCAGCAGGCGATCGATCAGCTGGCCGGCATCGCCAACGAGGCCATCGGCCGGTTGGACTGAGGCTCGACCGCTCATGGTGATCACGTCAGCCCGGCCGGTCCGCGTCCCGCCGGGCGGATCGGCCCGCCGGACGCGCTCCGGCGCGATCCGAGCCCGGCACCGGGCCGGTTGGCTGATGGTGGCGCCGGCGCTGCTGCACGCGCTGATCTGGATCGGGCTGCCGGTGGTCGCCGCGCTGGTCCTGTCGCTGACCAGTTACGACGTGCTCACCCCGCCGGAGTTCATCGGCCTGGACAACTACTTCGAGGCGTTCGGCGATCCGGTGTTCCGGCGGGCGATGGGAAACACGGCGGTCTATGCCTTCTTCACCGTTCCGGTCGCGATGGCGATCGCGCTGGTGATCGCGGTGATGCTGAACACGAAGCTGCGCGGCCGGGCGGTGTTCCGGACGGCGATCTTCCTGCCCCAGGTGACGGCGACGATCGCGGTCGCGCTGGTCTGGCTCTGGATCTATGAGCCACGGAACGGGCTGGCCAACGCGCTGCTCTCCTTCTTCGGCCTGTCCGGCCAGAACTGGCTGTCCTCGACCAGTTGGGCGATGCCGTCGGTGATCGTGGTCGGCATCTGGCAGGGCATCGGGCTGAAGATGTTGATCTACCTCGCTGCCCTGCAGGGTCTGCCGCGGGAGCTGTTCGAGGCCGCGGCGGTCGACGGCGCGAGCCGGTTGCGGCAGTTCTTCTCGATCACCGTGCCGTTGCTCCGGCCGGCGACCTTCTTCGTCTTCGTCACCTCGGTGATCGGCGCCTTCCAGTCCTTCGACCAGATCTACATCCTCACCGACGGCGGCCCGGCCAACACGACCACGATGATGACGTACGAGATCTACAAGTCGGCGTTCCGGGAGTTCCGGATGGGGTACGCCTGCGCCCAGTCGCTGATCCTGTTCGTCGTGCTGGCCCTGCTGACGCTGACGAATCGCCGGCTGACCAGGAGCGCCGATGAGATCCGGTGATCCGAACCGGCTGCCGCCGGCGGCCCGGATCGGTCTCTATCTGGCGCTGACCCTGATCGGCTTGATCATGATCGTGCCGTTCGTCTGGATGGTGCTGACCTCACTCAAGACGCCGGCGGAGATCGCGGCCGTGCCGCCGCAGGCGCTGCCCGGCGAGTGGGCCTGGCACAACTATCTGGAAGCGATGCAGGCGGCGCCGTTCCCGACCTACGCGCGCAACTCGTTCATCATCGCGTTGAGCCATACGGTGATCAACCTGACCGTCGCCTCGATGGCCGGCTACGCGCTGGCCCGGCTACGGTTCCGGGGCAGCGGCGTGATCTTCTTCGGCTTCATCGCCTGCCTGATGATCCCGACCTACACCAAGATCATTCCGGAGTTCCTGATCGTCCGGTTCATGCCGCTGTTCGGCGGCAACGACCTCCTCGGCCAGGGCGGCACCGGCTGGCTGGACACCTGGTGGGCGCTGATCATCCCCGGTGCGGTGACGCCGTTCGCGGTGTTCCTGTTCCGGCAGTTCTACCTCGATCTGCCGGTCGAGCTGGAGGAGGCGGCGCGGCTGGACGCGCTGGGCGAGTTCGGCATCTACGCCCGGATCATGAGCCCGCTGATCACGCCGGCCTTCATCACCGTCGCCCTGCTCACCTTCGAGAGCTCCTGGAACAACTTCCTCTGGCCGTTGCTGGTCACCCGGTCCGACAGCATGCGGGTGATCCAGGTCGGGCTGTCGGTGTTCCGGACCGAGAATGCGACCCAGTGGGCGTTCCTGATGGCCGGCACGACCTTGGCCACGGTGCCGATGGTGCTGCTGTTCATCATCGGCCAGCGGTATTTCGTCCAGGGCTTCGCCACGGCGGGCATCAAATGATCACTCGACGGCTGATCACGAGGAGAGGGAACCATGACTGAGCTCAGCGACACGCGGGCGCTGGTCACCGGCGCGGGACACGGCATCGGCCGCGCGATCGCGCTCGGCCTGGCCCGGTCCGGCGCCGACGTCGCGGTGCACTTCGGCAGCTCGGCCGAAGCCGCGGCGGAGACCGTGAGCATGATCGAAAGCCTCGGCCGGAAGGCGACCGCCCTGCAGGCCGATGTGACCTCGGCGGAGCAGGTGAACCGGATGGTCGCCGACGCCGTTGCGTTCCTCGGCGGGCTGGACGTCCTGGTCTGCAACGCCGGTCACCTGATCGGCCGGGTCGCGGTCGCGGAGATGTCGGACGATCACTATCAGCAGGTGGTCGACGTCAACCTCGGTGCGACCTTCCGGACCTGTCGCGCCGCGATCGAACAGCTGCGGGAGTCGAAGCGGGGCAGGATCATCACCATGGCCTCGCTGGCCGCGCACAACGGCGGCGGCCCCGGTTCGGTGATCTACGCCGCCGCCAAGGCCGGCATCCGCGGCTTCACCAAGGGCCTGGCCAAGGAGCTCGGCCCGGACCGGATCACCGTCAACGCGGTCGCCCCGGGCTACATCGCCGACACGGCCTTCCACACCACCTTCAGCACCCCGGAGGCCCAGCAGACCATGATCAAGAACACTCCGATCGGCCGGCCGGGCCAGGTCGACGACGTCGCGGCCGCCGTCACCTTCCTCGCCTCGGCCGAGGCCGGCTACCTCACCGGCACGACCCTCGACATCGACGGTGGGACCTGGCCCCGATGACGGCTGAGGCAGGGGAGGAGCACGAGAGGAATCCGCTCCCTCAGGAGTCGGAGAGCGGGAACGAACACCCGAACGTCCCCACCGACGGCCCGCCGGCGGAGCGAGGCGGTTGGTGGCACGACTACGTCTGCGGCGTGCACGGCACCGAGCTGGAGCCGGGCGATCTGTTGGGGTCGTTCCCGGCCGAAGGCGCCGCTTGCCGGCACGGCTGCCGCCTCACCAGCGAGCCGATCCGCGCAGGCTGGCTGGTGCTGTCTCATCAGGCCTGGGCGCGGCGGGCTCGTCGACTGGCCGGTCACCGGCAACCGGAGGGTCGCGCCGAGGCGGCGCGGATCTTGATCGACTACGTCGAGATCTACCGCCGGCTCGCCGTCGATGATCATGACCAGGCGCAGGGCTGGATGTTGCGCGGGCGGATGTTTCACCAGGCCCTGACCGATGCCGTCTGGGGTGTCAACATCGGCCACGCCGCCTGGTCGCTGGCCGAGGCGGCGGAGACCGACCTGGCGCCGGTGCTGCCGCTGCTGGACGAGCTCACCGCGGCGGCGCTGCGCGCCCGGGCTGTGCTGCTCGCCGACGGGCGCTTCGACTCCAACTACATCGCCTGGCTGAACGCCGCGGGGACGGCCTGCTCCCGGGCTGCGGCGCTGATCCGCGGCGACTCCTGGGACGACCGGGACGGCTGGCTGGCCGGCGATCATGGTCAGTTCGCCCACGTCCTGGCCGCGACAGGTGATGACGGCTGGGAGTGGGAGGGCAGCACCTACTACCACGGCTTCGTGCTGCGGGCCTACCTGCTTTCCTTGCGGGGTTACGATCCGACGACGTTGCCGGCCGCGGTGACCGAACGGCTCGCGGGCATGGTCCGGGCGCTGACCCGGTTGGCCACCGCCGGCGGCATCCTGCCGGCCGTCCATGACGGGCCCTACCGGCGCGAGGCGGTGGCGCTGGAGTGGCAGGAGCTCGGGGTCCTCGCCGGCGGCCTGTGCACCGGCGATCCCCTCCGGTCCGTGACCCACCGGGCGGCGGCCGACTCGGGCTCGCTGACCGATGATCTTGCCGACGGTCTGGCCGGCTGGTTCGCCGGCTCGCCGATCGAGTACGGCACCGAGCCGGCCGCGCTGACGGTGTTCGAGCGGGTCGGCCTGGCCGTGCTGTACGGTACGGGCCTGCACGCGGTGCTCGACTACGGCCCGCACGGCGGCAGCCACGGGCATCACGACAAGCTCGCGCTCTACCTGTACGGCGCCGAGACGGAGTGGCAACCGGACTACGGCCAGGTGCCGTACGGCAACCGGGCCTGGCGGGCCCGGTACGCCGCCGCCCTGGCCCACCCGACGATCCGGATCGATGATCAGGAACCGGGGGAGGCGACCGGCCGGCTGATCGGCCGGACCGACCGTTCGGTCACCGTCGCGATCGACGACCCGGCCTGGTATCAGGGCGTCGCCGCGACCCGGCACGTCGCGCTCGGCGATGATCATCTGCTCGACCTGGTCACGGTCCGCGCCGACCGGAGCCGGCGCGTTCGGCTCGGACTGCGGGCCGGCGTCGACCTCCGAACCGTTGATCATGACGATCACGTCGAGACGACCTGGTCCGCTGTCGAGACCCTGTCCGGCTGGCATTGCGGTGCCGCGATGATCACTCGGCCAGGATTCGGGCCGGCCGACGACCCGGCGGCGGAGCGAGCTTGGCTCGACTTCGTCGCCGAGGGGGAGCAGGCGGTGTTCTGTTCCGTCTATCAGACAGGGGCGACCGCACGGCGGATCGTCGACGTGATGATCACCGAGGATGAGGTGGTGATCACCTTCGCTGGTTCTCCGGCCGGCTCAGCGAGTGATGTGGTGCGGCATCGGAGGGTGGCCAGGCGATGAGTTCCACTGGTCTCGCGTCTCGACCCGGCTCGGCCGGCACGGTTCGGCCCCTCGTCGGTGGCGGTCGCCGTTGGTCGACGGCCCTGCTGGCCGGGCTCGGCTATCTGGCCCATCCGGTGCAGGCCGGCGCCGCGCTGCTGTTGCTCGGCTGCGGCGTGGTGACCTGGCTGCCGGCCCTCGCCGCGGCCGCGGCGGCGCTGCACGGCTGGCGGTCGGCGGACGACCGGGCCTGCTTCACCGGCACGTTCCGGCACTTTCCGCACTACTGGCACCGGCTCTGGAAACACTCCGTCGCGCTGACGAGCGGGGTCGGCCTGCTGGTCGCCAACGTGCTGTTCCTCTACGGCCGCGGCGGTCCGGCCGCGGCGCTGCTGCTGGCCCAGCTCGGCCTGATCGCGGTGGCCGTCCCGTACCACCTGGCCCTGGCCGTCGTCGCCGCGCGTGATCCGGCGGGTGCGACGGGGGACTGGGTCCGCGGCGCCGCCTGGTTCGCCTTCGGCTCCGCGGCTCGCGGCACCGCCCTGCTCGGTGCGGCCATCGCGGCCCCGGTGTTGTCCGTCGTCGTCCCGGCCGGCCCACTGCTGCTCGGCGCGACCGGACCGCTGTTGATCGGTCTGATCATCGCTGACGGCGCCGTCGCCGACGAGCGAGTGACGCGTCAACACTAGCCTCTGGTGTGTTCTGTGGTCGTTTCTCTACCTGTGGCGACTTCCGTACCCCGAACCGGCCAGTCAGATCGTCCGGGCCTGGGGCCCTGCGCCGAAGGCAAGATCGTGAAAGATCGAGGCTGGTACGACCGCGGGAGGATGCCGGAAGGCCGAGGCCGACGTAGCCTGAGGTCCGTCGGGCCGGTGTCGGCCTACTGATCCGAGGGAGGGGAGTCGCTGTGTGGACTCTGACTGGGTTCCTCGGTGGGTTCGTCGGACGGCTGATCGGAGGGTTCTTCGCTCTGGTCGTCACCCGATTCTTCGGATGGCTGCTCGGATGGGCCGTCGGTCGGCTCGTCGGACTGCTGACCGGGATCCTCGGACGGATCTTCGGATGGCTGTTCGGTCGGCTGCTCGGAGGGTTCCTCGGTGGGCTGATCGCTGGGCAGCTCGGACGGCTGTTCCGATGGATCTTCGGAGGGCTGCTTCGACGGCTCTTCGGAATTCGAATCTGACGCCCCACCTGCCGGATCGTCGCCGTCACCGTCAGCACCGGCCTTGGCGCCGCCGTCCTTCGCAACATCGCCCAGCGTGGTGCCGCCCTTCGTCCCGGCCAGCGACGTGCCCGACACGAACTCGAGGCCGACTACCAGCACCGCGGCGACCGCGAAGGCTGCCAGGGTGCCGATGGCCACGGACCGGATCGGGAACCGACGCCGCTCGGCCGGCGGTGGCAACGGCTTCGGCGTCGGATCCGAGAGCGCCGGATTGGAGGCCGCCGGGTTGGAGGCTGCCGGATCGGCCTCCGACACCCGCGGCAGCGGCGCAGTGTCCGCCTCCGCCCAGCCGGCAGCAGGCCGGTCTGAGCGGCGACCGAGGACCGCACGGGCGGCCTGGCTGGTGCGCCGCATCGTGTGCGTATAAAGGGACCCGGCAACGGCGGCGATGACGCTGATCAGCGCTGCGCCGATGATCGTTCCGGCGCTGCCCAGTTTCGAGCCGACGAAGGCGGCCGTCGCTGCCGCCAGGCCACCGCCGATCACTTGGATCGGAGAGATGTCGAGCTTGGGTCGCTGAGCAGGTTCCTCCACGGGTGGTGACAACGGCCCTGTCCTGGCGATCGTGCCGGACGTGACGGATCACACTCGCCCGAGCCAACTCCTCCGAAGGCCCGGCGGACCGACCGGATGGCTCAGCCGGTGGGTTCGTCGTCGTCGATTTCGTCGGGGTAGTGGGTGGTGGTGAAGTCGTTGATCATGGTGTTCCAGATGGTGCGGGCGTAGTTTCCTTTGCCGAGGGGGAGGGTGCCGGCTTGGTTGGTGAGGAAGTGCCAGCCGTGTGGGGTGCGCCAGATGGTGGTGCCGGGTTCGGGCGTGCGGACTTGCCAGCCGCCGTGGGTTTTGAGGCGGTGGGGTGGTCGGCCGAGTCGGATCACACCGGCGGTCGAGGTCTGACCCGGCGGACCGGCAGGTGGTGGTCGGTACGGCACGGCATGATCATGGTCGATCCGCCGACTGGTGTTGGTGCCGTAGGGGAAGGCTTCGGCGGGCGTGATCATGCGTAGGGCGTTTTTGATCCGGTCGGTGGTTTGGTAGGCGTCGATGGCGGGGGGTTGTCCGGGTCGATCACTGGGGTGATGGTGACGTGTTTCCAGCGGAGCCGGTGTTTGAACTGGTTGGCGGTGATCGGTCCGATGTCTTCGGCTCGGACTACTCCGGTGTTGTTGAGGATGGTGTCGCGGTCGACGTGGGGGTAGACGACGGTCTTGGGCAGTAGGTCGCGCGGCTGGATCCGATACTTGTCGAGGATGGCCTGGAGTTCGGTGGCGTAGTTGTCCGGGAGGTAGGGGTCGACCTCGGCGGGGTGCAGGTCGGTCTCGGTGATCTCGGGCTCGTCGTCCGGATCGATGGTCTCGTCGTCCGGCTGCGGATCCAGGAGGTCGGATTCTTCGAGCAGATTGGGATCGGCACCTTGGGATCGGGATCAAATTCGATCATGCCCGGTTTGGCGGGGGTGGAGGTGAGAGTGTTCGTTCCCTGAGCCTGTCGAAGGGCAAGCCCGATGCTGCCTTGCGTCGGGTCGAGATCTGTCGGGGCTTCATCGGTCTCGGTCAAGCGGCGGGATCGAGCGGGCCGGCCCTTCGACAGGCTCAGGGAACGAAACCCCCGACGTCCCGATCGCCAAAATGCAGGAAGCCGAGCGGGCAAGTCCTTTGACAGACCCAGGAGTCGCATCCGGGCGTCCCATCGTTCAGCTCGGGAACGGGTGTGTTCGTGATCGCGCCCTTCGATGGGCTCGTTGGCGGCGATTCGTTGCGACTCCCGCCCACGCAGCCGCTGATTCGAGACTGGCACCAGCTGACAAATCTGACCCGCTGCGGCTCATGGTAGGTGGCGAAGTTGATCACGCCCAGATTGGCGGGGCGGAGGTGAGGGTACGCTCCCTGAGCCCGTCGAAGGGCAAGCCGACCCAGGGGTCAGCGGCGCCGGCCGTGCTCGGTGTACGCGGTCTCGCCGGCGCCGACCGAGCAGGCGACGGTGAGTCGGCGATGCGCGGACTCGGTGAGCAGGTCCGCGGCCTCGGCCAGGGTGCACAACCGCACGGTCACGATCTCCCGTTCCTCGAGCACGAAGCCGGCCAGTTCGCTCTCGTCGATCATCCCGCCGTCGAAGATCAACTCGCAGGCGTCGTCCCAGCCCAGGTAGGGCGGCAGCCAGTCGACCACCAGCAGTTGGCCGATCGCCCGGTCGACGCCGAGCTCCTCGCGGACCTCTCGGATCGCTCCGTCCCGCGGTGACTCGAAGGGTTCCACGATCCCGCCGGGCAGCTCCCAGTCGGTCTTGAACGTGGTCTGGCAGAGCAGCACCCGGCCGGTCCGGTCCCGGAACACCACATGCGCGATCAGCCGCTTCCGCGGCAGGGCCGAGTTCATCACCCCGGTGAAGCCGTTCGGTCCGTCCACCCGGTCCGAGGCCAGCCGGCCGTAGATGATCACGTCGCCGTGATCACCGTCCGGCCGGGCTGCGGCCTGGCGTCGGATCCCCTCCTGCCGGAAGCCGGCTCGGAGCAGGGCTCGGCGGGCGGCGTGATCATCCGCGGGCAGGATCACCTCGAGTCGGCGCAGCCCGCGGCCGATCAGTGCGTCGTCCGCCGCGGCGCTGACGGCCTGCTCCAGCGAAGCCGGCGGCAGGGCGCCGTTCCAGTGGATGGTCGCCGAGCCGTCGGCTGTCGTCTCGAACTTGATCTCGAACTCGGCCACCGTCCTATTGTCGCGGTCGAGTCCTCGCCCGCCTACTCAGGTCTCGCACGTTGACCGCGCCGGCCCGGCCGAAACTCCCCCTGGCCTCGCTGGGCCGGCGCGGTGGTGTCGAGGTGATCACGGTCCATCCGCCGTGGATGCGGTCGCGGCCCCTCGCAGCCGGGCGGCCGGCATCCGACCAGTCGGATCACCTCTGATGATCTTGGAACGAATTCCGGGCCCTCAGCGAAGTGCTTCCGGAAACGCGGCGACAGCGGCGATTCCCGGTACCCGATGGCTGTGCGGTCAGCATCAGTAGTAGAACTCCGAGAACGTTGTTCTGTCAATGAAAAGTGTGGCCTGAGTGATTTTGTGCCGGCTTAAACGTTTCGCCGGGCGATGACGGGAGCCGTTCGATAAACTGTTACCGCAGAAGTGGTGACGACGGGTCTGCGTGAGGCCTGCCGGTGAGGAGTATCCGATGACGCCCGGTGAGCCGTCCCCCGATCAGGAGTTCAGCGACGAATCTCCGCCGGAGGCGGTCGACGATGCCGGCCTGCGGGAGAGCCTGGCGGGTCTGGCCCGACTGGCCAGCGGCACGCTCGACCTCCGGGCCACGCTGACCCGGGTGGCGGAGTTCGCAGTACGCGCGATCCCCGGCGCGGACGGTGCCGGCCTGACCCTGATCGAGGACGATCGCGCCGACGTGGTGGTGGCCAGCGCCCCGTTCGTCCGGGAGATCGACGACATCCAGTACGGCATCGGCGAAGGGCCGTGCATCAGCGCCGCGTTGGAGGCGCGGACGATGCGCTCGGGCTCGCTCGGTGCCGACCAGCGGTGGCCCACTTTCGGATCCCGGGTTGCCAGGCTGCGGGTGCACAGTGTGCTGTCCTTGCCGCTGGTGACCCCCGATCGGGTGGTCGGCGCGATGAACGTCTACGCCCACGGCAAGCAGGCGTTCGATGATCATGCAGTGGAGCTCGGCGAGCTGTTCGCCGACCCGGCCGCGATCGCGGCCCAGAACGCCCGGGTACTGGACGACGCGAAGCGTTTGGCCGCGAGCCTGCAGGCCGCCCTGGAGCAGCGGGTGGTGATCGATCGGGCGATCGGGATCATCATGAGCCGCGCCGGAGTCGATGCGGAGGAGGCCTTTCTCCGGCTCCGGACACGGAGCCAGCACGAACACCGCAAGGTGCGCGAGATCGCTGAGGAGCTGGTCGAAGAGGCGGTCCGCCGGGCCAGGCGGCGCACCCAGGGGTGATCGGGCTCGAGCCGCGGCCGATCTTCGTTGTGGCGGTTCAGATCGTCATTGCGGGCGTAGACTCAGGGAGCCGGGCGCGGTTGGGTTCCGGACCCGACTCGAATCTGACCGACGGGCACCGAGGATGGCGACCGCCGCCCCCGGCCAGGTGCGACCTCGAGACCCACCTCGGGCCGGGTACGGGAAGCATGTGACCGAGTCAGCGGACACCGCGGAACAGCTTCGGCTGTTGACCGCGTGGCTCCAGGAAACCCGTGAGCTGGCGGAGCAGCCCGACCTCTCCGCGGCCCTTGATCAACTTCTCGAGTCGTTGCGTGGTGCCGTGCCGTCCTTTCTGGGCATCACCATGATCATCGGCACCGCGACAGGGGCGATGGCACTCGTCGTGCACCCGGTCCGGGGGTCGAGCGGCACCTCGCTGCGGATCCCGCTGGCGGACCTGCTGACCGGATCGGACCGGGGCAGCTGGCTGGTGTTCTTCGCCGGCCGGCCCGGTGCCTTCGTCGACCTCGCGGCCGACTTCGCGTTCGCGCTCGGGCTTGACTCGACCCGGTTCCTGCTCGACCAGGATCTGACCGACGGGCACCGGCCCGTCGCCGCCGAGGCGCTGCGGGACGTGTCGGAGGTGAATCGCGCGATCGGCTTCCTGATGCAGCGCGGTTATCTGCCCGAGGATGCCGAGCGGGAGTTGCGCGATCGGTCCGAGGCCGCCGGGATCACCCTGCCGCAGGCCGCGAGCCGGCTGCTGGCCGGCGACACCGACCGCTGATCCCGCGTCGGTCCGTGATCACCGGCGCCGCGACGGTACGGTTCGAGGATGAGTGTGATCGCGCAGGTCCTCGTCGTGCTGGCCGGGCTGTTCCACGTCGCTGTGTTCTTGATGGAGAGCCTGCTCTTCCGCCGACCGAGCGTCTATCAGCGGTTCCTGATCAAGGACGACACCGAGGCGGCCGCCGCGCGGCCGTGGGCCTTCAACCAGGGCTTCTACAACCTGTTCCTGGCGCTCGGCGCGTTCGGCGGGTTGATCCTGGGCGGCGAGCGCGGGTACGCCATCGCCCTGTTCAGCTGCGCCTGCATGGCCGGTGCCGGCGCTGTGCTGTACGGCTCCGACCGCCGGATGCTGCGCGCCGCCCTCGCCCAGGCCGCGCTGCCGATCATCGCCCTGGTGCTGGCCGCCCTGGTCTGAACGAAACAAACCGGGTTCGGCTACTCCGACGCGAGCCGGGCGACCTCGCGGGCACCGGCATCGGCCCGGTCCTGATCGGGTTGCTCGTCGACGACGTGCGGATCGTGCCGGAACCAGACCGCGCCCAACGGTGGCAGTGAGATCGTCGCCGATGCCGGCAGGCCGTTCAGCCCGATGTCGGTGGCGATCACCTGACCCAGGTTGCCGACGGTGCCGCTGCCGTCATAGATGCTCGAGTCGGTGTTCAGCACCTCGGTCCAGATGCCCTCCGCCGGCAGCCCGATCCGATAGTCGGTCCGCGGATCGGCGGAGAAGTTGATCATGCTGGCCAGCAACTGCCCGTCGCCGTCCGACCGGACGAAGGAGAAGACGTTGCCGGCGGAGTCGTCGGCGTTGATCCAGCGGAAGCCGGCCGGATCGTTGTCCAGCTTCCACAACGCCGGATGCGCCTTGTAGAGCCGGTTCATGTCCTTGATCAACAACTGCACGCCACGGTGGCCCGACTGCTGGGTCAGGTCCCAGTCGACGCTGCGCTGCTCGGAGAACTCCCGCCGCTGGCCGAACTCGGTGCCCATGAACAGCAGGTTCTTGCCCGGATGCGACCACATGAACGCGTAGAACGCCCGCAGGGTGGCGAATTTCCGCCACTCGTCGCCGGCCGCCCGCTCGAACATCGACCCCTTGCCATGCACCACCTCGTCATGGCTGATCGGCAGGATGAAGTTCTCCGAGTACGCGTACGACATGGCGAACGTCAGCTCGTGGTGATGATGTTGCCGGTGGATCGGATCCCGGCCGAAGTAGCCGAGCGAATCGTTCATCCAGCCCATGTTCCACTTGAACCCGAAGCCGAGCCCACCATGATCGATCCTGGCCGTCACGCCGGGCCAGGAGGTCGACTCCTCGGCCACCAGGAAGACCCCCGGCTTGCGCCGGTAGGCATGTGCGTTGACCTCGCGCAACAGCGCGATCGCCTCCAGGTTCTCGTTGCCCCCGTTGACGTTCGGCACCCATTCGCCCGGCCCGCGGGAGTAGTCCAGATAGAGCATCGAGGCGACGGCGTCGATCCGCAGCGCGTCGATGTGGAACTCCTCCAGCCAGTACCAGGCGTTGGACATCAGGAAGCTCCGCACCTCGTTCCGGCCGAAGTTGAAGATGTAGGAACCCCAGTCCGGATGCCAGCCCAGCCGCGGATCCTCGTGCTCGTACAGGGCGGTGCCGTCGAAGCGCTGCAGCGCGTACGGGTCGGTGGCGAAGTGTCCGGGCACCCAGTCGACGATCACGCCGATCCCCGCCTGGTGCAGTTGATCAACGAGATAGCGGAACTCGTCCGGCGACCCGAGCCGCGACACCGGCGCGAAATAGCCGGTGACGTGATAGCCCCAGGAGCCCTCGAACGGGTGCTCGGCCACCGGCAGGAACTCGACGTGGGTGTAGCCCTGCCAGGTCACGTACTCGACGAGTTCCTTGGCCAGTTGGAGATAGCTGAGCCCGCGCCGCCAGGATCCGAGGTGCACCTCGTAGACGCTCATCGGCTCGGCGTGCGGCTGATAGCTCTCGCGCTTCTTCAGCCAGGCGTCGTCGTTCCAGGCGTAGCCGCTGGTGTAGACGATCGAGGCGGTGTGCGGCGCCGCCTCGCAGAAGCGGGCCATCGGGTCGGCCTTGAGCAGCCAGCTGCCGTCGGCGGTCAGGATCTCGAACTTGTAGAGCGCACCGGAGCCGACGCCCGGCAGGAAGGTGGCCCAGACGCCGGTGTCGGGCACCCGGTGCAGCGGCGCGTCCTCGCCGTTCCAGCCGTTGAAGTCACCGACCAGCCGGACCTGCTGGGCGTTCGGAGCCCAGACCGAGAAGCGGGTGCCGCTGATCGGGCCGTCGCCGTGGTCGAGAGTGGTCTCGACCGCTCCCAGCCGGCGCCAGCATTCGGTGTCGTGCCCGGCATGGAAGCCGGACAGATCGACTCCGGTCAGTCCGCCGGTCGCCGTGTCAGTCATGATCATCCTTCCCCGCCACTTCCTGATCTTCGTTCGTCTGTTGATCACCCGACGCCAGTCTGATGATCGCGTCGAGCGGGATGCGCACCCAGTCCGGTCGGTTGCGGACCTCGTAACCGAGCTCATAGATCGCCTTGTCGGCGACGTAGGCGTCGATGATCAACCGGTCCGTGTCGGTCGGTGGGTCGGCCGCCGCGTAGCCTTCGAGGAACGCGGCCTGGGCCGCGGTCGCCCAGCCGGCCGCGGCCGCCTCGGGGGAGTCGGCGACGGCGTAGTCGAAGGACCGGAGCATCCCGGCGACGTCGCGCCAGCGGCTGTCCGGCAGCAGCCGTTCGGCCATCGTCTTGGCCGGCTCGCCCTCGAAGTCGATGATCTTCCAACCGGTCGGGGTGCGCAACGTCTGGCCCAAATGGAAGTCCCCGTGCACCCGCTGGGTGTCCAACTCCAGCCCGGCCAGCCGGTCGAACCGGGCCCGGATCGCGTCGGCATGATCATCGAGCTGGGACGCGAACGCGCTGGTCCGCTGCAGCCGGTCGGCCATCCCGGCCGCGATCTCCTCGCCCGACCTGGTGCCGGTCGGGAAGGCCGTCCGCAGCACCCGATGGACGCCGGCCAGGGCCGTGCCGAGCCGCCGGGCGCCGTCGGTGAAATCGGTGTCGGACTCCGCTGCCTCGACCGCGAGTCGCCAGCCGTCGTCGGCGTCCGGGAACAGCTCGCCGAGCATGCCGAGATCGGCCCGCAGGGTCGCGCCGGCCGAAGCCCAGGTCGCGGTGATCCGACCGTACAACCGAGCGGCGTCGGTCGCGGCCGCGTCGTTCAAGGCCCGGTGCACGGTGATGTCCAGGTTGTCGCCGAGCTCCAGCCGGCGGAACAGTTTCAGCAGGGCGCGGTCGCCGTACCGGATCGACGTGTTGCTCTGCTCGCCGGTCAGTCGGCTGGCCGCCAGATCGGTCGGCAGCCCGGCCGCGGCCGGCTCCGGTACGAACTCGAGCCCATGATCATCGGCGCCGAGCGGCGCACCGGCGAGCAGGGACACCAAGATCACCGAGCTGGCCTCCGCGTCGTCGGTGGCGTCGAAGCCGGCCAGCGAGCCGTGATCATCGTCGTCGATCCGGCGCACCTCCGATCGATCCGGCGCCTCTGCGGCCGGCCGGTACGCCAGCGGCAGCTGGTAGTACTCGGCGTGCGCGTCCGGATAACCGACCTCGACGATCTCCATCCGCACCGCCGGCCACTCGCCGGGCGGCCGCAACCAGGGCAGTGGGGTCAGTGATCGCAGCGTCGCCGACCGGCCCTTGCCCGCGAACCAGCGGGCCGACTCCAGGAACGACAGCAACGACCCGCCGGACCCGGTGCCGTCAGTCCCGGCAGCAAGGGCCTCGGCCCCGGTCATGATCGTTTGACGACGGTCAGGATGTGGGCCGGGTCGTCGTGGGTGAGCCGGACGAACGCCCGCTGCCCCCAACGCCAGGTCTGGCCGGTCAGCTCGTCGTGCACCTGATAGACCGCGTCCGGTGCCAGCCCGAGCGCCTCGGCGTCGAGCCGGATCTCCGACTCGACGACGCTGTGCGGGTCGAGGCTGCAGACCACGATCACCACGTCGTCGCCGGACCGCTTGGAGAAGGCGATCACCTCAGAATGCGCGGCGTGGTGGAAGTGGAGGTTGCGCAGCTGTTGCAGGGCGGGGTGCTCCCGGCGCAGCTGGTTCAGCCGGCCGAGCAGCAGGCCGAGGTGCTCGCCCTTCGCCTCGGCGGCGGCCCAGTCCCGCGGCCGGAACTCGTACTTCTCCGAGTCGAGGTATTCCTCGCTACCCGGGCGTAAGGCGGCATTCTCGAAGAGTTCATAGCCGGAATAGACGCCCCAGGACGGCGACAGGGTCGCGGCCAGCACGGCCCGGATCGTGAACGCCGGCTTGCCGCCGTGTTGCAGGAAGGCGGGCAGGATGTCCGGGGTGTTGACGAAGAAGTTGGGCCGGAAGAAGCTGGCCGTCTGCTGGCTGAGCTCGGTGAGATATTCCTCCAGCTCCCACTTCTCGTTGCGCCAGGTGAAGTAGGTGTAGGACTGCTGGAAGCCGATCTTGCCGAGCAGGTGCATCATCGGCGGCTTGGTGAACGCCTCGGCGAGGAAGATCACGTCGGGGTCCGTGCGCCGCACCTCGGCCAGCATCCAGGCCCAGAAACTGACCGGCTTCGTGTGCGGGTTGTCGACCCGGAAGATCCTTACCCCGTGGGACATCCAGAGCCGCACGATGCGCAGGCACTCGGCGGCGACCCCGGACGGATCGCGGTCGAAATTCACCGGGAAGATGTCCTGGTATTTCTTCGGCGGGTTCTCGGCGTAGGCGATGGTGCCGTCGGCGCGGACCGAGAACCAGTCCGGATGGCTCTTCACCCACGGGTGGTCCGGCGAGCAGGTGATCGCCAGATCCAGCGCCACCTCCATCCCGAGCGACTTCGCCTTCGCGACGAACCGGTCGAACGCGTCGAAGTCACCGAGATCGGGATGGATCGCATCGTGTCCGCCGTCGACACCACCGACCGCGTAGACCGAGCCGGGATCCTCCTCGGCCGCGGTCAGCGTGTTGTTCTTGCCCTTGCGGTGGGTCATCCCGATCGGGTGGATCGGCGGCAGGTAGACCACGTCGAAGCCCATCGCGGCCGCGGCCTCGAGCCGCTCGTGGGAGGAGTCGAAGGTGCCGGACTTCCAGCGCTTCGTCCGCTCGTCGAACCGGGCGCCCTGGGACCGGGGGAAGAACTCGTACCAGGCGGAGAAGAGAGCGCGCTGCCGCTCGCAGAAGATCGGGAAGGAGGGCGTGCTGGTGATCAGTTCGCGCGGGCCGTACTGCGCGATCGCCGCCCGGGCATCGGCAGCCAGGGCGACGGTCAGCCGGTCCTCGGCCTGCAGCCCGGCGGACAGCGAAACCGCTCCGTGCCGCAGCACCAGGGCCGCCGTCTCATCGCCGACGGCCTCGGCCCGCTGGGCCGCCTCGGCGTACAGGTTGCGGCCCTCGGCGCAGACCAGGCCGATGTCGATGCCGGCCGGGATCTTGATCTCCGCGGCATGCACCCAGGTGGCCCACGGATCGCTCCAGCCCTCGATCCGGTACGTCCACCACCCCTCCTGGTCCAGCGCGACGGTCGCCTCCCGCCAGCTGAAACCGGCCGGCGTGCTCTCCGCCATCGGCGCCCGCCGCTCGGTCCCGTCCGGCGCGGTCAGCACGACGGTGGCGTTCACCGCGTCATGACCTTCGCGGAAAACGGTCGCCCGGACCGGAAACTCCTCACCGACCACGGCCTTCGCCGGATAGGCCCCGCCCTCGATCACCGGTGACACGTTGGTGATCGGAATCCGACCGATCGGAATGCCTTGCGGAGTGGCCGGGGAAGCCGGACTGGCGGGGGTCGCCGCCGACTCGTCCTTGGCCGACGGCCGACGCTTGCGGGTGTCCTTTTTGATCACCGAACGAGGGTTGCGTGTCACGCAGCCAACCTAGTGCACATCGAGGGTGTCCCGCGCCGTCGTACCGGGGCGTGCCCTCGGTTACCGTGAGGCGTGCGCGCGATCCAACGATTCACCGTCCGCCCCGTGTTGCCGGACGAGCTGACCCCGCTCAGTGAGCTGGCGATGAACCTCCGCTGGAGTTGGCATGCCGACACCCGGCGGCTGTTCTCGACCATCGATCCCGAGCTGTGGCGAAGGACCGGCGGCGATCCGGTACGGTTGCTGGCCGCGGTGCCGCCGGACCGGCTGGCCCGGCTCGCGGCGGACCGCAGATTCCTGACCAACCTGGCCCTGGTCCGGGCCGACCTGGACGACTATCTGACCGGTGATCGCTGGTATCAGCGCTACGCCGCGGAAGTGCCGGACGCCCCGGCCGCGATCGGCTACTTCTCGCCGGAGTTCGGAATCACCGAGGTGCTGCCGCAGTATTCCGGCGGCCTCGGCATCCTCGCCGGTGATCATCTGAAGACCGCCAGCGACCTCGGCGCGCCGATCATCGGGGTCGGCCTGCTCTACCGCCAGGGCTACTTCCGGCAGGCGCTGGACGGCACCGGCTGGCAGCAGGAGCAGTACCCGCTGCTGGATCCCAATGCGCTGCCGCTGACCCTGCTCCAGGACGACGACGGTCCGGTCCGGATCGAGGTGCCGCTGGCTGATCACCCGCTGGTCGCCCAGGTCTGGCTGGCCCGGGTCGGCCGGGTGCCACTGCTGCTGCTCGACTCCGAGCTGGAGGCCAACACCGGCCCGGAGCGACAGATCACCGACCGGTTGTACGGCGGCGGTGCCGATCACCGGCTGGCCCAGGAGGTGCTGCTCGGGATCGGTGGGGTGCGGGCCATCCGGGCCTACTGCGAGATCACCGGCGGGCCGGCGCCGGACGTCTTCCACACCAACGAGGGACACGCCGGATTCCTCGGCCTGGAACGGATCCGGGAGTATCAGGCCGGCGGTCTCGGCTATGCCGCGGCGGTGGAGCGGACCCGGGCCGGCACCGTCTTCACCACCCATACCCCGGTGCCGGCCGGGATCGACCGGTTCCCGCGCGAGTTGATCAAGCATCAGTTCGGCGACTTCGGTGATCTCCAGCCGGACCGGATCCTCGAGCTCGGCACGGAGGACTTCGACGGCGGCGATCCGGACACCTTCAACATGGCGGTGATGGGGCTGCGGCTGGCCCAGCGGGCCAACGGCGTGTCCCGGCTGCACGGCCAGGTGTCGCGGCAGATGTTCCGCGGACTGTGGCCGGAGTTCGACGAGGCCGAGGTGCCGATCGGTTCGATCACCAACGGCGTGCACCACCCGACCTGGATGCATCCGGAGCTGCTGGAGTTGCTGGAGTCGACCGCCGAGTCGGCGGCCGACGGCGGCCCGGCGAACGGGGGCGATCCCGACGGCTACCGCTGGGCCGGGCTCGGCGAGCTGGACGGGGCGGCGTTGTGGTCGCTGAAGCGGCGGATGCGCGGCCAGTTGATCAGCAGCTGCCGGGAACGGTTGGCCGCCAGCGCGGCGCACCGCGGGCAACCGGCGGAGTGGACCGCCTCGGTGCTGGACGAGGACGTGATCACCTTCGGCTTCGCCCGCCGGGTGCCCTCGTACAAGCGGCTGACCCTGATGCTGCGTGATCCCGAGCGGCTGACCCGGCTGCTCACGCACCCGACTCGGCCGATCCAGATCGTCGTTGCGGGCAAGGCCCACCCGGCTGACGAGGGCGGCAAGCGGCTGATCCAGCAGCTGGTGCAATTCGCCGACGAGGAGCAGGTCCGGCGCCGGATCGTGTTCCTGCCCGACTACGACATCGCGATGGCCAAGCCATTGTATCCCGGCTGTGACGTGTGGCTGAACAACCCGCTCCGGCCGTACGAGGCCTGTGGCACCTCGGGCATGAAGGCGGCCCTGAACGGCGCCGCCAATCTGTCCATCCGGGACGGCTGGTGGGACGAGTGGTACGACCCGGCCTACGGCTGGGAGATCCCGTCGGCCGAGGGTGCGGTCGACCAAGATCATCGGGACGACCTGGAGGCTGCGGCCCTCTACGACGTGATCGAGAACGAGATCGTGCCACGCTTCTACGACGCCGCCGCCGACGGCATCCCGCACCGCTGGGTGCGGCTGATCCGCGACGCCATCGCCGGCCTCGGCCCGAAGGTGCTGGCGGCCCGGATGGTCCGGGACTACGTCACCGCCCTCTACACCCCGGCTGCCGCCTCGTCTCGATCCCTCGACGACGCGGCCGCCGAACGGCTGGCCGGCTGGAAGCACCGGATCCGGTCCGGCTGGCCCGGCGTCGTCGTTGATCATGTCGCCAGCCGGTCAGAGGACGCGGTGCAGGTGGGGGACCGGATCGAGGTCAGCGCCCTGGTCCGGCTCGGCGACCTGAAGCCGGACGACGTCGCCGTGCAGTTGGTGGTCGGCTCGCTGGACGGGGACGACGAGCTGCGGGACACCAAGATCATTTCGCTGGATCCGGGGACGTCGGACGGACGCGGCCTGCTCCGCTACGCCGGCACGATCGACACCGGCCGGCCCGGCGCCCTCGGCTACACCGTCCGGGTCGTGCCCCGACATCCGCAGCTCGCCTCCGTCACCGATCTCGGTCTGGTCAGCTACCCGTGAGAGCCTGAGGGAATGACCACCGGAAGATCATTGCCAACGCAGGACGACGTGCTCGGCTACTTCGACACCCTGTCGAACTGGGGGCGCTGGGGCGACGACGACGAGCTCGGCACGCTGAACCACATCACCGACGAGGTCCGGCTGGCGGCGGCGCGGGCCGTGCGCCACGGCCGGAGCGTGTCCTGTGGCTGGGAGATCACCGTGCCGGCCGAGATGCAGCGGTCGACGAACTCCTGCCCCTGTGCCGCCGACATGCCGGGGGCCGAAAACATGCCGGTGCCGTTCCACAACGACCGGCACTGGGGCTTCTCCAACGAGCAGCTCGGCATCATGTTCCACGGCAACACCATCACCCACCTCGACTCGCCCTGCCACCTCTACTGGGACGGCAAGCTGTACAACGGGCGATCGCACTCGTTGGTGGACGCCGAAACGGGATCGGCCTGGGCGGCCGTCACCGCGGCGGCGAACGGGATCATCACCCGCGGTGTGCTGCTGGACGTCGCGGCGGTCCGCGAGGTGCCGTGGCTGGAGGCGGGGGAGGGCGTGTATCCCGAAGATCTCGAGGAGGCCGAGCGTCGCCAGGGTGTCCGGGTGCGGTCCGGCGATGCGGTGCTGCTGCGGACCGGCTACGGTCGCGCCCGGCACGAGACCGGTGACAGCGGCGGTTTCACCCAGGCCGGCTGGCACGCGTCCTGCCTGCCGTGGCTGCGGGAACGGGAGGTCGCGCTGATCGGCGCCGACACCCCGCAGGACGTGCAGCCGTCGGGGTTCGACGACGTGTTGATGCCGGTGCACGCGGTGAGCCTGGTGGCGATGGGGCTGTGGCTGCTGGACAACTGCGATCTGGAGGAGTGCCTGACGACGGCCACCGAGCTCGGCCAGTGGGACTTCCAGTTCGCGGTCGCTCCGGTTCGTTTCGCCGGCACGTCCGGCAGCCCGATCAACCCGATCGCCACCTTCTGATCACCAGACCGCAGTCACCTGACAGGACCTCGATGGTCGCGTCGGTGATCACCAAACTCCGCCACTGATCAACATCGCCATATCCCGTTCGGGCATGCATTTCAACCCTTCCGTCGGCCGGCGCCGAGGCGTATCGTCCCAACAACGGTGACGTCGAGGAGGATGCGTGCCGGGAGCTGCTGATCAACGTCAAACCCTGTCGCGGCGCCGCGCCCTGGGTCTGGGAGCGACCGGACTCACGGCAGCGATCGGCGGCTCGGTGCTGGCGGGTTGCGCCCGGCCGGGCGGGCCGACCCCGGCCGGCTCAAGATCGCTGAACTGGGCCAGCTGGGGCAACCCGGGCGAGACGGGCCGGTTCCGCGACTACAGCACCGACTACGAGAAGCAGACCGGGATCGCCCTGAACTATCAGGTCGTGGTCGGCGACTACACCCAGAAGCTGCTGACCCAGATCGTCGGCGATTCCGCGCCGGATGTGTTCTACGCCAACGAATACGTGATGGGCCGGATGATCAAGTCCAACCTCGTGCTCGAGCTGGACGAGTTCGCCCGACGCCCGGATTCGGGGATCGACCTCGACCAGTTCCATCCCGGACTGATGCCCTGGTGCCAGGGTCCCGGCGGTGCGGGTCTCTACGGCATTCCGGTCGATTGCAACCCGAAGGTGTTCTGGTTCAACCAGGATCTGCTCAGCGAAGCCGGGGTGACGGAGAATCCGGCCCAGTTGCAGGAGGCCGGCCGGTGGGACCAGAACGCGCTGACCGAACTGTTGGCCAAGATCAGGACCACCGGCAAACGGGCGATGGTGTTCGAGGCCAGTTGGGCCGACATCCTGGCCTGGATCTCCACCTTCGGCGGCGCCACCGTCGACGAGCGGGGCCGGGCGGTCTTCCACGACGATCCGAAGGCGATCGCCGTCCTGGAATGGCTCTGGGACCAGATGGCCAACGGCAACGTCAGCTACGGCGGCACGTTGCCGCGTGGGCAGGGCGTCGACGCCCTGTTCTACGGCGGGCAGTTGGCGTCGATCACGTACGGGCGCTGGATCCTGCCGAACCTGAAGAAGCTGAACACGTTCGAGTTCGACATCGCACCGCTGCCGTCGGAATCCGGCCGGGACATCTCCTCGGTGACGGTCCATTGTGCCGCGCTGTGCGTCAACGGGAAGACCAACAATCCGACCGAGGCGATGCAGCTGGCGGTGGATTTCTGCAGCGCCGAGGGCCAGCGCTACCGGCTGTCCGGTGGTGGTAACGCGGTGCCGGCGATCCGCGGCCTGGACGAGATCGTCACCGAGGGCAACCTGCCGGCGCACGGGCACTGGTTCACCGAGGTCGCCGAACGTGGCTTCACCACGCCGTTGGTGCTGGTGGAGAATCCCGATCGCGCCACGAATCTGAACACCAACCTGGACTCGCTGATCCGGAACAAGACCGATTTCCGGACGTTCGCCGAGAAGGCGGCCCGGCTGATGAACGGGGAGGTGGTGGTGTGACCGACGTAGCCGAGCAGAGCGAGCAGGCCGAGCGGACCCGGGCTCGGACCATGATCGAGACCTCACCGGCACGGCCGGCGGTGCGCCGGTCCCGCCGCAAGGAATCGCTGTGGGCGTTGGGATTCCTCAGCCCGCAGCTGGTCGGGCTGATCGTGTTCATGGTCGGGCCGCTGATCTTCGCCCTCTACCTCTCGCTGACCAACTGGGACGGCTTCGGCGAACGGACCTTCGCCGGGCTGGCGAACTACGGCTACATCTTCACCGACCCGCAGCTCGCGATCTCGGCCCGGAACACGATCTGGCTCACCGTGATGCAGGTGCCGGGGCTGCTGCTGTCCGGCTTCATCGCCGCATTCTTCCTGCAGCGAGCCGGACGGCTGACCGGGTTCTACCGGGTGCTGTTCTTCGCCCCACAGGTCACCTCGTCGGTCGCCGTGGCGGCGATCTGGTTGTGGCTGTTCAACCCGGAGATCTCGCCGATCAACAACACCCTGGGTGCCCTCGGCATCCAGGGCCCGGACTGGTTGCAGGATCCGCGGACGGTGATCTTGGCGTTCGCCCTGGTCGGCGTCTGGCACGGCATCGGCTACCAGGTGGTGATGTTCATGGCCGGCCTGTCCAACGTGCCGAAGGCGCTGCTGGAGGCGGCTGACATCGACGGCGCCAACGGCTGGCAGAAGCTCAGCAAGGTCACCCTGCCGATGCTCTCGCCGACCATCCTGTTCCTGTCGATCACCTCGATCATCGCCTCCTTCCAGATCTTCGACATCGTCTACGTGATGCTCGACACGACGGCACCGTCCGGCTCGCGGACGATCGTCTACGAGATCGTTCAGGTGGCCTTCCGGCAGTTCGCCTACGGCAAGGCCGCGGCGATCGCGGTCTGCCTGTTCATCTCGTTGTTGATCCTCACCGGCCTGCAGCTGCTGGCCCAGCGCAGATGGGTGTACTACGCAGAATGAGCGCTCAGACCGATCTCGCAGCCCGGGCCGTCTCCGCCGTCGATCAAGGTGGTGCGGAGTCGGGCCGACGGCCGTTCCGCTGGACCCTGATCCCG
The DNA here is from genome assembly GCA_963746025.1 of uncultured Actinomycetota bacterium. Taxonomy (GTDB): domain Bacteria; phylum Actinomycetota; class Actinomycetes; order Propionibacteriales; family Propionibacteriaceae; genus Microlunatus. Next base: position 465,515 of record CAVUZU010000021.1, read on the forward strand.
CTGCACCTACTGTTGCTGATCTTCGGGATCCTGATGGCCATCCCGTTCGTCTGGATGCTGCTGTCCTCGTTCAAGCCGCTGGACGAGATCTTCCGGGTGCCGCCGCTACTGTTCCCGATCTCCTGGACCGACGAGAACTACGCCGCCGCGCTGGAGGGTGCGAACTTCGCCCAGGGCTTCGCCAACAGCGTGATCGTCGCCGGCGCGGTGACCCTGGTCTCGCTGCTGACCTGCTCGATGGCCGCCTACGCGTTCGCCCGGCTCCGGTTCCCCGGCCGCGAGGTCGTCTTCATGATCTTCCTGGCCACCATGATGGTGCCGCAGCAACTGACGATCATCCCGCTCTACGTGATCATGGGATCGCTGCGGCTGGTGGACACGCTGTGGGCGCTGATCCTGCCCGCGGCGCTGTTCAACGCCTTCGGTGTCTTCCTGCTCCGACAGTACGTGCGCAGCATCCCGCTGGAGCTGGAGGAGGCCGCGGCGATCGACGGAGCGGGCCGGATCCGGATCTTCGCGACGATCATCCTGCCGTTGCTTCGGACGCCGCTGGTCGCGCTCGGCATCTTCGTCTTCCTCGGCCAGTGGAACTCGTTCTTCTACCCGTTGATCTTCCTGAACACCGAGAGCAACTTCACCCTGCCGCTGCTGGTGAACCAGTTCAAGGGCGCCTACAGCTCGGACTGGGGTGCCCTGATGGCGGCGGTGACGATCGCCGCCGTGCCGCTGTTGATCGTGTTCATCCTCGCCCAGCGGCAGATCGTCGAGGGCATCGCCTTGTCGGGGTCGAAGACCTAGCGGATCCGGTCGCGAATCCACTGCGTGCGGGCGGTTACAACGTCACAAACGCCGTTTGATCACGACACCAAGAGCTTTCGCGACAGCACCAACGCCTGCCGCACCTTCGTCAGCACCCACTCCGGCTGGTACACCAGGTGATCCCAGGTGAAGTGCAGCACGGTCCAACCGTCGGCGACGAGATTGCTCCACTTGGCCCGGTCGCGATGGAACTGGTCCACGTTTTCAGCGCGATGGAACGCGTAGCCGTCCACCTCCAGGATCACCCGCCGGCGCCGGAACGCGACGTCCACCGGATAGGACCGGCCAGCACAGTGGACCGTCACGTTGCCGGCCCAACCGCGGAGTCCGGCGCGGTGCAGCAGCCGATGGAGAAGCCGCTCGGCCGCCGACCAGGGTCCCCTCCTCGAGTCGTACAAAGCGGCGCGCCGCAGCGTGTTCCCGGCTCGGCGGGGCGTGAGTGCGAGCGCCTCCCACATCGTGTCCAGGGTCGCGACCCCGGTCCGCAGCACATCGTCGATGCCTTGGCCGCCGATCCAGGGCACCAGGTCCAGCGCGGTGAGCGCCGGGACCGTAACCCAGGAGCCGTGGTGGTGCATGATCAACTCGGCCGGAAGCCGTTCCTGGCAGACCCGGAACCCGGTTCGGCCGGCCCGCCGCATCGGTCTGGACAGAGTGATGACCGGCACGTCGATCTCGGGCCAGAGGGTCAACCGGGCTGCGGCAGGGCCGGTGAGCACCGCCTCGGGTGCCCAGGCCGCAGCGGCCCGAATTCTGAGCTCGATCAGGTCCCCGCTGTCACCGTCGCAGTAGATCCCGGGCAACAGGGCACGGAGCCGGCCGCCTGCCGCGAGCCTCTGGGCGGCACGTGCCAACGACGGGTGATCACGGATCCTGATCACCCCGCCACTGTCGCGCAGTACTCGTCCGATCTCGTCGTGAGCCATCTGCCGAGCATCGACGGTCCGGCGTCGCCGCGGCCCACCATCCACAGCCTGTGGTGTTGTCCGTCCGCGTTGAGTGTGGTCGGCGAAGGTCCGCGGCCGGGTGACGGCGCGAACGTCGCTGTCGCGAATTCTCTGCGTGCTGGCAGTTACAACGCTAAATCGGCGGTTCGAGCACCGCACCAAGAGATTTCGCGACACTCATCCGTAGTACCGACGAAAGTCGGGGTCGGATCAGACGAATGGACGATGCGGCCTGGCACGGCTGCTCCGTAACCTCGGGGTCATGACGACTGCTGCGGCTCCTGCCGTCACGAGCCCGACCAGTTCGACCACCCGGTTGCACGGGCTGGACGCGCTGCGCGGTGGCGCCCTGTTGCTCGGCATCGTGCTGCACGGGTTGGCACCGTTCATGCCCGGCGGCGGCTGGCTCGTCGTCGACCGGTACAGCACCGAAGCGGCGACGGCCGGCATGTATCTGATCCACCTGTTCCGGATGTCGTTGTTCATGATGCTCGCCGGCTACTTCGGCCGGATGGTGCTGCAGCGGCGCGGCCCCGGTCGCTACCTGCAGGATCGGGCCCTGCGGATCGGGCTGCCGGTGGTGGTCTTCTGGCCGTTCGCGGTCGGCTCGTTGGGCCTGATCGCGGTGGCCGCGGGCACGTTCAGCGAATCGCCGGTGACCGAGACGCCGACCGAGGGTAGCGCCAATCCGCTGACCTGGATCCCGCCGGGCCAACTGTGGTTCCTGATCGTGCTGCTGCAGTGCGCGCTGATCACCGTGGCGGCGCGGGCCGTCCTGGTCCGGGTCCTCGGTGCCGAGCGCAGCGGCCGGATCGCCGACCGGATCGGCTCCGGGCTGGCCACGCCGGCCGGAGTGGTGATCGCCGCCGTGCCGTACGCCGCCGGACTGCTGCTGCAGGGTCCGGAGCAGCTGACCGGCATCCAGGAGCCAGTCACCCTGATGCCGGTGCCCGGCGCATCGACGGCCTACCTCGGCGCCTTCCTCACCGGCTGGTTCCTGCACAGCCGCGGCGACGCGCTGGCCCGGCTCGGCCGGGGCTGGCCGTTCCAGTTGATCATCGCCGCCGGGCTGACCGTGCTCGGCTGGTTCGCCCCGGATCTGCTGCCCGATCCGGTCACCATCACAGTGATCGCGCTGGCCGGCTGGACCTGGACCTTCGGCCTGGTCGGCCTGTGCACCCGGCTGATCCGCCGTGAGGTGCCGGCGGTGCGCTACCTGGCCGACGCCTCGTACTGGATGTATCTGCTGCACCTGCCGTTGCTGCTGCTGATCGAATGGGGGTTGAGTGACCTGACCTGGCCGATCATGATCAAGTTGCTGGTCACCTGGGCGGTCAGTTCAGTGGTGCTGTTGATCAGCTACGACCTGCTGGTCCGGCCGAACCGGCTCGGCGGCTGGCTGAACGGCCGCAAGCATCCCTCGGTGATACTCGGTGGGCTGCGCAAGAACGGTCGCGACGTGTGACCCGCCACTAGTCTTCGAGGATGCGACTCACCGAGCACGTCTGGCTGGTCGGCAGCGGCGGCGCCGGCTTCTCGATCACCCATCCCCGGGACTGCCACGTCTATCTGATCATGAGCGAGGGCGAGGCGGTGCTGATCGACACCGGCGCGGGGATCGAGCCGGCGCCGATCCGGACCGAGATCGACCGGGCCGGCGCCGGGTCCCGGGCCAGCCGGATCTTGATCACCCACGCGCACGCCGATCACTCAGGTGGCGCCGCGCAGCTCGGGCCGGCGCTCGGCGCGACGGTGCACGCGTCGCCCGAGGTAGCCGGCTATCTGCGCGCCGGCGACGCCGAGAAGGCGAGCTTCGACGTGATGCAGGGGCCAGGTGGCTACCCCGAGGACTACCGATTTCGATCCTGCGAAGTTGACGAGGAGCTGATCGACGGGCAACGACTGCCGGTCGGTGAGCTGGAGCTGGAGGTGGTGTCGACACCCGGCCACAGCAGCGGCCACCTCGCCTTCCTGCTGCACCGCCCCAGTGGCACCGACCTGTTCAGCGGCGATGCCGCCTTCGCCCAGGGCAGGATCCTGTTGCAGGACCTGTGGGACTGCTCCGTACGCGAATCGACCGGGACCATCCGCCGGCTCGCCGCCCTGAAGCCCGAAGGGTTGTATCCGGGCCATGGCCTGATCGCCGTCCGCGAGGGCTGGCACCACCTCGACTCGGCCATGGAAGAGATCCAGTCCGGACTCCCGCCGCGGCAACTGACCTTCTAGCATCGGTCCTTCCCATCCGTGAACTCGGCCCGGCGTCCGGGTCCGGGCGATCTGAGTGGCGAGTTGGGACTGCGGAAGTCGCCACAGGTAGAGAAACGACCGGGGTGCGGGGGTGGGTCGGGTGTGGAAGTCGGCACAGGTACAGAAACGACCGGGCGTGGGGCCGGTTCGCGGGGTCGTGCTGACAGGACGCCACCGATCCGGGTCAGCACGACCCGGGATCCGCAGCACCAGATTCCGTAATCCGCTGGCTGTGGCTGATGCGCGTCGACTGTGACGTTTCCCGTCTTCGCGGCGACGATCGGGCCGGGAACCGTCCCACTCGGTGAACCCGAGCCAGCCCTGCTTGGCCTGGCCGACTCCGGATCTACCACCTCCACGTCGTGTCATCGACGGCGTACTTCGTCGACGATGTCGGGTGGGTTCAGCCAACCCTGGTTCCCGGTCCAGGACCTACAGGCTCGACTCTCGTCGGCCACGTCGCGGCCCCCATGATCATGAAAGATCGTGGCCGGCGTCGCGTTGATCGGCCGCTGCGATGACTGGTTCCGCCGGTGATCGTTCCCGCATGATCACGAAGGCAAGCCCTGACGTCACGTCAGCAAGGCGAATGCGGTCAGCCGCGCCAGTGGTAATACCATCCGTTGGCATCGCTGGCACAGCGGTCGTACGGACTGGTGGGGAATCCGCTGGCCACGGTCAGGCTGCGGGAAGCGTTGCAGGACGGCGCATTGCCGAAATAGCCGACGAAGTACCACTGCTCCTGCCGCCGTACGGTAGGTACCGCCGAAGCCTGGGCCGCGGTGCCGCCGGCGAGCGCCAGGCCGATGACCAGCGCGAGGCCGACCAGGCGTCTCCCGCGGCAGCGGAGTGAACGGGGGTTGGGGTGTCGGTGTCCTGATCGCATGGGTGACTGCTCCTCTCGCGGACAACGATCGGCCGGATCACCGTGAGTTCGGAGCCCTTGATCGATGCCATCGGGTCAAGGACACCGCCCGGCACTGTCGTGGCGCTGACGCGAAGCCGAGCCGAGTCGGCGGCCGGGCTGTCGGATCGGGCTGGCAGGATGCGGTGATGATCACCGAACGACTGCGCCCACCGCCGACCGCGGACGAGCGGACCACGCTATCCGCCTGGCTGGACTTCTATCGGGCCACGATTGCGCTGAAATGCGAGGGTCTGACCGAGGTGCAGGCAAGGACGGCCTCGGCGCCGCCGTCGCCGCTCACCCTGCTCGGTCTGGTGCAGCACCTGGCCGAGGTCGAGCGGAACTGGTTCCGGCGGGTGCTGATCGGCGAGGAGGCCCGGCCGATCTTCGATCCGGAGGCCGATCCGGACGGCCCTGACGGCGGCTTCGACCTGTCGGCGGACGTGACCCTGGCGGAGGCAGTGGAGATCTGGCGCGGCGAAGTTGATCATGCCGACCGCAACACCGCCAAGCTGCCGCTGGACCACACCAGCGCGTTCCTGGGCGGCGAGGTGAGTCTCCGCTGGATTTATGCGCACCTGATCGCCGAGTACGCGCGGCACTGCGGTCACGCCGACCTGCTCCGAGAACGGATCGACGGCAGCGCCGGCAGTTAAGGAGGGCGGGATGACGTTCGATCAGGCGAGGGCGGCCAAGATCATCACCGAGGTCGCGGTGCAGGTCCGGTCCGCGCTGACGCCGTTGACGGGCGCGGACTGGTCGACCCCGGCCCGGGACCTGGACTGGCCCGATCACGAGGATCCCGTCTTCCTGCTGTGGTGCTCCGGCCGGATCGCGCTGCCGGATCACCCGCGGCGGTCGAGCTGGGCCTGGATCCGACCGTTCGTTGAGTCGGCGAGCTGATCATGGAAGGCTGAGTTCCTTGGCGGCGAGCCGGGCGTGCTTCTTGAGCTGCCGGATCACCCGGGCGCGAGCGGCGATCGCGATCTTGTCGGGATACCGGCCGAGGAAGAGTAGACGCAGCAGGGAGGGCCGAGTGCAGTAGCAGCTCAGCGTCACGGTCGCCAGCAACGGCAGGTCGGTGGTGAAGTGTGTCCCAGCCGAATAGGGCGGCAGTTCCACCTCGACGCGATAGTCGCCCTGGTTGCCGAGCAGCACGCCGAGGTAGCCCGTGATCCGGCGGTTCCGGTCGTAGCTGATCAAGGTCTGGGAGCCCCACCGGGCCGAGGAGTAATGGGCGACCGCACTCCGTCGCATCGCGCGTGGCAACCATTCCTCGACGTCCGGGATGCGGCCGGTGATCCGAATGGTGGTGGGCTTGGTCAGCCAGTGCTTGGCCAGCCGACCACACGTGACCAAACTGCCGATGAGAACGAGAACAAGAACAAGAACAAGATTGATGCTGATTGCGTCCATGATTCCCCCCGGAATCTCGAAGCAGCATTCTTGGATCGAGTGTGCGTCGCATTTCGCGTCATACCAGCAGGAGATAGCCGTAGAACCGTATCTCACGACGTCGCCGGCACCGCCGATGATCAATCGGAGAGGTCGGTGACGATCTCGGTCAGGGCGAGCTCGGCCTCGGCCATCCGGCGCATCGACAGGAAGCCGTGCACGGCGTCGGGATAGACGATCACTCGGTTCGACACCCCCGCCGCGGTGAGTACGGCACCGTAGCGGACCGCGTCGTCGCGCAGCGGATCCTGGCCGGCGGCGATCAACAGGGTAGGCGGCAGGCCGCGATGATCAGCCGCGTGCATCGGGCTGATCCGCGGATCGGTTCCCTCCAGGCTGTCCGGCCGGCCGCGCGGCAGATACTGCCGGCCGTACCAGTCGAGCACCCGGCGAGCGACCATGGGCGCGTCGGGTAGCTCCGCGATCGAGGCGGAGGACAGGGTCAAGTCCGTCGCCGGATAGAGCAGCACCTGCCGCCACAGCGGTACGGCGAGCGGCTCGTCCCGGGCCCGGATCGCCAGCAGCGCCGCGAGCGTGCCGCCCGCGCTGTTGCCCATCACGCCGATCCGCTCCGGGTCGGCGTCGAACTCGGTCACCCGTTCGGTGACGTAACGGGCCGCCGTCCAGGTGTCGTCGACCGCGGCCGGGGCCGGATGTTCCGGTGCGAGCCGGTAGCTGCACGACACCACGGTCAGCCGGGCCCGGTCGGCGAGCTGGCCGCACAGCCAGTCGGTCTGGCTCAGGTTGCCCAGGACGAAGCCGCCGCCGTGGTAGTTGATCATCAACGGGCGGCCCGGCTCGAGATCGCGCGGCCGATAGATCCGGAGCCGGATCGGCTGGTTCGGCGGATCGAGCAGCACCCGGTCGGCGACGGAGATCCGGTCCGGCGGCGCGCCATTGATCAACCGGGCGATCGGCCGAACCGGCTCGGCCCGGAGCAGTCGGAGCACCGCCGGCCAGGGCGGGTCGGGGTGCGGGATCAGTCGCGACACCAATCCCACCATCCGGTTCCGGCGCTCCGGAGTCATGATCAATCAGCCCTGGCTCAGTCGACGCGGAGCAGTACGACGATCCGGCCGGGCAGGGTCAACCGATGCCCGGAGTCGATCAATTCTTCCGGCAGTTCGTTCTCGGCGCCGGTGTGGGCCAGCACGGTGTAGCCCTTCGCCCACGGATCGCCCGGCAACTCCACTTCGACCTGGTCGGCACCGGAGTGGAACCAGATCAGATACGCCTCGTCATGATCACGATCCGGCGTGTCGTCGGCCAGATACATGCCGATGGTGCGTCGCGCACCGTCGTCCCATTCGGCGTCGGTCAGTTCGTGCGGACCGCCGCCGAACCAGGCCAGGTTCTTGCGGCCGGTCGGGCGGGAGCGGGCATCCAGGATCGGCTCCGAGTGCCGGAACTCGGTGCGCCGGAAGATCGGCGAGTCCGCCCGGAGCGCGAGCAGTTCGCGGGTCAGCTCGCCGAGGTCGCTCCACTCGGCCTCGGTGTCCCAGTGCACCCAGGACAAGGGGGAATCCTGGCAGTAGGCGTTGTTGTTGCCCTGCTGGGTCCGGCCCAGTTCGTCGCCGGCGGTGATCATCGGCACGCCGGAGGCCAGCAGCAGCGTCGCCATCAGGTTTCGGGCCTGCCGGTGCCGCAAACCGATCACTCCAGGATCATCGGTCTCACCTTCGTGGCCACAGTTCCAGGACCGGTTGTCGTCGGCCCCGTCGTTGTTGTGCTCGCCGTTGGCCTCGTTGTGCTTGCCGTCGTAGCTGACCAGGTCGCGCAGGGTGAAACCGTCGTGTGCGGTGATGAAGTTGATGCTCGCCGTCGCGTCCCGGCCGTCCTGGCCGAAGAGGTCCTGTGAGCCGGCCAGCCGGGTCGCGAGCTCGCGTACGCCATGGGTGTGGCCGCGCCAGAAATCCCGGACGGTGTTGCGGAACGTGTCGTTCCACTCGCTCCAGCCGGCGCCGAACGCCCCGACCTGGTAGCCGTACGGACCGACGTCCCAGGGCTCGGCGATGATCTTGGTCTCGGCCAGCACCGGATCGTCGGCGATCGCCTTCAACAATGGATGATCATGGTCGACGTGGTGCCGTTGGTCACGCAGCAGGGTGGTGGCCAGGTCGAACCGGAAACCGTCCACGCCCATCTCCGACACCCAGTAGCGCAGCGAATCCAGCACCAGCCGGAGCACGCCCGGGTTGGACGTGTCGACCGAGTTGCCGCAGCCGGTCACATCGTAGTCGTTGCGTTGATCATCGGTGAGCCGGTAGTAGCCGCGGTGATCGATGCCGCGGAACGACAGCGTCGGCCCGGTGTGGCCGCCCTCGCCGGTGTGGTTGTAGACCACGTCCAAGATCACTTCGATCCCGGCCCGGTGTAGCGCGGTGACCATCTCCTTGAACTCGGTCACCTGCTCACCGAGGGTGCCGACCGACCCGTAGGCGGCGTGCGGCGCGAAGAAGCCGAGCGTGTTGTAGCCCCAGTAGTTGGTCAGCCCGCGACCGACCAGGAACGGCTCGGAGACGAAGTGCTGCGCCGGCAGCAACTCCACCGAGGTCACGCCGAGCGAGCGCAGATGCTCGGTGACCGCGGGGTAGCCGAGCCCGGCGTACGTGCCGCGCAGGTGCTCGGGCACCAGCGGATGCAGCCGGGTGTAGCCGGCCACGTGCAACTCATAGATCACGGTGCGGTCCGCCGGTACGGGCTCGGTCAGCGGCTCCGGCGGCGGGGTGTCGCCGACGACCACGCTCAACGGCACGGCCCGGAACGAGTCGGTCCGGTCGGGCACGTCGGTCGAACCGCCGGAGTGATCGAGGATCGCGCCGTTGTAGTCGACCCCGCCGGTGATCGCCCGGGCGTACGGATCGAGCAGCAACCGGGCCGGGTTGAACCGCGCGCCCTGCTCGGGCGCCCACTCGCCGTGCACCCGGTAGCCGTACAACTGCCCGTGGCCGACGCCGGCCACGTCACCGGTCCAGACGCCGTCCTCGGCCCGGACCAGGTCACGATTCGACTGCGATCGGTCGTCGCCGACCAGGACGAGCTCGACCCGGCTGGCCCGCGGGGCCCACAGGGCGAACCGCACGGCGTCGTCGCGGACCCGGGCGCCGAGCACCGTCGCCGGGTCGGGCGCGGTGAACGTCGCAGGCTCCGGAACGGCGGGCTCCTCGACGGCGGTTTCCTCGACGGTCGGCTGCACAACGGCGTCTGCCGTCATGGATTCCGCCATCCGGGTCGCCGAATCAGGCGCCGTCGGCGCCTCTTCGGGCGCGTTGGGTGCCGATTCGGGCGCGGTCGAAGCCGTCGTCATCTGTCCTTCCCCCAAGTCCTCACACTCCTGCCAGTCGTCCGGTCGGGTTCGGTCGAACTCCGACCGTTCGGTCGACGCTGGCCGGACTGTCCATTGTGCAGGTTACCCGTCGGTAACTAGGCCGCTAGTGTCGTGGTGTCGAGGTCGTGTAACGGTTGCCAGTGTTCAGGTGCGTGCATCGCAAGGCCGACGAGGACGGGATACCGGGTCGTATCTCGACTGAGGAGAACGTGCCGGCGCGGAGCGCCGCCCTCCGGGCGGACAGCGAGGTGCGTGCCTGAGCGCCGGCAACCGTCGCAGGACCTCGACACCACGACACTAGAGTTCGTGTCATGTCCGAACCCGTGCCCGAGGCCACCGCCGAGCAGATCGAGGCGGCCTGGGCCGATACCAAGCTCGCCCAGGTGCTGTATCACGACTGGGAGGCGGGCAGCTACGACGACAAGTGGTCGATCTCGTTCGACGAGCGGTGCATCAACTACGCCCGGGACCGGTTCGCCGCGGTGGCCGGCGCCGACGGCTGGCCGTACCCGAAATCGCTGGAGATCGGCGCCGGGACCGGCTTCTTCACGCTCAACCTGATGCAGGCCGGGGTGATCGTCGATGCCGAGGTGAGCGACATCTCGGCCGGCATGGTCGCCGCGGCCAAGGGCAACGCCGAGCGGCTCGGCTACACGATCGGCGGCCGGGTCGGCGATGCCGAATCGCTGCCGTACGACGACGACAGCTTCGACCTGGTGATCGGCCACGCGGTGATCCATCACCTGCCGGACGTGCGGCAGGCGTTCGCCGAGCTCCGGCGGGTCCTCAGGCCCGGCGGCCGGGTGGTGATCTGCGGCGAGCCGACCCGGTGGGGCGACGCGGTCGCGCGGCGGCTGTCCCGGGCCACCTGGGCCGCGACGACCAAGGTGACCAGCCTCGGACCGCTGCGGTCCTGGTCCCGGCCCAAGGAGGAGTTGGACGAGTCGTCCCGGGCTGCCGCGCTGGAGGCTGTGGTCGACCTGCACACGTTCGATCCCGAGACGCTGGCCGAGACCGTCCGGTCGGCGGGCCTGACCGACGTGTCGACGGTCACCGAGGAACTGACCGCGGCCTGGGTCGGCTGGCCGATCCGCACCTTCGAGGCGGCGATCCGGCCGGAGCAGCTGGGTTGGGGCTGGCGGATGTTCGCCTACCGGACCTGGCTCGGGCTGAGCGCGGTCGACCGGGCGCTGTCCGGGCTGGTGCCCGCCTGGCTCTACTACAACGTTTCGGTGACGGGGACGAAGCCGCGGCCGGCGGAGTAGGGCGATGGCGGGCTTCCTCGGCACCGTCCACTGGCTGATCAAGCGGCGTTTCCTGACGCCCGGCCACCTGCGGACCGCATTGCGCTATCTCTGGGTCCGGCTGCGCCATCCGGAGGTGGAGTTCGAGGGGTACGCGTTCATCGGTCCCGGGGTCCGGTTCGAGGTGCGGCCGGGCTTCGGCCGGCTGATCATCGGGCCCTGGACCCACCTCGGCGAGCGGGTCAAGCTGCGCGCGCACGAGGGGGTGCTGCGGCTCGGGGCCAAGTGCGTGATCGGCTACGACAGCACGATCAACTGCTATCTCGACGTCGAGGTCGGCGATGCGACGATCTTCGGCGACCGGGTCTACGTCTGCGATTTCGATCACCGCACCGCCGACATCGCCGTACCGATCAAGGACCAGGGGCTGGTCAAGTCGCCGGTCCGGATCGGGGCGGACTGCTGGCTCGGCGCCGGGGTGACGGTGGTTCGCGGCGCGGACCTGGGGGAGGGTTCGGTCGCCGCCGCCCATGCCGTGCTGCGGGGCACGATCCCGGCCCGGTCGATCTGTGCCGGGGTGCCGGCCCGGGTGGTCGCGAACCGGTCGGAGCGGTACGCCGACGCCGCCGACGAGCGGGCCTACGTGACAGCGCTGGGCCAGCAGGCCGAGGCGGCGGTGCGCCGGCTGCTGGCGGGCGACGGGCGGACATCCGCCGAGCAATCGTCGCCCTGAAGGACCGATGGGGTTTCGTTCCCTGAGCCTGTCGAAGGCTGGGCCAGATCGCGCCCTGGTGGAGTCCTCGGGGATGACCGGGCCGGCCCTTCGACAGGGAACGAAACCTCCGGTGAGCGCGGTTGGATGGGCCATGGTGCCGCTTCGTCCCGTTCAGCGGGGCGGATCGGCAGACAAGTTACTCGTCGGTAATATGCTGACCTGAAGCGAGCAGAGGGAGCTGCGATGAAGATCGTGACGCTGGTCAAGTACGTGCCGGACGCGACCGGTGATCGAACGTTCACCGACGACGGGACGGTCGATCGCGAGGTCGACGGGCTGCTGTCGGAGCTGGACGAGTACGCGGTGGAGCAGGCGCTCCGGCTGGCCGCCGAGGGTGACGACGTCGAAGTGGTGGCGCTCAGCCTCGGCCCGGACGATGCCGCCGACGCGATCAAACGGGCGCTGCAGATGGGAGCCACCTCCGGCGTGCACATCTGCGACGACGCCGTGCACGGCACCGACGTGATCGGCACCAGCGCGCTGCTCGCCGCGGCGATCAGCAAGCTCGAACCCGATCTGGTGATTACCGGCATGTCGTCGACCGACGGCTCGATGGGCGTGATCGGCGCGCTGCTGTCCGAGCGGCTCGGCTGGCCGGCGCTGACCTTCGGCGCGACCGTCGCGGTGGACGGCCGGACGGTCTCGATCCGCCGGGACGGCGACGTGGCCAGTCAGACCATCGAGGCCGAACTGCCGGCGATCGTCAGCGTCACCGACCAGTCCGGTGAGGCCCGTTATCCGTCGATGAAGGGCATCCTCGCGGCGAAGAAGAAGCCGGTCGAGGAATGGACCGTTGATGATCTTGGTGTCGATCCGGCCCAGCTGGGCTTCGACGGATCCTGGACGGCCGTCGCCGGCGCCGAGCCGCGGCCGCCGAAGCAGGCCGGCCAGGTGATCACCGACGCCGACGGCAGCGGTGCCGCAGCCGTCGTCGAGTTCCTGTCCGCCGGTAAGTACGTCTGAGAGCGAGGGAGACGCGATGTCGACAGTCGTAGTCCTGGTAGAGCACACCGACGGAGAGGTCGCCAAGCCGACCCTGGAGCTGCTGACCCTGGCCCGCCGGATCGGCGAGCCGGTCGCGGTCGTGCTGGGAGTCGGTGCCGAGGCGGCGGCGCCACGGCTCGGTGAGTACGGTGCCAGCAAGATCATCTCCGTGGTCGACCCGGCCCTGGACGAGTTCCTGATCGCACCGAAGGCGGCCGCCCTGGCGCAGGTCGCCGGACCGCTGGAGCCGGCCGCAGTGTTGATCACCTCCACCCTGGACGGCAAGGAGATCGCGGCCCGGGTGGCGTTCAAGCTCGGGTCCGGATTGATCACCGACGCCGTCGATCTCGAGGTGACCGACGGTGAGGTGATCACCACCCAGTCCGTCTTCGCCGGCAACTGGAGCGTCAGGGCGAAGGTGACCCACGGCGCGCCGGTGATCACCGTCAAGGCCAACGCGGTTGCGCCGGAACTGGCACCGGCCGAACCGGCGATCGAGTCGGCGTCGGTCACCATCGACAACGCGGCCAAGCAGGCCCGGATCGTCAAGACCGAGGAGAAGGCGGCCAGCGGTCGGCCCGAGCTGACCGAGGCCGCCATCGTGGTGGCCGGCGGCCGGGGCACCGGCGGCAACTTCGCTCCGGTGGAGGAGCTGGCCGACGCGCTCGGCGCGGCGGTCGGTGCCTCCCGGGCCGCGGTCGACTCGGGTTGGTATCCGCACGCGTACCAGGTGGGTCAGACCGGCAAGACCGTCTCCCCGCAGCTGTACGTCGCCGCCGGCATCTCCGGCGCGATCCAGCACCGGGCCGGGATGCAGACCTCGAAGTCGATCCTGGTGGTGAACAAGGATCCGGAAGCCCCGATCTTCGCCCTCGCCGACCTCGGCATCGTCGGCGACCTGCACACCGTCCTCCCCGCCGTCACCACTGAGGTCAAGTCCCGCAAGTAACGCGGTGCTCCGGTAAAGCCGACTTGTCAGAACTGAGGCTGGCTATAGCCATCCTCAGTTCTGACAAGTCGGCTTGAGGTGCTTGATCAAGTAGTCGCAGGGGTCGCGGTGTTGGATCTCCACGCCCGACTCGCGGCGTTCGATCCATTCGTCGATGACCTGGCCGTCGCCCCAGGGCGCGTAGCCGAGTCGCTCATAGAGTCGGCGGGCGGCCGGATTGGTTAGCTCGACGGCCAGTCCGATCGAGGGATGCCCGGCCCGGGCGGCCCGGGCTTCGGCCGCCGTGATCAGGGCCGTTCCGGTGCCTCGTCCCTGCGGATTCACGTCCAGCGCGTTGATCTCGGCGGTCTCCGGGTGGGCCTGCCGGACGGACTCGTACCTGGATCCGGGATAGAGGGTGCCGCGGCCGGCGTACCGGTCGCCGCGCCAGGCCAGCAGATAGATCGCCTGTCCCGCGACCTGCTGCGCATACCGTTCCCGGTGGCTCGCCGCGACGTGCGGCGGCAGGTCCTGCTCGAGGAGCCGTTCGAGGTCCGCGCCGCTGCACGGTGCGATGCGCAGGTCCATGCCGGCAATCTTGCCGGGCGCCGGTGCGTGAGCACTGGGATTTCGGTGCCGGCCGCGAACGTTCTCAGACCCAGGATGGCCGAGTGGTGGGTTTCCGACGCGCTCCTCGGCGTGTCGCCGTCGCAAGGTCACCACTCGGCGACGGCTGGCCTGCGGTTCGGGACGCCCTAGGCTGGTCGGGTGCCGGAGCGGGTCTATTTGGATCATGCCGCGACGACCGGGTTGCTGCCCGAGGCGATCGCGGCGATCACCCGCGAGTTGGGGCGGGTCGGGAATCCGTCGTCGCTGCACCGGTCCGGGCGGGACGCGCGGCGGGTGGTGGAGGAGAGTCGGGAGTCGATCGCCGCGGCGTTGGGCGCGCATCCGACCGAGGTGATCTTCACCTCCGGCGGTACGGAAGCCGACAACCTGGCGGTCAAGGGCGGGTTCTGGTCGGCCCGCGCGGCGGACGGGGCTCGGACTGGGCTGGTGGTCAGCGCGATCGAGCATCACGCGGTGCTGGAGGCGGCCGAATGGCTGGCCAAGGAGCAGGGCGCGACGCTCTCGCTGCTCGACGTGGATGCCGAAGGCCGGGTCGATCCGGCGGCGGTGGCCGGGTTGACCGCGCCGACCGCCGTCGTTTCGGTGATCTGGGCCAACAACGAGGTGGGCACGGTGCAGCCGATGCCGGAACTCGCCGAGGCCGCGCACCGGATCGGGGCGCTGGCCCATTCCGACGCCGTTCAGGCGGTCGGCCAGTTGCCGGTCGACTTCGGCGAGAGCGGCCTGGACCTGATGACGGTGACCGGGCACAAGGTCGGCGGCCCGGTCGGCGTCGGCGCCCTGCTCGCTCGTCGGGAGCTCACGCCGACGCCGCTGTTGCACGGCGGTGGGCAGGAACGCGACGTCCGCTCCGGCACCCTGGACGTGCCGGCGATCGCGGGGTTCGCGGCGGCCGTGGCGGTGACGGTCGCCGACCGCTCCGCCTACGCCGAACGGCTGCGCGGACTCCGGGACGGGCTCACGGCCGGCCTGACGGGCCTGCCCGGCGTCCGGATCAACGGCCCCCGGAACGATGGCCCCCGGAACGATGTCCCTCGGAACGACGGCTCGTGGGACGAGGTGCTGCCCGGCATCGTCAACGTCTCCTTCGACGGCTGCGAGGCGGACGCGATCGTGATGCTGCTGGACGCGGCCGGGATCGACTGTTCGGCCGGCGCCGCCTGCTCCGCCGGGGTGACCCAGCCCAGCCACGTCTTGCTGGCAATGGGTCGGACGCCGGCCGAGGCCCGGTCGTCGGTCCGGTTCTCGTTCGGCCGGGACACCGGTGCAGCCGAGATCGACCGGCTGCTCCGGGCGCTGCCCGAGGCGGTCGATCGCGCCCGGGCCGCCGGGGTCCTGGCCGGCTAGTGGCGGTTCAGGATCTCGGCACTGCGGCCCTAGCCGCAGTCCCACCTGGTCGGCGCCCGTTCCTGGCTGAAAAGGAGCGCGGCGATCGCGTCTCCCGATCACCTGGCGCAGTCCTACCCATTTTCGAACTAGACTTGGCCGGTCCTGCGCCCCCGATCCACGGAAGTTGAATTCGATCATGAAGGTCTTGGCTGCGATGTCCGGCGGTGTCGACTCGGCGGTGGCCGCGGCTCGTGCGGTCGAAGCCGGGCACGACGTGACCGGCGTTCACCTCGCGCTGTCCAAGAATCCGCAGTCGTTCCGATCCGGCGCCCGTGGCTGCTGCTCCCGGGAGGACTCCCACGATGCCCGGCGGGCCGCCGACGTGCTCGGGATTCCCTTCTATGTCTGGGATCTTTCGGATCGGTTCGCCGAAGACGTGGTGGACGACTTCGTCGCCGAGTACGCGGCCGGCCGGACGCCGAACCCGTGTCTGCGTTGCAATGAGAAGATCAAGTTCTCGGCGGTGCTGGACCGCGGCATCGCGTTCGGTTACGACGCGGTCTGCACCGGGCATTATGCGCGCCTGGTCCGGACCGACACCGAGGTCGAGCTGCACCGGGCGGCGGACGAGGACAAGGACCAGAGCTATGTGCTGGCCGTGCTCACCCCGGCCCAGCTGGCCCGGTCGTACTTCCCGCTGGGCGGCTCGGTGAAGTCCGAGGTCCGGGCCGAGGCCTCCCGCCGCGGGCTGGCGGTGGCCGACAAGCCGGACAGCCATGACATCTGCTTCATCCCCGACGGCGACACGGCGGGCTTCCTGGAACGGCAGCTCGGCGCGCGGCCGGGCGAGATCGTCGACGAGTCCGGCGTGACGGTCGGCAGCCACTCCGGCAGCCATCGGTTCACCATCGGCCAGCGCCGCGGCCTCAAGCTCGGCGACCCGGCCGGCGACGGCAAGCCGCGCTACGTGCTGGACATCTCGCCGGTGACCAACACGGTCACGGTCGGGCCGCGGGAGTCCCTCGCGGTCCGGGAGATCGCCGGCATCCGGGCCAACCGGCTCGGCTGGTCCGGCGAGTCGCGGCGCGGCCTGGTCCAGGTCCGGGCCCACGGGACGCCGATGGCCGCCGCGGTGATGATGGACGCCGGCGACTGCCAGGCGGTCCTGGATGAGCCGGCCACCGGGATCGCCCCGGGCCAGGCGATGGTGATCTACGACGGCAGCCGGGTGATCGGCAGTGCGACGATCGACGGAGCGGGCCCGGATCGGGTCGGCCCGGATCGCGTCGGAACCGAATGACCTTCGAGCGTTCGATCGTCAGCACCGGGATCGGCTCCTGGCCGGGCACCGACATCGTCGAGGCGATCAAGATCGCGTTCGACGAGTGTCCCGAGTTGCCCTATCTGCCTGAGCTTCCGGCTCGCGGTGCGCCGGCCGGCCTGATCGGCCGGACCGCCGGGATCCTGGCCGAACTGACCGTCGATCTGCAGCCATCCGGCTGGCGGCTGATCGACGGCTACGGTCTCGATCACCGGCGCGCGGTGGGCCTGTTCCGCGACGATCTCGATCAGCTGGAGGAACAGGCGCAGGGGTATGCGGGCTGGTTCAAGATCAGCTTCGCCGGACCATGGACCCTGGCCGCGTCGATCGAACGGCAGCGCGGCGGGCTGGTGCTGTCCGACTCCGGTGCCCGGCGAGACCTGGGCCAGTCGCTGGCCGAGGGCCTGGCCGAGTTGATCACCGAGGTCAACCGGCGGCTGCCCGACCTGCGGCTGATCATCCAGCTGGACGAGCCGTCGCTGCCGGCCGTGCATCGCGGTCGGGTCCGCACCGCCAGCGGGTACGCCACCTACCGGCCGATCGACGATCCGGAGCTGAGCGAGACGCTGACCCAGCTGATCCGGCGGTTGGACCCGACGCCGGTGGTGCTGCACTGCTGTGCCGCCGGCGCGCCGATCCCGCTGCTCGCGGACACCGGGCTGCGCGGCCTCGGCCTCGACCTTGATCAACTCCGGACGGCCGACTGGGACGCGATCGGCGCGGCGCTGGAGCAGGGGGTCTGGGTCGGCGCCGGTGCGGCCCCGACCGACCGGGTGATCGGTCCGGACGCGGTCGCGAAGCGGGTCCTCGGCCCGGTGCGCGACCTCACGCTGGACCCGGAGTCGATCCCGTTGTTGATCACGCCGGCCTGCGGGCTGGCCGGCGCCAACGCCGCCGATGCCGTAGCGATTCTGCGCTCGGCGCGGCTGGCAGCGGAGATCGTCGCCGAGGACCTGCCCCGCTGACCCGGGGCGGGATCTGGCCTGCCCTTCGGCAGGCCCAGGGAACGAAACCCCAGCGTCCGCATCGACCAGCGATGATCATCAGCCGGGACCGAGTCGGCGGAGCCAGGTCTCGATCTCGCGGCGGTTGCGCAGCCGGACAACCGGCAGATCGGGCTGGGTGGCGACCAGTTCGGTGACCCGGCGGGCGGTGTCCCGGTGATTGGTCCAGGCCCAGCGCACGATGTGCTCCCGGTCGCGCAACACGGTCCACAGCGGCGCCTCCCGGTTGCCGTTCCACAGGGTCTGTCGCCGAAGTCGGCGGCGGACCGTTCGGCCGATCACCTGACGCATCACGGTTCGCCGTGGCAGGTCGAGCCAGACGGCGAGGTCGGCGCGTCCGGCCAACAGGCTCCGGGCCCGGTCGTACTGCCACTCGGTGACCCAGCCCGGGTCGGCCGTCGACGCCTCGACCTCCGCGGCGAACGTCTCCCGGGGCACCCAACCGGGGCCGTGGAAGAGGGCGTCCAGCTCGATCCGGTGCAGACCGGTCACGGCGGCAATGCGCCGGGCGACGGTGGTCTTCCCGGCCCGGGAGCCACCGGCCACGATGATCATCCGCGGCGCGTGGGGGAGTGGATCCCCGGCGGAGAGCAGTGGCACTCGAGAAGTATCCCAGCACTAGCAGGTGCCGAGCAGCAGCAACTCAGTTCCGTCGGCGACGGCTGCGGCGCAGCCCGGGCCGATCGGCAACACCTCCGAGTAGCGGATCGGGTAGTTCTCCTCGGCGGGAACCCGGACCCGAGCGGTCTCGGCTCCCGTGGCGAGGTCGTACACGGCGACCCAGGAGTCCTCTCGTTCGTCGTACGGGCTGCCGCCGTCGGCGGCTCCGGCCACAACGACGGTTCCGGCACGGACCGTCAGGTGGTCGAGGTCGGGGTCCGTCTCGATCCGTGGGTGGTCTCGGGCCCACCTGGCAGGCCCGGTCGACACCCCGGCTCGGGGCCAGGCCCAGCCCTCGACGCGGCCGTTCGCCAGCCCGGCCATGCCGGTGTCGTCGGCCAGTGGCGGGTAATCCTGCGACAGCAGCCGCTCCGCGGACTCGACCTCGATCGGCCCGGCGTCCTGATCGAGTGGATAGAGGTGGGCCGCCGTGTCGCCGACGGGGACGACCAGCATGCGTCCCCGGATGAACGTCGCCGCCGGATCCCGGCACAGGATGTCGTGCACGGTCCGACCGCCACGGGCCTTCGCATCAATGATCAGTTGGCAGGTCCCGGCCCGACCACCGAAGCGGAGCGCGACGGTGGCGCCCGTGGCCAGATGCGCGGCGTGGCCCGTCTCCGTCCCGAGCGGCTTGCCGGTCGCGGCGTCGATCACGCGCCAGCCGTAGCCGGACCGCTGACGGAGTGCGAACCGGTCCGGCAGTGTGGTCACACCCCTCGGGTCGCCGTACCGCTCGGTCGGGAAATACAGGCCGCCGCCGCGCGGGCCGGGCAACTGCCAGACCGGCCGGCCTGAGTCGGCGTAGCCGGTGATGGTGCAGCGATCGTCGCCGCACTGCCAGAGCACCGTCACTCCGGCTTGCCGGGCCAGGACCTCGTCGGCCTCGATCGATGCCGGCCAGGTCGGTGCGCCGGCCGTGTCGTACAGCTGGTAGCGGTGGTCGTCCTCGACCACGAAGTGGTCGTCGGCCGGAGTGATCTCCGCACTCTGTCCCGCCCGAGCCTTGCCCCGGACTGCCCCGTCGGGCAGCCCGACGACAACGATCCCCGAACTGTCCTGCAGCAGCAGCGCATCGCCGACGGAAGCCTTGGGGTCGAAGTCGGAGCTCGAGAGCGGACCGGCCAGCGATGATTGCCAGCGCAGCCCGTGGCCGCGCAGGTCGACCTGGCGGACGACCGCCGGGGCGGCGAGCGTCATGATCAACCCGGCCACGACGGCCACCGCACCGGTCCTGATGATCATCGTCCGGGCGCTGCGGCGGGCGAGCCTGGTCAGGGCCGAGATCACGGCCGCGAGACCGAGTGCCGCGATGAAGATCGCCGCCGGATAGATGAAACCGGTCCTCGGCTGCCAGGTGAGGATCGACAAGCCGATGCCGATCAGCAGCAGCAGGATCGCGCCGACGAGCCCCAGCACAGCCCACGGGCCGTGCCGCCGGGTGTCCGCGGTCGGTGCATGCGTCATGGCGAAGATCATGGACCACCTCACTAACGCGCCACTGACAAGGTCGGCCCATGCCGGTCCACACCGCCCTAGCCGGTATTTCATGACCAGTGGGTTGGTTGTTCCCTTGGTCCGGGTTTCCGGCTGCCGGATCGCGGTCTGCCGGGCGGAAAGACGCATCGAGGAGCGGGTGGGCTGGGGCGTGGTGATGGTGTCGCGGCCGGCTGTCGGTGCTGCGTCGCGCAGGGCTGACTGGCACGATTTTGAAGGTTGCGCCGATGGCTGTCGTCGACTGTGACGTTTCCCGTCCCGATCGGCGCTGCGAAGACGGGAACCGTCACAGTCGAAGTGACATCAACCGCCGTCAACGAGACGCAGCACGGACAGCCGGCCGCGACACCTACTACGCCGCAAACCCTCCGCCCTCGATGCGTCTTTCCGCCCCGGCAGACCGGCGATCCGGCTGGGGAACCGCGGCCTGTGCCTGGCAAGCGTGAACGGGTCACGGACACCGGGCAGCGAGGCCAAGATCATGAAAGATCGAGGCTAGAAGGGCCGGCCGATCAAGATCGGTGCTCGACCCGGCAGGGTCAGCAGGGCCTGGCCGGCTCCCGCGGCCAGGATCCGATCGCGCAGCTCGGCGGCCGGGACCCGGTCGAATCTCACCTGTGCGGTGCTGGTGCCGTCGGTGAGATCGAACAGCAACAGTTCGGACTCCCGTTCGGCGATGCCGAACGGTCCGGGCGGAGCATCGCCGAGCACGGCCACCGTCGCACCGACCAGCGCGACCTGTGGCTCGGCCGCCGAGGCCGGATCGCGAACCACCGGGAGGGATCCGGATCGCCAGGCGGGCGGGCCGCCGACCGGAGCGAACGGCTGCCAGCGCCAGGCCTCGAGGGTGTCGCCGGTGAGCCTGGCCAGGCCGAGCTCGCCGGCGTCGATGCCCGGCGCGCGTCCGGACGCGGCGGCGGTCTCGAACAGCTCGCCGCCCAGCAGTTCGTCGCCGGGGCGCAGGATCGAGGCGAAGCCGTTCGGCTGTTCGATGATCAACAGGCCGTCGCGCACCTGGGTGGACCACGGGCTGGCGCAGTCGATGGCTTCGGTCGGCCCGGTCTGCAGCCGGACCAGACAGGGTCCGAGGTCGTCGCCGGTGAGGGTGATCGCGTGCCGGTCGATCAGCTGGATGGCCTTGCCCTCGATGGTGTCGACCCGGGCGCCGGTGGCGGCCGAATAGAGGTGCCAGCGCGGCGCGCCCGAAGGCCCGGGTTCGTCCCGGACAGCCAGCTGGGTCGGCAGCTCGGTCAGCTCGAGGTCGGTCCGGTCGGGGCGGTGGAAGGCGGTGAACGGCGCCGCGAACTGCCAGACGCGAGCACCGGCCGGGTCGTAGCCGGTGATCATGCAACTGCCGCCCTGGCAGTCGGCCAGAGCCGTGACCCCGGCGTCGTAGGCGACCACCCGATCGGCCGGTACGGGATCGGGCCAGGTGACCCGGCCGGCGAGGTCGTAGCGCCGATAGCCGTCGGCCGAGTCGATCAGCAGGCCGTCGCCGATCATGATCGGCCGCTCGGTCAGGGCCGGCGCGGCGATCCGGCCGATCATGGAACCCTCGGCCAGATCGAGCAGCAGGACCCCGTCCGCGCTGTCCAGCACCGCGGTGCCGCCCTGCACGGCCAGCGGCTTCAGCGGAGTGGTGACGTCGGCCGAGTCGGCCGTCCAGACGATCCCGGTGCCGCGCAGCCCGAGCCGGGGCAGCGCGGCCGGCACGATCACGGTGGCGAGCACGCCGCAGGCGACCACGCCGGCCACCGTCCCGGTGATCAACTTCCGGGACCGCGGCGGCATCGTCCGGGCCGCGGTGCCGACCAGGATGATCACCAGGCCACCGGGCACGGCCCAGGTGATCAGCCGGAGCTCCGGTTCGTGCGCCGTGTCGACCAGCGCGGCCACCAGCAGGGCCAGCCCGAGCAGCAGCGCGATGACGACCAGGAACCAGGCCCGCCGACCTGCGCCGACCTGGTCCGCCGGCTGCGCCCCCGGACCCGATCCGGGTTCCTCCGCCGGAGCGCCCTCCGCCGGAGCGCCCTCCGGTGAGAGGTATTCCTTGGCAGCCATGGTCACGTCACTTTCGGGCCGGTGATCGCGCGCGGATCGCCGGGACTCGGTCGACATCCCCTGACTACGAGTATGGAGTCCGGCGGTCGCCGTGGACTACGGCACGCCGTCGGGGGTCACCGTCTGCCGAGGGCCCGAGCGCAGGGTCGGGCACGGCGACCTCCCCGGGAGCTGAACGGTGCTCGAGTATTACCGGTCCCGAACGTCGCCGACGCGCCACCGACGTCAGGGCCAGGCGTTACTGTTTCGGCGTGGCAGCAGAACGCACCGAAGATCTGGCCGACGTGGTCAAGGTGGACATCGATTTCGAGGATCCGGATCCCAAGTCGCGGGACCGGCATGCCGAGCTCTCGGAGTTGCTGAACGAGGCTCGCTGGCGCTATCACGTGCTGGACGCGCCGACCATCTCCGACGCGGACTTCGACGCGATGATGCGGAAGCTGAACAAGCTGGAGGAGAAGTTCCCGTCGCTGCGCACGCCCGATTCGCCCAGTCAGCAGGTGGGCGGGCCGCCGTCGACCACCTTCACCGCGGTCACCCACCTGCAGCCGTTGATGAGCCTGGACAACGCGTTCTCCGCCGAGGAACTGGAGCGCTGGGTGGCCCGGGCCGTCCGCGAACTCGACGAGAAGCAGATCACCGAGTCCGGCTTCCTCTGCGAACTGAAGGTCGACGGGCTGGCGATCGATCTGGTGTACGAGAAGGGCCGGCTGACCCGGGCCGCCACCCGGGGCGACGGCCGGGTCGGTGAGGACGTGACCGCCAACGTCCGCACCATCGACACGGTGCCGACCAAGCTCACCGGCAAGGGCGTGCCCGACCTGCTCGAGGTGCGGGGCGAGGTGTTCTTCGCGGTCGAGGACTTCGCCGCGCTGAACGAGCACCTGGTCGCCGACGACAAGGCGCCGTTCGCCAACCCGCGCAACGCCGCCGCCGGCTCGCTGCGGCAGAAGGATCCCAAGATCACCGCGTCCCGCCGGCTCGGCTTCGTCGCCCACGGCCTCGGCGCGACCGAGGGCTTCTCGGTGTCGCGGCTGTCCGAGGTCTATCCGGCGCTGAAGGCGTGGGGCCTGCCGGTCAGCGCGCACGCCAAGGTCTGCCACAGCCTGGACGAGGTGTGGCAGGTGATCAACCACTTCGGCGAGCACCGGCACTCGGTCGAGCACGAGATCGACGGCATCGTGATCAAACTCGACCTGCGCTCCGTCCAAGATCAACTCGGCTCGACCTCCCGGGCGCCGCGCTGGGCGATCGCCTTCAAATACCCGCCGGAGGAGGTGAACACGAAGCTGCTCGACATCCGGGTCAACGTCGGCCGCACCGGCCGGGTCACCCCGTTCGGCGTGATGGAGCCGGTCAAGGTGGCCGGCTCGACGGTCGGCATGGCGACCCTGCACAACGCCTCCGAGGTGGTCCGCAAGGGCGTCCTGATCGGCGACACCGTGGTGCTGCGCAAGGCCGGCGACGTGATCCCCGAGATCGTCGGCCCGGTGGTCGACCTGCGGACCGGTGACGAGCGGGCGTTCGTGATGCCGACCGCCTGCCCCGAGTGCGGCACCGAGCTGGCGTACGAGAAGGAGGGCGACGCCGACATCCGTTGCCCGAACACGCGCTCCTGCCCGGCCCAGCTGCGGGAGCGGATGTTCCATCTGGCCGGCCGGGCCGCGCTGGACATCGAGGTGCTCGGCTACCAGTCCGGCCAGGCGCTGCTGGACGCCGGACTGATCGCCGACGAGGGCGACCTGTTCGAGTTGACCGAGGACAAGCTGCTGCAGAGCGAGTTCTTCACCACCAAAGCCGGGGTGCTGTCGGCCAACGGCCGCAAGCTGCTGACCAACCTGGAGGACGCGAAGACCAAGCCGTTGGCGAAGTTCCTGGTCGCGCTGTCGATCCGACATGTCGGTCCCGGCGTCGCGCCGGATCTGGCGGCCGCCTTCGGCAGCATCCAGGCGCTGATGGAGGCCGACGAGGAGCAGTTGGCCGACGTCGAAGGCATCGGCCCGACCCTGGTCACCGCGATCCGGGAGCACTTCGCCGTGCCGTGGCGGCGCGAGATCGTCGAGAAGTGGTTGGCGGCGGGCTGTGTGATGGCCGACGAGCCGGGGGAGCAACGGGACCAGACCCTGGCCGGGCACTCGTTCGTGGTCACCGGCTCGATCGCCGGCTACACCCGTGATTCCGCGGCCGAGGCGATCACCAGTCGCGGCGGCAAGGTCTCCGGTTCGGTGTCGAAGAAGACCTCGTTCGTGGTGGTCGGCGAGTCGCCCGGGTCCAAGTACGACAAGGCGGTCTCGCTCAAGGTGCCGATCCTGGACCCGGAAGGGTTCGAGGTGCTGCTGCACAACGGCCCGGACGCTGCCGCCGAGGTGGCCCGGGTCGGCGAGGAGTGATCGGATGACCGAGCAACCCGACCTGAAGTCGTTCTTCACCGGCGTCTACACGGCCGCCGACAGAGGCGGAGCGGCCGCGCCCTGGGACCGGGCGGGTCCGCACAGCCATCTGCGCCACTGGGCCGAGCAGGGCAACCAGGTCGTGGAGGGCACCGGTCGGTCGGCTGTGGTGGTCGGCTGTGGTTACGGCGGCGACGCCGCGTACCTGGCGTCGCTGGGCTTCCGGACCACCGGGTTCGACTTCGTCGCCGAGGCGGTGGCCGAAGCTCGGCGCCGCCAGGCCGACGCGGACCTCGATCTCCGGGTGGCCGACGTCTTCGCCCTGCCGACCGAGTGGCGGGGAACGTTCGACCTGGTCCTGGAGAGCCTGACCATCCAGTCGATCCCACCGGAGCGGCGCCGGGAGGCCACCGCCGCGGTGGCGAGCCTGGTCGCGCCCGGCGGAACCCTAGTGGTGATCGCCTCGGCGCTGGACGAGGGGGAGTTGACCGGGCCGCCGTGGCCCCTGACGCGGGCCGACATCGACCGGTTCGGCGAGCACGGGTTGACTCCGGTGAGCATCGAACGGGTGCCACCGCCGGACCGCTTCGCCACTGACCCGTGGCTCGCGGAGTTCCGGCGAACCGCTCTTGGTTAGAGTTGTCGTCGTGCCAAAGATCTTCTCCAACCTGAACCTCAATGGACAGGCTCCGCCGCGCGTTCAGCCGAGCGTCGGCGACTGGGGCCCGGAGAAGGTGCCCAGCACGAAGTCGAAGAAGCGGATGCGGATCTGGGTCAGCTTGGCCCTGTTCGGCGCCATGCTGGCCTGCTTCCTGCTCGGCTGGTACGTCTACTACCTGATGACCGGCGACATCGGCTTCGGTCTCGGCCGCCCGGAGGGCGAGCAGTTCTTCGGCTGAAGGCCGATGCCGCCTTCGTTTCTCTCGCCGGGTTGAGTTGCTGCCCCGCTCCAGTCGGTCCGAATCCGGCCGCGCTCCCGTCGCGTCCGTCGATCACCGCGTTCATAACAGCTCTATCAACCCCCGAAAACAGCGCCGGCACGCTTGACAATAGATCTGATGTTTAGTCTCCTGGTGTGGTCGGTCGAGGACGACCCATGCCAACGAGGGGGTTTTGCCAATGAGGGCATCAGATGAATCTCGGGATTTCTCGGCCATCAGCCGCCGAGCATTCGTACGCGGCGCAGCCGGTGCGGGCCTGGGAGCGCTGAGTCTGACCGGTGCACTGGCCGGGTGTTCGACCGCCAGTGGCCCGGAGCAGCCGAAGGGGATCGGCGATGTGCCGCAGGTCCAGCTCGGTCCGGACACCACGGGCGTGCTGTACAAGGAGGGCTACGTCGGCCCCAAGGCCAGCAAGAAGGAGCCGTTCGGCGACGCAGCGAAGACGTTCCGGATCGTGGTCCAGCAGAACGCCCAGGTCGTCGGCGACTGGAACAAGAACGAGATGACCAAGTGGTTCGAACAGCGGACCGGGGTCAAGGTCAAGTTCGAATCGGTGCTGGTGACCAACACCGACGGCACCGTCGACATGACCAAGATCAACGCGATGCTCGCCTCCGGTGATCTTCCCGACGCGTTCCTGGACATCCCGTTCACCGATGATCAGATCTCGCTCTACGGCCAGCAGGGCGTCTTCACCAAGCTCGACGACTATATCGAGACCTACGCGCCGGAGATGCGCCGGGTCTACACCGAATATCCGGACTGGAAGAATCTGACGGCGGCCACCGATGGCGGCCACTACCAGTTCCGCGGCATCAACGACTGCTTTCACTGCCGGGTCGGCAACGCCCGGGCCTTCATCAACAAGAAGTATGTCGAGAAGGTCGGCGGGGCGATCCCGACCACCACCGACGAGATGCGCGAGCTGCTGAAGCTGTTCAAGGAAAAGGACCCCAGCGGCACCGGCAAGATGATCCCGTTCACCGGCGGCGTCAACAACCAGCTCGACCGGTTCATCATGAATGCCTTTCTCTACAACCCCGGCGGTGACCGCAACGGCGGCTGGCTCCGGCTGCAGGACGGCAAGGTCGACTTCGTCGCCAACAAGCCGGAATGGCGCGAGGGGCTGCGCTACCTGCGCACCTTGTTCGACGACGGCACGATGAGTCGTGAGGCGTTCACCTTCACCGACGACGCGTATCTGCGCGCCGGTAACCAAGGACGCCTCGGCATCGCCCGGGCGTGGTGGTGGGGCACCTTCTCCGACATCTCCTACGATGAGGGCGCACTTTGGCGCGACTACGAGGCTGTGCCGCCGCTGAAGGGTCCGAACGGCGTCCAGTACACCGCCTGGGAGCATTACAACTATGGCGCCGCGCGGCTGGTGATCACCAGCGCCTGCAGCAACCCCGAGATCCTGGTCCAGTGGGGTGACGCCCAGATGGAGCTCGAAGCGATCATGAACGGGTACGGCGGCAGCCCGGATACCAACTGGAGTTGGGCCAAGAAGGGCGAGACCAGCCTGACCGGCGACCAGGCGGTGTTCAAGATCAAGGAATGGCCGGCGCCGGAGGGCCAGTCCTGGAGCCAGTACTCGATCATGTACCGCTCCAACGACTTCCGACTCGGCCAGTACAGCAACCCGGAAAACCCGGACTTCGAGCAGGGCCTGTACGAGGCGTCGACCAAGTACGAGCCGTTCGCCCAGCCGAAGGACTTCCAGCTGCAGCCGCTGATCTTCGATGAGTCGGGCGCGGCGCAGAAGGCCGACACCGCGGCCGCGATCGAGAAGCACGTCAAGCAGAATCTGGCCAAGTTCGCGGTCGGCGAGCTGGACATCAATGACGATGCGGCCTGGAACGGCTACACCTCGGCGTTCGACGCCATGGGGATGAAGCAGTATCTCGAGCTGTACCAGAAGGCGTACGAGAGCCGGCCGAAGTAATGACGGCGATCACCGCAGCTCCACCGGGCCCGGGCCGGAAACGGCTCAGCCCGATGGAGGATCGCGGATTCCACATCGTCAACTACTGCGTGCTGGCGTTCTTCACGATCTCGGTGCTCTATCCGCTGATCTACGTGCTCAGCGCGTCGGTCAGCAGCGCCTCGGCGGTGAACTCCGGCGAGGTCGTGCTCTGGCCGGTGGACTTCAACACCGACGCGTACCAGACGATCCTGGCCTCGCCCCGGCTGGTCACCGGCTTCCTCAACTCGTTGATCTACACGGTGGCCGGTGCGCTGCTCGGCACCGCGCTGACCATGCTGGCCGGGTACGCACTGTCCCGGGATGATCTTCCCTGGCGCCGGGCGCTGACGTTCTTCTTCCTGATCCCGACCCTGTTCTCGGCCGGCATCATCCCGACCTACATCGTGGTTCGGCAGCTCGGCCTGCTGGACAGCTGGTGGGCGATCATCCTGCCCGGGGCGATGAACGTGTTCAACATGATCATCACCCGGACGTTCTACAAGATGAACGTGCCGAACGAGATGCTCGAGGCGGCCCGGGTGGACGGGGCGTCGGACTTCGGCTTCTTCTTCCGGATCGCGCTGCCGCTGAGCAAGCCGATCATCGCGGTCAACCTGCTGTTCTACGGCATCGCGCAGTGGAACGGCTGGTTCAACGCGTTCCTCTATCTGACCAACGAGAACCTGTATCCGCTGCAGCTGGTGCTGCGCGACATCCTGGCCCAGAGCGCGGTGAACCCGTCGCAGATCGGTGGCCCGGACGTCGGTGAGCTGGTGAGGCGCAAGGAGCTGTTCGACAAGCTCAAGTACGCGCTGATCGTGGTGGCCATGGTGCCGCCGTTGATCGCGTACCCGTTCGTCCAGAAGCACTTCGTCAAGGGTGCCCTGATCGGTTCGCTCAAGTAGGGACGGCAGATGACCATCAGCGAATCCACCGCCGCCGGCGCTGACCAGAGCGCGCCGCGAGTCCCGTCCACCGATCCCGGCGAGCCGCGCCGGGTGCTCTCCAACCGCCGGCTGCTGCTGCGCCGGATGGCCCGCTGCTGGCAGCTGTACGTGCTGCTCGCGGCACCGTTGGTCTACGCCGTGATCTTCCTCTACTGGCCGTTGTACGGGATCCAGATCGCGTTCAAGGACTTCAGCGTGGCCAAGGGGGTGCTCGGCAGCCCGTGGGCCGGGTTCAAGCACCTGGAGCAGTTCATCGAGTCGTACCAGTTCTGGCAGGTGCTCGGAAACACGCTGGCGCTGAACTTCTACGAACTGCTGGCACTCTTTCCGTTGCCGATCATCCTGGCGCTGCTGCTGAACGCCGTGCGCAGCAGCAAGTTCCGGCGCGGCGTGCAGTTGATCACCTACGCGCCGCACTTCATCTCCACCGTGGTCGTGGTCGGCATCATCATCATGCTGTTCTCGCCCAGCGGCGGCATCGTCAACCAGGCGATCGAGACTGTCGGCGGCGCTCCGGTCGACTTCCTCAGCGAGGGGATGTTCCGGCACACCTACGTCTGGTCCGGCGCCTGGCAGACCATGGGCTACTCGGCGATCATCTACCTCGCCGCGTTGGCCGGCATCGACCCGGAACTGCACGAGGCCGCCCGGGTCGACGGCGCCAACATCCTGAAACGCATCTGGCACATCGATCTGCCCGGCATCCTGCCGGTCACGATCACCCTGTTGATCTTGAACATGGGCTCGATCCTCTCGGTCGGCTTCGAGAAGGTGCTGCTGATGCAGAACCCGCTCAACCTCGGGGTGTCCGAGGTGATCGACACCTACTCATACCGGATCGCGTTCGTCTCGGCCCTGCCGCAGTTCTCCTACGCCACGGCCATCGGCCTGTTCAAGTCGATCATCGCCCTGACTCTGCTGTTGCTGGCCAACTGGCTCGCCCGGCGGGTGGCGAAGGAGAGTCTGTTCTAGCCTCGGGCCGGGCGACCTGGCTCAGCCGGCGTCGCCCCGCTCGTAGTGCTTGCTGAGCTCCTCGGCGTTGTCGGCGATGTCGTTGGTCTCGTTCAGGCTGTACCAGTTGCCGAACGGATCGCGAAAGACCGCCTCGACCCCGTACGGCCGCTCTTGGGGCTCCTGCAGGAACTCCACGCCGCGGTCGGTGTAGAGCCGGTGGGTCGCGCGGCAGTCGTCGGTGTTCCAGGCGCCGGCGCTGAGCGCGCCCTTGGCCATCAGCATCCGGATCGCGGCCACGGTCTCCTCGTCGTGCATCGGCGGGCCCGGGACCGTCAGGTTCACCTGCAGGTCAGGGCTGGCCGGCGGGCCGACGGTGAGCCAGCGGAATCCGTTGTCCAGCTTGACGTCGAACCGTTCGGTGAATCCCAGCTTGCCGAGGAAAAACTCCTTGGCCTCCTCGTAGTCGGTGACGTAGACGCCGACCACACCCAGCTTCGTGATCATGTTCGGGCTCCTTTCGGGTCAGCCCCGACGCTACTGGTGATCATCCGGACCGGGCTTCTCCGAGCTTGCTCTCCTGGTCGGCATGCCGGACATCAGCACGTAGCAGCCCGGGATCGGCGGTCGCCCGGTGCGATGCGCGTCGGCCTGGAACCGGATCGGCGGGCTGCCGATGAACTCGGTGAACGCGGAGCTGAACGAGCCGAGACTGCTGAAGCCGACCAGGTGGCAGACCTCGGTGACGCTCAGGTTGGCCCAGCGCAACAGCTCGGCCGCCCGTTCGATCCGGCGCCGGGTCAGATAGCGGGCCGGGGTCTCGCCGTACACAGCGCGGAACTCATGCGCGAAGTGATAGCGGGAGTAGCCGGCGACCCGGGCCAGGTCGTTCAGCTCCAGCGGCTCGGCATAGAACCGGTCGACATGATCACGAGCCCGGCGCAGCGCGGTCAGCACGGCCGTGGACCGCAGCCGCCACGGCTCCGGCCGATCGCCCGATTCCATGATCACCGGCTCCTTCGTCGTGCGCCAGTTGGCCTGGCTCAGCACCAGCAGGGTAGCCCGGCGACGCCGAGCGCGACCAGGACGAAGCGGGCCACCCGGCCGATCACGACGACCAGGAAGAACCAACCGGCCCGCATCGTGCTCGCGCCGGCGATCAGCGCCACGGCGTAGAGCGGCGGCACCCCGATCACCGCGGCCAGCAGCACGATCGGCAGCCCCCAGCGCTTGGTGCCGACCAGTTGCAGCCATTCGGCGATGTGCCGCCGCAGCCAGGCCTGGATCCGGCCGATCCGGGTTGGCGCGGCCGCTTCCGGCATTTCGGCCGGTTCGGATCCGGCTTCCGACGTGACTTCGCTGACCGGCTGGTGTCGACGGACGAACCAGAAGTCGCGGCCGCGGCGGACGCCGAGGAACAGCAGCAGTTTGCCCACCGACTGGCCGATGCCGACGCCGACCGCGATCGGGATCGGGCCGGCGACGGCGGTGACCTGGGAGGCGATCACGTACGCCTCGGCGTTGGCGATCGGGACGATGGCGGACACGGTGCCGAACCCCAGTGAGGTCAGCAGCGCCACCAGTTCCGGCCAGCCGAGTTGCACGCTTCGTACCGTAGCGAGGACGGGGGACCGCCCGGGCCCGAACTACTTGACCAGGCCGGCCAGGTGGTTGAGTCGGGCGATCTCGGAATCGAGGAACGGCGGGCCGCCGTGCCGGCCGATGATGATCGCCCGGTCGTCGGCCAGCGGCGTGATCACGACGGTGGACTCGCCCCAGCCCTCGAGCCAGCCGGCCGGCAGGTCGACCCGCCGGGTCTGATCGAACGGAGCCAGCCCTTCCGGCGCATGATCACCGAAGTCCGGCGCCAGCGTGGTGGCGAAGAGTTGCCGCGGCCGCTCTCCGGCGACGTCCAGCAGCGTCGCCCAGTGCGACCGGAACACCACCGGACACATCGAGGCGAGGGTCTCGGCCGCCTGCGGCGGATCGGCGGTCATCCGCTCCAGCGCCTCGAGGTCGGACTGCAGGCCGCCGCCCTCCGGGTAGCGGGAGATCCATTCGACCCGGACTCCGTCGAGCACCTCGCAGGCGCTGACCATGGTTTCCGGCAGTTGGCCGTTCGGCAGGTCGACGATGAAGTCGTCGATCACGACCTCGCCGTTCTTCTCCACGATCTCCACCGCGTTGATGTCCGCGCCCACCGTGCCCAGGGCCGTCGCGACCGCTCCGAGGGAGCCGGGTCGGTCGGGCAGGGCCACGCGCATCAAGAACACACCGACATCATCGCTCAAACAGCGTTACCGTCGCATTTCGGACCGCGGGGCTGAGACTCTCGGCCCTTCTGGCAGTCTTGGGCGGTGCCTGGATTCGTGCCGTTCACCGCCCTCCGTTACTCCCCGACCGACGACCTGGAGTCCCTGGTCGCGCCGCCGTACGACGTCCTGTCGGAGGCCGACGCGGACGCGTTCCGGCGGCGCTCGGAGCACAACATCGTGCGGATCGACGTACCGGAGCAATCGCCGGACGGTTACGCCGAGTCCGCACGGTTGCTGCAGCAGTGGCGGGACGAGGGCGTCCTGTCGGCCGACGCGCGTCCGACCTTCACCATCTACCGGCTGCGGTTCACCGACGCCGGCGGCACCCGGCGGGACATCGCCGGAGTGCTCGGCGGCCTGCAGGTGGTCGACGAGGGCGCCGGCGGTGTGCTGCCGCACGAGCGGACGACACCGAAGGCCTCTACCGACCGGCTCGACCTGACCCGGGCCACCCGGGCCAACCTCTCGCCGGTCTGGGGCCTGTCGCTGGCCGCCGGCCTGACCGAACTGCTGACCGAGCCCGGCGGACTGGTCGGCCGGGTCGTCGACGAAGGCGTCGAGCACCTGGTCGAGCGGGTCAGCGATCCGGACCGGATCACCGCCATCGCGGACCTGATCGGCTCCGACGACGTGCTGATCGCCGACGGTCACCACCGCTACGGCGTCAGCCGGACCTACCGCGACGAGGTCCGGACGGCCACCGGCCGGACCGACACGGAGGCGGAGCAGACCCTCGCCTTCGTCAGCGAACTGGTCGCCGACCAGCTCAGCGTGGCCGCGATCCACCGGCTCTACACCGGCATCTCGGTCGACGACCTGCTGACCGCCCTGAGTCGCCGCTTCCAGGCCACCGAGATCTCCGCGCCGGAGCCGGAGACGCTGGCCGAGATGGAGGCCAAGGGCTTCCTGGTGCTGATCGGCGGCCGCGCCACCTGGCGGCTGGAACCGCTGCCCGGCGCCTTCGACGACGTACGCGCCCTGGACGGCGCCTGGCTCGAGGCCACCCTGGACGGCGTACCGCACGAGGTGACCTACCAACACGGCCTGAACGAGGTGACCGAAGCCGTCTACGCCGGGCGGGCTAGCGCGGCTGTCCTGATCCGGCCTGTGTCGGTGGAGGAGATCCAGCGCACTGCTCGCGAGGGTCTGCTGATGCCCCCGAAATCCACTTTCTTCACCCCGAAGCTGAAGACTGGCCTCGTTCTTCGGCCCCTGTAGGACCTTTCTTTTGGGGTGATCATGCCGCGGGGACTGTTGGGGGTCTGTGCGCTGGCTACCATCCGCACGCGGGACGTTGGGTGCCGCTGCCGCAGTCTGGGTGTGCGTGCTCCCGCCAGACCCAGCCACGCCAGCGCACAGACCCCCAACAGTCCCCGCTCCCTTTTGCTCCGCACATTTTTACCGCCAAAGCCGAGCGCCGGTGTGATCTGTCTCCGACTGCCAGACCGAGCGCTTGGCCGGGTCACGACGGCATTAGCAGCCCACCGGCGAAGGGGCTCTGGTCGGTGCGGTCATGCGAGGTGGAGGTTCGGGGTTTCGTTCCCTGAGCCTGTCGAAGGGCAAGCCCGAGTCATCGAGGATCCCTTCGATGGACCCGATGACGAATTCACCGCGATCGTCCTGCCTTCGACAAGCTCAGGGAACGAAACCCGATGCCCCGCACGTCAAGCTGGTGGATCCGCGGCGTAGCCGTCGTGATCACCCCAAGCGCTCGGTCTGGCAGTAGGCAAGAACAGATCAGCGCTCGGCTGTGGCGGTAAAAATGCGCGGCAGCAAAAGGTAGCGGTGGGGTCTGGGGGTCCGTGCGCTGGCGTGGCTGGGTCTGGCGGGAGCACGCACACAGAATCGCGGCAGCCAAGCCGAACGTCCCGCGTGCGGATGGTAGCCAGCGCACGGACCCCCCAGACCCGACCGCGGGACCAACCAACCCCGAAAAGACGGACTCAGGTCAAGATCACCACTCGGCGAAGCTGTCGTCAGCCGGGTAGAACCAGGTCGGCGACCCCGGGGCGAGGGGTTCGGTGGCGACCTGAGATCGGATCACGTCCTCGTCCAACTCGATGCCCAAGCCCGGTCCAGTGGGCAAGGGAAGGTAGCCGTCGACGGGGGTGAAGACCTCGGGATTGGTCAGCAGTTCCAGGCCACGTCCGGGCCGTTGATCATGGACCTCGATCACGGTCTCCTGCGCATAGAAGTTCGGTACGGCGGCGTCCACCTGCAGACAGGCGGCGAGGGCAACGGGCCCGAGCGGGCAGTGCGGGGCCAGCTGGGCGTCGTAGATCTCTGCCTGGGTGGCGATCCGGAAGGACTCGGAGATCCCACCGGCGTGCGACAGATCCGGCTGGACGATGGCCACGCCGGCCTCCAGTACGGACCGGAACTCGGTTCGGGTGTAGAGCCGCTCACCGGTCGCGATCGGGATCGAGGTGCTGTCGACGATGGATCCGATCAGCTCCGAGTGCTCCGGTCGCAGCGGCTCCTCGACGAAGGCGGGCGCGAACTCCTCGATCAGCGGCAGGCTGCGCCGCGACATCGGCACCGAGAAGCGGCCGTGCAGATCGATGCCGAAGTCGACACCGTCGCCGATGGCGCTGCGCAGCTCGGCCAGGTCGGTGACGAACCGGTCCAGGTAGTCGGCGTTGTCGACGAAACCGACCTGGCCGTCCGGCGCGACCTTGATCAACGTGTAGCCGGCAGCCGCCAGCTCCCGGGCCCGGTCCGGATGACCGGTGTGCCCGGACCGGCCGTTGGCGTGGGCGTAGATCCTGATCTTGCTGCGGACGGCGCCGCCGAGCAGCTCGTAGATCGGCACCCCGAGCGAGCGGGCCTTGAGGTCCCACAGTGCCTGGTCGATCCCGGCCAGGGCGGAGCCGAAGAGGGGACCGCCGCGATAGAACCCGCCGCGGGCCAGCACCTGCCAGTGATGGGTGATCCGGCGCGGGTCCTGGCCGAGGAGATAGTTGGCCATCTGCTCGACGATCGCCTCGATCGGTCGCGACCAGCCCTCCAGCGTCGGCTCGCCCCAGCCGGCCAGGCCGGTGTCGGTGCTGATCTTGAGCAGGATGCGGCGGTTGGTGATCACGAAGGTCTCGACGGAGCTGATCTTCATCGTTCAGGGATCCTCTGCGGGGTAGACGGAGATTGGCGTTGCCGGCCCGGCCCAGTGCTCAGCCGACAGCCGGCGATGATCAACATCGTAGGCCGGATCGCTCCGGTGCGGCCGATCCGGTCGGCCCGATGGGACAACGTTCAACCGTGCCTCGGGGGCGGGCTCTGTTGCCCGAGACGTCAGATCCGCTTCGACACGCCGTCAAAACGGCCGCGGATGTGACGGGTCGGCGGGGTTGGGGGTAGGGTTCGATATGTGAACAAGTCTTCAGATGTGCATCTGGTGGACGAGGGTCGGGTCAGCGGGGTGCGGGACCGGATGCCGGAGCCGGCGGACATCGCTGACACGGCGGAGATCTTCGGCCTGCTGTCCGATCCGAGCCGGCTGCGGCTGCTGATCGCCCTGCTCGACGGCGAGCTCTGTGTCTCGGATCTGACCGCCGTCACCGGGCAGAGCGAGTCGGCGGCGTCGCACGCGCTGCGGCTGCTGCGGGCCCACCGGGTGGTGACAGCCCGGCGGTCCGGCCGGCTGGCCTACTACCGACTGGCCGATGCGCATGTCCGGATGCTGCTCGACGTCGCCATCGCGCACAGTGAGCACACCGAGGCGATCCACCCGGAGCGGGAGCACTGATGGGGCACGGGCACAGTCACGGCTCCGGTGGTGATCATGCCGGTGGTCGTCATCGGTGGCGGCTGGCGGTCTCGTTCGGGCTGATCGCCACCTTCTTCGGCGTGGAGTTGATCGCCGGGCTGCTCTCCGGCTCGCTGGCTCTGCTCTCCGACGCCGGGCACATGGCGGCTGACGTGGTAACCCTGGGCGCGGCCTTGATCGCGACCCGGATCGCCACCCGGCCGGACCGCAGCGGCCGGCGCAGTTACGGCTCCTACCGGGCCGAGATCTTCGCCTCGCTGCTGGCCGTGCTGGTGATGCTCGGCGTCGCCGGCTACGTGATCATCGAGGCGATCGGCCGGATCGGCGACGCGGCCGAGGTGCAGACCGGGCCGATGCTGATCGTCGGCGTGATCGGCCTGGTGATCAACCTCGCGGCCTTGCTGCTGCTCCGGGACGGGGCGGGGGAGAGCCTGAACGTGAAGGGTGCCTACCTCGAGGTGATGGCGGACACGGCGGGCTCGGTCGGCGTCATCCTCGCCGGTGTGCTGATCATGGTCACCGGCAGCACGGCCTGGGACACCTGGATCGCGGTGGCGATCGGGATCTTCGTCGCCGTCCGGGCGATCATGCTGGGCCGACAGGTGTTCGCCGTCCTCGGCCAGCACGTGCCGGAGGGGATGGACGCCGAGGACGTGGCCGGCGATCTGGCCGCGATCGACGGCGTCGGCGACGTGCACGACCTGCATCTGTGGACGCTGACCTCGGGGATGAACGTCGCCACCGCACACCTGGTGACCGCCGACACCGCCGACCCGCACGCTGTCCTGGACCGGGCCCGGGCCGTGCTCAAGGACCGGCACGGCGTCGCACACGCCACGCTCCAGGTCGAGCCGCGTGATCACCGCGGCTGCGACGAGGTGGGCTGGTAGTCGCAGAAACTCAGCGCGGTACGGCCGTGCCGGCGTCGAAACCGTGGTCGGTCGGAAACGTCGACTGGTCCGATCCGGATCGCCAACTCGCGGTGATCTTGAACAGCAGGGCGGCGATGATCGCGAACAGGACGATGCCGACCAGGCTGATCGGGCCGACCAGGGCGAAGTTGACCTCCTGGCCGGCGGCGCCGAACAGCAGCACCAAGCCGGTCGAGCCGTTGAAGCCGCCGTGCGCCGCGATGGCCGGCCAGACGCTGCCGGTGAACTCCCGGGTCCAGGCGAGGACGGCGCCGAAGGCGATGCAGAACGGCACGAACATCAGGGCCGACCACGGCCCGAGCAGGGCGTAGTTGTAGCCGAGCAGGGTCAGCGGCGCGTGCCAGGCACCCCAGATCAGTCCGGAGATCAGGATCGCGGGCCAGACTCCGTACCGCCGCAGGGTGGGGTAGAGCCAGCCGCGCCAGCCCCACTCCTCGCCGAACGACGGGATCGCGTTCAGCAGCGGCGTCAGCAGCACCGCCCCGATCGAGACGATCAGCATCATTTGCGGGTTGGGGGTCTTGCCGGTCAGCTGCTGATGCTGCTGGGCGAGCATCGACAGGTTGACCAGATCGAGCCGATACAGGCCCAGGCCGGCACAGAGCAGAGTGGTGATCACCACGAAGACCGGGATGCCGACCCACAGTCCGACGATCACCAGGATCGTCCGGCGGCGGCTCGGGCCGAGCCCCAATCCGGTGATCGCGGCCAGCTCGCGCGGGTTGCGCTCGCCTCGCGGTCGGGTCAGGAACCAGATGACGAGGACGGCCAGCGACGGGGTGAACATCATCACCGACGCGATCAGGCCCAGTTGGGGCGAGGCGATCCCCTGGCCGCTCGACCAGAGCGGCAGGCAGACCAGCCAGGAGGCACCGAAGCTGATCACTGCGAAGACCACCAACGCTCGACGTACAGCTGCGTTCTCCACGGACCACGCCTTTCCATCACGGCCGGTCCGATTCGTTCCCCGGGTCGTCGGTGCCGGCAATGCCTGGACCGGTGCCGATCATCGGGTGATCGGGACGGTCGTTGTGCTTCGGCGCAGAGACTACCTCTGGCGGTGAAACGCGATGCCACCGACCACGAGCCCGATCCCGACCAGATCCCGGGCCGTCGGCACCTGGCGCAGCATCAGCAACCCGAGCACCGTCGCCGTCACCGGCAGCAGTGCCAGCATCAGCGCGAAGGTGTGCCGCGGCAGTCGCGCCATCGCCAGTTGGTCGGCGACGTACGGAATCACCGAAGAGCAGACCCCCACCGCAACACCCCAGGCCAACAGGGCCGAATCGGCCAGAGCCGGCAACGCCTCGGCGAGGCCGACCGGTGCGGCGACGACGGCCGCGATGATCATGGCCAGGGCGAGCCGATCGATGCCGTCGATCCCGTTGCTCGGACCGGGGCGATCGATCGACGTCGCGCCGCGGCGAGAGTTGGCGACCTGGTGACCGAGCACCAGATAGAGGCCGAACATGGTGGTGTTGGCGAAGGCGAGGGCGCAGCCGAGCGGGTCGGCGGTCAGCCGGATGCTGGTCAGCACCGCGACCCCGGCGATCACCAGCAGCAGTGCCAGCAGGTTCCGGCCGGACCGGATGCCGATCGCCGCCAGGACGATCGTGCCGAGGAACTCGATCGCGCCGACCGTCGCCAGCGGCAGCCGGTCGATGGCCAGATAGAACACGGCGTTCATCGCGCCGAGGGTGACCCCGAGCGCGACCAGCACTGCTCGATCGGCGCCGCTCATGCCGGCCAGCCGGCGCCAGGGCCGGCGCCAGATCGCGAACACGGCGGCCGCCGTGACGATCCGCAGCCACATCACGCCGAGCACGTCCAACCGCGCGAACAGCAGCACCGCCAGTGCGGGACCGAAGTAGTGGAAGACCGCACTGATCACGAAGTACGTCGGTGCCGGCACCCGATTCCACAGCCGGGAGGTCGCCATGGCTTCATGATTCGGGCAGAATCGGAGGTCGTCCATGGCAGATCGAAGGTGAGGTGGGCAGCATGCCTACGAAATCCAGGAACTCGCCGTCGTCGGCCGGAGCCGCGGTGCTGGACAGCGTCAACCGGCGGCTGCTGGCCGAGCTGAGCGCCGATCCACGGCTGTCCATGACGGCGCTGGCTCGAAAGGTCGAGATGTCGGCCCCGGCGGTGACCGAACGGGTGCAGCGGCTGGAGCGGGACGGGATCATCACCGGCTACCGGATGATCATGGATCCGGCGGCGATCGGCCTGCCGGTCACGTCGTTCGTCCGGGTCCGGCCCGGGCCGGGGCAGTTGGCCAAGCTGGCCGCGCTCGCCGCCGACCTGCCGGAGGTGACGGAGTGCTACCGGATCACCGGCGAGGACTGCTTCCTGATCAAGCTGCACGCCGCCTCGATGGAGCGGCTGGAGGAGACGCTGGATCGGCTCAGCTTGCACGGCCAGACGACGACTTCGATCGTGGTCTCGACCACCGTGCGGCAGCGATCACTGCCGCTGCCGGCGGAGTGATCAGCGCCGGCGGAGTGATCAGCCGCCGGCATTGATCACTTCTTGAGGTTCTTCAGTTCCTGGCCGTGCGCGGCACAGCCGTCGATGATCAAGGTCTTGGCCTCGGCCGGGACGTCGTTCGGGTTCTCGATCACGGCGATCGTCGCCTCGACCCAGGCCTGGCCCTGCGCGTCGAGCTGGCCGGAGTCCCGGAGCGCCTTGAGCCCGGCCAGCGTGGCCTTGTTGGCCACCGAGCCGGTCGCCACGGCCGAATCCACCGCCGGGCAGCCGATCGCGTACGCGTCGTCGGCCGAGATCCCGGCCTCGGCGCAGCCGGCGAGACTCAACACCGCGAAGGACGCGACGACGGCCGAAATGATCCGCTTCATGCGGCCTACGCTAGCGGCGCCGTTCAAACCACGTTTGCCGCCGCTCCGTACGGGTGTTCGTTCCCTGAGCTTGTCGAAGGGCAAGGGCGAGGTTCGCTCGGGGTAAGAACATGGGCGCGATCGGGCCGGCCCTTCGACAGGCTCAGCCCGGGTCCACCGACGAACGCTGCGAGACCGCAGCCGAACCACCACAATCCGACCCAGCCGGCACCACCAACCGCCAGCCCAACCGCCCTACCGGCAGCCGTCCGCCACCCCCGCGGCCCGCCCCACCCGCCCACCCTTGATGCGTCTTTCCGACCGAAAGGCCGAACCGATAAGGGGGTCACCGCCTGGCTTGCCCTTCGACAAGCTCAGGGAACGAACACCCTCGCTCCGACTGTCGCTTGCCGGCGGATCGACCGACTCCAGCTCCGGAGAGACCAAGGCGAGGGATCAGGGACGAGGTCGCGGCTGCGGGTTGTCGCGATTCCTCTTGAGGGTGCAGGTTGCCACGCGGCAATGGCCGGTTTCGCCCAGCCCGAAGAGAAATTGCGACACCACCGATCCAAGATCATCGGTGGATCCAGGCTCAGGGAACGAACACCCGCTGCTTCTGGAAAACAGATTGGCGACTCGGCCGCGGTGCAGCACGCTGGGCCGGTGACCACGGTGCCGCTGAACGGACTGACTCTCGACCTCAACTCACCGATCGACCCGGGCCGGCTGGACCGGATCGTCGCCGATCTGGCGCGGTCCGAGCCGCGGACGGTGCTGGATCTCGGCTGCGGCTGGGCCGAGGTCCTGTTGCGGGTGCTGGCGGCCGTCCCCGGCGCGACCGGGGTCGGCGTCGATCTGGATCAGGACGACATAGATCGTGGTCGGCGGAACGCCCGGGACCGTGGGCTGGCCGACCGGGTCGAGCTTCGCGTGGCGGATGCGGTGACCCACCGAGGGACGTACGACCTCGTCCTCTGCGTCGGCGCCCAGCACGCGCTGGACGACGACCCGGGCGTCGCGCTCCGGGCGCTGCGCGGGCTCACCGGCGACGGTGGCCGGCTGCTCTTCGGCATCGACTACTGGCGATCGGTGCCCTCGGCGGAGCGGCTGAAGCTGATCTGGGGTGGGGCGATGGTCGAGGACAGCGTGCTGCTGCCCGACGTGGTCGAGGCGGCCGCGGCTGCGGGCTGGCGGCTGCTGGATCTGCACGAGGTGTCCCAGTCGGACTGGGACGCGTACGAGTGCGGACTGGTCCGCAACCAGGAGGAATGGCTGCTGGAGCACGCCGATCACCCCGAGGCGGCGGCGTTGCGGCAGCGGCTCGACGACGGCCGACAGCAGTGGCTGCGCGGGCACCACGGCCACCTCGGATTCGCCTGGTTCACCCTGGGCGCGATGCCGGGCACGACCGTGCGCTGAGCCCGATTCCCCGTTCCGCCGCGCCGTCCCTAGGATTGCCCGGTATTCATCGCAGCACCTTCGAGGAGAGACGTGGCTCTGACCGCCGACGACGTTGCCGCCCTGGCCCGGCTGGCCAGGATCGACCTGACCCAGGACGAGTTGCAGCATCTCGCGCCGCAGCTGGACGTGATCTTGGAATCGGTGGCCAAGGTGTCCGAGGTGGCCGCGGACGACGTGC
Source organism: uncultured Actinomycetota bacterium (assembly GCA_963746025.1). GTDB lineage: Bacteria > Actinomycetota > Actinomycetes > Propionibacteriales > Propionibacteriaceae > Microlunatus. The sequence continues at coordinate 506,332 of CAVUZU010000021.1, forward strand.
CGCCGACCTCGCACGCGCTGCCGCTGAGCAACGTCTTCCGCGCCGACGAGGTGCAGCAGTCGTTGCCGCTGGACCAGGTGTTGGCCGGCGCGCCGGCCAGTGAGCAGGACCGGTTCCGGGTGCCTCGGATCCTCGACGAGGAGGTCTGATGAGCACCGAGTTGATCACCGCCACCGCCGCGGACCTGGCGGGCCGGATCGCCGGCGGCGAGGTCAGTGCGGTCGAGGTCGCGCAGGCCCATCTGGACCGGATCGCGGCCGTGGACGACCGGGTCGCCGCGTTCCTGCACATCGACGGCGACCGGGCGCTGGCCCAGGCCGCCGCGGTGGACGCCAAGGTCGCCGCCAAGGAGCCGATCGGACCGCTGGCCGGCGTTCCGCTGGCGCTGAAGGACGTGCTGACCTACGTCGGCGCCCCGACCACCTGCGGCTCCAGGATGCTCGAGGGCTGGCATCCGCCGTACAACGCGACGATCACCCAGCGGCTGCTGGACGCCGGCGTGGTGATCCTGGGCAAGACCAACATGGACGAGTTCGCGATGGGCAGCTCGACCGAGAACTCGGCCTACGGCCCGACCCGCAACCCGTGGGACCTGGACCGGATCCCCGGCGGCTCCGGCGGCGGCTCGGCCGCGGCCCTGGCGGCGTACGAGGCGCCGCTGGCGATCGGCACCGACACCGGTGGCTCGATCCGGCAACCGGCCTCGGTCACCGGCACCGTCGGGATCAAGCCGACCTACGGCGCGAGCTCCCGTTACGGCCTGGTCGCCCTCGCCTCCAGTCTTGATCAACCCGGCCCGTGTGCCCGCAACGTGCTCGACGCGGCGCTGCTGCACGAGGTGATCGCCGGTCACGACCCGCGCGACTCGACCTCGATCGACGCGCCCGTCCCGCCGGTGGTCGAGGCGGCCCGGTCCGGTGACGTCAGCGGGCTGAAGATCGGCGTGATCACCGACCTGCGCGGCGAGGGCTATGCCCCCGGCGTGATGCAGCGGTTCGACGAGGCGGTGGCGAAGCTGGCCGGCCTCGGCGCGGAGATCACCGAGGTCTCCTGCCCGCACTTCCAGTACGGGCTGGCCGCGTACTACCTGATCCTGCCCAGCGAGTGCAGCTCCAACCTGGCCAAGTTCGACGCGATGCGGTACGGGCTCCGGGTCGGCGACGACGGCGTCAACTCGGCCGAGCAGGTGATGGCGGCGACCCGCGAGGCGGGCTTCGGTGACGAGGTGAAGCGGCGGATCATCATCGGCACCTACGCGCTGTCGGCCGGCTACTACGACGCCTACTACGGCCAGGCGCAGAAGGTGCGGACCATGATCATCCGCGACTTCGAGTCGGCCTTCGAGAAGGTCGACGTGCTGATCTCCCCGTCGACGCCGGGCACGGCGTTCAAGATCGGCGAGAAGGTCGACGACCCGCTCGCCATGTATGCCAACGATCTGTGCACCATCCCGTCCAGCCTGGCCGGCAACGGCAGCGCCTCGTTCCCGATCGGGCTGGCACCCGAGGACGGGCTGCCGGTGGGCCTGCAGGTGATGGCGCCGCCGCTGGCCGATGATCGTCTGTACCGCGTCGGGGCCGCCCTCGAGCGTGAGTTGATCAAGGACTGGGGCGGCGGGTTGCTCGATCGGATTCCGGAGCTGGAGGTGGCGGCACTGTGAACTCATCGATGGGGACCGTTCTGCCGTACGAAGAGGTGCTCGCGACCTTCGATCCCGTGCTCGGGCTCGAGGTGCACGTCGAGCTGAACACGGCCTCGAAGATGTTCTGTGGCTGCTCGACCGTGTTCGGCGCGCCGCCCAACACCCAGACCTGCCCGACCTGCCTCGGCCTGCCCGGCGCGCTGCCGGTGGTCAACGCCCGGGCCGTCGAGTCGGCGATCCGGATCGGGCTGGCGCTGAACTGTTCGATCGCGTCCTGGTGCCGGTTCGCCCGGAAGAACTACTTCTATCCGGACATGCCGAAGAACTACCAAATCTCCCAGTACGACGAGCCGATCGCGTTCAACGGCTGGACCGAGGTCGACGTCGACGGCGAGACGTACCGGATCGAGATCGAGCGGGCACACATGGAGGAGGACACCGGCAAGTCGCTGCACGTCGGCGGCGCCACCGGCCGGATCCACGGCGCCGAATACTCGCTGCTCGACTACAACCGGTGCGGCGTGCCCTTGATCGAGATTGTCACCAAGCCGATCGAGGGGGCGGGGGAGAAGGCGCCGGAGGTCGCGCGGGCCTACGTGGGCATGCTGCGTGATCTGCTCCGCGGCCTCGACGTCTCCGACGTCCGGATGGAGCAGGGCTCGCTGCGCTGCGACGCCAACGTCTCGCTGATGGCCAAGGATGCAACGGAATTCGGCACCCGGACCGAGACCAAGAACGTCAACTCGCTGCGTAGTGTCGAGCGGGCGATCCGGTACGAGATGACCCGGCAGGCGGCCGTCCTGACCGAGGGCGGCACGATCACCCTGGAGACCCGGCACTGGCACGAGGACACCGGCGTCACCACGGCGGGCCGGACCAAGGAGTCGGCGGAGGACTACCGCTACTTCCCGGAACCGGACCTGGTCCCGATCGCGCCGGCCGCGGCCTGGGTGGAGGAGCTCCGGGCCACCCTGCCCGAGCCGCCGGCCGCCCGGCTGAAGCGGGTCAGCGCCGAGTGGGGCTTCACCGAGCTGGAGCTGCGCGACGTCGTCGCGGCCGGCGCGGTGGACCTGATCGACCGCACAGTCGCCGCCGGCGGCGCACCGCAGGCGGCCCGGAAGTGGTGGCTCAGTGAGGTGGCCCGGCGGGCCAACGAGACCGGTGTTGAGCTTGCCGACGCCGGAATCACGCCGGAGCAGGTGGCCGAGATCCAGGCGCTGGTCGAGGACAAGACGATCAACGACAAGCTGGCCCGGCAGGTCTTCGACGGCGTCTTCGCCGGTGAGGGCTCGCCGGCCGAGGTGGTCAAGGCCCGGGGCCTGGCCGTGGTGTCGGACGACGGCGCCCTGGGTGCCGCGGTCGACGCCGCGATCCAGGCCAACCCGGATGTCGCGGACAAGATCAAGTCCGGCAAGGTGCAGGCCGCCGGCGCGCTGATCGGCGCCGTGATGAAGGAGATGCGCGGGCAGGCCGACGCCGGCCGCGTCCGCGAGTTGATCTTGGAGAAGCTCAGCTGAGTTGTCAGAACTGAGGCTCGCTATAGCAAGCCTCAGTTCTGACAAGTCGCAGTCCCACCTGGTTGGGCCCATTCCTGGCCCAAAAATAGGGCGGCGATCGCATCTCCTGAATCAGCTGGCGCAGTGGCACCTATTTTCGGATCAGTCGGCGAGAACCTAGGGGGCACCACCATGACGGTGGCGTTGTTGGTGCGGTCGGGGTCGGCGACCGGGTTGTTCGGCGGCTATCTCGGCGAGGTGTGCCGGAGCCAGGGGTTGGCCGACGTCGAGGTGATCGATCTTGACTCGGTCGGGCCGGAGGGGCTCGGGGCCGAACTGGAGCGGTTCGACCGGATCCTGGTGGCCCGGTGCCCACTGTGGCAGGGCGAGATCGAGGCGATCTTGGGCCGTACCCGGCGTGGTGCCGGGTTGGTCGTAGTCCGGCCGTCGCGGCGGTTGGCGTTGTCGCTCGGGTTGCGGCCGTTGGATCGGCAATCCGCGCCCGGTTACCTGACCGGGCTGCCGGACGGGGTGATCCAGGTTCCGGTGCCGACCGAGCGGCTCGAGTTCACCGAACCTGCCCCCTTCGACAAGCTCAGGACGACGCTCCGACAGGCTCAGGGAACGAAACCCTCACGTCCCGATGATCAAACCGGTGCGGAGCCGAACCTGCTTGCGGTCAGTTGCACGGTGAGTGCGGAGCGGGACGGGGCCGACGGGACGCCGGGAGTGCTGCGCGGAGCGTACGGCGAGGGCACGGTCGCGGTGATCACGTACGACCTGGCCGAGGCGGTCGCCCGGTTGCGGCAGGGTGACCCCGAGCGGATCGGCATCCGGGCCAACGGCGTGGCGCCGTACCGGCAGATGGATCTCGCCGTGGAGGCGATCGACCCGGCCTGCTGGCAGCTGCCGCAGGCCGATCTGCACGCCGAGTTGCTGGTTCGGCTGATCACCGAGGCCGCGCCCAGCCCGCTGCCGCGCTGGTGGTTCTATCCCGATCCGGACACGACGACGGTGCTGATCCAGGACTCGGACGACGACTGGTCCAGCCGGGATCAGTTCCAGGCGATCTTGGACGCGGCCGCCGAGCACGAAGTCCGGCTGACCTGCTATCTGATGCTGGGTGAGCAGGAGACCGTGCTCACCGCCGACGACGTGACCCGGCTGCGCGAGGCCGGACATTCCTTCGGCATCCACCACGACGGCATGGCCGGCTGGGACGAGGCCGAGGACTCCGAGCTCACCCTGGAACGGATCGTCCGGACCGACATCGCCACGTTCCGGGAGCGGTTCGGCTCGACGCCGGTGGCCAACCGGAATCACTGCCTGATCTGGAAGGGCTGGGCCGATCTGGCCCGGGTCTACGCCGAGCTCGGGGTCCGGATGGATCTGAACGCGCAGGGCACCGGCGAGGTCTGGACCGGCTATTTGTTCGGCTCGGCCCGGCCCTCGCGGTTCGTCGATCTGGACGGCACGGTGATCGACGTGTTCCAGCAGCCGACCCAGATCTTCGACGACACCAGCATGATCGAACGGCTCGGCGGTGATCATGAACGGGAGGCCGCCGCGGTGGCTGATCATCTCCGGCACTGCCGCGACGTCAGCTTCCAGCCCTTGTCGATGCAGTCGCATCCGGTGTCCTTCGCGACCTACAGCGGACCATTCTTCACCGCTGTCTGGCAGCACGCACGGGAGCTGGGGCTGCCGATCTGGAGCGCCGAGGAGTGGGCCCGGGACACCGACGCCCGGGATCGGTCGACCATGATCAGCACCGGCTCGGACAGCTGGACCGTGCGGGCCTACGGCAGCGCCGTGCCCGGCTCGAAGTCGGGCCGCACCCTGCTGGTGCCGGTGCCCGCCGACCGGACCGTGCTGGTCGACGGGAAGCCGCTGCCGGTGATCAGGCGGACCGTGTCCGGGATCGACTATGCATTGGTCTGGCTGAAAGCCGATCAGGACGGCCGGGAGTTCATGATCACGCTGGCCTGACGCCGGCGCCTGTCTCAGGGAACGATGCCCGGAAGCTACGGGCGGAAGCCGGCGGGGCGGAAGTCGGGCACCCGCTGTGGCTGCCCGCCGAGCTTGATCGACTCGGCGGCCAGGATCGCCGGGGCCGCAGTCTCCATCGCCTGGTAGACGCTGAGCTCCGGGTCGGACACGCCGCGGACCGCGTCCCGGAACGACGCGTGCACGTAGTAGTCGGCGTCGCCGTGGCCGCTGCCGACGGCCTCGTCCGGGGCATCCGCGCGTTCGTATCCCCAATCCATGTCGCGCAGCCCGGCATCGGGATCGCTGCTCAGCCACAGCTTCGGCTGATCTTGGGCGGCGCGGCGCCATTCGACCCGGCCGCCGGTGCCGGACAGGTGATACCAGTGCCATTCGCCGTGCGGGTGCGGCTGGGCGAAGCTGGCGGCCATCCGCAGGATCGTGTCCTTCTCGGTCTTCATCAGCGCGACCTGCATGTCCGGCTGGGCCAAGGTCGGGTGGGCGTAGCTGTGCGAGCGGGTGCTCATCGCGACCACCTCGGTCACCCGGTCGGCCAGCACCTTGAGCATCGGGCTCAGCTCGTGCGGCAGGTAGTGGATCGGCGGCATCCACTGCTGCCAGGTCGGCACCGCCTGCGGCGGGGCGTCGTCCGGACCGAAGAACTCACCGGTGGCCGGATCGACCAGCTTGTCGCCGGGCAGATAGTGGAAATACTGGCCCTCGCACAGCGTCGGATGACCGAGCTCGCCGGCCGCGACCAGCCGCCGCCACTCCTCGACGAAGCCCCAGTAGCGGGTCTGCTCGGCCAGCGCGTAGACCCGGTCGCCGGCGGCGGCGGCGCGAACGATCCGCCAGCAGTCCTCGATCGTGTGCGCCGCCGGCACCTCGGCATGCACGTGCTTGCCGGCCTCCAGTGCGGCCGCGGCCATCGCCCCCTGCTCGGGGGACCGGACGGTGAGCGCCACCGCCTCGACCCCCGGGTCGGCGAGCACCTCGGCGTAGTCGGTGGCGGTGCGCACCTGGTACGGGATCATGCCGACAGCCCGGTCGATCAGCGGCTCGATCCGGTCGCACACCGACACCACCCGATAGCCCGGAATCCGAAGCAGGGAAGGGATCCAGGTCCCGCGGGCTCGTGGCCCCAACCCCACCACCGCGATCGCGATCTCCGACATGATCGACTCCCCGTCCCGCTTCGTCCGACGTGTCCGAGAAGTCTCTCAGTCGGCAGGTGAATCGATGATCACCGGGGTGTGTCCGACGTCGGCCAGGAAATTGAATGACCAGCCTGCCGCCGGACCGACGATGATGCAGCGGTGCGATTCCTCCCGCCGGGTGCCGGTCACGACGCCGCGGTGCTGGTGCAGACGCGAGGGATCCGGGCGTTCGGCGACGGGATCGTCAGTGTCGCGCTCGCCGGGTGTCTCGCCGCTCTCGGACTGTCCGGCGCCGAGATCGGGGTCGTCGTCGCCGCGACGCTGCTCGGCTCGGCGGCGCTGACCCTCGGCGTCGGACTGCGCGGGCATCGCGTCGGTCGGGCGCCGACTGCTGCAACTCGTGTCGCTGCTGATGATCGTGACCGGACTCGCCTTCGCCGGGGCGAACGGGTTCTGGATGCTGCTGGTGATCGCCTTCGTCGGCACGCTGAATCCGTCGAGCGGCGATGTCAGCGTGTTCCTGCCGACCGAGCAGGCGCTGCTGCCGGGCACCGTGCCCGACGCCGAGCGGACCGCCCAGTTCGCCCGCTACGCGCTGATCGGCTCACTCGTCGCGGCGTTCGGCGCGCTGTGCGCGGGCGTGCCCGAGTGGATCGCCGCCCGGGTCGGTGCCAGTGCCGAGACGGCGCTGCGCTGGACCTTCGTCGGCTACTCCGTGCTCGGCGTGATCATCTTCGTCCGCTATCGCTCGCTGTCGCCGGCGGTCGAACCGAAGGCCGAGGCGCCTGCCGTCGCGCTCGGCCCGTCCCGCGGCACGTGTACCGGCTCGCCGCGCTCTTCACCCTGGACGTTGGGCGGCGGCTTCGCGATCACCGCGCTCGTCGTGCTGTGGTTGCAACGACGCTTCGAGCTGTCGATCGCGATCAGCGGAGTGGTGTTCTTCTGGGCCGGTCTGCTCTCGGCGTTCTCGGCTCTTCACCGTCCGCCTCGCGCGCCGGATCGGACTCGTCCGGACGATGGTGTTCACCCACCTCCCGGCCAACGCCTTCCTGATCATCGCCGCGTTGATGCCGAACGCGCCGCTCGCGATCGCCGCCCTGTTGATCCGCTCTGCTTTGTCGCAGATGGATGTCCCGGTCCGCACGTCTGGTGAGGCCGGGCGCATGGCGCGTTTGCCGGTGGTCATCACAACTTCGCATCGTTGATCCTGAACAAACATGCCTTCACCGAGCTACTGCCATGCTCGCCCTGTACGTCGCAGTGGGGCGACACTCGCGGGGAGGCAATTCATGGAATTCCTGGACAGAGTCATGGCACTTGCCACCAAGGTCCGGCAGCAAAAGGCATCAATACCGACCGAGGAAGCAACGAAGAACGCCTTCGTCATGCCATTCATCTCGACCGTGCTGGGCTATGACGTCTTCGATCCCGCCGAGGTCATCCCTGAATTCACCGCTGACGTCGGGATCAAGAAGGGCGAGAAGATCGACTATGCCATCGTCAAGGACGACGTGGTTCAGATCCTGGTGGAGTGCAAGAAGATCGGCGATCCGCTCCGGCCCGAACATTCCTCCCAGTTGTTCAGGTACTTTTCCGTCACCAATGCGCGCATTGCGGTCCTGACCAACGGCGAGGTGTACCACTTCTTCACTGACCTCGACGCTCCGAACAAGATGGACGCCAAACCGTTCCTTGTGCTCGATCTGTCCGATGTCGATCCGACCCTCATTCCCGAACTGCACAAGTTGTCCAAGGACACCTTCGATCTCGAGTCGATCATCAGCGCGGCCGGGCAACTGAAGTACATCGGTCAGATCAAGCGTGTTCTGACTGCCCAGTTCAAGAACCCGGAGGAGGACTGGGTGCGGCTGTTCACGACCAGGGTCTACGAGGGTAGCTTCACTCAGCGCGTCCGCGAGCAGTTCACGCCGCTGGTAGCCAAGGCTTCAGCCCAGTTCCTCAATGAGCAGGTCAACGACCGTTTGGCGACTGCGCTCGGGACGACTACCCCCGTAGCCATGCCGGAATCCGCCGTGCCCACGAGCGAATCGGTGGCCTTGGACGACCTCGGTCAGGCAGTCGAGGAAATTACGACAACGGTGGAGGAACTGGAGGCTTTTCACATCGTTCGGGCAATCGCCTGCAGCGAGGTGAAGCCCAGCCGAATCGTCTATCGAGACTCGAAGAGTTACTGCGCCGTACTGCTTGACGACAACAACCGGAAGACGATCGCGCGTCTGCACTTCAATCGCAGGCAGAAGCATCTCAGTCTGTTCGACGAGAACAAGATCGAACGGCGGGTGTCGATCGGGTCGTTGGATGAGATCTACGAGTACGGCGACGAGATCAGGGCGGCGATTCTTCGCCTCATCGGAGACGTCAGAGCTGACCCTGTGCCGCCGGCACCGCCTGACTCGGCAGCCCAGCAATGACTCAGTGCTGGCCGGGCGGGCCGTTCGGGTCGCGGCCGGAGCGGACGCCGAGGTAGAGCAGCACCGCGCCGGCGGCAGCCACGATCAGGCCGATGATCAGCCACATCGACTGGCCGGTCATCGAGCTGCCCCTGATCAGGTTCGCGCCCTGACCGACCCAGATCAGGCCGAGCACGAGGGCGACGACTCCGATCACGGTGAACAGCCGGGCCCGGACGCGTGAGTTCATCGGATTCGCCTCGTGGTCACCGGGTGATCCTAAGCAGCCGGTCGTCGCCGTCGCGCGGCTGGGTCCGTCCGTCGGTGTTGTTGGTGAGCACCAGTAGCGACTCGCCGTCGGCCGCGACCTCGACCGAGCGGAGCCGGCCGTAGGTCTCGGTGAAATGGGCGATCGGCTTGCCGACGTCGTCGCCGTCGAGCGGCACCTCCCATAACCGTTCACCGCGCAGGGCGGCCAGATAGAGCGATCCCTTCCAGTACGTCAGCCCCGAGGGCGATGCGTCGGCCGGCCGCCAGACCGCCAGCGGGTTGATCAGGTCCTCGTCATCGCCGCGCCCCTCGACCTGGGGCCAGCCGTAGTTGCCGCCGGCCTTGACCAAGTTGAGCTCGTCCCAGGTCGAATCGCCGAACTCGCTCGCCCAGAGCCGTCCGTCCGGATCGAAGACGAGGCCCTGGACATTGCGGTGCCCGTAGCTGAACACCTCGTTGTCGAAGGGATTTCCGGGAGCCGGATCACCGTCGGTGGTGATCCGGAGGATCTTGCCGGCCAGCGAGTCGCGATCTTGAGCGAGCTGCCGATCACCGGTCTCGCCGGTGCTCACGTACAGCAGCTTGTCGGGGCCGACAATCATCCGGCCACCGTTGTGCCGGGAACCGTACGGGATGCCGTCCAAGATCACCTCCGGCTGGCCGAGCTTGTTGCCGTCCCAACTGAACCGGGCGATCCGGTTGTCCTGGCCGGAGGTGAAGTAGGCAAAGACCGATCGCGCGTCGGCGGTGGCGGCCAGGCCGAGCAGGCCGCCTTCGATGTTGGGCTCCGCGTCCCGCACGGTGGCGACCACGGCCACCTGGTCGCCGACGATCTGCTTGATCTCGCGCGTGTCCCGCTCCGAGACCAGGAAGCTCCCGTCCCGCAGCGGGACCAGTCCCCACGGCGAGGTGAGCCCGGCGACGATCTCGGTGGCTTTCGGCTTGCCGAGTTCGGTCGGCGTCGGGCTCGGTTCGGCCGGGGTCTCGCTCGGTGTCGCGCTGGACGGTGCGGGCGAGCCGACCGCCGGCGTCGCACTCGGCACCGGGGTCGGTGAGGTCGATGGGGGCGTTGACGTGGGGTTGGAGCAGCCGACGGACACACCGGCCAGGGCCGTCAGGGACAGGAAGCTGCGCCGGGGCAGGGACATGGCCCCCAGTGTTCACCGGCGAGCAAAGCCGACACAGGCGAGTCGGATTCTGGTCGTAGGTTGACCTCATGACCGGACGGGCCCAGCCACTGATCCCGCGCGTGGAGCGCCAGCATCGACTGATCGAGGAGCTCCGGATCAGCGCACCGAAGGCGGTGACTGCGGAGGCACTCGGCGACCGGGTCCAGGTCGCGGCCCGGACCGTGGAGCGCGACATCGCCGAGCTGACCGAGGCGGGGGTGCCGATCAGCACCCGGCGCGGACCCGGCGGTGGGTACGCGATCGACACCCGCCGGGACCTGCCGCCGCTCAGCCTGACCCCGGGCGAGGCCTCGGCCCTGGTCGCGGCGCTGACCGTGCTCGGCCCGCGCTCCTCGGCGACGGCGCAGAGTGCGATGAGCAAACTGCTCGACGCCCTGTACGGGACGACGGCCGACGGTTCGGCCCGATGACTGCGGGCAGCGAGGTCGATCGGCAGCGGATTCTTGATCACCGCTGCCGGGTCCAGCAGCTGGCCGAGCCCGTGCCGGCTGCGGCCGAGTGCGCGGTGTTGGGTGTCGGCGTGCGGGACAACCCGGTCCGCGGCACCGCGCCGGTCGCGCTGCGAGCCCGGACGTCGCGGTCGAACGGCGACGTGGAGGACGGGCTGGTCCGCGCCTATTCGGTCCGGAGCGCGATCCACCTGCACCGGGCGGATGATCTTGCACTGCTGGTCGCCGCGCTGCGCTGGCGGGAGCCCGACGAGCCGGCCCGCGGGACCTACGGCGACCTGTCCGTGGCCGATCCGCTGCAGGCTCTGGCCGAAGCGACGGAGGCGGCGCGGATGATCATGGACGACGCCGAGCCGCGGACCAAGGGTGAAGTGAGCGCGGCGGTCACGGCCCGGCTCGATCCATCGCTGTCTCCCTGGTGTGCGGGATGCGCGGCGCATCATCTCAATGACGGCCTGTTCCGGCACGCCGTCTTCCAGGCCGGTCTGGTGATCATCCCGGAGCCGGGCGGCTCGTTTCGGATCCACCCGTCCGGGCACACCATCGAGTCGGTCGATCCGGACCCGGCGCGGCGCGAGCTGTTGCGTCGCTACCTGCATTTGACCGGGGTGGCCACCCCGGCCGCGGTGGGGACCTGGCTCGGCCTGAGCACCGGGGGAGCCCGGGCCTGGTGGGAGCTGATCGCCGACGAGCTGGAACCGGTGCGGGTGGATGGATTCCGCTACTGGATGCACGCCGAGGACCTCGCCGGACTGTCCGATCCCGGCGATCAGTCGATCACGCTGCTGCCGCCCTACGACCCGTACACCGAGCTGGCCGAACGGAAGCTGCTGCTGGCCGATTTTGGTCGACGTGGCCGAGTCTGGCGGGCCGTTCGGGACCCGGGCGTGGTGATCAGCAGTGGCGAGGTAATCGGGACCTGGCGGGATCGCAAGGCACGCGGTCGCGAGAAGGGGAGTGCCGGCCGGACGGTGACGGTCGAGTTGTTCGACCGACCAGCACGCGGTGTCCGCAGTGCGGTTGAGGAGCGGGCTCACTGGTTGTTCGGGGAGGCTGAGGTTGAGTTGGATGGCCACTGACTTGCCCTTCGACAGGCTCAGGGAACGAACACCCTCTTGCCGGACTGCAATCGAATGGTCGGTGGGCTGCGTGCTCAGGCCGATCGGCGGCGTTGTTGATCTTCCTTGGCTCGCAGGTCGAGGTCGATGGGGTCGGCGATCGCGTGCAGGTGCTGGCGCAATTCGGCGAGGGTCGCGGCGTGATCGGGATCGGCGGCCAGGTCGGTGAGTTCGTCGGGGTCGGCGGCGAGGTCGAAGAGCTGGGGTGGGTGGTTGACGTACTCGCAGAGTTTGAAGCGACCGTGTTTGATCATGAAACCGGCGCTCAGCATGCCCTGCGCGTGGTATTCGGCGAAGACCGATCGGTCCGAGCCGTCGCGGACGGTGGACCGAAGACTCAGCCCGGGCAGGTCCGGGTCGGGCGGCAGGCCGGCAAGATCACGAAGCGTCGGCAGCAGGTCGAGCTGGCTGACGTCGTCGGTGATCACGGCCGGCCGCTCGGCGCCGGTCGAGTGCTCGGGCAGCCGCATCAGGAGGGGCACCCGGACCGAGTCCTGATAGAAGCACTGCTTCTGCCAGATGCCGTGCCGGCCGGCCATCTCGCCATGATCACTGGTGTAGATCACCGCCGTGTTCTCCCGCAGCGAGGTGGAGTCGATCACGCCGAGCAGCTGTCCGAGCTGCCGGTCCAGGTGGCTGATCAAGGCCCAGTAGGCGGTGGTGGCGCGACGGACCAAATCCTCAGTGATCGGCTCGTCGTTGCGGAAGAACCGGCGCAGCTGGGCGATCACCGGATGTTGCTCGGCCGGGTCCGTCTGCCAGGACGGCGGCAGCTCGACGTCGGCCGGGTCGTACTGCGCCAGGTCCTCCGGCGGTGCCACCAGCGGGAAGTGCGGATGCATGTAGCCGACGTAGAGCAGGAAGGGACGATCGGCCGGCCGCGCGGCTTCCCGCTCCAGGAACTCGGCGGCCAGGGCGGTGGCGAGCTCGTCGGACAGAGTGTGCGCGTCGCGGCCGGCGCCGACCTCGCTGACGTGCGAGTTGCTGCCCCGCCGCGCCTCCGGCGTCCGGTGCGGCGCCGCGCCCGGGGTGAGCCAGTGACCAAGATCATCGGACAGCCGCCGGTCGAAGCCGAGCAGCCGGTCCGGACCGTTGAAATGGGTCCGGCCGGCGATCACGCTCCGATAGCCGGCGTCGCGCAGGTGATGCCCCCAGGAGCGGTAGTCCGGCCCCGGCACGGCCCCGTTGTCCCAGGCGTCGAGCTGGTGCGGATAGCGGCCGGACAGCAGCGACAGCCGGGACGGCACACAGATCGGGTTGCTGCAGTAGGCGTTGTCGAACCGCCAGCCGGCGCCGGCCAACCCGTCCAGCTGCGGCGTCCGGACCCGCGGGTGACCCGCGTAACCGGTTGCCGCTGCGGCGTGCTCGTCGGACAGGACTACGACGAGATTGGCTGCCGTCACTCGGCGGTGGTCTCGGTGCGGTCGTACGTGATCACGGTCCGCTTCGGGAGGAAGCCGAGCGAGCGGTAGAGCGAGTCGGCGCCGGTCGGGCTGGCCGCGTCGACGCCGAGCGAGACCGTCTGAAAGCCGAGCTCGGCCGCCGTCGCGTTCACCCTGCCGATCAGCGCCGACGCCACGCCGCGCTTGCGCTGGCTGGCGGCGGTGCCGACCGTGTCGATCCAGGCGTCCCGGACGCCGGTCGCCTCGGTGTCGGCGTCGTAGTACATGGTGATCGTCAGCCCGACCGGGGTGCCGTCCTCGGCCAGCGCGAGCCAGCTCAGCTCCGGCCGGAAGTTGCGGCTCCGGGTCTTGTAGTGGCGCCACTCCTCGACCGACCACTGTCCGGCGCCCCAGTGATCGGCGAAGGACGCGTTGCGCAGCAGCCGCAGCGGCTCCTCGTCCCCGTCCTGGTACGGCCGCAGGGTCAGCCCGACCGGGTCCGGTCCCGGCGCCGGCCGGTCGGCGGCCAACTCGAGGGTCAGCTCGGAGAACCAGCGGACCGCGGTGAAGCCGTGCCGGGCCAGCAGCCGGACCCCACGCTCGTCGCCCTCGGGCAGGCCGGCCCGCAGATTCAGCGGCCGGTCCGGGCCTTCTGCCGCGTGCCGTTGCTCGGCCGCCCGGATCGCCCAGCGGAGCAGCTCCGTGCCGACGCCCCGGCCGCGGTGCTCGGGATGCACGGCGGCGTCCAGTGTGATCCGGAACACCGGCTCGGTCGTCTCCCGGACCGCCAGGCTGCCGTACGCGGCGAGCTGTCCGTCCCGCAGCACCGCCAAGGTGTCCCGGGCCAGGTCCAGGCCGGGCGACTCCAGTTCCTCGGCCAGATCGTCGGCGGAGTAGTGCTCCCCGGTCCGATCGGTCACCGCACAGGCCTCGAGCAACTCGACCCAGCCCGCGATGTCGTCCGCCGCCAACGCCCGCAACTCCACGATGTCCCGCTTTCCGCCGACCTGTCAGAACTCAGTTGCCCCAGGGCGCAACTCAGATCTGACAACTCGGCATTCAGATGTTGAGGTCGGTCGAATGGAGGAGGTCGATGGCGTCCGGTTCGCCGACCAGCTTGACCTCGGCGGCGGTGGTCCGGCCGTTGGCGAACAGCATCAGTTCACTCGGTACGCCGACGACGGTGACGATCGAGGAGCCGGTGCTGGCCCGGATGGTCTCCGGCTCGCCGTCGTCGGTGACCGAGCCGGACCGCTCCAGGGTCACCCCGAGCTGGGCTCGGCGGAAGAAGGCCCGGCCGAGCAGCTTGAGCCGGCGCCACATCCACTCCTCGACCTCGTCGTCGAGTTCCCGGTGCGGCTGCGGCACCGGTCCGCCGCGCCGGACATCCTCGTGGTGGATGAAGAACTCCGTCGTATTGGCCGCGTCGTCCACCCCCGGGATGGCGAAGACCGAGAAGCGGGCCGGGCCGTGCCGCAGCCGGTCGACCAGCTCGCCGTACTCCCAGCGTTGCTTGGTCTCGGCCATCCGGCGCTCGGTCAGCCCGGCCAGCGGTTTGGCCAGCATCCCCGGCGCGCCGAGCGGGTCGGTCTCCCGGATCCACAGGTGGGTCGCGAGATCGTGCGTCGTCCAGCCATCGCACAACGTCGGAGCCTCCGCCCCGACCTCGTCGAAGAGGTCACACAACGCGGCGCGTTCCGTCTTCGCGAAGGTCATGTCCAGAAATGCTAGGACACCCGAATGTTCGCTGCCCTATCCGGTGGCAGCCGACTAGGTGATTGCCGCAACAATGGACCCCGTGTCCGACACCTCAGCCACTTCGACCAACACCCCTTCGAACGATTCCCTGCCCGCCGAGATCGCGGCCTCGCTGAAGCGTGACGCTGACGGCCTGGTGGCCGCCGTGGTGCAGGAGGAGCGCACCGGCGACGTGCTGATGCTCGGCTGGATGGACGACGAGGCGCTGCGCCGGACGCTGACCACCGGGCGGTCGACGTTCTACTCCCGGAGCCGGCAGGAGTACTGGGTCAAGGGCGAGACCAGCGGTCACCGGCAATGGGTCCGCGAGGTCCGGCTGGACTGCGACGGCGACGCGCTGTTGCTCAAGGTCCACCAGGAGGGCCCGGCCTGCCACACCGGCAGCCACAGTTGCTTCGACGAGCGGGTGCTGCCGGCCGTCGTGGTCGCGCAGCCGGGTGCGGAGGAGCCGGCGGCGGAGTCGGCCGCGGTGATCACGCCCAGCCTGGAGGAGTTCCGCAAGCAGGCCGTCGAGCGTCGGGTGATCAGCGTCTACCGCCGGCTGCTGGCCGACACCGAATCGGCCGTCAGCTTGTACGCGAAGCTCAGCCGCGGCCTGCCGGGCAGCTATCTGTTGGAGTCGGCCGAGCAGGGCGTCTGGTCGCGCTACTCCTTCATCGGGGTGAAGGCCGCGGCCACCCTGACCGAGCGGGACGGCGAGGCGCACTGGACCGGGCACGCGCCGGTCGGACTGCCGTCCGGTGGCGACCCGATCCAGGCTGTGCAGGAGACGCTGCGACTGCTGCACACGCCGCGGGCCGAGGGGCTGCCGCCGTTCACCTCGGGGCTGGTCGGCTACCTCTCCTACGATTCGGTCCGCCGGGTCGAGGTGCTGCCGGACACCAACCCGGACGACATCAAGATCCCGGAGCTGGCGTTCCTGTTGGCCACCGACCTGGCCGTGCTCGACCAGCACACCGGCGAGGTCTGGCTGATCGCCAACGCGATCAACTACGACGCCACCGACGAGCGGGTCGACGAGGCCTACGCCGACGCAGTCCGCCGGGTGGACGCGATGACCGAGGCGCTGCGCCGGCCCACCCCGTCGGCCGTGGTCGCCATGGACCGTGATCACACCGTGCAGGTCCGCCGGCGGCGCACCGCTGAGGAACATCAGGATGCGGTCCGGGCGGCGGTCGAGGAGATCAAGGCCGGCGAGGCCTTCCAGATCGTGGTCAGCCAGCGGTTCGAGGTGGAGACGTCGGCGGATGCATTGGACATCTACCGGGTGCTCCGACTGACCAATCCGAGCCCGTACATGTATCTGCTCCGGATGGACGGCTTCGACATCGTCGGCTGCTCGCCGGAGGCCCTGGTCACGGTCAAGGAGGGGACCGCGATCACCCATCCGATCGCCGGGTCCAAACCGCGCGGCGCCACCCCGGCCGAGGACGCCGCGTACGAGGCCGACCTGGAGTCGGATCCCAAGGAGCGAGCCGAGCACGTGATGCTCGTCGACCTGGGCCGAAATGATCTTGGTCGGGTCTGCAAGCCGGGCACGGTCGAGGTGATCGAATTCGCCGAGGTACGGCGCTACAGCCACATCATGCACCTGGAGTCGACCGTCACCGGCGTGATCGCCGACGGTCGCAGCGCGCTCGACGTGGTGCTGGCAGCGTTCCCGGCCGGCACCCTGTCCGGCGCGCCCAAGGTCCGGGCGATGGAGATCATCGACAAGCTGGAGACCAGCCGCCGGTCGCTCTACGGCGGGGTGGTCGGCTACTTCGACTTCGCCGGCGATGCCGACGCCGCGATCGCGATCCGGACGGCGCTGGTCAAGGACGGCGTCGCGTACGTGCAGGCCGGCGGCGGCATCGTCGCCGACTCGGTGCCCGCCACCGAGGACGAGGAGAGCCAGAACAAGGCCGCGGCCGTGATCCGCGCCATCTCGGTTGCCGAGTCGTTCACCGAACCGGTCGCCGCGGCCCGGGGATGATCATGGACCGGCGATGATCAGGACCGAGATGTCGATCATGGCTTCGGATTCGATCATGCCCGCGGTGATGATCATCACCCGGGGGCAGTCGTGCTGAGCCCGACCCGGTCCCGGCTGATCGGCCTGGCCGGTGTGGCGCTGGCAGGACTGCTGGCGCTGGTCGTCTCCGCCCAGCCGTGGTGGCGGGCCCAGGGCAGCGACGCCGGCGTCGTGTTCACCGGGGCGGACGCGACCGCCGGGCTGAGCCAGGCCCTCGGCGCGGTCGTGCTGGCCGGCTTCCTGCTCGGGCTCACCCTGCGCGGCCGTGGCCGGCAGGTGCTGGCCGGGCTGCTCGGGCTGGTCGGCGCGGCGATCATCGTGGTCGGTGGCTTCCGGTTCCAGCCCGACCCGGAAGCGGTCCGGGCCAGGTTGCAGCAGGTGAGCCTCAGTGATCAGTTCGCGCTGACCGGCACCCCGTGGCCGATCGGCTATGTGATCGCCGGCGTGCTGCTGCTCGCCGCCGCCGCAGTGATCATGATCACCGCACCGTCCTGGCCGACCCGGACCGATCGGTTCCGCCGCGACCCGGCCACCGGGCCGGTCGCCGAGGCCGAACCGATCGACCTGTGGAAGGCGCTGGACTCGGGCCAGGACCCGACTGCCGCGGCCGAACCCGGACCGACCCCGCCGCCGGCTCCGGCCGTGCCGACGTCGCCGCGATCACCGGCCGAGCGGGCGGACGTGACTCGGGCCCGCCCTTCGACAGGCTCCGGGAACGGAATCTCCGCGCGGACCTCGCCGGGGACTCCGGCCGAATCGTGACCGTGCCGCCGGCCGACGACCTGCAGCGCCTCGCCGCTGCGGAGGCGGAGGTGCTGGCTCGGTTCCCGGAACTGGCTGCTCCGGTCCGCGCCGCGGAGGATCTTTTCCTCCTCTCGGCTCGGTCCCGCCCGGCAACGGACGCCGATCCCGGCGCCACCTCCCGCCCGGCCAAGGCTTCTCCCTGGTTCGCTCTGATCGCCGCCGGTCCGAGCGGCGCCCTGCTGGCGGCGCTCGCCGGGCGCGACCTGCCGTGGCTGGTCGCGCCCGCCGTGCTCGGCGGCCTGCTGATCGGGCTCGGCGGGTGCGTGCTGGTGCTGCTGACCCGACGCTCCTGGCCCCGGCCGCGTGCCATGCCGGGTACGGCGGCCACCCCGGCGCTGGCCCTGGTCGGAGCCCTCGGCCTGGTGATCTGGCTCGGCAACGGCGGCTCGACCGCCGGGCAGCCGCTGATCGGGATCGTGGCCGGGCTGATCGTCGGGGCGACGCTGGTCTGCGGGGTGGTCGACACCCGGCGGGCCCGGCGCGCAGCGGCGCTGACCGTGCCGCCGGTCGACCCGCGGGAGCTCGCCTCCGGTTTCGGCGCGAAGCTCGACGAGATCGTCGCGGCGGCGCCGGCGGCCGTCCGGGATCGCTTTCTGGTGGCCCGGCGAGAAGCCGTCGGGCGGCTGCTGGCCGAGGGCCGGGTCGACGCCGGGTCCGTGACCGACGCCGACTTCGCGGCGCCGCCCGGCCGGTTCCGGCTGACGGCGGCGTTGTACCAAGTCCTCCGGAGCTGAACCGGGACGGGCGGGTGGTTCGGCTGCCGGATTGCGGTCCGCCGGACGAAAAGACGCGCCAAGGGCGGAGGGGTCGGTCGGTGGGTTGGTGTCGCGGCCGGCTGCGGGTGTTGCGTCCTGCTGGCTGGTCTCCTTGGCGCGAACCGCGGATAGGGCCGTCGTCGAGTGTGACGATTCCCGTCCCGATCGGCGCTGCGAAGAAGGGAATCGTCACACTCGCCGCACACATCGGCAGCGAATCGGGATGCAGGACCGACAGCCGGCTGCGACACCAGTCCACCGCCCCGCCCTCCGCCCTTGGCGCGTCTTTCCGTCCGGCAGGCCGGCGATCGGCAGCCGAACCGCCGCAGCGACTGGTCTCCCCGGATCTGGCTGAACCGGCCCGGCGCCCGGTCAACGCTCCTAGTCTGCGGATGATCAGGTTGGTTCGACAGAGAGGCTGTCCATGTCCCAAGACACTCGCGCTCCCGCGCTGCCGCCGGTGGTCACCGATGAGGCCTGGCAGCGGGCCCGGGCCGCGCTGCTGGCCGAGGAGAAGGAGCTCACCCGGCAGCTCGATCAGCTCGCGGCCAAGCGGCGCCGGCTGCCGATGGTCCCGTTCGACGGTCGCGGCCACCAGCTGCAGACACCGGACGGTCCGGCGACGTTGCTGGACCTGTTCGGCGACCAGCTCCAACTCGCCGTGTACCAGTTCATGGACAACGGGCCGGACGACTATTGCCCGGGCTGCACCGCCTTCACCAACAACGTCACCAACCTGGACTCGCTGCTGGCCGGCGGATCCGCCTGGATCACCGTCTCGGACATGCCGTTGGAGCAGATCGCCGGCTACTGGCAGCAGCGCGGCTGGACGGTGCCGTACGCGTCCTCCCGGGGCACCAGCTTCGCCGCGGACTGTGGCGTGATCGGCTTCCAGTTGACGATCTTCCTGCGCGACGGCGACCAGGTGTACAAGACCTGGAGCACCGGCTCGCGCGGCGTCGACCGGCTGATGTTCTCGAGCAACATGCGGGACCTGCTGCCGTACGGTCGGCAGGAGGACTGGGAGGACTCGCCCGAGGGCTGGCCGCAACACCCCACCTACGGCTGATCCACCCGACGCCCGACGCCGGTTGATCGGGACCTGGGTTTTCGCTCCCTGAGCCTGCCGGCGTGCACCGAGTGGACAGTTCGGCCAACCCCGAAGCAGAAGTCGGTGGTCCGATGGTCCACTCGACGGGCACGCCGAACCCAGCGAACCCGAGGTCACGATATCGAGTCACGCGACCCCGAAACCGCCGAAATCGGCTTCGAGAACAGCGCGTGACTCGTCATCGTGACACCGGCACCTTTCACCGACCCCCAACGAAGATCGCTCCGGCCGAACCACCACGACCCGGCCCCAGCCGACTCCACCAACCGCCCGCCCTGCACCCGGCGACAACCCCGTGGACCGCGCCACCCGCCCGCCCTCGATGCGTCTTTCCGGCCGACAGGCCCAACCGAACAGGGGCATGGCCTGACTTGCCCTTCGACAAGCTCTGGGAACGAGCACTCGCTTCCCGATCGCGTTGCTGGGAAATGACCCCAGGGTGCGGACTCAGAACCCGATGGCCTCGCGGAGCAGTAGCACGGTACCGCGGCCGGGCCGGGGTTCGGCGTTCAGAATGAGCAGGCGGTTGACGGCGCTGGGCACGCCGTAGGCCTGCCGGGACCGGGCGCTCTCCAGCGGCAGGGCGTGCTGCTCGAGCCGGCGCAGCGCGGTGTCCAGGTCAGGCACGACCTTCTGCGCCCCGACGATCCAGATCGCCCGGGATCCGCCGGCATAGGACGGCAACTGACTGCCGCTGGCCGAGGCGGCCACCAGCGAGCCGGTCTCGGTCACGGCGGCGACGCTGCCCACGACGACGTCGGGGCAGGCTGCCAGCCGCCGGATCTCGTCGCCCTGGGTCACGCGATCCATCGTCATCAGCCGTGACCGGACCGCCTGGTAACGGCCGCCGGCGTTGAGATCCTCGTCGATGCCGGACTGCCGGAGGGTCTCGCTGGACGCGGTGAGCACGCTGGTGCCCGCCGGGATCAGCTCCCGGATCCGGGCCCGAGCGGCCGTGGCGTCGTCGAGGACCTCGGCGTCGAAGCCGTGCGCGGTCAGCGCTGCCGCCGCCCGGTCCAGGCTCTCGGCCGACGCCGGTTCGGTGAACTCCGCGGCCGGGCTCGCGGCCGTCAGAGGGTCGCCGCGGCCGGTCATGCCGTCGCTTCCGCCCGGTCAGACGGATCGTCCACCCAGTCGACGTCGGGCGTGCCCGGCAACGGGCTGGTGTCGAAGTAGCGGACCTCGTAGCTGCGCTCGGAGAACCGCCAGCCGTCCGGGGTGCGCCGGTAGCGATCATGGAACAGGGCGTAGTTGACGATCGACCGGCCGTCGTTCAGCCGGCCGAGCTCGAAGACGTACGCGCGGCCGGTCGCGGTGTCGCCGTCCAACCGGATCGGACCCGGGTGGGTGTTCTGCACAAAGTACGCCCACTCGGCCGCCAGCTTGACCGTCCCGGCCAGGATCTCGGCCCGGCCGGTGTGCTCGATCCGGGCATCGGGGATCCGATACACCGCATCCTCGGTGAACAGCGACGCGACGCGTTCGTTGTCCCGCATCATCGACGCATCGGTGGACTCGGCCCGCAGCGCCTCGATCTCGATCCGGTCCGCGATCGCCTGTAGTTCGGTCATCATCTTCTCCTCGGCATGATCAACTTCGGTGTCCGCCGGCCCTGCTGGCCGGTCGTCGTCCGCCGGGATTGCGACTCCCGGTTGCAGACACCGATCCGACGACGAGGCCGCTCGGATTGTCAGGCACAGCGGCCGACGGAGGGGAGGGGCTGACAGATCGGGCCGCCGTTTCGTCGAACAGGTGAGCGGAGCACCCGACCAAGGAGACCGGCGAACACGATGACCACTCGATCCGAGCCTGGACAGGGCATGCCGGACCCCGGTTTGATCGCGATCATGAGCGAGCGCCGGCAGCTGATCAACGTCGCCTACCGGCTGCTCGGCTCACTGGCCGACGCCGAGGACGCCGTCCAGGAGGCGTACGCCCGCTGGTACGCCCAGTCGGAGCGGCAGCGGGCGGCGATCGAATCGCCGGGCGCCTGGCTGACCACGGTGACCAGCCGGATCTGTCTGGACCTGCTCGGCTCGGCTCGGGCCCGGCGGGAGCGCTACGTCGGGCAATGGGTGCCGGAACCACTGCCCGAGCCGACCGAGTGGGGCTCCGGCCGGGCCGGCGACGGCACCGCGGACCCGGCGGACCGGGTCACCCTGGACGAGTCGATCAGCATGGCGTTCCTGGTCGTGCTGGAGGCGATGACCCCGGCCGAGCGGGTGGCCTTCGTCCTGCACGACGTGTTCCGCTTCTCCTTCGCCGACATCGCCGAGATCACCGGCCGGACGACGGGCGCCTGCCGGCAGTTGGCCTTCACGGCCCGCCGCCGGGTGCTCGCCGCCCAGCCCGAGGCCGCCCCGGCCGGGCAACAGGCGAGCATCATCAGATCGTTCAAGGAGGCATGGCAGGCCAAGGACATCGAGGCCCTGGTCGGATTGCTCGATCCGCAGGCCACGATGGTCGGGGACGGCGGCGGGCTCGCCGCCGCCGCACTGGAGCCGATCGAGGGCGCCGAAACGATCGCCCGGAACTACCTGGACCTGGCCGAACAGGCGACCGGCGTGACGTTCCTGGAGCGTACGGTCAACGGTCAGCCGGGCCTGGTCGCGCTGCACCACGGCGCCATCTCGACCGTGTTCGCGTTCCACATCGTCGGCGACCGGATCACCCGGATCTGGGCGGTCCGCAATCCCCAGAAGCTCCGCCCCTGGCTGGAGGGCTGACCCGGCCCGGCTCAGCGCCGGCGCCGCAGCACCAGCCGGACCAGGGCGTGCAGGGCGACGTTGAGCACGGCCGGGCCGAGCCGGAGCAACAGGCCGAGGCCGCCGTCCGGCCCGGTGCCGCCGGCCAGGAACGGGACGGTCCAGGGCAGGCCGAGGACGAGCAGCACCAGGCCGACCAGGCCGGCGCCGATGTTGGCGTCCGGGCCGGTGTGCAGGGCGGTCGCGATGACGTACAGGACGAGGAAGGCGAGCACCACGATCCCGTGCACGGTGAGGATTCGCGCACCCTTCGGGCTCGGGACGCTGCTCGATTCGGACATCAGTCTCCCGCGGTTCGACGACGCGGATCGCACTCTATCGAGCCGCGCGCGTCGGCCCTGCTCACGACCCCGATGTGCATCAAAGGGCGTCTAGAGGCCACAATGGACCCACACATGGCGAGGTGAGGGGACCATGACTGACACATCCAGCGTGCCGGAGACCCAGTCCGCGCGACCCCGGGTGAAGCACGTCCACCACGGCCGTACCCCGGCCGCCTGGACCGGTGTGACCATCGCGATGATCGGGTTCATCGTCGGTGGCGTCGCCATGGTGATCGGCCCCAACTGGCCCCTCTTCTGGATCTCGGTCGCGATCTTGGTCGTGTCCTTGATCGTGACCGGAATCATGCGCAAGCTCGGCCACGGCGCCGACTGACGTCGGCTGAGCAGAATCGATCGGGTGGGCAGGCCATGGGAGCACTAGACGACATCATCGCCGGCGTCCGGGACGACCTCGCGGTGCGCCAGCAAGACGTGCCGCTGGACCGGCTCAAGGAGCGGGTGCAGCAGGTCGCGCCGGCGCTCGATCCGGTGCCGGTGCTGGCCGCGTCCGGGGTCGCCGTGATCGCCGAGGTGAAGCGGTCCAGCCCGAGCAAGGGTGCGCTGGCCGAGATCGCCGATCCGGCCGCACTGGCCAGCGAGTACGAGGCCGGCGGTGCCGCCGCGATCTCCGTGCTGACCGAGCGCCGTCGCTTCGGCGGGTCGCTGGACGACCTGATCAAGGTCCGCTGCGCGGTCGACATTCCTGTGCTGCGTAAGGACTTCATCGTCACCGCGTACCAGCTGTTCGAGGCCCGCGCGGCCGGCGCCGACCTGGCGCTGTTGATCGTCGCCGCGCTGGACGACAACGAGTTGGTCAGTCTGATCGAGCGAGCCGAGTCGATCGGCCTGACCCCGTTGGTCGAGGTGCACACGGCGGAGGAGATCAAGCGCGCCGTCGACGCCGGCGCCAAGATCATCGGCGTCAATGCCCGCAACCTGCAGACCCTCGAGGTCGACCAGAGCACGTTCGCCCGGCTGGCCCCGTCGATCCCGAGCGGGATCGTCCGGATCGCCGAGTCCGGCGTCCGCGGCCCGCACGATGTGATCGAGCTGGCCCGGGCCGGCGCCGACGTCGTGCTGGTCGGCGAGGCCCTGGTCACCGGACGCGACCCGCGGGCCGGCGTGGCCGACCTGGTCGCCGCCGGCGCCCACCCGGCGCTCTACAAGTCCTGACCCGGGGCTTGATCGGGGCCCGGTGCACGGCGCCGGACACGAACGGGCAACAATTCGATCGTTGACGCATTCCCGGCACGGTGCCAACCTGCCGCATCCAGGAAAGTGACCTTCTGTGCCAAGCTCACCCATTCAACGAAGTGATCGCCGCCTGCCCGACGAGCAGGGGCACTTCGACGCCTTCGGCGGACGCTACGTCCCGGAGGCGTTGTACGCCGCGCTGGAGCAACTGAACCGCGAGTTCGCGGCCGCGAACGCCGACCCGGCCTTCGTCGCCGAACTGGCCGGTCTGCTCGCCGACTACACCGGCCGGCCGAGCCCGGTCACCGAGGTGCCCCGGTTCGCCGCGCACGCCGGCGGCGCCCGGATCGTGCTGAAGCGCGAGGACCTGAACCACACCGGCTCGCACAAGATCAACAACGTCCTCGGCCAGGCGCTGCTCACCCGCCGGATGGGCAAGACCCGGGTGATCGCCGAGACCGGAGCCGGTCAGCACGGTGTGGCCACGGCCACCGCGGCCGCCCTGTTCGGCCTCGACTGCACCGTCTACATGGGCGAGGTGGACACCGAACGGCAGGCGCTGAACGTGGCCCGGATGCAGTTGCTCGGCGCCACCGTGGTGCCGGTGACCTCGGGCACCCGGACGCTCAAGGACGCGATGAACGAGGCGATGCGGGACTGGGTCGCCTCGGTCGACAACACCCACTACCTGATCGGCTCGGTCGCCGGGCCGCATCCGTTCCCGATGATCGTCCGCGAGTTCCAGCGGGTGATCAGCACCGAGGCGCGGGCCCAGCTGCTGGACCGGTACGGCCGGCTGCCGGACGCGGTCGCGGCCTGTGTCGGCGGCGGGTCGAACGCGCTCGGCATCTTCGCAGACTTCATCCCCGACGCCGAGGTGGCGTTGTGCGGGTTCGAGGCCGGCGGCGACGGCGTGGAGACCGGCAAGCATGCGGCCGCGATCACCGGCGGTGAGGTCGGTGTGCTGCACGGGATGCGGACGTACGTGCTGCAGGACGAGGACGGGCAGACCAAGGACTCGCACTCCATCTCGGCCGGGCTGGACTATCCCGGCGTCGGGCCGGAGCACTCCTGGCTGGCCAGCACCGGCCGGGCCACGTACGAAGCGGTCACCGACGCCGAGGCGATGGAGGCCTTCTCGCTGCTGTCCAAGACGGAGGGCATCATGCCGGCGATCGAGTCGGCGCACGCCCTGGCCGGCGCGCTCAAGCTGGGCCGGCGACTCTCCCGGGCCGACGGCGAACCGCCGCTGATCTTGGTCAGCCTGTCCGGTCGCGGCGACAAGGACGTGGCCACCGCGATCAAGTACTTCGGGCTCGATATCGATGCGTCGGACGAGTTGGGCTGACGGAAATGATCGGGCTGAATCTGCTGACAACGGTGCGCTGCGATGCAAGAGTGATCGGGTTGAAAGGGGAGCAGGGCTGATGGGCTTCGAGCAGGGCATCAGCGGGGCGAAGATCGCCTCGGTCCGGGCCGGTGTCGATTCCGCGGCGGGCCGGCCCGCGCTGGTCGGCTATCTCCCGGTCGGATTCCCGTCGGTGCCCGGTTCACTGGCGGCGCTGCGGGCACTGACCGGTGAGAGCGACTCGCCGGGGGTTGACCTGGTCGAGGTCGGCATCCCGTACTCGGATCCGGTGATCGACGGCGTCACCGTGCAGAAGGCCGGGACGGTCGCCCTGCAACGCGGCTTCCGGGTCCGCGACGTGTTCGCCGGGGTCGAGGCGGTCACCGCCACCGGCACCCCGGCCGTCGTGATGACGTACTGGAATCTGGTCGACCGTTACGGCGTCGACGCCTTCGCCCGCGATCTGGCCGCGGCCGGTGGCGCCGGCTTGATCACCCCCGACCTGACGCCGGACGAGGGTGCGGAGTGGATCGCCGCGGCCGACGCGCACGGGCTGGACCGGGTCTTCCTGGTCTCGCCGTCGTCGACCGACGAGCGGCTGCTCCGGACGGTCGAAGCCTGCCGCGGCTGGGTCTACGCGACCGCTGTGATGGGGGTCACCGGCGCCCGGGCCAGCACGTCCGCGGCCGCGCCGGAATTGGTCCGCCGGGTCCGGGCGGCCGTGCCGGACGCGATCGTCGGCGTCGGGCTCGGCGTCTCGAACGGTGCCCAGGCCGCAGAGATCGGCGGCTTCGCCGACGCGGTCGTGGTCGGCTCGGCCTTGGTGTCCCGGTTGATCGAGGCCGACGAGGCGGGCCGGCCGGAAGACCTGTCGGGCCTGCGCGAGCTGGTCGCCGACCTGGCCGCGGGTGTCCGCGGTCACAGTGGCAGTCACGTTGGTCACCGCGGCGGTCACAGCTTGGACACGGCAGGAACCATTGCGGGAGCAGCCGGGTTAGTCCCACAGTGAGTCTCCAGCAGCCTGCCGAACCTCCGTATCCGGCGAGTCCGTCGCCGGTGGCGGCGTGGATCTCCACGCTGGCCCGGTGGCTGCTCGGCGGGGTGCTGATCGCCTCCGGCGCGATCAAGGTGGTCGATCTGGTCGATTCGGCGGCCGCCGTGCGGGCCTATCAGTTGCTGCCCGAACCGCTGGCGGTCCTGGTCGGCACGGTCACCCCGTTCTTCGCCCTGCTGCTCGGCCTGGTGCTGCTGGCCGGCGGGTTCACCCGGATCGTGGCGATCGTCTCGGCCGTGCTGATGGTCGTCTTCCTGGTCGTCGTGGCCTCGGCCGCGGCCCGTGGACTGAACATCGACTGCGGCTGCTTCGGCGGTGGCGGCGAGGTCGCGCCGGGCCAGGCGCGGTACGGCCTCGAGGCGTTGGGCGCGACCGGCCTGCTCGCCCTCGCCGGCTGGTTGATCGCCCGGCCGCGAAGCCGGTTCAGCTTCGACCGGGGGCCGGCGGACGAGGAGCTGTCACCGGACGACGACCGGGAAGCGAGCCTGATTTGAGGTCCCGCCGATGAGTCGGTCCGGCGGCCGGGCCGGGACCGAACAGCAGCGCCAGCAGGAGCAGCGCCGGAAGGACCGCCGGATCCTGATCATCGCGGCCGCGGTGCTGTTGTTGCTGGTGGTCGGCGGCGGTGTCGGCTATCAGGTCTGGCGGATCAACCGGGCGCCGAGTGCGGTGCCGGAGCGGGCCGAGACCCTCGCGCCGCAGCCGGTCGCCGACGGCAAGCCGGTCCGGCTCGGGAAGTCCGACGCGCCGCGGACGCTGACCGGCTACGTCGACTTCCACTGTCCGGGCTGCGCCGGATTCGAGGACGACTACGGCCCGGCGATCTTCGACGCCGCCGGCCGCGGTGCGGTGGCGATCGACGTCTATCCGATGTCCTTCCACGACGCCGGCTCGACCGCCGCAGCCAACGCCTTCGCCTGTGCGGCCGAGGCCGGGTTCGGTCAGGCCTACTACCGCGGGCTGTTCGCGAACCGCGACCTGGACTGGAACGAGGGCCAGCTGACCGCGCTCGCCGCGGCCGTGGCCAACGAGGTGCCGACGTCCTTCGGTGACTGCGTCGGCTCCGGAGCGCAGGCCGGCTGGGTCGAGTCGATCAACGCGGCGGCGGAAAGCGCCGGCGTACAGCAGACTCCGACGATCTTCCTGGACGGCGACCCGGTGGACCTGGCCGGCACCACACCTGACATGCTCATCGCCATGATCGACGAGGCACCCCCGCGATGATCGACCTGACGCTGCTCAGCATTCCGAGCCCGCCCGTGTCCAGCTGGAACATCTTCGGCTTCCAGCTCCGGGCGTACGCGGTCTGCATCATCATCGGCATCGTCGTCGGCTACCTGATCGCCAACCGGCGTTGGCAGCAGCGCGGCGGCCGGCCCGACTCGATGGAGCTGGTGGTCGCGGTGGCGGTGCCGTTCGGCATCATCGGCGCCCGGCTGTATCACGTGATCACCGACTATCAGCTGTACTTCGGTCCCGGCCGCAACCCGTTGGACGCGCTGAAGATCTGGCAGGGCGGCCTCGGCATCTGGGGCGCGGTCGCACTGGGCGCGCTCGGCGCCTACCTGGTCGCCCGGAAGCGCAAGATCAAGTTCGCCGCGCTGATCGATGCCGCCGCGCCGGGCATCATCGTCGCGCAGGCGATCGGCCGGCTGGGCAACTGGTTCAATCAGGAGCTCTTCGGCGAGCCGACGACGCTGCCCTGGGGGCTGGCGATCGAGCCGCAGTTCCGGCCGGAGGGCTACGAGCAGTTCGAGACCTTCCACCCGACCTTCCTCTACGAGATCCTCTGGTGCCTCGGCGCCTACCTGGTGTTGATCTTGGTGGACCGGAGGTTCAAGCTCGGCCACGGCAAGGTGTTCGCCCTGTACGTCGTGCTCTACACCGCCGGCCGGTTCTGGATCGAGGCGCTGCGGATCGACCCGGTGAACGAGGTCGGCGGCTTCCGGCTGAACAACTACACGTCCTTGATCGTTTTCGTCGCCGCGCTGATCTTCCTGCTGCTGCTGTTCAAGTTCCGGCCCGGCCGGGAAGAGATCGTCGAGGGCGACCCCGACGATGATCACAACCGCGCCGGCGAGGGCGAATCCGCGGCATCCGCCGAAGCCGACTCGGACGCCGATTCGGACTCGGATCCGGACAAGGATCCGGAATCGGGCGAGGAAGCCGAGTCGGACCAGGAGCCCCCGCCGACCGCCGAGGCGGAGTCGGCCGACGAATCGGCCTCGGACGAGGAACCCGTGAAGTCCGACGCCGGCACCGCCGCGAAGCCGGGCTCCGGCGACCACTGACCGGGGCGTCGGGATCGCCGCGGTGGCCAACAGCTCTGGCGATCCGCGAGGCCCGACTCGGCCGACGTCGACCTGGGTCAGCGGTCGTTGGCGAACGCGGTTTCGACGTCCACCATGCAATTGATTGCAGCCGGAAGGTCCTCAGCTCCGGCATGAGACCGGCCGGGCGGAGCGTGACAAACTCGGGGAGTCGGCACGGGGAGAGGGGCGCGGAATGGAGCTCGCAGCGTTGGTCGCGTTCCTCGGGGTCGCCGTCGTGGTGATCATCACGCCCGGCCCGGACACCGCGATCACGATCCGCAACACCCTGCTCGGCAACCGGCGTGCCGGCACCGGCACCGCCCTCGGCGTCGCGGTCGGCCAGAGCCTCTGGACGCTGGCCGCGAGTGCCGGCATCGCAGCTCTCCTGGTCGCCTCGGAGCCGGCGTTCCTCGCCGTGAAGCTGATCGGCGCCGCCTACCTGATCGGACTCGGCCTGCATTCGTTGTACGGCGCCTGGCGGTCCCGCCGCACGGGAGCTCAGCCGGCCGGTGCCGAACCACCCAAGTCCGAACCACGCAAGTCCGAACCACGCAAGGCGATCTTGGCCCGGAGCGGCTTCGCGCAGGGACTGCTGAGCAACCTCGCGAATCCCAAGATGGCCGTCTTCTTCATGGCCCTGCTGCCGCAGTTCGTGCCGGCCGGCGGAGCGACATTCGGCTGGTCGGCTCTGCTCGGCCTGGTGTTCTGCGCGATGACGTTCGGCTGGCTGACGCTCTATGCCGTGGTCGTGGCGAAGGCGGGCAACCTGCTCCGCACCCCGCGGGTGAAGCGGGTGCTGGACGCGGTGCTGGGGACCGTGCTGATCGGCCTCGGCGTTCGGCTGGCCGTGGAGCGGGTCTGAGTGCGAGTCGTGAGCCGGTTCGCAAGTGATCGTTAGGATCGGTCGATGGCCCCGTTCGACTACGTCAGTGATCTCGGGCTGAACCTGCACCATGTCCTCTACGCGGCGGCGTTCGCGAGCCGAGGCGAGGCCGCTGGACGGGCTCAGGCGCAGCGGTTGCCGGCAGAGTT
Organism: uncultured Actinomycetota bacterium; assembly: GCA_963746025.1. GTDB lineage: Bacteria > Actinomycetota > Actinomycetes > Propionibacteriales > Propionibacteriaceae > Microlunatus. Next base: position 535,903 of record CAVUZU010000021.1, read on the forward strand.
GACGTTGCGTGACCGGCCGGAGTTCGGCCATGCGGTGGAGTACTACCAGCAGCGGTTCCAGGGCCGAGATCTGCTGCGCGCCCCCGAGCTCAGGGAGCTGAAGTCCTTCCTGGTCACGGGTTGCGGCGCCGCTCCGCCGGGGTGGCAGGAGGTGTTCGAGCCGGTCCGGCCGCGTTACGCCGACACCGATTGGCCGGACCACGACGAGATCAACCGAGCCTGGTCGGCCCAGGTCACGCAGCGGCTGGAACTGTTGTTGCCGGACGTTCTGGACGAGCTGCAACGGCTGTTTCGCGACCGGCTGCCGGACAATGGCCCGCTCCGGGTCGACACCGTCTGGGTCGGTCACTGGACGCCGGCGTACACCACGCTCGGGCCGACCCACCTGACCTGCTCGACGACCCAGCGGGAGAGCCAGGACTGGGCCGCGGTGGAGGTCGTGCTGCACGAGGCGTGCCACTCGCTGGCGACCCCGCTGCGCCGAGCGATCCGGGACCGGGTCGACACCTCGAGCGGACGGCTCGGCGACCTGTGGCACGTCGTCCTGTTCCATCAGACGGGCGAGACCGTGCGTCGCGCGCTGGCCGGCATCGGCGTGGACTACCGGCCCTACCTGGACGCGACCGGATTGTTCGATCGAGCCTGGCCGCACTGGCGGCAGCCCGTCACGGACGCCTGGGCCGGCTACCTCGACGGCGCGGTCGACTGGGCGGAGGCCTGTGACCGGCTGGCCGCGAACCTCACCACCTGAGGGACGACAATCCGGCTTCAGATTTGCGACACTCGACCGTGGCCACCGGTGCGATCGACATGACTCCGCTCGGCACGGCGCGGCTGGATCTGGTCCCGCTGGATCCGGACCGGGACGCGCCGAGCCTGCACGCGTTGTACGGCGATCCGGAGCACGACCCCTACGGCCCGGATGGTGCGAGCCGGGACGAGGCCGGGACCCGGGAGCGTCTGGTACAGATGCTGGCCGAGAACGGCGGCCTGACCTGGGCGATCCGGCTGCGCCCCGACGAGCAGGCGATCGGCGCCATCGGCGTCTTCAGCGACCAGGGCCGATCGATCCGCGGGCTCAGCTGGTACCTGCTCCGCGCGTACTGGGGCCGGGGGTTGATGGGCGAGGCGGCCCCGGTCGTCGTCGAGTATCTGCTGGCGCAGCCGGCGATCACCGGCGTGGAGGCCTGGATCGACACCAGGAACCTGCGCTCGATCGGGGTCGCCCGACGGGCCCGGCTGACGGAATCGGCCCGGATGGCTCGCGTCTACGCGGACCACACCGCCCAGCAGGTGGTGATGACCCGGGCCGCCGAACCCCGGGACGATGACGTTGTGGCCGTCCGCCTGTCCCTGATGGTGACGGACGTCCGGGCGACCGCCGTGCTGCTGACCCAGGTGCTCGGCCTGCACCTCGCCTTCGAACACCCCGATCCGCCGACGATGGCCAGGCTGCTCGTGTCCCCCTGGTCCGGCAGCCCCGGCATCGACCTGCATCAAGCGACCGGGCCGATCCACCCCAGCGGGGTGACAGTCGAGGTCGGCGTGCCGACCGACCTGGTCCACCGGCGCGCGGTCGCGGCCGGACTGGAGATTGCGGATCCGCCGCAGGACCAGCCCTGGTATCGCCGCACCTGCACCCTGCTGCTGCCCGAGGGCCACCGGATCGCCGTCCACGGACCGCTCCGTCCGGAACGCGAAGTGGCGGGATCCTGACCGGCCGGCGGCGGGTCAGGTCAGGTCAGGTGATCGAAGTCGCCGCGGACCCAGCCGATGTGCCGGTCGGCGGAGCGGCGCAGGATCTCCTTGGCCCCCGCGTCGGTCGTGTTGCCGAAGTTGCCGATGATCCGGTCGAAGGAGAATTCGCCCAGTTGGGCGGCGATCCGCTCGACCACGGCACCGGACAGCGGGATCTTGTTCGGGTAGCTGCGCAGGAAGCCGAGCGAGGTCCGGTCCGGGTTGGGGAAGACCGTGTCGCCGGCGAACAGGATGCCCTGGCCCTCCGCGCCGGCCGCCCAGAGCACGACGCAACTGCCCGGGAAGTGACCGCCGACCTGGTGCAGGGTCAGCCCGTCGGCCAGGTCCCTGCTGCCGGACCAGAACTCGACCCGCGGCCCGGTCCGGCCCAGCCACTCCCGGTCCGGTTCGCAGACCAGCACCGGCGCGTCGAGCGCCTCGGCCCATTCCAGCTGGACACCGAACATGTGCGGGTGGCTGGCCGCGATCGCCAGCACCGGGCCGATGGCGCGGACCCGCTCGACCGTGGCGTCGTCGAGGTAGCCCAGCGGATCCCAGAGCAGCGATCCGGCCGGCGTGGTGATCAACTCCATGGTCTGGCCGATGCCGACGCCCGGGTCCGCAGCCAGCGCCGCCAGCCCCGGCTCCCGGTCGGTCCAGGTGATCGTCCGGCCGTCGGCGCGCAGCTTCGCCAGGTCGGTCCAGTGCTGGCCGTCGGCGGGCACCCACTGCCGCTCGTCGGCACAGATCGGGCAGACGTCGGGCAGCGGCTCGTCGTACTCGACGGCGCAGGTGGCACAGATGACCATGATCACTCCTCGGAGTTCGACAGACGTTCAATCGGACTGTAACGGCCGCGCTGGATCGGTGCTGGCGTCGCGGCCCAACTCGGTCTCACCGGATGGCAGCGAAGGCGGCGTCGGCTCCGCCCCGCCAGACCAGTCCCACCTCGGTGAAGCCGGCTGTTCGGAGCAGGGCGAGATGTCGATCATGGGTCGGCAGCCGGTGATGGTGTCGGGCATCGGGAAAGACCTCGTCCCGCTCGGCCACCGCGGCGGCCAGCTCGGCGTCGTCGCGCGCCCGCTGCCACCACGCGGCCCACGACTCGGCCCGGCCGTCCTCGATCGCCGATTCCCGGCGGCGATCGGCCAACTCGCCCAACCGCACCGTCAGCCCGGGCAGGCCGGGGTCGGGCAGATGATCGGCATTGCCGAAGATCCCGCCCGGCCGGATCGACCCGGCCAGCTCGCGATACAGCTCGGCCAGCCGGTCCTCGGCGAGCCAGTGCAACGCCGTCGCGGTGAGTACGGCATCGAAGGGTGCCGCCCCGAGCCCGGCCGCCCAGGACGGATCCCGCAGGTCGGCCCGGACGAGCCGCACTCGATCATCGAGGCCGGCGGTGTGCTCGGCGATCCGGAGCAGCGCCGGGTCGGCGTCCAGCACAACGGCCGACGCGCCCGGGAACCGGTCCAGCAACCGGAGCGAGATCGAGCCGGTGCCGCCGGCCAGATCGAGCACCCGTGGGCTCGTCCCCACCGCGGCCTCGACCGCGTCGAACAGGGCGGCGAAGCGCTGCTCCCGGTCCGGCAGATACGCCTCCTGCTGCCCGTCCCAGCTGCGCTGCCAGCCCCACCAGTCGACGCCGTCCGCCGCCGGCTCGGACCGGGCCACGGCCCGGGCCCGGAACCGCGCCGGCCCGGTCTGCACCGGCACCACGCAGAACACCAGCCCGTCCGGATCGGCCAGCTCCGCGTACTCGCCGTGGTCCTGCCGGACCGTCGCACCGAGGGCGACCAGCCGGGCGATCTCGGCCGGCACGTCATCGGTCTCGATGTCGAGGTGCACCCGCGGACTGCCCTCGCCGAGATGCTGGAACGCGAACTCGACCCCGTCCAGCCAGCCCAGGTCCGCATACGTCCCGGTCGACTCGGCCGGCGGCACACCGACAGCCCGCTGCCAGAACCGCAGCATCGCCACGGACCGGGGCCGGGGGTGATCGATCAGGACGACGCCGACACGACTGCGATGCATGAGCGGCAGGCTAATCGTTGCGCCCGGAGCGATGAAACCGATCACCCGCAGCACGCCGGCAGGAGCGGTGCCGGACGGCCGGTGCCGGCGGCGATCAGCGCGGTGACGGCAGCCCGGGCTCCTCGGACGGTTCGCCGGGTGCCTCGGACGGCTGCCCGGGTCCTTCGGACGGTTCGCCGGGTGCCTCGGACGGCTGCCCGGGTCCTTCGGACGGTTCGCCGGGTGCCTCGGATGGTTCGCCGGGTCCTTCGGACGGTTCGCCGGGTGCCTCGGATGGTTCGCCGGGTCCTTCGGACGGTTCGCCGGGTGCCTCGGAAGGTTCGCCGGGTCCTTCGGACGGTTCGCTGGGTGCCTCGGAAGGTTCGCCGGGTCCTTCGGACGGTTCGCCGGGTGCCTCGGAAGGTTCACCGGGACCCTCCGACGGCAGCCCGGGAGCCTTGGACGGCAGTCCGGGAGACGGCTTTCCGGCCGGCGTGAGCGTCGGCGGCTGGCCGGGGGAGATCCCGATCCAGACGGCGCCGGCGAGGACGGCGGCGGCCACGGCGACCGCGCCGGCGGTGCGCTGGCGGTGGCTCCGCACCTGGGTCCGGACCTGAGCCAGGTCATCGGATCGGAGCGGCGGTTCGTCGTGGAAGCAGGATTCGAAGTCGATCTTGGTCGGCTGCGGGTCGTTGTCGAGGGAGGGTGACTGGTTCATGATCGGTTCAATGTCCTTTCGGTCCGACGGGCGAATAGCCCAGGTCCGGTTGTGCGGTGAGCAGGCTGTTCAGCCGCTCGAGAGCGCGGGCGGTCTGGCTCTTGACGGTGCCGGGGGTGATCTTCAGATCTGCGGCGACCTCGGCCACCGAGCAGTCGCACCAGTGCCGCAGGACGACGATCTGGCGCTGCCGGAGTGGCAGTTCGCGCAGTGCTGTCATCAGCAGCGAGCGGTCCTCCACCCGATCGCCCGCCGGCAGCACGGGCGACACGTCGAGGAGTTCGTCGCCGGGCAGGCTCACTCGACGGTTCGGCCGGCGCGACTCGTCGATGGCGGTCCGGCTGATCGTTCGGCGGACGTAGGCATCGGCCTGGTCGGACCGCACCCGGGCCCAGGCCCGGTACAGCTTGACCAGAGCCAGTTGGACGATGTCGTCGGCCTGATTCCAGTCACCGCACATCAGGTACGCGGTGCGGCGGAACTTCCTTCGTCGCGGAGTGACGTACTCGGTGAACTCGGTATCTCGGCGGTTCATCGCCCTCCACTTCTCAGCCGTCAACTACGTCCACCGTGCAATACGAGCCGAGGACCTGATCAGGTTGTCAGAACGGCCTGCCGGTTCGGGGCTGCCGGACCCGGTTCCGGCCGAGACCACCGTCGTCGCTGGTCCGGAGCCGGCTAGGCGGCTCGCGATAGGATCGCTGTTGCCGTTCGCAGCATCCCGCGAGCGGGTGAGAGGTGTCACACCAGGGCGCCTCGGTATGAAAGATGTGCTGCATCCAGGCCGGATCAGGCCGGGATTTCGGGGGCCGCGCCTTACTGGGCGCCAGGTGTTTGTCCGTCGACCGGTGTTGCCGCACCGACCGCTGGCCAAAACCGGTCCAGGATGCCTGACGGGCTGAGTTAGCATCGCTCGGACCACTCCTGGCCAGCGCCGCCTCCGGGGTGCGCCGATGCCGCAACAGCAGTCCCCGTGGCGATACCGCCACCGGCCTCGACGACGGGAGTACCGCCGATGACCACTGTGCCCTCCGGGACCACAGCCCCTGCCGGGCTGTCCCGGGCCGCCGAAGGTCTCTACGACCCCGCGTACGAGCACGACGCCTGCGGCGTGGCGTTCGTCGCGACCCTGTCCGGAGAGCCCAGTCACACCATCGTCGAGCAGGGCCTGGAGGCGCTGCGCAACCTCGATCACCGCGGCGCGACCGGCGCCGATCCCGGCACCGGCGACGGTGCCGGCATCCTGATCCAGGTCCCCGATGCGTTCCTCCGCGCCGAGGCCGGCTTCGACCTGCCGCGGCCGGGCGGCTACGCCGTCGGGCACGTCTTCCTCCCGGTCGACGACGAGGACGCGGCCAAGGCCCGGTCCCAGATCGAGCGACTGGCCGAGGAGGAGAGCCTGACCGTCCTCGGTTGGCGGTCGGTGCCGACCGACTCGAGCTCGCTGAGCGAGGTCTCCCGGGCCGCCATGCCGCGGTTCGAGCAGTTGTTCGTCGCCGCCCGGCCGACGCCGCTGATGGGGATCGGCCTGGAGCGGCTGGCGTACTGCCTGCGCCGCCGGGTGCAGAACGAGGTCGGCGTCTATCTGTCCTCGTTGTCCTGCCGGACCCTGGTCTACAAGGGGATGCTGACCACCGAGCAGCTGGAGCAGGTGTTTCCGGAGCTGCATGACGAGCGGCTGGCCAGCGCGCTGGCGATCGTGCACTCCCGGTTCTCCACCAACACCTTCCCGGCCTGGGAGCTGGCGCACCCGTTCCGGATGATCGCGCACAACGGCGAGATCAACACCGTGATGGGCAACCGGAACTGGATGCGGGCCCGGGAGACGTTGTTGCAGAGCAATCTGCTGCCCGGTGATCTTGAGCGCCTGTTCCCGATCATCACCCCAGGCGAGTCCGACTCCGCCTCGTTCGACCAGGTGGTCGAGTTGCTGCACCTGGGCGGCCGGACGCTGCCGCACGCGGTGCTGATGATGATCCCCGAGGCGTGGGAGAACAACGTCGAGCTGGACCGGGCGCAGAAGGACTTCTACGCCTTCCACTCCTGTCTGATGGAGCCGTGGGACGGCCCGGCCTGCGTCGTGTTCACCGACGGCACCCAGATCGGCGCCGTGCTGGACCGGAACGGGCTGCGACCGGGCCGGTTCTGGGTCACCGACGACGGTCTGGTGGTGCTCGCCTCGGAATCGGGGGTGCTCGACCTGCCGGCCGAGAAGGTGATCAAGAAGGGCCGGCTGCAGCCGGGCAAGATGTTCCTGGCCGACCTGGCCGAGCACCGGATCATCGACGACGACGAGGTGAAGGCCACCCTCGCCGCGGCCGCCCCGTACGGGGAATGGCTGGTCGGCGGTCGGATCGGCCTGTCCGACCTGCCCGAACGGGAGCACGTCCGGCACAGCCACGCCTCGGTCACCCGGCGGCAACAGATCTTCGGCTACACCGAGGAGGAGCTGCGCCGGCTCCTGGCCCCGATGGCCAACGCCGGCGCCGAGCCGATCGGCTCGATGGGCACCGACACCCCGGTCGCGGTGCTCAGCGAGCGGCCGCGGATGCTGTTCGACTACTTCTCCCAGCTGTTCGCACAGGTCACCAACCCGCCGCTGGACGCGATCCGCGAAGAGCTGGTCACCTCGCTCTACAACACCATCGGGCCGGAGCACAATCTGCTCGAGCCCGGCCCGCGGTCCTGTCGGCGGGTGGTGCTGCCGTTCCCGGTGATCGACTCCGACGACCTGAGCAAGATCAGGCACATCAACCGCGACGGCGACATGCCGGGCTACACGACGCACGTGATCAGGGGCCTGTACGACGTGCACGGCACCTCCGGCGGGCCGGGCGGGGCGGAGGCGCTGGCCGCCAAGCTGGAGGACCTGTGCGCCGAGACCTCGGCCGCGATCGCGGACGGCGCCCGGATCATCGTGCTGTCCGACCGGCACTCCACCGCCGAGCTGGCCCCGATCCCGACCCTGCTGCTGACCTCCGCGATCCACCATCACCTGGTCCGGGAGAAGACCCGGACCAAGGTCGGCCTGATCGTCGAGGCCGGCGATGTGCGCGAGGTGCACCACGTCGCGCTGTTGATCGGGTACGGCGCCGCCGCGGTGAACCCGTATCTGGCGATCGAGACCGTCGAGGACCTGGCCCGGCAGGGCGACTTCGTCGATCTTGAACCCGAGGACGCGGTCAAGAACGTGATCAAGGCGCTCGGCAAGGGCGTCCTCAAGGTGATGAGCAAGATGGGCGTCTCGACCGTCGCCTCCTACACCGGGGCGCAGATCTTCGAGGCTCTCGGCCTGTCCCAGGACCTGGTCGACCGGTACTTCACCGGCACCACCTCCAAGCTCGGCGGGATCGGTCTGGCCGAGCTGAGCGAGGAGGTCCGGCTGCGGCATCTCGGCGCCTATCCGGCGAACGGCATCCCGCTGGCGCACCGCCGGCTCGCCGTCGGCGGCGAATACCAGTGGCGCCGGGAGGGTGAGCCGCACCTGTTCGACCCGGAGACGGTGTTCCGGCTGCAGCACTCCACCCGGGCCGGCCGCTACGACATCTTCAAGACCTACACCCGGCAGGTCGATGATCAGTCCGCGCGGCTGATGACACTGCGCGGCCTGCTGCGCTTCAAGGGCGACCGGGCGTCGATCCCGATCGAGGAGGTCGAGCCGGTCTCGGAGATCGTCAAGCGGTTCTCCACCGGGGCGATGTCGTACGGCTCCATCTCCAAGGAGGCGCACGAGACCCTGGCGATCGCGATGAACCGGCTGGGCGGCAAGTCCAACACCGGTGAGGGCGGTGAGGACACCGACCGGCTGCACGACCCGGCCCGGCGGAGCGCGATCAAGCAGGTCGCGTCGGGTCGGTTCGGCGTCACCTCGGACTACCTGACCAACGCCGACGACATCCAGATCAAGATCGCCCAGGGCGCGAAGCCGGGGGAGGGCGGTCAGCTGTCCGGCATCAAGGTCTATCCCTGGATCGCCGAGACCCGGCACTCGACGCCCGGCGTCGGGCTGATCTCGCCGCCGCCGCACCACGACATCTATTCGATCGAGGATCTGAAGCAGCTGATCCATGATCTGAAGTGCGCCAACCCGTCGGCCCGGATCCACGTCAAGCTGGTGGCTGAGGTCGGCGTCGGTACGGTCGCGGCCGGAGTGAGCAAGGCCAAGGCCGACGTGGTGTTGATCTCCGGCCATGACGGCGGCACCGGTGCGGCGCCGCTGACCTCGCTGAAGCATGCCGGTGGTCCGTGGGAGCTCGGCCTGGCCGAGACCCAGCAGACGTTGTTGATCAACGGGCTGCGGGACCGGATCGTGGTCCAGGTCGACGGTCAGCTGAAGACCGGCCGGGACGTGATCATCGGCGCCCTGCTCGGCGCCGAGGAGTTCGGCTTCGCCACCGCGCCGCTGGTGGTCAGTGGCTGTGTCTTGATGCGGGTCTGTCATCTGGACACCTGCCCGGTCGGCGTGGCGACCCAGAACAAGACCCTGCGCCAGCGCTTCACCGGCAAGCCGGAGTTCGTGATCAACTTCTTCGAGTACATCGCCGAGGAGGTCCGGGAATACCTGGCCCAGTTGGGATTCCGTACGCTGGACGAGGCGATCGGCCAGGTGCAGCTGCTGGACAGCAGCAAGGCCGTTGATCACTGGAAGGCGCACGGACTCGACCTGAGCCCGATCCTGCACCTGCCCGAGCTGCCCGAAGGGGCGGCCCGGCACCAGGTGATCACCCAGGACCACGGCCTGGAGTCGTCACTGGACACCGAGTTGATCAAGATCTGCCGGCCGGCGCTGGAGCACGGGTCGCCGGTCCGGGCCCAGCTCGACGTACGCAACATCCACCGCACCGTCGGCACCCGGCTGGGGCACGAGGTGACCAAGGCGACCGAGGGCATCGGCCTGCCGGACGGCACCATCGACATCACCCTGACCGGCAGTGGCGGGCAGAGCTTCGGCGCCTTCCTGCCGGCCGGCATCACGCTCCGGCTGGAGGGCGACAGCAACGACTACCTGGGCAAGGGCCTGTCCGGCGGCCGGATCGTGGTCCGCCCGGACCGGAGCGCGGTGCTCACCGCCGAGGAAAACATCATCGCCGGCAACGTGATCGCCTACGGGGCCACGTCCGGCGAGCTGTTCCTGCGCGGCGTGGTCGGCGAACGGTTCTGCGTCCGCAACTCCGGCGCGACGGCCGTGGTCGAGGGGGTTGGTGATCATGCCCTGGAATACATGACCGGTGGCATCGTGGCCGTGCTCGGCCCGACCGGCCGGAACGTCGCCGCGGGCATGTCCGGCGGCATCGGCTATTTCCTCGACCTCGACCTGGGCCGGCTGAACAGTGAACTGGTCGACGCCGGACTGCCGACCCAGGCCGACCTCGAGGTGCTCCGCGCCCTGATCGCCAAGCACGCCGAGAACACCGGCTCCGCGGTGGCCGAGGAACTGCTGGCCGACTGGGCCGCGGCCGGTCCGCGGTTCACCAAGGTGCTGCCGCGCGACTTCGCCCGAGTCGTCGCCGCCCGCGAGCAAGCCGAACGCGACGGACTCGACGACGCCACCACCACGACCCGGATGATGGAGGCCGCTCATGGCTGATCCACGTGGATTCCTGAAGCACCCGCGTCGGGTGGCCGAGCGGCGCCCGGTGACCGAGCGGGTCAAGGACTGGAACGAGGTCTATCCGGGCACGCCCGGCCGGGCCCTGCTGCCGATCATCAGTGATCAGGCCGGCCGCTGCATGGACTGCGGCATTCCGTTCTGCCACACCGGTTGCCCGCTGGGCAACCTGATCCCGGAGTGGAACGACCTGGTCTGGCGTGATGACTGGGCCGAGGCCCTGGAACGGCTGCACGCAACCAACAACTTCCCGGAGTTCACCGGCCGGGTCTGCCCGGCTCCGTGCGAGGACGCCTGCGTGGTGGCGATCGCCGACGAGCCGGTGACGATCAAGAACGTCGAGGTCGCGATCATCGACAAGGCGTGGGACGAGCGCCGGGTCGAGCCGCAGCCGCCGGAGTGGCACACCGGCAGCACCGTCGCGGTGATCGGCTCCGGCCCGGCCGGCCTGGCCGCCGCCCAGCAGCTGACCCGGGCCGGACACACGGTCGCGGTCTTCGAGCGGGACGACAAGCCGGGTGGCCTGATGCGCTACGGGATCCCCGAGTTCAAGATGGAGAAGAAGGTCCTGGACCGCCGGATCCGGCAGATGCGGGACGAGGGCACCAACTTCCGCTGCAACGTCAAGGTCGGCGTCGACGTCACCGGCCATCAGTTGCGGCAGCGCTACGACGCGGTCGTCGTCGCCACCGGCGCGACGGTGCCGCGGCAGCTGGAAGCCGGCAACGCCGGGCTGGCCGGGGTGCACTACGCGATGGACTACTTGACCCAGGGCAACCGCGCCTCGCTCGGCGAGGACGTGCCGGACCAGATCACCGCCGAGGGCAAGAACGTGATCATCATCGGTGGCGGCGACACCGGCGCCGACTGCCTCGGCACCGCCATCCGGCAGGGCGCAAAGTCGATCTTGCAGCTGGAGCACAACGTGACCCCGCCCGAGCAGCGGGAGCCGCACGAGCCCTGGCCCACCTACCCGCGGATCTTCCGCAGCTCGGCCGCCAACGAGGAAGGCGGGGAGCGGCTGTTCAAGGCCGCGACCACCGAGCTGGTCGGCGACGAGGACGGCAACGTCACCGCCCTGAAGATCGTCGAGGTGATCCGGCAGAACCGGGTGAACACCCCCGTCGAGGGCACCGACCGAGAGTTCCCGGCCGACCTGATCCTGCTCGCCATGGGCTACACCGGCCCGGAGCCCGACGTCCTTGACCAGCTGGGCGTCTCCACCGAGCGTGGTCTCGCCGTCCGCGCCGAGGACTACTCGACCTCGGCCAACGGGGTCTTCGTCTGTGGTGACGCCGGACGAGGGCAGTCCCTCGTCGTCTGGGCCATCGCCGAGGGTCGGGCGTGCGCTGCCACTGTGGACGAGTATTTGTCCGGTTCCACCAAGTTGCCTCGGCCTATTCCCTCGACCGCGCGTCAGATGGCCGTCTGAGGGTTCCGCTCCCTGAGCCTGTCGAAGGGCCTTGGGAGCTGTGGCCTCGTGCATGGTCCCGCGGTGAGGTCTGGGGGACGATGCCGGGCAACCATCCGCCCGCGGGTGATCTTGGTGCCGCTGCCGCAGTCCAGGCGCCCGCGTGCTCCCGCCAGGCCCGTCCACGCCCGCGCATCGACCCCCAGACCTCACCGCTGGTTTGTGGTCACCCTGAGTTTTCCGCCAAAGCCGCACGCTGATCGGCCCTGCCTCCGCATGCCACACCGAGCGCGTTTCTGGTCACGAGGTGAGGCGATCTCGTGATCTTGTCAGGAGCGGACTACCTGCGGAGGTTCGGGTGTTCGTTCGTGATCGCCCGAGTCAGGTCGTCCAGACCAGGGGTGAAGGTTCGGGTGTTCGGTCCCTGAGCTTGTCGAAGAACCAGGGTGAATGTGGCTTGCCCTTCGACAGGCTCAGGGGACGGATGATCTTTCGTTTGGCGGCCTGTTTCCCTTGTTTTGATGCGATTGTCAGCTGTGATGTCTCAGGACATGGGTGACAGTTCCGCATCGGGACATCGGTGACGTTCAGCCGGGCTGCCACTACCGCGGGCTGGGTGAGCGTCCAGAGTTGTTCACGTGGCAGTTGCGGGAGCCTGTTGACGTCCTCGCCGTGGACTTAGTCGTCCATATCCATGATCACCAGGCAACCCGGCCGCAGCCGGACCGAGGCGGGCAGGTCGATCGGCGCTGGCTCGGTGGCCGCTATGCGGACTCCCTTTCCGGTGATGTGCGCTCCCTCCCGGGCCTGAGTGCTGTGGTATTGCCTGACCCCGCGCGTCCCTCCCTCGGTGAATCCCACGGTCCCAGACAGCCACGCCACCATGGTCACGGCACCGTCGGCGCCGTCCTCGAGCAGGACGAAGCACTCGCAGTCGTCGTTGTACAGCAGTTGTCCGGACCAGGCTTCGCCCGACGGGTCGTAGACCGGGAGATCGGGCCGGGTCGCAATCAGGACGCGGGGCGGGGTGGCGGACAGTTGCAGGCTGAATCCGTCAGCCGTTGGCCCGGCGGTCGGGGTCGGCGGGACTGCCGGCTGCATCGACCGGCCGGCCCCGTACACCGCCAGGGCCGCAACCATGCCGACGATCAGCGTGACCACGGCGGCGACCAGCAAGGGGCGCCAGGATCGCGCGGATCGGGCCGGGGCTTGCCGCAGTGCGGGCCGCGGCGGGACCTGCAGCCGGTCCGCCACCTCGCGGAGTTCGCGACGCAGGTCGTCTTCTAGGTTTTCCTTCATCTCAGTTCTCACCCCTCCGGCCGAGCCCGTCCGAGCCGAGCGCAGCTCGCAGCGCCTTGAGGGCGCGGTGTGCGGTGGACTTCACGTTCCCCCGTGAGCAGCCGAGGGTCTCGGCGATCTGCTCCTCGCTGAGGTCCTCGAAGTAGCGCAGCACGATCACCGCACGCTGCCGGGGCGGCAGCGACTTCAAGTGCGGCCAGAGCATCAGCTGGTCCTCCGTCGCCGGACGCGAGTGGGACTGTTCGTGCCCGGACCAGGAGTCCGTCAACAGTTCCAGACGGTGCCGCTTCGAGCGCCGAACGGAGAGGAACGTGTTGGTGAGCATTCGCCGCAGATAGGCCTCAGGCACGACCGAGGCGACGACTCGCGGCCAGAACCGGCACGCCTTCTCCATCGTCTGCCGGGCGACGTCTTCAGCGTCGGAATGATTGCCGGTGAGAAGGTACGCCGAGCGATAGAGCGCCGGCCAGGCGCCGCCGACGTACTCCTCGAATGTCAACTTGCGTATGCTGCTGGTTTCAGGCCGAATCATCTGACACCACCCTTCCGCCCAACTGACGCCCACAGACCGTCAGAACGTTGCCTCAGTGTCCGCGAAGTGTCATCCCCAAGACCAGCAGACCTGTCAGCGCCGTCCGGATACAGAATCGTCACCGATGTCCTGCGAGATGACAGCCGCGAGTGTCGGCGACACCAGATAGAATAGAACACATGTTCGAGTCGCTGGAGTCGCGGGTGGCCGGGTACGGCACCGATGACATCCTGAAGGCTGCCGAGGCCGCGGTGCGGGCGCGGCTGGTGGCCGAGATCGAGCTGATGGCCTGGACCACGGCGTGGGCGGATGTGAACTCGGCTGAGTCGATCCATCCCGACGAGCTACGGCTGTTGGGTGGCGCCCGGCCAGGTAGCAGCTTCCCGTGGTCGACCGCGACCGGCCGGCTGGAGTTCGATCACTCCGAGCCGCATCGGTCGATGGATGAGGGTGGCCCGCCGGGCCAGACCAGCACCGACGCCTTGATCCCGCTGGCGAAACGTGAGCCTCGGGCGGTGACCCATGGTGGGTGGCGGCGACAACCCGAGCCGGGCACGATGATCTTTCGATCACCGCACGGCGACTGCCAGGTCACCAACTAATCCGGCACCTTCGATCTCGACCGCGGGCCGTTCGCCCGCGCCGTCTGGGACGCCGGCGCACCCACCCGCTGAACCCTGCCGGCTCAGGCTCCCAGGCTGTCGACCGGCGGCGTCGCCATGCGCGGGGTGTCGACCAGGAGCCGCCACTCTCCGGTCTCGGTGTCGAGCCAGCGGACGTCGTCGCGGTGGTACTGCAGTGCGTACGCGACGCGCGGCACGGAGGTCACGTTCGGTCCGGAGCCGTGCACCGTCCACCGACTGAAGGCGACGGCGTCGCCGGCGCGCATCCGGATGGGCAGGCAATCCAGCGGATCCACCTCGACCTGGCGGTGGGTGTCGCCGTCGTCGCTGGGGCGGGAGTCCAGTTGATCACGATGCGAGCGCGGGACGATCTGTAGGCAGCCGTTGCCGGGAGTCATGTCGCCGAGGGCGACCCAGAGGTTGATCGAGCCGAGGGCGGGGTCGTGGCGGGTGTAGTTGTTGTCCTGGTGGAAGTGCATGGTGCCGCCACCGCCGCCGGCCTTGACCGCGGTGAAGGGCAGATACCGGTGGGCCCGGCCGCCGATCAGCCGGGAGGCGACGGCCAGGGTCGGTTCGCCGTTGATCAAGGTGTCCAGGGCCGAGCCGGCCAGGTACTGCGGGCACTGCCGGAGCTTGTCGGCGGTCTCGGTCGCCTGGTCCAGTCCGGCCCGGGGGACACCGTTGGCCTCCAGGACCTGGAAGACCTCGGCCCGCAACTGCTCGACGGCGCGGCCGTCGACCAGGCCGGGCAGACAGAGATAGCCTTCCCGCTTGTAGAATTCGACCTCACTGTCGGTCAACGACAACGGCTTCACGACCTCGGTGTCGATCGGAGTGATCATGGAATCAAGTCCTTCCCCAGCTGATCAGGATTTACTGCTCGACGTACATCCTGGTCGTCCGGTGATCGGTTGACCATGGAGGTTGGCGCCGTCGCTTTGTGTATTCCGACCAGCGCACGATGAGGCTGCCATGTTGGACGATCTGATCTTCCTGCACGGCAAGCGCACGCCCGCGTGCATCGCGTCCGTGGACAAGCACTTCGACTACTCCACGCTGCAGTTCCTGACCTCGGGTGCGGTTGAACTGTTCTACGACGACCAGCGGTACGAGCTGAGTGGTGGCGCCTGGACCTGGCCGTGCTATCCGGGCCCGTGGATCCGGTTCCACGAGTGGCCGCGCGGCCGGCCCTGGGACCACCGCTACCTGTCGTTCACCGGGCCCCGGGTTGCGTCCTGGCAGGCCGACCGGCTGTGGCCGACCCGACCCACCAGCGCCGGGCCGGAGCTCGCCGCCTCGCTCACCGAACTGTTCGACGAAGCGATGGCGCTGGCGCAGCAACCCGGCAGCTGGCCGCACCGGCGAGCGGCCAACCTGGTCGAGCGGATGCTGCTGGAGCTCGCCGAGGCGGCCCAGACCCCCGGACCAGGCCGGCCGCCGTGGCTGGAGCGGGTGCTGCAGGACATCGTCGCGGCCGACCGGCGACCCGACTACGCGCGGCTCGCGGCGTCGGTGGGCATGTCGCTGACGACGCTGCGCCGGCAGTTCCGCGGCGCCACCGGCAAGACCCTGCACCAGCACCATCTCGAGTGCCGGGTGACCGAGGCGAAGCGCCGGCTCAGTGACTCCGAGGAGCCGATCAAGCTGATCGCCCAGCGGCTCGGGTACCGCGACGTCTTCTACTTCAGCCGGCAGTTCCGGCAGCTCACCGGGACGTCACCGGCGGCCTACCGGTGCAGTCGCCAGGGGTGAACCCGAGTCGGCGGCAGGGCACAGAAAAGCCCCGGCCGTGTGATCGGTCCGAGATCGGACTACAGGGACGGCTCCGGGGCGTTCGACGGACCGAGTCTAGGCATGTCCGCCGGTCGCGTCTAGACCGGGCGGCGGTCCAGAATCCCTGCCACGGTTGAGTGATCGACGATCCACGACTCCAGCTCGGGATCGAGGTAGCGGGCCAGCGTGCGCAGGTCGGTGTGCCGCCGGGCCACCGGCAGATCGAGCAGCTGATGCCGGTGCACGATCCGGTTGCCGAGATCGCGGATCGAGGTGACCAGTTCACCGATCGTGGCCTGGCGCCGGTTCGGCGCGCCGGGAAAGGCGGCAGCGAGATCCGGCCAGAGGAACATCTGCCGCCGCGACACCAGTTGATGCCACAGACCGATCAACGTCTCGGAGACGATGTGGTCCGGCGTCACCCGCTTCCGCCGCCGCTGGACCCGTTCCCGGGCCCGATGGATGTCGAGGTACGGCTGCGCGTGCCGGCCGCCCGGGACACTCGCCTTGCCCAGCTCCCGGGTCGGGTCGTCGAGCCAGTGGCCGGGCCGGCCCCGCGCCAGGTGTCGGCGCTGCATCCGATCGTTCAGCGCGTTGCGGAGCGCCACCTCGGTGTGGCCGAGATCCAGCCAGAGCGCGGCCGACAGCTGGGCGTTCCAGTGATAGAGCAGCGCGGCTTTGGTGGCATCCCCGGCGCCGGCCGCGAGGTAGGGGCCGAACCGGGCCGGGCCGATGTGCCGCAGCTGGAACTCCGACCGCGGCTCAGCCACGACAACGACCCCGGCGACGATTCATGCGGACCAGGATGCACCGATTCGGTGCCCGATGGTGTTCGGCGCACAGGACCTCCCTTGGTCGCAGCGGATCGGCTCTATTAACTTGAGAGTAAACACTCTGATCCAGGGGGTCTGATGGAACAACTGCCCTTCCCGTCCCGCGCCGATCCGATCGAGATCGCGCCGCGGTATCGCGACCTGCAGCGCTCCGCCCCGCTGACCCGGGTGCTGACCCGGGTCGGTGACGAGGCCTGGCTGGCCACCGGCTACGACGTGGTCAAGCAGCTCGCCGCCGAGCCTATGCTCGGCCGGTCCCATCCCGAACCCGAACGCGCCGCGCGCAGCCACGAGGCCGCCCTGCTGGGCGGACCGAGCGGCGACTTCGCGACCGAGCAGGTGCAGCATGCCCGGCTGCGGCGGCTGCTCGGCTCGGCCTTCTCGGCCAAACGGATGCGACTGCTGCAGGAGTCGATCGAGCGCCGGGTGGACGACCTGCTCGAGGCCTTCGGTGAGCTGCCGATCGACCTGCACGAAGCCCTGTCGGCGCCACTGCCGGTGATGGTGATCTGCGACCTGCTCGGCGCGCCGGTCGAGGATTCCGAACGGCTGCGGTCCTTCTCCACCCGGCTGGCCAAGATCGACGACGCGGCCGACTCACACGCGGCCGACGAGGAGTTCACGGCGTACGCGGGGGAGTTGCTGGCGCGCAGGCGGACCGAACCCGGCGAGGACGTCTTCTCCGATCTGGCAGCAGTCGACGGGCTCGCCGCGGCCGAGGCGGCCCGGCTGGCGAAGGGACTGCTGTTCGCCGGCCACGAGACCACGATGACCCGGATCGACCTCGGCACGGTGTTGTTCCTGCGTCACCCGGAGCAACGTGAGCTGCTGCACGCCGACCCGTCCTTGATCAACGGGGCGGTGGAGGAGATCCTCCGGCTGACCATCGGCACCGGGGCGTCGGCCGGCACCCTGCTCCGGTACGCGGGCGAGGAGCTCAAGATCGACTCGACGGTGATCAACATCGGCGACGCGGTGCTGCTCGGCTTCGGCGTCGCCAACCGCGACCCGGCCGTCTTCGACCGGCCGGACGCGTTCGACATCACCCGCCACCCGAACCCGCACCTGGCGTTCGGCCACGGCCCGCACTTCTGCATCGGTAACAGCCTGGCCCGGGTCGAACTGCGCGCCGTCTTCAGCAAGCTGTTCGAGCGCTACCCGACCCTGCACCTGACCAGTGATCAACTGGAGCACCGGCAGGACGCGATCGGCGGCGGGCTGGCCGCGCTGGTGGTCGCCTGGTAGCCGTTCGCCGGCGAGAGTTGCGTTCGGAACTCGGGAGCCTTCCCGGCAGCAAACGGGGATGGCCCAGGCGCTTGGTCGCGTCGGTCCGCCCATACGCGTTCGCTCGGAATCGAGTGGTGAGTTTCCCCCACGTGAAATCGGCGATTCTGCGTGGGAAAGGCGACTCTCGGCGCCCGCGTCACGGAAGCAGGCCGACTAGACCCGACCGCCGCCCAACCTGCCCTCTTTGCTGCCAATTGAGTCTCCACCTGCCGACGCAACGGCGCGGCGCCCAGCACCAGTTCAGCGAGTCGTTTGGAACTCGTCGGCATTCTCAGCAGCAAGGGGCGTCGACCTGGACGCTTACTCAGGTCCGGCCCACCTACCTCGGCCGGGCGAGATCAGTTGTCGCCGATGGCCGCGGCGGCCATGTCGCGGATCGCGGTGATCAACTCGGCCGCGTCGATCGGCCGGTCCGTGTCCAGCCAGGCCAGGATCGACTGGATCGCGAGTTCCGGGACCACAGCGGCCAGCCAGGCGCGGCGGCGCCGATCCCGGACCCGGACGGCGAGCAGCTCGTTCGAGGTGGCTCGCTGGGGCTCGTCCAGGTCCCGGACGTAGTCCGCGAACTCCGGCTCCCGGTGGACGTGCCGGAACAGGATCCGGAAACCGTCCGGATCTTGTTCGGCCGCCCGGACGAGTCGGTCCAGCCGGTCGGTGTCCGGGCCCCCGCCGGTCGAGGCGGCGAGCCGGTGCCAGGCCCGGCCCAGCACCGCGAGGTAGATCTCCCGCTTGGTCGAGAAGTGCCGGTAGATCAACACCTTGGTCACGCCGGCCGACTCGGCGATTTCGTCCACCGTCGTGCCGGCGAAGCCGCGCCGCAGGAACGCCTGGGCCGCCGCCTGGATGATCTGATCCCGGCGCTCCGCGCGGCCGAGCAGCACCCGCTCGCCGCGACCGGCGGTGCTACCCGTCATGATCATCCTCCGCTGCCGTCCGTGATCGGTCCTGGTCGTACGGCGAAGCCTAGGGCGTGTCTCTTAAACCCTGGTCGGCTGCGCGGCGCCCAGGACGCGACCGGCTGCGTTGTCGTCGTCGTCCGTAGAACACCGCTACGACCTCCTCCTCCGCCTTGCCGGTCACGCCCTGGACGCCGCTCGCTATCGACCAGGATTTAAGAGACACACCCTAGGGTCCCCGCCCCGGCCCGCATGCTGCTCGCCGAGCTTCGGCCGTATAGTCACCGCATGGGTCCCGACGCCGTGGATGCTCAGTCTGCTGAGAAGAGACGTGAATCCGGTCCCGGGACGGTCGGCAAGGACAAGGTCGACGAGCTGATCGCGACCTACGACGAGGAGCGGCCGGCCCGCAGGCTCGGCCCCCGGCTCGATCTGGTGATCGGCGGGCTCTGCTTCGTGATCGCGGCCTGGGTGCTGTGGCAGGTGTTCTTCCCGCTGCCGCAGGGCAACCAGTATTCCTTGATCATCTTCCTCGGTGCGACGCTGCCGCTGGTCTTCCTCACCTTCCGGTTCCGCAAGCGACGTCGGGTCGGGTCGCGAAGCGACAACCCGAACGTGATCGATTGGGCGCTGGCCGTCGTCGCCCTGCTGGTCTGCCTCTATCCGGTGTTGCCGGCGCCGAGCGGCGGCTTCAACGCGTTCCTTGATCGCCAGGGCCAGCTCAGCCCGCTGGATGTGATCGCCGGCGCGCTGTTGACGCTGCTGGTGCTGGAGGCGTGCCGGCGGACCACCGGCCTGGTGCTGCCGATCGTCTGCGTCGCCTTCTTCCTATACGCCTACTACGGCGGCTTCCTGCCGATCTCCTGGCCGATCAGTCACGCCGGCGTCGACTTCGACCAGATCATCAACGGCTTCTACAACGATCAGTCCGGCTTCTTCGGCACGCCGCTGGACGTCGCGGCGTCGTACATCGTGCTGTTCACGATCTACGGCGCGGTGCTGGACGCGACCGGCGCCGGCCGGTTCTTCATCGACCTCAGCTTCGCCCTGTTCCGCAAGTCCCGGTCGGCGCCCGGCCGGACGGTCACCCTGAGCGGCTTCCTGCTCGGCACCGTCTCCGGCTCCGGCACCGCGACGGCGGTCAGCCTGGGCGCGGTGACTTGGCCGATCCTGCGTCGGGCGGGCTATCCGCGGGAGAACGCCGGCGGGATGCTGGCCGCCGCCGGCATCGGCGCCATCCTGTCCCCACCGACCCTGGGCGCCGCGGCGTTCATCATCGCCGAATACTTGCGGGTGTCCTACCTGCAGGTGTTGCTCTGGGCGGTGATCCCGACGATCTTGTACTACCTGGGCATCATCCTGGCGGTCGAGATCGACTCCCGCCGGTTCGGCGCCAAGGCGGTCGAGATGCCGCGGAAGCATCCGGGCAAACTCCTGCTGCGGTTCGGCTACCACCTGCTGTCGCTGGCGATCATCATCGTCTTCCTGGCCGCCGGAATCCCGCCGTTCAGGGCGGTCGTGTACGCGACCGCGGTGGCGGCCGTGTTCGGCCTGGTGGAGCGGATCGTCTCCCGCCGTGACCCGCTGGACCCGGACAGCATCCGGGAGCGGTTAGGGCCGGCCATGATCACCTACGGCAAGGACCTCGCCCGCGCCCTGAGCGGCGGCATCCGGTCGGCGCTGGGGGTGGTCACGGTCTGCGCGGCCGCCGGCGTGATCACCTCGGTGATCGTCAAGACCGGGCTGGGCCAGAACCTGGCCGACATCCTGGTCGCCGTCGGTCGCGCACTGACCGACAATCCGACCGTGGTGCTGGTGCTGACCGCCGTGCTGGCTGCGGTGGCGGTGCTGCTGCTCGGGTTGGCCGTGCCGGTGACCGCCTCGTTCATCATCGCCTGGGTGGTGATCGGGCCGGCGCTGCAGACCCTCGGCGTGAGCCCGGGCGAGTCCGCGATGTTCATCTTCTACTACGCCGTGCTGTCGGAGGTGTCGCCACCGACAGCGTTGGCGGCGGTGGCCTCGTCGGCGATCACCGGCGGCAACACGATCAAGACCATGTGGCAGGCGACGAAATACACGCTGCCGGCCTTCCTCGCGCCGCTGGCGTTCGTGATCACCGACAACGGCTCGCACCTGCTGCTGCAGGGCGCCCCGTTGGACATCCTCTGGACCACCGTGGTCAGCATGATCGCCGTCGCGGCGCTGGCCGTGGTCACCGGCGGTTGGATCTTCCGCGAAGCCAACCGGCTGCAGCGGATCCTCTGCCTGCCGGCCGCGTTGCTGCTGCTCTACCTGCACCCGGTCTCGATCGCGATCGGGCTCGCCTTCGCCGCAGTGGCGGTGATCTTGAACCTGATCTCGTCCCGACGACAAACCCTGACGCAAGGAGTCACCGATGCATGATCATCTACATCGCGTCCGACCGGTGGGCGCGATCGTCGCCACCCTGTCCGTGCTGGCGTTGCTGCTCACCGGCTGCGGCGGCCGGCAGGACCGGACCAGCGAGCCCGGCGCGAGCGGCTCGGCCGGCGCCTGCGAGGCGACCGCGGCCCAACTGACCATCGCCACCGGCAACAGCACCGGCGTCTACTACGTGCTCGGCGGCGGCCTGGCCAGCCTGATCAGCGCCGAGACCCCGATCCGGGCGACGGCGGCGGAGACCGGCGCCTCGGTGCAGAACATTCAGCAGTTGGTCGACGGCACCTACGACATCGCGTTCTCGCTGGCCGACACGGCCGCCGACGCCGTGACCGGGAAGGGTTCGTTCACCGAGCCGCAGCCGATCCGCGCGCTCGGCCGGATCTACTCCAACTACACCCAGGTGGTGGCCCGGGCGGACGCCGGGATCGACTCGGTCGAGGACCTGCGCGGCAAGACGGTCTCCACCGGTTCGCCGAAGTCGGGGACCGAGGTGATTGCCAACCGGCTGCTGGAGTCGGCCGGCCTGGACCCGGCCAAGGACGTCAAGGCGCAGCGGCTCGACCTGGCCAAGACGGTGGACGGGCTGAAGGACGGCACGATCGACGCCTTCGTCTGGTCCGGCGGCCTGCCCACCCCGAACCTGACCGACCTGTTCACCTCCCAGCCCGACCTGGCGAAGTTCGTCGACATCACGCCGCTGCTGCCGAAGATGCAGGAGATCAACGCGGTCTACGCCGAGGGCACCATCCCGGCAGCCACGTACAACCTGAAGAGCGACGTCAAGACGATCGTGGTGCCGAACCTGCTGCTGGTCACCGACGAGTTCCCGGCCAACAACGCCTGCGCGATCACCAAGCTGCTCTGGGGCAGCAAGGACAAGCTGGCCCAGGTGCATCCGTCGGCCAACGAACTGGACCCGAAGCTCGCCCAGGACTCGGCCCCGGTCGAGTTGGCGCCGGGCTCGAAGGAGGCGCTGACCGAGCTCGCCGGTGGCTGACGATCACGGGCCTACGACGTGTTGCCGCCCGTGCTGATCCGCACCTCACCGGCGGGGATCGAGCACGGTGCGGCACCGGCGTAGGAGTTGCCCTCGGGTCCGAGAGACCAGTTGGAGAGGTGGCCGCCGTCGTACGCGCTCTGCACCACGTTGTTGAAGAAGCGGTCACCGTACGACGCGCACTGCCGGGCCAAACCGTTGTCGATCGCACACTGCCGATCACAGAATTCGCCACGATAGTAGGAGATCCGGCCGGTGCGGGTGAACGTGTTGTGCTCCACGTTGTTGTGGTTGCTCAGGTTCCGTGACTTGATCGGATCCCCGCTGATCGAGGCGAACCGGTTGCGGGTGATCAGGTTCGACGAGCTGAAATGGGTGATGTAGACGCCGTGGATCAGGCTGGCCGACGAACTCGCGTTCTCGATGTTGACGAAGTGATTGTTCTCGATCCGGTTGTTCGATGAATTCGTCAGCACAATCGCGCCGTAGCCGAATGTTCCGAGGCTCCACCGATTACCCAGGTTGCTGAACTGCATGCCGAAGATCGTGTTGCCGTTCAGACCCTGGCTGCCGCGCACCTGGAGTGGTGGGCTGTACTGCTCGTCCTCGACGTCGCGTTCGGAGTCGCCGTAGATCGAAAGGCCGCCGGCCGAGTAGTACTCGACCTGCAGATAGTAGAACCGCAGCCCGCTCACACCGCCGTCGTACAAGGGATCCGAGGTCTCCGTCGGCAGCCGGGGTTGCAGCCAGAATCCGTCGCAGTAGATCGAGCCACACCGGGCGTTCCGGAAGATCGGCCGGCCACCGGCCGGCATGCCCTGGCCGGGCGTGTAGTCGATCGGCAGGAACGAGATCGAGTGACCCGCGACGTAGAAGCGCCAGTCGTGAAAGGGCGGCGCGACGTAGGTCCCTTGCTTGATCCGCACCTCGACATCGGTCGTCGGCTGGTGCTCACGCAACACGGCTTGGGCCCGAGCCAGCGTGCTGACCGCCGTCGATGGCGTGAGCCCGTTGTTGGTGTCTGATCCGCCGCCGTTCGCGGGCGCCAGATAGACGGTGAAGACGGCCTGCGCCGGCTCGCCCGCGACAGCGGCGGGCCCGGCCGGGAACAAACCCACGACGCCGAGCAGAGCAACCGCCAAACCTGACCAGAGCCTCATACCTGAAGATAAGCGGCCCTGAACCTTCCGGTCAATCAAATGACCAAATTGTGGTGTCCGAAATCGGAGGCGCCGAGCGAGGGTGCCGACCGATCAACCGGCCGCGATCCTGGTCAAGGCCCGATCGAGAGCCGTGAGGTCGTAGTTGGCCACCTCGAAACCGGCGATGGTGTCCTTGCCGCCGGGGGAAGAGTCGGCCCTGCCGGACCAGCGGCAGGCTGGTGCGCCTGTTTCTTGGTGTCGGCAAGCTGGGCGTTCGGCACGCCGCGAAAGTTGGTGACGTGCAGCTGCGCCGCGCCCCGGAGCAGTTCGGGCGCCTGCTCCAGACTGACCTCGAGCTCGTGCGTCGGCTCCTTGGCCACGGCCTCGTCCTCGACCGCGGAGATCTTCGCGCCCGCCTTGGTCAGCACCTTGCCGTAGCTGCTCTGCGATCCGTAGAGCACGACCTGGCCGGGATTCCCAGGCCCGCACCCATGATGTCGATCACGATCACCGGCGCCGGCGCGCGAAGTTGATCAAGGACGGCCGGATCGAGGCTGTTCACCGCGAGGATCAGCTCGGGATCGAGCTCGCTCCAGGTCCGGCCTGTCGGGGCCGGCGACGATCGGCACGTCCTGCAGCTTCGCCAGTGTCTCGACCGAAATCTCGCTCTCCACGACCTGAGACCGGCCGACCGGCACGACGCCGAGTTCGATCAACGGCTGAGTGCCGGCATGGTGCACGGTAACGATGCGGTCCCCTGGGCTGGGCGCCGTACCTCGGTGCCGGTGCCATCGGCGACGACCCGTTCCGAGGCCGGCCCGGTCGGGGTCTGCGCCGCCGTCACGACGGCAATCGCTCCCGCTGTAGGCGGGATCCGGAATAAACCGTGGTCAGAAGAGTTACTTGAAGCGTCAATCAGTTTGCTCGAGGTAGGGAGACGCGGATGACCGTCGGAGTGACGGGAGCCACTGGACAGTTGGGCCGGCTGACGATCGAGGCACTGCTGCGCAGTCGCCGGCCGGAGGACTTGGTCGCGGTGGTCCGGGACCCGGCCAAGGCGACCGACCTGGCGGCGCAGGGGATCGGAGTGCGGGTCGGCGACTACGACGCGCCGGAGACACTGCCGCCGGCACTCGAGGGAGTCGAGCGGCTGCTGCTGATCTCCGGCAGTGAGCCGGGCCGACGGATCGCCCAGCACAGCGCCGTGATCGAGGCGGCGCGGGCGGCCGGCGTCGAGCAGGTCGTCTACACCAGCGCGCCGCACGCTGCCAGCACCGAGCTGGCGCTGGCGCCGGAGCACAAGGCGACCGAGGAATTGATCAAGGAGTCCGGGCTTCCGTACACCTTCCTCCGCAACAACTGGTACACCGAGAACTACGCCGCACAGTTGGCGCAGGCCCGGCAGACCGGGATGATCACCGCCGCGGCCGGCGCCGGCCGGGTCGCGTCGGCGTCGCGGGTCGACTACGCCGAGGCGGCCGCGGCCGTGCTGACCGGGCAAGATCATCAAGGCCGGGTGTACGAACTCGCCGGCGACGTCGCCTGGGACTACCCGGAACTGGCCGCGGCGATCGGGCGGGTGATCGGGACCGAGGTGCATTACCGGCCGGTCGAGCCGGAGGTGCTGGTCAAGGAACTGGTCGCGGCCGGCCTGGACGAGGGCACGGCCGGCTTCGTCGCTGCCCTCGACAGCAACATCGCCGGCGGGACGCTGGCCGACACCGGCGACGGGGTGCTGGGCGCCCTGATCGGCCGCCCGACCACCCCGTTGCTGGAGGGTCTGCGCCGGCTCGGCTGAGCGGTGCCGCCCTGGAATCCGGCCGCCAGTCCAGCGGGCCGCCCGGGATCCCCGGCGTGTCGCGGAACGGTGTCCGACTGGTGGTCGGATTCCAGGGAATTTTCCTTGCACAGCACCGGATCGGGGCGGTCCCGGGGTTCGGCCGGACTGTCAGCGGCGTGCCTCATCATGGTGTCTGCCGGGAAGGCATAAAGTGTGTCTTCGAGCCGAACTTCCCCACGGCCCGGCGCCGCGTTGTTCGACATTTGGAGGTTGGCTCAAGTCATGGCGGGAACCACGGCGACAGCGGGTCAGGGTTCGGGGAGCAAGGACAGCTTCGTCCACCTGCACGTTCACACCGAGTTCTCGATGCTGGACGGTGCCGCCCGGATCAAGGACCTGTTCGCCGGTGCCGAGCGGATGGGGATGCCGGCCCTCGCCATCACCGACCACGGCATGCTGCACGGGGCCTACGAGTTCTTCAAGGTGTCGAAGTCGTACCCGGTGAAGCCGATCATCGGCATCGAGGCCTACGTCACGCCGAAGACGCATCGCAGCGAGCGGAAGAGGGTCCGCTGGGGTGACGGCGGCGGTGACGACGTGTCCGGCGGCGGCGCGTTCACCCACATGACGATCCTGTCCGAGACCACCGAGGGCATGCACAACCTGTTCCGGCTGGGCTCCCGGGCGTCGCTGGAGGGCTACTTCTACAAGCCGCGGATGGACCGCGAGTTGCTGTCGGAGTATTCCAAGGGCCTGATCGCGACCACCGGCTGCCCGTCCGGCGAGGTGCAGACCTACCTCCGGCTGGGTAAGTACGACGAGGCCGCGGCCAGTGCCGCCGAGTTCCGGGACATCTTCGGCGCCGGCAACTACTTCGTCGAGATCATGGACCACGGCCTGAACCTGGAGAAGCGGGTCCGAGACGACCTGCTCCGGCTGTCCAAGGACCTCAACCTGCCGCTGGTCGCCACCAACGACCTGCACTACTCGACGCCGGACGACGCGGCGGCGCACGAGGTGCTGCTCTGCGTCCAGACCGGCGCGACGATGGCCGACGCGAACCGGTTCAAGCTGGACGGCAACGGCTACTACCTGAAGTCGCCGGCCGAGATGCGCCAGGTGTTCAAGGAGTTGCCGGAGGCCTGCGACAACACGCTGGCCATCGCGGAACGGTGCGAGATCTCCTTCACCGAGGGCGAGGGCCGGTTCATGCCGCGCTACCCCTGCCCGCCGGGCGAGGACGAGACCTCCTGGTATCTCAAGGAGGTGGAGAAGGGGCTGCGGTTCCGGTATCCGGGCGGGATCACCGACGAGGCCCGGAAGCGGGCGGATTACGAGAACGAGGTGATCATCGGCAAGGGGTACCCGGGGTATTACCTGGTGGTCGCGGACTTCATGCAGTGGGCCAAGGACCGGGGCATCCGGACCGGCGTCCGTGGCTCCGGCGCCGGCTCGCTGACCGCGTACGCGATGCGGATCACCGACCTGGACCCGCTCGAATACAAGCTGACCTTCGAGCGCTTCCTGAATCCCGAGCGGATGTCGATGCCCGACTTCGACGTCGACTTCGACGAGCGTCGGCGGGGCGAGGTGATCCGGTATGTCAGCGACAAGTACGGCGACGACCGGGTGGCCCAGATCGCCACCTACGGCACGATCAAGGCGAAGCAGGCGGTCAAGGACTCGTCCCGGGTGCTCGGTTACCCGTTCGCGATGGGCGACCGGATCACCAAGGCCATGCCGGCGCCGGTGATGGGCAAGGACGTGCCGCTGAAGAAGCTGTTCGACGAGTCCGACGCCCGCTACGGCGAGGGCGGGGAGTTCCGGCAGCTCTACCAGTCCGACAACGACGTGCAGCGGGTGGTCGACACCGCGAAGGGGTTGGAGGGCCTGATCCGGCAGCCCGGCGTGCATGCTGCCGGCGTGATCATGTCCTCGGAGCCGCTGCTGGACATCGTCCCGATCATGAAACGGGAGGCGGACGGGGCGATCATCACCCAGTTCGACTACCCGTCGTGTGAGGCGCTCGGCCTGGTCAAGATGGACTTCCTCGGCCTGCGCAACCTGACCGTGCTGGGCGACGCGGTGGAGAACGTGAAGCTCAACCGCGGCGTCGAGCTCGACCTGGACGCGCTCGGTGCCGACCCGACCAACGAGGCCGCCTACGAGTTGCTCAGCCGAGGCGACACCCTCGGCGTGTTCCAGTTGGACTCCGGCGGCACCCGGTCGTTGCTGCGGCTGATGCGACCGAAGCGGATCCAGGACATCATGGCGACCATCGCCCTGTACCGGCCGGGCCCGATGGGGATCAACTCGCACGTCAACTACGCACTGCGGCGCAGCGGGCAGCAGGAGATCGTCTACCCGCACCCCGAAGTGATCGACGCGCTCAAGCCGGTGATCGAGGACAACTTCGGGCTGATCGTCTATCAGGAGGACGTGATCGAGGTCGCCCGGCACCTGGCCGGGTACACGCTGGGTCGCGCCGACATGCTGCGGCGCGCGATGGGCAAGAAGAAGAAGGAAGTCCTCGACGCCGAGTACGCGCCGTTCGAAGCGGGGATGAAGGAGCGCGGCTTCTCCGACCAGGCGGTCAAGGCGGTCTGGGACGCGCTGATGCCGTTCGCCGACTACGGCTTCGGCAAGGCGCACGCTGCCGCGTACGGCCAGGTGTCCTACTGGACCGCGTACCTGAAGGCCAACTATCCGGCCGAATACATGGCGGCCGTGCTGACCTCGGTCAAGGACGACAAGGACAAGATGGCGATCTATCTGTCCGAGTGCCGGCGGATGGGGATCAAGGTGTTGCCGCCGGACGTGAACGAATCGGAGCACAACTTCACCCCGGTCGGCTCCGACATCCGGTTCGGCCTCACCGCGATCCGCAACGTCGGCGCCAACGTGGTGGACGACATCGTCGCGTCGCGGGAGGAGAAGGGGAAGGCGGCCACCTTCTACGACTACCTCGATCACATCGGCCAGATCGCCTGCAACAAGCGGGTCACCGAGTCGTTGATCAAGGCCGGCGCGTTCGACTCGATGGGGCATCCCCGGCGGGCCCTGATGTCGATCTATGAAAACGCGGTCGACGGCGTGATCGACATCAAGCGCAATTCGGCCCACGGGCAGGACGATCTGTTCGGCGACCTCGGCGGCACCGACCCGGTGCTCGGCGGCACGGTGCCGGATCTGGAGGACTGGGACAAAACCACCAAGCTCGCGTTCGAGCGGGAGATGCTCGGCCTCTACGTCAGTGATCATCCGCTGCAGGGGCTGGAGCATGTCCTGTCGGCCGAGCGGGATCTCAGCATTGCCGCGGTGCTGGCCGACGACGGGCCGCGCGAAGGCATGATCACGGTCTGCGGCATGATCACCAACATCACCCGGAAGACGACCAAGCGGGGCGACATCTGGGCGGTGGTCACGGTCGAGGACCTGGAGGCCTCGATCGAGGTGCTGCTGTTCCCGAAGGCCTACGACCTGGTCTCGACCTCGCTGGCGACCGACACGGTGGTCAAGGTCAAGGGCCGGATCAAGGTGGACGACGACAGCGTCGCGTTGACCGGCCAGGAGCTGACCCTGCCCGACGTCACCGACGCCCCGTCCGGTCCGGTGGTGATCTCGCTGCCCGCGGTCCGCTGCACCCCGCCGGTGGTGGAGCAGTTGCGTGAGGTGCTGAGCTCGCACCCGGGCGGCACCGAGGTCCGGCTGAAACTGGTGTCCTCGGGCCGGACCACGCTGATGCGGCTTGATCAACAACTGCGGGTGAACCCGTCGGGGCCGCTGATGGCGGACCTGAAGGCTCTGCTCGGCCCGTCCTGCCTGGCCTCCTGATCACCAGGGGGACCTGCTCGTCGAAGAGGAGCCCAGCTGTGGGAACGAAGACCGCCCTGCCTCGAACCGAGTTCCTGACCATCATGCTGGTCACCATTCCGTTCGTGATCATCGGCGCGATCGGCGTCGGATGGAGCATTGCGGTGACCGCCTCGACCGTCGGATTCCTGGCCGGCTCCGCGACGACGACCGGCACAGTGATCGACAGCCACCTGGGGCCGAGGCACCGTCACGGGTGGCGTGGAGCATCACCTGAGATCAGCTTCACCGCCTCGGGACGGACGATCACCTTCAGCGCGACGGTGGAGAGCCCTCCGCAGCAGCACCAGAAGGGCGACACCGTGCCGGTGCGTTATCGACCGAACGATCCTCAGGATGCCCGCCTCGACACGTTCCACGAGCTGTGGTTGACGCCGATGATGGTGTTGCTGGCCGGGACCGTTCTCGGCGGTGGACCGCTGACGTTCCTGATCCGTGCCGTGCGGCGTCGCCCCGGCCGAAGCCCTTGATCCGGGCATCGGCTACGCCCGAGTGATCGCTGCCGGCTCAGGCGTGTGGTCCGGTGGCCGGGGCGTCCGTGTCGGTGCGCGGGTCGGCAGCAATAGACTCGCCGGGTGTCAGCACGGCGGGCGATCGAGACGAAGCGGGAGCGCCGGCGTAAATCCGTGACCTGGATCTCGGTGTACGCGGCGTTCTGCGTTGCCATCGGGGTGCTCACCGGTGTGCTCTGGTCCCGGGTGACGCCGCTGGCCAGCTATCAGGTGGCGTCGGACGCCTCGGCCTCGATGCCGGAGCGGCAGCTGGTGGAGATCGTCGCCGGCGACGCCTACTTCGTGCTGATCGGCTTCGCCGTCGGGCTCGGCCTCGGCGTGATCGCCTGGCGCTGGCTGGGCCGGCTCGGCTGGCCGGTGGTGCTGGTCGCCGTGCTCGGCGCGATCATCGCCGGGCTGCTCTGCTTCCTGGCCGGCGGGATCATCGGGCCGCACGACTTCGAGACCCGGCTGGCGGCGGCCGTCCCCGGTGATCAGGTGCCGGTCGACCTCACCCTGCGGACCCCGATCGCGTTCCTGGCCTGGCCGTTCGGCGGGATCATTCCGGTGCTGCTGGCCTCGTCGCTGTCCCGCGACCCGGAGGAGCCGCGGCCGATCCTGCCGCGCCGGGCGTCACGCCGTTAGGTCGATTACGGCCAGGTCAGGCACCGCTTCGGCGATTCGAGTGAAGTCGACGTCGCGATGGACAACAGTGGCCTCGGATCGGTACGCCATCGCCGCGATGAGACAGTCCAGACCCGATCGCACCGTGTGACCGCGGTGGCGCACCGAGCGGTAGATCGAGGCGGCGAGATCGAAATCGTTCTCGATGATCGGGATCGACCTGGCGCTTTCCAGTGCGTCGTGCACTCTTGGGTATTCGGCCGGCTGGGCACCCTGGAGAAGTTCCATCCGGATCGGGCCGCACGTGACAATTTCGATCTCGTCGGCGGCGTCGAGTTCAGCCAGTTGTCCGATCACCACTGGATCCTCCCGGAAGACACTGACCCAGACGGACGCATCGAGCAGGCGGATCACCGTTCGGCCGGGGTGAGGGCTTCGAGCTCCTCATTGCTCAGGGAATAGCCGATGCCGCGAAACTTGAGTACATCTTGGTAAGTCATCGGCTTGCGGACGGTCTTCCGCAGGGCGAAGTCGACGGCCTCTCGTTTCGTGGTCAGGCCGTTCTGCTTCATGACGGTTTCGATCAGATCGTCGTCGATGTCGATGTTGGTGCGGGTCATACACACATCGTACACCTTGATCAACCGGCACCTTCGACCTCGATCTCTTCCGGGGTCTTGTCCGGCCGCCAGCCGCGCCAGACCGGGTGCCAGAGCAGGCCGGGCTCGGTCCAGCCCGCGTATTCGACCTCGCCGACCAGCAACGGCTCGACCCAGTGCACGGTCCGCGGTTCCTCGGCCGGCACCGCCGGCAGCGGGGTCTTCTTCCGCGCCAGGGGAGTGAGCACCTCCATCGCCAGGTCGAGATCGGAGTCGCCCAACCCGCTGCCCGCCGCGCCGACGTAGCGCAGCCCGTCGCCATCCGGCAGGGCGAGCACCAGGGCGCCGATGCTGCCGTCCCGCCGGCCCTGACCCTCCCGCCAGCCGACGACGATCACCTCCTGGTGTTTGCGGTGTTTGATCTTGAGCCAGGTGCTGGCCCGGCGGCCTTTCAGATAGGTGGAGGAGGTGCGCTTGGCGACCACGCCCTCCAGCCCCATCGACTCGCTCACCTCGAGCGCGGTTTCAAGATCACCGTCGAACGCCGGCGGCACCTGGATCCGCGGATCCGCTTCGGTGAGCAGCTCGGTCAGCTGCTCCCGCCGCTCGGCGTACGGGGTGCGCAGCAGGGAACGATCATCGACCATGATCAGATCGAACGCGACCAACTGGACCGGGACGCTGGACCGCAGCCGGGCCACGTCGCGAGCAAGCTGGACGTTGATCCGGTGCTGCAGCCGGCTGAAGCTCGGCCGGCCGCCGGCATCGAGGGCGACGATCTCGCCGTCCAAGATCGTCTGGTCGGTGTCGAGCTTGGCGCAGGCCTCGGCGATCTCCGGATAGGTCGCCGTCACGTCCAGCCCGCGCCGGCTGTACAGCTTGACCGCCGTCCCGCCACCGGCGGTTCGGCCGAGGCAGGCGACCACCCGGACGCCGTCCCACTTCATCTCGAACGACCAGTCGTCGGTGCTGCGCAGCTCGGCCACTGTGGCCAGGGCGGCCATCATCGGTGTCACCGGCTCCGGCAGCGCGGCGGCCGGCCCCGGCTCGTCGATCAGCTTGGCCGCCGACTCCGGCTTCATCAGGTGGATCAGCCACTGGTTGTCCGGCCGGTCGCCACCGCCGGTGTGGATCAGCGCGTACGTGCGCGGCCCGTCCAGCCCACCGTCGTCCCGGCCGGTCAGCGTCGCGATCACCTCCTTGCCGTCCCGCCACTTGTGCTCGACGTAGCTGCCGGAGTCCCAGATCGTCACGTTGCCGCCGCCGTACTCGCCGGCCGGGATCGAGCCCTCGAAGCTGCCGTACTCCAGCGGATGATCTTCGGTCTGCACCGCCAGGTGATTGGTGTCCGGGGTGGCCGGCACGCCTTTCGGCAGCGCCCAGCTGACCAGCACGCCGTCGTGCTCCAGCCGGAAATCCCAGTGCAGCCGGCGGGCGTGGTGTTCCTGAATCACGAACGAGCGGCCCGCGGAGGCCGCCGGGGGAGTGGCGGGCACCGGCTCTGGGGTCTTGCCCGCGTCCCGCATGCTCCGATAGGTCGCCAGCCGGTCCCGCCCGGCCGGCACCGCGGCGACCTCGCCGCCCTGGTCGGCCAACGGATCCGGCTCGCTGAGCCGGGCCAGCACCTGGTGGTAGTCGAGATGATCAAGATCATCGGACTCGAGCTCGGCCCAGCTGCGCGGCGCCGCGACCATCGGCCGGGACCGGCCGCGCAGCGAGTACGGGCAGATGGTCGTCTTCGAGGCGTTGTTCTGGCTCCAGTCGACGAACACCTTGCCCGGCCGCAGCGACTTCTTCATCTGGCTGGTGACCAGACCCGGATCGGCGGATTCGAGGGTGCGGGCCAGCTCCCGGGCCAGCGTGCTGGCACCGTCGGAGGTGATCTCGCCGTCGGTCAGATCGGCGTTCAGGGGCGCGTACAGGTGCATGCCCTTGCTGCCGCTGGTCACCGGCACCGCTGTCATCCCGATCCCGGCCAGCAGGTCCCGGATCCGCAGTGCCACTTCGGCGCATTCGGCGAGCCCGACGCCGGGGCCGGGGTCGAGGTCGAGCACCAGCCGGTCCGGTGGCACCGGCTTCCCGTCGGCGCCGAACCGCCACTGCGGCACGTGCAGCTCCAGCGCCGCGTACTGCGCCATCTGGGTCAGCGAGGCGAGCGAGTCGATGATCGGATAGAGATTGACGCCGTCGCTGTGGGTGATGCCCTGCCGAGTGATCCAGTCCGGGGTGCCGGAGTCCAGGTTCTTGGTGAAGAAGACGATCTCGGGGTCCCGCTCCGTGCCGACCCCGTTCGGCCAGCGCTTCCGGGTGGCGGGTCGGCCGGCCAGTTGTGGCAGGATCCGGTCGGCGATCTCGGTGTAGTAGAGCAGCACCTCGCCCTTGGTGGTCCCGGTCTCCGGATACAGCACCTTGTCCAGGTTGGTGAGCCGCACCTGCTGCCCGTCGACCTCGACGGACCCACCCTGCGCCTTCGCCATCACCCCTCCATCTTCTCCGTCCCCCAATTTTGCCGAGTTGTCAGAACTGAGGCTTGCTAGAGCCATCCTCAGTTCTGACAACTCGGCTTTCAGTGGGCAATGGTGGCCACGGTTCCCTTGGTGGCGAGGGTGAGGGCGGCGGGGGTGAGTTCGAGTTGCAGGCCGCGTTTGCCGGCGGAGACGAAGATCGTCGGGTACGACTCCGCGGAGGCGTCGATCACCACCGGCAGCGGGCGGCGCGAACCCAACGGCGAGATGCCGCCGACGACCGAGCCGGTCAGCCGGGCCGCGTCCTCGGGATCGGCCATGCCGGCCTTCTTCGCACCCCGGGCCGCGGCCAGCGCCTTCAGATCGAGTTGCTGCGCGACCGGCACCACGGCGAGGACCGGGGAGCCGGCGACGTCGGCGACGAGCGTCTTGAAGATCCGCTGCCGGTCGACTCCCAACGCGGCCGCCGCCTCGTCGCCGAACCCGGTGGTCGCCGGGTCGTGGTCGTACGGATGCAGGGTGAAGTCGATCTTGGCCCTGGCCAGCAGGGCGGTGGCCGGAGTGCCGCCGGTCGCCATTCTGGTCCTCCTCGCGCTGCTGACGGTGATCGTTCAGCGCTGCTGACGGTGATGGTAGTTGAGTCGGCGGCACAGGTAGCCTCGGGCCGTGTCCGACCCCGATCCGGAACCGCCGGAGCGCCAGCGCGCCGTCGTGGTGCTGGCCATCGGGCTGGTGGTCGCGGTGCTCCTCGCCACGGCCGCGATCGTGTTGTCCCGGGACCTGATCAGCGGCCCGGACCCGGACCCGACGGCGACCACCGGCCCGCCGGCGTCGCCGACTCCGGAGCCGACCCCCTGGCCGAATTCACCGCCGCCGGCGAACCGCTGTCAGCCGGCGAGCGAGACCCCGAAGGGCATCCAGGGCCAGGCAGCCGGGCGGCAACTCTGCCGGCAGTACGCCGACCGGCTGCGGCACGGCACCGACGCGATGTTCGAGTGCCAGATCGGCGATCGGATCGAGGACTGCCGCGACGCGGCGGCCGCGGCGTGGGCGACCCTGATGAAGCTGATGGCCGAGCCGGACTACCAGGAGGCGAAGGTGCTGCTCGACGGGGCGTTCGACCTGGCCCAGGTGAACGGCAGCCACTACCTGTCGGCCGACTGCAAGGGCCGGAACGCTCCGGACGACGAAGCCGCCGTCGACTGCACGACCAGCTACTCGGCGTTCGGCGTCGGCCTCAGCTCGCTGGAATACCTGCTCCGCTCAATGTGAGGTGCCTTCCGGGGTGGGGGTGAGGGCGTGCTCCAGGGTGGTGGCGTGGTGCAGGAGTCGGGTGGCGCGGCGGCGGAGCCGGGCGGCGCGCTTCAGGTCGCGGGCGCGGCGGCGATCGTCCCGGCACCGGCGGACGGCCTCGGCCAGGTGCCGGTCCCAGTCCGGGTGCCGGGCGTCGCCGGAGCGCGCCAGGTCGAGGTGACTGGTCAGCCACGCGTCATGCCCGTGCATTTCCCAACTCCGATCTGAAGCAGATCTTTCAGATCTCCAAAAGTAGGTGGCTGCCGGGCAGATGTCAAGCATATCTTTCAGATCTTGGTAGCCTGGGCAGATGTCCGATCCGGAGGAAGTGCCGGTCCTGCTCACTGATGCCCGAGCGATCCGCGCGATCGCCCATGAGGTGCGACAGCAGGTGATCAACATCTTGTACGCCGAGCAGCAGCCGCTGACTGCGACCCAGTTGGCCGGCCGGACCTCGCTCAGCCCGAGTGCGCTGAGCTATCACCTGCGGGCGTTGGAGAGCTGGGGCGTGGTGGTCCGCGATGACGCGGCGGACGGCGACGGGCGCAATCGGCCTTGGCGGGCGGCCGGCACGGTGCTGGAGATCAAGGCGGGCCAGGGCGCCGGCGACGCCGCGGCGGCCGATGCGTTGTTCGAGTCCATGCTCGATGATCAACGGAACCGGATCCGTCATCTGCGGAACCTGCCGAAGGCGGAGCAGGAGGGCTACACGTCGATGGGCGTGACGACCTACTGGCTGACCGCCGAGGAGATCGCCGACCTGCGGCACACCCTGGACGAGGTGCTGCGGACCTATCGAGATCAACGGCCGGGCGCGGGCCCCGGCCGGCGCCGGGTCGCGGTGACCTACTCCGTGCTCCCGGTGCCCGAGTCCTGATCCGCGGCCGCCCGATCAGGTCAGCAGCCGGAGCAGCGCGGTGACCACCACGGCAACGACGAAGACCACCAGCAGTCCCCGCTTCAAGATCAACATCAGCACGCCGGCGGCCAGGCCGGCCAGCACGGTCCAGTCCACTGCGTACCGCTGACCGCCGTCGAACAGCTCGGTGATCACCAACGCGGACAGCATGGCGATCGGCAGGTAGTGCGCGATCCGCTGCACCGTCGGGTGGTTCAAGATCGACTCCGGCAGCGAGAGGCCGGCCAGCTTGAGAGCGTATGAGCCGACGGCGGCGATGATCACCGCAATCCAGAGCGCGGTCATGCCGCCGCTCCCGCACCGGTGACGTCGCCGTTCGGAGCCGGATCGTCCCGGTGGGGCACCAGGCCGGCGATGATCGCGATCGCCGCGGCGGCGATCACCGGCACTCCCGGCGGGGCGACCGGGACCAGCAGCAGCGCCAGCGCGGCGCCACCGAAGGCCACCCAGCGGGCCCGTGATCGTTTCAGGGCCGGCCAGAGCAGGGCCAGGAAGACCGCCGGGGCGGCGGCGTCCAGCCCGAAGGTAGCCGGGTCGATCGTGCTGCCGAGCAGCGCGCCGATCAGGCTGCCGCACTGCCAGAGTACGAACAAGATCAATCCGGTTGCCCAGAACGCATAGCGCTGCGCCGGCCGGGTCGGCTGACCGACGGCCATCGCGGTCGTCTCGTCGATCACGAAGTGCGCCGTCCAGAGCTTCGCCGGCCAGCGCGGTTTGAGCATCTCGGCCACCGGCACGCCGTAGAAGGAGTTGCGGACGCCGAGCAGCAGGGCGGCCGGGATCGCCGCGAACGGGCTGCCGGCGGCGGCGACCACTCCGGCGAAGGCGAACTGGGAGGCGCCGGAGAAGACCACCAGGCTGAGCACCATCGCCTGCGGCACCGACAGTCCCGATCCGACCGCGACCGCGCCGTAGGAGGCGCCGAACGCCCCGGCATAGAGGCCGAGCCCGGCGGCGGACCGGAGCAATTCGCCTCGCGGTGGCGATTCTGGCACGGGGGAGGGCTGATCAACCATGGCCGGATTCTGACACTCACACCGAGTTGTCAGAACTGAGTTGTGTCCTGGGGCAACTGAGTTCTGACAATTCGGCGGGGAGGGGAGAGGGCGCCGCGCGGTGATATTGCGGGCGGGTGGCGAGCGGGCCTCCGTAGAATCGCTGCGTGCCTCAGACCTCACTGCAACTCGGCCGGATCGACCTCCGTCGCCGGGCCGCCCATGGCGAGACGATCGACTACGCGGCGGTCGTGCCCCGGGGCGAGTTCGACATCGAGGCCGCCGTCGAGGTGGTACGGCCGATCGTCGCCGACGTGGCGGAGCGCGGCGTGCCGGCGTTGGAGAAGTTCTCCGAGGAGTTCGACCAGGTGGTGCCGGAGCACTTCCGGGTCCCGGCGGCCGAGCTGGCCCGCGCGGCGTACGAGCTGGACGGCGAACTGCGGGCGGCGTTCGGCGAATCGATCCGGCGCCGGCGCGAGGTCTGCGTGGTGGAGCGCGGCGAGCCCGAGTCGACGATCGAACTCGCGGCCGGTGCCCGGGTCGGCCAGCGGCTGATCCCGGTCGACCGAGTCGGGCTGTACGTGCCCGGCGGCCGAGCCCCGCTGGCCTCCAGCGTGATCATGAACGTGGTGCCGGCGCAGGTCGCCGGGGTCGCCTCGATCGCCGTCGCCTCGCCGCCGCAGGCCGAGTTCGGCGGGCTGCCGCACCCCTCGATCCTCGCCGTCTGCCACCTGCTCGGAGTGACCGAGGTGTACGCGGTCGGCGGTGCCCAGGCGATCGCCATGTTCGGCTACGGCGTGGACGGGCTGTGCGATCCGGTGAACGTAATCACCGGGCCCGGCAACAGCTACGTGGTCGCGGCGAAGCGGCTGCTCAAGGGCCGGGTCAGCATCGATGCCGAGGCCGGGCCGACCGAGATCGCGGTGCTCGCCGATCACACCGCCAATCCGCGGTTCGTCGCCGCCGACCTGATCTCCCAGGCCGAGCACGACCCGTCGGCCGCGTCGGTGTTGATCACTCCGGACGCGGCGGTGGCCGACGCCGTCGTCGCCGAACTGGAACGGCAACTGCCCGGAACCAAGCACACCGACCGGATCCTGGCGGCGCTGAACGGGCAGCAGTCGGCGGTGGTCCTGGTCGATGATCTTGATCAAGGGATCGCCGTCGCCAACGGCTACGCGGCCGAGCACCTGGAGATCCAGACCGAGGATCCGTCCGGCATTGCGACCCGGATCCGCAACGCCGGTGCGATCTTCCTCGGCCCGTGGGCGCCGGTCTCCCTCGGCGACTACTCGGCCGGCAGCACCCACGTGCTGCCGACCGGCGGCTGCGCCTGCCACTCCGCCGGGCTGACCGTGCGCAGCTTCGTCAAGGCGGTGCACGTGATCGACTACACCGAGGCCGCGCTGGGCGAGATCGCCGGCCAGATCGAACACTTCGCCGCGGCCGAGGACCTGCCCTCACACGGTGCGGCCGTGTCGATCAGGTTCGGCCGATGACCGGCTCCGGGCTGGCCGACCTGCCGCTCCGGCCGGAGCTGGTCGGCGAGGAGCCGTACGGCGCGCCGCAGTTGGACGTGCCGTACCGGCTGAACGTGAACGAGAACCCGTACCCGCCGAGTGCGCTGGTGATCGCCGACATCGCCGCGGCGGCCGCGACCGCCGCGACCGAGATGAACCGCTATCCGGACCGGGAGGCGCGCGCGCTGCGGTCCGATCTGGCCGGCTATCTCGGCCACGGGCTGACCGCCGACCAGGTCTGGGCGGCCAACGGCAGCAACGAGGTGATGCTGCACGTGCTCGGCGCGTTCGCCGGGCCGGGCCGCAGCGTGCTGTCCTTCGCGCCGACCTACTCGATGTATCCCGAATACGCCCGGGACACCCACACCGCCTGGCTGACCGCGCCGCGGGACGACGACTTCACCATCGACCCGGACCGCGCCGTCGCGGCGATCAAAGAACACCGACCCGATGTCGTCTTCGTCACCAGCCCGAACAACCCGACCGGCACCGCGGTCGCGCTGGGCACGCTGACCAAGATCATCGAGGCGGCGCCGGGGGTGATCATCGTGGACGAGGCCTACTACGAGTTCGCCCGGGCCGGCACACCGAGTGCGCTCGAGTTGCTGCCCCGGTTCCCGCGACTGGCGGTGACCCGGACCATGTCCAAGGCGTTCGCGTTCGCCGGCGGCCGGCTCGGCTATCTGGCCGCGTCGCCGGCCTTCGTCGACGCGTTGCGGATCATCCGGCTGCCGTACCACCTGTCGGCGATCACCCAGGCGGTCGCCCGGGTGGCGCTGGCGCACGCCGACGAGTTGCTGGCCCGGGTGGCCGACCTGCGGGACGCCCGGGACGACCTGGCCGGCTGGCTGGCCGGGCAAGGCCTGGAGGTCGCCGAGTCGGACGCGAACTTCATCCTGTTCGGCCGATTCCCGGACCGGCACGCGGTGTGGCAGGGTCTGTTGGAGCACGGCGTGCTGATCCGGGAGACCGGCCCGGACGGCTGGCTGCGGGTGAGCGCCGGCACACCGGAAGAGATGACGGCTTTCAAGGACGCACTCGAAACAGTGCTGAAGGAGACGACATGACGGACCGGACCGCGGCGGTGGAGCGCCAGACCTCCGAGTCGACGGTGAAGCTGAGCCTCGACCTGGACGGGACCGGGCGGTCGAACATCCTGACCGGGGTCGGGTTCTACGACCACATGCTGACCGCCTTCGCCAAGCACTCGCTGATCGACCTCGACGTGCACTCGGTCGGCGACCTGCACATCGACGCCCACCACACGGTCGAGGACACCGCGATCGTGCTCGGCCAGGCGATCCGGACCGCGCTCGGCGACAAGGCCGGCATCCGTCGGTTCGGCGACGCGCTGGTGCCGCTGGACGAGGCGCTGGCGCAGGCCGTGGTGGACGTGTCCGGTCGCCCGTACTGCGTGCACAGCGGTGAGCCGGAGGGGCAGGAGTACGTCCGGATCGGCGGCGGCCCGGCGGGCACCGGCGGCGGCACCGTCGCGTACACCGGATCGCTGACCCGGCACGTGCTGGAGACCCTCGCCTTCCACGCCCACCTCTGCCTGCACGTGCGGGTGCTGGCCGGTCGGGATCCGCACCACATCATCGAGGCCCAGTTCAAGGCGGTCGCCCGGGCCCTGCGGACCGCGATCGAACCCGATCCGCGGGTCACCGGGGTGCCGAGCACCAAGGGGGCGCTGTAGATCATGACCGCTCCTCGCGTGGTGATCTTGGATTACGGCTCGGGCAATCTCCGGTCGGTGCAGCGGGCCGTGGCCCGGGCCGGTGCCGAGGTCGAGGTGACGGCCGACCGGGACGCGGCCCTGCGGGCGGACGGCCTGGTGGTCCCCGGCGTGGGCGCGTTCGCGGCCTGCATGGACGGGCTGACCTCGGTCGGCGGGGGAGAGATCATCGGCGAGCGGGTGGCCGCCGGCCGGCCGGTGCTGGCGATCTGCGTCGGCCACCAGGTGCTGTTCACCGAGGGCATCGAGCACGGTGAGCTGACCAAGGGCTGCGGCGTCTGGCCGGGCACGGTGGAGCGGCTGCACGCGGTCCGGCTGCCGCACATGGGCTGGAACGTCGTCCAGCCGCCGACCGACAGCGCCGCGTTCGCCGGCACCGAGCGGGAACGCTTCTATTTCGTCCATTCCTATGCCGTCCGGTCCGACTCGGTCCGGCTGAATCCCGGGCTC
Organism: uncultured Actinomycetota bacterium; assembly: GCA_963746025.1. GTDB lineage: Bacteria > Actinomycetota > Actinomycetes > Propionibacteriales > Propionibacteriaceae > Microlunatus. The sequence continues at coordinate 575,934 of CAVUZU010000021.1, forward strand.
GGGGACAAGATCACCTGGGCTGATCATGAAGGCGACCGGTTCGTCGCAGCGATCGAGGACGGGCCGGTCTGGTCGACCCAGTTCCACCCGGAGAAGTCCGGCGACGCGGGCCGCCGGTTGATCACCAACTGGCTGGCTCGCTTGTGACAGAGTGGGCGTAGGACTGGAGGTGAACCTATGACATCGCAACCGCTGGAGAGTTTGACGATCCGCCGGTTCAAGTCGATCGTCGAAACTCAGATCGACTTGTCGAGTGACGTCACAATCCTGGTCGGCCCAAACGGCGCTGGCAAGAGCAACATCGTAGCTGCATTCGAGCTAATTGGGCGGATTCTCGACGGTCAATTACAGGAGCACGTGCTCCGCAGTGGTGGTGCTTCCGCAATCATGAATGCTGCGTCATCAAACTCCGAGGATGGAATGGAATTTGAAGTCTGGGGAGTGACGGGCGAGGATCAGTTGCAGAACGGATACAGGGCGACTATCCTCCCAACCGTCAACGACGAAGTTGGGTTGCTTGAGGGAACATACTTCTGGGATCACAGCAAGCACTCGAAGCCTTTCGACAATTATCTCGGCAGTGGTCCGGAAAGTAAGCTTGCTGATCAGAATCGCCGGGGATCCGAGCATTACGTCCGGCAAGTTCTGAGCGGTTGTCGTGTCTTTCATTTCGACGATGTCAGTGCGCAAGCTCCACCAAAAACTACCGTTGATGTTGTAGATGATCTGGGCCTGTCACCGGACGCCCACAATCTTGCAGCCGTGCTGCTCCGGTTACAGACTGACCATCCTGAGAGCTACGAGCGGATCGTCCGAGCGGTGAGATCTGTTGCTCCGTATTTCGCAGATTTCGTGCTTCGCGAATCGCATGAAAAGGTGCTGCTGCGTTGGCGCGAGCGTGGTCTTGATAAGGTCTTTTCTGCCGATGCTTTGAGTGACGGAACTCTACGGTTCGTCTGTTTGGCCACGCTTCTGCTTCAACCGGAGCCTCCGAGTACAATTATCTTAGATGAGCCGGAACTAGGCCTTCATCCATTCGCAATCCACCAGCTGGCAGCACTGCTTCGGAACACCTCCAAAGGGCGACGGATCGTAGCCGCAACGCAGTCGGTAACGCTGCTCAGTCAGTTCACGCTCGATCAAGTCGCGGTGATAGAGCGCGGTGGATCAGGCACACAGGTCCGCAGGCATTCGGAATCGGAGTTTGCCGATTGGCTGGTCGACTATTCGGTCGGTGAGCTTTGGGAGAAGAACCTTCTCGGCGGGCGGCCGCGGCCGGACCGGCCGGGTACTGCGGCGTCATGAACGACGGGCCACGCCTCCTAGCGATGGTCGTGGAGGGGCAGACGGAGGAAGCGTTCGTCCAGAGGCTCCTAGCGCCTCGACTGTTTGCCGAGGGAATCCACGTGCAACCAATCGTGGTGCAGACGTCTCGACAGCGAGATGGCCGAAAGCACGCAGGCGGCGGGCGCTGGTCGCATTATCGTCGAGATCTCGCGCGACTTCTCAGTCAACCTCATTGGGCCGCCGTCACCACCATGATTGACTTCTACGGATACCCATCCGATGGACCAGCCTACGCCTGCTGCAGTAAGCCACACGCACCACGAATCTGTTTGGAGGCTCGGATTCGAGGACTGTCGACCGATCTGCCAGATCCGCGGTTTATCCCCTTCATCATGCTTCACGAGTTTGAGACTTTGGTCATTGCGGCGAGCATCCAGGCTGATTCAATGCTTGGAAACCAGTCTGTGCCAGCCGCACTGCGCCCCGCGGCGCGTTCCGTCGGCGATGACGTCGAACTGCTGAATGATGGTCCACAAACGGCGCCCTCCAAGCGTGTAGCACGCGCCTGGCCGGGGTATGTCAAGGCAACCGATGGCGTCGATGTGCTGCTAGAGGCGGGTCTCGATTCGGTCCTGCCACACTGTCCGGGATTCGCACGATGGCTCGCAACACTGTCCTCATTGTGACTCGTTGAGCGGTCCTTCTATCGACGGCCAAGCGGTAAAGCCCGGATGGGCCAGTCGGAGATCAAATTCCGGATCGACGAATCTTCTCGGTGAGTGCCCCCCGGTTGGTCTCGGGGTCGTCGGTGTGATCTACGCCGATCTCGGCGAGCAGGGCCAAGGCGCTCCGCCAATGCTGGCTGGCCTGGTCCGGGTCGTTCAGCAGGCTGTAGGCATCGCCGAGGCCGTCCTCGGCCCGGACGAGATCGGCCCGCAGCCCGCGGCGATCGGCCAGCAGCCGAGCCTGATCATGGTGCTCGAGGGCTGATCGTCCGTCGCCGAGGTCGACGTGGGCGCGGCCCATTCCCTGGTGCGCCTCGTACTGCCAGTTCAGGTTGCCGGTCCGGCGGGCGATCGCGAGCACCTCGCGGTACGAGCCGAGGGCGGCCGACGGATCGCCGCCGCGACGGACGGCGTTGCCCAGGTTGTAGAGGCCGGCGAGCTCGCCGACGGGCAATCCCTCAGTGCGGGACAGCGCCACGGCAGTTCGGAACCCGGCCACGGCCGCGTCCGACCGTCCGAGTTCGGCGTCGGCGCGAGCGCGGCCGATCAGCGCGTTGGCCTCCCGCGCCCGATAGCCGATGCGCCGGGCCAGGGCCAGGGCCTGCTCGAACCGGTCGGCCGCCGACCGGTAGTCGCCCTCGTTCAACCGCACGTGGCCGACCGCCGTGTGGCAATCGAGTTGACCCAACTCGTCCCCGGCCTGCTGCGCCAGCTGGAGCGCCCGGGTGAAGTGTTCGTCGGGAGCCACCGAGCTGCCGCCGTAGCGCACCGTTGCGGCCAGCTCGATGTGGGCGTCCACCTGCACCAGGGTCAATCCCTCGGCCGCGGCGAGGTCCAGCGCTCGGCCATAGTGCTGGGCTGCGGCGGGATAGTCCTGCTGGTGCCGCCGCACCCGTCCCAGGTCCCGGTGTGCTCGGGCGGCAGCGGCCCGGTCACCCAGGTCCTCGGCGGCATGCACGGCCATCCGGTGCAGCACGTCGGCCTCGCCCAGCCGATTCCGCATGATCAACCATCGGTGCACCATGGCGGCCAGATCCAGCACGTAGCGGGGCAGCTCGAGCTCGCGGGCGGTCCGGGCTCCGGCCAGGACATTCGGCAGTTCGATGTCCAGCCAGGTGTTGGCCCGGTCGGCGGTCCAGTCGGCCGGGGTCACCGAATAGGGCGGTTCCGGCCGGCGGCTGCGGGTGTACGGATGCGCCAGATCCATCGCGGCGCTGGCGTACGCGCAGTAGTGGTCGAGCAGTCTGATCAAGGCCGCCGACCGGTCCGGCGCCGGCTCGGTGGTCTGCGCGTGCTGGGCCGCATGGGCCCGGGTGAGGTCGTGCAGGCTGTAGCGCCCGACGATCGCCTCGTCGAGCAGGTGCAGGTCCTGCAGGGTATCCAGCGCTGAGCGGGCCGGGCCGAGATCGGTGCCGAACAGCGCCGCAGCCGCGGCGGCGTCGATGTCCGGGCCGGGGATCAGACCGATCAGCCGGTAGCAGCGCCGGTTCGGTTCGTCCAGCGCGACATAGGACAGATCGAGGGCGGCGGACACGCCGAGGGTTTCGTCGTCGAGCCGGTCGAGGACGGCGGCGCGTTGCTCCCGCAGCCGTTGCACCAGGTCGGTCAGCCGCCAGGAGGGCCGCGACCGCAGCCGGGCCGCGGCGATCCGCAGCGCCAGTGGCAGCCGGCCGCAGAGCTCGACCGCCTCGGTCAGCTGCTCGGCGCCGGTCCTGCCTGCTGCGGTTGCGGCTGCCGCCGGTTCGGCAGTCTCCGGTACGCGCGTCTCGGCGGCTCGGGCGAACAGGTCGATGGCAGCCGGCCGGGGCAGCGTGCCCAGCCGGATCGTCGCGCCGCGGTCGAGGCCGGCCAGCGTGTGCCGGCTGGTGGTGAGGACCTGGCAGGTCGCGGTCGCCGGCAGCAACGGCGCGACCTGGCCGGCGGCGGCCACGTTGTCGTAGACCAGCAGCAGCCGCCGGTCGGCGACCAGGCTGCGGAACAGCCCGGCACATTCTTCGACGTCTACCGGAAGTTGATCACCAGGCACGCCCAGTGCCCGCATCAGCCGGGCCAGCGCCTCGTCCGGTCCGAGCGGGCGGGTGCGGTCGCTGAACCCGTGCAGGTCGAGGAAGAGTTGCCCGTCGGGGTAGTCCGGCGCGAGCAACCGGCCTGCCTGGATCGCGAAGGCGGTCTTGCCGACCCCGGCCATTCCTTCGACCGCGATCACCGACCGGCCCGCGGCGACCTGCTCGCGCAACGCGATCAGCTCCTCCTGCCGGCCGACGAAGTGCGCGGGTGCGGGCGGCAGTTGTTGCGGCCGGTCGGGGACCGTGGCCGTGACCGCGGCACGGGCGACGCCGCGGGCGGCGGCGGCGAGCTCGGCGGACTCGGCGTCGTCCAGCCCGAGGGTGTCCGCGACCTGGCGCAGCGAGCTGCCGTGGGGCCGGGAGGACTCTCCGGACTCCCAGCGGCGCAGGGTCCGGGGATCGACACCGGCCCGCTTACCGAGCTCTTCCTGGGTGAGCAGCGCACGCTCGCGCCAGCCGCGCAGTAACTCGCCGAAGCTCGACGGTCCAGGTCCGGTCACGGCTGCCTCCCGGCCGAAGTCTAGGAGGGTGCTGAAGAATCCTGGCCGCGGTAGGTCAGGATTCTTCAGCACCCTCCTAAAGGCGGCAGGCCTCCGGCGGGCGAGGCCGACCGGCGCCGTGCACTGTGCCGTACGCCCTCGGGAAGTGTCCGGCAGGTGTCCGGCCGACGACCTGGGACCGGCGGCTGCCGTGGCGAAGAGTTGATCAGGACGGAAGGTCGTGCCGACCTTCCGCCGACGACCAAGCCTGGGAGGACAGATGAGAATCGCCCGGATCCTGGCGGCGATCGCCGCGCTCGTCGCGTTGGCAGCGGCGGTGCACGCCGCGCCGGCCCTGGCGGACCGTGAGTGGTCCGCCCCGATCGACAGTCCGCACGGCCCCCACTCCTGGGGCCTGCAGCGATGAGCGCCGCGCCGCACGCGCACCGCTGGGCGACGCGATCCCGGCATCGGACCAGTCAGGGCATGATCACCTACCAGCGCTGTGACTGCGGTCGGTGGCGGGTGCACCGCACCACGGGCGATCCGGGGCCGGTCCGCCAGACGCTGGCGGTGACCTCGACCGGTTCGCCGCTGGACCGTCGACCGGTCGCGGGCCTGCTCACTCCTTGACCGACACCGGAATGAGCTCGGCCTGGTCGGACCTGACCCGGGTCCGATGCAGCAACGCCGCGAGCCCGGCGAGCAGCAGGGCGACCACCGAGCCGGCGACGGCGAGGTGCAGGCCGCCGGTGATCGTGGCTGAGGCCGAGCCAGACCAGACCGGCCTGCAACGCGCCGAACCGCAACGCCTGCTGCAGATACAGGGTGAGGAACTCCGAAGATGCTGACCAGGCCCGCCTGGGGGCAGAAGTTGATCATGCTCCCGGTGCGGTAGCCGCGATCGGCGAACAGCCGCATCGGGATCAGCGGCGTGCCACCGGCCCGCTCGAGCCGGCGCTGCGGAACGCCGAAGGCGACCAGCAGCAGTGGACCGGCGACGAGCAGCCGGCACCAGCCGGATCGCGGCCAGGAACAGGGCGATCCCGATCGGCACGTTGATCATGAAGATGGCCCGCCAGCCGAAGCCGAAGGCACCGGTGCTGACGATCACGCCGGACAGCACCGGTCCGACCACGCTGGCCGTACCGGTGATGAAGCCGACCACGCCGTAGACCGGCGCCCGCCGCTCCGCTGGATACAGCGCCTGGACGCCGGCGAGCACCTGCGGCCGCCGCCAGGATCAGCACCACCATCGCCCCCATCACGCCGACCCGGTTCGTCGTCCTGCGCATCGTTCCTCCCGAGGTAGTTCCAATCTGGAAGTATCTGGCACGATGGCATGTGATTCCAGAGTGGAACTACTTCAGGAGGGGCGGATGCGAGCAAGGTCACTGGGGGAGCGGACCATCCGGGACCGCTTCCAGCACCTGGTGCCGCAGATGATCCTGGTGCACGAGCGGGTGGCCAAGGAGCTGGGTCTGACCGCGGTCGCCTTGCAGGCCTTGCACATCATCGACCTGCACGGCGCGCCGATCTCACCGACCGAGTTGAGCCGGCAGAGTGGGCTGCCGCGGAGCACGGTCGCGCGAGTGCTGGCCGGCCTGGAGGCCGACGGTTACGTGACCCGGTCCCTGGTTCCGGGTGACGGGCGCCGGGCCCTGATCAGCTCCGCACCGAAGGCGCGCACCGTCGGTCGCCGCTTCGATCTGTACGACGACGCGATGCGCGAGGCCGTGGCGGGCTTCGACGCGGCCGAGGTGGCGGTGATCGCGCGCTACTGGGAATCCCTGCTGGACAACGTCAATCGGCGGGCCGCGGACTGACGGCCGCTCGCCCCAGGGCGGTGAGTGGGGTCGATCAACTCAGCCGGCGACAGTACGGGTCTTGGTCAGCGGTGCCGCGCCGGCGATGTGGCCAGGGGGCACGGGTGCGTCGACCCTTCGGTAGCCGGCCGCCCGATAGAAGCGCAGGTTACGCTCGCTGCGGCCGCCGGTGAAGAGGATGAACTCCTCGGTCGATGCTGGAGCCAACCCCTCGCACAGGCGGAGCAGCGCGGCCCCGATTCCACGGCCGGCGAGATCGGGCGCGACCATCAGCCGGCCCACGTGCCAACGGTGATCTTCGACGCGGCCTCGAACTGCGGCGACCAGGCGACCATGCACCCGGACGACCAGGGTGTGCCAACTCTGGGCCCAGGCCAGCACCTGATCGGGGGACTCGCGCAGCGCCGGGATGTCCAGGGTCTCGTTGGCCAGCGCTTCCTGGACCCAGCAGCAGCGCTGCAGCACGACCAACTCGGCCAGATCCTCGTCGGCAAACCGATGCACCTCCGACTCGGGGAGCCGGGCGGTCAGGGCATCCGGGCGCGGTTCGGGAGTCACAGCGTCCGACTCTAGAACGGGCGATCATCGGGGAAGATCCGACCGGGACTGACCGGCAGGAGGTTCCCCGCTGTCGAACGGCTACTCCTCGATCGAGAGGGCGCTGGACGGGCAGAAGGCGACCGCCTCGCGGGCCGACTCCTGCTGGCCCGGGTCGGGGACCTCCTTGAGCACCAGCACGGTCCCGTCGTCTTCATCCTGGTCGAACAACTCCGGGGCGGTGAAGGCGCAGTTGCCGGCGCCGACACAGACCTCACGATTCGCGATGATCTTCATGCTCGCCTCCGATCACCAGGCCACCGGAAGCCGGTGCACCCCGTAGATCACCATGTCGTGCCGCAACGGGACCTCGCTCGGGTCGACGGCGAGGCGTAGGTTCGGGAACCGTGCCAGCAGCTTACCCAGCCCGACCACCAGCTCGGTCCGGGCCAGCTGCTGGCCGAGGCACTGATGGATGCCGTGCCCGAACGAGACGTGCCGGACCCGCTCCCGGGTCACGTCCAGGGTGTCCGGATCCTCGAACTGGTGCGGATCGCGGTTCGCCTCCGGCAGGTGCATCGCCACGGTCTCGCCGGCCGGGATGAGGTGGCCGCCGAGCTCCACATCTTCCAGTGGCACCCGGACGGCGACGAACTGGACGATGGTCAGATAGCGCAGCAGCTCTTCGACCGCGCCGGGGATCAGGTCGGGTTTGCGCTGCAGTCGAGCGAGCTGGTCGGGGTGCTGCAGCAGGGCGAAGGTGCTCAACCCGATCATGTTCGCGGTCGTCTCGTGGCCGGCGATCAGCAGCAGCTTGCCGATGTTGCTGAGTTCCTCGTCGGTGAAGTCGGCGTCGGACTCGATCAGGCCGCCGAGGATGTCGTCGGTCGGTGTCCCGCGCTTGCGGCGGACCAACTCGAGCATGAAGGTGTCCAGGCGTCCCCAGAGATCGCGGACCTCCTCCACCGGGGTGTCGAGGTTCAGCAGCTTCGCGGTCCACTCCTGGAACTCGGCGCGGTCGTCGTAGTCGACGCCGAGCAGCTCGCAGATCACCAGCGAGGGGACCGGCATCGCGAACTCGGCGACCAGATCGGCCGGCCCGCCGGCGGCCTCCATCGCATCCAGCCGCTCGTCGACGTACTCCTCGATCCGGCTGGACAACGCCCGCATCCGGCGCACCGTGAACAGTCCGGTCAGTTGCTTGCGGTAGCGGGTGTGGTCGGGTGCGTCCTGGGAGATGAACATCCCGGGCGGGGTCGCCTGCCGGTCCTCCGGCCGCCGCTCGCGGATCGGCGAATCGGCTCGCGACCGATCGGCGGAGAACCGCGGGTCGGCCAGCACGGACCGGGCCTCCTCGTATCCGGTGACCAGCCAGCCGCGGCCGCCGCCGGCCATCAGGATCGGCCGGACCGGCCCCAGTTGGGCCGCGCTGAACGCGGCCGGGTCGCGCAGCGCCGGCGGTGGGTCGAAGGGGGTGCTGCGCTCGGTCGGCAGTGGGGTGAGGGTCTCGGTCGCGTACGGCTGGCTCATGGTGCACGTACTCCTTCGGTGGGGGTCGCCCGATGGATCAACCCTAGGAGTCGTCTTGCATGGCGTGCAAAGTTTCTCGTTGTGAATTAGTGCACACAGGGCAGCCTTGCTACCGTGAAGGCGTGTCCAGCTCAGTCGCCGACTCCACGCCGGGCCTGCGCGAGCGCAAGAAGCGGGCCACCCGCGTCGCGCTCAGCCGTGCCGCGCTGCGGCTGACGCTGCAGCACGGCTGGGACAAGGTCACTGTCGAAGGGATCGCGGCCGAGGTGGACGTGTCGGTCCGCACCTTCTTCAACTACTTCTCCAGCAAGGAGGAGGCGGTGATGGCCGACACCGAGGAGCAGCAGGAACGGGTGCTCACCGCGCTCCGGGAGCGGCCGGCCGACGAGCCGATCCTGAGCGCGATCCGCAACGCCCTGGTCGGTGCGATGGACTTCCAGGAGGACGAGGCGCGGGAGTGGGTGGCCCAGTTCCGGCTGGCCAAGCGGGAGCCCAGCCTGCTGCCGTACTTCATCGCCCGGCAGGAGCTCGTCGAGGACCAGCTGATCTCGGTGATCGCGGACCGGACCGGCACCGATCCCGAGCACGATCTCTATCCGACCCTGGTCGCGGCGGCGGCCGGCGGATCGGTCAAGGCGGCGATGCGGATCTGGTCCACCCGGCGCAGCACGCTGCCGTTGACCGCCCTGATCTCCGACGCGCTGGACCGGTTGGCCGAGGGCCTGCCACAGCCAGACTGAGGGTGTCCCGGGGCGTCCGGGGCGGCATTGTGGCGGTCGGATAGGTTGGCCGGCATGCCCTTCGCAGTCAGCAAACGATCATGAACGCAGCCGGCTACGACACGGTCGTCTTCGATCTTGGTGCGGTGGTGCTCGGCTGGGACCCGGTGCCCGCCTTCGCCACCGTGCTGCCGGCCGCGGACGTGCCGCCGTTCCTGGAGCAGATCGACTTCCGGACCTGGAACCACACCCAGGACGCCGGCCGGTCGTTCGACGTCGGCGAGGCCGAGCTGATCGAGCAGTTCGGTGATCAACACGCCGCGGCGATCCGGGCCTACCGGTCCAACTTCGAACTGACGCTGACCGGGATGATCCCGGGCACCGGCGCGGTGATCGCGGAGTTGCAGCGGGTCGGCACCCGGCTGCTGGCACTGACCAACTGGTCGCACGAGACCTTCCCGCACGCCGAGCGCCGGTTCGGGCTGCTCCGACGGTTCGAGAGCATCCTGGTCTCCGGGGCCGAACGGATGGCCAAGCCCGACCCGGCGATCTTCCGGTTGCTGACGGAACGGAACGGGATCGACCCGGCCCGGGCGGTCTTCGTCGACGACGTGCAGCGCAACATCACCGGCTCCGAAGAGGTCGGGCTGACCGGCATCCTGTTCACCGATGCCGACGCGCTGCGGGCCCGGCTGGTCGAGCTCGGCCTGCTCGGTCCGCGCGAGCCGGTCACCGAACCGGTCTTCCATCTGACCGAGGTCGAGACCTGGCGTGCGGCGGAGGCGGCGGGCAACTATCCGTGGTCGAGCCGCGACGTCGGCTACGACCAGCAGGGGTACGTCCACCTGTCATTCGCCGGCCAACTGCCGGACCTGCGGAAGCGCCTCTATCCGGACCGGGACGACGCTGAGTTGATCTTGCTCGAGCTCCGGCCGGAGGCGGCCGATCCGCTGATCGTCGAGGTCCTGGACGCCGGCGAGCCGTACCCACATCTGTATGCGCCGCTGCCGATCGACCGGCTGCGGGCGAAGCCGCTGTCCTGAGCCCGGCTGCTGCTCGGGATCATCACCCGGCCCGGGCTGACCTTCGACCGGGGCGGAACGCCGTGGTCTGGGGCACCGCGTACGGCGTCGCGCTGGTCGTAGTGCTGCTGTCGATCATCGGCGACATCCGCCGAGTCGGCGGCGTGGCACCTGGCGGCGCCGGTCGCCGCCGGACCACCCTGGTGTTCGGAGCGCTGATCGCTCGCGTCGCCGTCGCGGTGGGCGGCGCCCTGGCCGGCTTTGCCGCCACCGTCGGGGTACTGATCGGCGGCACCCTGGTGCTGGCGCTGTTGGCGACCTGCGTCGCCGTCGGGATCGGCTGAATCCCGTCCGGGCGGTGGTGCTCGGGCCACCGGGTGGCACCCGATCCGCGCTCTCCGTTAACGCTGTGTTCACCCGCGATCCCTAGGGTCCGCCCCGTGCCGATCGACCCCTACCGCGGAGTCCGTGGATGAAAAACGCCCTGTTCATCGCCGCTTTCGACTCGCAGCTGAAATGGTGCGGCCGGATCCGGGACGAGTTCGCCAGTCGTGGGTACGAGTGCCGGGTGGTCGTGCCCGATGTGCGGTCGGCGCTGTCGCCGCAACAGATCCGCGACGCCGGGTTCGACCGGGTCGACTCGCTGCCCTGGTCGGACCTGCTGGAGGTGGCGGTGATCAGCGACGTGGTGGTCTGCGGGCTGTCCGGCCCGATCACCAAGGGCTTCAGCGTCGAGCTGGCCGACCGGCGCAAGTCCGCCGGCGTGATCGGTCCGGTGTTGATCACCGGCTGGGTCGGCGTGATCATCGAGAAGATCACCGCAGGCTATCTGGACCGCTGTGCGTCCGACATCGTGGCGATCAACTCGGTGGCCGACTTCGATCACTTCACCGCGGTCGGCAGCCGGCTCGGCCTGCCGCCGGACAACCTGCTGCTGACCGGGCTGCCGTTCCTCAGCCCGCGGCCGCAACCGCAACGGACCGGCGAGATCAAACGGGTGCTGTACGCCGACCAGCCGACCGTGCCGGGCCGGGAGGTCGAACGACGCTACGTCTACCAACGGCTCGTCGACTACGCCCGTGATCATCCCGACCGCGAGGTGATCTTGAAGCCGCGGCACCGGCCGGGGGAGGACACCTTCCACCGGATGCTGTACCACCCCGAGAACGTACTCGCCGGCATCGACCAACCGGCCAACTTCAGCATCGACTACACGCCGATCGGTGAGGTGCTGGACTCGATCGACCTGATGATCACGATGTCGTCCACCGCCTGCCTGGAGGCCCTGGACCAAGGCTGCCGGGTCGGCCTGGTGCTCGACCTCGGGGTGCACGAGCGCTACGGCAACCAGGTCTTCCTGGACAGCGGGCTGCTGCGGACCTTCGACCAGCTCGGCGCGGACCAGATCGGGACGCCGGAGCCGGAATTCATCGCCAGCTACTTCTTCGACCGCGGCCGGACCTCGACGGCGATCATCGCCGACCGCACCGACGAACTGCTGGCGGCCGAGACCCGCCCGTCGCACACGTCCTGGCAGACCGACTACCTGCGCAGCGCCGCGGAGTTCCACTACGCCACGTCGGCCGGGCACGGCGGCCGCCGCTCGGGCCAGCACAGCCTGGCGGCGCTGCGATCGCGGATGGGCAAGCACGGCGCCCTGAAGGGCGTGCTGGCCCAGGCCTCGGTCTCCCTCTTACCGCCCATTCTCAACCGTCAACTGCGAACCCTGATGCGAGGTGCAAGGACCCGATGACCGCACAGAACCGTGCCTTCATGGACATCCCGGGCTGGTTCCGGTGGATCGACATGCTGATGTTCCGGACGATCCTGCAGTCTCAGGCCGACTCGGCCCCGGGCGTGGTGGTCGAGCTCGGCACCTACATGGGAAAGAGTGCGGTGGTCATCGGCGAGTATGTTCGATCCGGTGATCGTTTCGTGGCGCTCGACCTGTTCGGGCGGACCGACCTCCTGACGGTGTCCGGGCCGGACGAGGCCAATCGACGCGAGGCCGAGCGTTCGTACTCGACCCTGGATCGACAGGCGTTCGAGCAGAACTACCTGAAGGTGCATGATCAACTCCCGGAGATCGTGGTCGGGCCGAGTTCGGTGATCGGCGATCACGTCGAGCCGGGCAGCGTCAGGTTCCTGCACATCGACGCGTCTCATCTGAACCCGCATGTGCGGCAGGACGCGGCCAACGCCCGGCTGCTGCTGCGGCCCGACGGCGTCGTGGTCTTCGACGACTGGCGCGCCGAGCACACGCCCGGCGTGACGTTTGCGGTTTTCGAGGCGGTCTACACCGCCGGCCTGCGGCCGATCGCCGTCACTCCGGGAAAGTTCTACGCGACCTACGGTGACCCGGTGCCCTACCAGGATCGAGTCCGGAAGCTCGTTGCCGATGACGCGGAGGTTTGGGGCGAGGAGCAGGAGATCCTGGGGCTGCCGCTGCCCCGGCTGGATCTGGCCCGCCGGAGCACCCCGCCGATGAGTGAATGGGACGTCGATCGGGTGGCCGACAAGCTCGCGGGTCGGCTCGAGGAAAGGCTCGGCCGCCGTCCTTAAGGCCCACCCCTATTGAGTTGTCAGAACTGAGGCGCGCTATAGCGCACCTCAGTTCTGACAAGTCGGCTTCAGGTGTGTTTTCGGTTCAGGCGGAGCGGAGGGCGCGGCGGCGGAAGAGACCGCGCAGGGCGCGGCGGCGGTCCCGGATGATCGCGGCGACCCGGGGTCCGACCAGCTTCTTCACCGTGTTGCGCACCGGGCGGGGCTTCGGCTTGGCCTTCAGCCGGCGAGGTGGCAGCTTGCCGGGCAGGTCGAGGATGGTCAGCCGGCGACGCTTCACGTACACCCGGGCCGCCCCGTCCCAGTGATCGGTCAGCACCCGGACCGCGACCGGGCGCAGCTCGGGCACCCGGCTGGACTGCATGCAGTAGCCGACCAGTTGGACGATCTGGCCGATGCCGATCGGGCCGTCGACCCCGGGACCGGTGGCACCGGCCTGGTAGCCGGCCAGTTCGGGCAGCGCCGCGTGCGCGATGGTGACCGGGATCCGGTTGCTGTTCTCGTAGGGCCGGACCCGCTCCAGCAGCAGCTCGGTCCCGGCCCGAGCGGCCGGCAGCCGGTACAGGCCGGAGGCGGTGATCAACGCGGTGGAGAAGCAGCCGGCGACCAGCCCGATCCCGGCGTGCGAGAACCAGGTCTCCACCAGGTCGGGCTCGCGGTGCACCACCAGCTCCGCCCCCGCCTCGGCGGCGTCGGCGAGCAGCTGGTCGTAGTCGGTCTCAGCGGCGGTCGGATGCGGCTTGAAGATCAACTTGCTGAACCCGGCCCGGACCGCGCCGCGGATCAGGTCCCGGTGCAGCTCGAGTTCCTCCTCGACGGTCAGGATCCCCGCGTCGGACAGATACTGGCCGAGCAGCACCGCCACCGTGCCCGGCGCGGCCGTGGTGATCAAGGCCGGCGACTCCGCCGCCATCCGGGAGATCACGTCCCGGAACCGCTCGGTGGAGATCGGCAACGGCTTGACCCGCCACTCCCGGAGCACCAGTGGCTCGACGCCCGGCACCAGGTCCAGGTGCAGCAACCGGTCGACCCGGAACCCGACGTGAGTGAACAGGCCGTCCCGGGTCGGGCCGTAGGTCATCAGGCCGTCGGCGTACACGTCGATCCGGGCATCCGGGAAGATCTGGCACAGGGTCCGGGCCGGCGGCACGTGGATGCTCTCCACGACCAAGATCACGTCCTCGTCGGCCGGCACCTGCCAGGTCGCGGCGAAGAACCGTTGCAGCAAAGGCAGATCGGCCGCCGCCGGTCGCCAGACCGACGGGTGCTGCGGCGCGATCACGGCGTTGTAGTCGTAGACCTGATCGAAGTGGCCGAGCAGCTTGTCCACCCCGGGGGTGTCGAGCAACCCGCCGGTCGCCTCGGGGAACGCGGCGTTGTTGCAGGTGATCAGGATCCGCCGGTCCGGCGCGGACCAGCAGTCGTCCTCGATCGCGGCCACGACCGTGGCCAGGCCGAACGCGGTGGAGGCGACGAAGATCTGGGTGCTCATTGCGGGGTCCCTGCGGCGTAGTTCGGGGGAGCGTAGCGGAGGAGGGCTACGTCGTGGGGTGCGTTCATGCGGCCATCACCTCGCGGATCTGGTTCCGACGACGGGCGTCCATCGCGTCGATCACCCGGCCGAGCTCGCGCCGGGGCAGTCGGTGCAGGGCCGAGGAACACAGCTGGACCAGCTCCTGATCGAGGGGTGGGGCGTATTCGGCGACGCGGCCGAGATGATGGCAGAGGATGCTGCAGTAGCTGCGCAACGCCTTGGGCAGCAGTTGTTCGGCGTTCCGATCGGCCGACACGTCGGCGATGATCTGTTCGAACGCCGGCACGAAGGCGAACTGGCGCCGGTCGGTGATCTGGCTCAGCGAGGTGGCGATGCCGCGGCGGTAGAACAGGCCGAGCAGGCCGACCACCGCGAAGCTCTGGCCGTGCAGATGCAGCCGCCAGTTCCACGGCCGGTCCTCGCAGGTCTTGAGTTGCTCGTTGAACCGGATCAGCCCGGTGTCGGCCAGCCGCCGGTGGAAGATCCCGGCCCAGGCGTACGGGGCATCCACCGAGGTGGTCCGATCGACCGGCAGGATCGCGTCCCGCGGCGAACTGACCAGCCCGCGCCGATCATGATGGATCCGGTGCACGGTCCGCTTCCGGCCGGTCACCCGGACGTGGTCGGTGCGGACGAAGTCGCAGCCGAGCCGGGTGATCGACTGCAGCAACTCGGCGTAGTAGCCGGGTCCGACGAAGTCGTCCCCGTCGAGGAAGCTGACGTATTCCGCATCCCCGACATGATCAAGTCCGACGTTGCGTGCCGCCGCCAGGCCGATGTTGTCCGGACAACTGATCAGCTCGGCCCCCGGAATCTGATCAAGGTGCCGTTCGATGATCGCGACCGTCGCGTCGGTGGACGCGTCGTCGATCAGTAGGAAGCGGATCCCCGGTGCCGCGTTTCGCCGCAGGCTCTGCAACATCGGGCCGACATAGGCTTCGATGTTGTGGCAGGGAATGATGACGCTGAGTCGCGTCGGCCGGTCACCGTCGGCGCGATGCATCGTCCTCCTCGTGAGGTGGTTGGGATCCCGAGGTCGCGAGCGTTTCCCGCAGGGCAGGACGTGTGCTCATGGGCGTCCATGCTTGGGGAGCCAGGTGAACATTCGGCAGCCCTCGGGTAAACGTCGTTCGCCTACTTCCGTGCGATTCGTCGACCCACCCATCAGATGTCGCGGTTTGTTCGCTCGTCGTTCAAGTCGCCGGTGCGATCTCGCCACATGCGATTCCTAGCTTCGCAGCCATGACAGCCAACCATGAGTTCATCGCGCCGACCAGGCCCATCGGCGATCAGCAGGTCGGGACCGATCACCCGGTCTATGTCACCGGCGAGATCGGCATCAATCACAATGGTGATCTTGACAACGCCAAGGCCTTGATCGACATCGCCGCCGACGCCGGCTGTGACGCGGTGAAGTTCCAGAAGCGGACGCCGGAGGTCTGCACGCCGCGGGACCAGTGGGAGATCGAGCGGGACACCCCGTGGGGTCGGATGACCTACATCGACTACCGGCACCGGGTCGAGTTCGGCGAAGAGGAATACCGGGCCATCGACGAGCACGCCAAGGCCAAGGGGATCCACTGGTTCGCCTCGCCGTGGGACGTCGAGTCGGTCGACTTCCTGGAGGAGTTCGACGTGCCGGCGCACAAGGTCGCGTCCGCGTCGCTGACCGACGATGAGCTGCTGCGGCGGCTGCGGTCCACCGGCAAGACGATCATCCTGTCCACCGGGATGTCGACGCCGAAGCAGATCCGGCACGCGGTCGAGGTGCTGGGCAGTGAGAACATCGTGCTGTTGCACGCCACCAGCACCTACCCGGCCAAGGCCGAGGAGCTCAACCTGCGGATGATCCACACCCTCCAGTCGGAGTTCCCCAACGTCCCGATCGGCTACTCCGGCCACGAGACCGGCCTGCAGACCACGCTGGCCGCGGTCGCGCTCGGCGCCGTCTTCGTCGAGCGGCACATCACCCTCGATCGGGCGATGTGGGGTTCGGACCAGGCAGCCTCGGTCGAGCCGCAGGGCCTGGTGCGGCTGGTGCGCGACATCCGGACCATCACCGATTCGCTCGGCGATGGGGTGAAGAAGGTCTACGATGGCGAGCTCGCCGCGATGAAGAAGCTGCGTCGGGTCCCCGGCGTCCTGGCCTCGCAGGAGTCCCCGCAACTCGTCGACGCCTGAGACGTCGCGAATCCACTGTGGGGTGAGGGCCGTGTTCGACTGCGAGGAGGGCTGATGAAGACGCTCGCGCTGGTGGAGAGCCCGGCCCAGCTGCTGAACGTGCTGGAGTGGGCGCACCGGCACGACGTGCAACGGGACGACCTGACCACGGTGGTGTTGGCGCCGCGCCCGGAGCAGTCCCGGCTGCAGTTGCGCCGGATGACCGAGATCGCCCGCAACCTGCGGCAGGTCGTCCGGTGGCACGAGCCGCGACTGGGCGCGGCTTCCACCGCCCGGACCGTACGGGCGATGGCCGGCGAGTTGATCGGCATCGACCGGCTGGTGGTCGGCGATCCGTTCTCCGGCGTGATCCAGGTGGTGCTCGGGGTGACCCGGGTGCCGGAGGTGGTGATCGTCGACGACGGCACGGCCACGATGGAGTTCGCCCGGTTGTGGTCCAGCGGCGAGGAACTGGTCCGCTGGCACACCACCCGCACCTCGGCCCACCGGCGGCAGATCGCGTCCCTGGCCCGGCGCCGGATGACGGCCGCCACCGGCAGCAAGATCAGCCTGTTCAGCTGCCTGCCGCTGGAGGTGGACCTGCCGGTGGTGAAGAACGACTTCGGCTGGGTCCGCAGCCAGTACGGCCAGCCGACGGTCAAGATCACCGGCGACCTGGTCGGCACCTCCCTGGTGGAGACCGGGGTGGTGGACGAGGACTCGTACCTGCGGGGCGTGGACACCCTGGCCAAGCGCTACCGGGTCGACCGTTACTTCGCCCACCGCAAGGAGGAGCCGGAGAAGCTGGCCCGGATCGCCGCCCTCGGCCTGGAGGTGGTCCGGCCCGAGCTGCCGCTCGAGCTGGCCGCCCGGATGGGCCCGATCGGCCGGTACGTGATCAGCTTCCCGTCCACCGTGGTGCACACTCTGCCGACGGTGCTGGCGGACACGGCCGCGGAACTCATCGTCTGCGACATCAACCAGGACTGGTACACCAGCCAGTCCAACGCGACCTCGAGCAGTTTCCTCAGCCACGTCGCGACCACCGCCCGTCGGGACCACGGCCTCACGGCCGCCGCCTGTTGAACCAACCAGCTCCAGCTCAGCCGAAGGAACGGTCCCACATTTCCGACACAGTTCACCCTGCCCTAGCGTCCGTCGAGATTTCGGCAGGGTCGATGGCGTATGTCCGGCGCTGACGTGATCGCGGTCGCCCCGAGGTCTGCCGGCGCCGCACCGGATTCCGAGCCGAGTGATGCTTCGGCCGGCGAGCCGGTCCGGCGGCTGTCGCTGTCCGGCCTGACCACCGGCGGCCGGGTCGTCGTGGGGATCGCCATCCTCGGTCTGCTCGTCAGCATCGCGACCTTCCTCGTGTCACCGCTGAACGCCAATCTTCGTTACGAACTCGGCGTCAAGTTCGTCTCGGCCCATTCGGCGGCCGAGACCTTCTCGCACCGGCCGCTGGCGTTCCGGCTGCTGCTCGACGGCATGTCGCGGCTGGCGGAGCCGGTCAGCTTCGGGATGACGTCGTACGAAGTCGCGATCCGGCTGATCGGACTCATCTTGGCCGCCGGGGCCGGAATCCTGCTGT
This sequence comes from uncultured Actinomycetota bacterium, assembly GCA_963746025.1. Lineage (GTDB taxonomy): Bacteria > Actinomycetota > Actinomycetes > Propionibacteriales > Propionibacteriaceae > Microlunatus. The sequence goes on from CAVUZU010000021.1 coordinate 593,972, forward strand.
GGCTGGGATTGCGGGCCCGCGACGTCACGGCGCCGGGGTTGAACGCCGTGGTCGCCGTCGCCGCGGTGGTCTTCATGGGCACGATCTTCTCCCTGGAGCCGGACTGGATGGCGGTCGTCTTCGCCACGGCCGGCGTCGGAGTCGCGCTGCTCGGGCGTGGCCGGCTGGCCTGGCCGTTGGCCTCGCTGGCCAGCCTGCTGTTCGTTGCAGCGGCCGGGATGAAGCTGATCACGGTGCTGACCGCGTTGATCGGCCTGCTGGTGGTGGCGGTGCTGGACCGTCGCCAGGTTGTCCGGACCATGATCGGGTCGATCGTCGTCGGACTTTTCTACATCGGAGCGACGGTACTCTGGGCGCCCTGGGAGATCACCTGGCTGATCGACATCCAACTCCTCACCCCCTCGCTGACCGAGCGACTGGTCGCCGACGGGCCGACGTTCCTGCTCGAGTCCGTGGTCCGCTGGCCGGCGCTGTTGATCTTTCCGGCAGCGGTCGTCCTGGCCGGGAGATTCGAGCGGTTGATCTTGATCGTGGCCCTGCTGCTGGCCTGGGGTCCGATCGTCCTCCAGGCGCAGTACTTCGGCTATCACGGCGCGCCGCTGAGCGTGGTTGCAACGGTCGCGGCCTTTCGCGCGCTCCGGCATCGGGTGACGCCGGCCGTCGCCGCGGGCCTGGTGGCGGTCGTGCTGGAGGCCGGCGTCCTGACGGCGGCGGCCGCGATCTGGCGTACCGGCTATGTCTGGGCGCTGGCTCTGATCGCCATCGTGGCGATGCTGCTGGCGACCGGCTGGGCGCTGCGGGTTCGTCACCGCCGGGTCGTCGCGGGACCTGGCCGGCTGCTGCTGACTGCCTGCGCGACCCTCGCTCTGCTCTTGCCGGCGATGACGCCGTTCACCTCGCAGCTGCTGCGCAGCTCGCCGGACGGTGACGTGACGGCCGTCCAGCTCGGCCGGCCGATCCGGCACGAGGTCATCGCTCGGGACGTCCGAACGCGGATCGGCGGCCCGGACGTGCCGGTGACCTACCTGACCGGCGGGTATTGGGCCTACTACCTGCGCAACCCGACCGTCTGTCGCTATCCGTCGCCGCTCTTCCTGCAGCGGACCCAATACACCCGCAAGCACGTCGGCAGCCCGAGCTACGCCGAAAACCTGGCCTGCCTGAGCGAGCCGTCGTCGAGGTGGCTGATCATCGACGACAGCTGGATCTCCATCGGCAAGACGGCACCCGAGGTGCAGGCTGCGATCAGGACCGAATGGGATTGTGCCAACGCCTTCGAGACCGGCGGCCTCAAGGTCTGCCCGCGCCGCTGAGCGAGGAACCTCGAACGAGCTGGTCGCAGAATTTGCGTTGCCGCAGTTTGTGCGGCACTCTGGGGGTATGTCCGATGACACCACGGTTGACGACGTACGACGGGCGCTGGACGCGGCCGACGGTGGTACGCCGGAGGAGGCGCTGCCGCATCTGCGGGAGGCCGCCGTTCGGCTGACCGAGTTGATCGACGGGGCGCTGGCCGATGCCGTGCTGAGCGGCGGCGCGAGTCTGCGCTCCGCCGGCGTACAGGCCGGCCTGTCGGAGAACGCGGTCGGCCCGCGGCTGGCCCGGACCCGGCAGCTCGGCGCGTACGCCGACGACCGGGGCCGGGTCACCGCGGCCGGGGTGGAACGGGCGAAGTACGACCGGGAGTCGGGCACACCACGCCCGGCACCGGAGCGGGCGGCGCCGATGCGGTTCAAGCCGCGCCGGCCCACCGCTGATTCCTAGCGAAGGGAGATCAGATGACCGACCAGAAGCTCACCAACATCTACGTGTTGCTGGATCGCAGCGGCTCGATGCAGTCGATCAAGAGTGATATCGAGGGCGGGTTCGCCGCCTTCATCGAGGAGCAGCGGACGATCGAGGGCGACTGCCGGGTCACCCTGGCCCGATTCGACGACCACTACGAGGAGGTCTACGCCGACCGGCCGGTCGCCGACGTCGGACCGCTGGACCTGGAGCCGCGCGGCAGCACGGCGCTGCTCGACTCGATGGGCCGGCTGATCACCGACGCCGGCCAGCGGCTGGCCGCGCTGCCCGAAGAGCGGCGGCCGGGCACCGTCGTGGTCGCGATCATGACCGACGGACTGGAGAACGCCAGCAGCGAGTGGACCCGGGCGGCGATCAAGTCGCTGGTCGAGCAGCAGACGAACGCGTACAAGTGGCAGTTCCTCTACATGGGTGCCGATCAGGACGCGATCGAGGTCGGCGGGTCGATCGGCGTGGCCCGCGACTACGCGGTCACCTACGGCCGCGGCAAGAGCGCCGAGGCGATGCGCGCCAACGGCGCCAAGATCTCGGCGCTGCGCACCGCCCGGCTGGCCGACCCGGCCGCCGCGATGCCCGCCTTCACCGCCGAAGAACGCGACGAGCTGGCCGACTGAGGCCCGACCGAAGCCGACTTGTCAGAACTGAGGCTTGCTATAGCCATCCTCAGTTCTGACAAGTCGGCGTGGCTCGGCCACTCGGTTTATGCTGCGGGTTCAGGGTGGTGACGGGGTGGGCGGCTGGAATGCCCGAGCGGATAGGGTCTGGCGCGTGGATTCATTGGTGTTGCTTCCGGCTGTCGACGTGGCCGGGGGCCAGGCCGTGCAGTTGGTGCAGGGTATAGCCGGGACCGAGAAGCGGTTCGGCGAGCCCGCGGCGGCGGCCCGGCGGTGGGCCGAGGACGGCGCCGAGTGGATCCACCTGGTCGACCTGGACGCGGCTTTCGGCCGCGGCGACAACGCGGCCCTGATCGCCGCCGTGATCGCGGGCCTGACCGGCGATCACCCCAGCCTCAAGGTAGAGCTGTCCGGTGGGATCCGGGACGACGCCAGCCTGGACCGGGCCCTGTCCACCGGGTGCGCCCGGGTCAACATCGGCACCGCGGCCCTGGAGCGGCCGGACTGGTGCGCGGGGATCGTCGCCGACCACGGCGAACGGATCGCGATCGGCCTCGACGTCCGCGGCAGCCGGCTGGCCGCCCGCGGCTGGACCGAGGAGGGCGGCGAGCTGTATCCGACGCTGGACCGACTGAACGCCGCCGGCTGTGCCCGCTACGTGGTCACCGACGTCGCCTCGGACGGGATGCTGGCCGGCCCCAACCTGGACCTGCTGCGTGACGTCTGCGGGCGGACCGACGCCGCGGTGATCGCCAGCGGCGGCATCTCCAGCCTGGCCGACATCGCCGCGCTGACCACCCTGGTCCCGGTCGGCGTCGAGGGCGCGATCATCGGCACGGCGCTGTACGTCGGCAACCTGACCCTGCCCGAGGCCCTGCAGGTGGCTGCCGGCGCCCTTCGACCGGCTCAGGGAACCGAACTTCAGCACCCAGCACCGAGCGGTACGGGCTCATGACCCTCGCGCCGGAAGCCGCCACGGGTCCCTCGGGGAACGCCGGGACGGCAGGATCACCGTTCGCCAAGTCGCCGCCGGCCGAGGCCCGGCTGCGGGACCGGCTGGCCGGGATGACCGTGCTGGTCACCGGGGTGACCGGCTTCATCGGCGAGCAACTGCTGTGGAAGATCCTGACCGAACTGCCGGACACCCGGGCCGCGGTGCTGGTCCGGCGGAAGCGCTCGGCCTCCGGCCGGGAGCGGATGATCACCCTGCTGAAGAAGAAGATCTTCACCGACCTGCGGGACGCGGCCGGCGGCGTCGAGGAGTTGCTGAACTCCCGGATCGAGGTGGTCGAGGGCGACCTGCCGAACGTCCCGGCGCTGCCGCGCGGGGTCGACGTGATCATCCACTCGGCCGGTGACGTGTCCTTCGATCCGCCGATCGACCAGGCCTTCACCACCAACGTCGTCGGCACCACCGCGCTGATCGGTCGGCTGATCGAGGCCAATTCCGACGAGCACGGCACGCTGACCAAGGTGCCGCACTACGTACACATCTCCACCGCCTACACCGCCGGCCGGCGCCGCGGCGTGATCCCGGAGGCGCCGCACCAGCACGACATCGACTACCTGGCCGAGACCGAGGCCGGGCTCGGCATGCGCGAACTGATCGAGGCCGAGTCTCGCACCTCGGATCAGCTGGCCAAGCTGCGCAAGGAGGCCGAACGGGAGCACCGCGCGGCCGGCTTCCTGACCACGGCGGCCGACACCGAGCGGCGGCGCAAGGAGTGGGTCACCGCGGAGCTGGTCAAGGCCGGCACCGAACGGGCCCGGTCGCTCGGCTGGACCGACGTCTACACCTTCACCAAGGCCCTCGGCGAGCGTGCGGTGGTCGACCAGGCCGTCGGCATCCGGGTCTCCGTGGTCCGGCCGTCGATCGTCGAATCCAGCTGGCTGCATCCGCATCCGGGCTGGATCGAGGGCTTCAAGATGGCCGAGCCACTGATCCTGGCGTACGGCCGCGGCGAGCTGCCCGAGTTCCCGGCCTCGCCGGACTCGGTGGTCGACATCGTGCCCTGTGATCATGTGGTGAACGCGATTCTGGCCGTCGCCGCGACCGAGCCCGAAGTCGGCGATCCGGAGTACTACCACGTGTCGTCCGGCGCCCGGAACCCACTGACCTTCAAGGATCTGTACGGCCTGATCCGCTCCTATTTCACCAAGCATCCGTTCGTCGGCGGCGCCCGCGGCGCGGCCCACCTGCCGCAGTGGAAGTTCCCCGGCGCGGCGTCGGTGGAGCGGCTGCTGTCCACCTCCGAGCGGGCGCACAAGCTGGCCGACCGGGTGCTCTCGATGGCGCCCCGGTCCAACCGGACCCGGACCATGGCCAAGGGGCTGGACCGGACCCGCGGCCGGCTCGACTTCCTGCGCAAATACCTGTCCCTCTACAACGAGTACGCGCAGTCCGAGCTGCACTTCGTCGACGACAACACGCTCGCGCTGCACCGGGCGCTGCACCCCGACGACCTGGCGGCGTTCGCCTTCGACACGGCGGTCTACGACTGGACCACGTACATCGAGGAGGTGCACTGCCCGTCGATCACCGCCCCGGTGCGCCGGATGGACGCGCTGCGCCGCAGGCGCGGCAACCGGGCCACCACGATGCGCGATCTGAGCCGCGACACCGCGGGCTCGACGGCCCTGGCCGTGTTCGACCTGGACGGCACGATCATGTCCACCAACGTGATCGAGCAATATCTGTGGACCCGGCTGCCGGAGCTGTCCCGGACCCGCCAGCTGACCGAGGTCGGCCAGGTGCTGCGCCGGCTGCCGGCCTATCTGCGCACCGAACGCCGCGACCGGGGCAGCTTCCTGCGTGCGGTCTACCGCCGCTATGCCGGCGCGGATCTCGCGGCGCTGGAGCATCACATCGACACCGTGCTGGCGCCGCACATCCTGAGCCGGTTGTCGCCGGAGGCGGTCCGCCGGGTCCGGGCGCACCGGGCGGCCGGCCACACCACGATCCTGATCACCGGCGTGGTGGCACCGCTGACCCGGCCGCTGCGACCGCTGTTCGACGAGATCGTCGCGGCCGAGCTGGCCACCGACGACGCCGGTCGGTGCACCGGCTTCCTGACCGGTCCGCCGCTGGTGGGGGAGTCGCGGCCGGCCTGGCTGCGGCACTACGCCGACACGCACGGTATCGACCTGACCAAGAGTTACGCCTACGCCGACTCCCATTCCGACCTGCCGATGCTCAGCGCGGTCGGCAACGCGGTCGCGGTGACGCCCGACATCGCCCTGATGCGAGCCGCTGCCTCGAACCAGTGGTCAGTGGTGGAATGGAAGATCAGACCCGACACCCCCCGCTGGATCCTGCCCCGAGCCGACCGATGAGTGGGGGAGACCAGTGAGGACAGCAATGAGCCCAGTGATCGTGATCAACAGGGGAGAACAGTAGATGGCCCGGCCCGGCTTCGTGCTCGAGGTCGACGAGCGCACCCCGCCGCTCGTCGTCCACTCCGGCGACGCTGTCGTACGGCAACTGTTCCCGCTCGGGGCGAAGGTGATCTATCCGCCGGACCCGCTGCCGACCCTGGCCGACGTCCGCGGCGAGATCGGCCGGGCCCTGGACCGGCCGCTCGGCACCGATCCGCTGGCCGCGCGGCTGCGACCGGACAGCGTGATCACCATCCTGGTCGAGGATCTGAGCGTCCCGGTGCCGTCCATGCCGGACCCCGACGTCCGCGGCTTGATCATCGAAGAGGTGCTCAGCCGGGCCGCCGACGCCGGCGTCGACGACGTCCAGGTGATCGCGGCCACCGGTCTGCGGCGCCGGCTGAACGGCGCCGAACTGCGCCGGCTGGTCGGCGAACGGGTCTATCGGTCGTTCAGCGCCGACGGGCTGCTGCGTAATCACGACGCCGAGGACGACGACCGGCTGACCGGGATCGGTTCGGTGTCCGACACGACCCTCGGGAGCAGCGCGACCGGTTCGCGATCGACCGTTCGCGTTGATCGCCGGGTGATCGAATCCGACCTGGTCGTGGTGGTCCGGATCGCCGGTCAGCCGGCCCCGGCCGTCGACGTGCCGGAGGGCAGCCTCGGTCACTGGCTGGCCGCCGGAGTCGGATCGACGGCGACGATCACCGGCCTGACCGGCCCGGACGGCGAAACGATCGCGAGGTCGGTCGGCGCGTCGGTGAACGCCTTCGCGGTCGACGCCGTGCTGGACAACAAGACCTTCGGTTCGCCGGTGGAGTTCCTCGGCCGGCGCGAATGGGAGTGGGGTCTGCGGGACCAGGCCCGTGCCTCCGTGCTGCGGCAGGGCCTGGCGCTCACCCCGTCGAAGTTGCGCCGCAGCCTGGTCAACAACCTGCCCGGCGGCTACGGCGTGGTCAGCGTGGTGGCGGGTGACCCGGCCGCGGTCGCCGATGCGGCCGCCGAGACCGTACGGGCGCAGCAGTTGGTCGAGGTCGACGGTCAGGCCGACGTCGCCGTGGTCGGCGTGCCGCAGGCCGGGCCGTGCAGCGTCGGTTCGGTGACCAACCCGATCCTGGCCGCCTGGTCCGGGCTGGTCGGCACCCTGGGTGCCGCCACCGGCAAGCCGGTGGTCCGCGACCACGGCGCGGTGATCATCTACCACCCGGCGCGGAGCGAGTTCTCGCCGCTGCACCACCCGTCCTACGTCGACTTCTTCGACGAGGTGCTGACGACGGGCGTGACCACCGAGGCGTACGCGCGGTTCGCCGACGACGAGTGGTATCGCCATCTGTACCGGACCGGTCACGCGTTCCACGGCGTGCACCCCTTCCTGGTCTGGGCCGAGGCGACCGCGGCGACGGCCAGGCTGTCCGACGTGGTCTGGGTCGGCGGTGACCGCGCGACGGTGGCTCGGATGGGCTTCCGGGCGGCGTCGAGCCTGGCCGACGCGCTGGAGATGACGGCGGCCTCGGTCGGCTCCGACCCGACGATCAGTTATCTGCACAGTCCGCCCCGCGTGCTGGCGGAGGTCACGTGATCGCCGGCGCGGCCCGGCTGCAGGCGATCTACCAGGCGCTGCTGCAGCCGGCGGCCCGGGCGACCCTGGCGCTCGAGACGTACGGCTCCGCCGAACTGCGCAGCCGCACCGGGCCGCTGATCTTCCTGGTCGGTGACGGGCAGCGGGTCGACCGGACGATGGCGGTGACCGGTCTGCCGGCGACACTGCGGCGGCGGACCGTGCCGGTGACCGATGATCGTCAGGCGACCCGGCTGTTGCAGCGCGGCTGGAATGTGGTGGTCTCCGGTGCCGACCAGCCCGGGATAGCGGCCGTCGCGGCCCGGCTCCGGATCCCGATCGTCCCGGTCGGGGTCCGCGGCACCGTGGCGGCGATCGAACCGGGCCGGATTCTGCCGCGCCGAGGACGGCCCCGCGTCGCCGTCCGGTACGGGCTCCCGGTGCAACCGGAGGTCGGCGAGACGCCCGCCGTGCTCGCCGAGCGCGCGGCGCAGGCGGTCCGGCAACTGATCGCCGAGGACGCCGCCACCTGGTGGTACGTACGCCAACACCGCTCCGACGACCGGGCGACCGCGCCGGGCGGCTGGCGCCGGACCTGGCAACAGACCGAACGCCCGCTGATCGGCGGCCGGCGACCGCCGCCCAAGATCTGGCAACGATAGCCACAGCAGGACTTCCGCGGAGCACGCGGGAGGAATCCAATGGTGAGGCCCTCACAAGCCCCGGGGGAAACCGAGCAGTAAGGAGCACTGTGGTAGACCAGCCGGCCAGCGACGGCCTGACCTGGCAACCGATTACCCAGGCGGATCTCGACGATCTGGGGGTGCTGCTGACCGCCATCGAGCACCTCGACGAGCCGAGCGAGCGGCACAACATGGACGCCCTGTCGGACGCGTTCGTCGGCCCGGACGCCAGTCCGAGCGAAGACTCGCTGCTCGGCCGGGACGGCGGCGGCATGGCCGTCGCGTACGCGTGGAACCACCCGGCCACCACCGACCTCGATCCGCGCCGGGTCTATCTGACCGGCGGTGTCCACCCCGGCTGGCGACGGCAGGGGATCGGCCGGCAGGTGCTCGCCTGGCAACTCGACCGGGCCCGGGAGTGGTACGACGCGAACTACGCCGAACTGGTCGGCCCGCTGCAGCTCACCGCCTATGTCGACGAGAAGCTGGACCAGCAGCAACGGCTCTATCGCGCGGCCGGGCTGGCCCCGGTCCGCTGGTTCGCCGACATGGGCCTGACCTTCGAGCACGACGAGGACGGGACGCCGCGGCTGCCGGCGACGGGCGAAGTGCCGGCCGGGATCCGGTTGGTGCCGTACAGCAAGAAGCTGTCCGAGGCCGTCCGGCTGGCGCACAACGACGCGTTCTCCGAGCACTGGGGTTCGAAGCCGGTCGCCCGCGGGCCGTGGGAGGACCAGTTGAGCCGGTCGGTCGCCCGGTCGAGCTGGTCCTGGGTCGCGCTGGACGCCGCCACCAGCGAGGTCGCGGGTTATGCGATCAACTCCGCCTACGAGCAGGACTGGGAGGCGCAGGGCTTCTCGGAGGGGTGGACCGAACGCCTCGGCGTCCGGCGCGCGTTCCGCGGTCGCGGCATCGCCCGGGCGCTGCTCGCGGCGTCGATGGCCTCGTTCGCCGAGGCCGGCCTGGACGGCGCCGGGATCGGCGTCGACTCCGACACCCCGACCGGCACGATCAACCTCTATCCCGAGCTGGGTTACACGGCGACCAGCACGATCGTGATGTACGCCAAGCTGGAGCACCGCGCCCCGGACCCCGCAGCCGGAGCGTCGTAGGACCCAGGTCTGCAGCTGGGGTGACCACCCTTCCGCCGACTAGTCATGGGCGGCGCGGGCAAACCTCGAGTTCGCCGGTCTCGATCGGCGTGGTGCAGTCCCATTCGCGGTCCAGGACGGCCCGCACTTCAGCGGGTTGCTTGCCGACGATGAACCAGTGCGCTTCGATGATCAGCCAGCGGGAGCCGGGCGCGCTGAGGCAGCCGAGGTTCGCGGCGTAGCTGGCGGTGCCGAGCCGGGCCGGCTTCAGGGTGCGCTGCAGGAACAGCGGTGACGGGTAGCGGCAGTCGGTCGGGTTGCCGATGAAGTAGGGCCACTCGCCGGAGGTGAGATAGCTGACCTCGACCGCCGGCCCGCCGATCGCGCGCTGGACCTGCTCCGCCGTGGCCCGGCCCAGGGCGCGGGACTCGAAGGTGGTCGGTGGCCGGGAGCCGTCCGGGTTCGCGGGCCGCCACAGGTGCGAATTCCAGGGCGTCGCGCCGGGATAGATCAGGGCCAGCGGCGCCAGGGCGGCGAGCAGCCCGCCGGCCCGGATCCGGGCCGAGGCCCGGGCCGCGGCGCCCGGTCGCCGCTGGCCGATCGCCCAGCCGGCGGCCAGCACGCCCACGGCCAGCAACGCGCCGGCCCACGACCGTTGGTGATCGTAGATCCAGCCGGAGTCGAGGCTGCTCAAGGCCGACGCGCCCGCGGCGACGATCACGACACAGCACCCGACCAGCGCGGTCACCCGCCCCTGCAGCGCCCGGAACGCGGCGACGGCGGCCAGGATCACCAGATCGATCGCGTGGTACTGGAAGTACTGCCCCTGGACCAGGATCGTCGCCACCGTCACCGCGACCGCGCCGACGATCAACACCCGGTCCCGAGTGCGGGACAGGATCAGCGCCGCCGGGATCAGCACCAGCACCGGTCGTCGTGCGGTCAGGTCGGCGAAATACGGCAGCGCCTCCGGCAGCCCGTCCAGCGCACTGTTCTGCACCGACCGGATGTCGAGCAGCCACTGCACCTCCCAGGGCACCCAGAGCAGGGTCGCCCCGAGATAGAGCAGCCCGATCAGCACGGCCGCGACGATGGTCCGAACCGCCTGCCGCCGGTCGAACAGGCCGATGACGAGCAGCCCGAGCAGCGCGGTGACCAGGGTGATCAGCTTCATCCCGGTCGCGGCGACCAGCAACAGCCCGGCCAGCCCGGCGAACAGCCACGGCCGGCGGCGGCCGATCAGGGCCACGCCGAAGCCGGCGATGGTGAGCAGGGCGGCCAGCCACTCCGGCTCGCCGGCACTGACGTCGCCGAACAGGGCCAGGGTGCCGGCGCAGACGATGGCGTACCCGCCGGCGTGCCGGACCCCGCGGCGGACCAGCGCCCGCCAGAGCAGCACCGCGGCACCGGTGGCCAACAGCGCGAGCAACACCCGGACCGCGAGCTCGAAGGTCTCCAGCCCGCCCGGAATCAGCCGGGCCACCCGGAAGATGACGTCGGTCAGCAGCCGGTAGCCGAGCGGGCGGTGCGAGAACGAGCCCGCCGCCGACCCGGTCACCTCCTTGACGCCGGCCTCGTAGCGGAGGTTGGGGTTCAGCGGCGCGACGAAGTAGGTCGCGGCGACGCCGAGCACGACCACGGCGAAGACGATCGCCCCGATCCGGTCCCGCAGCGTCCAGGAGGGTGCAAGCACCCAGAGCAACGTACGCACTCGACCCGACGACGGGTGACGAACGCGTGTGGTGCCGATGAACTCCGGACGTCCTTTCGGTCGATGTCGGGCGAATCGAGGGATTCGGCGGTCCGGCGCTAGGATCGGCGGCATGTCGGGTCATTCCAAGTGGGCAACCACCAAACACAAGAAGGCCGTGATCGATGCCCGCCGGGGCAAGCTGTTCGCCAAGCTGATCAAGAACATCGAGGTGGCGGCGCGGGTCGGTGGCGGCGATCTCGCCGGCAACCCGACCTTGTACGACGCGGTCCAGAAGGCCAAGAAGTCGTCGGTCCCCAACGACAACATCGACCGCGCGGTCAAACGCGGCTCCGGTGCCGAGGGTGGCGGTGCGGACTACGAGACCCTGATGTACGAGGCCTACGGCCCGGCCGGGATCGCGATGTTGATCGAGTGTCTGACCGACAACCGGAACCGCTCCGCCTCCGATGTGCGGGTTGCGGTCACCCGGAACGGCGGCACCATGGCCGACGTCGGCTCCACCGCCCGGATGTTCAACCGGAAGGGCGTGGTGATCGTCGGCAAGGAGCAGGAAGGCAAGACGGTCACCGAGGACGATCTGCTCGAGGCCACCCTGGACGCCGGCCCGGAAGAGATCAACGACCTCGGCGAGAGCTTCGAGATCATCACGGACCCGAACGATCTGGTCCAGGTCCGCACCGCCGTCCAGGAGGCCGGGCTCGATTACGACTCGGCCGAAGTCTCCTTCGTCCCCTCCTTCACCCAGGAGATCGACGTGCCGACGGCCGAGAAGCTGTTCAAGATCATCGAAGCCCTCGAGGACTCGGACGACGTGCAAAACGTCTACTCCAACTTCGACGCCCCCGACGAAGCCCTCGTCGACGCCTAACCAAATTCCGCCGACCCGTCACATCCGCGGCCGTTTTCGCGGCGTGTCGACGCGGATGTGACGTCTCGCGGGATGCCGCGATGGTGAGGGGACCGGGTATGTCGGAGAGTTCGATCAAGGTCGGTGTGGTCGGCTGCGGGGCGGTCGCCCAGTACGGGCACCTGCCGGCCATCCTGGCCGAGCCCGGGCTGGAGCTCGCGGCCGTCTGCGAGGTCGACCCCGACCGGCTGGCGCAGGTCGCGGCCGCGACCGGGGCGCAGCCGTACCGTTCCCTGGATGACCTGGCCGCGGCTGAGCTGGACGCGCTGGTGATCACCTCGCCGGCACCGTTGCACGAGGAGCACATCAGCTGGGCGGCCGGGCAGGGCCTGCCGGTGCTGTGCGAGAAGCCGCTCACGCTGGACGAGGCGGGCTCGGTCCGCGCGATCGAGGCGATGGAACGGGCCGGGCAGCCGCTCTATGTCGGCTTCACCTATCGGTTCTCACCGGTGGCACTGGAGATCCGGCGACTGATCCGGGAGGGCGCGGTCGGGCAGCCGAAGGCGCTCCGCCTGATCTATCTCTGGGACCTGCACGGCGCCTTCGCCGACCGGGAGCGGTTCACCGGGGTCAACGAGCGGCGCGAAGGCCGGATCGCCGAGGGCGGTCCGATGATCGACTGCGGCGTGCACCAGCTCGACCTGGCCCGATGGTGGCTGGGTGGCGAGCCGGTACCGACCTCGGTCGTCGGGATCAGGGTCGAGGGCCGGGACACGCCGGACCACATCGTGGCCCACCTCGACGTCGACGGTTGTCAGGTGATGGTCGAGATCAGCATCGGGTACGGGCACACCGCGCCACGGACCTTGCCCAGCTACAGCTATGAGGTGATCGGCAGCGAAGGCGTGCTCCGCTATCGGCGGGAAGAGCGCGAATTCGTCGCGATCAGCCGCGACGGGGTGCGTGAGCTCGACTGGTCGCCGGAGAAGTCCTTCGACGGCATGTACGCCGCCTTTGCCTCCGCCCTGACCGGCGGCCCGGCCGACCTGCTGCCGACCGGGCGCGACGGTCTGCAGGCCACCCGGCTGGCGACGACCCTCAGCGAGATCGCCGCCGGCTGACCCGAATCCACCCGACTTCCTGATCTACGGGCCGGATCGGGCTCGGGTTGCCCACGTCAAGGCGATCTCGGTCAGCGCGCTTGGGGCCACAACCCGATCCGATCCGCGAAGGCCGTCTCGACCGCGGCGACCACGCCGGTCGGGGACAGGGCCTCGCGCATGGCCGACGGCTCGGGAGGCGCCGCCGACTCGGCCCAGGCGAGGAGGTCGTCCAGCGCGTCCGCCCATTCGGGACGTAGCTCCGCCCAGCGACGAGCGGCGAACTCCCGATCGGTGGTCCACGTGCTGTCGTGCACGCTGACCAGTCCGGCGACCGCCAGCAGCGATTTCCGCCCCACTCGTCGCGCCAGTCCGGCCGGATCGGCCTCGCCGGCCGCGGCTCGCCAGCGCGCGGCGTGCTCCCCGATGTCGCCGTTGAAGCCGCGGGCGGCGCGGGCATCGGCGGGATAGAACTCGGCCGTCCGGATCAGGTTCGCCGTGGTCAGCGGGACACAGTAGTGCCGGAGGAACACCCGGTTCCCGTACGCGAGGTCGCTCGCGCCGCGGTAGTGCTCGGGCTGGGCCGCCCCCACGTCGACGGACCGACACAGCCCGGCGAAGCGGGCCGAGAGGTCGAGACCGGCCGCGTCGGTCGCATCCTCGGGCAACCCGATCGAGATCAGGTCGACGTCGGACCGGCCGATGACCGCCTGTCCGGTGACGACCGATCCGTAAAGGTGCAACTCGGCACCGGGATCGATCTCGACGACCCGGGCGATGGCGGCGGCCAGGACGGGTTCGTACGCCGTCGGCACCCTGGCCCTCGACGCTCCCGTCACGATCCGGCCCCGAGCGTCCATTCCCTCCCGCGGATCCCGCACCTTAGGCCTCCCTTGGTCACGCCTCGACTGTGGTGAGTCCAGGTTGCCAGCCGTCGCGACGAATCATCGTTCTCGCCGTGCCCTGTGCGACCCGCGCCCTGGTGGACCAGCCGGACTCGACCGGCGTCGACCCGTCACATCCGCGGCGACACGCCGCGAAAACGGCCGCGGATGTGACGGGTCGGCGGGTTTGGAGTGGGGTCAGGGGCGGCGGAGGGTGGTGAAGAGGGAGCGGAGGTCGCCGATCATCAGGTCGGGGGCGTCGAAGGCGCCGTAGTGGCTGCCGCGGTCGAAGTCGCTCCACTGGACCAGGTTGTGTTCGCGCTCGACGAAGGCGCGGACCGAGGGCAGGTCGTGCGGGAACTGGGCCACCCCGAGCGGTACGTCCGCGGCGACCGGCAGTTTCTCCCGCGCGGCCTCGGCGTAGATCCGGATCGCCGAGCCGGCGGTGCCGGTCAGCCAGTGGGTCGAGGCGTGGGTGAGGATCGCCTCGATCTCCTGATCGCCCATGCACTGCACGTTCCAGCCGACCAGGCCGGCCGGCGAGTCCGAGATCGCGTGGGCCAGGGTCTGCGGTTGCTCGGCCTGCACCATGCCGTATGCGGCGGTGCTCGAGTACTGCTGCCAGGCCTCCATCGCCGCCCGATCCCGCGGCGACAGGCCGGCGATCAGTTCGGGTTCGTCGGTCGGCGCGTCGAACCAGGCCTGGGTCACGTGGGCGCCGATCACGGCCTCCGGCGCGAGCCGGCCCAGCTCCGGGGCGATGCCGGAGCCCCAGTCGTTGCCGGCCGTGCCGTAGCGCTCGTACCCGAGTCGGCGCATCAGCTCCACGAACGCGCCGGCGATCCGGCCGACGCCCCAGCCGGTGTCCGCGGTCGGCCCGGAGAAGCCGAAGCCGGGCAGCGAGGGGAGCACGATGTCGAAGGCCAGACTCGGATCGAGCCCGTGCGCGGCCGGGTCGGTCAGCGGGCCGACCACCTTGATGTACTCGAACACCGACCCCGGCCAGCCGTGGCACAGGATCAGCGGGATCGCGTTCGGCTCGGGCGACTTGATCCAGCCGAAGTGCACCCGGCTACCGTCGATCTCGGTCTCGAAGTGCGGGTACGCGTTGAGCTTGGCCTCCCAGGCCCGCCAGTCGAAGCGGTCCTTCCAGTACGTGACCAACTCCCGGACCCGCGCGTTCGAGGTGCCGTAACCCTCGTCGCCACCGGCGGGTTCGGGTGCCCACCGGGTCCGGGCCAACCGCAGTCGGAGCTCGGTCAGCTCCTCCTCGGGGATGGAGATCGGGGCCGAGCGGATGTCGTCGTTCATGATGCTGCTCCTCGAGCTCGATTGGGTCCTTCACCCCCGAGGTCGGTACGGATCCCCGCCCGTCGACATCCCTGCCAAGGATTTCTCGACCCGTTTCCACCGGAGAACCGTGCGGGGGCGGGGTTGGGACAAGCTGTCCCCAGCGGCGGCGCACGCAACCTGCCAGCCGCGTCCGAGTGGACGCTCCGGCCGGGCCCGACGGCGTTCGCCTGGCCAACGGGTCCACACGACCGAGAACGCCGCGGCGGATCCCGGAGCTGAGATGCGGACGCCCCTGGTCCCGCCGCGGTTCGATCGACCACTGCTCTCGTCGAGGAGAACTAGCTGCGACACGCTACTAGACACGCCCTCATCCGGCGACCTCAGCCGGTGAAGTGTCCGAGGATGATCGGCCATTCGGCGAAGTGGCCGCGCCGGTCGGCGTTGGTGCCGTTCCAGCCGCCGTGCTCGAACCGGACCCGGGTCCGGTCGCCGTCCGGGCGAAACGTGACCGTCAGCGCCGAGGGATAGGCCGGGTCCTGCGCCAGGGTGAAGGTCTGGGCATAGCGCGAGCCCCGCTGCCAGTCGGTGATCACGCCGATCGGGTTGTCGCCGCCGGGATTGCGGAAGATCACCGCGCCGTTCTCGATCACCGGGTGGCCGCCCTGTTCGAGGCCGTAGTTCCGCCACCAGGCGAACGACGTGAACCGGTCGAATGCCGCCTCCGGATCAAGATCAATCATGACCTCGTGCACTATCGGCGACAGCTCGTCCGGCACCCGGTCCGCCACGCCGGCACTGGGCTCGAGGTAGGTGATCCGGTTGCCGCACGGGTCGTGCACGGTGACGGTACGGCCGAGCGGAGTGTTCTCCAGACCCGGCTTGGCGTAGCTGTAATCCCGCTCCGTCAGTTCGGCGTGGACGGCTCCGGCATCGGGCACCTTGATCAGGATCGCGGTGCCCGGGGTCCCGTCGCCGTGATGGGCGGACAGATGGATCTGCTCGCCGTGGGAGCCGCTCAGCCGGACATACCAGAGCGCGTGCCCGTCGGACTGTACCTCGCTGTCCACGCGCCAACCGAGAAAGTCGACGTAGAACCCCCGAGTGGCCCGCCAGTCGAAGATCCGCAGGATCGGCACGACCGGCGCCGGCGCGGGCTGTGCTGCCGCCGATCGGGTCGGGGCGAGACCGGCCAGGGTGTTCCAGTCCCGGACGCCATGCACGGCGGCGATCAACTCCAGGGCCTGGGTGTGGCCGAGGTCGGAGCCTCGGTCGGCGAGGGCGCGGCGGAGTCGTTTCGCCTGATCCTTGGCGTCGAGTCGAGTCGGCAAGTTGATCATGATGTGTCCTCTCCGCGGAGTGACCTCATGGGGTGCCTGCGTTGCCCAAGTCGTTCCGCGGGGGTCATCATCGATGATCAACACTGCGGAAGGTCGGCATTCGCCGTCCCGTCTCCGGGGCAGGCGGCCGGCTGCCGTGGCCGTACATTCGCATCATGCCACGGTGTCGCGGAAGACGGAACGCAAAGTGGGCACCGGTTGTCAGCTTCTCCTGGCAGGGTGTCGGTACGGCGATCGTGCCCGACCCGACAGGAGGATCGAGATGGCTCGCGAGTTCCAGGTGACGTTCGACTGTGCCGACCCCGGCGGGCTGGCCGGCTTCTGGGCCGAGGCGCTCGGGTACCGCTACGACGATCCACCGCCCGGGTACGACAGCTGGGATGCGGCGCTCGACGCGTGGGGAGTGCCGAAGGACCAGCGCAACGACGCCTCGGCCGTCCGCGACCCCGACGGCGCCGGCCCGCGGCTGTACTTCCAGCGGGTGCCGGAGGGAAAGGCGGCCAAGAACCGGGTCCACCTCGATCTCCGGGCCGCGCCGGGCCTGGAGGGCGAGGAACGGATGGCCGCGCTCGACGCCGAGTGCAAGCGGCTGGTCGCGCTCGGAGCCGGCCGGCTGAAACGGCACGAGCCGGCGCCGCCGATGAGCGGTGGCTTCATCACCATGGCCGACCCGGAGGGCAACGAGTTCTGCCTCGATTGACCTGCCCGGGGCCCGGCCCGGGTAGCCGGACCGGACCTCGGGACGGGGTCAGCGCGGCGCCGGGGTGATCTGCGGGGCCGGGGTGGCCTTGCTCCGGCGCGCCGCGACGGCCGGGGAGGGCGGCGGCGGTCCCGGGTTCGGCGTCCGGCGGAGCAGGTCGAAGAACGCGTCGCCGAGCAGCACCTGAAAGCGGCCGTCCGCCGCCAGCAGGTCGTTCAGCTGGGAGATGTCGGTCGGATTCCAGCCCCAGGCGAAGATCCCGGCCGAGATGAAGAACGGCGCGGCACCGTCCCAGTCGGCGATGTAGGCGTCCAGCCCGGCCTTGAACTCGACCGCCTGCCCGGGTGCCCCGAAGTGGCCGATCACCGGCAGGTCGCCGGCGGCGATCACCCCGCCGCCGTCCCAGGACTGCATGATGCCGCGCAGCGGGGTGTTCTCCCGGTACGAGTTGATCACCCACTCCGGCATCGGGATCCAGCCGTTCTCGTCCCGGTTGTTGTAGGCGTAGACCAGATCCAGGCCGGTCAGTCGGAGATAGCGCCCGGTCACCTCGGTGTAGGCGTCGAAGTCGGCCTGCGGCCAGGATCCGCCGTAGGTGTAGCCGGCCCCGGACGGACCACAGACCAGCAGATCGTTCTCGGTCGCCGTCTGCTGGTAGTACTCGTACAGCGCCGGAGCCGTGTCGGCCAGGACCGGGCTGATCGTCCAGTTGGTCGGCGCCTTGCCGCGGTCCGGGTTGTCCCAGAGCTGGCGCATGTGCCGCTGGCAGTACTGGATGTTGTCGCCCTCGCCGACCGTCATCGTCACGTACGCCTTGTTCTCGATCTTGGTCCGCCGCACCCGCCGGACCCGCGGCGAGATGTCGGCCGGCACGCCGCCGTGCACCGTGCCGTTGGTGAAGAAGTCGGCCGCGAACACCTCGACGCTCTGGGTCGCGGCCAGGTCGACCCCGCCCCACTCGCCGGCCACGTCGTTGGAGAACCAGCCGAGGTACGGCGTCGTCGCCTCGGTCGCGCCGAAGATCTCCCGGAGCAGTTCGCCCGGCTCGCCGTTCGGATCCAGCCAGACCACCATCGCCTTGGTCGCGACGACGTAGTCGCGGAAGTGCGGGAACGGCTCGATCCGGGTCGGCGCGGTGTCGGTGACCGAGATCAGGTACTGGTTCCACAGATCGACGGTGACCTCGAGCTTGGTCGTGCCCTCCGGCGCCTCGAAGCGGTAGACCCAGAAGTTGCCGCCGTCGGCGAACCGGTTGTCGTCGCCACCGATCGAGGAGTTGCCGCCCTCGACCAGGAACTCGGCCTCCTCGGGAGTGTCGGGCAGGAAGTTGGCGATCTCGGCACCATCGGCAACGACCTTGACCGAGGCCACCGAGGCACCCCAGCCGTCGTTGCCGAACGAGTCGGCGAACTTGACGAAGACCGCCTCGCCGCCGAGCCCCGGCGAGACGTCGAAGGTGTAGAGGTCGCGGTTGGAGGAGTCGCGGATCTGCTCGGTCTCCCGGGCGATCTCCTGCCACTCGACGCCCTCGACGTCGACCACCCGGGTCGGCGGCAGCCCGGTCAGCAGCCGCTGCTCGCACCGCGGCCACAGCTCGTCGACCTGCCACTGGTAGATCTCGGTTTTGCTCTGCCCGGTGAACTTCCCGCGCAGGTCCTCGATGATCTTGAGCTGGTACTTCGCGGCCTGCTCGGCGGTGGCGACGACGGCACCCTCGAGCCCGGCCAGCGTGGTGGCGATGTTGACCGTGTCCCGGACCTCCGGGTCGTAGACGATCGCGCCCTTCACCTTGTCGGCATAGGCGGCGACCAGCTCCAGCGGCTGATCATGAACCGTCTTCGGCACGTCGATCGTGTCCAGCCACTTGTCGTCCACGCCCGAGTCGTCGTAGCCGAAGTAGAGTTCCGGCCGGACCCGGTTGACCGCGCCCTGCAGTGTGGTCAGCAGAAGTTGATCTTCGCCGAGCAGGGTGTGGATGTCGGCGACGTCGAGGTGCTTCGGCTTGGCGAAGGAGGGCAGCAGCCGACCCTCGGTCCAGGTGATGCCGCGGCTCGCCGCCGCGGCCGTGGGCACTGCTGTCGACAACCAGCCGGCGGTCAGGCCGGCAGTCGCGAGTGCACCGTTGAGCTTGAGAAAACCGCGTCGGGAAACCATGGGGCCCACTCCTTTGTGTGGTGATCCACGGGGTTCTCGAACCCCCGTCAGTGCGGCGAAGGTATCAACGGCGACCGCCCTCGGTCAGCGGCTTCCCGGCATCGTTCCACCCATTGGTCAAACAATTGGAGAAAATACCGGCGAGGTGGGCTGCGGACCCACCTCGCCGGATTCTGAGTCGTCCGGGTCGGCTGACGGTGCGGGGTTGGGTGGAGAGGATGACCTGGGACCAGCCGCTGTCGTCGACCGCCGAGCCTGTCCAGGTCGGTTGCGTTGAGGTTGTAGGGGTTCTCGTCGAGGTAGCGGTAGAGGCCGCCGTCGGGGAGGTGGCCGAGGTAGATGCCGCCGCCGGGGGACATCAGGCTGTTGAAGCCTTGCCAGGTGGAGGTTTTGAGGATGCCGCGGGTGTAGTTGGCGGCGCCTTTGATCTGGTAGGAGATGAGTTGGCCGTTGGAGACGGTGCCGAGGATCCAGTCGGGTCCGGTGGTGAGGGGTTTAAGGGTGAAGCCGCCGCCGATTTCGAGTCGGGTGGTGATCTGGCTGGCGTTGGGTTTGTTGGCGGTGATGGTGTAGCGGACGGGGGTGCCGTCGGCGATGCCGTAGAGGTGTCCGTAGCCGTCGTAGGCGAGGTGATCATGGGTCTAGCGGATGCCGAGGCCGCGGATGATCACGTCGGTCGCCGACCCGGCCGCGATCGCGGCCGGGGTCCGGCTGAGTTGCGACGTCGCGCCGGCCGGATCGTCGCGGACGTGGACCCGATTGGCCGGATAGTCGGCGAAGAAGCGACCGGGCGCGAGCTCGGCCCGGCTGCCGACGCGGAGCAGTTGGCTGCTGCCCCGGAAAAGATCTTCGCGCAGCTTGCACAGGTTCTTGGTCGCGTCCTCGCACCGGCCGCCGTCGCTGTAGGACGCGGGCAGCGCGCCGTCGACGTACCAATCGGAGCCGGACCCGACCCAACCGGTGATCACCCGGGAGCCGACCAGCATGGTGCCGGACGACGGCAGCGGGCCGGTGCCCCAGAGGACGTCCCCGGTCTTCAACCGCAGCGGCGCAGTCAGTTGATACCGACCGGCCGCGAGACAGTAGGTGGTGCCCGGCCCGTGCGCATCGACGATCTGCTGGATGTTCTGGGCCAGGCCGACACTCACCCCACCGGTGCACGGCTCGTCGGCGGCCACGGCCGGAACTGGCAGCGCCGGACTCGGCCCCAGACCCAGGGTCAAGATCAAGATCATCGCCACGGTCCGGCCGAGAATCCTCGGCGACCACCTGCGGGAACGAAGCGATCATCAGAACCCCCCGTAGCAGGATCCAGTATTGGCGCAAGCGTAAGCCCATACATATAGGGACGCGCGATAAGTCTCCAGTTGAATTCTCGGCTGCGTTCTGGGCCGTCCCGCCTCGCCCGGGTCGGGCGTCAGTGCACTGTCAGTGGCGGTTCAGTCACAAATGGTCGACTCCTGATGAGTGTTTCCCATTGGAGGTGCGCCGAGTCCAGGGATGGGCCGGCGCCGGATCGAGGAGGAGGTTTCATGCGCTGGATGACTGGACTGGTGACGGGCGCGGTGGCGTTGGCCGGGGCGGCCGGGCTGCTGGCCGCCGGGGCACCGACGGCGGCGGCCTACCCGCCGGGCTGCATCGGCAAGAATTTCAACGAATCGCGGTCGCTCGGCCCGGGGGAGGCGATCTGCAACGGCAACTACCTGGTCCGGATGCAGACCAACGGCGACCTGGTGCTGCGGAAGATCTCGACCGGCCGGGCCTGCTGGACCTCCGGCACCCGGGCCACGAACGCGACTGCGAGCTTCAAGGCGGGCTACATCACGCCGGCCGGCCACGTGCACCCGTACGTGCTGATCGACGGGAAGAAGATCTGGGGCACCAACCATGTCGGTGATCCCGGGACCAACGCCAACGTGAACGGCAACGGCGAGTTCTGGATCGGCTACCACAAGGCCGGCTCCTGCTAATCCTTCGGCGCCGTCGCTGCGGGACTGAGGTCGGCGGCGCGTCGGCCGGGTGCGGGCCGGGTCACCGGATAGGGTTCCGAACGTGTGTTCGGATGGGTCGCTGCGTGTGCTCGGGGTCGATCCCGGGCTGACCCGCTGCGGATTGGGCGTTGTCGACGGCCGGCCCGGGCGGCCGCCGACGATGGTCGCGGTCGGCGTGGTGCGGACGCCGGCCGACCTCGAACCGTCCCGCCGGCTGTTGCTGATCGAGCGGGGGATCGAGGCCTGGGTCGTCGAGCACCGGCCGGCCGCGGTCGCGGTGGAGCGGGTGTTCGCGCAGCACAACGTGCAGACCGTGATGGGTACGGCCCAGGCCGCCGGCGTCGCGATGCTGGTCGCCGCCCGGCACGGGTTGCCGGTCGCGCTGCACACCCCGAGCGAGGTCAAGGCGGCGATCACCGGCTCCGGCCGGGCCGGGAAGGAACAGATCGGACAGATGGTGACCCGAATCCTCAAGCTGGACGCCAAGCCGACGCCGGCCGATGCCGCCGACGCGCTGGCGCTGGCGATCTGCCACGTCTGGCGCGGCGGCGGGACGTCCCGGTTGACCGACGCGGTCGGCGCGGCCGCGGCTCAGCAGGCCCGGCAGCGGGCGGCCTACGCGGCCGCGACCGGCCGGGCCAGGGGAGGGCGGGTCTGATGATCGCCCGACTGACCGGTGAGGTGGTCCAGCTCGGTGCGACCTCGGCCGTGCTCGAGGTCGGCGGCGTCGGGATGCTGGTCCAGTGCGGGCCGAACACCACGGCGGCGCTCCGGCTCGGCCAGACTGCGACCTTGGCCACCTCGCTGGTGGTCCGGGAGGACTCGCTCACCCTGTACGGCTTCGCAACGACCGAGGAACGGGAGCTGTTCGAGCTGCTGCTGACCGCCTCCGGCGTCGGCCCGAAGCTGGCCCAGGCGTCGCTCGCCGTGCTCAGCCCCGACGATCTGCGCAGTGCCATCGCCACGGAAAACCTGGTCGCGCTGACCGCGGTGCCCGGTATCGGCCGCAAGGGCGCCCAGCGGATCGTGATCGAACTCAAGGACAAGATCAACACCGTCGGGCTGACCGGCCGTCCGGCGGCGCCGAAGCCGAGCCAGGTGCCGGCCTGGCGGGATCAGGTCAGCCAGGGCCTGCAGGGGCTGGGTTGGTCGGCCCGGGACGCCGAAGCCGCTTGCGACAACGTCGAGCCACTGGTCGCCGAGGACCCCGATCTCGGGGTCGGCGAGATCATGCGCGCCGCGCTGCAGTCGCTCGCGAAGAAGTAGCGATCGGGGGATCGCTCAGACCGGCTTCAGGACCGACTCCACCACGACCAGGCCCTTGCCGACCTTCTGATCCAATGACTCCTGGATCGAGCCATCATCGAAGATCACGCTGACCCGTAGTACGCCGGCTCTGGCGTCAGGATTGCTGGACAAGAGCCCGTGCACCTGGCTCAGTTGATCTTGGACGGCCAGCAACTCGGATTCGGTCCGCCCGCCCCGGGAGACGCAGAGCATGCCGCTCCACACGGCCCGGAGCTTCGCCTCGGCCGCGGCGACATCACCGGTCACCGCGATGTTGATCACCGTGTACCGCGGGTCGTTCAGTCGCTTCTCCATTTCCTCCGGAGGTAGTTGCTGGCCGACGGCCGGGTTCGGGCTCTGGTCGACCCAGGCGGTGGAGTAGTCCGCGAAGGACGCGGCGAGGCTCAGGGCCGCGTCCTGGTCCTGGGCCGAGACCTTGGACATGTCGCGCACCCGCCAGCCGCCGGCGGGCTCGGGGCACGCGGAACTCCAGGTGTCGTCGGAGCTCGGCCAGACATAGCCCTCGCCGGACCGTACGTCGGTGGGGGTGAACACCTCCGCCCTCGGGTCGTAGCGTCCGGTCACGATGAAGTCGCCCCAGCGCGTCCCGGAGGCCTCCTCGAAGTTCCCGGTCCAGTCGGACCAGTCCCAGTCGGCGATCTTCGGCCCGCTGCACTGTGGTGGGTAGGACTCCATGACCCCGCCCAGACACAGCTCGGTGCCGGAACCGCTGTCGATCACCGTGACGGGATGCTTGGTGGTGACCAGGTCGGCCGAGCCGGTGGGTTGACCCGTTGCCGGGACTGCCGGTTGGCCGGGGCCGGCAGTCGACCCGCAGGCGGCACCCAGCAGGACCAGCCCGGCAACACTGCCGGCCATCAGAACTCGGCTCATGGCCCGAGTATCCGCCGGACATCCAACCGCCGGTCGAGCTCGATCCGTCGCCGGGCCGGCACCGATCAGCCCGGACCACCGGGATGGGTGAAGTCGTAGGCGCGGGAGACCTTCTGCGGGACCACCATCCGCCACGCGTCCACGACGAGTTCGCGGGCCTCGGACGGGTCCAGCGCGGCGAGGTCCGCATGCACCCAGTTGAACCTCAGGTCCCGCTCCAACGGCAGCCGGAACTTCTTCGGCTCGCCGGCGACGAGCGCGGCCCGCTCCTCCTTCGGATACGCGAACTCCATCACCGTCTCGTCCAGGGAGAACGCGACGTAGACGATCTGCTTGACCCGGAACTTCAGCCGCCCGCGCACGTGGATCGGATAGGAGCGGTCGAGCTCCGAGCCGAGTGCGCGCACATCCTCGATCACCGCCATGACCCACCTCTGCGTGGTCGTGGTCATCGCCCGTCCTGGAGGCGATCGACCGGTCGGCTCCAGAATAGAGTGATCAGCAATGGCGACCGGCGCGGTTCGGCTAGATCGGGTTCAGCTGCCACTTCTGGCAGTCACCCTGCCAGTAGTTCCAGACCCGGACGTCGGCCGGCGCGGTGCCCGAGCAGCCGGCCACGTCGAGCGACCGGCCGCCGATCTTCGAGGTGATCCGGACGAAGCCGCCCGCCACCCGGTCGACGTACCAGCGCTGACAATCCGCCCCGATGTAGCCGGACTGGACCACGTCGGCGTTGAGGTCGGCCGAGCAGCCGGCGACGTGCATGGACTTGCCGGTGTCGCCGTTGATGATCTTGTAGGTCCCGGAGCCGTCGCGCAGGTACGACAACTGCCACCGCTGGCAGGCGCTGCCGACGTCGTTTCCGATCGCCACGTTGGCGCCGTCGGCGGTCGAACAGTCGTCGACGGCGAGCGCGCCGGCCGGGAGGTTCTTCGGCGCGATCCGGTAACTGCCGTTCGGGACCGGCGGCACGCCCGGATCCCCGGACGGCAGCGCAACGTTCTGCCAGCTGGCCGAGGGGGTGCCGAGGTCCGGCGTCCCGTCCTTGCCGAAGTTGATCTTGTTGATCCGCAGGCTCCGGTCGCCGCCGCAGCTGCCGTACGGCGCGCCGCTGGAACTGGTCACCGCGTGGTAGGCGTTCCAGACCTCGCGTCCGTCGGGCGAGGTGAAGAAGCTGTTGTGCCCCGGCCCGAAGACCCAGTTCGCGTCGCTGCGTTGGAACACCGGGCTGGCCGACTTCTGCCAGAACACCCGGTCCAGCACGTTGCCGCCGGTGTATTCGAGGGTGCCGAGGGCATAATCCGGCGTCGAGCAGCCGCTGCCGGAGAAGAAGAGGAAGGTCCGCTTTCCGCGGCGCAGTGCCGTCGGGCCCTCGTTGACCAGGCCGTGCTTCTCCCAGGCATAGGTCGGCTCGGACAGCAGGGTGGTCGGACCGGACAGCGTCCACGGGTTCTTCAGCCGCGAGATGAACAGGCTCTGCGGGCTGCCGTCGAGGTGGCCGGACCAGACCTGATAGAGCCGGCCGTCGGGCATCGTCAGCACGGTGCCGTCGATCGAGAAGTCGTTCTGGGTGGCGAGTTCGGCCTTGTAGACATAAGGCCCCATCGGATCCGAGCCCTTGCTCTGCAGCACGTGCATCCGGTGCTTGGAGAGGTCGGCGCTGTTCTCCTGCGCCGTGTAGTAGACGTAGAACCGGCCGTCGATGAAGTGGATCTCGGGCGCCCAGATGTGGCAGCAGCGATCGGCCGTCGGGTCCTGCCAGATCGTTTTGCTCGGCGCCGTGGCCAGCTCGGCCACCGACCGCGCCTTGACCAGGACGATCCGGTCGACGGTGGTGTAGGTCAGGTAGTAGTTGCCCCGGTGGACGAACAGCCAGGGGTCGGCGACGCCCTCCCGCAGCGGGTTGCGGACCGTCTGCGCCCGGCCGGCGGGTGCCTCGGCCTCGGCCTGAGCCGGAGCGAAGCTCACCGCCAACACCAGCAGGACGGCCAGCACCACGGGCAGCACCAGGAGCTGATTCCGAAGCAGCATCGGGGTCGGGCGCATCTCGCCTCCAAGGCGTCGAGCTCACCGCGGTGGCTCACCGGTACGTCGTTGTATACGCATACATCGTCGCCAGGTCCGGAGCGCAGCGTCCAACACTCGCCGTGGACCAGTTCGTCGCTGTCGGCCCCGGTTGACACAATGACGCTGTGGCAGACACCGGCAGGCAGCGCTCGACCGTGACGACCTCGGGCTGCCGGGGCGGGTTGCGCGATGACTGAGGCGGATCTGACCAATCCGGATCCGGAGCCGGACGAGCGCGCGCTGGAGTCCGCGGTCCGGCCCGGGTCGCTGGCCGAGTTCACCGGCCAGCCGAGGGTCTCCGACCAGCTGGGCTTGGTGCTCGATGCCGCCCGGCACCGCGGCGCCGTACCCGATCATGTGTTGCTGTCCGGCCCACCCGGCTTGGGCAAGACGACCCTCGCCATGATCATCGCGACCGAGTTGAGCACCCCGATCCGGATCTCCTCCGGCCCGGCGATCCAGCATGCCGGCGACCTGGCCGCGATCCTGTCCGGACTGGTCGAGGGCGAGGTCTTCTTCCTGGACGAGATCCACCGGATGTCTCGGCCGGCGGAGGAGATGCTCTATCTGGCGATGGAGGACTTCCGGGTCGACGTCGTGGTCGGCAAGGGGCCGGGCGCGACGGCGATTCCGATCGAGATCCCGCGGTTCACCCTGGTTGGCGCGACCACCCGGTCCGGGTTGCTACCGAGTCCGCTGCGGGACCGGTTCGGGTTCACCGCCCAGCTCGACTACTACGCCGATGACGCGCTGGAGCGGATCGTGAACCGGTCGGCGATCCTGTACGGCGTCGAGGTGAAGCCGGACGCAGCGGCCGAGATCGCCTCTCGGTCCCGGGGCACGCCACGGATCACGAACCGGCTGCTGCGCCGGGTCCGCGACTTCGCCCAGGTCCGGGCCGACGGCGTGGTCACCCGCGAGGTCGCCCGGGCCGCGCTCGAGCTGTACGAGGTCGACGCGCTCGGCCTGGACCGACTGGACCGGGCCGTGCTCGACGCCATCTGCCGTCGCTTCGGCGGCGGACCGGTCGGGCTGTCCACCCTGGCCATCTCGGTCGCCGAGGAGGCGGAGACGGTGGAGGAGGTGGCCGAGCCGTTTTTGGTCCGGGAGGGCTTCCTGATGCGCACCCCGCGCGGCCGGGTCGCCACCGCCGCCGCCTGGAAGCACCTCGGCCTGACCGCACCGGCCGGTGCCCGAGGCGCCGCCGACGACCTGCCCGATCTGTTCAGCCAGTGAGGCATCAGGCCTGATCGGCTCGGGATCCGGGGCCCGCCGGCGGGATGAATACCGACTCACGTCGCGGGCGCCTGTCTGTTCCCAGGCAGACTGGGTAGAGTACGGCGGTCGGCGCTTGCCGGCGCCCATTCGGCGTGGACCCGCACCACCCGCGCCCCGAAGCTGATTTGTGGAGACATGGACCCCAATTCGCCAGTCATGACGATCGTCCTGATCGGGCTCATGGTCGTAGCGTTCTACTTCCTGATGATCCGGCCGCAACGGAAGCGGCAGCAGAAGCAGCAGGAAACCCTGAACCAGCTGCAGCCGGGCACCAAGGTGCTCCTCGGCAGCGGCGTGTTCGGCACCATCCTCCGCATCGGGGAGAAGCAGGCCGTGCTGGAGCTGTCGCCCGGCAACGAGCTGACCGTGCTCAAGCAGGCCATCGTGCGCGTCGCCGGCCCCGAGGACGAGGAGAACCCGGAGACCGTCACCGACGTCGTCCCGGAGCCGGCCGAGCCGGCGTCCACCCTCGATCTCAAGGAGTCCGAGCTCGCCGAGGGTGAGTCGAAGCCGGACGAGCCGGGGGAGCAGACCTGGCGCGAGTACTCGATCCCGCAGAACGACGACAGCAACGCCGCCGCGGTGAACGGGGACCAGCCGGCCAAGGATGCGCCGGTCGACGACGCGAGCCAGGATGCCGCGGCACCCGTTGCGGCCGCCGACGAGGATGCGGCCGCCAAGGACAAGGCCAAGGACGAGACCTCTTCAAAGGAGTAAGCGGAACTCGGTAGCAGAACGCGCAGCCCCGACGGGCTGCCGTACCCACTCGGTAAGGAATTAGCAGCACGTGGCATCGAACAGCGGCCACCCGGGCCGTATCTTGATCGTTTTCGGCGTTCTGGTCGCCGGCCTCTTCGGGCTGATGGCGCTCAACCAGAGCTGGCAGCCGAAACTCGGTCTCGACCTGCGGGGTGGAACGACGATCACCCTGACCGCGAGCAACATCACCGGCGACGGTGCGGTCAGTGAGGAAAGCCTGAATCTGGCTCAGACGATCATCCAGAGCCGGGTGGACAGCCTGGGTGTCGGTGAGACCGAGGTGACCACGGCCAACGGCAACCAGATCACGGTGGCCGTGCCGAACGTCCAGCAGGACGAGCTGGTCCGGCTGGTCGGGCAGACGGCCGTGCTCCGCTTCCGGGCGGTGTTCGCGGCCGAGGCGGTGCAGGCACCCGAGCCGGAGCCGACTCCGACCCCGACGCCGAGTGGATCACCCGCGCCCAGCGGATCGCCGTCACCCAGCGGCTCACCGAGCCCGACGCCGACCGCGACCGGAAACGGCCGGCCGGCGCCGCAGCTGCCGACGGCCCCGCCGGCGCCGAAGACGCCGCGGCCGACCGAGGCCGGCCAGGGCACGCCGGAGGACAAGGCGCTGACCTGGCAGCCGAGCCAGGTCGACCAGGCCGAGTTCGCGACCTTCCAGTGCGGCGACGAATTCCCCGATGTGGCCGACCAGCCGTTGATGACCTGCAACCGGGAGAAGACCGAGAAATACCTGCTCGGCCCGACCCTGATCACCGGTGACAAGCTGACCACCGCCTCGGCCGGGATCCCGCAGAACGACATCAAGTGGGTCGTCAACCTGCAGTTCAACCAGCAGGGCGGCGAGCAGTTCGCCACCGCGACCAAGCACCTGTACAACCAGAGCGACCCGATGAACCGGTTCGCGATCGTGCTGGACAGCCAGGTCGTCTCGGCCCCCGGCCTGAACAACGGTCCGATCCTGGACGGCCGGGCGCAGATCGAGGGCAGCTTCACCCAGGCCACCGCCAGCGAGCTGGCCAACATCCTCAAGTACGGTGCGCTGCCGCTGGCGTTCGAGGTGTCCTCGGTGGACAACGTCTCCGCCACCCTGGGCGGCGAGCAGTTGCAGGCCGGTGTGATCGCCGGCGTGATCGGCCTGATCCTGGTGATGGGCTTCGCGATCCTGTACTACCGCGGACTGTCGGTGGTCGTGCTCGCCTCGCTGATCGTCGCGGCCGCGATCACGTACGCGTTCATGGTGTTGCTCGGGGCATCGGCCGGCTTCGCGCTGAACCTGCCCGGCATAGCGGGTGCGATCGTGGCGATCGGCATCACCGCGGACTCGTTCGTCATCTACTTCGAACGGATCCGGGACGAGGTCCGGGACGGGCGCAGCCTGCGGACGTCGATCGAGACCGGCTGGCTCCGGGCTCGGCAGACGGTGCTGATCGCCGACGCGGTGTCGATGCTGTCGGCGGTGATCCTGTTCATCCTGGCCATCGGCGCGGTCAAGGGCTTCGCGTTCACCCTGGGCCTGACCACCCTGATCGACGTCGCGGTCGTGTTCTTGTTCACCAAGCCGCTGATGAGCCTGCTGGCCCGGACCAAGTTCTACGGCGGCGGCCACAAGCTGTCCGGGCTGGATCCGGCGCACCTCGGCGTCACCGCGCTGCCCGGGCTGCGCGGTCGTCGCCGCAGACCGGCCACCG
Source organism: uncultured Actinomycetota bacterium (assembly GCA_963746025.1). Classification (GTDB taxonomy): domain Bacteria; phylum Actinomycetota; class Actinomycetes; order Propionibacteriales; family Propionibacteriaceae; genus Microlunatus. The sequence goes on from CAVUZU010000021.1 coordinate 623,101, forward strand.
CGACCGCCACCGCCGACGCCGCACTGAAGGAGGCCTGAGATGTCCAGGCTGTCCGAGATCGGCCACAAGCTCTACACCGGCGAGGTCTCCTACGACTTCGTCGGCAAGCGCAAGGTCTTCTACCTGATCTCCGTGGTGCTGGTGGTGATCTCGCTGGCCGCGATCCCGATCCGGGGGCTCACCCTCGGCATCGAGTTCGTCGGCGGCGCCGACTTCCAGGTCGGGATGCAGGTCAACCCGCAGACCGTCGACGAGGTCCGGGAGGCCGTCGAGGGCTCGGGCGTCCCCGACCTGGACGACATCGAGGTCACCACGATCGGTGACAACACGGTCCGGGTGCAGACTCGGACGCTCGATGCGGAGACTGAGGTGCCGCAGGTCCGGCAGTCGATCGGTGAGGTCGCCGGGGTGCCCGGCGATCAGGTGACCTACAGCCTGATCGGCGCGTCCTGGGGTCAGCAGATCACCCAGCAGGCCGTGATCGCACTGTTCGTCTTCCTCGCCCTGGTGTCGCTGATGATCGGCGTCTACTTCCGCAACTGGAAGATGTCACTGACCGCACTGGCGGCGCTGATCCACGACCTGATCCTGACCGTCGGGATCTATGCCCTGAGCGGTTTCACCGTCACTCCAGCGACGCTGATCGGCATGCTGACCATCCTCGGCTATTCGCTGTACGACACCGTGGTGGTGTTCGACAAGGTCCGGGAGAACGTCCGCGACATCAAGTCCAGCACCACCCGGACCTACTCGGAGGCGGCTAACCTGGCCGTCAACCAGGTGCTGGTGCGGTCGATCAACACGACCGTGATCGGCGTGCTGCCGGTGGCGGCGCTGCTGTTCGCCGGCGCGTTCATCCTCGGCGTCGGTCCGCTGAAGGACCTGTCCCTGGCGCTGTTCGTGGGTATGGTCTCAGGTGCGTACTCGTCGATCTTCATCGCCACCCCGCTGCTGGCGCAGCTCAAGGAGCGGGAGCCGGAGATGAAGAAGCTGACGGCGCGGATCGCCGCCCGCCGGGCCAAGCAGGAGAAGGCCGCCGCACCGGCCGACGGTGCCAAGAGCGCGGCGAAGTCGACCGGAGCCAAGGCCGACGGCGACCCTAAGGTCGGCAGCGAGTCGGAGTCGGCGGAGCCGACCAACGAGGAACTGGCGGCGCAAGGCGAAGGTTCGGCCGACGAGATCGCCGAATCCCCGAAGTCGGCGCCGTCCATCCCGATCTCGGTCGGCTCGGCCTCGACCCCGCCCCCGCGGGTGGCCCGGCCGCTGTCCGGTTCGGCGGCGAAGCGGCCGCAGCCGCAAAACAAGCCAAGGAGTCAGCGGAGGAAATCGTGACCACCCTCGTCACCGACCAAACCAAAGAGCAGCTGGCGGGGCTGATCCGCGACGTGCCGGACTTCCCGGTGCCCGGCGTGAGATTCAAGGACATCACGCCGCTGATCGCCTCGCCCGGCGGCCTGGCCAAGGCGGTCGAGGCCATGGTCCGGCTGTCTCCGTCAGAGATCGACACCGTGCTGGGGATCGAGGCCCGCGGCTTCGTCTTCGCCAGCCCGGTGGCGCTGTCCCTCGGCGCGGGCTTCGTGCCGGTCCGCAAGCCAGGCAAGCTGCCGGCCGAGATCATCGAGATCAAGTACGAGCTGGAGTACGGTTCGGAGTCGCTGGCGATCCACCGCGACGCGCTCAGCCCGGGGGACCGGGTGCTGCTGGTCGACGACGTCCTCGCCACCGGCGGCACCATCGGCGCGGCGGCCGATCTGATCGAGAGGGCCGGCGCCGAACTGGTCGGGGTCACCGTGCTGATCGAGCTGGAATTCCTCGGCGGGCGCCAGAAGCTGGCCGAACGCGGCATCGTCGATGTGGTCTCGGTGCTGAACTACCCGGAGCCATGAGCACGCCGATCCCGCACCGGCCGACGGGCGCCTGATGGGCGCGTTCGGCCGCCAGTGGGTCCGGGCCAACCGACGCGGGCCGCACAACCAGGCGCTGGTCAGCCTGCCCGACACCCGCCCGTCGCCGGCCCGTCAACTGGGCCAGCGGATCGCCCTCGCGGCCCTGCTGCTCGCAGCCTCGGTGGCCCTGGTCTGGTTCGACCGCGACGCCTACACCGACAACCTTGACGGCCAGGTGTCGCTGATCGACGCGATCTACTATTCGACCGTCACGGTCACCACCACCGGCTACGGCGACATCACCCCGGTCGAGCCGCACTCGCGACTGCTGAACGCGATCCTGATCACGCCGCTCCGGGTGATGTTCCTGGTGTTGTTGGTCGGGACGACACTTCAGGTGTTGGCCACCGAGGGCCGGCGGATCTTCATGGACGGACGCTGGAGGAAACGGATGCGCAACCACGTCGTGGTCGTCGGCTTCGGCACCAAGGGCCGCAGTGCGGTCGACACGCTGGAGATGAACGGGTGTGACCCGTCCAAGATTGTGGTCATCGACGGCCGGGCGTCCGCGATCGGCGATGCCAACCTGCGCGGCTACGCGGCGATCGAGGGGGACGCCACCCGGCGCGACATCCTCCGCCGGGCCGAGATCACCAAGGCCCGCGAGGTGATCATCACCCTGGACCGGGACGACTCGGCGATCCTGGTCACGCTCACCGTACGGCAGCTGAATCCGTCGGCCCACGTCGTCGTCGCGGTCCGCGAGGAGGACAACGCCTCGCTGGTCCGGCAGTCCGGCGGCGACGCCGTGGTCACCTCCTCCGAGGCGGTCGGCCGGCTGCTCGGCCTGTCCGCGGTCAGCCCCAACCTGGGCACCGTGATCGAGGATCTGCTGTCCTCCCGGGAGGGGCTGGAGGTCGCGGAACGCCAGGTCACCGCCGAGGAGGTGGGCCAGCAGCCCGCCGACATCCGGTCCGAGCACGTGGTGGCGGTGGTCCGGAACAAGACACTGCGCCGGTTCTACGACCCGACCGTGGCCAGCCTGCAGACCGGCGACCAGGTGGTCGTGGTCCGCCGCGCCGAAGAAGAGCCGATCAACGACCGGAAACCGTCCGAACTCTGACCCAGGTCGGGACAGCGGGACGTTGGGGGTTGCCACGGGGAATGTCTGGGGGCACGCTGAACGTTCTACCTGCGTGAAGCCTGAAATAGGTTCAGCCCGGTGCGGGAGCTGGAGCGGTTAACCACCGTCACGGCACGACCCCTAAACTGGGCGGACATGGTTAGGGGGTGATCGCCGTGAGCGACCCGCGGACGGCCGTTGATCCGGCCGTCGACCAGGGACCGGACGGTCCAGCGCCTCGGCGCGCCCGGCAGAACCCCAGCGCCTCCCGTGCTCCGTCGCCGTTGACCCCTCGGGTCCGGCCGCCGATCGACGAGGTGGATCAGGGCAGCAACGGCCGGTCGAACGGCAACGGCAGGTCCGGCAAGAACGGCTCGAGCCCTGATCCCGGCCCGGCCAGTGCCGCCGTGCCGGTCCGACTGACCACCGGCCCGGAGCAGCCGCGGGTCCGGATGCGGCAACGGCTGGCCCGCTTCGGCAGCGGCGGCCGGAGCTCCACCCCGGTGCTCGATCCGCTGTTCGCGGTGATCAAGGCCAACCACCCGAAGGCCGATCTCGCCCTGATCGCTCGGGCGTACCGGACCGCGGAGCGGATGCACACCGGCCAGCTGCGGAAGAGCGGCGACGCCTACATCACCCACCCACTTGCGGTGACCACGATCCTGGCCGAGCTCGGCATGACCGAGTCGACGCTCTGCGCCGCGTTGTTGCACGACACCGTCGAGGACACCCCGTACACGCTGTCCCAGCTGAGCCGCGACTTCGGCGAGGAGATCGCGCTGCTGGTCGACGGTTGCACCAAGCTGGACAAGGTCAAGTACGGCGACTCGGCGAAGTCGGAGACCATCCGCAAGATGGTGATCGCGATGAGCCGGGACATCCGGGTGCTGGTGATCAAGCTCGCCGACCGGCTGCACAACATGCGCACCCTGCACTACGTCCGGCCGGACAAGCAGACCCGGACCGCCTCGGAAACCCTCGAGATCTACGCGCCGCTGGCCCACCGGCTCGGCATGAACACGATCAAGTGGGAGCTCGAGGACCTCTGCTTCGCCACCCTGCACCCCAAGGTGTACGACGAGGTGGTGCGGCTGGTCGGCCGGGCCGCGCCGAGCCGGGACGAGTTCCTGTCCGAGGTGATCAGCCAGGTCGAGGCCGACCTCAAGGAAGCCAAGATCAAGGCAACGGTCACCGGCCGGCCGAAGCACTACTACTCGATCTATCAGAAGATGGTGGTTCGCGGCCGGGAGTTCAACGACATCTACGACCTGGTCGGCCTGCGGATCCTGGTCGACAGCCCGCGCGACTGTTACGCCGCGCTGGGCGTGATGCACGTCCGCTGGAACCCGCTGCCCGGGCGGTTCAAGGACTACATCGCGATGCCGAAGTTCAACATGTACCAGTCGCTGCACACCACCGTGCTCGGCCCGCAGGGCAAGCCGGTCGAGCTACAGATCCGGACCGACGAGATGCACCGCCGGGCCGAATACGGTGTCGCCGCGCACTGGAAATACAAGGAGGGCAAGGGCACGCCCGGCCCGGTCAAGGGTGACGGCAGCGACCTGATGTGGGTCCGCCAGTTGCTCGACTGGCAGCGCGAGACCGCCGACCCGGGGGAGTTCCTCGACTCGCTCCGGTTCGAGATCAACACCTCCGAGGTGTACGCGTTCACGCCGAAGGGCGACGTGATCTCGCTGCCGCAGGGCGCGACCCCGGTCGACTTCGCGTACGCGGTGCACACCGAGGTCGGCAACAAGACCATCGGCGCCCGGGTGAACGGCCGGCTGGTGCCGCTCGAATCCGTGCTGGCCAACGGCGACGTGGTGGAGATCTTCACCTCCAAGGCCGCCGGCGCCGGGCCGAGCCGGGACTGGCTGACCTTCGTCAAGAGCCCGCGGGCGAAGAACAAGATCAGGCACCACTTCACCCTGGAGCGCCGCGAGGAGTCGATCGAGATCGGCAAGGAGGCGCTGGCGAAGCAGTTGCGCAAGGGCGGCCTGCCGCTGCAGCGGCTGCTCACCTTCGAGCACCTGACCGCCGTCGCCGGCTTCTTCAAGATGCCCGACGTCTCGTCCCTGTACGCGGCCGTCGGTGAAGCCACCGTGGGCGCCCAGGCCGTACTGAACCGGCTGATCAGCGTCGAGGGCGGCGAGGACGCGGCCGCCGACGAGGCCGGCGAGGACCAGGTCGTCACCGGCCGTCGCCGCCGGACCACCACTTCCGGCAACGACTGCGGCATCGAGGTCGACGGTGCCAGCGACCTGCTGGTCAAGCTGGCCAAGTGCTGCACCCCGCTGCCCGGCGACGACATCGTCGGCTTCGTCACCAAGGGCGCCGGTGTCTCCGTGCACCGGACCGACTGCGTCAACACCGGCAACCTGCAGGCCGAGCCGGAACGCCTGGTCAACGTCGGCTGGCAGCCGACCGCGAAGAGCTCCTTCCTGGTCGCCATCCAGGTCGAGGCCCTGGATCGCAACCGGCTCCTCTCCGACATCACCCGGTCTCTGTCCGACCAGCACGTCAACATCATGTCGGCCACCCTGTCGACCACCAAGGACCGGATCTGCAAGGCCCGCTTCACCTTCGAGACCGCCGACCCGACCCACCTTGATCACGTCCTGCGCGCCGTCCGCGGCGTACCCTCGGTCTTCGACGTCTACCGCATCAACCAGTGATCATCTTCTGCCGAGTTGTCAGAACTGAGGATGGCTATAGCCAGCACCGGTTCTGACAAGTCGGCCGACCAGGTGGCCAAGATGGTTCACGGTACGGTAACGCTGTGGACGATCGGGATGCTGTGGAGATCCGTACCGCGACCGAGGCGGACTGGGTGCAGATCTGGCCGTTCTTCGAAGCGATTGTGCGGGACCGTGAGACGTACGCCTACCCGCCCGACCTGACTTCCGAGCAGGCTCGCGGGTTGTGGCTGCAGCCGCCGCCCGATCATGCCGTCGTCGCCGTCGTGGACGGGCGGGTTGTCGGCAGTGCCAAGATGGGGCCGAATCGGCCGGGGGCGGGGAGTCATATCGGGACGGCCAGTTTCATAGTCGACCCGAGCCGGAGTGGCCGCGGCGTCGGTCGCGGGTTGGCCGAATACATGATCGACTGGCACCGGCGGAACGGGTTCCACGGCATCCAGTTCAACGCGGTGGTGGAGACCAACGCGGCCGCGGTGCACCTGTGGCAGCGGCTCGGGTTCAAGATCATCGGCACGGTCCCGGACGCCTTCGACCACCCCAAGCACGGCCTGGTCGGCCTGCACGTGATGTACCTCCCGCTCACCTGAGCCCACCCACCCACCCACCCACTCACTCACTCACTCGGCCCTGCCCTCCACAAACGCGACCGTTCCCATCATCCGCGACCGTTCGAACGGTCGCGTCTGAATCGAACGGTCGCGTTTGTGGAGCTCAGTGGGCGAGGGCGCGGAGGTAGCGCTCGGCGTAAGGAGGTGGTGGGAGGGGGTCAGCCGCTGAAGTCGCTGGCGGCGCGGCGGGCCTGCTCCAGCCACTGGCGGTAGGTCTCGGCCGAGTTCGCCGCGTCCCGGGCGGCGCGGGCGTCGCCGCGGGCCTCGGCCTTGGCCGCCTTCGCCTCCAGCTCGCTGATCTGCGCCTCCAACTTGGCCGCGGTGTCCTCGGCCCTGGCCCGGGTTTCCGGGTTGGTCCGGCGCCAGCGCTCGTCCTCGGCCTGCTTGATCGCCGTCTCCACCGCGCGCATCCGGCCGTCCAGCGCACGCATCGCCTCCCGGGGCACCTTGCCGATCTCGTTCCAGCGATCGGCGATCTCCCGGTACGCGGCCCGGGCCGACCCCAGGTCCTTAACCGGGACCAGCCGCTCGGCCTCGACCAGCAGCGCTTCCTTCTTCACCTGGTTGTCCCGGAACTCGCTGTCCTGGGCGGCGAAGGCGGCCTGCTTGGCGTCGAAGAACTGATCCTGTGCGGCCCGGAACTGCTTCCACAACGCGTCGTCCACGTCGCGCGGCGCGGGCCCGGCGGCCTTCCATTCGGCCATCAGGCCGCGCAGCTCCCTGGTGGTGTCGCCCCACTCGGTCGAGCCGGCCAGCGCCTCGGCGGACTTGACCAGCCGTTCCTTGATCACCCGGGCCGAATCGCGTTGCTCCGCCTGCTGGGCGAAGTGCGCCTTCCGGCGCCGGGTGTAGGTGGTCCGGGCGGAGGAGAAGCGGTGCCACAGCTCGCCGTCGCTGGACCGGTCGAGCCGGGGGAGTTGCTTCCACTCCTCGAGCAGCGTCCGGAACCGGTTGACCCCGCCGCGCCAGTCGTTGCCGCCGGCCAGTTTCTCGGCCTCGGCGACACAGCGCTCCTTGGCGGCCCGAGCTTCGTCCTGCTGCTTGGCCCGCTCGGCCTTGCGGACGGCGCGCTGCTCGGTCAACACCGGTTCCAGCGCCGTCAGCCGGGCCAACAGCCCTGCCAGGTTGCCGACGGCATTGGCGTCGGTGACGGCGGTGCGGACGGTCTTGATCGACGTCGCCGCATCGTCCGGTGACAACGTCCCGGAGGCGATCCGCCGCTCCAGCAGGGACACCTCCAGTTCGAGTGCGGTGAACCGGCGGACGAAGAACTGCAAGGCCTCGGCAGGATCGGTGTCCGGCACCTGACCGACACTGCGTTCGCCGGTCTCGGTGCGGACATACACGGTGCCGTCGGCGTCGACTCGTCCAAAAGAAGCGGGGTCAGCGTCGGGGCTCATGGATCCATCCTGCCCGATAGTGTCGCGGATGTGTTGATCGCATCCTTCCCCGCCGGGCCGTGGCAGGCCAACTGCTTTCTGGTCGCGACCGGCCCGGGCGCGGAATGTCTGATCATCGATCCGGGGGTCGACGCGGCCGACGGCGTACGCTCCGTGGTCGCCGAGCAGCGGCTGCGACCGACCGCGGTGATCGCCAGCCACGGACATCTCGACCACACCTATGCGGTCGCCGACCTGTGTGCCGAGTACGAGGTACCGTGCTGGATCCACACGGCCGACCGGGACCTGCTGGCGGACCCGTTCGCCGCGATGCCGCCCGGCGTCGAGACGATGCTCCGCGACGCCGGCTACCGGACCGAGTTCGCCGAACCGGACCAGGTGCAGACGCTGGCCGACGGGGACCGGCCGATCCTGGCCGGGATCGAGTTCACCGTGGTCGATGCGCCCGGCCACACGCCGGGCTCGATGCTGCTCCGGACGCCGTACCAGGACCCCGCGAGCGGACCGGCCGGTGAGTCGATCACCGAGCTGATCTTCAGCGGGGACGTCCTGTTCGCCGGTTCGATCGGAAGAACTGATTTGCCCCGCGGGAATCCAGCCAACATGCTGGAGACGCTGCGGACCACGATGGCCGGCCTGCCCGACTCCGCGGCGGTGCTGCCCGGTCACGGGTCCCAGACCACCATGGCGCGGGAACGCGCCGGCAATCCGTACCTGCAGCCGGACTATCTGCGGCAGGGAATAGAGAAGGAGCCGATGTGAGCCGCCCCAAGCCGCTGTCGGGATTCCCCGAGTTCACCCCGAGCCAGCGGATCGTCGAGCAGCATGTCCTCGACCGGCTGCGGCAGACCTTCGAGCTGCACGGGTTCGGCTCGGTCGAGACCAGGTCGGTGGAGCCGATCGACCGGCTGGCCAAGGGCGGCGAGATCGACAAAGAGGTCTACGCGGTCCGCCGGCTGGCTGCGGCGTCGGACGCGAAAGCCGACCTCGGCCTGCACTTCGACCTGACCGTCCCGTTCGCCCGGTACGTGCTGGAGCACTCGCACGCCCTGCAGTTCCCGTTCCGTCGCTACCAGATCCAGAAGGTGTGGCGTGGCGAGCGGCCGCAGGAGGGCCGCTACCGGGAGTTCACCCAGGCCGACATCGACATCGTCGACGCCGGCGAACTGGCGGCGCACCACGACGTCGAAGTCGCCCTGGTCACCCTCGAGGCGCTGGAGCGGCTGCACGACGAGCTCGGCCTGCCGCCGGTGCTGATGCGGGTCAGTGATCGCCGGCTGGCCCAGGGCTTCTATCTCGGCCTGGACATCGAGGATCCGACCGACGTGCTCCGGCTGGTCGACAAGCTGGACAAGATCGGCCCGGCCGCCGTCCGCGACTTGTTGATCAAGGAAGCCGGGCTGTCCACGGCCCAGGCTGACTCCTGTCTGCGGCTGGCGGAGATCAACACCACCGACGAATCGTTCGCCGACCGGGTGGCCGAGCTCGGCGTCGAGCATGATCAACTCGAGCTCGGGCTGGAGCGACTGGCCGAAGTGGTCCGGGCAGCGAGCCGTTCGGTGCCCGGCCGACTGGTCGCCGATCTCAAGATCGCGCGCGGGCTGGACTACTACACCGGCACCGTCTACGAGACCGAGCTGGTCGGCTATCCGTCGCTCGGCTCGATCTCCTCCGGCGGCCGGTACGAGGCGTTGGCGACCGACGGCCGGACCACCTATCCGGGCGTCGGCCTGTCCATCGGCGTGACCCGGCTGCTGGTGCCACTGCTCGCCGAGGGCAAGATCATCGCCTCCCGCTCAGTGCCGACCGCGATCTTGGTCGCCGTCGATTCCGAGGAGACCCGGGGCACCGCGTTCGAGGTGGCCGAACGGTTGCGCCGGCGCGGTATCCCCACCGAGGTGGCGCCCAAGGCGGACAAGTTCGGCAAACAGATCCGGTACGCGGACCGACGCGGCATTCCCTACGTCTGGTTCGGCGGCCTCGACGGCGGCGAGGTGAAGGACCTGCGCAGCGGCGACCAGACCGCGGCGGATCCGAACACCTGGCAACCCCCGGACTCCGACCTCCGCCCCACGGTCGGACCGGTCGACCCAGCTAACTGAGCAGGACGAACACCCAAACCTCGACCTGATCATGCACGGGTGCCCGAGCCTGTCGGGAGAGACATCGCCGGTCGGTCCCCGCTAGGGTCGTGATCATGGGATCCGAAGTGTTGATCATCCTCGGTGACTCGTACTCCTCCGGAGTCGGTGCGGGCGACTACCTCGACGACGGCACGGATTGTCTGCGGTCACGTAACTGCTACGGGGCGGTGATCGGCCGCGAGCGGGACGTCGACGTGCTGCTCGCCGCCTGCTCCGGCGCGCTCACCTCCGACATCCCCGGCCAACTCGACAGCGTCCAGGCCGGGCTGCCGGCCGAGGCGGAACCGGCGGCGGTCGCGCTGACCATCGGCGGCAACGACGCCGGCTTCGCCCGGGTGCTGACCGAGGCGGCCAAGCCGTGGTGGTGGGGCGACAGCGCGGAGGAGATCGCGGCGTCGCTGCGGTTCATCACCGAGGAGTTGCCGGTCCGACTGGCTGCGACCCTGGCCCTGATCGACGGGCGCTTCGGCCGCTCGGTCGACCGGGTGCTGGCCGGCTACCCGCACCTGTTCGCGGGCACCGACTGCCATCTCGCCACCTTCTTCACCGCCGACGAGATGTACGGCCTGAACGACGCCGCGGACAAACTCGCCGAGCGGCAGGCCGCGGTCGCCGACGCCGCCGGCTGGACCTTCGTCGACGTCCGACTGGCGTTCGCCGGTCACGCCACCTGCACCGAGGATCCGTGGATCCACAACGTCGACCTGTTCGATCAGTCCGAGTCGTTCCACCCGACGGCGGCGGGGCAGCGGGCCTACGCCGACGGGGTCGGGCCGGCGTTGCCGAGCCTGCCGCGGGTCCCGGTCGTCGCAGCCACCCGGTCCACGGTCACCTGCGTGCCCGGGGTCGCCTCCGACCCGTACCGCGGCCGGATCCGGATCCCCGACCTCGGCTCGACCGCCGCACGGGCAGCGGCGCAGCGGCACGACATCCCCGAAGCCACCCTGCGCCGCCTCCAGGCCGGCCAACGCAGCGGCGCCCGCAACCGCCAACTGCTCCGCCTCGACGCCGAACGCCACAACCACGCCGACCGCCACGACAACGCCGACCGCCACGACAACGCCGGACGCCACGACGACGCCGACCGTTCGAACAACGCCGACCGCTGAACGTGGGAAGAACGCGGCAGCCGCGACCGTTGCCGGCCCACGCGACCGCTGCAACGATCGCGCCGACCGACATTGATCGCGCCGGCGAGCAGCCAAGGTCGAGCTCGCGCCGTAGGGCAGCGCCGTGGGCGGCCCGGAAGCCTCGCCGCGACTGTTGCTGGCGCGCGCGACTGCTGCAGCGGTCGCGTCGGCCGCTATCGATCGCACCTGTCGCATCGAGCTCGCTCGGGTCGGCGTGGGCGGGGTGATCGACGGGGTTCAGCGGCCGAGTAGGAGTACGGCGATCGTCACGATGATCACGACACACGCAGCGGCGCCGATCGCCGGGACTCGGCCGAGGGCGATCCGGCCGGGTTCGCTCGGTCGGATCCGGCCGCGGCGGGCCGTGACGATGCCGCCGGCGACCAGCAGCACGCCGCAGCCGAGCAGGGCGAGGGAGACGACCAGCGCGTTCGGGAAATACTGGCCGACGACGATCGGCACCGACAGCAGGACGGCGACCGCGCCGAGCGTGAGCAGCACCAGATTGCGCAGCCAGACGCCGGTGGCGACCAGGGTGACGGCGGTGCCGATGGCCAGCACCGCGCCCCAGCCGACACCGATCGTGAACAGTGAGCTGATCACGGCAGCGGCGCCGCCGAGCACGGTGCCGGCCCGCCGCGCCGCGATCACGCCGCCCTCGGCGAGCAGCAGCCAGCCGACGCCGAGCCCCCAGACGGCAAGCCCGGGCAGGTATTCGAAGCCGTTCGGCAGCAGATAGACCGCGGAGCTCGCCGTCATCGCGAGCGCGAAGACCGTGATCGCCTGCAGCGGCACCGTCCGATGGAGCCACCACAGCACGCCGGCGAAGACCGCGGCACAGCCCGTCGACAGCAATCCGGTGTGGTCGTCGAGCCGGAACACGTCCTGGGCGAGCAACGAGACCCCAGCACCGAACAGGACGACCGACAGCAGCCAGCAGACCGAGCGCAGCCGATGCGCGGCCTGCACCCGTCGCGCCGGCACCGCCGTGCCGGCGATCAGCAGCACGCCCGCGGCACCGAAGAGCACCGCGAGTCGGCCGGCGATGCCCATCTCGCCCCAATAGGTGAGGGCGATCGTCACGGCGCCGATCAGCACCAGCACCCCGCCGACGTAGCCGAGCGCCTCCGCGACGATCGGCCCGCGGACCGTCGGCCCGCCCGATCGCGGTGTGTCGGTCCCGCCGGCCTCGGCGCCTCCCGACCGGGCCGCTGTTGTCGTGCCGGATGGTTCCGCTTCCGCGGTCATCCTGATGTCAGTCGCTCCCAGCTCGGCCGCTATCGCCGTTTCGTCCGTGCCTGGGCCTGCCGCTCGGGCGGTGTCGGCTGCACCCGCGCCGGCCGGGGTCGACGTGTCGGTCGAGCCCGGGCGGGCTGTCGTAGTCGCGTCGGCCACGCCCGGATCGCCGCTGGCGGTCGCCGCGGCCGGATTCGGGAGACCCGTCGGCGCCTCCTCGGCCAAGATGCGGTCGGCCTGCTCCCGGGTGATCACCCCGCGGGCGACCGAGCGTTGCAGCCGGGCAGCGAAGTCTCGATCATGGTCCGGCCCCGCAGGAGTCATGGTCATTCCCGGATCGTGCCGTACCGGCGGGTCGAGGGCAAGGATTAGCGCGCAGGTCAACGGAACGTCCGATGGGCCGGCGAAAGGTCGGCCCGCCATACTGACTTCAGGTCCGGAGCCGGTCGGCGGGCGGTGCCGGGACGACAGAGGCAGGCGGAGGAGGGTGACCGTGTCGAAGGATCCGGTGGTCCGCCCCGGTCACACTGTGTTGGCCACGGCGGAGAGCGAGGCGTACTTCTCGCTGCGGCGCCGGCCGACCTCCCGGGCCGAGCGCTACCGGATGGGCCGGGCGCTGCGCGATCGGGTGCCGCGGCGGAGCCTCGGCGAATGGCGCGCCCCGTACGGCCGGCCGGACCCGGTGACGTTGATCATGGAAGCGCACGATGGCCGGGTGCCGGAACTGATCCCGATCCGGGTCGGCCGGATGACTGCCTCCCCGTACGGCTATCTGCGGGGCAGCGCGATCGTGATGGCCGAGGACGTGGCGCACCTGCCGGCGACCGGGATCATGCCGGTGATCTGCGGCGACGCCCATCTCGGCAACTTCGGTTTCTACGCCTCGCCGGAGGGCGAGCTGGTGATCGATCTGAACGACTTCGACGAGGCCCACCCGGGCAGCTGGGAGTGGGACCTGCGCCGGCTGGTGGCCAGCATCTGGGTCGCGGGCCGGCAGAACGGGTCGTCCGAAGCTCAATGTAGGGACTCGGTCGCGGCCTGCGTCGCCGAATATCGGGCCGAGGTACGGTTCCTCGCCGACCAGCCGCTGCTGACCCGGTCGTACAACCGGCTGGACGTCGAGCGGCTGCACGAGACCGCGACCGAGAAGACCCTGCGGGACGAGATCACCCGGTCGGCCAAACGGGCTCGGCACCGGACCAGTGACCGGGCGCTGCCGCGGTTCACCGTCGAGCAGCAGGGCCGGCGCCGGATCGTCGAGGAGCCGCCGTTGATCACCCGGGTGCCGGCGGACGAGGCCGCCGCACTGGGCGAGGCGCTTGATCAATATCTCGGCACCCTGGCTTTGCACTGGCAGCGTGCCCTGGGCGGCTACACGGTGGTCGACATCGCGCACAAGGTGGTCGGCGTCGGCAGCGTCGGCCTGCGGGCGTACGTGGCGCTGCTCGAGGGGAGCAGCCCGGACGACGTGGTGTTCCTGCAGTTGAAGCAGGCTCGCCGGTCGGTGCTGGCCAAGTTCGTGCACGGCGACTCGGCCTGGCACGACCATCAGGGGCAGCGGGTGGTCGAATATCAACAGAGCCTGCAGACGGTCAGCGATCCGCTGCTCGGCTGGACCACGGTCGGCGACCGACAGTTCTACGTCCGGCAGTTCCGGAACATGAAGGGCGCCATCCCGTTGGACGCGATCGACGCCGCCGCGCTGACCGACTACGCCGGGATCGTCGGCCACCTGCTGGCCAAGGGCCATGCCCGGACCAGCGGCGCCTCGATGATCGCCGGCTACGTCGGATCCTCGGACAAGATGGACCAGGCCCTGTGCCGGTTCGCCGCCGGTTACGCCGACCAGACCGAGTCCGACCACGCCGAGTTGATCAACGCCGTCCGCCGCGGCCTGCTCGCCGCCGAAACCCCCTGAACGCTCCCGGTGACCCGCAAGATCACGAACGTGCGGCGGCGGTCAGGGTGGCGATGGCCGAGGCGCCGGTACGGCTGGTGTCGAGGGCGCCGAGGGTGAGGGCCACGACCGCCTCGGCGAACAGGTCGGCATGGGTCCAGGCATCGTCGATCGACCCGTCCGGCTGCAGCCGGGACTGCAGCACGACGCCGTCCAGCAGGGCCTGCAGCGCCCGATCGAATCGGCCGGCGGTCCACTCCGGCCGGAGCACGATCGGCAGTCGATCAAGCAGTTGCGCGAACGCGTCCACCACGGGTTGCCGGCCGGGCAGCCAGACGTCGAGGAACCGTTGGTGCAGCTCCGGATGCCGATCGAGGTGCCCGGCAAGGTGGGACATCAGGAACACCCGCGGTACGGATTCGACGAAGCCGATGAACTCCCGGGCGAAGACGGCCATGCTGTCACCCAACGGACCGTCGGCCAGCCCCGGCAGCCGGGCGAGCAGCGGGGCCAGCTCGGCCTGCGGCCGATCACGATATTGGACGGTGTAGATCACCGCGTCCTGGATGAACGACTCCTTGCTCTGCCAGCGCTGGTGGAAGGACTGCCGGCTGCCGCCCGGCCGGTCCGCGACCATCCGGACCACGTCCTCGATCCGCAGCCAGTCCAGGGCCGGCGGGAACTGGAACCCGCGCAGCCGGCGCGGCGGATTTTCGGCGGTCGGCGAGAGGGAGGCGTCGATCAGATCCGCGGCGGCGTCGAGGAACAGCCGGGCGGTCGGATCGCTGCGGGTGGCAGCCGGACGCGGTGACACCTTCTATCGTCGCAGAGCTTTCGCCCTCATGTCGGAAAACGGGTTCCGTAATGAGACTCGGTTCTACTTCTATTTCGAAGCTGTTTCGCCAGGTCAGCGCTCGATGATCATGCACACTTAGCTCAGGTCAGGCGGGCCGGGGGGACCGCCTGACCTTCACTTTTGCCTTGCGAGCCGGGTCTGCGGATCAGCCGAGTGGGCGGATCTCGATGTCGTCGTAGGAATGCTCCAGGTTGCCGACGTCCTCGGGATTGAGGCCGGTCTCGGCCCGGAACCCGGTGAAGGTGTCGACCGCGGCCAGCCGGACCTCGGTGGAGCCGAGTTGCTTTCCGTTGATCGACACCGTGGTCTGCTCGGCGGTGCTGTCCACGGTCACCGACATCCACTGCTTGTTCGGCACCACCGGGCTGCCGGTCCGGCCGACCTCGACCCAGGCGCTGCCGTCCCAGGCCTTCACCACCATCACGTTCGCGGTCCAGTCGGGTGCCAGCGACAGCCGGTACGCGATCTGCTCCGCGCCGTCCCCGTTGCGGCCGAGGATCTCCCAGATCGCCGCGGAACCATAGCCGTACCCCTCGAAGCCGAAGCCGAGGTGCTGCCCGGCCGCCGGCTGCTGGGCCGGGATCGTGGCGCTCGCCCGGCCGGCCTGGTCGGCGTCGATCAACACCATCCGGGCGTTCGAGTGGTCATAGCCCGGCACGGTGCCCTGGTCCGCGACGAGGGCGTAGCGGGCGTCCTTGATCGTCCGCGGGATGCTGCTGATCGCGTCGTTCTCGAAGGTGAGCAGGTGGCTGGCGTACAGCTCCAGTTCGGTGATCGCGGTCAGTGGCGCGCGGCTGTCCCGGGTGATCTTGACGAACTTGGCCTGGACCGGATCGACGTCGGTGTAGCTCATCGCGAAGTCGGTCCGGTCGCCGGTCCGCACGATCGGCTTGCTCCAGGTCTTGCCGTCGGTCGAGGTCTGCACCTTGGCGCTGTTCAGCTCGCCCTTGCTGAGCATCAGGCCGATCCGGGTCAAGGTGTACGTCCGGTCCAGCTCGATGATCAACTCCTGCCGCCGGTCGAACCGGGCCGCCGAGCGGTATTCGGAGCTGCCGTCCACCACCGCCTCGAGCCGCTGCTCGGGGAACCGGTCGTCGGCGGCAGCGACGTTGCCGTCCAGCCTGATGATCTTGTCCCGGACCTTGGTGGTCAGGTCGAGCTTGCCGACGCCCGGGCCGAGCGCGTCCACCTTGCGGGTCCAGATCTTGTTGTCGTGGCCGTATTCGCGGCAGAGCCAGATGTTGTGGCAGGTGTCGCCGAAGGCCAGCGAGGAGCCGTTGTTCAGCGCGGCCAGATCCATGTTGCCGCTGCTGCCGGACCAACGCCGCAGTGGGTCGTCGCCCGGATAGCGGGCATACACGGTCTCGCCCTCGTCCCAGGTCTGGCCGGTGCCGTCCAGGGAGACCACGACGTTGTTGTCCGGTCGGCCGTAGGTCATCAGCAGTTGCCCGTTCGGCTGCAGCAGGAACTTCGGCATGATGCCGTTGTTCGGCATTCCCTCCGGCGGCTGGTACGGCTTGACGTCGGTCCAGGTCTTTCCGTCGTCGTCGGAGAAGGCCTGGGTCAGCGGCATCGACGGCGGTCGCGGGTTGGGCTCGGTGCCGCGCATCATCGCGATCAACCGGCCGTCGGCGGTCCGGCCGAAGCCGAGTTCGTTGGTCGAATACTTGGTGCCGGCGTTCACCGCCGACCGCTGTCGGAACGACTTGCCGCCGTCGGTGGACTCGAAGACGACGCTGTATTCCTTGTCCACGCCGTCGACGACGCCCTTGCCGTAGCCGCCGAGCAGCAGGGTGCCGTCGGGCAGTTCGATCAGGTCCCGGTGCACCCGATACCAGCCGAACTTCCATTTGTTCTCGATCAGCGGCGCGGTCCAGGTGGTCCAACTCTTGGCCACGTCGGTGGACTTGGCCATCGGGACGCCGACCCGGTTCGGCGCCGCCACCGGGACCGGGACGAAGCTGGCCGAGAGGATCGCACCGTCGCGCAGCCGGGTGGTGGCGACCATGGTGAACGTCGACGGCAGCGCGTCGTACGGCTTGAAGATCTGACCGTTGTCCTCGCCGACCGCCCGGGTGTTGACCAGCGGCGCGGTGGGGGAGTCCTCGTTGCGGCCCCAGGACGCGACCACCTTCTTGGCGGTCCGCCCGTTGATCAGATGATCGACCGAGAAGGCCATCGGCGCGGCGCCGAGCTCGCCCGGGCCGGGGGCCCACGGATACCACAGGGCCCCGCCGGACAGCGACGGCTGATCACCGGGCGATCCGTCGCCCTCGCTGGGCGGGCTGTCCGGATCACCGGCCGGCTGCGCCGCGGGCAGCGTCACCGCCGCGGTCGGATCCGGCTGTGGCGGGCTGCCCGGATTGATCACCGCGCCGATCCCGATCCCGATTCCGATCATGCTCGCGGCCAAGCCGACCTGGCGCAGCCAGGTTGGCGCAACAGCACTCCGATTCGTCATAGCGACACTGCCTCCCCCTCAGATCCGGCACACGTGGAATAATGTGCCATGTTTCGAGAGGTCATGGAAGATGTTTCCATGATCGGTCCGTACGATGATCCGAGCGGAGCGAACCGACCGCCCGGGACGGGGCAGAACCCTGGCGGGGGTTGGGTCAGCGATCCAGCCGGCCCGGACGCCAGAGCCAGAACAGGGCCGCACCGACGATGATCACCAGCCCGACCGCGCCGAGGCCGATGCCGAGCAGGACCGTTCCGATCAGGTCGTTGGTCCGTTCGGCGGAGCCGACATCGGTCGACGAGCCCGGCGTCGGAGCCTCCGGCCGGCCGAGGCCGCGCGGGGCGGTGTCGGTGACGACGTTGCCGGCGCACGCGGTGCTGAGCAGTTCGTAGGAGTATTCGGTGGCCGGATCGGCGCGTTCGGTCGCGAAGATCACCATCGTCGTGCCCGGTTGGGCCGAGAAGCCGCAGCCGGCTCCGTCGTCGGGCGACTGCACCACCTGCTCGGCGTAGGCGGTGCCCTTGTAGACGTACCGGACCTCCACCACGAGCTCGCGACCGGACGCCGGATCGGAGATCGGGCGGACCGAGCGGACGGTGCCGAACATGATCACGTCGGCCTGCTCGACCGCCTCCGCCCGGGTGATCGCCGCACAGGAGCAGGCGTGGGCCGGGGTGGCTCCGGTCAGCACGACGACGCAGCCCGCGAGGAGAATCAGGACGGCGGTGATGAGACCGCCGAACCCCCGCGTCCGGTCCCCGTCCAGACTCCTGCGCCCGACCATGCCTCTAGTGTCGCCCAGTCCTGCCGGGGAAGGAAACCTCGCGTCGGGACCGCGACTCTGCTGTCAGGGGTCTACGGCATTAGTGTCGTGGTGCCGAAATTATTTGACGCTTGCCGGTGCCCAGGTGCGTGCATTGCTAGGCCGACGAGGAAGGCATATCGGGTCATATATCGACTGAGGAGAACGCAGCGAGGTGCGTGCCTGGGCGCCGGCAGGCGTTACAGGATTTCGGCACCACGACACTAAGATCGGCGGGTCCGCGCAGCATTCGTCGCGGCCACCGAATGGAGAAGGGACGAGGGGTTTGATTCGCACGCACGACGCCGGAAGCCTGCGCGCCGAGCACGCCGGGACCACGGTCACGCTGGCCGGCTGGGTGGGGCGCCGCCGCGACCATGGCGGAGTCGCCTTCCTCGACCTGCGGGACGCCAGTGGGATCGTCCAGGTCGTCGTCCGGGACGAGATCCTCGCCGCCTCCGGCGCGCACGAACTGCGGAACGAGTACTGCATCAAGATCACCGGTGAGGTGTCCAGGCGGCCCGAGGGCAACGCCAACCCGGATCTGCCGACCGGCGAGATCGAGGTCGTCACGGCCGAGTTGGAGGTGCTCAACCCGGCGGCGCCGCTGCCGTTCCAGATCGACGAGCGGGTCAACGTCGGCGAGGAGACGCGGCTCAAGTACCGCTACCTCGACCTGCGCCGGCCGGCCCCCGCCGCGGCGATCCGGCTGCGCAGCGAGGTCAACCGGGCGGCTCGTACGGTGCTGGCCGGCGAGGGCTTCGTCGAGGTGGAGACGCCGACACTGACCCGGTCCACGCCCGAGGGGGCGCGCGACTTCCTGGTCCCGGCCCGGCTCCGGCCGGGCTCCTGGTACGCGCTGCCGCAGAGCCCGCAGTTGTTCAAGCAGTTGCTGATGGTCGGCGGCCTGGAGCGCTATTACCAGATCGCCCGCTGCTACCGGGACGAGGACTTCCGGGCCGACCGGCAGCCGGAGTTCACCCAGCTGGACATCGAGCTGAGCTTCGTCGACCAGGACGACGTGATCGCGCTCAGCGAGCGGCTGCTGACCCAGATCTGGAGCCTGATCGGGCACCAGGTCACGACGCCGATCCCGCGGATCACCTATGCCGAGGCGATGAACCGGTACGGCACCGACAAGCCCGACCTGCGCTTCGACCTCGAGATCACCGACCTGACCGACTACTTCGCCGAGACCCCGTTCCGGGTGTTCCAGGCCGACTACGTCGGTGCCGTGGTGATGAAGGCAGGCGCGGACCAGCCGCGGCGCACCCTCGACGCCTGGCAGGAGTTCGCCAAGCAGCGGGGCGCGCGGGGCCTGGCCTACGTGCTGTTCGGCGCCGACGGCGAGCTCGGCGGCCCGGTGGCCAAGAACCTGTCCGAGTCCGAACGCGAGGGCCTGGCCAAGGCGACCGGCGCCGAGCCGGGGGACTGTGTCTTCTTCGCGGCCGGCGGCCGGTCGGCGTCGCAGACCCTGCTGGGCGCAGTCCGGCTGGAGATCGGCAAGCGGATCAGTGCCATCGACGAGTCGGCCTGGTCCTTCGTCTGGGTGGTCGACGCGCCACTGTTCGAGCCGGCCGGCGACGCGGTCGCGGCCGGTGACGTCGCGGTCGGCTCCGGCGCCTGGACCGCGGTGCACCACGCATTCACCTCGCCCAAGCCGGAGTCGCTGGAGACCTTCGACACCGATCCGGGCTCGGCCCTGGCGTACGCGTACGACATCGTCTGCAACGGCAACGAGATCGGCGGCGGCTCGATCCGTATCCATCGCCGGGACATCCAGCAGCGGGTGTTCAAGGTGATGGGGATCGAGGCGGAGGAGGCGCAGCAGAAGTTCGGCTTCCTGCTCGACGCGTTCGCCTTCGGCGCCCCGCCGCACGGCGGCATCGCCTTCGGCTGGGACCGGATCGTCGCCCTGCTCGCCGGCTCGGACTCGATCCGTGAGGTGATCGCGTTCCCGAAGTCCGGCGGCGGCGTCGACCCCCTCACCGACGCCCCGGCCCCGATCACCGCGGCTCAACGCAAGGAAGCCGGCGTCGACGCCAAGCCCGCTCCGGCCCCGGCCACCTGACTGACCCGGCACAAACGCGACTGTTCGCACCAGCCGCGACCGTTCGAACGGTCGCGGTTGCGGCGAACGGTCGCGTTTGTCGTTATCCCTGAGCTGCTCCGCCGGGTCGAGCGGGCCTTGTCGGCGGCTCTCCGGTCACCTTCCACCGCCGGCACTACCGCGTCGAGAGGATCGATCCGGCCCGGTGCCGGCGGCGCCGGTGTGGACCGGTTCGGTCGGCCCGAAGTCGCTGGCCGTCACCGGCCGGGTCGCCGTCGGCTGGATCCCCGGCCACGCCGTGGACTGGCTGAGCCCGCGCTTCCGGGAGTCGCGCCCACAGATCGACGAGGCGCCGCCGTGGCTGTGGGCCGCGACCCGGGCGAGATCCGGTCAATCTTCAACTTCCCCGGCCGGATCACCGACCGGCCGCTGGGCGCCACCCGGGATCGGGACGGCCGCTGGCTCGGCGGCTCGGTCGACCAGTGGGTCGAGGAATTGACCGGCGCCGCGCTGGACCACCGGGCCGCCGGGTTCACCCTCTTCGCCGGCGATCACGGCAGCCAGGACGACCGGGCGCTCGGCCGGTGGGGCCGGGAGATCGCCCCGGCCGTTCGCGAGGCCGTCGGTGTTTCCGCGTCGGCCGCCCCGATCGTGAGCGGATTCACCTGGGCCGGTCGGGCCGCTGTCTCCGGTCGTCCCCGTCAAGCTGCGTACGGACTGTCGCTCGACCAGCTGGGCCGGCGGATCGGTGATCTCCAGATCGGCCGGCTGTCCACCGGCCAGTCGCTCGTGCAGTAGTCGTACCGCGGCCTGGCCCATGGCCTGGACCGGCATCCGGAGGGTGGTCAGCGGTGGCGCGCTGTGGTCGCAGATCCAGGAGTCGTGGATGGCGATCACGCTCAGGTCGTCCGGGACGCGGATGCCCCGTGCCTGGGTCGCCGTCAGTAGTCCGATCGCGGCGTTGACGTTGGCCACCACGATCGCGGTCGGCTCCGGCGTGGCACCGGCGAACAGTTGATCAAGAGCTTCGGCCGAGGTGCTCAGGGCATAGCCCAGCCGGGTGATCAGGCCTTGATCGACCGGGAGGCCATGGCTCCGCAACGCCCCGAGGTAGCCGTCTTCGCGGCGACGGGCCGTGGTCATGTCGGGCAGGCCACCGGCCAGCGCGATCCGGCGGTGACCGTTGGCGATCAAGGTCTCGGTGGCCAGCCGGGCCGCGCCGGCGTCGTCCATCATCACGCTGCCCGGCCGGTCCTCGAGCCGGCCGTGCACCAGGACCGACGGAACATGGCTGACCAGTCGGGTCAGGGCATCCAGGCCGGTGTCGTCGGTCGCCTGCAGGATGAAGCCGTCGACCCGACCGTGTTCGATCATCCGGGCCAACTGGCCGCCGCTCCGGACCTGTTCGGACCGGCCGAGCAGCACGGTGTACCCGCGCCGCTCCGCCTCCTCCTCGATGCCGGTCAGCAGGCCGGCGAACAGCGGGTTGGTGATGTCGGGGACGAGGACCCCGATGGTGTCGGATCTGGCCGCGCGCAGGGCGCGGGCGACCACGTTCGGCCGGTAGCCGAGCTCCTCGGCGACCTGGAGCACCTTGTCCCGGGTGAGGGCGGCGGCGCGGGCATTCGGGTCGTTGTTCAGGATCCGCGAGACCTGGCCGATGGACACGCCCGCCCGCTCGGCGACGTCGCGCAGCCGCACCATGTCCCGCCCACCCCTTTCACCGACGCAATGGTGGAGACCCTAGTGCGGAGTGGAATCGAGCTCGATGGCGAGGCAGGCAGGCCCGTCCAGTGGCGGCCGTTCGGGCAGCCGGGCGACCAGAACTCCGTCGGCCTGGGCGAACTCGACCGGTCCGGCTCCGAGCAGTCGGACCGTGGTGACCCGATCGGCCGCGGTCAGGCTCCGGATCACCGCGCGACGATCATCGGGCCAGCGCAGCTGGAACGCGTACAGCGTGTTTCCCTTGGTGGTGAAGCGGAAGTCCTGGCTCGTCCAGGCGACCGCCTCCTCGGTGAAGCCGTCGATCCGGACGCTGCTCGGACCCTCACCGGAGACCCGGAACGGACGGGTGCCGTAGATACCCTCACCGTTCGGCTCGATCCAGCGGCGTAGTCGATCAAGGATGAACAGGCATTCGTCGTCGACGGTCCCGTCGGGTCGTTGCGGGATGTTCAGCAGCAGGTTGCCGTTCTTGGCCACGATGTCGATCAACATCTCGATCACGTGGCTCGGCGTCTTATAGACGTCGCGCACGTTGTAGAACCAGTCGCCGACCGAGGTGTCGGTCTGCCACGGGTCCGGTTTGATGTCGGGCTCCTGGGAGCGCTCGACGTCCAGGATGCCCACGCTGAAGATCTCCGAGCGACGGTCCTTCTGGCTGTAGACGGCCTGGTTGACGCCGTCGTGGTTGGCGGCACTGGTGTTGTAGAGGTGGGTGACAGCGGCGATGCCGGCGTCATAGCCGTGCTCGCCGAACGGCAGCGGACCGTCGGAGTAGAGCAGGTCCGGCTGATAACGGTCGATGAGTTCGATCATCACCTCGAGCCAGTGCTGGTGCCAGCCGGGATTCGATGTGTACCAGGGATCGAGGGAGAAATCCTGATCTTGGTAGTGCTCCTGGTTGTCGAGATAGATCTCCGACGATGCCGGATCCGTGCCGTCGTAGGGAATCCCGGCGAACGGTCCCGACCGGTCGCTGCCCTTGTTGACCTTCCACCAGCTGAAGGTCGCCCCCAGATGCTCGGTCAGGCCGAACGGCAGCCCACGGCTCGTGGCGGCATCCTTCCAGAGCTGGGTGATGTCCTTCTTCGGCCCGACCCGGGCCGAGTTCCAGGGGTGGATCGCGGAGTCGTAGTTGAAGAAGTTGTCATGGTGCATGGCCTGTCCGACGAAGTACTTGGCACCGGCCGCGACGAACACGTCCATCAGCGCCTCGGGCTCGAATCGTTCCGCCGTCCACTGGGTCGCGATCTCCTTGTAGCCGACCTTCGACGGGTGTCCGTAGTGGCGGAGGTGGTAGCGGTACTGATCGGATCCTTCGATATAGAGATTCCGCGCGTACCAGTCGCCGTACATCGGCACGGATTGGGGTCCCCAGTGGGACCAGAGGCCGAACTTGGCGTCGCGAAACCAATCCGGGCAGGAGAACTGCCGGAGCGAGTCGAGGGTCGGCTCGAAGGGCCCTGGAGTCGGTGCGCTCATGGTGGCGGAGATCCCTTTCAACGCTTGACGCTGGATTTGTCGTACGCGGCCTGCAGCAATTCCAGGTAGCGCGGCAGGCCGAGGCCCTGGAAGCCCTGGACGTAGGCGTCCCAGTCGGTGTCGAGATTCTTGGAGCCGGTGATGAACTGCAACGAGTTCTGGGCCACGTAGTTCTCGATGTTGGTCTGCAACGTCGCCATCTCGCTGGCATCCGCTGGGTCGACCCAGACGCCCCAATACGGGAAGATCGCCGCTGCGTCTTCCTTGCCGGCATAAAGATTGGTCGCCTGCCACAACCGGCGCTCGAAGCCGGCGGAGTCGTAGATGTCCTCCGGGACCGCCAGGGCGTCGCGGAATTCCTTGGTGTTGTTGTATTGCGCGATCGCGCCCCAGCCGGTCTCTTCCTCGGTGTCCGTCTGCTTGAAGAGCGGCTTCAGATTGGGATCGAGAGCCTTGTCCTTGGGACCGGGATCGACCCAGGCGACGCCCTTCTTCCCGATATGGCCCTCCAGGTGGCCCTCGGTGGTGAAGATGTAGTCGAGCAGCTTGATCGCGGCCACCTGATCGGTCTTTGTTGCCTTGTTGGTCAGGACGAAGGTCGCGCCCGGCGCCGACGGGAAGTTGTACGCGGCGTGGGCCAACCCGGTCGGCCCGGTCACGGGCGGCACGGCGTCGTAGTCCTTGTCCCGTTCGTCCTTCTGGTCGAGACTCACGGCTTGGGCCAGGTGCAGCACGGTGACCGAGCCGAGGATGGGCGCGCCGGCGTTGTCGCCGATCCGCAGCAAGGCCTCCCCGTTCTGGGTGAACGCGCCCTTGTCGATCAAGCCCTCGTCGTAGAGCGACTTGATGTAGCGCAGACCCTCGCGCCAGCCGTCTTTGTTGGCTTGATCATCGACCCGGCCGTTGTTGAGCACCAGGGTTCCGCGGTTGTTCCCGCTGGTGCCCTGAGGGTCGTAGATGAACGAGTTCATGAAGTACGGGATCAGGGCGTCCTGCAACGAGGCCGAGATGGGGACCTCGTCCGCCTTACCGTTCCCGTTCGGATCCTTGGTCTTGAAGGCGCGGAGGGTCTCCCGCATCTCCTCGGTCGTGGTCGGCTGGTTCAGCCCGAGCTTCTTCAGCCAGGCCGAGTTCATCCACAGCTTGGCCTGATAGCTGCAGTGATAGCAGTCGACCCACTGCGGCAACCCGTAGATGTTGCCGTCGGGTGCCACCGACATCGCCTTGAAGTCGGGCAGCGTGTCCAGCGCGTTCTGGATGTTCGGCGCGTGCTCGGCGATCAGGTCGTTGAGCGGCAGCGCGACACCCTGCTGGCCGAGCTTCAACAACTCCGCCGACTTGAACTGATCCACCCAGGGAATGAGCAGGAACAGATCGGGATAGTCACCACTGGCCAGGGCGATCTGGCGCTTCTCGGCCGCCGGACCGGCGTCGTAGGTGGTGGTCTGCCAGGAGAACTTGATGTCGAACTTCTTCTCCATCGCCTTGGTGAAGGGATTGGCGGCGAGGTTGCTGTCCGCAAGCTGAGGGGAGAACACCGAGATGTCGGCCGTGCCGCCGACCTCCTCCTGCTGCTCCGGTTGATTCGGAGTGCAGGCGATGCCGGCCAGAGTGAGGCAGGCAGCCAGGGAGAGACCGAGTAGGGATCGGGCCTTTGAACGAGACATGACGCTCCTTTGCGTAGTTGGGGGTCAGCCCTTGATCGCGCCGACGAGAACACCTTTGGTGAAGTGCCGCGCGACGAAGGGATAAATCAGCAGTACGGGGATGCTGGCGACGACGATCAGTGAGTACTTGAGCAGGTCGGCGAGCCGTTGCCGCTCCAGCTGCAGTGCCGGGTCGGCGATCGTGGCCTGCGTGTTCAAGATCAAGATGTTGCGGAGTACGAGTTGGAGTGGATAGAGATCGGCGTCCTTGAGGTAGATCAGGGCATCGAAGTAGGAGTTCCATTGGGCGATCGCGTACATCAGCGCGACCACGGCGATCATCGGCTTGGAGAGCGGCAGCACGACCGACCAGAGGAACCGTAGGTCACCGCAGCCGTCCAGCTCGGCGGCCTCGGTGAGCTCGTCGGGGATGGCCGACCGGAAATAGGTCCGGGCGATGATCACCTGCCAGACGGCGATCGCGTTCGGGATCAGCAGCGACCACCGGGTGTTGAGCATGCCCAGCTCCTGGACCACCAGATAGGTGGGGATCAGGCCGCCGCTGAACAACATGGTGAACATGACCAGCACCATGATCACGTTGCGCCCCATGAATCCCTTCCGGGACAACGGGTAGGCGATGGCGATGGTCAGACCGGTGCTGATCACGGTGCCGGCGACGGTGTAGAACAGCGAGTTTCCGTAGCCGGTCAGGATCTGCGGGTTCGACACGACGGCCTGGTAGCCGGCGAGCGAGAAGTCCACCGGCCAGAGGAAGACCTGTCCGGACGACACCGCCTCGGGGCTGGAGAAGGAGCTGCTGAGGATGTGCAGCAGCGGTGCCACGACGACGATGACGGCGACGCCGAGCAGGATGTAGATCGCGATCAGGAAGAAGAAGTCGACCCGGGACTCCTTGATCCGCCGCGGCTCCTGCCGGAACCGCTCCTCGGTGATGGTCATCGTCGTCCTCATGGCGGTCACCACAGCCCACTGCCGCTGAGCCGGCGCGCGACGGCGTTGACCGCCAGGAGCAGGGCGAGATTGATCAACGAGTTGAACAGGCCAACCGCGGTCGCTATCCCGAAGTCGGCGTTGAGCAGACCGGTCTTGTAGACGTAGGTCGCGATGATCTCCGACTCGGACAGATTCAGCGGATTCTGCATCAGGAACGCCTTCTCGAAGCCGACCGCCATGATGCTGCCGACACTCAGAATCAGGATGATCATCGCCGTCGGCATGATGCTCGGCAGGTCGACGTGCCAGATTCGGCGCAGTCGCGAAGCCCCGTCGACTCTGGCCGACTCGTAGAGGGCCGGATCCACCGCGGACAGAGCGGCAAGATAGATCACCGCCGCGTAGCCGGCGGTCTGCCAGACGTCGGACCACACATAGAGGTGCCGGAAGTATTCCGGATTGCCCAGCAGGTCCGGCGCGTCGACCCCGAAGAAGCCGAAGGTCTTGGAGACCAGGCCCAGTCGCGGCGCGGTGAGCAGGATGATCATCGACACGATCACCACGGTCGAGATGAAGTACGGCGCGTAGGTGACCAGCTGCACCGTCTTGCGAAAGAAGCGATGCCGTACCTCGTTCAGCATCAGCGCCAGCAGCAGCGGTAGCGGGAAGCCGGCCAGGATCGCGTAACCTGACAGCAGCAGGGTGTTCTTGATCAAGATCCAGAACACTGGGTTGCGGAAGAACATCTCGAAGTTCTTCAAGCCGACCCAGGGACTCTCCCAGACTCCCCTGACCACGCTGTAGTTCTTGAACGCGATCACGATGTTGGACATCGGGACGTACTTGAACACCACGAAGTAGAGCAACGGCGGAATGATCAGCAGGTAGAGCTGCCAGTGTCGGCGCAGGCTCTTGCGCCACCGACGGGCCAGTGACTGCTGCCGAGCCGGGGGTTGAGGCATCGTCGCCGGCTGGTTGACGCCGGCGGAAGAGAGCTCGACTGTCTCCACCTGGGTGCCTCCTTGCACGCTGGTCGCGGTAGTAGTGCACAAACGTTTGGGCAACCACGTAGGTAGAACGATAAACATCTGATGACTGGTTTGGCAAGGGGTTGGTCGCGGCTGTGCTCAGGCCGGCCCGGAGTGGGCGCTGAGGAAGTCTTTGATCATCGGGTTGACCAGTTCGGGTGACTGGCGGCTGATCCAGTGACCGGTGTCCTTCAAGATCGCGATCGTGGCGCCGGGGACCAGCCGGGCGGCTTCGACCGTGAACCTGGGCCGGACGCCGAGATCGGAGTCGCCTTGCAGGAACAGGGTGGGGCAGGAGATCTCGGGCAGCCGGGGCCGCAGGTCGACCCGCATCCGGAACGGCCCGATCGAGTCGTTCTGCCAGTCGCTGGAGCTCGAGCCGGCGGCCGACTCGGCCATCATCTCGTCCACCACCTGGTCGAAATCGTCCGGCCGTCGGGCGAACAGTCCCCGTCGGGCGAAGGCGGCGGTCTGGGCTCGGCTCCGCACCAGCAGGCTCGGCAGTGTGCTGTTCAGGAACGGGATCTTCGCGGTCAGCCAGAGCAACTGGTGCAGCACCGGCGGGAAGTCGATGATGCCCGCCGGGGCCAGGGCGACCAGCTTGCTGACCCGGTCCGGCCGTTCGATCGCGTACGCCAGCGCGATCGCACCGCCCTGGGACAGCCCGACCAAGGCGGTCCTCGCCAGCGCGAAATGATCAAGGACCTCGGAGACGCAGCGAAGCAGTCGATCATGGTCGGCGCGCCCGGCCCAGAGTCGGCTGCCGCCCTGCTTCGGCCAGTCCGGAGCGAAGACCCGGAAGGACTGCGCCAGCACGGGAATCAGGTGCCGCCAGCTGAGCGTCGCACTGTCCGTACCGGCACCGCTGAGCAGCACCACCGGCGGGCCCGAGTCGCCCGCGGTGATCACCCGCAGTCGCCCTTCGGCGCAGTCGATGAACTCGTGGGCGAAGTCCTGATCATGGTCCGCGGTCATCGCCCGGTCCCGTTCTCGTCTCGCCAACGCTGCAGCAGGGCCGGCAACTCGCCGGCCAGGAATCCGTACAGGGCATGGACGTTCTCCAGCCGCTCCCGCCGCTCGGCCGGTGCGTCGTCCAGCACGGTCAGCCCGGTCGCGGTGAGATCGCGGAAGGCGGCGGCGTATTCGTATCGGCGCATCAGCATGGTGCTCCAGCCGTCGGCGGCGATCCGGAAGAACTCCTGCCGTTCACCCCGTCGGCGGACTCCCTCGACCAGGCCGCTCGGAGTGAGCAGCCGGGTCGCGCTGCTGATCGAGCTGCGGCTGACCTGGAGCACCTCGGCCAACTCGGCCGCGGTCTGCTCCGGCGGATCGCAGATCAACAGCCAGCCGATCACCCGGCCCGCGATCAACGGCATTCCCTCGCGGGCGAAGAACGCGGCGATCGCGTCGGCGAAGTCCAGTTCGGCGTCGGCGGAGGAGGTCATGCCGCCAGGATACAGTCATTGCAGTCATGACTGTAAAAACTGGCACGTCCGGCCGGGCTTACTCCTGGAGGGCGGCCGATAGCCGCGGCAGCGAGACGTCGTTGCGATACGGCACGTCGATGTGACCGTCGTCGAAGAGCTCGAAATCGCGCTCGATGCCGGCCGTGATCAGCTTCTGGCTCAGCCGTCGGGTGCCGGTCTGGAAGTTGAGCTCGTCCCAGAGTCCACAGTCGAGGTAGAGGTACTTCATCGATCGCCAGGCCTCGAGATATTCGGGCCGATCGATCATCCGGAGCGGATCCCATTCGAGCCAGCGGGCCCAGACCGCCTCGTCGAGGACGCCCGTCTCGCTGTCGATCGGCAGGTCGAAGCCACGCGGCGCGTCCGGGTTCGGTGCGTAGGCCGCGCCGTAGCAGAGCATGCCGAGCACCGAGAAGAACGGATCGTGCCCCTTGGGCTTCACCGTCGGGATCTGCTCGATGAAGCCCTCGACGCCGCCCAGCCTGATCAGATTGGCGTGCAGCTTGGCCAGATCCGGGATCAGCCCGAACTCGACGTAGATGTCGCCACTGTGGCTGGCAAAGGCGCCGCTCCGGCAGCGATTCCGACCAGGCCGGCGAATTCAACATCAGCGGTCCGCTGCTGCCGTGGCCGGCGAGCCAGTGGATCACCGGGTATCGCGCATGGCCGTCGTGATAGCCGGGTGGTAGATAGATCGGCAGCATCCGCTCCACCTCGTCGCCGGGCCGGTTGCCGTGGAGCACCGAACTGTCGATCCACGGGGCGTCGAGCGTGCCGTTGAGACGTCTGCGCATCGTTGTGCCGACCTCGATTCCGTCGCGGTTCGCCCCAGACTACGAGGATCCTTCCGGCCGGGGCGCGGGTCTCGGCCACGGCGTCGGTCCAGTGTGATGAGGTGTGGTCGTGAGTGAAGACCTGTTCGGCGACCCGGTGCCGGACGCGAAGTCGAGCCGGGCCGTCCAGCCGCTGGGCGGCAGCCTCGGCGACACCAACCATGCCGGCACGCCGTTGGCGGTACGGCTGCGACCGCGGACCCTGGAGGAGATCGTCGGCCAGACGCATCTGCTCGCGCCGGGGTCGCCGCTGCGCCGGTTGGCGTCCGGGGAGCCGATGTCGGTCTTCCTCTGGGGCCCGCCCGGGGTGGGTAAGACGACCATTGCCGCCGTGGTCTCGCGGCAGACCGAGCGGCGGTTCGTCGAGATCTCGGCCGTCACCGCCGGGGTGAAGGACGTCCGGGCGGTGCTGGACCAGGCCCGGGCCGAGCTGCGGCACGGCCGGCAGACCGTGCTCTTCGTCGACGAGGTGCACCGCTTCTCCAAGACCCAGCAGGATGTGCTGCTGCCCGCGGTGGAGAACCGGCTGGTCACCCTGATCGCCGCCACCACGGAGAATCCGAGCTTCTCGGTGATCTCGCCGCTGCTGTCCCGGTCGCTGCTGCTCACCCTGCGCCCGCTGACCGACGAGGACATCTCGGGCCTGCTGACCCGGGCCCTGACCGACGAGCGCGGGGTGCACACGTCGGACGGTGAGCCGTACGAACTCGAGGACGAGGCCCGGGAGACCCTGCTCCGGCTGGCCGGCGGTGACGCGCGCCGGGCGCTGACGTACCTGGAGGAGGCCGCGGCCGGCGCCGGCGCGGTGCAGAGCACGGTGATCACCACCGAGACGATCGAGCAGGCGGTGGACAAGGCGGCCGTCCGGTACGACCGCGACGGTGATCAGCACTACGACGTGATCAGCGCCTTCATCAAGTCGATGCGCGGCTCCGACGTGAACGCCTCGCTGCACTACCTGGCCCGGATGATCGAAGCGGGGGAGGACCCGCGGTTCATCGCCCGCCGGATCATGATCTTGGCCTCCGAGGACATCGGGATGGCCGACCCGACCGCCCTGCCGCTGGCGGCCGCGGCCGCCCAGACCGTGGCCATGATCGGCTTCCCGGAGGCCTCGATCACCCTCGCCCACGCCGTCATCCACTGCGCCCTGGCCCCCAAGTCGAACGCCGTGGTGCAGGCGATCGGCGCTGCCCTGTCCGACGTCCGGCAGGGCCGGATCGGGCTGGTCCCGCCGGCCCTGCGGGACGCGCACTACGCCGGCGCCAAGCAGCACGGCCACGGCCAGGGCTACAAATACGCCCACGACGCGCCGCACGGTGTCGCCGCCCAGCAGCACCTGCCCGACGAGCTGGTCGACGCGGACTACTACCAGCCGACCAACCACGGCTTCGAGGCCCAGGTCACCGACCGACTGGCCAAGATCAATGACCTCCTTAAGGGCCGCGACCCCTCCTGAGTCACCGGATCGATCTTCCCCGGCGGGTCGACGGGCACGTTGGGGTTCATTCCCTGAGCCTGTCGAGGGGTGGTCCGGGTGATCATCATCTTGGCCCTTCGACAAGCTCGGGGAACGAACCCCAAACCTCTCCACCGACCGGCCCAGGGAACCGGGCCGGCCCCTCGGCGGGTTCAGACCTGCAGGGTCGGCATGATCATCACCTGGCGCAGGTTGATCTGCTTCGGCCGGCTGGTCAGGTAGCCGATCAGGTCGGCGACGTCGGTCGGGTTCAGCGGCGGCACTTGCTCCCGCCAGGTCTCCAGGTGGGCGTCGACGTCGGGGTTGTCCATGTGGTCGGCCAGTTCGGACCAGACCAAGCCCGGCTCGACGTTGGTGACCCGGACGCCGAGCGGGCCGAACTCGGCGCGCAGGTTGGCCGAGAGGTGCGTGACGGCAGCCTTGGTGGCGCTGTAGACGCCGTAGTTGGGGAAGGTCAGGTGCGCGCCCACCGAGGAGACGTTGATCAGGTCGGCCGGGCCGGCGGCGCCGGCCGCGACCAGGTCGGCGGTGAAGGCCCGGGTGAAGTTGAGCAGCCCGGTCAGGTTGGTGTCGATCATCCGCTGCCATTCGTCGACGCGGCCCTCGGTGAACGGGTTGGCCAACATCACCCCGGCGTTGTTGATCAAGAGGTCAACCTGGCCGAGCTCGGCGTGGATGGTCTCCACGGTGCCGGTCAGGTCGGCGGTCACGTCCGCCGCGACGGCGAGGGCCTGCCCGCCCTCGGCCCGGATCTTGCCGGCCAGGTCTTCGACCCGGTCGGCCCGGCGGGACAGCAGTGCCACCTTGGCTCCGGACCGGGCCAGGGTCAGGGCGATCTCGGAGCCGATGCCGCTGGCGGCACCGGTCACGACGGCGATGCGATTGCTCAGGTCATAAGTCATACCAACAACCCTGCGGCCGATCCCCCCGGAGACCCGAGGCTCTCTTCGACCGGGGGACCGCGCTGCCGTGGTCCCGGGTTTCCTGGGTCTGGCAGTACCCAGTCTCGGCCCCGCAGACCTGCCCATAATGGGACGGTGACCAACGATCTCGGCGAGTTCCTGCGCACCCGTCGGGCTCGGGTCCGGCCGGACGATGTCGGCCTGCCGGGCGGCGGCCGGCGCCGGGTGCCCGGTCTGCGGCGCGAAGAGTTGGCCCTGCTGGCCGGGGTGAGTGTCGACTACTACGTACGACTGGAGCAGGGACGGGCCCCGGCCGCGTCGGACGCGATCCTCGACGCGGTGGCCCGGGTGCTGCGGCTGGACGACACCGAGCGGGCCCACCTGCGCAACCTGGTCCGGCCGGTGGCTCGGCAACGACTCGCCCCGCAGCGGGTCCGGCCGGGCGTCCGCCGATTGCTGGAGATGGCGGCCGACCTGCCCGCCTTCGTGATGGGCCGCCGGTCCGAGATCCTCGCCTGGAACCCGCTGGCCGACGCGATCTACGACTTCTCCGGGATGGCCCCGGCGGATCGCAACTCGGCGCGACACACGTTCCTGCGGCCCGAGGCGCGCACCTTCTATCGGGACTGGCCGACCGTGGCCGCGGACATGGTCGCGTTCCTGCGCCTGGACGCGGGCCGCTACCCCGACGACGCGAGTCTCGCGGCCCTGGTCGGCGAGCTGTCGGTGAAGGACGACACCTTCCGTACCCTCTGGGCCCAGCACGCGGTGCTGGAGAAGACCCATGGCCGGAAGCTGATCTTGCATCCCGTGGTCGGCGACCTGGACCTGGACTACGAATCCCTGCGGCCGGCCGGCGATCAGGACCTGACCCTCGCGATGTACACCGCGCCGGCCGGTTCGCCGACCGAGGAACGATTGAAGCTGCTGGCCAGCTGGGCCGCGCCCGGCCCCGAACGGATCCAGAAGCCGGCCGACTCGAGAGAAGCCGACCGCTGATCGCCGCGGGCGATGGCCCTCCCCTCGCGACCCTTGTCAGCCGGCGCGACCGTTACAGCAGTCGCGTGGACAGATAGCAGTCGCGCCGGTGATCATGGGAGGTCAGCCGGCTAGGAGTACGTCGCGATCGCCTCGGCCCAGGCCGCGGTAGGCGCCGCCGAAGTAGAGCAACGGATCGGCCGTCGGATCGCCTCGCCGGATCCCGCGGACGGTGCCGAGCAGCAGGGCGTGATCACCGGCGGGGACGTTCGAGTGCAGCGTGCAGTCAAACCAGAGCAGGCAGCCCGGCAGCGCGGGATGGCCGTCCGCGCTGGGCCGCCAGGGCAGGCCGCGCCAGCGGTCCGGTCGGAACCGGCCGAAGCGTTCGGACAGCTCTTGTTGATCTTCAGCCAGTACGTTGACGCAGAACGATCCGGTCTGCTCGACCGCGGTCAGCGTCGCCGACCCCTCGGTCAGGCAGACCGAGATCAGCGGCGGGTCCAGCGACACGCTGCTGAACGACTGACAGGTCATCCCGGTGAGCCGGTCACCGGTCCGGCAGGTGATCACGGTCAGACCGGACGCGAACCGACCGAGGGCGGACCGAAAGGTCTGCGAGTCCGACGGATCCAGGGGCTGGGGTGTGATCATGACTGCTCCTCTGCCGACGCTGGGAACGATGTCGAGGGCTGGTGCCCGATGGTGGGCCCGGGCTGGTCGAGGGGAAGGTTTGGGTTTCGTTCCCTGAGCCTGTCGAAGGGCGGGACTGATGCTTCGCCCGGCGAGTGTCTCCGAGGAACATCGGGCTTGCCCTTCGACAGGCTCAGGGAACGTTGACCCTGGGATCAGCGGTGGCTTCGCGGATAGACCGCGTCCACCTCGACCTCGACCAGCCAGCCGCTCACCGGCAGTGACGCGATCTCCAGGGCGAACCGGCTCGGCCGGGCCGGGTTCACCACCAACGGCTTGGCCGGCTCGGCGGTGCCCATCGGCACCGGGATCGGCTTGCCGGTCTTCAGGCTGGTGTTGGCGAAGAACTGGCGGTAGGCCCGGTTCCAGCCGTTGTAGTCGGCGCGATCGGTGCCGGGAGCGTTGTCCAGGAAGACCCGCATCGTGGTGACGTCGCTGAGCCGCAGCCCGCGCGCCTTCAGGTTGGCCTCGATCTGCCGGAGCACGTTCATGCCCTGAGCCTCGGTGATCGTCACACCGCCGGTCAGCTCGCCACCCGGGAACTGCTGCGCATCGACGTATGCCTCGGGGGTGCCGGCGGCGCCGTCCGGGTTCAGCGCGGCCGGGCCCAGCCCGCTGGACTTGTAGTTCCGGGCCCGCGAGTCGAGAGTCACGCCGGTGGCGATCATCGGGTTGTCGTTGCCGGGCTCGAGATGGCGGGTGTAGTAGCTGCTGTGATCACGGCCGGGCTGGGCCTCGGCGGACTGGCTGCCGATCAGCGCGGCGATGGTCGCGCAGAGCGCGACGATGATCACGTTCTGCACCGTGCCGCGCCGGAGCACCGGACGTCGGGTCTGGTTGATCATGGGGATTCCTTCCGGGAAGAGATCAGCGGTGGGCGCGGTCGTTGAGCCGGCCGACCACGGCGCGGGCGGAGACGAAGGCGCCGTGCTGCCAGGCGATGGCGTTGGACAGATGATCACCGGCGAAGTAGATCCGGCCGGCCGGCTCGAGCAGGGTCCGGTACGCGGCGGACTCTTCCGCGCCGCCGGGCCAGCTGATCCAGGCCCCTTCGGAGTAACGGGTCCGCTTCCAGGCCCCGGAGAAGGTCGCGGCGATGTCCTTGCGGTACTTGTCGCCGTGGATCTTCGACCCCTCGGCCAGCGCCTTCGCCACCCGGCCGGCGTGGTTCAGCGCGTCGAACTTCTCGTGCCGGGTGCCGGTGGAGTAGTAGCCGACGACGACGCCGCGCTTGGCGTGCAGATTGTCGGTGGGATACATGATCTGGGCGATGTCGAGATCGGTGTTCGAGGCGCCGCCGTAGATCCGGTCTTCCAGCTCCCACCAGCGCCGCTTGTATTCGATGCCGAGTTTGCCCGACGACACCGGCACCGGCGTCTTCAGCGCGTTGATCACCGTGGGCGAGAGGTTGTGCTCCAGCCGGGG
This sequence comes from uncultured Actinomycetota bacterium, assembly GCA_963746025.1. Taxonomy (GTDB): domain Bacteria; phylum Actinomycetota; class Actinomycetes; order Propionibacteriales; family Propionibacteriaceae; genus Microlunatus. Next base: position 658,002 of record CAVUZU010000021.1, read on the forward strand.
CACCAGCTGCGGCGGGATGGTGCAGATCAGATAGTCGGCCTCGATCCGACGGACCCGCTTGTTGATCTTGTAATCCACGGTCACCCCGTGCGGCGTGTTCTTCAGCGCGGTCACCTCGGCGCCGTAGTTGATCACATCCCGGCCGAGGGTCCGGGCGAAGGCGCGGTGCAACTGGTCCATGCCGCCTTCGACGGTCAGCATCTGCATCGCCTGGTCATAACCGAAGTCGAAGGAGAAGTTGCGGCCGATCCCGCTGCGTACGGTCTCCGACAGCGACGCCGGGTCACCGACCTCACCGAACTCCAGCCCGGCGCCGGGCTCCTCGACGTAGCCACGACGGCCGCTGCCCAGGTAGCGGCCGTCGGAGGACAGGTCGCCGTAGCTGCGCAGGAACTCCGCCAGCCGGTCCTGGTCGGCCGTGCTGAGGGTGTCGTCCAGCGAGCCGCGCTGAGTGGCCTTGGCCAGCAACTCGCTGACGTAGCCGAGCAGATCGGCCTTCGCCTGCCGGTAGCTGATCGGCGTGTTGTTCAGCGACGTCTCGCCGGCGTAGTGGACGAAGGTGTTCGCGTTCTGATTGCCGAACGGAATGATCTTGACGCCGAGCTCCCGGGCGTAGTCGAGGGTCAGGTGCTCCTGCGGGATCCGGGTCGCGCCGACGTTGAGGTAGTGGCCGTCGCTGAACCGGCACTCCTGGGTCTCGCCGCTCAGGTCGGTCTCCACCGTGCCGCCGCGGGCCGACCAGACCCGGCCGCCGGGCCGGTCCCGGGCTTCCAGCAGGGTGACTTTGTAGCCGGCCTTGCGCAGTTCGTACGCGGAGCACAGGCCGGCCGGGCCGCCGCCGAGGATGACGACGGAGCGGTGGCCGTGGCCGGGCCGGTCCTGCGGGGTGAGCGGCCGGAACGAGTCGGCCGCCGCGGTCGGCGCCAGCTCGAGACTGGCCAGGGCGCTGTAGGCGAGGCCGGCGCCTCCGGCGACGCCGAGGCGCTGGATGAAGGATCGACGAGTCGTTGCCATGGAGGACTCCTGACGTGGCGGGGATGTCGTCGAGTCTGGACAGCCGATGCGTCGGATCCGGGTCGGCCGGGTTGCGATCACTGCGGACCCGATCGGGACCGGATCCACGGGCCGTCCCACTCCGGAGGCAGCATTTCGATCCGTGGTCGTGACCTGGCCGAAACACGATCGGGTTAGCGTCAGTTGATCAACGGCCCGGGCAGCCGTGATCAATCGTGGCCGGGGCACCCGATAGGGGGATCGCGATCGTGTCGGCACTGCGAGAGGCGATCGAGCGGTCCTTCCGGGCGGCCGAACACGACCGGCCGGTGCTGTCCCCACACCGCCCGCTGGGCCGGCGGCAGCTGACCGGCTGGTCGGTGCTGGCGCAGGCGGTCTCCACCACCGCACCGGCCGCCTCGATGGTGATCTTCGCCGCCCTGGTCGCCCGGGCGGACCACCCCGGGGCGGCGCTGCTGGTGGCCGCCGCGGTGATCATCGGCCTCTGCCTGGTCGGCGCCTGCCTGGCCCAGGTCTCGGCCCGGATGGCCGCGGCCGGCGGGCTGTATTCCTACACGGCCCGTGGCCTCGGCCGCCGGGCGGCCGGCGCGGTCGCGGCCGGCTTGTTGATCAAATACCTGGGCAGCGCCGCCAGCTGCCTGGTGCAGTTGGGCTTCGCGTTGTCGGCGCTGTCCTCGGTGGTCGGCGGCATGGCCTGGGGGACCGGTCCGCTGCTGCTGGCCGGGTTGGCCGCCGTGGCCGGGATCGGCTGGCTGGTCTGGCGGGGCATCCGGGCCGCGACGTACGGGTTGATCATCATCGAGGCGGCCGCGCTGCTGTTCATCATCGGTCTGCTGGCGGCGCCGCCGGTGGCCCTGCTGCCGGCGACCCTGCCGCCGTTGGAGACGGAACAGACGCAGCGGGTGATCATGTTCACCGCCTTCGCGCTGGCCGGCTTCGAGAGCGCCGCCTTCCTCGGGCCGGAGACCCGGCGTGGCACGACAGTGGTGGCCCGGACGCTGCGCTGGACCCCGGCCCTGTGCGGCCTGATCGTGCTCGCCGCTGGGGCCGCGACCCTGGCCGGTCGCGGCGACGTGCTGGTCAGCGCCTACCTGTTCGGCACCAGCCAGGGGGCGCCGGCGCCGATCGTGATCGCGCTGCACCTCGGCTTGGCGTCGTCCTGGCTCGGTTCGGCCCTCGGCTCGGTCAACGCGGTCTCCCGGCTGGTCTACACGCTCGGCCTGGAACGGGTCTGGCCGTCGGTGCTGGGCCGGGTCCAGGCCCGGTTCCGGACCCCTGGCTGGGCGATCCTGTTCGGCTGCTCCGTGCTCGCCGCCGGGGTGATCGTGCTGCAGTTGGCCGGTCGCGGCTCGCCGCCGTACGACTGGCTGTCGACCGGCATCCGGCTCGGCCTGCTGGCCGCCTACCTGCTGGCCGTGATCGCCGCCGTCCGACTGCTCGGCCGGCTCGGCGAGCTGACCCGCCGGGTGATCGCGGTGGCCGGTGTCGCCGTGCTCGAGCTGGTGATCATCCTCGCGGTGTTGATCACCGGTACGGTGCACCGGGGCGACGCCGTGCTGGTGATCATGATCGGTGCCGTGCTGCTGCTCGGCGCCGCGTGGGCCGGACTGGTCCGCCGGCTGAAGCCGGGCCGGCGGCTGCGGATCGGCACCTTCGACCGGCCCGAGTCGGCCGACGCGCTGCCCGGCGGCGCCGCGGTACGGCGGACCGAGTCGGGCGAGCTGGCCCTGGCCGGACGCGGCCGCCGGCCCGGCACCGCCGAACCCTGGTCCTAGGCGGCACACCATGGGGGCAGCCGGATCCCCGGCGATCGGGGGACACGAACCACGCGCGGTGCAGAAGGCACTGCAGCTGCTCGAGGCCGCGGCCCGGCTCGGACCGGGCGTGACCGCGCGGGAGATCGCGGACTGGTGCCAGTTGCCCCGGTCAACCGCGTACCGGCTGCTCAATCTGCTGGTCGGCGACGGCTATCTGGTCCGGGTCGACGACCTGGCCGGCTTCGCCCTCGGTCGCCGGGCCCGGGAACTGGCCGCACCCGCGGCGGACCGGGCCCGGCTCGATCCGGCCGCCGTGGCCGCAGTGGCCGAGGACCTGCGGCGGCGGATCCGGCACGGCGTGCACCTGGTCAGCCTGGCCGGCGACCGGCCGGCCTGGGCCGACCCGGACCCCGATCACGAGGTGACCACCGACGATCCGATGCTGCGCGCCTGGCACGCCTCCGCGGTCGGCAAGATCATGCTGGCCGATCGGCCGGAGCTGTTGACCGGCCAACTGCTGGCCCGGTTCACGCCCTACACCAACACCGACTGGCCGCGGCTGCTGGCCGAGCTGGGGGCCGTCCGCAGCTCGGGCTTCGCCGTCGACCGGGAGGAGACGGTGGTCGGCCGGGTCGGGCTCGCCGCCGCCGTCCGGTCGGCCGAGGGCCGGATCGCCGGTTGCCTGCTGGTCGCCGGCCGCTCCGGCCGGCTGACCCCGGACGCGCCGGAGATCATCGAGCCGGTCCTGGCCGGCGCCCGCCGGCTCTCCGGCTGGTCCGGCTGAGCCCGGCCGAGCCGGCGCAATCACCAACTGGTCGGGCGTTTCGCGTGATTCCGGCAACTCCCCGCGACGGGTGGGCGCGTGCGCGTATCGAGGCTCGTGGGGACGCGATAGGGTCGGTGCCTGGTCCGTCGGACCAGCCTTGTCAACCCCTGATTTGCTCGAGGAGTTTCATGTCGCTAGGGGATATCGCCGGTCTCATCGCGGCCATCGCCTTCGCCATTCTGGTGATCCTCTTCGCCGTGCCGCTGTTGAAGCTGGGCCGGGTGCTGGAGGAGTTGCGGCTCGCGGTGCGCGACATCGGGCACGAATCGGTGCCGATCCTGACCGAGCTGCAGGGCACCGTGCGGGCGACCAATAATGAATTGGAGAAGCTGAGCTTCGTCACGGAAGATGTGGCGAAGGTGAGCAAGCACGCTACCGTGGTCAGCGAGAACGCCGCCCAGATGGCGACCTTGTTCTCGGCGACGCTGGGCGGGCCGCTGGTGAAGACAGCGGCCTTCACCTACGGAGTGCGCAAGGCATTCCGGGGTGAGGCCTCGGCGCCGGCCAGGGCCAAGGGCGGCCCGTTCTCGCGACGGAGGAAATGATGATCAAGCGAGTGTTCTGGTTCCTGATCGGGGCCGGCGTCGCGGTGTTCGTCGCGATCAAGATCAGGGACTACCTGAATCAGGCGACGCCGGAGGCGATCGGCAACCGGGTCGCCGACTCGGCCGCCGGGATCACCGAGCGGGCCAGGGATTTCTCCGATCGGGTACGAGCTGCCATGGTCGAGCGCGAAGCGGAGATCAACGACGCGCTCGGCCGAACCCCGGAATAATCGGCTCGCACCTCATCACCCCAAGGACTGACCAAGAATGAAAACCGCCGAGATCCGGCGTCGCTTCCTCGACTATTTCGGCACTCGCCGCCATGAAGTCGTCCAGTCGGCGCCCCTGCTCTACAACGACCCGACCCTGCTCTTCGTCAACGCCGGCATGGTCCCGTTCAAGCCGTATTTCACCGGCCAGGAAAGCGCTCCGTACCTGCGCGCCACCAGCGTGCAGAAGTGTGTCCGCACCCTCGACATCGAAGAGGTCGGCAAGACCACCCGGCACGGCACGTTCTTCCAGATGAACGGCAACTTCTCCTTCGGCGACTACTTCAAGGCCGAGGCGATCAGCTTCGCCTGGGACTTCATCACCGCGCCGCAGTCCAGTTACGGCCTCGGCTTCGACCCGGACAAGGTCTGGGTCACCGTGCTGCACAACGACGACGAGGCGGCGCGGCTCTGGCAGAACATCGCCGAGCTGCCCACCGAGCGGATCCAGCGCCGCGGCCTGCTCGACAACTACTGGCACATGGGCATCCCCGGCCCGGGCGGACCGTGCAGCGAGATCTACATCGATCGCGGACCCGAGTACGGCCCGGACGGTGGGCCGGTGGTCGACGAGGACCGGTTCCTGGAGATCTGGAACCTGGTCTTCATGCAGGAGGAGTTGTCCGCGGTCCGGGCCAAGGACGACTTCGACGTGCTGCGCGAACTGCCGCGGAAGAACATCGACACCGGGATGGGCCTGGAGCGGGTCGCCTACCTGCTGCAGGGCGTGGACAACCTGTACGAGATCGACGAGGTCTTCCCGGTGATCGACCTGGCCGCGGACCTGGCCGGCAAGAAGTACGGCAGCGACCACACCGACGACGTCCGGCTGCGCGTGGTGGCCGATCACGTCCGGTCGGCGCTGATGTTGATCGGTGACGGGGTGACACCAGGAAACGAGGCTCGGGGATACGTGCTACGACGACTGTTGCGCCGCGTGGTCCGCTCGATGCGGCTGCTCGGGGTGGACCGGCCGAGCTTCCAGGAATTGTTCCCGGTCAGTCGGGACGCCATGAAGGGGTCCTACCCGGAGGTGGAGACCGACTTCGCGCGGATCTCCGACATCGCCTACGCCGAGGAGGAGGCGTTCGACCGGACGCTGACCTCCGGCACCCAGCTGTTCGACACGGCGGTGGCGACGGCGCGCGGCGAGCAGTCGTCGACCCTGTCCGGCGACCGGGCGTTTCAGTTGCACGACACCTTCGGGTTCCCGATCGAGCTGACCCTGGAGATGGCCGGCGAGCAGGGGCTCGAGGTCGACGAGGCGGGCTTCCGCCGGCTGATGGACGAGCAGCGCACCCGGGCCAAGGCGGACGCCAAGTCCAAGAAGGGCAGCGGCGTCTCGACCGAGATCTATGCCCGGCTCCGGGATCAGGGCGAGACCCCGTTCACCGGGCTGGAGACGCTGACCGGCGAGGGCGAGGTGCGCGGCATCGTCGTGGACGGCGAGCTCCGTGATCATGCGGTGGCCGGCGACGAGGTCGAGGTGATCCTGTCCGAGACGCCGTTCTACCCCGAGTCCGGCGGTCAGTCCGGTGATCACGGCACGATCATCGGCGACGGCCTGGACCTCGAGGTGACCGACGTGCAGCGGCCCGTCAAGGGCCTGCTGGTGCACAAGGTCAAGATCAACTCCGGTGAGCTGCGGCCGGGTGCGGTGGTCCGCGCCGAGGTCGACGCGAACTGGCGGCTCGGCGCCTGCCAGGCGCACTCGGCCACGCACGTGATCCACGAGGCGCTGCACCAGATCCTCGGCCCGACCGCGTTGCAGGCGGGCTCGTTCAACCGCCCCGGCTACATGCGGCTGGACTTCTCCTGGAACCACGCGGTGGACGAGGATCAGCGGCACCGGATCGAGCAGCTGTCCAACGAGGCGATCCGTGCCGACCTCGGCGTTTCGGCCTCGCTGATGCCGCTCGCGGAGGCGAAGGCGTCCGGCGCGATGGCCTTGTTCGGCGAGGTGTACGGCGACGTCGTCCGGGTGGTCGACATGGGCGACGGCTGGTCCCGCGAGCTGTGCGCCGGCACCCACGTGCTGCAGTCCTCGCAGATCGGGCTGATGGCGCTGAACGCCGAGTCCTCGGTCGGCTCCGGCCTGCGCCGGGTCGAGGCGTTCGTCGGAATGGACGCGTTCCAGCACCTGGCGAAGGAACGTTCGCTGGTGCTCGGCCTGGCCGAGACCCTGAAGGTCCAGCCGGACCAGGTGACCGACCGGGTGCGCAAGATGGTCGCGCAGTTGAAGGAGGCGGAGCGGGAGATCGCGGCGCTGAAGTCGGCCAACCTGATGACGACGGTCGACCCGATCCTGGCCAAGTCGCACGACATGTGGGGCGTCGGCTACATCGCCCACCACGCCGACGGCGTTTCCGGCGGCGACCTGCGCCAGCTGGCCCAGGAGGTCCGGTCCCGGCTCGCCAACACGGCGGCGGTGGTCTGCCTGGTCGGCGGCACGGCCGAGAAGCCGACGGTGATTGTCGCGACCACCGAAGGGGCCCGGGCCCGCGGCCTCAAGGCGGGCGAGCTGGTGATGATCGCGAGCCAGGCGCTCGGCGGCCGCGGTGGCGGCAAGGACGATCTGGCGCAGGGTGGCGGCAGCGACGCGAGCAAGATCCCGGACGCCCTCCGCGAGGTCGAGTATTCCATCGGCCACCGCGTCCAGAGCTGAGCTGAAGCCGAGTTGTCAGAACTGAGGCTTGCTATAGCGATCCTCAGTTCTGACAAGTCGGCGGAAATGGGGTACGGGTGCGTAGTGGGGTGCGGGTCGGGCTCGATTGGGGCGGGGCGCGGATCGGAGTGGCGGCCTGCGACGCGGCCGGGACGCTCGCGTACCCGATCGGGACGGTGCGGGCGACCACGGATCACGCTGCGACGCTGCGCGCCGTCGTTGAGCTGATCGCCGAACGGGAACCGTTCGAGGTGGTGGTCGGGCTGCCCCGGTCGCTGTCCGGCGGCGAGGGACCGGCCGCGACCGCGATCCGGGAACGCGCGGTGGAGTTGGCCCGGTCCATCGCGCCGATCCCGGTTCGACTGGTCGACGAGAGATTGAGTACGGTGAGTGCCGCCCGTCGACTCGGCGAATCGGGGAGATCGGCGAAGAAACAACGTTCCGTGATCGACGCGGCTGCCGCGGCGACGATCCTGGAACACGCGCTGGCGAGCGAACGCGCCACAGACCAGCCGCCGGGGGAAGTAGTATCGGCCGGTACCGATCTGAGCTGACCAGGAAGAACCCCTTCGACGTGTCATCGATGCTGGACCCTGAACACAAGCCGAGCGCCGGCCGTGAGGTCGCCCATCGCGTGAAGGGGTATCTCGCGGTGCTCCTCGCCGCCGTGGTGCTGGTAGGCGGCGCTTACTTCGTGTGGGACAAGGCGACCAACTTCATCACCACCTTCGGCGAGGTGCCGGACTATCCGGGTCCGGGCGGCGACGCGGTCACTGTCACCCTGGCCGAGGGTTCCTCGCTGGACCAGATCGGCGGCGACCTGAAGGACGCCGACGTGATCAAGTCCGTCGAGGCCTGGGGCAAGGCGGTCGACACGGAGCCGCGGGCCAGCAAGATCCAGGCCGGCAAATACCGGATGCAGAAGCAGATGAAGGCGATCGATGCGCTGACCCTGCTGGTCAATCCGGGGGACTCGCGGGTCCGGGCCCAGTTCCAGGTCAAGGAAGGGCTGCGGCTGTCGGAGCAGGTCGATGCGCTGGCCAAGGGGACCAAGATCGGTAAGAAGGAGTTCGAGGCGGCGCTGAAGAAGCCGAAGGAGCTGGGGTTGCCCAGCTACGCCAAGAACAATCCCGAGGGCATCCTGTTCCCGGAGACGTACGAGCTGGTCGAGAACGCCACCGCGAAGTCGGTGCTGAAGCAGATGACGGCGCAGTACACCCGGGTGACCAACGGCCTGGATCTCGCCGCCCGGGCGAAGGCGATCGGCCAGGACCCGTACGAGGTGCTGATCGTGGCCAGCATCCTGGACAAGGAGGTCCGCCGGGCCGAGGACCGGCCGAAGGCGGCCCGGGTGATCTACAACCGGTTGGCGAAGGACTGGGCTCTCGGGCTCGACTCGACCGTGCTCTACGCGGTCAACTCCAAGAGTGCGGTGACCACGCCGGAGCAGCGGGAATCGAAGTCGCCCTACAACACGTACAAGAAGAAGGGCCTGCCACCGGGACCGATCTCGGCTCCGGGCAAGGCCGCGATCGAGGCGGCGCTGAACCCGGCCGACGGCCCCTGGATGTATTTCGTCACCGTCAACCTGGAATCCGGCGAGACCAAGTTCGTCACCACCAAGGCCGAGTTCGACCAGATCGTGGCCGAGTTCCAGGCCTGGTGCCAGGCGAACCCGGGGACCTGCAAGTGAGCTTGCCGGTCCCGGCCCAGGGCGGCGGCGGCACTCGCTGCGCCGTGCTGGGCTCGCCGATCGGGCATTCGTTGTCGCCGGTGATGCACCAGGCCGCCTACGCCGAGCTGGGGCTGACCGACTGGGACTATCGGGCCTACCAGGTCGACGATGATCAACTCGCCGGCTTCGTCGCGGCGTGCGACCGGACCTGGCGCGGGCTGAGCCTGACCATGCCGCTGAAGTTTGCGGCGATGGGGCTCGGCGAAGTGGACGAGGTGGCGGCGCTGGCGGGGGCGGCCAACACGTTGATCTTCGAGCCGAACGGACGCCGGGTCTACAACACCGACGTCGGCGGGCTGATCTGGGCGCTCAAGTCGGCCGGCGACCAGCCGGGGGTCGACCGGATCGAGTCGGCGACGGTGCTCGGCGCCGGCGCCACCTCCCGGTCGGCGCTGGTGTCGCTGGCCGAGCTCGGCGCCAAGCGGGTGATCATGGTCGCCCGGTCGCCGGCCAAGGCCGAACGGTTGCGCACGCTGGCCGAGGCGCTGGGAATCGACCTGATCGTGCAGGCCTGGGGGACCGAGCTACCGAAGGCCGACGTGTTGCTGTCCACCGTCACCGCGGGCGCCGCCGATCACGTGGCCGACGAGGCCGCCGCCAGTGCCGCGGTGATCTTCGACGCGATCTACGAGGGCTGGCCGACCGCCCTGGCCACCGCCGCCGAACGGGCCGGCAAGCGCGTCGTCAACGGCCTCGACCTGCTGGCCGGCCAGGGCGCCCTGCAGGTCCAACTGATGACCGGCAAGGACGTCGACCCCAAGCTGTTGCTCGCCGCCGCCCACAGCGCGCTGACCCGGGAAGCCCCCTGACCGACGGACCGGCTACGGACCGGTTCACGGACGACCTGATCGTCAGGTCAAGGAATCGGGGTGCGGACGGCGGAGCAGCCAGTCGATGAAGCGTCGTCGCGGGTGCCGGGCCTTGATCACGCCCGAGGTGACGCCGCCGGTCACCCGGATCGTGTGGCCGTAAGGACTGCTGTCGCCGAGCACCTTGTTCACGATGCTGCCGCTGGAACTGCTTACGTCCTCCATCACCACCGACCAGCCGCGGTGCGGCACGATGAGCACGACCGAGCCGGACTTCGCGCTGGCGTGCACGTGGATCTCCCGGTCGTGCACCCCGGCTCGGGTGAAGTCGAGCTTGATCGTTCCGGAGGTGCACTCCGCGACGATCTCGGCGGGCGCCGTCCAGGCCCCGGTGCGCTTGATCGTGCCGCTCTTGGTGCGCAAGGCCAGCGGCCGGGCGACGGCCCGGACCGGTTCGAGGTCGAAGATCACGGCGACCAGGTCGGCTCGGGTCTTGGCCGCGTACGCCGCCGTCAGCCGCTGGTCCAGTTCGGTCAGGTCGAGCCGGCCGTCGGACACGGCCAACTGCAACTGCTCGGCCGCGCGCTCGCGATCGGCATCGCTGACGCGGGCAGCCGGTAGCGGCAGGGAGGAATCCGGGGAGTCTGACATCGCCGCAATCCTAGTGCTTCGGCGACACGACACTGGCGACTGCGAGCGGTCGGCCTGCGCTTGCGCGAGTAGGTCTTCGTCCGCGGCTCCACGGACGACCACCTGGCCCTGAACGACTTCGTCAGCCGATCGATCCGCCAGGTCCGGACAGCGCGAGAGGGTCCGGTTCGTTCGTGAAAGACTGGCGCCCATGCTCCGTTGGCTCACCGCCGGTGAATCTCACGGCCCCGCTCTGGTGGCCACGCTGGAAGGACTTCCGGCCCACGTCCGCGTCACCACGTCCGACATCGCCGATGCGTTGGCTCGGCGCCGGCTCGGCTACGGTCGCGGCGCGCGGATGAAGTTCGAGGCGGATGCGGTGTCGGTGATCGGCGGCATCCGGCACGGCGTGACCCAGGGCGGGCCGATCGCGATCCAGGTCGGCAACTCCGAGTGGCCGAAGTGGGAAGACGTGATGGCCGCCGATCCGGTCGACCCGGCCGTGCTCGAAGGCCGGGCCCGGAACGCGCCGCTGACCCGGCCGCGGCCCGGGCACGCCGACCTGGCCGGGATGCAGAAGTACGACTTCGACGAGGCCCGGCCGATCCTGGAGCGGGCCAGTGCCCGGGAGACGGCCGCCCGGGTGGCCATCGGGCGGGTCGCGCAGAACTTCCTGGAGCAGGCCCTCGGGGTCACCCTGCTCAGCCACGTCGTGGAGCTGGGCACCGCCCGGACGCCGTACGGGCTGCTGCCCAAGATCGGCGACCTGGCCGCGATCGACGAGAGTCCGGTGCGCTGCTTCGACGCCGCGTCGGCGCAAGCCATGGTCGCCGAGATCGAGGCCGCCCAGACCGACGGCGACACCCTCGGCGGGGTGGTCGAGGTGCTGGTCTGGGGACTGCCGCCCGGCCTCGGCTCGCACGTCCACGGCGACCGCCGGCTGGACGCCCAGCTGGCCGGTGCGCTGATGGGGATCCAGGCGATCAAGGGCGTCGAGGTCGGCGACGGCTTCGAGCTGGCCCGCAGCCGGGGCAGTGCGGCGCACGACGAGATCGTGCCCGGCAACCCCGGCGTCACCCGTGCCTCGCACCGTTCCGGCGGCACCGAGGGCGGGATGAGCACCGGTGAGGTGCTCCGGGTCCGCGCGGCCATGAAGCCGATCTCGACCGTGCCGCGGGCGCTGCGGACGATCGATGTCCGGACCGGTGAGGAGGCGGTCGCCCATCATCAGCGGTCCGACGTCTGTGCCGTGCCGGCCGCCGGGGTGGTGGCCGAGGCGATGGTGGCGCTGGTGATCGCCAACGCGGCGCTGGAGAAGTTCGGCGGCGACTCGGTGGGGGAGACCCGGCGCAACTGGGAGGCCTATCTGAAGTCGATCGCCGACCGCGGCCTGGGAGTCGGCAGCTGATGCCACCGAGCAATCTGCCCCTGGGTGGGGCGATCGTGGTCGTGGGTGCCCCCGGCTCCGGCAAGTCGACCGTCGGCCGGCTGCTGGCCGAGCGGCTCGAGTTGCCGTTCATGGACGCGGACCAGGTGATCGAGGAGCGGGCCGGCAAGCCGATCGCGGAGATCTTCGCCGACGACGGCGAGCCGGCGTTCCGCGAGCTGGAGACCGCGGTCACCATCGAGTTGCTGATCCGGCCGGGCGTGCTGTCCCTGGGCGGCGGCGCCGTGATCTCGGAACGGATCCGGCACGCCCTGTCCGGGCACCGGGTGATCTGGCTCAAGGTGAGCGCCGGCGCCGCGGCGAAACGGGTCGGGCTGAACACCGCCCGGCCGCTGCTGCTGGGCAACGTGCATGGAAAGCTGGTCCGGCTGATGGCCGAACGACAGCCGCTCTACGCCGCGGTCGCGACCGACGAGGTCGAGACCGACGACCACGACCCGGACGCGATCGTGGCCCGTCTGCTGGAACGCGTGGGTTCATGATCACCGAAATCGGGGTGGCGGCCGAGCAGCCGTACCAGGTGCTGGTCGGGCACGGTCTGCTGGACCACGTGCCCGGGCTGCTCGAGGGCGCGCTCCGGGTGGCGGTGATCCACCCGTCGACGCTGATCGGGACGGCCGAGCGGCTGTCGTCCGTGATCACCGGCGCCGGTGCCGAGGTGACCCGGATCGACGTGCCGAACGGTGAGGCGGCGAAGACCGCGGAGGTGGCCAACACCTGCTGGTCGGTGCTCGGCAACGCCGGGTTCACCCGGTCCGACGTGATCATCGGGCTGGGCGGCGGGTCCGCCACCGACCTGGCCGGGTTCGTCGCCGCGACCTGGCTCCGCGGGGTCCGGTTGATCACCGTACCGACGACCGTGCTGGGCATGGTGGACGCCGCGGTCGGTGGCAAGACCGGGATCAACACGGCGGAAGGCAAGAATCTGGTCGGCGCGTTCTGGGAGCCGCGCGGCGTGGTCTGCGATCTCGACCTGCTGGCCGGGCTGCCGCGGGCCGAGGTGGTCAGCGGCCTGGCCGAGGTGATCAAGTGCGGCTTCATCGCCGACCCGGTGATCTTGGACCGGATCGAGGCCGACCCGGCCGGCGTGGTCCAGCTCGGCTCGCCGGTGCTGCGCGAGGTGATCGAACGGTCGATCGACGTCAAGGCGAAGGTGGTCTCGGCCGACCTGCGCGAAGCGACCTCGGTCGGGGACCGGGTGGGCCGCGAGCTGGTCAACTACGGCCACACCCTGGGTCACGCGATCGAGCGCCGGGAGGATTACCGCTGGCGGCACGGTGAGGCGGTCAGCATCGGGATGATCTTCGTCGCCGAGCTGTCCCGGCTGGCCGGCTTCCTTGATCAGGAGACCGCCAAGCGACACCGGGCCGTGCTCGGCTCGGTCGGCCTGCCGACCAGCTACGCCGCCGGCGCCTTCGACGACCTGCTGGCCACCATGGCCGTGGACAAGAAGACCCGCGGCGGCACCCTCCGGTTCGTGATCTTGGAATCGCTGGCCAAGGCCCGGATCCTGGCCGGCCCGGACACCGACCTGCTCCGCGAGGCCTTCCGGTCCATCGCCGTCTGAGGCTCCGCGACGGTCGGACTCGGACGATCGATCCGGAGTATCGCGCCACCAGCGGATCGCTGGTCACCAAGGTGATCGCTTCGACACTCGCCTGGGCGATCAGCAATCGGTCGAACGGGTCCTTGAGGTGCGGCGGAAGGTCGGACACGATCGCGCCGTGCTCGCCACGAACCGGCAACTCTTCATAGCCGGCGTTCAGCAGGCCGCCGTGCAACGCTCGGGGGTCCACGACGAAGTCGGAGCGGCCAAGGCCAGACTTGATCGCGACCTCCCAGATGCTGGCCGAGCTGAAGATCAACTCATTCTCGTCGGACTCGATGATCGTCCGGGCAGGTGCGCTGAGGCGATCCGGATCGCCCGCGGCCCAGAGCAGCAGATGCGTGTCGAGCAGGTATCGCATTCAGTCGATCCCGACCTCGTCCTCGATGGCATCGCGGGACCGTCGTCATTGTGCCTTCCCATGGACTTAGTCAACTGGACTTGGCTAAGTCTGCTCCACCAGGTCACAGCCATCGGTTGTGCTCTGGCGAGGCCTACTGAGCCATCGCCGTCTGATCGGACGGGAATCGCTCGTCCAGTGCATAGTCGGCGAGCCGGTCCCGCAGGGCCATCGCGACCTGAGCGGCAGCATCGTCGCCGATGAGCAGTCGGAGCCGATCGTCGGCCGGGGACAGCACGTGTTCGATGATCAGCTTCGCCGCGTCCTCGGGCGGCATCCCGCCGCCGGTCCCGTCGGTCGCCCAGGGGGTCTCCGTGGTCCCGAACAACGCCAACCGCTGCTCCTCGTAGGCGGGGTGGGGATCGGCGAACCGCATGCTGCCGGTGGACCAGGACGTGTCGATGCCGCCGAGTTCGGCGAGGGTCACCCGGATCCCGAACGGCCGGACCTCGGCCGCCAGCGCCGCACTGAACCCTTCCAAGCCCCACTTCGCCGCGTTGTAGAGGCCGAAGAACGGCATCGTGCCCACCGCGCCGACCGTGGAGATCTGGACGATGTGCCCCGATCCCTGGTCGCGCAGCACCGGTAGGGCCGCCTGGGACAGCCAGAGCGGGCCGAGCAGGTCGGTGTCGATGATCGCGCGGGCCTCGTCCTCGGTCACCTCTTCGGCCGCGCCGACCAGGCCGTAGCCGGCGTTGTTGATCAAGACGTCGAGCCGGCCGGTCTCGGCCGTCGCCCGGGCCACGGCAGCGGCGGCTCCGTCATGATCACGGACATCGAGCCAGTGGACGTGGATCCGGTCGTGGTCGGGCAGCGTATGGTCGCCGCGCACGGTGGCGATCACCGTGTCGCCGGTCTCGGCGACGGCGACCGCGAGGGCGCGGCCGAGCCCGCGGCTCGCTCCGGTGATCAGCCAGGTCTTCGGTGTGGTCATGGCAGCACCCTAGCTCAGAGCGAGACGCACCGTCTCGTTTGGGGGTACGGTGAGCCCATGGCTCGCCCCGCGACCCGCTGCCGGGTGCTGACCGCCGCCTTGGAACTGCTCGGCGAGGTCGGCTTTGCGCACCTGACCATGGAGGGCATCGCGGCCCGGGCCGGCGCCGGCAAGCAGACCCTGTATCGGACCTGGCCGGGCAAGGGTGCGATCGTCTTCGACGCGCTGCTCGAGCGGAGCGTGGACGAGGCCGGGGTGGTGGCCATCCCGGATTCGGGTGACCTCACCGCCGATCTGGAACTGTTGGTGACCGCGACCGTGGCGGACCTGCAGGAGCCCGCCCAGGACCGGCTGTTGCGCGCGATGCTGGCCGAGGTGCAGACCGACCCGGCGCTGGCCGACGAACTGCGCGACCGGCTGCTCGGCCCACAACTCGCGGCTGTCGCCGACCGACTCCGGGCCGGCGGAGTGGCGGATCCGGAAAGCGCCGTCGAACTGCTCTACGGCCCGATCCTGCACCGCTGGCTGCTCCGCTCCGGCCCGTTCGGCGACAGCTGGCCGGCCGATCACGTACGCCGGGTGCTCCGGGCCGCCGGCGTATCCGCGAAGTAGCCCGCAGTGATCACGGGGAAGTCGTCACGCTCCGGCAGAAGGTGATCACCAGGAGTAGGCGAGGGTCTCGGTGCCGTCGCGCCAGTGGCTGGGATGTGAGGTGTCGAGCCAGTCGAGGGGTTCGACACCGCCCGGGGAGCCACCGTCCAGGGCCAGTCGGAGCGCGGCGCGGAGGTCGGCGTCGACCTGCTCGCTGCGGGATCGTGGATCGATCGAGACGAACAGGGCGGTGCCGGAGCGGGCGATCAGGTCGAGGAACTGTCGGTTCTTCGCCCAGGGCGTCGCCGGCGTGGCCGGCACGCAGTCGGCGTCGGCGGTGAAGAAGCGCCCGTGCTGGGTGAGCCGGAAGGCAAGGGTGTTGACGCCCATCTTGCGGGTCCGGGACCAGTCCCGGCCGGAGGTGTCGTCGCCGATCCGTTGCGCGTCGACCAGCCCGGCGGCCAGGTGTCCGACCACGTTGCAGCCGAGCACGGTCGCCGAGCCGGCCGCGGACCGGATCGACTCGTAGAACTGCAAGATCAGTTCGGCGTTGGTCAGCGACCGGTCGGCGAAGGACCAGCCGTCATCGGTCAGCCCCAACTCCATGGCCGGACCCCAGCGGGCGAACAGATCGAAGGTGGAGAAGTCGTGCTTGAGGAACGTGTAGCCCCAGTCGACCAGCCGGGCGACATCGGCGCGGACGAGGTCGATCACCTCGGGCCGGCTGATGTCCAGCGGCTGTTCCGGGACCGGCCGAGGCCCGGGCCGCAACAGGGTCGGGTCGGAGACCGTGGTCAGCGCCGCCGGCCGGAACCAGATGCCGGGCTCGGCGCCCACCTCGCGGATCGAGGCGGCGAGACCGGGCAGGTCGTCGAAGAGACCGGGGATGCCGTGCGTCCACGGTCCGCCCGGGGCGCCGCCGCCCTCGCTCCAACCGGCGTCGACGACCGCGTACGGACGCACCGGGTGGCCATCGGCCAGTTCGGCGATCGTCCGGGCGTCGTTGATCACGTTCTCGGGACCGAAGTCCTTGCCGTAGGCGTAGTACCAGTTGTTGGCGCCGACCAGCGGTCGCCGAGCCGGAATCGGATCGCCACACATCGCGGCGCAGAGCCGTTGGTGCACCAGCCAGGGCGACTCGCCGGGCTCGCCGATCACCGTCACGATCATGGCGGCGGCGAGCTCGCGATCACCGAGTTGTACCGGCGATCCGCCGTTGCGGACGTTCAACTGCAGCAACAGGTCCCCGTCCGCGACCTGCCAGGCACAGAACGCGCCGGGCCGCACCCGGACTCCGATGCCGATCGTCTGATCACCGGTGTGGGTCAGGAAATACCACGGCAGGACGTCGATCGGCCCGGGCCGCCAGGACTGATCACCGTAGGTGCGCTCCCAGGCATCGCCCAGCACGCGTGCCCCGGCCGGCAGCGGGAACGGCCAGCGCAGCACCACCCGACCGACCGCACCGGCGGAGCGGAGTCGGACCCGCACCGCGCCGTCGGGATCTTGATCAAGATCGACCCGGCTCGGTCCGGCGGCGAAGCCGGAACCGTCGGCCCGAGCCATCGGACTCAGGTCTCGCCATTCGTGGGCGATCAGGACATCACTGGGCTGTTCGAACGCCGGCACCATCGCAGCAGACTATCCGCCGCCGGCGGGGAGAATGATCAGGGACGGGGGTCGGTGGCGAGCACCGACATCAGCAACTCGTCGTGCCATTCACCGTCCCAGAGCAGGGCGTGTCGGAGCCGGCCCTCGAGGACGAAGCCGAGCTTCGCGTACGAGGCCTGGGCGCGATCGTTGAAGTCGTACACGCCGAGACTGATCCGGTGCAGGCCGAGCACCCCGAGCCCGAAGTTGATCACCGCCCGGCCGGCCTCGGTGCCGTAGCCCTGGCCGTAGAAGGCGCTGCCGTACAGGGCGATCCGGTAATTCATCGACTGGTTGTCGGCATCGAGATCGTTCAGCACGACCTCACCGATCACCTTCTGATCATCGGTCCGGACGATCGCCCAGTCCGCCCGGTCGCCGGAGCCGGGCAGCTTGGCCAGCCAGCTGCGGATCTGTTCCTCGGTGTGCTGGGCATGGGTGCCGGTCAGCCGCCGGCCCTCGTCGTCATCGGTCAGCCCCGTCGCCATGGCGTCGAAATGATCCGGCCCGAGCTGGGTCAGCCGCAGCCGCTCGGTCCGCAGTTCCGGCTGCCCGGCCAGCAGTCCGGTGCGCATCAGCGGTGTCCGGTGGAGAGCTTGGAGCGCACCGTGCCATTCGAATGGGGTGAAATCACTCCGCAAGGCTAGACTTGGCCGCTGCCCGGTCGCATCCGGGTTTCCTCCCCTGCTCATCGCAAGACACGAAGGAACGCGCGTGGTCTCAACCAACGACCTGAAGAACGGCATGGTCCTCGATCTCGACGGCCAGCTCTGGACGGTGCTGTGGTTTCAGCATCACAAGCCCGGCAAGGGCAACACCGTCGTCCGGAGCAAGCTGAAGAACGTCCTGTCGGGCAAGATCGTCGACAAGACGTTCAACTCCGACACCAAGGTGGACACGGCGACGGTCGACCGGCGCGATATGCAGTACCTGTACCACGACGGGGCCGGCTTCGTGTTCATGGACATGACCACGTACGACCAGCTGACCATCGCCGACGCGACCGTCGGCGACGCGAAGAACTACCTGCTCGAGGAGCAGGTGGCCACGGTCGCGATCCACGAGGAAAACCCGCTCTACATCGACCTGCCGGCCTCGGTCGAGCTGGAGATCACCTACACCGAGCCGGGCCTGCAGGGCGACCGCAGCACCGGCGGCACCAAGCCGGCCACGCTGGAGACCGGCCTGCAGATCCAGGTCCCGCTGTTCGTTACGAACGGGGAGAAGGTCAAGGTCGACACTCGGACCGGCGAATACCTCGGCCGGATCGGCAGCTGATCGGCTCCATGTCCGCACGGAGCAAGGCCAGGAAACGCGCCCTCGACATCCTGTTCGAGTCCGAGCTGCGGAGCCGGGACCCGCTGGAGACCCTGGCCGAGCGATCGGCCGACGCCGACCCCCCGGTCCGCGACTACACCCGCGAGCTGATCGAGGGCGCCGTCGCCCACGCGAGCGAGATCGACGACCGGATCATGGCCGCCCTGGCCAGCGGCTGGAGCCTGACCCGAATGCCCCGCGTCGACCGCAACACCGTCCGCCTGGCCGTCCTGGAGATCGACTACCTCGACGTCCCCGACTCGGTCGCCGTATCCGAGGCCCTGACCCTGGTCACCGACCTCTCCACGGACGAATCCCCGGCCTTCGTCAACGGCCTGTTGGGCAAGATCATCTCCACCAAGCCCACCCGTACGCCGGACGCCGGCCCATAGCCTCTCCTTCTTTTGCTGACTCCCGTCGCAACTGCCTCACCGAGCGCGAATCTTGATCACGAGGCGGAGGGGCCTCCAGCCGACTTGTCAGAACTGGTGCTGGCTATAGCCATCCTCAGTTCTGACAACTCGGTAGAGAGAAAGATCAGGTCAACGGTGCCTCGTTGCGAAGACGATCACCAACACCGTCGCGCAACTTCTCCTCGACCAGCCGCAACTGCTCAATGCGAGATTCCAGCTCCGCGAGTTCGGCTTGGGCGTCGGTGAGCATCCGGTCCGCGTCCTCGGTGGCCTGAGTGGTGACCCGATCGGCGGTGCGTTGGCTGTTGATCAACAATCCGTACTCGTAGGAGCGGAGCTCGTTGCCGCCGACGCCGTCCCGGCCCAGGGAGGCCGGTTCGTCGAGGCTGTCGCGGACGGCGGCGAGGGTCTGGTGGAACTCGCCGATGGCGGTGTTGACCTGACCTTCGAGTTGATCAAGGGCGGTGCGGACCTGGTCGACGGCCTCGTCCGCGGCGTGGGCCTGATCACGGGATCGGGACTGGGCGGCGGTCAGCACGTCCAGCGCCGCGACGGAGATCCGTTCGGTCGGGTCGTCCAGGGCCTCGGCCTGGAAGGGGTGCCGGCCGTTGGTCCCCGGTGTCGGTTCCTGCTCGTCCTGCACTTCACCCCCGTCGTTGGATTCGGTTGCTGACGCCGCCTCGTCGGTCGGCGTGGTCGTGCCGTCGGAAGCGTCGGCCGACTGCTCCGGTTCGGGTGCCGCGGCGAGCGCCGACAGCGGAGCCGGTGCGGTCGCGGCGACCGGATCGGCCACCGGCAGCGGAGCGGCGCCGTCCTCGGCCGTCGGCTCCTTGACCAGTTCGACAGTGGTCCGCAGCGGCACCTCCCGGACCAGCAGCGCGCAGATCAGACCGACCGCCGCGACCGCTGCCGCGATCAGGAAGATGTGGCCGGTGGCGTCGCCGTACGCAGCCCGTACGATCACCAGCACCGGCTCCGGCAGCACGGAGAGATCAAGCGTCATCGGAGCCCCGCCGCCCGGGGCCTGGAGGCCCTGATCGGCCAGGCCCCTGACGACACCGGACTGGACCTGCGCGGCCAGCACCGCACCGAGCACCGACACGCCGATGGCGCCGCCGAGGGTACGGAAGAATGCCAGCGTGGCCGAGGCTGCACCGATGTCGCGGACGTCGATCGTGTTCTGGACGGCCAGCACGATGTTCTGCATCATCGCGCCCATCCCCAGACCCATCAGGGCCATGAAGGTCCAGGCCTGCCAGTCCGGCGTGATGTGGTTGAGCATGCCGAGTCCGGCCAGACCGGCGACCAGCAGCACCCCACCGCCGACCAGGAAGATCTTCCACCGACCGGTCCGCGAGATGATCTGCCCGGACACCGTGGAGGAGATCAACATCGCCACCATCAGCGGGATGATCATCAGTCCGGCGTGGGTCGGGGTGTAGCCCTTGGCCAGCTGGAAGTACTGGCCGAGGAAGGTGGCACCGCCGAACATCCCGATCCCGACAGCGACGCTGGCGATGATCATCAAGGCCGCGGTCTTGTTGCTCAGCACCTTGAGCGGCACCAGCGGCTCGGCGACCCGCAGTTCGACGATGATGAAGATCGCGACGATGACGGCGGTGCTGCCGAGCAGTGCCGCGGTCTGCCAGGACCACCAGGCGTATTCGGTGCCGGCGAAGGTGACCCAGAGCAGCGGCAGGCTGGCACCGATCGAGATCAACAGTGCGCCGACGTAGTCGATCTTGACCTTGCGGCGGATGGTCTGCAGCCGCAGTGTCCGCTGCAGCACGAACAGCGAGATGATCGCCAGCGGTACGCAGACGAAGAAGCACCAGCGCCAGCCGAGCGGGCTGTCCACGATGAAGCCGCCGAGCAGCGGGCCGGAGACCGTGCTGACCGCCATCACAGCGCCCATGTAGCCGGAGTATCGACCGCGCTCCCGAGGCGCGATGATCGAGCCCATGATCGACTGCACCAGGGCGGTCAGACCGCCCATGCCGATGCCCTGCAGCACCCGGAAGCCGATCAGGTACGGCACATTCGGCGCGAAGCCGGCCAGCACCGAGCCGAGCACGAAGACCGTGATCGACAGCTGGATCAGCAGCTTCTTGTTGAACAGGTCCGACAGCTTGCCCCAGATCGGCGTGCTGACCGTGGTCGCCAGCAGCGACGCGGTGATCACCCAGGTGTATTGCCGCTGGGTGCCGTTCAGGTCGCCGATGATCACCGGCAGGGCCGTCGCGACGATGTTGGAGGAGATCATCGCGGTGAACAGTGCTGCCAGCATCCCGGTCATCGACTCGAGGATGCGGCGATGGGACATCGCCTGGATCGGAGGCTGTGTCCGTTGCTCGGCAACGGCGGTGGTGGTCATGCGGAGGGGGATCCTTGTCCGTGAGTGGGTTCGGGAGTTGGCGAAGTCATGCCGGCACCGCCTCGTTGGCGGCCGGTGCCGGGACGGGCGGCGGCGGCTCGGTGCGCCCGGTGGGCGGTTGCAGCAACGCGGTGGCGTTCTGCTGGATGCTGCTCTCCAGCCGCCGCATCAGCCGGGTCATGGTGGCGATGTCCTCCTCGGGCCAGCCTTCCAGCAGCCGCTCGATCCGGGCCTGGATCAGCTCCCGGCGTCGGGCCAGTTGGTCCCGCCCGGCCTGGGTCAGGGCGAGCCGGAACGAGCGCGCATCGGCGGGGTCGAGCCGCCGTTCGATCTGGCCGTCCCGCTCCAACGGGACCAGAGCCCGGGAGACGACCGACGGGGCGATCTGCAACTCGGCGGCCAGGTCGCCGGGCCGGCGATCACCTTCGGCGAGCAGCTTGAGGATGCCGAACGGGGTGCCACTGAAACCCAGATCCTCGGACTGCCGGTGGCTGAAGGACCGGGCCGTCCGGATCAGCTGGCCGACCGACTCGAGCAACTCGACGGTCGGCGTCCGCTCCAGGGCACCGGGTGAGAGCTCGTCGGCGGTGGGCCGCGAATCCCGGTGATCAGGCACGTCCGCCGTTGGGCGTGGAGGAGTGGTGGACACGATGAACTCCCGTGGATGGTCGTGAAGTACTTAGCGTTGATAACTATATCCCGATTGTTTACATAGGGCAACTATTGCCTTGGGCAATCACTGCCATCGGCCCGGACGTCCGAAATCTGCGGATGATAGGAACGGCAGCATGACTTCCGCCGACCACCTGACGACCCCGTTCCACGACCTCGACGCCTACATCGCGCTGCCGCGGCTGTCCTCGCTGGCCCTGTCCCCGGACGGCGGGCGGCTGGTGGCGGGCCTCGCCGTACCGGATGAGCAGGGGACCGGCTACGTGACGTCGCAGTGGGAGCTGGATCCGGCCGGCCGGGCGCCGGCCCGGCAGCTCACCCGCGGCGCGAAGGGGGAGAGCCAGGCCGCCTTCACCGCAACGGGGGACCTGCTGTTCGTGGCCCAGCGGGCGCACGGCGAAACCCCGGAGGACAAGGCCAAGCCCGCGGTCTGGCTGCTGCCGGCCGGCGGTGGCGAGGCCCGGCTGCTGGCCCGTCGGCCCGGCGGTGTCGCCGGGGTGGCAGCGGCACGCACCGGCCAGACCGTCCTGGCCACCGCCGGCACGCTGCCGTCGGCCACCGACACCGAGACCGAGCAGCGGCTACGCGACCTGCGGTCGGACAACAAGATCACGGCGATCCTGCACAGCGGCTATCCGGTCCGCTTCTGGGATCATGACCTCGGTCCCGACCGGCCCCGTCTCTTCGCCGGGACGCTGCCGGCCGACGCCGGCGACGAGCCGGTGGAACTGCGTGACCTCTGTCCGGCCATCGGCCCGGCCCTGTTCAACGGGCAGCCGGATCTGGCCGCCGACGGCCGGACGCTGGTGATCGACGTCCAGGTGCCGCTGCCGAGGGGGGCGTCCCGGGCCGCACTGGAGACGATCGACGTCGCGACCGGTGAACGCCGCCGGATCGTCGACGATCCGATCGCCGACCTCAGCGGGGCCAAGATCAGCCCGGACGGCAGGCTGGTCGCCTACCTGCGAGAGACCATCACCACGCCGACCGAGGCGCCGCGGGTCACCCTGTGGGTGGCCGGGATCGATGGGTCGGACGCCCGGCAACTCGCGGCGGACTGGGACCGCTGGCCCGGCGGCATCGCCTGGCTGTCGGACGCCTCGGGCGTGCTGGTCGTCGCCGACGACGACGGCCGGTCGCCGGTGTTCCGGATCCTGCTGGACGGTACGGCTGCCGAGCGGCTGACCAGCGACGACGGCGCGTACACCGATCTCGTCGTCGCCCCGGACGGCACCGCCGCCTACGCGCTACGGGCCTCGTACGCCTTCCCGGCGGAGCCAGTCCGGATCGACCTGGCCACCGGCCAGGTGACCGCGCTGCCCGCCCCGGCGCGGCGACCCCAGCTGCCCGGGACGCTGCGCGACCTCGAGACCCGGGCCGCCGACGGCACCCGGATCCGGTCCTGGCTGGCGCTGCCCGAGGGGGCGTCGGCCGCCGACCCGGCACCACTCGTGCTGTGGATCCACGGCGGCCCGCTCGGCTCCTGGAACACCTGGTCCTGGCGCTGGTGCCCGTGGCTGCTGGTGGCCCAGGGTTACGCGGTACTGCTGCCGGACCCGGCGCTCTCCACCGGCTACGGGCAGGACTTCGTCCAGCGCGGCTGGGGCGCCTGGGGCGAAGCCCCGTACACCGACCTGATGGCCGCCACCGACGCGGCCGAGCGGCTGCCGGAGATCGACGACACCCGGACCGCGGCGATGGGCGGCTCGTTCGGCGGCTACCTGGCCAACTGGGTGGCCGGGCACACCGACCGGTTCGCGGCGATCGTCACCCACGCCAGCCTGTGGGCGTTGGACGGCTTCGGCGGCACCACCGACGTCGCCTACTACTGGGCCCGCGAGATGACGCCGGAGATGTCGTACGCCAACTCCCCGCACCGCTTCGTCGGCGAGATCCGGACCCCGATGCTGGTGGTGCACGGTGACAAGGACTACCGGGTGCCGATCGGCGACGGCCTGCGCCTCTGGTACGAGTTGCTGTCCGCCTCCGACCTGCCGGCCGCCGACGACGGCAGCACCGAACACCGCTTCCTCTACTTCCCGGACGAGAACCACTGGGTGCTCACGCCGCAGCACGCCAGAATCTGGTATCAGGTCGTCTCCGCGTTCCTCGGCGAGCACGTCCGAAAGGAGCCCGCCGACTACCCCGAGACGTTGGGCTGAGCACCTCGTGGCCGCTGATAAGCTGCATCGGATCTCAGCCAACCTTTAAGACCTGTCCCGTGAGGCAGGAAAGGACGGTCATGCTCGAATCGTCTTCGCGCGCGCCCGCAGACTCAACCCTCGAACCACCCGCGGCTCTGCTCGTGCTGGAGGACGGTACGACCTTCCGCGGCCAGGCCTTCGGTGCCATCGGCGAGACGTTCGGTGAGGCGGTGTTCTCCACCGGGATGTCCGGTTATCAGGAGACCCTGACCGATCCGAGCTATCACCGCCAGGTGGTGATAGCGACGGCGCCGCACATCGGCAACACCGGCTGGAACGACGAGGACGACGAGTCGGGCCGGATCTGGGTCGCCGGTTATGTGGTCCGCGACCCGGCCCGGATCTCCTCCAACTGGCGCGCCCGGCGCAGCCTGACCGAGGAACTGCGCACCCAGGGGATCGTCGGCGTCAGTGGCATCGACACCCGGGCCCTGACCCGGCACCTGCGCGAGCGGGGCGCGATGCGGGTCGGCATCTCCAGCCGGCAGACCACCGCGGCCGAGTTGTTGGAGCGGGTCAAGGCCACGCCCTCGATGCACGGCGCCCACCTGGCCGACGAGGTCACGGCGACCGAGCCCTATCTGGTGCCGGCCGTGGGGGAGGCCCGGTTCCGGGTCGTCGCGGTCGACCTGGGGATCAAGGCGATGACCCCGCAACGGATGGCCGAGCGCGGCATCGACGTGCACGTGGTCCCGTCCACCATCACCTACGACGAACTGCTGGCACTCGACCCGGACGGCGTCTTCTTCTCCAACGGCCCCGGCGATCCGTCGGCGGCCACCGGCCCGATCGCGCTGCTCCGCCGCGCCCTGGCCGACCGGCTGCCGTACTTCGGCATCTGCTTCGGCCACCAGCTGTTCGGCCGGGCCCTCGGCTACGGCACCTTCAAGCTCGGCTACGGGCACCGCGGGATCAACCAGCCGGTGATGGACCTGACCACCCGCCGGGTCGAGATCACCGCGCACAACCACGGCTTCGCCGTCGAGGGCAAGGTCGGCGAGCCGCTGTCGACGACGTACGGGCAGGCCTCGGTGAGTCATATCTGCCTGAACGACGACGTGGTCGAGGGCCTCCAGTTGACCGACGCTGCCGGCGGGCTGATCGCCTTCTCGGTCCAGTACCACCCGGAGGCGGCAGCCGGGCCGCACGACGCCGACTATCTGTTCGACCGGTTCATCGAGGTGATGGAACGCGCTTCGACAGGCTCAGCGAACGTGGATGGGGATGGCTCAGCGATCGGAAAAGATGATGTTGACGGAGGTGAGCACTGATGCCGCGGCGGAATGATCTTTCCTCGATCCTGGTGATCGGCTCCGGCCCGATCGTGATCGGTCAGGCCTGCGAGTTCGACTACTCCGGCACCCAGGCCTGCCGGGTGCTTCGCGCCGAAGGCTTCCGGGTGATCTTGGTCAACTCCAACCCGGCGACGATCATGACCGACCCGGAGTTCGCCGACGCCACCTACATCGAGCCGATCACGCCCGAATACGTGGAGCAGGTGATCATCAAGGAGCGGCCGGACGCACTGCTGGCCACGCTGGGCGGCCAGACGGCCCTGAACACCGCGGTCGCGCTGCACGAGCGCGGCGTGCTGAAGCGCTACGGCGTCGAGCTGATCGGCGCCTCGGTCGAAGCGATCCAGCGCGGCGAGAACCGGGAGACCTTCAAGGCGATCGTCGAGAACCTGACCGGGATCACCGGCGGACCCGGCGAGGTGGCCCGGAGCCTGATCTGCCACTCGATGGACGACGTGCTGGGCGCCGCCGCCGAGCTCGGCTACCCGCTGGTGGTGCGGCCCAGCTTCACCATGGGCGGCGTCGGCTCCGGCTTCGCGCACGATGAAAATGATCTTCGCCGGATCGCCGGCGCGGGTCTGGCCGCCAGCCCGACCACCGAGGTGTTGATCGAGGAATCGATCCTCGGCTGGAAGGAGTACGAGCTGGAGGTGATGCGCGACCAGGCCGACAATGTGGTGATCGTCTGCTCGATCGAAAACCTCGACCCGATGGGCGTGCACACCGGCGATTCGATCACCGTCGCCCCCGCGATGACCCTGACCGACCGCGAGTTCCAGCGGATGCGGGACGTCGCGATCGGCATCATCCGCGACGTCGGCGTGGACACGGGCGGCTGCAACATCCAGTTCGCGATCGACCCGGCCGATGGCCGGATGATCGTGATCGAGATGAATCCGCGGGTGTCCCGGTCCAGCGCCCTGGCCTCCAAGGCGACGGGCTTCCCGATCGCCAAGATCGCCGCCAAACTGGCCATCGGCTACACGCTGGACGAGATCCCGAACGACATCACCAAGGAGACCCCGGCCTCGTTCGAGCCGACCCTGGACTACGTGGTGGTCAAGATCCCGCGGTTCGCGTTCGAGAAGTTCCCGTCTGCCGACTCGACGCTGACCACGCACATGAAAAGCGTCGGCGAGGCGATGGCGATCGGCCGGAACTTCACCGAGGCGCTGGGCAAGGCGCTGCGCAGCCTGGAGGACTCCCGGGCGCCGTTCGACTACGCCACCCCGGTCACCGAGTCGGTGACCGACCTGCTGGAGCGGGCCGCCCGGCCGCACGACGGCCGGCTCGGCCTGGTGATCAAGGCGCTGCGGGCCGGTGCCACGCCGGAGCAGGTGCACGAGTCGACCAAGATCGATCCCTGGTTCGTCGACCAGTTGAGCTTGCTGCTCGAGGTCGCCGAGCGGGTCGAAACCGCCCCCGAGCTGACCGCCGACCTGCTCCGGCTGGCCAAGCGGCACGGCTTCTCCGACGCCCAGATCGCGTCCCTGCGCCGGCTCAGCGAGGACGTCGTCCGCGGCGTCCGCTGGGCCCTGGGAGTGCGGCCGGTCTACAAGACGGTGGACACCTGCGCGGCCGAGTTCGCCGCCCGGACGCCGTACCACTACAGCTCCTACGACAGCGAGACCGAGGTCGCGCCGCGGACCAAGCCGGCGGTGTTGATCTTGGGCAGCGGGCCGAACCGGATCGGCCAGGGGATCGAGTTCGACTACTCCTGTGTGCACGCCTCGATGGCCCTGTCCGGGGCCGGCTACGAAACGATCATGGTCAACTGCAACCCGGAGACGGTGTCCACCGACTACGACACCTCCGACCGGCTCTACTTCGAGCCGCTGACCTGCGAGGACGTGCTCGAGGTCGTCCACGCCGAGGCGCAGGCCGGCCCGATCGCCGGGGTGATCGTCCAGCTCGGCGGGCAGACCCCGCTGCGGCTGGCCCAGGCGCTGAAGGACGCCGGGGTGCCGATCGTCGGCACCAGCCCGGAGGCGATTCACCTGGCCGAGGAGCGGGGCGCGTTCGGTGAGGTGCTGGCCGCGGCCGACCTGCCGGCGCCCAAGCACGGGATGGCCCGGTCGTTCGAGGAGGCGAAGCGGGTGGCCGACGAGATCGGCTACCCGGTGCTGGTCCGGCCCTCGTACGTGCTCGGCGGCCGGGGGATGGAGATCGTCTACGACGAGGGCACGCTCGGCTCCTACATCGCCCGCGCGACCGAGGTGTCACCGGCCCACCCGGTGCTGGTCGACCGGTTCCTGGACGATGCGGTGGAGATCGACGTCGACGCGCTCTACGACGGCACCGAGCTCTACCTGGGCGGCGTGATGGAGCACATCGAGGAGGCCGGAGTGCACTCCGGTGACTCGGCCTGCGCGCTGCCGCCGATCACCCTCGGCGCGGCGATCATGGACCGGATCCGGACCTCGACCGAGGCGATTGCCCGCGGCGTCGGAGTGCAGGGCTTGATCAACATCCAGTACGCCCTGGCCGGCGACACGCTCTATGTGCTCGAGGCCAACCCGCGCGCGTCGCGGACCGTGCCGTTCGTCTCCAAGGCCACCGGCACCCAGCTGGCCAAGGCCGCGGCCCGGATCATGCTCGGCTCGACCATCGCCGAGCTCCGGACCGTGGGGATGCTGTGGGCCGAGGGCGACGGCAGCGTCGACCAGCCGGGCGGGCCGATCGCGGTCAAGGAGGCGGTGATGCCGTTCAACCGCTTCCGTACCGTCGAAGGCATCTCGGTCGACACCATCCTCGGCCCGGAGATGAAGTCCACCGGCGAGGTGATGGGCTTCGATCTCGACTTCGGCACCGCCTTCGCCAAGAGCCAGGCGGCGGCCTTCGGGCCGCTGCCGACGAAGGGCACCGTCTTCATCTCGGTGGCCAACCGGGACAAGCGGCACGTGATCTTCCCGGTGAAACGGCTGGCCGACCTCGGCTTCCACATCCTGGCCACGGCCGGCACCGCCTCGATGCTGCGCCGGCACGGCGTCGCGGTGACGAGTGTCCGCAAACACACCCAGGGCCCGGGGCCGAACGGCGAGAAGACGATCGTCCAGGCGATCTTGGACGGCGAGGTGGATCTGATCTTCAACACCCCGCACGGGTTGAGCGAGGACGGCCGGCCGCGCTACGACGGCTATGAGATCAGGACCGCGGCCGTGCTGCGCAACATCCCCTGCGTGACCACCGTGCAAGGGCTGGCGGCGGCGGTGCAGGGGATCGAGTCGGTCCGGTCCGGGGAGCTGACGGTGCGATCGCTGCAGTCCTGGTCCGCCGAGTTCTCGAACCGGTGATCAAGCCTTTCGCGGGGTGGAGCTACCGGCGGCTGGTCCGGCCGGTACTGTTCCGGTTCGCCGGGGGCGACGCGGAGGCCGTCCACGAGCGCACCCTGTCCATGATCGAACTCGCCGGCGGCTCGCCACCGCTGCGCCGGCTGCTCCGGTTCGCCCTCGGCCGGAGCCCAGCCACTCCGGTGCGGGTGGCCGGGATCGACTTCCCGGGCCGGGTCGGCCTGGCCGCGGGGATGGACAAGGACGGCCGCGCGGTGCTGGCCTGGTCGGCGCTGGGCTTCGGCCACGCCGAGCTGGGCACGGTCACCGCCCGGCCGCAGAACGGCAACGACCGGCCGCGGCTGTTCCGGCTGCCGGCCAGCGGTGCGGTGATCAACCGGATGGGGTTCAACAACCGCGGCGCCCAGGCGTTGGCGGCGCGGCTGTCCCGGGACGGCGTCTGGCGGGGCAACGGGGCAGCCGGGATGCCGGTCGGCATCTCGATCGGCAAGACCAAGATCACGCCGCTGGAGCAGGCAGGAGAGGACTACCTGAGCTCGTACCGGCTGCTGGCACCGCACGCCGACTATCTGGCGATCAACGTGTCCAGCCCCAACACGCCCGGGCTGCGGTCGCTGCAGGAAGCGGGCCCACTGCGCGACCTGCTGACCGCGATCCAGTCGGCCGGCCGGTTCCGGCCGGTGCCGATCTTCGTCAAGATGGCGCCGGACCTGACCGAGGACGCGCTGGAGGAGCTGCTCGGCATCTGCACCGAGTGCGGCGTCAGCGGCCTGATCGCCACCAACACCACCCTCGACCGGTCCGGGATCCGGTACGCCGATCTGCCGCTGGCCGGCCAGGCCGGCGGGCTGTCCGGCGCCCCGCTGACCCGGCGGGCCCGCGCCGTGGTGGCCTTCCTGGCCGAACGCACCGCGCTGCCGGTGATCGGGGTCGGCGGGATCATGACCGCCGACGACGCCCGGGCGATGTTCGACGCGGGGGCGGCCTTGGTGCAGCTCTACACCGGCTTCATCTACGCGGGCCCCGGCCTGATCGCGGCGATCAACCGCGGCGCCGGCGACCCAGCGCTGACCTCGTCGGGTCCGCGGCCCCCGCAACCCGCGTTGCCGGACCGAGTTCGACCCGCACCGAGACCGCGGCGCAGGCCGAAGTCTCGTCCACGTACGGAGAAAGGGGAGTCGGCATGACCACCAGCTACGGGGAGCGGCTGACCGCGGTGATCAAGGACCGGGGCGCGTTGTGTGTCGGGGTCGACCCGCACCCGGCGTTACTGGACCGGTGGGACCTGCAGCGGGACGCGGCCGGGTTGGAGCGCTTCGCTCGCGGCGTGGTCGAGGCGCTGGGCTCGACGGTCGCCGTGTTCAAGCCGCAGTCGGCCTTTTTCGAGGCGTACGGATCGGCCGGGATCGCGGTGCTGGAGCTGCTGCTGGCCGACATCGCTGCGGCCGGCGCGATCTCCCTGCTGGACGTGAAACGCGGCGACATCGGCTCCACCATGGACGCCTACGCGGCGGCCTACCTGGCCGAGGGCTCGACGCTGGCCGCGGACGCGATCACCATCACCCCGTACGTCGGGGTCGAGACGTTCGCGGCCACCGCGGACCTGGCCGAGCAGAACGGTCGCGGCGTCTACGTCCTGGCCCTGACCAGCAACCCCGAAGGCCCGGCGCAGCAACTGGCCAAGGGCGCCACCGGCAGCACGGTCGCCGAGACGGTGCTCGACTGGGCCGCCGCCCGGAACGCCGGCGCGGACCCGCTGGGGTCGGTCGGGCTGGTGGTCGGTGCGACCATCGATCCGCCCGGATTCGATTTCAGCAAGCTGAACGGGTCGATCCTCGCCCCGGGCGTCGGCGCCCAGGGCGGCGAGCCGGAACACCTGCCGGCGATCTTCGGTCCGGCGACCGAGCTGGTGCTGCCGTCGGCGAGCCGGGAGGTGCTCTCGGCCGGGCCGGATCCAGAGGGTTTGCGCAGGGTCGCGTCCAGTCTGGTGGGTCGGGTGAATTCCGTCCGCTCCTTGCTATAGGTTTCCCTCTGACCCACCGCAGTGAAGGCGCCGATGAAGATCATCTCCGTGCCGCTGGTGGCGCGGCTTCTGCCGTGCCCGATATGACGAATGTGAGACGAGGGGGATTGTGACCATTCCGCCGCTGAGCGACGCGCAGCGCGAGCTGGCCCGCCACGCAGCCACCGAGGCACGGCGCCGACGAGCCGAGGTGAAACGAGCGTTGCGCGCCGGCGAGCAGACCCTGGCCGAGGTGCTGACGCTGGCCGAGGACGACGACGTGATCGCGCAGATCAAGGTCGTCGACATCGTCAAGTGCGTGCCCCGGGTCGGTGACGTCCGCGCCGGCCAGGTGATGGAGCGCCTGGAGATCGCGCCGAACCGCCGACTTCGCGGGCTCGGCCGGCACCAGGCGGCGGGCCTGCTGGCCGAGTTCGAGGCGCGAACCAGCCGCTCCGGCCGCACCGGATCGTGACCGGGCCCACTGCGGGGCCCGACACGTCCGGGTGTTCCTTCCCTGAGGCTGTCGAAGCTTGTCCTGAGCCTGTCGAATGGAGGCAAGCCCGATGACCGCCGCGTCCGACCGTACGACTGGGGCCCGGCCGCGGCTGACCGTCCTGTCCGGGCCGACCGCGGTCGGCAAGGGGACCGTCGTCGGTCGGCTGCGGGAGACCCGGCCCGAGGTGTTCATCTCGGTGTCGGCGACCACCCGGCCGCCGCGTCCGGGGGAGATCGAAGGCGTCCACTATCTGTTCGTCGACGACACGGAGTTCGATCGGATGATCGCGGCCGGCGAGTTGCTCGAATGGGCGGTGGTCCACAACCTCCATCGGTCCGGGACCCCGCGCGAGCCGGTCCGGGCGGCCCTGGCCGAGGGCCGGCCGGTCATCCTGGAGATCGATCTGCAGGGCGCCCGGCAGGTGGAGCAGGCCTGCCGGGACCAAGGGGTGATCTCCGCCGCCGATCTCCAGTACGTGTTCCTGATGCCGCCGTCCTGGGAGGAAATGGTGCGCCGGCTCACCGGTCGCGGCACGGAGTCGGCCGAGCAACAGGAACGGCGATTGACGACCGCCCGGGCGGAGATGCTGGCCGTCGACGAGTTCGACCACGTCGTCGTCAACACCGAGGTCGACCAAGCCGTCGCGGAATTGGTACTGTTGTTGGGTCTGCCCACCTAGGCTGGGCAGTAATCCCTGCCGAAGACCTTTGCAAAGGACCACCTTGCCCAACACGAATACTGGCGGTGGGATCACCAACCCGCCGATCGACGAGCTGCTTCAGCACACCGATTCGAAGTACAAGCTGGTGCTCTACGCCGCCAAGCGGGCCCGGCAGATCAACGCGTACTACTCCCAGCTCGGCGAAGGTCTGCTGGACAACGTCGGCCCGCTGGTGGAGACGTCGGTCCAGGAGAAGCCGCTGTCGATCGCGCTCCGCGAGGTCAACGCCGGCGTGCTGACCTGCACCGACATCGACCCCGACGCCGATCCTTCGGCCACCGCGTCGGACGACAGCTTCGGCGACGCTCCCACCCCCGCCTAGTTCCGCCACCCTCCGAGCCCACCGATGAGCCGGATCGTTCTGGGTGTCGCCGGCGGCATCGCGGCCTACAAGGCCTGTGAGCTGCTCCGGCGGCTGATCGCCGACGGGCACGAGGTCACGGTCGTGCCGACCGAGTCGGCGTTGCACTTCGTCGGTGAGGCCACTTGGGCGGCGCTGTCCGGCCGTCCGGTCAGCACCCAGGTGTGGGACGACGCGCACCGGGTGCCGCACGTCGCGCTCGGCCAGCAGGCCGACCTGGTGCTGGTCGCGCCGGCGACGGCCGATCTGCTGGCCCGGGCCGCCACCGGCCGGGCCGACGATCTGCTGACCAACGTGCTGCTCACCGCGCGCTGCCCGGTGGTCCTCGCCCCGGCGATGCACACCGAGATGTGGCTGCACCCGGCGACCCGACAGAACGTGGCGACGCTGCGCGACCGCGGCGCGGTGGTGATCGACCCGGACAGCGGCCGGCTGACCGGCGCCGATTCGGGGCCGGGCCGGCTGCCCGACCCGGAGGAACTCGCCGCCGTCGCGTTCGGCATCCTGGCCGACCCCGACCTGGCCGCCCGGGCCGCGCGTCGGGACCTGGCCGGGTTGCGGGTCGCGGTCAGCGCCGGCGGCACCCGCGAACATCTGGACCCGGTCCGGTTCCTCGGCAACGCGTCGTCCGGCCGGATGGGCTGGGCGCTGGCCCGGGCCGCCGCGCTGCGTGGCGCCGAGGTACGGCTGGTCGCGGCAAACGTGACGCTGCCGCCGCCGGCCGGGATCGAGATCGAGCGGATCGGCTCCACCGGCGACCTCGCCTCGGCGATGAGCCGGGCGGCGAAGGATTCCGACATCGTTGTGATGGCCGCCGCGCCGGCCGATTTCGGGCCGGCCGCGGAGAGCGAGACCAAGATCAAGAAGTCCGGCGACTCGGGGCTCCGGCTGGAGCTGCAGCAGACGACCGACGTGCTCGCCGGGCTGGTGGAGAGCCGGACCGATCCGGCCCAGGTGATCATCGGGTTCGCCGCCGAGACGCCGACCGCCGACGCCGCCCTGGAGGAACTGGGGGCGGCCAAGCTGGCCCGCAAGGGCTGCGACGCGCTGGTGCTGAACGACGTCAGCGGCGGCAAGGTGTTCGGCAGCGCGACCAGCGAGATCAGGGTGTTCACGTCGGCCCGCTACGGTGACGGCCGGTACGGGCCGTGGGCCGGCACCAAGGACACCCTGGCGCACCGCGTGTTGGACATCGCGATCGAGCTCCGCGGCCGACGATAGGGTGCAGGTCGACCCCCAGTACGTACCACCACTGCACGCACACAACAACGACAGCTCGCGGCCGACAGATCGGGCCCGGCGGGCGACCCGAAGGGAAGAAGCTATGGCAGGACGACTCTTCACGTCCGAGTCGGTGACCGAAGGCCATCCGGACAAGATCGCCGATCAGGTCAGCGACTCGATCCTGGACGCGATGCTCGGCTCGGATCCGGACAGTCGGGTTGCGGTCGAGACGCTGGTCACCACCGGGCTGGTGGTCGTGGCCGGTGAGGTCACCACCAACGCCTACGTCGAGATCCCGGGCATCGTCCGGGACCGGGTGATCAAGATCGGCTACGACTCCTCGACCAAGGGGTTCGACGGCGGCTCGTGTGGCGTCCAGATCGCGATCGGGCAGCAGTCCCCGGACATCGCCCAGGGCGTCGACACGGCGTTCGAGAAGCGCACTGAGAGCTCCGTCGACGAGCTGGACCTGCAGGGCGCCGGCGACCAGGGCCTGATGTTCGGCTACGCCTGCGACGAGACGCCGAGCCTGATGCCGCTGCCGATCGACCTGGCGCACCGGCTGGCCGAGAAGCTGTCCGCGGTCCGCAAGGAGGGCACCATGCCCTACCTGCGCCCGGACGGGAAGACCCAGGTCACCATCGAGTACGACGGCGACCGGCCGGCCCGGCTGGAGACCGTCGTGGTGTCCAGCCAGCACGCCGCCGACATCGACCTCGATCGGCTGCTCACCCCCGATGTCCGCAAGCACGTGGTCGAAGCCGTGCTCGAGGACTATGCGATCGACGCCTCCGATTTCCGGCTGCTGGTCAACCCGACCGGCCGGTTCGAGATCGGCGGCCCGATGGGCGACGCCGGCCTGACCGGACGCAAGATCATCGTCGACACCTATGGCGGCATGGCCCGGCACGGTGGCGGCGCCTTCTCCGGCAAGGATCCGTCGAAGGTCGACCGCTCGGCTGCGTACGCGATGCGCTGGGTGGCCAAGAACGTGGTCGCCGCCGGCCTGGCCAAGCGGTGCGAGGTGCAGGTTGCCTACGCCATCGGCAAGGCACACCCGGTGGGCTTCTACGTCGAGACCTTCGGCACCGAGGCCGTGCCGACCGAGCAGATCCGCGACGCCGTGTTGGCCACCTTCGACCTGCGCCCGGCCGCGATCATCCGTGACCTCGAGCTGAAGCGCCCCGTCTACGCCCAGGTGGCCGCCTACGGCCACTTCGGCCGGGACCTGCCCGGCGTCACCTGGGAAGGCACCGAGCGCGCCGACCGCCTCGCCGCCGCCGTCAAGGGCTGAGCAAAGCCGACTTGTCAGAACTGAGGATTGCTATAGCGATCCTCAGTTCTGACAACTCGGCGTCGGTGGGCGGTGTCGGTGGGGTCCGCCTATCATCCGGGTGTGCCTGCAGCCGAGCAGCCGGCCTTCGAGTTGGCGATCCCCCCGTCCGGGAAGGACGCTGCGCCCGAGCCGGGCGTCGAGCAGAACGGGAGGAAGGGCAAGGCCGAGCCGAAGCGGGTGCCGCAGGCGGCCGAGCAGCCGGTGGCCCGGGTCGCGGTCGACGTCTCGCTGAGCCACCTGGACCGGCCCTTCGACTACCGGGTGCTGGCCAGCCAGGACGAGCAGGCCGTCCCCGGCGCCCGGGTCCGGGTCCGCTTCGCCGGCAAGCTCCGCGACGGCTTCATCCTCGATCGGGTCGAGGAGACCGATCACGACGGCACCCTGGCCCCGCTGCACAAGATCATCTCCGCGGAGCCCGTGCTCACTCCGCAGGTCACCCGGCTGATCCGCCGGGTCGCCGACCACTACGCCGGCTGCTTCGCCGACGTCCTCCGGCTCGCCGTACCACCGCGACATGCCGCAACCGAGGCCGAACCCCGCCGCCGATCGGCCGCCCCTGATCCCGCCGACCCTGCCGCAGGTGAGTCGGCGCCGGGGGGTTCGCTCCCCGAGCCTGCCGAAGGTGAGTCGGCAAGAGGGGTTACGCTCCCTGAGCCTGCCGAAGGGCAGGCCACGTCGGAGCCCGCGCCCGATCGCACCACGGACCCGCTCTGGGCTGCCTTCCCGGACGGTGCGGGCCTGTTGACGGCACTGCGCGACGGCCGCAACCCGCACGCGGTCTGGCGGCCGACCCCGAGCACGGACCCGACCGGCGACTGGGCGACCGGCTTCGCCACCGCTGCGGCGGCCACGGTGGCCGGCGGTCGGGGCGTGATCATGATCGTCCCGGATACTCATGATCTTGATCGGCTGTCCGCCGCCTGCGCCGAGGTGCTGGGCACGAAGGCGTACGTCCAGCTGACCGCGGATTTGGGTCCGTCGGCCCGGTACCGCTCGTTCCTGGCCGCGCTGCGCGGCGACGTGTCGGTGGTGATCGGCACCCGGGCCGCCGCCTTCGCGCCGGTCCGTGATCTTGGACTGGTCGCGGTCTGGGACGACGGCGACGACCTGTTGTC
This sequence comes from uncultured Actinomycetota bacterium, assembly GCA_963746025.1. Taxonomy (GTDB): domain Bacteria; phylum Actinomycetota; class Actinomycetes; order Propionibacteriales; family Propionibacteriaceae; genus Microlunatus. The sequence goes on from CAVUZU010000021.1 coordinate 693,703, forward strand.
CGAGCAGCGCGCGCCGTACCCGCACGCCCGGGACGTGCTCGCGCTGCGCGCGGTCACCGAACCCTGCGCCGCACTCTTCGCCTCCTACGGCCGCAGCGTGGAGGTGCAGTCCTGGCTCGAGTCCGGCTGGGCGCACGAGGTCGCGCTGGACCGGACGGTGCTGCGCCGGCAGGCACCGCGGGTCAAGGTGACCGCGGACAGCGACAGCCGGCTGGAGCGGGATCCGCTGGCCCGGGCGCTGCGGCTGCCGCGGGAGGCGTTCGAGGTGATCCGGACCGGGCTGACCCAGGGGCCGGTGCTGGTCCAGGTGCCGCGGGCCGGCTATTTGCTGGCGCTGATCTGCCAGACCTGCCGGGAGCCGGTGCGCTGCCAGTTCTGCGGCGGCCCGACCCGGCAGGGCGCCGGTGATCATCCGGCCTCCTGCTCCTGGTGCGGCCGGCTGCAGGCGGACTGGACCTGTCAGATCTGTGGCGGTCGGCGGCTCCGCGCGCCGGTGGTCGGGGCCGAGCGGACGGCGGAGGAGCTGGGCCGGGCCTTCGCCCAGACCCCGGTCCGCAAGTCCGCCGGCGGCGGGGTGCTGCCGGAGGTCGGGCCGGACTCGGCGATCGTCGTCGCGACGCCCGGCGCGGAACCGCCCGCCACCGACGGCTACGCGGCCGCCCTGCTGTTGGACACGTCGATCCTGCTGCTCCGGCCCGACCTGCGGGCCGCCGAGGAGGCGCTGCGCCGCTGGTTCAACGTCACGGCCCTGGTCCGGCCCGGTGCCGACGGCGGCACGGTGCTCGCGGTGGGGGAGAGCACCAGCCGGGCGTTGCAGGCGCTGGTCCGGCTCGACGCGGCCGGCTTCGCCGCCCGGGAACTGGTCGAGCGCGCCGAGGCGCACTTCCCGCCCGCGGTGAAGTTGATCACCGTCGAGGGTCGGCGGGAGGCCTTGGACGAGTTCGTCGAGTTGGCCCAGCCGCCCGACGGGACTGAGCTGCTCGGGCCGGTCGAACTGCCGCGCACCGCCGCGCAGCGGGTGATCGACGGCGACGATCCGGTCTGGCGGCTGACCCTGCGCGCCCCGCGCCAGTTCGGCGACCGGCTGGCCCGCGCAGCCAAGGAGGTGACCGCGATCCGCAGTGCCCGGAAGAGCGAGGGCGGACTGCGGATCCGGGTCGACCCCGTGGTGATCGACTAGCGTCGACCTTTCATGATCTTGGCCTAACGGGCCGGTGTCCGTGACCCGTTCACGCTTTCCAGGCACGGGTCGCGATCCGGCAGCCGGAAACCCGGACCAGGGGAAACAGCCATCCCCTGATCATGAAAGACCGAGGCCAGAGACGCGCGACACCAGCTCAGCGGACCGGAGCACCGGGCCCGAGCGGGATGCCCAGGGCCCACCAGAGGAAGAACAGCGCGGTCCAGCAGACGGTCATCGCGATCGCCAGCGGCAGCGTGTAGGAGGCCAGGGTGCCGATGCCGGCGTTCTTCCGGTATTGCTGCAGGAAGCCTAGCGCCATCACGAAGTACGGGCTCATCGGCGTGATCGCGGTCGAGCCCGAGTCGGCGATCCGGAACAGCGCCTGGGTGGTCTCGGCCGGCACCGCGAGCAGCATCAGCATCGGCACCAGCACCGGCGCGGCGATCGACCACATCGCCGAGCCGCTGGTGATCATCACGTTGACCACACCGAGCAAGATCAACACCATCAGGAAGATCACCGGCACCGGCACGTTGTTCTGATCGAGCAGTTGGGCCGATTCGACCGCGATCAGATCGCCGATCCGGGTCCAGTCGAAGTAGGCCAGGAACTGGGCGATGGCGAAGAACAGCACCAGCACGGGTGCCATCTGGCGGATTCCGCGGCCCATCAGCTTCGGCACGTCGGCGAAGGCGGTGATCCTGCCGGACCGGACGCCGTACACGATGCCGCAGAGCGCGAACAGCAATCCGACGATCGCCGCGATCCCTTCCAGGAAGGGCGATTCGGCCAGCGTCCCGTCCTCTCCGCGCAACGGCGATCCGGGCGGCAACAGCAGCGCGAGCAGCACCAGCACCGCGACGCCGAGGGCGATCAGTGCGAGCCGCTGGGCGGAGCGTTCGCGCGGCGACAGTTCGAGGGTGCCCAACTCCCCTCGGCGCAGCTCGGTCAGGTCGGCGTCCGGATCGGGATCGAGGTCAGGCCGCTTGGACAGCACGAACTTGGTCACGATGGTGATCACGATCGCCAGCAGGATCGAGGAGGCGATGTTGAAGAACCAGTTGCTCAGCGGGGAGACGTACGCCTCAGGGTCGATGATCTTGGCCGCGGCGGTGGTGATGCCGGCGAAGATCGCGTCGTTCGGGGTGGGGATCGGGCTGGCGTCGTAGCCGGAGGCGATCGCGGTGTAGGCGACCACCACGCCGAGGATCGGCGACCGGCCGACCGCCCGGAAGGCGAGCCCGCCCAACGGCACCAGGATGATGTAGGCGGCCGCGGAGGCGACATGGGACGCGGTGCCGGCGAAGGCGACCGCGAAGACCACCCAGGAGGCCGGAACGCGGGAGACGCCGGTCTTCATCGCCGCAGCCAAGAAGCCGCTGTGCTCGGCGAGGGCGACGCCCATGATCACCACCACGATGGTGGCCATCGGCGGGAACTCGGCGAAGTTGTCGATCACGCCGGACAGTGCCATCGCCAGCCCGTCGCCGCTGAACAAATTGCGTACGGTCACCGTCTCGCCGTCACTGGGCGAGATCACCGAGACCCCGGCGGCGGACAGGATCGCGCTGGCGACGCCGAGGATGATCACCAGGATCCAGAACAGCCAGAACGGGTGCGGCAGCGCGTTGCCGACGCGTTCGATCACGGCCATCGCCCGGACGATCCCGGGCAGCCGGTCCGCCGGCTCGGCGGGGCGTTCGGTCAGTTGCTGGCTCATCGTTCGCCTCCGTCCGCATCGGCCGGCGCGGTGTGTCGGCGGAAGAACTGCCAGAGCTCGGTCTGCGCGTCGATCGTCTCGGTGATCCAGCCGCCGCCGGAGTACACCAGCGCGCCGGGCCAGACGTGGCCGCCGTTGGCGACGGCGAGGTGGACCACGTCAGCGTCGTCGCTGCACCGGTCCCAGCGGCTGATGGTTACGTCGCCGCCGATGGTCCGGGTCCGCGGGCCGACCCGGCAGCCGTTGCGGTCGGCCCAGCCGGCCGCCCAGTCCTCGACGCCGGGAAGATCACGATCGGCGTCGCCGGCGTACGGGATGGTCGTGTCGCCGGTGCCGTGGATGATCATCATCGGCATCGGGCCTGCCGCATCGCAACCGGTCCGACTCTGCGGATAGTAGGCGCCGGCGACGATCCCGACCGCCGCGAACCGGTCCGGCAGACGGCAGGCCAGCAGGTTGGCCAGGCCACCACCGTTGGACTTGCCGGTGGCATAGGTCCGCTGCTCGTCGACACACCAGGTGGCTTGCAGCTGGTCGAGCAGGGTCTCGGTGAAGGCGACGTCGTCGACGCCGGGCGGGGCGTACGGCGCGCCCTGCCAGGCCCGGCGATAGCCGTCGCCGGTACCGAGCTCGCCCGACGGGTAGGCCACCACGGCCGGGAGGGTTGACAGGCCGGAATAGCCCTCGAGTTCGGTGCCGGTGCCGCCGCGGCCGTGGAAGGCGATGATCAACGGCCAGTCCGACCGGCTCTGATAGCCGTCGGGCAGGTGCAGGATGTATTCCCGGTCCCGGCCCTGATCGCTGAGCTCGTACTTGGCGCTGCTGCCCGACTGCTGCTCGGTGGGCCGCTCGCACCGCTGCCCGGTCGACGAGCCGGTCGCCGCCGACCCGGTCTCCGCGGTCGCCACGGGCGACACCACCAGCACCGCGCCGACGGCCGCTGCGGCGATCCGGCCGAGCCATCGGGGCCTGGCCCGTCTCGTCGCAGCCGCGGCGGTTCGGACGATCCGCGGCAGTTGCAACGGACCCGGATGACTCGAACTGCCGGGTCGGTGGTGGGGTGGCGTCGTTTCGGGTGGATGGTTGCGGCGGCTGGGCATCATTGGTCAGGCCTTTCGTTGCTGGTCGAGGGTGTGCGGGGACGCCGGACGGCGTGGCGTCCGGAGGTAATCGTTCAGTTGTGGGCTAGGTGTCCAGCCATTCCTTGATGAAGTCGACGATCCGGGTCGTCGCCCGGTCGATGATCAACTTCCCGGCGGCGGCGGTGGCGCGCCGGGGGTCGCCGAGCACGCCGTCCGGGCTGAGCCGGTGGTAGCCGACCGCGAGCTTCGGCAGGCCGGCCCGGGAGAGCCGGGGGAGCGGTTCGAGTTGATCAAGCTCGGTGGTGCCCGGCCGGAGTTGGCCGGTCCGCACCAGGTCGGGGCGCAGGTGCAGTAGCTGGGCGGTCTCCGCCTCTCCGCTGTGGCCGTGCACCTCGCCGACATTCAGCTCGCCGACCACGTCGGCGGCCAGGGTGGTGATCGGGGTCCAGGCGAACTCCACCTCGGGCAGCTCGCGAAGCAGATCCTGCGCCAGCACCTCCAGCGCGGCGTTGTTACCGGCGTGGCCGGTGATCACCAGAAACCGCCGGAATCCGTACGGGTGCAGGCTTTCCAGGTAGTCCCGGAGCAGCGCGATGAAGGTGGCCGGCCGGGCCGAGACCGTGCCGGCGAAGGCGAGATGGTGCGGCGAGACGCCGATCGGGATCGACGGCCCGATCACGATCCGCCCGTCGAACCGGTCGGCGACCAGGTCGGCGACGCCTTCGGCCCGGAGCAGGTCGGTGGCCAGCGGCAGCCCGGGCCCGTGCTGCTCGAACGCGCCGGCCGGGATCAGCAGCACGCCGTCGCGATCGGCGGCCGCGGCGGCCTGGACGGTGGTCAGTTCGGCCAGTCGGTACGTCATCGGGCCGCCTCCGGCCGCTCCGTCGCGATCGAATCGCGGATCGCCGTGAGGTGGTCCCGGGTGAGCCGTTCGGCCGCGTCCGGGTCGGCGTCGCGAACCGCTTGCAGGATCGCGAGGTGTTCGGCGTGGTCGCGCTCCCGGTCGTCGTACCGGAGCCGGATCTCGATCTGCTCCCGCTCCCGGACCTGCAGCAGGGCCTCGACCGTCTCCCGGACCAGCGGCACCCCGGTGGCCGCGGCGAGCGCGACATGGAAGTGCAGGGCCGGCCGTTCGGTGCCGCGCTGGGGTCGCAGCGCGTTGGCCGCGGCGGCGTCCAGCGCCGCCAGATCGACGTCGGTCCGCGAGCGGGCGGCGGCCGCGGCGAGCTGCGGTTCGATCAGGATCCTGGCGTCGATCAGCTCCAACACCGCCTGCGGCCCGGCCTCGCGGACATGAGGGTTGGACAGCAGCCGGCGCCCGATCCCGTCGCCGACATAAGTGCCCGACCCGTGCCGGAACCTGATCACATCGGTCGCCTCGAGCCGGCGCAGCGCCTCCCGCACCGTCGGCGTCGTGACCTCGAAATGCACCGCCAGTTCGCGCGACGACCGCAGCGCATCGCCGGGCCCGAGCCCCTGATCGCGGATCATCGCAACAATGCCGTCCGCAATCTGCTCGGACAGGGAAGGCGCAGCGGAATTCATAAAGTGACTAAATCACTTACTCAATCCTCTGTCAACGGTCCGCAACTCGAGTCGGGCAGTGCTCCGCGTTCTCGTCCCGCACTCCTCCTGCAGGGGAACGTGAGCCAGGACCGGGAGCGCCCGACCGCCCGTGCCACCTGAACGCGTCACTCGTCGGCCGGGGCGGTGGTGGAAGGGTTCGGGCTCTGTGGACGGATTGCTCGTGCTCCGGGTGCTCGTCCCGTGCTCCTCTTGCAAGGGGAGTACGGGCACTCGGCGGGGAGCGCGGCGGCGTGTGGTGGTCGGTTGCGGCGTGTCGGTGGTGGCGGGTCGGGCTTGGTGGTCGGGTTGCTCGTGCTCCGGGTGATCGTCCCGCGCCCCTCTTGCAAGGGGAGCACGGGTGCAGGGCGGGGAGCATGGCCGTGTGGTGATCGGTTGCACGAACGCGTCCGCGGCATGGTCATCCCGCGAACCGCCGACTGCTCGACCGGGCCGAGGTGCGGCCGGGCAGTTGGTCGTCGACCAGAGGGCCGGACCGGCGCGCTGACGGCTCCACGCTCGACGCCGGCACCGAGGTGTCGGTGCAAGCGGGGTGGTGGTGGGGTCGGCCTTCGTAGTCGGGGTTGCTCGTGCTCCCGGTTCTCGGCCTGTGCTCCTCTTGCAAGGGGAGCATGGGCACAGGGCGGGGAGCGCGGCGGGCGTGTGGGTGATCAGTTGCGGCGCGTCGGTCCGAAGGGGCGGAGATGGTGGGGTCGGGCTTGGTGGTCGGGTTGCTCGTGCTCCCGGTTCTCGGCCCGTGCTCCCGTTGCAGGAGGAGCCTGGGTGCAGGACGGGGAGCATGGTGGGTCGTGAGGTCGGGTCGGGTGAGCCGGGGGTGCCGATTTGGTGCGCGGCCTGCCGGCGCTCCGCCGGCGACGGGTTGCTCGGTGGATCGGGGCTAAACTCTCGGCCCGTGCGCCTTGTTTTCGCCGGAACGCCGGATGTCGCTGTGCCCTCGCTGAACGCCCTGGTCGAGTCGGACCACGAGGTGTTCGCGGTGATCACCCGACCTGACGCGCCGAGCGGCCGGGGGCGCACCCTGCATCCCAGCCCGGTTGCGGCCCGGGCGGCGGAGCTGGGGATCGAAACGCTGAAGCCGGAGAAAGCCGGCGCGCCCGAAGTGGTCGCGCGGCTGACCGAGCTGGCGCCGGACTGCTGCCCGGTCGTCGCCTACGGGGCGCTGCTGCCGCAGCGGCTGTTGGACATCCCGACCCACGGCTGGGTCAACCTGCACTTCTCGCTGCTGCCGGCCTGGCGCGGCGCCGCGCCGGTGCAGCATTCGATCATGGCCGGCGATCAGGTGACCGGCGCCTGCACCTTCCGGATCGTCAAGGCGCTGGACGCCGGGCCGGTGTTCGACCAGATCACCGAGGAGATCGGCGCCACCGACACCGCCGGCGACCTGCTCAACCGGCTCGCCGACCGGGGCTCGGAGCTGCTGCTGGCGACGATGGACGCCCTGGCCGCGGGTACGGCGACCGCGACCGAACAGCCCGACCAGGAGGTGAGCTACGCGTCCAAGCTGACCGTCGAGGACGCCCAGCTCGACTGGAATCGGCCCGCGGTCGAGCTCGATCGGATCATTCGCGGCTGCCAGCCCGCTCCCGGCGCCTGGACGACGTTCCGCGGTGAGCGGTTCAAGATCAACTCCGCGACCCTGTTGGACGCGGACGCCGAGGCGTTGGCGCCGCGGGTGCTGCGAGTGACGAAGAAGGCGGTCCAGGTCGGCACCGGGGCAGGCACCCTGGAGCTCGGTCAGGTGCAGGCGCAGGGCAAGAAGCCGATGCGGGCCGCGGACTGGGCTCGCGGCGTGACCTTCGCCGGCGACGACAGCTTCGACTGATCATGACCGTACCCCGGCGCGATCAAGGGCCGAGCGATCGTCGCCGCCATGATCGAGGCTCACGCGACCAAGGCTCACGTGATCAGGACTCAGGTGACCGGCGCACCGGTGGTCAAGGTGGCCGTGATCAAGGTTCAGCGGACCAAGGTCGGCGGGGGAGAGGTGGCCGTGATCAAGGCCGGCCTGATCGAGGACCGCGTGATCGAGGACAGCGTGATCAAGGACCGCGTGATCAAGGACAGCGTGATCAAGGACAGCGTGATCAAGGACAGCGTGATCAAGGACAGCGTGATCAAGGACCGCGTGTTCAAGGACGGGACGACCGGGGCCGGCGCGACGAGGGGCAGGGCCGCGATCGCACCCAGGGTCGTGATCGGGCCCAGGATCGTGGCGAACCGCGGGACCCGGCCCGGCTGACCGCCCTGGACGCGTTGATGGCCGTCGAGCTGGACGGCGCCTACCTCAATCTTGAGCTGAACCGGCTGCTCTCCGACCGCGGACTCAGCGGCCGGGACGCGGCGTTCTGCACCGAGCTCGCCGCCGGCACCAGCCGGCTGCAGGGCACGTACGACCGGATCGTCGGCGCGGCGTCCGGCCGCGACGCCGAGAGCCTCGACCCGCCGGTCCGGGTGCTGCTGCGGCTGGGCACGCACCAGTTGCTGTCGACCCGGGTGCCGCCGCACGCCGCCGTGGCCAGCACCGTCGAGCTGGCCCGCGAGACGGTCGGGCCCAAGATCACCGGGCTGATCAACGCCGTCCTCCGCAAGGTCGGCGCCGACGACTATGCCGGGTGGACCGACCGGCTGGCGGTGGGCCTCGTGCCCAACGCGGCGCTCGCGCTGCGCACCGCGCACCCGCGCTGGATCGTCGAGGCCTACGCGGCCGTGCTGTCGGCCGACGAACTCGAAGCGGCCCTGCTGGCCAACAACGAGCCGGCCGCGGTCACCCTCGCGGTCCGGCCCGGCCTGGCCGAGGTCTCCGAGTTGATCGACGCGGGGGCCCGGCCGGGCCGCTGGTCGCCGTACGCCGCGACCTGGCAGGGCTCGCCCGCCGACCTGGCCGCGATCCGCCAGGGCCGAGCCGGGGTGCAGGACGAGGGATCGCAACTGGTGGCGGCCGCCTTGGCCGCGCTGCCGGCGGGACCCGGAGCCTGGCTCGACCTGTGCGCGGGTCCGGGCGGCAAGGCCGCGCTGCTCGGCGGCCTGGCCCGGCAGGCCGACGAACGGCTGCTGGCGGTGGAGCTCAGCCCGCACCGTGCCGGACTGGTCCGATCGGCCGTGCGCGGACTCGGCTCGACCGTCGAGGTGATCATCGCCGACGGGACCAGCCCGGCCTGGGTCACCGAACGGTTCGGCCGAGTCCTGGCCGACGTGCCCTGCTCCGGCCTGGGGTCGCTCCGTCGTCGGCCGGAGTCGCGCTGGCGTCGCCAACCATCGGTGCTGGACGAGCTGGTGCCGCTGCAGCGCCGGTTGCTCACCGCCGCGATCGATGCCGCCGAAGCCGGCGCGGTGATCGGTTACGTGACCTGCTCGCCGCACCGCCGGGAGACCGTGGAGGTGGTCGAGGCGGTCCTGGCCGAGCGCGGCGATGTCGAGCTGATCGACGCCGCGACCGTGCTGGCCGAGGCCGACCTGCCGGACGCCACCCGCGGCCCGTACGTCCAGCTCTGGCCGCACCGGCACGGCACCGACGCGATGTTTGCCGCCTACCTCCGCCGCCGCAGCTAGGGCAGCTCTCGATCCCTGGTCGCAGCCCGGCCGGGCGACGCCGGACGCGGACCCCGCCGATCGGGGCATCGCCGACCGTGGGTCGGGCACCCTGTCGCCGAGCCGCCCCGCGTCGCGCCGGAACCGCGCTGGAGGTGTTCGCCCTGGAATTCGACCGCCAGCTGGGCCGGCTCGACGCCAGAGCCGGCGGGTCGCGGTCCTGATCACGACTTGAGGACGGATTCCAGGGAGCGTCCGCAGTCAGCTGCCTTCGCGGGACTCGACGATGCCCGACCCGGCCGCCTCCGGACAAGTCGGCCAGTAGAGTGCGGCCCGTGGGAATCAAGATCATGCCGAGCCTGCTGTCCGCCGACTTCGCCAACCTCGAGTCCGAGATCGCGGCGGTGTCCAGCGCGGACGGGATCCACGTGGACGTGATGGACTACCGGTTCGTCCCCAACCTGACCTTGGGCCTGCCGGTGGTCGAGTCGATCCGCAAGGCGACCGACAAGCTGCTCGACATCCACCTGATGATCGAGGAGCCGGACCGTTGGGCCCCCGCCTACGCCGAGGCCGGCGCGGAGTCGGTGACGTTCCACGTCGAGGCCGCGGACGCCCCGATCCGGCTGGCCCGCGAGCTCCGGGCCCGCGGTGCCCGGGCCGGGATGGCGCTGCGGCCGGCGACCCCGATCGAGCCGTACGCCGATCTGATCGGCGAGCTGGACCTGATCTTGATCATGACCGTCGAGCCCGGGTTCGGCGGCCAGAAGTTCCTCGACCTGACCCTGCCCAAGCTGCGCCGCGTCCGGGAGTTGGTGGACGCAACGGGCGCCGACATCTGGGTCGAGGTTGACGGCGGCGTCGCCGAGGACACGATCGCCCGCTGCGCCGAGGCCGGCGCGGACACCTTCGTCGCCGGTTCCGCGGTGTTCGGCGCCGACGACCCGGACGCGATGGTCCGGAGCCTCCGGGCCAGAGCCGACGGGTGACCTCGGCCGGCCGAGGCGTCACTCGGGGAGCTGATGCCGGTCACTTTTGCCGGGTAGTCGCGGCCCGATCGACCGATCTGTCGAGGCAGGCTCGGTGACGGCGCTGCGCTGGGCCGTCGCCCTGCCGGTGATCCGGGTGGCTCTGGTCGGAGCGGCTACCATGCTGACCTGGTTGATCTTGCTGGTTGCGGGGCAGCGACCGTCCTTCCCGCCGGCGATGCTGTCCGCCTTGGCGATGTTGCCGGTGAACATCGCCACCCTGCTGCTGCTCCGTCATCGGCTGCGCCGGGAGGGTCGCCGGATCCGCGACCTGATCGGCTTCTCGGCCGCAAGGCTGCCGCGGGACCTGCTCTGGGGCCTGCTCTGGTTCGTGGTCCTGCAGACCGTGTTCATCGCCGTGCTCATGATGATCATGGGGCTTCGTTACGGGGCGGGGATGTTCGAGGCGTTCGCGACGATCTTCGTCGACGAGGCGCCGCTGCAGCTGCCGGTGCCGATGATGATCACCCTCGCGGTGATCACGGCGATCACCTTCGCGCCGCTGAACGCGCCGGCCGAGGAGCTGGTCTACCGCGGCTACGCCCAGACCGAGTTGGTCCGGCACCGGCTGCCGATCGTCCTGGCCGTCGGCCTGCCGGCGCTGCTGTTCGGGCTGCAGCACCTCTTCTACGCCCCGACCACGGCCGCGATGCCGGTGTTCGCGTGCGCCTTCGTCGTCTGGGCCGTCGGCGCCGGCCTGATCGTGCTCCGCCAGCGGCGCCTGATGCCGATGATCATCGCCCACCTGCTGGTCAACCTGCTCACCAGCCTGCCACTGCTCCTGGTCCCGCTGCTCGTGGGCTGAATCCCAGCGCGGTCCACGACGTCTGGATATACTGGACGGTGAAACTGGATATCCGGGAGGGGTTGCGATGACGAAAACGCTGATCGACATCGACGACGAACTGATGGCTCGTGCCATGCGAGCCACCGGGGAGTCGACGAAGAAGGCGACGGTGAACCGCGCCCTGATCGAGCTGGTGCAGCGGCGCGGCCTGGCGGAGTACACGGAGTTGCTCGCGCAGGGGGCGACCGCTGACCTGAACGATTCCGAGGTGGTCCGCGGCGCTCAGCGATGAAGACGCTTTTCCTGGTCGACAACTCGGTCACCCAGCGGATCAGTCTCTCGGCCCCGGTCCACGCGGCCTGGCTGCAACTGCTCGATCAGGGCAGCATCGCCAGCTGCCTTCCGCAACTGCTGGAAGAGGGTTACTCGGCCCGGTCCGAGCCGTCGCATGAAGAACTGATCGGGCACAACGTCGAGAGCAAGATTCTCCTCCGCCCGCTGCCAGGGCTGGTCGAGGTGGCCATCGACCTGCAGCGCAGGCTGTTCGCGGCCGGCAAGGGCCGATCGGTCGGGATCAGCGACCTGCAGATCGCCGCGACCGCGCTCTGCTACGACGGGGCGACGACGAACATCGAAATCGTCCACTACGACTCCGACTTCGACCACCTGGCAGCGATCGAGCCGCGCTTGCGGACTCGCTGGATCGTTCCGCGCGGCTCCGCCTGAGGCTTGGTCCCGGCAGTACCTTGGGGTCAATCGCAGCGCACCCAGATCCAGCTACTCGACGGTGAGTGAGTCATGGTCAGATCGTTATCCGCCTGTACGGGCGCCATCGCGGCGGGGGCGGCCCTCCTTCTCAGCCTCGCAGCTTCGGCCTGTTCGGTTGAGCCGCTCGGTCCTCATGCCGACGTCAGTGGCGGTCAGGGCTCCGCGAGCGGGGTCAAGGCGTTTCCGGACGGTGCGGTGGCGGACTGGGTGACCTACGGCGATTTTCTCCTGCTGGTGAAGGTGACGACTGAGAAACGTCTCCCACCACAGGACGTCGAGGTGAAACGGGGTGAGGGGCTGATTCCGAGGCTGGTGCAGCTGCGGACCGAGCAGGTCGGGTGGCGTCGGCCGACCCTGGCGGATGGGGTGAACGCGCCTGGATCCGTGACCGTAGGGAATGCCGGATGGATCTTTCATGGCACCGAGGAGCGTCCACTCGGTTTCCGCGGGCAGCAGCCGCTGGAGGTCGGCCGGTCTTACGCCGTCGTTCTGTCGTGGGCCGATCTCGGCCAGACCGGTGAACCGGAGTGGTTGGCGCTGCGGATCCTGCCGATCGTCGACTCGACCGTCGGGGCACCTCCGGCGGATACCGACTTCGAGGCGCCAGAGGTCGTCGGGTTGTCGATCGAAGACCTGGGCCGGACCCTCACCGAGACGGAGATCGACCCGGTGGCGAAGCCGTACATGCGCCTCGACGCCTGGGAACGCAGGCTGCGGGTGATGGAGGCCAACCCCGGTCCGCCACAGGTTCCCGGCCCGGGCGAGTACTAGTCAGGTCTCGCGGCGGCGCAGATAGCGCTCGAACTCGGCCGCGATGGCCTCACCAGAGGCCTCCGGCAGTTCGGTCTCGTCCCGCTGCTGCTCTAGCGTCCGGACGTATTCGGCGACCTCCGCGTCGGACTCGGCCAACTCGTCGACGCCACGCTCCCAGGCGCGGGCCAGCTCGGGCAGGTCACCATGATCGAGCGGCACGTCCAGCGCCGACTCCAGCTTCGACAGCAGCGCCAGGGTGGCCTTCGGGCAGGGCGGGCTGGACACGTAGTGCGGCACCGCCGCCCAGAAGGTGATCACTTCGGCGCCGGCCCGGGACAGGGTGTCGCCGAGCACGCCGACGATGCCGGTCGGCCCCTCGTAGGTCGACATCTCCAGCCCGAGCAGCTCCGCCGTCTCCGGGTCTGCGGCGGTCTGCGAGACCGGGATCGGCCGGGTGTGCGGGGTGTCGGCCAACAGTGCGCCGAGCAGGTACGCCCGCCGGACCCCGGCCGAATCGAGCGCGGAGGTGACCAGCGTGCAGAACTGCCGCCAGCGCATGTTGGGCTCGTAGCCCTCGACCAGCACCAGGTCGCGGCCGTTGCTCAGCCGGCCGGCCTTCACCTGGGTCTTCGGCCAGATCAGGCTGCGGGCACCGTCGTCGTCGGTGCGCACCTGGGGCCGATTGACCTGGAAGTCGTAGAAATCCTCGCCGTCGATCTCGTAGCCGAGCTTGGCCTCGGTGATCGCGGCCAGCCGGTGTGCGGTGTCCGACGCGGCATTGCCCGCATCGTTCCAGCCCTGGAAGGCGATCACCGCGATCGGGTCGTTCAGATCCCGCAGATCGACGGTTTCGGTGGGTGAATCGGGCATCGGTTCCGGCACAGAACCACCCTACGTCTCTCTCGCCTGCTGGCATCGACCGTTCTCGCAGAGGCGAACGTGGATATCCTCGCCCGGTGAGTCCCGACGCAGCCGCATCCCGTGACCTCCGAGCCGCCCTCGCCGAACGGGTGGTGATCGCCGACGGAGCGATGGGCACAATGCTGCAGTCGTACGACCTCGGCCTGGACGACTTCGAGCAGCTCGAGGGCTGCAACGAGATCCTCAACGTCACCCGGCCGGACGTGGTCGAGGCGATCCACGGCGCCTACTTCGAGGCCGGCGTGGACGCCGTCGAGACCAACACGTTCGGCACCAACCTGTCCGCCCTGAACGAGTACGACATCCCGCACCGGATCGAGGAACTCGCCGAGGCCGCGGCCCGGATCGCCCGCCGCACCGCCGACCGGTACGCCACCGTCGACCGGCCCCGCTACGTCCTGGGCAGCGTCGGGCCGGGCACCAAACTGCCGACCCTCGGCCACATCAGCTACGCCCAGCTCCGGGACGCTTTCCAGCGGCAGGTCGAGGCGATGCTGACCGGCGGCATCGACGCGGTGTTGATCGAGACGTCGCAGGATCTGCTGCAGACGAAGGCGGCGACGATCGGCGCCAAGCGGGCCCGGCTGGCCACCGGTCTGGACGTGCCGATCATCGTCAACGTGACCGTCGAGACCACCGGGACGATGCTGCTCGGCACCGAGATCGGCGCCGCGCTGACCAGCCTGGAGCCGCTCGGCATCGACCTGATCGGCCTCAACTGCGCCACCGGGCCGGCCGAGATGAGCGAGCACCTGCGGCACCTGTCCCGGCACGCCGGGATCGGCCTGGCCTGCATGCCGAACGCCGGGCTGCCGGAGCTGACCGCCGACGGTGCCCGTTATCCGCTGTCGCCGGTCGAGCTGGCCGATGCGCTGGAGCAGTTCGTCGGCGAGTTCGGCCTTGGGCTGGTCGGCGGCTGCTGCGGCACCACGCCGGAGCACCTGCGTCAGGTGGTGGACCGGCTGCACGGGCCCGGTGGTGGTCGCGCCGTCCTGGAACGCAAGCCGCAGCCGACGGCCGCCTCGGCCTCGCTGTACGCCGAGGTGCCGTTCCGGCAGGACACCAGCTACCTGTCGATCGGGGAGCGGACCAACGCCAACGGGTCGAAGGCGTTCAAGCAGGCGTTGCTGGACGGCAACTGGGACGACTGCGTGGAGATCGCGCGGGCTCAGATCCGCGACGGGGCGCACCTGCTCGACCTCAACGTCGACTACGTCGGCCGGGACGGCGCGGCGGACATGAGCGAGATCGCGTACCGGTTCGCCACTGCCTCGACGCTGCCGATCGTGATCGACTCCACCGAGCCGGCGGTGCTCCGGGCCGGGCTGGAACGGCTGGCCGGCCGCTCGGTGATCAACTCGGTCAACTACGAGGACGGCGACGGGCCCGACTCCCGGTTCACCAAGATCATGGAGTTGGTGGTCGAGCACGGCGCGGCCGTGATGGCGCTGACGATCGACGAGGAGGGGCAGGCGCGGACCCGGGAGTGGAAGGTCAAGGTCGCCACCCGGTTGATCAAGGACCTGACCGAGAACTGGGGGATGCGGACCCGGGACATCATCATCGACTGCCTGACCTTCCCGATCGCCACCGGCCAGGAGGAGACCCGCAAGGACGGGATCGAGACGATCGAGGCGATCCGGGAGGTGAAGCGGCTGTTCCCGGAGGTGCAGACCACCCTCGGCCTGTCCAATATCTCCTTCGGGCTGAGCCCGGCCGCCCGGGTGGTGCTCAACTCGGTCTTCCTGCACGAGTGCGTCGAGGCGGGCCTGGACTCCGCGATCGTGCACGCTGCCAAGATCACCCCAATGTCCCGGATCCCTGACGAACAACGGGAAGTGGCGCTCGATCTCGTCTACGACCGGCGGCGCGAGGACTACGATCCGCTGCAGCGCTACCTGGAGATCTTCTCCGGGGTGAAGATGGCCGACACCAAGGCCGAACGCGCCGCGGAGCTGGCCAAGCTGCCGGTCACCGAGCGGTTGCAGCGGCGGATCATCGACGGCGAGGGCAAGGGCCTGTCCGATGATCTTGATCTCGCCCTGGCCGACAAGCCGGGCCTGGCGATCATCAACGACGACCTGCTGGCCGGGATGAAGGTGGTCGGCGAGCTGTTCGGCTCCGGCGAGATGCAGTTGCCGTTCGTGCTCCAGTCGGCCGAGGTGATGAAGACCGCGGTGGCCTACCTGGAGCCGCACCTGGACAAGACCGACGACGCCGGCAAGGGCACCATCGTGCTGGCCACGGTCAAGGGCGACGTGCACGACATCGGCAAGAACCTGGTCGACATCATCCTGACCAACAACGGCTACACGGTGGTCAACCTCGGCATCAAGCAGCCGATCACCACGATCATCGAGGCGGCCGAGCAGCACCGGGCCGACGCGATCGGGATGTCCGGGCTGCTGGTCAAGTCGACGGTGATCATGAAGGAGAACCTGGAGGAGCTGAACAACCGCGGCCTGGCAAGTGCCTACCCGGTGCTGCTCGGCGGCGCCGCGCTGACCCGGGCCTACGTCGAACAGGACCTGGGCGAGATGTTCGCGGGCGAGGTCCGCTACGCCCGGGACGCGTTCGAGGGGCTGCGGCTGATGGACGCGGTGATGGCGGTCAAGCGCGGCGAGGAGGGGGCCGCCCTGCCCGCCCGGCGGGAGCGCCGGGTCAAGGCCAAGGGCGCCTCGGCGGTCGCGCTGGAGGAGCGGGTCGAGCTGCCGGCCCGGTCCGACGTGGCCCGCGACGTCGACGTACCGACGCCGCCGTTCTGGGGCTCCCGGATCGTCAAGGGGATCGCGCTGGCCGACGTCGCCGCGTACCTGGACGAGCGGGCGACGTTCATGGGGCAGTGGGGGCTGAAGGGCTCGCGCGACGGGGTCTCGTACGAGGAACTGGTCGAGACCGAGGGCCGGCCCCGGCTGCGGCTGTGGCTGGACCGGATCCAGACCGAGTCGATCGCCGAGTTCGCCGTCAGCTACGGCTACTGGCCCTGCTACAGCGAGGGCGATGAGGTGATCGTGCTGCGGCCCGGTGGCGAGGTCGACGATCCGGGCGCCGAGCTGCACCGGTTCGCGTTCCCGCGGCAGCGCCGCGGCCGGTACCTCTGCCTGGCCGACTTCTTCCGGGACCGGGAGCTGGCCCGGGCCAAGGGGCCGGACGTGATCGCGTTCCACCTGGTGACGATGGGCTCCGCGGTGGCCAAGGCGACCGGCGAACTATTCGAGAAGAACGCGTACCGGGACTATCTGGAGCTGCACGGGCTGAGCGTCCAGCTGACCGAGGCGCTGGCCGAGCTGTGGCACGCCCGGATCCGGACCGACCTCGGCTTCACCGCCGGCGACGGTGCGGTCGAGGACATGATCAGGGACCAGGCCTACCGCGGCTCCCGCTACTCCTTCGGCTACCCGGCCTGCCCCGATCTCGAGGACCGGATCAAGCTGGTCGACCTGCTGGAGCCGGGCCGGATCGGCGTCGAACTCTCCGAAGAGCTACAGCTGCACCCGGAACAGTCCACCGACGCGATGGTCGTGCACCACCCCGAAGCCAAATACTTCAACGCACGGTGACGCCGGTCCGGACCGCATCGAGGGTCTGCCGCATCATCGGCGACATGACCGAATCGACGAAGTTCCCGACGAACGGCCGGAGCAGCTTCGTGGTCGGCTGGAACGAGTAGGTCCAGGTCAGCCGGGTCCGGCCGCCCTCCTCGAGGTAGCGGAACTCGGCGACGCCGTAGCTGACCGCGAGCCGTTGTGGACTGGTGAAGCCCCAGATCTGGTAGCGGAACTGTTCCGTGGTGTCGACCAGCACCTCCTCGGCCAGGAAGTGGCCGTCGGCGAACAGCACTCGACGTCGGTCGCCGGCGCGGGCACCGAGCCGCCAGTCGCCGGACACGATCTCGGAACCGATCACCTCGGGAAATCCAGGACTGTCTTTAATGATGTCGCTCAGGTCTCGGTCGGGATCGTTCAGCCAGGCATACACGACCGCCGGCGGCGCATCGATCATGACCGCGTGAGTCACGGTGATCAGTCCCTGCTCACTGATCTCGGGCCGCTGATCGGCATACGCCGGTCCATCGGCGGGCGGGGAGATGCTGCGCCAGACGACGACCGCAAGGATCGCGGCGAGCAGGGCTCCCAGCGCGACGTTCCTGATCCAGCGGCGTGATCGAGATCCCGATCTCCGGGAAGGCCGAGTGGTCGTCATCAAGATCTCCTTCTGGTTGACACCGTCAACCGATGACTCTAGGTTGACACTGTCAACTATGCAACCGGGCCAGGAGGACTGTCATGCGCGCTGTTGTCACCGGGGCGACCAGGGGAATCGGGGAAACCATCAGCCGGCGACTGGCCGAGGCCGGACACACGGTCGTCCTGGTCGGACGCTCCGCGGACAAGATCGACCAGGCCCGGCGGCGGATCAGCGCGGCGATTCCGGGCGCGGACCTGGCCGGGGAGATCGCGGAGCTCTCGCTGATGTCGCAGGTACGAGAACTGGCCGAGCGACTGGATCCGCTGCCGGACGTGGTGATCAACAACGCGGCCGTGATCGCGCCGCTCCATGCGTACACGGCCGAGGGACGGCAACTGACCCTCGCCACCAACCACCTGGCGCCCTACCTGTTGCTCCGGGTGCTGGCCGAGCGCCTGGCCGGCCGGGCAGCCAGATTCGTCATCGTCGGCGCACACCCGAACGGACTGCGGCGGACCCCGGTGGACCTGGACGATCTGGAGTTCCATGATCATCGAGCGCTCGGCCCGGTGCCCAGTTTCCGCCCGTTCGTCGCGTACGCCAAGACCAAGAACATGAACGCCATGTTCGGCTACGGCCTGGCCGCGCGGTTGGCCGACAGCAAGATCACGGTGAACGGCGGACACCCCGGGATCGTGGACCAGACTGGTCTCGGCCGCGACGCGTCCGGGCTGCTGCGCCTGTTCACCACCGTGATCAACCCGTTCTCACAGAGCCTCGACGTGGGCGCTGAGACCCCGCTCTGGTTGGCGACCTCGCCCGAGGTCGACGGGGTGACCGGGCGCTACTTCCTCCGCCGCCAGCCGGTCACCACCGCGGCCCACACGACCGATCCGGGCCGGATCGACCAGCTCTGGGATCGGAGCGCGGCCCTGGTCGGCCTGCCGGTGGAGGTTTAGCTTCGGCTCGGCCGGCCCGGTAGGTTCGGCGGGTGGCAACGACCCGGGAGCGGCTGATCGAGGTGGCGACGCACCTGCTCGACCAGGGTGGCCCGGTCGCGGTGACGTTGCGTGAGGTCGGGCACCGGGCCGGGTTCTCGCACAACACGCCGTACAAGCATTTCACCGACAAGCGCGATCTGCTGGCCTGCGTGGCCGCCGACGAGTTGCGCCGGCTGACCGCGATGATCACCGCCGACGTCGCCGCGGCCGCCGGCGCCGACCGGATCGAGGCGGCCGCCCTGGCCTACCTGGCCTGGGCGACCGCGCACCCGGAACGGTTCCGGCTGGTCTTCGGTCCCTGGACCGGACCGCACGACGAACTGGAGCCGGCCGCCGGAGCCGCGGTTGAGACTATGCGGCAGGCGGTGATCACGGCCCAGGCCGAGGATGCCGAGTTGTCGAGGGACACCGAGCAGGTGTTCTCGCTGGTCTGGGCGGCGGTGCACGGCATGATCGACCTGCAGTTGGCCGGGCACCTGCGCAAGCGGCCGGACTCGCCCGCGCCGGCGGACTTGATCACCGGTCTGGTCGAGTTGTTGCGGGCCCCGGCGCGCTGAACCCTGGTCCGGCTGCGGCGTACGCGCGTACGATCGAGGGGTGAGTGACACAGCTGCGCCAACGGCCGATGGTCGTCCGAAGGTCGACCTGCACGGCGCCGAGGCGACGATGCTGGCCACCCTGTACGGGCGGGCGCTGGACGCCCGTTCCGCCGACCCGATCCTCGGCGACACCCTGTCCGCCGAGATCCTGGACAAGATCAACTTCGACCCCACCAAGACCGGACTGCGGGCCGGTGATCACTATTCGGTGGCGATGCGGGCGGAGTTCCTGGACGGCTGGACCCGCGAGTTTCTGGCCGGCCAGCCGGACGCCACAGTGCTACATCTCGGCTGCGGCCTGGACACCCGCTTCTGGCGGGTCAACCCCGGCCCCGGTGTCTCCTGGTACGACATCGATCTGCCGGACGTGATCACGCTCCGCCGCGAGCTCTTCGGCGACCGGCCCGGCAGCACCATGATCGCCGCCTCCGCGACCGACCCGAGCTGGCTCGGCCAGATCCCGAAGGACCGTCCGGTGCTGATGGTCGCAGAGGGATTGGTCTACTACCTGACCGAGACCGACGGACACGCTCTGCTGCGGCGGATCGTGAGCACGTTCCGGTCCGGGCAAATGATCTTCGACGGATTCAGCCGGCTCGGCATCCGGCTGCAGAAGTTGAACGGTGCCGTGGCGAAGGCGAACGCCACACTGCACTGGGGGATCGACTGGCCGACCGAACTCGAGGCGATCGACTACCGGCTCCGCTGCCGCGACGCGGTGGGTGTCTTCGACGCCAGCGACTTCTCGGTGCTGACCACCCGCTACCAGGTGCTGGCCGCGGTGGCGAAGAACATCCCGGCCATGTCCCGGATGGCCACCTACTACCGCCTCGACTTCTAGGTCCCACTGAAGCCGAGTTGTCAGAACTGAGGCTGGCTATAGCCAGCCTCAGTTCTGACAAGTCGGCGGAAGACTAGTGGCGGAGGGCGTCGATCGCCTCGTTGAGGATGGGGGAGGGACGCATCACGGCCGTCGTCTTCTCCGGATCCGGGCGGTAGTAGCCGCCGATGTCGGTCGGCGAGCCCTGCACGGCCAGCAGTTCCGCGGCGATGGCGGACTCCTGCTCGGTCAGCTTGGCCGCGACCGGGCCGAACAGCTTCGCCAGCTCGGCGTCCTCGGTCTGGGCGGCCAGCTGCTGAGCCCAGTAGAGGGCCAGGTAGAAGTGGCTGCCGCGGTTGTCGATCGAGCCCAGCTTGCGAGCCGGCGACTTGTTCTCGTTCAGCAGCGTCTCGGTCGCGCCGTCCAGGGCGTCGGCGAGCACCTGGGCCCGGGCGTTGTCCGACGACGTGGCCAGCTGACGCAGGCTCTCGGCCAGCGCGAGGAACTCGCCCAGGCTGTCCCAGCGCAGGTAGTTCTCGCTGATCAACTGCTGCACGTGCTTCGGCGCCGAACCGCCGGCGCCGGTCTCGAACAGCCCGCCGCCGTTCATCAGCGGCACCACCGACAGCATCTTGGCGCTGGTGCCCAGCTCCAAGATCGGGAACAGGTCGGTCAGGTAGTCGCGGAGCACGTTGCCGGTGACCGAGATGGTGTCCTCGCCCTTGCGGATCCGGTCGATCGAGATCTTGATCGCCTCCACCGGGGCATGGATCGAAAGATCAAGACCGTCGGTGTCGTGATCGGCGAGGTAGCTGTTGACCTTCTCGATCAGGTTCCGATCATGGGCGCGAGTCTCGTCCAGCCAGAAGATCGCCGGCGTGCCCGACGCGCGGGCGCGGGTGACGGCCAGCTTGACCCAGTCCCGGATCGGCGCGTCCTTGGTCTGGCAAGCGCGCCAGATGTCGCCGGACTCGACCTGGTGGCTGATCAACACCTCGCCGGCGGAGTTGATCACCTCGACGGTGCCCGCCGCCGTGATCTCGAACGTCTTGTCGTGGCTGCCGTACTCCTCGGCCTGCTGCGCCATCAGGCCGACGTTGGGCACCGAGCCCATGGTCGACGGATCGAAGGCGCCTGCTGCCCGGCAGTCGTCCAGGACGACCTGATAGATGCCCGCGTACGAGCTGTCCGGCAGTACCGCCAACGTGTCGGCCTCGCCGCCGTCCGGCCCCCACATGTGCCCCGAGGTGCGGATCATCGCCGGCATCGAGGCGTCGACGATCACGTCGCTCGGCACGTGCAGGTTGGAGATCCCCTTGTCGGAGTTGACCATCGCCAACGCCGGCCCGTCGGCCAGACCCTGGTCGATCGCGGCCTTGATCTCGGCGCCGTTCGGCAGGGCAGCGAGCCCGGACAGGATCGAGCCGAGACCGTCGTTCGGGCTCAGCCCGGCCTCGGCCAGAGCGGCACCGTACTGCTCGAAAACCTGCGGCAGGAAGACCCGGACCGCGTGGCCGAAGATGATCGGGTCGGAAACCTTCATCATCGTCGCCTTGAGATGCAGCGAGAACAGCACGCCGTCGGCCTTGGCCCGGGCGATCTGCTCGGCCAGGAAGGCGTCCAGCGCGGCGGCGCTCATGAAGGTCGCGTCGACCACCTCGCCGGCCTGCACCTTGAGGCCGTCCTTGAGCACCGTCGCCGTGCCGTCGGACGCGGTGTGCTTGATCGTCAGCACGTCGTCGGACGGCAGCACCACGGACTGCTCGTTGGAGCGGAAGTCTCCGATGGTCAAATGCGCCACGTTGGTCTTCGAATCGGCGGACCAGGCGCCCATCGAGTGCGGGTGTGACTTGGCGTAGTTCTTCACCGAAGCGGGCGCGCGACGATCCGAGTTGCCCTCGCGCAGCACCGGATTGACCGCGGAGCCCTTGACCTTGTCGTAGCGGGCCCGGACGTCGGCGTCGGCGTCGCTCTTCACCTCGTCGGGATAGTCGGGCAGCGCGAACCCCTGCGCCTGGAGCTCGGCGATCGCCGCCTTCAGCTGCGGTACGGAAGCGGAGATGTTGGGCAGCTTGATGATGTTGGCCTCGGGCGTGGTCGCCAACTCACCCAGCTCGGCCAGCGCATCGGGGATCTGCTGATCCGCCGGCAGCTGGTCCGCGAAGCCGGCCAGGATGCGGGCCGCGACCGAGATGTCCCGGGTTTCGACCTCGACGCCGGCACTGTCGGTGAAGGCATCGATGATCGGCAGGAACGAGTACGTCGCCAGCAGCGGTGCCTCGTCGGTCAGGGTGTAGATGATCTTGGCCAAGACACTCTCTCCTCAGGTCGCGCTGTCTTGATGTCAAGATATCCCACTCGCGCGACCTGTGCCGAACCCACCCCTCCGGTGCCTTCCGACGAGACTGGGTTGGTCGATGGGGACGTAGGAGTGTTCGTTCCCTGCGCCTGTCGATGGGCGGGCGCGATCACCTTTGGTCCTTCGACAAGCTCAGGGAACGAACACTCGAACGTCGCCATGAATCGGCTGATGGCTCAGGCGGAGGCCGCGTCCACCTCGGTGATGCCGGGCACGCCGTCCAGCACGACGAAGGTCGCCTCGGTCCGGACCTTCGACTCGCGGTTGGTCACCGTGTCCACCAGGCGCAGCTTCGTGGTCAGCTGCTTCCGGTCCGCCTCCATGATCAGATAGCCGCGCTGGTTGTCGATGTAGCGCCAGTGCGGGCTGTCGGCCATGATCGGGTCGTACGTCTTGTGGAAGCCGACCGGATCCGCGTCGCCGCCGGAGGTGATCGAGGTGCCGGTGAACTCGGCGCCGACCACCTCGGAGCCCTCGTTGTCGAAGTCGGTCTTCAGATCGCAGGCCCAGGTGCAGTGCCGGTCACCGGTCATGATCACCGGGTTCGAGACGTTGCGGAACTGCTCCAGCACCCGGCGACGTTGCCACCGATAGCCGTCCATGTTGTCGAAGTCGAACGACTCCTCGGGTCCGGCGGAGCGGTCGTTCTGCGCCCACATCACCTGGTTGGCCAGGACGTTCCATTGCGACGAGGAGTCGGTCAACCGGTCCAGCAGCCACTTCTCCTGCTTCTCGCCGGTGATCGACCGGCCCGGCGCCTCGGCCTCGGCCAGGGTGCCGACCTGGTCCGCCCGGTACTGCCGGGTGTCCAGCACCGGCACGTCCAGCAGTCGGCCGAAGCGGAAGGCCCGATAGATCTGCATGTCCGGGCCGTGCGGTCGCTGGGTCCGCCGGAACGGCATGTGCTCCCAGTACGCCTGCAGGGCGGCGATCCGCCGCTTGCGGAACGCTTCGGGCGTCTGGTTCTGCGGATCCTGCGGGATGTCGTCGGCCCAGTTGTTGTCGATCTCATGATCATCCGGCGTGCAGATGAACGGGTGCGCCGCGTGCGCCGCCTGCAGGTCGCTGTCCGTCCGGTATTGCGCGTGCCGGTTGCGGTAGTCGGTCAGCGAGTACGGTTCGTCGGTGCCCTCGTGGGTCCGCAGCGCATTGGGATTGCCCTTGCCCTCGTAGATGTAGTCACCGAGGAACGCGACGAAGTCCAGGTCCTCCTCGGCCAGGTGCTTGTGCGCGTTGTAGTAGCCGGCCTCCCAGTTCTGGCAGGACGTCACGCCCCAGCGCAGCGACTCCGGGTTGGCCAGGGCCGCGGGCGCGGTCCGGGTCCGGCCGACGGCACTGACGTTGTCGCCCTGCCGGAACCGGAACCAGTAGGTCCGGCCGGGCTCCAGGCCGATCGCGTCGACGTGCACGCTGTGCCCCTGCGAGGGGCTGGCCGACGCGCTGCCGGACCGGACCACCCGGCTGAACTTCTCGTCGGCCGAGAGCTGCCAGTCGACCCGGTAGGTGCGAGCGGGCATGCCGCCGCCCTCGAGTGGCTTGGGGGCCAGCCGGGTCCACAGGACCACGGCGGTGGGCAGCGGGTCGCCGCTGGCGACGCCGAGGGTGAAGGGATCGTCGAGCTTGGGCAGCGGCGCGGCCGCCGCCGAGTCGTAGCTGAGGGCCGAGGTCGCGGCCGCGGTGCCGGCGGCCAGACCGAGGAATCTACGTCGAGGAAGCGCCATGACCTCAGGCTGCGAACCGGGCATGACCTCCGCCGAGGCTCCGCCTTGCCGCTAGGAAAACGTTGTCCGTCGAGTCCGCGCGCTTGGTCCACAAGCTCCCCTGGAATTCGACCCGCAGTCGCGCGGCGTTGCCGAAAATGTCGCGTGTCGGCCGTCATCGTGCGAACTGGTGGCGCAATTCCAGGGCCCTGGTCACGGCCACCACCACAGCGTCGGGCTCTCCGTGATCATGGCCCAGGTGAACCGCAGCACCAGCCACCCGTCGAGCACCAGGTCGTTCTGCCGCAGCCGCTCCGCCTCGAAGTTCCGCGGGTCGGCATGGATTCGTCCGTCGATCTCAACCGCCACGCCGGAGCCGGGGGAAGGCGATGTCGATGTAGTAGACCTGTCCGTGCGGCTCCACCCGAAGATTGGCGATCCAGCCCAGCCGTCGATCCCGGCGGCCCGGAAGAGCCGGTGCGCCCGGCGCTCCGCGGCAGACCAGGGCCGCGATCTCGAGTCGAGCAGCAGCCGACGCCGATCGGCATCGCCGGTCCGATTGGTGGTCAACCGGAGCGCATCCCAGAGCTGGCCCAGTGTCGCTCGCCGGGATCGCAGCACGGCATCGATCCCATCGCCGCCGATCGTCCGGCACGGTGCCAGCGCGGTCAGCGCCGGCGTGGTGCAGCGGACACCCGCCTTTTCGATGATCAAGTCGGCGGGAACGGATCGCCGCTCGACGAGAAAGCCCGGCTGCCGGGTCCGCCGAGTGGAGGCCGGCGAGACGCAGCGCAGCGGGAACTTCGGCAGGAAGGTGAGCCAGGCCGCGGCAGCACCGGTGATCACCGCACCGGGATCCCAGGTCGCGGCCGCGAGGATCAGGATCCCGGGATCCTGAGCGGCCGCTGGAATCGTGTAGATCGAGGGGAGCAGCCGGATCAGTCGGTCGGTTCGGGCCAGCCAGTCGATCCGGCGGCCAGCTCGGGATGCCGACGCCGATCGAACACTCCCTGCTGCCCCACCAGTCGCGTCACTTCATCGTGTCTCATGATCGGAATGTGGTTCGCCGGACGCGGTTCGGATCGCGATCCGGAAAAGTTGTGGATGACGCGGATCGTCCCGCCTCGGCTGTGGAAACCCTGGAATCCAACCGCCGGTGGCCCACCTGATCGCGACACACGCCGCGTTCTGTGCCGGGAGCGGTCGACTCGGGGACGGATTCCAGGGTGGATCGAGCGAGTTGGCGGGTCTGCGAGAATGGCCGCGCCATGAATGCATCCCACTCTCCGCAGCGCTCCACGTATCCGCTGGAAACCCGATGAAAAGCGGACTTCCCTCTCTGGCCGCGGCCCTCTGGGACTTCGACGGCACCCTGGCCGACACCGAGCCGCTCTGGGTGGCGGCCGAGTACGAGTTGGTCGGCAGCCTCGGCCAGGAGTGGTCCGAGGAGCATGCCGAGCAGTTGGTCGGCAACTCGCTGCTCGACTCCGGCGCCTACATCCTGAACACGATCGGCCGCACCGACCTCGATCCGGCCTGGGTGGTGGATGAGCTGCTGACCCGAGTGGTGGCGCAGTTCAAGAGTGGCGAGGTGCCGTGGCGGCCGGGCGCGCTGGACCTGCTGGCCTCGCTGAACGAGGCGGGGGTGCCGTGCGCGCTGGTCTCGGCGTCCTACCGGGTGCTGCTCGACGCTGCGCTGGAGCGACTGCCGGCCGGCTCGTTCCAGGCATCGGTGGCGGGCGACGAGGTCAGCAACGGCAAGCCGCATCCGGAACCGTACGAGAGCGCCTGCCGCAAGCTCGAGGTGTCCGCCCACGACTGCGCGGTGTTCGAGGACTCCGGCACCGGTGCCCGGTCCGGCAACGCGGCCGGCGCCGTCGTGCTGGCGGTCGAGAACCTGGTGCACATCCCGCCGGCGCCGCGGCGGGTGCACGTCCGCTCCATGACCGAGTTGGACGCGAAGGCGGTGGCCCGGCTGGTCGAGGAGATCAACAGTGAATCGTAGCCTTGCGGCGCGGCCGAGCCGCGACCGTCGGGCGGCACTGGCCCTGATCGCCGGAGTCCTGCTCCTCCTCGCCGGTTGCTACACGCCCAACGACACCCCGACCCCGCCGACACCGACCCCGAAGCGGCCGTTCACCGTGATGTCGACCGACCCGATCCGGGTGGTCGACCCGGCCGCGGTCGTCGACCAGGGCTCGGCGATCCTGGCGCAGAACGTCTACCAGCGGCTGATGACCGCCGATCCTGGCAGCAACGCGGCCAAGCCGGACGCGGCCGCCCGCGACTGCATGTTCACCACGCCCACCGTCTACACGTGCACCCTGAGCACCGACCTGAAGTTCCACAACGGTCACGACCTCACCTCGAGCGACGTGAAGTTCAGCATCGAGCGACTGACCCGGCTCGACATCCCCGGCTCGTCGGCCAGCATGTTTTCGTCGCTGCGCCGGATCCAGACACCGGATCCGCTGACCGTCCAGTTCGGGCTCAGCCGGCCGGACACCCAGTTCGTCTGGGCGCTGGCCTCGATCGGCGCCTCGATCGTCGACGAGGAGGTGTACGACGCCGACGAGCTCCGGGCTCCGGACCAGCCGATTGTCGGCTCCGGGCCGTATCAGGTGAGCCGGTTCCAGCCCGAGGAACTGCAACTGGCGAAGTTCATGGACTACAAGGGCCGCACCCCGGGTCGGCTGGAAGGTCTGGTCTATCGGGTTGCGCCGGACTCCGGCACCATCGAGGAGGCGATCGCCGATGCCGAGGTCGACGTGGTCTGGCGTGGGCTGAACGCGGCCGCGGTGACCCGGCTCCGGCAGCAGGCGACAGCCGCCCCCAACTCCGCCGACGGGTTCACCGGCCGACCGTTGACCGGCAGCCGGGTGCAGCAGCTGCTCTGGAACCCCGATTCGCGGGCCGGTCAGAACGTCGCGGTCCGGAAGGCGATCGCGCTCGCCCTGCAGTCGGACCGGACGCTCGACTCGATCGTGCCGCCGACCGTCACCGGCTACGTCTCCAGCTTCCCGGTCGGTGGCGTCGCCAATCCGCAGGTGACCTGGCCGAAGCGGATCCAGCTGACCCTGTCCTACGACCCGACCAGCCCCGACGACCGGGACCTGGCCAACCAGATCCGGAGTCGGCTCGAGGACACCGGCGGGCTGAGCGTGCGCCTTCGGCCGCAGGACGCGGCAGCCGACCTGACCCTGGCCGATCGGAAGGCGTGGTCGGCGACCCCGGTCGCCTGGCTGCAGCCGTACCTGACCGCGCCGCCGGAGAACAGCAAGGATGCGGTCCAGACGTTGGAAGCCCAGTTCCGGGCGGCCACCGAGGATGCCCAGGCGCAGGCGCTGATCGCCCAGTTGCAGAACCGGGCCGCGTCCGATCTGACCGTGCTGCCGATCAGCCAGTCCGACGAATACCTGTTCATCCGGGTCGGGGTGGATGTCGATCCACTCTCCTTCGGCCCCGGCTGGCAGCTCGGCTTCTGGGGGATGAGCGGTGGCTGAGTCGACGCCCCCTGAGCCGGTCGACGAGCCGGACCTGTCCGGCGTCCGGCGCGGCGACCTGCGCCCCGGTGAGCGGGTGACACTGTCCGATCCGAAGGGCCGCCGGCACTCGGTCGTGCTGGCCGAAGGCGGCAAGTTCCACAGCGCCCGCGGCATCGTCGATCATGACGAGTTGCTGCATCGGCCGGAGGGCCGAGTGGTCCGGTCGACCGGCGGCACCGAGTTCCTGGTGCTGCGGCCGTTGCTGGGGGAGTTCACCACGTCGATGCCGCGCGGCGCGGCCGTGGTCTATCCCAAGGACGCCGGCCAGATCGTCGTCGACGCCGACATCTTCCCTGGTGCCCGGGTGATCGAGGCCGGCGCCGGGTCCGGTGCGCTGACCTTGAGCCTGCTCCGCGCAATCGGCCCGACCGGCCGGTTGATCTCGTACGAACGCCGGGACGACTTCGCCCAGGTCGCGGCCAAGAACGTCCGCAGTTTCCTCGGCACCGAGCATCCGGCCTGGACCTTGATCACCGGCGATCTGGTGGAACGGCTGGCGGCCGATCCGCCCGAGCCGGTGGACCGGATGGTGCTGGACATGCTGGCTCCGTGGGACTGCGTCGACGCGGCCGGTGAGGTGCTGCTGCCGGGCGGCGTCTTCTGCTGTTACGTCGCGACGGTGACCCAACTCGGCCGGGTGATCGAGACGCTGCGGGTGCACGGCGGATTCACCGAGCCCGAGGCGACCGAGTCGATCATCAGAGGATGGCAGGCCGAGGGCCTGGCGATCCGGCCGAAGCACTCGATGATCGGTCATACTGGGTTCTTGATCACCAGCCGTCGTCTGGCTCCGGGACAGACCGCTCCGGCACGTAAGCGGCGGCCCGCACCAGGTGCCTACGGCGCCGATTACGAAGGACCCCGAGGCAGTTCGGACGCCGGGTAGGGTCTCTCAGGGAGGTGAGGGGACGTGACCACACCGAGTGAAGGCCGCGATGTTCTGGTCGCCCAGATCGCATCGCTACGAGTCGAATTGGATCGCCTCCGGGAGCGGGTGGCGGCTCATCCACACGACATCGCCGTGTTGGAGCGCCGTCTGGCCGAATCCCGGCAGGACGCCCGGAACACCGCCACCAACAATGATCGACTGGCCTCGACGCTGCGCGAGGCGCGGGACCAGATCGTCGCCCTGAAGGCCGAGGTGGACCGGCTGGCGCAGCCGCCGGCGAGCTTCGGGGTCTTCCTCGGCTCGCCGGAGGACGGCAACGCCGACATCTTCACCGGTGGCCGCAAGATGCGGGTCAGCGTCAGCCCCGACGTGCCCATTGATCAGCTCGAGCCGGGCCGCGAGGTCATGGTCAACGAGGCCCTCAACGTCGTCGGCGTGCTCGGCTACGACCGGGTCGGCGAGGTCGTGCTGCTGAAAGAGGTGCTCGACGACGGTCTGCGTGCCCTGGTGATCGGGCACGGCGACGAGGAGAGCATCGTCTGGCTGGGGCTCGCGTTGCGCGGCACCCAGTTGCGCTCCGGTGACTCGCTGCTGATCGACCGGCGGGTGCACTTCGCGTACGAGCGGATCCCCAAGCTCGACGTCGAGGAGCTGGTGCTGGAGGACGTGCCGGACATCGACTACGACGACCTCGGTGGGCTGGGGTCGCAGATCGAGTCGATCCGGGACGCCGTCGAGCTGCCGTACCTGCACAAGGAGCTGTTCGCCGAGCACCAGCTGAAGGCGCCCAAGGGCGTCCTGCTGTATGGTCCGCCCGGCTGTGGCAAGACCATGATCGCCAAGGCGGTGGCCAACTCGCTGGCCAAGAAGGTGACCGAGCGGACCGGCCAGGAGGGGCGCAGCTTCTTCCTCAACATCAAGGGCCCGGAGCTGCTCAACAAGTACGTCGGCGAGACCGAGCGGCACATCCGGCTGGTCTTCCAGCGGGCCCGCGACAAGGCCTCCGACGGGATGCCGGTGATCGTCTTCTTCGACGAGATGGACTCGCTCTTCCGGACCCGCGGCTCGGGCGTCTCCTCCGATGTGGAGAACACCATCGTGCCGCAGCTGCTGAGCGAGATCGACGGTGTCGAGGGCCTGGACAACGTGATCATCATCGGCGCCTCCAACCGGGAGGACATGATCGATCCGGCGATCCTGCGGCCCGGCCGGCTGGACGTCAAGATCAAGATCGAGCGGCCCGACGCGGAGTCGGCCCGGGAGATCTTCAGCAAATATCTGACCGCCACCCTGCCGCTGCACGCCGACGACCTGGCCGAGTGGGAGGGCGATCCGGCCGCGACCACTTCGGCCATGATCGACCGGGTGGTGACCCGGATGTATGCCGAGTCGGAAGAGAACCAGTTCCTCGAGGTGACCTACGCCGGTGGTGACAAGGAGGTCCTGTATTTCAAGGACTTCAACTCCGGCGCGATGATCCAGAACGTGGTCGACCGGGCCAAGAAGATGGCGATCAAGGACCTGCTCGACACCGGGGTCCGGGGCTTGCGGATCGAACATCTGCTGCAGGCCTGCCGGGACGAGTTCGCCGAGAACGAGGACCTGCCGAACACCACCAACCCGGACGACTGGGCCAAGATCTCGGGCAAGAAGGGGGAGCGGATCGTCTTCATCCGGACCCTGATCTCCTCTTCCAAGGGCACCACGCCGGGCCGCTCCATCGACACCGTGTCGAACACCGGCCAATACCTCTGAACCCCAAAGAAACCCCGAGTTGTCAGACTCTCAGCTGGCTGTAACCGGCTGAGGTCCGACGACTCTGGGGTGGTGGGGGAGGAGGGATTAGCGGAGTCGGCCGATATGCCAGTCCCTGGTACCGTCCTGCGCCGGAGTGGAGACCGCCCAGGCGACGTATTGTCCCGCCGCCAGGAAGGTATCCCCAACGGTCACTTCAGGAGCCAGTTGATAGAGTTGACACCCGGCCTGAAGATCAAGCACCAGGCCCTTGGGATCGTCGAGCATGCCGGGGGAGTCCTCCCCCTCGCCCGAACTGAACACGATCGCACCATTCACTGCCACCGGATCACGGACTTCGTGGCCCTGGCGCGGCGTCAGTCGAGCGATGAGCGTGGCGTCACGGTAGACAACCAGTTCCTTGCCCACGGGCCAAGCGGAGACAGCGCCGAACGCGGTCACTTCGCCGTTGCGCTCACCTCGTTCATCCCGGTGGATGAGTTCTGCCTTACGGTCGGTGAGTGACATCCGGTACAAGGCGCTCCCTTCGATTCCGTCGACCCAGCGGACGTAGTAGAGCCAGCCTTCGGTCGTCACGAGATTGCCGGCGTCCTCGACCAGGACTTGGGCCGCTCCTTCGGCGTCGAGGCGGCGCTCGTAGATCCTTGATTTCGTGGATTTCCCATCCGGGGAGTCTTCCGCCGCGACCCAGAAGAGAGAGCCGTTCCAGAGGCTGACATCGTCCGGAGCGAAATCATCCTCGTCCGGGGTTGATGCGGAGTCGATGATCGTCGTTGTCTCGCCGGTGGATCGGTTGAAGGCACGCATGACCCAGTCCTGGGAATCGTCGTCGGAGTGCTCTTCGATCCAGACGGCATAGTTCTGGTCGAGCGCCGCCGGGTAGGTATTCAGGTTTTGCGGGAGGTTGTCGTTGTCCCGGACTACCGTGCGATCGCCCGTGGCGATGTTTTCGATGTAGAGCTGACCGGCGTGGTAAATAGCCCCGCCTTGATCGCCTTCGGTCCGTCCGCCGACCTCGATAAGCATCTCACCCGTCGTGGAGAGGGCCTGCAACTTGATCTTCTCCCCAGCAATCACGTCCGGCACGGTCTTGATCTCCGAGATCGGCCGGTTGGCCGGATCGGTGATCGCGTCCGCGATCTTGATGGTTGCCGGGGCACAGGTTGCCGACTGGGTCGGCGGTACGGCGGTCGGCGTCTGGGCCGGATCGAAGATCGGGCCGGTGGCTTGTGAGCTCACGAAGGGGACGGCGATGATCACGATGGCGACCGCTGCGGCGACCGCACCACCGATCACCCGCCGCCGGCGGCGCAGGTGGAACTGGCCGCGGGCCAGGTCGCCGTCGGGGGACACCGGCGCGGGCTGGTCGGCGAAGCAGTCGTCGAAGTCGTCCCGGCGGAGTTGCGGATCGTTGGGGTTCATGATTCTCCGATCATTTCGACGTTGGGTTGGGACGATCCCGACGGTGGGTCCAGCAAGATCTTGAGTTTCTCCAGGGCCCGCGAGGTCTGGCTCTTCACGGTGCCCTGGGTGATCCGCAGGTCCTTCGCCACCTCGGCGACCGAGCAGTCCCACCAGTGCCGGAGCACGACGATCTGGCGTTGCCGAGCGGGTAGCTGGCCCAGTGCCTGCAGCAGCACCGAGCGCTCCTCGTAGCCCGGTCCTTCCGGCGTAGCCGCCGACAGGTCGATCAGCGAGTCGCCGGGCAGCGCCGCGCGGCGGCTCGGCCGGCGCCACTCGTCGATGGCGGTCCGGGCGATCATCCGGCGGATGTACGCGTCGGCGCGGTCCCGGTGGATCCGGGGCCAGGCCAGGTAGGCCTTGACCAGCACGATCTGCACGACGTCCTCGGCCTGGCCCCAGTCGCCGCAGAGCAGGTAGGCGGCGCGCAGGAACATCGGTCGTCGCTCCGAGACGTATTCGGTGAACTCGGCGTCACGGCGGGGCATGGTGCCTCCTGAGGTTGCGACCTGGTCGGGCCATCGGCTGCCCTCTATACGGGCCGCCGGCGCGATCGGTTGTCAAGCCTCGCCAGCTTTCCGGCCATCTGCCGCCCTCGAGCGGGCAACACGCCGATCGACCCTGGCCGAAGAACACCACTGCGGGTTCTGAGAACCCCTCCACTGACCGGCCGACGCGGCTCCGGACGCGGTCCAACGCCGACCGCTTCAGTCCAGCTGCAGGCGCGGGGTCGGGTAGAAGGTGGGGGTCCGGTCGGGGCCGAACTCGACGCCGGTGAACGGCGCGTGCTCCCCGAACGGCGACAGGATCCGGATCACCGTGCCATCGGGGTCCGGTACGTCGAGTTGCACGCCGAGTTCGTCGAACCGCTCGGCCAGCGCCTTCAGTACGTCGACGGACGGCACGCCGAGGCTGACGACGTCGAAGCCGGCCAGTGACGGCTCGCCGGGCACGGTGTCGAGCCGGCGCAGGCCGATCCGGGCCCGCCGAACTCCCAGGCCAACCGCAGTCCGAACACCCGCCGGTATCAGTTGACGCTGCGCTGCAGATCCGTCACCGGGATCTTCACCTGCAAGATCCGCTCGAAGCCCAGGTCCATGGTGATCCCCCTCGAAGTCGGCCTCCCCCAAGGATGCGGCCACCGGGCCGACTCGTCTACCGTGCCGACCCCGAACCGTCCCGCTCCCGGAGCCGGTCGAACGCGGACGGCCGCGGTGGATCGGCCAGCACCGGCAGGATCCGTTCCGCGGCCTGCCGCGGGCTGATCATCGTGGTGTCGATCATGCCGTCGTAGCAGCCGTGATCATGCAGCGTGTGCAGCTCCGGCAGATCGAGATCGATCGGCCCCTTCCGCCGGTCACCGCGGCTCGCCTCGCGACTCATCGCCACCGACAGGTCGCAGGTGATCCCGATGAAGATCACCGGCAGTCCGGCGAACAGCTCCAGATAACGATCTTGGTTCTGCGGGGTCAGCATCGCCTCGGCGATCACGTCGTGCCCGGACCGGACCAGCACGGCCAGGGCCTGCAGATAGACGTCGACCATCCGGGAGAACAGATCTCCGTGATCACCCAGCCAGACCCGGTCCAGGTAGCCGCACCGGAACTCGTCCAGCCCGAGATAGAAATGCGGCTGCTGCAGCAGTTCGTGCAGGGCCCGGGCCGTGCTCGACTTGCCGACGCTGGGCGCGCCGTTGAGGAAGATCACCTGCGCGTCGGGCCTGGACAGAGACATGGCAGGACGATCCCGGTTGGGGACCGTCCTGCGCAAGCCGATATTCGTCGTCGGTTCAGTTCAGCCGGCCGTAGTGCCAGGCAGCCGCACCGGTCTTGGGATCCGGCACGGTCCAGGCGATCGTGCCGCCGGCCAGCTCGACTCCGGCCAGGCCCGGCGCCTTGGCCAGCCGGTGCAGCCGGCAGCCGTCGCGCAGGTCGAGCAGCAGGTCGTTCGTCGCCGCCCCATCGCCGGTGGTGAAGCCGATCATGTCCGGCCCTGCCGTCACCCAGGCGGTGCTGTGATCCTGCTTCGCCGTGACCCGGGCGATCCGGGTGGAGTCGCGATAGACGAGCAGTTCGTCGTTGCTGGTCGTCCAGGCGGCGACGTCGCCGTTGGCGGCGAGGAAGGCGCCGCCGTCACGCTTCGGATCACGGTGGACCAGTTCGGTCCGCCCGTCGGTCAGCGACCGGCGATGAATGGCGTACCCAGGCACGTCGCCCTTCTCCCGGTCCCAGTCCTGGTAGTAGAGCCAGTCATCGGTGGCCGTCGCCTGGTAGGCGTTCTCGACGATCAGCCGGGCTGGCGCGGTCGAGCCGAGCTCCCGGCCGTAGATGTCGGCCAGCCAGGGCTTGCCCAGGACCGGGTTGGTCCGGCCTTCGGCCCAGTAGACCCAGCCGTTGGCACAGATGGCCGGCCTGGTCCGGCCGACGGTGGGGCGCCGCCATACGGCTCGACCTCGTGGGCCTTGGCGACCGTGCTGATCTTCTTCGTCGCGCGGTCGTAGGCGTACATCGTCCACATGCCGTTGGCGAGCTCCCGTCCCGGGTCCTCCTGCCAGACCACGTGGGTCGCACTCACCGACGCGAGGTAGGTCTGCGTGTCCTGGTGCAGGTCCGCCTGGCCGCGGACGACGGTGCGCTGACCAGTGGCCAGGTCCTCGAGGACCAGCCGACCTGGCCGCAGCTGCTCCGCGTCGTCGTTCCGGCCGATCTCGAGCAGCACCTCGCCGTCCCCGAGTGCCTGGGAGCCGGACTGCTGCTGGGGCTGCTCGAGACGTTGGGGTCCCGGGTCGGGGCCGCAGCCGCGCCGAGGAGGGTGCTGGGGAGCAGGGCCAGGGCCGTGATCCCGCCGATCAAGGTCGTTTTCATGACCCCGATACGGCTGCAGCTGCGGATCCGTTGTCGGGCGATTGGTTGCGATTGTGCAACGAGGGTTTCAGCCAGTGGTCGCGTGCCGGGCCCGGCAGATCAGCTTGTAGCCGGCCCGCCAGCCCAGCAACAGCACGCCCAGGCTGATCGTCGCGACGATGACGAACGGTGTCTCGGCGGTGTCGCCGCTGGCCAGCCGGAGGGCGATGCCACCGACCATGGTGCAGACCCAGACGATGACCCCGGCCGCGAGACCGGCGGGCATCGCGCCCTGCGCTGTGGGCCGGAACCGGTGCCCGAGCAGGGCCAGCACGGTGCCGACGCCGGCGCCGATCAGGAACGGCCACGCGGTGAGCCCGACCCCGACCACTTCGATCGACTCTGCGTGACTGCTGCGGCCGACGATGGCGAAGACGAGCACGACGATCAGATCAATGGCGAAGGCTAGCGGGAGCTTCACGGCAGCACTGTAGTCCCATCTCGGGCGAGTCGAACCCGGCAGATCTCGATCACGGACATCGGCGCCATCGCGCCGATCTCGTGAGACGGGGTCGCGCCGGAACGTAGGCTGAGCCCGTGGATGGTGTGATGGGAATCGAGACCGAGTACGGGATCAGCGCGATCGGGGCTCCGGCCGACGAGGAACTCCACCCGATGCAACTGTCCAACCACGTCGTGAAGGCGTACGGCTGGACCACCTCCGGCGGGGCCGCCGGCTGGGACTACGAGACGGAGACGCCGCTGCGCGATCTCCGCGGCTACGAGCTGACCCGGAACCAGGCCCACCCGGACCAGCTGACCGACACCGACCTCGGCATGGCCAACCTGATCTTGACCAACGGTGCCCGGCTGTACGTCGATCATGCGCACCCCGAGTTCTCCGGTCCGGAGGTCACCTCGGCGCTGGACGCGGTGCGCTACGACAAGGCCGGTGACGCCGTGATGGCGATCGCCGCCCGGCAGGCCAGCGAGTCGATCGGCCGGCAGATCCGGCTGTACAAGAACAACACCGACGGCAAGGGCGCCTCGTACGGCACGCACGAGAACTACCTGCTGTCCCGGGCCACCCCGTTCGACCGGATCGTCACCCAGTTCACCGGACATCTGGTGTCGCGACAGGTGATCACCGGCGCCGGCCGGGTCGGGATCGGGCAGTCCAGCGAACAGGCCGGCTTCCAGATCAGCCAGCGGGCCGATTTCTTCGAGGCCGAGGTGGGCCTGGAGACGACGCTGAACCGGCCGATCATCAACACCCGGGACGAGCCGCACGCCGACGCGACCAAGCACCGGCGGCTGCACGTGATCACCGGCGACGCCTCGATGTCGGAGATCTCCACCTACCTCAAGCTCGGCTGCGCCGCGTGGGTGTTGCGGGCGATCGAGCTCGGCACGGTCGGGCCGCAGGTGCGGCTGGCCGCGCCGGTGACGGCGATGCGGGCGATCAGCCACGACCCGGCCTGCACCACCACGATCGGTCTGGTCGACGGCCGGACGATCACCGCTGTCGGGCTGCAGGAGATCTACCTGGAGGCCTGCCGGGCCACCTACGACGAGGTGGCGGGCGAGCTGACCGAGGCGGCCCGGATCGAGGCCAAGGACCTGTTCGCCCGCTGGCAGGGCTGCCTGGACGCGCTCCGCCGGGACCCGTACGAGCTGGCCGACCAGCTCGACTGGGTGGCCAAGCTGAAGCTGATGAATTCGTACCGGGAGCGCGACCGGCTGGGCTGGGACGCCGCCAAGATGGCCCTGATCGACCTGCAGTACTGCGACGTCGACGCCCGCCGCAGCCTCTACCAGGCCCTGGTCGCCAAGGGCCGGATGCAGCGGCTGATCAGCGACGCGGAGATCGAGCAGGCCCGGCTCGAGCCGCCGGCCGACACCCGGGCCTATTTCCGGGGCAAGGTGATGGGCAAGTTCGGCGATGCGGTCGTCGCCGCATCCTGGGATTCGGTCATCTTCGACGTGCCGGGCCGAGCCGCGCTGCAGCGGATCCCGCTGCTCGACCCGTTGCGCGGCACCCGGGCCCAGGTGGGCCACATCATCGACGCCAGCGACACCGTGGCGGAACTGGTCGAGGCGCTCGGTCGCTGAAGCCGAGAGCAATCGTTAGGCGGGATCTCCGCGAGGCTGTCGGCTGCGGAGATTAGGCTTGATCCGACAACCAGAGGCGGGCGCCTCCACATCGAGGCCGCCCCAACCCTCGGGAGGAGACGTCATGGCAGAGACAGAGCACACCCGGAAGCGGTCCCGCAGCCGGGAGGAACAGGAAGTCGAAGAGATCGCCCCGGCCGACACGGCCCACAAGGCGGAGCTGGATTCCGATGTCGATTCGTTGCTGGACGAGATCGACGATGTGCTCGAGGTCAACGCCGAAGAGTTCGTCCGGAGCTTCGTTCAGAAGGGTGGGCAGTGAGCGATCTGTCGTCGATAGGTCTGTCACCGGAATACTTCAAGATCGGTACGTCGTCGTTCTACGAGTTCGCCTCGGCCGTGGCACCCCAGGTGCTGCCGTCGGGGCGGCCCGGTGAGTTGGGGCATGGCGACGCCGGTGCGCTGGCGCCGCACGGGACGACGATCGTCGCGGCGACGTTCCCCGGCGGGGTCGTCGTGGCCGGTGATCGGCGGGCCACCGCGGGCAACGTGATCGCCCAGCGGGACATCGAGAAGGTTTATCCGGCGGACGAGTTCTCGGTGATCAGCTTCGCCGGCTCGGCCGGTATCGGGCTGGACATGATGCGACTGTTCCAGCTCGAGCTGGAGCATTACGAGAAGCTCGAGGGTGCGCCGCTCTCCCTGGTGGGCAAGGCGAATCGGCTGGCCACGATGGTCCGCGGCAATCTCGCCCTGGCGATCCAGGGCCTGGTCGCGGTGCCGCTGTTCGCCGGCTGGGACCTGGCCGAAGCGACCGGCCGGATCTTCTCCTACGACCCGACCGGCGGCCGCTACGAGGAGCACGACTTCTACTCGATCGGCTCGGGGTCGCTGTTCGCCCGCGGCTCGCTGAAGAAGCTGTACCGGACCGACCTGGACGCCGCCGGGACGACGATGGCTGTGATCCAGGCCCTGTACGACGCGGCCGAGGACGACTCGGCCACCGCCGGGCCGGATGTGACCCGGCGGATCTACCCGGTGATCCTGATCGCCGGGCCCGACGGTGTCGAACGGGTCACGGACGACCGGGTCGCCGAACTGGTGAACCAGATGTTGACCGGCCGGATGCAGCGCCCCGACGGACCAGGAGCCCCGCTTTCATGAGCATGCCGTTCTACGTCGCCCCCGAGCAGTTGATGAAGGACCGGGCGGACTATGCCCGGAAGGGGATCGCCCGCGGCCGGTCGGTGGTCGTGCTGCACTACGCCGACGGCATCCTGTTCGTCGCGGAGAACCGGTCCCAGGCGCTGCACAAGGTGAGCGAGATCTATGACCGGATCGGTTTCGCCGCCGTCGGTCGCTACAACGAGTTCGAGAACCTGCGTACCGCCGGCATCCGCTATGCCGATCTGCGCGGCTACAGCTACGACCGGACCGACGTCACCGGGCGCGGCCTGGCCAATGCGTACGCGCAGCTGCTGGGCACGATCTTCTCCTCCGGTGGCGAGAAGCCCTACGAGGTGGAGATCGTGGTCGCCGAGCTGGGCGCGGAGTCGGACCAGGACCAGATCTATCGGCTCACCTACGACGGTTCGGTCAACGACGAGGAGGGCTTCGCCGTGATGGGCGGCTCCGCCGAGGCGATCACCGAGGTGATCCGGGGCGCGTTCCAGCCCGATCTCGGGTTGGCCGAAGCGGCCCGGCTGGCGGTGCGCGCGCTGACCTCCGACCAGGGCGCCGGAGCACCGCCGCGGGCCCTCGACGTGGACGCGCTCGAGGTGGCCGTGCTGGACCGGACCAGGACCCTGCCGCGGAAGTTCCGGCGGATCCGGGGCGACCGGCTGGGCGACCTGCTCGGCCCCGCCGCTGCCGCCGCCGAGCAGGCGATCGCCGACGAGACCGATCAGACCGAGCCACCGCCGGCCAAACCGGCCTCCGGCTCGGTCCGGGAGACCGACCTCGCCGACGGAGCCACCGACGCCACCGGGCCGACCACCCCGCAGGAGCCCGACCCCTCGTGACCCGACCACGGGAGCCCTCGCTCCCTGAGCCGCAGGTTCCAACGCTCCCTGAGCCTGTCGAAGGGCAAGCCAGGATCAGCAGCGCACAGCCGACCACGGTGATCATCGGCGCGGGCCTGGTCGGGGCGTCGGTGGGCTGCGCGCTGACCGTCGCCGGCTGGCCGGTGCATCTGGTCGACGCCAAGGCGAGCCACGCCCGAGTGGCCGCCGAGCTGGGGGCCGGGACGACTGAGCCGGCCCAGCCGGACCAGGTCGGGCTGGTGGTCGCTGCCGTGCCGCCCCGGGTGCTGCCGGGGGTGATCACCAGCGCGTTGCGGAGCTACCCGAACGCGGTGGTGACCGATGTCGGCTCGGTCAAGGCCGGCGTGCTGAACACCTTGTGGGACGGCGAACGGGAGCTGGCCCGCTACGTCGGATCGCACCCGATGGCGGGCTCGCAACATTCCGGGCCGATCACCGCCCGGGCCGACCTGTTCGTCGACCGGACCTGGGTGATCACGCCGCACCGCCGGACGGCCGCCGAGGCGGTCGAGGTGGTCCGCGCGGTGGTCACCGCCTGCCGGGCCCGCCCGGTGATCATGGATGTCGATGATCATGACGCCGCCGTGGCCCGGGTGTCCCACCTGCCGCACCTGATGTCCGTGTTGACCGCCGGCCGGCTGAACGACATCCCGGCCGAGGACCTGCTGCTCGCCGGGCAGGGACTGCGCGACGTCACCCGGATCGCCGGCTCCGACCCCGGCCTGTGGGAGCAGATCCTCGGCAGCAACGCCGGCGCCGTGCTGGCCGAGCTCCGCCAGGTCGATGATCAACTCCAGGTGTTGATCAAGGCACTGGAGCAGCCCGGCACCGAGGAACTGCGGACGGTCCTCAGCTCCGGCGTCTCCGGCACCCGCCGGATCCCGGGCAAGCACGGCCGGGCGGCGGTCCCGTACAGCCGGGTGGTGGTGCAGATCCCGGACGAGCCGGGCGCCCTGGGCCGACTGTTCGCCTTGGTCGGCGAGTCCGGGGTCAACGTCGAGGACATCGCGATCGAGCACGACCAGGCCCGCGAGGTCGGCTATCTGTCCCTGTCGGTCGACCCGGACACCGAGGCCGACCTGATCGCCGCGATCACGGCGAACGGCTGGACCGTCCTGCCCTAGTGTCGTGTCGCCCAGACAGCTTGACGTTACCGACGCCCAGGCATGCACATCGCGGCGTTCTCCTCAGTCGAGATATGACCCGATATCCCTTCCTCGTCGGCCTTGCGCTGCACGCACCTGGACGGCGGCAAACGTCAAGATCTCTAAGCGATACGACACTAGCCTCGATCTTTCATGATCAGGGGGCTGGGTTGTTCCCCTGGTCCGGGTTTCCGGCTGCCGGATCGCGGTCTGCCGGACGGAAGGACGCATCAAGGAGCGGCGGGGTTGAGGTGCGGTGAAGGTGTCGCGGCCGGCTGTCGGTGCTGCGTCGCGCAGGGCTGACTGGCACGATGTTGAAGGTTGCGCCGATGGCTGTCGTCGAGTGTGACGTTTCCCGTCCCGATCGGCGCTACCTCCCGCAGTCGGTCGATCGCCACGCAACACGCCCTCCTCGTCACCGCGGGGCTCCCGCGCCCTGGCCGCCGGTCCAGGATGCCTCAGCCGTCCCCGGACCCGATCCGCCGTCACAACAGATCTTGCTGTCTGGGCGGCGGCACCGGGGCGTAGGGGAGCAGGTGTTCCAGGACCGCGACCAGGAAGCGGCCGGGCTGCTCATACATCGGTAAGTGGGCCGAGTCCTCGAACCAGGCGACGATCTTGGCCGGCGCGGTGAGCCGGTCGAGCCAGTCGATCACCAGGCCGGTCGGCGTGACCTGATCATGCCGGCCGAGGAACTGGATGATCGGGACCGGGAACGACCGGACGTCGGTGAGATCAAGTTCGATGAACTGGGGCAGCAGGTGCTCGGCCAGGAACGCCCGGCCGGCCCGGGACGAGGCCCGGTCGGCAGCGCTGTAGTCGGGTGCGGCAAGATCACCATCGGTGAAGTACGGGCAGTCGGCGCGGCCTGCCGCAACGCCGCCGAAGCGTTCCACCCAGCGCCGTTGTATGATCAACTTCGACACCTCGAACGGCCGGGGATAGGGCGCGATGCCGGCCAGCTCGGCCAACGCTGTGCTGTCGCCACGGCGCTCGGCCTCGGCCTGGACCCAGCTCCAGCTGGCCTCTTCACCCTGCTCGCCGGAGACGACCTGGCAGACCCCGAGGTAGGCGGCGAACAGGTCCGGCCGGAGCAGCACGGCCCGGGTCGCGACGGCCGATCCCCAGCTGTGTCCGACCAGGCAGACCTGATCGACGCCGAACTCGCCGCTGATCAGCTCGGCCAGCTCGACTGCGTCCCGGGCGCAATGATCAAGACTGAGTGCACTCCGGAGGGCGGCCGGGTCGTCGTGCTGGAAGCTGCGGCCGGCGCCCCGCTGGTCGTAATGGACGACGGTGAAGGATTCCTCGAGCGACCGTTGCCACATCCACGACGTCGTACTCAGCGGCGTGCCCGGCCCACCGTGCACGACGATCATGATCGGATTCCGCCGATCGCGGCCGCGGATCGACACCACCTGCGGCACCCCGCCGAGTGGGACGAGCCGCGTCTCCTCGATCGCCGCCGGTGTCGTCAGTCGGCAGAGTTCGGCGATCACCGACGTCACGGGTTCGGTCATGGCGAAATCATCTCAAGAGGCAGAAGATCAGCGCTGGAGCACGACCCGTCCGTCCGCGTGCACGTCGTAGGACTCGTCGCCGACCCGGACGCCGCGCAGCACCGCGGTCGGGTCGAGGTCGGCGAGCACCGGTGCGGCGGTCAGCGTGCCGTCCAACTGGGCCTTGACGCCGAACAGGGACTCGATCACCAATGCCACCCAGGCACCGGAAGAGGAGCAGGACCAGTCGATGATGTACGGCAGCTGCGGCGGTGCCTTGCGGGCGCCGCCGTTGATGCCCGGCTGGGCCTCCTCGACGAAGTGCGCCTGGCCGGTCGGCCCCTGGTTCGTGGAGTGGGCCAGGCCGGGCAACCAGTCCA
The DNA here is from genome assembly GCA_963746025.1 of uncultured Actinomycetota bacterium. GTDB lineage: Bacteria > Actinomycetota > Actinomycetes > Propionibacteriales > Propionibacteriaceae > Microlunatus. The sequence continues at coordinate 735,395 of CAVUZU010000021.1, forward strand.
GCGCCACGTCCGCGGCACCGAGCCGGACCAGCGCCCGGGCGGCGTCGGCCGGCCAGGCCGGGTAGGCGCCGTTCCACTGGTGATCGGGACGGACGCTGAAGCTGGCGTCCGGGTCGAGCGGGGACAGGGCGCGGATCCAGTTCGGGGACTGCAGCTCGCGGCGGAAGAAGCCGATCATCTCCGACCGGACGGTCGGGTCGAGATCATCGGCGATGGTTGTGCCGACGATGCTGAAGTCGTAGCAGTGCCGGACGCCGAGCCGGGTGCCGTCCGGCTGCCGGGCGGCGAAGAAGCCGGTGCCGGGCTGGTAGAGCTCGATCACCTGCGGCAGCAGCTCGGTGGCCTCGGCCCGGAGTTGATCACCCGGCGCGCCGGCCAGCTCGAGCAGCTCGGCGGAGGTGCGCAGGTTCCACACATTGGCGGCGTTCAGGCTCGCCACCTCATGGGTGTAGGAGCTGACGCACTCCAGCAGGTTCTGGATCTCGCCGTAATCGGCCAGCGGCGACTTCTGCCGCAGCTGCTGCCAGGCGTACGCCCACTGCCGAAGATGATCATGGACCGGTCGGCCGGCCAGCGTTTCGCCGAGGAAGTCGTGATCACCCGTGTGACGGATGTAGTCGTCGACCAGCCGGGTCATCGCGTAGTCGTTCACCGAATACCAGTTGCCGACCGGTCCACCGGTCAGTGACGAGGTGCCGAAGTGGGTGTGGATGTCGCTGTCGATCCAGTGGGCGAGCTGCCGCCGCATCGGCTCCGGATCGAGCAGCGCGTGGGTCAGCGAGCTGAGGCTGAAGTCCCAGATGAACGTCGTGGTCGACCAGTAGTTCGGCATCAGCGTGTCGTAGCTCCGGCCGAGGACGTTGCCGGCGAAGTCGCGGCGGAACCAGATCACGCCGAGCACGCCCCACCAGTAGAGCCGGCGCAGCGCCTCGTTGTCGGTCTCCAGGATCGGCAGATGGCCGGAGAACTCGTCGTTGCCGGGGGTGAACGCGGCCCGCAGCTGTCGGTTCCAGAACTCCTCGGCGGCGGTGATCACGGCCGGCACATCGGCAGCGACCCGGTCGAAGATCGAATTTGCCTGCTCCGCGGTGGCCGCGATCGCCTGCAGATAACCGATCCGTGCCGATCCGCCGGCCGGTACGTCGAGGATCGCGTTGACGGTGCCGCCGCGAGCGGTGCCGCCGATCCCGGTCTCGTAGGTGTCGCCGGCCGGCGCCACGCCACTGACCCGTACCGTCGCCGGTCGGTCCAGACCCTGCACCGACACCGCCGCACCGCCGGGCTGGGTGAAGATCATCCGGTCCGGCTCACCGTTCCCTGAGCCTGTCGAAGCGTCGTCCTGAGCTTGTCGAAGGGGGCAGGCCAGGGTCTCGTTCGCCGCGCCCGGTGACTCAGCCGAGAGCCACGCGCCGTCGGCCGCCCGGACCCGGGCATTGACCGTGAACCCGATGGTGACCGCACGATCCTCCGCGCCCAGGTTGTGCACCCGGACGTCGATCACGACCGCGGTCTCACCGGGCACCGCGACGGTGGTCGTCTCGATCCGCAGCCCCGGCAACTCGGCGGTCCGCAGCACCCGGTCGGGCCGCCAGGCGTGCGTCACCGGCACCCCGTACGAGGCGAACAGCCGGCCGTCGACGAACAGCGTCCCGGTCGCGGTGAGCCCCTGCGAGATCGGCGGGAAGGTGACCGCGCTGACCTGGGTCAGATCATGATCGATCCGGACCGTGCCGAGCAGATTGGTCAACCCGCTCGGCGCGATCAGGTCGTCGTAGTGGTGGCTGACGGGGTCGGCGGCAAGATCATCGACGGTCGGGATCAGTTGATCGTTCCCTGAGCCTGTCGAAGCGTCGTCCTGAGCTGGTCGAAGGGGGCCGGCCAGATCGAGCTGGTCGTGTTGGCTGGGCGGGACGGTCACAGGTCTCCTCAGTACTGGCCGAGGGCGAGGCCCTTGGCAAAGAAGCGTTGGGTGCACAGGAACAAGATCACGGTCGGCAGTGAGACGAGCACGCCGGCGGCCAGCACGGTGGACAGCTGGGCGCCGCCGTAGGTGCTCTGCATCCCGGCCAGGGTGGTGACGATCGGCCGGACCGCGTCGGACTGGGCCAGCACCAGCCCGAGCAACAGGTCGTTCCAGATGAAGGTCGCTTGCAGGATGAAGATCGCCACCAGGGCGCTGACCGACATCGGCAGGTAGACCCGGGCGAAAATCGAGAAGACCGAGGCACCGTCCAGCCGGGCCGCCTCGAAGACACTGTGTGACACTCCGGTGAAGAAGTTGCGCATCACGAACGCCGAGAACGGGGTCGCGATCGCCGTGTAGATCAGGATCATGCCGACCCGGTTGTCGTACAGGCCGATCCGGGAGTAGCCGTCGAACAGCGGCAGCAAGATCATCTGCAGCGGGAAGATGGTCCCGCCGAAGATCACCACGAACCAGGCGAACCCGTGCTTCAAGCCCAGTGCGACGATGCCGAAGCCGGCCGCCGCGCCGACGATCACGGCCAGGGCGGGGGACACGATGCTGTAGAGCACCGTGCTCAGCACGCTGTCGGCCATCCCGGACAGACTCAGCGCCTCGGCGATGTTGGAGAACAGGGCGAAGCCGTTCGGGATCCAGGATTGCCGCGAGTCGTAGCCGGTCGGATCCTTGCTGGCGTTGACCAGCAGCAGATACACCGGGATCAGCCAGACCAGGCCGAAGATCACCAGGATCGCGGTGCGAACGACCTGAGAGGTCCTTCCGTTCATGATCGTCTCCCTCAGATCTCGTTCTTGCTGGACAGCTGGCGGCGCAGGTAGAGCACCGAGGCGATCAGCGTGATCACGGTCAGGAAGAGCGCGATCGCGGAGCCGAGACCGTACTCACTGTTGACGAACGTCTCCTTGTACATGGTCAGAGCGAGGGTCTCGGACGCCCGGCCGGGGCCGCCCTTGGTCATCCCCTGGACGATGTCGAAGGTCTTCAGGCTGGCCACGATCGACAGGCCGATCACCACCGTGGTCAGCGGCCGCAACATCGGCCAGACGATGTTGCCGAGCAGTCTCGCTCCAGTGGCACCGTCCAGCCGGGCCGCCTCGAGCGGCTCGTTCGGGATCGAGTTCAGCCCGATGGTGAACAGCAGGGCGTTCACGCCGACGCCCTGCCAAGCACTGGCCAAGATCATCATGATCGTGTTCAGTGGAGCGTCGACCAGCCAACGCGGGCCGGTTGCGCCGAACACGGTCAGAGCCTGGTCGAGCGCGCCGCCGCTGGACAGGATGAACGACCAGATCAGGCCGACGCCGATCCCGGAGAGCGCGTACGGGATCAGGAACGGGATCCGCAGCCAGGCACCGCCCGGCAGGTTCCAGGAGAGCAACGCCAGCCCCAGGCCCAGCCCGACCGGCACCAGCAGGGTGCCGATCACCCAGAGCAGCGTGTTGCCGACCGAGCCGACGCCGTGTTGATCAGGGAGTAGGGCTCCGTCGTCGAACATCTCGGCGAAGTTCGTCAACCCGACCAAGTCCGGGCTGCCCAGCCCGTTGTACTCGGTGAAGCTGAGGAACACCGTCCAGAGCAGCGGTGCATACAGCAGCAGCGCCACGATGATCACGCCCGGCGCGACGAACCCCAGGCCCGACCGCTGCGTCCGCACCGCAAGACTCGCCATCCTCTTCCTTCCCTCTCCAACCTCCGCCGACCCGTCACATCCGCGGCCCTTTTTGCGGCGTGTCGCGGCGGATGTGACGGCTCGGCGAATGTGCCCTTGGCTACTTGTTCTCGGCCCAGTACTTGTCGGCCTCGGCCTGGATGGCCTCGAGCACCGGCATCGGGTCGCCGGGGTTGGCGTTGAAGGCGCCGAACTGCTCCAGGGCGACGGTCAGGATCGGCGTCGGGGTCGCCTCGTAGTAGCGCTCGACCAACTCGTACTTGTCGGTCGCGACCTCCTTGCCCAGCTGCTCCAGGCTCTTGTCCGCGACGGTCGCCTTCGGGTTGAACGGCACGTCGCCGCGGGCCGAGGACCAGGCGCTCTGCGCGTCCGGCGACATCCACCACTTGGAGTACGCCAGCCCGAGCGCCTTCTGCTTGGAGTTCTCGGCGACACAGATCGGACCGGTCTCGACCGCGACCGGGGTGGCGGTCAGCGCGGGGTTCTTCGGCGGGATGACGAAGAAGCCGTAGTCCTCACCGGACTTCATCCCGGCGCCGTCCAGCGAGCCGTTGAAGAAGCTGCCGAAGTTGATCATGGCGAAGTCGCCCTGCTTCAGCCCGTTGGCCGGGTCGGTGTTGCTGCCGGCGTCGGAGAACCAGCCCTTCTTGTGCTCGTCCAGCCAGTCGTTCATGATCGCGACGATCTTGGGATCGGTGTAGGAGACCGTACCGTCGGCCAGACCGTTGTAGAGCGCGGGATCGGTGCCGGCGACCAGCTGCTGGAACCACTGGAAGGTGAACAGCGTGCTGGTCTGGTAATACGGCGTGACGCCGCCGGCCTTGAGCTTGGTCGCGGCCGCGTCGAGGTCCTGCCAGGTGGTCGGCACCGCGACGCCGTTCTCGGCGAAGATCTTTTTGTTGTAGTACATCACCCAGTAGGCGATGTTCATCGGCACGCAGTACTGCTTGCCGTCGAAGGTGTACGACTCGCGCAGGTCCTCGGTCACCCAGCCCTGCGAGATCGCCTCGGTCCACACGTCGGTGGTCTCGGCGACCAGCTTCTCGTCGACCAGCTCGGCCAGCGACGGGCCGGTCTGCCAGGTGAACAGGCCTGGGCTCTTGTCGGTCCGGAACGACTGCTTGATGAAGGCGTCGTACTGGTTGGCGTCGGAGTAGCCGGTGGTGTTCAGGGTGATCTGGGCACCCGGCTCCGAGGTCTTGTTCAGCTCGTCGAAGTCGGGCTTCCAGGCCGCCTTGTTGGTGTAGAAGTCGAGCTTCCCGGTGACCGGCTGCTCGGCCGTGGGGCCGGGGCCGGCGGAACAGCCGGCGAGCAGCAGTCCGGCCGTCGTGGCTGCGGCGATCACGCCGGTGGCGAGGGTACGGAATCTCATGATCGAACTCCTTTGTTGCCGGACGTGAGTTCCGGGCTGTCGGTGCTGGTGATGTCGGCGAGCGTGTCGTCGGTGAACGTGGTGCCGCGGACGGCGGCCTTGACCGTGGCGAACCGGGTGGAGCGGGAGTTCTCGGTGCGCCGGATCCGGTACCGGCCGACGACGGCCGGGATGAGGAACGTCTCCGCGTAGTGGATCCGGTACGGCGCGAACGCGCCGGTCGGGCTGATCACCTCGACCTCGTCACCCTCGACCAGGTTGAGCACGTTCACCGTGCCGTCGGTGTCATGATCAGCCTGCTCGGCGAACCAGTGCCGCCGGACTTCGATGAACTCCAGTTCGTGCAGGCCGGTCCGCTCCTCGACGACGTCGCCGTCCCGGCGCAGCTCGACCGGCCCCTGCAGCAGGTTGTCGGTGACCCACTCGGTGTCCCGGTGCCACTGGATGTTGGCGGCACCATGATCGAGATGCACCGGACGGGGGATGCCGTCCAGCCCGACCCGGCCCCAGTCCCAGAGCTTGAAGGTGAAGATGAACGGGGTGGCGGATATCTCCAGCACCATCGAGTTGGCGCCGGAGCAGTGCACGGTGCCGGCCGGGATCGAGAAATGATCATGCTTGCGGGCCGGGAAGGAGTTGACGTACTTCTCGGCGTCGAACGGATGATCGGCCTGCTGGGCGGCCCGCAGGTCGGCCACCATCGCGTCCGGGTCGATCCCGGATTTCAGGCCGAGGTAGACCACGGCGTCGTCGTCGGCGTCCAGCAGGTAGTAGCTCTCGTCCTGCGTGTAGTGCATGCCGAACGTGTCGGTGATGTAGTCGGTCAGCGGGTGCACCTGGAGTGACAGGTTGCCGCCGCCGACGGTGTCCAGGAAATCGAACCGGATCGGGAACTCCGCCCCGAACCGGGCGAAGGTCTTCTCGCCGAGCAGGCCGCGTGGCTCGGTCAGCACCAGGTCCATCGCCGGGATCTCGACCACGCCTGCGCCGTCGGTGAGCAGCAGCGAGTTCTCCTCGGGGACGCAGTCGAAGCACCAGGCGTAGTTGGCGGACTCGGGGTCCAGGCCGAGCTTGTCCTGCATCCAGTGGCCGCCCCATACCCCCGGATCGAAGAACGGCACCACCCGCAACGGCGACCGCACGGCCGCGGCCAGCGCACCCCGGAAGGCGTCGCCGGTGATCATCCCCGGCTCGCGGTCCACGCCCGAGCTGTGACCGATCGCGTTGCCGTCGAGCAGGAAGTCGATCTTGTCGAAGAGGGTCCGCTTGTGCCGGTCGGCGACCCGCCACTCGACGAAGAAGCCGCGCTTGTATTTCCGCAGGTTGTCCTCGTCGCGGTTATCGCAGCGCCAGTTCGGCGCGCCGGCGCGCTGCCGCTGCTGGATCTCCCAGCGGGCCAGGTCGACCAGGACCAGGGCGTCGGGAGCCGCTCCGACCAGCGTGGCGCCCCAGCCGACCAGCACGGTCGCTACGGTCCGCCCCGCGATCCGGTCGGCCAGCGCAGCGAGCCGATCCTGGTCGTAGAACGCGTCCACCTGGAGGTGGCTGATCACCCCGAAGACCCGGTCGTTGGTGAGGTTGTCGGCGATCCTGGCGTCGATCTCGGCGATCGGCTTCGCGGCCGCGTCCTCGACGTCGATGATCTCCGCCTCGGGCCAGACCGTGCCGAGCTGCCGGATCAGCTCGGGCAGGTCGACGCCCGGGTAGCTGTCGACCATGATCAGCGGAGCATGGCCGGCGGCCCGGTCCTGGGCGACGGTGCGCACCTGGTGCCAGGCGTTGCCGCCGGTGGTCACGCTCTCGCCGGACGGCAGCGGGACAGTGGGGTAGCGGTCGTAGGCCGCGGGTCGATCGGTGCCGGTGGTCATGCTTTCCTCGCAGCGGATTCCGGATCGGCGAGTGCGGCCAGGCCGCGCAGCACCGAGTCCTCGGGGTGGTCGGGTGTGATCAACTCCGGCCGGTGCGCGGACGACCAGAGGTGCGGGTGCACATAGTCGGTCAGCGCCGGCAGGACCCGGTCGCGGGCGCGCAGCACTCCACCGGAAACGATCACGACCTCGGGATCGTACGCATGGCAGAGGGTGACCACCGTGGCACCCCAGACCGTGAGATAGCGGGTACGAAACTCGGCGGCGACCTGATCATCGGCCGGCGCGGAGAAGAGATCGGCCAGTCCGGGGCGGTCGATCCGACCCAAGGCGAAGGTGGAACGATCGGGATGACGTTCGAGATCGCGGGCCAGGCTCCAGGTGCTCGCCGCGGCTTCGGCACAGCCGACGTTGCCGCAGTTGCACCGATCCCCGCCGAGTTCGACGGTGACGTGGCCGCCCAGGATGCCGGCGTGATCATGGCGGCCGCGCAGCAATTGTCCGTCGATGATCGCCGCGGTACCGATCCCGGTACCGAGCGTGATGATCACCGCGTCGGTCGCGCCGCGGGCGCAGCCGTACCGGACCTCGCCGAGCAGGGCGGCTCGGGCGTCGTTCTCGATCACCGTCGGTAGGCCGAGCGTCTCGGCACCCCAGGCCCGAAGATCGAGGTCACCCAGGTACCCGTACTTGTCGTGGGCCCGGACCAGGGTCCCGGCCGCGCGATCCACGACTCCCGGCAGCGCGATCCCGGCCGCGACTACGGAGCGCCCGAGCCCGGTGATCAACCGATCAGCCGTGGCCGTGGCGCGCTCAAGATCATCAGCGCTGCCGGCGACCGGGAACTCGTCCCGATCCAGCACCAGACCTTCGCCGTCGAGCACACCGACCTTGATCGCGGTCCCGCCCAGATCGATCGCCAGCCGCACCCCTGCCGCGACCTCCGTGACTCCAGTAATGACCTCTCCTCAAGCTCATCCCCTCGCCCCACAGCGTTGGTAACGTTACCACGTCCTCAACCCCGCCGACCCGTCACATCCGTGGCCGTCTTTGCGGCGTGTCGCCGCGGATGTGACGGGTCGACGGAGCGGATATGACGGGTCGACGGAAGGGGACGGGGGAGATCTCACGGGCACCAGCGGCGGTTCGACTTGATCAGAAGCCGACGTCTGCTCATCCCCTCGATATGCCGCCGCCCCCGAACGAGTGTCGTGGCTGCGCGTCATGGGCCTCCACACCCACCAACCCCACCTCCATCGACCCTTGCCGAGCCGTCACATCCGCTGCGACACGCCGCGAAAAGGGCCGCGGATGTGACGGGTCGGCGGATTTTGGGGGTCGGGGAGGGGGTGGGGTTCAGGGGCGGACGGTGCGGAGGGTGACGGGGAGTTCGATGGTGCGGGCGGGGAGGGAGTCGGTGGCCGTGGATTCCAGGCGGCGGAGGAGGAGGCGGGCGGTCTCGGCGCCGAGTTGGCGGGGATCGTGCGAGATCACCGCGAGCGGCACGGGGGAGAGGTCGGCCAGCTCGATGTCGTCGAAGCCGACCAGGGCCGGCAGGGCGCTCGGGTCGGCGCCGGCGCGGATCCGGCGGCCGATCTCGGAGAGGGCGCCGATGGTGTTCCGGTTGTTGGCGCTGAAGATCGCCGTCGGCGGATCGGGCAGGTCGAGCAGCCTGGCCAGGGCGGCGCCGGCCGATTCGACGTCCTGCTGGCTGCGATGCACCAGAACGGGATCCGGCTCGATGTCGTGCTCGGCCAGGGCCCGTTCGTAGCCGGAATACCGGCGCTGCCCGGTGAACACCGAGACCACGTTGCCGAGATAGCCGATCCGCCGGTGCCCGGCGGCCAGCAGTTGCGCGGTGCCGCGGAAGGCGCCGCCGACGTCGTCGAGCACGACGGTGTCCAGCTCCAGCCCGTACACCCGGCGGGAGGCCAGCACGACCGGCAGACCGCCGATCCGGTCCGGACCGAGGTGATCGGCCGAGCTGGCCGACGGGACGATGATCAATCCCTCGATCTGCCGGCCGATGAAGTCGGCGACCAGTTGGGCCTCCCGGTCGGCGTCCTCGCCGGTGTTGCCGAGGATGATCCGCCGGCCGTACTGCGCCGCGACCTCCTCGACACCGAGCGCGAACGGCCCGTAGTACGGGTTGCCCAGGTTGGTGATCGCGACGCCGATCAAGCCGCTGCGGTGGCCGGGCCGCAGGCTGCGGGCGTTCTCGTTGCGGTGATAGCCCAGTTCCTGGACCGCTTCCAGGACCTTGCGCTGCGCCTCCGGCCGGACCCCACCACGGCCGGCCAGCGTGCGGGAGACGGTCATCGGGCTCACGCCGGCCCGCTCAGCCACCTCCTTGATGGTCGGCTGCCGGCCGCCCGGCCCGGTCTGTCGCGCTCTGGTCATCGTTGGTAACGTTATCTCAATCCGTCGACGACGAGGGGACCTCGATCATGAACCGACCGACCATCCGCCGCCGCGCACTGCTGGCCAGCGGCGCCGGAATCGCTGCGGCCGGTGCCTTCGGGGCCTCGGCCGAGGCCGCTCCCCGCTCGCCGCGGGCAGCCGTGAACGAGCGGTTGACCCGCCTGTTCGGCGATTACGCCGACACCGCCGGGGCGTGGACCGGGGCCGACTCCGCGTACAGCGTGGTGTTGCCGGACGGTCGGACCGCCTGGCTCTACTCCGACACCTTCCTCGGCGCCGTTAACCCGGACGGTTCCCGCCCGCTCGACTCCCCATTCATCCACAACTCGGTCATCGTCCAGGACGGCACCGACCTGGAAACGATCACCGGCGGCTCTACGGACGCGCCGCTTTCGCTGGTCGCGCCGGCCGGCGCCGATGAGTCCCAGCAGTGGTACTGGTTCGGCGACGGCACGGTCGAGGATGATCGACTCCGGGTGCTGCTGCTGGAATTCGAGAAGACCGGCACGGGCCCGTTCGACTTCCGCTATCTGCGGACCGCGATCGCGTCCTTCACACTGCCGGAGGTCCGGCTGGAGAAGATCACGCCGCTGCCCGATCCGCCCGCGGATCTTCCGCTGCACTGGGCGTCGGCGATCTTCGAGCAGGATGATCACTGCTATGTCTACGGCATCGAGGACCGGCAGGCCGACAAGTACGTACACCTCGCCCGGGTGACCCGAGGCCGGCTGACCGAGGAGCCGTGGCAGTACTACACGGGCGACGGTTGGTCGGCCGACCCGGCCGCGTCGTCCCGGATCCTGGCCGGCGTTTCCAACGAGTTCAGCGTCACCCGGCAGGGCGGCCAGTACGTGTTGATCACAGGTGACGCCCGGCAGCCGCTCAGCGCCGACATCGTCGCGTACCGGAGCCGCTCGCTGACCGGTGGCTTCGGCGACCCGGTGAAGCTCTACACGACGCCGGAGACCGGCGGCAACGTGTTCACCTACAACGCCAAGGCCCATCCGCAGCTCAGCCGGGGCAGTTCGCTGCTGATCACGTACAACGTGAACAGCTTCGAATCCGACGATCTCTATGCCGACGCCCGGCTCTACCGTCCGCGCTACATCGACGTCGTGTTCCGCTGACCGAAATCAGCGCTGGCGGATCGGAACCCGGGATAGCAGGCTGGAGTCATGGCGACCGCAGGACAACCCAGTGATCTCGACGACTACCTGTTCGACCTGCGCGGCTATCTGATCCTCCGCGACGCGATCGAACCCGACCTGCTCCAGCGGCTCAACCAGTCCTTCGACGGGTTCCCCGAAGAGCTCGATCCGTGGGGCTGGTGGGGCCAGGTGCAGCGGTCCGACGACGGCGACAACGCCAAGGGCTATGAGCTGCAGAACATCGTCGAGGCCGGCGCGCCGTTCGAGGAGCTGATCGATCACCCGAGCTGGATCGACTACCTGCGCCGGTATGCCGGCGAGGCCGACTCCTACGTCGAAGGGCTGTTCATCGACGAATGCTTCGCCTCGATCCGCCGCAGTGGTGGCTACTTCTATCTGCACTCGGGCGGCTATCACGGCGCGATCCGCGGGCAGTACCGCTACCTCAACGGGGTGTTCCGCTGTGGTCAGGTCAACGCGTTGATGGCGTTGACCGATATCGGCCCGGGCGACGGCGGCCCGATGGTGATCCCCGGCAGTCACAAGTCGAACTTCGAGCATCCGCAGTCGATCGGCCGGGAGGCCAGGCCGATGGACGATGTCGAGGGCGCGATCGAGGTGCATCTCAACGCCGGCGACGTGCTGCTGTTCTGCGACGGGATCACCCACGGCGGCAGCTCCCGGACCAACCCCGCGGGCGAGCGGCGGGTGGTGATCTATCGGTACGGCGCCTCCTGGGCGGCGACCCGACACGGCTATCGGTATTCGCCGGAGCTGCTCGATCGGCTGACCCCGGCGCGCCGCCGGATCCTGGAACCGGTCAAGCCGCGGTTCCCCGGCGACGACCGTCAGGTGGCCGATACGTACCCCGAGGAGGAGGCTCCCGGCTGACCACCCGAGCAGTCCGCGGGGAGCACCCGCGCCCGTCGGAGGCGGGATCCCAGGCAGATCCCGGTACGCTATCGGCGTGCCTGCGCTTCCTGTGACCGACCGACTGGTGATCGCGATCGACGGCCCGAGTGGGTCCGGCAAGTCGAGCACCGCGCGGGGCGTGGCCGGCCGGCTGGGGCTGGCGTACCTCGACACCGGCGCGATGTATCGCGCCGCGACCTGGCTCGTGCTGGACCGCGGGCTGACGGATGCCGACCCGGAGACCGTCGCGCGACGGATCGCCACCGCCGCGATCGAGATCGCCACCGATCCGGATGCGCCGACGATCAGCATCGACGGCACCGACGTCACCACGGCGATCCGGGAGCCCGAGGTGTCGAAGGCGGTCAGCACGGTCGCGACCAACCTGGCCGTCCGCCAGGACCTGATCGCCCGGCAGCGGGCGATCGTCGCCGCCGCCGAGCGGGGGATCGTCGTCGAGGGTCGCGACATCACGACGGTGGTCGCGCCCGATGCCGACGTCCGGGTGTTGCTGGTGGCCGATCCTGCGGCCCGGGTGGCCCGCCGGCAGGCGGAGTTGGGTGGCCGAGTCGATCAGGCCGCGGTCACCGATCAGGTGATCCGGCGCGACCGGGACGATTCGACCGTCGCCGCCTTCACCGAAGCCGCCCCCGGAGTGACCGTGGTCGATTCGACCGAGCTGACGCTGGACCAGGTGATCGACGTGATCTGCGGCCTGGTGCCGGAACACAGCGGCGCCTGACCCTCCCGCACCGTACGACCGGCCAGAGCCGGATCGACGGCGCAGTGTGAAACCCAACTGACAAAGGAAATGCCGATGACCGAAACCGCAACCGACCCTGCCCCGGCGGTGCCGGTCGTTGCCGTCGTCGGCCGCCCGAACGTCGGCAAGTCCACCCTGGTGAACCGGATCCTGGGCCGCCGGGAGGCGGTCGTGCAGGACGTGCCGGGCGTCACCCGGGACCGCATCTTCTACGACGCCGACTGGAACGGGCGCCGGTTCGTGCTGGTCGACACCGGCGGCTGGGATCCGGACGGGGCCGGGATGGCCGCCCGGATCACCGAGCAGGCCGAGTTGGCGGTGGCCACCGCCGACGCCGTGGTGTTCGTGGTCGACGCGACCATCGGCACCACCGACGACGACGAGGCCGTGGTCCGGGTGCTGCGGCGGAGCAAGAAACCGGTGCTGTTGGCGGCCAACAAGGTCGATGATCTGCGTGGCGAGGCCGAGGCCGCGAGCATGTGGAACCTCGGCCTGGGCGAGCCGCACGCAGTGTCCGCACTGCACGGCCGCGGCTCCGGTGATCTCCTCGACGCCGTGCTGAAGCTGCTGCCCGAGGCGCCGAAGGACACCGGCGCCGAGATCGGCGGACCGCGCCGGGTGGCGCTGATCGGCAAGCCCAACGTGGGCAAGTCGAGCCTGCTCAACCGGGTCGCCGGCTCAGAACGGTCGGTGGTTGACGATGTGGCCGGCACGACGGTCGACCCGGTGGACGAGCTGGTCACGCTGGCCGGGACCACGTACCGGTTCATCGACACGGCCGGGATCCGCCGTCGGGTGAAGACGGCCTCCGGTCACGAGTACTACGCCAGCCTGCGGACCCAGGGCGCGATCGAGCGGGCTGAGGTCTGCGTAGCGCTGATCGACGCCAGCGAGTCGGTCACCGAGCAGGACTTGCGGATCCTGTCCAACGCCGAGGAGTCCGGTCGGGCACTGGTGATCGCCTTCAACAAGTGGGACCTGACCGACGAGGAGCGGCGCCGCTACCTTGATCGAGAGATCGAGCGGGACCTGAACCAGTTCGGCTGGGCGAGCAAGATCAACATCTCGGCCGCGACCGGACGCAGCGTCGACCGGCTCGGGCCGGCGATCGAGCAGGCGCTGAACGGTTGGGAGACCCGGGTGCCGACGGCGAAGCTGAACGGCTTCCTCGGCCGGCTGGTCGCCGCCCATCCGCACCCGGTGCGCGGCGGTAAGCAGCCCCGGATCCTGTTCGGGACGCAGGCCCGGACGGCGCCGCCGACGTTCATCTTGTTTACCTCGGGCTCGCTGGAGGACCACTACCAGCGGTTCGTGGAGCGCCGGCTGCGTGAGGAGTTCGGCTTCATCGGGTCGCCGGTGCACGTCCACGTACGGGCCCGGGAGAAGCGCCGCGACCGGTGAGCACGATCTCGGTGGTCGTCGCCGATGATCATGCGATGGTCCGGGCCGGTTTCGTGGCGCTGCTGTCCGAAGAACCCGACCTGGTGATCATCGGACAGGCCGAGAACGGTGCCGAGTGTGTCGGGCTGGTGGCGCGGCTGCGGCCAGCCGTGGTGGTGATGGATCTGTCGATGCCGATCATGAACGGGATCGAGGCGACCCGACAGATCGTCCGGGAGACGGCTGAGTCGCGGGTGCTGATGCTGACCACCTACGACACCGATGACTATGTGTACGAGGCGCTCCGGGCCGGGGCCAGTGGTTATCTGTTGAAGGATGCCCCGCCGGGCGAGTTGATCAACGCGGTCCGGGTGATCGCGGCGGGCGATGCGCTGCTGGCCCCCCGGATCACCCGCCGGCTGATCGAGCAGTTCGCCGCCGCCGGCTCTCCCTCGGCGCCGCACGGCGCGGCGCTGGACCGGCTCACCGACCGCGAGCGGGACGTGCTGGTGGCAGTGGCCCGCGGCCAGTCGAACAGCGAGATCGCCAAATCACTGTTCATCGCCGAGCAGACCGTGAAGACCCATGTGTCGCGGATGCTGACCAAGCTCGGGCTGCGGGACCGGGCCCAGCTGGTCGTGGCGGCCTATGAGTCCGGCTTGGTCACGCCGCGGCAGTGATCATCCGACACCGATCGGCCTGAGCGGCTGACGAAGTCGAAGCCGCGGCAGCACCGGCGCCCGGCCGGCCAGGCGGAGCGCGGTGGCCAGGCCGATCGTGGCCAGGGTGGCCGAAAGCACTGAGAACCCGGCGATCAGCACCGTGCCGACCGCGATGATCGCCAGCAGCACGGCCGCGATCATGAACGGCATCGACTTGTCGTTTGCTGAGCCTGTCGAAGCGTCGTCCTGAGCCTGTCGAAGGGGGCCCTGCCGGCTGCTCTGTGCGGAGCGTCCCGGCCGTCCCCGTTCGAACCGACCAAGGGCCCGGGCCGCGATGATCATGCCGAGCGCGATCGCCAGCAGCCAGTAACCGCGGGTCAGCCACCAGCCGGCACTGAGCGGCGTCGGGAACGGGATCCCGGCGGCCAGGATGATCACCGCGATCGTCACCAGCACCGACATGTGCCAGAGATAGATGGTCATCGCGCGGTCGTTGATCGCGTCCACCACGGTGCGGACGGCGGGTCGGTGGGTCAGCCGTTCGAGGGCCGGCGCGACCAGGGTCAGCGCCAGGCCTTGGACGATGCCCAACAGCAGCAGGCAACAGGTCGGCGGATTGAGATTGTCGATCAGGTTGGGGGAGTAGCCGGCGTAGCCGACGACCATGATCAGCACGATCAGGGAACCGATCACCGCGACCGGCAGGTGCCGGCGCTCGATCCGTCGGAACCAGCCGTCGGCGTAGCAGAAACCCAACTGCTGGACGGCGAGCCAGACGAACACCAGGTTGAGGAATCCGATCGCCTCCAGCCCGGTGCCGAACCGGAGCGCGTCCACCAGGATCGCCCCGCCGGCCAGGACGGCGAGGGTCCGCCGCGGTGCGCTGTCGTGCAGCCGGACCATGATCGGGACGAGGGCGGTGACGCCCAGATAGACGCCGAGGAACCACATCGGCTGTCCCATCCGGAAGCCGACCTGCGCCAGCAGTTCGCCCGGCACGCCGAGCAGCGTGGCCAGCCCGAAGCCGGCCGCGATCACGCCGAAGGTGATCATGGCCGGGCGGGCCAGTCGCTCCAGCCGGGCGCGCAGATATTCGCTCGGGGTGGCGCCGCGGGCCCGCATCCGGCGCCAGTGGGTGATGCTGGCGAAGCCGCCGACCAGGAAGAACAGCGGCATGATCTGGACCAGCCAGGTGAGGCCGGCGAACCATGGCTGGCCCGTGGTGGCATCGGTGACCGAGAGCTGGCCGGCTTCGACCGAGATCCCGGCCATGAACGCGTGCAGGCCGACAACGACGATGAGACAGCCGGCCCGGACCAGGTCGACCACCCGGTCCCGGCCGGCAGTGGGTGCTGGGGGAGTTGATGTTGATCTTGCTGCGCTGAGTACGGACACGGCCGGTCTCCATGATCACGAGGGATACGGACACCGGCAGGTTAGGCTCGGGCCGATGGCCGCAACGTCCTGCTGTGGAGTGGTTCCCGGGCACGTACCGCAGTAGTTGGAGATCCCTGCAGTGCCGGCGCCTGGTGCTAGCAGGCTCGAGCCCTGGGGCTAGCCGGAGTCGGTGGCGAAGTCGTAGGCCTCGCCGACCAGCTCGAGCAGTTCGTCGTCCAGGTCCTCGACCGACCGCAACGTGAAATGGTGATACACCCGAGCGGCCGTGGGGTCGGTGAGCGGCAGCCGCCGCGGGTGCTCGACCGGACCGGGCAACCAGAGCGTCAGTCGCACCGTCTTCGCCCGGGGTCGGAACTCCGCCAGCTTACGGTCGGTCTTCAAGAACACCCCGACCCCGACCGCGTCCTCATGCACCGGCCCGCACCGCCGCAACTCCTGGCTGATCGCCTCGTAGCAGTCCCGCATCCACCGCGGAGCACCGGCCAGCGACGCGGCCACGGTTGAGCCGGGGACGCAGCTGTGCCCCTGACCCACCGCCGCGAATTCGCGATCACAGCGAGGGCAGGTCCACCGAGCCATGCCGGCCATTCTGACACCACGGCGCCGAACCGGTAACCGCGTTGGGCCGCACGCCCGGCGCATAGTAGAGTTCCGGCTCGTGGCCCGCGCCTGGCGAGGGCTCACGGGCTGTGGCGCAGTTTGGTAGCGCACTTGACTGGGGGTCAAGGGGTCGCAGGTTCGAATCCTGTCAGCCCGACACACAACATTCCCTTCCATGCGAGAGAACACCTCTGCGCGGTGTTGTTCAATGACGGTATCGATCTAAATCCGTCCCACTTCGGTTCGTAATAGCCAGCCCGGGCCTGTCGGCAGGTCGCCGGCCAGGCTGGCCAACATGGGCCGCAGCTGCCCGATCCGCACCATGGGGTGATCGTGGGACTGACCCGTGGCGTCGATGGCCCAGACCGAAAGGCTGTCGTTTCTGCACAGACCCAACGCCCTGCGCCCCTCCCAAGCCCCAGCGAATCGACGTGGGACCGTCCGCGTTCGGTCTGTTGCGTTCAAAGGATACGGAGGAAGAACTGCGCGGCCAGGTCGGCGAATTCGAGGTATCTCACGTTGGGCCAGGTGGAGTCAGGTTTCGGGTTCCAGTTGTGGTAGCCATCGTCGATGGCGAGGAACTCGACCGGCACGTCGACGGCTTCGAGGGCATCGCGTAGCCGGGTTGCCTGTTCGTACGGGACGGTCTCGTCGAGGGTTCCGTGGGCGATCAGGAATGGTGGTGCGTCGTGCCGGACGTGGGTCAGCGGGCTTGCTTGCCGCATAGCGGCTTTTTGTTCGGTGATGGTGCCGCCGAACAGTTGGGTGACCTGACTGGGGCGGTCATTGATCAACTCGCCACCCGGTGCGAGAAAGTCGCTGGGCGCGCTGGCCATCGCGACAGCGGCGACGCTGCTGGCAACATCGCAGTTGCCGCCGTCGCCGTCGAGTTCTGGGTGATCGCTGGTGAGGCCGGCGAGGGCTGCGAGATGGCCGCCGGCGGAGTGTCCCCAGATTCCGATCCTCTCTGGATCTAGCCCGAAGTCGCTGGCATGGGCACGGAGCCATCGGATGGCGGCTTTGACGTCGTGAATCTGCGCCGGAAATACTGCGTCGCCGCTGAGTCGGTAGTCGACCGCAGCGGTGGCGATTCCTTGTGCTGCGAGGTGGGCACACCAGTAGCTGAGTCCTTCGATTCGGCTACCGCCGGACCAGCCGCCACCGTGTAGCCAGATCGTCACAGGCCCGGTTGTCGTTGCGGGCAGCAGAAGGTCCAGCAACAACGGAGTGCCGTCTGCTTCGCCGTAGGCGATGCCGGGAACAAACGTCAGCCGTTCAGAGATGTCGGTCGTTGGTTCAAACATGATCGCCAGTCAACCGAGAGCGGTGCCCGATCACCTAAGAGCGACGGAGAGGGATTGACCAAACCGTTACAGCAACGTCAGGACCGAACCTCGGGCACTCGACCGGGTTCCTGGCCCGGCTGATCAGGCCGCCGACCGATCTCGACGGCAGAGCCGGGCCAGGAACTCGTCTGCTCTAGCCCTTGACGCGCTTCTTTCAGCCAGAAACGGGCGCCGACGAGGGGGATGGGGCAGGTGCGGTAAAAGTTGCTTACCGGTCGATCACACCGGCTGTTCGGAGCAGGCTCTTGAGCTTCTCGTCGTCGTACGGCGTGTTCTTGCGCTGGTTCACGCTGAGCCGGCTGAAGAACCCCAGCCATGTACTCGATGATGTCTCGGTACCTGATGACAGCCTCGAGCAGGGCCGGATGGACCGCGTCGGCGAGGTGCTCTACGTCTCGAACCAGGGTGGGATGGATCAGCCCTCGGTCGTCGTGGTCGTCTGCCACACCGAGCCGTGCTCGAATGGATGCCCGCTCGGGCTCGGGCTGTGACTCGTACCATCGTGCGAGCTGGAAGCCGAGCGAATAGATGACGCCGCCATAGTCGAAGTGTGCGTGCTTGTCGAGAAACGCTCGCTCACGCATGGTGAGGTCGAATCGCGGGTCCAGGAGGAGCCCGAAGTCGCCGAGGTAGAAGCGTTCGCCGTCGGTCATGGCGTTGTTGAAGTGCGCGTCGAAGTGGACGATTCCGTGCTCGCGCAGGAACGACACGGTGTTGCAGAGTTCTCGCACTGCACGCTCGGTGTCGTTCGGGCTTTCTGCCAGCCAGTCCCAGACCGAGCGCGGCAGCCACTCGAGGAAGATCGCCGCCGCGTACTGCCCGTTGGTTCGTTCCGTCATGTACCGGGCGACGCCCTTGCTCGAGTTCCAGTAGCGGACGTAGTCGTCAATGTCGGTCGAGTCGAGTGGGTCGATCGGACTTGCCCGGCGGACGATGCGGAACTGGTAGGTGAGCGGGAACCTGTCCTCTGCCCCCTCGATCACCCAGTTCGTTGTCGTGACGTGGCTGACCAGTTCCCGCCAGGCGCCGAAGCCGGCGGACCCGATGCCGTACTGGTAGTAGGTCGGCAGACGGTAGTGGTTCCTCGTTGTGTACATCCGAGCATGCTCGAGATTGGTCAGGGGGATGGTCTTCACGAAGACGGGCTCACCGGCGATCTCGACCGTCTGTCTGGTGCCCCATCCGCCTGTGGCTGGCTGATCGGCAAGCAGTCTGCCCAGGGCATCGTCGTCGAGGTGGGCCAACGCAGCGTTGACCGTCGAGTACCGCGCCCGCCGTGCAGGATCATCCATGACCCGGAAGGCTATATCGCGAGAGGCCGTGGGCTTGCTAACAATTCTGCTGACAACGCCCGCGCCGACGTTGGACCCCCCCACTCGAGTTGTCCAGCCTTGCTCCGTCAGATCGACGCCTGGGGGTCAGGGGGGCGCAGGTTCGATCCTGTCAGCCCGAAATCGAGTGATCGACATTCCGGACCTGGTCAGCGCCATATGCGGATCGCGAGAGAGATCACATTAGACGGGGTCTTGGGATCGCGCCATCACCTGCGGGGGCACGGTTCGTGATGTCGCTCGGCTCTCTTGTCGCACGCCGTAAAGGCGTGCGAGGCTCGGCTTTCATGACGGACAAGCGCGCCGACCTGTTCCTCACCTGGATGGGACTGATCGACAGTTACACGCTCGACCGAGCGCGGCAGGACCTCATCCAAGACGAGCTCGACTTCGAGCCGCACCCGGGTGCGTCAAGAACACGACCGACGAGATGCTCGAGCGGGACTACCCGGGACATCCCTGGAAGCGCGGCGACCACGCCCTCGCGGCCATGCTCAACGAGGTGAGCCATCACGGCACGCAGATCTGCATGGTGCGCGACATCTACGCCAACCGTTATGGCAGGACCCGTCAACGTTGAAACGGCCGCGGACGTCAAACCGATCTACGGCGAGTACGCGCTCTTCGCCTCAATGCGGCCGATGAGTTTGTGGCCCGCGGCCGGTCCACGCTCGTGACAGCCCAGGAAAGGACACCACCATGTCAGAGCTTCTCGTCGACTTCATCACCTCCATCGACGGATACGCATCCGGAACGGGATGGCCCGGATTCTGGGGCCTCGAGGGACCGGAGTACCTGGCCTGGCTCGGTGAGCAGCCCAAGGCCACCTACCTGATGGGAGCGAACACGTACCGCCTGATGTCGGGCTTCGCCGCCGGCGATCTCCCGGAGGGCGTAGATGAGTTCAGGGCCGAAGAAGAGGAGTCCGTCGACGAACTCACGCAAGCGTCCAAGGTGGTGTTCTCCTCCACCCTCGAGGAGCCACTGACGTGGGCCAACTCCACGCTCGTCCGCGGCGACGCCGTCGAGGCGGTCCGCGCCATGAAGGAGAACGGCTCCGGGCTGCTCAGCACGATCGGCAGCCTCAGCCTGTGCCGGGCCCTGCTCCGAGCCGGACTCGTGGACCGCTTCCGGGTCGGGATGTTCCCGGTGATCACCGGGGCAACGGGCGAAGAACGCATCTACGACGGCTACCCGGACGTCGCCCTCGAGCTGCTCGAGCACCGCACCTTCGACGGCCGGATCCAGCTGGTCGAGTACCGGCCCCGGGTGCTCGAGCACCCGCCGCTCGGCGCTACGCCGTGAGGCGATCCGCTTCGGCCAGCAGCAGCTCGCCGAAGGGCTGAATGCCAATACTGGAGGCGTAGACGCCGCTGACGACCCGGTGGATGGTTCCCCATTCCCAGATGGCGGTGGCATCCACGCCCGTGCGAGCTGCCAGCCGCTCGGTCCGCGTCCGGAGGTCATCGCCGAGGCCGGGGTTGCAGCGCACGATGGTGCCGAGATCGCACGCCGGTTCGGCCCGCAGCCCGGCTGGGTCGATGAGCTTGTAGCTGCCGTCACTCGCCAGCAGGGCGTTCAGCTCGTGGATGTCACCGTGGACCAGAACCGCGGACCGATCGTCGTGGGCCAGGCGGCGACGATCCAGGCAATTCAGCGCGTCGGCCACGGTGGCCGGCGAGCACGGTCGCCCCGCCTGCTCCCAGAGTTTCGGCAGCCGATCGGCATACTCCTCGGCCAGCGTCGCGCCGGTTGGCAGGTCAACGTCGGGACCGACCGGACGCCATAGCCGAACCGCCACTTCGCACAGCAAGTCGTGGCGGCTCGCCGGGTCGGCCACGATGTCGTACATCGGAGCCCCGAGGCGCTCCAGCAGAAGGGCTCGACGACCCAGGTCTTCGCCCAACAGCTTGGCGCATCCCGCTCCGTTCGCCAGCCGCAACGCCATGGCCTCGGGCCCGACGTCCACACTGGGCACACCGATCTTGAGGACCGCCGGCGTTCCGTCACCTTGCATCACCTCGAGGACCAGGGCGACGTGACCGCCCGCAAGGCTGCGCCCGATCGTCAGTGACCACTCCTGGGCCAGCGAGTCGACCACGCCTGGCAACTCGTTCAGCCAGGATTCGTTGCCGTCGGTTATGACCTTCTTGCGGACCTGGTCAGGAATGTCGAGGCTCACACCGCCAGGCTAGGCGAGCTAACACGGCAGGCGTGATGGGAACCCGCCCCGGGTTCGCTGATTCGTCCTTGGGATCCGGCGCAATGTGACTTGCTCCGGACATTCAGCCGATCAGCGTACGAGTGTCGTCGTGACTCACCCACACGGCATCTTCATCCGATTCCGAGTGTGCCGGCAGCACTTTGAGCCACTCGCCGTCATCACGCTGCTCCCGCCCGACGACCAGTCCGGCAACCCAGCTTGCGAAACCTCCATGGTCCCGGCCGGCGCGAAACTCCACACGTTCGTCGTCCATGCGCGGGACTTTAGCACGTCTGTTCGAACGGATCCGGCACTGCGACCTGTGTCGGGCTCAATGACCTGTTGCGCCGTCGATCGCCTCTCGGATGAGATCGGCGTGACCGTTGTGCCGCGCGGTTTCCTGGACCAGATGAATCAGGATCGCTCGCAGGTTGGCCTGCGCTCCCGACGGCGTCTTGACCACATCGTCGAGGGCGCCGGCGGCCACGACGGCCCGCGCTCGCTCGGCGGTCTGTAGGTATTGCCCGACCAGGGCGTCGGCCGTCTCATCCGCGCCGACGTGAAAGTCCGCAGCCGGGTCACCGTCGGTCGAGAACAGCTCCGCCTCGGGCGACTCACCGAAGATCTTGACGAACCAGCCGTGCTCGGTCTCGGCCAGGTGTTTCACCAATCCCAGCAGGCAGAGCCCGGATGCCGTCATCGGCCGGCGCAGCTGCTCCTCATCGAGCCCTTCCAGCTTGCGCAGCAGGGTCGCGCGGTGGAAGTCGAGTTGCTCGGTCAGCGCATCGCGCTCGTCAGCCAGACGATTCGGCACGACCCGCTCCACAGGCGACGCAAAGACCATGCCCCGACCCTACGATCGATGTGTACGACAGCAGAGGACTTCGGCTGCCTGGCAACTGCGGCGGGTCTACGCGCCATCGTGATCAAGAAACGTCGAGGTGCCAGTCTCGGCCAGCCGTTGACGGATGAGTTGGGCGCACTCGCTCGGACTCTGCACCGAGGTGTCGACCTCGAGGTCGTAGCGTCCTGGTGTGTGCACGGCGCGGTGCCATCGGGCGACCGGATCGGACTCCGTTGCACTCGGTACGAAACCCTCGCCGCCCCAAGTCGCACGGCGCCGAGCCAGCGCGACCTCAACGGGGCAGCGGACTCCCACGAACAGCACGGGGAGATTTCGCAGTTGCTTCGCGCATCGACGAACGATGCCTCGCGGCTGGACGTACTCGTCATGGAAGACGGCATCCGCGACGACGTTGATCCCTCGACGGCTGTGGGCCGCAATCGATTCAAACATCGCTTCGTACAACCGCACGATCATGGGCTCGAGATCAGGTCGCTCACCGCCGGGCCGGAGCCCGACACCCGGCCGAAAGCGATCCGGGGTCATCGCGATGGAGGCGTCGACCCCGAGGTTCAGCCAGAACCCTTCGAACTTGTCCTGGATCGCCTTCGCGATGCTCGACTTCCCGGCTCGTGGTGGTCCGTTGAGGATCACGATCCGGCCCTGCTTCTCGGCTCCTGTCACTCGGCAAACCTGCCACCGGACGACACCGCGAGCAACGTCCTGCGCGCATCATCCAGCCGACGGCGGCCATTCAGCGTTGAGCGACGACGAGAATTCTGTCCGGAGTGCGTCGTCCAACGCCAGGTCGGAGCTCGATCTGTCTGAATCCGACCCGGCTCAATCCCTTTTCGAGCTCAGCTCGGGTCCACGGCACCATCGCGAACGAGTATTCGTGGACCGAGATCAACTGGCCATCAGCAGAGCGGAGCTCGTAGCGTTCCTCGACCTCGATTCGATTCCTGCGCCAGGTCGGCCGACTGGAAAACGTGAGTCGCTTGCCGTCATCGAGCGCGGCGTTGGTGACTCGCCATTCGCCATCTGCGCGCCGCGCGGATTCGGTGCGCTCTCTGATGTCGAGGACGAGCAGTCCACCTTGCCGGGTGAGCTCGGCGAAGGAGCTGAGCGCCGCCGTCCGCTCGGCAGCCTCGACAAGATCATTCAGTACGCCTCGGCAGGTGACGGCATCGTAGGTCCCGTCCAAGTCGGGCTGACAGAGGTCGGCACAAACCACCCGCGCACCCGGGCAACGGCGCGAGGCGATGTTGATCAGCGCGGGCGACGCGTCGATCAGGGTCACCCGGTGCCCGAGGGCGATCAGCGCCTCGCCGTGCCTGCCTGTCCCGCAACCGGCGTCCAAGATCGACGCCGGGCTGATGCCTGCCGCCTGGATCAGCTCCTGAACGGCCTGCACCCACGGCTCCACGGGATCGGTGATCAAGGCGTCGTACGCATCCGCGTGGAGGTCGTAGAACGGACGCTCCGTCGCGATTCGGGCCGATCGCGAGCTCATGGCCCCAGTCTGACAGTGCCCACTCCGCACTGGGCGACGGCCACGAAATAGGGATGCTCGCCAGGCGGAAGCCAGGAACAATCGGCGTCATGGACAGAGATGAGATCACCACTGAGGTCGCCGCTCGGTTGGTCGCCGAACAGTTCCCGCAGTGGGCCGACCTGTCTGTCACGCCCGTGGCGCTGAACGGATGGGACAACACGACCTTCCGGCTGGGCGAGGAGTTGTCGATCCGGCTGCCCAGCGGCGCGGGCTATGCCGTGGCAGTCGAGAAGGAGCAGCGGTGGTTGCCGGTGCTGGCTCCGCAACTGCCGCTACCGATCCCGCAGCCGGTCGCGATGGGTCGGCCAGGCAGCGGCTATCCCTGGCCGTGGTCGATCAATCGCTGGCTCGACGGGTCGCCCGCGAGCGTCAGCCGGATCGATGACCTGAGCAAGTTCGCCTTCGATCTGGCGAACTTTCTGACCGAACTACACGGGATTGACGCCACCGATGGACCCGCAGCGGGGACTCACAGCGCGCATCGTGGCGGTCCGCTCGCTTACTTCGACGACGAGGAGATTCCCGAGTCGTTCCGGCTGCTGGCCGATCAGGTCGATGTCGGCCTGGCGACCGACCTGTGGCAGACGGCTCTGGCCAGCCAGTGGGACCGGCCAGCAGTATGGGTTCAGGGTGATCTTGTCGCCTCGAATCTCCTCGTTGCCGATGGGTCACTGACCGCGGTGATCGACTTCGGCTGCGCCGCGGTCGGAGACCCTGCCTGCGACCTGGTGATGGCCTGGACCTTCTTCGCCGACGACACGACCAAGCAGTTCCAAGATCAGCTGTCCCTGGACGAGGCGACCTGGGCCCGCGCCCGCGGTTGGGCCCTGTGGAAGGCGCTCGTCACCATCCTCAGGTCGAGGAAGAACAAGAGTGATGAGTACGATGGCGCCCGCAGATTCGGCTGGCGCTACGACCCGTACCAGGTCATCGACCGTCTGCTGGCCGAGCACCGCCGCTCGGGGTAGCCGACCGAAGCACGGCCAAGATCAGCAACCTGGCTCCCGCTACCGGGCACCTCGAGGATCAGACCGCTGCCGCGATGTCGATCCAATCGCCTGACCCGGACCCGGTCGACCGGCCGGCGACGATCATCTCCGCCCGCTGCCAGGGTCGATCAGCCTCCAGAAACGGCAACTCCTCCTGCATCCAGTGATCCCAGAAGCCCTCGATCTCGGCCGCTTCCCTGACCCCGAGCTCGAGATCTCGGGCGAGTCCCCGGGTCCGGGCGTCCGCGAAGTCGGACTGCACCCAGACCACCGCATCGGCCCACGCCGCGATGCTCGCCCGGCCGGCGCCGACACCTTCGACGATCAGGTCCCGTCCCGCATCGACCATGATCACGCCGTCCCGGCCATTCGGTGCCCAACCAGGGGGCTGGTAGCGCACCGGCTCGTTCCGTCGCACCGGAGCGATCACGTTCTCGATCAGTTCAGCATCCCAGTCGAGAATCGAGAAGTTCCACGCGACGTCATCGGTGTGCACGAGCACGGACTCCGGCATTGCCGTCTGGAGCAGGGTCGCCAACGTCGTCTTCCCGCCGGCGCTTCGCCCATCGACCAAGATCACCCGATTCCCGGCTGCGCGGCTGGGCAGGCCGAGCCGCTCCAGGGACGCCGGCACCGAGGTGCGTTGCCAACTGGTGATCACGGGTTCGGCGGAGCTTTCGGGCAGCTTCATGGCTACCATGATTCACGACCCTGGGGGAGAGAGTCGTGCCGAAGAACGCACGATCCGGTTTCCGGCTCACGGGTTCCTGATCAGGAACGCAACACCCCAGAGTTTGCCGATCATCCGGTAGACGTGCCACAGGCAGTCGGCGAGCATGATCCGATAGTTCGTGGCGCCGTACCGGTCGATATAGCGCTGAGGCGCCCGGAGCAGGCGAGCGGCATGGGTCAGCCGACGCCCGGCAGCACCATCGCGTTCCTGACCGGCCTCGCCCCATTCGCTGGCGTAATCGACCCGCTGCCTGATCTCGAGTCCGGCGGCGGTGATGGCTTCCTCGACATCAGCCGGTCGCAGCTCTCTGGCCGCGCCGAACCCCATCTCCTGGCTCGCAAGCCAAGCGGCCTCCGCCCGGGTCATCGTCGGCCCGGTGAGCACCTGGTAGATCAGACCGACCGCACCAGGCCGCAGCACCCGACGGAACTCACCCATCGCGGCACTCAGGTCGGTGAAGGTGATCACCTCCTTGCACCACAGCACGTCGACGGAATCGTCCGGCAACGGGATGGCCTCCGCACTCCCGAGGTGAAGGTCGATCCGGTCCGCAAGCCCTTCCGCGGCGGCGCGCTCCTTGGCCAGCTGCACGTTGGAGGACCGCGGGTCGACGCCGTGCACGTGCAAACCGAATCGGCCGGCCAGCCGTACGACATCTCGACCCCGGCCGCATCCCACGTCGACCGCCACCCCACCCTGCAGTGGGTCGGCCCCGGCGAGCAACTCGACCAGAGCGTCCGGCCCGCGGGGCGTCAGGCTCTCGTCGAGAAACCGGCCGAAGTCCTCCTCGATCTGACCGAAGTCCGCACCCACCCGCCCGGTGTCCTCAGCTTCAGGAGCAGCAGGGCTTGGCCCGAAGATCATTTCGACGTCCTCGTACCGAGCCGACCGTTCGAACGGCTGTGCCATCGTGGCTCCTCTCCCTGCGTTGGCCCACCGTGAACCATGGGACCACAACCACGCAAGCGAATTGTCAGGACGACGTCGCCCGAGTTCTCGGGGCACGTAAGGTCCTGGCAGGGTGTACGTCTGACCTGAATCCAAGGAGGCCGCCGGAGCCATGCGCGATGACGAGACGGTTGATCGGCTCGTGGAGTGGGCGATCGGGCGCGATGACGTCCATGCGGAGATTCTCACGAGCACCCGCGCGATCCCCGGCGCGCCGGTCGATGCCTACTCCGATTACGACGTGGTTCTCGTTCTCGAGGACGTCGCATCGATGGCGGAGAGCCATGACTGGCTGGCTCACTTCGGTGAGGTGCTGATCAGTTACTGGGATCCCGTCCAGCAGGACCCGGAGACGGGCGCTGTCTGGGTCGGCAGCGTGAACAACTACGCTAACGGCCTGAAGATCGACTTCGGTCTCTGGTCACGCCAGCGGTTCATCGACATCACGACCGGGCCCGAGCCGCACCCGGAGTTCGATGCCGGCCACCTGGTGCCGATACTGGAGTGGCGGATCGAGTGTGATCATGACTGGTCGCTCAAGACCGGCAACCTCGGCAAGGGCCTCAAGAAGCATCTCCCGGCGGCCACCTGGGCTGAGCTGGCGGACACGATCACCGGACCGGATCCGCAGCAGAACTGGGACGCGCTGTTCACCATGGTCGCCCTGTTCGGCCGGACCGCCCAGGAAGTCGCCGTCAGCCTCGGCTACACCTACCCCGCAGAACTCGTACGCCGCGTGACCGAACACGCACGCGCGATGCAGCAGGGCCGCTACGCCGACGGTCCGCGATCCACTGCGCCGTAGCCGGGGCCCTGGTAGTCGGTGATCATGGTCGAGGCAGCGTCGGCCTGCCACTGGCGGGCACCCTCCCACCTCGCCGTCACCGAGCAGGTTCCATGCAGGTGACCTTCGCCCCGGATCGATACGACCTGGACAGCCACGCTACGCAACCGCATCACGAACTCCTCTGCGGCATCGCGCAGCGGATCGAACTCGGCTGTCAGGACGACGGTGGGCGGTAGACCGGCAAGATCGGCATCGAAGGGGACGGCCCAGCGATCAACCGCGCCGGCGGGCAGATAGGCCCGGGCGACCGCGTCGGTGACATCCGGTGTGCCCGGTGCCAGTGGTCCCTGATCGAGGTCGAAGTCGGTGGCCGATGCCCCGAACGGTTTGAACGTCAACAGCGGCACCTCGAGCAGGAGATGCCGCAGCGGAGCGTCCCACGTGTCCCGGATGCGCAGTGCGGCCGAGGCCGCGATCGCACCCCCAGCAGAGTTTCCGCCGAGACCCACTCGGTCCGGGTCCGCCTCCAAGGTCGAACCCGAGACTGCGGCGTCGAACACGGAAACAACATCGTCGACCGGCGCCGGATACGGATGCTCCGGCGCGAGCCGGTAGTCCACCGAGAGGATCTGCACACCAGTCGCGGCCGTACGTCCGGCGCACAGGCGATCGTTGATCAACTCGTCCACGGCACCGAAGACGAAGCCACCTCCGTGCAGCCAGATCTGGGACGGCAGCGGCCCCTTCACTTGCCTGGGCCGATATCGCCGCACCCGAATCCTGCGCTCCGCGTCAACCGGCACCGACACCTCGTCGATCTCAACCCCTTCCGGAATCGGAGCGGCGTAGCTCAACGCCAGTTCATCCGAGATCCCCTGAGCCACCTGGCGCCGGCTGGCTAGATCGGTCGGTGCGAGATTGAGTCGAGCTCGCAGCCTGCCCGCAGCCTCGATCCACTCCCGAACCGGCTCGGCCAGGTGCGTGGTATGCGGCAGAAGATGATCACTGGTCACGATGAAACCTCCATCGGAGACACCAGGCGGCCGAGGTCAGGCCACAGAGCTAGTGCCGACGGCCATTCTAAGACCAACTCCCCGGGTCACTCCGGCCAGCCGTGACCCCGGCGTCCGTCGATGGCTTCACGAAGCAGGTCGACGTGGCCGAGGTGGATCAGATTCTCTTCCAGCAGGTCGACGAGGATCCGACGACGGTTCTTGTTCCAGGCCGGATCAGGATCATCGATGATCACGTCCAGCCCGCCGTCGATGATCATCTCGGCCCAGGCCGCTTGGGAGCGTGCGACAGCGCCGTACCACAGCGCATAGAGCTCTTCCGGCTCGTCGGTCAGCGCCGACTCCCACTCGTCCACTTCGGACGAGTCCTGATCTTCGCGACCCAGAGCACGCGCCGTGAATCCATTCTCGACCAGGGCCAGGTGCTTGATCAGCCCGGCCAACGTCATCGTCGACGTAGGCAGCCGACGCCGGAGCCGCTCGGCGTCGAGCCCACCGGTCTTCCACGCGAACTCCTTGCGGGCCCGATCCAAGGCGAAGCAGAGCATCTCGCCGTCCTGGCCGAGCAGACATTCGGTGACCGCCAGCTGGGTGTAGTCCATGGGCAGTCAGCCTTCCGCTTCGGCGACCTCGACACAACGCCGGGCGACGACTCGGGTGAAGCCGAGGGTGCGGCCGGCGTCGGCGCGGAGCATGGCGGCTTCCTCGCCCGGGGTGCCGCGGTCCCGGTCGCAGACTTCGTTCCAGGCCAGCCAATCCCGCCAGCCATCGGGTAGCCGATCGGCGATCTCCACCGATACCAGACCGGTCTTCTCCCAGTGCCGGCGCCACCAGGCCGGACTGTGGAACGCACAGAAGTCCCACTGCCAGTAGGGCTCCAGCCCCGGCGGTGGAAGAGTCTCGTACTCCGCGGCGAGCCTGGGACGACGATGCCGAGCCGGCCGCCGGGCTTCACGAACCGCGAGCAGTAACCGAGGTAGAGATCGTCGGTCCCGAAATAGTGGTACGCATCGATGCTGATCATCGCGTCGAAGAATTCCTCGGCGAAGGGGAGCGTGTGCGCCTCGGCGTTGATCGGGTGAACCCGGCCCTGCAGTTCTTGCTCGGTGACCCGGCGGAAATTGTCGGTCGGCTTGACCCACAGATCAGTGGCCCAGACCTCGACGCCGAACTCCTTGGCCAGGAAGATCGAACTCAGCGCGGCCCCGCAGCCCAGATCGAGGACCCGCATCCCCGACTCGAGCGGCATCACCTCGGTCAACGCCTCGACCAGCCAGACGGGATTCGGTCCCATCGCACCGTCGATCATCCAGCGAGTCGGATACCGAGCGGAGCGCGGGTAGTGTGAGCTTGACATCAGTAGCCGCAGGGCTGATCTGGTGGTGATTCGTCAGCCATCGGATTCCGGGTTGAAGGCCAGCTTGAAGTCCTCCCCAGTCTCGCCGACCCGCTCGAAGCCCAAGCGCTCGTAGAGTTTGCGGGCCCTCACATTCGTCCGGTCGACATCGAGCTGGACGGGCTTGCCGGTGGATCGGCTCTCCTCGATCAGTTCGGTGATCAGCCGGGTGCCGATTCCGCGGTTCTGATAGGCCGGGTGGATCTGGATTCCTCCGAGGAAGATCCGGTCCGGGAAGCGGACGACCCGGAACCGGCCGGCCGGAGCGCCGTCGACCTCGATGATCGACAACAGGCTCTCCGGCTCGTCCGTGCCGAACCAGTCGTTGAGGTCACGCGCAATAGCTGCCTGGCGTTCCTCGATGTCGATCGTCAGATCGGTTTGGGCCCGGACATTCGCCAACACGTCCGCGAGCGCACCGAGGTCATCCCTGTTTGCGACACGGAGCGTGATCATGGCCTCCACGATCCCAAGGCACCCCTCGGCATCGCAATCTATTAAGCAGGGTCACACGGCGTCGTGGAGAACCAGTGCCAGCGTGTAGCGCTCGCCCGGTATGGACCGCCGAGGCACCGTTGGGCGGCCGACCAGTGACGCCTGGACCGCCCATCAACGGCCTACTGTTTCAGTCAGCCTCTGCAACCGCTCAGGCGTTCGCCCCGGCCCGGTCCCGGTAGCGGCGCAACGGAGAGATCAGGAGCGCGCCGGGGATGACGAGCAGCGCCGCCATGATGATCCACAGTGCCGGTCGCACTCCCAGCTGTTCGCCGATCACGCCACCCAGTGCGCTGCCGGCGGCCGCACCGGCGAGCACAATGAGCCGAATGACGGAGTGGACCCGACCGAGCAGCTCCGTCGGACAGGTCGCCTGGGTGAGGCTGAGGCACATCACGTTGAAGGACACGACGCCGGCCGAGACCAGGCCACCACCGACGATGTAGGTGGTGAGGCCCCAACCGGGCTGGGTCAACGGAATAAGCAGGCCGAACGGAAAAGTGACGCCCGTGCACCAGCGCAGCCAGCTCGCCGTCCCGATCCGGGCGCTGATCCGATGTGCGGTCAGCCCACCGATCACGCCGCCGAGTCCGCCGGCTGCGAATACCAGGCCGATCACTCCCGCCGGCAGGCCGACCGTGCGGGCGAGGAATACGGTGGAAAGTGCGTAGTACGCGCTCAAGCAACCGGACGCCAGGACCAGGAACAACGCCAGGATCCGAAGCACCTCATGCGTGATCATCAGGCGAAGGCCGGCACCGATCTGTCGGAGAAGGTTCCTCCGGTCCGGCTCCGGCGCAGGTTCCGGGGTGTGCACCGCTGTCAGGGCCACTGCGGCGAGCACGAATGCGACGGTGTTGACCAGCAGTGCGAGCGGCGGCCCGACCAGTTGGACCAGCAGGCCGCCCAGGCCCTTGCCGCCGATGTCGATCGCAGTGGTGGAGCTTTGCAGCCTCCCGTTCGCCGCGACCAGTTGCCGGCGTTCGACCAGCGTGGGCAGGTAGGCGTGCCAGGCCGGCTCATAGAACGCTTGCAAGACAGCGTTGAGTACGCCGACCAGATAGAGCACCCAGAGGTCTAGCGCATTGATCAGCATCGCCAGCGGGACCAGGCCGATGATCGCGGCCCGTGCAATGTCAGTGATGATCATGACCCGCCAACGGGGCAAGCGGTCCACCCATGCCCCAGCTGGGAGCGCCAACACCGCGTAGCCGAGTTGCGGGATCGCCGTGAGCAAAGCCAATTCGATAACCGAAACGTCCAGAGTGGCGATCGCCACCAGGGGTAGGACGAATCCCGAGATGGTGCCGCAGAACGCGATCAGGGACTCGCTCATCCAGAACAGCCGGAAGTGCCGAGTCGAAGGCACGGACCAAGGGTGGACCTTCAAGGGCCTTGAAGGTCAACGCTGCATGTGGGGAGGAGCGACCACACCATTCAACGGTTCGGACTGCGCTTCAAGATCAATTCGGTGGCCGGATATTTGCCAGGGTCATTAGAGTGGCTGCCGCGCGCCGTGCGGGCCAGGGGCGCACGGCCGAGTGATCAAACTCCACCTGCAGGGACCGGTGGAGCTGGCCATCGGCCGAGCCGCTGATGAGCGTGGCAAAGAATGGCTGGCCCGAAATGACCGGATCGCTCGCGCCGGCGGCCACCTGAGCCGGAACGCCTCGCCCAGGTTCGAGGCTGTAGCCCGCACCGGGGTGTCAGGGCAGGTACGGGTCCTCGAGATTGCGGGCCAGGTCGGGTGGCGCGAGTCCGCTGCCCACCATGGTGCATTCCTTGATCCACGCGGCGCGGCCGAAGGTCGGGATCATCGCGCGTTCCGCGTCACTGATCGGGCGGACGCTCCCGTAGCCGTCGAGCGCCGCTTGGCGCAGCGGCTCCGGCAGTCGCGTGACGTAGTAGGCAAGGTCGTATCCTCGCCAGCCGTAGCCACAGAGATCGAAGTCGAAGAGGGTGATCTTGTTCTCGGCGGACAGGTGATAGTTGAGGTCCTGGAGATCACCGTGCACGATGCCCCAACCATCCGGGCCGGGATCGAAGGCACGCAGGCGTTCTCGGACTTTCTCGATCTCGATTCGGACGTACGTGGCCAGTCCGGCATCGGCCCGTCGGAGGGCAGCATCCATAACTCGCAGCGGCCGGTCCAGCAAGGTGTCCTCGCCGAGCTCATAGCGGGGGAGCTCGGTGCTGAACAGATCCGCGGACAGATGGATCCTGGCGATCAATTGCCCGACCCGGTGCACCTGGTCGCCGATCAGCCGTCTGCCCACTGGTTCGCCGGGCGCCCAGGTGAACAGCGAGTAGTACCGATCATCGCCGGAGGTCTGAAACACACCCAGCAACTCCCCGCTGATCCTCGGCACGGGGGAGGAGACCGGCAATTCGTGCTGTCGCAGGTGGGTCAGCAACTCGAGCTCGAACTGGAGGTCGCCCTCGTTCCTCAGCCACCACTTGCCAAGACCATGCACTCGCAGCACGTACCGACCGTCGGGACCATCGACACGATGGACTTCGTTCATCCCCTCGCTCAGCGGGACGCAGCCGGTCGGCGCACCGAGCGGGTATTCCCGGCCGACCAGGGCCGCGATCTCCGCGCTGTCGATCACGTCTCCATCCAAACACAATCGTGCGCGACCGGTTGGGCTCGGCTCAACGGGTCCGTAGGGCCAGGGTGCAGGTGTAGCCGTGGTGGGTGAACCCGATCCGCCTCATGATCGGCGCCGAGGTGCTGAGCCGGCCGCTCACCAGCAGGACCGGTACCGCGTGCTGCCAGGCCCATCGGACCCGCGCCGCCATGATCGCCCGGTACGCCCCGCGGCGACGGAACTCCGGATAGGTGGCCGCGCCGAACAGCGATGCCGAGCCGTCGGCACGGATCGCGATTGCGCCGGACCCAACGGGCTCGTCCCCGAGGTAGGCGACGAATCTTCGCCCACGCAGGTCCTGCGGGATTCCGGCGGCCTCCTCGGTGATCTCTTCGGGACTGGGCAGTCGCTGCTCGTACACCTGGGAGATGATCCGCCGATAGTCGGTCAACCCGTGGACATCAAGCACGGGCCGTACGACGACCCCGTCGATCGGCCCGACGTCCAACAGGCCTTCCGGTGGCACTCTCAGCGACATCACCGCGCCCTCGTCGCGGACGACTGCGCCCGCCTCCAGCAGCACGTCTCGCAGTGATCTTGGTCTGCTGGTCGGATAGAGATTCCAGCTGACCTCGTCGAACGATCGTGCGCGAGCAAGATCATTGACCTCGGCGACGACCGCCTCCGCCGACCGGTCACTCTCGACCCGGCTGACGGTGGCAGCTCGCCCATGGCGGTCCGGCCGGAACTGGAGCCGAAAATCGCCGTTGTCGATCACCTCCGTACCCTCGGGCGCCCATTCCCATTCGCCGAGGGCACGCAGGATCTCTGGATCGGTCCACGGCCGTTGTCTCGATGCAGACTCCACGTTTGCACCGTAGAACATGACGCTAGGTCAGGTTCAAGCCTCCGGAACGAGCCAGGATCAACTCGTCGGGAACGCCTCCTGGAACGCGTTCCGGACCCTACGGAGGTAGTCAGCGGGGTGGTCGTCCAGCTGAAGATCAGGCATGTCGAGGAGATACCGGCAGCGATCAAGATCGACAGCTCGAGCGAAGCCCTGCGGATCCTTGACCAGCCGATCAAGAAATCCCCAATCGGTCCCGAACAGATCGATGACCTTCAGCTCCCCGGACACCGAGCGCAGCACGTGACGAGCTCCGATATCGATCCCGATCCACCCCCGCACCTGATTCCGGCCCCACTCGTCGATCCGATCTACTTCGTGCCGGAGTGATCGCAGGTCCTCGCCGGCGTCCTCGGGATGCTCCCAGTGCCGCAGGAATTCCCGCACAGCATGGCCGTCGGCGGGCTGGAGGTGCTCCAGCACAGCCAGCTGACCGCCGCCTTCCAACGGAGTCGCCAACTCCATCCGAGGCAGATGCCGATGGCCGGCGCAGCGCTCGCACAAGTCGACGAAGTAGTCGTAGGCCGGCTCGAACGGCCCGACCCGGCCGACCAGACGACCCGACGGCGACCGATAGGCGTAGGCCCAGTCACCCTGAGCAAACAGCTCCCAGCCGAGGCGCTCCAACTCGGCCCGCGCAACCCGGTGGTTGACCGTCGGCCATGGCCTGTTCAGCAGCGGGATGACCTCGGGATCAGTCACCGGTGAGCCGTTCGTACCGGGACGTCCATCGGCCAACCCTCGCTGTCCGGGCTGTGACTCCGCAACCGGATTCTTGTGTCCTGACGCAGAAGTTGGGATCCCAACCTGATGGCTTCGCCGTCAGTCGAACCTTCCCGGATCGTGAATCGCGTCGCCGACGGCGGCGACAAGATCATCGACGACCGGGTCGAGTGACAGGTCGGCTGTCCACCTCGCCAGATCGTGGACGTGTTCCGGCGAGCGGGTGCCGAACACCGGAGTCAGCAGGGGGTCGGCCGTGACCAGCCACCGCGCGAGCACCGCGAGCGGATTCGCACCGTGCTTGGCCGAGACGCTGACCAGGAGGTCGCGTCGGCGGCGACTTTCCGGGCTGTCGAACTGCGGCTTCTCGGCGCCCGCGAAGTAGCCGGACGACTGGGCGCTCCAGGACAGGATCCGGAAGCCGAGTCGCCGACCGAGCTCGAGGACGTCGGTGGTGGCGGTGCCACAACCCGGGTACGGACTGGCCGCGTTGGCCTGCGCGAGGCCGTAGTAGTTGCTCACCCAGCCGACCGCCGGCCCACCGACCGCCGCCAGCCGAGCCGCGAGCGCGGCCACCCGCGCGGCGGACCAGTTGGACACCCCGATCCGGGCTGCGAAGCCGTCGTCCACCAGCGAGGTGAGGGTTTCGGCGATCTCCTCGATCGGCGTCTGCACGTCGTCACGGTGCAGCAGATAGCCGTCGACGGACTCGACGCCGAGCAGGTCCAGACTGCGCTGGACGTCGCTCAGCACGTCGGCCTGGGACAGCCGCGGAACCCAGTCCTCGAGGTCTGGGTGGGCGCCTTTGGTCAGGATGCGTACCTCACCGGCGACGCCTCTGGAAGCGAGCCACTCACCGAGCGTCCGTTCGGCGTCGCCGTAGACGCGGGCCGTGTCGAAGTCCCGGCCACCCGCCTCGAAGTACGCGTCCGCCACGTCGAAGCGATCCGCCGATTGGATCGGGCCGGTGCCGAGGAAGAAGGGGAGGGAGGTGCTGGCCGCCATGTGCTGACTCCTGGTGATCGTCGATGCTGTTGAAATCATGCCGTGGATAGGGCGTCCCTCGCACGGCGGTGTGCCTTAGGGTCGGCGAGGTGAGTAGTTCAGTCGTACCGCGGCGGCTGATCGCCGGCGACCACGTCCGGGTGATCGCGCCGTCGACGTCGCGATCAGTGGTGATGGAGCACGACAACACCGAGTTCTGCGTACGGCAGCTGACGGGCGAGCTCGGCCTGGAGCTCAGCTTCGGTGATCATGTCGACGAGATCGGGCTGCTCGAAACGGCGAGCGTCGAGGCCCGCGTCGCCGACCTGCACGCCGCATTCGCCGATGACTCGGTGGCCGGCGTGCTGACCGTGATCGGTGGCTATCTGTCCAACCAGTTGTTGCCGCACCTCGACTTCGAGCTGTTCGCCGCGCACCCGAAGGTGTTCTGCGGCTATTCCGACATCACGGCGCTGGCCAACGCGATCCACGCCGTGACCGGGCTGGTGACCTATGTCGGGCCGCACTGGTCGAGTTTCGGGATGCGTGATCATTTCGGGCCGACGCGGGAATGGTTCCGGCAGGCGACCTTCACGTCCGAGCCGATCAAGGTCGAGCCGTCATCGTGGTGGAGTGACGACGCCTGGTTCGCCGACCAAGATCAGCGCGAGCTGATGGTCAATGGCGGGTGGTGGCCACTTCGGTCGGGGGAGGCCACGGGGACGCTGATCGGCGGCAACCTGTGCACGCTCAACCTCCTTCAGGGCACGACCTGGATGCCGTCGCTGGCCGGCCGGATGGTGTGCGTCGAGGACGACTATCTGAGCTTCCCGACGCTGTTCGCCCGCGATCTCACCTCGCTGTTCCAGCTACCCGAAGCCGATCAAGTGGCGGGATTGATCATCGGTCGGTTCCAGACGCGGTCGGCGATCACCCGTGATCACCTGACTGCCATGATCGACGACATCCCTGCCCTGCAAGGGAAGCCGGTGTTGGCGAATCTGGACTTCGGACACACGATGCCGCTGCTGACGATCCCGGTCGGCGGCACTGCGCAGCTCACGGTCGGCCCGGAGCCGAGCCTGACGATCGGCCAGCCGACAGTTGGGTGACCGATCGGCGGCGTCCCGGTGACGAATCGGTTCCTCGGTCCGGCGGCTGGATGACCGACTGGACGGCGGCGGTTCGGCGTCCTTAGGATTCGATTCCGCATCGCTACGAGCTTCGTCCGGCACCACGGTCATCGGGGGTCCGGGAGAACCGGATAGGAACCTGAGCGTGCCTCCAGACCTCGGTCGCCCAACGTCCTCAGCTGCGAAGCCTCAAGATCCCCGACTCAGCCGACGCCGGCTGCTGCAGGCCGGCGGCATCACGGCAGCGACCCTGGCGCTCGGCATTGACGCGCCGGACGCCCACGCCACCCCGCTGGCCGGCGACCCGTTCACGCTCGGCGTCGCCGCTGGCAGTCCCGGCGATCGCAGCATGGTCCTGTGGACCCGGCTGGCTCTCGATCCGTTGGCCGCCGACGGTCACGGCGGCATGCCGCTGGAGGACGTGACCGTTCGCTGGGAGGTCGCCACCGACGAGGATTTCGACAAGATCGTCCGGCGTGGATCCGCCCTGGCGCAGCCGGCCCTGGCCCATTCGGTCCACCCACAGGTGACCGAACTGCGGCCGGCGACGGCCTACTGGTACCGCTTCCGGACCGGTGATCAGACCAGTCCGGTGGGCCGCTTCCGGACCCTGCCCGCGCCGGGGCAGGACGCAGCCGAGTTCACCCTCGCGACGGCGTCCTGCCAGGCCTGGTATCACGGACACTTCACCGCCTATCGGCATCTGGCCGCCGAAGCCGATCTTGATCTGGTGGTTTTCCTCGGCGACTACATCTACGAGTACGCGATCATCGACGGCGACAACCTGTGGCGGGAAAATGCCGCGGTCACCGCCGCCGAGGAGTTCGAGATCGAGACCCTCGAGCAGTATCGGCTGCGGTACGCCAGATTCAAGGCCGACCCGCTGCTGCAGGCCGCGCACGCCCGGGCCGCCTGGGTGTTCACCTGGGATGATCACGAGGTCGAGAACGGCTACGCCGGCCAGCACAGCAACGACGGCACGCCGAGCGAACTGTTCGTGCACCGGATCGCGGTCGCCTACCGCGCCTTCTACGAAAACCTGCCGGTCTCCTTGGACGCCCTGCCCGAGGGACCCCGGACGACGATCTACGACAGCTACGACATCGGCAGCCTGGCCCGGCTGATCTTGATCGACGGCCGCCAGCACCGGGACCTGCCGCCGACCGCCGACAACCGCTACGACCCCGAACGGACCATGCTCGGCCAGGCTCAGGAAACCTGGCTGCACAAACAGTTGCAGGGTTCGGCGGCGCGTTGGAACGTGATCGGCAACGCCGTCTCCCTGATCCCGGTCCGGCCCGACACCGAACTCGATTCCTGGGACGCCTATCCCGCCGCCCGGCAACGACTGATGCGATCACTGGACGGCGTCTCGAATCCGGTCGTGCTGACCGGCGACATCCATCGGGCGGTCGCCGCCGAACTGCCGGCCGACCTGACGGATCCCTCGGGTCCGAAGGCAGCGGTCGAGTTGATCTGCACCTCGATCGGATCCGATGGCGACGGTGCGGAAACGGACAGTTATGCGAAGGACTGGCTGCGCTACCCGTACGTGCGGTTCTACCACGCTCGGCGCGGCTATGTGCTGGTGAAGCTGACCCCGGAGAAGATGATCTCCACTTACGTCAACGTCGAATGGATCGAGGCCGACGACACGGCACCCCGCAAGATCGCCGCCAGGTTCTCCACCCCGGACGGCACTTCCCGGCTGGACCCGATCGAAGGAGACGCCTGATGTCCCGCCCCGCCACCGTCACCGGGCTGGAGACCTCGGGCGCTCTGCGGACGATCACGCTCAGCTGGCAGCCGCTGCCCTGGACGACCATGATCGATCACTACCGGATCTACGCGATCGAAGCCGACGGCCGGGACGCCGCCAGGACCCTACGAGGTCTGCCGGACCGGTTGCTGGTCGCCAAGACCGTCTATCCGCGATGGCTGCACGGCAGTCGTTCGGCGGCGGGGGAGACCTGGTCCTATCTCGTGGTGGCGGTGGACGCCGCCGGCAGTTGGTCGCGGCCGTCGCCGGTCGTCGTCGGCCGGTCGACGATCTCGATCACCCACTCCGGCGAACCGCTCGCCGTCGTCGGCGAGTTCGACGGCCGGACGCTGGAGTTCCGGTACGCGCCGAGCAGCTACCCGTCGATCCCGACCAGCTACCCCGACGCCGTGATCGACGTCCCCGATGGCGACGACGCCGCGGCCCGCTGGCCGTACCTGTTGCCGGGGCCGGGCGACGCCTGGGCCGGCCGACGGTCCTACGCGCTGGACTGGACCATCGAGCTGGCCGAGCCGCCGGCGAATCCGGCGATGGCCGTCTGGCTGGTCGACACCACCCGGCTGGCCGGCCGGCTCGACCTCTCGGTCAACGGTGCGAAAGTGAAGGAGCTCACCTTGATCATCGGCGGCACCCAGGGATCCCGGCAGGGCGACGCCAACCTGCCCGGCAGCCCGTTGATCCCTTCCTACTACGAGTTCGACCTGTCAGCCGGCAGGTTCCGGAGCGGGTCCAACACGATCCGCTTCACGTTGGCCGAAGGCGGCTGGGCGGCCTGGGATGCGGTCGGCCTGTACGACTGCTCGTGATCATGGACGCTTGAGCACCGCAGCTCGGTGCATTTGATCATCGAAAGGCGAGCCACAGCACCGCGACCGCCAGGACCGAGTCCAGGACCAGGCAGAACTCGGCCATCGAGCGAGCCACCACCCGGTCCTTCCGGTGGTGGTAGAGATCCCAGCCGGCGTGGGCGAACAGCCCGGCCGCGATCAGCACGGCGGAGGTCTTGGGATCGATGCCGGCCGCGATCAGCGCCAGCGTGCCCAAGATCACCAGCGGCACGATCTGCAGCGGGAGGCCGTGGGCCGGCTTGCCCCGGCCGCGGACCAGACCGTAGACCAGCGTCACCGCCGCGATGGCGATCATCACCCAGGACGGGTTGAAACCGGGCACGACGAAGCCGATGGTGATCAAGATGAAGCTGATCCCGAAGATCGGCCAGGCGGATCCGCGCAGGCCGAGGGCGGCCGCACCAAGATAGACAAGAGCCGAGGCGATCACCACGGCGGCCGCATCGGCAACGCCGAATCGGAGGAGCGGCAGGACGGTGAGCAGGGCCACGGCGGCGCCGGCGATGGCTGGCCAGCGCCGGGCGACGGCCCGGACGACGCGTTTCGGGGTCGGCTGACGGGCGGGGGAGTTGGTCCCCTCGATGGTGCTCATGAGGATGTTCAACTCTTCCGTGGGGTGAGGATGAGCACGGCGGCTGCGGCGACGGCGGCTACGACGGCTCCGGTGAGGAAGCCCTGCCCGAAGCCGGCGATTGAGGTGCCGGCGATGCTGGTTGCGGCCATGCTGGACACGACGGCGGCGCCGAGTGAGGCGCCGAATTCGTGGAAGGTGCTGACGATCCCGGAGGCGAGTCCGGCCTGTTCGGGCTCGACTTGGCCGAGGGCGGTGGCCGAGGCGACGACGAACAGGGTGCCGGTGCCGGCCGCGGCGACGGCGATGCCGATCACCAGGGCCACGGTGCCGGGGACGAAGGCCGGGACGGCCATGCCAGTGGCTGCGATCAGCAGTCCGAGGACGCCGAGTGGTCGCGCTCCCAGCCGGCCGATCAGTCGGCCGCCGAGGTTGGCGCCACCGATGGTGAACAGTGCTACCGGCAGGAAGAGCAGGCCGGTGATCAGCGGGTTGAACCCCTGGTAGTCCTGTAGGTAGAAGGTGCCGAGGAAGAAGACCATGATCATCAGGGCGGTGGCGACCATGATCAGGATGGTGCCGGTGGCGACCGGGCGCCGGATCAGCAGTCGGACGTCCATCAGCGGGCTCGTGGCGGTCAGTTGGCGGGCGGTGAAGGCGACGTAGAGCAGGGCGGCGGCGATGATCAGCCCGATCGTGGTGGGGGTGGCCCAGCCGCGGTCACCGGCGCCGATCAGGGCGTAGAGCAGGGTGCCGGTGGCGGCGGTGACCAGGATCGCGCTGGCGACGTCGAGCCGGCCGCTGCCGGTGGGTCGGGGTTGGGCCGGCAGTTGCTGGCGGAGCAGGAAGAGCAGGATGATGCCGACCGGGACGTTGACGAAGAAGACCCAGGGCCAGCCCGGGCCGGCGGTCAGCAGGCCGCCGAGCAGTACGCCGAGGGCGGCGCCGCTGCCGCCGAGGGAGGACCAGATGCCGAGGGCTTTGTTGCGTTCGTCGCCGTTGAAGATCGTGATCACCAGTGACAGGGCGGCGGGGGAGAGGATGGCTGCGGCGATGCCCTGGGTGACCCGGCCGGCGAGCAGCATCGGTCCGGAGACGGCGAGTCCGGCGATGAGTGAGGCGGCGGCGAACAGGACCAGTCCGATCAGGATCAGTCGGCGGGCGCCGAACAGGTCGGCGGCGCGGCCGCCGAGGAGTAGCAGGCCGCCGAAGGCGAGGGTGTAGCCGCTGACCACCCAGGTCAGTGTTTCCCGGGCGAGGCCGAGGTCGGTGCCGACGTGGGGCAGGGCGATCGCGACCACGGTCACGTCGAGGATCAGCATCAATTGCGCGATGCCGACCATCCAGAGGATCCGCCACCGCCGCGGATGGGCCCCGGATTCGGCCGGGGCGGGGGCCAGGTCACTCATCGGAACTCCTTAGCCGCGCACTGTGTTCAAGATCAGTACGGTGATCGCGCGTTCGTGATGAGTGGCCCGGCGCCGGTGGTTGTCGTCTCCGGTGCGGGCCGGGCGGCTCGGCTGTACTGCTCAGCCGAGCCGTCAGAAGGCAGCGCCGGGATCTATTCCGGCAGCACCCGGTAGCGCACCAACAGGGCGCCGGTCGGTGTGGTCTTGGACGAGATCAGCTCGAGCGTCTTTCCGGTGACACCGTCGAAGAGCCGCTGTCCAGAGCCGGAGACATACGGCGTGATCAGCAATCTGACCTCGTCGACGAGCCCCTCGGTGAGCAGCGCCGTGGCCAGGGTGATGCTGCCACCGACCATGATGTCGCCGGAGATGTCCTCCGCGGAGCGGAGCACTTTGATCCGATCGGCCAGCGCTGCATCAGGCTCGCCCAACACTTCGGCGTTTTCCCACGGGGTGTCCAGCGGTGTCGAGGTGATCACGTATTTCGGCATCGCGTTGATCTTGCGCGCGAACGCAGCATCGGCGGTGCCTTCATAGCTGGGCCAGTAGGCCGACCACTCGTTGTACTGGCCACGGCCAAGCAGACACACCTCCCAGGTCGACAGTTGATCTTGGAGGTCCTCAGCCATGGCGTCGTCCCAATTGCGCATGAAATTCTGGGGAGCCTCGACTACTCCGTCAAAGCTGGAGAAGAGGCTGATCACAACCTTGCTCAATTCGAATTCCTCCCGGGAGTGCGTGGGGACCAGATTCCTTCCACGACGAAACGGAGATTAGATCAGCAGTCACGATTCTGTCTTGTATAAAAGCGACAACGGCTCGCTCGCACTATTCCGCAGCTCACTTGTGGTCCGACCGATGAACCGGCGTAGGGAACGGTGCAGGTGCGATTCGTCGTGGAAGCCGAGTTCAGCGATCACGTCCGCGGGCGAGGCCTGCTCGCCCAGCAGGATCGCAGCAGCACGGGCCCGATCCATCTGCCGTGCGGCGACCCGGGTAACGCCGGTGGTGGCGAGGAAGCGTCGTTGCACCGTGCGGGTGGACAGGTCCGGCGAGGCGCCCTTCGTGATGTCGATGATCAGTCGGTCGCGGCGCAGGATCTCCTCCCGTACGAGTCGGTGTACGAAGGCCTCCGCGGTGTCGTAGTCCGGGTGCGGCCAATGGCTTCCGGCCAGGTAGAAGGAGCGGCCGGAGACATCGGGGATGAAGACCTGACGATCGAGCAACTGCGCCGCCGACAGGTGCGGCAGGAACATGCCGAGAGCCAGGTCGATCCCGAAGAAGGTCGCGTCGGTTGGCAGTTCTACCCTGCTGCCGATCAGCTCCGGGCCGGTGACTGCCGCGATGAACTCGCCTCGCCGATAGCAGAACGCGAGTCCCAACCTCGGGTTCGCCACCGACAGCATCCAGGCGACGTCGGAGCTGCGACTGCGCCATACCCGCTCGATGTAGGGCGAAGAGGACGGACGATGCTCGACCTCGAGCCCGGTCTGGAAAATGCTCGCCGTCGGCTGATCATGCGGTTCCATTCCCAGCCTCCACTCGTCGATCCGCGTTCATGAATGCACTCCCGCGGCCACTAATGACCGGTGCCGAACCAGCGGGTCAGCGGGCCGAGCAGGGCCTCTTGATCATCGCCGATCCAGGCCACGTGGCCGTCCGGTCGGAGCAGCACCGCGGGCACTTCGAGGTCCTCGCTGACGTCGACGAGGTGGTCGATGCGGTCGGCCCAGCCGGAGACCGAGAGCCGGCCGGT
The DNA here is from genome assembly GCA_963746025.1 of uncultured Actinomycetota bacterium. Taxonomy (GTDB): domain Bacteria; phylum Actinomycetota; class Actinomycetes; order Propionibacteriales; family Propionibacteriaceae; genus Microlunatus. Next base: position 777,914 of record CAVUZU010000021.1, read on the forward strand.
CTGGTCGAGCAGCAGCCCACGCCCGGTGTGCATCCGGTCGTAGAGGTTCCCGTCCTTCAGGCCGAGGTTGCGGAGTCGGCGGCCGAGCAGGTCGGGTCCGTCGCCGAAGTCGTAGCGGATCCCGACCGCGATGATCTTCTCGATCAGGTGGCGGTTCACTTCCTCGATGTCCATCAGTTCCGTGAGCAGCCGGCGGACGGCGCGGGGTCCGGGTTCGGGGGCCATCAGTTCGCTCTGCGCGCGGGTGTTGTCCAGCACGTCGGCGGCGATCGGGTGTCGTTCGGTGTGGTAGCTGTCGAGTAGGTCTGTGGGTGCCCAGCCGTTGATCTCGGCGGCGAGTTTCCAGCCGAGGTTGAAGGCGTCCTGCAGGCCGAGGTTGAGGCCCTGGCCGCCGAGTGGTGGGTGGACGTGGGCGGCGTCGCCGGCGAGCAGAACCCGGCCGAGGCGGTAGTGCTCGGCCAGTCGGGTGGCGTCGCCGAAGCGGGACAGCCAGCGGGGTGAGTGGACGCCGAAGTCGGTGCCGGCGTAGTGCCGCAGCCGTTCCTTGACCTCCTCCAGGGTCGGAGGCACCGCGCGATCCTCGACCACCTCCGCGGCCGGCACGACAACGCGGAACAACCCCTGTCCGTTGGGGCCGACGCCGAACCCCAGCTGGGTCTTGCGCACCTCCGTCACCGTGGCGGCCACCGTCTCCGGTGGTGCGGTCACCTCCATTTCGCCGAGCAGGGTCTCGAGCCGAGCCGAGTCGCCCGGAAAACCGATCCCGAGCAGCTTGCGCACCGTACTGCGGCCGCCGTCGCAGCCGATCAGGTAGCGCGAACGAAGCTGGGCGCCGTCGGCCAGGTCGACGGTGACGCCATCGTCGTCCTGGCTCAGTCCGACCACTTCGCTGCTCCGCCTGATCTCGGTGCCGCGCTCGAGGGCGTGCTCGGTCAACAGCCGGTCGACGACGGGCTGGGGGATGCCGAGGACGTACGGATGCGCGGTGTCCAGCCGCTCCGGCGTGGGCTTGGGAATGCCGGCGAAATACCCGCCGATCGGAAAGGTCGTCCCGCGCTCGAGGAACCGTTCCAGCAGGCCGCGCTGGTCCATCACCTCGATGCTGCGCGCATGCAGGCCCAACGCCCGCACCACCTTGGTCGGCTCCGCCTCCTTCTCCACCGCCACGACCCGGACGCCGTGCAGCCGCAACTCGGCGGCCAACATCATGCCCGTCGGACCGGCCCCGACGATGATCACGTCGATCATGAGTTCCCCAATTCTGCTAGGTGTTGGTGGGAGATTCTGCATCAGCATCAGGGCCTTGCCACAAGCCCCGGTCTGCGCTATATGTTGAGGAGGGCAGGAGGTTGATTCTTCTTGCCCTTCCTTGTTGCCTCGGCGAAGCTGCACGCGAAGTTCTGTCAGTGCGCCCTAAGCAGTTGGGCATGAAATGGTCCGAACTGGAACAGCGTCAGCCGAGGCTCGGCGCAATTGCACGGGACAAGCTGATCACGCCGGGTGTGTTGCTCATCGGCACCATTCGTCAGGACGGCTCCGCGCGCGTCAGCGGCGTCGAGCCGCTGATCATGACGGCGACTTGTGGCTGTCGATGATGCAGCGCTCGGCCAAGGCGCTCGAGGTCGAATAGCTGCGTCCGACGATCAGCCCGACCAGACTCGGTCCCCGGCAAAACGTCCGCCGCCTCACCGTGACGGAGTAGCGGCCGGTATCGGCGCGTCACACTGCTGGCGACGTTGTCGGAGCCCGAACCTTGCTTCTAGTCCGAGCAGGAGGAGCGCGATGACGGCGAGACCGGCGCCGATCCAGCTGACCGAGGGGTAGCCGAGGCCGGCGGTGAGTGCGATTCCACCGAGCCAGGGGCCGATGCTGATGCCGGTGTTGAAGGCCGACACGTTTCCGGCCACCGCAAGGGTCGGCGCTGCCGGGGCCAGGACGAACACCCGGGCATGAAGGGCTGGATTGGTGCTGAAGCCGGCGAGGCCGAGCAGGAAGACCAAGATCACGACGGCGATGATGTGTTCCTCGCCGAGCGCCAGCAGCACGGACAGCACCAGCACTCCGGTGAACCCTGCCGCCATCGTTCCGATCGGCCGGGCATCGGCGCCGCGACCGCCGATGGTGATCCCGATGAGTGCGCCGAGTCCGTAGGTGAGCAGCACTGCGGGCACCCAGCCGGGATGGAGTCTTGTGGTCTCGATCAGCATTGCGGCGAGATAGGAGAAGGTGCCGAGCAGTGCGGCGGTCGAGACGGCCGTCATGGCGTAGGCCAGCCACAGCCGTGGTGTGGTGAATGCGCGGAGTTCGGTGCGGACGTTCGGCTGATCGGTCGGCCGACTCTCGGGTACGGCAGCGATGACCGCAATGCCCGCGATGACGGTGAGTCCGGCGACGGCCCAGAACGCGCCGCGCCAGCCGAGGTGTTGCCCGATCCAGGCGCCGGCCGGCAGTCCGATCACGGTGGCCACGGTCAAGCCGCCGGCGACCACGCTCATCGCACGTCCGCGGCGGTTCTCCGGCACCAGGGCCATCGCACTGCTGGCGCCGACGGCCCAGAATCCGGCGTACACGAACGCGCCGACGAACCGGGAGGCGAGCAGCAACTCGTAGCTGGTGGTCAGCGCGCCGAACGCGTGACTGGCCGCGAAGATCATCAGGAACGCCACCATGGCGCGCTTCCGAGGCCAGCGCAGCGTCAGGATGGCCAAGATGGGCGCGCCGATCAGCATGCCGATCGCGAATCCGGTGATCAACATCCCGGCCTGCGGGATGGCGATCTCGAGATCATCGGCGATCTCGGGCAGCAGGCCCGCGAGCATGAGTTCGCTGGTTCCCTGCGCGAAGATTGCGTACCCGATCAGAAACACTGCCACCGGCATCCGTCGAACCACCTTTCTGTAGCGATCGTTATAGTTGGACCGTAGCACGGTTCTGTAGCGAGCGATATACAATGTGGGGATGGTGACGTCGATGCCCGGACGACCACGATCGTTCGATCGGGATGCTGCGCTGGACAAGGCCATCCGGCTGTTCTGGCGCCGCGGCTACGAGTCCACCTCGGTGCGTGACCTGACCGAGGAGCTGGGCATCGGCACGCCCAGCCTGTACGGCGCGTTCGGGAGCAAGGAGCAACTCTTCACCGAAGCGGTCGGCGTTTACGACCGACAGTACGGCGGTTTCATCGAAGCCGCGCTGGCCGAGGAGCCCACCGCCAAATCGGCCGCCGCCCGCATCCTGGCCGAGGCCCCAGCTCGCTACACCCGACGTGGCCTGCCGACCGGATGCCTGGTGATCAGTGGTGACGCCGGAACCACCAGCCAGACGATCGCTCGGCGTCTTCGCCGGCTCCGTCGGAGCAAGGTCAACGCCTTGGCCGGCCGGATCCGCGCCGACGTCGTCGCCGGACTCCTGCCGGCGGGAACCGATGCGGTGGCACTGGCCCAGTACACGATGTCCATCCTCAGCGGTGTGGCCCAGGCGGCACGAGACGGCGCCTCCCGGGCCGAACTCGTCCGGGTCAGCGGGCTGGCGCTACGGGTATGGTCGTGAGCCATGATCAGCCCTGGGCTCTGATCGAGCCGCCGCGTCACCTCGATCGACGCTGGGGCTGATCCGGTGGCCCGGAACACATGATCAACACCGGGGTGTTGGTCTGCGCCGCAAACGGGTGGAAGGAGACCGGTCCGATACCTTGGGCACGTCGTCAGGGTCGGTGATCAGACAAGTCCGGTGGGCAGCTTCCGGACCTTGCCTGCGCTGGGTAGGACGCAGCCGAGTTCACCGTCGCGACGGCGTCCTGCCAGGCCTGGTCTCACGGACACTTCACCGCCTATCGGTATCTGGCCGCTGAAGTCGATCTTGACCTGGGACGCGGTCGGGCTGTACGAAGGACCCGTCGCGGAATCATGATCATGAACTTGCTCGACAGGGCGCTCAGGACCTCGCGACGAAGTAGGCGTTGAAGGGATCCTGCTCTATTTCGTGGCGTTGCACCTCGGTGAAGCCGGCTTGGCCGAGCATCTGCTCGGCCAGCTGGACGCCCCAGACAGTGCCTAATCCGTCGCCGCCCTGGCCGAGCGATACCGACATGCAGTGCAGAGTCGAAATCGCGTAGAGCAAGGCGCCCCAGGGGAGGGCGCAGTTGTCCTCCAACCGGCTGGAGGCGTTGATGTCGGCCATCAGAAACGTCCCGGCGGGCCGGAGAGCCGCGCAGATCCGGCTCAGCACCGTCGCCGGGTGGGCCTGATCGTGGATGGCATCGAAGGCGGTGATCAGGTCGAAGCTCGGCGGCCGGTCCAACGCCGCGACGTCGCCCACGTCGAAGCTGACATTGGTCAGACCCCAGTCGGCCGCCTCGGTGCGGCCGATGTCGACGGCCTCGAGCGAGAAGTCGATGCCGGTGAAGCGGCTCTCCGGAAAGGCTCGCGCCATCAGGTTGATCGCGTGGCCCTGACCGCAGCCGATGTCGGCGACGTCGATGCCGGTCCGCAACCGGTCGGTCAGTCCGGTCAACGGCAGGATCGTGTCAATCAGGTGCGTGTCGTTGACGGCGGCGCTGTCCTCGGCCTGCACCGCGTGGAAGTTCGGGTAGTCGGCGTAGTCCAGCCCACCGCCCGTCCGGAACTTTTCCACGATCAGCGGGGCGACCTGGCCCATCAGGGTCACGAACCGCATCGGACGGGCGAGATTGTCCGTGGAGCGACCGGTCAGGAAGGGGCTGTAGGCCTCGCCCAGAGCGTACGTCCGGCCGGCGGGGTCGTAGTCGACGAATCCGCCGGTGACCAGCCCGCCGAGCCATTCGCGGACGTAACGTTCGTTCAGGCCGGCGGCGTCGGCGATCTGTTCGCTACTGGCGGCGGGCAGCGCGGCGAGCGCTTCGAACAGGCCGAGGTCGTGGCCGATGCTGATCAGAACGGCGATGCTGCCGTCGTTCAGGACGGTGATCAACCGGTCGGCGGCCACGGACGGGTCGGTCGGCTCGGTGTCAACGGGTGGAACGAGTGTGCTGGACATGGCGGGCTCCTCGGATCGGTCGGGCGGGCTCGCCCGATGATCACGACGCTAGGCATCCCCGCTTCGGGTCGCATCGGGCGGATCGTGCAGCTTTTGGCGGGGGATGGGGAGGATCATGCACACCTGGTCATGGGCGGCTGCCCCCGATTCCATGATCACGAGCCCAGGCCGCGGCTGCCGTGCGGGACGAGACGCCGAGCTTGCCGTAGACGTTGGCCAGATGGCGAGCGACCGTCTTCTCGCTGATCGTCAGCGCCGTGGCGAGCTCCCGGTTGCTGACGCCGGCGGCGACCCGGCCGAGCACCTCCGCCTCGCGGGCGGTGAGTCCGCCGGGGTATGCGTTCGGGGCGATCCGATCCAGCTCCGCGCGGGCCCCCAGTTGCCGGAAGATCGCCGCCGCGGTCGCAGCCTCGGCATGGGCGCGCTCTTCCTCGCCGAGGGCCTGCAGCGTGGCCGCCAACTGAACGTGGACCGCCGCCCCGGCGTACCGGTAACGCTGCGCGCGGTAGATCCGTCCGGCCCGCTCGAGTAACGGGATCGCCGGTCGTGGCCGGCCGGAGATCAGGTGCAGCGCGGCCCGGGCTCGTGCGGCACAGGCGATCAATCCGGGCGTGCCGAAAAACGCCGCTGTCGCCTCCAGTTCGCCGGTGAGTGCCTCCGCGTACCCGAGATCACCCGTCTCGGCCGCGATCTCCGCCGTCGCTCTCAGCATCCAGGCCCGGTCCAGCCGGCTCCGATCAGCGAGCGAGATTCGCAACTCGGCCAGGGCCTCCGCCGGCCCCGCGCTGTCGCGGACCAGCAGGGCGTGCCCGGGTTGCGGGTCGACGCCGAAGGACCGGGCCCGGTCGTAGGCGGCGCGGGCGCCGTCGCGATCACCGCGCAGTCGACGCACCTCGCCGAGCTCGTAGTATCCGGTGCCGGACAGCCAGCCGTTGCCACCGGCGAGGCGTTCGCTCTGCCAGCCGAGCTCCTGCTCGACCACATCCCAACCGCCCTCGGCGCTGATCAACTGCAACTGATGGACCCGGGTCACACCGGCGTACAGAAACCAGCGGGACAGCGGCGTGGCCCAGCGGTGGAGCGCCTCGGTCCAGTCACGCATCCGGGCCAGGTCGCCGAGGAGGTCGCACTGGTGGATGACGGTGCAATAGATGTCGCCGGACCACAAGGCGTCGATCCGGCCGGCGAGCACCGGCAACATGGCCTCGTCGAGCAGTCCGAAGCCGTCGGCGGTCCGCCCGCGCCGGATCGCTGCCAGGCCGGCGAGGACTAGGGCGAAGCTGGTGATCATCGGCGAGTCGAGCTCGCCCGCCAGCACTTCGAGTTCGGCGGCTGCCGCAGCCCCTTCGCCGGGATCGCCGTCCAGGTCGAGTTCGATCGCGGCGCCGAGGTACAGCCGGATCCCGTGGACGATGCCGCGCGGCAGGTCACGCAGCAGCCGATCGGCCCGAGTCATCCAGGCGGTTGCCACCGTGAGGTCACCGCGGCCGGCCCAGGAGAGAGCCAGCCGCAGCGCACGATCGGCGGCCACGTCGAGACGCTCCTCGGCGATCAGTCGTTGGAAGAGGTCCTCGGCGACCACCATCGATCCCGGAGTATCGCCCGACAACCAGGCCGCCTCCGCGAGAAGTTCCAGATCGGCGGTGGCGAGGTCGTCCCGGACATCGCTGAGGTGGTCGTAGGCCGTCCGCCAGTCGCGGCGCGCATACGCCGCTCGCGCCGTCGCGACCGTGGTCGAGGGCTCACCCATCGCCTCTCCCGTCCCCCGAACAGCGTAAGTCCGTTGTCGCGAGACGTCCACGGGTCACCGGGGCGTGCTGACTCGGTCGGCAGTGACGGAGCCGACCGAAAGCACCCCGGATCGATCATCCAGGCGACCGAGGAGAGCTGCTGACGGCCGTGCGGAACCAGTCGGTCGTGCGGCGGACGATCTCTCCGTGCAGGCCGGGTGAGGGCACGTGGCCCTCGTCCGGGAACGACAAGTGCTCGGAGTGCGGCAGCCGCGCGTGCCAGCTTGCGTGCACCTGGGTGTTCAGCCGACCAGGGTCGCCGGAGCTCATGATCAACACCGGGATCCTGGTCCGATCGGCCAACGGTTGCAGCGACATCCGGTCCCACACCTCCGGCACCTCGTCCGGCGCACCGCCGAGCTGACGGCGCAGGATCGCGTTGTCGACGGCCTGCGGATCGGTGGCGGCCGGGTCCCAGAATGCCGCGGCACGGATCCGCTGGTCGCGGGCGATCGTGTGTCCGCCGACCAGGCCACCTATGCTGAAACCGAACAGATAAAGGCGATCCGGGTCGGCGATGCGGTCAGCGATCAGGTGATCGATCCCGCTGATCACGTCGTCGTGTGACGCGCGGGTGCCGGGCTCCAACCGGCCGTCGGCGCGCTTGGCCTCGAAGCCGAGGATGCCACTGGCCCGATAGTCCGGGGCGAACACCGCGAAGCCGGCCTCGACCCAGCGGTCGAGCGGCACCGCGTACGACGACAGGGAGGCCGTGATCGTCGTGTTCTCCGGGCCCCCGTGCAGATCGATCACCATGGGGAACGGGCCAGGCCCGGGTGGGGTGAGGAGTAATCCCTCCAGCTCGTCCGAGCCCGACCGCCAGCGCACCAGCCGAGGCGGGACGGTCGGCCACCACTCGGGTGACTCGGTGATCGCCGCCCAGGTCGTACGCCCTCGTGGGGTGGTCAGCATGACGGACGGGCGGGTGCCGAGGTCCTGCCAAACGCTCAGCGCACCGTCGCCACCGGGGACCGGTGCCGGACTGGTGTGCATGCCCTCGGGTTCGGCAAGCCAACTCCAGGTCCGGCCGTCCGGGTCACAGCCGGCGATCCCGCCGCGGATGCCCTGCAGCGCGGACACGGCGACCACCGACCCGTCCGGCGACCAGACCGGCGCCGACGCGAACCCGTAGCACCGGAGCTCGTCGTCCGGCAAGGGGAACCGAGCAGCGCCGTTGATCAACAACCCCAGTCGGAAGGCGTACGGACCCGGCAGGTCGGTGTGCTGGAACGCCAACCGCGACAGATCGGTGGGGGAGGGCACCACCCCGTCGACGCAGCCGGTCACCCCGGGCATCCCGTCCTCGATCGCTCCACCAGCCCGATCGACCGACGACGGTCGCCGGACATCGACGACGTTCAAGATCACACCCGGCAGTTCGGAGGAGAATCCCCGGTTGAAGGCGATCCGGGTGCCGGCGGGCCGTGGCCGGCTGATCAGCTCACCTCGGTGGACGAGTTGCCGGTCGCCGGTGATCGTCAGCAGCCAGAGTTCTCGTCCACTGATCACGGCCAGCAAGGAGTCGAGGCCGTCCCACGCGGCCTCCGTCACCGGGCCCGGAGTCCTGATCACGGCACCGCGGTCGAGCTTCAGCAGACCGTCGTGGAGGACGGCCCAGCGCCGTCCGGGTCCGGGCACGAGGAGGCCCGCGCCGTCCGCCTGGAGTCGCGCAGACGGCCAGGCCAGCACTCGCCAACCTGACCGTTCCTGGACGATGACTCGTTCGGCGTCCCAGAACCGGACGCCTGCCCGCACCCGCATGAGGGACATGAAACCGCGTCGGACGGACCCGTGTCGCGGAACGCACCACCCCGCGGCGCGCGTCGAGCTCTAATCGTTGCCAAACGCGCGGCGCGGGGCGGCTTCGGGGTCGATCGGGTCAGGCCGGGTCGGACTTCGGCAGCGCCGGGGCCGACTGGTGATCTTCCGGCGTCGCCGCCGGCGGGACGGAGTGACCGTTGCCCGACTCGCCGTTCGTGTAGCGCCGGACCAGCGTCTCAAGATCAACACCGGTCGTGTTCTTCAGCAGCTCCATGGTCTGCACCACGCCATTGGTGACCTGCTTCGGCAGTGCCCCGGCGCCGTCGGTGGACACCACGGTGAGCTTGTCGATCGTGGCCATCGGGGCCGCGACCTCCTTGGCCACCTGCGGCAACACCTCGACCAGCATCTGCAGCACCGCGGCGTCGTTGTAGTGCGCGAACGCCTCGGCCCGCTTGTCCATGGCCTCGGCCTCGGCCTGACCCTTGGCCAGGATGGCCGCCGCCTGCGCATCACCCTCAGCCCGGACGGCGTCCGCCTCGGCGATCCGCCGCGCCTTCTCGGCCTCACCGCGCTTGGCACCCTCGATCGCCTCGGCCTCGGCCAGCGCGGCCCGGCGGGACTTGTCGCCCTCACCGGTCACTCGTGCCGTCTCGGCCTGCGCCTCGGCGGCGGCGATCGAGGCGGCCTTGCGGGCCTCGGCTTCGGCGATCTCGGAGTTGCGGCGACCCTGGGCCTCGGTCTCCACCCGGTACCGTTCGGCGTCGGCCGGCTTGCGTACCTCGGTGTCCAACTGACGTTCCTTCAGGGCGGCCTGCCGGACGGCCACCTTTTCCTGCTCGGTCAGGATCGCCTGATCCCGATCCGCCTGGGCCAGCGGGCCGGCCGCGGCGGCCTGCGCCTGCGCCGCGTCCGTCTCCGCCTTGATCTCGGCCTGCTTCAGGGACAACTGCCGGTTCGCGATCGCGATCTGCTCCTCGGCCCGCAGCGTGGCCTGCTCGGCCTCCTGCCGGGCCGCGGCCTCGGCAATCGAGGCGACCTGACCGACCCGCGCCGCCTCCGGCCGACCAAGATCGGAAAGGTAGCTGCCCTCGTCGGTGATGTCCTGGATCTGGAACGTGTCCAGCACCAGGCCCTGCCCGGTCAGCGACGACTCGGCCTCATCGGCCACCCGCTGGGCGAATGCGGCCCGGTCGCGGATGATCTGCTCCACCGAGAGTGAGCCGACGATCGAGCGGAGTGAGCCGGCCAGGGTCTCCTGGGTGAAGGTCTCGATCTCGTCCTGCTGGGCGAGGAACCGCTGGGCGGCGGCCCGGATCGAGTCCTCGTTGCCGCCGACCTTGACGATCGCCACACCGTCCAGATTGAGCTTGATGCCCTGACCGGACACGGCGCCGCGGATCTGCACCATGATCCGGCGGCTGGACAGATCGAGGATGTGCAGCTTCTGCACGAACGGCACCACGAACATGCCGCCGCCCATCACGACCTTCTGTCCGGACAGGTCGGTGGAGACCTCACCGGTCTCGACATTCTTGACCGGCTTGCCCTTCCGGCCGGTGACAATGTACGCGTCGTTCGGCCCGGCCACCTTGTAGCGCGAGGCGATGAGCAGGAAGACCAGCAACACCAGAACGACCAAGCCGATGATCGAAATCATCGTGGATCCAAACAACATGATCAATCTTTCTGTCAGTTCAACCGATCGACCGTCACCGACGTCGCGGAGAGAACGGCCGTTATGTATACCGATTCACCCGCGTCGATCGGCGACGCGGAGCGAGCATTGAGTTTTGTCAGCTGGCCGGCGGCGACGATCCGGATCTCGCCGTAGCCGTCGACCGGGATCGGATTGATCACGGTCGCCTGCCGGCCGACCAGCGATCCGGTCCGGACCGTCGCGTTGTCCCCGCCGGACCGCAATCGCCAGGAGAACCAGCCGGCGCCGAGCCCCATCAGCACACCGCCGACGGCCCCACCACCGATCGCCCAGCCGAGGTTGTTCGTCGCCCCCAAGATCAGCGCGCCGACGAAGCCGAACGCGCCGACCAGCCCGGCCAGGGCGGCGCCGGACAGCAGATCCCCGGCGAAATCGAGGAGTCCGTCCAGCAGGTCACCGACGAGCAGGAAGATCAGCAGCAGCACAACACCGACGCCGCCGATGATCAGGAAGACGAGCACGTCGACCTCCCGCGGTGTCGCACCATGGCCGAATCCTAGGGGGTGCGGGGTCAGTCCGCCCACTGGCCGATCCGACCGGGCCGTCCCGGGCTGACAGAATCGCGGGGTGATTCCCTTCAGTCAGTACCCCGAGCCTGACTACACCGTGGTGCACCTGAGCGACACCCACTTCCTCGCCGACCGCGCCGCCCTGTTCGGCCAGGTCGACACCGACCGAGGACTGGCCAAGGCGCTCGACCGGCTGCGGACCGAGATCGATCGGGCCGACCTGGTGGTCGTCACGGGCGACGTCGCCGACCTGGGCGAGCCGGACGCCTACGACCGGATCGCGGCCACCGTCGAGCCGGCCGTCGCGGCGCTCGGCGCGGAACTGCTCTGGGTGATGGGCAATCACGACGAGCGACCGGCATTCTCGGCCCGACTCTGGGGCGCCGAGTCCGCCGACCCGCTGGACCGGGCGCTGATGATCGGCGGCCTGCGGGTGATCGCGCTGGACTCGACCGTGCCCGGCTACCATCACGGCGAACTCGACGATGATCAACTGTCCTGGCTCGCTGCGGTGCTGGCCGAGCCGGCACCGGACGGAACGGTGCTGGCCCTGCATCACCCGCCGCTGCCGACCCGGGTCAAGATCATGGGCCTGGTCGAGCTGCGGGAGGCGACTCGACTGGCCGAGGTGATCACCGGCACCGATGTGCGGGCCATCCTGGCCGGCCATCTGCACTACTCGACCTTCGGCACCTTCGCCGGCGTCCCGGTCTCGGTCGCGGCGGCCTCCTGCTACACCATCGATCCGCTGCCCGGCGGCCGCGAGTTCGTCGGCGTCGACACCAACCACGCCTTCTCGCTGGTCGACGTCTTCGGCGACCGGATCGTCCATTCGGTGGTGCCGATCGACTCGGCCACCCCGGTGACCGGAAACTCGCCGGCAGTGATCGCGGAGTTGGCGGCGATGAGCCCCGACGAACGCGACCAGGCCTTCTCCCGCAAGTCCGTGCCCGCGCCGGTGGTCGAGGCCACGCATGAGTGAGCTGCGCCAGATCGACGACGAGCTGGCCCGGCGGCTGGTCGATGATCAATTCCCACAGTGGTCACGACTGCCGTTGCGACGTCAGCCGCAAGCCGGTTCCGATCATGTGATCTTCCGGCTCGGTGACGATCTTGCGGTACGGCTGCCGCGGCACGACGGATCGATCACCCAGGCCCGTAAGGAGGCGTACTGGCTGCCCCGGCTGGCCGCGGTGCTGCCGCTGGAGATCCCGGTGCCGGTTGGGGTGGGGGCGCCGGACTTCGGCTATCCCTGGCCCTGGGCTGTCGCTCGCTGGCTGGACGGCTCGGTGGCCACGGTGGCCGAATTCGGTGGTTCGGCCGAGACGGCGACCGAACTGGCCGCGTTCTTGATCACCTTGCGCGGTTTCGACGCTGGCGAGATCCCGGCCGAACGGCGGGCCGAGCTCGGCCAGGAACGGCTGGTCGAACGCGATGCGGCGACCAGGCGGGCTATCGCCACGGTCGGCGACACCTTCGACGGCGCGGCGATGACCCGGGTCTGGGACGCGGCCCTGGCCGCACCGGAACCCGGCGCGCCGCGCTGGGTGCACGGCGACTTCCACACCGGCAACCTGCTGGCTCGGAACGGGCGGGTGACCTCGGTGATCGACTTCGGCGGACTCTGCCTGGGCGATCCCGCGTTCGACCTGATGATCGCCTACACCCTGCTGTCGGCGCGCTGCCGGATGATCTTCCGCGACGCTGTCGGGCTGGACGACGCGACCTGGGTCCGCGGCCGCGGCTGGGCCCTCTGCACCGGCCTGAATGCCTACACCGCCTACGCCGCAACCCGTCCGGACGTGGCCGCGAACACCACCCGCCAGATCACCCAGACCCTGCTCGACTGACGCCGGCCGGCCGGATTCAACCTTCTCGGTGCCGGCGGCCAGGCCCGAGATCAAGAACCGCTGACCGGCCAGGAACCCGATCGCCACCGGTACGGTGATCGCGCTCTGAATCATTGCGGAGCCGTGCCTCGGCGGAACGTGATCAAGGTCGTCGTTGCGGCGAGAAGGGTCAGGACAGCACCGACCAGCAGCGCGTTGGCGATGCCGGTGACATAGGCGCCGGATTGGCCGGTGGCTACCGCACGGTCTGCAAAGCCGGGTGCGCTGCCGGCGATGATGGCGCCGAAGACCGCGGTGCCGAGACTGCCCGAGATCATCAAGATCGTTTGTTGCAGCCCGGCGGCGACGCCCGCGATCGCCGGTGGTGCGGAGGTGATGACGACCTCGACCGCGGTGGGTTGCACCAGACCGATGCCCAGCCCCATCAGGAGGAGGAACGCCACGATCATGGCGAACTCGGCACCCACCCCGAAGCCGGCGAGTCCGGTGAGCCCGATGCACAGCATGGCGAGGCCGCCGACGATGGGAATCCGCGGGCCCCAGCGACCGTTCAGCACCCCACTGAGTGGTGCCCCGACGGCAACCAGCCCGATCAGGGGAATCAAGCCGGCGCCGGCCTGAACCGGGGTGAACTCACGCACCTGCTGCAGATAGAGCGCGAAGTAGAACGCCGTTCCGAAGTGGGTCATGCCGGCCACCAGGATGACGGCGAGGGCGACGACGAGTCGGATTGATCGGAACAGGGCGAGTGGGACCACAGGATGATCGGCGATCCGCTCTCGGAGCGCGAAGGCGATGAGAAGAAGCGGTGAGGCGACAAGAGTGCCGACCACGTACGGGTTCCACCATCCGGCGACCTGGGCCCAGGTGATCCCGCTGACCAAACAGAACACGGCGAGCGCGAACATTCCGAGACCGGCCATGTCGAACCGTTCGGTGCGGCTCTCGGCGACCCCTCGTGGAGCCGCCGTGACGGCCAGCCAGAACGCGATCACGCCGATCGGCACGTTGATGAAGAAGATCGCTCGCCAATGTACGTATTGCACCAGCACGCCGCCGACCAGCGGGCCGATCAAGGTCGCAATGGCCAGGCCGGTCGTGGAAAGGCCGATCGCGATCTTGAACCGCTCGGGCGAAAACGAGCGCCGCAGCAGGGCCAACCCGCTGGCGGCCAGCATTGCTCCCGCGACTCCCTGGGCGACTCGAAGGGCAGCCATCAACGTCCCGGACACGGTCAAGCCGATCAGGAGTGATACGGCGCAGAAGCCGATCAAGCCCAGCAGGAAGACGCGCCGTGCTCCGATCCGGTCGGCCAGCGCGCCGGCTGGCACCAGGGCCATCGCCATGGCGAGCAGGTAGCCGATGGTGAAGGACTCCAGCAGCGGCAGGCTGGTGTGCAGATCTCGGGCGATGACCGGATTTGCGACGGCGAGGGCCGTGGCGTCGATCCCGTCCATCATTCCGGCCAGAGCGGTTGCCATCAGCACCAGCCACGCGGCCGATCGCCGGCCGCCAGGCACCGGCGACGCCGAGGTGGTGGTGCTCTCGTCATGGATCGTCATCTCGACGGTTTCGTCCGTGCCGTCAGTCCGGCTGCTCGATCTTGCTGGGGATCGGTGCCCCAGCTGGCATCCCCAGGGCCAGATACGCTTCGTAATGCGGCTGCCATGGTTCGGCGCTCCCGCTATGTGGCCCTTCGGCCACCTCGCCGGCGAGGTGCTTGTCCAGCTCGGCCAGGCACACGGACCAGCCGGCCGCGTTTCGCGCGGCGGAGTCGCGCGTCGCCAGCACATCCAGCATGATCAACCGACAACCGCTACCGGCATCGGGCGTCAACTCGAAGTGCAGTTCGCTGGGACCCCAGGTGAAGACGAGTCGGCGCGGCGGGTCGTAGGTCAGGATCCGGCCGCTGGTCGGCTTCTGGTACGGATCACCGGAGAATTTGATCATGCCGCCGATCCGTGGCTCCAGGTGCACGATCGACGGAAACCAATGCGCCAACTCGCCCGGATCGGTGATGGCCCGCCACACCCGCTCCGGCGGCTGAGGGTAGGTCCGCTGAAACCGGACGGCCGAGCGGCCTTCGTGTGCTGTCAACGTGCCGCGATCCATTACTTCTCCTTGTCCTCATCGTTTTCCAGGTGGTCACCGAGGGCGTCCAGGCGGGCGTTCCACAGCGTCCGGTACGGCTCGAGCCAGCCATCCAGCCCCTTGATCCGGTCCAGGTCGAGCGCGTAGATCCGCCGTTGTGCCTCGATCTGCACCGTCACCAGACCGGCGTCCCGCAGCACCCGTAGGTGTTTCGAAACTGCCGGCTGCCTCATGCCGAGTGCGTCGACGAGCTCGCCCACCGCGCGCGGGCGCCCACGCAGGACATCGAGGATCGCCCGCCGCTGCCGGTCGACCATCGCCGACCAGAACTCCTCGTCCATCCGACCAATATGTCTCAAGGGAAATATGTCTGTCAAGGCATATACATCGCCGTCTCCGGCGACCTGGCCCTGATCAAGCGCGCGGCACCGGTCTGCCACAACCGCGCCGCTTGATGGCTACGTCTCCTGTGCCGGTCGAAGGGTCGACGAAATCCAGCGAATCTCTCCGTCGACGAGTTCGGCGGTGGGCGAGAGCCCGAGCCCCCGGGCGATGGCGCCGGAGGCCTGATGGTCGGGGTGGATCAACGCGACGACCGCACCGACGCCGGATGTCTGCAGCCAGTCGACCATCAGGGCGGCCGCCTCCCGGGCGTACCCCCGCCCCTGGAATTCCGTGCCGATCACCCAGGCGACCTCGGCCACGAGTTGATCTTGATCGGACACGGTCGCCTGGACGAAGCCGATCAGCCGGCCGTCGACGCGTCGGCGCACCACCCAGTTCAGCCAGCGCTGGGTCCGGTCCGGCGAATGGCCGACGACCTGCCGGGCGTACCGGATCCGCAACTCCTCGACCGTCGCCGGCTCACCGCCGGTGAACGCGTGCAACTCCGGGTCGTCGAGCACCGGCGCCAGTTCCTCGGCATGCGCGACGCGCAGTGGCTCGAGGTGGAGTCGTGCACCGACCAGGGGAGGGCCGCGCAGTTCCGCCCCGTCTCGAACCATGTCCGTACGGTACGCGGGCCGCCCCGAGCCGACCGGTCGGATTGGAGCTGCTGCAGATCTACCCGGCCACGTAATCGGCCAGGTGCTGACCGGTCAGTGTGGACCGGGACGCGATCAACTCGGCCGGAGTGCCCTCGAAGACGATCGAGCCCCCGTCATGGCCGGCTCCCGGTCCGAGATCGATGATCCAGTCGGCGTGCGCCATCACCGCCTGGTGGTGCTCGATCACGATCACCGACTTGCCGGAGTCGACCAGCCGGTCCAGCAGCCCGAGCAGTTGCTCGACGTCGGCCAGGTGCAGACCGGTGGTCGGCTCGTCCAGGATGTAGATGCCGCCCTTCTCCGCCATCCGGATCGCCAGTTTGACCCGCTGCCGTTCGCCGCCGGACAGGGTGGTCAGCGGTTGGCCGAGAGTGAGGTAGCCGAGCCCGACGTCCGACATCCGGGCCAGGATCGCGTGCGCTGCCCGGGTCTTGGCCGGTCCGGTGGAGAAGAACTGGTCCGCCTCGGCCACCGACATCGCCAGCACCTCGGCGATGTTCTTGCCGCCGAGCTTGTATTCCAGCACCTCGGCCTGGAATCGCTTGCCGCCGCACTCCTCGCACAGGGTCGCGACACCGGCCATGATCGCCAGGTCGGTATAGATGACGCCGTTGCCGTTGCAGTTCGGGCAGGCACCGGACGAGTTGGCGCTGAACATCCCCGGCTTGACGCCGTTCGCCTTGGCGAACGCGGCCCGGATCGGGTCGAGCAGGCCGGTGTAGGTCGCCGGATTGCTGCGCCGCGAACCCCGAATTGCCGACTGGTCGACCGACACCACTCCGGCGTCCTTCGGGATCGAGCCGTGGATCAGCGAACTCTTGCCGGACCCCGCCACCCCGGTCACCACGCAGAGCACACCGAGCGGCACATCGACGCTGACGTCCTGCAGGTTGTGCCGGGTCGCGTTGCGGATCGGCAGACTGTCGGTCGCCGTCCGGGTCGACGGCTTGATCGAGGCCCGGTCGTCCAGATGCCGGCCGGTGAGCGTACCGCTGGCTCGCAGCTCTCCGACGGTCCCCTCGAAGCAGACCGAGCCGCCCGCGCCACCGGCCCCGGGTCCGAGGTCGACGACGTGGTCGGCGATCGTGATCGTCTCCGGCTTGTGCTCGACCACCAGCACCGTGTTTCCCTTGTCCCGAAGGCGTTGCAGCAGATCGTTCATCCGCTGGATGTCGTGCGGGTGCAGGCCGATCGTCGGCTCGTCGAAGATGTAGGAGACGTCGGTCAGGCTGGAGCCGAGATGCCGGATCATCTTGGTCCGCTGCGCCTCGCCACCGGACAGCGAACCGGACGGACGGTCCAGGCTGAGATAGCCGAGGCCGATCTCGACGAACGAATCCAGCGTCTGCTGCAGGGTGACCAGCAGCGGCGCCACCGCCGGGTCGTCGAGCTTGCGGACCCACTCGGCCAGATCACTGATCTGCATCGCGCAGGCGTCGGCGATGTTGATCCCGCCGATCCGGGATGCCAGGGCCGCCGGATTGAGCCGCGCGCCGCCGCACTCCGGACACGCGGTGAAGGTGACCGCCCGTTCGACGAAGGTGCGCAGATGCGGCTGCAGCGCGTCCTTGTCCTTCTGCAGGAACGACTTCCGGATCCGCGACACCAGCCCCTCATAGGACAGGTTCATCTCGCCGACCTTGACCTTGCACGGTTCCTTGTAGAGGAAGTCGTGCAGCTCCTGCTCGGTGTAGTCGCGGATCGGCTTGTCCGGATCCATGAACCCGGACTCGGCATAGATCCGCACCTGCCAGCCGTCGACGTTGTAACCGGGAATCGTCAGCGCACCGTCGGACAACGACTTGTTCCGGTCGAACAACTCGTCCAGATCGATGTCGGTGGCCGTACCCAATCCTTCACAGCGCGGGCAGGCGCCGGACGGGAGGTTGAAGCTGTAGTGGAACGAGGGCCCGGCGCTCGGCTCGCCGAGCCGGCTGAAGACGATCCGCAGCATCGCGTTGGCGTCCGTGGCCGTGCCCACCGTCGACCGCGAGTTGGCACCCATCCGCTCCTGGTCGACGATGATCGCGGTGGTCACCCCCTCCAGCAGGTCGACCTCCGGCCGGTCCAGGCTCGGCATGAAGCCCTGCACGAACGCGCTGTAGGTCTCGTTGATCAGTCGCTGCGACTCCGCCGCGACGGTGCCGAAGACGAGGGAGCTCTTGCCGGATCCGGACACGCCGGTGAACACGGTCAGCCGCCGCTTCGGGATCGCGACGGTCACGTTCTTCAGGTTGTTCTCGCGGGCGCCGTGGACATGGATCTGGTCATGAGAATCCGCTGGGTGCATGCCGCCAAGGTAGTCGTGACCGCTGACATTTTCGGCTGGAATCCGGCGTGGCGCCGGTCCGGGCTCGGCGTGTCCGGAGGCTTCCGGAATATCCAAGCGAAGTGTCAGTGCCGGAGGGTAGGTTCGGCTGGCGCCGCACGACCTGGTGGTTGACCTGAACCCACCTTGAGGTTCTACGGTTCCAGCAGCGGCGACGACCATTTCTTGATCCGAGGAGACCATGACCGAGAACCAGGCCACGGCCGTCCCCACCCAGTGGCGGCGCAACCTGGCCTTCTTCCTGTCCGGGCAGACGATTTCGCTGTTCGGTTCGATGATCGTGCAATACGTGGTGATGTGGTACGTCACGCTGGAGACGCAGTCCGGGCTGGCGGTCGCGCTGTATGCGGTGGCGGCGTTCGCGCCGCAGGGCATCGTGTCGATCTTCGGTGGCGTGCTGGCGGACCGGATGAACCGGAAGGTGCTGGCGATGACCGCGGACGCGGGGATCGCGGCCGTCACGCTGATCCTGGCGTTGTTGATGCTGAACGGTGTCACCGACCTGTGGATCATCCTGCTGGCCGTCGCCGTGCGCTCGTTCGGTGCCGGGGTGCAGACACCGACCGTGCAGGCGATGATCCCGCAGATCGTGCCGGGGGATCAGTTGATGCGGGTCAACGGCATCTTCCAGACCATCCAGTCGGTGATGGCACTGGTCGCCCCGGCCGTCGCGGCCGCGATCTACGCGCTGGCCGGGGTGGTGCCGGTGTTCTTCCTCGACGTGGTCACCGCCGCGATCGGGATCGGGTTCCTGGCTCTGGTCACGGTGCCCACGCTGGCCCGGGTGACTGAGGGGACGACCACGTACAAGCAGGACCTGGTCGAGGGGATGCGCTACATCGTCGGCCATCCGATCGTGCGCTGGCTGCTCGCGGTGTTCGCGATCCTGTTCCTGCTGACGGTCGCGCCGTCGTTCATCACGCCGCTGATGATCGTTCGTGACTTCGGCACCGAGAAGTGGATGCTCGCGGTGTTGGAGATCGCGTTCAGCGTCGGGATGATGCTCGGCGGCGTGCTGATATCGACGATCCTGGCCAAGAAGAACCCGATGCGGCTGATCCTGATCGCGACCTACGGCTTCGCGATCGTCACCGTCTTCCTCGGCCTGAGCCCCAACATCTGGGTGTTCTACGCCTTCATGTTCGTCTTCGGGCTGCTGGTGCCGCCGTTCTCCACGCCGTTCATGACCCTGATCCAGCGGACCGTCGACCCGGACAAGCACGGCCGCGTCTTCAGCTATGTGGGCATCGTGATGGCCCTGGCGACCCCGATCGGCATGGTCGTCTTCGGCCCGCTGGCCGATGTGATCAGCGTGCAAACCCTGCTGGTCGCCGCCGGCATCGTGACCGTGATCGTGATCACCGTGGCCATCCTGCTGCCTTCGGGGCGGGCCGCCATCGCTGCCGCCAATGCTTCGGACGGGGACGATGAGCCGGATGCTTCGCCGGAGCCCGATGTTGAGGTTCCGGCGCGCGGCTGAGCTCTCCACCGCAACGGGGTTTAGGCCCCGTGAAGCCGACTTGTCAGAACTGAGGATGGCCATGACCATCGTCAGTTCTGACAACTCGGTGGACAGTTAGTTAATGAGATTAACTATAATGGTCCATCGGGAGGCAGCTATGGGACAGCGGCAGAGTCGGCGGAGGGCGGTTCGAACGCTGCTCCGGGCCGGTCGGATGCTGGACCGGGTGGACACCGGGCTGACCCCGCCGCAGTACCGGTTGCTGTCCCTGCTGGCGGACGGGACGGAGCGGTCGACGGCGCTGGCGCAGCGGCTGGCCGTGTCGAAGCCGGCGATCAGTGCCGCCGTGGAAATCCTCACCGTGGCGGGGCATGTCCGCCGCCGCAGTGACGAGACCGATCGGCGGATCACCTGGCTGGAGATCACTCCGGTCGGGGAGGCGGCGATGGCGCGGGCCGACGATGCATTGGTCGCTCGGTTCGCCGAGGTGCTGCGGGAGTTGGACGAACCGGCCGTGATCCTGTCCGCGCTGGCGGATCTGGATCAGGCCATGGAGAAAAATCGGGAGGAACGACGGCGTGCCCAACAGTCGTGATCACACCAGCTCGGACAAGAACGCACCGGATGCCGCGGCCGTAGGCCAGGCTCCACCGGGCTGGATCCGTCGACTGGGCCGCTACTGCCTGCGCCATCCGGTGCTGTTCGGGTTCGCCTTCGGCGGCGCGTTGGTCGGGATGGCGGCGAACGCGATCACGCCGCTGATCGTCCGCGAGGTCGTCGACGATGTGATCTTGACCCAGGTCCAGCCGATGCTGCCCTGGATCATCGCCCTGGCAGTCGTCGGTGTCGCCAACTTCGGCGGCGGATTCATGCGCCGCTTCCTCGGCGGTCGGCTATCCATCGATGTCCAACATGATCTTCGCCGCGAGGTCTTCGCCTCGCTGGAGCGGATGGACGGTCGGAAGCAGGACGAGATGCCGCCGGGGCAGATCGTCAGCCGGTCGATCTCCGATCTCAACCTGGTGCAAGGCCTGCTCGGGATGATGCCGATCATGATCAGCAACGTGCTGCTGTTCTTCGGCTCGGTGATCATCATGTTCACCCTGTCGGCGCCGCTGACCGTGGTCGCGCTGTTGGTCGGGCCGGTGCTGTGGTGGATCGCGATCCGCGGCCGGCGCACGCTGTTCCCGGCGAACTGGGACGCGCAGCAGCGGGTCGGTGAGGTCGCCGGCGTGGTCGAGTCGGCGGTCACCGGCGTCCGGGTGGTCAAGGGATTCGGCCAGGAGCAGCAGGAGCTGGACCGGCTCGACGGCGCTGCGCAGAACCTGTACGCCTCGCGGACCCGGACCATCCGGCTGAACAGCTTCTACAGCCCGCTGATGCAGGCGATCCCCGCCTTTGGCCAGGTCGGCATCCTCGGCGTCGGCGGCTGGATGGCGCTGCGCGGCGACATCACGCTCGGCACCTTCCTCGCCTTCTCCACCTACCTTGCCTCGATGGTCGCCCCGGTCCGGATGCTGTCCGGGCTGCTGACGATCGGGCAGCAGGCCAAGGCCGGCGTGCTCCGGGTGTTCGAGGTGATCGACTCCAAGCCCGACATCGAGGACGCGCCGGACGCGACGACACTGCCGGACGGGCCGGTGGACGTCCGCTTCGACCGGGTCAGCTTCGGCTACAGCGAGGACCAGCCGGTGCTCGAAGAGGTCAGCTTCACGGTGCAGCGCGGCGAGACCCTGGCTCTGGTCGGCACCGCCGGCTCCGGCAAATCGACGGTCTCGTTGCTGTTGCCCCGGTTCTACGACGTGGGCGGCGGCTCGATCAGCATGGGCGGCACCGACATCCGGCAGGTCACCCTGGAATCGCTGCGGGGTTCGATCGGGATGGTCTTCGAGGACAGTTTCCTGTTCTCGACCACGGTCAAGGAAAACCTCGCGTACGGACGCCCGGACGCGACCCAGGACGAGATCGAGGCGGCGGCCCGGGCGGCCGAGGCGCACGACTTCATCAGCAAGCTGCCGAAGGGCTACGACACGGTGGTCGGCGAGCAGGGGCTGACCCTGTCCGGCGGCCAGCGGCAGCGGGTCGCTCTGGCCCGGGCACTGCTGACCGATCCACAGGTGCTGCTGCTGGACGACGCCACTTCGGCGATCGACGCCCGGATCGAGGCCGAGATCCACAACACGCTGCGCCGGGTGATGCGAGGCCGGACCGTGATCTTGGTCGCGCACCGCCGCAGCACCCTGGAGTTGGCCGACCGGATCGGGGTTTTGGATCGCGGGCGGATGGTCGACATCGGCACCCACGAAGAGCTGGAACGGCGCTGCGACCTCTACAACATCCTGCTCACCGGCCCGGAGGACATTGATCGGCTCGATCCGGATCAGGTGTCCGCCGAGGCGGACGGCCGGCCCGTCAGCGCCGGCAACGGCACGGTCAGTCATGGCATCGGGATCAACGGTGCCGGGTCCCACGATTCCGGATCCAACGGTGTGGTCGAGGTCGAGGCCAAGGTCGACGGGATCACCCCGTCGGTGTGGCGGGAGCCGGAACTGACCCCGGAGGAGCAGGCGCTGGAACGCGCCTACGGCCTGGCCGAGCTGACCAGCGGCATGTCCGGCGGCGGCATGGGCGGCGGAGGCATGGGCATGCGAGGCGGTGGTGGCCGGGGGATGGGGCCGATGGGCTCGATGGTCGGCGCCCTGCCGCCGTCCCCGGAACTGCTGGAACAGGTGGCCAAGCTGCCCCCGGCCAACGACCGGCCGCGGGTCGACCCCGAGCACTTCCATCGGCCCGACCCGGCCTTCCGGTTCATCCGGCTGTTGCGGATCTTCCGGGCACCGCTGCTGCTCGGACTGATCTTGGTCGGGGCGGACGCGATCGCCCAGCTGATCCTGCCCGCGGCGATCCGGCTCGGTGTTGATCAAGGAGTGACCGAGAACCGCGGCGACGTGATCATCATCGCGGCCGTGCTCGCCTTCGTCGTGACGTTGGCGGACTGGCTGGTGCAGCGGGCACAGAGCCAGGTCACCGGCCGGAACGGCGAGCGGATCCTTTATCTGCTGCGGATGAAGCTGTTCGCGCACCTGCAGCGGCTCGG
This sequence comes from uncultured Actinomycetota bacterium, assembly GCA_963746025.1. GTDB lineage: Bacteria > Actinomycetota > Actinomycetes > Propionibacteriales > Propionibacteriaceae > Microlunatus. Next base: position 800,582 of record CAVUZU010000021.1, read on the forward strand.
GCTCGACTTCTACGAGCGCGAGATGGGTGGCCGGATCATGACCCGGATGACCACCGACGTGGACGCTCTGTCGACCTTCGTGCAGACCGGTCTGACCACGGCCGTGGTCAGCCTGCTGTCCTTCTTCGGCGTGCTGGTGGCGATCCTGGTGATCAATCCGTCGCTGGCCCTGGTCGTGCTGGCCGTGCTGCCGTTGGTGATCATCGCGACGTTGATCTTCCGGGCCAGGTCGTCGCGGGCGTACCAGATCTCCCGGGAACGGATCAGCATCGTCAACGCCGATCTGCAGGAGAACGTCGCCGGGGTGCGGGTGACCCAGGCCTTCCGGCGGGAGGCGCACAACGCTCAGCGGTTCGGCGAGTTGTCCGAGAGCTACCGGGTGGCCCGGGTGCGCAGCCAGCGCTACATCGCGACCTTCTTCCCGTTCATCGCCTTGGTCTCCGATCTGGCGACGGCCCTGGTGCTGCTGTTCGGCGCCACCCAGGTGCACAACGGGGCGTTGACCGCGGGCGGTCTGATCGCGTTCATGCTGTACGTGACGATGTTCTTCTCGCCGGTGCAGCAGTTGTCCCAGGTCTTCGACAGCTATCAGCAGGCGGCGGTCGGCCTGCGCCGGATCTCCGAGTTGTTGCGGACCAAGCCGTCGACGCCGGAGGCGGCGGACCCGACCCCGGCGCCGGCGCGGCTGAAGGGCGAGATCGTCTTCGACGACGTTGTCTTCAGCTACAGCGGCTCGGATGAGCCGGCGCTGCGCGGGATCTCGTTCCGGGTCCCGTCCGGGCAGCGGGTCGCCGTGGTGGGGGAGACCGGTGCCGGCAAGTCGACGGTGATGAAGCTGCTGGCCCGCTTCTACGATCCCAGTGACGGCGGCGTCCGGGTGGACCAGGTCGATCTCCGGACCTATGACCTGGCGGGCTATCGCCACCGGCTGGGTTACGTGCCGCAGGAGGCGTACCTCTTCTCCGGTACGGTCGCCGACGCGATCGGGTACGGACGACCGGACGCGACCCGGGCCGAGATCGAGGCAGCGGCCCAGGCGGTCGGCGCGCACGAGATGATCGCCGGGCTGAAGAACGGCTACCACCATCAGGTCGGCGACCGCGGCCGCAACCTCAGTGCCGGCCAACGGCAGTTGATCGCCCTGGCCCGGGCGGAGTGCGTCCAGCCGGATCTGTTGCTGCTGGACGAGGCGACCGCCGCCCTCGACCTGGCCAGCGAGGCCGCGGTGACCCGGGCGGCGGACCGGCTGGCCGAACGCCGGACCACCGTGGTGATCGCGCACCGGCTGACCACCGCTGCCCGCGCGGACCGGATCCTGGTGCTGGATCACGGCGAGGTGGTCGAGGACGGCAGTCACGCCGAGCTGCTCGAGCGGGACGGTGCCTACCGGAAGCTCTGGCAGGCCTTCGCCGGCGACCTGGTGAACACGCCGTCACGCTGACCGCCGGACGGGCAGGTATCCTCCACGTGCCGAACGCGCGTGGAGGAGAACGGTGAGCGAGCAACCAGCTGCCCTGTCCGGGCCGTGGGCCGAAGTAGTGTCGTGCTGCCGAGGTCCTGCAACGCTTGCCGGCGCCCAGGCACGCACCTCGCCGCGTTCTCCTCAGCCGAAATACGACCCGGTATCCCTTCCTCGTCGGCCTCGCGATGCACGCACCTGAACACCGGCAACCGTCACAGGACCTCGGCAGCACGACACTGGTCCGCCGTTGGCGCGCAATCACGGCCGCGGAAGTGCTACCGCGGTGGGCGATCGCGGCACTGGTGGCCAATATCGGGATCGTCTTCACCGGCGGCCTGGTCCGGCTGACCGACTCCGGGCTCGGCTGCCCGACCTGGCCGCGCTGCACGGTGGAGTCCTACGTGCCGCATGCCGCGCTCGGCGTGCACGGCGTGATCGAGTTCGGCAACCGGCTGCTCACCTTCGTGCTCGCCGCGATCATGATCATGACGTTCCTCACGGCCCTGCGGGTGCGCGATCGCGGCGCCCGGCCGCGGATGATGATCATCGCCCTGGTGATGGGGCTCGGCATCCCGGCGCAAGGTGTGGTCGGCGGGCTGACCGTGCTGAGCCAACTGAATCCGTTCGTGGTCGCCTTCCATTTCCTGGTGTCGATGGGCCTGATCGCGTTGAGCGTGCTGCTGGTGCACCGTGCCTTCGGCCTGCCCGGCCGGCCGGCGCCGACCACCGCCCACCGGGTGCTGGTGATCGCGACCTTCGTCGTGGTCTGGATCGCGCTCTGGCTGGGCACCGTGGTGACCGGTTCCGGACCGCACTCGGGCGACCTCAACGCGAAGCGGACCGGCTTCGACCCGACCGTCGTCACCCATGTGCACGCCGCCTCGGTCTATCTGCTGGTGGCGCTGACCGTGCTCGGCGTGATCCTGTTCCGGTCCCGGGCCGTCGTCCTGCTGCTGGCCGTCGAGCTGTTCCAGGGCTTGGTCGGCGTGATCCAGTTCAACACCGGCCTGCCGATCGTGATGGTGCTGCTGCATCTGGTCGGCGCTGCCCTGGCCGCGGCCGCCGCAACCCACTATCTGCTGACCAATTCGACAGTTGGTGCAACTGAGGTGCTGCGGCAGGAGCTGTGATCCCCGCTCCCTCCTTTCCGCCAGGAACGGTCGCCAACCAGCTGGGACCGCGACTAATCCGAAAATAGGTGCCACTGCGCCAGATGATTCAGGAGCTGCGATCGCCGCTCTATTTTCAAGCCTGATCGGGCCCCAACCAGCTGGGACCGCGACTTGTCAGAGCCAGTTGTGTCAAGGCAACTCAGTTCTGACAACCCCTGTCGAATCGAACAGGTGTGCGATAGAATCGGCGCATGGCTGGGAGTGGGTATGTGCCGGCGGGGTGGCCGCCGATGGTGCGGGCGCCGGGGGCGGTGGATTGGGAGCTGACCGCGTCGGCCTTTCTGCTCGACTGCTGTCCGCCGGAGTTCCGGCTCTATCCGGTGCTGCGCCGGCACCCGATCGTGCTGGCCCGGTTCGCGGTGCGCTCGGTGGAGGCGCAGGCGAAGGCAGTCGAGGCCGGGCTGGCCGAAGCCCGAACGGACCTCGCCCGGTTCGTCCCGTTGGAGGTCGTGGAGCAGGCGATCGACGCCTGGCAGCGGCAGGGTGCGCTGCTGTTGCGGACCAAGCGGGCGGTCGATCTGGTCGAGCGGGCGCTGCGCGGCGAGGACTTCGTTCCGACCATGTGATCGGCGTGACGAGCTGCGTGCCGAAGATGTGATGCTGCCGACAGTCCGGGGAGGGCCTCGGCCGGATCCCGGTCGTGGCCGAACGGGGGACGTAAACTCGTCGCCATGCCACCAGCACCAGTCCCGGCGACACCGTCGCTGTTGGCGACGATCCGGCGTCCCGGTGATCTGCGGTCATTGAACCCGGTCCAGTTGCGGCAGCTCAGTGCCGAGATCAGGACGTTCTTGATCGATCAGGTGAGCCGGACCGGCGGGCACCTCGGCCCCAACCTCGGCGTCGTCGAGCTCACCCTGGCCGCGCACCGGGTGTTCGATTCGCCGTCCGAGCCGATCGTCTTCGACACCGGCCATCAGGCGTACGTGCACAAGATCGTCACCGGACGCGCGGACCGGTTCGACTCCCTGAAGCAGCGCGGCGGCCTATCCGGCTATCCGAGTCGGGCCGAGTCCGAGCACGACTGGGTGGAGAACTCGCACGCCTCCACCTCGCTGTCGTATGCCGCGGGCCTGGCCAAGGCCAAGGTGCTGCAGCGTCGCGGTGGTTCGGTGCTGGCGGTGATCGGCGACGGCGCGCTGACCGGCGGCATGGCCTGGGAGGCGTTGAACAACATCGCGGCCGACGACCGGCTGCCGTTGGTGATCTTGGTGAACGACAACGGTCGGTCCTACACGCCGACCGTCGGCGGGCTGGCCGTGCACCTGACCGGACTGCGGACCAACCCGCGCTATGAGCAGATCCTCGAGGTGATCCGGCGCAACCTGACCCGGGTGCCCGGGGTCGGCGGCGCGGCGTACGACCTGCTGCACGGGATCAAGATCGGATTGAAGGACGTGCTAGCCCCACAAGGGATGTTCTCCGACCTGGGCCTGAAGTATGTCGGGCCGATCGACGGGCATGACGTCGAGGCGGTGGAGACGGCGCTGCGCCAGGCCAAGCAGTTCGGCGGGCCGGTGCTGGTGCACTGTCTGACCCAGAAGGGCCGTGGCTTCCCGGCCGCCGAGAACAACGAAGAAGATCAGTTCCACCAGGTCGGCAAGATCGACTCGACGACGGGGGAGCCGCTCTCCGCCGGCGGTCCGGACGGCTGGACCGACGTGTTCTCCCGGGAGATCGTCAAGCTCGCGGCGACCGACGAGCGGATCGTCGGGATCACCGCGGCGATGCTGTATCCGACCGGCCTGCACCGGTTCGCCAAGGCCTTCCCGGACCGGGTCTTCGACGTCGGGATCGCCGAGCAGCATGCCGTCACCTCCGCCGCCGGCCTGGCCATGGGCGGGATGCATCCGGTGTTCGCGGTGTATTCGACCTTCCTCAACCGGGCCTTCGACCAGGTGTTGCTCGACGTCGCGCTGCACAAGTGCGGGGTCACCTTCGTGCTCGATCGGTCCGGGGTCACCGGCACCGACGGGCCGAGCCACAACGGGATGTGGGACCTGTCCATCCTGCAGGTGGTGCCGGGCCTGCAGTTGGCCACGCCGCGGGACGCGACCCGGCTGCGCGAGGCCCTGGCCAGGGCGGTGACAGTGGACGACGCGCCGACCGTGATCAGATACTCCAAGGAGAAGGTGCCGGCTGACCTGCCCGCTGTTGATCAACTCGGCGGCGTCGACGTGCTGCGCCGGACGGAGTCACCGCGGGTGCTGATCGTCGGGTACGGCGAGCTGGCCTGCCTCGGCCTGCAGGTCGCCGACCGGCTTGAGGCGCAGGGGATCGGCGTCACCGTGGTCGACCCGGTCTGGGCCCTGCCCGTCGACCGGGCCCTGATCGACCTGGCACGTGATCATGAACTGGTGATCACCATCGAGGACAACGGCGTGGTCGGCGGCTGTGGGTCCCGCCTTTCCCAGGAACTGCGGCATGCCGACGTCAGCACACCCTTGCGAGAATTCGGCATCGAGCAACGCTTTCTTGATCACGGCAGTCGGGCCGACGTGCTGGAGCAGATCGGGCTGACGCCGCAGCGGATCGCCCGCTACGCCGTCGAGGCCATTGCCCGGGCCGACCAGGATTCTGCGCAGCCCAGCAGCATCTCCTGAACCTCCTCCCTTTTTTGTCGGCGTCTGGTGGCATGCCGCGGTGGGGTCTGGGGGTCTGTGCGCTGGCTACCATCTGCACGCGGGACGTTGGGCTTGGCTGCCGCGATCTGGGTGTGCGGGGGGAAAGGGCGGCGACGCGGGGGAGGCCGGGTGCCGCTGATGTCACCGCGAGATTGGGAGCGGAGGTATGAGTGTTCGTTCCTGAGCCTGTCGAAGGGCAAGCGCGATCGGGGGTGTTGCTGATCGGGCGAGCCGTCGAAGACTTGGATGATCTTGCTTGCCCTTCGACAGGCTCAGGGAGCGTAAACCCCAGCCTCCGAGCGTGGTCTCGCGGGAAGATCTCCGCAACCCTTGCCTACCGGGGCTTCCTGGTGTCTGTGCCGTCTAGGGTCAGGGAAGGGAGCCCCGGCCGTGATCGTGGTCAGTTCGGCACTGTGACGGGGCCGAGCTGACCACGATGATCACGATCAGGTGGGGAGGCTGGCGGCGCCGGCGGGGAGGAGGCGTTGGCCGAGGACCTTCTCGCTGACGCCCTCGCGGTCCAGGTAGGGGGTGATGCCGCCCAGGTGGAAGGGCCAGCCGGCGCCGAGGATCAGGCAGAGGTCGATGTCCATGGGGGCGGCGACGACCTTCTCCTGCAGCATCAGGCCGATCTCCTCGGCGAGGGCGGCCAGCACCCGGTCGCGGAGTTGATCGGCGGTGCTGGGCCGGTCGCCGACCGTGAACAGGGCCAAGGTCGCGTCCGAGACGTACGGCTTGCCGTCGGCGGTCCAGTCGTAGATCCCGGGGCGCTCGGCGGCGACGATCGCGCGGAGGTTGTCCGAGATCACGAACCGGTCGCCGAAACGATCATGGAGCGATTCGTTGACGTGCAGCAGTACGGCCGGGCCGACCAGCTGGGCCAGGACGAACGGCGGCATCGGCAGCCCGAGCGGGCGGAGCGCCGAGTCGGCGACCTCGACCGGAGTGCCCTCGTCGACCGCGGCGTTGATCTCGCACATCAGCCGGACCAGCAGCCGGTTGACCACGAAGGCGGAGACGTCGGCGACCAGCACCGCGTTCTTCTTCAGGTTCTTGGCCACGGCCAGCGCCGTCGCGGTGGTCGCGTCGTCGGTCTTCTCGGCCCGGGCCACCTCGAGCAGCGGCAGGATCGCCACCGGGTTGAAGAAGTGGAAGCCGATCACCCGCTCCGGGTGCTTCAGGTCGGCGGCCATCTCCGCCACCGACAGCGAGGACGTGTTGGTGGCCAACAGACAGGTCTCGGAGACGTGGCCCTCGAGCTCGCCGAAGACCTGCTTCTTGACCTCCAGTTCCTCGAACACGGCCTCGATCACGAAGTCGCAGTCGGCGAAGTCGGACCGGTCGGTGGTGCCGGTGATCAACGCCTTCAGCCGGTTGCTCTCGTCCGGCGAGATCCGGCCCTTGCCGGCCAGCTTGTCGATCTCCGCCGTGACGTAGCCGAGACCCTTGTCCACCCGTTGCTGATCAAGGTCGGTGATGATCACCGGGACCTGGAGCCGGCGCAGGAACAGCACGGCCAGTTGGCTGGCCATCAGCCCGGCCCCGACGATACCGACCTTGGTGACCGGCCGCGCCAGGGACTTGTCCGGCGCCCCGGCCGGCTTCTTGGCCCGCTTCTGCACCAGATCGAAGGCATACAGGCTGGCCCGCAACTCCTCGCCCATCACCAGGTCGGCCAGCGCCTCGTTCTCGGCGGCGAAGCCGGATTCCCGGTCGGTGGTCTTGGCGGCCGCGATCAGCTCCAGCGCCCGGTACGGAGCGGGCGCGGCACCGGACGTCTTGACGTCGGCGATCGCCTTGCCCCGGGCGACAGCGGCGTCCCAGGCCTCGCCCCGATCCGGCTCCGGCCGGTCGATCTGCAGCGTGCCGGCGACGATCTGGCCGGCCCAGCCGAGTGACTGCTCGATGAAGTCGGCGCCGTCGAACATCGCGTCCGCGATGCCGAGCTGGAAGGCCTGCGGGCCCTTCAGCATCCGGTTCTGGTTCAGCGCGTTCTCGATGATCACCGTGACCGCGTTGTCGGCACCGATCAGGTTCGGCAGCAGGTAGGCGCCGCCCCAGCCGGGGACCAGCCCGAGGAAGCACTCCGGCAGCGCGATCGCCGGCGCGGCCGCGGACACGGTGCGGTAGTGGCAGTGCAGCGCGATCTCCAGGCCGCCGCCGAGGGCCAGCCCGTTGATCAAGCCGAAGGTCGGCACCGGCGAGCTGTGCAGCTTGTCGTAGACGGCGTGGCCGATCTCGGCGATCGCCAGCGCCTGGTCCCGCTCGGTCACGGTGCCCAGCTGGGACAGGTCGGCACCGGCGGCCAGGATGAACGGCTTGCCGGTGACCGCGATCGCGGCGATGTCGTCCCGGGCGAGCGCCGCGTCCAGGGCGGCGTTCAGCTCTGCCAGGCCGCGCGGGCCCAACGTGTTCGGCCGGGTGTGATCACGACCGTTGTCCAGGGTGATCAGGACACCGGTCCGGCCGGTGCCCGGCAGCGTGAAGTCCCGGCTCAGCGCGTGCGTGACGACCTCGTCCGCGGCCTGGGCCGACGCCGACTCGATCAACTGATTCAGCCGGTCTGCATTCATCGAGTGGCCTCCGCTTCGGTGTGGTTCGGGTTCTCCCAGATGACGGTGCCGCCCATGCCCAGGCCGACACACATGGTGGTGATCCCGTACCGGACCTCCGGCTGATCGCGGAAGGTGCGGGCCAGCTGGGTCATCAGCCGCACACCGGAACTGGCCAACGGGTGGCCGTAGGCGATCGCGCCGCCGTACGGATTGACCCGCGGGTCGTCGTCGGCGATCTTGAAATGATCAAGGAACGCGATCACCTGGACGGCGAACGCCTCGTTGATCTCGAACGCGCCGATGTCGCCGAGCTGCAGCCCGGCGGAGCGCAGCGCCTTCTCGGTCGCGGGCACCGGGCCGACCCCCATCAGCTCCGGATCGACGCCGGCGAAGCCGTACGAGACCAGCCGCATCGCCGCCGGCAGGTCGAGCTCGGCAGCGACCTCCTCGGCCGCGACCAGGCAGGCGGTGGCGCCGTCGTTCAGCCCGGCGGCGTTACCGGCAGTGACCCGGCCGTGCGGCCGGAACGGCGTCTTCAGTGCGGCCAGGGCCTCCAGCGTGGTGCCGGGCCGCGGCGGCTCATCGGCCGTGGCCAGCCCCCAGCCGTGCTCGACGCTCCGGGCGGCGACCGGGACCAGCATCGGCTGGATCACCCCGTCGGCGTGGGCCTGCGCGGCCCGCTGCTGGCTGAGCACCGCGAACGCGTCGGCCCGGCCCTTGGTGATCTCCGGGAAACGATCATGGAGATTTTCGGCGGTCGACCCCATGATCAACGCCGACGGGTCGACCAGCTTCTCGGCCACGATCCGCGGGTTCGGGTCGATGCCTTCGCCCATCGGGTGGTGGCCCATGTGCTCGACCCCACCGGCGATCGCCACATCGTAGGCACCGAAGGCGATCCCGGAGGACACCGAGGTGACCGCGGTCATCGCGCCGGCGCACATCCGGTCGATCGCGTAGCCGGGCACCGACCGGGGCAGCCCGGCCAGCAGGGCAGCGGTACGGCCGATGGTCAGACCTTGATCACCGGTCTGGGTGGTCGCGGCGATCGCGACCTCGTCCACCCGGTCGGCCGGGAGTTCCGGGTGCCGACGGAGGAGTTCGCGGATGCAGTTGATCACCAGATCGTCGGCACGCGTCTCCGCGTACATCGACCCGGCCTTGCCGAACGGGGTGCGGACGCCGTCAACGAAGACGACCTCGCGAAGGGTACGGGGCATGAGCACATATTACTCACGAGTAACAAAGGGCTGGCAAGGACCCACCGACCCGCGATCCGGAGACGTCCGCCGGATCAGGGCTCGAGCAGGGGAGTGATCAGCTCGACCGTCAGCTCGCGTTGCCAGGCCCGGGCGCCGTAGTCGGCCAGGGTGGCGTCGACGGTCGCTTCGGAGATCGTCTCCGGCGGGCGCCAGGCGAGTCGGCGGACATACTCGGGGGTGAGCAGGTTTTCGGCCGGCAGGTCCAGTTCGGCCGCTCGCTTGGTCAGCTTCTCCCGGACTCGCGCCAGCCGCTTCGCGGCCACCGGGTCGCGGCTGGCCCAGAGCCTGGCCTGCGGCGGTCCGTCGGAGGCGATGTGCATCGGCGGCTGGGCGGTGTCCGGCAGCGCCAGTGCGGCCGCGATCTCGTCGGCCCAGGTCGACTCGTACTGTCGGGCGACCCGCCGGCGGAAGCCGGGGATGCCCCGGATCGACCGCGGTGTCAGCTCCGTGTCGGCGGCCGCCTCGGCGATCGACAGGTCGGTCAGCACCTTGCCGGGGGCCCGATCCAGCTCGGCGGCGATCCGGTCCCGGGCCTGCCACAGTCCGCGGACCACGGCGAGGCCGCGGCGATTCCGGACCTTGTGGATGCCGGAGGTCCGCCGCCACGGATCGGGCCGGGCCTCTGGCGGCACGGATGCGCCGGCGATCAGTGCGTCGAACTCCTGCCGGGCCCACTCGGTCTTGCCGGTGCTGTCCAGCTCGGCCGACAGCCGGTCCCGCAGGTCGATCAGCAGCTCCACATCCAGCGCCGCGTAGTTGATCCAGTCCGCGGGCAGCGGCCGGGTGGACCAGTCGGCCGCCGAGTGTTCCTTGAGCAGCCGGATCGAGAACAGTTCCTCCAGCATCGTGCCCAGCGCCACCCGCGGGTAGCCGAGCAGCCGGCCGGCCAGCTCGGTGTCGAACAGTCGATCCGGCACCATCCGGACCTCGTTCAGGCAGGGCAGGTCCTGGCTGGCCGCGTGGATCACCCACTCGGCGTCGGCGATCGCCTCGGTGACCGGTGACAGGTCGGCCGGGTCGCCGAACGGGATCGGGTCGATCAGCCAGCTGCCGGAACCTTCGCGGCGGAGCTGGATCAGGTAGGCCCGCTGGCTGTAGCGGAAGCCGTTGGCCCGCTCGGCGTCGACGGCGACCGGGCCGGTGCCGGATCGCAGCGCCGCGATCGCCTCGGCCAGCCGCTCCGGGGTGGTGACCACCGGCGGCGCCCCGTCGCCCGGGCGGGTCAGCACGGTGACTTCGGGCACGGTGACTTCGGGCACAGGGACTTCGGGCACAGGGACTTCGGGCACAGGGACTTCGGGCACAGGGACTTCGGGCACAGGGACTTCGGGCACGGGGACTTCGGGCGCGGGGACATCGATTGAGGGCGTCGCGCCGGCTTCGGTCGACGTGGACGCCGTACGTGATCGGGCCGAACTCGGTTGAGCGGCCGCGCCGGGTGTCGTGCTCGTCACCGTCTCCGTAAGGGTCGATTCTGCGGCTTACGCCGGGACGGAATCGGCACCACACCGGCGGGCAAGGGCGGCAGCCCCGCCGTCGTACAGAGTAGTTCACCCCACGCGGACAAATGCCGGGAGAGTCCCGCGCCGTCGTCGAGTTGAGCCGTCCAGGACGCCCGGATCTCGACCTCGGCCCGCGCCGGTTCGTCCTCCATCCCGCCGAAGGACTCGCTCAACACCGAGGTCACGGTGCCGCTCGGGGCCCCGAAATCGGCTTGATGCGCGCGCAGCGCGTCGATCAGCCAGGACCAGCCGACCTTGGCCAGCAGCGGATCGCTCACCATCTCCGGGTCGACATCGGCCCGGGCGAAGGTGACACAACGAAAGGTGCCGTCCCAGGCCGGATTCCCGGCCGGGTCGTGCAGCAACACCAGCCGGCCGCTGCCGATCTCTTCGCCCCCGCTCAGCACATCGGCCGTGATAGCGACCGCAAACGGTGCGATACGCTGCGGGGCACCGATCTCGGTGACGATGAGTTCGGGCCGCCATGAAGCCGATCTGAGATCCTGCACCGCGCGGCCGAAGTCGGCCGGCAACGAGGCGGGTTCCGTCTTTGCTCCCACCCTTTGAGCCTATGTCAGCGGCGTCCGCGTAACCGCTTTCGACGCGCCGTAATTCGTGGCCGGTCCCGGCCCCGCCTCCGGCCGTGGGGACCGCGCCCGAGGGCCCGATCGGCGCCGTGGCAAGATGCCCTGGTGACTCCGATCGACAGGCCGACACGGATCGACGGACTGACTCCGGTCGACGGGCCGGCTGCGAAGGAATGGGCGTGACCACCACCATGGATTCTGATCTCCTCGCGGCGTGCCGACGGGAACAGAAGGGTGTTCCGGTCTGGTTCATGCGGCAGGCCGGGCGATCGCTGCCCGAATACAAGGCCATCCGCTCCGGCATCGGGATGCTGGAGAGCTGCACCCGACCTGACCTGGTGACCGAGATCACCCTGCAGCCGGTACGGCGGCACGGCGTCGACGCGGCGATCTTCTACTCCGACATCGTGGTGCCGCTGAAGGCGATCGGCATCGACGTGGAGATCGTCAGCGGGACCGGCCCGGTGATCGCCGAACCGATCCGCAGCCGCTCCGACCTGGATCGCCTGCGGGCCCTCGAGCCCGGCGACGTCGAGTACGTCACCGCGGCGGTCACCGCCCTCGTCGGCGAGCTCGGCAACACCCCGCTGATCGGCTTCGCCGGCGCCCCGTTCACCCTGGCCAGCTATCTGATCGAGGGCGGCCCGAGCAAGGACTACGCCCGGACCAAAGCGATGATGGTCGCCGAGCCGGCGCTCTGGGACGTCCTCTGCACCCGGCTGGCCGACATCTCCGCGGCCTTCCTGCGGGTCCAGGTCGAGGCCGGCGCCTCGGTCATCCAACTCTTCGACTCGTGGGCCGGCAGCCTGTCGGCCGCCGACTACGAGCGCTCGGTGCAGCCGCATTCGGCCCGGGTGCTGGCGCAGTTGGCCGAGTTCGAGGTGCCGCGGATCCACTTCGGCGTCGGGACGGGCGAGTTGCTCAGCCTGTTCGGCAGCGCCGGTGCCGATGTCGTCGGCGTCGACTGGCGGATTCCGCTGGCCGAGGCGAGCCGGCGGCTCGGCCCCGACTACGCGGTGCAGGGCAATCTGGACCCGGCGCTGCTCGGCGCACCGTGGCCGGTGCTGGCCGACCGGGTCCGCTCGGTGATCAGGTCCGGCGCCTCGGCCCCCGGCCACATCTTCAATCTCGGCCACGGCGTGCCACCGACCGCCGACCCGGGGGTGCTCGGCCGGATCGTCGATCTGGTCCACGCCGAAGGCGCGGCGCTGCGCTCGTCCGCGGCGGACCTCGCACCGGCTCGTTGATCACCCGATGACCTCGGTCGTCGTCGGCGGCGGGATCGCCGGCCTCACCGCGGCCCGCGCGCTGGCGCTGGCCGGCCGGTCGGTTGTGCTGTTGGAGAGCTCGCCGCGGCTGGGCGGCAAGATCATTCCGATCGCGCCGGACGGGGTCAGCCTGGACGGCGGCCCGGAGTCCCTGCTGGCCCGGCGACCGGAGGCCGTCCGGTTGGCCGAATCGCTCGGCTTGGCGCTGGAGCATCCGACCGCGGCGACCTCCCGGCTGCTGATCGGCGGCCGGCCGCACCCGTTGCCGCGGCAGGCGATGGGGATCCCGGTCGACCTGGCCGGGCTGGCCGAGCTGCTGGAGCCCGACGACCTGGCCCGGGCCGAGCAGGAGCCGGACCTGCCGGCGCCGCCGCTGACCGGCGACATCGGCATCGGGGCGTACGTCGACGCCAGATTCGGCCCGGCGGTGACCGACCGACTGCTGGAGCCGATGCTCGGCGGCGTCTACGCCGGCCGGGCCCGGGACCTGTCCTTCGAGGCGGTGAACCGGCCCTTGTTCGAGCGGGCGCGGGCCGGCGGATCGCTGCTCGGGCACGCCGCCGACCTGGTGGCGGCCGGCGCCGGAGCGGCGGGCGGTCCGGTCTTCGCCGGTCTGCCCGACGGCGTGGCCGGACTGGTCGCCGCGCTGGTTGATGAACTTGCGCGGTTGGGGGTCGAGCTCCGGACCGGCACCACCGTACGCGGGCTGGAGCGGCGGCCCGGCGGTTATCGGCTCGCGCTCGGCGCCGCGACGCGAACACCCTTGCACGACCGGGGTGTCCTCGATCCGGACTCGGTCGTCCTGGCTGTGCCCGCGGCCCCACTCAGCCGGCTGATCACCGGCCTGGCGCCGGCGGTCGCGGCCGAGGTAGCCCGGGTGCCGTACGCGTCGATGGCGGTGATCACCTTCGTGGTCCGCGGCTTCGCCGGCGACGGGTCGGGGATGCTGGTGCCGCCCGGTGAGTTGCCCACGATCAAGGCGTTCACCCATTCCTCGATCAAATGGGACTGGATCGCCGAGCGGGCCCGGTCCGCCTGGGGCGAGGACGTGACGGTGATCCGCGCCAGCGTCGGCCGGATCGGTGAGGAACACCTGCTGCAACTCGACGATGATCAACTGGCGGCACGGACCTTCGCCGAGGCCAGGGACCTGGTGCCGGGCTGGGCCCGGGCGGAGTTGATCACTCGAGCCGTGACCCGGTTCGGCGGTGGGCTGCCGCAGTATCTGGTCGGGCACTCCGGCCTGGTCCGGCGGCTCCGGGACGCAGTGGCCGCACAGTCCGGGCTCGCGATCTGCGGCGCGCTGCTGGACGGCGTCGGGATCGCGGCGTGCGTCGGCAGCGGGGCCGCGGCCGCGACGCGAATCGTCGACCCTGTCGCCGCTGGCGATGATCAAGAAGGAGAACGGTGATGAAGGCACGGGAGATCAACGAGACGATCCGGTACACGATGTGGTCGGTGTTCCGGCGGCCGAGTGAGACCGGCAGCCGGCGCGAGGCGGCCGCGGCGGAGAAGGCGATCGCCGACGCGATCGGTGATCGTGATCTCGAGATCCGCGGCTGGTACGACGTCGCCGGGCTGCGGGCCGACGCCGACTTGATGGTCTGGTGGCACGCGCCGGACATCGAGACCGTGCAGGACGCCTACCACGCACTGCTCCGGTCCGGGCTCGGCCTGATCCCGGTCTGGTCGCAGGCCGCCCTGCACCGGCCGGCCGAGTTCAACAAGGGGCACGTCCCGGCGTTCATGTCCGGCGAGGACCCGCTGGCGTACCTGTGCGTGTATCCGTTCGTCCGCTCCTACGACTGGTACGTGCTGCCGGATGAGGAGCGGCGGGCGATGCTGCGCGAGCACGGGCAGCTGGCCAAGCCGTTCCCCGATGTCCGGGCCAACACGGTGGCCTCGTTCGCGCTCGGCGACTACGAGTGGATCCTGGCCTTCGAGGCCGATGAGCTGCACCGGATCGTCGACCTGATGCGCGAGCTGCGCAAGTCCAGGGCACGGCTGCACGTCCGGGACGAGATCCCGTTCTACACCGGCCGCCGCCGCGACCTGGCCGACCTCGTTGCCGCCTGGTGAATGCCGGTCAGGCGGTCAGCGCGCTGGAGTCGCTGAGCGACTGCCAATTCGGCGGTGCGGGGAGGCTGGCGATCAGGTCGTGGATGGCCTTGGTGGTCGGCGAGCGAGTCTCGTCGGCACGCCACCACAGCGCCACCTCCCGCTGACAGTGCGCGTCGGCGATCGGCACCAGCCGGACCCCGGCCAGGTTGGAGGTCGCCATGGCCAGACAGTTGGTGACGCCGGTGCCGAGGCCGCGGCGGACCAGCGCGACCAGGGTCTGCGGCTGGTTGCTCCGAAACACCACCTGCGGGGTCAGCCCGGCCTGGTCGAAGATCAGGTTGGTCTCGAACTGGGAGCTGGTCCGATCCTCCTGCTCACCGATCGTGATCAACTGCAGATCGGCCAGCTCGCCGACCTGGACGAACGGCTCCGTCGCCAGTGGATGCGCCGCACCCACCACCGCGACCAGCGGCTCGCGCCACAGCACCGTGTGCCCGAGCCGGTCGCCGCTGACCGGTGGCAACACCGGCCGGACCGCAAGATCGGCCTCGCCGCGCAGCAGCAACTCGTCCAAGGCCTTGGACGGGCCCTCCCGCAGCACCAACTTGATGCCGGGCTGGACGGCCCGCAAAGCCGCCAACAGCTCCGGCAGCAGGTACGCCGAGGCGCTCGGATAGATCGCCAGGCGGACCTCGCCGTGCAACTGCCCACCGGACCCGGTGGCGCAATCGGACAACGCCTGAACGTGTTCCAGCACGGCCTTGGCGTGCGGCAGCACGGCCCGACCCTCCGGGGTCAGCACCGCCGGATGGGTCGACCGGTCGAACAGTTTCAGACCCAGCGCCCGCTCCAGTTCGGCGACGTGGATGCTGATCCTAGGTTGGGATCGGTAGAGCGCGCCGGCCGCGGCGGAGAACCCGCCGTGCTCGGCCACCGCGACGAAGCTCGCGATCCAATCGAGCCGGAATCGGTACAGCTGGGACAGGTCCATGATCACCTACCGAATGAACTGGTTCACGAAGTCGGCGCCCAGCCCGACCCGGTCGTAGTGCGCGCGGCACAGCTGGATCTTTGTCCAGACGTCTTCGTAGCCGGTCTGCTTGCCCTCCTCGTCAACATAGATCATCGCCCCGGTGACATTGAAGAACGTGATCATCTCGGAGCAGTGCTCGGGCACGGCCAGGGTGTGGATCTCGCCCGGCGGCTCGTACACGAAGTGTCCCTCCTGGGCCACCCAGTCGTGCTCGAAATAGTGCCAGGTGCCCTTCAGCACATAGCCGAACACCGCTGCCGGATGACGGTGTCGCGACACCACGCCGGACCGGGTGACCTTCAGCAGATTGCACCACTGACCGAGCACGGTGTTCAGCATCAGCGGCCGGAAGAACACGTTCGGCTCCTGCTCGACCCAGATCCGGTCGTCGTCCGGGATGGCCGGGATCGCGATGTCCTGCAGCAGGTGGTTGACGTTGCCCTGCGTCATGGCTGGTCCCTTCTCGGGGTGCGCACCAGTAGTGCCCTGGCACTAGGCGGCCAGGTAGCCGCCGTCGACCGGGATCACGGCGCCGGTGATGAACTCCGCGCCGGGTGAGGCCAGGAAGCCGACGGTCTGGGCCACGTCGTCGGGCCGACCCCAGCGGCCCAGCGGAGTGCGTTCCAGGATCCGTCGTTCGGCGTCCGGGTCCTGCCGGAGCTCGGCGGTCAGGTCGGTGGTGATCCAGCCGGGGGCGACCGCGTTGACCCGGACGCCGTCGTCGGCGAACCGCACCGCGAGTGCCTTGGTGAGCTGGACGACGCCGCCCTTGCTCGCACTGTACGCGGGCACCAGCGGCCCGCCGAAGTAGCTCAACATCGAAGCCACGTTGACGATGCTGCCCCGCGTTGCCGCCAGCAACGGGTGCGCCGCGACGCAGGCCCGCATCGTCCCGGTCAGGTTCACCTCGATCACCTGGGCGAACACTTCCGGCTGGTACTCCAACCCGCGTTTGATCATGCCGGCGCAGTTCACCAGCACGTCCAGCCGCTGCTGCGCGGTGATCAACTTCTCGACCTCGTCCGGTCGGGAGAGATCAAGATCAACCACCGCGGCCACCGTCGACGCCGGCGGCGGCGGATGCCTGCCCGGCAGCCCGGCGGCGATCACCCGGGCGCCGAGCCGGCCGAAATGCTCGGCGACCGAGCCGCCGATGCCGCCGGTGCCGCCGATCACCAGCACGGACTTGCCCCGGAACAGCTCCGGCCGGAGAGCCGCCGTGGCTTCGTTTCGCACCGCTGGTTGGGTCATCGCAGCCCCTTCAGTCCGGCAACGCGTTCGACTTCGCCGCGTCGGCGAACCACCGGGCACTGGACTTCGGGATCCGCCGCTGCGTTTCCGGATCCAGGTGGACCAGGCCGAATTTCTTGCTGAACCCGTAGGCCCACTCGAAGTTGTCGGTCAGCGTCCAGACGAAGTAACCGCGCAGGTCCACGCCGGCGTCGATCGCCTGCCGGCAGCTGCGCAGGTGGCCATCGAGGTAGGCGATCCGGGCCGGGTCGAGCACCGTGCCGTCCGGCTCGACCACGTCCCGCAGCGCGATCCCGTTCTCCGTGACGTACAAGGGCGGGGCGGGATAGTCGTCGCGCAGCCGGAGCAGCAGTCGGCGCAGCCCGTCCGGCTCGACCTCCCAGCCCATGTCGGTCCGCGGGAAGCCCTGCGGGACCGACTCCACGTCCGTGGCCCCGATCCAGGCCCCGCCGCGGCCGTCGCCGGGCGGGCCGTCCTCGGTTCGGCGCCGCCGGACGAAGGTCGGCAGGTAGTAGTTGATGCCGAGGAAGTCGAGCGGCTGGGCAATCGTCCGTTCGTCCCCGTCCCGGAGGTAGGAGTGATCGGTGATCGGCGCCAGATCGTCGATCACGTCCCGCGGATAGCTTCCGGCGAGCACCGGATCGAGGAACCACCGGTTGCTGATCCCGTCCACCTGCCGGGCGGCATCAAGATCATCCGGCTGGTCGGTGACCGCGGCGACCGGCCAGAGATTGAGCGTGAGGCCGACCTGCTGATCGCCGCCGAGCCCGGCGTCCCGCAGCCGCTGCACCGCGAGGCCGTGACCGAGCAGCAGATGGTGTGAGGCCCGCAGTGCGGCGACCGGGTCCTGCCGACCGGGCGCGTGCACGCCGTTGCCGTAGCCGAGGAAGGCCGAACACCACGGCTCGTTCAGCGTGGTCCAGTGCCGCACCCGGTCGCCGAGGTGTTGGTAGGTGGCCGCCGCGTAGTCGGCGAACCGGAGCGCGGTGTCCCGCCCGGGCCAGCCGCCGGCGTCCTCCAGGGCCTGCGGCAGATCCCAGTGGTACAGCGTCAGCCACGGCACGATGCCACGGTCCAGCAGGCCGTCGACCAATCGGGAGTAGAAGTCGAGCCCGGCCCGGTTGAGCGAGCCGCTGCCGTCGGGCTGGACCCGGGACCAGGCGACCGAGAACCGGTAGTGGGTCGCATTCAGCGACGACAACAGATCGAGATCTTCGGCGTAACGGTGGTAGTGGTCGCAGGCGACGTCGCCGACGCTGCCGTCCGACACCGTCCCGGGAGTGTGGGTGAAGGTGTCCCAGATCGACGGTCCGCGGCCGTCCTCGGCGACCGCGCCCTCGATCTGATAGCTCGCGGTGGCCACGCCCCAGGCGAACCCGTCCGGGAAGTTGATCATGGCAGCTCCTTCCACAGTTGGTGTCCGGTTCGGCCCGAGCGGCGGCGGTCGAAGGGCGTCACGGCGCGACCTCCACCGGTACGTCGCCGGAGCCGCTGATCGATCCCTCGGGCACCCCGTCGCCCCGGATCCCGACCGCCCGCAGGCCGAGCCGATCGGGCTCGCCACCGCCGGTCCGGCCGTGCGTCGGCTCGGCATAGCTGAAGACCTCGAGGGTGCCACCGCCGGCCCGCAGGTTGGTGATCAAGAAGCCGCGGTCGTCGTCGGGCCGGACCAGTTGACCGACCACACTGAAGCCGAGCTGGTCGCGGTAACACGCGAGCGCCGCCTCCAGGTCGGGCACGGTGATCGCGACATGATCGAACCTCGGCCGGCCGTCCCAGCCGTCGTCACCATCGATCTCGAGCTGGGCCAGCCGCTCCGACCAGAGCTCGTTGTGCTGCACATAGCCCTGGACTAATTCGAGGTAGGCGCCGTCGGGATCGAAGAAGAACACGATCCGTACGCCGCCGAACGCATCGAACGGCTGCATCGCGAACTCCACCCCGGCCCTGGCCAACCGGTCGGCCCAGCCGTCGACGTCGCGGACCTTCAGGCCGAAATGCCGGATCCCGCATTGCAGGTCGTCGCGTTGCCACTCGCTGGGCCGGCCGTCGGCGCCCACCTCGACCAGCTTCACCGCCCCGGTCCGCGACTCCAGCCAGCCGACCGGGTGACCCGCGGCGTCCTGCTCGGTCCGGCCCTCGGCCAGGCCGAGCAGTCCGGTGTAGAACTCGCGGGACCGGTCCAGGTCGGCGACCCCGATCTCCACGTACCGCAGGCCGGTGTTGATCATCACTTCAGTGCTCCCATCGTCAAGCCGGCGACGAACTGTCGCTGCATCCGGACATAGACAACAATGATCGGCACCACCGAGATCACCAGTGCCGCCGTGATCACCGGCCAGGCGGTGGAGTACTGGCCCTGCAGGGCGAACAGCACCGGCTGCAGCGGCAGCTTCTCCGGCGACTGCAGCAGCGTGTTGGCCAGGATGAACTCGTTCCAGGTGAACATGAACTGGAAGATCACCAACGTCGCCACCCCGGGACCGGCCAGCGGCAACATCACCGTCCAGAAGATTCGGAACTCGCTGGCACCGTCGACCCGGGCGCTGTCTCGCAACTCGCTCGGCAGGGTCTCGAAGAAGGCGCGCATCAGGAACATCGCGAACGGCAGCGAGGTGCCGATGTAGACCAGGATCAGCCCGGTCGAGGTGTCCAGCAGCGACAACTGCTTCAGCTCCAGGAAGAGTGGCACGATCACGGCGGTGCCGGGCAGCAGCATGGTGCTCAGCAGCACCAGGTAGAGGGTGCGTTTCGCCGGGAAGGTCAGGTGGGCGAAGCTGTAACCGGCCAGGGTGGCCAGGAACACCACCGCCAGCACGGTCGCCACGGTGATCCAGACGCTGATCAGGAAGTGCCGCGGCAGATCGACGCTGGTCCAGACCTGCTGGTAGGCGGCGAAGGTCAGGTCGGTCGGGAAGAATCCGCTGGTGAACACCGTGTCACCCGGCCGGACCGAGGTGAGCAGCATCCAGAGGAAAGGGAACGCGGTGAACACGGCGAGCCCGGTCAGCAGCAGATAGCCGGCGGCGCGGATTGCGGTGTGCCGCGGACCGCGTTTGATCACGCTACTCATCCTTGGGCCTCCGAGTCACCCAGAACTGGAACAGGATCGCGGCCATGCCGATGAAGAACATGATCACGCTGACCGCGGTGGCATAGCCGACCGCCGGGATCGAGCCGGAGGTGGAGCCGAACGCCAGGTTGTAGAGGTAGGTGCCGAGCACCTCCGAGGCGTGGTTCGGTCCACCGCCGGTCATCACGAAGATCAACTCGAACACCTTGACCCCGCCCAGCACGTTGAGCGCGACCACCACGGCCGTCACCGGCCGGAGCATCGGCACGGTGATCGACCAGATCTCCTGGAGCCGGCCGGCGCCGTCGACCCGGGCCGCCTCGTACAGGGTCTGGTCGATGCCCTGCAGCCCGGCGAAGAAGATCAACATGTAGAACCCGGCGGACTGCCAGAGCGACACCAGCAGGATGGCCGGCAGCACCGTGTTCGGGTCGGCCAGCCAGTTGTGGGCCAGCCCGCCCAGCCCGATGGCGGTCAGGAACTGGTTGATCATGCCGAAGTTGCCGTCATACATCATCTGCCAGAGCAGCCCGCTGACCACCAGGGAGACCACCTGGGGCATGAAGAACACCGTGCGGAACACCACACTGCCGCGCCAGCCTGCGGCCAGTAGGATCGCCAGCAGCATCGGCAGGATCGTCTGGATGATCGTCGAGACGACGGTGAACACCGCTGTGGTGCGCAGCGACTTCCAGAAGATGTCGTCGTCCAGCATGTTGCGGAAGTTCATCAGGCCGACGAACCGCGGCTCGCCGAAGCCGGGCCACTGGGTCAGGCTGATGTAGAACGAGCGGGCGAACGGATACAGCACGAAAGCGAGGAAGAACAGCACGGTCGGCAGGATGAACAGGTAGCCGACCGCCGCCCGCTGGGCGTTCGCCTGGCGGCGGGTGCGCTGCGGTGCTTCGGTCCGCGTCAGCACCGCCGTCACCGGGCCTGGGCCTTCTCCACCGCGGTCTGGATCTCGGCCGCGGCCTGTTCTGGCGGCAGGTCGCCGGCGATCACCGCCGCGAGTTGATTGGCCGAGGCGTCCGAGGATCCCTTGCCGAACAGGATGTGCCCGCAGCCGTTGCCCGCGGTCAGCCAGGAGGTCATCTGTTTCATCGCCGGGTCGGTGATCTGCTCAGCGGCGGTGACCGTCGACGGCATGCTGTTGGAATCGTTCATCACCTTCGAGTAGCGGTCCGACTCGTACAGCCACTTCAGGAACTCCACCGCCGCGTCGGCGTTCTTGCTGGTGGCGCTGACCGAGAGCCCGGCGCCGGCCTGGTTGGCGCACCAGTGCTTGGCGCCGGACTGCCAGGCCGGTGTCTCACCGACCTTGTAACGCTGGACGAACGCCTTCGGCGCGGACTGGGCGAAGCCTTGCGGCTGCCACGATCCGGAATAGAACATCGCTGCTTTGCCGGTGTAGAACGCCGAACTGGCCTGATCGCCGGTGACGCCGTTGATGCCCGGCTGAAACACTTCCGCGTCGACCAGTTGCTTCACCCTCGCCAGCGATTCGATCACCGGTGGGCTGTTCCAGGACTTCTGGTTGCGCTGCATGTCCAGGTCGAGCACCAGCTGCGGGTCGTCGGTGACCTGGGTGATCATCGGTAGCCAGAAGTCCAGTCCGCTGGGCCCGGGATTGTTGGACAGGGAGACGGGGATGACTCCGGTCTTCGCCCGGATCGCTGCGGCCGCGGCGATCAGGTCGTCCCAGGTCTCGGGGACGTCGACGCCGGCCTTGGCCAACAGGTCGGGGTTGTAGAAGAGTCCGAAGGTCTGCGCCATCCAACCGATCGCGTACTGCTTGCCGTCGTCGCTGTATTCGGAATTCGTGGACGGAAAGAATCCGTTGAGGAATTCGTCGCCGAGAGCCTGTTTCAGGTCGAGCGCGATGCCTGCTTTTCCGTATTCGATGGCGAGCACGTGCGGTGCGAAAATGTCCGGTGGTTCACCGGCGGACACGCTGGCCTGCAATGACGGCAGGTAGCTGTCGCTGTCACCGAAGATTCGGTTCTCGATGGTGATTCCGGGATGCGAGTTCTGGAACTCCTCGACCAGTGCGGGCCACTGATCGCGCTGCTCCCCGTACCAGGTCCACATCCGGATCTTTTTGTCGCCGCTGGGACTTCCACCGTCTGAGCTGCAGGCAGCGGTCAATGCGGTGACACCCGCGACGGCTCCGCCACGCAACACCGTCCGGCGGGAAAGGCGGGGGGAAACCTGTTCATTGGACATGCGATTACCTCCTCGGCGAGGTAGCGTTATGCGAAAGATCCTGACCCGTCGGGACGCAGTCCGTCAAGGAATTGGCGCCTCTATTCGGGAGGTGGATATTCTTTATCCCATAGCGTCATAGCGTCATAGCGGCGAGGCAACAGCGGCGGAGGCAATTGCTCTGAACTGGCCGCCGGCCAAGATCAGGATCCGGAGCCGGCGCGGCGCGTGACGCCGTCGGTTTCCGGTCGGTCGGCGATCGGGTAGCTGACGAAGGCGAAGCGGCGGCCGTCGGGTGACCAGCTGTTGACGTTGATCGTGCCCTGACCGCCGAAGAGGGAGAGGTCGAGCAGCGGGGTCCGCCAGTCGTCGGTCCGGACGACGCGCAGCTCGACCGGCTGGTCGGCGGGATGGCCAATGGTTCCCGCCGGGAAGCTGAGGTAGCTGACCAGGTCTCCGGTGGGCGATACGTGCGGGAACCAGTCGACCCGGTCGCTGGCCAGAAGCCGTTCGAATCCGGTGCCGTTGCGGCGGACCCGGGCCAGCTGGGCGTGGCCGGGTTCCTCGGTGAAGGACTCGGAGTTGAGCAAGAGCCACTCGCCGTCCGGCGTGAATTCCGGTCCGTCGCAGTGCCCGTCGCCGACCTGGACGAACTCCCGCGGGCCGCCGGTGACGGGGATCACCGCCAGCCGGCCAGGGGAGGCGAACTGTCCGCGGGGTAGCTCGACGTAGGCCAGCTCGGTGCCGTCCGGGCTGATGCCGTGCAGGTAGTGCGCGGTGTCGGCGGCATCGGTGATCTTGGTCGCCCGGCCGCCGGAGATCGGTGCCCGGTAGAGCTGTCCGTCGTTCGCAGAGAGCACGATCGTCTCACCGTCGGGATGCAGTAGATGATCATTGTTGATCGGCGGCAGGTCGGTGATCTCGATCTGGGTACGAACCGCGTCGGGGATGGAGTGTCGCCACAGCAGCCCGTCTCCGTTGATCACCAGGGCGTCGCCGGTCGCCACCCAGTTCGGCGCCTCCACCAGCAGGTCGGGGTAGGAGGCGATCCGTTCCAAGTGGCCGGAACCGGGCTCGGCCAACCAGACCTCGGCCCGTTGTCCCGGACCCAGTGATCGGCCTCGCCAGCCTGCTGCAGCGGTCATGCCGGTAAGGATGTCATGGGCCGCTGGCAGCTCGGCGCTGGGCGCAGGGCTCGATCGATGATCAAAGGCGGTCGGCCTCGTCCGGGGTCAGCGTCAGGCTGATCGAGTTGATGCAGTAGCGCTGGTCGGTCGGCGTGCCGTACCCCTCGCCCTCGAAGACGTGCCCGAGATGGGAGTCGCAGGTCGCACAGCGGACCTCGACCCGCTTCATGCCCATCGAGACGTCCTCGATGTAGCGCACCCGGTCCTCGGCGAGCGGCGCGAAGAAGGACGGCCAGCCGCAGTGCGAGTCGAATTTCGTGTCGCTGCGGAACAGTTCGGTGCCGCAGGCCCGGCAGCGATAGACGCCGGTCGTCTTGGTGTCGGTGTATTCGCCGGTGAACGCGCGCTCCGTACCGGCCTCGCGCAGCACCCGGTATTCGGCGGGGGAGAGTTTGGCCTTCCACTCGGACTCGGACTTGATCACCTTGCCGACCGTGCTGGCGGGTCCGCCGGATTCCGTCATCTCGTCCTCCTCGGTTCCGTGTCGCTCGGCTGGGTCAACCATGACCCCGATCAGCGTATTCCCGCGGCCCCGGCCCGACCGGATCACCCCGTCATATAGCCGACGAAGGCGCCGAGGAACGCGACGATCCAACTCAGCGGTACCAGGACGAGGGCGATCACGCCGAACACCCGGCCTCGGCCGGTGGCGATCGCGATGATCGCGACGATGGTGCCGATCAGGCCCGCCAGCACGCTGCCGGCACCCGGGCCGAGGAACAGCGGACGCACCTCCGACAGGCCGAACACCGGTGTCCCGGTCGCGATCGACGCCAGGCCGTAGGCGACCATCGAGACCAGGATCAGGGCCACCACGAGGATGATCAGGCTCAGCACGCCGAGCACCGGTGAGCGACGGGGTGTGTCCATCCGGCCAAGTTCAGCGGTTCGGACGCCGTTCGTCCAATCCGGACGGTCGAGTCCGGTCGTCCACACCGGACCGCCGATCGACTTCTATGCTGTGGCCATGGCCACCCCAGCGACCGAGCTGACCGTCGGTGAACGTGCGGTCCGGGTCTCCAACCCGGACAAGATCTACTTCCCCGAGGTCGGGCTGACCAAGATCGACATCGTCAACTATGTGCTGGCAGTCGGCGACGGCTTCCTGCCGGCCCTGCTGGACCGGCCGGTCACCATGGAGCGGTGGCCCGGCGGCTACTCGCCGGAGGCGAAGCTGAGCACCCGGGAGAGCCGGTTCGGCGACGCGTTCTACCAGAAGCGCGCCCCCGCCAAGGGGATGCCGGACTGGGTGGAGACGACGACGATCACGTTCCCGTCCGGCCGGACCGCGACCCAGGTCTGCGTCACCGAGCTGGCCACGATCGCCTGGATGGCGCAGCTCGGCACGCTGCGTTACCACCCGTGGGCGGTGAGCCGGGCCGACACCGAGAAGGTCGATCAGCTGCGGATCGACCTGGACCCGCAGCCCGGCACCGACTTCTCCGACGCGGCGACCGCGGCGCTGGAGCTGAGGTCGGTGCTGGCCGACGCCGGGCTGACCGGCTTCTGCAAGACCAGCGGCGGTCGCGGCGTGCACGTGTTCGTGCCGATCCGCCCGGACTACGGCTTCATCGAGTCCCGGCACGCGGTGATCGCGCTCGGCCGGGAGCTGGCCCGCCGGATGCCCGACAAGGTCACCGTCGACTGGTGGAAGGAGGAGCGCGGCCAGCGGATCTTCATCGACTTCAACCAGATGGCCCGGGACCGGACCATCGCCTCGGCATACTCGATCCGGCCGATGCCGACCGCGCAGGTCTCCGCGCCGCTGACCTGGGACGAGCTGCCCGACGTCTCGCCCGAGGACTTCACCGTGCCCACCATGCTGACCCGGTTCGCCGAGCGCGGCGACGTTTGGCAGCCCTTCTACAGCACCGAACCGGCCAGCATCGACACCGCGCTGGAGCTGTACGAGCGGGACGAGCGTGATCATGGTCTGGGCGAGATGCCCTATCCGCCGGACTATCCGAAGATGCCGGGCGAACCGCCGCGGGTCCAGCCGAGCAAGAAGGTCGCCGAACACTGGGACGAGGACGGCAACCGGATCGAGCCGTGATCACCGGTGTTTCAACGCTGTGACGACTTCGCCTTCTTCCCGTCTTCGACGTAGCGCGCGCCGCGGAGCCCGGGGCCGCGCTTGGCGCGCAGCACCTTCCCGTCGTGCCGGGCCGACCAGGAAGGCGGCGTCGGCCAGCGTCGCATCAGGGCGTTGCGGAGTTCGCGGCCGCGTACGTTGGCGATGCCGGTGCCGAGCAGAGCGGCGACGAACAGGCCCGCCGAGATGATCATGGTGATGAGTGATTCGGTGCGATAGCCGGCGAAGACGTCCTGCGAGCCCAAACCCAGCCCTTGGCCGATCAGGTAGGACGAAGTGCTGAACACCGAACCGCCCCCGACATCGTTGCGCTGACCAGCGCCAGCGGATGCATCCGCCGCCGCGCGTGGTAGGCGAGCAGGTCCTCGGCCGGCGACCGGATCGCGGGTCGGCCAGCGCGGCGCGGAGGTCGGCACGTTCGGACCGTCGTTGTCCCCAGTCGAGCAGGACGCCGATCACTGCGAGAAGCGCGCCGAGGGGAAGCAGGACCGCGACGATCCAGAATCCGCCGGCGAGGATGCTCTCGACGAACGACGAGTAGGTGATCTCGTCACACTGGTGGTTGCCACTTCCCGGCACACTTCCGCAGCGCGTCAACAGCGCGAATTGAAGCACGACGAACCCCACGAACCAGAGCACTGCTGCGCCATAGATGCAGCGCCCGGCGATCGATGACCCGAACGGCGTCTTCCGGCCCAGGTCGACGGGTTGTGTTCGGTGTGCCGGTCGCCAGGCCCTTCCTTCGTCCTCCGAGGTCCAATGTGCAGCGATCCGGGCCTGACGCCGTTCATGGGCCGGAGTGAGCCACCGGGGACCGGCGAACCCGGCCAGGGCCATGATCAACGCGTAGCCGACGGCGAGCGAGAAGATGATCACGCTCTCGGAGCCACCTCGATCGATCAGCGCCACGGGCAGCCCGATCACCCCGACCAGGCCGACGACAGCGGCATTCGCCCAGGCGAAAAACGGTGAGCTGCGTCCCAGGTTGGACGGTGACGGATTCAATCTGTTCGGGCGATGGCACCTGCTGGCGGGACGCGCCCCGCGCGACGGCCCTGACCAACGCTCTGGACGTGGTCCACTCCCGCAGATAGCTCGAAACCGCGAACGCGGCCCAGGTGACCAGCGCGAACGTCACCAGCACACCGACACTCATCCGGCTGAGCTGGTCGATGACCTTCTCCAGACCGGGATCACCGAGCAGGTCCTCTTCGGCGAGAAGCCCCACGCCCAGGATCAACGCGAAGGTGCATCCCAGACCGATCAGGAACGCAGTCAGGGATCGAACACACGCGCGCGCGACCTCGCCGACCAGCCCGACCTCGTATTCGTGCCAGTGCCAGCGGTTCAACGGATGGCCGTCGCCAGTCACCGATGGGCTCCTTCGTCTGAGACGATCCGCCGCATCTTACGAGAGGAGCCAGCACGCCGAGGGTTCGGATCGAGCCACAACCCACTCGCCTCGGCCGTGCCGGCTCCGCTAGGGTGGCAGCACGTCACACGGAACGGAAGGAGGTGCGCCAATCATGATCACTCATACTGTGCGCAGCCTTGTCGTTTCCTTTCGGTCGCTGACGTCCGACGACGGGTTGCGCTCCTGAATCCAGGAGACTGCATGACTGTCAAGATCAGGACGATCACCTTCGATGCCGGGCCTGACCACTTTCGAGTGGGCATGTTCTGGGCCGCGTTGCTCGGCTACGGTGACGCTCCCGACAATCCCAACGATCCGGGTGATCCGGAGACCCGAGTGGTCGGCCCGGACGGCGGACCGGGGATCCTGTTCCTGCCTGTGCCGGAGCCGAAGTCGGTCAAGAACCGAGTCCATCTCGATCTGGAGCCGCAGGACGAGACCCGGGACGAGCTCGTCGAGCGAGCGCTTCGGCTCGGTGCCGGCCTGGTGACCGATCACCGCGAACCCGACGGGCGTGGCCACGTGCTGTTGGCCGACCCGGCGGGCAACGAGTTCTGTGTCGAGGGGTCGGCGGCTGAACGAGCCAGGTTTCGTCAGCCGGCGACGTAACTGAGGAACAGCGTCTGGTCGTCGGCGAGCAGGACCCGGTTGGGCCGGAAGCCGGGGGCGGGGGAGATCCAGTCCCCGTGCACGGTCCGCGGGGCCTCGCCGCCGACGACCGTCGGCGCCAGCGTGATCGCCAGTTCGTCGACCAACCCGGCGGCGAGCAGCCCGTGGTGCAGCCGCGGTCCGCCCTCGCAGAGCACCCGGGGCAGCCCGAGGCCGACCAGCCGCTGGATCACCCGCGGCAGTTCGACGTGGTCGCGGCCGAGCTGCCAGACGTCGATGCCGGCCGACCGGAACGGCTCGGTGGCGGCATCGTCATGATCATCGGTGCTGATGATGATCACCGGGCCGCCGGATCCCTGGGTCGGAGTGGCCAGCGCTGGGTCCAGGGACAGGGTCGAGGTGACGATCGCGAGCGCCGGGAAGTCGGCCAGGCCGGATCGCTGCCGCAGCTCGCGTTGCCAGGGCGTCAGGTCCACGGCCCGGTAACCCTCGGCGCGGGCCGTGCCGGCGCCGACCAAGATCACGTCGGCCTGGGCCCGCTGCAGGGCGAACAGGTGATGATCACTCTCGGTGTTGATGCTGCCGGACCGCCCGTTCGGACCGTAGATCGAGCCGTCCAGCGTGGTCACGAAGTTGGTCCGGACCCAGCGATCGGCCGGCCCCGTCGGATGGGCGTAGAGCTGCTCCAACTCGGTCTCGGTCAGCGTCTTCGGCGGCCGGCCGGACTCGTCGTAGAGGAGGCGCACCCGATCATCCTTTCACCGACCCCGGA
Source organism: uncultured Actinomycetota bacterium (assembly GCA_963746025.1). Lineage (GTDB taxonomy): Bacteria > Actinomycetota > Actinomycetes > Propionibacteriales > Propionibacteriaceae > Microlunatus. The sequence goes on from CAVUZU010000021.1 coordinate 828,711, forward strand.
CGGGTCGGCGATCGGGCAGAATGCCCGCATGGCGAAGTCCTCGAAGTCCAAGAGCGGCAAGACCGGCAAGAGCAAGACCAAGGATGCGGCGAAGGAGTCCGCCGCGACCGCCCCACTCCCGCCGGCGGACGAAGCCCGGCTCGGCCCGCTGCTCCGGGTGCCGCAGGGCGAGGTCGATCTGGCCGGCTTCGATCCGCGGGCGACGCCGGGCTTCACCGGCAGCAAGTCCGACGCGCCGGCCGCGATCGCCGCGCTGAGCCCCGAGCTCGGCGAGCTGCAGGAGCGCTTGTTTGCCGCCGGCCGGGTCGAGCCGGAGCAGGCCCGGCGGATCCTGTTGGTGCTGCAGGGGATGGACACCTCGGGCAAGGGCGGCGTGCTCCGGCATGTGATCGGCCAGCTCGATCCGCAGGGCACCTCGATCAAGGCGTTCAAGGCGCCGACCGAGGAGGAACTGCAGCACCATTTCCTCTGGCGGATCGAACGGGAGTTGCCGCAGCCGGGCATGATCGGCATCTTCGACCGGTCCCAGTACGAGGACGTGCTCGTCGCCCGGGTCAACCAATTGGTGCCGGAGCACGTCTGGTCCGCCCGGTACGACGAGATCAACAGCTGGGAGGCCGACCTGGTGACCAGCGGCACGGTGGTGATCAAGTGCTATCTGCACCTGTCCAAGGACGAGCAGAAGGCCCGGCTGACCGAACGGCTGGACGATCCGACCAAGCACTGGAAATACAACCCGGGCGATCTCGACGCGCGCGCCCGCTGGGACGAGTACACCAAGGCCTACGCCGACGCCCTGCACTACTGCAACCCGGAAACTGCGCCGTGGTACGTGATTCCGGCCGATCGGAAGTGGTACCGGAACTGGGCGATCACCCGGCTGCTGATCGAGCACCTGCGTGATCTTGAGCTGGGTTGGCCGGCGGCGGACTTCGACGTGGCCGAGGAACAGCGGCGGCTGGCCGAGAGTTGATCACTCGGTAGCGATGACGCGCAGTCCCCGGTCGGCGGCGGCGCCGGCGAGCCGGTGATCGAAGGTCAGCACCTTCGCCGCGACCTGTTCGGCGGCCAGCAGGACGCAGCAGTCGGGCATCCGCAGCGCCGTCTGAGCACGCAGCGTGGCCAACCGAAGTGGCGCGTCGGTGCCGAGGCTGACCGTTCCGATGGGGATCTGGGCCAGTCGGTTCATGATCGACTCCGCGGTGTCGGCCCGGACAGGTCCGACCAGCACCTCGGCCATGGTGATCGGGCTGGTGGCGAAGACGTCCTCGGCGTGTTCCTGCAGCAGGAACGTGGCGCGCTGATGATGTGCGTCCGGCCGGTTCAGGTAGGCGATCAGGGCGCTCGCGTCGACGACGATCACTCCGGCCAGTCCTGGCGCAGCCGGTCCAGGTAGTCCGGCTCGTACAGCCCGGTCCCAGCGCCCGCGTTGGCCTGGATCACCGCTCGGCGTTCCTCGACGAGTTGCTGATCCTCCTCGGCGATCGCCCGGCGTCCGGCTTCCACGAGCTGGAGCACCAATCTGGACGCGCTGTCCGCGTCCGCGGGCCAGCGCCGACGGGCCAGACCGAGGGCGTCGGCCAACTGGTCCGTTTCGGTGAGGACGATCCGGGGTCGGGTGGTGGGCACGTCATAAGTGTAACACCGCAGAATTGGTGTCACACCTCAGTCGGGGCGGTTGGCAGATTGACCGAAGGTTCAAGCGGGACGATGCTCGGCACCATGGCTTCGCACCACGACTTCGACGCGGTCTACGCCGGCGACGAGCCGGCCCCGTGGCAGATCGGCGGGCCGCAGCCGGCGCTGGTCGAGGCGCTGGACCGGCTGACGGTCGAGGATCCGGTGCTGGACGTCGGCTGCGGCACCGGTGAGCTGGCGATCTTCCTGGCCGAGCGCGGCCACCGCGTCGTCGGCGTCGATCTCTCGCCCCCGGGGATCGCCCGAGCCCGCGACATGATCACTGGCCGGGGCCCGGACCTGACCTTCGAGGTGGCCGACGCGACCCGGCTGGCGGACCTCGACCTGCGCCCGCGGACCGTCGTCGATTCCGGTCTGCTGCACAGTCTGGACGAGCCGGGGCAGCGGGCCTATGTCGAGGGACTGCTCGCGATCTGCGATCCGGGCGCCACGGTCTGCGTCCTGTCCATCTCGGCCGAGGCCGGGATGAACTGGACGCTGTCCCGCGATGATCTTGCCACCCTGTTCGCCGAGCCGGACTGGACCGCCACCTCGATCGAACCCACCGAGGTGGTCGCGGGTGCCGACCACCAACTCCGGCTCCCGGCCTTCCTCACCCTTACCCGCCGAGCTGAGCCCGTTGAACCTTGTGTCTGTTGAGTTCCTCAGGTGCAGGCATGGTGATGGGCATGGTGTTTGTTTCGTTCCCTGAGCTTGTCGAAGGGGCAGCCCGATCACCTTGGCCCTTCGACAGGCTCAGGGAACGTCGACCCCATGCGCCCTTCGACAGACATCCCAGGTGGGTAGATGTCAAGCTGCTGCCGTGGTGATGTGGTGGGACCAGGCGGTTGTCTCGTCGTAGGTGGTGCCGGTTTTGAGGCAGCCGTGGAGGATGCCGACGAGGCGGTTGGCGAGTTGGCGCAGGGCCGGGTTGTGTTCGACTTTGCGGGCGCGTTGTCTGTCGTAGTAGGCGCGGGCACCGGGCGAGCGTAGGAGCGCGTTGAACGCCTGGCTGGTGAGGGCGTCGATGAGCCGGTCGTTGTGCACGAACCGGGCCAGGGCGACCTTCTTCTTGCCCGACGCGCGGGTGATCGGGGATGTTCCTGCGTAGTTCTTCCGGGCCTTCGCGCTGGCGTAGCGGGTCGGGTCGTCGCCGAACTCTGCGAGCACCCGGGCGCCGAGCACCGCTCCCAGCCCGGGCTGGGAGGCGATGATCTCAGCGGCCGGGTGCTGCCCAAAATGGGCCTCGACCTGCCCGTCCATGATCTTGATCTGGCTGTTCAGCACGGTCAGGACCGCGATCAAGGCCTGGACCGTAGCGGCGTAGGCGCCGGCGATGACCTCGGGCCGGCCGAGGTGCTCGGCCCGCAACGCGGTCTGGATCGCCGCCGCCTTCTCGGCGATGTTGCGGCGCCGTGCCCGTTTCAACACCGCGCTGATCTGCGCGGTCGTGAGCCGGGCGGCCTGGGCCGGGGTCGGCGCCTTGGCCAACAGTTCCAGAGCATCGGCGGCATCAAGATCATCGAAGGCGACCAGCGCCGCCGGGAAGTAATCCCGCAGCGCGTGCCGCAGCCGCTGCGTGTGGCGGGTCCGTTCCCAGATCAGCGTCTTGTGGGTCCGGGCCACGACCTTGATCGCCACGGCCAGCGTGCTGTCCCCGGCCACCGGTCGCAACTCGTGGGCATGAGTGCGGACCATGTCGGCCAACACATGCGCATCACCGGCATCACTCTTCGCACCGGAGACACCCAGCCGGTCCCGGAACCGGGCTGCTTGCAACGGGTTGACCGCGAACACCGTGTAATCAGCGGCGACCAACGCAGCCACCCACGGACCGCGGTCGGTCTCGATCCCGACCAACACCTCAACCTCGTCGGCATCCTCCCCGGCCAGTTGCCCGATCATCGTGTGCAGTCGTGCCATCCCGGCCACACCCTCAGGCAACCGGGCCCGGGCCAGCCGACGACCCGAACTGTCCATCACCTCCACATCGTGATGATCCTCGGCCCAGTCATCTCCCACGAACAATCGCAACGGTCCTCCAGGTTTCTCGACACCAACCAACCGGTCCAGCAGCCAGCAGGAGAACCATCAGCGACCTAATCAAACAGTGCTCACACCCAACAACCCGGCGGGCAACGACATCCCAGCAGCGATCACATTCTCCCGACCTACCGGCAAAGGGCACGATCTGTCGACAGGACTCAAACGTCCAGGCTCAAGAAGTGCTCACCCGCCAGTCGGCTACCAACCAGGAGTTTGCCCGATGACTCACTCCCAGAACTGATTAGGCTCAGGGAACGAAACGAGCAAGGAGCTCAGGCACCGACCACGGTGAGATGGCGGGCGGGGCGCTCGTCGGTGGCGACCTCGTCGAGGTCGATCAGGTCCATCGCCGCGACGACGTAGCGGGAGACGATGATCGAGGCGACCTCGGGGGCCGCGCCGATCGGGGCGGCGACGGCGACGGCGCGGGCGGCGTTGGCGAGCTCGGCCTGCCGGCCGAAGGCCGAGTCCGGCGTGAGGAACCAACTGCCGACCGCGATGTGCCGCCGGCCCTGGGCGTGCAGCGAGCGGATCGCGTCGGCGACCGAGGGGCCGGAGCCGCCGGTGGCGACCAGGCAGGGCAGCTTGTGCCGGGTGGACCACTGCCGGGCGCGCCGGGCCAGCAGGGCGGTGCTGCGGACATCGGTGGTCGCCTCGGTGGCGAGCACCAGGCCGTCCAGTTGATCGGCCCGGCGGGACTTGAGGGCGTCGCGGAGCCGTTGGTCGATCACCGAGAGCAGCTTGGCCTCCGGGCCGACGGGTGCGGCGGCGATCACCCGAAGACCGGGGTGGGCGGCCCGGATCTGGGCGATCAGGGCCGCCGTCTCCGGCTGCCGCGGGTGCGCATCGGCCGTTTGCAACGGGACCACGACCACCTCGGTCACGCCCCGGCCGGCGAGCCGGCCGGCGACCTGCAGGCAGCGCGGATAGCCCTGGTCGAGGAAGGCGACAGCGACATCGAGCTCCGGCCGTACGGTCTGCAACATCGCGCGGAGCTCGTGGCTGACCTGGGCCACCCGGGGATCGGCGCCCCCGGTGCCGAGGAGAATGAGAGAGGGTGCGGTCATGGTCGTCCCCTTTCGGGATCGTTACTGCGGTGCGTCTCGGAAGGCTCCGAGGAAGTCACGGTGGCCACCGACGTCGGACCGGCCATGCCGGCCCCGAGGGTCCAGCCGTCGGATTCGTCGACCAGGATGAACGCGCCGGTGGTCCGGTGCTCCCGGTAGCTGTCGATCGGCAGCGGGGAGGCGAGCCGCAGTCGGACCCGGCCGATGTCGTTCAGGCCCAGCTCGACCGCGTCGGTCCAGGCCGGCCGGGAACGCAGCCCGAGATCGAGATCGAGGGTGCCGTCGATGCCGGCCACGATCGCCTTGCTGATCGCCGTGCCGTGCTGCACCAGCACCCGGGCGCCGATGGTCAGCGTCCGTTCGGCCAGCCAGCACACCGTGGCGGAGATCTCGCGGGCCGGCGCCGGTGGGGCGTCGGTGGCGGCGAGGATGTCGCCGCGCGACAGGTCGATGTCGGCGTTGACCCGGATGATCACCGACTGGCCGGCGGCGGCCTCGTCCAGCGGACCGTCAGGGGTGTCGATCCCGGAGATCGCGGCATGTGTCCCGCGCGGCAGCACGACGATCTCGTCGCCCACCCGGACCCGGCCGGATTCGATCTTGCCCGCGTAGCCGCGGTAGTCGCCGTCCACGACGGGCGTGCTCGCCGCCCAGGCTGCCCGCGGCGCATGCTGCGGCCGGATCACCTGCTGCACCGGGAACCGGAAGTCGGCGCCCACGGCAGTCGGGGTGTCGTCCACCGATTCGAGGAAGCCGAGCACGGTCGGACCGTCGTACCAGGGGGTCCGCGTCGACCGGGTGACGACGTTGTCGCCCTCCAGCGCCGAGACCGGGATGCAGCGCGTCTCGCCGACGCCGAGGGCCCGGGCCAGCACCGCGAAGTCGGTCGCGATCCTGGTGAAGACGGACTCGTCGAAGTCGACCAGGTCGAACTTGTTCACCACCAGCAACACATGCGGGACCCGGAGCAGGGCGGCGACCGCCAGATGGCGACGGGTCTGTTCCACCACGCCGTTGCGGGCGTCCACCAGCAGCACGATCACGTCGGCGGTGGAGGAGCCGGTCACCGTGTTCCGGGTGTATTGCACGTGCCCCGGGCAGTCGGCCAGGATGAACTTCCGGGCCGGCGTGGTGAAGTAGCGGTAGGCGACATCGATGGTGATGCCCTGCTCCCGCTCGGCCCGCAGGCCATCGGTCAGCAACGCCAGGTCGGCCCGTTCCAGACCGCGGCGTTTGCTCACCTTCTCGACATGATCAAGAGTGTCGCTGAGCACCGAGTTGGTGTCGTAGAGCAGCCGGCCGACCAGGGTGGACTTGCCGTCGTCGACGGAACCGGCGGTGGCCAGCCGGAGCAGGGTGCGGCCGCCAGTGGGAGGCGAGAGGCGGGTCGACATCAGAAGTACCCCTCCCGCTTGCGGTCTTCCATCGCGGCCTCACTCAGCCGGTCGTCGGCGCGGGTCGCGCCACGTTCGGTGATCGTGCTCAACCCGACCTCGGTGATCACGTCGGCCACCGTCGTCGCGTCGGACAGCACGGCCGCGGTGCAGGACATGTCGCCCACCGTGCGGTAGCGGACCGAGCGGAGTTCGATCTTCTCCCCGTCCCGCGGCGGGGTCACCGAGGTGACCGCGATCCACATCCCGTCGCGGCTGATCACCTCGCGCTCGTGCGCGTAGTAGATGGACGGCAAGTTGATCTTCTCGGCCGAGATGTAGTCCCAGATGTCGAGCTCGGTCCAGTTCGACAGCGGGAAGACCCGGACGTGCTCGCCGGGCAGGTGCCGGCCGTTGTAGAGGGACCAGAGTTCCGGCCGCTGATTGCGCGGATCCCACTGGCCGAAGGCATCCCGAAGGCTGAAGACGCGCTCCTTGGCCCGCGCCCGCTCCTCGTCCCGGCGGCCGCCACCGAACACGGCGTCGTGCTTGCCGGCGGTGATCGCGTCCAGCAGCGGGATGGTCTGCAGCGGGTTACGGGTGCCGTCCGGCCGCTCGGCCAGCCGGCCGTCGTCGATGTAGTCCTGCACCGAGGCGACCTTGAGCCGGGCGCCGTAGAACTCGACCGACTCGTCCCGGAATTCGATCACCTCGCCGAAGTTGTGCCCGGTGTCCACGTGCAGCACCTCGAACGGGATCGGGGCCGGCCAGAACGCCTTCGCCGCGAGATGCAGCATCACCACCGAGTCCTTGCCGCCGGAGAACAGCAGCACCGGGTTGGCGAAGGTCGCGGCCACCTCCCGGAAGATGTGAATCGATTCGGATTCCAGGGCCTGCAGCTCGGTCAGCGGTCGGACAACGTCCTGGCTCATCGCGACTCCTTGTCGTCGGCGGTCCCGGTCCCCGGTGGCGAATCGAGTTCGGTCAGCGATTCGACCAGCGAGCGGCCGAGATGCACCGAGGCCTCCAGTTCGAGGTCTGCGGTGTCGATCACCAGCTCGGGGTCGGTCGGCGGCTCGTACGGGTCGTCCAACCCGGTCAGCCCGGTCAACTCACCGCTCCGCGCCTTGGCGTAGAGCCCCTTGACGTCGCGGGCCTCGGCGACCGCGAGCGGCGTCGCCACGTAGACCTCGGCATACCGTACGCCATGGTCGGCGTGATCGGCCCGAACCTGCCCGCGGGTCTCCGCGTACGGGGCGATCACCGGCACCAGCACCACCACGCCGTGCGCGGCCAGCAACCGGGCCACGTAGCCGATCCGGGTCACGTTGCGATCCCGGTCGGCCTTGCTGAAGCCCAGCTCGGTGGACAGGTACGGCCGCACCTCGTCACCGTCGAGCACCTGGACCCGAGTGCCGGCGGCCGCCAGGTCCGCGGCCAGCGCGTGCGCGATCGTCGACTTGCCGGCCGACGGCAGCCCGGTCAGCCACACGGTCACACCTGGTCGATCGGTCACCCCCGGTCGATCGGTCGCGCCGGCGCCGGTGGGCGCCGGGACGGTGCGTTGGTCGAGATTCGTTGTCATCAGTGGATTCCGCATTCGGTTTTGGCGAGCCCGGCCCAGCGGCCGGCCCGGGGATCGTCGGCGGCGGCCCGCTGGGTGCACGGCGCGCAGCCGATCGAGGAGTAGCCGTCATCCAGCAGCGGGTTCACCAGCAGCCCGTTGTCTTCGATGTAGGACGCTACCTCGTCATCGCTCCAGCGGGCGATCGGCGCGAGCCGGACCATCTTGCGCTTGTGGTCCCAGGAAACGATCGGCGTGTTCGCCCGGGCGGGGGAGTCCGCTCGGCGGATCCCGCTGGCCCACGCCGTGTACCGTTTCAGCGCTCCGTCCAGTGGCGCGACCTTGCGCAGGGCGCAGCACTGATCCGGATTGCGGCCGAACAGGTCCTTGCCGTGCGTCGCATCCTGCTCCGCGACGGTCTGCACCGGCGTGATGGTGATCAGGTTGATGTCGTGCACCGACGCCACCGCGTCCCGGGTGCCGATCGTCTCGGCGAAGTGGTAGCCGGTGTCGAGGAAGATCACGTCGATCCCCGGCGCCACCTGCTCGGCGAGGTGGATCAGCACGGTGTCGGCCATCGAGGAGGTCAGCACCAGCCCGTCACCGAACTGGTCCCGGCCCCAGCGCAACACGTCCAGCGCGTCGGCCTCGGCAAGATCACGGTTGGCCTGCGCCACTCGGGCCCGGAGCTCGCGCTCGTCAAGATCATGATCACGAAGATCAACAGTGCTGGTCATCAGGACTCCGATCCGTCCCCGGCCGGTCGGAGACCGAGGAACTTGATCGAAAACGCTCGCCAGCAGCTCCGGCATTCCCATCCGCCGCCCTCGATCGGAAACAGCGTCTCCTCGGCGCAGTACGGGCAGTACATGATCGCCTGCCGGGTCGCGGTCGTACCCTCGCTCATCGGGTGCGCCCGGTGATCATGACAGCAGGCTCTCGTCGGCCCGGCCGACCCACTGGGCGAACCGCTCGCCGTCCTGCCGGTCGGCCAGATAGGCCTTCGCCACCCGCTCGATGTAGTCGGGCAGATCCTGCGCGGTCACCTTGTGGCCGCGCAGCTTCCGGCCGAACCCGGCGTCCAGGCCGAGGCCGCCACCGAGGTGCACCTGGTAGCCCTCCACCTGGGAACCGTCCGGCCCGGGCACCAGTTGGCCCTTGAGCCCGATGTCGGCGGTCTGGATCCGGGCGCAGGAGTTCGGGCAGCCGTTGAGATGCACGGTGATCGGGTGATCCAGGGAGCCGAGCCGTGACTCCAGCTCGGTCACCACCCGGGCGGCCTGTGCCTTGGTCTCGACGATGGCAAGCTTGCAGAACTCGATCCCGGTGCAGGCCAGCACCGAGCGCCGCCAGGCGTTCGGGTCGGCCGACAGCCCGAGCTCGTCGGCCGCGGCGATCAGCGAGTCGACCTGGTCCTCGGCAACGTCGAGTACCAGCAGCTTCTGCATCGGCGTGGTCCGGATCCGGTACGACCCGTGGGCTTCGGCGATGTCGGCCAGCCGGACCAGGGCCTCGCCGCCGGTGCGGCCCGCCATCGCGGAGAAGCCGACGAAAAAGTTGCCGTCCTGCTGCCGGTTGATGCCGACGTGATCACCGGGCGCGGTCGGCGTCTCGGGCGCCGGCCCGTCGATCAGCTTCCGCTTCAGATACTCGGTTTCCAGGACCTCGCGGAACTTCTCCGGGCCCCAGTCGGCGATCAGGAATTTGATCCGGGCCCGGCTGCGCAGCCGCCGGTAGCCGTAATCGCGGAACACCGCCACCACGCCCTCCCACGCTTCGGCCACCTCGTCGATCGGGATCCAGGTGCCCAGCCGTTGCGCGAACATCGGGTTGGTGGACAGCCCACCGCCGACCCAGAGGTCGAAGCCGGGGCCGTGTTCCGGGTGCTCGACGCCGACGAAGGCGACGTCGTTGATCTCCGGCACCACGTCCTGCGACGGGTGGCCGGTGATCGCGGTCTTGAACTTCCGCGGCAGGTTGGAATATTGGGGATCGCCGATGTAGCGGTCGGCGATGGCCCGGATGGCCGGGGTCGGATCGATGATCTCGTCCGCGGCGATGCCGGCGACGGGGGAGCCGAGGATGACCCGCGGGCAGTCGCCGCAGGCCTCGGTGGTGCTCAGCCCGACCGCCTCGAGCCGGCGCCAGATCTCCGGCACGTCCTCGACCCGGATCCAGTGCAGCTGGACGTTCTGCCGGTCGGTGACGTCGGCGGTGTTCCGGCCGAACTCGACCGCGATCTGGCCGATCACTCGCAGCTGCTCGGTGGTCAGCGCGCCGCCGTCGATCCGGACCCGGAGCATGAAGTACTCGTCGTCCAGTTCGTGTGGCTCCAGCGTCGCGGTCTTGCCTCCGTCGATGCCGGGCTTGCGCTGGGTGTAGAGCCCGAACCAGCGGAACCGGCCCCGCAGGTCACCCGGGTCGATGCTGGCGAAGCCGCGGTGCGCGTAGATGTTCTCGATCCGTGCCCGGACGTGCAGCGGATTGTCGTCCTTCTTGGCCTGCTCGTTGGCGTTGAGCGGCTCCCGGTAGCCGAGCGCCCACTGGCCCTCGCCCTTCTTGCGCCGCGCTGGACGCGCACCCTTGGCCGCGGGCGCCGGTCGGGCGCTGCGCGGTGGGCGGGCGGGAGTGGAACGGTCGACTGTCGTCATTCGCGGTCCTCGGTCGGGGTCATCCGGGCTGGGTACGGGGCTGGCTTCCGTACATGGTGCTTCCGTATGGGCGAGGTCGGTGCTCTCGGGTCGGCCGGCGTACCCGCACACGCAGCGGCCTGGTCGCGATCAGCGATGATGAGAGGAAGGCGGACAGATCATGGAGTCCGTCCGGCCGTAATCGACGAAGCGGCGCTCCGTCAGCCCGGGGGACGCGTGCTCGCCGGGCAACCGGCGGAGGCTTCGCGTAGTCGGACTCATGCGATCAACGATCCGTCAGGGCGGGGACATCCACCAAACGGTTTCCCAATATTTGGTACGGATGCCTGCGATATGAGACAGACTCGCGAATTGGTCGTCAATCACTCTTCTTGTCCAAAAACTCGGACACCTTGCGGGCGCGGGTGCCGTGAATCCCGGACAGGGCCGGCCAGACCTCGTCCAGCGCCGCGTTGAAAGCGGCTCCGATCAGCACCGCGAGCGAGCTCACGTAGAGCCAGATCAGCAGTGCGATCGGCGCCGCCAGCGGCCCGTAGACCGAGGTGGCGCCGACCGAGGCGTCCAGCACCACCCGCAGCCCGGCGCCGCCGGCGAGCCAGATCAGCAGCGCCAGGATCGCGCCGGGCAGATCGGCCCGCCACCGGGTCCGGACCGGGACCGAGAGGTGATAGGCGGTGGCCAGCAGACAGACCGAGAGGACGAGCACCACCGGCCAGTAGAGGTTGGCAATCACCCGGGCCGGCTCGGGCAGCACCCAGTGCACGAACGTCGGTCCGGCCAGCACCAGCGGCAGCAGCACCACGCCCGCGACCAGGAAGACCAGATAGAGCAGGAAGGACAAGGCCCGGGTCCGGATGATGCCGCGGTGGCCGCCGAGTCCGTACATGATCGAGATGGCGTCGACGAAGACGCCGAGGGCCCGCGAGCCCGACCACAGCGCGATCAGGAAGCCGATCGAGACCACCTCGAACCGGCCGCTGCCGAGCACCTCGTCCAGGGTCGGCGCGATCACCCCGTTGACGGCATCGGGGGTGAGCGCGCGGCTGGCGAGCAGCAGCACCTGCTCGCGGAAGTCGGCGATGGTGGCCACGTCATAGCGCTGCGCGATGAAGCCGATCGCCCCGGCCAGGCCGAAGATCAACGGCGGCAGCGACAGGATGGCGAAGAACGCCGCCTCGCCGGAGAGCCCCATCACTCGGTTCCGGACACACGCGCCGACCGTGCCGGCGATCACCCGGCCGAGCCCGCACAGCACCCGACGCAACGGCCGGGGCAGCCGGCCGACCGCGGCCGAGATCCCACGCCGAGCACCCGCCATCATCCGGCCAGGCTAGGTCCCCCCGTTCCGCCGACCCGTCACCAATGCACGCGATTTGGCGGCGTGTCGGGGCGGAAGTGACGTCTCGATCAGGCCCGACTCGCATCCAGGCGCCGGAAGGCGCTCGGCTCCGGTGGTCGCTCGAGCGCCGCAAGGATGTCCGCGGCGCAATCGGCCGCGGTTCGGTGCGTGGTGTCGACGGTGAGGTCGTACGTGCCGTGCCGGTGCACCAGGTCGACCTGGGCCGCCGCCGTGCCCGGCGGCCGGTCGCCGCGGGCCAGTTCGCGCCGGGTCAGCTCGGCCGGATCGCAGACGACGCCGACCAGCAGCACCGGGAACGGCCGGAACAGCGCCAGGCAGTCGGCCAGCCGCCACGGCTCGCTCAGCACGTGGTCCATGATCACGTCGTTGCCGGCCGCGGCCATCCCGGCGACCACCCGGTGGAAGCCCGCCCTGGTTCGGCGCAGCGTCTCGGTGAGCGAATCCTCGTCCAGGGCAAGGGTCTGCTCCTTGGCCCGGATCGCGTTGAGGTCGTCCACGGCGAGCCGGAACGCCGGCGTCGGCCACCGCCGCCACAACTCCGCGGCGAGGCTCGACTTGCCGGAGCTCGAGGTGCCGTTGAGCAGCACGATCCGGCCGGGCTCGGTCATCAGCAGATCAGGAGAGCTGGGTCTGGCTCAGCCAGGCCAGATAGTCCGCGGTCACGGTGCCGGTCACGTAGTCGCCGGTGAAGCAGCTCAGGTCGAGCTCGGTCACCGCGGAGCCCTCGAGGATGGCCGACTCGAGGTCGGCCACCTCCTGATAGACCAGATGGTCGGCGCCCAACAGCTCCGCGACCTCTTCGGGGCTGCGTCCGTGGGCGATCAGCTCCCCGTGCGCCGGCATGTTGATCCCGTAGACGTGCGGGAACCGGACCGGCGGCGCGGCCGAGGCGAACGAGACCTTGTTGGCACCGGCCCGCCGGGCCATCTCGATGATCTCCCGTGACGTCGTGCCGCGGATCACCGAGTCCTCGATGATCAACACGTTCTTGCCGGCGAACTCCGAGCTCATCGCGTTCAGCTTCTGCCGGACGCCCTGCTTGCGCTGCTCCTGCCCGGGCATGATGAAGGTCCGGCCGACGTAGACGTTGCGGTGGAAGCCTTCCCGGTATTCGATGCCGAGCGTCCGGGCCACCTGCAAGGCCGCCGGCCGGGCCGAGTCCGGCACCGGCATCACCACGTCGATGTCGCCGAGCGGCAGCCGTTCCTTGATCGTGTACGCCAGCCGTTCGCCCATCCGCAGCCGGGCCTCATAGACGCCGATCCCGTTCATGATCGAATCGGGCCGGGCCAGGTAGATGTATTCGATCGCGCACGGCACCAGCCGCGGGGCGGTGGCGCACTGCCGGGCGAAGAACTCGCCGTCGGCGGAGATGAAGACGGCCTCGCCCGGCGCGAGGTCACGGACCGGCTGATAGCCGGAACCCTCCAGCGCCGCCGACTCCGACGCGATCATCCAGGAGTCCTTGCTGCCAACGGATCGGCGGCCGATCACCAGCGGCCTGATCCCGTACGGGTCGCGGAACGCGAGCAGCCCGTAGCCGGCGATCAGCGAGATCACCGCGTAGGAGCCCTCGACCCGCTCGTGCACCTGGGCGACCGCCCGGAAGATCTGCTCCGGGTCGAGGTCCAGGCCCTCGATCTGGCCCTGCAGTTCGGTGGCCAGGACGTTGAGCAGCATCTCGGTGTCGCTGGTCGAGTTCATGTGCCGGCGGTCGATGTGGAACAGGTCCTCGGCCAGCTCGCGGGTGTTGGTCAGGTTGCCGTTGTGCACCAGTGTGATGCCGTACGGCGCGTTCACGTAGAACGGCTGGACCTCCTGCTCGTTGCCCGCGTCACCCTTGGTCGCGTACCGGACGTGGCCGAGCCCGACGTTGCCCAGCAGGGAGCGCATGTCCCGGGTCCGGAACGACTCGCGGACCAGGCCCCGGGCCTTCGACAGGTGGAAGGTCGACCCGTCGGCGGTGGCGATGCCGGTGGAGTCCTGGCCGCGGTGCTGCAACAGCAGCAGCGCATCGTAGATCCGCTGGTTGACCGGAGCGTCCGAGACCAGACCGACGATGCCGCACATGCGACGAAGCTACCGCGCGCCACGACCCGAGAGTTGCTCGACCAGCAACAGCAGTGCCGAGTGATCAAGGTCACCGTGCCCGAGCTGGCGCAGTGCCTGCACCAACTGCGCCGTGTGCGCGCCCAGCGGGATGGCGACGCCGGCCTCCCGGGCGGCGGCCAGCACGATGCCGAGGTCCTTGTGGTGCAGGTCGATCCGGAAGCCGGGCTGGAACTCCCGCTTGATCATCGTGGCCGCCTTGCGGTCCAGGATCCGGTTGCCGGCCAGCCCGCCGGCGAGCACCGAGACCGCTGCCTCCGGGTCGACCCCGTGCGCCTCGATGAAGACCAGCGCCTCGGCCACGAGCTCGATGGTGCCGGCGACGATCAGCTGGTTCGCCGCCTTGACGGTCTGGCCGGCGCCGCTCGGTCCGACGTGCACCACCGTGCCGCCGATCGCGTCGAGCACCGGCCGGGCGGCCTCGAAGTCCGCGGCCTCGCCGCCGACCATGATCGACAACGTGCCCTCGATCGCCCCGGCCTCGCCACCCGAGACCGGTGCGTCCAGTGGTCGCAGTCCCTGGCCGCGGGCGGCCTCGGCGAGCCGGGTCGCGACGTCCGGCCGGATGGTCGAGCAGTCGATCCAGAGCGCGTTGTCGCGGGCGCCGGCCAGGATGCCCCCATCGCCTTCGGCGACCGCCTCGACGTCGGGGGAGTCCGGCACCATGGTGATGATCACCTCGGCGTCGGCGACCGCCTCGGCCAGGGTGTCGGCGCCGCGACCGCCGGCCGTGATCAACGCGTCCACCTTGGGCCGGCTGCGGTTGTAGCCGACCACCTCGTACCCGGCCTTGATCAGGTTGACCGCCATCGGCGCCCCCATGATGCCGAGCCCGATCACCGCGACTGTGGTGCTCATCGTTCCTCCGCTTCGGTGTCTGCTGTCTACAGGCTTTTCTCGGGGGTTTCCATGGAACGAAATCACCCTGTTGAGATGTGAAAGGCTAGGAGCGGGCCCAGAGCCGGTCAAGAAACTGTGCCGACCCTTCTGCATAGCGAAATTTGTGCGGTCCATTTTCTGTATGGTGGAATCCACCCACCCAACACAACGGAGGTCGGACCATGCCGGAAGAGACGGTACGGGCGCGCAGCGGTGGTGTGCAGTCGGTTGAACGTGCGTTCGACCTGCTCGAGATCATGGCCGAGGCGGGTGGCGAGATCTCGCTCAGCGACCTGTCGACGACCGCGAAGCTGCCGATGCCGACCATTCACCGGCTGCTGCGCACCTGCGTCAAGCTCGGCTATGCGCGCCAGTTGCCGTCCCGGCGGTACGCCCTCGGTGCGCGACTGATACCGCTCGGCGAGCTGGCCGGCCGCCAGCTCGGCCGGGTGGCGCAGCCCAGGCTGGTCCAGGTGGTCGCCGAGCTCGGCGAGACGGCCAACATGGCGCTGCTGGACGGCGATCAGGTGGTCTACGTCGCGCAGCAGCCGTCGCTGCACGCGATGCGGATGTTCACCGAGATCGGCCGTCGGGTGAACCTGCACGACACCGGTGTCGGCAAGGCGATCCTGGCCGGCCTCAAGGACGACGAGGTGCGGGGGATCGTCAACCGGGTCGGCCTGCCGACGCCGACCGCGAAGAGCCACCGGACGATCGAGTCGCTGCTGGAGGATCTCGATCAGATCCGCAGCCGCGGCTACGCGATCGACGACGAGGAGCAGGAGATCGGCGTCCGCTGCTACGCGGTCGCGATCCCGGGCACCCCGTCGGCGATGGCAATCTCGGTCTCCGGCCCGCTGGCCCGGGTCGACGAGGAGTTCGGCCGGCGGGCCGTGCCGGTGCTGCAGAACGCCGCGGCGGCCATCGGCTCCGAGATGGTGTCCTGACCCCCTGAGTGTCCTGACTGAGTGTCCTGACTGAGTGTCCTGACCGAGTGTCCTGACCGATTGTCATGACCGATTGTCATGACCGATTGTCCTGACTGATGGCCCTGACTTCTGCGTGCTGAACGCAGAGTCCTGACAGGGTGTCCTGAACGACAGGCGATCCTGCCGTTCGTACGTCCGATGGTGCGCGGCCGACCAGGCCGCCAACGGGCGCGTGCCGCGTTGTTCCGGCCGCGTTCCAGTCGGGCCCCGGCGATCCCGAGGCCCGTGTCCCGACCCGTGGAGCGTTCCGCTCTCAGCGGTTGTGATTCCGCAAAGCAAAAGTTAGCATCCGGATTGATGAAATTCGAGGAGGAATGTTGAACAGCCCCAGCCCTGGCTACTCGATCACCCTGCGGGTCGAGGTGGCCGCTACTTCGGGCTCGACGACCGATCTGGCATCAGCGGTCGCCGAGACGGGCGCGCCGGTGACGGCGCTGGACATCGTCGAATCCAGTCACGAGAAGATCGTGGTCGACGTCAGTTGCAACACCGTCGACGACGACCACGCGCGACGCATCGCCGAGGCCCTGGACGCCCGGCCCGACACGCACGTCCGCAAGGTCAGTGACCGTACCTTCCTGTTGCACCTCGGCGGCAAGCTGTCGGTGGAGCCGAAGGTGCCGCTGAAGAACCGGGACGACCTGTCCCGCGCCTACACACCCGGCGTCGCCCGGGTCTGCCTGGCCATCGCCGCCAACCCGGAAGACGCGCGGCGACTGACCATCAAGCGAAACACGGTAGCCGTGGTCACCGACGGCACCGCCGTGCTCGGCCTGGGCGACATCGGCCCGGCGGCGGCGCTGCCGGTGATGGAGGGCAAGGCCGCCCTGTTCAAGCAGTTCGCCGGCGTCGACGCCTGGCCGGTCTGCCTGGACACCACCGACACCGAGGAGATCATCTCGATCGTCAAGGCTCTGGCCCCGGTGTACGGCGGGATCAACCTGGAGGACATCGCGGCCCCGCGCTGCTTCGAGATCGAGCGCCGACTGCGCGCCGAGCTCGACATCCCGGTCTTCCACGATGATCAACACGGTACGGCGATCGTCGTCCTGGCCGCCTTGATCAACTCGCTCCGGGTGGTGCAGAAGAAGATCACCGAGGTCAAGATCGTGATCTCCGGCGTCGGCGCGGCCGGGCACGCGATCATCCAGCTGTTGCAGGCCCAGGGGGCGTCGCACATCGTCGGCTGCTCGCGGACCGGAGCGATCCACCGCGGCGAGACCTACGCCGACGAGCACCGGCAGTGGATCGCGGAGAACACCAATCCCGACGGCATGTCCGGCAGCCTGCACGACGCCCTGGTCGACGCCGACGTGTTCATCGGCGTCTCCGGACCGAACATCCTCGGCGCCGACCAGGTGGCCACGATGGCCGAGCGGTCGATCGTGCTCGCGCTGGCCAATCCGGATCCGGAGATCCCGCCGGTCGAAGCGGCCAAGCACGCCGCCGTGGTGGCCACCGGGCGGAGCGACTTCCCCAACCAGATCAACAACGTGTTGGCGTTCCCGGGACTGTTCCGCGGCCTGCTGGACGCGGCGGCGCGGGAGATCACCACTCCGATGTTGGTCGCGGCGGCGGAGGCGATCGCCGACTGCGTGTCGGCCGACGAGCTGAACCCCAGCTACATCGTGCCGAGCGTCTTCGACAGTCGGGTGGCGCCGGCCGTCGCTGCGGCCGTCGCGTCGACGGCCGGCCCATGAGCCATCGATAGAACCGTTCGGTCCGGACGTGGGGCGGGCGGGGGACACAAAGGGGGTCGAACCCCTTTGCTCAATAGAGGAGAGAAGATGACCCTGACGGTGACCGACGCCCACCCCATCGACCGAGCCGAGGAGATCCTCAGCGACGAGGCGCTCGCCTTCGTGGAGCAGTTGCATCTCCGGTTCGCCGATCGTCGGGACGAGTTGCTGGCGGCCCGGCAGCGGCGGCGGGCCGAGGTCGCCGCGGCCGGCCGGTTCGATTTCCTGGCCGGGACCCGGGAGGTCCGCGAGGGGGACTGGCAGGTGGCGTCGGCGCCGTCGGCGTTGCAGGATCGTCGAGTCGAGATGACCGGCCCGGCCAGCCCGGCCAAGATGGCGATCAACGCGCTGAACTCGGGCGCGAAGGTCTGGTTGGCCGACCTGGAGGACGCCAGCTGCCCGACCTGGCCGAACGTGGTCGACGCGGTGCTGAATCTCAAGGACGCCGCGCACGGCACCCTGTCGTTCACCCAGTCCGACGGGAAGTCGTACGCGCTGCGGACCGACGAGCCGCTGGCCGTGGTGGTGATGCGGCCCCGCGGCTGGCATCTGGACGAGGCGCACGTGAGTGACGGCGGCCGGACCGGGATCGGCGCGCTGGTCGACTTCGGGCTGCACTTCTTCCATCTGGCCAAGCCGCTGCTGGCCGGCGGCCGCGGTCCGTACTACTACCTGCCCAAGCTGGAGAGCCATCTCGAGGCGCGGCTGTGGAACGACGTGTTCACCTTCGCCGAGGCCGAGCTCGGAATCGATCATGGAACGATCCGGGCCACCGTGCTGATCGAGACCATCCCGGCCGCGTTCGAGATGGACGAGATCCTGTACGAGTTGCGTGATCATGCCTCCGGGCTGAACGCGGGCCGCTGGGACTACCTGTTCAGCATCATCAAGTATTTCCGCGACGCCGGGTCCGAGTTCGTGCTGGTCGATCGCGGCGACATCACCATGACCGCGCCGTTCATGCGGGCCTACACCGAGCTGTTGGTGCAGACCTGCCACAAGCGCGGCGCCTTCGCGATGGGCGGCATGGCCGCGTTCATCCCGAGCCGCAAGGATCCCTCGATCAACACCGCCGCGCTGGAGAAGGTGCGGGCGGACAAGACCCGCGAGGCCGGCGACGGGTTCGACGGCTCCTGGGTCGCTCACCCGGACCTGGTCGAGGTCTGCCGCGAGGTCTTCGACGGCGTGCTCGGCGACCGGCCGAACCAGCTGGACCGGCAGCGCCCGGAGGTCTCGGTGACGGCCGCGCAGTTGCTCGACGTCGCCTCGGCCGAGGGCTCGAACACCGAGACCGGGTTGCGCAACAACCTCGAGGTCGCCGTCGCCTACACCGCCAACTGGCTGGCCGGCAGCGGCGCCGTGGCGATCCACAACCTGATGGAGGACGCGGCCACCGCCGAGATCTCCCGGTCCCAGGTCTGGCAACAGATCAACAACGCGGTCAAGCTGTCCGACTCCGGCGAGACGGTCACCACCGAGTTGGTCGGCCGGCTGCTGGACGAGGAGACCGAGAAGTTGCGCGGCCAGGTCGACGCTGCCGTCTTCGAGCGGTATTACGTGCCGGCCAAGGAGTTGATCAGCACGTTGTGTCTGTCCGACGAGTTCGTCGACTTCCTCACCCTGCCCGCGTACGAGTTGATCAAGTAATCAGCCGCGGCCGACGAAGGGCATCCCGGCGGCGGTGATCACCAGCGAGTTGATCGTCGCCTCCGGCGGCAGCTCGGCCATCATCAGCACCGCCCGGCCGACCTCGGCCACATCGAATGTCGGCTCCGGGCGGAGTTCACCGTCGGCCTGCAGGGTGCCCCGCGACATCCGGCCGGTCATCGCGGTCGCGGCGTTGCCGATGTCGATCTGACCGCAGCTGATCCGGTACGGCCGCCCGTCCAGCTCGATCGCCTTGGTCAGCCCGGTGATCGCGTGCTTGGACGCCGCATAGGCGGCCGACCGCGGTCGCGGTGTGTGCGCGGAGATCGAGCCGTTGTTGATGATCTTGCCGCCGCCCGGCTGCTGCTGCTTCATGATCGACACCGCCGCGGCGGCGCAGAGCATGGTGCCGGTCAGATTGACCGCGAGGCAGGCGTTCCAGTCGGCCAGCGAGATCTCGTCCACCGAGCCGGCCGGGCCGAACCCACCGGCGTTGTTGAACAGCACGTCGACCCGGCCGAACTCGGCCCGGATCCGGTCGAAGCCCGCGGTCACGGCCGCGGGATCGGTGACGTCCATCGGCAGCACCAGGCCGCCGGCATGATCACCGACCGTCTCCGCGAGCGGCTCCGCCCGCCGGCCGCACGCGGCCACCCGATGTCCGGCGCCCAGAAAGGCCTGGGCCACGGCCCGTCCGATCCCGCTCCCGGCTCCCGTGATCACCGCAACCTTCGACCCAGCTTCACCTGTCACGCGCACATCCTCGCACCCGGCTCGGCGGCGGCGGAGATCGCTGCAGCACCATGGCAGAATCTCCGAGGTGCAGATCGGGATGCTCGGCCCTTTCGAGGTGCGCACGGGTGACGGCGTCTTGGCGGACGTGGCGGGTGCCCGGCTGCGCGGCCTGCTGGTGCCGCTCGCCCTGCAGCCCGGTCACGCCGTCCCGCGGGCGACGCTGATCGACTGGATCTGGGGTGAACATCCGCCGGCCGACGCATCGAACGCCCTGCATCGCCTGGTCTCGCGGCTGCGCCGGGTGTTGCCGGACGGCGTGATCGAGGGGCAACCGGACGGCTACCGATTGGCCGTGGCTCCCGATGCCGTCGACGCCGTACGGTTCGAACGTCTGGTCGGCCGGGCTCGCACCGCGGACGGGCTGCAGCGGGTGGAGTTGCTGCGCGAGGCCCTGGCCCTGTGGCGCGGCGCGGCCATGCAGGACGTCGGGTTGTCGGAGAGTGCGGCCCTGGACGCGGCGGTCACCCGACTCGAGGAGTTGCGGCTCGGCGCCCTGGAGGACCGCTTCGATGCCGAGGTCACCCTCGGCCGCGGGGCGATGGTGGTCACCGAGCTGTCCGATCTGGCCGCCGCGCATCCGATGCGGGAGCGCCTGGTCGCCGCGCTGATCCGCGCCCTCGCCGCGGCCGGCCGGGACGCCGACGCGCTGCTCGCGTACCAGCGCACCAGGGAGGCGCTGGCCGACACCCTCGGCGTCGACCCGTCCCCCGAGCTGTCCGCGTTGCATGTCGCGCTGCTGCGGGGCGAGCTGAGCCGCCGGGAGGAGAGTCGGCAGACCAACCTGCGCGCCGAGCTGACCAGCTTCGTCGGCAAGGAGGCCGACCTCGTCGCGGTCCGCGGACTGATCGCCGAACACCGACTGACCACCCTGATCGGACCGGGTGGCGCCGGCAAGACCCGGCTGGCCACGGAGACCGCGCGCACCCTGACCGACGACCTGCCGGACGGGGTCTGGCTGATCGAGTTCGCTCCGGTCGACGCGAACGGTGACGTGGCGCAGACGGCCCTGGCCGGGCTCGGACTGCGCGACACGCTGGTCGGCGCCGCACCGAGCACCGACCCGATGGACGGGCTGATCACTGCGCTCCGGGACCGGGAGATGTTGTTGATCTTGGACAACTGCGAGCACGTGATCGAGCCGGTGGCGGCGCTGGCGATGCGGGTGCTCGGTGAGTGCCGCCGGATGCGGATCCTGGCCACCAGCCGGGAGCCGCTCGGCCTCACCGGGGAGGCGCTGTGGCAGGTCGAGCCGCTGGCCGTGCCGGCCGAAACCGGCACCGGGTCGGCCGAGCTGGCCGCCTCGCCGGCCGTCCGGTTGCTCCGCGATCGGGCCGGCGCGGTCCGCCAGGATCTCGGGACCGACGAAGCCACCGTGGCGACGATGGTCCGGATCTGCCGGGCACTGGACGGGATGCCGTTCGCCATCGAGCTCGCCGCCGCCCGGTTGCGGACGATGACGCTCGAGCAGCTGGCCAACCGGCTCGACGACCGGTTCCGGCTGCTGACCGGCGGCAGCCGGACCGCGCTGCCCCGGCAGCGGACGCTGCGGGCCATGGTCGACTGGAGCTGGGAGCTGCTCAGCGATGCCGAGCGGATGGTGCTGCGCCGCCTGTCGGTGTTCTCGGGCGGGGCCGGGCTGGAAGCCGCGGAGCAGGTCTGCACCGGCCCTGATCTCGATCAACAGCGCGTTGTCGAGCCGGATCAGGTGCTGGAGCTGCTCACCTCGCTGGCGGAGAAGTCGTTGTTGATCACCCAGGGCGGGGGCACCCCGCGCTACCGGATGCTCACCACGATCCGGGAGTACGGCG
Source organism: uncultured Actinomycetota bacterium (assembly GCA_963746025.1). GTDB lineage: Bacteria > Actinomycetota > Actinomycetes > Propionibacteriales > Propionibacteriaceae > Microlunatus. The sequence goes on from CAVUZU010000021.1 coordinate 850,415, forward strand.
CCGAGCGGCTCGCCGAGGCTGGCGAGACGGACCCGGCCCGGCAGGCGCATCTCGGCTACTTCACCGAACTCGCCGAGACCGCTGAGCCACACCTGCGCCGCGCCGAACAGCTGGAATGGCTGGCGACGCTCAAGGCGGACCACGACAACCTGAGCGCCGCGCTGCGCGGGGTGATCGCGGCCGGTGACGCCCAGGGAGCGATGCGGCTGGCGGCCGCGACCGGTTGGTACTGGTGGCTCGGCGGCCGGCGCGGCGAAGGACTCGAGTTGCTGATCGCCGCGGCCAGCCTGCCGGGCGAGGTGATCGATGAGATCCGGGCCCTGGCGTACGGGATGGTGGTGCTGTTCGTGACCTCCGGGCTGGGTGACGAACAGATCGGCGCGGAGTGGATCCGCAAGGGATATCAGTTCAGTCGGCAGTCCCGGAGCAGCAACCCGCTGATCGCCTTCGCGACCCCACTGATGCGCCTCCTGGACGCCCCCGACGAAGCCGTGCCCGCGGTCGACGCGTTACTGGAAAGCATCGACCCGTGGGTCCGGGCCATGGGCCGTTGGCAGGGCGCCAAGTTGCGCATCGTGTACGGTCGGTCCGGCCCCGAGATCGAAGACCGGTTGAAGCAGGCGCTGGCCGAGTTCCGGGCGCTGGGCGAACGGTTCGGGATGTTCTTGGCCCTGGCCGAGCTGGCCGCGCACCTCGCCCGGCGCGGCGAGTTCGCGGACGCCTGCGGCTATCTCGATCAGGCAATCGTCATCCTCACCGAGCTCGGCGCGGTCGAGGACGTGATCGAGGTTCGGACCCAGCAGGCCCTGCTGTTCTGGCTGAACGACGATCGGGATGCCTGCGCCGCCACCATCGCCGAGGCCGAGCGGATTGCGCAGGGCGTGACCTGGCCGTACGCGTTGGTCGACCTGGCGTTGGCCAAGGCCGGGCTGGCCCGGCTGAGCGGTGACCTCGAGCAAGCCCGGCAGCAGCTCGGCCTCGCGACCAGTCTGCTGGGCGATCTCGCGGAGCAGTCGCACCTCCGCGCCCGGATCCACGATCTGCTCGGCTACCTGGCCGATGATCTCCGCGAGTCCCGGACCCACCGGGTGGCGACCTGGCAGGCAGCGGTCGAGACGGGAGCTCCGCCGATGATCGCCACGATGCTGGTCGGCGTCGCGGACCTGGCGGCCCGGCTCGACCAGCACGATCAGGCCGCGCGGCTGCTGGCGGCGAGCGTCGCCGTTCGCGGTCTGCGGGATCACTCCCAGCCGGACGCGGCACGGATCGAGCAGGCCACGCGAGCCCAGCTCGGCGACGCGCGGTTCGCCGAACTGACCGAGGAAGGCAGCCGGGCCGACTGGTCCGAGCTGGCCGAGGCAACGCTCGAGTCCTGACCCGCGCCGACCGGCCACGGCGATGCGGGCCCGGTGTGACCCAGCCCATGCCGTCGAACGGCTCAAACCGGGATCCGATCCGTGCCGCAGCCCGTCAGTTTCGTTCGATGTGGTGGTTGACCTGCGCCGTGAGGAGCTGAGTGGTCCGTGGTGGACATTGACAAGCTGAAGGGCACGCCGGATGTGAAGTTCAACTTCACGACGTCGGAGAATGTGAAGTCGGCGTTCAAGACTGCGGGGGAGGACCTGGCGGACCAGCGGGAGTCACGGTCGGGTTGGCGATCGACCGGGTTGCGGGAGTTCGAGGGTCATTTCAAGACCATCTTCGAGCAGAACGGCACCACTCAGCTGCGGGATCTGACCGAGGTGGCGAACGCCTTGAAGGCGGTCGCGACCAAGATCGGGGAGGTCGAGGAGGCGGCGCGGGAGGAGAACCAGCGCCGGGAGAAGGCGCGGGCCTGGGCGCAGCGGCAGGCCGACCGGAGCGGGTTCGAGAAGGGCTGGGACGACTTCTGGGGCACCGGCGAGGACCCGCCGGACACCAACCTCAAGGACCAGGGCCCGGCGGCGCAGGCGAGCGCACCGGCTACGGGTTCGCGGGAGACGCCTGCTCCCGGCGGCAGCAGTGGCGGTGGGGCTGGTGGGACGTCGAAGGCGGTGCCGGAGGATCTGCGGACGTTCGCCAACGGCACTGCGGAGGGTGATGAGGCCTTCAAGGGTCGGCCGGCCACGTTGGAGTCGTGGTGTGACGACTTCACGTCGGACTGTGCCTGGGCGACGTTGGACGCGGCGGGTCCGATCAAGGGGCTGCGGGACTGGTTGAGGCTGAACGTCGACGACGCGACGTGGGCGAGCACGGTCGCGGACGCGTTCGCGAAGGCCGGTGGTGAGGGCCAGCAGTCGACGTTGTCGAACAGCACGATCGAGGCGGCCCTGCGGGCGGCCGGGGTCGCGGTCAGCCGGCAGGACATCGTGGTCGATCCGCCGACCGCGTACGGGAGCCCACCGACCACCGGCTATTCCGACGATCCGGTGAACACCGCGACCGGCAACTTCATCGAGAACGAATGCGACCTCGGCTTCAGCGGCTCGGCGTCGGTGCTGTCCCTGCCGCGGACCTACAACTCGCTGAACCGGACCGTGGGTGCGTTCGGGCTGGGCTGGTCGTCGTGGACCGAGGCCGGGTTGGTGATCACCGACGACGCGGCCCGGTTGCGGCTGTCCGACGGCCGGGAGATCGTCTTCCCTCGACTGGGGGAGGGCTGGGATCGCGCGACCGGAGAGAACCTGTGGCTGGCCCGGCAGCAGCCGGAGAACGGTCGCCGGCTCGGCTACACGGTGACGAGCTCGACCGGCCTGCGCTGGGAGTTCGGCACCGACGGCTGGCTGCGCAGCATCGACCACGGGCCCGGGACCAAGATCAGCTTCGGGTACGACGACGCCGGGCGGCTGGGGTCGATGACGCATGAGTTCGGCCGGTCGTTCGGGCTGACCTGGGACGAGGCGACCGGCCGGGTCGTCGGCGCCACGGCTTCGGACGGCCGCTTGGTTTCCTACCAGTACGACGATGCGGGTCGCCTGGTCGCGGCCGTCACGCCGGCCGGGACCCGGAGCTACCGGTGGAACGACGCCGAACTCGTCGACGCGGTGATCGACGCCGACGGAGTGCTGGAGGCCGAGAACACCTACGACGAACAGGGCCGGGTGGCCACCCAGCTCTCGCCGTTCGGCCGGACCAGCCGGTTCGTCTACCTGCCCGGTGGGGTGACCGAGGTCTCCGACGCCGACGGCACCCGGTCCAACACCTGGATCGCCGACGGCAAGGGCCGGCTGATCGGCGTCGTCGACGCCGATGATCACCGTCAGTCCACCAGTTACGACCGCTACGGCAACCCGGTCATGATCACCGAGCGCAACGGTGCGGTGACCGTCAATCGGTACGACGAGCGCGGCCGGCGGACCGGGCAGGTGCTCCCGTCCGGGGCCGGGGCGCGCTGGACCTACGACGAGGCCGACCGGCCGATCACGGTCATGATCACCAGCAAGGATGATCATGGTGACGCGATCGAGGCGACCACGCACTACAGCTATGACGGCGATTCGCGCGACCCGTCCCGGGTGATCGATCCCGAGGGCGGCGTCACCCTGATGACCTGGGTCGATGGTCTGCTGAAGAAGATCGTCGATCCCGAGGGCGTCATCCTCCGGTTCGATCATGATCAGCACGGCGAGCTGACCTCCAGCACCGATGCCGACGGAAACGTGGCCCGACTGGAACGTGACGATCTCGGCCGGGTGATCGCGGCGATCACGCCGCTGGGCCATCGGACGACATATTGCTATGACGGTGCCGGCGCGTTGCTGTCCCGGCAGGATCCGGACGGCGCGATCTGGCGCTACGAGACCTCGGCCGGCGGCCGGGTCACCGCGCAGATCGACCCGCTGGGCGGCCGGACCGAGATCGAGTACGGCGAGCACGGCGAGCAGAGCCGGACGATCGACCCGCTGGGCCGGGCGATGACCTGGGCCTACGACGATCTGGGCAACCAGACCCGGACCGAGTTGCCCGACGGCAATGCCTGGGAGTTCGGCTACGACGCGATGTCCCGGCCCACCTCGCGCACTGACGCCGCCGGCGGCCGGTGGCGGCTGGATTACGACGACCAGGGTTTCCTGACCCGGACCGTCGATCCGACCGGAGTCGAGCAGACCATCCAGCGGGACCGGCAGGGCCGTCCGATCCGGACCGGGGACCGATTGGGCCGGTTCAGCACCGGCTACGACACCCTGGGCCGGACGGTGGCCCAGACCGGGCCGGACGGCACCACGGCCGGTTTTCGCTATGACCGGTGCGGTCGGCTGGTCGAGCACACCGGTCCCAACGGGGGGACGACCAGGTTCCAGTTGGACGCGGCCGGTCGGATCGTGGCGGTCACTCATCCGATGGGCACCACGTACCGCTACGAGTACGACGCCTGCGGCCGCCGGTCGGCGACGATCGACACCGACGGGTCCCGGTACGAGTTCAGTTATGACGCCGACGGTCGGCTGGTGCGGGAGCACTGGCCGTCCGGCGAGCTGGCCTGGCTGGCCTATGACGAGTGCGGCCGGGTGACCGAGCGGTTCGAGCCCGGCAAGGGCTCCTTCAGCTTCGGCTATGACAAGGCCGGTCGGGCGGTGCGGCTGAATGACGGCTGGTACGGCCGTCGTCGGCTGCAGTACGACGCCGCCGGGCAACTGGTCGGCGTGACCAACGCGGCCGGCGGTCAGACCCGGTTCGAGTACGACGAACTCGGCCGCTGTGTCGCGGTCGTCGACCCGCTGGGCGGCCGGACCGAGCGCCGCTACGACGTGGTCGGCAGGCTCGTAGCCGAGATCGATCCGCTCGGCCGGACCACCCGGTACGGCTACGACGCCGCCGGCCGGCAGACTCGCCGGATCGACCCGACCGGGGCGGAGCTGTTCTGGACCTACGACGACACCGGGCGGCTGACCGAGACCCGGGCCGGCGACCGGCTGCTGTCCCGGATCGAGCGCGACTTCGGCGGCCGGACCGTACGGGTCCACGAAGGCGACACCGTCAACGAGCTCGGCTGGAACGAGACCGGCAAGCTGATCCGGCGCGGACGGGGCCGAGACGGGGCAGCCGATTCAGGGATCGCGTTGTCCTGGACCTACGACGGTGACGGTCGGCGGACAGCGTTCACCCGCAGCGACGGTGCTCAGACCCGTTATGAGTACGACCAGGCCGGGCGAGTCACGGCGGTGACCGAGCCGGGCCTGGGCCGGGCGGTGATCGAGCGGGACGGCATCGGCCGGATCGTGTCAATGGCCGCGCCCGGGCTGCACGCGACCTGGGTCTGGGACGGTGGCGGGATCGTCCGGCATCAGGTCACTCGGCACGGGGTGACCGAGACGGTGCAGATCGAACGGGACGCCGCGGGTCGGGTGGTCGCTCAGCTCAGTGACGGCGTCCGGACGGGCTACACCTACGATCCGGCCGGGCAGTTGGTCGAGGCCCGTCGCAGCGACGGGTCGGTGACCGGTTACGGCTACGACGCGGCCGGCCGGCTGATCCGCGAGACCACCGACGGCCGGACCGTCGACTACGGCTACGACGCGGCCGGTCAGCTGCTCTCCCGTCGGGGCTCCGAGGGGATCACCCGCTACGGCTATGACGCCGGCGGCCGTCGCATCGCGGAGATCGGACCGGACGGTGAACGCCGCTTCGGCTGGGATCCGCGGGGCTTCCTGACCAAGATCACGACGATCACGCACGAGCACGACAAGATCACCGCGCGAACCCGCTCGGCGTCGGACCAGCGGGAGCTGTCCGGGGACACGACGACCCAGGATTTCCGGGTCGATGCCCTGGGCGAGCTGGCCGCGGTCGACGATCAGCCGGTGGCGTGGGACACGGCCGGCGACCTGCCGTTACTGGCCCAGGTCGGCGACCTCTCGATCTCCAGCTACGGTCCGCTGACCGCGCTGCTGCCGGACGCGGCCGGTCAGGCGGGGGAGCGGGGCGAGTGGCTGACGCCGGACTGGCGGCCCCGGTCGACCGGCGCCGACCCGTGGGGTGTCGCGCCGGGCGTGAGCCGTGCCGGCCTGCCGTCCGGGGTGGCCATCGGCGGTCAGGGCAACCTGCTGGTCGGCGGTCGCGAGTGGATGCAGGCCCGGGTCTACGACCCGGCCACCCGTGGGTTCCTGTCGACCGATCCGCTGGACCCGGCGCTCGGTGCCGGCTGGGCCGGCAACCCGTACTCCTTCGCCGGCAACGATCCGCTGAACCAGTCCGACCCGTGGGGCCTCAGCCCGGTCACGGACGAGGAACTCCAGGCCTACCGAGACTCCAACAACGGCGTCCTGGCCGACGCCTGGAACGCGACGACCTCCTGGGTGAAGGACAACTGGGAATACATCGCCGCCGGCGCCATGATCGTGGCCGGTGTGGCGCTGATGGCCACCGGTGTCGGCGGCCCGGTCGGTCTGGCGCTGGCCGGTGGTGCGTTGTCGATGGGCATGTCGGTGGCGCAGCAGAAGGCCACCAAGGGCTCGGTCGACTGGGGCCAGGCCGGCATGGAGGGCCTGATCGGCATGGTCCCGATCCCCGGTGCCGCGGCGCTGAAGGGCGGTGCCAAGTTCCTCAAGGGTGCCGGCAGCAAGCTGATGTCCAAGATGTCCGGCACGGCCAAGAACGCCTGCTTCGTCGCGGGCACGCAGGTGCTGATGGCCGACGGCAGCGCCAAGAACATCGAGGACGTCCGGGCCGGCGACGAAGTGACCGCCACCGACCCCGGGACCGGCGAGACCCACGGCCGGCGGGTGCTGGAAACCTATGTGCACGACAACGTGCCCACCGTTGACGTGGTCACGACGGACGGCACGATCACCTCGACCGAGGAACACCCGTTCTACGTCCAGGGCCGGGGCTGGGTCCCGGTTCGCGACCTGCGTCCCGGCGACGGGCTGGTCGACGCCAAGGGCACTGAGGTCGAGGTTGTGGCCGTCCGGCTCACCGGCGGCGAAGCGACGGTCTACAACTTCCATGTCGAAGACCTGCACACCTACCACGTCCAGGCTGACGAGGCCTGGCTCCTGGTGCACAACCGCTGCTCGGCCGAGATGGACTCGTTCCTGGCCAACGGTTCGACGGTCCATCACAGCCGGACCGCGACCGCGATCGGCGACGACCCGGCGACGATGACGAACTTCAGCCGGTCGCAGGGCACCGGTGGCATGCACGATGTGATCGTCCACGGCACCTCGGAGGGTCGAGCGGTGATCATCGAGCACGGGGTCAAGAAGGGTAAGGAGGTCGTGGACGGCAGTGTGACCCACACCCAGCAGATCATCGATGCGGTCCTGCAGAATCCCAACTACACCGGCCAACCGATCCGGCTCGTCATGTGCCATGGTGGGCGAGAGGCGGCCGGCGACATCGCCACGCAGCTGGGCGTGGACGTCGTCGCCACCACCCGAAAGGCTCAGTTGAGTCCCGAGACCGGCGAACTGCTGCAAGGAGCATTCTGATGGTGGGCGAAGGCCCCGTATTGAGGCCGCTGGGCACGCTGGGGCCGCCGCCGGACGGCGGGCCCTGGTCGGCCGACCTGCTCGACCGGACCAGTCGAATCGATCCGGACCTGAAGGAACGGGTGATCGCGTACCTGAGCGGCTGCCCGCTCTTCCTCGCCTGGATGGAATACACCCGGGACGAGCTCGGTGACCGGTTCGGCGTGCCGGGGGGTTCGGCCATCGCGTCGGACGGGCTGTATTACTGGCGCCTCGATGCGATCGAATATCTCCGCGAGTACGACATCGGGGTTCCGGCGGAGGCGATCAGCCATTTCGAGTCGCGGCAGTGGCAGCCACCGGAGTTCTCCCGGCCGGAGTACCTGACGATCTTCCGGACGCTGGAGGACATGCTGACCCCCAGTTTCTGAACGTCGGCTCGGAGGGGCTAGTGGTGGGCTAGTGGCCGCTCAGCGTGGTGCCTCCCCGGTCTGAGAGGGTTTGACCATGCCATCCGATCGCACGGCCACTGTCCGTCCAGCCCGCGTCCGGTTCCTCACCGCGGCTGAGGGCGGTCGGATCACGGCGGCCAGCCCAGGGACGCGGTCCGAGCTCGATCTCGGGGACACCCAGACCTCCTGCATCATCGCCGACGACTCCGGGCGGAAGACGTTTCCGCCCGGCGAGGAGATCACGGTGGAGATCCGCGTGATCTACCCGTGGGTGGTGCGTCAGTTCCAGGGGCTGCGCACGGTGCGGCTGTACGAAGGCAGCAAGCTCGTGGCGGTCGGTGAGTTTCTTGATCGAACTACGGCCGAAGATCAGACGGTTCCGCGCAAGGCGGTGGAGCTGAGTGAGGACGAGGCGCTGGTCGTCTACCGGGTCCTCAACGAGGTCGTGGTGTCGCTGGACCGGATCGGGAGTCGTGGGGCCGGCGGCAAGGACCCGACCAGGCAATACCTGTCCGGTTACTTCGCGGAGGACGGTGCGACGTTGCGGCTGGCCGAAGCACGCCGAGCCATCAACGATGCGGTCGAGCGCTCGTTCAGTGAAGCGGAGTTGGAGACCGTCGACAACGGAATCGTCTACTGGACGGATCGTCATCCAGGGCTGTGAATCGCGGCTGCTATGACAAACCCTCGATCCGTGGTTCCCGGCGGATCCCCGGATCGAGGCCTGGCCCGGTGATGATCAACTCCGCCGCACGGTGATGTCGCCGTGCCGGGTGCGGGCGAAGATCGAGACCTTGGGGTCGGTCGGGGCCGGCTCGGCCGACGAGGAGACGTAGTCGTGCACGGCTCCGCGCTCACTGTTGACGTCGACCGAAGCCGCGGCGCTTTCGCTGACGCCGATCTGGATGTCGCCGGAGGCGTTCAGCAGCTTGGCCCGGCCGTTGGTCATTCGGCCGATCCGGATCGCCCCGCCGGCGGTCTCCACGGTGACGTCGCCGTCGGCGCGATCGATGTCGAAGGTGGAGTTGGCACCGCCGAGGGTGAGATCGCCGGCTGCGTGGCCGATCCAGGTCCGGCCGCCGGCATTCGAGAAGCCGACCGGGCCGGTGACCGCGCCGATCCGCATTCCGAAGGACGCGCCGTCGATCTCTGCCCGCCCGGCGATCCGGCCGATCTCGACGTCACCGGAGGCGATGCTCGCCGTCAGGGTGTCGACCCGGTCCAGCTGGACCTGGCCCGAGGCCTGGTGCAGTTCAGTCGCGCCGAACCCGCCGTTCGCCTGGACGGTCGAGTACGCCAGGTAGGCGGTCAGGCCGGAGCCGGTCGGCAGCTCGATGGTGATCGCGACCGAGCCGTCCTTGTCGCCGGCGCTCTTCGTCTTGACCGAGAGCCGGCCGGCGGCGAACTCGACCCCGGTCCGCTCGGCCACCTTGATCGACTTCTTGTCGCTGTTCAGCGGGCGTACGTCGACCACGGTGTCGGTCCGGTCGCTCGCGGTGACCAGCACCCGGGCTCCGGCGACCTCCAGCGTGGCAGTGATCGGGTTCGGGGTGGCAAAGGTGGGCATCTCGCGTCTCCTTCGGCTTGCGTACTTTGATCTTGGGACAACCCTCCGTGCCGACGCCGCCACCGGGCTGACACCCTCCTGACACGGCGACCGACACGGGACAGGCGAGTCCTCTGATAGACAAAGCCGGTGATGAATGAGGTGACGTATCTGGAGCGGGCGATCGAGCTCGCCGTGCGCAGCGTCGCCGACGGTGGGGGTCCGTTCGGTGCGGTGATCGTCCGCGGCGGCGACGTGATCGCGACCGGGGAGAACAGGGTGACCCGGGACAACGACCCGAGCGCCCATGCCGAAGTGGTGGCGATCCGCCGGGCCTGCCGAGACGCCGGCAGCTACTCGTTGTCCGGCTGTGTGCTCTACGCCTCCTGCGAACCGTGCCCGATGTGCCTGAGCACCTCGCTCTGGGCCCGGCTGGACGCGGTCGTCTACGCGGCCGACCGCTACACCGCGGCACGCAGCGGATTCGACGACCTGGAGTTCTACGAACTGCTCCGCCGGGAGCGGCGGAACTGGCCGATCCTGCTCCGCCGGCACGAACTGCCGCAGGCCGAGGATCCCTTCGAGGCCTGGAACAACCTGGACGACAAGATCGACTATTGAGCCTCGACCGGCGTGCAGCGTACGGAACACTGGTGCCGGTGATCGCACGCATCTCAGGGCTGGTGATCGACTGCCCGGACCCCCAGGCCCTTGCCCCGTTCTACGAGACGCTGCTCGGCACCCGGCGCGGCCAGGACACCGCCGACTGGGTCACGCTGATCTCGGAGGACGGCGGACCGACCCTGTCCCTGCAACGCGTCGGCACCTTCCGATCACCGGGCTGGCCGTGCGGTGACCCGCCGCAGCAACTGCACGTCGACTTCCTGGTCGAGGATCTGGACGTCGCCGAACAGCGGGTGCTGGCACTCGGCGGCCGGACGTTGGAGGGTTCGGACAAGCCGATCGGCTACCGCGTCTACGCCGACCCGATCGGCCATCCGTTCTGTCTGGTGACCCCCGAAGGTCTGGGCTAGTGTCGACACGACACTAGGGCGTGCGACACCAGAGGCTCAGGTCGGCCGGTTGACGCGCGCTTGTCAGCATTGACGTCAGCCGCACGGACAGGAGAATCTATGCCTGAGTCAGGGTCCCGGAACCCTCGTGTCCTAGTCGTCCAGAACACCCCGGCGGGAAGTCTGGGCCGGTTCGAGGCCTGGTGGCGGGAGACCGGCGTCGAGGTCGACATCGTGGCCGCCTACACCGGCGCCCCGATCCCGGATCTGGATGATCATGACGGTCTGGCGTTGCTCGGCGGCGGCCTGATGCCGGACGACGACGAGCGCGGACCGTGGCTGGCGCGGGAGCGCGATGTCACTCGGCAGGCCCTCGACCGGGCGGTCCCGGTGCTCGGCATCTGCCTCGGCGGGCAGCTGCTGGCGCACGTCGCCGGAGGGGTGGTGCAGGCCGATCACGGCGAGCCGGAGGCCGGCAGCACGCAGCTACAGACCCGGGAACCGGCCGCCGAAGACCCGCTGTTTGCCGCGCTGGCCCCGTCCTTCCTGGCGATGGAGCACCACGTCGACCAGATCACGGCGCTGCCGCCCGGTGCGGCGTGGTTGGCCAGCAGTGACCGTTGCCCGATCCAGGCGTTTCGGGTCGGCGCGACGGCCTGGGGCGTGCAGTTCCATCCGGAGATCGATCTGCAGCGGGTCCGGGCCTGGCAGCGCGAGCCGCTGGTCGCGCAGGGTTTCGACCCGGACGAGGTGGTCCGTCGGGCCGCGGCGGACGAGCCGGCGACGGCCCCGGTCTGGCGCGCGTTCGCGGAGCGGTTCGCCGCGGTGGTCCGGGCCGGCAGTCCGGCCCGCGCTCGCTGACTCCCACCCGGGGCGGCGCCAAACCAGTGGCCCGGAAGAACGGATCCCGGTACGGTCCGCGGCATGCGTGATCGCCCGGCCGACCTTGATGAGCGGGACCTGATCCGGACCCTGGTGGACGGTTGGCGGATCCAGCCGATGATCATGGAGTACGCGCCGGTCGGCTTCGGTGACTACCACTGGACCGTGTCCAGCACCGCCGCCGATCGCTGGTTCGTCAAGGTCGCCGATCTGGAGCGGAAGAGCCATTGCGGACCCGATCCGGCGACCGCCGCCGTCGGCCTGGAACGGGCCATGGACACCGCGGCCGAATTGGCCCTCCGGTCGGAGTTGGGGTTCGTCGCCGGACCGGTGCACGGCGTGGACGGCCGGACGCTGCGACCGGCCGGGCCGCGCTACGCGGTCAGCGTGTTCCCGCTGCTGGACGCCGAACCCGGGTCCTTCGACCGGGAACGAACCGCGGCCGAGCGCTCCGACGTGATCGATCTGTTGGCTGCGCTGCACGGCGCCGAGCCGCCGGCGGCGACGCCGCTGCAGCGGTTCGACCTGACCCGGCGCGACACGGTGCTGGCGGCGCTGGGGCCGACCGCGGACGGCTGGCCGGACGCCGGGCCGTTCACGGCTCAACTGCGCGACCTGCTCGCCCGCCTTCGAGACGGGCTGCGGCAGGGGCTGGCCGAGTTCTATGCGATCGCCGCCAGCATGCCGACCCGGCCGGCCGAGTTGGTGATCACCCACGGCGAGCCGCACCCGGGCAACGTCCTGCGTGATCAAGGTCCGGCCGGATCCTGCGGCCTCGCCGGCTATCACCTGATCGACTGGGACACGGTCGGCTTGGCCGTCCCGGAACGAGACCTGGCCGGGATAGGCGCGACCCAAGAGGATCTTGATTGCTACACGGCGGCGACCGGACACCGCGTCGATCCGCGGTTGATCACCGGCTATCAGCTGCGCTGGGATCTGGAGGAACTCGGCATCTATGCCGATCAGTTCCGGAACGATCATGATCGATCCGCCGACACCGAGCTGGCCTGGCAAGGGCTGGTCGAGTCGGTCCGCCGGCTGGCCGCGCCGGTCGAGCCGGCGGAGCTCGGGCCCAGAGTCTGATGGGCGCGCAGCTCAGGCCCGCCGACGGCCAGCGGCACCCGGCGATCCTCGCCGCCCTCCGGGCCGAGCACGCGGCCGAACTCGATCCGTACTCGACGCTGGAGCGGCTGCCGACCTCAGCCGGCCTCGCCGCCGCCCTGGGCACCGGCCAACCGGCCCTGGTCGCGCAGGGGAGTGCCGGTGACCTGCACGGATACGGACTCGTCCACGCCTGGGTCGAGGGGGACGGCACGGAGGTGCGGCTGCTCGACGTCTGGGCCGTCCCCGGCGACCGGCGGACCGAGACCGAGGCCGACCTCTTCGGCGCGCTCACGGCGGCGGTACGGCAGCGGAGCCCGGCCGGGCCGCGGATCGTGCTCGGCGCCAACAGCCGGCACACCGAGCCGGACCGGACCGACCTGCTGATCCGGCTCGGCTTCACCCCGACGTTCGAGATGGTCGAACTGGAGCTGACCGAGCGGCCGCCCCGCTCCCCGCTGCCGGCCGGGATCTCGCTGCGCGAGGCTCGGCCGGACGACGCCGAGGCGCTGACCCGGCTGCTGGACCGGGTCTGGGCCGGGCGTCCGTACTTCACGCCGCCTGACCATGCCGAGGTCAGGCAGTGGCTGGCCGACGCGGATCCGGAGCTCTATCTGCTGGCCGAGGACGGCACCGGGACGGTCGGGCTCGCCTCGGCCGAGCTCGGCGACGATCGTGCCGAACTGGACGACCTCGGCGTCGACCCGGCCGTCCGCGGCCGTGGAGTGGGCTCGGCGCTGGTGACCGAACTGCTCGATCGGCTGGCCCGGCGCGGCATGGCCCGGGTGCGGCTGCACACCGAGGGCCACGATCCCGCCGGCGCGCTCCGACTCTACCGCCGGCTGGGCTTCACGATCGTCGGCCGCAGCCACCGGTTCCGCAAGGTCTCCACGCCCTAGGGCTCAGTCCTCCGAACCCTCCGACTTCGCGTCGTCGAGGCTCTTCTTCGCCGACTTGTGTTGCGGCGACTCCGGATTCGCTCCCGGCGGCTGCTCGTCCGACCGGCGTGCGTCGTCCTCGAGGTCCTGCAGTTCGGATTCCTGCTCCGGCTGCTGATCACGATCCGGCATGGTGATTCCTTCCTCGGGGCCGCTCTGCGTTGCTCCGGACAACGCCACCATGATCGGGACCCGGGACGCAACTCTCCCACGCATTCCGTGGCAGGATCGACCTGACGGCCCGGTCCGCCGCCGGGCAGAGTTGAGGAGACGGGGATGGAGCAGCCGGCAGCCGATCCGTGGCCCGACGGCCGCGACGAGACCGAGAACCAGCGGATGGACCGGAACTGGAACGAGCTGCTGCAGGAGCTCCGGGTCACCCAGACCGGCACCCAGATCCTGTTCGGCTTCCTGCTGGCGGTCGCCTTCCAGCCGCAGTTCGACGAGCTCGACTCGTTCCAGCTCACCGTCTATCTGATCTTGGTGATCCTGGCTGCCACGACGACGGCCCTGGCGCTCGCTCCGGTCAGTCTGCACCGGGCGCTGTTTCGGCGAGGACTGAAGGAGACGGTGGTCCGGCTCGGCCACGTGCTGGTCGTGCTCGCTCTGATCGGGGTCGGTCTGACGCTGACCGGGACCACGCTGTTGATCTTCGATGTCACGCTCGGCCGGCCGCAATCGTTCGTCGCGGGCGCGGCGGCGTTGCTGATGGTCCTGCTGATCGGCCTGTTACCGCGGCTGGTCGCGCGCCGGTGACCCGGTGCCGCGGGACTCGGTTACGAGGACTCGGTCGGCGGCAGGTCGACCGGCATCAGCACCCAGCGAAACCCGTACTTCACCGGCGCGGACCAGTCGATCGATTCCGGCCCGAAATACTCGTTGATCAACGACTGCAGCCGATCGCCGAATTCGGCGACCCGGTCGGCCTGGATCCGGCCGCCGTGCTCGCCGCCGAGGCTGACGGCCGCCGCGCCGAACATCCCGAAGTCGAGGTCGGCCGCCGCCTGCCGATAGTCCTGCACCGAGCCGCTCGGCAGCTCGGTCAGCTCGGCCGGGTCCGCCGCCACCCCGACAGCCGCACGACCGGCGGCGGTACGCACCCAGCCGGGCTCGGCCCGTTCGACCAGGCTCCGCTCGACCAACGCCTCGAGATAGCGGGTCACCCGGGTGTCGGTCACGCCGAGGTCGGCCACCAGGTCGTCGAGGGGACGCGGTCGGTCGAGCGCGCCGAGGATGCGCTGGACGAGCGGGGAGCTGACCCAGTCCGGGATGGAGGTGTCGGTGATCATGGCGTCACCGTAATCCTCAGGTCCGACAGCGGCCCGGCCGAGGGCCCGGCGTGGCCGCTCTGCCAGACTGGTCGCCTCCGATGACCGAAGCTGATCATGACCACGACGGTGTCGACCGGATCGATCCGGATCCGGCACCGCGGCGGCACCCGTTGGCCGCGGCCGGCATCGTCGCCCTGGGCGGCGCGGCCGGTACGGCGGCGCGTGCCCTGTTGGGCGATGCGATCTCGGACGTCGCCGCCGTCCCGTTCGGCATCCTGGTGATCAACCTGACCGGCGCGTTCCTGCTCGGCCTGCTGCTCGCGGTGCTGCGCCGGCTCGGGCCCGACGTCGGCCGGCGTCAGACGGTACGACTGCTCTGCGGCACCGGCGTGCTCGGCGGCTACACCACCTACAGCGCGCTCGCTACCGACACGGTGTTGCTGCTGGACGGCGGCGACCTGGCCCGCGGCCTCGGCTATGCGGTGATCACCGTGCTGACCGGTGCGCTGCTCAGCTGGGCCGGGCTGGCCGGCGGCCGGATCGTGCCGCTGCCCAGCGGTGATCGGCAGCGACCGTGACCGCGTCGATGTTGATCATGATCGCGATCGCCGGGGGAGTGGGAGCCGGGTTGCGCTATCTCGTCGACAGCGCGATCCAACGCGGACTGGACGGCCGGTCGGCGTTCCCCTGGGGGACGATGGTGATCAATCTCAGCGGTTCGCTGCTGCTCGGCCTGATCACCGGGTACGTCAGCGGTCACCTCGACCAGGCCTGGGCGACGGTGGCCGGAGTCGGCCTGCTGGGCGGTTACACGACGTTCAGCACCGCCAGCGTCGAGACCGTGCGACTGCTGGCGGATCGGCGGTATCGCGACGGCCTGATCAACGGGGTCGGCATGCTGCTCGGCTCGGTGCTGGCGGCGTACGGCGGGCTGCTGCTCGGCCGGCTCGGCTGACCGGATCCGTACGTGATCAAACAGACATCACAGCCCGTTCCGAAGGCTTGACCGGTCGGTCAATCAAGGATCTATACTGAAGGTATGACGATCCGCCGGAGGTCGACGGATCTCCTCACGAGAGGAAGAGATCTCCATGCGTAAGTGGACTCGATGGCAGGACTGGGTTGCCCTGGTGGTCGGGGTGTATGCGTTCCTGTCACCCATCTGGACCCAGGCGACGATGGCGGCCACCTGGTCGATGGTCGTGCTCGGCGTGCTGCTCGCCGGCAGCGCCCTGTGGTCACTCGCCGCCCCGGGCGCCGTGGCCTCGGAATACATCCATGCGGCCCTCGGGCTGTTGATGTTCGTCTCGCCCTGGGTGCTCGGCTTCGCCGGCGTCACCGCCATGGCGTGGACGGCGTGGATCCTCGGCATCATCGCCCTGGCCACCGGGATCTGGGCGATCCCGCAGAGCAACCGGGCCCACCACCAGGCGGTGCCGCAGAGCTGACCGGTCGACAGCTTGGAATCTCCGCTTGCGGGCCGGGCGACCGGCCCGCAACGCTTGTCCAGGATCAATCAGGGCTCGTCCAGCAGCGAGTCCGCGGCGGAGGGCGGGTCATGGCGCAGCGATCGAACCAGCCGGCGGATGCCGGAGCAAGGGAACGCATTCTGGACGCGGCCGAGGAACTCTTCGCCGCGACCGGCTTCGATGCGACCCCGACCGCCAAGATCGCGACGGCGGCCGGGACGCCGAAAGGGCTGCTGTTCTACTACTTCCCGAAGAAGATCAACATCCTGACCACTTTGTTCGCCGAACGGATGCCGATCGAGCCGCTGTGCGACCCGGACCGGGTCGCCCGGCGCGGCGACGTCGTCGGCTCACTCCGCCGACTGGCCCGCAACCTCGACCTCGGCCGGCACGAATCGGTCCTGCTGCGCACCGTGCTGATGCGGGAGGTGGACACCCATCCAGAGGTGCGCGGTCATCTGCGCCGGCTCACCGATGGCCTGGTCGAGCTCACCGAGTCGGTGCTCGAGGCGGCAGCCGCGTCGCCGCCGGATGTCCGACGGCGACGCGACGCGGCTCGTACGTTCGTCGCGGTGATGCTGTTCGACGCCAACAACCGCCGGTTCGACGGCCGGCAGCCGGACCTATCCGCGGCCGCCCGGATCGTCGCCGCCGGCCTCGCCGGAACCTGACCCCACCTCGCCGGCTGACTCGGTCCGGGCCAGCTCGGCCGGCAGCGGCCCGGACGTGACCACACCGAGCCGCCTGGTCGCCCGGGTCACCGCCACATAGAGATCGGACCGGCCACGCGGCGAATCCCGCAGGATCGTCCCGGGATCGGCGATCAGCACCGAGTCGAACTCGAGCCCCTTGACGTGGTCGACATCAAGCACCGCCGCCGAAGCGTCCAGCACGCCGGGCTCCGTGCCGGACGCCAGACCAGGCAACCGATCACCCAACAGGTCGGTCAGCTCCCGGCGTCGGGACCGCGGCACGATCACCGCCAACCGCCCATCGCCGACCCGTTCCCGTTCGGCGGCGACGGCGTCGACGAGCGCGTCCGCGAAGCCGGTCTCGGACGCTTCTCGGCTGCACGGCACCGTCCCGGTCGAGCGCACCGACGACGGCGGCGCCAGGCCCGGATCGATCGCGGCCAGCACGTCGCCGGCCACCGCCATGATCTCCGTCGGCGTCCGGTAGTTCACCGACAACTCGGCCGTACGCCAGCGTCCCGCCGCATGCCGATCCAGCACCTCGGCCCAACTCCGGATCCCGTTCTCCGTGCCGGCCTGGGCCAGGTCGCCGACCAGGGTCATCGATCGCCGCGGGCAGCGCCGGATCAGCATCCGCCAGTCCATCGGCGACAGTTCCTGGGCCTCGTCGACGATCACGTGCCCGAACTGCCAGGTCCGGTCCGCCGCGGCCCGCTCGGCGATCGTGCGTGGAGCCTCGCGCGGCCGGGTCCGCTCGGCCATCAGCTCGATGAAGTCGTCGATCTCCCACGGCTCGAGCTTGAGCCGTTCCGCCGCGAGCTCGCTGTGCACGACGCCGTGGGTGTAGGCGAGATGATCAGCATCGGCCGCCGACCTGGCCGACTTCGCCCGCCGGCGCTCGCGTACCGTCGCCTCGGAATCGCCCAACAACTCCGCCGCCTCGTCGAGCAGCGCCACGTCGGCCGGCGTCCAGTCGGCTCCGGGCTCGCGTCCCAGCGCCGCCCGTTCGGCGGCGTCCAGTTCGGGCGCCGCCTCGGCCAGGAAGTCCGGATCGGTCCAGAGCCGGGCGACCAAGCGCGCGGGTAGGAGGTCCTTCCGTGCCCCGTCCCGCCGGAGCAGCCGAGCAGCCCGGGCGACGACCTCGACCATCCGAAGATCACCCTTGATCCGGCGGGACTCCGCGGTCTCGGCCGCGGTCGCCGTCACCCCGGGAAAGAGATCACCCACGGTCGACAGCACCACATCGGTCTCACCGAGCGACGGCAACACCTGATCGATATAGCGCAGGAACGTCCCGTTCGGACCGACCACCAGCACCCCGCGCCGGGAGAGCTGCTCCCGGTGCGAATAGAGCAGGTAGGCCGCGCGGTGCAGGGCGACGACCGTCTTGCCGGTGCCCGGCCCGCCCTGCACCACGAGGACTCCGGGCAGTCCGGACCGGACGATCTCGTCCTGCTCCGCCTGGATGGTGGCCACGATCTCGCCCATCCGGCCGGTCCGGTCGGCCGTCAGCGAGGCCAGCAGGGCCGCCTCGCCGGTCAGCGAGTCGCGTTCAAGATCATCGAGCGTCGACGAGTCGAGCAGGTCGTCGTCGACCGCGACCACCCGGCGCCCGTCCAGCCGGATGTGCCGGCGCCGCCGGACGCCGAGGGGCGCGGCGGCGGTCGCGCGATAGAAGGACTGGGCCACCGGCGCCCGCCAGTCGATCAGGACGGCCTCGTAATCGTCGTCGAAGAGCCCGATCCGGCCGATATAGAAATGGTCTCGGTCGACATTGTCGATCCGGCCGAAACACAATCCACGTTCCACCGCCGACAATTGATTCGACCGGCCCGAATAGAGCCGGGCGAATGATTCCCGTTCGGATGCGGCCTGGTCGGTTTCCGTCGTGGCTCCGGTGTGGGCGCGGTCCAGCTGATCTACCGACCTGGCTCGAGCCAGGTCCAGACGCTCGTACAGCTTGGAAATGTAGGACTGCTCGCGGGCGATCTCCTGCTGTTGGGACCCGTTGATCATGCGCGCTCCGATCTCGCTGACTGCTGCTTGACGAACTCCGGCCGGTGAGCTAATCTGAAAACGTGCACCGGAAATCGGTGCATTTTGCGTTGGGCACATAAATTCCACACGATATCAATTTCGCGTTGCCTGATCAATAGAGATCAAGGCAGGAGCAATAGCTCCATTTCCCAATGTGGATGAGTCGGTGGTTGTCGCTCGCGGTCGGTCTGGCCCATACTCAGACCCACTGTCGACCCCACCGGAGGAGCCACATGCCCGCCCGAAGGACCGTTCTCGCCGCCACCGCGGCGCTCACCCTTGCCCTGGCCGCGTGCGGCCCGACAGGGGGGACCGGCACCGGCGGTGGACAGCTGTCGGGTGAGGGCACCGGAGACAGCTGCGTGATCGAGGGCCCGGTGAAGGTGGGCGCGGCGCTCAGCCTGACCGGCGGCGCGGCCAGCTATGGAGCGTCGCAGCAGAAAGGTCTGGACCTGGCGGCCGAGCAGCTCGCCGCCAAGGGCGGCGTGACGTACGAGCTGACGGTCGAGGACGACGCCACCGATCCGCGGCAGGGCATCACCGTCTTCGAGCAGCTGATCGAGAAGGGGATGAGCGTGATCATCGGCCCGACCCTCTCCAACGGCGCGTTCCAGGCCCAGCCGATCGCCCAGGAGGAGAAGGTCCCGGTGCTGGCGATCTCCAACACCGCCGACGGGATCACCGCGCAGGGCGACTACATCTTCCGGGACTCGCTGACCGAGGGGCAGGTGATCCCGCAGACCGTCGCCGCCGCGAAGGCGAAGTACGGACTGAAGAAGGTCGTCGTGATGTACAGCAACGACGACGCCTTCACCGAGTCCGGCTACAAGGTGTTCGCGTCCTCGCTGGAGCAGGAGGGGATCGCGGTGGCGGACACGCTGACCTTCTCCAAGGCCGACACCGACTTCCGGCCACTGCTCACCGAGGCCAAGGGGCATGCGCCGGACGCGATCGTCGTCTCCGGCCTGATCGAGGCAGCCGTGCCGCTGATCACCCAGGCCCGCGAGCTGGGCATCGACGTGCCGATCGTCGGCGGCAACGGCTTCAACAACCCGGCGTTGATGAAGCAGGCCGGTCCGGCGGCCGAGGGCGTCGTGGTAGGCGCGGCCTGGAACTCCGCCTCCGACAACCCGCAGAACACCGACTTCCTCGCCGCTTACCAGGCGAAGAACCAGGCGCCGCCGGACCAGTTCGCCGCCCAGGCGTACGCCGGGCTGATGATCATCGACTCCGCCGTCCGCTCGGCCTGCAACGGGGAGCGGGAGGGGATCAAGACCGGCTTCGGCACCATCGACAAGATGCCGACCGTGCTCGGCGAGGTGACGATCAACGATCAGCGCGACATCGAGCACGAGGCCGTGGTGCAGGTCGTCAAGGACGGCAAGTTCGCCGTGCTCGAATGACCGAGGCCCGGTAGCGGGGAGACGTCGTGCAGCAGCTCCTCAACGGCCTGTTCATCGGCTCGATCTATGCGTTGTTCGCGATCGGGTTCACGCTGGTCTTCGGCATCCTGGACCGGCTGAACCTGACCCACCCGGCCGTGTTCGCGGCGTCGGCGTTCATCGGCATCGAGCTGGTCGAGCGCGGCGGACTGTCCATCTGGCTGGCGCTGCCGGTGGTCTTCGTGATCGGCGGCGTGCTGGGGTTGATCATCGAACGGGTGGCGTTCCGGCCCCTGAAGGACCGGCCGGACGCCCACTTCGCGGGGCTGATCTCCTCGATCGCGTTGGCCGGGATCTTCGTGGCGCTGCTGCAGGCGCGGTACGGGCCGGACACCCGGCGGTTCCCGGCCGGCTCCTTCCCGGACACCCGGCTCGAGTTCCTCGGCGCCCAGGTGACCCTGGTCCAGGTGGTGATCACCGCGGTGTCGGTCGTGCTGATGGTGACGCTGACCTGGCTGGTGTCCCGGTCACGGCTCGGCCGCGGGATGAGGGCGGTGGCAGAGAATCCGACCGCCGCCCGGGTGATCGGCCTGAACGTCGACCTGATCACCGCGACCACCTTTGCGATCTCCTCGGCGCTCGGCGCGGTCGCCGGGGTGCTGTTCGCGATGAACGTGAACAGCGCCCAGCTGACCATGGGCACCGCGATCGAGCTGAAGGGGCTGGCGGTGATCATCGTCGGCGGCATGGGCTCGCTGCCCGGTGCGCTGATCGGCGGCCTGCTCCTCGGTCTGACCGAGGTCTTCGCGGTGCAATACATCGGCTCGTCCTGGCGCGACCTGATTGCCTTCGGCCTGCTGTTCGTGATCTTGCTGCTCCGGCCGCAGGGCCTGTTCGGCAAGCGGAAGTCGCGCGAAGTATGAACCACCGATGATGCTCACCGACTCGACGCTGGTCTTCATCGCGCTCGGCGCGATCTTCGCCTTCTCCTTCTACGCCGTGCTGGTCGCCGGCCAGCTGTCCCTGGGCCAGGCCGGCTTCGCCTCGATCGCCGCGTTCAGTTCGGCGGCGCTGGTGCCGGATCCGGACGTGATCGGCGACCTGCCGGCACTGCTGATCGCCATCGTGATCGGGATGACCGTTGGCGCCCTGGCGGCGGTGCTGCTCGGGCTGCCGACCATGCACCTGCGCGGCGTCTTCCTCGCCATCGCGACGCTGGGGTTTGCCGAGGCGGTCCGGATCCTGGTGTTGAACCAGTCCTGGACCGGCGGTGCCAACGGGATGCAGGTGCCGAAGATCCTGACGCCCGGCGTGGCCTGGGTGATCTTGATCCTGGTCGCGTACTGGTTCTGGCGGATGGGGCCGTCCCGCTACGGCCGGGCGCTGGCGGCGATCCGGGAGGACGAGCTCGCGGCGCGGGCGATGGGCGTAGACGTCGGCCGGCACCGGCTGTCGGCCTTCGTCACGGCGGGTGCGATCGCCGGACTGTATGGCGTCCTCTGGGCGTTCTATGTCCGGCTGATCGCGCCGGAGGACTTCAACTTCTCGGCCGCCATCGACGGCTTGGTGACCGCCGTCGTCGGCGGCTCGACCCTGTTCATCGGCCCGCTGTTGGGCAGCGGCTTCCAGACTCTGGTGCCGGAGTTGCAGCGGCTGCTCGGCGTCGAGGCCGGCTGGGTCCGGCCGTTCCTGTCCGGCATCCTGCTGTTGTTGGTGATCTTGTTCCTGCCCGGTGGACTGGCCAGCTTGATCCCGCGCCGGACCCGGATGCCCACGCCTGCTTCGCCGGCCGGTGACACATCGTCGGGGCGTGATCATCCGGAGCGAGGCGTCGTCGTCGCCCAGCTGGCGGGGGTGAGCAAGGACTACGGCGGTGTGCATGCGGTCCGCGGCGTGGATCTCGAGATCCATAGCGGTGACGTGATCGGCCTGATCGGACCGAACGGTGCCGGCAAGACCACCCTGGTGAACCTGATCACCGGTCTGATCTCGCCCTCGGCCGGCCGGGTGATCGTCCTCGGCGTCGAGGCGGGCCGGACGCCGGTGCACAAGATCGCCGCCGCAGGCGTCAGCCGTACCTTCCAGCACTCGAAGTTGTTCGCCCGGCTGTCAGCGCTGGAGAACGTCCTGGTCGGCACGCATCTGGCCGTCCGCTCGACGTTCCTGCGCCGCTTGTTGTGGCTGCCGTCGGCCCGCCGGGACGAGCGGCAGGCACTTCGGATTGCGGCGGCCTGCCTGACCCGGGTCGGCCTGGCCGATCGGGCCACTGCCCGGGCGTCGGCGCTCTCCTACGGTGATCAACGCCGGCTGGAGATCGCCCGGGCGCTGGCCTCCGACCCGACCCTGCTCGTCCTGGACGAGCCCGCTGCCGGGATGAACCAGGTCGAGGCCCAGGCCCTGGCCGAGTTGATCACGTCGTTGGCCCGGGACGGGCTGACCATCCTGCTGATCGAACACAATGTCGGGATGGTGCTGCAGACCTGCGACCGGATCGTCGTCCTCGATTTCGGTGAGGTGCTGGCGACGGGCACTCCGGCCGAGATCGCCGGCAACCCGGCAGTGATCGAGGCCTATCTCGGCAGCGCCGAGGACCTGGCCGACCCGGAGCCCGCTCCGACCGACCCGGCCGGAAGTTGATCATGACCGATCCGATTCTCGACGTCCGCGAGCTGACTGTCGGCTACGGCCGGGTGCAGGCGGTTAGGAAGGTCTCGTTCTCCGTCGCTGCCGGCGCCCTGGTCACCCTGGTCGGCGCCAACGGTGCGGGGAAGTCCTCGATCATCAACGCCGTCTCCGGCGTGCTGCGGGCACGCTCTGGCCAGATCACGTTCCAGGGCCGGGACATCACTCGGACTCCGGCGCACCGGCTGGTCGGCATCGGCCTGGTCCAGGTGCCGGAGGGCCGGCAGATCCTCGCCACCCTGACCGTCGACGAGAACCTCCGGCTGGGTGGTTGGCACCGCCGCCGGACCGCCGCTGCCGCGATCAACGAGATGTACGCCCGGTTCGCGGTCCTCGCCGAACGACGGTCGCTGCCGGCCGGCACGCTGTCCGGCGGCGAGCAGCAGCTGCTCACCATCGCCCGGGCGCTGGTCGCCCGGCCAACCCTGCTGCTGATGGACGAGCCGTCGATGGGCCTGGCGCCGAAGATCGTCGACGAGGTGTTCCGGGTGATCACCGAGATCCGCGCCGCCGGCACCACCGTGTTGCTGGTCGAGCAGAACGCCCGCCGCGCCCTGCGCGCCGCCGATCATGGTTACGTCCTGGCCTCGGGCGAGATCGTCGCCGCCGGGCCGTCCCAACAGCTGTTGGCCGACGACGCCGTCGTCCAGGCCTACCTCGGCGTCGAGGCCACCCTGCCGACCGAGCCCGAGGATCCGCGTACTCGGGGTGGATGATCCCGCACCATGGGAGTGCCGCCGGCCGCCGGCAGCGCCGTGCTGGTCGCGCTCACCTCGAATCGGCGAACCGGCTGATCTACGTCGACGACCGCGGCTTCGCGATGGAATTCCTACCGGACGAGGCCGTGCCGCCCGTGATGTGCGCCGGAACCGCGGCCTCACCACGTTGTTCGATCAGACCTTCGGCGGGACCGTCGACAGTGAGCACAACGCTGCCCTTCTTGTGACCGGTGTCGACGTAGCGGTGCGCGTCCGCGATCTGGCTCAGCGGATAGGTCCGATCCACCACCGGGATGATCTTGCCCTGCTCGAGCAGGCCTTTGAGGAAGATCAACTCGCCGATCTTCTCCTGGTCCTTGCGCAGTCCGGCCGCTGCGATCACCGCCCGCCTGCCGCCGATGATCGAGGTGAACACCGTCTGCGGATAGATCGCGAAGCTGGGCACGGTGGTGAGATAGACGCCGCCGGGCTCGAGCACCCGCCGGCCACGAGCGAAGGAACTCTTGCCGACGGTGTCGAAGATGATGTCATACGTCAGCCCTCGGCTGGTGAAGTCGTCGGCGGTGTAGTCGATCACCTCGTCGGCGCCCAGCGAGCGGACCAGGGCGACGTTCGTGCTGCTGCACACGCCGGTGACGACCGCACCGAAGTGCTTGGCGACCTGGACCGCGGCGGTGCCGACCGATCCGGACGCGCCGTTGATCAAGACCCGCTGACCCGCCTTGATCTTCGCCTTGTCCCGAAGGAAATACAGTGCCGTCGACGCCCCGTCGACGATGGCGGCCGCGGCGGCCATCGTCAGATTCGCCGGCTTGATCGTCAACGCCCCGGTGTCTCGGACGCAGAGGTATTCGGCGGCGCAGCCGGCCGCGATACCGGTCTCGCCGAACACTTCGTCGCCGGCCTGGAACAGCGTGACCTTCCGGCCGACCGTCTCGACCCGGCCGGCGAACTCGGTCCCCGGAACGGCCTGCTTCGGCCGGCCGAACCCGGTGAACAACCGGCCGATCAGCGGTCGCCCCTGCCGCATCATGCTGTGCGCGGCGGAGACGGTCGTTGCCTGAACCCGGACCAGGATCTCGTCGTCCGCGGGGACCGGACTGGGCAGCTCCTTGACCTGGAAGACGTCCGGAGGACCGTATCGAGTCGCGACGATCGCTTTCATGAGCTGCTCCAGATCCTCGATACCTCGAGGTCCGCCACCCTCCGTGTTACGAGGCTACTCCTCGATACCTGACTGGGCCGGCTTCGCGACGACGACGTACCACCGAGCTGATCCCGAGGTGGTCGGCTGGAAGCGTTCGGCGGCAAGGGCCAGGGCCTGTTGTTGCTGCTCGTACGGGAGTCCGGGGCAGACCGTGTCGGCGAAGATCGGCACCTCGAGCCAGGCTCGGGTCATGTCCGGGCGGGCCGGGTAGTTGATCACTTCGGCGGTGTGTTCCTGCAGCCCGGCTTGAGCCAAGGTCGCCCGGATCGAGTCCGGGGTGAGCGGCGATCGGGGCCGGCGTCGCTCCTGCGGTTGATAGCCGAACTCCTCGACCGCTGCCTGGCGCATCAGGTCGCCGAGGTGGGCGGTTTCGGGTGGGGGAGCGGCTTGGTCCTGATCGGGCAGCTGGATGAGCCTCATCCCGAGGTTGAACACGAATCGTCCGTCCTGCTGCAGCAGCCGGCCGACGGCCGCGACGGTCGTCGGAAGGTCGGTCTGCCAGATCGCGGAGTTGCAGACGACCGCGTCCACGCGCCGCGCCGGATCGGGAAGACAGTGATCGACTTCTTCGGCGGGGGAGTGGATCCAACGGACCCGCGGATCGGTGGTCTCGGTCTGCGCGACGTCGAGCATGGCGGCCGAGCCGTCGACGGAGTAGACCTCGGCCCGGTCCGGCAGTTGCTCGAGCAGCGTGCGGGTGGTGACTCCGGTGCCACAGCACAGGTCGACCACGCGGCCGGCGTCGCCGACCGCGGCGCGGTCGACCAGATCGCGGCTGGTGTCGGCGTACATCGGAAAGTTGCGGGTGAAGGCGGCATAGGCGTCGGCATTCACCGGGTCCTGCCAGGGGTTGGGGTCAGACGACAAGAGTGGCTCCTCGGTAGCTTAGGGATACAGGTTGTTGATCTTCGGCTGGCCGGGACCGACAGCAGCAGGGTGCGGTCGCAGCCAGCGCGAAGCGATGCACGCTGCGACACTGGCAGTGATGGCACATGGTTGCCACCGAATTTGCGCTGCCAGACCATCGGGCGTGTTTCCAGCAGCTGAAGGAGGACCGATGAGCCGATCCCATGATCACCAGCAAGACGGAGACAGCCTGACGGTCGGTGCGCTGACGTCGGCCGATCGGGCGGCCTGGCAGCAACTCTTCGTGGGTTACAACGCCTTCTACGGACGCACCATGCCGGACGAGTTCTTCGATCAGTCCTGGGCCGAGTTCCGATCGGGCCGGCGGATGCATGCCCTCGGCGCGAAGCTCGGCGAGCGGCTGGTGGGGATCGCCCACTTCCTGCCTCATCCGAGCACCACGTCGGCCGATTCCTGTTATCTGCAAGATCTCTTCACCGCACCCGAGGCCCGCGGCCGGGGAGTCGCGCGGGCCTTGATCACCGCCGTCACGGAATGGGCGAGGGCCCATCAGTGCGGCCGGGTCTACTGGGCGACGCAGGAGTCAAACGCCACGGCTCGACGTCTTTATGATCAAGTCGCCGAGAACCGCGGCTTCATACTTTACACGGTTCCGCTCACGTAGGGCGCCCGGACGGCACGGGTCCAGGGGCTCCGGTGCTGTCGAAGGGTGTCGATGCAACGTCCGGCGAATTCGGTGGCTTCGGACTCCAGGCGGTCGAGCACGGCCGGCAGCAGGTCGGTGCGGGCTCGGCGATCCAGCCCGTACGCCTCGCAGAACAGACTCAGCCGCGCAGCCCGCTCGTCGGGGTCGTAGCCGAACTGCCGGCAATCCTGATCATGGTAGAGCGGGACGAAGGTACGGACGGCGTAGCTGAGATCCCAGACGGCGGTGGAGGCGACGGCGAGGTCCCAGTCGATCAAGGCCTGCGGACGTCCGTCCCGATAGATCGTGTTCGCCGGGCTGAGGTCGTTGTGGCAGATCAGCGGGCCGGATGGTGCGTGCGGGTTGGGACGCCAGGTGCTGTCGGGCGGTGGCACGAAGCCGGCCACGGCATCGTGGAAGGTCCTGATCAACCGGGCGGCCGCGGCGAGGGCGTCGTCGTCGTAACACCGGGCGACGCGTCCGTCGGTCCCTTCGACGTAGCTGAGGATCTCCCGTCCATGATCATCGACGCCGAGGAATCGGGGTGCGCCCTCGAAGCCGGCCTCTTCCAGGTGTCGCAGCAGGGCGTGCACCGATGCGCTCCAGGGCTTGAGCTCACGGCGCACCGTGTCACCCACTCGAACCACCGGGCCGGAGTCGTGCCCGCCGGTCAGCGGTTCCTCTTGCTCGGGATGCTCCATCGAGGCCCTGTCCTACGCGAATCCGGTCGGGCCGATGAGTCTATCGACGACCTCTCCGCCGATCCCGCTGGCCACGTGTAGCTGAAACGTGCGTTGGGTACGTGACCGGACATGACGGTCATCGGGGTGCACGCCTCACATGAACAGGTCCATCCGAAGGCACTGCTGGACGCGGTCCGCCGGGCCGAGGCGGTCGGATTCGACGCGGCGATGAGCTCGGACCACTTCTCACCCTGGAGCAGCCGGCAGGGTCAGAGCGCGTTCGCGTGGTCCTGGCTGGGGGCCGCGCTGCAGGCGACGTCGCTGCCGTTCGGCGTGGTCAACGCGCCGGGCCAGCGCTACCACCCGGCGATCATCGCGCAGGCCATCGGCACCTTGAGCGCGATGTTTCCGGGGCGGCTCTGGGTCGCCCTGGGCAGCGGCGAGGCCAGCAACGAGCACATCACCGGCGACGGGTGGCCGGACAAGGCGACCCGCAAGGCGCGGTTGCGCGAGTGCGTGGACGTGATCCGGGCCCTGCTGCGCGGCGAGGAGGTCACCCATCGGGGCCTGGTCGTGGTCGACCGGGCGCGGGTGTGGACGCTGCCCGACGAGCCGCCGTCGCTGGTCGGCGCGGCGGTGAGCCCGGAGACTGCCGCCTGGTGCGCCGAGTGGGCGGACGGCTTGATCACCGTCAACGCACCGGTCGAGCAGTTGATCAAGGTCCGGGACGCCTATCGCGATGCCGGCGGCCGGGGCAAGCTGCACCTCCAGGTGCATCTGAGTTGGGCTCCGGACGAGGACCAGGCGCGGGCGGTGGCACACGAGCAGTGGCGCAGCAACGTGTTTCCGCCGCCGGTGTGCTGGGACCTGGATCTGGCGGAGACCTTCGACGCCGTCGCCGAACACGTCACGGTGGATCAGGTGGCACGGGTGGTCAACATCTCGGCCGACCCGGGCCGGCACACCAAGATCATCCGCGATTACGTCGAGTTGGGCTTCGACGAGATCTACCTGCATCACGTGGGTCAGGAACAAGATCGCTTCCTCGACGCGTTCGGCGAACACGTCCTGCCGGGAGTGCGATCATGAAGCTGACTCGGACCGCGGACCTGTGGTGGAAGAACGCCGTCGTCTACTGCCTCGATGTGGAGACCTTCTACGACTCCGACGGTGACGGTCACGGCGACTTCCGAGGTCTGACCCAGAAGATCGATCACCTGCACCGACTGGGCGTGACCTGCCTGTGGCTGATGCCGTTCTTCCCGACTCCGGATCGCGACGACGGCTATGACATCACCGACTTCTACGGCGTCGACCGGCGGCTGGGCACGCTGGGTGACTTCACCGAGCTCGTCCGCACCGCCCGCGACCGGGGCATGCGGGTGATCGCCGACCTGGTGGTCAACCACACCTCCGCTCAGCACCCCTGGTTCCTGGAGGCGCGCGATCCGTCCAGCCCGCGGCACGATTGGTATGTGTGGGCCGACGAGAAGCCCGCCGGCGCCGACGAGGGAGTGATCTTCCCGGACCAGGAGACGTCGCTGTGGACGTACGACCGCAAGGCCAAGCAGTACTTCCTGCACAAGTTCTACAAGCACCAGCCTGATCTCAATGTGGCCAACCCGGCGGTGCGGGACGAGATCGCGCGGGTGATGGGATTCTGGATGGAGCTCGGCCTGTCGGGGTTCCGGGTGGACGCGGTGCCGTTCCTGCTCGAGGCGCCGATCGAGGCGCTGCCCGACCCGCACGACTACCTGGGTGATCTGCGGGCGTTCCTGTCCCGCCGCAACGGGGAGGCGGTGCTGCTGGGCGAGGTGAACCTGCCGTACCCCGACACCATGAAGTTCTTCGGCGGCGCCGACGGCGTGGGCGACGAGTTGCACCTGTGCTTCGACTTCATCGGTATGCAGCAGCTGTATCTGTCGCTGGCCCGGCAGCAGGCCAGCCCGCTCGCACACGCGCTGAAGGAGCGGCCCAAGCCGCCGCGCGACTGCCACTGGGCGACGTTCGTCCGCAACCACGACGAGCTGACCCTGGACAAACTGACCGTGCCGGAGCGGCAGGAGGTGTTCGCCGCGTTCGGGCCGGAGGAGGAGATGCAGCTCTACGGCCGCGGCCTGCGACGCCGGCTGCCGTCGATGCTGGGTGGGGAGGTGAAGCAGATCAAGCTGGTCTACAGCCTGCTGTTCTCGCTGCCCGGCACTCCGGTGCTGTTCTACGGCGAGGAGGTCGGCATGGTCGAGGACCTGTCGATCCCCGGCCGCGAGGCCGTACGCACGCCGATGTGGTGGGACGCCGTGACCGACCAGCGCCGTGATCCCGACTCGCTGCTGGAGTGGATCCGGCTGCTGATCGAGCGCTACCGCGAATGCCCGGAGCTGGCCTGGGGCGCGTACCAGGTCCTCGATTCCGACGACCCGGCAGTGCTGGCGCATCGTTGCGACATCGACGGCGGCACGGTGCTGGCCGTACACAATCTGGCCGACCGCGACGCGGCCATCGAGGTGGACAAGCTCGACGGCGACCTGACCGACCTGCTGGTAGACCGCACCGTGCCGGTCAAGGGAGGAAAATCACGCATCGAACTGGGCCGCTACGACTGCCGCTGGTTCCGGGTCGGATGATCATCACGGGGTGTCGCGTACGTCCTTTCCCTGCTCGGCGAACGCCTTGAAGTCCTGCATGTGCTCTTGGGTCTGCTTGCGAAACGATCCCGGCATCAGGAGCGCCACCAACTTCATGAGTAGGCCGCTGAACCGATACTCGCTCCGCTTTCCCAGAGTGTGTTCTCCGGACTTGCTTCGGTGAAGCGCTCGCGTGCGAGGTTCCACATGCCAGCTCGGACAATCTCCCGGTCGAAGTGCACGACGGACTCCGTCGGGATACTGCCTAATTCCGCCGGCTCCCGTCGCGTGCTGGTCTCGATGGCCTTCATGGTGCGTGACGCTACTAGCGGCCGGTGACTCGCTGAAACGCACGTACGGCAATCGCGGGGTTGCCGGTTCCGGATTGGATGACCTTCGTGCTCTGGCGTACGGGGCACGGCACCAACTCGCACTCACCGCACCGTGGGGGCCTGCGGGGGCTCGGCCCCCGCAACAGACACCGCGGGCCCCGGGAAGGTGGCGGGGAACCCCGCCATCGAACAGGCATCGCTGCCTCGTGGGCGATACTGGGATCGAACCAGTGACCCCTTCCGTGTCAGGGAAGTGCGCTACCGCTGCGCCAATCGCCCGAGGTGGAGACGGGATTCGAACCCGTGTACACGGATTTGCAGTCCGTTGCCTCGCCTCTCGGCCACTCCACCGAGGAGCGTTGCGAACCCCACCTTGGAGGGCGAGACCCGCTCCGAGCGGACGACGGGATTCGAACCCGCGACCCTCACCTTGGCAAGGTGATGCTCTACCCCTGAGCCACGTCCGCGCGCCGCTCCCGAAGGGGCGGTGCGTTCAGGAACTTTAGCCTAGCCATCCGTGCGAGTCCAACTGGGTTCCACCGTTGTCGTTTCGGGCGGACTATCGTGGCGACATGACCTCGACCACGGCTGTGAATCCGCCTCCCGCGCCGGCGACGAGCGACCTGCGGATCTGGGTGAACGGGACGCTGTTCACCGATCCCGAAGCGGCCACGATCGGAGCCGCCGATCATGGTCTCGTGGTCGGCGACGGGGTGTTCGAGACGCTCAAGGTGCTGCCCGCCGGAGCGTTCACCGTCGGCCGGCACCTGGACCGGCTGACCCGGTCGGCGCGGCTGCTCGGCCTGCCCGATCCCGATCATCAGCAGCTTCGCGATGGCATCGACGCGGTGCTGCGGGACCGTGCGTACGACCACGGCAAGATCAGGATCACCTACACCGGCGGCCGGGGACCGCTCGGATCTCAGCCGGCGTTCGGTCCGCCGACGATCGTGGTCGCCGCTGATGCCAGTCCGCCGATGGAGCCGTCGACCGCGATCGTCACCGCGCCGTGGACCCGGAATGAGCGGGGTGCGCTGGCCGGGGTGAAGTCGATCTCGTACGCGGAGAACGTCCGGGCGCTGGCGTACGCGGCCGACCGGGGTGCGACCGAGGCGATCTTGATCAACAACGCCGGTCAGGTCTGCGAGGGCACCGGCTCGAACATCTTCTTCATCTTCGGCGACGAGATCATCACCCCGACCCTGGAGTCGGGCCCGCTGGCCGGGATCACCCGGGCCCTGGTGCTGGAATGGTGTGGCGGTCGCGAGTCCGATCTGACCGAGGCGGAGGCGCGCAAGGCCGATGAGGTGTTCATCACCTCATCGCTGCGGGACGTGCAGCACGTGCACCGGTGGGGTGATCAGGAATTCCCGACCGGCGCCCGGACCGCCGAAGCGGCCAAGATCTTCGCCGACCGATCGACGGCGGCCCTCGAGTACTGAGCCTGGATCCACCGATGATTTGGATCGGTGTCGCGATTTCTCTTCGGGCTGGGAGGAACCAGCGATTGCCGCGTGGCAAACTGCAGCCTGAAGAGGAATCGCGACAACCGGCAGCCGCGACCTCATCCCTTGACCCCCTGCCTTCGGCTCTCCGGACCTGGCGTCGGTCGGTCCGCAGGCGGTCGGAGCGAGAGTGTTCGTTCCCTGAGCTTGTCGAAGGGCAAGTCAGACGGTAAACCTCTCGGTTCGGTCTGTTGGCTGGAAAGACGCATCGAAGGGCGGTGGGTGGCGCGGTCTTTTTGGGGGTGCGGTCGGGTGCCGGTCGGGCGGTGGGCTGGTTGGTGGTGTCGGCTGCGGTCGGATCGTGCTGGATTCGGCCGGGCGATCTCGGTGGGGAGTCAGGAAGGTGTCGTTGTCACGAATTTCGAGTCGCGCGCTGTTCTCGATACCAATTTCGGTGGTCTCGGGGTCGCGTGACTCGACATCGTGACATCGCGCTCGCTGAGTTCGGCGCACCCGTTGAGTGGACCCGTTGACCACCCATTTCTGCCTCGGGGTTGGTCAAACTGTCCGCTCGGGCACGCCGACAGGCGATCTCTGTGGTCCCGGTTTCGCCGGCGGTTTCGCGGAGTTCGTCGGTGGATCCGGGCTGAGGCTTGGGCGCTACGAGGGCGGCTTGACGCTTGGGGAGGGTTCGTCCTCCAGTTCGGGGCCGGTGCCGGCGGCTTCGGGTGGCGGCACCTTGGACTTCCAGGTGCCGAGGATCGAGCCGATGATCACCAGCGGGAAGCCGATCGCCAGACCGATCGTGAACGGCTCCTGCAGCACCAGCGCGCCGAGGATGATCGCAATCGCCGGGTTGAGGTAGGTGATGAACGTCATCCGGCTGGGCCCGACCTCGGCGATCAGCGCGAACATCACCAGGAACGCGCCGGCCGTACACACCACGGCCAGCACCACCACCGAGCCGATCGCCTGCGCCGAGACCATCCGGTCCGGCCAGACCAGGGGAGTGAACGGCGCGTACACCAGAGCGGAGAGGATCAGCGACGCCGTGATCACGCCGAGCGGCGGCAGGTCGGACAGCTTGCGGCTGATGATGATCGGCCCGACCGCGTACCCGATCGTGACCAGCGCAAGCGCCCCCACCGAGACGAGGTCGTCGATGTGCACGTCGAGGCCGACCAGCAGCGCGGCGCCGGCGAAGCCGAGCAGCAGCCCGGTGATCCGTCGCGCGTCGAAACGATCATGGCCGAGTCGGCCCAGAATGATCGCGGCGATCAACGGCACGACGGCGATGAACAGGCCGGTCGTCGAACTGTTCAGCCGGGTCTCGGCGTGGCCGAGCATGAACCACGGGATGATGATCTCGATCCCGGTATAGAGCAGGATCCAACGCCAGTGCTTCAGCAGCGACCGCAAGGCGCCCTGCCGGAGCGCGAACGGCAACAGCAGCAGCGCGCCGAGGAAGGTGCGACCGAAGGCGAGCAGCAGCGGATCGATCTCGGTCACCGCGACCCGGATGAACAGGTACGGGATCCCCCAGAACAGGCTCAGCGCCGCGAACAACAGCCAACCGCGGCGGCTCATCGCTCAATCACGGGCCGACGCTAACACCGGTCGCTGACGTTCCGAGGGTCATTTCGACCACTCCTCCGAGCCCGGAATCCGTGTCGGCGGCACCCCTGCCGATGCGCTATCCTGAACACCGCGTTGACGCGGCTCCGGCTTCCGGGGACGTGTGCGACGGGCGATTGGCGCAGTGGTAGCGCACTTCGTTCACACCGAAGGGGTCACTGGTTCGAACCCAGTATCGCCCACGAGGCAGCGATGCCTGTTCGGTGGCGTGTCCGCCACCTTCCCGAGACCCGCGGTGTCTGTCGCGGGGCCCGAACTCCGCAGACCCCACGGTGCTGTTGGTGGGAGTTGGGTGCCGAGTCGGTCCTGCTGGATAGACGTGAGCGAGATGGGTGGCAGAGGTCCGGTGGCGACACTTTCCGACGACGTCGTCACTCTTCGGCCTTGGTCAAAAGACGACGCCTGGTTCATGGCAGAAGCACGCGCTGACCCGGCGATCCAGCGCTATAACGGGGACCACGACCGGCACGGATGGCCGAGTCCGCCGCCCTCGATCTCGGACGCTGAGGCCACCATCGACCAGTTCGCGCAGGGCTGGCGGGCGTTTGCCACCACCGGGACACCCGCTGGAGTTGTGTTCGCGATCACGGACGCGAAGTCCGGCGAACTGGCCGGCTGCTGCGGCGTCGACGACTGGACCAACGAGGACGTAGCGCAGTTCGGCTACTGGATCGCGCCCAGCGCGAGAGGACGCGGCTACGCGACTCGATCGGCGATCCTCCTCACCCGCTGGCTGTTCGAGCTCGGCGCTGCTCGCGTCTTCATGACGATCGTCGCGGGGAACGAGAACTCAGCCGCGGTGGCTCGCCGAGCCGGGTTCGTCCATGAGGGCACGATGCGCTCCCACGCGGTTTGGCAGGGCCGGCGCCGTGACGTGATGTGGTTCGCCGCGCTGCCGGATGAGTGGGATCACGCGCGGCCACATTGATCCGCGTCTCCTACGGCAACACGTACTCGGGGCACCCATACTGTCTGTGAGCCGATCGGGATCGAGGAGGACAAGTCGATGATCAACCCACCGCGGATCCGGATCGGCGCTCTCACGATCATGGCCACCCGGCCGCGGGAGCTGGGTCGGTTCTACTCCAAGCTGCTGAGCTGGCCCTACCTCCGTGAGGAAGCACCGGAACCCGGGGATCCACCGGACGGGGGCTATGCCTTGGTCTGCCCGCCCGACGGGGTGCACGAGCCGGCGCTCAACTTCGACTACGCCCCGACGCAGCGTCGTCCGGTCTGGCCGAATGCGGCCGCGGGGGAGCAGACGTCGACCATGCACCTGGACGTGACCGTCGACGATCTTGACAGCGGCGTTGCCTGGGCCATCGAATGCGGCGCAACCTTGGCCGAGTTCCAGTCCGCGCCGACGGAGCACCGGGTCATGATCGATCCCGAGGGACACCCGTTCTGCCTCTGCCTGCCCTGAACGGCAGCCGCGCAGTCGGTGATCATGGACCGGCGTTCAGTGCTTCCGGGCCCACACGAAACATCCGCGTTTGGTGAGAGTCAACGGTGTGGTCACTCGATCGGCCGCCTCGGGCGCGATGGAGTGGTGCCGTACGTAGCTCGCGACGGCAGCCTGGTCGGGCAGAACGATGAACGGTCCGTCCCAGGCTTCGACCTCGATCGCGTCGCCGCCGAAGACCGAGGCAACGATCGTGGGCGCATCCTCGGCGTCAAAGGTGGTCGCCGGACAGCCGTCCGGCACGAGTTCGGGATCGTTGGTGCGGGCGGAGGTGGAGGCGAGGAACAGGCCGCCGGGGCGGAGCACCCGGTGGGCTTCGGTGATCACTTCGGTGGGGTGGTCGAGGTGATAGAGCATCCAATGACAGACCACCGCGCCGAACACTCCGTCACCGAACGGCAATCGTCGGGCGTCGGCGCGCAGCACCGGACCAGCCTTGGCCTGAGCCAGTTGGGCCGGTGAGTTGTCCAGTCCGATCCAGTGGGCTCGATCGGGCAGGGACCCCGCCAGATCTCCGGTGCCGCAGCCGACATCGAGTACGGGCGACAAATTCTCGGCGGCGATGCGGCGCATCCCGGTGGAATCCCAGTCCGGATCCGACACCTCCCAGGTTCGATCCCAAGCGGGCCTTCGCTCGGCAGGATCGACGTCGTAGTCGACCGGCGTACTGCTCATGGCAGCCAGCGTCACACGCTCGCCGCGGCTCGACAACCGAGTTTGGTCCGGAACGCTCGACCTCGCTGCGGTTGTCGGTGCCCTCCACTAGAATCGTTGGTATGTTCGAATCGCTGGAAGGGTGCGCGGTGGGTCTCGATGCCCGCGGCGTGCTCGACGCCGCGGAGACGGCGCAGCGGGCCCGACTGCTGGCCGAGAACGAGTTGCTGGTCCTGGCCACGGCGTGGGCCGATGTTTATCCGGTGGAGTCGATCCATCCGAAAGAATTGGGGATGCCC
Source organism: uncultured Actinomycetota bacterium (assembly GCA_963746025.1). Lineage (GTDB taxonomy): Bacteria > Actinomycetota > Actinomycetes > Propionibacteriales > Propionibacteriaceae > Microlunatus. The sequence continues at coordinate 885,883 of CAVUZU010000021.1, forward strand.
GGCGCCGCCTGCGGTGTCCGACCCGGCGGCGACGGGACGCCTGAGGTGAACGATCTGGCGATGACGGCGTTCAGTGTCAAGATCGGCAAGGGCACCGTCGGCGGGATGTTGTTCATCGGTGACGCGCTTGATCTGCGGCACCGATTTCCGTTGCTGTGGGGGAAACTGCTACGCGGTGAGGCGGTCGGCTGGCAGGGCTGCAAGATCGCGCGGCTGACCCGCGACCTCACCTACGACCAGGCCCGATACGTGGATGCCGAGGTCGCCCGGTTCGCCGGGGTGGTGCCCTGGACGAAGCTGGAGAACCGGACCCTGGCCGCGATCATGACCGTCGATCCCGAACACTACGAGCAGATCGTGGCGAGACGGAAGAAGACCCGCGGCGTCTGGCTGGGCCGCGTGGACGAGGACGGGATGCGCGGGGTGCATGCTCGGGTGGAGGCGGTCAAGGCCAATCGGGTCTACGCGTCGATCGATGAGCTCGCCGGGTTCCTGCCCGAGGAGTGCGGGACAGCCGATGAGCGGCGCGCTGAAGCCTTCGCCATGCTCGGGGACGACTTGCGGGCCGCAGAGTTGCGGGCTCGGCACCGCCAGCCGGAGCTGTTTGACGAGGAGCTTGCGGCGGCGGTCGACGACATCATGGCGGAGACCGGCGGTTCGGTGGAGGAGTCCGAGGTCCATCCGGCCTTGCGGGACAAGCCTCCCACGGTCGATGTCGAGTCGGCGATCTTCGAGGCGGCGGTGCGGCGGATGCTGGCGCAGCTTGATCCGGCCAAGTTGCTACCGACCGCTTACGTGATCGTGCATATCGCGGCTGAGTCGTTGGAGAGGGGTCACGGGGTTTGCCGGGTGCCCGGGGTTGGGCCGACCACGATGGGGATCGTGAAGGATTGGCTCGGTCACTACCGGGTGAAGGTGCGGCCGGTGATCGACCTGAATGATGTCCCGCCACCGGTGGACAGCTACCAGATCCCGGACGTGCAACGACGCGACATGTCCCTGCGGCAGCCGGGCAGCAGCTTCCCGTGGTCCACCGCGACCACCCGACTTGATCTTGATCATGTGCAGCCGTACGTGCCACGGATGCGCGGCGGCCCACCGGGCCAGACTCGGATCGACAATGAGACTCCGAACGCTCGACCGGAACACCGAGCGGTCACGCATGGCGGCTGGCAACGGCGACAACCGGACCCCGGCACCATGCTCTACCGGGAACCCCACGGCGATGTGTACCTAACCAACTATTCCGGCACTCATGATCTTGGCCACGATACGTTCGCGCGCGCCATCTGGCAGGCGGCGAACGCGCCGGGACAGGCAGATCGGTCTGCTCCTGCCTGATCGGGCCCAGCGGTAACCGGTGAGAGCTAAGGCGTGCCGTCCGGTAGGACGCAGAACTCGTTGCCCTCCGGATCGGCGAGGACGACCCAGGTCGCCTCGACCGATTGTCCGACATCGATCCTGGTCGCACCGAGCCCGAGCAGCAGTTCGACCTCTGCGGACTGACTGCTGCCGCCGCTCGGCGCGAGGTCGAGGTGCAGCCGGTTCTGGTCCCGCTTCGGCGCCGCAGCCCGGACGAAGATCATTCCCGGCCCACGTTTCTCGGGATCGGCATCATCGGGACTGTCGAGTTAGTGCCCTGCGGACACTAGTGGATGGCGCCAGATCGTCGAGGTGGCCGATGCGGGTCCGGACCGTTACGCCCTACGCTGACCCGATGCCCGACCGCCCGACCCTGTTCTTGATCTGTGGCCTGCCCGGAGCCGGCAAGACCACGCTTGCCCGGGAACTCGCCGGCGAGCGCGGCGCGGTGCGGCTGTGCCCGGACGAGTGGCTGTCCGATCTCGAGCTGTCCCTGTTCGACGAATCGCTCCGCGCGCGCCTGGAGGAGCGGTTCATCGGGCTCGCCGACGAACTGCTCCGGCACGATCAGAGCGTGATCTTGGAGTTCGGATTCTGGTCCCGGGTGGAGCGGGATGCGCTGCGGGACCGGGCCCGGGTGATCGGTGCCCGAGTGGAACTGCGGGTCCTGGACCTGCCACTGGCCGAGCTCTGGGCCCGGATCGAGCGGCGGAACGCCTCGCCGGAATGGCGTGCGGCGCCGATCACCCGGGAGCAACTGGAGCTCTGGTCGACGTGGTTCGAACGACCCACCGAGCAGGAGCTGCGCCTGTTCGACGAGCCGGATGGGATCATGACACTGTGACGGTGCCGGCCCACGATGACGCCGCGGGGCCGGTCGACGCTGCTCCCCGGCGCGGTGCCCGACTGATCCTGGTCCGGGCGATGAACCGACGCGGCATCCGGTTGCTGCACCTGGCCGACCTGCTCGTGGTCTACCTGGCGTTGCTCCTGATCAGTGTCGCGATGAGTATCGCCCGCCCCAACTTCAAGGGCCTGCTCTACCTCGACGAGTACGCCTGGAAGTACGTCCTGGTCGCGGTGATCAACCTCGCGGTGTTCTCCTTCGGCGGCCTGTATGACCGGGAGCGGCGACTGGTTGTTCGGCCGGCGCTGCCGCGGATGGTGACGCTGGTCTGGGTCGCATCGTTGATCGTCGGCCTGCTCAGCTGGCTGCTCGGCGAGTTCCTGATCCCGCGGAGCATCCTGCTCGGGTACGCGATCGTCGGGCCGATCGGATTGTGGGCGACCCGGCGGATCTCGCGCACCCTGCGGGAACGGGTTGAGGGACCGCCCCGGGTGCTGCTCGTCGGCACCGGCGACGCGACGGCCCTGGCCGAACGCCACCTTGCGGAGGCTTCAACCGTGGCGGTGGCCGGCCGGGTGGCCGGCGTCGCCGCCCTGGAGCAGCAGGTGATCGAGTCCGACGCGACCGATGTGCTGCTGCTGGACAGTGAGGCGTTGCGCGAGCTCTACGCCGATTCCCTGTCCCGGTTGGAAGATCATGGGGTCGAGGTGTTGCAGTTGGTCCGGCCGCACGACTCGCTGCTCGGGCTGCGGACCGTGGGGGAGATCGGCGGCATGCCGGTGGTCACCCTGTCGGCACACGTGCTCACCCGATCCCAGCAGCGGGTCAAGCGGTGGATGGATCTCGCCGTGCTGCTCGTCACCGCACCGATCACCATCCTGTTGACGATCATGACCACCATCCTGGTCGCGGTCCGGGCCGGCCGGCCGCTGCTGTTCGTCCAAGATCGGGTCGGCCTCGGCACCACCTCGTTCCGGATGCTGAAGTTCCGCACCATGCGTCGGGACGCGGAAGCTGGCACCGGACCGATCCAGGCCGCGACGGACGATCCGCGGGTGATCAAGGGGCTCGGCTGGCTGCGCCGCACCCGGCTGGACGAGTTGCCGCAGTTGATCAACGTGCTGCTCGGTCAGATGACGATCGTCGGGCCGCGACCGGAGCGGCCGGAGGAGATGGCCGACTACGAACGGCTGATCCCCGGCTACCGGCGCCGGCACCAGATCGCGCCGGGAATCACCGGCCTGGCTCAGGTCTACGGCCGCTATCACACGCATCCGGAGTTCAAGCTCGGCCACGACCTGCAGTATCTGGCGAACTGGTCACCGCTGGCCGACCTGCAGATCATGATCCGCACCGCCTGGGTGATCGTCACTCTGCGTCTCTGACGTCCGACAGGAGGGTACGGAGCGCGCCGCGGGGATCGTGAGCGACGGCGAGCCAACGCCCGGCGAGCAGCGTCGGCCGGTACGGCGTCCGGAATTCCGGCCAGTCCGGACCGTCGGCCAGGACCGGTGTCCCAGTCGCGGCGAAGGAGGCCCAGGCGCTCGACAGCGCCTCGGCCAGGCAGGCCGGCGGCTCCGGTCCAAGATCATCGGCGACCTCCGGATGATCATGATGCCGGAACACGAACGGCAGCTCCAGCGCGTGGGTCGCGCCCTGCCGCGGCTCGCCGGGCCGCTCCCAGGTGAAGAGGTAGGAGTACGTCGCCGCCCGGGCCGCGGCCGCCCGGGCCTCGAGCAGTCGATGGGACGGCTGGCGGTAGGTCCGGTCGGTCAGGTAGGCGCCGACCAGTTCGGCAGCGGACCCGGCCGGCACCGTCTCCCGGAACGCGGCCCGATAGCGATCGACCAGTTCCGGCCGGCCGGGGTAGTCGTCGGCGATCAGGCCGGCCAGACCCTCCGGCAGCTCTGCCACCTCGGCGTCGGTCAGCGCCAGCGGTACGCCGAGGCCGGCCGACTCGTGCACGTTGGTGCCGACGATCAGCTGCACCGCGGCGTTGGTCCCCGCCGCCACCGACCGGTACGGCAGGTCCGGCAGCCAACGACCGTCGATCGTCGGCTGGAAGGCGAACACGGTGGCCAGCCGTCCTCGGCTGCGCCGCTCGATCACCGCCATCTGGGCGGCAATGATCGACTCCACCGGAAGCGCCAGCAACCGATCGGCCCGATCCTCCGGAATCCTCAACAGGGCCAGGAGTTCGGCGGTGCGTTCGATGCCGAACTCGGGCGGCTGGGCCCGCTCGGCGGTGCCGCTCTGCACGATCGCCCGCCGGAACAGGCCCTCCGTCGCCGGCATCCCCAGCAGCGTCGCCGTCGCCGCGCCGCCGGCCGACTGGCCGAACAGGGTGATCCGATCCGGATCGCCGCCCAACACCTCGGCGTGATCACGAACCCAGCGCAGGGCAGTGATCAGGTCGAGCAGCGCCAGGTTGGCCGAGTCCCGGAAGTCGTCGCCGAGAAGATGGTCAAGGGACAGGAAGCCCAACGCGCCGAGCCGGTAGCCGACCGAGATCACGATCACGCCGTGCCGGGCCGCGAGTCGATCACCCACGGTCACCGGATCGGCCGTGGATCCGGAGTAGTAGCCGCCGCCATGGATCCAGATCATGATCGGCAGCCCGGTCCCGCCGACCGGTCGCCAGACGTTGAGTTGCAGGCAGTCCCGTTCGCTGCCGACCACGGCGTCGTCGGCCAGCTGCGGCGCGACCGGGCCGTAGTCGACCGCCTCCCGGATCCCGGTCCAGGGCGTCGCCGGCTCGGCCGGGCGGAACCGGCGGCCGGCGCCGAAAGGCAGCCCGAGGAACTCCTCAACCGGGCCGTCCGGCGTCTCCCGCCGGCGGCCGCGCGCCCGGCCGCCCGCCAGGGTGATCACCGGCCGGTCGGCGTTCATGAGGCCAGCATCCGGGTCAGCGTCCGTCGCCGCAGCGCGATCCCGACGTGGATCACCAGGGTGAGATAGAAGAGCACGTGGCCGGTGACATGGGCCCCCAACAGCAGGCCGGAGTCGACGAGCTCGTAGGGCGGCTGCCACTCGACGTCCTCGGCGATGTCGCGCTCCTCCCCGGACAGGAACAGCAGCCCGAGGCCGGACAGCGGGATCACGAACAGCAGCACGTACAGCACCTTCTCCAGCAGCGACTCGAGCCGGCGGTTCGACGCGGTCAGTCGCTCCGACCAGGGCGGCAGGGGAGTGGTCCAGCGCCAGATCAGCCGCACGGACGCCAGCACCAGGATGCCGCCGCCGATCCAGCCGTGGACGAAGACCCCCGCCTCGTCGGCGTCGCTGTCATCGGTGCCGCTGACCCATTCCGACACCGTCTCCAGGCCGTAGCCGACGGCGAACTGGATGATCAGGGCCAGCACGGTCAGCCAGTGCAACGTCTTCGTCACTGCGCCGTAGCCGACCGGCCCGTTGAGTGCGGGCACCCGTCCAGCCTAAGCCGGGACCGGTGTCCCGCACGGTGAATCGGAGCGAGGGGACTAATCTGTTCCAACGGTTCGGCATGACGGCCGGCCGGCATCGATCCGCGCGGGAGTTCCGCTGCGCACCAGAGAGGAAACACCGTGTCACCCACGTCGACCGCGAGCACCGGCAGCCTCGAGTCCCGGGTGGTCGACGAGACGACTACCGGGCTGGACCTGTTCGGCGAGGACCGGACGGTGGTCGCCGTCCGGGTCGACGGGGAGACCCGTGACCTGCACCGGGAGATCCCGGCCGGTGCCTCGGTCGAGCCGGTCACCATCGGCTCCGACGAGGGCCTGGCGATCCTGCGGCATTCGGCCGCCCATGTCGCGGCCCAGGCGGTGCAGGCGCTGCGCGCCGACGCCAAGCTGGGCATCGGCCCGCCGATCACCGACGGCTTCTACTACGACTTCGATGTCGCCGAGCCGTTCACGCCCGATGATCTCAAGGCCTTCGAGAAGCAGATGACCAAGATCATCAAGGAGCGGCAGCGGTTCCGTCGCCGGGTGGTCAGCGACGACGAGGCTCGGGCCGAGCTGGCCGCGGAGCCGTACAAGCTGGAGTTGATCAGCGACAAGGGCGCGGCGACGGACGACGACGGAGCCAGCGTCGAGGTCGGCGCCGGCGAGCTGACGATCTACGACAACCTGCGCCGCGACGATTCCGTGGCCTGGAAGGATCTCTGCCGCGGCCCGCACCTGCCGCACACCGGCTACATCCCGGCCGTGTCGCTGATGCGCACCTCGGCCGCGTACTGGCGCGGCGACCAGGCCAACCAGCAACTGCAGCGGCTGTACGGCACCGCCTGGCCGAGCCGAGACGACCTGAAGGCCTACCTGACCCGGCTGGAGGAGGCGGCGAAGCGTGATCACCGCAAGCTCGGCCGGGAGCTGGACCTGTTCTCCTTCCCGGACGAGATCGGCTCCGGGCTGGCGGTGTTCCACCCCAAGGGCGGCATCCTGCGGACGGTGATGGAGGACTACGCCCGGAAGCGGCACCTCGAGGCCGGCTACGACTTCGTCAACACGCCGCACGTCACCAAGGCCGAGCTGTTCGACATCTCCGGCCACCTCGGCTTCTACGCCGACGGGATGTTTCCGCCGATGCACCTGGACGAGGAACAGCATCCGGACGGCACGGTCAAGCGGCAGGGTCAGGACTACTACCTGAAGCCGATGAACTGCCCGATGCACTGCCTGATCTTCCGCTCCCGCGGCCGGTCCTACCGGGAGTTGCCGCTGCGGCTGTTCGAGTTCGGCAGCGTGTACCGCTACGAGATGTCCGGCGTGGTGCACGGCCTGACCCGGGTCCGCGGGATGACCCAGGACGACGCGCATATCTACTGCACCGAGGACCAGGCGCAGGCCGAGCTGATCTCGCTGCTCCAGTTCGTGCTCCAACTGCTCGCCGACTACGGCCTGGACGACTTCTATCTCGAGTTGTCCACCCGCGACCCGGAGAAGTCGATCGGCAGCGACGCGGAGTGGGAGCGGGCCACCGAGATGCTGCGTACGGCCGCCGAGTCGTCCGGGCTGGAACTGGTGCTGGATCCGGGTGGCGCCGCGTTCTACGCGCCGAAGATCTCGGTCCAGGCCCGGGACGCGATCGGCCGCACCTGGCAGCTGTCGACGATCCAGGTCGACCTGATGTTGCCGGACCGGTTCGAGCTGGAGATCACCGCGCCGGACGGCAGCCGGCAGCGGCCGATGATGATCCACCGGGCCCTGTTCGGCTCGATCGAGCGGTTCATCGGCGTGCTCACCGAGCACTATGCCGGCGCCTTCCCGCCCTGGCTGTCCCCGGTCCAGGTGATCGGCATCCCGGTCGCGGACGAATACAACGCTTATCTGGAAGGGATCGCCGGCAAGCTGCGCGAGCAGGGTGTACGGATCGAGGTGGACACCTCCGACGACCGGATGCAGAAGAAGATCCGCAACGCCAGCAAGGAGAAGGTGCCGTACGTGCTGATCGCCGGCGGCGAGGACGCGGCCATCGAGGCGGTCTCGTTCCGCTACCGGGACGGCACCCAGAAGAACGGCGTGCCGATCGACGACGCGGTCACCGAGATCGTCACCGCCATTGCCGAGCGCCGCCAGGTCTAGTGTCGTGGCACCACCACACTCGGAGAGGAGCCGATGAGCGCAGAGGCGGAGGCGGAGCGGGCGGAGGACCTGCCGGGAGTGCCGGACGGGTTCGAGCGGCTGTGGACACCGCACCGGATGGTCTACATCCGGGGCGAGAACAAACCGGTCTCGGACGCGGCACCGGCCTGCCCGTTCTGCCGGATCCCGCAGCGCAGCGACGTCGACGCGCTGATCGTCCATCGCGGCGAGCTCGCCTACGTGGTGCTCAATCTGTATCCGTACGCGCCGGGCCATCTGCTGATCTGCCCGTACCGGCACATCGCCGACTACACCGAACTGACCTCCGAGGAGGCGTTGGAACTGACCCGGCTGACCCAGGACGCGATGCGGGCGCTGCGCGCGGCCAGCAACCCTGACGGCTTCAACCTCGGGATTAACCAGGGCGCGGTCGCCGGCGCCGGCATCGCCGCCCATCTGCACCAGCACGTCGTGCCGCGCTGGTCCGGGGACGCCAACTTCCTGCCGGTGATCGGCCAGACCAAATCGCTGCCGGAGTTGCTCGGCGACACCCGGGAGCTGGTCAGCCAGGCCTGGGAATCGTTGGCGGCGACCCGGACCGCGACCAGCCCGGACTGATCGTGCTCGAACGGTTTCGGGGTCTCGCGGCGGCCGCGCTCACTCCGGTGGCGCGGCTGCTGATCCGGATCGGTGCGACCCCGGACCTGATCACCCTCATCGGCACCCTGGGGGTGCTGCTCGGCGCGTTGATCTTCTTCCCGAACGGCTGGTTCCTGCCGGGCGTGATCATCGTGACCTTCTTCGTCCTGTTCGACATGCTGGACGGGCAGATGGCCAAGATCAGCGGCCGGACCAGCCGCTGGGGCGCCTTCCTCGACTCGACCCTGGACCGGATCGGCGATGGCGCCGTCTTCGGCGGGGTGGTGCTCTACTTCGTCGGCAAGGACGACCCGATGATCTGGCCGATCATCGCGGTCTGGGCCCTGGTGGCCGGCCAGCTCACTTCCTACGTCAAGGCGCGGGCGGAGAGTCTCGGCTTCACCGCCCCGGGTGGCCTGGCCGCCCGGGCCGACCGGCTGTTCTTGATCTTGCTGGCGTTGCTGTTGGCCGCGCTCGGGGTGCCGTACGCGCTCGAGGTCGGTCTGACGGTGCTAGCAGTGATCAACACCGTCACGGTGGTGCAGCGGATGCTGCTGGTCCGCCAACAGTCACGGCTGGAGCCGGATGAGCCGACGTCCTGACCGGTCGCCGCGGGACGTACTGCTCCGTGGCGTCTACGCGGCCGGGTGGCGGGTCGCCGCGCGGATCCCGGAACCGGTCGCCGAAGCGCTCGGCGGCGTAGCGGCTCGGCTGGCGACGGCACGTGGTTTTTCGGCACTCGGCACCTGGCGGCACAATGTGTCCGTGCTGATCGGCCGCCCCTGTCCGGATGACCTGGTGCGACGCGGCGTCGCCTCCTACCTGCGCAACTTCTATCAGGTGCTGGCCCTGGCCCGATGGAGCCGGGAGCAGATCCGCCGCCGGGTGACCTTGATCAACGACGACGCGCTGCGGGCGGCGCTGGCCGGACCCGGTGCGGTGGTGGTGCTGCCGCACAGCGGCAACTGGGATCTCGCTGGAGCCTTCGCCTGCCTCGACCTGCGCCCGGTCAGCACTGTCGCCGAGGAACTGGGGGACGGCGAGTTCGCCGCGTTCACCGCGTTCCGCGAGGGGCTGGGGATGGAGGTGATCGCGCACACCGATCCGGCCGCGCTGCCGAAGTTGATCACCGCGGTCCGAGAGGGACGGTTGGTCTGCCTGCTGGGTGATCGTGACCTGCCCGGCACCGGCCTGCCGGTGACCTGGGCGTTGCCGGGCGGCCCGGTGACGACCACCTTGCCGGCCGGCCCGGCCGTGGTCGCGCGGCGGACCGGCGCGGCGCTGATCCCGGCCGTCACCCGGTTCAGCGGCTCCGACCTCGAGGTGCTGCTCGGCGAGCCGGTCAGCCACCGGCCGGGCCGGGCCGGGCTGATCGCGATGACCCAGCAGGTCTGCGACTTCTTCGCCGCCGAGTTGCCTCGGCAGCCCGAGGACTGGCACATGTTCCAGCCGTTCTTCCCGGCCGCAGCCCCGACCCCGACCGTCGCGGCGGCTCCGGCGTGAGCTCGGCCGAGAGCGGCGACGGACCCCGGATCGGCCTGGTCTGCCCGTACTCCTTCGACCAGCCCGGTGGAGTCCAGAACCATGTCGTCGGCCTCGCCGGATTCCTGGCCCGGAACGGATTCCGGCCGCGGATCCTCGGGCCCGGCCGGCCCGACGGACTGATCGCGAACAGTCTCGCGGAGGCCGGCCTGCCGGCGGCGGTGTTCACGTCGGCCGGTCCGGCCGTGCCGGTGCCGTACAACGGCTCGGTGGCCCGGGTGAACTTCGGCCCGATCAGCGCCGCCCGGGTGCGGCAGTGGCTGCGGGACGGCGACTTCGACCTGCTGCACCTGCACGAGCCGATCACCCCGAGCGTGTCGATGCTGGCCCTGTGGGCCAGCACCGCGCCGGTGGTCGCCACCTTCCACACGGCGACCCCCAGGTCCCGGTCGATGCGGCTGGCCGGCGGCATGCTGCGCGGCTCGATCGGCAAGATCGACACGGGGATCGCGGTCTCGGAGTCGGCCCGGCAGGTGGTGGTCCGCTACCTCGGCCGGGACGCGATCGTGGTGCCGAACGGCTTCAGCCACGCCGAGTTCACCGAGCCGGCGGAGCCGCAGCGACCCTGGCGCGGTGGTGACCGGCCCCGGCTCGCGTTCCTCGGCCGGCTGGACGAACCACGTAAGGGATTGGACGTGTTGTTGGCGGCGCTGCCCGCGATCCGGTCCGGCGCCCGGGACCTCGGCCTCGATGACCTCGAGGTGGTGATCGCCGGTCAGTCCGCCCGGGGCCGGCGGTCGTTGCCGCCGGGCTGCCGTGGCGTGGGCATGATCAGCAACGTCGAGCGGGCCGGGCTGCTCGGCACCACCGATGTGTTCGTCGCACCGCACCGGGCCCGGGAGAGCTTCGGCATCGTGCTGCTGGAGGCGATGGCGAGCGGCGCGCCGATCGTGGCGTCGGATCTGCCCGCGTTCGTCGACCTGCTGCGCGACGGGGCCGAGGACCGGCTCGGCGAACTGTTCCCGGCCGGCGATCCGGATCTGTTGGCCGAGGCCGTGATCGGCACCCTCGCCGACCGTCCGGAGGTACGCCGGCGAGCCGGCCGGGCCCGCTCGGCCAGCCGGGGTTACGACTGGGCGATGGTCGGACCCCGGGTCGTCGAGGCCTACGACGGCACGCTGGCCGGACGTCGCATTCCGAGCCTTGCGGCAACGCGTGGGTGAGGCCGCCACAGGCCGGGCGAGGAGATGATTACGCTGGGGCGGTGCCGTCGCCCCGATCGGAATCCTCGGGCGGTCGGGCGACCTCGCCGCGACCGCCCGGCGGCAGCATGGATCTGTTGCGGCAGATCGTCGAGGAGCCGGTCGACCCCGGCTATGCCGAGGCCGCCGCGGCCGGCACGAACAAGAAGCCTCGTTGGCGTTTCGGCTTCGCCGTGGTGGCGATCCTGATCGGCGGTTTGATCACCATGTCGGTGTTGCAGAACTCGCAGAGCGCACCGATCGTCGCCGACGAACGACGAGAGTTGATCGACCGGATCGTCACCGCCGAAGCCGAGCAAGATCAACTTCGGGCGCGGACCACCGGGCTCGGCGCCGAGATCGAACAACTGCGGGCCGCCGCGCTCGGCGGCGACGCCGAGGCGAAGCGGCTGGAAGAGCGGATCACCGAGAACGATGCGGCGATCGGTGGCCGGGCGGTCAGCGGCCCCGGCCTGACGGTGATCGTCGACGACGCGCCGGGGGACAGCGGCGACACCCGGGACCGGGTGCTCGACCTCGACCTGCAGATCCTGGTCAACGGGCTGTGGCAGGTCGGCGCGGAGGCGGTCACGGTGAACGGCCACCGGCTGTCCCCGCTGACCTCGATCCGATCGGCCGGTGAGGCGATCACCGTCGACTATCGATCACTCACCCGTCCGTACCGGGTCGAAGCGATCACCGATCCGGACAGCTCACAACAGCAGTTCGTCCAGACCCACGCGGGACAGTGGTGGAACGAACTGACGAAGAGCCGCGGGATGCGGTACGAACTCAGCACCGTGAAGGAGATCTCCATGGACGCAGACCCAGGCCTCAGCCTGCGTCACGCCGAGCGGGGGCCCCGATGATCCCGGTCATCGGACTGCTGCTCGGCATCATCGCCGGGCTGCTGCTCGAGCCGACCCTGCCGCAGGTGCTGCAGCCGTATCTGCCGATCGCGATCGTGGCCGCGATGGACGCGATCTTCGGTGCCTTCCGGGCCTACCTGGACGGCACCTTCACCGACCGGGTGTTCGTGGTGTCGTTCATCTCCAACGTGCTGATCGCGTCCTTGATCGTCTTTATCGGTGATCAGATCGGCGTCGGCTCCCAGCTGTCCACGGCTGTGGTGGTGGTGCTCGGGATCCGGATCTTCACCAACGCGGCCGCGATTCGACGGGCCCTGCTCCGTGCCTGAGGAGGAGAGCTCCGTGCCTGAGGAGCAGAGCTCCGTGCCTGAGGAGGAGAGCTCCGTGCCTGAGGAGGAGAGCTCCGTGCCGGAGGAGGAGAGCTCCGTGCCGGAGGAGAAGGACTCCGTGCCGGAGGACAAGGCCGAGGAGAAGGTCTCGGCGCTGCGCCGGTTGGGCCGGGCGATGACCAGGCCGGGCAAGGCTCAGGTGATCGCCGCCGTGATGCTGTTCCTGGTCGGGCTGGGCGCGGTGATGCAGATCCGGGCGAACTCGGCCGAGGACGCGTACCGCAACGCCCGCCGGGAGGATCTGATCCAGCTGCTCGACGGCCTGGCCGCCGAGTCGGAACGGCTGGAGGACGAGATCGCCGAACTGGACCGGACCAAATCCGATCTGCAGTCCGGCGCGAACACGTCGCGGGTGGCCCGGGAGCAGCTGGAGCAGCGGCTGGAGGCCACGTCGATCCTCGCCGGTACGGTTCCGGCGCAGGGACCGGGCATCCGGATGACGATCGAGGATCCGCTGAACAAGATCGACGGCGACATCCTGCTCAGCGCGGTCGAGGAACTGCGCGACGCCGGCGCCGAGGTGATCGAGGTCAACGACTCGATCCGGGTGGTCGCCTCGACCTGGTTCGGCGGTGCCGGTGATCAGCTGGTCGCCGACGGCAAACCGGTCACCCGGCCGATCACGATCAGCGTGATCGGCGACTCGCACAGCCTCGAGGAAGCCGCCCGGTTCCGGGGCGGCATCGTGAGCGAGATCACCGGTCCGCGGATCGGCGGTGAGGTCGACATCGACCAGCTGGACAGGCTGGTGATCAACTCCTTGCATGACGCCGATCCGAATCAGTACGCTCGGCCAGCGTCCGGTCCGCCGACGCCCCGTTGACCAGGCAACACGTTGAGCAGACCCAGGGCTGACAGAACAAGGAGTGCGGAATGCCGACCTTCCCGGAGGACCTGAAGTACAGCGCCGAGCACGAGTGGGTGCGTACCGGCAACGCGTCGACGGTCCGGGTCGGGATCACCGACTACGCCGCCGAACAGCTGGGCGACATCGTCTACGTGTCGCTGCCGGAGGTGGGCGCCACCGTCGCCGCCGGTGACGCCTGCGGCGAGCTGGATTCGACCAAGAGCGTGTCCGACGTGTTCGCCCCGGTGAGCGGATCGGTGACCGCGATCAACGCCGCGCTGGACGGGACGCCGGAGCTGCTGAACTCCGATCCGTACGGCGACGGCTGGCTGTTCGAGGTGGAGGTCGACTCGGACAACGAGCTCGACGACCTGCTCGACTCCGATGCCTACGCCGAACTGACCGAGCGGGGCGACTGACTCCGTCCAACGGATCTCTCGCCGACCGGTGTGGATGAGAGTTGTATCCACTGCGTCGTGCCCTAAACTCTCCATCACTCCTTGAGTACCGCTCAGGGAATGCGCCCGAGCCGATTGAGGACTGCATGCCGTACTGCACCAACTGTGGCCACGACAACCCCGAGGGGAGCAACTTCTGTGGCCAGTGCGGTACCCCGTTGACCACCGTGACCGCACCGGTGGATCGCGAGTCGGCGTCCGACACCACCAGGACGATGCCGGCCGCGACGATGGACGAACGCGACCCCGAGTCGCTGACGCCGGAGGACGAGGCCGCGGTCAACGCGCTGCCGCAGGGCTCGGCGCTGCTCGTCGTCCGGCGCGGCTCGAACGCCGGCAGCCGGTATCTGCTGAACACCGACGTGGTGACCGCCGGCCGGCATCAGGACTCCGACATCTTCCTCGACGACATCTCCGTCTCCCGGCGGCACGCGGTCTTCAACCGGTCGCCGGAGGGCACGACCGTCAAGGACCTGGGCAGCCTGAACGGCACCTACGTGAACCGGGAACTGGTCGAGGAGAAGCTGCTGGCCCAGGGTGACGAGGTGCAGATCGGCAAGTTCCGCCTGGTCTTCTTCACCGGTGGGCAGGAAACGGCCTAGGCCGTCACGGGATCGATGGCGGACGAACCGCAGCCCGAGATCAGGACACCGGAAGGTCGCGCCCTTCACCGAGCCGGGGGATCGGGCGACGGTCAACGCCTGCGCAGCATCGGCCAGGCGCTCACCGTGCTCCGGGCCGAGTTTCCCGACATCTCCATCTCCAAGATCAGATTCCTGGAGAGCGAGGGGCTGATTGCACCGGTGCGGTCACCGTCCTCGGGGTATCGGCGCTATTCGCAGCACGACATCGACCGGCTGCGCTACATCCTCTCGGTGCAGCGGGACCACTATCTGCCGCTCAAGGTCATCCGCGAGCACCTGGAGAAGCTGGACCAGGGCAAGCCACCGCCACCGATCGCGACCCTGGCCCACCAGACACCCGCCGCCGAGTCCAGGCCGGCGAACAGGCCGGCCGCGGCTCCCAACCCGGCCGCCCAGCAGCAGGAAGCGCAACGATCGGCGATCCGGCTGACCCGGGCCCAGTTGCTCGAGGCCAGCGGGCTGACCGAGCCGGCCCTGGGTGAGCTGGAGAAGATGCTGATCGTGCAGCCGCGGCGCGGCACCGCCCACTACGGCCGGGACGCGCTGACCATCGCGATCGCCGCCCGGCGGATGTCGGAATTCGGCATCGACACCCGACATCTGCGGGCTTTCAAGATGTCGGTGGACCGCGAGGTCGGCCTGGTGGAACAGGCGATCGCCCCGCACGTGCGGCGTGGCGGCGGCAACACCGAGGTGTCCCGGGAGATCACCCAGCTGGTGATCAGCTTCCACGCCGCCCTGGTCCGGACCGCCATGGAACAGCGGTAGAAGGATCCTTCAACCCGGACCAGGGAAGACTCGCCGTGGGCCAAGATGCCGACAGGTATTTAGGGTCACTGGCCGGAGAAGTAGTGTGGAGTCATGCGTGAACTCGAGGTCGTCGGGGTCCGGGTGGAGATGCCTTCGAATCAGCCGATCCTGCTCTTGCGGGAGGTCGGCGGGACGCGCGCGCTGCCGATCTTCATCGGTGCGAGCGAGGCCTCGGCGATCGCCAGCGCGCAGGAGGGTCTCGAGCCGCCACGGCCGATGACCCACGACCTGATGGTGAACGTGCTGGAGGCGCTGAGCCACCGGCTCACCGAGGTCCAGATCACCGAGGTCGATGACGGCACCTACTACGCCGTGCTGCTGATCGACGGCGTCGAGATCAGCGCCCGCCCCTCCGACTCGGTCGCCCTCGCGGTCCGGATCGGCTGCGACATCTACTGCGCCGAAGAGGTGCTGGACGAGGCCGGGATCGAGTGGCCGGAGGCCGAGGAGGACGAGGTGGAGAAGTTCCGCGAGTTCCTCGACCAGGTCAATCCGGACGACTTCGTCACCGGCGAGGGCCCGAAGCAGCCTTGACCCGGCGATCCCGGGCGCTCAACGCCGAGCCGGAGTCCGATGAGGTGCGGCGACTGGGCGGCCTGCTCACCGCGCCGGCCGTCGCCGGTCTCGGTCTCGAGGACGCCTGGCACTACGCCGACGACGACAGCCCGGGATGGACCTGGCGCCGGGAGAACCCGTACCTGGCGGCCGGCACCCGGAGTTGCCGGATCGACTACATCCTGGCCGGCCAGGCCACCCGGATCCTCCGCTCCGGACTGCTCGGGCGGCGCCACGGAGGGGATCTGGCCGTCCCCCCATGCCGGCGTGGTAGCCGATCCGGTCTGCTGAGCGGAGCGGCGGAACAAGTCTCAGGCTGATCTTGAGGGCTGACCGCCATTCGGCCGGCCTATCGGCGTGTCGTTGACCCTCCCAGGAGTCGGCCCGTAGATTCGTGGAGTAATACCACTCCTGGGATTCACCCTCAGGTACGGATTACGACCGGCATCGATCACGCGGAACGAACGATCACGGGGGATCGGGACCGACTTCCCCAGCTGAGGCACCCGGAGGCAGACGTGAGCACAACCGAGCAGCACAAGGCATCCAAGACCGAGGCCGAGGCACGGCCCGGCGAGCTGCAGGAGTTGCTCTTCGACGGCGACTTCTCGCCGTTGCCGGCGGACCTCGGCTTCCGCGGCCCGGTGGCCTGTAACGCGGCCGGGATCACCTACCGCCAGCTGGACTACTGGGCGCGGACCGGACTGGTCACCCCCGAGGTCCGCGGCGCCAAGGGCTCCGGCAGCCAGCGGCTGTACAGCTTCCGCGACATCCTGCTGCTCAAGGTGATCAAGCGGCTGCTGGACGCCGGCATCTCGCTGAACCAAATCCGGACCGCGATCGAGCACCTGCGGGCGCGCGGCGTCGACGACCTGACCGAGGTCACCCTGATGAGCGATGGCGTCAGCGTCTTCGAGTGCACCTCTGACGACGAGGTGATCGACCTGCTGCGCGGCGGCCAAGGCGTCTTCGGCATCGCGCTCGGCGGCGTCTGGCGCGACATCGAGGGCACCCTCTCCGCGCTTCCGGCCGAGCGGGCGGAAGAGGAAGAGCCGCCGGCCGCCCTGTCCGCCAACGACGAGCTCGCCCGCCGCCGCCAGGCCCGCGCCGTCAGCTGATCCCGCGCACCACCCCTTCTCCAACCGAACGCGACCGGTCCGCCGGTCGCGTTTGTCGTTGCCTCAGACCGAATCGAGGACGCGGCCGATGATCCAGGAGTGCTTGCCGACCTGGCGGAAGCGTTCGAACCCGTTCTGCTCGAAGAGTTCGACGGTCGCCGAGAACAGAAAGCCGCTGGGTGCTTTCCGGCCGGTCGTCGTCTGCGAGACGGCCTCGACCCGGCCCCCGCCTGCCTGCGCGATCAGCTCCAGGGCACCTTCGAGCGCGGCGCGGGCGACGCCCTGTTTACGGTGGCGCTTGTCCACGAAGATGCAGATGATGCGCCAGTCGGCCGGCGGTGGCGGATCCTGTTCGTAGGCTCGCCGATGAGTCAGCGCCGGCAGCTCCTCCGGACTTCCGTACTGGGCCCAGCCCTGAGCCAGTCCATCGGGGTCGAAGACGAGGGCGGCGTGGGCTCGGTCTGTGCGGACCCGGTCCTCCTTGGCCGCGCGCTTGTCTGCAGGCGTCGTCAGACCTGGCTGGCGGTGATTGTTCTGGCACCAGCAGCCGCCCATGACCCCGCCGTTGCGTTCGACGAGTTCGGCGAAGGCGTCCCAGGTCGACGCGTCCAGCGCGCGGATCGTGTACGGCGAGTTCATGGCGTCCATCATGGCGGCCTCCAGCCAGGGGCGGTTCAGGGCCGCAGCGGGCCGCCGTCGATCAGCGCATACGCCTCCTCGTACGACCTCGTGGGCGGGACATACTCGGTCCACCAATCGGCGCCCGCCGCCTGGACCCCGGCCAGGTAGCTCAGATCGGCAGCGCGGTCCTCGGATCGCGGCCGGCCGCCGACGCAGATGGTGAAGTCGGGTTTGCCCGCCGCGTCGGCGTCGGCGCGCAGCGCGGCGACGTCGTCGGCGGTCACGTCCTGCCAGGCGACGCCCGGCGGCACCCGGTAGAGGCAGGAACCGTCCCAGCGCAGGGCCCGGGCCCGCGGCCCGGACCGGGTGATCGCGCCGCCGACCCAGACCGGGATCCGCGGCTGCTGCACCGGACCCGGGATCAGGCGCGGGCCGCCGTCGCCGGACCAGAGCCGGTCAATCACGGCCAGCCGGCGGTCGAGGATCTCGGCCAGTTGGCCGGCGCTGCGGTCGATCCCGCTGAGTTCGCTCTCGACCCCGTTGCTGTCGCCGCTGCCGACCCCGAGCACACACCGGCCGCCGGAGATCCGGTCCAGCGTCACCGCCTGGGCGGCGACGGTCCACGGCTGCCGCCAGGTCAGCGGCGTGACCATGGTGCCGAGGGTGACCCGGCTGGTCGCCTGGGCGACCAGGGCCAGAGTCAGCCAGACGTCATGAGCGTCGATCCCTTCGGAGTGGATCAGGTATTCCTCGCAGAACACGCCGTCCCAGCCGCGCTCCTCGGCCAGGGCGGCCAACTCGGCGATCCGCTGCGGTTCGCCCCAGGGCCCCATCGGGGAGATGGCGAGTCCGAACCTCATCTGGCCTCCGTTCCTCGTCGTACGGACAGCAGATCACCCGGCACCGACAATCCGCCCGGAGGCGATCAGGCCGGGGTCACGATGTGCACCGTGATCCCCTTGTCACGGAGCCGGTCGAGGTCGGCCGGGTCGGCCGAGACGTCGGTGACCAGGTCATCGATCGCGGTCGCGTCCGCCACCCGGACCAGGGAGAATCCGGTGTCCTCGTGGGTCGCGCCGGCGACGACCCGGTCGTCGAAGCCGAGGAAGTAGCCGCCGGACCGGGTGTTGATCACCGGGCACGACGCGGTGCCGGCACCGGGCACGCTGAGGTGCACGATCTGTCCCTTGTCAGGCGTGATCATGGAGCCGATACCGAGCGCGGCCGGGTCGGCCCCCAGCCAGGCACCGGCGGCGAGCAGCGCCGCGCCGGCCTTGATCAACTCGGTCCCGACCCGGACCGTGACGCCGGATCCGTCCGGCTGCAGGACGGCGGTGCCGGTGCTCATCGCCAGCCGGCCGAGGCCCTGCCCGGCTCGGCGTTCGGCGGCGGTGCGGAGCCGATGGGCCAGTTCCCGTCCGTCCACCCGGCCGACGTCCGGGATGAACAATCCGGTCAGGTCCGCGCGAAACTCGGGCCAGTAGCCGCGCAGCTCCGGACCGGACAGCCGCGAGGTGGGGCCGGTCAGCCCGTGCCGCTGCCGCGGCCGATCTTCCGCATCGTCGGTGGCCCGGCCCGGATGCCCGGCGTCGATCAACACGACATCGGCGGCCTCGCCGACCGCGTGGTAGGCCGCGCTGGATCCCACGATGCCGGCTCCGATGATCACCAGATCGTGCATCGCCGGTCATTCTCGCCCGGCCAGGGCAGGCAGCAGAGCGCGGGCATTGTCACCCTCGACCCGGGCGGCCGACTCGGCGTCGAGGTCGAGGGCGGAGATCGGCCAGCGACCGTTCGGCGCCGGGTCGTGGTCGGAGTAGGCGTACCCCTCGTCGGCGGTCTCCAGGAACCGCAGGTAGCGCTGATAGTCGCCGACCACCGGGGGTGCGCAATCGGTGCCGAGCAGGATCCGGTCGGGGTGCGCCTCGATCAGGGCCTTGGTCCGCCGCCGGCTGGCGGCCGAGCTCGGCGATCCGGGCGGCGAGGTCGCCGTTGAAGTTCGGATAGCGGCCGAGCATCCGGTCCACCCAGTCGAGATCCTCGGCCAGGCAGCCGACATGTGCGCCGATGAAGGGAATCGCGGGGAAGGCCGCGACCATCCCCTCCAGCGCGTCGAGCAGCCGGGGCAGCGGCGGGAACTCGTCGCCGCCGAAATACCAGTCCGGGTGCCGGAGCAGTTCCTCGAGCCGCTCGTTCCGGTGATCAAGTGGCTGCAAGAAGGCCACCGGATCGGCGGTGAGCACCAGGATCGGCAGGCCGGCCGCCGCGGCGACCGCCCACACCTGGTCCAGCCGGTGATCGTCGAGGAAGATCAACTCGCCGCTCTCGTCGCGGATCCGCAGCCCGACGTCCTTCCACACCTTGAGCCCGTTGGCGCCGCGGCGGATCGAATCCTGCAGCGACCGGGCCAGCCGATCGGGCCAGCCGGCGACGGCGCACTCGGTCCAGTCGAGTCGGGCGAACGTCAGGTAGCGGCCGGGATGCGCGCGGTCGTAGCGATCGAGGTTCTGCTCCAGTTCGTCGCCCCAGCGGCCGTCGAGATTGACGATCGTCTGGACGCGGGCCTCGTCCATGATCGCCACCAGCGCCGCCGGATCGTCCGCCCACCAGCCGCCGGGCGGCCGGAGACCGAGGTGATTGTGGATGTCCACGATCGGCGCCGCCGGCCGGGTGGGCTGATGGGCGGCCGCGGCCAGCATCGAGCGCGGGGCGAAGTCACGGAGCCGTAGATCATCGAGTGAGGTCCTCATCGCGCTGCCCACATCCCGTCAGCAGAGGTGGTATTGCGCGGACTCTACGGCCGAAACTGAGCGAAACTGCGCACTATTTTTGATCGGTGAATTCCTGATCGTGGAAGATTCCGCTTCGGCGTGGTCGTTTCCCGGACCGGCGCGAAGCCACTAGGCTGGGCAGTGCCGCAACAGCAATGCGGGAGAGTCCGACCGGTCGCTGGCTGACCGTTCGGCGCCGAAGGGGCAACCTCCCCGGAACCTCTCAGGCACCCAGACCGCATTGTGTTGGCAACTCTGGAGCTAGGGGCGACAGAGGGGGAGTGCACGGGGCAACCCGGTGCACCACCCGACGGAGAAAGAGCCCCATCCATGGCGGTCATGATCGATCACAGCACTCCGACCGGCCTCGCCGATCAGCCCCGGGCGTTCCGCGACCGGCACATCGGGCCGGACCAGGCGGAGACCGCCGCGATGCTGGCGGCGATCGGCCAACCGAGTCTCGACGCCCTGGTCGCCGCGTCGCTGCCGGAAGCGATCCGGGAGCGCCAGGCGCTCGACCTGCCGGCGGCCCTGAGCGAGGCGGAGGTCGCGGTCCGGCTGCGCGACCTGGCTGCCCAGAACCGGCCGCTGACGGCGATGATCGGACTGGGCTACCACGGCACGATCACCCCGCCGGTGATCCGGCGCAACGTGCTCGAGGATCCGGCCTGGTACACCGCCTACACGCCCTACCAGCCCGAGATCAGTCAGGGCCGACTCGAAGCCTTGATCAACTTCCAGACCGCGGTCGCCGAGCTGACCGGACTGCAGACCGCCGGCGCCAGCCTGCTGGACGAGGGCACCGCGGTGGCCGAGGCGATGACTCTGGCCCGCCGCTCGACCAAGAGCGGTTCCACGTTGCTGCTGGACGCGGACACCTTGCCGCAGACGATCGGCGTGGTCCGGACCCGGGCCGAGGCGCTCGGCATCGAGGTGATCATCGCCGACGGCGACCTGCGCCGGGCGATCGCCGAATCGGATCCGTTCGCGGTGGTCGTGCAGACCCCTGGCGCGTCCGGCCGGCTGGCCTCGACCGCGGAACTGCGGGAGCTGGCCGACACCGCGCACGCGGCCGGGGCACAGGTGATCGCGGCCTGCGATCTGCTCGCACTGACCTTGATCACACCGCCCGGCGAGTGGGGCGCGGACATCGCGGTCGGGTCCAGCCAGCGGTTCGGGGTGCCCCTGTTCTACGGCGGACCGCACGCGGGTTTCATGGCGGTCCGGTCCGGCCTGGAGCGCCAGTTGCCCGGGCGGCTGGTCGGGCTGTCCAAGGATGCTGCCGGAACGGCCGCGTACCGGCTGGCGTTGCAGACCCGGGAGCAGCACATCCGGCGGGAGAAGGCGACCTCCAACATCTGCACCGCCCAGGTGCTGCTGGCCGTCGTCGCCGGGATGTACGCGGTCTACCACGGCCCCGGCGGCCTCGCGGCGATCGCCCGGACCATCCACGGCCGCGCGGCCGCGCTCGCCGATGATCTCGAGCGGGCCGGCCATCAGGTGGTGCACGCCGACTTCTTCGACACCGTGTTGGTCCGGGCGCCGGGCCGGGCCGACCGGATCGTCACCCAGGCCCGGGATCTCGGGCTTCACCTCCGCTCGATCGACCATGATCACATCGGGATCTCGATCGGTGAGGACGCCGACGCCGCGGCGCTGCGCGCGGTCCGGACCGCGTTCGGGGTCGATGATCACGACCGGGCTGATGATCATGGATCCAGCCGGCTGGCCGACAGCGAACGGACCAGCGACTTCCTGACCCACCCGGTGTTCCGGACCCATCACAGCGAGACCGCGATGCTGCGTTACCTGCGGGCGTTGGCGGACCGGGACTTCGCGCTGGACCGCGGGATGATCCCGCTCGGCTCCTGCACCATGAAGCTGAACGCGACCGCCGAGATGGAGCCGATCTCGCTGCCCGGCTTCGCCAACCTGCACCCGTTCGCGCCGGTCGCCGACGCGCAGGGGTACGCGACCTTGATCACCGAACTGGAGCAGTGGCTGGCCGAGATCACCGGCTATGCGAAGGTCTCGGTGCAGCCCAACGCGGGCAGTCAGGGTGAGCTGGCCGGGTTGCTGGCGATCCGGGCCTACCACGACGCCCAGGGTGATCATGATCGCCGGATCTGCCTGATCCCGTCCTCGGCGCACGGCACCAACGCCGCATCGGCGGCGATGGCCGGAATGAAGGTGGTGGTGGTCGGCTCGGGCGAGGACGGCTCGGTCGATCTGGCGGACCTGCGCGCCAAGATCGACAAGCATCGTGATCAGCTGGCGGCGATCATGGTCACCTACCCGTCCACCCATGGCGTGTTCGAGGAGGGGATCGCCGAGCTGTGCGCACTGGTGCATGAGGCCGGCGGCCAGGTCTATGTCGACGGTGCGAACCTGAACGCACTGCTCGGGCTGGCCCGTCCCGGCCGGTTCGGTGCGGACGTGAGCCATCTCAACCTGCACAAGACCTTCTGCATCCCGCACGGCGGCGGCGGACCGGGCGTCGGCCCGATCGGCGTCGGCGCGCATCTGGTGCCGCACCTGCCGACCCATCCGCTGGCCGACGGTCTCGGTGGTGATCAGGGCATCGGCCCGATCTCCGCCGCGCCGTACGGCTCGGCCGGCATCCTGCCGATCAGCTACGCCTACATCGCGATGATGGGCGCCGACGGGCTGACCTCGGCCACTCAGCACGCGCTGCTCGCGGCCAACTACGTCGCCGTCCGGCTGCGTGATCATTTCCCGGTGCTCTACACCGGCCGCGGCGGTCTGGTCGCGCACGAGTGCATCATCGACCTGCGGCCGCTGACCAAGGCGAGCAAGATCAGCGTCGACGACGTGGCCAAGCGGCTGATCGATTACGGCTTCCACGCGCCGACGATGAGCTTCCCGGTCGCCGGCACCCTGATGGTCGAGCCGACCGAGTCGGAGGACCTGGCCGAGCTGGACCGGTTCTGCCAGGCCATGATCGACATCCGCGCCGAGATCGGCAAGATCGAGGCGGGGGAGTGGCCGGCGGAGGACAACCCGCTGGCCAACGCCCCGCACACCCAGGCCGCCGTCACCGCCGACGAATGGGACCATCCGTACTCGCGCCGGGTGGCGGCCTTCCCGGCCGGGATCAAGACCGGACCGATCGGTGCCGGGGTGGGCGACAAATACTGGCCGCCGGTAGCCCGGATCGATGGCGGCTACGGTGACCGCAACCTGGTCTGCTCCTGCCCGCCGCCGGAAGCGTTCGAAGACGCCTAGCGTCAATACCGTTCAGTTAGGATGACATCGGTGTAGTTTGGTGGCATGCCGCGTGCTGGATGGAAGAAGCCTGAGACCGGGCGCCGCTTGTCCGACTTGGTGTCGGTGGGGGTGCTGACACGTGTGTTCCCGCCGGGGTTGGTCGATGAGGTGGTCGCCGAGGTCGGCCGGACCGAGCAGCGGCATCGTTCCTTGCCGGCGCGGGTGATGGCCTACTTCTCGATCGGGATGGCGCTGTATTCGGAGGGTTCTTATGAGGACGTTCTCGCGCAGCTGACCGACGGGCTCTCGTGGGCTTCGGGGTGGACCGAGACGTATGCGCCGCCGAGCAAGTCCGCGATCTTCCAGGCCCGCGCCCGGCTGGGCGCGGAGCCGTTGAAGGCGCTCTTCGAGCGGGTCGCTGCTCCGATCGGGACGGACGCGATGCCGGGGGTGTGGCTGGCAGGGCGGCGGCTGGTCGCGATCGACGGGATGTGTCTCGACGTCGCCGACACGGCCGTGAACGCCGAGCACTTCGGGCGTCCTGGGGTCAACAAGGGCGAGCAGGCGGCGTTTCCCCAGGCACGGGTGGTCGCGTTGGCCGAGTGCGGCACCCACGCAGTCCTTGCAGCCGAGGTCGGCACCTACGCCGCGTCCGAGGCCGCGCTGGCCGAGCCACTGCTGACCAGACTGGGGCCCGGGATGCTGCTCACCGCCGATCGCGGATTCTTCTCATACGCCCTTTGGCGCAAGGCATCCGCGACCGGCGCCGACCTGTTATGGCGGGTCCGCACCGACAAGTCTGCCCCGAAGCCCACCCGCCTCGAAGACCTGCCTGACGGTTCCTGGCTGGCTCACCTGCGCCAAACGCACTCCGCTGCCGCACGGCGCGCAGAGCCGATCCCGGTCCGGGTCATCGATTACACCATCGACGACGGCCGCGAGAACCCTGAGACCTACCGACTCTTCACCACCCTGACCGACCCCGACGAGGTCTCCGCGGTCGACCTGGCCGCGGCCTACACCCAACGGTGGGAAGTCGAGTTGACCTTCGACGAACTCAAGACCCACCAGCGCGGACCGCGCACCGTGCTCCGCTCAAAGTCTCCAGACCTGGTGCTCCAGGAGATCTGGGGCCACCTGTGCTGCCACTTCGCGATCCGGACCCTGATGGCCGAGGCTGCGACCCATTCCGGGCACGATCCGGACCGGGTCAGCTTCGTGGCGGCGCTGCGGATCACACGCCAGACCCTCGCCCACCCGGGCGCTTTTCCCCCCTGACAACCCCGTCCGCGACAATCCAGGCTGGCTCAGCTTCCTCCGCCGACTCATCTGCCGGCTCAACCCGGTCCGCCGCCGACGCTCGGCCCCACGCGTCATCAAACGCAAGTACGTCAAGTGGCACGTCAAACGCGCCCACCACGCAACCTGGCCCCAACCCGAGCATCCACCAAACTACGCCATCACCTCACCTAACTGAACGGTATTGCGCCTAGCGTCGATCCTTCATGATCAGGGTTGGGGCGTGGTGATGGTGTCACGGCCGGCTGCCGGTTCTGTGTCGCGCAGGGCTGGCTGGCACGATTTTGAAGGTTGCGCCGATCGCAGTCGGCGCGGGATCAACCGCAGTCAACGGGACGCGGCATGGACAGCCGGCCGCGACACCCACCCAGGCCGAACCCCTCCGCCCTCGATGCGTCTTTTCCGCCCGGCAGACCAGCGATCCGACACCCGAACCGCGACCTGTGCCTGGCAAGCCTGGACGGGACACGGACACCGGGCAGCGAGGCCAAGATCACGAAAGATTGAGGCTAGAGCCGGGCGATCTGGTGGGCCAACTCGAGATCGGCCTGGGTCAGCCCGCCCTCGGAGTGGGTGGACAGGGTCAGCGTGACCTTGTTCCACCGGATGTCGATGTCGGGATGGTGACCCGCGGCCTCGGCCAGGTCGCCGACCTGGTTGACGAAAGCCAGGGCGGCCACGAAGTCGTCCCGCTCGACCGTGCTGCGGATCGCGGGTTCACCCTCCACTTTTGACCAGCCGGCCAGGTCGGCGAGTTGGCGATCTACTTCTTCATCGGTCAGCAGTCGGGTCATGCAGCCAGCCAAGACCGGCGGCCGGGACCTGTCAAGGTCCCGGCCCTGGCCGGCGACAGGTCAGTGACGCCCGGACCTGCCCCTGCTGAGGATCGCGGTACCGGCCACCAGCAGTCCGATGGCGAGCAACGGCAGCGCCGGGCCTCCGGTGTTCGGCAGCTGATCATCCTCGTCCGGCGCCTGACCCGGATCCGAGGGTTCCGGCGGGGCCGGTTCGGAGGGTTCCGGCGCGGGCGACTCGGAGGGTTCCGGCGCCGGCGTCGCCTGGTCATCGGTCGGCGCGGTCACGATCGGGGGTACGGTCTCGGTCAGCGCCGTCCCCGCGACCTCGGCGATCGCGACCACCTCATGATCACCGGCCTTGACCTCGTCCGGCAGCTCCACGATCAGCGCGTAGGTCCCGGACTCCGACGTGACGACGGTGCCGAGCGCCACCGGCTCGGAGCGTAGTTGCAGCACGACCTCGGTGACCGCGGGGGTCCGCCGCCGGTGGTCTCGACCCGGCCGCGTTCCGGGACCCGGCCCGGATCCACCGCCAGGTCGAACCCGTCGATCGGCGCAGCCTGGACGGTGATCATGATCGACAGCGTGGCCGCCGGATCGATCCCGTTGGCGGCGGTCAGCACGACCTGATGATCACCTTCGGTGCCTGGCTCCGGCGTGCCGGTGATCTTGCCCGTGCCGTCGTCGATCGTCAGGCCGGCGGGCAGCCCGGCTGCGGTCACGGTCGGCGCCGGCGATCCGGTGACGGTGGGCTGAAAGCTGCCCTGGTCGCCGATCGTGAAGGTCACCTCCGGCGGGCCGGCGATGGTCGGCGGCTGGTCCGCGTTCCAACCGGCGTAGTAGTGCACGGTGACCGGGCCGTCGCCCGCGCCGAGTTCGGTCGCTGCGGTCAGCGCTGCGCCCGATCCGTCCGGCGTGGCGACCAGCCGCGGAAGATCGCGGCGTCCTTGTCACTACGCCGGCGTCGGTGATCTCGGCGCCGGCCGGAACGGTCAGCGTCCCGGCGGCGATGGTGACGGTGCCCGCGTTGCGCAACGAGCCGAGCTCGTCGGAGTCGCGGCCGGCGCCGATCACCGAGGCCTCCGGGGAGGAGACCGTGACCACGGCGCGGCGCCGATCGCCACCGCGCCACCCGCGCCGTAGTAGCCGCCGCCGATCCCGGCCCCGGAGATGCCGCCGGTCGCCTCGATCGTGCCCGCCTTGATGGTGATCGCGCCGGCCGAGGTGTTGTCCTGGCCGCCGATGCCGGCGCCTGCGGCGCCACCGGTCGCGGTGAGACGGCCGCCGCCGGCCGAGTTCGATCATGGCGTCTCCGCCGGTGGCGAACGCGGCGGCCAGATCGTCGGCCGTGCCGACCACGGTGGCAGCCGCCGCGGTGGGCGCCGGCAGAGCGACCCAGCCGGCGGTGATCAGATGGCCACCAGGGCGGGCCACATCCGGCGCGAACGCCGCAGCTTCAACCGTTACCGCATACTCATGCCCGCAAGGCTCCGCTCGTTCGATGAAAGGCCCCCGAGCACTCCGAGGATGATCGTGTCGTACTCGGTGGGGATTGGCCAACAGATACCCCGGACCACGGTCTTCGGTGTCGGGCCCCGGATGGGAGAGCGGGTCAGGACAGGTCGGCGACACCGGGTCGTAGCTTGATCTCGTGCTCGCCGTTGACGCAGCGGACGGACTCGTTCTTCCCGGTGGTGCAGGCGACGCCGTAGAAGGCGAGCACCTGTCCCTCCGGCAGCGGCCGGGCGGACACCGGCAGGCCGCCCTTGGTGCGGAAGTAGCCCGGGAACCCCATCGCGTGGAAGGCGGGCTTGGCGTCCCGGGTCAGCCGCAGGCCGCGCTCCTCCTGTCCCTTCGGGAAGTTGCCGTGGCAACCGATCGAGCCGGGTTCCTTACCCGCCGGCGGCAGGATGACGCAGCTGAATTCCTCATCGGCGGTGGCGAAATGGTACGGGTAGCCGGTCTTGACGAACTCGCCGGCGAAGTCCTTCACCGTCGCGTGATATCCCTTCGGCAGTGGACTGTCCGCCGGCCAGGCCTTGATCAAGTTCTCGCCGGATTCACATTCGTGCGAGACCGTGTAGATCGAAGGTGTCTCGGTGAACGACCCGTCCAGGACGTAGCAACTCCAACCGTTGATCTTCTCGGTCTCGTCGTCGCGGTCCAGGTCCACGTACTTCTTCAGCGTCTCGAAGGCGTCGGCACACTTGGCCTTGCCGCGGGCGACGACCGCAACGTATCCACCGCCGATCTCCCCGCAGACCGTCCCGGCGTCCGCCGGCGGCTGCTCGGCGGGCTTGATCGCCGTAGCACCCAGGCACTTCACCGACCCGAAGCCGGGGACCGGGTGGCCGAGTGCGAGTTCCACGTGCTCGTTCCAGGTGCGCAGCCAGTCCAGTGATCCGGCCGGCGTGGGCTCGCCGACGGTGCCGTTGAAGATGAAGGCCAAGGTGGCGGCGTTGTCGGCGTGCAGATAGACCGCCAGCGGCTCGATCGGCTGGTAGTTCCCGACGATCTTGATCACGGAGAGTCGGGAGCGTTCCTCGTCGGGCCGGCTGTCGATCCACGCTCGCAGGGCCGCCGCGTCGGTGTCCTTTCCAAGTCCGTCCGGGGGAGTGAAGCTCGAGCCTCCGGCCGCGGCGATGCGGATGTAGTGGGCCATGATCTCCAGCGCCTGTTGCCGGATCGCGGCAAGCTCTTCCGCCGTCGGCCGCAGGATGAGGTTCTGCCGATTCGCCACCTTCAGATCCCCCTGGTTGGCGATCTCGGCGTTGTAGGCGTCCAGGTCCTTCGGTTCGACGCCGCGAAGCCGCAACTGGTAGTCGATCGGCCGCCGCTCGCGCTTCTCGAGGAACTCGCCCCTTCGAACGAACGTGTTGTCCTTGACCCGGGTTGTGTTGTCCTCGACCTGTCGGCCGTCTGGGTAGGTCGTGACCGTGGAGTTGCGATTGCTGACCTCATGAACGCTGCCGAGGGTCAGGTCCTTGAGCTGGATCTGGATCCCGCCTCGCTGCGCGACCTCGGAGCCGACGACCCGCGACGGCTTCGTCGCCTGGTCGAAGACGCCGCCGTACACGACCCTCAGGTATTCGGTCCGACCCGCCGGAGTCGAAACGTCGATCTCGGCCTGTTGCAGCGTGAGCTTGGTTGCGGTCTCGCCGGCGACCAGCGCCAGGTTGAAATCGTCGGTGCCGAACCCGACCTGCAGCAGCTGATCGAGTGATCTGGCCTCGCCCGCGAGGACCTGGACGACACTCCCCGCGAGCCGGGTGACCGACAGCTTCACGGCCACCTCGACACCTCCACCCACCTTGGTCTGGATGCCGCGGTAGCTGGCGCCCAGGCCGAGATTGGCATACGCGGCCCGGTCCAGAGACATCGAGCTTCCCTCGGCGAGCGAGAGCGGGTCGAACAGATTCGGCGGCTTCTCCCAGTCGGTCTTGGCCAGTGACACCGGTGGAGCCGTCAGGCCGTAGGTCACCTTCGTGCCTGCGTCCATCGAGAATTTCACGCCCGCGTTCTTGAGTGCAGTCTTTCCCTCGGCGGTGAGTTCCAGGTCGGTCACCGTGACCGACGCAGACTGCCAGTCGCGGCCGTCTTCGTCGGTGACCGCGGGACTGACCGAGACACTGAGCCCCTTCCCGACCGCCATCGCGCCCAGGTCGAGACTCTCCGACGACGAGAAGCCACCCGCCGGCAGGATCACTCCGGGTTGCGGATCGGTGGGGTCGCAGGCTGCCGACTGGGCCGCCGGCGGTGCGGACGTTCCTGGGGCAGTGCTCGGTTGTTCGCCAGGCGGTTGGCCCGGCGTACACCCGGTGACCAGCAGGGTCAGGACGAGACCCGCGACGACGACCTTGTTTCCGCGCAGCACTGTGTCTGTTCCTCTCTTCGCTGCCGGGCAGAGTAGCGGCCCCGGCTGACGGGCTCCAGGATTCGTGCTGAGGCTGATGGGTGTCGTGCCTCGCTGATCCGATGCCGCAGACTGGGCGGGCCGGCCCGATCGTGCGGCCGGGAGACCAGAGGAGCGAGCGGTGCAGCAGGAATCCACTGACCGACAGGCGATCGAGGCGGCGATCCGGCGGTGGGCCGCCGCGGTCCATGCGGGCGACCTGGAAGGGACGGTGGACGGCCACGGGGACGGCATCGTCATGTTCGACGTGCCGCCGCCGGAGCGTGGGGTCCGCGGGCTGGCCGAATATCACGAGATCTGGCCCCCGTTCTTCGTCTGGCAGCGGTCCGGGGCGAGCTTCGAGATCGTCGAGCTCGACGTGGTCGCCGGCGGCGACGCGGCGTTCGCCTGGGCGCTGCTGCGGTGTGGCACTCCGGAGGAGCTGGCGGCGGAGCCGGACAAGCGGCTGCGGATCACCTTCGGCCTCCGCCGCGAGGACGAGCGGTGGGTGGTGCTGCACGAGCACCACTCGTTCACCCAGACCGGCTGACCCGGCTCGGGCCCGCCCGCGGGTGGTGTCGGCTCGGCGGGTTACGGTCTGCGCGTGGACCTGATCGGATTGGCGGAGCGGGTCGTCCCGATCCTGGTCTTCCTGGTCGGCATGACCGTGCTCGCGGAGCTCTCGGTCCGGATCGGCCTGTTCGGCCGGATCGCCGACGTGGCGGCCCGGCTGGGCCGTGGGTCGGTGCTCGCCCTGTGGTTGTTGGTCACCGCCGCTGCGGTGTTGATCACGGCCGTGTTGTCGCTGGACACGACCGCCGTTCTGGTGACGCCGGTGGCACTGGCCCTCGCTCGGCGGGTCGGGATCGACCGGCTGCTGCTCGCGTACACGACGGTCTGGCTGGCCAACACGGCGTCACTGTTCCTGCCGTCGTCCAACCTGACCAACCTGTTGGTCCTGGAACGGCTGGACCTGTCCGCGCGCGGGTTCGCCGCCTTCAGCTGGACGGTGGCGGCAGCGCTGGTGCTGGTCACCGTCGTCGTGTTGATGATCATGTTCCGCGGCTCGCTCCGGGGCCGCTACGTTCGGCCGCCGCTGCACCGGATTCCCGATCGGCCGTTGCTGGTCGTGGCGTTCCTGGTCTGTGCCGCGATCGGTCCGGCGGTCATCGCCGGCGCCCCGGTGTATGCGGTGGCGGCGGCCGGCGCGGCGGTGCTGCTGATCGCGACCATGGCCCGGCGCCGGGATCTCGTGCTGGCCGCCCTGCGGTCGGGTCACCTGGTGCCCTGGCGGTTGCTGATCGGGGTGACCGTGCTGTTCCTGCTGGTCCAGCTGGCCCATGATCACGGACTGCCGGCGCTGCTCACCCAGCTCACCGGGCCGGGCGGCGGCTGGCCGGAGTTGGCCCGGCTGGCCGTGATCGGCACCGTCGCCGCGAATCTGATCAACAACCTGCCTGCCTATCTGGCGCTGGAGCCGGTGGCCGACTCCCCGCTGCGCACCACCGCGCTGCTGATCGGGGTCAACGCCGGCCCGCTGATCACGCCCTGGGCCAGCCTGGCGACGCTGCTCTGGGCCGGCCGCTGCCGGGCGGCCGGGGTGCGGATCTCCTGGGCCGGCTTCGCGCTCCGCGGCCTGCTGCTGGTCCCGGTGCTGCTGCTGGTCGGGACCGGTTTGCTGAGCCTGCAGACGGGGTAGGGATGAGATCGCGACGAGGCACGCGGGCGCGGTGGTCGCCGCACCGGTACGCCGGCGCTAGTGTCACCCGGGTGAGGTCACTGCGCACATCTGGACCACGCCCATCCGGGGTCGGAAAGGAGATTCGGTGAAGGAGTGGATCGAGCGGCTGAAACAGCGCCCGGGCATCGCCCACCTGCTGCGGACGGCCGAACGGTATTCGACCCGGCTCGGTGACCAGTTCGGCGCCGCGATCACCTACTTCTCGGTGCTCGCCCTGGTGCCGATCTTGATGTTCGCCTTCGCGATCACCGGCTTCGTGCTGACGTACAGCCGGCCGGACCTGATGGACACCGTGGTCCAAGCGGCGACCGGCGCGGTCGGCAGCACCGGCGAGGACAGCGGCGAAGAGATCGCCGGCATGATCGAGGAATTCCTCAAGGGTTGGGCCGCGGTCGGCATCGTCGGCCTGGTCTCGGCGATGTATTCCGGCTCCGGCTGGATCGGCAACCTGAAGCAGGCCGTCCAGGGTCAGATGCGGGAGAACTTCGACTATGCGGAGAAGAAGGAGAACTTCCTGCTCAAGATCGGCGTCAATCTGCTGATCTTGATCGGCCTGCTGATCCTGGTCGCGCTGACGTTCTCGCTGGCCAGCCTGTCCACCTCGCTGAGCGGTACGGTGATCGGCTGGCTCGGCCTGGACGACCTGACCTGGCTGCGACCGGTGCTGTCGCTGGTCCCGGTGATCATCTCGGTCGGCGCGGGGTGGGTGCTGTTCATGTACCTCTACACCGTGCTGCCGGAGTATCGGTTCCCGTGGCGGACCGTCCGCCGCGGCGCCCTGATCGGCTCGATCGGCCTCGGCCTGCTGCAGTATCTGACCAGCTTCCTGGTCGGCATCTTCGCCGGCAACTCGGCCGCCGCCCTGTTCGGTCCGGTGATCGCCCTGATGTTGTTCTTCAACCTGTTCGCCCGGTTGATCCTCTTCGTCGCGGCCTGGATCGCGACCGCGCATCAGCCGGCCGTCGCGCCGGTCCAGGTGGAGGAGCGGACTCGGTTCGCACTGCATCCGGATCCGGTCGAGCCCGAGCCGGTGCTGGTCCCGCAGGAGGTCGCGGTCCGCTCCGTCCGGGTCGGGATGGGCGCCGGCTACGTCACCGGAGCCGCGACCGGCGTCGGACTCGGCGCGATCATCGCCGCTATCGCCGGTCGGCTGGCCCGGCGCCGGGAGAAGGCGAACGCTGCGCGGGACTGATCTCGGCCAACGCTCCCTGAGCCTGTCGAAGGGTGGACCCCGATGATCAGCTCGGCCCTTCGACAGGCTCCGGGAACGAACACGCGACACTAGCCGCGGACCGATCCCATGGTGAGGTTGTCGAGGATGTGTTTCCGGCCGGCGATGAAGACGACGATGATCGGCACCGTGACCAGGAACGATCCGGCCAGGATCATGCCGTACTCGGTGGTGTAGAAGCCGACCAGGTTGGCCAGGCCGACCGGATAGGTCTGCCGTTCCGGGCTGCGGAGCACGATCGACGGCCAGAGGAAGTCGTTCCAGGAGGCCAGGAAGGTCAGCACGGCGAGCACGGACACGGCGCCGCGGACCAGCGGCACACCCATGGTGAGAAAGATCCGGAACTCCGAGGCGCCGTCGATCCGGGCCGCCTGGACCATCTCGTCGGGCACCGAGAGCATCGACTGCCGCATCAGGAACGCGCCGAAAGCGCTGGCCCCGCTCGGCAGCACGACGCCCTGAAATGTGTCCAGCCAGTTCAGCGAGACCATCATCGTGAACAGCGGCACCAGCGCGACCTGCACCGGCAGGGTGAGCGTGGCGAGCAAGATCACGAACAGCACGTTGCGCAGCGGGAACTCGTATTTCGCGAAGCCCCAGCCGACCGAGGCCGACACGGCGACCACCAGCAGCGTGGTCAGGGTCGCGATCACGAAGCTGTTGCCGACCTGCTGGGCGAACGGGATGATCTCGTCGCTGAACAGCCGTTGGTAGTGCGCCCAGGTGACCGCGTCGGGCCACAGCTTGACCGGCACCGTGAAGACCTCGCCCTGGGACTTGATCGAACCGAAGGCCAGATAGAGGTACGGCAGCACGGTCAGCCCGACCGCGACGAGCAAGATCAGATGGGCCGCGATCCGGGCCGGGGTCCAGCGCCGAACGATCAGGTCGTCGATCACGCCGACTCCTTCCGGAAGAACCCCTGGATCCACATCTGGATCACGCTCAGCACGACGATGATCATGGTGATCGCGTAGCCGATCGCGGCGCCGTAGCCGAGGTCGAGGTTGGTGAAGGCGGTCTGGTAGAGATACATCGTCATCGTCAGCCCGGCCCGGTTGTTGCCGCCGCCGTCGCCGACCAGTGCCACCGGCTGGGCGAACAGTTGGTACGAACCGATGATCGCGAACGTGGTGACGAAGATCGTCGTCGGCCGGAGCAGCGGCAGGGTGATGTGCCGGAACCGTTGCCAGGCGTTCGCGCCATCCACCTCGGCCGCCTCATGGATCCCCGGGTCCTGGTTCTGCAGACCGACCATGAAGTAGATCGCGTTCAGCCCGGCGAACTGCCAGACGCCGAGCAGGATGATGCTCGGCATGATCAACTGCGGATCGGCCAGCCAGGCCAGCTTCGGCAGCCCGAGCGGTGCCAGCAGCCAGTTGTTCAGGACGCCGTACTCCTGATCGAAGACCAGCCGGA
Source organism: uncultured Actinomycetota bacterium (assembly GCA_963746025.1). Lineage (GTDB taxonomy): Bacteria > Actinomycetota > Actinomycetes > Propionibacteriales > Propionibacteriaceae > Microlunatus. Next base: position 919,707 of record CAVUZU010000021.1, read on the forward strand.
AGACGATCGCGACGACGATGCCGGAGATCGCGTTCGGCAGAAAGAGCGACAGCCGGAAGAACTCCCGCAGCAGCAACCCCTTGGTCCGCAGCAGTAGCGCCAGCGACAACGCCAGCGGCACGATGATCAACAGGCTGCCGAGCGCGTAGTAGGACGTGTTCACCAGGCTCTTGGCGAAGTTCGGATCGGCCAGCAGGGTGCGGTAGTTGTCCAGCCCGGCGAAGGTGGCGGACGTGTCGACGCCGCGTTCGGTGTAGAAGCTCAACTGCAGTGAGCGCAGCGTCGGCAGACCGAAGAAGACGCCGAACAGGATGAAGAACGGTGCGATGAACAGGTATGGCGCCCAGCGCGGCTTGACGCTGCGCCGGCGGCGGCGCGGGGCTCGGTCAGCGGCCAACGCTGCCACCCCGCTGCTGCCGGGCCCGGATCACGTCCGACACCTCAGTGAACACGTCCCGGGCACTGGCCCGCCGCTGATACACATCCAGCTCCCGTGGCGACAACTCCTGCGACACCAACTGCGGCCGGTACGGGCTCTGATACTGCGGCGGCACCTCCGGGCCGACCTCGGAGTAGAGCGCGCCGATGTCCTGGCCGGCGAAGAAGTCGATCGGGTCGTGCATCCCCGGGTCGTCCCAGGCCGGGATGAACGGCGGATACAGGTTGATCGCCTTGTAGCGGGCGACCACGGACGGGATCCGCAGCATCGCGAACTCCAGGAACTGCCACGCCTCGGCCTGCCGCTTGCTGGTCCCCAGGATGGTCAGCCCGGTGCCGCCGGAACAGCTGGCCCGCCGGCCGCCGGGCTCGAAGGCGGGCAGCGGACAGGCACCCCAGGCACCGCTCAGGTCGTCGGCCTGGCCGGCGATCGTGCCGGCGTACCAGTCGGGCGCGACCAGGCAGGTCAGGTGCCCGGCGCGCAGCTCGGCCCAGAGCGCCGGCGTCATCCCCTCGGTGACCCAGCCCGGCGGCTGGGCCGCGACCCCCTGGTCCTCCAGGCCGAGCAGCCAGTTCATCGTGTCGATGGACAGGTCACTGTCCAGCAGCACCTGGCCGTCGGCGTCGAAGTAGTCGCCGCCGCGCTGCCGCAGCACGATGTCGTGGCCCGGGATCGGGAAGGCACGTACCTCGGGCGGGAACTCGCCGGTCGCCGCCGCGGCGAAGTCGTCCCAGGTCTCCAGCGTCGCCGGGTCGATGCCGACCCGTTGCCACGGTTCGCGGAGATAGAACAGAGTCACCGGGGTGAGCGCGTGCTCGACGCCGTAGACGCCGTCCTGCCAGCTGTACAAGGCCTGCCGGGCGGTGACCAACTGCTTTTCGTACCCGCCCTCGCGGAGCTTCGGACCAAGATCGACGAACGGCACCGACCGGCCGATCAGGAAGCTGCCGAACGCCCCCTGCTCGATGTCGCACAGGTCCGGGGTGTTGATCCCGCCGGCCTTGAGGTTGATCAACAACTGCTCGAAGATCGATCCGCCCGCAATGAGACTGACCGCGACCCGGAGCCCGGTCTGCTGCTCGAACTCGGTGGCCATCTGCTCGAACCAGCCGGCGTGGGTGTCGGCGAACGTCCACAGCTCCAGGTCGGCGTCGGAGTCGGCGGTGGCGGGCGGGGTGCAGCCCGTCGCACCGAGCGGAGCCAGCGCCGTCGCGCCCAGACCGGCGAGCACTCGCCGCCGGGTCACGCCACCCGGACCCCGCCTCTGGGATGCCTCCACGGCACCAGCATTTCCAACCCGGCGGGCGCCCGGCCATGTCCAGTTCTGGCGATCAACTATCTATTCGTGACGTCGACCACGGTCCTCGCACTGACCCGGGCCAGTTCGGCGAGCACGGCCGGGTCGGTGGTCGGGGCGTCCTCCCGGTCGGACCGGGTGAAGGCGGCGATCACCACCGGCACGTCGCGGTCGGTCCAGGCGATGCCGACATCGTTGGAGACGCCGTACGCGCCGCCGCCGGTCTTGTCGGCCAGCCGCCACCCGTCCGGCAGCCCGGCCCGGAACCGGTCGTCGCTGGTCTGGTTGCCGAGCATCCAGGTCTTGAGCCGGTGCCGGTCGGCCGGCCGGAGCGAGCGGCCGATTAGCAGTCCGGTGAACGTGTCGGCGATCGCCCGGGGCGAGCTGGTGTCCCGCGGATCGCCGGGCAGGGCGCTGTTCAGCTCGGTCTCCCAGCGGTCCAGCCGGGTGACCTGATTGCCGAGGTGCCGGACGAACCGGGTGGCGCCGGCCGGGCCCTCGATCATCGACAACACCCAGTTGCCGGCGCCGTTGTCGCTGAGTTGCAAGGTGGCCTGGCACAGGTCGGCGCCGGTCGGCACGATGCCGCGGTCGAGGCACTCGAGCATGAACGGGGAGTGGTCGACCAGGGTCTTCGGCGCGTAGTGCATGGCGCGCTCGAGGACGCCGCGCTGGTGCGGCCGGCGGTCGTCGAGCAGCGCGGCCACGGCCAGGGCCTTGAACACCGAGCAGTGCGGGAACCGGTCCTCGGTCCGGTGGCCGAGGGTGGCGCCGGTGGTCAGGTTGCGGGCGTACAGGCCGATGGTGATGTCGTGCTGATGCTCCAGTTCGGTGATCCGGTCCGCGGCGGCGGCGCGGGCCGCCGGCAGGGTGAGGGCGACGCCCAGCCCGGCGGCTCCGGCGATCAGGGTGCGGCGGGACAGCGCCGGCAGGGAGCCGGCAGCGAAGCGTGGTGCGGGTTGCGTCATGCCGTCGAGCCTCGCCGCAGCAGCTGATCGATGTCCAAGACGCATTCCTCGGGATCCATGCGGAATCCGTATCGCCGGTCGCTAGTGTCGTGTCGCCTAGAGAGCTTGACGTTTGCCGGCGTCCAGGTGCGTGCAGCGCAAGGCCGACGAGGAAGACATATCGGGTCATATATCGACTGAGGAGAACGCCGCGATGTGCGTGCCTGGGCGTCGGCAAACGTCAAGATGTCCAGGCGACACGACACTAGGGTGACCGGCATGGATCTGGCTGCCGGGCTGCGCGCGTTCGTCGCCGTCGCCGAGCAGCGCAGCTTCACCCGCGGCGCGGAGGTCTGCGCGGTCCCGCAGCCGGTGATCAGCCGCCGGCTGGCCGGATTGGAGCGGCAGCTCGGGGTGTCCCTGCTCGCTCGTACCTCACGGTCGGTCGAGTTGACCGCGGTCGGCTCGCGGATGCTGCCGTACGCCCGCGAGGTGGTGGCGCGGCTGGAACGGATCGAGTCGCTGGCCCGGGAGGAGACGGCCGAGTTGGTCATCGCGCTGCCGGCCGGCGTCGACCCACGAACCCTGGCCGCGGTACGCCGTGGGCTGGTCGACCGGCCGACCCGATTTCTGGAACTGTCGGCGGCGGAGCGGGAGTTGGCGCTGGCCGCGGGGGAGGCCGATCTCGCCCTGCTGCCACAGGCCACGGATCACGCGGACCTCCGGATCCCGCTCGGTGCCGGGACGGCCGAACCGGTCGGCCGGGAGTTCCGGCTGAGCCGGCTGCGCCGCTCGATCGGTCAACGCGACCGGCTGGCCCCGTCGCTGCAACTCGACGGCGAGGACGACACCCCGGCGGTCCGCGACCCGCTCCTCCGGGCTGCCTATGCGCACGGCCTGCGGGCCGACCAGGTCGTCGTCGGCCTGCCGCGGACCGAGGCGCTGACCCGGGTGTACGAACGCGGCGACTGCGTGGTCTGTCCGTCGTGGGAGGCGAAACGACACCGGCTGACCTGGCAGCCGATCGCCGGGCTGCCGCTGGTCCGCGGCTATGCCGTCCGGACCCGGAACGGCCGGATCGAGCCGGAGGTCGCGGCGCAGATCGTGGCCAGGCTGGGCCGCGGGCTCGGGGCCTGCGATGACTGATCCACACCTGCCCGATCCGGGACGGGCCGATCCGACACCGGTGGCCGCTGGGTCGACCGGCGGGGCATCGGAGGGTGTGGTCGGCAGCACCGCCGGGTTGTCCGACGCCGCCCGGGACATCGGACTCGACTGGCATCGCGCCGGCCTGAGCGGCGGCTTCCTGGCCCGCGATCTGGACACCGGGCTGGAACTCGGCTTCGCGCCGGACCGACTGTTGCCGCTGGCTTCGGTGATCAAACTCCCGCTGGCCCTGGTCGCCTACGACGAGATCGTCGCCGGCCGGCTCGACCCGGCCGAGCTGATCTTGATCGACCCGGAGAGTGCCACCGGCGGGCCCAGCGGGATCTCGCTGTTCCGTCACCCGGCGCGGATCGCCGTCGGTGACCTGATCCTGCAGTCGCTGTCGGTCAGCGACAACGCGGCTGCCGACGCCCTGTTCGACCGGCTGCCGCCGGAGTTGATCACTCGTCGGCTGGGGGAGTGGGGCTGCGCCGGCATCACCGTCCGGCATCCGATCCGCGAACTCAACCAGGCCCTGGCCGAGCTGGTCGGTGACGACCGGCAGCTGGCCCTGGAACTGACTGTCCGGGCCAGCACCCGCGGTGGCGGCCACGCCGTCGCCCAGCTGGACCCACACCGTGCCAACGCCGGCAGCGCGCGAGCGCTGATCGACCTCCTGCAACGGATCTGGGCCGATTCCGTCGCCGCCCCGGGCGCCACGGACCAGCTTCGGGAAGGTCTTTCGCACCAGCTGCGGCAACACCGGCTCGCCGCCGACCTGATCTCCGATTCGGCCGTCATCCGGTCGAAGACCGGCACCCTGCTCAACCTGCGACACGAGGTGGGCGTGGTCGAGACCGCGGCCGGCGAACGCCTCGCCGTAGCCGCCCTGACCAACTCCTCGATCCCCGCCTTCGAACAACCCGAAGCCGAGTGGGCGATCGCCCAGGCCGCCCGCACCGCCGTCGATTCCTTACTCGCCGAACGATGATCACTCGAACATGATGATCTTGGTGGGCGATCGAGGGGTTTCGTGATGGGCCACACAGGATTTCGTGATGCGCTGCAGAGGGTTTCGTTCCCTGACCCTGTCGAAGGGCCAGCCCGATGATCACCGCTCTTCGCGCTGATCGATCGGCTCCTCCAGCCAGTGTCCGCCTGACATGACCGTACGCCCGACAAACTCGTGCAGGCCGTTCCAAACCTGGATCCGCCGCGGTTGCAAGCTCAGATAGACAAACGTGCCCTCCGGCGCTCTGCGCGGATCGGTGGAGACCTTGGCAAAGCGCTCGGCCAGATCGGCGGCGAGGTCGGGGACCTTGATCAGCGACGCACCGGTGTCGATCATGACAACGTCCGCGGTGTCGCCGACCGCTACCCTGGCCTGGGGGTGAGCCTCGAGGTTGGCGACGGTCCTGCTGCTGGCGAAGGTCGCAGTAGTCAGCGCCGATCCGTCCCAGACATAGGCGACCGGGATCAGATGCGCGCCGCGACCGTCGCTACCGGTGGCCAGCCACAGCTGGCAGCCGGCTTGGAGCCGTTCGCGAGCGTAGGTTCGTCGCTCGGTCAGGCTGCGCCGGACCGGGTTCGAGGTGAGCACTTCGTTGCTGAGCACAGCGGTTCTCCTTCAGGATGCACGTGGCCTCCCTGCCGGAAGGGCCCTACTTCTGAGACGAACGGCGGACGACCGGTTTCGACACCTCTTGCTGGGATCCGATCAGGAGTCGGGCCGGACGGGTTCAACCGAACTGTCTTCTGGCATCAACGTCTCGGGATGACCGGTGATCCATCGGATGGTGTCGATCCACGTATCACGGACGGTCCCTTGAAAGGCCAGGAAGAAGTTGATCTTGCCCATGGCGGCCTGGATCGCCAACGGTGGAATCGCGTCGAGTTCGGTGCGAGACAACGGGGCAACGGACGTGTATCCGCTGATGACCTGGCGGGCCCTGAAGACAGCTCCAGCTCTGATCATCGCGGCTGACTCGCGCTGCTGGTAGGCCCATTCGATGCTGAACATCAGCAGGTAGGCCAAGTCGTAGACGCGTGGCGCGATGGGCAACTTGTCGAGGTCGACGATGCCGGTGACGTTGTCCTGATCGTCAACGAGGATGTTCGCGCCGTGGAGATCACCGTGGACCCGTTGCTCCTGGGGGAGGGCGAGGGCATCGTCGATCCGCGTCCGCCAGGGAACGATGCGCTCGACCAGCACGTGTGGTGCCCCGCCGGGCAATTCCTCTTTTCGAACTCAGTCACTCTGACATCGGGCCACATCGGATGCAACGCATTTAGCCTCGAGGCTCGGCAGCTCCGGATCAGTGGGCGGCGGCCGGCTTCGGGGTGCCCTGGCCGATGCCGGCGAGCAGGTCGCCGAACCAGTCCTGGGTGATGTCGAACGGCTTGCCGCCCTTGATCCGGGTGAACTCGATCGCCCGTAACTCGTCGCCGCGTTCCTCGTCGTGGCCGATCACACCCGGCTCACCCCGCAGGGCGCTGTCGACGGCGAGGTCGGTCATCGACTTGATCAACTTCAGGTCGGCGTCGTTGGCGGCGGCGGAGCGGGAGAAGTAGCCGGACTTCTGCACCATCACCTTCTCCGCGCCGATCCGCTTCGCGAACTGGTCGGCGAACCAGGCGCCGGGGTTGATCCTGTCGATCTTCACGTGGCCGAACGGATCGCGTTCGACCTCTTCGCCGGAGCTTTCCAGGTCGGCCACGATCGAGTCGAGACCGGCGCCCTCGGACAGGAAGATCGTCACGTTGCCGACCTCGTCCATGATCTTGCGCAGCCGTTCCGACTCGCCCTCGAGATCGATCACAGCCTCCGGCACGTACACGGCGTGCACGTCCCAGGCCTCCCGGCTCAATCCGATCTCCGGCAGCCATTCCCGGGTGTCCAGCCAGTCCCGGTACGCCTGTGCGGTGGCGGCGGTGAGCCAGCCGCAGTGCCGGCCCATCACTTCGTGCACGATCAGCATCCGGGAGCCGGAGTTGTGCTCGCCGACGATGTTCTGCGCGAACCGCGAGCCCTGCTCGGCCGCCGACCAGGCACCGAGGGACTGCTTGATCGGCACCACGTCGTTGTCGATCGTCTTCGGCAGCCCGACGACGGTCAGCGGGTAGTCGTGCTTGGCCAGATAGGCGGCCAGGTCGGCGGCGGTGGTGTTGGTGTCGTCGCCGCCGATGGTGTGCAGCACGTCCACGCCGTCGGTGGTCAGCCGCTCGGCCGCGGCCTGCAGCGGGTCAACGCCCTCGGCGACCAGACCGCGCTTGACCAGGTCGGCGGCGTTGGTCAGCTTGACCCGGGAGTTGCCGATCGGGGAGCCGCCGTAGGAGTGCAGCAGGCCCGCCTTGGCCCGGATCTCCGGGGTGACCGCGATCGAATCGCCGGCGAGCAGGCCCTGATAGCCGTGCCGGTAGGCGATGATCTCGACCTCCGGGGCGAGTTCGGTGTAGCGCTGGATCAGTCCGCCGATCGCGGACGAGAGGCAGGGTGCGAATCCACCGGCGGTGAGCAGAGCGACCTTCTTGACCATGGCGGTCATCCTAGGGTCAGCCCGAGCGGCCGCGCAGACCACCCAGAGGTCACGCCCGGCACGCAGGATTACCGGCAGGACGCGACCAGGTCGCCCCAGGCGGCCCGGTCGTTGTAGCCGCCGTCGCCGTCGTCGCCGACCACCAGCCGCAGGTCGCGGACCCCGACGAGGTCCAGGTCCAGCGGGACGGTGGCGTGCCGGGCGATCGAGCCCGACTCGAACAGCACCTCGCCGTCGCCGATCACGGTGAAGGTCACGGTGCCGCCCTCGGGACCGACCGCGTCCACGTTGTCGTCGACGCCGGCGATCCCGGTCAACCGGTCACAGCTGGCGCCGAGGTAGTAGCGCACGGTCGACACGCTGGCCACGCCGATCCCGGTCGGGTAGCTGGCGCCGTTGACGATGATCGGCCCGCCACCGATCGCTTGATCAACAGCCGGGGTCATCCAGCCGCTGGTCGCGCTCACCCACGGGTGGTGCGATAGCACGGCCCGGCCGGTCGGCTCCGGGTCCGCGACGGTCACCGGCAGGGCGGTGGTCTCGGTCCGGCCGGGTCCGCCCACACCGCCGTACTCGGCCGCGATCCGCACCGCCGCCGGACCCGCGGCGGCATCGTCGCCGACCGTGACCCGGAACCGGGCCTGCGCGTCCCGGCCGGGCTGGATCCGGGCCGGTAGATCACCGAGCGGCATCGCCGACCAGCCTTGTGGTGCGTCCAAGATCAGGTCGAGGTCGCGGACGGCGGTCCGGCCGAGATTGTGCAGCCGTACCGACACGTCCAGCTCGGCACCGGCGGTGACCAGCGGATCGACGCCGGCTCCAACCGGCGCGCCGTCGATGCTGCCGACCGACGCGGGCCCGGTGATCACCAGGGGCGCCAGCGGCCGGCCGGTCGCCGGCGCCACGGTGTACAGCGCGGTGCCGTGGGCGGGCACCGTCGCGGCCACGGTGCCCGCGGTCTCGGCGACCCGGTCGGACCAGGCATCGGTGACGCTGAACCGGTGACCGGTCAGGCCCAGCTCGGCCGCGGTCGTGTCGATCAAGGCAGGCTCGTCACCGCGGTTCAACAGCACTACTGTCCGCGAACCGTCGGCCAGTGGCTTGACCCAGACTTCATGATCGCCGGCCGGGCCGACCCGGGTGGCCTGTTTACCGAGGCGATCTTGATTGATCGCCAGCACCTCGGGGTCGGTCAGCGTGTCGATGCTGTCCTGGTTCAGCGTGCGCACGTCGCTGGCGATGATCATCGGAGCGGCGGCCACCGCCCACAGGGTGAACTGGGTCCGGAACTCGTCGGCATTCATGCCCAGCTCCGGTCCGAGGTAGTCCGGGTCGTTCCAGCGGCCCGGGCCGGCCACCTCGGGATGCCGGGCGTTGGCGTCGAAGTTGCGCAGTACGTCGGCGTACTTGATCGCGCCGACGAACCCGACATCGGTGTACGTCCGCCAGGAGGTGGCGATCTCCGGTGCGTAGCTCCAGGAGTACGTCGACTGCTGCTCCTCCGGATAGTCGCCCCAGTCCGGCGAGGTGACCGGGTTGCACAGGTTGAAGATCATCTTCCGGCCGCCGCTGTTGTTCGCCAACGCCTCGCTGAACTCAGTGAAGACGGTCTTCGGATCCAGGTCGGCGGTGATGCCGCAGAGGAAGTCGACCTTCACCGCGTCGAAGCCCCAGGCGGCGAACGTGTCGGCGTCGGTCTGGTAGTGCCCGTGGCTGCCGAGGCCACAACTGCCCGGCAGGTAGGGCCCGGCGTCGGTGTAGATCCCGGCTCGCAGTCCGCGATCATGCAGATAGTCGGTGAGGGCCGGCAGGCCACTGGGGAAGCGGTCCGGGTCGGACCGCAGGATTCCGTCCTCGCCGCGCGGCTGGTCGTCCTGCCAGCCGCCGTCCAGCCAAACGATGTCGTAGCCGGCGTCCCGCAGCCCTCGGTCGACCAGCGCGTCGGCCACCTCCTTGACCTCCGCCTCGGTGAAGTCGCCGCCCAGGCCGTAGTAGGTGTTCCAGCCCAGGTAGGGCGTCTGGCTGATCGGCTCGGCGCCGCGCGGCTCCGCACCGGCCGGCGCGGCCAGTCCGATCCCGCAGAGCAGTGCGGTCAGGATCCAGCTCATGGCGCGTTTGATCATCGCCGGCTCCCTCGTCTTCGAGTCCCGGTCCGCGCCCGGTGAATGGCGGCGGGTGGAATGGGACGAGGCTAAGCCGCGCTCATCGATGCTGGGAATGCATGATCATCGCGAGCGACCTGGACGATTCGACGACGCCGGCCGGCGGGATGGGACGTGAGGGTTCGTTCCCTGAGCCTGTCGAAGGGCAGGCCGGATGATTCTGTTGAGCTTGCACGGGGCGCGATCGGGCTTGCCCTTCGACAGGCTCAGGGAACGTACCCCTCACCTCCGCATCGTGAGCGCAGTTGGATCGGTTCGGCCTTCTGACAGGCTCGGGGGACGTACGCGGTCAGGCGGGTTCGCAGAGACGGGAGGCGCCCGGCTCGAGGTAGACGGCGCCGGGGCCATCGGCGGCGACCAGGTCGTCCGGGTTCTGCAGGCTGCAGCGCTTCAGGCTGAGGCAGCCGCAGCCGATGCAGTTGTCCAACTCGTCGCGGAGCTTGATCAGCCGGGCGATCTGGGCATCGATCCGGGGTCGCCAGTCCCGGGACAGCCGGCCCCAGTCGGCTCGGGTCGGGGTCCGGTTGTCCGGCAGGTTGACCAGCGCGTCGGTGATCTCGGAGAGGGACAGCCCGACCCGCTGCGCGGACCGGATGAACGCGATCCGCCGCAACATCGCCCGTTCGTAACGGCGTTGATTGCCGGTGGTCCGGGTCGCGGTGATCAATCCCTGCGACTCGTAGTAGCGCAGCGCCGACGGTGCGACCCCGGACCGGGCCGACAGATCGCCGATGGTCAGGTGATCGGTCTTGTGCAGCATGATCACCATGATAAATCAAGTTGAAGCGAACTTTAATAGCGGTTCACGATGCGGCCAGGGCGGCGGTGATGACGGCCGGAGTCGTACGGCCGCTGACGGTCGGCGGGTGGTCGCCGGACCAGCGACGGCCGCGATCGACCCAGCCGGTCCGCATCCCGGCGCCCGACCCGCCACGGACGTCGGCGTCCGGGTCGTCGCCGATCATCCAGGCGGTGGCCGGGTCGTGTCGCCCGAGAGCGAGCCGGAAGATGCGCTGGTCGGGCTTCTTGCAGCCGGCCGACTCGGAGATGATCACGTCGTCGACGAGATGGTCCAGGCCGACCACCGCGAGCTTGCGCCGTTGCTGCCACTCCGTTCCGTTGGTGACGATCACGCGACCGATGTCTCGGGCCGCGAGGGTCTCGAGTGCCCCGCGGACGCCGGGCACCAGCTTGATCAGTTCGACGTGCTCGCGCATCAGCCGCCCGACCAGCGCCTCCTGGTCGTCCCGCAGGCCGAACCGGTCACGGATCGCGTCCGCCACCCGGTCCCGCGGCGCGTAGCCGTCGGCATCGGTGCGGATCAGCCAGTCCAGCTCGGCCGGTGACCCGCCGAGTTCGGCCACGAAGCGGCCGGCCCACCGCGCGAACGCGGCCTCCCGATCGACGAGCGTGTTGTCCAGATCGATCAACAGCAGCACCCTGCGACGGTACCGGGAGCGGGGTGGGGCGTTCACTCGAGCTGGGTCGCGGGATGGCAGTGGGGGACGGCGGCGGGTCGGCTCGGGATGCTGGCGTCGGCCATGCCTGGGGTCCGGGAAAGACGCGGCGGAGGGGGTGAGGCTGGGGTGGGCTGCGCGCCCACGTTCCGTGAGCTGAGGGATCCGTACGGTTTCGGGGCGGTGGGCGACCGGCTTGCTGGATCAGGTGGCGGCGGTCAGCTCGGAGGCCGGTCGGCCGAGTTGGGGGAAGCAGGCCTCGGCGACGCCGACCCGCGGGCCCGTCCCGAGTCGTCGTTGCAATCGTGCGGCACCGTCCGGGACGAAAGGGCAGAGCTCGTCGGCCAGCACTCGGCAGCCGGCCAGGACTGTGGCCAGGATCCGGTCGAACCGGGGATCGTCCTGGGCCAGTCGCCAGGGTTGGGCCAGTTGGAGGTAGCGGTTGGCCGTCCGGGCTACATCGATCAGGCCGGACGTCGCAGCGCGCAGGTCGAAGCGGTCCAGGGCGGCGTCGATCCGGTCGGGGAGCTCGTCGGCGGCGCGCAGCAGATCGGCACCGTCCGGATCGGGGTCCAGGGCGGCGAGGACGCCGGCGCGGCGGCGGGTGATCAGCGCGACGGTGCGGTTGACCAGGTTGCCCAAACTGTTGGCCAGGTCGGCGTCGTGCCGGTCGATCAGGGAGCGAGCAATGAAGTCGGTGTCGCCGACCCGGGCCACGCCGGCGGCGAGCCACCAGCGCACCGCGTCCTGGCCGTACCGTCCGACCAGCCCGGCCGGGTCGACCGGCCCGGCGCCGCCGGCCGAGCTCTTGGAGATCTTGGACCCCTCGACGGTGAGGTAGTCGTGGACGAAGATCGCCGTCGGCAGGGGCAGCCCGGCCGACAGCAACTGGCCGAGCCAGGTCAGCGCGTGGAACCGGGTGATGCCCTTGCCGATCACGTGGATCCGCCGTTCCGAGCCCAGCCACCAGGACCGATAGTCCGGACCGTCCGCGGCGTAGCCGAGCGCGGTGACGTAGTTGGCCAGCGCGTCCCACCAGACGTAGATCACCTGGCTCGGATCGTCCGGCACCCCGATGCCCCAGCCGGCCGCGCGCCCCGCCGGCCGGGACACGCTGATGTCCGGCAGCCCGGCGTCGATCAGGGCCAGGATCTCGTTCCGCTTCGGCTCGGGTTCAATCCGCACGGTGCCCGACTCGATCGCGGCCCGGATCCGATCGGCGTACCGGCTCAGGGCGAAGAACCAGTTCTCCTCCTCGACCGGTTCGGGCGGCGTCCGGTGCTCCGGACAGAGCCCGTCGATCAGTTCGTCGTCGGTGAGGAACTGCTCGCAGCCGGCGCAGTAGCGGCCGGCGTAGCTGCGCCGGGTGAAGTCGCCGGCGGCCGCGCACCGGCGCCAGATCTGTTCCACCCCGGGCCGGTGACGTGGGTCGATGCTGGTCCGGATGAAGTCGTCCAGCGACAGCCCGAGCGGGCCGGTGAGCCGTTCGAAGGCGGCCGCGTTGCCGGCGACGAAGTCGGCCGGGTCGGCGCCGGTCGCGCGGGCGGCGGTGACGTTCTTCAGCGCGTTGTCGTCGGTGCCGCTGAGCAGCCGCACTGCGCGGCCGCGCTGCCGCTGGTGCCGGGCCAGGATGTCGGCCTGGACGAACTCCAGGGCGTGGCCGAGATGCGGCCGGGCGTTGACGTACGGGATCGAGGTGGTGACGTACACCCGCTGGGCGGTCATGATCGAACTCCAAACTGTGCGAGGGACCGCGGATGCGGGTCACGCAACGTGGAGCACGTCACCCCGCAGACCGCGGGGTGGATGGCGCAGGCCGGATTACCCCGTGGGCGGGGTCATCATCTCGGCTGCGCGGAACATGGTGATCATGGTAATCGGCCGATCGAGCGCGGACCCAGCGGTTTTCCGGTGAGCTCAGCCGGACCGCCGACTCGAGCAGGGCGCGACCCGGCTCCGGGGCTCCGTAGCGGAGGCAGTAGAGCCCGCTGGAGACGCGTTCCAGAAAGCCCCATTCCCAGATGGCCGCGTCGTCGATGCCACTCCGCTCGGCCAGCAGTCGGCAGTAGCCACGCAGCAGCGCGGCCGGATCGTCGGCCGCGGCCAGCTCTGGGTGCCAGTCCCGGAGCACCACGCCCAGGTCGTACGCGGGATCGTCGAGGAATCCGTCCGGATCGACGAAGACGAAGCCCGACTCCGCTCCCGGCCGCGGGGCGAAGGTCTGCAGCGCGTTGGCGGGATGCGGGTCGCCGTGCACGATCACCGAGCGGTCCAGCTCGAACGCCGCGGTCCGCCGCTCGGCGTAGCTGAGCGCCCGGTCGATCACCGGTCGCGGGCAGGGCCGGCCGAGCGCGGGCCAGGCCTCGTCGATGAACTCGGCCAGCGCCGTTGCCTTGACCGGCTCCGGCATGATCACCGGTCCTGTCGGCCGCGGGACCTGCCAGGCCTGGCCGAGCAGGTCGCAGAGAATCTCCAGGGTGCGCTCCGGCGGCCGGTCCAGGCTCTCCAGCGACGGGCCGAGCCCCTCCAGCAGCAGCGCGTTGCGATCCGGGTCGTGGGCCAGCAGCCGGGCATAGCCGCGACCCGCCGCACGATCGAGCGTTTCGGCCTGTTCGGCGAGATCGGTGTCGGGCTGTCCGATCTTCAGCACGACCGGGCGACCGTCTCGGTCCCGGGCTCGCAGCACCAGGGCGGCGCTGCCGCCGGAGATCGGTTCGGCCAGCTCGACGGACCAGGCCCGGCTCAGCGCGGCGAGCCGTTTCGGCAGGTCAGCCAGCCATTCCGCGCCGATCCGGCCCAGCGATCGGGCCCGGTCGTGGACCCGTTCCGGCAGCGCGGGCGGGCACAGCTCCGGCACAGGATCGGGTCCGGGCGACTGGTCGGGATATGACATCAGGTCAGTCTGCAGCGAAAGTCGGTAACAAGGTCTTCACGGAACGCGGTGGCGACACGCTCGATCCAGGCGTGCGGTCGGGTTAGGATGCCGCTCATGACGGAGGCGGACCGCGTGAGGTTCCGGTACGCCGCCCGCACGGATGTCGGTCTGATTCGCCCGCATAATGAGGACTCTGGCTTCGCCGGTCCCTACATGCTCTTGGTCGCCGACGGGGTGGGTGGCGCTGCGGCCGGAGAGATCGCATCGGCGAGTACGGCGTTCGCGCTGAGTTCGGCCGCGATCACCCGTGACGACCCCGATCTGACCGGTTTCCTGTCCGATGTGATCGAACTCGCACACCGGCAGCTCCACGACGACGCTGAGATCCATCCCGAGCGGCGTGGCATGTCCACCACCCTGACCACGATCATGACCGACGGCGAGCGCTGCGCGATGGCGCATGTCGGCGACTCCCGGGCCTACCTGCTGCGGGACGGCTACCTGACCCAGCTGAGTCATGATCACACCCTGGTCCAACGGCTGATCGACACCGGCGAACTGACGCCGGAGGAGGCGCTCAGCTATCCGTACCGGAGCGTGGTGCTGCAGGCGGTGGACGACCGGCAGCCGGCGGTGCCGGATCTGATCGAGCTCGACCTGCTGATCGGCGACCGGCTGCTGATCTGCAGCGACGGGCTGAGCGACCTGGTCGATGATCAGCTGATCGCCGACCTGCTCTACACCCGGGATCTCGACGATGCGGCGATCGCGCTGGTCGCGGCGGCCCTGGACCGCGGCGGCCGGGACAACATCACCTGCGTGATCGGTGAGGTCGAGTCGGGCCCGCTGATCCGCCGGCACGGCCACTTCGTCGGCGCCTGCTGCCCGGACAATCTGATCGACCCGACGCCGGTACGACTCGGCGTGGGGACCGGCTAGCGCGACACCAGACACACCCCGAAGGCAGGCGTCTGGCCACGGACCGGGCGCGTTGCCTAAGCTGCGACGATGGCGAAGTACTTCGATGTGCACCCGGACAATCCCCAGCCCCGCGCCATCGGACAGGTCGTCGACCTGATTCGCGACGGCGCGCTGATCGCCTATCCCACCGACTCCTGTTACGCCCTTGGCTGCCAACTCGGCAACCGCGAGGGTCTGGAGCGGATCCGGCGGATCCGGCAACTGGACGACAAACACCACTTCACGCTGGTCTGCCGCGAATTCGGGCAGCTCGGCCAGTTCGTACACATCGACAACGCGGTGTTCCGCAGCATCAAGTCGGCCACCCCGGGCAGCTACACCTTCATCCTGCCGGCCACCAAGGAGGTGCCGCGGCAGATGTTGCATCCGAAGAAGAAGACCGTCGGGGTCCGGATCCCGGATCACATCACCACCCAGGCGCTGCTGGCGGAGCTCGGCGAGCCGCTGCTCTCCAGCACCCTGCTGCTGCCGGGCGAGGACGACGCGCTGACCCAGGGCTGGGAGATCAAGGACCGTCTTGATCATGAGCTGGACGCCGTCGTCGACTCGGGGGACTGCGGCGCCGAGCCGACCACGGTGATCGACTTCTCCGACGGTGCAGCCACCGTGGTCCGGGTCGGCGCCGGCGACCCCAGTCCGTTCGAGTAACCCGAGCACCACGGCACCGAGGAGTGGCAATGCGTTCGATCTGGAAGGGCGCGATCTCGTTCGGCCTGGTCAACATCCCGGTCAAGTTGTACGGGGCGACCGAGGACCACGACCTGTCGCTGCACCAGGTGCACGACGCCGACGGCGGCCGGATCCGCTATCAGCGCCGCTGCGAGGTGTGCGGCAAGGTGGTCGACTACGAACACATCGACAAGGCCTACGACGACGGCTCGACGACGGTCGTACTGACCGAAGATGATCTTGCGTCGTTGCCGGTGGAGCGCAGCCGGAGCATCGACGTCTCGCAGTTCGTGCCCAGTGATCAACTGGACCCGGTCCGGTTCGACCGGAGCTACTTCCTCGAGCCGGACAAGGCGGCCGTGAAGTCGTACCGGCTGATGCGGGACGCGCTGGAGGAGAGCGACCGGACCGCCATCGTCACCTTCTCGCTGCGGCAGAAGACCCGGCTCGGTGCTCTTCGGGTGCGGGACAAGGTGATCATGCTGCAGTCGCTGCTCTGGGACGACGAGGTCCGCGAGGCCGACTTCCCGGTGCTGGACGAGAAGGCGTCGGTGTCGAAGTCGGAGAAGCAGATGGCCTCATCGCTGATCGACTCGATGTCGGGCGACTTCAAGCCGGACACGTTCACCGACGAATACCAGGAACAGCTGCGGATCCTGATCGAGGCCAAGCTCACTGAGGGCGACGCCCTGGACACCGCGGCGACCTTCGGCGAGGAGTCCGACGAGGAGGAGCCGGGCAAGGTGATCGACCTGGTCGAGGCGCTGCGCCGCAGCATCGACGAGGTCGGCGGCCGCCGGTCCGCGAAGAAGTCCGGCAGTAAGAAGTCCGCCGCGAAGAAGTCGACCGCGAAGAAGAGCGGCACCAAGAAGACGGCCGCCAAGAAGAGCGGCACGAAGAAAGCGGCGAAGAAGACAGCCGCCAAGAAGCCGGCGAAGAAGGCCAGTTGACCGGGAGCCAGACACCCGGTGGCGGGGGATCGGACGAACTTCGGGCGCTCCACCTGAGCTGCCCGGAGATCATGGTGGATTGGCTCCTCGATCCGGACAGCGCGGTGGTTGCTGAGCTGAGCCGGTACGCCGCGGAGCGTACGGCAGCGACACCCTGCGATCCTTTGGCGCTTGCCGCCGACCTGCCAGATCTGGCGGTGCTGATCAGTCAGCGGCACTTCGGCCTGGCCTCGGGAGCGCTTCAGGCTGGTCCGGTGGCTGTCCTGCTGGAGGAGTGGTCGCGCCGGCTTCGTGCCGAGCGCCCGGAGACCTGGGGTGCGGCGATCGGGACGACTTTCCACGAGCTCCGGTGGCTCCTTCGTGACAGTCATCTGCACGCCGTCGGTGAGGATGGTGAGCTGGTCGGTGCCGCCGACCCGAGGGGATCCGAGCCTCGGTCCATCCGGGAGCCCGGGCCGGTCGTGACGGAGAGCGAGCACGCCGGAGTGTTGTGCCTGCGGATTCGCCAGTTCGGTGGTTCGACTCGTGAGAGCACTGAGCGAATGTTGGCCTGGCAGGACTCGCATCGTCGCCATTTCGATCATGAACGGATCCTGGTGGATCTTCGTGCCAACCCGGGTGGTGACGACCGCTACCTGACCGAGTGGGCCCGCCGACATCTCAGCCGGGCTGTCGCTTTTCCGCCGTGGCGCGAATGGCGGATCGGGGAGATCCCCCTGAACTACTGGAACGAAACGGTCTTCTGGCAGGCAGCTCGACCCGACGATCCACTCAATCCCGACTACGATCTCGAACGTTTCGAGGTGGACGGCGGTGCCGAACTTGCCGTAGCGACGAAGTCGGCCGATCTTCCGTCCGGCCCGACCCCATGGCCGGGCCGGATGGTTGTCCTCACCGACCGCGGCAGTGCCTCCTCGGCTGAGAGCGCGGCCTGGCTCCTGCGCGAGGGTTTCGATGCCGTGCTGGCCGGTCGCAACACGGCCGGCTGCATGGCCTTCGGCAACCTCGCTCCCTACCTGCTGCCTCGGAGCGGGCTCAAGCTCAGCCTTCCGGCCGCGGCTGCGGGGCGCGAGTCGTACGAGATGTCCGGACTTCCCGTTGATGTCGAATACGACGTGACGTCACCGATCAACTCGGTGGCCGAGCAGTTCGATCTTCTGTACCGGGCGGCTTCGAGTTAGGTCTGAACCGGCACCGAGTGGGACGTTTCCCGCCTTTCCAGCCGATCGGGACGGGAAACGTCACAGTCGACGCAGCACCGAGACTTCAGCCGGTGTTTCGGGCCAGTTCGGTGCGGCGGACCAGTTCGAAGCAGGCGACGGCGGCGGCGCTGGCCACGTTGAGCGACTCGACGGCGCCGGGCATCGGGATCCGGACCCAGTCGGTGATCAGCCGGCCGACGTCCGGGCCGATCCCGTCGGTCTCGCTGCCCAGCACGATGGCGACCGGGGAGTCGAGTTGGACCGAGAAGATCGAGGTGTCGGCGCCGGCGCCGAGGCCGACCAGCCGGTAGCCGGCGTCGCGCAACCGTTCGGCGGCCTCGGCCGCGGTGCCGGCTCGCAGCACCGGGGCCCGGAACGCGACGCCGGCGGAGGCCTTGATCACCAGCGGATCGATGCTGGCCACGCCGCGGTGCGGGATGACGATTCCGTCCACGCCCGCGGCGGTCGCCGTCCGCAGGATCATCCCGACATTGCTCGGGGTCCGGACACCGTCGAGCAGCAGCACGCGGCCCGGCCGGTCGGCGCCGTCCAGGGCCGCCGCCAGGGTGCGCATGCCCGGCGCGATCACGTCGGCCAGCACGCCGTTGTCGTGCTTGCCGTTGCCGGACAGCAGCTTGATCCGGTGGGCCGGCGCCCGCTGCACCTCGACGCCGCGGCTCCGGGCGGTGGCCTCGATCTGCCGAGCGGCCGGCCCGCGCTCGCCGTCGGCGATCATGATCTTGTCGATCGCCAGGTCGGGATCGTCCAGCGCGGCCTGCACCGGACGGTGTCCGTACACAGTGATGAAGCGGTCCTTCGGCGAATCGGCCCTCGGAGACATGGCAGGAGCCTACGCGCCGATCAGCGGTTGGTCGGCAGGTCCGCCTCGGCGCGATAGCCCTCGAACAGCGGACCGCCGAACTGGTCCAGGATCTGCTCCGCCATCTTGGTGATCGGCCCCGGGTCACCGGCCCAGGCAGACCGGGCCGCACCGAGCAGATCCGCCTGCCAGTTGCTGCCGGTCTGCGCGTCGAACCGATGCAACTCGGTCACCAGTGCCTTGCCGGCGCCGACCCAGCGCCGCGACCCGGCCAGCAGCAGATCCGCGGCCGACTCCAGCAGGCAGGAGCCGATCACCCCGATCCGGTCCGGGTCCTGGGCGCCGCGCAGATCGTCCAGCAGGTCGGTGACGCGATAGCGGCGATGGTCCAGATCCGCCTGGTCCAGCGCCTCGGGCCCGGTCCGCAGCCAGTCCAGGCAGCGCCGCTGCCAGGCGGCACCGGAGCCGTCGTAGTCGGCCAGGATGATGGATTCGCCGACCAGCCGGATCATGCTCGGCCGCCGCCGATGCCGGTCCCGGTCGCAGAAGTACGTCAGCGACTCCTCGGTGTGCACGAACAACTCGACCGGATGGCCGTCGTACCGCAGGGACTCCCGATGCGCACCCGGTGGAGCGTCCAGCAGCACCGTGAGGTCGAGGTCGGAGGTGGGGGTTGTCGTTTCGGCGACGACGCTACCGCCCAGCCAAGAGGCCCGGAGGTTGGGGAAGCGTTCCCGGACGAGTTCGCGGGCGAGGTCGACGAGCTGAAAGTCGATCACCCGCCCCATTCTGCGACGTTTTCACAGAATTCGTACCGGAAATCGTGATTTCATCTCACCGCCCCGGCACGCCCCGCTCAAATACGGCGCCGGTTACGCCATCCGCCGGGGGGCGCCCACTAATATCGTCGCAATGACCCTCTGGCCCGGTTCGCCGTCCACCCAGCTTGCCGATCGGACCGCCCTGGTGGTCGCCGCCGGATGAGGTCAGCCCACCGAACCGTCGTGCCCCGAACAGTCCTGCTCCGAGCCGTTCTGCCCCGACCCGTGGCCGTGCGAGGTCGCCGATGATCGCCCTGTTGGTCGCCGGCGCCGTCGGCCTGATCTTCAGTCTGCTGGTGACCCCGGTCGCGATCCGGTTGTTCACCCGGATCGGCTGGGGCCAGATGATCCGGGTGGACGGCCCGAACACCCACCACACCAAGCGCGGAACCCCGACCAAGGGTGGCCTGGTGTTCGTCACCGGGGCGCTGGTCGGCTACTTCGCCGGGCACCTCTTCGGCCCGGGCGTGCCGATCTCGCCGAGCGCGCTGTTGGTGATCTTGATGATGGTCGGGCACGGGACGGTCGGCTTCCTGGACGACTTCACCAAGACCCGGAAGCAGCGCAGCCTCGGCCTCGGCGGCTGGCAGAAGATCGCCGGTCAGGTGACGGTCAGCACCGCGTTCGCGATCCTCGCGCTGCAGTTCGCCGATCCGCGGACCGGGCTGACGCCGGCCTCGACCGCCATCTCGTTCGCCCGGGACATCCCGTGGCTGGACCTGATGCGGTTCGGGTTGCCGATCGGCATGCTGCTGTTGATCATCTGGATCAACCTGCTCGCGGTGGCCACGTCGAACGGCGTGAACGTGACCGACGGCCTGGACGGGCTGGCCACCGGCGCCACCATCCTGGCGCTGTCGGCCTACATCTTCATGGGGTTCTTCCAGTCCAGCCAGTCCTGCCACAACCCGGGGCTGGAGCCGACGGATCTGGCCCGGTGCTTCGAGGTCCGCGACCCGCTGGACCTGGCGATCATCGCCACCGCCCTGTCCGGCAGCCTGATCGGCTTCCTCTGGTGGAACGCGCCGCCGGCCAAGATCTTCATGGGCGACACCGGATCGCTGGCCCTCGGCGGCTCGCTGGCCGCGCTGGCCGTCCTCTCCCGGACCGAACTGCTGTTGATCGTGATCGGTGGCCTGTACTGCGTGATCACCGGCTCGGTGATCGTGCAGCGGATGTATTTCAAGGCGACCAAGGGCAAGCGGATCTTCCTGATGAGCCCGTTGCACCACCACTTCGAGCTCAAGGGCTGGGCTCAGGTGACGATCACGATCCGGTTCTGGATCATCGCCGGCGTCTTCATGATCATCGGCGTCGGCATCTTCTACGTCAGCTGGCTCGGCGGCTCGCCCTAGCTCTCGTCGGCGAGCCGGAAGGCCAAGGTGTGCTGCCACTTCGCCAGGTCTGGCTGCTCGGCGGGATCGGTCTCGTAGATCTCCAGCCGGCAGGCCCAGCGGTCACCCTCGGCGGAGTCGGCCCGGTCGAACCGGAGCTGCTCGGTGCCGGCCCAGCCGAGGAAGCGCTTGGTGACCTCCATCAGCTCGTCCGGGTGTCCGGTGTGGCCGACGGTGGCGTACCGGCCGCTGGGCAGGATGCCGCCGCGCACCTCACCCTCGCCGGTCGGCACGGCCGACGTCGGCACGCCGACCTCGATCTCCAGCTCCCGCGCCATGTCGATCACGTTGTACTTCCAGAACGGCGCGCCGGCGGGCGACACGTCGCGCTCGGCCAGCCAGCCGAAGACCTGGCCGTGCACCTCGACCAGCTCTCCCAGCCGGCTCATCGGCATCCGCCGGCTGATGAAAACGTACGGCTGGGCCGCGCGATCGACGATCCGCGGCTCCGTCATCTGAGGATCCATGCCTGTACGACCTGCTGGCAGCCCGAAACTCACCGCCCTACGGCACAAGTCGGAGAAATCGGGGTGGTTGGGCGCCGGGCAGGCTGCGCAGCGGGCCGCGGCCGGGGGTGACGGAGCCGAGGACCGACGCGTGCCTGGCACCGGTGCAGGACGGCACGGTGCCGGTCAGACCGTGCACGGACAGGAAGCCGAGCAGGGCGAACAGGTACGCCTCCTTGGCCTGACCGGCCAGGCCGAGTTCCTCGGCCGGCACCAGTGGCACCGGATCCAGGGCAGCCGTCAGCCGCCGGACCAGGGTCGGATTGCGGACGCCGCCGCCGGCGACGATCACCTCGGTCGGATCGTGCCGGCCGATCGCCGCCGCGACGGTCCGGGCGGTCAGCTCGGTCAGCGTGGCCAGCACATCGTCCAGCGAATCCGGCCCGAGGTCCGGCACCAGGCCGGCCAGGTGGTCGAGGTTGAACAGTTCCTTGCCGGTCGACTTCGGTGCCGCGCGGCGGTAGTAGGGCTCGGCCAGCAGCCGGTCCAACAGGTCCGGCCGGACCTCACCGCGGGCCGCCCGGACACCGTCGCGGTCGTACGGCTCGCCGGTGACCGAGCGGGTCACCGCGTCCAGCAGCGCGTTCGCCGGTCCGGTGTCGTAGGCGAGCGGCCGGTCGGTGCCGACGTCGACGGTGATGTTGGCGATCCCGCCGAGGTTGAGCGCCACCGGGCGCCCGGGCCGGGAGTGCAGCCAGAGCACGTCGAAGATGCCGACCAGCGGCGCGCCCTGGCCGCCCGCGGCGATGTCGCGGGACCGGAAGTCGGCGACCACCGGGCAGCCGGTCCGTTCCGCGATCCAGGCCGGCTGGCCCAGTTGCAGGGTGCCGCGGGCCGTACCGTCCTCGATCCAGTGGAAGACGGTCTGCCCGTGCGAGGCGATCAGGTCGGCCCGGCCGGCGCCGAGTTCGGCGATCGCCGCCTCGGCCACCTCGGCGAAGAACTGTCCGATCAAGGTGTCCAGCTCGCACAGCTTCGCCGCCGAGGCGGTGCTCGGCGGCAGGGCGTCGGCCAGTGCGTCCCGGATCTCGGTGGGATACGGCCGGGACACCAGGCCGAGCGGTCGGAGGGTGATCACGTCGCCGGCGAAGGACAGCTCCGCGGCACCGGCGTCGACCGCGTCGAACGAGGTCCCCGACATCATCCCGATCACGCGCAGCGACGGCGCCGATTCAGCCATGGCGTCACCGTACGCGGCCCTGGTGACGCGGGCGGACCGGATCGATTCGTAGGCTTTCGGCGCATGGACGATGCCACGCTCGCCGCCCGGCTGCCGCGGCTGTTCGCCCCGAGCTGGGTGGACTACGCGAACTGCGACATCACCTTCACCGTCGACGCGGTGCCGGCCGAGTCGATCAACCGGCTGCACCTGGTGGCAATGACGGCCGATGGCCTGGTCGTGGTCTGCGAGAGCGCCGAGGGCTGGCGGTTCCTGCCCGGCGGGCGGCGGGAGCCGGGGGAGGACCTGGAACAGCTGGCCCGGCGGGAGGCGATGGAGGAGGCCGGGCTCCGGCTGGACGGTCCGGTCACCGTGTTCGCGTCGCACGTCGCCGTCAGCCGGGAGTCCCGCCCGTACCGTGATCATTTGGCGCATCCGACCGGCTACTGGGCGTACGCGAGCGCACCGGCGACCGTGGTCGGCGAACCGACCAGCCCGCCGGACGGCGAGCAGATCACCGGCGTGCACGCCCTGCCGTCGCAGGCCGCGATCGAGTTCCTGGAGCAGCATGATCACGATCATGCCGATGTGGTCCGGCTGGCGGTGCTGACCGGCGTCATCGCAGCCTGATCAGGGCCGGACGTTGTCGTCCCGCGCTGGCTGAGCCCGGCGAAGGTCAGGCGAGGAAGGCGCGGAGCAGTGACTCGGTGCCGTCCAGATGCTCGTCCATCGCGGCCCGGGCCGCGGCCTGATCGCCGGACAGGATGGCCTCGACGATCTCCGCATGCTGGGCGTTGGAATGCTCGATGTTGGCCGGCAGCCAGGGGATCGCGTCCAGCAGCCCGTTCACCGTCGACCGGATGTCGGCGACCGACGTGGTCAGTGACGGGGAGCCGGTCAGCTCTGCGATCGCCAGGTGCAGCCGGGAGTCCCGGCGCCGGTATTCGGCCTCGTCCTGCTCATCGACCTCGGCGACCTCGGTCAGCCGGACCCGCAGCTGCCGGCGCTGGTCCTGGGTCAGGGGCCGGGTCGCGGCCGCCTCCGCCGCGCCGCTCTCCAGCACCCGGCGCAGCGTCAGTACGTCCTCGACGTCCGGCACCGGCGCCGCCGGATCACCCGATCCGGTCCCCGGCAGGTCCGCGGCGACGAACGTACCGCCGTACCGGCCGCGCCGGGACTCGACATAGCCGGCATCGGCCAGCGCGCGGATGGCCTCGCGCAGCGTCACCCGGCTGACGCCCAGCCGGGCGGCCAGTTCCCGTTCGGCCGGCAGCCGTTCGCCGGGCCGGGCGACCCCGAGCCGGATCGCCTGCAGCAGCCGCTCCACCGTCTCCTCGAACGCGTTCCTGGTCCGCACCGGGCGGAACAGCGACGCGGTCGCCCCGAGCTGGGTCGCCGGGACGGGCTCAGAGCGGTGTGACATAGGCACCGGAGATCCCTCCGTCCACCAGGAACGTCGAGGCGGTGATGAACGAGGCGTCGTCGCTGGCCAGGAACGTCACGGCGGCGGCGATCTCGTCCGGTTCGGCGAACCGGCCCATCGGGACGTGCACCAACCGGCGTTGTGCGCGCTCCGGGTCGGCGGCGAACAGCTCCTGCAGCAGCGGCGTGTTGACCGGTCCCGGGCACAGCGCGTTGACCCGGATCCCCTCCCGGGCGAACTGCACGCCGAGCTCGCGCGACATGGCCAGCACGCCGCCCTTGGACGCGGTGTAGGAGATCTGGGACGTGGCCGCGCCCATCACCGCCACGAACGACGCAGTGTTGATGATCGAGCCGTGCCGCTGCCGGCGCATCTGCGGCAGCACGTGCTTGCAACACAGATAGACCGAGGTCAGGTTGACCCGCTGCACCTGCTCCCAGGCCTCGATCCCTGTCTCCAAGATCGAATCGTCCTCCGGCGGTGAGATCCCGGCGTTGTTGAAGGCGATGTCCACGGCGCCGTGATCGGCCGCGACCTGCTCGAACATCGCCGCGACGGCGGCCTCGTCGGTGACGTCGCAGACGATCGCGTCCCCGTCGAGCTCCTTGGCCAACGTCGTGATGGCGTCCTCGACCAGATCGACGGCGACGACCGTGGCACCCTCGGCGGCGAACCGCTTCGCCGTGGCCAGCCCGATCCCGCTGGCCGCCCCGGTGATCACGGCGATCTTTCCCTGCAACCGCATCTACTCGCTCCCTCGGCTGGTGTCGATGAACACGTTCTTGGTCTCGGTGAAGGCATCCAGGGCGTCCGGTCCGAGCTCGCGGCCCAGCCCGGACTGCTTCATCCCGCCGAACGGCGTCCCGTAGCGCACCGACGAATGCGAGTTGACCGACAGGTTGCCGGCCTCGATGCCGCGGGCGACCCGCAGCGCCCGGCCGACGTCGGTGGTCCAGATCGAACCGGAGAGTCCGTACGGGGTGTCGTTGGCCAGCCGGACCGCGTCGGCCTCGTCCTCGAACGGTTGTACGGTCACCACCGGACCGAACACCTCCTCGGTGATCACCCGGTCGGTCGGTCCCTTCGGCAGGACGACGGTCGGCGGGAACCAGAAACCCGGGCCATCCGGCGCGGCGCCGCGGAACGCGACCTCCGTCGAGTCGTCCAGGTAGGACGCGACCCGGTCCCGATGGTGGGCCGAGATCAACGGCCCCATCTCGGTGGCCTCGCTGGCCGGATCACCGACCAGCACGCCGCGGACGGCCGGCTCGAGCAACTCGAGAAAGCGATCGAACACGGTGCCCTGCACCAGGATCCGGGACCGGGCACAGCAGTCCTGGCCGGCGTTGTCGAAAACGCCGTACGGCGCGGCGGCCGCGGCCCGCTCCAGGTCGGCGTCGGCGAAGATCACGTTCGCGTTCTTGCCGCCCAGCTCCAGCGTCACCCGTTTCACCTGCGCCGCGCAGCCGGCCATGATCTGCCGGCCGACCTCGGTCGACCCGGTGAACACCACCTTGCGTACCGCCGGATGATCGACGAATCGCTGTCCCACCACGGATCCCCGGCCGGGCAGCACCTGGAACACGCCGTCGGGCAGACCGGCCGCCAGGCCCAGCTCGGCCAGCCGCAGCGCGGTCAGCGGAGTCAGCTCGGCCGGCTTGAGCACGACCGTGTTGCCCGCGGCGAGCGCGGGCGCGAAGCCCCAGCCGGCGATCGGCATCGGGAAGTTCCACGGCACGATCACCCCCACCACGCCGAGCGGTTCGGCGAAGGTCAGGTTCACCCCACCCGGCACCGGGATCTGCCGGCCGAACAGCCGCTCCGGCGCTGCGGCGTAGTAGTGCAGCACGTCGCGGACATTGCCCGCCTCCCAGCGCGCGTTGCCGATCGTGTGTCCGGAGTTCGCCACCTCCAGCTCCGCCAGCGTGCCGAGATCGGCGTCGACCTCCTCGGCGAACCGGCGCAGCAGCCGGCCTCGGTCTGCCGGCGCCACCTCCCGCCAGGCCGGGAATGCCTGCTCGGCCCGCTCGATCGCCGCCTCCGCTTCCGCCGCCGACGTCGCCGGCACGGTCCGGACGACGGCCTCCGTCGCCGGATTGATCACCGTCGTCACCGGGCAGCCTCCATGATCAACGCCTCGAACAGTCTGCGGTCCACTCCGTCCTCCTCCGGATGCCACTGCACGGCCAGGGCGAAGACATCGGCGTCGACCTCGATCGCCTCGACTGTCCCGTCCTCCGCCCAGGCGACGGCGGTCAGCTCATTGCCGAGCCGGTCGACCGCCTGATGGTGGTGACAGTGCACCTCGACCTCCTCGCCGATGATCTTGGCCAGCCGGCTGTCCGCATCGATGTTGATCTTGACTCGGCCGAAAGTCCCAGGCTCCGGCAGATGCTTGTTTCGTTCCCTGAGCTTGTCGAAGGGCGAACCAGGTGCATCGGGCTTGCCCTTCGACAGGCTCAGGGAACGTTGGTGCAAGTGATCCGGCAGGTGCTGGTGCAGGGTGCCGCCGAGCACGACGTTGAGCAGCTGCATCCCACGGCAGACGGCCAGGATCGGCAGCCCGACCTCGAAGGCGGTGTTGATCAAGGACCACTCCGACTCGTCCCGGTCCGGTCGGGCCGGTCCGGTGGCCGGGTCCCGTTCGGCCCCGTACCGAACCGGATCGACGTCGGCCCCACCGGCGATGATCAAGCCGTCCAGCCGGGACAGCTGCCCGGCCTCCCAGCCCTCGACCGGCGGCAGCAGCACGGGGGTCCCGCCGGCGGCCAGCACACCGTCCAGGTAGGAGCGGGGGAGCAGGGCGGACGGGGTGTCCCAGACGCCGAACCGCGCCTGCTCCAGATAGCAGCTGATCCCGATCAGGGGGCTAGAGACGTTCGAACCCACGGATCTTCTCCCAGTCGGTGACGGCGGCGTCGTAGGCCGCCAGCTCAACCCGGGCGTTGTTCAGGTAGTGCTCGACCACGTCGTCGCCGAACGCGGACCGGGCGACCTCGCTGCCGGCGAACAGGTCCGCCGCCTCGCGCAGCGTTGTCGGCACCCGCGGCTTGTCCGTGCTGTAGGCGTTGCCGGTCAGCTCGGGTTCCAGCGGTAGCTCGTGGTCGACGCCGTGCAGGCCGGCGGCGATCAGCGCGGCGACCGCCAGGTAGGGATTCACATCGCCGCCCGGCACCCGGTTCTCCACCCGCAGCGATTCGCCGTGGCCGACCACCCGCAGCGCGCAGGTCCGGTTGTCGATGCCCCAGGCGACCGCGGTCGGCGCGAAGCTACCGGGCACGAATCGCTTGTAGGAGTTGATGTTCGGCGCCAGGAAGTACGTCAGCTCACGCAACGTGGCGAGCTGTCCGGCGAGGAAGCTGATCATCATCGGCGAGAATCCGTTCGGCCCGTCACCGCTGAGCACCGGGCTGCCATCGGTGCCGCGCAGGCTCAGGTGGATGTGGCAGGAGTTGCCCTCGCGCTCGTTGTACTTCGCCATGAAGGTCAGGCTCTTGCCGTGCCGGGCGGCGATCTCCTTCGCCCCCGTCTTGTAGAGACTGTGGTTGTCGCAGGTGTCCAGCGCGTCGGTGTAGCGGAACGCGATCTCCTGCTGGCCGGGATTGCACTCACCCTTCGCCGACTCGACATACAGACCGGCGCCGGTCATCCCGTTGCGGATGTCGCGCAGCAACGGCTCCAGCCGGCCGGTGCCGAGCAGCGAGTAGTCGACGTTGTACTGATTGGCCGGGGTCAGGTCCCGGTAGCCCGCGGTCCAGGCCTGCTCGTAGCTGTCGTCGAAGACGATGAACTCCAGCTCGGTGCCGACGAAGGCGGCGAGGCCGCGTTCGGCGAGCCGGTCGAGCTGCCGGCGCAGCACCTGCCGCGGTGAGGCCGGTACGTCGCCGCCGGTCACCCACTCGACGTCGGCGATCACCAGGGCGGTGGCCTCGTGCCAGGGGACGAGCCGCAGCGTGTCCAGATCGGGCCGGAGCACGAAGTCGCCGTAGCCGTGTTCCCACGAGGACATCGCATAACCGTCGACGGTGTTCATCTCCACGTCGACGGCGAGCAGGTAGTTGCAGGCCTCGGTGGCATGCGGGACGACCTCGTTCAGGAAATACTCCGCGGCACACCGCTTGCCCTGCAGCCGGCCCTGCATGTCGGTGATCGCGACCAGCACGGTGTCGATCGCACCTTCGGCGACCAGGCTGCGGAGCTGATCGACGGTGAGCTTTCCCGACCGCTGTTCGGTCCGAGTTCGTGGCATCCGACCTCCTGCCAAAGGACTGGTGATGATCCATTGGACAGGTGGGGCTGTGGTCGTGTCAACGCGCGATCCGCGGGAGGTAGGCGAATGTCTTGACATCGCCCCGGCGACTGGATCACGCTTGATCAAGCTCAAAGGACTGATTCTGATCCATTGAACGCACCGGAGAGTAGGGGCAGTGATGGCGACTCCAGCCGGCCGGCGGAAGAACGTCGAGTACGAGACCGTCGAGGGCAACTACCTGCAGCAGCGGCAGTTGCGTCGCGGGGCCGCCGGCTGGGTGCTGCTCGCCGGACTCGGCGTCGCGTACGTGATCTCCGGCGACTTCGCCGGCTGGAACAACGGCCTCGCCCAGGGCGGCTGGGGCGGCCTGCTGATCGCCACCGTGCTGATGGCGATCATGTACGCCTGCATGGTGTTCGGGCTGGCCGAGATGGCCTCGGCGATGCCGGTCGCCGGCGCCGGTTACGGCTTCGCCCGGCGCGCCCTCGGGCCGACCGGAGGGTTCGCGACCGGAACCGCGATCTTGATCGAATACGCCATCGCGCCCGCCGCGATCTCGGTGTTCATCGGCGGTTATGTCGAGGCGCTCGGCCTGTTCGGCCTGACCAGCGGCTGGCCGGTCTTCCTGGTCTGCTATCTGATCTTCATCGGCGTGCACCTGTGGGGCGTCGGCGAGGCGCTACGGGTGATCTTCGTGGTGACCGCGATCGCCGTCGTCGCGCTGGTGGTGTTCGTGGTCGGGATGATCGGCAAGTTCGACGCCGGCAAGCTGTTCGACATCGTGCCCACCGAGGCCCTCGGCGCGAGCACCTTCCTGCCGTTCGGTGTCGCCGGTGTGCTCGCCGCCTTCGTCTACGGCATCTGGTTCTTCCTCGCCGTGGAAGGGGTTCCGCTGGCCGCGGAGGAGGCCGGGGACCCGCGCCGGGACCTGCCGCGCGGGATCATCGCGGCGATGGCGATCCTGGTCGTTTTCGCCGCACTGATGCTCTTCCTGGTGCCGGGCACGGCCGGCTCGCAGCTCATGTCCACCTCCACCAACCCGCTGCCGGAGGCGATCCGCGCGGCCTACGGCGGCGACAACCTGCTGGCCCAGTTCGTCAACTACGCCGGCCTGGCCGGCCTGGTGGCCAGCTTCTTCTCGATCATCTACGCCTACTCCCGGCAACTGTTCGCCCTGTCCCGGGCCGGCTACCTGCCGCGCTGGCTGTCGGTCACGGGTCGGCGCAAGACGCCGTACCTGGCTCTGGTGGTGCCCGGGCTGGTCGGCTTCCTGCTGGCCGCGATCACCCAGAACGGTGCGCTGTTGATCAACATCGCGGTGTTCGGTGCCGCCGTGTCCTACGTGCTGATGAACGTCTCGCACATCGTGCTCCGGATCCGCGAGCCGGATCTGGAGCGCCCGTACCGGACGCCGGGCGGCGTGATCACCACCGGCATCGCCGCCGTGCTCGCCCTGGCCGCGGTGGTCGCGACCTTCTTCGTCGACAAGATCGCCGCCGGGATCACCGCCGGCATCCTGATCATCGCCCTGGTCTACTTCTTCCTCTACAGCCGTCATCACCTGGTGGCCAACGCGCCGGAGGAGGAGTTCGCGGCGATCAAACAGGCCGAGGACGAACTCGGTTGACCCGACCTGGCTGACACCTGGCAGACTCAGCAGTCGTGAAGCGACCTTGGCTGATCGGAGCGATCGCGCTCGGTGTGGTGGTGATCGTCGTGGCGGTGCTGGCCGTGGTGATGATCGGGGGCGGTCAGCCGACCGCGCAGCCGGACCGGCCGGACCTGCCGTTCAACGAGCAACTGGTCAAGCAGGCCCGCCCGGACCCTGGCTGTGCGAAGTATCCGCGGCCGAAGCCGTCCGGTTCCGGTGACGTCCATCTCGGCGTGATCCGGCTCCGCGGGCACTGCCTGATCCCGGAGACGGTCCTGGTCGCGGAAGCCGAGGTCGCGCCGAAGCTCGCTGAACTGCGGCAGCGGCAGGAGGTCGTCGCAGCCGATCGAGTCGACGCAGCCGAGCCGCCGGCCGAGGTCGTGGATCCGCATCCCGCCGTGGACGGGACCGAGGAGCGGCAGTGGGGGCTGGACGCCCTCGGAGGTGCGGACGCGCTCCGTGACCTGTGGCCGGCCGACGCGCCGGAGATCAAGGTCGGAGTGGTCGACAGCGGGATCGACCCCAAACAGGCCGAGGTCGCTGACCGGATGGCCGGGGTCAAGGACACCGAGCTCGGGACCGACGGGTACGAGTCGCATGGCACGGAGGTGGCCGGCATCATCGCAGCCGCCGACGACGGCACCGGTGTCACCGGGATCGCGCCGAAGGCGAAGCTGCTCGACGCGCAGTACTGGCGTAGCGGCGAGGCCGTCGGGCAGGAAGGGCTCCAGGACGAGATCATCTGGGCCATCGATCAGGGCGCCCGGGTGATCAACGTGTCCACCGGCGCGACCGACAACTCACTGCTCCGGGCCGCCTACGCATACGCCGAGCTGAGCCAGGTCGTAGTGGTTCCCGCGGTCGGGAACTGTGGCGGCGCCGGCGAGGGGTTCAATTGGCCGCCTGGGGAGCGCGGGTACGACAAGGACAAGTGTGTCCGGGCGAACGAGATCGCCGGCGGGGCCGATCAGCCGACCGTGCTCGGCGTCGGCGCCATCAACGAGGACGGTGACCGTGCCTGGTTCTCGTCCGAGAACCGGACCACGATGATCATGGCGCCGGGGGAGAATATCCTGTCCACCTGTGTCACCCGGCTGGCCGGGCCGCGCACCCTGTGCAGCAACAAGGGCACGTCGTTCGCGGCGCCATACGTCAGTGCTGCCGTCGCGATCCTGCTGGCTCGGCATCCCGAGGCCAGTCCGGCCGACATCCGGCAGGCGTTGATCATGAGCACCGATCCGGTCGACGTCCAACGCGGGCAGCGCAACGACGAATACGGCTACGGCAAGCTCAACGTGATCGCCGCGGCGAAATATCTCGATGATCATCCGCCGCAGCCGCAGCCGGAGCAGCCGGTGATCAGAGCGGCGGCCCGGATCGACGGCAAGGTCGAGTTGATCATGGACACGGGCAAGAAGCTCGAGGTGCAGCAGCTCGCCGAGGGTGGGACGCCGGCCTTCGCCTTCAGTGCGGATGGCGCCTGGTTCGCCGCCACCGACGGCAAGGCACTGACCGTCGTCGACGCGTACACGGGACGGCAGCAGTCGACCGAGTGCGCCTGCAGCGGCGTTGCGTTCAACACGAAGAGCCAGGTGCTCACCGTCCAGACGCGCGGTGGGGTCAAGATCGCCCGATACGACCCGATGACCGCCGACTGGACCGGCGCCACCTACGCCCCGAAAGTGTCCGGGGGACTGGACGGGGCCAAGCTCGTCGGCGCGGCGGGCGACGTG
The DNA here is from genome assembly GCA_963746025.1 of uncultured Actinomycetota bacterium. GTDB lineage: Bacteria > Actinomycetota > Actinomycetes > Propionibacteriales > Propionibacteriaceae > Microlunatus. Next base: position 951,127 of record CAVUZU010000021.1, read on the forward strand.
GCGCTGCTGACGCTGCGCCAGGGCGAGTACGCGAACCGGCTGATCGGGGTCTGGCCGGACAGCACGGCGATCGAGCTGGACGGCGGCGGGCTGGCGTACGAACAGGTGGTCGGGTCCGGCAAGGGCCGGTTCGTGGTCGCGACGAGTCCACAGTCCTGCCCTCGGGTGATCGACCTGGAGAAGTCCAGATCGACCGGTAAGCCGTGGGTGTGGCAGTTCTGGCCGTATGACGACTTCTTCTGCGCCACGACGATGCTGGCGCATTTCGACGGCGATACGAACCTGGAGCTCGGCTGGCTGGCGGGCAGCATGACCGCGCAGAAGTACGGCTGCCCGAAGCCGGCCGGGGACCAGCAACTGCCGGTCACCGGCCGCCTGGAGATCCGCCCGTTCCAGCCGAGCCGGGAGCCCGCGGACCTGCCCTGGAAGGATCTCGACTGCACGGCGTCGGGCGTCTGGCCGTCCGACACCGGCGATCAGCTCCGGGTTCGGGTGGAGGCACCGTCGTTCGAGTCGTACAAGTACACGATCGTCCGGAAGAAGGCCGGCGGCGAGGGTGAAGAGAAGCTCGCCGAGCACGCCGAGGACGTGGTCGTCCGGCCGCGCTGACAAACGCGCCGAGGGCGACTCAGCCAGGCCGGTCGAAAGGGTGCCAGCGAGGGCGGAGTCTTGGGTGTTCGTTCCCTGAGCCTGTCGAAGGGCAAGCCTGATCGGGGTTCCTCACCCATCCAGGTCGACGCGGACCTCGCGACGTTGCCTGGCGGCTGAGATGCGTTCGGCGAGGTCGTGGACGGCGAGCCGGGACCGGACTCCGGCGGCAGCGTCGTCGACGGTGATCTCGTCGGCCGCGGCCTCGCGGTCGCCGATCACGCCGATCAGGGCGTCCCGCCGGGCGCGGGAGTCCTGGATCCGCCGGCCGAGGCTGCCGTCGGTTTGTAGTCGAACCCGGATGCCCTTGCGGCGAAGGCAATCCGCGGCCCGTTCAGCGGCGACGGCGCCGGAGTCGCCGACGGGCAGCAGACAAAGCTGGACCGGCGCCAGCCAGATCGGCAGCCGGCCGTCGTAGGCCTCCAGCAGGAAGGCGGTCATCCGTTCCATCGAGCCGATCACGCCGCGGTGGATCATGATCACCCGCTGGGCGGAGCCGTCGGCGCCGGCAAAGGTCAGGTCGAACCGCTCCGGCTGGTTGAAGTCCAGCTGGACGGTCGCGATCGACTCCTCCTTGCCAGCGGCGTCGAGCACCTGGACGTCGATCTTGGGCCCGTAGAACGCGGCCTCACCGGCTGCCTCGCGCCAGCTCAGTCCGCGCCGGTCGAGCCCCAACTCCGGCATCGCCTGCCGGAGTTCGTCCTCCGCCTGCCGCCACTGTTCGTCGGCGCCGAGATAGCCCGGACCGCCGTCCCGGCAGGACAACCGGAGGTAGGACACGGCGATGCCGAGCACCGCGAACGCATCCAACAACGCCCCCATGGCGAGCACCACCTCGGCCCGCAACTGGTCCGGCCGACAGAACACGTGGGTGTCGTCCAGATCGATCTGCCGGACCCGGCTCAGGCCGCTCAACGATCCGGACCGCTCGGCCCGAAACATCGGTGCCAGCTCGTTGTAGCGCACCGGAAGTTCGCGGTAGCTGTGCTGCTCGGTGGCATAGATCATCGCGTGGTGCGGGCAGTTGGCCGGCCGGAGCACGAGTTGATCACCGCCGACCGGCATCGGCGGAAACATGTCGTCGCTGAACTTCTCCCAGTGCCCGGACCGCTCGAACAGCGCCCGTTTACTGAGCACGGGGGAGTAGACCGGCTGACAGCCGGTGGCGATGGCGACCTCCCGGGCGAACTCCTCCAACTCCCGCCGGATCACCGCCCCGGCCGGCAGCCAGAGCGGCAGGCCGGACCCGACGTCGGGGTGTCCGGCGAAGACTCCCATGGCCCGCCCGATCTCCCGATGGTCCCGGGCCGGGCTCGAACTTTCGATCATGATCATGCTCCTTGACGACTGGCGGAGCCGGCCCGGAGCATGGAGAAGCCCCGGAGACGAACTCCGGGGTTTGGTGCTGAACGGTGAGGTCAGCGAACGCGCCGGAGGGTGTCCGGCGTCGTGGTGTGCAGTGCTCGCTGAGCCATCCGATCACGGTAGCGGCCGGCGGTTGCCGATCGCCATCGAATAATCAGGAGCGCCGTGGCCGGGGCAGCCGCCGGCCGGTCGAACCGCGGACGACGAGCTCGGCCGGGAAGACCTCGCGCCGCGGCGGCAGCTCCGGCTCGGCCAGCCGGTCGCCGAGCAACTCGACCGACCGCACCGCCATCGCCGCGAGCGGTTGGCCGACCGTGGTCAGGTTGATCGACTCCCAGCGCGACTGCAGGATGTTGTCGAAGCCGACCACCGAAATGTCGTCCGGGACACGCAGGCCACGATCCTTGATCGCGTTCAGCGCGGCGATCGCCAGCAGATCGTTGTGGCAGAAGATCGCCGACGGAGGATAGCGACGATCGAGCAGCTGTTGAGTGCCGGCAAAGGCTTGCTCGTAACGGAAATCGGTCGGTACGACGAACTCGTCCCGCAGTTCCAGTCCGAGGTCGGCGAGCCGGCCGACGAAGCCCCGGGTCCGCTGCTCGGCCGTGCTGGTGGTCGCCGTGCCCTCGATCACCGCGAACCGTCGGTGTCCGAGACCGTACAGATGATCAACGATCGCCGCCGCACCGGCCAGGTTGTCGCCCTGCACCGAGTCACAGGGCAGGTCGACGGTGCGGTTGGCCAGCACGATCGGGAACCGGCGCCGGACCAGATCGCGGATGATGCCGATCGTCGCGGTCGCCGCCATGAAGATGATCCCGTCGACCCGCTGTTGCAGCAGCAGCTCGACCGCACCCTGTTGATCACCCGTGGCCGCGTTCTGCAACAGCATCTGCTGATCCCGCTCGGCCAGGGTGCGGCCGATCTCCTCCAGGAACTCGGGATAGAACGGGTTGGTGATGTCGGAGACCACGACCCCGACCAGGCCGGTGCGGCTGGTGACCAGCCCGCGGGCGACGGCGTTCGGCGAATAGCCGAGCGACTTGCTGATCGCCAGGATCCGTTCCCGGGTCTCCTCCGAGACGACGCCGCCGTTCAGGGCGCGGGAGACCGTGGCCTGGGACATCCCGGCCGCGCGGGCGATGTCGACGCTGGTCGGCACCTTCGGGCTCTTGGCCATGTCTTAGTCTCCTTCCTGCAGCCCTCGACCGTCGAACGGAGACCTTGTGAAGATCACCGACATCCGGCATGTCACCGTACCGATCGAGTCGGAGATGGCGAACGCCTTCATCAGCTTCGCCAGCATGGACGTCAGCGTACTGGCGATCATCACCGACCAGGTGATGGATGGCGAGCCGGTGATCGGATACGGCTTCAACTCCAACGGCCGCTACGCCCAGCCCGGCATCCTGGACCACCGGATCGTGCCGCGGGTGCTCGCCGCCGACCCGGACTCCCTGATCGATCCCGCCACCGGACAGCTCGACCCGGAGCGGATCTGGCGGGCCGCGATGATCAACGAGAAGCCCGGCGGCCACGGCGACCGGGCGGTCGCGGTCGGCATCCTGGACATGGCCGCCTGGGACCTGGCCGCGAAACTCGCCGGCCGGCCGCTGCACCAGTTGCTGGCCGAGCGGGCAGCGGCGGGCCTCGGCGCCCCGCTGGAACGGGTCTGGGTGTACGCGGCCGGCGGCTACTACTACCCGGACCGCGGCATCCCGGCCCTGCTGGACGAGTTGCGCGGCTACCACGACCTCGGCTACCGGACGGTCAAGCTCAAGATCGGCGGAGCGCCGCTGGCCGACGACCTGTGCCGGATCGAGGCCGTGCTGGCGATGCTGCCGGCCGGCGCCGACCTCGCCGTCGACGCCAACGGGCGGTTCGACACCTCGACCGCGATCGACTACGCGACGGCGCTGCGCGACCTGCCGCTGCGCTGGTACGAGGAGCCGGTGGATCCGCTGGACTTCCAGGCGCTGGCCGAGGTCGCCGCGGTCTATCCGGGTCCGCTGGCCACAGGCGAGAACCTGCTGTCCCGGCAGGAGGCCGTCAACCTGGTCCGCTACGGCGGCCTGCGGCCGGACCGGGATGTGCTGCAGATGGACTCCGCGCTGAGCTACGGCTTCACCGAATACGACCGGACCCTGGCGGCTCTGGCCGATCACGGCTGGTCCAAGGAGCGCTGCGTGCCGCACGGTGGCCACCAGTTCAACCTGGCGATCGCCGCCGGCTGCGGGCTCGGCGGCGCGGAGTCGTACCCGGGCATCTTCGAGCCGTTCGGCGGCTTCGCCGACGGTGACCAGGTGATCGACGGTTACGTCACGCTGCCCGACCTCCCGGGCATCGGGCTGGAGGCGAAGTCCTCCCTGGCGCCGATCCTGGCCGGCCTGCGCGCCGCCACCTAGCTCTGCGGTCGGGTGTTGGTCAGCCGACGTCTCAGTTCGTCAGTGTGGGCGAGTGAGAAGTTGGGGAGTTGCGCGGTTGCTGTGCGCTGGTCAACCTCGGCTCGGACTCGGTGGAGCAGGGCTTCAGCATCGAGCGACCGCGTTGGCCTTGGCGAATCGGCGCAAGATCGCTTCCGTGGAAGCGGTGCCGGCCCGGATCGCGGTGGCGTACTTGATCACCTATCAGGCGATGATCGAACTCGGCCGCGCGCAGAAGACGAATGTTCGTTGATCTCGCGCTGCAGGTCGCGGTCTCGCAGGTAGCGGGCGACGAGAGGGCCTGAACGTGGTCGAGTCCTGGAACGGCGGCAACCAGGTGATCTTCTTCGGCAAGGGCGGCGACATCGCCACCAACCGCCGCGACGAACAGGAACTGTCGGTGCTGTGCCTGCGAGTGCTGCAATCAGCGCTGGTGTACGTGAACACTCTGATGGTCCAAGACGTCCTGGCCGACAAGGCTTGGGCCGACCAAATGACCGAGGTCGACCACCGCGGCCTCACCCCGCTGTTCTGGACCCACATCGCGCCCTACGGGCGAGGTCCGGCTGAACATGCAGCACCGCCTCAGCCTGATGACGAGCTGACACAGGGACATCCGTCCGTTGGAGGATGGTCGACTGATACGTCGGTGGCCGGAGTCCCTCAGCCATCGAACGCGGCCTCACACCTGACCGGTCTCGACCGCGCTCGCCACGATCCCACCGATCAGCTCATGCGTCCGCGCGTCTATCCCGTCCGCGTCTTTCATGGCACCCCTCCGCCGTCGCTGTCCCGTCACCGGTCTCGTTCTGCGGGCTCTCAGGCCGCCCGGGCCGTAGAGCGCGGCGATGTCTCGGGAGTCGGGCCACCGGCCGAATCTGAGCCCCTGCGGCCAGCCGACCGGCGAGTACTACGGGAACCCAGTGTCGCCGCGCCGGCCGGTGACGATCGCGCAGTTCGCCGATGCTTGCAGCGGCACCTGATAAGTCTGGCAGTACGCGGCGGCGTCAGCCAGCGTGGGGTCGATCGCGGCGACTCAGGCGGTCAGGTCGCTCTTGGGCCGGTTGCCACTGCAGTGTTCTGATCGCCGGTGGGTTTGTTTAGTCGCCGTCATTCAGGTGCGGGTGACGTGCTGGCGTCGGGATCGATCGGTGGCGGCGGCTGCCGGAACGAGTCGATCAGCCGGACGATGGCCCTGCGGTTGCCTTCGATCATGATCAGGTTGTCGTCGATGGTCTGGTCCAGCGGGCGTCCGGTATAGATCAGGTCGCGCAGGATCGGTGGGCTGGTCGTGATCACCGCGTCCGGCAGGACCGCGGCGGCGCGGGCGACCTGGATCTCCGGACCGTCCAGGACAACTCGGAACCGGTCCGGCTCGAGTCGGAGTTCGTATTCGACACGTCGAGTCGAGCGAGTCCGTGGCTGGTAGGTCGCGCGGAGTGCGAACATCAATGCGTCGGTGCTCAGTTCCGCGCCGGATGTGATCGGCAGGTCACTGCCCCAGCGGGCCAGCTCCAGAAGGATCGGCTCGAGGCCGCGGCCACGCTCGGTCAGGCGGTATGCCCGGGTGGCGGCGGGCGGCCCGAGTCGGATCTGTTCCACGATGCCGTCTCGCCGCAGCTCGCGGAGCCGTTGCGCGAGGACGTTCTGGCTGGCCCCGGGCAGACCCCGGCGAACATCGGTGAAGCGTTTGGGCCCGAAGACGAGCTCTCGGACCAATAGCAGCGCCCATCGTTCAGCCACCAGGTCGAGCGCCCGCGCGATACCACACGGATCGTCGTAGCTGCGTTCGCCGCGCATGGACACCTCCACCATCAGAGTCTATTGTAAGCACTAAGAAGTCCTAAGTTAGCACCAACTAGCGCTGGCGGAACGAGGCGAGGAGATCATGATCGAGGAGAACCTGACCGGGACTGCCGCACCAGCGGTGCCCGAACCGTGGCGGCGTAACGTCGCGCTGTTCTTGACCGGGCAGACGGTGTCGCTGTTCGGTTCGATGATCGTGCAGTTCGTCGTGATGTGGTACGTGACACTGGAGACTCGGTCGGGTTCGGCCGTCGCCCTCTACGTGATCGCGGCATTCGCGCCGCAGGGGGTGGTGTCGATCTTCGGCGGCGTTCTGGCCGATCGGATCAATCGGCGGAGGCTGGTGATGGCGGCCGACGCCGGGATTGCTGCTGCCACGTTGCTGCTGGCGCTGTTGATGCTGAACGGCATCACCGATCTGTGGCTCATCTTGCTCGCGGTCGGCATACGATCGCTCGGCGCCGGTGTACAGACGCCGACCGTGCAGGCGATGATCCCGCAGATCGTGCCACCCGATCAGTTGATGCGGGTGAACGGGGTGTTCCAGACCATCCAGTCGATCATGGGACTGGCGGCACCGGCGATCGCGGCGGCGATCTACGCCTTGGCCGGTATCGTGCCGGTATTCTTCCTCGACGTGGTCACAGCGGTGATCGGGATTGGGTTCCTCGCCCGGGTCAGCGTCCCCACATTGACCCGGGTGTCGCAGGCCGCGACCAGCTACCGCCAGGATCTGGTGGAGGGAATGCGGTGCATCTGGTCGCGGGGGATCGTCCGCTGGCTGGTGGGTGTGTTCGCGATCATGTTCCTGCTGACGGGAGCGCCTGGCTCCATCACCCCGCTGCTGGTCGCCCGCAGCTTCGGTTCCGATACATGGATGCTGGCTGTGCTGCAGATCGCCTTCAGTGTCGGCATGATGCTCGGCGGTGTCTTGGTGGCAACCATTCTCGCGAAACGGAGCCGGATCGGGTTGATCCTGTTTGCCACGTACGGCCTCGCGATCTTCATCACGCTGCTGGGCGTTGCCCCGAATCTGTGGGTCTTCTACGGGTTCATGTTTACGCTTGGCCTGCTGGTGCCGTTGTTCTCGACGCCGTTCATGACGCTGATCCAAGAGACCGTCGAGCCGGGGCAGCACGGTCGAGTGTTCGGCTATGTCGCAATCGTGATGGCACTGGGCACACCGGTCGGCATGGCCGTGTTCGGGCCGCTGGCGGACGTCATCAGCATCGAGAGCCTCTTGATCGCGACTGGCGCGATCGGGGTCGCGGTGATGACGATCGCCATCATGCTGCCGTCCGGACGCGCAGCGCTGGCTGCTGCCCGCGCACCAAGTCCGGGATCAGCCGACAACGGCACACCGAAGGATCCCGAATCGGGTCCGGAGGAAGAGCCCGTGGCGGTTCCGGCGGATCGGTGATCACCAGGTGATCGGGTGCAGGCCCAGGCTCCCGCCCTGGAACGCAGCAGCCGCTCAGCCGGCACCTCCAGCAAGGACGCGACGGGGGACAAGATGGGGACACGACAAGGAGAGACGATGAGCGAGCTGACCACCAAACAGCCGGCTGGCACACCGACCTGGATCGACCTGGGCATCCCGGATCTCGACCGCGCGATGACCTTCTACGGCGCGTTGTTCGGTTGGGAGTTCGATGTGGGACCGGCGGAGTTCGGCCACTACACCCAGTGCTTGCTACGGGGCAGACCCGTCGCGGCCATCAGGCCGAACCCCGATCCCGACGCCACGGACTTCTGGTGGAACGTCTACTTCGCGACGGATGACTGTGACGCCGCGGCCGCCCGAGCGCGGGACGCGGGCGGCTCGATCATCACCGGCCCGATGGACGTGCTGGACCAGGGCCGGACGGCGATCATCAAGGACACCACCGGTGCGCAGTGTGACTGTGGCAGGCCGGTGCCCACATCGGCTGCGAGATCGTCAACGAGCCGAACGCCCTGCTCCGCAACGACCTGGTCACCGCGGAACCCGGGCCCGCGCGCGACTTCTACGTCGCGGTCTTCGGCTACACGTTGGATGCCAACCCGAACCTGCCTGAGCTCGACTTCACGTTCCTGCGCAGACCGGATGGCCACGAGATCGGCGGCATCGCCGGTGACCCAAAGGCCACGAAGTCCCGTTGGGGGACCTTGTTCCAGGTGGACGACGCCGATGCGGCGGCGCGGCGAGCGGTCGACGCGGGTGGGACGTCGGCCGAGCCCTACGACATGATCTACGGGCGAGTCGCGAACATCACGGACCCGTTCGGCACGGAGTTCGATGTCGGTGCGGCGATGACGAGCTGAACCGGCGGTCAGCTGGCCGGGTGATCGAGCTCGAACTTTCCGCACCCGACACGGAGGTCTCGGAAGCCGAACCCCAACCGGACACTCCGACCGGGCCGCCGGCCAGATGTCGTCGCTGCGACTCGCACAGTCTCAGATAGGTAGTCCGGTGAAAATCTCAGTTGTCGGGGGCTAACCGTACGCTCCCGACCATGTCCGGCACCCTCATCGGTTACGCCCGCTGCTCCACCGACAAGCAAGACCTCACCGCCCAACACGATCGGCTGGCCGAGCTCGGCGTCGCCGGCGCGGCCGTTGCCGAGCACGGCTTCGGCGGGGTCAAGATCAAGATCGGCGAGCGGATCGGCCGCGACGGCGAACCCTTCCAGGGCGGCCGGAGCACGGCGCTGATCCCGGCGCTGCGCGAAGCGCTCGGTGATCAGGTGGACCTGAGCGGCGACGGCAACGGCGCGTACTCACGGGGGCAGGCGATCCGGGTCGGCCGGCTGATGGAGGACTACGGCTACTACCACTTCGAGGAGCCGGTCGCCTTCTGGGAACACGAGAACACCAAGCAGGTCGCCGACGCGCTGGACATCCCGGTGGCGGCCGGGGAACAGGAATTCTCGGTCGACGTGATGCGCCGATTGATCAACGACCGCGCAGTCGACATCATCCAGACCGACGTCTGCTACATCGGCGGGGTGAGCCGGGCGATGAAGGTGGCTCAGTTGGCCGACCTGGCCGGCCTGCCCTGCATCCCGCACTCGTCGGCCGGTCCCTGACCGCGATCTTCACCGCCCACCTGGTGACCGCGATGCCCGCCTGCACCGGCCGGCACGAATGGACCATCGAGGACGTGTCCCGGATGCGGTTCTACGAGCCGTTCCCGGTGGCGGTGGACGGCCACCTCGAGTTGTCCGACCGGCCCGGCTGGGGCGTCGAAATCGACCCCGACGTGCTGAAGTCCGCCGATTACCAGGCCTCGATCCTCGACTGATCGACCCAACCCGCACTCCGTACCAACGGTGCGCCGAGTGGTCGTTGTCACGATTCGAGCAAACGGAGGTCGCCGCAGGTAGAGAAACGCGCCGGAAGCCGGTCGACCCGGAGCGAACCCGTACGAGCGCCTCGCCGCCGCCAACTGCCCGTGGCACCTCCCCGGCAGCCGGCCGCTGGACTCAGGTCGCACTCGAGCCTGCCGCCCTTGGCGCGCTTTCCCCGACCCCAACCGATCCGGACAGCCGGCTGCAAATGCCTTCGGCCCGCCGGAACCCGCCCGCACTACCAAAAGTCCACGGTCCAAGACCCCCGCAGCGACACAGTGCCGATCCGCTGGTCTCACGGTGCAAGATCGGTTCAGGCCGTTGCGGAGCCGCTAGCTATCCTCCGTTTATTGTAATAATCTTCGATATCTCGAAGTGTGCTGGCTTGAAGCGACGGCTGCGGAAGGACGGGGAGCGTGACCGAGCGAACAGATCCGGGTGGGCTCGGCGGGGTGATCAGCGTCGTGCAGACCCCGTTCGACGACAACGACGAGATCGATCCGCAGATCCACCGGCGGCAACTCGACTGGCTCTTCACCGAGGGCACGGACGGCGTCGTCACCGGGATGGTGTCGGAGGTGTTGCGGCTGTCCTCCGACGAACGGGACGAGCTGGCCACCCTGACCTGCGAGGCGGCCGCCGGACGCGGGCCGGTGATCGTCAGCGTCGGGGCCGAGTCGACTCAGACCGCGGTCCGGCATGCCCGGCACGCCGCCAAGGCCGGAGCCGACGCGGTGATGGCGGTGCCGCCCGCGCTGACCGCGGTCGGCGACGACGAGCTGTTCGGCTATTTCTCCTCGATCGCGGAGGCCTCCGGGCTGCCGGTGGTGGTGCAGGACGCCTCCGGCTATGTCGGCCGGTCGCTGTCGATCGACCTGCAGGCCAGGCTGTTCTGGGAGCTCGGCGATCTTGCGCTGTTCAAGCCGGAGTCGCCGCCGATCGGCCCGAAGGTGACCGCGCTGCGGCAGGCGACCGGCGGCGGCGCCCGGATCTTCGAGGGCACCGGCGGGCTGCATCTGATCGACAGCTACCGCCGGGGCGCGATCGGCACGATGCCGGCCGGCGACCTGGTCTGGGCCATGGTGCCGCTCTGGCAGGCGTTGCGGCGGGGTGACTACGAGCGGGCGTACGCGATCGGCGGTCCGCTGGCGATGGTGATCACGCTGCAGTCGAGCCTGGACACGTTCGTCTCGATCGAGAAGCACAACCTGGTCCGGCAGGGGATCTTCTCGTCGGCGCGGATGCGCGGCCCGATCGGCACCATCGGCGACGACTTCACGCTGGCCGAGGTGGACCGGCTGGTCGATCGGCTGCGGACCGTGGTCGACGCGGGCGAGTGACCCGATGCGGATCCGCGACGTCACGCCGTTCCTGCTCCGCGGGACCGAGACGTACGGATCCGGTGCGACCGGTGCCGAGGCCACCGATCAGGGCGACTGGCTGCTGCTGATCCGGGTCCGGACCGAGGACGGCCGGCAGGCCTGGGCCGACGTCGAAACCCTGGCCCCGGTAGCGGCGCGGGTGGTCCGCGGCGACGGCATGGGCGCGATGGGGTTCAAGACGCTGGAAGAGTTGCTGGTCGGTCGCAATGTCGAGGACCTGGATGATCTTGATCGGAGCTGGCACGAGCTCTTCATCGGCTCCGTCTACTACGGCCGCCGCGGCGTCGCGCTGCAGGCGCTGTCCGCGATCGACAACTGTCTCTGGGCCCTGCTGGCGCAACGGGACGGCCGGGACCTGGCCGACCTGCTCGGCGGCCGGCGGCGGGACCGGATCCCGGCCTACGCCTCGACCCTGTTCCGCGGCACGCCCGAGGGCAACGCGGCCGCCGCGCAGTCCTATCGGGATCGTGGCTTCCGCGGCGTGAAGTTCGGCTGGGGCGGCTTCGGGGTCGACGCCGGCCTGGACGCCGAGAACCTGGCGGCGATCACCGGCGTGCTCGGTGTTGATCATGCTCTGATGATCGATCCCGGCTGGTACGTCACCGATCATGATCGACCGCGGTTGCGGACACCTGCCGAGCTGCGCTCGATGCTCGAACTGTTGGACGAGCTCCGACCGACCTGGGTCGAGGACATCGTCCATCCGGAGCAGTTCGAGCAGTATGCCGACCTCCGCCGGGACTTCCCCGAGTTGCCGTTCGCGGCAGGGGAACAGCAGGCGACCCGCTGGGAGCTGGAGCGGTTGCTGGCGACCGGCGGACTCCGGTTCCTGCAACCGGATCTGTCCCGCTGCGGCGGCCTCACCGTCGCCCGGCAGCTGGTCCGGCCCGCTGTTGATCATGGCGTGCAGCTCGTCACCCACTCCTGGCTGACCGACCTGCTGCACCACTACAGCCTGGAGCTGCTGGCCACCCTGCCCGCCGCCCCCTGGGTCGAGTTCAACGTCGCCCAGAGCGCCCTCAGCAGGGGAGTGGTCACCAACCCGATGACCCTCAACCCCGACGGCACCGTCGACGTCCCGACCACCGCACTACCGGACCTGGACCATTCGTTCATCGAGCGGCACGCCGTCCCCCTCTGAAGATGGGGACGTTTGGGTGTTCGTTCCCTGAGCCTGTCGAAGGGCAAGCATCATGGTTCCTCGATGCATGCACCAGACGCTGGCATCCGGCCTGCCCCCTTCGACAGGCTCAGGACATGCTTCGACAGGCTCAGGGAACGAAACCCTGACGTCCCCATCACCGGCCGAGGGCAAGCCCGAAGGCCTGTCAGGAGGCGAGGCCGTCGATCTGGGCGACCTCGTCGTCGGACAGGTCGACCCGGGCGCCGGCGGCGTTGGCGATGATCCGTTCCGGCTGGGTCGACTTCGGGATCACCACGAACTCGTGCTTGACGTGCCAGGCGACGATCACCTGGGCCGTCGTCGCGTCGTGCTGCTCCGCGATGGCGACCAGGGTCGGGTCGTCCAGGTTCGAGGCGCGGAACGGGCTGTAGCCCTCGAGCACCACGCTGCGCTCGGCCAGGCCGCCGGCGACGGCGGCGTCGTACAGGGCCGGGCCCCACTTGATCTGGTTCACCGCCGGCGCGACACCGGTGGCACTGATCAGTTCGTCGATCTGGTCCAGCGAATAGTTGCTGACGCCGATCGAGGTGGCGAGGCCGTCGGCCTGAGCGGCGACGAACTGCTCCCAGGCCGCCGGGGTGGCCTGCTTGTTCGGCGGCCAGTGCACGAGCCACAGGTCGACCCGGTCGAGGCCGAGCTTCTGCAGGCTCTCCTCCAACGTCTGCCGCTCCCGGCCGACGTGGTCGGGCGGCATCTTGGTGGTGACGAAGATCGACTCCCGCGGCAGGTCCGCGGCGGCCAGCGCCGTTCCGATCCCGGCCTCGTTCTGGTAGCCGGTGGCGGTGTCGATGTGGCGGTAGCCGGCCTCCAGGGCCGCGGTGGTCGCCGCCGTGGCCTCGGAATCGGGGATCTGCCAGGTGCCGAAGCCGAGCAGCGGCATGGCAGGACCGTTGCGGAGGCCGACTGTGGGTTGTGAATAGTCGTTCGTCATGGGCCAAGTCTGTCGCCGAATATACGATTCACGCGCCTTGCCGACCATCCTGTGGGACGAGCCCTGGTGTCGAGAGGCCCGGCAGCACGGCACTAGGCTGACCCGAACTCGCCGTCGATCATCGGAGCTGATCATGTCCAGCGCTTGGCGCTTCGTCCTGGCCGATTCCCTCGAGACCGTACTGCCGTCGGCCGAGCCTCGGGCCCACGCCGAATCCGGTGGACCGCGGGGTGGTGGCTCGGTGTTTCTCGGTGAGCCGTATTCCGTGCAGGTCGCGTTCCGGCCGCCGCCGGAGGGCCGGAACGGCTCGCACGCGGTGGACTTCACGCTGTCCGGCTCGGCCGCGCCCCATGCCTCGATCTACGCCGTCGATCTGATCCCGGCCCGGATGCCGGCGTTCCCTGATCATGACGACAACTATCTGGTCACCGAGCCGGGGCTGTATCCGGACGTGCTGCGCCCGGTCCCGGACGGCCGGGTCGAGCCGCTGGTCGGCCACTGGCGCAGCGTCTGGATCGATGTCCGGGTCGATCCGCTGGCGGCCCCGGGCAGCGGGGAGGCGATCGACCTCGACCTGACGATCACCGCGAAGCGGGCCGGCACCGGCGAGGAACTGTTCGCGACGACCGTCCCGGTGACGGTGATCAACCAGCCACTGCCCGAGTTGGACATCGTCAACATCCAATGGCTGCATGCCGACTGCGTGCTGGACTACTACGGCGGTACGGCCTTCGACGAGGGCCATTGGGCGGCGCTCGATCAGTTCATCGGCAGCGCCGCGCGGATGGGGATCACCGGCCTGCTGACGCCGCTCTGGACACCGCCGCTGGACACCGCGATCGGCGGTCGCCGGACCCCGGTGCAGTTGATCGACATCGCGCGGGACGAGGGGGTCTACCGGTTCGGGTTCGACAAGCTCGGCCGTTGGCTGGAGTTGTTTCGCCGGCACGGGATCAGCTACGTCGAGCTGTCCCACCTGTTCACCCAATGGGGCGCCAAGGCGACCCCGGCGATCGACGCGCTGGTCGACGGGACGCCGCGGCAGCTCTTCGGTTGGGACGTGGCCGCGACCGATCCGGAATACCGGCGGTTCCTCGAGGCGCTGCTGCCGCAGCTGCGGTCCTACCTGGCCGAGCGGTGGGACCCGGCGAAGATCATCTTCCACATCTCCGACGAACCGCACCAGAATCAGCTCGACTCCTATCAGGCGGCCCGAGGCGTGGTGGCCGACCTGCTGGACGGTTGCCTGGTCGTGGACGCGCTGAGTGACTACGCCTTCTACACCAGCGGTGTGGTGGCCAATCCGATCGTCGCCACCAACCACGTCGAGCCGTTCCTGGATGCGAAGATCGAGCGGCTCTGGGTCTACTACTGCGTCAGCCAGAACAAGATCGTCGCGAACCGCTTTATCGGCATGTCCGCGGCCCGGCACCGGGTGCTCGGCCACCAGTTGTTCGCGGCCAACGCCGGCGGGTTCCTGCACTGGGGCTTCAACTTCTACAACGGCCAGCAGTCCCGGTACCGGATCGACCCGTTCACCGACACCACCGCCGGTGGGGCGTTTCCGGCCGGCGACCCGTTCATCGTCTATCCCGGCCCGGACCGGACGGTCTGGGAGTCCACCCGGCACCGGGTCGCCGCCCAGGCGATGAATGATCACCGGGCGATGCAGCTGCTCCGCGAGCGGGCCGGGCGAGAGTCCGTACTGAAGATCATCGATCCGGACGGCGAGCTGAGTTTCTCGTCCTATCCGCGGGATCCGACACACTTCCTGGCCTCCCGGGAGCGGATCAACGCGGCGATCCGCTCGGCCGGTTGAACACGCTGAATCCGCTCCCGCCGAGCCCGATCACCCGAGCCACCGTCTTCCACCAGCCGGGACGGTTCGCCGGCTGGCCGGCGAACTACGGGATCTGGCACTGGGGCAAGGAGATCGTTTCGATCTTCGTCGGGCTGGATGATCATGCCGTCGTCGCTGCGTACCGGCGTCGACCGAGTGATCACCGCCGTGCGTTGCAGTGGTCCCGGCGAGCAGGGACGACGGAACCACTGGATTGATCTCTACGCCTCCGATGACCGCGGCCTCAGTTGGTCGCCGTTGGCCACTCCGGTCGCCGACACCGGGACCGGCGGCAACCCGCCGGCGCTGCTACGGCTGCCGGACGGTCGATTCCTGCTGCTGTACGGCTACCGGGACGCACCGAGCGGCCTGCGCAGCGTGATCAGCAGCGACGACGGAGCGACCTGGACCGATCACCGGGTGATCACCGACGACGTCGCGATGCGGGACATGGGCTACCCGCGGGCCGTGGCGCTGCCGGACGGCAGCGTGCTCGCCGTCTTCTATGCCAATCAGGGTGATGAGGCGGACCGCTACGTCGAGGCGGTGCGTTGGGTCCCCTGAGACCCTGATCCCACCTGCATCGCCGGAGCGGTCCGCCTGCCCCCGATCACTTCGCGGAGCGGAACGCCTTCTTATCGACCGTCACGACCTGGCCGGCATCCTGCATCCCCATGAAGGCCGCGATGGCCCAGGCCGAGGACCACAGCTTGCCGTCGCGCCAGAGCAGTCCACTGGGCATTGTCACCTGCGCGTAGGTGCGGTGACCCCAACGCGGCACCTTGACGATCTGGCCGACCGTGGCGGGATCGAATCCGGGCGGCGGCGGCTGGTCCGGCGGCGGTGAGCCCTCGAGCAGTTCCGACACGAACACGTTGCCGTACTTGTCCACGGCGACGCCGGTGGGAGCCGTGAAGCCCTTGATCACCTTGACGATCTTGCCGCGCGAGCTGACCACATAGACGCGTCCCTCGCCGGGCATCTCGGCGGTCAGCGCCGACACGTACAGCAGACCGCCGGGTCCGTACGCCAGCCCGGTCGGCACCGCATCGCAGCCGACGCCGCTGACCGTGTTGTTCGGCGCGGTCGCGCAGGCACCGGTGGTGACCGTGGGCGGGGTGAAGAAGTTCCTCACCTTGCCGCGGCGATCGACCTTGAGCACCGTGTTGCCACCCGCCGCGGCGACCAGCAGGAAGCCGTGCTTGGCGCGATCCTTGAGCACGAAGTACGGATTGGACAGCGCATCCAGGGGTTGCCCGTCCGGCCCGAATTGAGTCTGCCCGTCGGGATTGTGTTTGAGCTCGAACGCCATCAGATCGGCGAACAACTTCGCCTTGCCGCCGGGCCGCGCGACCATCAGACCGGCGGTCTGCGGGGCGCCGGGGTCGCTACCGGGCTCTGCTTCGCCGGTGGCGATGTACAGCTTGCCGCCCGATTCGACCACCCCTTGCGGACTGGCCAGGCCGCGGACCAGGACCTGCTTGCGGCCGGTCCGGGTGTTGATGGCCGTGATCTGGCCGGAGTCGGACTCGGCGACGAGCAGCCGGCCGAATCCGCTGGAGATCTGTCGTGGTCCGTTCAGACCCGAGGTGACGACCTTGATCGGCTTCGCCGGGCTGCCGTGGCCGGACGCCGTGACGGCGCCGCCCGCTCCGACGGCGAGGGCGATGGCCAACGTGGCCGAGGCCCGGACGAGTAATCGCATCCGGGCGCGTGCAGGTAGCGGTAGAACCATGATGAATCCCCCCCCGATTTCGGGCGCTCCACCGTTGGACCGCGCCCCTGTGACCTGTCCTACACCCAGGTCGGGGTGGCCGCAACCAGAAATGCGAAACTCCTGTGAGGGAAGATCTTTACGCCGTTTCGCTGTGCCACGTGGGATTCAGGGGGTACGGGTCGGCTCCATGATCACGTCCACGACCGAGCCCTCGGTCAGCTCCTCGGCCTTGCGGACCGCGTCCTTGAGCGGCAACGCATAGCCGCCGTCCTTGGGGAACAGCGACGTGGTCCACTCGGTCTCGCCGATCCGGGCCTTGACCGGGATCACGCCCCAGCCGTAGGTGAGCGCCGACTTGAGCTCCTGGATGACGGCGCTCTCCTCCTCCGGCACCGTGACGAAGTAGTACGGGGAAGGCCCGCGCCAGTGCCAGATGGCGCCGCTGAACTCGAAGGTCAGGCCGTCGATCTCGCCCATCGTCATGGCTCCTTCCGGTTGGTCCGCCTTGAGCCTAACGTCCGGTGCCGACAACCGCTTTGAGAGACTGTCGGCCATGATCGACGGCGAACACCGGCTCTGGTACGACGCACCCGCGACCGACTGGCTGGCGGCGTTGCCGCTGGGCGACGGGAAGCTGGCGGCGATGATCTTCGGCGGCGTCGAGCGGCAACGGATCCAGCTCAACCACGGGGCGGCCTGGTCCGGATCACCACGGAGCGCCGGCCGCGCCGTCGATCATGGTCCAGCCGATCGAGCCGATGATCAGCCATCGGGCGCGACGGTGATCACGGAGCTCCGCGCAGCGCTCGCGGCCGGTGATCATGCGGCGGCCGAAGCGGCCGCGATCCGGCTGCAGGACGGCGACAGTCAGTCCTTCCTGCCGTTCGTCGACCTGACCCTGGAGCAGGCCGGGGTCAGGGAACCGCAGACGTACCGCCGTGACCTGGACCTGTCGACCGCGACGCACACCGAGCTGATCGAGACCGAGCAGGGGAGTGTCCGCCGGACTTCGTTCGTCGCCGCGGATCCCTCGGTCCTGGTGCTCGTCGTCGAGTCCGACTTCCCGACCGAGCTCCGACTGAGCCTCGATTCGCCGCTTCGAGTGATCGGCACCGACCGCGAGTCGGCCATGATCACCGCCGGCCTGCAGGCACCCAGCGACGTCGACCTGCGCCGGAACACGATCAGCTGGGACGACGATCCGACCGCGGCCCTGCGCGCCGCCGTGGTCGTCGGCTGGCAGCACGACGGCACGGAGGCCGAGACCGGCACCGCGACCCTGCAGGCCACCGGCGTCCGCCGCTGCGTGATCATGCTCACCGCCGCGCCCGGGCACCCGGGACTGACCGCGTTGGCGGCCGGGGACTCGGACCTGATCGCCCTGGACGACTGCCGGCGAGACGCCCGCGAGCGGTTGCAGCGTGCCATGTCGGCCGGCCCGGATGCCTTGCACAGCAGCAATCTCGACGCCTTCGTCCCGCTGTATTCGCGGGTGGCCCTGCGGCTCTCCGGCGGAACGCCGGACGAACCGACCGACCGCCGGCTGCTGCACGCCAACCAGGATCCGCGTGGTGCCGTCGCGGCCCATCCGGGCCTGGCCGAGCTGCTGTTCAACTACGGCCGCTATCTGTTGATCAGCTCGTCGCGTCCGGGCGGTCACCCGGCCAACCTGCAGGGAATCTGGAACGAGCGGCTGCCGGCGCCGTGGCGGTCGAACTACACGATCAACATCAATCTGCAGATGAACTACTGGTCGGCCGAGGCGACCGGGCTGACCGAATGCCTGGAGCCGCTCTACGACCTGATCGACGTGCTGCGCCGGCACGGAACGACGACCGCGCGGGACAAGTACGGACTGCCGGGCTGGCTGGCCCATCACAACACCGACGGCTGGGGCTACACCGCGATGCCCGGCGCCGGCATCGGCCAGCCGCGCTGGTCGATGTGGCCGATGGCCGGCTTCTGGCTGGTCCAGCACCTGACCGAACGGCTGCGCTACCGCTGGGACGAAGGGTTCGCCCGGGACCGGGTCTGGCCGGCGCTGCACGGCGCCGCCGAGTTCGGCCTCGGCTGGCTGATCGAACAGCCCGACGGCACCCTCGGCACCGCACCCGCCACCTCACCGGAGAACGCGTTTCTGATCAACGGCACGGCGCACGGGGTCGGCACCTCGTCGACGATGGATCTGACCTTGATCAGCGAGACCCTCCGGCACCTGGTCGAGCTGGCGGAGCGGCTCGCCCGATCCGCCGATCCGGTGGTGCAGGCCGCCGCTGCTGCGGTGGACCGGATCCCCGCCCCAGCGTCCGGCCGGGACGGCCTGATCCGGGAGTGGCTGGACGACCCGGAGCAGGCCGAGCCGCACCATCGGCACGTGTCGCACCTCTACTTCCTGTATCCCGGTGATCATGACGGCGATGCCGCTCGGACCGCGGCGGCGGCCGCCAGCCTGGACGCCCGGGGCGACGAATCGACCGGCTGGTCGCTGGCCTGGAAGCTCGCGCTCCGGGCTCGCCTCGGCCAGCCGGCCAAGGTCTCGGACCTGCTCCGGCTGGTGTTCCGGGACATGACCACCGACCGGGGCGGGCAGAGCGGCGGCCTCTACCCGAACCTGTTCGCTGCCCATCCGCCGTACCAGATCGACGGGAACTTCGGCTATGTCGCCGGCCTGTTGGAATCGTTGCTGCAAAGCCACACCGACGAGCTGAGCCTGCTCCCGGCGCTGCCGCCCGACCTGCCGACCGGATCGTTGTCCCGGGTCCGCGCCCGCGGCGGCCTGACAGTCTCGCTGCGCTGGAGCGACGGCGCGCTGGCCGCGGTGTCGGTGCTGGCCGACGCCGATCGGGAGCTCGTCGTCCGGTGGCCCGGTGGCAGCACCCGGCTGTCGCTGCGCGCCGGCACGGAGACGACGGTGCCGATCACCGGACCCGACGCGCCGCACACCGGGTAGCGGAGCGCCGTGATCCTGCCCGCGGACGGCCACGTCCAAACCGAGTGGTCCTGGGACACCCGGGATGGATCGATGGAGCGCAGCTGTGCCCGGGCGGTCGAGCTGGACCTGCCCGGGGTCGCGTTCACCGAGCACCTCGACTTCGCCGAGTGGCAGATCGCCGCGGATGATCTTGTCGGTTTCGAGCATCTCAGCGCCCACCTCGACTCGGCCGCGACGCTGCGCCCGCCGCCGCTCGACGTCGATGGTACCTGGCGGAGATCGACCGCTGCCGGGCTCTCTTTCCGAGTTTGCTGATCATGACCGGGGTGGAGGTCGGCGAGGCTCATCGCAGCGCCGCCGCGGCCGCGTCAGCGCTTCGGAGCGGAGGGTTCGAGCGGATCAACGGCTCGCTGCATTCCCTATCTCCGTCGCCAGCGACGCCCACGATCCCGCGGGAGTCGGGCTCAGGTTCGCCGAGGCCGCAGCGATGGCCGAGGCCCATGGATTCCGCCCGGGCCGGACCGGCGCCGAGCTCTGGCAGCGGTGAGCTTGGCCGGGTGTCTTGCATCTGCCTGATCGGAAGGTTCCCGACAGCAACGAGACGTTGATCGAGTTCATCTTCAAGCGACCGTTCGCCGACCTCGAGGTGCTGCCCGGGAGACTTCACAACAACGGGGAGTCATCGATCACATCAAGGCCGGCCGGACCTGGCGATTCCGTTCCGGCTGGTTCCGCCTCGAGCCTGGATCGGGGCAGGGGGCAGAATGATCAACCATGAAGGCCGTCTCCAGTTGGTCCCTGCACCGCACGCTCGGCACGTACCGGTCCGGTGATGCGCCCGGCCGGACCGAATCGCCGGCACCACCCGGCGCCGGACTGCCCCTGCTCGACCTGCCGGCGGAGCTGGCCGGCCGCGGCTACGACACGGTCCAGCTCTGCCATTTCCACCTGCCCAGCCGGGACCAGACCTACCTGGCCGAGCTGCGGTCGGCCCTGGCCGCGGCAGCGATCACGCTCGATGCGGTGCTGATCGACGACGGCGATCTGACCGGGCCGACCGCGACGGAGGTCGACGTGCCCTGGATCTCGGGCTGGATCGACGACGCCGAGGCACTCGGCGCCGCCCGGGTCCGGGTGATCGCCGGAAGGCAGGCGCCCACCACGGAACGGCTGGCCACCAGCGGGCAGCGACTGGCCGGGCTGGCCGCCACGCATCCCGGCGTCCGGGTGGTGACCGAGAACTGGCTCGATCTGACCCCGGGTCCGGACGAGGTGAATGCGGTGCTCGATGCCGCCGGTGACCGGGTCGGCCTGTTGATCGACCTCGGCAACTGGACCGGACCGGACAAGTACGTCCAGCTGGCCGCGATCGCGCCGCGAGCCGAGACCTGCCACGCCAAATGCCACTTCGCGGCGGACCAGCCGGATCGGGACGACTTCACGGAGTCGCTGCGGACCCTGCGGACCGCGGGCTACACCGGACCGCTGGCCCTGGTCTACGACGGCACCGAGCCGGGGGAGTGGGCCGCCCTCGAGCTGCAGCACACGATCGCCGGAGAGGTCTTCGGCTGATCGCTCGGCCGCCCGAAGTTGATCATGAAAAAGTGATCCCGTAGGATCGGCGATCATGGAACGACCGCTGGTCCTCGTCGGCGACTCCGTCACCGACTGTGGCCGTGACCGGAGCGACAACACCTCGACGGGCAGCGGCTGGGCCGGCCTGGTCGCGGCCGAGCTGACCGACCGACCGGTGATCAATCGCGGTATCTCCGGCAACCGGGTCCGCGACCTGGTGGCCCGGTGGGACGACGAGGTGCTCGACCTGAAGCCGGACACGGTCGGCCTGATGATCGGCATCAATGACACCTGGCGGCGCTACGACCGGGACGATCCCACCTCCACCGACGACTTCGCCGCCGACTACGCCGACCTGATCGAGCGCACCCGGGCCGCCGAGGTGCGCCGGCTGATCCTGCTGGAGCCGGTGCTGACACCGGTCGACGAGCCACAATGGGGCTGGCGGGAAGACCTCGATCCCAAGATCACCGCGATCCGCCGGCTGGCCCAGCGATCCGGCCTCGAGCTGGTGCCGACCGACGCCGTGCTGAACGCGGCCGCCGCGATCACCCCACTCGGCGAGCTCGCGGCCGACGGCGTCCATCCCACCGAATCCGGGCACCGGCTGATCGCCAGCACCTTCCTGCAGACCTATCGCCGCCAGCCCGGTCGCCTCGCCGCCGGTTGACCGAACCCTGGCAGGGTTAGGCTCCGGGCATGCCGCGCGTCGACAAGGTCCGCTTCCTCGAGCCGGGCAATCGTCCGTACCGGCCGACGCTGCGCAACCTGATCACCTACGACCGCTACATCCGCAACCCGTCCCTCGGCCTGACGCTGCTGGCGACGATCGTGCGCGAGCGGGTCCCGGACACCTTGTTCTACTCGGAGTCCATTGCGCGGATCCAATGGGACGACGTGCTGGACGCCGACGTCGTGTTCATCGGCATGTTCACCTTCGCCGCGCCCCGTGGCTACGAGCTCGCCCGCTACGTCCGGGAGCATTCCGACGCGACGGTGGTGCTCGGCGGACTGCACGCCTCGCTCAACTACCAGGAGGCGGCCCAGCACGGCGACTACGTGCTGCTCGGTGAGGCCGACGACAGCATCGTCGACTTCCTGGACGCCTACGAGCACGACCGGCCGATCGACTTCCCCGGGGTCGTGTATCGAAGCCCCGAGGGTGAGTTGATCAAGACGGCCGAACGCCCGGCGCCGACCGAGATCGACACCATCCCCGATCACAGTCTCGTTCACCGGTTCGCGGACCGGGTCGGCTACAACACCCTGTGGCCACAGGTGCTCGCCTCCCGCGGCTGCCCGTTCCGCTGCGACTACTGCGCCGTCGTCCGGCACTGGGGCCAGAAGATGCGGGGCCGCGATCCGCAGATCATCGTCGAGGACATCCGCCGGACCATCGCCTTCTTCGACCAGGGCCGGCTGCCGCGACTCAACCGAGCGATGTGGATCGTCGACGACAATTTCTTCGCGCTGCGCCCGTGGTCGAAGCAGGTGCTGCAGGCGATCATCGACAGCGACATCGACTACTCGTTCACCGCCCAGGCCCGCTTCGAGGTCGGCTTCGACGACGAGATCCTCGACCTGCTGAAGCGGGCCGGCTTCACCGAGCTGGCGCTCGGCATCGAGTTCCTGGAGAACGAGTCGTTCGATGCTTACAACAAGACCTGCACCTCCGAAGAGGTGATCAGGTCGATCCGCAACATCCAGGCCCACGGGCTCAATGTCCGGGGCCTGTTCATCCTCGGCGCGGACACCCACACCCGCGGGGTGGGCGAACGGCTCGCCCAGTTCGTGATCGACAACGGTCTGCGCGGCATGCTCGTCCAGTCAATGTATTTCGTCCCGGGCACCCCGGTGTGGAAGACCCACCAGGACCGGCTGATCCACACCGACTGGTCGAAGTACACCGGTCATGTCGTGCACCATCCGACCCTGATGACGCCGAGCGAGCTGAACGAGGAACTGGTCCGGGTCAGCCGTCGGGTCTACTCGTACAAACGGCTGCTGAAGAGTTTGATCTTCGACCGCGGCCTGAACCGCTGGCTGTTCCTGGGTGAGTTCTTCTGGCAACGCAGCGTCGCCGCCGACCGGGAGCGCGAAGGCAAGAAACTGGCCGGCCTGCCCGCGGCCCGGCCGAAACCGGCGCTGCTGCCGCTGACCGCGGTGGAACGGACCGAGCTGCGTTAGCGCCTTGCGCCCGGGCGCGAGGCACTATGTGGCGGCGACCAGTGCTCCCCGGAGGTTCGGAACTTTCTTGGTCCGCGATGTCGAGAAGCTGCCGCCGGCTCCGCTCTCCCGGTGAAAGGCCGCGACCGGCGCGGCCCAGGAGTAACGAGGAGACCTGCCACCATGCAGCAGCACGAGATCAGCGAGATCCTGAACCGCCCGCTCAGCCAGGAACTGCTGGCCCGCGACCTGACCCGGCTGGCGTACGTCGCCAAGGACGGCACGCCCCGCACTGATCCGCCGGCAGCAGGAACGCCGAGCCACGGGCGGTCGCCACCGAGGAGGCCGACGACACCCTCTTCGTGCTCTTCTGCTGTTGCCATCCCGAGCTCACCGCCGCCTCCCAGGTGGCGCTGACCCCTGCGCGCCGTCGGCGGCCTGACCACGGCGGAGATCGCCGACGCCTTCTTCGTGCCGGAGGCGACGATGGCGCAGCGGATCAGCCGATCGAAGTGCGCTCTGCGCGGCCGCCGGCTGAACCAGCCCGGTGATCTGGCCGGCGTGCTCTGTGTGCTCTACCTCGCCTACACGGTCGGCCACGGCGGCCGGGTCGACCTGGCCCGCAAGGCGATCCGGCTCGCCCGCGAACTCAACCGGGCCACCGACGAGCCGGAGGCGCGCGGACTGCTCGCGCTGATGCTGCTCAACCACGCGCGGCTCCCGGCGCGCTACGACTCGGCGGGCCGGATCGTCACCCTCGACCGGCAGGATCGCGGCCTGTGGGACACCGGCGAGATCACCGAGGGAGTCCGCGTCCTGCAGTCGGCGCTGGCCCGGCAGACCGAGCAGCGGCGCCCCGGCCGCTACCAGATCGAGGCCGCGATCGCCGCCCTGCATGACGATGCGGCCAGCACCGAGGAGACCGACTGGTTGCAGATCCTCTCCTGGTACGACGACCTCGTGGCCCTCTCCACCGACCCGATGCGCCAGGACCCGGCCGCCGTGCTCGGCCGGGCGGTCGCGGTCGGTTCCTCGGCCCTGCCGCCGGGTTGCGGGAGACCGACCGGCTGGCCGAGGTGCTCGGCGAACGGCATCGCTGGCACGCCGTCCGCGGCTACCTGTACGAACTCGACGGTGACCTGTCGGCCGCCGCGACGGCGTACGCGGAGGCGGCCCACCGGGCCACCGTGGTCGCCGAGCGCGATCACCTGATCCGTCAGGCGGCCTCGGTGCGGGCGGCCACCACCGCGAGCAGGGCGTCGACAAACGCTGTCGTCGCAGGATCGGTGGGCGGTTCGCCGAACGTGGCCAGGTAGATCCGCCGCCGGAACGTCGCGAGCTCGGCGGACTCGACGCCGCGGTGCCGGTAGCTCTGCAGCGACAGGCCGGGGATGGTGGTCACCCCGAGGCCCGCGGCGACCAGGGCCTGCTCGACGACCGGGTCGTCGCTGCTGTGCACGATCCGCGGGGTGAATCCCGCGGCCTCGCAGGCGTCGAGGAAATCCCGCCGGCAGCCCGGGCAGCCGGCGATCCAGGGCGAGTCCCGGTGGTCGGTCAAGCTCTGCGGCCCCGGGATCCGGCTGACCAGGTGCATCGGGTCGTCGAACAGGTGCTGGGCGTGGACGTCCTCCGGGACGGTGTCGTCGTACCGGAAGATCACGGCGACATCGACAGCGCCGCTCCGCAACTGGTCCAGCGCGACCGTCGGGTGCATGTCGGTGAGGACCAGTTCGAGGCCCGGAACCGTGGCCTGCAAGGCCGCCGCGGTGTCGGCGACGACCGTGCTCAAGATCGACTGGAAGCCGGCGACCCGGACCCGCGCGGTGCGCAGCCCGGCGATCGCCGCCAGTTCGGCTTCGGCCGACTCGACCCGGCCGAGGATCTCTGCGGCACGACGGGCCAGCAGGTCGCCGGTCGGGGTGAGCCGGATGCCCCGGCCCACCTTCTGGGTCAGCCGCAGTCCGACCTCGGCCTCGAGCCGAGCCAGGTGGTGGCTCACCGACGGTTGGGCGTAGTTCAACTCTTTGGCGGCCGCCGTCACCGAACCGTGCCGAGCCACGGCGGCCAGCACCTTCAAACGCGTCACATCGAGCATTCATCAACACTACTGATCATTAGGCGAGAGAATTGGCATTAGACGAATGCGTTGCCGGCGATGAGGCTGTTCTCATGGCTGGAAACACGTATCGGCAGCTGCTGCGGAGCCGCGAGTTCTGCGCCTTGTGGGTGGGAAACGCGCTGGGCGTTGCGTCCACCACGATGGCCGGGCTGACCCTCGCCACGATCGTCTACGCGCAGACCGGGTCGGCCTTCCTGACCGCGGTCGCCATGTTCGGACCGTCGACCGTGCAACTGGTCGGCGCGCTGACCTTGATGTCCGCCGCGGACACCGCCCGGCCACGCCTGGTCCTGGTCATCGCGGCGGTGTGCATGGCCGCCGCCCACGCACTGCAGGCGGCCTTCGACCTCGAGGCGGTGGCCCGGGTGCTGGTCCTGCTCGGCGCCTCCTATGTGTTGTCGATCGGCAGCGGCACCCGCTGGGGCCTGCTGTCCCAGGTGCTCGCCCGCGACGCGTACGCGCTCGGGCGGTCGGCGATGAACCTCTCCGTCGGAGTGATGCAGGTGGTCGGCTTCGCCGCCGGCGGCACCCTGGTGCTGGTGCTCGACCCGAGCACCATCCTGTGGATCGGCGCCGGCCTGGCGGCCCTGGCGATTCCGGTGGCCTGGTTCGGGATCGGCGACCTGCCGCCGCGCCGCAGCGGCCGGGTCGGCATCCGGCAGACCTGGCAGGGACACCGGACCCTGTGGCGGCTCAAGTCGATCCGCCCGCTGGTGGTCGCGTTGTGCGTCCCGAACGGTCTGATCGCCGGCTGTGAGGCCCTATTTGTGCCGTACGCCGGCAGCGGCGCCGGGCCGCTGTTCGTGGCCGCGGCGATCGGCATGTTCGCCGGGGACGTGCTGATCGGCCGGGTGCTGCCGGCCGGGTTCCGGCGCCGGGTGGGCATCTGGCTGAGCCTCTGGCTCGCCGTACCGTTCCTGATCTTCGCCAGCCGGCCGGGCATCCCCCTGGCGGCCGGACTGGTCGCCCTGGCCAGCGTCGGGTTCGCGGCGACCCTGGCCCAGCAGGAGCTGCTGGTCGAGTTGACTCCGCCGGCCATGGTCGGCCAGGTCCTCGGCGCCGACTCGGCCGTCCGGATCACCTGTCAGGGATTGGCGGCCCTGCTCGCCGGGAGCCTCGCCGAGGTCCTCGGCCCGGCACCGGTCATCACCTTGCTCGCCGCTGCGTCCGTTACCGTGTCGATCACTCTGATCCCGGCCCTGCGCCGGCTGACCCGACCACACTCGACCCAACCGGACCGAGATCACGACCTGGCCAAGATCACCAACTGACCAAGATCACCAAACCGAGGAGAAGCAGATGACCATCCAACGCCTGGAGAACGTGAGCATCGTGGCGAATGACCTTGCGGCGATGACGGCCTTCTTCGTCGACCTCGGACTCAAAGTGCTGGGGGAGGGGCAGGCCGAGGGGGAATGGGCCGACCGGGTGTCCGGGCTGCAGGGTGTGAAGTTGGACGTCGCGATGCTGGAGACGCCGGACGGCCACGGCCGGCTCGAGCTGATGAGCTTCCGGGCTCCGCAGGCCCTGCCGGGCGTCGGGGCTGCACCGTCGAACACTCTGGGCCTTCGCCGGATCGCCTTCGGCGTCGACGACATCGACGCGGACGTCGCCGCTCTGCAGGCCCGCGGCGTGGAACTCGTCGGCGAGGTGGTGACCTATGAGAACAGCTACCGGCTCTGTTACGTCCGCGGCCCGGAGGGAATCATCGTGATGCTCTCGCAGCAGCTCGGCTGAGCCGATCCTGTCCGTGCGGCCACCTTGATCATTTTCGATCCGGGTGGTGCGGAGCTGCTGGTCCGCAGGCCGGCGACATCGTCCACGTTCGCCTGACTGATCTTCACGAAGCGAGTGTGTCATCCGGGTTGACCGGGCGCAGCGAACTGCTAACCGGGGAAGTGCCTCCAGTGCCCCTCGGAGACGACCTCGACGGCACCGTCAACCACCGCGATGGCGGTGTCGTCGTCGATCGCGTACGCCGGTCCGGAGAGCTCGGCCGCCCACGTCTCCGCGTCGGCCATCGAGTTCCCCGGCATGGCCGGATGATCAAGGTGCGGGAAGATCGAGAAGTCGACGATGCCCAGCGTGCTGTCGTCCCCGGTCGGCGGCTGCCAGCGGACGAAGTCCGTACCGATGCGGGGAGTCATCACCATGCTGCCGGCGCTCAGCCCGACCCAGGCGGTCTCGGTCAACGACGGCAGCAGGTCGGCCAGACCGGACTGCCGCAGCCAATGGCACAGGTACATCGGGTCGCCGCCGTTGACCAGCAGCACGTCGGCCTGCCGCACCGTGGGGACCCACTGGTCCTCGGCGAGGCTGGGCAGTGCGGTGAGCTCCAGCACGCCCAGCGACTTCCACTCGAGTTCACACATCGGGCACTGAGGCTCTCGGCCGGCGATGAACTTCCAGGCCTGGCCAGCGCCACCCGGATTCGCGTGCGACGCGGTCGGGATGCAGAGGGCGTTGCAGCCGGCGATCGGTTTACCCAACAGGTCGGCCAACGCGTTCCGGATGGTGGGGTTCTTGATGCCGCCGGAGGTCAGCAGGAGCCGCATGGTCATGAGCCGCAGCGTAGATGTCCTGGCTGACAACCGACATCCATCAAGGATTCCTATCGGTTGGCGAGAAGATTGGCATTGGACGGCCGCCTTCTCCCTGGGCATGATCATGATCATGCGAAAACTGATCGTCCAGCAGTGGGTCACCGTCGACAACGTAGCCGCCGAGGAGGACGGCGGGCTCAGCTTCGTGCGGCCGGAACCGTTCGACGACGAGGTCACCGACAATCCCTTCCAGAACAACTTGATGAGCTTCATCGATTCGGTCGACACGATGATTCTCGGCGCCAACACCTACCACCAGTCCAAGGACGGCTGGTCGAGCGCCGACGATCAGGGTGAGTACGGCAGGAAACTCAACAACCTCACCAAGGTCGTCGCGTCGTCGACACTGGCGGCGGCCCCGTGGGGCAACTTCTCCGCCGCGACCGTGACGCGTGACCCGGCGGCCACGATCCGGGTGCTCAAGGAGCAGAGCGGCAAGGACCTCTGGCTGTGGGGAAGCCTGAACCTCATGCATTTCCTGCTGGACGCCGGCCTGGTCGACGAGGTCCGGCTGCTGGTCTGCCCGGCGTCACGTGGAAAGGGAAGGCGCATCTTCGAGAATTCGCAGAACCTGAAGCCGGTCGAGGCCACTGTGTTCGACAACGACCTGGTGTTGCTGCGCTACGACATCAAGAAGTAGGCGGGTTCGCGGGCGTAGCTATGGGGAATCGGGTCACTCGGCCGATCGGCCGGGTGACCCCGATCCGCTACGGAGTGGTGATGACGGGCCCCCGAGGCACCCAGCGATCGGGCCTGTCCAACAGCCGACCTGATCCGGGATCACGGACGGGTGGCAGCGTCGACGGCCCGGGTCGGAGTCCGTCCGCGAGGACGTAGCTGCCGATCCGGTGGCCGAGCTTCCGGCCGGCCACACCGGAGCTCCGCCAGTGGGTGCCGCCCCAGACCTGCGCATCGATCACCTCGGCCGCGACGGCCTGGAAGTCAGCGTGCTTGCGGATGACTCCGGGCGTCGCGTCGCTGGTGATGATCAAGGTGCCGGGCTGCTTGCCGAACAGGGCCGTGAGGACGGTCTCCGCGGCGCCGGCGTACACGGCGTCGAACGCCGGATACTCGGAGCCGGATGCGGTCGCGAGCAGCGGCGACCAGACGGGCCAGACGGGGTCGGTGGGCTGCGGCGGCGCCACGCCGGCCCCCGCTGCGTGAATAGCGGCGACCGGTAGTGGCCGGGCAAACGCCGATCCGGCATCGTGCGCGGCGACGAAGGCGTCCACGCCGGCGAGGTTGAGGAGCGCGAAGGTCTCGGCCGTCTGCACGAGGGACAGCCGACGATCGACCGCGAGCTGCTGGACGATCCGGTTCCAGTGCTGCGGTGCGGTCTCCCTCCAGAGCCGTGCGGTGTCGGTCTGGGCAGCGGTCCGGACGCTGCTGTCCACGGCACCGACGGACCGTACTTCGTCGTAATCCCTGGCGTAGGTCCGGGAATCAAGAGCCGGCGGCGGCTCCGGCCGGAGCTGGTCGGCAGCGTCGAGCACGAACGGTGCCACCGATCCCGATCCCGACCGTGTCGTCGTCGCCGGCGCCGAGAATCCGTCTGCCGCACGCAGTGCCAGGATCCCGGCCGCGGCGGCGCGACCGATGGCCAGGCCGTCGCGGGTGTAGCGGTCGTCGGGCAGTTTGCCGAGGTCGTCGGCGAACGCCGCATCGAGCAGCTGGCGCCGCTCCGGATGCAGTGCGAGCAGCGTGTCGTGGGCGGCGGCGACCGTGGCGGCCGAATTCGACCCTTGGTTCGGCCGATCGATGCGCAGGGAGTAGGGCCGGCCGCCGTTCTCGGCAGCCACCACGGCATCCAGAACAGCGGTCTGCACGATGGCCAGGGTCCGCGTCTGATGGGCCGGGCTGATCGCCTCGGTGGCCGTCGTCTGCAGCGCCAGCTGGTTCCACCGCACCGCGAGGTGCGGATCGGCGGCATAGCCGGCCGGGTCGGGCGGGCCGGCGCCGGCCACTCCGCTCGAGCCGACGAGTGCGGCGCAACCGAGAATCGCCACGGCGCCCAACCGGCGCCTGGTCAAGATCATTTTGTTCGACATACCGTCATGATCAGTCGCCGGTGCAGCGCGCTGCCATACGACGTATGGCGTACCCCATTCCCCCTCCAACGCGCGCAAACGGCGGTATTCTCGAGGCAGAGAGGGTGGCGACGATGTCACACCGGCACGGCATCAGCGAGCAGCGACTGCGCGCGCTGCTGTCGGCCGTGGACCCGGAGGGTCCGACCGGGCCAGGGGAGTTCATCCCAGCCGATTTCTTGCGGGCGATCACGGGCATCATCGGCTGCGACGAGGCATCCTTCCAAGTGATGGATTCCGGCCGCCGCACGGTTCTCGCACAGTTCGACAGCAGTCCGGTCGATCTGGCGGAGGACCTGTCTGCGGATCCGTCCTTCGCTGCGCTGGAGGAGCTCTTCTGGGCCGCGTTCTGGAGCTCTCTTTCGTGCAGCTATCCGCAGCGCACCGGTGATCATCGGACCGTGACTCGGCTCTCGGACTTCAACTCCGGCTCTGAGCACGGGGGTGCGGCCAGTGCCTATCTGACGCAGGCCGGCATCCGGCACGAGATGATGGTGCCCTTGCCGCCGGATGGCCGGTGGGACGAGCGGATCCTGTTGTTCCGGGACGAAGGTCCGGATTTCACCGAGCAGGATGTGTTGCTGATGTCGCTGCTACGTCCCCACATCGTCGCGCTGCGCCGGCAGCAGAGTCGCCGACCGATTCCGCAACTCACTCCACGACAACTGCAGATCCTCGAACTCGTCGCCGCCGGCTGCACCAACAGACAGGTGGCCCGATCACTCGGCGTCGCACCGGCGACGATTCGCAAGCACCTGGAGAACACCTTCGAGCGGCTCGAAGTGTCGAGCCGCTCGGCGGCCATCGTCAAGGTGCTGCCGCTGCTGGAGCTCAGGTCGAATGCCGTGCCCGACCAAGATCATTTCGAGCGAGCGGATCGGGCCATCGCGATCTGATCAGGTGGCGGGAATGGTGACCTGGCGGGTGATCTGGCCGTTGCTCTCCCAATAGGTCACCTTGCCGGCCAGGTACGGATCGTCCGGTGCGGGCTGCACCTGGCCCAAGCGGTCGATCGCCCGGGAGGTGACGGTGTGCTGGCCGGCGGCCGGCCGGCCCCAGGGGAATCGCCAGAACGTCCAGGCGAAGTCACGGGAGCCGTGGCCCTTGCTCGAGCGGCGGACGAGGCTCGCCGCCCGCCACGGGCCTTCGTCGATCCGCACCTCGACCTTGTCGATCGGCGCGCCCCAAGCGGCTCCGAACACCGAATAGCTGTCGTTACGTCTGGTGACCTTCGCCGGCGCCGACTTGAGCCGGTCGCGAGCCACCGACGTGAACGTCCAGACGGTCTGCCCCTTGCGTACCGCCTCGCGGACCGTGACGTAATCACGTGCCATGAAGCGACCCTGGTGTCGGCTGTCGCGCAGTTCGATCTCGGTCAGCCACTTGACGTTCGCCACTCCGTACCATCCCGGCGCGATCAGCCGGACGGGGAATCCGTGCTCGCGTGGCAGCGCCGCACCGTTCAATTCGTAGCACAGCAGGTTGTCCGGGGACATGGCGTCGGTCAGGCTCATGCTTCGGGCGAAGCGCTCGGTGATCCTCAGATCCAGCCCGCCGTCGGCATCGGGAGTGCCGGTGCCGGTGTTTCCGGCCTCGAGCACGCCGGAATTGTCCCGCACGATCACCTCGCCGGCATCCGCACCCCAGAACACCACTTCGTGGCCCTCTTTCAGGACGCCGGCACTCTTCAGCAGTGGAGCTAGTGGCGTGCCGGCCCACCGGCCGTTGCCGATCCCGCCGATGAAGAACGGCAGGCCGGTGTTTCCCGAGCACTCCAGCGTGAAGTCGACCTCACGGCGCGGAGCGGCCCGCAGTTCGGCCAGCGACAGCGACCGCCGATGGCGGACCAGGCCACCGATGGCCAGGCGCCAGTCCGCGGCGGTCAGCGACGGCTCGTTGTAGTGGTTGACCACGAAGAAGTCGTCGGCCGGCGTATACCAGGAGTCGAGCTGCTCCCAATCGAGCAGATTCCGCAATCCCTCCGGTGGTACCGGACTATCGGGGACCTCATCATCCCATTCGATCAACGTTTCCGGACCCGAACCCGGTTGGTGCGGAAAGGCGTGTGCCGGTCCTGCCACCTGCCAGAGCGTCAGGCCCGCGACGGCGGCGCCGCCACCTTTGAGTACGGCACGCCGAGATGCATCGTGTTCTTCCATGAGGACTCCCGAGTAACGACGAACAGCTTCGATGAACGCCACTAGCCGATCGGGCCATCGCATCAGAAGATTGGTGCGATCCACTCCTCGGGGACAACGACGTCCTTGTGTTGACGAAATCCGTCCTACACCCGCTAATGAACGCGGCGCAATAACCGGAACGAACGGCCTCAAAGATCATCAGCGGATCGGCTGCGGTCGCCGTTCCTGACCGCCCCTGAGCCTGTCGAAGGGCGGCGATCCTCGAAGTTGATCAAGAACAGCTGGAGCGAGCAGCCCGCAACTGGTCGAAGCGGTCGGACCGGTTCCGGTGACGAGTTGGTCCAGCACCTGCTCCGCGCACGTACTGGGGGATTGCTCGTGAGTGCTGATCTCGACGTCGTAGCGCCCGTGGGCGTGGGCGAGCGGAAACTGGAGAGCTGCCGATCCAGCGCGCCGGCTCGATCGCTCGGCTTCCCTGCGCTCCAGCTCCGGCAGGGGACAGTGCACTCCGACGAAAGTCACCCGGAGACCGGCGAAAGCCGTCAGACAATCATCGAGTCGCCAGTGCTCGCCCAGGACATGATCAACGATCACGTTGGTGCCAGCAGCCGCGACGCCGGCAACCGCGCGGTGGAAGCCGAGGACGATGCGCTGGTGGACCGCAAGCGTGATCCGGTCAGGTTGACCGCTGCCGACGGCGTCACGCAACTTCAGATTGAAGTCGTCGATGCCCATCCTGATCCAGATGTCGGCCGCCGCGGCCTGCAGAGCTTCGGCGGTCGTGGTCTTGCCGGAACACGACGTGCCATTGAGGAAGATCACCGTTCCAGGCTCGGACGACTCCGCCAGCTCGGGCAGCAACTGGTGAACGGGACCCGTCGCGCTCGACCTCTGACCCTGATCCTTTGTATGACCTGATCCCAACACGCCCGGCAGTCTAGATGCGACCGAGGAGGCTCACCCGCACAGCCACCCGCCCGGAACTGGCCCATCCACTGGTCTCCGAACCCAAGCCGGTGAAGAACCGGATCCACCTGGATCCGGTCGCCGCTGAATCTGCAGATCGTGAAGTAGCTTTGCTCCTTCGTTGCCGATCACGTGGCAGGACCGGCTATGCGCTGGGGTGCCGCTTGGTGTGTTCGGCATTCCAGCCGTCCATGTTCCATGCCCGACCAGGCTCATTGTGAAGTCGAAGGAAGGACTCGTTGTCGGGGTCGTCTCCGTAGACCCCGTCGGCTTGGAGTCTTGCAATCAGGTCATGGAGCGCGGCTCGTTGCGCTGCTGCGCGTTTCCGATAGGCGGGGAAGTCGTGTCCGTCCATCGCAACGAGTGCTGCTGGTTCGGTGTGGAAGGCGGCAGGGAGCCAATTGAGGTTCTGCAGGCCGCGTAACTCCCGGCTTCGCCATGGGCGCCACTTGCGGTGGTAGGCGAAGAGGGCGCGGGTCAGTTCTTGATATCCGGCCTGCAGCCGGTCGATCGCCTCGACGCCGCCGAGCTTGTTCCAGTGGCCTTCTGCATCACCGTCGGGGATGATCCAGATGGCCTGGCCGATCGATTCGTCGAGGATGGTGAGCCGTTGTTCGTCCGACATGGCGGCCCGCGCCGTGATCAATTCCTCGATCTGTCCCGTCGGGTCGTAGGCGATCCAGCCGTCGGCCAGTTCGGCCTTACGAGGTTCTGGCCAGTCGAAGTCGGGCGACTGCCAGGTGGGGAGGTCGAGGCGATCGAGATCGAGCTGAGTGCCGACTCGATCAAGTTCGGGGTCGTTGGCGAAGATGCTGTGATAGGTGCTGTCGGTCGGGCACCAGACGAACTCGGCGGGCAGAAGATAGAGGTCCAGCGGGTCCATGAACACCACCGCGTCGATGTCTGAGCCAGGAACGGTTTCGTCACCTGCGCGGGCGCGTCCGATCGCCACACTGCCGGTTGCCACGACACCGCGGATCGCGTCATGCGGCGCAAGCTCGCTCATCGTGTAATCCAGGAGTTGCTGGCGTTTTCGATCAGTTGGCGTCTCGGTCCCCATGGACTGCACCCTCGCAGCGCGTCGAGCGATCATGCAATCTGAATTCGCCCGAGTGGACCTCGGCGGAGCTGCCGGATGATCGGTTCACAGCTGACCCAACCCGAAGTCGATCATGCCCGTGCAACTCGCGGAAGACTCGTTCTGGCCAGCCGATCCCGGGTCGCCCGCCCTGGTCTGCCGGATCCGGCATCGACGGCACTCCGTCGTCCGGCTAACGTCGCCTCGTGGATTTGCGACAGCGCCTCAGCACGGGTCAGGGCGAGTTCCTGTTGTTGGCGATCACTCCTCCTCGGGCCTCGACCGGTCCGGAGCGGCTGCAGACGATTGCCGAGTCAACTCTTCGACGGCTTGAGTCGGTCGATCCTGACGGTTTGATCCTGTACGACATCGCCGAGGAGAGTGATCGCAATCCGGATCGACGGCCGTTCCCGTTCTCGGTGACCGTCGACCCGGCCGACTACCTGACCGACCAGCTGGCCGGCTGGAAGAAGCCGGCAGTCGTGTATCGCTCTGTTGGCAAGTATTCGGAGCCTGATCTGGAGGTCTGGCTCTCCGCGCAACCGCCGGACCGGATTCTCTCGGTGCTGGTGGGTTCGTCGTCGAGTCAGAACACCGGACTGACGTCGCTGAAGCGTGCGTACGCGCTGCGCGAGACGGTGCAGCCGGACTTGACGTTCGGTGCGGTCGTGATCCCGGAGCGCCACGCGGCCAGGGGCGATGAGCACCATCGGATGCTTGATAAGCAGGCCGCGGGGTGCTCGTTTTTCGTCAGCCAGGTCATCTATGACGTGAACGCGGCCAAGAACCTGGTCTCGGACTATCGCGACGGGTGCGACGCGCGTGGGGTCCGGCCCCGACCGATCGCATTCACCTTGTCGGTCTGCGGTTCGGTGAAGACGCTGGAGTTCTTGACCTGGCTGGGCGTCCGGGTCCCACACTGGATCCAGCGCGATCTCACCCGCGCCGACGACACCCTCGGAGCCTCCTACGAGCACGCCCTGGCCGTGGGTGCCGACATGCTCGCGTACAGCCGTCGGCTCGGGGTGCCAGTGGGCCTGAACGTCGAGAGCGTGTCCACCCGTCGAGTGGAGATCGAAGCCGCGATGAGTCTGGCCGACGACGTGCGGTCTGCGTTGCGAAGATGATCATCGCCGAACATCCATGACGGTAGAAGGCGAACCAGCCAACGATGTCGGCGCTTCGCGCGGTGCTGTCCCATGGGCTAGCGGGGGAGGGTGAAGCGGTACATCTGCACCGTCCAGGTCGGCTCTTCGGTCGGCTTCGACGCGTACCACTCGGCACCCATCGATTCGTAGAAGGGAGCGGCGTTGGGGTCGGCGCCGATGATGAACTCGGACGCCCCGAGATCGCGCGCCGTCTGGACGGCGTGCTGCCAGAGCACCCGGCCGAGGCCGCGGCCGATCTGGTCGACATCGAGAAACATCTTGTCCAGCAGCAGGCCGTCGTCGTCCTGCGTGAAGCCGTAGAAGCCGAGCTTGCGGCCGTCATTGTCGACGAGCACGAGGACCGTGTTGTCGCGGACGTAGGACTCCCTGATGCTGCGGGCGTCGCCGGCCCAGTCGAAATAGCCGTCCGGGTAGTCCCAGTGAGATGCGGATCGCGCCTGGAGCTCCTCCAGTTCCTCGGCCTCGTGCGGCTCTGCTCGGCGGAGATGGTGCATCGGCCTCGCCTTCGGGGTCGTTGATCAGGTTCGATTCACTCTCAGCCTTCCAGATTTCCTGACTCAATCAGGCCATAACCCTGTCCTGTTTCTGCCGTAGTTTCGCCAGTCAGGCTTCGGGCACGGGATGAGATGGGGAGTGAGAGATGACCACGATCTGGGGTTCCGCAGTCGCGTCGCAGTTCGAGCTGAGCCTCGATGACCTGGCCACCGTTCTGCGCGGGTGTCCTGATGAGCTGTGGGAGGGGAGCATGTGGGAGGTCGGTGCCCGCAACGGGCCCGTGACGGATCCCGCTGGGCGTCCGTTCGACGACCCTGCGGTCAGTGAGCGCAAGCTGCAGGCCCAGGGGGCGGTTTGGCGAGTTGCCTTCCACGCGCTCTTCTTCACCGACGCCGACCTGTCCGCCACCGAGAGTGACTGGGCACCTCCCGCGCCGTTCTCTCCGCACGACGAGGACTGGTACGTCGTGCCGCCGACGTACTCGCGCGAACAGTTGCTCGGCTACGTCGATCACTGTCGACGTCAGGCGGACAAGATCTTTTCGGACCTGACCGATGATCAAGGAGCCGCGGACCTGCCCCAATGGCACCGAGGCGCCGGGACGGCCTCGCTGGCGCGGCAACTGGTGATGAGCGTGGGCCATCTCGGCTGGCACTCCTCCCAGGTGCGCACCTTCCTGAGAAGCAAGGGCGTCCGCTGTGCCGATGACTGAGTGACGGTCAAGTGATCGAATGGCGGGCGATCACGTCCACGCAGCGCTGGAACCGTGCCGGCGAAGCAGGGTTCTTCCACCCGAGCTTCTCCAGCGCCCAGTCGATGGCGAAGGCCGGCGTCCAACCGGCGTCGGCCACCTCGGGATCGGTGACCCGGGCGTACCCGCGGCGCAGTAGGTCCGAGCGATCATGCAACGGGTCGCCGGCATCGACCTCCCATTGGGCGAAGTCGTAGCCCGGCGACGCAGAGCCGGCGAACTCCCAGTCGATGACGCCGGTGACCGTTCCGTTGTGGATCAGGAGGTTCTTCGGGCAGAAGTCGCCCTGGACGAGCGAGAGTGGGGGAGTCGGGCGGCTCATCACCTGCCGGCCGAGGAAGTCGGCACCGCTCTCGACGATCGTCGCCGCCGCCGGGCCGAAAGCCTCCCTGACAATGCGCGCGACCCTGCTGACTTCGTGCAC
Source organism: uncultured Actinomycetota bacterium (assembly GCA_963746025.1). Classification (GTDB taxonomy): domain Bacteria; phylum Actinomycetota; class Actinomycetes; order Propionibacteriales; family Propionibacteriaceae; genus Microlunatus. Next base: position 988,257 of record CAVUZU010000021.1, read on the forward strand.
GTCGGGGACGCGGAGTTCATGCCGGAGGCCTCGGCCGTCGTCCGGGACCACGCTGTGCACCCGGGCCATCACCTCGCCGGCGTCCGTGATCAACCGCTCAAGATCAGCTGCAGGCAACTCGTCGAGGAGCTCATTGAGCGATCGGCCCGGCAGGAACTGCTGGATCGAGAAGGACAGCAACTCGCCGTCATGATCCAGCTGCTCCAGGCCGAGCACCTCTGCGGTCGGTACGCCCACGGCCCGCGCCTGCATCATCAGGTGCGCCTCGTCGATGAACCACGGCGCTCCTTGACGCGCGATCCGAACGACCACAGGAATCTCGCCGGCAAGCTCGACGCGGTACGTCTCATTCATCCCGCCACCGGCAAGGGGAGCTAGTCGCTCGACGGTGCGGCCGCAGACTGATCGCAGCACCGATTCGATGATCGGGCGAGGCGTTGTCACCATCGCCCGATCATCGCTCAGTGATCTTGATCGGACCAGAGGTAGCGATCATCATGTCGAGCCGGGCTTCTTGCGCTGGTTGGCGTTGAAGCGCGCCTTCTTCTGACGATTCCCGCAGGTGTTCATGTCACACCATTTTCGGGTGCGACTTTGGCTGGTGTCGAAGAATGCGGCTTGGCAGGTCGGCGATGCACACAAGGCCAATTTTCCGTCTCGTTCGCCGGCGATGATGTTGATCGCGTCGGCGGCGATCACGCTGAGGGCATCTTCGACACAGGGTGCCGAGCCGAGCTGCCATCGCCGCTTGCCCTCGGGTGTCAGGACGGCCGCGGCTCGACCCTGAAGGCTGCAGTCATTGATGATCTTGATGGCGGACGCCGGGGGAGTGCCCTGGGTCGCGGCCGCTGTCGCGGCGGCGTGAATCGACTCCCTCAGCTGCCGAGCCAGGTCGAGCTGGGCAGGGGTGCAGGAGTCCGCGGCGAGGCCGTTCACCGCCAGCCAGTCGATGAGCCGGTCCGGTGTGGGGATCCGCTCGACAGCGCTGCCGTGACGCTCGGACAGGGTGCCCGTGAAGCTGGTGGCCAGCACGGTACCGAGGCGGAAGTCAGGGAACCCAGCACGCATGGAACCACCTTAGCCGGTTGCGCACCCGTGGGAGAGCGTGGTAGAACCAGCTTAGCCGGTTCCGCGACGATCAGGAGGTCTCATGTCCCGTCCAACAAGTGACGTGCAAGCGTTCGAAGCCCGCGCATCGGACGCTGACCTCGACGAGCTGCGCGCGCGATTGGCCGCGGCGCGACTGCCGGAGGCCGAGACGGTCTATCGCGCCGCGCCCGATCCTCGCCGGTGGGACCAGGGCGTCCCTCTCGCCGATCTCGTCGAGGTCATGAACTACTGGCGCACCGGATACAACTGGCGGTCCTTCGAAGAGCGTCTCAACCGGGTCGGCCAATTCCGTACGACCATCGATGATCTTGGAATCCATTTCCTGCACCGCCGATCCGTGCGCGCAGATGCCACTCCGTTGATCTTGACGCACGGCTGGCCGGGCAGCGTTGCCGAGTTCGTCGATATCGTGGACGAGTTGGCAGATCCGAAAGCTGCGGACGCGCCCGCGTTCCACGTCGTGGTTCCATCGTTGCCGGGCTTCGGTTACAGCGACAAGCCGGCCACCACCGGGTGGGGAATCGAAAAGATCGCGGCCGCTTGGGTGGAATTGATGGGCCGTCTCGGCTACAGCCAGTTCGTGGCCCACGGCGGCGATTGGGGCGGTAATGTCACCACGGTTCTCGGCGGCAGTTTCCCGGCGAACGTTCTCGGCATTCACACAACGTTCGCGTTGGCACCGCCCGGGTTGACGACGGAGGGGTTGACGGCGGTCGAGCGCAGCTGGACCGAGGAAACCCGCGATTTCTGGCTCCATCACAGGGCGTACGCGAAGCAGCAGGCGACCCGACCGCAGACCATCGGTTACTCGCTCGTCGACTCGCCGGTCGGGCTTCTTGCCTGGCTGCTGGACAAATTCGCCGAGTGGTCAGACACCGATGACAGCCCGTTCGAGACGATTTCCAGGGACAGGATTCTTGACGACGTCACCCTGTATTGGCTGACCCGGACCGGCGCATCAGCGGCCCGCATCTACTACGAAACCCCCATCTCGCTCGACCCCGGACTTCGGGTCGATGTCCCGTCAGCGATCACGATGTATCCCGGCGACATCGAGTCGCGTACTCCGCGGGCCTGGGCACAGGAGCGGTATCGACAGATCGTCCGCTGGAAGGAGCCCGAAGCCGGGGGACACTTCCCGTCACTCGAGGTTCCGGAGTATTTCGTCAAAGATCTACAAGAAGGCCTCGCGGCCGTGCTGGCTGCTCCTCGGTGACCACGGCAGGTGTCCCAGTAGGTTGGGTTCGGTGACGGTGGCAGACGACTCCCAGCAGACGACAGGTTCTCACCCGGCCAGCGGCGGGGATGCGAGCCAGCCTTGGTTAGACCTCGCTTCGGACTACGAACAGGCGCGAGCCAAGGAAGATTCGCTGGATCGGCTGATCGAGTGGCCGGCGCAGCGGGAACTGCTGGGTGATGTCACCGGACGGTCGGTGCTCGACGCCGGCTGCGGCAACGGTGGCAAGCTCGCCGAGCTGGTCCGAGACGGGGCAGCCGCGTCTGTCGGTGTCGACATCAGTGGCAACTTCCTCACCACCGCGCTGCCCGGCCTGGAACTCATCCATGGCGATCTCTCCGAGCTGAATTCGGTGCCCGCGCTTGCCGGTCGGACGTTCGACCGGATCATGTTCCTGCAGACCTTCGGCTACGCGAAGGATCCGGTCCGCACCCTGCTGGCTGCGCGGTCGATGCTGACCGATGACGGATTCATTCTGCTGACCCGGACCCACCCGATCCGCTATGCCGTCGAACGGGCCGAACAGAACGAGACCTCGCTCGGGGAGGAGTACTTCACCACCGCCGCTTACACCTACCGCCATGGCTGGAACAAGGAGATCGCCCTCACCAAGCGCCCGTACACGATCTCCGATCTGATCAACGTTTTCAGTGCGGCAGGGCTGTGGATCGAGACCGCGGTCGAGCCTCAACTATCCGAGGACGCCCGCCGTCGCTACCCGCACAAGCAGGCGTGGATGAACAAGTATCTCGGCATCCTGATCTTCAAACTCCGGCCACTTCCGAGTTGAGGCCGCCCGGCGGAGTTGCCCGCATCAGATCGATGGCGACCGACACCGAATATGACACTAGGTGTCGCGAAGGTCTGCCAGTGTTGAGGTGAATGAACCTGGCGGAGGAGAGCGACGAATCATGAGCACTGAGACGTTGACCGGGCAACAGATTGCCGATGCGAATCTGGACGGCTGGACCCTGTTTTCCTATTACGGGCTTTGGCGCCTGCACACCAGGATCCACACGCGGACCTTCGCCAACGGCCGCCGGGTGGTGAATGCCATCGGCGACGCGGCGGAACAACTCGATCATCCTGTTGATCTTGACCTCCGCTCCAACCGGGTCAACGTGCGACTGACCAGCGGATACGAGGTCGGAGGCATCACCCAAGAGCACGTCGATCTTGCCCGGACGATCGTCGGCATCGCCGCAGACGCCGGCGCCGAACTCGAATGCCAGAGCTCAACGCTCCGGAGATGAGGAGCCCCGCCGGCGCTGGCACCTCGACATCTGGGTTGCCCCCGAACAGGTGCAACCGCGGATCGAAGCCGCACTGGCCGCCGGCGGTACCCAAGTCGGCAACAGGATTCTGTCCGATCCCGAAGGAAACAAGGTCTGCCTGTGTACGTGGCAGGGACGGGTATGAGCTCGCACGCAGTCTCCCCGTCCCGATTTCGGCCGTGAAAGTTGACGTAGCCGCGTTGAGTCGGGGTGTCGGTAAGAAACGTGTCACCAGCCGCGGACGCCCTGATAACCAGGAGCGTCGCCGCTGTCGTTCCAATTAACGTGATCCCGTGCTGATCCGACGTGAGCGTCTCGAGGACGTAGCCGATATCCGTGCGGTCACCGCCGCAGCCTTTGCCGCCTTGGAGCACTCCGCTCCTCCGGTCGAGCCTGACGGCGTCCCCGGACAGGCGACCCTGGTCGGGTGGCTGCGCGACGACGCCGGCTGGGTCCCGGAGCTGTCGATGGTTGCTGAGCTGGACGGCGAGGTCGTCGGCCATGTCGTGTGTACGCGCGGCCAGCTCGCCGGCCGGCCCGCGCTCGGCCTCGGGCCGGTGAGCGTCTCGCCGGACAGGCAGCGCTCCGGCATCGGCTCGGCGCTGATACACGCGGTCCTCGGCGCCGCCGACTCCCTGGGCGAGCCGGTCGTCGTGCTCCTCGGCTCCCCCGACTACTACGGACGCTTCGGCTTCGTTCCCGCCTCCGGGCTCGGGATCGACGCGCCCGACCCCGCCTGGGGCGACTACTTCCAGGCGCGGCCACTGGCTGCGTACGACGAGTCCGTCCGCGGGAAGTTCACCTTCGCAGCGCCCTTCGACAGGCTGTGAACGAACCGGCTGTGCCTGGCATGGCGAGAGGCGATGCTGCCGATGGCCCTGACTTCGGAGTCGATCTGGCGGCTGGTGATCGTCTCGGCTGGACGGCGGCGATCGCGGAGAGCGTGCCCGGTGCCGCCGTACGCAACGTCCAGCGCATCGGTGGTGGCACAACCGCCGAGACGTACGCCATCGACACCACTGGCGGGGAAGTCGTCGTCAAGCGCTACCGGCGGCGGCGCAACGATGCGGCCCGGTTCGAGTGGGAACGGCTCCACTTCGCTCAGCGAGTAGACGTTCCAGTGCCGCAGCCACTCGCCCTCGACGCCGAGGGCCGCTGGTTCGGCAGGCCGGCACTCGCCATGACCCGTGTCCCCGGACACCTGAACGTCGACCCCACAGACGTCGAGGAATGGCTCCGGCAACTCGCGCACGCGCTCGTCACCATCCACGCGACCGACATCACTGGCGCTGACGGCCCGCTCCTGCGTCCGTCGGCCATCGAGACCTGGCGACGGCCCAAGTTGAACCGTCCGAGTCCGTTGGTCGACCAGGCCGTCGCCGCAATCGAACGCAATCTTTCCGAGGTGTCCTGGCAGCCGGTCCTGACCCACGGCGACTTCCACCCCGGCAACACGTTGTGGCGGGGCGACCGGCTCACCGGCATCGCAGACTGGACCGAGTCCCGGCTCGGCCCTGCCTCATCCGAGCTCGCCTACTGTCGGGCCGATGTCGCGCTCCTGCTCGGTCGCGCTGCCGCCGACCGGCTGACGCACCACTACACCGCCAGCACCGGTGCGCTGCCGGCAGATCTCCCTGTCTTCGACCTCATCTGGGGCCTCGATGCCTTCCGCAAGAAGGTACGGATCCTCAGGGCCCATCGCGAACAGGGCCGGGTCACCACTCCGCGCCAATTCACCGCACGGGCGACGGTCTTTCTTCGCCACGCACTCGCCGCGCTGGGACCTTCCTGACCGGTCGCTTCCGCGCTCGGTCAGGTGAAACGCGGATCCGGCACCTTGCGGCCGTGAACCAGACAGAACGGATGGCCGGCCGGGTCCTCGAACACGCGGTATCCGGTCTCCGGTGCGCCGGTCCGCCGCACCGCCCCAAGGGCCAGAACGGCTTCAATGGCCGGGTCGAAGTCTTCAACGCTGATTTCAAGGTGCAGCTGCTGTGGGTGTTGAGTGTCTGGCCAACGCGGGGCGACGTACGGCTCCACCTTCTGGAAGGCGAGCTCCCGCAGGTGCTTCTCGCGGCCGATCACCACCCAGTTCGGTTCGTTCTCCAGAACGCGCATCCCGAGGATCTCTGCATAGAACGTTGCGAGGCTACTCGGGTCGGGGCAGTCGAACACGGTCTTTTCCAGACGTCCGATCATGGCGCCAATCTTCGCAGCCGCCACCGACAGCCTGCTTGCCGTCGGTCAGCCATTCGTCAACGTCCTGCTGGGCGCACGCGGGGCAGGATGCGAACTTGGTTGCGCGCGAGGCTGGGTCTCTGGGACTGTTGCCGATCATGAGGCTGCTGCTGATCATCGGGCCACCGGCTGTCGGCAAGATGACTGTTGGCCGAGAGATCGCCGCACGAAGTGACTTCAGGCTGTTCCACAATCACCACACCATCGAACCGCTGATTGAGGTCTTCGGCTATGGCACTGCGCCGTTCAACGTCCTGAACAGCGAATTCCGCCGGCGAGTGATCGAGGAGGCCGCGCGCAACAACGTGGACTTGATCTTCACCTTCGTGTGGAATCTGGCTGACCCAGCTGACACCACTTACGTCAAGCAGCTGGTCGCGCCTTTCGATGCGGCCGACGGCGAGATCTGGGTGCTTGAGCTGACCGCCGATCTCGACACCCGGCTGGTGCGCAACCGGGGCGAGAGTCGGTTGGCCGCCAAGCCGACCAAGCGGGACCTGGAGTGGTCGGACGGCAACGTTCGCAGTATGGAAGCCTTTCAGCTGAATACCGATCCGACCGGATCCGAAACGACTCCGGCTGACGGCTTCCTCAGCCGGCATCCGTTTCTCCGCTTGGACACCCGGAGTCTTTCTGCCGGCAAGGTTGCCGAGATCGCCATTGACTGGCTCGAACAAGAAGCTGAAGACACCGCGAACGAAGACTCGAAGAGCCCGCCAGCCGTCTCCGTGGTCGACCCACCAGCCGGTACCGAGAAGCTGGCCGTGCAATGGCTCAGGATCACGGATCCAGATCTCGGCGCGATGCTGGCCGCCGTCGCACGACCGTCCGGCCCGGGTCCCTTTCCTGTCGTTGTCGTTCTTCACGGGACCCATGGATTCGCGCAGGAGTACGTGCAATGGGCCGAGGATCTGGCGCGCGGTGGCTTCCTCGCGGTTGCGGCGTGTTGGTTTTCAGGAGGAAGCGGGGGAGGCTCGCAGGTCGTAACTCCAATTCCCTGTCCGGAGATCCCGCCGCTGAAACGCGATTCCTACCCGGAAGCGGTGCAGTACATCAGTGCGATCGTGAAGGCGGCTCGAACGCTACCTGGTGCACGCGCCGATCGGCTCGGCATCGTTGGGCATTCCCGCGGCGGCGGCGAAACATTGCAATACCTGCTCGCGATCGGCGATGTGCAGGCTGCGGTTCTGCATTCGGCGGGCCACGGGTATCGTCCGGTGACCCGCGCCGCCGAATTCAGCGTACCGATACTCCTTCTGCACGGCACAGTGGACGGACCTGCCGATGGTGGAGGCGTCAACACCCAGGTTGCGCTGGCGCGCGACTTCGAGGCGGAGTTGCGGCGGAACCGGAAGTCGATCGAGGCGCACTATTACGAGGGAGGTGGCCACAACACCTTTTTCACCGACGCGACTCAGCGCGGCGACGAGTTGAAGAAAGTGATCGCGTTCCTGCGGCACCACCTCGACGCCACGATCGAAAGTTGATCTTGATGCGGATGGGACGTTGATCGACGTGGCAGACACCGTGCGGGCGGGGTGACGGATGGCATCGTCAAGTAACCACGACCCGTCATCAGATCCGGCGGCACACCTCGCAGCCGAGCTGTTGGCCCGATACGAGCAGAACCCCGAGCAGGCGACCCGCCCGGCGTACGGGTTCGCCAACGAGGTGTGGATCGGCGAGAGCGTCGTTGTCCACGTCAAACGTGGAGTCAACGGCGGGCTCGCCCGAGAGGCTGCCGTCGCCGCGATACTGCCAGCCGAGGTGGGCTTCCCCCGAGTGATCAACCACGGGGTCACCGGCGGACTGGAGTGGATGATCAACAGCCGGCTTCCCGGAGACAACCTCAAGGTCGCGTGGTCGACACTTGATGCCTCGACACGGGCGGCGGCAGTGACTGACCTCTGGGCCAGATTGCGGGCCGTCCACCGAACCGACGTCTCCGCTGCGCGTGCCATCGGTTGCACCACGACACCGTTCTACGCTCTGGATGAGTCAGCCGCCCGGCAGTTCCTGAATTGGCTTCTGCATAACGGCGCCCTCCGGCAACCGTTGCACGATCGCATCGGTGAGGTCTTGGGCCGAATGTTTGCCGCGATGCGTCACGTACCCGTCGTACTCACGCACACCGATGCCGGGCCGCACAACTCCGTCTGGGACGGCAGGAATGCCATTCCGGTCGACTTCGAGACCGCGGCCGTCGCACCAGCAGACCTCGACCTCGAGTGTGTCCTTCGAACACTCAATCTCCACGCCGGCCCGAACCCGGCCCACGCCCTGCTCCAGGAAGCCGGTGACCTCTTGGTCCAACCGGGAGCGCAGCACCGGCTGCTGGGATATGCCGTCCTGCGTGACCTGTGGCAGACGCGCAGTTGGTTGGGCGACGTGCGTGGTGGTGGCATGCTCGAAGATCCCGCAGCAGATGTAGCAGACCCAAGCACCTGGCGTCCCGTGCGGCATCTTCACGACCATGTGACGCATACCAGTTGGATGGCCCGACTCGTGCTATGAGAACGCCATGCGTGGCATGATCGATCGGAGATTCTGAAGCCCGGGTTTGCAGGGCCAGACCGGCCGCATCCCAGGCTCTCCGGCGGCAACGGGAGGATGGCGAGTTTCGATGGTGAGACTTGGATCGATCGTGATGCACGTGTCAGAAATCGAGCGGGCAGCGGCGTTCTGGGGCCAGGCGCTCGAGTCTCAGTACGAGCTGGTTCATCGAGATCACAACTCAGCGACGTTCTTCCCCAAGGCCGGCCCGGGCGTCGTGCTGCAACTGACCGAGCGCAATCAGATGCACCTCGACCTGAACACCGACAGCCTGGAAGAGAACGCAGCCGAGATCAAACGGCTCGAATCACTCGGTGCCCGGCGGGTGGACTGGCCCTACCGGCCAGACGTTCCGGTGATGGCGGATCCCGACGGGAATCTGTTCTGTGTTTGCTGATCCACGCTTCGATGCGAGCTTGATCATCGGCACCGACTTAGGGGCGGCAGCAACGATCCCAGGAAAAGCCGTTGCAGCGAATTGTCGGAAGGGCCACTGTGGGTGGGGTGCAGCTATCGGCGCCCATGACGACTGAGCAGCTACTTCTGCGACCGATCCGCGAAGACGATTTACCAGCGATGATCCGATTGCGGACGGATCCGTTGGCCCGCTACCGCGGGTCGACGATCTATGCCCCCGTTCATCCCGAGAACCGGGCCTGCCAGAAACTGCTGCGTAAGCTCGGCCTCAACCGTGAAACCAATGGAAGCGACTTCCCGGGTATCCACGATGCGACCCAGCGTGTGTTCTGGCAGCAGGGTGATGCTGGCGAGCAGGGAGCGTCGAACTGATCGTTTCGATGCAGGACTCGGCTGGTCGCGTTCGAAGGGATCCAGAGGCGGTCGCATTCATTCGTCATCGGGCTCGTGCTGAACCTGCGTTGCGTGGGCTGGCTGACCTCGCAGTCTTCAAGACTGAGTGGGGCACCAGCGGTCTCCATTTCGCCGGAAAGTGGACAGCGTCGGGCGCCGACGTGATCTTGAAAGTTGGTGTGTCGCCATCGCAACGATGGTGGACAGAGGCAATCTCCGAGGACGATCCGGGCCTTGCACCGATGCTGTTTGCGAGTGGAAGCCGGCTCAGCGATGTCGAGCTGGATTGGATCCTGACCGAACGGCTGCCCGGCGGTCTCCATCCGGGCTGGGGCGGGCTCGAGTTCGGAATGTTAATGGCGGCCGGTGCCCGCTTCCATCGTTTCGCCCGCAATCACCCCACCGGACCTCACTCCGCCACGACAGTGGATGACGTCGCTGCCTGGATTCGCTCTGCCATGGTGCGCCGTGCGCCTGGACCGGCAGCAGCCCTGCTCGATACCCTCGATCACGATTGGAAGCTCGTCTGCGCCGTTTGCCCCCCGGAGATCTGTCACGGTGACCTCCACCTGGCCAACGTCCTCTGTCGTACGCCGGCGCCACAGCTCAGTGATGCGGTCCTGATCGACTTCGAACCGAGCTTCATGCCCTGGGCGTTCGAGGCCGCCTATTGCCAGGTCCTGAATTCCGATCCGGACCGCGTCGGCTGGCATGGGCTCGTACCACTCCTGGCTGAGCGACGTGCTGCTGTCGGGCTGCCAACGGTCAGCAGCGACACTGATCTGAAACGGCTCGAGGCCATCACCCTCGGATGGTACGCACTACGAATGTGGTCGATCCTCGGACCGGATACGGATCCATCCTGGCGTCCTCCAGCCGTCTGGCGCACCGCAATCGACAGCTACGTCAGTCAGGCAATCTGATCTTGACGAAGGGCGATCTGCCTGTCTTGGTTCCAGGTGTCCATCGGCGAACCGCTTCGGGACCCCGTCACCGGATGGCTGACGGATAGTCTCTGATGGTGCAATACGACCCGACGATCTACCAGGGTGCGGCTGCCCACTATCGCTACGGCAGGCCCGCCTATTCGTCGGCGCTTGAAGCTGTTCTCAGCGAGGAACTCGGCCTGGATGGCCACGGAAGACTCCTGGACGTTGGATGCGGCCCCGGCGTTCTTACCGTGCGCTTGGCCCACCTGTTCGAGGAAGCCGTCGGGCTCGACCCCGACCCGGACATGATCGCCGAGGCTCGCTGGGCCGCAGCAGAGCAGGGCATCGCGAACATCACGTGGGTGGAGGCTCTGGCCGAGGACCTACCCGCCGCGGCGCCAGGAACGCATCGACTGGTGACCTTCGGCTCGTCGTTCTGGTGGACCGACGGAGTTCGGGTGGCCGAGACGGTGTACGACACGCTGGAGCCGGGCGGCGCTCTGGTGTTGGTCAAGCACAAGGGGGCCGGGCCGTCTGTTCCGCCAAGCCCAGGGCCGCCCCCGATCCCTCACACAGAGATCGAAGCCTTGGTGGAGAAGTATCTCGGATCAACAAGGAGAGCCGGCCAGGGTGCTCCGCCGGCCCACCGTGCCGACGAAGAAGTGATCGCCAGCACCCGCTTCGGCGTGCCACAGGTGATCTTCGCGCCCGGCGTCCCCGATCTGGTTCGGGATACCGAGAGCGTGCTGGCCGGCTACTTCTCATTCTCCTTCTCTGCGCCGCACCTGTTCGGCCATCGGGTCGAAGCATTCGCCACCGACGTGCGGAATCTGCTGGCGGCACGGTCACCCGAGGGCCTCTTCTGGGATTGGCCAGGTGACACCAAAGTGATCCTTGCCCGGAAGTAGCGCGACAGCCGCCCCTCAGCCGGGCGAGCATCGGCTACTCGCCATCTGCGAGGAATCCGTACGGACAGTGGCCGCACACTGAGTGACCGGACCGACGCCCCGACGCCAGTCATGCGCTAAGCCAGCTCAGCAGCCAGGGCGCGCGAGCCTTGCAGCCGTTGTGCTGACCAGGGGTCGTGTGCTGGTTGCTGGCTGAAGTAAGCGAGTTCGGTGATCGAGAAGTAGAGGTGAACGGTCTGCCAGTCGGGCAGGTTACGGTCACCCCGGGCGTCACGGTAGGAGTTCCAGAGTTCCTGTCGGAGAGTGCTGAAGTGCTCTTCCCAGGCGAAGATCCCGAAGCCCCATTCGCCGAAGTCGAAGTCCTTCAGGGGGTGCCCGGCGCAGGCATGTTCCCAATCGATCACACCGGTGATGCTCAGTGTCGCGTTGATCAGGATCTGGGACTGGTGCAGGTCACCATGGACGAAGACCTTCTCCAGCGCCGCAAGCGGTTCGAGGATCTCGATCCACTCACGTGCATGATCCGAAGAGAGACCGGCCGCGGCTGCCGCCCGGTTCGCGGAGTCGGTGATCGCTGGGTGGCCGAGCTTTGCGGCGAACTTGTTCAGGTCCGGTGTTGGGTCGCGCAGACCCAGTTCGACCTGATTGATCTCGATGCGGTGCCAGGTGGCGATCGCTCGCCCGAGCTCACGCAGGACGGTCAGCACATGGTCCAGCGAGGTGCACCGGGTGAGGCCCTCGCCGGGGACGCCTGGTGAGTGGTGGCCGAGCGAGTCTCCCGGCAGCCGGCTAACACGGAGGAACGGGTAGGGCGAGATGCGGTCGTCCTGCCATGAGCCGAGCAGACGGGGTGCTGGTGTGGCGTGATCTTGGATCGATCGCAGCGCGGCCTGTTCGCGGGCTAGGCCTACGACACCGCTCTGGTGGCGTGGAAACAAGAAGGCGGAGTCGTCAGAAAGGATGACGTGCCGATTCCACCCGGAGAAGTCGGTGCTGAGGTCGGCACCCTCGAGTTCACACAGTTCGCGGAACCGGCCGAGCTGGGGCGCGGTCAGTACGGCGTGGATTCGGTCATCAGTCACGCTCAGTCAGACTGCATTGCTGAGATTCGGACGGCAACCGAATATCTGTCGGCAGCGGTGATCACTGATGTGCCGGCATGAGGCAGTCGCCGATCGCAACCGGAAGACCTGCGTACAAGTTCGCGCACGCTAAGACCTCTCGTCCGCCTTCCATGATCATGGGATGGAGGGCGATCCGCCCGACGAAGGACCCATCGGTGGTCTCGGCGGCAAAGTAGCCATAGCAGGTGTAGCGCTGATACTCGGCCAGAATCCGCGGGGAGTACAACCAGCTCGTCGAGTCGGCAATCCCAGCCAGGTTCATCGAGGAGCCGCGAGCACCTGGCCGATGACGTACCGCGCGTAGTTCGTGATCACCGGGTTGGTGTCCCTTTGGTACGACCACACGATCAGGGCCTGGGACAGCACGCGCCCGCGTCCGCGGAGCCACGTCGCGTCGTCCACGTCCAGCGCCGCACGGAACTCGTCGCGGATGTTCGCGGGTAGCAGGTGCCACGCGGGAAACAGGTCGCACGCCGGATCGCCGACACCGCACGTCTCGAAGTCGAGCACCGCGGTCAGTCGGCCCTCCGCTGACACGAGCAGGTTGCTCGACGTCAGGTCCGAGTGCACCCACACCTCGCGCCCGTCGTAGGGCGCCGCGAGCGACTCCTCCCAGGACGCCAGCGCTGCGCGATTGTCGATCAGGCCGTCCAGCTCGCTGATCGCCTTCCGTGTCAAGGAGTCCATCGAGACCACCGGAGCGCGCGTGCGACGCTCGCCCGGATACGCCGGCATCCGATCTGGGAGACCGATCCGCCGGAACTCGTCGACGAATGCCGCGAGGTCCGTCGCCAGCCGGCGTGGGTCGGAGAGCACGTCGGGGGAGGGGTGCGTGCCGGAGAGCCAGCGGTGGACGGACCACTCGCCCGGGTAGGCGTCGGTGGGTGAGCCGATCGCCTCGACAGAAGGGATGGCCACGGTCAGGAACGGCGCGAGTGCCGTGAGTTTCGCCTGCTCCCATCGGACTTGGTCGGTGATCGAAGGCCGGAGCGGCAGCCGTACGGACAGGTCAGAACCGAGGCGGTAGATCGCGTTCACCAATCCACCGGAGTCGACCGGCTCCAGCGGCAACGCGGCCCACTGCGGGAACTGAGCAGCCACCAGCTCGCGGACGAGTGGCGTGTCGATGTCGGCCTGGTCGGCGTGCACCTTGCGGGGTCTCACAAGCCCACCCGAACGGCCGGACCCGTCCGCTGTCAACCCGGTTTTTTGGATCACGTCGCACGTGACCAATGAATGCAGTGATGCGGATAATCGAGTCGGGCGAGGGCCGGTCGGTGATCAGTCGGACGCATTCCTTGGAGTGATGCGATACACATTCGATCAGATCGCGGTGGGGCTATGACTGCACAGCAGTCTCAAACTTTGTGAGAACAGGAATGCGGTCCACGAAGTCGCGCAAATTTGTCGCCCCTTCGCCCTGTCGCCACGCACGATAGGCGAGATCGTGCTCGTTGGACTCCCAGAGTTCATAGGCAATGTAATGTGCAGGGTCGGCAATATCTGCGAGTAAGTCGACACGCAGGCAACCTGCGAAATTCCGAGTGTCCTTCAGGATCTCGGTGAACCTAGCTGGGCCGTCGACCAAGTGGTCGGCAGCGAAGTGCACGTCGAGAATAGCGGTTATCGGCATGGAGGTTCTCCCGTTTTTGTCGGCTGGTCGGTGTGCAGCTACTCCGTGTGATGCACGTACGGCTGATGAAATCAGGCTAGAGCAAGGTCGTCCCGGCGGTCGTACCGGACGGGTGCAGCGGACGCCGGACCGCACCGGACGCCGAGTCGTGCCGGAAGAGTGGCCAGCAGGGAACCTGCAGTTATCCGAGGCGCTGTAGCGCTGATTCGATGGCGATCTCGACCCGGGAGGTCATGCCGGGCCCATCGACGGGACGGCGCCCTGCGACCTGACTATGGATCCACTTCGGCTGGCTATCGCCATGGTGCAGCAGGGCATACAGGTCCCACCACGGATCGAGAGACACCCCGGCGATCGACTCATAGAGCGACCGAAACTGCTCCGACCACTCGGGCGAGTAGAGGGCAGCCAAGTATCGCCGACAATGCCCGACGTCAATCGCGCGCGCCCCTCGATGGACGCCGTTCCAGTCGGCCAGTCCGGTAATCTTCCCGCGCGACCACAACAGGTTGACCGGAAGGAAATCGCCGTGCAGAAAGACGGCAGCGTCCTTGGGCGGCGGCGCCGCCATGACACCAAACGCCGCCTTCCAGACAGCCGGCTTCTGTGCGCCGACCGGCACCTGAAGCCGGTCGAGCGGAGCGATCCAGGAATCCGTCCAGGGCCTGAAAGTCCTTGCGGGGAGATCGAGGGAATGCAGAAATACAGCAAGTTCCGCGATGCTCGTCAGCCACGACCGAGGTTCCGCCGGATTGAGGTCAACATGCCCCGGTAACCGTGTCATCAGCAACGATGGCGGGCCGCCCGTCGAAGCGCCGGCAACATCTGTAGCCAGGATGCTCGGGACCGGGAGCCCGCTTCCCGCCACCAGGCGGAGGTTGGTGAGCTCCTTCTCCAAGGCCTCATGCAGGCCGAGCCCGCCCGGATACTGCCGCAGTACGACGAACGTTCGAACTCCACGTCGTTCGACAGTCACCCGATGCACGGCGGAGGAGACGCCACCGGTCATTCGGCGATAGCCAACGATGCGACTGCCCCGACCCACCGACGCCGCAACCCAGGCGAGACTCTCGGCGGAGGGCCCTCGCTGCCTGAACCCGCCATCCCTCCAGTCGCCGTCGGTCATGGTGCGCGAGCCTATTCGTCAAGGGCCTGCGGCGATACGGAATTTCTGACAGACCGCAGCTTCGCCCGCGATCCGGAGATCCATCGGCACCGACGGCGGAGAGGATCTGCGGTCAGCCTCCGGCGATCCGCGCCTGCTCCAGATCGGCTGCATTCGCCAGCGCCTCGCTCAGGCTCTCCCGCTGCTCGCCGGTGAGTTCGGCGGCTGCGACCTCCGCCAGCAGTACGCCGGCCCGCGTCCGGTCACCGAGCCGGATCGCGAGCTCAGCGCCGTAGACCAGCGCTTCCACCAGGTCGGCGACCGGCGCCGACTCGCGGTGCCTGTTCAGCGTGCCGTCCAGGATCCGGGCGGCCTGCCGGGTGTCGCCCTTGGAGTCGCCCAGCACGACCGCCGTCCGCATGGCCTTCGCGAGTTGGCTGGACGGTTCGTCGGTGCTGTCGTCCGCCAAGCCGGTGTTGTGGAAGATCCGGATCCAGTTGCCGCCGGGGTCGACGACCGAGAAGCCGCTGATGTTGCCGACGTTCTTCCGCTTGCGTGGCCTGGTCATCCGCGGGAGGCCGGAGACCAGAACCTTGCCGTGCACCGCGCGCATGCCGGCGGCGAAGGCTTCGTAGAGCGCCATGGTGTCCTGGACCAGGACCACACACGACCCGTACGAAGCCTCCGGGTCGAAGTCGTCCAGCCCGAAGAACTGCAGTTGGAGGTCGTCGCGCCGGAGGCCGACGCACGGGTAGGGCTTGGCCTGCCGGTAGGTGCGCTCGAAGCCGAGCATCCGGTAGAAGTCCTCGACCTCGTCGATGGAGCGGCAGGGCAGCAGGGGGATGGCGATCTCGCCGGCCATGGTTCTTCCTCACGCGTACAGAAGCAGTAACTCTGTACAGTGTACGCCAAAAAGGGGACGGGCTCTGGCAGTGATCCGCGATCAGCTCCGCCCGACCGGACTTAACGCGGCCGCGCAGTAGACGGCGGTTCGAGGCCCAGCAGGGTCGCAATCCAGTCGAGATTGATCACCGCCAGATCCCGGAAGACCCGGCCCAGCCAATCCGGGCCGTCGGAGAAATGGATCGCCCGCTGGACGCAGAGACCGGCGAGCCGGGTCACCGTCTCGACCTCTCCCTGGAACACAGTGGCGGGATCGGGGCCGCCCTCCAGCCGCACCGTCGGCAGGAACATGATCAAGTCCTGCCAGCGATGTCCGGCGCCGGAACTCGACCAGTCGACCAATGTGGCGCGACCGTCCGGCAGGACGCAGAGATTGTCGCTGCGGACATCTCCGTGGACGACACAATCGGTCTGAGCTCGCGCGCGTTCATCGGTCTCGACGAGCAGACCTCCGTGGCGTGCCAGCCACTCCGGCGTGCACAGGCCGGCATCGATCAGCGCCGGGTCATCGACCAGTTGACGCCAGGTCGGGTCGGGCCACCATACCGGCGGCATATCGGCCGGCGGCGCGACTGTCCGCAGCTCGGTCAGGGCGGCGTGCACCGCCTCGATATCGCCGGCCCGCCACACCGTTCGGCCGTGGTCGGCCGGCCAGTAGCCGGGCAGGAGCTCGGTGATCAGGATGGGCCGCTCGCCCGGCAGCCAGTGCAGGATCGCCGGACCGAGCGTGCCGCCGACCGTCTTCAGTGTCGAGTGCTCGATCCGGAGGAATTCCGCCGTCTGATCATCGGCAGCACCCTTGACGAACACGGCGGTGCCGTCGGTGAATCGGACCGCATAGCGGTGCGCGACGGAGAGCCCGCATTCCGGTCGTTCCCAGCTGACCGTGGGTTTGCCGACGACGCGCTCGGCCACCCGCACGACCTCTGGCGTCGTCATGGCCTGGCTGCTCACTGTCCACCGAAGAGGATCAGGTTGCCGTCGGGGTCTCGAACGATGAACTGGTGAGCACCCCAGGGTTGACGCTTCAGCGTTTGCTGGAAATCGACATCGGCCGCGGTGTACTCGGCGTACAGCGCTTTCACATCGTCGACCGTGATCGACCCCGCCAGCAGTTGATCATCTTCCCGAATGGTGCCATTGAAGACCGGGTCATCAACGTGTCGGAGATTGAGGCCGGCGTGGTCGCGGCGTACCTGGCCGTAGTACGGCGGATCGCCGTAGGTGAAGACCACGGTGAAGCCCAGCTTCTCGACGAAGAACGCGCAGGCTGCGTTGATGTCGGACACGAACAGTTGTGGTTCGGCCACGAGGAGGACCGGCCTCGTCGGTGCGTTGGCTTCGGGTTCTGCGGTTTTCGGGGGCATCTGGGCTACTCCTGACTTGAACCTGGCCCACGTTTCGAAACCGGCCTCGCGAGCGAGCAGAAGTTGGGCGTCGGCAAGCACGAACCGTTGCGCGAGGATCTGTCGATCGCTCAGGTCGCGGAACCGCGGCAACGCGGCCCGGATGCGTGACGCCACGGAATAATTCTTCTCGCGGTGCCACCGCACTAACTGCCTGGCCTGCTTCCGCAGGTTCTCAAGATTGGTCATGGGCGCACTTCGGATAGTTGTGAGGTGGGCATGGCCCCTTCGGCGAGTGCCGACGCGCCCTCATTCAGCAGCATCTGAATCGTGCCGCCCGAGGTCGCTCACTGTCAAGATCGGACGGTAGTTGCCGAGGCCCGGCGGCCACCCCGGGGACCCTCGACCCCGCGCTGGAGGCGTTCCCGCGGGAACGCCCGTCAGACGGCGACACGGTAGGGGAGTGACTCGCTGCAGCCCATGTTTGCTTGTTCTGTCGGCCTGCCTGTTACTTCGGATCAAAGCTGTCGCAAGACTGACGCTGATCGCCGTGGCGTCGGGCGGACAGCCTGCGTATCACCGACCTGCGTATTCCGGTCTGAACGGCAACTGGACGCTCAGGGTCGATGTGTCAGGGCACGCGGAGCCAGACCGACGGTTGGCCGTACGGCTTGCCGTTGCTGCGGCGTCGACGGGTCGGCGTCCGGCCGTCGACCTGGTAGCCCTGGGCTGTCACGAGCGCCTCGGCGCCCCGGTCCACCGAGATCGCGTAGCTGCTCACCAGCAGGCGACCGCCGGCGGTGACGAGCGCTCGAACGTTCTCCAGCAGCGAGCCGTGCAGGTCGTCGGAGATCACGTCCAACAGCAGATGAACCAGATCGAACCGCTGGCTCTCCGGGGCGCGCCAGGTCAGCGCGTCGCCGACCCAGAACCGCTCCGCCCAGTGCGGGTAGACCTGGCGAGCCCGTTCGATCAGTTCGGGGGCAAGGTCCACCCCGTACGGCTCGACCGTGACGCCTCGATCGACTCCCCAGCCGACGAAGCTGGCAGGCAGATGTCCGTTGGCGCAGCCGAGGTCGCAGAAGCTGACCGGATGACCCGGGCGCCCGAGGCTCTCGGCCAGTCCGTCCAACGCGAAGGTGAGGCATTGCCGGGCGTCGCGCCAGTCCTCCTCCGAGCCGCCGAAGCCAGACCCGCCGGGCAGGGTCGTGCTGCGGAGGTAGGGCCCGGTGAGCGTGCGCTGCAGATCCCGCTTGTGGCGTGCATAGGTCATCGCGGCTCGATCGGCCTCGGCTCTCTCGACCAGCCGGGCAAGCGCGGAGTCGCCCTGGCTCCGCAGGCGACCGGCGGCCTCGGCGACCGGCCCGGTCCAGATCGTCACGTTCTCGGGGTGCGGGCGGGTTCCGGTGTACGGCCCGCCGTCGACCCAGAACACGGCGTGGTGACGGCGCTCGTCGATGGCCAACAGATGGGTGCCCTGACGTCGGAAACCCATTCGGGACAACGGAATCCGCAGCACCGCGTCGTCCCAGGCGTCCTCGCCGGCCAGGAGTTGATCATGGGGGCACCGGAGACGGTCTTGATCAACGTGATCATGGAACAGCGTGGCAAAACCTGGACGTGGGAGGCACACGACTGTGACCTCTTTGATCATGGCCTGGTCGACATCGTCGAGGTCGGCCGGAGCGAACTCCTCGCGTTCGCGGACCAGTGCCGCCCAGTCGGCGAAGCCGAGCTCACGGGCGACGGCGTACTGGGCGTCGGACAACCGGGCGGGTGTGTGCGGACGATGCAGCCGGGCGGTGGCCGAGGCGTCGCCGGTGAGGACCTGCGCGAGCAGCTCCTTGGCGCGGCGTCGGGCCTGCGGCAGGTTGATCCAAGACGGATCGGTGGGGATGGCAGTGGACATGAACGGGCTCCTTATCGCCGGGAGTCCGCTGTGCCGACAGAAGCGCCGTGAACACGGTGCGCATCATGATCAAGATCGGGTGGGCTCGACCCTTTCCGCGGACGGGTGGCGCCCCGGGGCGCGCTCTGAGCACGCTACCACCGCACCGGCCGGATCCGTCAGCGGTCGCGATCGGGAGTTCGAGCTTGGCCCAATGCCGGGCTGCTGACAGAACGAGATGGGATGATCCGCTTATGGACGAGGAGATCAGTGCCGAGGATCGCCGGTGGCGTGGCCGCTTTCCGAACCTGTATCGGGCGCAACCTTTCAGCTGGGGTGGCACGGGGGACAGTCGGTTGCAGATCCAGTTCTCGCGGCAGGTCCCGCCGGACGAGTTGATCAGCAACGTGAAGGTCATCGGCCGATGCGATGGCGGCGTCGCTGTCTTCGAGACCGAGCAAGGTTGGCGGAACGTTCCGGGCGGCACGCGGGAGCCGGGCGAAACCCTTGCCGAGGCGGCGGATCGAGAGCTGTACGAGGAGGTTGGGGGCCGCCTCAAGGGTCCGCTGGAGTGGGTCGGGGCGTTTCGGGTCGATCACAGCGTGGCCGGTCCCTACCGGCCGCATCTGCCGTTTCCGATCTCGTATTGGGCGTACACCTCGGCAGATATCGATCTGGTAGCTCAGCCGACGAATCCCGAGGACGGCGAGCAAGTGACCGCGGTCCAGGTACTTCCGATGGATGAGGCGATTGAATTCCTGTCGGTGTTCGATGACGGACCATTGCTTGACGCAGTGAAGCTGACCCGCGCCCTCGAGCTGGATGCACCAGACGGCACCCGGTAGACGACCGGCTCCCAGCGACGATGCCCGGTCGTGATCTTGATGACTGGTCACTGTTGTGTAACGGCTGTGCAGATTCCAAGCGGGAAACGGGTTCTCGGCGCATGATCATGCTCCACAGGGCGCAGTCAGGCGTCAGAGGGTGGAAATCCGTGTCGAATCAGCGTGGCCCACGTAGCTGGCGATGGTGTGCGTTGGCTGGAGCGGGCGTGTTGATCATCGCTGGATCCGTTGCGCCAGCAGAGGCAGATCCGGAACCTGAGCCGACCTCAGAGGCTGGGCTCGTGGTACAGGAGTACCAGGAGGGCGCGCCTGGGCCGAGCACTGTCGCACTTGCGCAGCAGAAGGGCATCTCGATCGAGGAGGCCGTAAAGCGATACGAATGGCAGACGCCCTTTTCGCAGGCCGCGAGCGCCGTCGAGGAGGCGATGCCGGATGCGTACGCTGCCTCCGAGATAACCGGCCACTACACCGCGTCGGTGACGTTCGCGGGCGAGGTTCCGGCCGGTGCGGCCGAGTACTTCAAGGCCCTCCCGGAGCATGTTGATGTTGAACTGGTCGGTGGCGCAGCACGTGCGCTGGTGGGGCTGCGCGCCGAGATGGAGGCGCTTCGCCATAAGGTCAACAAGGATCCAGACGTCGACCAGGTGCTCAGCGGGATCGACACGGAGCGTGGGGTGATCGAGATGGTGGTGAAGCCGCGGGTCAACACCAAGAGTGCGCAGTCGGACCTGCGGGCAAAGGTGGCCGCGTACAGGGCTGATGGGTCCCGAACTCCCGTAGATCTGACCTTCACTGACCATTCATTGGGCGAGCCTCAATAGCCCGATCCGCGGTCGAACGTGGCCCGGTCGTCGACCGCACGCTATCGTGGGCACGACCGTAGGGCGGTCGACGTGATGCGGACTCTGTCCGCTGGTGTTCGTCGTCGACGCATTAGTTGCTTCCATTGGGGAGAGGTGCACCTGTGCCCCCGACATCCGAACCCACGCAACAGCTTGTGAGTCAGATCAATCAAGCACACGGTCTTCGCTTTGTCCTTCGCGAGCGATGCCAGGAGGGGCTCGCTGGAGCCTGGCTGTTGTCTGATGATGATGGTCGGCGCGCAATTCTGAAGATCAACACCGACATGGCGCACCGCATGGAGCAGCTCCCCCAACTGGTCGACAGGATTCGGGCCGCCGGGTATCCGACCCCGCGGTGGCTCGCGGCTGGCGAAACCGCAGACGGCACCACCTACCACGTCGTGGACTTTGTCTCAGGCGAGTCGATGTTGCGCTCCCGATTGACCCTGCGCACGGTAGAGCACCTGATCGAGGTGATTGAACGCCAAGCCGGCCTCGATCCCGATCCGACGCTGAACTGGTCCGAGTACGTCCGGAAATGCGCGTTCGGTGACGGCGAAAACGATCCCCGGCCGAGGACGCGTCGGCTCGGCCAGTCAGGCATCGAGCTGATCGCACGCTTCGACGTCATGCTTGCGCCGTACGCCGGTCTCGAGTTGCCTTGTCATGACTTGGTGCACGGTGACCTCAACAACAGCAACGTGATGTGCCAGAACGACGAGATCACCGGCATTGTCGACGCCGAATCACTCGGCAGTGGCACCCGGGCACTGGACTACGCAACGCTGCTACCCAGGCTCCTGAAGCAGGGAGCAAGCCCTGAGATCGTCTCTGCCGTTCGGCGGGCAGGACGAGAGGTGGCCGGCCCTGGCGTCTTTGCCGCTTGTGGGGCTGCCGTGGCCTTCGATTCGGTGTGCTCGATCTACTACCAGGGCCGCGAGAAGGAGCCTGGTGTCTTCGCAGTTGTTCTCGCCGACCTGCATCATTTCGCCACCGCCATGACGGATGCCTAGAAGATCGCCGTTGCCGCAGGTTATGCCGGCGGCAGAAGACCTGGCGAGCCGCCGGGCCGAAGAGGCATTCTGAGTCGATGGATTTGGGATTCGGCGGTGAGATTGCTGACCTCTACCACCGCTTCCGTCGGAAGTATCCGGCGGAGTTGGTCGAGGCGGTCGCCGAAGCGCTTTCGTTGCGGGGCGAGGATCTCGTTGTTGATCTCGGGTGCGGCACCGGACAACTGGCGATGCCAATCGCCTCCCACGTTGATGCCGTGATCGGCATCGACCCCGAGCCGGACATGTTGGCTCGTGCACGCTCGGCGGCCGACGAAGCCGGGATCTCCAACGTCGCCTGGATGATCGGCAAGGACACCGACCTTCCGTTGCTTCGGTCACTCCTGGGCGAGGGGAGGGTGTCAGGCCTGACGATCGGGCAGGCCCTGCATTGGATGGATCATGAGGCATTGTTCGCGGCCGCCGGACCGTTGCTCAGTTCAGGAGGCGGCGTCGTGGTGATCTCCAACGGCATTCCACTGTGGCTGCAGGACACCGACTGGTCCCGAGCATTACGCGACTGGCTGCAGGACTGGCTGGGAACGCGTCCGGTGAACAGCTGTGGCACCGATGAAGCCTCCCGGCAGCGGTATCGGGAAAGCCTTGCTTCCCACAGATTCGACGTCAGCCAGATCGAGATCGCCTACACCGACGAGCTGGACTTCGATCACCTGCTCGGCGGTGTCTACAGCTCACTGCCGGTCGACCGGCTGCCGCCTGTTCTGGATCGTCCCCGGTTCGCGGACGAGCTACGGGCCGTGCTGGATCCTCATCGGCCCTACCTCGAGCAAGTGCCAGTGCGAGCGATCATTGGAACCAAGATCACATAAGGTGCTCACGTAGCGCGGTCGCTGGTCGTTCGAGTTCTTCGGTTTGCTCGCTGGAGACAAGCCAGTCGACCTGATGGACGAGTTGAGCGATGGCGTGCCACTTCATTGAGTCTGCCCGGATGTCGTGTTGTTCATACCCGGTGACGATTGCGAGGTAGTCGGGCTTGCCGAGTTTGACGGCCAGCCCGGCAAGTTCAGCCACCGCAGCTCCGGCGGACCACATGCCCCAGTCGATCAGCCCGACCAGGTTCAGGTCTGAGTCCACGAACACGTGCTCTGGGGAAATGTCGCCGTGACACAGCACAGGATCCTCGCCGGTGGGCCGATCCTGCAGCAGTATTTGCTTCACCCGGTCGACCTCAGCGGGGCTGAAGTTGGCGACGCGCAGCTGGTGAACGCCAGCCAGAAGATCCGACAAGTACCGATCACGATCTTGGGCGGGGGTCGTCCAAGCTCCATCGGCGTTCGGGCGTCCCGCACCAGGCATCGGTATCGAATGCAGACCGGCAAGAACCTTGCCGATGTTGCTCATCGCTGTCCAGCGTTGCGTTGGTATGAGCGAGGCAAGAACAGCCGACAACGGTCGGCCCGGGCTGGCGCGGACGACCATCGCAGCGCGCGGACCGAGGCCATCGTCGATGACAGAAACGCTCAAGACTTCTGGAACCGGCGCGCCGTCCTCACGGGCGCACGACATCGCCCATGCTTCGTGCTCGACCTTGTTGACCGGCGTGCCTGGGAAGGTCACCCGCAGATACACCGTCGAGTCGTCATGAAGCCGAACCCGATGAACCTCGTACTCGTCGCCGTTGATGATCCGGGTGAGGTTGGTGACGGGGGTACCGACCGCGGCCTCGACCGTGGCAATGATTTCTTGGCGACCGACGCTAAAGCGCGAATGTAGTTGCTGAAGATACTCGGAGCGATCCATGGATGCCTCCCGCGTCCTGGAGCCTGCCGTTCAGGCTCTCGACGGGGGCAAACCTTGGCCTACAGGCTCCCACCAGTGAACGTAGCATCAACGGCTGTTGCCCCGCCGGATGATCATGGACACCCGGTGATGGAACGCCGGCGTCGGGCATGCACGTCATCAGCTGTGGCTATTCCTCAGGGTCCGGCAGACGTGGGGCCTGGGTTGTGGGGTAGATGGCGGCCATGAAGGCGTGAGCTTCGCCCTGACCGACGCCGGATAGCTGGGAAAATTCGCGGACCAGCTGAAGAACTCGGTCCCAGAATTCGTCGGCGTATTCCTCGCTGATCCAGGCGTAGCGTCGGATCGCGCGGAGTTGGTCAGCCTCGTGCGCGGGCGTGGTCTCAGCGGCCCACTGGGGCATCGCGTTGGGGATCAGGGACACCTGTTCGGGACTGATCCTGCCGACACCGAAGAGTCGTGCGGTCCTGCCGTAGAAGCGTTCTTGCTGCCCGCGGATGGTACGTGTTCGAACGACCTTCAACAGCCTGGCGGCAGTGAGCACGCGGACGTGATAGGCGACTGTTCCTTTGGCTCGCCTGGTGGCGATCGCAAGTTCTTGGATGGTGGCCGCACGTTCCAGCAGGAGCTGGAGCAGGATGCTGCGAAAGGGGTCGAACATCGCCTTGAGCTCTTGATCGGACGTGACTGTACGCACGTCGTCGAGTTCGTAGTCGGGGACTCGCTGACTAGTAGACAACTTCTCCATCGCTCCGCTATCGTCACTGTTTGAAGATCCCAAACAGTCTTTCAGACGCCTTGTCGATCCGGTAGACCCAGAGCCGATTCGACACGAGACGGGGGAGAGGGCCGGCGCATGTCCGAATTCAACGCTGACGACGATCTTGAAGGTGCCACATTCAACAATGCCAAGCTGAGCAACGCTCGGTTTCATCGTGTCGATCTTGAAGGGGCGCGGTTCCGAGCCAGCAACGTGTCGGGGGTGGTGATGCGGGCGGTTGACGTCGACCGGTCCGAGATCGACGCGCCCTGGCTGTACGACGGCTCGCTGATGATCAACGACGTGAACGTCGTTCCGCTCGTCGACGTGGAGCTCAATCGGCGCTTTCCTGGCAGGTCTGAGCGCCGCGCCACTGATCCCGATGGACTCCGCGCTGCGTGGACCGCGGTCCAAACGGCCTGGGATGCCATCCTCGAACGGGTTGCGACCATGCCGGACGGGACGGCCGACATTTCGGTGGACGACGAATGGTCCTTCGCCCAGACGCTGCGGCATCTGGTGCTTGCCACCGACATGTGGCTGGGTAGGTCGGTGCTCAGGAAGGAGCAGCCGTTTCATGGGCTGGCACTCGGGGCCAGGTTGCCCGATTGGGTCGACCAGTCGGTCTTCGCCACCGAGACTCCGGCCTACGCCGAAGTTCTCGACGCTCGGGCCGGCCGGGTCGCGATGGTGACCGACTTCCTCGCCACCGTGGCTGCCGAGGATCTGGGCAGCAAGCGGTCGAATCCCAACGCCCCTGACTACGACGAGACGGTGCTGTCCTGTCTGCACACGATCTTGGAGGAGGAGTGGGAGCACCAGCGCTATGCCGTTCGTGATCTTGACCGAATCGCCGCCGATCAGGAGTCAGCGACGGCCGGAGTTTGATCATGAGGGACAACTGCGACGAGAAGGTTCTCGACGTGCGACCTCGACCGGAATGAGTCGTTCGGCGATATCGGCAAGGCAGGTCTTCGACAGCGGCAACTGCAACAGACCGGCTGTGGCAATCCCGAGAGCACGACCACCAGTGGACTGGTCGATTACCTCCGCAACGAAGACAAGACCGATCCGTCGGTGTGGGCGATCACCTGCCTGTACACACAGGCCGGCTACCGAGGCCGAGGCATCAGCACCCTGATGGCGACCGCAGCCGTCCAGTTTGCCCAGGATCAGGCGACATGGCATGGGGCGTTGCCGCACTCCTAAGGCTCGAGGTCAGTTACACCCCTGCCGCTCGCGACGTCCAACGGCACCGAAACGTGATCGTGGGCGATCAGCCACGAGTCGTCGATCTTCCGAAAGCAATAGGTCGCCCGGACCCACGTTCCGCTGGTTGCTGTCCCGTCTCGGTGTGTGCCGCTCAGGCGACCGTAGCCGTGCGCGTAGGCAACGGCGTCTCCGAGGGTGACGGCCAAATCCCGAACCTCGTATCTCATGGCCTGGAAGAACGCGAACGCCTTCTCCCAGTTCTTAAGTTTCGCCGCGATCCCTACATGCTGCATCGGTGGTTCGATGTCGAAGGACACGACGTCGGGGGCGTAAACCCGTCGCAGGACCTGGAGATCCTTGTCGCGAAGCCCTTCGGCGATCTTTACGATCTGCTCCTTAATCGCGGCTTCGTCCTGGTTGCTTTGCGACATATCCACTCCTTCTCGCTGACTGCTTCACTTGGGACTGAGGTCCGGCGCGCGACGGCTCGCCACCCAACAACCGGGGCTCGAGGCATCGCGACCGGGCCTGTCGTTGGTACGACGATTCAGACTCCGGGTTTGTCAGGTGCGATTCCGCATCCGCAAGTGCCGAGGTTTCGTTATCAGCCTTCGAGCGCCGGAGCGCGTTCGCGGTACCCGGGCGGCAAGCAAATACAATTCCACATCGGGACGGCCTCGGGCAGACTGGCCACCGTGAGCGAAATGAAGCAGCGCGGTCAGACCATCCTGCTCACCGGCCCGCCGTTAGCAGGCAAGACCAGCACAGCCATGAAGTGGGCTGAGCAACGTCCCCGCACAACCGCGCCGCTTGACTGGGACGAACTTCGCGGTGTTCTGTTCCGAGGACAAAGAGTCCAATCCGTGACCGACGTCAGCCTTCAGTACCGGTTCGCTGCCAAGATCGTGTCCGCAACCGCTGCTCATATCACCGCCTGCGGAATCGACTGTGTGATCGCGGGCCCACGAGTCCCAGCCAGTCCGACCGATCCGCCAGAGTGGGTGTCGGTGTGGGACGACCTCGATCAACTTGACCCGATCACCATAGTTCTACTGCCCAGTCTTGAGGCGCGACTTGAACGTCGACGCATGGACACCAACCGACTCCACGGTCGCGACGCCATCACCGAAGAACAGGTACGGGATAGCCACCGCTGGGCTTGGCAAGCTTGGGCCGCAAACCCTCGCGCGACCGTGCTCGACACCTCCGACATGACACGGGAGGACGTCCTTAGCGCGGTCGAGCGCGCCGCCCTAGATATTTCGACAAGATCTCGGGTTCGCCAATCAGGTCAATGAACGAACCAGGGGAGAAGAGCAACGTGGCGACTGCTTCTGCGATTCCGGAGGCGCTTCGAATTCGTTCTTCGGCTGCCAAGAAGGCCAGAGTTCGAGCAGCGACTCTCGAAGGAGGCCGAGATCATCCCCATCGTGCTGGCTCAAGGGATACAGACTGCCAAGCTCGTGATCTTCGATCCAGGCCACTCGATCGCCGACATCACCTACATGGTGTTGGAACGAATCCACGGACGTTCGATCGACGACCCGCCGTCGCCCGCAGGCGACGGCAACCGAGCCTACGGCTCGCTGTTCGAGATCCTGGTTGCAGCGGTGGGTTCGTCATCTGGAGGCTCAGGGTGCACGTAGCTCAGATCCGGTACTCCTTCACGGCGTTGTCATGCCATCGAATCTGATCATGAACGATTCCGGAAGCGTGACCGCACTCATCGACTGGGGGTCCGCCTGCTGGGGCGAGGCGGCGCGTGACCTAGCAAGTTTCCGAATGTCAACGCTTCCTGGGATCCTGGATGCGTATCGGAATGTGGCCGGCGTGCACCACCGTGCTGGTTCGGCGGCTGTAGCCGACGGGCGTCAGCGACGGAACACGGCAGCGTGCGTGGCACCGTCGGTGCCGCTGGTGTCGACCCTGACGCTGACCTGGCGGCGCCCTGCCGTTGCATTCACCGCGTTGTCACCGGGCGCAGCGGTCCGATATCCGGCGCGCGCCAGCGAGAGCGACAACGTCTCCTGCCCCTGGGTGGGGTCGGCGATCACAGTCGTCAGCTCGCCGCCCCGTTCCCGGATCATCACCGAGCAGGGCTGCTCGACGGTGATCCCGGCGATGGTGCCCGGGACCCAGAAGTTGACGGCGGTGATGCCCAGTCGCGGTACTCGTACCGCTTGCTGGTTCGCGTCGTTCGACAGGATCTGGACCTCTCCCGGGTTCGCGGCGAGCTCCGCCGTCCGCTCGAGGGTCGCCCCTGGCACCAGCAGGTAGGCGTACGAGTGGTCGACAGGGTCGGTCCCGTGGTCGAACCACAGCGTCAGGTACCGGCGCGTGATCGGAGCCTCACCCTCGTCACCGACTGCCTTGGCGTTGATCTGTGACCACCTCCCGGTGCGCTCCTCGCGCAGCGCGTTCAGCGACGCCCCGGCCGGGAACACATAGCCACCCACCTCCTCCAGGTGCGCCCAGCCGACCCCGTCGAGCTCGGCGTTCCACCCCTGCTGGGACGGTTGTTCGACGCCGTCGACGACGAGGGTGTTCGTCCCGCCGGCATGCAGGTTGCGGTTCTCGACGATGGTCTCGATCTGGCTCGGCGTGGTGGCGTCCGAGGAGCTCGCGAACTCCAGCCGGAGATGGGGCCGCCAGATGACACTGCCGCTACGCCCGACGATCGAGGTGACCGGTCCCGGTCCGCCCGGAGAATGCTGCGTGAGCGCGAAGGTCAGGCGCCCAGGCTGACCCGCGCGGTCGTGGACATAGCTGGTGACGTCGGCCGAGCACCACTTGGCCGCGTGGTCAACGTGGACGGAATCCAAGGGCTCGCCGACGGCGGGGCGGTCGTTCCAGGTGATCGTGTCCTCGGCCCATTCGCCGTCGACGCGATGAAGGTCGAGGTCACACTCGCCATGCGTGCCTTCGGTGACATTGGCGTACAGGTGCAGCGACGCAGCCACGATGTCGCCCTCGACGGCGGAGAGGTCGAACGCGAGGTACGCCTCCCTGGCGTAGGGGCTGCCGGCGGCCTTGAGAGTCAGGGTCGCGTCCGAGCCGTAGTTTCTGTCGGCGTACTCGCCGCTGCGGACATGGGCGTCGGCCTTCGGTGTGAGGTCCTGGCGCGGTCGCGCGGTGATGCCCGAGCCGAGCGCGACCACGTACTCATCCAGACAGAACCAGGATTTCTTCCCCTTCAGCGGCGACGTCAGCGCGTCGACCTCGGTCCCGATCGCGGCGAAGTCCTCGAGCACCGCTCCGCCTGCCCAGGTCGCGTTCTCCGGCCGCGGGTAGCTTCCCCAGGGGCGTTCCGGCAGGGGACTCTTGTCCACCGTGGTGCCCGGGATCCGGTACGGGTCCACCGTCGGCTGGTACTCGTCGGCGTAGTGTCCGTCGTCGCCGGTGTACAGGTAGGTCGCGGCGTTTCCGGTGTGGAAGCCGCGGAGGTTCTCACCGTTCAGCGTCTCGTAGAACGCGATCCGCTGGCTGGCCATGGCGATCGCCAGTGCCCAGCCCGGTCGACGGTGAACCGCGCGGGCCATGCCGTTGAACAGGTAGTGCCCGGTCATCTCCGGCGCCGGTGGGACCGACGTGTCGTCCATGAGGTTCTTGATCGCGACCGTCTCCTGGACCGATCCGCTCAGCGGATCCTGGAACGTCAAGCGGTCGAGCCAGCCCTGACAGGTCGACCGCCAGCGGGCCGCCGTCGCGGCGTCGGCGGTGTCGGCGAGCGTGAGGGTGTGGTGAAGCATGGCCAGGCCGTGACCGCCGACGCCCTGCCGTGACGCCGCTCGCCCGCGGACGAAGTCCATCATCTCGTTGCTGTAGATCAGCGGGTGGAACGCCTTGTCCACCGCGTCGTACATGAACTGCCTCTCGGCGGTGCTGAACTCCCACGGCGTGCCGGCCAGCAGCAGCATGTGCCTGGCGTTGCCGCCCAGGAAGGTGGCCCCGTAGGCGCCGTTGTAGGCAACGAACTGGTGCTGGACGAAGGACCCGTCCTGGTAGAGACCGTCCCGCCGCGTGCTGTGGACGAGCACCTCGGCCAGCGCGTCCCGGGCGGCTTCGATCCGGTCCACGTCCTGCTCGAGCATGCCGCGCAGTGCGATCGCCTGGCACAGATCGATCCGGTTCGCGCCGGTGGACAGTCGGTACAGGTCCGTGTCCGGCGGGTAGCAGTAGCGGGGGTCGGGCACGAAGTGGTCGATCGCCGCCATGTACCGCGCGAGCGCTTCGGTGGGAATGTGGTCGTACAGCAGGGTGCAGATGTCGGTGATGGCTTTGGTCGCCGCGATCTCGAACACGTACCAGCTGCCGAACTCGTGCTGGGTCTCGTTGTAGAAGGTCTGGTTGCACGTCTCGAGGGCGTTTAGCAGGTCGACAGCCAGGTCCGGGTCCTGGTGGTAGCCCGAACCAGGGGTCGCGAACGCGAGAGCCAGTGCTCGCATCCTCGCGAAGGTGTCACGGATGCCCTCCGGACTGCCAGCCGCGTCCGTCTCGGTCAGCGGCAGATCGGTGAACACCCGGATGCGGCCCGCGGAGCGGTCGATCAGGGGAAGGTGCATCCCGGCCGCGGCGCCGACGGATGCGGCCGCGTTCGCCAGCACCGGGTCGGACAAGTCGATCCGGCCCCCGGTCAGATAGGCGCTCCACCGTGCCCGCATGTCCGCGAACGTGTCGTCGGTCGGTGGAGTATCCGCCAGCGCCTCCGATGCCCCCGCCTGGGAGAGCATCGACACAGCCGTGAGCCCGCCGAGGCCGGTCACGAACCGGCGGCGGGACACGCGTCGAAAGTCGTCAGTCATGGAACTTCCTCCAAGGATTCGTGGTCGGGGTAGCGGTGGCATCGGTGCCCTGCGCCGGTCAGCCCAGCCGGTGGACCTCCAGGTCGGCGTACTCGCCGATCATCGGGGCCATCTGACGGAAGCCGAGTTGGCCGCCGGTGAGTGGAGCGCCGCCCGTGGCGCCGTCGTCGGTCCACTCGAAGCTGCGAATCTGGTTGACCCAGAGCTCGACGCGAGAGCCGTCCTTGATCACCGTGATCGTGTACGGCGGATCGGCATCGGCGACGTCGGGGATCGGGTCGGCGCCTTGCGCGACCAGGTGACAACCCGGGCCCTTGCGCAGGTTGCACAGGTGCAGCGCGCGCTCGCTCGGATACCGGCGCCGGAAGTAGGAGGCATGCAGGGTCCGGATGTCTCCGCTGTGGTACTGCTGGTACTCGCCGGTGCGTGGCTTCAGCGCGGGATCGAGGACATTCTCGCCACGGAGGCCGGTCGCCGCGAAGAACATGATCGCCAGCCCCGGTTCGCGGACCGGCCAGAACCGCCACCGGATGGCGACGTGGTCCGGAAGCACCTGCGGGCACCACAGGACGACGTTGGCAGCCTGTCCGTCATCCGCCGATCGGGTGGACTCGATCCGCATCCGACCCTGGGGGAAGGTGACGGCGCCGTCCCCTTCCAGCTGGAATCCTTCGATGTCCGTCGGGGCACGCAGCGGGTTCTCGTAGACGACCTGCGTCCCCGGGCCGGTGGTCACTCACCGGCCTCGATCGACTGCTCGAACTCGCGCCGCACGTTGTCGCCGCCCTGGCTGGCCCAGGTCGCGCGAAGGTCGTCCAGGGCGGCGAGGTCCTTGCGCCCGAGGACCATCGCCACCACATCGTCGAGGATGAGCTGGTTCAGGCTCGCCTTCTTCGAGGCCCAGGTCTCGGAGTAGTGGCCGTGGGTGGGGTCGGGCACCATGATCTTCTCGATCTCGGTCTGCCAGACGTGGTAGGGCTTGGTGTACTTCTCCTCCTGCCCGGCATAGAACAGGTAGCCGGAGGCCCCCGAGAGGAAGCGGTAGCTGTTGTAGACCTCCTTCTTGCCAAGGTCATTGAGGGCCGGCCCTGCGTCGGTGTTCTCGAAGTGGGTGCCCTCGACACCGAAGGCGAGCAGCTGCTCCTCGACGGTGCCGAACGGTGCCGCGGTGTAGTTGATGATGCCCAGCGTCTCTTCGACGCGTTCGCTGGCGCGCTTGGTGATCGCGACGAAGCTGAAGGCCCCCGGGTCCATCCACGACGACCCTTCGCCGCCGTCGTGGCCGAACGGGACGATCGCCCCGACCTCGAGATCAGGATTCTGTCCGAGGGTGCCCTGGAGCTTGGGCTTCCAGGCACCGTTGCCGTCCTCGATGATCACAGACCGGCCGGAAGCGAACAGATCATTCGCCTGAGGACCGGTCATCGTGGGGCTGTCGGGGTGGTAGACGCCCGCCTCCCAGAGCTGCCTGGTGTAGGCGAGTGCCTCCGCGAACTCCTCGCTCTCGATGTAGTACGTCAGCCCCGAGTCATCCAGGCGCCAGAGGGTCGGCACGCGGAACATGCCCTTGATGAGGAACATCGGGAACGGGCCGTAGGCGCCGGTGTTGGCGGCGGCGATCGCGTACTCACCGCGACCGGGGTCGGTCACCTGCTGGCAGAACTGCAGGAACTCGTCGGCATTCGTGGGCAGCTCGAGGCCGCGGGCATCGACGATGTCCTTGCGGTAGAAGGTCGCTCGGGGGAACGGGTTGTTCGCCTTGGGCACGCCCCAGATGCGGCCGTTGATGCGGGCATTGCGCCAGGTCAGGGTCGGCAGGGCAGCGAGATTCGGGTAGGTGGCGACCCTGTCGCCGCTGAGGTGATCGGTCAGGTCGACACAGGTGGCCTCGAGGAACTCACCGAGCCTGGGCAGGTTCGCCCAGACCGGGAGCTGGATCAGCTCGGGCAGGTCGCCGCCGGCGCTCGCTGTCGCGAACCGGGTCTCGTACTCGGCGTCCGGGACGAACTCGAAGTCGATCGGGGCGTTCAGCGCCTCGTTGACCGCTGCGATGTACTGCGAACCCGGTGCGGGCGGGTTGTAGGTGATCACCATCGCCCGCAACGGTTCACCCGAGCCGGGCGGCTTCGGCACCGCGACCGTGAGATCGGTGGGGAAGGTGAGGTAGCCCGGCTGCACGCCCCCCGCCGATCCCGGCAGATCCGGCGGGGGGACGGTCGCCTCGATGAAGGTCGGCAGCTCGGCGGCGGCCGCACCGCCGCTGGGATTCGAGCCGGACCCACCGGAAGGTCCGCAGCCGGCCAGCAGCACGCCGCCGCCTGCCAGTGCGGCCGTGCTGAGGACCGTACGGCGTGAGAATGTGGACGACCTGGATCCTTGCGGGTTCATCCATGGCTCCTTTGAGTGGATGGGATGGGAGGCTGATCGATCGGATGAACCGGCATCGCGATGCCGGTCATCCCTTGACGGCGCCGATGACGACGCCCTTGGTGAAATGGCGCTGGACGAAGGGGAATGCCAGCAGGACCGGGATGATGGCGAGCACCACGATGGCCATCTGGATCGCTTGCTGGGGTGGTGGCACGTCGCCGGCCGGGACCTCGATCTGCTGACCCTGGAGCCCGTACAGGCGCAGGATCACCTGCAACGGCCATTTCTCCTCGTCGGTGATGAAGAGCATGGCGTTGAAGAAGGAGTTCCAGTAGGCGACGCCGTAGAAGAGGCCGACCACGGCGACGACCGCCTTGGAGATCGGTAGCACCACGCTGCCCAGGATGCGTAGCTCACCGGCCCCATCCATCCGGGCGGCATCCAGCAGCTCACCGGGTAGCCGCATGAAGAACGTGCGGACGATGACGAGGTTGAACGCGTTGATCGCCGTGGGAAGGATCAGCGACCAGTAGCTGTTGAGCAGGCCCAGCTGCTTCACGGTCAGGTACATGGGGATGATGCCAGGTGCGAACAGCAGCGTGAACAACGCCGTGTACAGCAGCGGGCGGTGCCCGAAGGACTCCGGCCGGGACAACCCGTAGGCCGCCAGCACCGTCACGGTGAGGCTGAGCAGAGTGCCCACGGCGGTGACTCCGACACTGACCAGCACGGCCCGGGTGACCACTCCGCCGGAGAGGATCTGCCGGTAGGCCTCGAACGTGATCTCGGCCGGGATGACGACGATGCCACCCGCCTGCGCGATCGCGGACTCGGTAGAAACGCTGGTGGCAACGACGACCACGAACGGGAACAGCACCAGGAACACGATGGCCGACAGCGCCACGATCTTGAGAACGAGGACGGCTGGGGACGGCTTCTCCATCCAGGCCGGACGGTTGGATGAGTACCTCATGGGCGCTGATACACCCCTTCCTGGCCGAAGCGGTGCGCGAGCGAGTTGGCCGAGAGCACCAGCCCCAGCCCGACGACGGCCTTCAACAGTCCGGCTGCCGCGGCCACGGACCAGTTCCCGCCCTGCACACCGAAGAAGTACACGTAGGTATCCAGCACCTCGCCCGCCTGGGGGCCGACCATGTCGCGCTGGAGCAGGACCTGCTCGAAGCCGACGGTCAGAGCGTCTCCGAGCCGCAGGATCAGCAAGATCACTATCACCGGCATGATGCCGGGCAAGGTCACATGCCACAGCCGGCGCCAGTACCGCGCACCGTCAACCGCGGCGGACTCGTACAGCTGGGGATCGATGCTGGCCAGCGCGGCCAGGAAGATGATGCAGGCCCACCCAGCGTCCTTCCAGATCACCTCGGCGACCAGCAGCAGCTTGAAGATCGAGGCGTTCCCGATGATCTCGACCGGTTCCATTCCCTGCTGGAGCAGGAACTGGTTGAGCAGCCCCGCCCCACCCAGCAGCTGGTTGAACAGCGCGACGATCACCACCCACGAGATGAAGTGAGGAAGAAACATCACGCCCTGGATCAGCTTCTTCACCCGATCGTGGAACAAGCTGTCCAACAGCAACGCCAAGACGATCGGCACCGGAAAGAACAGAACCAGGTTCAACAACGTGATCATCAAGGTGTTGAGCAGCGCATTCCAGAACGCGTCGTCGGCGAACAGGGTCCGGAAGTTCTCCAAACCCACGAACTCCGAGCCCCCGAAACCGAGGAACGGCACATAGTCCTGAAGCGCGATGACATTGCCCAACAGCGGCACGTACTGGAACAACACCAGCAACAGCAGACCCGGCACCGTCATCAGCACCAGGACCCGGTCGCGCCGCAGCCGGGACCGCCAGGTCTGCCGGCCGTGCCCCTCAGCCACGCGTCGGCGCGTGCCCGGACCTGGAGGCGGGTCACCGGAAGCCACCGGGGGCAGCAGAGAGCGGTCGGCCGACGGGCGGGCGACCGTTCGAGGAGCGGTCGCCATCAGAGAGCGTGGCCAGGCATCGGGGATGGTGAGGTCATCTCGGTGCTCCTTCGCAACGGATCCGTACCTGGTCACTCTCAGCCAAGGTAGGCGAACGTTCGTCTAGCGTAAAGCCGGGCCTCGATGGAGGTCAAGAGGTTGCGTCCGCCGATCTGGATGGTGGCCGCGGGGCGGTCGGCGAGCTGCAGGTCAGCGGGTCCGGGGCGACGCCGTGGACGACCGATAGACCATCGACACCGGCAGGGTGATCGATCGGGGCTTCGCCTGGCCCGCCACGATGTCCAGCAGTAACCGCGTGGCTGTCTCGCCCGTCTCGTGGAACGGGATGTGCACCGTGGTCAGCGGCGGGATCGTGCGCGCGGACTCGGCGACGCCGT
Source organism: uncultured Actinomycetota bacterium (assembly GCA_963746025.1). Classification (GTDB taxonomy): domain Bacteria; phylum Actinomycetota; class Actinomycetes; order Propionibacteriales; family Propionibacteriaceae; genus Microlunatus. Next base: position 1,023,340 of record CAVUZU010000021.1, read on the forward strand.
CGCAGCCGACGACGGAGCAGTCCTCGGGGACGCTCAGCCCGCGGTCATGCAGGGCGCTCAGCGCACCGATCGCCATCCGATCGTTCTGGACGTAGATGGCCGTGACGTCGACGGCACGGTCCAGCAGCCGGTGGGTGGCACCGTAGCCACCCTCGACCGTCCAGTCCCCAGGCTCGACGATCGTCTCGTCGAACGTGATGCCGCGTTGCTCGAGGGCGCGCCGGTATCCCTCGGTGCGATGCTTCGTGATCCGCCGGCCGGCCTGACCGGTGATCGTCGCGATCCGGGTGTGGCCGAGCTGGACGAGGTGACGCGTGGGGAGAAGGCCGGAATCCTGGGCACTGGGGCGGACCACCGGCACCCCGCCGCCGGCGACTTCGTGCAGTGAGACCGCAGTGAAGCTGTCCCGCAGCAATTCGCCGACACGCGTGTCGTGCTCCGTCGGTGGAGCGTTCATGATGACGCCGTCGACCCGTCGTTCCAGCATGACCCGCAGATAGCGCTCGCAGTCCGTGCCGTCGGGATCCAGACTTCCGATGAGCACGGCGATGTCGCGCCGGCGTGCCTCGTGCTCGATCCCGACGATGTTCAGCGCAACCTCGGGCCTGCTGAAGTCCGTCGAGATCACCCCGATCGTATGGGTGCTCGTACCGTGCAAGCTCCGGGCCAGCGCGTTGGGGACATAGCCCAGGGACTCCGCGGCGTCGAGGATCCGGCTGCGGGTCTTCGGTGCCACGCTGCCTTTGCCGTTGAGGACCTTGCTGACGGTCTGGAAGCTGACGTTTGCGGCAGCCGCGACATCCTTGAGCGAGACCTGGGACACTCGTCTTTCCCTCCTCAGGCGAACGTTCCCTGCACGATACCGCGGCCAGCTCTGATTTCGGCGGAGGTGGTCCGTGCTGATCTTGACGAACTGGGGGTCAGATGGCCTACTGTGAGCGAACGTTCGCTCTCGGCGGGGCGAGAACTTGCAACGTTAGGGGCACGATGGAGAGCAGTGCTACACCGGTCCGACCCAACATCGTCGTGGTCCTCTCGGACGATCACGGCTACGGAGATTTCGGCCGGTTCGGCCACGACGACCGGATCCGCACACCGCACCTGGACCGGCTCGCCGCGGAGGGGGTGGAGTGTGTCAACGCCTACGTGACGGCCCCGATCTGCAGCCCGTCGCGGTCCGGCCTCATCGCGGGCGCATATCAGCAGCGTTGGGGCGCTACCTGGTTCGGCACCAGTCGGTTTCCCGATGAGCGCACCGTCCTGCCTGAGCGCTTCGGTGCGCTGGGGTACGCCACTGGCTACCTCGGCAAGGTCCACTATGGTCGCGAACAGCCAGGTGACCGGGCGTGCCCACCGAATCACGGCTTCGACGAGTCGTTCTACGGGCTTGCCGGAAGGCAGATGGGCCGGCTGAACTACCTGCGCCACTCTCGGGCAGCCGTCGAGGAGTATGGCGAGGAGGCGTCGTGGCGCATGGCTGTGCTTCCGTTGTGGGAGAACGGGGTGGAGACCGAGTTCGAAGGCTTCCTGACCGCAGAGATCGGGCGGCGGGCTCGGCAGTTCGTCGATGACCACGCCGAGGTCCCGTTCTTCCTCATGCTCTCGTTCAACGCGGTGCACAACTTCTGCGCTCAGCTCCCCGACGCCGAGCTCGCCGAGCGTGGACTCCCACGCCAGTCCGACTGGGGTCCGGGAGCCGCCGACGACTACCCGACCTGGTATGACGGCTCCATCTGGCCCGAGCTGGACCACGGGCGCGACTACTACGCCGCTCAGCTGGAGCTCATGGACGCCGAGGTCGGCGGGCTGTTGCAGACGTTGGAGGACCGAGGACTGGCCGACAACACGATCGTCGTCTATCTCACCGACAACGGTGGCTCTACCTGCAACTTCGGTGACAACACCCCGCTGCGGGGCGGGAAGTACACGCTGTGGGAAGGCGGGATCCGAACCCCGTTCATCGTCCGCTGGTCAGCCGGCGGGATCCACGGCGGGCGACGATGTTCGGAGCTGGTCAGCTCGATGGATCTCTATCCGACGCTCTTGTCAGCGGCAGGCGCTGACAAGTCAGCCTGGGCCGGAACTGACGGCGTGGACCAGCTCGACGCGTTCCGCGGAAGGCCGGAACCTCGGCCGCCCGGACGTGCGGGCCACGACGCCTTGCACTGGGCCACCGACTTCCAATGGGCAGTGCGCGAGGGGCGCTGGAAGCTTCACACCGTGGAGCCGTCACAGCATCTCGACGACCTGCGGGCTCGGGAGCACCTCGCCGTCGAGGCGGGACAGTGGCTGACCGATCTCGACGCCGACCCGGCTGAGACGATCGACCTGTCGCTGCAACATCCGGAGATCGTGCAACGGCTGGTTCGACTGCACGCGACCTGGCGGCACGAGGTGGGCATGGCGGACCTGGACCTCGAGAGCCGTGAGCATGTGCGCTGACGCCGCGCCGTCGTCGATCGCTTCGCCGGGAGTCGAGAGGCCCAGAAGACCCAACATCGTCCTCATCCTCTCGGATGACCACGCAGCACAGGCGATCGGCGCGTACGGCTCGCGGATCAACAGCACCCCAAGGATCGATGAGATCGCGGCGCGGGGAGCGCGGCTCGACAACTGCTTCGCCACCAACGCGTTGTGCTCGCCCAGCAGGGCAAGCATCCTGACGGGAACGTACAGCCACATCAACGGTGTCACGACGCTCGAGACACCCGTCGATGCCGGTCAGCCGACGTTCGTGTCGCAGCTGCGGGCCGCGGGGTACCGCACGGGCATTGTCGGCAAGTGGCACATGGGCGACGGCCCTGGGTGCAATCCCGAAGGCTTCGACTACTGGGATGTCATCCTCGAGCAGGGTGAGTACTGGGACCCGCAGTTTCTCTCGCCCGAGGGCTTGCGCACCGTGGAGGGGTACGCCACCGATGTCATGACCGACCTCGCGCTCGAGTGGGTGGAACGGCTCGACGCGGATCAGCCCTGGTGCCTGCTTCTCTTCCACAAGGCTCCCCACCGGCCTTGGGAACCGCATCCCCGTCACATGGAGCTCTACCGGGATCCGATCGAGGTCCCTGAGACCTTCGAGGACGACTATTCGACTCGAACGGCGTCGACTCGGCGGGCGGCTATGCGGATCGCCGAGCACCTGACGACCACCGACCTCAAAGAAGACCCGCCAGGGGCGTTGACGTACCGGCAGCAGGCGCTGTGGAAGTACCAGCGCTTCATGGCGGACTACCTGCGTTGTGTGGCCGCAGTCGATGAGTCCGTCGGTCGCGTCACCGATTGGCTGGCGGCCAACGGCGAGCTCGAGGACACCGTGCTCATGTATTCCTCGGACCAGGGATTCTTCCTCGGGGAACACGGATGGTTCGACAAACGGTTCATGCACGAGGAGTCGCTGCGGATGCCGTTCGTGATCTCCTATCCTCGAGCCATCGCGCCAGGCACGGTCCATTCCGGCATGGTCACGAATGTTGATCTTGCGCGCTCGCTCCTCGAAGCCGCTGGGGTCGAGCCTCATCCGCGGATGCAGGGAGCGAGTTTTTGGGGCCCATTGACCGGGGATGCGGCAGCGCCGGCTGCAGACGGCGTCTACTACCGGTATTGGGAGAACGGCGACATCTTCCACAACGCGCCCGCTCACTACGGCTACCGAACCCAGCGGTACAAGATCATCTACTACTACAACGACGGTCTGGGGTTGCCGGGCACAGGTCCGTTCAGCTATCCGCCGGAGTGGGAGCTCTACGACCTGGCAGTGGATCCGTCGGAGCTGCGCAACCTCTACGACGACCCGGCATATCTGGCCGTGCGGGAGGCGCTCAAGGTCAAGCTCTGGCTCGCCCAGGCTGCCGTCGACGACGAACCGCACGGAAGTCAGCCAGTACCCCCAGGCGTCTCGGACTATCGGAACGCCAACCAGGTCGTCGTCCCAGAGCCAGGCACCACGGCGCGACCCTCCGACCCCGGACCTCCCGAAGCGCGCCCGCCCAGGCCGTGAGCTGGGCGATTGTCACCGTCAATCTCAAGGACTTTCCGACACGACGCCCGAGGATCGGGTGGGGGAGCCCGGTAGGTCATCCGGGCCGTGCGCAGCGGTGATCAGTCTGGAGATGCTGCGTATCACGGTTGGTCGTATTCGACCGCAGCGCGGCGTGAGCGGAACTCCCAGGGGCGGCGAGAGCGGACGTCCGGGGGTGCTGATTGACTCGTCCTGCCGTTCACCGATCATGAACCTCATGGAGGACCAGCAGGCGCCGCAGTCGGGCGAGGGAGAAGCGATGGTCGTCACGCTCTGCGGCTCGACCAAGTTTGAGGCCGAGTTCGCGGAGGTCAACCAGCGGCTCACGATGGAAGGTTGCGTCGTGATCAGCCTCGGAATGTTCAGGCTCCCCGATCTGCCGGACTACGACTGGACAGCCGACAGCTCGGACCTGAAGGGTCGGCTCGGCGGAGTGCACTTCCAAAAGATCCGCATGGCTGACGAGGTGTACATCGTGGATCCGGGCGGCTACGTGGGCGAGTCAACCCGACGGGAGATTGCCTACGCGGAGTCGCTCGGTAAGCCGGTTCGGTATCTGAGTCGCGAGCGCTTGGCTCGAACGGGAGACGGCCCCGAAGAGTGAGTCCGACCTGCCCGGGCAGGGACACCTTCGCGACGATCTACACACTGAACGCCGCTCTAGGCTTGGGCTCTACTACGGAGGACCGTGAGTGGTCGCCGACCTGGACGCTGGGCCGTCTCGCCGTATAGCCCGGGGGGTCTATGAGGGAGTTCATGATGAGGGGTTTCGGTATCGGCGCCGCAGCAGTTGCGCTGCTATTGGCAGGGCTGCTCACAACGGCCTGCACGAACACGGGCCGAGCTGTCCTGTCGGACGGCACTGAGGTGAAGTTCACCGAATCCGAGCCGAAAGTCCTCATCGCCAACCGGGCGGTCCCACCGGTCGGCAAGTCGAACGGCCAGCTGGTCTGCGTGCCCGAGTGCACCTGCTTCGTCTTCCTGACGCTCGGGCCACCGAACCACAGCTACGCGGTGTGGCCGGCCGGAACCGAGGGCGTCAAGAGCCCGACGCCGTCGGTGCGGCTTCCCGACGGCCGGACCTTCGCCGACGGCACTTTCCTTGAAGTCGGCGCTGCCAGGCTTGGATTCCAGGGTGGGGATACACCGTTTGACCTACCGCGGGGCCCAGTCGATTTTTTCTCCCGGCATGAGGCCCTTGTGATCACGACCGTTGAGGAGATTCCTGGCTCGTAGATCGGGCGAGCGGCCACTAGGCTCCGGCCGGACGAACCCCACCTGCCGCTGCCACGGTTCGATCGTCTTCCGGAAGCCGGGGACGGAGAAATCGGCGTAGGCCCGGTCGGCGTCGGCGAGTTGCTGCATCACCATGATCATCGGCCGGCGGATCAGCTGCTCCCGCGACTCCCGCAGACTCTCCCGGACGATCTCCGGTGGGTCGCCCTCCAGCTCCAACAGAAGATCGAACGCCCGCTCCGGCCAGCCACTGAATTCATCACCCATCGCGGCTGACCCGCCGGGCCCCGGTCACCTTTCGGTCCGGACCTGCACACCGGTCCAGCCTCGGCCGCCAGACGTCGGCGATCCACGGATCCGGCACGTCGTCGTGCTCCAGCAGTTCGACCCGGGCCAGCGCGGCATCGATCGGTTTCTGCGACATTCCCGCAGTATCACCCACCGATCAGGACACGCTCTGTCCTATTCGTGCGGCTCGGCGGCGGTGTGGCTCCTCGTAACGGATGCATCGGGTGATCGATCTATTCACTACCTGCGTCATCACCGGTGTCTGCCCTAGTCAACTGGGTGATCCGCCCGCCGACTCCGGTGCCGGGCTGGTGCCTCGGTCGCGGCTCGTCAAACGGCTGGGGGAGGGCGATGATTTGATCTATCTGACGCAGTACGCAGAGTACAAGTGGAGACTCTGACAGACAGGCCGCTGGCTGAGCACCCCGCGACAGCGCCGATTCCTAAACTTAGGGGCGTGGACAACATCCCTGCCTGGGTCGTCACAACTCACGACTGGGCCATCTCGGTCGACGAGGACCACCTCGAGCACATACGTCAGAATCCCGCCATCTATGCCCGAGGCGGTCTACGACACATGATGCTGGAGGTGCTTGCATACGCCGCCGAAGAAGCAACCGCAGCCGGTCGAGTGGGCACGGCCACCGTCACCATTCGACCAGACGGGTCGGTGTCGATCCGCGACGACGGCAGGGGAACCGACACCCGGCGAACCCCTCAGGGACACATCATCCGCAAACCCGTCATGGCAACCAGAGACGTCCGCTTCTTCGACAACCCGGATCGCTCGGTACTTCCCGACGGACTCCCGCGATGGGGAATGTCCATCGTCGCGGCGCTGAGCTCCACACTGATCCACCAGAACCGCCGGGCTTCAGGCGGCTGGATCCAGACCTATCACCACGGGATGCCCGCAACCGAGCTCGTTGAGATCGCCGCCGACGGCACGACAGGCACGACCGTCACTTTCACCCTCGAAACCCCGACCGATACCCACCAGTCCTTCCGGTCGTCAGACCGCTCGGCATTCAGATCATTGCGAGTCTCACTCGACGACGCACCCAGCTAGGCCACCTCCCGCACCGGATCCTGGGGCCAAATCAAGCCGTCAACGTGGGGCCAATTCGGGTTGACACAGTCAGGCTGTCGAGCAGCGAGTTCCCTATACTCGTGGGGATCTATCGATGGATCGAGGGGAGAACCTTCTGGACCAGCCTCCGGATGATCTTGCTGATACGGCGATCCGACTCGGCCAGTTCGTCGCAGCCCCGCAGCGGTTCGATTCTTCCGGTGGGCCGCGTTCGGAGCGGGCATTGCCGGTCGCACCCGGTCACGATGCTGGCGTGCGAGAGACGATCGGTCGGATGGGCTCGGAGGGCAGGGTCGACGCGGATGCCGGGATGGCGATCTGGGAGGCGGCCCAGCGCGCACCGAGCTGGACAGGGCCGACGGTCTGGATCCACGGCGATCTGTACACCGGCAACCTGATCTCCCGGGGCCGCCGGCTTGCTGGCATGGTCGACTTCGGGCTGATCGGGCTGCCCTGCCCCGGTGCAGGAACCGCTTGCGGACACCGTCAGGTGTGGGTTCAGACCTTGGAATCTAGCCGTCGCGGTAGCTGCTGGCTTGGGATGTGTACATCTTGGCGTAGTGGACCGTTGAGTGCCATGAGGTCGGCGCCGGTGCCTTGTTCGACGATCTGGCCGGCATTGACTACGAGCTGCCGCGCTTGACCTAAGGGGGGAGGTGTGAAAATGTCATGGTGGGCGGGAGAGTTCCATCTTCTCTTCGTTCCCCTTCACACACATCACTGTTGAAGGGAACCTTCGAAGATGACTCATTCGCCACGTGAGGCTACGCTGGCTTGGGCGTGTGGCGCCCTCGATGCTAGCAGGAGCCAGCTCTCCGTCGAAAACCTAGGTCGCGGCGACCACCGCTCTTCTGGCACGTTCCGCCTGAGAATCGAAGCACCGCCGGCCCAGGCCACGGACGTGATCTTGAAGGTACCCGTCCGGGGCTGGATCGCCGCCGCGTGGCTGATCACGAACGCCCGAGCCCTTCAGCTGGCCGAGGCCCATGGCCTGGCCGCGCCACGGCTGATCGCCGCCGATTTCGGCGGGAGGGGGAGCGGAACCGTCACCACCCTGGAGACCTTCCTGTCCGGCAGCGCCGATTTCCCGCCGACGGCTTCGGTCGCCCGGCTCCGGGAAGGAGGAGCCGCCCTTGCCAGGGTCCACGCTTTCAACATGGAGGTTCAGGCCGACCTGCCGCACCGCCCTCGACCGTGCGCCGTTGACGACCGCGCCGACGAACGTCGGCGAGGCTCGATGCCGACCACCCTTCTTCTCCGGCAGGCCGACGAGCGGGTCAGATCGCACGGTGTGCCCGCGGCCGCGTCGGTGTTCGTGCATGGCGACGTCTGGGCCGGCAACATGCTGTGGGAGGGAGATCGTTGCGTCGCGCTGATCGACTGGAAGACGGCCGGCGTCGGTGATCCGGGTGTCGATCTCGGCAGCCTGCGGATGCAGATGGCCCTTCAGTACGGCCAGGACGCGCCGGGCCATGTGTTGGAGGGCTGGCAGCGACAGGCCGGTCGGGCGGCAACGTCTGTGCCCTACTGGGATGCGGTGGCCGCGCTCAACACGCCGACCGTGATGCACGGCTTCCCGGGGTTCGCTGACGACGGTAGCCCGCTGGACGCAGCGGCCGTCACCGAACGCCGCGACGCGTTCCTCCGCGCCGCACTCGATCAGTTTCCCGTGCGAAGCAGCTGACCGCGTCGTGGAGCGCTCTGCCGGCGTGCAGCATCTCCTCCCAGCGACCGCATGCGTGGTCACCTCGGCAGCGCCGATGCCGCGAGCTGTGACGAAGACTAGGCAAAATTGAATGACCGGACCGCTGACTTGCGTCCAGATAGGGGGTTTCTCGCTTGAGCATCAGTAAGCGCGATCAGGTGCAACTCCAGGCGGCGGAGGTGGGCGACGAGCCCTACGAACTCGGCACCGACTCGCTGCCTCAGCCGGGAACCCCTCGGGGCAGCGTCACCGAGTACCGACTCGACGACAGTGAGAGGTTCCCCGGAACGAAGCGCCGATACTGGGTGTACGTCCCCGCCCAGTACACCCCGGATCACCCGGCGAACCTAATGGTGTTCCAAGACGGCGAGTGGTACCTGCGGCCGAATGTCAACGCCCACGTGGTCTTCGACAATCTCATCCATCGAGGCGAGATGCCGGTCTGCATCGGTGTGTTCGTCGAGCCTGGCGACAGCGGTCCCGGCAACCCGCTGTGGGGTGGCGACACGAACCGCAACGTCGAGTACGACACACTCAGTGACGCCTATGCGCAGTTCCTGCTCGATGAGCTGATCCCACGCCTTCCGGTTGCCGTGACCGACAATGCCACGCGTCGCGCAATCTGCGGCCACAGCTCGGGAGGGATCTGCGCGTTTACCGCCGCCTGGGAACGTCCCGAGGCCTTTGGCAACGTCGTGAGCCATTGCGGCAGCTTCGTCAACATACGCGGGGGTCACGAGTACCCGAGCCTGATCCGCCGGACCGAACGCAAGCCGCTACGCGTGTTCCTGCAGACCGGTGAGCGAGACCTTGATGTTGTCTTCGGGAACTGGCCAATCGCCAACCGAGACATGGCGTCTGCACTTGCCTACCGCGGCTACGAGTGTGAGTTGGTCATCGGCGAAGGTGGGCACACGCTCAAGCACGGCGGAGCCATCTTCCCGGACACGATGCGATGGTTGTGGGGGCGTACGTAAGACCCACATCCAGGGAGAAGTCGCCAGGTGACCGCTCAAACTGCGCCGCGCTAGGTTCCCTGGTCCTGCGTGTGGCGAAACCCTCGTGCGACCGGAGCATGTTGACATCAAACTGATCGGTGGCGCAGCACGGGCGCTCGTGGGGCTGCGCGCCGAGATGGAGGCGCTTATCCATAAGGTCGGCAAAGATTCAGACGTCGAACAGGCGCTCGCTGCGTTCGATACGGACAGTGGCGTGATCGAGATCAACGTGGAGCCGCGCGTCAACACCAAGAGTGCGCAGTCGGACCTGCGGACCAAGGTGGCCGCGTACAAGGCTGAGGGGTCTCGAACTCCTGTGGAGCTGACCTTCACCGATGTCTCGCCTGGTACGACCACGGTCGTTTCACGGCCGAGCCGAGGTTCTATGTCGACTATGACTTCGTCCGGACGGTAGTAAATGCAGCCTCGCCCGGGCCCGGAGGTAAGACGGAGCGGTTCGGCCGTATCACTGGTCATCGCTACTTCTACACGGTGTACAAGAAGGACTTCTGTTTCATAGATCCACTATTGGGAGAATATCGTCGACTGACTACGACGAAAAACGCCGAGATCTCGGAAGTTGGTGACAGCGGCGGGCCCTGGTTTTACAACAACACGGCTCACGGCGTCCACTCGGCCGTGATCAAATACGCCATCCCTGGCTCAGGGGACCCATTACTGTGGAGGGACACCTTCACGGTGATCTATGCGCTGAACGCCACTCTAGGCTTGGGGCTCTACTACGGATAGCTTCGGGGGTCTACGAGGGAGTTCGTGATGAGGGGTTTCGGCGTCGGCGCCGCAGCGGTTGTGCTGCTGTTGGCAGGGCTGCTCACAACGGCCTGCACGAACACGGGCCGAGCAGTCCTGTCGGACGGCACTGAGGTGAAGTTCACCGAATCCGAGCCGAAAGTCCTCATCGCCAACCGGGCGGTCCCACCGGTCGGCAAGACGAACGGCCAGCTGGTCTACGTGCCCGAGTGCACCTGCTTCGTCTTCCTGACGCTCGCGCCACCGAACCACAGCTACGCGGTGTGGCCGGCCGGAACCGAGGGCGTCAAGAGCCCGACGCCGTCGGTGCGGCTTCCCGACGGCCGGACCATCGCCGACGGCACTTCCGTTGAAGTCGGCGCTGCCAGGCTTGGCTTCCAGGGTGGAAACACGCCGTTTGACCTACCGCCGGGCAAAGTCGACTTCTTCTCCCGGCATGAGGCCCTTGTGATCACGACCGTTAACTGAGGTTCCCTACCCCTAGATCGGCGATACCGGAGACTCTGCGTATTGAGTTCGAGCGTATTCGTCCGAACTGGGTGTCCGTAGCTCGCCAGGAGGTCAGGGACGGCAGATCGGCGGGCGGATACCGAGCGGGGTTCGGGGGTTTGTGCCGGTGATCATGTCGGGCAAGGATCGATCTATGAGTTTGACCTGTGATGGGCACGTACACAGTGAGTGGTCCTGGGACACCGGCGGGCCCCACTCCGCAGCGGCGGGCGGGATGGAGGCCACCTGCCGGCGGGCCGTGCAGATCGGCCTCCCGGCGCTCGCCTTCACCGACCACCTAGAGCGGACCGGCTGGGCCACCGGGCCGGGCGAGCTGTGGGACGACCAGGAGTTCGTGATCAACGACGGCAACGGATTCCTGACCCCACCGCCGTTCGATACGGCCGGCTACCTGGAATCGATCGACCGGTGCCGGCACCTGTTTCCCGAACTGCGGATTCTCTCCGGCGTCGAGTTCGGCCAGCCGCACGTCGACGAAGCCCTCGCGCGGGATCTGATCGATGTGACAACACTGGATCGCGTCAACGGCTCCCTGCACACGATCCCCATGACCGACGAGCCCGATGCGGTCCGGGCCGAGCCGATCTCGCTCTATCGCCAGTGGTCGGCCGAGAAGGTGATCCGGGACTACCTGGCGGAGATCCCCCGGATGCTGGCGGGCTCGTCCATCTACACGGTGTTCTGCCACATCGAATACGCGGTCCGCTACTGGCCGGTTGAACAGGAGGGTCCGTTCGATCCCAAGCGTTTTGAGGATGAGTTCCGGCAGGCGATGCGCGCGATAGCTGCCACCGGCATTGCACTGGAGTTGAACATTGGCGGTCCGATCCGACCTTGGATTCCGCAGTGGTGGCGGGCCGAGGGTGGTCGGGCGATCACGTTCGGCAGCGACGCGCACACGGCCGACTCTGTGGGAAGCAACTTCTATGAGGCGATGGCAATGGCTGAGCACTTCGGCTTCGGTCCCGGCAACCAGCCCCAGGACCCCTGGACTCTGAAGCCGCCACCGGCCGCCTGGTTGGGGTCAGGCGTCGAGCTCGGCGAGTGCTTGGCGAACGAACGGTGTGATTCGTGCGGCGACTTGCCGAGGTGTGTCGGTCCATCCTTGGTGTCGGTAGCCAGACAGCCAACGCGCGGTGGCCCAGCGTCGCGCCGCGAGGCCACTCATGAGGTCGAAGACCGGCAGGTTAGTCGGGGTCGCCCCGGAGCTCGTGAGGTACACACCGTCACGCCACAGCAGGTTTCCCGGGTGACAGTCACCGTGCATCAGGGTGGTTGATGCGGTCGGGTCAGGGCGATGTTGTCGGTTCGATGATGGCGACCAACTCGGATCCGGACACGTCATCATCGACGGCGCTCAGGTACGACTCGCGCCACGGGCAGGTGTAGGAGCCGGGATTGATCAGCCGCCAGGAACCCTGCACCGACAACCCGTCCCGGTCGAACGACACCTTCAGGTAGAGGTTGGGCTCCGGCCGGACGAGCCCCACCTGCCGCTGCCACGGTTCGGTCGTCTTCCGGAAGCCGGGGACGGAGAAATCGGCGTAGGCCCGGTCGGTGTCGGCGAGTTGCTGCATCACCATGATCATCGGCCGGCGGATCAGCTGCTCCCGCGACTCCCGCAGACTCTCCCGGACGATCTCCGGTGGGTCGCCCTCCAGCTCCAACAGAAGATCGAACGCCCGCTCCGGCCAGCCACTGAATTCATCACCCATCGCGGCTGACCCGCCGGGCCCCGGTCACCTTTCGGTCCGGACCTGCACACCGGTCCAGCCTCGGCCGCCAGACGTCGGCGATCCACGGATCCGGCACGTCGTCGTGCTCCAGCAGTTCGACCCGGGCCAGCGCGGCATCGATCGGTTTCTGCGACATTCCCGCAGTATCACCCACCGATCAGGACACGCTCTGTCCTATTCGTGCGGCTCGGCGGCGGTGTGGCTCCTCGTAACGGATGCATCGGGTGATCGATCTATTCACTACCTGCGTCATCACCGGTGTCTGCCCTAGTCAACTGGGTGATCCGCCCGCCGACTCCGGTGCCGGGCTGGTGCCTCGGTCGCGGCTCGTCAAACGGCTGGGGGAGGGCGATGATTTGATCTATCTGACGCAGTACGCAGAGTACAAGTGGAGACTCTGCGTATTAGCCACGTGCGTATTCCGCTTCGCATGACTCCAGCTGACTGGGTGGGGAGCCGAGCGGGGTGCTGCGGCACGTCACTTCACCGCGCTGCCTGCGGGATCGGTCGGAGCCGGACCGGTGAGTGGAACCGCTATCGGGCGACGTGGACCGGACGCGGTGGCTTCTGCGCGGCCTGCTGTCTGCGGTTGTTGGTAGGAAGGATCGTGTGTCAGCAACCGTCTCCCCAGGAGCAGCAAATGCACAGTCCCTCTGATGCGACCGGCCTCGGCATCACCTTGACCGGTGTGGTTCTCGACGCTCCGGATGCGCGCGTACTAGCAGACTTCTATAGCCGACTGCTCGGGTGGACGATCGATGATCACGACCAGGGCTGGTCAACCGTTAAAGACCCTGGCGGCGGCACGCAGCTGTCGTTTCAGGGCGAGCCCAACTATCGGCCGCCAACGTGGCCGACGGAGCCCGACAGCCAGCAGATGATGCTGCACCTCGACTTCAATGTCGATGACCTTGAGGCAGCCCACGCTCACGCAGTCGCCGCTGGCGCGAAACTGGCACCACGGCAACCCCAGTCCCACGTGCGGGTCTACCTCGATCCAGTGGGACACGTCTTCTGTCTCGTGAAATGAGAGTTTCGGGAGCAAGCAGGTCGCGTTCGAGCAGCTCCGCGCGTTGAGCCTGCTGTCGCGGTGGGTGGACCAATGCACCGTTGACGAGGTCGAAGAGAGCGCCTAGCCCGGGCGCTGGTCATGGTTGCTGGCGGTCTCTAGTTGTCAATCCGAAACAAACGAAATAGACTGCACTTGTTTCGAATTGAGGAGACAGTGATGACGACCCAGACGCTAGAGCAAGAGACCTACCTACCTGAGCCTGGTGACGACGCTGCCCGGATCCTCAACTTCATTAAGGCGCACCAGCTCGTGCGCGGAGAGGCGCCGACACCGCAGTACTTCCTCTCAGGTGAGGGCGAAAATGACCACGTCCAGATGCCCGAGGCCTTCCACCGGGTCTTGCTTCAGGTGCTGGAGGCGATGGCCGCAGGCAAGGCTGTCACCGTTGCTCCGCAGAACAAGCTGCTAACGACGCAACAGGTAGCGGACCTCCTTGGCATCAGTCGCCCAACGGTCGTGAAGCTGATCGATCAGGGCGAACTTCCCGCCGAGACGCCTGGGCGCCGGCGTCGATTGGTCAAGCTCGACGATGTGCTCGCGTTGCGGGCTCGGCGTCGCGAAGAGCAGTACCGCGCCATCATGGCGACGAGTGATGAACTCGGCGACGAGGAGTCGATCGAGGATGTCGCAAGCCGGGCGCGGCGGATCCGTGCCAAGGCAGCGGAACGGCGCCGGCAGGCATCTATTTCCTGAGAGGATGGCGGCGTGTTCGCCGCCATCCTCGACAGCTGTGTCTTGTGGCCCAGCGTGCAGCGAGATTTCCTCCTCTCGATGGCTGCAGAAGGTCTCTATCGACCACTGTGGAGCGAAGCGATCCTCATCGAGGTCGAGATCAACGAGGAGGAGAAGCTGATCGACCGCGGACAGCCCGAGGGGGCTGCCCGCGAAGCGGCAAAGCACCTGATCGCCCAGATGGGCTACTTCGACGACGCCGTGGTCGATGACTGGAAGCGACTCGAGGGAACCTATGGTCTTCCCGATCCCGACGACGAGCATGTGGTCGCCGCCGCGGCGGTCGGAGGGGCCGGTGCGATTGTCACCGTCAATCTCAAGGACTTTCCGGCTGACCTGATTCCGTCGCACATCCAGGTGCTCCATGTGCGAGATTTCGCCGCTGACACAGCCGACCTCAATCCTCGGCTGGCGGCGCGCGCATTCGTCGAGATGTCGAAGCGAAGGGCGAAATTCCCTGCACTGTCAGCTCATGAACTGCTGGGTCTCTGTGTTGAGCGTTACGAGATGGTAGAGGTCGAGGAGCTTGTTCGACCGTTCATCGATGCGGCCGAGCGCGGGTGGAGAATGCGCCACAGTCAACCCAACTGGTAACCCGAGCTGTACTACGGCGATGAGTTGAAGCGGGTTACGGCCGACTGGTCGCGAACTCCGGTGGCGCAGGACGCTCCGTTGACAGCCACGTCCCGTCGACGTCTGCCCCAACTCGCACCGCGGCGCCCGGACACAACGGACCGCTGGAGTCGAGGATTTCGAGTCTTCATGGCGCGGACTGATCGGCCCCGGGCGGGGGCACGTCGCGAATCGGCTGGACGGTACTAGGTCACAGGCCGTCGATGTCACGTGCGAGGTCTCGCTCAGCCCGATGTGCCGGGCCTGGTCCTTGGGAGGCCTGGCGATCCCAGTCGAAGCACCCTGGCGCGGTTTCCGACCCTGAGTTGGATGCCGTACTCGAAACCAGTCTGAGCGATGGCGAAAGCCTCTTCGATCATCAGGCCTGGACCGAAGAAGATCACCGCGTACATCGCGAGGAGCCAGGCGGCCGCGGAGGAACTGTGGCGGTTCGAGGACGAATGCGAGGCCCGGCTCGCGGCCCTCCCTACCGAGGACCAGCACGACCTGATGCGCGAGACCGGGGCACGCTCGCACTCGGCCGAAAGGTCGGGCTTGTCATACCCGGGTGGGAGGCTGTTGGGCCGAGAGGGGGCGCGATGGCTGAAACCGCGGTGACAAAGAGTGCGCTCGTTGCGGAGTTCATCCGAGGTGCGACGGAGGATCTTCCGAGTGCTAGGCAGGCAAGCATTGCCGACGTCGAGCGGGCTGCCGGGCCGCTCGTTGAAGCCATCGACGCAATACGCAGAGTATTACCGGACACTCTGCGGATCAAGATTGTGCGTATTCCGCGTCCGTACGTCGCCCGTTGACCGGGCGGGTGAGCCGGGCGGGGGCTACGGGACACCCTGCTGCGCCGCGTGAATCTGACCCGGACGGGTGTCTCGCTGGGGGAACCTGCTGCGGGCAGTTCGGGCGTTTAGCCCTTGATCGCCCGGACTCGTTGTATGACGCGTTCTGGTCCGAGGACTTCTGCGACGGCTTGGAGGTCTGGGCTACGGGTTGATCCGGTGAGAGCGACGCGGATGAGTTGGGATGCCTCGCGGATGGATCCGGAGTATCTGTCGGGGTTCTGTTTGAGCTCGCGCGCGTTGGCCGCGAATCCGTGACGAGTGGCCAGCTCGCGGATCTGATCGAACCATGGGCCGTCGGGCGAGGGCTCGTAACGGGTGGCGAAATCCTTGGCGAGTTGCGCGGCGAGTCCGGTTTGAATGCCGACAGGTTGGAGTCGTTCATCATCGGCGCCGGCTAGCGGGGTGAAGAACTCATCGAAGAAGAACCCGTACGCATGCCGGAAGTCCGACCACTTGCGCAGGTCCTTGCGTGGGTTGGCGGCACCGTCACGTTCCACAGCCAGCGCCCGTAACGCCGTCTGGGAGTGGTCCTGGAGAACGTCGGCCAGTGATGCATCGTGTCGTGCCGCCCAGCGCTGGATCTCGGCGAACAGTTCGGGGGTTGGGACGGTGGCGATGTAGTCGGCGCTGATGTCGTCCAGCTTGACCAGATCGACCAGCGGTCCCGCGACGCCGCACTCGGCAAGATGGATCGGGGCTGACAGCGCATCTGGCAGGGGCAGTTCGGCTAGCCGGCCATTGGCCAGACCGCGCAGGTAGTACAGAACGGCGGATGCTGGGTAGCCGGCCTGGAGATAGAAGTCGACGTTGGCTTCGGGATCATTGCGTTTGGAGAGCTTGCGTTTGCCGCCGGGGATCTGCTTCATCAGGGGCGCGATGTGGGCGTACTGGATCGGGTCGAAGCCCAGAGCGGTGAAGAGTTGTTGATGCAGTGGGACCGAGGAGATCCATTCATCGCCGCGGATGACCAGATTGACGCGCATCAGATGATCATCGATAGCGTGTGCGAAGTGGTACGTCGGCAGGCGCGGAAGCCGATCTGAGGACTTCAGAATGACGGCGTCGTTGCGGTTGGCCACGTGTTCCAGCCGGCCCCGGATGGCATCGGTGAACTGGGTTCGCTGCCCGGCGGCGTCATCCGGTGCGCGAAACCGGACAACGTAGGGATCGCCCGCGGAGATCCGCTGCTCGACCTCGCCCGGGTCGCGGTCCCGCCACAACGCCCACCGACCGTAGTAGCCGGTCGGGACTTTGGCTGTCCGCTGCTGCTCCGACAACTGGGCGAGCTCGGCACTGGACGCGAAACAGAGGTAGGCCTGACCCTGCCGCAACAACTCGCGGACATAGCTCAGGTAGATCGGTTCTCGATCTGACTGCCGATACGGGCCGTACGTGTCGTCACCAGATTCCTGGGAACTGATGCCGAAGTAGTCGAACACCCGGTTGAACTGGTCCTCGGCGTCGGCCACGCTCCGGTTCTGATCGGTGTCCTCGATCCGGATGAAATAGACGCCACCGCTGTGCTGTGCGAGGTCGAGATCGATCGTGGCGACGTACAAACCACCGACATGGGCATAGCCGGTCGGTGAGGGACAAAACCGGGTGACAAGTGCTTCTGCCGACAGTGCCCTGGCCGGGTAACGCGCCTCCCACTGCTGGGTCTCAGGCAGGTCCGAAGGAAACAACGAATCCACCGTCGAACGATCCAACATCGAGAAGCCCTCCTAGCCCGAATCTGCCGTGAGCAAGCACTCGACCCTATCGAACGCCGACGGCAGGTCCGGCTGGATTTCAACAGACGCACCACCACGCTGCGAGCATGCTGCTAGTTGATCGGCCGACAGCTGGCCGCCGCAGAACTGTCCGGAGAGGGGAGCTTGCCGCGTGATCACCGGGCACGAGACGGCGCTCGTGAAGCTGCCCGGTGATCGATCCGCTATCGAGATGCCTGAATGATCACCGACACGTCTTCGATCTTGAGTAGTCGCACTGCGCGTAGGCGGGACGAGATGCCGGTCGGGACCTACAGCTATCAACGGTGGAAGCTCTTGGCCGGACAGGATCGCCTGGCGGAACCGGTCGCGCCGTTCCTGATGAACCGGATCGGCGTCATGCCTTGCGATCATCGCCTCGTCAACCAGAACGTCGTCCGGCGTGAGCATGGTCTGCGTCCAACCTCGACCCTCGATGACAGCCGCCGGAATCTCCGGCGCGCTTCCTCGCGCAAGATCCGCTGCGCATACGTCCCAGCGTCGGCGATCTGAAGCCATCGCGCGCTGACCATCGTCAAATGATCGCAGGCTCTGGACGCAGCCGACCGCCCCTGTGATCGATCCCATGCGAGGTGCCCCCTGCTACGGGCTTGAGATCCGGCGTCCGGCGTATCGCGCCCGAGGTTCGGCGGCTTTGCCTGCATAGAGGAACGCGACCTGCGTGCTGTAGCCGAGAGCCTCCGCGACTAGGGAGGGTGGACACTTCAGGACGAGTTCGCCGAGGGCACGATTTCGCGCGCCGAGCAGGTTGACGCCGAGGCGACGCAGTCGGCTCATGACGGTGTTGCGGTCGATGTGTCGTCCCGCGACGGTGCTGGGGAACAGCCACGGGCTTTCCGAGCCTGCGCCAGTTCGGAGGTTGTGTCGGGCGGCGATGTGGGTTCGCAGCAGTGACGCAAACGGTTCGGGGACGTCGGTCGATCGCTGGCCGAGCGTGATCGTCATCGCGGAGTCGTTGTCGTTGATCATCTCGGTCCGGAATGTGACGACCTTGACCAGTGGTTGTGCGTAGAGAAAGGAGCAGACCTGCAACACGGTAGGGGAGCGACTCGCTGTTGCCGGCGAGGAGCTCATGGATCCAGGCGAGCCGCTGGTCCTGACTCAGGGACGGCGTTGATCTGGCGGTTCGGTGCGGGATCGTGACCTCCGTGTTGAGCCGTGTCTTCTTCGCGACAACGAAGAACGTCCTGATCAAGCTGCGCGTCGTTGGGCCGGTGGCCAGCCATTCGTCCACGTCTTGTTGTGTGCAGGTGGACGCCGTTCGCTGATGGGTCTCATCGAGCCAGACCAAGAACTTCACCGTTTCGGTGATCTCCTGCTGGCGCGCCGCGGGGTCGACCTGTCCGTGGCCGGCCGCGGATTGTGGAACGAGGGGAGAGGCCGACTGGCTTCGGAACCATTGCTACTCCCGGGTGAATTACTCGTCGAGGATGTTGGCTCGCCGCGGACGGGCGGTGCGGTCGAGCGAGACGACATTCGGCGAGGAAGCCGAAGCCGTCCCGGTCTTGCGTACGCGGGCGTCGGAGGCGGTCGTCGTGAGGAGGTCGGCCGGAGTGCAGTCGAATATGTCGCAGAGGGCCGCGACCACCTGCAACGAGACCCGCTCTGGACGTTGATTGACAAGTCGGTAGACCTGAGGCCGCGACAGCGAGATGTCGCGTTCGGCCAGCAGGGGAATGAGATCTGTCGTGTTGTGCAGTCCTCGGGCAGCCATCAGCTCGGCTAGCCGCCAGATGTATTCGACCTTGCGCTTCATGATCATCCGTCCTCAGTCGTGCGCGCCATAGCTTCGGTCATCGTGCGGTCGAGTGCGGATCTCAATGTGGTGCGCCGGAACTCGTCGGAAGCCGTCCAGCATCATCTGCAGCACCTGCTCATCGGGCCGAAGGACTGGCGTCGACTCCACGAGGTGAACCCGGCCCGACCCGTCCACCCGCATCAAAGCTCCTCAGATCCCGGTTACATCCAGTGATTCAATGATGCATCCGATGAGACTCGACTCCTGTTTCCCAAAGTCAGCGGCGCGTCGCTGCCGCTGCTACTTGAGTCACCAACTGCTACTCGCGACCACAGAAAGGTCCGTGGAAGGCGGTGTTAGCCCAGGTCAGACGCGGCTTTCGAGGTGGCGACGGGGTAGCGACTGCGGTCCAGGTGATTGATTCATCTGATGCAATACGCAGACTGCAGGTTGACATAATGTCGCTTATCGGACAGGTTTCAGAGTGGCATCCGAGGTGGGTGGTGCAGCCTCACTATGGCCGTTGCTCCCAGATCCAGCTCCGATGATCATGTGCGCGGAAGCACGCCCGTGCAGGATGGGCAGCGATGAAATCGGTCGTGCCCGCTCCGTGTCGGCCGTTAGGATCCGGCGATGGGCGCGAGGAATTTTCTGATCGAAGGCGTCTCTGGCAGTGGTAAGACCACTGTGTGCAAGGAACTGCTTCGGCATGGCTACCAGGCCATCCATGGCGACCGGGTGCTGGCTTATCAGGGCGATCCGGAAACCGGCGAACCCGTGAACGGTTGCGGACACGCACCGGACTGTGACCGCCCGGCCTGTCTGACTTGGCTCAACGACCGCTGGGTCTGGAAGCTCGAGCTGGTGAGAACCCTGGTCGCTGACCATCAGCAGCCGATGACCTTCTTCTGTGGAGGTTCGAGGAACTTCTCGAAGTTCATCCAGCTCTTCGACGGCGTGTTCGTTCTCGATGTTGATCTTGACAGCTTGCTTCGCCGGCTCGCGCAGCGGCCGGCGGATGAATGGGGCGGTAAGAAGTACGAACGAGACTTCACGGCGCGTCTGCATCGGACCAGAGAAGACAGGCTCAGGGATCGAGACATTCCCCAGGACGGAATCGTCATCGACACGAGCCGACCGGTCACCCAGGTCGTTGATGAGATCATCCGGCACACCGAAGAACTGGACTGATGGCACTGGCCGACTGGCTGCTGCTGCACCGGCTCATCGTCGACCCCCGCTTGAACTACGCCCCGGTGCTCGCCCTCACCGAGGCTTGACCTGTCGAAAAATCGCTCGCGGGGTCTGTGGGTCTGCCCGTATCGTCCAGACGATGCGACCCAGCTTCGAGGAGATCGTCGAGGCGGGCTACGACGAGATCGCCGTTCAATACCAGGCCTGGATCAGCCAGATCGACGACGACCCGCGGCTCGAGTTCCTCAACGGCGTTCTCCCCCACCTTCCTGATCGACCTGCTTCCCTCGACCTCGGTTGCGGCGCGGGCGTCCCGTGCACCGCACTGCTCGCCGAGCTCGGTGACGCGACGGGGGTCGACATCTCCTCCGCGCAGGTCGAACTGGCGCGCCGCAACGTGCCCGGGGCCAGGTTCATCAAGTCCAGCATGAGAACTCTCGCCTTCCCGCCCGAGAGCTTCGACCTGGTGACCGCCTTCTACTCGATCCCCCATCTCCCCCGCCCGCAGCACGCCGACCTGTTCCGGCGCATCGCAGCCTGGCTGCGGCCCGGCGGTCTCTTCCTGGCCACCCTCGGCCACCGGGACTTCGACACCGTCGATGACTTCATGGGTGCGCCGATGGTGAAAAGCAGCTACGAGCCCAAGATCAACCGGCGGCTGCTCCTCGACGCCGGACTCACGATCCGGACCGACCAGGTGCTGACCTGGTTCGACGGCAACGTGACCTATCAGTGGGTGATCGCCGGCAAGCCCGGCCGCTGAGCTGTCGCCCGAGCGCCATCATCGCCTGCGTCGTGCTGATCATCACGGCCCTGCTCGGCATCAGGTTCGCGCAGGACGAGCCGGCGAGCAGGCCCGGCAAGAGCAACGCCGGCTAGGACGCACCGTAGGCCGCCGCCTGGATCCGGTACAGCTCGGCGTAGCGACCACCCCGGCCGAGCAGGGTTTCATGATCACCCTGCTCGACGATCCGGCCCTGGTCGAGCACGATGATGTGGTCGGCCGCCCGTACGGTCGAGAAGCGGTGCGAGACGAGCACGGTGACACCACCGGCCGCGGTCCGTTGCCGGGCGGAGGCGGCGTACCGGCTGAACAGGGCGTCCTCGGTCTGCGCATCCAGGGCCGCCGTCGGCTCGTCCAGCACCGTGAGCAGCGGGCTGTCGCGGACCAGGCCGCGCGCCAGGGCGACCTGCTGCCACTGCCCGCCGGACAGCGCGACGCCGCCCGGCCAGGTCGGGCCGAGCTGGGTGTCCAGACCCCGGGGCAGCGTCCGGAGCAGGTCCGAGGCGCCCGCCGAGGCGAGGGCCCGGGTCGCCGCGATGTCGTCGTCCAGCAGCGACAGGTCGGCCACGGTCACCGCTTCCCGCAGGGTCAGCTCGAGCTGCGCGTGGTCCTGGAAGGCACCCGTACAACGCCGTCGCCACTCGCCGAGATCGAGCTCGCGAAGATCAACTCCGTCGATCAGGACAGCACCGCGGTCGGGCTGATACATGCCGCACAACAGCTTGACCAGGGTGGTCTTGCCGGCGCCGTTCTCGCCGACCACGGCCGTCACCCGGCCCGCGGGCAGCTCCACGGACACGTCGTCGAAGATCGGCCGATCGGTTCCCGGATAGCTGAAGCTGAGTCCGCGCAGGGAGATGCCGCGGCTCAGTCGGTCGGGGACGGCGACCGCCCGCGCGCCGACCTCGCGCTCGACCTCGGCCCGGTCGTGCAGCCAGAGGAACCTGCTGCCGATGGCCAGGCAGCCGACCAGCCATTGGATCATCCCGACGACCATGCCGAGATTGCCGCTCATCGTCGCCGCCAGGACGACCGCGAGGGCAAGATCACCGACGGTCGCCTGCCCGGTGACGACGCCGTGACCGACCAGCAGCAGCGTGCCGGTGAAGCCGACCGCCATCACCAACGTCGCGGCGACCTGCCGGCCGGCGGCGACCCGGGCGACCTGGGTCCGGTCGTCGTGTTCGATCCGCCAGGCCTTACGGCTCAGATCCAGCAGCCGGGGTCCGAGGCCGAAGACCCGGATCTCCTTGCCGGGCGAGGCGCCCGAGCCGAGCTGGATCAGATGCCGCTGCCGACGACGTAGCTCGCCGGTGCGTTCCTGTGCGGCGTGTTCTGCCCGCGCAGCCACCCGGGCCACCAGCACCGCCGGCACGCCGAACAGCGGCAACAACAGCAGGGCCGGATGCACCGACGCCAGCAGCAGCATGGTCAGGATGGTCTGGGTGATCGCGCCCACGGTCTCGGCCAGCGCCTCGAACGTCCAGTGCACGATCCACGCCTCCTTCCGCAACGGATCGAGCCGATCGAGATAGTCCGGCCGCTCCAGATGCTCGATGCCGTCCATGCCGGCCGAGGTCTCGATCAGCCGCTGCTCCAGCACCACCCCTGCCTTCTCCTGGTACGTCCGCTGGATCCGGCCACCGATGGCGCCGGCCACCCAGCCGAGCACGTTGGTCAGCGCCAGCAGGCTCGCCGCGACCACGACCGTCTCCGGCACTCCCCCGACCGCGCCGTCGACCAGCCCCTTCAGCCAGAGCGCCTGCAGACTGCCGACCGCCCAGGCCGTCGGAACCAGCAGCAGGGTGCCGACCGTGAGGCCCGGGTGGCTGCGGGCCGCGATCCGGAAGGTGAAGGCCAGGGTTCGCGCCATCCCCGGCAGGCTCTGATCACGCATCGCTTCGTCCTTCCTCGAACCGGCGGGCCTGCAACCGGAACATCCGGCTGTAGCCACCACCGGAGTCCAGCAACTCCTGGTGGGTGCCGACCTCGGCGATCCGCCCGCCGTCGAGCACCGCGATCCGATCGACGTGCCGGACGCTGGACAGCCGGTGGGTGACCAGCACCGTGGTGGTGCCGGCGGTCAACTCCAGGAACCGGTCGAACAGTGCCGCCTCGGCCCGGACATCCAGGGCAGCGGTCGGCTCATCGAGCACCAGCAGCCGGGCCCCGCCCTCGGCGGCCCGCAACGCCCGGGCCAGGGCGATCCGCTGCCACTGACCGCCCGACAGGTCGACGCCGCCGCGGTAGTGCCGGGCGAGCACCGTGTCCCAGCCGTCGGGCAACTGCTCGATCAGATCCAGCGCGCCGGCCCGCCGAGCGGCCCGCCGGGCCGCGTCGAGATCGTCAGCCGTCTCGACCCGGCCGAAGCCGACGTTGTCCAGCGCGCTCAGCTCGAACCGGACGAAGTCCTGGAAGATCACGGCCACCTGCGCCCGCCACGCCGCCAGGTCGAGCTCCCGCAGGTCGGTGCCGTCGACTTGGACCGTCCCCTCGTCGGGGTCGTAGAACCGGGCCAGCAGTTTCAGCAGCGAGGTCTTGCCCTCGCCGTTGCGGCCCACGATCGCCAAGGAACTGCCGGCCGGGATCTCCAGGTCGACACCGTCCAGCACCGCCCGATCCTGGCCCGGATAACGGAACCGGACGCCGCAGAGCCGGATCCCGCCCTGCGGCATTTCTCGGGCACTGATCGAGCCGCCGGCCCGAAAGCTCAGCCGAGCGGTCCGTTCGGCGAGCCCCTGGAGATGAGGGAGGGCGGCGGCGCCCTGCCGCACCCACCAGGTGGCGAGCAGCGGATGGTTCAGCAGTTGCAGCGCGATCAGTGCCTGGACGTATACGGTCAGCTCGGCCACGCTCACCCGACCGGTGAGGGTGCCGTATGCCAGGCCGCCGAGCACGCCGCCGGTGGTCAGCGCGATGGTGCCGATCGTCAGCAGTACGGGGCGCAGGGCCGCCCGGCGGGCCCGCCAGACGTGGCCGAGGAACTCCGTGCGGTGCCGACGGGCCCGGCCGGCGAGCAGTCCGGCCAGCCCGAACAGCCGGATCTCCTTGGCCGCGGGCGGATCGAGCGCCAGGTCGCGGAAGTAGTCGGCACGGCGTTGCAGGCCGGCGTACTCCTCGTGCTGCTCGACGATGTCGTGCTCGTCCGCCGCCATCCAGCGATGGGTGGCCAGGGCTCCGATGATCAGCAGCAGCGGCGCCCACCAGGCGAATCCGAGGAGCAGGACGCCCGCTCCCACGGCGCTGACCACGGTCTTCATCGCGGCGCCGAGTTCCTGGACGATCCGGGTCAACGGCGCCAGGTCCGCCCACTCGTACTCCCCCGCGCGGCGGATCTCCTCGGCCGTCTCGGGGTTCTCGAGGTGGGCCGTGCCCGGCGGCCCGACCGTCGCCGTCAACAGCTGCTCCCGCATCCGCTGGGCGACCATCGAGCCGATCGTCGTGGCCACGGCGCCGCGGATCGGGGCGATCAACTGACCGCCGGCGAACGCCAGCCCGGCGAGCCCGATGGCGACGGCCAGCGTCGCCGCCGCGGCCGAGGCCGGTCCCGCGGCCAGCGCGGGTTGCGCCCGCGCCACGGCCAACCCGCTCGCGGCGATCGCCAACGGGCCGAGCAAACCCTCCACCACGACCAGCCCGACGAAGCCGGCGAACCGGACCCGGTCGGTGCGCGCGACGTAGCCGACGAGCATCCGCAAGGCGGTGGGGAACGGGGTGGTGACGGTGGACACCGGAGATCTCCTCGAGCAGCCGACAGCGCACCGCAACTGCTCGAGAAGGAGCAGGCGGTCTGGACGATCTTCTGGGCGGCGGCCGGGCGGACGTCCAGGGACGTCCACCTGGCCGACGATAGGCCCCGGGACCCGGCGGGCGCATCCGAATTTCCGCCGACCATGACCGAGGTTTCGGTCTTAGACTGCGGAGCGTTCGGTCGACTCTTCGTCCAAAGGAGGACGTATGCGAGTGCTGCGTGGTCTCATTGTCGTGATCATGGTCATCGGAATGGCGATGGTCGTTCAGCCGGCGCAAGCGGTGCCGGGATCGCCGCCCGACGGTCCGACCAAGGGCGCTTGTGGGTACGCGGCCCTGGCCGATCAGACCTATTCGACCTGGGTCGGGTTGCCGCCGGATCCGAAGCGCACACCCGACCACGGCACGGTCCGGGTGACCTTGCGCACCGACCAGGGTGACATCGGGCTGGAGCTCGATCGGGCCGCGGCACCGTGCACGGTGCAGTCGTTCCTGTTCCTGCTCCGGAAGAGGTACTTCGACGACACGTCCTGCCACCGGCTGACCGCCTATCACACGCCTCCGGCGGCCCTGTCGGTGCTGCAGTGCGGCGATCCGCTCGGCACCGGCTGGGGTGATCCCGGCTACAGCTTCGGCGACGAGTTGGAGTCGGCGCAGGCGCTCGATCCCTGGCCGGACGCCCCGGACCGCCGCAACTATGAGCGCGGCACCCTCGCCATGGCGAATGCCGGACCGGACACCAACGGCAGCCAGTTCTTCCTGGTCTACCAGGATTCGCGGCTGCGTCCGGACTACACGGTGTTCGGTCGGGTTACGGCGCCCGGGCTGCGGGTGCTGGACAAGATCGCCGCGGGCGGGATCGATCCCGGCACCGAAGGGACGCCGGAGGACGGGGCGCCGGCGATCGGCGTGACGATCGAGCGAGCCAAGTACGGGCGCTGAGCCGGCTGGTGGTGTGTCACCAGGGTCGGCGGCCCAGGTAGGCGGCGAGCCGGGTGTAGACGTCGGCGTCGACGGGCGCCTGCTCGACCGGCCCGAACCTGCCCTCGCCGCTGCGCTCTTCGGGTGGTGCGTACATCGGGAAGGCTTCGAGGGCCCGTACGGCCAGCTCGGGGTCGAGGTCGGTGAGCCGCCCCGTGGCGTGTGCGAGGTCCCAGGAATGGACCGTGAACTCATGGGTGTAGGCGTCCAGCGCGGAACGGCCCGGAATCGTGGCCCACGGCAGCGTGACCATCCCGTCGAGCAGCGCCTTCTCGGCCCACACCCGCTCGACCTCGCCCCGGGCCTGGGCGAACACACTGCACCAGCCGTCGTCGGCGACGCCGTCGATCACGTCCGGCATCCCGCGCGAGTCGCCTCCGGCGCCGACGATCGCGATCTTGTGCAGCACCGCGACCAGGTGTCCGAGCAGCGCACGAACGTCGTAGTCGGCGCAGGGCGTGCGCCGGGCGAGCTCGTCGGGGCGCACGGCGGCGACCTGCCGCTCGGCTTGATCGACGGCCCGAGCGAAGGCGGGACACGGGTCGTGGACTGGCTGCTCCGTCATGGTCGGAGACCCTATGAGGGCACACTGACAGCGCCGCCGGCTCGAGGTCGGCGGCCATGATCAGAAACCGAGGCGACTGAGATGCAGTCTCTGGTCTGCGGCATCGACGAGGTGACCGAGCTCGAGGGCGAGGTCGCCGTGGTGATCGACGTGCTCCGGGCGTTCACGGTCGCGTCCTGGGTGTACGCCCGGGGTGCCCGGTCGTTGCAGGTCGCCGCGTCGGACCAGGACGCGCTGCGGATCAAGGCGGCAGCCGGTTCGGCCGCGCTGGCGCTCAAGGACGGACCGCCGGCACCGGGCTTCGACCTGGTCAACTCCCCCGGCCTGATCGCCGGCCTGGACCTGACCGGCGCCGACGTGATCCAACGGACGTCCAGTGGAACGCGCGGAATCCTGGCCGCACAGGGCTTCCGGCGGATCCTGGCCGCGAGCCTGGTGAACGCCACGGCGACGGCGTTGCGGCTCCGCCGGCTCGAGGCCGACCGCGTGGTCCTGGTCGTGACCGGGGACGGGGGCACGGCCGAGGAGGACCTGGCCTGCGCGGACCTCGTGCTGGCCCTGGCGCGGGACGAACCCATCGATGTCGCGCGGTGCCGGTCCCGGGTGGAGCACTCCCCCGCCGCTGATGATCTTCGCGCCGGACTTGCGGCCGGGTTCCGCGGCATCCACCAGGACGACCTTCGCCTCGCGGTCGAGGTGGACCGGTTCGATCACGTACTGTCCGTGGTTCGCTCGCCCGGCCGGGTCGAGATCTTGCCCTCCTCCCCTACCGCGGAGTGATCAGCTCCGATCCCGTACTCCCCTGCCTCCAGGTCGGTCTCCTCGCTCCAGAGCCGGCGCAGCTCGGCGCAGCTGTCCAGAAGTTGATCAAGCGGACCTTGGCCGACCACGCGACCTTGATCAAGAACGACGATGTCCGTCGCCTGAGCCAGCGCGGCTCGCCGGTGGGACACCGCGAGCACGGTGATCGGGTCCGTGGCGTGGGCCGCCTGGGCGGTCAGCCGCTGCCACAGCTGCGCCTCCGTCTCGACGTCCAGGGCCGACGACAGGTCGTCGACGATCAACAGGTCGGGCGAGCGCACGATGGCACGGGCCGCGGCGGTCCGTTGCAACTGCCCGCCCGAAAGCCGGACCCCGCGCGGGCCGATCATCGTGGCCAGTCCGTCGGGCATGGCGGCGAGGTCTTCGGTCAGGGCCGAGAGATACAGCGCGTGGTCGAGGTCGCGGTCGGTCCAGCCGAGCTGGATGTTCTCCCGGATCGACGCGGAGAACAGGCGCGGGGTCTGACTCGTGTACGCCACCCTGGGCGGCACCAGGAAGCTGCCCGGGTCGGGCACCTCCCGCCCGTTCCAGTGCACGGTCCCGCCGTCGGGGTCGATGAGGCCGAGCAGGCCGCGCAGGACGGTGGACTTTCCCGACCCGACGGCGCCGGTCAGGATGGTGATCGAGCCGCGGCTGATCCCCAGGGACACGTCCCGGACGACGACCCGGTCGGATCCCGGGTGCCGGACCGTGAGGTCACGGACCTCGAGTTCCTGCAGCCGGTCGAGATGCCGGGGCGTCGGCGGCGGGTCGGGGGCCGGGGTGCTGCCGTACCAGACGTCGGTGTCGCGGACCAGGTCCTCGACCGACTCCTGCGGGCTGAGCAACCGGCCGAGGCGCTGCGTCGCGACCGCGCCCCGCGGCGCCTGCAGCAACAGCGCGCCGAGGCTCCGCGGCAGCGCGGTGAGCCAACTGACGTAGCTCGTGAACAGCACGATGTCGCCGACCGTCAGCTCGCCGGCGCGCAGCGATCCGGCCGCGAGCAACAGGACCAGGCCGATACCGAGTTCCACGCTCGCACCGGTCGCCGCGTCGAGCAGGCCGGTCGCCAGCCGACTGCGCACCTCGGCCTGCCGGCGGCCCCGGTTGAGCTGAGCCAGTCGGTCCCGCACCGCGGCCTCGGCGCCGGCGGTCTTGACCGCGAGGATGTTGTTGAATGTCTCGCCGAGGAATCCGATCACGGTGGCGCCGCGATCCTGAGCCCCGGCGTGCAGTCGGCCGACGATCCGGCTGGCCCAGCTGCTCAGGATCGCCACGATGATCATCGGCACGACCAGCGCGACCATGATCACCCAGTCGATCGCCGCCAGCACGGCCAGGGCGCAGGCGGCGAACACCAGCGTCCCGGCCAGGTTGATGAACTCGTCGGAGAAGTCGACCAGGTTCGCGGCGTCGGTGCGGGCTCGGGCCACCGACGCACCAGTCGTCGGCGGCAGCCGTCCCGCCGGACCGCCGGGGGCGGTCAGCACGGAGCGAAGCAGGTTGGCCCGCAGCACCGTGGCCGCGGCATCCCACCAGTAGACGCCATAGGACCAGGCGATCCACATGATCAGGCAGCGGACCAGTTCGGCGGCGACGAAGATCACGCAGAGCCACCAGGTCAGCGGCAGGTCGATCGCCTGCCCGCCGCTGATCGTGTCGAAGACCAGCTTGAGCACCAGGCCGGTGATCAGTGGCAGGACGTTGGCCGGCAGCCACAGCAATCCACCGATCAGATAACGGCGGAGGTCGTAGCGGAGCAGCGGCCCGACGACGCGCAGCAGATCCCTCATCGCGCTGCTCCGTCGGCGAGTCTGACCAACCGAGCGAAGCGGCTGTCCGGATCTGCCGCCAGCTCGGCCCGAGCCCCGTGCTCGACGATCCGTCCGTCCGCGACGACCGCGATCGTGTCCACCCTGGCCAGCGAGGCAACCCGGTGGGCGATCACCACTCCGGTCCGACCGGCCAGCAGCCGGGCCACGCAGGCGTCGATCCGTTGCTCGGTCGCCCGGTCCAGTCGGCTGGACGGCTCATCCAGGACGACGATCGCCGGGTCCGCGAGCAACACCCGGGCGAACGCGAGCAGCTGCGACTCCCCCGCCGACAGCCCCTTGATCACCGTGTCCAGGCCGTCGGGCTGATCATCCAGCCAGGCACCGAGACCGACTTCGTGCAGCACCTGACGCAGTCGGCCGTCGTCGGCCGCGGGACGGAAGTCCGCGGCCCGCCGGAACAGGGTCAGGTTGTCCCTGATGCTGGCGGTGAACAGCTGGACGTCCTGGGTCACCAATCCGAGGTGCCGCCGCAACGAGAGTTGATCAAGATCGCGAAGATCGACGCCGCCGACCCGGACCGTGCCGGAGGTCGGATCGTACAACCGCAGCAACAGCCGCGCGATCGTCGTCTTGCCGCTGCCGGTCCGGCCGACCAGCCCGATCGTCGTGCCGGCCGGAACCGTGAGATCAACCTCGCGCAAGGCCGGTTGATCACCGGACTCGTACCGGAAGGTCACCCCCTCGAACCGCACATCCCACGGCCCGTCCGGCGGCGGCGTCGGTCGGGCCGGCTCGGTCAGGGCGGACCGCAGGCTCAGCAACTCCGTGGTCCGGGCCAGGCTGGCCAGGGCACCCTGGACCCGTCGCAGCTGCTCGGTCAGTCGCTCGAACGGGGCCCGGATCAGCAGCGTGTACTGGACCAGGAGCACGGCCGTGCCCACCGTGACCGCGCCGGCGACGAGCAGCCAGGCGGCCACGCCGAGCAGCAGCGCGGTGCCGCCGGCGAAGGCCACCGAAACTCCGGCGAGCACGAGAATGCCGACCCGGACCTCCGCGCCCTCGGCCCGGATCCAGGCACCGGCCACGCGATGGAAGCGACGGACCAGATAGGCACCGGCCCCGTTGGCGCGGATGTCCTCGACCCCGCCGAACGTCTCCTCGAGCTCACCGAGCATGTTCGCCATGGCCTGGTTGGACCGGCGGCCGACCGGCACCGCGAGGCGCTGCCCGGCCACCATCCCGGCGAAGACCAGCACGCTGTAGCCGGTGAGCGCGAGGCCGAGCCAGCCGTTGATCAGGAAGACGCTGATCAACACACCGATCAGCAGCAGCACGCTGACCACGACGTCCATCACGAACGCGACCACGAAATTTGCGATCGCCATCACGTCGCCGTCGACCCGCTCGATCAACTCGCCCGGGCTCCGTTGCCCGTGTTCGGCAAGATCAAGTCCGAGAACGTGTTCGGTGATCTTCTCGCGCAGTCGGTTCGTTCCGTCCCAGGCCCAGCCGTTGGCCACCCAGCCGGTGATCGTCCGGGCAGCGAGGCCGCCGACCGCGAGCAGCAGATAGCCCGCCGCCAAGATCAACAGCGGCCCGAGGGCCGAGCCGGCGACGGCCTCGTCGACGAATCGCTTGGTCAGTTGGGGTGCCAGCACGGGCAGCACCGTGGCGGCGACGACGGCGACCAGCAGGGCCAGCGTGGTCGCCGGTCGTGGCCGGATGCTGGTCAGCACCAGTCGGCGGCCCCGCGCCTGTGTCGGCGCGTCGAAGTCGTCAGGTCGTGATCGAGTGTTCCTCAGCGGTAAGGAGAGCGGCATAGGTCCTCGCGTTGGTGGCGGTGATGGTGCTGACTCCGAGCACGAGTGCGCGCAAGGGACTCTCCTTTCTCGATCTTGGCCGACCACTGTCGGCGGTATGAGTCCAGCCGGTCCGGATCGCGGCTGTCAACTGATTTCGGTGCTGCTGGGATCAGCCGTTCCGGTCGAGGTAGCCGTGCACCGCGGAGATCACCACGGACCCTTCACCGACCGCCGAGGCGACCCGTTTGATGGATCCGGCGCGGACATCGCCGACCGCGAACAGCCCGGGCACCGAGGTGGCGAACTCGCCGTGCGTCAGCACGAAGCCCTTGTCGTCGAGTTCGACGCCCGAGTCCTCGAGCCAGCCGGTGTGCGGCTGGGCGCCGATCATCACGAACAGGCCGCCGGCCGCCAGCTGGACGTCTTGATCTCCGAGCTCGTCCCGCCAGGTGACCTGGACGAGCCGGTCCGCGCCCTGGGCGGAGGTCAGCTGGGCCCGGTGGTGCAGGGTGATCCGCTCGTGATGGGTGAGTCGTTGGACGAGGTAGTCGGACATGGTTTCGGCGATGTCGCCGCGGCGGATCAGGACGTGCACCCGGTTGGCGTGCCGGGCCAGGAACAGGGCGGCCTGACCGGCCGAATTGGCGCCGCCGACCACGACCACGTCGCGCCCGGCACACGCCCGCGCCTCGCTCTCGGTCGCCGCCGAGTAGACACCGCGGCCCTCGAGTTCGGCGACTCCCGGCGCCCCGAGTTGGCGGTACCGGACGCCGCTCGCGATGATCGCCGCCCGGGCGGCGACGACATCATGATCATCGAGTCGCACCTGGATCCCGTCCGGGCCGCTGGACAGTCCGGTCACCGAGCGAGGAGAGATCAGCCGGGCCCCGAACTTGACCGCCTGCAGCATCGCCGACCGGGCCAGCTCGCTGCCGGAGATGCCGCGCGGGAAGCCCAGATAGTTCTCGATCCGCGACGAGGTGCCGGCCTGGCCGCCCAGAGCGACGTCCTCGACGAGCACGACGTCCAGCCCCTCGGATGCGCCATTGACGGCGGCCGCCAGTCCCGCCGGCCCGGCGCCCACCACCAGCAGATCGCAGCGAGCCTGGTCGGCAGCCCCGCCGAGATCGATGCCGATCGCGGTCGCCAGGTCTCGCGTCGTCGGTGCCGCCAGGACCTGCCGTCGTCCGGTCACCACGGCCGGACCCTCCGCCGGCAATGCCGAGGTGGCCGCGACCTCGGCCCAGGCGGCCGGGTCCGAGCGCAGCACCGTCCGATACGGAAGCTGGTTGCGTTCGGCGAACTCCTGCAGCCGGTGCAGCCGGCGATCGTCCTCGTCGCCGGCCAGGACGAGGCCACCCTCGCCCCAGCGGGACAGCAGCCGGCGCCGGGCATCCAGCGCGGAGAGCAGCACATCACCGAGCTCGACCGAGATCGCCACCAGCCGGCGCAGCTCCTCGATCGGCACCCGCAGCAGCCGGCTGTCGGCCGTCGCCACGCCGGCCAGGAAGGCCGGCTGCCCCATCAGCATGCCCAGCTCGCCGACGAAATCGCCGGACTCGACGACGAAGACGACCCGGTCATCGCGTCGATCCAGCAGGTAGACGGCACCAGAGAGCACGAGATTGAGATCGTAGGAATCGCCCGCCTCCCACAGGATCTCGCCTGGCTCGGGATGGAGCACCTCACCGGCCGCTGCCAGTAGCGCCTGGCACTCCGCGCTGAACACGGGCCACGCCTCATGATCAAGAGCGTCCTCGCGGTGCGAGGAATAGCGCGTCCGCCCGTCGAGCGCCGGAACAGAACTCATCAGAGTGCCTCCAGGTACGTGCTGAGCCGAAGCCGGGTCAGCCGCCCGATGGTGTAGCCGGGCAGCTGACCGACTGCAGCCTAGTGTCCGCTGCCGTCCGGGCTCCCGATGCCGGGTCCGATCGGCCGCTGTGATCGGATTGGGGAAGATGTCGCCGGGTAGTCCCGGCGGGAGTTTCCCCGATCCGGACGGACAGGAAGGTGCCTCGGTTGAGCATCAGTGACGGGCTGGCTGCTCGCCTCCGCAGTTCGCTCGGTCTGCGGCGAGGGTCGGTTCGGCTGATCCCGTCCGACCCTGCCTGGCCGGTGATCTTCCACCTCCTGGCGGCGGAGTTGCTGCCACACCTGCCCGAGTCCGTGGTCGCCGTGGAGCATGTCGGCTCCACGGCGGTGCCCGGTCTGCCGGCGAAGCCGATCTTGGACGTGGCCATCGGGGTGCGCGCGGAGGTCGATCCGTCCGACGTGACCAGTGCCCTGGAGCGGTTCGGGTTCCTGCGCCGCGGCGATGTCGTCGGGCCTCGACTGGACCGGAACTTCGGCCTCGAGCTCGATGATCGGATTCGATCGGTCAATGCCCACCTGGTCCAGTACGGAGCCGAGGAGTGGTACGCCTACCTGGCCTTTCGTGATCGGTTGCGCGCCGATCCCGCCGCCCGGGACGAATACGCCGGCACCAAGCTCAGACTGGCCCGTGATTTCCCCGACGACCGGACGTCCTACCTGGAAGGCAAGTCGGAGTTCGTCCGCCGGCCCAGGTAGATCGTGTTGCTGGACTCGCCGCCGGTGATCGGGTTGTCGAACCTCACCAGTTCGGCCGACGGATCGACGAAGACCTCACCGAGAACGGACCGGAAGTCATCGTCCGGCGGGTCGTCGGACCAGAGCGCGAACACCCCGCCGGGCGTGAGGTGTCTGCTCATCGCCGCCAGTCCGGCGGCGCGATAGAAATCGGCGTGGTCGGCGGCGAGCAGGTGGTTCGGCGTGTGGTCGATGTCCAGCAGGATCGCGTCGTAGGCCGTCACCGGTTCAGCCGCGACCAGCCGGAAGAAGTCAGCCTGGACGAGCCGACAGCGCGGGTCGGTGGCCAGTCCGATGGTGTCCGGGATCAAGCCGCGACGATGCCAGTCGAGCACCGGCTCGGCGGCTTCGATCACCGTCACCTCGGCGACCCGCGGATCGGCGAGGGCCGCCTGGGCGGTGTAGCCGAGACCGAGCCCACCGACCAGCACCGACAGTCCGGGTCGGTCGACGACGACGGCCAGAGCCAGCCGCGCGAGCTCGATCTCGGCCACGGTGAAGAGGCTGGACATCAGGAACTCCTCGCCCAGCTTGACCTCGTAGACGTCCTGATCAACCGTCGGGTCCTGCCGCCGCCGGAGAGTGAACTCCCCCAGCGGCGTCTGCTGCCAGTCCAGCTCCTCGAATCGAAGGCTCACCTGGTGGCCACGTAGTCCGCGAGATGCTTCCCGGTCAGCGTGGACGAGTCGGCGATGAGATCGGCGGGGGCGCCCTCGAAGACGATCTTGCCGCCGTCGTGGCCGGCGCCGGGACCGAGGTCGATGATCCAGTCGGCGTGCGCCATCACGGCCTGGTGGTGCTCGATCACGATCACCGACTTGCCACCGTCGACCAGCCGGTCCAGCAGGCCGAGCAGGTTTTCCACGTCGGCCAGGTGCAGGCCGCTGGTCGGCTCGTCCAGGACATAGACACCGCCCTTCTCGCCCAGATGCGTGGCCAGCTTGAGCCGTTGCCGTTCGCCGCCGGACAGGGTGGTCAGCGGCTGGCCGAGGGTGAGGTAGCCGAGGCCGACATCGGACATCCGGATCAAGATCTTGTGCGCGGCCGGCGTCTCCGCCTCCCCCGCCGCGAAGAACTCGACCGCCTCGGTCACCGGCATCGCCAGCACCTCGGCGATGTTCTTGCCGCCGAGCTTGTAGTCCAGCACCTCCGCCTGGAACCGCCGTCCCTCGCACTCGTCACAGGTGGTGGCGACCCCGGCCATGATCGCCAGGTCGGTGTAGATCACCCCGGCGCCGTTACAGGTCGGACAGGCACCCTCGGAGTTGGCGCTGAACAAGGCCGGCTTCACGCCGTTGGCCTTGGCGAACGCTTTGCGGATCGGCTCCAACAGCCCGGTGTACGTCGCCGGGTTGCTCCGCCGCGACCCCCTGATCGCGGTCTGATCAACGGTCACCACGCCGTCCCGCCCGGACACCGAGCCGCGGATCAGTGAACTCTTGCCGGAGCCGGCCACCCCGGTGATCACGCAGAGCACCCCGAGCGGGATGTCGACGTCGACGTCCGCCAGGTTGTTGGTGTCGGCACCGCGAACCTGCAGCGCCTCGGTCGAGGTGCGGACCGACGGTTTCAGGCTGGCCCGATCGTCCAAGTGCCGGCCGGTGATCGTCTTGCTCTTCCGCAACGCTTCGACCGTGCCCTCGAAGACCACCTGTCCGCCATCGCCGCCGGCTCCCGGACCAAGATCGACGACGTGGTCGGCGATCGCGATCGCTTCCGGCTTGTGCTCCACCACCAGCACCGTGTTGCCCTTGTCCCGCAACTGGAGCAGCAACTCGTTCATCCGCTGGATGTCGTGCGGATGCAGCCCGATCGTCGGTTCGTCGAAGACATAGGTGACGTCGGTCAGCGACGAGCCGAGATGCCGGATCATCTTGGCCCGCTGCGCCTCGCCGCCGGACAGCGTGCCGGCCGGCCGATCCAGCGTCAGATAGCCGAGGCCGATCTCGACGAACGAGTCGAGGGTGTCCCCCAAGGCCTCCAGCAGCGGCGCCACCGACGGCTCCTGCACGCCACGGACCCATTCGGCCAGATCGCTGATCTGCATCGAGCAGGCGTCGGCGATGTTCAGCTTCTTGATCTTGGACGACCGGGCCAGTTCGTTCAGCCGGCTGCCGCCGCATTCGGGGCAGACCCCGAACGTGATCGCGCGGTCCACGAAGGCCCGGATGTGCGGCTGCATCCCCTCCCGGTCCTTGGCCAGCATCGACTGCTGGATCCGCGGCACCAGCCCCATGTACCAGACGTTGACGCCGTTCACCTTGATCCGGGTCTGCTCCTTGTAGAGCAGGGAATCCAGCTCCTTCTTGGTGTACTTCTTGATCGGCTTGTCCGGGTCGAGGAAGCCGGATCCCTTGTAGATGGTGCCGTACCAGCTGTCGCCGCCGTGGTTGGGCACCAGCAGTGCACCCTCGTTCAGCGACAGGCTGTCGTCGTACAGCTGGCTGAAGTCGAAGTCGGAGACCTTGCCGACGCCCTCACAGCGCGGACACATGCCGCCGATGATGTTGAAGTCGCGGCGCTCCTTGATCTTTTGGCCGCCGCGCTCGAACTGCACCGCGCCGGCGCCGCTGATCGACGCCACGTTGAAGGAGAAGGCCTTCGGCGAACCGATGTTGGGCTTGCCGATCCGGCTGAACAGGATCCGCAACATCGCGGTCGCGTCGGTCGCCGTGCCGACCGTGGACCGGACATCGGCGCCCATCCGCTCCTGGTCGACGATGATCGCCGTCGTCAAGCCCTCCAGCACGTCCACCTCCGGCCGGGCCAGGGTCGGCATGAAGCCCTGCACGAAGGTGCTGTAGGTCTCGTTGATCATCCGCTGCGACTCGGCGGCGATGGTGTCGAACACCAGCGAGCTCTTGCCCGACCCGGAGACCCCGGTGAAGACCGTCAACTGGCGCTTCGGGATCTCGACACTGACGTCCTTGAGATTGTTGACCCGCGCCCCGTGGACCCGGATTTGATCATGCGCGCGGATCGGCGTACGCCGGTCGTCGCTGCGCCGGGTGGCGGTGCGGGTGCTCTTCTTCGTAGCCATCGGTCGGTCTCCATCGGTCGAGTTCGAGCCGGGTGGGCGGGCGCGGCCACCCGGCATCGCGGATTCTGGTGCGGGCGGGCGGGTGATCAGTCGGCCTGTTGGATCCGGACCATGTTGCCGGACGGATCGCGGAAGGCGCAGTCCCGGACGCCGTAGTCCTGGTCGATCGGCTCCTGGACGACCTCGGCGTCGCCGGCCTGGACCCGGTCGAACGTGTCGTTGAGGTCCTTGGTGGCCAGCACGACCGAGGCGTACGTCCCCTTGGCCATCATCTCGGTGACCGCGCGCCGCTCGTCGTCGGTCAGCCCCGGCGTCGCGGCCGGCGGGTAGAGCACGATCGACGTGTCCGGCTGCTCCGGCGACCCGAGGGTGATCCAGCGCATGCCCTGGTAGCCGACATCCATCCGGACCTCGAAGCCCAGAGTGTCGCGATAGAAGGCCAGCGCAGCCTCAGGATCGTTGTGCGGAAGGAAGGTGTGGTGAACGGTGATATCCATGGCGATCACGCTAGTTGCGGGTCGGTGGCCGATGCTTCTCGATTCCTGATCGGTCTGGTCACCTGTTTCGCCACGCAGGCCGGCATCCCCTCGACGGCCTTGGCCTCGTTCCGCCGGTAGACGCTGGGCGAGCTGCCGACGAGTTCGGTGAAGCGGGTGCTGAAAGTGCCGAGCGACGAGCAGCCGACCGCGAAGCAGACCTCGGTGACGCTGAGATCGCCGCGCCGCAGCAGCGTCATCGCCCGCTCGATCCGGCGCGTCATCAGATAGCTGTACGGCGCCTCGCCGTAGGCCAGCTTGAACTGGCGGCTGAGATGGCCGGCCGACATGTGCGCGTCCCGCGCCAGGGCCTCGACATCGAGCGGCTGCGCGTAGTCCCGGTCGATCCGGTCCTTGACCCGGCGCAGCCGCACCAGGTCGCGCAGCCGCTGATCGTCGGCGGGTCTACTGGTCACGATCCCGATGGTGCCATGTCGCGGCCGGTCCGACCTAGTGAACGGGGTTTTCGACACGAACCCTCACCGGGTCAGGCCGAGGGTGGCGATCAGATCCTCGTGGAACTCGAACCAGACCCGGTGGCAGGAGTCCCGGTCGGTCGCCGTGATCCAACTCGGGTCGGTGTCGATCCGGTCCAGGGCGCAGGCGAACCGGCGGTGATAGCCCGTGAACCGGCTCAGTCGTGCCGTCAGCGCGGTTTCGAACCCGGCCAGCGCGGCCGCGGCCGAGGCCAGTCCGGACACGATCTCGCCGAGGTCGGCGCCGGTGTCGCCGACCTCGAGTTCAGCGAGCTGCCAGGCGGTGCAGAGCTCGGCCACCGTGCCGTTGTACGGGCAGAACTCCTGATGCGTTCGGTGCACGGTCACGCGAGCCGCGGCGTGGTCGAGCTCGGCGGCCAACTGCTGCTCGCCCCAGGTCCGGCCGGCCTCGGTCAGCGACCAGCCGCCCTCTCCCGCGAAGGTCGTGTATGTGATCCGGCCGACGGCCTGCGCGTCCAGCAGGTGTTCCTCGGCCACCTCGTCCGGCAGCGCAAACCGGGCCGCGACCCGAGGGGTGTCGGCGTACCCGAGCAGCCGTACGGCCTGCAGGGTCAGCAGCTCCGTGCTCGACCGATGCGTCATCGCTCGGGGTCGCCGTCCGCGGAGTTGATCAACTCGGGTCCGGCCACGACCTGTCCCGTGCCGCCGTCGACCCGGACCCGTTGATCATCGTGCAGGATCGTCATCGCACCGGCCGCGCCGACGACGGCGGGGATCCCGGCCTCGCGGGCCACGATGGCGGCGTGCGCGAGCCGGCTGCCGACCTCGGTGATCACCGCTCCGGCCCGGAGCAGCAGCGGGGTCCAAGCCGGCGATGTGGTCCGGCAGACCAGGACGTCACCGGGCCGGAACCGGGCAAATTCGTCCAGGTCGGCGATGATCCGGACCGGCCCGGTGGCCGTGCCGGGACTAGCGCCGAGACCCGTGATCAACGGAGCTGTGGGCGGCATCTTGATCACTCCGTGAGCTCGCTGTCGACCCGGCCGAGGATCCGGTCGAAGCGCTGCTGGGCCGCCTGGGGTGAGCGCAACGCCAACGCCGCCGCGATCTGCGGCCAGGTGAGCCCGCCGGCTCGGGCCGCGAACAACAGCCCGGCCTCGATCTGGTCCAACTCGGCCCGAGCTGACCCGACCAACCGAAGGGCAGCCTCGACCACGGCCGGGTCGGAGTCGTCGGACCGGCCGCTGCGCCAGGCGACGAATCTGATCAACTCCGCGTCTGACGGTGGCTGCCGCCCCCGCTGCCAGGGCTGCCGGGCCAGGTCGGCCGCTCCGGCCGCGAGCACCGTCTTCCGGGCGCGATCCAGGGCCGCCGCTTCGAATTGATCACTGGACTCCACCCAGGCGATTCTTCGGGCCTCAACACGGCGTTGTCAACATGATGTTGGTATCAGGGCCCTATTCGCCCGCTGGGCCTGCGGCGACGGCCTTGAGTCGGGTCAGGGCCCAGTCGCCGAACTCCTGGTTTCCGTCGGTCCGCGCGTTGGCCACGACGTTCACCAACTCCAGCACCTCGGTCACCCAGACCCGTCGCTCGAACAGCGGCGGAAGCTCATCGTCCGTGGTGTAGCCGGCCAGGAACGCCTCCGTCGCGGCCGGCGGAAACTCGGGCAGCACCTGCCAGCGGAGCTTGACCAGGTCCACCGCCGGATCCCAGGCCTCGGCCGCATCGAAGTCCAGCACGGCGACCAGGGAGCCGTCGGGCCCGGCCAGCAGGTTGTCGAGATAGAGGTCGCGGTGGGTGACCCGCGGCGGCACCACCGGCGACACCGCCGCGGCGATCGATCGAGCGCGCTCGAGCAGGGCCAGGAGGCCGGCCGCGTCGATCCCGCCGGCCGTCGTCACCCGCTGCGCGATCTGCGGCACCCGGTAGTCCACATACTCGGCCCAGCTGGGAAAGCACGGGCGGCCATCCACTCGGGAGGAGAACCCCTCGCAGGCGACCTTGTGCAGCCGGGCCAGGGTCCGGCCGAGCGAGCCGAAGAACTGCCGGACCGCGTCGTCGGTGATCAACACGTCGGCCGGATGGCTGCCGGCCAGATAGCGCAGCACCCGCACCGCCCGGCCGTCGAACGACGCGCCGGCCAGGTCGACCAGGAGCAGGTCCGGCACCGGCACCCCAGCCGCCGCAGCGCGACGGTGGGCGCGCGCCGCCGCGGCCAGCTTCTCCTGCCCGAAGTCCCGCAGCGCGATCTTGACCAGCAGTTCGCCGTCGTCGGTCGGCACCCGCCAGTTCTCGTTCCCGTAGCCACGCTGGATCCTCGTTGCCGGCGCGATCACTGTGACCGCCAACTGCTGCTCCACGTACCCTTGGATCCGATCACTGGTCAGCACGGCAGCAGCCTACGGACGGATCGTCAGTGGCGGGCGGGGCAACCTAGCTCGTGATCGAAGGCAGGACCTCGAGTGGCACGAGAGACCCGCTGACTGTTATGCTTTTCTCAGTTAAGCCTCTTGGCCACCAGAGCCCGGGAGGCTTTTCTCATGTCTACGCTCAATTCAGCCGGCCGCGTTCACGGAACGCTCTTCCATCACCACCTCAGCGAGCCGCGCGGCGACCAGTTGCTGCCCCTCAATCAACTCCGCGACAGCTATCCCGATCTTTATGCGTTGCATGCCGAGAAGTACGCCGACCGCCAGCACGGACTGGTCGAACCGGTGGTGCCGCTCGCCTGCACCTGGGGTGATGTGGTCTTCCTGGCCCCGCTGCACCCCGCGCCGCTGTTCGCCGCACTGGGCCGCTCCGGCCGTCAGGTCACCACACCCCGGCCCGCGACCCTCGACGCCGGCCGCCTCGATCCGACCCGGTGCGTGATCCGGCTGATGCGACACGGCCAGGACGGCCACCACGCGGACCAGGCGGACGAGCACGACTACCTGCCCTTCAACACCGCCGGCCTGCGCGCGGTCAGCCGGGTCACCCAGGTGGCGCTCGACCGGTTGGAACGGCTCGGTCCCGACGATCCGTGGCTGCCCTGGGTCGACGTACCGCACGTGCTGCACCGCGGCCCGATCCCGCTGGCCTGGTTCACGCCGCCGGACCAGTGATCATGATCAGGAAGCGGGATCGAGCAGCGGGTGCCGGGCCAGCAAGGTGTCCCGCTGCTCGGCCTTCTGTTGCGCCCATTCCGTCGTCCAGCTGACGTTGCCGAAATGGATCACGCCGACCTCGGACCGGTGCCAGGTCCGGCCGT
The DNA here is from genome assembly GCA_963746025.1 of uncultured Actinomycetota bacterium. Taxonomy (GTDB): domain Bacteria; phylum Actinomycetota; class Actinomycetes; order Propionibacteriales; family Propionibacteriaceae; genus Microlunatus. Next base: position 1,063,997 of record CAVUZU010000021.1, read on the forward strand.
GGGTCTTCATCACCTGGGTCAGCAGGCCGAGGGTGTCCCACCACCTCGCGCCGCGGACGCACTGCGTCCCGGCCGGGGACAGCCCGATCAGCTCGACCGTGGTCCGGAAGGCGGTGTCGTTGCGCAGCAGGGCGCAGAACGGATGGATCCGGTCGCCGTAACCGGTGCGGTAGTCAGACGGCTCACCCCACTCCTCCGCACCGTCGGCCCGGACCGACTCCCGGATCCACGAGACCTTGCCGGCATCACCCTGATCGGCGAAGACCGACCCGTCGGGCAGCAGCCAGGTCGCCTGGACCGCGAACAGGTCCGGATCGGCGTCGAGTTCCGCGGCCAGGGCGCCGATCGTGTCGTCGGTGACGAAGCAGACGTCGGCGTCGACGAACAAGTAGGCAGCGCAGTCGGGCTCGGCCAGCACGGCATCGCGCAGGATCTCGCCGTGGCTGGTCACCGGCACCTCCAGCGGGTAGCCGGTCGGCTGGATCCGGATCCCGTGCCGCTCGGCCCAGGACAGTCGATCAAGATCACGGGCTCCGCTGTCCAGCAGCACCACGTCGAGGTCGGACCGGTCCGGGTGCCGCGCGATCAGGGACCGCAACATCAGGTCGGCGTAGTCGGTGGTGCCGTGGTTGACCGAGAGGACCGTGATCATGCCTGCGACCGTACGTCGGCGCGCCGGGTGGCCGCGACCGAAATTCGGTTGCCGTGGCCGCACCCGGTTGGTGGGATCGGACGGTGGTGACCCGATATGCCGACGGCCGGGGCGGGATCGACACGGAGCTCGCGCGCCGGTTGATCAAGGCCCAGTTCCCCCAGTGGGCCGACCTTCCGGTCACGCCGGTCGAGTTCGACGGCTGGGACAACCGGACCTTTCGGCTCGGCGATGAGTTGACGATCCGGCTGCCGTCGGCCGTCGGGTACGCGGCCGCGGTGGAGAAGGAAGATCGCTGGTTGCCGCGGCTGGCTCCCGGACTGCCGGTGCCCATTCCGGAGCCGGTGGGGCTGGGTCAGCCCAGTGCGGAATATCCGCATCACTGGTCGGTCCGGCGCTGGCTGGACGGTGCGACGGCGAGCCCGACGACGGTCCAGGATCAGGCTCCGTTCGCCGACGACCTGGCGCGGTTCCTGCTCGCGCTGCAGGCGATCGACCCGACCGGCGGTCCTGCCGCAGGCGATCACTGCGCCCATCGCGGCGCCCCGCCGGCCTATTACGACGACCAGACCCGGGACGCGCTGCGCACGCTGCAGGGCCGGGTCGACACCGAGACCGCGAGCGAGGTCTGGCAGGCGGCGCTGGCGGCACCGGCGAGCGGGCCGGCGGTCTGGTTCCACGGCGACGTCTCGATCGGCAATCTGCTCGTCCGCGACGGCCGGCTGGCGGCCGTGATCGACTTCGGCACCTGCGGGGTGGGTGATCCGGCCTGCGATCTGGTGATCGCCTGGACCTTCTTGTCGGGAGCCGGCCGGCGCGTGTTCCGGGAGGTGATCGATCAAGATCACGGCAGCTGGGCCCGGGCCCGCGGCTGGGCGATCTGGAAGGCGCTGTTCGTGCTCGCCCGAGTGATCGATTCCGATCCGGAACAAGCGGCGAAGTTCCAGCGGGAGATCACCGAAGTGATCGATGATCACCGCGAGTTCGGCTGATCCGCGCTAGCGTCCGGCCGCCGTCGCCAGCCGGGACCCGAGGGTGGTCGCAACTCCCCCGGGCCGGACGCCGCCGAACTGGGCGGTGAGGCCGAACCGGTCGCCGCGGGCCACTGTGTGCCGCCATTCCACCGGGCGATCGCGGACCCGACCGAGCCGGTGGATGGAGAAGACGGCGGCCCCGGCCGGGCATTCCAACAAGGCCCGCTCGGCCGCGGTCGGGACAACGGCGTGCAGTTCTTCGAGCCCGCTGTCGGGGCGGTCGCCGACCCGGGCCGCCAGCTCGCCGTACAGGCTGGTCTCGGTGAAGTCGGCGGTCAGCAGCGGTGCGGCGTAATCGGCGGGCAGCCAGACCCGGTCCAGCGCCAGCGGTGCGTCGCCGGCCAGCCGCAGCCGCTCCAGGTAGACCAGCGGGGTGGACGCCTCGAGCCCGAGCCGCTCGGCCACCACCCCGTCGGCGCGACGATCGAGCGAACGGACCAGACTCCGCTGGGTCAGGCCGGCCGACCGCACCGCGGCGAACAGGCTGTACAAGGCACCCAGCGGCTGCCGGATCTCGGTCGGCGGCGTGACCCGCGGCTGCCGACCCCGCTCGGCCACCACCCGCCCGTCGCCGCGGAGTTCCCGCAGCGCCTGGCGCACGGTGTGCCGGCTGACCTGATATTCCTGCGCCAGTACGAGCTCGCCCGGGAAGCCGTCCCGGAACTCGTCGGCGTCGATCCGGCCGGTCAGCTCGGCCTGCAGTTGACGCCACAACGGGACCGAGCCCGCCCGGTCCAGCCGCTCCGCCGTCACCTGATCCCTCCCCTCGTCCGCCGCAGAAACCCTACTGGTGCAAAATGTACGTACATTAGGGTGCATCGAGGGGACAGGGTGACCAGCCAGGACACGGAACCGCGCCGGCGGACCAGCGCCCGGGTGGCCGTGCGCACCGCCGGGCCCGGCCTGCTGATCGTGCTGCTGATCGCGGCCGCCGCCACGGGGTTGGGGCGGCCGCTGCCGATGATCGGCGCTCCGGTGTTCGGCCTCGTCCTCGGCGTCGCCGGCCGCGCGCTCGTGCCCCGGCTCCGTACGCCGGCCCTGACCATCGGGTACGAGGCCGCCGGCCGCCAGCTGCTGCCACTGGCCATCGTCGTGCTCGGCACCGGCCTCTCGTTGCAGCAGATCCTGGCCGTCGGCCGGGACTCGCTGCCGGTGCTGGTCGGCACCCTCGCCGTCGCCCTGGTCGGCGGGGCCCTGCTCGGCCGGCTGCTCGGCATCGACCGGGACACGACCACCTTGATCAGCGTCGGCACCGGCATCTGCGGCGCCTCGGCGATCGCAGCCACCGCCGCCGTGATCAAACCGAAGCAGCAGACGATCGCCTACGCGGTCGGCACGATCTTCACCTTCAACCTCGCCGCGGTGTTGATCTTCCCGCCGATCGGCCGGCTGCTCGGTCTCGGGCCGCAGGCCTTCGGGCTGTGGAGCGGAACGGCGGTCAACGACACCTCCTCCGTGGTCGCCGCGGCCGCCGCCTTCGACCCGGCGGCCGGGCCGCACGCCGTGGTGGTCAAGCTGGCCCGCAGCCTGATGATCATTCCGATCGTGCTGATCCTGACCGCGATCAGCTCCCGACGGCATCGCGGGCAACCCGGCGGCCGGGTGTCGGTGTTCCGGCTGGTGCCACCGTTCCTGATCGGCTTCCTCGCGGCCGCGGCGCTGCAGACCCTCGGCCTCATCCCGCCGGCCTGGCAGCCCGGTCTGTCCGCCGTCGGCCTGTTCCTGATCACGGCGGCACTGACCGGCATCGGACTGTCCCTGCGGTTGGCCGACCTGCGCCGGTCCGGACCGCGGCCCCTGCTGCTCGGTGGACTGCTCTGGCTGGCCGTGGCCGGCGCGAGCCTCGGGTTGCAGGCGCTCACCGGCAGTCTCTGAATCGCACCGACCGCGAAATTCCCTTGCGCACCGGCATCCCGGGTGGTCTACTCACCCCTGACCGCGATCACCGAGGAGGGCAGAGCCATGCGGACGACTGTCATGTCCATCAGTCACATCAGTACTCACTCAAAGGACATGAGGGTTGGCTCGCATACTCAATCTCGGGATCGTCGCGCATGTCGACGCCGGTAAGACCAGTCTGACCGAGCGGCTGCTCTATGCGGCCGGGGTCATCGACGAGCCGGGCCGGGTGGACGACGGCAACACCCAGACCGACACGCTGGCGCTGGAGCGCCGCCGGGGCATCACGATCAAGACGGCGGTCGCTTCGTTCGCCGTCGACGATGTCACGGTCAATCTGATCGATACCCCGGGTCACCCGGATTTCATTGCCGAGGTCGAACGTGCCCTGGCCGTGCTGGACGGCGCGGTGCTGGTCGTCTCGGCGGTCGAGGGCGTCCAGGCGCAGACCCGGGTGTTGCACCGCGCCCTGCGCCGGCTCGGCATCCCGACGGTGATCTTCGTGAACAAGATCGACCGCCGTGGCGCCCGATCCGACGAGCTGCTGGTCGAACTGGCCGAGCGGTTGGAGACCGGGATCATGCCGCTCGAATCCGTTGCTGCGGTCGGCACCCGTACGGCCACCGTCGCGCCCTATCGGGCCGACGATCCGGCCTACGCCGACCGGCTGCTCGAGGTGCTGGCCGAGCACGACGACGCGATGCTCGCCGCCTTCGTCGCCGATGATCATGAGGTGGCGGCCGGCCGGATCGAGGCGCGGTTCGTCGACCAGGTGCGCCGGGGTCAGCTGCGCCCGGTCTACTTCGGCTCCGCGGTGACCGGCGCGGGCGTGACCGAGCTGTCCCGGGGCCTGCTGCGGTTCCTGCCCTCCGACGTGGCCGAGACGACCCCGCTCTCGGCCCGGGTGTTCAAGATCGAACGCGGCCCGCAGGGTGAGAAGCGGGCCTACATCCGGGTGTTCGGTGGCACCCTCCGGGTCCGCGACCAGGTCCGGTTCGGCTCGGCCGGCGAAGGCCGGGTGACTGGTCTCGAGGTGTTCGATCGCGGTGCTCCGGCCGAATCGACCAAGATCGGCGCCGGTCAGATCGGCCGGCTACGCGGGCTGGGCGAGCTCAAGATCGGCGACACCATCGGTGCCGCCGACGCCCGGCTGTCGGCTGCGCCCTTCGCCCCGCCGACCCTGGAGACGATCATCTCCCCGGTCGATCCCACCCAGCGCGGCGTCCTGTACGCGGCGCTGAGTCAACTGGCCGAGCAGGACCCGTTGATCAATCTCCGCTCCGACGACGTCCGCCGGGAGCTGTCCCTGTCGCTCTACGGCGAGGTGCAGAAGGAGGTGATCGGCGCGACCCTGGCCGAGGAGTACAGCATCGAGGTCACGTTCACCGAGACGACGATCATCTGCGTCGAGCGGCCGACCGGCACCGGTGCCGCCGCCGAGATCATGAACGCGGCGACGAACCCGTTCCTGGCCACGGTCGGCTTCCGGGTCGAGCCGGCGCCGACCGCGGAGAACACGTTCCGGCTCGAGATCGAGCTGGGCTCGATGCCGCCCGCGTTCTTCAAGGCGGTCGAGGAGACCGTGCACGCCGCGCTGCGGCAGGGCCGCTACGGCTGGCAGGTGCAGGGCTGCGCGGTGATCATGACCCACTCGGGCTACGCCCCGCGGCAGAGCCACTCGCACGGGAAGTTCGACAAGAGTATGTCCAGCACCGCCGGCGACTTCCGATTCCTGACGCCGATGGTGCTGCTGGCCGCGCTGGCGCGGGCCGGCAGCCAGGTCCTGGAACCGCTGCACCGGATGCGGTTGGAGATCCCGGTCGATCTGGTCGACACCGTACTGCCGGCGATCGGCCGGCTGGACGCCATCCCGCTGGGCTCGACCCCGCGGCGGTCGACCGTGATCATCGACGGCGAGCTGCCCGCGGCGCGGGTGCACGAGTTGCAGCAGCGGCTGCCCGGACTGACTCGGGGCGAGGGGTCGTTGGAGACCGAGTTCCACGGCTATCGCCCGGTCCGCGGGCCGGCGCCGACGCGGAGCCGTACCGACGGGAATCCGGTCGACCGCCGGGAATACCTGAGCAGCCTGGAGAACACGGGCCGCGATCTCTTCGCCGCGATCAAGACGGACGGAGATTCACGTTGAGGTGAACGGCCGCCGCGGCGACCACGCCCGAACGGATCGCGGCGACCGACTTCGATCATCGTCCCGTAGCACCGGAGTGCCGGGGCCGGAAGGAACTAACGCGGTCTAGCCTGGCCGGCATGCCTCTCCCCCACGACCTCGACCAGCCCGTGCGGATCGACTGCTGGTTCGACCCGTCCTGCCCGCTGACCTGGCTGACCGCGCGCTGGTTGTTCCGGTTGGCCGACCGACAACTGATCACCGTCGACTGGCATCTGATGAGCCTCTCGGTGCTCAACGAAGATCGCGACGACGACCCCGAGGGCGATCCGGAGGGCTATCTGTGGGTGCCAATCCGGATCTGCGCCGCGGTCCTCGACCGGCACGGGCCGGAGGCGCTGCTGCGGTTCTACCGTGCGCTCTGGGAACGGACGCCCGGCAGCGATCCCGAGAACGACTGGCTGAACGACCTCACCTCGTCGCTGCGCACCGCCGGGCTGCCCGAAGACCTGGTCGAGGCCGGCGGCAGCGACGCCCTCGACCCGGCGATCCGGGAATCGCACGCGCGCGGCGTGACCCTGGTCGGCCCCGGGCTCGGCACGCCGATCGTCCGGATCCGCGACGGCGCCGCCCTGGACCGCGCCTTCTTCGGCCCGGTGATCACCGTGCCGATCGAGGACGACGACGAGGTCGTACGGCTGTGGCACGGCGTCACCGCCCTGGCGACCGTCGGCGCGTTCACCGAGTTGAAAACGGGACGATAGCCTGGGCCCATCATGATCACTGAACCGCAGCAGCACGGTGCCTGGATCCGTCCGTCCGACCAGTTCCCGGCCGAGCCGCGGTGGGGCTTCGCCGACGGGATCCAGGTCGGCATCGTGCCTCCCGGTGGCCCGCGCGGTCTGCTCCGGATCTACGCCCCGTACCTTGATCATCCGCGGCAGCGGCTGATCAACTTCATCGCCATCGAGCCGATCCCCGAAGGTCAGGAAAAGCGGGGCTACTCCGAACTCGAGCCGAGCGGCCTCGACCAGGTGCGCGGCAAGCGGTTCTGGAGTGCGGCCGACGTGGACGTTGCGGAGGTCGGCGAGGGCGATCAACCGGTGCCCGGTGACCTGACCACGGTCGACGGCATCGAACGGCTCAGCGTGGTGATCATCTCCGAACGGTTCGACAACGGCGCCGACGTTGCCGTCCGGCTGAGCTTCCGCGCCGACCGGCCGCACGAGTTCGGCATCGCTGCCTTCCGTCGGTCCGGATCGGCATCGCTCAGCGCCTGCGTGCTGACGGCGACGATGGGCAACTTCGCCCGGCTCCGGCTGCTGGACCTGGCCGACCGGACGGTGACGCCGACCGACTGCTGGACCGACTTCACCGGGACCGGATTCGCCCAGCACGCGAACTTCGGCCTGGCCGAGCTAAACCGCACCGACGCCGGCGACGCCGTGGTCGCCGCCCGGCCGGACGAGGCCGATCATCAGGCGGCGACGTACGCCGACGACACGGCCGAGCATTGGAAGTATTTCGGTCGCCGGGCCGTCCAGACCTGGCGCGCACCCGACCCCGATCCGGAACTGGTCGCCTGCGTGAACGGCCGCTTCACCTACTGGGCCAGCGAATCGCCGATCCCGGGCGGCGTCTCGTACGAGAACTTCGAGCTGGTCGAGCCGTTCCGGCAGGGCCGTGAGTTCTTCTTCGCGGTCGAGCCGATCGAGTAGATGATCGAGGTCCCGGCGAGCTTTCGCGCCATGCCCCGGTGGTGGCACGGCGGGGCCGATTGGCTGGACGCGCTGCCTACCCTGGTCGCCGAGCAGTGCGAGCGCTTCGGCGTCTTCGTCGACGGGCCGGTCCGGCACGGGTCGAACGCCCTGGTGGTCCCGGTCCGACGCGGCACCGAACGCTACGCGCTGCGGCTGAACCCGCCGGATGATCATGACTTGCCGGCGCAACTCGAGGCACTACGGTTCTGGGCCGGACGAGGCACGGTGCTGCTGCACGACTCCGAACTCGCCGCCGGCGCGATGCTGCTGGAACGGCTGGACGACGGCCGCACCCTGGAGACCATGCAGCTGACCGAGGCGGTGCCGATCCTGGCCCGGCTGATGCGCCGGCTGGCCGTCGATCCGCCCGAAGCGGTGCCGACCACCACCTCGCTGCTCCGCTCCGGAGCCGAGCGGTTCCGCGACGAGTGGCGAGAGCTTGATCATCCGTTCCCGGAGCGGCTGCTGGACGGCGTCCTCGATGCGACAGCCGAACTGCTCGCCGGATCGGGTGCCGATCTGGCAGTGAACGGCGACCTGCACTATGGCCAGGTCCTCGGCGGTGAGCGGGAACCATGGCTGGTGGTGGACCCGGTGCTGCTGCGCGGCGACATCGAGTACGACCTCGCCCGAATCCTCTGGGACCGGCTGGACGAACGCTCCGATGCCGACGTCGTCGATCATGTCCGCACCGTGGTCGAGATTGCCGGCCTCGAGTCCGAACGGGCCCGCTGCTGGGTGATCTTCCGCTCCGCCGACTACCTGTTCTGGGGCCTCCGGCACGGCCTGACCCTGGACCCACCGCGGTGCCGACGGCTACTGGAGCTGTTCCTCGCAACCGGATCCTGATCCGGTGATCGGGACGTTTGGGTGTTCGTTCCCTGAGCCTGTCGAAGGGCAACCTGGTGGATCTTCGAAGATCACGCACAAGCGGCAGCATCGGGCCGGCCCTTCGACAGGCTCAGCCTGGATCCACCGATGATCTTGGATCGGTGGTGTCGCAATTCCTCTTCGGGCTGAGAGAAACCAGCCGTTGCCGCGTGGCAACCTGCACCCTCAAGAGGAATCGCGACAACCAGCAGCCGCGACCTTGTCCCCTGACCCCTGCCTTCGGCTCCGGACCTGGCGTCGGTCGGTCCGCAGGCGGGCGACAGTCGGAGCGAGGGTGTTCGTTCCCTGAGCCTGTCGAAGGGCGAGCCAGACGGTGAACCTCTCGGTTCGGCCTGTTGGCCGGGGTCGGGGAAGGTGTCGTTGTCACGATTTCGAGTCGCACGCCGTTCTCGATGCAAATTTCGGCAGTTTCGGGTCCGCGTGACTCGACATCGTGACATCGGCTTCCCTGAGCTCGGCGCACCCGTCGAGTGGAACCGTTGACCACGGATTCCTGCCTCAGGGTTGGCCAAACCGTCCGCTCGGGGCACGCCGGCGGACGGTCACTGTGATCCGGGTTCGGCTGCGGTCTCGCAGAGTTCGTCGGTGCATCCGGGCTCAGGGAGCGAAACCCCGAAACGACGAGTACCTCAGCCGCGCGGCAGGAAGGGCGGCAGTCGGTCCGTCCGGACGTCGGTCTCCGGCCAGCGTTGCCGCAGCGTCCGGCCCAGATCCCGGCACCAGTCGGCCAGCGCCGGGAAGGCGGAGCGGGATTCCGCCAGCGCCGCCGCTGACTCGATCGAGATCATCCGTTCCAGCCGGCTCCGGTTGCCGGCCGGTCGGGCGTCGATCTTGGGAAAGTTGCCCAACCGGCCGAAGGTGTGGCTCAGCCCGGCCGCGGCGAGCCCAGGTCCGAACCGGTTGTCGTCGGCCACCTCGGGAACGGCCGGCGCGAGCGTCGAACGGTAGGCGTCCTCGAACCCGCTCGCGACCGCATCGACGACGGTGACCCAGCGCGGCCCCGGCAGGTAGAAGTCCGTCAGGTCAGTCAAGCAGTGCCGATAGCCGGCGAACTCGTAGTCGATGATCACGTCCGCCGGCTCCCCCACCAGCACGTTGTTGGTCGCGGAATCGCCATTGGACAAGGCCAGGAGCGGGCCTGGGGAATCCAGCAGGGCGTACACCTCCGCGGCCTCGGCGACCGCCCGGTCCCCCGGTGGGCAGCCGAGCTCGGCCGCGTACCCGCTGGTCAGTTCCCAACCGCGAGCCATGAACCGGCGCCGCTCGCGTTGCGGGTCAACGGGCAGGTGTTCGGCCAGGGCACGGTAGTACGCGTCCGATCGTCCTGCGGTCCGGGCATGCCGGTCGGCGAGCAGCCGCGCCGCCTCGAGCAGGCCGGCTCGGGTCCGCTCGGTGTAGCCGTGCTCCCGGATCAGCCGATCCAGCGGCCGGTGCTCCGGGAAGTCCTCCATGATCAAGATCCCGCGATCGGCGATGATCGGGCGCGGTGCTCGGACGGCGTGCTCGGCCAGGAAGCCGAGCGTCACTGCCTCAGTGGTCAGCTGCGTCGGGTCGGCCCGCGCACCTGGATTGGCGGGATCGCCGTCCCGGACCCACTTCGTGATCACGGAGCCGACCGGGCCGCCGCCGATCTTGAACCGGGCGACGCTCCAGGGCGGGATCGGTTCGGCGGGCCCGACCTCGACCTCGACGCCCCAGGCCGTCAGCAGCAGCGCGCGCACCAGAACAGGGGTAGCAGCGGGCATCGCACCAGCATACGGAGAGCGTGGGCACTGAGCAGCCGGACGCTGCCGGCGGCCACTGGGGCCATGGCCCGGATGGGTTGACGGCGTACGGCATCATGATCACCGGCTGGCCGTGGTCAGTGGGTGACCGTGAGCCGTTGCTATCCTGGAGCCTCCAGTCGCCGTACCGATGGCGGCCTGTCGATGGCCCCGATGCGCCGCGAAGCATCGTTGATCATGAATCACGTCGATCGTTCCCTGAGCCTGTCGAAGAGCCTCCACCGTCCCGTCCGGAAGGGTCTTCCGGTCCTGCCGTGACCACCCGGCGGATCCGGGTCAGCACCCGGTCCGACCTCCGCGGCCAGCGCCGACGCCGCGCGCACCGCTGCTGGGATCACCTCATCGCCGCTCCGCTGTGGCCCAAGCACGGCGTCAATCTCGGCACCCTGCTGCGCACCTGCGACGCGGTCGGCGCCTGCCTCGCCGTGCCGCGGCTGCCGTGGATCCCGGAGGCACTGGACAAGGGAAACACGCTGCGCCGGCCCACCTGCGTGCACTGGACCGCCCGCGACCCGTTGGCCTGGATCGACCGGCAATGGGAGGCCGGCGCCCGGGTGATCGGCGTCGAGCTGACCGACGAGTCGATCCGGCTCGGCGACCTGCCCGCCGCCCGGTAGCGGACCGTGATGCTGCTCGGCCACGAGACCGACGGACTGCCACCCGAAGCGCTGGAACGGCTGGACGAGGCGGTCGAGATCCCGATGATCGGCACCGGCTACAGCCTCAACGTCGCCGTAGCCGGCTCCCTCGTCCTCTACCGCCTCGCCGGCCTCCTCTAACCCCCCGCCGACCCGTCACATCCGCGGCCCTTTGGTCGGCGTGTCGAAGCGGATATGACGTCTCGATCGATTGGGTCCGCCGCCGCAAGGCCCTACCGGTGATGTCCTGCAGCGAGCCAGCAGGTCCTGATCTTCCCCTCGAGCGCCACTGAACCGTCACATCCGCTACGACACGCCGCAGAAACGGCCGCGGATATGACGGGTCACGGGATCAATCGAATGGCGCTCGTCCACGCCGGTAGGTTCGGTTCCGGTCCGCGGACTCGATCCGGCTGTGCCGAGCCGTCACATCCGCAACGACACGCCGCAGAAACGGCCGCGGATGTGACGGGTCGGCGGGGTTTGAGGGTGGGATTTCTAGGGGAGGAGGGGGATTTCGGTGAGGCGGAGGCGGGCGGAGCCGTAGGGGACGAGTTCCAGGGGGACGGAGGGTTGGTCGGTGGTGTCGCAGTTCAGCGGCGGGGCGGCGGCGCTGTTGTGCTTCATCGGCCAGTTCGGGATCAGCCGGCCGGTGGTGCGCAGCCGGACCGGGGCGTCGGCGGCTTCGAACGGCTGGCGGCCGATCGCCGTCTCCACCGGGGTCAGGTCGGCGCTCTCGTCGATGCCGTACTGCCACTGCGATGCCGGGTGGAGCTCCCAGTCGCTGAACCGATGCCGGGTCCGCAGTGGTCGCCAGTCCTCCTTGATCGGCAAGGCATAGACCAGCGGCCCGCGCTCGATCGAGACGGCCGGGGTCTGTCGCGGCAGCACCCGGGTCTCCATCGGCAGGTGCAACCGGAGCTGATCGCCGTCCTTCCAGGTCTGGTGCACGGTGACGAAACCATGATCGACTTCGCCGAAGATCACCGCCTCGCCGTTGCAGGACAGCGACGGTTTCTCGCACCAGCCGGGGATCCGCAGCCGGAGCGAAAACCGCGCGTCCCGATCCAGGCCGAGGGTGATCGTCACGGTCTCCCGGAACGGGTAGCCGCCGCCGACCTCGAGCCGCAGCCGGGCGCTGCCTGCCACCCCGTTGGCCGACACCTCGGTCTCCACCCGGCACGGCGCGTAGCCGGCCGCGGCGAGGCCGCCGTCCCGATCACTCAGCCACAGGTGCGAGACCAGCTTCGGCCAGCCCTGGTGCAGATTGGCGGTGCAGCAGCCGAAGTGCGGCTCCAGCCCGAACAGGTTGGCGTCCGGACCGTTGCTCCACGGCCGGTGGGCATGCGTGCAGGCGACCTGGTTGACCTGCTGGTCGTACTGGTGCGAGGTCCAGTCGGCCGAGATCGTCGCCGGCAGGGCGTTGAACGCGGCCAGCTCGAGCAGGTCGCCGAACTCCCCCTCGCCGAAGATCATGATCAACTGCTCCATGCTGAACAGGTATTCCACGACGGCGCACAGCTCAAGGCCCTGGCTGGGATGGGTGCCGCTGAGCCATTCGTCGCCGGAGAACAGGCCGTGCGCCTGACCGTGGTACGTGTCCAGGGCGGCCAGCCCGACCCGGACAGCGGTCAACTCGGCCGGATCCCCGGTCAGCCGGTGCCGTAGCCCGGGCGCCCGCAACCCCATCGCCACGTTGACGCCGTGCGACCGCGGATCCCAGACCGTCACCTTGCGCCGGAACGGGAAGTCGGTGAACGTCTCGGTCCAGTCGAGTGTCTGCTCCATGATCAGCTCGGCCAGCCGGAGCCACCGGTCATCGGGTCGGCGGCGGTACAGCCAGAGGACGCTCAGCACCAGGTCCGCTCCCCTGGCCCGGGCCCAGGCCTGCAGCGGCCGGCCCGGCAACTCGCGTTCCAGATGCTCGGCGTAGCGCTCCAGGAACGGGATCACCCGGTTGTCGCCGGTCGCCTCCTGGTGCTGGGTGAGCACCTTGAGCATGATCATGTACTGCCACCAGTCATGGCTCTGGTCCCGGCCGCTGCTGGTCTCCTGGCCGGACGGTCCGAAGCTGCCGTCCTCCCGCTGGCCGGTCAGCGTCGCCTCAATCCACCGGCCGGCCTTGGCGATCAGCCGCTCGTCGTCAAGCAGATGGGCCAGCGGCAGCAGCCCGTCCAGGTAGTACGGCCCGCGTTCCCAGCCGTCGCCGTCGCCGCCGAGCCAGGCGTTGTCCGGACCGACGTCGGCCCAGTGCTCGTCCAGGTGCCCGGTCAGGCCGTCGGCCTGGATCCGGAGTTGATCATGCAGCCAACCGCTCGGCTTGATCGCGCCGAGCGGCAGCGCCTCGAAGACCGGTTCGGTGAGATTGATCATCTGGCTTGCCCTTCGACAGGCTCAGGGAACGAACGGACAGTCGGCTCAGGGAGCGTGGGGATGGTCGGAACAGGGAACGAAACGCTCATGCCGGACGCTCCGCGCTGATGATCACGAAGTTCGGCAGGTCGACGTAGGCCTCGATCCCCTGGATCCCGGAATCGCGGGCGACCTCCGGATCCAGCCCCGGCTCGATCACCGCGGTCAGCCGGCACCCGGTGTCGATGATCGCGTTCAGGTACGTCGACAGTGGCCGGTGGTAGTCCGAGGCGTACTCGGCCTTGATCTCGTACTCGGCCAGGTAGTGATCGGTGCGGTAGGCGCCGTCGTTCCGGCGCCAGTTGGTCCAGAGGTTCTCGAACGCGGGATGGATCAGGGCGATCACCAGGCGGCCGCCGGGTCGCAGCGCCAGGACACAGCTGTCCAGGGCCGGACGCCAGTCCGGGATCGCCTGCAACACCATACTGCTGACCACGGCGTCGTAGGGCTCGTCGGCCCGGAATTCGACCAGGTCGACCTGGTGGATCTCGAGTCCGAGCGGCTCGGTCTCTTCCAGCTGCCGGATCCGATCGACCAGGCCGCCGGCTGGTTCGACGGACGTCACCCGGGCGCCGGCCCGGGCCAGGATCCGGCTGAAATAGCCCTCACCGGCCCCGGCGTCGAGCACCCGGCGCCCGTCCAGCTCGCCGAGCTGTTCGAGAAGTCGATCATTGAGCAGATGTCGTTTCGGGAAGTCGCCGTCGGCCTGATGGTTGTCCAACACACTGCTCGGCAGGTCGGACCAACGGGCGATCGCGGCGGCGTTGTCGGCTGTCTCGGTCACGGGCGACCAGTCTGCCAGCCGGGTGGCCGGAGACCTGCCGGGCCTCGAACCGTGGCCGAGCTTCTCCATCGACGCCCTGTCGATCACCCCGACTCACTACCGTTGTCCTGTGCGAGCTCACGTGAGGGACCGGCAATCCGCACTGCTCGCACTGGTCCGGGAACACGGGTCGATCTCCGTCCGCGACCTGGCTCAGCGGCTCGGCGTGCACATGATGACGGTGCGCCGTGATCTCGACCGGCTGGCCGACGAGCATCAGGTCGAGCGCCGGCACGGCTCGGTGCAGCTGCCGCAGAAGGCAAGGGAGCCGGATCGTCCCGCGGTGGATCCGAGCACGCTGACGATCGGCATGATCGTCCCGGTCCGGGACTACTACTTCGCCGACGTGATCCGCGGCGCCCAGGCCGTCGTCACCGAACGCGGCGGCCGGATGATCTTGGACGTGACCTCGTACGCCGAGACCGAGGACTCCACGGCGCTGACCCGGCTGGTCGCCGGCGACGTCGACGGGATCCTGTTCATTCCCACCGGCGACTCCACCACCATCGACCCGGCGGCCCTGCGCGCGTTGACCGACAGCGGCGTTCCGCTCGTGGTCGCGGAGCGGTGCCTCCAGCCGAGCCATCCGCTCGCCGGCCGGGACTGGGTGTATGCCGACCACGCTCAGGGCGTCGGCCGCGCCGTCCGGTTCCTGGTCGGCCGGGGACGTCAGCAAGTGATCATGATGAGTCGCATCGCGCTGCCCGGGACCCGCTATCGGGACGGCTATCTGGCCGCCATGAAGGGGCTCGGGCTCCGGCCGCCGGTGCCGCCGATGGAGGCGGCGGCGCCGCTGTCGGATTCGAAGTCGTTCCTCGCCTCGATCAACATGCTGGTCCGACTGGTCCGGGCCGGCCGGGCGGACTCGATCATCGTGCAGAACGACAGCACCGCGATCGAAGTGGTCAGCGCGCTGATCCAGCGGGGCATCCGGATCCCCCGTGATCTTGCCATCGTCACCTACGACGACGAGCTGGCCGAGCTCTGCGAGATCCCGCTGACGGCCGTGTCGCCGCCGAAGCGGCTGGTCGGCACCCAGGCCGCGGAGCTGCTGTTGGATCGGATCGCTGACGCTCGAGCCCGGGCGCACGATCCGGCCTATCCGGCGGAGCCCAGCCGGCACCTCGGCCTGGTCCCCGAGCTGGTGCTGCGCCGGTCGACACCCTGACTGGTCAGATATTGATGCCACCGCGCCAGATGAATCAGGAGATGCGATCGCCGCCCTATTTTCAACCAGGAACGGTCGCCAACCAGGTGGGACTGCGGCTGTGGTTCTTGTGCGTTTGCTGATCCTCGTTGTCCTGGCGGAGCGAGCTTGATAGATCTCATGCTGACTCGACTCCGGACAAAGGACGGCCGATGCCAACGACGGCAGCACCGACGCAACGTCTCGATCCGCCAACCACAACCCCGGCCCGGACTCTCCGACCAGTCGCCGCAGCCGCCCGACACGGTCTGGTCGCGCTGGCAGTCGTGCTGCTGGTCACCGTCGGTTCGGCTCGCCCGGCCGCGGCCGCCGTGCTCTGGGAGGGCAATGCGAGCAATGGGTTCGGCTCCTTCGCCGGCGTGCTCTGTGACGGCGGCCAAGCCACGATCACCAACTGGGGTGACAGCCACGGCGACATCTTCTCGCTGAACAAGCTCGTCGGCGCCGACCGCTGCGAGCTGCACAGCATCAACGCCGAGCAGCAGCTCGGGAACAACAAGACCTTGTGGTTCGGCTGGAGCCTCAACACCAAGACCGGGAATGCGCAGACCGTGTTCCAGTGGAAGTCCAACGGCACCAATGATCAACACCAGCAGAACTATCCGGTGATCATGAAGGTCGAGGACAGCCAGCTCAAGGTCTGGTACGTGGCGCCGGGCGAAGTGTGGACCGCTGTCGGCACCGCTGCCTGGACGCCGGGGACCTGGAACGCGATCCAGCTCGGCATCGTCACCAGCTCGGCCACGACGGGGTCGGTCGAGGTCTACCTGAACGGGAGCCGGATCGCGACCAGGTCCGGGATCCGTACCTGGGACGACCTGGGCAACAAGCCACGGTGGGGCAGCTACGGCTCCACCATCCCCGACACCAGCTCCCACGTCTGGGTCGACGATCCGTTGCTGGGCACCAGCCGAGGAGACGTTTCATGATCAGCAACCAGCCGGCCCGATCGACCGGTAACGGCCCGGTTCCGTCCCGGCTGCCCCGCCGCCGATTGCTGCTCACCGCTGCCGGCGCGGCCGGGCTCGCCGCCGCCGGGCAGTACGCCCGGCCCTGGCGGGCCGAGGCGGCGACCGGTTTCGCCGAGCTGCGCCAGCGTGCCGCCGGGCTCTATCTCGGCCGTTCGGTCGACACCTCGGTCGAGCCGTTCCGCTCGGCCTTGCAGGCCATGATCACCAAGGCCACCGGCTTCGCCTCGACCTATGCGCCGGCGACCGGAAAGCTGTGGCCGGATCTCGACTACGCCGACCCGGACCCGAACACCGATCAGGATTCCTACGGCTATTCGTCGCGCATGTCCGGCTCCTACACCCGGCTGAAGACGATGGCCGAGGCCTACGTCCGTCCCGGCACGCCACTGACCGGCGACGCCGACCTGCTGGCCAAGATCGTCGGCGGCCTGGAGCAGCTCGACACCGAGGTCTACGGGGCGGCTCGGCCCCGGTTCGGCAACTGGTGGGACTTCCAGATCGGAGGCCCGCAGAGCCTGGCCACGATCGCCGCCCTGATCTTCGATAAGTTGACCGCCGATCAGCGATCCCGGTACGCGGCCGCGATCGAACACTTCGTGCCCGACTCCGCCGTCGCGGACTACACCGGGACCAGCACCGGGGCCAACCGGGTCGACCTGTGTCGGGCGATCATCGGCGGCGCCATGATCAACGAGCGCGCCGATCGGATCGCGCTCGGTCGGGACGCGCTGTCCCCCGTCTTCCCGTACGTGACCGAGGGCGACGGCTACTACGACGACGGCTCGTTCATCCAGCACACCACGGTGCCTTACATCGGCGGCTACGGCGCGGTGCTGATCGACGGACTGGGCTGGGCCTTCGCGCTGCTCGCCGATACGGACTGGGCGGTCACCGATCCCGGGCGGGAACTGTTCCTGGCCACGATCGAAGCGGCCACCGCGCCGTTCATCTTCAACGGCCTGATGATGGACAACGTCTCCGGCCGCGGGATCAGCCGCAGCGGCAGCAGCGAGTTCAAGCGCGGAACCCCTGTCCTGGCAGCGATCGCGGTGATCGCTCAGGGCGTGGACAGCGAGCGCCGGACTCGTTGGGAGTCCATGATCAAGGGCTGGCTGTCGCGAAACACGTTCGACCCGCCGTTGCGGGACCCGGCACAGTCACTGGTCCGGCTCGGCAACCTGCAGGCGATCATGGACGACACCGCGATCACGCCGCAGGCCGAGCCGACCGAGCACCGGATGTTCAGTAGCCAGGACCGGTTCACCCATCGCCGGCCCGGCTGGGCGGCCTCGGTCTCGATGGCATCGGACCGGATCGCCTACTACGAGGTCGGCAACGGCGAGAACCTGCACGGCTGGCAGACCGGGTCGGGCTGGCTGCAGTGGTGGACCGACCCGACCATCGGCCAGTACTCCGATGCGTACTGGCCGACCGTCGACCCGTACCGGCTGCCCGGGATCACCGCCTCACTCAAACCGCTGGCCGACGGCGCCGGTGGCCAATGGGGCAGCGCCAAGCCGGACACGAACTGGTCCGGCGGCACCACGGACGGCGAGTTCGGCGCCGCCGGGCAGGACCTCAAGGGCCCGGTCTCCACCCTCCGGGCGAAGAAGTCCTGGTTCAGCCTGGACGAGGGAATCCTCTGCCTCGGCGCCGGGATCACCGCCGACGACGGCTTCGAGGTCGACACAGTCGTCGAGCACCGCCTGGTCGGCGATGACCCGGGACCGCCGCTGATCGACGGCAACCCGGTGCCGAGCCGTCCGGGACAACCGATCAAGTTCGGCCGGGCGCGGTGGGGGCACCTGGCCGGACAGGCCGGGTACGTGTTCCCCTCGGGCACCCGGATCACGGTGCTGGACGAGGAACGCACGGGCAGCTGGCGGGAGATCAACCGGGGCGGGCCGGCCGATCCGATCACCCGCCGCTTCCAGAGTGTCTACCTCGACCACGGAGTGGATCCGGACCGGGCCGACTACGCCTACCTGATCTTGCCCGGCGCCGACGCCGCCCGGACCGAGGAACTAGCCTCGGCCGGGTCCCGCGGCCGGTTCGTGATCACCGCCAACTCCACAGTCGCGCAGGGAGTCGACGTCGATCACCTCGGCCTGACCGCGGCGAACTTCTGGGCCGCCGGCGCAGCCGGCGCGATCGCCTCGACCGGACCGGCCTCCGTGCTGATCCGGCGCCGACCGGACGGCACCGCCCTGGTCTGCATCGCCGACCCGACCCGGTCCACCGGGGAGTTGACGATCACCTGGGACAGGCCCGTCGCCGAGGTGATCAGCAAGCCCGACACCGTGATCTCGGTCGGCACCGGAAGTCGCCTGACGGTCACCTTCGGTGGCCTCGCCGACGCCGCAGGCGGCACCCAGCGCGTCCGCGTCCGCCTTCCCTGAGCCAGAGTGTTCGCTGATGGACGCCTGAGGCTTCGTTCCCTGAGCCTGTCGAAGGGCAGGCCCGTTGACACCAGGTCGTGCCTGCTCTCGAGGGGACCAACCGGCTCGCCCTTCGACAGGCTCAGGGAACGAAACCCTCGCGGGCATGACCTGCCGGGCCTCGAACTCGGCCCAGGTCCGGGCCCGATCCCGATCATCGCCGAAGCCGGACCAAGGCCGCTCGGCCGGCGATCGCCGATGGTTGAGTTCCAGTGCGACGACGATGATCACGATCAGCGTGCCGAGCACGATCAGGGCGGTCACGACGGCTCCAGCCGGACGGCCGTCCAGCGCAGGAAGAACTGGACCAGCGGACCGATCGCCAGCGCGTACGCCACGGTGCCGACGCCGACCGTGCCGCCGAGCAGGAAGCCGATGATCAACACGGTGATCTCGATCCCGGACCTGATCAGCCGCAGGCTGCGCCCGGTCCGATGCGCGAGTCCGGTCATCAGGCCGTCCCGCGGACCCGGTCCGAACTGGCTGCCGATGTAGGTCGCGCCGGCCACGCCGTTGAGCACGATGCCGCTGATCAACAAGGTGATCCGCAACGGCCAGCCGGACTGCTCCGGGATCAACCACAGACCGAAGTCGACGGCCAGACCGACCATGATCACGTTGGACAGGGTGCCGAGGCCGGGCCGCTGCCGCAGCGGCACCCAGAGCAGCAGGACCACGGCGCCGACCAGGATCGTGATCGTGCCGAAGCTGACCGGGATCCACTTGGACAGACCCTGGGCCAGGACGTCCCACGGCGGCAGCCCGATGTTGCTGCGCAGCATCATCGCCAGCGAGATCCCGTACAGGATCAGCCCGACGTACAGCTGAGGCAGTCGGCGGCCGAGCCGGCCGGCGCGCAATTGCTGCAGCGGACCGAGCGTGGTGACGGGTGAGGACGAGACAGGCACGAGAACCAGTCTTCGTCAGGATTGGTCAGTCGTCATAGAGCCAATCCGCAACAAGTGGCTCGATTGCCATAGGTTGATCGGGCCGCTTACGCTGCCTCTATGGCGAACCCCTGGATCTCGGCGTCCCGAGTGGCCCGATTGCTCGGAGACTCGACCTGGACCTCACCCGCCTACCAGGACCTGGCCGAGCGGCTCCGGCTGCTCATCGTCGACGGGCGGATCGGGCATCACACCCGGCTGCCGAGCGAACGCGAGTTGGCCACCGCCCTGTCGCTCAGCCGCTCCACCATCGCGGCCGCCTACGTCGAGCTGCGCGAACGCGGCTACGCCGAGGCCCGGCGTGGCTCCGGCAACTACGCGATCGCCGCGGCCCGGTCCGAATCGACGGCCCTGCTCGGCAGCAACTCGCCGACCGAGGGGCTGATCGAGCTCACCCGGGCCGCGCCGCTGGCCACTCCCGGCCTGATGCTCGCCTACGAGCGGGCGATCGAGGGGTTGCCCCGACTGCTCGGTACGACCGGATACGAACCGCACGGGCTGCTCACGCTGCGGGAGGCGATCGCCGACCGCTACCGGAGTCGCGGGCTGGCGACCGAGCCGGACCAGATCCTGGTCACCTCCGGTGCCCTGTCCGGGATCGCGATCCTGGCCCGCTGCCTGCTGTCTCGCGGCGACCGGGTGCTGATCGATGCGCCGACCTATCCGAACGCGATCGACGCGTTCCGCCAGCACGGGGCCCGGCTGGTGGCTCAGCCGCTCGGTGACGACGGCTGGGATCCGGACGCGATCGAGTTCCTGGTCCGGCAGACCTCACCCCGGCTGGCGTACCAGATCCCCGACTTCCACAACCCGACCGGTCACCTGATGCCCGCCGAGCACCGGTCGCGGCTGCGGGACGTCTTCCGGGAGCACCGGGTGACCATGATCATCGACGAGACGATGAGCGAGTTGTTGCTGGACGGCCAGCCGGAACCGGCACCGATGGGGGCCGGCGCCATCGACGCGATCACCATCGGCTCGGCCAGCAAGGCGTTCTGGGGCGGGCTGCGGGTCGGCTGGATCCGGGCGCCGCGGTCGCTGGTCCGGCCGCTGGTGCAGAGCCGGATCGCGCTCGACCTGGGCACGGCTCCGCTGGAGCAACTGGTCGTCGCCGATTTGCTGCGGGATTCCTCGACGCTGCTGGCGCTGCAGCGCGAGCGGCTGGCCGAGCAGCGTGATCACCTGATCGCCGCGCTGACCGACCGGTTGCCGGCCTGGACCCTGACCCGGCCGACCGGTGGGCTCTCGGTCTGGATCTCGCTGCCGGGTGAGCTGTCCGGGAGGTTGGCCGCCAACGCCGAGCGGCACGGTCTGCTGCTCACCCAGGGCAGTCAGTTCTTCCCCGATGGCGGCGGCGAGCGGCGGCTCCGGATCGCCTACACCCTGCCGACCGAGACGCTGACCGAGGCGGTCGACCGGCTGGCGGTGCTGTGGTCCGAAGTGGCCTCGCTCGGCGACAGCTCGACCGGCCTTTCCCTCACCGCCTGATCGGCGCCGGCCCGGCTCAGCCGGCTGCGGCTTCCTGGGCGGCGGCCTTCTTGGCCTTCTTGTAGCTGCGCACCTTGAGCAGCGTGTCCGGGTCGATCACGTCGGCCACCGACCGGAAGCCGTTCAGCGAATAGTCGCCGGCGGCCGCCTTCCAGCCCCGCGGTTGGATGCCGGCCTGCTTGGCCAGCAGCGCAACGAAGATCTGGGCCTTCTGCTTGCCGAAGCCCGGCAGCGCCTGAACCCGCTTCAGCAGCTCGGCGCCGCTCTTGGCCTCGGTCCAGATCCGCGAGGCGTCGCCGTCGTACTCCTCGACGACGACCCGGGCCAGTTCCTGCAGCCGGGCGCCCATCGCGCCGTGGAACCGGTGCACGGCGGGCGGGACGGCGCAGAGCGCCGCGAACTCGGTTGGGTCGGCCGCGGCGATCGCCGCCGGATCGAGCGTGCCGAACCGGTCCAGGATCTTCCACGGGCCGCGGAACGCGTGCTCCATCGGGTGTTGCTGGTCGAGCATCATCCCGGCCACCAGGGCGAACGGATATTCGTTGAGCACGGCGTCGGCTTCGGGCAGCCCGGTGATCTGGTACGGCATGCGACCATCCTCCCTCATCTCTCTGACAACAGGGACCGCCCTCGATGTTGATCATCATCGGATCCCGAGTGTGATCTCAGTCACAGTGGTCGTGCATGGACCGCAGGTCCCGTGATTAGGTCGATGGAAGCGCGCGCAGGTCCGAAATTCATTGGCGTACGAACCGCACCACCGGGCATGATCAGATCGCCTGTTCCAAGGCCCGGGAGGACGCGAGTCCGCCTAGTTCACTCGAACGAAGGGTCTTGTCATGCCCAGGTTGCCGCGCTCCTTTTCGCGCATGCTGCTCCATCTCCGGCTGCTGATGCACGCCGCTCCAGCGCATTCGCTGACCTGCCTGAGCCTCTCGGCGCTGCACGCCCTGGCGGCCGTCGCCGCGATGATCTGCTCGGGACGGCTGATCGGCGCGCTGGCCGACACCCTGGCCAGCGGGGGCGATCCGTCAGCGGTCTGGGGCTGGCTGACCGCAACCGCGGCCGCACTGGTCGCGGGCCCGCTGCTGGCATCGCTCTCGGGCGGAGTCGAGGAGGTCACCGGGGCTCGCTACCTGAGCGCGTACCAGGACCTGTTACTGGATACGGCCACCCGGCCGTACTCGATCACCGGCATCCGATCCGCCGCCGGCGCCGAGACGCTGGAACAGGCGGCCGGCGCGTTGCAGCACTGGCTGTTTCTGCGCGGTGTCGGCGGTCTCTGGGGCGTGATCTCGTCCCGGCTCTCCGGCGTCGGCGCCCTGGTGATCGTTGCCGGCTGGCGATGGTGGATCGGGGCCGCCCTGCTCGTCGGCTGGCTGATCCTGTCCCGTGCCACCGCGCGCTGGCGGGCCGTGCTGATGGATGATGCCGGAGCGATCCCGCTGCGGCACCGCGCCTCCTATCTGCAACGCGTGGTCACGGACCGGTCATCGGCCAAGGAGGTGCGGCTGTTCGGTCTGGTGGACTGGTTCGTCGATGCCTTCGTCACACTGCGGCAACAGATCATGATCGGAGTCGCGGCGAATCGACGCCGGACGGTTCGCCGCGCGACAGGATCGCTGATCTTGCTGCTGCTGTTGCACGCCGGCGCGTTCGGCGTGCTGATTTCCGATGTCGGCGGCGGCGCGGTGACCGTTGCGGCGTTGGTCACCCTGGTCCAGGCACTGCTGGCGCTGAGCGTGTTCGGCCGGCAGGACGACGACGAGACCTCGCTGGACCGGACGGTCTCCGAACTGTCCCGGCTGGTCGACTTCCGCACCTCACTCGGGCTGCCGTTCCCCCACCCGTCCCCTGAGGAGCCGGACGGCACCGCGCTCGACCAGTGTGGGCCGGCGCGGATCGAAATCCGTGGCCTCACCTTCGGCTATCCAGGCAGCGAAGCTCCGGTGCTCGAAGATCTGGAGTTGATCATCGAGGCCGGCGAGTGTGTGGCGATCGTCGGGCCGAACGGGGCCGGCAAGTCCACCCTGCTCGACCTGCTGTGCGGCCTCTGGTCGCCGGACGCGGGCACGGTTCGCATCGATTGCCGGGATCCCGGGTCGGATCCCCGCACGCGTTCGCGAATCGCGCCGATCTTCCAGCAGTTCCTCCGGCTTCCGCTCAGCGCGGCCGAGAACATGATCGCCGGGAATCGCTGGCGGCCCGGTACGGACTGGGCGAGGGCAGCGATGAATTCGGGGGCCGATGCGGTGATCAACGAGTTGTCCCAGGGTCCCGAGACCGTACTGTCGGCGGAGTTCTCCGGCGGGACGAACCTTTCCGGCGGCCAGTGGCAGCGGATGGCGCTGGCACGGGCGCTGACCGCGATCGAGTCCGGCGCCGGGTTGCTGGCGCTGGACGAGCCGACGGCGGCACTCGACGTCCGGGCCGAAGTGGCACTGTTCGAGTCCGTACTTGATCATCGAGACCGCTGCACCACGTTGTTG
Organism: uncultured Actinomycetota bacterium; assembly: GCA_963746025.1. Taxonomy (GTDB): domain Bacteria; phylum Actinomycetota; class Actinomycetes; order Propionibacteriales; family Propionibacteriaceae; genus Microlunatus. Next base: position 1,087,555 of record CAVUZU010000021.1, read on the forward strand.
ATCACCCATCGGCTGTCCTCGGTCCGGCACGCCGATCGGATCGTCGTCCTCGGCACTCCGGTCGGCGCGTCCGGCGCGCGGGTGATCGAAGCCGGCACCCACGATGAGCTGATCCGAGCCGGTGGCAGTTACGCACGGCTGTTCGGGTTGCAGGCGGCACGATTTCGAGGTGAGGTGCGATGAGATCGCTGATCCGAGCTCTCCGGCTCCTCGTCACGACCTCGATCCGGGTCGCGCCGGTCGCCTCCCTCGGCTGTCTCGCCGAGACCGCCGGCGTCCTGGTCACGCTGCTGCAGCCCTGGTCTCTGGCCCTGTTCGTCGCCGGCGCGACCGCCGGCGATCCGCAACGGATGATCACCGCTGCAGCACTGTTCGCCGCCCAGATCGCAGTGTCCCGTGTGCTGTTCATGATCGGGCTGAACTCTCGGATCAACCAGATGGAACGAGTCGGTGCGACCTTCGCGGCAGAGATCGCTCGGATCACGGCCACCATTCCCACCGTCGACCATCTGGACGACCCCCGATACCTTGATCAACTGCAGATCCTGCGAGAGCGCTCAGGAGCGATCGGCCTGGCCGTCAACACGATGCTCAACCAGCTCAATTCCGTCGTCGGTGTCGTGGGCGTCTTGATCCTGGCCGCGTCAGCCGATCCGCGGATGCTGCTGGTGGCCCTTGCCGGGGTCTCTATCGTTCTGGCCGGCCCGATCGTCGCCCACTGGCGCGGCCGGGCCGAAGCGGCGAGTGCCGAGCCGGGACGGTTGGCCCGGGCTCTGCTCCGGCTGGGCATCGACCCGGAGCACTTCGGCGAGGTCCGGGTCTTCGGCCTGGCCGATGGCCTGCGGCAGCGGCTGCGCGCTGCGGCCCAGGCCTGGCGCCGGCCACTGGTCACCCTGGCCATTCGCGAGGCCGGGCTGACCGCGATCGCCCAGCTGCTCTTCTTCAGCGTTGCCGCGGCGGTGATAGCGCTGCTGGTCGGCGACACGCTGGCCGGTCGGACCGGCATCGCCGAGCTCACTCTGGCTCTGCTCCTGGTCACCCGGCTGCAGAACGTCAGCGGTGATCTCCGCGGTGTGGTCAGCCAACTCGCCGACATGACCCGGACCGCCGACCGGTTCCTCTGGCTGGTGGACGTCGCCGACCTGATCGCCGCCGAGCACTCCGGCACGGTCGAGCCGCCGGAGCCGCCCGGCCGGCTGCGCCTCTCCGGTCTGAGCTATCGCTATCCCGGTTCGGAACGCGCGGTTCTCGACGACATCACCCTCGACCTCGCACCCGGCACGGTGCTCGCGGTCGTCGGCGAGAACGGCGCCGGGAAATCGACCCTCGCCGAGCTGATCACCGGCCTCCGCACACCGACGGTCGGTACGATCACGGTCGCCGGCACCGACCTGGCCGCACTGGACGTTGTCGGCTGGCGGCGGCGGCTCAGCGGTGCGTTCCAAGATCACGTCCGGTTCGAACTGCTGCTGTCCGAGGCCGTCGGCATCGGCGACCTCCCGCGGCTGGCTGATCACCACGCTGTCCGGGCGGGGATCCTCGCCGGAGCCGCCGAGGCGGTGGTTGAGACTGCTCCCCATGGGTTGGCGACGCAGCTCGGTTCGGCTTGGCCGGACGGCGTCAACCTGTCCGGCGGGCAGTGGCAGCGGCTGGCGATCGCCCGCGGGATGATGCGCACCGCTCCCTTGATTCGGATCCTGGACGAGCCGACCGCGGCGCTGGACGCGATCACCGAGCACCAGCTGTTCGACCGCTACGCGGAGGCAGCCAGGGCCGGCCGGAGCACCGGAACGATCACCATCCTGATCACCCACCGGTTCTCGACCGTGGCGTCGGCCGACGTGATCGCCGTACTCGATCATGGTCGACTGATCGAGTACGGCAGCCATCTCGACCTGCTCGCCGCCGGCGGCCACTATGCCGAGCTGTACGAGCTCCAGGCGCGCGGTTACCGCTCAACGGATCGAGAGGCTTGAGACCGGACCGGCGCCGCTGACCTGGCTCGGTCGCGAGCACTCGGACGGCTCAGGGCCAGCGGGATCGAGCTGTGGGATGCAGCCGGCGATGGATCGCGCCATCGAGGCCGGGTGCCGCCTGGCCGGTGCCGACGACCACGACGACGCCGGCGTCTCGGACCGGCAGGCCCGGGAAGTCGTTCACGGCGGGCAGCGTCTCGAAACGGGCGAGCGGCCGGAATCCCGGCGGCGATGCGGAGAGCGACCCGATCCCGGATCGTTCCGCGTCGGGCAGCCCACGGACGTCGCTGATGGTCACCTCCACCGGCGGCCGCGGATCCGCTCCGGCCGACGGCTCGTCGTCGCTCAGCCACGTCGGCCGCAGCAGCACGTCGTCGACCGAGATCATCGTCGCGTTGGCGGCGGCGCTGTGCCGCCGCCAGACCGGGCCGGTGTAGAAGGACTGCAACATCGCCAGCCGCTCCGCCAGATTCCGGAAGCCGCGAATCCAGACGAAGCGATCATCGTCGCCCTCATCGCGGAACAAACCGAGCAGGCAGGCACCCTCGACCTGCTGCGACTCGACGAACTCGCGTTCGAACAGCTCGATCAGGTCGTCCCGGCCGCCGGGGTGCAGCAGATAGCGGCGCAGTTCGACCACGCCGCATTCCGCCGGCGTCGGAGGCGACAGACTCATCCGGCGGCGCCGGTCCGCGTGTTGTCCATGGTCCAGTTGAGGTGCCAGCTGACGCCGTCGTCGAAGGAGAAGTACTGCTGCCACCGGGCGGAGTCCGGGGTGATGTCGGACCAGCGGTAGCGCACCAGCAGCGAGACGCCGTTGACCACGTCGGGGCACTCGAACGTGCCGACGCCGTCGACGAAGCGGCCGACCACCGGCTCGTCGAGGATGCCGGGCCGAGTGGTCGAGGCCCACCAGATGCGCCACAGCCCGGTCTCCGGCTCGAACAGCCGCACGGTGAAACCCTGCAGGCTGCCGCCGTCGGGCAACTCGGGCACGAAGAACGAGTCGGTGTTGCCCAGGCCGTCCAAGATCAACCGGGCATCGCAGGTCCCGTCGAACTCCACCCACTGATCACAGTCCGGGTCGAGCGCGTTGCTGACCCGGCGGCTGCGCACGCTCCAGGATCCGGCGATGAAGTCGAAGTCGTGCCGGCCGTCGGTGTGCGGCTCGGTCGCTACGGTGTCGATGCTCATGGCAGCACCTTGACGGCCAACGCTGCCATCTTCTGTCAGTCTTTCGAACAATCAGTTATGTCCATGCGCGGAGCGGTGCGGGGGATCCAAAGGGGGTCGTCCCCCTTTGCTTGATACTGATCGGATGCGAGCCAGCCGGCTGGTCAGTGCGCTGATGCTGCTGCAGGCCCGGCAGACGATGACCGCGCGCGAACTGGCCGACGCGCTCGAGGTCTCGGTGCGCACGGTGTACCGGGACATGGAGTCGCTGCAGCTCGCCGGCGTGCCGATCTATGCCGACACCGGTCGCAGCGGCGGCTACCGGCTGGTCGAGGGATATCGGACCCGGCTCACCGGCCTGACCCGGGACGAGGCGCAGGCGCTGTTCCTCACCGGGTTGCCGCAGGCGGCGGACGACCTCGGCCTCGGCGCGGTGCTGGCCGGCGCGGAACGCAAGCTGCACGCGGCGCTGCCACCGGAGCTCCGCCGGCCGGCCGAGGCGGTCCGGGATCGCTTCCACCTCGACGCTCCCGGCTGGTACGCCGAGCGGGACAGCCCGGCCCATCTGGCCGACGTGGCGGCGGCCGTCTGGCAGCAGCGCCGGCTGACCGTGCGCTACCGCCGCTGGAAGGAGCCGGCGATCGTCCGGCGCACGCTCGAGCCGTTGGGCATGGTGCTCAAGGCCGGCCGCTGGTACGTCGTCGCCCGCACCCAGTCCGTCGACATCCGGACGGACGGCCCGCCGAGGACGTACCGGGTCGGTCAGGTGCTCGGAGTCGAGCAGGTCGGCGAGCCGTTCGAGCGTCCGGCGGACTTCGACCTCGCCGGCTACTGGCGCGGCCAGCTCGAGGGCTTCCAGCAGCGCCTGTTCCAGAGCACCGCGACCGTGCGCCTGTCGCCGCGCGGCCTGGAACGGATCCGGGACGTGTGGGGCGACGCCGCAGTGACCTCGGTGATCGGCACGGCCAGCGAGCCCGACGAGGCCGGCTGGGTCACCGCCCGCGTGCCGATCGAGACTCTGGGGCACGCCGAGACCGAACTGCTCAAGGTCGCTGCCGAAGTCGAAGTGATCGAGCCGGCCGACCTCCGCGAGCGCCTTCAGACCACGGCCGGCGCCCTCGCCGCCATCTACGCCGGCTGATCGACCCACCAGAGCATCAAACGCGACCGTTGGAAGCATGCGCGACCGTTCCAACAGTCGCGTTTGGATTGAGCGGTCGCGTTTGCGCGTGGCCGGCGAAGCCGGTCACTCCCCCGGCTCGAGCAGGCAGAATGGGTGGCCGGCGGGGTCGGCGTAGACGTGGCCGAACGCGTCCTCGTGCTGCGGCCGGAGCCAGGTCGCCCCGAGCTCGACCGCCTTCCGCTCGGCAGCGGCCCGATCGTCGAACGCCAGGTCGAAGTGCACCTGCGCGGGATAGGCCGGGTCGGGCCAGCTAGGCGCCAAATAGTCCGCCACCCGCTGGAAGGCGAGCATCGGGAGCGTGTCGGCGGCCCGGGCGATCACGATCCGATCGGCTGCGTCCTCGACCCGTTCCGGCATCCGCAACAGTGATCCGTAGAAGTCGGCCAACGCCCCAGGATCCGGGCAGTCGAGGACGATCCGCGCCAACCTGCCGGGCGCCGCACCCGGCGCTGCCTCGGCCCGGCCGGTGGTGTCCCGATAGATGCAGACCGGATGACCCAGCGGATCGGCGTAGGTCCGGAAGTCGCCCTGATCCTGCAGCCGCCGCCCGCCGAGGCCCAGCACCACCGCCTCGGCCGCATCGAGGTCGGCCACCAGCAGGTCCAGGTGCAACTGCTGCGGATACTTCGGGTCCGGCCACCGCGGCGGCAGGTAGCCGCCCCGGGCTTCGCCGCAGGGCAGGTCCCGGCCGAGCAGCCGTTGGTAGAAGGCCTTCAGCTCCGACCTCCGCTCGGGCGGGCAGGCGAACGTGACACTCTCCGGCGGGTCGCCCTCGTTCCGCTCCCGAGTGCCCTCCATCATCCCGACCAGTTGGCCGTCGGCATCGAACCGGAACGTGGCGTAGGCGCGTCCGGTGTCACCGTCGAGCGGAAACCGGACCAGTCGATCGGACGGCGCCCAGCCCGGGCCGATCCGCCGGTCGTACCCCGGAAACCGTCGCAAATAAGGGAACCAGGAAATCCGCAGCCAGCCCTCCCAGCCGGCATCGGGCAGCACCCCCAGCGTGATCAGCTCGGCCGTCGCGCGTTCGGCCGCCTGCGCATCCACCGAGGTCGGCTCCGGATCGTCACCGGTGCCGCGCTCGGGGCGATGATCATCCTCCTCGGCCTGCCGATAACAGCGTTCGAGAACCTCGATGATCATCCGCCCCTGCGCGACCCGGTCCATCCCGACCGACCTAGATGTTGATCATGTGACCGGAGATGCCGTGCGCCGCTTCCTTGAGCGATTCCGACAGGGTCGGGTGGGCGTGGATGTTGCGGGAGATCTCTTCCGCGGTCAGGTCCCAGAGCTGGGCCAGGGTCAGCTCCGGCAGCAGTTCGGTGACCTCCGGACCGATCAGGTGGGCGCCGAGCAGCTCGCCGTACTTGGCGTCGGAGACGATCTTGACGAAGCCGGTCGCGTCGCCCAGGCCCCAGGCCTTGCCGTTGGCCGCGAACGGGAACTTCGCCACCTTGACGTCGTACCCCTTCTCCTTGGCCTGCGCCTCGGTGTAGCCGAACGAGCCGATCTGCGGCTGGCAGTAGGTGGCCCGCGGGATGAAGTCGTAGTTGATCTCCTGCGTCGGCGCGCCGGCGATGGTCTCGGCGGCCACGATCCCCTGCGCCTCGGCGGTGTGCGCCAACATCAACTTCGCGGTCACGTCGCCGATGGCATAGATGTGCGACACGTTGGTCCGCATCAGGCCATCGATGTCGATCGCGCCGCGATCGGTCAGTTGCACGCCGGCCTTGTCCAGGCCGTAGCCCTCGGTCCGCGGCGCGAAGCCGATCGCCTGCAGCACCTTGTCGGCCTCCAGCACCTGGCCCTCGCCGCCGGCCGCCGGGGACACCGAGACCTTGACCTGGTCGCCGGCGTCGTCGATCGCGTCCACCTTGGTCGAGGTGAGCAGGGTGACGCCGAGCTTCTTGTACGCCTTGGTCAGCTCGGCCGACACCTCGGCGTCCTCCAGCGGCACGATGCGATCAAGGAACTCGACGATGGTGACCTGGACGCCGTAGTTGGTCAGCACGTACGCGAACTCGACGCCGATCGCACCGGCGCCGGCGATGATGATCGAACCGGGAAGGTTGTCGGTGAGGATCTGCTCCTCATAGGTGACCACCCGCTCGCTCAGCTGGGTGCCGGGCAGCAGCTTGGTGGTCGCGCCGGTGGCGATGATCGCGTGATCAAAAGTGACCGTCTCCGGCTCGCCCGAATCACCCTCGATGGACAGGGTGTGATCATCGGTGAAGGTGCCCCAGCCGTCGATCTCGGTGATCTTGTTCTTCTTCATCAGGAAGTGGACGCCCTTGCTCATCCGGTCCGCGACGGCCCGGCTGCGGGTGAAGGCGACCCCGAAGTCCATGCTGACCTCGCCGTTGATGCCGTACGTCTTCGCTTCCTTGGTCAGGATGTGCGACAGCTCGGCATTCCGCAGCAGCGCCTTGCTCGGGATACAGCCGACGTTCAGGCACACCCCGCCCCAGTACTTCTTCTCCACGATGGCGGTCTTCAGGCCCAACTGCGCCGCGCGGATCGCGGCCACGTAGCCTCCCGGTCCCGCGCCGAGGACAACGACATCAAAGTGTGCGGTCATGGACGTAACTGTAGAAGGCGCCGGGCGACTCGCAGCGCCGGGGCGCGACACGTCGGGACGAGGCCTTGCCTCGGTTTAACTCACATATGAGATATGGTGCTCCGCGTGACTGAAACCTCACTGGACCGCATCGGCACTTTGATCCGCGACGCACGCAAGCACCGCGGGCTGACCCAGACCCAGCTGGCCACCGTGCTGGGGACGAGTCAGAGTGCGATCCATCGGATCGAGGCCGGTAACCAGAACCTGAGTCTTGACATGGTGAGCCGCATCGCGGACGCCCTCGACTCCCCCATCATCTCCGTCGGCGCCAGTCCGATGCACCTGCGGGTGACCGGCGGCGCGAAGCTGAGCGGCAGCATCGACGTCCGATCGTCCAAGAACGCGGCGGTCGCGCTGCTCTGCGCCAGCCTGCTCAACGAGGGCCGGACGACGATCCGCGGCATCGCCAAGATCGAAGAGGTGAACCGGATCCTTGAGGTGCTGACCAGCATCGGGGTCGAGGCGACCTGGTCGGCCAACCGACAGGACCTGACCCTGGTCCGGCCGGCCCGGCTGGACCTGGACGCGATGGATCTCGAGGCGGCCCGGCGGACCCGGAGCATCCTGATGTTCCTCGGCCCGCTGCTGCACCTGATGCACGAGTTCCAGTTGCCGTACGCCGGCGGCTGTGATCTTGGTGCCCGGACCATCGAGCCGCACCTGCAGGTGTTCCGTCAGTTCGGCCTCTCGGTGACCCCGACCGACGGCTTCTACCACTGCAAGGTCGATCCGAGCGTCGTCCCGACCCGGGCCATCGTGCTCACCCAGCGCAGCGACACCGGCACCGAGAACGCGCTGCTGGCCGCCGCGCTGTTCACCGGCGAGACCGTGCTGCGCAACGCCAGCTCCAACTACATGGTGCAGGACCTCTGCGTCTTCCTCACCCACCTGGGCGTGGAGATCGACGGCATCGGCACCACCACGCTGCGGATCCGCGGTGTGGAGAGCATCAACACCGACGTCGAGTACGCGCCGTCGGAGGACCCGATCGAGGCGATGAGCCTGCTCACCGCCGCCGTGGTGACCGAGTCGGAGCTGACCATCCGGCGGGCGCCGATCGAGTTCCTCGAGATCGAGTTGTCGATCTTGACCGAGATGGGCCTGCGCTACTCCCTCTCCGACGAGTACGTGGCGCAGAACGGGCACACCCGGCTGGTCGACCTGACCGTCCACCCGTCGGAGCTGAGAGCACCGATCGACAGCATCCAGCCGATGCCGTTCCCCGGCCTGAACATCGACAACCTGCCGTTCTTCGCGGTGATCGCCGCGACGGCCAGCGGATCGACGATCATCCACGACTGGGTCTACGACAACCGGGCGATCTACCTGACCGACCTGAACAAGCTCGGCGCCCAGGTGAAGCTGTTCGATCCGCACCGGGTCGAGGTGACCGGCCCGACCCGGTGGCGCGGCGCCGAGGTGATCTGCCCGCCCGCCCTGCGGCCCGCCATGTGCGTGCTGCTGACCATGCTGGCGGCGCGCGGCGAATCCCTGCTGCGCAACGTGTACGTGATCAACCGCGGCTACGAGGACCTGGCCAACCGGCTGAACGCGGTCGGTGCCGACATCCAGATCTACTACGACACGCACTGATCATCTGCTTGTCCGTTCCCTGAGCCTGTCGAAGGGCCTTGGTGATCATGTGGTTCGCCCTTCGACAGGCTCAGGGAACGAAACCCCAACGTCCCCATCGCCGACTCAGTCCAGTGGGTGATCATCCAGATGGGCGGCGTAGTAGTCGGCTTGGCGGCGCATGATCTCCCGCATCGGGGTGCCCCGGTCGACGCCGTACACGGTGCCCGGGAAATCCAATCCTCGTTGGACTTCCCAGAGTTCGTCGTGCCGGTCGGGTGAAAACAACTCGGCCGGGTCGCCGGCCGCGATCCAGCCGATCGGCAGCACCGTGCCGGCGGCCAGCTTCGAGTTCACGTGCAGCACGCTGTTGATCCGCAACTCCGAGCCGGCGCCGGCGATCGACCCCGGGAAGAGCGAGGCGCCGGTCGCCACGAAGACCTCATCCTCGATCACCGCGCCGTTCACGTGCGCGTGCGGGCCGATCAACACGGCGTCGCCGATCACCGCCGGATGATCACCGCGGCCACGGATCAGGGCGTTCTCCATGATCACCACTTCCTGGCCGGTCCGGACCTCGCCGTTCTCGGCGGTGATCACCGCGCCGTGCAGCACCCGGGCCCGCTCCCCCAGCGTGACCGAGCCACAGATCACGGCCGTCGGCGCGACATAGGCCGACGCCGGGATCACCGGCCACCGGCCCCGATGCTCGATCAGCACAGCTTCCTCCCAGTCCGTCAGCGCAGCCGGGTCGCCTCGAAGGTGTGACTGGGGCTGGCGATCTCGTCCTGCGCCGCGACCAACTGGAGCTCGGCCTGGCCGGACTCGACCGTCGCCGCCAGCACTCCGTGCACGATCGCGGCCGTCCGGGACAGCGCGGTCGGCAGGTCGGTGGTCAGGGTGTGCGCCAGGAAGGTGGCGGCGGTCAGATCCCCGCTGCCGGTGAAGGTCTGGCGCAGCAGCGGAATCGTCACCGACCACGCCTCCGTCCCGGTCACCGCGATCATCTGCAACGTGTCCTCGGCCACCAGATCGTGGGTCACGCTGGTCACCAGCACCGTCTCCGGTCCGAGGGCCCGGGCCGCATCCGCGGCGGCCAGCACGTCGTCCAGGGTCTTCGCCGACCGGCCGGTCAGATACTCCAGCTCGAACTGGTTCGGCGTGATCAACTGCGCGGCCGGCACCACCCGGTCCCGCATGAACTCCGGAATCCCTTCCCGGACATAGAAGCCGCGGCCCACATCACCCATCACCGGGTCGCAGCAGTAGATCGCGGCCGGGTTGCGCTGCTTCACCAGGTCGACCGCCGCCAAGATCACCGCACCGACCTCGGCGGCGCCCTGGTAGCCGGACAGCACCGCGTCGCAGCGGGACAGCACGCCGCGCTCGTCCAGGCCCTTGATCACCTCGGCGATGTCGTCGGCGGCGAGCAACGGACCGCGCCAGCTCTCGTACCCGGTGTGATTGGAGAAGTGCACGGTGATCACCGGCCACACCTCGACGCCGAGCCGCATCAGCGGGAACGTCGCGGCGCTGTTGCCGACATGGCCGTACGCGACGGAGGACTGGATCGACAGAATCGCGGTCACGGAATGATTCTGGCACCGATTCCGATCCGGTTAGATGGGCGGGTGAAGACATCCGCGACCGCCGTCGCCACCGAGATCGAACGCCTTGTCGCCGACCGCCCCGATCCCGGGCCGGCCACCGTCTCGGTCACCCTGCTGGACGATCGCGGCGACTCCGTCGTCCAGGTCAACGCGGACGCGCAACACTACGCCGCCTCGACGATGAAGCTGCCGCTGGTGCTCGCGGCCTACCGGCTGGCCGCGGCCGGCCGGCTCGACCTGGATGCCGAGTTCCCGGTGCACAACGAGTTCACCTCCCAGGTCGGCGGCGGGTTCGGCGTGGTCCAGGAGGACGACTCGGATCCGCAGCCGTGGGATCGGCTCGGCGGGACGGCGACCCTGCGCTGGCTCTGCCAGCGATCCATCGTCCGGTCCTCCAACCTGGCCACCAATCTGGTCCTGGAGCGCGTCGGCCTGCCGGCCGTGGCCGAGGCGATCGGGGCCTGCGGCGCCACCGGCATCTCGGTCGGCCGGGGCATCAACGACTACGCCGCCCGGGACCAGTTGGGCGACGGGAATCTGATCACCACCCGGGGCCTGGCCACCATCCTGTCCGCGCTGCAGCACGGCACGGCCGCGGACCGGACCACCTGCGACGCGGTGCTCGACGTGCTCGCCGCCAACGAGGTCGCCACCGACCTGCGGGCCGGGCTGCCGGCGGGCACCTGGGTCGCGCACAAGAACGGCTGGGTCACCGACGTGGTGCACGACGCCGGCCTGATCCGGCCCCCGGACGCCCGCCTGTTCGTGCTCGCGGTGGCCACCACCGCGCCCTGGCCGAACGAGGTCGCGCACGCCTTCATCGCCTCGATCACCGCTGCAGCCTGGGAGCGCCGCACCGCCCTCTGAGCTCCGGGTCCAGCGCGCGACCACAGTCGACCGAGGCGTGCCGAACCCTGGTCCAGGGGAGGCGGGGCTGTGATCCTGGGCTGATGGGGAAGTTGGCGGTGATCACCGGCGGGACCGGAAGCCTTGGATTCCAGACTGCCCGGGCGATCCTGGCCGAACCCGGCTGGGAGGTCGTGATCACCGGGCGCGACTCCCAGGCCGTCGCCGCGGCCGCTGACCGGTTGGGCGACCGAGCGACCGGTCAGCGGCTCGAGCTCGGTTCGCTGGCCGAGGTGCGCCGGTTCGCACGGGACCTGCCGTCCCCGCACGCTGTGATCTGCAACGCCGGGCTGGTGTCGTTCGCCGGATTGCGGTGGACCGCGGACGGCATCGAGGAGACGTTCGGGGTGAACCACCTCGCTCACTTCCTGCTGGTCCGCGAGTTGCTGCCACGGCTGCCGGCCCGAGCCCGGGTCGTCTTCGTCAGCAGCGCCACCCACGATCCGGCCCGGCGCACCGGGTTTCCGCCGCCGGCCTACACCGCGGCCGCCGAACTGGCCCACCCCGCCGACGAGGCGACCGAGCAGTCGGACCGGGCCGGGCAACGCCGCTACACCGCCGCCAAGCTGTGCGCCGTCCTGACCGCGTACGAGTTCGCCCGCCGGAACCCGGCCGAGGTCGCCAGCTTCAACGCGTTCGATCCGGGCCAGATGCCGGGCACCGGGCTGGCCCGGGACTATCGGGGTCTGCGGTCCTTCGTCTGGCGCTGGGTGATGCCCGCCCTGACCCTCGTCCCCGGCATCAACCGGCACACCCCCGCCCGATCCGGCGCGGCGTTGGCCCGACTGGTCGTCGATCCGGCCTTCGACGGCGTCACCGGGGGCTACCTCAACCTGACCCGTCCGGTCCGGTCCTCCGTGGAGTCGTACGACCTGGCCAAGGCGGCCGACCTGTGGCGAACCAGTAGCGTGCTGACCGACCGGAGCACGCGCTGACGCCAGAGTGGCGAATGCGTCGCGGCCGGCTATGGCTCCTCGGAGGCCGTCGTCGCCGGCCGGATGAGCAGCCCCGGCCACCGCGGGATCCTGCTCTGGGACGGCGTTCGCGACCTGGGCGTGGCCGAAGGTCCCGGCCGCCGACGGCACGCCGTACTGGACGTTCGTGGTGGCGAACGACCAGTAGCCCGATCGACTCAGGCCATCTCGGGGATCCACCTGAGTGCGGACTGAATTTGTCGGTGCGGCCAGACGGGTGTCCGACAGTGGAATTACAGTGGTCGCATGTCGGCGGATCAGGCTTCCCGTACGGCGCGGAAACACCGCGCCCGGTGGAAGCGCGGGTCGCCGTTCGACGAGTACGAGCCGGAGCACAACGATCACGTGCTGATCGAGCCGGATCAGGACCGGTGGCAGTGGCGCCGGCGGATCCGGCAGGACCCGCGGAAGCTCGCGCTCTACCGGGTCGGCGTCGCCCTCGGCGGCATCTTCTTCATCATCCTCGGCGCGGTCACCGGGCCGCTGCCCGGCCCCGGTGGCATCCCGCTGGTGCTGCTCGGCCTGGCCGTGTGGTCCTCCGAATTCGCCTGGGCCAATCGGCTGATGCGGTTCTTCAAGCACATCCTCGGCCGGATCCGCCGCTGGCCGCGGCGGCAGAAGGTGCTGCTGACGGTGCTGGCCGTCTGCGGTGCGCTGACCGGCATCTACCTCTCGCTCGCCGTCCTCGGCGTGCCGCCCTGGATGCCGGCCGTGATCGGCGACGTGCTGCGTCTGCTGCCGGGAATCTGATCCAGCCCGTGTCGCGGAAGTAGGCAGATGCGCGCTGCGGACTACGGCTATTTCGACGCCCCGTTCCTGGCCTTCGCCCATCGTGGCGGCGCCACCTATCCGCCGAACGTCGGACGGGAGAACACGCTGCATGCGTTCACCGAGGCGGCCAAGCTCGGCTACCGCTACTTCGAGACCGACGTGCACGCCACCGCCGACGGCGTGCTGATCGCCTTCCACGACGACCGGCTGGATCGGGTCACCGAGCGCGCCGGTCTGGTCGGTGCGCTGCCGTACCGGGAGATCGAGCGGGCCCGGATCGGCGGCATCGACCCGATCCCGACCTTCGACGCGCTGCTCGAGGAGTTCCCCGAGGTCCGGTTCAACGTCGACGCCAAGTCCGACGCCGCGGTCCCGCTGCTGGCCGAGACCATCGCCCGGCACGGTGCCGGCGGGCGGGTCTGCGTCTCCTCCTTCGGCACCGCCCGGCTGCATCGGTTGCGCCGGCTGCTCGGACCCGAGACGCCGACCGCGGCCAGCCAGGCCGGGATCGCCTGGAACCGGTTCGCGCCGCGGCTGACGACCATGATCAACACGGCCGGCGCCGCGCTGCAGTTGCCGGTCCGGCACCGGGTCGCCGGTCGCGACCTGCTGGTGCTGACCGAGCGGCTGGTCCGGGCCGTGCACCGGGCCGGCAAACAGGTGCATGTCTGGACCGTCGACGACGCCGCGGAAATCGAGCGACTGATCGATCTGGGCGTCGACGGCATCTTCACCGATCGGATCGATATCTTGTCCGACGTGCTGAACCGTCGCGGGCTCTGGTCCTGAGCCGCTCCATGGACACCTCATCCGACTCCGCCGCTGTCGAGAAACCGGGCTCCGCTGAGCCGACGCCGCGGACCCGGCGCGGCCGGGTGGTCGCCTGGGCGCTGTGGGACTGGGGCTCCAGCGCGTACAACACCATCGTCGTCACCTTCGTCATCGCGCCCTACCTGACCGAGGACGTCGCCGCCGGCGCACCGCCGGGAGCCCTGTCCGGAGCCACCTGGCTGAGCATCTCGCTGGCCGCGGCCGGACTGCTGATCGCGCTGCTGGCTCCGGTGATCGGTCAGCGGGCCGACGCCGGCGGCCGGCGCAAGCTCAGCCTGGCGCTGTGGAGCGCCCTGACCATCCTGTCCTCGGCCGGCTTGTTCTTCGTCCGGGACGAGTACTCCTATCTGTGGCTCGGCCTGATCCTGATGGCGGGCGGCAGCGTCTTCTCCGAGTTCGCCGCCGTCTCGTACAACGCGATGCTGCGGCAGGTCTCGACCCCGTCGACGATCGGCAAGGTGTCCGGGATCGGCTGGGGCGCCGGCTACCTCGGCGGCATCGGGGTCCTGCTCGGCGCGTATCTGCTGTTCATCCAGCCCGACGTCGGGCTGTTCGGCGTCACCGCGGACGGCGGTCTGAAGTTCCGGGTGCTGGCCGTGGTCGCCGCGGTCTGGTTCGCGGTCTGGTCGATCCCGGTGCTGGTCGCGGTGCCGGAGATCCCGCCCACCGACCGATCCGCGCGGGTCGGGTTCTTCGCCTCGTACCGGGTCCTGATCCGGCAACTGCGTGGCCTGTACGCCGACTCCCGGCACACGGTCTGGTTCCTGCTGGCCAGCGCGATCTTCCGCGACGGGCTGGCGGCGGTGTTCGCCTTCGGCGCCGTCCTGGCCCGCAGTGTGTACGGGCTGACCGCCGGCGAGGTGATCATCTTCGGCGTCGCGGCCAACGTGGTCGCCGCAGCCGGCGCCTTCGTCGCGGGCTACCTCGAGGACCGGGTCGGGCCGAAGCTGATCATCCTGGTCTCGCTCGGCGGGCTGATCGTGGCGGCGATCGTGCTGCTGTTCGCGCAGGGCTCGACCATGTTCTGGGTCTTCGGGTTGATCCTGTGCCTCTGGGTCGGCCCGGCCCAGTCGAGCTCGCGGACCTTCCTGGCGAGACTGTCGCCGGCCGGCCACGAGGGCCAGTTGTTCGGCCTGTACGCGACCACCGGCCGGGCCGTGTCGTTCCTGGCGCCGAGCCTGTTCGGGCTGTTCGCCGGCCTCTTCGCCAGCGACCGGATGGGCATCATCGGGATCGCCCTGGTGCTGCTGATCGGCGCGATCGCGCTGCTCGGGGTCCGCCGACCGCCGCGGGACGCGCCCGTTATACCGTGATGAACCGGTTTGTTCACCGGATCGGAACAATTCCACCGGCTCGCGAGTTGAGATGACCAGGGGTACAACTCAGTCAGGTTCGAGTCGGGAGGGAAACGATGGCAGATCGCTCGTTACGGGGATCCGGCCTTGGCGCCAAGAGCTTCGAGGATGAGACCGGAGTCGAATTCGCTCCTCGCCAGGAGATCGGGTACGACTGCCCGAATCAGCATCACTTCGCGCTGACGTTCGCCGAAGAGGCCGAGATTCCCGCGCTGTGGGAATGCCCGCGGTGCGGTGCGGAATCGCTGCGCTCCGACGGCCAGCGGCCGGAGGCGAAGGACGAGAAGCCGGCGCGTACACACTGGGACATGCTGCGGGAGCGGCGGTCCATCGCGGAACTGGAAGACCTGCTCGCGGAGCGGCTCGACCTGCTGCGGTCCGGGGCCCTCGGCCCCAACTATCTGGCCTCGTCGGAGTCGGCCAAGTCGGCCTGACCCTTCGGGACACAACGCAAGCCTGGCCGTCTCCCGGCCCACGCATCGCACTGGTCGGCGATGCGTGACCACCGGGAGACGGTCATCTTTTTTTGCCCACTTTCTGCCGACTTGTCAGAACTGAGGCCGCCTATAACCGGCCTCAGTTCTGACAAGTCGGCTTCAGGTGACCTACGCAGCGCCGCGGAAGGAGAAGTGGCGGGCGGGGTCGTAGGTCGGTACGGGTTGGTAGGTGTTGACGCCGGGGTCGCCGCGGAGCAGGAAGGCGCTCGGGTACGGCTGCTCGTCGGCGGTGATCCGGGTCGAGGTCGGGATGTAGCGGATGGTCAGGCCGCAGCGCCGGTTCGGTGACGTGTTGGCGTTGCTGCCGTGCACCATCTTCGGATGGTGCACCTCGACATCGCCCGGCCGCAGCACCATGTCGACCGCCTGGCTCTCGTCCACGTCGACCGCGATCTCGGCGCCGAGCACGTTCTCCACGTCCTTCCGCTCACGCAGGCCCGCGGTGTCCTGGGTGTGGCTGCCGGGGATCAGCCGGACGCAGCCGTTCTCCGGCGTGGAGTGGTCGACGGCCAGCCACAACGTGACCACCTCCATCGGCTCCAGCGGCCAGAAGGCGCTGTCCTGGTGCCACAGCACCTGCCGCCCGGTGAACGGCGGCTTGCTGATGTAGTGCGAGGCGAACAGTGCCACATCGTCGCCGATGAACCGGGCCGCGATGTCGACCAGCCGCTCGTCGGAGATCAGCCGGACCCAGAACGGGTCGTCGCGCAGATAGATGTGGCCGAGGTTCTCCGGCCGGACGTCCGGGTGCTGCTGCTGCAGCCAGTCGACGTGATCGCTGACCTCGGCGATCAGGTCGGGGTCGATCACGTCGCGGAAGATCACGTAGCCGTCTCGGTCGAAGTCGGTCAGGGTGGTGTCGGGAGAGAGAGTCATCGAAGCGGCCTCCTCGGCGGCGAGTTGACGTTTCCCCTCAGGATGCCGACCGGATCGTGCCTGGCACAGGCACAGAGCGCGCGAAAACTTGTAACTTCTTGATGTGCCGACTTCCGCGTCACCGCCGCCGGCCAAGGAACGCTTCGAAACCCACGCCCTCGGCCGCCCGTACCACGCCGCGCTGGTCGACCTGCGCGGCCGGTCGGAGCCGCACGGGCACGCCGACTACTTCGAGATCATGCTGGTGATCGACGGCGACGGCAGCCAGGACCTCGGCCCGGGCCTGGCCGAGCGGGTGCAGCCGTTGCGACCGGGTGAGTTGATCTTGATCCGGCCGCGGGACCAGCACGCGCTCGCCGGGCCGGTCCGGTTCTACAACATCGCCTTCCCGGTCGCCCGCTGGCGCGCCTTCGCCGACCTGGCCGGTGTCGACCCGGCCTGGCACCAGGCGGCCCTGCCGCCACGGCGCCGGCTCTCCCCCGGCTCCGACGAAGCCGATCTCGCCGCGACCGTCTGCGCCGAGGCGCTGGAGCGGTTCCGGGCCGGGCCGCGGCAGTTCGACCTGATCCGGTTCTGGACCGCCATCGTGCCGCTGCTCGGACCGGCCCCGGAGCCGATCGCGGAACGGCCGCACGGTGCCCCCGACTGGCTGGTCACCGCGTGCGCCGCGATGCGCCGGGAGCCGAACCTGCGCCGCGGTGTGCCGCGGCTGCTCGAGCTGGCCCGGGTCAGCCCGGCCCACCTGGCCCGCACCATGCGGCGGCACTACGACACCACCGCGACGGCCTACGTCGCCGAGCTCCGGCTGCGGCACGCCGCCATGCTGCTGACCACCACGATGCGGCCGGTCGCCGACATCGCCGCCACCTGCGGCTACTCCAGCCCGGCCTATTTCACCCGTTGTTTCCGCGCCGCCCACGACCGGTCGCCGCGGGAGTTCCGGCAGGCGGCGCAGCATGCGTTCGTACCGCGGCCGGTCCGGATCTCTTGACCGACCGGGTCCGGCGACCTACCGTAGACAGCACATCGTGAACCGTTTCAAACCTTGAAACGTGTAACACAGCGTGAACGGCCGATCGCCGGAGATCCGCTGTTGCGGTCACGGCTCGTGGTCCTGTCTACAAGGAGGTAGCAGTGGTTTCCCTTCGTCCCCTGTTCGCGGCCGTCGGTGCGGCGAGCCTGATGCTGACCGCGTGTTCGGTCGGCTCGATCGGCGGTTCCGGCGACGGTTCGGTCCAGATCACGTACCTGGTCGGCAACGGCGCCGAGGACGTCGCGGCGGCCGAAGCGCTCCGGGACGGCTTCGTCGCCGAGAACCCCGACATCAAGGTGTCCATCGACACCCGGCCGCCCGGAGTGGAGGGCGACAACCTGGTCAAGACCCGGCTGTCCACCGGAGAGATGGCCGACGTCTTCACCTACAACTCCGGCTCACTGTTCCAGGCGCTGAACCCCGACACCAACCTCACTCCGCTCGATGATCAGCCGTGGGTCGCGGACCTGAGCGAGGAGTTCGTGCCGCAGGTGAAGACGCCGAAGGGGATCTACGGCGCGCCGTACGGCACCAGTTCGGCCGGCGGCGTGATGTACAACAAGAAGTTGTATGACGAGCTCGGCCTGAAGATTCCGACCAGCTGGGCCGAGTTCATGGCCAACAACGAGAAGATCAAGGCGGCCGGCAAGGTCGCGGTCGCACAGACGTACGGAGAGAGCTGGACCGCGCAGCTGTTCGTGCTCGGCGACTTCGCCAACGTCGCCGTCAAGGATCCGAAGTGGGCCGAGGAATACACCAAGAACCAGCGCAAGTACGTCGATCTGCCGGCCCTGCAGGGCTTCATCAATCAGGAGCAGCTGGGCAAGGCCGACCTGTACAACGAGGACTTCGCCTCGGCGATGTTCGACGAGGGGATCCGGCTGATCGCCACCGGTGAGGCGGCGCACTACCCGATCACCACCACGGCGGTCGGCACCCTGCAGCAGAACTTCCCGGACAACGTCGCCGACGTCGGCGTGTTCGCACTGCCGGCCCAGGAGGCCGCGACCACCCGGCTGACCATCTGGCTGCCCGGCGCGATGTACATCCCGAAGACGACCACCGACGCCAAGCTCGACGCGGCCCGAAAGTTCATCGCCTTCACCGTGTCGGCGAAGGGCTGCGCGATCCAGTCCGAGCAGCTGTCCATCGCCGGCCCGTATTCGATCAGCAGCTGTGAACTGCCGGACGACATCCCGGCGATCGCGGCCGACGTGCAGCGCTACACCGATGAGGAGAAGGTCGGCCCGGCGCTGGAGTTCATCTCGCCGATCAAGGGGCCGAACCTGTCCGGCTTCACGGTCGAGGTCGGCTCGGGCATCCGGTCCGCCAAGGACGCCGCCGGGCTGTACGACCAGGACGTGGAGAAGCAGGCCCAGCAACTCGGCCTGCCCGGCTGGTAGCCGGCGATGGCAGTCACGACGACCGCGACCGCGGGGCCGGCTCGGTCGCCCGGGTCGCGGCCGGCCGGGCCGGTGACCCGGCGTCGCCGGCGGAGTCCGTACCCGGCCTGGTTCTATCTGCCCTCGGCCGTGCTCTATGTGGTGCTGTTCGCGGTGCCGACCTTCGCCTCGTTCTACTTCAGCCTGACCCGCTGGACGCTGACCGACACCGAGTTCATCGGGCTGGACAACTTCGTCCAGTTCTTCCGCGAGCCGATGCTGGTCCGCGGCTTCGTCAACACGTTCGTCTACGGCTTCCTGACCTCAGCCCTGAAGGTCGTGATCGGGCTGCTGCTGGGCATCCTGCTCACTTCCCAGATCATCGCGCGCGGCTATCTCCGGTCGGTGATCTTCTTCCCGGTGCTGGTCTCCACCATCGGCGTCGGGATCACCTTCAAGGTGCTGCTGGACCCCTTCGACGGGCTGATCAACAACGCGCTCGGCGCGATCGGGATCACCGGGCCGGGCTGGCTCACCGACCCCGCTTGGGCGCTGTTCTCGGTGGCGCTGGTCGATGTCTGGAAGGGTCTCGGCATCGCGACCTTGATCTACATCGCCGGGCTGGTCGCGATCCCGCAGGAGTACTACGAGGCGGCCCGGGTGGACGGCGCCGGCGGCTGGTGGTGCTTCTGGAGCATCACCCTGCCGCTGGTCCGGCCGGCCACTGCGACGGTGATCCTGCTGTCGCTGATCGGCGGCCTGCGGTCGTTCGACCTGATCTGGGCGATGACCAACGGCGGCCCGGGGTTCACCAGTGACGTGATCGGCTCGGTGATCTACAAGCAGTACCAGGCCGGGTTCTACGGGCTCTCCACCGCCGGCAACGTGGTGTTGTTCGTGGTGGTGACGGCGATCATCGTGCCGATCTCGTTCCTGTTGAACCGGCGGGAGGTGGAGCGATGAGGCGGCACAACGTCCGGGCCTGGATCGCCGGTCTGGTCGCGATCGTGGCCTCGGTGATCATCTTCCTGGTGCCATTCGGGTTCGTGCTGCTGACCGCGGCCAAGTCCAAGGCCGAGGCGGCGACCTTCGCATTGTCGCTGCCCCAGCAGTGGGTGCTGTGGCAGAACGTCACCGAGGTGCTGTCCATCCGGGACTTCGAGGTGCTGCGGGCGTTCATCAACAGCACCACCCTCACGGTGAGCAGCGTGACGTTGATGGTGGTCGTGTCGGCGATGGCCGGCTACGTGCTGCAGCGGCGGTCGTCGCGCTGGAATCCGGTGATCAACTTCTTCGTGCTGGCCGGGCTGATCGTGCCGCCGGCGGTGGTGCCGACGATCTGGGTGCTGCAGACGCTGGGCATCTTCAAGACCATGATCGGGATGATCCTGGTCGAGGTCACCTTCGGGTTGTCCTTCTGCATCCTGCTGTTCCGCGCCTTCGTCGCTACCATCCCGCGCGAACTGGACGAGGCGGCGGTGATGGACGGCGCCGGGCCGCTCCGGCTGTTCTTCCAGGTGGTGCTGCCACTGCTCCGGCCGGTGATGATCACGATCATCGTGGTCCAGGCGGTGGGCGTGTTCAACGACTTCACCGGCCCGCTCTATTTCCTGCCCGGCCGGGAGAACGTCACGGTGCAGTTGACCCTGTTCAACTTCACCGGTCAGGTGCTGAACCAGTGGAACCTGCTGTTCACCAACATCCTGTTGATCACCGTTCCGCCGCTGATCATGTACATCTTCTTCAACCGGCAGATCGTCGCCGGAATGACCTCCGGCGCCGTGAAGGGCTAGTGCAGGGCACTAGTGACACTGGTCACTTCGGGATCTTCCAGCCCTCCGGGACGAGCACCGGGATGGGTTTGGTGTCCTTGAGGTCCAGCGGGGTCAGCTTGTCCGGGAAGCGGTAGTTGTAGACCTGGGTCTGGTCGTAGCGCTCGCGGACGCTGCCGTCCTCGGCGAGCACCGGGGTGGTCCGGATGGTGCTCGCGACCGGCAGCAGGGTCTCCGGATCCAGGTAGTAGGCCACGTGCAGGCCCTCCCCCGGGCCGAGGCCCGGTTCGAACGGCCACGCCTGCGGATCCAGACCGGTCTGCTTGAAGGCCAGCAGGAAGATCTGGGTGCCCCAGTACTGTCCGGCGAGCTTGATCGGTTTGTAGTCGACGAGCTGGCGGATGTACGTCCTGCCCGACGCGGTGACCAGGGTCGGCTGCTGTGGATGGGCGAACCCGGCGAACTCGTCGCGGAGCGAGGAGATCATGCCCTCGGCCTGAGCCGGCTGCAGACCGTTGGGCACGATGCCGTCGGAGGCGCCCCGGGCCCACTTCCCGTCCTGGGGTCGGCAGGAGCTGGTGTCGCCTTCCTGCCATTCCGGCTTCTTCGTCTCCCAGTCCTCGGACAGCCAGTAGTCCGTGCCGTCGATGCAGCGGCTCAGCTGGTCCGGTTTGTCTTTGATATAGGTGACGTCGCTGAGCGTCACGTCCTTGCCGGTCACGTCCGGGCCGGAGCGGTGATCGATCCCGACCTGCTTGACGTAGTACCTGTCGTGGTTGGTGAAGTTGTCCGGCTTCGCGAAGTAGGCGTCGGTGATCACAGTGACCGGTTCGGTCATCTGCCGGGTCAGATTCGCCCAGAGGAACTCACTGGCCGAGATCCGGCTCAGCTTCTCCTTGGTCACCGGCTCACCTGGCTGGATCGTCGGCGCGGCCGGGGTGGTGGTCTCGGTCGGCGGCGGACCCGCGATCGGTCCCGGTCCGCCGCCGCGAATGGCGAAGTAGCCGACTGGGACCGCGATGATCACCAGGACGAGTACGGCGAGCGCGATGATCAGCGGCACCCGGTTGGGGCGACGCGGCGGCACCGCAGAAGGCGGCGACCATCCCCCGGCCGGCTGCCCGGTGGGTTGCCCGGACGGTGGAGCGGGCGGCGGGTTCCCCGACGGTGGGCCGTTGGGCGGCGGCGGCCCCTGGACCGGTGCACCGGGGACGAGTTGCCATCGACGGCCGTCCCACCAGTACCTGCCGTCGGGCGAATAGGTCGGCTCCATGATCCCTCTCCGGTGTCGTCCCCCGCGCTCGGCTCTAAACTGTGTCCGGTGGTCTCGTATATCCGTGTCAGACAGTATCGCCGTCGACCGGGTCGCGTTCAGACCGACAAGCCGGTCAATCCTGCCGCGACTACCCGGCACGATTGACCGGCATCCTCGCCTCAACCGAGAGCCGGCACTCGGGACGCTCCGATCAGCGGGGCGGTTCGATCGTGCCGCGGATCGGGCGCTGATCGGAGTTCGGGTCGCGGTGTTCGGCTGCCGTACCGTTTACGATCGAGCCGTCGACGATGCTGCCCGGGTCGACGTTGATCATGGTCGTGGCGCGGTCGAGCCGGCGGGCGATCGCGGCGCCGACCAGCTTGCGGGCCAGCGGCCGGGTGAAGGGCAGCAGGAAGAACAGGCCGATGACGTCGGTGGCGAAGCCGGGCAGCATCAGGAACGCGCCGCCGACCAGGATCAGCGCGGCGTCGGTCAGCTCGCCGGCCGGCATCCGGCCGGCCTGGTAGGCCTCCATCAGCGACTTCCAGGCGCGGGCGCCCTCGCGACGCATCAGCCAGCCACCCAGGATCGCCTCGGCGACCAAGATCAACAGGGTCGGCAGCACGCCGATCAGCTGGCCGACCTGGATCAGCAGCCAGACCTCGAAGATCGGGACCGCGACCAGCAGGACGACCAGCAGCGGCAACAGCCAGGGATGACGGCGGCGCATGGCGGTCAGTCCTTGCCCACGCTGCGGTTCCGCGCCCGCCGTTGCTCGGCCCGGCCGATCAGCTGACCGGCCCGGTGCCCGATCCCCCACAGGGTGACCCGGATCAGTGCCTCGATCACGATCGACTGGTTCATCTTCGACTCGCCGTACTGCCGGTCGACGAAGGTGATCGGCACCTCGACCACCCGCAGCCCGGCCCGGACCGTTCGCCAGGCCAGGTCGATCTGGAAGCAGTAGCCGGCCGATGCTACGTCGTCCAGCCCGATCTGCCGCAGGGTGTCGGCGCGCCAGGCGTTGAAGCCGCCGGTGACGTCCTTGATCGGCAGGCCGAGGCAGATCCGGGACCAGAGGCTGCCGACCCGGGAGATCAGCTGCCGCAGCGGCGACCAGTTGACCACCTTGCCGCCCATCACCCAGCGGGACCCCTTGACCATGTCAGCGGTCCGCAGCGCCTGCAACATCGCCGGCAGTCGCTCGGGCGGATGCGACCCGTCCGCGTCGTGCTGCACCAGCACGCCGTAGCCGCGGTCCAGCCCCCAACCGAAGCCGGCCAGATAGGCGCCGCCCAGTCCCTCTTTGCCGCGGCGGTGCAGCACGTGCACGCGGTCGTCCGCGGCGGCCAGATGGTCGGCGACGTCGCCGGTGCCGTCGGGCGAGTTGTCGTCGGCGATCAGGATGTCGGCGTCCGGCACGGCCTCGCGGATCCGGCCGGTGATCTTCTCGATGTTCGACGCCTCGTTGTACGTCGGGACGATCACCAGGATCCGGCCCAGTTCAGTCGCTGGCCGTTGGGTCACACTGGGTCCTCTCGAGTCACGAATGCGCGGATGCCCGCACCTGAGACTCCCCAGTCTTCCGCAGACGACCAAAGCGGGCCACTCCGACACCGCCGGCGACCGCCGCGAACAGCCCGATCAGCGCCAGCAGCCGGTCCAGCCAGGGCGCCAGCACGACCGCGGGGGTGATCGCCGACCGCAGCGGCAGGTCGACGACGAACGAGTCCGCGGTGAACTCCTGGGTCCGGTGCACGACGTTGCCGTCCCGGTCGATGAACCCGGACACGCTGTTGGTGGTCGCGACGGCGATCTCCCGCCGGGTCTCCAGCGCCCGGGCCCGGGTGATCGCGAACTGCTGCTCGATCTGGCCGGTGCCGCCGTAGGTGGCGTTGTTGCTCTGCACCATCGAGACCTGGGCGCCGTTGGTGATGGTGTCGTAGATGGTCTGGTCGTACGCCAGTTCGAAGCAGACCGCGTCGCCGACGGTGATCGTCCGGTCGCCGATCGGCACCGTCATCACGCCGGGCCGGGTGCCCGGGATCCCTTGCGGGCCGACCTCCTGCAGGATCGGCACCAGCGGCAGCAGTTGCTCCCGGAACGGGATCCACTCGCCGAACGGCACCAGGTTGCGCTTGTCGTACCGGGCGAGGATGCCCTGCTGCGGATCCCACCAGAGACCGGTGGTCTGCCGCTCGTCCGGGCCCGGGCCCCGGGACACCGCGCCGACCAGGATCGGCTTGCCCGCGATGGTGGCGGCCGACTGCACCACCTGCTTGGTCGTCTGGTCGAGTGTCGGGTCGATGTCGGTGGAGTTCTCCGGCCAGAGGATGAAGTCGGGCTCCGGGACCTGGCCGAGCCGCCACCGCGCCGTCAGCTCGATGGTCTGGCTGAGATGGTTGTTGGTGACCGACCGGGCCTCCCCCATCGCGTCCATCCCGCGGCCCGGCACGTTCCCCTGCACCACGCCAACGGTGACCGTGCCCGCGTTCCCGGCGGCCGGTTCGAACTGCAGCCCGCCCAGCCCGAAGCCGAGGCCCGCGACCAGCACGAACCCGGCCAGCACGGCGATCGCCGGTCGGCGGGCGCGGACCAGGCCCGTCCGGCCGTTGCGCAGCAACCACAACATCGACCAGGCGAAGACGGCCGCCGCGAGGGCGACCAGGAAGGAGACACCGGGGACGCCGATCAGCGGCAGGAACCCGGCCAGCGGGGTGTCGACCGCCGCGTACGCCAGCCGGACCCAGCCGAACCCGCCGAACGGGACCCGGGAGTAGGCGAACTCGAGCGCGGTCCAGGCGAACGCGGACCAGAGCGGCCACAGCCGCAGCCGCGAGATCAGGGCCAGCGCGACTCCGAGCAGACCGAAGAACAGCGACTCGAACAGGATCAGCAACGCCGCGATCCAGGTGCCGAGGACCTGGATCCAGCCGATCGTCACAGTCAGCAGCAGCAACCCGAACAGATAGCTGAGACCGAACGCGCGGCGCGGCCGCTGCCGATGCACGGCGACCAGCAGCAACGGGATCCCGACCAGCAACACCGGCCACACCCCGTACGGCTGCCAGGCCAACCCCAGCCCCGCGCCACCGACGGCGACCGCCACCAACCGCCACCACAGCGACTTGTCAGAAATGAGGCTCGCTCTGGCGGTCCTGGGTACTGACAACTCGGCGAAAGGAGGAGAAGGGGGCCGCGTGCTGGTCACAGTTGCGGGCGGTCTTCGTACGGGGTGGAGAGGACGGTCGTGGTGTGGGTGGAGACCTTGGCCGAGGCCCGGATCTTGGCCAGCACGGCCTCCAGATCGACCATCGTCGGCACCTGCACCTTGAGCAGGTAGCTCGGGTCACCGGCCACCGAATAGCAGGAGATGATTTCGGGCAGGTGCTGCAGCCGCTCCGGGGCGTCGTCCGGCTGGCTCGGGTCGAACGGCTTGATCGCGACGAACGCGGTGACCAGCAGGCCGAGCTCGTTGGAGTCGAGGGTGGCCCGGTAACCCTTGATCACGCCACGCTGTTCCAGGCGGCGGACCCGCTGCTGGGCGGCCGAGGTCGAGAGCCCGGTCTCCTTGCCGATATCGGTGTAGGACATCCGGCCATCCCGGGCCAGCAGCTCCAGAATCCGGCGGTCAAGCTTCTCCATCCCCGACACCGTGCCAGGATTCGACTGTGCGCACACCGCGATTACTCCTCCTCGACACTGCTTCCCTGTACTTCCGTGCCTTCTTCGGCGTACCGGATTCCCTGCGTGCACCGGATGGTACCCCGGTCAACGCGGTCCGGGGACTGCTTGACTTCATCGCAAGACTCGTCGACACCTACCGTCCGACGCACCTGGCCTGCTGCTGGGACAACGACTGGCGTCCGGCCTGGCGGGTCGAGCTGATCCCGACCTACAAGGCGCACCGCGTCGCCGGGGCCGGCGAAACCGTGGTCAGCGAGATGTCGACCTCCACGGAAACGGCCGGTGAACAGGCGCCGGACGACCTGGCGGTCCAGGTGCCGCTGATCATCGAGGTACTGTCCGCGCTCGGGCTGCCGATCGTCGGCGCCGACGGTTACGAGGCCGACGACGTGATCGGCACCCTCGCGACGACGGCCGAGATGCCGGTCGACGTGGTCACCGGCGACCGGGACCTGTTCCAACTGGTGGACGACGCCGGCGAGGTCCGGATCCTCTACATCGCCCGCGGGGTCGGCAAGCACGAGCAGGTGACCGATTCCTGGATCAAGGGCAAGTACGACATCCCGCCGTCGGCCTACGTCGACTTCGCCACCCTGCGCGGCGACACCTCCGACGGACTGCCCGGAGTGGCCGGGATCGGCGAGAAGACCGCCGCCTCGCTGCTCAACAGCTACGGCACCCTGAACGACGTACTGGCCGCGGCCAGCCGACCGGACACCAAGATCAGCGGCTCGATCCGGTCCAAGCTCGGCGCCGCGATCGACTACCTGGCCGTTGCACCGACCGTGGTCGCCGTGGCCCGCGACCTGGACCTCGGCCTGAAGCCCGACGACCTGGCCCTGCCGACAGCACCGGCCCACCCGAGGGTGTTCGCGAAGCTGACCGAGCGGCTCGGTCTCGGCACCAGTGCCGACCGGATCCTGGCGGCCCTGGGCCAGGCTGATTCCGCCGACACCTGACCGACGATCGTCGTAGCTCGTGGCTCATCGGCTGTAGTGATAGCGGCAGGATGCGATTCGTACCTCCGTCTCATCGACGAGCCGATAGACCAACCGGTGCTCCTCGGTGATCCGCCGTGACCAGTAGCCCGCGAAGTCGTGACGGAGCGGTTCTGGCTTGCCGATGCCCTCGTTGCCGTTCCTGAGCACGTCCTGGATCAGCAGGTTGATCCGCTTCAACGTCTTGCGATCCTGTGCCTGCCACCACAGACAGTCCTCCCAGGCGTTGAGGTCCCAGACCAGGCGCATGGGTCAGTCCGCGTCGGCCAGGTCGTGCACTTCTCCGCCGCCGGCCTCCAACCGCTCCATCGCATCGAGCAGCCGGCGCGCGTTCGCCGGTGACCGCAGCAAGTAGGCCGTCTCGCGCAGCGACTCGTACTCATCGAGGGAGACGATCACCACCGGATCATGACCGGCCCGAGTTACGATCACTTCCTCCCGATCATCGACTACTGAGTCCAACACCTCGGCATACCGAGCACGAGACTCCGTGTAGCTCATGGTCTTCATCATGATCTCCTCCACTGATCTCCACGTACAGAAAACTGTACGCGTCTGGTCAGGGGATCACAACCAACGGCCATAGGCGTGCTCGGCGCGGTCGACCATCTGTGACGCTGCCGCCGGAGCTCCGCGATCGGCCACGACCACGGCGTAGAACGTGTTGAGCAGCGTTGCGGCCCAGATGAACTCGGACTCGGAAGTCACGGTCCGGGCCGTCGATCGCCCGCCACTCGTCGACGTAGGCGCGGGCGCCGGCCGATTCCAGGGACGGTTCGGAGATCGCCACGTCGAACATCCCGGCCCGAGCCGGGCGGTGTTCCAGTCGATCATGATCGAGTCGGGGTGTCCGGCGGGCGGGTCTGGCCGGAGCACGTTGAGGCCGCGTACAGATCGCCGTGCAGCAGCGTCGGGAGCGAAGCGGGCCGGAGCGATTGACGAAGCTGGGATCGGCCAGCAGGCGGCCGGCCAGGGCGAGGGCGCGGGTGCCGATCTCGGCGGCCGCGGCGGAGCCGGCCCGGCGCGCGGTTCGCGGCAGGAACTCGGACAGGGCGCGCCGGCAGAACCCGGCGTCGACCGGCTCGAGCGACGCCGGTCGACGGTCCGGTCGGTCGGTGAACGCCCGATGGATCCGCGCGACGGCCCGCAGCACGGACTCCGGGATCTCGGCCACCAGACCGAGCGGTTCGGCCCGATACCACGGCAGCACGATCCACACCCCCGCACCGGCTACGCCCTCGGGGTCCGACCCATGCCCGAGGACGGGAGGGATCGCCGGCTCTGCCAACTCCGCCAGTGCCAGCAAAGCGTCCAGCTCCTGCCGGTCGGTCCGTTTCAGGACCACGTCGACCCGCTCCGGGCCGATTCCGTCGGGTTGTCCTACGGTCAGCCCGACTCGTTCCACCCTGGCGCTCGACACTCCCCCGGCCAAGGCGGTCCGGTCGGCGACGATCACGGCGCGGCCCGGCCACTTCGTGCGGGCCCAGGTCAGCACCGGGTCAAGCATCGACGGGATTCGCCAAGATCATTCCGCTTTCGTTCGCAGCGGGATGGCCAGCTCGGTGTCGCCGAGTTTGATCTTGAGGGCGGTTGCGGTGTGCCAGGCTTCGGTGGGGAAGGTGAAGTGGGCCTGGAGCTCATGGCCGGTGGCGCCGCTGCTCGACCCGAAACCGTGCTGGATCTCGCCCGAGTGGAACTGCAGTTCACCGCTGATCCTTCCGGTCGGCAGCATCGATTCGGCCGTTGCGGTGGGGAGTTCGATCCTGACGTGGAGGTCGGTTTCGCCGTCACGATCGCCTCGGTCGACGAGGGTCGCCAAGAACAGGCTCGTCCTCAGGTCTCCGTTGAGCAGGGAGCGGATGGCGGTATCGAACGGAGCGGTCGAGGGCGGGAGGGTGCCGAGGTAGTAGCCGGCGACGGTGCGGCGGCGGTCGGCGTTGGGATCGGTCTGCAGCAGTTGGTCCAGCGGCTCGTCGAGGTCCCCGGCGGCGAGACGGTCGGCTGTGACCAGGTAGGCGGCAGCGGCGGTTTGCGGCGGCTCGGGGTGGGTCAGAGACAGCGCGACGGCGTAGGGCTTACCGGTGGCGAAGTAGTCGACCAGCAGGCCGCCGACGTCGGTGATCAAGGCGTCGCTGCCGTTGAAGGCCTGCACCAGCGGCTGGCGGCGCCCCTCGGAGGCGAGTTGATGGCGCCGACCGGAGACGCCGCGGTCGCGGTGCAGCAGCGCATCCAGGTCGGTGATCAGGGCGCGTTCGGCGGCGTTCTCCCAGCTGAGCGGATGGGGCCGGAAGGCGACCGCCACGCCGCGTGCGATCAGCGCCTGGGCCAGCTTGCGGCAGGACGGCAGCGAGCTCAGGTCGGTCCTGGTGTTGTAGCCGCGCCAGGTCGGCGCCAGCAGCACGACCGGCTCGGCGACCTTGCCGATCAACGTCGGCGGCGGGGTCACCTCGGCGAGCTGCGGCCGGCCGATCACCACGAACCGGTCGTCCGGGATTTTCAACCCGGCCTGCCGGTAGCGGTCCCGGGCAGCAGGGCCGGCGACGAAGATCTGATCGAACATCGCGTGCGTCGGATGGACCGAGGCTTCCTTGTCCGAGTCGCCGTGCCCCAGGTAGACGTGCCGCATCGAGCGGTAACCGATCAGGTTCGCGTTACCGCCGACGACGTTGACGTAGCAGGCGACCAGGAAAGAGTCGACCACGACGGCTTCCAGGTCGGCGGCGAGGGGTGCGCAGATCACCGGCGCCGTGGTCAGCGGGGCGGCGGCCGCCAGCGCGGCAGGATGCCGTACCACGACCACGAACCGCTCCCCCAGTCGTTCGATCAGCGGCAGCCACATCGCCAGCTGATAGGCGCCGCCGGTCTCCCGGCTGGTGTAGATCACCAGCCGCGGCGCGTAATCGGTCAGCGCTGCGCTGACCGCGGCCCGGTCCCCGACGGTGGCGTTCCGGCGCCGGATGATGATCACCAGCACGGCGGCGACCGCCACGCCGGCCACCCCGGTGATGATCATCACCGGCGGCGTCGCCACCGCCGCGGCCAGGCCACAGACCAACAGCACCAGCCCCGCGGCGGTCCGGGTGACGGTCCGGGTCACCGGCCGGCCCGGCTCTGGACGGCCGGGCAGCCGGACGGTGCTGAGCTGCGGCCGCGACCCGGCCCGGGCGAGCGGCCCGCTGACTGCGATCATGATCGCCGCCAGCAGCGCGAGCCCGTAACCGGCGACCAGCGGAAACGCGGACACCGTGATCACCCCGGGCGCGAAGTTCCGGACCTGGACGACGATGATCACCAGCAGTCCGGCGGCCACGGCCAGAGCCAGATCCGGCACCGCCCGACGGAGCAGGCTAACCATGATCGCGATCGGCGACCGAAACCGGCTCGGGATCCACCGACGGAACAGGCTCAGGATCCCGCTCCGGTACGGACTCGGCCGCGGCATCGGTGTGGTCGATCACCGCACGGGCTCGGTCGAGGAACCCGTCGGCGTACCGCTCGACCGGGAAGTCACCGAGGTAGTAGACCCGGGTCACCGACCGTTCGGCGCTGCGCGGGTCCCCGCCGAGCAGGTCGTCCAGCACCGGCTCCAGGTTGTCCAGGTCGTCCTCGATCACGTACGCCGCCCGGGCCGCCGGCGCGTCCCGCAGCAGGTCCTCCGGGGTCCGGCCGACCGAGACGATCGCGAACGGCTTGTCGCTGTGCAGGTAGTCCGAGACCACCGCGGACACGTCGGAGATCATCGCGTCGGAGGCGTTGAAGCAGTCCTCCACGCTCATCGCCTGCTCCGCGGCATCGCCCCAGACGTGTCCGGCCGCGGAATCGGCGGCCAACCGGGCCTGGATCTTCTTGATCAACTCCACGGCGGCCGGATAGCGGTAGTTGAACGGATGGGCACGGAAGATCACCCGGACGCCGCGACGGAGCAGCGCGTCGACGATCCGCTCCCCCACCGGCAGCGAATAGACCCGGGTGTCGGCGAAGGATCCCTGCCAGGTCGGCGCATACAGCACGGTCGGCCGGGCGACTTCGTCGATCGGGGCCTCGGCCCGGGTGATCAGCTCCGCCTGGGGTCGGCCGACGATCCGGAACTTCTCCTCCGGGATCTCCACCCCGTGCCGGGCGTACCGGTCTATGCCGGCCTGGCCGGCGGCGAAGATCAGGTCGTAGATCGCGTGCACCGGGTTGTAGCAGGCCGGCTTCTCCGAATCGCCGTGGTTGAGCCAGACGTGGGTCAGCTCGCGGCGCTCGACGAAGTGGGTGTTCTTGACCGCGTTGTTGACGTAGAAGCAGGTGGTCAACGACGGGACGATCACCTCCTCCAGGCTGCCCAGGGTCTGCCGGTAGATCACCGGCGCCGATGCGATCGAGGCGATCTCCCGCTGCATCCGCAGATCCCGGGTGATGATCACGTACGGCTCGCCGATCCGGTCGAAGTACGGCAGCCACATGCCCAGCTGGTAGCGGCCGCCGACCGACGACGCGAAGTAGGCTGCGAAGCGGGGCGCGAGGTCGGCCACCACCTGCGGCAGGTGCTCCTCGGCCGACACCACCCGGTGCACCCGGATCGCGGTCAGCAGCAGCGCAGCCACCGTGATCACGATCAACAGGACCGCCGCGGCCAGGGTCAGCCAGCCGCCGACCGGCGTCCACCAGGTCAGCCAGCCGATCGCGATCACCACCAACGAGCCGGGCCAGGTCAACCGCCAGACCAGTGGTCGGGCTACCTCGGCGCCCAACTCGGGCAGGTTGGCCACCTCGACGCCCTGCCGGCCCCAACCGCGTCTGATCGCGGTCTCGGCTGCGATGCAGAGCGCGATCGCGATCAAGGTCAGCACGGTGGTCGGCTCCGGGCCGACCACCACGGCCAGCCCGACGACCAGCAGCAGCCGGGCCGGACCGGCGAAGGTGAGCAGCGAATCCCACTTAGCCGGGTCGCGCAGCATGGTCCGTCGCAGCCAGCCGATCAGCACCAGCGCGGCCAGCGCCGGCAGCACCGAGATCAGGGCAGGAGCCTCGAGCAGGTCGGCGGCCAGGGCGAGGGCGGCCAGGCCGCCGGCCACGGCACCGCCGGCCAGCGAGGAGACCTGACGGCGCAGGTTGGCCCGGCGGCTCGGCCGGCTCGGTTCGTCCGGTTCCGCCAGGCCGCGGCCGGCGTGCGCGGTCGTCTCCGCGCTGCTCACGTCGCGGACCGCGTCGACGAACGCGTCGGCATACCGGTCGGTCGGGAAGTCGCCGAGATAGTCGGCCCGGATCTGGGCCCGGACCGCCGCGTGCGGGTCCGGCCCGAGCAGGTCGTCCAGGACCGGCTCGAGGTTGGCCAGGTCACCGTCCAGCACGTAGGCGCCGCGGGCGATCGGGTAGCGCCGGACGAAGTCGCCGGCCGGCACCGCCACCATCGCGAACGGCTTCAGCGAATAGAGATAGTCGGACACGATCGCCGAGACATCGGTGATCATCGCGTCCGAGTCGTTGGTGCAGTCCAGCACCGTCCGCTCCGACTCGGCCGCCGGGCCCCAGAGATGCCGGCGACCGGTGCGGGCCGCATCCTCGGCCAGCAGCCGCTGGAGCTCGCGCACCAGCGCGGCGTCCTCCGGATAGTGATAGCTGAACGGGTGCGGCCGGAAGATCACCGTCCGGCCGCGGTCCAGCAACGCGGAAACGATCTTGGTGCCCTGGGCCACCGAGGACAGCTGGGTCTCGGTGACGTGACCGCGCCAGGTCGGCGCGTACAAGATCGTTTCCGGGGTTGAGTGAGCTCGCCCATCGACGGGCGCAGGGGGCGAGACCTGGACGTCCTCGACCTGCGGCCGGCCGACCACCCGGAACCGGTCCGCCGGGATCCGCACCCCGTGATCGGCGTAGCGCCGGGTCGCGGCCGGGCCGGCGGCGAAGATCAGGTCGAACATCGCATGGGTCGGGTTGTACGAGGGCGGCTTGTCCGAGTCGCCGTGCCCCAGGTAGACGTGATCGAGGTGCCCGTACCGAATGAACGCACCGTTGCCCGACGAGGCGTTGACGTAGAACGCGGCCTGCAGCGACGGCGCGACCACGTCGTCCAGGCCACTCATCGTGCGCCGGACCACCACCGGCACGTCGGTCAGCTCGGCCAGCACCCGGGCCGGCAGTTCGTCCCGGGTGACGATCAGGAACGGCAGCCCGGCCCGCTTCAGGTACGGCAGCCACATCGCCACCTGGTACGACGCGTCGTCCGGCCGCGCGGTGTAGATCAGGAACCGCGGTGCGTAGGCCGCGATCGCGCCGGCCAGGTCGCGTTCGATCGCCTGGTGCTGCTTGATCCGGCGGGCGAGCTGCAGCAGGTAGGCCGCCAGCGCCGCGGCCGGCAGCAGCGCGGCCAGCACCCAGAGCCACGGACCGATCATGATCACGCCGGCCCGGCCGAGCCAGCCCAGCCCGGCGCCCACCGCGGTCGCGGCCAGGCTGGCCCACAACACCAGCAGCGGCAGCCACCGGTTCGGCGGCGGCAGCGGGGTGATGCCCGGCAGGCCGTGCACGAAGACGAAGCGGGACGCCGCGCCGCGGGCCACCGCCGGCTCCAGGATCAACCCGGCGATCATGATCAACATCGCCAGCGACGAGCCCAGCGCCGCGGCCGGACCGGCCACCGGGTGCAGCACCGCGACGGCTGCCACCAGGGCGACCCGGGGCAACTGCCGGCTGCCGACCGGGGTCAGCTCCTCCCGCCGGTACGCCACCTGCTGCTCGATCCCGATCAGCACCGCGGCGAGGATGATCACCACCGCGGCGAGGCCGGCCCCGGCACTCCCGGCGCCGGGCAGCCAGCCGGACCGCACCACCCAGGCGAGCAGCAGCGGCACCGCCGCCAGCAGCGGATCCTCGACGCTCCAGCGCACCTGTTCGGCGGTCCGGTTCACCGACTTACTTTCCGGCCGGCACGTCGGCGGTGAAGAAGGCGTCGACGACGCGCCGGCTGGCGGAGCCGTCGTGCAGCCCGTTGTAGTCGGCGTTGAACCGCGCGAGGTCGGCCCGGTGCTCCTTCTCCACCACGTCCAGCCGGAGCAGGCAGTCGACCAGCGCCGGCAGATCCTTCACCTGCGGCCCGGGTGCGGTGGGTGCGAAGTCGAACAACGCCGACCGGGTGCCCAGGTAGTCGTCCAGATCCGGCACGAAGAAGATCATCGGTTTGCCGGTCAGCGCCCAGTCGAAGCGCAGCGACGAGTAGTCCAGGATCGCCACGTCGGCGGCCAGGGTCAGGTCGTTGATCTCCGGATAGCGGGTCACGTCCAGCACGGTCGCTGACCGGTGCTCCAGATCGCCCTGCCGCAGGTTGTAGTTGTGGCCGCGGAGCAAGATCACGTACTCCTCGCCGAGTTCCTCGGCCAGCCGGTCGATGTCCAGCGCGTCGTAGAACCGGGCCGACCAGGCCCCGGTCGCGCTGGTGTCCCGCCAGGTCGGCGCGTACAGGATCACCTTCTTGGCCGGGTCCACCCCGAGCCGGCCCAGCACCCGGGTCCGTTCGGCCGGATCCGCGTTCACCAGCGCGTCGTCCCGCGGGTAGCCGGTGACCAGGATCTCGCCCTCATAGCGGTATTCCTGCCGATACAGCTCGGCGCAGAACTCCGACGGCACCAGGATCGAGGTCCAGGCGTCGTTGCGCCGTTGGCACTCGACGTCGATCAGATCCTCCGGGAAGTCCTTGGCCCGCCAGAACGAGATCCCCATCGACTTGAACGGGTAGCCGTGGAAGGTCTGCAGGAACCGCTGGAACGGCCGCCGGCGGAAGAACCTGTCGAAGTCGATGTTGTTGCACAGATAGCGGGACCGGGCGATCGCCTCGTACCAGGCGGCGCTGCCGATGATCACCGGCCGGGCGCCCGCCGGCAGCTCGACCGACAGATCGGAGACGCCCCAGACCAGGTCGAGTTGTGTCCCGCGGCGGTGCAGCTCCTGGTGGATGGCGAGCTGGCTGTCGGTGGCGAACTCGCCCCGGTAGCACTGGAACAGCACCTGCTCCAGCGGCTCGTCCGACCACTCCCACACGCTCAGCCGCCGCTGTGCGACCCGGCCCAGCTCCCGCTCGGCCAACGGGGCGCGCAGCCCGATGGTCAGCACCGGCGACCCGGCCCGGCGCGCCACGGTGACCCGGTGCCGCTCGGTCTCCAGGTCGTACGGCAGCTCGGGCAGCCAGTCGATCTCGTACAGACAGTTGACGGTCTGGTCCTCACCGTCCTCGGTCACGGTCCAGGGCAGCCGGATCCCGTAGGTGCCGGTCGGCAGCGGGTACGCCACCAGGCTCCCCCAGCTCGGCGCGGCCGGGTCGAACACCAGCCGGTGCCGACCCGCGCCGAGATCCTCGACCGAGGAGGCGGTGACCGAGGCCTTCGCGGCATAGAGATAGGCCTCGGCCAGGCGCGACGGGTCGGCGCCCCGCAGCGTGACATCGACGACCAGTCGGTCACCGTCCGCGATGACCTGGTGCGCCCGCAGCACCACCGGGGCGGTGTTCAGCGTGACGTAGCCGCGCGGTGACCGGACCCAGCGGGAGGAGCCGGGGCCGAAGCCGCCGATTTCGGTGCCGACCTCGGACTCGGCCGGCCAGGACAGCCGCCGCTCGGCGCGACTCGCGTCCCGGATCCGCACCTCCCAGCTGCTGCTCGGCCGGAGGGTGTCCGGCAGCTCGACCGAAAACGCGTAGTCGCCGTCCGGGCGGGGCTCCAGCTTCGCCCGGACCACCTGCTGTCCGTTCCGGGTCAGCACGATCTCGCGGGCCGGCCGGCCGGTCCGCAACAGCCGCACCTGGCCGGTCAGCCGGCAGCCGGTCGCGGTCAGCCGGACCGCCCGCCACTGATCGGGCCGGACGTGCACCACGAAGCCGGCCTTCTCGTCGCAGACCGGCACGATCCGGTACGACACGTCGCCGCCGGCCAGCTCCCGGGCCGGGTTCATCTTGCCCTGGCCGGTTCGGACCAGCCCGTGCACCGCACCCTCGCGGACGATGCCGCGGCTGGTGGTCCGGACCCGCAACTGCCACTTGGTCTCCGCCGGATCGGCGCCGGACGAACCGTCGGCGAGCAGGGCGTCGACGTCGATCACGGTGCTGAAGCCGGCCGAGTCGTAGCGCTGGTTGGGGTGGTTGGCCCAGCGGGTGATGTAGTCCCGGCTGAACCGGCCGACCTCGAGCGGCACCCGCCGGCCGGTGGTCAGGTCCTTGAGATAGGCGGTGATCTCCTCGTCGTGCTCGGTCAGGTCGACGCCGCGGGCGAACGCCCAGCCCTCCACCCGGAGCCGGCCGTCCGGCAGCCAGTCGGTCCGCGCGACGCAGGCCGACAGGGCGCTCTGATGATCACTGAGCCGATACAACTCCTCCGGCAGATCCAGTTCGTCGGCGATCGCCAGGTCGGCCAGCACCACCCCGTCGACCACCGTGGTCTGCGGCAGCGCACCGTTCAGCCGGAAGAACTCGATCACCCGGCCGGCCTCGACCCAGCGGCCCTGCGCGGCCAGCTGCACCCGCAGCTTCCGCTCCACCCGGACCTGCGACCAGGCCGCGTCTCCGGCGCGGGCCATGAACCGCTGGCAGGCGCGCTGCAGCACCGCCCGGTATTCCTCGTCGGCGGTCACCGCGTATTCGACGAACAGTGACAGGTCGATGTCCAGCACCCGGCCGAGCCAGGCGGCGGCGACCCGCGGCGAGGATTCGGCCGACACGACCTCCCAGGCCAGGTCCTTGACCGAGACCCGGTCCCGCAGGTTCGAGGTCTCGTGCTTCTGCTGGCCGATCGAGGACTGGTCCTCGCGGATCCGCCAGTTGTAGGTGTTGATGCTGAGCAGGTCGAACGACGTGGCCCGCAGATAGGCGGTGACCATCGGTACGTGATCTTCGTACGCGATGCCCTCCGGGAACGGCCCGACCCGGGTGTTCCAGAACTCGCGGCGAAACATCCGGTTGCAGGCGATCACGTCCTGCATCGCGTCCGGGAACTCGTCGATGGTGATCTTCAGCCGCTCTTCGCGGTGCGCGTTGTCCACCCAGGCCGGCTTGGACGACTTGCCGTGGCTGAACCGGCGGACCGAGCCGACCACGAAGTCGGAACCGGTTTTGCGCAGCGTGTCCACCATCCGCTGGTACGCGCGCTGCGGGATCGTGTCGTCGGAGTCGAGGAAGGTGATCAGCGGCGAGGTGGCGGCGGCGATGCCGACGTTGCGGGCCGCGCCCAGGCCGGCGTTGGCCTGCCGGATCACCTTGATCCGCCGGTCCTTCTTGGCGTATTCGGCGATCACCGCGGCCGACCCGTCGGTCGATCCGTCGTCGACGATGATGATCTCCAGCCGCTTCAGCGTCTGGCGCAGCAGGCTGTCCAGGCAGGCGCCGAGATAGTCCTCGACGTTGTAGACCGGGACGATGACGCTCAGATCGGGTCCCGGCAGCCGCCGCCACAGCAGCGGTCCGATCGGGCTCTCCTTGACCGCTCGGACCAGGCCGTTCGGAAGCCGCCGGGCGACCCGGCGGAAAAGCTTGCGTGCCTGCACTGTTCTCCTGTTCAGTCTCCGCGGGGTTCACTCACCCGGGCGGCCATCGCACAACGACGGGCAGCGCCACGACGACGCGTCAGTTTAGGTGACAGCACCCGCTCAGGACGAGTCGTCCACGCCCCCTCGTCGCTTCAGGACGCTACCGAGTCCCCGGCGCAGCCGGGCACCGAGCCCAGCGGGTGCCGGCTCGCCGGTCCGCGGTGACCCTACCGAAGGTGCCGCCGGTCCGGCCAGGGTGACGGTCGCGGCCGGTTGCCCGGAGACCAGCACCGTGGCCGTCTCGTCGGCGTACTCGATCGCCAGCCGGCGGGAGCTGCGGTTGCCGGCGAACGCGAACCTCAGGTCGCGGCGCGCGGCCGGGTCCGGGACCCCGGCGACGATCACGGCGCCGTCGTCGGAGCCGATCAGCCGGGCCGGGAGTTCGCTGTCGGTCACCGCCCGGCCGTCGATCCGGCCGGCGCCGTGCACGTGCACCCGGGGCAGGCCGATCACCACCTCGCCGTCGGCCTCGGAAACCTCGGCCGGCTCGACCCTGGCGGCGCCGACCACGGTGCGGGCGGTCTCGGTCAGGTCCAGCGCCAGGCCGCCGTCCTTGGTCACGTACGCCACCATGCCCCGGCCGTCGACCACCGCCGGCTGCTCGGTCAGCTTGCCGATCCGGACCGGATCCCGCTGCTTCCGTTCGGCCGCCTGCTTTCCCGTGGCCGACCGGGCGCCGATCCGGAGGTCCCAGATGTCCTCCGCCAGCACCGTGGGATCGACCTGGCCGGTCACCTCGAATCGGCCGTCGGTCACCCGGCCGTCACCGGCGACCGGGATCTCCAGCCCGGCGCTGCGGCCGCGGATGGACAGCGCGACCGAGTCGGCGGCATGGTCTGCAGTGCCTTCGACGCTGACCGCCAGCCGGCCCGCGGTCCAGCCGGCGGTGGCCCGTTCGGTGTGCAGGGTCTTCGTGTTCTCGGCGCCCTTCGCCGGCGGGCCGGTCTCGGCCCGGGCCGGCGGCTCCGCGAGGCCGGCGATGGTCGGCCCGGCCTCGGTGCTGGTGACCTCGGCACCGGTGGGTGACCAGCGGTCCTGGAACCGGGCCACCAGGCTGACCGTGTCGCCGGCGGCCGGCCGGAACCGGAGCTCGGCCCGCTCCCGGGTCGCGTCGGCGGTCAGCGTGGCCGGCGACGAGCTTTCGTACGCCAACACGCCGTCCAGCGTCGACTCACCGGCGGTGTGCAGCCCGGTCACCGCGAGCCGGAGTTCGACCGGACCGTCGTCCGGCCGGGTGGCGCTGCTGGCCTCGGGGTCGACCCGGGCCAGCCGGAGAAGCCGCCGTCCCTCGCCGAGCCGGGTCAGGTCGAACGCCAGCCGGCCGTCGTTGGTCTGGTACGGCACCGCCGGCAGCCCGTCGATCAGCGCCGGCCGCTCGACCAGAGCGTCGGCGCGGACCGGGTCGATCCGCTCGTAGCCCAGCCCGGTCAGGTGCAGCCGGGCATCGAAGATCTCGTCCCCGGCCGCGGGATCGCTGCGCAGCCAGGCGGGCAGCCGACCGTCCCGCAGCGCGATCCGGGCCGCCACCCGGAAAGTCAGCCGCAGGTCCTCGTCGACGACCAGCGGTGCCCGGTCCGGCATCGGCCACTCCACGCCGGACTTCCGGCCGCGCAGCCCGAGGTCGACCCGGGCCTCGCCGAGCCGGTCGTCGATCGCGGTCACGTCGTCCGGCGGCAGGTCGGGCAGCCCGGCCAGCGACAGATCGATGCCGAGCCGGCCGTCGGCCGACCGGAGCGGATACGGTCGATCGCCGGCCAGCACGGTGCCGGTCACGTCGACCAGCAGGGTTCCGGCGTCCCAGTCGACCGTGCGGACCGGGTCGACACCGAGCTTCACGGTCCGGTCCAGCTCGCGGAGCGCGTCCAGGCCGGCCCGGTCGCCGCGCCGGAACAGCCAGGACCGGATCCGGTCGATCGGTTCCAGGTCGGCGTCCAGGCTGATCGGGAAGTGGCTCAGGATGCGTTCGGCGTCGTCCAGGTAGCGGTCCCGGATCGGGTGATCACCGGGGCCGAGCCAGCGCAGGATCACCCGGACGTACCAGCGCTTCAGCAGTTCGTGCCGCTTCCGGCCCTCGGGCAGCGCCATGATCGGTTCCAGCGACCGATAGAACGAGTCGAGGAAGACGTCGAAGTCGAAGCCGGCCCGGTGCAGGTTCTGATCATGGATCAGCCACTGGTAGCACGGGTAGTCGGACAGGATCGCGATCTTGTCCGTGGCCGCGTACACCGCCGCGTTGAAATACTGGTCCTCCAGCCGGATCGGCCCCTCCGGGAACCTGATCCCGGCGTCGGCGATCAGGGCCCGCCGGTACAGCTTGTGCGGCGTCACGCAGTGCAGCACCAACTGATCGACTCCGGTGGCCGGGACGTTCTGCTGCCAGGTCGGCCAGCCCGGCGTGAGCGCGTCGCCCTTCATCACCTCTTTGCCGAGCAGCACGTCCGCGCCGTTCGCGGCCGCGTAGTCGTACATCCGCCGCAACGCGTCCGGAAACAGCAGATCGTCATGATCGAGATAGAGCAGGTATTCGCCGCGGGCGCGATCGGCGCCGAGGTTGCGCGGCCGGCCGGACCAGCCCGAGTTCGGGATCTGCAGCGTCTGGAAGTGCGGATGCTCCGCCGCCAGTTGCTCCAGCCGCGGATAGGTTCCGTCGGTCGAGCCGTCGTCGACGAAGATCGCCTCGAACTCGTCGGTGGGCAGCGTCTGGTCGAGCAGGCTCTGCACCGCCCGGTCCAGCATGGCCCCCGAGTTGTACGTCGCGACGACGACGCTGACCTTGATCACCAGGTCACCAGTCCGCGGTCGCCGCGTGGGTCAGGAACTCACCGTCGCGGTCGAAGTCGACGCTGAATCCGGACGCGAACGCCTTGCCGTCCCAGCCCTTCTCCGGCTGGGCGATGTCCGGGTCGCACCAGACCAGGCTGACCCGGTGGCCCATCGCGAACGCCATCATGTATTCGTTCCGCGCTGTGTAGGACTCGGACGAGATCAAGATCACCCGCTTGGGTTCGGCGCAGAAGATCAGACTGAACATCGCGCTGCCGGCGAAGCCCGCGATCAGCTCCGCCGAGTCGAAGATCATCGCCTGCTCAGCCACGTCGTAGTCCTCCGGGTAGAGGACGGTGAAGCCGTGCCGGACGAAGAACTCCTCCACCTCGGGCAGGTTGTGGCAGGCCCGTTTGTAGTTGGACCGGCGGGAGATGAAGATCTTGGCCGGCCAGTCCTTCTTCGGGGCCTGCTCGATCAGCTGCGCACCGGCCCGGCGCCAGACGTCGACCAGCTCCGGGTGCACGTAGCTCGGGTTGACCAGCATCGGGGTGGCCGACAGCAGCCGCTCCACCTTCAGCACCCCCTTCGGGGACACGAAGTCCGCCGCCGGGACACCGGCCGCGGCCAGCACGTCCCGCTCGAACGGGGCCAGTTCGTTGTGCCCGCCGGGCAGCGGCAGCAGCGCCTTCAGGTCCGGATACTGCTGCTTGGCGATCGACCAGGCCCACATCCGGGACAGCTGCTCGGTCATGATGTGGCCGAAGTGCCGCGGCCACTCCGAGGACAGATAGAAGTAGCTGCCGGCCAGTTCCTTGGCCCCGGTCAGCTTGCGCGGATAGCGCGCGAACACCGGGTGCAGGTCGTCCAGGAACCGGCTCTTCAACCGCGGATGAGTGAGGTGGCGGAACGTGTCCGGCAGCACCAGGTCGTGCGACAGGACGACCTGGTGCGGGCAGCAGAGCACGTCGTTGTATTCCCGCAGCTGGACCTCGGGCACCTTGTATTCGGCCGCGAACCGCGGGTCATGGCGATCATGGTTGTAGCGCAGGTCGCCGCGACGGGCGAAGGTCCGGGCGGGCAGCCGGGTCAGCACCGCGCCGATCTCCGGCCGCGCCTCGAGCACCCGGCCGACCTCCCACTCGCGGAGCTTCGGCAGCGCCGGGCCGGAGCTGGTGATGATCAACAACTCCTCGTCGTAGCCGATCCGCCGGACCGACTCCGCAATCGCCTTCTCGTCCTTGATCGGGCTCGGCCGCTTGTCGTCCAGCTCGGCGTAGGTGCCGCGGCCCTGATCATCGATCAGCCGGGTGATCAGCGTCCACACCGTCTGCGACTTGGCCTTGTCGGCGATCTTCGTGGCGGCTTCGGCCACGCCGGCGTTGACGTCGCGGACGCAGTACCGGCCGTCGGCCGCGACGTGGAACCAGACCCGGCGAAACCGGCGGAGCCGATCGGTGGGCGGGTCCAGGGTGGCGTCGATGATCAACTGGTACGGCCCGAGCGCGGCCAACTCGGCGTGCTGCCCGGAGTCGTCGGCACCGGCGACCAGCCGCAGCCGGTCGTCCGCGGAGGCCTCGTGATCAGTGCCGGGTTGATCACGGTCGGGCGGTGCCGCGGCGGCGGGTGCGACCTGGACGACGGTGGCGCCCGGCCACGCCTTGCGGAGCAGCCGGCCGAACGGGGCGGATTCGTCGTCGGTGAACACCACGACCCGCTTCGGCTTGGTCTTGGCCAACGCGAGCTCGGCCTGCTTGAGGAAGCGTTGAGCCGACTGGTCGGGCTGCCAGCCCAGTTCCTTGGCCAGCGCCGCCCACGCGGTCGGTGCCCGGCCGTTGCCGGACGGTGCCGGGGCCTGGGTCGGCGCGGTGACCTTGCCGCCCGGGTCCTTCTTACTGGGCGCGGGCTTCTTGCCGGCGGGGGCCGGCTTGCCGCCCCGGGCGGAGCGATAGGCGTCCTTGAGCCAATCGGGGGCGTACCGGCGACCGAGTCGCTTCAGCCGGGCCCCGCGGCGTGGCTTATCGGATTGTCGTGACCTTTCCACCAGACTCCCGCTGTGCGCTCGTCATACCACCGAAGAACCCGACGGTAGTGTGGTGCAGATTACGACGAACTGACAACTCTCTAACAACAGGACACCCGGATGCCCGTAGAAGTTTCGGTACTGATCTCCGCCGACCGACAGCCACGGCGGCTGGCGCGGCTGATCTCCTCGCTGGACACGCAGAGTCTGAGCCCCGACGAGTTCGAGATCATTCTGGTCAGTACCGGAGGGGGTTCGACGGACCGGCTGGACGATCTGGCCACGCGGCGCCCCAACGTTTCGGTCCGCCGGGCCGCCGGCCCGGTCGAGGCCGCGCTGGCCCAGACCTTCGCCGCCGCGACCGGTGCCTGGACGCTGATCCTCGGTGCGGAGACCGCGAACCGGGACGCCGAGTTGCTGCCGGAGTCGCTGCGCCGGCTGGTCGACTACGCCACCGAGCACGAGCTGGACTGGGTCGCGGCCCGGCCGGCGTACCGGACGCCGAACGGCCGGCTGACCGGGCAGTTCCGCAGCACCGGGTTGCGCACCGACACCGAGGTGCCGGCCTCGCCGTGCATCCTGCACCGGACCGAACGCCTGCAGGCGGCGACGGACCAGCCGGGCCGCGGGGCGGTCTACGCCGGCTACTCCTGCCTGGTGCTCTCCGACGCCGGTGCGGCCGATGATTCGGCCCCGACGCTGTCGCTGGCCGAGCCGCGGGCGTCCTGGCAGGGCACCCGGCTGATCCTCGAGGCGACGGTCACCGCGCCGGTGCCCGAACTGCAATACACGATCCAGCACCGGGCCACCGGGCTGGAGCACTGGCTGCCGACCACCATCGAGACGAGCGGGGACGGGGCGCTGCTGGCCCGGGCCGAGATCGACGTCGCGGCCGATGCCGCCGAGCCGCGGCTGGACGGCGGCGCCTGGGGGCTGTGGCTGACGATGATCGACGGCGACGGGACCGGTGAACGGGTCCGGGTGCCGGAGTTCACGGCACCGTCGGCCGTCGTCGACGGAGTGATCGTCGCGGTCGGTTCGATCGGCGGCGGATTCTCCATCGATCTCGGCGCGACGATGCTGGCCGGGCTCGGCGAACTGCCGGCCGCGCGGGCCTCGATCGAGGAGGCGGCCGGGGGCACCCTGGCCACGCTGCCGGCGCCGGCCGTGTATGTGCACGGCGACGCCAAGATCGACGGCTTCCTGCAGCAGGGCGGATTCCCGCTGCCGGCCGAGCTGATCTGCACCGACGAGCAGGCCCGGGTCGAATGCCTGGTCTCCGGGATGGCCGGCAGCAACCCGCTGCTGACCAAGTTCGGCACCAGCCATGCCTCGCCGACCGGGCTCAGCCTGACCATCGACGCGGTCGGCGGGATGGCGATCGTACCGACGCCGCCGGCACCCAAGCCCGCCCCGAAACCGGCGCCGAAGCCGGCCGCGAAGCCCGCGCCGAAGCCCGCCGCGAAGAAGGCGATCAAGAAGAAGGCCAAGGTCAAGCCGCCGCCGACCGCGCTGACCAAGATCAGGCGCCGGGTCCCCGGCTTCCTCGAGCCCGCCGTCCGCGGCCTGTCCCGCAATTCCGCCGCCCGCTCGATCTACAGCCGGATCAACCGCGCCCTCCGCTGATCATCGATCCCTGAGCCTGTCGAAGGGGGGCAAGCACGGTTCATCACCTTGGCCCTTCGACAGGCTCAGGGAACGAACACTCTGACCTCCGCATCGACTTCGACGGCGGATCAGCTGCGTTTGATCAAGCCGGCCAGGCGGCGGAGGGGGGTTCGGCGGTCGGGGACGGTGATCGTTTGGGTGGTCGTGGCGGTGCGGCCCTGGAAGCGGACGGCGATCAGGTAGTCGCCCGGGTTGATCATGGTCGGCGATGACCGGATCCGGGCCGTGCCGTCCGCGCCGATCAAGGTGGCGTCGAGTTCGATCGGGGCATCGTCGGAGCCGCGGCCGGTCCGGGTCAGCAGCAGGGTGCCCGGCAGCCGGGTGCAGCCGTGCACGTGCACGTCCGACAGCTCGAGTTGCACCGTGTGCCGCCCGTCCTGCTCGGTGACCCCGACGGCGGTGTCGGCGGCGGCCGCCTGCGCCGCGACGATCCGGAACCGTTCGCCGACGTCGATGCTGAGCCGGCCGTCCCGGTTGGTGTAGATGATCATCCCGGTGCCGTCGATCAAGGCGTAACGGACCAGGCCGGCCGGGCCCGGAGCGGCGGCGTGGAAGCGGCGGCCGAGCGCGGTCGCGCTGATGCTGAGGTCGTACGGCTGTCGTTCCAGCGGCCGGCCGAACAACGCGGCGGTGAGGTCGATCGTGAGCTGCTGCCGGGTCCGCAGCACGAACCGGTCAGCCCCGGTCGGCACCAGCGGGAACGGACCGGGATCGCCGACCTGCCAGTCCTCCCGGGTGTCGCGCGCCTTCGCCCCGAGCTTCACCAGGCCGGTGTCGGCGATCTCGGCGAAGTCCAGTTGATCTTGACCGAGCGCGGCCCGGACGACGGCGTCCACCTCGCGGTGCAGCCGGCCGGCCGGGTCACGGGTCAGCTGCACCGGTGTGCCGCGACTGCGCAGCTCGGCCTCGATCGTCAACAACAGTTCGGATCCGCGCCAATCGACGTCGACGATCGCGGTCGGCAGCCGGAGCTCGCTCTCGATCGTGGCCAACGTCCGCGCGGTCTCGGTGTCACCGGTGCGCAGGCAGTACGAGCGGGCTCGGTGCAGCGGCTCCAGCCGGCCCACCAGCCGGTCCGGGAGGTGCGTCTCGGCCAGCGCCCGGGCCTGCTCGAGCTCGAACTCGAGCCGGGCCGGACGGGCGGTCAGCATCCATTTGCCGAGCCGGTCCAGGAACCGCCCTGGTAGGTGTGCAGCAGCAGTTCGTCCCGCAGGTCGCCCGGCGGGAAGAGCTCGGTGTAGTAGTCCAGCAACTCGGCCAGGTTGCGCCACTTCTCCCGCGGGTCGACGCCGAGCGTCCTGGAGTTGTTGG
Source organism: uncultured Actinomycetota bacterium (assembly GCA_963746025.1). Lineage (GTDB taxonomy): Bacteria > Actinomycetota > Actinomycetes > Propionibacteriales > Propionibacteriaceae > Microlunatus. The sequence goes on from CAVUZU010000021.1 coordinate 1,132,342, forward strand.
CCTCGTGCCGGACCCAGTGATAGCAGGCCCGGCTGCCGAACACCGCCACCCGGGCGCCTCGGGCCAGCGCCAACATGTTGAACCGCATGTCCTCCCAGAGCCGCCGCCGGCCCTCCTCGAACCGGATCCCCTGGTCCCGCAGAAAGGCACGCCGATACAGCTTGTGCGGCGTCAACGGCAGCAGCGCGGCGATGTGCCGCTGCTCGGTCGGCGGCAGGTCGGCCCGGTACGCCTCCCAGCCCCAGCCGAAGCCGCGCGTCTTGACCTCCTTGATGTTCACGATGTCGGCGTCGTGCGCCACCCCGAACGCGTACGCGTGCTGGAGCCCGTCCGGATACAGGACGTCGTCGTGATCGAGGTACAGCACGTAGTCGCCGCCGGCCAGATCGGTGCCGACGTTGCGCGGCCGGCACGGCCAGCCCGAGTTGGGGATCTGCCGGGCGACGGTGTTGGGCCGCTGGTCGGCCAACGCGCGGAGCCGGTCGAAGGTGTCGTCCGGCGATCCGTCGTCGACGAAGATCAACTCCACGGCCTCGGCGGGCAGCGTCAACCGGTCGACCGAGTCCACCAGGGCCAACAGGTGCTCGGGTCTGGTCCGAAAGGTGGGTACCACAAGACTGACGCTGACACTCACAACCGGCCCCGATCAGATATTCCGCAGTGATCCCCAGTATCACCGCTGACCTTGCGGTGTGCAGGGATTCGCTCAGGAAATCAACGATCGAAGTGTCGGCCCGGTCGGCCGTGCGGCCGCCGGGTCGGCGGCTGGGTCAGACCGGCAGCGGGTGCGCGTACGCCGTCCCGAGCGACGCGGACAGCCGCTCCGCCAGCCGCTGCTGGACCTGCGCCGCCGGGGTGCCGGGCTCGACGTCGACCAGGACGTCCCAGAGCCCGGAATCCATCACCCGCTCCGGCGTCTGCGCGCCGAGCCGGTCGATCAGCTGCACCGGCACCGGTTGCGGATCGGGCTTGCGGAATTCCGCCAGGATCTCGGTGTAGTGGTCGGCCAGGACCGTGTTCTCCGGGTCGAGTCCGGTGACCAGCAGCAACCCGGTCGGCCGGACGTCGATCGCCAGCACGGTCAGGTCCGGCCGGTAGCGGCGCAGCACCTCGACCATCGAATAGACGTCACCGGTCCACAGTCGGGTGTGCTTCACCCGGGCCGCCTCGTCGACCGAGTTCGGCATCATGTCGTCGAAGAAGATCATCCCGCGGGTGGAGCTGTACCGCTCCGCGTTGATGAAGTCGCGCAGCGCGAACTCGAACAGGTGCATCCCGTCGATGAAGGCCAGCTCGAACGGCCGGCCGTCGGTCGCCGCCAGCGGGTCCGGCTGACTGAAGAAGGCATCACTGGTCGTCCGGAACAGCGACACATCGCAGTGCAGTTCGGTCTTCACCGTGAACGCCGGATCAATCCCGATCGCCCGGCAGCGGGCCAGCGCCAGACTGGTGCCGGTGCGCACCCCGATCTCCAGATAGGTGCTCGGCTTCAGCTTCTGGTGCGCGTAATCCAGGACCTGCAAATACCTCATCGGTTCAAACTATCGCCTTTCACCTGCAAAGGGGGACGACCCCCTTTCAATCCCCCGCCCCCGCTCCGCGTAAGGACGTGACTGTCCTTACTCGCCGAACACGACGTCGACCACGCGCGAGGCGGCTTTGCCGTCGTCCCGCGGGTTGAACTTGGCCACCCAGTCGGCGTACGCGGCGGCGTGCTCGGTGTGCAACCGGTCGGCCGACCGGAGCGACTCGACCAGGTCCTCCTTGTTGTAGAGCACCGGTCCGGGCGCGGTGGCCGCGAGGTCGAAGTAGAGCCCGCGGCGGCGATCCCGGTAGTCGTCGTAGTCCGGCACGAAGAACTGGATCGGCTTCCCGGTCACCGTGTAGTCGAACATGATCGAGGAGTAGTCGGTGATCACGATGTCGGCCGCCAGCAGCAGCTCGTTCAGCAGCGGGTGTGAGGTGGCGTCGATGATGTTGGTGCCGAAGACCCGGGCGCCCGGCCGCAGCGAGTTGGTGTGGCCGCGGAGCAGGAGGACATAGTCCGGCCCGAGCTGCTTTGTCAGCCATTCCAGATCGAGGTAGCCGACGATGTGACCCTCGCCGTCGCGCCAGGTCGGCGCATACAGCACCACCTTCTGGTCCGGCGCGATGCCGAGGCCGGCCCGGATCCGGGCCACCTCGTCGGCCGACGTCGTCGCCAGTGGGTCGTTGCGGGGATAGCCGAGCTCGAGCAGCGGGCCGTCATAGAAATAGGCGTCCCGGAAGATCTCGGCGGCATAGCTGTTCTGAGCCAGCAGGTAGTCCCAGTCCGAGGACAGCCCGACCTGCAGCTTCTTGTAGTTGGCCCGGTCCCGGTTCACCGGCCGGTCGTTGCCGAGCAGCTTCAGCGGGGTGCCGTGCCAGGTCTGGACCACGGTCTGGCCCGGCCGCTTGTGCTTGCGCAGCGGGATCGGCGCGCCGCAGTTGTGGAAGAAGTACGAGGCCCGGCTGAGCACCTCGAACCACTCTCGGCTCCGCCAGAGCAGCGGCGTCGCGCCCTCGGGCAGTTGCACCCCGTAGTCGGCGACCGTCCAATAGAGGGTGCGGTCGGTGCCGCGGCGGACCAGTTCCTCGTGGATCGCCCGCGGGCTGTCGGTCGCGCTGCGGCCGTAGAAGCTCTCGAAGTAGACCGAGCCGTCCAGCGTCGACGGGGTGTTCCAGTAGCGGGCCTGCTGCCGGGCGAACGCATACGGCCCGGCCTCGTCCACCCGTAGCGGCGGATCGAGGTGCACCGACGGCACGTCCTTGCCGGTCCGGGTCAGCGTCGCGTTCAGCTTGGTCGACTCGAATTCGGTCGGCAGCTCGGCGATCGGCTCGGCGGCCAGCCGGGCCGCGACCGAATCCGTACCGGTGCCGGCCCAGAGCTTGTACATGCCGATCGACAGCGGCGCCACCGGGCCGTTCCAGAAGCTGGCCTGCAGGCCGATCTCGAGGGTGAAGCTGCGCCGCCGCCACTCCACCGTGGCCGGCACCGAGCCCAGCGGCCCCCGCAGCTCGAACGCCAGGTCGTCCGGCTCGACGTCCTCGGCGACCCAGCCGGCCGCCCGGATCCGGGGCGCGCCGGGATCGACGACGGTCCACTCGGTGATCATGATCGGGGCCGGCTGCACGGCGGCCGGTTCACCGTCGCGGCGGGCGAAGGACAGCCCCCCGTTCGCGGAGCCCTTCAAAGGGTCCTGCCATACCGGCGCGATGAAACGGAGGCCCGCTGCATCATCGGCCGGTCCGGGAACCGACGGCAGCAGGCTGCCCGCGGAGCCGGTGCCCAGCCGCCCGGTCAGCGCGCTCTCGACGGTGGTCGGTCCCTTGGTCAGCGCACAGCGGACAGCCAGCTCGGTCGCCTCGCCGGCGAGCAGCGGCGCCAGCTCGACCACGGCCCGGAAGCCGGCGCCGGACCGGTCCTGCTTGCCGTCGGCGGCGGTGGTGTTGGCCCGCTGGTCGATCCGCTGCTCGACGGTGGTGTTGATCTTGGTGCCATCCGGCCCGGCCAGCCAGACCCGCAGCTTCGGCGGATTCAGGGTGGCGGCGACCTTACTGCCGTACACCCAGCCGGTGAGCTCGTACTTGGTCGGGCCGATCCAGCGGGCACCGGCCAGCGTCGCGACCAGCGGGCCGAAATCGACCGGCTTCGCGAGTGGCTTCGGAGCGGCCTTCGCCGGTGCCTTGCCGGGCGTCTTGCCGGCGGCCGGCACGGACCCCTTGCGGGCGCTGTCGTACCGGCGCAGGGCGCCGCGCAGCAGTGGGGTCTGTTTGGCGACCCGACGGGCCTTGCGCTTCAGCCGAGCCAGGGTTGTCATGGGCGGGAAGTCTACGACGCGTCTCCCCCGCAACTCACCGGTAACGGGCCATTCACGACCAATTGGGGCCACGTCCGTCCCAATAGTGGCCGCGTGCGCCGTGCGAACGGGATTGCGACAGTAAGGTGAGAGGGATGTCTCGCTCCGTCTCGGTTGTGGTGTATGCGGACCGCCCACCTCAGGAGTTGTCCGCAACGCTGGCGTCGCTCGACGCCCAGACGATTCCGGCTGCCGAGATCCAGGTGATCCTGGCCACCGGCAGCGGCGACCTGGCTCGCCGGCTCGACCGGTATGCGCAGAACCGGCCCAACGTGGCAGTCCACCACAACGAGGGCCCGCCCGAAGCGTCGAAACACGGCGCCGCGGCGCTCGCCTCCGGTGACTGGACGCTGATCCTCGGGCCGGGGGTGATGGAGCGCCGGGCTCGGGTGTTGCCGGAAGCGTTGGAACGGTTGACCCGGTACGCCGACGAGCACGATCTGGACCGGTTGACCGGCCGGGTGACGTACCGCAGCGCCGCCGGGATCCTGGACGGCCTGTTCACCGAGAACGCGGTCTGGTCCGGGGACGCGCCCGACCGGCCGGAGCCGTTCGTGCTGTATCGCACGGCGGTGCTGACCGATCCGCGGCGACACACCCGGAGCGGTGGCGTGCTGGCCGACTACCCCAGTCTCTATCTGGATCCGCATCTGTCCAACACACCGCCGATCACCCGGTCCGGGATCACCGCGCACTGGGTCGACGGCCGGCTGCGGGTCGAGGTGACCCTGCGGTCCGAGTCGGCCGCGATGGGGGGCCGACGGCTGCATGATGAACGCCTGCGGTTCGCCGTGCACCACCCGGTGACCGGACTGGACTTCTGGCTGGACACCGACGCGCCGACCCCGGTCGATCCGGCGGCCGAGGTCCGGGTGGCCCGGGCCGAGCTCGATCCGCGCCACGCCGCCCTGGGCGAGCCGCTGCCGGAGGGGATCTGGGAGTTGTGGGTCTCGGTGATCGGGGATGACCACACCGGCTGCCGGTTGCGGATCCCGGCCGCGTCCGCCCCCTCGGCGGTGCTGGACGGGACTCTGGTCGCCGTGGCCCGGCACGCCGACGGCCTGGCCGTCGACGTCGGCGCCACCCGGTATCCGGCGATCGGTGCGCTGCCGGCCGACGGGGCCGACGTGACGGAGAGCCGGCGCGGTTCGCTGGCCACGTTGCTGGTGCCCGAGCTGCATGTCACCGGCGAGGCCCGGATCCGGGGCCGGCTGCACGGCAACGATTCGGCGCCGGCCACCCTGGTCTGCGCCGAGGGTGAAGCGCGGGTCGAATGCTTCCTGTCCGGGTTGGCCGGCACCCAACCGCTGTCCGTCGCGTTCGGCGGCGCCCGGCCGGCCGAGACCGGCCTGAGCCTGCGGATCGACCCGTCCGGCTCGATGGCGATCATCCCGACGCCCGTGGCCCGCCGGCCACGGCCGATCACCGTGCCCCAGCCGGAACCGGTCCGGTCACAGACCCGGAGCCGACCCAAGCCGCCGCCGACCGTACTGACCCGGCTGCGGCACCGGATCCCCGGCTTCCTCGAACCGACCGCCCGGCGGCTGTCGCACAACCCGGCCGCCCGCGCCTTCTACCGCCGGGTCAACCGATCACTCCGGGCGCGCAGCTAGCCGAGGCTAGCGTCACTGGTCGTACCAGACGACGTCGTCGCCGAAGGTGTTGCTGTAGCTGAAGGCCAGCGGGCTGCCGGTGTCGCGGATCCGATAGGTCAGGTTGCCGTCGGCACACTCGCCCTCGGGCAGGGTCGCCGCCACGAGTTGCGGGCCCCCGCCGTCGGTCCGCTCCCCCGCCATGCCGTCCTGGGAGTGCAGCGCGAAGTTGGCCGGGCCGACCGCGCGCTGGACGGTGGGATCGGTGCCGCGGGCGTTGAGGTCGCCGCCGGCGCAGATCCGGACCGGGGTGCTGACGATGAGGTCCTGGCCGTCGGGCCGGGACTCGATCCCGCCGGCGGTGATCATGGTCCCGCTGGCCAGCTGCACGGTCTGCCCCTCGCCGACCCGGCTGGTGACCGGCTGCGCCCGGGTCGCGCTCTGCACGATCCCGATCGTGATCACCGAGCTGAACGCGACGGCGGCGATGATGGCGCCGATCACGTACCGGCGCTTGGTCGATCTCGTCTGCCGCTGCTGCGGCGTCGGTTCCGACTGTTCGGCCTGCTCGGCGATCTTGATCCGCGGCAGGTCAGCGAGCCGTCGATCCAGCAGCTCCCTGAGCTTGGCTCCGCGACGCAACAGACCGGTGTCGACGTCGACGCCGCGCCCCTGCCCGTCGAAGATCACCAGACTGGTCTGGCCCTGTTCGATGATCACGGCGGCGGTGTCGAGATCGATGACGGAGCGTTCGGCCGGTTCACCCAGCGTCTCGGCCGGGACCTCGGTCAGTAGGGTGCGATCACCCAGCCGGACGCTGCTCGATCCGCCGCTGATGGCCGAGCGCGCCAGCCAGGAGCTGAACTTCTGCCCGCGCTCCTCCGGCAGCTCGGGCATCAGCTCCGGATAGCCGGGGAGGACGGACATGCTGCGATCGTCCGGTCCGAGCAGGGTCGTGATGTGCACCGTGTTCAGCGCGGCCGCCAGCGCGTTGCGGACGCCCGGCACGGTCAGCGTCTCGTTGTCCTCGGGGAGCCCGAGAACACGCCGGTTCCGCGCCCACTGGCTGTCGGAAAGCTGTTCCACCTCGAGGATCGCGGCGGTCAACCGGGCATCGGCGATCGGGGTGCCCAGGGTGCGGCCGATGGCCCGGTCCCGGTGCTGCGGCGCGGGTACGCCCTCGCACGCGACGGTGATCCACCGGTCGGCGCCGAACTCGTGGATCACGCAGCCGGTGCCCGGATCGGTGCCGCCGGCCGCGGTCAGTGCCTCGGCGAAGTGGGTACGCAACGCGAGCCCGGCGGCGAGCCCGGTGCGGGTCCGCGGCACGACCGCGGTGAACTGCACCGGCCCGAGCGGTGCGCCCAGGCTGCCCGGCTCGGCCGCGCCCCGAGCCCGTCCGGGCGCCGGCGTCGAGTGCCGCCGCGGGTCGGTCTGCGGCGCGGCGAAGGCCTCGACTCCGACCAGGGACTCGTCGGTGGTGAAGAACGCGCAGCGGACGTTGCCCGCGGCCGGGTCGAGGTGCCGCCGCAACCGGTCCACCTTGTCCGGGGCCACCTCGACCGGCGGCAGGTCCAGCAGCGACAGCGTGAAGGCGTTCATCCCGCCGCGGAACGTGGCGTCCCGGGTCCAACCGAAGGTGTCCACCGGATGGGGATCGGCGCCGTCGGCCGGCACCGTGCCCTGGAAGTAGCCGGCCAGCCGGCGCCAGGTGGAGACCGCCGCCTCGGGCCGCCCACGGACGGCGAAGGTCAGCGTGTCCTGGCTGATCTCGACCATGCCTTCCGGCACCGAGACGCCACCGCCGGGCAGCTCGATCGGTCGCCCGAGCTCCGCCCGGATCGCGCCGCCGACCATTTGCAGCGTGCCGTAGTCGGCCACGGCCTCGTCCAGCATCCCGTACGCCAGCGTCGCCCCCAGCACGACCTCCGTGGCGCCGTCGGCCCGCTCGATCAGTTGCCAGTCGTAGCCGCCACGTTCGCTCCATCGAAACACCGCGCCAGGATAGGGGCTGCCGCGGCCACCCCCGTGCCGCACGCGCGGCGGCGGTTCAACCGTTGCGACACTGACCGGGCCCGCGACCCACCAGGACGAAGCAAAGATCCTCCGAGCGCAGCACCCACGGGTCGAGATCCGTGTCGGCCCGGACGACCAGTTCGGTCCCGTCGTCGAAGGAGAAGACCGGATCAACCAGCTCCTGATCGACCTCGACCGTGACGATCGATCGCCCCTCAAGCCCCGCGACGATCCGGCGGATCGTGTCGTCGTGATCTTCCCAGTCGACGATCGGCGAACCGCGCCGCTGCAGCGACCAGCCAGCCGAGGTTCTTCCGCCCAACGCTCATCGCTGATCAGCCTAGACCGGTGGGCCGGACGGGGTGATGCGCCGATCCCAGTATGAAATCATCGGCTATTCGTAGGACCGGGCCGCCAACAGGATCATCGCTACCAGCCCCCAACTCGGGTTCTCCGGCACGTCCTCCCCAATCCCTTGAAAGTAGCCGTCCAGGTCTTCAATCCAGCCCGACATGCCATCGAGGTACGAGCGAATGCTGGTGTTCTCCCACGCTTCATCCGCACCTTCAGATTCCTGGGCAAGCTCTCGTACGAACTGGGCCAACTCAATTCGCGTCGTCGGCAAATTCTGCGGATCCATGATCAGCCTCCCCTGATTCTGATTGAAGTTCCTTCATTCTTTGTCGTGAACTTGAACGCGTCACGCGCAACTTCTTGTGGTGTTGCCATGCGAGCAGGCACGTTCATATCAGCCTGCTGGAACGCTGCCAGTCGGCGGTTGTCAAGGGTGTACTTCACTCCGTCTCGGTCAACGATGCGGATGGCCGGCACGTCCTCGGGCCGGACCGTACCGTTACGGAGCCCCTCGGCAAGATCATCGACTGACCGCCCATCCTTGAACGTTCCCTTGATGCTGTCCTGACTGAAGCGAATCTGATGCGGATCCATCATGCAGGTGTTGTGCACGCGTACCCACGATTCACCTGCTTTGACGTGGTAGTTGTGGAGGCCCTCGACCTGGAAGTTGTAGACGGTCGCAGTCCCTCCGGTTGGGGAAACCGACTCGACTTTCAACTCGGATCCATCCGCCTCGACCAGGATGTCGCCGGACGTGAGGTCACGCACGGGGACCCAGCCCCGGCCCTGGACGTAGAACGGATGCTCCGCGGTCGAGGTCACCGAGCCCGCCGATGTGGACACATTCCAGGTCTCGACCTCCTCACTGACGTAGGTGTCGACGACCTCCCTGGCGTGGGTCTCTCCGGTCTCCGGATCGGCGGCAATCACCTCATCGCCGATGGCGATGTCCTCGATCAGCTTCGAAGCGCCATCTGCCAGCAAAACGTGAGTACCAGCGACGAAGCAGCTCTTGGCGCCGGTTGTCGTCGCGCATGGCTTCTTCGCGAAGTTCTTCGCCGCGCTCATGACGTCCCGCCCGGCCGTCTTGACGCTGTTGCCCAGCGCCGTTTTGCCCACGGTCTTGACTCCGGACTTCACCAGTGCGCTGGCCGCGCCGGCTCCCGGGATCGGGACCATGCCCATCACCCCGTCGAGGCCGGCCTGGCCCCAGTCGACCGATCCGTTGGTCGCCTTCTGCTGGGCGACCGACATGCCCATCGACAAAGCCCCACCGGCCAGAGCCAGACCGACCGGACCTCCGACGCCGGTGGCCATCAACGCCACCCCGGCCACGATCATGGCGCCCGCGGCGATGTATTCCCAGTTGTCGCCGACCCAGTCGGTGACTGCGGAGGCGGCGTCGGCGAGGGCGCCGTTGTTGGAGTCGCGGTAGGCCTGAAGTTCCTTGTCCGTGACCGGCTTCAGGCCCCACGGATCGGACTGATTCAGCGGATCGTTCCCCGCGAAGGAGTACGGGTTACCGGCCCAGCCGGCACCGAGGACCGGGGCCAGTGGGTCGGTGGACAGAAAGCCACGCGAACCGGGGTCGTAGACCCGGGCTTGCATCCATTCCATTCCGTCGATGAGCAGGTTGCCCTGCCCGCCGATCTGCACGCCGGACGGCAGGCCGGCCGGAGTCGTGCCGATGGCAGTGCGCCACGGATCGGCTCCGATGGCTCGAGGACGCCAGTCGGGGGTGATCCATTGACCATCCGGGCGGCCGGACGGACTCGGAAGCAGGGCGGTGAGGGGTCCGTAGCCGGTGACCGAGACGTCGCCGAGTTGGGCCAAGGTCGGGACCGGGTTCGCACTGTCCCACACCACCGGTTCCCCGTCGACCGAAGACAACTCACCGAGGGCGTCGACGTGCAACTCCTGCGTCCGGGCAGTGACCCTGTCACCGATGTGGGTGACGGTGGTGATCGAGTCCAGGAACCCGCGGGGATCCCAGCCGAACCGCCGCTCTCCCTTCGGCCCTAGCTCGGCGGTCCGCCGCCCTGCCGGGTCGTAGGTATAGGTCGTCTCGCCGTCCGGTGCCCGACTCCCCAGCAGTTGCCCGGCTGCGTCATAGCGGTAGTGGATGGCGTGACCGTCGGTGATTTCTCGGGTCAGCCGGCCGCTCGGGTCAAAGGTGTAGGCGGTGACCGAGCCCTTGTTGTTGCGGGCCTCGACCAGTTGCCCGGCCGGGTCGTAGGTGTAGCTGGTGCGCCGGCCGTCGGTGGTCTCGGCGATGACCCGGCCGGCGGCGTCGCGTTCGATCTCGGTGATCTCGGTCCGGCCGTCCCGGGACACCTCGAGTCGGGTGACCGCACCACCGCTCCAGGTCCAGGACGCAAACAGGCCCGGTGCGGTCATCGAGCAGATCCGCCCGATCGCGTCCCGCTCGATCACCGCCCGGCCGATCATGGGTGCCTCGAGCGCGCTGACCCGGCCCGCCTGGTCGTACTCGTACCGGGTCTGGTCACCATGGACACCGGTGAACGAGGTCCGGCGCCCGTCGCCGTCATAGGTCCAGGACACGCCAACACCGCCCCGCAGCCGGCGCACTATCCGACCATCCGCGTCCCAGGCCAACTCGTTGACGACTACGCCGTTTCCGGAAGCCTCGTGGACAAGCATGACGCGGGACCCGAGATCGCGCTCGGTACGCGATGACAGATTCCCGTCGACCAGTGACTCAACGTGACGACCGGTGTCGTCATAACGCCAGGTCAGCACTGATCCTGCCGGGTCAACGAGCTTCGTACGCCGACCCGCGGCGTCGTAGTCGTACTTCGTGGTCCGCCCCAGCGGATCGGTTTCGGACACCATCCGACCCAGCACATCGAAGGCCTGCTCGGTGCGCGCACCCAGCGGGTCGACGACCGCGGTGCACCGGCCGTTGTCGTCGTATTCGAACCGGGTCATCCCGCCCGCGGCATTCTGGGCTGAGGAGAGCTGTCCTGCCGCGTCATAGCTGAACTTGCGCAGCCCATGCCAGGCGTCGGAGGTTCGCACGATCCGCCCGGCGGCGTCGTAGGTGAACTTGGTCACGCCAACGCCGGGTTCGAATCGTTCAACGTCGCGGCCGGCTCGGTCGTACTTGATCCAGGCCTGTTCGCCAGTCGGCCAGTCCTCGCGAACCAACCGCCCGTCGGCGTCGAAGGCGAAGTCGTAGCGGGAGCCGTCGGTGTCGACGGTTGCGACACGTTGCCCGCAGGCGTCGTACTCGTACCGGAAGGTGGTGCCCATCGGATGGGTCACCGCGACCTCACGCCCGGCTCTGTCCCGTTCGATCCTGGTCACCCCTCCGGCCGCGTCGGAGAGTTCGATCACTCGGCCGCACCGGTCGTAACGCCAACGCCGGATCGTGCCATCAGGCGTGGTCTCGGCAATGGTGCGACCAAGCACGTCGAAGTCGGACGTGACGTGCGAAAGTCGGTCGGCCCGCCGGACGGGGCGTCCGGCCCCGTCTCGCTCGAACGTGTGCTGCACGCCCGTCGGATCCGTCGCCTGGATGAGGTGTCCGTTGGCGTCGAAGTCGGACTGCCACCGTCCTCCGCCGGCATCAGTGGTCTCGACCAGCCGGGACATGGCGTCGTGGCTGAACTGCCACTCGGAACCGTCGGGGAGTTCGACTCGGTCACGGTTGCCGAGGTCGTCGTAGGCGGAGGTGACGGCGCGGCCGAGGGGGTCGATGGTGCGGGACTCTTCGCCGTGATCACCGTGCTCGATCGTGGTGCGGGCGCCGGTGGGGTCGATGATCGTGGTCAGGCGCCCGGCATCGGTGTGTTCGTAGCGCCAGATCGCGCCGTCCGGGTCCTGCCGGGATTGCAGCGGGCCGGATCCGTTGTACCGGTAGGTGGTCTTGTGGCCGAGCGGGGTGATCGCGGCGGTGACCCGACCAAGATCATCACGTTCGAGCCGAGCGGTGTTGCCCGCGGCGTCGGTGGCGGTGATCAGGTCACCGTGTTGATCATGGTCGAAGCGGAGGCGTACGCCTTCGGGATCGATGACCTCTTTGAGCAGACCATGGTCCCAGCGCATGGTGGTGACGCCGCCCTCGGCGTCGATCATGGTCGACGGGTTCCGCTCAGCACCTTCGTAGGTGTACTGAGTGATCGCTTCGGTGTCGAGGTTTTGCAGGGTGATCGTGACCGGGCGGTCGTGGTCGTCGTGGGTCCAGGCGATCTTGGCGCCGGTCGGCGTCTGGCGGCCGACCAGCCGGCCGCGATCATCGTAGGTGTTGATCACGGTGCCGCCTTGGCGGTCGGTGATCATGACCGGGTTGCCGTAGCGGTCGTAGCTGGTGGACTGGCGATGATCATCGGCGTCGATGACGCCGATCAGTCTGCCCTTGCCGTCGGCGATCCAGGTGTTGGAACGGGTCCCGTCGGTGTCGGAGACCTCGGTGACGCCGCCGGGCAGGTAGACGAAACGGGTGAGCCGGCCGAACGGCGAACGCTGGGTGGTGACCCGGCCCTGCTCGTCGTAAGTGTTCTCGGCTTCCAGCACGCCGTCGGCGTCGAACACGGCGTCGATCAGGTCGGCGTCGTTCCACCGGTAGCGACGGGTGCCGGCTGGGGTGGCGGCGGCGACCAGATGTCCATGCTCGTCGTACTCGTAGCTGACCTGGCGGCCGTCGGAGGCGGTCGCGCCGACGATCTTGTCCGCGGGATCCCAGTGGAGTTCGAGAGTGCGGCCGAACTCGTGGGTCATCGTGACCAGCCGGCCGGCGGGATCGTAGCCGTAGCTGATCGTGCTGCCGGGACCGGTCGAGGTGGCGACGAGCCGGCCGTCGGCCGACAGTTCCCAGCGCAGCCCGGTGGAACCGGTGACCAGATAGCCCGACCCGTGCCGGCCGAGCCAGAGGTTCTCGCCGCCGGCACGGTCCCAGCCGTCGCCGAGGCGGGGGAAGACGATCTCCCGGCCGTCGGACAGTCGGAGCCGGCCGGCCTCGTCGGTCAGGGTCAGGCCGGCTTCGGACCAGGACGTCCAGCCCAGGCCGAACGCCCCCACGTTCCGGTTGAGCGAGTTGTAGGTCCGGGTCAGCGCGAGGGATCCGGCCGGTCCGGTGAAGCCGAGGTCGTTCTCGTTCTCGATGAAGTTGCCGGTCGCGGTGTTGATCGGATCATTCGAATAGCCGGTGGTCGGCGGCTGGCCGTACGCAGTGGGCGGGTCGACCACGATGTCCTGCCGGTGGACCGACACGTTCGCCGCTCGCAGCGCGGCCTCGATGGTGCTGTTGGACAGGGTCGAGACGTTGCCCTCGCCACCGGCCCGGGCAAACGCGTCGGCGACGGTGGTGGCCCACTTGCCGTCCTCGCCGTTGAGCCGCAGCCAGTCCTTCAACCCCTGGATCGGGCCCGACGCGTCCAGCGTCGCCCACTTGCACTCCGAGGCGAAGGCATCACACTGGTCCTGCAGGATTCCCGCGCGGTCCTTGAACGCCTCGTCCCCGCCCGACGTGCTCGACGCGAAGGACCTCAGATTCTCCGGCTTGGCCGAGGTCGTGCCACCGCCGCCGCCACCCGAGCCAGGCGTCGGGGTCTCTCGCGTCCCCGACTGCGGCGCCGCCGCCGACGCCGACGGACCCGAATCCTGGATGTTCGTGTCGGGCGGGTCCTCGCCGCCGAACACGTTGTCCCAGCCCCGCTCGAGCGCGTTCCGATCGTCCTGGCGCTGCGCCCAGTCCCGGGCGTTCTTCCGCCGCCGATTCTCTTCCTGCGCTGCTTCCTCGACGTCCTCGATCTTGGACGCCACCGAACGCAACGCGGCCACGACCTCGGTCAGGTCACCCAGCTGGGTGGTGCCGTTCTGGGAGAACACCTCCGAGAAGTGGCCCTTGAATTCCTTGAGCCCCTCCGACCGCCAGGTCGACCGGTCCGACCGCTGAGCCTCCGCATCCGTCGCCGCGGCCCGGAAAGCCGCCTTCACCGTCGACGACGTATCGAAGTTGAACTCGACATCCGGCATGCCCTTGAGTTCGTCAACGTTCACCACAGCAACCTCAACCCCTTCATCACGCCCGCACCAGCGCCCCCGGGGCGCACCGAATCAAGACATCCCACGAAAACGAGCCGCCGCGACCTTTCGATCGCGGCGGCCATACACCCCCAAAGCAAAGCCGAAGGTCAGGCGGAGCCGCCGCCGGCCGTGGTGATGTTCTGCGCGATCTTGTCCAACTGGTCCCGCAGCTCCTCCAGCTCCTGCTTCGCCTTGTTCAACGCCGTCTTGGTGTCCGGCCAGGTCGAAGTCCGAAACTGCACCGCCAACGGACCGTCCCAACGATCCGGCTGAGACAACACCCGCCCCTGATGATCCAACTGATCAATCTGCTCAGTCAGACCACCATTCACGATCCGCTGAATCTCCCGAATCGCCGTCTTCGCTTCTTCGGTCGTAAGAACCCGAGTCATCCGCTCCTCCTTGACACCGGCCACCGCCGGCGATCGAGTACAAGATCACCAAGCCGTTCCGGCCTTCCGCGTACGTCCAACGCAGCAGCCCGCAACGACGTCCATCAAACTAACAGCGCGAGGGTCACCGGATCAGGAGTTGCGCTCCCGGCGGGCGGCCTTCGCCAGCGGGCGAGCCTGTTCGGCCACCCTCCGGAGTTCCCTGGTCAGTGCAGCGTCGGGCGACCAGTCCCGCCCGGCTCGTTCGGCCACCTGGTCCAGCAGTTGCGTCGCCTCGAGCTCCTGACCCCAGGCCAGCCGCTGGCCGGCGATCCGGACCGCGTCGGCGGCTTGATCGACGGAGGCGTCCGACGCCCCGGTGGAGCGATCGGCCGCAATCAGGCTTCGCTCGCCCTCGACCCGGGCTTGCAGACGCTCGAGGGCCGCGGCCAACTGCCGCGACCGGTGGGTGATCCGGCTTCGCCGCCACAACACGCCCAGCCAGACGAAGACCGGCGCAACGAACAGGGCGAGGAAGGGGCCGGCGACGGGCAGGAAGCCCTTCGTGTACAGGAGCAGGACCAGGCCGACCCCGACCACCGCTCCGAGCAGGATCAGCAGGGTGTAGCGAACCGGCTTCGGCCACGCCGTGGACTCCGGACCGGCGGCCTCGGAGTCCGGTGCGTCGTTCACGCCTCGCCCTTGGCCCACCGGGTCAGTGCCTCGATGTCGATGGTCGACTGCGGCCGCTCGAACCTGAAGTCGGCACCCTGGCCGACCTCCTGATGGGTGGCCGGCAGCTCATCCGAAGCCCCCGACAGCCAGCGGTAACAGGCCTGTCCACGCGCGCCGGCGCGCGCACATCCGGCGCGGATGGAGCCGAGGAAGTCCAGCCCTGCATGGCTGGCTCCGCGCCGGACGAGGGCGCCGACCAACCAGGACTCACGAGGGTCGACCGGACCGTCCTCGAGCAACGACAGCGCAAAGGCCGACAACTCGAGCAGCTCGGATCGGCCCGCCGCGGCGATCCTCGAGGCGGACCGTTCCACCCAGGACAGCAGCCACCACCAGCGCACCTCGATCAACGCGCCCTCGTCCGCAGCGCGGAGCCAGGCGGCACCCTCGGTGCGCAGCGACGTTTCCAGCAGGGCGTACCAGGACTCGTCGCCGCGGGCCACCGGTGGATCCAGGAGGTCGGCGACCGTCGTCATGGCGGCGGCAGCATGTAGTCGCCCTCACGGGTGTACCCGGCCGATCGCAACTGATCCAACTCCCTCGCGAAGATCGTCGGTTGACCGGCGTAGTCGCCGGCCTCCTGGATCATATTGCCGTCAATCTGGCTGGCCAGATACACGGGCCGCTGGTAGTCGATGGTGGACTGGATGAAGTTGTCGTTCAGACTCATCGACCAGTTGTCCGACTGCAGCACGACGTGCCCGTCCCAGTCGGCGGCCACGGCCGTGTCCGGCTGCCGGCCGAGCACGACCGTGTCGCCGGGATTGCCCATCAGGCCCCGCGCCTCGTCGTACACGGTCGGCCTCGGCGGCACGGAGGTCCGCGGCAGGTACTTGTTGCCGAGCGCGTTCGCACCATGACCGAACGCGGCCCCGGCGCCGCCGGTGACCGTGCCCATGCCGGCACCCATGGCCGACGCCTTGAGCGCTCCGCTCAGGGTGTGTGGACCGGGTCCCGTGTAATAGCCGTAGGAACTGGTGACCGCGCCGTTGGTGCCGCCGGACACCATGCCGCCGACCACCGCCTTCTGCAGCAGGGTCTTGGCGCCGAGCTTGCCCGCGATGCTGACGCCGCCCCAGGCGCCCAGGGCCGTGGAGAGGGCGGCCTGGCCCCAATTGACCTCGCCGGTGGTGGCCTTCTGCACGACGACGTCCAGCCCACCGCTGATCAACATCATCCCGGCGGGACCGCCGACGCCGGTGGCCATCAGCACGCCGCCGGCCAGCACCATCGCGCCGCCCGCGATGTACTCCCAGTTGTCGCCGACCCATTCGCCGACGGCGCCCATCGGGGTGTCGTCGGAGGCGGCGTAGGCCTTGAGTTCGTCGTCGGTGACCGGCGACAGACCCGTCGGGTCCACCTCGTGCAGCGGATCATTGCCCGCGTACGAATACGGGTTGCCCGACCAGCCCGCGCCCGGTGCCGTGTCGAGCGGGTCCACCGACAGGAAGCCCCGGGTCGCCGGATCGTAGGCGCGTGCGCCCATCCACTCCAGGCCGGCGATCGTCAACTCGCCGGCGGACCCGATGCCCAGGTCGCCGGCCCCGGACCCGGCCAGCAGCTGCCCGGCCGGATCGGCGCTCCACGGGTCGGCGCCGGCAGACCGCGCGGTACGCCAGCCCGGCGCCTCCCAATCCGCACCGATGCCGGTCAGCCCGCCCGGGGTGTGCACGACCGTGGTGTCCCCGGCCTGGACCAGCCCGGGCGCGTAACCCGCCGCGCTGTCCCACCAGGTTTCCGCGTCGTCCACCCGGCACAGCTCGCCGAGTGAGTCCACCCGCAGCTCGGTGGTCTTGACCGCACCGCCGGCATCCCGGTCGGTGATGCTGGACAGCCATCCGGTCTCGGACCAGCCGAGCTCGCGGACCCGGCCATCGGACGACTCGGACCGGACCCGGCGGCCGGACTCGTCGTAGCCATGGCTGACCCGTTCGTCGCCGGCCAGGGTCGCAGTCAGCTGGCCCGCGGTGTCGTAGCTGTATTCGCGCTGCACACCGCCGAGCGCCTCGGCGACCAGTCGACCGGCCCGGTCGTAGCGCCAGGTCGAGACCGCGCCGTCGTCGGCCCGTTCCTCGATCAGCTGGCACGCCTCGTCGTAGCCGAACGCCCGACGGCCCGAATCGCCTGAGATCGCGGCGATCCGGCCCCACGGGTCCCGCTCGATCGTGGTCCGCTCGGAGCCCTCCGGCCGGGTCAGCGAGTGTTCGACGACGAACCCGTCGGCGTGCCCCCAGGTCTGGATGACGTCGCCGGCGCCGGCCTGGGTCAGCCGGCCCGACGCGTCGTAACGGAACGTCGCCCGGCCCAGCCGCGGGTGCTCGACCGCGATCACCCGGCCGGCGGCATCCCGTTGGTACCGGGTCTGCTGCCCGTCCGGCCCGACCATCGTGGCGCGGCGCGCGTCGGTGTCGTAGGTCCACTCGATCCGGCGGTCGCCACGGCGCCGGGAGACCAGCTGGTTGCGCCGGTTCCAGGTCAGCTCGTGCTCGGTCGGCCGAGCGGGATCGGTCCGGTCGGTGATCACCACCCGCCGCCGGCGCAGGTCGCGGCTGATCGAGGAGACGACCCGGCCGTCGATCAGCAGCTCGGCATCCCGGCCGGCGTCGTCGTAGGTCCAGGCGTACCGCCGACCGCTCGGGTCGGTCTGCGAGGTCGGACGGCCGGCACTGTCGTACGTGCAGCTGGTGGTGCGGCCCAGCGGATCGGTCTCGGAGACGAGGCGGTCCATCACGTCGTAGCTTCGGCGGGTCACCGCGCCCAGCGGGTCGGTGATCACGGTCACCCGGCCCCGCTCGTCGTACTCGTAGCGCGTGACGCCGCCGTTGCCGTTCACCGTCTCGACCAGTTGCCCGGCGGCGTCGTAGCGGAAGCTGCGCCGGCCGTGCCAGGTGTCGGCCGAGCGGACGATCCGTCCGATCAGGTCGCGCGAATACCGGGACAACCCCCGGCCCGGCACGAACCGAGCCACCAGCCAGCCCATCGCGTCGTACTCGGCCCAGGCCACCTCGCCGGTCGGCGACAACTGCCGCACCAGTCGACCGTCCGCGTCGTACTCCCGCGTCGTCCGGCCGCCGTGCTGTTCGGTGACCGCCGCCAGCCGGCCGCAGGCGTCGTACTCGTAGCGGGTCGATGCGCCCGATGGCGACACCCGCTCGATCACCCGGCCGGCCGGGTCACGGCGCAGCAGGGTCAGGCTGCCCTCGCCGTCGACCTGCTCCACCGGCCGGCCGCACCGGTCGTAGGAAGTCAGTTCGGCCGTCCCGTCCACCTCCTCGGTGGCGACCGGCCGGCCCAGCGCGTCGTAGCGCACGCCGGTCGCGGAGCCGGGCTCGGACAGCTCGGCAGAGTTGCCCTCGCGATCGGTGGACAGGTCGCGGCGCACGCCGGTGGGGTCGGTCAGCGAGATCAGGTTGCCGCATCTGTCGTACTCGCGACGCCACCGCTTTCCCGCCGGGTCGATCGCCTCGGAGAGCCGCGACATGGCGTCGTGCACGAACCGCCAACTGCTGCCGTCCGGCAACTCGACGCCGGCGACGTTGCCCAGATCGTCGAACGTGCGGGTCACGGCGCGGCCGAGCGGATCGATCGTCTTCGTCGGCTGGCCGTGCGGTCCGTACTCCAACTCGGTACGACCGCCCAGCGGATCGATGATCGCGGTGATCTTGCCACCGGCGGAGTGCTCGTAGCGCCAGATCCCGCCGTTCGGGTCG
Organism: uncultured Actinomycetota bacterium; assembly: GCA_963746025.1. GTDB lineage: Bacteria > Actinomycetota > Actinomycetes > Propionibacteriales > Propionibacteriaceae > Microlunatus. The sequence goes on from CAVUZU010000021.1 coordinate 1,151,049, forward strand.
CGGCGCGAGGCGAGCAGGCCGGCCGCGTCGTAGTGGTAGGTGGACCTGGCTCCGGACGGCGTGATCGCGGCGGTCACCCGGCCACCGGCGTCGCGCTCCAGCCGGGCGACGTTGTCGGCGGCGTTGGTCACCGAGATCAGGTCGCCGTGGTCGTTGTAGCCGAACCGCATGGTGACCCCGGTCGGGTCGGTGACCTGGCGCAGCAGACCGTCGGCCCAGGACAGTTCGGAACGACCACCCTCGGGGTCGATGATCAACGACGGGTTGCGGCCGTCGCCGGCGTATTCGTAGTGCGCGACGCCGCCGGACTCGGCGACCACCGTGGTCACCCGGTCGGCCTCGTCATAGCCGAAGGTGAGGTCGGCGCCGGACGGCGTCCTGGTCCGGACCTTCCGGCCGCGCTCGTCGTACCCGTGGGTGGTGACCGAGCCGTCCCGTTCGGTCACCGACACCAGGTTGCCGTGCGCGTCGTAGCTCATCGACTGCCGGTGCTCGGCGGCGTCGACCAGTCCGATCAGCCGGCCGCGCTCGTCGGCGATCCAGGTGTTGGAGCGCTCGCCGTCGAGATCGGAGACCACGGTGGTGCGGCCGGGAAGATAGACATAGCGGGTCTGCCGACCGTACGGCGAGCGTTGGCTGGCGACCCGGCGTCCCTCGTCGTAGGTGTTGTCCACCTCGACGACGCCGTCGGCACCGACCACGGTGCCGATCAGGCCGGCGTCGTTCCACCGATAGCTTCGGGTGCCGACCGGGCCGGTGGCCGAGACCAGCCGGCCCGCTTCGTCGTAGCCGTAGTCCATCCGCCGGCGGTCCGAGGAGCGAACCCCGGCGACCCGCCCGTCGGACCAGGCGATCTCGATCCAACGACCCCGTTCGTGCACCAGCCGGACCAGCCGCCCGGCGGCGTCGCGCTCCGCCGACACGGTCGAGCCGACTCCCCGCGTGACCGCCAGCCAGAGCCCGGCCGAGCTGAAGCTCCACCGCTGACCTTTGTTGTCGGAGGCCACCAGCACGCTGCCGGCTTCCGATTCGACCCGATCGAGCCACAGGTTTTCACCGACCGCCCGGTCCCACCGGTCGGCGAGCCGCGGGAACCGCACCTGCCGGCCGTCCGGCAACACCATCGTGGCGCCGTCGTCGGCCAGCTCCAGCCGAACGTCGAGCAGCGACGACCAGCCGGGCCCGAAGGCGCCGCTGCCGTCGTCGACGGCGTTGTAGGTGCGCCGGAAGGTCAGGTTCGCCGCGGCGCCGGCGAAGCCGAGGTCTACCTCGGATTCGACGAAGTTGCCGGTTGCGGTGTTCACCGGATCGTCCGCATAGCCGGTGGTCGGCGGGTGCCCGTACGCCTCCGGGGGATCGATCGTCAGGTCCTGCCGGGTCGCCGCCACCCCGGCGGACTTCAACGCCGACGCCAGCGCGCTGTTCGACAGCGTGATCACGGCGCCATCGCTGCCGGCCTTGGCGAACGCGTCGGCGACCGTGTTCGCCCACTTCACGTCCTCGCCGTTGGCCGTCAACCACTTCGTGAAGCCGGTCACCACGCCATCGGCCGAGAGCCGTCCCCAGCGACAGTCCGCGGCGAAGCTCTCCAGGTGTCCGGTGAGGGTGCCGGGCCGGCCCTTCAGGTTGCCGTTCAGGTCGGCCGAGTTCTTGGCGAAGGACCTCAGGTCGTCCGGTCTCGCGGACGACGTCCCGCCGCCGCCACCGCTGGCGCCACCGCCCGGTGGCGGGTTCTCCCGCGCCCCGTTCTTCGATTCCGACACCGGGATCGACGGTTCTTCCGCCGGCGGGCCCACCGGCGGGTCCTCGGCACCGCCGGAGATCCAGTCGCCGAACTCTTCGAGGGCGTTGCGATCGTCGCGCCGCTGCTTCCACTCCCGCGCGGTCGTCCGCCGCTTCTGCTCCTTGCTCGCCTCCTCCTTCAAGGTGCGCGCTCCGGTCGCGACCTCGCGGAGCCGATCGGCGAGCTCGGTCGCGTCCGCCGACGCGACCGAGGCATTGCTCGAGAACAGCTCCGAGAAGTGGCCCTTGAAGACGCCCATCGCCGTCTTCACGTGGGACGACCGCGAGGAAGCCTGCCCCTCGATGTCGGAGGCGGCGCCGTCGAAGGCCTCGATCAGATTGTCGGCCACCGTGTTGTTGAACGGAACGTCTTCGTCGATCGCGCCGAGATCCGCGATGTCCACCATGGTCTGCCACCTCCCCGGTGGCGGCCGACCAAGGCCGACGCACCGAACCGCTGAGATCAAAGTTGTTCGACAACCTCGCCAAGTTGTGCGACAACTTAACAGCGTCGGGGTCAAGCAGCGGATGGGTCCTGATCGGGGTCCGGTGGGGTCACTCCTCGGCCAGTCCCGGCGGTCTCAGGTCGGCCACGTCGGCGTCGGTACGCCAGGAAAGTCCCGGTGATCGGCTGCCCGAATCAAGGAACTCGGCCGCGGCTCGCTTGGCCGGTTCGACTGTCGTGGTCTGCCAGAACCGGAAATGGCCCACCACGTCAGCGAGCTGGATGGCGACCTCGGTGTCCGACGCCTCGGGGGTGGTCAGGTGGCTCCACTCCGGGCGCGCGGCCGCATGATCGGCGCAGTGGTACACCATCATCGGCCCGGCGGCGCTGCCGGCCAGGTCGAGCCGGGCCGATCCCCGGAACAGGCTGATGACGGTCCGTTCGGTCCCATCCAAGGCGTCGATCGCGGCGGCGACCGCGGCCGGCGACGGCTCGGAAAGCACCACCTCGTCCTCGCCCTCACCCGGATTGCACACCACCGCGTCCGAGGCCGGAGCGGCGGCCTTGCCGCCCGGCGTTGGCGCGCCGGCCCGTACCGCCCTGACGTGCCCACCCAACGCGAATCCACAAGGGAACAGCACCAGCCAGCTCAGCCCCAGCATCGGCTCCAGCAGTCCCCAGGCGAGGGCACCGCCGAGGCCGAGGACCCACATCAGGATTTCCCGGACGACCGCCGGCAGCAGGACCGTGCTCGACCCCATCGCGAGGGCGAGCACGATCACCAGCACCGTGAGATCCGGCCGGAGCTGCCAGAGCACCGGAACGGCGATCCCCATCGCCACCGGAATCAGCAGCAACCACAGGTCCAACGGACGCAGCCGCCGGAACGTCAACGGACGACGGCGCCGACTGCGGTTCGGTCCGGCGCCGCTCACTAGTGGCCGAAGAACTGAATACCGTTGCCCTGGAGGGGAGACCCGATGAGCACGTTCGCACCATAACTCTGCACGGAGCTCTGGATGGCGCCCACGTAGAGCGCCTGGGTGCCGTGGTTGCCGAAGCTCGCCAGGTTGGAAAAGCGCGGGCCGTACTGGGACACCTGCTGCAGCGTGCTCGAGGTCCCGCTGGGCGCGTTGTAAACCTTCGGAATCTGCGAGGTGCCCGCGCCGAGAGTGCCGGATACCACCGCTGAAGTCAGGTTCACCGGGGCGCCGGACACGACCTGGTTGGTCACCGATCCCGAGAAACCACCCACGAAGCCGAGCCCGGCGGTGGCTGCCCTGGCAGTGATTGACTTGGCCTCACGTCCGAACGCCGTCGCCACGCTTCCGCCACCCGGCCCGCGCCCGCCGGAGAAGGCGCCGGCCACGAAGCCACCCGCACCGGCACCGAGCGCTCCGCGCCAACTCAGGTTGTCCCAGTTCTGCGTGACATAGGTTGCTTCGCTGCTCACCGCACCGATGGTGCCATAGACGCCGACGCGGGCTTTCAGGGCCGCAAGCCCGCCCTTGCTCGCCTTCGCGGCCAGGCCCGCGAGGCCACCGCCCACGCCACCAACCACCGTGGACAGCGCGACCTGGCCCCAGTTGACCGTGCCGGTGGTGGCCTTCTGGATGATCGCGTCCGCGCCCCCGCTGATCAGGCCCATGCCCACCGTCGGGCCGAGCGGGGTGGCCATCAGCAGCAGGCCGCCGACCACCATCGCCCCGCCGGCCACGTACTCCCAGTTGTCGGCGACCCATTCGCCGACCGCGTTCGCGGCCCCGTCGTTCGAGGCGGCGTAGGCCTTCAGCTCCTCGTCGGTGACCGGGCTCAGCCCGGCCGGGTCCAGCGCGTGCAGCGGATCGTTTCCGGCGAACGCGTACGGATTCCCGGCCCAACCCGACCCGATCACCGGCTCGAGCTGATCGACCGACAGGAACGCCCGGGTCGCCGGGTCATAGGCCCGCGCCCCCATCCACTCCAGACCGGCGACCGTCAACTCGCCGGCTGCACCGATCCCCAGGCCGGAGCCGAGGTCGGTGACCGGTCCGATCGTCCACGGGTTCGATGCGGCCGCCCGCGCGGTACGCCAGCCGGGCGCGTGCCAGGCACCGCCGACGCCGGTCAGCCCGCCGGCGGTTGGCACCACCGGGGTGTCGCCGGCCTGGATCAGGGCCGGGTACGCCGACGCGGTGTCCCACCAGGTCTCGGTGCCGTCCACCCGGCCCAGCTCGCCGAGCGCGTCCGTCCACAGCTGGGTTGTCCTGGTGTCGCCGGCCGCGTCGCGGTCGGTGATCAGGTCCAGCCCGCCGAGGTCGGACCAGCCGAACTCCCGGGCCCGGCCGTCGGACCACTCGGCCCGGAGCCGCCGGCCGGCCTCGTCGTAGCGGTAGTTCACCCGCACCTCGCCGGCGCTGCTCGAGGTCAGCTGCCCGGCCGCGTCGTAGGCATAGTCGCGGCGGACGCCGGCCACCGCCTCGGCCGCCAGTCGGCCGGCGCCGTCGTAGTGCCAGGTCGAGACGGTGCCGTCGTCGGCCCGATCCTCGACCAGCTGACCGCACTCGTCGTAGCCGAACCGGCGCCGGCCGGAATCGGCCCTGATCGCCGCGATCCGGCCCCACGTGTCCCGCTCCAGCCGAGTCCGGGTGGAGCCGGCGGGGCCGGTCAGGGTGTGCTCGACGACGAAGCCGTCCGAGTATCCCCAGGCCTGGATCAGGTCGCCCGCGCCGGCCCGGATCAGGCGGCCCGATCCGTCGTAGCCGAAGGTTGCGCGGCCGAGCAGCGGATGCTCGATCGCGGTGATCCGGCCGCTGCCGTCGCGCTCGTAGCCGATCTGCCGGCCGTCCGGTGCGGTCATCGTGACCCGCCGTCCGTCGCTGTCGTACCCCCACTCGACGCGACGATCGCCGCGCCGCCGAGAGCTCAGCTGCTGGCGCCCGTTCCAGCTGAACTCATGCTCGGTGGGCCCGTTCGGGTCGGAGTGGTCGGTGACGACGACGCTGCGGCTCCGCAGGTCGCGGACGATCTCGGCGATCATCCGACCGTCGACCCGCAGGGTCGACTCGCGGCCCGCCTCGAAGCCCCATTCGGTACGCCGCCCGCCGGGATCCGTCCGTGCCAGTTGCCGGCCGGCGGCGTCGTACTCGACGGTGGTGGTGCGGCCCAACGGGTCGGTCTCGGCCACCAGCCGGTCCATCCCGTCGTAGCGGCGACGGGTCACCCCACCCACCGGGTCGGTGATCATCACGAGCCGCCCGCAGGCGTCGTGGTCGTAGCGGGTGATCCCGCCGTTGCCGTTGACCGTCTCGACCAGCTGCCCGGCCGCGTCGTAGCGGAACCGGCGCCGGCCGTGCCACGAGTCGCTCTGCCGGATCACCCGGCCCATCAGGTCATAGGCGTAGCGGGTCAGTCCCTGGCCGGGGAGGAACCGGGCGACCACCCAGCCCATGGCGTCGTAGGAGGACCAGGTGACTTCGCCGGTCGGCGACAGCTCCCTGACGACCCGGCCGTCGGCGTCGTACTCCAACTCGGTCCGGCCACCGGTCGGATCGGTCACCGCGGCCAGCCGGCCGCACCCGTCGTACTCGTGGCGGGTGACCGCCCCGGACGGCGCGATCCGCTCCACCAGCCGGCCGGCCGGATCCCGGCGCAGCAGTGTCAGCCGGCCTTCGCCGTCGACCAGCTCCACCGGACGTCCGCACCGGTCGTAGGTGATCAACTCGGTCGACCCGTCGGGCTGTTCCGCCGCGATCGTGCGGCCTAGCGGGTCGAACCGGGATTCGGTCCGGCCGTCGGCCTCGACCAGCGCGATCCGGCGGCCGGCCGGATCCTCCGACAGCTCGCGGTGCACCCCGGTCGGGTCGGTCAGCGAGGTCACGGCGCCGTTGGGTTCGTACTCACGCCGCCAGCTGCCCCCGGTGGGGTCGATGGTCTCCCGCAGCCGGGACAGCGCGTCGTGCCCGAACCGCCAGCCGCTGCCGTCCGGCAGATCCACCGCGGCCACGTTGCCGAGGTCGTCGTACGTCCGGGTCGCCGCGCGGCCGAGCGGGTCGATCGTCTTCGCCACCTCGCCGTGCGCGCCGTACTCCAGCTCGACCCGGCCGCCATACGGGTCGACCGTCGCCGCCGGCCTACCACCGGCGGCGTGCTCGAACCGGAAGACGGCACCGTTCGGGTCGCGCCGGGAGACGAGCAGGCCGGCCGCGTCGTACTGGTACGCGGACCGGGCGCCGGACGGCGTGATCGCCGCGATCACCCGGCCGGCCGGGTCGCGCTCGAGCCGGGCGCGACCGCCGACGGCGTTGGTCATCGAGACCAGGTCGCCGTGTTCGTCGTAGTCGAACCGCAGCGTGACCCCGACCGGGTCGCTCACCTCGCGCAGCAGCGAGCCGTCCCAGGTCAGTTCGGTCCGGCCGCCCTCGGGATCGATGATCACCGACGGATTGCGGTCGGCACCGGTGTAGCCGTATTCGGTGACGGCGCCGGCCTCAGCGATCACGGTGGTCAGCCGGTCGGCTTCGTCGTAACCGAAGGTCAGGTCCGCCCCAGCCGGGGTACGGGTCCGGACCCGCCGCCCGCGGAGGTCGTAGCCGTGGGTGGTCACCGCACCGTTGCGCTCGGTCACCGAGACCAGGTTGCCGAACCGGTCATAGCTCATCGACTGCTGCTGACCGTCGGAGTCCACGACCCGGACCAGCCGGCCACGCCGGTCGGCGATCCAGGTGTTCGGGCGTTCGCCGTCGAGATCTGACACGACCGTGATCCGGCCGGGTAGATAGGAGTAGCGGGTCTGCCGACCGAACGGCGAGCGCTGACCGGCGACCCGGTGTTGCTCGTCGTAGGAGTTCTCCACCTCGACCACTCCGTCCGCGGCCACGACGGCGTCGATCAGGCCGGCGTCGTTCCACCGGTAGGTCCGGGTGCCCAGTGGGCCGGTGGCCGAGACCAGCCGGCCGGCGTCGTCGTAACCGAAGGTGACCCGACGGCCGTCGGAGGACCGGACGCCGGCGACCCGGCCCCCGGCCACCGGCCCGGTCCCGCTCCAGCCGATCTCGATCCAGCGGCCACGCTCGTGGGCCAGCCGGACCAGTCGCCCCTCGTCGTCCCGCTCCGCGGCGATCGTGGTGCCGGGGCCGTGGCTGACGGCGGTCCAGAGTCCGCCCGGGGTGAAGGTGCGCCGCTGGCCGGCGTTGTCCGACAGCTCCAGCGCGGCGTCACGTCCGGTGCCGACTCGATTCAGCCACAGGCTCTCCCCCGGCGCCCGGTCCCAACCGTCGCCGAGCCGCGGGAACAACACCCGGCGCCCGTCGGCCAGCACCAGCGTCGCTCCGTTGTCGGCCAAGTCCAGCCGCAGGTCCAGCGCCGAGGACCAGCCGGGCCCGAACGCGCCGCCTTCGCTGTCGACTGCGTTGTAGGTCCGGGCGAACTCGAGGTTCGCCGCGGCCCCCGGGAAGCCCAGGTCCAGCTCGGTCTCGACGAAGTTGCCGGTGGCCGTGTTCACCGGGTCGTCGGCGTAGCCGGTGGTCGGCGGATTGCCGTACGCCTGGGCCGCCACGATGGTCAGATCCTGGCGGGTCTCGGACACTCCGGCGGCCCGCAGCACCTCCGACAGGGTGCTGTTCAACAACCAGGTGATGTTGCCCTCACCACCGGCCGCGGCGAACGCGTTCGCGACCGTCGTCGCCCAGGTCACGTCCTGCCCGTTGGCCGTCAGCCACTGCTCGAGGCCGGTGATCACGCCGTCGGCCGACAGCGTGCCCCACTGGCAGGAGGAGGCGAAGCTCGTCAGGTGGCCCCGCAGCACGCCCGGCTTGCCGTCCAGTGCCTGGTTCAGGGCACCGGAATCGGTCGCGAACCTGCGTAGGTCGGAAGGTCGGGCCGACGTGGTGGTGGAGCTGCCACCGCTGGGGCCGCTGCCCGGCGGCGGGGTCTGCCGGGTCCCGTTCTGCGCGGCCGAGGCCGTGATCGACACCGGATCGGCGGGCGGCCCGACCGGCGGATCGTCGCCGCCGAAGGCCCAGTCGCCGAACTCCTCCAAGGCATTGCGGTCGTCCTGCTCCCGCTTCCAGTTCCGGGCGGTTTCCCGACGCTGTTGTTCCTTGTCCGCCTCGTCCTTGAGCGTTTGCGCACCGGTCGCGACCTCGCGCAGCCGGGCGACCAGCTCGGTGGCGTCCGCCGATGCCACCGAGGCGTTGCCGCTGAAGAGTTCGGAGAAGTGACCCCTGAAGTCCTTCGTTGCGGCCGTCACGTAGGACGCCCGGGTCGGCGCCTGCTCCTCGACCGTCGTCGCGAGGCCGTTGAAGGCGGCGATCAAGGTGTCGGCTACATCGTTGTTGAAGGGCACATCTTCATCGATTGCGCCGAGATCCGAGATGTCTACCACTTCTGCAACCTTCCCCTGAGCCGGTTGTCGCCGTTGCTGCATGCCTGCTCGGCGGGGAGGCGCCGCGCCCGATCGGCCGCAGCGAATCCTCCCCGCTCGAATCCGTTGAAGGTCAGGCGGAGCCGCCGCCGGCCGTGGTGATGTTCTGCGCGATCTTGTCCAACTGGTCCCGCAGCTCCTCCAGCTCCTGCTTCGCCTTGTTCAACGCCGTCTTGGTGTCCGGCCAGGTCGAAGTCCGAAACTGCACCGCCAACGGACCGTCCCAACGATCCGGCTGAGACAACACCCGCCCCTGATGATCCAACTGATCAATCTGCTCAGTCAGACCACCATTCACGATCCGCTGAATCTCCCGAATCGCCGTCTTCGCTTCTTCGGTCGTAAGAACCCGAGTCATCCGCACTCCTCCTTGACACCCGACGCGTGTCGGTCACCTGTGTGTGAGCTGGCTCATCCATTGCCCGGGAGAACGCGCAGAGCACCGACGCCCGCCCGTACGGCCCGTCTCGAACCAAGATCAAACTAACAGCGGCGGGATCACTCAGATCTTCTCGAAATCGACTGTTCTTGCTGCGTTAACCAAGGCGCTTGGAGCCGTGTGAAAAAGCTCCAGCGCGCCGTCGGGGTATCGGGAACGTGACGCGCGTCTGCGATACGATCCCGCAGCATGACGACGCCTGGAGCGTCGGAGATCGCACCACCCAGCCGACTGACCAGCATTTACAAGGGAGCTGATGACGATCACCAGGCCCGAACGGACCCGGACCAGCGGGCCCGTTTCCAGCCAAGCCTCCATCCGAGTCCGACCCCTCGTGCTGCTGCTCGCGGCCGTCCTGGTGGTCGCCGGATGTACGACTCAAGATCAAGGACCGGATCTGCCGCCGCAGCGCATCCTGCAGTCCGTCGGAGTCGAGATGGCACCGGACGGCACCATGACCGCGATCAAGTCGACCACCCTGTCGGTCCGGGAGAACGCCTCCGATGCGGCCACCGACACCAGGAACTACTCCCCGCGCGAGGTCGCCGACGACCTGCCGGTGCGGGTCAGCACGGCGTACCGGACGGCCGACAAGTCCGGCACCAATCTGAACGATCTCGCCGGGCACACCGGCCGGGTCGAGATCGACATCACGGTGCAGAACCTGACCCTGCGGCCGGAGAACCTCACCTACGACGTAGCCGGCACCTCGCGTACCCAGCCCGCGCTGGTCGGTGCCCCGCTGACCGTGGTCGCCTCGACCGCGCTGTCCGGCGTCGCGCCCACCGAGGTGATCACCGCCACCGCCTCCGGCACCGCAGCCGCCACCAACGGCGTGCTCAGCCGGTCCGACAACGGTGAGGCGGTGGTCCAGTGGGCCGCGCTGCTCGCCTCGCCGCAGATGGGGTCGAACGCGACCCTGCGGCTGGTCGCGGACACCAAGGACTTCAAGGTGCCGACCTTCGACCTGTCGGTGCAGCCCGGCCTGGTCACCGACCCCTCGGTGAGCCGGGTGCTGGAGTCGGCGTTCAACACCAGCCCGACCTCCCAGCTCGCGCTCGAGCAGCGGACGATCCGGGTGATCACCGACGTCAACCAGGTGCTCACCCGCGCCAGCACCGACATCTCCAAGGTGCGGAAAAACCTGGAGTCCACCTCCAAGACGCTCGGCACCCGGACGGTCAAGGAGTTGCAGGAGAGCACCAAGGGCCTCTCCGGCTCCGTGAAGGAACTCGACGGCCAGCTGAACGACCTGAACCGCGACATCGAGGGCACCGTCGAGGGCGCCCAGTCCGCGGTGCTGCAGGAGCTGAGTCAGACCGTCGGCGCGCTGGACAAGCTGCTCGGCGACACCTCGGGCGATCCGCCCGCACCGCGGGTCAGCGGCAACGGCTGCGCGACGGTGGTCGGCTCGCCGCAGGCCGTCGGCAGCGTGTACGGCAACCTGCTCCAGGTGTCCGGCCAGCTCGAGGGCTACGCCACCGCCAACAAGCAGTGCAAGGCCGAGGCGCAGGCCGTGCTGCTGCGCTCGGTCGGCCCGGCCGAGCCAACCGCCGAGCTGTGCAAGGACGACAAGTCCACCACCTGCTCCCTGTGGGCAGCGGAGCAGACCTTCGCGTCGATCATGAAGCGGCTGGTCAAGAACGGCGACACACTGATCGAGCAGCTGCAGCCGAGTATCGTGGGTGAGGCTCTCAAGAAGTACGAGGGCCTCGACGACGACGTTAAATCGGTTGCGGACTCGGCGAAGGCCGTTGGCGTGGCAGCCGACGCATTGCCGACTGCCCTGGAAAAGGACCTTGCGGGCACCGATCAGCAGCTCATTGCCATCGACGACCAACTAGGCGCGTTGGCCGCTGAACTGCAGAAAGCCGCGGAAGAGGCGGATGCCCTGGACGAGGGCCTAGCTGCAATCCACACCGACGCAGCGGCGGCGGTATCCGAACTGAAGAGCCCGCCGGAAGGCACGCCTGGCATCGACCGGTCGACGGAGGCTCAGATCAAGGCAGCGGCCGACCATGCCTGTGAGATGGGTGAGGGCGGCGGGATTTTCGATCCCGACGAAGGTGCAAGCGAGCAGGACATTGAGGAGATGCGGAGCTACCTCGTCCCGCTGGGGTGTACTCCCGAAGACGATGGCGATCCCGAAACTCCGCCAGAGGAGCCCAAGGAACTGAATCCCCCGTCGCCATTCACCCGGAAGGGGTCGCTGCTCGAGCGGACCCTGGAACAGGCGGCAGCCTGGCAGAGAGTCGCGGACGCTACCGACAAGGAGCGCAACGACAGTCTGGCCAGCACCCTCGACTCGGTTCGAACCAAGCTGACCGCGGCGGATGAGCAGATCAGGGACATCCAAGCAGCCGTGCAGAAGATCCGGGATCAACGTCCAGACGAGATCGACCCCGACCTGCAGGAGATGAAGGACCTCGACGACCGGATCGAGGATCTGACCGGTGAGGACGGGACTGTCGAGAGGTTCACCAAGTCGTACACGGCGATGGGGGGCCCGATGAGGGATTTCGCCAAGTACCACGAGGAACTGCCGGGCAAGATCCGGGCCGGATTCAAGAACGCGTCAGACCAGGCGACAAAGGAACTCGCCGAAGCGATCGAGCCGGCGATCCGCAAGATCAGCGCGCAAGCGCAGATCGACAGTGAAGCGGTCGGCGCGATGTTCGAGAAGTCGGCAGCCGGTCTGTCCAACGGCGCCGAAGCGATCAACAAGAACGGCGCCCGGATCATCGACAGCCAGCGCCGCCAGCTGCGCGAGTCGGAGAAGCGGACCGCCGCGGCCGCGGCCAAGCAGGTCGACGCATCGCTCGGCGACCTGGCCCGCGGAGTGTCCGACTCGACCCGGGACGTCAACGCCTCGTTCGCGCTGCTCGAGGGCAGCCTGAAGAAGGTGCTGCTCGACCTCGGTGACCGCAAGGTCAACGGCTCCGGCCTGCTCGGCTCGATGGCCACCAGCGCGGCCCAGGTCGGCACCGCCGACTTCCAGTTGGCGCTGGCGTCGGGCCAGACCGAGCAGTACGCGAACGTCCGCGGCGAGGACATCAACGGCATCCTGCTCAAGCAGGCCCAGCTGCAGGCGGCGCTGCAGGTCGGCGCCACCCTGCCCGCCTTCCAGCTCGAGGTGCCACCCGGCGCCGAGAGCCAGACCGTCTACACCTTCCGAATCGGGGCCCAGTGACCAGGGGGCGTTGGATCGCGCTCATCGTCGCGGTCGTCGTCGTGCTCGGTGGCGCCGGCGGGTTCCTCTGGTGGCGGAACGCCTCCGCCGCCCCGAAGACGGATCCGGCGCCGGCCCAACCGGTCGCCGTCGCCGTGCCGGGAGCGCCGGCCGAACTGAAGATCGGCGTCCTGGTCACCCTGGCCTCGCGACCGGGCGAGGGCTCGGAGTGGAAGTTCGCGGCCGAGGGCGCTCAGGTGGCCGCGCAGCGGCTGACCATGGGCGGGGTCAAGGTCACCCTGGAGACCGCCGACGACAAGGGCAGTGAGGCCGGCGCCAAGCGCGCCGTCCGGCAGCTCGCCGACCAGGGCGTGGTCGGGATCGTCGCCGCCAGCCAGGGCCCGCACCTGCGGGGCGCGGTCAAGGCCGCCAAGGCCGCCGAGCTGCCGCTGCTGCTGCCGTACGAGCCGGACCCGAAGCTGCTGGGCGACCTGGCCTGGGCCACCGGCCCGCAGGAACCGGCCATCGGCGCCGCCCTGCAGCAGTCGCTGACCGCGGCCAACCTGAAGCGGACCCTGCTGATCGACGTCGGCGGTGGCACCCCGGACGGGGTGGACCCGGACGGAAAGATCACCTTCGAGCCGGACGACGACGTGAAGAACCTGATCAAGGTCGTCACCGATCGGACCAAGGAGAAGAAGAAGATCGACTCGGTCCTGATCTCCGGTCCGGCGGTGCAGCAGTCGGTCGTGGTCAAGGCGCTGCAGGGAGCCGACCTCACACTGCCGATCTTCCTCACCCCGGAGGCGACGAGCCCGGCCTTCACCGCGGCGCTGGTCGAGGCCGACGGCAGCCTGTCCACCAGCCTCGCCAGCGTCGGCGCGAACGGCGACGACGCGGCGGCGCTCGGCGCGGACGAAGCCGGCAAGGCGGTGTCGGCCTTCCTGGCCGCGACCCGGATGCTGGCCGGCGATCCGGAGCGGAAGACATTGCTCGGCGATCAGCCGTTCGCCAAGGTGGTCGACAACGCCGACACCCGCAGCCACGACGCGGTGATCGCGCTGACGTACGCCATCACGGCGGTGACGACCCGGCAGAGTCAGGACGGCAGTGCGGACCCGGCGACCGCGATCGCCGGCCTCCAGCTCGACCACGGCAACGGCCTGGCCGGACCGGCGCTCGACTTCTCTTACCCCGGGGCCCTGGCCGCGGACAGAGTGATCGGGCTGCGATCATCCGACCAGGACCTCGGGCTCCGGCCGGACACGGACGACCCGACGCCGCGACTGATCTGGTTCGCCGCACCATGATCAGGACCAGGTAGGCCATCGACTTTCGGGAAGGGGAATCTCGATGCGTCTGTTGATCGACCTCGACGGCTCTCCCCGCGAGATCGAGGTGAGCCGCAGCACCCCGTCGGCGACGCTGGCGGATCTGGTCGCCGAGACCTGCGGTCAGCGGCTCGACGCCGAGGCGACCCTGTTCGTCGACGACAACGCCTTCGCGGCCGAGACGCTGCTGTCGGAGGTGCTGCTGCTCGAGGGCAGTACGGTCTCCCGGGCGCCGCTGGAGCGACCGCAGGCGGTCACCGGCTGGACCGCGACGCTGGCCGGCGGGCTGGACGCGGGCCTGGTGATCCCGGTGCCGGCGAACCGGCCGATGATCATTGGCCGCTCGCCTCAGGCCGACATCTCGGTCGACTCCGCCAGCACGTCGTGGGAACACGCCACGGTCGTTGTCGAGGAGGACGGCGTTCGGGTCCGTGACGCCGGCTCCACCAACGGCACGCTGGTGGACGGTCGGCGGCTCGGCGGTGCCGAGGAGGATTCGGCCGAGGACGACGACTCCGACGACGACGCGGCTGAGCAGGCCGAGAAGGGGGCGAAGCAGGACCGCCCCGGCCCGGGCCGGCGGGCCGCCGACCTGATCCGGCGCACGGGCCGCAAGAAGGAGGAGCCCGCGGAGCCGCGCCCGGAGGGGATCCTGGTCACCGAGCAGGCCGTGGTCACCGCCGGCGGCGTGACCGTCCTGCTGCGCCCGAGGATCGTGGAGACGCCGGCGCCCAGACCGGGTTCACTGAACAACCTGACCCCGGCCGGTACGGCACCGTACAACCGGCCGCCGCGGCCCGGCCGGCCCGACGATCCCGACCCGGTGGAGCCGCCCGCCCGCAAGGACGTGCCGGACTCCAGCAGGTTCAGCATCGCGATGATCCTGGCGCCGCTGCTGCTCGCCGGCGTGATGGTGATGGTGATGGGCAACCCGGCGTTCGCGCTGATGGCCGCGCTCAGCCCGGTCCTCGGCATCGGCACCTGGGTCGAGGGCAAGCACCGACGAACGAAGAACCTGCGGGCCGAGGAGAAGCGGTTCGACGAAGCGATCGAGACCTTCCGCGGCGAGCTCCGGGAGGCCGCGGTAGCGGCCAGCCGGCGCAGTTACGGCGAGTCGCCGGACCCGGCGACCTCGATCCGCCGCGCAGCCATCCCCACCATGACGTTGTGGGAACGACGGCCCCAGGCACCGGACTTCCTCCGGCTGCACGCCGGCGTCGGCGACACTCCCTGGTCGGCGCCGATCGAGAACCGAGCCGGTGGCCGGCTCGACGACAAGATCCGGGCGGCGCTGCGGGACAGCCGGATGCCGGCCTCCGCGGTCGAGGTCGATCTCTCCGACGCCGGGGTGGTCGGCATCATCGGCGAGCGGGCAGGCGCGCTGGCCGTGGCCCGGAGCCTGCTCAGCCAGGCGACGACGCAGAGCGGCCCGGCCGACGTCACGGTCGGCGTGTTCTGCGACCAGGGCCGGGACGAGGACTGGGCCTGGACATCCTGGCTGCCGCACCTGCGCCGGCACGGCGGCGGCGCCGGCGAGCGCTGGCTGTCCGACCAGCGCTCCCGCAGCGATGAGCTGCTGCGCGCGTTGCGGGACGGGATCCATGATCATCCGACGCCGGCCGTGCTGATGGTGCTCGACTCCGACGTGCTGACCGAGGGCCGCAACGCCCCCGCCCGCACCCTGCTCGGTCATGGCCGGAACACCAAGTCCAGCAATCCGCAGCAGAAGCCCGAGGTCAAGGTCTCCGGCATCGTCGTCGCCTCCTCCGAAGATCAACTTCCGGCCGCCTGCACCGTGGTGATCACGGTCGGTGCGGATGCGGCCGGCACCGTCACCCGGCCGGGAGACCTGAAGCAGGTCGACGATGTCGTCCTGGCCGGGATCGGCCTGCGCACGGCGCAACGGGCGGCGATGGACCTGGCCCGGTTCGACGACCCGGACCTGGTCGTGCCCGGCGCGGCGCTGCCGTCGCTGGTCCGGCTGCCGCCGCTGCTGGACTTCGAGGAGATCTCCGCCGAGGTGATCCGGCAGGCCTGGTCGGCCCCGACCGGAGTGTCTACGCCCGTCGGCATCGGCGAGGCCGGTGCGTTCACCCTCGATCTGGTACGGGACGGACCGCACGGCCTGGTCGGCGGCACCACCGGCTCGGGCAAGAGCGAGTTCCTGCGCTCGATGGTGGCCGGGCTGGCGGCTCGGAACGACCCGACCAGGCTGACCTTCATCCTGATCGACTTCAAGGGCGGCGCCGCGTTCAAGACCTGTGAGCGGCTGCCGCACACGATCGGCACGATCAGCAACCTGGACGAGCAGCTGGCGAACCGCGCGCTGCGCGCCCTGGAGGCGGAGATGCAGTACCGGCAGCGCCTCTTCGCCGCGGCCGGCGAGGCGGTCGACAACCTGGACACCTATCTGGCGACCAACCCGAGCGAGCCGATGCCGCGGCTGCTGCTGGTGGTGGACGAGTTCGCGATGCTGGCCCGGGAGTATCCCGACGTGCTGTCCTCTCTGGTCAGCGTCGCCGCGGTCGGTCGTACCCTTGGCGTGCACATGATCCTGGCCACCCAGCGGCCCGCCGGCGTCGTGAACGACGACATCCTGGCCAACACCAACCTGCGGGTGGCGCTGCGGGTGCAGAGCCGGGAGGACTCGAGCAACGTGATCGGCGTGCCCGACGCTGCCGCGATCAGCCGCCGGCAGCAGGGCCGGGCGTACGTGAAGCTCGGCCAGGACGACATCACCCCGGTGCAGACAGCCCTGGTCACCGGGCAGTCCGAGCAGGAGTCCACGACCAAGATCGACGCCCACCCGGTGGTCTTCGGACAGGTCAAGCAGGAGCCCCGGCCGCGGACCACGGAGGAGGCGCCGGCCGACCTCGACCTGATGATCGACGCGATTGTCGCCGCCGCCGAGGACGCCGGGATCGAGCAACCCCGGCCGGTCTGGCCGGAGCCGCTGGGTCAACGGGTCGAGCTCGCCGGTTTCGCGCCGGAGCCGCCGATCGAGGCCGAACAGCACCCGGACGACGAGCCGCCGCTGCCGGTGGTGGGCGGTCTGATCGACGGAGCGCGGGTCCAGTTCGCGATCTCCGACGACCCGGACCGGCAGCGACAGATCCCGGCCGGCTGGGACATCCGGAGCGGCAACCTGCTGCTGATGGGGATCCCCGGCAGTGGCACCAGCACCGCCCTGTCCACCATCGCCCTGACGCTGGCCGATGCGGTCTCCCCCGACGACCTCGACCTGCTGGTGCTCGACATGGGGTCGGGCGACCTGCGGCCGCTCGCCGAACTGCCGCACACGACCGGCTACATCGGATCGGGTAGCGGCGCCCGGGAACAGCAGGTCCGGTTCCTGCGCTACCTCCGCGCCGAACTGGACCGGCGCAAGGCCGACGACACCGGCCACCGCCGGATCGTGGTGCTGATCGACGGGCTGGCCGCGCTGCGGGAGGAGTTCCAGGACTTCGAGGGCATCGCGCTGTTGGACAGCCTCTACCGGGCCTACGCCGACGGGCCGGACCTCGGCCTGTACTTCGCGGCCTCCACCACCCGGGCGAAATCGGTGCCGCCGGCGATCGACGAAGTGACCACCCAGAAATGGCTGTTCCGGTTGGCCGACCAGTACGACTACTCGGCCGCCGGGATCAAGCCGCACGAGGCGCCGGCCGCGGTGCCGGGCCGCTGTGTGGTGAGCGAGACCCGGCTGCAGACCCACGTCGCGACGCCGAACTGCGGACTGCGCGAGGCCGCGAAGCGGGTGACCGCCAAGTGGGGTGAGGCCCGCAAGGCCGATGTCGTCGGCCAACTGCCGGACAACGTGTCGATCGCCGAGCTCGGCGTCGAGGCCATGATCGGCGGTGAGCCCTGGCAGATCCCGGTCGGGATCCGCGAGGTCGACCTGGCGCCGCAGCTGCTGGAACTCTACGAGGGCGAGCACATGCTGATCGCCGGCCCGGCCCGGTCCGGCAAGTCGAGCTTGCTGCTGACCATCGCCGAGGCGCTGCGGGCGGCGGGTGATCATCAAGGAGTGGCGCCGGTCCAGGTCTGGGGCGTCGGCGATCGCCGCTCTCCCCTGCTCGGCTCGCCGTTGCTCGACCGTACGGCCTCGGTGGCCGACGACCTGGCCCCGCTGCTCGCCGAGGCCCGGATGCACGACGGCCCGCTGGTCGTCATGATCGACGACGCCGAACGCTTCGACGACGCCGACCAGGCGATCAGCGGACTGCTCGAAGCGGGTCTGTCCGAGCTGCGGATCGTCGCCGCCGGCCGGTCCGACGACCTGCGCTCCCTGTACAGCCACTGGACGAAGACGGTCCGGAAGTCCCGCTGCGGGGTGCTGTTGCAGCCGAACATCGACTACGACGGCGAGCTGCTCGGCGTCACCCTGCCCCGCCGAGCACCGGTCGCGATGACCGCCGGCCGCGGCTACGCCTGCGTCGCCGGAGGCATCGCCTTGGTCCAGACCGCCAGCCCCTCCGCCGCCTGAATCCCTACCGAGCCGACCGACTCCGCTTCGGCGTCAGCCGCCGCGGGTGACGATGGAGAACGTGTTGCTCTGCAGCTCGGTGAAGTTGCCGACCTTCGCGTTGATCGTGCACTCCGGGGTCTGGGCCAGCGCGGTCACGGTCAGGCCGTCGGAGGAAACGGAGACCGCGCCGGAGCAGCCGTCGCTGAACCGGACGCCCTTCTCTGTGCCGGCGACCGCGGCTAACATCTTCGACGGCTGGCCGACCGACGGGCTCCGGTAGAGCGGGTTGACCGAGTCGGCACCGCTGGGCCAGATCGGGACCAGGGTGACCGGCAGAGTCTGCTGGCTGACGGTCCGGTCGGGAGTGCTGACCTGGATGTCGCGGAGCCGCTGCACCGGATAGGCGGTGCCGGTCACCTCGGAGTCCTGGACGGCGGTGGTGGTCGACTCCGCGGCCGCCGCGAGCCAGTTCTGCAGCTCCTCGGAGCTCTTGATCGGCTGCTGTACGGAGACCGAGACCTCCTTGCTGCTCTGCGCCGGCACGGCGACGCCGTCCACGCTCCAGCCGCAGCGCTGGCTGATGCCGGTGACACTCGGCAGGTTCTGCTGCTGCTTCGCTTCGGTCCAGCTCACGGTCGGGCAGGCCGCCTTCGGGTCGAGCCCGGGCAGCACCTCCAGGAACGGTCCGCGCAGCGGCGCGTTCTGCGCGCTGTAGGTGATCGTGAGGTCGATCGCGGCGGTCTGCGAGTCGTACTCGGCCCGCCGGGCGATGCCGAGCCCGGTCGGCAGCGGCGAGTCCGTCTGGCTGGCCTGGAACTCGGCGACCACCGGCGGCGGTGTGGGCGGCGGCTTCGGCGCCGACCGGGGGATCAGGATGACCGCCGCGATCACCGCGCCGACCAACACGACCACGGCGCCGGCGGACAGGATCAGCACCTTCGGCGTCCGCCACCAGGGTCGTCCGGGCTCATCGGCCTGCGGCTCCGGTTCCACCGGTGCGGCCGGCCGCGGTGGCAGCGGCCGGTGCATGGTCGCCTGGCCGGGCGTGCCGAGGTCCGGCAGCGGACCGGGATGAGGGACGGTTTCGGTGTCGACCGGCCGCTCGACCTGATCCTCGACGATGCCGCGGACCGCTGTCGCGGGCCGGTCGACGCTGGTGAAGGCCTCGGGCAGTGGGGTCAGGGCCAGCGGCGGCACCACGTACACCGACCCGCTCAGCTGGCGCAGTGCGGCGGCGGCCTCGGCGGCGGTGGGCCGGGATCGCGGATCCTTGTTCAGCAGGCTCTGCACCAGTCGCCACAGCTCCGCCGGCAGGTTCAGCACCGGCAACTGCGCCGATACATGCCGCTGGGCGATGGTGAAGTCGGTGCCCGGCCCGGCGAACGGGGTCCGCCCGGCGAGCAACTCGTAGAACAGGATGCCGGCGCCGTACACGTCGGCCGGCGGACCGGCCTCGCCGGTGCTGATCAACTCGGGCGCCATGTATTCCGGCGTGCCGAGCGCACCGGAGCCGAGCGCGCCGGTGCCGGGTCCTTCGGTCGGGGTGTGCGGCGTATCGGAGATCACCTCGGCGATGCCGAAGTCGGTCACCTTGACGCCGTCCGTGCGGCTGGTCCGCCAGTCGCCGAGCAGCAGCACGTTGTCGGGCTTGACGTCGCGGTGCAGGATCCGGCGCTGATGGGCGGCGGCGAGCCCGTCCAGGACCGCGGCGGCGAAGTGCACGGCCACCGTGGGCGGCAGGGTCCGTTCGGCGCTGAGCAGTTCGCGCAGCGCGCCGCCGTCGACGTAGTCCATCACGATCGCGAGCCGGTCGCCCTCGATCACCAGGTCGCGGACGGAGACGATGTTCGGATGCCGCAACCCGGTCAGCAGTGACCGCTCCCGGACGAACCGCTCGACCAGGCCGGGGTTGGCGATGTGCTCCGGCCGGAGCAGCTTGGCCGCGACCGTCTCGCCGGTACGGGTGTCGACCGCCCGCCAGACCTCGCCGGCCGCCCCGCTGCCGATCCGTTCTTCGAGGCGGTAGGAAGCGCCCAGAGCCTCGGTGAACTGCATCTGAATGAAATCCGTCCTCGCCTGTCGTCGCCTCGGCCCGCGCGGGTTCCGTCCGAGGGCAATCATGCCATCGGATCGGGTTACCTCTCGCGCCGCACAGGCGACCCGGAGCACCGCCCGCGCCGCCGGGCCGGACCGGCTCTCAGCGGGCGTAAACGGGGCCGAGTTCGACCGCCAGCTGAGCCGCCACCTGCTGCTGAATCTGCACCGGACCGTCGGTGTCCGCGGCTGACCGGAGCACCTCCCAGAGCCCCGAGCCGAGCACCTGAGCCGGCGGCTGGGCGTCGAACCGATCGAGCAGATCCGCCGGTACGGGCTGCGGGTCGGTGGCCCGGAACTCCGACACGATCTGGTCGTACCGATCGGCCAGCACCGAATTGTCCGGGTCGAGCCCGACCAGCAGCAACAGGCCGGTCGGCTCGGTGCCGATCGGCACCACGGCCAGGTCCGGCCGGTAGGTGCGCAGCACGCCGATGATCTGGTACGCGTCGCCGGTCCACATCCGGGTGTGCTTGACCCGGGCGGCCTCCTCGACGTTTCGCGGCAGCACGTCGTGCAGGATGATCGCCCCGCGCGGCGAGCTGAACCGCTCGGCGTTGATCAGGTCGCGGAGCACGAACTCGAACAGGTGCAGCCCGTCGATGTAGGCGAGGTCGAACGGCCGGCCGCCGGTCGGGGCGAGCGGATCCGGCTGACTGAAATAGTCATCGCTGGTGGTCCGGAACAGCGACACCTGGCAGCGCAACTCGGCCTCGATCGAATACCGCGGATCGATCGCGACCGCCTGTCCCCGGGCCAGCGCCAGACTGTCGCCGCGGCGGACCCCGATCTCCAGATAACGCTCCGGCGCGAGCCGCCGGTGCACCTCGGCGAGAAGCTCCAGGGACCTCATTCGGTCACGGTAGCGCGCGATCGCCGGTGACGGGTCGACGACGGGGAGTCAAGTTCGACGTGTCCGGGGAGGGAACGGCTACAGTCGTCCGGTGACCAGCTTGCGTAACGTCGCCGTCATCCTCGCCGGGGGCACCGGGACCCGGGTCGGCCAGAGCATCCCCAAGCAGTTGATCAAGGTTGCCGGGAAGCCGATCATCGAGCACACCGTCGCCACCTTCGACGCGTCACCGTTGATCGACGAGATCATCGTGCTGATGACGCCGGGCTACCTGGACGAGGTGCGGGCGATCGTGAAGAAGGGCGGCTACGACAAGGTCACCCAGATCCTCGAGGGCGCCGGCACCCGGAACGACACCACCGCCACCGCGCTGGCCGCGTTGGGCGAGGAGGACTGCAACGTGCTGCTGCACGACGCGGTCCGGCCGCTGGTGTCGCAAACGATCATCGCCGCGAACGTCGAGGCGCTGCAGACCCACCAGGCCGTCGACACCGCGATCCCGTCGGCCGACACGGTGATCATGGTCGACGATCCGGGGGCCCGGATGGTCGACGTACTCCCCCGGCATCTGCTGCGCCGCGGCCAGACCCCGCAGTCCTTCCGGCTCTCCACCATCCGGTCCGCCTATGCCCGGGCGGCGCAGGATCCGGCGTTCACCGCGACCGACGACTGCACGGTCGTGCTGCGCTATCTGCCGGAGGTCGAGATCGCGGTGGTCGCCGGTCACGAGCGGAACCTGAAGGTGACCGAGCCGATCGACATCTCGCTGGCCGACAAGCTGTTCCAGCTGGCCTCGGCGGATCGGCCCGAGCCGCTCAGTGACGACGAATACCGCCGCCGGTTGACCGGCAAGACGATGGTCGTCTTCGGCGGCTCGTACGGGATCGGGCACGACATCGCCGAACTCGCCGCCGGCTACGGCGCCAACGTTCGGTCCTACTCGCGGTCCGCGACCGACACCCACGTCGAGCGCCGCGACGACATCACCAAGGCGGCCGACGAGGTGCTGGCCAAGGACGGCCGGGTCGACTTCGTGGTCAACACCGCCGGCATCCTGCCGCTGGGCGAGCTGGCCGAATACAGCGAGGAAGCGATCTACGCCGCGACCGAGATCAACTACCTGGCGCCGATCTTCATCGCCCAGGAGTTCTTCCCGCACCTGGCGGCCAGCAACGGCTCACTGCTGCTCTTCACCTCCTCGTCCTACACCCGCGGCCGGTCGGGCTATTCGCTCTATTCCTCCGCGAAGGCCGCGGTGGTCAACCTGACCCAGGCACTGGCCGACGAATGGGCCGACGCCGGGGTCCGGGTGAACTGCCTCAATCCGGAGCGCACATCGACACCGATGCGGACCAAGGCATTCGGCGAGGAGCCGCCGGGAACACTGCTCAGCTCGACCGAGGTGGCCCGGCAGTCGCTGGACGTGCTGTTGTCCGGGCAGTCCGGGCACGTGATCGACATCCGTCGCTCCGAGGGTCCGGCGGCGCTGGAGAACGGCTGATCACTCGGCCGTGACGGGCCCGGGCCAGGAGTCGCCCCAGGCGGCTCGGCGGGCCCGGCGATAGGCCTGTTGATCACGCTTGGCCACGACGGCCTGTTCGATCTCCGGTGATCGCCGGCAGAGCGTCAGCAGCACCCGGCCCTTGGCGTAGCGGGGATGCCGCACGATCCGCGCCGCGGCGGGTGCGGCCGGCAGCCGGGTGCCGATCAGGTAGCTGAACTTCTCGTCCTCGTATGACTTGTCGGCGTTCTTGATCATGCGGTGGGTGGCCGATCGGTTGATCCGGACGGCGAAGTGGCACCAGTCGTCGCCGACCATCGGGCACGGCTCGGCGTGCGGGCAGGGGGCGGCGATCCGCATCCCGGCCGTGATCAAGGTGTCTCGCGCGTCCAGGATCCGGCGATAGCCGGCCTTGGTGCCGGGCTCGATGATCGCCACCGTCGGCGCGGACTCCGCGAGCTTGGTGATCATGGTGCGGCGCAGCTCCGGGTCCAGCTCGCCGAGGACGTAGGAGACCGTGATCAGATCGGCCGGCGGGATGATCAGCGTGCCGGCCAGCAGCCCGCGATCCCAGGAGGTGCCGGCCACGGCGCCGGTGGCCGCCGCAACCAGCCGGCGGCCCAACGTGATCATGGCCGCCGACTGCTCGATCAGCCGGTGTTCCGTCACGGTCGGCCAGGTGTCGGCGACGGCCCAGACCGCGGCGCCGGTCCCGCCGCCGAGATCACAGTGCCGGCGCGGCGCGAACTCGGGCATCGCGAGCGATGCCTGTAGCAGAGCCGCACGCACCGCCGCGTAGGTCGCCGGCATCCGATAGAGCGCGTACGCGGTCGCGGCGGGATCGTCGGCCACGATCGGATCGCCGGGTGGCGCGGGAACGTCGCTCTGGTAGCGATCGATCAGCCGGCTGGTCTGGTCGGTCAGCCGACCGGTGGGCAGCGCCGCCGCGGCCCGGTCGAGGGCCCGGCTCAGCTCCACCGGCATCGGCTCCACCGCACCGTCCCTTCACGATCGACAGCCTCCGTGATTCGAACTGACCTTAGCGGCTGCCGTGCGACCATCACCCGATGGAGATCGGTCCGATCATCGAGTCCCTGGCCGAGCGGGGATTCCCGTACCCTGCCTCATCGACTGGTGCGGCGCCGGGGCCACCGACCCGCGCTACGAACTTCCCATCCTGCACTTCGATCTCCTCGGCGCCGCCAAGCGGCAACTGTCCCAGTTCCTGGAGTCCTACGGCTGGTCCGACGACGACTTCGGCGCGCGATGAGTGGCACCCTCGGTCTCGAATCGGACGTCTTCGAGCTGCTGCTCGCCGTCCGCCCCGACTTCCCGCTCACCGACTACGCGACCCTGGACTCCCTTGCCGTCGACCTCTGGCGGCTCTGATCACGAGGTACCACCCGGCCCGCCCTTCGACAAGCTCAGGAAACGAACCCTCACGTCCCATCGCCATCCGGATGCTGACGGCGGGCCCGCGTTGACCTGGCGTCTCCCGGCTGCGCACGATGGGTACCGGCGGGGACCCGCCAACGTCGCCGAGGAGTTGATCGCATGGCTGCAGCCGCCGACCCTCCCGGTACGAGAGCGCTGCCCGACCACGTCGACGTGATCATCGTCGGCGCGGGCCTGTCCGGGATCGGCGCCGGTTGCCTGCTGCGGAAGCGGTGCCCGGATCAGACGTTCGTCATCCTCGAGGCCCGGGATCGGATCGGCGGCACCTGGGACCTGTTCCGATTTCCGGGCGTCCGCTCCGATTCCGACATGTTCACCCTCGGCTACTCGTTCCGGCCGTGGCGGGGCACCAAGGCGATCGCCGACGGCGCCGCCATCCGCCGCTACATCGAGGACACCGCACGGGAGTACGGTCTGGACCGCGAGCTCCGGTTCGGCATCCGGGTGCTGGCCGCCGACTGGGACGGCGGCACCGGTCGCTGGACGGTGACCGTCGAGGACGGCGCCGGCGCGTCGACGACGATGACCTGCCGCTGGCTCTCGGTCTGCGCCGGGTACTACGACTACGCCGCGGGCCACCGGCCGGCCTTCCCCGGTGAGGAACAGTTCACCGGCCCGGTCGTCCATCCGCAGCGCTGGTCCGATGATCTTGACTGCGGCGGCCGCCGGGTGATCGTGATCGGCAGCGGGGCAACGGCGATCACCCTGGTGCCGGCCCTGGCCCGCTCCGCCGCTCAGGTGATCATGCTGCAGCGAACGCCGAGCTACGTCGTCTCCCAACCGACCACCGACCCGCTCGCCCGCCGGCTGCCCGGCTGGCTGCCGAGCCGCCTCAAACCGTGGCTCGTGCGCTGGAAGAACATCCTGACCACTTCCGCGTCCTACCGGTTCGCGCGCCGCCGGCCCGAGGCGATGAAGGAACTGCTGCGCCGTGGCCTGCGGCATGCGCTGCCGGAGCCGTACGACCTGGACACCCACTTCACCCCGCCCTACCAGCCCTGGGATCAACGGCTCTGCGTGGTGACCGACGGCGATCTGTTCGGGGCACTGCGCGACGGCCGAGCGGAGATCGTCACCGACCAGATCGACACCTTCACCCCGGCCGGGATCCGGCTCCGCTCCGGCAGGCAACTCGACGCCGACGTCATCGTCGCGGCCACCGGCCTGACCCTGCGCACCGCGGGCGGGATCCGGCTCAGCGTCGACGGGGCGCCGGTCGACCCCGGCCAGACCGTGACGTACAAGGGGATGATGCTCTGCGGCGTGCCGAACCTGACGATGGTGATCGGCTACGTCAACGCGTCCTGGACGCTGCGCGCCGACCTGGTCAACCGCTATCTGACCCGACTGCTCCGCCATCTCGACCGGCACGGGTACGACCGCGCCGTCCCGCAACCACCGCCGGACGGGGCGACCGGCCGGCCGCTGCTCGACCTCCGGTCCGGCTACATCGAGCGCGCCGACGGCGTCCTCCCGCACCAGGCCGGCCGGGCGCCGTGGCGGATCCGGCAGAGCTATCTGCGCGAGGTCTGGCTGCTGCGGCACGGACCGCTGCACGACCGGAGCATGCGCTTCGGCCGCGCGCCCCGGTCCGGACCGGCCGGCGATGAGCTTCGGCCGGCTGCGGCGACCAGGTCCGAGGGCCGCTGATGCGCCGCTTCGACTTCGGCCGCGGCACGGCGATCGTCACCGGCGCCGCGGCCGGCATCGGCGAACAGCTCGCGTACCAGCTCGCGGGCCGCCGGATGCCGATCGTCCTGATCGACCGGGACGCCGACCGGCTCGAGCTGGTCACCGCCAAGCTGCGCGGCAGCACCACGGTGACCAGTCACGTCGCGGATCTCGCCGACGAGCCGGGCACCAGGGAGCTGGCCGACCGGCTGGCGCATGATCATCCCGACACCACGCTGCTGATCAACAACGCCGGAGTCGCGCTGCACGGCACCTTCGAACAGGTCAGCGCGGACGAGTTCGACTGGCTGTTGGCGATCAACCTCCGGGCGATGATCACGCTCACCCGAGCCCTGGTCCCGGCGCTACGGACCAATCCCGGATCGCACCTGGTCAACCTGTCCAGCCTGTTCGGGTTGATCGCGCCGGCCGGCAACGTCGCCTACACCACCAGCAAGTTCGCCGTCCGCGGCTTCACCGAAGCCCTGCGCGCCGAGCTCGCCCCGGACGTCGGCGTCACCGTGGTGCACCCCGGCGGGATCCGGACCGGCATCGCCCGGACCGCCCGTCGGGCCGCCACCCTGCCGGCCGCCACCGCCGAGGACGAAGATCAACTCCGCGCCTTCGAACGCCTGCTCAGCTTCCCCGCCGACCGTGCCGCGGCCCTGATCCTGCGTGCCGTCGAACGCCGCCGGCCCCGACTGCTGATCGGCGGCACCGCGACCGTCCCCGACCTGGTCGCCCGGCTCACTCCCGGCCACTACACCGCCGTCCTCGCCGCCCTCAGCCGCTCCCGTAAGTAGCCTCGAACTTTCATGATCTTGGCCTCGGTGTCCGTGACCTGTTCACGCTTTCCAGGCACAGGTCGCGGTTCCCTGCCGGATCGCCGGACTGCCGGACGAAAGGACGCATCGAGGGCGGAGGGTTCGGCCTGGGTGGGGTGTCGCGGCCGGCTATCCGTGCCGCGTCCCGTCGACTGCGGTTGATCTCGCGTCGACTGTGACGTTTCCCGCCTTCGCAGCACCGATCGGGACGGGAACCGTCACACTCGACGACAACGATCGGCGCAATCTTCAAGATCGTGCCAGTCAGCCCTAAGCGACGCAGCACCGACAGCCGGCCGCGACACCATCACCACGCCCCAACCCCACCCGCTCCTCGATGCGTCTTCCGCCCGGCAGACCGCGATCCGGCACCGGAAACCCCGGACCAGGGGAACAACCAAGGTCTCTGATCATGAAAGATCAAGGCTAGTGGCACGATGAACCCATGCCGATTGCCGAGCTGCTCCGTCTGGGTCGACCGCGCACGATCGTCCGCTGGGGCGACCCGGTGCTGCACACTCCGGCCCGGCCGGTGACCGACTTCGGGCCGGACCTGCAGAGGCTGCTGGCCGACATGTTCGCCAGCAACACGGCGGCCCACGGCGCCGGGCTCGCCGCCCAGCAGCTCGGCATCGATCTCGCCGTGTTCATCTACGACTGCCCGGACGAGACCTGGCAGCGTCGGGTCGGCGTCATCTGCAACCCCGAGCTGGAACTGCCGCAGGGTCGGGACCGCAAGCTGGTCACGTATCAGGAGGGCTGCCTGTCGCTGCCCGGCGCGGACGCGGAGCTGGTCCGACCGGAGGTCGCGACCTGCCGCGGCCTGGACCAGTACGGCGAACCGGTCGTGATCACCGGCGGCGGCACCCTGGGGCGCTGCCTGCAGCACGAGACCGACCACACCAAGGGCATGGTCTTCGGCGACCGGCTGCCGGGGCGTCGCCGGAAGCAGTTGCACCGTGACTTCGACCAGATCGCGCACCGCTACCCGGACGACTGGCCGCAATCCCCCGCTAGTTGATCAAGCCGGCCAGCAGCCGGACGGCCGGATCGACCTGCGCATCCCGCAGGTTGCCGTAGCCGAGCACCAGGGCCGGCGGGTCGGGCGGCCGGTCACCGGCCCGATAACGATCATGGTCCACCAGATGCAGCCCGGCCTCGGCGGCCCGGTTGATCAACTCGGGCACGTCGGTCCGGGCCGGCAGACCAAGCACCAGGTGCAGGCCGGCCCGGAGGCCGGAGACCGGCAGCTCGGGCAGCTCGGCGGCGAGTCGGTCGGCCAGCCGATCCCGACGCCGCCGATACGTCAGCCGGAGCCGCCGCAACTGCTGGTCGTAGCGACCGGTCTCGATCAGGTCGGCGAAGGCGACCGCGTCGACCGTCGAGGTGCCGACCCCGGCCAGCTCAGCCGCCACCGGATCGCACCAGGCCGGCGGCAGCAGCATCCAGCCCAGACCCAGCGCCGGTGACAGCGTCTTGGACACCGAGCCGAGCAGCACCACCCGGTCCGGCGCCATCGCCTGCAGCGCGGCCACCTGCGCCCGGTCGTACCGGAACGACGCGTCGTAGTCGTCCTCGACGATCAACCCGTCGACCTCGCGGCACCAGGCCAGCAGCGCGGCCCGGCGGCCCGGCGACAACGCGACCCCGGTCGGGAACTGATGGGCCGGCGTGATCAACACCGCCCGCACCTCGGGCAGCTCGGCCAGCAGGTCGACCCGCAGCCCGTCGCCGTCGACCGGCACCGGTCGCGGAATCAGGCCGTGCTGTTCACAGATCCGGCGCAGGTTCGGCCAGCTCGGATCCTCGACCGCGATCTCGGTCCGGCCGGACCGGGCCAGCGCCGGGGCCAGGCCGCGCATCCCGGCACTCGCGCTCGGCACCAGGAAGGTCCGGGCCTCGTCCGCGTCAGCGTCCCGGGCCCGGCGCAGATAGCCCGCGACCGCCCGCCGCGCCCGCGGATGTCCCGACGGGTACGGTGCGGCCAGCTCACCCACCGGCAGCCCGGTGATCGCCCGCCGCATCGCCTCGACCCAGGCCACCCGCGGAAACGCGTTCAGGTCGGCGATGCCCGGCCCGAGGTCGATCCGCCACGGTCGTGGGTTCGGGTCGGCGCGCGGCCGCTGCCCCGGCTGGGATACCAGACCCGGCCGGACCCGGGTCACCGAACCGCTCCGCGCGGTCAGATAACCCTCCGCCGCGAGCTGACCGTACGCCTCGGTCACCGTCGCCCGGGACACCCCGAGCTCACCGGCCAGCACCCGGCTCGGCGGCAGGGCCGAGCCGCCGGGCAGCCGACCGGCCCGGACCGCCGACCGCAGCGCCCGGGCCAGCCGCTGATACAGCGGCCCGTCCTCGGTCTCGGACAGGTCCAGGACCAGATCCCAGGACAGGTTCGTCGACGTGTCGGTCACGGGCGGGCTAGCTGACGGTCGGTGGTTCGGTCCGATCGATCGGCGGCTCGATCAGCAGTGACAGACCTTCGAACGGATCGAGCACCACCGGGAAGCTGTGCAGGTCGTCCACCTCGCCGATGATCTTGTCGTGCATCATGTCGATCACCTGCGCACCGGCGGGCAGCTGCTCGGACAGCACGTTGCCCGAGATCGGCTCGTCGGAGAAGTTGAGCACGGTCACCTGATGCGCCTCGCGTTCCGCCAGGGCATGCACCAGCACCAGCATCGCCCGCTGGGACACCTGCGGCACGTCGACCTGGTCGGCGATGTCGATCCGGTAGCGCCGCCGGACCCGCAGGATCTCGGCCAGCCGGGAGACGAACGACCCCGGATCGGCCAGTTGGCCGGGCAGCGATCCGTACAGGCTACGGCCGCGCGGCATCTGCGACCCGGACTGCAGGGCGTGCGGCTGGTAGTCCATCAGGTCGTACGCCGAACGATGGATCCACCGGGTGTCACCGGTGGCCAGCAGCGGCTCCACCTGCCGCCGGTCCAGGGTGAGCATCCCGCACAGATCCCAGCCGGACAAGGCGAAGACCCCGGGCTGCCAGGCGTTGAACGCCGCCAGCAGCAGATGGGCCTGCTTGATCGACTCGATCTCGCTCTCGCTGATCCGGTCCAGATCGGTGATCCCCAGCGACGCCGCGATGATCGTAGCCAGCGTGGAGGCGATCCCGTTGGTGGTGAAGGTCGCGTTGTAGGGCGCGGCGTCGCCGGTCAGCTGATCGAGCAGGTCCTGCCTGATCTTGACCGCGAGATCGGCGCCGCTGATCTCGGCGCCCTGATAGCTGAACACGTCCTCGGCGTGCAGGGTGGCGAAGTGCACCAGCTCGTACGTCATCTCGTCGTGGTTCTGCAGCGCGTGCACCAGCCCGACCGGCTCAACCCCGAACTCCAGCGACAGGTTCAAGGTCAGCCGGAGGAATTCGGTGTCGGCCGTCGCCAGCGCATGGTGGTAGGCGGGCCGGTTGACGAAGTCGTAGGACAGGTCGGCGCCGCGTTCCGAGGTCGCCTTGATGTCGTCGATGGTGAGGTTGAGCTCCTGGAAGGTGAAGCCGCCGACCTTGCGCACCATCGAGGCGATGAACTGGTTCGCGGCCTCGGACAGCGGGTGGCCTTCGGACCAGGCCGGCGCGCCCTCGGTGGTCTTCTCCACCGCGAGGAAGCCGTTGGCGTCCAGCCGCAGCGCGCCAGTGCCAAGATCACCGAGCGAGTGCAGCGCGTCACCGATCACCAGCCGCATCCCGGCGAACGTCGGGTCGAGCCAGTTGATCGACGGCTGGCCCTCCTTGAAATAGTGCAGGTAGACCCAGCGCCGCTCGATCCCGTCCGGGCCGAGCACGACGTCGGTCGCGCTCCAGTTGGTGTCCTTGATCCCCGGGTCGTAGAAGATCACCCGCTGCATCTGGCCGATGATGTAGCCGGCTTTGGCCAGTTGATCTTCGGCCTCGGCGTCGAGGTTGATCGAATCCCGGCCGCGCGGCACCGGCGGCAGCAGGTGCCAGTCCTCCGGCGCGATCTCCACCATGTGGTAGACGCCCGGGTAGTCGGCCACCTTCATCTCGGCCAGCCGGAAGTCCGCGCCTTTGCCGGTGTGACCGGGCACGATGTCGTCGATCACGGTGCCGCCGCGGCCGGCCGCCACGTCGCACAGCGTCCGGAACTCCTCCTCGGTGCCGAACTGCTCGTCGATCTGGGTGCTGATCCGGTCGAAGTGTCCGTCGACGCTCGGCGTCGGATCCCAGCCGCTCAAGCCGCCGGCCCGCTTCACCGGACCGGTGTGCAGGGCGCTGATGCCGATCCGTTCGAACGCCTGCCAGAGAGCGTCGTCGCCGAGGGTGCCGAGGAACGACTGCCCCGGCGCGGTGATCAAGGAGATCGGGTACGCGGTGAACCAGACCGACGCCTTGTCGATCGCGGCCCGCGGATCGGGATGCGCGTACGGGTTCTGCCACATGCTGCCCAGTCCGGAGAACTGGCCGGCGATCGCGGTCGCGTCGCCCAGCATCGACTCCTCCTTGAGCCAGGCGACGTAGGCCGGATTGTCGCCGCTCGGCCGGCCGTTGCGTGGCGTGCGAGGACGCAGAGCGAACAGATCACGCAGCCGCGCCCGGGGGCGCAACCGTTGCGGACGAGCCGGATAGAACTGCTCGTCGTAAGTGATCTCGCTCTGATGCGACTCGATGACCTCGTCACCGGACGCGGGTGCCTCCTCCGCCACGAAAGTCCCCTTCGCGTCGATGCCCGCCTTGAATAAGGCAAAACCTACTGCAGCCGCGACTGGAGTCGCGCCTCGACAGACGCTTCATCGAAGTCGAGTTGCTCGACCAGTTCCCGATACACGTCATCATCCAGCCTGAACGCGTCCCGCTCCGCGATCAAGGCCTGTCGCTGAGCTTGTAGAACATACAGCCGGACCTGCTGGAACTTCTCGGCCAGCAGCACCCGTTTCCGCTCCTGCGGGTCGGCCACCTCGCCGTCGGCTTCCGTCGGACCAAGATCATCGAACAACCGTTGCCGGGCCTGCTGCGCCTCGGTGAACTGGGCCAGGAACTTCTCCACCACCCGCGCATCGACCCCGTCCGTCTGCTTGGCCGCGAGCTGTTGGAAGGCCTCCTGCATCTTCTCCTGCGCCACCCGCTGGGTCACCTCGTGGGCCAGCCGGTATTGCCGTTCCTGGTACGCCTCATCATCGGGCTCGAGCTTCAGCGCGCGGATGAAAGCGGGCAGGGTCGAGCCCTGGATCAGCAGGGTGCCGATCGCGACGACCAGCGCGATCACCTGGATCGTGCCGCGGCCCGGGAAGTCCTCCCCGGTCGCGGTGACCGCGGGAACACCGGCGGCGGCCGCCAGCGTCACCACGCCACGCATCCCGGTCCAGGAGATCACCAGGTCCGACTTCAACGGCAGGATCCGGGTCTCCGGCGGCGGCTGTCCCGCCCGATGTCTTCGACGCTTGATCGCGGCCCGCACTCCTGGTCGATCCCGGATCAGCCGCCGATAGACCGCCGCCATCCCGACCAGCCGACCATGATCGAGCAGCACCCAGGCGATCCGGACCGCGATCACCACCAGCAGCACCCCCACCGCGGCCAGCAGCACGCCGCCGATCGATCGGCCCTCGGCCGCCACGTCGTCCAGCACGAACTTGAACTGCAACCCCATGTAGGCGAAGACGAAGGCCTCCAACAGCACCGAGACGGTGCGCCAGACGTCGCGTTCCTGCATCCGGGTCGCGACGCCGGTCCGGTCCGCGTTGTGACCGATCGCGAAGCCGGCGGCGACCACCGCCACCACCCCCGAGGCGTGGAGTTGCTCGGCCACCAGATAGGCCGCGAACGGGACCACGATGCCGAGCACGGTCTCCAGCCCGGCGTTCTTCAGCCGGCTCCGGGTCTGCAGCACGATCAGCGCCAGCGCCATCCCGACCAGCAGGCCGACGACCACGCCGTAGCCGAAGAACAGCACCGGCCCGTCGATGAACGCCGTCTGCCGGGTGACCGCGATCGTGGTGATCGTGAACAGGGTCAGCGCCGCGGCGTCGTTGACCAGGCTCTCGCCGGTCAAGATCGTCATCACCCGCTTGGACAACCCCAGCCGGCGGCCGATCGCGACCGCGCTGACCGCATCCGGCGGTGCCACGACCGCCCCGAGCACCAGCGCGGCGGCCAGGGTGAGCTCGGGCACCATGATGTTGGCCGAGAATCCTACGATTACCGTGGTGGCCAGCACCAGCAGCACGCCGAGACCGAGGATCGGTCGCAGGTTGCGCATGAACTGGATGAACGAGAACTCGACCGCCGTCGAATACAGCAGCGGCGGCAGCACGAAGCTCAAGATCACGTCGGGCTCGATCTCGAACCGCGGCATGGTCGGGATGAACGAGGCGGCCATCCCGAGCACCACCAGGACCAGCGGGGTCTGCAGGCCGCGCCGGTGAGCGAGCGCGGTCACCACGATCGCGGCGATCACGACCAGCAGCAGCTGTGCCCCGTCCATGATCACGTCCCTTCGTCAGGTCCGCCGTCGTGCCTGCCCAGGCACACGGTAGCGACCGGATCAGGGAACGCGGTGGAGCCACTCGGTGGTGCCGAACTTCTGCTGCACCAGAGCCTCGGCCCGGGCCCGCTCGTCGGCGGTGATCGTGGAGTCCTCGGTGGCATAGCGGGAGCGGAAATGCTCCTTGTACGCTTCGATGATCTCGGCCCGGGACAGGCCGGTCTGGCTGCGCAGCGGATCGACCCGCTTGTTGGCGCTCTTGGTGCCCTTGTCGGACAGCTTCTCCCGGCCGATCCGCAGCACCTGCAGCATCTTGTCAGCGTCGATGTCGTACGCCATCGTCGCGTGATGCAACACGGAACCGGCCGCCAGCCGTTTCTGCGCGGCGCCGCCGATCTTGCCGGCCGGCGAGGCGATGTCGTTCAGCGGCACGTACGTGGCGTCGATGCCGAGCCCGTGCAGTGCGCCCAGCACCCAGTCGTCCAGAAACGCGTACGAACGCTCGAAGCTCAGCCCCTCGACCAGCGAGGCCGGCACATACAGCGAGTAGGTGATCGTGTTGCCCGGCTCGATGAACATGGCGCCGCCGCCGGAGATCCGGCGGACCACGGTCACGCCGTAGGCCATCGCGGCATCGAGATCCAGCTCGTTGCGCAGCGACTGGAACGACCCGATCACCACCGTCGGCCGCTCCCATTCCCAGATCCGCAGTGTCGGTGCCCGAGTGCCCTCGGCGACCGCCTCGGCGAGCACCTGGTCCAGCGCCATCTGCATCGGCGGCGTCTCCGCCGCGCCGTGGATCAACTGGAACGTGTGGTCCTGCCAGCCGGTGGCCCGGCCGACCGCCCGGCGGACGGCGATTGCGACCGCGTCGGGGGTGAAGCCGATCATCCGCGCGTCGCCGGCGGCGGTGCCGACGGCCGCGCTGAGCCGGTCCACCGGGGTGTCCTCGGGCAGTCCGGTCAGCGCCTGGTCGATCCGTTCCAGAGCCTCGTCGGGCTCGAGGAAGAAGTCGCCGGAGATCCGAACCAAACGCAGCGTTCCATGATCGATCTCGACGTCGGCGGCGACCAGCTTGCCGCCCGGGACCTTGTATTCACCGTGCATCGGTCGGGTCACCGCTGGTCGTGCGGACCCTGGTTCGGCCCCGGCGGCTGGGTCGATCGCACCGGACCCTGGCCCGGCAGCGCCGGTCCGGGCGACGGGTCAGGTTGCAGCGCCGGCGGCCCGTACTGCTGCTGCGAGCCGTACTGCTGCTGGCCGTGCTGCTGGTGCTGCCCGTACTGCGGCGGCTGGCCCTGCTGCTGCGGCTGTCCGTACTGCTGTGGCTGGCCCTGCTGCTGCGGCTGTCCGTACTGCTGCGGTGATCCGTACTGCTGGGGCTGACCTTGCGGCTGCGGCTGTCCGTACTGTTGCGGCTGCGGCTGTCCGTACTGTTGCGGTTGCGGTTGCCCGTACGGCTGCGGCGTTCCGTACTGTTGCGGCGACCCGTACTGTTGCGGCGACCCGAACTGCTGCGGGCCGGGCTGTTGCGGACCGGGCTGCTGGCCGGGCATGGCCGTGAGCACCTGGACCATGCCGGGCGGGTTCGCCCGGACCAGCGCGTCGGCGAAGGCCGGGTGAGCCTTGGTGATCAGGATCGAGCGCTCGTCGACGTCGGCGCCGACCACGTCGGACTTCCAGCCGCCCAAGATCACCAGCCCGATGAAGCCGACGAAGAAGAGGACGGCGATGAACCCGCCCACGGCGCCGATCGCGGCCGGCAGCGTGGCGGCGGTCACGAAGAACAAGATCAGCGAGGCGAGCCCGCCGAGCATCAGCAGCCGCCAGTTCGTGATCAGCTTCTTCGTCGCCTCGCTGACCGGCACCTCCATCATCACCGGCGGGGCCGTCGCGTTCACGATCAATCGGCCGATGCCGGGCAGGAAGATCGTCCACTCCTTGCGGAAAACCATCCGGATCCGGGTCGTCGCCGGTTGCCCCGTCAGCGGACACACCGGCGGGAACTGCAGTTGGGTCATGGCCTGGCGCGGCCAGGACACCTTCACCGTCACGTCGTCAACCTCTTCCGGATCGCTCAATTCGAACGTAGCTCACCATACGAGAAGGACGGACCGCACCCCGGGAGGATCCCCGCGCGGGGACTTGATCTGTGCGGAGGAACACGTAGCGTGGTCCCTTTCTGTCCGCGATCTTCGAGGAGAGCTGTGCTCACCCTGACCGAGAACGCAAGCACCGTAGTCAAGACCATCGCCACCCAACAGCTGGGAGCCGCCGAGGGCGGCCTGCGGATCAGTAGTCACGACGGGGCCGATGGAAGTTTCGCCATCGCACCCGTGGTCGATGCGCAACCCGGCGACCAGGTGGTGGAGAGTGACGGCGCCAAGGTGTTCGTCGACGAGACAGCGTCGACCGCCCTGGACGACAAGGAACTGGACGCTCAGGTCGACGACCAGGGCAACGTCCAGTTCCGGCTGAACCTGCAGGCCTGAACCACGTCGGTCCGGGATGATTCGGGTCGGCATCTCGGGCTGGACGTATCCGCGTTGGCGGGGTGAGTTCTACCCGGTGGGTCTCCCCCATCGGGCAGAACTCGCCTACGCCGCCGAACGACTCGGCTCGATCGAGATCAACGGCACCTTCTATGCCCTGCAACGCCCGGCCAGCTTCCAGAGGTGGCTCGAGGCCACGCCCGACGACTTCGTCTTCGCCGTCAAAGGCGGCCGCTTCATCACCCACCTCAAGCGGCTGTCCGACATCGCGGCGCCGCTGGCCAACTTCTTCGCTTCCGGGGTGTTGGCGCTCGGCGCCAAGCTGGGCCCCATCCTGTGGCAACTGCCACCCAACCTCGAGTTCGATCCCGACCGGCTGGCCGGGTTCTTCGAGCTACTGCCCCGTGATCATCGCGCGGCGGCCGACCTCGCCGCTCAGCACGATGATCGTCTCGCCGGCGACCAAGTGTTGCTGACCAGCCCGGTGCCGGACCGACCGGTTCGGCACGCGCTCGAGGTCCGGCACGACAGCTTCCGGACACCGGAGTTGACCCGGCTGGCCGAACTGTTCGGCATCGCCGTCGTCACCGCCGACTCCGCCGGACGCTGGCCGTTGATCACTACGCCGACCACCGACTTCGGTTACGTCCGACTGCATGGCGCCGAGGAGTTGTACGCCAGCGGCTACGACGCCGCCGCCCTCGACCGATGGGTCGCGACCATCGCCGGTTGGTCGGAGCGGATCACCAACTGCTTCGTCTACTTCGACAACGACGTCAAGGTCCGCGCACCGTTCGACGCCCTGGCCCTGATCGACCGGCTGCAGCGGGCCGGCCTCGGTTGATCACCGGCGTCGGCGAGCCGGCAGTCGCGGCGGTCGGCCACCCTGTTCCTCGATCAGGTACAGCGGAGCACTGAGCCGCCACGCCTCGTAGGTCAGCTCACCGAGCTCGTCCTGAGCAATCCCGTCCAGATGGACCACGACCCAACCGAACTGCCCGGTGGTGAACTGGATCTCGAACACGTCGGGCCGCTCGTGCACCAGTGCCAACTGCTCGGCGATGGTCTGCTTCAGACCGACCGTGCTGGTGCGTTCCCACAGATACCCGAACGCCTTGCCGTGCACCTTGAAGGCGGTCCAGTCGGGACCTTCACTCCGCTCGACCCCGGGTAACAGGTCGACCAGTCGGAGGAAGGTCGGAATCTTCACGGCCACGACGCCATCGAACCAGACCGGACTGACAGGCCGGGCTGGGCCGACAGTTGGGCCGCTCGATGCCGTAGTCTCCACCGCTGGAGGTGAGGCGGGTGACCGATCGGCCGCTGAACGGCGATCCCGACAGCGAGGGCCTCGGCGAAGAAGCCGGCCCGGATTTCGCGCCACCAGGCGCGGGATCTTCCTATGGTTCGCACCCCGGCCCGCCGGGCCAGTCACCGGCCGGGCCACCGGCGGAACCACCACCCGGTTCCTACCCACCGGGCGCACCGCCACCCGATTCCTGTCCACCGCCCGCGCCGCCCGCCGGTTCCTACCCGCCGGCCGCGCCGTCGGCGGGCTCGTTCCCGCCGCCGGCCGGGCCGCCGCGCGCGGTGGGGTTCGCCTCACCGCCGGCGACGCCACCGGCCGGTCCGTCCCGAGGCGTGATCATCGCCCTGGTCTCGATCGTCGCCGCCGTGATGATCATCATCGGTGGCGTGGTCGTGGTCGGCAATGCGATGAACACGGCGCGGAGCGGCTCCAGCGACCCGTGGACCACACCGCCGCCGGAGCAGACTCCGCCGCTACCCACCAAGCCGGAGCAGCAGCAGGGCACCGGCTTCACCTTCACCTCGCCGGCCGGCTGGACCCGGGCGCCCGAGTGGGGCGACAAGAACGACGGCAAGATCATCGACGTGTCCGGCAACGACATCACCGTCTACATCTTCCCGGCCTCGAATCCGAAGAAGCGCTGCGCCGCCGAACTCAAGTCGCTGGAGATCTGGGTGCCGGGCGAGATCACCGACCTGCCCGATCGCAAGATCGACGGCCAGGTCGCCCCCGGCGGCCAACTCGACGGTGAGGACACGTACCGGATGCGGTGCGCCGTGTCGAAGGGTGCGCTCTACAACATCTCCATGCAGACCAACCCCGACCAGGTCGACGACGTCGACGCCGCCTTCAACGCGGTCTTGGACAGCTGGAGGTGGAGCTGAGCGCCGTCTCGGCGTGGGACAGCTCGACCCGTGCCACCTCGAGCTGGTGCTCACCGACCATGATCACCGTCGTCCCGGCCGGCCCGGCGAAGCCCTCGTCGCCGGGGATCGCGAAGTCGATCATCGTCTCGCCCGGTGGCACCAGGACCCGGCGGAACGCCAGCAACTCCCGGAGCCGGGGCCACCGGGGACCACCGAGCCGGCGGCCGTACACCTGGATCACCTCGGAAACGGCGGCGCCGGTGCCGTTGGCCAGCCGGATCTCGATCTCGACCCGGTCCGGTACGTAGGCCGCGCTGAACCCGACCACCGAGGCCGCCCGGAAGCCGAGCCCAAAACCGAACGGGCGCAGCACCGGATCGGGCCGATCGACGTACACCCCGGCCGGGTCCAGCCGGTCGTTGTAGCGGACCGGCAGCACCCCGGTCGAGGCCGGCAACGTGACCGGCAACCGGCCCAGCGGTTCCGCCACGCCGGTCAGCAGGTCGGCGATCGCATCGGCCCCGTACGGCCCGGGATAGAACGCCAGCACCGTCGCGTCGCTGAGCTCGATCACGTCCGTCAGCACGTGCGGCCGGCCCAAGATCACCACGCTGATCACCGGTCCGCGCGCCGCCGCCCGGATCCGCCGCAGCCAGCCGACCTGATCATCGGGCAGCTCCAGGTCGGCGACGTCGACACCCTCACCGCAGGTCGCAGTGGTCAGGCCGCCGGCCGCGCCGTTGGCGGCGAACTCCTCCGAATAGGCCCGGTGGCTGGTGCCGCCGAGGACACAGACCACCAGGTCGGCGTCGGCGACCGCCTCCTCGCCGAGCACCGGCCAGCGCTCGGCCATTGCCGCACGGACCGACCGGGCGTCCCCGGGCCGGAGCGGCGGCACGTAGTCGCCGAGCAAACAGGTCACGGAGTCGGCGTTGGGCCCGACCACGGCCACCCGGCCCGGCTCGGTCGCCGGCAGCACCCCCGAGTTGTCCAGCAGCACCAGCGAACTCGCGGCCACCGCCCTCGACACGGACCCGGCAGCCCGGACGACGACCGGCCCGGCCTCGATCCGATCCGCCGCCGGAGCCGGGTCGGCGAGCAGCCCGAACCGGTGCTTCAGCCGCAGCACCCGCCGACAGGACCGATCAATCGCTTCGGCCAGCGCCGGTTCGGCCGCGACCAGATCCTCCAGCAGCGTGTACGCGGTGTCCCACAGGCTCTGGTCCACGCCGGCAGTCAGCGCCGCCCGGGCCGCGGCAGCCAGCGACCCGGTCTGCCCGGCCAGCCGGTCGATCGCCAGGCCGTCGCCGAGCACGATCCCGTCGAAGCCCCACTGATCCCGCAGCAGACCGGTCAACAACTCCGGGTTGGCGCAACACGGCACGCCGTCGATGTCGTTGTAGGCGGCCATCACGCCGACCGCGCCGGCCTCGATCCCGGCCCGGGCGGCCGGCAGATGCAGCTCGGCCAGGTCCTGCGGGCCGATCACCGCCGAGTGCCCGTTGCGACCGCCGAGTCCCTCGCCCTGGGCCGCGAAATGCTTGATCACGGCGCCGATCCCGGCCGCGGCCAGACCCCGAACCTGCGCGGCGGTCAGCGCCGCGGCCAGCCGAGGATCCTCGCCGAAGCACTCCTCGCTGCGGCCCCAGCGGGGGTCCCGGAGCAGATCGAGCCCGGAGATCAGCGCGACATGCACGCCGGCCCGGCGCAACTCCGACCCCACGGCGGTTGCGGCCTCGGCGGTCAACTCCGGATCCCAGGCAGCGGCCGCCGCCAGGTTCACCGGGAACAGCGTCTGCCCCAGGCTCTGATGACCGTGCGGCGCCTCCTCGATCAACAGAGGCGCGATGCCGTGCCGAGCCTGCTGTCGCACCGCGTCGATCACCAGCGCGGCGACCCCGGGGCGATCCTCGGGTCGGATCCCGTTCTGCCAGCCCCGACCCGACCACGCATCGGAACGGAAGACTCCGTACAACCCGCCGAGCCCGCCCCAGCGTTCGACCTCGGCGTGGAATGCCTCGGTCAGCAGATAGCCGTCGCCGTGCCGTTCGACCCCGGTCCAGCCGTGCAACCGGACGTTGAGCTGACCGACCTTCTCCCGCAGACTCATCCGATCGAGGAGCTCCGCGACTGGGTCGGTGCCGGGTTCGGTCATCAGTCGAGCGGCGCCGTGGTCGTGGCCCGGTAG
This sequence comes from uncultured Actinomycetota bacterium, assembly GCA_963746025.1. Classification (GTDB taxonomy): domain Bacteria; phylum Actinomycetota; class Actinomycetes; order Propionibacteriales; family Propionibacteriaceae; genus Microlunatus. Next base: position 1,190,794 of record CAVUZU010000021.1, read on the forward strand.
TCCGCCGGCAGGTCCGGGATCGTGGCGCCACCGGTGTCGTACCCGATCGTCTCGGCCAGCCGTGCGGCCGTCCCGCTCAGCCGGACTCGGAGCCGGCGCACGGTTCGGGGCGGAAATGCGTGCATTCGCCGGCTGCCGACTGTCTGCCCCTCCGCGATCACCTCGTCCCCGTCCAGCACCACGTGCCCGGTGATCCGCTGACCGTCGGTCAGATCCTCGACCAGGGCGACCTGATCAAGGGTGACCGGTGCCCCGAAGTCGATCATGGTCTCACCCGCCTCGGTGCTCATCTCAGCTGCTCTCGGGTCACCGAACCGCCGCTCGAGCTCGGCCCCGAACGCGGCCACGCGAGTGGCGTCGGCGTCGTCGATCAGACCGCGCCGGTCCGGCGGGATGTTCAGCAGCAGGTTGGCGCCCAGGCCGACCGAGCGGTAGTAGATCGCCAACAGATGATCAAGGTCCTTCGGCTGCTCCTCCGGATGCCAGAACCAGCCCCGACGCAGCGAGACGTCACACTCCACCGGCAGGTAGAGCGATTCGGCGAAGGTGGTGGTGACGACCGTGTAGTTGTCCATCCGGGTGTGGTCGATCGCGTACTCCACCGGATCGGTTGCGTAGCCGTCCTCGTTGCCGACCCAGCGGATTGTCGGGTCTCCCATGTTGAAGATCATCGCGTCCGGGTGGTGCGTGTGCGCCACCTCCATGATCGACGCCCAGTCATAGGTCCGGCCGTCCGAACCAGCACCATCGAACCAGAGTTCCACCAGCGGTCCGTACCGCGTGCATAGTTCAGTCAGCTGGGCGATGTAGAACGCGTCATACGCCGCCGGATCCGAGTAGCACGCCGCATTTCTGTCCCAGGGCGACAGATAGAGCCCGAGCCCAAGACCAGCCTCCGCGCACGCCTCAGCGACCTCGCCGACAACATCGCCCCGGCCGCCCCGCCAGGGACTGGAGGCCACCGAGTAGTCGGTGGTCTCGGTCGGCCAGAGGCAGAAGCCGTCGTGGTGCTTAGCAGTTAGCACCAGATACTTGGCCCCCGCCGTGCGAGCGACGTCGACCCATTGCCTGGCGTCCAGCTCAGCCGGATCGAACCACGACGCCGGAAGTGCGCCGTTGCTCCATTCCCTGCCGAAGAAGGTGTTCAGGCCGAAGTGGATGAAGACCCCGACTCCCCAGCTCTGCCATTTCAACTGCGCCGGCGTAGGCCGGAGGATCCGTTCAACCGAAGTAGACACGTTCACGTCCCATCTCCAAGGCCAACGCCAGCGCGCCGCGGGTCACGGCGCCATTCTCCAAGCCGCTGAGTCGCACCCGAGGCCGAAACAGAGAGGTTTCGGCAATCCTTCGCTCGACATCGGCGGCGAGATCAACGGTCAGGTCCGGCCCGGACAGCACGGCCAAAGACGGATCGACGACGGCGCACAATCCGATCACCGCCGCGACCAACTGATCGGCCAGTCCCTCCCCCGCCTGGCCGTAGGGATGGAACCCGATTTCGCCGGCAGCACCGTGAGCACCCCGCACCAGACGTCCGTCCAGGATCAGGCCAGAGCTCAGGCTTTCGGTGGACCGGACCAGCACGAAGTCGGCCACTCCGACTGCAACCCCGTATCGATGCTCGGCCACGGCAATCAAGTTCGTATCGTTCTCCAGTGCCACCGGTATGCCGAGGGATTCCTCCATCCGGCTGCGCTGCGGACCGATCCAGTGCGGATGATCGGCGACGTGCACGACGGTGCCGTCCCGGTCGACCACCCCAGGGGTGCCTACGACGACCGCGGCAAGCCTCCTGACATCGGAGAGGCTCTTCACCGCCCGTCGTACTAGGGTCGCCGGCTTCTCATTGCGGCGAGTTCCGAGTCGCCTGTGTTCCAACTCAGTGCCGTCGACGTCCGCCAGCACGATGTCAGCGTGATCCGGTTGGATCTCCAGCGCAGCGACCGACCCACGGCCCGGGCTCAGCCGGTAGCGCATAGCATTCGGCCCGCGTCGGCCGTTCGGGACCTCGCCGTCCTCTTCGACCAGCCCGGACTTGACCAGCCGTTCGATCAATTCGGTCGTCGATGGCCGCGACAGCTGAGCCCGCTCGGCAAGCCCGGGTCGATCAAGCGGTCCTTCTGACAGCAGCAGCTCGATCACCCGGTGATCGCTTCTGGATTTCACTCCGACCTTCTCTCAGTCACCACTGGCCCGCTTCTGTTTGGTGCGCCGCAAACACTAGCGCATCAATTAACTATTAGGTAGCCTGCCTGTTAGTTTCACGTCGTCCCGTGATGATCTTCGTAAGGCGCTTCGATGTCTCGTCGAGGAAGGGGAGGTGCCGCCGCATGCGCATCCGCGAACCTCGCATCGATCGCGGCTTTCATGTGATCAACTACTGCCTGCTCGCCCTGTTCACGCTGTCCGTGGTCTATCCGCTGGTCTACGTGCTGAGCAGTTCGGTGAGCAGCGCCGAGGCGATCAGCTCCGGCTCCGTGGTGCTCTGGCCGGTCGGCTTCAACATCGACGCGTACCAGATGATCTTCGCCGCACCGGCACTGCTCCGCGGGATGGCCAATTCGATCTTCTACGCGGTCGCCGGCGCGGTGTTCGGCACCGTGCTCACCGTGCTCTGCGCCTATCCCCTGTCCCGGCCGGATCTGCCCGGCCGGCGCTGGCTGACCTTCTTCGTGCTGATCCCGACCCTGTTCTCGGCCGGCATCATCCCGAACTACATCGTGGTGCAGCAACTGGGCCTGTTGAACACCGTCTGGGCGATCGTGCTGCCGGGGGCGATGGCGGTGTTCAACGTGATCATCACCCGCACCTTCTATCAGCTCAACATCCCCGGCGAGCTGCTCGAGGCGGCCAAGATCGACGGTGCCACCGACGCGCAGTTCTTCCTCCGGGTCGCGTTGCCGTTGAGCAAGCCGATCATCGCCGTGAATCTGCTCTTCTACGCGGTCGGCCAGTGGAACGGCTGGTTCTCCGCGATGCTCTACCTGACCGACCAGAACCTCTACCCGCTACAACTGGTGCTGCGCGAGGTGCTCACCCTGGCCAGCGTCAGCCCGACCGACATGGGCAGCATGAGCGCTGCCGAGTTCGCCCGCCGCCAGGACCTGTTCGACAAGCTGCGATACGCCCTGATCGTGGTGGCGATGATCCCGCCGCTGATCGCCTACCCGTTCGTCCAACGCCACTTCGTCAAGGGCGCACTGATCGGATCACTCAAATGACCCAACTCGAGGAGTCGGTGCGACCGGCGCAACAGCGTGCTCCACGGCCGCCGCGGAAGAAACGGACACTGACCCGGATCCTGCAGAGTTGGCAGCTCTACGCCATGCTGGCGTTGCCGTTGGTGTACGTGATCGTCTTCCTCTACTGGCCGCTGTACGGCCTGCAGATCGCGTTTCGCAACTACAACATCGTGCAGGGCATGCTGGGCAGCCCCTGGGTCGGTTTCCTGCACATCCAGCGGTTCGTCGACTCCTACCAGTTCTGGCCGGTGATCACGAACACGCTGATCTTGAACATCTACGAGCTGGTTGCGCTGTTCCCGCTGCCGATCATCCTGGCGCTGTTGCTGAACGTGGTCCGCAGCACCCTGTTCCGACGCGGAGTGCAGTTGATCACCTACGCGCCGCACTTCATCTCCACCGTGGTCGTGGTCGGCATGATGGTGATGCTGTTCTCGCCCAACGGGGGCATCGTCAACCAGGTGGTCGAGCTGTTCGGCGGCCAGCCGCGCGACTTCCTGGCCAGCCCGGAATCGTTCCGGCACATGTACGTCTGGTCCGGCGCCTGGCAGACCCTGGGCTGGTCGGCGATCATCTATCTGGCCGCGCTGTCCGGCGTCGACCCGGAGCTGCACGAGGCCGCGAAGGTGGACGGCGCCAACATCCTCCGCCGGATCTGGCACATCGACTTCCCGGCCGTGCTGCCGGTCAGCATCACGTTGTTGATCTTGAACATGGGTTCGATGCTGAACAGCGGCTTCGAGAAGGTGCTGCTGATGCAGAACCCGCTCAACCTCGGCGGCTCCGAGGTGCTCGACACCTACGTCTACCGGGTCGGCCTCGCCTCCACCGTCCCGCAGTTCTCGTACGCGACCGCGATCGGTCTGTTCAAGTCCGTGATCGCGCTGATCCTGCTGATCCTCGCCAACTGGCTGGCCCGTCGCGTCGCCAAAACCTCCCTCTTCTAGAAAGGAATCGATCATGGTCGATCATCTTGATCTGTCCCGTCGCAGCCTGCTCGCCGGCGCAGCCGGGATCTCCGCCGGCCTGTTGGTCGGCTGCACGGCCAACCCGGACCCGGGCAGCGCGCCGTCCGGCAACGCCGGCTCCGGGGAGCGGGTCGAGTTCGGCCCGGCGACCGACGGCGTGCTCTACCCGGACCCCTATGTCGGTCCGCACGCCACCAAGCTCACCCCGTTCGGCGATGCCGGCACGACGTTCCGGATCGTTGTCCCGCAGGACACGACGGTGGTCGGTGACTGGAACGACAACACGTACACGAAATGGCTGGAGCAGCAGACCGGGGTCAAGATCCAGTTCGACGCGGTGCTGGTCACCAATCCCGACGGCAGCGCCGACCTGTCCAAGATCAACGCCATGATCGCCTCCGGTGATCTGCCGGACGCCTTCATGGCGGTCGGGCTGAGCCGGGACCAGATCGCCTTGTACGGCCAGCAGGGTTTGTTCCAGGCACTGGACGGCCATATCGAGAACGCCGCGCCGCAGATGCGGCAGATGCTGGTCGACCTGCCCGACGTGCGCCGGACCAACCTGGCCCAGGACGGCAAGATCTACAACTTCGGCGGCGTCAACGACTGCTTCCACTGCCGCTGCGCCGGCTCCCGCGCGTTCGTCAACCAGAAATACCTGGACGCGGTCGGCGCGACGATGCCGACCAACACCGACGAATTCCGCACCCTGCTGCAGACGCTGAAGCGAGAGAATCCGAGCGGCAAGGAGGGCTTCCAGCCGTTCATGGGCGGCGACATCACCTACGACCCGGTGGACCAGTTCATGATGGGGCCGTTCACGTACAACCCGGGCCCGGTTTCCGGTGCGGTCTATCTCCGGCTGAACCAGGGCCGGGTCGAGTTCGCCGCCAACAGCGAGGGCTGGCGCAACGGGCTGCGCTACATGCGGCAACTGTTCGACGACGGCACGCTGACCCAGCAGACGTTCACGATCAAGGGCGAAGAGCTGACCAAGCTTGGCAACAACGGCCTGATCGGCGTCTGTCGCGCCTTCAACTGGGCCGCCTGGGTGACCATGGGCCCGGAGAAGGATGCGCTGTGGCGCGACTACGTCCCGGTGCCGCCGCTGGCCGGCCCGGACGGCACCCGGATCGCCACCTGGACCTACGGCAACGCGCCGTTCACCAACGCGATGGCGATCACCAGCGCCTGCAAGGATCCCGAGACCCTGGTCCGCTGGGCCGACGCCCAGATGGAGCTGGAGTCGACCATGCGCTCCTACGCCGGGCCGCAGGACGCCGGCTGGCGCTGGGCGAAGAAGGGCGAGAAGGGCAGCGGTGATCAACAAGCGGTCTGGGCCGGCATCCCGCGGGACAAGATCCCGGTCGGCGACGGCTGGAACCAGTACGCGATCATGTACCGCTCCGCCGACTTCCGGGCCGGTGAGAAGGTCGACCCGAACGTGCCGAACCTGGATGAGGTCGCCCTGCTGTACAAGGAGTACGCGCAGCCGGAGGACCAGTTCCTGCCCCGCCTGCTGTTCTCCGCCGACGTCACCGCACAGCGCGGCGACATCGAGGCCAACCTGACCTCGGCCGTGTCGATCCACCTGGCCAAGTTCGCCACCGGACAGCTGGACATCGACAACGACGCCGACTGGGCCGCCTACCTGACCCAGCTGGAACAGATGGGCCTGCCGACCTACCTGGAATTGACCCAGCAGGCCTACGACACGCGACCGAAGTGATTGTCGGCGGCCGGAGTTAATGTGGTCGGACCGATCCCTGGAGGTGATCATGTCCGACGACACCGCCCCGGCCACCGAGCCGGCACTGATCGACGACTTCGCCGGCCCGACGCTCGATCCCGGCCGCTGGATCGACCAGTACTTTCCGCACTGGACGACGCCGGACCGTTCCGCCGCCCGGTACGAGTTCGTGCCGGAGGGTTTGCGGCTGCGGATCGACCATGATCAACAGGCGTGGCGGGCGAGGACGGACCGATGCGGGCGTCCAGCCTGCAGACCGGCAGCTTCGCCGGACCGGTCGGCAGCACCCAGGGCCAGCAGCGGCACCGGCCCGACGGTCTGGTGGTCCGGACCGCGGTGCCGACCCGCCGGCTGTGGACGCCGAGCACCGGCCGGGTCGAGGTGACCGCCGCCGCCAGCCCGGCCCAGGACTGCATGCTCGGGATCTGGCTGGTCGGGCACGAGGAACGGTCCCCAGAGGAAGCCGGCGAGATCCTGCTGGCCGAGCTGTTCAGTCACCTGATCGGCCCCGGCGGATCAACCGTCCGGCTCGGCATCAAGGGCTTTCACGATCCCCGCCTGCACACCGACGTCACCGACCACGAACTGCCGATCGACGCCACCACCCCGCACCGGTACGGCGCCGAGTGGGACGGGTCCGGCGTCCGGATCACCGTCGACGGCGACCTCGTCCGCTCCTTCGACCAAGGCCTGGACTATCCGCTGCAACTGATGATCGCCCTGTTCGAGTTCCCGGTCGACAACCACCGCGACCCCGCCGACTATCCCAAGACCGCCGACATCATCCGGGTGGAGGGCCAGGCCGGCTGACCGGACCGGCATCATCAGCTCGATGCTCGGCTACCGCCGGATGAGAAGGAGGCCCGGGTGTTCGTTCCCTGAGCCTGTCGAAGGGCCAGCTGGTTCACGCCCTCGCTGGAGCCGGCCGGCGACGAACCCGGTGACCCGCACTTGCCCTTCGACAAGCTCAGGAAACGAACACCCAAACCTCCGCTCCCGATTCGCGGCACACCCCCGACCCGACGTCGCCCCGATCCACGTCGTAGCGAACTTCAGTGCGGGTGATCGGACTCGGCCATGATCATGATCGACCAGCGACCGCCGACATCCCAGGACCGCCGACATCGTCTGAGTGAAGGGCGAGGATGATGGTGGCCGTGAAGCTCCTCGAATCCTCGCTCAGCGATCTCCAGGCCTCCAATGTCGTCCTCGGCCTGATGCGGATCTCCTCCCTCGACGATGATCAGATCCGCGATCTGGTCGCGACCGCCCGCGATGTCGGCATCAACGTGCTCGACCATGCCGACATCTACGGCGGTGATCATGGCTGTGAACGGCGCTTCGGCGATGCCGTCCAGCTCACCGGTGCCGACCGCGAGTCGGTGATCATCCAGTCCAAGGTCGGCATCCGTTCCGGCTACTTCGACTTCTCGGCTGAGCACATCGCCGAGTCCGTCGACGAGTCGCTCAAGGCGCTGCGGACCGACTACCTGGACATCCTGCTGCTGCACCGGCCGGACACGCTGGTCGAGCCGGACGACGTTGCCGCCGCGTTCGACCGGCTGCACCGGGCCGGCAAGGTGCGGCACTTCGGCGTCTCCAACCACACGCCGGGTCAGGTCGAGTTGCTGAAGCGGTCGGTGAACCAGCCGCTGGCGTACAACCAGGTGCAGCTCAGCATCACCCACGCTCCCCTGTTCGCCGCCGGAATCGCCACCAACATGGCCGGCCTGGACCAGTCGATCGACCGGGACAACGGGCTGCTCGACTACTCCCGGCTGAACGGGATCACGCTGCAGGCCTGGTCGCCGTTCCAAAAGGGCTTCTTCGACGGCGTCTTCCTCGGCGACCGGGAGAACTACGCGGAGTTGAACGACGCGATCGACGAACTGGCCGAGAAGTACGGCATCACGCCGACCGGGATCGCCGTCGCCTGGATCACCCGGCACCCGGCCGACATCCAGGTCGTCCTCGGCACCACCAAGCCGGACCGGGTCCGCGACTCGGCCGCCGGCTCGGAGATCCCGCTGACCCGGCAGGAGTGGTACCGGCTGTTCACCGCGGCCGGCTACACCGTGCCCTGATCGTCAGGCCTCCAGCGCGCCTCGGATCCGCTCGGCGTAGTCGTCCGCTTCACCGGCGGCGTACTTGGTGCGCGGCCAGAAGAAGCCACGCAGCCCGTCGCCCTTGGTCCGCGGCACGACGTGTAGATGTACGTGCGGGATCGACTGGCTGATCACGTTGTTCATGGCAACGAAAGTGCCCTGGGCCTCCAGGCTCGCCGAGAGGGCCGCTGCCACCCGCTGGGCCAGGGTGAGCAGCGGCTCCATCAGACCGGCCGGCAGGTCCAGCAGCGTGTCCGTGTGCTCGATCGGCGAGATCAACACGTGCCCCTTGAACACCGGTCGATGATCGAGAAAGGCGATCAGCTGGTCGGTCCGGGCCACCTCGGCCGCAGGCAGTTCGCCGCGGACGATCTGACAGATCACATCATCAGTCACGCCCGCGATCATAGGTCCAGGTCGGCGCGGGCCGGCACCGTGTCGGAGGTGTTGTGGATCCACGGCTCCGGCCTCACCCCGGTCCCGACGCCAGGTCGGCAGAACCCCGTCGGTGGCTCCGAGCACCGACCCGGTTCCGGCTGGATTGTCAGTGGTCGCGCCTAGTGTCTTCCTTGTAGGCAAGGCGACACGGGGGTGCGGGAGATGACGGTGCATGATCTTGACACGGGCCGGTTGGACAAGGCCACGGCGATCGCGCTGGCCGGCCGGATCTGCGCGAGAGCGACCCAACAAGCCGTCGCGTCCTGCCAACTGCTGGAACTGATCGGCGAATTCGACGCCGGCCACGGCATCGGCTACCTGGCCGGCGTGAAATCCGTCGCGCACCGGATCGCCCACTCCTGCTCGATGTCGCCCGGCGTAGCCCGCGAACACGTCCGAGTCGCCCGAGCCCTGCGCCGGATGCCGACCATCACCGCCGCCTTCCGCACCGGCGAACTGTCCTACTCCAAAGTCCGCGAAGCAACCCGCCTGGTCGACCAGCTCAACGAATCCCAACTCTGCACCCTGGCCCGCGCCACCACCGCCTCCCAACTCGCCCGCACCATCACCGGCTACCGCACCGCCACCGGCACCCGAATCGCTGAGCAGCAACGTCGCCGATTCCGGCTGATCCACCGCCCCGGCGACACCATGACCGGCCTCACCGGCCACCTGCCCACCGACGAAGCCGCCACCATCACCGCCGCCCTGCACCGCGCCCGCGACCTCAACTCCACACCACCACCACCACCGACGACAGACGACTCCGACGACAGCGACGGCACCCCGGCCTACCACGACGCCGACGCCCTCCGCGACATCTGCCAGCACTACCTCAACACCGCCACCACCGACGACCAATCCGGCGAAGACCGCAGCCTCGTCATCATCCAAATCGCCGCCGAACAACTCCTCGCCACCCACCCCGAACCCGCCCACGCGGAAACACCGCGAGTCGAGCCGTCCAAGGCCGAACCCGTTCCCGCGGGAACCTCACAGGTGGGACCGAACGCGACCGAAAACGTTCCCGCAGGAACGTCACCGATCAAGCCCGGCGGAGCCGACCACCTGCCAGTAGAAACGGCACCATCCGACCCGGCGGGATCGAACCCGAAACAGCACGGCGACACCTCTGCACCGGCACCATCCTCGGCGCCATCATCGACCGCCACGGCGACGTCCTCGCCCTCAGCCCAACCCGCCGATTCGTCTCCAAAACCCAACGCCGAGCCCTGATGATCCGCGACCAGACCTGCCAATTCCCCGGCTGCACCAACAGCCACCACCTCCAAGCCCACCACGTGATCAACTGGGCCGACGGCGGACCAACCCAACTGAACAACCTGATCCTGCTCTGCCGCTTCCACCACACCTGCGTCCACGAAGGCGGCATCACCATCACCCGAAACCACCAAGCCCCCTACCCCGCCGCAGCCATACCCGGTGCACCGCCCTGGCAATTCACAATGCCCGACGGACAACCCGTCGACCGGCCCGGCTGGCCCACCCCCACCGCCCGCACCCTGACCTATCGACTCACCCGACCCACCACAGTTGATCATGTCGACCGGATCAACCACCCCGACGCCGTCCCGATCCAACCGCAACAGTACGGCGAACGCTTCGACCTGCACGCCGCCGTCCAAGTCCTCTTCAACCTGGAGACAATCCCCAGCCGGGCCGCCTAGGCCAGCTCACGTGTCTCGGTGAGCAGCGGTAGGGCGCTGATGATCATGGCGTCGCAGTCGGCGCCTTGGCCGAGTTCGCGGAAGGCGATCAGGCCCGCCAAGATCTGCAGGGGCGCGGAGATCACGGACACAGCTCCAGTCGCTCCGGATCGGGGCGAACGGCGCCAGTTGCTCTGCAGTGGCGTACCAGGAGATCAGGGCCAGGTCCCACTCCCGGGGAGCGCGGCAGACATCCTCGATATCCTGTCAGACGATCCCGTCGCGGGACCGCAGCATGTTGCCCGGGTGCAGATCGCCGTGCACCACCGACAGTGGACCAGCAAGACTTAGGCGGAACGACCGGAGTCGCCATCCGGAAAGGATGGTGACCCCCGGTGCGGCAGCGCGGTGGTCAGGGCGATGCCGCGGCCAGCCCGGCAGCCGCCTGATCGGCCAGCGTGACCGCGACCTGGCGCTGTTCCAGGGTGGGCCGGCTGATCCGGGTGGCAGCCGTGATCAAGAAGCGTCCCTGGCGGACGCCGGCCCGCTCGATCGGAAGTTCGATCACGTCGTCCGTCGGCAGTCCGGACCGAGCCACGTCAATCGGCCGACCGGCCACGGTCACCGACCCGTCCTGGTTCAGCAGCGGTTGATCATGATCATGAGCTGCGCCGCCGGGTTCGAACACGCACCGGTCCACTTCCAGCACCTGGCCGATCTGCTCCGCGATCCCGGCGACCAGAGTGTCCGGGTCGGACCGACCCGAGCCGGCGGTCCGTGCAGCGGTGATCACGCCGGCCAGATAGCCCTCCCGCCGGCTGGCCCGGCCCTGGTGTCGTCGACCCCAGAGGGCGATCTCGGTGACCGCGAGGCCGACCAGGGTGAGCAGCACGGCGGTCTCGATGTCGTTCTGCTCATTGATCGTGAAGGTCAGGTAGGGCTCGGTCAGGAAGAAGTCGAACCACACCGTCGCCGACAGGGCCGCCACGATCCCGGCCAGCCGGCGGCCGGTCGCGGCGACTCCGACGACGACCAGCACCAGTACCAGGGCGGCGTTGGCGTTGTCGACCGCATCACGGACCAGGCTGAGCAGCCAGCCGATCATGATCGGCGCCAGCAACGCGACCGAAATGATCACCGAACTTCGCGAGCTCCAGGTACGCACACCACCATCCAGCTCCCCCAGGGATACGGTGGTCAAGGCTCTTGACGCAATCTTGATTCGGACCTGACGCCGCTCCCGGCCGCCGTTCGATCGGCTGTACCGTACAAAGTACGTTCCAGACCCCGGTAGACTGAAGGAAGTCCCGGAATCGACTACGTCCCGTTTTGGGATGCCTGCCACGCCGGCCCCAGTCTGGGACGCTCTCAGCCGACGTGCACCAGTGACCGCAAATGCGGCAACGACTTCTCTCGCCGGACCGTCTGGACCCCACGGTTGCGGCGCCGGAGCGGCTGGACCCATCGCCTCAACGGCCGTTGGGCACCAGCTCCGAACGCCACGACTTCCAGTGAGGACAGATGACCACAACGACTTCGATGACGACGGCCCCCGCGCGGGCGGCGACCGGTTATCAGAACTTGACCCGGGCCGTACAGGAGGCCGGTCTGTTGAAGCGGACCACGGGCTTCTACCTCACCGTGCTGGCCGTGTTGTTCGCCTGCGTCGGTCTGGCGGCGACCGGTGGCGCCCTGCTCGGCTCGTCCTGGTTCCAGCTGCTGATCGCGGCCGGGCTCGGCGTGATTTTCACCCAGTTCGCGTTCTTCGCGCATGAGGCCGCGCACAAGCAGATCTTCGCGTCGGCCCGTAAGAACGATCTGGCCGGCCTGCTGGTCGGCTCCGGGATCGTCGGGCTGAGCTACTCCTGGTGGCAGTCCAAGCACAGCCGGCACCACGCCAACCCGAACAAGATCGGCAAGGATCCCGACATCGACATCGACATTCTGTCGTTCGACGAGGAGCACGCCCGCACCAAACGCGGTGTCTGGGCGGCGATCACCCGCCGGCAGGGCTACCTGTTCTTCCCGTTGCTGCTGCTTACCGGCCTCGGCCTGCACGTCGACTCAGTCAAGAGCGCCTTCAGCCGCTCGGGACGCGCGACGACCCTCGAGCGGATCTTGATCGTCCTCCGACTCACCCTCTTCCCGGCGCTGGTGATCTTGCTCCTCGGACCGGGCATGGGCGCGGCCTTCCTCGGCGTCCAACTCGCTGTGTTCGGCTTCTACATGGGTATGTCGTTCGCGCCCAACCACAAGGGGATGCCGGTCATCTCGGCCAACAGCAAGCTCGACTTCATCCACAAGCAGGTGCTCACCTCGCGCAACATCCGCGGCCGGGGCACCACCACGCTGATGGGTGGACTGAACTACCAGATCGAGCATCACCTGTTCCCGAGCATGCCCCGGCCGCACCTGCGGCTGGCCGCGGTCCTCGTCCGGGAGCACTGCAAGGAGGTCCGGATCCCCTACCTCGAGACCAGCCTGCCGGCCTCGTACGCGCGGATCGTCAGCTACCTCAACAAGGTCGGCCTGCACGCCCGGGATCCCTTCGACTGCCCGGCAGCGCGTACGCTCAGCTGACCGCCTGGCCCCATGATCGACACAGGCCATGATCGACACAGGCCATGATCACGGAACGAAGCGGTAGCCGACTCCGGGCTCGGTCCGGAAGTGCCGGGGCTGGCCGGGCTCGCGTTCGAGTTTGCGCCGCAGTTGCGCGAAGTAGACCCGCAGGTAGTTGGTCTCGCGGTGGTACGCCGGACCCCAGACCTCCTGCAACAGCTCGGCCTGCCGGACCAGTCGGCCCGGCCGTCGGGCCAGCGCGGCGACCAGCCGCCACTCGGTCGGCGTCAGGTGCACCGGCTCGCCGTCCTTGGTCGCGATCTGCTCGGCCAGATCGAGCCGCAACGTGTCGGTGCTGATCACCGAATGATCACCGACCCACTGGTCCGGACCGCGGCGGAGGGCGGCCCGGATCCGGGCCAGCAACTCCTCCATCCCGAACGGCTTGGTGAGGTAGTCGTCGGCGCCGAGGTCGAGGGCCTCGACCTTGTCGTCGGAGCCGTGCCGCGCCGACAGCACCACCACCGGCACCGAGCTGACCTCGCGCAGCCGGGTCAGCACCGCGACGCCGTCCAGGTCCGGCAGGCCGAGATCGAGCAGCACCAGGTCCGGCGTCCGTTCCATGATCACCTGCAACGCCGACCGGCCGTCTCCCGCGGTCTCGACCTCGTAATCGCGCGCCCGGAGATTGATCCGCAGCGTCCGCAGGATCGCCGGGTCGTCGTCGACGGCGACGATGAACGTCATCGCTCCCCCTCGCTTCGGTTGGCTTCGGTGCGGCGAGCGTCGGCGGCCGGCAGGTCGACCACCATGGTCAGCCCGCCGCCCGGAGTGTCCTCGGCCGACAGTTCACCGTGCATCACCTCGGTCAGGCCACGGGCCACCGCCAGACCGAGGCCGATCCCGTCGCCGCGCGGCACGTCGCCCAGCCGCTGGAACGGGGCGAACAACTGTTCCTTGCCGTCACCCGACACCCCGGGACCATGATCGATCACCCGGAGCGAGACCCAGTCCCGGCCGGCCTCGTCCTGGAACGGCGCCGCCGTGACGTCGATCCCGACCTCGGCCGGGGTGTAGCGCAGCGCGTTCTCGACGATGTTGGCCAGCACCCGGTCCAACAGTCCGGCGTCGGCCAGGGCCAGCGGAAGATCATCGCTGAGCAAGGCCTTGACCCGATCGCTGTCGGCAATCGGCCGCAGCGCCTGGTCGACCGCGGCGCCGACATCGAGCTCGGTCAACAGCGGCCGCACCGTGCCCATCTGCAGCCGGCTCATGTCGAGCAGGTTGCCGACCAGCGCGTCCAGCCGGTCGGCTGACTCCTCGATCGTGGCCAGCAGCTCCGCCTCGTCCTCCGGTGACCAGATGATGGTGCCGCCACGGAGGCTGCTGATCGCCGCCTTGATCGCGGCCAGCGGGCTGCGCAGATCGTGCGACACGGCGGCCAGCAGTGCGGTGCGGGTCCGATTGCCCTCCACCAGCTGCGCCCGCTGCCGGGATTCCGCCGCGGCCCGCTGCCGCTCCCGGATCACCGCGAAGTGCGCCGCGTACGCGGTCAGCAGTGGTCGGTCGGCCGCCTCCAGTGGCCGGCCCGTCATGGCCAGCTCCACCTCGTCGTCGATCCGGATCGAGACGTCGGCCTGATCCAGCGTCTCCGGACCCTGGCCGCACCGGGCGGTAACCAGGTCGGCTCCATCGGCGCCGTCGTGTCGGATCAGCGACGCGCCGGTCATCCCGAACACCTCGCACGCCTGCTGCAGCAGCTCGACCTGGTCCCCGCCGGTGTGCATCAACCGGTGCGACAGGACGGCCAGCGCGTTCGCCTCGGACCTGGCCCGGGTGGCCTCCTCGGTCCGGCGGCCGGCCAGGTCGACCACCGAGGCCACGGCGATCCCGGTGATCAGGAACACCAGCAGGGCGAGGGCGTTCTCCGGATCCGCGATGGTCAGCGTCATCGTCGGCGGGACGAAGAACAGGTTCAGGCTGACCCCGCTGATCAGGGCGCCGACGATCGCCGGCCAGCGGCCGCCGACCAGCGCGGTGGCGATCACCAGCGCCATCATCAACATCGACTCGGTCGGCAGACCGTGCAGGGTGGGCGTGCTGTAGAGCACGGCGGTCAGGATCGCCGAGCCGATCGTGGCCATCAGGTAGCCGACGATCACCCGGCGCCGGCCGAGGTTGGTCCGGCGTCGCTTCAGCAGTGATCGGCCGCGGGCGAGGTCGTGGCTGACGACATGCACGTCGATATCGCCGGACTCGGCGATCACCATCTCGCCGATGCCCGGCTGCAGCGCGGTGGCCAGCCGGCTGCGCCGGCTGGCGCCGACCAGGATCTGGCTCGCGTTCACCCCGCGGGCGAAGGCCAGCAGGCCCTCCGCGGTGTCGGCGGAGACGACGGCGTGGAAGCTGCCGGACATCTCCGTCGCCTTCCGACGCAGCTTTTCCAGGTGTTCGGCGGAGACGCCCTTCAGTCCGTCGCTGCGGCTGACGTAGACCGCCAGCCACTCGGCGCCGGCGGTCCGGGACGCGATCCGCGCGGCCCGGCGCATCAGCGCCGTCGACTCCTCGCCGCCGGACACGGCGACAACGATCCGTTCCCGGGTGGTCCAGGTGGACTCGATCCCGTGGGCCTCGCGGTAGCGCTCCAGACCCTCGTCCACCCGGTCGGCCAGCCAGAGCAGCGCCAGCTCGCGCAGCGCTGCCAGGTTGCCCTCGCGGAAGTACCGGGACAGGGCGGTGTCGATCTTCTCCGCCGGATAGATGTTGCCGTGCGCCATCCGGCGGCGCAGCGCCTGCGGGCTCATGTCGACCAACTCGACCGCGTCGGCCGCCCGGACGACGGAATCCGGCACGGTCTCCTGCTGCCGGACGCCGGTGATCGACTCCACCACGTCGTTCAGGGACTCCAGGTGCTGCACGTTCAGCGTGGTGATCACGTCGATGCCGTGATCGAGCAGCGCCTCGATGTCCTGCCAACGTTTCTCGTGACCGGACGGGTCGGCCGGGTCCGCGATGTTGGTGTGCGCCAACTCGTCGATCAGCGCCACCTGCGGTGCCCGGCGGAGCACCGCCGCAAGATCGAGTTCGCTCGCCTCGATGCCGCGATAGCTGACCAGCTTGCGCGGCACCACCTCCAGCTCGCCGATCTCGGAGTCGGTACGTTCCCGGCCGTGGGTCTCGACCAGGCCGATCACGACGTCGGTGCCGCGGTCCCGGCGTCGGCGGCCCTCATTGAGCATGGCGAACGTCTTGCCGACGCCCGGCGCCGCACCGAGGTAGACCCGCAGCCTGCCACGATCCATGGGCCCTAGTCTGCTCCAGGAAACAGCAGTCTCCGCCCCGCGGCGCCGCCGAACGCGCAAGTCAGCCCCCGTTCTGCAGCGCCTGATTCAACGTCACGACGTTGACTCGGGGTTCGCCGAGGAAGCCGAGGATCCGTCCCTCGGTGTGCTGTTGGACGAGTCGCTCGACGTCGGGCAGCGGCAGCTTCCGTTCCCGAGCGACCCGAGCCGCCTGGAGCTGGGCGTACTCCGGGGAGATGTACGGCTCCAGCCCGGAGCCGCTGGCGGTGAGGGCGTCCGGCGGCACCGCCGACTCGGGGACACCGTTCGCCTCGGCCACCGCGGCCCGGCGGGCGGCGATCGCGGCCAGCAGGTCCTGGTCGTTCGGGCCGGCGTTCGAGCCACCGCTGGCCAGGGCGTCGTAGTCGCCGGCCGAAGGACGCGGCTGGAACCAGCCGGCGCCCTCGAAGGTCTGCCCGATCAGGGCCGAACCGACGACCTGGCCGTTGCTCTCGATCAGCGAGCCTCCTGCCTGGTTCGGCATCGCGAGGCCGACCAGCCAGATCGCCACCGGATAGCCGATGCCGAGGACGACCGTGAGCACCACGACGGCGCGCAGACCGGTCCAGAGCTGCCGGACGAAGTTGGGGAAACGTGCTTCCATGATCAGCCAATTCCTGGGATGAGAGAGACGAGCAGGTCGATGATCTTGATGCCGAGGAACGGCACGACGAGGCCACCCAGCCCATAGATCAAGAGGTTTCGGCGCAAGGTCCGCGACGCCGTGGTCGGTCGGGCCTTGACGCCGCGGAGGGCCAGCGGGATCAGTGCCACGATGATCAACGCGTTGAAGATCACCGCGGACAGGATCGCCGAGGTCGGCGACGACAGGCCCATGATGTTCAGCGCCTGCAGGCCCGGGTAGGCCACGGCAAACATGGCCGGGATGATCGCGAAGTATTTCGCGATGTCGTTCGCGATCGAAAACGTGGTCAACGCGCCGCGAGTGATCAGCAACTGCTTGCCGATCTCCACGATCGAGATCAGCTTGGTCGGATCCGAGTCCAGGTCGACCATGTTGCCGGCCTCCTTGGCCGCCGAGGTGCCGCTGTTCATCGCCACCCCGACGTCGGCCGCGGCCAGCGCCGGGGCGTCGTTCGTCCCGTCACCGGTCATCGCGACCATCCGGCCGCCGGCCTGCTCGGACTTGATCAACGCCAGCTTGTCCTCGGGCGTCGCCTCGGCCAGGAAGTCGTCGACGCCGGCCTCGCCGGCGATCGCCTTCGCCGTCCGCGGGTTGTCGCCGGTGATCATCACCGTCCGGATACCCATTGCCCGCAGTTGGTCGAAGCGCACCCGCATCCCCGGCTTGACGATGTCCTTCAGGTGGACGACGCCGAGGATCCGCGCAGCGTCGCCCGATTTGGTGGCCACCACCAGTGGAGTGCCACCGACGGAGGAGATCTCGTCCACCAGTTCGGCCAGCCCGGGCGGGTTGGTGCCGGCCCAGCCCAGGATCGCCGAGCCGGCGCCCTTCCGGATCTGCCGATCCGCCAGGTCGATCCCGGACATCCGGGTCTGCGCGGTGAACTCGACGAAGATCGCACCGCTGGGCAGCTCGGCGTCGTCGGAGCCCTGCCGGAGGGCGAGGTCGACGATCGACCGGCCCTCCGGGGTCTGGTCGGCCAGGCTGGACCAGCGCGCGGTGTCCCGCAGCTCTGCCTCGCTGACGCCGGCGAGTGGACGGAACTCCGCCGCCTGCCGGTTGCCGTAGGTGATCGTGCCGGTCTTGTCCAGCAACAGTGTGCTGACGTCGCCGGCCGCCTCGACGGCCCGGCCGGACATGGCAAGCACGTTGGCCTGTACCAGCCGGTCCAATCCGGCGATGCCGATCGCGCTGAGCAGTGCGCCGATCGTGGTCGGGATCAGACAGACCAGCAGCGCCACCAGGACGCCGAGCTGCTGCGGCGCGCCGGCGTAGGCCGCCATCGGCTGCAGCGTGGCGACGGCCAGCACGAAGATGATCGTCAGGCTGGACAGCAAGATCGACAACGCGATCTCGTTCGGCGTCTTCCGTCGTGTCGCCCCTTCGACCAGCGCGATCATCTTGTCCAGGAAGGACTCCCCCGGTGCCGCGGTGATCTTGACGACGATCTCGTCGGACAGCACGGTGGTGCCGCCGGTCACCGCGGACCGGTCGCCGCCGGCCTCCCGGATCACCGGGGCGGACTCGCCGGTGATCGCCGACTCGTCCACGCTGGCGACGCCTTCCACGACGTCGCCGTCACCCGGGATCACCTGGCCGGCGATCACCCGGACCCGGTCACCGATCCGCAGCTCGGTGCCGCGGACCTCCTGGACGGAGCCGTCGGTGTCGATCCGGTGGGCGATGGTGTCGGTCCGGGTGGCCCGGAGGGTGTCCGCCTGCGCCTTGCCGCGGCTCTCGGCGACGGCTTCGGCCAGGTTGCCGAAGATCACCGTCAACCAGAGCCAGCTCGCTATGCCGGCGTTGAACAGGCTCGGCTGGACGATCGCCAGGATGGTGGTCATGATCGAGCCGAGCCAGACGATGAACATCACCGGAGAGCGGAACAGGTGCCGCGGGTCCAGCTTGCGGAGCGCATCCGGGAACGCCGCGACCAACTGCCGGCCCAGGCCGAGCTGCTTGACGTTCGTCCGCTTGTTCCTCCTGGCAACCTCCCGTCCGTCGTCCGATGTCCAGGGTTCTGACTCCTCGACCAGTTTGAGTGATGACTTGTTCACAGCAGTGCCTCCGCGACGGGACCGAGCGCAAGGGTCGGGAAGAAGGTGAGACCGGTGACCAGTAACACCTCGCCGACCAGCAGCCCGATGAACAGGGGGGTATGGGTGGGCAGGGTGCCCGAAGTCCTCGGTACGACTCCGGCCCGAGCCACCGACCCGGCCAGCGCCAGCACCAACACGATCGGCACGAACCGCCCGATCAGCATCGCGAAGCCGAGGGTGACCTGGAAGAACGTCGAAGTGACGGTGATCCCGGCGAATGCGCTGCCGTTGTTGTTGGACGCCGAGGCATAGGCGTACACGACCTCGGAGAAACCGTGGCTGCCGGAGTTCGCCATCGCGTCCGGTGTGCTGGGCAGGGCGATCGCCGCGGCGACCCCGACCAGGACCAGGACGGGCATGATCAACACCGACAGAGCGACATAGGTCATCTCTCGGGCACCGATCTTCTTGCCGAGGAACTCCGGGGACCGGCCGACCATCAGGCCGGCGATGAAGGTCGCCAGCACCGCCATCACCAACATGCCGTACATGCCGGTGCCGACCCCACCCGGCGCCACCTCACCGAGCAGTATGTTGAGCAGCACCACGCCGCCGCCGGGAGCCGTGAACGAATCGTGCATCGCGTTGACCGCGCCGGTCGAGGTGCCGGTCGTGCTGGCCGCGAACAAGGCGCTGGCCCAGGTGCCGAACCTGACCTCCTTGCCCTCCATCGCTGCTCCGGCGAGTTGCGGGGCGGCGCCCAACCGAGACAGCTCGGACCACACGGTCAGCGCCACCGACGTCAACCAGAGCACGGCCATGGCCGCCAAGATCGCGAGGCCCTGCTTCTGGTTCCGCAGCAAGGTGCCGAGCGTGCGCGGCAGGCTGAACGGGATGACCAGCAGCAGGAAGATCTCGAACAGGTTGCTGAACCCGTTCGGGTTCTCGAACGGGTGCGCGGAGTTGGCGTTGAAGAAGCCACCACCGTTGGTGCCGAGTTCCTTGATCACTTCCTGACTGGCCACCGGGCCACCAGGCAGCGTCTGCTGCCCGCCGCTGATCGTGGTGATCAGCTGGTCCGGGGCGAAGTTCTGGATCACACCGCTGGCCAGCAAGATCACCGCACCGATGATCGACATCGGCAGCAACAGCCGGTAGACGATCCGGGTCAGGTCGACCCAGAAGTTGCCCAGTGCGTCCTTGCGGACGGCCATGAAGCCACGCACCACAGCGGCGAAGACAGCGATGCCGACGGCCGCCGAGAGGAAGTTCTGGACCGCCAGTCCGGCCATCTGTGCGGTGTAGCCGAGGGTCGACTCACCGGAGTACGACTGCCAGTTGGTGTTGGAGACGAACGATGCCGCCGTGTTGAACGCCATGTCCCAGGGCATCCCCGGCAGGTCGCGGGCGAACGGGAGCGCCTGCTGACCCACCAGGATCAGGAACAGCACCAGTAGCCCGGCCAGGGAGAAGCCGAGCACCGCAAGGATGTAGCTCCGGGTGCTCTGCTCGTTGTCCGGATTGACGCCGAACAGCCGGTAGGTCACCCGCTCGGCCCGGTTGTGCCGGGCCGGGGTCAGCACCGCGGCCAGGTAGTCGCCGAGCGGCACGTGGACCAGCGCCAGCAGGCCGATCAGTGCGGCGATCGTCAGCGGACCGCCGAGCTCCGCCGGCATCAGAATTTCTCCGGGAAGACGAGAGTGACGATCAAATAGACGATCAGGCCGGCGACCAGGACGATCAGGCCGGCGGATTCAAGGCTCATGATCGCGATTCAACTCCGATCCGGCCGACCGGAGCCTCGCGTTGACGTCGTCCTCATCGATCTTGACGTGATCTTGACGGGCCGGGAAATGTGCGACGGTTCACGGTGCCGTTCGGAGGATGCGGGCCCCGGTGCTGCCAAGATGGGGACTCATGAGTGGACCTGGAGGCGCTGATCACGACGCCGGGACGCCGGCGCAGCGACCGGACGGCTGGCTCACGCCCGGGACCACCCAGCGCCCCGCACCGCAGCCGCCGCCGGGTCCGGCAGGCTGGCCGCCGGCGCCGTCCTGGCAGCCCCGGCCGCAGCCCGCCGCGAAACCCCGTTCCTCGAAGTTGCTGACCGTGGTCGTGATCGGGCTGGTCGTCTTCGTGCTGATGATCTCCTTCGTCATCGTGCTCGCCCGAAGCCTCGTCTCCTTGATCGATTCACCCCGGCCGTACCGGGACCGGCCGCCGATCTCGTCGTCGGCGCCACCGGTCCCCGAACGGCCGGTGACGATCCCCTGGCAGCTCGAACCCGACCAGCTCCGGCCGGAGCTGTCCGGCGCCGAGTTCATCGGACCCATCGACGGCGACTTCTCCGGCCCCTACGTCTCTGCCGTCGATCCAAAGATCGCCGACGTCTGGGTGGCCCTGACCGGTGAGCACGGCGAGGGCAAGATGGCCGTCCACGGCGTCGACGCGACCACGGGCAAGGTGCTGTGGGACCGTCCGATGGAGGGTGGGCTCTGTGCCGGCGAGGCGGATCCGCGGGGTCTGGTCTGCGCCGAGACGCTGGACCGGGACCCGTCGACCGGCCTCGGCCGGAAATGGCGGCTCCACCTGCTCGACCCGCAGACCGGTGAAACCCGGCGCAGTCGTGACGTGACCGGCCGGTTCTACGCGCTGCACCGATCCGGCGACACGTTGATCATCCTGGAACAACGCGAGCCGGCGCCGCACGCCGTGCTGCACGGCTTCGACATCGCGACCCTGCAACCGCGCTGGAAACTTGATCTCCAGAAGCAGCCCGGTCACGACGACATGTTCAGTGAGAACCGGATCATCGCGCGGAAGGACCCCGATCGGGAAGGTCTCGTGATGGACCGGCCACGCTTCCGCGACGTCGGCTATGGCCCGAAGGTGGAGCAGACCGGCAGCGACGGGCTGGTGGCGTTGTGGGCCGGTCAGCGCACCGCCTTCGTCCAGCCCCGGTCCGGGAAGTTGATCATGATGCCGCACTGCTCCCGGCTGGTGGACGACGGTCGGCGACTCTGGTGCAACGAGCCGAACGGTGCCGCGTCCTATTCCTACCCCGGCAAACTGCTGCGCCGGGTCGATGGGCCCCGGCTGGCCTTCCCCGGCGACGACGGGGTCGGCGTCGACCGGAACCGGCCGGTCTTCATCGACGAGGACGGTGCTCCAGTCTCCGTCGACCTCGACACCGGCAAGGTCGGCAAGACCTACAGTGTGCCCGGGGCGGGATCGGCATTCGGGTTGAAGACGATGCCGGGCACCGAGACCGTCGGCGAGCACACCCTGCTGGTCGGTGCCGGCGGCGCGATGCTCGTCGATCCGAAGCAGGACCGGATCAACTGGATCAACCGGGACATCACAAACACCGACACCCCGATCCTGATCAAGGACGAGTTGGTGCTCGGCAACTACGAGGTCGACATCGTCGACCTGCGCACCGGCAAACGACTGGCCACCGCGAAGCCCGAAGGCCTCTACACCGTTGCCATCCGCGACCGGATCGCCGGGGTGGGGCCCGACCTGCTCTGCGTCCAGCGGATCGGTTGACGAGTTCCATCGTTCCCTGAGCCTGTCGAAGGGCAAGCCCCATCCGAGACCCTTCGACAGGCTCACGGCACGTACTGAGAGGAGCGGTCAGCCCTTGCCGCGCAGCGACCGGAGGACGTACTGCATGATGCCGCCGTTGCGGTAGTAGTCGGCCTCCCCCGGGGTGTCGATCCGGACGGTCGCGTCGAACGTCACCTGATCGCCGGAGCCCTGGGCGCTGACCTTCACCGTCTTCGGCACGGTGCCAGCTTGTCCTGAGCCTGTCGAAGGATTGAGGGCGGTGATGCCGGTGATCTCGAAGGTCTCCTCGCCGGTCAGGCCGAGGCTCTCCGCGCTCTGCCCCTCCGGGAACTGCAGCGGCAGGACGCCCATCCCGATCAGGTTGGACCGGTGGATCCGCTCGTAGGACTCCGCGATCACGGCCCGGGCGCCGAGCAGCGCGGTGCCCTTGGCCGCCCAGTCCCGGGACGATCCGGAGCCGTACTCCTTGCCGGCCAAGATCACCAGCGGTGTGCCGGCGGCCAGATAGTGCTCCGACGCCTCGTAGACCGAGGTGACCGGGCCGTCGTCGACGGTGAAGTCCCGGGTGAAGCCGCCCTCGGTGCCCGGCGCCAACTGGTTGCGCAGCCGGATGTTGGCGAAGGTGCCGCGGATCATCACCTCGTGGTTCCCGCGCCGGGAGCCGTAGGAGTTGAAGTCGCGCCGCTCGATCCCGTGCTCGCTCAGGTATGAGCCGGCCGGGCTGTCGGCCTTGATCGAACCGGCCGGCGAAATGTGGTCGGTGGTGATCGAATCGCCGAGCTTGAGCAGCACCCGGGCGCCGGCGATGTCGGTCACCGGCTCCGGCTCGGCCGGCATCCCGTCGAAGTACGGCGGCTTCCGGACGTAGGTCGAGTCCTCGTCCCAGGCGAAGGTCTGCCCCTCCGGCGTCGGCAGCGACTGCCACTGTTGATCACCGGCGAACACGTCGGCGTAGGAGTCGGTGAACATCTCGGCGCCGATCGCGCCGGCGACGATCTCGTCGATCTCCGCCTCGGCCGGCCAGATGTCCTTCAGATACACGGGATTTCCGGCCTCGTCGTTGCCGAGCGAGTCGTTCTGCAGATCGATGTCCATCGTCCCGGCCAGCGCGTAGGCGACCACCAGCGGCGGTGAGGCGAGGTAGTTCATCTTCACGTCCGGGTTGATCCGGCCCTCGAAGTTGCGGTTGCCGGACAGCACCGAGACCACGGCAAGATCATGTTCGTTCACCGCCTCGCTGACCTCGGGGATCAGCGGGCCGGAGTTGCCGATGCAGGTGGTGCAGCCGTAGCCGACCAGGTTGAAGCCGAGCTTGTCCAGATAAGGGGTGAGCCCGGACCGGTCGTAGTAGTCGCTGACCACCTTCGAACCCGGCGCCAGCGTGGTCTTCACCCACGGCTTGCGGGTCAGGCCCTTCTCCACCGCCTTCTTCGCCACCAGGGCGGCGCCGATCATCACGCTCGGGTTGGACGTGTTGGTGCAGGAGGTGATCGCGGCGATCACCACCGCACCATGATCGATCTCGAAGCTCGAGCCGTCGGCCAGGGTGACCGGGACCTGCTTGCGTACCCGGTCCGGACCGTCGCCGTGCTCGCCGTACTCCTTCGGCGTCGCCGAGCCGTTTCCTCCTTCGTGGGACGGCGAATCGGAGGCCGGAAAGGACTCGGCCACGGCCTCGTCGTAGCCCTGCTCCTCTTCGCTGACGTAGTCGCCGAGCGCCTCCCGGAAACCCTCCCGGGCATGGGACAGGGAGACCCGGTCCTGCGGCCGCTTCGGGCCGGCGATGCTCGGCACCACGGTGCCCAGGTCGAGCTCGAGATACTCCGAGTAGACGGCTTCGTGCTCGTCGTCGTGCCAGATCCCCTGCTCCTTGGCGTACGCCTCGACCAGCGCGATCTGATCAACGCTCCGGCCGGTCAGCTGCAGGTATTCGATCGTCTTGCCGTCGATCGGGAAGACGGCGATGGTGGAGCCGTACTCGGGGCTCATGTTGCCGATCGTGGCCCGGTTGGCCAGCGGCACCTCGGAGACGCCCGGCCCGTAGAACTCGACGAACTTGCCGACCACGCCGTGCTTGCGCAGCATCTCGGTGATCGTCAGCACCAGATCGGTGGCCGTGGCGCCTTCGGGCAGCCTGCCGGAGAGTTTGAAGCCGACGACACGCGGGATCAGCATCGAGACGGGCTGGCCGAGCATGGCCGCCTCGGCCTCGATGCCGCCGACGCCCCAGCCGACGACGCCGAGCCCGTTCACCATCGTGGTGTGGCTGTCGGTGCCGACGCAGGTGTCGGGATAGGCATACGTCACGCCGTCGATCTCCCGCGGGAAGATCACCCGGGCCAGGTGCTCGATGTTCACCTGGTGCACGATGCCGGTGCCGGGCGGCACCACCTTGAAGTCGTCGAACGCGGTCTGGCCCCAGCGGAGGAACTGGTAACGCTCCTTGTTCCGGCCGTACTCGATCTCCACGTTGCGGCTGAACGCGTCGGCGGTGCCGAACACGTCGGCGATCACCGAGTGGTCGATCACCAGCTCGGCCGGCGCCAGCGGATTGATCTTGGTCGGGTCGCCGCCGAGATCGGCCATCGCCTCGCGCATGGTGGCCAGATCAACGATCGCGGGGACGCCGGTGAAGTCCTGCATCACGACCCGGGCCGGGCTGAACTGGATCTCCTCGCTCGGCTCCGCCGCCGGATCCCAGCCGGCCAGGCCGCGGATGTCGTCGGCGGTGATGTTGGCGCCGTCCTCGGTCCGCAGCAGGTTCTCCAGCAGGATCTTCAGGCTGTACGGCAGCTTGTCGGCGCCGTCGACGGCGGACAACCGGAAGATCTCGTAGGAGCTGTCACCGACATCGAGGGTGGTCTTGGCATTGAAGCTGTTGACGCTCATGAACTCTCCGTGGGGGTCTTGTTGTCTTGACGTCAAGATATCACTTCTCTCCGGTGACTCTCCCCCTGCTGGGTGAGGTCGGTCCCGCCACGGAGGGGATCCGTCGGCGGCCTCGCCGGCCGAGGCTGGAGTCATGACAGCATCGCATGTCGTATCCCGGGACCGCTCCGGAGCCCGTGCCGGCGGCCGGACCGCGCTCGCCCTGATCGTGACCGGCGTCTGGTCGGTCCTGTCGATCGCCGTCGCCGGCACCTGGCTGGTCGGGATGACCGGCACCCTCCCGCTGCTGGACGAGGCCGGCCGGCCGAGGCTGGGCCCGGACGCGATCATCGTCGTGGCCGGGTTGATCATCGTCTGGTCCGTCGCCGCGGCCGGCGCGGTGTTCTCGGGCTTCGGGCTGCGGTCCCGGATCACGCCGCGACCGCTCGCGCTGGCCGGGCTGGTGCTCGGTCTCGTTGCCGCCGGTGCCCAGGCAGCCCTGCTGCCACTGGGCCTGGTCGACCTGGTCGCCACCGGTCGGCTGCCCGCTCCGATCGGCCTGGTCTGGCAGCTGGTCTGTGCCGGGGCGCTGGTCGGCTTCGGCCGGCTGATCACTCTCGAATGGCGCCGCGCCCGCGGTTGGTGCGAACGCTGCGGCGGCCGGCATCGCGCGCTGCCGCTCGGCGGTCCCGTCTCGGCGGACGGCGAGCCGGTGCTCGATCGGCCGGTCCCGACGATGGCTCCGGCGGCGGTCTGCGTCACTTCGGCGATCTCCCTGGTGGCGGTGTTCCCCTGGGCCGTGGTGAAGCTCGGCTGGGGTCTCGGCGCCACCCTGCTCGGCGTCACGGCCCAGGAATGGCGGCTGGCCGCGGACCGGACGATCATGTCACCGCCGGCCCGGTTCCTGTCCGACGTGGGGGTCGACATCACCGTCGTCGCGGCGGCGGTCGGGATGATCTGGGCCGTGCTGCTGCTGGCCCGGCTGCCCCGCTGGCTGCCGGCTCCGCTGCTCGCCGTCCCCGCGGCACTGGCGGCCGGGCCGCTGGTGGCGTACGGCTTTCCGCTGCTGGCCGGCGGCCTGCTCGGGCTCGGCGGACTGGTCCGGGTCGCACCGGACCCGGCCGTGCCCGGGCTGGACCTACCGCTGATGATGATCTTCGGCGGGCTCGCGTTCGCCGGCGTCGGCACTGCGCTCGCCGTCGGGGCGGTGTCGGTGTTCCAGCGCAGCCGGCCGGTCTGCCCGCCCGGCAGTTATGCCGCGGTGCCGAGGGTGGCGGTGATCGGAGCCGGGTTCGCCGGGTTGTCCGCGGTCAAGCAGCTGGCCGGCGCCGGCCTGTCGGTGACGCTGATCGACCAGCGCCCGTACGCCACCTTCCAGCCGCTGCTCTATCAGGTCGCGACCGGCGGCCTGAACGCCGGCGACATCACCTACCCGATCCGGAACTTCCTGACCCGCCGGCACGGCGTCCGGTTCGTCTGCGACCGGGTGACCGAGATCGATCATGATCATTCGGTGATCAGCACCGCCGATGGGCAGCAGCTCGGCTACGACTACGTGATCATCGCCAACGGCGTCAGCACGAACCACTTCGGCATCCCCGGAGCGGCCGAGCATGCCGTCGGCATTTACACCCGCTCGGACGCATTGCAGGTCCGGGATCGGATGTTCGGGCTGCTCGAGGACGCCGCCCGCTCCGGTTCCACCGAGCCCAGCACGGTGGTGATCGTCGGCGGCGGAGCGACCGGGATCGAGATGGCCGGCAACCTGGCCGAGCTTCGTGATCACGGTCTGCCGAACAGTTACCCGGAACTGGACGCCGGTCAGCTGAAGATCATCCTGGTCGAGGCCGGCGGGCAGTTGCTGGCACCGTTCGCGCCTTCGCTGCAGCGCTACGGGCTGGGGCAGTTGCGCCGCCGCGGGGTCGACGTCCGGCTGCAGACACCGATCGTGCAGATCGGGCCGGACGCGGTCCGCTTCGCCGACGACACCGAACTGCCGGCGTCGCTGGTGATCTGGACGGCGGGTGTCCGCGGCTCGGCCGAATCGGCCGAGTGGCGGCTGCCCCGGAACCGGGCCGGCCGGATCCTGGTCGACCGGTCGCTGCAGGTCCCCGGCAAGCCGGAGGTGTTCGCCGTCGGCGACGCGGCGGTGATCGAGGCGAACCCGCTGCCGCAACTGGCCCAGCCGGCGCTGCAGTCCGGGCGGCACGCGGCCCGGCAGATCATCCGGCTGGAACGTGATCAGCCGACCCGACCGTTCCGCTACTTCGACAAGGGGATCATGGCCACGATCGGCGAAGGGTCGGCGGTGGTCGAGGTGCCGTTCGGGCTCAAGATCACCGGCCTGCTGGCCTGGTTCACCTGGCTCGGCATCCACATCGTCTATCTGCTCGGCGGCCGCAACCGGGTGGTCACCTCGGCCAACCTCGCCGTCCGCTACCTGCGCCCGGGGTCGTTCGGGGTCATCGTCGGAGATCCGGTACGGTCGGCTCCGTCCGCCAAGCCGGCAGCCACCGCTCCGCAGCGCCAGCCAGCAGGCCGATGACGATCAGACCGACCGCGATGGCCGTGATCGCCACCGCCACCGGGCCAACCCCGGTGGCGGCGACGTCGAGGAACGGGTACGGATACCAGCCGCTGACCGCACCCTGGACCATGATCAGCACGACCCAGCCGACGGGCCAGATCAGGGCCAGCAACCCGGTCCGCAGATCGATCCGCGGTCGCGGGCCGAACGCGATCCAGCCGGCCAGCACCAGGATCGGCGCGACGACATGGAGCAGCTTGTCGGTGGCGTAGGACCAGCCGGTCAGGTCGAGCAGCGGCCGGAGCAGGAACCAGTGCACGATCCCGGTGGTGACCATCCCGACCACGGCGGCCAGCCGGAGCACCCGCCAGAACGCCCCGTCCCGGCCGGGCTTGATCACCAGCGACACCGCGGCCACCGCGGCCAGGACGTTGCTCTGGATCGTGAAGTAGAGCACGAACCGACGCAGCCGCTCGGCCAGCGACGGTGGATCGTCGGTGATCAACACCGAGGCGCCCTGGATCACCAGCACCAGCTGGGCGACCAGACCGAAGATCCCTACGACCGCGGTCAGCCCGTGCCCGATCCGGGCGATCAGCGGGCTCACTTGGTGATCACCGCCATCACGCCGGCGCGACGCTGGAACCGGAAATCGACCGGCCGCTGCTGCCACTGATGGCCCGCGGCCCGGACCTCCTCAGCAAGATCATCGAGGAACGGGACCGGTTCGCCGGCGCCGCGGTGCACCAGCGGATACAACCGCACCTCGCCCCGGCTGACCCGGATCAGCTCCCTGATCGCCGCCGCGTGCCAGGCCCGGTCGAGCGGGCCGGCCCAGGTGAACAACAGATGCGAGCACAGCACCAGGTCGAATGCGCCATCGGCGAACGGCAACTCCGGCAGTGAGGCCGGCCGATAGCGATCCGGCCTCGCCGCCCGATCCGCCAGGAACCGCTCGGCCGCGTCGCGGCGCAGTTGATCACGCCGCTCCGGAGTGCCGTACCAGTCCCAGACGAACTCCGTTCCGTGATCAACAGTCAGCTGGACGCACTGCGTCCGGTCCGAGGTGAGGATGCCCGCGAGCTCCTCAGCCGGCCGGGCATAGGCGGGATCGGTGGCGATCGCGTCGACCCGCTCCCCCAGCTCGGCGACGAAACTCGACCCGCCGGCCGCGCAGTCCAAGATCGACCCGGTCAGGTCGTCATCGGCGAGGTCGAACATGGCCCGGTATTCGGCCAACGTCCGAGAAGAGATCAACATGGCGCCGACGCTATACCCCAGACGCGACGATCCTGGTGAAGCCGAGCAGTCGACCTTGATCAGCTCGCAGCATCGCCGCGTCGGGCTCAAAGCCCTTGCCGACCAGGTCACACGCCTCCAGCCAGGTCAGCCAGTCCCGCCAGCCGTCCGCGATCAGGTCGGCCACCTCCACCTGGACCAGCCCGGTGCGTTCCCAGTGGGTGCGCCACCATTCCGGGCTGAGCATCGTGCCCATGTCCGGCACCCAACGGTCGGCCAGGTAGTCAGGCATCGGATCGCCCGGCGCGAGCCGGAGGCCCGGACCGATCATGCCGATCCGTCCACCGGGCGCCAGGAACTTCAAGCAGTACGGCAGATACCGGACATCGGTGCCGAAGTAGGCGTACGCATCGACGCTGAAGATCAGGTCGAAGAATCCGTGCGCGAACGGCAGGCTGCGGGCGTCGCCGTCCACCGGGTGCACCCGGCCGGCCAGGCCGGCCTCCTTGATCCGCTGCCAGTTGTCCGTCGCCGCGGTCCAGAGGTCCAGCGCCCACACCTGCACGTCGAACTCGCGGGCCAGGAAGATCGACGTCAGCGCCGTCCCGCAGCCGAGATCGAGCACCCGCATCCCTGGCTTGATCGTGATCACGCTCGCCAACGCCTCGGCCAGCCAGAGCGGGTGTGGACCCATCAGGTTGGCCACGATCCACTCCGGGTCGTAACGGGCCGTCCGCGGATAGCGGTCGTTGCGAAGAGCGGCTGCGAGCTCGGCGTTGGTCACCACCGCACCTTCTCAATTCGGCGCGAGCCGTGCGACCGAGTTTTGGGCGGCGGATTCGCCAGGGTCCGGTCAGTCGCGGACGGCGGCGACGGCCTCGGCCAGCGCGACAGTCATGGTCTCGACGCAGCGCGCGGCCTGACCGGCGTAGTCACCGACAGGGGCCGTCGTGCCGTCGTCGTTCAGCGGGCAGGCGCCGGCCAGGAAGATCATCCGGCAGTCGCTCGAGATCGTTGCCGCACAGGCATGCTCGGCCACGTCGGAGAGAGGAGGATTGGATCAGGGTCACAGCACTGGGCATGGATTTCCTCCCGGTACGACTCTGGGCGAAGACTGCCAGAGCGACCTGCCGGTACGGTGCCCGGGTGACCGCGCAGCACGATCCCGTCGAACACCTCGTCCCCATCTCCGACGGCCTGTCGATTCGCACCTGGACCCATGGTCGACGGACCGGTCGGTTGCGGTCGTCCTGCTGCACGGTGGGCCGGGCGTGCCGGACCAACTGGGCGAGGTCGCCGGGATGGTGGCGGATCTGACCGTCGTACACCGCTACGACCAGCGCGGAGCCGGTGGATCCGCCTGGACCGGCGGGCACACCTTCGATCGTCACCTGGCCGATCTGGTCGAGCTGCTGGACGGCTGGGGCTACGACCGGGTCGCCCTGATCGGCCACTCGTACGGGACCACGCTGGCATCCTGGTTCTGTCTCCGGCGCCCTGATCGAGTTGCCGGCCTGGTCTGCCTGGCCGGCCCGTTCCTGGGCGATTGGCACACCGCGTATCGGACGGTCCGGCAGGCCCGCCGGACCGCCGCCCAGCAACAGCGGCTTGATCAACTGGCGGCCGTGGAGCCGCGCACCGAGGAGCAGGAAGTCGAGTTCCTGACCCTGTCCTGGTTCACCGATCACCATGATCAGGAACGAGCCTGGGCCTGGGCGGCGGCATTGGCCCGCACTCGACGTCCGGTCAACCGCGCCATGAACCGCGAACTGAACGCCGCGACGGCGGCCGATCCCCTAGAAGATCACTACGCCGAGCTGGCCGACGCCTGGCCCGCCGTCACCGAGCTGATCGGCGGCAGCGGCGATCCGCGACCCGCGGAAGCCCTGCTCACACTCGGCCGGCGACTGAACCGGCCCGTGACGATCATCCCGGACGCCGGCCACGAGCCCTGGCTGGAAGCCCCCGACGTCTTCCGAGCCGAGTTCCGCCGTGCCGTCGCCGCCGCCACCGAGCCCTAACTCCACCTGCCCTTCGACGAGCTCAGGGAACCCCCCCCAACCTCCGCACCGAATCTTCACAGCCAGGATCCAGCCCAGAGACCAGAACTCGGGCTTGGGTTTTCGTTCCCTGAGCCTGTCGAAGGGCAAACCAGATCGGTGACTCATGCGTCGATGGGATCGAGGACGATCTGGTCTGCCCTTCGACAGGCTCAGGGAACGAGACCCCAGCCCCGCACCGTTTCTTCAGGATCGGCCGAGTCGTCCAGACTGTTGATCGTGTCCGGGCTGCGCCAACTTCCAGATGGCGTGGGCGAAGGGGCCGTAACCAAGATCATGGGTACCGGAGAAGTTGGTCAGATAGACATCCCCGTGGGGTGCTCGGTAGAGCATCACGCCGGGGTCGGGTTGTCGACGATTCCAGCCGCCGTGGGTGACCGCGCGGTGTTCAGGTCGGCCGTTCGGAGTCTCATTGTCGATCCGGGTCTGGCCCGGTGGCCCGCCACGGATCCGGGGCACGTAGGGCTGGACATGATCAAGATCCAGTTGGGTCGTCGCCGTCGACCAGGGGAAGGTGCTGCCCGGCTGCCGCAGCCGCATATGGCGTCGCTGGCGGTCGGGGATCTGGTAGCTGTCCACCGGCGGTGGGACATCGTTGAGGTCGATCACCGGCCGGACTTTCACCCGGCAATGGCCGAGCCAGTCCTTCACAATCCCCATCGTGGTCGGCCCGACACCGGGCACCCGGCACACCCCGTGACCCTTCTCCAACGACTCAGCCGCAATGTGCACGATCATGTAGGCGGTCGGCAACAGTTTGGCGAGGTCGAGCCGGTCCAGCATCCGCTGCACCGCGGCCTGGAAGATCGCCGACTCCACATCGACCGCGGCGGGTTTGTCCCGCAGGGCCGGATGAACCTCGGACTCCTCGACCGGGCTGTCGGTCTCGGCGATGACGTCCTCCACCGCTGCCGCGAGTTCTTCGTCGAACAGGTCGGGCTGACGATTCCGCGCGCGGAGCTCGGCGGCTTGCAGGTCGTCGCCGAGCAGGGCGAGGGCTTCGGCCCGCCGCTCGTCGGCGGTCCCGGTGTCCTCGGGCAGGTAGCCGGCGAGTTCGTCGACCGCGGCGTAGAGCCGGTTGGCCTTGACCGCCTCCACCCGACCATGAACGCTGCGCATCCCGTCCTGATCGATCCGGCCCAACCAGACCCCGCGGTCCTTCTTCCGACCCGACACCAGCTGCTCATACCGTTCCGGATCGATCTGCATGATCGCGGCCAGGGTCCGGTTCTCCAGCTTCGTCCACGGCACCACCCCCGCGAACCGGGCGACCTCGTCATCGACCAGTAGGGCCAGGTCATAGGTCAGGGCGCGGGTCATTTTGGCGATCTTGCAGGCTTGCCAACCGACGACTTCACCGCGGACGATCTTGCCCCACAACAACGGGAACCGGTGGCGCAGGTCGAGGGCGTCGGCGATGAACATCATCCCGCCACCGGTGCTCCGGCCGATCTTGACACTGAAATCGACCATCGCCAGATCGTTCACCTCCGGCGTCCCGTCACCACCCGGCCGCACCCCACACGCAGCACCGGGCATCCCCAACTCACTCGGATGGATCGACTCCGCCGGATACGCATCAGCCCACGCGGTTGCCAGGACGAGGAGTTCGTTCTCGGCCAGGACCCGCGCCCGCTGCGCCGCCTGCGCAGCATCGAGAATGCCACGGGCATCAAGCCCAGCCGCAGACCCTTCCAACGAATCGAACATACAGATCATTCTAGCGTTGATCACTGACAATCGCTGTGAAACAAGGGATTTCGTCGCCGAACGGATCCGGTCAGGTGAGGAAATCGATCAAGGTCTGCGTCGTCGCCGCGATCGGATCCGTAGCATTCAGCCGAAGGTCGGGCGGACGCGGGAATTCCGCACATCCCTGCCGATAGGTCGCCGCGAGATGATCTTCGCGGGCCGCGACCCGGGTCCCCCAGCGGCGGTCCCGGTCGGCCAGCCGGTGACGCTGCTCGTTCGGATCGAGCTCCAGCACGACGAGTCGGTCGCAGCGGGGATGCGGCCGCATTCCATCGAGGACGAGGATCGGGGCCCTCGCGATCGGCAGCCCGCCGGACGGTGACCGCCAACGCATCGTGTCGAAGTCGCAGTCCGGCGTGCTCCGCCGCTCCCCGACCTCGGTCAGGGCATGATCGACGGC
Source organism: uncultured Actinomycetota bacterium (assembly GCA_963746025.1). GTDB lineage: Bacteria > Actinomycetota > Actinomycetes > Propionibacteriales > Propionibacteriaceae > Microlunatus. The sequence continues at coordinate 1,223,968 of CAVUZU010000021.1, forward strand.
GGCCCAGTCGTAGCCGAACGGCTGAGCCAGGAACTCCGTCATCGAAGTCCCGTCCGCCCGCGGAACGAAGAAGTAGTCGACCGGCACCCGAGCGAACAGGTCCGGCCGCACCTCCTGCAGGCGCTTCGCCAACGTCGACTTGCCCGACCCGGCCGGCCCCATCACACAGACGATCACCTTCCGTATCCAAGCAGAGGGTTCGTTCCCGGAGCTGTCCGCGCTACCCGATCATGGCGCGATCGGGCCGGCCCTTCGACCGGCTCAGGCATCGGGCGGCAGGTCAATCGAAGGGGATGTCGGCCGCGCGCAGCAGGTCGCGGAGCCGGACGTCGTCGAACCGGGTGTTCTTCCGCCGATTCTTCTGCATCGCCGTGAAGAAGTCGATCATGAACTCGATGATGTCGCGATGCCGGACGACCGCGTCGATCACGGTCGGGTGGGCCAACCCGGTCAGCCGTTCGGCGCCTCGGACCAGGTGGCGCTGGATCTCGTCCTCGCCGTCGGCCCCGATCAGGGCGCGCACCTCCGCCCGTTCAGCGGCCGGCAGCGATCGGTACCAGTGCACGAGTTGCGGTGCGAAGCCGGACAGGATCTCGCCGAGGTCGAAGAGCCGGTGCCGGTCCAGGAACTCGCGTTCGCGCGTGGTCAGCGTGAACCGGGCATCGAGAACCAGGCCGAAGTCGGTGAGATACACGTGTTCGCCATCGGTCATGAGGTTGCCGAGGTGGGCGTCGAAATGGACGATTCCCTGCCCACGCAGGAAAGCCACCGTATCGCACAGCTGCCCGACCAGGCGGGTGGTGTCGGCCGGTCGGATCGCCAACCAGTCAGTCAGCGAATACGGCAGCAGCTCGAGGAAGATCAACGCCTCGTACGTCCCGCCGGCGCGTTCGGTCAGGAACCGCTCGACGCCGCGGCTCGAGTTCCAGTAGCGGACGTACTGCTCGAGATCGGGCGGACCGGTGCCGACCCCGGCTCGCGCGACCCGCCCCAGGACGCGGACGTGATAGGTCAGCGGGAACGTCGCGATGGCGTCCTCGAGCACCCAGTTCGTCGTCTTCAGGTAGCTGATGATCTCTCGCCAGGCACCGAACCCGGCCGATCCGACGCCGTACTGGTAGTACGGCGGCAACCGATAGTGGTTCCGAGTCGAGTACGCGCGGGCCTGCTCCAGGTCGGTCAGCGGGATGATCTTGACGAAGACGCGGTCTCCGGCCAGCTCGACGATCCGGGTGGCGCCCCAGCCCGAGTCACCGGCCGGGATGCCCACCAGGGAACGCAGCGCGGCGTCGTCGAGGTGGGCGAGTTCGGTGCTGAGCTTCGCGTACCGAGCCCGCCGCGCCGCCGCATCCATGGCCGTACGCTAGCCGGTCCGCGCCGGCACCAGGATCGCCACGCACTCGACGTGATGCGTCATCGGGAACAGGTCGAACGCCCGCAACGACTGCAGCCGGTAGCCCTGATCGGCGAAGTAGGCCAGGTCTCGGGCCAGCGCCGCCGGATCGCAGGCGACGTAGCCGATGGCTCGCGGCCGACGCCCGGCGACCGCGCCGACCACCCGGCGACCGGCCCCGACCCGGGGTGGGTCGAGCACGACCAGGTCGACCCGCTCCGGCAAGCCGCCGCGACGAGCCGGCCGTTGCAACACCCGCTCCACCGATCCGGCCACGACGCTGACCCGGCGGCCGGCGTCGGCGAGATTCCGGCGAGCCAGCGCGGCCGCCGGCTTCGAACCCTCGACTCCGGTCACCGGAGCACAGCCGTGATCAAGTAGGGCCCCCGTGAACAGCCCCACGCCGCAGTACAGATCGAAGGCCGACTCCCCCGCCCGCGGCTCCAGCCCGGTGATCACGGCTTCGGTGAGTAACCGCGGCGCGGCCGGATGCGCCTGCCAGAAGCCGTCCACCCCGACCGCGAACTCCCGGCCCGCAGCCCGTTCCACCACGGTGCCGGCCGGATGATCTTCCGACGCCCAGACGTCACCACCGGCCGCGGCCACGCCGATGATCGTGTCCGCCTCCCCCGGCACCTGCGGCGGTACGGCGATCGCGGGCGCGGCGATCCGGCACCCCTCCAGCGGCAGCGGGATCACCTGATCCGACCGGTGTGCCCGCAGCCCGAACCGCGGCTGGGCCGGCTCGCTCAGCCGGTCAGCGGGGCCGGCGTGATAGCGCATCCGGGTCCGCCAGCCCAGCCCGTCCTGATCACCGCAGGACTCGACCTCACCCAGCCAGGTGAGCTTGGCCAGCCGATCCAACTGCTCGGTCACCACCTGGCGCTTCAACTCCCGCTGGGTGGCCGGATCGGAGTGCTGGAAGTCGCAGCCGCCGCACAGCCCGGGCCCGGCGATCGGACACGGCGGCCGGACCCGCCCGGGGTCGGCCCGCAGCACCTGCACCGCGTCACCGCGCCAATACCGGTCGTGGCTCCGGTCGGTGATCTTGATCAGCACCTGCTCTCCGGGCAGGGCGTGCCGGACGAAGATCACCCGGCCCTGATCACGCACCACGCAGTGCCCGCCGTGCGCCACCGGCCCGACGTCCACCGGTCCGACCAACTCCTCGGCCGGCATCAACGCCGCCGGCGGTCGCCCTGCAGATCGGAGCGCGCCAGCCGGCGTTCGGCCACGTCCGAGGAGGCGAGCAGGTACGGGACCGAGGTGACCATCACGCCCGGGGTGAACAGCAGCCGCGCCTTCAGCCGGAGCGCGCTCTGGTTGTGCAGGATCTGCTCCCACCAGTGCCCGACGACGTACTCCGGGATGTAGACGGTGACCACGTCCCGCGGGCTCTCCGACCGGATCGTCTTCACATAGTCGAGGATCGGATTGGTCACCTCCCGGTAGGGCGAGGCGACCACCTTCAGCGGGATCGGGATCCCGGCCTCGTCCCAGGCCCGCACCAGGTTGGCGGTCTCCTCGTCGTTGACGTCGACGGTGATCGCCTCCAGCGTGCTCGGCCGGGACGCCTTGGCGAACGCCAGCGCCCGCGCGGTCGGCTTGTGCAGCTTGCTGACCAACACGATCGCGTGCACCCGACTGGGCAGCATCTTCGCCTCGCCCGGCACCAGCGTGGTCTCCTCCGCCACCGCGTCGTAGTGCCGCTTGATCAACTTCATCAGCACGAACAGCACGGCCATCGCGATGATCGCGATGTAGGCCCCCTGCAGGAACTTGGACAGCAGGACGATGATCAACACCGTCCCGGTCATGGTCAATCCGATCGCGTTGATCACTCGCGACCGATGCATCTTCCGACGCTCGACCGTCCGGGTCTCGGACTTCAGCGCCCGGGTCCAGTGCCGCAACATGCCGGCCTGACTGACCGTGAACGAGACGAACACGCCGACCACGTACAGCTGGATCAGGGCGGTGACATTGGCGTCGAAGGCGAGGATCAGGATGATCGCCAGCGTGGCCAGCACGATGATCCCGTTGCTGTACGCGAGCCGGTCGCCGCGGGTGTGCAACTGCCGCGGCAGGTAGCCGTCCCGGGCCAGGATCGAGCCGAGCACCGGGAAGCCGTTGAAGGCCGTGTTCGCGGCCAGGAACAAGATGATCATGGTCGCCGCGACGACGAAGTAGAACCCGACCGGGAAGCCGGAGAAGATCGCCCGGGCCAGCTGGCCGATCGCGGTCTCCTCGATGATGTCGACCCGCACCCCGTTCAGCGTGTAGAAGGAGTGGGCCGGATCGATCAGCCGCAGTCCGGTCAGGTTGGCCAGCGTGATCACCCCGAGCAGCATGCTGACCGCGATCACGCCGAGCAGCAGCAGCGTGGTCGCGGCGTTCTTGCTCTTCGGCTTACGGAAGGCCGGGACGCCGTTGGAGATCGCCTCGACCCCGGTCAGCGCCGCGGACCCGGAGGAGAAGGCGCGGGCCAGCAAGACCACCATCATCAGGCCGGTGAACGAGGTGAACGCGGGATCCCCCACCACCTCGTACTGGGCACTGTGCACCCGCACCGGCTCGCCCATGATCAAGATCCGGACCAGGCCGATCACGACCATGCCGATGATCCCGATCATGAAGCAGTAGGTCGGGATGGCGAACAGGGTGCCGGACTCCTTGACCCCACGCAGGTTCAGCGCCATCAGCAGCGCCACCGCCGCGGCGGCGATCCAGCCCTCGTGACCCTCGATGAACGGCAGCGCCGACTTCGCGTTCTGTACCCCGGAGCTGACCGACACCGCGACGGTCAGCACATAGTCGACCAACAGCGCGCTGGCCACCGTGGTGCCGGCGTTGCGGCCGAGGTTGACGGTGGCCACCTCGTAGTCGCCGCCGCCGGACGGATAGGCGTGCACGTTCTGCCGGTACGAGGCGACCACGACCAACATCACCACGGCGACACAGATCGCGATCGGCCAGGAGAACGCGAAGCCCGCCATGCCGGCCAACGACAGGGTCAGCAGGATCTCGTCCGGTGCGTAGGCCACCGAGGACAGCGCATCCGAGGCGAACACGGGGAGGGCGATCCGCTTCGGCAACAACGTCTCGCCGAGCTGGGTGCTCCGCAGCTTGCGGCCCACCAACAGGCGCTTGCCGAAGTCCGAAAAACTCACGTCCCGACACTCTAGACCCACCGGCGCTGGCCAGGTCCCGTCACCGGCGCGTCGTGTAGCGTCTTCGCTGTGCACATCGTGATCATGGGCTGCGGTCGCGTCGGCTCGACGCTCGCGCGGGCGCTGGAGCGACGCGGTCATTCGGTGGCCGTGATCGACATGCAGCCGGCCGCCTTCCGCCGGCTCGGGCCCGACTTCACCGGCACCACGGTGAAGGGCGTCGGCTTCGATCGCGAGGTGCTGACCGAGGCCCGGATCGGCGACGCGAGTGCCTTCGCGGCCGTGTCCAGCGGCGACAACTCCAACATCCTGGCCGCCCGGGTGGTCCGCGAGACATTCGGCGTGGAAAACGTCGTGGCGCGGATCTACGATCCCGGCCGGGCCGAGGTGTACGAGCGGCTCGGCATCCCGACGGTCGCCACCGTGCGCTGGACCGCCGACCAGGTGATCCGCCGGCTGCTGCCGGCCGGCTCCGAACCGCAGTGGCGAGACCCGTCGGGCAGCGTGCGGCTGCTGGAGGTCCATGTCGACCCCGCCTGGGTCGGCCGGACCATCGGACAACTGGAGGAGGCCAGCGGCGCCCGGATCCCCTTCCTCGGCCGGCTCGGCACCGGCCACATCCCGAAGTCGACCTCCGTCTTCCAGGACGGTGACCTGCTGTACGCGGCGGTGCAGGACGCCCGGCTGGCCGAGGTGGAAACGATCCTCGGCACTCCCCCGAAGGAAGATTGATCATGCGCGTCGCCATTGCCGGAGCCGGGAACGTGGGCCGCTCGATCGCCGGCGAGTTGATCGAGAACGGTCATCAGGTGCTGCTGATCGATCGCGACCCGCACGCGATCAAGACCGAGACGGTGCCGGACGCCGAATGGCTGCTGGCTGACGCCTGCGAGCTGTCCTCGCTGGAGGAGGCCGAGATCGACAGCTGCGACGTCGCCATCGCGGCCACCGGCGACGACAAGGTCAACCTGGTCGTCTCGCTGCTGGCCAAGACCGAGTTCGGCGTGCCGCGGACGGTGGCCCGGGTCAACCACCCGAAGAACGAATGGCTGTTCAACGAGGTCTGGGGCGTCGACGTCGCGGTGTCGACGCCGCGGCTGATGTGCGCCCTGGTCGAGGAGGCGGTCAGTGTCGGCGACCTGGTCCGGCTGCTCACCTTCCACGAGGGCGAGGCCAACCTGGTCGAGATGACCCTGCCGGAGAGCAGTCCGCAGATCGGCGCCCGAGTCGGCGACATCGGCTGGCCCGGCGACGTCGTGCTGGTCGCGGTGATCCGCGACGGCCACGCCCGGCCGCCGGACCCGGACGGCACCTTGGAGGCGGGCGACGAGTTGCTGTTCGTCACCGCCCAGGACTACGAGCAGGAACTGGCCGAGATGTTGTCGCCGCGGGGCGAGATCCGCAGTGCCCCGCAGGTCGGCCTGACCGGTCCCTAGCGACCGGTCCATCAACGAAGGGGCGTTGCCATGAAGGTCGGAGTGATGCTCCCGGTCGGTGATTCCGACGGAGCGGACGGCGGGCCGCCCATTGGGCCGAGGTACGGGACGTCGCGGTCGCCACGGAGCGGTCCGGACTGGACTCGGTCTGGCTGGCGGATCATCTGCTGCACCGCGGCCCCGACGGCAGCACCCACGGGTTGCACGAGGCCTGGACCATGCTCAGCGCCGTCGGGGCGGTGACGGAGCGGGTCGAGCTGGGCACCATGGTGCTCTGCGGCTCGTTCCGCGACCCCGGGCTGACCGCGAAGATGGCGGCCACTCTCGACCTGGTGTCGGCCGGACGGGTGATCCTCGGCGTCGGCGCCGGCTGGCACGATCCGGAGTACGAGGCGTTCGGCCTGCCCACCGATCACCGCGCCGGCCGGTTCGCGGAATGGCTGGAGATCGTCGCCCGGCTGCTTCGGTCCGAGACGGTGACCGGTCGTCAATCCGGACCAGGCGGGCGACGCCGAACCGCGGGCGAACGCGCTCTCCGGTTCCGTCGCCGAACTGGCCGAGGCGTTCCAGGGCTATCAGGCCCTCGGGGTGGACCAGCTGATCGTCGGTCTCGAACCGACCACCGTCCGTTCGGTGGAGCGGCTGGCCGAGGCCAAGCGGCTCAGCGCCGCTCGGTAGCCGTCGGTTCGTCGACCGGGCGATCGCCCGGCGGGTCGTCGACCGGCCGGGCCCGGGCGAGCGAGGATTCCTCGATCGGGGTCCGGCCGCGGGACAGCAGCACGCCGATCACGGCCAGCGCGGCGAGCAGCAGCGGCCAGCCCAGCACCACCTTGGCGATCCCGAGCAACACCACCTGATGGGTCAGGTAGAGCGGCAGCTGAACGACGACCCGGATCGTGTACGAGATCGCCATCACCGCGGTCAGCTTGCTCATCATCTTGACCAGGCCGCGGTCGGCGGCCCAGCCGGTCGGATCGCCCAGCGCGGCGCCGATGACGAAACCGAACAACGGCCGGCCGACGGCGATGGTGATGATGGCCACCGCGGCCAGAGCGCCGTTGTAGAGGATGCCGGGGACGAAGGCGTCCTCGGCCCGGCCGGTGCGGGCCGCGACGACCACGGCCACCACGGTCGGCACCACGGCCTGCAGGACGTACCGGATCGGCTGCCGCTGGACCAGCCGGAGCACGGCCAGCACGACAGCGATCCCGACGGCCACGATGATCGCCGGCAGCAACTGGTTCCCGATCACCCAGGCGATGGTGAAGCCGACGAACGGCAGGGCGCCCTCGAGCATGCCGCGGGGGCCGCCGAGCGCCTTGGACAGCTCGTGCCGGACCCATTCCTCGACGTAACGGAACTGGGGCTGCTCGCCCGCGGCGGTCGCGTCCGTCATGAGGCGGACGGACTCGAGATCAGCTCGTACCGCGGGTTGTACATGATCCGGCCCTCGTCGCCGCAACTGATCCGGCCGCTGACCAGGACCGAACGCCCGGCGTGGATGCCCGGGATCTGTCGCCGGCCGAGCCAGACCAGGGTGACCGCTCCGGACCCGTCGCGCAGCTCCGCCTCCAGAGCCGGATGGCCGCCCCGCGGGTTGATCGTCACCGCGGCGATGGTGCCGGCCAGGTCGACGACCTCACGGTCCTTGCACTGCTTGATCGGCACGGCGCCTGAGTCGCGGACGGTCTTCTGCAACTCCGCGGAGTCGAGCTCGTCGTTCGTCGATGCCATCCGCTTCAGCACCCGGGAGAAGAACTCGCCGGCCTTGCCCATGATCATCACTTCCGATATCGCGGCTGCGTCCTGAGCCTGTCGATGCCTGAGTCTTTCGATGGTTGGCCCATGCTGGGCATCCACACCTCCATTATCCCGCACCTTCAAGGCCCGCCGAACCCTCCGCGGCGGGTTCCTCGGTCCGCGGCAGGGACAGCGGCAACAGGTCGCCCGGCGCCCGCGCCTCGTCGCCCCGGCGGACCACCGTCGCCCGGAAGCAGGACAGCAGTTCCGCCACCGGCGACTCGAGCCCGTCAACCAGCGCGGCCTGACCGTAGACGATGCCGCGGAGCAGCCAGCGCGGACCTTCGGCCACCCACATCCGGGACGGCTGGTAGCCCTGCTCGCCGTCCGGGGTCTGCACCGGCAGCAGCCGGCGCAGCTCGACCCCGAACGGGCCCTCGACCACGGCGGCCGAACCGCCGGCGCCGGTGGCCGCCTCGATCAACTCCTCCCGCAGTTCGGGCCACAAGCCGCCGCTGCGGGGTGCCGCGAACGCGCCGAGCTCCAGTGCAGAATCCTTGCTGATCAGCATCGCGGAGACGATCTGCTGGTTCTCGTCGGCGACCTGCAGCCGCAGCTCAGCACCCTCGAACCCGGTGATGATCATGCTGCCCAGGTCGATCCGCGGGGACTCCGCGCCGGTCTCGAGATCGATCTCGGCGATGTCGTACGGACCGTCGCCACGCCAGTCCTGCTCGTCGAGGTCGGCCATGTCCAGATCGGACGCACCGGTCACGCCCGCACTACCGGTGGCCGGCTGATCGGTCGCGTCCGCGTCATCGCCGGCATCAGCCTCAGCCGCCTCAGCCGTCTCGGCGGACTCAGCCTTTTCGTCGGACTCAGCCTTTTCGTCGGACTCAGCCGCTTCATCGGACTCAGCCGACTCCTCGGACTCAGCCGGCGCAGCCGACTCGTCGGTCACGGAGTCGTCGGAATCCGCCGGACCGGAGTCCGACGCATCGTCGTCGACATCGCCGTCTGCCACCTCGTCCGTCGGGGCCTCGGTGGCGACCTCTTCAGCCGCCGTTTCCCCCTGGCCGGCATCGCGGCGCTTCCTCCGTCGAAAGATCACCTGCCGCACCTTAGCGTCATGCGGGGCGCTCGGTTACGGCGTGCCCGCCGGTCGAGCCGTAGCCGCCACTTCCGCGGACCGATTCGGGCAACGCGTCCACCGCGACGAACTCGGCCCGGCTGACCTGCTGGACCACCAATTGGGCGATCCGATCGCCGCGACTGATCGTCACCGCCGCCCGCGGATCGGTGTTGATCAAGCACACCTTGATCTCGCCCCGATAGCCCGCATCGACGGTGCCCGGAGCATTGACGATGGTGATCCCGTGCCGGGCGGCCAGCCCGGACCGCGGATGGACGAACGCCGCATAACCCTCGGGCAGCGCGATCGCGATCCCGGTGCCGACCAGCCGTCGCTCCCCCGGCGCGAGCTCGAGGGTCTCGGTCGATCGGAGGTCGGCCCCGGCGTCTCCGGGATGGGCGTAGCTCGGCGGTTCGAGTTCGGGATCGAGCCGTTTCAGCTGCACCCGTACCGCCTCGGCCGTCGACGTTTCGACGTCGGCACTCACAGTCACCGGCACAGACTAGCGGCGCGGGCCCGGCTCGGCCGCGGCCTTGATCAGCGCGTCGGCCAAACGATCCGGATGGCGGGAAGAGATCAACCAGTACGGCACCGGGTCGGCCGGGTCGGCCAGCTCGACCTCGACCGCATCCCGCAGGTATGGCCGGAGCACCAGATAGGCCCGGGCATCCGCGCCCCGGCCGCGCCGGTCCCTGGTCTGCTCGGCGTCCAACGACCGGCCGCCGGCGATGAACCGGTGCTCGACCCAGGCCCGGCCCACCTTCAGCCCGGACCCGTCGACGGTGATCATGATCGACCCGGCCAACAACACGGCGCCGATCACGGCGAACACGGCGACCGCTGCCGCCAAGCCCCACCACCAGCCGATCGCGACCCCGAGCACGGGCCACAGCGCCAGCGCGCCGAGCAGCGCGACCAGCCACCAGGACAGCGGCGGTGTCAGCCGCTCCGAATACAGCACGCCGTTCACCCTAATCGCTGGACTACTGCGCCCAATTGGCAACACGACTGGGCTAACCTGACGCCTGTGGAGCAGAAACTGCTGTGGAAGGTCTATATCGGCGTGCTCGGCGCGGTCTCGACGATCGCCGCGCAGAAGATCATCACCACCGCCTGGAAGGTGGCCACGGGTGACACGCCGCCCAGCCCGACCGATCCGGACACGCCGGTGAAGGTCGCGGTCAGTTGGGCCATCGCCAGCGGGGTCGGCGTCGGGGTGACCCAACTGCTGGTCACCCGGCTCGCCGCCAAGCGCTGGTCGAACCAGACCGGGACCGCCCCATCGGCGATCCCCGGGATCAAGTTCAAGATCTGACGGTACGGCTCCCCCGTACACGCCGAGGCGTCACCTCCCATTCCGGAGGTGACGCCTCGATCTCGTTGTGAGTTCGCCCGAAGAGGGGGCGTTCCGCGCGGCCCGAGCCTCAGCCCGCGCAGTCGAAGCAGAAAGCGTCCCCGTTCGCCTTCTGTTCCGCGATCTGGCTTCGATGCCGTACCAGGAAACATCCCGCACAGGTGAATTCGTCGGACTGCCGCGGCAGCACCCGAACGGTCAGTTCCTCGTGCGACAGGTCGGCCCCTGGGAGCTCGAAGCTTTCGGCGGCTTCCGCCTCGTCTTCATCCACCGTCCCCGAGTTCTTGTCGTTGCGGCGGGTCTTGAGCTCCTCGATGCTGTCTTCGCTCAGTTCCTCTTCGGTCTTACGTGGGGCGTCGTAATCGGTCGCCATCGTTCCCTTCCTGGGGTTGATCGCCCAGCCTGACTGCTGAAGTCGTGCGCATACTTATCACATCGTTCAAGTCGGCGTTCCCTCCCAACCCTCGTGTCGGGACCTTCAACGCATCCGGCGCCAGAAAATTCCGCCTTCGGCGACCGGGTTTCGAGACCGCTTGACACCGGTTTCCCGATCGCGTTCCGCGTCCCTCCGGATGGTCACGAATTGGTGTAATCTCCCTGCTCGTTCAGAGGAGGATGCGTAGCCGATGCCCCCAACCGTCCCCGACGTGGTCAAGACCTACTGGCAGCGAAAGTCTCCACCCATGCTTCGGAATGCGGTTCGCACGGTCCGGCAGGTGGTGCTGGACCGTCCCAGCGGGCTGGTGACCGTGATCGTCCCGTTCTATCGGGTCGAGCCCTACTTCGACGCGTGCCTTCGATCCATCGCCGACCAGACCCACCGTGACCTCCAGGTGTTGTTGATCGACGACGGCTCGCCGGACGATTCGATCAAGATCGCCCAGGCCTACGCCCGCCGGGATCGCCGGTTCCGCATCATCCGGCAGCGCAACCAGGGTCTCGGCGCCGCACGCAACACCGGCCTGCGGCACAGCAAGGGTACGTTCCTCACCTTTGTCGACTCCGACGATGTGCTGCCGACCGACGCCGTGGCCACCCTGGTCGCGGCGTTGCGGCGCAGCGGCTCCGACTTCGCCATCGGCACGCCGCGCCGGATGGCCGGCAAGCGCCGCTGGGTGCCGGACTGGGCCGGCACGGTGCACGCCGAGGACCGGTTCGGGCTGCGGGTGAGCGACTTCCCGGAGATTCTCAAGGACGTCTTCGTCTGCAACAAGCTGTTCAACGCCGAGTTCTTCCACCGGGTCGTGCGGCGGTTCCCGGTCGGCATCCGGTACGAGGACCAGGAGCCGACCGCCCGCGCCTTCGTCGCCGGCACCTTCGACGTGCTGTCCGCCGTGACCTACGACTGGCGGGTCCGCGAGGACGGCTCGTCGATCACCCAGCAGAAGGCGAACCCGGACGATCTCGCCGACCGGCTCGCGGTGAAGGGCCGGGTCCGGCAACTGCTGCGGGAGCAGGCCGACCCGACGACCTACGCCGCCTGGCTGGCCAAGGCGATCGGCTTCGACCTGCGGTCCTACTTCGAGCAGGTGCCGCGCACCGACCTGGCGTACTGGACCGATCTGCAACGCGCCGCGGCCACCCTCGCCCAGGACCTGGACGTCAGCGACTGGACCCAGATCCCGATCGTCGACCGGCTGCCGACGCTGGCCGCGGTCGCCGACCGGCGCGACATCGTCGCCCGGCTGGTCACCACCCGCAGCGAGTACGGCTGGCGGGTGCCGACCGTGGCCGAGCCGGACGGTGTCTATCTGGACCGGAGCTACGACGAGGACCTGGACGTGATCGCGCCGGACCGAGCGGTGCTCCGGCTGACCGATTCCGACCTCGGCTTCGTCGCCCGGGTCGATCGGGTCGACTGGGAGGACCGGGTGCTCCGGATCGCCGGACACGCCTACATCTCCGGTCTGCCGGGTGACCAGGTGACCGATCTGCAGTTGCGGCTGGTGCCCGACGGTGATCCGGACTCCGCCGGTGTCGCCGCTTCGGACGCTCCGGCCGCGACGCTGACCGTGCCACTGGAGCGGCGCACCGACCCGCTGATCGACCAGGAGTCGGGCGACGCGTGGAACGGCTACGCCGAGACCGGGTTCGTGGCCCGGATCGACACCGATCTGCTGGACGAGTTCCGGCAGCGGTCGCCACAGCATCTGGGCTGGACCCTGCAGGCTCGGGTCGAGGCACAGGGCGTGGTCCGGGAGGGCCCGTTGAATCGGCGCGACCTGCGCGGCTCGGCGTCCCGGCTGCCGGTCAGCCCGGTCAACGAGCAGGGCCGCTGGGTGGTCGAGTTCACCTCCGCCGCGGGGCTGCAGCTGAAGCTCGAGGAGCCGCCCGCGGTCACCCTGGAGTCGCTGGAGCTGACCGACCTGACGGTACGGATCACGGTGGCCGGCGCGCCGATCACCGCCCTGGAGCTGACCTCGTCGTCGCTGCACCAGACGCTGACCGTGCCCGGCCTGCCGGACGGCGACCGGACCAGGTTCGAGGTGACGCTGCCGGAGATCATCGACCGCAGGCTGCGGGCCGACGAGCACGTCTGGAATGTCCGGCTGATCCCCGGCGTCGACCGGCGGCTGCGAGTGATCTGGCCCGGCGGCACCGACGAGCTGGACGAGCTCTCCCCCACCCATGCCCGGCTGCGGGCCATCTGCTCCCGGATCGGCACCGTCCGGCTGCTGCAGAACCACTGGTGGGCCGCGGTCGACGAGGTCGACCTGGACGAGGACTATCTGGTCGTGCAGGGCACGGTGTCCGCGCCGATCGCCGACCAGTATCAACTGCGGATCGCCGGATCGTCGGCGCCGACCTCGACCGTGCTGGCCGAGGTCGACCCGGAGACCGGCCGCTTCTCCGGCCGGGTGCCGCTGCTCACCGACTACGGCCGCCGGCTGTCCAACGGCGGGTTCAGTCTGCGGATGATGCCGACCGAGGCTGACGGCAGCCAGGTCGAACGCTGGGTCCGGGTCGACGACGGGCTGCAGACCCGGTTCCCGCTGGACCTGCAGAGCGACACCAGCGCGGTCCGGCTGAGCCGGACGCCGAAGGCGGCGGCACTGTGGGTGAAGCCGCGCAAGCCGTACCGGGTGGACGAGCGGGGGCGGCTGGCCCAGCGGCGGCTGCACCGGATCTTCCTCGACGAGCGACCGGTCCAGCCGCGGGACGCGGTGCTGTTCGAGTGCTTCAACGGCCGCTCCGTCGGCGATTCCGTGCTCGCCCTGCACCAGGAGTTGCTCCGCCGGGATCTCGGCCTGGAGCTGTTCTGGACCGTTGATGATCATGGTGTGCAGGCGCCACCCGGCGGCACGCCGCTGTTGATCCACTCCCGGGAGTGGATGGAGGTGCTGGCCGGCGCCCGCTACCTGGTCAACAACAACAACTTCCCGTTCTACTTCCGCAAGGGACCGCACCAGACCTATCTGCAGACCTGGCACGGCACTCCGCTGAAGAAGATCGGCAACGACGTGCCGGCGCCGAACCTCTCACTGTCCTATCGGGCCCTGATGCAGCGCGAGGCCGGCTACTGGGACCAACTGATCGCCCAGAACGACTTCGCCGCCGAGGCGCTGCCCCGGGCGTTCGGCTACTCCGGTTCGGTGATCAACACCGGCTATCCGCGCAACGACGCGCTGCTCGGCGCCGAGGCCGAGGAGCGGCGCCATGCCATCCGCCGGCTGTTCGCCATCCCGGACTCCGAAACCGCGGTGCTGTACGCGCCGACCTGGCGGGACAATGTCACCAAGAACAACCGGTACGCGCTGGTCAGCTATCTCGACTTCGGCCGGCTGCAGACCATGCTGCCGGGCCAGACCTTCCTGCTCCGCGGGCACGCCAACACGTCGGAGTCGGAGATCAATCTGCCGAAGTCGGTGATCAACGCCACCTTGTATTCGGACCTGAACGACCTGATGCTGGCCGCCGACGTGTTGATCACCGACTACTCCTCGGTGATGTTCGACTTCGCGGTGACCGGGAAGCCGATCATCCTGCTCACGCCGGACCTGGAGACCTACCGGGACAGCACCCGCGGCTTCTACCTGGACTTCGAGGCGACCGCCCCCGGTCCGATCTGTCGTGATCAAGGTCGGGTCGAGCAGGAGCTGCGGGCGCTGCCGCAGTTCTTCGATCGCTACGGTGATCGCTACCGGGCCTTCGTGCAGCGGTTCGCGTCCCGCGACGACGGCAAAGCCGCGGCCCGGGTCGCCGACCTGGTCTGGGCCGACACCGCGCCGGACCCGGCCCGGTCCGGAGCCACCGCGTCCGTTCGCGACTAGAGGGCTGTGCCCGTGTTGTAGGCGTCGTTGAAGTGGGTGTAGAACGCGTCGTACATCGGCTGGCTGTCGGTGATCTTGATCAGCAGCTCGTCGTTGTGCCGCAAGGCGGACAGGCTGAGGTTGTGTGAGCCGGTCAGCACGACGGACCGGGCGGCGGCCGAGTCGGCGTACTTGGCGGAGATCAGGAACAGCTTGTCGTGCACCGGCGCCTTGCGCACCGGGATGCCTGCGGCCTTGAACGCGGCCAGCGCGTTGGCGTGGATGTTGTCCACCGTCACCCAGATCTGGCAGCCGTTCTGCTTCAGGCCGACCAGCGCGTTCACGACGTCGATCCGGGTGTCGTTGATCGCCGCCTGCATCACCCGGATCCGGCAGGCCGAGTCGGGATTGACGTAGCTGAGCCGGTTCACCACCAGGTCGGTGTTCTGCTCCGGCGACGCGTACACGGTCGTGTTGGAGTCGGCCGAACCGAAGGTGCCGCGCGGCTGCGAAGCGACGTAGAAGTCGTTGCCGGGGTAGGTCGGCTCGCTCCACTGCGGCTGCCAGATCTCGTTCAGGAACCCGTCGTAGAGGGTCTTGTCGCCGTAGAAGGTGAAGGTGTTGTTGAACAGTCGCGCGCCGGAGGCGAACGTCATGTTGGCCGAACTGACCCAGGTGACCGAGTCGCGCGCCGTCCCGGACGCATCCTTCGTGCGGGAGAACAGGATGTACTTCATGTGCATCAGGCCGGTGTTGCTGTTGGACAGACAGCCGCCGCCGTACGCCAGGGTCGCGCTACCGTGATCGCACCAGTGGTGCCGGGAGCCGAGCAGGTTCGCCAGCGCCTTGGGTGAGTCGTCGGTCGACTTCTGATCTTCACCGTTGTGCACCGCGTAGACCTCGACGCCCCGGTTCACCGCCCGGGCGATGGCGTCGTAGACGAAGTTCGCCGTGATGCTGTAGAGCCCGATCCGGACCGACGATCCGGCCGGCGCCCCGTCGAACAGCGACACCAGTTTGTTCAGCTGGGCCTGGTCCTCGGGACCGTTCGCCACCGGGTCGTTGAAGACGAGGTCGACCCGGGTCTGGTCGATCGTGATCGTCTGCTGGCTGGCCTGGGCCGGTCGCGGCACCGCCGCCAGCCCGGCCGCGAGCAGCGCCAGCAGCGCAATCCAGAGGAGAAGTCGTCGGGGCAGGTCGATCCGCAGCGTCACCATGTCAGAAAGTTTCAGCTGATCGGCCGTTCTTGGCAAGGGCTTGCCGATGAACGTTCCGGATCAGTCGAGACCCGATGCGGTTCACACCAGCCGGCTGATGGCCTTCGCGGCGGCGGCCGGCGTGGTCGAGGACGAGTCGACCTCGAGGTCGTACCCGACACCGTCGTGCACCAGCAGCGCCTGCTGCCGCGCCATCCCGACCACCCGGTCGCCGCGGGCCCGCTCCCGGTCCTCGGCCACGTCGGGGTCGCAGCGGACACCGATCCAGCGCACGTCGACGTCGGTCAGCACCGCCCGCCAGCGCCCCTGGGAGCCCGGTCCGCCGAGGAACACGTCGTCGATGATGATCTTGGCGCCGGCTCGGACCATGGCGCCGATCCCCTGCATCCAGAGGTTCTCCTGCTCCATGAAGACCGGACCGACGCCGACCGTGCCGTCGGCCTGGATGTCGATCCCGCCGCCGCCTTCGGTGAACCGGCGCGGCAGCGCCGCGACGAAGTCATCGACGCTGAAGGTCAGCCACGGCTCTGCCAGGCAGTCCTGCAGAGCGCGGGCGATCGTGCTCTTCCCCGAGCTCGATCCGCCGTTGATCACGATCACCCGACCGGTCATCACACCTCTCCCAGTTGCCGCAGCACCGGCTCCAGCCGGTCCGCCAGCCGATGATCATAGTCGGCCACCTCCCGGGCCAGACAGCCGAGCAGCGCCGTTCCCGATCGACGCAGCTCCGCCGCCAGCACCGAGCCGGCCCGGGCCGCGGCCAGCAGCTCCGCCGGCAGCTGGTCGGCTTCCCCTGCCCTGGTACGGATTGAGTCCGTGCCGCAGACAGGCCAATTGGAGTACGTGATCACGCAGCTGGTCGAGCATGATCACGGCCTGCCAGGTCCGGCCGCGGGCGATCGCCGACCGGACGTGCAGCCCGTACAGCCAGGCCAGGCCGATGGTCCGCTCCGGATCGGCCTCGGTCGGTGCCGCCGCCGGCAGCGCCTCCCCGAACAGCAACCGGAAGTCCGGGCCGTGCGGCCGGACCTGCTCGTCGGGCCAGAACGACAGGTCCAGTTGCAGGGATGAGTCGAGCAGGAACACCCGATAGATGGCGCCGGCCGCGGCCACGCCCAACCGGTGCACGGCACCGTGATCGGCGAAGATCGCCGCAGTCCACCGGTCCAGCACCGAGGTCTGATCAGCACCGGGCCGGAGCCGGAGGCCCAGATCGATGTCGGACCACCGGTCCTCGAGGCCGGACACGGCGGAGCCAAAGCTCGCGGCGGCGGTCAGGTCATCGTCGGCCTGGGCCCGCCGCACCAGGGAATCGCGCAACGCGTCCCGTTCGGCGACGGTGAACATGGCTTCGGCTCAGAGCTTGCCGAGCAGCCGTTCCACCTCGGCCCGGTTGTGGTCGAAGTCGAACTCCCAGCTCGAGTAGTAGGCCTCCTCCGACCAGCCGCCGGGCGGATGGGCGACGTCGGACTTGCTCCAGAAGTAGTGCACATCGCAGTCCAGCAGCGCGGTGATCAGGTGCTCGTTCCGGGCCGTGTACGACTCGTGGTTGAGGATGATCATGGTGTCCAGCTTGTCGGCGTGGATCGCGTTGAACAGGGCCGAGCCGCCGAAGCCGGCGATCACCCGGGCACCGGCGAAGACCCCCGCCTGCTGTCCCAGGTCCAGGGTCTCCGGGTAGATCACCGTGAAGCCGTGATCGGCGAACCAGCGCTCGACCTCGCGGCTGTTCCGGCAGACCCTGTTGGACAGGTTGTCCTTGCGGGAGATGAAGATCTTGTCGTGGGCCTGCACGGTCCGGTCGATCAACTTCTCGCCGATCCGGCGCCAGGTGTCGAGCAGTCCCGGATGGACGTAGTGCGGCCGCTGATTGTGGAACTGCGGGGTCGCCGCGACGAGGGACTCCACCCAGACCGGGTGATCGGCCCAGACGATGTCCGCCTCGTCGATCCCGTACGCGGTGAACAGTCGCTTTTCCAACGCCGGGTCGCGCTCGTGCGGGAATCTGATCCGGAACAGCGCCTTCAGGTCCGGGATCTCGGCCTTCGCCGCGTCCCAGCCCCACAGCCGGGAGATCACCTCGGTCATCAGGTGGCCGAAGTGGCCCGGATTCTCACAGTCCAACTGGTAGTAGTGGCCGGGCATGGTGTCCCGCGGTCGCAGGTCCTGCCGGATCCGGCCCCAGGCCGCGGAGATGCTGTTCACCCGGACGTTCCGCGGCGAGGCCTCGAGATGGTGCCGGAACGAGTCGGGCAAGATCGTCGACTCGCCGTGCACCAGCGCGTTCGAGACGTAGGCGATCTTGCCGGTGTAGTGCCGCAGGTGCAGCTCCGGATACTTCAGGGTTTGCTCGAGGTCCGGGATCGGCACCGACGACTCGTGCGAAATGATCTTGGAGCCGATGGTCAGCTCGCCGCCGCGCGCACTGGCGAGCTCGCGCATCTGCAGGTTCGGCTCCCGGCTGTCCAGCACCCGGTTGGTCTCGGCGTCCCGCAACTTCAGAAAGTGCCACAGCCGTTTCTTGATCACCAACAGGTCGCGGCTGATGCTGACCGCCGCGGTCGAGGCGCCGAGCTCGAGATCGCGGGCGTTGGCGCCGACGTCCTCGGTTCCGCCGGCAGCGACCGCGGTCTGCACCCAGGACGCGAACGCCGCGGTGAAGGCGGACTGGTCCTGGCCCCGGCGGTCGACCAGCCAGCTGCCGCCGGGCCGCAGGTGCAGGAACAGCCGCTGCCAGGTCAGCAGGTGCTGGGCGTCGTCCACCGGCAACAGGTCGATCAGCACATCGACCGGGCCGAGCGGCTTGAGCAGCCAGTGGTACTGGTCCAGGGTCTCGGCCCGATGGTGCGCGGCGCCGTGCGCGTCCAGGTCCCATTCCGGATCGGCATCGAGGGAGACCACGTGCAGCCGCATCCCGGCGAACTCGGTCAGCCACTCCACCACGGCACCGCGGGTGTCGCCCTGGGCCAGGATGATCACCCGCTGATCGGGCCGATCCGGCGGCACGATGCCCGCAGCCTCCAGCAGGCCGGGCGGTCGCTCGGGCGCCGGCGCAGTCTCCCGCTTCCGCCGCAGCGACTTCAGCCCGGCCCGGACCTTCTTCGCCCTCGGGTCATCAGACATGGAAAGCGTCACGTTACCTCACCCCCGCGTAGTCCGGTGCGCTCGACCTTTCGGGCTGCCCATCGGAGAAGATCTCGTCCTCGGTGGCCGGTCGACGGCTGGCCCGGACCGCCTCGACCACCCGTTCACAGCAGCGGCCGTCCCGATACGGGAACGCCGCCGACATCCGGTCCAGATACTGCTGCTCGGCGGTGAAACCGCGCTCCCCGACCGACCGCAGGTAGTCGATCACCTCGGCCGCACCGTCCAGCACCGGCCCGAACCGCAGGCCGGCGGGCAGCTGCCCGCCCGCCCGGCCCAGATGTGATCCGCCGTAGAACTCGGCGCGGTCGAACTGGTAATAGATCACCGGCCGTTCCAGATAGCCGGCCTCGGCAGAGATCGAGGAGTAGTCGGTGATCAACACTGACGCCCGGGCCAGCACGTCCTGCAGGTCGCCGGTGGCGTAGTCGAACACCTCGACCGGGGCCGAGCCGCCGGTCCCGCCGAGCCAGTCGGCACCGGTGAAGGACCGCCGCAGGTTGGGGTGCGGGACGAACACGATCGGCGTTCCCGCCGCCGCGGCGATCTTGGTCAGACCCGGATCGGTGATCAACTCGGTCCACCGGCGAGCGTACTCGGTGGCGAAGAAGTCGTCCACCGGCGCCCGATCGTTGCCGTCGGCGTCCGGGCCGAGCAGCCAGCGGCGCCAGGTCGGCATGATCACCAGCCGCCGGCCTGCGCCGGTCTCCTCGATGATCTTGGCCTTGGCCAGCAGCGCGTCGTGCCGCGGCAGCCCGGTCAGCCGGACCTCCTTGGTGGTGAAGTTCCACCCCGACCCGTCACCGGTGATCGCGTCGAACTCTGGCCGGGCGGAGGTGACGAAGGTCTGGATCGGCTTGCTGTTCAGCCACCGGGACAGGTCGTCCTGCATCACGCCGTGCTGCAGGAAGGTGAACCGCCACCGCGGCTTGCCGAAAACGGCGACATCCAGCGGCCGGGAGATGTAGTGGTCGGCCTGCGACGACAGCAGATGCCGGCAGTTCAGCAGCGCGACCGTGTGCTCGGCGGTGCCGAAGTCGATCAACCGGAACCCCTCAGCCGCCAGTCGCGGCCGGTCCGGGCTGTCGGAGCGGAGCACGAACCAGGCGTTGATCTCCGGTCGCTGCTCCCGGACATAGCGGTAGAGATGCTCGGCGTTGTCCTGGGCCTGCACGTCCCGGTCGACGAACAGCCAGCAGTCCCCGTAAGCCGCCACGGCCTCTTCCCCGGCAGCCCGCTGCTTCAGCTGCTTCGGGGACGGCTCCGCCGGTACGGCCTCGGGCTCCAGCCGGGCCCGGGCCAGGGCCGACCTGATCGGCCGGACGGCACGTCCGGCCAGCTTCTTGGCGACCTTGATCGCCGACCGGGACTGCGGCTGCTTGCTGACTCGGGCTAGTTCTTCGACAGGCTCCGGGAACGATGGGTTGGTCTCGGATCCGCTGCCGGGTGGGTCGGTCTTGGCCAACCGCTGCCAGACCCGCTCCGGGTCGGCGCTGTAGCGGCGCCGCTCCGGCGGCCCGAGCTCGATCGGCACCGGCCGGCCGTCCAGGCTGATCTCCAGGTCACCGAGGGTCGGCAGCCAGATCATCCGTTCCCAGAGCAGTGGCCGGTCGAGGTAGGTCACCGCCCGGGTCTTGGCGTGCGCCGGAATGATCAGCCGGCCGTCGTACCGGACCTGTTCGGCCGGCGCCGGCCCGGTGAAGTAGTAGCGGACCAGGCCCAGCCGGCGTTCGGCGTCCAGCCGCTGGATCCGGACCTCGGCCGGTCGGTGCGGCTCGGCGGCATAGCCGTGCAGCAGGGCCTGGCGCATCCGGTCCGAGGTCCAGGTGATCGCGTAGTCCTCGATCACCCAGTCGTCCAAGTACGGTCGCAGCTCGCCGACCAGGGTGTGGAACCGCTCGGTGGTCTCCGGTGCCAGCCGGCCGCTGGCGGCGTGCTGCCGCTCGTCCTCGCGGAAGGTGAAGAAGAGGTCGTACAGCACCTGTAGCTGGGCCCAGCGCGGCGCCGTGCCGTGCCGCTCGGCCAGCTCGCGCAGCACCGTCAGGTAGCCGTGCTCGACCACGTCGGTGTAGCGGCCGGTCTGCTGCCAGCTGGTCTGCACCAGCGAGCTGCCGTCGGCCCGGCGGCGATACCGGTATTCGGCGGCCGGCAGGAAGGCGATCTTCGGGTCGTCCTCGGTCCACAGGTAGCGTGCGGTGAGCTGGCCGTCCTCGTAGTTCGGCCGGACCCGCCCGTCGAACTCCAGCCCGGCCGACCGCAGCCGGTCCACCCGGTAGCACGCCGACGCCGACTGCAGGTGGATCCGATCCGGTCGCTGCCGGGCCGCGATGATCAACGGCTCGGTGCCGTCACCGAACCGGAAACGCAGCGGGTGACTGTCGGCGACCTCGCCGGTCGCGTCGTCCAAGATCAACACCCGGGCGCAGACCAGCGCGATGCCGGCCGCGTCGGCCGAGCCGAGGAATGCCGTCAGCAGGGACAGGTAGTTATCGCCGAGCACGTCGTCCGGATCCGGAAAGCTGACCCACTCCCCCGAAGCCACGGCCAGTCCGGCGTTCCGGGCCGCGGCCAGTCCACCGTTCGGCTGACTGATCAGCCGCGCCGCCCCAGGATCATCAAGCCTTTGATCATCAGGCGCGTGCTCATCGAGCCAGGCAGTGATCACTGCGGCGGTGTCGTCGGTCGAGCCGTCATCGACGAAGATCAACTCGAGCTGGCTCGGGTCGATCCGCTGCGCCGTCACCGAGGCCAGGAACGCGGGCAGGTAGGACGCGACGTTGTAGCACGGGACGATCAGCGACAGCCCGGGCCGGCGCTCGCTCATCCGAGGAGTTCGAAGCGACTGGGCAGCGGGAAGTACGCGTCCAGGAAGGACCCCACCTGCCGGTTCACCTCGTCCTCACGGTCGTCGGTGACGCCGACGTCGTTGATGCAGAAGGTCTTGTATTTCCGGGTCCGCAGCACGCTGCCCAGCTGCGCGGCGATCTGCGGCTTCCACAGCGCCAGGTAGCGGTTGCTGATCTCGGCCGGCATCGCCTGCCCGGTGGCGAACCCGTAGTGATGACCGAAGAACGCGATCGGCCGCAGGTCCTGCCGGGACCGGAACCGACTCGACGCGCAGCCGGCGAACTGGTCCGGATACTTCTTCTCCAGCTCGTGCAGCACGGACCGGCGGGCCGGGTGCGGGGTGTGCATCATCCCGGCGTGCGCGGTCCGGCCGAACTCCGTCTCCAGCAGCCGGATCGCGTTCCGGTCGGCGACCAGATATTCCTCGGCGTGATCATCGATCAGGTTCGCCGACACCGTGTGCGTCGCCGGGAAGAACTTGGCGGCGCCGGAGGCCCAGTAGAAGTCCCGCCAGCTGCAGGGCCGGCCGAGGAACACGTCGTCGTTGAAGTAGATGAAGTGCTCCGCCAGCCCGTCGATGTGGTGCAGCTGGGTCTCGATCGAGCTGGAATTGAAGGTGGGCAGGGCCTGTCGGTCGGTGTAGATGTCGGAGTGGGACACGACGGTCAGCTGCGGATGATCGGTGTTCAGCCAGGCCGGGGTCTGATCCATCGTGACCAGGTAGACGTTGCGGACGAACGGGGCGAACATCTCGATCGAGCGCAGCGAATACTTCAGTTCGTCCCGGTTCCGGAACCGCTCGGCATGATCGGCCCGGCCCTCACCGACGGTGATCTTGGACCCGTCGGGCAGATGATCGTTCTTGATCGCCCGCCAGTTCGGGTCTTGATCATCGACCCAGGTGTAGACCAGGTCGATCGGGAAATCCCGGGCATGCAGGTCGGGCAGCGGATCGACCTCGGCCAGATCGGCGGCCCGGGTCGCCGGGTCGTCGACGCCGAGCAGTTGGTTCAGTTCCCGCCAGCGCATCGAGGTCGCGACCGCGTTGTACCGCGGTGCCACCGCGTACGGCTCGGCCCGGAATGATCTTTCCGGCGAGCACCAGAAGTCGACCTCGATCACCGTGAACAGGCCCCCGGCCTCCTTCGACCCGGCTCGCTTCGCCGCGGCCGGAGTGCTGGACCGCTCCAGCAGCCACAGGTCGAACTTGGCGAAGCGGCGCCGCTGGTAGTCCTTGCCGATCCGATCGATCGGCTGGTGCGGCTGCTCGCCCTCCTGGTACTGGAGCCAGCTGATGCCCGGTTCGGCGTCCGCGGGCCGGCCCGCGGCGGACAACTCGATCAGGATGTCGAACAGCGCCCGGGCGTCCTGTTCCCGCAGGTGCAGCCGCGGCCGCCACTCCTGGTCGCTACCGCCGCTGGTGTACGGGACGGCCCGCTCGGCCAGCCGGTCCCGCAGCCGGGCCCAGAAGTCGTCCCGGCGCCGCCCCGTCACCACCTCGATCTCGGCCGGAGTCGTCCGGCCGGCCGAGAACAGCTCGCCGTCCATCACCCGGCGGTGCATTCGCCGGACGGCCCGATAGGCGGTCGGGTAGACCCGGTTGGCCCGCACCTCGGCCAGCAGCCGGCGCAGCTCTGGCATCCGTCGGCTCCTCTCCCTCAGCATTCACTCGCCCGTCATCCCACAGAAACCCAGTCAGCCCGCGGGACATGATAGTGCCGCGACCGCCCGGTTCCGGTTCCTGGCGATGCGGGTCGCGTCACGTCTTCCACGGGCCCGGGCCGTTGCTCAGGAGGGATCGAGCCGTACGGACTCGCCGGTCTTCCCCGCCTGCAGGATCGCTTCGGCGACGGCGACCGTCCGGGCCCCGTCGGCCAGTGTGACCACATCCACGGCGTCGCCGGCCACGGCGCGCCGGAACGCCTCCAGTTCGGCGGCCAGCGGCTCGGCCCGGACGGCGGCGAACGTGGTCCGGTCCCCCGACGCGGCATGGAAGGTCAGTTGCCCGGTCAGCGTGTCCGCGACGAACGCCCCGCGCTCACCGGTGACGACGATGCACCGCTCCCGGAACGGGGACAGCCAGCTGACGACATGGCTGGTCACCGTGCCATCCGTCAGCCGGGCCGTCACCGACACCAGATCCTCGTACGGCCGGCCGGTCTGGTGCGCGGTCCGGGCGCTGACGTCGGCGAACCGCTGCCCGGTCGCCCAACTGGTCAGGTCGATGTCGTGGCTGGCCAGGTCGAGCACCACGCCGACATCGGCGATCCGGCTCGGGAACGGACCGACCCGGCGGGTGCTCACTTGGTAGAGCTGGCCCAGTTCGCCCTGCTCCAGCCGTTGCCGGAGCGCCCGGGTGGCCGGATTGAAGCGTTCGATGTGGCCGACGCAGCCGAGCACGCCGCGACCGTCGAACCGGGCGGCCAGGTCCTGCGCCTGGCCGGCGGTCGCGGCGAGCGGCTTCTCGATCATGGTCGGCACCGACGCGTCGGCCAGCGCGGCACCGATCTCGGCGTGGGTCGAGGTGGGGGCCGCGACGACCGCGAGGTCCAGCCCGTACGCCAGCGCCTCGGCCACCGACCGCACCACCGGGGCCGGAGCCGACCCGGTCTGATCACCGGACGGCTTGGCGATCACCACCAGTTCGACACCCGGCAGTGCCGCCAGCACCCGGGCGTGGTTGCGGCCCATCGCGCCGTAGCCGATCACTCCGGCCCGCAAAGTCTTCGTCATGCCGGCCCCTGACTGACCTGCTGGTCCTGAAGTTCCCTCGAATCCTGGCACAGCGCTGGCCGGTCCGGGTCGCGCAGGTTCCGGCAACAATCCACCGGGCAGGCGTACCAGCCGGCGTGCCCGGCGGCCACCGGCCGGTCCGGATCCTCGCCGCGGGCGCCGGCGGCGCGCTCCTCGATCAGGTCGACCAGCCCGGCGACGAACACCGGCCGGACCCCGGCCGAGCCGGCCCGGACGAAGCCGAGGCCGAGCCGTTCGGCGGTCGCCGCGGCCTCGGTGTCCAGGTCGTAGATCACCTCCATGTGATCGGAGATGAAGCCGATCGGCACCGCCACCACGGAGCCGACACCCTCGGCCGCCAACTCCGCCAGCCGGTCGTTGATGTCGGGCTCCAGCCAGGGCTGGCTGGGCGGTCCGGACCGGGAGCAGTACGCCAGCTCGGCGGACAGGTCGCGGCCGAGCCGCTGCCCGACCCGCCGGGTGACTTCGGCCAGCACCGTCTGGTGCCAGGCGACGTAGCCGCCGTCGCCGCTGGCCTCGGCCATCGCCGTCGGGATCGAGTGGGTGACGAAGATCAACCGCGGGTCCGGGCCGGCCGCCGGCTGCTGCAGCGACTCGATCACCGCGGCCACCGACGCCTCGACGAAGCCGGGATGGTTGGCGTAGTGCCGCAGCCGGTCGATCACCAGCGCGGTGCCGTCGGCGGCGTCGTACAGGTTCTCCCGGTACTGCCGGCAGGAGGAGTAGGACGGATAGGCACTGGTGATCACCGCCAGCACCCGCCGGTGGCCGTCGGCCTCGACCTGGCGCAGGGTGTCGGCCAGGTACGGATTCCAGTTGCGGTTTCCCCAGTAGATCGGCAGGCTGATCCCGCGCCGGTCGAACTCGTCCGACAGTGTGGCGATCAAGGCCCGGCATTGATCATTGATCGGGCTGCGACCACCGAACAGGGAGTAGTGCTCGCCGACCTCGGCCAGTCGTTCGTCCGGGATCCCTCGACCCTTGGTCACATTCCGCAGGAACGGCACCACGTCGGCGGCGGACTCCGGGCCGCCGAACGACACCAGGACCACGGCTTCGTACGGCTTCAGGTCGGGTGCGGTAGGACCAGTCACCGGACGATCTTTGCAAATCGACGACCGGCAGGATGCGGTGGGAGGGCCGGACAGTGGGCATAACGGTGACCGGGTGACGACGAGCGCGGTGCGCAGCGGCTTCGGTGGCTATCTGACGCTGCTGTCGGACCGGACCGCGCTGGCGTTCAGCATCGCCGGGTTCGTCGCCCGGCTGCCGGTGTCGATGACCGGGCTGAGCATCGTGCTGCTGATCTCGTTGATCACCGGTTCGTACGGCCAGGCCGGGATCGTCAACGCCTGCGCCACGCTGACCGGCGCGATCGCCGCGCCGTGGTGCGGACGGCGGATCGACCGGCTCGGCCAGGGCCGCGTGCTGGTGATCGCGGCACTGATCTGCAACGTCAGCCTGACCCTGTTGCGGGACGGAGGTGGTGATCGTCGCCTTCGCCGACGCGGCCGGGATCCTTCCGTTCGCCGGCTTCATCGTGATGGCCTGGGCCGCCGGGTCGCTGATCTCGGCCGTGGTCACCAGCGCGATCGCCTGGCGGGTCACGCCGGCCCGCCGGTTCCGGATCGGTGCCGCCCTGCTCGCGGCGTCGATGGTGTCGCTGCTGTTCGTCCAGCAGCCGGTCGTGGTCGCGCTGTTGCTGGTGCTCAGCGGGTCGGCCATCGCACCGACGCTGATCGCCACCGTCTCGGTCACCCAGGAGTCGGTGCCCAGCAGTCGGCTGACCGAGGCGCTCGGCTGGACCTCGACCGGGATGGCCGCCGGAGTCGCCGCCGGCGCGGCCGGACTGGGCCAACTGATCGACCATTTCGGCGCGCCGGCCGGGTTCCTCGGCGCGGTCGGCATCGGCCTGTTGCTGGTGATCGCCGCCGTATTCGTCCGGGATGCCGCTCGCTAGCCCGCCACGGCTGTGACGTTCGGCGCGGCTTCGCGCGGTGTGCCCGGCGTGTGCCAACGGATGGTTAGAGTGTCGCGCATGTCCCGATCCGGTTCGACCCCCCGGTTCTGGACGTCGGTAGTGGTCCGAGCCCGGACCGCGACCGGTCGTGGCATCGTCAGCGTCCTGCGCCGGGTCCGACTCAACCTGCAGCACAAGCTCGCCCTGCTGATCGGGTTGGTCCAGCGGCTGCGCTACCGGGCTGACCTGCGCCGACATCCGACCGCGGTGATCGACCGCGGCCACCCGGTGCCCGCCGGCTTCGTCGAGCGGTTGCAGTTCGACTCCCACCGGAAGCGGCTGGTCCGGGATCTGATGGCCGCGGTCCAGGGGCTGGGCGGCAGTGCCCGGCCGGTCACCACCCGCTGGCATCAGCCGATCACCCTGGCCGTGGACCGGGTCGACCAAGATCAACTGTGGCGGGTGCTCGGCACTCTGTCCGACGATCATCCCGGTCTGGTGGTGCAGCGCTATGACCCGGACCGCGACCCGGGTCGGGACGATGAGCGGTCGTTGGCCGGGTTCGTGCTCGGTCCGGCGATCCGGACCGTGTTGTTGCCGGATCGGGCGCTGAGCCGGCCCTGGGCGCCGAGTGGCAGTCGGCCGGCGGACCTGGCCGGGGCGACCTGGCAGGTCACCGGGCACGCGATCGACGCGACCACCGGCCGGCACCTCGGCGGCCCCGCCGCGGTCCGGCTGACCATCGACGAGCCGCCCACCCCGGCCGAGCCGGACCTGCTGACCGAGCCGATCGACGTCGTCTACACCTGGGTGGACTCGGCCGATCCGGACTGGCAGGCCGAGTTCGCCGCCGCCCGGCCGGGCGAGCGGCAGACCCAGGCCGCGACGACACCGGCCCGGTTCCGGCAATACGACGAACTCCGCTTCAGCCTGCGCTCGATCGCCGAATTCGCCCCCTGGGTACGAAGGATCTGGATCGTCACCAACGGCCAGCTCCCGCACTGGTTCGCCGCCGCGGGCGACGGCCGGACGACCGCCGACGGACGGGTCAGCATCGTGCCGCACACCGACCTGTGGCGCGGCGAGGACGGGCTGCCGACGTTCAACTCGCAGGCGATCGAGGCCTGCCTGCACCGGATCCACGGGCTGTCGGAGAAGTTCATCTACTTCAACGACGACTTCTTCCTCGGCCGCCCCGTCTCACCCGAGATGTTCTTCCGGCCCGACACCGGCCGGCCGATCGTGTTCCCCAGCAACCAGACAGTGCCACCCGGCCCACCCGATCCACACGACCTGGCCCCGGACGCCTCCGGCAAGAACAACCGGATGCTGATCGCCGCCGCCACCGGCCGGCTGATCGATCACAAATACCTGCACGTGCCACAGGCTCTGTCCCGCACCGTCCTGGAAGAACTCGAGGCCCAGTTCCCGGAGGCGTTCGCCGAAACCCGACGGGCCACCTTCCGGTCGCTGTCCGATCTGGCCGCCTGCAGCCTGCATCACGGGTACGGCCTCGCCACCGGTCAGGCCGAACGCGGCCGGATCACCCAGCGGTACGTCGATGTCGAGGGCCGGGCCTGCACCCGGGACCTGGCCGACATCGCCCGCTACCGCTGCTACGACGCCTTCTGCCTCAACGCCATCCGAGAAGACGGCGACGAACAGGTGATCACCGACTTCCTACACCGCTACTTCCCCGTCCCCGCGCCGTGGGAAACCGAAGCGGCCGACCAGGCCGAGGAGACCCAGCGCGCCGACGAGGGACGAAGCGCGTGATCGATCAGCTGCGGCGCGGCACCTACCGCTACTTGCTCCGGGTGCGCCGGCAGCTCTCGGCCGGCCGGATGATCATGGGCCACGCCCTGGTCTCCGGGGCCCGCTCCCGCGGCGCCGTCCAAGATCATCGGCGGACGACGGTCGACGGCATCCCGGTGATCGCGCGGATCGAGCCCGAGCTGCGGCTGCCCGAGCACGCGGCGAGTCTGGTGAGCCGGCTGCGATCAGTGCTCGATGATCATGGGATCGGCTACTGGCAGCTGCCGACCCGGCCCCGGCGGCGGCCGACCTTCGGCGTGCTGGAGCAGGACCGGCCGGAGCTGCTGCGACTGCTGACCACCCTCGGCTCAGCCTGGTACGCCGAGCCGCTCCGGCAGTCCGGCGGCCGGACCGCCCGGGTCAGCCGGCTCGCGGCCCAGCGGCTGCCGGCCGAGGTCCGCGGCTTCGCGCTCTGGGAGTGCTGCATCGCCTCGCCCGGCTCGACCTTCGGCGCGGGTGATGATCATCGGATCGAGGTGCACTTCTGGCGGCCGGACCCCGACGAGGGATTCACCAGCCTGGTCTACAACGAGATCATCGACCGGCTCCGGCCGGCCGACCTGGACCGGCCCGGCACCGTCCCGCCGGCCTTGGCGGGCCGGCCGATCCATGCCGTCGACTTCCCGATCGATCTCGTCTACACCTGGGTCGACGGCTCGGATCCGGGCTGGCTGCGCGGGATGACCGCGGCGGCCACCGGCACCGACCCGAGCCGGCTCACCGAGCGTTCCCTTGACCCGTCCCGCTACGCCGACCACGACGAACTGCGCTACAGCCTCCGCTCGGTCGAACAGTTCGCGCCCTGGATCAACCACGTCTGGATCGTCACCGCGGGCCAACGACCGGCCTGGCTGCAGCCGGACGATCCCTGGATCAGCGTCGTGCCGCACCAGGACATCTGGCCCGACGGTGCCGGCCTCCCCTCGTTCAACTCGCACGCGATCGAGGCCTGCCTGCACCGGATCCCGGGCCTGGCCGAGCACTACCTCTACCTGAACGACGACATGATCATCGGCCGGCCGGTGAGGCCCGAGCTGTTCTTCCATCCGAACGGGATCGGGAAGTTCTTCCGGTCCCGGTCCACCGTCGACGTCGATCCGGCGGCAGCCGGTGAGGTGGCCTCGACCTCGGCCGCGAAGAACGCCCGCCGGCTGCTCCAGGAGCGGTTCGGCGCGACCTTCTTCACCAAGTTCTTCCACACCGCGGTGGCCACCCGTAAGTCGGTGATCACCGAACTCGAGGCGGAGTTCCCGGAGGTGTTCGCGGCCACCCGACGGGCGACGTTCCGGACCACCGAGGACGTGGCCGCGGCCGGCTCGTTCTACCTCAACTACGCCTACGCCATCGGCGCCGCGGTGCCGGGCCCGATCCGGTACGAATACATCGACCCGACCACCACCGCCGGCGTCGGCAAGCTGACCCGGCTGGCCCGCCGCCGCGGCTTCGACAGCTTCTGCATCAACGACGGCCATTCCGCCGACGCCGACCCGGCCCGCACCGGCCGGCTGATCCGCGACTTCCTGGACCGCTACCTGCCCGTCCCGGGTCGGTTCGAGATCGAGGGCCTGGAGGCACCGGAGGCCCGATAGCGCCCGGCATGGGACCGATCACCGGCGTCGTAACGAATCCCCATCAGCCCCTGGGCTGCGGCTCATTGACACGAATCGGGAGCGCAACTCGGGTCCGAGCCCGATTTCGAGGCCGAACCGGTGTTGCGCTGCCGATTTGTGCCACTTGAGCCATGTCGAGCAGGATCTCGACCCACGCCGTCCGCTGTGACCCGGAGGTCGATCAAGCAGCAGACCTTGTCGTAGCGGCGTCCGCCGAAGTTGACGAATCCGGGCAGCCGGCCGTACTCCCGGAAGCCGAGCGAGGCATAGAGCCCCAGCGCCGCCTGGTTGTCCCCGCGGGCGTCCAGGGTCAACACCTCGATCCCGATCCGCCGGGCATCCCCGACCAGCGCCGCCGTCAGCGCCCGCCCGATCCCCCGTCCCTGCAGCGCCGGGTCGACCGCGATCTTCTGCAGATCGGCGTTGGTCCGGTGGGTCGGCCGCGGGTAACGCTGCCAGTGCCCCAGCCCGGCCAGCCGGGACCCCAGATAGGCGGCTCGCAGCGACGCGTTCCCGGCCCGGGCGTCGGCCAGCACCCGTTCCAACAGCTCGCATACATCCGCCTCGTTCGGCGGCTCGACCCAGCCGATCGCCGCCCCGCCGCGGACCAGTTGGGCCATGATCACGTGCGCCGCCGCGACGAAGGCCGCCCAGCTCTCCGGATCCGCCGCCAACTCGGTCGCATCGAGCACCATCACGTCCGTCTGCCTGGGATCCGTCGTCATGATCACCCAGTCTCCTCGATACCGGTCCCGGCCGTTCAGTCGCCCGCACGGCATCGATCATCCCCTGGACTCGTCGATGGGGACGTTGAGTGTTCGTTCCCTGAGCCTATCGAAGGGCAAGCTCGGTAATCCTCGAAACACACAGCCGGGGATCTGGCCCGCCCTTCGACAGGCTCAGGGAACGAGAGAGTCTCTTCCCACTCTCCTTGTTCAGCGCGGGTATGTCGGCGCCGGCTCCAGGGTGGCCAGGTAGGCAGCCAGAGCCTGGTCTCCGTCGGGCAGGGTGAGGCCGGCGGCTTTCGCCTTGGTCAGGTCGAGGGCGCTGTGCCGGGGTCGGGGCGCGAGGTCCTTGCCCTGGCCGTACTCCTCGGTGGTCACCCGGGTCACGTCGTCGGCCGATCGGCCGCGAGCGGCGAAGACGGCGACGGCGAGGTCGGCCCAGGTCCGGACCGGTCCGTCGCAGGAGACGTTGTAGGTGCCGTACGCCGCCGAACCGGTGAGCAGGTCGCCGATCGCGGCCGCGATGTCGGCGGCGAAGGTGAGCCGGCCGTGCTGGTCGTCGATCACCGACGGGGCGATGCCGCGGTCGGCCAGCGAGGCCATGGTCTGGACGAAGTTCTTGCCGTCGCCGACCACCCAGCTGGTCCGGATCAGGTAGTGCCGCGGCCAGGTCGCGACCAGCGCGTCACCGGCCGCCTTGGTCTGACCGTAGATCCCGAGCGGGGAGAACGGCTCGGTCTCGTCGTGGGTCTGCCGGGTGCCGTCGAAGACGTAGTCGGAAGAGATGTGCACCAGCCGGAGCCGGTGCTGCCGCGCCTTCTCGACCAGCCGGCCGACCGCGGCCACGTTGATCTGCCAGGCATCCCGCCGACCCAGGTCGGTCTCGGCGGCGTCGACCGCGGTGTACGCGGCGGCGTTGATCACGGTGTCGACCGAGCGCCAGTCGATCTTCTCCAGCGCCTCGGGGTCGGCCAGGTCGCACTCGGCCCTGGTCAGCGCGACCGCGTCCGGCAGCAGTCGTTGCAAAGCTCGGCCGACCTGGCCGCCGGCGCCGACGATCAAGGTCCGCTTGGCCGGGAACGGCCGGACGTCGCCGAGCACCGGATGGTTCTTGTCCGCCTCGGACCGCTCGCACTGATCCAACGGGATCGGCCAAGCGACGGCCAGCGTCGGGTCGCCCAGATTGACGAAGGTGTACGACTCGCGCGCCGCGGGACTCCAGTGATCATTGACCAGGTACGAATACGCGGTGCCCGGCTCCAGCACCTGGAAGGCGTTGCCGACCCCGCTGGGCACGAAGACGGCCCGCTCCGGCCCGTGCTCGACCGTGACCACAGTGCCGAACGTCGGACCGTGACGAAGATCGACCCAGGCACCGAAGATCCGACCGGCGGCGACGGAGATCAGCTTGTCCCACGGCTCGGCGTGGAAGCCGCGGGTGACACCCCGGGTCGCGTTGAACGACACGTTGTTCTGCACCGGCCCGAAGTCCGGCAGCCCGAGGTCGATCATCTTCTGCCGCTGCCAGTTCTCCTTGAACCAGCCGCGATTGTCGCCTCGGACGTCCAGGTCGATGATCAACAACCCGGGGATGGCAGTCTGCTCGATGCTCAATTCAGCCATGGTCTCTCACTGCCCGACGGCGGCGTACTTGGCCTCGGTCGCGGCCTTCTTCGGCCGCCACCACGCCTCGTTCGCCCGATACCAGTCGATCGTCTGGGCCAGGCCGGATTCGAAGTCGCGATAGACCGGCTGCCAGTCCAGCTCGCGGCGCAGCCGGGTCGCGTCGATGCCGTACCGCAGGTCGTGGCCGGCCCGGTCGTTGACGTGGTCGTAGCCGTCCCGCGGCTGCCCCATCAGTTGCAGGATCGTCTCCACCACCTGGAGGTTGTTCCGCTCCCCGTCGGCGCCGATCAGGTAGGTCTCGCCGATCCGGCCCCGCTCGATCACGGCCAGCACGGCGCTGGAGTGATCGTCGACGTGGATCCAGTCGCGCACGTTCAGCCCGGCGCCGTACAGCTTCGGCCGGTCGCCGTCCAGGATGTTGGTGATCTGCCGCGGGATGAACTTCTCCACGTGCTGGTACGGGCCGTAGTTGTTGGAGCAGTTGCTCAGCGTGGCCTGCAGGCCGAACGAGCGGACCCAGGCGCGGACCAGCAGGTCGGAGCCGGCCTTGGTCGAGGAGTACGGGCTGGACGGGTTGTACGGCGTCTCCTCGGTGAACCGGGCCGGGTCGTCCAGCTTCAGGTCGCCGTACACCTCGTCGGTGGAGATGTGGTGATAGCGGGTCTCGTACCGCCGGGCCGCCTCGAGCAGAGTGAAGGTGCCGATCAGGTTGGTCTGGATGAACGGCGACGGGTCGGCCAGTGAGTTGTCGTTGTGCGACTCCGCGGCGAAGTGCACCACCACGTCGCAGTCGCGGACCAGCCGGTCGACCACGACGGCGTCGCAGACGTCGCCCTCGACGAACGTCACCCGGATGTCCGGCAGCCCCTCCAGCGTGGTCAGATCCCCCGCGTAGGTGAGCTTGTCCAGCACCGTCACCGTGTGTTCGGTGTGCTCGACCAGATAGCGGACGAAGTTTGAACCGATGAACCCGGCGCCACCGGTAACCAGCAATTTCGACATGCCCGACACCTTAACTGTCATGACCGAGATGCGGTGTCGTCCTGGGCGAACAGCGGCGTAGTTACTACGATGATCTTCATGGTCAGCCGGAGTCGGATCGCGCTCGGCGCACTCCCCGGCCGAGTGCGCCGGCGGCTGCTCCGAGCGGCCGGGAACTCGCGTAAGGTGCTCGGCTCCGCGCCGGCCTCGATGACCGAGACGGTCGGCGACTTCGTCCGGCGGCACCGCCCGGTGCGGATCCGGGCCGCCGAGATCAAGCCGTTGCGGGCCGCCCAGCCGAGCCGGATCATGATCATCGCCGACGCTCCGATCGAGCTGGCCGACACGATCGAGCGGTTCCCGGCCGCCCAGATCGTGCTGGTGTTGATCACCGGGAAGTCGCCGCGGCCGGTGCTCCGGCTGGTGTCCAGCGGCACCGGGCTGCCGGACCGGGTCAGCGTCAAGCTGGTCGCCGAGACCCCTGAGATCGCCACCATCCTGCGCGACCTGCCACCGCAGCAGGCGATCATCGACGCGGTCACCCGGACTCGGATCAAGAAGTACGCGCTGGGCCGCTTTCCGTACTATCTGGCCGACGGCGGCCACTATCTGATCACCGGGCTGGAGGACGAGACCGACCGGCAGCCGCGCCGCCGGGGCGCCTCGGTGGCCAGCCGGATCACCGCACACCAGCTCTCCGCGCTGATCGCCGCCGAGCCGACGCTGACCCTCTATCTCGAAGTCGCCGAGGTGACCGGCGGGTCACTGATGACGACCAAGCGCGGGCAGCATCTGGTCAAGCTGTACGACGCCGAGGTGGAGCCGGCGCTGACAGCCCGGGTCGGCGACGACTGGGGCCAGGAGCTGGCGCGACGACCAGGCTTCACCTACGCCGCCCGCAGCCGGCTCGCGGTGAACGACCCGCAATACGCGTTCCGGTTGCCGTCCCGCTGGCCGGTGCCGGACCGGGTGCTCCGGGTGCACCACGACGTGGTCTGCGCGCCGCGGCAGCTGGTCGTCCAGGACAGCGTGATCCTGCCCTGGTCGTTCCATCACCCGCTCGCCGCCCGCCGGCACGCGCGGGGCACCACGTATGTGAACAACACCGTTGCGACGCTGCCGGACGACTTCGGGGCGGCCGACGAGTTGGCCGGCAACTATTTCCATCTCGACTCGGAGTTCCCCGGGCACTTCGGCCACTTCGTGACCGAGGACCTGTCCCGACTGTGGGGTTGGAAGCTGGCCAAGGAGCGCTACCCGGACTGCCGGCTGCTGATCGGCATCGGTGCCGACGCCGAGGACCTGAAGCCGTTCCAGCGCACCCTGCTCGCGGCGCTGGGGATCGACGAGTCCGACGTCCGTACCTTCCGGGCGCCGGTCCGGGTGCAGACCCTGATCGGTGCCACGCCGCAGTTCCACAACCGCCGTTATCTCGATCCCGACCTGAGCCGGATCTGGGATCAGCTCCGGGCCGTGCTGCGGCCGGAGTCGACCATGGACCGGGCGCAGCGGATCTTCGTCACCCGGGACCGGGACGCCCATCGGCAGTGCAAGAACGCCGACGAGGTCGAAGAGATCTTCGTCGGCCAGGGCTTCAAGGTGGTGCGGCCGGAGACGATGTCGATCCCGGACCAGATCGCGATCTTCGCGGCGGCCCAGGTGATCGCCGGCTACGGCGGCTCGGGCATGCTCAGCATGATCTACAGCGACCGTCCGGGGGTCCGGATCGTGATCGGCTCCGAGCACTACACGGCCTCGAACGAGTATCTGATCGCCAGCGTGCGCGGCGACAGCTACCACCACTTCTGGTGTCCGGCGCTGACCAAGCCGGTGGACGGCGAGTGGTCGGCCGAGGCGTTCCACTCCGATTTCGTGTTCGACACCGGCAAAGACGGCGATGACCTGCGCCGGCTGCTGGAAGGCTTGTAAGCTCTCGCCTTTGATCGCCCAGCGAGAGGAATTCAGGCATGCGCGGCATCATCCTGGCCGGAGGGTCGGGGACTCGGCTGCACCCGGTCACGCTCGGGATCAGCAAGCAACTGGTGCCGGTGTACGACAAGCCGATGATCTATTACCCGTTGTCGACCTTGATCTTCGCCGGGATCTCCGACGTGCTGGTGATCACCACTCCGCACGACGCGCCGGGCTTCGAGCGGCTGCTCGGCGACGGATCCCAGTTCGGCATCTCGATCAGCTATGCCCAGCAGGCGGTTCCGAACGGGCTGGCCCAGGCGTTCGTGATCGGTGCGGACTTCATCGGCGACGACCGGGTCGCCCTGGTGCTCGGCGACAACATCTTCTACGGACCCGGCGTCGGGACCAGCCTGAGCCGATTCGGTGATCTTGACGGCGGCGCCGTGTTCGCCTACTGGGTGGCCGATCCGCAGGCCTACGGCGTGATCGAATTCGACTCGACGGGCAAGGCGATCTCACTCGAGGAGAAGCCGGCCAAGCCCAAGTCGAACTACGCCGTGCCCGGCCTGTACTTCTACGACAACACGGTGATCGACATCGCCCGCGATCTCAAGCCCTCCGCCCGCGGCGAGTACGAAATCACCGACGTCAACCGGCACTACCTGGAGGCCGGCCAACTCCAGGTCGCCGTCCTCCCCCGCGGCGCCGCCTGGCTGGACACCGGCACCTTCGAATCCCTGAACGACGCCAACAACTTCGTCCGCACCCTCGAAGCCCGCCAGGGCCTCAAGGTCAGCGCCCCCGAAGAGGCCGCCTGGCGCCAAGGCTTCCTCTCCGACGAAGCCCTCGAACGCCGCGGCCAACAACTGGCCAAGTCCGGCTACGGCGAATACCTCCTGGGTCTCCTGGAAAGCTCCCGCCGCTAGCCCACCTGTCCCCCTTGGCTCGGTGGCGAACGCGCGGGCTTCATACCCTCTGGCAGGCAGACGGGATTGCCCTTCGACAAGCTCAGGGACGAACCCTGGCATCCCAGCGCGGTCGGTGGTGAAGTTGATCATGCCCAGCTTTGGCGAGTTGGAGGTGAGGGTGTTCGTTCCCTGAGTCTGTCGAAGGGCAAGCCCGAGGCAGAAATCCGGGACCAACAGGTCCACTCGGCGGGTGCGCCGAACTCAGCGAGCCCGATGGCACGATGTGAGTCACGCGGACCCTAAACCGCCAAAATTCGCATCGAGAACAGCGCGACTCGAAATCGTGACAACGGCACCTTCCCCGACCCCCACCGAGATCGCCCCGGCCTGAACCAGCACGATCCGACCCCAGCTGGCGCCACCAACCGCCAGCTCACCGCCAGACC
The DNA here is from genome assembly GCA_963746025.1 of uncultured Actinomycetota bacterium. Classification (GTDB taxonomy): domain Bacteria; phylum Actinomycetota; class Actinomycetes; order Propionibacteriales; family Propionibacteriaceae; genus Microlunatus. The sequence continues at coordinate 1,260,390 of CAVUZU010000021.1, forward strand.
GGCACCCGGCTGCGACCACATGGCCCGCGCCACCCCGCCCGCCCTTCGATACGTCTTTCTGGCCAACAGGTCGAACCGAGAGGGTCATCGTCTGGCTCGCCTTCGACCAGCTCAGGGAACGAACACCCTCGCTCCGACTGTCGCCCGCCCGCGGACCGACCGACGCCAGCTCCGGAGGCCGAAGGCAGGGGTCAAGGGACAAGGTCGCGGCTGCCGGTTGTCGCGATTCCTCTTGAGGCTGCAGATTGCCACGCGGCAAAGGCTGGTTTCGCCCAGCCCGAAGAGAAATCGCGACACCGATCCAAGATCATCGGTGGATCCAGGCTGAGCCTGTCGAAGGGCAAGTCCGATCGATCCCATCGCCCGGTCGCGTCGGCGAATTTCCAACGGTTTTCAACCAGACACGGGCGACAGCGGGCATGCCCTTCGACAGGCCCAGGGAACGAAACCCCTCATCTCCACCTCGCCAAACCGGCATGATCGAATTTGATCCCGATCTTGGTGATCGCGCCGATCCAAACTGTCAGTGGGGCCGGATAGCGTTACAGGTATGGAATCGGGGCAGGAAGTGATCGACGGCGACGGGGTCGTCGTCGACCTGGCCGAGCTCGACGCCGACCAAGCCCTGGAATCCGCTCGATGTGCGCCGCTCGAAGGCGATCGGGATCATCGCCAACCCGCTCCGGGTCATCGCACTGCTCGCCGAGTACGAGGGCCGCAACGTCACCACTCCGCCCGAACCCACCGCACACCTCCAGAACGAGACCGAACCACTACGCCCGGCCAGCAAAGATCAGCCCGATGCCCCAACATCGGCATCGGCATCGGCATCGGGCGAAGATCACGAACCAGCCCGTCACCATCCCGAACCAGAACACGACCTCGATCCACCCGACTCGCGCCAGCGGCCAGAGATGGCTGCCGACCAAGACCCGCTTCGGGAGTCCGATCCGGACCCAGCCCAAGACGCCGATCCCGACCTGTTCGAAGAATCCGACCTCCTGGATCCGCAGCCGAACGACGAGACCGTCGATCCCCAGCCGGACGACGAGTCCGAGATCACCGAGACCGACCTGCACCCCGCCGAGGTCGACCCTTACCTTCCGGTCAACTACGCTGCCGAGTTCCAGGCCATCCTCGACAAGTATCGGATCAAGCCGCGCGACCTACTGCCCAAGACCGTCGTCTACCTCCACGTCGATCGCGACACCATCCTCAACAACACCGGAGTAGTCCGGGTCGAAGACATCGGACCGATCACCGCCGACCAGTTCAAACACTGGCTCCGCTGGAAACACGTCACCATCACCCCGGTCATCGACCCGGACAACACCCCCGCCATCGACTCATACCAACCACCGACCGGATCAAAACGCCCTACGCATGATCACGCCCGCCGAAGCCTTCCCCTACGGCACCAACACCTCCCGCCGGATCGACCATGATCACGCCGTCCCCTACCGACCACCACCACAAGGTCCACCCGGCCAAACCTCCACCGCCGGCGTGCTCCGACTCGGCCGACCACCCCACCGCCTCAAAACCCACGGCGGCTGGCAAGTCCGCACGCCCGAACCCGGCACCACCATCTGGCGCACCCCACACGGCTGGCACTTCCTCACCAACCAAGCCGGCACCCTCCCCCTCGGCAAAGGAAACTACGCCCGCACCATCTGGGACACCATGATCAACGACTTCACCACCACCCGCTACCCCGACGAGATCGAGCCCGAGGAACATGCCGGCTGAGGCAGATGTCCTAACCCGACGTTCGACACAACGGCCGGCTGTACTGTCACGGCATGCGAGAGCTCAACGTTGTCTGCGATGGGCGACGGCTGGCGGCGACGTACTCACCCGCTGGCGCAATCGCGGTCGTGGCACTGCATGGAGCGTCCAACGGCACCCGTGACTTCTTTCTGTACGAGCATCTACACAAGGTGTTGCCTCCCGCCGGCATCGGCGTCGCAACGTTCGACAGGCGTGGGGAAGGCGCGTCGACGGGCGATCCGTCTCGGGGAAAGTTCGGTCTCCAGGTGGCAGACGCCCTGGCCGTTGCCGAAGCACTCGAGGTCGACCACGTCGGGCTATGGGGCTACAGCCAAGGAAGCTGGGTCTGCCCACTTGCGGCAGCCGAGTCCGACCGCGTCGCGTTCCAGGTCTTGATCGCATCCACGGGCGTCACCCCGGCCGAGCAAATGATGTACGCAACCGCCCAGCAACTCCGACGCGCCGGACACGGGCCACAGATTGTGGAACGTGCACTCGCTCTACGGCGCGAGTTCGACGGATGGATGCATGGTCGCTCCTCCGACGGCGGAGCGGCAGTCGAGCGCGAACTCCGGGCCACGGTCGACGAGCCATGGCGACCGCTGGCGTTCTTACCGGTCGGGCTACTCGACGCGCAGGCTCGCCGAAGCTGGGTCGAAGAGATGGACTTCGACCCAGTGCCTTCCTTCAGACAGGTGCGCGCGCCGACGCTGCTGTTCTACGGTGAGGATGACGGGTGGACACCGGTCGATGCCAGCATCGACGCCTGGCGGAGAGCACGCGGCGGCAAGGTCGAGATCATGGTCGTCCCCGAGGCGAAACATGATCTCACGCTGCCCGACGGGACACTCGCACCTCAGTACACAAGAAAGCTCGTCGATTGGATAACGTCAGTTCACCCCAACCGTCCAACGAGCTGACACTGGCTCAACCGGAATTGTCTCCAACGGAGACGGGCTCGAGGTCGATCACGGTCGGGCGTGGGATGCCGTTGAAGTCGGAGCCGTAGGCGAGGGTGTAGGCGCCGGCTCCGGTGATCATCAAGCGGTCGCCGGTACGGGTCCCGGCCGGCAGTCGGACGTCGTGGCTGAGCACGTCGTCGCCGTCGCAGGTCGGGCCGGCGACGGTGAAGCGCGCGGCGGGCTCCGGCAGCCGGTCGAGCGGCTCGATCCGCTGCAGCAGCCGGCCGAACTCGAGGGTCTCCACCAGGGACTGGAACACCCCGGTGTCCAGATAGAGCCACTCTTCGTCGTCGCGGGTCTCCCGGCCGATCACGCTGGTCAGGATCACCGCACTGTCCGCAGCCAACGTTCGGCCGGGCTCGGCGATCACGGCGACGCCGGACGGCAGATGATCATCCAGGGCGGCCCTGATCTCGGCGGTGACGGCCTCCAGCGGTCCGTCGCCCTCGCCGACGTAGTCGACCGGGAACCCACCGCCGAGATCGAGCGAGGTCAGTTCGATCCCGGCATCGCGCAGGTCGGTGATCAAGGTCGCGCAGATCCGGATCGCCTCGGTCCACAGCTTCGGCACGGTGCTCTGCGAGCCGACGTGGAAGGTCAGGCCGAACGGGCGCAGGCCGGCGGCTCGCGCGTCCTCGACCAGCTCGCGGACCAGCAGAGGGTCGGCACCGAACTTGGCCGACATCCGTTGGCCGTCGACGTTGAGATCGTCGGGCACCCGGACCCGGCACTGCACCCGTGACCCCGGCGCCAGCCGGGCGAGCTTGTCCACCTCGTCGCGGGACTGGAACGCGTAGCCGAGCACGCCGAGCCGCTCCGCGGACGCGATGTGATCGGGGATCTTCACCGGATTCGCGAACAGCAACCGGCCCGGCTCGATCCCCGCAGTCACCAGGTCCTGGCATTCCCGGGCGCTGGCGACGGTGTAGCCGTCCAGCCACGGATCCAGCGCCCGGACCACCGACTCGTGTCCGAAGCACTTGTAGGCGTAGTACAGCCCGACTCCGGGCAGCTCGGCCCGGAGCTTCCGCGCCCGCGCCGCGGCCCGACCGGCATCGACGAGCAGCACCGGGCGCTCGAGCCCATCGCGACCGATCCATTCACCGGCGACCCGGGACCACGACGCGTTCATGCCGGCCCGAACAGCTGTTGGCGCAGGTACGGCGGCAGGGTCATCGAGGCCAGATAGCTGTCGTAGTCGAGATAGCCCGATGCTCCGGTCACCTGGTCCAGTCGAGCGTCGAACTCCGCCCGGTCGAGCCGACCGAGCTCGGCGGCCGAGGCCATCACGAAGCCGAAGCTGGTCAACTGATAGGACGGCACCACCGCGTGGTGCAGCCGAACCTGCGGGAAGACCCGGCCCAGTCGCTGCACCTGCTGCCGCACCTCGTCCGGTTGGAAGATCAGCGAACCGCACTGGGTCATCACGATGCCACCGGGAGTCACCCGCTCGGCGACCAGCCGCAGGAACTCCTCGTCGAACAGCCGCGCCGCCGGGCTGCCCTCGACCGGATCGGTCAGGTCGAGCACGATCACGTCGAACCGCTGGTCGGTCTGCTCGACGAAGGCGTACGCGTCCTGCCACACCAGCCGGGTCCGCGGATCCTCGAAGGCGCCCGAGCTGACCGAACCCAGGTAGCGGCGGCAGACCCCGGACACCGCCTCGTCGATCTCCACCTGGGTCACCTCGGCCAGGCTGCCGAACCGCAACGCCTGCCGCAGCGCCCCGCCGTCGCCGCCACCGGTGATCAACACGGAGTGGGGACCGCCGTGCTGCACGCCGGGCAGCGTGACCATCAGCTCGTGATAGATGAACTCGTCGCTCTCGGTCACCTGAACGATGCCGTCGATCGCCAGCAGGCGGCCGAAGAACGGGGTGTCGAAGACCTGCAGCAGCCCCCACTCGGAACGCTCGTCGACGAGCACCTCGGCGACCTCGATGTTGATCTTCATGCCCCGCCGGCCGTGCGGCAATTCGACCTCGGTGAACCACACCCGCCCGTCCGACCGGTCCAGCCCGTCTGACCCGTCCGATCCGTCCGACCGGTCCGGTCCGCTCACGGGTGGCCGCCCCGGGCGATCGTCGTCGGCAGATAGCTCTCCGCCCGCAGCCCGTCGGCCACGATCTCGGCCGCGGCCTCCGGGCGCATCGTGTCCCCGCAGGTGAAGATGTCCATCGCCGCGAACCGCTCCTCCGGCCAGGTGTGGATGGCCAGATGGGACTCCGCCAGCAGCAGCACCATCGTCGTCCCCTGCGGCTCGAAATGGTGCGAACTGACCTCCAATACGTGGGCCCCTGCTTCGGTCGCGGCACGAGTCAGTAGGGTTCGCAGGAACAACGGGTCGTCCAACAGAGCGCCATCGCATCCGAAGAGGTCCAGGACGAGGTGGCGCCCCCAGACGCTCCGATGGTGCGAGGTTCCGACCGTTGACACTTCGGCAGGCTAGCATTCCGGCGTGTCGAGCGACCGGTTCACGTCGCCACCATGATCAACTTCAATGACGCAGGACCGCGGGAAGGGGACGGGCTCGTGACACGACGAATGTCGGGCTTCAACAAGGCGCCACGGATCGTGACCGCGGCCGCTGTCGGAATCTCGATGACCGGAGTCCTCAGCGCCTGCTCGCTGGGCAACGAGGATGTCTACTGCGTCGACAAGGACAACGTCGTCGTCGACGAGGCGCTCTGTGACGAATCGAACAGCAGCGGCGGAGGCGGCGGCGGCTTCTTCTTCCTGATCGGCGCCTTCGGTGGCGGGTACGGTCCCGGCACCCGGCTGGACGGCAGCCGCGGCCAGCGGATCAGCTCCACCGACCGGGCGGGCCGCGAGCGCGCCGGGCTGCCGGGCTCCGGCCGGGTGTCCAACGGTTCCAAGAGCACCGGTGGCTTCGGCAAGAGTGGCTCGGGTGATTCCGGCAGCAAGGGCGGCTGGGGCGGCGGCAGCAAGTCCGGTGGCTGATGCAGCGCTGCAGCGGTAAGCCTCGGCAGGACTGGCAGAACATCATCCTGACCGACGGTCTGGTGTATTCACCGACCCGCAAGCCCAACGGCACGATCATGCAGTACTGGAAGGAATCGGCCTTCTACTCGATCCCGCTGGACGAGGTGCTGATGCTCGAGCGGGCCGCTGCGGAGATGTTCGAGATGTTTGTCGCCGCCGGCGACTACATCGTCGAGCACCCCGAGATCATGATCAAGATGGGCATCCCCGAGTACGCCTGGCCGCAGGTGATCAAGACCTGGAACGACGAGCCCGCCTGCCAGAGCGTGTACGGCCGCTACGACGTCCGGTTCGGCGGACTTGATCATCCCGATCCGGCGATGCGCGTGCCCAAGGTGTACGAGTTCAATGCCGACACCCCGACCTGTCTGCTCGAATCCGCCTGGGTGCAATGGAACTGGCTGGAGCACACCGGTCAGGGCACCGATCAGTGGAACTCCATGTTCGAGCGGCTGATCCAGGCCTGGACCCGCAACCTGGGACTGATCGAGCAACGGCTCGGGCACCGGCCGCTGGTCCACTTCGCCTGCAGCAACGAGGAGGAGTCCGGCGAGGACGTGCTCAACACCTGGTATCTGCGGGACGCCTGCGAGGACGCCGGCTACCAGACCAAGGGCATCTTCATGGAGAGCATCGTGCTCGGCGACGACGGCCGCTTCTATGATCATGAGGGCGACCACATCGACGTGATCTTCAAGCTCTATCCGTGGGAATACATGGTCAACGAGGAGTACGGCGAGCCCTGCTTCCTCGACATGGAGAACGTCGGCCGGCGGGACGAGGCCGGCAACTACGTCGGCGGCACGATCTGGATCGAGCCGCCGTACAAGATGCTCTGGAGCAACAAGGGCGTGCTCGCCGTCCTGTGGCAGCTCTACGCCGGCACCGACCTGGCCAAGTATCTGATCCCGACCTGGTTCGACGGCGAACAGCCGGTCGAACTCACCGACTACGTCCGGAAGCCGTTGCTCGGCCGCGAGGGCGCGAACGTCGTGATCTACCGCGACGGCAAGGCCACCCTGGAGGTCCCCGGCGACTACGGCGACGAGGGCTTCGTGGTGCAGGAGTTCGCGCCGTTGCCGGAGTTCCCCGACCCGGACGGCGATTCCAGCGTGCATCCCGTCCTCGGGGTCTGGATGATCGACGGCGATCCCGCCGGGCTCGCCGTCCGGGAGAGTGCGGGATTCGTCACCGACAACCTCAGCTTCTTCGTCCCTCATTCGATCCCGGACAACGCCGAATCGACCTACACCCCACAGGATCCGGTGCGCCGCTACGAGCCACCGGTTCCCGACGGGATCAGCCGGGTCACCGTCGCCACCTTCCACTGAGGAGACTCGATGATCCTGGACAATCTCATCGGGTATGCAGTCCGGATGCCCGAGATCGCGCTGGCCGGCGCGATCTTCGTGTTCTGGCTGGCCGCGCTCTGGGTGACGATCAACCTGATCACCAAGTTCGACGACAACGACGAGATCAGCCGCCGCGACAACCGGGCCTACGCGGTCAGCCGGGGCAGCCTGGTCGCGGCCCATGCGATCGCGCTGACGTTCTCGATCACCGACTACACCTATCAGCCCGGTGTCTTCATCCAATGGGAGTTCCTGGGCTGGATGATGACGGAGGGCCTGTACATCTACCTGGTGCTGCTGCTCAGCCGGCCGGTCGTCGACTGGCTGGTGCTGTGGAAGGCGAACAACGAGGCGCTGCTGCGGGAGGGCAATCTCGCGGTCGGCTTCGCCGAGGCCGGGGCCTATCTCGGCATCGGGGTGATGCTCGGGTCGTCGCTGGTCGGCTCCGCGGCGGGTGGCCTGTGGCTGACGATCGTCAGCTCGTTCGTCTTCTACTGCCTCGGGATCGCCTGGCAGTTCGCCGGCTTCTGGATCCACGAAGCCGTCACCCGCTACAACCTGCGGGAGCGACTGATCGAGGGCCGCGCCAGCACCGGCTTGGAAACGGGTGGGCTGCTGCTCGCGATGTCACTGGCCGTCAGCCCGGCCGTCGCGGGCGACCTCGACGGCTGGGGCATCGGCATCGCGCTGTTCGTCCTGGTCGCGGTGTGCTCGCTGCTGCTGTTGTACCCGATCTGGCTGTTGCTGCGGACTTTCGGGCCCGGGCGTAGCCTGCACGACAGCAACGACGCCGGATCCGGCCTCGCCGGAGCGATCGTGAGTTCGATCATGGTGGTGATGCTCGGATTCTGCGTCAACCAGCTGATCACCGTGATGCTGTGACGGCGCGAGCCGTCGAATCGACCGAGGGAGAACCGACGTGGACGTGCTAGGCGTGATCTTCGTGATCATCTTGATCATCATCGCGATCGTGGCCGGACTGCTGTTCTGGCGGCACTACATCAAGCAGAAGGTGGAGAAGGAACGCGCCGAACGCGCCAGCGACTACCTGAAGGCCTCCCGCGAGGCCGACGCGTACATGGGTCCGAACGACCTGTCGCCGAACAGCGACCTGACCCGGATGCAGCCGGGCGACTGGCTGTCCTACCTGGACCTGCCGGGCAACAAGCGGATGGTCAAGGGCGTCATCGAGTGCACCGTCGACGCCTCCGGCTATGTCTGGTACGAGGTGCACCTGGAGGACAACTCCTGGATCTCGGTCGAGCCCGGCAGCAACGCCCAGGTCACCGAGTGGCGCAACATCCCCGCCGGTGACGTGCAGGGCTTCGCCATCGGCGTGATGGATATCCGCTACCAGGACACCACCTACTCCCGCAACGAGGCCGGCTACGGCTCCTTCACCGCCCGGGGCAACACCGACACCCCGACCCGCGGCCGGGTCGAGTTCGCCGAGTTCCAGACCTCCGACGGCGAGAACTTCATCTCCTTCGAGCGGTTCGCGCTGACCGACGAAGGCCTGGACCAGACCGAGTTCGCGGTGACCAAGGGCGAGAAGTTGGCGCACAGCCTGCTCACGCTCTACCCGGGCGGCAGCGAGGGTTCCGAGATCGCCGACGAGCTGAAGTAACGACCGGAGCTGAAGCAAGGGGGCAGATGCCATGCCGAATCAGGGACAGGATGCGGGACATCCGGTGATCTCGGCGGTCCGCAGGATCATGAACCGGCTGCGCTGGGTGATGCTGCTGATGGTGCTGGTCTTCGTGGCCAACGCCTTCCTGTTCGACCTGCTGGAGCCGGAGCGCGACTTCGGCGACGGACTGTGGTGGGCGGTGGTCACCTTCTTCACGGTCGGTTACGGCGACCTCTACCCGACCACCGACCTCGGTCGGTTGTTCGGCGGTACGTTCATCGCGATCGCCGCCGTGCTCTGGCTGATCACCGGTGCCCACATCATCGCGTTGATCTTGGAAGCCAAGAACGTCTACACCCACGCCGAGCAGGAGCGCAACGAGGCGGCGACGCTGGCGATCCTCAAGTCGCTGCGGATCGTCGAGGCCGACCGGACGGAGCTGCCCGACCTCGAATGGTGGGTGGACAAGCAGCACTTCCATCCGAGCGCGGATGTCGACGACGACGAGGAGGAACTGGCGGCGATCGAGGACGACCTCGAAGCCGAGAGCCAGGACACCCGGCGCGACTAGCGACTAGCGGGTCCGGCCGCGGCGGGAACTCAGGTAGTCGGCGACCACGTACTCCCCCAGCCGGTCGGCGTCGGGGGTGAAGACCCGGCCGCCGCAGCGGCGGGCGATCGCGTCGACGAACCGGGCCAGGCCGGGATCGTCGCCGAGCATGAACGTGTTGATCACCGCGCCGTAGCGGGCCAGCTCGTCCACCTCCGCGACGGTGACCCGGACCGTCTCCGCCGTCGTCGGGTAGGCGAACATCGCCGAGCCGTCGCCGGTCAGATGGGCGGTCGGTTCGCCGTCGGTGATCACCAACACCACCGGCTCGGACTCCGGATGCCGGCGCAGGTGCCGGCCGGCGATCATCAGCGCGTGCTGCAGGTTGGTGCCCTGGATCCACTCCGGCTCGATCTCGGCCAGCTCGACCCCGTTGAGTTGCCGGGCCAGCCGATTGAACCCGATCACCTGCAGCGCATCCTGCCGGAACCGGGTCTCGATCAGCTGGCTCAGCGCCAGCGCGGTCTGCTTCATCGGCGCCCAGCGGCCGTCCTGCAGCATCGAGAACGACAGGTCGACGCAGAGCGCGACCGCGGCCGCGGTCCGGCGCTCGGTCTCGGCGACCTCGAAGTCGCCGACCTCCAGCCGGAGCGGTGACCGTTCGGCCCCGGGACGGGATCGTTCGGCGGTCCGGAGATAGGCGTTGGTGACGGTCCGCGGTACGTCGATCGGCAGCTCGTCGCCGAACGTCCACGGCCGGGTGGAGCCGATCAGCTCGTCCGCGGCACCGGTCCGGTGCTCGTCATGATCACCGAGGCCGGACGCGGCCAGCTGCTGGAACACCCGGCGCAACGCCGTTTGCCCCATCCGGCGGACCGCCCGCGGGGTCAGCCGCAGCCCGTCGGCGTCCCGGCGCAGGAAGCCCTGCCGCTCCAGCTCCCGCTCCAACTGCCGCAGCCCGTCCAGATCGGCCACCGCCTCCCGGCCCAGATTCCGCCCCAGCGCGTCGACGTCGATGTCGTCCAGGGTCGCGCCCGGATAGGCCTGCCCCAGTTGGGATCCGAGGTCCTCCAGCTCGGCCAGCTCGGACACCGCCTGGACCGCCTCCGAATAGCCCATCGGCTGGTCGCCGCGCATCCGGACCGCCGACTCGCGGTCCAGCCCGGGCCGCAGGTTGCGCAGGTTGTCGGACAGCTGGGCCATCGCCGAGGCGAGGTCGGCGTCGCCCAGCGCCTGGTTGATCAACTGGCCGAGTTGATCACGTTGCTCCGGGCTGAGCGAGTTCATCATCCGCTGGGCCGCGGCCTGCCGCCGGGCCAGGGCGTCGATCAACTCCTCGACGTTCTTCGGGTTCTCCGGGAAGAACTGGCCGTGCTTGGCCATGAAGTCCGCGAACTGCTTGGCGGTGTCCTCGGACCGGGCGTGCGCCGCGAGCAGCGCGTTGAGGTCAGCCAGCATGTCCTTGATCGCCGCCATCGCCGCGGGATCGGGCGACTCCATCGCCTGCTTCAGCCCGGCGAACTGGGCGTCCAGCACCTCCCGCCGGAGTTGCTGAGTGATCGACTCGAAGATCTCCCGGGCCTCCGGCGACGTCCACTGGTAGTCGGCCAGGGCACGGATCGCGCCGGCCGCGTTGTCCGGCAGCGTCGCCAGTTCCATCTCGGCCAGTCGGGCGTCCGGGCTGTCCGATTGGGCCAGCGCGTCCCGCTCAGTGGCCAGGGCCTGGTCCAGTGCGGCCCGGACCTGATCGAGGGTGCCGCCGAGATCGCCGCGCTGCCGGGCCAACTCGCGCATCCGGCGGATCCGCTCGGCCAACCGGTCCAGGCCGGACCGGCCGTCCAGGCCCTGCCGGAGCAACTCCCGCATCGCCTCGTCGATGCTCGACGCGGACAGCACGTCGTCGCCGATCTTGTCGATCGCCGTTCGGACGTCGAACGGCGGCGCCAGCGGATCCGGGCCGCCGCGCCACGGTCCGTACCGGAACCGGCGATGCGCACCATGATCATCTGCACCATGACCATCTGCACCATGACCATCTGCACCATGACCATCTGCACCATGACCATCCGGGCCATGATCATCCGGCCCGTCGCCGTCGGACCAGCGGTCGGCGCTCATTCCAGCCCACCTCGCGGCTCGACCGGGCCGTACACCGCGCGCCCGTCGAGCTGGTCCTTGTCGATCCGGCGGGTCAGGTGCAGCCCCTCGAGCACGAATTCGACCGCCGCCGCGGCCTGACCGCGGTCGGCGCCGTCGTGATAGCCGAGCCGGTCGAGCACCCGGGCCAGGCCGGACACCGGCCCGACCTGATCCAGCAGCCGGTCGGCCGTGGTCTGATCACCGGTCTCGATCATGGTTCCCTCGGCGAACACCGCGGTGAAGCCGGACAGGTCCTCGCCGGCAAGCCGATCCCGGAACGTCGTCGCGATCGCCAGCCGGAGCAGATGATCAAGCAGCGCCCGCTCCCGGCCCTCTTCCCCCAGCTCGAACTCGATCTTGCCGAGCAGCGTCGGCACCACCGGCGCCAGATCACCGACCCGGGCCACGGCGGTCGCATCGCCCAGCCGCGCCGAGCGGCGCAACGCCGCCGCGGCCACCGACTCGGCCGCGGCGATCGCGAACCGGGCCGAGATGCCGGAGCGCTGGTCGATCGAGGACGACTCGCGCAGGTTGGCGGTGAGATGCGCGATCACCTCCAGCAGATGATCACCGACCTCCGCGGCCACCCGCGCCTCCTGCCGGAGCAGCGCGACCTCGTCGGCCACCTCGGTCAGATAGTGGGTCCTGATCTCGGCGCCGAACCGGTCCTTCAGCGGGGTGATGATCCGGCCCCGGTTGGTGTAGTCCTCCGGGTTCGCGGTCGCGATCAGATACAGGTCCAGCGGCAGCCGGAGCGAATAGCCACGGATCTGGATGTCCCGCTCCTCCAGCACGTTGAACAGCGCGACCTGGATCCGTTCGGCCAGGTCGGGCAGCTCGTTCAGGCCGAAGATGCCGCGGTTGCCGCGCGGCACCAGGCCGTAGTGCACGGTCTCCGGATCGCCCAGGGTGCGGCCCTCGGCGACCTTCACCGGGTCGACGTCGCCGATCAGATCACCGACCGACGTGTCCGGGGTGGCCAGCTTTTCCGCGTACCGATCGTCGCGGTGCAGCCAGCCGACCGGCAGGTCGTCGCCGCGCTCGCCGGCCAGCCGCCGGCAGCGGACACACACCGGCCGCAGCGGGTCGTCGTTGATCTCGCAGCCCGCGACCACCGGCACCCACTCGTCCAGCAGGCCGGCGACGGTCCGCATCAGCCGGGTCTTGCCCTGGCCGCGTTCGCCGAGCAGCACCAGATCGTGGCCGGCCAGCAGGGCGGTCTCCAGATCCGGTAACACCGTGTCGCCGAACCCGACGATGCCGGGGAACGGCTCCGCGCCGGACCTCAGCCGGCGCAGCAGATTGTCTCGAAGTTCTTCTTTGACGGTTCGCGCTTCATATCCAGTCGCCCTGAGGGCCCCGAGAGACGTGGGCCGGGCCTGGTCGTGCTGGGTCATGATTCGACCCTACGACCGCGCCGCAAGACGTGTCTCTAGGCTGGTTCGCCGAAGCCGTCCGCGAGGGAGCCCGATGAGTGAAGAACACCGCTACCTGCAGGAACTGATCATCGCCGAGCTCGGAGTGCCCGCGGCCTTCGACCCGGAGCTCGAGATCGAACGCCGGACCGAGTTCCTGGCCGACCGGCTCCGGCGCACCGGGGCCACATCGTACGTGCTCGGCATCAGCGGCGGGGTCGACTCCAGCACCGCGGGCCGGCTCTGCCAGCTCGCCGTCGAACGGATCCGGGCCGCGGGCGGCCTGGCCACCTTCGTCGCGATGCGGCTGCCGTACGGCGTCCAGGCCGACGAGGCGGACGCGCAGCGAGCGCTCGAGTTCATCCGGCCGGACGAGACCCTGGTGGTCGACGTCAAGCCGGCCACCGACGCGATGGTCGAGACGGTCCGGCATGCGGGACTGGTTGATCAGTCGGAACTGGGTGACCGCGAGGACTTCCACATCGGCAACGTCAAGGCCCGGCAGCGGATGGTGGCGCAGTATCTGGTGGCCGGCGCCCGGGGCGCGCTGGTCGTCGGCACCGACCACGCGGCGGAGGCAGTGATGGGGTTCTACACCAAGCACGGCGACGGTGCCTGCGACCTGACCCCGCTGTCCGGGCTGTCGAAGCGGCGGGTTCGCGAGCTCGGCGCCCGGCTCGGCGCGTCGCCGGAGATCACCGGCAAGGTGCCGACGGCCGACCTCGAGACGGACAACCCTGGGCTACCGGACGAGGCCGCCCTCGGCGTGACCTACGACGAGATCGACGACTTCCTCGAGGGCCGCGCGGTCAGCGCGGAGGCTGCGGCCAAGATCATCGCCACCCATCGCCGGACCGCGCACAAACGGGCCATGCCGCTGGCGGTCGGCTGAGCCGATCATGGACTCGACCCCGATCTGGGCCGCCGGCGATCCCGTCCCGGACTGGTGTTTCGTCCGGCGCACCTTCGAGCTCGACGACCGGCCGATCACCCGGGCCACGCTGTTGATCACCGCATCGTCGACGATTGCGTCCCTGCAGTACGTCTACCGCGCCCACCTCAACTTCCACGTGCTCGGCGTCGGGCCGACCCGGCCGCACCGCGACGAGACCCGGTACGACAGCTACGACGTGACCGGGCTGATCCGGCCGGGCCGCAACACCATCGGGGCCCTGCTGTACACCACGGCTGATCATCGGTTCCAGGCCGAACTCCGGATCGAGCCGGTCGACGGCGCGACGATCACGATCGGCACCGGCCCGGATTGGCTTGCCCGCTCGGCGACCGACTGCTACCCCGCGGCCGGCAGCATCGGCACCAGGGTCTTCGCCGCGCCGGTTGAGGACCTGGACGCCCGGGCGTACCCGCACGGCTTCGACTCCCCCGGCTTCACCGACGCCTGGCCGGCAGCAGTGGCGCGACCCCGGTTCGACCGGTTGGTCGCCTCACCGCTGGCCCCGGTCGAGCGGCACGTCGCCGCACCGGCCGCGATCCTCGTCGACGACGCCGCGGGGATGGTGATCGACTTCGGCCGCGCCTGGGCCGGCGGCGCGCTGCTCCAGGCCGTCGGGACCGCCGGCGACCGGATCGAGCTGCGCTACGGCGAGGTCCTCGAGACCGAGCCCGGCAACCGGCCGGCCGTGCGGTATCGGCTGACCACCGGCAACGTCTACCGCGATGTCTGGACGCTGACCGACGGACCGCAGCAACTGGCGACCTGGGGGCTCCGGGTGTTCCGCTACCTGGAGCTGCGCTATCTCGACGGCACCCCGGACCTGACCGGGATCCGGGCCGCCGCGCTGCGCTATCGATTCGACGCCGACGCGGCCACGTTCTCCTCCTCCGATCCGGTCCTGGACCGGGTCTGGCGGCTGTCCGCCGACACGATCGAGGCGCTGAACGTCAACCTCTACGTCGACTCCTGGACCCGGGAGCGGCTGCCGTACGAGGCCGATGCCTATCTGCAACAGCGGTCCCACCTGGCCCTGGACCGGGATCCGGCGCTGGCCCGCTACTCGGTCGACTTCACCCTGGCCAACCGGACCTGGCCGACCGAGTGGCCGTTGTTCGGGCTGCTCGCCGTGCACGACCTGTGGTGGACCACCGGAGACCTCGACCAGGTCCGGGAGCAGTATCACCGGCTGCCCGACCTGCTGCCGACGCGCTGGCTGGACCCGGCGACCGGGCTGGTCCGCAAACCGAGCGACGGCGGTGTCGCCGGCGACAGGGATCGCGGCGGCTTCGACCGGGATCTGGTCGACTGGCCGCCGAGCGAGCGCGACGGCTACCGGTTCGGCGAGGTCAACACGGTGATCAACGCGCTGTCGTACCGCTGCTACCGGGCCGCGGCCGAGCTGGCCCGCGCCCTCGGTGAGCAGACCGACGCCGACCGCTACGACGCGACGGCCGACCGGCTCGCCGACGCGATCGAGCAGTTCCTCTTCGACCCGTCCGCCGGCCACTACGCCGACGGGCTCGAGGCCGACGGCAGCCGAATCGATCATCACGCGATCCACGCCCAGCTCTATCCGCTCTGGGCCGACGCCGTCCCGGCCGCCCGGGTCGACGGAGTGATCGCGGACCTGGGCCGGCGCGGCATGGCCTGCAGCGTGTATTCGGCGGCGTTCCTGCTCGAGGGGCTGTTCGAGCACGGCGCCGGCGACCTCGCCCTGCCGCTGATCACCGCCCCCGGCCGGCGGAGTTGGCGGCACATGCTCGACGTCGGCGCCGGCGCCGCGATGGAGGCCTGGGACATCGAGTTCAAACCCAACCTGAGCCACTCCCATCCCTGGGGCGCCTCGCCGGCCTATCTGTTGCCGCAGGGTCTGTTCGGGCTGCGGCCGTTGGAGCCCGGCTATCGGTCGTTTGCGATCCGGCCGCAGCCGGCCGGCCTGGACCGGGCGAGGGTTCGGCTGCCGATCCCGGATGGAGCCATCTCGGCATCGTACGTACGGACCGGCGACCGGCTCGACCTGCTGCTCGACGTGCCGCCGGACACGACCGGTCAGCTGTCCCTGCCGGCCGGTCCGGGCCGGCCGGACGAGGTCGAGCTGGATGGTCGAATGATCCGGCTCCGCCGCTCCGGACGGTGGCTCACGGCCGACCCACCGCTGCTCGGCGGGGAGCACCGGGTCGCGGTGAATCTCAGGTAGAGGTCGAAGTATCGCCGGACATCCGAGCGTCCTCGCGTCGCCTCCCGCGCCGGTCCCAGACGGCGGAGTAGGTTAACGTCGAACGAATACCACGGGGAGGATCGGCTGAGGCGATGCGCACGGCGCGACTGGTGGGACTGAGTCAGGACGGGCAGTCCCTTGTCGTCGCGACCGACGCTGGAGAGGAGCATGCGCTCCCGGTCGATGATCGACTGCGTGCGACGTTGCGCGGTGATCGTCCCCGACTCGGACAACTGGAGATCGAGATGGAGAGCGTACTGAGTCCACGCGATATTCAGGCACGGATCCGGGCCGGGGCGAGTTTGGAGGAGGTCGCCCGGATCTCGGGGATGCCGGCGGACAGGGTCGAGCGATTCGCCGGGCCGGTGCTGTTGGAACGCGATCATATGGCCGGTCAGGCGATGGCCTCCTCGGTCCGGCGCCGGGGCGAGACCTCCGGCCACAAGAACCTCCGGCTCGCGGTCACCGAGCGGCTGGCCGACCGCGGCATCGACCCCGACACCGTCAACTGGGACGCCCGCCGGATGGACGACGGGCGGTGGGCGGTGACCGCCGAATACCGTTCCGGCGAACACGCCCGGCTGGCCGAGTTCCACTTCGACCCGCGCGGCCGCTACTCGCTGGCCGGAAACGAGGAAGCCCGCTGGGTGCTCGGTGAGCCGACCCCGGTGAAGGGACCGCAACCCGGCCGGCGCCGGATCGTGCGGGCCGTCGAGGAGAGCTACGAGGACGAGGCCGCCGAGCCGACCCTCGATCTCAACGACGAACTAGCCCTGGTTCGCGCGGTCCAGGTCGACGAGCCGGACCCCGGCCTCGAATCCGAGGACACCGAGATCGGGGATTCCGAACCGGGCATCCCCGACCGGCGGCAAGCGGCGGCCTACGAAGAGGCCGATTCCGACTCCGGGCTGGAGACCCTGTACGGGCTACTCGGCGGCGAGGGCTACGCCGAGGATTCGGTCGCGGTCTACTCCGGGCTCCGCGACGAGAGCCACGGTCCGGTCGGCTGGGAGCCGGAGATCGTGGTCGACCACCCGGCCGCCACCGACCGTCAGTCCGTCGCCGACCAGCAGTCGCCGACCGGGTCCCGCCGCGGCCTCCGGCCGGCGCCGGAACCGGAGCCCGACTCCCGAGCCGACCCGGTCGAGGAGGAGCGGAGCGTGGTCGAGCCGGCCAGGCCGGTCGAAGAGGCCGAGCCACCGCTGGAACCCGAGCCGCTGCTCGAGCAGGAACCGCTGGTCGAGCCCGAGCCCGAGCCGGAACCGGTGCCCGAGCCTGCCCCGGCCAAGCCGAAGCGGACCAAGAAGAAGCGCGCCTCCATCCCCAGTTGGGACGAGATCATGTTCGGCGGCCCGCCCCGCAAGGACTGAGTTCCGGTCCTGATCAACTGCCGGCTGCCGCGGCCTTCTTGATCTGTCCGCGGAAGCTGAGCCAGCAGGCGACGTGGGCGATCGCGCCGAGCGCCACGGCGACCGCCGTCAGTAGCAGCGACTGCTGCGGCGTATCCGTCGTCGCGGCGGCGGTCGCGCCGGCCCGGACCGCCAACTGCTCGCCCTCCTGGTGCCGCTCGCCGCCGTAGATCCGCCCCTCCCGCTGGGTGTCGCCGGTAAGCCAACGGCCGAAACACGTGGTCTCCTCGACCGTGTTCCCCTCGTTGTTCGTCGACACCGACGTCTCACACCGAGTGATCGTCGCGGTGGTCGGGCTGCCGAGCGCGTACGTCACCAACTCGGGCGCGACCAGGATGCACCAGGCGATCAGCACCGCACCCCAGACCAGGAACGGGGAGATCCGCAACGCCGTCCGGGCCGTGTCCGCATTCACCCGCCCGACTCTAGCGAGACGTTGGCGAGATCCGCTTCATGATCATCCCATTGCCATCGGCGGGACCCGTCCGGCATACTCTCCGAAGGTTGCGTAAACGCTTCCGCACGGGCGGAAGGTCGGCCGGCACCACCTCACTACCTTGATCAGGTTCGCTGCCCCAACGGAGGTAGGCAACGATGAGCAGAACCACAGGTACACCCCGATCGGCACCCGAGATCCTGACCGTCGCGGGCTCACGACGATCCTTCCTGCGGGCCGCGGCCGCCACCGGCGTCGCCGCCGGCTCCGGCGGGGTGTTGCTGACCGCCTGCGAGGGCTCGATCAACGAGACGCCCGACGACGGCGACAGCGAGCGGGCGCGGACGGTGATCTTCGACCACGACGGCGGCCGGGTCCAGTCGCCGGACCTGTGGAACCCGTTCGTCCCCGGCTTCCGGACCGGCGCGGGCTTCCACCAGTCGATCATGGAACCGCTGTTCATCCTCGACTACGGAGCGGTGAGATCGAGGGCTGGCTGGGCGAGAAGTTCGAGCCGAACGCGAGCCAGGATCTCTGGACGCTCACCCTGCGGCCGGGCATCACCTGGTCCGACGGCGAGGCGTTCGACGCCGACGACGTGGTGTTCACGCTCGAGTTGCTGATCAAGGGCGGCGCCGAGATGACCAACGCCGCCGCGATGCAGGAGTGGGTGAAGGGGGTCGAGAAGACCTCCGACCTGGTCGTCGAGTTCACCCTGCTGAAGCCGAATCCCCGCTTCCTGCTCGACTACTTCTCGGTCAAGGCCTACAACAGTTTCCCGATCGTGCCCCAGCACATCTGGCAGGGCAAGGATCCGCTGCAGTTCAAGAATTACGACAAGGCGAAGGGCTGGCCGATCTTCACCGGTCCGTACCGGCTGGAGTCGGCCGAGCCGACCCGCTTCGTCTACACTCGGCGGGACGACTGGTGGGGCGCCAAGGCCGACTTCAAGCCGCTGCCCAAGCCGGAGCGCCTCGAATGGACGGCGATCGAGACCGAGGAGATCCGGGTCGCCCGGGCCAGTGATCATCAGTTGGACAGCGTCGCCGACCTGACGGCCGGCGCCTTCGAGAGCCTGAAGTCGCGCAACCCGAAGATGGCCACCTGGCAGCCGGACCGGCCGTTCGCCTGGACCGATCCCTGCACCCGGCTGTTGTCGTTCAACAACGCGCTGGAGCCGTGGAACGACCGGGAGCTGCGCTGGGCGATCAACTACGCGATCGACCAGGAGGAGGTGGTCCGGATCGCCTACGAGGGCACCACGACGCCGGCCCGGTTCTTCTTCCCCGACTACCCGCCGATGCAGAAGTATGTCGACCTGCTCGACTCCGAGGGGGTCTTCGACGAGTTCCCGATCCTGACCCACGACCCGGACCGGGCCAAGTCGATGATCGAATCCAAGGGCTACACCCGTTCCGGTGAAGGCTTCTACACCAAGGGCGGCAAGGAGCTGCAACTGCAGATCGACGCGCCGACCGAATATATCGAGATCTGGCGCTACGCCCAGGTGGTCGGTGAACAGCTGCAGCGGATCGGCATCAACGCGACCGTCCGCAAGCTGGCCAGCGGCACCTGGGGCGACAACATCGCCAGCGGCAAGTTCGAGGCGGTCTCCGACTGGGGCGCCTGTGGCTCGGTGACCGAGCCGTGGTTGTCGATGAGCCTGTACAACGCCGGAGACGTGGTGCCGATCGGCAAGACCGCCACCGGCAACGGGATCCGCTGGAAGAACGAGGAATACACGACTCAGGTCCTGTCCTTCGCCGACATCCCGCTCGGCGACCCGGCGATCGACGGCCCGTTCGTGGCCGCCGCCAAGCTGTGGTTGCGCGACCTGCCGTTCCTGCCGATCGCCCACGCCCGCAAGTTGTACGCCTTCGACACCACCTACTGGACCGGCTGGCCGAGCAAGGAGAACAACTACCTGCAGCCCACCGCGGAGTGGGGCAACGCGCACAAGATCATCCACAGCCTGCAGCCCGCCACCAGCTAGACCGGCCGACAACCCTCGGGAGGACGCGTATGCGGGGAATCACGCTCGGCTATCTGGTCCGCCGGATCGGGGTGTTCCTGTTCACCATCTGGGCCAGTACGACGATCATGTTCGTCATCCCCCGGCTGGCACCGGGTGACCCGGTCCAGTCCATGATCACCCGGATGCAGGCCCAAGGCGGCCACGTCGAGGGCAGCGCCAAGCTGGTCGCCGCCTGGCGGGAACGGTTCGGGCTGGACGATCCGCTCTACGTCCAGTATTTCAGCTACCTGAAGAGCATGATCACCTTCGACTTCGGCTACTCGCTGTCCCAGTTCCCGGCCGAGGTCGGGACCATGATCGGCCGATCGCTGCCCTGGACGCTCGGGCTGCTCTCGGTGGCAACGGTGCTGTCGTTCCTGATCGGCTCGGTGATCGGCGCCCTGATGGCCTGGCGACGGACGCCGCGGCTGCTCCGGGCGCTGCTGCCGGTCTCGCTCACCTTCACCGCGATCCCGTTCTACATCCTCGGCATCGTGTTGATCTACGTCTTCGTCTTCACGATCGGGCTGTTCCCGGTTTCCGGCGGCTACCGCACCGGCCTGGAACCCGGCTTCAACCTCCGGTTCATCAACAGTGTGATCCAGCACGGCACGCTGCCCGCACTGTCGATCGTGCTGGCCAGCATGGGCTTCTGGGCCCTCGGCATGCGCGGGATGATGATCACCGTCGCCGGTGAGGACTACCTGACCCTGGCCCGGGCCAAGGGCATCCGACCGCTGCAGGTGCTGTTCAGCTACGAGGTGCGCAACGCGATCCTGCCGCAGGTGACGGCGCTGGTGATCGGCCTCGGCGGCATCGTCGGCGGCACCATCCTGGTCGAGTACCTGTTCGGCTACCCGGGGATGGGCGCGCTGCTCTACCAGGCGATCAGCAACTCCGACTTCACCGTGATCCAGGGCATCGTCTTCATCCTGGTGCTGACCACCGTGACCGCGGTGCTCGCCATCGACCTGATCTATCCGCTGCTCGATCCGCGGATCACCTACGAGGGGAGGTGACGATGGATCCCACTGTGCTTCCCCAGCTCCCGACGGAAGCCGGCGTCAAGGCCCGGCCGCCGTGGCAGAACGTCAAGCTGATCGCCGGCGTGATCATGGTCGCCGCGGTGCTGCTGGTGGCCCTGATCGGCCACCTGGTCTGGGACACCGAGCTGGCCCGGGCCGCCAGCTCGCCGCTGAACCTGCCACCGATGTGGGCCGGCGGCTCCCCCGATCACCCGTTCGGCACCGAGAACAGCGGCCGGGACCTGTTGGCGTTGTTGATCGTCGGCGGTCCGACGACGCTGCAGGTCGGGCTGATCGTGGGCACGTCGAGCATGCTGATCGGCGTCGTCCTCGGCTTCACCGGCGGCTATCTCGGCGGCCCGCTCGACGTCGTGATCAGGACGCTGTCCGACACCGCGCTGACCATCCCGTCGTTGGCGATCCTGATCGTGATCTCGGCCTATGTGCGGGAGATGGACGTGACCACGATGGCGCTGATCGTGGCCCTCTTCGCCTGGGCCGGGCCGACCCGGCTGATCCGCGCCCAGGTGCTCTCGATGCGCGAGCAGGGCTATGTCCGGATGGCCCGGCTGACCGCGCAGTCCACGCCCCGGATCATGTTCGCCGAGATGATGCCGAACCTGCTGCCGTTCCTCGCCGCCGGCTTCATCGGGGCGGCCTCCGGCGGCATCCTGGCCGCCGTCGGGCTGGAGGCGCTCGGGCTCGGGCCGCAACGGATCCCCACCCTCGGGATGACCGTGTCGAACGCGATCCAGGGCTCGGCCATCCTGCGCGGGATGTGGTGGTGGTGGGGCGCCCCGTCGCTGGTCCTGATGGTGATCTTCATCGGCCTGTTCCTGGTCGCGGTCGGGCTGGACGAGGTGGCCAACCCGCGGCTGCGCGGAAGGCTGGCGTCATGAGCGATCCCGCGGCGAAGCCCGTCCTGGAGGTCAGCGGCCTGCGGGTGCACTACCGCACCGACGGCGGCGACGTGATCGCCGTCAACGGCATCGACTTCGATCTCGCGCCGGGCGAAACCCTCGGCCTGATCGGCGAATCCGGGTCGGGCAAGTCGACCGTGGCGATGGCCATCCTGCGGCTGACCACTCCGCCGGGCCGGATCGTCGACGGCTCGATCCGGTTGGCCGGCGAGGACATCGCCGGCCTGTCGGAGGAGCAACTGCGCCGCCGCCGATGGAGTGAGATCTCGTTGATCCCGCAGGGCTCGATGAACTCGCTCAACCCGGTGATGCGGGTCCGGGACCAGCTCCGGGACGCGATCGAGACCCACGAGGGCAAGCAGTCCGGGCGGGCCCTGAAGCCGCGGATCCTGCAGTTGCTGGACACGGTCAAGCTGCCGCCCAAGGTGTCCGCGATGTTTCCGCACGAGCTCTCCGGCGGGATGAAGCAGCGCGTCTGCATCGCGATGGCGATCGCGCTCAGCCCGTCGGTGATCATCGCCGACGAGCCGACCAGCGCCCTCGACGTGGTGGTCCAGCGGACCGTGGCGCAGACCCTGCTCGAGGTGAAGGCGCGGCTGAACAGCTCGATGATCTTGATCGGCCACGACATGGCGCTGCAGGCCCAACTGGTCGACCGGCTGGCCGTGATGTTCGCCGGCAACATCGTCGAGATCGGTCCGGTCCGGGAGCTGTTCCGCCATCCGCACCACCCGTACACCCGGCACCTGATCGCGTCCATCCCCTCGATCCGGGAACGCAAACCGCTGGTGATCAGCGGCCTGCAGTCCCCCGATCTGCGGATCCCGCGGCCGACGCCGGTGATGGCCGAGATCTCGCCGGGGCACTTCGCGGCGATCGTCGATGATCAGGAGGAGGCCGCCGATCATGCCTGAACCGAGAATGGCTGAGCCGCTGCTGGAGATACGCGACGCGACCAAGATCTACAAGAAGGGCCGGGACGAGACGACCGCCCTGGATTCGGTCAGCCTCGTCCTGTCCGAGGAGCCGGCGGCGATCACCACCATCGCCGGCGAGAGCGGCAGCGGCAAGACCACGCTGGCCGATGCGGTGCTCGGTTTCACCAAGCTCAGCTCCGGCGAGATCCGCTACCGCGGCCGGGAACTGTCCACGCTGGACCGGCGACAGCAGCTGGAGTACCGCCGGGAGGTGCAGGCGATCTTCCAGGACCCGTTCGGGGTCTACAACCCGTTCTATCGGATCAAGCACGTCTTCAACACGGCGATCAAGCGGTTCCGGCTGGCGGCCGATCCGGCCGAGGCGCGGCGGAAGATCGAGCAAGCGCTGGAGATGGTCGGCCTGCGGGGCGAGGAGGTGCTGGAGAAGCACCCGCACCAGCTGTCCGGTGGGCAGCGGCAGCGGATGATGATGGCCCGGGCCTACCTGCTCAAGCCGCGGCTGATCGTGGCCGACGAGCCGGTCTCGATGGTCGACGCGTCACTTCGTGCGATGATCCTGGACATCATGCTGCGACTGCGCGACGAGCTCGGGATCTCGTTCCTCTACATCACCCACGACCTGAGCACGGCCTATCAGGTCGGCGACGAGATCTGCGTGCTCTACCAGGGATCGATTGTCGAGCGGGGCGACACCCGGCAGGTGATCGACGCGCCGCAGCATCCGTACTCCAAGCTGTTGATCAGTTCGATCCCGGTGCCGGATCCGGACGTGCGGTGGCAGCTCGCCGATGATCAGGCCGATGACGACGGCAGCTGATCCGAGAGGCCGTTGATGGTCACGGTGCACGACGTGGCGCGGCATGCCGGCGTCTCGATCGCCACCGTCTCCCGGGCGTTGAACGACCGGTCCCGGATCTCGGTCGAGACCCGGGACCGGGTGCTCCGGGTCGCCGCCGAACTCGGCTATCACCCCAACGACCTGGCCCGCGGGCTGGCCGGGATGGCGACCCGGACGATCGCGCTACTGCTGCCGGACATCACCAATCCGTTCTTCCCCGAGCTGGTCAAAGGCGTGCAGACGGTCGCCGATCAGCGCGGTCACCTGTTGTTGATGTGCCACAACGCCGACGACGAGGCGAAGGCGATCGCCGACCTGGTGCTGCTCCGCCGGAAACGGGTGGACGGCATCCTGCTGGTCGCCGGCACCCTGCCCGGGGTCGGCGTGGTCGCCGCGTCCGCCGGGATCCCGACCGTCGTGCTGGACCGCCGGGTGCCCGGGCTGGACGCGGACCTGGTGACCGTCGATCACCGGGCCGGGGCCCGGCTGGGCGTGGGCCACCTGCTCGGCCTCGGCCACCGACAAATCGCCCATCTGACCGGTCCGGCCGAGGTGGTGAGCAGTCAGGAGCGGGGTGAGGGCTGGCGGCAGGCGCTGCTCGCCGCCGGCGTCGATCCGGCCCCGGAACTGTTGGTACACGGCGATTTCACCGAGGACGGCGGGTACGCAGCGGGCCGGGAACTGCTCGGCCGGACCGCCGGGATCACCGCCGTGTTCGCCGCCAACGACCTCGCCGCCATCGGCCTGTTGCGGGCGCTGACCGAGGCCGGACTGCGAGTGCCGCACGACGTCAGCGTGGTCGGCTTCGACGGCGTGCACCTGGCCGCGTACACCTCACCGAAGCTGACCACCGTCGCCCAGCCGATCTTCGAGCTGGGCCGGACCGCGGCGGAACTGCTGCTCGATCGGCTGGCCGGCACCCCGGATCCCGACGCCGAACCGAAGACTCTCGTCCTGCCCACCCGGCTCGAACTCCGCAACAGCACCGCCCCCAATCCGCTGAGTTGTCAGATCTGACCCGCCCGGCCCGGGGCCTGGTAGTCCCAGCCGGCTGCGCGCCAGGTGGTCGGGTCGAGGGCGTTGCGGCCGTCGATGATCACCGGGTGCCGGACGCCGGCCAGGTCGGCCGGGCGCAGGTCGCGATATTCCTGCCATTCGGTCAGCAGCAGTACGGCCTCGGCACCGTCGACCGCCTCGGCCACGGTGTCCACCACGGTCAGCTCCGGGCTCCGCTTCCGGGCGTTGTCGCCGGCCTGTGGATCGGTCACCCGGACGTGGCCGCCGTGGCGCTGCAGGTCCAGGGCCACCGCCAGCGCCGGTGAATCCCGGACGTCGTCGCTGTTCGGTTTGAAGGCGGCGCCGAGCACGGCGATCCGCACGCCCACCAGACTGCCGCCGCAGGCCTCGGCGGTCAGCGCCACCACCCGGTCCCGCCGGGACAGGTTGATCTCGTCCACCTGGTGCAGCAACCCGGCCACCCGATCCACGCCCAACTCGGCCGCCCGGGCGCCGAACGCCCGGATGTCCTTGGGCAGGCAGCCGCCGCCGAAGCCGAGGCCGGCGTTCAGGAACTGCCGGCCGATCCGCTCGTCGTGGCCGAGCGCGTCGGCGAGCACGGTGACGTCGGCGCCCGCGGCGTCGCAGACCTCGGCCATCGCGTTGATGAAAGAGATCTTGGTGGCCAGGAAGGAGTTCGCGGCCACCTTGACCAGCTCCGCGGTGGCCAGGTCCGCGGCGATCACCGGCGTGCCGGCGGCCAGCACCGAGGCGTAGACCCGGTTCAGCACGTCCACCGCGCGATCGTCCCCGGGAGCGCTGCCGTAGACCAGACGATCCGGGCGCAGGGTGTCGGCGACCGCGTGGCCCTCGCGGAGAAACTCCGGGTTCCAGGCGCAGCGCACGCCCGGGACGGTGCCGGCGATCCGGGCATCGAGACCTGCGGCGGTGCCGACCGGGACGGTCGACTTGCCGACCACCAGCTCACCGGCCGACAGGTACGGCAGCAGAGCGGTCACCGCCGCGTCCAGGTGGGACAGATCGGCGCCGGGGCGGTCGGCCAGCTGCGGCGTCCCGACGCACAGGAAGTGCACCTCCGCGCCGGCGGCCGCGGCCGGATCGGCGGTGAACCGGAGCCGGCCGGTGGCCAGGGTCGCGGCCAGCAGCGACTCGAGCTCCGGCTCGTAGACCGACGGCCGGCCGGCGTCGAGCCGGGCCGCCTTTTCCGCGTCGACGTCGATGCCGACGACCGTGTGACCGAGGTGGGCGAGACAGGTGGCGTGGACGGCACCGAGGTAGCCGCAACCGATGACGGAGATCAACATGATCACGAGCCTGGCGGATGAAGTTGATCAACGCCAGGTTGATGAGGGCATCCTCATCCGCGGCTCATGGCGGGTTAACCAGTCGCGATCAGAGTATGAACGCGAAGTAGCCCGAGTTGAGGAGTTGATCATGCGTCCATTGCGCGTCGCCTTGTATTCCCATGACACCGTGGGTCTCGGCCACACCCGGCGGAATCTGACCATCGCCGCCGCGCTGGCCCAGCGCTCCACTGACATCGTCATGATCACCGGAAACCCGGAGGCGAGCGGGCTGCCGAGGCCGCACCGCACGGACGTGATCACTATGCCGGCGATCGCCAAGGACCCGGCCGGCGACTACCGCTCCCGGTCGCTGTCGCTGCCATACCGGGAAGTGATCGGCATCCGGCAGGCGCTGCTCAGCTCGGTGATCGGTGAGTTCCGGCCGGAGCTGTTGATCGTGGACAAGGTGCCCCGCGGTGCCGGCGGCGAACTGGAGCCGGCGCTGAGCCGGCTGGCCGCCCAGGGCGGTCGCGCGGTGCTCGGGCTGCGCGAGGTGCTGGACGACCCGGTCGCGACTGCGGCGGAGTGGCTGGCCGACCGAACCGTGCAGGCGATCGACGAGCACTATCACGCCGTCTGGGTGTACGGGGATCCCCGGGTCTACGACCCGAGGACCGAGTACGGGCTGCCCGAGTCGGTGACCGGCAAGATCGAATTCACCGGCTACCTGAGCCGCGGCCGGTCCCGCGGACTCACCGGCGGCCGGAACGAACTCGCGCTCGACCCCGGCCGGCCCTACGTCGCCTGCCTGGTCGGCGGCGGCCAGGACGGCGCCGACCTGGCCCTGACCTTCGCCGAGACGGAGCTGCCGGATGATCATCTCGGGGTGATCATCTGCGGCCCGTACCTGGCCGCCGAGGAACGAGCCCGGCTGCGCAAGATCGCCGCCGGCCGGTCCGACCTGGTGCTGGTCGATGTCGCGCCCGGTGCCGACGCGGTGATCGACCGGGCCGCCGCGGTGGTCTCGATGGCCGGCTACAACACGGTCTGCGAGATCCTCGCCACCAGTACCCCGGCGTTGCTGGTGCCGCGCACCCGGCCGCGGACCGAGCAGCTGATCCGGGCCGGCCGGTTCGCCGCGCTCGGCCTGGTCGATCTGCTGGAGCCGACGGTCCTCTCCCCCGGCCGGATCGCCAACTGGCTCCGGTCCGCCGTCGCCGGCTCGGCCCAGGCCACCCTGCGCGGCTCCACCGAGATTCGGCTGGACGGGCTGCGCCGGATCCCCGAGCTCGCCGACGCGCTGCTGGCGGTGGCTGATCATGCCGCGTGATCAGGAGCGGATCGGCTACGTCGTCAAGATGTATCCGCGGTTCTCCGAGACCTTCATCGTGACCGAGATCCTGGAGCTGGAACGCCGCGGTCTGGACCTGATGATCTTCTCCCTCCGGCTGCCGGTCGACGGCCGCTTCCATCCCGCGCTGGCCGAGGTCTCGGCGCCGGTGCACTACCTGCGGCACTCCGCCCTCCGGGCCGCGGAGCTGTGGCGGGCGACCGCCGGCGCCACCGGCCTGCCCGGCTTCGACGCCGCGCTGCCGATCCTGCTCGAGCTGGACCATGCGTCGGCGCATCAGGCGATCGAGTTGGCCCATGCCGTACGGGAGCAGCGGATCAGCCACCTGCACGCCCACTTCGCCTCGATCTCCGCGGCCGTCGCCCGGGTCGCCGCGCGGCTGGCCGGCATCGACTACACCGTCACCGCGCACGCCAAGGACATCTTTCACGCCGAGGTCGACCATGATCGACTTCGGGAGCGGATCGCCGACGCCCGGCAGGTGATCACCGTCAGCGACTTCAATCTCGATCATCTGCACCGAACCTTCGGCGGCGACGCCGACCGGGTGACTCGGATCTACAACGGCATCGACCTGCGCCGGTTCCCGTACACCTCGGCGGCCGACCGGCCGGACGACCCCGCGGAGCCGCCGGTGATCGCGGCCGTCGGCCGGCTGGTCGAGAAGAAGGGGTTCGCCGACCTGATCGACGCGGCGGCGCTGCTCCGGGACTCAGGGACCCGGTTCCGGGTCGACCTGGCCGGCACCGGGCCGCTGGCCGACGAGCTCGCCGAGCGGGTCCGTCGGCTCGGCCTGGCCGATCGGGTGCGGCTGCTCGGCGCGCTGCCGCAGACCGCGGTCGCCCGGCTGGTCGGTGGCGCCGCCGCGTTCGCCGCGCCCTGTGTGGTCGGCGACGACGGCAACCGGGACGGCCTGCCCACCGTCGCGCTGGAGGCCATGGCCCTGGGCACCCCGGTGGTCGCCACCGGTGTCACCGGACTGCCGGAGATCATCGACGACGACCGGACCGGGCTGTTGATCAACCAGCACGACCCGGCCGATTTGGCCGGCGCCCTGGCCCGGCTGCTGGATCAGCCCGCGCTGCGAACCGGCCTGGCCAAGGCGGCCCGGGACCTGATCGAGATCGAATTCGACGCATCCCGGCAGGCCGCCAAGATCGCCGACGTCCTCGTACCGAATGGAAGTTGCCATGAATGAGGAGTGCCAGGTCCGTTCGCGGAGCGTGCGGGGGATCTCAAGGGCGTCGGCCCCCTTGACACGACTCAGAATCGCCTATGTCTGCACCGATCCCGGGATCGAGATCTTCGGCACCAAGGGGGCCGCGATCCACGTCCGGGCGGTGATCACCGAACTTCTCCGGCGCGGCCACGACGTGCAGTTGATCACACCGCGGCCGGGCGACCGGCCCACGCTGCCGCTGCCGGTGCACCGGTTGCCGGCGGTGGTCGGCGACGAGGCGGCCGGCCGGGAGATCTCGGCTCAGGCCAGCGATGCGGCCGTCGCCGCCGCTCTGGACGCGATCGCACCGGACCTGGTCTATGAGCGCTATGCGCTCTGGGGCCGGACCGCGACGGCCTGGGCCGCCGATCACGGCGTGCCCAGCCTGCTCGAGGTGAACGCGCCGCTGACCATCGAACAGGCGACCTTTCGCAACCTGGCCGATCAGAGCGGCGCCGACCGGGTGGCGGCGGCTGCCCTCGGTGCGGCGTCGGCCGTGGTCTGCGTCAGCGCGGGCGTGGCCGACTGGGCGCGGACCATGTCCCGGCGGCCGGATCGGATCGCGGTGATCGGCAACGGGGTCGACCCGGACCGGATCGGTCCGGCCGAGCGCCCGGTCGCGGCGGCCGAGGCGGCCCACTTCACGGTCGGCTTCATCGGCTCGCTCAAGGCCTGGCACGGTGTCGACACGCTGATCCGGGCGCTGGCCCGGCTGCGCGGCGATCGGCATCCCTGGCGTGGACTGATCGTCGGCGACGGACCGCTGCGGGACGATCTCGCGCGGCTGGCCGCCGAGCTCGGCGTGGCCGACTCGATCGAGTTCACCGGCGCCGTGACCGGCGACCGGGTCGCCGCTCAGTTGCGGCGGTTCGACATCGCCTGCGCGCCCTACCCGGCGCTCGGCCGGTTCTACTTCTCGCCGCTCAAGGTGTACGAATACCTCGCGGCCGGACTGCCGGTGATCGGCAGCGCGATCGGCGAGATCCCGGACGTGCTCGATCACGGTCGGTTGGGCCGGCTGGCGCCACCCGGCGATCCGGCCGCGCTGGCCGACGAACTGATCCTGCTGCGCCGTGATCTTGCCGAGCGGCGGCGGCTCCGTATCGCCGCCCGGGAAGCAGCCCTGACCCGGCACAGCTGGGCCGGCGTGGTCGACCGATCGCTGGACCTGCTCGATCTCGCGGCGGTCGCCTGATGCGCCGCGATCCACGTTCCGCTGGGCTGACCCGCGCGCTGCCGGGCCTGCGGCGCACCCTGCACCGATTCCGGCATCAGGTGGCGGCGGAGCGGCGGCTGATCGCGCTCGGGCTGCTGGCGCTGTTCGCCGAGGTCGGCCTGCGGCTGCTCGAGCCCTGGCCGCTGGCGTACGTGCTGGATGCGATCGTGGCAAACACCGGCGCCGACCTGACCACGCTGACCAAACCGAATCGGGCCAGCCCGATCCCGGCCATCCCCGGGCTGGCCGACCTGACCGCGTTGATCATCGTCTGCGCGATCGCCGTGGTCGGTGCCGTGGCACTCCGGGCCGCCGCCGCGTACGCGATGACGATCTGTTTCGCACTGGCCGGCAACCGGGTGCTGACCCGGGTCCGGACCGAGCTGTACAGCCACCTGAACCGGCTGTCGATGCGGTTCCACGAATCCCGCCGGACCGGGGACCTGGTCACCCGGGTGACCGGTGACATCGGCCGGCTGCAGGAGGCCACGGTCACCGCGGCCATCCCGCTGGCCGGCAACGTGATCACCCTGTTCGGCATGTTCGTGGTGATCGTGATCATGGACTGGCAGCTGGCGCTGGCCGTCGCCGTGGTGTTCCCGCTGTTCCTGCTGCTCGGCGGCCGGCTCAGCCGCAAGATCAACCAGGTTTCCCGCGGCCAGCGACAGGCCGAGGGTGAGCTCGCCTCGCTGGCCACCGAATCGCTCGGCGCGATGGCCGTGGTGCAGAGCTATTCGCTCGAGTCGCGGATGGAGCAGCGCTTCGGCGGCAACAACGAACGCACCCTGACCGACGGGGTCCAGGCCAAGAAGCTGTCGGCCGGGCTGGAGCGGAAGACCGATGTGCTGGTCGGTCTGGCCACCGGCGTGGTGCTGCTGCTCGGCGCCCATCGGGTGCTGGCCGGCGCTCTCACCCCGGGCGAGCTGACCGTCTTCCTGACCTACCTGAAGACCGCCTTCCGGCCGCTGCGCGACATCGCCAAATACACCGGCCGGCTGGCCAAGGCGGCCGCCTCCGGCGAGCGGATCCTCGACGTGCTGGACGCCCGGCCGGAGATCACCGACGCCAGCTGGGCCCGCCCGGCACCCCGGCTCCGCGGCATGATCGAACTCCGCGACGTCGAGCTCAGCTACCGGCCCGGCCGCCGCGCCCTGGCCGGGGTGAACCTGATCATCCCGGCCGGCCGCCGGGTGGCGCTGGTCGGGCCATCCGGCTCCGGCAAGTCATCGATCGCCACTCTGCTCTGCCGGCTCCGCGACCCCGACTCGGGGCAGATCCTGATCGACGGCTGGGACCTGCGGGATCTGACCGTCGACTCGGTCCGGTCCCAGATCGCCGTGGTGCTGCAGGACAGCGTGCTGTTCGCCGACACCATCCGGGCCAACATCGCCTTCGGCGCCACCGAACCGATCGGCGAGGAATGGATCCGCTGGGCCGCCCGGCTGGCCGGCGCGGACGAGTTCATCGACCGGCTGCCGCAGGGGTACGACACGGTCGTCGGCGAACGGGGCGCCACCCTGTCCGGCGGGCAGCGGCAGCGGATCGCGATCGCCCGGGCGGCGGTCCGGAACGCCCCGATCGTGATCTTGGACGAGGCGATGACCGGGCTCGACCCGGGCACCGAAGCCGACGTCGCCGCGGCGCTGCGCCGGCTGACCGAGGGCCGGACCACCTTGGTGATCACCCACGATCTGGCCGCGGCCCGCGACGCCGACCTGGTGCTCTGGATCGAGAACGGCCGGGTGGTCCGCGGCGGCACCCCGGCGGCGGTGCTGGGCGACCGGGCGGTGGCCCGATGAGCGCGACGCGGACCATGATCACCGACGCCCGGCTGCCGGGGTTGGCCGAGCTGCTCGAGCCGGACCGGCTGGCGACGAGGATCGAGGCGGCCGGCGCCCGGCTGTCCCGGCGGAGCCACCTGCGCTACAAGCCCGGCACCAGCTGCGTCGCCGGGATCATCCTGGACGACGGCGACGCCTTCGGCTACGCCGTTTCCGAGGCCGCCCGGCCGAAACTCGACAAGATCATCCGGCGGGCCGGCCCCGACGCGATCCTGGTCCATGATCGAGAACGGAACCTGATCATCGCCCGAGCCCGGGCCGATCGTGACCTGCCCGCGCTGGCCGACCCGCAGGCCGCGCTGGCGGCGGTCCGGCCCGGCCCGCCGGCCACGCTCCGGACGCTTGCGTACAAGCCGCAGCGGCGCTGGGTCGGCCTGGCCGACCGGCCCGGCGAGCCGCCGCTGCTGTTGCGGGCGTACTGGCCGGCGACCGTCGCCGACGCCCACCGCCGGTTGACCTGGTACGAAAGCCTCACCGGGACCCGGCGGATTGTCGGGTGGGACGCCCGCACCGGCCTGATCGCCACCACGTTCCAACCCGGCACCAGCCTGGCCGAGCAGATCGACCGGGACACCGCCGACGACTCCGCCCTGCATGACTGTGGGGTTGCACTCGCCCGGCTCCATGATCATCCGGCGCTGCCGGGCCCGACCGTCCGGCAGGCCGACCCGGCCGCGACCGTGGCCCTGATCGGCGTGCTGCTGCCGGACCAGGAGGCGCGGGCCCAGCGGATCCTGGACCGGCTCGATGCCACCGCGCCGACGGCCCGCCCGGTGATGCCCTGCCACGGTGACTTCTCCGCCGATCAGGTGATCGTCGGCCCGGGTGCCGACTTGTCAGAAGTGAGTTGCCCTATGACACAACTGGGTTCTGACAAGCCGGTTGGTAGGAGGGAAGGCGCGGGGATCACCTTGATCGATTTCGACCGGTCCGGCCTCGGCGATCCCGCCGCCGACCTGGTCGGACTGTCGGCGGCCGGGCTCGAGACGGCGGCGTTCGATCGGGTGCTGACCGGCTACCGGACCGTACGACCGGTCCCGGCCGGCCTGGACCGGCAACTCGCCCGTGCGCTGCTGCTCCGGGCCGCCGAGCCGTTCCGGTCCGGCGCTACCGACTGGCCGGCGGCGATACCCGAACGACTGACCCAGATCGAGGAGGCGCTGCCGTGACGAACCTCGGATTGGCCGAGATCACCGATCAACTGTCCCGCCTCGGCTTTCGGCTGCGGCGGTCCTGGCCCCGCGGCCCGGAGCGGCTGCTCCTCGACCTCGAACCGGTCGGGTCCGCGACGGCGTCCGAGCCGGTCGCCGGGCAATGGTTCGCGGCGCCGGGCCGGGCCGGGCCGGTAGCCGCGGCGACGCCCGGCGCGACCGCGACCGGACCGTTCGTGCTGCATCCCGGCGGAGCGGACCGTCGGCTGCCGGCCGTGGCCGGCCGTCTTCGGCGCACCGGCACCCGGCTGATCGGGCATCGGCCCGAGCGGCGCGCCGTGCTGCGGGAGGCGGACGGCAGCTTCACCAAGTTCGTCCGCCGCGAACGCTGGCCCGGGCTCGTAGCGACCGCGAAGGCGGCCGAGTCGCTGCCGCTGCCGACCTCCCGAGTCCTCGCCGCCGACCCGGTCGCCGGGTCGGTCACCACCGCACCGCTGCCGGGCCGGACGCTGACCGACCTGCTGGCAGCAGGTTCCGGCACGGACGCCTGCCACGCCACGGGCCGGGCCCTGGCGGCCCTGCATCGGGTCGATCCAGGCGCTATTCCGAACGACGATCCGGCCGGAGTGATTCGCACCCTGCCCAGTCGGCACGATCCACTCCGCGACCTGCCGATCCACGATCTGTCGGCCGAGGTGGCCGTCACCGAGACCTGGCAACGGCACGCGCGCGACTACCGGGCCCCGCTCCGGTTCCGGCCGCCGCCGATCCCCCGTCGGTCACCGGCAACCGAGCCGATCCAGCTGACCCTGGTGCACCGCGACCTGCACGACGGCCAGGTCCTGATCGACGACCACGGCCGGGCCGGCCTGCTCGACTTCGACCTGCTCGCGATCGGCGACCCCGCACTGGACCTGGCCAACCTGATCGCCCACCTCGAGTTGCGCGCCGATCAGGGCCTGGTGCCCGACCCGGCCCCGCTGATCGCCGCGGTCCTCGCCGGCTACGACCCGACCCCGGCCCTCGCGTCCCGCCTCCCCACCTACCGCGCCCTCACCCGCCGCCGCCTCGCCGCCGTCTACGCCTTCCGCCCCCCCCCCCCGAAGGGGTGGCCGAAGGGTGGCGCGTAGAGGTCACGTTCAACCGAGTTGTCAGAACTGGTGCTTGCTATAGCCATCCTCAGTTCTGACAACTCGGCGTGAATCAGCGGACGGAGGCGGCTTCGGAGAGGGTGGCTTTCGCGATGGCGCGGGTCAGCCGGCGGCGGTGGTGGGAGCGGCAGAGGGTCTCGTAGCCGATGTTGGCCGACACCTCGGCTTCGGTGTCGCCGACCACCACCTGGGCACCCTCGGTGATCATCTTCCCGTCGGCGGTCCGGGCGTTGTGGGTGGCCCGGGCGCCGCACCAGCAGAGCGGCTGCACCTGGAGCGGCTCGATCCGGTCGCACAGTTCGACCAGCCGTTGCGACCCTGGAAACAGGGTGGTCCGGAAGTCGGTGAGGATGCCGAAGGCGTACACATCGATCTGCAGTTCGTCGACGATCCGCGCCAGATCATCGATCTGGGCCGGCTGATAGAACTGCGTCTCGTCACAGATCAGGTAGTCGATCCGGCTGCCCTGGGTCAGCTGCTCGACGACGTAACGCCAGAAGTTGAAGTCCTCGACCACTTCGATCGCCGGCCGATCCAGCCCGAGACGAGAGGAGATGGTGGCTTCCCCCGCCCGGTCCTGGCTGGTGAACAGCCGGCCGGCTCGGCCGCCGGCCGAGTGTGTGTGATCGAACTGCAGTGCCAGGGTCGACTTCCCGCAATCCATCGGCCCGGTGAAGTACACGAACTCGGCCACCGACGCAGTGTGCCAAACTTCGCGCCGCTCGGCGGACACCGCGCACGGCGAGTTGAGAATTTCCTTAAGATCGGTCCGTGCCCACCCGCGTGCAGTCCCTTCCTGCCCTGTCCCAGCGGTTCGCAACGGTCAAGCCGTCGGTCGTCCGGCAACTGCTCGCGCTGACCCAGCGGCCGGGCGTCATCTCGTTCGCCGGCGGGCTGCCGGCGCCGGAGTTCTTCGATCTGGAGGGCGCGCTCGCCGCGGTCCAGGACGTGCTGGGCTCGCCGTCGGTGCTGCAGTACTCGCCGACGGAGGGCAACGGGGAGCTGCGGGCCCGGATCGCCGAGCGGTACGACTCGCTGGGGCTGCCCACCGACCCGGAGCAGATCATCATCACGACCGGCTCGCAGCAGGGCATCAGCCTGCTCGCCTCGACCCTGGTCGACCCGGGTGACGTGGTGCTGGTCGAGCGGCCCAGCTATCTGGCCGCGCTGCAGTGCTTCACGCTGGCCGGGGCCCGGCTGATCGGGGTCCCCGGCTCCGCCGACGCGGTCGATCTCGAGGCGCTGGCCGACCTGGCCGAGCGGCACCGGCCGAAGGCCTTCTACACCGTGCCGAACTTCCACAACCCGACCGGCCGGACGCTGCCACCGGAGAACCGGGCCGGGATCGTCGAGCTCGCCGACCGGTACGGGTTCCGGGTGATCGAGGACGACCCGTACCGCGAGCTCAGCTACGGCAGCCCGGCGCCGGCGTCGCTGGCGGTCGGCGCGGAGCCCGGCCGGGTGGTCAGCACCGGCAGCTTCTCCAAGATCCTCGCGCCGGGGCTGCGGCTCGGCTGGATCCGGACCGATCCGTCGATCAAGCCGGCCGTGGTGATTGCCAAACAGGCGGCCGACCTGCACACCTCGACGCTGGATCAGGCGGCCGCGGCCCGCTATCTGGCATCCGGCCGGCTGGACCAGGCGGTCGAGCGGTCCCGAGCCGGGTACGCCGAGCGGCGGGACGCGATGTTGGCGGCGCTGCCCGAAGCCCTGCCGGCGGGCAGCAGCTGGAACCGGCCGGCCGGCGGCATGTTCATCTGGGCCACGCTGCCGGACGGGATGGACACGGCCGGACTGCTCGGTGCGGCGATCGATCACGACGTCGCCTTCGTGCCCGGCGCGCCGTTCTTCACCGAGGCCGCGCCCGCCAACACGATGCGGCTCTCCTTCGTCACCTATCCGCCGGAGCAGATCGCCGAGGGCGCCCGCCGGCTGGGCGAGGTGCTGCGCCGGCCCGCGCACTGATCGCTATTCGGCCGGATCGGGTCCCGGGCTCTTCGAGTCGTTGTCGTCGGCGCGCTCGACCTGAGGCGGGTGATGCATCAGATAGGCCAGCCGGGTCGAGTGCACGTTGAAGGCGTCCGCGACGACCGCGCCGACGAACAGCACGGT
The DNA here is from genome assembly GCA_963746025.1 of uncultured Actinomycetota bacterium. Classification (GTDB taxonomy): domain Bacteria; phylum Actinomycetota; class Actinomycetes; order Propionibacteriales; family Propionibacteriaceae; genus Microlunatus. The sequence goes on from CAVUZU010000021.1 coordinate 1,296,307, forward strand.
CGCCGCGACGACGAAGACCCAGGACCAATTCCACCAGGTGACGAATTCCTGATCGAGGAGCGCCTCGTAGGGGGTGCCGTCGCCGGCCTCGTTGTGGGCAGCGGCGCGTCCGTTGTAGACCACGGACGTGCTGAACCAGCAGACCGCGGCCGCGACACAGGACAGGGCACACAGCACCCCCAGCAACAACGAGTGCTTGGACCGGACCGTGTAGGGCTCCAGTTCTTCCTCGAGTGGCACCGGCATGGGCCGGAGTATAAGGGCGCCGGTGTCGGGTCAGGGCGGCGATCAGTCGAGGAAGAGCGGCACGATCATCTCGGCCTCGGTCAGTGAGCCGTGCATGCCGACCAGGCCCATCTCCCGCTCCATCCGCCGGGTCATCACGGCCCAGTCGTCCCGCATGGCCACCAGCACGTGACCGTAGCGGTCCCGGACGCCGTCGCGGACCGGGCCGAACCAGCCCTCGTCGATCGCCTCGTCCCGGGTCCGGATCCAGGCCAGGTCGCCGAGTCGGTCCCGCCAGCGGCCCGCCACTGACTCCGGCCGATCATGATCGACATAGACCTGACGGAAGCGTCCCTCCCCGGCCAGATCCGTGACGCCGGCGACCAGTTGCGGATCGTCCTCGACGACGATCTGATGATCATCGGGGATGTCGATCATGCCGTGATCACCGGTGATGATCATGCAGACATCGTCGTCCAGGTGGTCCCGGAGCCGGCCGCAGAAGTCGTCCGCGGCCGTCAGTGCCTTGCTCCAGTCCGACGAGCCGACGCCGTGGGCATGGCCGGCGTGGTCCAGCCGTCGCTCATAGGCATAGACCAGGCTGCGGTCACCTCGGTTGGCGGCCGCCGTCACCATCCGGAGCCGCAGCTCAAGATCAGCTTCGTTGCGGAATCCCTTGAAATCGGAGCCACGCAGCGCCGCCCGGGTCAGCCCGCTGTCGGCGAACCGATCCAGCGACACGGTGGACACCGCGACCCCGGCGGCCCGGGCCCGATCGAAAACGGTCGGCAAGGTCTGGTACGTCAGCGGATCGACCTCGGACTCCCAGAACAGGTGGTTCAGGATCTCGCCGGTCTCCGGCACCCGGGCCGTCCAGCCGACCATGCCGTGCTGCCCAGGCGGCACGCCGGTGCCGAGGCAGGTCAGGCTGGTCACCGTGGTGCTCGGCACGGCCGCGGTGATCTGCCGGGCGTCGCCGAGCAGCCCGGCCAGGTACGGCGCCCGGCTGATCGATCGGCGTACCAGCTGATAACCCAGCCCGTCGATCACGATCACGACGTAGCGCCGGGCACTCGGCAGCCGCAGCGGGTCGGCGTCGAACGGGACGACACCGAGGTGGGCGGCCACCCCGGAGAGCAGCTCGGCCAGGGTCGAATCGCCGTACCGCGGCAAGATCATCGACGTCGACACGCTACTCCGGGCCGGGCTGGTCAGGACGTGGCCCGTTGCAGGTTGGTCGCGAACTGGACCAACCGGGTGACGCTCTCCGTGCCCTCGATCGCGGCACTGATCCGGACCGTCAGATCGTCGGCCGACAGGTTGCCGGTGTAGCCGTGATCGGCCTCGCAGTTCGGATCGCTGCAACCGGCCGGCTCCAGGTCGAGCCGGTTCATCGCACCCCAGCCGACGGTCAGCCAGGTCTCCACCACGGCGTCGGCGGCACCGGTGTAGTGCTCCGGCTTGGTCACCACCCGGGTCACCACGACGTTGTTGATCTTGTCCAGCCGGATCGACTCGGTCGAGGCCGAGGCGTACGCACCGTCGGTCGGCGGCTCCGCCGGATGATCATCGGTGTGGCCGACGATCAACCGGCTCGGGGTCAGGGCCAGCACCGTGACATGTCGATGGATCTCATCTCCGGAGAACGTCGGCGCGTGGTGCACGACGAAGTCGATGAGCTCCTCCTCGCCGAGGGCGAGCAGGACCGAATCCTCGACCAGTTCGGGGAAATAGCCACTGGCGTCGATCTCGGCGCGCAGCCCCTTCCGGGTGCCGGAGTTGACCTTCATGGCGGTCATCCTGCCATGGAACCGGGTGCCTGTTGACCGAGCCCGCAGGTCAGAGGGTGCGGGCCATCGGATCCCGCTGATCACCGGTCGGAGCTGTCAGCACCCGGGCGCCGAGCACCTGTACGCCGGACAGCGAGGCGATCACCGGGCTGAGTGTCACCGACGCCAGCTGGGGCAGATCGTCGGCCAGTTGGGCCAGCCGGTGCAGCAGGTCCTGGACGGCCGCGACATCGACACCGGGGCTGCCGTTGCGGCCGAACAGGGTCGGCGCGGCCCGCAGGTCGCGGACCATCGCGGCCGCGTCGGCGGTGGTCAGCGGCGGCACCCGGTGCACTGTGTCGCCGAGCAACTCGCTGGCGATCCCGTCCAGGCCGAGCGACAGCATCGGGCCGAAGGCGGCGTCCTCCCGGCTGGTCATGATCAACGGGACCCCGGGCGGCGCCATCGCCTGGATCACCGGATCGGCCACCGCCGGATTTTCGCCCAGGCCCAGCTCGGCGGTCAGCTCGCCCAGGTCGGCCCAGGCCTCGCGCAGCGCGTCCGCGGTCTCCAGATTGCGATACACCCCGGCCAGGTCCGGCCGGCCGCGGACGGCCTTCGACCGCGCCTTCAGCACCACGTCCCAGCCCAGCTTGTCGGCCACCTCGATCGCCTCGTCCAGGGTCGCCACCCGGTGCCGCGGCACCAGCTCGATCCCGTACGCCGAGAGCAAGGTGGTCGCCTCCGGCCCGGTCAGCTCACGGCCGGCCCGATCCCGGGCCAGCACCCGGTTCACCACCCGCTTCGCGGCCAGCTCGTCGACGTCGAGCAGCGGCACCGCGCCGGGGTCGCGCTCCCGCCAGTGCGCGTACGCACTCAGCGCGGACAGGGCCTGGATCGCGTCGGCCGGCGAGTCGAACGTCGGCAGCCCGCCCGGCCCGTCGTCGCCGCCACCCGCGTCGGCGTACTCGTCGAAGTCGATCAGCACGCCGATCAGCGGCTTCTTCGCCTCCCGGGCCAGATCCTCCAGCGCGGCGTGCAGGGCGTCGGTGCCGGTATCGAAGATCGCCACCGACGCGCAGACGATCGCATCGCAGCCGTCGTCGGCCAGCGCGGCGCGGACCGCCTCGACATAGCCGTCGTGGGCGCCATCGCCCGGCAGCACCACCGGGTCGCCACCAGCCAGCATCCCAACCGCGGTCACCGTGTGGGTCAACTGCTGCACCAGGGTGGCCGAGTTGGCGATCACCCGGACCCGCGGACCCGCCGGCAGCGGCTGCCGGGCGGCGATCTTGGCGATGTCGAACATGGCCCCGCGCCGGTGCACCACGATCACCCCGGCCTGCCGGAACAAGGCGTCGACCGCCTGCTCCGTCGCGTGCCCGAGGCCGCCGCGGACCCCGATGTGGCTGGACCGCCGGGCCTGGCCGGGCGCGAAGACGACCACCGGCTTGCGCGAGGTCAGCTGCCGGATGATCCGGAAGAACTTGCGCGGGTTGCCCAGTGAGTCGAGCGTCAGCAGGCAGACCCGGGTGGCGTCGTCGTCCTGCCAGAACTGCATCACGTCGTTGCCGGTGACGTCGGCGTAGGCACCGGAGCTGATGAACGACGACAGCCCGATGTTCTGCCGCAGCGCCCGGTTGATCAAGGCGACGCCGACCGCGGCGGACTGGCAGAAGATGCCGACGCCGCCGGTCCGTGGCATCGGCCCCGGGCTGGCGTTGAGCCCGATCGACGGGTCGGTGTTGATCAAGCCCAGCGCGTCCGGGCCGATCGCGCGGACCCCGTACGCCCGGGCCAGGCTGACCACGGTCCGGTTGTCGTGGGCCGAGTCGGTGCCGGTCAGCACGACCATCGCGTGCGCACCCTTGTGTGCCGCGTCGATCACCACCGCGCCCAGCTCGCTGGTCGGGATCGACACCAGGACCAGGTCGATCGAGCCCTCGATGGTCGCGATCGAGGCGGCGGTACGGACGCCGGAGACCACCACCGAGTCCGTACTCACCGCGGTCACCTCACCCCGGAAACCGCCACTCAGGAGTGAGTTCACCAGCCCCTGCACCCGCCTGCCGGGGCCCAGCACCACCACCCGCTCCGGGGTCAGCATCCCCAGCATCGACGCCGCCTCGGCCCGGTGCTCCCGCCGCTCCATCACGCCGACCGACGTGTCGGTCGGCAGGATCGGGAACTCGACCGACAGCACGCCGTCCTCGACATCCTTGGACACCCGGTAGCCGGCGTCGGCGAAGACCTGCGCCATCCGCCGGTTCTCCGGCAGGATCTCGGCGACGAACTTGGTGATCCCGCGCTCCCGCGCCGCCTCGGCCAGGTGCTCCAGCAGCAGCTGGGCGATCCCCCGGCCCTGGTGGGCATCCTCGATCAGGAACGCGACCTCGGCCTGGTCGTTCTCGATCCGGTCGTACCGGCCGACGCCGATCATCAGCTCGCCCAGGGTGAGGATGAACGCCACCCGATCCACGTAGTCGACCTCGGTGAACCGCTGCACGTCCCGCTGGCTCAGCCGCGGGTACGGCGCGAAGAACCTCAGATACTTCGATTCCGGCGACACCCGGTCGTAGAACTCGACCAGCCGGGTGGCGTCGTTCGGCTTGATCGGCCGCAGCCGGGCGACCCGGCCGTCGGTGAGCAGCACATCGGCCTCCCACTGGGAGGGATAGCCCGGCGGGTTGCCGCTCTGCTGTGCCGCTGACACAGGGTTGAGCCTATTCGCCCGGAACCGGTTGCCGAGAGTGGTTTTGGGAGATCTCGCTCTCACCGCCGGCGCCCGGTGCCTGCGCGATCACGGTGATCGTGCCCGGCGCGATCTCGGTGAAGCCGGCATCCCGGACCGCCAGCAGTCGGCTGCCGAGCCAGGCCCGGCCGGCGTCGTCCAGCCGCTCGCGCAGCGTCGGCCAGCCGCCGGCGTCGATCCGTCGGGCGACGACCGGACAGCCGGCCGCGGCCCAGGCCGCCAGACCGGCCGGATCGTGCTCGGCCAGCAACGCCGCCGCGATCATCCCGGCGTGCCCGGTCTGCGCCATCGCCTTGCCCAGCGTCATCACCGGTTCCGGCGGCAGCCACAGCCGCAGCGCTCTGTTCCCTGAGCCGGTCGAAGCGCCGTCCTGAGCCTGTCGAAGGGGGTCGACCGCGGGTGGCTCGTCGACCGGCAGGTCCGTGCCGCCGACCTGGAGCCGGGAGACCCGTTTGTCCAGCTCGGCGATCCGGCCGGGCAGCAGCGCCGTCAGCTCGGTGTCGCCGTCGGTCAGGGCGAGGCCCGGCAGGTCGGCCAGCGCCGCCCACTGGGCGCCCCGGGCCCGCCGGGTCACCTTGCGGATGTGCCCGGCGCAGTAGGCGGCCACCGCGTCGTGCCAGTCACCGCCCGGCTCGGACCGCGGATCCAGGCAGAGCCGGGCGGCGGCAGTCGCGGCCAGCCCGACCGCGGCGTGCCAGGACGGCCCCGCGGTCCGCTCCAGCCGGATCACCAGCTGCATCGCCCGGACGTCGTCGGCAGCCTCGTCCCGGTCGTCGACGATCTGGTCCTCGGACAGGCCGAGCCAGTGCAGGTAGCGCCGGCGCAGCGGCTCCAGCACCTGGCCGGTCGGATCGGTCATGCGGATCATCCTGTCAGGCGTGTCCCACACCGATCTCTCATCAGCCACCGATACGGTCGCCGATCATGGCGTCGCGAACACGATCACTGCCCTCGGGATTGCGACGGCTCAGCGGACTGCGACGGCTCAGCGGACTGCGGCGGCTCGGCGGGCTGCTGCGACGGCTCGGTCGCGATCGGCGGCCGCTGCCCGACGGACAGGACCCGGCACTCGCCGCGGTCGAGGAGTTCAGCCGGGAACAGATCACCGGCTGGGTGCTGGTGCCGCCGGAGACCGCGGAGTGCCGGATCGGGCTGTGCCTCGGCGAGCTGGTCGCGACCGAAATCGTCGCCCAGCCGGATCCCGAGGACGGAGCCGAGGACGGGGACGGCCGGCAGCGACGCCGGTTCCGGTTCGCTCTGTACGACTTCTGGCGCTTCGCCCGGACCATCGACACCGTGTCGGTGCGCTACGCCGGCCGGCCGATCCTGATCACCGACCGGGCCGCGTACGGCTACCGGCCGAAGACCGACGGCCGCTCCACCGCGACGGAGCTGCGCACGCTGTTGGAGTCCGGCCACATCTTCGGCCAGGGCGGCAAGATCCAGCTCGGCAAGATCATCGATCACGGCTGGCAGGACCAGGTGCTGCGGCTGCACCAGGCCGTGCACAAGATCCTCGAGGCCGAGTTCGGGCTGCGCACGTTCCTGGCCTACGGCACCCTGCTGGGCGCGGTTCGTGATCATGGCTTCATCGATCATGATCGTGACTTCGACAGCGCCTACCTGGCCCCGCACAACGATCCGCGGCAGGCCGCCGCGCAGCTGGTCCAGGTGGCCGAGACCTTGATCGACGCCGGCTTCCAGGTGCTGCCGAAGTCGTCCTGCATCGCGATCCGGGACGCCGAGTCCGGCACCGCTCAGATCGATCTGTTCCACCTGATCGCCCGGCCCGACGGCACCGTCGGATTTCCGTTCGGCACCGTCGCCGCCGACCCGATCGGCCTCTCCGCCTTCGAGCCGCTGGTCCCGACCGGCCTGGCCGGCCGGGAGGTGTTGGTGCCGGCCGATGCCGAGGCCGTCGTCGGCCACCTCTACGGAACCGGCTGGCGGATCCCGGATCCGGGGTTCAGTTGGCTCACCGCCCGGAAGAAGCGGGAGAGCCGGGCGCTGGTCGGGCTGGACCTGCAGGACCGGCTGTACTGGCGCGACTTCTACGCCCGACCGAATCCGTTGCCGCCGTCGCCGTTCCTCGGCTGGGTCCTTGATCATCCGGAGCTGCCCGGCCGGGCCGTCGATCTCGGCTGCGGTGATGGCCGGGACACCGCGGGGCTGACAGCCGGCGGCCGGTCCGTGATCGGGATCGACCGGATCCCGGCGGCCCTGACCATCGCCCGGCAACGGCCGGCCGCGGCGGTGATCGACTTCCGGGAAGTCGATCTTGCCGATCGCGACACCCTGGCCGCGGTGCTGGACCAGGCCCGCGGCGCCGCCGACGCGCCGCTGTTGAGCTACGGCCGGTTCCTGGCCCACACGATGCCCGAGCCCGGCTGGCTGGCCCTGCTGGATCTGCTGGCCGAACGCGGCCGGAGCGGCGACGTGCTGGCGCTCGAACTGCGGATCGACGCCGATCAGAAGCGGCCCAAGGCCCTCGTCCGATCGTTCCGCCGGTTCCCGCCGCCGGCCGAGGTGATCGACCAGCTCACCGACCGCGGCTGGACGATCACCGACCGGGAGCAGGGCACGGGCTTATCTCCCTACCATAGCGAGGATCCGGCCCTGCTGCGGCTGTTGGCCAGCCGCTGAGATCTCGCGTTGACGAGGGCAGCTGCGGCAGGCGAGCATGCCGCCCATGCCCTGGACCGCACCCGCCGTCGACCGTACCGATGAGTTCGAGCTGCTGATCGCCGACGAGCGCACCATGATCGACACCCGGCTCGAGATTCATCGCGAAACCCTGCTGCACAAGTGCGCCGGCCTGACCGCCGAGCAACTGGCGGAGCAGGCCCTGCCGCCGTCGAACCTGTCGCTGCTCGGGCTGCTGCGGCACCTGACCCAGGTCGAACGCACCTGGTTCACCAGCGCCATGGACGGCCAGCAGGACCGGGCCCGGGCCTACCCGACCGGCGGCGCCGACTTCAACGGGGCCCGGCCGGAGGTCGCCGTCGACAGCTATGCGGCCTATCTGGCCGAAGTCGAGGCGAGCCGGCAGATCGCCGCCCGGTTCGAGCTGGACGACGAGTTCCCGGTGCCGATGTGGGACGGCCGGCCGGCGTCGGCGCGCTGGCAACTGCTGCACATGATCGAGGAGTACGCCCGGCACAACGGCCATGCCGACCTGCTCCGGCAGAAGATCGACGGCGTCACCGGATGGTGATCAACCGACCGACGTCAAGATCATGATTCATCGAGGCCACTCTCCAGGTCGGCCAGGGCACCTCGGAGGGCATTGACGTAGTGGGCCGTGCCGCCGGCGTTACCGATGCTCTCGTGCCACGCGATGTGACCGATCGCCTGGTTGATCACCGAGCGGGCCAGGCGTGACCGGGGCTCCGGGCCGTCGTGCCCGCCGGTGCCGTGGCCCGCGAGGATCGATTCGAAGTCCCCCGGGTCGTACCCCATCATCATCGTGGCCAGTTCACCGATCGCGCTGCCGCCGTGCCACAGCCCCCAGTCGATGATCCCGCACACCGCCAGGCCCTCGTCGACGAAGACATGTGCGGCGTGCAGATCGCCGTGACACAGCACCGGGTCCGACGCCGCCGGCGTGTCGGGCGACGTGCCGATCACGCCGATCACCCGGTCCACCTCGGCCGAGGTCAGGCCGGCGCTGACCAGCTGCGGCCGTTGACCGGTGCGTTCGGCGATGAACTCCGCGCGGGCCACGTCGAGGTCCGGCCAGTTGCCGGCGGCATCCGGCCGGCCGACGCCCGGGGTCACGACGGAGTGCAGGATCGCGAGTGCCTGCCCGAGGTTCGTCAGCACGGTGCGACGCTGCGACGCGGTCAGGGACGGCAGCAGTCCGGCCAACTGACGTCCGGGTGACTCGGTGATGATCATGGTCGAGCGGGGCCCTTGCTCGGTGTCGATCTCCTCGACCGTGCGGACTTCGGGGACCGGCAGTCCGGCGGCCCGCGCCCGATCCATGGCCCAGGTTTCGGCCGCGAAGGTTCCTTCGCCCGGGCGGCGGATCCGGGCGTAGACGACGGCGCCGTCGCTCAGCCGGGCGCGATAGATCTCGTTCTCGTCACCGAGCGTCAGTCGGCGCAGCTCGGTGAGGTCGCGTCGCGTCGATCGGGTGATCAACTCGACGATCACCTCGCCAGGAGCCGCGAACCGCCCGTGCAACTCGGCCAGAAACTCGGAATCAGTCACCGCCCCATTGATCCACAGCGCACCGTGTGATGCAAAGGCCTATTTCAGTCCGCTCATCATCACGCCACGGATGAAGAACCGTTGCAGCAGGATGAAGACCAGGAACGCCGGCAGGAAGGTGACCGTCGCGGCCGCCATCACCGTGGCCAGCAGACTTTCCTGCGCCTGCAAGGAATTCAGTCCGACGGTCAGCATGTAGTTGTTGGGATCGCGCATGATCACCAACGGCCAGAGGAAGTCGTTCCAGTGCCAGAGGAAGACGAACGTGCCCAGCGTCGCCAGGATCGGCAGCGTCTGCGGCAGGATGATCGACCAGTAGATCCGCAGCTCGCTGGCGCCGTCCAGCTTAGCCGCCTCGATCAGTTCGTCCGGGATGTCCATGATGAACTGCCGCATCAGGAACATCGCCTGCGCGTTGGCCAGCGTCGGCACCAGCACGCCCCACATCGTGTCCAGCCCTTCCAGGTTGCTGACGATCAGGAACAGCGGGATCAGGGTCAGGTGCGCCGGCACCATCAGCATCGCCAGGAACACCCAGAACATCAGCTCCCGGCCGAGGAACCGCTTCTTCGCGAACGCGTAGCCGGCCATCGAGGCGAACAGCAGCACCAAGATCACCGAGGCCACCGAATAGATGGTGGAGTTGGCGATCCAGCGGCCGATCCGGTCCGAGCTGAGCGCCTCGGCGTATGCGGACAGGCTCAGCCCGCCGGGGATCAGCGACTGCGGCAGCTCGATCGGCTGGCCGGGCCGGAGCGAGATGATCAGCATCGCGTAGAACGGAAACAGGGTGAGCAACGCGGCGAACGCGAGCGGCAGGTGCCAGAACAGTTGCCGACGGCTCCGGCGCAGCGGTCGCTGTGGGGTGATCGCGAGGGTCATCGGCGCCGCCCGACGATCAGGTTCTGGATCAGTGAGATCAACAGGATCAACACCAGCAACACCATTCCGACCGCGGCCCCGTAGCCGAACTCCGAGTAGTTGAAGGCCTGGTCGTAGATCATGTATGTCAGCGAGTAGGACGCCCGGACCGGCCCGCCAGCGGTCATCACCAGGATGTGGTCGAACACCTGGAACGAGTTGATCGTCTCCAGCACCAGGACGAAGAACAGCGCCGGCCGGAGCAGCGGCAGGGTGATGTGCCAGAACCGCTGCCAGGCCGTGGTCCGGTCGATCTTGGCGGCCTCGTAGTACTCCTCCGGGATCGCCAGCATCCCGGCGAGCAAGATCAACATGTCGTAGCCGAACCGGGTCCAGGCCTGGACGATCGCCAACGACGGCAGCACCAGGGTGGTCGAGCCGAGCCAGTCCGCGGCCGGCAGCCCGACCGCGGTGAGCACCGCGTTCAGCGGGCCGACGTCGGAGTAGAGCCACTTGAAGATCACGCCCGACATCACCGAGCTGGTCACCACGGGGATGAAGAAGACCACCCGGTAGACGCTGATCCCGCGTAGCGGGCGGTTCACCAGCGACGCCATCACCAGGGCGACGGCCAGGCAGAGCGGGATCGCGATCACCGTGTAGAGCACGGTGACACTGAGCGCCTGCCAGAACAGCGCGTCGCCGAACAGCCGCTGGAAGTTGGCCAGGCCGGCCCATTTCACCCGGCCGGACAGGCTCACATCGGCCAGCGACAGGCCGATCCCGTACAGGGTGGGCGCGATCCGGAACACCGCGAAGAGCAGCACGTACGGCAACACGAAGACGTAGGCGAAGACCGCGGCGTTGGATCGCCACCAGGGCCGTCGCCGCGCCACCGCCGTCGCGCTGCCCGACGCGGTGACGGTCACCGGGCCAGCAGCGCGTCGACCTCGGCCGCCGCGGCGGTCAGCGTCGCCGCCGGATCGGTCTTGCCGAGCAGACAACCCTGGAGGTGCGGCCGGATCGTATCGATCACCTCGCGCGCCTTCGGGTGCAGCACGCCCACGTTGACCAGGTCGATGAACTTCAGCTTGTAGGCCTGGTCCTCGTTGCCGGCCCACATGTCCTTGAGCGAGTTGCGGGGCGGCAGGAAGCCCGAGGCCTTGAGGAACTTCTCCATCGTCGCCTGCCCGGTGACGAACTTGGCCCAGGCCACGGCTGCCTCCGGCGACTTGGACGCCTTGAAGATCGACAAGGCGCCGACCGACCCGGCCACCACCTGCTGCTGATCCTTGAACGGCTCGCTGCCCTTGACCGAACCCTTGGCCATGATCGTCTCCGGGATGGGTGCGTCCTGGACCAGGCTCATCAGCTCGGTGCCGCGCGCGAACTTGGTCTGTTCGAACTTCCCGACGGCCTCGGTCAGGCCCGCGTTGTTGAGCGCCTTCAGGTCGGCCAGCTCGCGCAACAGCTCCAGCGCCCGGACGCCCGGCTCCTGCTGGAAGGCGGCCTTGGTCAGGTCCTCGTTGAGGACCTGGCCGCCGGCCTGCCACAGGAACGGGTAGTAGGTCAGGTTCAGGCTGCCGTCGGGGGCCTGATAGTTGGCGAAGGTCAGCCCTTCGGCCACGCAGGCGCGAGCCACGTTCCGGATCTCGTCCCAGGTGACCGGCGCCTGCTCCAGGCCCAGTTGCTTCAGCAGCTTGACGTTGTAGGCGGGATTGCCGACCGTCACCAGCAGCGGCAGCCCGTACAGCTTCTCCTGGTAGGTGAAGGCGGTCACCGCCGGTGCGACGTAGTCGGACCGGTCCTCCCCGAGTGCCTCGTCCAGGGTGAGCAGCAGGTCTTCCTCGACGAACCGAGGCACGAAGTCGGGGTTGAAGTAGACGACGTCCGGCGCGGACTTGCCGGCGACGGCCGTGGTCAGCGCCTGCTCCCGGCCGGTCCAGGGCTGCTGCACCACCTGGACTTCGACCTTCGGATACTTCGCGGTGAACTCCTGGATCAGCGGCTGCCACCAGGCATCCTGCTGGGTCTCCCCCATCGGGTACGTCCAGTGCACCACCTTGCCCGACACCTGGCCGGGGTCGGAGTTCGTGACATCGGGTTCCTCGGAACCGCCGCCACAGGCGGTCAACAGGCCGCCTGCTCCGAGCGCCATTCCGCCACCCAGCAATGACCGACGATCCACAGCGAGATCCTTTCCTCAGCGGCCGAGAGGTCGGCCCGGACTCGCGGCGGGAGCATGGTGCAGGCGCCGCTTTTGTTACGGCATGATAGCGATTTTCGGGCGGCCGTAAATGGCTCCGGGCGAAGTTGTGACCTGGTGCCCTTCGACAGGCTCAGGGAGCGAGAGGGTGGTGGCTCAGGGAGCGTTCGCGGCCGGTTCCAGCCGGATGATCACCGACTTCGACGTCGGCGTGTTGCTCATCTCGGCGGTGGAGTCGACCGGCACCAGCACGTTGGCCTCCGGGAAGTACGCCGCGGCGCACTCGCGGGCGGTCGGATAGGAGACGATCCGGAATGCCTCCGCGCGCCGCTCCTGCACCTCTTCGCCCACCGGCCACTCCGAGATCAGGTCGACCAACTGACCGTCGGCGAAGCCGAGGTCGACAAGATCATCCGGGTTGACGAAGACCACCCGTCGGCCGTCGGCGATGCCGCGGTACCGGTCGTCCATGCCGTAGATCGTGGTGTTGTACTGATCATGGGACCGAACGGTCTGCAGGATCAGCCGGCCCGGGCCCGGCTCTATCACCTCGAGCCGGTTCACCGTGAAGTGGGCCCGGCCGGTGTCGGTGGCGAAGGTGCGGGAATCCCGCGGACCGTTCGGCAGTGCGAAGCCGCCCTTGGTGTCGATCTTGGTGTTGATGTCGTCGAAGCCGGGCACGATGCGGCCGATCCGGTCCCGGATCCGGTCGTAGTCGGACCGGAACGTCGACCACGGGACGGCTGAGTCGGGTAGCGTCCGCCGGGCCAGTTCGCAGACGATCGCCACCTCGCTCAGCAGCTGATCGGACGCCGGCGCGTTCCGGCCCCGGCTGGCGTGCACCATGCCCATCGAGTCCTCGACGGTGACCCGTTGATCACCGGTCAGCTGCCGATCCCGCTCGGTCCGGCCCAGGGTGGGCAGGATCAGTGCCTCGCGGCCGACCACGACATGCGATCCGTTCAGCTTGGTGGAGATCTGCACGGTCAGGTCGGCGTTACCCATCGCCCGCTCGGTCAGCGCCGTGTCCGGGGTGGCCCGGACGAAGTTGCCGCCCATCCCGATGAAGACGCATGCCTTGCCGTCGCGCAGGGCCCGGATCGAGTCGACGACGTCGTGGCCGTGCTGCCGCGGCGTGCTGATCCCGAACTCGGCGTCCAGCGCGGCCAGGAACGGCTCGGCCGGCTTCTCGTAGATGCCCATCGTCCGGTCGCCCTGGACGTTGCTGTGGCCACGGACCGGGCAGGCGCCCGCCCCGGGCCGGCCGATGTTGCCGCCGAGCAGCAGCAGGTTGACGATCTCCCGGATCGTCGGCACCGAGTTCTTGTGCTGGGTCAGCCCCATCGCCCAGCAGACGATGATCGACTTCGCGTTCAGCACCAGCTCCGCGGCCTCGGCCAGTTGATCACGGGTCAGACCGGTGGCCCGCTCCACCTGGGCCCAGTCCAGACCGTCGAGGGCCGCGACATAGTCCTCGAAGCCGTCCGTGTAGTGCTCGATGAAGTCATGATCAACGACCCGGCGGCCCGAGCGGTCGGCCTCCAGCACCAGCTTGCCGAGCGCCTGGAAGAAGGCGAGGTCGCCGTTCAGCCGGATGTGGGCGAAGTGGTCGGCGAGCTGGATGCCGCGACCGATCACCCCGCTCGGCCGCTGCGGGTTCTTGAACCGGAGCAGCCCGGCCTCGGGCAGCGGATTGACCGCCATGATCGTGGCGCCGTCCCGCTTCGCCTGCTCCAGCGTGGTCAGCATCCGCGGATGGTTGGTGCCCGGATTCTGGCCGGCGATGATGATCAGGTCGGCCTGGCCGAGGTCCTCCAACGTGACCGTGCCCTTGCCGATCCCGATGGTCTGGCCGAGCGCCGATCCGCTCGATTCGTGGCACATGTTGGAGCAGTCCGGCAGGTTGTTGGTGCCGTAGCTGCGGACGAAAAGCTGGTAGCAGAACGCCGCCTCGTTGCTGGTCCGGCCGGAGGTGTAGAAGATCGCCTGGTCCGGATCGTCCAGGCCGCGCAGCCGGTCGGCGATCAGGTCCAGCGCGCCCTCGTACGAGATCGGCTGGTAGTGATCAACATCGGCCGGCTTGTACATCGGCGTGGTCAACCGGCCCTGCGCACCGAGCCAGTGATCGGAGCGGCCGGCCAGGTCGGTCACCGAGTGCGCGGCGAAGAACTCCGGCGTCACCCGGCGCAGCGTCGCCTCCTCGGCCACCGCCTTGGCCCCGTTCTCGCAGAACTCGACCGCGTGCGTGTGGTGCGGCTCCGGCCAGGCACAGCCCGGGCAGTCGAACCCGTCCGGCTGGTTCACCCGGAGCAGGGTCAGCGCGCTGCGCCGGATCCCCATCTGCTCCGCGCTCATCTTCAGCGCGGCGGCGACGCCGGGCACCCCGGCCGCCCAGGTCTTGGCGTGAGTGATCTTGAGGTTCGCGTCGCCCGGATCCGAAGCCGGCGCCTTCTTCACCATGACTGCACGCTACTTCGCTTCCGCTAGCAGGTCACGTCCAGCCCGTCCCCGCCGAAGACGGCCAGCCGGCTCTCCTTGTAGGCGGCGCGTTCCTGCCTCGACTTCCAGATCGCCTCGGTCGGCGCGTAATGGAACTGCAGCGCCCAGCGCCGACGGTCCGAGGTGTTGCGGGGCGTGCCGTGGTGCAGCAGCCCGTCGAAGATCAGGCAGCCGCCCGGCGGCAGCGGCACGGCGATCACCCGCTGCCGGTCCACGTCGGTGTCGCAGAGCTGGAAGTCCCGGCGGTTGAAGTGCGGCACCGGTCCGGCCCGGTGACTGCCGGGGATGACATGCATGCAGCCGTTGTCGGGGTCGGTGTCGTCCAGGGCGATCCAGATCCCGACCACCGGGGCGCCCGGCCGGACGTCGAAGTAGGCCACGTCCTGGTGCCACGGTTTCTCCCGGCCGATCCCGGGCGGCTTCAGCAGGGCCTGGTCGGCGAACAGTTCCGGCTCCGAACCGAGCAATTCGGCGGCCGGCCCGAGGATGGCGGGATGGTGGGCGATCGCGTGCAGCCGCGGTTCATGATCAACGTAGTAGACCAACTTCCGGACCGAACGCCGGCGCTGCTCCAGCTCCAGCTCCGGCAACCGGGCCCGGACGCTGCCCTCCCACTGGATGCCGCGGAAGCCGGGCGCGCCGCCGCCGATCAGCCGGTCGATGCCGGCGATCGCGTCGGTCACCTGCTCGGTGCCGATCAGGGCGTCGACCGCGAGGAAGCCGTCCCGCCCGTACTGCTGCCGCAGGTCGGCCGACACCGTCCGCAGCGGCCCCGGCACCGTCGCCGCCGATCCCTCCGGTGCGTATAGCCCCGGGTCGTAGTCGCCACCATGAGGATCGATCTGCTCCGCGAGTTCCGCGACCATCGTCGACTCCTTGATCAACTGGGTGATGGCCAGTATCCCAGGATTTCCGTACCGTGGTCGAGAGGTGCCACCTGATGAATCACAGCTATTGGGCAGTCGATGGGGACGTTTGAGTATTCGTTCCCTGAGCCTGTCGAAGGGCCAAGGTGATCGGGCCTGCCCTTCGACAGGCTCAGGGAACGAACAACCGCTAGCTCCGCAGCGGCAGCGAGGTCAGGCCGCGCAGGACGAAGGTCGGCCGCCGACGGGGCTCGCCGGCCAACCGGAGATCACCCAGCCGCTCGAGCAGCAGGCCGAACATGACCTCCGCCTCCAGCCGGGCCAGCGCGGCGCCGAGGCAGTGATGCGGGCCGGCGGCGAAGGACAGGTGCTTGCGCGCGTTCGGCCGGGTGATGTCGAGGGTGTCCGGGTCGGTGAACACCGCCGGGTCCCGGTTGGCGCCGGCGAGCATCAGGGAGATCGGCTGGCCGGCCGGCAGCACTGTGCCGGCGATCTCCAGGTCGGTGGTCGGCACCCGCGAGCTGAGCTGGATCGGCGGATCGAACCGGAGCAGTTCCTCGACCGCGCCGGGCACCAGGTCATGATCATCCCGGAGCAGCCGAAGTTGATCTTGATTCTCGATCAGCGCCAGGGTGCCGTTGCCGATCAGGTTCACGGTGGTCTCGAAGCCGGCGAAGAGCAACAGCATGCAGGTGGCCAGCAACTCGTTCGCGGTCAGCCGATCGCCCTGCTCCTCGACGGCGATCAGGCCCGACACCAGGTCGTCGCCCGGATCCTTGCGCCGGGTCGCGACCAGCTCCACGAAGTAGCCCTGCAGAGCCTCGAGCGACTGGTTCGCCGCCCGCTGCTTGGCGGCCGGCGCCATCGCATCCAGGTCGGCGGCCAGATCACTGCCCCACTGCCGGAACCGTTCGTGATCGGGCTGCGGGATGGCCAGGATCTCGCAGATCGCCAGCACCGGAAAGACGCCGGCGACGTCCCGCATCAGGTCGAACGACTCCGCCGCCCGGGCCCGATCGATCAGCCCGGCGGCGATCTCGGTCAGCCGTGGCCGCAACGCCCCAATCGAGGCCGGGGTGAACACCTTGCTGACCAGCTTCCGCAGCCGGGTGTGATCGGGCGGGTTCTTGCTGATCATGGAGTCCGGCCCGGTCGGATCGACCAGTCCGTCCCGGGACGGGCTGCCGAACAGCCACTGCTGGACCCGGCCGGTCCCGGCGGTGATCTCCCGCCGCATGCTGGTGCCGGTGACCGTCGACGGATGGCGCAGCAACGGGCCGCAGATCGCGTAGCGCAGGCTGATCGCGCCCATCGCGGTCTGCACCACCGGCGCCAGCTCACGTAACCGGCGATAGGTCGGGTACGGATCGGTGATCATCTTCGGGCTCATCAGCTGCCCGAGCACGTCACCTCTGGCCCGCAGACCCGCCATCGCCGCCGCCCGGACCGCGTCCCGGACTCCGCCGTCGACCACCTGTCGTACCGACATTCTTGATCACTCCCTCGCGCCCCGACCGATCCTAGTATCGCCGGTGCGGCGCGCCGCCGACCGACCGAGGGGTTGTGGTTGGCTGGGACCCGACCTGCGTGAGAGGAGACGCTCATGGCCGACTTCATCGCCGCCATCGACCAGGGCACGACCAGCACCCGGTGCATGCTGTTCGACCGCGAGGGCCATGAGACCGGGCGGCACCAACTCGAGCACGAGCAGGTCATGCCCCAGCCCGGCTGGGTCGAGCACGACCCGGTCGAGATCTGGCAGCGGACCGGCGAGGTGGTCCAGGGCGCGTTGCGCGCCGCCGGGATCGAGGCGACCGACCTGGCCGCCCTCGGCCTGACCAACCAGCGCGAGACGACCGTGCTGTGGAACCGGACCACCGGGCGCCCGTACTACAACGCGATCGTCTGGCAGGACACCCGGACCGATCGGATCGCCGCCGCGCTGGAGAAGGACGGCCGCGGCGACGTGATCCGGCGCCGGGCCGGTATCCCGCCGGCGACCTATTTCGCGGCCGGCAAGGCGCAGTGGATCCTGGAGAACGTCGACGGGGTGAAGGCCGACGCCGAGGCCGGCGAGGTGCTGTTCGGCACCATCGACAGCTGGCTGCTGTGGAATCTGACCGGTGGCACCGATGGCGGCGTGCACGTCACGGATGTGACCAACGCCAGCCGGACCATGCTGATGGATCTGGAGACGCTGGACTGGGACGACGAGTTGCTCTCCTTCTTCGGCATCCCGCGGAGCATGCTGCCGACGATCGCCTCGTCCTCGCCGACCGAGCCGTACGGCAGCACCCGGACCGACGGACCGTTCGGCACCGAGATCGAGATCCGCGGCATCCTCGGTGATCAACAGGCCGCGATGGTCGGCCAGGTCTGCCTGGAGGCGGGCGAGGCCAAGAACACGTACGGCACCGGCAACTTCCTGCTGCTGAACACCGGTGAGGAACTGGTCCGGTCCAAGAGCGGGCTGCTGACCACCGTCTGCTACCGGTTTGGCGACGACAAGCCGGTGTACGCGCTGGAGGGCTCGATCGCGGTCACCGGCTCGGCCGTGCAGTGGCTGCGTGATCAACTCGGCATCATCGGGGCGGCCGAGGAGAGCGAGGCCCTGGCCCGGCAGGTGCCGGACAACGGCGGGGTCTATTTCGTGCCGGCGTTCTCCGGCCTGTTCGCACCGTACTGGCGGTCCGACGCCCGCGGCGCGATCGTCGGGCTGTCCCGGTTCAACACCGCCGCCCATCTCGCCCGGGCCGCGCTGGAGGCGATCTGTTACCAGAGCCGCGACGTGGTCGAGGCGATGGAGGCGGACTCCGGCGTCCACCTCGACGTCCTCAAGGTCGACGGCGGGATCACCGCCAACGAGTTGTGCATGCAGTTGCAGGCCGACATCCTCGGCGTCGAGGTGAGTAAGCCGGTGGTGGCCGAGACGACCGCCCTCGGCGCGGCGTACGCGGCCGGGCTCAGCGCCGGCTTCTGGTCCGGCACCGACGAGTTGCGGCGGCAGTGGCGGGAGGACCGGCGGTGGCGATCCGAGCAGTCCGAGGAGGACCGCCAGGCCGGCTACGCCACCTGGAAGAAGGCGGTCGACCGGACCCTGGACTGGGTCGATCTGTCATGACCTCGGCAGACCTGACCGACGGCCTGGTGCCGCGGGTGATCATCCCGCCCGACCCGGACCGCAGCCTGGCCCTGGAGCTGGTCCGGGCGACCGAGGCGGCCGCGATCGCCTCGGCCCGGTGGATGGGCCGCGGCGACGAGTTCCGGGTCGACGGCGCGGCCGTGGACGCGATGCGCCCGGTGCTCGGCTCGGTCCGGATGAACGGCGTGGTGGTGATCGGCGAGGCGGTGCAGGACGGCTCGCCCCGGCTGTACAACGGCGAACGGGTCGGCGACGGCACCGGGCCGGAGGTCGACATCGCGGTCGACCCGATCGACGGCACCGCCCTCACCGCTAAGAGCCTGCCGGACGCGATCAGCGTGCTGGCCGTGGCGCCGCGAGGCGCCATGTTCGACCCGGGCCCGGCGGTTTACATGCAGAAACTGGTGGTGCCGCCGGCGGCCGCCGGCGCGGTGGACCTCGACGCGCCGATCGGCGAAACCCTGACCAAGGTCGCCGCGGCCCTGGGTCGCGACATTTCGGAGCTCACGGTCGCTGTCCTGGACCGGCCGCGGCACCAGCGGTTGATCGCCGAGATCCGTGCGGCCGGGGCCCGGATCCGGTTCCTGCTCGACGGCGACGTGGCCGGGGCGATCATGGCGGTCTCCCCCGGCTGTGGGGTGGACGTGCTGGTCGGCACCGGCGGCACCCCGGAAGGTGTGCTCGCCGCCTGCGCGCTGCGCTGCCTCGGCGGCCAGCTGCTCGGTCGGCTGGTGGCCCGGAACGCGAAGGAGAAGAAGTCGCTGGTCAAGGCGGGCCACGACCTGGACGCCATCCTGGACACCGAGACGCTGGTCCGCGGCGGCAACATCTTCTTCGCCGCCACCGGCGTCACCGACGGCGCCCTGCTGGACGGCGTCCGGTACGAGTCGCACCGGGTGATCACCCAGTCGCTGTCGATGCGATCCCGGTCCGGTACGGTCCGACTGATCGAGGGCCGGCACGACCCGGAGCGATCCTCCCTGATCAACCATCAACTTGATCAACCACTAGCTTGATCAACGACTGCTTGATCAATCACTGATCGGAGAACTGGTGACATCGGTGACGGCACCGCTCAATCCGCAGACTCGGCGCGAGTCCCTGGCCCGGCTGGCGACGGACGAGCTGGACGTGCTGGTGATCGGCGCCGGGGTGACCGGCGCCGGTGCCGCGCTGGACGGGGTCACCCGGGGTCTGCGGGTCGGTCTGGTCGAGGCCCGCGACTTCGCCGCGGGCACGTCGAGCCGGTCCAGCAAGCTGTTCCACGGCGGGCTGCGTTATCTGGAGCAGTTGAACTTCTCGCTGGTGTTCGAGGCGCTGAAGGAGCGGTCGCTGGCGCTGAACCGGCTGGCGCCGCACCTGGCCAAGCCGGTGAAGTTCATCTATCCGCTGCGGAAGAAGGTGGTCGACCGCGGCTATGCCGGGCTCGGCATCGGCGTCTACGACCTGATGGGCGCCGGCCGGGGCGTACCGCATCATCTGCGTCATCTGTCCCGGCGCAAGACCCTGGAACTGTTTCCATCGGCGGATCGGGAGGCGCTGGTCGGCTCGATCTCCTTCTACGAGGGCCAGGTCGACGACGCGCGGCACACGATGATGCTGGCTCGGACCGCCGCGCACTACGGCGCCCTGGTGGCCAACAGCGCCCGGGTGATCGGCTTTCTCCGCGAGGACGACCGGGTCGCCGGAGTCCGCGTTCGTGATCTTGAAGGCGGCGAGACGTTCGAGATCCGGGCCCGGCAGACGATCAACGCGGCCGGGGTCTGGATCGACGAGATCCAGCAGCTGCTCGGCGGCCGCGGCCAGTTCCAGGTCCGCGCCTCCAAGGGCGTCCACCTGGTCGTGCCGCGGAACCGGATCAACTCCGCGACCGGCCTGATCACCCGGACCGAGAAGAGCCTGCTCTTCATCATCCCGTGGGGCGGCCACTGGATCATCGGCACCACCGACACCGACTGGGACCTGGACAAGGCGCACCCGGCGGCGAGCCAGGCCGACATCGACTACCTGCTCGAGCACGCCAACACCCTGCTGGCCGACAAACTGGTCCGCGAGGACGTGGTCGGGGTGTACGCCGGGCTGCGGCCCTTGCTGGCCGGCGAATCCGACTCGACCAGCAAACTGTCCCGGGAGCACGCGGTGGCCTCGCCGGTGCGCGGTTTGATCATGGTCGCCGGCGGCAAGTACACCACGTATCGGATCATGGCCAAGGACGCCGTCGACGCGGCCGTTCATGATCTTGTCCCGCCCGGCGCCAGCAGCACGGTGCCCAAGTCGTGCACCGAGAACGTACCGCTGCTCGGCGCCGACGGCTTCGCCGCGCTGTGGAACGGGCGGGCGATCCTGGCCGAGCGGACCAAGCTGCGGGTCGGCCAGGTCGAGCACCTGCTCAACCGGTACGGGTCCATGATCGGCGAGCTGACCGACCTGATCGAGACCAACCCCGAGCTGGGCCGGCCGCTGGAACACGCGCCGGACTACCTCAAGGCGGAGGTGGTCTACGCCGCCTCGCACGAGGGCGCCCTGCACCTGGACGACGTCCTGGCCCGGCGGACCCGGATCTCGATCGAGACCTGGGACCGGGGCAACGCGGCCGCGGCCGAGGTGGCCGACCTGGTCGCCCACGTCCTCGGCTGGGACCGGGCCGCGATCGACCGCGAGGTGGACCACTACCGCAAGCGGGTCGCCGCCGAGCGTGAGTCGCAGCACCAGCCCGACGACCTGTCAGCCGACGCCGCCCGCCTCGGCGCGCCCGACGTCCGAATCGGCGGCAGCCTCTAAACGCCGACTTGTCAGCACTGACTTGGCTCAGCGGGCAACTCGGTTCTGACAAGTCGGTGATGGTTCAGTAGCGTCGGGAGCATGGGACAGCAGCCGGCGGCGTTGAGGGCAGCTCGTGACTTCCTGATCCAGCATCGGGAGGACTATCCGACCGCGTACGCCGGCTTCAGTTGGCCGGAGCTGCCGTTGTTCAACTTCGCCACCGACTGGTTCGACGGGCTGGCCGAGGACGACCCGGACGGCACCGCGCTGTGGGTGATCGACGGCGATCAAGAGCAGCGGCTGA
>CAVUZU010000022.1:0-5840 GCA_963746025.1 uncultured Actinomycetota bacterium
AGTGACCCCATCCGCCACGCTCTACCTGGTGATCACCGGCGGACCGCTGGCCCGCCGGACCGGGACGGCTGTCGACACGGCGATCGGCCGGGCCTGGGCACCTGTGGCGATCGCCACCGAATCGGCCCTCCGTTTGCTGGATCCGGTGCCGTTGCGCGACCGCGGTGTGCCCCTACTGACCGACCACCGGTCGCCGACTGAACCGAAGCGACAGCTGCCCGCCGACGCGGTCCTCGTCGCGCCGGCCACCTTCAACACGGTGAACAAACTGGCCGGCGGAATCGCCGACAGCTATCCGCACGGTGTCCTGGCCGAGACGGTTGGCACGGGTACGCCGATGATCATCGTGCCGTTCGTCAACGCGAAGCTGGCCGGTCACCCGATCTGGCCGGAGTCGGTACGGCGACAGCGCCGGGCCGGCGTCTCGATCATGGACCCCCGGAGCGGACGGCTCGATGAGCTCACTCCGATCGTGCCGGGCGCCGGCGAGCAGGTCGCGGACGCGTTCGACTGGACCCGCCCGATCGACGTGCTGGGTCTCGAGATCCTCGATCAGAGTCCGAGATGAGTGTTCGGCTCGATGGCCGCTGCTTCGAACTCGGGCAGCACGTCGACGGTGAGCCCTGCGGCACGGAGCAGTTCGATGCCTTCGCAGCGTTCGACGAAGATCGGCGGCTCGCGCCATGCGATCACCACCCGCGCGATGCCGGCCTTGATCGTCAACCGGGTGCAACTGTCCGGCCGCGAGGCTCGGATCGAGCATGGCTCGAGGGTCGAATAGAGGGTGCCGCCGGCGAGCCGCGGCTCCGACCCGAGCTTGCCGAGCGCAGACTCTTCGGCGTGCACCCGTCCGGTCTCCCGGGAGAAGCCGCGCGCGAGCTCGACGCCGTCCGCGTCCACAATCACCGCGCCGACCGCGAAGGCGGAGTCGCTGGGTGGACACAGCCGGCTCAGTTCGACGGCCATCTGCATCCAGTGATCATCCCCGGGTCCACGCTGCATCGGTCTCCCTGTTCCTCTGTGGCGACTTCCACACCCCAACCGGGTCGGTTGGCACGATCGTCGCACACCCACCGTGGCAGCCGATCATGACCGATCGACCGTACGTCACGCTCAGTTGCGCGGTGTCGCTGGATGGCTGCCTGGACGACGTGTCGCCGTCCCGATTGCTGCTGTCCAACGCCGAGGACTTCGATCGGGTCGACGCCGTCCGGGCCCGGCACGACGCCATCCTGGTCGGGGCGACCACGATCCGGCGGGATGATCCGCGGCTGATGATCAGGTCCGAGTCGCGGCGGGCCGCCCGGCTGGCCCGCGGGTTGCCGGTCGATCCGACCAAGATCACGATCACCCGTTCCGGTGATCTTGCCCCGAACGCAGCGTTCTTCACCGCCGGCGACGCCTTGAAGCTCGTCTACGCTCCGGCGTCCGCCACCGCGACCCTCACTCGGAAGGGCCTGCCGGCCACGGTGGTGGACACCGGTGCCGCCGTCGATCTTGATCAACTGTTGCGGGATCTCGCCGATCGCGGGATCGGCCGATTGCTGGTCGAAGGCGGCGGGACCGTGCTCACCGGGTTTCTGGCCCAGGGCCGATACGACGAGCTGCAGTTGGCGATCGCGCCGATCGTCGTCGGCGACGAGCGGGCGCCCAGGTTCATCCGGTCCGGCATCGGCCCGATCGGTGATCACGTCCACCTGGCCGAAGTACGCCAGCTGGGTGACATCGCCCTGCTCCGGTACGAGACGCCGACCGCACTCGAGCATTCACTGGCCCGGATCCTCGCCCCGACCCGAGCAGTGCTGCTCGACTTCGATGGGTCGGTCACCCCGCTGCTGGCCGACGGTCGGGACGACCGGATCGCCGCCCGGCTGCGGCGGGTCCTGGCCGAGCACCGGATCGACCCGCCCGAGGAGCTTCGCGGCACCACCGATCCGCTGTGGATCCTGCGGTGGGCCACCCAGCAACGGGTGGGCGCCGGGCCCGCCGACGCGGTTCAGCGGGCCTGCACCGACGGCGAGGTCGACGCCGCGCGGGTGGCCCCGGTGACCGCCGGCGCCGTTCGTCTGCTCGCGGCCTGCCGGGACGCGGCCCTGCCGGTGATCATCGTCAGCAACAACGCGCCGGATGCGATCGACGCGTTCCTGACCCGGCACCAGCTGACGGAGCTGGTCACCGACGTGATCGGCCGGGTCCCGAGCCGGCCGGAGCTGATGAAGCCCGATCCGGACCCGATCCGCCGCGCACTCTCCCGGCTCGGCCGGACCGGGGCCGAGTGTCTGCTGATCGGCGACTCGGTCACCGATGTCGAGGTCTGCATGATCACGGGCGTGCCGGTGATCGGCTACGCCCGATCCGGTCGCCGGCACGATCTCGAGCTGGCCGGCGCCGACGTGATCATCGACGATCCGGGTGCACTGGCGACCGCGCTGTCGCGCCCCGGCGCCACCGCGGGCTGAGCCACGGATCGAGCAGTCGACCGGCCCGACCTCGAGCCGGTTCCCGCGGGTTGATCGGGTCGGCGAAGGACCGCTCGATCCGACCTGCCCATCGACAGGCTCAGGGAACGAAACCCGAGACCCGCCACCCCGACCCACGGCGATGAATCAGGGTTTGCCCCAATTGCCCATGATCTGACCCGCAGGCTATATTTCTGGCCATGCAGTCAGATTCTGATCCGGAGGGCCAGAAGGCGGAGACCTTCATCCAGGCGAGCCGGCGCAAGCAGATCCTCGACGGGGCGATCGAGACCCTGGCCGAGGTCGGCTTCGGCGGCGCGTCATTGGCCCGGATCGCCAAGGATCTGGGGGTTTCCAAGGGGGTGATCTCGTACCACTTCGAGAGCAAGGACGCCCTGATGGTCAAGGTCGTCGAGCACTGCTTCGACGGCATGATCGAGGCCGTCGTGCCGAAGATCCTGGCCGCCGACAACACCATCGCCGGCATCCACACCCACCTGCACGAGCTCGCCCTGTACGCCCTGGACCACCGCTCCAGTCTGATCGCGCTGGCCGAGGTCGCCGGCAACCTGCGTCGGCCGGACGGGCGGTTGCACTACGGCGCCGAGAGCAACGAGGCCCTCTATCCCGGGCTGGAGCAGATGTATCAGTACGGGCAGCAGACCGGTGAGCTGCGCGATTTCGACGTGCGGGTGATGGCGATCACCCAGCAGGCGTCGATCGACGCCATGTTCGGCTATTGGAGCAATCATCCCGATCATGATCTTGTCGCCCACGCCGACCAACTGGCCGACCTGATCGTGCACGCGGTGCGGGCCGACCCCGGACCGAGCACGAAACGACCACCCCGCCAGCGATCGACGACCGCTCGCCAGACCTCCACCAAGAAATCCACGTCGAAAAGGGCACCGTCATGAATCCCGTCCCCACTCAAACCGCCGCGGCGGCCGAACCGGTCGGCCGACCGGCCGGCAGCCGGGTCTTCTGGATCGACACGCTGCGGATCGCCCTGACCGTCCTGGTCCTGGCGCACCACAGCGGCGTCACCTACGGCAACATCCCGGTCTGGTACTACAACGAGACGCCGGCCGATCCGTCCGCCTCCGTGCTCGACATCTTCGTCGTGATCAACCAGAGCTTCTTCATGGGGCTGTTCTTCTTCATCTCCGGCTACTTCGTGCCCAGGTCGATCGATCGCAAGGGTCCGGGCGCGTTCAGCCGGGACCGGCTGATCCGGCTCGGCCTGCCACTGCTCGCCTTCGTTCTGCTGCTGCGGCCGCTGGCCAACCTGCACAGTTACCTGACCACGCCCGGCCTGCCGCCGTTCCCGATCTACTACCTGATCAGCTGGGATCCGGGCCCGACCTGGTTCCTCGAGGTGCTGCTGATCTTCTCGCTGATCTACGCCGCCTGTCGCGCCCTGCGCCGCAACGCCGCTCCGAAGACCCACGAAAGCGACGGCAAGCTCGGCTGGTGGGTCGCGTTCGGCGCCATGCTCGGCCTGATCGTGATCATGGGCGTGCTGATGGTGGTGTGGCGGCAGTTCGTGCCGGACGGCAGCTACTGGCCGATCATCGGCCTGCCGACACCGTCCTTCCTGCCGCAGTACGCGCTGATGTTCGCGGCCGGCGTGCTGGTGGCGCGGCGAGGGTGGCTGGAGCGGATCCCCGGCTCGCTCGGCTGGGTCGGTCTCGGCCTGTCCCTGGTCGGCGTGGTGGTGTTCGGTCCGATGATGATGTCCGCTGATCCGGCCCTGGCCGCGACCGGCAGCGGCATCGCGATGGCCATCCTGGGGGTCGGGGTCAGCACCGCGCTGTTGGTCCTGTTCCGCCGGGTGGCGCCGGGCACCGGTCCGATCCGCCGGTTCGCCGCCGCGAACGCCTTCACCGTCTACGTGATCCACCCGGTCGTCCTGGTCGGCATCGCGGTGGCGATGCAGGGCCTGGTCGCCCCGGCGATCGTCAAGTTCGCGCTGCTGTTGATCTTGTCCGTGCCGGTCTGCTGGCTGCTGGCCAGCCTGCTCCGGCGGATCCCGCCGGTGGCCAAGATCATGTAGTGAAGATCTTCGCCCCGGGTGCCGGCTCAGTCCGCGGCACCCGGGGCATGATCATGTCCAGGCCGGCGTCGTCACGCTTCCAACCTCGCCAGATCCAACCGGTCCAGCCGATCCGGGTCGTAGCGGACGTCGATCGGGGCGATCTTGCCACCGGTGACGGTGAAGGCCATGATCGACAACACCCGATCGCCGGCCAGGGTGATCACTCCCGCGCTGCCGTTGATCAACACCGGCCGGGCGAACGGGGGCGAGCCGCTGGGCCAGTTGCGCCTGCGACGCCACCGTACGAGCGCCGCTGATCGTCATCGTGAAGCGCTCCCGAGCCCGGCCGCCGTCCGCCCGCAGCACCACGTCCGGATCGAGCACCGCGACCAGGGCGTGCAGCACGAAGGCCACCCGTTCCACCGGGGTCAGCGTCTCCAGCACCACCATCGGCGCCAGCCCGACCGAGTCGGCCAGCACCGCCTGCTGCTCCGGATCGACCCCGGACTCCGGGCTGAGGATCGGATCGGGCACCCGGACCTCGAACTGCTCGGCCAGCCACTCGTCGTCATCCACCGCGGTCACATTCCTCGATCGCCGGTTGTCATCGGAAGTGAGGGAACAACACCGAGCGGGCCGGCCGAATCGGCCCGGACGGACGAGGCACACCGAAGGGGCCCCATCATGGCAGCATCTATTCTGCTCACCGGCGGCACCGAGACGCTCGGCCGGCAGGTCGCACAGCTGTTGATCAAGGCCGGGCACGACCTCCGGCTGCTCAGCCGGCGCGATCACGCCGACACCGAGCCGATCGAGTACGTCAGCGGCGACCTGCTCACCGGGGCCGGGATCGAGGCGGCGGTGGCCGGCGTCGAGACCGTGGTGCACCTGGCCGGTGGGCCGAAGCGCGACGACGCCGCGGCTCGGGCCCCGGTCCGCGCGGCCACGGCCGCCGGCGAGCGGCACCTGGTGCACATCTCGGTGATCGGCGCCGACCGGATGCCGCTCGGCTATTTCCGGGGCCAAGCTCGGCGCCGAGCGGGCGATCGCCGCCTCGGGGCCGCCGTACACGATCCTGCGGGCGGCCCAGTTCCACGAGTTTGTCCCTGACCGCGGTCCGGGCCCTCGGCCGCGGTCGCGACTCGGCTGTCGGACCTGGCTCTCGGGTCGCCGGCCGGCCTGGTCCGCGAGCTGACCGGACCGCGGGTGTATCCGATGGCCGAACGGATCCGGGGCTACCTCACGGCGCGGCGAAAGCGGCGGCCGATCCTGCCCGTGCCGCTGGCCGGCAGGATCGGCCGCGCCTACCGGGCCGGCGACAACCTGGCCGTCGATCCGCTACG
>CAVUZU010000023.1:0-12986 GCA_963746025.1 uncultured Actinomycetota bacterium
TCGCCTCACTACGGGTCGCCGGGCGGCGGGTGCGCGGCTTCGTGGACGACGATCCGGCGCTCGCCGGCCAGGTCATCCACGGCGTCCCGGTGCTCGGCCGGACCGACGAGATCGCGGCGCATCCGGACGTCGAGGTGGTGGTGGCCGTGGGTCGCGGCCGAGTCCGGCGGCCGCTCGTCGCCCGGCTGCGGAAGAGCGGTCTCGTCGTGACTCGATTCGCGACGATCATCGATCCGTCGTGATCATACCGGAGGACCTTGGGCCGTCGGCCGGGACCGCATCCTGCTGAGCCGGAACCATGTAACCTTCAACATGACGATAGATGAGCACGTCGTCTCATGCCCCGGGTGACGCTGACCCACGACGACGTGATCGAGGACTTCGCGACGTTGTGCGCGGGAGTTTCACTCGGTGGCCGGGTGCGGATCGGCGAGGCCGCTTACCTCGGGATGAACGCCGGCGTGCGGGAAAGCTGCATCGTCGGCGCGGAGGCGACGCTGGGGATGGGTGCGGCCGCGATCACCGATCTGCCGGCCGGCGAGGTGTGGGCCGGCGTGCCGCCCGGCTGCTGGAGCACCGGGCTCCGTTGAGCCGAGTGTTGGGAGGGCGCTGAACCATGCGGGGAGCTGAAGTGCGATGGTGAGGTTCCACCGACCGGTGCCGCTGACCCGGCGACCGCGGGCCAGCGTCGTGGTCCCGTGCTACAACTACGGCCGCTTTCTGCCGGAGTTGATCAGCGGCCTGCTCGATCAGCCCGGCATCGACGTGGACGTGTTGATCGTCGACGACGCCTCGCCGGATGGCAGCGGCGAGGTCGCCGAGGCCCTGGCCGCCGACGAGCCGCGGGTCTCGGTGCTCCGGCACGCCACCAATCGCGGCCACATCCAGACCTACAACGACGGCCTGGCCGCGGTCACCGGCGACTACGTGGTGCTGTTGTCCGCCGACGATCTGCTGCCGCCGCAGGCACTGACCCGGGCCGTGGCTCTGCTCGAGTCGCAACCACGGGTCGGGCTGGTCTACGGGTTCGCCCGGTCGTTCAGCGGCACTCCGCCGGCGGCGGTGTCGAAGCTGCGCAACTGGAGCGTCTGGAGCGGCCGGGAGTGGCTCGGCCTGTCCCTGCGGCAGGCCCGGTGCTTCATCTCCTCGCCCGAGGTGGTGATGCGACGAGAGGCCCTGGTCCAGGTCGGCGACTACGATCGGCGGCTGCCACATTCGGGTGATCTCGACCTCTGGCTGCGGACCGCCCTGCACTGGGACATTGGCCGGGTCAACGGTCCGGACCAGGCGCTCTATCGGGTGCACGACGCCAACATGCACCTGACCATCTACGCCGGTTGGCTGACCGATCTGCAGGAGCGACGGACGACCTTCGACCTGCTGTTCGACGTGCATGCACCGGACCGGGCCGACGTCACTGCCCTCCGGCCGGTGGCACGGCGGGCGCTGGCCCGGGAGTCGCTGCGGCGGGCCCTGCGCGGGCACCGGGACGGGGCCCCGCGGAGCATGGTCCAAGATCATCTCGACTACGCGCTGGAGACCGACCCGGAGGTCCGGTCCAGCGCGCTCTGGCAGGTCTGTGAGCTGGGCCCGATCAGCGGTCGGGCGTTTCCGGCGGTGGCGGCGCGGCGGTTCGCCTCGAAGGTGCGGCATCACCTCGGCTGGCGGTTCGAGCGGCGGTACGGCACATGACCGCCACCCTGGAGCCCGCCACCCAGGGGCCCGAGACGCCGTCGATAGCCGCCGGGGTGCGCCGTGGTCTCGGCTGGAGCACGATCAGCAACCTGCTGCTGCGGGTCGGCAACTTCGGGGTCAGTCTGATCATGGCTCGGCTGATCGCACCGGATCAGTTCGGTGTCTTTGCGGTCGCCCTGACGGTGTGGAGCGTGCTCGGCACGATGGCCGAGTTCGGTCTCGGCTCGGATCTGGTCCGGGCCAAGGATCCGCAGCGCCGGATCCCGACCGTGGCGACGATGGGCCTGCTCACCAGCGGCGTCCTGGCTGCCGCGATGGCCCTGGCGGCGGGGCCGATCGGCGCGGCGTTCGAGTCGCCGGAGTCGGAGCCGGTGATCCGGGTGATGGCGCTCGGCATGGTCGCGTTCGGTTTCACCATCGTCCCGGCGGCGATGCTGCAGCGCGCGTTCAAGCAGGGCACGATCTTCGCGGTCAACGGCAGCGGGTTGGTCGTCTCCACCTCGGTGATGACCGTGCTGGCCGTGCTCGGCCACGGCCCGATGGCCCTCGCAATCGGCCAGCTCTGCGGCCAGCTCGCCACCGCGATCGGCTTCTATCTGGTCACCCGGATGCCGCTGCGGCTCGGCTTCGATCGCCGGATCGCCGCTGAGTCGGCGGCCTTCTGTCTGCCGCTCGCGTCGGCCAACCTGCTCTCCTGGTTGTTGATCAGCCTCGACAATCTGGTGGTGGCCCGGACGCTCGGCCCGGTCGAGCTCGGCCTCTACGCGTTGGCGTTCAACGTGTCGTCCTGGCCGATGAACGCGGTCGGCCAGTCGATCCGGGTGGTCGCGCTGCCCGCCTTCGCCCGGCTCGAAACCCGGGCCGAACAGGGCCGCGCCCTGGCCGTGGTCACCGGACCGATCTGGGCGGTCGGGTTGCTGCTCGGGATCGGCCTGGCGACGTTGGCCGGACCGGCGATCGGCCTGCTCTACGGTGATCGTTGGCGGCCCGCGGCGGCCGCGCTGGTCGGGCTGGCCCTGTTCGGCGCGGTGCGGGTGATCTTCGACCTGTTCGCCACCTATCTGATCTCGCTCGGCGCGACCCGCCCGGTGCTGCTGGTCCAGGTCTGGTGGCTGTTGATCATGGTGCCGGGCATGATCGCCGGTGTATCCTGGCTCGGCCTGGCCGGCGCCGGGCTGAGTCACCTGGTGATCGCCGTGATCTTCGTCCTGCCCGCCTACCTCTTCTGCCTGCACCGGGTCGGCGCCAGTCCGGCGGCGATTCTGCGGTCCTGTCTGCCACCGCTGCTGGTGGCGGCGCCGACCGCCGCCGTCCTGCTGGGCCTGACCCGGCTCGGCCTGCCGGATCTCGCGGCGCTCGTCGTCGGTGCGGTGGTGGGGCTCGCACTCTTTGCCGTACCACTGCATCGCTGGTGGCTGCGGCGACTTCGCTCACTCGGTCCGGTCAGCACGGCCGCGACCAGCACGATCACATCATCAACGGGGGCTTGATCATGACTTTGGACTTCACACCGGACGTGGCGCTGGATCAGCCGGTGCCGTTCCTCGACCTGGCACTCAACCACGCCGAGATCGCCACCGAGGTGGGGGACCGATTGGCCGAAATCATGGCCAGTTCGTCGTTCGTCCTCGGTCCGCAGGTGGCTCGGTTCGAGCAGGAGTACGCGGCGTTCTCCGGCACCGGGCACTGCATCGGTGTCGGCAACGGCACCGACGCGATCGAATTGGCGCTGCGGGCCGCCGACGTCGGCCCGGGGGACGAGGTAATCATTCCGGCGAACACGTTCGTGGCGACCGCGGAGGCGGTGCTGCACGCCGGCGCCACCGTGGTGCTGGCCGACTGCGGCGCGGACTATCTGCTCGATCCGGCCCGGGTGGCGGAGCGGCTGACCCCGCGGACCAGGGCGGTGATCGGCGTCGACCTGTACGGTCAGGTCGCCGACTTCGGCGGGCTCCGGACCGCGGTCGACGACGACATGCTGCTGTTCGAGGACGCAGCCCAGTCCCAGGGCGCGGCCAGGTTCGGCCAGCCGGCCGGCTCGTTCGGGGTGGCGGCGGCAACCAGCTTCTATCCGGGCAAGAACCTCGGCGCGTACGGCGATGCCGGCGCGGTCACCACCGACCAGGCCGAGATCGCCGCCCGGGTCCGGGCACTCCGCAACCACGGCGGGGTGGAGCGCTATCAGCACGACGAGCTGGGGCTGAACTCGCGGCTCGATTCGATCCAGGCCGCCGTGTTGTCGATCAAGCTGCGCAAGTTGCCGGACTGGAACGAGGCCCGCCGGGCCGCGGCCGACCGCTACCGCGAGCTGCTGGCGGAGTATCCGGTGGTGGGGCTGCCGGTGACGGCGGCAGGCAATCTGCCGGTCTGGCACCTGTTCGTGATCACGGTGCCGGACCGGGATCGGGTGCTGGCCGAGCTCGCCGCGGCCGGCATCGGGGCCGGGATCCACTATCCGGCACCGATCCATCGGGTGAAGGCGTTCGCGGGCTACTTCGCCGAGCCGGAGTCGTTCCCGGTCGCCGAGGCAGCAGCCGAGTTGATCTTGTCGCTGCCGATCTTCCCCGGCATCACTGCCGCACAGCAGGAACGCGTCGTCGACGTCCTGGCGAAGGCACTGCGATGAGCGTCCCGTCGGTGGCGCCACCAGCCGGACTGATCCGGGCCCTTCGTGTGGCCGGCAAGGGGGTGCGGGAGGTGCGCCGGTCCGGCCTTGGTGCCACGGCGCAGCGGACGATCCGGTTCGCGTACCGGCGGCTCGGCGCGGACTCAGCGGAGATTCCGCTGCTGCCACAGGACATCGCCGACTCACGCGTCCTGAAGCTGGCGATGCCGGGAAGCGCGCGGATCCGTGGCAGCAGTCTGACCATCGGCTGGGTCGCGAGTCCGCCGTCGCTCGGATCGGGCGGACACACCACGATGTTTCGGATGGTGTCGGCGCTGGAGGAGGCCGGACACCGCTGCGTGATCTTCCTCTACGACCGGCACGGCGGCGATGTTGCGCAACATCGCAAGATCGTCCAGCAGGGTTGGCCGTCGGTGCGGGCGGAGGTACGGGATGCGGCCGACGGAATCTCGGGTGTGGATGCGGCGATCGCGACCGGCTGGGAATCGGCCCATGTGCTCGCCCGGCGAGGTGAGGGACCAATGCACCGACTCTATTTTATCCAGGACTACGAGCCATACTTCTATCCACACGGTCCGGAGTACGCCTTGGCCGAGGACTCCTACCGCTTCGGGTTCCGGTGCATCGCGCTGGGCAACATGGTGGCCACGGCGTTGCGGACTGAGGTCTGCATCGACCCTGAGGTGACGCCCTTCGGCTGCGACACTGATGTCTACCGGCTGGTGCCAGCGGGGCCGCGAACCGGTGTCGTCTGTTACGCCCGGCCCGGGAATCCACGACGCGGATACTGGCTCGGCAGCCTGGCACTGGCCGAGTTCCAGCGAAGGCACAACGACGTCCCAATCCACGTCTACGGCGACGCCCCGAAATCGCTCCCGTTCCAGGCGATCCGCCATGGGCGATTGACGCCGGTCGCCCTGAACGCGTTGTACAACAGGTGCATCGCCGGCTTGGCCTTGTCGTTCACGAACATCTCTCTCGTGGCCGAGGAGATGTTGGCGGCAGGGACGATCCCGGTGATCAACGACGCGCCGGAGGCTCGGGCCGACCTGCCGAACGATCATGCTCGGTGGGCCAGCCCGAATCCGCTGGCTGTCGCCGATGCGCTCTCGGCGATCGTCGAGACCAACAATGACGATCGGGCCATCGCTGCCGCGGGCTCGACCAGGCGGACCTGGGCGCCGGCCCAGGCCGATCTTGTTCGTGTGGTGGAGGAGGAAGTCTATGGACGACAACTCGTCTCGTGAACGCGAAGCACCTCGGGGAATCTATCTCTCCGACGTGCTGGGGATGCTGCGCCGCCGCTGGCTGGTGGTGTTGGTGGGCATGGTGCTGGTCGTGGGCGCCATGAGTGCCGCATACCTGAAGGCGCCGACGAGCTATCAGGCCACCGGCCAGCTGTTGCTGCTGCTGCCACCGCAGGCGAGCGGCAGCGATTCGCCGACCAATCCGTACCTCAATCTCGATCCGGGTCTGGCGACCGCGGCGGCGTTGATCGCGTCGACGATGAACGCGCCGGAGTCGCAGCGCTTGGTGGCGGAGGCCGGGCACACGGCTAGCTACGCGATCACGCTGAGCCCGGAGACCGGGCCACTGCTGGTGATCACGACCGAAGGCGCCGATCCGCAGCAGGCGATCGGCACTCGGGACGAAGTGATCCGGCGGCTGCAGGCCGAGCTGGAGCGGATCCAGAACGAGGAGAATGCGCCACGGCGCCAGTTCATCCACACCCGGACCAACGGCACCTTCAACGAGGCGGAGGTGCTCACCGGTGACCGGACCCGTGCAGTCGCCGCGGTCGGCGCAGTCGGGATGGTGCTGACCCTGATGGTCGTCGTCGGCTGGGACCGGTGGCGGGCAGCGCGGCCGCGCCGGACCCGGACCGAGCGGCAGGCGGCGCGGAGGAAGGGCGCCGAGGGGGATGCCGACACCGATCCGCAGGACGAGTTGGAAGAGGGATCCGAGGCGACGATCCGATCGAGTGCCGGCCGAGGCCCTGCCGGGCGCTGGATCGCTTCCTGCGAAGGTCCCGCCGGCCGGGATCGACGACCCGGACACCGGAATCGACCAAGATCACGAGGACAACGAGGACGAAGAAGATCACCCGCCGGACCGGACGCTGGTGACTGCGGATGATCATGGTTCGGGTCGCCGTTAGGGCCGCCTGGTCCCGGTTGGTTGCCTGGGGCCGGGCCAGGGGCGAGTCGCTGCCGGCGGTGATCTTCGTCATCGGCTATGTCGGGCTGCGGCTGTGCATTCCGTCGCAACTGGTCTTCCGGCCGTTGGGATCGGCGGGATCGCCCGCGTCGCTGTGGGGGATCTGCGCCCTGATGTGGTGGATCGTGGCGACGGTGCGCGGTACGAACCCGATCCGTGGCCTGACCGCAATCCGGATCGGATTCGTGCCCTGACGCTTGCTGTGCTGACCGCCTATGCCGCCGGGAACCTGACCGGATGGTACGCACCACCGAGCATCCGCCAGGCCACCGACGAGTTCTGGACGCTGCTGCCGTCAACGGTCGCGGAGATCACCGCGACGATGGTGTCAGCGGCCGACCGAGGATTGCTGTCCTTCGCCGGCTGGCTCGGCATCCTGATGGTCACGGCCAACGGTCTGCGCTCCCGCGCCGACCTCGGGCTGTTGACCAATGGATCGTCCGATTGGAGCCTTCGTGGCTCTGCTCGGGATCATTCAGTACTTCACCGGATTCGACATCGCCGGGCTGTTCCGGATCCCGGACTGACGGCGAACTCCGAGTTCGGTGAGGTGATCTCCCGATCGGTGGTGGACCGGGTTTCCAGCACGGCGACGCACCCGATCAGTTCGGCGTGACGATGGCCGCGTTGCTTCCGTTGACGTTGCACCACAGCCTGCATGCCCGCGGTGACGGTCGCAGTCTGCGCGCTTGGATCCCGACGTTCTGATCGGCGCCGCCATTCCGATGTCGGTGTCCCGCTCGGGGATCCTGGTTGCTGCCGTCGCCGTTCTGGTGCTCTTCCTCGGCTGGCCGCGCGGCTGGCGGCTGCGGGCGTTGATTGTGCTGCCCTTCGCTGCCGTGGGGATGCGGCTGCTGGCGCCCGGTCTGCTGGGCACGATCCGGTCGCTGTTCGCGAACTTGGACGCCGATCCCAGCGTCTCCGGCCGAACCGACGACTACACCGTGATCTTGGGCCTCTTCGCGGAGAACCCGATCTTCGGGCGTGGCCTGTTCACCTTCGTGCCGCGGTACTACCGGATCCTCGACAACCAGCTTCTGGTGATCTTGATTGAACTGGGCGTCGTAGGCCTGATCGCGACCGTCATCGCTGTCGGGGCGGCGGTCATGGGCGCGCTCGGGGCCCGGCGTCGCACCAGGGATCCACTGCTGCGGCACCTTTCGCTGGCCATCGCGGCGTCGATCTGTGGCCTCGTGGTCAGCTACGCCACCTTCGACGCCTGGGGCTTTCCGATCACCGCGGGTCTGAGCTTCTTACTCTTCGGCATGGCTGGCTGCGCGGCGAATCTGGCCCGACGCGAGCAGTTGGACCTGACGCGAGATCGACCGACGGAGATCGAGGTGATGGGGGAATCAGGAGTGGGGACACGGACATGAATGATCATCGAGAGGAGCGAGTGGCCATCTGCGTGGTGACCTACAACAGCGCGGATCAGTTGGCCGGCCTGATTGACTCCATACCAGCCGGTGCCGGCGACGTGCCCTGGCAACTCGTCATAGCTGACAACGCGTCGAGCGACGACACCGTGGTGATGGTCCGGCGGCTGGCGCCGGATGCCCGACTGGTCCAGGTCGGCCGGAACGCGGGCTATGCGGCGGGGATCAACGCGGCGACGCGGGCGGCCGACCCATTCACTGCGGCCTTGGTGCTCAACCCGGACGTACGCCTCGGACCGGGCTGCCTGTCCGAGTTGCTGGACGCGATTCGCGAACCAGGGGTCGGCATCGCCGTGCCGCAGCTGACCGACGCCGACGGCCAGTTGATCTTGTCGCAGCGCCGTGAACCGACGGTGATCCGGGCTTACGCCGATGCGCTGGTCGGCGCTGAACGTGCCAGCCGGACCGTGCGCTTCGGTGAGGTGGTCAGCGACCCGGCCTGCTATCTCGACGCGGCCTCCATCGACTGGGCTGAGGGCTCGACGCAGTTGATCACCGCCGAGTGCCTTCGGTCCTGTGGGCCCTGGGACGAGTCATTCTTCCTCTATTCCGAGGAGACCGAGTTCGATCTGCGGGCAGGTGATCATGGCTTCGCTGTTCGGTACGTGCCGACCGCGCGGGCCGTCCACCTGGAAGGCGATTCCGCCGGCTCTCCCGGACTCTGGTCACTGTTGGTGCTGAACCGCATCCGGCTGTTCCGACGACGCAACGGCCTCCCTCGGGCAGTCGCCTTTTCGTGGGCTGTGGTGCTTCGCGAGGCGAGTCGCGCCCTCCTCGGCAAGGCCACCAGTCGGGCGGCACTGCCCAGACTCGTCGACCCGTTCCGGCTCCGGCAGCTGCTGGCACCGTCCGGGCGCCGCCAGTTGGGCCAGGCGGATGGGGCGGCTTCGTCGCTGCGGGATCTGCCGCCGCCCGGCGGCGTCACCGAGATCAACATCCAACCGGAGGAAAGACGATGACGGACAGGGCTGTGGAGACCGCCCCCGAGGCGAACATCGAGGCCGCTCGGCGGCTCGCTCAACTCCTGACCGGAAAGGAGGCGGCGCTGGTCGATGCCTGGTGGACCTCGGCGCGGCCGGTCCCACCATGGGATCAAGCGAGACCGGGACGGCTGAAGAAGCACGGCAGCGGTTCCTCCGGCCCTTGGCCCGCCTACTCATCGGAGGGCTCGGCGGCTCCGATGATCACGCCACGGTATATCTCGATGAGCGACTGCGTTATGTTGCCGACGGCCTGTCCCCGCAGGACCGGCGGTCATTGTTCCTCGATCACCTCGCGATCGAGATTCCGGCAATTGCACAGTTGGTGAGTGATCAGTTCGATCCGGAGATCGCGCGCGAGATTCTCACGGGTTTCCATGCCCCGTTGACCGATCGACAGGAGCCCAAGGTCAAGGTCCTGTTCATCGGCGACTGCCTGTTCGTCGAGACGCGCGCCTTCCTGGCGCCGGTAATGGAGCGTGGAGATTGCCCGATCGAGACCTCTCATGTGTTCTTCAGTGCGGCTCAGCAGGTGGAATCCATGAACGACGCGGTGATCAAGGAGATCGCCCGGTGGCAGCCCGACGTCATCGGCGTCTCCCTGTTCACCTTCGAAGGATTCCGCTGTATCGAGCCGCTTGGCGTTCGGCGGCGGCGATCCTCCCCTCGCACCGCTCAGCCTCGTTGGTCGAAGGGCTGGTGGGCACGTTGCACCGGCTCATCGACAACATTCGGACCGTCACCGAGGCGACGATCGTGTTGCACACGCCGGGCGGGCTCCCGCTCGATCCGGTGCGCCGCAGGATTCCTTTCCTTGCCCCGCACTCGCGCGCACAGACGAACTCCGGTCGACGCTCGGCAGACAGGTCGCGGAGCTGGCGGAGGCGAGCGTGAACGTCGCGGTCCTGGATGAGGCCGACCTCATCGACCAGCGGGGTGGACTGCGGCGATGGCGCAGCCGCTTTTCGCTCCGGCGGACGTTCCCGCCGGCTACACACACCCGTCCCGCCTGGGGCCCGAGGTGGCGTCCGCGTATGGCTCGCTGCTCGCCGATTACGACCTTCTGGGCGCGGCCAAGGTGCTCCTGGTGGACTTCGACAACACGCTCTCGCAGGAGTGATGGGGACGGTCCGGAGGAGCACTACCGGGGGAGCGCCAGCAACGACTCCTGGAACTCAAGGCGGCCAGCATCTGCTCGTCGCTGTCAGCAAGAACGATCAAGGGTTGATCCGCTGGGACGAGTGGCGCTGCAGGAAAACGACTTCACGCTGACCAAGATCAATTGGAGGCCGAAGGCCGACAACGTGGCCGAAGCGGTGACTGAGTCGACCTCTCGGCGAGCACCTTCGTCCTCGTCGATGATAATCCGGTCGAGCAATCCTGGTGACCGATCAGTGGCTCGAGTCCGGCGCTTTACTGCACCGACGAGCGGACCTGGCGCGCCCTGCGGAACTGGCTGGCTTCCGTCGACCGCACAGACCGAAGAGGCCCGTCGCCGGACGTCGATGTATCGAGAGGCCGCCGCCCGCCGTGGAGCGATGAACAAGGTCGGCGACTACGGCGGGATGATGCGGTCCCTGAACCTGAAGCACACGGCACGTCCGGCCCGGAGGCGGACGTCGAGCGGATCCTCGAGCTGGTCCAGCGACGAATCAGTCGACACTTCGACCCATCGGCGCTCCCTCGCGGAGATCCACGAGCTCGTCAAGAGCGAGGAGACGGGCGTCGATGTGGCGTCCTTGTCAGATCGATTCGGCGATCTGGGGGTTGTGGCGGTGGCCGTCTTCAACGCCAGGCTCGTCTCTTCGAGTCGGTGATCATCAGCTGCCGGCCATGGGGTTCGGTCTTGAGATCGCGTGCTGGCGCGTCATGGACGACGAAGGGGATGCCCGTTCCATGGTGGTTCGCCCCGACGGAGCGGAGCGTGCCGGCCGCAGATCTCTTCGGACGTGCGGATTCGCATCGACTGGTGAGAGTGACTGGGGCTGCTGGAAGGGCGCAGTTTCCGGCCCCGCCGAGTGGCTGACTTGACTCACGCCGCCTGGGCATCGGATCTGCTCGTCGGCGTGAGGCAGAACCCGTGGGTCATCGCCCCGCGGCAGCCGGTTTGAGTTTCCGCGCCCGCGTCGGCCTGAGCGCGAGGACGCCGGCGATCAGGTACGTCGCGGCGTCGATTTGATGACTGGCGATCCCCAGCGTCGGCTGCCAGGCCGGCTATCGTGATGCCGGCGACTGGGCGAGGCGAGCACGCCGCCGGCGAGGCGAACACCGGCCGCGCAGGCCCGGCGGCGCGTAGACCTGCAGAGCGTAACCCTGGGCGGCGCCGAACACGGCGGACGGGAACCCGGCCAGACCGGTGAGCGACACCGCGGGCACCGCGGTGGGAAAGATCAGCGCGTAGTTGAAGATCACCACCAGCGGGCCGCCGGACGCGATCGCCGCGACACCGAGCAGGCCGAGCGGGTGTGTCGGTCGGCGACCCACGAGGCCCACAGGCTCCGGCGACCCCGCCGACAGCCTGCGCGGACAGCATCGCCCCGAGGACTCCCGCGCCGCCGCCGGCACGTCGTCGTCGAACGGAGCCAGCAGGGCCGAGATCGCACCTTCGCCGAACATGGTGATCGCGACGAGCGGATCAACGGCCGAAGCTCGCGGTCCGCCAGACCAGCCGCGCCCCGCTGACCAAGTCGACCAACCAGCCCGTGGCTCCGCACGCGATCGGACGGAAGGGGCGGCGCCGGGACACGATGGACACCAGCAGTGCGGCGACCAGGAAGGAGAGGGCATCGAGGGCGGCGGCGCCCACAGTCGGCCGCCGCGAACAGCAGCCCACCGGCAGCCGGCCCGATCAGCCGGGCGAGGTCTTTGTTCATCGCGTTCAGACTGGCGCCCTCGCCAGCCGGTGTCGGCGGCACCAGTTCGCCGAGCAACGCGTGCTCCGCCCGGAGCGGCGAACTGAGCCAGGCTCCGGACGATCAGGTTCACCACCGCGAACGGCCACCAACCCCGTCCGGGATCACCAGGAACCCGGAGGTCGTCGCCGCCATGGCGAGGTTGGCCAAGATCGACACCGAGCGTCGGTCAGACGGTC
The DNA here is from genome assembly GCA_963746025.1 of uncultured Actinomycetota bacterium. GTDB lineage: Bacteria > Actinomycetota > Actinomycetes > Propionibacteriales > Propionibacteriaceae > Microlunatus. The sequence continues at coordinate 12,046 of CAVUZU010000023.1, forward strand.
GACCAGCGCGCCGGCGAGTTGTCCCACCGGCAAGTTCGGCAGCAGGCCGCAACGACATCACCGCCGTCGCCCACGGTGATCCCGTCCGGCTGTCCACGGCAACCGGCGACGCGACGAACATCGCCAGATTGCCGTCATCGAGATCGACCCGGCCCACCAGACCAGGGCGAGGTCGCGGTTCAGGATCAGTGAGCGACCGGTGCGGCATCCATGTCCGCAAGATCGCGACTGACCTTCGTGGAATGGAAGATGATCACCTGGGCCGGGATCAAACCCAACACGTTGCACCAGGTCGTCGACCAGCGCACAGGCGGATGATCGTCGGCGGACCCGATCCCGTCCCGGGGCCTGCAGCGACCATTCAGCCGTGGACGAGCCGTTGCCGCCGAGCAGCGGGGACTGAGCTTGGCTGGCGCCCCGAACACGATCTTCTACCAGGTAACCAGATGCTCGACGTCGTTCTGCTCCACGTCGTGGCCAGCCGGATCGAGAAGCCGCCCCATTCGATCAAGCTGTCTCGGTCCACCCGCGACAGTTGTTCGTCCCCGACGAGGGCGACGCGGTACGACGATCTCGCGCACCCGGTGACGCAGCGGGTCAATGGGCTGATGGGCCCAGACATGTTCAACTACCTACGCCGCGGTCCTGTTCCCCATCGGCCACAGCGAGCAGGTACTGGCTTCAGTTTCAGCCGACACAGCGGCGTCTTGGTCCAGCGATCTCCGGGAGCGGCGATCATGGGGGTGCGACGGCGTACCTGGCCGAGTGGGTCTACCTGGCTCAGGCGCCGACGGGGCCGCCGGAGTCGGGAACCTCGTCGCCGCGACCGGTCGCGCGCCGGACGACGAAGCGGCAAGATCGCCGGCGGACCGTCGCTGATTGTCGCGCGTTGTTTTCGATTCCCGGTTCGGACCCGCAGTCGCAGCGATCACCCGGCGGCG